>CAWESL010000001.1:0-59655 GCA_963811705.1 Ignavibacteriota bacterium
TGAACCAGAGGCGGTAGTTACGGTAGCGAAGAGCAGCGAATGTTGTGGAAATCCCAATAGACAGAGAAATCTCAATAGACAGTAGTCAGTGGACAATGGAAAATGCACATCCGATGGGACGGCATGATCGGCTTCGAAAGCGTAGGATAGGCAATTATTGGATGGGAAAAAAGATTGGGAGAAGGGCGGAAACCAGTGGAATCACAATAGACAATGGGAAACGGACAATGGACAATGGAGAACCGGGGTAGCAGGAGCAAAATCCCAATAGACAATAGTTGATGGACAGTGGTCAATGTAGAACCGGTGGGACAAGGAGACAGATTTCAGGTCGGCGGAGGGCAATCGTGGCGCGAAGATTTTTTTTTACGGAGGCCTTCGGAAAACGGGGGGTGTCAACAGTATACTCAGTGACGGACTGAGGAGAATTTCATGGCAAAGGGAGATGACATTCAGCGGCGGCTTGTGGAATTTGGCGTAAGAGTTGCGACCTTATGCGAGGGGCTGCCGAAGACGCCGTTGGCGAGCCACGCAAGCGGGCAGATGCTTCGTTCGGCAACGGCGGCTGCGCCGAACTATGCAGAGGCTCGTGGCGCAGAGAGTCGCAGCGATTTTGTGCACAAACTCGGGATAACGTTCAAGGAACTCAACGAGACAGAGGTCTGGCTTTCCATGCTCGTCGAAAAGCGAGTTCTCCTCGACTCGGAGTTGCTCCCTGTGTTACATGAATGCAAGGAGCTTTGCAAAATCATCGCTTCAAGTCGCGCCACCGCCCGGAGCGGCCTGAAAGCGGATCGGCATTCTTCTCCTCGTTGACAGCAACAGCGCCACGACTTTGCCGACAGATGTACATTGACTATTGTGCGTTGACTACTGTCTATTGGGATTCTCCCGCCCGCCGCGGCCTGAAATCAGGCTGACGGCCTTTCTCTATCTCATGGTCTCCCTGCTAACGCCGTGCGCACCGGTTGTAGATTGACTACTGTCCATTTCCCATTGTCTATTGAGATTCTCCCTATGCGCGGTAGACCTTTCCCTTTTTTGCCACGTTCCGTGTGTCGAGTATCGGCGCTTTGAATCCGGCGAACTCGATCGCCTTATACTCCTCATGCGCCGTCGCGATGAGCACGAGATCGTACTCATCCGTTACCGGCACCGATTTGCGGCCGGCGTAGTGCGCAAATTCCCGGGACGGGCGGATCTCGGGGATGTACGGATCGTTGTACGATACCTTGGCGCCGTGCGCTTCAAGCTTCTCGATCAGGTGATACGAGGGCGATTCACGGTCATCGTCCACGTTGGCTTTGTACGCCAGACCGAGCATGAGCACTCGCGCGCCCTTCAACGGCTTGTTGTATTCATTCAGGACTTCCATCGCGCGGAGGACGACGAAATCCGGCATACCGGAGTTCACCTCGCCAGCGAGCTCAATGAAGCGTGTCGCGACGCCGAATTCCCTCGCTTTCCATGTCAAATAGAAGGGGTCGATGGGAATGCAATGGCCGCCGAGTCCCGGACCGGGATAGAACGGCATGAAGCCGAACGGCTTTGTCTTCGCTGCTTCAATGACCTCCCACACATCGATCCCCATTTTCATGAACGCCATCTTCATCTCATTGACCATCGCGATATTCACCGCGCGGAACGTGTTCTCGAGGATCTTCGTCGCCTCGGCGACGCGCGTGCTGGAGACCGGGATCACCTTCACCACGACCGCGCCATACGCCGCTTCGGCAATGGCCATCCCTTCCGGAGAATCGGATCCGACGACCTTCGGAATCGTCTCCGTCGTGTAGTCTGTCCGGCTCGGGTCTTCGCGTTCGGGCGAAAACGCGACATAGAAGTCGACGTTCGCTTTCAGACCCGAGCGCTCGAGGATCGGGACCATGACCTCGGCCGTCGTGCCCGGATACGTCGTGGATTCGAGGACGAACAGCTGTCCTTTCCGGACATACGGAACGAGCGCCTCGCAGGTTGAAGTGATATAGCTGAGGTCCGGTTCGCGGTTCTTGTCCAGCGGCGTCGGCACGGCGATCAGGATGCAGTCCGCCGCAGTCGACTTGCTGAAGTCCGTTGTCGCGCAGAACCTTCCGCTCTTTGCTGCCGCTGCGATTCTCGCGGACGGGATGTGATGGATGTAGGATTCGCCGCCGTTGAGCTTCTTTGCCTTGGTTGCGTCGATATCGAGGCCGATGACGTTGAACCCCTTTTCATTGAAGCAAAGCGCGAGAGGCAGGCCGACATAGCCGAGCCCGACAATGCCGATCGTGGCTTTGCGTTCCTGGATGCGGCGGATGATGTCGTTGTGCATGTTTCCTTCCTTTGTAGGTCGACCAGTCTGGTCGACCTACGAGTTTGTCAGTTGATCGAAATGTGAAACCTCGCCTCCGCACGTCTTCTTTCCTGCACTCTCCTCCAGATCATGATCAACACCGCAACGACAATGAGATTGATCGTCCACAACATCAGCTCAAACCGCACCCAATCGTTCCAGAGGGACCAGCGGTTCAACATGCCCTCGGTGTAGGAGTCCAGAAAGAAGTGGAGCGTGCACATGGGAATGAACTGGAGGACTTCTTTGATCTGCCCGTTGTGGGCGAGAAAATGCGCATCGGCGCCATGATGGCTCAGGGCGCCGGCCATTCCGATGATATCCGGCAGATCGCCCAGGACCGCACCGATGGTCCCCAGGGCAAAGAGCGTTCGTTTTCTGCGGATGTTCCGTATGAAGGGAGCGACAAGCATAATGCCCCCTTGTGTGGCATGACAGAGAGGGTCAGGCATCGGACTTGAGAGTGCTCGTTTGCCGTCGGCGATGAGAATACTTTTCGACGAGCGATGGAAGGAAAGCCAGCAATGTCGCGGCCAACGCAATGGCTGGAACCAACAAGTCAGCGACGACAAAGCGCGAGAACCAGGCAAGTGTCACGAGTAAACCCGAGGCAGCCAACCCGGTATACAGAAGCGCAACAGTGGAATGTGATAATCCGAGCAACACGAGTCGCTGGTAGATATGAGACCGGTGCGCTGTAAGAACATTCTGCCGCTTCACAAGTCGGTGCAAGAATGTCAGCAGTGTATCAACCGCCCACCTTCTCCTTCAAAGTCGAATACACGCCATCTGTTTGGCAGGAGAGGGGGGTAGGGGCCCGCCCGACCGAACGACATCCTTCAGACAATGAGTTCGGTCGCCCGCCTGACCGACTGATGTCAAGCCTTCTGTCGGTCAGTCGGGCAGGTTCGGACGGGGTGAGTTCGATAGTACTCGCAGGTTTTAACCAGCCCGCTCTCAAAATCCACGGTCGGCGTGAAGTCAAGCAATTCCTGCATTCTTCCGATATCCGCAAACGAATGCTTGATATCCCCCGGCCGCGGATCGGCGTACTCCGGCTTGATCGATGTGCCGAGAATCTCATTCAGTTTGCTGACGAGCTCGTTCAGGGTCACCTGGCCATGGCAGGCGCAGTTCATGACCGATCCGGGAGGGATCTCACGCGTTGCCGCGCGGATGTTCGCTTCCACGACATTGGCAACGAACGTGAAGTCCCTGCTCTGTGTCCCGTCGCCGTAGATGACCGGCCTCTTGCCGGCCATCATGGCCTTGATGAATTTCGGGATCACGGCGGAATACTGGGAGTCCGGATTCTGGCGGGGACCGAAGACATTGAAATACCGGAGGACAACCGTCGGGGTCCCATACACGTTGGCGAACACCCTGACGTACGATTCCGCCGCCTGCTTGGAGACCGCGTACGGCGACAGGGGGAGCGTCGGCATATCCTCCTGTTTTGGCAGCGTTGGTGCATTGCCATAGACGGAGGAGGAGGAAGCGAACACGACCCGTGAGACGCCCGCATCGCGTGCGGCCCGCAGGATATTGAGCGTGCCGTTCACGTTGACGTCATTGCTTGCCACCGGGTCCGTGATGGACCGGGGAACGGACGGAAGAGCCGCCTCGTGGAGGACCAGGTCCACGCCTTCGACGGCGCGGTACGCGTCCGCGGAGTTCCGGATATCGCCTTCGATGATCTCGACGACTTCCTTGTAGGGGTCGAGGTTCTCTCTTGAGCCCGTGGAGAAATCATCGATGACGCGGACGGACTCGCCGCGACGGACAAGCTTCTCAACGATGTTTGAACCGATAAAGCCGGCACCGCCTGTGACGAGATAGCGCATAAGTGCTCTTGGACCTTGAAATTCAATGATTGTGATTGAGACGTTGATTGCCGGCGCAGGCAACAGAACCTACTGATAGCCAAGCAAACACCATGTGTTCAGGCACCGGTCATCCGGGCCTAAAGAAGCGCCATCGCATGAGCGAAGGGAGGAAAGGGAGTACAAAGGCAGCAAACGCGACGCATATGATCAGGTAGTCACCTGCCCTGACATTTGAGATCCAGCATATCGATGCAACCAAGCCGATGCCAGCGAGCACGATGTAGATAGATGAAACTGTTGCGTGCGATAGACCCTGCAAAACGAGCCTTTGGTAGATATGTGATTTGTGAGCCTGGAACACATTCTCGTGCTGAAGTGCGCGGCGGATGAATGTAAATGAAGCGTCAAACACGAACGGCCAAACGAGGAGCAACCCAAACAAAGGAACTCTGGGGGAATGTGAAGGCGAGAGTAGTGTAAGGCAGGCGAATATGAATCCCAGCGTTGCACTCCCGACATCGCCCATGAAAATCTTGGCAGGGCTCCAGTTATAGAACACAAACGCGGCCGTGCCTGCCACGAGAGTGACCCCAATACATGCGACCAATGCGTCGCTGGAGAGAATTCCATAGATTGTCCACCCCACGGATGCTACAAGTCCTTGTCCGGCTGCGATTCCGTCGATTCCATCCATGAAGTTGAACGCGTTTGTGAGCCCGATGATCCAGACAATGGTCACTGGTATTCCCATCGTGCCGAGCCAAAAGTTTCCACTAAACGGAACAGACACGCTTTCCCACGCCCCGTAGGTTACAATGACAACCGCTGCGCAACTTAGTTGGATTAGGAGGCGAGTGTAGTTGGAGACGTGAAAAATGTCGTCTGTCCACGAAATGGATGCAATAATGGTAATGGCAGCAAGGTACGGAATGGCATTGGCAGTGTCGTTGCTCCGAACAAGGATAACGAATGCCAGCCCAGTGGCCACCAGTGCAACAACCACGGGCAGCATTCCACCTCGACGTACCGGAAGCGTATGCATGCTTCTATCGTTCGGCATGTCGAGCAAATGTTGTCCGCCCCGCCACTTGCACATCCAGCCAATCCATCGAAAAGAGAGGGCAAAGGAAAGTAAGCCTAGTCCGATTAACAAATAGAAGCCCAAAGAGCTCATAATGTTGGATTATGTGATTGCGATTTTGTCAGCTGGTGCAAAATCGGTCGTTTCAGGAAAAGAGCGGCATCGTGCAGGCTTTGACCTGGCGTGGAGTGCACGGTGGGGACTTCTAAATTGTTTCTTCGGTCGAAAATTTCCCTAATTTGGCTTAAGGTGTGCTCAACTCAGAACGGGTTATGAGGTAAAGGTATAAGGTGTACTACCGGCGTGCGTTCTTCAGATGCATAATGCTCACCTCGGAAGAATTGACGCGCCCTCAGGACCAGTTTTCCTGAAAGCTATGAATGATTCGATCTCGGGAAGTACTCCATCTTGGAAGCTTCTGGGGGAGTACCCAAAATCGGTGCGAGCTTCGCTGTAATCGTACGCTCTGTCTGTACCCATTCCTTTTACCTGTTCCACGGTAATCTTTGGATGCTTCGACAAAATGGCATAGATATATGCCGCTGGCAAGACCAATTGAAGCGGCACTGGAACGAGTCGAGGATGGTGAGGAAGATTTGAACAGATGAACTCCACCATTTCGCGAAAACTCATCGAATAACGACCCGGAAGGTTATATGCCTTATTTGTGATTGCCTTCTCATGGAAGTACGCAGAGACAATCGCAGCGGCCAGATCTTGATAATGCACAGGTTGGAAAAGGTTGCGTCCTGACCCAAAAATGGGGAATAGAGGATATCGATAAAGGTAATCGATTAATTTTTAAATGTTCCTGTCGCGAAGATCACCGTAGACCATGGAAGGTCTGAGGATAGTATAAGGCACGCCGCAAGACATCACCTCAAACTCAGTTTGGGCGTATTGACACGCTCCGGCCTTATGAACCGCAAAGCGACTTGTCGTGTGAACGTAGATCACTCGACGGATCGCTTTCGTCCGCGCCGCCGCTCGCGCCACGAGAGGAGAAGTGTGTATTCCTGCAATGTGAACAACTTGGTTCACACTTTTCATGAGCTGCGATACGAATAGCGGGTCCCGCAGATCACCTTTGCACCATTCAACCGAGCCAATTCCCAATTTGGCATCCTGACGCGATACGCAACGGATATCAGTCTTGGGATCTTTGGCAATCAGTGACTGGAGGACTTGCTCGCCTGTGGGGCATGTGGCGCCAGTGATGAGTATCATAATGCGCTATTGTGTTCATTTGTTGGGTTTGAAAGGCGAACGGCGACTGCGCAGGGTGTGGACACTTGCAGATTCGCTATGGATGGGTTAGGAAATTCGCCTAGTCAATCGCGACGTGAATACAGAGGCTCTCGGATATGTGCGAATGTGGAGAAAACGCAACCTTCAGTCTACAAAAGTGGAATTCGCCACCGGAGACAATCTGCCGTTGAAGAACTTCCCTTAAAGAGTCGTGCCAGCGCGAGTTATCTACTGCCGCCTGAACGAATGGTCCCTGAGTTGAAATCTCAAATCGTGGAATGCAGATCGACTTTGGCGATGCCAAATTTAGATGCCAGCAGCGACGGTTTCGAGAAAATGGAATGCAACTGATTCGGCTATTCAAACCTCTCCAATCGGCTTCAGGCGAGGTTCATGGTAGTCAACATGTCAGAGACGACTTTCCTGACATCATATTTTTCCTCTGCAAGTTTTCGGCTTCTTTTGCCCATGGTATTTGCCAGCGTCGGCTGGTGGAGGAATCTACCCATCCCCTGGGCCAAGCTTTCTGCACTGCCAACGCCGACCAAGAACCCATTGTATTCGTCAATGACGGTTTCTCGACACCCTGGGACATCGGTAGTCACAACAGCTCTCCCCATTGCGAGCGCTTCAAGTGTGGATAGGGGAGTTCCTTCGCGATATGAAGGCAACACGTAAACGTGGGATTGGGCCAAGCAACTACGGACATCGGCGGTCGGTCCCAAGTATTCTACCACCCCGTCCTTCAGTAGTTCATCAAACTCGGCTTTCGGTAGGGCGGATGGGTGTCCATCAAACGGACCAACCAGATGGAACTTCGCCTCCGGGCATATCTTTTTCAATAAGCGTGCTGCCTGAATATACTCCACTACCCCCTTATGGTACTGTATTCTCGCGATCATCAGGAAGGTTGTCGGACTGGGGGGCATGGGCTTTTCTGCGAAGCGGACCAAGTCAACGCCAGAGCCGTTGACAATCACCGACTGCTTTGGGTCTCGCAATAGTCCATACCTGAAAAAGAGATCGCGATCGTCAGGATTTTGGAAGAATACTCGTGAATTCCGTGCTAGGGCAAACCGAAAGATAAGGAATAGACCCTTCGTGAACAGTTTACGATTCTTCGAAAGTGAAGTGAACAAAAAACCTAGGCCAGTTATCGATGAATATGAAGCGGGGATTCCTGCAAATCTCGCCGCCAGCGAACCGTACAGGGCTGACTTGATCGAAAAGCTCAGCACTACGTCAGGGCGGACTTTCAGCATGATGCGCCAAATATGCACCAGAGTGCCCATTTCCCGAAGTGGGTTGATTCCATGTCGATCCATCCTAAGCTGAATGAACTTCAGGCCATTACTAGCTAGTATCTCATCGATGTTCTCTGAAAGAATTGATGAGAGCGAGGGGTCCATAGGAGCGCATACTGTCACCTCATGGCCAGCATGTGCCGCACCCATCAGTACTGAGCCTCGTATTCGCCACAGTGCGACGGCACTACCGTCCAGCACCATTAATCGCTTATGGCTCTTCATTGAGGTTTTCGTTTGCATAGCATCGGTCTCACGGAATGGCGCTGAATTCACAGAGACAGCAAATGGAATTGAGTTGCCAAAGCGTACTCAATATCGCAGACGGTAACAGACCCTTGGTGAGGATGATTCGAGGGGGCAATCCACATGAACGGGTATTTGCTTCCTTATTCGTGTCGATGATGGGTGTGCGCAGGTGAGTTACACCGGTGGACGTCCGGAAAAAAATTTCACGGCGATGGCGGCGAAGACTCGCCCCCGCGAGGTCTTGAGTGTTTCCCCAGCTAAGTCCAGTGGTGCTCTCACAGAAAACAAGCCCCCTGGTTCGCAGCCGCAAGACCCTAGAAGACGGGCTTGGCCTGTACTGGGGAATGCCTCATGCATACCTGAGAGTTCTCCCGCCCCTGGAATGAGATGTGCTCGCTGTGGTCAAAGGCCACGATCCGGTGACAGAGGGCTATTCAGAAGTGCATGGGCAGCTACACTAAACTGGAGTAGGTCATTCAATTGAATCACCAGACCCATGAGGCCTCCTGGCCCAAGAACCCCTTCTGGCCGTCCGTAAAGCTCACGGGATTGATGGCAAAGTTCCTGGGTATCGCGTCCAGGGTTTCAGAAATTTTATGGCCTAGGAGGAGTCCTCCAAGCTATGGCAATTTCTGGTCGTACGGTTCGCTTGAGGCTTCCGTCCCAGTTGAGATCAACCAACGCGGCAATGACTTCAATCTGGAGGGCAGCCTCTTGTGTGGCGGTCGCAACGGACGCAATCGTCTGGCTAGGTCGAAGATCGAGTCGATGAATTTCCGCCTCTCCTGAACAAGCGCATCAATTACCGTAAGTTCACTAGTTTGGGAAAATGTGTGAGTCGCCAGTACATCCCGGGCCCAATTCGGATCAAGCCTGAACCGGGGGATTTCCTCGTATTCAGTCTCAGTTAGCTGGAGTATCTCATTGAATACCAATGAATGTCCGTATCGAACGGTGCAATCTTGCGAGGGGCGGTACAATTTATCGTGCATGCGAAAGATTCTGCCAGCAGGTCTAGAAGACTTAACGTCAGAAACTATCGGGTTCAATGGGTGCGCCTTCCAAACTCCATTCAGTAAATCATCTGTGTAGAAAAGGTTCAGTTCATCGTGAGCGGACGCGCCGTTCACTCTTTTCACGCTGCAGAACATCCAGACCTTCTGGGCATCAAAGAAAATAGTAGTGTCGTATGCCTGGATGTCAGTCATCAGGTAAGCTTCCAGCGCCCAAGTAAAGGGAAACTCGGTTGCCTTGTACAATTCAATCGTTCGATTACCCGCTGATTCTGGTACCAAATACCAAGCCCCATCGTGATGGAAAACAAAAGGGTATGACAAGTGGTAGGGTCTTTCTAGTATTAGTTGTGGTTTCGAGATCTGGCCTCTGTCGTTAATCTCAGTAACGTACAAACAGCCTTTCGAGCGGTCAATGCCAGATTTGAAATCTTCAAAGAATAGGTAGGTGCTTCCATGACTCACGATGCAAGGATCTGCCCAGGAGTGACCGCGGGCAGGCTGTATACGTACATATCTCTCTGGAGATTCTTGCGGAAGACCATCCTTCGCTCCTCGCCAAAGTAGGATCCAATCTCTTCTGTACACTACTCGTGTCCAAAGAGAAGAAATGGCTCGTCGAAGCTGACCTGCGACTCCGTTGAAAATCTCACTGCTAGATAGCCGTCTTCCCAGCGACAGGTCCACATCTTCTTGGTTAGCAGATATAACTCTCTTGAGGAACCGATTCTCTCCAAGTGCCCTTAGCTGGGCAAGGTTCTGCGCGATCACACAAGACGATTTAAAGTAGTGCTCGTTGAGAGTTCTTGTAACCGACCTGTGCACGCCAGACCATGAAAGTGCAATCCCCTTGGTCGTTCCTGCTTTGCCTTCGTCCATTACTAGTGCAATACACGCATCCTTCCATCCTTTGACGACTGAGGCGAACCCTCCCATATCAGGGCTCAAACAGTGGGGATAGAAATGAGACAACCGCCAGATCCCCAACCTGCTGGCAAAGGGCAAATTGTGGCTTTCTTGGGTCGAACACGAAATAACTATGAGGTCGAATTGCGGCTTGTCGGTGTTCTTCCTCAGTTGTGGGCGAGCTGTAGTCTCGGGTCGCTCTTCACCAAGGTATAGCTCGATCACACTTCGACCTTTAACTAATGACATGATGTTACACCTGGCAAAGGCATCAGCGCTACTTCGATAGATCACTCTGTCAATGAAATTGTATGCGCGAACGAGAATCGGGACACTGTCTCCTTTTGTCATTTGTCCTAATTCGCGCCCCTGACCGTCGCGTCTCGGTTCGGCGCAAACAACTATCGAGAGATCTACCCATTCCAGCTCAAGAAGTTGGCGAATCATCAAATGCACCCATTGTGGAACGCTATAGCCGTCGACGACCAATGCCAAGCGTATTCTGTCGCCAGGAATCTTTGAGGTAGAGCCCATAGAGAATCTCTTACACGGATTTTTCACAAAAGGGGTCATCTATATGACCACCACACAAAATCGGATTGAAACAATGGTATGAGGACGTGCCCAAATTCGCCAAACAACGACGCGATGAGCAATCCGGAGTAAATCGATCGCTGACGGGTGCACGGAGAAGAACTTAACGCAATTATCTTGCGATCTCGGTGCAATGTGCTCAGATCAGCCGCTCGTGTATCTCTCACCGAGGACCGCGAAGGGACACCTCAGTAGATAGAGTGGCAGGGAAAGTCCGGCCATCGACCATGGTTCTTAATCGGCATTGCAGATAAGAGAGTGATAGAGCTCTAAATGTCTATCGCATGCCGCCTCAATTGAGAAGTCTGCTGAATGCTTCCGCGCGTTATCAGCCAGACTCTCGTACAAGAGGCGATTATCTATCATGATTTGTATTGCAGTAGCTAATGCAGCCGAGTCTTTTCGCGGCACGACCAATCCTGCTTGGCAGTGATCCAGAACGTCGCGACAAGAACCAACATCCGTTGCCACAACAGGTAAGCCGGCCGTTAGAGCTTCCAACAATGATATTGGAAGCCCTTCATTGTCTGAGGAGAGAACGAACAGGTCAGATTGGCGAAGGTAAAATGCAACATGGTTGGTGTTTCCGACCAAGTTGACAATTCCTTGAAGACCGAGCCGTGCGATTAGAGACTTCAAAATTGGGCGCAAGGGTCCTTCGCCGATCAAGTTAAGCTCCAGACTTCCCCTCAGTTCAGTTCTTTGCGACAGAATCTGCCGAATCGCCTGCAGGAGCAGGGAGTAGTTCTTTTCCTCTACAAGTCTGCCGACGGCGACCAATCGGAATTTCTTGCCAGTGCGCCCTCCAGTGCTAGAAGTAATTCTGTTTCTGTCAACGCCGTTGTAGATTACGGTTACATTGCGCGCCCCAGCCTTGGTAAGTTCACTCGCACAGTCTTTGGAGATTCCGATGTAGCTATCGACGATACTATTAAAGAGAGGATATAGCCATTTTCCTTTCCTGAGTCGCATGGAATGGTGCGTGTAGATTGTGCGGATCTCTAAACGGGAGAACAGCTTGAAGATGAGCCCATAGTAGAGGTGGGAGTGGATGATATCTGCTTGCCATTCGCGTACTAATCTTCGTAGCCGCCATCCCCCCAACCACGGGTAAGTCCTACAACTGTGCCCGAGCTCAAACTGCGCAATGCCGTAATCGGACAATGAGCGCTTGAAGTCCGATTCAAAATCGAGAGATCGTCCACATGCTGAAGCACTAGAAACAAACGCGATCGTAACAGAGTGACCTCTACGAACCATTTCCTTGGAGAGATCCCGGACGTACATTTCAGCCCCGCCGGAGGCGAGGCAAGATATCACATGTATAATCTTCAAGGCATCAAAAGTAGTAGTCGTTCGCGGGTTGCAGATATCATTCTTTCGAGAGAGAACAGATCAACGATTCGCTGTCGACTCGCCGCACCCAAAGTGTGCCTGTCTTGAAGTGGCATGCAAGACAGCTCATGCCATGCCTTGACAAGGGCCTTTGGGTCGCCAGGTGGAATTGTTATTCCCGCGTTCCCGACAATTCGCGCCGAATCGCCGACGTCAGTGACCACACAAGGTATTGCGCAAGCCATAGCCTCCGCGATTGAATTCGAAAAGCTTTCTGTTAGCGATGTGGATGTGTAAACATCGAACATTGAGTATACATCTCCCATATCCGTCCGGGGATCCAACCAGAGTATTCTAGAACTAACGCCATACTTACGAGCGAGATCAAGAAGGCTTGCTTTGTATTGGGTCGTGCCACTCCCGACGCAGACAAATTGGGCCGATGCTTGGATCTCTAGAAATAGCGATGCGGCTTTTAAGAAGATCGGATATCCCTTCTCCACTGCCAAACGGCCTACTATCCCGATTACGAGCGATTCGGAGTCTATCCCAACATTTCGTCGCAATTCACGACCACGCTGTGCCATTGGGTAAAATTCGTCGGTGTTGATGCCATTATGTATCACGACGATGCTATTTTGAGACAGCCCGTCTAAAGCTAGCTTTCTGGCAGCGGAGTAAGAATTGACGATTACCAGACTGGCTCGCCCCGATAATTTTGTTTGTATCAGATGGACGCATTTGTCGGCAAGTGTCGCGTGGTGGTACAGGTCAGGACCCGATCTGACCCCCCACACAACAACGCTGCGAGGGAAGAAGGGCTTAAATAATGCAGCCAACACATTTGCCAAGCCGAGATAGCTATGGATTATGTCCGGTTGACGGACCTTAAGTTCGCAGAGCAATCTAATGGAAAAGAATAGGAAATCCCACCGTCCGCGTTTATGAAGTGCCCTTACTTGTGTTCGCGGCAAACAAGAGAGTCTATCCCAGTACCGTCCGCCTTTGTAAAATGTGATGACAGTAATTTCAAAAGTGTCCCTGTCTAGGCCCCTTACGAGTTCCAGTAGTTGGCGTTGAGCCCCCCCATCGTTCATCTGTCTAATTAGAAAGCACAGTTTCAGTTTTTGAGGTGCCATCGGAGTCCATGATAATGTTCCATAAACGTGCGCTGCAAGAACGACTGATGACGAGATGCAAGTCTACCGCTGGGCGCTTCTGAGCCCAGTCTGTAGCTAAGCAGAGCAAGAAGGGTCCAATTAGCTTTGAAGGTCACGGAGACCATTCCAACATCAAGTAAGAGGACCACACAAATCACTATAAACAAGTGCCATCGTAGTGCTACGAATTGGCGAGATATTAGACACTCAAAGAGAAGGCTCATGGGCAGGGCGTAGTACAGGAGCAGTCCGATAAGTCCAAGGTTCGCGAGTAACTCGGTATAGTTGTTGTGAGAGTACGTGTCAAAAGTTCCGCGCTCTGCATACTGTCCAGTGCCGAGTCCCAGAATGGGGTTGGACAGCCATAATTCGATAGCCTCAGCTGCCATTGCTTCTCTCTCTCTATCTGAAGCTGTGCCGCCATTCAACAAGTCTACGCTTCTCGTTACAACCTGGTTCGACTGAATTCCATGCCAGGAGGCCAGATTGAAATTCGCCCCCCACAGCAGAATGGCTGTCGCCAATGCTGTAAAGATCAGTAGCACATACGCTGCCCGACCTCGCTGTCCTTGCTTTCCCGTAAGCAGATCTATCAACAAGAACACTATCAATGCAGAAGCGACGATGACCAACTTCTTGCTTCCCGAATACGCGAGAGCAAAAACAAGGAACATCACACCCACCCAACGTAGCTTTCTTGCGAGTCTGTCGGGTAAGCACCATATCGCTAAAAAACAATAGGACAAATACATGGCCATCCGATTCGCGTTGCCCACTATACTACCGACTCTTTGGACTTCAGTGATTCGCTGGATTTCGTCGTAACTGTATATCACCAATGCAATAGAACCAACGATCATTGCGAATGTAAGCACGTGAGGAGACTGGCCACTCTCAAGCGCCAGCCAAATCATTGTGGCTCCCAGTACTGCTGACGCGATGCTCCCTGCTTGCCATAGCGCGCTTGCCGAATCCCTCGCCCAAAGTACAGAGCATACGTTATACCAGACGAATATCCATGGGATCCAAAACTTACGAGGGAAATATATTCTGCCCGCAGATAGTTTGTGTGCAACTACGGCGGTGCACAGCAAGATCGACAGAACATAACTTACCCTTGACAATTCAGGGCTGTTTACAAGGGTGTAGAATGACACCACATAAAGGAATGTCAGGCCATCTACCACTATCCCGAGCTTCTCCCTTCGTGAACCGCTTGGCGCCGCACCTCTAAGCACATTTAGTACGTACCCGTCGGCATGCATGCTACAACTCCCTTTTTTGCACTTCACTCAACACGTCATCGAGAATCAGTTCCTGCGGATGGTACCTTCCAGCTCTCCACTCGAAATCATCATACCAAAAGCCCGGGCATTGATAGATTGCATCTGCGACAAATGAGTAGCTGATTTCGCAGATCTCATATCGATTGGCCTTCTGGTTCAGTAAGAAATCAATTGCAAGAGACTGAGCCCCCAACCTACGCGCTACAGAAAAAGAGCTTGTGATACACTCCATTGGTATGCGGTCCGGCGTATAATCAATGATACCACTTCCTGAGGCCCTATAATCATTAGGACGGTTGAATCGACGGAACCCGAAAGCTCGTCTTCCGATCACCGTTATCCTGATGTCAAAGGAATTCCCGGCGAGGAATTCTTGGAAGAATGCGTAACCAGACTCCATGCTTTGTTTTATCTGGTTTTCGTGTATGCTGGCAAGGGTTCGCGGCATTCGCATTATTTTTAACGCAAGACTCTTAAGGGTCTTGATCTTCCTGATCTTCGTTGAATGATCATGCCAGTAAGATGGGATTGGATTGAATCCCTCGTGAAATGCTTTCCTGACAAGTGAGGTTGCCTGTTCTTTCGTCCCCACAATCCAGACGTTGTGTGATCCGGCTCCCTTCCTTAGTTTCATCACCGTGGGGTAAGAACACTCGTCTACCCATCGAAGCGCACTCTTCTCGTCAAACCATACCTTGCTCCTAATCACAGGCGCGTCGATGGCCTGTAGCAGAAGCATCTCAGCAATTTTATCATCGTAGTAGTCGCAAGTGTTGCTGCTTGGATACACAAGGGTACCCATTGTTTCCGCTGCCTTTATTATCGGTCGCGCCGCTATTGAAGCTGTATAGTCATCAAAGTTCCAGTGCCACAAAAGGGCTGAACAGCCGCGTAGATTCTGAATGATCTCACTATTTGTGCAATCGACGACCTTAGTCGGAATTCGTTTTTCGCTACAATAACACAGCCAAGAGTCGCTGAACGAACCTTGCCTCATGTGTATTGCTATAGGTCTCAATGGCTTCTCGCTGCAAAGTGAAGTTTCTAATCTAATCCAACAACGTCGAAGTCAACGTTCGCAAGGAGACGCGTGGATGGTGTGAAGCAATTCTCTGGACATTTGACATCGTTTCGCGAGCAAGATAAACGCGCGTCAATCTCGGTGCTCTTCGTGCTTTCCGTTTCTACACGAGGAACACGATTCCACATGTTATCCGCGCGGGCAAATGTCTGGTCCGGCACCCCCTCGCCCTCATATCGACTTACGTCCGGATTATTACTCTCGCTTTCTGTGAGACGACCGTCGCATTGTCGGGCAGATCATCGACAACGGTAGCATTTGCACCGATTCGTACGTTGTCGCCGATGATAACGCGGCCTATGACCATCGCACCGGCTCCCAACGTGGCGTTTGCGCCAATTGTTGGTGCCCCACCTACCCTCGATTGATCAAAGTATGAACCGACGGTCACTTGGTGATAGAAGACCGCGTTGTCTCCGATCCGCGAGGACTGAGACAGGAAAACTCCATAAAAGCCGTGTTTAAATTCGACCCCGCTTCCTAGCGAGGCTTCGAAGGGAATAAAGCTTCCAAACGAATGGGCCAGAATATTCTTTGGCATATTCAGCAGGTGGATGCCCAAAATAATCAGCCATCTAATCGGTGCCCTAGACTCAGGCTCAATCTCTACGAGCTTGTGACCAAGGCGATAAAGCAAAAGCAAGAGCAGGCAGAATAATCCGGCCTTCCGATTAATTCTGACATCATCAAGTATGACTCTGGTCAATCGCATTATTCTACTAATTGGATGACACTTTATGGGAGCCACGTCGATTCGTGAGAATCGCTATCTGTCGGCTCATCAGGACGATTATTGCTGCGTTAAACAGAATTCCGACCGTGCTATACAGTATCACCGCCATCAATGCGCTGCCCAGTACCCCACCGACGGTAATCGCCAGCACTCTGGAAATTAGCATCGAGACATCCCACATCATCATCAGTCGCTGCTTCATCAAGATGTGGCCGAAAATTATCGCTGGGGAATTTGCAAACCCTACTCCCATCCAGAGGACGAGCCATCGCGCATACGAGCCGGCAATGGCCCATTGCGATCCCAATACGAAAGAAAAAATTGGCTCACCGAAGAGGAATATGACCAGAACGGGCAGAAATGCGATTGCTACCAAACCGGCTGTCGCTTTTCTAAAAAGGGGGCCAATATCGGAGCCCTCATTAAAGCTTTGACTGGCCTTCTGAAAGAACACTTCCCGGAAAGATGAAAGGGCAACATTCATCGGCAAAAGTAGCAACCTTACACCGACCGCGTACATGCCAGCAGTGGCGGGCCCAAAGAATTTGGACAACAGGAGCACAGGCGCGTTTTGTGAGAGGGCATTTGCCAAAGACTGTGGATTGCTATATTTGGGAAAATTTGAATACTTTTTTGCCGCCTGCTTCAAGGAAGGAGCTTGATTGACTTTTGTCAAGAGTCGGCCGTCGTGGCGCTGCGTATAATGGGCAAGAAAACCCAAGCTGCTTGCGTCTCCTATGAAAGCCCCGCCTATGAGGCCCAAACCAGCGATGGCGCAACTTCCGGCCAACAGTTGACTGACCGTCGAAAAGCTAGACTTGACAACCTGAGAGCACGACACCCCAGCCAAGTGTTTTCTACGAACATTCCACGTTGCAAGGCTCTGGTTGGCACCGCTGAGGAACACCGAAATTGGGACAACGAAAGCCCAAGAGGTGATTTCCGCCGCCCCAAGGAATTCAAAAATCTTCCTGCCCCAAGCCAAAACCATTGCCCCTCCTAGGAGAAGCATCAGCATCGCACTCAACAAAGAGAGTTGAAGCACTCTTGCCGCCTCTTCGTCTCTGGCTGGCAACATTATGGCCTGGTGGTACTGCATGGTCACAACTGATGATCCAATTGCAACCATGGATGTATAAACTCCGAGATTTCCAAATTCTGCAGGTGCATAAATTCTTGACAAAAGAGGCGCCGCTGTGGCAGTGATTATCTGAGCTCCGATACTACCAGTCATTAAGATGAGCACGTTCTTGAAGAACCCTGTGCTGATCCGCATACCGGAGAACTGACTAGCTGATTCGACGGCGGAGGCCAAAATTGCCCGAATAGGGGGTATGATTCGCATCAAGTCTCTTAGATTTCTTAGCTCAGTGAAACTAACTTCTATGTGTTTTGCTTCAGTGGGTGCACACTCGACATCGGAAACGGCCTCAGACCCTCTCGTTTGAGAAACGAGCAATACCACTAATCATTCACTAATGGATGGACAGAAAATCCTAAGCCGTCCACATAACAAGTATGAAGCCCCACGGAACAACAGTTGAACTCGGGAGCCATCACCGAGAAGCGATCGGCCTCCTGAAAGACGCTTGATATATTCAAACTCTGACCACGATAATCACGGTCCCACGCTCAATGGATGCATGCCTACTGTGAGGGAAGCGGCGTGGAACCGTAAGGCCGAAACGCTCGCTAGTCAGACTTGCCCGATTGAGCCCCCAGCAGAAGGAATGCATCCTGAAAATTCTCTCGCCTCGTTCACCCGAGTGCGGACAACCAAGTGGGACCGCGATCTTGAAGCACTCTGGCGAAGTGATCGTCCAAGAGGTACATGTGCGCTACTCGATGAGTAATCGCTGGAAAGTAATGCACAACGGCTTCGACTGGACTTGCGGAGTTGTTCACCGCACTCAACGATCAGGTTGACTATGAAGCGACGATCGCACCCTTGTTCGAAGAGATCGGCCGCTTGAAGGTTGACGTAGACATTCTAGAAGAAGGTATGATGATCTCTCGCGAAGATCGGCGCGTGCATGGGGCCCCAAGACAAGGACCACTTCTCCAACATCTCTCCAAGGCACAGATCCAGACCAGCATCGATGTGCGGGGTTCGCCTTGGACAAGGCGTTCATCGAGCACCTATGGCGGAGTTTTGAAGTACGAGAACGTCAATCTCCGCCATTTGGCCGATCCTCTCGCACTGTACGCGGGCAATAGGGCGTACCTTCGGTTCCACCAGCACAACAACTAGAGTCAGTCCCTGGACTACAGAACCCCGGCCGGTCAATTCTCCAAAAACTGAGCCGTCCTGGAGGATGGGGACGCACAGACTCGAGAAAAAGTAAAAGGCGTCGAGAAGAGAAGAAGCAAGGGCAAGAGCAACACATAAAAGAGCCCCACCTAAGATGCACCCAAAAACCGTCTAAACGGATGGGGTGCCCCTCGCATTCCACTATGGAAGAGCGGTTTAAGCATGTCTCCGCCCAATGTAGATAATGCTCTGGCAGAGGAATGCTGTCTGAGGGTACAGCCCCGTCAATCTTGTGGTTGTGTCAACACTCCTGTTCCATATCTTGACGGGCGTGTTGAGAATAAAGCTCAGTCGGGGATACCTTTGCGCTATTATGTTTTTTTGGATCGGCAGAATGAATTTCAGGCTTCCTAGGTAGCCACAATGAACGGTTGTCAATCCAAAAGACTCGTGAAGTTCCCTAATCTGCTGTTTGGATATCGGATAATGCCCTGCCGCAACGGAAGGTCGAAATATTTTGGAAATTCCCCAGTTGATGCCACTCATGTTCGGAATTATCGTTATCACTATGCCAGTTTCGCGTTTCGCGAGATTGACGATTCGTTCAATGACTGGCCTAACATTCTCAAAATGTTCAATGAACCCATTTGAGAATACAACGTCGAACGGTTCATGATTGAATTCAAAGAAATCACAGTGCCATATTCCTGCCTGAATATTGAGCGCCTCCAGATTTTGCAGGGTCTTGAGATATGCGGCCACTGCATATTCAATTCCGTTCACCGAATAGTCATGATATCGGTTGAAATAGGAAAGCCAACCTCCAATTGCACACCCAATCTCGCAGAGAGACTGTTTCGCAGCGGGCAAAGTCTTGGAGAAAATGCCGTCGAGTTCGCGGATGCTGCTTTTTCTAACTTCGTCTGGTATTCTCCTATTCTTCCAGACACTCTCCCAATACGTTGCATCGAACTCCCGACCACGTTTGGCCTTCGTGTTTCTATCAGCGGTGAGGGCCTTCCATGGATTCCATCCGACCCATTGCCTCATTATGAAATGCTGACGATTGTCGCTCATATCATGACTCCTAACCCACTCTATGTTACCTATTCAGTTCCCTTGCTTTTTTGGACGGCAAGGATTCCCACAAAAATGACCTCGGCAGATTCTCCCAAGAACCTACATCTTGAGCGCGGCTCAGGTTGACCGCCCTTGCGTTATCATGGCTTATCGGATTGAGCACATTTTGACGCCAGAACCAAGACTGCTAATCAGCATTGATGGGAGCCAAACTCGTTTAGTGATGACTCTCTCGCCCGCCAGTGTCCGTCGAGTGCCTTTCCAACTATTGTTTGCTATTTTTTACCGTGGCGCGTGCTTTGGCGTATCTCTCTCGAGGAGAAGCCATGGCACGCCCCACCCAGGTGTTCTTGCGGAGATTGCGCAAGAAAGAACAACAATTGCTCAAGCAAAAGCTTCGCGACAAAACGGTTTCTGCTCGGATCTATGAACGCTACCGGGTAGTCGAGATCGCGCGGCAAGGGTTCCCCGTACCGAAGATCGCCGAGCGGTCGGGAATGTTTGTCACCAGTATCTATGACTGGATTGAGCGCTTCAATGCGCATGGATTTGTTGGTTTTGATGATTCGCCGAACCCGAACGGGCGACCTCCGCTGCTGACGAGCAAGCAACTCCGCGAGATGGTCAAAACTGCTCTTTCCCGGCCCACCGATCTCGGACTGCCCTACACGCACTGGTCAGTGGCGAAGCTCCGTGCGTATCTCATTGGGCACGGACTGTTTCCCGATTATACGGATGAGTGAATCCGGCGCCTGCTCCGCATAGAAAGCGTCAGCCTGCAACGCACGAAGACCTGGAAGGAATCAGCCGATCCCGACTTCGAGGTAAAAGAACTGCATTTTAAGCCCTATGACAAAGCCCCTCCCCGTTCGCATGTCGTCTGCTTCGATGAGTTCGGACCGTTGGAGCTCCGCCCCGTGGCGGGTGTGTGCTGGGCACGGGGAAAACATCCTCAACGCGTGCGGGCCACCTATACGAAGAAAGCAGGCGTCGAGCAACTCTTGGGATTCTATGATGTGCATGGGGATGTCCTCGAGGGCGTCATCCACAAGCGAAAAACGTCTCGCGACATCTTGCAAGCCTGGATGCGCCTTCGGGCGTGCTATCCACGCAAGGAGAGGATCCACGTAGTCATGGACAACTTGAGTTCTCATTGGCACTACACGCTCAAGCACTTTGCGCGCACGCACAAGATGATTCTCGTGCCCACACCCACCTAGGCAAGCTGGCTCAACCTGATCGAGGCGCAGTTCACAGCATTGAAGAGCTTCTTTTTGTCCAATTCAGATGACGAAACGCACCGGCAACGCCGACAACGGATCTATCGATACCTCACACTCCGAAACCGGGGAAAGGCCTCCCCCAACTGCGGCCTTTCTTTTTATAGGCGATATTAGTTGGAAAGGCACTAGTGTCAATGTTTTAGCCAGAGGAAGTGATGGAATGCCACCCACAATTCAACACATGTCCAGACGAATCAAACCTTATCAAGATGAGATGTTCGAATCGTTCTTGAGCAGATTTGAAGCCGGGTATTGAAAGCCGGAATTCGCATCCAGCCGTGCCACTAGTAGGGAATTCTCCCTGACAATTTTGCGGATCATGGTCCCAAACGGGCCATTGTCGCACAGTTTCAAATTAAACATTCATCGAATCTACTTCTACACGCTCCGCCCTTTCAGCCACAATAGCAGCTTAGCAAGGGAGAAAAGCAATGCGCATGACAGCAAAGAGTAGGATGAAGGACGTATGACGTAGGAAAAAGACAGTCGACAGCGGACAGCGATCAGTCGATAGTAATTCTGCATAGGGGACAGGGAACAGGGCACGTCCTACTGCTTACGTCCTACTCCCAGTATATTTTCCGTCGATCTTCAGTGACGCCGCCGGCTGTGCTTCGACTTCTTACCGGAAGTGTACTCGTACGGCCCATAGCCGATCTTGTAGGCGTATCGTTCACTGCCGTACGCAGACCTTGCATCGAATTTGTTCAGGATGAGGCCAAGGAAATTGTGGCGCGGCACTCTTTAATCGCTCGCCGGCATTTTCCAGCACTTCTACCGTTGTGCTTCCGGCTTGCACCACAACAAGCACTCCGTCAACCAGCCGGGCCATCAAGCCTGCGTCGGTAACAGCGAGAAGGGGAGGAGTGTCCACAATCACGACGCGGTACTGTCTGCGGATCCGGTCGAAAAACTCTTTGGTCGTCCGCTTGGCGAGAAGTTCCGCGGGATTCTTCACGCCGTCACCCGCTGTGAGAACGTCGAGGTTGTCGATCACTTTTCGACGTACAACCTCGTCGAAGTCTGCCAGACCCGCTGCGACGTGCGTCAGCCCGGGCCCGCGCTGCACCCCGAAGAACTGATGAATTGTCGGGCGACGCAGGTCTGCGTCCACAAGGAGGCACCTACCCTCCATCAGGGCAAAGGATATGGCAAGATTTGCGGCAACGGTGCTTTTCCCTTCCTGAGGGTTTGCACTGGTGATGGCAATAACGCCCAGTGGATCCTTGTCGATCGCATCCTGGATTGCCGTCCGAAGGTGCCGGTACCCTTCGGCGTCGGAAAGAAGTGGGTTGTGGAACGCCACCAAGCCGGGGGTCAAGGATGGTCCTTGCTTCATTCGCTTTCGGTCCCGCCAGCCCTTTCAGGACACTCTTCTCCATCTTCTGAATAATGCCCATGGGAGAAACGCCAAGCCGTTTCAAATCGTCCGGCGATCGCAAACGCCTGTCAAGACGAGAACGTAGAAGAACAATCCCCGACTCCGGCTCCCAATCCGAGAATTGTGGCGAGCGCCATATTCACGAGAGGGCGCGGGCTAATCGGTTCATGCGGCGCGACCGCCGGATCGATGACGTTTACCGATCCAAGCTCTGACGTTTCCGTGATGGCCGCTTCATTGAACTTCTCCTCAACAAGGAGATAGAGTTTTTCGCTGCTCAGTCTCGACCGCTGCAGCTTCGCGAGCTCGATACTCTTTTGCGGGATCTGGTTGAACTGTTGTTCGTAGTCGACGATGACATTGTCGAGTGCTTCTTTCTTGGCCGCCAGTCCGTCAAGCTCGATCTGTTGCTCAATGATCTTCTGCTTGAATAGCCCCAGCACTCCTGCGGAGCCCTGTGAACCATTTTGATCCTTTCCCTCGGGAACAACTGACCCGAGAAAGCTCTCGGTCCTGCTGCGAAGGGTCTTCTTCAGTTGTGCGACCTGCCGGTCAAGATCGCCCAGCTTGTCCGCGGTCATGCCCACCTGGACAGAAGTCTCCTGGGTGTTCTGCGCGACGATGAGGTCGCGCTGCACTTCGAGGCGGGCTATCTGCGATTGAAGTAATTTGATATAGGCGTCGTTGGATTCCCCCATCGCCTTCGCGACGTTCGGTTCCTGGACGGCAAGTTCAGCCTTCAAGGACGAAAGGGTCTTCTGTGCGGCGGCGATTTCCACGCCAAGTGCATCGCGTGTGGCTTCGAGTTGAGAGAGCTGCTTGACGACCCGCTCGGTTTCAGCATCGAGGGAAACGACGCCGGACCTCGTCATGTAGGACTGCAGCGTTCGCTCGGAGTTGTCGAGCTGTTGATGCTTCGACGACATCTGGGACTGCAAAAACTCGCGCACGATGCGGGATTTCATCCGGCTGGTGTTCAGGTCGCGGTCGGCGTAGGCCTGGGTGTAGGTGTTGGCGATGAGCGTCGCTTCGTCGGGATCGTTGCTCCGGACGGTGATCTTGATGACGTCGGATTCTTTGACGGGCGCGAACTCAACCGCTTTCGCTCAAGCGTTTGACAATGTCCGGGATCGATGAAACACGCATCGCTCCGGAGTCCTGCTTCGAGGTTGTGGATAATTTGTATCGGCCGCTGTTGTTCTTCGTCAAGGTACTTCTTGTCTTTCAACGACTGGGCGACCGCCTCGGCAAGGGAGCGGGAGCGGAGCGTCTCGAGCTCGTTCGTGATCTTCGTCGTCAGGCCGGAGCCGGAAAGGTCGAACACGGGGAACGACCCCGCCTTCGATTTGCTGTCGATCAGGACGGAAGCCGATGACTCGTAGATCGGCTTTGTGAGGTAGGTGTAGAGACCGACTGCAAGCAGCACGACGATCGTGCTGATCGCGATGGTCCACCGCCCGCGCCGCAAAACGATGAGAAGATCCTCGAATGTCCATTCGTCGGATTGATGATAGGCATGGTGGTTGCCGTTCGACGAATCGCGTTCGTGCTCAGAGTCCATGGTGTTCGCTGAAGTAAGTGAGCGGGTTGTGAATTACGGAGTATCCCCGAAACCGCGAGGTGCATCGCGGTACGAGGGTACCGTATGTAGAAGGAACAGAAGGGGAGAAAGGATAAAACTCGTGGGTAATCGTGCAGCGAGACAGAGGCCGCCGAACCGCGTTACCTTTGATGGATCAATATACGTGTACTATATCTATATATCATCGCAGTTAGATCGGTATACGGAAAAAAATCTGTCTTTTTCTTTGCCATTCGCGGATGGGCGCAAAAAGTCTCGCTTCGCATTCGATGAAACATGACAAACGGGTTCTTCTTTTGAATTCTCCACCCAAAAGCGTAATTTGAACCCGCTCCCGCCGCGCCGTGTTGTGGGTCGTTGTTTTACTCGCTATTTTGGTTTGCGGTGGAACTCATCCCCCCGTTGCCCCGCACTGTCCTTCACACGAAGGGGAGAATGGGAGACGGGGAGAGTTGAGTGAGTTCTACGTAACCATCCCCCCTCTCTTCGTAAGTCGAAGACTCGCCGTCTTTGCTTGACCGCCATCTGTTTGGCGGTTGGCGGGAGAGGGGTTAGGCTTGCACGCCGGAGTCCGAAGGACGAAGGCGTGGGGTGAGTTCGTCAAAATTCCCCCTCTCTTTCTAAGTCGAAGACCTCGCCGTTTTCTGGCGGGAGAGGGGGCCAGGGGGTGAGTTCTTCATGCTGATCGCAGTTATCTCCGATGTCCACAGCAACCTTGAAGCGCTAAACGCCGTCTTGAAGGAGATCGACGCTCTCGGCGCCGAGCAGATCTATTGCCTCGGCGATATCGTCGGGTACGGTCCGCGGCCGCATGAGTGCATGGGGATCATCCGCTCACGCTGCCGTGCGGTGGTGCGCGGCAATCATGACAGCGGCGCCGTCGGCCGTCTTCCCCTGGAACGTTTCAACGACGAAGGCGTTGCGGGGTTGCTCTACGCGCAACGGATGACGCACCCCGACCATCTGCGGTTTCTCCGGCACCTTCCGTATGTCTATGAAAAAAACGATATCACCCTCGTCCACGCCTCGCCGTACGCCCCGCGGAAGTTCCAGTACGTCGTGAACGAGAAACGCGTCGAACGATCGTTCGCCGCGATCGCCACGAGCGTCTGCTTTGTCGGTCATACCCACATCCCGTTCCTCTTTGAAGAGGACCGGCCGCGGCTCCGGTCATCCGACGAAGGAAATCTTGCGGGGCTCCGTGCGGAGTCTCCTTCCGATCCGTTCCTCACCGTCGACTCGGGGTTCACCGAAGAACTGGAGACGAAAGACGAGGAAGGGAAGCCCGATGAAGCCGACCCGCCGCCGATGGTGACATCGCTGAAGAATCGCCGCCTCATCATGGTCGGCAGCGTCGGTCAACCCCGCGACGGCAACCCGCGCGCGGCGTTCGGGCTGTTCGATACCAACACCGGCGTGTATACCGCTCATCGCGTCGCGTACGACATCCAGAAGACGGCGGAGGATATTGTGCGCGTGGGGCTGCCGGTGGCGCTGGCGAAGAGGCTGACGAGAGGGCTGTAGCTCTCCCCCTCTCCCCATCTCCCCCTCCCCCCATCGCGCGAAGGGGAGAACGGGAGATGGGGGGATGGGGGCTCAAATCGGCGCCGTTGGCGAGTTCGCCGTACTCACATTCCTCTGCTCCCCCCCGCTCGCATACTGCGGTACGATCCTTTTCACGCACCCCAACGCCTCTTCGTTCTCTCCCGCCGTTGCCATGACGATCAACCGGTCGATCTCACGGCGAAGGCGGGTGTGTCCGTCGGGCGGACAGACGTCCGATGCGCCCGCCATGACGCCGGTGCCGTTGAGCAGTCTCCGCAAGGAGAGCTCCATGGGCGAGCGGCAGACAAAAATCTTCTCGTGCTGCGATCGCTCCGGCACCTCCCAGTCGTAGAAGAGCTCCTCGTACAATTTTTCTCCGTGTGTCAACCCGGTGTACTTGATCTCGATATCGATCCCTTCGCGGAAACCGCTCAACCGGATCACGTCGCGGGCAAGGTCCACGATCTTGATCTGATCTCCCATGTCCAGCACGAACACTTCTCCGCCTTTCCCGATCGTCGCCGCCTGCAACACGAGCTGCACCGCCTCCGGGATCGTCATGAAGTAGCGCGTTACCTGCGGGTCCGTCACCAGCACCGGTCCGCCCATGGCCACCTGCGCCTTGAAGATGGGTACCACGCTTCCGCGCGAACCAAGCACGTTCCCGAACCGCACGCTCACAAACCCCTTCTTCGTGCGGAGGGCGGTCTCCTGGACCACCAGCTCGGCGATCCTCTTCGTTACGCCCATGACGCTCGTGGGGTTTACCGCCTTGTCGGAGGAGATCATCACGAACTTCTCGACGTTGAACCGGTCCGCAGTATCCGCAAGCGTCCGTGTGCCGTGCACATTGTTGGAGACGGCGTCCTGCAGGTTTCCCTCCATGAGGCCGACGTGCTTGTGTGCGGCGGCATGGAATACGATCTGCGGCCGATAGCGCCGGAAGACGCGCAACATCCGCTCTTCGTCGCGCATGTCCGCGATCACGGAGTGGATGCGCGTGTCGCCGCCTTCAACGTGGGCGTTCTTCTTCAGCTCGTTCGCAATGGAGAAGATCGAATTCTCGCCATGTCCCATGAGAATGAGATCGGACGGCTTGCAGGCAAGGATCTGCCGGCAGAGCTCGCTCCCGATGGAACCGCCCGCACCGGTGACCATCACCCGCTTGCCCGCCAGGAGAAGCGTGACGCCAAGGATGTCGGTCTTCACCACGCCGCGGCGGAGCAGGTCCTCGATCTGAATGTCCCGGATCTGCGACACCTTCGCACTCCCATCGATCAGTTCGAATATGCCGGGAATGGTTTTGCTTGCGACGCCGACTTTCTTGCACTCCTGATGCACCATCCGGACGACGAACCCCGACGCGGAGGGAATCGCAACGATCACCTCCTGGACTTTGTGCGCACGCACGACGCTGGTGAGCTGACGGATCGGTCCCAGCACCGGCACGCCGTGGATAAAGAGCCCTTCTTTCAGCGGATTGTCATCGAGAAAACCGACGGGTTCGGCTTTGAGCTCAGGGTTCAGGCGGAGCTCCCGTGCGACAGCCGAGCCGGCGGCGCCGGCGCCGACAATAAGGACGAGCTTCCTGTCGCCGGTGTTTCCCGTGCCGAACTCCGAGCTCATGCGCACGGCGAATCGCACTCCGGTCATCGCCAGCATCGTGATCACTCCGTTGATGAGGGGGAGCGAGCGCGGCAACATGGGCTGCATCCACGAGACGTGCAGGAGGAAAAACCAGGCCAACACGAATTCAATGAGGATTGTCGAGCCCGTGCCGATGAGCAGCACGAGGACGGAGTCGGTGCTCGCGAATGGCCAGTAGCGCTCATAGACGCCGCTCAGGTAGAGCACGAGCGGCTTCCAGGCGAGCATCAGGAAGGTATAGATCGCGAGCGGGTGACGGTAGAGCATCACCTGGTCGATCGAGTCGACGCGCACCAGCAAGGCGACCCAGGGGAGCCCGGCCAGAAGAACGATGTCGATGAACAGATAGTGTCTGTTCCGCAGGCCGAGCAGATACGTCCGAAGTATGTTTCTCATGGCAGGAGGTTTGTGTGTTCGTGAGAGTGAAGTGGCGCTCAGGCCGAGACTTTAAGAAGAACGCTTTCCCGGATCCCCTCGACGACCCGTTCCAGGTCGTCGTCGGTCATGCCGGAACCGGACGGGAGACAAAGACCGCGGTTGAAGAGCTGTTCGGAAATGCCGCCGCCGAAATGCCGGCACTCCTTGAACACGGGCTGGAGATGCATCGGCTTCCAGACGATCCGGCTTTCGATGTTGAGCGTCTCCAGGTGCGCGCGGATCTCCTCATTGCTCAGTCCAAGCTCGTCCGGATCGATGGTGATGCAGGTGAGCCACCAGTTTGGACGGCCGTACGACGTGGGAGACCGGAAGCTCACGCCGGGCAAGTCGGCGAGCGCCTCGCGGTAATATGCATTGATGGCGTGCCGACGGTCGAGTCTCCGGTCCAGTCCTTCGAGTTGTCCGAGCCCGATGGCGGCGAGCAGATTGCTGAGCCGGTAATTGTAGCCGACCGATGTGTGATGGTAGTAGGGGAACGGATCGCGCGCCTGGGTTGCGAGATGACGCGCATGAGTGATCAGCGCCGCGTCATCGGAGACAAGCATTCCGCCCCCGCTCGTGGTCAGGATCTTGTTCCCGTCAAACGAAAGGATCCCCATCTTGCCGTTGGCCCCGCAGCGCGTGTCATGATACGTTGCGCCGAGAGCCTCGGCGGCATCCTCGATCATCGGGACGCGATAGAACGCGCAGATGTCGCGGATGCGCCCGAACTCGGCCGCCTGTCCATACAGGTCGACCACGACAACCGCCCGGGGGAAGATGCACTGGTCCGTCAGGTACGTGAGCGCTTCGTCGAGCGAATCCGGGTCCATGGTCCACGTCTCGGGCGAGCTCTCCACAAACACGGGCCGGGCGCCAAGATAGGTGATCGGATTCACGGAAGCGGCCGAGGTCAGGTCCGAGCAGAGGACGATGTCTCCCTGTCCGACCCCGAGGTTCAGGAGCGCGAGGTGCAACGCCGCCGTGCCGCTGGAAAGCGCCACAGCATGGTCGACGCCAAGATACTCGCACATGGCGTGCTCAAACTCGTCGACGGCAGGCCCGAGCGTGGTGATCCAGTTGGAGTCGAACGCCTCCATCAGGAGCGTGCGCTCGCGTTGGGAAAGGTCCGGGGGAGAGAGGGCGATTCGCTTTGGGTTCATGGGGATAAAACCAAGATGTTGAAGATCAATTGACAATAGTCACTTGACAATAGACAATCGACAATTCATTTTGTTGCCCTCTCCCCATCCCCCCTTCTCCTAGCTCTCCCTCGCCTGCGTCCGCTTTATCTTCCCCCCCTCCGTCTTCGGCAGCGCGTCCACGAACGCAACGACGTGCGGGACCTTGAACTCCTCGAGCTGCTCTTTGCAGTAGGCCTTGACCTCCTGCGCGGTGAGCGACTGCCCACGCTGAAGAACGATCTCGGCGCGAATGGCCTGGCCGAGCAGTTCGTGCGGCACACCGATGACCCGCGTTTCCGCTACGCCGGGAATCCGATAAATCACATCCTCGATCTCGACGGGACTGACCTTCTCGCCTTTGACTTTGAGGATCTCATCGGCCCGCGCGACGAAATGGAAGTACCCCTCTTCGTCCATTCTGAAAATGTCGCCTGTTCGGAGTGTTCGTTCCCATGGGAATCGGCCGGGCAGCAACCGCGAACCGTTCTCTTCCGGCGCATTCCAATAGCCGGGCATCACGCACGCGCCGCGTACCATCATCTCGCCGGTTTCCCCCGGTCCCAGACGGTGTCCGTCGCTGTCTTCGATCCAGAGCTCGACGTTGTCCATCCCTCTTCCCACCGACGTTGTTCTCGTGTCGATCTCGTCAGGAGGGAGGAATGTTGTCCGGAGACATTCCGTGAGACCGTGCATCAGGAAGATCTTCGTGGAGGGGAACAGCGCGCGCAATTTCGGCACGAACGCCGGCGGCATTGCGGCAGCGGCATTGGTGATGTAGCGAAGCGTGGCGATGCTCTCCGGCTGCAGGTTCTCGAGCCGAAGAAGAATCGCAAAGACCGTCGGCGATCCCGCAAATCCCGTGATCCCTTCTTGCGCGACGTCCGCAATCAGGTCAAACGCCATCCCGAGCCGCGGGCGAAGGACCACTCTTCCTCCCGTCATGAACGGCACGAGGAGTTGGAGTAACCCGTAACTGGACGAGAGTGGGAGAAACGACAGAACAACGTCGTCGGGAGTATGGCCCAGATAGCCGGCGATGGACTGGCAGGCCGCATCGATCGTCCGGTGCAGGTGGACGACCCCTTTCGGTTGACCTGTTGAACCTGACGTATAAATAATGGCCGCAATGTCTTCGTCGATCAGCGAATCGCCCACGGGCTGATCGGAAATCTGAAAACCGAAGCCGGGGTCAAGGAGAATCGTTTGAACCGGCGTTGGAAGCGTCTGCTCCGCTTCCCGGAGAACGGGCGAAAGCGCTGATGAGGTGATGGCCAAGCGTGCCCCGCAATGCCGCACAATGAAGCCCAGTCGTGCAGGAGTGGTCAGCGGATTCAGGACAACGATGCATCCCCCGGCCGCGAGGACGCCGAAAAGTGCAACGACCGCTTCCGGTGAGTTCTCCAGGAAGATCACGACCCTGTCGCCGCGCGTGAGGCCGTGCGCCTGGAGTGTTGCCGCGAACGCGCGCACACGCGCCGCGAGCTCGGCATAGGAAAGCCGCTGGCCGGCAGAGACGAGACAGGTCTTGTCGGGCATCGTTGCCGCGGAACGGAAGAGATAGTCGTGGAGTAACATGGTTGAACTCATCCCCCTGTCCCCCTTCTCTTAAAATGAGAAGGGGGGATGAATGTCGTAGCTGGATCGGCAGCTTCGTCTGCGTTCGAACTCAACCCCCCGACCCCCTTCTCTTACAAAGAGAAGGGGGGGGGTATGGCGTAGTTGGACCGCTGGGTGCCTGCGTTCGGACTCAGTCCCCCGACTCCTTCTTCCGCCTCCGCTTGGACTCCGGCTGACTTATCCGGCGGGATCTCCGACTTATAAAGAGAAGGGGGGTGTATGGCGTAGTTGGACCGGCAGATTGCCTAACGATTCTTCGAGAGTGTTTTCTCCAGACGCTTAAGCACTTCGTCGAGATCCGATTCAACTTCTTCATTCGTAAACCGCATTACCGTCACTCCAAAGCAGTTGATGATTTCAGTCCGGGCAGCGTCCTTCTCTTGCTGGTCGTCGTGAATTTTCCCGTCGAGCTCGATCACAACTTTTCTCTCATCGCAATAGAAATCGGCGATCGCAAAGGTGCCATGATCACTTACGGCAAAGAAGAAAGGATACTGACGGTAGAACTTCAGTCCGAGAAAGCGTCGATCTCTCACTCGCTCCCAGAACATCTGTTCTGCGAGCGTAGCTCTTCGTCTTAGTGCCCGGCATCTCTCTTTAGCGGCAAGAATGAGGGCTTTATCCTTCTTCAGTATCAAAGGTAGGCCTGCAAGCATAGCCCTCAATCCCCCCTCTCTTTTCAAGAGAGGGGGTCAGGGGGTGAGTTCATGAGGTTTTCTTCTGTACGATCGCCGCGATGCGCGCAATCGTATCAAAGTTCTCGCCGATCAGCTCTTCATCAAGGAACTTCAGGCCGTAGTGTTCCTCGATGTAAGAGACAAGCTCGAGGATGCCGGTCGAGTCGAGGATGCCGCTTCCGAGAAGCGACTGCTCCGGGCCGATGACCTGCTTCTCGTCGAAGAGGATTTGCGTTTTGATATAGGACGCGATTTCGACTTTGATGTCGGGTGATTGCATGGTGAGTTGGTTGGAAAGCATATTGCCCCCCAGGTTGTTAGAACTCATCCCCCCGTCCCCCTTCTCTTTGAAAGAGAAGGGGGGGCGAACGTCAGTGTTTGGATCCTGCTATCATCCCCCCTCTCTTTGTAAGAGAGGGGTCGGGGGTGAGTTCGAAACGGGGGTCAGGCGTGAGTTCTTCGAAAGCCCTGCTCCCTCGGTGAATTGCTTTTGCAGCATCATCGTCGACAGGATCCCCACCACCGCCATGTTGTCCGAGTTGCTCAGCGGCTGGTGTCCGTTGCCCGCGACCGAAGCGCACTTGTTCACCAGCATCCGCACCGCAAGGGGATCGAACAGTCCGGATTTGTTCAGGGACACTTCGTCGAAGAGCTCTTCCACGTACGTCGGCGCATTGGGACCGAAGAAGCAGGCCGCATCGGGGGCACGGTAGGGTTGTTTCTTCCTCTCGAGGATGACAGCCGGAACGAGCCCTTTTGCCATGTGGCGGAGAACGGCTTTTTCGTTGAGCCCCGGCATTTTGTATGTCGGCGCGAGACTGTTCCCGAACTCCATAACATCGATATCGAGGAAGGGGAATCGGCCCTCGACGGAATGGGCCATCAGCATCCTGTCGCCCTGCGAGGAGAGAAGGTACCCCGAAAGAAGCGTCGTGATTTCCAAATACTGCGCCCGCGCAAGAACGTCCCACCTTGCGAAATCCGCCGGGAGGTCATCGAAAAATCCGGGTTCTGTTTTCGCAACGATGCGTTCGAGCAGCGGGCGCGAGAAGAAACGCCTCAACTTCGATGTGGAATTCCACCGCGGGCCATGAGAGAACGACGGTGACGTTAGGGTTTCGATTCCCTGACGCCAGAACTCGAGCGCCATGCCGCGGGCGTGTTGCGGTGATCGCGCCAGGTACGGGTAAAGACGGTCGAACAGGAGCGGACGCACTTTCGACGAGAGATCTCTGGACCAGAACTCCCGGATCTTCGCCTCTTTGAAGAGGTCATAGCCGCCCAGAAATTCGTCGGCGCCTTCGCCCGTCAGGACGGCTTTGATTCCTGCGCTCCGCACGGCTTCGGAGAGCAAATACAACGGTACGGGAGCAGTGCGGAGGAGCGGGCTCTCCGCGTGATAGACAACGTCGGGGAATGCGCGGGCGATATCGGCCGCACTGACCGACAGCTCCTCATGCCGGCTCTCGAGCGTCAACGCCATCGCGCGCTGGTATTCCGTTTCGTCGAACTCGGGGTCGTCGAACCGGATGGAATAGGTCTTGAAGACGCCCGAGCAGTTGGCGCTTCCCATCCGGGCGATCACCGAGCTGTCGAGCCCGCCGGACAGGTAGCTTCCCACGGGCACGTCTGCGCGAATCATCCGGAGCCGGGTGGCATGCTCCAATCTTTCGCGAAGCATTGCCGCCGCTTCGTCCATCGATTGGAACGGCCGGATATAGGTGAACGAGGGGCGCCAGAACTGAAATTCGAAGATCTTCCCCGCGGCATCGTACACGCGTGCAGTGCCCGGCTTCAACTGTTCGATCCCCGCAAACGGTGTCACCGGCGCAATCGTGGACCAGTAGGTGAAAACCTGGTCGAGTCCCACGGGATCGAGTTCCCGCGGGACGTCGGGATCGGCGAACAGCGCTTTCACCTCACTGCCGAACCTGAGGAGGTTCTTCGTCCGGCAGAGATACAGCGGCCGGACGCCGACGCGGTCGCGCGATATGACGAGCGTGCGTGTGGCCGGATTCCAGAGTGCCAGCGCCCATTGACCGTTGAACCGCGAGAAGGCATCCAGTCCCCACGCCTCGAACGCCGTCGCAGCGACTTCCGTATCCGACGATGTTTTGAACCTGTATCCTCTCGACTTCAGCTCGTCGCGCAACTCGATGTAATTGTAGATCTCCCCGTTGAACGTGATCCACCATTGACCGTCGGCAGTGGTCATCGGCTGGGTGCCCGAGGTCAAGTCGATGATCGAGAGGCGCGTATGGACAAACGCAGCGTGCTCGTCCTTGTACAGTCCTGACTCGTCAGGGCCGCGGTGGCGAAGAGCAGAAGCCATAGCAGCCAGGACTTCCGGGCGGTCGGGAAGTTGGGATTGGCCAAAAGCGATGATGCCGGCGATGCCACACATGGTAGATGCTTTCCGAACTCATCCCCCCGTCCCCCTTCTCTTATAAAGAGAAGGGGGAGAGGAGAGCAAAGCTTGGCAGCAAACATCCCCCCTCTCTTTCTAAGAGAGGGGGTCAGGGGGTGAGTTTGAAAACAAGCCCTTGCTTATGCAAATACTCCGCATTTCTTTTCTTCGCCGCCACATCCGCATACACGCGCTCTGCCTGCTCGGCTGTCAGCCCGATCGCCTGACCGATTTCACCTGCCGGGATGTTGTTGTTGAACCCGTACAGGCACAAGTCCATCGACTGATAGGGGAGCGCGAAGAAGAACTCCTCCTGCGTCTGAGCGAGGGAGTAGGTGTCGGTGGTCGGTGTCCGTGCGATGATCGATTCCGGCACGCCGAGCTCGCGGGCGAGTTGATAGACCTGGCTTTTGTAGAGGTGCGCGATCGGCTTGATGTCCGCGAGGCCGTCGCCCCCTTTGACGAAGAATCCGAGCTCATATTCCAGCCGGTTGGGCGTTCCGCACACTGCGTAGTGGAGACGGTCGGCGTGAAAATACGAGAGCATCGTGCGCGTGCGCTGCTTGTAATTCGTGGCGGCGACGAGCTGACGATAGATTTCGGGGGTCGGCCGGTGTGTGCTGCTTGTGCCATCCGGATTCTGGATGACCACGCGGGAGATGTTGAGACGTTCGTTTCCGAGGATCGGAGGGAGGATGACTTTGCTTTTCCACCCTTCTCCGTAGAACGGATCGAGACACCGAAGAGCGGCCGTCTGTTGCTCGTAACACCCGGCCTTCTCCAGGATCCCCGTGATATCGTGTGTGATCGTTTGAATGCCGAATCGTGCCGCGAGTTCAGGTCCTAGGTCGCGCGAAGTTGTGGATGAATCGCGGTCCGGAAGGAGAAGGGCGAGAACGTTCTCGGTGCCGAGCGATCGGACGCTCAATGCGGCACAGACTGCGCTGTCGATCCCACCTGAAACGGCAACAACCAATCCTTTGCGGCGCAGGTCCCGCAGCACGGTGTGTTTGAGCCAGCGGGAGATGGCTTCAACTTCGCTCTTGGCGTCGATTGTCAGGGGGGTATCGTTTGGGATCATCAGAGTGTTTCGCATTTTGTAGGTCGGGTCGCTGACCCGACCAATTCGACGTTCGGGAATTGAGAATGAGACGGTTCTGGCGAATTTATCCGCCGTCCTTTTGGCGGACCGTCCTACAGACATGAAATGTAGGTCGGGTCGCTGACCCGACCAATTCGACGTTCGGGAATTGAGAATGAGACGGTTCTGGTGGTCAAAGAAAAACCGGCGGGTCAGGTCGCCTGACCGGGGCCAACCTGCGCGGCCCTCGCGAGATCACGCTGACGCCTGTAGATCTTCGCAAACCAGACGATCAGAACGATGTTGATGGTCCACGCGATGATTTCGAACCGGATATAGTCGTTCCACAGGCCCCACCGGGTATAGATATGCTGCGTGTACGAGTCCAGCCGAAGGTGAAGCCAGTACATCGGGATATATTGGAGAATGTCTTTAATCGCGCCAGCATGTGCCGAATGGTAGAGGCGACTGCCGTCGTGGCGGACAACGGTTCCGTAGACTCCTATGAGATCGGGAAGATCGCCGAGGATCCCGCCGACAAGAACGAGAAGCGCCAGAATGGTCTTGCTCCGTACTCTCCGAATGAACGGGGCGAGGAGCATCAGGCCTCCCTGTGTTGCGTGACAAATCGGATCAGCCATTTCGATCGAACCTGATGCCGTCAGAGATTGATTGGTCCATCGCCGTCGCCACGGGTGATGTGCACGCGCGGCAGCTGATCGTTCAGGGGCGTGAGATATCGTTCCAGGGCAGGCGAGATTCCAAGAACGAAGTTCGAGGGCCCGCGAAGAAATCCCACGCGTCGCATTGCGTTTCGCCACTGGACATGGTTCTGGCTTGATACAATGAGATCCACGCCGTGCTCCTGAAGGTATTGCATGCTGCCCAGAACCACCGGCACTTCATACCCGGGTCGCGCCACGCAGTCAACAAGGGTCCCCACGTGCATGTCGCCGAAGTGGGGGTGCTCGTGCATTTGCGTCGCGAGGACGACGGCCCATCCAAGAGGCTCCCCATCATTCGTCATCAGAAGGCGATGGACCCGGTTCTCTTTTGGATAGAGATTGTTCAACGTCTCGGCATCGCGCACTGCCGCCATGGAATATTCGCTCTTCGAAACCTCCCAGAGTGCATCCGCACGCTGGTCGAATTTCTCGATCCTCTCCACCGTTGGGCATCGACGGGCGAAGGAATAGGTGCGAAGCAGACGTTGTGCGGGAGCGATTGCGAGGACGTTTCCTGCACGGGAATCGAGCATGTCGCACGCGTGCGCGACGAGGGAATGCTTTCGCAGGAGTGAAGTGTTTTTGACGAACGCGCGCAGGTTGAAAATCTTGAAATAAAACGGGACAAGCGTCAGGTTCCAGTGCAGGGCGCGCAACAATCGCGGGTACGGTTCATTGAGGCCGCCCATGCCCAGCGCGTAAAGATGGGGCTGGCGAACGAGTGCGTCGCGCAGCAGCAGCGCGCCGACGATCGCATACCGCGGCTCGACAATCCCTTCCGAAATGGGGGATTGACAGATGCCCACCGGCATCACCCTGTCCCCGACGAGAAACTGTTGATGCTTCAGAATATAGCCGCCACGGATCGCACCGCCGTTCTCTTCTGCAACGAAGTACTCCTGGTAGACCCGCCGACCCGGAAGGCGCGGCAGCCAGCTCGATACCAACGGCTCGGAGAGCCGGATATTCCGGTTGCTCCCGTCGAGCCGGGTGTTGAATCTCCTGACGGCGTCGACATGATGCTCCGCATACGGCATGATGGTAATGCTCATCGGCGGCTGGCGTTCGATCGTGGGGAATGTCTATGAGAGCTGCGCAAGGGATTCTTGAACGGCGCGAAGCGTTTCCCATCTCTTGCAGAAGGTGAAGCGGACCTGGTGGCTTCCTTTTTTCCGATCGGAATAGAATGAGGAACCGGGGACGGTCGCCACGCGATACTTCTCAATGAGCGCCCTGGAGAATGCAACGTCATCCTGAACGCCGAATCTCTTCATCAATTGCGTTACATCGGTGATGGTATAATAGGCACCCTTCGGCGTCGAGGCCTTGAACCCGGCCTTCTCCAGGACATCCAGGAGAAAAGTGCGGGCCTCGGCATAGTGGCTTCGGAGAGATTCATAGTAGGAATCCGGGAAGCCGAGCGCCACGACTGCGGCGTGTTGCAGAGGGGTGGGAGCCCCGACCGTCAAAAAGTCGTGGACCTTGCGAATCCTCCGGGTCATCGGTTCCGCGGCAATCGCCCAACCAACACGCCATCCGGTCACCGAATACGTCTTGGAGATGGAGTTGATCGTCACCGTCCGCTCCGCCATGCCCGGGAGACTTGCCAGCGAAACATGGCGGGCACCGTCAAACGTGATGTGTTCATAGATCTCGTCGGTGATGGCGTAGCAGTTCCATTGCATGCACAGCCCGGCGATAAAATTCAGTTCCGAACGCGAGAAGACCTTGCCGGTGGGATTATTCGGCGTGTTGATGACAATGGCTTTTGTGTTGTTGTTGAACGCGCGGGCAAGTTCGGTTTCATCAAACGACCAATCCGGCTCATGGAGCGTGACATAGCGGGGCGTCGCCCCCGACAGGATGCTGTCCGGCCCGTAGTTTTCGTAGAACGGCTCGAACACAATGATCTCGTCGCCGGGGTTGATCAGCGCCTTCAGCGATGCGATCATTGCTTCCGTCGCGCCGCAGGTCACCGTGATATCGGTGACTGGATTACACGCGATGCCGTTGAACGCGAGAGCCTTGTTCGCGATGGCGTCCCGGAGCTCCGGTTCTCCGAAGGTGACCGGATACTGGTTGAACCCTCCCCGGATCGCCGCGATCGCCGCCTCCTTGATCGCGTCCGGGCTTTCGAAATCCGGGAACCCCTGCGAAAGATTGTATCCACCCACCGCGTCGCAGATGCGCGTCATCTCGCGAATGACAGATTCCGAAAACGTCTCCGTAATGCGGGACAACGGCTTCATCGAAGAGGCGTCGCCATTCACGGTAGCGGTCACACTGGAGGTCTCCATCGGTAATCAATCCCTTTCGTAGAATGCCCTGACGGTTCGGATAACGTAATCGACTTCGTCGTCGGTGATTTCGACATTCATGGGGAGGGAGCAGACTTCGCGGCTGAGGGCTTCGGTTTCGGGGAAGCTGGAATCCGGAAGGTTCAGCCCTTCGTGTTTATAGTAGGGCTTGCGGAACTGCGTCAAGACCTCGACGCCGTTCTCTTTGAGATAATCGGAGAAAACAGTCCCCTGCTTTGAACGGATCGTATAATTCTGATAGACGTGGTCGAACCCGGGTCGATGGTAGTGCGGAAGCAGGAGATTCGACAGGTCGGAAAGATTTTCGAAGTACCGATGGGCAATCGTCTTCCGCCGTTCGATCCATTCGGGGAGATGACGGAGCTTGACTTCCAGAAACGCGGCCTGCAGATTATCGAGCAAACAGGTGAACCCGTGAACGTGATACTCTCCGGTTTCGCGGTCCTCGCCATTGTACCGGGCCAGAGCGGCATAGCGCGCGATGGCCGGGTTGTTGGTGGTGATCGCTCCGCCGTCGCCGTACCCGCCGAGGATCTTGAAGGGATAGAAGCTGAAGCATCCTGTGTCGCCCCAGGATCCGGCGCCTTTCCCGTGAATCGAGCTGCCGAGACTCTGGCACGCGTCTTCAATGATGAAGAGGTCGTGCCTCCCGGCGATGTCCTGCACGATCGGCATGTCCGCCATCCAGCCGCTCAGGTGGACAGGGATGACCGCCCGCGTTCTCGGGGTGACTGCCTTTTCGACTTCCATGACGTCGATGTTGAAATCTCTTCCCACATCGACAAGGACAGGCGTCGCACCGACGTTCACCACCGCGGATGTTGTTGCGACAAACGTATGCGCCGGCACGATCACCTCGTCCCCGGGACCGATCCCGAGCGCGCGAAGGGACAGATGAAGGGCATCATATCCGCTGTTCACGCCGACGGCATATTTGGTCCCGACAAATTTCGCCAGGTTCTCCTCAAACCGCTTCAGCTGATCCCGCATCACGAGATCGCCCTTCGACATCACCTCGAAATACGCCGCGTCGAGCTCATCCTTGATCAAACGATAATTGCGCGCCGGGTCGACAAAACGCACCTTGTAGCTCATAGGAAACTCCCCTGGACAAAGCGATCGATCGTGAGAAGATCGCGCACTGCCTTCGTGATGACGGATGTTGTGGGATAGAAAACCTTTTCCAGCGTTCGACTGGCCGGCGCGGGAGAATCCGGGAGCGCGATGCGCCGGGGAGGCGCCGCCAGTTCTGCGAAGAGTTCCTCGGAGACGGTGGCACTGATTTCGGCGGAGAATCCGAAGGTGTGCCATCCCCCGTCCACGATCAGGATCCGGCGGGTCTTTCGGACCGACTCGATGACCAGCGACACGTCCCAGGGTTTCACCGATCTGAGGTCGATGACTTCCGCAGAGAGGCCTTCCTGTTCCAGGATTCTCGCGCTTTCCATCACCGGTTTCATCATCGCTGAGAAGGAAACGATCGTGACATCGGTTCCTTCGCATCGCCGGATCCCTTCACCGATGGGGACGGTGTAGATCTCTTCCGGGACCTCGCCGTTTTCGGAATACAACCAGCGGTCGTCGATGAACACGACCGGGTTATTGTCGCGGACAGCGGCGACCATGAGACCCTTTGCGTCGTATGGTGTCGACGGCGCAACGACCTTCAGACCCGGGATTTGGGCAAAGAGTCCGTGGAGCGCTTGTGAATGCTGTGCTCCCTGTTCGCCCCCCCTGTTGATGATTCCCCAGAAGACCACGGGGATGGAAAGCGCTCCGCCGACCATGTAATTCCAGTTTGCCGCCTGATTGATGATCGGATCGAACGCGTAAAACATGAAGTCCATTCGCGGGTGGACAACGATCGCCCTGACGCCCGTCATCGCCGCACCGACCGCGGCGCCGGTGACGGCGTTTTCTGAAACGGGCGTATCGATGACTCGATCCTGGCCAAAGCGTTTCAGGAGACCCGCGCATGTGCTGCCGACATACCAGGGGCTCTTGAGACCCTGCCCCAGGAGCAGGACGTCGGGGTCGGATTCCATCAACTGATGCAGGGCTTCGTTGATTGCCTGGCTATGCGAGATGGTTCTGGTTCGCGTAGACATAACGAGCGAGCTCCTCTGGTTTGGGCCAAGGACTGTTTCTGGCGAATGCGTGCGCCTCTTTGATTTCGCAATCGATCGCATCTTTCACAGTGTTCAACTCGGTTTCGCTGAAATGATGCGACTTCCGGAGGTACCGTTCGAACTTCGGGATGGGGTCTTTCTTTCTCCATCGTTCGATTTCCGCCGGGGGGCGAATGTCATCGTGGACGCCCTGGACGAAGTCGTCCGGACCGACATGGCCGCGCAGCCGGTAGGTCAGGCATTCGATGAATGCCGGTCCGTCGCCGCGGCGTGCGCGGGTCACCGCCGTCCGCGCGGTATCAAAGACTTCGAGCACGTCGTTGCCGTCGATCTGCCGGTTGGGTATGCCGAAGGGAGAAGCAAGTTCTGCGATCGGCACATCGGGTCTGCATTCCCGGATCGGGAGGTGCGTTGAGTAGAGGTTGTTCTCGCAGACGAAGATAACCGGGAGCGTGAGGAGGGCGGCGAGGTTCAGCGATTCCGTGAGGACCCCTTCCCCCGCGGCTCCGTCGCCGAAGAACGCGACGGCGATCCGCCCGTCGCCGCGCACCTTGCTGGCGAGCGCTGCACCGACGGCGAGGGCCACGGTCCCTCCCACGATCGGCGCCACGCCAAGGACCCCGTTGGCCGGTGACGTCACATGCATCGAACCGCCCCTGCCTTTGCTGCACCCCGTTTCCCTGCAGTATACCTCGGCAACCAGTTGTCGGAGCGATCCACCTTTCGCCAGGTAATGCCCGTGCGACCGGTGCGTACCGAAGATGTAATCGTCGGGGTTGAGAGCCGCGCACACGCCCGTGGCGATTGCCTCCTGACCGGAATAGAGGTGCACCGGGCAGAGAATCTCTTTTGCCACGATGGGTGCGACAAAACTTTCTTCGCAGGCTCGAATGCGGACCATCGTGCGGTAGAGGTCCTTCAGGAAACTTCGCGAATGCTTCACGATCCCTCCGTCATGGTGTCCTTCGAAATGTGCACTGCAGGGGGAGAGAGACGTTCGTGCTTTGCCAGCACCGTGTGAATCGTTGCGAGGATGATTTCTAAATCCGTCAGAAACGAATGCGACGCGACATATGCGAGCTGCAGGCGGAGCTTCTCGGGCCGGATCAGCACCGCGTACGCTTCGTCCGGATCGGCGATGCCCGATGCCGCGAGAATTTCTCCCTCATTGTGGAAGCGTATCGACGCCCAATCCGTGATTCCCGGCCGGACCGTCAGGATCTTCTTCTCTTCGTCGGTATACTGATCCACGAACCTCTTGACTTCCGGTCGGGGGCCGACGAAGCTCATGTCGCCGATCAGGACATTGATCAGCTGAGGGAGCTCATCCAGTTTCAGGCGGCGGACGATCGTGCCGACTCGCGTAATGCGCGGGTCGTCAAGCGACGTCGAAGACGCCCCCAGGGTTTCCGCATTCACAACCATCGATCGGAATTTGAAGATTCTGAACGGGTTGCCCCTCCTGCCGATTCTCGAACCACGATAGAAGATCGGCCCCGGCGATTCAAGCTTGATCGCGACGCAGATCACGGCAAGAATCGGGGAGAATACGATCAGGCCGAGCAGCGATGCGAAGATGTCGAACAGGCGCTTGGTCATGGGGCGGAGAGGCTGGGAGATTCCGTGCACGTATAACGCAGGAGCGTCGATGCGTCATGCCCCAGATTAAACAGGGCATCCAGGATGCTCATGCCGGGCAAAAACTGTCCGTGAATTTGCCGGTAGGGGATCGGCTCATAGTTCCGCACGTCCAGCCGTATGCCCGCCCGGGCGAATTTTTCAGGGTCCTGATACTTTGTGCCGCCGATGCCGGAGATGTAGGTGCCGCCACCCAGCAACGTGGTGAGGGAAATGATGCGATCGTCGCCTTTCCCTGTCGGGTGCAGGGTGCTGCTGAGTTCGAAGCGGCACGTCAGGCCCAGGTACGCCGCAATGGCCCGCACGATCCGCATATTGAATTCCGCGAGATGCGATCCGGGCTGCTCATAGATCGGCGCAAGGAGGTCAAGAATCTCCTCGTAGAACGGCGCGCGGTGGTATAACGATTCGAATGTCCGCAGATGTTTCCGCATCCAGTATGACTGCACAAATTGAATCTCCTTGATGGGGAAGCCGGTGGTATGGCCGATGGGGATGGTGAGCCACATCTGGCCGGCCTTGCTCCTGATCCTGCACCGGTTCACATAGGAATGATTCGGCATTTCAAAGTCGTCGGCGAAGACGAAAATGTCGGCAAGCGTCATCTTCGCAAAATAGCCGCACCACGGCGCAAAGTTCGGTTGGTGCACGACGATTCGCATCGGGCTTCGTTCCTCAGATCCGCATTCGAATGACTTCGAACGCTTCGGCAAATTCGGACTTCACCTGTACCCCCCGCACTCTCGCCAGCCCTTCGATGAAGGAAAGCGTGAAATACGGCCGCTTGAGCTCAAGCTGGGATTTATAGGCCTGGAGCGCTTTCCATTTGGATTCGAGGTGCTCCCTTCCGAAGGTCACAAAGGCATTCGCGCTGAAGTTCACCTGATTCCATGGCAGTTCGTAGCCCCACACGGAGATTTCCTTGAAGGCGCGCAACCCTTCGGCACATAACACCTGATGGTCCTGGTGCAGATCGCTTGTCGACGGGACCAGGACGATGTCAGGTCGGATCGCGCTGCGAAGTTTCAGCAGTTCGTCGAGCACCCGTTGACGGTGGTAGGAAAGCTGGCGCACGGGAAAATCAAACACCGTGAATCCATTATCCCTGATGCCGAGGATCCCCATGGCGTCCACAAACTCATCCCGGAGCATCGTTGGCAATTTCCCCTCCGGGAGGGAATCTTCGGCTGTGGAAAAGACGGCGACATGAAGACGGATCCCTTCAGAAAGGAATCGGGCCATGGTTCCACCGCAACCGAGCTCGGCGTCGTCGGTGTGCGGAGCGAGAATGAGAGCGGAATTCATCTTCATCGTGTCAGACCTGCCCAATGCGTTCGTGGTTGAGGGTGTTCGCGTTCGCTCGTTTGTTCTGCGTGACAAGTTCTTCCAGGTACTCCATCATCGTGGTGTAGACCGCTTCGGCGGTGAATCTCTCCCTGAAGAGTGCGCTGGCGTTGCCCGACAACGTGGCAAGTTGACTCCTGTCCGTGCTCAGGCGTGCAAGCATGCCGGCAAGTCCTTCGGCATCGCCTGTCGCATAGCTCAGGCCGCACGCTTTTGTGCGCAGCAACTCGAACAGGGTCCCGCGGTCGGGCGACGAAATGACCGGAAGTCCTGCGCTCATGTACTCGATGGCCTTGTTGTTGATCGTCGAAAGAAAATCATAGCGATCCGGCAGGGGGTCGAGACCGACATGAGAACGGCGCATCAGCACATAGATGCTCGCCGCGTCGATCCATCCGGGAAACAGGACGTTCCTCACGTCTTTTGTCGTCGCCGAAAATTCTTTGTCGCGGTCGCCGGTGCCGCAAATGACCAACTGCACGTCGGCGCCGTCCTTTTCCAGCCGCCGGGCGGCGTCAACCACGGGTTCGAGGGCGCCGCGCCTTCCCAGACTGCCGATGAAGCATGCGGTGAGGCGGGAGGGATTTGCCGGGATCCCCAACGCATCCCAGTACTGCGATGCTCTTGTAATATCGGTTTCAGAAGGGGGGACGGTCGTATAGCCCATGGCGAAACTTCTGTCCAGACTCGATCGCGACCTGCACCCACGCTGCAGTCCCCATTCGACGAACTCCTCGGTGATGCCGATAATGGCTGTCGCTCCCGAGCATGCCTCCTTCGCCGATCGGAAGAGCGGTGCGACGAGAAGGCGTGCAGGAGGGCGCAACGGCGACGGCAGAGAATCGACGAAGATGTCCGGCCACATGTCCCGCATGTCCAGGACGACGGGGATTGATCGGTCTTTCCCGTAGCGCACGGACGCGAGGCAGAGCTCGATGGTGGGGAGGGCTGCCACGATGATGTCGGGCCTGTCCGGCTGGTGTTCGGCCCGAGAGACAAACCTGCGCGCAATCGTCGCATGATCCCGCATCCGGGCGAGCGAGAGATTTTTCCGGTACCCCGATCCCCTCAGGAGGACGATCCGCAATCGAGGATTGATATCGACGGTCGTATCGGCTTCAAACAGCTGCTTCTTGCGGAAATGATCGAAGGTGGACGTCCACCAGGTAACCTCATGACCGTGATCCGCAAGGAACGAGGCAAAATACCCCGTTCGGTGTAACCGGTCCTTTTCGCCTTCCTGCAAGGGAACGGGTTCCCCGATGGTCACCAGCCAAATTTTCATAGGGAGAGTGATTGTAGGCAGGGTTGAACAACCTGAAGCTCCAGCACGTTGGGCATTCTCAACGCGTCCGGCGAACGCAGAGTCACTTCAAGAATACGACCTTGCGCGTGGATATAGAATTTCCCGACGTAAGACGACAGAGATAACTTCCGGAAGCAAGGCCGGCCGGGGCCCAAATGAACGAGTGGAGCCCCGCCTGTTGGAATCCTGCCGTGATCGAAAAGACTCTTTCTCCGAGCATTGAATAGATACTGACATCGGTATTTGCGGCTGACGGAAGCGTATACGCTATCGTCGTGCCAAGATTGAAAGGGTTGGGAAAATTCTGCATCAGATACGGCACTGTGAAGCTGTTATCGAGACCTACCGTGGTGTCAACCCCGGTGCCGTCGCCAATCACAAATGTCCAAGGTCTCGAGTACGCGCTGCTCCCGACCTTGTTCACGGCCTGAACATGCCAGAAGTACCTCGTGAAAGGGATGAGATTGGCGACTCGAACAAATGGCCCGGGCACCGTCGAATCCTTTACGGCGTCCCGAGCAGAAAATATGGAGTCTCGAGAGAGTTGGAAATGATATGAAGATGCCCAACTGGAAATCTTCCATTTGAACTGCGCTGACCCGGTTACCCCCGTCTGATTCTCCGGCGGAGCCACGAGAGTGGGAATCGCGGGAAGGAGAGGGACAATTTCAAAAAAGAATTGGAGATCGGCGTCCTTGCGATTGGTAGTCATCTTGTCCCACCCCATCCACGTGCCGTCGGTGGTGAACTGTGCATAGCCATCCGTAAAGTATGTCGCCGGATTAAATTCTATCCCCGCCGAGCTACCTTTGCGGATGGGGAAGCATTCAAAGACGGCGCTGGCCGGGGCCTGGAGCGTCAGGTTGTAGGCGGAACCGTTGTGGAGAATCTGGGCGGTGGAGAAATCGAAGTGGACCCAGGAGTAATCAGTGCCGATTGCCGCGGCGTCGATGGTGCCGGTCTCGATTACAGTGCCGTCCGCCTTTTGCAATTGGATGGTCAGGGGAGCGGCGCCGCTCACCCGCCGCAAGCGCACGCTGACACTGGATACCGTGCGGTCCTGCGTGCTGACAGTAAAAGATTCCCGGACTGCGGCGTTCCCGGAGATGGTCTTCGGAATTTCCGACCAGACCTCCATGTACCCCACACCGGTGCTATATCCATCGGCGTAGTCCAGTTCCAGGATCGGCGTGTAACTATCAGTGCCGCCATCCTCCCGCGTGGTCCACAAGCCTGGGTTCGTCGTATAGCCCAGGAGTTGAAACCAGTCCCCATCAGCAAGGGACGGTTGCTTCGGCTGCAGGCCGGCCTCCATCCAGAGACTGTTTACCGAGACATAGTTGGTGACCGGATCGGGATCCGGGTTGGTGATGACTAAGTGATAGATCTCGCCCTGCTGGATCCGAGCGGGAGAAGAAAATGTCAGTACCGGGAAGCTCCCCTTGTGCATCGGGTCGGTATGCAGCACCGATGCGAGCGTTTGTCCGGAAGGATGATGATTGTCGCTGCCATCGTCTGTCTGCAACTGGACAAGCAATGCCCCCCCGGTTCCCCCACTGTATCCGGGGTGGTTCGCGGACCAGACCACATAGATTCGAACGGAAGCGAGCGCTCCAGTGTGTGTGCACCGAAAACCGTAGGAGCAAGTATTTTGACTTGCGCTGCCGATTTCAGAATTCGAAAGAGCATCCGCATTGAGACCGGAGCCGAAGTAGGTGGCAGCCAAGGTTGAATCACCTTGGTATGACGTCAGGACATTCTTCTGCCCTTCGGCAAGCGAATCGACTAAGAACAGACAAAGGATCGTAAGAGCAAGCCGGGGTAGAGAACCGTGCATTGGGGGAATGCTGTGAAAAGGCGATAGTATCGTTGGAACGAGAACCCGAGGAACATCAATTACGTTAGCGCTGGTGACAGACTGGATGCCGGGCTACTGTAAGGATGAATCGGATTAGCGCAGCAACGCCAGCCGCCTGATAATGCGCTGTGAACCGGTGCTCAGCACGCAGAAATACATCCCGGTCGCGACATTCGCCGCGTTCCATTGAAGGATGTGCGTCCCTGCGGACTGCTGACCCTGGGCCAGACGTGTGACGATGCCTCCCGTTGCGTCATACACGGTGAGCGTCACTTCTGCTGCTGAAGGTATGGAATAACGAATCACCGTTTGAGGATTGAATGGATTCGGGAAATTCACAAGGGTGAGAGGCCCCATTGATTTGGATCCGCCACCGACAGAGTTCACCTTCGGAATGAGGACACGGATCATGGAGATAGGAGAAAAGCCGCTTGATCCGTCCGCCCCGTTGGCCTCCACCCTCACAAAGTATGTACATGTATCAACATTCGGCATGTAGGTGATCACCGTGTCTGTCACCGTCGAATCAACCATGGTTATGCTGAACGATGAGTCTGTGGAGATTTGACACCGATAGGACATCGCGTTCTGTGTCGTATTCCAGAGGACGTTGAACGACGAAGAGTCTACGACACTACCTGAAGCAGGCAGCACTATGTTGGGTACGGACGGCACCACGGCGTCCGCGCCAAACAGAAATTGGAGATCGGCGTCCTTGCGATTGGTGGAGACATCGTCCCATCCTGTCCATGTTCCGTCGGTGGTGAACTGTGCATAGCCATCGGAGAAATAGGTTGACGGGCTGAATGCGACGTTGGAAGAGCTACCTTTGCGGATGGGGAAGCATTCAAAGACGGCGCTGGCCGGGGCCTGGAGCGTCAGGTTGTAGGCGGAACCGTTGTGGAGAACCTGGGCGGTGGAGAAATCGAAGTGGACCCAGGAGTAATCAGTGCCGATTGCCGCGGCGTCGATGGTGCCGGTCTCGATTACAGTGCCGTCCGCCTTTTGCAATTGGATGGTCAGGGGAGCGGCGCCGCTCACCCGCCGCAAGCGCACGCTGACACTGGATACCGTGCGGTCCTGCGTGCTGACAGTAAAAGATTCCCGGACTGCGGCGTTCCCGGAGATGGTCTTCGGAATTTCCGACCAGACCTCCATGTACCCCACACCGGTGCTATATCCATCGGCGTAGTCCAGTTCCAGGATCGGCGTGTAACTATCAGTGCCGCCATCCTCCCGCGTGGTCCACAAGCCTGGGTTCGTCGTATAGCCCAGGAGTTGAAACCAGTCCCCATCAGCAAGGGACGGTTGCTTCGGCTGCAGGCCGGCCTCCATCCAGAGACTGTTTACCGAGACATAGTTGGTGACCGGATCGGGATCCGGGTTGGTGATGACTAAGTGATAGATCTCGCCCTGCTGGATCCGAGCGGGAGAAGAAAATGTCAGTACCGGGAAGCTCCCCTTGTGCATCGGGTCGGTATGCAGCACCGATGCGAGCGTTTGTCCGGAAGGATGATGATTGTCGCTGCCATCGTCTGTCTGCAACTGGACAAGCAATGCCCCCCCGGTTCCCCCACTGTATCCGCTGCGGGTCGACCATATCACATACAGACGCAATGACGCGAGATCTCCGGTGTGCGTACAACGAAACCCATATGAGGTGATACTCTGGTTGGGGCCTCCGATCCTCGCATTGGCCAATGCGTCGGCGTTCACCCCCGAACCGTACGGCTCTCCCGCCGCTGCACGCACAGCCATCATCACCAAAGCCACCGCCACCACGAGCAGGATATGCCCCCGCCCGGGACCCCCCAGTTCCCGCATCTCGCACCTCGAAGCCGTGTCTGCTAAGCAGTTGAACAACATGTGGAGCACAAGGTTCCCGCTTGCAGCTTAAACGGCCACGATACGTGCCATTCTAAATACAATTTAATATAGCATCATTTTCTCCGGGTCTTATCACGAAACTGTTTACATTTCTTCAAAACGGTTTCCCTGCCATAGTCGGGAGATGGGTTACCACCGTTGGATCTTCAGGGGTGAACTGTGACCGGTTCCAGCATGCGAACTACTTGGCGCCAAACAGAAATTGGAGATCGGCGTCCTTGCGATTGGTGGAGACATCGTCCCATCCTGTCCATGTTCCGTCGGTGGTGAACTGTGCATAGCCATCGGAGAAATAGGTTGACGGGCTGAATGCGACGTTGGAAGAGCTACCTTTGCGGATGGGGAAGCATTCAAAGACGGCGCTGGCCGGGGCTTGGAGCGTCAGGTTGTAGGCGGAACCGTTGTGGAGAATCTGGGCGGTGGAGAAATCGAAGTGGACCCAGGAGTAATCAGTGCCGATTGCCGCGGCGTCGATGGTGCCGGTCTCGATTACAGTGCCGTCCGCCTTTTGCAATTGGATGGTCAGGGGAGCGGCGCCGCTCACCCGCCGCAAGCGCACGCTGACACTGGATACCGTGCGGTCCTGCGTGCTGACAGTAAAAGATTCCCGGACTGCGGCGTTCCCGGAGATGGTCTTCGGAATTTCCGACCAGACCTCCATGTACCCCACACCGGTGCTATATCCATCGGCGTAGTCCAGTTCCAGGATCGGCGTGTAACTATCAGTGCCGCCATCCTCCCGCGTGGTCCACAAGCCTGGGTTCGTCGTATAGCCCAGGAGTTGAAACCAGTCCCCATCAGCAAGGGACGGTTGCTTCGGCTGCAGGCCGGCCTCCATCCAGAGACTGTTTACCGAGACATAGTTGGTTACCGGATCGGGATCCGGGTTGGTGATGACTAAGTGATAGATCTCGCCCTGCTGGATCCGAGCGGGAGAAGAAAATGTCAGTACCGGGAAGCTCCCCTTGTGCATCGGGTCGGTATGCAGCACCGATGCGAGCGTTTGTCCGGAAGGATGATGATTGTCGCTGCCATCGTCTGTCTGCAACTGGACAAGCAATGCCCCCCCGGTTCCCCCACTGTATCCGCTGCGGGTCGACCATATCACATACAGACGCAATGACGCGAGATCTCCGGTGTGCGTACAACGAAACCCATATGAGGTGATACTCTGGTTGGGGCCTCCGATCCTCGCATTGGCCAATGCGTCGGCGTTCACCCCCGAACCGTACGGCTCTCCCGCCGCTGCACGCACAGCCATCATCACCAAAGCCACCGCCACCACGAGCAGGATATGCCCCCGCCCGGGACCCCCCAGTTCCCGCATCTCGCACCTCGAAGCCGTCCGTGGAAATAAAGATCCCAAGGCAGAGGGATGCGAGTCATCTGAAACGACAAATTCATTGAGGAATCTACGGCGCGAGGATCGTTTCATAGAATTCATTGAGCTTTCGTTCTTCATTCGCCCAATTGAAATATTCTTCGACCGCCTTCTTGCCATTTTCTCCGAGCATCCGTGAGGTGAGAGGCTGGTCAATCAGAACGCGAATTTTTTCTGCAACCGCAATCGGATTCTGCGCGTCTACACAATAACCGCAGGAGAGGTCTTCAACGATGGTTTTATATAGAGGAAACGAAGATGCAAGAACTGGAAGCCCCAGAGCCATGTACTCGAAGACCTTAGTCGGATATGAATCAACATAATTTGGGAGCGGGGCGAGAAGGGCAGTTCCGAGCGAACAGCGTGCAAGCAGTTTCCAACCGCGTATGGAGTCCATGTACCCTCTGATATTGACACCTTCAAGACCATAGGCTTCTATCAGGTCCCTCAACTCCCGCTCGTGCTGAGGCTCGATCGGCCCAATCAACTCCAGCCCGACCGGAAGTCCCCAGCCCTTTAGGACACGCAGCGCGTCAAGGAGAATTGTGCTGCCTCTGCTGGGGTCCACCACCCCGATATACCCGACGATGGGTCCGTTCCGCTCAGGAATAGTGATGGAACGAAACTCGTTCACAAGCGGCATGTTGAGAACGATGGTGCTGGTCTTCACCCACGGGTATACTCTCGCATAGGACTTCTCTGCAAAGACGATGGGCATACCTTTCAACAGGAGGCGTTCGAATACAGACGTCGCGCGCGAAAGCGGCCGACGAAGAATTCGCGGGAGCCATTCTCGGTGAAGAATCGAGGCTGGCAGATTCTCGTGCATGTCGAAAACGACCCTTTTCCGGAATAGGCGAAGCAACTGCCCCCATGGGAGAAGTTCCGGATCATGCAAATGGTAAATGTCCGACTTCAGAGACAACGCCTTCAGGAACGCTCGGAAACAAACGATGGACATTCTCAGGGGGCGAAAACGCGCTCCGCGCAAGGGAATGATTGAGACTCCCTCGACGGTTACGAGTTTTTCGCTTGCGGCAATAATTGAAACATTGTATCCGCGAGCAGCCAGCGATCTGCACTCCTTCTGGAAAATTCGAATATCTTTCGAATCGTGAACAGTGCTAATATGGACGACATTCACATGTTTTCGGTCCATACTCCCCCCCGAATGGAACTCATTGCTGCCATGAGGCAGATCTGGAAACCATCGCTGCCGGGTTCAGGCATCGAGGGCAGTGATCTCATATTGGCAGTCCCGCAGGTTTCTCAGCACCTTCTCGGCGTTATATCCTTCAACGCTATCTACGATTTCTCCGCCTTCGACACATACAGGATGAATCATGATTTCGAAGGTCCTGCCCACGGTTCTCCTCGATTGCGCAAAGCCCATGAATGATCTCACATCCCCAAAGAAATCAGTTGTGAGAAAGCCCCGCAAGGACAAGTATCGTTGGAACACGGCCTTGTAGATTCTGCGGGCAACGTCTACGCTGTGCATGTTTGCTGAGATCCGTACTCTTGAAACACCCCTTGCTGAGAGCGTGTGGTCGATGATTTGGAAAAGGAAGAAATTCGTGTGAATATGTCTGTGCGAATCAACGTGGCGCGCTGCAAGGCCGTTATGCCTGCACAAGCTAACTTGTGCGTCAATTTCAGCACGGAGGAATCTCTTGTCTTCTGCGGAGAAAAGAACTGGGTACCCGGAGAAATTCAGGAAACCGTCAGAATTGCAGAACGAACGGCTCTTTCGTATCCCTTCTGTCAACGGAATACCTTCAGACAGGTTGAGATGGACGCCGATGCAATTGTGAAAACCGTACTCGTGCGACAGTTGGCAGGCTTCGTCGAACCCCGGCATGTTCGCCATGACGGTAGCGTTCGTAATAAATCCCCGGTTCATGCATTCGACGATTGCTTTATTCACTCTCGTCGAGTATCCGAAATCGTCGGCATTGATGCTGATTGTGGATCGTGTCTGGTTCAAAGACGGCCTCAGATTGAGACGCCAAGGAGTCGAAAGACTCGCGACGCACCGCGTCCAACCACAGACATCGGGATCGTGTAGGAATACACAGGAACGATGGTGCCCCCGAAACCGCGCTTGAAGTCGCCGATCCTCGTCGTTTCATCCGATTTGTGCAACACGTCGATGCCTCCGAGATCGTAGAATTCGACTCCCCGTCTTTTGAACGTAAGCATGTCCGACCAGTGCAGCAATCGATTTGCCCGACCGATCAGCCCTTTTTGAGATGTGTCCTTGAGGTGCCGGTATTGCGAAGCGGAATAGAGAAGGAGCGATCGATTCTCACACAGGGCATACACGTGCCAGCCAAGCGTTGTGCCGTCAGGCAGATGAGCTCTTGACAGGACCAGTTTTGCTTGCTCAGCCAGAAGGAAAAGCCTCTTTCGAAAGACTTTCCGCAACCCTTTCCGGGCTGCGAATGCATCATAGTAGGCGCTAAAATCCAGGATAGCCGACCGCAGACATTTCGAATCGATTTCGCACTTTACATTTTCTTTTGTCGCCCTTCGTACCTCATATCTCGTTCCGTCTCGCATGGCATGGAACAATACCTCTTCCTCAAGGCGCAGATCAATCAATAGCGTATGGTTGACCCTAGGCGAATCTTCTACTTCGACAACCGGCGTGGACATCGAAATCTTGTGGAAATCACATCTTGAACAAAGCTTCAAATCCGACTCATAGAGCGTTTCCGCTATTCGAAATCCTTTTCTGGTATAGGCTATCATAATGATCGTCGTTGACTCGGGTCGTCGTTGAGAAGCCTGCGTGCAAACTCCGGACACTCGCAGCCTTTCGGAGTTCCGGCAATGTACCCATCACAAACATCTCAGAATCGTAATCCGTTGGAAAACGAATCGACGCTTAACTGTCCTGATTCCCCGACTCCTCTGTGAATGAAATCGGTCCAGCGTCCACGGCGTGCCGAATCGGCAGGCGATCGAACAGCGGTCCGATGATCGCGTCTTGCGTTATGGCGCTTCCTGGCGTCCATTCAAGCAAAGACGCGATCGCGAGCAAAGCGAAGAGAAGCCGATTGTCATTGAGGTCCCCGCTTACAAGCGAGTTCAGGAGCATGTAGAAAACCAATCCGATAATCCATCGCTGTTCGGGACCTTGCGATCCCAGAACAGCGCCTGTCGCTCTACGCACGGTGAAGAACAAAAGAACGCACGTATAGCCGGCAAGAAACCATCCCCCCTCGATGAGGAGTTCTGCAAGTAGATTGTGCGGATATTCAAGTTCGAGGTTGTGACGATGGGCGAGTTCTGCAAAACCGCCCCATCCCAGACCGAGCGGTGCCGTGATTGCAGACTTGGCCGTGAGTTCTAATGCCTTGGCCCGCTCCACGAATGAGACGTTTTCTTTCGTATCCTCGAGGGGATTGGATTGGTAACTCAATTGGATGCGGTAGGAAGATCGCTCCGGAGCGACATACGAGCCAACGACAAGTGCAGCGGCGAACGCGCCGGTGGACAAGAGCAGGATGATCCAGTGCTTGATAGCGCGCGAGTAGAACATGAGAAACATTGCACCTGAGGTCACGATCAATGCAAGAATCGGTCCGCGCGAGCCCGATGCGTACATGACAGTGACGAAAAGCAACGCGGCGGCGAATTTGAGGGCGTGCCACCAACGAGAGGTCCATGGGAACAGGAAGAATACCCCTATCACTGCCAACCCGCTGGACCGACCCAAAGCAATCGTGTTTGATCCTGGGGAGTTCAATCGCGCACTCGGATCCCACTCTCCTAGGTTCTCTCCGACCTGAAAAAGCGAGTCGAGTGCAATAACTATCGATATCGCAGTGAGGATTTTCAGGAACAAGCGAACATCTTTCCCGCTCCTCATCAGAACTAACGGTCCGACGCAAGCCAGTGCAGTAAGTGTGAATAAACGGCTGGTCTTGACGACCGCATACTCCGTCCAATTCGTCCAGAGCGCGGGGATCATGAAAAGGAGGATCGTAACAAGCTGGATCAACAACTGTCGAGGGTGGCCAAGCCCGGCGGTAACGATACTCCGGGCCACCAGCACCGCCAGGATCACGCCCGTTACGATTGTCAAATCGAAAGGGATCCACGAGAGCCGGGGATCTGCCTTGAATTCTCCGGATAGGAGATAGACAGCGAGAACGAGCGATGACAAATGCTTTGCCTGAGAGTTATGATCGCTGGCGCGATTTCCGAACGACATGCCAAACCGGAATCATGCTGAGCGCGTAGAAGACACAGGTCCCAAGGCTGTAGCACGCCAATCCCGATTGCGGGTCAAGTGCAAGCCATCCTGCCACTACCAGGGGTCCGAGCATCAGGGGCGCCCTCGTGATTTCTCTGAGCAAGTGAAGTTCCTGCTTTTCGAAGACTGTGAGGATCGGATGAGTAGGACTCGCAATACACATGACAAAGTACATAGGAGCTAATTGCGTAAGATACAGCGCTGACTGGGTCCACTTTGGGCCGAAAATTACCGGAAAAACCCAGTGTGCGGACAAAAGCATGATCCCGATGAACGGAGCACTGATCAGCGCCATCCGGGCAACAAGTTTCCAAAGCAGTCGGGCCTGTCGCCTGGTGTCGACTTTGCCTATCCGGGCCGACTCATTGAAGTAGACATCACCTACAGCGCTCGAGAGCAGGCTAAGGGGGCCGCTAACAACGAGATTGGAGAGAGCGACCCAACCTGCAACGTCGGGGCCATAATTTCGCGCGATGAACAATGGAGCTAACGATCCCACACCGCGCAAAAGACCGGAGCTGCTCGAGAACATCGGGAATTTTTTATATCTTGTCGCGACCTCTCTTATTCTCCCACGCCAGACCGCTCGCACATTCAACGCCGGGTCTTTGGATAACATACGGCTGAGGGCAAATACTCCGTTGCTCCTGCCGACTATATCGCCGACGATCAATCCCGCGGGCCCGAAATTCAGGAGCCCCAAACCAAGTTGCGAAATCGCTTGACCAAGTCCTTGGCTCACCTTCGTCCGGGATAGCACATTGAATCGACCTTTTCGTAAGGCCCAATAGCTGAGGACTTTGTAGGTCGTAATTGCGACAAGTGCGATTGGCAGGAGGAAGAGATAGTTAGTGAGTTCCGGGAGTCTGAACCACGAAGTGACTTTGTCGCCAAAGAACACGATCATCGCGGTTAGCACTGCAACCATGCTGATCATGATGATAAAACAGAGAGCCATGAGATTGAGGGCAGGTTCGTCATCCTCTGGAAGGGGTATTGCTTCTTCGTACGACCAGCAACCAAGAATCGCCAGCACTGTAAGTATCGATCCAAACACAGACAGCAATCCGAAATCGTGCGGTGTATATAATCGCGACAGGACCGGGGACAGGATCACCCCAAACAACTGCCCTATTAGCGTCCCCCCCGCAAGCACAGCTACTTTCCGCGTTGCTCCACCTGGGGGAAGGAGAAGACGCAAGGGGGCAATGCGTCCTCGCAGATATCTTGCAAATTCGAATTTGTCCTCAAATACTGGCATCGACAAAGGATTAGACTCCGACGAAGGAACTCGACAATGCGAAACGCTTCTGATGAATGGAGTCGAGGCGTTACGGAAACAGACGGACGGAATGAGATGTTGGCCTACGCAACATCGTGCACTTGATTGCCGACAAGCTTGTATTGCTTCCCGGCCTTCTCGCAGTACGCCAACCCGTCGCGATCGAAGACGAGCTTCTTGCCCGCTTCGCTCATCCATCCGACGATCTTCGCCGGGTTACCGACGACAAGAGCAAAGTCCGGAACGTCCTTTGTCACAACGGCGCCTGCACCGATGAACGCAAATCGGCCGATGGTGTGTCCGCAGACGATGGTTGAATTTGCACCGAGCGATGCGCCTTCTTTCACGAGCGTCGGCTTGTAGAATTTGCTGCCAACCTGGGGATACTTGGAGCGCGGATCCAGGACGTTCGTGAACACCATCGAAGGGCCGCAGAAGACATAATCCTCAAGCACGACGCCCTCGTACACCGAGACATTATTCTGGATCTTCACGAAATTCCCGATGGTCACATTATTTCCCACGTTGACGTTCTGCCCCACGACACACATCCGTCCGATCTTCGCGCCTGACTGAATGTGACTAAAGTGCCAGATCTTTGTGCCGTCGCCGATTTCACAAGGGTCGTCGACGTAGGCCGATTCATGCTTGAAATAGCTCATAGGATGTCTTCCCCGTGTTTCGTGGCGTGAGTCTCGACCGTCGCAAGGTCATCCTGGTCGAGATATGACGCGACAGACTGCAGGACGATGGGATGGGTTGCGGCGCTGAGTGGCGTCACTGCTGAGGTTCTGATCTGGTGCACAAGTTCGATGGCTCCCCTCGCATCCTCGATGCCGAACCCTTGATCCGCCAGTATTCTTTCATAGATGCGGGTGTGAAGGTCGGTGAACCCCTCGGTAAACTCCAGCTGTTTCCCGCCGATGGTAATCAATCGAAATGTCGTTTTCGATCCCGGGACCGCGGTGTACGGAAGGTCCTTTGCGTCCACGGAGAGGAACCATCGCACGTTGGCGTTTTTCAATTCCAGAAATCCGGCCATCCGTTTCGCCTCCTTCACGTGGACCAGGCATCGCTCAACGGGACCGAACAACCAGAGGAGGAGATCGAAAAAGTGCACCCCGATGTTCGTGGCGATTCCGCCGGATCGTTCGTCAACGCCTTTCCACGATACATCATACCATCTCCCGCGCGAGGTGATATAGGTGAGGACGACGTCCTGCTTCCCCTTAAAGCCATCGCTGTTGAGTTTCTCCCGCAATTCGACAAGCGAGGGGTGAACCCGCAGCTGAAGAACGGTATTCACCTTTCTGCCGGTCTCCTCCTCCATTTCACGGAGGGCGTCAAGGTTCCAGGGATTGATCACCAGGGGCTTTTCGCAGATGGCGTCTGCCCCGAGGCGCAGCGCAAGCCGAATATGCGCATCATGCAGATAATTCGGCGAGCAAATGCTCAGGTAATGCAGCCGGGTTTCCTCCGGCCCCCGCCGGAGTTTGTCGAGAAATCGATCGAAGCGTTCAAACTCGGGGAAGTACCGGACGTCAAAGGAGAATTGATCCAACAAACCCACGGAATCGTGAGGGTCGAGGGCGGCGATCAATCTATTCCCTGTGTCACGTATGGCACGGAGGTGCCGGGGGGCAATGTAGCCTGCAACGCCCGTGATCGCAAAGTTCTTGCTCATGAGTTTCTCTGGATGTTCTTGATCCGGCAATGACAAGCTCCGCTCTTTCAGCCCCATTAGCGGCCTAGCAGGAAAGCGGACAGTGGACAGCAGACAGCGGACAGCGGACAGCGGACAGCAGACAGCGGACAGCGGACAGCGGACAGTGAAGCGTAATGTCTCAGCAATGAATACCAGACGATCCACTGTATACTGTCGGCTGTTTACTGTCGACGATCTCCAGCTTCTCGACGCACTCCTCGGTGACTTCGACCGAGAAGGATTGCGCGATCGATGAGAGCGAAATCACGAGACGGGAATGGCCTCGCGTTTGAAGAATGAACCCTTCCAGACCTGTTAACGGTCCGGCAATGACGCGCACCCTGTCGCCGGCATTATAGTATGGTTCGCGTGCGACCTGTCGCGGCTCGCGTAGTGCGAGTCGAACCCATTCGATCTGACGTTCCGGTACCGGCACCGGTTTCCCACCGAACTCCACAAACCGCACGACCCCGGGCTTTTCGAGGATCTCGACTTTCCGGCGAAGCTCGGTCCGCACAAAGAGGTAGCCGCGGAAGAGGGGCTCCTGGACGATCTTCTTCCTGTCGCTCCACGTGTGCAATTCTTCGATCAGCGGGAGAAACGACTCAATGCCGCTTTCGATGAGCGATGCATGGGTCTTTCTCTCGAACCGTGACCGGAGAACGACCGCGTACCAGAGGGCCGCGGGGGGGGCCGGCGGTGGAGCGAGAGTATGAATGATGGCCATTGTACGTTCCTATCGCGCGATGTAGATCGCAAACACCAGGGCGATGATGCAGAAGAGCACAAGCAAACCGGGCGGCACCTCTCCGTTCCGCAGATCGGTCCACCCCATGCTCAACGCCCACCCTTCGCGTCCGCACGAATCGCACCGCACGCGCTGACACGGGACAAAGAGCCGGAGCAGCCGGATCCTGAGATTATAATCGTAGGTCCGTTGCATCCGCCCCGGAGGAAAACAATGATTGCAGAATCCTTGAACTCTGGTCATGCTCCTTCCCCCCAGCAGGCCACGCATTCTACTCGACGGCGTGACCGGCCTTTTGCTTTGTTCCTTCTGAACTGTAGCCGTAGTTTGCATATCCGCTTTTGTAGGCATACCGGTTGCTTCCATAAGCCCTCACCGCATCGAATCCATTGAGTACCAAACCGAGAACATTGTGCCGCTGCTTGTTCAGGAATTCCGAGGCAAGCTCCAACATCTCAACTGTGGTGGCCCCCGATTGGACGACAAGGATGATGCCGTCCACGAGTCGGGCAAGGACGCCGCAGTCGGCAACAGCAAGAAGCGGCGGCGAATCCAGGAGGACCAGGCTATACTTGGTCCGCACTTCAGCCAGAAGGTGTTTCATGCGTCCAGACCCGAAGAGCTCCGAGGGATCCTTTGCCGCCTTGCCGCAGGAAAGCACGTCAAGATTGCCAATCGCGCCGTGGTGGACGACGTCCTCAAATTCCTCTTCCCCCGTGAGAATTTCCGAAAGACCCGGTTCGCGCAGGATGCCGAAGATTTTGTGGATCGTCGGACGATGCAAATCTGCGTCGATCAAGAGAACCTTCTCCTCCATCCCGGCATAGGTGGCCGCAAGGTTGGAAACAACCGTTGATTTCCCTTCCTGCGGGCTGGCGCTTGAGACCACAATCGTCCGTATCGGTTCTTTCGTCGTGATGTCGAGAATTGCGCCGCGGAGACGCTTGTACGACTCCGAAGCCGGGGCGAACGGATTGTACCGCACAATAAGACGGGGATCGATCGGGCGGCCGTCCGTCGTCGGATCTTTGAGATTGAATTTGACCAGCATGCTCCGATCGACACGGTGGATGACCGCCAGAGGAATGAGACCCATCTTCTTCAGGTCGCCGGGGGTCCGCAGGTGCGTATCCATGCTGGCCTTGATCAGGACGATCGAGATGCCAAATCCGATTCCCAGCAGGAGCCCAATCGCCATATTCAACACCGGCCTCGGGCTTACCGGATCAAGAGGAACGGTCGCCGGATCGACGATATTGACGGAGCCGAATTCGGAGGTCTCCGTGATTGCGGCCTCGTTGTATTTTTCCTCCACCAGCAGATAGAGCTTCTCGGTGCTCAGGCGCGCGCGCTGTAGCTTCGCCAGTTGAATGCTCTTCGAAGGTATCTTGTTGAACTGTCGTTCGGCATCGGCAATAATCGTGCTCAATGCCTTCCGTTTCGCTTTCAGTCCATCGAGTTCGATCTTCTGTTCGATGATCTTTTGCCGGGCGGATGCGACGAACCCGCCCGAGGCGCCGCCGTTTTCTCCTCCCTGGGAGTTCGGACCTAACGAGCCGACGAGGGCATTCGCCCGGTCCCGGAGGTTCTTTTTCAATTGCGCGATTTGTAGCTCGATGTCGCGCAGCTGCTCGCGATAGTTCTTCGCGATGTCCAGGTTGAGGCGGGAACTCTGCGCCATGCCGACGTCGCGCTGTACCTCCAGCTTCGCGATCTGCTCCTGGAGCAGCTTCACGTACATATCGTTCGATTCCCCCATCGCGCGCGCCACGTTCGGCTCTTCAAGGGCGAGCTGCTCCTGGAGCGACTGAAGCGATTGTTCGCGGGAGCGGATATCCACATCCAACGCATCTCGCGATGCCTCAAGGTCCGCCATTTGCTCGACTCGCTGGCGCGCTTCTTCATCGAGGGCGACGACCCCTGAACGGCGCATATACGACTGCAACGCTTGTTCGGTCGAGTCCAGCTGATCATGCTTTGACGAGAGTTGCGACTGAAGAAACTCGCGAAGGATGTGAGACTTCTTTCTGCTCTCATTCAGGTCGCGGTCGACGTACATCCGGGTGTACGTATTCGCGATGAGCGCAGCCTCGTCCGCGTTGTTGCTGCGCACGACGATTTTTATGATATCCGATTCTTTGACCGGTGTAACGTCCGTCGACCGCATCAGTCGTTTCACGATCAAGGGAAGGGGGGCCGCCGACGAATTGCTATCCTTGCTATCGGAGGGCGCAATGATGGCGATGCCGTGTGGATGGACGCCGTCGGTCGTCCTCTTGTCGACCAACCACTGCGCTACTGCCTCCGCCATGCTCACCGAACGAAGCGCCTCAATTTCATTTGTGATCTTCGAGGAAATGCCGGAACTCGAGAAGTCAAGCATCGGCGCAACGCTGGTCTTCACATTGCTGTCGATCTGAACAACCGCGGTGGCCTCGTAAACGGGACTGACGACGAATGTATAGACTGCGACAAGAAGGAGGGTTACACCAATCGTAGCGGCAATGATCCACTTTCCGCGACGCAGGGTGGCCAGCAATTCCTGAAGCGAGATGCCATGAGATGATGAGGAGGCAATCACCTCACCACGATGACTGATGTGGGAATGTTCGTGAGTAGTCATGGGCGATTCAGTCGTACGGCAGTTGCTGATACGCTCGATATTTGCCGCTATGGCTACGGACAAGTGCCATGCGTGCCTCGCAGCATCAGGGGAGCAGGGAGGACAGGGTACTCAGTACGATGACTTGTTTCCGCTGCGGAATTACTT
>CAWESL010000002.1:0-665088 GCA_963811705.1 Ignavibacteriota bacterium
CGTTCTTCCCTCTCCTGATCGCCCTCGGCAAGGCAGGACTGATCAAGGACCGCAAGCGCGACATCCTGGAAACCATCGCGCTCCTCCGCGGGAAAGGACCCGCGTATACCGACCTCAATCCGGAGGCAAACCCGGCACTCAGCCTGGCAGAGCGCATCTCCGGGCGGCTCGGAGTCTTCTACTCCTCCACCGAACGGTTCGACGCTGTCAATACACGGTGGCGCGGGCAGCTGGCCGAGAACGGAAAAACCCTGACCTTCGGCAACGTCCTCCCCGAGATGAATCACAACGAACTTGTCGGATGGAAATCACTCACCACCCTCATGCGGGAGACGCAGGTGGTGTTCCTCCGCGACAAGGAGGATCACCGCAGGGTGCAAAAGCGAATGGAGGTGACAATGGAAGTCCTGCGACGGTATACCGATCGCGTCATCGAAGTCCGGAGCGAGGGACGATCCCTCCTCGCGCGCATGTTCTCCCTCATCCATCTCGGGGATTGGACGAGCTACTATGTCGCCATCCTGAATGGCGTCGATCCCACGCCGGTGGAGGTCATCGACTATCTCAAGAGTGAATTGGGAAAGGTGTGAGGAAATGAAACTCAGCAAAGAACAACGCATCGCCGTCGTCGTCGCCATCTTCGCGCTCGCGCTAATTTTGCTCGTCACCGTGTTCAGAAACGGCACCTCCTGGTAGCGGGAAGCCCCCCGCACCCCATCAGCACAGCATTGCAGAAGTTGCAAGTCCTGAGGATTGATACTATCTTCGAGAGAGATCCCTCATGCGTATCAGCGGTCTTCGACTGTGCAGGAGAATGTGAGGATGAAGTCCAGGACACTGGCCCTTCTCGTTCTGTTGCTGCTCCCCGCCTCGGCCGTCACCCAGTACTACTTCTTCGGGCGGAACAAAGTCCAGTATACGGACTTCGAGTGGCATGTCCTGAAAACAAAGCACTTCGACATTTACTACTACCCGGAGATGAAGGACCTGGCCGAGTACGGGGCCTCCTTCGCGGAAGAGAGCTACACCATCCTCGAACAGAAGTTCAATCACTCCGTCAATTCCCGCATCCCGCTCATCTTTTATAGTTCCCATCTCCACTTCGAGCAGACCAACACGACGGCCGGGTTTATCCCGGAAGGCGTCGGGGGGTTCTTTGAGTTTCTCAAAGGACGAGTCGTGATCCCGGCCGACGGCTCGATTGCACAGTTCCGTCACGTGATCCGGCACGAGCTTGTTCACGTGTTCACCACCAGCAAGATTTACCGCGTTCTCTCGGAGCATCGGAAATCGAGCGACCGTTTTCCCCCGCTCTGGTTCACCGAAGGTCTCGCGGAATACTGGTCGACCGGCTGGGACGCCCAGGGCGAGATGGTGATGCGTGACGCCGTGCTCAATGGAACGGTCGCCGGCCTGGAGGATATGGACAGGATCTACGGGACGTTCCAGATGTACAAGGAAGGACAGAACGCACTCCAATTTCTTTCCGATCAGTATGGCGAAGAAAAGATCCTGGCCCTGATGGAGAACTTCTGGAAGGAGAGCTCGTTCAGCGACGACTTCAAGATCACCATCGGCAAGGACTACAAGGAGTTCGATGAAGAGTGGCTGTATTCCCTCCGGAAGAAATACTATCCCCTCCTGACCGACGAGGACATCCCCAGCCGCGCCTCGCGCGCCATCGCCCGCCAAGGGTTCAATTCGAAACCCGTAGTCCTGGAAATGGACTCGCTCCGGGAAGTGCTCTTTATTGCCAACCGAACGGGGTACACCGGGATCTACGAAAAGAATCTCGCATCAAAGAACCCGGAGGATGACGGCAAGCAGATTCTCGAGGGTGAACGCACCGATGAATTCGAGTCCTTCCACCCCCTCCGGGGAAGGATCGATGTGACGCCGAAGGGAATCCTCGCGTTCACGACAAAGAGCGGCGAGAACGACGTGCTGTATCTCTACGACGTGCGAAAGGAGCAGGTCCTGCGCTCGTTCCGCTGGCCCGACGTCGTCAGCGTCGGATCAGTCTCGTGGGCACCCGATGAACGACGGCTCGCATTCTCGGCGATCGACAAGGGAGGGAAAAGCGATCTCTATATTTTGAACATCGATACCGGCGACACGACCCGGTTGACCAACGACTATTACGACGATCGCGATCCGGCCTGGTCGCCCGACGGCGCAACAATCGCTTTCAGTTCGGACCGGACCTCGTACGGGTCGCACGGCGTCTACAACCTCTTCCTCTATTCGGTTGCAACGGGATCCATCGACTACCTGACCTACGGCCCGTCGAGCGATGCCTCGCCGGCATGGTCGAAGGACGGCGCCTTGCTGGCGTTCACCTCGGACCTGGGAGGGGTGCAAAATGTCTGGGCGATGGACATGCGGCAGGAACGCTCGGGGCCGACGCGGACAATGAAGCAGATCACGCACTTCACGACCTCGGCGTTCGACCCGGCATGGGATTCCACGGGGGATCTCGTCTTCGCAACGTTCGAGAAGTACGGTTTTCAGATTCGCTCGCTCCAAAACGTGCGCAGGGCATTCGACACCTTGTCCACATCACGGACCATCGACCTGGCGTCGCGCGAAGAGCCGTGGAAACCGAAACGGATCGCGGGGTCCACGTCGTTGAAACGGCTCCGGTACGCGGGCGAGTACAGCCTCGATGTCGCACAGAGCGCGATCTCAACCGATCCGGTCTTCGGGACAACCGGCGGCGCGGTTCTTTCCCTCAGCGACATTCTGGGCAATGAGGAGTACTATTTCCTTCTCTATAATACGGCGCAAACGCAATCGGAACTCCTCTCGAGCTTCAACGTCGCCATCTCCCGGATCTCGCTCGGGCAGCGGACAAACTACGCCTACGGCGTCTTCCGGTTCGCCGGGAGACGCTACGATCTCACGGACAAGGACGAATTCTACTACGAGCGGGTGTTCGGCGGATATTTTACATTGAGCTATCCCATCACAAAATTCGAGCGGATCGAAGCGTCCGTCAGCATTAGCAATTCGTCAAAACTCGCCGACGTCGCGATCGCCGAGAGAAAAGCCCTCCTGCTCTCGAATTCGCTGACGTTTGTCCACGATAACACGCTCTGGGGACCGACCGGCCCGCTCGACGGAAGCCGGTTCAACCTCACCCTCGCATTTACGTCGGACGTCCAGTACTCGAACGTCGACTACGTGACCGTCATCGCCGACTACCGCAACTACATCAGGCTTGCCACGCGGAGCGCTTTCGCGACCCGACTCTGGCTGTTCTACAACCAGGGGAAGGAATCGCGACAGTTCGTCATGGGCGGAAGCTGGGACCTCCGAGGATACCCGTTGTGGAGCCTTCACGGCGAAAAGTTGTGGCTCATCAGTAATGAGCTGCGCTTCCCGTTTGTGGACCAGCTCGCGTTCCGATTCCCCTTCGGCGGAATCGGGTTCTGGGGAATCCGCGGTGCGCTGTTCGTGGATGCCGGCGCGGTGTGGGACACCCAATACACGCAGACCCTCGGAAGCATGGGCGGCGGTCTGCGCTTGAATCTCGGCGGACTCCTGGTCCTCCGCTTCGACGTCGGCAAACGCATCGAGAACAACTTCACGACAATCGAGCACGACTGGTTTACGCAGTTCTTTTTTGGATGGGACTTTTGAAAAGAGAGAACGGGAGATGGGGAGAAAGGGGGAATGGGAGACTGAGAGTCTTGGGAAATCGGGAACGAATGCGAATGCTTTCTGCCTACTGCATACTGTTTACTGCCTACGCCTTGCCGTCTCTCGCGCTGCTCGGCTGCGGTGGGTTGCGCATTGAACGGACCATCATCGTTCGCCCGGGCGATGTCCTGTGCTACGGCGGGAACAATGCGCGGACCGCAGACTATTCGTCGCCCGTGGCCGACTCGCTCGTCGAAGAGTGGGACAAGGACCTCTCTGCCGGCATCGGAAACGGTTCGCCACTCCTGCTGGATAGCATGGTCGTCGGGGGAACGCTGCGCGGGGATTTGTACGCCATCAATATCCGGACGGGCAAGATGATCGGTTCGGTCAGACTTGACGACGCCGTCCCCGGATCGCCGGTCATCGATGGGAACGTTGTCGTCCTTCCGGCGAGCGGGGGAATCGAATCGATTGTTGCCTATAACCTCAACGACGGTCAAACGGTCTGGCGGAAGACCTACGAGGACGTCGAGATGTCGCCGCTCCTGATCAACAAGCGCGTCTTCTTTGGGACCATCGCCGGGACGGTGTATTGCGTCGAGCGCATTTCGGGAGATCCCGTGTGGAAATTCGAGCTGCCGGACAACCGGCGGTTCAACGGCTTTCACTCCCTCCCGTCGGCGAACGACTCTCTTCTGTTTTTCGGGGGCGACGACGGATCACTTTATGCGCTCCGAATCGCAAACGGGACGTTGTGTTGGCGCGCTCCGGCGGACGGGCCGATCGTCGGCGGAACGGCGCTTGCGGAAGGGACGGTGATTGCGGCGACGCTTCCCGGAAGCGTCATCGCCTTCGATCAGGAGACGGGAAAGGTCCGATGGAAACATCCCACCGGCACTCCGATCTATTCCCCGCCGGCCGTCCGGGGCGATACCGTGATCATCGGCGGGATCGACGGGTATGTGCGTGCTCTCCGTGCGACGGACGGCGTAGAACTCTGGAGTACGAATCTGGACGGACCGGTCAATGCCGGCGCCGCCATCGCGGGAGGCAAGGTCTTCATCGGAACTCTCAAAAAGAAGTTCTTCGCGTTGCGGCTCACCGATGGCGGGATTGTATTCTCGAAAGAGCTGGATGGAAGGATCAAATCGCCCGCCGTGGTCGGATACGGCAAAGTGCTTGTCGCGACAGACGAGTATACCCTCTTTTGTTTCGGGAAGGCGCCACGATGAAGCTTCGCGGGCTGTGCTTCACACTGGTCATCGGTTCATCGCTGGCGCGTGCGGGCGCGGACGGGCCCGATTCATCCCATGCAGGGATATCCATCCGCACGCCCGGCCGGAGCGCGTATGTGACCATCGACTCGGTTCTCCGGGGCTATACCCCGCTGAGTGTCGACTCTCTTCTCCCTGGGAAACATACTGTTCGTCTGGTCGGGCTTCCCGTGACGCGATGGGCCGAACGCCCGGTGATGGATACGATCGATCTTTCGGCCGGAGAACACCGCGACCTTGCGTATGAGGTTCCGCTGATGGTCAGGATATCCTCACGGCCATCAGGGGCCAACGCATGGCTTCGCAACGCATCGTTGGGTGTCACACCGCTCCTGCTGCCGGCGGGAAGTCTGCACCCGGGAGACACTCTTGTTCTTCGGGCCGCCGGGTTCGAACAGTCAGCGGTGACTGCTCCCGACACAATTCAGCAGGACATCATGGTCCCTCTGAACCGGACTTGGCAGCCGCTCCCGCAAGTCCCTGCGAGTCTGGACCTCGGAAAGAACGGTGATCGGCCGCCATTTCACCTGATTGCGCCGATTGCCGGAACGGTGATCGCCGGGACGATCGCGGCATATTGCAAGATCCACGCGGACGATGTGAACGATCAGTACCTGACATCGGGCAACGGCGTGCTCTTGAGCGAGGTGCGGCATTACGACCTGATCTCCGCAATTGCGCTGGTGGTTGCAGAAACAGGGATGGCGCTGCTCGCATATTATCTCTTGAGCCCCTGATTGAATTGTGTCGGCAACGATGATTTCCTTGACTTTGTTGAATACACCCCCTATATTTTCCGGAACGTGTGCGTCTGACCGTACGATCGTTCATCCCCTAACATGACTGACGGCATACTCCCTGCGACCGTAAAGGAGGACGTTGAGTTCCTGAAGAACGTCCCTATCCTCAGCGACCTTGAGTCGGTTGATCTCGAGACCATTGCCAGGGTAGGGATGCGGAAGAAGTATAAGAAGGGGAGCATTATTCTTCTGGAGGAGGAGGCGGGGGCCGCGCTGTTTGTCATTGTGACCGGCAAGGTCAAGATCGTCAGGATGGATGATGATGGGCGGGAGGTGATCCTTTCGATCCTTGGGGAAAGCGACTTCTTCGGGGAGATGGCGATTCTGGACGGACTTGCACGATCCGCGAGCGTCGTGGCCATCACCAAATCGGAACTCTTCATGATCCACCGGAGAGATTTCCTGAAGTTGCTTCATGATTTTCCGTCGGTGGCGATCGCGCTCCTCAAAGAATTGACGAACCGCCTGCGCAAGGCGGACGCGCAGATTAAAAGTCTGTCGTTGAAAGATGCGTCCGGTCGCGTTGCCAACGTTGTGCTCCAGCTGGCGGACGAGATCGGCCGGATCCGCAAGGGTCGGGTCGAAATCGATGAACTTCCCCTGCAACAGGACCTCGCCAACATGGCGGGGACGTCGAGGGAAACGATTTCGAGGATGATTCACGCCTTCATCAAGGAAGGCCATCTCGACATCGAACGCGGGAAGCTCATCATCAACGACTACGAAAAATTCAAGACGCGTTATCTCTGAGTTGCGCGCCTCTGTTCTTTCCAACGAGTCAGCCGGCGTCGAATGGACGGCAAAGCCGATCTTCATCTTCACACTACGTTTTCCGACGGCGCTCTCACTCCCCACGATCTCCTGGTACACGCAGCCCGAGCCGGGCTGACAATCATCAGTATCACGGATCACGATAATACGGGAGCTCTGCACGAGGCAGTCGAAATCGGCGCCACGTTCGGCATCGAGGTCATCTCGGGAGTGGAGCTCAGCACGACGGTCGACGCCCAGGACATTCATCTCCTCGGGTATTTCGTCGATACGGAAAATGCGACTCTGCAGGAACACCTCTCGGTTTTTCGGGTCGAACGGCGACGCAGAGCGGAAAGAATTGTTCAGAAGCTTCACCAGTTGAAGCTCCCCCTCCCCTTCGAGGCGGTCCTCGCCAGGGCAGGAACGGCATCGATCGGTCGACCGCACATTGCGGCGGCGCTTGTCGACGAAGGCCTTGTTGACAACTACCAGGCGGCGTTCGCACGGTTTCTGGGGTTCGGCAAACCGGCGTACGAACGCAAGTACCAGGTCCCTCCTCGCGAAGCGATCAGGATGGTTGCCGATGCAGGCGGCCTGTCGTTTGTTGCTCACCCGGGCAATGCGATCGATGAACGGGTGATGTTGGCTCTCATCAAAGAAGGCGTTGACGGCATCGAGGTTGTGCACCCATCGCACAGCGGTGAACGTGAGGGATACTACCGGGGAATCGCAGAAGAATATTTTCTTCTCACCAGCGGTGGGTCCGATTTTCACGGGGGAAAACGCAATGACCTCGATGTACTCGGCAGGTATTCCATTCCTGCAGACGCGGTGGAAATGATGCGCCGCCGTCTGCGGTGATCAGGACATCCTTCACAACAGGAACATGACTCGTGCGCACAGTCCAGGGAGTGCTCTCGGCCGGAGGATTGCGCTTCGGCATCGTCGTCAGCAGGTTCAACATGCTGGTGACGGAGCGGTTGCTTGAAGGAGCAATCGATTGCCTGATCCGCCACGGCGCCGCGGAGGATGCCCTCACCGCCGTCTATTGCCCCGGCGCGTTCGAGATCCCCCAGGTTGCCAACCAGATGGCCCGGAGTGGAAAATTTGATGCCTTGATCTGTCTGGGCTGCGTCATCCGCGGCGAGACGCCACACTTCGATTACATTGCCGCAGAAGTGGCAAAAGGCATCGGCCAGATTGCGCTGACCACCAATGTCCCGACGGCATTTGGCGTGCTGACAACGGAAACGCTGGAGCAGGCACTGGAACGCGCGGGAGCAAAAGGCGGAAACAAGGGCTGGGATGCGGCGATGACGGCGATCGAACTTGTCCAGCTCGGCCGTCAACTTCAGGGAGGGCCTGCTGAAAAGCGGTCGTGATCATCAGGCCATGCAGAGAGGATCTCAAGGTCATATGAATGCTGTGCGGTGGATGGTGGTGGGTGTGCTGTGCACGATGGCGAGTTCGTCGCCGGCACAGGGCGTCGGCACGTGGAGAAATTTCACTTCCATGAAGAACGTGACCGCCGTCGCCCGGGCCGGTTCAGATTTCTGGGCCTCGACTTCCGGCGGGCTCTTCCGCTGGTCGCCCGGAAACAATTCCTTCCTTCGTCTGACAAGCGCAGACGGCCTTCAGAGCGTTGTGCTTACCGCGGTTGCCGTGGATTCCGACGGTGACGTTTGGAGCGGATCCAGCACCGGCTTTCTCCACGTGTATCAACCCGCCACCGGTTCCCTCCGCGTCATTTCCGATCTCACCAATACCACCCAGGTCAACAAGCAAATCAATGAACTGACGGTATCGGGAGACACGGTTATCATTTGCACGGAATTCGGACTGAGTTTCTTCCGGCGTTCCAAGTTCGAATTCGGCGACACGTTCTCCCGGTTCGGGTCCATACCGACCGGAACACGGATCGCAGCGATTTCCGCGGTCATCGCGAACGGCCGGGTGTGGATCGGCATCACGGACCACCAGACGCAAAATCCTCTCAATCGGATTGCCTCAGCACCGCTCGACGGATCCAATTTGCTTGTCCCCGATGCGTGGAGTCTTGATGTCCTCGGGTCAGGGTCCGGGTACCCGGCTGCGCTGGCGGTATTCAACGGAAATGTGTACGCAGGAATGACCGACGGATTGTATGTCCATACCGCCGCCGGGTGGAGTGCGATCCCTTCGTTCAGCGGGCAGTCCATCGTCGCTCTGACGGTGTCCGGCGGACAGCTCATCGTCGCCACGACCGGGACGCAACTGGTGTCCCTGGCAACCGATGGATCGTCGTCCCCCTTCGGCCCCGCACTTCCGTACCCGCCGACGTCGCTTGAAACTGTTTCGGGCTCAACACCCAACCCGGTGGTCGGAACCTCCGGCGGAGGGATCCTCTCGTTTCAGTCGTCCGCATGGAATGTGCGCCTCCCGAATGGACCGAACTCCAACGAGTTCACCAGCGTCGCAGTCGATCCGCGCGGGATTGTCTGGGGAGCAACCGGCCCCAATAACGGGACCGGGATCAACCGGTTCGACGGATCAACCTGGACGGCCCTGACGAAGACGAACAGCGTCCTCCCCGAAAATCAGTACTACAAAATCTCAATTTCCTGCAACGGTTCAGTGTGGGCGAGTTCATGGGGATGGGGCATGGCGGAGTTTCCCAACGGTGGGACAACGATCGACTCGGCGCACATCTTCAACACCAACGTCGGGATGGTGGGCATCTCGAACAACACCAACTATATCGTCGGCAGCAATGTGGTCTGTGACGAAAACGGGAATACGTGGGTATCGGTTCTGGGCGCTCTTGACGGAAACATCCTTGCCGTCCGCACTCCCGACAACATTTGGCACCACCTCCCGATTTACTACAACGGCGTGAAGATCAGCAACCTGGTGGAATATGGCGTCGACCGGGTTCTCGCGGTCGATGGGCTCGACAACCTGTGGGCAGTTTCCCGGGCGCCGGCCTATCGAGGCGTCCTTTGTCTTCAGAATGGCGGAGCTCTTGACAGCACCAGCAACATCTTGTTGACCAGCACGAGCGGCCTCCCGAGCGATGCGGTAACGACCGTTGTCGTGGACAAGGACAACACCGTCTGGATCGGGACCGACCGCGGCATCGCGATTATTCTCGATCCCTCCAACCCGGAATCGTCGATCGCCGCCTACAAGCCGCTTCTCGGAGAAACCATCAATACCATTGCAGTTGATCCTTTGAATCAGAAATGGGTGGGAACGCCGGAGGGAGTGGTCGTGCTCTCGCCCGACGGCACGCAGGTGCTGACGTCGTATACGGTGGAGACGACACAGGGAAAGCTCATCGACAACAATATTCAGAGCATTGCCGTCGACCCCAAAACCGGCGCAGTCTACTTCGCCTCCCTGTCCGGGCTGGCGAGCCTGTACACGACCGGCGCCGCGCCGGCAGAATCCGACCAAGGATTCAAGGTCTACCCGAACCCCTTCCGTCTGCCCTCGATTTCAACGCTGACCATCGACGGGTTGCTGGCGAATTCAAAGATCAAAATTCTGGCGACGAACGGCGGGCTCGTCCGGGACCTGACCACCGATGGCGGAAGAATCGGTTCCTGGGACGGCAGGGACAACCAGGGAAATTTCGTGGCGTCGGGCGTCTATTTCATCATTGGCTATACCGATGACGGGAACACGGTGCGAGGGAAAGTGGCGGTCTTGCGGCGATGATCGTCAGCGGTCGAGAGCCACACACGAGTGTGTCCCGGGAGACCGGACCGGGACCTGCAAAGCAACAATTCATCGGTCACAACCACTTCGATGCAAGATGTAAGGAGGCGTGGATTTGGACAACAACGGCTACAAAGATGAGATCTTCACGAAACGGGTGAGGGCGGGAAAGCGCACTTACTTCTTCGATGTGAAGGCGACAAAATCCGAGAAGGATTTCTACATCACGATCACCGAGAGCAAACGGATCGGCGACGATGAGTATGAGAAGCACAAGATCTTTCTCTACAAGGAAGATTTTGAGAAATTCCGCGAAGCGCTCGACGAAACGGTTGAGCATGTTCAAACGCAGCTTCTGGAGCACGGAGAGCAGGCCGTCGTCGCAAAGACTGAGGCCTGATCGGTAGGTCGTCCTTTTCGCCTCCTCAGACTTCCAGGCCGCGTGTGTCGTGTCGCTCCCGGGCGATTCGACCTCCGCAACGGCCTGTCGGCCGAATTCCCCTCTCGTAGTATCCCCTTGGGAATACAGGCGAGTTCGAAGATTCGGGGACATCCACATCCCGCCGCTGTTCCTCCCCTCGGCGTGGCTCGTGCTTGCCGTTGTCTGATTTCCGTTCGTCGGGTCCGGCCCCTTCAAAGGGTGGCGGACCCGTGGCCCGATATTGCCGGATACCGGATCCTTCGGTTTCGCCCTGCCGATCCGGTCGCCTCCGGTTGACTGTCACGGAATTGTTAGTTATATTGGAATGCTTTGCCCTGCTCGACAGGGTTGCTGATCTGAGTGTGATCGTCCTGGAATGACCTGATGAAGATTCCGGTCGCGGGGTTGCCGGAAGGTGCCAACGATTTTGTGTTTGATTCTCCGGCCGCGGCATTGGGTCTTGATGGTGGCTTCAAGGAGATCCACGTAGCGCTCAGCGTTGTGAAGTCGGATCGGGAGATCCATCTTCAAGGGCGCATCGACACGGCGTTCGAAGGCGTGTGTGATCGTTGCTTGAGTCAGACGATCACTCCCCTCTCCCCGGTCTTTGTCGTGCATTATGTCTTCACTGAAAGTGACGCCGGACGGTACGATCCGGCAGATACGCAGATTCTGGCACCCGGCACCACGGCGGTCGACATCACCGAGGATGTCCGCCAGGTGGTCCAACTGACGGTCCCGCTGAAACTTCTGTGCTCGGAATCGTGCAAGGGTTTGTGCCCGCAATGCGGGAAGGATTTGAATGAAGGGCCGTGCGACTGCAGGCCTGTACCGATCGATCCGCGTTGGGACGCCCTGCGGGGTCTTCGGGCAAATGAACAGGGCGTTCAGGAAGAGTAGCAAGGAGCACCGAACGTATGCCGAATCCAAAACGTCGACATTCGAAGACCCGCGGTCGGAAACGCCGCACCCACTACAAGGCGACTGCCGCGGCCATTTCGGAATGCCCGAATTGCCATACTCAGAAGCTCCCTCATCGCGCCTGCCCGAATTGTGGCTACTACAACGGACGGACTATCACAGTTCCCAAGAAAGCCTGAACCGGAGGGCCTCCCACCCACGGCCCTCTGCTCCTCCCCGGCTGCTTGGATTCGCGGACTCCTCCCGGAACCTCGTTGAATCACAACACCTCGAACATACATATCGCTATTGACGCGATGGGCGGCGACTTTGCCCCTGCCAGCGTCGTTGAAGGAACGGCAGACGCCCTCCGCGAACGGCCCGGTCGGTTCATTGCCGTGCTCGTGGGCCGCGAAGAGAAGATCCGTGAGGAGATCCGGAAACTTCCCGAGAATGCACGCCAGACCCTCGGAGACACGGAACGCTGCACGATCGTCCATGCCGCCGACGTGATTGAGATGCACGATAGCCCGACCGCCGCGGTGAAAACCAAAAAAGACTCCTCCATCGGCGTCGGGCTCACCCTGCAACGTACGAACCAGGTCAATGCCTTCGTGAGCGCCGGGAACACCGGAGCCGTCCTCTCCGCCTCGACGCTGATCCTCGGCAGGCTCGAGAACGTCGGCCGACCGACGATCGGCGCAATGATCCCCACGGCAAAGCGACCGTGCCTCCTCGTGGACGCCGGTGCAAACGTCGACTGCAAGCCGCGCCATCTTTTCGAATTCGCAGTCATGGGATCGATGTACGTGAGAGGGATGCTCGGGGTGGAACACCCGACCGTGGGACTCCTGAATATCGGCGAGGAAGACTCCAAGGGCAATGAAGCGGTCCAGGCCGCGTTTCGTCTTCTCGCGGACAGCACTCTGAATTTCAAGGGAAATGTCGAGGGGAGGGATGCGCTCAAGGGAGACGTCGATGTCATCGTGTGTGACGGATTCGTCGGCAACATCCTTCTGAAATTCGGTGAAAGCATCCCGGCGTTCTTCAAGTCGAAATTCACGGCGCTCGCGAGCAAGAGCCTGAAGGACAAACTCATCGCCGGACTTGCGCGGAACAGCCTCCGCTCCATCATGAAGGAGCTGGACTACCAGGAACACGGCGGCGTCCCGGTCCTCGGCGTCAACGGGGTCTCGATCATCGGGCACGGGCGTTCAACACCGAAAGCGATCAAGAACATGATCTTCCGCGCCGAAGAAATGGCGACACGCATGGTCCACCGGCAAATAGAAGAGTCCCTTGCACGTTTCCAGCCAAGCGCCGGGTGACTCCTGTGGTGCATCCCCCTCGAACAAGGAGCGGTCAATGACGAAGCAACGCGCAACGATCACGGCTGTCGGACATTACGTTCCGGAGAAGATTTTGAGCAACGCCGATTTGGAAAAGATCGTCGACACCAACGATGAGTGGATTCGCACACGGACCGGAATCTCCGAACGCCGGGTTCTGGAGCAGGGCGGAAGCTCGGATATGGCAGCGCTGGCCATCCAGGCGATGCTGAAAAACCGCGGCATCTCCGCCGAGGAAATCGACCTGATCATCTGCGCGACAATCTCTCCCGATATGTTTTTCCCTTCGACGGCTTGCCTTATTCAGGAGAAGATCGGGGCGAAAAACGCCTGGGGATTCGATCTCTCCGGCGCATGCTCCGGGTTCATCTACGGGATCGCCACCGCAGCGCAGTTTATCGAGGCGGGCACCTACAAGAAAGTGGTCCTTGTCGGATCCGACAAAATGACCTCGATCACGGACTATACCGACAGAAACAACTGCATCCTCTTTGGCGACGCCGCTGCCGCCGTCCTGATTGAACCTTCGGACGATCCGGCCGCAGGCATCCTTGACTATCTCCTGTACTCCGACGGCTCCGGCGGGAAGTTTTTGAATATGAAGGCCGGCGGAAGCCTCATGCCCGCCACGCATGAAACGGTCGATAAACGGCTGCACTACATTTACCAGGATGGGCGAGCGGTCTTCAAAGTGGCTGTCGTGAAAATGGCGGAAGTCTCGGAAGAGATCATCGCGAAGAACCATCTGACCGGCAAGGATATCGACTGGCTCGTTCCGCATCAGGCGAACCTTCGGATCATTGATGCGACCGCGGAGCGGATGGGATTGGACAAAAGCAAGGTGATGATCAACATTGACCGCTACGGAAATACCACGGCGGCGACCATCCCCCTGTGCCTCTCGGAGTGGTGGCAACAGGGCCTGCTGAAAAAGGGGCAGCGCCTCGTGTTTGCCAGCTTCGGCGCAGGGTACACCTGGGGTTCCGTTCTCGTCAAGTGGACGCTCGATAACGGCCGGAAGAACTGACATGGCAAAAACGGCATGGGTGTTCCCGGGACAGGGTTCGCAGTACGTCGGCATGGCGTCCGATGCCATGCAACACAGTCCCGAAGCACAGGCCCTTGTCCTGCATGCCGATCAGGTCCTGGGAATCCCTCTCAGCGCCGTGATGTTTTCTGGTCCGGAAGACGTGCTCCGACAGACGAAGAACACGCAGCCGGCGATCTTTCTGCACAGCATGACTCTTGTCGCGCTGATGGGAGATGGCCGGCCGGACATGGTGGCAGGACATTCCCTGGGTGAATATTCGGCGCTGGTGGTCGCGGGTGCGCTCACGTTCGACGACGGATTGAAACTCGTCAGACTTCGCGGCGAACTGATGCATCGGGCAGGAGAGCTCGAACACGGAACGATGGCCGCGGTGATCGGCCTCGAACCACAGGCGGTTGAAGAGCTCTGTCGGGAAGCATCCTCCTCCGGGATTGTCCAGCCGGCGAACTTCAATTCCCCCGGCCAGATCGTGATATCCGGAAGCGTGGAAGGGGTTCGCGCGGCGATGGCGCTTGCGAAGTCGCACGGCGCAAAAATGGTGAAGGAACTGGTTGTCAGCGGCGCATTTCACTCGCCGTTGATGCGATCGGCACAAGACGGCCTTCGGAAAGCGTTGGAAAGCGTCTCGGTCAGCGATGCGCAGCTTCCGGTCTATTCCAATGTCCTGGCGGAGCCGGTGCGCGACCGGCAGCAGATCCGCCAACTGCTCCTTGAACAACTCACCTCCCCGGTGCGCTGGGAGGAATCGGTACTGCACATGCGACGCGACGGCGCAGAACAATTTGTCGAAATCGGTCCCGGGAAGGTGCTCCAGGGTTTGATCAAGAGAATTGATCCGGCGGCGGCGACGCGAGGCATTGACAAAGTCGGCGACATTGCGGGGTCTGAGGCACGGTGATGCTCCAAGAGACGCCACTGATCGTGAAGGGATTCACGATCGCTCCCGAGCTGTTCAGGAAAGGGTTCCCCGAAGGCGGCGGCCCATGTTCCTGCGTGTCGCGATGTTGCCAGGGCGGCGTGTACGTCGATCTCCAGGAACGCGAACGGATCCTTGAAGCAAAGGAACAGATTAAGGGCCAGATGGACTGGTCCCAGACCAAGGATGACTCCCGGTGGTTCGAGTCCGAGGAAATGGCGCACACCGACTTTCCTTCGGGAAAATGCGTTGGGACGCAGGAGATCAATGAGAAGTGCGCCTTCCTCGACAGCAAGGGGCGATGTTCCGTTCAACTCGCCTCGGTTGCCGCGGGCAATCACAAGTGGGCGCTCAAGCCGCTGTATTGTATCTTGTTTCCGATCGAGATCACGGATAAGGTGATCGGCTTCGACGATCTCCTTCAGGAAGAATCGACGTGCTGTTCGATCACCGGCGATTTTGAGACGCCGCTGTTTCGGGCTTGCAAGGAGGAACTGGTCCACATCCTCGGTCCCGAAGGTTATGCGCTGGTCGAGGAACGTTACGCGATGATCCAGCAATCGCGCGCACTGCAGCAACCGGAAGACAAATCATGAACGGACAACTGACAGGAAGGACGGCGCTCGTTACCGGGGGGACGCGAGGGATTGGGCGCGCGATCGTTGAGGCGCTCGCCACAGCCGGCGCTGCCGTCGGATTCACGTACAAGAGTTCCGCCCAGGCTGCGGACGAACTCGTCGCCACGCTGAAAGCGTCGGGGGCCACCGTCGCGGGCTTTCAGTCCGATGCCTCCTCGCCAGCGGAAGCGGCCACAGTAGTCGAGCTGGCCATCAAGACCTTCGGCAAAATCGATATCCTGGTGAACAACGCGGGGATCACGAAGGATGGACTGCTTATGCGGATGAGCGAAGAGGACTGGGATAGAGTGATTACCACGAACCTCAAGAGCGTTTTTGCGATGACAAAGGCCGTGTGCCGTCCGATGATGGGCCAGCGTGCGGGAAAGATCATCAATATCTCGTCGATTGTCGGTTTGACGGGAAATGCGGGACAGGCGAACTATGCCGCGTCGAAAGCGGGGATCCTCGGATTTACGAAGTCGGTTGCAAAAGAACTTGCTTCTCGCAATATTCAGGTGAACGCCATCGCACCGGGATACGTCGACACGGACATGACCCGGGCCCTCACCGCCGAGCAGACAAAAGCCCTCGTTGATTTGATACCTCTCAAACGGACGGCCAAGCCGTCGGATATCGCAGGCGCAGTGGTTTTTCTGGCTTCTCCGGCCGCGGACTATGTGACCGGTCAGGTCCTCGCCGTGGACGGCGGCTTAAGCATGTAGACGAAACATCATTCATCGCGATAGTTCAACATCACACATAACCAGGAGGCCGCGTCATGGCTGACATTGAAGCAAAGGTCAAAGAAATCATTATCAACAAGCTCGGCGTGGACGAAGCCCAGATTACTCCGGAGGCGTCTTTTACCAACGACCTCGGCGCTGACTCGCTTGATATCGTGGAACTCGTGATGGATTTTGAAAAAGCGTTCAATTTCAGCATCCCGGACGAAGATTACGAGAACATCAAGACCGTGGGTGAAGCGGTAAAGTACATCTCGGCGAAAAAACCCGCCTGAACAAAGGAGTCGGGCAGGCCCGCCTGACGATCCTCCGTGCACAGAGGTTTCCCCGTCCGGGTCCCCCCCTGGCCCGAACGGGGGAACTGATCCATCCCTACGATCAAGGCAGGAATCATGAACGGTAAACGCAGAGTTGTCGTCACCGGGATGGGCGCCCTGACGCCCATCGGTCTGTCCATCGCCGAGTACTGGAAGAACCTGGAAGCCGGCGTGAGCGGGGCTGCACCCATCACGTACTTTGACACCACAGCGTTCGATACGAAATTCGCCTGCGAGCTGAAGAATTTTAAGGCGACGGACTACCTGGACAGAAAGACTGCGCAACGCATGGACCCGTTCACGCAGTACTCCGTCATCGCGAGCGACCAGGCTGTCAAGGACGCAGGGCTCAAGGTGGCCGACGACGACCCGGATCGCTATGGCGTGATCTACGGCTCGGGGATCGGCGGGATGACGACGTATGACACACAATTCCGCAATTTGATGGAGGGCGGCCCACGCCGCATCAGCCCCTTCTTCATCCCGATGCTGATCCCGGACATCGCGTCGGGACAGATCTCCATCCGGCATGGCCTGAAGGGGCCGAACTACGCAACGGTCTCGGCGTGCGCGACGGCATCCCACGCAATCGGCGATGCCTTCCGGACCGTCCAGTATGGCGACGCCGACGTCATGGTCTGCGGAGGTGCGGAAGCGCCGATCACTCAGATGGGTCTCGGCGGGTTCAACTCCATGAGAGCCCTCTCCACCCGGAACGACGCGCCGGAGCGGGCGAGCCGACCGTTCGACAAGAACCGGGACGGGTTTGTGATGGGCGAGGGTTCGGGCACCCTGGTTCTTGAGGAATTGGAACATGCCCGGAAGCGCAATGCGCACATTTACGCTGAGATCATCGGGTGCGGGTTCACCGCGGATGCCCATCACATCACCGCACCGCCTGAGGGCGGAGAAGGTGCGGTCCGCTCCATGCGCCGTGCACTTCGGGACGGGGGAATCCGCCCCGACGAGGTCGACTATGTGAACGTCCACGGGACATCGACGCCGCCGGGAGACATCAGCGAGACGAAAGCTCTGAAGGCGGCCTTCGAAGCACACGCATACAAGATGAGCGTCAGTTCCACCAAGTCCATGACCGGCCATCTGCTCGGGGCAGCGGGCGCCGTGGAGGCGATCGCGGCGATCCTCGCGATCGTCAACGACACCATCCCACCGACGATCAACCTCGAGACTCCCGATCCGGATTGCGACCTGAACTATACACCGAATGTCGCCGTCCGGCATCCGGTCCGCTACGCTCTCAGCAATACGTTTGGATTTGGCGGTCACAACGCAACGCTTCTTTTCAAAAAATACTCGGAGTAATCGGAGCCTCTTCATGTGGAGAGTGCTCAGGAATCTCCGCCGTCTTCTTGTCCCGTCCCGGGGCCAGGCGCCCGGGACGGGCGCCGCTTCCCTTCTGACGCCTTCCGTCCTCCACCGCCTCGAATCCGCACTCGGGTTTTCCATCCGCAATCCCGCGCTCTTCGCCGAAGCGCTTGTCCACCGGTCCTATCTGCAGAAGCTCCCTTCAGGGGCGCATTCAAACGAGCGCCTGGAGTTTCTGGGTGACGCCGTTCTGAGTCTGATCGTCGCCGAATATCTGCATGGCCGGTTCCCGAATGCGGAAGAGGGGGAACTAACCAAAACGCGTTCCCGGTTGGTTAATCGGAAGGCTCTGGCTGCGTACGGCAAGGCTCTTCAGATCTCCGAGTTCATGCTGCTGAGCTCCAGCGCCGCGCAGTCGGTGGACAAAGGGAGCGATGCCATCGTCTCCGACACCGTCGAGGCGATCATCGCGGCAACGTACCTCGACGCGGGATTTGCGACCGCGCGCCGTTTCGTTCTCCGCCTGGTGACGGACGCTCTCACGCACCGGGCGATCGTGATCACCGACGACAACTACAAGAGCCTGCTCCTGGAATATGCCCAGTCCCGGGGTCTCGGGATCCCGCGCTATATGATTGTGAACGAAGAGGGGCCGGATCATGATCGAGTGTTCACCGTCGATGTCCTCCTGGCAAACAACCGGCTGGGAAGCGGGTCGGGGAAGAACAAGAAAAATGCGGAACAGGCGGCAGCGGCTGAAGCCCTCCAACTCTTGACCCGGAAGACGAAGGACTGACTTTCATGCAACGTGCGAACGGCGTCGAAGCGCAGATTTACAGGAGAGAACCATGGCGATGATCACGGATCATGAAACAATTGGAGAAATCCTCCGCACCTCGCGGACGATTGCGGTCGTGGGACTCTCGGACAAGCCGGATCGGGACAGTTACCGGGTCGCCCACTACATGCTCTCACAGCACTACCGCATCATCCCGGTCAACCCCCTCATCCAATCGGTTCTCGGACTTGAATGCGTTGGAGCGCTCGAGAGCATCAAGGAACCCGTCGACATCGTCGATGTCTTCCGCCGGTCGGAGTTCGTTCCGCAAATCGTCGAATCGGCGATCCGAATGCATGCACGGACCATCTGGACACAGGTGGGAATTTTCCATCAGGGTGCCGCGGACCACGCCGATGCCGCGGGGTTGAATGTCATCATGGACCGGTGCATCATGGTGGAGCACCGCTTCCTCTGACATGACTATCTCCCCCCGCCCTCTCCGATTCCCGCTGTTCATCGTCTTCCTCCTCATGCTCGGCGGGACCGTGCGCGTCTGGTCCCAGGCAACCCGTCTGAGTGGCGATTCTCCGCTCGGGATCATCGACACGGTGATCGTCGGCGGAAACGCGAAAACGCATGCGTATGTCATTCTTGATGAAATGACACTTCACAAAGGCGACACCGCGACGTTCAACGCCATCGAGTATGACAAGAATCGCATCTATGGACTGGGCCTCTTCACCCGGGTGGACATCGCCTACGATTCCGTCCAGGGGACGAAGTTTCTTTTTGTCGACGTAAACGAACGCTGGTACCTGATCCCCTATCCCATCTTTGGATTCCGCGACGGTGACGTCAAACGGCCGTATGGCGGAGCGGGATTCCTCCACAACAACGTCGGCGGGCGAAATCAAAAACTGTACGCCTCCATGATCCTCGGAAGCGATCCGTCCGCGGCACTCTCGTTCAGCGATCCGCTCATTGACAAGACCAGGCGGCTCTATTTCTCGGGAGGACTTTCCTTCAGCCGGGTGCGAAACAAGACGGAAGTCGACGTTCAGACGACCGGGCCGTTCGACGAATTGCATTATGACGTGAACGGGACCCTGGGAAAACGATTCACGCTCTCGCAGACCGCCGGTCTCAACGTGGGCTATCATGTCATCCACGTTTCCTCCTGGGCTCCGGGGCGTACGGTCGCCAACGATGGAACCGATCGATTTCTCTATGCGACGGCTTCATACGGTTTCGATTCACGGGACCTGTATGAGTATGCCAGCCGTGGAGAATATGTTGGAGTGAGTTTCACCAAGTATGGGTTCGGGGAATCGTCGTTCAACATCAGCCGCGTGTATGCCGATATGCGCGCGTACCGGGAACTTCCTCTGGGATTCATCGTGGCATCGCGTCTGTTCGGAAACCTGACGTGGGGAGGCGAAGTGCCGGCGTATGCGCACGTGTTTTTCGGGTACGGCGACCGGATCAGGGGGTGGTTCAAAACCGTGATCGAGGGAGATGATAACGCGGGGTATACCCTCGAGCTGCGCCACTACATTTTCCCCCCGCGCTATTTCCGGATCAGTTTCCTCCCTCTCCCACAAGAATTTTCCATCTTGCGGTTCGGAGTCGCCGCCGCGCTGTTCGCAAACACCGGGACGTCATGGTACCGGGGCGACAAGCTGACCTGGAATTCCCTGTATTCTGGTTATGGCGGCGGGCTTCATTTCCTTCTACCCTACAGTATCATCATCCGGGTCGAGTACGCCTGGAACCAATTCCATCACGGCGAGTTCATTCTCGACCTGCGAGGGTCGATCTAATCTTCCCGAAACCGCATGCTCGACGACGTCTATTACGCGCCTCCGGAGCAGATTCGCAGCGACACGATTCTTCTGGACGAGGATGAGCGCCGTCATCTCGTGACAGTGACGCGTCACGCCGTCGGCGACAGGATAACGATCGTGGATGGCCAGGGGAACTTCTTCGGAGCCGTGATCGAGCGGATTGAGAAGAAGAGGGTCGAATGCCGTGTGCAGTCGGCGGAGGTACAAAACCCGCAGCGCAGGATAGTCCTCGGCGCCGGGCTCCTGCGGAACCCGGCGCGTTTCGATTTCCTTGTCGAAAAGGCCACCGAACTGGGAGTCTCCGCGATCGTTCCGCTGATTACCGAGCGTGTCTTGATCCATCGCGCGAAAACCGAACGCTGGGAAAAAATCGCGCTCTCAGCGATGAAACAGTCGGGCCGGGCCTATTTGCCTGCAATAACCGGGCTCACGCAATACACCGATTTCCTCGGCGCGACACCCAAAGGGACATTCGCGGTCATCCCCCACGAACGAGGCACTCACACCCCGCTTGCTCAACTCGTCGGGAGCAGCGGAGGCGGAGATTGTTCGATTTGTATCGGACCGGAAGGAGGATTCACGGACGGCGAAGTGCAGCGAGCGGTCGAGCAGGGATTTCAGCCGGTGACTCTCGGGGAATTCCGCCTCAGGGCGGAGACGGCGGCAGTGGCTGCAGTGGCGCTATGCAGCCGATGAGAGCATTGTGCGTTGCGGAGTAAACAGGCGGGAGCATCCACGAAGCGAAGGCTTTCGTCACCACGGTCCAAAGTCCCGGAGTCTCGAGATCTCCCCCTCTCTCCCCTTCTGCCGGTTACTCCTTCCGCATCTTCTCCTCGACAATCGACTCCACCTCCTCCAGCATCATCCGGCTCGTGCTCAGGAGTGACCCGACTTCTTCAAGTTTCCACCCGACGAATTCCTGGTCGTTCAGACTGTTGAGGTTGATCTTCACGTTGAGTGCCGCTCCCTCGCACGCGGCGTGCAACATATGGGCGCAGACGCCGGCGTCGCTGATGGAATTAATGTTCCCCTTCGACGCAACCTCCTGCGCCAGGGCAAGCGCGTCGATGCAATGTTTCATCACTTCGAGGGGAATGAGCGTGGCCTCTTTGGTTGCCCCGACAATGGCGGCCGCACGGAGGGCCTTCTGCGGCTCGGTATCCTTCGGCAGCGCATAGGCCTCCATCACCTTCTGAAACGCGAGCGTGTCCTTCTCTATTAAACCGGTGAATTGTTCGCGCAACGGTTCCGACTCGCCGAGGACTTTCTTCATGTCCTCTTCGACCTCGGCATACTTCTTTTTGCCGATGGTAAGGTTGCACACCATGGACGCAAGCGCGGCCCCCAAGGCACCGGAAAGTGCTGCCACCGATCCTCCCCCGGGAGCGGGCGAAGAGGATGCCACATCATTGAGAAAGGAGGTGAGGGTCGTTTTTGTCAGCATAAGAATCCCTGCGGATAAGATGGAGTTCGCATTCCACGGTGAACGTGGGGTAATGCGCCGTCAACACTGATATTCGATTACTTTTTTCTGGACGTCGAACGGCTCCAGATCATTCAGCCCGAGGTGTTCGATCGCTTCGCGCATCAGGACTTCTTCGCTTGACTCCTTTGGCGCGTAGTGTTTGCCGGCAAGGACAAGCGCCTCGATGGGTGTGAGCCCGACGATTTCGCTTCCGGTCACCTCGAGGCCCAGATCGGCCGCCTCCTTCTTGACCTCCTCGAACGCAGCGTGCAGGGAGGTCACGTGGAAGTTCGTGAGGTTCATCGACACCTGGGCGATATTGTGGCTTTCCAGGGCAACCCCCATCGCCTTCACCGATTTCAGGGTTCCGGGAAGGACGACCTTCTTTCCATCAGGGGCAACGACAACATTCCCGTGTTCGTCTTTCTTGATCCGTCCGCTCTCCCTGATCCGTGCAGCGATTTCCGACGCTGCCTTCACGTTGTCGGAGGAAAGGTTGACGTTATACGCAATCAGGAACATTCTTGCGCCGGCAATCACCGCCCCGCTTTTCGGATTGAATACGGCGGGTCCGAAATCCGGCTGCCACTCCGGCAGTTTCAGTTTTTCCTCAAGGCCTTCATACTCCCCTTTTCGGACCGTGGCCAGGTTCTTCCTTTCGGGCCGCGTCGCAGCTTCTTCGTAGAGGTACACCGGGAGCTGGAGTTCCTCCCCGACCCTGCGTCCAAATGCGCGGGCAAGCGCGGCACATTCGTCCATGCTCATCCCCCCGACGGGGACAAACGGAACCACGTCTGTCGCCCCGAGACGCGGGTGTTCCCCTTTGTGGTCGCGCATGTCGATCAATTCCGACGCCGCACGCGTGCCTTCGAACGCTCCTTCGACGACCGCGTCCGGTTCCCCGATGAACGTCACAACGGTCCGGTTGTAATCTGCGTTCGGCTCCGCGCTGATAAACTTCACTCCCGCAACACGCGATATCGCTCCGCCAATCGCATTAATCGTTTTAATATCCCGGCCCTCGCTGAAATTCGGCACACATTCCACGATTCTGTTCATGAGTGTTCAGAGTTCCAGAATTGTTCCGTTTTTGATGATCGTCCTGATATGATTCGTTCCGAAATGGTAGGCGAGGAATCGATAATCCGGGATTGCCGCCAGTACGATATCCGCCTGTTTGCCGACTTCAATGCTCCCGTGCGTCGCCGAGCGATCGAGGGCTGCTGCCGCGTTCAGCGTGGCCGCGGTGATGCATTCTTCCGGAGTCATCTGCATATGGGTGCAGGCGATCGTCATCATCATCGGCATGGAATAGCTCATGCATGAGCCGGGATTGAAGTCGGTGGCGAGGGCAACCGCGACGCCGGCGTCGATCATCTTCCGGGCCGGCGCGTATCCGTGATTGAGAAAAAACGATACCCCCGGGAGAAGGACCGCGACGACTCCAGCGGCGGCAAGGGACCGGATTCCCTCATCGGCAATATGCTCAAGATGATCAACCGACGTTGCGCCCATGCGCACACCGAGGACCGCTCCGCCAAGAGACGAGAGTTCCTCGGCATGGACCTTCCGCTTCAGCCCGGCGGCAGTTGCCGCGGCCAGGATGCGTTCCGTCTGAGCCAACGTAAAGTATCCGCGTTCACAAAAGACATCGCAGTACTCTGCCAGACGTTTGGCTGCAACGTACGGAAGCATGGTATTGACGACCAGCGAAACATATCCTTCGGGATCCGCCGTGTACTCCGGCGGCACAGCATGAGCGCCGAGGAACGTCGCGACAATATCAGGGAGTTCTTCGTCAGCGAGCTCCCGGATCGCCTCCAGCATCATGACTTCAGCGTCCATCGAAAGGCCGTACCCGGACTTAATCTCGATCGTCGTCGTACCCTGACGGAGCATTTCCGTTAGGTGTCGCCGGGCCCACTTCTTCAAGTCCCGCTTGGTTGCACTCCGGACACTGCGTATGGTATTGAGGATCCCCCCACCCTGCTCGGCGATTTGCTGGTAGGTGAGCCCCTCGGACCGCTTCGCAAATTCACCCTCTCTGCTTCCGGCGAAGACCGCATGCGTATGGGAGTCGACAAATCCCGGGAACGCCACCATCTCGCCTGCTTCCAGCACCGTCATCGCATCGTCAATGGTCCCGTCGAAGGTCTCGGTCCGGCCCACCCATACGATCTTTCCCTCCCGGCAGAGGACGGCGCCGTTTTCGATGATTCCCATGCCCCGCATCTCCGCGCCGCGCTTTGTCTTCTCGCCGTTCGCGGCAACCGTGACAAGCTGTCGGATATTCCGTATGAAAAGATTCATGGAGTGTGCAGAAGGTGGACGGAGGGCAATGGTCCAAGATACAAAAAGCCCCGAACTTCCGCAAAGATCGCGCTATCGTCAGTGTTGACCGGCCTTCACATAGGCGAGGATTCGGCCTGAAAGAGGGGGAGATTCCGATCCGAGCCGCTGCGCCTGTTCGTATTTCAGAAAGAAATCCGCCGGACCACGGGCGATCGTTTCCGCCAAAGCCTGGCTTCCCAGCGTCCGGTCAATCTCTCGCGCGATCACCATGCCGGCAATCGAACCATAGCTCTCCCAGTAGCCGGAGGTGTTTGCCATCTGGATGATTTCGGCGGCGCGCCGCGGGGTGGTCGCCGGGTTCAGAAGTTCTTCCGCGCGACGGTTAAATTGCTCCATGGCCGTGCGCGTGCGATCTGCCCAATCCAGCACAAGGCGCCCGCGGGTTCGTTGCAGGAGAGACAGATAGTATGCGATCCCCTCGTTCTGCGTCAGGTCCAGGAGCTCGTCGAGTGGCCCACGTGGGGACGCATAGTACGCACGCCACACCGGGGAATCGTCCTTGTACGCCCCGAACGCGGCATGAAAGACCTCATGGGCGACGACGCTCATAAGGCCGAGAAAACGCGCGTCAACCGTTCCTCCGTAGTGAACAGCCTTCGCAAGATTCACCACGATCGTCAGCTCGCCGCTCCCCTCACCGACGAATTCGGGCACATCGCCATGCCAGACAACGCGCCGAACAAACGCGTCGATGTTCTGAGGGCCGAACGACACAAAGTAGACCGGCACACGTGCTGTCAGGCGCGCGTCCACCGGGAAAAGCTGCTGAACGGTACTCACGACCTTCTGCCCGAAGTTGCGCACCTTGAGCACATCGAGCAGCTCGCGCATGGCCGCCGCATTCTTACGGGCATCCTCCATTTGAAACGGATCATCGCCCAGCGACTGGTTGAACTTCACAGACTCCAGAGCGGAGTCCAGCGACCCGAGGTTCAGCCTCCTCCCTGCGAGCAGCGCCGTGGTCGCAAGAGCGATGCGGCTCCCCTTCAGCTCGGATATTGATTGGGGGTTCCCGCCGAGCCCGTTGTACAGATCGATGGTCTGGTCCGCCGATGCGAAGTTGAGGTCGAGGAACAGGTTGAAGTGCTCAAATCCCTGGGAGGCCCCTTGACGGAGAAATCCCAGGAGCAAAGCTCCGGACAGCAACGTCACTCGCGTCCAGGAGCGGCGCCCGATGCTGCAGCTCCGGGGCCTCACGGCATGAAGAGGAATGGAACATGCAGGAGCGACAAGATGCCAAACCGGATCGCTGTTTCCTTCCTTGCCTGCGGAACGAACCAGCCAAAATAGATGGCTTTCACCACGGTGTTACTCATCATGGAAAGAATGATCGCCTTGGAGGCGATGCTCCCAAGCGCGTCCGGAGCCCTGACAATGGACAACATGAATGGTGCGATGTCGGTCACACCGACGAGAGAGGCGAGGGTCATGAGCCCGGCGCTTCCTGCGAATTCCGTGACAATCGATGTCACGACGGACATGAGGACAAAGAGGCCGGCAAAGACCAGCGCAGGGGTGATCTCGAACGGGTTCTCAAGACCGGGGATGTCGCGGGAATCAAGCGACTTCGGCTCGCGCCGGATCCTGAACGAGACCGCCAGGCCGATCAGCGCCAGGACACAGAGTTTCCACCAGATCACCGAGACAAACACGGGGCTCACCAGGGCAATGAGGACCAGGCTCCGGAGATACATCACGCTGCTGGCAAGAAGAGAGGCCTGCAGCGCATCGCCCGCCACCTCCGGCGATCGCTGTGCCATCCTCCCCCCGGCGAGCGTGACCGCAGTGCTGGACACCGTCCCGCCGAGCAGACCTGAAAGCCAGAGCCCGACTCTGGGTCCGAACCGCTTGATCATAATGTATCCGAAAAATCCGATTGTCGAGACCAGGATGACGATTTTCCAGATGCTGGCGGGATTCAGATGGAACCGGGTGTATTCCTGATCGGGAAGGGCCGGGAGGATAATAAGCGTGACGAGAAGGAACTTCACCGTGGCAAGGATGTCCACGCGATCGAGATCGGTGACGAGTTTCTCGAGTCTCGCCTTTTCCGACAGCAGCATCGTGTTGATGATGCCGAGTGCCATGGGGATCCAGATATCGACCACCAGCGCGAGCGCCCCGACGATGAAGGTCAGCAGAGCGGAGATTTCGCTGGTCGACCCGTAACGCTCATTCTTAATTTTTGCATAATACGCGATGGCGGTGAGGATCGTCATCGAGAGCAGCCCCACCGGAAGGACGAACGTTGACCCGATTTTGTACAGCCATGCGCAGCCGAACCCGTAGAGGCTGATAATGGGATGCGTCCGGACGCCCCCGAAGACCAGCTTTTGCGATTCGATCTTCGTGCTCTCCCGTTCCAACCCCACAAGAAATCCGAGGGCGAGGGCGACCCCCAGACGCATTTCAAACGTCCATTCAATTCCGTTCATGAGACAAGTGCCTGTTCGTGCATCAGCATGCGGATCTTTGCCACGACCATGTCAATGGCGACGATGTTTTGGGAGCCGCGGGGAATGATAATGTCGGCCCAGTGCTTGCTCGGCTCGACGAATTCGAGGTGCATCGGTTTCACCGTGCGCATATACTGGTCCATCACGGACTCCACCGATCTCCCGCGTTCCAGGATGTCGCGGCGGATTCTGCGGATCAGCCGTTCATCGGCATCCGTGTCGACGAAGAGTTTGATGTCCATCAGGTCGCGCAGGGACTTATCGACGAAGATCAGGATGCCGTCGATGATGATGATATCGCGCGGATCGACGCGACGCTGCGAAGGAAGACGCCGATGGGTCGTGAAATTGTAGATGGGTTCGTCAATCGCCCGTCGCGCCTTCAGCTCCATTAAATTATGGATGAGCAATTCCGTTTCGAGCGAGTCCGGGTGATCGAAATTAATTTCCGAGGCCGCTTTTCCTCCGTGCGCACTCAGATCCTTGTAGTACGAATCGTGCTGGAGAACAACGACCTGAGAACTGTCCAGCCGCTCAAGGATCTTGTTTGTAACCGAAGTCTTCCCGGATCCCGTCCCTCCGGCGATGCCTATGATAAGAGAATCCATGGTGTCCGCAGATTTTTTTGTGCAATAAGGTACACGAGAAATGCGCGGAAAGCAACAGTTCTTGGGCCTCCTCCGGCGCGCCGCATCCGGCACCGAGGGGAGAGGAACAGTCGACGGAACCAGCGTTGGAACTCATGATGTTTTCTTTATGGAGATCAGTGCCTTCAGAGAAAAACTTCTCCGGGTCGTTTTTCGTATATTGGACAGTGGCAAAATCAGTTGAACGTGAACGGAGTTGACTCGTCAATGAACACCATGAAATCTGTTTTCCTTATGTCGCTTCTCACCGTCCTCGTTGTCCTCGTGGGCAACTGGGTGGGCGGTCAGAGCGGAATGATCATTGCTTTCCTGTTCGCCATTGGAATGAACTTCGGGAGTTACTGGTTCAGTGCCAAGATCGTGTTGGCCATGTATCACGCACAGGAAGTAACCCGCGATCAGCTTCCGTGGCTCTTCGACATGATCCAGGACCTGACTGGTCGGGCCGGACTGCCGATGCCAAGAGTGTACGTCATCCCGCAGGAACAGCCGAACGCATTTGCGACCGGGCGGGATCCCCAGCACGCAGCGGTCGCGGTCACCGAAGGGATCATGCGAACGCTCAGCAAGGAAGAGCTCCGCGGCGTTCTCAGCCACGAGCTCGCCCATGTTCAGCACCGTGATATCCTCATCGGGACGATCGCAGCCACGATGGCGGGGGCCATCAGCATGCTCGCAAACATGGCGCAGTGGGCGATGATCTTCGGCGGGGGCGGGCGGGGAAACGACCGTGACGGCGGCGGTCCGTTCGGTGGCCTGGTGATGATCATTGTGGCCCCCATTGCGGCCCTGCTGATCCAGATGGCAATTTCGCGATCCCGCGAGTTCGCCGCCGACGAAGGCGGGGCGAAGATCTCCGGGGATCCGCTGGCACTCGCACAGGCGCTAAAGAAGCTGGAAACGCGGACGGAGACAATTCCCATGGATGCCCCGCCGGCAACGGCGCATATGTTCATCGTGAACCCGCTCCGGCCCGGGGGGTTGATGTCGCTCTTTAGCACGCACCCGCCGATGGAGGAGCGAATCGCCCGGCTTGAACAAATGGCGTACGGCCACGCTGCGCGGGCATGATCGGAAACCGGGAGGTGGTATGAGTCGGGGATTTGTTCTCGGCGTGCTTCTGACCGTGGTCCTGGTGGCGCTGGCGATCCTTCTGCTCGTCGGTGAGAAAGAAACCATCGTCGACGACAACGCCCACAACATACTCGGGATTGTTGAGTCGTCACTGATGAAAGAGTACCGGGATCCCGCGATGCAGGATTCCCTCCACCACGACTTCCTTGCGATCCACGAAAAAGTGCGGCAGGGGGATGCGGATTCGGCGGGCCTTCGGAGGCTTGTGCGGGAGTTCTATCGGTATTACGGGGATGGGAGGATCGATTCCCTGGAGGCGAACGCTCTTGTGAAAAACGTTGTCTTCCTGGCGAACGAATAACCTGCGCGCGTCACAATCGGCTCTCTACGGGGACCGTCTCAACGACGGTCCCTGTTCTGTTTCTTCCCCCGCCCCCCGTTGAGGAAGTGTTCCCACCGCGCAAGCGCTTTGCGCACCTCAGTCGGAGAAGTTGATCCGGCCGATTTCTTCGCACCGACGCTCGCCCGCGGACCGATCAATTGCAATGCGACAGGATCGAACAAGGGAGAAAACGCCTGAAGATCGGAGAGGGAGAACGATGGGAGATCGCGTTTCTGTTCGATCGCCGTCCGAACGAGATCGCCCACGACGGCATGCGCCGCACGAAACGGCAAACCCTTGCGAACAAGGAAATCCGCGAGATCGGTGGCGGTGCTGAAATCCGCCCGCAGATCCTTTTCGAACCTGGCTCCGTTGACCTTCACCGTCGGGATCATCAACGTCAGGATATGCAACGATGCGGTCAGCGTGTCGGCAGTGTCGAACATCGGGAGTTTATCTTCCTGTAAATCCCGGTTGTACGAGAGGGGAAGACCTTTCATCGTCGTGAGGAGGGAGAACAGATTGCCGTAGACTCTTCCCGTTTTCCCGCGAACCAACTCGGCCATATCGGGGTTCTTCTTCTGCGGCATAATGCTGCTCCCCGTGGCGAACGCGTCTCCGATCTCGATGAACCCCCACTCCCGTGAACTCCAGAGGACGAGCTCTTCGGCCATCCTGCTCAAATGCATCATCGCGATCGCCGCGTCACCGAGGAATTCAAGAATCGCATCGCGGTCGCTGACCGAATCAATACTGTTCTCCACGATGCCTTCGAGCCCGAGGTCCTTAGCGACCGACGCCCGATCGATGGGGAAGGAACTCCCGGCAAGGGCTCCCGCGCCAAGGGGCGAGTGCAATGCCCGACGACGACAATCCTGAAACCGTTGATGATCGCGGTCGAGCATCTCCACATGGGCGAGGAGATGGTGTGCGAGCAGGATCGGTTGTCCGTGCTGTAAATGCGTGTACCCCGGCATCAGGACATCCTGATGGCGCCTCGCCATCATGACGAGCGCCTCTTGCAGCGCATGGATATGCCCGGCAATGTTCGCGATGGCCGTGCGGAGAAAGAGGCGTTCATCGAGGGCAATTTGATCGTTCCGGCTTCGGGCGGTGTGAAGCCGGCCTCCCGCGTCGCCCACGAGGTCGATCAGCCGGGCCTCGATGGCCATGTGAATGTCTTCTGCGACGAACCTCCCCTTTTGACGTCCGCCCTTCAAAGCCGGGAATGTTCCTGCGCGGATTTCCCGCCGGATCGCGGCCAGACCGCCGGCGATCTTGCGCGCGTCCGTCGACGCAATGATCTTCTGGCGCGCAAGCATGCGTACGTGCGCGAGACTCCCGTCGATGTCCTCTTCATACAACCGTCGGTCGATCGGGAGGGAAGAAGAGAACCGGAGGGCTTCTGGATGCAGCCCTCCCCGGAATCGTCCTTTCCCGTTGGTCATTTCGCGTCGGTGAATACTTCGCCGGATTGCACGGTTGCAGCGCCGTTCCCCAGAACGGCCGCCTGCACCTGATGGAACGTCTTGGTCGGAAGTCCGAAGATCTTAATGAACCCTTCCGATGCCTTGTGGTCGAACGTGTCCTCTTCCGTGTACGTGGCGAGGTGGGCGTTATAGAGCGAGTACGCAGACTTGCGTCCGGCGATGATGGTCCTTCCTTTAAAGAGCTTCACTCGAACCAGTCCGGTCACGGTCTTTTGCGTCTCCTGGATGAAAGCATCCAGGGACTTGCGCAGCGGCGAAAACCACAGTCCGTTGTACACGAGGTTCGCATACTCATTGGCAAGCTGGCTCTTGAGATTCATGACCGGCTTGTCGAGCGTCAATCGCTCGAGCTCGGCATGGGCGAAATGGAGCACCGTTGCCGCGGGCGCCTCGTACACTTCCCGCGATTTGATTCCCACAAGCCGGTTCTCCACGAGGTCAATTCTCCCGACACCATGCGCTCCCGCGATCCGGTTCAAGGCCGCCACAAGCTCCACGGCCGGCATCGGTTCGCCGTTGAGGGATACGGGCGTCCCTTCCTCGAATGCAATCTCGACATAGATCGGAGTGTCCGGAGCAAGCGCGGGATCGACGGTCCGCTGGTACGCGTCGGCAGGCGGCTCCGCCATCGGGTCTTCAAGGACTCCGCACTCGATACTCGTTCCCCAGAGATTGTCATCGATCGAATACGGACTCTTGACCGTGGCGGCAACCGGAATCCCGTGCGCCTTGGCATAGACAATCTCTTCCTCGCGCGAACGGAACTCCCATTCCCGGAGCGGCGCCATCGCCTTCAGGTCCGGCGCTAACGCCGCGATCGCGACTTCGAACCGCACCTGGTCGTTGCCCTTGCCCGTGCATCCGTGAGCGATGATCGATGCGCCTTCCTGGCGGGCGATCTCGACCATATACTTGGCGAGCAGCGGTCGCCCGATGGAGGTCGCCATCGGATAGACTCCCTCATACACCGCACCCGCCCTCAGGGTCGGGAAGACATAATCCTCGATGAATTCCTTCTTGAGGTCCTTGATGTATGCCTTGGTCGCGCCGGTGGCGTGGGCCTTGGCCTGGAGCCCGTCGAGCTCCTTCGACTGCCCGAGATCGCCCGTCGCCGTTATGACGTCGGCATCGTATTTTGCGCTCATCCACTTCACCATGACAGACGTATCGAGTCCGCCCGAGTATGCGACGACTACTTTCTGTTTGCTCATACTTCCATGCCCTTGATAAGAAGAGATTTGAGATAGGTCACGACATCGTTCGTTTTCCGCGCCGATCGCGGCACGACAAGAAGCGTATTGTCTCCCGCCACGGTTCCAATGATATCGCGAACCTTGCGGTGATCGATATATTCTCCGATGATGCTCGCACTCCCCGGAAGAGTATGGATGACGACAAGGTGTTCATTGGAAACGATGGAGAGCACCTGCAAGGAAGGGGTCGGGGACGGCTGCCGGGACTCTTCGCCCGGGAGTTCATATTTTCCCCCGTCGGCCCTGCTCACCCACGACACGCCGATCTCCTTCATGTCCCGCGAAAGGGTTGCCTGTGTCACGTCGATTCCCCGTTCGCGAAGGCGTCTCCGGAGCTCACCCTGGCTTGCAATCGGACGCGCGTCGATGATTTCCCGGATTGCGTATTGCCGTTCGTTTTTGGTGATCATGGTCGTTGTCCCCCCCGCCGGCTCGCCGCCGGCACCCTTCTAAACTTTGGCGTGGATAAGTTCTGTTCCGACGCCGGTATCGGTGAAGATCTCGAGAAGCAACGAATGCTTGATACGCCCGTCGACAAGGTGGACTTTGTTCACCCCTGCGTGCAGCGCTTCGAACGCCGACCGGACTTTCGGGATCATCCCGCGGCTGATCACCTTGTCCTGGATCAGACGCTCGCCTTCCTCCTGGTCCATGCTGTGCACGAGATCGCCTCCTGCCAGGACGCCTTCGACATCGCTGAGGTAGACAAGTTTTTCCGCCTGCAGGGCGGAGGCAATTGCTGCCGCGGCAAGGTCGGCGTTGACATTGTAGCCACGTCCGTCCCCATTGAACCCGATCGGGGCGATCACCGGGAGGCAATTGTTGCTCACCAGCAGGGTAAGAAAGGCGGTGTTGACTTCCGTGATCTCCCCGACGTACCCGAGGTCGTGCCCGTCCGGCTGCAGCCTTCGGACACGCAGGAGCGAAGCGTCGATGCCGCACACGCCGACGGCGTTCCCCTCATGCTGATTTATCCGCGCGACGATATCCTTGTTGGTCTTGCCGGCGAGGACCATCTGCACGACTTCCATCATCGCATCGTCGGTGTATCGTTGGCCGTCGACGAACCGGGATTCCAGGCCCAGGCGCGTTGCGAGGTCGGTGATTTCCCTGCCGCCCCCGTGCACAATCGCCACACGGATGCCGATTTTCTTGAGAAGGGTCACGTCCTGCGCAAACGTCTCACGCAGGTCTTCGTCGACCATGGCCGCTCCCCCATACTTGATGACGAACGTCTTTCCCTCGTACCGGGTGATGTACGGAAGCGATTCTATCAATACTTCGGTTTTTGCGCTGATGGAGATCATCGTCCTTCACGTCCTGTAGTTCGCATTGATCGCGACGTACTCTTTCGAAAGGTCGCACGTCCAGAAGACCGCTTCCTCCCGCCCCTGGTGAAGATCCACCGTAATGACGATCTCCTTTTGCTGGAGCACCTTTTTCGCGCACTCTTCGGAGAACTCAATCCCGTAGTGGCGTTTCAATATGGGGACGTCGCCGAAATCGATGGTGACCTCATCGGGGTCGAAGGCGATGCCGGAATACCCGACAGCGGCAAGGATCCGTCCCCAGTTGGCGTCTTCTCCATTGATCGCGGTTTTCACGAGGTTCGAGTTCGCCACGGACCGTGCTGCACGATCGGCATCCGCTTCGGACTTCGCCCCCTGCACCCGGATTTCGAGGAACTTCGTCGCGCCTTCTCCGTCGAGAACGATTCTCTTGGACAGATCGATCAGCAACGCGTCCAGGGCATTGCTGAATTCGCCGAACCCGGGATCGTCGGCTGAGACAAGCTGCTGGTTGCCCGCGGCGCCGTTCGCAAGAACGAGCACCATGTCGTTTGTGCTGGTATCGCCGTCGACGGTGATCCTGTTGAACGATTTGCGGCATGAGGCGACAAGTGCGGAGTGCAGCAGCGGCGGGGCGATCGAGAGATCGGTGGTCACGAACGCGAGCATGGTCGCCATGTTGGGCGCGATCATCCCGGAACCTTTCGCAATCCCTCCGATCACCACGTTGTTCCCGTCGACAGAAAACGCGACGGCGGCTTCTTTTGTGAAGGTATCGGTTGTCAAGATCCCCTCCGCCGCGTCCCTGCTTCCCGCGCGGGAAAGGTTCGCGAACGCGGAATCGATTCCTGCCAGGATATTCGCAATCGGCATCTGCTGGCCAATGACCCCCGTGGACGAAACGAGAACGTCGGAGGATTGGACATTGAGCAGTCGCGCCGTCTTCTGCGCCATCGCTCGCGCATCACGGAGTCCCTGTTCCCCGGTGCAGGCATTGGCGTTCCCGCTATTGACGACGATCGCTCGGGCCGCGGGACGGAGAGCCAGGTGTTCCTTGTCGAGGACCACCGGTGCGGCAGCCACAATGTTCTGTGTGAACACCCCGGCGGCCGTCGCCAGGCTTTCGGAGACGACGAGGCTGAGATCTTTCTTCGCCTTTTTTACTCCGCAATGAACGCCGGCCGCCACGAAGCCCCGGGGAGCAGTGATTCCCCCGTCAATCACGTTGTGCATACTGTTCCCTTATGCTTGAAGTCCGAGCTCTTCCGGGAGCCCGAACATGATATTCATGTTTTGCACCGCCTGGCCGGCAGCGCCTTTCACAAGATTGTCGATCACCGACATGATGATCAGTTGATTGGTCCGCTTTTGCACCGAGAGTCCGATATCACAGTAATTGGTCCGGGTCACCGACGCGATCTGCGGAACATCGCTCCTGATCCGCACGAACGGCGCATCCGCATAGAAGGTGCGGTAGCGTTGCACCACCTCATCCTGGGAGACCGGGCCCTGGAGGGTGGCGTGAATCGTGGTATAGATTCCCCGCGTGATCGGGAGAAGGTGCGGGACGAATGAAACGCAGACATTGGTTCCGGTTGCAGCGGAAAGGACCGATTCGATTTCAGGGGTATGCTGGTGCGTCCCGACCCTGTACGCCTTCATGTTCTCATTCACTTCCGTGAAGCTGAAGTCCGCGGTTGCTTTCCGCCCCGCGCCGGAAGTCCCGGAGGCGGAAGTGATGACGATCCCGTGATCCTGGACCATGCCGTGCGCCAATGCCGGGAGCAGACCGAGGATGGCGCTCGTCGCATAGCAGCCGGGGTTGGAGACGAGGGCCGCCTTTGCGATCGCGTCCCGGTGAATCTCCGGAAGTCCGTACACCGCCGAAGACAGCAGGGACGCTGCGGTGTGGGGCTGGTTGTAATAGTGCTGATAGGCATCGGTGGACTGAAGGCGGAAGTCCCCGCCCAGGTCGATGACCCGCGCGCGCTGATCCAGGAGCGACGGCACCACCTTCATCCCCTCCCCGGACGGCAGGGCGACAAACACCACGTCAAGGCCTGCAAAGCGGGACGGCAAAAAGTCTCCGAGAACGATTTCCGTTCGCCCCGCCAACGCCGGCGCCAGCGCATCAAGGCGCAGGCCCGCCGACGTGGACGCCGATGCCGCGGCGATGCCGACGTCTTCGCGTCGCAGCAAGAGCCGCACGGTTTCCAGACCGCTGTAGCCGGATGCCCCGACAATTCCTGCTCGTATCACGTCACGTTCCTTATGCAACACGCCATTTGCTGTCGCCAAGCGACTTGCATAATTATACAGAAAGATGTATAATTATGCAACTGTCGAATGCACTTTTTTTCACGCGCCATGATGGCGCGCAATCCGGAGAGGACCCCATGAGCCTGCACGACCGCGATGAACGCTCCCTGTTTCATACCTACAAACGTTTGCCGCTCGAAGTCGCGCGTGGCGAAGGAGCCTACCTGTTTACGGCCGACGGCAGGAAGTACCTGGATATGTTCTCCGGACTTGCGGTGAATGCGCTCGGCTACGCCCATCCGGCCGTGGTCCGGGCGATCACGGAGCAAGCCGGCCGCTATACGCATCTTTCCAACTACTATCTGCAGGAGTCACAGATCCTTCTTGCGGAAATCCTCACACATGCCGCCGGTTATGATCGGGTCTTCCTCTCGAACAGCGGCACCGAGGCGATCGAGGGGATGATGAAACTCGCGCGCCGGTGGGGCAGCACGCGAGGAAAGAGCGAAATCATCGCGATGTCGAATGCCTTTCACGGCCGGACGCTCGGCGCACTTTCGCTCATGGACCGGCCGAAATACCGCGACGGGTTCGGACCGTTCCTCGATCACTGCAGGATTGCCACGTTCAATGATCCCGGCGCGCTCTACGAGTCCGTCAGCAGTGCAACTGCCGCTGTCGTGCTGGAGTTCATTCAAGGGGAAGGCGGCATTCGACCTGTCTCAACGGAATTCGTCAAGACGATTGAAGAGCTTCGCCGCAAATTCGGGTTTCTCCTCGTCGCGGACGAGATTCAGGCAGGGATCGGCCGGACGGGGAAGTTCTTTTCGTTCCAGCACTTCAACGTCCAGCCAGACATCGTCGTCGTCGCCAAACCGATCGGTGGCGGACTTCCTTTGGGCGGCATTCTCGCGAACGAGCCGCTCGCGGCAATCCTTGAACCCGGCATGCATGGAACCACATTCGGCGGGAACCCGGTGGCTTGCGCCGCGGGCGTCGCGGTCCTGACGGAAATTGAAAACGGCAAGCTGATGGATCGTGCCGCGGCAATGGGGAACCTTCTCCTGGATGGTCTGCGCCGACTTGCCGCGACCCATTCCGGCATCGTTCGGGAAGTGCGGGGAATCGGGCTGATGGTGGGCGCCGAACTGGACCGGGACGCTGACCCGGTTGTCGCTGCCATGCGCGAACGCGGTGTGCTGATTAATGGCACCGACAGGACTGTTCTTCGTTTTCTCCCGCCGTTGATCGTCACGGCAGAACAGGTCTCGCAAACGGTGTCGACGCTCGGAGAGATCCTGGGTTCGTTGTAGACCTTCACCGCAGACTGTCGGGTGCGTCCTCACCGGAGTGGTCTTCTCTTTTCTGATAACTCTCTTTCTGCCTCTGCAAACCATCTCTCATCCGCACGAGCGGTGGTGGCCAAATCGCGACGCATTTTGACATTTCGTCGTAGTTTGGTGGCACGTGGTTTGCAAGCTTATGTGTGATAAATTTCAACACTACTGCTGGAGAGCCCGAAAGGACCTCATGTACCCGATCCTTGAAACCACCGATCTCGCACCGACGATAAAGAAGTTTGTCATCCACGCCCCGTTCGTGGCCCGCAAGCGAAAGGCCGGGAACTTCGTCATGATCCGCGTTGAAAAAGGGGGCGAGCGCATCCCCCTCACTCTTGCGGCGAGCGACCCCGAACGTGGGACGATCACCCTGATCGTCCAGGCCATCGGGAAGACGACGAAACTCCTGAGCACGAAGAAGGCGGGAGACGCCTTGATGGACGTCGTGGGCCCTCTCGGGACACCAACCCCCATCGAGAAGCACGGTTTGACAGTCTGCATCGGAGGCGGAGTGGGAACAGCGGAGCTCCTCCCCATCGCGCGCGCATTAAACGACGCCGGGAATACCGTCGTGAGTATCGTCGGCGCACGCTCCCATGATCTGGTGATTCTCGAAGAAGAAATGCGTGACTGTTCCCATGCGCTTTACATTACGACCGACGACGGGACGTACGGAAGAAAAGGGTTCGTGACGGATCAGCTCCAGGATCTCCTCAACGGCGCCGAAAAGGTTCAGGCCGTCTATGCCATCGGCCCCCTCCCGATGATGAAGGCGGTATGCGCAGTCACCCGGCCGTCTGGCACGCGAACGTTCGTGAGCTTGAATACCATCATGGTCGACGGGACGGGTATGTGCGGCGGGTGCAGAGTGACAATAGGCGGCCAGATGAAATTTGCATGCGTCGATGGCCCGGAATTCGACGGACACCTCGTCGATTTCGATGAATTGATGATGCGCAACAGAACATACATCGACATGGAACGGATCGCCGACGAGCGATTTCATCAATGTCGGCTCACCGGGGAGGTGCGGAACTCATGACACGGCTGAACCCTCTCAAACCGTCGGAACGAATGAAGATCAAGCGGCAGGAAGCGTCCGAACAGGAGCCGGCAGTCCGCGCCACGAATTTCCTGGAAGTGTCGTTCGGGTTCGATGAGGAACGCTCGCTCGTCGAAGCATCGCGCTGCCTTGAATGCAAGGAACCGCTCTGCATCGATGGATGTCCGGTGGGGATCGATATCCGGAGTTTTATCCAGGCGGTCCTGGCGCACGACTTCGACGGTGCGGTGAAGAAGATCCGCGAAGCGAACTATCTTCCGGCGATCTGTGGGCGCGTCTGCCCACAGGAATCGCAATGCGAATCGCTCTGCGTGCTGGGCAAAAAACTGACCCCGGTCGCCATCGGGAAGCTGGAACGCTTTGTCGCGGATTACGAATCAAGCCATTCGCTGTTCCAGACCCCGCATATCGCGGAGCGTCGCAGGGAGAAAGTCGCCGTCGTCGGTTCCGGTCCGGCGGGACTGACGTGCGCTGCGGAGCTTGCGCAAAAGGGTTACGGCGTGACGGTGTTCGAAGCACTCCATGCGCTCGGTGGAGTTCTCCGGTACGGGATCCCCGAATTCCGTCTCCCCAAGGAAATCCTCGATCTCGAGACCGATCGGATCAAATCGCTTGGCGTCGAAATCTACACGAACTTCGTGGTTGGCCGCACCGCCACCGTCGACGAGCTCTTCGATGAATGGGGCTTCTCGGCCGTCTTTCTCGCGACCGGGGCCGGTACGCCGACCTTCATGGGCATCCCCGGCGAGAACCTCAGCGGCGTCTACTCTGCAAACGAATTCCTCACTCGCGTCAATCTGATGGGAGCCTATCAATTCCCGGACGCCGACACCCCGGTGAAGCTCGGCAAGCACGTCGCCGTAATCGGCGGGGGAAACACGGCAATGGACGCCGTCCGCACGTCGCGACGGCTGGGCGCGTCGGACGCGTACCTGATCTATCGTCGCTCCCGTGAGGAAATGCCTGCTCGTGAAGAGGAAATCCATCACGCCGAGCAGGAAGGAGTGAAGTTTGTCCTCCTGACAAACCCGATTCGCATCCTCGGCAGCGCGTCCAATTGGGTCACCGGAATCGTCTGCCAGAAGATGACGCTCGGCGAACCCGACGAATCCGGTCGCAGGAAGCCCGTCCCCCTCGAAGGATCGGACTTCACGCTCGAAGTTGAAACTGTCATTGAGGCCATCGGTCAAAAACCGAACCCGATTGTCCAGTCAACGACGCCGGGATTGACAACGGGAAAGCGCGGGGTGGTATCGGTCAACGATCAGCAGAAGACATCCCGTCCGGGAGTTTTCGCCGGGGGCGATCTCGCGCGCGGTGGAGCAACCGTCATCCTCGCGATGCGGGATGGAAAACGGGCAGCTGAAGAAATTGCAACCTACTTGCTCGGCGCAAACGGGAACGATCTGAGCACAGTAAATCGTTAGGCAGGAGGAAGGACGCTCCAGACCAAACGGACTGCCTTCCGTCTTGACGCCAAGGGACATTGCCCTGCCGGCTCTTACTCCCCGTGTTCCACAATTGTCGTTTCCCCCTTTGATCCCAAAAGGATCACGTTCCCCCCGTCCATCCAGACATCCGTCCAGCGGTACCCCGAGCTGTTTTCCGGGGAAAACGCATACCATTCCACTCCGTTGAAGTGAAATACAGAGTTCCCGACGGCAATGATATTGTTGGCATCCTGGAGGTACATCCCGGCGAGCGTGTCGGTGGTGATTTGTTGCTGCCACTGGAAGATGTTCAGGAAAAAGAGTCCCGGACCGAGGGAATACAGACGGGAAAGTCTCGCATAAAGTCGTGTCCCGAACTGTTGTTTGAGGCCGATGTTCGGCGGCGGGATGGAGTCAACCCTGGACCAGACTGCGCCATTGAAGTTGTAAAGATAGTAGCGATAATCGAACGGGGATGCGATGGTCGTCCGGCGCGCGACAGCAAACACATCGAACGGAGCGATTTCAGCGATCGACTCGATCGAAAGGCCGTCGCCGAGGAGGTAGACTTGCCATTGAAACAGGGTGGCATGAAGAATCACGCCGTGTTCGCCGCCGCACCAGACGTCGATGTCCGATAAGGCGTTGACCGTGAGAAGCGGAGGAGCAGGGGGATGTGAGACCGGCACCCAGCCGGCCCCGGTATTCCGGAGAATGAGCGCGGAATCCCCGCTCCCGCCGACTGCCCACAGGTCGAACTGGCCCGCGGTGGTGATATCGTGCAGAATGGACGGCGCATCGAACCGATTCGCAATCCGCCATTGCGTACCGTCGAACCTGAGGATGATGGCGCCCGAGTCGGCTGTTGTTCCAACAGCATAGAGGGCGTTCTTTGCCTGTCCGTCAAGCGTGGTGATGTGAAGCGGGGAACCGTTGTCCGTCAGCGTATCGCGGGTCCAGCGAAGATCCCCGAGGTCGCGTGGGCGGGAATCGGGAAAAGTGCGGATTGGATCGTCGCAGGAAAAGAGCAACAGCGGGATGACGCCGGCGCACAGCATGCACGCCAAATTACGCGGTGCTGTAAACGTAAATCCCGCTGAGAATAGGATCCTTCTGATGATGCGTCTGGATCCAGTTGATATGCGACTGAGTGAGCTTCGTGTCACGGGGAAGAAGTTTGACCCCTTTCGCGGTGCAGATATCGGCCGCGGTCACCATACCCTCTTCGATACTGCCAATCGCCACCTGCTTCTTCCCCTGCATCCATGCAGGGTCCGACAAGGTCGTAATATAATCAATCGCCCCCTGAACGACAAAAGGATCGAGCGTTGTTCCTCGCTGGCGGTCCAATTCCTCGCAAATCTGGGTCGGGGTCGCGTCAAGCGGCAATTGTTCCATGACATTGACCACCCTGAGGATTCGGGATCCCAGGGAGATTTGTTTTCCCCGCAGGTGATCAGGGTTCCCCGTGCCGTCGAAGTTTTCGAGCTGGTGCTGGATCAGCGCAGCCACATCGCCCAGTTGCGGAATCCTCGAGACGAGCATATGACCGTACGACGGGAACTGCGAGAGTGTCTCCTTCTGTTCGCCGCTCAATTGGACGAGCTCGTGTCCCAGGACGTCGTCCGGCATGACGATCTTTCCGATTTCATGAATCCGGGCGGCGAGCATGAGGGCGTGCAGTGACTCCTTCTCCATCTCCAGTTTCTCACCGAGCCATTGCGCCAGCGTGCGCGAGCGTTCCGCCCGGAGGGCGGCATCCGGAACGCGGAGTTCGATGATGTGCGTGATCAGATGCATGATCCCGCCCATGCTTTCGTTGAGCGCCGCATTCAGCTCCTCAAGGCGTTCCTTGTCGTTCTTGAGCTGATCGCCGAGGCGCTTGATCCGGAGCAGAGCGCGCACCCGTGAATGCAGCTCCTCGGGGTTGAATGGCTTGGTGATGTAATCATCCGCCCCGAGGTCCAGGCCCTTCACGATGCTCTCGATTTCCGCCGAGGCGGTGAGCAACATGACCATGGAACCCGAAAGAGCGGGATGCGACTTGACCCAGCTGCAGAAATCGAATCCGTCCCGGCCCGGCATGTAGCGGTCCGTGATGATGAGGTCCGGCACATTCCGTTCCGCGACGACCATGGCGTCTGCAACGTTCGTGGCGGTGACCACCCGGTATCCGCCGTCCATCTGGAGAACATTCGCGAGGACAAGAAGCGATGCAGGGTCGTCATCCACTGCAAGAATCAATGATGGAGAAGCCATGGCCTTACCCCGGACTCCTGAATTTTACGAGGACGCTGATGCGCCTGTTCGTGATATCAAAGGGATCCTGCTTGTTGCGCAGTCTGGTATCCGCATACCCGCGGACTTCATCCACCTGCGACTGCCGCACGCCGTTGGAAACCAGGATTCTGCGGGCGCTGTTCGCCCGATCTGCGCTCAACTCGAAATTGGAATATCCATCGGCCCGGGCGTACTGGCGGCTATCCGTATGGCCTTCAACGACGAGCTTGTTCGGAAGAGAATCCACTTCGTGGGCGATAATGCCGAGGACTTCCGCTGCTTCGGGCTTGATGGTCGACGTGCCGACATCAAAGAAGTAGGAGTTCGATTCCTCAATCATTTCGATGCGCAGTCCTTCGTCCACGATTTCGAAACGGACCTGCGATGCCAGGGTCTGGAGGTCCGGTTTCTTCGCGATCTCCTTCAGGATCTCCTCCCCAAGCCGTTTGAACGCTTCCTGTTGTTTGACCAGGTCGGACATTCCGGCGTTCTCGATCGCACCCTGGCCACCGTTGAGAGCTCCTGATGCGCCGTGCGATGACGTAAATGCCCCCGGGTCCTGAAAATAGCCGGCGACGGATTCTTTGACCGCCTTGCTCTGGCCAACGATCCAGAGGACGATAAAGAGGGCCATCATGGCCGTCACAAAATCCGCATAGGCCACCTTCCACGCGCCGCCGTGATGCCCGCCGTGGCCTCCCTTCTTCTTTACAATCCGAATCGGTACGTCTTCCGTGTTGACTTCCATGGGTATCCGCCTATCCGGCCTTCACCGCTTTGATGGCTTTCTCCACTTCTTCGAAGCTGGGGCGGACACTGCTGAAGATGACTCTCCGCGCGAACTCTACGACGACGGTCGGCGCGTTGCCCTTGGCATACGACACAACTCCCGCCTTGATGCACTCGAGATAGCGCGCCTGAGCGATGTTCAACAATTCCAGGTTGGTGGCGATCGGCTGGACGAAACCGTAGGAGAGCAGAACCCCCAGGAACGTCCCGACCAGCGCCGCAGCGACCTTTTCGCCGATGACTTCCGGCGGACCGTTGATGGCGCCCATGGTGATGACGATGCCGAGCACTGCGGCAACAATCCCCAATCCGGGCAACGCGTCGCCGAGTTTCTGAACGAGGCTGGGCGGCGTCGCCGCTTCTTCATGATGGGTATCGATGTCGGCATCCATCATGGATTCGATATCGTAGGGCGGGATCCCGCCGCCAAGCAGCAGCTTCATCGTATCGCAAAAGAAGTCCAGGGCATGGTGATTCTTCACGAGAAACGGATTCTTGCTGAAGATGGCGCTGCCTGCCGGGTTGCCGATGTGCTGCTCGATATTGATCAGCCCTTCCCGTTTTGCGAGATTGAACAGCTCGAACTGCGTCTGGATCAGTTTCAAATACTGGTCTTTCGTGTACGGGTCGCCTTTCATGACCCCGCCGATACTCCCGATCAGTCGCTTCAGCTGCGGAAGCGGCGTCCCGATGAGCACCGATCCGATGGCGGCACCGCCGATGATCAAAAACTCGGCGTACTGAAGAAGAACCGGGAGCGGCCCGCCGTGAAGGACGAATCCTCCCAGCACACCGATCACGACCACAGCAATGCCAATAATGACGAACATGGTTCCCTTATCCAGAGAAAAGTGAACGGGTAAACTATTCGGACTTGTCTTTGTCCCGGGGCCCGAGCTTTGCGAGACTCGCTGCCATGGCTGCGGCCGATGAGCGATCGACGCTGGCCGCGGCCTGGTTCTCCTTTTGTGCCTGCAAATACAATTCTCCGCGGAACACCCGCACAGAACGCGGCGCCTCGATGCCGAGTTTGACCTGGCCGTCCTTTACAGCGAGGACCCTCACGATAATCTGGTCGCCGATGCGGATGTCTTCATCCGTTTTTCTTGAGAGGACGAGCATGGGTAACCTCCCCCCCGTCCCGCCGGCTGCCGGAACCAGCGGAAATTGGAACGGCAGCGTTTCGTCGTCGAGGATGATCTGTTGCGCCTCATACGACCGGCGATCGATCACGATGGGGCTGCGCAGGTTGACCGTGGACTGTTCCACCTTGGCCTTGATCGCTGCCAGCACCCAGATCTCCTTGTCTCGTCCGAGATGCCCCTCATACCCCGGGAGAATCATTCCGGGTTCGAGCATGGGAAAGCTCAGATCTTCGTGCTCAACGGAAACCAGCCAGCGGAATGGCTCGGAGTCGACGTCGTGAACGATGATGTAGTTTTTGTACTGTTCGAATCCGAACAGTCCCTCGGCGAAATGAATGACCATTCGCTCGTCATAATCCAGCTCGCCGAATTGCCGGCTCACCCATTTCATTGGCTCACCTCCTTATTGGTTGCCGAATCCGGCCGCGCACTTTCATTTCGGGCCGCCCCACTCCCGGTGAGGATAACAATGTCAACACGCCGGTTGCGGGCGCGGTTCTCCGGGGTATCGTTTGGCACCAGGGGACGGTATTCGGAAAATCCGACCACTGAGACCCGTTCCGGATTGAGCCCGTGATGTTGGATCAGATAGTAACCGATGTTTACCGCTCGCGCCACGGAAAGATGCCAGTTCGAGGGGAAGAACGGCGTATTGATCGGGACATTATCCGTGTGCCCTTCGACGCGGATATCGTTGCTCAACCCGCGCAACACCGTTGCGAGAGAATCGAGCGCCACGAGCGACGTGCTGATGATCTCCGCACTGCCCGAGGCGAACAACATTTCTTCCATGATATGAACGGTAATCCCCCGTTCGTTGTAGGAAATGCTGATCGGGAGTTTCTTGTCTTCCAGGTGCATCGCCGAACCGAGTTCGTCGATGATCTTCTGTCGTTCCGCCTGGACCGAGGGAACAGGCGACTGGACAACGCCGCCGTGGCCGCTCATGATGCCTTTGGGGCTGCCGAACACCCCTTCCATCGCGTTGACAAACTCCGCATATTTCCCGGCGTCGATTTTCGACATCGCATACAGAATCACGAAGAGCCCGAGCAAGAGTGTGATCAGGTCCGAATACGTGAGAAGCCAGCGCTCCTCATTATCATGACCCTCTTGGTGTCGGCCCTTCCGTTTCATTTTGCATCCACTTCCTGCTCACTTGCGGGCAGCATGCTGTTCAGTCGTGCCTTGATCACGGAGGGGATTTCCCCGGCCTGGATGGAGAGGATCCCTTCCGTAATCATGTCCATGAAGATGAATTCTTCATGATGGATATGTTTGAGTTTGTCCGCGAGAGGGAGCCACACGATATTCGCCATGAAGACGCCCCACAGCGTTGCGATGAAGGCCGACGCGATATGGCGGATAAGCGTATTGGCATCATCCCCCGCGGCGGCGAGCGTCGAGATCAGTCCCATCACCGTCCCGATAATGCCCATGGTCGGCGAATACCCGCCCATCTTCTGGAAGATGTTCGCAGATCGCGTATGGCGCTCTTCGATATACGACACCTCGGTCTCCGCGAGGGAGCGGAGAATTTCGGGCTCGGTCCCGTCGATCGCGAAGCGGAGGATCTTTTTCAGAAAGGGGTTTTCGATCTTGGGCAGTTCACGTTCCAGCGCGAGCAACCCTTCCTTTCGGGCAATCGTGGAATAGCGGACGATGCTGTCGATCGTCTCCTTCACTTCATACCGCGGGGGCATCAGGGCCAGCACCAGCATCTTGCCGACCCCGAGGAAGTTCTTCAGCGAGGTGCCGATCATCGCCGCCGCAAACGTTCCGACGAACACAATCGTCATCGCGGGGAGCAGGATCAGCGCGCCGATCTTCCCGCCTTCCAGCAGGAAGGATCCGAACACCGCCAGAAATCCAAGCCCCAGACCGCCGGCGGTCGTGATGTCAAACGACTTGCGCATGGCTATTTCAGAAAATCAATCAACGATTTTTGAAGCACTTGAGCGCCCGTACTCAACGCAGCATCAAGCATGGTTTCCTGGTTCTTCAGATTCAGCGTCGCCTCGGCCACATCGGTATCGCGAATGGACGACATCAACGTCTGAAGCTGGGTCTTCTGGTCGCCGAGGTGAATTTCGGTCGCTGTGAGACTCTGCGAAAACGAGCCGATCTTCCCCGCAGTTTGATTGACAAGATTCGCGGCCGATTTGACCGCTGCGACATCTGCCGTCGACGGGAGGTTCCCCGCCTGCAGACTGTCTCGGACTCGGGCCAGCAAATCGAACAGGCCCGTGCCTCCGAACGCCTCGCCGCCCGAGACGCTCACCTGTTGGGTCGCCCCGTCGCCCACGGCATACGTGATCGCATTGCTGTTTCCCTGGTACGTCACGGTGGTCGTGGGCGGCGGACCCGGATTCGTCACGAACTGATACGGCGAGGCCGTTGTCTCCGTTCCACCGAAGATGGCCTTGCCGTTGAATTGCGTGTTGGCGATGCTCACGGCCTCCTGGATGATCTGATCCACCTGATTGCCGTAGGTGATCATCGAGGAGGTCTGTTGACCGTCTTGCGCTTGCACCGTGATTTCCTGGACCTGGGATAAGAGGGAGTTGATGCTGTCCAACGCCCCCGCAGTGCTGTCAACAAATCCATGCGCATCCGTCACGTTGCTCTGATACTGATCGTTTCTGTCAAGGGCGGCTTGCATGCGCATGATCGTGCTCGACGCGGATGGGTCGTCCGATACTTTCTGGATGCGGATTCCCGATGCCAACTGGCCCTGCAATTCGACGATTTTCGTGCGCGTGTTGTTGACGGCGTTCAGAAAATCATTGGCGATACGACCCTCGGTTACTCTCATGATGTCACCATTGTGATTACTGTTTGCATCATTTCATTGGCCGTGTTTACCAGTCGCGCCGCAGCATCGTAGGCGCGCTGATACTGTATCAGATTCGTCATCTCTTCATCGAGTGAGACACCCGATACCGACGTCCGCTGGTTCTCCAGTTGCGTGAGCACCAGTTGCTGAGCATTGGCGGTTCCCTCGACGCTGTTGATGTCCGATCCGACGCCGCTCGCCAACGCACTGTAGAATTGCGATGCGGTGACGGTATTGCCGTTGAGAATCTTGTCATTCGCAGCGTTTGCGATCGAAAGGGCGATGCTATTGTCGCCCGGCGATCCGTCCTTTGACGCGGCAACAAGGTTGGGATCCGACGCGACGGCCGAGTCCACGCTGATGTCGGCCGCTCCCGTTCCCGAGAAGAAGTTCACGCCGGTCGAGGGGGGAGTCCCGAGGCCGTACCCGCCGCTGTGCAGGGCGTTCACTCTGTCGATCAACGCGCCGGCCAATTGATCAAGTTTGCTGAGGTATCCCGGGAGCGTCGTATTGAACAGCGTCAGATCGCCGCCGAGCTCGCCTCCCGTGACGGAAAGTTGGATCTTGTCGGTGGCGGTGACAATTTGCATCGTCCCGCCCACTTGTTGCGCCGCAATCGCGATCGCTCCGCTCCGCGACGTCAGGGTCATTCCCCCGATGGATACCAGCGCGGCTCCCCCCGAATCCTTCACCACGGAAATGTTTGCGAGCTTCGAGAGGTCATCCAGTTTCAGGTCGCGTTGATCCTGAAGATCACTTGGATCCCCCCCGGCGGCAGCGGCGTTGATAATCTGGGAGTTGAGATCGCCGATTTGCGCCGTCAGCTGGTTGATGCTCGCAATCTTGGTGCTGATGTCATCGTTGAGCGAATCGTGGGTTTGCGTCAGTTCAGTGTGCAGGCGTTGAAACGACTGCGCGAGCAGGGTGCCATCTTGGATCACACTGTTCCGCGACGAGCTGTCCTCAGGATGAGTCGAGAGGGTCTGCCAGGAATTGAAGAACTGCGTCAACATCGAGCTGAGTCCGGCATCGGAAGGCTCGTTGAAGCTCGCCTCCACCTGGCTGAGAACGCCCTGCTGCGTCGTGGCCGCGCTGCTGGTTCCGTTGGAATACCGGATCTGTCCGTCGAGATAGCTGTCACGCAGGCGTCCAATCGACTGCGCTTCCACGCCGGTCCCGAGATACCCGTACCGCTCCCAGAGCGCCGGCGTGGCGGCAAAACTCACCCGCTGGCGGGAATACCCTTCAGTGGAGGCGTTCGAGATGTTGTGGCTGGTCACGTTGATCCCGATCTGCTGGCTCATCAACGCCCGGCGCGCAGTTTCGAGTATGAGCGACAGTCCTGACATGGTTCAGATCCTTTCGTCGACAAGCTTGCGGCGATGATCGTTGGTCACGATCCTCAGGGTTTCCTGAACGAATCGTTGGGCGCTGGTGAGCAGGGCCGTATTTAGAGCATTCAACTCTGCAATCGCGCTGGCGGACTGCTGCATGCGCGCCGCCAATCCCTTGACGATGGTTCGATCGTTTTCGGGAAGCCGGCCGAGGACATCCGTGAGCGATCCGCGTTCCGGGCTCAACTCCGCGACGCAGCGCAGGCGTTCCGATTCCAGATCGTGGAAGGGATGCAGGAGTTCCTCTTCGCGCGCCGTGCAACGCTCGAGGTCGGATCCGTTGGAGTTCAACAGTGCCGTCTGCGTGTCGCCCAGAACCTGGGTGATCGCGTCCATGAGGTCAGCCTGCGCGGTCATGATATGACACAGTTGTTCACTCGTTGTCATTGCCGTCACCCTCGAGTTGTTTGAAGTGTTGGATGTATTGCTTTACCTTCTGCACATACTCCTTTGTTTCTTTGAACGGGGGGATCCCGCCGTGCTTTTCGACGGCGCCCGGTCCGGCATTGTACGACGCGAGCGCGGTATCGACATCTCCTCCGAACCGGTTGAGCAGCTGCTGGAGATACTTCGCACCACCAAGGATGTTCTCACGCGGGTCCCAGACATTGCGTACACCCAGATCAGCGGCCGTGGAATCGATCAGCTGCATCAATCCTTTGGCGTTCTTGGACGACCGGGCTTTCGCGTTCCCGCCCGATTCGCTCGCGATTACGGCGCGGAGAAGGTCGGGATCGAGACTGTGCTTTTCCGCTGCCTCGAGGATCGCCGGTTCGTAGGGCGTCAACTTCTGCCCTATCGTGTCCTGCCGATGGCGGGGGGATGCAGGCGGCGGAGGCTGCGGAACGACTTCTGCCTGCGATCCGCCTGTCGTTTTCCCGGCGGGCGCGGGCGGGGGAACCCCGGCCCCGGGAGTCACGGACGAGGCGGGAGTCGTCGTTCCCTCCGCCTTTGTGCTTTGCGGCTGCACGGGGAGCGGGGCCAGCGGCGCGATGTCTCCCGCGGGCGCCTTCGGCGCCTGAATCGTCGAACCCGAACGGGGAAGCGATTCTCCCGTCATCTTCCGGTACAGCATCTCTGCAATTCCCACACTGCTGTTCTTTGACATCTGGCGCGACAATTCCATGTCGAACAACCCGTCCATCATGTCTCCGCCGAATCCCTCCCCGAAGAGTTCGTCCGACGACGAGGTCGTCCCGCGCATGCTCTTGAGCATGTAGCTCACGAACAGCGCCTCAAAATCCCGCACCGCCGACTGAAGTTTCACCTTCGAACGATCAGAAGGACTCTCCGCCGCCGCGGGAACAAGGTTCGCTATGGGGCCTGTAGACGCCATTAGATAATGATCAATTCCGCTTTCAGCGCTCCCGCTTCCTTGAGCGCCTGGAAAATGGCAATGATGTCGCGCGGCGCTACTTTGAGCGAGTTCAGCGCCTTCGCCACATCCTGGACTGTCGACACGCCGTTGATCGCGACAACGCTCGTTGAATCCTCCCCGGCCGCGACCCGCGTCAGTTGCGTTGTGACGGTCTGTCCCTGGGAGAAAGGATTCGGCTGTGATACCACGGGGACCGACTCGATCTCGATGTTCAGACCGCCATGCGAAATCGCCACCGGGAGAATGGAGACATTCCCACCGATGACCACCGTTCCCGTGCGCTCGTTGACGATCACCCGCGCGATGACGTCGGGGGTGATTTCGATCAGTTCGACTGCAGAAATGAAATCCACGAGCTTCCCCTCCGCCTGGGACTGCGAGGGGACATTCACACGCACCGAGGAGCCATCCAGCGCATGTGCAGCCCCGGTGCCAAACTTTGTGTTGATCGCTTCCGCAATCCGGCTCGCTGTCGTGTAGTCCGATTGAAAGAGCACGACCGCAATGGTCGAGTCGGGTTTCAGTCCGGAAGACATCGACTTCTCCAGGATTGCGCCACTGGGGATACGGCCTGCGGCTGTATGGTTCCGGCGGACTTCGTTGCCGTTCTGCCGGACGCTTATTCCGCCGACAGAGAGCGGTCCCTGGGCCATTGCATACACCGTCCCATCGACGACCGAGAGCGGCGTCAGGAGAAGCGTCCCGCCCTGCAGGCTTGTCGCGTCACCCATCGATGAGACAATCACGTCACACGTCGCTCCTTCTTTAGCCGATCCCTCGACCGAGGCCGTCACCATGACCGCCGCCGCGTTACGAAGCCGGAGGTCCGTCTGCGGCACGGTGATGCCGAACCGTTTCAGCATGCTCGAAACCGATTGCAGAGTAAACGTCGAGCGCTGGGTATCGCCTGTGCCGTTGAGCCCCACGACAAGGCCGTAGCCGATCACCTGCTGCGTCCGTGTCGGTTCCACCGAGGCCACGTCCTTGATCCGCGTTGCGCCAAACGCTGCCACGCTTCCCAGCATCACGACAACCGCGACTTCACGCAACCACATTCGTCTCATGGTCCCCTCGTCCTAAAAGAGCCAGTGCAAAAGTTTTGTGATCCAGCCCGGACCCTGGGCGCGCGACACGATGCCGTTCCCTTCGAACGAGATCCGCGCGTCGGCGATGCTGTACGAATACACGCTGTTGTCGGACGCGATATCCGACGGCCGTACCAGCCCCGAGATTCTGATTGTTTGTTCTTCTCCGTTCACGGTGATGGTCCGCGTTCCGTTGATCCAGAGATTGCCGTTCGCGAAGACCGAATCGATTTTCGCGCTCAGTTTGGCGCGGATGTTCCCGTTCGTCGATGTCCCGCCCTCTCCTTTGAAGCTGTTGCCGGTACCGACGCCGAGCCCGACCTGCGGAAGATTCGACGTTCCGGTCTGACCCGATGCGTTGAACGAAATATTGCTTTCGCGCGACGACGTCGTCTTGGCATCGTTTGACGCGGTCGACGTTTCCACCACGAGAATCGTGATCGCATCACCCACGCGCGTCGCCTTCTGGTCCGCGAACAATGATCGTGCCGCGTTTGCCCGCATATCCTGAGACTGCGCCACCGCGCCCAGCGTGACCGTCAGAAGAATCAGCATCACCTTTTTCATAGCGTTCGTTCCCAAGAGAGACTTCGATCCTACTCTGCTTCCCGTTCGACCGTGTTCGCATCAATGACCCTGCCGCGGAACCGGAGATGGCCGCCGTTCTGCTGGACGGTAATCACCGCGCCGGTCCTGCCGTCCTCCCGGGCGATTGCGGAGACGGAGACCCGGACTCCATTCGCCCGCGTCAGCAGCGTCACCGGATCTCCTGCGCGGACGGTCGGTTCCGGTTCTAACATTCCCGCGCACAGGACAGCGCCTTCCTGAATAATCCGTTGCGTCCGGACTCTCCCCGGTGAGAATCCTGCACGGAGATAGTCTTCCGGGAGATGTGTCGTTTCCACCCGGCTCAGGGCGATATCGTTTTTCGAAAGACCAGCGTGTCGCTCGAGCCGGTGCGCCGCAGTATAGGCCTCCGCAAACGTCCGTACCGTGCACGAAACCGGAACGCGTTTCATTCCGGTGCCCGGATCCCCGAGGTCCACCATGACCACCAGATGTCCACCCCACCGCCCGATGGGAAGCGGTTCGACGAAAATCGTCCCGGCGTCTGTGGACGGCACGAGGCGCGGGAAGCGGATTGATTCGATCACGACTTCCTCGCCCATCGCCTTCGCGCGATCGACGATCGCCGTCCGAACGGCTTCGCCCAGTGCCGTTGAATCTGTTTTCCCCGGCCCCAGGAAGAGGAGACCGACGATGATCGTAAGGACCATGGGCTTATCGCTGGATATTGTTCGCGATGGTCAGCATATCGTCGACTGTTTTGATGGTCTTCGAGTTGATCTCATACGCCCGTTGCGCGGTGATCATATTGACCATCTCTTCCACCACATCCACATTCGATGACTCCAGATGTGACTGCATAATCTCGCCAAACCCTTCCGTTCCCGCTGTGCCGGTGATCGGCGATCCGGAGGCCGGAGTCTCGACATAGAGGTCGTCTCCAATGGCGCGAAGCCCGGCAGGGTTGACGAACTTTGCCAGCTCGAACTGGCCGATTTGCGTCGGGGTTGTGCTGCCCACGGTCGCCGCCTCGACGACTCCTTCAGAACTGACGGTGATGGCCGTCGTGTCCGCCGGGATGGTGATGCCGGGTTCGATCTGGTATCCCTGCGATGTCACGAAGGTCCCTTCGGCGGAAATCTTGAAGGATCCGTCGCGGGTATAGCCGATCGTGCCGTCGGGCCGCCGCACCTGGAAAAACCCGTCACCCTGGAGGGCGAAGTCGGTCTGATTGTTCGTGGGCTGAATATCGCCCTGGGCAAAGTTTCGTGTGGTCGCAACCGGGACAGCGCCGTTTCCCACCTGGATCTCGGATGGTTCCTGAACGTTCGGATCGGTCGACGTGCCGCTGACTTTCAGGGTCTGGTACATGAGGTCCTGAAATTCCCCCCGGGTCTTCTTGAAGCCCGTGGTGTTCACATTCGCGATGTTGTGCGCAATCAGATCGACATTCAGTTGCTGCGCATACATTCCGGTTGCCGCAGTTCTCAACGCTCTGTTCATGGGTCTGCTTCCTCGTTAGTGACCGTTACAGTTGTCCAACGGTGTTCGTCCGTTCCAGCGTCGCGTCCTGCGCGCGGAGTGCCTTCTGGTCCGCCTCGAATGCCCGGGTCAGTTCGATCATCGCGATCATTTCGCTGATCCCGTCAACGTTTGAATCTTCCAGAAATCCCTGCCGGACCGCGGTCTGGCTCCCGGGGCCGTTTGTCTCGAGCGTCCCGGGATCAACCGTGAACAAGGTTTCATGATCTTTGTGAATGGCGGCATAGTCCGCGAAGTCCACGATCTTGAGATGCCCGATGGACTGTTTATCCAGCATCACTTCACCGGTCTCATTGATGTGGATCGAGCCGGCCTGAAGGTGCTGGGCATCCGGGAGCTGGAGTTTGCCATTGGTTCCCTCCACCGTGTACCCTTGCCCCGTCACGATCGTCCCATCGAGGGACAGCTGCAGGTTCCCATTCCGGGTATACCGCACGCCGTTCGGCGTGTTCACGACAAAGAAGCCTCTACCCTGAAGGGCGACGTCGAGCGGATTGTTCGTCGGTCGCAACGTCCCTTCGGAAAAGTCCGTGTACTGCCGCAGGAGCGGCATGTCCGACCCCGTGGCTTCGCTTGCCGTTGTCGCCTCATCGAGGGCATCGGTGAACGCTTTGTCCCGTTTGAACCCGGTCGTGTTGATGTTCGCGAGATTGTTCGCGATGATCTCGAGCCGGGTCATTTTGGGGAGCATTCCGGATTCGGTGGTGTACAGTCCTTTGATCATGGCTCCTCCACTGCGTTGGATACGGGGACCATTGTTTTCAGACGCAGCGCAAGGTCGATTTCACCGCGCCCCACGCCCAGCCGCTTTGCATTGTTCACGCGCTGGGCCTTCGTCTTTGCCGTGCGACAGCTTTTCGCGATCTTCTCCCCGAGCACATCGCCCTGCTTGCTCTCCATGCGGAGGGCCAATTCCATTTCTCCTTTGCCCCGCCGCAGAGCTTTTGCGAGCTGGTAGGCACGTGCTTCGACTTCGTCTTCCGTTTCTTCTTCGTCCGCTTCGACGATCTCCGGCGAGGCTACCGCCACGGGTTCCCGCCCGGGATCCTCGGACGCCGTCTCCACCGGCGGCACTTCCGTCTTCACCGGCACGGGCACAGTCTTCCGGTCCCGGCGGCGCACGACCGCTGCGGCAAATGCGATCGAGGTCAGCGCGGCGAATGAAAGCAATCCGAGCGCACTGATCAGGTCGAGATCGTGCAACGAACCCGCTTGCGGATTGTCCCGGTGCGCGCGGATTGCCTGGGACGGCGCATTGTCCGTCTTGCCATTTTCCATGGCTGCGATCTTTGTACTGACCGGCGTTGTCACGCGTCTCGTGCCGATGCCCGCAGCACCGCGCGGCATCACACGCAGCACGACATCGTGCCCCTCCAGACCCACATCGATGGTTCCCTCTGACCGGAGGCGTACGCTGACCGTAATGCTGTCGGGTCCCGATCGCTCAATAACCGCAGAGCGAATGGGCCCTTCTTTGAAGGAGACATGCGCCGCACCGGGAGGCGAGGACACGGTCGCGTGACGGAATGCAAGAGTCACACCTCCGGCCGTGCGCGCGGTCGCGACCACCGGGATTCCGTTCGTTCCGATCATCAACTTCCCGATGTTTCCATCCAGGGCATACCGGAGACTGCGGACGACGAGGGCGTCATCCGTTCCGACAGCAGTTGCGGACGACCCGCCCCAGAGCAGGAGCAGTACGAGGTTGCGCAGAGTCTTCATCGGGCACCTCGCCATATGGGGAGATAGATTGTAAACGTCGTGCCTTTTCCCACTTCACTTTCCGCCCGGATATCCCCCTTGTGTTGAAGGATGATCTTGTGGCAGATGGCCAATCCGAGCCCTGTCCCCTTTTCGCCTTTTGTCGTAAAGAAGGGGCGGAAGATTTTTTCAAGCACCGCAGGAGGAATGCCATCGCCTGTGTCGCTGACGCGCACAAAGATGTGGAAACCGGTCAGCGAAAGGGTAAGCGTGATCAACCCGCCCCGGGGCATCGCGTCGCGGGCGTTGATCAGGAGGTTGAGGAACACCTGCTGCAGATAATTCGCGTTGCCGGCGACCGGGGGAATGTTCTCGTTCGATTCGATTTCGATTTCGATGCCCGCACCCCGGAATTCGTGCTGAACCATGGCGACGATATCGTCAATCACCTTCCGGAGATTGATCGGCTCCATCACCACATCCTCCGACGCGTTCCGCGCGAAGTTCATCAGCCGATGGGTGATCTCCGAAAGCCGCCGGACCTGTTTGCTGAACATCTCCGTCCAGTTGGGAAGCGGACGGCCCGATTCAACGAGTTCAAGGTTGAGCAGCAGCACCTGCAACGGGTTCTTGATTTCGTGCGCGATGCCTGCCGCCAGTTCGCCGATCGCAGCGAGCTTCGCCGCCTGGATCATCTGAGCGTGGGAAGCCTTCAGTTCGTCATTGGCCTTCACCAGCTGTTGGTGCGTCCGCCAGTTCTCCACCGCGACCGCCGCCTGGTTTGCGAGGACCGATAAGAGCTGCACATCCTGGTTGGAGAAGTCCTGTTGCGGCTTCACCGTGTGAATGACATAGAACCCCAGGCCGCGGTTGCCCAGGATCAGCGGAACGATCACGAAATTGCGGCCGCTGGACCCTGCGACCATATGCTCCAGATCCGGGATGATGACCGTCTTCTTCTCCGTGATCACCCAATCGACGATCCCCGCTTCCATCTGCTGACGCGCCTCCTGCTCGAGCCGCGCCGAACTCTTCGTGGACAGTGCGGACAGGTTGCTGGAATGCTCCTCGAAGGTGAAAATGTTGCATTCGATCACCGGGATGACCTGTCGGGTCAATTCGATGAGCGCGCCAACGATCAGGTCCGGTTCGTTGCTCGTGCTGATCGTGTTGGACATCCGCTGCATCGCCACCAGTTCGTCGATCGACGTCCGCATCGCAAGGGTGTTGTTGCTCGCGTGGGAATTGTCCTGCCGGAGCACTCCGATCGTCCGTTCGAGGGCGCGGATATAGGTTTCCCTGTTCTCGATAAACTGTTCGAACTGCGGGAGCGCCTCTTCGATCACCTGCGCTGTATTTTTACGCTTTGGCGATTCGCCGTTCATGTCCTTGGAATCCCTCATGCGCGATCGATTCAGCCCGCGTCACCTGTTCGAGGTCCTGCCCGAGAAGGTTCACGTAGCTGGTAAGATATTCGTTCAAGACGTTCTGGTCGTTCAATTGCAGCCGCCCCAGCGCCTCTGCACTGAAATCACTCCCCTTGTCGAATTCCAGCGGAACATCCGCGATCCGCGTCGATATTACATCGGCAACGTGAATGATGGAAACCAGGTCCGGATTCTTCCTGGCCCTGCCGGGCGCATGGTGGCACGCGACGGCCTCCACCAGATGGTCCGGAAGGTTCCACCGCTCCGCGAGCCACCCGCCGATCTCGGCATGCGTGACCCCGAGGACGCTTTCCTCGGCCTCGATAAAGGAGAGGTCCGTCTCGCGCGCGATCTCGACGATCCGTTTGAACTCCGGTCGGAAATACCGGTGCAGCACCGAGAGTCCCATGTCGTGCAACAGTCCTCCCACGAACACTTCTCCGCTGACCCGGTAATTCAGGTCCCGGGCGAGACGGCGGGCGAGAACGCCGGCCGCGATCGAATGATCCCAGAACCCCTTTGCGTCGAAGTACTGGTCGGATTTCTTCTGCAGAGAACTCACCAGCGAAATACTGATCACAATTTCCTTGAGTGCGTCATATCCGAGCACGATGATCGCGAAATCAATGGTCGAGATCTTTCGTGGAAACCCGTAGAAGGGGGAGTTCGCGATCTTGAGCACCTTCGCCGTAAGCGCCTGATCCGTCGAGATCACCTTGCCGAGTCGTGACGCGCTCGTCTTGGGGTTGTCCACCATTTCGACAACCTCCATCGCAACGGTCGGCAACGCCGGCAATTGGATGATGGTTTGGACCCTCTCCTTGATGTGTTCAGGTGACATCATGACGCGTACACTCTCCTCATGAGCACTGGCCAATGATCGCTCACAACATATCCGACAGCTGTCTCCGGAGATCCCGGAGGACCTCCGTGTGGATCTGCGATATCCGCGACTCGGAAACCTTCAGGATTCTCGCGATATCCCCGAAGCGCAGACCCTCGTAATAATAGAGCGCAATGACGGTCCGGGCGCGGTCCGGCAGTGCGCTGACCGCCTCGACAAGTTCGTTTCGCATCTCTTGTTCTGAAAGAAGCTCGAGCGGACCGGGGGCATCCTCGGGCACCTGGTCCGCCGCCATGGATTCGGCAACAGCCACGGCGTGCGGGGAAGTTTTCATCACGCTGGTGTCCGAAATAATCCGATGCAATTCGTCCACTGTAATCGACAATTTGCCGGCGATTTCCTGGTCGGCTGCTTCGCGACCGACTTCCTGGCTGACTTTCTCCTTGGCGCGTTCGATCATCCTGGCATTTGCCCGGACCGACCGGGGGACCCAGTCGAGATTTCGAAGCTCGTCGACGATGGCTCCCTTGATCCGGGGGATGGCATAGGTCTCGAACTTGACCCCCGATGACAGGTCATAGCGGTCAACCGCCTCGATGAGTCCGAGGATGCCATATTGCATCATGTCATCGTGCTCCAACGACTTTCCGGAACCGCCGCGCGGCTTTCCGAGCCGGACCACGACATACCGGACGAGGTCGAGATAACAGAGAACGAGAAGACGCTTGGTTTCCAGCGTCCGTCGCTCAAGGTACCGGGGCCACAAGACCTGCGGGTCCATTTCCGACGTTTGACCGACCGGTGGCATGGATTACTTCGCCGCCTCTGCAGCCGTCTTCGCCTGATGCGGCGCCGGGTGACCGTCGCGTTCCGGTTCCACCGTTCGGTGCTCCGCGAAGTTGGCCACCACGAGGAGAATGATCATCATTGCCCCCACGACGGCGATGAACACGACAAACGACCGGGCGACGATTTCGAGCAGGTCGGTGTGCTGGAGACCGAACAACACTGCAGCGACACAGAACGAGAGCAATCCGACTTGGAAGATGACTTTGGTCATGACTAAATGGCCTTTCTTTCACTTCGTGCCATGATGGAAGGCAATAGGTGACTGGCAAACGATTGCAGAGAAAGCGATGCGGCCGTATACGGGTACGCCTGGACCAGCGGTACCTGCTGGACGATCGCTCTTGACACATTCGGATCCGCCGGGATCGCGGCGGTGATTTCCACGTCCCGCTTGAGGAAGTGATTGACCGCCATCCTCAGCTTCGCGCCGACCTCCTCCGCTTCCCGCGGCGAACGGGCATTGTTGATAACGACCTGGAGCTTCGTGTCGACACGCACTGACCAGACGACTTTGATCATGGCGTAGGCGTCCATGATCGCCGTCGGGTCCGGTGTGGTCACGACCAGCAATTCATCGGCATAGCCTGCATAGCCGATCACTTCATCATTCAGACCGGCACCGGTATCGATGAGAATACATTCAAACGGTTCGTCGGTGCCGAGGATTTCCGCCATGAGACGTTCCTGCATTTCCTGCCCGCCGAGGGGATAACTCACGTCGCCCGTGCTCGCGGGCAACACTTTGAGTCCTGATGGACCTGTGACAAGGACGTCCTCGACCGCCATGTTGCCGCGCAGGACATCGCCCATCCGGTAACGCGGTGCGATGCCGAGCATGACATCCAGACTCCCGAGATTGGAATCTGCGTCGACGAGAAGGACCTTATGCCCGGTGCTGCTCAGGGTCAACGCAGTATTCAGTGCCAGCGTGCTCTTCCCGACGCCGCCTTTTCCGCTCGTCACAACAATCACACAGGGCCGGCGTCTGGCTTCCCGTTCCCTGTACTGCTGGGCGATCTCCCGCATGCGTGTCGCTTGATCAGGCATGGCCGGTGGCTCCCGAATAGACCATGGAAGCGAACTGCGCCGGTTCCATCGCCAGGATGTCGTCCGGCACCGTCTGGCCGGTGGTCACATAGGCCACGGGCAAATGTTGCTTGTTGACGATACTGAAGAGCGGACCGAGAGTGACGGCTTCGTCGAGTTTCGTAAAGAGCAACCGGTTCGGCTTTACGACGTTGAACTGACGGATGATCTCGCTGATCGCGCGGGGGGACGTCGACGCGCTGACCACAAGATGGACTTCATCCGGGTCTGCAGACTGGACAAATTTCCCGAGTTCCGCCACCTCTTTCTTCGAGCGGTGACTGCGCCCCACCGTGTCGACAAAGACAATGTCCCGGTCGCGGAATTTCTTCAAGGCCCCCGCGATTTCGGTCGGTTTGTAGACGACGTCCATCGGGATGTCCGCGATCGAGGCGAACGTCCGAAGCTGCTCGATGGCGCCGATCCGGTACGTGTCAGTGGAGATCAGCCCGACATTTTTCCGGTGAAGAAGCTTGTGGATGGCCGCCAGCTTCGCGATCGTCGTCGTCTTGCCCACGCCGGTCGGGCCGACAAGAGCCACGATCCTGGTCTTCCGACGTCGAACTTTCGCGCCCTCCGGGACCCGGATCATCCGGGCCATGATTTTCAGCAGTGCGTCGCGCGTAACGTCTTTGCTGCGCCGTTGCTCGGGCGACAGCGATTCGTTGACTGCAAGGATCATCTGCCGGGCGAGCGTCTCGTCCACTTCCTGCTCGACGAGCGTCACGTACAGCTCGCGAAGCGTGTCAGGAAGATCGGGGGTTTTGGCATGCCGGATATGATCGGAGATTTCACGGAGCGCGCCCTGCATCGCCTGCATTTCGCTGCGGAGTTCGGAGATCCCGCCGTTGTCACCATAGCCTTCACCGCTGGTCCGACGCCCCGCCGGAACTGTGTTTCGCCGCGTATCGAATCGCTCGGCGACTCGCTTCAGCTCTTCCAGGTGCGCTGCCGCATCGATCATTGGCGATGAATCGTCGAGGTACCGGTCAAACGGCGCCCCCGACCTCCTGGTTGCATAGGAACCGGGTCGGCCCGTCCCGGGTTCATCGATTGCCCCTGTCACCTCGTACATCTCCCGGCCGAACAGGCCGAGACCGTTCCCCTTCGTCAGGGTGCGCGTCCCGAGGACGATTGCCTCCGGACCGAGCTCCTTTCGCATCTGCTCGGTCGCTTCTTTCAAGGTTCGCGCGGTGAATTTTCTAATCCTCATTGGCTACCTCAAGCTTGCCGATGAATTCAATTTCCGTTTCCGGCGGCAATTCCGTGAAGGATAGGACGGAAACGGTCGGGAACGACGTGTGAATGAGACGGTAGAAATACGGTCGGACTGTCGCCGCACAGACGACAACCGGTGTCCAGCCGCCCGCGGATGTTACCTCAAGATTGGCCTGGAGGCTTTCGTGGATCCCCTGGACCGTCGCAGGTGCAAGCCCCAGGCTCGGGCTGGCTTCACGCTGCGTTTGAAGCGATGTCGCAATGAGTTGCTCGAGTCGCGGATCCATCGCTATGGCATGGATGACTCCCGCACCGTCCTGGTAGAGCCGCGCGATGGTTTCGGACAGGGAGTGTCTTACGTATTCTGTGAGAACATCGACATTCTTCGTTACGCGCGCATAGTCAATCAGCGCCTCCAGGATCGTCGCGAGGTCCCGTACCGGGATCCCTTCCCTGAGGAGATTCTGCAGCACTTTCTGGACGGTTCCCGTCGGCACCACTTCCGGCGTCAGCTCTTCGACCACCGCCGGATAGTCCTTCTTCAGGTTGTCGATAAGCTTGCGCGTTTCCTGACGACCGAGGACTTTGTCCGCATTTCTCCGAAGAAGTTCCTGCAGATGCGTCGAGAGCACGGAGGAAGGTTCGACAACGGTATAGCCGAGGAGTTCCGCATTCTGGCGTTCGTGCTCGGGGATCCAGACCGCGGGCAGGCCGAACGCGGGCTCTTTGACTTCCGTTCCTTCGATCCGGGAAGGCGCGTGCGCGGGGCTCATCGCGAGGTACCGTCCCATTAACAGTTTGTCCGAAGCGACGATATTGCCCCGCACCTTCACCACGTACTGGTTGGCCTCGAGCTGCAAATTGTCGCGCACCCGCACCGGCGGGATGACGATCCCCAGGTCCATGGCGAGCTGCTTCCGGAGGTTCGTAATTCGGTTGAAGAGGTCTCCGCCCTGCGATTCGTCGACGAGCGAGATCAAAGCATAACCGATCTCCACCTCCAGCGGGTCGACCTGGAGATAGTCTTCGATCTTCTCCTCGTGGGCCGCGGGGCGTTCGGGGGCCTTGGCCGGTGCTGGTGTCTTCGCTTCGCGCATCTGAACGTACCCGATGCCGCCGGCCAATCCGCCGAGAATAAGGAACGGGATCGTCGGCAAACCCGGCACCACGGCGAACAGCAGAAGCGCCCCGGAGGCGATCAGCAGGGCTTTATACCGTCCAAAGATCTGAACACGGATTTCCTTGTCGAACTGGTTGCCCGACGCGCTGCGTGTGACGATCATTCCAGCCGCGGTCGCAATGACCAGGGCGGGGATCTGCGTGACCAGCCCGTCGCCGACCGTCAGGAGCGTATACGTCCGGAGCGCATCGGTAAATGCCATCCCCTTTTGTGCGACCCCGATCACGAACCCGCCGATGATATTGACGACGTTGATCAGCAGTCCCGCCACGGCGTCTCCCCGGACAAACTTGCTCGCGCCATCCATTGCCCCGTAGAACTCCGCCTCGCGGGCGATTTGCGACCGGCGCTCGCGCGCTTCCTGTTCGGAGATCAGGCCCGCATTCATGTCGGCATCGATTGCCATTTGCTTGCCCGGCATGGCATCCAACGTGAAACGCGCCGCCACTTCCGCGATCCGGCCGGCACCCTTCACGATCACCACGAACTGGATGATCACGAGAATCAGGAAAATGATGAACCCGACGACGTAGTTTCCCTTGACGACGAACGACCCGAACGCCGTGATCACTTCGCCCGCATAGCCTTCCCCGAGGATCAGCCGCGTGGAGGCGACGTTCAGCGACAGCCGGAATATCGTCAGGATCAGGAGCAACCCCGGGAACACCGACATGTCGAGGGGGCTGGTGATGTACATCGAGACCATCAACACCAGAATCGCGAGGGTGATATTCGACGCGAGAAGAATATCCAGCAGGAGTGGCGGGAGAGGGATGATCATCAAGGCGATAATCCCGATCACCGCGATCGCAAGGGCGACATCCGTGTGTGCGGCAATCGTCCGCAACGTCGGAGATGACATCAGGCCGCCGGGCCTTGGTGTGAGGGTCGCTTCCATTCGATCAGTTCATTCCCAAACGAGGGTGGGTGCTTCTCAGGCGATAGATATAGGCGAGGACCTGTGCCACCGCCTGAAACAGTTTCTCCGGGATCTCGTCCCCGATTTCAACATTCTTGTACAATGCACGCGCGAGGGGCTTGTCTTCGACGATCGGCACTGCGTGTTCCCGCGCGATCGTTTTGATTTTTTCGGCGATGAATCCTGCCCCCTTTGCCACGACGTGCGGTGCCGACATCTTATCCGAGTCGTACTTGAGCGCGACGGCGAGATGGGTCGGGTTCGTGACAACGACGTCCGCCTTCGGCACTTCATGCATCATCCGCTTGTAGGCCATCCTCCGCTGAATGGTCCGGATCCGTCCGCGCACGAGCGGATCACCTTCCAGTTCCTTCGATTCCTGGCGCACTTCCTCTTTCGTCATCTTCAGGCTCTTCTCATACTCGAACCGCTGGTAGAAGAAGTCGATGCCCGCCAGCACGAGGAACGCAAGGCCGGTCTTCAGCCCGACGCCCACTGACGCGCTGGCCATGAACGACATGATGCCCTGCGAATCGGTATCCATCAGGGAGACCGATTGCGAGATGATTCCACCGAGCGCCACGTACGCGACGATCCCGACAATGACCGCCTTGGCGATGTTCTTTCCGATCTCGACCATCGAGCGGCGCGAGAGCAGCACTTTCTTGATTCCCGTCAGGGGGTTGATCTTCGAGAATTTCGGCTGGATTGCCTCGAGCGACCACATCGGCCCCACCTGGGCGTATCCCGCGGCGATCCCCACAATCATCAACCCGCCGATGACGGGGCCAAGAATGGTAATCGTCCGGAGAATGACATCGAGCACGATGTGCCGCAGGGAATCCGCATCGCCGGGGAAAGGCCGTGCGTTGGAGAGATAGTCCCGCGTCGCCGAAGCCAGGCCGTTCATCAGAAACTCGCCGCTCACGAAAAGCAGGAGCAGCCCGAAGATCAACACGAACGCCGAATTCATGTCGATGCTTTTGGCGACCTGTCCCTTTCGCCTCGCGTCTTCCCGACGCTTGGCGGTGGCAGTCTCGGTTCTTTCCTGGAACGATTCTTCGGCCACGGCTTAGAGTGCCTTTACGAGGTCAACCATGTTTTCTTCGAATCCTGCGAGCAGCTTCTTGAATACGTACACCATCATCGGTGCAGCGGTCATCAGGAGAATGAACCCGATGCCGATCTTCACCTGAAAATTCAGAATGAAGATGTTGATCTGCGGTGTTACCCGCGCCAGGACGCCAAGCGCCACGTTGACAATAAAGGAAGCGACGATGATCGGCGCCGCAAGCTTCACACCAACCACAAGCACGGCCCCCGTCATGGCAATCAACCGATCGGAGAGACCCGCCGCAATGGTAAACTGGCCGATCCCCACGGCATCAAAACTCATGCGCAATGCCTGAAACACGAACAGATGGCCGTTCAACAGGAGGAAGACCAGCGTCATGACTAGCCGCAGGAATTCCGACATGACGGTATTCTGCGCGCCCGACTCGGGATCCAGCACCGACGCCATACTCAGGCCGAGGTCGAGAGAAATCAACTCTCCTGCCACCAGTGCCCCGAGAAGAATGAAACCGGCGACGAATCCAAGCAAAAGCCCGACGGCAACCTCCTTCAACACCAGGATCACCAATCCCGCAAGGCTCGCGTCGATCGCGGGATGGGTCGCGGCGACCATCGGCTGAAGGACGAGCGCAACGAAGAGCCCGAGGGCGATCTTCACCTGCAGGGGGACGGCTTGATGGCTGACCACCGGTGCGACGGCGATCAGTGACATGACCCGTGCAAAGATCAGGACGAACAACACAAACTGTAACACGTAGATTTCCATGGTTACCGGCCGAGCGTCGGGATGTTGCCAAAGAGATTCACCGTAAACGAAATCATCGTATCCATCATCCACGGCAATGTCAGCACCAGCACCACCGCCAGGGCGATGAGCTTCGGGACAAAGGTCAGCGTGAATTCCTGGATCGAGGTCGCCGCCTGGACCACCGATACGACAAGTCCGACGATCAGCGATACGAGAAGAATCGGCGCCGAAACCATTAACGTGGTATAAAACGCCTCGCGCACGACGTAGACAACATATTGTTCAGTCACGTGGACCTCTCTCTGCACTGAGTTTATTGAAAGCTATTGACGACCGATCCCACGATCAGTCTCCAGCCGTCCACCATGATGAACAGGAGGATTTTGAACGGCATGGAAACCAGCATGGGGGGCAGCATCATCATCCCCATCGACATCAGGATACTGGACACGACCATATCGATGATCAGGAACGGGATGAACAGGATGAATCCGATCTGAAACCCGATGCGCAGCTCGCTGATCGCGAATGCCGGAATCAGGGCATAGGTCGGGACATCGTCGCGCGTCTTGGGCTTGTCGATCTTCGCCATCGAAACAAAGAGCGCCAGATCCTCTTCCCGTGTCTGCCGGAACATGAACTCCCGGATCGGGACGACACCCTTGTCATAGGCTTCCTGAAACGTGATCTTACTCGACAGATACGGCTGCAGGGCATCTTGATTGACTTTGTTCCAGGTCGGGGCCATGACAAAGAAGGTCAGGAACATCGCAAGGCCCACGAGGATCTGCGCGGGCGGCACCTGCTGCGTCCCCATGGCCTGCTTGAGAAAATGGAACACCACGATAATCCGGGTGAACGCTGTCGTCAGAATGAGGATCGCCGGCGCGAGCGACAGAATCGTCATGATGAACAGAATCTGCAGCGTTGTCGCGACTTCTTCGGGTTTGGTGGCTTTCCCCACCTCGACGGAGACTTTCGGCAACGGGAGAACCTTGTCTTGCGCGATCCCGTCCGACACAGCCGCACAGACGAATAGTAGCAGAAGTACTACCGCGAGCGAGCGCCTCATTGACGTCTCCTCGGCCGGCGCGGTGCTCCGGCGGCTTTTCCGTTTCCAGGCGCCGGGGACACCGGGATTGCTCCGCGCTGGAACAAACCTTTCAAGGACTCCTGAAGCTGGCCGGCAAATGCTGTGGCCGGCGACCCGCCCTTGCGCATCGCCCAGCCCTGCACCGGTTCTTCCGCAGCCCGTCGATCCGCAAGCGAGGCGAGGCTCTCCTCATTGTCGATCGTTCCGATGGTCTGCATCCCCTGCTCGCTCATGCCGACGACGAAGACCGTGCCCAGCACTCTGACCACGATGATCGACCGCTTCGGGTGCAACGCGCGCTGACCGAGGATTTCCACCTCAACATCCTGCGCTCCGCGCGGTGTACCGCGATACACGTACTTCTTCAGCACAAACACCACGCCGACCATGAGTGCCAGGACGGCGGCGAGGGAGAGCAGTGTTTTTAGAAGAATCCATTCCATCATTATTTCCCCAGCGCCCGAACGCGTTCGCTCGCATCCACGAGATTCGTGATCCGGATGCCAAAATGTTTCTCGATGACCACGACCTCGCCTTCCGCCATCTTCTTTCCATTGATCAGAATATCAACCGGCTCGCTCGCAAGTTTCTCGAACTCGACGACCGATCCGCGTTGAAGGTCCAGGATGTCCCGGATCAGCATGTTCGTCCGGCCGAGCTCGATGGAGACCGGCAAATGCAGGTCGAGAAGGATATCCATTTTTATATCCTTCTCGCCGCTCGGCGATGCCGCATTCAACGATTGGAACTGCGCAGTCTGGACCTCGACGGGCGAGGCGGCCGGCGGCGTCACGCTCTGCGTCTCCGCTCCTATGGGAGTTTCCATTCTTCGTTACTCTCCTTGCTGTACATCCTGGGTCAATCGTGTGATTTTCACGGCCACTTTGCCGTTCGAAACGCCGGGTCTTCCCAATAACCGCGGCTTGCCTCCCACCCAAACTTTCACTTCTCCCTCGAGGGGAATGTTCGTTCTCAAAACGTCTCCCGATTCGAGGTGCAAGAGTTCGCGTAACGTCAGCGACGTCTCTCCGAGCACCGCAACGGCGGGCAGATTCGTCGAGCCGAGCCGATGCATCAATGCCCGCGCGGACGCCGGATCCTTTGTTCCGGCCGGAACGCCGCTGAAGTGCTGGATGTTCATCTTGCCCAGAACATCGTCGAGCGCGAACGTGGGGAAGCAGACGTTCATCAGGTACTTCTGCGTCCCGATCGACACTTCGAACGACACCACCATGACGATTTCGCTCGCCGGAGCGATCTGGGCGAAGTCGCCTTCCGTTTCATACCGCTCAAGCTTGAACGTCAATTCCGCAACCGTCTTCCACGCCCGTTGAATTTCGAGGAGGGCTTTGTGGATGATCCCTTTGACGATGCTCTGCTCGATTTTCGTGATGAGCCGTGGGTTCTTGTCTCCTTCCGCCACTCCTCCCATCAGATGCTCCACCATCGCGATGATGAGCTGGGGACTGAACTCGAGGACCGCCAGGGCATCCGACTCCTGAATCCGGAAAATGTGGAGGCAACTCGGGCTCGAAATGGAAAGGACGAACTCCGAGTAGAACAGCTGATCGACCGACGAAACCGTCACGGAAACATTTGTTTGCAGACGCGAGACGAGATAGGAGCCGAATGCTTCAGCAAAACTCTCGTGGACCGCCTGGAAGGTCCGAAGTTGGTTCTTCGACATCCGGTGGGGAAGACGGAAGTCGAACACAACCATCTCTTTCGCCGATTTCTTCTCCTCCGGTGCGGATTCTGCCGGCAGGGGCTGGTCGACGTTAATCCCCGAAAGGAGGCTGTCAATTTCTTGTTGAGAGAGGATCTCTGGCACAGGGACACCGCTACTGGATGATGAATTTGCTGAAATAGACGTTCGAGACAGTGCCGGTCTTCACGATCTCCATCGCCTTCGCGAGGATTTCGCCGCGGAGCTCTTCGCGCTGGGCGATATTGGCGAGTTCGTCGAGCCCCTTCGTCGTCAAAACGGAGTTGAGAGCGTCGCGGACCTGGATTTCTTTGCGCTCCATTTCCTTCGCGCCTTCCGCGGTCGAGGTTTCGAATCCAACCGTGATAAGCAGGAACCGTGTACCGTTCGTCCCGGCAGGGTTGACGATGAGATCCTTCACAACGAACATGTGCGAACCGGCGCCTTCCGCACCTTCTTTTTCATCTCCGGACTCGCCCTCTTTCTGCGCTTCCTTCGCCTGATCTGCGCCTGCCTGGCTGCCGTGGGACGCTGTCCCGCCACCGACAAACTTCGTCGCCACAAAGAACAGGACGACAATTTGCACCAGGAAGACCGGGACGCCAATCATGATGAGTTTCTTCAACGGAAGCGGTTTCTTGGCTTCCGCAGGTTGGGTATTCGACTGCTCAGTGGGGTTCGGCTCTTTCGCCATAGGTTTGATCCGCGCTATTCCAGGAACCACAAAGGTCAAACCGTGTGCCACGGTCATTGAAGTGGTAGACGCAGGTTTTCTGCTTAACGTGCGGAATTACAAGGGTTTTCGGGAGGGAGGCGAAGGAAAGAGGGTGCTTCTGGTGGTTATTATCGGCCAGATGGTTGCCATCTGGTGAGACACCGCTTCTTGTATTCCACCGCTTTTTCAATGATTTCCCCGACACTCTCCTTCACCATCAGTTTCTTCCCTGTGGTGGTCGTGACGAGGGTATCAGGTGTTTCTTCGATGAATTCGATTAGATCGACGTTCACGATGATCTTCTGACCCTGCAGACGAGTGAGTTCGATCATGGCCGGCTCAACTGTGAAAGGGACGAGAGAAATTGACCCGGGAGCGGGAGGGGGCTTCGCGCCCCCTCTTCGTTCCCGGCATCGTCTTACCGTTTCAATGCCACAACTTCTTGAAGTATCTCATCGCTTGTCGTAATGACACGGGCGTTCGCCTGGAATCCCCGTTGCGCCGTAATCATCTTCGTGAATTCGTCGGCGAGGTCAACGTTTGATTGCTCAAGTGCCGAAGAAACAATGGTCGTCTTGCCCGAGCCGTCCACAACCGACGCGGACCCGGAGTTCCCGCTGACGTCCCAGCAATTATCTCCGCTCTTCGAGAGCCCGGCCGGATTGTTGAACTCCGCCAGCATGATCTGACCAAGCGCAAGTTTCGTGCCGTTTGCGAAGGTCCCCCGAATGGTGCCATTCGTTTCAATATTCACCGTTGTCAGCGCGCCAGACGTGTAGCCATCCTGGTTGGTCAGCGATACGGCTGAATCTCCCGAGGACTGCGTCAGTCCCGAGAAATTTCCCGGAGGCGCCGCCGACGGTGTTCCAAGGTCAAGGGTGAAGGAGACATCCGGGGCCCCTGTTCCAGGCGTGATCACCAACGGACTGCCTGTCACAGAATTCAATGTGCCGTCGGTGTTGAAGGTGACCGTGCCGGATGATGACGTGGTCGCAGGAGCGGGGGCTGTCGCCGCCCAGGACCAGGCATTGTCAGCCGTCTTTGTGAATTGCAGCTGGACGTTCGTCGGATTGCCCAGGGTATCATAGACCGTGACCGAGGTGCTCACGGATGTGCCGACCGCGGAGGAGGAGTCCAGATTCCCGGCAAATTGCGCCATGGTCGTCGCCTTCGCAGGTGACTTCGTGTCCATGTTGATCACGATATCCTGGAGCAACGTTCCCGAGGGGATCACTCCCTGGGCATCAGCCATTTTTCCCTGAACAATGGCTCCCGTCTTCGTCGTGAGCCGCCCGCTTCCGTCAAGCTGGAAGGTGCCGTCGCGGGTATAGAGATTTCTGCCGTTCTGATTTACGATGAAAAATCCGGAACCGTTCAGGGCGAGGTCATACGGATTTGAAGTTGTTTCGAAGCTTCCCTGAGTGAAGAGTGTATCGATGGAATTCACCGTCATCCCAAGGCCAACCTGAATGGGGTTCGTCCCGCCATTCGTGGCAGTCGGCTGTGTGCCGCCGCGCAGCGTCTGAGCATAGAGCTCACTGAACGTCGCCCTGCTGGCTTTGAATCCCACGGTGTTGATATTGGCGATGTTGTTTCCGATGACGTCCATCATGGTCTGTTCATTGCGAAGACCGGAGACGCCGGAAAACAGCGAACGTAAGAATGACATTGTAGTACCCTCCGTTGAGTTGAAAGTCTGGTCGAGCGTCTGTCAGTCGGCTCGATCGGAGGGGCTTCCTTGGCTGCCGCGGGATCGGCAAAAGGACCAGCCCCTAACGCTGCACTTCATCCCGCTATGACTGCACTGTCAATATTCGTGAACACGTTCTCCCTTGCCGCCGCGGCATCCACCGCGGTAACAACGGTGCGGTTCTTCACGCTGACAATGAACGCTGTATCACGCAGCAGGATCAGAGAATCCTGCGATCCTTTTTCATCGGCCTTCGAGACCGCCTGTTGCAGCCGGGTCATATCCGCTTCATTCAGCGTAATGTTTCTCGCCGACAGCCGTTCCTGGGCGTGCTTGGAGAATTTGACTTCCCCCAGCTCCCGCTGCAACACTTTGTCGAAGGCCCGGTCCTCCGGCAGAGGAATCGAGGACCGATTCCCGAGCCCGTCCACTCCCCCGACGGGGAGAAAGGGGACCTTGATGCCGTTGACAATAGTGTCGGACATGGTAATGACCGCTCCTCCTGTTCTTGTGATATGATGGTGACGCGTTAGCTATTCATGATTTCCAGAACATCCGAGATCGGTACCTCCGTCCCGTCGACGACAAAGTACGTCCCGTCGGAGCGGAATCGAATTGCAGAAACCGTTCCCAGGATGTACGGCGTGGCACTGACCGCGTTTCCGGATGAATCCTTTGCATCGACGGTGAAGGTGTACTTTCCTCCGCCGAGTTGCTGGCCGGCATCGTTGGTTCCGTCCCACGTGAATCCATGATCTCCGGCATCGACGCTGAGTCCATTCATCGTTCGTACCAGCGCGCCGGAGCCGTCGTAGATTTTGATATCGACGGCATTTGCAGCCGTGTCCAGTGTGTAGCCAAGAGACAGGGATGATGTCCCGCTGTACTGCAGGGCATTCGTCGAAGCTCGGACGTCCTTGCCGACGAGCGTAGCGGCGAGCGAATTCCCTATGGATTGGGTCATCATCTGACTGGCTTGAAGATTCTGCGTCAGGGAACCGTTGATGTTCGTCAATTGCTCCAGCGAACTGAACTGCGCAAGCTGGGACACGAACTCCGTTCCTTGGAGCGGATTCAGCGGATCCTGGTTCTGCAATTGCGTGACCAGCAACCGGAGAAAGTCATCCTTGCCAAGTTGATTCGTCGCCCCTGTCGCAGGGGTCGGCGTTGACGATTGCACTGCTGACACACTTGTCGCCATTGAACGCTCCTCTCCTCCTTACATGATAACTTCGAGAGTATTATAGCCCAGGGAACGGGCTTGTTGGATCTCATCGATCCCTTCGAGTGGTTCCTGTCGTTTTCCTCCTTTCTGTTTGTATTTTCCTCCCCGCGGTGTCTGACCGTCGGCCACGTTCGCCGACTGGCCGGACGCGACGACGTCGATGCGTTGAACATCAATCCCCCGATCCTGCAGCGCCTGCCGCAGGTCGGTGAGTTGCGATTCAACAGCCGCCTTGACTGCCGGCTGGGCGACGTCAATTTGCGCCTGGAGACGGCCATCTTCCATTTTCATTTTCAAAACGATTTCTCCGAGGGATTCCGGCTTCAACGTGACACGAAGCTCCTGCGTCGTGTCGGTCATTGTGACCGTCAGCCCTTTGATCACCTGATCCACCACCGCACGCGAGAGTTCGCGCGGAAGAGGCATCGGCAGCTCGGGGGTCGTGGGTGTTCTCAACTCCACTGTCGGAAGGTTGCCAACAGAGGTCCCGGAGGGGTGAAGCGTTGTCCGGGATACGGTGAATGGTGTCGCGCGTTCGGGTGGCGTCGCATTCTTCGCGGCGGGAGCGGACGATGGTGCAGCGTCCTTTTTTCCCTCTTGATCAGTGAAGCTGCTTTCCCCCGAGGGGGTAGACTCCACCGGAGCCACTCCCACGGGCTGTTTCACGGTCTGCCCGGTTCCGGACGCGGTCGAAGTTCCGCCGTCCTTATCGGAAACAACACGATGGACTTGTGCGGAAGCGGATTCGACAGCCTGCTTCACGATCGCTTCTTCCACCGTCTGTGGCGTGAACGAAGTCCGCCCTGAGTCAGCGCCTCGAATCGTCTTCTGGGCCGGAATCCTGGTGTCCACTATTGGTGCCGATTGAACCTTCGCTTCACTCTTTTGCGAATCCTCCGTTCGCGGTGCCGCATTCAGCTGGTCGGCGACTGCGGGTTCTTTCGCCGCTGCAGGCGATGGAGGCGAGTCGGGGACGATGAAGTTCTTTACCGGCGGCGGAGCGGTCTTCGCCGCGGGCATGTCGTGCGAACGGTCCGGCACCGGAGCAATCGGCGTTTTTTCACTGTTGGCGCTTTCAGGAACAACCTGCGGCATGACGGGAAGATTAACAACCTTCTGGGGGGCCTGCTGTGGAACAACGGCCGGTGGCGGCGTGGCCGCCTTCTGATCGCTCCCCATCACTTTCGTGTCAGGGAGGGTCAACCCTGCGAGCGCTATGAGAGCATCTCCCGTCAACGTCGCTGTCGTTTGAGCGACGAGTTGTGAAACAGCAGCGCTGGTTGACATCGCGACTGTCGAACCGGCGACGCTCTGTGCGGCGCCTTCCGATTTCGTTTCGGAGACTTCTCCCATACCCGATTCTTGTGATGCTCCCACGACCGACGGTTCCGGGCTTGCGCTGCGGACAAGGATCGCCGTGAGGGCAACGGGGGTAGCACACGCAATCTGATTGGCAAGCGTCTGGAGGACATCAGCGTCGTTCTGATTCTTCGCGTCGTTGTCGCCTTTTGCCTCTTTGGTCTTTCCGGAGCCCTTGGTGTGTGTCCGCCGGGGCGAGGTTGATTCGATGGTTTTTGCGCTTTCCTGCGATTGCTCACCAATGGCAGACTGGAGAGCGTTCTTGAAAGTCCCGACCTGTTCCGGGCCGCCCGCGGGTTCGTTGGCCTGTTTCACCATCGAAGGAGAACCCGGGGCAACCGCAATTGCTGGAAGTTCCTGCGCCATACGATCACCTGAAAAGTTTTGACGCCCGGTCCGGTTGGATCGAAGCGATGATTTTTGCTGCCTGTCGCGCCTTGACATATTTCAACAGCTCTTTCGTCTCCTCGTCGCTGAGCCTCAAGAGAATTTTTGCCGCGTCCTCGGGGGGCATCGCTTCCAGGATCTTCGCACGGGATTTCTGCAGCTTCATTCTGGAACTGTCGATGGACGCGGTTACCGGTGCTGTCGAATCCTGTTGTACTGGAACTGCTGCGACCGTCCCCTTGTCGCGCTCCGCGCTCAAAGCCGCTAGAAGCGCGTTAACGCTGTCACGATAGACGGCAACGCTGTCCGGCGCGACCGGCTTCGGGGGCATGAGCTCGTTCGGCATCGGTCCCGCATACTCCCGGAGATATTTCGGCGCATGGGCGATTGCCACGGTATCGACCGCCGGCGCCATCGTTGCGCTTCCTTTCAGAAGATCGGGGCGCAGCATCAGGGTGCCGAACACCACGATCGCCGAAAGAATGAACGTTGTGGCGATCACCAGGATGTACGGGAGGCTGTTTTTCATGTCACATTCCCATCTTCATCCTTTGCGCAAGCACGTCGATCACCCGCTGCGCCTTGCGATCGTTCTCTTTCTCCGCGGCCTCTTTCCGTTTCGCATCCAGGCTTTCAACCATCTGCCGCGACTGCGAACGTTCCACAAGTTCATCCCGCTTTGCCGTCTCTTTGGTCTTCACATCCTCGACCTTCTCGCCCTGCTGCGTAATCTGCCTGTTGACACTCTGAATGAAAGCCCTGCTTGTTTGCAGGTCTCCCGCACGCGATCGCGTCACGTCCGATGCCTGGTTAATCGCGGAATTCTGGGTTTGCTCGAGTTGGTTGAGCCGCTTCTCTTCCGCCTCACGCTTTTGCGCGATTGCCGCAAGTTCCCGTTGTGCGTTCTTCTCCTGGACAACCTTGACTTTCAGGACAGTTGCGAGACCGGTGCCAGAGACTTTCATACGTTCGTCTTTCCCATGCATTATGCAGCGATCATCATTTGTTCCAACCGGGCGACACTCTCTTTGTAATCCGCATGTTCCGAGGACGGCTGGCGCAGAAAGGCACGGATCGATTCCCAGTTCTTCAGTGCCTCATCGATCCTCGGGTTGGAGCCCCGGACATAGGCACCAATATTGATAAGGTCCTCCGCCTCGCGATACGTCGCCATCATGTCCAGCAGCCGGTGAGCGGCTTTGCGATGCTGATCCGTCGTGATCGCGCTCATGACGCGGCTGACACTATCGAGCACGTCGACCGCGGGATAGTGGCCTGCCGATGCGAGTCGGCGGGAGAGCACAATGTGCCCGTCCAGGATGGAACGCACGGCATCGGCAACCGGTTCGGTCATGTCGTCCCCTTCGACCAGGACCGTATAAAGCCCGGTGATGCTTCCCGATTTGCTGTTGCCGGCGCGTTCGAGCAATTTCGGCAGCATGGCGAACACCGACGGCGTATATCCCTTCGTCGTCGGCGGTTCACCGATTGCCAGGCCGACCTCCCGCTGCGCCATCGCAAATCGGGTGACGGAGTCCATCATCAACATCACGTTCTTCCCGTGATCGCGGAAGTACTCGGCAATCGTCGTCGCCATGAACGCCGCTTTCAACCGGATCAGCGGCGCCTGGTCGCTGGTCGCAACGACGACAACGGAACGGGCGAGCCCCTCCGGACCGAGCTCGGAATCAATGAATTCGGCAACCTCGCGTCCGCGTTCACCGACAAGGGCGATCACGTTCACGTCGGCGGTCGTGTTCCGCGCGATCATTCCCAGCGTCACGCTTTTGCCGACGCCGCTCCCGGCGAAAATTCCAACACGCTGCCCCTTGCCGCAGGTCAGCAATGCATCGATGGCGCGAATCCCGGTTCCCACGGGCTCCGTGATCCTTTTGCGTTCGAGGGGGTTCGGGGGAGGACTGTAGATTGACCGGACCTCTTGCGTCACCAGCGGCCCCCTGGCATCCAGCGGACGCCCAAGACCGTCGAGAACGCGCCCGAGAAGTTCTTCGCCGACATTAACGGACAATGCCCTGTTGGTCGCAACAATCTCGCTCCCCGGTCCCACCCGCGTCGCCTCGCCAAGGATCATGGAGAGAACGCGGTTGTCCCGGAAGCCCACCACTTCCGATAGGACCGCGTCCTCTCCTTCCTTCGTCTTAATGACGCAGACGTCGCCAAGGGAGCAGTTGGGGCCGAGGGATTCGATGACCAGACCGATCACCTGGGTCACTTTCCCGTTCACCTTGACGAGATCGACCTGATGCAGCCGTGTAAGGAAGTTCCGCAGTCCGTCTGAATCGGTCTCCGGCGCCTCCACCGTGTCCACGCCTTCTATCATGCTTTGTATGCTCACCCGACGACCTGTCCGAATAATGCAGCCTCGATTTGTTCAAGCTGCGTAAACACCCTTGCGTCCACTGCCCCGGACGACGTATCCAGAATGCAACCTCCGGGATCAATCTTGTCGTCCGGTTCTATGACCAGGTCCCGGACGGATTGGGAGTTGGCCATGATGAATGTCTTATTGTTCCGCACCATCGGCTCGTCGCGCGGGTTGATGCGAAGCTTCAGAGTCTCGACGCCCACAACCCGCCGGATCCCTTCCTGAATCTGCCGAAGAACGATTTCATCGTCGACCGTGACTTCGCGCTTGACGATTTTCCCGGCAACGGCGATGGCAAAACGAAAAGCTTCCTGTTCGAGCCGCGCCGTGAGCCGGGAGGACTCATTGTGCAGCGCCTGAAGGAACTGCCCGATGCGCGCCTGCTCTGCCGCCAGCTTGTGTTCCGCGGCCTCGGCTCCCGCGCGGCTGCCGTTCTCGACCCCGTCGTCGAACCCGCGGCGGTACTCCTGCGCAAGCAACGCTTGGATATCCTCCGGCGGGATCGTCGTGGCCTTCTGGGCCTCCTGGTCCGATCCCTCGTTCTCGGTGGGGAGCATGATGGTTTCGATCCGGGGCAACGGCGAACTTACGCGCATCCGTCCCAACCGGCCGACGACTTTGATCACTTCAGACAAAGACTTCCTCCGTTCCTCCGCGACCGGCGACGACGATTTCGCCCTGGTCTTCGAGTTGTTTCACGATCTCGACAACGCGCGTTTGGGCGCCTTCCACTTCTTTCAGGCGGACCGGCCCCATATACTGGAGCTCTTCCTGGAGCAATTCCCTGGCCCGCTCGCTCATATTCTGGAAGATCTTCTGTTTCAATTTTTCGTCCACAACTTTGAGCGACAGGGCAAGCTCTTTCTTGTCCACTTCCCGCAGGATGCGCTGGATTCCCCGGTCGTCGATGTAGAGCAGATCCTCGAACAGGAACATGAGCCGTTTGATTTCGCCGGCGAGCTGGGGATCGTGTTGCTCGATGTTTTCGAGGATGACCTTGGCGGTCGCGTTGTTACACTTGTTCAGTACCGCCGCCATCGCTTTGGCACCCCCCATGACGCTCATGCTCTGGCTGATTTCGGACTTCGCGATTTCTTCCACAACATCCTCAACCTCGGTCAGCAATTGCGGCGACACTTTTCCGAGCGTCGCCATGCGGTAGCTGACGGTATGGCGGAGCTCATCGGGGAACTCGGTGAGCACCTGCGCGGTCTGATCGGGAGAGAGATTCGAGAGTATCAGCGCGATGGTTTGCGGATGTTCTTTCTGGAGAAAACTCGCCAGCTGCTGTCCGTCCGCCTTCTTGAGAATGCCGAACCCTTTGACGTGCGTGAGCGCTTTCACCTTCTCGAGGATGTCCGTCGCCCTGCTGAATCCCAGCGAATTCTCCAAAAGGCGCTGGGCATAGTCCAGCCCTCCCTGCACAATGTATTCCTCGGCCATGATCATCTGATGGAACTCTTCGATGACCTTGTCCACCTTCGCGGAATGGATCCCCTTCATGTTGGAAATCTCTACCGTCAGGTTCTCAATCTCATCCTGGGAGAGTTCCCGCATGACCTTCGTCGCCGTCTCGACGTCCAGTGAAAGGACGAGAAGAGCAGCCTTCTGTCGGGATGACAGCCGTTCATTGGGTGCTGCTGTAATTCGCTGTTCCGCCATGGGACATCAATCCTCGGCAAGCCATACTTTGAGCAATCGGGATGTTTCTCCCGGTTTATCCCGGATGTAATCGTTCACCCGGTCCCTCCTCTGCGCGCGCAGCATTGCCTCTGGCGAAACCTCCTCCTCGATCGTCGGCAGTTCCACCGCCGTCTTCTTCTGCCGGAGTGCGGCAGTAGCGGAGTTCTGGAGATCGACGAGTTGTTCGTTCGAAACGCCCGGCAGCCGGACCCGCACCCGGTTGAGGAGCGAACGGAGAATGAACACACCGCCGGCCATTGCACCGATGACAAATAGTTTCACCGCCCAGCCGTACCAGTCGGACGACTGCGGCTGTTTATACACAAGATCCTGCTCGCCGCCGTTGACGCCGAAGGAGAGATTTGTGACCGACACCTCGTCGCTCCTGCCCGGGTTGAATCCCACGCTCTTCTTCACGAGATCGGTCAGCTTGTTCATTTCGTCCTGCGGGCGCGGGGTGAACTCCGTCACCTTCTCCCCCCTTTATCGACGGTCTTCGGCACGCCGTTGACGACGGCGGCCACCGACAGGCGTTTGATGTTGCCCAGGTTCTCGACGATATGCTCGACCGTTTTGTTCACTTCATAATTTGTGACCGAGCTTGTTTTGGTGGCGGGCGCCGCGGAATCAGACTGCGGCGTCTTTTCCTCCTGGGTCTGTTCGCTCCGAATCGCGGTGTTTTCCGGGTCGTATTGCTCAAGCGTCCGATCCACCTGGCTGAAGTCGAGGTCGGCGGTCACCTGGACAAGCGCATTGCCCTGACCGACCACGCTTTCGAGAAGCGATTGCGCCTTCGTCGCAAGATAAGACTCCACCTGGTGCTGCAGTTCATACTGCGTCGAAGTCGTCGACGCCAGGGAATTGCTCTTGTTCTCGGACAGGAGGACGCCGCGCGAATCGACGATCGTGACGTTCCCGGCATCGAGCCCTTCGATGCTGCTGGCGATCAGGTGCGAGATCCCTTTGACCGATTCGGGTCTCAGGGGCAGACCGGATTTCAACTTGAGGATGACCGAAGCGGTCGCGGGTTTCTCATCTTCCTTGAAGAGCGCCTTCTCCGGCACGACCAGGTGCACGCGAGCGGCTTCGACTTCCTCGATCTGGAGAATCGTGCGCACGAGCTCCCCTTCGAGAGCCCGGCGATAGTTGATCTTCTGGACGAAGTCCGAAACGCCCAGGTTCGTGCGGTCGAACAACTCGTAGCCGATGATGCTCGATTGCGGCAGACCTTCTCCTGCAAGCGACAAACGCAGATCGTAGACTTGCTCCTTGGGAATCAGAATGGACTTGCCACCGTCCTCCAGTTGATAGGGGACGGACTTCTCTTTTAGCTTCTCGACGATCTTGGAGGCGTCCTGCTCGTTCAGATTACTGAAGAGCGTGGCGTAACTCGGACGGTTGACAAACGACACGAGCGCGATGATGCCGGCGACCACCGCGACGGTGACACCGCCCAACGTGACCTTTTGGCCGAGTGTCAACCGACGGATGAAGTGCGTTACCTGCTCTGTGGGTTGGGTCTGCGATGATGGCATGGCATTACACCTGGATTCTCATGAGCTCCTGGTACGCACTGATGGCCTTGTTCCGGATTTCCATCAGCAGGTCGAAACTGGTCTTTGCCTTCTCCGCTGCAATCATGACGTCGTGCAAGTCGATGTCCTGGCCGTCGATCATCTGGTCCACCGCCTTGTTGGCCTGAACCTGAAGATTGTTCACGTCTTTGACGGCCTGCGTCAACGTATCACCAAACGAGACCGTGGCGTCTCTTGCCGACTTTTCGGCGGTTTTCCGCTCCAGTCCTACCGTCGGTAGGATGGTGAGTGCCTGATCGATCTTCATCACTATGCCTTTCGGTCGAACATCGTTCCGGTCTGAACCGGACCGGAGAGCCCGCGTGGAGAATAAGTGGTGTGGGCGGCGATTTCCGGTGAGGATTCCGGGAACAGGGCTGCGAAGTATTCTTTCTCTTCGGGGGTTACGACGGATTCACTCCCGGAGGCTGAAGCCGCGGCAGGGGGAGCGAACGATTCCGGCTTGAGGGTCGGGAAGTCGTTGCCGCCTTTGATGACGCGATGCTTGAGCAGGTCGGTCTGTTGGACGGGGAGAGGATTGTTCAGTCCGCGAATATCCATTGCTAGATCTCCAGAGAATCTTTCGCCATCGTTTTCGCTGCGGAAATCGCAGTAACGTTTGCTTCGAATGAGCGCGAGGTCGCGATCATATTCACCATTTCCGTGACCACATTGACGTTCGGCATGGCAACATACCCATTCGCATCGGCATCGGGGTTGCCTGGATCATAGATCATCCTCGGCGGCGAAGTGTCTTCCGATTCCGTCGCAGAAATCCCGGCGGGGACCGTTTGCTCATCCGTAAGCGTAAAACTGCCGCCGCTCAGATGATTGGCGTCCGTCGTGGAAAGCTTGAGGCCGGCCTGTTTCATTACCGAGGAAAAGACCTGCACGGCACGTGCCTTGAACGTGACGACTTTGCGGCGATAGGGCGTTCCTGCGGCTGTCCGCGTCGTCTCGGCGTTTGCCAGGTTTTCCGCGATGGAGTTCATCCGGCGGCGCTGGGCGCTCAATCCGGCGGCGCTGATGTTCAACCCTGTGAAAATGCTCTCGACTTTATTCATTGGGACCCCCGAATGCTCTTCTCCAACGCAAGAAAGGCCTGGCTCGTCAGCCGCGACGCGAACTTGTAACGGATCTGGTTCTTCGCCAGCTCACCCATTTCCTGATCGATGTCGACGCCGTTCACGCCGCTCGCCAGCGCATCTCCATCCGGACTCTTCACGTCTTCGACATACGGCCGAGCTTGCGTGGCGGAAGTAATGCCGATCGGAATATGCCGGGGGTCGGTCGCCGTTCCGCTCAACCGCAACTGGTCTCCGTCGTCGGAGCCAAGCTGCTCTTCGAAATTCACCTGCTTCGGAACGTAGCCCGCCGTCCCTGCGTTGGCGATGTTTGCGGCAATCGTCTTGTGTCGCAAGGCATACGCGCTCAACGCCCTTCCAAGGGCGGGGATGGTTGTAAAATCGAACAGCTTCATGATGTTTTGCAGCGGCGAGTCTGTTACGCCGTCTCACTTGAGTGAACGTGCGTCCATGCGGTTGTTTTCAGCGGTCGGCAGCCTCCGTGTACCTTCCCGCACCCCCTTCTGAGGGAGCCTGGTGCATTGACAATGTTGACCGGAATTTCCTGCGACGATGCGATCGGAGGAGTCGGTCGGACGAACGCCGGAAGGGATCGTTCGACCAGCGTTCGTCCTACCTTCCCTCTCAAACGGTCAAAGGTCAAGCCATTGTCAAATCCCCAGCATATCTTCTTCCCATGCGGGACGAACCGAATCGCGTTCTTTTCCCCGCCGGTTCTTTGTCGCCACCGCAAAAGCGGTGAGGAGAGTTGCCACGATGCTTGCGGCCAGGGCAAAGCGGCCTGCATTTCGGAGGATCGGTTGATAGTTCATACGTTTCGAAGTTGCCCCTCGGGTGATGTGTTGAAACGTACCAATGCAAGAGGGGTGCCAGTCCCCGGTAACTTTTTCGTGGGAGTTTGAAGAATGGAGAATCGTTTGGCGGGATGGTACTGGCTAATATGCATCACGTGGGGACTATTCCTGCTCATAGTCCATGTGCAAAATGACGGAACGGCCGCATTTACAGACGAATTCCGCCGAAGTCACTTTCTCTCCTTCTTTGTGCAGGACAACCACTGGCTCGTCCTTCGCCCCCGCAAGGACACCGATCTTCTCCGTCCCCGCGATGGAAATATGCGCCGCCTTGATGATATTCCCCCGGATCTGCTCCGGTACGCCGACCCGTTTGTATGCCGCCAGGTCCAGAAACGGTCCTTGTTCGGAAGTTGTCATGATTTCATCCTCCAACGATCTTCATAAGTGTCGGAGGGATGTCTTCGAGCGTCGGGTTGAAGTCCGCCAGACCATCATCGACGACTGCTTTCGGCATCCCGTAGACAACGCAGGATTCCTCATCCTGGGCCACCACCACCCCGCCGGTCTTCTTGATCGCCCGAGCCCCTTCGAGACCGTCTTTTCCCATTCCCGTCATGACGATCCCCAGAAGCGGGCCGCGCACAGTCTCCACCGCGGATGTCATCATGATGTCGGCGCACGGCCTGTACAACGTGTTCAAGGGCTCGAGACTGATGTGAGCGGCAACGCCATAACCGTGCCGTACGAACGTCAGGTGCTGCCCACCCGGAGCGATGATGACTTTCCCGGGCTCCAGGGGCTCGCCTTCTTCCGCCTCTTTGACATGAACCTCGCTGAGACTGTCGAGGCGTTCCGCCAGGGACTGGGTAAATTTCGGCGGCATGTGCTGGACGATGGCGATGCCGAGCGGGAAATTCTTCGGGAGTTTGGGGAGGATCTTGAGAAGCGCAAACGGTCCCCCGGTGGAGACTGCCAGAACGACCGCGCGCAGGTCTCCGCGTTGTTGGATCGGCATCGGAATTTCGCGGGCGGGCGGAATTGCCGTCGAACGCGGCTTCGATGTTCTTGCCGTGGATGCGCGAATCCGCTCCAGGCGCAGCGCAAGGGAACGGCTGAGAGCGATGTGCTTGACCTTCGCGACCAGTTCTTCCTTGATCTTCACAATGTCCAGGGAGACGTAGGAGAGCTCTTTCGGGATAAAATCCACCGCTCCCAGGCTCAGGGCATCGAGCGTTGCCTTCGCTCCGTCGGTGGTCAGGGAACTCACCATCAGCACGGGCAGAGGACATTCTTTCATGATGATCCCGAGAGCCGTCAAACCATCCATGACCGGCATCTCGATATCCATTGTGACGAGATCCGGTTTCAGCTGCCGGATCTTTTCGATCCCGTCTTTGCCGTCCTTCGCCGTCGCGACAACCTTGATCTGCGGATCGGACTCCAGCATCAGGGATAGCGACTTCCGCATAAATGCGGAATCATCGACGATAATGACAGAGATAGTTCGCACGTCAGTTCTTCTTCCTCGCGCACATCATGCGTGAAGGATGGTCTGGGCGCTCAGGCGCATGAGCTCGCCCACATCCACGATCATGATGACCTGACCATCGCCGAGAATGGTCGACCCGGCTATGCCTTCCACTGTTCCGAGGTACCCGCCGAGTGATTTAATGACGACCTCTTTCTGCCCCAACATTGAATCGACCACGATCCCCAACCGCTGGGCGGCCAGTCCGACCACGACGACATACGTCCACTCGCTGGACTCTTCGTGGTTCCCGCCCCCGAGAATACTTCCGATCCGCGCGATAGGGAGAACGCTGTCGCGGAGCCGGACCACCTCGAGACCGTTGACCGTGCTGATCTCATCGTCCTTGACACGGACCACTTCCAGGACGGCGCTCAGCGGGATGCAATAAATCTCATGGGATGCTTTCACCAGTAGTGCCTGGATGATCGCGAGGGTGAGGGGGAGCTTGATGATGAATTTGCTCCCGACCCCGGGCTGGGAATCGATTTCGACCGTCCCTTTGAGTTTCGTGATATTTGTCCGGACCACGTCCATTCCCACACCGCGGCCGGATATGTTGGTCACTTTCGTCGCGGTGCTGAAACCCGGAGCAAAGATAAGATTCAGGATCTCTTTGGCCGACATTTCGCGCGCATCGGACTCCGTAAGCATTCCTTTTTCCAAGGCCTTCAATTTCAGTTTCTCCGGGTCCATTCCCCGGCCGTCGTCCTGGATCGTGATAACAATGTGGTTCCCTTCGTGTTCGGCCGCCAGCCGGACGACCCCCTTCGCTTGCTTCCCCGCGGCAGTGCGTTCTGCGGGGGTTTCGACCCCGTGATCCGCCGCATTGCGAATGATGTGCACAAGCGGATCGCTGAGTTCTTCGATAATCGTTTTGTCGAGCTCGGTTTCCTCCCCCTCCATGATCAGGTCGATCTCTTTACCGGTTTCACGGCAGAGGTCCCGGATGAGGCGGGGGATTTTGTTGAAGACTTTCGCAATCGGAACCATGCGGGTCTTCATGACCGCCATCTGAAGTTCGGTCGTGATGAAATCGATCTGGGCACTGGTGTCCAGCAGCCCCTTCGCGACCGGCAAATCTTCGTGTTCCTGGGATACCGTGTTCGCGATTTGCGTCAGTCGGTTCCGGCCGAGCACGAGCTCTCCGACGAGATTCATGAGCATGTCGAGGCGCGAGACGTCAACCCGGATGGTGGAGTCGGCGCTCCCCCGTGGTGTCTGGGCTCCCTGTCCCTTCTTTTCTTCCACGCCTTCCGGTTGCGGGGCGGCAGGGTGATCGGCGACAGGAATGCTCGCGGGCGGCTGCTCCTTCTCCGCAGGAGCAGCGATCGCCGGGGCAGGGGTGGCGATGGGCGTCGGCGCTGCGGCCGTCTTCGGTTTTGCCATAGCGCTTGTCCCGGGTTGCGCCGACTGGGCGATCTCCTTCAGTCGGGCGACAATCGGTCCCAGGGCGACCTTGCGGCTGTCTCTGGCTTCGATTTTCGCCATGAGCTCTTTGAGCAGGTCGTACGCTGCCAGTATGACATCCATCTTTTCCGGCGTGACGACAAGCTCGCCGCGGCGAAGCTTGTTGAGCACGTCTTCGAAACTGTGGGCCAACTCAGTCATCTGCTCCAGACCGAGAAAGGACGAAGTCCCTTTGACGGTGTGGACGGCGCGGAAGATGGAGTTCAGCAACTCGGGGGTCGCAGAACCTTTCTCGAGGGTCAGCAGGTCCTGTGCGAGGTTTTCGAGAATCTCGCGCGTCTCAACGATGAAGCTCTCGAGGATTTCCGCCATTTCGTTGTCGAACGCAGGAAAGGGTTTGTCGTCCTGCTCGGTATTCTCTTGTTCACCCATGGTGTTCCGACGTCCATTCTTTGATAATGAGATCCGCCTGGTCTTGACGTTCGGTCGATGCCGAATACTCGGCTTCCGTGTCGAAGTGCGTTGGATGTCGGGTCGGTGCCGACGGCCGTGCGGAAGGGTCGCCGCCGAACTGGTCGAGAATGCGGATCAGTTCCAGCCGGACCGTTTCGATCATATGGCTGACCCCGGCAATTTGCTGGCTGGTGATATCCTGCACCTGGAGCGCCATCGCAATGCTCATCGACTTCTCTTTCGTTGTTGCGAGCGACCGGGAAATTGACGACAGGACATCCGAGACCGGGCTCGCGGGATTGGGCAGCAGGTTGCCGAGGGTTTTCAGCCCAGCCTCTGCCGCGTCGACATTCTGCGAGATGCTGTCGAGGACGTTGAGAATTTCCACTGTCGCCGATTCGGTGGCCTGGGTAACGTTGTTCAACTGGGTCGACACTTTGGGGATTTTTTTCGAACTGTCCTCGATCGTCGTTTTGATGGTTTCGAGGGCAGGGAGCATCCCGGATACTGCGAAGACAAACCTGCCGAGCAAGCTGTCGCTGATCCCCTGGGCTGGAGAGCCTGGCGGTACGGATCGGGGTGCAGTCGGGTCTATCATGAATGTTCCTCGTGTCAATGGACCTGTGCCGGGGAGGGACCCCGTTCTTCAGTGGCCTGATGCATCCGTTTTTCGTTTCAGCCCGGTGACGATCGCGTCCGCGGCCTCTTGCCGTCCCGTCGTCGTGTCGTACGTCGCGGTCGGATCGAACACGATATCCACGTGATGATGCGCGTACCCTTCCCCCTTCCCGCCGCATTCCTCCCCCCGGATATGCAGCAGCAGGGAGGTCAATCCGTGGTCGACCGATTGCATCATCCTGTTGACGGCGGCAATCTGCTGCGCCGTGATGTCCTGCACCTGCAGGGCAATCATAATGCTGGTGCAATCCGCCTTGATGGTCTCGAGGCTGGCAAGATGCGTTGCAAAGGTTTCCTTAGCGGCAAGGGTGCGTTCCACCTGTTCCCACAGGGTCGCCAGGCGTCCGCTGTCCGGGTCGCCCGCATGCTTCGCCCGGATCCGGGCGATCACGTCGTTCATCGCCGGCACTGCACCGGAGATGTTCTGCGAGAGCGACCGGACCCAGGACTGGGTGACATCGATCCGGCCGATCATGCGTTCCACGATATCAAGAATCTCGGTCGAGGCCATTTCATTGGCCGCCGTCACGTTGTCCAGCTGTCGCGATGCCGTCGGGAGTTTTTCCGACGTCTGCTCGATGGAAACCTGCAGCTCCGCGATCACGGGCACCACGTCACGCACGAATTCCAGGATATCGCGAAAGAACTGCTGCGACTGCGGCATCGTGTCGAGCGTCCGGAGGTTCTCCTCGGCCCGGGCAAATACCTCTTTCAGGTCATCTGTTCGCATCATCGTCCACCTGTATGAGAAGAGCCGGTTCCTAGGATTTCGCTTCGACCGTTTTGAGCACGAGGTCGATTTTTTCCTTCAATCCCTGTGCGGTAAACGGCTTCACGATATAGTTGTTGACGTGCACCTTCATTGCTTCGATGACGTCTTCCTTGTTTCCTCTCGTCGTGACCATCAGGATCGGCATTTCGGAGAAAGGGTTGGTCGCACGCACCCAGCGCGTCAGCTCGAGCCCGTTCATTTCAGGCATGTTCCAGTCCGTAATCAGGAAGTCTGCTCCTTCACTGAGCAGCTTCGCCATGGCGTCCTTGCCGTCGGTCGCCTCCACCACGCTGTCAAATCCGATGCTCTTCAGCGTGTTTACCACAATCCTCCGCATCGTGAGGGAATCATCCACGACAAGGAATTTGACAGATGCCATAGGTTACTCCGTTTCCATATTGGTGCCAGGCTCTCGTTATTCTGTCCGGCTGAAGTATTTTGCCACCTCATACTGGATTTTCTCTAAACTGAACGGCTTCACGACGTACGAGCTCACGCCCAGTCGCGCGCCGGCCTCCCTGCTCACATCATCCCCCAGCGAGGACAGGATGATGACCGGAAGTTCGTGATATGCCGGGATGTCGCGGAGGGCGCGGATGAACTCGAACCCGTCCATGTTCGGCATGTTCAAATCGGTGATCACAAGATCGACCTTTTCCCGCGGGAGTTTCTCCAGCGCATCCATCCCATCGCACGCCGCCACCACCGTGAAGCCTTGCATGCTCAGTGACACGGAGACAAACTTCCGAACTGTGGCGGAATCGTCAACGATGAGAATCACCTTATCCATCGCCGTTACTCCTTCTTGTACGCTACGGTCTTGGCAAAATTGATCAGTTTGAACGCCGTCGAGATGCCATGGAGCGATTCGGCATATCCGATAAAGAGAAATCCGCCCCGGCGCAAACTATCGTACAGGTTCGACACCACCTGGATCTTTGACTGCGCATCGAAATAGATCAAGACGTTGCAGCAGAAGATGATGTCGAAGTTCGACATCATCCGCATCCTTCCCCGGTCGTACAGGTTCATGTTCTCAAACCGCACGAGCCGTTTCACCTCGTCACGCAGATGATAGCGGGAGTCTTCCTCCGTGAAGTACTTTTCGAGGTAGTACTTCGGCATGTTCCGGATGGAGTAATCCCGGTAGATGCCCTTCCGTGCCGTTTCGATCACCGCCTGGTTGATATCCGTTCCGACAATCTCGATCTCGAGTCCGGGATAGCGCGGCTTCATTCTTTCCAGAAACAGCATCCCGAGGGTATAGGCCTCTTCGCCGGATGAACTCGCGGCGCTCCAAACCCGTAATTTGCCGGTCGATGACCCGCGCGCCTGGAGCACCGAGGGCACGAGCGTCTGTTCGAACGCTTCGAATTGCGGTTCATTCCGAAAGAAGAACGTTTCGTTGATGGTGATCGCTTCGTAAAAGAACCGCATCTCGTCCTGTCTCCGCGTCCCGTACTTGAGAAGCTGAAGGTAGGCGTCGAAGGTTGCGAGATTCAACACCTGCAGTCGTTTCCCGACCCTCCCCTCCACGAGGTACTTCTTGTTGTCGGGGAAGAAAATGCCGCACTGTTGATAGACGAATTCCCTGAGCTGACGGAATTCCTCGTCACTCATCTTCACGCCCGTCGATGGAACAGGACGAGGAATCGCAGGGGCGACAATTGTGGGGATAGTCAACGCTCGGTCTCCAGCATTCCGTTCTTCTAGACCTCCGCTCCAGGGGCGTCGACGGCGTATCCGCGCGAATGCAGTGTGCCTGCCGCCACTTCCCGTACCATAGCATCGTCGTCCTGCAGGAAACCCGCGATAAATTCCGGCGCGCGGGGATCGGCAATTGCCGCGATGATTTCAATGACATGCATGCGCAACCAGGGATCCGGATCGTTCATAATGGCGTCAAGGAATTCCACCGCATTGTCGCCGTCCAGCCTGAAGAGCACGTCGACGATCAATGCGCGGGTCTCCTCGTCGGCCGAGGACCAACGGTCGGCAATGAGAATGAATGCCCTTCCAATCAGCCGTTCCAGATTCTCATCCACGCTCACCTGCATGATCAACCTTGCCATGTCGCTGACGATCCGCCCCAGAAGCCCGACCGTGCGCTTCACCATCCCTGTCCGGTGATCCTCCAGATATCGAATCGCCAGCGTGAACGTGTCCGGGCGCCCAGGGAGCACGTCCATGAGCCATCCCTCAAGCTCCGGGGAACATTCCAGCGCGTCGATGAGGGCGGACGTGACCGCGGGCGCATCACATGCCGCGAGGGCGGTGGCGGCACTCATGCGGACGGTACTGTCCGCATCCTTGACGGCGGCCAAAAAATCCGGAAGGAGGTCGTAGGAGAATTTGAGATCACGATCGGTCCGGAGAGCGATCTGGACCAGCGCGTGGAGCAATACGGAGCGCAGCCTCCCTGTGACGTTCGCGACATTGCCGCGAAGGAGCGTCCAGGCCTTCTCTCCGCCGATCGCGCCGATGGCCTCGATGACAGCGAATGCGGTCGCGGGATCCAGCGGCGCAGACGTCAGCGCATCGCGCAAACAGCGCTCCAGGAATTCGCAGGATCCGGGGTCGCCGATCTTGCCGATGGCTTCCGCGACGGCAGCCTTCGCAAAACCATGCCGTTCGAACGTCGCGTATAACCGCGGCAAGGCCGCCGCAGAATGGATGTTGCCGAGCGCCTCGACAGCGGAGACCACACAATTTTCATCCGGGTCATCGAGCATGGAGATCATCGCGGCAGCGGGACCATCGCCTCCGATCAGACCCAGAATATCGACCGCAAACTTCCTTACGTCCTGGCTGTCGTCGCGCAGGTACGGAACGATCGCGGGAATGGCCGTGTCGCCGAGCTTGACGAGGAGTTCGGCTGCCAGATTTCTCGTGCCAATGTTGCTGTTCCCGATGTATTCGACGATGGCGCGGGCGACGTTAATCCCTCCGATCGCCTGAAGGGATCGCGATGCGGCGTCGCGGACTCCTTTGTTTTCATCCTGAAGAGCGGACGCCAGGGGGACAACCACGGCGAGGTTCCCGGTCGATACGAGCGCCTCTGCAGCGCTCCGTCTTGCGTCCGGATCTGCGTCGGCCAGCAATGTGGCGATCTCTTTGCGCATGTCTTCAATCATCGGCATTCTCTCCGGCCGGCACTACAACCCGGTTGCGGCAAGTTCTCCATTCCGTTCGACGTAAACGACGCCCTTCATGACTGTGTCCGTGAGCTTCTTTGCGCCATTGACGTCGATAAACACGTTGTCGGACACCGTTTCATGAACGACGAGCTTCGCGTCCGAGATCCTGTGCATTTCTTCCGTCAATGCGGATTGTTCTTGGACAAGAGCGTCACGCAGCAGCGGAATTTGGCGCTGCGTTTCCTGGAGACGCGCCAGCATCTTTTCCTTTTCCATCGGGAGCGACCCGGAATCGATCTTCAGGCGGACCAGCTTGTAGACGGCGTCCTTGACATCGAGGAGATTCTTGTCCGCCTGCCGGAGCTCTTTCTCAATAGTTGCAAGCCGTTCGAGAATTTTCCCCCGTCGCCCGACCCGGACCTTCACCTGACCACCCTCGAGCCTGCCGAGCATGCCGACATCGACAAGCTCGTCGGCTTCGAGCGTCCCGCCGGCGATGACGGCTCTCGGCGCGATAATTTTCCGCTTGGCAGCGATGAGCCCGTTGACGGATTCGCGTTCGATGTGGACTTCATTACCCGCCGTGACGTGCTGATTTCTCACATGCTGGATCTTCACCGTTCCGCCGGCCGTGATGCGTCCGCATCCCCGTCCCATAAATCCATTTTTGACGATGACGTCGCCGCCTGCTTCAATGACCGCATCATCCACGTCGCCCATGACGGTGAGATTTTTCCCAACCGTGACGACAAGATCACCCCGGATGTCCCCTCGGACGATGAGAGAGCCAACAAAATCGATGTCCCCCATGGTAATGTCCAGGTTTCCCGCGAATTCGATGGTATCGCGGACATCGATCCCCCCTTTGGGGTCGACGACGGCGTTGCCGTCGCGTTGCGCGAGGTAGCGGCCCGCACATCCCGTATCCGCAGCAACCCCGGCTCCCGGCGCAACGGCAATCGGAGTGCCACGTCGGCCGGGAATGAGCTCGCCCGTCACCGTCATTCCATCCGGCCCGAGATCCGGCTCGTGGACCTGTGCGACAGGCTCCCCTTGCCGGACATTCAACACATTGAACAGCATCCTCGTATTGTCTCCATTCTTCGCGGATGCCGATAGCGTCGCCTGGACGAGGCATTCAACCCATCCTGCGCGTCCCTGACCGGCCGGCGTTCCTTCGGACACAATGATCGGTCTTCCGGGTTGCTCGCCGACTTCGTGGAAACGCTCGTCCCGGATCCCGTAGACGACACCCGATGCCGCCAATGCCTCTGCCACCATTTCCGGTGTAAACCCCGGCACCTCCTCATGGAGGATTGCGGTTGCCCGGAGTTTGTTGTGGTCAACGGTGATGCGGACAACACTCACTCCAGTTTCAGTCTCTCGGCCTTCCATCCTCAACCTCGGCGTCGTCTGATCATTTCGAGCTGTGGCTTCATTTGCGTCTCGTAGCACTCGGGGCAAATCCCGTGCGAGAACTGCGCTTCGGTCCTCTTGGAGAAATATGCTTCCACCGGCTCCCAGCTTTGGGTCTTCGTATGAATGCGTTTGCAGCGGGGGCAAATCGGCAGCAACCCTTCGAGCCGATTGACATGCGTTTGGAGGGCAAGAATGCGTTCCGCCACCCGCAGGCGGACGGTTAGTTCCACGATGTCGCACGGCTTCGTGACAAAGTCGTCCGCCCCCGAACCCATCCCGTCGATATAGCCTACCTTCCTGTCCATGGCCGTGAGGATGATGATATACGTGTAGGAGGCCAGATGCGCATTCCGGATGCGCCGGCACAGCTCCAGTCCGTCAATTCCCGGCATGATCCAATCCGTGATGACGAGGTCGGGTTTCCTCTCCTGGAATCCCGCCCAGGCGCTCTCGCCGTCGACATATCCTTCGACGGAGTGCCCGAGACGCGTCAACTGCGTGGCGAGAATTTCCCGGGACGTCGCATCATCCTCGGCCAACAGGATATTCATGACGCTTTCTCAGCTGATGTGATGGATGTGTTCAGCAACTCTGCCTTCACCAGGTCGTACTCGCCGATCATGCGCTCGACAAGATGATCGCCGGGATCGGGAAGGCGCACGGGTGACTGCATCATCCGGGCGATCGCCGCCATGCGCATGGCGCCGATATTCCCGCAAATCCCGGCCAGGGAGTGGACGAGTGCATGAAATTCTTCCACGTCTTCCTTCTCCACCGACACGCGCATCTTCTCGAGCCGGACTGGCACCTCGGTGACAAAGTTTTGCACCAACCGCTCCCAAAGGTTCGTGGTCGACCGCGTGGTCAGACGCAGCAACTCTTCCACCCGCGAATGATCGAGGCTTGGCAGCACGTCGGGATCTTCCTGCGCCCGGTGATGGACGATGGTGCGCCCGGTCTGCCACCGGGTCGTCCAGACTTCCAGCATTCTCCGGAGATCTTCGAGGAGAATCGGTTTCGGGACAAAGCCGTCCATCCCCGACTTCAGGCACAGATCGCGTTCTTCCTGGAGCGCACTTGCAGTCATCGCAATGATCGGCGTACGGCCCGGGTGGGGCGCTTCAATTTCGCGGATCCGTTTGGTCGCTTCATACCCGTCCATCACCGGCATCTGGCAGTCCATGAGAACCAGATCGTACGTATTGCGACGGAACCAATCGACGCCTTCTGCGCCGTTGGAGGCGAACTCGACCGACTGTCCCAGGCGTTCCAGCATCACCGAAGCGACGAGGCGATTAGATTCATTGTCTTCGACCACCAGGATGCGCAACTGGGGAAGCGGGACCTCGCTGCGTCGCACCGGCGGTTCCACGGGCGTCTCTTGCTCCGCGTCAGCGAGCTCTTTGAAGACTGCGGTGAACCAGAACGTGCTTCCTTTTCCCGGCGCGCTTTCCACGCCGATCGTCCCGCCCATCATCTCGGACAACTGTTTCGAGATCGTAAGCCCCAACCCGGTCCCACCGTACTTTCGTGTCGTCGATCCGTCCCCCTGCGAGAACGGCCGGAACAGCGCCGAAACGATGTCGGGGCCGATCCCGATGCCCGTGTCCCGGACTTCAAACCGGATTTTTACATCTCCGTCGGCCGATTGTTCGCGCCTGGCGAAAACAGAAATCCCTCCCTGATGCGTGAACTTGATGGCATTCCCGACGAGATTGGTGAGAATCTGCGTCACCCGGACGGAATCGCCGCCGACCTCGCGGGGGATGTCGGAGGCGATGTCGAATGTCAGGGACAAGCCCTTCTCCTGTGCCTTTGAATGGAAGAGCTCGATGCTCTGCATCGTCACTTCACGGATCGAGAGTGGCGCGATCACCAGCGACATTTTGCCCGCCTCGATTTTTGAAAAGTCGAGGATGTCGTTGATCACCGTCATCAACGCGTTGCAGCTCGTCTGCATGATCCCGAGATATTTTTGCTGCTCCTCGGTCGGCTCCGAATCGATCAGAAGATCGACCAGTCCCATAATTCCGTTCATCGGAGTACGGATCTCGTGGCTCATGTTGGCGACGAAATGCCGCTTTGCCACATTGGCGACCTGTGCCTGTTCCAGCGCCTCGCGCAACTCATGCGTCCGTTTCTCGATCGACTCCTCGAGGTGCCTGTTGTATTCATTCAGTTGCTGGTGCAGAAGCGCACTCTCCAGTGCGTGGGCGCAATTGGAGAGAACGATCGAGATCAGATTGAGCACGTGGTCGCTGCTCTCGCTCGAGCTCTCGGGGAGGACACCGACGAACATCCCGATGACCTTCGACCGGGTGGCGAGACTGTGCAGAACCGCGGTCTTGCCGAGATATTTCGACGGGACGAGAACCGCCCGCGCCTGGTTGAGGGCCCAGGCAAACATGCCCTCATTGACCTGGTAGTCAATCTCCTTCTGAATGAGGTCTCTGTCGGCGGGAGGGTCGAACTCCTTCAAATCGAAGCTGAGAGTTTCCTCGTCGACCAGAAGAAATGCCACCGTCCGGAAATCGATCAACCGGCGCAGATTGCTCCGCGTCGCTTCAAGAATCCCCTCCGTCTCAAGTCCGGATGTCTGGCTTGTCTGGAAATCTCCTAACGAGGCGATGAATTCAAGCGAGTCGAGCACCCACCGGTTCACGGTCTCGAAGTGTCGCGCCCGCTGTTCTGCCTGTCGGAGACGGTCATGGAGATCTGTAAAGTCGTTCATGCCACGCAGCCGTTCGTTCGGTTATTTACAGGATGATTTGAACTGCGTCTACAAATTGTCGTTCCACTTGTTCCATGACGGTAAGCAGCGAGCTTGCCGGGAGGCCCAGCTTGTCCCAGGCCTCGCCGTCCAGCGGCGGCACGTAATGCTCCCCGTTCCCCCCGAGCTCCATCGCATGAGCAACAATGTCCGCGACGTGGATGATTGCCGCCTCCACAGGATACTTGGTTGCCGCTTTCGGATTGTGGTGAAACATCACAACCTCTTCCAGGCTGGCCGGAAGCTTCCACGTCTGGAGGAGCACCCCCCCCACGACGGCGTGGGTAAATCCGAAGGCTCCACGTTCCGCTTCATACAGGAGCTTCTTTTCATCGCGAGCGACAGTGAGCGCCTCGCGCGACACATCGACGGCTTTGGTGAACATCACCAGTCGTCCAATATCGTGAAGGACACCGGCGACGAAATGCCGTTCGGCGTTGGTTTCCCGCCGAAGCGTTGCAAGCACCCGCGCGGCAAGCCCGCAGCCAACACTGTGCCGCCAGAACGAATCCATGCTCACGAAGCCTTCCGGAAGACCCTTGAACATCTGCATGACGGACGTCGCCAGTGCCAGGGCTCCGAGTTGCTGGGTTCCGATGATCGTCACCGCCTGTGAAATGGTCTCGACGCGCGACGGAAAGTTGTAGAAGGCGCTGTTCACGATTCTGAGCAGTCGTGCGGTGAGTCCCGGATCCTCCCGGATAATCTTCGCAATATCCGCCATCGACTTCCGCGGGTTGTTGATCGCTTCGTCGAGGCGGAGATGGATCATCGGAAGCGAAGAGATTTCGACGTATCCGCGGAGCAAGTCACGCGGGCTGGCCACTGCTACCATTGGTTTCCTCCATCTTGCGTGCGAGACGCAGTGCGACAAGTCGAATGAGTTCTTTGATGACTAAATGTTCCGAATCACAGTGGGTGAACAGCTCCCGCGCCCGCTGATCGGCAGCGCGAAGCACTTCCGGAGGGATGGCCGCCGCGGCGCGCGCGGCAATCTCGTCCTGTTCGACCCCGAGGATATCGGCATCGGTCACCCCCCACATCTTGAAGATCCGGAGGGATTTTTCGCTGACTTCCTTCCCGGCGGCGAGCAACACCCGTCCCGCCCGGTCCTTCACGTCGCTCGCGAGGACCATTCCCGGGGAGATATTTTCAATGTTGATAATGGCCATAGACAATCCCTACGAGGAATGAGAATTGAGCGCTTCCGCCTTGGCACATTCAGGGCAGAGCGCGTGTTCAAATGCAGTTTCTGTTCTATCCTCCACGTACGTCTCCACGGAATGCCAGACGTTGTCGGGATCCCGGATTTTTTTGCAGAAGGAACAGATGGGGAGCAGGCCCTCGAGCTGACTGACTTCCGATTGCAGCCGGAGAACGCGTTCCGCGACGGAGAGCCGGGCTTTCAGTCCTTCCATGTCGAACGGTTTTGTGACAAAATCGTCCGCACCGGCATTCATCCCTTCCAGATAACTCCCCTTGCCCCCGAGCGCGGTGAGCATGATGATATAGGTGTACTGATCGCGGTTGTCTGCGCGGATCATCCGGCAAAGTTCCAGGCCGTCGATGATCGGCATCATCCAGTCCGTGATCACGATCCGTGGACCCTCACGCTGGTACGCAAACCAGGCGTCCCTGCCGTTTTCGGTCACTACGACCTCGTACCCCAGCTTCTTCAGCTTCGAGCTCAAGACAAGGCTGGATACCGGATCATCTTCGGCAATGAGTACTTTCACCGGGAATTCTCCTGGGTCAGATACTGCAGTTCGAATTCCGACTTCACCATCAGGAACAGCCGCTCTACTTCCGATATCAGCGATTCTGCCCCGATGAGCGTGCCGCTTTCGCCGAGGCGTTGGAGTTTGTGCATGGGCTCCACCATGATCACTGCACCGATATTGTTGCTGCTCCCTTTGAGCGCATGGGCGGTTTTTCCCAGTTCCTGCGCATTGTTCTCGTGCAGCGACGTATGGAGCTCGCCAAGCCGGACCGCGGTGTCCTCGAGATACTGTTCGATCAGACCGCGCAACCAGCCCGGGTCTTCACCATCCATAAGACTTTCCAGTTCTTTGAGCCGGTCGAAGTCGAGGACGACCTCCTGCGCGGGAACGTCTTCGACGGGAGGTTGCGGAAGCTCGCCGGGTTCCTGTTCGTGCGGCGGAATGGTGGACGACCAGTGTTCGAGCATGGCGTAGAGATCCTTTTGGTTCACCGGTTTGGAAATGTAATCATCCATCCCTGCCGCAAGCGCTTTGTCACGGTCTCCTTGCAGGGCATTGGCCGTCATGGCAATGATCACCGTCCGGTGGCCCTCACCCTCCCAGGATCGGATTTCCCCCGTTGCATCAAACCCGTCCATCTCCGGCATGTTGCAATCCATAAGGACGATGTCGTAATGAAGACTCTTGACGGCATCCACTGCCTCCCTCCCGTTGGATACGATGGTTGCACTGTAACCGATCTTCTGGAGCATGCGCAGTGCGACGCGTTGATTGATGGGATTGTCTTCTGCGATGAGAATCCGCGCCGTCCGCGCCGTCGCGACCGGCACCGCCGGACCCAATCCGTCTCCCGGCTCCGTCGCTGAGGGTTCCCGCGCAAATAGCCGCAGGAGGGTATCATGGAGCGTGCCTTCCTTCACCGGTTTCGTGAGACAACCGGCAAGCCCGTTAATGGACGACCAGCCGGAACCGTTCCCCAGCGAAGTGAGCATCAGGACCACCGTGTTGGCCGTCAAGGGGAGGGACTTGATTGTCTGAGTCAGCGTATAGCCGTCGGTGTCGGGGAGCTGCATATCCACCAGGGCAATGGCAAACGGTTCGTTCCCCCGCGCCGCACGCTGCAGAATATCGATCGCATCGCTTCCGGTCCCGACCGCAGTGGGAAGCATTCCCCAGCTCTCGGTATGATGGGAGAGAATGATGCGGTTTGTGCTGTTGTCATCGACGATGAGGATCTTCAGACCGACGATATGCGACGGTTCCAACTGCATCGGCGGACGCATCGGCGATTTCTTCAGGATGGCGGTGAACCAGAATTCGCTTCCTGCTCCCTGCTGGCTCTCGACGCCGATCTTGCCACCCATCATCTCCACCAGTTGCTTTGAAATCGTCAGACCAAGCCCTGTCCCTCCGTACTTCCTGGTCGTCGATCCATCGGCCTGCGAAAACGGCTTGAAGAGACGGTTGGCACGTTCGGGCGCAATCCCGATTCCTGTATCCTTGACCCGGAAGCGGACCATGGTCGACGACTCGGTCTCCATCTCGACGGAAACTGTGAGACTGACCTCGCCTTTCTCCGTGAACTTGATCGCATTGTTCAACAGGTTGACGATTACCTGACGCGTTCTGCCGGGGTCGCCGCGGAGATACACGGGGACGTCCTCGGTGACAAAGCTGACAAACTCCAGGTGCTTCTGGCTGGCCCGCTGGGCAAGCATATCGATTGCTTCGTCGACGACCCCGCGGAGATTGAAATCGATCACTTCCAGCGTCAATTTCCCCGCTTCGATCTTCGAGAAGTCCAGGATATCATTGATGATCGTCAACAGCGATTCCGCGCTCGTTCGGATGATTTCCGCGTATTCCTGCTGTTCGGGCGACAACACGGTGTCCAGGAGCAGACCCGTCATGCCGATGACCCCGTTCATGGGCGTGCGGATCTCGTGGCTCATGTTGGCAACGAATTCGGACTTCAACCGGGACGCCTCGAGTGCCTGCTCGCGTGCTTCTTCGAGATCACGCGTCTGGTTCGCAAGGATCTCTGCTTGCGCTTCGGCGCTGGATTTGGCCTGCAGGAGCTGCTCCGCGTAACGCGCCATTTCCTGTTCGGCCATCTTCCTGCTCGTGATGTCCCTCCAGGCGCTGAGAAGCATCTGCTGGTTCTTATACTTCACCAGGGACGTGGAGACGAGGACAGTCTTTTCTTTGCCGGCTTTTGTGGTGATGATCAGTTCCACTTCCTCCGTCCGGCCGGTCTCCCACGCCTCACGCCGTTGTGCAGAGATGCGGGCCCGCTGGTCGCCATCGCGATAGAGCCGGGCGGCAGCGTCCGCCATGCCGTTCAAATCGGAGCCGGCATAGCCGGTGATCTCCTCCATCTTCGAATTGAAGATCTCATAGTGTTCATTGAGATCGGACACCGTGATGCCTTCGTCCACCGTCTCGATAATCTTCTCAAGTCGTTCCGCGCTTTCCTGAATGTCTCGTTCGGCCTGCCGGCGCGCCGAGATGTCATGGCTCACCCCGACGAGACCGATCACGGAACCCCGGACGTCGCGCAACGGGACCCTGGTGGTCTGGACCCAGCGGACGACACCGTTGCAATCGTGAATGTGCTCTTCCCTGTTGATGTCGGGAATCCCCGATGACAAGACTTGCTCTTCCGCACGGCGCTTCACCCGGGTTTCGATCGAGGGCAGATAATGGTCCTCTTCCTTCCCCATGATCTGTTCCTGGACGCTTTCGCCCAGGCGTTGAAGCTCTGCAGCGTTCGCAAGGACGAACCGACACTCGGTATCCTTGACAAAGATGAAATCCGGCAACGCATCGATGAGCGTGCGAAGCAACGTCCGTTCGCGCGCCAGGGACTCCTCCGCTTTCTTCCGGTCTGTGATGTCCCGGTAGATTGCGAAGAGGCCCAACTGTTCGCCGGCAAGCTTGATGGGCGCCGCCATGGCGGAGACCTGGATATTCGATCCGTCTTTCCTCCGGCGCAGCGTATCGATCACCACGGAATTGTCGCGGTATGCTTCGGTGGCGAGACGCAACGACTCCGCCCGGTACTCGTCCGGAACGACGAGCTCGTCCAGTGTTCTTCCCTTCACTTCGTCCGCTCCGTAGCCGAACATCTCGAAAAACTTTCCGTTGGCATCAATGACTCCGTCGTGCTGGTCGACGATGACCACTCCCTCCGGCAAGCTTCCGAATAACCGCTGGAAAAATGCTTCCTGCACTCGTAATTCTTCTTCGGTGATCCTTTGCTCCGTGACATCGAGCATCATGGAGATGAAATATTCCGGCGCTCCGGACGGATCACGGAGCATTGTCAGACTCAAAAGCACCCGCACATCCCGTCCCGATTTGTGGACATAACTCCGCTCGATTCGCTGGTGCGACGAATCCCCCCTGAGCATGGCATTGGCAAGCGCGAGACTTGATTCGGCCTCCCCGGGCGGCATGAACTCCTGCGCACGGCGACCGACAATCTCCTCCTTTGCATACCCCAGGATGTCGCACAAAGCACCGTTCACCTGAAGAAAGCGATGATCTGTCCCGATCAAAGCCATGCCGGCATTGGCATTCTCAAAAACCCGTTTGAAGCGCTCTTCCACTGCCCGGAGCAGCATCTCGGACTTCGAGCGTTCCGTGACATCGCGGAGGATAACGACGACACCCATCCGTGCGCCGTCTTCGGCTTGCAGGGACGCCGATGTCTGTTCAACGATGGTCCGTTCTCCCCCTCGTGCCTGAAGCGCATTCCATCGATGCGACGTGCGGGCCTGCTCGGTGCCTGCTCCGGCGGAAGCACCGACCTTGCCGTCGGTCGTGCAAGGACTGAGCGGGCAAATCTCCGCAAGATCCTTCCCGAGTGCTTCGGCTTGTTTCCAACCGGTCATCTGTTCGGCGACGGGATTCATGTAGGAGACACGCGACTGCTGGTCAATCGTGATGACGCCGTCCGCGATGCTCCGGAGTGTCGTCGAGAGCAGCCGCTCGCTTTGCTGTAGACGTCGGTCGGTCGCATGCTTATACACCGCCATCTCGATGGTGGTGTAGAGGTCGCGCTCTTCAAAGGGTTTGAGGATATAGCCGAACGGGCTGGTGATCTTCGCGCGCTCGAGGGTCTTGCTGTCGGCGTGGGCGGTAACATAGACGATCGGAATGTCCAGATTCTTCCGGATTGTCTCCGCGGTCTGAATTCCGTCCATGTCCCCTTTGAGCGTAATGTCCATCAGAATGAGCTCAGGGGCGAGGTCACGCGTTGCCTGAATTGCCGTCTCACCGGTGGAGGTAATCCCCACAACGACGTAGCCGAAACTCTTCAGCCGCTGCTGCAAATCAGCTGCGACAATTTTTTCGTCTTCAACAACCAGAATTCTGGTTTGGGCCATGAAATCGCTCACTCCTGGGATCCATCACGCGACCGCAACCGACGCGAAAGGCGATGTGACGCGAGACTTCTAATCGCCAATCGTGTGCCAAGGATATCGATTCGAAATCATTATTTTTCCCTTCTGTTCGATAACTTCGAAGAAAAAGGGGGAACGGGAAATGCGCGAGTTGGCTAACATTAGCCAGATGGAGGAGGGGACTCTTCGTTTCGGGGCGTACGTTGGATGGCGTCAGAAGCTCCGGAAACCACTCCCGCTCTCTGCGACCTCAGCGTGCCCCTTCAGGAGGTGCTTCGTCCTCGACGTGATAGCCGCCGCAAGATCCTCGAGCGGACAGACTTCGTTCACGACCCGTACCGTTATGGCCGCCTGGGGCATCGAAGAGATGACCGCTGTCGCGGGGTCCTGGGCGATTACGAAACCGCCCGACGCGCGAATGTACCCCGATCCGATGGTCCCGTCCTGCCCCATCCCGGTCATCACGACGCCGATGCATTGCTCCCGGAACGCGCGTGCGAGGCTGCGGAACAACGGATCGGCAGCGGGACGGACAAAGTTTTCCGGGGGGTTCTGATTGAGCGCCAATCGCGTCCCGTCGACGCTGACTTCCATATGGAATTCGCCGGGAGCGAAATAGATGCATCCTGATTCAACCGGCATGCCATCCTCACCGAGGAAGACCTTCCCGCTGGTGCTCCCTGCGAGCCTTTCGGTATACGATTGCAGCATCCAGGCGGGTCCATGGAGAACCACGAACACGGCGGCTTCTTCGAGTGATCCCATTCCTTTGAGGACCGTGCGAACGGCCGGAGGTCCTCCGGTGCTTGCGGCGATGCCGACACCGATCTTCGGGCCTCTTCGTGCGATGGGACGGACTCGCGAGGCATCGACCTGACGACTGATGGACAGACGTGCGTAACCTCGATCAAGCGCCTCGACAACTTCTTCGACGCTGTACGGTTTGCTGATGAACTCGTCCGCCCCCGCTTCCAGTGCGCGGTCGCGTGCATCGGGAGATCCGATGGCGGTGATGAGAACAATGAGGATCGGGCGCGGGATCTGGGTCCGGACTCTTCCCACCAGCTCAATCCCGTCCATTTCCGGCATCATCCAGTCCGTGACAAGGGCGTCGTAGTCTCCTGAACGGATTTCCTCCCACGCCTGGAGACCCGTTTGCACCTCGCATGTCTGATGGCCCCCCTTACGGAGGATATGTTTTAGAACGACCATGCTCGCGACATCATCTTCCGCAATGAGAATCTTCATTTCCTCTCGGTCCTTTTCCCCCGCCGGTTATTGATGCCGGACAAGCCTTCCATTTGCCGTGGCCTCGATCGATCCCTTTTGTTCATGCGGCATGCCGGAGGAGAGGTCGCGCCCGTTCTGACGGGCGACTTTGAAATGACCGACCAGATCCTTCAGGTTTTCGGTCAACCGGTTAAGATCTTCCGCAGCCCGGGCGATCTGCTGCGTCCCGGAGCCGGTCTGGTTGGTCACGGTGGAGATTGCCTCGATGTTCTTCGAGATCTGCTCCGCAGAAGACGATTGCTGTTCCGATGCCTCGGCGATCTGCTGGACCATCTCGGTCACCTTCTGGCTCACGCCCACGATTGCTTCCAGCGACTGACCGGCTTTATCGGCGAGAAGGATGCCCGATTCCACTTCCTGGGTGCCGCGGTCCATCGATTCCACCGCACCGGCAGTGTCAACCTGAATCTTCTTGATCATGCCGGCGATTTCCTTCGTGGCCTTCACCGTCCTCTCCGCGAGTTTCCGGACTTCATCAGCCACCACGGCGAACCCGCGTCCCTGTTCTCCCGCCCGCGCCGCTTCGATGGCTGCGTTCAACGCGAGGAGATTTGTCTGATCTGCGATGTCGTCAATCACCGATATAATCTCGCCGATCTGATCGCTTGAGCGCCCGAGTTCCTTGACGGTCTTCGCCGACGAGTGAACAACATCGGCAATGCGCCGCATTCCCGCGACGGTTTGCTTGACAACTTCGCCCCCCTGCGTGGCGGACTCTTTGGCTTTTCTCGCCGTGTCGGCGGTGGCCATCGCGCTCTTGGAATTCGCCATGATCGTCCGTGTCATTAATTCCATTGCGCCGGCAACTTCGGCGGTCTGGCTTGCCTGCTCCTGTGCGCCGGCGGCCATTTCCTCGGTGCTCGAGCTGATCTGGTTGGAAGAACTCGCGGTCGCACTGACGGCTTCCGCGACTTCTCCGAGGGCAAGGGACAGGCGCTCTGCAACACGATTGATCGAATCGTTGATAAGCCGGTGATCCCCCCGGAATTCGGTCAACACCCGGACCGTGAGATCGCCGTTCCCCATGGCTTCGAGGATGCGTGCGCCCTCTTGGATCGGCTTGATTACCGTGTCGAGGGTCCCGTTGAATCCTTCGACGATTCTCCGGAAGTCGCCCTGGTGACGTCCGATGTCGGCGCGCATCGACAGTTTGCCCTCCATCGCGGCACCGGCGAGCGTCCCTGCGTCCTCCACGAGCAACGTGATCGCGTCGATGCAGGTATTCAGATTCAGGATCAGCGTGTTAAAGTCCCCAAAGTAGGTGTCGGTGATCTTCTTCGGAATGTCGCCTTTCGCAATGCGGTCGACATACCCCGCGGCAACACCCAGCGGCCCCACGACCGCATCCATTGTCGCATTGATCCCTTCCACGATCTTCCGGAAATCACCGTGGTGCTGCAACGCGTCAACCCGCATGGACAGATTTCCCTCGACGGCGGCGCTGGAGAGATGTCGTGTGTCCGCGATGAGTTTGTTCACCGCGTCGACGCAGCGATTAAGGCTGTTCTTGAGGTCGTTGAAATCGCCGGCGTATTCGCCCTGAATCACCGGCGGGATGTCTCCCTTGGAGATGCGGTCGACGTATCCGGCTGCCATGCTCAACGGCCCGATAACGGCATCCAGGGTTTTGTTCATCCCCTCGACGATGGTCCGGAAATCCCCCTCGTGTCGGGACGCGTCGGCCCGCACCGAGAGACGCCCCTCGACGCCTGCGTTGGAGAGCAGAGAGATATCCGATACGAGCGCATGGACAGCGTCGATGCACTTGTTCAGGTTGTTCTTCAATTCGTTGAAGTCCCCGCGCGCGTCGGTCGTGATTCTCGGCGGGATGTCTCCGTTGCTGATGCGGTCGACATACGAGGCCGCCATTTTGAGCGGGCCGATGACGGCATCCAGGGTGTCATTGACCCCCTGGACAACGTCACGGTATCCTCCCTGGAACGCCGCGCTGTTGCCCCGTTCCGACAGTTGTCCCTCGACCGCGGCCTTCGTGAGACGTCCCGTTTCATCGACCAGGCCCCGCAACGCCGTGACGACCTCCGTGAGTCCCGCAGCCAGCATGTCATGGTCGGAACTGCGCGGGATGTCGGCGGAAAGGTCGCCCGCAGCGATGGCGGTGAGGGCGTTGACCTGCGCCTTGATGTTCTCTGTGAGCGCGCTGAATGCCCGTTCGAGATCGCCGAATTCGTCCTTCGACTGGACGCGGACAGAAACGCTGTAGTCGCCGTCCGCGAGCTGCCCCAGAACCTTTTGCAGCGACTTGATCGGCCTCGCTATCCGGGGGGCGATCACGAATGTCCAGACCGCGAAAATGAACGCTCCCACACCCATCCCGATCGCGGAGAGCACGATGAGCGAGGTCATCCGCTCGCTCATGGATGTTTTCAGGCTCCTGGCACGGTCGATCAGAGCACGGTCGGCCGCGTCAAACGTCGCCATCATATCGTTCCCGAGATTGACGCCGTCCGTGTTCTCAATGTCGGCGGCCATGTCGAAGTTCTTCGTAATGGACGCGCTAAGAATGGGATCCGCAACGAACGACTTATAGTTCTTCCATTTCTCCCTGACATCGGCGAGTCCCTTCTTCACCTCCGGAAGGGTCGTAAGGGTATCCAACGTGTCCAAGGCATGATCGATGGCATTCCGGGCGTGCTGGTACGCCGCAACATGGTCTTTGAAGCCCGCCGCGTATTGTTTCGACGACAATTGCATCATTACATTGCGAACCACGAGGAGATTCGCGTGAATCGTTTCGATCTGTTCTTTCGATCGGATATAGACCTGAAAGATCTCCTGATCAATCGTCCTGGTGGTTTGGGACAGGGAGAAGAGATTCACGCCGATGATCACGGTCGCGACGCCGCCAATGGCGAAATACCCGTACTGAATCTTCCGTACGAACTTCCGGTTCCTGAACCACATGGAATGGTCTCCGAGAATGAGACAACGCCTCTATTGTATCTTAAAGGTAATGGGGATCGACAGTTGGACTTTCACGGCCGATCCGTTTTGCTTTCCCGGCGAGAACCTCGTCTCTTTGATCGCCTTGATGGCCGCATCATCACAGCCGGCCGGGAGCCCTTTCAGGATCTTCACTTCGTCCACATCCCCCTTCTCATTGATGTACGCGACGAGATAGATTTTGCCTTCGACATGTGCCGTCCTCGCCAGTTCCGGATACACAAGACGCTTGGAAATCGCGCCAAGTCCCCCGATAGGTTCCGGCATGACATCGGCAAACGGAAGATATCCCGCCTCCTTTTCATCGCCGCCGGGGATCGGAACAGGCGATGGAAAACCAAGACTCAACGTGCTGACGAACAGCATTGCAAGGGCGAGAAGAATAAACGTCCGCTTCATGACCGTCACTCCACGATGTGAACCATTACCCACGGCGCTCCGTCTGGACAGTCCAGTCCGCCGCTGGGAAATTGCCGTTTTCCCATTGTCCTTCCATTCCGATGCCAATGCTCACTTGCATCGTAGTGCCGAGATCCGGCGGGTCTACGATCTCTGCACGGTAAATTCTCCCCAAATTTGTAGGAATCTCCCTTCAGCCCAATACCCCGCAATCCGGTATCCACACCAAGGCTTCACGGCTATGCCGGTTATCGTCGTGGCAGCGAGGGCCGATGATCCCGAACATGCAGAGGACGCCATGCACGTGCACGCGTCCTCTGCATAAATCCGTCATCCCACGAAGAGGCTTTCCTACGCCACTGCACTGACCGCCTGCTGTTGCCCCTCGGTGAGAATCTTTTCGAGGTCCAGAAGGATCAGCAAACGATCATCGAGCTTGCCGACAGCGGTGATATATTCCGCCCTGACGCTTCCGGCGAGGGAAGGAGGCGGCTCCGTGACGCTGCGCGGGATTCTGAGAACTTCATGGACGGCATCCACGACGAACCCGACGACTTTCCCGGCAAGTTCCACGACCACGATTCGCGTATTCTTGTTTCGCTCGATACGGTCCATCCCGAACCGCCTCCGGAGATTAACGATAGGGATGACCTTTCCGCGCAGGTTTATGACGCCGTCCACGAACTCGGGGGCATTGGGAACCCGGGTCACCTCGAGCATGCGGTTGATCTCCTGCACTTTGAGGATATCGACGCCGAATTCCTCATCGCCAATCTTGAAACTCACAAGCTGGAGGAGTTCTTCGGCTCCGAGCGCCTGCGCCGCTTCCGATACTGTTGCTGTCATACCTGCCTCGTGTTATTCGATAGGAACGATTGTGGCGTCAATCTAATGGATCGTGGTCGCTGACCGATATCCATCGGAAAAGACGGCCTGATACAACCCCGGATCATCTTCGGGAGACCCTGCTTCCTCTTCGAGCGGGAAGAACCGGCAATCAGGGTAATGGATATCACCGTCTTCCGGCTGGGCATGATGGCACTCGGGGCACCTTCGTCGTAGCCCCTCGACCCTTGACGGCTGATGCGACATCTGCGGACGTCGATAGAACCTCATGCTGCACATCTCCCCGGGAATTGACTTCCGGATTGCCCGGCGGGGTCACGACCGTCACATCGTTGACGGACTGATCACACCGGCTTCTCTTCGTTGCTGCGGAACCGCGACGCCGCAATGGCGAGCGTCGTTCCGCACTGCGCGTGACAATGAGTAAACAGGAGAAGCCCTTCCACCGGAATGCCGTCCAGCGCCCGTCGTTTCAGATAGACGTACCCTTCGAAGTGGTTCTCCGGATCATTCAAAAACTCTTCTCGCGTCAACCATTCGGATGTGCACAGGCTGCATTTCTTGAACATTGTATTGTCCTGAGCATGGACATTCCCCCGCCCCTCAGCATACCTCGCCGAGGAGATCAGGGAGGAGATCCTGAAGTCGGTATAGTTCGGCCGGCTTTCGAATGAAGGCAGCATATGAGACGCCATGGGAGCGCTCCCGAATTTCTTCCGCCGGATATCCTGAGATCACGACAGACGGAACATTGACCCCGGTCTGGCGCAACGCCGTGATCAGGTCAATTCCCGTTTTCCCGACCAGTTGATAATCGGTGAGGACAAGATCAATTCTCGTCGTTTCGCACAACTTCAGCGCCGCTTCGACGCTTTCCGCCGGGATCACATCGTACCCCAGCGAGTGGATCAGGCCGCACAATGATCGGCGGAAAAGGTCATCGTCCTCCACGACGAGAATCCTCTTGCCGGACACCATCTGCCACTGATCGGTATTCACTATCGACACCCCCATGAGTTCAAGATCCGCGCACACCTGCGAATCGTTTCCCCGTCGTTGCATCAGAAGGGGACAAATGGCATGCCAGCGCCCGGGAAAACAAAAGAGCGGACTATTCTGCAAAGCGGGTCGCGCCGGCGGGAAATGGCTGGCGAATATTGCTCAGATGGAGAGGGTGGGATGGTGGGACAGCGCGGAGGCCGACTCCTACAGACAATCAGTCGCCGATGACATCGCGGACAGTCTGGAGAAACTGATCGGGCCGGAACGGTTTCGAAACCACCTGCAGTTTTTCCTCCTGGAGAAGGCTGGCAATCAGCTGGTCCGAGACGAATCCTGTACAGAAGAACGCTTTCAGGCCCGGATGGATGGCCTTGAGCGCAACGTAGACCTGGCCTCCGTCCATCGTCGGCATGACAAGATCCAGGATCACAAGATCGATCTCCTGAAATCGCTTCCGGAAAAGTTCGATCGCTTCCGGTCCGTTGTTCGCAAGGAGAACGGTATATCCTTCATCTTCGAGAAGTTCCTTCCCGAGGTCCTGCATTGCCGGCTCGTCGTCGACCAGGAGGACGCACTGTTTCGGCTTCCCGCTCCGCCGATGGGGAAGTTCCTTCGCGCCGAGCGTCGGGAGATAGACGTGGAACGTCGTCCCCCGGCCGACCTCGCTTTCCACGGTGATGGCACCGTGGTGACTTCGGATGATATTATACACGATGGACAGCCCGAGACCGGTGCCTCGACCGCGGTCCTTGGTCGTGAAAAACGGATCGAATATTTTCGCGCGAATTTCTTCGGGGATGCCGACACCGGTATCCGTGACCGAGATTTCAACACACTCATTCCCTTGTGCCGCAAAGAGCTGTGGGCCGACGTCGCGGCCGATAACGACATTCCGTGCCGTTACGCTGAGCGTGCCTCCGCCCGGGCCGCGCGCCAGGATGGCATCCCGTGCATTGACGCAGAGATTCATCAACACCTGATACAGCTCGCCGTGGTCTCCCAGGATCGGAGCGAGCGTCCCGGGGATCGACGCTTCGATGTGCACCTCCGAGGGGAATGTATCCCTGCCCGAGGACACGACTTCGTTGCACAGCGTCACGACGTCCGTCGGCAGCGTATGGTGGCGCGACGAGCGCGCGAACGACAGGAGTTGTCCCGCGAGCTCGGCGCCGCGCTGCGCGGACCGCTCGATGGTCTCCACGTACTTCTTCACTTTCACCTGATCGTCAATGTGCTTGCGCAGTTGCATCGAAAACCCCAGCACGTTGTTCAGCACATTGTTGAAATCGTGCGCGATGCCGCTCGCGAGCGTTCCGATGCTTTCCATCTTTTGCGCCTGGCGCAGCTGCTCCTCAAGCCGGTTGCGTTCGCTGACATCGCGAAGGATAACGGTGAAGAACTTCTTCCATCCCACCTCAATCTGGGAGATGGACGCCTCGATCGGAAACTCCTCGCCGTTGGCGCGAACACCGTACACAAGACCGAGATTCCCCATTTGCCGACGGGTGGTTCCCGAACTGCCGTATTCCTGGACGTGCCCGTCATGGAGACCCCGAAACCGTTCCGGGATAAGGCACCGGACATGCCGTCCCACGGCCTCCTGCGACGTGATTCCGAACATCTTCTCCGCGGCTTCGTTGAACAGGAGAATGCGCTGGTCCTTGTCCATGGTGACGATCGCATCCATGGCGGAGCCCACGATCCCGGAAAGCTGCGCCTGGCTCTGACGGACCGCCTCCTCGGAGCGTCGCCGATCCGTCACATCGCGGAACACAAGCACCACACCCGTAATTTCCCCCGCTTGATTGCGAATGGGTGCGGCACTGTCATCGATCGGAATTTCCCGTCCGTCCCGGGACAGCAGCAGCGTGCGGGCAACGAGCCGGGTGGGCATCTTGCTGGCCATCGCGTTTTGGACGGGGTTCGGAATCGCTTCACGTGTCCGCTCGTCGACAATCGCAAAGACCGCGATGAGCTGCTGGCCAACCGAATCCGCCTGGGTCCAGCCCGTCAATTGCTCCGCGACGGTATTCATGAACCGGATCGTCCCGGTCGTATCCGTGGCAATGACCGCATCCCCGATGCTCTTCAGCACGGCGGAGAGCCATTCCTCGCTTTCGCGCAGCCGTCGCTCCATCTGGTTCTTGAAGAGCGCCATCTCGATGGTGATGTGGAGCTCGCGTTCTTCGAACGGTTTCAGCAGATAGCCGAACGCGTCGGTGCGTTTTGCCCGCTGCAGCGTCTTCTCGTCCGCATAGGCGGTCAGATAAATGACCGGGATCTCGTGCTGTTTTGAAATGATGTCCGCTGCCTGGATGCCGTCCATGCTGCCCCGCAGCATGATATCCATCAACACCAGATCCGGTTTGGTGGACTCCGCCATGCGAATCGCTTCTTCGCCGGAGCCCGCCATCCCGCTCACCTGATAGCCGAGGTGGCGAAGACGGTTTGCGATATCCTTCGCAACGATATTTTCATCTTCAACGACGAGAACGGTCGTCATCGTAGGCTTTCCTGTGGGTCTTCGTCACGGGCGCGCTGCGGATTCCCCGGCGCTTCCCGGGAGGTAATGGTTATAAGGCTTTGAAGACGACGCTGAAGGCCGTGCCTTGGCTGTCGTCGACTTCGATGACCCCGTCGATCTGGTCGACGAGGGTTTCGATGAGTTGCAGACCGAGCGTCGTGGCGGAGCGGAAATTGAACCCTTTCGGCAGGCCGACACCGTTGTCGCGGACGCTCAGCCGTGCCACGGATTCGTTGCAGGTCATTGCCACAATCACTTCTCCTTCACGCCCATCGGGGAAGGCGTGAATGAGGGAATTGGAAACCAGCTCATTGACAATCAGGCCGCAGGGTATCGCCAGGTCCACGCCGAGAAGAATCCCTTCAATGTTGATGCGAATCCTTGTTGTCGTCCGGGCGTTGGGATATGAGCGCACGAGGTACGACGTCAGATTATGCACATACGTTCCGAAATCGATCCGGGAAAGATCTCCGGACCGGTACAGGCGCTCGTGGATCAGCGCCATCGAACGAATCCGATTCTGGCTCTCGCGCAAAAGCTGGACGATGGCGGAGTCCTCCACGCGTCCCAGTTGCAGACTCAGAAGACTCGAGATAATCTGCAGGTTGTTCTTGACCCGGTGATGCACCTCTTTGAGCAGGATCTCTTTTTCTTCCAGCGACTGCCGCAACTCCTGCTGGGATTTTTGCCGCTGCATATGGCTGACCATGCCTTCAAAGAGCAGCGTCAGCTGCCTCGCATCGGACGCATCGTAGTCTTCAGATTTGTTCCCGACGCCGGCGATCGCCACCACCTGAGCCCCGTCGAACACCGGCACACCCATGAAGCGGAGAATGGAGACATGACGTCCGGGCACCGTTGTGCATTCTCCCGCGGGCCCGGAGAACCGATTCACGATGACGGGTTCGCGCCGCTCGATGACATGATGAAACATGCCCGAGGGCGAGAGAACGGCAATGGGATCGACATCGGCCATCGTGCAGATCTGCAATGTCCGTTTGGACCAGATGACGGACTCGATGACCGTCCCCCCGGCGTCCAGAAAGCCGACGAATCCGAATCCGCTCCTTGTCAAGCGGACGCCGTCCTCGAGCGCCACCTCGGCCACATCACTCGTCGAGGCGTCGAACATCTGGTTGAGCGCTACGAGCGCTTCCAGGCGCTGTTCGTTGAGGCGAATCGCCTCATCCGCCTTCTTGCGTTGATTGATGTCCATGCTCCCGACCACGAACCCGGAGACCTGTTCGTCGTCGTCGAGCTGCGGGTTGATGAGCGATTCCACCCAGATCCATTCCTTGTCAGCGCGCCGGATCCGGTATTCGGCAATGCCGGAGGCCCGCTCGTGGTGGAGTTTCCGGAACAGGGCGAAGACCCTCGCACGATCGTCAGGGTGGACGTACCGCAGGGTCGATCTCCCGACCAGAACTTCGGGTCGATACCCGAGGACCTTCGAGTGGGACGGGCTGGCATATTCACACAGGCCTTTCGTGTCGATCTGTGTGACGACGTCCAGCATTGTATCCGTGATCCGCCGGAGCCGCAATTCGTTGGTCCGGATCTTCTCTTCGTTCTGTTTCCGGTCTGTGATATCGCGCGCAACCGTGACGTAGGCCAGGGGTTTCCCCGCCTCATCTCGAACCGTTGACGTCAGTATTTCAGCAGGGAACTCGCTCCCATCAGTACGGGAGGCCTGCAATTCCCCCACCCAGGAGCCCGAAGCCGGCAAGTACGCGTCACGCAGCATTGCCGGCGACATCTCCTTCCCCCCCAGCAGGAGGGGCGATTTCCCGACGATTTCCTCGGCGGGAAAACCATAGGTCGCCACAAATGCGTCGTTGACAAAGAGGATGGATCCTTCCAGGTTTGTCAGCAGAAAACAATCGCGCGCGCACGCCACGGTATTCGCAAGAAGCCTGAGTTCGCGCTCTGCGAGCTTCTTTGCGGTGATATCCTGAACGGTTTCGATATAGTACAACGGGTTCTGCGCTTCATCCCGAACCAGCCGGACGTTTTCGCTGATCCAGAACGGACCCCCGCCGTTGCGCGTCACTTGCGACTCAAAATCCACGATCTCCGCATCGGTCTGCAGAAGCCGCTGGAATTCCCGGTGCCGTTCCAGTTCGACGTAGAGCTGTCCTTTCCGGCGCGTCATTTCGGCAAGGAGTTCCTGCCGGTCCTCGTATCCGTACATCTTCATCAACGCATTGTTGACGCTGAGAAACATCCCGTCCACGGTGTATTTCGCGATCCCCATTGCTGCGTGATCGAAGATCCCCTTGTAGGTCTCCTGCGCCTCATGATAGGAGTTCTCCATCATCCGGCGATCGGTGACGTCATGGGCCACGAGCACGACCCGATCGAGGCCTGCCGGGGAGAGCGTCCCTTCGAACCACCGTGGCTGGTCCGACAACGGCATGGGGAATCCGACCGCCAGTCGTCCACCCTGGTGCAAGGCAGCGCGGATCCGCTCGTGGAAATATTCGGCCTGCGGCTTCGGGAAGCTCTCGTCGACGGATTTCTGATGGAGACGTTCCGGCAGCCCGTGAAGAATGGAGGGATTCGTGGGAGCGATATTCATGAACCGACCGTCGGCATCGATGACGAGGACGACCGCATCCATCGCTTCAAACAGCGTCCGCAGTTCGGCTTCGGACGTGCGAAGAACCTCTTCCTTTCGCTTGCGGTCGATCGCCATGGCGACCTGATGCGACACGAAGGAGAGGACGTTGAGGTCCTCCTGCGTGTACCGCACCCCTTCGGAATAGGTCTGGACGACAAGGACGCCAAACGGCGTGCCGTCCAGAACCAGTGGCACGCCGAGCCAGTCCACACTCGGAACCCCTATCGACTCCACTTCCCCGCGGGTGATGAGATCAGAGAACAGCTCGGGCGACGCAAACAACGGCTGACCTGTCCTGAGGACATATTCCGTGAGACCTTTCCCCATCGGCCTGGGACCCGGCGCGGCGTCGAGCTCATCGACGAAATACGGAAACGTCAGCGCATCCAGGCCGGGATCACGGAGGGCGATGTAGAAGTTCTTTGCCGGGAGGACGTCGCTCACGCATTGATGGATTGACCGGTACAAGTCTTCGAGTCCACTGACGGTGTGCGCGGCTTCGGAGATCGCGTAGAGCGCCGCCTGTTTGCGGAGCGTCCGTCGTCTCTCGGTCACGTCTTCCGCGACCGCGAGGATGCCTTTCCCGGTCTGCGGTGCGAGCGTCAAGGCGATCCACCGGCAGCTGTCCGCGGACGTCTTGAGTCTCGCTTCAAACTGGACGGTCTTCCCCGCCACGGCTTCCGCAATCCTCTCGCGGAAGCTCTCCGGCGTCACGTCTTCGAAGAGATCCGTGAGCAACGATGTTCCGACCATTTCGGGTTTGAGGCCGAGCATCCCGCGCGCGACGCCTCCGACAAACCGTATGACCCCCCGTTCGTCGCAGCCGAGGACACAATATTGGTTGACGCCGGCACCGATCTTCGGTGGTCCATTCTGCAGAGGGGAATGGTCGCTCTTGCCGTTGACCCGCGAGAGTTGTTTCCGTGTGACGGCAAGTTCCATGGCCAGATGGAGTTCACGGTCTTCGAACGGTTTGATGAGAACGGTCGACATCGGAAGGGCGCGGGCCCGGTCCACGGTCGCGGCATCCGAGCACGCGGTGATAAAGACGACGGGGACCAGGTAGTCCGCGGAGATCTTCGCCGCGGCCTCGACGCCATCAATGTCGCCACGCAGGAGAATGTCCATGAGGGCGACGTCGGGTCGTCCTGATCGGGCCAGCGCGATGGCGTCCTGTCCCGACGAGACCGGACCGATGACCTCGTAACCCGCCTGGATCAACCGTTGCCGGAGATCTTCGGCGATGATCACTTCGTCGTCTGCGACAAGGACCCGATGTGTGACATCCGTTTTTTGCACCGACACTCCTGAGAACCTCGCGTTTACGCTCCCGCGATCCGCCGGCGGTGGAACGCACCACCACCGACACGGTGCGCCATCCCGAAGAGGGCTAGGCGGTCGTCTTGTATGTTCGTTGTTCGGGCTGGATCCCGAGCTGTTCCATCCGGTAGCGGAGCTTCGACCGGGTCAGTCCAAGGACCTTGGCCGCCTGGACCTGATTGCCCCCCACGATCTCCAGGGTCTTCAAGATCAGTTCACGGATCACCTCGTTCATTTGAATCCCCTTGGGCGGGATATCCAGAATGAACTTCCTGCCGCCGAAGTGATCGGGGCCCATGAGATTCGAGTCCGCGGAGCGGAGGAAGGCGAACTGTTCCGGCGTGAGCACGGGGATGTTATTGAGAAGGACGACGCGTTCGATCGCATTGCGGAGCTCACGCACGTTCCCTTTCCACGCCAGCCGCTCCAGATAGTCAGTGGCTTCAGGGGACAGTTTGGGCGTGGGACGGGTCAGCCTGCGGCTGAACTCGATCAGAAACGAATCAGCAAGATCCTTGATGTCCTCGGGCCGGTTCCGCAGCGGAGGGATCCTGATCGAAGCGACATTCAACCGGTAGTAGAGATCTTCCCGGAAACGTCCCGCCTCGACTTCGCGGGCAAGCTCACGGTTCGACGCTGCAATGACGCGGACGTCGACGGAGATCTCCTTTGTCCCGCCCAGCCGGTAGAACCGCTTTTCCTCCAGGACACGGAGAAGTTTTACCTGCATCTCGAGGGAGAGCTCCCGGATCTCGTCCAGCAGAATTGTCCCGCCATGGGCAAGCTCGAATTTCCCCTGCTTCATCCGTTCCGTGGCACCGGTGAACGCTCCCTTTTCATATCCGAAGAACTCGCTCTCCGCAAGTTCCTTGGGGATCGCTCCACAATTGATCGTCACGAACGGCTTGTCGGCTCTTGCGCTTTTCTGGTGGACGTACCGCGCGATCACTTCCTTTCCGGTCCCGCTCTCCCCTTCCAGCAGAACAGTGGTGTTGTCGCCTTCGGCGAGTTTCTCGGCGGTCTCCAGGACCCTCCGGAGAGCGGCGCTCGTCCCGACGATGCTGTTCTTCGGGCTCTCCCCTTCCAGCTGCTCCTGGAGGATCTTCACTTTCGTCTGCAACGAGGCGTAATTCAGGTTCTTCTCGATCAGCACGCCGAGATGGTTCAGATCGAACGGCTTGACCACAAAATCCGCAGCTCCTTCCTTCATCGCCCTGACGGCGAGCGCGACGTCGGAGTGCGCCGTCATCATGATCACGGGCGTGTCGACGCCTTCGGCCCGCATGCGGTTGAGCAACTGGATCCCGTTGATTTCCCCGATGTAGATATCAAGCAGGACGATGTCCGGCTTTGCCTCGGTCAGTTGCTGGAAGAATTCCTCGCCTTTGTTGCAGACGGAAACTGTATAGTTCAGTTCCCCGAGGATCTTCCGCAGCGTATTGGTGAGAATGACTTCATCGTCTCCAATTAAGATGCGAGCCTTCCCCATAACAGATTTCCTCTTTTGTGTGGTCAACAATGGTCCGCGGCGGGCGGGAACAACAGGCGAACAATCGTTCCCTTTTCCGGCGCCGGTTCGACGGTGATCTCCGCGTTATGACGGAGCATGATTTGTTTCGACATCGCAAGGCCGAGGCCGGTACCCTGGGCTTTTGATGTCCGGAAGTGCTCAAAAAGATGCCTGTACTGCTCGTCGGTCATCCCCACGCCGTGATCCCGGACGGTCATGAGAATGCAGGGACAGGGGATTGTCTGCCCGAATACGGGATCGTTGATCAGATCGGTCGTCACCTCGATGGCGCTGCCGTCGTTCGAAGCATCGATGGCATTTTGCAGAATGTTCAGCATAACCTGCTGGACTTGTTTCGCATCGACAAAGATACTCGGGACGGCGTCGGCAAAATGCGTGTCGATCTGCACCTTCCTCTGCAGGACGGAAATCCGCAGAAACCCGAGCACCTGCTCCGCAAGGACGTTGATCGATTCCGATTTCAAAACGGGAGGAGTGATCCGCGCGAGACTCAACGTATTCTCCATCACCGTCTCGACTCTGCGGGCGCCTTCGAGCGCGTCGCGGAGGATGCTGCTGCCAACGTCGTCGAGGTCCGATCGCTGCTGGAGGAATTGGAGATTCAGCGTCACGGCGGCCAGCGGATTACGGATCTCGTGGGCAATCCCCGCCGCGAGGCGGCCCATGAGGGACATCTTTTCCGCCTGCATGAGCTGTTCGCGCATCTTCTTTTCTTCAGATATGTCGCGCACGTAGAGCAACACCCGGCTCTCTTCCGGGCTCTTGAGCGGGCCGACGCCGATTTCGACATTCAGCGACCGCCCCGAACCGGTCTTCAAGACCGCTTCTCCGGACGTGAATCCGCTTGCCCCGATGACCCGCGCGGAGAGGTCATCGCCGCTCAGGATCGGCAAGCCCGGGAGCGCGAGGAGTGCCTCCCGCGAGTACCCGAGGAGAGCAATTCCCTGCTTGTTGGCGTCGAGGACATTCCCGCCGGTCCGGTCGACGATGAAGATGGCAATACTCGCATTATCAAAGAGACTCCGATAGCGGTCCTCCGATGCCTGGATTTCCCTGTTCTTATTGACAAGTGTTTCGGCATACATCTCTAACTCGGCCATCTTCTCTTCGAGTTTCTTGATGATGATGGCATGATGTTTCTCGAGGAACACCCGGTCGTCGATCTTCTCCTGACGCTGCGGCGGCGGGGTGGTGAATCCGTAATTCTCCTGTGCCAGTTCATTGACTGCCTGGATGAGGCTTCCCAGCCCCGCATACTTCACGACGTACCGATCCACGCCGATGCTCCTGGCAAAATCCTGGTCGGCTCCGTCGATGTAGTTGCCGGTATAGATGATGAAGGGGATCTTCGCTGTCGGCGGCTTGGCCTTGACTTCCTTGCACAGTTGGAAACCGTCGATCTTCGGCATCATCGCGTCCGCGACGATCAGGTGCACCGGCTCGCGCTCAAGGAATTGCAGCGCCTCCAGTCCGTTCCTGCAGGGAACTGCCTCGTACCCGTTTTCCAACAACACATCTTCGAGGAGGGAGAGGTTCTCCGGGACATCGTCGACGATCAACACCCTCAGCGGGGCGGACGGAACCGCGGCGTCATGGCGTGGCATGGCGTGGTGGGAATCTTCGGCAGCTGGCATGATGGTCGAGGAATTGTTCAGGGTAAAGCAACTGTCGGAATATGTGCAGCACAAGTAACAATACTAGCCACGTGAACTCAATACGCTCAAGTACGTATTTTCCCCTCCGGGACTGAAAGAATCTTGGATTTCGCGAAAAGTGTGGGCTACTGGGAAGCGAGGCTGAACAGAGAACTCCGGGGTGCGGAAAAGAAGCCTACTGGAGGCTGGCCTTGCGAGCGAGCCGTGACTACCGAGGAATGATTACAATCCCATTCTTGATCGCATAGGTAACAAGACCCGATCGATCATGGATGTCAAGTTTCTTCATAATATTGTTGCAGTGCGTATCAACGGTCCTGACGGAAATGTTGAGCTGTTCGGCGACTTTATTATGCGTTTCGCCTTCGGCGATCAATTGGAGGATCTCCCGTTCACGTGTCGTCAACGGTGAGAACGGGGGAGGGATGGAACCGTTCGCTTTCGGGGTCCCGTTGTTTCTGAGGTATTCCTCGAATAGGACGTGGGACACGGAAGAACTAAAGTACTGTTTGCCCGAGTTGACTGATCGGATTGCCTCGTAGAGCTCATCCGCCGTTGTGTTCTTGAGGACGTATCCGTTGGCGCCGGAACGAATGACCTGGAGAACATATTCATCGTTGTCGAATGCGCTCAAAACAAGGATTTTGGCCTGTGGACTGTTTTTTCGGATCTGTCTGGCGGCTTCCAGTCCATTCAGGACAGGCATACCGATGTCAAGAAGGACGACATCGGGATCGAGTTGGGATGCAAGGTCCACCGCCTGCCTGCCATCGGCCGCTTCCCCGAGCACTTCCAGTTCAGGATTCAGGGAGAGAAGGGAAACAAGGCCGCGACGTACGATGGTGTGGTCGTCCGCCACAACGAGGGTGATCTTGGAAGGATTCATCACAACACAAGGGGTTCTGCGACGGTGGTATGCTGCGGTGTTGACAGTTCAGGTTGAACTGCGCACGGGGATGGCCCCCCGCGTTGCACCGCCCGGACTGATCAAAGGTAGGGTTTTGGCCGTGAAATTACAACTCATCATTCCGTTGGAAGGTTCTTCAGATCCTTCAGGACTTCGTCAACAATCTTCGCAAGCACGTCCGGTTGATCGTAAAATCCCGACTCCACCCGCGCCTGCACCACATCCAACTGCTTTTGCTTCTCGGCTTCGAGGAGTGAGCGGGCGGCGGTTGATACGTTGGCGCGGTCCCTTGCTTCCGCCGTTTTCTTCCCGTTTCCGGGGGCGCCTGTCGGTCGGAGCGGGTCGACAGGGACAGCGCCGGAGGAAATGATCTCGTTAATTCCCATGACAGTTCATTGCCTATAGTTGGCGATCGCTCTTGCTTTGTTCATATCGTGAAGCCGATCCGCAATCGAATCGCGTTTCTGTTGAAGCTGGGCTACCAGGATCGAATTCTCTCGCTCAATCTCTTTGAAGAGTCCAAGTTGTGCCGGATCCCGCGGGACTGGACCATCCTGAGTGCTGAATTCTCCCAGGAGCGCGTCGCGGTAACCCATCAAGACGGCGACCTTGTCATAATTTTCCGTCTCGGCGTTTCGTTCCATTGCCACCGTCAAATCCAGGATCAGGCGCAGCACACCTTCGACGGAGTGCTCTTCGGCATGTCCGCTTGATTGTTCATCTCGGAGTGTGGAGTCCAACGCATTCACCGCTTATGATCGTACAAAATTCCCACGAGTTCCTTGATATGCGCCGCAACACGGAGTGCATCTTCCGGGGGGATTTGCCGGATGATCTCCTTCGTCTCCGTGTCGATGACTTTAATCACCGTCTTCCCGGTGTCCTTATCCACGGAGAACGACAGGTTCGTATTGAACATCTTCACCGCCGTGTTGAGCTCCTTCACCATCGACTTGATGCTGCTCTCCGACACCTTCGGCTGCCTGACGGGTTTTGGATCACTTTTGACTGCCGACAACACAGGCGAGACATCCGCCCGCGCTATGACAGCTTCGGGAACGGCTACCGGTGCTATTGACACTGCAGTTTCCATGGCAGACCTCTCAATTATCCTAATGTCGAGCTTGTCGAGGCAAAGTACGACAGCATATTCTGCGTCGATGTCGCCTGTTGCAGCAGGACTTGAAGCTGCGCGAACTGCGTCCTGTACGCATCGCCTTTCTTCGCGATTTGATCGTTCATTGCGGTGATCCGGTCATTCATCGACTGGATCGTCTTGCGATAGTTTGCATTCGTCATTTCAATCGAACCGCCCAGCGATGTATAACGGTCGACCTGCGTTTTCAGGAGGTTGGCAACTCCCGTTCCTGAGGCATTCGAGAACAGATTCGCCACCTTGGTGACGTCCGTGGAGAGTACCGAGTCCAGTTTCGCGCTGTCGCTCAGGGTCAAAGTTCCATCAACGCTAATCGATATCCCGACATCGGACAGCACCCTGGGGCTTCCCGATGCCAATCCCGTCACCGCTCCGCCGACGGCCTGGCGCAAAGACATCCGGAGTCCCCGGGCCGATGCATCATCGACCAGTGTCCCACGGGTTTTCGCCTGCGCATTGGTCGTCGTGTTGGTGTTCAGATACGAGATGACGGAATTATAATCGGTGATAAACTGTTGAATCGTCTTCTTGACCGAATCCTTGTCGACGGCGACAGTCAACGAAACCGGAGCGTCGGCAGCGGCCTGCTGTGCCGTGAGATTCAGGGTGACACCCTGCAGAGCGTCATTGATGGCGTTGGACTCCCGGATCATATCGATGCCATCGAGGCTAAACTTCGCGTTTAGAGCGTCCGCGACCGGTCCCGTCTTTGCAAATCCCGCCCCACTCGCTGTGGATCCGTTCCTTGCGGCAAAATCCACTGCATTGAAACCCAGCAATGATTGGAAGTCTCCGCTGAAGCTTGTTACCGCGCTCGAAGCGCCGGATTTGTCCGCGCTGATGACAAGGCGTGAGTGGACGCCGTCCACATTGACCACCGAAGCGGAGACTTGTGTGGACAACACGGAATCGGAGTTGATTGCCGTCGCTATGGCGCCGAGGACATCCTTGTTTGTGGTGGAGGAGAAGCTCACATTCACCTGTCGAACGTCGGAAGTCCCGATCTGAACCGAGAACGAGTAATTTGTTCCGGCTGTCAGGCCGGAATCCGACGCCGCTGTGATGCTCGACGAAAGGAGCATGTCGTTACTGGCGAGCTGAGACACCTTGAGCGCGTGCGTTCCACCCTGCGCGTACGATGTCGCTGTCGCTGTTGCCACCGTCGCACTGGAACTTGCGACGCCGTACGTCAGAAACGGCGACGAGGTCCCGTTCAACGCGAGGCTGTTAATCGTTGTGGAGAGAGACGACAGTTTCGTTTTGAGGCTCGTCAGTGCCGTGACCCGGTTATTGAGATCGGAGACCTGGTTCTGCAGGCTGGTTACCGGTCCCATCAGGGTTTGTTCATACGCCGAGACCATCTGGTCCAGGGCACTCGATCCTGACGAAGCAGAGCTGACACTCGACATTGTATTGCCTCCAACGATAGTCATCCGCCTGAACGCGTCGTTGCACTACTGTGCAATCGATCGACCTAGTTCAGATGGAAGGACTTGGTCCACGTTACCCGGAGTTCCTCGAGGATTTCCAGGGCTGCCGTGTATTCTCTCTTGCGGATTCGGCCTTTGCAGTAATCATACAGCCGAAAAAGGCCGAAGGAAATCTCCCGATGTTCAAAATTCAACGCCATGATCAATTCATTCAATGCTCGCTGCGCAAGAATGGGATCATCCTTCTTGCAGCCAAGAATGGCGTAGTCGTACAAACGTTGGATGACCTGGACGGGGGTGAGATTGAGCAATTGCTCTCTGCTGTATGCTGCCGCCGCAACTTGTGCCTGTGATTGCATGATAATCTCCGTGGAAGAGCGAGAGAAGGGACTCACCGGCATTGGTCATCCGGTGAATCCCCTCTCACCGCGAAGCTGGATTACTTGAACAGTGTCAAGAAGACCTGGTTGCCGGCGTTCGCCTGGGCCAACTCGGTCGTCGAGGTCTGTTGCAAGATCTGCAGCTTGCTGGCTTGCAGTTGCTCTTTCGCGATGTCCGCATCGTAGATCCGGCTTTCGGCAGCCTGAATGTTGGTGATCGAGGAATTGAGATTCGTCTCCTTGACACCCAGACGCTGAATGAACGAACCGATGCTCTGCAGCGCGGATTCGACTTGGCCGACCGCGTTGTCGACATTCGTCGTGGAGACGGATGCTGAACTCACGGTGCCGAATGTGGCCGCACTTGCGTCGAAGCCAACGGTCAATGCTGTGCCGTTGTCATCGACCTGATACGATGCTGAGAAGGACGAATTGAACAGAAGCTTACCGTTGAAGTTCGTGTGGGCGATGATATCATCGATTTCCGCCTTCAACTGGTTGACGTCATTGGCGATCGCCGCCTGATCAGACGTCGGGTTGGACGCTGCAACCTGCTTCTCTTTGATTGTCGTATACAGATCCCGCATCGTCTGCAGGGCCTGTTCCGCCGTCGAGAGCATGGTCTGGGCATCGCCGACATTGTTCACAGCCGCGTTCATCATTCCCGCACGGGCTTCCATCTGCTTTGCGATGGTGTATCCGGACGGATCGTCGCCGACAGAATTGATGCGTTTGCCGGTCGCCAGGCGAAGCTGGGCAATACCGAGCTGACGATTGACGTTGTTCAACGCGTTCAGTGCATTATACGCCGCAATGGGGGTATTAATGCGAGCACCTGTTACAGAAGCCATAACTACCTCCTTGTATGAAGATTGAACTATCGGGCTTCCATGCCCATTATGTTCAGCTCTTTCGAGCTTCTACACCTATTATCGGCAGGATCGGGCGGGACTTTAGGAGAATTCGGAGGAGATTTTCGGGGGATACAGGAAGAAACCGGCGAAAAAGGCCGGGGTTTCGTGTTTACCATCTCTCAGCGTGGGCGGGAGCACGGGCGAACCTCTAAGAAAACGTCGACGCGCGTTGCTGCAGGCGCATGATCTTCAGTTTCAAGGCCTGATAGTCCCCGGGTGCGTAAAGCCCTTCAAGCCTCTCCAAACGGGCAAGGGCGTCCGCATAGTGGCCTTCCTGCACTGCAAGTTCAAACGCGCACCGCGCAAGATCATCGTTCGCAACCCCGCGCTCCTCCGCAAGCCGCAGGGCCAGAGCCGCAACACCGGAATCTTTCCGCTGGAGAGCCCATGCGGCCTTCCATGTCAGCGCCAAGGGGTCTGCGGGGTGGACGGCAAGCACCCTGTCAAGCGTTTCATCCGCCCGTTCAACGTATCCCGTTTCATTTTCGATCATCGCGCGATAGCGAAGCAGTCCTTCGTCACGCGTGTCCCCTCTGGTCGCCATCCGAAGACAGCGGAGCGCGACGTCATTTTGTCCAAGTTTCTTCAGCGAGGCAATCAGCCGCTCCCCTGTCCCCGCGAACGACGGATTGTGCTGAAGCGCGGTCGCAAACGCAAGCGCTGCGCGTTCCCACCGGCCCACGGCGAAATAACATCGTCCGAGAGCGTCATTGACGGTTTCCTGCGGAATCACAAGGTCCTCGACGTTGGGGGCGACCTTCTTTTCCGCCGCGCTGAGCGCGATCATATTCTCCAGAACAGGAATTGCGAGGCGCGGATTTCCGTGGGTCATGTGTGCCCCGGCGAGAAACCACATGGCCCCGGCCTGGTCCGGGATCAACGCAAGGGACTTCTCGCAATGGCGGATCGCCAGACCGATATTTCGCATTCTGAGCGCCGCCTCCGCAAGCAGGTTATGCAAGGAGCTCAACGCGGCAAGAGGAACCCCCGGAGTCCGAATCGCGCCGGTTGCGTGATAGGCGACCGCCGGAAAATCCTGGACAAGCATGAATGACCGCGCCAATTGGAACCGGGAATACCAGTCGTTCGGGTCGCCTTCCGCAAGGGCAAGGAGTGATCCGAGATTTCGCTGGACCTTCCGCTTCAACACTTCGTAACCCTGATCATAGCCGATGTGCTCGATCACGATGTCCGCCGGAGCAATCTTCCCGCCGTTGCGGAGAATGGACGGCGCGATCTGTTCATGAATCGGCCGTTCAAACCGGACCGCCTCGTGTCTCCGGAACAGGCGTGGATAGGGCATCACCTGGACCGCCTTCTTCCCCGCATCGAGGCTCAGGACACTGCGGACGATAATTTGATATGCATCGATTTTCGGATCCCGCAGCAACTTCAGCAGCCTCTCCTTCTGACCGGGCACCAGTCGTTCATCGGCATCGAGAGAGAGAACCCAAGTTCCTGTGCATGCTGCCAGCGCACGATTGCGGGCCGACGAAAAGTCGCCGTCCCAATGTTCCTGGATAATGCGCGCCCCCGCTCCACGGGCGATCGCCATCGTTCCGTCTGTCGAGCCGGTATCCACAACCACGATTTCATCCACGATGCCGCGCACACTCTCGAGGCAATCGTAGAGGAACGTTTCCTCATCTCTGACGACCATGCTGAGCGACAATCGAACAACCGGTGATTTCACGCGTGCCTCAACTCTTGTGTTCCGGTGCAACAATCCGGCGAAGCGTCGCGAATTCCGCAAGGTCCCGCGTGACCCTTTGAAGCAGCCCCTCCCATGCTTCGCCCGGTTGTCGTCGGCAGAGCCGCATCGAAGGGTACCAGGGCGATCGATCTCCGTCCCGGAACCAGCGCCACTCGGGATTCTCCGAGAGAAGCAGCCATACCGGTCTTCCGAGAGCGCCCGCAAGATGCGGAATGGCGGTGTCCGTCGAGATCACAAGATCGAGATGCATCATGAGCGCTGCTGTGTCGACAAACCCGTCGCCTCCTTTGTCGAGGGTCGACCCGAGGTCCGCTATCGCGTTCCGCGGGGAAAGTGCGCCAAGCTGCTCTGCTCCGGCCCCCTTTTGAAGACTGTAAAAGCGAACGCCTGCGACGTCGAGCAGGGGTTCCAGGGCCCGGAGCGGCATCGATCGATCCCGATCGCCGACATACTCCGTATTTCCCTGCCAGCAGAGCCCGACATTGAGGCCGGCCGGAGAAAGAAGCGCTCCGGTGGACTCGACAAGCGTTGTCTCGGCCTGAAGGTACGAGATGGCCGAGGGGATGGTCTCGATTGAATGCGTGAAGAGCCGCGGAATGCTCAGCAGCGGTACCCAGAGATCAAAGGGCGTTTGCGACGTTTCCGCAATCGTGACCACCGCGTCGGCACCCGCAACGTTCTTCAGGAGTCGGGACAATCGTCGATGCGTTTCAAGAATGACCTGCCCACCGCGCTCCTTCACCTGCGGGAGATAGCGGCAGAACTGGATCATATCACCGGCGCCCTGTTCGGACCGGACAAGCAGAGTCTTTCCGACAAACGATTCCCCCTCCCATTCCGGTACGGGAAAGGTCCGCGCGTCGATCTTTTGCCGCTGGTCGCTGATCTTAAACCGCCACCGGTACTCATCCCAACCGCGGCCGAAATCGGCAGAGGCAAGAAGCAGAAGCGACTTGTTCGCATGCGCCTCCGCATATTCCGGATTCAGCGCGGTGGCACGGTCGTACCAGTGAATCGCTCCCGTCGCATCGCCGATTGCGCTGTACGCACCGCCCAAGTTGAATGCGACCGCCGCCTCGAGCGGCTCGCGTGCATGCGCTTCGAGATAGACGGAGATCGCCTCGGCAATCCGACCCTGCTCCTTCAGCGATGACCCGAGGTTGTTCAAGACCTGTGGTGACGAAGGGCGAAGAGTCAGCGACTTGCGGAAGAGGGATTCGGCCTCGGCAACACTTCCCTGTTTCATCCTCACCTCCCCCAAGCCTGCTGCCGCTTCCGCGGAAGCCGGGTTCAACGACAGGCTGACACGCAAACACCGCTCCGCACCGTCGAAGTTTCCCAGGTCCCGGAGGGCAAATCCCAATCCGAGATAGGCCGCGGCGGATTGGGGCTCAATTTCCGCCGCGCGACGGAACCACTGAACCGCTTCTTCCGGGTCCTTTCCGGAGGCGGCGAGCTCCCCCAACGCCAACAGACTATCCATGAACAACGGGTCGTTGGAAGTCGCGCGGAGAAAACAATCCTTTGCCCTCTCACGTTGTCCGTCGGTCAGCAGAGCGTCGCCGAGTCCTTTGAGAAACAACGGTTCTTGCGGACGCTGCGAAACCGCTTCCATCAAAAACGGGAGCGCGCTGGCATCGTCTTTTTGCTGGTGACAGAGAAATCCCAGAAGAAAGAGAGCGTCGGCATCCAGGGGATCCGTTTCCAGAACCTGCCGGTACCGCCGTTCCGCCGCGCCGAGATCGCCGTTCCGCTGGGCCTCGAATCCTGCCTGCAGGAGTTCCTCCCGCGAAGGAAGCGCATCCGCGCCGCCAATCGGGTTCTTTATGTCAACGACCGACATGTTCGTATGCTTTCAGTCCCATTGTCGACAGCGCTTTCTCTGCGGCGGCGGCCCAGGTAAATCGACCAACATCCGTTGCGCCGTTCAGGCCGATCCGCCGCAACTCCTGCCGATGATGATACGCGTGCTCCACCAGTGCGACCAGTTCGTCCACCGACGGTTCGATCCACTCTGCAATGGCGTTCCCCTGCTGGAGAATCGTGTGCGGTTGAAGATGATTCAGGAGGAGGGCATTCTCCGGTGAGACGATATCCCGGTGCCCGGAGAAATTGGTGGCGATGACCGGTTTCCCGCACGCCATGTACTCCATCATCACCAGATTGGTCCCTCCTTCACACCGGTTCGGAAAGATCCCGAGGTCGGTCCGCGCAAAGAGCTGAGGCATCATCTCGTTGGGAACAAGGTCGAGCGTAATGACCCGTCGGTGATCGATGCCATTCCGTCGATAGAGGTGTTCCATTTGCTCGGGCCAGGTGCTTCCTTCAAGCTCGAACACGATGTGCTTCGACACGTTCATCAGTTTCATTGTCTCCGGCCAGACGTTTCTCCAGGAATTCATCAGCACGATATCGCGGTACTTTTCCTGAAGAATGCCAAGGGCTTTGAGAACCACATCCTGGCCTTTCCGGTATTCAAATTTCCCCCCGGAAAAAATGACGAACATGCCGTCATCCGGCCGCGGCTCGAGCGGGCGGAACAGCGAGGTATCCACCCCCTGAACCAACACCTCGACATGATGAATGCCCGCACGTTCCAGGTTATCGCGGCACCATTGCGAACCGCAAAAGATCAAATCATACCGAGCAGCATTCCCGGCCGCCTCGTCGCCGAGCACATTCTCGACAAACGTGTAACCGAAGGTCGGGGCACCCCTGAAAGGGGAAGCCGGAGCAAGTTGCCGATCACCGATCGCGGTGAAGAGCGGACCGGGCACATGGATGCTTCCCTCCGGAGGCCGGGTGGCAATGAGGTCGACCACCGGAAGCCGGCGCTCAAATTCGCGTCGGAGGTTTTTCGAACATACGCCCCACCCCGTGTACTGACCATCGGACAAGGCCAGGAATAAGGTGCCGGAGGTCCACCCGTCGTTCGTTCCCCGGGTCACGGGCGCCTGGACGGAGCAGAGAAAGACGAAATACTGATCGGGGCCCGCAGGGGTTGTCAGACTGACGGTTTCTTCGACCGCAATCGTAAATCCCGAACGAAGCAAGAGTGAGCGCCACGCGTTCGTCGAGAGCACACTGTAGTGGTTGAGGTTCTCTTCATGTTTGCAGGAGGTCCCTGGAGCAGGGACTTCGATATAGAGGTGCCCGCCGGGTTTCAGGACGCGCTTGAACCCGGACAATGTGAACAAGGGCATGAAGCTATGCTCGAGACAATGCCTGGCCCAGACCAGGTCGAACGATTCCGGTGGAAAATCCAGGAACGACTGGTCCATGTTCCGGACTGTATGGCCCTTCGCCCTGCACGCAGCGAGGTCCTCTTCGTTCACCGTGATCCCCGTCGCTTTGTAGCCCATCTCCCGCAATGCATCGAGTGCCGGACCCTGACCGCATCCGACATCGAGGATTTGCGCATTCTTGGGGAGCGAGAATCGTTGGAGGGTCTTCTGCAACTGCTCACGGGTGATGCTGGTGTGGAGAGTCGATTCGGCCTCGGGATAGGTCTGAAGCGCGACGTCACCGACAAAATCCGTAAACCGACGGAGAGACTCACCCGTGATTGTCACCTTCCGGTCGGATGATCCGTTTGGAATGCCGTTATCCATGGAGCTTTCTCACTTTCGATCCTTCGAGACGGGCGGCAACTTCCGCCACAGGTTCCTTCCAACTCCCGAGGCGACTCTGTCGAAAGAGTCTCATTCCGGGATACCACGGCGTCGCCTCTCCCGACCGCGGCCACCGCCAGTCCGCGGAGTACGGAAGAAGGGTCCACACGTCTTTCCCTAATGCCCCTGCAAGATGCGCTATCGAGGTATCCACCGTAACAACAAGATCGAGGTTTTCAATTATCGCCGCTGTTTCCTCCAAGGTGGAGATATCCTGATCGAGGGTCACGACGTTGGCGGCGTCCGGAACCGGGCCGCGATCGACGATCTGCAGACTGTAGAACGTCACGTCCGGGATTGCCAGGATCGGGGCGAGTTCGTCAAATGCCATCGACTTCATGCGCGCATGCCGGTTCTTCGTATTGCTTGCCCAGACGAGTCCGACGGTCAAGGTGTGAGCATCCCGGATCCACGTCCAGCGGACCACCCGTCCCGGCTCGGCCTGGAGATATCCCGCCTCCGCAGCGAGGGCGGGGGATTGAATCCCGAGCAAATGCGGCAGGCTCATCAAGGCACCATAGGTATCAAACATCGGCAGACTGTCGCCATTGACGTCAATCACCTGGTCGGCGCCTTTGCATCGGTCAAATAATTTCAGCAAATGGCGATAGCATCCGAAGACGACGCGGGCGCCCCGTCGTTGCAGTTCCGGGAGGAACCGCACGAACTGAATGTTGTCACCCAGCCCCTGTTCGCCATAGACAAAGATGGTCTTCCCTTCGAGCGGACCCCCGTCCCACAGCGGCTGAGGAAAGACGCGGACGCCGATGCGCCCTCCGGTATCGCTGCACCGGAGCCGCCACTCGTATTCTTCCCAACCCCGGCGATAGTCGCCCGAGGCAAGAAGTGCGAGCGCGAGAGAATGATGCGCCTCCGGAGAGCCGGGCTCGAGCTGCAGGCATGCGGTGTACGCGGCGATGGCGCCGGAGATATCATTCACTTCTTTCCGCAGGTTGCCGATGTTCACAAGCGTCCCCGCCTGACGGGGGTGGAGAACCAGGGCTTGTTTGTAACATTGCATGGCCTCGGTGTACCGGACCTGTTGCTCGTACACGTACCCGATGTTGATCAGGGCACCGTAGTGATTGGGCTGCATCCGGAGGACGAAGCGATATTCCGCCTCTGCTTCATCGTACTGTTCTGTGTCCCGGGCCCAGTTCCCGAGGTTGAAATGAGCGTTCACCGACGACGGATCGGCCACGATGGCCCTTCGATACCACGCTGCCGCAGCGTCGAGGTCTCCACGCTTCCGTCGCAGCAAGCCCAGCTCGACGCTTGCCAGGCTATCGTCTGGCCTCAGGTTGAGCGCGTGTGTGAAGCAGAGTTCCGCCCGGTCGTATTCGCCCCTGTCCCGGGAGAGAATCCCAAGATTGAACCATGCCTCGGCGTCGCCGGGGGATGTTTCAATCCGATCTTCCAGTTGCCGGCGGGCGCGCGCAAGAACTGCGCCGTACTCCGCAGCCTCGGCATTGAATCCCGCGTCCGCTGTGTCGATTTCGCTCATGCGTCGATCGTAAGATTCGTTCTCGATCATCGGACCTGTGTCGCGGTTAAGGTTTCGAGCAGGAGCGCATTGTGTTCCCGATCGAAGCCGAGCGCCACATTCGTCTGCGCCAGACCTTCGCGCGCGGCTTCCGAGTCAGGGTCATTCTTCACAGCCCATTCGAACATGGTTTTCGAAGCCTCGAAATGCCTTGAGAGGAAGAACACTTCCCCGAGGCCTGCGCAGGCCCGTGACGAATCAGGGTGAAACTGGAGACTTCGCTCGAAATGGTTCTTCGCCGCATCAAGCGCGTGGAGAGAGAGGTAGCACACGCCGCGGAAATTCTCTATCGCAGAACGGAGTTCGGTGCGGTGCGCTCCATCGCTGAGAGCGCCAATGGCATCGTCAATCGAGGAGAGCCCATCGATCGCTTCCTGGTACCGGCATTCTGCAAAACTGCGTTGGGCGTCGGCGAGACGTTGATCGATGCCGGGTTCCGGTTGCGGCTGAATCGATGCAAGCGCGCGTTTCGCCGGTTCGCTGCCGGGATCGATTTCAAGAACGCGACGGTAGAGCTGCTCTGCTTCCGCGGTGTGCCCCTCTGAGAGATGCAGCTGTGCCAGCCCGACCATCGCTTTCGTCGAGCGCGGCGCAACGCCCATAGCCTCCCGATACCAGCGGAAGGCGGTGTCACGCTCTCCTGCCTTGGACGCAATGGATGCCCCGAGCGACAGCACTTCGTCGAATCTGGCCATCGAGGCCATGCCGTCGATATCATGATAATGGTTGATGGCTTCAGCCATGCAGGTGAAGGCGGTCCCGAACGACCCGTCCTCAACGGCGGAACGCGCCCGGTCGAACCAGAGAAGAAATGCGGATTCTCTCAGAGGAATGTTCACGTCACGCTTTGTCGGTCGCTTCTGCAATGTCCAGAGTTCCTCAGGGGTTCCCCCCCATTTCTGGACGAAGATGGCTCTGTTTGCTTCCAGACGATTCTTGTAGCGTTCTTCGCCGTCGGCCAGAAAGCTCTTCGATCCGTAGTGGTGAATGAACACGTCCTTGGCGATGACTGAGCGATACCCGGCAATATTCGCTCGAAGACAGTAGTCGTCGTCTTCGTAGTTTCCCGGGGAAAACCGTTCATCCACACCCCCCAGCGCCTGAATCACCTGCCGGGTGATAAGGGTGCAGAAAAAAGCGACCCTCGGAACAACCTGGACCTGTCCGGACCGTGCGCGGGACATTTCGCCGGCATAGGCATGCATTGCTTCGATCGTCGAGTACCTGGCCTCGCGGTCAAATTGCGCACCGCTGATGCTGTTACTCATTGGCCCGACGACGCCGATATTCTTGTCGGATGCCGCGACTTCGAGCATGCGCTCAAGCCATCCATTGGTGACCACGGCATCGTTGTTCAGGAGGAGAATATGTTCCCCCGTCGCCGCGACCAGACCCTGGTTCACAGCCGCCGGGAACCCGCGGTTCTCGGCATTGCGAATCAGCCTGACTTCAGGGTAGCGCGCGAGTTGGTCGACCGTCCCATCCGTGGACGCGTTGTCGATCACCACAATTTCATGACTCACCGTCGTAAAATGGCGGATACTCTCCAGGCATTGACGCGTGTACTCCAGTCTGATTGAAGGTCACCAGGATGATTGAGACAACCGGTGGGGTGGGATAGCGCATGGCACGGTAGGAGGTCATCGCGGTCCGCGTTGCAAAGCTTGAGATGTATTTCAGCCGCCTCGCAGTGGCAACCGCAGAATATTGCCGCTTCACGAGCTCCAACCCTTCCCCGACAAGATCGTGCCAGAGCGATTCGTCGGTATACAAGCGGACGATCGCCGCGGCGAACGCTTCCGGGATCATCGGCGATGAGCGCGTGCTTGCCATCGACGATATTCATCCCTTCGGCGGCGACCGTCGTCAGAACGCACGGGAGCCCATGCGCGATGGCTTCGCCGATCTTCCCTTTGACCCCGGCGCCATAACGGATGGGAGCGACAGAGAGCCGGCACCGGTCGAAATATTCGACGAGGGACGGGACCCAGCCGGTGACCTCAATATCCCCGCATTGCAGCGCTCGGATGTCGGCGGTGGGGTTATTCCCCACGATGAGCAAGCGAACCCCGGGCAGCTTCGCGCGGACCGCCGGAAAGACGGATTCAACGAAGTACTTTACGGCATCCTGGTTCGGCGTGTGATTGAAATTCCCGACGAACAGAAGATCCTTCCGGTCCCCAAAGGGAACCGTTGAAGGGGCCGGCTCGTGAATGTTGGTCATGATGAAGACCGGTTTCGACGGAAGGTCGTTCAACAGCGCAGATCGGTCCTCCTCGGTCACGGTCGTCACACAATCGGCTTTCGCATAGACTGCCAGTTCCCTGCGCTTGGTCGCCTGGGCGTCTTTCAGCAATTTCTTATCGCGCAATACTTCTGCCTGACGGGCTTCGCGTAGATAGTGCAGATCAATCGTATCGATGATAATCGGGGTAGCGGGCAGCTCTTCCCGTATAAAATCAAGGAAATAGTCAGCGACGAACCAGAAACTGAGGTAGACGAAGTCCGGCGCCCTGTTCTTCAGGTCGAGGCCGGTGATGATCTGGCGCAGGATCGGACGCACTTCGGAGGAGTTCCGGAGCGACCACCATCGTTCATATTCCAGCCAGATGAATTCGATGCCGAGCGCCCGAAGCTCGTTCAAATAGGTCTCCGAGGTCGGACCGAGCTGGGCACCAACGAGGTGAGCGTAGGTCACATGCCACCCCAGTTTGACCATCTCCTTCACCGTCGTATACATCTTCAATGTTCCGGACGCCTTGTCCGGAAGCGGCGGCCAGTCGTCAATAATGAGCACGGAACGCGACCCGACCGCGACGGGATCGCACGGTGAACTTCGACTTTTCGTTCGCGCGTTGCCGTAGAAGCTGCGTCGCCCATTTCTCCCTGAATTTCGGGACATTGATTTCCTGAAATCTCTTGAACCCTTTTGTAACATCCGTGCCCGATGTCACCCCTTCATGGTGTACGACGACAGCGCTCGGACAATAGAGGACTTTGAAGCCCAGTGCCCTGGCGCCAAAGCACAGGTCGCTGTCTTCGCAGTAGGCGGGAGAATAGCGTTCATCGAATCCGCCGAGGAGTCGGAAAAGGTCTGCGCGCACCATGAGAGCGGCACCGGAACAGTAATCGACTTCCCGGACAAAGGAGACCAGTGAACTTGTCGCAGGGTATCCTCTGCCGTAGTTCCATCCGTTGCCGTCGGAGAAGATGATCCCGCCGGCTTCCTGAATCGTCTTGTTCGGATAAAGGAGCCTCGCGCCGACAACGCCGGCATCCGGATGATCCGCCATGCAGCGGAGCATTTCTGGAAGCCACCCCTTTTGCACTTCGGTGTCGTTGTTGAGAAACACCAGGACATCGCCGCTCGCCGCCCGGACAGCGGCGTTGTTTCCTCCGACGAAACCGAGATTTGTCCGTGACCGAATGAACGTGACCTTGCGGGAGAACATCTCAAGATAGCCCGGCGTGTCATCGACCGACGCGTTGTCAACGGCGATGACTTCCAGGTCGGGATATTCCGTATTGGCAAAGAGGGCCGTCAGGCACCTGATCGTGAACTCGAGTTTGTTATGGCAGAGGATGATGACGGAGACCTTCGGTCCTCCGGCCGTCTCGCCTTTCGCTCCGGGATCGCCGGATCCCAGAAGCGTCGCACAAGCCGGGTCGCCGAACGGGACAGTTTTCGCGAGCGCGCTCACGTGGTCTGCAATACCGTCTTTGGACCTTGCCCGTTGCATGCAGTCTGCGTAGAACCGGAGAGCGCTTTGCGGATCGCCGAGCGGAACTAGACTATGGGCAAGGTAGAATTCGGCGTACAGGTCGTCAGGATTTGCAGTGAGAGCGGCCTGCAAATGGGTCTTTGCCGCATCGAAATCGCTGCGATAGTAGAAGATGCGTCCGAGGAGCTTGTGGATTTCTGCTCGATCACCGTCGACGCCGACTTCCAGCGAAGTTCGCAAGTAGGCAATGGCATCGTCGTAACGGTCGGCGCAAAAATACTCTTGGACCCGGCGCGCAATGGAATCCGATAGAGGCATGGTCAGTCCGCTCTGGTTCCTCTTCAGACGGCTTCCACAACGACAAAATGGGCAAATCCCAGGCGGGACCAGATGCCGTAGGTGCAGAGCTCCTCGTCGTTGTGGGAAGCGCCTTGAATCATCAACGTGTCTTCAGCAAACCGGTTCCGTATCGTGCCGGAATCCAGCATCCGGTATCCGGTGGATTCGGCAAGGGTCCTCAGTTCGTTCTGGCTGAACGTTCTGCGGTGCGTGCTGTCATCAAAAAAGTTTACGGTCGAAACGGGGATGCCGCCGTTCAGGAATTCCCGGCGAGACGGGAAGTCCATGGACTCCAGGGTCGGGACCTCAATGTACATTTCGCCACCGGGGCGCATCACGCGGCGAAGCTCCCGCAGGAGGTTTTTCGGCTCCGTGATATGTTCAAGGATGTGCGAGAGGACTGCGGCGTCGAAAAACGATGCATCGAACTTCAACGGTTCGTCATCCAGATTGCAGATCTGGTATCCGGCATACTTCTCGAACAGGTCGCTCTTCTGGAGATCGACGGCGTAGATTTGGAGATCGTCTCTCAGGGGGGTCAGCCAGTTCTTCCAACTGACGAGTCCGCCGCCGCCGGCTCCGATATCGGCGACGTTGCCTTCCGGCCGGATGGATTTGAGGAATCGGAATCGGGGATGGTGACTCCAATACCACGCGAGAATCTCGTTTCGATCGGTGACTTGTACGCTGCGAAGAGCACTAAAGTCGATTCCGCCGATGATGCGATGCCCGGGATTCTCCGCACCGTCCCCGGGGGCGCCTCCGTGGGCGTCGCCCGCTTTGTCCTTCTGCTTCGCCAGGAGCTCTTCCATTTCCGACGCCTGCTTGTGCATGCCGAGGGAATGGCAGACATCGATGATGTTCTCCGCAAAGGAATTGTTCGTCGGCTCAAGCCGCAGCGCCTGCAACATATGCGCGAGAGCCGCGGTGTGGTCGCCGGATCGAAACTGGAGCACACCGAGATCGTTGTGGGCGGCGGCATTGTCGGGAGCAGTCCGGAGGACCTCCTCCAGTCGCACTGCGGCCTGCCCGAATTCCCCTTTGTCGATCAGCTCCTGGGCAACATCATAGGGGTTTTGCACGGTCATATCTGTCGGCAAGTTCATGGCTCTCCATCATAATGTTATGACGACGCACTGGCCGGTCGGAAGGTACCAGGGCCGTTCATTTTTATCCGCGAAGAATTCATCGACGGCCTGCTTGGCGCCGGGACAGCTTTCAAATCCGTAATCGTCGAACACCATGATTCCCCCTTTGGTCATGCGGCGATAGAAGAAGTTCACAACTGTCAAGGACCGATCGATAAATATCCACGTCAATGTGGACAAAGCAGAACGCAAATGGTTCGATCGGACCCGCCGTCGCAGGGAAGAACCCAGGGTAAAAGTGTACGGTCGGAGCGACACCAACGACACGTTGCACGCTCTCGAGTGATGTATCAGCGAAATCTCCTTTGTGATGCATGTCTCTGACGGCATCCGTTTCGGGCATCCCCGCGAACGTATCGAAGAGGTGAAGAGGCTTGCCCGATCCTTCAAGGATGGATGCGATCAATTTTGCGGTTCCCCCGTTGGACACCCCAACTTCGGCCACATGCCCTTCGAGCTTCAGACTCTGGAGGGCGAATTGATACAGCATGAAGCAACGTTGCTTATCGACCAAGGTAAACGGGACCGCGCCCATTGCGCGATTGAACCGGGAATCGGTTTCCCAGGCAGGGATGGGGCTCATACTAATGGTGCGGGCCGGCTGAGAAGCAGTGACCGCTGCGAAGCTGGGTTTCGTGGCGAGAAACATTATCTGTTCGCCTCCGAGATACCCGAAATCACGGGACTCGTACAGCAGCGCTTCGGCCGGAGCAAACCCGATGTTCTCCAGGATCCCGAGAATGTCCCATCCGAATATCTGGTAGCAAAGACAGCCGCCGCCGGGATTTACCGGATCTCCGTGATATTCCGGAGGAAGGATGTGCTCGACGGATCCGTCGGGATGGTTAACCGCCCTGACGATCGTTTGCATGGCTGTCCGTTCAAACGGAACGGAGAAAAACAACGATCCTCCGGGTTTCAGCACCCGGTAGCTCTCGCGAAAGGCTTGCACGTACTCCGGGACGTGCTCGAACACGTCAAAGGAGAGAACACAATCAACGCTGTCCCCCTGGAAACTCAATCGCGTGAAATCCTCGTGTCTGATCCCCGCCCGGTCGGTGGTGCCGCCTTTGATCCCGGGATTGATGAACTCACTTCCTGTGACATTCCTGTGGCGCCCAGCGAGTACTCTGTAAAACGGCGTCGTCTGTTCTGCAATGTAGATCACCGAGGCCGGCGTCAGGCGAACCGTACTCTCCACGAGATGCATCGCTGCACGCATGCGGTTGGTCAGTCCGCAGGACGGGCACACCATGGTCTCACGCCAATTGACTTCCTCAGGAACGCCGTCCGCACCGTGACTTGCCGATTCCACCCGAAATGTCACATCATCATCACACACAAAGCAGTGGCCTTCGACGCCAAAGCCGTCGCCGTTTCGCCGCAGGAGACCCGCGAGGTCCGCGCCGATGGACTGTTCTTCCCCGGTGGCATGGAGATGTTTGTGGTATTCCTCGAGCGAACGGCACCGAACGGCGGAGAACGGAAGATCTGCGTTCCGGTTGCTCGTCTCCCGAACCGAGAGCAGGCGAAGGGCTTCCATCGCCCCGGTATTTCCCGGATCGAAGGAAAGCACATGGTTGACCAGGGCGGTCCCGGTCTTGAGGTCCCGTTGACGGATGCAGATTGAAGCAAGATCGAGTAGGGACTCCGCATCCTTGGGATCCTGGGAGATCAGGGACTGGAGGACATCGATCGCCTGTCTGATGCGACGGTCCTTCAGATAAGAGTGCGCCATCGCGCGAAGGGAGGCACGGTCTGTTTTCGAGGCTCCGCCCGCAAGTTTCAGCCGCGCAAGCTCGGCCCGACTCTGCTGGAGCTCCTTTTCAAGCGATTGTCCCCAGACCCCGCGTGCACGATAGTCGTCGGTAAGGTCATCCGACGGATCACCAAACACTGATGCGGCGCACGGCGAACCGGGTTCCGACGCCGAACAAACCGCGAGGACATATTCCGGGGCGTGCGGCGCGTTGCTGCGAACCTGGATTTCGTTCCCTTGCTTCACGTAAGACTTCCATTCCACTTTTGCATCCGGTTCCATTGGCCAGATATGCGAACCCAGGGCAAGACGCTGGCCGTAGAAACTGATCGATGGAAAGTGCGCCTCGAGCAGGGCACGGAATTCGGTCAGCGTGAGCTCCCGACGGTGGAAGGGATTCTTTGGATCAGTCCCGTGGTGGTAGACTTCGATATTCGGCGTGGAGACGAGGAACACTCCATCCTGCTTCAACACGCGCCGTATCTCCTTCAGAAATCCTTCCTGATCCTCAATGTGTTCGATGGTCTCGAAACTCACAGCGACATCGAACGAAGCATCAGGACAGGGAATTGCCTCACAGCTCCCCTTGAGGAACCGAAGATTGGACCGACGGCCGTACCGCGCCGTTGCGTGACGGACGCTCTCCTCGGAGATGTCGATCCCTGTCACCGATTCGGCCTCCCCTGCGAGAAGAAACGATCCGTATCCCTCTCCGCTCGCAATGTCGATGACGGATTTGCCCTTCACCATGTCCCGCGCAAGAGCGTAACGATGCAGGTGTTCGTGGGCGATTTGCCCCTTTACTTCAGGGACAAACCGCTCGCCGGTGAACGGGAGAGCAAGTTTTTCGGAGACGAACACGATGGAGTTGTAGCGGAAGTATTCCAGCATCCCGCTGTCGCGCACCGTCGAACGATACCGCTCGTACCCCGACGCATCGTCAATCCAGGTGACCTCCGCGGGGGAATACCAGATGCCACATTCCATCACCGTTGTTGAAAACCCATGATCCTGAAGGATCGTCGGAAGGTCGTTGCCGTAGTCGACTGCGACGAGCGCGCCGTCCGACCGCAACGGATCACCGTGGTGGACTGGAGGACAGACGTTCGACAGGTTGCCGTCGGCGCTTTTCTTCACCCGGGCGCGTGTTGTGTTGGATGGATGCACGGGAACGGTGAAGATGTGTTTCCCCGATGGCTTCAGCACTCTTCGAATTTCACGGATCGCGTCTTCATAGGCAGCGACATGCTCGAGCACGTCCTGTGTAATCACGAGGTCGAATGTGTTCTCTTCGAACGTCAGGCTTGTCAGATCCTCGCAGCGGACACCGTCATGCAGCGAGCCCGGCGGAACATCGTCGAAATATTCCCCGCAGAGATAACCGGGCAGAACGGAGAGCGTGTCATGAATCGGGCCGGAGGCCTGGGCCTCGAATATCCGGAGGGGACGCAGATGCTCCAGGGCAGACGACAGCGGGAGTGGTTCTGCGGGTTGCGGAGCAAACGTCATGCTGATCGCCCTTGCGACGTCGCTCACCCGCTTGGTCGTTCCACAGAGAGCACACTGTGCTTCCCGGAAATTTCCGTGCTTGGAAGAGAAGAGCGAGAAGGAACCGCAGATAAAGCAAAACTCTGCAAACCCCGATTTATTCTGCGATTGCGATGTCAGGAGCGACTCGGAAACGGGCATAAAGCTCACCACATGCACAATATTAACCGCCTTCCGGAGTGGAGACAGTGGATTGCTGCTCGGAATGAAGGCATCTTTCATTCATCCCGCGATGATGGGACTCTGTGTCGTTTTCACATTATCCAGAAACCGTGCCACGCAGAATGGGAGGAAATTGAGATGGGGGAAAAGAAGGAAGGGGGGATGGGAGGATCGGGGGATGGGGGGATGGAAGGACGCCGGCCGATCGCTTTCGCTCTCTTCCGGCACCCTTCGTATGCTTCTTCCACGGTTTGATTTGCGCCCGCCGATAGGCTCTACACCTCTTCACCGGGCTTCTTCACGATTTCCGTCTGCCTCAGCGAATGCCCTGTGATGAGGCCGATGACGAACAGCACCAGCGCAACCGCGCCGATGCTGAAGATCGTGTCTCCAAAGACCCGGCTCCATTTAAACAGTGCGACGGGTAACGAATAGAGGAATTCGGGCGTCCGGGCGTACCAGTATCCGTGTTCGACCGAAGCCCAGGTTTGAAGCAGTCCGACGGGCAAGAGGCTTATCACGACCATCGCCATCAGCCCTCCGTTCAATGCCCAGAACGAGAACCGAAGGAGGCCTTCCTTCCACTCTTTCTGGATCCAGAGAACGCGGAGACAGAAGAGCATCAACCCGATACCGAGCATGCCGTATACGCCGAAGAGCGCGGCATGGCCGTGAAGCGGCGTCGTGTTCAAACCCTGCATATAATAGAGAGCGATCGGGGGATTGATCATGAACCCGAAAAGGCCGGCACCGACCATATTCCAGAATGCAACGGCGACGAAGTACATGATCGGCCATCGGTAGCGGAAGATCCAGGATGTCGCGCGCGCGAGTCGGATGTTCTCCCACGCTTCATAGCCGACAAAGACGAGCGGGACGACTTCGAGCGCACTGAATACCGAACCCAGCGCCAGGACCACGGTCGGTGTCGCGGAAAAATAGAGGTGGTGCAGCGTTCCGATGATCCCGCCCGAAAGAAAGATGGTGGATGAGAACACCACCGACGAGTTTGCCGTCGACGGGCGGATCAATCCGAGTCGGACAAACATGAAGGCAATCACCACGGTGGCGAACACTTCGAAGAATCCTTCGACCCAGAGGTGCACCACCCACCAGCGCCAGTATTCGACGATGGACAGGTTCGTGTGCTTGCCCCACATCAGGCCGGCCATATAGAATCCGCCGATCGCGATCGCTGAGATGAGAAACAGGGAGAGCAGCGGTTTTTCCTCGTCATTCCGGCGTATGGCGACGACGATATTCCTTCCGACGAGGTACACCCAGAGCGCGAGTCCGATGACGAGACCGATTTGCCAGAAGCGGCCGAGGTCAACGTACTCATACCCCTGATGACCGAACCAGAACCATTCTGATTTGCCGAGTTTGTGCATGACGCTCAGCCATTCACCGGTAAGCGACCCAACAACGACGAGGAGGAGCGCGGCGAACAGCACGTTCACTCCAAGTCTTTGACCCGGGAGATCTCTTTTGCTAACGGCCGGCGCGATATAGAGTCCGGCAGCCAGCCAGGCCGTGGCGATCCAGAAGATTCCGATCTGCGTATGCCATGTTCGCGTAACAACATACGGGAGAATTTGTGCGAGCGGTATGCCGTAAAATGAAGAACCTTCGACGCCATAGTGTGCGGTGATCACACCAAGGAGAATTTGCACGATGAAGAGGCCGGAGACGACCCAGAAGTATTTAAGGACGGCCTTTTGCGACGGCGTCGAGGAATGACTGAAGAGCGGGTCGTTTTCCGGGTGAACAGTGTGCGGCGCCCCGTCTTTTCGGGACCCGAAATACCAGGCCATGCCCCCGATGCCCGCCAAAAGCACGATAATGCTCACGCCGGTCCAGACGATGGCGTCGGCAGTCGGCTCGTTCGCAATCAGGGGCTCATGCGGCCAGTTGCTGGTGTACGTCATTGCTTCGTCAGGCCGGCTCGTCGAAGCCGCCCAGGACGTCCAGAAAAAGAATGCCGAAAGATTTCTCAGGTCCGTGGGATCCGTCACTGCCCCTGGAGGAATTGCGTAGGGTTCCACTCCTTCGGAGAAGACTTTTGCATAATGCCCGGCGTTCGAGGCAAACGCGGCGCCACGCGTGGAGTCGATGGCGACGGTCTGCGTCTCCGGGTCGTAGGTATTCTTGCGATTCTGATCCTGCAGTCGTTTTTCGAGCGAGGCTTGAAGCTCAGGCGACAGTGCATCAAAATGCCGTCCGGTCTCCTGCATCGACCACGCGTCAAGAATGAAGACGCATTCCCGGTGCAGCCAATCCGCAGTCCAATCCGGCGCGACGTAACTGCCGTGTCCCCAGACAGAGCCCACTTCCATCCCTCCCATTGCCTGCCAGACATTTTGTCCGGCAAGGATTTCTTCCCGGGTGACCGCGGCCCGTCCGTCAGGGGTGACAAACGCCCGCGGGATGGGCGGTTTCTCCTGGTAGATTCGGAAGCCCACCCAGCCAAGCACGGCAAATGAGACAATGATGACAGACCAAAATGCGATCCAGTAGCGTTTCATGCGTCGTCCTTCGATGGTATTGTGTTTAGTCGTTCGGACCGTACGCTGGGACCTGCCCGCGGAAATGCTGGTACATCGGCCCATCGATGGTCTTGAACCGACGGAGGTATTCTGATTGATCGATCCTGTTCTGCCAGTGCCCCGTGATCATCGCCATCCCCGTTATCGCAACAAAGAGACCGACCACGAGAGTCCCGATGACCCACGCAGGAATCGACCGCCCCCGCTTTCCGGTCCGGACCTCGAGGGTTTCTTTGACGGGGCACACCTGTACGCATGCCATGCAGCTCATGCACTCGTCGCTCCAGATTCTTCCCGCTTTGTGGACGGCGATGTTCGCCGGGCATGCTTTTGTGCAGAGCATGCAATCGACACACGTCGCTTTGGTCCGTGTGATTTTCAGGGGACTGAACCACCCGATGATGCCGAGTAACGCGCCGTAAGGACAGAGGAATCGGCACCAGAAGTTCTTTATCACTACCGATAAGAGAAGAAGACCGCCGATCGCGTACAGCGCCGTTCGGGAGATGTCCGCGAAGAAGTCGTACATCTTCGCATCGGCCATCTTATTGTACGGACTGTAAATGAATGCGGCAAGAGCGTCAGCGTCCATCCGGAGAATCGAATACGCAAAGAAGCCGAACAGGAGATACTTCAGCGATCGCAGAGGGAGATCAAGCCATCGCGGAAGGGTGAGATTACGTTTGAAAAGCCGCTGGCCGAGCATCCAGAGGGATTCGCTCAATGTTCCGATCGGGCAAAGCCAGCCGCAAAAGGCCTTCTTGACCATCAGACTGACGAGAACGATTGCCACAAGGATAAAGAGACCGGAGGGATGGATCGTATTGATGACGCCGGTCTGAAGCCAGTAGACGAAACTCATCAGCGCGCTGATCGGCAGGAAGCCCTCGACGCCGGGGGGACGGCTGTGAAACGGAAGCGTTCCGCCTGATGTTCCCCAGCGGACGAACAGCGTGAACTCCACGCCGATCCAAACACACAGCCCTGCAAAAGCATACTGAACGACGGAGCGCAGGAACTGGGAGTCTTCGCGCAGTCGGAGCAACATTCGTCGCGGCCACCGTTTTTCGGAGAGGGAGCGCGGCTTCGGCTTGCGGAGTTCAGGCAGGATCTTCTTTACCGGAATTCTCTGCCGAACAGTCCCGGAAAGAGGCGCCCCAGGGTGATGTCCTGGGGTTCCGGAAGCCCTTTCGATTTCCAATGTCTGTGTCGATTCCATCGCTTCGGTCGTCCCTTTTCTGTGTCGACGCTTAATCAGACTAATCACTCTGAATACTGGTCAAATAAAATCATTTTACATGTCGGTAGGCGGGCTTGAGCATCGCCGAGGCAAGCTTCGCAACGTTCTCGGTCGAAAGCATTTTCTGGATATTGTCCCGCATGACGCCCCAAGACTCATGCACGGCGCACGGATGCGTGCCGGAGCACTCCGGAAAGCCGAGTACACACGAGTGAAGAAACCCCGTCCCATCGATCGCCTCCACGATTTGCAGAAGCGTGATCTCCTCCGGTCGCTTGCGCAGAGCGAATCCTCCCTGCGGCCCTTTGTGTGAGTTCAGGATCCCCTTGCGCGAAAGATCCTGCATGATTTTCCCGAGGAAATGATACGGGATATCCAGAGCCTTGGTGAGTTCCTTGATGTTCGTCATCTCCCCTTTCGGCTTCAGTGCGAGGTAAAGCACCGATTGAAGGGCGTATTCACAATGGCGGCTGAAAATGAGGCTCATGGCGTTCTTTGATTTAAGATCTTTTAGTCTTAAATTAAGACAAGAGAAGGGAATTGTCAAGAGGGTGAGGAATTTTTTCCCATTGGCTTACCGCGGTGAGAATCCGGATGGAAGTCCCGGAATCGTCGGATCGGGGACACCACAAATTCGGCCCCTGCAAAGTCCCAAAGACGATCGGCAGTGGACGCTCCTTACCCCGCCCAACTGGTGTGCGTGCGCGTGAGAAGGACAAGCACCACGACAACGACACCTGCCACCAGGAACACAACAGGGCTGGCCCCACCCGATTGATGCCGATACTCGACGTCCTGCATCTCCGCGACCGCAATGGTACCCACGAACGGCTGCGGCCGGTTGCCAAGCGAATCGTTCAACTGTCGGCCGGTCCCGCTGATGGCCTTTCCGGAGTCGGATCGGACAACCTGATACTCATCCTGCAGAAAGGTAATGACACGGCCGTCACGTGTCCGTACCACGACTTCATCCGCGTCGGCTCTCAACGTGATGGCGTTCCGATGTGCTCCACCGGTCGGAGCACAAGCAGCGAAGAGCAGAGCAAGATTCGCGGCAACAAACGCCGTAAGAAATCTGCAAGGGTAACCAGCGTTCATTCGATCCTCCGCCTTGATGACCCCGGGACAATGCAAGCGCCGTCCGCGCATCGACAAAATCCAAAATGCAAAAAGGCTGTCAGGGAAAGACGTGCGCGTGTCATCGAGTGATTCGAACACGCGTTGGAGAGAGCAACGTACGGACCGTCAGCGTTGCTTCTCACTCCTATAGGACTTCGTCAGGATGGTTCGCAGAACGCTTCTCTCGACATCATCAAGTGACTTGATGTACAGGCATCCTTTGCCCGTGCGGTGTTTTCCGAGCTTCGCAAGTTCATCCTGCAACGGCTCAAGTCCACCGGCAAGATAAAGCGCAATGGCCTGCTTTCTCGGCGAGAATCCGACGATCATCGTGTCACCCTCCCGACCGCTCTCATACACGTAGTGACGCGACCCGAACCCGATGATCGCAGTCCCCCACATTACCGGCTTGAGTTTCGAGATCGCTTCCAGCATCGTAATGATCGTGGCGCAATCCCGTTGCATCCGGGGATCGTTGAGCTTCTTGAGAAATGAATTCACTGATGTCCCCGTCGCTTTTGTTTTGTTCTCTGCCATTCGCTGTTCCTCGATGGGATGATGTGACCTCTGGTGATATTGACGGCAAGAACGACCATCAGACCATAGATTCCCCCGGCGCGTCCTGCGACGCGAGATTGAGCGGCGGGCCTTCGAAAACATCCGCGACAATCAATGTCAGATCGTCATCGAGTGATCTTCCTCCTGACCTGCCGGACCATTTGATGACCTGTTCCACGATGTGACCGGCAGAGTTTTCAGGAGAATCATTCGAACATGCGTTGATCATTGCTTCCAGGCGGTCCTCACCGAACATCGCGCCGCCCTTGCCTGCGGTTTCCACGAGGCCGTCGGTATAGAGAACCAACCGATCGCCCGAGGCGATGTGCAGTTCTTCGCTTTCGTACACCGTGCCCGGAAATGGACCCAGGATCGTTCCGGCACACGTGAGTCTGATCATCTCGCCGGTTGATGTTCTTTGCAAGTAGGGGGGCGGGTAACCCGCGATCGCGTAGCGGAGGATCTCCCTTTTGAAATCGATGAACACCGAACAGGCGGTCACAAACGAGTCCTTGATCTTCCCTTGAAGAATCCGGTTGATTTCCGTCAGCACATGCGCGGGGTCGGCCAGGTGCGGCGCCTGAGAGGCAAAACAGACTTTCAACATTGAGCCGATGAGCGCGGCGCCAACGCCATGGCCGGACACGTCGGCAATCAAAATGCCGACGCCTGATCCGTCGGTCGTCTGAATATCATAGAAATCTCCCGCCACCGCAGACATCGGCACGTATCGGGCGGCAATGTCAAGGCCCCCCGGGAATTTCAGGGTTGCCGGGAGATTGGACTCCTGGATCCTCCGGGCGATCTCGATCTCCTGCTCAATGGACTGCAATTTTTGTTCATTGATGAAGAAATGGTGGACTGCGACAAAGCCGAGTCCTGCAAACAGTATGACCTGGCCGGGCTGCTCGAGCTGTATTTTCCACGTCAACGTCCCTATACTGATGAGTTGGTCGATGACCATAAAGAGAAACGTGGCGAGAAACACCCCTTGCAGCACGCGCGATTCCAGGTCGCGTTCTTTCCGCGATAGGAGAACATTGACGATCCAGACAAGTCCCCACACGACGGCCAGCGGCCGGTAGATTCCAGCATCCGCTGACGGACCGGGCCGGATCAAATCGTAGCAGACTGCAACAACGGCATAGACGATCGTTGAACGAAACACCCATACCAGGGAGCCTTGCCATCCCCGGCCGAAGAGGTCGACGAGAAGAGCGGACAGCGGTATGATGAGAAGATAGGTGAGCAGCCCGTGGAAATAGGGAACGGTGAAAGGATACCCGACCATCGTCTCCATCGTCTGCGACTCCACGAGGCCCCGCAGTCCATACAGAAAGGCAAAGAGTCCGAAATTGAGAAGCGTGTAATCTCTCGTCTTCAGCCGAAACGCTGAAACCGCCGATGCGAGCAATCCTGCGGCGCAGACAAAAATGCCGGCTGCGAGTTCGACAAATTCAGACTGTAGGTTACTCATTGTTTCATTTCTTGGATGCGAGAAGATGAACCTGACGCCCGCCTTCCAGCGCGCTCAGACATGTCCAAGACCGTGGCGAGTTGTTCGCAAGGACGGATCAGCGATGAAGCTGTCGATTGTCCGATGGCAATGCCTATGACGATCGTCTTTGATGAGACTCTTCAGCGCCATCGGACCGAAGAGACGACCAAGGATCATCCTCTTAAATAATCCTCGTGCGCGGTTGCGGGATCCTTGAACGCGGCGTCTCAGGCGTTTTTCAGCACGGCCGACCAACTGAACGGCAATTTTGGACCCTGCGTTATCCGGAACCCGGCAGTTTCGGCCATTCCAGTGGTCAAAGCGAATTCACTCCGCGACACATGAAAGAGCTTCGGTTCCACCATCAACAAAAGGCCTTGCGGGTTCAAGACCCCTTTCAATTGGCTGAAGAACGCGGCTTTGTCCGGGACTTCGTGAACCATATAGAATGCAAGGATGAAATCGACTGTCTCAGAGACGTTGATCGCCTCTTTACCACATTGAACACGTTTGATTCTCGATTCGAGGGCGGACCCCCTAATCTTGTCGGCCAATTTCTGAAGCATTCCTTCCTGCAGGTCCGCTGAAATTACCCGCCCCGTGGGTCCGACCAAATTTGCCATCTCGATCGAGAAGAAACCCGGGCCGCACCCCACATCGAGAGCGGTCATTCCCTCATTCACATACGGGGCGAGAATCGTACGCGGATTCTGCAGCCACCGCCGAAGCTTGTTATCCAACGACGATGCGAGCTCAACAGGACAAACACGATTGCGTTCGGAGTCCATGATTGATTCATCTTTCATTGTGCCACCGGTTCCACACGGCGGTTCTTGGCGCGCCCTTGGAAGAAATTACGACCCTTCAAGGTGAAGCGCAAACGGTTGGAAGGTGAATTTGCTACCTTGCCTTCCGTGTGTTAGCTTCTTGAACAGTCCGTCAGTATCGTCCAACGGTCTTGGAGAAGCAATGCGCCTCTTCCTGTCCTTCATGCTGATCGCCGCCCTTGAGACAACCGGTGCGTTTGCATCGTGTCCTTCCGCCTTGGTGCATGGTCCATCGAACCAGTCCGCACTCTCCGAGGGTCCGCAACGACCGCCCACCCGGACGCGGGATAAGCAAAGACCGCTGGTGATCGTCATCCTCGGCTCATCGACGGCGGCTGGCACTGGCGCGAAGCCCATTGACAGCGCCTGGGTGTGGCGCTTGACCGCATATGTCCTGAGCCACGATTCCAGTGCTACCGTTATCAATCTGGCCGTTGGCGGGTATACCACGTACGACATTATGCCAACGGGCTTCACGCCGCCGCCGGGTCGACCAAAGCCAAAAGATGGTCATAATATTTCAAAGGCGCTGTCGTTCCATCCCGACATCTTGATCGTCAACCTGCCGAGCAACGACGCTGCAAACGAGTATCCGGTCCGGGAGCAGCTTTCAAACTATGCCGTGCTCGTCGGGCAGATCACGAACCCAACGGTGCAGCTCTTCGTAAGCACGACGCAGCCGCGCAATTTCACCAAACCTGAGCAGCTCCGGATCCAAATGGACATGCGCGACTCGACCTACCTCCGGTTCGGGTCACACACCATGGATTTCTGGACGGGCATCGCAAATCCCGATGCGTCGTTAAAAGGGGAGTTCGATTCCGGGGACGGGATACATTTGAACAATCTCGGGCACAGGATCTTGTTTGAGCGAGCACTGCACGTTCTGAAACGAGAGGTGCCGGTGCCCAAAGGTCTCAATTGTCAGCTCGGCATGGCCGGGGGAACAACGATGATCCTGCATCGCGTTCCTGACGGATCCAGGGAACTCATCCTTCACTGACGACCGAGGTCGCCGCACGGGCATGCGAGGAGATGGATCAGAAGACGTTGTCACAGGCGAGTGCGTGCACGTCTGATCGCGCCGAGAATCAGCTCCCTGGACGGTTCTCCCGGGGTGGCTGAGGAAGGGTCATAAATCCGGCAACCGAAGAATGGCTTTCCACCGCAACGCGACGTTTCGATATCCTCGCCGTTGATCTGAATCGAGGGTGAACCGAGAAAGCCATACCGAGCAGCTTCCACCGCATTCAGAATCTTCATCAGGAGGATTGGTTCCGCCACGTTTTCGCGGTCAAGACAGTCCTTAAGAAGTGCGAAGGTCGCATCGACGTTTGGACAACCCTCGAAATAGAGCAAGCGGATTTCCATTTCTTCCTTCGTCCTTACGGCGGCGTGTCAGCTGCCGCGTGGAGTTGTTCGAAGATCACGTCCGCGACGGATTGGCTCGCGACGGTCCCGGACGCTTTGGTCATACCATCGAAGGAACCGGTTCCGTTGGTTTCCAACCCCATTGCTAATGATGACGGCCGGCCAATTGAAGTCATCCTCACCTGACAGAATCACCCGGCCTGCAAAACGGGCTTTCGAGAGTTTCGTCCTGATGTCTTCCGTGCCCGACGCGCGATCCCAACTCATTGCACCCAGTCTCCCTGAGAGTCCTCTTCTTTTGATTTTTGCTGGGTGCACAACCGCCGCAGAGATGGAAAAAGTTCCCGACTTTATGACAGATTCTTCGGAGGCCTGGGGGATCTCACGCTCCGGGGATCTCTGCTTCGACGAGCCGTCCCAGAAGCACAAGCGATTCCTGCCAACCGAGGTAGCACATTTCTACAGGGATGGCTTCGGGTATCCCCTCCTGGACAATGGTCAATTCCGTCCCACACGCTACTTTTGTGAATACGATTGTCGTGCGCATCGTCCCGGGCAAGTTCGGATCGTCAAAAGTGTCCGTGTGGCGAATTCGCTCGCCCGGCACGAGCTCGAGAAATTCTCCCCCGAAAGAGTGACTTTGGCTGTTGGTGAAGTTCGTGAACGACATTTTGTAGGCGCCGCCGACCCTGGCATCCAGCTGGTGCACCTTGCCTGTGAATCCATTTGGTGGAAGCCATTTGGCCATTGCATCGGCATCGAGGAATGCACGGTAGACTCGGTCCGGCGGTGCGGTCAGCACACGGTGAAGGCGAACGGTGTTCGTTGGCATTGAGACTCCTCCTTCTATTCTGCTCTGCGCCCTTCGGGCATTCGTGATTGGCAATATCGCTCGAGTCAATCCGAGAACGGCAGGCACTTCCAGCTTATAGACGATTTGGACAATCGAAATTCGACATTCCTCAGTCGCCACCCGGGAATTGATAAGGCAGGTATGCGGAAGGAAAAGTATCCGTAAATCCGCCTTTTGTATATGTTCTCCAGCCAATCCCCTCTTATATTGGTAGCGTGAGAACGGAGGCTTCGTTCACGATTATCGCAAAGTGGAGAAGGAGATCCAATGCAAAAACGCACGCTTGGGAAGAGCGTCCTGGAAGTGTCTGCTATCGGGCTTGGATGCATGGGAATGAGCTACGGCTATGGGCCGGCTGGCGACAAGCGTGAAGGGATGGAACTCCAAAAACGGATCTTTGGTGAAGTGATCGAGAAGATGCATAAAGAGACACCAATCGACCAACAGCACATTCAGCAGTATCTGTCGGCCAATAGCCTCGGCGCGACCGATATCGTGGTCGAGCGCGGCGAGGAGGGGATTGCCCGGATCAAGGAACTGACCAAGGGGATCGGGGCTGACGCGGTCCCGAAATCTGCCGCGGTTTTCCCGGATCATGCCCCTTCGCCTCTCTGGAGGGCATCGCGTCCTGCAGAAGCACCCATTCCGTTCAGGATGAAGGTTTTCGCTTCTTCAGTTCCTTCTTCACAGTCTTGATCATCCGCCCGAATTGCCGGTCCTTCTCGCGTCGTTCGCCATATGACATCGCGTGAAATTCCGATTCTTTGACGAGTTTGATGTAACTCTGATACCGGGAATCACTGAGAGCCCCGGATTGGACTGCTGCCAGGATCGCACACCCGGCTTCGACAAGGTGCGTGCAGTCTTTGAACCGGCAGTTTTCGGAGAGTTCATGGATATCCGAGAAACTGTCGTCGATACTGGCGCCGACACCCATCAACCCCAATTCCCTCATGCCTGGAGTATCAACGAGCAGTGCTCCGCTGTCCAGGATTGTCATTTGACGGCGTGATGTCGTATGCCTTCCCCTGCTGTCCTTTTCACGCACGGAATTCGTTTCGAACGCATCGCTCCCGAGAAGATGATTCAGAAGTGTCGTCTTGCCCACACCTGAAGACCCGAGCAGGCAATACGTCTTGCCCCTCTGCAACGCCTGCCGGACTGATTCGAGTCCCATTTCAGTCTTGTTGCTGAGCGCGAGGATCGGCACGTCGACTCGTGCATCCCGGATTTCGGACATCCGCTTCTCCAATTCCTCCTCGCTCACAAGATCAGTCTTGCTGAGCACAATGACCGGTGCGACATGGCCTTCGTTGACCATCACGAGATATCGCTCCATCCGCCGAAGGTTGAAATTGAAATCGCACGATTGCATGATGAAGGCGACGTCAATATTGGAAGCGATCATCTGATATTCGAGTTGCTTTCCCGCAGACTTGCGTCGCAGGAAACTCTTCCTTGGGAAGAGCTCATGGATGATCGCGAGCGCCCCATCATTGTGGTACTGGACGAAAACCCAGTCACCAACGCAGGGGAGGTCCTGTTCTGTGTCGGCGGAAAAGAGGAGTTTGCCCGTAGGCTCCGCCTGGACTTCATCGTGCTCGTTTCGTACAAGATATCTGTCCTTATCGACTCTCGTCACGCGCGCGAGCGCAAAGTCCGGCAACTCCAGCCCTTTTCTTTTCTCTTCAAACCAACTGCCAAATCCGAGATCTTTTCGTTCCATCAGATTTCCTTTGTATCGTCGCAGACAGTGACCGACGACCGGTTGGAAGTCGAGCCGGGGACTCTCGCACCCGTTCCCGGGCTCCGGGGAGATGGGGCGACATTGCATCTTCAACGAACCAAAAGCATCTTCCGAACCGCGGAGGATGACCCTGCAGTTAAGCGATAGAAGTACACACCACTCGCCAGGCTCGTTCCATCAAAGGCAAACGTGTATTTCCCTGCCGGGTAGCTCCCGTCGGCAAGGACAGCAACCTGTCTCCCCAAGACATCGTAGACGATCAATCGTACGACACTGTTCACTGTCCACTGTCCACTGATGACTGTTTTCGGATTAAACGGGTTGGGGAAGTTCGCCCCCAGTTCGTAGTGATCTTCGCGGCCCCGCATTCCCCCGTTCACTCCGGTGGCGATTTCCGGTCGAATGCGGTAGACGCTTGTCTGCGCCGTGATATAGAGCGTCTTCCTGTCCGAGTCTCCCCACGCGCAATTGGTCGGAGTCTCAGGCGTGCTGATCAATGTCAGAGAGGTCCCCGACGGAGACACTACCCAGATTCCGCCCGGCCCGGCACAGTAGACGTTGCCGCTTGAATCGACCTTCATGCCGTCGGCATAGCCCGCTTGCGGGATGGTGTAGAACACGCGTTTCGCTGTAAACGTCGAATCGTTCACCACGTCCCAGACATAGATCTTGTGTTGCGCGGATTCGTTCACGTACAGCCGGCTTTCATCGGGTGAAAAGCAGATGCCGTTCGGTTTGTCAAACGTACTATCGATGACCTGAAGTCTGCCTGACGGACTCAACCGATAAATCCCCTTGAAGCTCAGTTCCTTTGTCTGGCCCGGCGGGACATTGAAATCCGGATCCGTGAAGAAGATCGAGCCGCTCGATGACACGACAATATCGTTCGGGCTGTTGAACCGCTTGCCGTTGTAGGTCGAAGCGAGGGGTGTAATGGTGCCGTTGGAATCCTGACGCGCTATGCGCCGTTTCTGCATCTGGGTCAGGATGAGGTTTCCCTGACGATCGAAGGTCAGTCCATTGGAACTGTCGGAGGGTTTCAGGTAGATCGCCATCGACGAATCGCCCGGGGACCACCGGTAGATCGTGGAAGGATAGATGTCGCTGAAAAGCAGACCGACACCATCCTTCCACACAGGCCCTTCGACAAATCGGAAGCCGGACCAGAGACGTTCAAGCTTCCCACCGGAAGGGACTTGCCCCAGCCCGATTTCATGATCCGCGACGACCAGTAGCAGTACGAGCGGGAAGGCAGCGAGAAACAGATGGAATTTGTCACGGCGGGGCAAAGTCATGGGCGATCTCATTTTGTGTTGTGGAACCTGAGAATCAATGTCCGCATTCTCATGCTCGGGTGCAAGGAACCGAGCCGGGCCCTCCGGGAGATAGGGAGAAAATGAAGCTGAAGGGAACGTCGGAGGTTCATGAGCTCAATTGACGAGGGTGCCCAATGAGACAGGGGGGAAACGGTGATTGATGCGAACCAAGAGGACTGTCGTTTGGTTATAATGTGAAATTGAAGAGTTGGATGCTATCGGGATATCGTTCGTTGAATTCCCCGAACCAAACGGACCCTCTCATCGTCCAGGAGGAAAAAGCAATGAATGGAATGAACCCTAAAGTTGATTTCTTCTTTCGTAAGGCCAAACAGTGGCAGGTTGAATTTGAGACATTGCGAATGATCGTTCTTGACTCTGGGCTGAGCGAAGAATTGAAGTGGGGTCAACCTTGTTACACCTCTCAGAAAAAGAACATCGTCTTGATCCATGGATTCAAGGAATATTGTGCGCTTTTGTTCTTCAAGGGGGCATTGCTCCATGACCCGAAGGGCATTCTCATTCAACAAACGCAGAATGTGCAGGCAGGGCGCCAGATTCGATTTACCAGTGCTCGGGAAATCGCGAAGATGAAAGCCGTCCTGAAAGCCTATATCCATGAAGCCATTAAAGTGGAAGAAGCCGGTTTGAAAGTGACTCTTAAGAAGACCGGGGATTTCAAAATTCCTGAAGAGTTTCAAATCAAGTTGAACGAAATCCCCGCATTGAAAACTGCTTTTAGGGCATTGACGCCGGGACGGCAGAGAGGATACATTTTTTACTTTTCCGCTCCCAAACAATCCCAAACCCGGGAGTCAAGGGTCGAAAAATGTATTCGGCAGATCCTCAAGGGAAAAGGGTTGAATGATTAGACCCTGAGCGAGACACAGGACCCGCGGACGCAATGGTACGAGGTCGCCCTGTTGTGATGCACGAAGCATGTCCGCTGCAACGATCGGCAAACATGCCCCGCCGGGCATTCTGATTTCAAGAATCGTTTTCAACCAGCTCGACGTTTTCGTATCGAAGTTTCCCTGTGTCTGCAACTCTCGAATTGTGCCACTGGTAAAATCTCGATTCGATGGCGGCGGCCATGGCAATCGCGGGGGTTCGGGGTTCGAATTCCTTCCTTCTCTCCCGCGCTTCACGGTCGGAACAGACATTTCTGCGGCGTTTGGGAGACTCGGCCGTGTCCAGGAGTGCAGTCCTGAAAGATAGCGCCACCAACAGCTAAGCCTTCCTTGTTTATCGTTCGATTCGCGGGCGGCCTGCCGGTGAAGATACATTTGCAGAAGAGTAAACAACCAGCTTCCCGGCTTGCGCATGGACAATGGTTTGATGGGAAACCTTGTCAGGTGTCATCGCTGATGATACTGAGGAACGCGCCCCCATTCGGCGCGAAGAACTGAGACTACTCATGCGTGGCGAGCTGGTCGATCTTCGCGGAGGGCCGAGGAGAGTGAATGCCTACTGCCATGAGACGATAACACGAAGGGGGTTGGATTGACGCGCTACTTCGCGTTTTGCACTTTCTCCTTCCGCCGGGTCCACGGCAAGACGATGCCGAGACTGATCGCAAAAATGAATGCGCTCTCCCAGTTCAAGGTCCCCGATCCGTGGACAATGAGTCCGTAGAGAAACGTCACGATAAGATTCACGACCAGGACGATGACGAACATGGCAGCAAAATCAATGAGGTATTGTTTGAGTTTCATCCGATGATCTCCTGCGATGTGGTGTTCGAGACGCCGGCCTCCTGCGCCAATAACGATTGAACTGGCCCTGCGTGTTCTATGATTGTTGCCGCAACGAACCGACAATGTGTCTTGAAACGTTCTTCCTGATTTCCTCGTACCGGTCGGTGCCCCGTTCCGAGGCTTCCCCTTTCCGACAAAGTAGCAATTGCGCAAGTCTTCGATGCGGTCGCTCAACGATCACCATTCCCCGGTCATCCAACTTGGATTCGAGCACGCGCAATGCGGCAAGAAACCTCTTGTCCCGCTTTGCGTAGTCGTAGAACGATAGCGTGTAGACATAGGAGAACAGGTTGTACCGTAGAAAGGGATACTCGACCTGCATGAAGAGTGTGCCGATTCCGAAGTGACAAGGCCCGAGCGGCCGCCTCACCGTCCAGTGGGCCAGGAGCGACTCCACGGCGTTGTCGAGATTCCGATTGTTGTTCAGATGCTCAGTGAAGCGAAAGGCATCGAGTGTGTGGAGGGTCACGCCAGGGTTCGAGAATTCGGTCTCCGGGCCTCGCCCATACGGAAACTTCAGGCATCGCCACCCGCCGTCACTGTGCTGTGTCTCCAGAAAATGCACAAAGGTCTGTTGGAGTCTCCGGTCTCTTGCATAACCGAACCGGCACAGAACTCTGGCCGCGGCCGCCGTGGAGCACGGATAGAGCGCTCCGCCCGGTGCAAGATGATAACGGCCGTCCTCCCGCCACGTTTCAAGGATGAGGTTCAGTGCACCTTGGACCGCATCATGCGTTCGACCTGCCCCCAGTTCGTGGAGGATCAGCAGGGACGTGAGCGTGCTGAAGGGTTCGCCGACTCCGAGACGACCATCAGCAGTAGCCCAGTAGTCGCCTCCATTCTCGTGTTGTTTGACAAGGATGGCTTTGACATCGGGGAGGTATTTCTTCCTCACCACAACGGGACCTCAAAAGTGACCGAGGAAGCCTCCGGTTGACTATCGACCATTGATCCTTCCAAACATAAATCGCCTCTCCCCGCGCTGGTACGGAAAGAGGCGTTCCCTGCATCCTGGCAATGCTCTTGCGACCAATGTACTTTCGCAACTCGAGATTGTCAAACGGACGGACCGTACAGTGTGGAAAGGAGGCTTGAGGCGGCAAGCCGGCAGGGGCGCAATAAAATCGCTGTTTTAGTAGATTTGAGGGAACTCCGTCCCCATACTTTCTGTTTTGTGCGTACAGGATCAATTTCCGAACCCCGTTCTTCTTCCCCAAGTGAACCGCATGCCCCATACGGTCGTGAGGCTGTTCGCCCTTCCCGTCGTGTTGCTCATTGCATTCGCGGGTGAACCTCGACCTTCGCGAACACCCCCCGCACTGCTGTCCCAAACCGGCCTCTACACGGATATCGCCAGCAAGACCATCGCACCGGCAAACCTGATGTTCTCTCCCCAATACCCGCTCTGGTCCGATGGCGCCACGAAGAAACGCTGGATCTTCCTTCCGCCGAAGCGCGCGATTGATGCGGAAAATCCAGATGACTGGCTTTTTCCCGTCGGCACGAAACTGTGGAAGGAATTCTCGTTCGGAAGAAGAGTGGAGACCCGGCTCCTGGAAAAGACGGCACCGGGAACCTGGTCCTATGCAACGTATGCGTGGAACGACGATGAATCGGACGCTCGCCTTGCACCGGAATCGGGCTTGCTGAATTACGCCGAAATCGCTCCCGGCATTAAGCATGATCTCCCCGGTGTCACGGACTGCAAAGCCTGCCATGACGGCCAGGGGCGCGATGTCCCTCTCGGCTTCAATGCATTGGAACTCTCACCGGACAGGGATCCGAACGCGCCCCATGCGGAACGCCTCACACCGGAGATGATCACGCTGCAAACCCTCGTCGATCGGAAACTCCTCGTTCATTTCCCGAAACGTTTCATCGAACATCCACCGAAAATCGATGCCGGCTCGCCTGAGGCTCGATCGGCACTCGGGTACCTCAGCGCGAATTGCGGCGGTTGCCACAACTTGTCGGATCCTCTTTCTTCCGTCGGACTGTTCCTGAAGCAGTCCATCGACATCACCCCGGAAGCAGCGCACCGGCAAATGGCTTCCGTGATCGGACACAAGAGCAAGTACGCGATCGCGGGTCTCGATCCCGATCAGAGCTATCGCATTCTCCCCGGTGATCCCACGAAGAGTACGATTGTGTATCGGATGAGCTCACGCATTGCAAGCAGACAAATGCCGCCTCTCGGAACGAAGATCGTCGACACCGAGGCCGTCAATCTGATTACCAGGTGGATTCAGCAAGACCTTCAAAAGAGAACGGGGGATCATCTCATCACTCATCACTAACATGGAGAGAACCATGCAACACCGCAGAAGGCTTGCGTTCGTATCGACCGGAGGTTTCTTCCTTCTGGCACTGGTGATCGCGACCGCCATCAGCCAGGACAAGCCAAACCAGAAGCTCGTGAGCCGGGGCAAATTCCTCGTCAGCTTTGGAGGATGCAACGATTGCCATACGCCGCTCAAGATGGGACCTAACGGACCTGAGCCGGATATGACGCGAATGCTCTCTGGTCATCCGCAGGATATGTCGATGCCCCCTGCCCCGACCGGCGCTCCCGGACCGTGGATGGGCTCGTTCGCCGCGACCATGACTGCATGGTCGGGACCGTGGGGAGTGAGCTTCACCAGGAACCTCACGCCCGACAAGGAGACGGGAATCGGCGACTGGACAGAACAGAATTTTATCGCCACGTTACGCACCGGCAAGCGTCTCGGCAAGGGGCGGAACATCCTTCCCCCCATGCCGATCGCATCTTTCAAAGGTCTGACAGATCAGGACCTGAAGGCTATCTTCGCATATTTGAAAACGATCCCCCCGGTGAGGAACAAAGTCCCTGAGCCGATACCCCCTGCGGCTCCGCCGGCCGGAGACAAGTAGTCGCGGCAAGGGTCTTTCACAAGGGCTAAACGTATCAAAACAGCAACGCCCCGATGCTCGGAGCGTTGCTGTTTTTGCCTCAAAATCGCCAGTGTCTGGCTTGTATGTCTGGCTTGTATGTCTGGCTTGTGTGTCTGGCTTGTATGTCTGGCTTGTATGTCTGGCTTGTATGTCTGGCTTGTGTGTCTGGCTTGTATGTCTGGCTTGTATGTCTGGCTTGTATGTCTGGCTTGTATGTCTGGCTTGTATGTCTGGCTTGTATGTCTGGCTTGGTCCGTTCAGCTTTTTGCCAGCCGTTTCCGGATGCGACTGAGGGCTTCAGGCGTGATTCCCAGGTAGGACGCGATGTGGCGCTGCGCAACACGCTGCACGATTGCAGGGTTTTCGTCGACCATCTGAAGATACTGCTCTTCCAACGAAAGACTGATCGATGAGAGGACCCGGCGATGGGTCGCGATATAGTTGTTCTGGAGAAGAATGCGAAAATAACGCTCAAACTTCGGGAGGGTCGTACAGAGGCGCTCGTACGAGGTGAGGTCCATTAACAGCGCATCCGATTCCTCGAGTGCGTCAATAAAATACTGGCCGGGTTTCCCCGTCAGAAAACTATAGAGGTCGGTGATCCACCAACCTTCCAGGGCAAACTGCATGATGTGCTCTTGCCCCTTCTTATCGATCCCATACGATCGCAGACACCCCTTTGTGACGAACGCAAGGTACTTCGATACCTCTCCTTCCTGCAACAGGTAGGCACCCTTCCGGACCCGCTTCGGGATCATGCACGACGTACATACAGGGAACTCCTCGTCGGACATCGGAATAATCCGTTGGACGTGCTCCCGGAACCGGTCGAACATGAAGCGAATGTCTTCCACACGCTCTCCGTTTGGTGCGAGGGTGGTAATATCGAGAAATCTCTCGAATCTTGCCACCCTCCACCATCCTGCCGGGCGGGCTGCGCCCTTACGCCGCTTCAGGCACCGCTACAGCCGCCGCCTTCAATTCCACGGCGATCTCCAGCTTCACTTCATCGCTCACCACCACCCCGCCGGTCTCCGTCATTGCGTTCCAGCGAAGGCCGAACTCCTGCCGGTTCAGTTTGCCGCTGATTTCAAACCCCGCGACGTCGCCGTCGAATCCCTTGACCGTTCCGTTGTACGCAACATCGAGAATAATGGGACGCTTCGTTCCGCGAATCGTCATGTCACCCTGCAATGTATAATTTCCCTCGCTTTTCCGGGTGATCGACGTTGACGCGAAGGACAGCGTCGGGAAACTCGCCGCGTCGAAGAAGTCGGCCGATTTCAGATGCCCGTCACGCTGTTCGTTGTTGGTCGAGATGCTGTCGACGTCCGCCTCGAACCGCACGACCGCGTCGCTGAAGTCCGGCTTCACTGCCTGCACGGTTCCCCGCACACTCTTAAACGTGCCGGTGACCGTTGCGATGACGAGGTGCTTCACTTTGAACTTCACCTCCGAGTGCACCGGGTCGATAGTCCACTGTGCCATGATGAACCTCCTTGTGATTGAATAGGCGATGTTGTATTGGATGGTTCAAGATACCACATGGGCCGGGGGAAGGCATTGAGCAGGGCCAGGAATTGGCATTGATCAGGATCAAGAGCGGCGGGGGTGGAGGCTGCGCTCCTGACAGAGCCCGAACTGGTTCCCGGCTGAATCGCTGCATTGCGCGGTGATATCGTGGATTCGGGGACCGGGCCATTGCAGCGAAGTGCCGACGCGGCGTTGATCAAGAGCATCATTGAGGCTCCCTTCACCGAAGGGTATCGACCTTGACCCTCTCCTTCTTCTCTCCGTCGACGATCGTGAGCAGGCCATTGCGCGCGTTGAACGTGACGTCCCACGCCTTGTCGCTGCGACGCCCGTGCCGTTCCTCGTCATATTCCCAGATCAGCGTCCCGTCTGCGTTGAAGACGCAGCAGGCCCGGCCATACTTCGGATAGTCGGATTCCCCGCAATCGAACATCATGACTCTGTCCTTGTACATCCGAATCGCATCCTTGATACAAGGATGCAGAACAGTGAGGGACTCCCGATGGACTTCTCTTCCGGAGTCGGAAAGGGTGACGAACCAGAGAGAGTCAGGGGGAGAACCGGTAACGACGTAATAACGTTTCCCGTTCGTCGAATAGGCCTGGATCATCTCGAACAAGTCATTTTGGAAGCCTTCGGGAGCCTTGCGTTCGCCTTTGCGTTTGCCCGTCCTGCTGTAGAAAGTGACTTTCTTCCCCGTCGCGATTGCCACATCGCCGAGATTGGAGATGCTTGGCAACGCGGAGAGCTTGCGAACGCTCTTCGTCCAAAGGATCCGGCGCCCGCCGCGGGTGAGGCGAACGCGCTGAGGTCCACAGGGCACATCATCGCACCACTTGCCTGTCACGGTAAGGCGATACCGGTGGTTTCCAGACGTGGCCCTCGCCGTGTACGCAACGGGCCCGACGTCCTGCGACGACGATGGCTGAAGGAATAGCAGCAGGAGGAGGAAAAAGGAGAGTGTCCGGAAAAGGAGAGGGCGCAGAACAGAGGGCGACGAGTGCATAGAGCCCCGCTTTGCCACGGAGAAATACGAACAGACACCGTTCACGAACCACCGGTCATTGGGCTCTGATGCCGGGAGAGGGGATCTCGAGCCGGCGCCGGTGGTCGGGAGACGGACGTCGACGATCTGCCCGTGCAGGATCTACCGCGTCAAAAAATCCGAGAGCGTGAACATGAAGAGGATCGCCAGCCAGAAGACCCCGCCGACGGCAAAGAGTGCGACCAGCTTCGAGCTGTATTTCACGTGCATGAAAAAGAGGACGACCAGCACCGCTTTTATCACCGCGATCGCCAGCGCCGCGGCGACATTGAATGCTCCGAGGTCCATCCGCGCAACCACGATGGTGATCCCCAGAAGAACGAAGAGCGCCGTCGCGACGACGAAGTAGATCCAGAGCGGTACGATATGACCGGAAGTCGTTCCCTGCATACGCATCTGACTTATGGGTGTGGGTGGACAAGGTACAGCAACGGGAAGAGGAAGATCCAGACGATGTCGACGAAGTGCCAGTACAATCCGCTGATCTCGATCGGCGAATAGTACTCCGCCGAGAAGCGTCCCCGCCATGTCTTCGCGGCCATCACGGCCATGATCCCAACCCCGATGATCATGTGCAGCGCGTGGAGTCCCGTCATCATGAAATATAAAGAGAAGAAGACTTCCGCCTGTCTGCTCAGAGGCCCCTCGAACCGGAAGCCTTCTCCAGGAAACAATCCTTCGACGAATTTATGGTGGTATTCGAGTCCTTTGACACCAAGAAATGCGAGACCGAGCACCATCGTGATGAGAATGAGCGTGAAGGTACTCTTGCGTTGTCCCAGCTGGGCCGAACGAACGGCGAGCGCCATCGTCAGACTGCTGAACAGCAGCACAAAAGTATTCAGCGATCCCAGCGTGATGTCCATCATCTCGCTTGCTGCCGCGAACCCCGCCGGGAACTTAATCCTGTAGATCATGTATGCCGTGAACAAGCCGCCGAAGAACAGCACTTCCGTCCCGAGGAAGAGCCACATGCCCAGCGTGCCGGCTTCCTTTTGCTGTTCGCGATCGTCGAACTGATGCGCAACCGCGGCCGTCGAAGCGTGGTCAGACACGGGCTTCCTCCTCGACGGGAGGATAAACGTTCGGCTCGGTGGTGACCACCGGGGTCACTTCAAAATTCTGCGTGATCGGGGGCGACGGCGTCTGCCATTCCAACCCTGTCGCGCCCCACGGATTCGGGCCGGCCAGCTTCCCTTTCTTCAGAGACCACGTAAAGTAGATCATCGGAAGAATGTACCCGATCCCGAGAATCGACGCCCCCGCCGTTGAGAGCACGTTCAACACCTGAAACTCCGGGGGATAATGATAGTACCGGCGCGGCATGCCAAGGTAGCCAAGAAGAAACTGCGGGAAGAAGGTGAGGTTGAACCCGACAAACAAGACCAACGCCGAAAAGCGCGCCCACCCTTCAGGGTACATTCTGCCCGTAATCTTCGGCCACCAGTAGTGGAGCCCGCCCAGGAATCCCATCACCGCGCCTCCCACCATGATATAGTGGAAGTGTGCGACGACGAAGTACGTGTCCGTCAAATGCACGTCCACGGCCATCGCTGCAAGGAACAATCCCGTGAGCCCCCCGATCGTAAACAATCCGATGAACCCGAAGGCATACAGCAGCGGTGTCTGAAGCCAGATCCGTCCCTTGTACAACGTCGCCGTCCAGTTGAAGACTTTCACGGCCGAGGGAATTGCCACGAGATAGCTCAGGACGGAGAAGATCATGCCCGCATAGACCGATTGGCCGCTGACGAACATGTGGTGCCCCCAGACGAGGAAGCCGTAGACCGCGATCGCCATGGAAGCAGCCGCGACAAACCGGTAGCCGAAGATTTGCTTTCGCGCAAACGTCGCGACGAGTTCGCTGACCACCCCCATCGACGGTAAAACCATGATATACACGGCCGGGTGGGAATAGAACCAGAAGAGGTGCTGGAACAGCAGCGGATCGCCGCCGATGTTCGGATCAAAGACTCCGATTCCGGTAAGCCGCTCAAAGGCAACCATTGTTACGGTAATGGCCAGGATCGGCGTGGCAAGAACCATCACAAGGCTCGTCGCATAGATCGACCAGACAAAGAGCGGCAGGCGAAACCACGTCAGACCGGGGGCGCGCATTTTGTGGATCGTGATAATGAAATTCAGTCCGGTCAGGATGGACGAGAACCCCGTGATGAAGATGCCGACCATTGCCGGCGCGACTTTTGTCGTCGAATAGGTCGTGCTGAAGGGAGCATAGAAAGTCCATCCCGTATCCAGACCTCCGGCAACAAGAACATAGATGCTGAAGAGCCCGCCGACAACAAACACATACCAGCTCAACAGGTTCAGTTTCGGAAAGGCGAGATCGCGCGCCCCGATCATCATTGGAACCAGGAAATTTCCCAGCACGGCAGGGATCGACGGGATCAGGAAAAAGAAAATCATGACGATCCCGTGCATCGTGAAGAGCTTGTTGTACGTGTCGGCCTGAACGAGATTGCCATCCGGGCTCAGCAGTTCAAGACGCATCATCACCGCAAAAAATCCGCCCACGAAGAAGAACACGATGATGGTCCCGAGATACAGGAGACCAATCCTCTTGTGATCGGTTGTCAACAGCCAGGACCGTATGGTCCGGCCGTTGTTCAAATAATTGAGTTCCGGTGCAGCCGCTTCCGTGCTCATGGGGTCATTTGCTCCTTGCATCGCCCCCTTTGCCCTTCTCGAGGGTCAGGAGGTACTCCACCAATTGATTCACCTGTTCCGGTGTCAACGTCGTGCGATACGTCGGCATGATCGGTTTGTACCCGGCGACGATTTTCGCCCCGGGGTCATTAATGGATTCGCGAAGATATTCCCTGTCGGCGACAACGGTCCCGCCTTCCACCAGATGGACGGTGGAGCCCGCCAGACCGAGGAGAACCGGTCCGCGGTCGGAATCTTCCGCACGGTGGCACGCCGCACATCCATATTCCTTGAAGACCTGCTCGCCCGCAGACGCGAGGGATTCGTTGGTCCCGTTGCTTGCGAGCCAATGCTCAAAGTCCATCGGATCCATCACCACGACCCTGCCGATCATCGCCGAGTGGTTCGTTCCGCAATACTCCGCACAAAAGAGGTGATACTCGCCCGTCTTCGTCGGCGTGAACCATTCCGTCGTATACCGGCCAGGCAGGACGTCCTGTTTAACGCGGAATGCCGGGATAAAGAAGCTGTGGATCACGTCCTGCGACGTCATGATCAGCTCCACCGGCTTTCCGACGGGGACGTGGAGTTCATTGATTTCCCGGTTGCCGTTCTGATGCTGGATCTTCCACATCCACTGTTTGCCGGTGACGTAAATCTTCATCGCGTCGGACGGCGGATTCTTGTCCTGGAAATAGAGCCACGCACTCCAACCAAAAATGACCAGGCTGATCAGCGTCGGGATCACGATCCACGCGATCTCGAGCTTCATGAAATCGGTCCGACGGATCACCCTGTCGACTTCCCGTTCACGGCGATAGCGGACCGTGAAGATGACGATCAGGAGAAAGATCAGGATGATAAAGAACGCCGAGACTGCGACCAGCGCAAAAAATAGCAGGTCCATTTTTCCGGCACCGGTTGCCGCCGCCTCCGGCATCAACGGAAAGTTCAACATATGTGCAAGGATCCCGGTCACTTAGTGTCGAACTCCTGCCGATTTGCCGTTTACCGGTCGCACCCCCGCGGGGATCGAGGTGGCGGGCCGGTGTTTCCTCTCCCGACGCAAATAAAAGGCAATCACCCCGCCAAGGATGAGCAGCGTGAGGACGCCGCCGATCCGGATCGCGTTCAGAACGACGAACCCATATTTGCCCGTCGCCGCATCGTAGTGATAGCAGAGCAAGAGAATCTTATCGACGGCCGAACCGACCTTGTTTCCGGAGGCCTCGACAAGCGCGAACTTCAGGTCCTTCGGCGGATAGTCAATCCCGTACAAGTAGCGCGCGACCTGCCCCTGGGAAGTGAGCACGATGATTCCGGTCGGGTGCGCATACTGGCTCGTGGCGGTGTCGTAGACGTACCGGTATCCCACTGAGGCCGCGAGTGCCTTGATCGAAGAGTCCTGACCGGTCAGGAAGTGCCAGGCACTGCTGTCTTCCGGATGGCCGTACAATTGGAGGTAGTTCGATTTCTTCTCGGCGGCAAGGGATGGCGTTTCGTTCGGGTTGATGCTCACGGTCACGACGTCGTAATCTTTTCCCATCGCCATCGGCAACTGGCGAAAACTTCGCGCCATGCCGTTGAGCACTTCCGTGCAGATCATCGGACAGCTATAATAGACAAGGGAGAGGACGACAGGACGGCCATGAAAGTATGCGTTCAGCGGGACAATGCGGCCCGCTTCGTCACGAAATGTCAGGTTCAGCGGCACCCACGACCCGAGGTCCTGATCGAGACCGACCTGCGTGAAGACGCGATTGGGAGCCTGTTGCGCACGGCTCTCCACGGCAAGCCCCGCGATCATCAGGAAAAGGAGAAGTTGTTTTCGCATAGGTTCGAAGGTTTCAGTTCGTTCGTTTCACGAGCGATGTGTCAAAGGGGAGTCCGGACCTCGCCACCATGACCATCGCACTCTCGACAGGAATCCGCACCATGCCGGATCCTTTGTCAACCCATCCGTAGGTGGTGAGAACGGAATCTTCCTCGGCGTGAAATTGTTCGAGGTCGATCGCCGGATGCACCTGGAGGCGCGGCTCCGGCGGGAGTTCGCCCGGTTGAACCATCGCCGAGGGTTGCGTCGTCGGCTCCGTCGGGTTCTTCTCGAACGCCTTCAGCAGGAAGTACATCGCGATGAATGAGCCGACGATGAGGGCCATCAACGCACCTCCGATCTTGAACAGATTGTAACTATTGGCGTCGCTCTTTTCGTGCGCGTTCTTGTTTCCCGGCGTCATGTGCGGAGTCTCGTCAGCCATGGACTGCCCCCGGGACGCCTTCCGGCACGATCGCGAACCGCGGATCGTACGCTGGAACAAGCGAGCCCCTCCGCAAGAACCGCGCAAACGTTATAGTCCAGACGCCGCCAATGGCAAGGAAAGCTGCCGCGTCAATCCAGTGCACGGATACGTTCTCCGGCTGAAATGCCGGCATCACAAGCCAGTAGATGTCAACCACCCTCATGATCAGGATCCACACGGCAAGTTTCCAGAGTATCCGCGAAGACTGCTTCGATTGCCGGATCAGGAGAATGAGGAACGGCACAAAGAAATGGAGGACAATCAGAGCGAGCGCGACGAACTTCCATTCCATCCCGAGTCTGCGCACATACCAGGTGATCTCCTCCGGCAGATTTCCCGCCCAGATGATCAGGAGCTGGGAGAACGACATATACGCCCAGAGAATGACGAAGGCGAGAATCAGGTTGCCGAGATCCAGAAAGACCTTCGGACCGGCGACATCGCTTACGGGACTCGTCTTCGAAAAGACGCGAAGCATAATCACGCAGAGGGAAAATGCCGCAAGTGCCTGACTCGCCACGAAAAGAAAACCGTAGATCGTCGAGAACCAGTCGGGCTCGAGCGACATGACCCAGTCCGTCGCGGCGAGTGTCACGCTCACAACATAAAGGATCAATCCGGGGGCGCTCAAACGGCGAAGCACGACCGTCCAGCGGCCATCGCGCGTTTCATCCTGACGGCGCGACCACCGGGAAAGGAAGAAGCTCAGCCCGCCCCAGAGAACGAAATACACCACCGCCCGCGTAAGGAAAAATGGCTGGTTCAGGTACGGCAGCTTGCGGGCAGCCGCCTCCTGCAACTGGTCCGGGTGCATCCACGGGTAGAGACTCTTCATCCCGAGGACGATCGGGAGGAAGAGCAACGCCATGACGAGAATTGTCTTCGCCCCCGCTTCGGCGTACCGCTGGACTGCGAATCCCCACTTCCCGGACGTCATGTGATGCAGCATGAGCACGCCGAGAGAACCGAGCGACAGGTTCACCCAGAACACGTAGCCGAGAAGGTATGATTCGAAGAACCGCGTAGCATCGGCGAGGTAGCCAATGGCGCTCAGAAGAACCCCGATCACGGCGACAATCACGCCCCATCGCTGGATGGAATCGATGCGTTGCACGGATTCGACTGAAGGTGCGTTCGTCATTTCAATTGCTGTCGTTCCGATTCAGTGAGTCCCGCGACATTGACCGCGCGGCTTGCCTGGAGGACCCGGATATAGGCTGCGATCGCCCACCGATCGCGCGGCGCGACCCGGTCCCCGTATCCATACATCCGGCCGAAGCCGTTTGTGATCACATCGACGAAATGCCCGACCGGCTTTGCGCGCAGGCTGTCCGAAAAGTAGGACGGCGGCTGGGGAAAACCACGCTGGACGACCATGCCCCTTCCGTCGCCCGTCCGACCGTGGCAGGGGGAGCAGAAGATATTGAAGCGTTCCTGACCCCGGCGAAGCATCGTTTCGCTGACCGGGAACGGAAACACATTCACCGGCTTCCCGTCCACTTTGCCGGTCGAGACGACCCCGTCGTCCGAGTGATCACGATGAACGACGGTGCCTTCGATCGGAGGGCGGGCCGACTGGCCGTCGCGATAGAATTCACTTGGCGCAAGCGCCACATACTTCTTCTGGTCGTACATATCCTGGTGACAGCCGGCACCGCCAAACGCCACCACGACAAGCAGGAGTCCGGACCAGAGGCGCGTGCGCATCATTCCTCCACCTCGAAAATCCCGCTCGGCTGCAATTCCTGGAAGAAGCGTCGCACCTTCGAGGATTCAAACTGCGGGTCCGTCGCTTCGATCGTCAGGAAAAATCGGTCGTCCGACGCCATGCTGAATCGCGGGACGTTGAACACCGGGTGATACGGTTGAGGAAGTTTGTTGAGGGCGATCATGGCAATCACGGCGGTGACACCGGCAAAGAGCACCGTGCATTCAAAGGTCACGGGAATGAATGACGGCCAGCTGTTGAACGGCCGCCCGCCGATATTGAGCGGGTAGTCGATAACCGAAATCCAATACTGCAACCCGAACCCGAACAACGCGCCGACGATGCCCGCCACGAGCACGATCAACGGGAGATACGTCCGGAACCCCAGCGTCTCCGATATTCCTTCGACCGGGATCGGCGAATAGGCTTCCACGTGCGTATAGCCCGCGGCTGACGCCTTCTCCGTCGCCTTCAGAAGCTCGTCGGGCGATTCGAACTCCGCCATCAATCCATGCAATGGTGCATTCATAATGATCGAATCATCGTGATTCGTGAATCGTCCATAGCTCAGTGCCCCTGCTTCTTGCCGTTCCGTCCCGGCACGGGGACAAGTTGCCGGATTTCGAAGATCGAAATCATCGGAAGAAGCCGGATAAACAGGAACATCAGTGCGAGGAACAGACCAATTGTCCCGAGGAATGTTGCCCAGTCCCAGATCGTCGGGTAGTACATCCCCCACGACGAGGGGAGGAAATCCCGATGCAGGCTCGTGACGACGATGACGAAGCGTTCGAGCCACATGCCGATATTCACGATGATTGAGACCACGAAGAGACTGACCGTGTTCCCCCTCACTTTCGGAAACCAGAGAAGCTGGGGCAAGGCGATATTGCACAGAATCAACAACCAATAGATAAAGCCATAAGGGCCGAAGGCACGATTGACCATCATGTATCGCTCATACGTGTTCCCACTATACCACGAATAGAAGGCCTCCATGATATAGCCGTACGCAACGATCAGTCCCGTGGACAGCATGACCTTCGCCATGTACTCAAGATGACGCTTGGTGATCAACGCTTCCATGTGATACATCTTGCGAACCGGGATGACCAGCGTCAGGACCATCGCAAAGCCCGAGTAAATCGCCCCCGCGACGAAATACGGCGGAAAGATCGTACTGTGCCAACCCGGCACAATGCCCACAGAGAAGTCGAAGCTGACGACGCTGTGCACGGAGACGACGAGCGGCGTTGCCAGACCGGCGAGCAGCAGGTAGACCGTCTCATACCGGTGCCAGTGCCGCGATGCGCCGCGCCATCCCAGCGCAAGAATGCCGTAGAGACGCTTGACAATCGGTTTCGATGCCTTGTCGCGCATCGAGGCGAGGTCGGGGATCAGCCCCACATACCAGTAGAGAAACGAAATCGTGGCGTAGGTCGATACGGCAAAGACGTCCCAGATCAACGGGCTGCGGAATTGCGGCCACACCCCCATGGTGTTCGGGATCGGGAAGAGCCAGTAGAACACCCATGGCCGTCCGAGATGCAGGAGCGGGAACATTCCGGCGCATGCGACGGCAAACAGTGTCATCGCCTCGGCGAAACGGTTGATCGCGTTGCGCCAGTGCTGATGAAGCAGCAGAAGGATCGCCGAGATCAACGTTCCGGCGTGGCCGATCCCGATCCACCAGACGAAATTCACGATGGCGAATCCCCAACCGACCGGGATATTCACGCCCCAGATGCCGACCCCGCGGATAAAGAGATAGCTAACCGCGACGAGCAACACCATGACGAGAAGAAACGCCACGCCGAACGTCACGAACCAGCCGCGCGGCGTCGGCATCGTCAGGATCGGGTCCGCAATCTTCTCGGTGACCTTTCCGTACGTGTAACCGGGCTCGACCAACGGCTCAGCCGGACTGACATTCACAAGGCGGTCTTCGTTTCGCACGGGGGTTAGGCGCTCGTTTCCTGAATATCGGGGTTGGGGTTCTTCAACCGCGCGAGGTACATCGTCCGGGGACGGGTATTGAGCTCCGCGAGCAATCCGTATCCCCGCCGCTCCTGACGCCAGTCATGCACCTTGCTCTCCTTATCATTGATGTCTCCAAAGACGATCGCCTGCGATGGGCACGCCGCCTGACAGGCGGTGACGACTTCGCCGTCGCGGATCGGTCGTCCTTCCTTCTTCGCGTCGATGCGCGCGTGGCTGATGCGTTGGATGCAGTAGGTGCACTTTTCCATCACGCCGCGGCTGCGCACGGTGACGTCCGGGTTGTGCATCATTTTGATCGTTGGCTCGTCCGACGCCTGGTACTCGAAGAAATTGAACCGCCGTACTTTGTACGGGCAGTTGTTCGAGCAATACCGGGTGCCGACACACCGATTGTACACCATGACATTCAGCCCCTCACTGTCGTGTTGGGTCGCACCCACCGGGCAGACGATTTCACAGGGGGCATTCTCGCACTGCTGACACGCGACGGGCTGCGAAAGCACGCCGGGATTTTCCAGGTCGCCGTCGTAATACTGATCGATCCGAAGCCACTGCATTTCGCGGTTCCGCGAGACGCCCTCTTTGCCGACGACAGGAATATTGTTTTCCGACTGACAGGCGAGCACGCAGGCGCTGCATCCCGTGCAGGCGTTCAGATCGATCGTCATACCCCAGGCCGCTTCGTCGTACTTGTAGGCGGGATACAACGACTCGGCGCCGGGAGGTGCAACGCCCTGTTCGAGGGCGAAGTCCGGGTTCGCCTGATATTCCTGCAGGGTTCCGACGCGAGCAGGGGCACGGCCTTCCATCGACTGGTGATCCTGCGTGATCGAAAGCGGGTAGCGTCGTCCGGTCTTCGTGACCCGTGACATCGGCAAGCGACCACATCGCGGAGGACGTCCTGAGCGGAGAGACGTCGAACCCCGATCCCTCTCCCACTTTTCCCGTTCTCGTCCGGCCGTACCCGAGATGCACGGTCATCGAATTTGCCGCGTGCCCGGGGACGATGAAAACCGGACCCTCGACCGAGCGGCCACCGTCGCTGAGTCGCACGACATCGCTATTGGTCACGCCGAGCGTCTGGGCCGTCGCGACACTCAATAGGACTGCGTTGTCCCACGTCAGTTTCGTGAACGGCCGCGGCAATTCCTGGAGCCAGCCGTTGTTGATCCACGACCCGTCCACAATCGACGGATCCGGCCGGAAGACCACTTCGTATCCGCTGCTGCCGGACGATGAGGAGTTGCCCGTACCGCCTGCAGATGCCGAGAACGAGACGTTCTTCTCTTTCGATGCGGAGTCCTTCACCACTCCCGCGTTCAAGGTCGACGTCCAGAACTCCTCGAAGGAACCGGTTGCACGCTGTTTCCAGTAGGATCGGACGATGTCATAGTTCGTCCGCGTGGCGTGACCGAGCAGAGCGTCGACGATCTCATACGCCGTCCGGGAATTGTAGAGCGGAGCGATCAACGGTTGGACGAGGGAAATCGTCCCGTCGAATGCCCTCGCGTCGCCCCACGATTCGAGTGAATGCGATTCCGGTATGTGCCAGTGGCACTGCGCCGAGGTCTCGTCCTCGTACGGTCCCAGGTGGACGCGAAGGTCGACTTTCTTCAGCGCGTCGGCAAGATTGAAATCTGCAGGGGCGTCGAACACCGGGTTACCGCCAAGGATGAGCAGCAATTGAACATTTCCGGCGTTCATGTCGTCCACGAGCGAGCGCATTGATTGAACCTGCACGGTCGGCGCGGCCATTGCCGGCTCCACATGCGTGATCGTGCGGCCGACATTTGCCAGGGAGGCGTTGATCCCATGCACCAGAGCGTGGACTTCCGGGGGCTGCTCCTCACCGACGATGACGATCGAGGAGCCCGCGTGGCCCTTGAGGTCCCGGACCATCGCGTCGAGCCACGGCCGGTGGTGCTCGTCGATCGGGGCGGATTGCGCTCCTGCCACGCCGAGAGACGTCGCGACATAGGAGACATAGGCGGGGACATCAAGACTGCGGACAGGCAATCGGTGATCCGCCATCATTCCCGTGATCGAAGGCATCGGCTCGATCGCATAGAGACGGTTCATCGTCTTCTTCTCACCGTGGACTCTCCGGCGTGCGGCGAAATCGTGGGCGTGCCGGATACTCGCGGGACCACGATTCAGGAAATCCGCATCAAACGCAGCGACCACATCCGCCGATTCGAAATGGTACAACGTGTCGACGATCTCGCCGAACGCGAGCCGGGATCCTTCGACGACGGCATCACGGTTGACGGATTGGTATTGGTGCCAGCGCGACCGCGGGAACTTCGCCGAGATCTCCTGCATCATCGCCGCCATTGCTGGCGACGTGACCGTGCCCGAGAGGATCCGCAACCCCGCGCCGCCGATCATAGCCTGCGCTCCAGCTGCGGGGACAAGTTCGTCCATGAAGGATTCCCACGGTCGAATGTCACCCCGGTACATGATCGTTTTCGACCGGTCGGGATCGTACAACGAAAGGAGCGAAGCCTGGGCGAATATATCAGAAGCCCCGAGGCTCGCCGGATGCTGGGGGTTGCCGTCGATCTTCGTCGGTCTTCCCAGGTCGCTCCGCACGAGCGTTCCCAGCGCATACCCGCCGAAGACTGCCGCGGTGGCGTAGTAGAGCGGTTTCCCGGGAACCTCTTCACCGGGCGGATGGACGAACGGAACAATCTTCTCGTCGGGCATCCGGGAACAGGCGCTCAGGCCGGCAAGCGCGAACGACGCTCCCATGACTTTGAGAAACGACCGACGGTCGAGCGCGTTCGACCATTCTGATGCGTGCCGGGGAAATTCCCGGTGCAGCATATCTTCGAACTCCGGCGTTTCAGCGAGTTCTTCGAGACTGCGCCAGTAGGACCGCCCGCCTGCCGCAGCAAGCTTCTGTCGAACCGTGTCGAGATTGAGAATCTGTTTTATTGTGCTCATGCTATCGGTGACAGATCGAGCAGTCTGTGAGTTGTTGTGTCCGGATATGGTATTTCTTCACGAGTTCTTTCCCCAGTTCCTCCTGGTTCGCAGGCTGGACGTACTTCATATTGAAGACTTCAGAGCGCGGGCGAACTTCTTTTTCCGGTGCGCGGTGACATCCGATACACCATTCCATGTACAGGGAATTTTCCTTCCGCATCAAGGGCATCTGATCGACCTGACCGTGGCATGTGGCGCAACCGATGCCCTGGCGAATGTGGATCGAATGATTGAAATAGGCGAACTGGGGAATTGCGTTGACGCGGTTCCACTGGATCGGTGTGTTCGTTTGAAAGCTCTCGCGTACAGGCGCAAGCATCGGGCTGGTATTCCACACCTGGGAATGGCAGGTCATGCACGTGCTGGTTGGGGGGAGGCCGGCAAAGGAACTTTGTTCGACCGACGTATGGCAATACCGGCAGTCAATGCCAAGACCGGCGACATGGTGTTGATGGCTAAAAGGAACCGGTTGCTGTTGTGCCTCACCGACATTGGTGTAATATCCTGATCGGTACAGCAGCGCCGCAATCAGACTGAATCCTCCCACAACGAGGACGACGACGACAATACTCAGCTTTGAAAGGGTGTTGCTTCTCGCATGGAATAACTGCGCCATGGATCCGGTCTAGGTTGATGGATTTGAAAAGAGCCACCAGCAAGAAGAGCTCGAACCGAGGGAGAACGATCGCACGCTATAGGAGGGCATGCATGTGACGGTCGTCCGTGCCTTCCAATATCGGCAAAACCGCAAACGCCGTGAAAACGGGCAGAAATCCGAGCATCCAACGAACATGATTCCAACAATCGAGTTTTCGCCTGAGTTCCGCCCATTTTGAGAAAAGAGGATGGAAAAGATGGTGTTACTCCTCGTTGCTGATCGTCTTGCGAGGTTTCTGCTTCATGGGTTCGTCTGTTTCGAGGTGGAATTTGTGGATGAAGCGATGATAGGCGGGGGCAAAAAGGACCCCGGTCGCGCCGATGAAACCGACGCCTGAGAAGACTGCATAAAACGAGGCAAACAGTTTTCCGCCGACCGTCTTGAGTTCTCCCACGGGACCCATTCCACCGAGAATCATGGCGGCATTCAGGACGGCATCGACGAACCCCATGTTCTCGAATCCCATGTAGCCCGCGATTCCGATCGCCCAACCGACGGTAATGATCAGTCCGGCGATGATCGTATGGCGGACCTGCCGGATTGCGAATTCCCGCCTGGAAAGCAATTGATCCGATCGATGTTCGAACATTCTTTTCCCTTTCATCTCCCTTGACAATTTGATATCTTTAGGATCAAAGGCTCCGGCCGCGTCCGCTGATGCCGCGACACCTTCTCATCCGGACCTTACCTCGCTGCAATCTCCCGAGAGGACACATATGAGGACCCTTTTCACATTCATTGTGCTTGGTATGATGACCACATCAATCGTTGCTGCACCAAAAATCTCAGAAAAAGCCTACGGAACACTCGCCGACGGCACAAAAATTACAGAGTATACGCTCGAGAACGGCAAGGGGCTTGTCGTCCGGGTCATTAATTTCGGCGGGATCATCACCCAGATCCTTGCGCCCGACCGCGACGGCAAATCAGCCGATATCGCTCTCGGGTTCAAAGATCTTGATGGCTATTTGAAGAACCCTCCGTACTTTGGCGCGATTATCGGACGTTTCGGCAATCGCATCGGAAGCGCTAAATTCACCCTTGATGGGAAGACTTACACTCTTCCTGCGAACGACGGCCGGAACACGCTCCATGGCGGTCTCAAGGGGTTCGACAAGAGAGTGTGGACGGTAACGCCGTTTACCAGGAAGAACACCTGCGGCCTCACGCTAACCTATACCAGCCCCGACGGTGAAGAAGGATTCCCGGGGACACTGAAGACGACGGTCGTCTACACGCTCAACGAGAAGAACGAACTTGAATTCGACTACTCGGCTACGACGGACAAAGCCACGCCGGTGAACCTGACGCAACACACCTATTTCAATCTCCATGGCGAGGGGAATGGAACGATCCTGGACCATCGCCTGACGATTTACGCAGACCGCTATGTCGCGGTTGATCCGTTCCTGATTCCGACCGGCGAACTTCCTTCCGTGAAAGAGACGCCGATGGACTTTTTGACCCCGCACATCATCGGCGACCGGATCGATCAGGTGAAGGGCGGTTACGACCACTCCTATGTCCTGGAGCGGAAGAACAAGTCGGGCATGGCGCATGCCGTACGGCTTGAGGATCCATCGTCTGGCCGCCGGGTTGACGTGTTCACAGAGGAACCGGCAGTGCAATTCTACAGCGGCAACTTCCTGGATGGTTCAATCATCGGTAAGGGGGGCAAGCCGTATGTGAAGCACGGTGGCCTGGCGCTCGAGACCCAGCACTACCCCGATTCGCCGAACCACCCCTCGTTTCCCAACACCATCCTCCGACCCGGGAAGACGTATCACACGAAAACCATGTACGAGTTCAGCACGTTCAAGTGAGCAGAATGTGACGGTCTTCACAGCCTCATGACACCGGCAGGCAAGCGAGATTCAGCGCTTGCCTGTCTTTTTTGTGATCGTCAGCGTGGCAGAGGCCGCTGAATATAGCTCGTATAATCCACCTGCTCCGGCTGATACTCTTGCTCGAGCAGGGGTGAAGAGATCAAGAAGTCCGCGGTGGAACGTGTACACGCCGTCGGAACATTATACAAAACTGCGATGCGGAGAAGGGCCTTCACATCAACGTCATGCGGCTGCGGTTCCATCGGGTCCCAGAGAAAAATGAAGACGTCGATCTTGCCTTCCGCGATCATCGCACCGAGCTGTTGATCTCCTCCGAGAGGACCCGATTTCAGAAGTGTGATCCTGAGCGGCAGCTTCTCTCCCGTTTTCGGATTCCTGCTCAGCCCTTCTTCGACGAGCTTCCCGGTCGTCCCGGTGCAGATCAGATCATGTTTGGTGAGGATGTCCCTGTTCCATTTGACCCATTCGAGCAGGTCGTGTTTGCGGTTGTCATGGGCAACAAGAGCGATGCGTTTGATTCTTTTCATGGACCCTCGCGAAACTGGAGGATGGGCAAATCGAATTTCCGAATATAGCGGTCAGGCCAGTGAATGGCAAAAAAAAGTAGGTCGACCACCCTGGTCGACCTACGAATCAGAACTTAACACGCACCCGGCAGACAGCATCGCCGGGTTCATTAATTCCGTACCTTTCCGCTTCCACCTCACCCCGGCGGCCGCTTACTGCAACTAAAATCTAAAATCTAAATTCTAAAATCTAAAATTTTGACGTCGGGGCGACAGGATTCGAACCTGCGACTTCTTGGTCCCAAACCAAGCGCTCTAGCCGGGCTGAGCTACGCCCCGTAACAGGGATCGACTGAGTGAGTAGGAAGTAGGCAGTGTCTCTACGCGTACTTTCCCATGTGATTCAACCTAAGATACGCTTCCCGACATAAAACGTCGGGATTCTCATTCCGCATCGGAGTTAGCGATGAGTTCAGTCCTAATTCGCTAACTCCGTGCGGAATGGAACTAACCGGGCTGAGCTACGCCCCGTAACAGGGATCGACTGAGTGAGTAGGAAGTAGGCAGTGTCTCTACGCGTACTTTCCCATGTGATTCAACCTAAGATACGCTTCCCGACATAAAACGTCGGGATTCTCATTCCGCATCGGAGTTAGCGATGAGTTCAGTCCTAATTCGCTAACTCCGTGCGGAATGGAACTAGCCGGGCTGAGCTACGCCCCGTAACAGGGATCGACTGAGTGAGTAGGAAGTAGGCAGTGTCTCTTCGCGTACTTTCCCATGTGATTCAACCTAAGATACGCTTCCCGACATAAAACGTCGGGATTCTCATTCCGCATCGGAGTTAGCGATGAGTTCAGTCCTAATTCGCTAACTCCGTGCGGAATGGAACTAACCGGGCTGAGCTACGCCCCGTAACAGGGATCGACTGAGTGAGTAGGAAGTAGGCAGTGTCTCTACGCGTACTTTCCCATGTGATTCAACCTAAGATACGCTTCCCGACTGTCATTGTTGATCTCCGACGGCGGGCATAAAGTTGATAATCGCTCCCTTTCCCCTGTCAAGGTACGAAGGCAGAGGTTTGATTGCAACGTTGCGGCGAGCGGCATAGACCCAAAACATGGTTGCCTAGGCTGCCTTGTTTTTCGTTCAATGTTTTCGGGATCGGAACTGTTGTTTCGAAAGTCGAAAAAGCGGTTGCCTAAGCAGCCTTGTTTTTTCACTTCGGAAATCGTGGTTGCATGGGCTGCCAGGTTCTTTCGATCCTTGACTCCCTTGCGATTATCAGAATAGACTGCCCGATGCTATTCATGCAATTAACAGATTTTGCGACAGCAATTCTCGCGGTGAATTCGCTCCCAGCATATCGATTGTGTTGACTTTTCAAACAATGCATCCTAATATGAGGTGTCGAAATCCTCGTCGATTCAATAATCCACACTTCTTCCGACAGAGACTGGATTCTCATCTCTCCATTTTCGCCGGTTAAGGTTCCACAGGGCGATCATCCTCTCAGACAAGGATTGCCATGGACCAAACAACGCAACACCCCGACATCGCGAGCTTGCGTGCGTTGATTGCACAGCTTGAGCGGCGCATCAGCCGCATCGAGGATCGACTCTTGCTTTCGACTCCCTCTCCCGATGAGGAGCCCCGGCCGGTCGAACAACCCGGGAACCCCGAAGCAACGGAAACCCAGGATGAACTCGAGTACCAGGTCGGCCAGAACTGGTTCGCCAAGACAGGCATCGTTGTCCTTGCAATCGGCATGGCGCTTCTCCTCACATTCCCGTTCAAGGAGATCCCGCCGTATATCCCGTCGCTTGTCGGTGGAATTCTGGTCGTCGTGCTCTATTTCCTTTCGCGCGCATGGCGCGAGTCCTACCCGCTTCTTGCACGCTACCTCTTCGGTGCCGGGATGGCACTCATGTATTTTTCCGCTTTGCGGCTCTGCTTTTTTTCCGCCTCGGCAGCCCTGAGTGCCTTATCCGCCGCCGGGATCACGTTGCTCCTTGCGACTTCGATTGCGAACATCCTTTTCGGCCTCAATCATCGGTCTCCCTATCTCCTCGCGCTGGCAATCACCTGTCTGGCTTCGACAGTTCTGGTAACCGAAACGGTCTGGATACCGGTGGTCGCGCTCCCCTTGCTTGCGGTGTTCATCAGCATCGTCCGCCTACGGTTTGCCACTGCCGGGTTTTACCTTTATGGACTGGCGCTGACGTTTCTTACAGTCCTTCTTGAAGCCATGAACAAGCCGGTTCTCGGCCATCCCCTCCAGCTCGTCGCCTCACCGCTCTGGAGCACCTTCATCCTCCTTCCGTGCATTGCGGCGTTCGCCATCGGCGTTCTTCTCCGACGCGACCATCGCCCGGAAGACTGGATGCAGGGTGTGGAGTCGTTTGCCACGATCTTCTTCGGCTACGGGGTGTTCACGGGATTGACGCTTGCAGCCGTCCCCCCGCTGTTTGTCGCCATCCATCTGGTGGCATCGGCGCTTCTGCTCGGTCTTGCCATCGCGTTCTGGCTCAGGGAGAAGAGCTCGCTCACGACGTTTTTCTATGCCATGGCCGGCTATCTCGCCCTCTCGATTGCCATCGTCAAAGGGTTTTCCAGTCCGAGCGTCTTTGTCTGGCTGGCACTCCAGAGCATTGTCGTTGTCGCGACGGCGATTTGGTTCCGATCGCGGTTTATTATTGTGGCAAATTTCATTATCTATCTCTCTATCATTGTTGCGTACCTTTTCGTCGTTCAGGAAGAGAGCGGTCTCTCGCTCGGTTTCGGGATCGTCGCCCTCGTCAGCGCGCGGATCCTGAACTGGCAACAACATCGCCTGGCGTTAAAGACCGGAGCAATGCGCAACGCCTATCTCGGCATTGCCTTTCTCATCTTTCCGTATGCCCTGTACCACATGCTTCCCCGGCAGTATGTCAGCCTGAGCTGGATCGGCATCGCCGGCCTGTATTACGCGTTGAACGTCGTCATCAAGGCGCAGAAGTATCGCTGGATGGGACACCTCACGCTGATGTTGACCGTGTTGTACGTCGTTATTGTCGGGATCATTCAATTAGAGCCCGCGTACCGGATCATGTCGTTTCTCGCGCTGGCCATCGCGCTCCTGGCCGTCTCCATGGCGTTTACCCGTCTGCGCTCCCGGAGAAACATTGAAGCGATGAAACCCCATCCTCCGACCTGATGGAACGAATGCGATTGTCCTGAAGAGCGTCTTCGAACATTTAAGGGGACTTATGGCAGATTCAAATTCACTCACTCCGGCCCAACAAGGGAAGCGGGATTTCCTGAAATACCTCCTGACGGGGAGTATTCTCGCGTGGCTGGCGTCGATCATCTATCCGATCGTTTCCTATCTTCGCCCGCCGCAACAGGCGGAGGTGGTCGTCAGCAGTGTGAAGGTGGGACCGTTGTCCGGCCTCGCGAAAGACTCCGGGACGATCATCCGGTTTGGCAACCGGCCGGTCATCGTTCTCCGGACGACGACCGGCGAGGTGCGCGCCTTCTCCGCTGTGTGCACGCACCTCGAGTGCACGGTGCAATACCGGAAGGACCTTTCCGTGATCTGGTGCGCGTGCCATAACGGGAAGTACGATCTCACCGGCCGAAACATTTCCGGCCCGCCGCCGCGGCCGCTGGAACCGTATCGGGTAGTCATCCAGGGGGACGACGTCTACGTCTCAAAAATGTCATGAGCACACTCGGGAAAAAGCTGTACGCCTGGATCGACGAACGCGTCGATCTGAAGGAGCTGGTGGAGTTCATGGGGAAGAAGTATGTCCCGGTGCACCGTGGCCTCGTCTGGTATTACTTCGGAGGCGTGACCCTGTTTCTGTTCATTATTCAGGTCACGACCGGGATTCTTCTCCTTCTCTATTACAAGGCGAGCGATCAACTCGCCTTTGAGAGCATTCAGTTCATTATGTCGAAGGTGCAGTTCGGCTGGCTGATCCGGTCCATCCATAGCTGGGCGGCAAACCTCTTCATCCTTGCCGCGGTGATCCACATGTTCAGCGTGATGTTCGAGCGTGCGTACCGCTCGCCGCGGGAGCTCACGTGGCTGACCGGGATGCTGATGCTCTTCCTCGGGCTCGGATTCGGCTTCAGCGGATATCTCCTTCCCTGGAACGAGCTGGCGTATTTCGCGACAAAAGTCGGAACGGAAATTCCGGGCGTCATCCCGGTCGTCGGCAAGCCGATCATGATCTTTCTGCGCGGCGGGACCGACGTCACCGGCGCGACACTCTCCCGCTTCTTCGGGTTCCATGTCGCGGTCTTCCCCGGACTCTTCACCGTGCTGCTCGGCATCCACCTCCTTCTGGTACAGCGGCAGGGGATGAGCATTCCTCCCCACCTCGAGCAGGTGAAGGACGACGACGCGAAGCGGATGCCCTTCTTCCCTAATTTTATGCTGCGGGACCTTCTCCTCTGGTTGGTCGTTCTCAATATTCTCGCGGTCCTCGCCGTATTTTTCCCCTGGGAGCTTGGCAAGAAGGCCGACCTGTTCGCCTCTGCGCCTGCCGGCATCCATCCGGAATGGTACTTCCTGTTCATGTTTCAGACGCTGAAGTATATCCCTTCGAAGATCGCATTCATCGACGGTGAAGTTCTGGGCGTCGTCCTTTTCGGGCTGGCCTTCCTGCTCTGGACCCTGATCCCATTCCTCGACCGTGCGACAAACCGGGGGGCCGCTTCCCGGAAGGTCACTTACGCAGGCATCTTCGCGCTTCTCTATATCATTGTTTTCACAATCCTCGGATGGCTCTTGTGACACGCTCCTTCGGATTTGCTCTGGGGGGGGCTTTGCTGCTCCTTTCGAGTCCATCGTCAAGCGCTCGTGCTGCGCAAGACAAATGCTTTGCATGCCATTCGACTCTCGGGGATGCGCCTTCGAAGGCGTTCCTTGACGATGTCCACCGTTTGAAGGGAATCACCTGCGCCGGATGTCACGGCGGTGACTCCCGGACCGACGATATGGACAGTGCGATGAGTACGAGCGCCGGTTTTCTTGGAGTCCCGAAAGGCGACGACATCTCGGCCCGCTGCGCCACCTGCCATGCGGACGAAGCAAAGATGCGTTCGTTCGGCTCTTCCCTTCCGGTCGACCAGTTCGCGAAACTGAAGGAAAGCGTGCACGGGACGTCCTCCGTCTCCGGCAAGGGGAGTATCGCGCAGTGTTCAACCTGTCACCATGCCCACGGCATCCTGCACGTCAGCGACCCCCGATCGCCGGTCAACCATGCCAACGTCGTTGCGCTGTGCGCGTCGTGCCACAGCAACGCGGCGCTGATCCGAGAGTACAATCCGTCACTTCCCATCGATCAGTTCGACAAGTACAAGACCAGCGTGCATGGCATGCGGTACGCGAAGGGGGACAAGAAGGTCGCGGTCTGCGTGAGCTGTCACGGGACCCACGACATCTTCTCGAGCAAAGACGTCCGGTCGAAAGTCTATCCGACGAACATCCCCGGCACCTGCAATACCTGCCACGGGAACGCGGAGTATATGAAAGAATACGGCATCCCGACCGATCAGTACACGCAATACGCCGCCAGCGTCCACGGCATCGCGCTTCTGCAAAAGAACGATGTCAGCGCCCCGGCGTGCAACGGCTGTCACGGGAACCATGGCGCCACCCCGCCCGGCGTGGAATCGATTTCCGCCGTGTGTGGCACCTGTCACGCGCTCAATGCGGAACTGTTCTCGAAGAGCCCGCACAAGAAAGCCTTCGATGACCTTGGCGTTCCGGAATGCGAGACGTGCCACGGGAACCACGGCATCATGCCCCCGACGGATGCAATGCTGGGAGTGGATTCCGCAGCGATCTGTTCCCAATGCCACATGCCGGACGACAGTTCCAAGGGGTTCGCCACCGCCCGCGCGATGCGCCTCCTCATGGACAGTCTCTCCTCCACAGAAACGCGTGCCGGCCTGCTGATCGGTGAAGCCGAACAAAAAGGGATGGAAGTTTCCGAGGCGAAGTTCAGGCTGCGCGATGCCAGACAGTTCCGGCTCCAGTCGCGGACCATGATCCACGCATTCAACGAAGAGAGGTTCAGCGATGTCGCCCATAAAAGCCTCGTCGTTTCTCAGGACGTTGAACATGAGGCGAAAGCGGCCCTCGATGAATTTGCGTTTCGCCGGACCGGCCTGGGCGTGGCGACGCTCATCATTACGATTCTCGCCGTGGGGCTGTTTCTCACGATCCGTCGTCTGGACAAGAAAGGAGTCCAGAACTCGAAAGTCTGAAACAACGTCGGACTTTCCACCGGTGATCTCCATCAAGAGGGGAAAGAGAATATTTGATATATTGGAAGACTTCTCTTTCGTGAATTCGATTCCAGTGCAAACACCGGAAAGGACAAGCAATGCGGATACTGGTGGTGGAAGACGACCCCACGAGCAGAATGGTTCTGGAAAATTTTCTGGCGAAGGTCGGGGAAGTCTCGAGCGCGGCCGATGGTGAAGCCGGGTTGAAAGCCGTGGAAGAAGCATTCCTCGAGGGGCGACGGTTCGATCTCATATGTCTGGACATCATGATGCCGAAGTTCGACGGACAAATGGTGCTCAAGGGGATTCGCGAACTCGAAGCGCGCAACGGGATCGACGAAGGCATCCAGTCGAAGATCGTCATGACCACGGCGCTGGGCGACAAGGAGAATTTCGTCGAGGCGCTTCCCCGGTGTGATGCCTACCTGACCAAACCGATCGATCTGTCCAAGCTGATGTTCTACATCTCGAAATTCGGATTCCTCAGGGATCAGTCGGCCGGAGGACAGAAACGGACTCAGGGCGAAAACAAGGAACTCTGGGGAAGGAAGGACGACGAGACACCGTGGGTGGATTGAGCGGGCCCGGTGAAGGACGAGCGTTGTCGTCCCCCACCGGTCCCGATCATGAACGTCATTTCTTCGGGAAGGATTTATCAGGATACGGCGGAGTAGGCGGCAATTCCACCGGATGGAGCGTGATCTGTTCCTTTAGGTATTTCACCGCTGTGTCGAGCTGCGCATCCGAGCCTTCAAATGTCGCGTGGGGAAGATCGTCGACCATGATGTCCGGGTCAACCCCGTGCCCTTCGATCAACCACTGGCCCTCCGGACTGTAAACTCCCGTTTCCGCTGCCGAGGCAATTCCCTGATCGACAAGCCACGTGTCGAACGACAACCAGATCTCGCCCCCCCACGTCCGCATCCCGATCACTTTCCCCAGCCCCAGACGGCGGAATCCTTCAGTAAACGCTTCTCCGTCGGACGCCGTGAACTGATTGCAGAGTACGACAACGTGACCGCGAAACGCATATTGCATGTTCCAGTATGGTTTGCCGACGCGCGGTTTCCAATAGAACCATGCTTTCCGGAGGAGTTTTTCGAGGACCCAGCTATCGATATTGCCCCCGGTGTTATTTCGCACGTCGATGATCAGACCTTTCCGATTGAACACCGGGTAGTAGTTCTTGACAAACTCGGTGAAATTTCCTCCGCCCATGGCCCGCAGGTGGACGTACCCAATCTGCCCCGAGCCCTCTTTCTCCACCATCTGCCGCCGCGAGTACTCCCAATCAGAGTACCGCAGATTGAATTCCTCGACGGGTGTGATTGGTTTGACGACAACCTCCCTCGGCTCGCCATCCGACGATGATTTGACCTTCAGAATCACCTGTTGTCCGGCCTGGTTTCTGAGAAGCTCGCCGAGCGACGGCACGGAAAGGGCTGAAACGCCGTTCACCGCGACAATCACGTCGCCGTCCTTCACATTGACTTCCGGCCGGTCCAGCGGCGACAACCCGCCCGGATAATCCGGTTCAGCCCGGTAGATGTGTTCGATCCTGAATCCCCCCTCCTTATCATCCCTTATCAGTCGGGCGCCAAGCGTTGCGGGGGTGATCTGGTCGTTCCCTTTCCGGATGTCTCCTCCGACCACGAACGTGTGGAGCGCCGAAAGCTCTCCCACCATGCTCGCAATCAGGTCATTCAATTCGTCCCGATCGGTTACGCGGTCGAGCAGCGGCAGGTGGCGCTGCAGAATGGCCTTCCAGTCCACGCCGTTCAACTTCGGATCATAGAAGAAATCGCGTTCGAGCCGCCATGCTTCGAGGAACATCTGTCGCCACTCTTCCCGGGGATCGACGGAGAGTGTCCAGGCCGTAAGATTCACTTTGCTTTTCGCGAGATCGGCGATCACGGCTGTCCCCGCATCAACCACATACAGGTCGTTCCCTTTGGACACCACGATCTTCTTCCCGTCAGCCGAGAGTTCGAATCCCTTGATGTCATCGACCATGGCGACGGGTTTGATATCTTTGTTCTTGATCTCCACGACTTCGAGGTTCCGCTTTTTCCGGTCGGCAGGATCCACATCGGAATAGTAGAGCCCTTTCGCGCTGACGGTCAGGCCGCTCATCTCTCCGGCAGGGACAGGAACCTCCATGACACGTTCCTGGAGTCCTTCCAGATCGATGGTGACTTCAGGGTGCTTGATCTTCGTCGTGTCAGCGCCTGCGCTCTTCGATTTCTCTTTGGGCGTTGTTTCGGGTTTCTCGAGTTCATCCGGAGGCGCAAACGGAAACCTTCCGTCCTTCAGTAGACTCATCGCATAAATCTTCGTGGGTCTATCGTAAAACGGTTCCGGCTGTCGCGGTCCCCAGGGTCCACCGACTGCGGACTCGAAGGTCCGGTCTGAGAGGAAATAGAGCCACTTGCCGTCCGGGCTCCAGGCTGGGTTGTAGCTGTCGACGCGGTCATCAGTCAGCGTCGTCGTCTTGCCGTCGGTGGTGTGGTAGAGTTTGATTTCCGAGAAGAGATTCTCCGCGGATTCGACGAAGGCAAGCCACTTGCTGTCAGGCGACCATCGCAAATCGCTTTGCCTGTCGATCGGCGATTCCGCAATCTTTGTGTCGGTGTTCTTTTCAATGTTGAAGATCCAGAGGCGCTGGTCCTTGTCCGTAAAGGCGACCAGTTTCCCGTCGGGAGAGATGGCATTCTCATAACGGAACACGGCCCCGTCATGGGTCAGTCGCGAAGGACCTTCGAGGCCGTTCGCCGGCACCCGCCAGAATTCGAGTTCACCAGATGCGGTCGACAATGTCAGAAGAGATTTCCCGTCGGGGAAGAACTTCGCATCACGATAGCGCACCCCTTCGTCGTGCGTCGCCCGGACGAACCTTCCCGGCTGCACGGGGGCGACGAACACAACGCCGCGTGCTGTTATTGCCACGCGATCGCCCGACGGAGAGATCGCGAAGGAGGTAAGGTACTCCATCGGGTTTTTGACCCAGTGCTCCCGTGTCTGGTCGAAATCGGAGGAGAGTTCAATTGGCACAATGCGGTCGTTCCCTGTGCCGACATCCACAAGATGCAGGTCCGCGCCCGCCTGGTACACAATCCTTCCCTTGTCGAGTGACGCCCACTTGACATCCCACTCCTTCCGCGTGGTCAACTGGCGGAGATCTTTCCCGTCCTCGTTCATCGACCAGAGATTCATGATGCCGTCCCGGTCGGAAATGAAATACACGCGAGAATCCCAGACCATCGGATTCTTGCTCGTCCCGGTGTAATCGCCCGTCAATGGAATCGCCTCCGAATCAGCAGGGCTCCATTTCCAGATGTTTTGTGCCGTGCCCCCCTTGTAACGCTTTGTGTAGACTTCCCTGAAACGGCAGGCGTGTGAAGTAGAGAGTCTTCCCCGTCGGATCATAGCACCCGTCGCTCCCCTGATTCAACGCGATCGGTATGGGCTGGTTCGTCGCCGTATCGATCATCAGGAGTTGCGTGTTGGGCAGCATCGAATAATGACGGGTCGTGTACAGGATCTTGCCTGAAGGAGTCCATCCGACGACCAGCGCCGCTTCACCGTCGAACGTCCGCCGCACCGGGAGGCCGCCGCTGGACGGCATCGTGTACACCTCCGTCGGACCTTCATATTGGGCGGAAAAAGCGATTGTCTTTCCGTCGGGGGAAAAGGACGCTCTGGCCTCCACTCCCGGGTGCGACGTCAGACGTCGGGCCACGCCTCCTGCGACATTCACGGTCCACAGATCCCCTTCCGCGGTGAACACGATCGTGTCTCCGTGAATGGCCGGGAACCGATAATACCCCTGACCTGTCGCCGCAATCAGACATGGTGCTAACGTGAGAATCGAGGCAAAGAGAACGATGAGTCTTCTCATTGAGTCTCCTTCGTGTGGTGATTGTTTCTCCAGATCCGCCAATACCAGAAGATCATCATGATGTTGAGAATCCATAATGCAATTTCAAGCCAGAGTCGTTCGTCCATCTTCCACCAGCGGTGATTTTCGCCGTGCATGAAGCTGTCGACGGTCAAATGGAGCCAGTACATCGGAACGTATTGGAAGATCTCCTTCAGCGGGCCGCGATGAGCGCTCACGTAGAGGGCCCAGTGATCGTGCCGTATGTAGTTGCCATACGCGCCAAAGAGATCGGGCAGCGCGCCGAAGAACGCACCGATGAACCCGAGGATCCAGATCCACGTCCGTCGTTTGATACGTTTGATAAATGGAGCAAGAAGGAGGAGGCCTCCCTGCGTGGCATGGGAAAAGGTATCAGCCATAGAAGATGAGGCCTATGGTACGCAATGGGTGGATGGGGTGCAAGGGGAGATGAATTCTGATATCAGAGATCGGCTATCTGATATCGCTTCCAACCGCATCAGAGGTAGAAACAAATTCCCGCCTTCAACATGCCATTAATCGTTTTGGTGTACGCAGGGGTGATCCACGTTGAGCCCTGGTACAGATCTACCTGTCCGAATGTTTTTTCTTGCGGAAGAAGGTACGCGAGATCTGCGATCACGTGAGGCGAGATCTGCACTCCTGCGCCGATGCAGTAGAACAGGTACTGGCCCTCGAAGAGGCTGACATGATAGGACATGCCCTGTTCATAGCCAGAAAGATGGTACCACGTTAGTCCGGCAAGAAAGTAGAATTGATCCTGCAACGGTGCCCCACGCAGAAAGGCCGCGATATCTAATCCCCCAAATCCCTCGTCAGACGTCGGAAGCGTGGCGCCGATCCGGAATTCCAGCGCGAGCGTTGGGAGGATAGCAATGGTCGGCACAACAGCAACGCTGGAAGGTGAAATCGACGAAGAAGCGCGTCCGTAGTTCAGATTTGTCCCGACGATCACCACCGACTCCCACCGCAGGCCGAACGTCAGGAAACCGGAACGAGCGGAGGAACCGGTGCTATGGTCGCCGCCCCAGTTGCACCAAACGCGATGTTCGGAGGGCGCATACCTAATTTCGAAGCTCGCAGAAGGCTTGTCTGACCAGAGCAATTCACCAACGCTTACGAGGAGACCGGCACGAGAGGAATCAAACACCAGTTCTTTTGTCGCGACGATCGTTCCCGACTGGATTCCCAGCAACCAGCATTGCGGATTGGCAGAAGGCAGGTCTTTCACGACGAAAACCACAGAATCCCGGGCAGCATCAACAAACAGAGCAGACCGGAACACGGTCGGGTCCTGAAAGAACTTGACCGCCTGGAGATAGTCAGGCCGTCCCGGCATGAGGGAAATTCCCCCTGTTGTTTCGATGCTGTCCGGTCCGGCAGATCTCTGTATGTCCTGGGAGAATGAACGGATGGGGAAATAAATCGAAAGGAACAGCAGGAGAATGGATTTTGCGACGCGTTTGGACATTCGACCTCCGACACCATCGCGCAGAGTGAGTGCGCCTCAAGAACGAAAGGCTCTTTCCTCAAAGGATCCCGCGAATGGAGATCACCTCCCCGCAAGAAGGTATGAAGACAAAAATGATTATTCAAACATGCCAACGCAAGGATTCAGTGCAGGAAACCGCGACACGCACGGGCGAAGCGGAGAGGAGTATGAGGGCTCTGGCAGAGGATTCGGAATTGGCAGTGGGGAATTCCCTGGTGGAAATTCGGAACTGCCAATTGGAGATTCCGGGCGCAGAAGATCCCCTGTTACACCCAGTGCAAGGCCACCAGGAGGAGGTCCACAAGCTTGATTCCGAGAAACGGCGCGACGAGTCCTCCGACGCCGTAAATGAGAAGATGACGACGCAGAAGACTCGCTGCTCCCATCGCCTTGTATTTGACGCCACGCAGGGCGAGCGGGATCAGGGCAACGATGATCAACGCGTTGAAAATCACGGCAGAGAGAATGGCGCTCTCCGGGGTGGCGAGTCGCATAATGTTGAGTGCGCCCAGGACCGGGTATGTCGTCGCGAACGCCGCAGGGATAATGGCGAAATATTTCGCGACGTCGTTCGCGATGCTGAAGGTCGTCAATGCTCCCCGGGTCATCAGCAATTGCTTGCCGATCTCGACAACCTCGAGCAGTTTTGTTGGATTGCTGTCGAGATCTACCATGTTGGCGGCCTCCCGAGCGGCCTGCGTCCCCGTATTCATCGCCACGGCAACGTCCGCCTGTGCAAGCGCCGGCGCGTCGTTTGTCCCGTCGCCGCTCATCGCGACGAGGCGCCCGCCGTGCTGGTATTCCCTGATCAATCTCAGCTTGTCTTCAGGCTTGGCTTCCGCCAGGAAATCATCGACGCCCGCCTCGGCGGCGATCGCCGTCGCCGTCAGGGCGTTGTCGCCGGTGATCATCACCGTCCTGATTCCCATGGCGCGCAGGCGGGCAAAGCGTTCCTTGATTCCGCCCTTCACGACATCCTTCAGGTGAATCACTCCGAGGACGTCCCGGTTCTCGGCGACAACCAGCGGCGTCCCGCCGTGTTTGCTGATATCGTCCACGATCGCCTGCACGCCCGGGAGGTACGCTCCTTTTTGCTCTTCGACGAATTGTTGGATCGCCGATGATGCACCCTTCCGGATGGCGCGTCCGGCATGTCCGTCCCGTGCCGGAATATCCGCGCCGCTCATGCGTGTCTGGGCGGTGAATGGAATGAACTGCATATGCTGGTCGGCGATGTCCCGTCCGCGCAGTCCGTATTTTTCCTTTGCAAGGACGACGATTGAGCGGCCTTCCGGTGTCTCGTCGGCGAGCGAGGAAAGCTGCGCGGCGTCCGCGAGCCGCGCCATCGGGATCCCGCTCACGGGGACAAACTCCGCGGCCATCCGGTTTCCAAGCGTGATGGTCCCCGTCTTGTCAAGCAGGAGGACGTCGACATCGCCCGCCGCCTCGACGGCCCTGCCCGAGGTGGCAATGATATTGTGCCGGATCATGCGATCCATCCCTGCAATCCCGATCGCCGACAGAAGTCCGCCGATCGTCGTTGGAATGAGGCAGACAAGTAACGCAACGAGCACGGTGACCGTGATTGGAATGCCCTGGCCTGCGGATTGCACGCTGTAGAGCGAGAAGGGCAGCAGGGTGATACAGACGACGAGAAAAATGATCGTAAACGCCGCGAGCAAAATGTTCAGGGCGATTTCATTCGGGGTTTTCTGCCGCTTCGCCCCTTCGATCAATTTGATCATGCGGTCAAGAAATCCACCGCCGGATTCCATCGTAATCCGAACCACGAGCCAGTCGGAAAGAACGCGTGTCCCACCGGTCACGGCACTCCGGTCGCCTCCCGATTCCCGAATCACGGGGGCGCTCTCGCCGGTAATCGCGCTTTCGTCCACCGAGGCAATTCCTTCGACCACCTCTCCGTCCGCAGGGATGGTGTCTCCGGTCTCGACGAGCACGACATCGTCTTTGCGCAACGCCGTCGACGGGACGACCCTCGATTCTCCGTCATGATGCGGCGTCTCCAGGATCTTCGCCGGGGTATCGCGCCGGGCTTTTTTCAGCGCCTGCGCCTGTGCTTTTCCCCTTCCTTCAGCGACCGCTTCGGCAAAGTTCGCGAAGAGAACCGTGAACCACAACCAGAGGGCAACGGCTCCGATGAACCATGTCGGCGCCTCTCCGTTTCCCGAAAGGGCCTGGATCCAGAGGATGGTGGTCAGCACCGACCCGACCTCGACGACGAACATGACCGGGTTCCGCACCATGGTCGCAGGACTCAATTTCACAAAGGCATCCTGCAAGGCACGACGGAAGATCTCTGTCGAATCAGCGATGGACCGCGATTTGGTTGGATCGAGCGTTGTCATTGTCTGTTCTGGCATTCCCTCGTCTTTACATCATGAAGTATTCGACGACCGGACCCAAGGCGATCGCCGGAAGAAAATTCAGCGCACCCACGAGAACGATCACGGCGATCACCCAGGCGATGAAGAGCGGGGTGTGCGTCGGGAGCGTCCCTTCGCTCGCCGGGATGAGTTTCTTCGCTGCGAGGGATCCGCCGAGCGCGAGCGTGGGAACCGCAAGCCAATACCTGCTGATCAGCATCGCAATTCCGCCCCAAAAATTGTAGAAGGGCGTATTCGCGCTCAAGCCGGCGAACGCGCTCCCGTTGTTGTTCCCCATTGAGGTAAAGGCGTAAAGAATCTCGCTGAACCCGTGCGGCCCGGGGTTGAAAGCCCCCGCCTTCCCCGCCTCAGTCACCACCGCCAGGGCCGTCAGGGACAGGACGGTGATCGGCATAATGAGAATAAGCAGGGACGCCATCTTTATCTCATACGCCTCGATCTTGTGCCCCAGATATTCAGGCGTCCTGCCCACTAACAGTCCGGCGACAAACACGGCCACAATCACGAAGACCAGCATCCCGTACAATCCGGAGCCCACTCCGCCGAACACCACTTCTCCCAGCTGAATCATGAAGAGTGTGGCGGCCCCTCCGAGCGGCATGAACGAGTCATGCATGCAGTTCACGGATCCGTTGGACGCTCCTGTTGTTGCCATCGCCCAAACGGCAGAGTTGACGATGCCGAACCGGACCTCTTTCCCCTCCATATTTCCCCCGGGTTGGAGGGCTGATGCCGTCTGGTCGATCCCGAGCCTGGTGAACGATGGATTCCCGGGCTGTTCGGAATACAGCGTGGCGCCGACAAGGACGACAAACATCACGAGCATCGTGGCAAAAATCGCCCACCCCTGGCGCTGGTCCTCCACCATCGCACCGTACGTAAAGCAGAGGGCGGCCGCGATGAGGAGAATCGAAATCATCTCCAGAAAATTTGAGAGTGGGGTCGGGTTTTCGTATGGGTGAGCGGAATTGACATTGAAGAAGCCCCCTCCGTTCGTCCCGAGCTGTTTGATGGCGATCTGCGATGCCGCGGGCCCCATCGGGAGAACTTGTTCAGTGACGTTGACGCCGGTTGTGTTCACGACAGGTTCGACCAGCGTTACCGTCTTGTAGGCAGAGAAATTTTGAATGACGCCCTGCGAGACAAGAACGACAGAAAGGATGATCGAAAGAGGGAGAAGGATGTACAAGACGCTCCGCGTAAGATCCACCCAGAAGTTTCCGAGCACCTTCGTGGAATGTCTGGCGATTCCCCGAATAAACAGGGCAAGGACAGCCATCCCCGAGGCGGCAGAAAGAAAGTTCTGGACGGTGAGAGCGATCATCTGCGTCAGGTAGCTCATCGTTGTCTCGCCGCCGTAGCCCTGCCAATTCGTATTGCTGGCGAAACTCACCGCAGTGTTGAACGCAGAATCGACGCTCACCGGGCCGAAGTGCTGGGGATTGAGCGGAAGGAGATGCTGCAGACGCTGAACCGCGTAGACCAGAAAGAGCCCGGCCGCATTGAAGATCAGCAACGCGATCGCATTCTTCTTCCAGTCCATTTCTTCCTCTGCCCGGACACCCGCAATCTTGTAGATCAGTTTCTCGACGGGCGCAAGGACAGGATGCAGAAACGTTTTCTCGTTTCTGTACACCCTGGCCATGAAAAGCCCGAGCGGATACGACAGACCAATAAGAACGAGAAGATAGAGTCCTACCTGGAGATATCCGTCGGCGGTCATTCAAACTTCTCCGGTTTCAGAAGCGCAATAAAGAGATAGACGAGCAATGCAAGGGAGACGATGCCCGATAAGATGTACATGACGCTCATGAAGAGACCTTCTATTTTTTGTCCCACAACCGATCACAGAGCAGAAGCAAGCCGTAGGTAGCTACGAAGAACGCCAGGGTAATTGCCACATAAAGGAGATCCATCAGTTGCGCCCTTTCCCGGATTCGCTTCGGTCGTCAATCGCCAGATTGAGGCGGAGAACGTTGACGCCCGGTTCACCGAGCATTCCCAGGTCCCGTTTCTCGGTATACTCGTCGACGAGTTTTCTCAGGTCCTCCTCCGACCAGCCCCGCACCCGTGCGACGCGTGGGATTTGATACAACGCGGCCGCAATGCTGATATGCGGGTCCAGCCCGCTTCCCGAAGAAGTAACGAGGTCGACGGGGACCGGCTGACGATTGAGAGAATCCGCACTATGAAGCTGTGCCAGCCTTCCCTTGACCGCGTCGAGGAGTGCCGGATTCATCGGGCCGTAGTTCGACCCCGACGACGCGGCGGCGTTATACGGTTCGGGAGACGTTGCCGATAGACGGCTCCAGAAATATCCCGGCGACGAAAATTGCTGGCCGATCAGTTCGGAGCCGACCGCCTTCCCTTTTCGCTCGATGATGCTTCCATTTGCCTGATGCGGAAACAGCACCTGCGCAATGCCCGTGATGAGAAGAGGGTAGCCAATACCCGTAAGAAGCGTGAACAACACCAACAGGAGCAATGCCGGACGGAGATATTCCTTCATGGGGAAGACGCCTTCAAATGAAATGGTGCTTCCAATCTAACCCTGGATCAATTGGGAGTAAATGAACGGAGCGTAAAATGAAGCGGGCAAGGCATAAAGGAAGGATAAAGGGGTGGCAAACTCCGGAGGAAACTGACGATGAAGCAGGGGTTTGATCCCTCAAACCCCCGCGAATTCGTATTGGTCCCTGATTGCAGCGCGCCGCTATTGCACCGTGATGAACTTATCGCGACCGGTCATGCAGATCGCGCAGCGGCCCGGCGCCTGGGTGTCGTACGTGTTGCCGCAAGTCGTGCACACGAGGTACTGCGAGGGGAGACTGTCTGCGGTCTTGCCGTTCAATGCCGCAAGCGCTTTTTCGTACAGCGCTTTGTGCTTCTGCTCAGTCTGGTAGGCATAGTTGAACGATAAGACGGCGGCGTTGGATTTGCTCGCGCTTGCCGACTTGATGAAGCCGGGATACATCGTCGCGACCTCGTAGGATTCGCCCTTGATTGCGTCTTTGAGATTCTCCTCAGTCGACTTCACATCGAACTTCGGCTTGATGTCTCCCATCGACTCTCCCATCTGTTCGACCACGGCCCTGTGGTTTCCGGCATGAATCGCTTCGGCTTTCGATGCGGCCTCGAACAAGAGCGCGACTTTGGCGAACCCTTCTTCGCGTGCCTTGACGGCATAGGCGGCGTATTTTGCACTTGCCGTCGTCTCTCCCGTGATGGCGGCCTTCAGGTTCTCGATCGTCACTTTCTGAGAGGGGGTCGTCGCTGCAGAGCCGCTGGTCAGAAACCCCGCGAGGATGATGAAGACCATAACAACCGTGAACTGTTTCATTGTATCGCTCCTTGTGATTGGTGTCTTGTGACGAACACAAGATAGCAATGGCCGGTTAGGAGGGATTTAAGGTTACCTTAGAAATCTCTTAAGAGATGCCCCTGTCTTCCGCGACGGTTGTCCCTTCAACCCGGAGCGACGGGAAATCGACGTTCACCGTCGTGCCGACCTGCGGCTCGCTGTTAATACTGACGGTCAGGCCCTGGATGTCGGCCAGGCGTTTGACAATCGCCAACCCCAGTCCGGTTCCACTCGTGGCGGAGCTCCGGGAGCCGTCCACTCGATAAAATCTGTCGAACACGCGCGCGAGCGCGTCGGGATCGATCCCCATCCCGTTGTCCTGAATCGTACACCGCACCCGTCCTTCCTGCGGAATCACCGAAATCGTGATCGATCCCCTGTCGTGGGAATACTTCACGGCATTCGAAAGGATGTTCTCGATGATGCTCTCCGTCATTCGTGCATCCGCCCGCACCGTGCAATTCCTGACCCCGTTCGAGGCGAGGACAATATGCCGTTCTTCCATCAACGGGGAAAGGCGCGCAGCAGCCTCGTCGACCGATTCACAGAGGTTGACTTCTTCAAACGATGGACTGACCGCTCCACTGTCGTATCGTGCAAGTGCGAGGAGCTGCTCGACCAGGGTTGCCATCCGGTCGACCTCTCTGATTCCGTGCCGGATCTTCTCCTCGTAATGCTCGACCGACCGCGGGCGACGGATCAGCACGTCGAGGGTTCCGCGGAGCGCTGCAAGCGGCGTTCGAAGCTCATGCGAGGCGTCCGCCGTGAACTGGCGCTCCCGCTGAACGGCTTCCTCCAGCCGATCGAGAAGACTATTGATGGTTGTCGTAAGCCGGTACAGGTCGCCGCGTGCCTTCGGCAGGGGAATTCTCTCCCGCATCGACCTCGCAGTTATGTGTTCTGCCGTGCTGATGATTTTCTTGACGGGCGCGATGCTGCGGACGGCCAGGACATTGCTCACGACAAAGAGGATCGCCAGGACCACGGGGAATGCGATAACGAGGGTGATCCGAAGGTTTTGAAGAACGACCTCCGCCTCCTGGGAAGGCACCGCAATGACGATCGATCCAAGGACACCTCCCTGCGGGTTGGTCACCGGCATTTGAACGAGCCGGACGGGCGCGCCTCCAAATGTCGACATCTGATAGTGCTTCAGGCGAAGACGCGGATCGAACGGAAGCCTTGCCTTCCGAAGATTTGGGCTGCTCCGGAGAACGTTCCCGAGAGAATCAAATACCTGGATGAAGACCGGGTTCACTTCGACGGCGCCGTGCTCTCCTTCCTGCCACTCGGACGGATTTGCGAAAACAAAACCGTCCGAGAGAACGACAATGCCGTGGAAGACCTCAAGGACCTCTGCGTCGAGATCGTTGTCTAGGTGGCTGTACACTGTCCGGGAAACGACCATGTAAATAACGATGAGCAGGATGCCTGCCAGGATACCCGTCGCCGTAACATACAAAAGGGCGATCCGGGTGTGAAGCCCGAGATTCACGAATCCTCCCGGACAAGATATCCGACGCCACGGACGGTCTGAATTATCGGGAGCTCATCGGGACGACCGAGTTTTTTGCGGAGGTAGTTGATGTACACGTCGATCACGGAGGTGTCCGAATCGAAATGCATATCCCACACATGCTCAATAATTCTTGTTCGCGTACAAACCTTCCCCTTGTTGCGAAAGAGGAACTCGAGAAGGGCGAACTCCCGCGGGGTCAGAGAGACTTCCTTGCCGGCTTTCAACACGATATGGGTCGCCGGATGCAGCTCGACGTCGCCCGCGCGAAGCATGAGTTCTTCTCCCGGCTTCGATCGCAATTGGACCCGAATTCGCGCGAGGAGCTCGTCGAACCGGAAAGGCTTGCGGATATAATCATTCGCCCCGCCATCGAGCGCGAAGACGACGTCTTCAACGGTATCCCGGGCGGTCAGGAAGATCACCGGCACAGAGGAGTTTTCCCTGCGAACAGCCTTGCAGACTTCAATGCCGCTCAGCCCGGGAAGAAGCCAGTCGAGAAGAAGGACGTCGTAGTCATTCGTGAGGGCGAGAGACCGGCCCTCAAGCCCGTTCCGTGCGACATCCACCGCAAAGTTCTCCTCGCGCAATCCGTCAGCGACAAAATTCGCGATTGAGGATTCGTCTTCAACAACAAGGATTCTCATTCTTTGTCATGGTGTTCATTGTCCGGCGGCGTGCTTTCGTCAGGAAGTGTGTCGAACGTCAATTGCACGCCGGCCGCGTGTTTGTACACGAGCTGACCGCCGAGATGCCCCGTCCGGGCAACGGAAAGAACGGAAGCGAACAGGATGACCGTCGGGATCCACCGGAGTGCACCGACGTACTTCTTGCCGAGCACCATCCCGGCACGAATCGCGGTTCCGGCGATCGCCAGCCAGAGCGTCATCTCTGCGGCCGACTCGTGGGCATCAAGCGCCTGTTTCAGCGCCCCACCTTCTGCCAGGCCCTCTCCGGCGGCGTGGCCCGAGAAGTACGCGACTCCGGCTCCCAACGCCCCCCCAACCAACATAAGCAGTCCGGCTTTGGAAAGAAATTCCTTTTTCAGAATGATCCCCGCGAGATCACTGAAGAAGCCGACGATGAGAAGGGCAATGGGAAAGTGCACGACGACAGGATGAAGAGATGTAAGATCGAACATGAGGGCTCTCCTTGATGTTTCCTCAATGATAGTCGTACAAGGGTAAGAGGAATCGAAGGAGAGTCTTAAGATTATCTTAGAATTTGCGGGATGACTTGTGGCGCCCGGCAGGCCAGAAGATGCCTTGGGAGATAAAGGAAGCCCGGGTGTCCTGCCCGGGCTTTCTGCGAAGCGCACAAATCGCTCCCTCTCTGAAGAAGTCGCCGGACAACGCTAGGAAAGTGCACAGGCAAAGTCAATAAGTGCCGGAACGTACTTTCCGCTTCGTGTGCGGTTCACCTCTTCCCGTCCGGAAGCGTCATACCGGAATAGTACTCTATCATTGCCCTCACTGCCTGCTCGTTGACAGGATACATCGTCCGATCGGTCCGGGAGAATTGGTTCATCAGCGAATTCACGGTTGGACGATAAATGCCTTTGGTTTGGTATCCTCCCCCCTCGAAGGCGCCGACTTTTCCCTTCATCGGATTGTCCACGAGGAAGTTCGCGATCTTCCTGCTCACCGCCCCGATTTGTTCCGCGTACGTCGCGTTCATCGCCTTGATTGCACTGTCGGCTTTCCCCGCCTGCTGCATTTCAGCCTGGCGCTTTCCTCGCTCCCCGACAAGTGCTGTTCTTCGCGTGATGAGACTATCGTACGTCGCCTCGCCCCAATCCGTCGGGATCGATACGCCGGGGGAAACAAGATCCTTCCACTTCAGGTCCGACGGATCGAGAAGGGCTGTCAGGTTCGGTTCTGTGGGCTCTACCCCTTTCGGATAAAAGTCCTCGTACGAGACGTCCCCCATGTATTCGTCGCCCAGTCCGGCAAAGCCGTGGCCGAATTCGTGCACGAAGACATAATCGCTGGTCGGCCCGTCGCTGGTGAACATCGTGAAGTCGTTGTAGATCCCACCGCCGCCATACCGCTTGCTGTTGACGATCACGAGGACGGCGTCATACGGAACCTGACCTGCAACATCGCGCAGAGTCTTGTTGTCTTCGGTCAGCAGATACCGGTCCGAATCCAGGGAGTTGAACGTGGCATCGAGAAGCGTCTTGCGGTAAATTCCCTGACGCGGCTCATCGACCCCGCTCTGGGGCGAAGCGGAAAATACCGCCGAGATGTTGAATTTGTTTTTCAGATCCTCATACGGCTGCCAGGTGAACAGCGAATCTGAAAATCGTCGGACGTCATGTTCGAATTTCGCCTGTTCATCGGCCCGATACCCTTCGCTCACGAAGACAAGATCCACCACGTGATGCGGGTCGCCGGAGTGTCGTATCGTGATGATCTTGTCGCCCCGGCCGGGCGATTCCGTGATGATGTGGTAGTCGGCGGGGTCGATGCGCTGCTCAAAGAGCGGCTGATAGACGTTCAAGCGGTCCCGCCGATCGAGCACGAGGAGGACGGGGCGTTTGGGGTACGGGGTTCGCACCGATTCCTGATACACTCGCTTGACACCGTTTTTCGCAGGATCGGTGGTCTTGTATTCCCCGAAGTATCGATCGTATCCTCTCGAGTAGATCACCGTGTTCGACGCAATCTCCACCAGCCGGACACGATAGCGGCCATAGTTGAACGGATCGATAAGATGTTCCGTGGGTCCGGCCCATGTCCCCTCGCGAAGGGCGCGGTCGAATGTATAAAACTCCTCCTCCTTGTCGCCAACGTGGTAGAGATCAACGCGCAAAGTAGAGTCCACGAAGAACTGCTCAAACGGGACTGACCGCTGCCCGAAGGCGACAATCGGGAGGGCGAGCACAAAAACGTAAGCCAATTTCATCTGCCACCTGCCAGGAAATGTGAGGAGAACAATTATGCACCATCGATGGAAGAGAGCGAGAATGCCGCGCGTCCGGGCTGGCGGACGATACGACACTTCACCGTCCGCAGATGGAGACCGCCGATACACGAGAAAGGCCTGGGAGGCTGTAATGTACGAAAGGAGAGCCAGAAAACACACGAACGCCTTTCACCGAACGGGCGAAAGGCGTTCCGAATACATCATGGAGGGAATGCCCACTTCTACTTCACAAGAAGAAGCGTCTTCGTCTGGACGAACTCATTCGTTTGCCCACCCTTGGCGTCGGGATGAGCGAGCGCCTGTATCCGGTAAAAATACATCCCGCTCGCCAGTCCACTCCCGTCAAACTGGACGGTGTGATACCCGGCGTCGATCTCATCATTGACGAGTTGCTTGACTTCCTGTCCGAGTGAATTGAACACCGTGAGAACGACATGCGATCTGGTCGGGAGACCGTATCGAATCGACGTCGTCGGGTTGAACGGATTCGGATAGTTTTGATTCAACTCAAACGATTGCGGATAGGGAATCGATGACGGGGCAACCCCGCTGGTTCCAGAAAACGCGATATCGTCGATGAGGAAGGTTGACGCCGTGTTGAGAGCACTGCCTCCAGCAGACATCGTGACCTGCACATACGCCGTATCGGGAACATCATTCGATGCATAAATGAAGGGGAAGCTGAACTGGGTATACGATGAAGCGGGAGTGGAAATCAAACCCACCGCACCCGCAATGCCGACTCCGCCAGCCCCCCCCTTCGTGAGAAGGGCACTCACTGAAATGCCGTCGCCGGCGGTCGTCGAGAGCTGGTAGTAGCCGGTCATGGCTCCCGGTCGACCAGAGTACGCAAATCCGCGACCATTGACACCTGTCTGAATGAGCGGTGGAATGACAACGGTATAGTAGGAAACGACCACACCCTTGGCGGCATACGAACCGCTATGAGCGGTTGTCGACTCCACGATTGTTGCCCCCACTACAGAATTTGAACTCAACCAGTTGTCAGGATCGCCGTTTGTCCAGTTTTCAAATCCCCCGTTCGGGACCTGTGCGGATGCGAGCAAGACTCCCAGCATCAGCATCGCACCGATTGTAGCCATTCTCTTCATGGATATCTCCTTGCTGTGGTAAAGTTGTTGGTAACGATTTCTCATTCTCTGCGGGGGATACTCACAGAAAAACGCTATTGACAGTGAGTGAGCGATCTGTTAGATTTGCACCTTCTGTCCTTTCTCATACACGTGCCAGGGAGTCTCCGTGCGTATGCAGACCGCGTCTGTTATCCTCATTCTTGCAATAACACGGCTCGCCTGCTCCCCGGCAATGCCACCCACTCATTCCGGAACACCTGACATTCCCCCAAAGTTCAAAATCGCGTTTGGCGAAGGTGGCGGCTTTTCCGGGGCATGGTCCGGCTATTCCATCACTTCGGGAGACTCCATCCTGGAGTGGTCCGGCCCAGCGACGAAAGAAACCGCTCATTTTGCCGGCACCTTGCCGCACGATTCGACAAAAGCCCTCTGGGAAGCGATCAGCGCGGGACGGCTCCTGGAACAACCTTCGATCGTTGCACCGGCGAACTATTCCCGCTCACTCGTCATTACGGTTGACGGGATTGAGCACCAATACACGTGGCAGCCGTCGTCGAAGCCGGATACCACGGTAACAAAAGCCGCCGAATTCCTGGATCGCTGTCTTCACGCGGTACATCAGAGTTTGAATCGTTAAACAGTGCATTGCACCAAATTTCAACGGGAGGACCTTCACATGGTTCGATGGATACCTATACTCTGTGTTGCTGTATTGCTGACGTTTTGGCCAGACGGCTCTTCGCTCGGCGGCCAGAACGGAATGCACCGATTGAAAACCCAGGCCGCTCCTCCGGGAGGAGTGGCGGCTGCCGTGGCGGGTCTCCGAATACCATCGGGGGTCATCCTGCAGCACCTCAATGCCGCTGCCGCGCAACCATCCGGGACGGGATCGGGCATCCTGCCTCCCTCGCCGATGATGTCGGGGAACCCCATCTCCCTTTCATCAAACGCGCCTTCCACGGTTGTCACGTGGGACGAAACGTCCGGCGTTCCCCGGATGATTCGCGTCTATTATCCACCATCAGCGAGGGCCCCCTCCACGCAAGCCGCCCGGGACCCCCTCTCGACGGCCCAGCAGTTCTTCTCGGAGAACCGGCGCCTCCTCCGGATCGATAACCCCGCAAGCGAATTCTCCGTCATGAACGCTGCCACGGACAAGGACGGGACAACGCATCTTCGCTACCAGCAGAGGTATGCGGGAATCGAAGTATGGGCGAGCGACGTCTACGTCCACGAAGGGAATGATGGCCGGGTACTCTCGTTCAACGGGACATACCACCCCACGCCCGGGAGTCTTTCCACAGCGATAACGATCTCCTCCTCGCACGCAGTGGACGTGGTCGGTCAGGATCTCGCCGCACACAACGACCGCCCGTCCATGCCGGCATCCTATGCCCACATCCTCGGCACCACCGATCCGGCCGCGCGAGAAGTGATCTGGTACGATCAGTCCAACTTCGCGCATCTGGCGTGGTTCGTTGAGCAGCGGACCCGTCTCGACCGCGACTGGTATTACTTTGTCGATGCCCAGACGGGGTCGATTCTCCATTCTTACAACAACGTCGAAACCGACGGTCCCACAACCGGGACGGCGAACGATCTCAACGGCGCGCAGCGCACATTCGGCACGTATCTCTCTTCGTCGGAGTACTACATGGTGGACGCCGGCGAACCGATGTTCAATGGGACCGCTTCGCAGATCCCCCAGAATCCGATCGGCGCGATCGTCGGCCTCGACCTTCGCGGAACGGACCTGAACGCTCAGTCGACGATCTATTTTATCGCATCGGCGTCCAATGCGTGGACGGACCCTGCTGCGGTCTCTGCGCAGTACAACGCAACCGTCGTGTACAATTTCTACCGAACCGTCTTCGGTCGAAACTCCATCAACGACAGCGGGATGACAATCTACTCCATCGTTCATGTAACAACGAACGGCGGCAACCCGATGGACAATGCCTTCTGGTCGGGGACCGTCATGTGTTACGGCGATGGAAACACCGCGTTCAAACCCCTCGCCGGCGGATTCGACGTTGCCGCGCATGAGATGACGCACGGTGTCACACAGCACACGGCGAACCTCATCTATCAGAATCAGTCCGGCGCGCTGAATGAATCGATGTCCGACGTGTTTGCGGCCGTGGTCGACTCGACCAATTGGACCATTGGCGAACAGGTCATCAAGGATTTTACGGCATTTCCTTCGGGAGCGCTGAGAGACCTGAGCAACCCGCACAACGGAGGGACCACAGGCTCGGAGGCGTGGCAACCGTCGTCGATGGCGGAATTTGTTTCCACGACGGGGGATAACGGCGGCGTCCATGTCAACAGCGGCATTCCGAACAACGCATTTTACCGCGTCGCCAATGTCATCGGCCGACCCAGCGCCGGTGCGATCTGGTACAAGGCGTTGACGTCCTACCTGACCAGCTCGGCACAATTCGTCGATGCGCGGATCGCAACCGAACAGGCCGCGACCCAGCTCTACGGGAGCGGCAGCGCGGAACTGACGGCGGTAAAGAACGCCTGGGACGCCGTCGGGGTCACCGAAGGGACGCCCACGCAACCGCCACCATCCTCGCAGCTTGTCGGCACGGACTGGATCCTTGCTGTCAATACGGCCTCGACCGATCCGAACTCCGTCTATATCATCAAGCCGGTCATTTCTTCAAACGGGGACTTTCACCCCTTGAGTTCGACCTCGGTGCTCACCAAGCCCGCGGTCTCGGACACCTCCGGCGTCATTGTCTTCGTTGACCAGAACCACAGGCTCCGCGCTCTCGATGCGAACATCCAGAACCCCCAGGAGAGCTATCTCGATACGAACAGCGTCTGGTGGAGCGCAGCCATCGGGCCCGGGTTGACAAGCCTCGCGTTGACGTCGCGGTATGTCGACACGACCATCTACTACATCGATTTCGTCAATCAAGTCACCAAAACATTCAAGCTTCGAGTCACGGCGTATGACGGGACTCCGCTGGCGACTGCGCTGTACTCGGACGCGTTGTCGTTCGATCCCACGGGCCGCTATCTCCTCTTTGACGCCTTTAACCAGACAACGACAGTCCAGGGAGATACGATCAGCTACTGGTCGATCGATATTCTCGACGTCACGACCGGGGCGATGAGGAGCGTTTTTCCTCCCGAGTCGGACGGCATTGACATCGGAAACCCGTCGTTCTCAAAACTGAACGGGAATCGCTTTGTGTTCGATTATTGGGACGAGAAGAATCAGTTCGGGAACGTGATGGGGGCGGACTTCTTCACGGGAAAGGCCGGGATCATCGTCGGATCCCTCCCCGATGTGGGATATCCGACGCTCTCGGCCGATGGCACGATGCTCGCCTATCATACGCTCGTCTCCCCGACAGGGCCGACCCAGCATGCGATCCAGAAGATCGGCGTCGACCCGACCGGCATTGCTCCGGTGGGGAGTCCGGCGGAATACGTCCTCGACGCGACCTTCCCGGTCTGGTTTGTCATTGGAAGCCGGATCACCGGTGTGCAACCGCCGGAACAGCAAGTGCCGGCAGGCTTTGCGCTGGAACAGAACTATCCGAATCCGTTCAACCCGAAAACAGTCATCAGTGGACAGTGGACCGTGAACAGTGATGTTCGGCTTGTTGTCTACGATGCGCTCGGCCGTCAGGTGGCGACGCTGGCAAATAGTCGATTTCCGGCCGGGAGGTACTCGTTTGCGTTCGACGGAGCAAACCTGGCTAGTGGGGTGTACTTCTATCGCTTGACTGCAGGGTCATTTTCCGCTGTTCGGAAGATGCTCTTAGTTCGTTGACGGTATTGCGCTTTTCTCCGCTTGTCTCATAGTCTCGGAGTCTCACAGAGTCCCAAAGTCCCTGAGCCCTCCAAAGCTGACTGAACTAAGAATTCTGAATTCTTCGTTCTTAATTCTTATTCCTCCGGCCCCCCCTCTCCTAGTCTCCCCGTCTGCTCTTCGGCGGGGCATGGGCGCGGGGATGTGGTCAGGGGTCAGGAAGATTTTGAACCGATCTGATATCCGATTGGAGAGCGGAGTGTTCACAACACTTCGCTCTCTTTGGATAGTCACCGCTCCGCATTGACCATTGTCTGCGCTTGTCACGCAAGAAAGCGGACCCGGTCCCGCTGCCCACGGTCACTGACCACTCGACTCTGGTCACTCACCACTGGACTTCGGTCACCGACTCCGCTTTCTTCCTACTTCTTACGTCCTTCTTCCTACTCTTGGCCCGTCCCCTGCCTCATCCTTCTTTCAACTGCTGCTTCTGTTCCTCCGGCATCGGCATATCTTTCGGCCCGTCACTCTTGAACCGTTTGTAGATCACGTAGTCGGCGCCGAGTTTGATGGGGGGAGTAATGTCCCCGATTGCAAGATCTTTGAGTTTGTCACGAACGGCCTTCGGAAAGACCGCGATGTCGACGGCTCCGAGATAGCCGCCGTGGTCGTGCGATGCCGCAACGGACTGCATCGCGAGCGTTTCGAACGACATTCCGTTGGTGAGAAGAGCGTAGAGAGAGTCCGCTGCATCCCGGCGCGGAAGAACAATCTCGCCAAGATACAGGACGACGGGCTCCTGGATCTGTACGATGACCGCCTGGCGGAGCCACGACGCGACCGGCTTCCCGTTTTGTTTTGCCGGCTGGAATTTCCAGTGTTTGATGGATTGGATCGCCGTCGAATCCCACCCCACATCTCCGCTCGTTCCGACCATGCTCGCTTCGCCCACGGCCCCATTGTCCATCACGTGAAGCATGACGGTGAACCGCAGCCCAGATAACGGAATGTTCGACGGATATGGCGGGAGGGGTGCCATGAAGACGATTTCGGGCTGATCGCTGGGCGTCGTCGTTGGTTGAACCGATGCGCACCCGGCGGCCAGCAACAGCGTAAGGATGACAATGTATTTCATAGAGAGCCTCTGTTCAGGAATGTGTTGAAGTGAGAGTACGTGCGACGCACCACAAGCCCTGCCTTCCCGTACTCGACCCGGGCGTTCGGGAATAACCGGGAGGCATAGGACGGGGCGTAGGGAGAACTCCACGGCAATGATTCTCTAGCGCAGGAGGATCATCGAACGTGTTCGCACGACGGAGCCTGCGGTCAAGCGATAGAAATAGACACCCGTCGAGAAATTCGTCCCGTCGAACCGCAGTTCATAGTTGCCCACCGGCAGCTCTTCATTGACGAGAACAGCGACCTCCCGACCCAGCACATCAAAGACTCGCAATTGAACCGGACTGACACCTGAAGCCTGACGCCCGGATCCTTCAATCGTGTAGCGAATGATCGTTTGAGCGTTAAAAGGATTCGGGAAATTCTGCCAAAGTGCAATGGTCGACGGGATCGCCAAACCATCCAGGGGAACGGCCACTCCGGTCAGGAGGGAGACTGGCGCCCCGGGGCTTTCTCCCGCGGAGTTCGCCAGATACAGGTTGGCAAATTGCGGACGGGCGGACGGCGGAACGCTGTATGCCGTGCTCCACTCATTGTCGGTCAACCTCTTGAATCCCTGCGTCACCACTTCGTAGTAGCTGAGCACCGGACCAATGAATGCGGTCTGACCGACATCCGGAATCTGGGCGACCACGATGCCGAGATTCACCGGCCCTGTTCCGCCGTGAAGGACCCAGCCGACGAGATTGCCGTTTTCATCCGACGGTGCGGTGTGAACATCCGCGACCACGAGTCTCTCGGATCCCGAGAATGTGCCGTAGGAGTACATCAGCCGAGGATACCAGCCGTCGAACGCGGTTCCACAGCCTGCTGGTACTTCGGTGATCGTCCGTTGCAGGAATGCGCTTTCCTCCGCGTCGAGCTGTTGGTGTCGCAGCTCGTCCGAGGCAATCGATGCCAGGGTGTCCATTGTCGAGCGGAACCGCGTGAAATACTTCACCACATCCCCGGGGACTTCCCCGAGGAAGGGCGGCCTCGAGAACGCCGCGATCGTGGAGTCGGCGAATATCCGGAGCGCACCATAGAATTCCGGAATCGGCTCAACGTATCCGCAGGGGTAAGAACACGTGACCACACCCGAATAGGATTGCTTGGCGTATAACAGATTGTCGTGGCGCAATTGCGACCACGAGGCAAGCTGGGTGTTCATCTTCTCCTGCCACCACGCCGCTGTCTGCATGAAGCCCGGGAAGCTGGTGCGGTCCGGGGGCGGGTTCAGGGCGCGAATCGCGTCGAGCCAACCGTTGTACATCGTCCTGCGCCAGAATGCCTCATCATACGATTCGACGAGATACCGGAGCCCCGCAAGATTCTTCCCGTACCCATATGTATCGAGCTGCTGCATCAGCAACTGCCCCGCCGCATCGTTTCCAAGGGCAAAGAGAATGTCCAGGGTCGAAGGAAGCATGCGACGAACCTTGGCGCCGTGGGAAAGGATCCGATCGTACACAACATTCCCCGTGATATACGAGTCGATCACAAACCGTTGACCGAGGAGGAGAAAAGCGGACGCCGGAACGATCTGGTCGGGAGTCATGGGATCGGACATCAGGATCTGCGACATGATCTTCTGAAACGCGTAGCTCTTCACCGACAACGCCTCGCCGAAGGCGGCGAATGTCGCCGAGTCGAGCAACGCCGAAGCGTCGTGGATCCCCGACTCGGTCATGAGCTCGCCGATGTTCTCCAGAGTCACGTTGTCCGGGTCCCCGACGAAAAACCGCAGCAACTGATCGATCTGTCCATACACCGGGAACGCATTGCTGCGCTCCGCCAGCTGATGAATCAGCACGGCATCCATCGTTTGCCGCTGGATATCCTCCTGCGGCGGCGGCAGAGCCGCCGATGCAGGGGCGTGAAGATAGATTTCGGTCCTCCCGAGCCACATCATCGCCTGGAAATATCGTGAGAAGGATTCGAGGTCGGCATAATGACCGCGCGGGGTGAATTGACTGAAGTCGATCGTCCGATCCCGGGTGCTGAAAAGGGCATACGATGCCGGCTTCTGGAGTTGAACGAGACCGAGGATTGCGGCAACGGAACTCGCGTTATCTGCGAAGCAGGGCTCAACCTGGCCGGGGCCGCGCAAAAGAGCAAGGGCCACCGTGAGATACACATCGATGTCCCGGAGGTTCTGCGTCATCGCAGGTCTGTCGGAGTATTCCTCCGCGACTGCCGGCAGCGTATTCCGAAGTCGGGTCAGGAGCGTATCCACTTCCGGGATGAGAAACTCGCTTTCCATCTGCATCAGAATGCAGTCGTACGACATGTGCAGCGCATGGAGAATCGCATCCGTGGAAACAAACACCGGCAGATCGTGCCTATATACATTGATGAATGCGTCCTTCATTCCATATTGCGCCAGGCGCTCCGAAACCATGAACCCGTTGGCGAGGATCAGCGATTTTTCATAGTCGGTCAGATGGAAGACAGAATCGATTGTTCCTGCGTACCGAACGCCGTCCCATTCTGTCGGGGCGCCCGGAGTAAATTTCCCAGCCGGGTGCAGTGCCAGGAGGTCGCCGCCGGTCATGTCCTGGTGCGAGGTCAGAAAGTTCTTGTATGCGTCGATGCTAAATGCGGCGGTTGGCTGGGCCAGAGGCGCGGCAGCGGGAAGGATCGCAAGGAGCAAAGTTTTCAGGAAGCGAGAGAGCATGCCAGCCTCCTATTGCGCGTGTGAAGGAACCACGCCATCAAAGTACAGGTTGACTTCTAAACAATCAACTTCCACCGCTGCGATAGTGGCTTCCACTTGTGCGAAATGGAGCGATTGACGAAACCAGCAGATAAAAATCGATGTTGAGACCTGAGTCATGTCCCTATTCCGTTCACCGGTTCGTCATAGTCGAGAAGGACATGACAGCCCTTCAACTAACCTGATTTCAAAGGAGGCAGCCATGCCGAAATATATGCTGATTTTCAACGGTGGATACTACGAAAACCTGTCCGCCGAACAGACACAAAAACAGATGGAAAAGTGGACGGCGTGGATCGAAAAGCTCCGGACGTCCGGGAAATATCACAGCGGGGAGCCGCTGACCCGCGAAGGGATGAAAGTCACCGGCAAGAACGGCAAGCTGGTCGTCGACGGCCCGTTCGCGGAGAGCAAGGAATCGGTCGGCGGATTCATCGTCCTGGAGGCGTCGACGCTTCAGGAGGCGACAGAGATGGCAAAAGAGTATCCCGATTATTCTGTCGGAGGAAGTGTCAGCATCCGACCGGTGATGAAAATGGATATGACGATGTGAGGGGGCGTGACTGAAAAGCCTCGACACAACGAGACCGACACGCTTGTCGAACACCTGTTCAGGCACGAAGCGGGGAGGCTCGTCTCCCTGCTCACACGCATCTGCGGCGTGGAGCATCTGGGCCTCGCAGAAGATGCGGTCCATGATGCGCTCCTGAAGGCGCTCCAATCGTGGCCGTATGCCGGGATCCCGTCAAATCCGTCAGGATGGCTGATGCAGGTCGCACGCAACAGCGCTCTGGACAGGATACGGCGGGACGCCGTGCTTGCTGCAAAGCACGACGCCATTGCCCACGAGATCGTTGCCGGGCAGGACGACGTCCTGGAGTCCGGCCAGGACGCCATCCCGGACGACATGCTCGGGATGATGTTCGTCTGTTGTCATCCCTCCATTTCCGCCGAATCGCAAATCGCTCTGACTCTTCGCACACTGTGCGGGTTCAGCATCGCCGAGATCGCCCGGGCGTTCCTGACAAGCGTCGAAGCGATCCATAAGCGTCTCGTGCGCGCGCGGCAGACGTTGCAGGTCGAAAACGTCTCGTTCGAAGTCCCCGATGCATCATCGCTCGATGCCCGGCTCGACACTGTTCTCCACATCCTCTACCTGCTGTTCAATGAAGGATACAACGCTCACGAGGGTGAAGATCTGATCCGCCGCGAGTTGTGCGAAGAGGCGGTCCATCTTGCGGGCGTCCTGACGCGCCACCCGCACGGCGATGTCCCGAAAGCGCATGCGCTTCTCGCCCTCATGCTCCTTCACAGCGCCCGCTTCCCGGCGCGCGTCGATGAACACGGGAATCTTCTTTTGCTCCAGGATCAGGATCGATCGCTCTGGAGCCGATCGCTGATCGATGCAGGGATGTATGAGCTCGGCTTGTCAGGAGAGGGTGATGAGGTTTCTGAATATCACCTGCAGGCGGGAATCGCGGCGTGCCACTGTAGTGCGAAAAGCTACGATCGCACCGATTGGAAGCAGATCCTCATGCTGTATGACATGCTCGTCGGCCTGAACGCCTCCCCGATCATCGCCCTGAATCGGGCAGTCGCGCTCGCGCACGTGGAAGGCCCAGCCGCAGGGATTGTGGAGGCGGAGCGGCTTGCATCGCTCCATCCGATGAGCACATATTATCTTCTCTACGCGGTCCTCGGCGAACTCCACGAGGAGGCGGAACATCGCAGCACCGCCCGGGTCCATTTCGAAAAGGCGCTTTCACTGACCAGGTTGCCATGCGAACAACGCTTCCTGCTGCGAAAACTGCAGATGCTCTCCAATCCGCCCAATGGACGTTACCCCCCGTCTTGACGGAAGGGAAAATGACACGGCAATCCCCGAGACACGCCTAATCTCGTCGCCAGCCCCATCTCCCACCATGGCGAAATCGTTGATGACGGTAAGATGATCGTACTGCCCGGGGGGGAGAGCCAAGAGGTCGATCGGCAAAGGAACGCAGTTACTTCCCTGCCGATTCAAATGTCCGGATGGCGCGCGTCTCCTTCACCAGCGCGTACCAATCGGGCATTGCATGAAGTCGTTTCAGAAGCACATCGTGGACAAGCGGAGCAGGATATTCCAGAAGGACGTAGGCGGTCCAGATTTTCCTTGAGCGGAACGCCGCCTGTTTTGCGATCCGCGATTCACGAAGAACCGCGGCCGAATCGGACGCCGGAGGAGCAGGGAGCTTCGGGTTCTCCGCGCGGATTGCCTGCGTCAATTCCTTCCACCGTGCTTCGGCGGCGGCAATGATGTCGCCCCGTGCCGTGGCCGCCGCTTTATCGATTGCCAGCTGCTTGTCAGCGCTTTGTGCCTTAGCGCGGACAAAGGAGACGTTTTTTGTTTTCGGGAGAATTGACCACCACGAGGGGATGCGTTCCTTCATCGAACGCGCGGCCTTCGTCGTCCCTTGCGTGTGAAGCGTCGTGGCTGTCATCAGGATGAGAGCCGCAGCGATGGCGAACCGGAGCGGCGTCATCGCGGCATCCTGATCAGGACGGCGTACACCTGGGCCTTCACGTCCTTCCAGCGCCGTAATACCCGGACATCGTGAAGTGTGACGGAGATCTTTTCGTCCTGAACGGCCGAATATCCCTGATCGCCGGAGGCGCCGGACTCAAGACGATCAATCCCGCGGACGGTCGCGCGAACCGATTTCGCGAGTTCCAGCCGCGCATGTCGCTCGGCCTCCAGCCATGCCGAAAATTCGTAGTACGCCGGCTCGCTCATACCCAACGCGTAATAGTACAGCGAGTCCTGCGGCAGCGTGGTAAGCCAGGCAGGCGCTCTTCGCGAGGGGCGTTTCGATTTCTTCAATGAATCCGGGAAGGAACAATCGCCGGGCCCCGCAAGCGCGACGGTCATGTCCCCGATCGCCCGGAGATCCAGCAACCGGAGAGCCTTCGCGAGCTTCTCAATGCTCGCGGTATCGATGACCTCCCGGACGGTCGTACTGATCGCCAGTACTCCGGCGTCCGTTGCACCATACTCCTTCGTCCCTTCAACCATCACCTCACTCGATCGCACCGCATTGGCGGCCGCGGAGAGAAACGCCTCGCCGCCGGTGGAATCGGGATAGTACGGAGTCTGCGCCATCCCCACGGTACTGTTCCCACACGGGAGTTCGTCCGGAAACAGAAACCAGCGGGGATAGCTCTGTGCATGCACCGCAGGGTGCACGCACAACAGCAAGAGCACCGTCCCGATCCCTCCGAGGGCGAACTTCATCGATTACATCCCTTCGCTCTTCTTGAACTCTTCGTACTTCTTCGCTTCGTCATCGAGCTCCTTGAAGGTTTCCGTCGCGCGGAACCGGGTGTAGGTCTTGTCGTTCTTTTTCATGCTCTGCAACAGCTGATCCGCTGCTGCGCCGATCGGGAGCTGCATCAGGACATACGCGCGATACAGATTGCCATCGCGTCCGACTTTTTGCGATTTGACTTTGCTTCCGTTCAGAACATTCGACGTCACCTGTTTGCTGGCGGACGTGAACTGCGACAGCAGCTGTGTGTCATTCCCGGTTCCGACTTCCTCGTCGAATTTCTTCACGAGGCTCTGGACACGGACTTCCATTTGCCGGGAGATGTCGGCGCGTGCTTCAGCAGTGGCTTTCTCGATCGCCAGTTGCATATCCGCCGAGGTCTGTGTCTTCGCGGCAAACAGGAAATTCGGATCGCTGGGCGGATTCATAAACCAATCCGGCACGTCAGACGGCGGCGGCGTTGCCTCCTTCGAACCGCCGCATCCTGCGACGAGGACGATGATCAGCAGCACGGGGACGAATAATTTCACGTAACGCATGGGACCTCCTTGAGTGAGTGGGTGAGTGGTCAATCATTGTTGATGAGGGTAGCTGGTACATGAGTTCACGGTGTGATAGTTCCCAGCGCTTTGACCGATCCGCCGGAGTATTCAAAGACATGCCATGTGGTGCCCTGCAGATTCCCTGACACCTGGAACACCCTGACAAGACGGCCTTCAGCATAGAGTTTCACCGTCGCATGCGACTGGGAAAGGGCGTTCGACTCCTCATCGTGCCGATCGGAATAGTTGTGGACGTAGCATTCGTAGCGATTGACAGCCGAGATATCCTGCACGGTGATGGTCTCCGGACCGTAGCCGTGCGTGTCGTCCCGGTCGAGCCCGGCCGTCCCGTCGGCGACCGAGTGCATATCGCGAAACGAAATGTGATACCCTCCGTCCTTTACGAAGTGCAGGTCAAGATCGCGCGGTTCTTCCCCCCAGTCGAGGACGATGCGGACTTTGTGGACGTCAAGGACCGGGGAGACCGAGAAGCGATTGAAGGAGAGCGACCCGTTCACGACTTCGATGCCGAACTCCGAGGTGATGTACCCGGGCGCACGGAATGCGACCGCGAGCTCTCCGTCCTCCGCCGGAGGGTCGAACAGCACTTTCCCGTCGAAGTCCGTCACATATTCGCCGATGTCCTTCAGCACCACATGCCCACCGTTCACGGGTTTCCCCGTCAGGGCATTGAAGAAGCGCAGCGTCAGCTTCCCGGTTTCCAGCTCTTCGATCGCGTCGCGCGACCGGTCACGAACCTTCTTGTCGTCCTGCGCGTCCATCCGCAGGGGAAGGACAAGCAGCAACACGATGGAAAGGGCGACGGTCTTCATGAGGGCCTCTTCAGGGGAATGACGGACGGAGTGATTCCTTTGAACTGCGGCATGGCCATGCCTGCATCCGCCCCGATGTAGGTCGGATCGCAGATGGTATAGCGCCGTCCCTGATAGTCGACCGCGTCTCCGGGGATGGCTTTCGAGAACCGCACCGCGGTGGAAATGTGTCCCGGGTAGTCGAGGCCGACAACCTCGAGACGGATCAGGGTTCGGACAAGATAGGAAAAGAGAATCGCCCGGTCCTTGCAGTTGGAGTCTGTATAATAGAGCACCTCGTCGGGAAACATCGGCTTTTCACGCCCGAACAACTCCTTATCCACTTTGTAGCCGAAGGCGGTCTGGGAGAATCGAAGCAACACATTCACGGCTTCGACTTCGGACTTCCCCCTGAGGATCGGCTCGAATGCTGCATACAGGGAACTCGCGGCACCCGGCGAGATGGAGCCATCAAAGTAGACATCAAAATCCGACTGCGGGTAATATTCGAAGAAGCGTACCGCATCCCGGCTGTATGTGACCGGAACGGCATAGGTCGTTCCGCCATAGGCAAACTGGAGCGTCCGGCTCGCAGTGGTGTTCGTCAGCGCGGGAAGTTCGTTGACGGTGAAACGCATGAGCATCGAGGCTCCGGGATAGGTGCCGTCGTACGCGTACATCCGCGTAATGTTCACCGGAGATTTCGGATCGAGGGGGACGGCGTAGTAGCGTTGTCCGCCGCCGAACGAGAAATACGGAACGCCGTACAGCTTGCCGTCGACCGGGACCAGGAGAACGATGCGCGATCCGGTGAACCCGACCTTCGCCTCGTAACCCGATTTCAGGAGCATGAACCACGTGAAGAGCACTGTCTCATTCGCCATCGACCCGTACAGTCTCTGCCCGATCGATGCGAGGAGAAGGCAATACCCCCAGTCGTTGAGGCGACGGAAAGCACGAATATTCTTCGCCGCGCTCAGCACCCGGTCATAGGGTTTCCCGGCCATCGCTGCAAAATATGCGCTGATGGATTCCTTGCCAGGGTCGCCCTCCAGCCGGACCGCAAGCGACGCGGGGGCCGGCACCGAGAGATCGGCTCCGTAGAAGTCGATCGAGGCGGCGTCAGCCGGTGGAGCCGGCGGAGCTTCGACGGATTTCGGAGGCGGGAGTGCTCTGGGCTGCGCGATGGAAACCGTCGGTGTCGGAGGAAGCTCGGCCTTCGGCAGATCTTTCGGCGGCTCATAGACGGGCAATGTTACGGGATCGGGCACCGGATCGCGTTGCACGCCGTGAAACATCTCGACGCCCCGCCATTCGTGCTTCAGGAATTCATAGAACGCCTGGTCGTTCTTGTCCTTGAATTGCTGGAACTTCGCATCCTGCTCATTCTTCCATTTCTTGAACTCATTTTCATCCTGGCCGAACGCGCGCATCGACAGGCCCAGCGACGCGAGGAGGGCGAAGGAAAAAAGAATGTTCTTCATTGCCGTATCTCCGATGCTCGCTATTCACGCGCCCGCGCCACGATGGAAGAGAGTTCCTTCGATGAGAATCGTACACCCGCAATCCCCTTTTCCATCGCGCGGTCCCGGTCCTTGTCCATGCCGGTCGCCGAGGCGGAAATCGTCCCCAGAATCGTGCCGGTCGATCCATCCTTCAGCATACCGGTGACCTGGACATTTTGCGCATACAGGTTGCCGCCCATGCCGCTGACCGTTTGCCCGTCGGACGCGGTGACAATCAAATGAAGTTCATAGCGTGACTGCTGCTGGTTGGCGCGGACGTTGTTCTTTTCAAGGTCCTTGATCACGCGCTTCACAAGCTCGAACTGCGCGGCGTCAGGTCCGGCCCCGGCAACAGTCACCTTCACGGTAAACTGCGCCCCGGCAACGGTAAAGGCGAAAGCAACGCTCGTGTTCTGTTCGACCTTCGTCTTCAGGCGCGCCGACATGCGAGGAATGTCGACAAAGGCGACCAGCGTCCCGGCCGTCCCCTCCGTCACCAAATCCGGAGAAGCGATCGGATTCAGCGAGGCAACAGCCTCGGCATTGGTGATGGCGGTTTCTTTCTCCTCGGAGCCCGTCCGATAAGAAATCGTTAAACCCCGCAAGGGCGTCGGTTTCCCGTCGATAGTCGCCAACGCTTTCACCGAGAGAGGCTGCGGGAAAGCCTTTCCCAGTCCAACGGTCTGATTGTTCCCCCCCTGGATTGAAAGCGATACGGCCCCGAGAATCGTGCTGAGTTCCGATTCGAGGTTGTCGTAGATCAGATCTGACGGCAAGGCATAGGCGTTTGGCGCGATGGAATTGTAGAAGAAGATCTTCGGGTACAGGTCGGGCACATCGCCCATGATGGAGGCGAACGTATTGACCGCTTCGCCGAGGTCGGCGGCCTTTGCCTGAGCCCGGGCATTCTGGAGTCTCTGTTGCAACTCGCTCACCGGTCCGTCCATGTCGCGCCGCAGTCGCTCGAAGAACTGCTCCTTGTCCAGGACGGCCATCACATACGACCGGGTGTCCACGGGATTGACAAACGTCTCCGGGAACGTCAGATCCACGAAGTCCATTTTTTCGACGACCGTTTGTGTCTCGCTCGTCATATCCGTGGAATAATTCGCAAGGTCTCCGACGATTGTTTCCGATTGGACATACTTCATCCTGGAGGAAACGGTCACTTTGATCTGGGACGCAATCCCGACGCGTGCCTGGGTTTTCGCCTTTTCGATCCCTTCGGAACCGATCGCGCTTGCGACGGAGACCCAGTACATCTCTTCAGGATAGCGGTTCGACTTTCCGGAGCGCGCCCAGTCGGGAAGCTGTGCCTGCGAGACGCCGGCCACGCACAGAACCGCCAGGAGGAGGGCGAGGAGAGAGGGCTTACGCATGGGTGGCCTCCAGGATGATCATCTTGCGGTTGACGTTCAGTCGCTTCAGCTTCACGCCCATCTGTCGTGCATCCTTGTTCTGATCGACCCGCTTGCTCAGCTCACGGAAGAGCCCGATGGTATTCTCAAACTGGTTTTGCCAGATGATGTAGTCCACGGTCTTCTCCGTTGCCGCATTCTGCTTTCGCTTCGTCGTGATCCCTTTCAGCACGTCATCGAACATGTCTCCCACGGCCAGCGGATCGTCGAACCGGCCGGTGATTTTGATGATGAGCTTGTACTGCTGGCCGATCCGGAGGTCGTCCTTCCAGTAGGCATTGATCCTGGTGAGGACCTTCTCGATCGCGTCGTTCATCGCCATCTCGATCAATGCTGCATCGGTCGAGCTCGGCTTCTCCGGACTGTATCCGGTCTCGGTCCCGAGGAGACGCCCGGTGGTTGTTTCGTAGGCCCGGCAGCCGACGACGCCCTTCTTGCCGAAGGGCACGGCGTCCACGCTCACGTTGTACACGATGTACACATCGGCGCCGATGGTCAGGGCGAGCTTGTAGGCGTTGTCGTCCTCGACTCCTTTGAGGGCCGCGTGGGCGTCCGCAAGTTCCGAAAGGTTCTCGACCTGTTCGGGCACCTGGACGTCATATTTCCGCGCGGTCAGATACCCCTCGATCACCTCCGCTCCCTTCTTCAGGTTCGGAGAATTCTGGAGTGCCGCAATCGGGCTTTGTCCCTTCGGGACCTCGGGCAGGACCATAATGAACGGGTTCCCGAATGCTTCAGTCAAGGTCTCGCGCGAGGCAATGATCCCCTGTTGGGAGAACTCGTCAACCAACCGCTGCTGGTTGACGCGGACCAGCTTCTCCACCTTGACGCCGTCCCTGGTATTGACGCGGCTGAGGATATCATTGCCGACAAATGTGATGTAGTTGCCGATGGTTTCGTCGGCGAAATACGTTTCGGCCACTTTCCCGAAGGCCTCTTCTTCCGCAGGAGTCTGCAGGATCTTGGACGGGGCATTGTAGAGGACGTAATACACCGCCGACTTTCGCGCATCGTTTTCGGCGGCGTCGACATCCGGGCCCAGCCCCTTTGCGCGGATATTCACCTCCGTGGGAGAAAAGCTCTCTACAAACACCGCTTCCCGGCAATGCGGGAGATTGCTCTGCGCGGGCGAAGAACCGGGCACCACAAGCAAGGCGATCAACAACATTCCGAATACCGCAAAGAGTCGCATAGGAGTCCTTTTGTATGCTGTGCAGAAGAATCAGGCGTGGGAAAAATCGTCCCTCCATCCCCCATCCCCCCCTCTCCCCCTCTCCCCATCGCGCGAAGGGGGGAAGGGGGGACGGGGGATGAGTTCACTAATAATCCATGCGCGAGGTTTCGAGCCCCGAGAACGGATTGCTCGAAAGGCTTGGCAGCGAATAGGAAATTCCGAACGATGCGCTCGCGCCGCTGAAGCTGAAGTCCTTGTAGAATGGACTGTCGACGAGAACGTTATCCTTTGTCAGGTCAAGTTCGTCCGAGATGCCGTTGAACTTCACCGTCCCGTTGAATGGGAGTATTCCGAATTTGTAGGCAACGCTGACGTTGATCATGAAGTCCGGCGTGACAAGATATTCAAGCCCCACTTCCGCCCTTGCCCCAATGGAGGCGACGCTCATGGTTTCCATCTCACCGTACACGGGGTTCGAGTTGGACAGATGAAACCAGTCGACGCCGACGCCAATACCGATATTCAGATTCGCCCGGGTGAACCAGAGCTTCTTGACCGGACCGACGTAGCCGCTCAGCAGGATCGGCACGACCGTCGAGCCCGCGCCGACAGCACTCTCATCCGTTGAAATCATGGGGAACGCGCCAGAGAGATCGACGGCAAGGAACAACTGTCGCACGTTCGTCAGTCTTGCCAGATTGTAGCGGAAATTCAGGTCGGCGCCGATGGCAGAGGTGACATCTTCCGAGAGAAGGTACGGGTGCGCATGGCTCGAAGCCGCCTCGAACGCCGCAACATCCGGATGCGTGCTGAGAGGGCCGAAGGCGTTCGCGTATGAGCCGATAGTAGCGATCGTCGCCACCCGGGGCACGTTCAACTTCGTGAAGCGCGCGCGGATATCGATGTCGAGCCCCATCTGCGGATGTTCGGTCAGGATCATGCCGCGTTCGTACCCGTGGCCGATGTAGTTGGCGAAGAGCGACATCCGTTTCGGGTCGCCGTTCGCCGCAGGATCGTTGTTGGCGACGTTTTTCGCCCTGAAGAAACCGATGGTCCGCGGCTCGACATCGCCGTTTTCCTTTTCGTAAAAGTCGATCAGGGTGAAGCCCTCGTCGAGGTCAATCCCCTCGCGGGTTCCCATGGTCGCCGCCACTTCGCTCCCGCGGATCTCCTTCACTTCGCCCGAGAGCGAGAATTCCGGATTCCGCCGCATCGCGAGAGAGAGGTTCTTTGCCCAGGTGTCGATCGCAAGAATGCGGGCAAACTCCCTTCCTTCGACCGTCCGGCGTTTCAAACCATAGGTCGTGCCGAGAGTGCCGGTTCCCGTGCCGGTTGCGATCTGGGGCTTTTCTTCGACGAGCACAAAGCGCGAACTGCCCGTGGCATCGGTCTCAAGGTGATACCAGAGCATGTAACCGTTGATTTCCGATGAGACGGTCTTCTCCTTTACCTCCTCTTTGAAGGAAGTCACCACGGGGATATAGATGTATCCGGTGTTCATCGCCTTCAGGATGTCGCTGGAGGTGACGGCGCTCTCCTTTTGCTTGACCACCGAGCTGCTTTCTTTTTCAATTTCAGTGACGGCCTGTTCGGCCACGGAGCGGCTCCTGCCGAGCATTGCCTTCCGGTACGACGCGAGGATTGTCCGGTCCATCGACTTTGCGACGCTTGCAGCGGAGAGGTCCGATGCGCTCGCATCCGCGATGAAACTCCTGACCACCCCGGGGTCGAGGGTCTGGTAGGCGAAGCGTGGGAGTTTAATGTGGCGATCGAACCCTTTGTCGATGAGCGGCTGCAGACGTTGGACGTTCGGGTCTCGGGTAATGACGCGATCGATGGTCGAGATGGTCTTCGTGACGTACTTCCGCTCTTGTGCCAGTCCAGAAGCAAGAACGGCAAGAACGGTCATGGCGATGGCAGGAATTCTGGGGAGTTTCATGATCGTCGTGGAAAAGATCGGAATCCGGCACCCGGAAGGGGCCGTTTGAAAAAGGAGGCGAAAGTAATGTCCAAAGAAGAAGCCGAAGAAGAAGATAGAGAATTCCAATGGATAACGGAAGAGCATACGAAAGATATGCGGACGATGGAACCTCATTGTGGGCCTGGGATTGTCGCGGCCGCAACGAACGGGGGACGATCCGAGGGCAAGGGCAGAATTGCCAACGGCCTATTTTACTCAGATTTCAGAGGAAGGGAGTGTAATTATTAGATTATTTGAAGTCTAATCGCTTGACATTTAGCATGTTTCGTCTATATTTACGACCGTTTCCCTCTCTTTCAACCTGATCTCTCAAACAACGAAAGCGCTTCGATCAAGCGACCGCGCCCACGTTGTCCGGCAGTACCATCCTTCATGCAATTCCTTTTGCCTGCTTTTGAACGATGGGACGTTTCTCCCATCGAATTCTTCAGGAGTGGCGTAGTTGCTGTCACCACAATCCGTTCACTTTACTCAGGAGGGAAGCATGAGAGCTCCACTCATTCGCCTCAGCGATGGAAGGACCCTGACAGGAATCGGCCTCGCCATCGGCATGTTGGCGATCTGCGGATGTCCGGGACCGCAAACCACGGTTGTGGTCCCATCGGACGCGAAGCCGACCTGCACTGTTGCAGCATCGGATTTCGCCACGTGGTTCCAGGGGGGATCGGTTACGCTCAACGGCTCTGTGACGCCTGCCAACAGCGTGACGTTTCCGAATTCACCGAACTGCAGTTTCTATGAATGGTCCGAGCGCATGTTCCTGTGGGCGACCTCGCCGGCGCCGCCCTCGTATGGCGGGGGAACACACGTCTTCGACTCGGGCGACTTCTTCGATGTGTCGCCGGTCGACGCAAGCGGCAATCGCACACTGATTGCCCACTCGATCGGCGGTCTGCGGCAGTTCGGCGTGCGTGCAGCGCAGGTCGGACCGAACAAGCTCCCCGTTGTCTTCAATCCTGAAGGCAGGATGCTGTCGGTCGTCCCGCAGCGCCTCGCGATGGACGGCAATCCATTGGTCCTGAATTCGGCGAATGATACGGTGGAGGTATCGAAGCTCACGCTGAATGCCAACAAGCAGCCGGAGTTCTTCGACAAGAACGGCGCGGCCATCAAGGGTGCGCGCCCGATGATTCCCGTCGAGCTTGAACGTCAGGGTGCGGTCGCGCGGTTCATGATCAATGGTCTCCCCATTTTCATCAATGGCTTCGGTGCGGTGGCCCCCGTGGAGGAAGGACAGGCGGACGGCGGCGTGCTTCTGACGCAGAATGGCTCGCTGATCTATTATGCTTCGATGTTCAACGACGTCCTGGCGTACTACCTGACCGGGGTCAAAGACGGCGCGATCGCGTCGAACCAATTCCCGACATCACAGTCGGACCTCAACGCGATCACCGGGTTCGCCCATGCGCACTCGCGGACCCTGAACGACAGCGTCGCGCTCGCCATCGAATTGAAGACGTCCTGGGTCGAAGCATCCACCCTTTCGAATCCGAACGATTACATCACGATGGATGGCGACGTCCCGACGTATGACAAGACCGACCCGAAGCACTGGGTGCAGAACGGTCATCACACGGTGCAGCTTGCGCTTGTCGGCATTCACGTCGTCGGCAGTGCCGCGGGACACCCGGAAATGATCTGGGCCACGTTCGAGCACGTGGGCAATGCGCCGAGCGCAACGTACTCGTACATCAACACGAGCAATGCCACCACGACCGTGAACCAGAGCACGGCCGGCACCTGGCTCTTCTGTGCCACTAATGCCGCTGCGCCCTTTGACGACATTCATCAGACGAATACGTTCGGCACCACGAACATCGACGCCCTCGGAAGCTTCACCATCGGTCCGAGCAATGTTCTCCGGTGGAAGCCATGGGGCGGCGGGGCCGATCAATCGCCGAACCCGCTCGATGCGAGCACCGCGGCATCGAACACCGAGATCATCTCGATGAACAACAGCATTCGCGGGATGCTTGCCTCCGGCGACATTCGCGCAAACTACATCTTCGAGGGGGCAACGTGGACAATCGGCGGAGCATCCCCGTCAGGTCACTTCCCCACCGGCAATGAAGTCGGCACCAGCAAGCTCGCGAATACGACGATGGAGACCTTCCAGCAGGGAACCAGCACCTCTGCATCCACCGGCGCGAACTGCTTCACCTGCCACGCGACGAATACCGTGAATGTCAGCCACTTGTTTGGCGAGACGAAACCGCTGTTCTGACGCGTCGGTGTTGCAGAGAGAGAAGATGAATTTGGAATTGGCAGTTCCAGTGGACAGCAGGTGCTTCGGGACTGCCAATTTCAATACTCCTCAATATCTCCGGCCCAATCCCGCATCCCTTTTCCGGGTCCAACCATGCCGGATGGCGGGTGGACGCAAGCCCCCCCGCCAGGGTCAGGGGATCTCAACAGTGACAATGGTCCCCGTCCCGACGTGGCTTTCGATTGTCAGGCGTCCGTCGTGTTCCGCAACGATTTGCTGTGCGATGGGCAGCCCAAGGCCGGTTCCATCCTTCCTGGTGGTAAAATAGAGATTGAACACGTTATCGATGGCTGTTTCGGGAATTCCATGTCCCGTATCCGTAACTTGAATCCTTGTCTTGGCCCCATCGGTGGACCCTTTCAGGGTGATGCTTCCGCCCCGTGGCGTGGCCTCGAGGGCGTTCTGAAGCACATTGAGGAGCGCCTGGGTCATGTGGTCGCGGTCGAGCGACACAATCGCGTTGTTCTCGATCGTCAGGACGAAGGAGACCCCTTTGCCGGACGCCTGCCCCTCAAAGAGCGCTGCAATATGGCCGAGGAAATCAGCAAGGGGAACCGGGCGCCGATCCAGCTTTGGTGGACGTGCGAAGGTAAGAAACTGCCGGACGATCAGATTCATGCGACGCGTCTCATCCTGCAACACGCCGGTCAGGGTGTGGTACTCCCGGACCCCTTTCCGGGGCGAAAACTCCTTTTGGAAACGCTGAGCAATCATGGCAATGGCATTCAGCGGATTCCGGATTTCATGAGCGACCCCGGCGGCAAGTTCCCCCATTGCGCGGATTTTGTCCTTTCGCCGGATCTCCTGCTCAAGGTGGCGTGCCTCGGTCAGGTCGCGGAGCACGGCCGTGCGCCCTTCGACTGCCCCGGATGCCGAGCGGGAGGTCGATACGGAAGAGGCGACAATTCTCTGTCTGCCCCCCGACGAGACGATGGAAAATTCACCGGTGCCATCCCGGCTTGAGAAGAGCTGAGAGAGCACCCCCCCCGAAAGATCAAGAGAATCCAATGTCCGACCCACCACATCGGTGCGTCTCACATGAAACATCTCTTCCGCACTCGCATTGAAGATCGTCACAATCCGGTCGGCGTTCACCGTGATGACCCCATCGCGCATGTGCGTAAGGATATTCCCGGTAAAGGACTTGATGGATGTATACTCCTTCTCGATTGCTTGAAAGCTCTGTTGCGACAGGAGGAAGAAGAACGCCAGGCTGCCGAGGAACACAACCGCGATCGAAATGATTGCCAGGCGTCGAACGAGGCGCGCCTCCGTACTTCGGATTTCGTCCATCGAGAGGCCGATGCGGAGTACGCCGATCCGGTGACCCTCGGGTGCAAACGGCTGAATCACCTCGAAGACATCTCTTCCGCCGTACTCACTGATGCGCGTCACGGCGGTATCAGCCTCGACAGCGTATTCGACAAGCGAATCGCCGTCCACGGGACTCAGCTCTACCACGCCTTTGCTCGCCGCAATAATTCCCTGGGAGTCCTGCAACGCGAGGTAGATGATCCCGGCATGATTCCCGAACTCCTGCAGCAGTCGACCGATCCCGAGACTTCTTCGAAAACGGACGAGCTCTTGGGCATCCAGATTGACGACAATCGCTCCGCCACCTGGAGCGGTCCGCCGAACCGCGACCGCATAGCGAAGCCCCTCTTCCAGACGTGCCTGTTTGAGGCCAATCACCATCTGTGAAGCATCACCGTGCAGAATCGGCTGGAGGGCTGTGACAGGAGAGGATTTCGGGGAGAGGGTATCATGTCCCGGGGAGACATCATGACTCGAGAGAAGCTTTCTCCCCGAGCGGTCGAAGACATTTATCCGGAACAGGTTGTTCGCCTGCGCAATCGCGGCGAGTTGCGCGCGGCTTCGCAGTAGGCCTGCGCTGTCGAGGGAAGCGATGAACCGGGCGTTGTCCAGCAGGCGCTCGGTAAGGAGTTCTTCCATACGCTCAGTGGCCAGAAGGTTGTTCGCACCACTTCGCGCAATAGTCGAGGCGAGCGATCGCGCGTGGTCAGACAGGACATGATAAAGCTCGTCCCTGCTCTGCCGGAGTTCGATCGTCGCCGTACCGAACATCAGGACCGCCATCGCCAGCACGGCAAGCACAAGTAGCCGTGGTTGTATGTGGAAACGCAATTTCATCATGCAGCGTTGCTCCGGTTGGAAGGTACCATCTTTTCACCTTGGAGCCAACTCCGATGGCTCCTCAATAGGAGAAAGCAATCCGCGCGGAGAACGTCTGGTTGCGATAGGTATACAGAGGATCGTTGGACGCGTTGATAATATACTCATACAGCACTGAGAGCGATGCCCCCGTGAACGGAAGAGAGACGCCCGCTTCGAAAGACAACGCCGTCCTGTCATCGATTCGTTGCAATGCCAGCACCGTCATTCCGTCCATATCCAGAGCAGGTCGAAGTGTATACAGCCGGCGTTGATACGATGTTGTCGCCTGGAGCCGAACATCATCGCCGACAATCTGCGTCAGCGCAAGCAGGAAGAAAGGGCCGTCATAGCCGTACCGATCATCGAAAAGTTCGTCATCGGATACTGTCCCTTCGCTGAAGCTCAGATAGCGGGACTCCTTGGCGAGATTTTCCTGGTACTGCCCGAGCAGGCTGATCCCCGTTTTATCGGTTATGCCTTGCGCGATTTTCAGTGACCCGAGAAGTTGCGTGACGCCCGGCGAGGATTGCGCGGCGGAGTGTCCTCCGGCGCCGGAACTCCGAACTCCAGTGGAATCCGCTGTGATATAGCTCTTCAAACCAAGTTCCACCTTCGAAATGAAGGTCGTCCGGGTGGAGAGTGTCGCCGCTCCCTGCAGAGAAAACGTGTGTTCCGTGAAATTGAGGCTTTCGAGTTGCGGGAACATGGCAAGACGGAACACGTAGGCCTGCTGCAATGTCCACAACTCTGCAACATCTTCCCTTCCGCCCAGGGATGCGGTGAACTGGTGATGGTCAAAGAGCATATACTCATCGCGGTTGTTCCGCATGACATACTGGGCCGTCGCGTGCAGAAGGCTCGCGCCATCTTCGGAAAGCAACGCCTGCCCATGGACTGTCCCCATCCATGAGTTGAACGTCCGAGATGGCGCGAGCGCAAAGTAGTCCATCGTCGCCAAAGCTGTCATATTGACAAGGGACATTTCATTTCCCCAAGTATACCCGGTATTGAGGGTGGCTTCAGTAATGCGGTCGGCGATCTGATATCTGTTGTTCAACGTATTGTCGTCGATCATCGTCCCGACGCCGGTCTCAAGACGCCATTGGCCGAAGGTCATGGCGGGCAGAAGAAGAATGGCCGGTAACAACGCCTTCGGGTCTCTCACGGTCTTCCTCCTCGACGGGGTCCCTGTTGCCTGGTGCCGGCGGACTGGTTGGACTTTCCCTGACCGTGCCGGAGCCCCAGGCCGCTGGCCCGACTGTCGCTGATTCCGTCCCCGTCCAGATCGATAAACCGATCCTTTCCTCGCTGTCTCCGGATGCCTTTTTCCGGTGCTCGATCTTCAATCCCGTCACCGTCAGCGTCGATGAACGCACGACCAGCACGCATGCCTGCTGTATCTGTTGCGACGGTGTCCCGCACAGATTGCGCGATCAAGGGAGTGCTCCCCATCAGCAGCAGGACCGCGAGGGCTGGAACGATGTTCTGCATAACGTTCTCCATAAAAAGTGGGAGCGGGGCCGGCCCACTGCCGGTCCCGATCCTCAACACAGTTACCGTCCCCGACATTTGCCTTTTGGCCCCGTGCCGTCACAAACGCCGAGAGAGGAGGCGCCGACACCCTGAGTTTTGCCGAAGCCAGTCCCATCGAGTGGCCTTGCACCCTTGTTGCCAGTCCCATCTCCGGGTCCAAATCCGCCGTTGGTGCTTGTATTCGTCAGCCCGTGTGCCCGACCAAGTTGCTTGCCGGTCCCATCCTTCGCCGGAACATAGTCGGGGTCCTGGCAGTTGAGGATGCCATCGCCGTCATCGTCGAATCCTCCCCGCGCGACAACCGGGTTACTCTTGCCCTGAATCGGGCTTGTGGTTTGGGCACCGGCGGTGCCTGCGATCAGAACCATGAGCAGCCCCACGAGCGTCGCAGGGAGGGCCGCCGAAAGAAGATGTTTCATTGTGATGCTCCTTGAGTGATAATGAGAGGAAACAGATACGAGTTCGTTCGCGCTTCGAATCATTATGAGTCAACGATCATGCCAGCCGCGAAAGAGCCCCAGGGCTCTGGAATCGCCGAACAGGCAGCCGCGGCTCGACAACTCTGTCGAGTGACGCGGCAGGATTGTCGAAAAACAATCGAGGGAACGTGTGGTTGGGCGATAATCGTGATGAAAAACGGGAGGTCCCGCACGGCACAGGAGTTGTTCGCTTAGGACGCGTACGCCACAAGCGTACGTGGTTCGAACGCGGCTTCGCGGGAACGGGCGGTCAGGGTGACCGCCCGCTTCGTTTCTTCTACCTCACCTTCCACTTCTGCAGGCGATAGCGCAGGTTGCGCTCGGAAAGACCCAGCTCCCGTGCGGCCTTTGACTGGTTTCCGCCCTGCACGCGGAGCGCTTCGAGCACGGTCTCCTTTTCCAACCGTTCCAGAGTACCGCGCAGATCCCGTGCGATCAAGGGTGAGACGGTCGTTTCTTCGCGCATCCCTCGGACCGGCGCAGGGAGATCCTCAAGCATGATGAGTTCTCTCCGGGAAAGAATGACGGCGCGTTGGACGATATTTTCGAGTTCACGGACGTTCCCCGGGTAATCGTAACGGAGAAGAGCCCGCCACGCTTCCTTTGAGAAAGCCAGATTCTTTTTCTTGAGATCGCGCGCAAAGCGCTCGAGAAAATATTCGATCGTGGGAGCAATGTCGTCCCGGCGTTCTCGAAGTGCGGGAATCTCGATGGTGACAACATTCAACCGGTAGAACAGGTCTTCGCGAAACTGTCCTTCGCGGATACGGAGATCCAGATTCCTGTTCGTCGCTCCGAGAATCCGCACATCGACATGCAGAGTCTCGGTCCCGCCCACCCGCTCAAAGGTCTCTTCCTGGAGAACACGCAGCAGCTTCACCTGGGTGGCGAGCGGCACGTCTCCAATCTCGTCGAGGAACAAGGTCCCGCTGTCGGCGAGTTCGAATCTCCCTTTCCGCTGTTTTTCCGCGCCGGTGAACGCGCCGCGTTCGTGCCCAAACAACTCGCTTTCCAGGAGGTTCTCATTCAAGGCGGCACAATTGACCGCCACGAACGGCCGTTCTCTCCGGGGGCTTGCGAAGTGGATGGCTCGTGCCAGCAGCTCTTTTCCTGTCCCGCTTTCTCCTCGGATCAGGACGGAAGCCTTGCTTTTCGCGACCCGGCCTGCGGTGTTCAGCACGTCCTCCATGGCGGCTGAGTGCGAAATGATTCCCTGAAACGAAAATCGCTCGGAAAGCTGTTCCTTCAGAAGCCGGTTTTCGGAGAGCAATTGACTTCGCTCGGTGATCCGACGAATCAGGAGATCGAGCGCATCCAATTCGATGGGTTTGCTGATATAATCATATGCGCCACTGCGAATGGCCTTGACAGCCCCTTCGATTGTGCCGTATGCGGTCATGATGACCACCGTGGTTTCAGGATATCGCTCCTTTGTTTTTTCGAGGAGCTCGATACCCGACCCGCCGGGCATCTGAAGATCGGTGAGGAGAATATCGACAGATTCCTTCTGCATGCAATCGACGGCACGTGAAGCCGAATCCGCTTCGAACACCATGTGTCCGTTCTTCCGGAGATACGCACTGAGGATGGTCCGTTGGGGCGGCTCGTCATCGACAATGAGGATTGTGGTTCGAGAGGACATGAAGTTTCTGCTCGGTGGGAAATGTGAACTATCGCCTGTTGGAACCTGTGAACCCGGACATCCGAGCGCCGCACGCCGGTTCGGAAATCCAGATTGAATCGCTATTGCGGAGCCTTCATTCGATCAAGTCCCACCGAATGAATCAGTTCCCGATAGGTAATCAGCCGGATCCCAAGTCTCTTGGCGGTCGCGCGAAATTCCGGCGACGTCAGCGCCGCAAACTCCGCAGCACGGTGACGGCTCATCTCCTTCAGCCCGAAGGAGTTCATGTCCGTGAGCGCGCTCATCTCAGGCGTGTCAGCACCGATGTGAAAGACCATCAGCCGCGTCGAACCGGGCTGAACCTCCGCGAGCTTCGCGAGAACCGTATCCCCTTTTGCCTCGGGCGGAACCGTGTACCACCCCTCCAGATCCGTTTCTCCAAAGTACCTCGAGATGCCGAGATGATATTCAGCGGCGAGCTTCTCCACGATGGCCCGGAGTTCCGGGGTGCTGACAGCCGTGCCCATGTGATAATCGACGTAATCGATGCGAAGCCCGGAGTGGACAGCGCGTTCGATCTGTGCGCGGAGTTCTGTTTCCACATCCGCCAGCGATGGATGATGGGCGAAGAACAAATCCCGCGAGGGGAAGAAATACCCTTCGGAATCGACCAATGAGGGCACCGCTGACCTTCCGGCAACCGGTCCCCACCGGTAGTTCTTCCATTCCGCGTTCAACGTCAGGTGCACGCCCACGGCAACTTCCGGCGCCTGCTTCAGGATTTCCACACCTTCCTGATACCATGGACAGGCGAACATCACGGATGCCGAGACAGGCATGCCGGTCTTGATCACTTCGGCAATCTTCTGGTTCACCGTATGGCACATCCCGACATCGTCGCAGCGAACAATGATGCTTCCCCCTGCGGCGACGGTGTTCTTCGTCCCGTTTCCTCCCGGGACAATTCCGCCCAGCATAGCAAGAACCAGAACCATGAGAGAGCTGTGCATGATGCCTCCGTGAATGAACCCCGGTGTCCTCCCCCAGTCGACAGGACCTTCGCCCGTTCTTAGGAAGGAGTTCTTCTGGCCCACGTCTCCCTCGCCCGCGGATCCTGTTCACCGAGGATTTGATTGAGGTGATGTTCCACGTGGCGAAGATAATCCGTGATGACAAATTTCAACGTTGCGGGCTTTTCGTAGCCCATATCGCAGGTGTTCTGTAGCGACGACGGGTCGGCATGCGCGATGACGTGGGCAAGGTGCGCATTGAAGAGATACCAGAACTCGATCATCTCTCTCCACGGCTCGGAGGTGTAGTGTTGAGTGGACACCCATGCCTGCTGCTCGTACGTGAATTTCCCCAACTCCCTGGTCTGTTGCATCCGCACGATTCTCTGGTGGTTGTTCGCCGCAGAATCGATCAGGTGGCCGAGAGTCTCTTTGAGCGACCATTTGTCCGGGTACGGCTTCTCCCCTGCGGGCGCATCGGAAATGCTCAGAAGCCGGGGTTTTGCTTCATCGATCATCGCTTTCAGCGAGCGTGCTTGGTCAATCATCACATTCTCCTCGAGGAGGATTGGAAACCGATCGGGGACAGACGTCTGCCGCGGTCACCAATGAACGAAATTCAGAAGGAAGGAAGCAATCCCTGCTCGCTTCCGCAGTACGGTAATGGATGGTGCGCATCGATCTTCTGCCCCCCCGCGGAACTCCATCGGGAATCTTACCGTTAGCATGATGCTCGGGGGGGAATTGTTCCATTTCAGGAGACAAAAATGCAAAAAATGCCACTGTTTTTCTCGTTCCTCTTCTTCTTGGCTCTCCTTTCTTTGACTCCATCCCGCCTCACCGCGCAAACGACATGGAATCACGCGGCCATGTTTGATGGAACCGGCTACGTTGCCATTCCGCATTCCACCTCGTTGAACATTACCGGCAGTTTCACTCTTGAAGCTTGGGTGAAAACGACCTCCACGGGAAGCGTGACTGTGGTCGGCGATAATGAGTATCGTCTTCTTATCGACAACGGCGTCGGGAGAATCCAGTTCAACAACTCCACGTACCTTGAAGGGACAAAGAAGCTCAACGACGGCAATTGGAATCACATCGCTTGTGTCTTTAACAACGCGGCCAAGATCGTCACGTTCTACGTGAACGGCGCCCTCGACACTTTGGGCTCTGCGACCACCGTTCCCTCGAGCGGGACGGACTCCATCACAATCGGCAATAGCATTTACGGTCACGCCCCGGCGATGCTGGATGAGGTGCGCATTTGGAATGTTCCTCTTTCGAATTTCTCCATCACCGCTGACCACAATTCCAGTCTGGCGGTCGGGAGCGGCGAATACGTGAACCTTGTGTTATCCATGTCGTTTCAAAGTCTCAACAACTTCGACTTCAACCTCGATCTCACGGACAAGTCGGGACACGGAAACAACGGGGTGAATCGCGGAGCAACCACGGTGGATATGTCGAACGCGCCGCCCCTCTATCTTAAGCCGAACGAATCGCTCTACCTCGACGGCGTCAATGGCTATGCAGAGGCGCCCAAAGATCCGAATTTGCCGGCGTTGGGGCCGTTCACGATCGAGGCGTGGATCTATCCCATGAATTCCGCAACGGGGAATCAACAAACGATCATTTCCCGTGAAGCAAGCGGGTTTGTCGGATATGAAATGCTCCTCACCAGCACCGGGAAGTTCGCGCTCATTACCATGAACACGATCGGATCTTCTTCCGCAACGATACCCAGCGGGCAATGGACACACGTTGCGGTGACATATTCGTATGACGGCACCTACGCTACCACACAGCTCTTTCTCAACGGTGTGCGGGACGGGTATTACAATGCGTCACCGATCTCCGATGTTGCAGATTCGCTCTGCATCGGCCGGTCGGCAGGGCAGACGAATTACTTCAACGGGTTTATCGACGAAGTGCGAATGTCGGGGTACGTGAAGAGTGTCGAGGATATCCGGAAGGGAATGTTCACGTCGATCGACAATGGCAATAAACGTTCGGCGTCGAACCTCGAACTTGTCTACGGCCTCGATGGATCCGTTTATCCGACGACGTACGCCGCGCCGGCCCTCACGTTGCGTGGGACGGCAATGTTCTCATCACTTCTCGGCGGAGCTTCAACCCCCTTGTCGCCCCTGACAAGGGATCCCGCATCCCCGGGGACCTTCCCCGACGGGTACTTTATCAAGTCGGCGGCGAAGCGGGTTCCGGCAAGCGGAACCAACGAAGGAGCGATCGAAGACACGCTGGAGGTTTCCGAATCTGTTTCGATCAACGATCTGAAGATCTTCGTCGGGCTCAACCACTCGAACGAGAGCAGCCTCGAGATGACATTGTTCTCCCCGGCGGGGGATTCAGTGACTTTTTGGAATCTCGATTTCCAATCGGTGTATGTCAACGGGGTAGCCACAATCTTTTCCGATGCTGCCGACAGCGCGATGAACCATCAGTATCTTTCGTTCACGCCGACGATCAGGCCCCACTCCCCGATCAACACGGCATTCTCCGGCAAGAACTCCGCCGGCGCGTGGCGGCTGCGCGTGTCGCAGTTAATCAACGGGTTCTCCGGGTATTTGTACGGTTGGGGTCTGGAATTCAACAACGAGACGCTGGTCAACGTCGCGCAGACTCCGCTCGTCGAGCCGGGCCGCTATGTCTTGTTCCAGGGTTATCCCAATCCTTTCAACCCAACGACGACGATCCGGTATCAAATCCCGTCGGCGTCCCACGTCACCCTGACCGTGTACAACAGCATCGGTCAGCAGGTCGCGACGCTGGTCGATGGTGAGATGGCCCCGGGAGAACATCAGGTGACGTTCGGCGGGAACGACCTGGCGTCGGGGGTGTATTTCTATACGATGAAAGCGGGTGCGTTCATACAAACGCGTAAGCTTGTATTGGTAAAATAAGGAATCATGCAGGTGGCGTTGCCCTTGGGACGAGATCTCACTGTCCCCGAGTTCAATCGTCCCGCCTTTCGCTGTCGAGCCGCGCCATTTGCTGCGCGCCGTAGCGATCGCCGGCGACGGAATTCGGGGGTACGAATCGATCGATGGCCGCGAGATCTTCCGCCGAGAACGTCATTGCCAACGCCCCGAGCGCTTCGTCAAGCTGCTTTCGAGTGCGTGCGCCGATAAGCGGCATGATGTCGCGCCCGCGGGACGCCACCCACGCAATGGCCAGTTGCGCGGGCGTTACCCTTTTCGCTTCCGCCATCGACCGGAGCTGATCCACCAGCACCAAATTTCGATCGATGTTGGGCCCGGTGAACCGTGGCAGGTGGGCCCGCATATCACCGGCACCTGCCGTACGGTTCTTCGACCAATTCCCGCTGAGAAGTCCCCGTGAAAGAACACCATACGCGGTAATCCCTATGCCAAGCGCGCGACATTCCGCGAGGATCCCGTGCTCGATGCTCCGCGAAAAGATGGAGTACTCGATCTGGAGGTCAACAATGGGGTGGACCTTCGCGGCGCGCCGAATGGTATCCTTTCCTACCTCGGAAAGACCGATGTGCCGAACGTATCCGGCCTGGACCATCTCGGCGATGGCGCCAATGGTCTCTTCAATTGGCACCTCGGGATCAAGCCGGGCAGGACGATAGATGTCGATATAGTCCGTCCCCAGACGCGTCAGCGAATGCGCCAGGAAGTTCTTTACCGCTGTCGGTCTTCCGTCGAAGCCTGTCATCCGGCCCGCCGGGTCTCGTAGCCCACCGAATTTGACGCTCAGCCGGACCTGATCCCGCTTCCGTCCGCGCAGCGCTTCCCGGATGAGCAATTCATTGTGCCCCGTCCCGTAGAAATCGCCGGTGTCAAGAAGCGAAATCCCGTGGTCGAGCGCCGCATGGATCGTCGCGATGCTTTCCGTTTCGTCCGCCGGACCGTAAACGCCGGACATCCCCATACAGCCGAGACCGAACGCTGAGACTGGGACGGTCAGACCACCAGGTTGTCGTGTTTCCATAATTCCTCTTCATCTGTTGAATTCGTCGCACCTTGGCGCATCTGTTGCACGGCGAGAAACGCACCGGGAATTCGCAACAGGGAATTACCAAAGCGGTTGAGCCAGTTCCTCGATGTTGGGAAATGGCGGTTCCGAGATCCAGCATGCGCATTCACAACGACGAAGACCCTGTCAGGTTCTCTTGTTGCAGGAACGCAAGATCGATGATCATTCTCTGCTCAAGTTCATGCGCCTTCGCGGAGCCGGTTGCCGGACTGGCACTCGCCGATCGCTTGATCGACTTCACCGGGCGTTCCCCCGCAACCGACCCGATGAGCGGCATGATATAATTGAGTGCCCCCATGTTTGCCGGCTCCTCCTGGACCCAGACGATCTCGCGCGCGTTTCCGTGCCGCGTCAGCTCGGCCTCCAGTGCATCGCCGGGAAACCGATACAGTTGTTCGATCAATACAACGGCAGTCGTGGTATCATGTCTTCGCTTCCTTTCCATCCGAAGCTCACGTCCGATCTTTCCCGTGCAGAGGACCACCCGCGCTGCGTTCTGCACGTCGAGATCGGGAAGGACAGGTCGAAATCCGCCGGTCGCAAATTCGTTCAGCTTCGAGCTTGCATCTGCCGACCGCAACATACTTTTGGGGGTGAAGATGATGAGCGGCTTGCGCCATTTTCGGAGCGCCTGACGGCGGAGGAGATGAAAGTACTGCGCTGAGGTCGACGGCTGACAGACCTGGATATTATCTTCTGCGGCCATTTGCAGGTATCTCTCAATCCTTGCGCTCGAGTGTTCCGGCCCCTGCCCTTCATACCCATGCGGCAAGAGCAATGTCAACCCGGAAAGGAGCCCCCACTTGTCCTCGGCAGCGGAGATGAATTGGTCAATGATGACCTGCGCTCCGTTTGCAAAATCGCCGAACTGCGCCTCCCAGAGCACCAGCCCGTCCGGGTATTCCCTGCTGTATCCGTACTCGAACCCCAGGACCGCCGCTTCCGAGAGTATCGAGTTGTAGATTTCGAAGCCCGATTGCGGGATCTGGCGGAGTGGGCTGAATTCCTCGCGAGTCTTCACGTCTTTCAACACGGCATGACGCTGCGCGAATGTACCGCGTCGGCTGTCCTGCCCGCTCAAGCGGACCGGGATCCCCTTCCTGAGGAGCGTCCCGAAGGCCATCAACTCCGCCGTTCCGAAGTCGATCGGCATGGTTCCGCTCTTCATTTCCGCGCGCCGGTCAATCACCCGCTTCACCTTCGGATGAATGGCAAATCCGCCGGGGAACGTCGTCAGGACGCTTAACACTTCGCGGAGGTCCCCATCGGGCACGGAAGTGTCGACTTCGAACGATTCGCTGTAGGCACCGCCAATGTAACCACGCCAATACTCCGGAAGGGTGCTCAAACGTGGTTTCTTCTTCAGTTCCCCAGCATCTGCATTTGCGGATTCATATCGCCGCTGATATTCTGCAATCTTTGGCGTGGGGTCGACACGCATCGATCCCGCATAGAGCACAGACAATGTCGGATGCTCTTTGATTCGATCGTAGAGCACCGGCTGTGTCATGCTGGGATCGTCGATCTCGCTATGTCCGTGGCGGCGGAATCCGATCAGGTCAATGACGACATCGCTCGAGAACGTCGCGCGATATTCGGAAGCCATTTTTGCGACACGCACGACAGCGTCGGGATCTTCGCTGTTGACGTGGAAAATCGGAATGGCAAGCCGTTTCGCCGCATCAGACGAGAATCGGGACGAGTACAGTTCCGCCGGAGTCGCGGTGAATCCGATCAGGTTGTTGGCAATGATGTGCACAATCCCGCCGACCGAGAAGCCCTCAAGCGAGGCGAGGCCGAGCGCTTCCGATGCGATCCCTTGTCCGGAAAACGCGGCATCTCCGTGAATCAGAATCGGGAGGACTTTTTGTCTGCCTCCATCGCCGATACGTGTCTGCTTTGCACGGACCCGGCCCATCAGGACCGGATCGACCGCCTCCAGATGACTTGGGCCGGAGACGAGACGCATTTGGAGTTGCTGCCCGTTTCGCAAAGCGTATCGCCCGGTGGCGCCGATGTGATATTTGACGTCACCGCCACCCAAGACGCTCCGCGGGTCCACATCCTCAAATTCCGCAAAGATATCGACCGGCGACGTTCCGACGATTTGCACCATCACGTTCAGCCGCCCTCGGTGACTCATGCCGACGACGGCTTCGATCGCGCCGCGATCCGCGGCGTCATTCAAGACCGTGTCGAGCAACGGGACGAGCGAGGCAAGACCTTCGATGGAGAACCGCTTCGTCCCGGGATAATGCGCCTGAATCACCTGCTCGAACACCTCCGCAGCGACGATTCTCTCGAGGATCCACGCTCGATCCGGCTGATCCGGATCCATCTCCATCTTTTCTTGAACCCAACGGCGCCGGGCGCGGTCCGGGATATGCATGAACTCCGCCCCGATCGTGCCACAGTAGATCCGTCTTCCCAGTGCGGAAAATTCATTTTCGATTTCAAGTTCCGGAAGGTTCTCCGGAACAAGAGAACCGAGCGGGTCGAGCTTCGCCGCGAGATAACCCCAACGACGGAACACGTCGAGGGCACGCTCTTCGTCAACGGTAGTTCCGAAAGTGGTCGTCATTTCTGTGATCTTCGATGTACAATATTTCAACAGCTTTTTTCGAATCGCTGTTCCATTGAATCAGAATTCTCCGAACGTGGTTGCACAAGAAACGCTTAATTTGTCCCCGAGTCGCCAAATCTCTACGTCCCCCGTTCGTCCTGTCTCCCCTTTACCCATTTTCCCCGTCATTCCAGCGCGCTCTTGACTTCCCCACCTATTCGACGTAAATCTTCTTCAGCACACAGAAGGAGAATTCTTTCGGTCTCTCAGGAGATTCACCGTCATGACTCGACCCTTCCTGTTGATCATCCTCGCGCTGCTTGGCCCCATGATTGCCGTCAACGTCTCCGCACAAACAAGTTCTTGGTGGTTACCCGTTGATACGCTAACACATGGTGCGTTCGACGAATTTCATCCTGTCGTCGTCCACAACACAAACACCAACGGCCAGGTAGGCGACAATCTCTGGGTCGTTTTCGAACGGAGGACAACCTCGACTTCGGACATCGTGGCCCGGAGATACCTCATCGGCCCATCTGTCTGGGATTCGACAGACTATCTCATTTCGAGAGTGAGCTCGGACTCTTCCCAATCACATCCGGACATTGGCGAACAGCAGTACTATTCATCCACCGGGCATACGCTCACCGTCGTCGGCTGGCAACAATGGGACGGGAAGCACTGGCAAATCTGGTATAGCCTGAACAGTGATAGCTCCACGGCCTGGACGATGCCTGTTCCGCTGACGAACGGTGAAGCAAACAATACGGGCGTTCAGATTCTCGGATTCAAGGATTCATCCCTCCTGGTGTTCTGGAAACACGATTCGGCGGTGTTATCGGTGCGAATGACCCCGACAATGGTCAGTGCACCAGAAACGTTGGCAACCACGACGTCCGACACAATGGAGTTCGACGCGGCCAATATTTGGGGAACTGTTGGATTGGTCTGGACCAGCGGCCCGCAGCAGTTCTGCACGAGATTTCAGTGGACCTACGCTGACACCGGCTGGAGTCCCCCGGATACTCTGGATAAAGGGTTGGCTGTCCGGAGGCCACACTTGGTTGTGGGACCGATGCTGCCGCCTTCCTTTCTGTACGAGGGGCACTGGGGCGCCACGCAAGACCTCTTCATATCGCATGGTGGAATCGTCGCCACGAGCGACCAACTGATCGTCGACCCGGCTTCTGACGATCAAAATGCGAGAGCCTTCAGCGTTCCGATCATCATAAAACCGGATGCGAAGAAGATGATCTCACACTTCTGGTTTGACGTCTTGGTCTATGAGCGTGTTGCTCCTGGAGATTCGTCACTTGTCTTCGAAAACTACCTGTGGTCGGATACGGTGCGGAGCACGGGGCATAATCAGAACCCGATGATTTCCTCCAAGACGGTCTACAAGAACAATCTTCACATTCTTATCGTCTGGGAGAGCAATCGATCGGGTCGATCACATATTTACAGCCGATGGGCGCGCATCGGCATAGGGGATGCACCGCAGGAGCCGGATGTTCCCGCGCACGCGACGCTGTATCAGAATTATCCGAACCCGTTCAATCCCGAAACAGTCATCAGTGGACAGTGGACAGTTGACAGTTGGGTTCGGCTGGAAGTATTCGACATCCTCGGTCGCAAAGTGGCAACCCTCGCCAATGGCAGGTACCCCTCGGGGAAATACACGTTTACATTTGACGGGACGAACCTTTCAAGTGGCACGTACCTTTGTAAACTTACCGCAGGGTCGTACTCTGTTGTGCGGAAGATGATGTTGATCCGTTGACGATTGATCTCCAAGTCCCCCCCTCTCCCCATCTCCCCTTTAGCGGGGCAGGGGCGCGGGGATCCGGATAGGGATGTCGCCCTACTGGCTGACGGCAGGTATCCCGCCGGAACGTATTCGTTCACGTGCGACGGGAGCAAGCTGTCGAGCGGCGTGTATTTGCGCGTTTGAATACGGACCGGAATCGCGTTATATTGGATATCATTTTTACGGGTCGCCGATCTTGGACGTGCTGCAGTTCCAATTTCTCCTTCTCAGCGTCGTTGTGGGTGGATATTCTGCAGGAGCCGTTCTTCCCTTACTGTTGAGTCTTACCGGGCGGAGATCGATTCAGGCTGGTGATATCGCTTTCTTACGGACGTTGAAGAATCTCGGTTTTGCCGCCGCGATGCTTGGTTCGGTCGCCGGTATCTTCCTCGCCCTGCTCATCCTCCTTTCAGGCGTTCCGCTTCATCTGGAGTTGCCGCAAAGCCTCCCGTTCGGGACGATGGCGTTGCGCGCCGATCCCTTGTCGGCGTTCTTCCTCCTGGTGATCTCCCTTCTTGCCGCCGTTGTCTCGCTCTATTCGTTCGGTTACGCAAACGAATTTCTCGGCCGGAGACATGTCGGACTTTTCCTCGTTCTCTACAATCTCTTCCTCCTCACGATGTCCGGCGTTGTTCTGGCAGCACATGCGGTGCTGTTCCTCTTCATGTGGGAAGGGATGTCCCTGACGACATATTTTCTGATCAACTACGAGCACGAAGATCCGGCGGCACGGCGCGCCGGGTTCCTGTACGTCGTCATGACGCATATCGGGACAATGTTGCTGATTGTCATGTTCGCGCTCTTTTACGCATACACGGGATCGTTCGACTTCGAGGCGTGGAAAAGCGCGGGCTCGCGGTTGCCGGCCTTTGCCCCGACAGTGATCTTCGGGCTGGCGGTCATCGGGTTCGGCACAAAAGCCGGGATCGTCCCCTTCCACATCTGGCTCCCCGAAGCGCACCCTGCCGCACCCTCCAATGTCTCCGCACTGATGTCCGGCGTGATGATCAAGACGGGCATTTACGGCATCGTGCGTGTCCTGTTCGACTTTCTTGGAGGGGCAGTGCCCGAATGGTGGGGGATCGTCATCCTGATCATCGCCGTCGTTTCCTCTGTTCTCGGGGTGCTCTATGCGCTCATGGAGCATGATCTGAAGCGCCTCCTCGCGTTCCATAGCATCGAGAACATCGGCATTATTTTGATGGGCATCGGGGCCTCTCTCCTATTTCTCTCGTTGGGAAACAAGCCCCTGGCCGCAATTGCCCTGATCGCCGGCTTGTATCATGTCCTCAACCATGCGACGTTCAAGGGTCTGTTGTTCCTCGGGGCGGGATCCGTTCTTCATGCAACGCACACAAAGAACATCGAAGAACTTGGCGGTCTGGTCAAGAAGATGCCGTGGACATCATTCTTTTTCCTGATCGGGGCCGTTGCGATTTCCGCTCTTCCGCCGTTGAACGGATTTGTCAGTGAGTGGCTCACGTTCCAGGCACTTCTGTTGGGATTCCAGCTTTCTCATTTTGCCGTGAAGATCGCCGTCCCTCTCACCGTCGCGCTCCTCGCGCTGACCGGGGCCCTGGCCGCTGCCTGCTTTGTGAAGGCGTTCGGCATCACATTTCTCGGAACCCCCCGTTCCGGCCGTGCGGAGGCCGCCCGCGAATCTTCCCCCCCGATGATCGTTGCGATGGGTGTGCTTGCGGCGATGTGCCTCCTCCTCGGCATCGCTCCCGGTTTCGCGATCGGCGTTCTCGAGCCGCTGGCAGGCTCGCTCCTCGGTGCCTCTGTAGCGGGTCAAATGATCACCGCTGGAGGTACGCTGTCCGTGCCGTCCGGGGTTTCGACCAGCGTTTCGCCCGCGGCGATCGCCGCGTTGCTCATCGTTTTGACGATCGTGCCGATTGCGGCGGGGGCGCTCATCGGGGGAAAGCTCCGCAGGCGTACGGCTATGACCTGGGCCTGCGGCCTTCAAGCGATCGAACCCCGGATGCAGTACACGGCAACGGGGTTCAGCAAACCGATCCGTCTGATCTTCTCCAGCATTTATCGCGCGACCCATGAGATAGAGATTTCCGAGGAGACGTCCCCGTATTTTCGCCCTGACATCAGTTATGAGCTGAAGACGGAATCCGTCTTTCTCAAGTTCCTGTACGAGCCGGCATATCGACTCATTCTGCGCTTCGCCCGGCTGTTTCGGCGGGTGCAAACCGGAAGGGTCCAGTCGTACCTGGCCTACATCTTTTTCGCCCTCATTCTCCTACTGCTCTTTGCCCGATGAGTGACGCCCTCGACATCGCCCTGCAATCGCTGGTGCAGCTGCTGATCATGCTCGTCACTGCGCCCCTGGTAAGCGGCATCATCAAGAAAACGAAAGCCCGGCTGCAGCGCCGGAAGGGCGCGAGCGTCCTGCAACCGTATTACGATCTCGCCAAGTTGATGAAGAAGGAGGTGGTGATTTCTTCGGTCGCGTCATGGATCTTCCGTGCGACGCCGTATCTAGTGTTCGGTTCCACGCTGGTCATTGCCCTTCTTGTCCCGACGGTGATCGCCCCCGTCCGCATGCAATGGATCGGCGATATCATCACCGTCATCTATCTCTTCGCCCTCGGGAGATTTTTCGTCGCGCTTGTCGGTCTTGATACGGGAAGCGCCTTCGGCGGGCTTGGCTCGAGCAGGGAAATGTCCATCGCGTCCATTATTGAGCCGGCGATGATGCTCGCGATCTTCGCTATTGCCGTGACGGCAGGCTCCACAAACCTGAGCGTTATCGTGGAGAAGCTCTCCTCGACGCCCGCGTCGATGTTGAATCCCGCCCACCTTCTGGCCTTCTCCGGTCTTTTCATCGTCACAATGGCGGAAACCGGTCGTGTGCCGGTCGACAACCCCGCCACGCATCTCGAATTGACGATGATTCACGAGGCGATGATCCTCGAATACTCCGGCCGCTATCTCGCCTTGATCGAATGGGCGTCGCAGATGAAGATTGTGCTCTTCCTCGCACTCCTTTCCAACATGTTTTTCCCGGTCGGGATGGCGACGACCATGTCGCTCCCGGCATTGGGCATCGGAACGGCCGCCTTTCTTGCGAAGTGCATTGCCCTGGCGATTGTCGTCGCCGTGGTCGAATCGACCAACGCCAAGTTGCGCCTGTTCCGCGTCCCGGAGCTGCTCATGGTGGCGTTTATCCTTTCGCTTCTCGCCTTGATCCTCTATTTCATCATCGGAGCGTGAGCGTGGGAACCCCGGATCTTCAGACCATCGGACTGCTCATCGACATTTTCGGTGCGGCGATTCTCGTTTCCGCATTTCTCATCGTTTCGAGCCGGAGCATCACGTTCTATATTCGACTCTTCGCGCTCCAATCGATTTCTCTTGTGTTCGTCGCTTCGCTCGTCGCCGTGGGTTACGGCGAAACCCATATCCTCATCGCCGCGGTCCTCACGCTGCTGGTGAAGGTCTTCGTCATCCCGATCGTGCTGTCGCGGGTCATTGATCGGATCAACGTGCAGAAAGAGATCGGCTTCAGCATCAACATCACCGCCTCGCTGCTCATCTGCGGCGGGTTGGTCATCCTCGCGGATTCCGTTGCGCATTCCATTCTCAGCGCGCGACAGGCCGATACCACAGCCGTGTCGCGCGTCCTCTCGGCTTCGATCGCGATCATGCTCATCGGATTGTTCATCATGATGACGCGGAAGAATGCGGTGACGCAGGTCATCGGTCTCCTCACGATGGAAAACGGGGTCTTTCTTTCGGGCCTGTCCATCACCTACGGCATGCCGTATATCGTGGAAGTGGGAATCTTCTTCGACATTCTGGTCGCCGTCCTCATTCTTGGCGTGATCGTGTTCCGCATCAACAAAACGTTCGATTCGATCAGCATCGATTCGCTCAGGAGTCTCCGGCATTGAACCCCACGATTTTCCCCTTCGTCCTCGGGTTGCCGGTTGCCGGAACCATTCTCTGCGCGATCTTCCGCCGTCGGAGAATCCTCGAACTCGCCACCGTGGCGACGTCCGGATTGACATTTTTGGCCGCGCTCCTGGTGATCGCGATGGTCCTCGACGGGAAGACGCTCACGTCGGACCAGGGATGGTGGTTCGCCGACGGGCTGTCGGCCTACGTGGCGGTGATTGTGTCCGGAAGCGCTTTCGTCGTGGCACTCTATTCCACCGGGTACCTGCGTCGACAGATCATTCTGGGGAAAGTCGACAATCGGCACCTCTGGCTCTACTACCTTCTTCTGAACGCCTTCCTGTTCACGATGATGCTGGTGCTGTTTTCCAACAACCTCGGCATTCTCTGGATCGGCACCGAGGCGACGACGCTCGCCACGGCGTTTCTGGTCGCCTTCTATGAGCGCGAAAGTTCGATCGAGGCCGCATGGAAATATGTCATCATCTGTTCGGTCGGCATCGCGCTTGCACTGTTCGGAATCATACTCACCTACTTCTCCGGTCTCCATGTCGTTCCGCAATCCGGGAACGCCCTGAACTGGTCGTCGCTCCTGCAGGTGGCAAAAGAGCTCGACCCGGGCGTGTTGAAACTCGCCTTCGTCTTCATTCTCGTCGGATTTGGAACGAAGGCGGGACTCGCGCCGATGCATAGCTGGAAGCCGGATGCCTACGGCGAATCGCCTGCACCGATCAGCGCATTGATGGCGGCGGGCCTCGTCAACGTCGCACTGTACGCCATCATGCGCTTCTACATCCTGTTGAACGCATCCCGGGCGGGGAATTTTGGATCGGTCCTCTTCATCACCTTCGGGCTGCTCTCCATGGCCGTTGCGGTGCCGTTCATTCTGGTCCAGAGGGATTTCAAGCGATTGCTCGCATACTCCAGCGTCGAACACGTGGGGATCATTCTCTTCGCCCTCGGGCTTGCCACGCCCCTTGCCTACTTCGGCGCAATGCTGCACCTTCTGAACAACGCCATCGCAAAGACCCTTCTGTTCCTGACGGCCTCCAACCTGCGCACCGCTTACCGTTCCAGACTGATGAGGAAGATCTCCGGCGCGTTCAAGGTCGTCCCGGTTTCTGCGACGATTCTCATCCTCGGCGTGTTTGCGATCACGGGATGGCCGCCCTTCGGCGTGTTCGTAAGCGAATTCACCATCGTCAGTGAAGGATTCAGAAGCGGCAACATGCTCCCCGCAACGATGTTCATCGTTTTCCTTGCCGCCATTTTCGCCGGCTTTGTCTACTACACCGCAAAGATGGTGTTCGGCGAGCCACCGTCGACCGTGACGGGGGGCGAAGTCGGGGCACCCTCGCTGGTGCTCCTGGGAGTGCTGTTGCTGGCTCTGTTTATCCTCGGCGTCTATTTGCCTCCGCAGCTCCAGCAGAGCATTCGAAGCGCCGTGTCAGTCCTCGCCGGATCGTGAGAAGGAACGCACTCGCAATGGAAGGGAAACAAGAATATATCGCGTTGTTCGAGAGGTCTCTTGGCGAACGTCTCGATGTCCGCGAGGGCGCCGCCCCGAACGAGATCTACCTCACGTTGCACGACGAGGCCCTGGGCTCCCTGCCGGAAGTCTGCACGCTGCTCACGAAATCGTTGAAGGCCTACTTTTCGACGCTGGTCGCCAATGACGAACGATCGTTGAACGGGAAGTTCGTTCTCTATTACGTGTTCGCCCTCTCGCGCAACGACCTCTTCGTCATTCTCGAAGTGCCTGTCGACCCGCGCCACCGGGAAGTCCCGTCCATCAGCCCGAGTCTCGACGCCGCGAATTGGTTTGAGCGCGAAATGAAGGACTGGTTCGGCGTCATCGCCTTTCCCAACATCCATCGCCTGGCTGTCCATCCCGACTGGCCCGAGGATGTGCACCCGATGGTGAAGGAATTCGATCGTGGAACCGTTGTTCCCCGGGTGAAGGGCACGATGGATTTCAAGCGCGTCGAGGGCGAAGGCGTCTTTGAAATCCCGGTCGGACCGGTCCATGCCGGGATCATCGAACCGGGGCATTTCCGGTTCAGCGTCGCCGGCGAACCGATCATCACGCTGGACGCGCAGCTGTTCTACACGCACAAGGGGACAGAGAAGATCGCAGAGGGACTTCCGCCCCACCGCGGAGTCTTCCTTGCCGAACGCATTTCGGGAGACTCCTCCTTTGCGCATGCGATCGCGTTCTGCCATTCCATCGAGCGCCTGAGCGGATACGAACCGCCCGCCCGGGCAATCCGGGCCCGGACCATCCTGCTCGAGCTTGAACGGCTCTGCAACCACATCGGCGACATTGGCGCACTCCTCCTTGATGTCGGCTTTCCCGCCGGCGCGTCCTCAGCCTTCGCCCTGAAGGAACGGCTGCTGCAGCTTAACGAGATCCTCACCGGAAGCAGATTGCTCCGCGGGATCGCGGCGATCGGCGGGGTGCGGAGGGATCCTCTCGGTACACCAGGCAAGCAATCGGCGTTCGCAGACACTCTTCCCTCGATCCGACACTTGTTTGACGACGTCGTTGATCTCATGATGTCCAGTTCCTCGGTCCTCGATCGGCTCGAGACGACAGGTCGATTGAGCCACGCGGACGCGTTCCGCCTGGGAGCAACCGGGATCGCCGGAAGAGCATCGGGGATCGACCGGGATTTCCGCAGGGATCACCCTCATTGCGCCTATGCAGGTCTTCAGTTCAACGTGGCGCTTCACAACGAAGGGGATGTCCTTGCCCGTGCGAAAGTCAGGATCGAGGAGGTGCGGGAATCGCTGACCATGCTGGAACAGCTTCAAGGGAACGTCGTCGGAGGGGAGCTGCTGGCCAATCCCGTTCCGATCCCTCCGCGGCAATGCGCCCTCGGCTACGCCGAAGGATGGAGAGGCGAGATCGTTCACTGGACAATGACGGACAGCGAAAGCAGGATCTACCGGTGGAAAATCACCGACCCGTCCGTGCACAACTGGCGGGCGCTCACGCTTGCCGTGAGAAACAACATCGTGCCGGATTTCCCGGTGATCAACAAGAGTTTCAATCTTTCCTATTCAGGCAATGATCGATAAGCGGCGGATGGCAGACCGATGCTGAGGATTCTCAAGCAGGCGCTCGTGAACGGGCCCCTGACGAATAATTTTCCGAAAACGATCTCCGAACCTCCCGAAGGGTTCCGGGGAAAACCGGTGATTGATTTCGCACGGTGTACTGCCTGCGGCAAGTGTGCGGAGGCCTGTCCCACAGGAGCCATTACCGCGAGGGATATCGAGGGTCACCCGGGGCAGAAAGTGGTCGCGATCGATTATGGTGACTGTATCTTCTGCGGAGAGTGCGAGGCAGCCTGCCCGACGTCGATCCATTTGACGAAGGACTTTCAACTTGCGGCGCCTGCCAGACGTGACCTGGTGTCCCGCGGACGGTTCGAAGTCGGCGGCACCGGAGAATACCGATTTGCGGAGATGCTCTCCGAAACGCCGTCCTCCGGCGATTCCCTGGAATCCGTGGGAGCGCGCGTCCGGCAGAAAATCGGGAACGTGTTCGGCCGGTCGCTTCACATACGCCAGGTTGACGCGGGCTCATGCAACGGCTGTGAAGTGGAGATCACCGCGTTGAATAACCCCGTGTATGACATCGAGCGATTCGGCATCCACTTTGTCGCTTCTCCGCGGCATGCCGACATGCTTCTTGTCACGGGACCGGTGACCCGCAACATGGAAATCGCATTGCGGCAAACGTATGACGCGACGCCTTCACCAAAGCTGGTCGTCGCCGTCGGCGCGTGTGCAATCGGGGGCGGGATCTTCGGACGAAGCTACGCCTCCTGCGGGGGCGTCGATGCCGTGATCCCCGTCGATGTCTACATCCCGGGGTGTCCCCCGAGGCCGGAGGCGCTGCTGCATGGCATCCTGGAAGCGATAGAGCGACATCCAGGGCGAGGAGGCCGCAAGGAGTAGGCAGAAAGCGCCTGGCCAGGGCTGGGAGTTGAAAATAGGACGAAGGAAGTCGAAGGAACGCTGCTGCTTGCTCCGCCCGCCTTTTCTTAATCGCTTATTCTTTCCCGCGTGGATGTAACCTTTTTCCGATTCCCCGGTTTACCAGATAGAAGCCACCACTCCGGGCCCGTCGAAGTGACCTCACTGACAGACATCGAACTCATGAACAGAGTGCGGGAAGGCGAAATCGGCCAACTCACGCATTTGTTCGAACGTCATCACGTCAAGCTCTACAATTTCTATCTCCGGATGACCAACGAGCGGGAGGTCAGCGAGGATCTTGTTCAAGAAGTCTTCCTTCGGATGCTGAAGTATCGCCACACCTTCCGGGGGGAAGGAGAATTTGTGACCTGGATGTATCACCTGGCACGCAATGTCCATCATGATCATTTCCGGAAATGGACGGCGCGACAGGGGATCAGCGAGGACCATGAGAACCTGGCTGCCACGGACCCGATTGCGCAGGAACAAATGGAGCAGCGGCAAGACCATGAGCTCCTCCAGGAAGCTCTGTCGCGCCTGCCAGCCGACAAGAAGGAGCTCCTGATCCTTGCGCGGTACCAGGGTCTCCGCTATGAAACGATTGCAGATGTCCTCGGCTGTTCCGTCGATGCGGTGAAAGTGAGGGTCTATCGTGCGATGAGTGATCTGAGGACGGTTTTCTTTCAGCTTTCCGGTGAGAAGAAACGATGAACACTCCCCATGTCGTCGATCAACTGGCCGCATACCTGAGCGGCGATCTCGATGAAGCTGCGCTGCGCTCTGTCAGGCATCACCTCGGTCTGTGCGACGAATGCAGATCCGAATTCGATTCCCTGAGCGGACTCTGGAAAGGACTGCGCAGCTCGGCAGACGAGCTCCCCGGACATTCGCTCGAACGGGAATTCCGCACGATGATGCGAGCCTACGAAGAAGGACTGCGCCACTCGGGGACCAGGCGTGAGCGCTGGAGTGTTCGGGGGAAGGAATGGTTCTCGCGTCCCGCCGTGCAAATTGGTGTTGCCGCGTGCCTGGTGGTTGTCGGCATCGCGGCAGGCTCTCTGTGGAAGGAAAGCGTGGGAAGCGACCGTGACATTGCCCAGCTGCACCAGGAGGTCCGCGGTCTGAGTAACCTCCTCACCGTTTCCCTCTTGAAGCAGGAATCGGCGAGCGATCGGCTGACGGGCGTGAGCTGGGGGTATAAACTCGTCGACCATGATCCCGAGGTCGAGTCCGCCCTCGTGAACACCATGCAGCATGACAGGAACGTGAACGTCCGGCTTGCAGCACTTGATGCTCTCGCCCGCAACCTCACTTCTCCTTCCGTGCGCCGTGAGATCATTCAAGCATTCCCCGGGCAGAAATCCCCGCTGATGCAGGTTGCCCTGGTGGACCTGCTTTCCAGGATTAACGACGCCGAATCCCGCCACGCACTTCAGCAGGCGTTGAACGACCCCGATCTCCTGCCGGAGGTACGCAAGCGCATCGAGCAGGGATTGGGACATGTGCTCTGACCAAAGGAGAACAGCGCGATGAAATACATCCTGATGACGCTGACGGTTGTCCTGTCGCTCGGGTTCGGCGTTGAGCGATCGGATTATACGGACAAGGAAGAGATCGTCAAGACTCTCCGGTTTCCGGACGGGGGATCGACGCGAGAGCTTGCGGTGGATAACATCCGCGGATCGATCAGCGTTGTTGGCTACGATGGTGCCGACCTCCAGCTTGTTGCGCACCGGACTTCCTACGGCGACACCGAAGAGAAACTGAAGGAATCGAAGAAGAAGATCACGTTGGACATCACCCAGGAGCCGGGCCGCCTGGTCCTATACGTGAACACCCCGTGGCGATGTCACGACGGTCAGGGGTATCATGGAGGGAGTGACGACTACGGGTTCGACGCCGAATTTGACTTTGAGCTGAAAGTCCCGTTCGCCACCGACTGCACCTTGAAGACCGTCAACGGCGGATCCGTTTCCGCCTCCGGCATTTCGGGAACGTTCGATGTGCGCAATGTCAACGGCGGGATCGAGATGAGCGACATCGCGGGAGCAGGCACGGCGAAGACGGTCAACGGCGATGTCAGCGTTTCGTTCAAAGAGAATCCCAAAGGACACTGCGGCTTCGCGACTGTGAACGGTACCGTCGATGTGATGTTAAGGAACGGTCTTTCGGCCGACCTTCGCCTCAAGACCTTCAACGGCGAAGTCTACACGGATTTCGATCTCACCGGACTTCCCCACAAATCGATGACGCCGCAACACGAAGGGCGACGCATGATTTATCGCAGCGCCGACTATTCCCTGGTCCGCGCGGGCGATGGCGGGCCCGAACTCGAGTTCGAGACCCTCAACGGCGATATTCGCATTCTCAAAAATCACCAATAGGAAACGCCATGTCTTTCGACCGATTACTCCTCCAGGGTTGTGCAGCCGTACTCGCACTGGTTGTTGTGCACACGGCCTCGAGCCAGACTGCGACGGACAAGATTCCCGTTCCCCTCTCCGATCCCAATCGACCGGTCCTTCTGAAAGTCGGACTCGTTTCCGGGGGAATCACGGTGAAAGGGTATTCGGGAAAGGAAGTCACCGTCGAGTCACGCGTGGCACAGGAACAGGATGAAGAGCAACATGATGAGAAAGCGAAGGGATTGAAGCTTGTGCCCAATACGAGCAGTGGATTGACGGTGGAAGAAGAAGACAACACGGTAAGTGTCGGCGTCGGCCTCCGGGGCATGTCGCATAACGTGGATCTGACCATCCAGGTTCCCACGGCCTGTTCGATGAAGCTCAGCACGGTGAACGACGGGGATATCTCGGTGGAAAACGTCACCGGCGACCTCGAGATCAACAATACCAACGGATCCATCTATCTCAAGCACATTTCCGGATCGGCCGTCGTGCAAACGGTGAACGGTGAGATTCAGGTGGTCTTCGCTTCGGTCAGCCCGAACAAAGCAATGTCCTTCAGTTCACTGAACGGCGATATCGATGTCACATTTCCGTCATCCCTGAAGGCCAACGTCCAGATGAAGTCGGAGCAGGGGGAAATCTACAGCGATTTCGACATCCGCATGCAGACGGCCGCGACGAACATGGAGAAGAACGACAGTGAGAAAGGGAAATACAAGGTGACCATCGAGAAAGCCATGCGCGGAACGATCAACGGCGGCGGGCAGGAGATTCAGTTCAATAATTTCAACGGAAGCATCTACATCCGGAAGGGAAGCTGAAGACGAACGGGGCACCTTCAAGGCCAGGAGAAGTCCGGATAGGCCTTCCCAAGAAACTCGTTGACACGATCAATGTCGTCCCGGCTGGTCAGATCAGGAACTTCCTCCCTTGCAGGGAACGTGCGTACGGCAGCCGGCAAATGCTCCACCATCAGGGCAACGGCTGCCGGAAGCTCGTTTTCCTGACGCGCAGGGTTCATCGGGACGCGTTCGAGGAACGGGAGGATCGTATCATAGTCGAAACGGAAGAGATTCATACTGACATCCACCCTTCCATCGATGCGCATCATTTCGTTGACTTCCTCCCTCGATGGTTTCTCAACAATCGCCTCGACGAACCCTCCGGTATTCGTCTTGACAATCGCAAAGTGTTCCACCCGCATGGCATCTTGCCCGAGGAAGGCACGGTCATACGCGACCATCGCCCCCTGCCTTCCGGATTCCAGCATTGCGCGAAGTGACGGAATGGAATACAGATTGTCGCTGTTGCAGACGGTGAACGCACGATGACTCCATTCGGGCTTGGCTCGTAACCCCTGCAAGAGTGCGTCCGCGGTTCCCGACGGCTTCGCCATCCCGGGGGCGATGCGCTGGACAGCGTACGAAACATCCAGACGGTGGAAACGATTCCCGTTGTTCGCATCTCCATAGTATGACCGGAAAGACCGATCCCCTTCTCCGATCACGAGGAGCACTTCGCGATAGCCGGCCGATTCCGCATTGAAGAGAAGGTAATCCAGGAACGGTCGGCCGCCGACACGAATCATCGATTTGGACTTTTCCTCCGTTTCCTTGAGCGTATGCGAATCCAGACGGGCAATGCCCGGCCGACGCATCCGGGATGATAGCCCAGCCGCAAGAACGACAAGGAGTGGATCATTCATGAATGGGCACTCCCCTCCTGATGCATTTCATTCCGAACGCCGGAACCAAGCGAAACGATGAAGGCCCTTCCCCCCGCTTCTTCCACTGCCCTCGCGACCCGTTCGGGATCCTCCGGGGCATACGCAAACATGCATCCGCCGCCCCCCGACCCGTTGATCTTTCCTCCATAGGCTCCTGCCGCAATTGCTGCGGCCAGCATACGGTCGATCTTTGGCGTTGATATGCGAAGAACATCGCGCAACACAGCGTGGTGCCTGCTCAAGAGCTCTCCAATATGCCGATGCCGCAAGGAAGAGTTGGTCAATTCGATTCTCGCGAGTCTTGTCAGCTCCCGGTTCTGAATCGTTCCGCGAAGGAGGTTCGACTGTTCCGGCGTGAGATGGTCCTTGAATGCGCCGAGGTCATCTTCCATCACGGTGTGCAGAGAGAATTCCGGAAAGCGGTTCTTCAAGTCTCCGAAGATCCGAAGCACCTGGTTCTTCACCCGGGCCAGGATTTCGGCAGTGTCTTTTGGCTCGCGCGAGTCTCCGAGAATGAATGTCCCGAGGGATGCGTTCACGGGTTCGAGAGCGATCTCGGGGACAAAATCGATTGCCAGAACGCCACCGACCGCCGATGAAAAATGATCCATCATTCCTCCGGGCTCCTCGAATTCCAGGACCTCAGCTTCGTGCGCCAATCGTGCGATATCCTCCGGCTTCGAGAGATGCGCCTGCCCGCTCAGCTTCTGCAGGAGTGCGATCCACGCCACGACCAACGCCGAAGAACTGGAAGTCCCGGCATTGATGGGAATGTTTCCTCGAACCGTAGCCTCGATCCCGAAGGGGAACGTATAGCCATGCTGAAGAAGAACGTTGACGGAGCTGCGAAGATAGTCGCGTTGTTTCGTATACATCAGCCGGATTCCGAGAGGAAACGTCTCCTCCGACGCAACGTCGGGCAGGTGAATCAGCGCTTCTTTCCCCGGAGACCGGCGCCCATCAATCACAATACGCAAAGAAATGGCGCAGGCCACCACCGGCAATTGCAGATAGTCCTGATGCTCCCCGAAAAGACAGATCCTTCCCGGCGCAGAAACTCTGGCAGTCTGTATCGCGTCCTTCGTCTCCAAGTCCCACAGCCTCCCGGTCGTGTTCTCCGATTCGCAGTCCGGCCAATCCGAATTCAGCAATCACCAATCTTCATTGATCCTCTCCCCTTCTCCCCCTCCCCCTTCTCCTCCATCCCGTCCTCACCGTATCACCTCGATCTCCCTCTCCCGGACGATTGTCTGGACCCGCAGCCGATCCGACAATTCAGCACGAAGTCGATACCGCCCCGGCGCAACACTTTTCAAGTCCAGTTGTTCGAATGCTGATTCCTCCTGTTCGACCTTCTGTCGGGTGATCCTTCCCAACTCGATGGCATCGGCAGGATCGTCTGTTCCGTCGGGCATCAACGTAAAACGGACGCTGTACTTGACGTTGCCGTCGCCGTCTTTGACAAGATTGTAGAGCTTCACATAACCGAAGACTTTCGCATTTCTCCGATAGATCTGAAACGGGCTTTGGGTGACTTTCTCCCCTTCGATAGCGATGGAGAGCGCGCCGGAGGCCGGGAGAAGCAATTGAAGATCGCTCGCACTGAACTCCCCCGAGGAATAGTCTTTGACGGCAAGTTCCTTGCTCCATGTGCCGACAACGTGATCATCCAATGTCCTCGCGTGCATTGCCACGCGGACAGGGCGCGGCTGCATCGTGTAGCGGTACAGTGAGAGATACGACCCTTTCAACTCTGCGGCGGGTGGCAGGGAGAGAGTGTCGAGCCGGCTGACCAGCGGATCGCCCGAAACCGATTGGATCGAGAGACCGACTTCGACTGCGACCGGCGCCTGCTGCTGGACGACGTACTTCGCAAGCTCTGCGAGGGGGATTGCATAGCTGATATCGAGGAGCGTTCCGACACTCTCCGCCCGAAAGCTTTCGATGGAATGCGGGATATTGATGATTGAAGTCTTCTTCTCCCATGATTGGTTGTCCGATCGCAGACCGTCCGAGATCATCTCCTGCTCTTTGAGCTCCAACGCTGCTTGCGATTGCGGGAGTCGATCATACGTGGCGAAGTCCGGGGCCAAAGTCCTGAGACTCGACATCAAATCAGGGTCGGGAGGGGGCGTCGTCGAAAAGGCCCAGTAGTTCGTCGCGCCATTCCAGCAAATGAAGAAAAAGACGTATCGCGGCGTATTCGCGTCTCCGGCGTAGAACCAGGTTTGCGAAGCGTGGACCATATGATCCGAGATGGTCGCACCCGCATTGAACGACGCATCTTGCTGAGGATCGAAGTCCCCTTCGGACACCCCTCTGCACCGGAGAACAGTCGTTGGCTCTCCATGGCGCATATAGATCATCCCCTGGTCGTTCAACTCCGTGTTCAAGGTGAATTCTTTCAGAAGCACCGGGCCAACCAATTGGTCGACATTTTGATGCCAGTGTCTGTTTCCAAAGTACTCGTAGTGACCTTCCACCGCAACCGACCGGCGGAGATGCTCCACCAGCCGCGGGTTTTCCGATGATGCCGGCATCGGGTTCCGTCGATTCCAAAACCGGTGGATGAAGGCCTTCCAATCCCGATTCGATGCGATGGCCGCGTACTCATTGACCTCGTCATTGGTGGCGATAGACTTCACATTGTCGAAGATGCAACCGGCATCGACTTCGTTCGTGATGTTCTCCACGCCCTTCCAGTAGACTTCCTGGGCCTGCGCATCGTCGCCTTGTGCGACATGCAGTTCCGCGAGGGCGACGGTTGTTGCCTGGAGCGGGACGATGTTTTCCTTCTGGACGGCCCGGTCCAATTCCTCGGCGAGAGTGAATCTCCCTCTCCTCCGGTGGAGTTCCGCGAGGAAGAACCGCGCGTAAGGGTCGTCAATGCTTTCCAGCCAGGGAAGCGCTTTCGCCGGCTCGGTCACCGCGATAAAGTGGCGGAAGATGTGAAAGACTCCGAGAAACGGCGAGGCGTCGTTTGGATGGAGATGGAGTTGGCGAAGGCCGAGTTCCGTCGCCAATGGAAGATGGTCGTCGTAGTCTTCGGTAAGCGCATGTTGGTAGAAGACGTCGCCGTAGGTTGAGTCGATCTTTTCCAACGCCTTGAAATATTCCCGCGCCTCATTGAAATGACCGAGTTCGCGCCTGCTGATCCCTGCTGCGTAGCGCGCGAAGAGATCGCCGGGATTTCGTTGAAGCAGATCTTTGCAGATGCCGCTCGCCTCTGACCATTCCTTCCGTGCGAGCAATGCTGTGATCGAATCGTGGAGTGCATCCTCGCCTTGAAGCGGCGTTGTTTCATGAACATCGAATGGGTGCCGAAGCGCGTCGAGCGGCAACATTTCACTGATGCGCTCCTTCGCCCAGCGTCCACGAAGCTTGAAGCTGAGCGGGTTTTCGACGATGCCATTCCGATCAATCAACATCCCATCGTGATCGATCTGGATGGAACTGGCACGCATGCTGCTTTCGTTTTCACGGTTGACCTTGAGCCATTCATCAAACGTCCACCGCCAGAGCGCGGATCCGGGAACGGGCTCAACCTTGATCTCCTCGGGATAGACATACCTATCCATGCCCGATCCAACCTGGAGTCCCCGCCGGCGGACGACAAACCCTTCCTCGTTGACCCGCCGTTGAATAAGCGAACGGAGAAAGTGTGCCAGGGACCCCTCGTATGCGGTCTGTCGACGCTCATTCCATCGTTCTCCCTCTCTGCTGTCGGAGGGGATGAGCGGGTGAAACAGCGAATAGAGCAGGAAGTAGCCGTAGTCGCTTTCCGTGTTCCAATGGAATTCGGAAAGGGAGATGTCCAGGCGATAGCCGAGTCCCTTGTTCGTGATCCGGAGCGGCCGAGAGGCGCTTGCCTCGAGTACATCGGATGTGGAATCGGCATGAAACGTCAGGACATCGGGATTGGTGATCTCGCATTCGGCAGCATTCGGACCTTCGCCGAGGAGGATGCGGGAGAACTTCTCGTAGTTGCGGTGCCATGCCCGCGCCGCCTCGGAAGAGACTTCGACATCGCCGAGCGAAATGAGCCGCGGCGCGAGCGTCGCATCCTTGATGAGCGTATCTGCGCGGAGCGTCTCGATAGGGATCGCCTTCAGCCCATAGCCGACACGGGAAAAGATGAGCATGGAACGACCCCGTGAAAGGTGCGTCAACGCATAATTACCATTGCGGTCGGATCCTGTCCCGGTGCTCGTGGAGGCAAGGAAGACGTTCACGGATTCGATGGGGCGTCCGGTCACGGAATCCCGGACCACCCCTTTGATGACAAGGTCGGCATGGAATTGCGCGAAAGCTTCAGTGGAGAAGAGGAGGAAGAAAACAGAAAGGACCCTGCGAAGCATGGAAGACTCCTGCTCTGAATTCAGAGAGCACGCAATCGCCGTCCTCGCACCCCCGGGAGACGGGATGTTTCGGTGTCGAGATTCTCCAAAAGACGGCCAATTCATGTGCCGGAAAATATAGTCCGATTCCCGCTGAATTGGCAAGGGAAAAAATCGGCGGAATTGCAGAATGCAATCCTGACTTTACGCAAATTGGCACGGCCAGGGGAGGTAGGGAGAAAGATCCAGAGAGAATCTCCAGACTAAGGAACAAATTGAGTATATATGTATATTCCATGTAACGCAAGGGAACAGAAAGCAGGCACCCGCTCCTTCCACCTCCTACACCACACTTCCCAATTGTGCGCATGCTTTTGTTGATTACTCTTCGGAGGCAATGTGCCATTCGTTTCCCGAGACTTTGATGTCTACGTCGTATTGAGCGACCCCGATCTGCCGGATCCCTGGCGATGGGAGCAGTGGTCGCGCGCCTCGGCGATATTCGAACCGTTTGCTGTCTCGTCACGAGGAAGAACATCGTTGCGTTCGACTCAGCTCGTGGGTCAAACGCGCAAAGCGGTGCGGTTCGGGAAACTGGCGTGGGATGAACAATCGCACCAGCGCTGGTCGCATGGTTCTCCGTTGAATGCCGATGAATCCGCGCGCTGGAGATTTCTCTCGATGGAGGCGTGGGCACCCTCGTGGACGCTCTGCGAGCAGGAGCCGCCCGAGTTCTTCCTGTCATTGACCAAAGGACATGCGAACGGGCCAATGCGTCGCCCGTCATACGGCGGAGTACTGATTGCAGCATTGTCAGCGACTGAACCGGAGGGCCGGCGAATCGCGTTTCGGAGTGCCGTGACCGAGCTGGCGCACGAACTTTCAAGCCCCCTGGCTGTCTGGAAACAACGCCGATGGGCCAGACCTGTCGGCACGCTCGGGTTTCGGGATGCAGTCAACGATCTTGCTCTCGCGGGATTGTTCAAGACCGGGCTCAGGCGCGCAAACCTTCTCGACCCGGGGATCTTTACTGAAGATTGGACCCGGATTGAAATCGGCAATGGTCTGGTGAGCCCCGCATCCACCATCGATACCTTCATCTACCGATGAAGGGGCACGCGTCCACCGTTGCATCGCCGCTACTCCACGTATTTGCGCAGCATCTCGTTCAGGATCGCTGTCCATCCGGCTGCGAAGTTCTCTCGTGCAAAGTCCCCAGTGTCCTGAGGGAAAGTTTCAAAGTCCGTATGGGTGATGCGCACGCGGGTGAGCTTCCCCTCCTCAAAGAGCTCGAAGGAGACATAGGACATGCCGGGATAGCCGTCGTATCGCCAGCTGTAGGCAATCTTCTTCCGGGGAACCACTTCGGTTACTTTGCATAGATGAAGGAATTTCTTTTGGTCTGTCCCTCCCGTAAAATGAAATTCAAATCCCACCTCCGGCTTGAAATCCGAGATATCGAAATACCATTTCTTCATTCGGTCTTTCTCGGTGAGAGCCGACCAGACCAGCGCGATGGGTGCATTGTAACCTCGTTCGACGACCACTGGTTCGCTTTTCATCGCTCCGCCTCCCGGAATTGAATGATATCCTCTACTCTCGAGACCGCCGCGACACACTCTTCCTTCCGCGCAACGTCGCTGGTTTGTCCCTCTGCACTTCGTCAAGATAGTGTCCGAGAGCATCCAGTCTTTCCTTCCAAAGCGCGCGATAACGTTCAACCCAGACTGAGACTTCGTTCAGTCTTTCCGGTTTTGCTTCGCAAATGCGTTCCCTTCCCTGCCGGCGGATAGTGATCAGTCCACATTCCGAGAGAATTTTGACGTGCTTTGAAACGGCAGGACGGCTGATTTCGAAATGTTCGGCGACACCGTTCAGCGTAAGCTTCCGTCTGGCCAGAAGGCCAAAAATCGCCCGTCGATGAGGGTCGGCAATTGCGTGGAAGACGTCGTGGGCCATGGTATATGTGTAACCGTATGGTTACGCATTAAGTTCCGGGTGATTGGCGGTCGAATTTGACAATCTTTGAAGCCACGACTATATTCATTGGGCGTTCTGACGAAAAGCACACCTCGATCAATGCTGACCCGGCGGGCCACAGCGATATTCCTCAACGGCGCGGAGGTGTACAATGACGACCACATCCAGGCTCTTTACAGGACTGTTTCTTCTTGCTGCCGCTGTTGCTCCCGGGGTAGCTCAGGACCGGTCGCTTAACGGGAGATCTGCCATCGAGATCTGTCTTGGGTTCTGGGGTGGGACGAGCGGATTCACCGGGAGCATCGATTATGCATACTGGCTTCGGGAAGGCCTTGCATTGACGCTGACCGGTGGTCTCCTTTCTGCAAAGGCGAGTTCTGCCGTGAATCGGTGTTTCAATAGAAAAGCATGAACATTCTCCCGGAGTCCTTGCCGAACAGATCAACGTCCAAGTCCGATGTCGGGCTACTGCGACGACTGCTTTTCTGGCTTTCCTACAATCGATACACGATCCTCCTGTATGCCGGCGGGATTGTTCTCCCCATGGGCTCCATCATTCTCGTCCTCACGCTCCTTGCTATCGTGTTTACGCCGTTCATGCTTTATGTCCTTCACCGGAACAGGAAATACGGCTGGATCTTCAGCTTTGCCGTCCTCGTCGGGGGTCCGACCATTCTGGCGTTTGTACCGACCGGCAGCATTGTTCTGAATACCGCTCTCCACTTCCTGCCACTGATCACGTTCTATCTGTACTGCTATGTCCTGCGCTTTTCGACGAGCGAATGGATCACCGACGAGGGATTCGTTGACGAGCTCTAGAATCTCGCCTCGCCCCTTCCCAGTCTTTCCCTCAACGCCGTTCCCCGTCGCCTGTCCTCTGGCTCCTGTCCCCTGTTAGCGCTTTTCGATTTTAAATGTTACCATGTAATGCGAACAAGCCAATGTTCCCTGGCAACGTGCCCCCCGGGGAGAAAGGTCTTCCTCCGGAATCCGGCGATCGCGGCTTTGGCAATTGACTGCAACCCCCATGCTCGACAATCGGCAGACAGCGTGGATGGAGTTTTCAATGATCCGAAATGTGACGGCCTTCATGCGATCCCTGGGACTTGAGCCATTCCTCTGGACAGCGGCTCTGGGATATTTCGCGTTGATCGATCCGTCGACCACGCCGATGTTTTCGCTCTGCCCGTTGCACAATCTCGGCTTTCCGTACTGCCCGGGATGCGGATTGGGCAGATCGATTTCCTTTTTGCTTCACGGCGACGTCGGGCGCTCCTTCGGTACGCACATCCTCGGAATTCCCGCAACGCTGATCATCGTCACGCGCGTTTTCTCCATCGGCAGATCAACGCTGGAGAGGCGCCTCTTCATTCAACCCGGACAATCTCAAGGCAACGGAAATGGCTAACGTCCTGCAATTGATGCCCACGCTCGAAGGCGATGAAATGGTATTTATCCAGGGTCTCCTCAAAGACATGCCGGACAATCAGGCACAGCAATTTGCCACTGTCTATAACAGTCGAAGGAAGGACCCCCAGACCATACTCCTGACCACGTTGCTCGGGTTCATCGTCCTCGCAGGAGTCCAGCGGTTCATCGTGGGCCAGATTGGCATGGGCCTGCTCTACCTGTTCACCGCAGGATTTTGTTTCATCGGCACCATCATCGACCTTGTGAATCACAAGAAGCTCGCGTTCGACTACAACACGCAGGTCGCTCAACAAGTCGTCGTGATGGTCAAGGCTTCCAACTAAGCGCGACCGCAGGGGCGGCGGACACTCTCGGACTTTCGTCCTCTGATTTGGGATCAGGCAGCGTCGTCATTGTCTCACTCCTCCCTGCGGAACGAACTTCATCCATGCGCTGATGAAACGCTGCTCTCCGTCGATTACCGGGCAACGACCAGTCGTATGCTTCCAGGGTTCTTATGCTCGCAAATGTGCAATGATAACACTCCTGAGAACCAATTCTGAACATCGGGATTTCGTTGAGCTTGTGCGACTGCTCGACGCCGACCTGGCGAAGAGGGACGGCGCGGATCACTCCTTCTATGCCCAGTTCAACACGATCGACAAGATCAAGTATGTTGTCGTCGCCTATGAGAATGAACGACCGGTGGGTTGCGGAGCGATAAAAGAATACGCCCACGGCACGATGGAGGTCAAGCGGATGTACGTTCCCCCGGAGCACAGAAAGAAAGGCATTGCCTCAAACATCCTCTCCGAATTGGAACGATGGGCAGTGGATCTCACGTATACAAAATGCATCCTGGAGACCGGCAAGCAACAGCCGGAAGCAATAGCACTTTACAGGAAGAATGGCTATCGCATCATCCCGAACTACGGCCAGTACGCTCAGGTCGGGAACAGTGTTTGTTTTGAAAAAGCTCTGGGGAGGTGAATGATCGCGGTCAGCGGAACTGCCGGGGATGGAGGGCGGTCAAAGAGAAAGGAGCACCGATGAGCTTCAGTCAAAACGACATCACGAGGTATCTCGGCGTGCTCGGCGTCGAAGCCGGCAAACCGGACCTCGAGACACTCACGCGGATTGTCCGGGCGCACTTGACGAAAATCCCGTTTGAGAACATCTCGAAACTGTTCTCCATGAAATCGTCAGGCCGTCCGGAACTTGCAGATTTCTCACAGTACCTCCACGGGATCGAGCGGTACCATTTTGGCGGGACGTGCTATTCCACGAACTATTATCTGTCACAGCTTCTCAACGCCCTGGGGTATGACGCCGCGTTCTGCGGCGCGGACATGAGTAAACCCGACGTCCACGTTGTCAGCATTGTCACGGTCGCAGGGAGAGAGTACATTGTTGATGTCGGCTTTGCTGCGCCGTTCCTCGACCCCCTCCCGCGCGATCTGTCGACCGACCATGCCATCACCTTCGGGACGGATCGCTACGTGCTGAGCCCGCAGGACGCCACCGGACGATCCCGTCTCACCCTCTACAGAAACGGGACCGCGCGACTCGGCTACGTTGTGAACCCGCGGCCGAGGCGGATCGAAGAGTTCACTCAGGTGATAGCAGATTCCTACCGCCAGACTTCAACCTTCATGAACGCCATCCTGCTGACCAAATTTGGGGTTGATCATTCCATGGTGATACACAACCTGACACAGATCGAATTCCACGGCGGCTCACCCCGGAAAACGGACCTCAAATCCGTTGATGGACTCATTGCGGCTATCCAGACCCACTTTTTAATCCCCGCTGAGGTCTCGCGTCCGGTGATCGATGGATTATCGATGGCACAGGATGCATGGGGTTAGAAAGGAATACCGATGCGAACACGATGGGTCATCGCCTTTTTTCTCGTTGCTTCCTCTGCTGCCCGGGGACAACAGGGAGACTTTCGAGACACCGCCGCGGCGTATTTCGATGAAATCAGAACAGCCACCGCAGAACACACAGACCTCTGGGGTGCCGACCTCTACGGCCCGATTCTTCTCGTCCGTCCTGCGAACGGCGCTCTCTATGCCAATTCGCCGGACTCAGCAGGCAATCTGAAAAAGAACGGGGAGGTGTTCACCGGCTTCTTGCCGCGGGCCGTGAACATCGCGAATACCGCTCTCCGGTGGGGCGGCGTGCATTGGGCTTTGATCATGCTTCCGCTTCCGGAGGACCGCGCCGACCGGATCAATCTCCTGGCGCATGAATTGTTTCATCGGGATCAATCCCGGCTGGGCTTCAAGCTCCAGAATCCCGCGAACAATCATCTCGATCAGAAGGAAGGCCGGGTTTCCCTTCGACTGGAACTCGAAGCACTGAAGGCGGCACTCCTCGCAGACTCATCGGCGGAAATGAAATCGCGCCTGACCGACGCGCTCTTGTTCAGGCGATATCGCAACACCCTCTATCCCGGCTCCGATTCCACGGAAAATCAGTTGGAGCTGAATGAAGGGCTCGCGGAATACACGGGCATTGCAGTGAGCGGACGGACCGACGAGCAAATGCGTGCGCATTTCCTCAGCACCTTGAGTGCGTTCTACGATAACCCGACGTACGTCAGATCATTCGCCTATCAGACGATCCCCCTCTACGGATACCTCCTTCGACGGACAGAACCGGATTGGACCAGACAGATCTCGCCTGCGACGAACCTCGCTGACTTCTTCATCAAAGCGTTTGCCGTCAGGATCCCGGCAGACTCTGACAGTGCCGTCACCCGGATCGGTGAGCACTATCATCGATCACAGCTTGTCCAGGAGGAGACTGCACGCGAGGAGAGGATCGCGCGGCTGTTTGTCGAATACAAGGGAAAGTTCATTGACCGGCCACACCTGGAGATTCCGCTTTTTAACATGAACATCTCGTTCGATCCACGGAACATCATGCCGCTGCGTGGAGCCGGGACTGTCTACCCCACCATTCGTGTCACAGATAACTGGGGAATCCTGACAGCGACCAACGGGGCGCTGATGAGCTCGAACTGGAACAAAATTGCCGTCAGCGTACCGACCGAGATCGGCGACGAGAGCGCCTCTGGCGACGGCTGGACATTGGAGCTCCGTCGCGGATTTGTTGTCCGGCGAGATAGCCTGAGCAACAATTATATCCTGACAAAGGAATGACCGTCTCATCCCCTCACGCGGCAAGCGATTACCGCTAAACCCGCCCGCGCCGCGTCAATTTCTGGTCCAACGGAGATTCTTATGGCGACCATGCAATCGCCCCCGGGCACACGCAAATCCGATTTGAAGATCCCCCTCTTCCTCGCACTCCTCCAATTCGCCTTGCAGGTGTGGTTTGCGGGCAGCTACGGATATTTCCGGGATGAACTTTATTATATCGCCTGCAGCAATCATCTCGCCTGGGGATACGTCGACCAGCCCCCGCTCTCGATCGCCATCCTCTGGGTCAACCGCATGCTCCTCGGCGATTCCATCCACGCGTTGCGGCTGTTGCCGGCCGTCGTGGGGTCAATCGTCGTTCTTCTTGCAGCCGTGATGGCACGCAAACTCGGAGGGGGGACCTTCGCCCAGGGGATGGCGGCTCTTTCGGTCGTCGCGGCGCACAGTCTCATCGGGCATGGGAGATACTTTTCCATGAACCCGTTCGATGTGCTGTTCTGGACCCTTTCCGGACTCCTGGTGATCATCATACTCCGCGACGAAAAGCCCAGGCTCTGGATGCTCTACGGATTGGTCGTCGGGCTCGGGTTGCTGAACAAGTACTCCGTTGGGTTCAGTATCATCGGCCTTGTGGCGGGGTTGCTCCTCACGCGCCAGCGTCGAGAGCTCGCGGGAAAATGGTTCTGGATTGGAGCGGCAATCGCCGGCGTCGTATTCCTCCCACACGTCCTCTGGGAAATCGCGAACGGTTTTCCTTCGCTGGAGTTCATGCGGAACGCCAGCGAGAATAAGAATGTCAACTTGAGCGCCCTGGAGTTCTTCGTGGGACAGATCAAAGACTTGAACGTCCTGAATGCGCCGGTGTGGCTCGGAGGGATCTACTTTTTCGCAAGGCGGAACGAAGGGCGATTCCGTCCGCTTGCCTGGATGTATCCTGTCGTGTTCGTCGTGATGGTTGCCGGGCATGCGAAGGTGTATTACCTTTCCGCGATCTATCCGATCTTCCTCGCAGGAGGCGCCGTGCTGTTCGAACAGGCTGTTCAGAAGAGATCCTTGTATTGGATCAGGCCTGTCTACGTGGTTCTGCTCGGCGTCATGGCGATCGTCATCCTCCCCTTCACCCTCCCGGTGCTTCCGGTCGAGCAGTTCATCAAATACGAGTACCGCCTCGGGCTGACGCCCCGGGCGGACGAGAGATCATCCGTGGGAGAGCTACCGCAGTACTATGCCGATCAGTTTGGCTGGAAAGAGATGGTCGATTCCGTCGCGACTGCCTACCGCACGCTTCCTCCTGAGGAACAATCGCGCTGTTTCATTTTCGTTCGCAATTACGGAGAGGCTGCGGCAATCGACTTTTTCGGGAAGGCGCTCGGGTTGCCTCCCGCCCGGTGCGCACACAACAACTACTGGCTCTGGGGACCCGGGGAACGGACAGGAGATATTGCAATCATCATCGGCGGCAGCAGAACCCTGGAGAACAACCTGTCCGACCTGCGCCGACGGTACAACTCCGTGAAGTGGGTTTCCACGACGAACGCGCGCTTCTGCATGCCATATGAAAATGGAAGGATGATCTTCGTCTGCAAAGGGATGAACACGACCTTCCAGTATCTCTGGCCGACGGAGAAATTCTTCATCTGATCGCTACACACTCCGTGGTTCGTTTCCGGATGAGTACCGTTCGCCGTTGATCGACGCGCTCTCCGGCATGCTCTTCAGGACCTCCGCCAGGGTCCGCAGCGCCAGCGAGAGTTCTCCGTTGTGGGACCGGAAATTCAGAATAGCGCACCGGATCCAGAAGTCGCCATCAATTTCAGTTGAAGAGAACAAAGCCCTCCCGTCGGCCTGGAGCGCCGCAAGGAACTTCCGGTTGAACTCCCCCGGGTCCTTCGCCGGATAGCGGAAGAGCGCCACAGAGAGCTCCGGCTCAGGTCCCGTTTCGAATCCGAGATCGTTTACCTCCTCATAGAAACGACGACACAGCAAGTATTTCTCTTCGAGACTCGCCCTGAACGGTGCAACGCCATGAAGATGCAGGGGGAGCCACATGCGCAGCCCCCGGAAGTGCTTGCTCAATTCAGGACTCACATCGGCCGGACTGATATCTTCAAATCCGGCTGCATCCTGCATGTAGGCCGCACCCTTCGAAAACGATTTCATAAGCTTCGCCGGGTCCTTCACCAGCACGACCCCCGTCCCGAATGGCAGGAACATCCCCTTGTGCGGATCCAGGACAGCCGAATCCGACCGCTCGATCCCCCTGAATTTCTCCCTGAGGGTGTCAACGAGCATGAAGAACCCGCCGTATGCAGCATCAACGTGAAACCACAGGGAAAACTTCTCCGAGAGAGCGGCGATCGACTCAAGCGGATCGATCGCGCCTGCATCCGTGGTGCCCGCCGTGGCAATGACAAGGAACGGGCGAAGTCCGATCGCAACATCGTGTGTGAGCATCTCCTCCAGCGCCACAGCATCCATTTGATGCCGGGGATTCATCGGGACGATTCTGTGAACCGCTTCGTCCAGTCCGGTCGTATGCAGCGCCTTGTCGATGCAATGATGCACATGCGCGGTGGTGTAGAGGACGGCATTCCTGACGTTGGTCGAATCGATTGCATTCGCATCACGGGCCGTCTGAATCGCCGTCAGGTTGGCAATCGATCCGCCGGAACTCAGATTGCCGTGCGCAGTGGCCGGATAGCCGAGCACTCCGCAGAGCCAATGGATCATTTGATTCTCGATGATCACCGACCCCGGGCTCGAATAGTACACCCCCGCATAGCGGTTTGTCGCGGCTGCAAGCAGGTCTCCGATCGCGCTCGCCCAGAGACCTCCGCCGGGGATGTACGCATAGCCGGCGCCTGACGATGAGTTGATGCCCACGGTGTTCACTTCCTCGCGCAATATGTCCAGGAGCTCGTCAAAAGGCTTCCCCTGTTCTTCAATCGGCAACGCCCGTAGCCTATTGCACTCGCCGGCCATATAGGCCCTTGCAGCAGGAAGTGCATCGATGAACGATTCCACGTAGTCGAAACTTCGGCCGGAGATCTCCTTCCGGTCCTCCGGCGCCGGCTCGAGCCGTCGTGCGAGGTTTTCGAGGTAAGCAATCCGCTTGTTTGATTCAGCCCTGGGCAAGGTATTCTTGGAATTCATGGTTCTGTCCGTTTTGCATCTATGGGACGTGGGAGATTTGATGTCAATTACGATAACGAATTCGCCGGAAAATCCCATAGAAGTTTTGTCCCATGATTTCCCATATGGCCGATCCCAATTCTCCATACTTCGCAGTCTCAAATGTCCAATCCCGGCACTTATGTTTGTTATATGGGCAGAACAAGGGTATTCATACTCAAATTGACGCGAAGGAGGCAACAATGAAGGAATTCATGATCGTGTTCAGACTGGATCTCACCCGGGAAGCAGAGTATCGTTCCCCTGAGCAGATGCAGACGCTATGGAAAGCGTGGCAGGATTGGACCGGGAACATCGCCGCGCAGAATAAGCTGGGCAGTACGGGGAAACGCCTCGGGACCACAGGGAAAGTCGCAAGGCCCTCCGGCCCCATTACTGACGGTCCGTTTGTCGAAGTGAAGGAAGCACTCGTCGGCTACATGTTCGTGAAAGCGGAGAGCCTTGATGAGGCGATGGCGCTGATGAAAGATTGTCCGAACCTGGCCATGGGCGGGTCCATCGAAGTGCGCCCGGTTCTGTCTGATGGCAAGGCCGGGTGATCGGCTCGCTGCCGCGCATCGCTGAGAAGCGAAGCATCCCTTTCCCCTGTCAGGTCTTTCCATTACATTGATCTATACACGCAGGTGGAGATCCCTGCAGCAGATTGTCTTCAACTCCTACACCCAGGTACCAAATATGACTGGTGTCTGCAACGACTCATCACTGCACGAATGAGACTCCTCTCGCTTTTGCTCCTCTTCTTCATCGGAATTTCCTGCTCGCCGTTCAGCCCGGGGAGTCTCGAACGATTGCCCGCTACGGCGGACTCGAATACGCTGGACTCCTCCCAGGCAGAAATTGTGTATTCCTATGCCCGCCATGTTCCCAACGGCACGCAGCTCTCCCTTTGCATCATCGTCGGCGCTTCGGAGAAGTACATTGGCGTGCTTCGTCGAAATGATTCGCTGGTCTATCTCGACAATCGAGACAGCGTATTCGAAATCGGCTCGATCACCAAAACGTTCACCGGCACCATACTGGCAAATCTTGTTTATCAGGGGAACGTCAATGTCCATGAGCCGATCAAAAACCTTCTCCCTGTTCGTTTGAACCAAAGCTCGCTCAATGGCAAAGAGATCACTCTCGTAGACCTTGCGACCCATACGTCCGGGATTCCGTTCGAGCCGGACAACGTAAAATCCGATTCAACTCACGCGTTCGACCCCTTGAGCCCGTATCGGTATTACACCACGGAAAAACTCTACGGATACCTGTCGACCCACCTGGTTCTCCATTCAACACCCGGGGAACAGCGGACCTATTCAAACCTTGGTTTTGGGGTGCTGGGAACCATCCTCACGGCGATGACAGAAAAGTCGTACGAGACGCTTCTGGCCGAATCAGTGTGTGCACCGCTTGGCATGCAACAGACGTTTGTGGAGCTCACCGCCGAACGCGCGCGTATGATGGTCCGGGGACGGGACCCCGATGGACGGATCCTCCCTTTGAGTGTCGGCGATTGTGGCGCTCTGACAGGCGCAGGTGGTATAAAATCTTCGGTGAAGGATCTTGTGAAATACCTCCGGGCAAATTTGACCGACACAACCTACTTCGCATTGGCTCAGTCGTCGATGAAGGACTACGATAGTCATTTTACCGGGGGACTTGGATGGGGCACTTATAGCGATCGCGGGCTGCACCATGTAGGGGCATTCGGGGCTACAGGTGGCTATACCTCCGGAATCATCTTCGAACGAAAATGCCGTGTCGGAATCATCCTCTTGACAAACGTCTCTGCGCTCCTCGCGTTACATGAGAACTCCACCGAAATGCTTTGTCGAGCTCTCTATGACCCGCTTCCCCCGCCGAAGGAGCCATCATGACCGATTTGAATCGTGACGATGAACGCGCGCTCATTTCGCATCACCTTCACGTCTGAATAGCAGACGGTATCCCGTCTGTTCCTGGAGCTCGTCCTGCGCCCGCGTATTCCCTGTTCCCAGTCCCCTGTTCTCACGATTTATCCCTCGCCGCGATGTCCAATCCCGCGAATCCCGGTTGTTGTGATATTGAACCACAATCATGGAGGAACGACGGGGAAAAGTCTCTTCATTCACGTTTGCTAGGCTCACTGGGTACTGTGCAGAACCGGGCGGCGACCTCAGATGGCAGAAGTATACACGGAAGAACACGCTATGCCGTCGTAGGGGTCAAATCCGGGAACATTTTGCTCCTCGGGCGTGTCACGTAGGAGGTGACGTCCGTGGAAGCTGCAAGTTGATTTTTCACCGAGAAAGGGAATGACAATGGAAGAGTTCATGTTGATATTCAGACACCAGGACGGACACAAGATTGCCTCGCCCGAGCAGATTCAGCTCTGGATGAAACAGACGATGGATTGGATCGGAGGTATCGCCGCGCAAAACAAGTTCAGCGGCGGCAACGGATTGCCGTTTGATGATGCCAGAGTGGTCAGGCCGCACAACGTCGTTACAAATGGACCGTTTGGTGAGATCAAGGAGACCATCGGCGGTTACATCATCGTGAAAGCGTCTTCGGTCGACGAAGCCGTGGAATTCGCCAAGGGGTGTCCGGTCCTGCAGGGCGAAGGCAACAGCGTCGAAGTCCGCAAACTTGTGCATGGGGCGTCCGCTGACCTGAAATCGTGAGGGTTTGCCGGACCCACGAGCATCATGCAGAACAGAGAAATCATACCGCATCTCTTTCGGACAGAATACAGGAACATTGTATCCGTCCTGTGTCGGCGTTTCGGATTCGATCAGGTGGAGACCGCCGAAGACATCGCCAGCGAGACGTTTTTGACCGCCGCGCAGACGTGGGCAGTTCAGGGAGTCCCTGAAAACCCTGTGGGATGGCTCTATACGGTCGCGAAGAACAAGGCAAAGAACCAGCTGCACCGGAACCAGATCTTCGAACAAACGGTGTCGCCGGAGATTCGCAACAACCTGTCCACGGAAGAGCCGGACATCGATCTGTCTCCTCAGAGCATCAACGACAGTCAACTCCGGATGATGTTCGCCATCTGTCATCCCTCCATCCCAGTCGAGTCGCAAATCGGCCTCGCGCTGCGCATCCTGTGCGGATTCGGCATCGACGAAATCGCGGATGCGTTCCTGTCAAACAAGGAGACCATCAACAAACGCCTGTTCCGTGCGAAGGAAAAACTCCGGGAACAGAATATTGCCATTGACCTTCCGGATAACGCGGATGTCGATGAGCGACTGTCCACGGTCCTGACCGTGATCTACCTGCTGTTCAACGAGGGGTACTACTCGGTCAGTCATAACACCACGCTGCGCAAGGACCTCTGCCTTGAAGCGATGCGGCTCTGCACGATGCTGGTGGAATTCAGCGCCACCGACAAGCCGCAGGTCAATGCGCTTCTTGCGCTGATGTGTTTTCACGCGTCGCGGTTTGACGCGCGTCTGGACAAGAACGGAGAGTTGGTGCTCTACGACGATCAGGACACGTCGCTCTGGAATCCCGACCTCATCAGCAGGGGCGCGTATTTTTTGCAGCGTGCACAACGTGGCAACACCCTCTCAAAGTACCACGTCGAAGCAGCGATCGCGTACTGGCATACGCAAAGAGCAGACACGCACGAGAAGTGGGAAAGCATTTTGCAGCTCTACAACCAATTATTGCAGATCGAATACTCGCCGATTGCGGCTTTGAACCGGACGTACGCTCTTGCGAAGGCAACGAGCAAGGAAGAAGCCATCCATGAAGCGGAGAAGCTGAAGCTGGAGGACAATCACCTGTACTTCGCGCTCCTGGGTGAACTGTATACGGGAGTCGATAACAGTTGCGCAAAGCACAATTTCGAACGCGCCCTCACACTCGCAAAAACACGAACAGACAGGCAATCCATACAAAAGAAGATCGATGTGCTCTAGCGTTTGGTGACACTCCCGTATCATTCCCGCCGGCATGCATTCGATTGGGTGCGGCTTGAAGGCAGTCGATTCATTTGCAAAGAAGTGGGGTCCCGGACGCTCCGAAGGCAGATCGCAACCCGCCGCAATCTCCCCTTCCGATGGGGACGCCGTCGGAGTGCGCCTCGCGTTCTTTGGGCGCCGCCCCGAGCAATGCGTTGATCGGATCCCATTGGTCGGAACAACGGATGGGATTTGTATTTGATCTTCTCCGTCGATATTTTTACACAGGTCGCATGGGGAAAACAGCAATTGCACCAAAGGACCCTTCCGATGAAGATCAAACGCTTTCTCCTGGAATTTGTGGTGATGTTTGTCATCGTCTTGATCGTGAATGTGGCGGTCTCGTATCTCTACGGTCTCATCGCTCACGGAGCGGGAACGATTGCCTGGGACAGCGCTTTCGCAGTTGCCATTGCTCTTGGCATTGTCCTCCCGTGGGTGCGACGGCTGGAACCCGAACAGCAGGCACGATAACGGAAGGCGGAGGCGCGATGGGATGAAGACCCTGCGAGGAGGGCAAAAAAGGGGCCGTTGATCGCTGCATTGACGACAATGAATCGGTACTCTTTCTCATTGCAATGGACCGACTTCGCATTTAATTCGGGATGCCGTGCCCCCCATCACAAATACACCTCGGGTTGTCTATCTCGGTTTGCTTGCCATCCTGATCATCGCGATCGATCTCTTCGCAGTTCCGTCGACAGCTTCCGGTCAGGACACCACTTTCAAAAACATCGTGGTAAGATTTCGCGTGCCCAGACATTGGGCCAGGGTGAACGATAGCGTGTTCGTCCTCCTCCATTTTCGAACGAGGCTCGTGGAATTGTCCCACACTCTTGCGGAGGGCCACCAGCCTTGGCGGCGAGATCCCAGGAATGTTGCTGCGGCATGCTTCAATGCGTTCGGAATCGGTGACCACCATACCGTGTTCGAATTCAGAAGGCGGTTGACGGAGATCAGCACCGATTCGGTCTATAGCGTGAACACGGGGACATCGGAGTACATTGTTTTTGTGAAGACTGAGAAGAATACCCCGGTGGCGTATCGGTTCGAGAAAAGGTCAAACGACTCTTTGTCACATTAAAGGAAGACTCATCCGTGGAATATCGTGAATTCGGTCGCACCGGATGGCGCATTTCGACCGTTAGCTTCGGCGCGTGGGCGATCGGCGGAACCTGGGGAACGGTGAGGGACGATGATTCAATCTCCGCCCTTCGAACGGCGCTGGATTGCGGCGTCAATTTCTTCGACACCGCCGATGTCTACGGCGACGGGAGAAGCGAAAAACTCCTGGCGCGCCTGCGACATGAGCGCCGCGAGCCGTTCTACATCGTGACGAAAGCCGGGCGGAGGCTCAACCCGCACACTGCTGACGGGTACTCCCGCAACAATCTCAACCGTTTTATCGAGCGAAGCCTGAAAAATCTGGAATCCGACCGGGTCGATCTTCTGCAACTCCATTGCCCGCCGACTGAAGTCTACTATCGGCCGGAAGTCTTTGGCTGGCTCGACGACCTGGTCACGGCGGGAAAACTCCGCGCGTATGGCGTGAGTGTGGAGAAAGTCGAGGAAGCGCTGAAAGCGATCGAGTACCCCGGGGTCCAGTCGGTCCAGATCATCTTCAACATATTCCGACAACGCCCTGCCGAACTGTTCTTCGCCGAAGCCCGCCGTAAGAACGTCGGCATTCTTGCGAGGCTCCCACTTTCCTCCGGCCTCCTGACCGGGAAGTTCCGGCCCGATTCCACCTTTGAACAGGACGATCACCGGGCGTTCAATCGAAACGGCGAAGCGTTTGATCGCGGGGAGACATTTTCCGGAATCGACTATGCGATCGGTTTGAAGGCAGTGGAAGCCCTCCGTCCGCTTGTGCCTAAGGGGTGGACCCTGACGCAGATGGCCTTGCGGTGGATCATGATGTTTCCGGAGGTCACATGCGCGATCCCGGGCGGGAAACGCGCTTCCCAGGTGAAGGAAAATTGCGCCGCCGCCGACTTGCCGCCGATAACGGAAGAAGGCATGAAAAGCATTCGTTCCGTCTATGACACGCACGTACGGGAACTTGTCCACCAGCGTTGGTAATCAAGAGCGCTCCACTTCATCCTGATCTTTACCGGTGAGCATCCATGGATACTGCCTTCGAAACCCCTTTCCGGACTGCCTTTGCGTGCTTCTGGCTTCTGAACACCGGGATCCGGAGTTATTTCCAGACCAAGGCACTTCGAGCACGGAAGGCCTCGGACGTCGAAAACTCCGCAGGAAGGCCTGGCTTCCGCGTCCTTGCGTTGGTCTATCTCCTTCTCATTGTGTATTCTGTAACGACCTGGGTTGACTTCGCCCACGTTGATTTGTCTTCCTGGCTCCGATGGACGTTTGGGGGAGGGCTCCTTCTCATCTACCTCGCCCTCTTTGTGTGGGCACACCAGGTCCTCGGGAAACACTGGTCCGGAATTCTCGAACTGCACGAGGATCACTCGCTGATTACGTCAGGTCCCTATCGCATGGTTCGGCACCCGATGTATTCGGCATTTTTTCTCTCCGGTCTTGGTATCTTCATCCTGACGGCGAATTGGTTTCTTTCGTCCCTGTATTTTCTCGCCGTCGCGTACATGTACTTCAGCCGTGTCTCTGCCGAAGAGGAGTTGATGATCGGACGCTTCGGGGACGCCTACCGGGAGTACATGACAAAGACCGCCCGACTGGTTCCGCGCCTTTTGAAAAGGGGCCGTTCAAGGGACGAAGCATAAGCGAAGAGTTCCGGGCAATTCGAACAACAGACAAACAGGGAAGCGGAGTCCATGGATCAAAAACTTTCAGGCAAAGTCGCCATTGTGACCGGTGCGAGCGCAGGAATCGGGAGAGCTACCGCAGTAGCCCTGGCAGAGCATGGCGCAAACCTCATTCTCACCGCGCGACGGACAGAACGCTTGAAACAAGTGGAAGATGCCGTCCAACGGACGGGGAGAAAGGCGGTCAGCGTCGTCGGCGACGCCACGGAAGAAGAAACCGCGCAACAGTGCGTTTCCGCGGCGTTACGGTCATTCGGAACGATGGACATTCTCGTCAACAATGTTGGCGTTGGCAACTACAAGAACCTGATCGATACGACCCCGGCAGAATATGATGAAATGATGATCACGAATGTTCGTTCGACCTTCTTGTTCACGCGGTTTGCGGTCCCGGTCATGATGCGGCAGGGGTCCGGGACCATTGTGATGATTTCCTCGATGGCCGGGATTTACGGCTTTGCCGGCGAGGCGGTCTACTGTGCTTCGAAATTTGCCCAGGTCGGGTTTGCGCAGGCACTCGACAAGGAGTTGAGGCCGCACGGTATCAAGGTTGGGGTCGTGTGCCCGGGCGGGGTCAAGACGGAATTCGCTCTCGGAAAAGGCCGAACGGAGAAGGGCGTTGCCGAATCGGGAATGCTTGACCCTGAGGATGTCGCCGGCGCGGTCGTTCTCGCCTGCACGCAATCAGACAACTCCCGCATCATCGAAATCCAGATGCGCACGATGGCGGAAAACCTGACGTGATATCGACAAGGAGTCACATGAGACTGTTCCAGGTCCTTCTCGTTCTTCTCGTGACGCTCACGGTTTCCGCTTCTTCCCAAACGGGGAACCGTTATGAAATCTATGCGATCGAATATGCCAGGGTACCTTCACCCATCCCGATCGCGCAAATCGCTGTCGGTTCGACGTCCACCGACAGCGTTACCATGTCCTATTACTTTTGGTACCTGAAGGGGGACAACGGCCGGAAGATTCTTGTCGATGCAGGGTTCATCAAAGACAGCTCCACGGCAAGGATCGCTGTAACGGGCTACGAACGACCGGACTCGGCTCTTCGGCGGATCACGGTGGATCCGGATGACATCACGGACTTGATCATCACGCACGCGCATGTCGATCATCTCGACGGCATCGACCTGTTCCCGAAGGCGACCATCTGGATGCAGAAGAACGAGTTTGGCTATCTTGTCGGCCCGGCGTGGCAGAAGGGTGCAACCCATATTGGACTGGAGAAGCGGGACGTGCAGAAGATCGTCAAAGCCAATCTCGACGGACGCCTGACCTTCATCTCGGGAGACAGTCTGGAGATCATCCCCGGCATTCGAGTCTTCACGGGCTCGACGCACACGTTCGAGTCGCAGGACCTGCTGGTTGAGACAAAGACAGGGAAAGTCCTTCTCGCGAGTGATGATTCATGGTTTTACGTCAATGTCGAAGAACTCCGTTCCATTCCGCTGGCGTTAGATCAGAAGGCCTATGTCCGGCAACTGCAGAGAATGCGCTCTCTTGTGTCGTCTGTCGACGCGATTGTCCCGGGGCACGATAGTCTGGTTCTCTCAAGGTTCCCCCGCGTCGCCGCCGGGGTCGTGAAGATCCGCTGAAGTCGCCAATCGAATCTATGCAGAGGCGCGGAAGAACCATCGAAGCGAAGCTTTCAGCGCACGAGGCGTATATTGCGTTGTCGTACGACACGCTTTCCCGGTCTGATTCTGCGTTTATCCACCAGCATATCGTGGACGCGCAGGCCGCCCAAACCGCGACGGAAACTTCGAAGCCACTCACCGTTGTTTTTGCCCTGGTTGGGTTGTATCTCTTTCTTGAGAAAGGGTACACCGGCCGACAGGTCCAACGGGCCCACATGGCGCTTGCGCGAGTTCGCAAGACCTGGCCCCGATTCACACCACCGCATCACACGGGCGATATCACTGCCGTCGATGTGGCCGCCGTGCCGGCCGGTGGCGGGAGGGACGCGATGATCTCCCGGTGGTGCCGCTCAGTTTGGGATGCGTGGCAAGAACATCATTCTGTGATTGAAAATCTCGTCAGAAACGCGTTGAACATCTGACGGGCGCAGCTCCGGCAAATGCAGAGACAAACTGCTCCTGTTCCTTCACAATTCAGGACGTTCATGCACCGCCTGATCGCTATCGGTTCGTCCGGTGATATTCCTCGAGAATACCGTGGAACGGCCATAGGTTCATTGCTCGAGTATCACAATATTGGCCGGCCGCACGAGGTCTACACCAATGCGCAGTTGCTGATCGGCATGTGCATGGATCATCGGAAGCACCTTCTGATCCCCAATAATTTTGCCTTCATCATCCGCACCGGCGGAGCGAATCTCCGGTACAGCGAGTTCAAGGTGTCGTACGCGATCGCGGTCGGAGGTGTGCGTTCCATCGCCCTGATCGGTCATACCAATTGCGGGATGGTCAACCTGATCGCGCGTAAGGAGCCGTTTATCGCCGGGCTGGTGGAGAGTGCCGGCTGGACGCGTGACCAGGCCGAGGAGCACTTCCATCATTTCGCACCGATGTTCGAAATTGGAAACGAGAAGGACTTCATACTCAGCGAAGTGAAGCGCCTGCGTCTCCGGTATCCGAAAGTCCAGGTTGCCCCGATGATTTACCGTGTGGAGGACAATCGGCTTTACCTGCTGGACGAGGACCCTTCGGCGAGCGGGTGATCAAAAAAACATGGTTGCTTAGGCAACCATCTTAATCTTTGCAAAAGCATCAGTTTCGTCGCGGCCTGCTTGAACGAAAAGTATGGCAGCCTAAGCAACCACTTTTTTGCACCGGACTTGTACCCTTCGGCCAGCGGGTGATTCCGGCCGCACGGCGAAGGGAGACAAAACGTTGGTTGCTTAGGCAACCATCTTAATCTTTGCAAAAGCATCAGTTTCGTCGCGGCCTGCTTGAACGAAAAGTATGGCAGCCTAGGCAACCACTTTTTTGCACCGGACTTGTACCCTTCGGCCAGCGGGTGATTGCAGCCGCACGGCGAAGAGAGACAAAAAGTTGGTTGCTTAGGCAACCATCTTAATCTTTCCAAAAGCATCAGTTTCGTCGCGGCCTGCTTGAACAAAAAGTATGGCAGCCTAAGCAACCATTTTTTTGATGGCTCCGTCGGGACGAGACGGACAGGGGTGAGCGACATATTTATGGGAGACACCATGCAATCACCGACCAGGCGTGACGCTCCGCTCGAAATGTCTCAGGATGAGTTCCGCCTCGCCGGTCATGTCCTCGTCGACCGGATCGCCGATTACCTGGCTTGGATCCAGAACCGGGACAATCCCGTGACACGGGCAGAGTCGCCGGAACGGGTCCGCTCTTTCCTCGGGCGTGGCGGCGTTCCTCAAACCGGAACGTCAGCCGAACGTCTGCTGGAAGAGGCCGCCGGAATGCTCTTTGAGCATTCGCTCTTCAACGGTCATCCCCGGTTCTGGGGCTATGTCACCTCTTCGCCGGCGTCCATCGGTGTGCTGGGCGATCTGCTCGCCGCTGCCGTCAATGCCAATGTCGGCGCCTATGCGCTGTCTCCCGCGGCGACGGAAATTGAGCGACAGACCGTGCAGTGGATCGCGGAGCTGATCGGGTATCGTCCCGGATGCGAAGGACTTCTTGTCAGCGGCGGCAACATGGCGAACTTCGTCTGCTTCCTGGCCGCTCGGAAGGCGATGCTTCCGTGGGATGTCCGGACGCGAGGGGTAACATCGGCCGAGGGTCGGGTTCCCCGCATCTACTGTTCGACGGAAACCCATACTTGGATCCAAAAGGCGGCGGATCTGTTTGGCTTCGGCAGCGATGCGGTCTCCTGGATCCCCACCGACAAAGACCAGCGCATGAATGTCGCCGCATTGCGGCAAACGATTCGCGATGACCGAACGAAAGGGCTGGTCCCGTTTCTTGTCGTCGGCGCGGCGGGGACGGTGGGCACCGGCGCTGTTGATCCTCTCGAGGAGATCGGCGGTCTGTGCAAGCAGGAAAATCTCTGGTTCCATATCGACGGTGCCTACGGCGGCTTTGCCGCAATCCTTCCCGAAAGTGCGCCGGATCTCCATGCGTTGCGATTTGCCGACTCCGTTGCCGTGGACCCACACAAATGGTTGTATGCCCCGCTCGAAGCCGGATGCGCACTGGTGAAAGACCGGAAAGTCCTCCTCGACACCTTCAGCTATCATCCGGAGTATTATCATTTTGACGAACATGCCGAGGAGGACTTGACAAACTTCTACGAGTTCGGCCTCCAGAATTCGCGGGGCTTCCGGGCGCTGAAAGTCTGGCTTGCGATCCGTCAGGCCGGCCGCGATGGATACACCCGCATGATCCGGGACGATTGTGCAATCGCGCGGCATCTTGACGACGCCTTGCGGGACTATCACGAAATCGAACGGATGACACACAATCTCAGCATCACGACGTTTCGCTATGTCCCGGTGGATTTGCGCCCGATTGCCGCCACTGCGAACGACTATCTCAACCGCCTCAATACGGAAATCCTGACCCGCATCCAGGCGGGAGGCAAAGCGTATCCATCAAACGTTCTCGTCGATGGCAACTATGGAATACGAGTCTGCATCGTGAATTTCCGATCGACCGTCGACGATGTCTTGTCCCTCCCACCGTTAGTCATTGACGCCGGCAGAGAAGTTGATCGTGAACTGCGCAAGTGAAATCCGTCGCAGTCCGAATCCGTACTCACTGAGAGGGATACCTTCATGGAAGTCCATATGAATGTTCTTGCCATCCTTGTCGCGGCGATCGCGAACTACGTTATCGCGACGATCTGGTATGCCGTGCTCTTTTCAAAGACCTGGGTAAAGCTTACCGGCATCACTGACATGAAGCCGTCGCCGCTGAACATCGCCCTCGTTTTCATCGGGTCGCTCGTCCTGAGTTTCGTTCTCTATCATTCGATCGTCTTCGGCAATGCATTCTTCCACATGAGCGGCATCGCCGGCGGGCTCATGGGCGGCTTCCACGGATGGCTCGGCTTCATCGCCCCCGTCACGCTCAGCACGAAATTGTATGAGAAGAAGCCGTGGGGACTCTGGCTGCTCGACAACGCCTTCTGGCTGATTTCGCTGCTTGTCATGGGCACCATCTTGTCCGTTTGGATGTGACGTGAAGAGCCGGCTTCGGCATGGTGCTTTGTTTCCCGCACACTGGTTCAACGCCGGCAGGTCGTATCTTTTCGGCCGGAACCTTCGGCCCCCTCGTCCGGTGATCCATCCATCACCGTTCGCCAATCTGCTCGATTCGCTCCGGTATGCGCTGGACCTCCCCGCCCTTGCGGGCGCGATTGTGACCGATGAGAGCATCGTCGAGGCGCAAGCAGTCGGCTGTCGTCGCTATGGCGGATCGGCGAATATCACGATCGACGACCGGTTCCATCTGGGTTCAGAAACGAAGGCCTTCACCGCCACACTGATCGGTACCCTCGTCAATGAAGGTCTGCTGGATTGGGATGCGACACTACCGGCAATCTTCCCTCAGCACGCGGCTTCGATGCGACACGAATATCGCGATGTCACCGTACGCGATGTCCTCTCTCACGGCGGCGGCTTCATGTGCGACCCCGGGTTGACCTACCCTGCCGGATCGCCCATCGAAGAACGCGCGGTGGTCGTTGCCTGGGCTCTCACACAACCACCGGCCGGCGTACGAGGTCGCTACCTCTACAGCAATATGGGATATATCGTCGCCGGGGCCATCGTTGAACAGCTCACCGGGCGACCGTATGAGGAACTCGTTTTTGAGCGCGTTCTCCGGCCGCTCGGTATCACGACAGCGGGGTTCGGTCCGATGGGAACGCCGGGGTTGGAGGATCAGCCCCTTCAGCATCGGTTCAATCACCAGTCGGTTGAACCGACCCCGGAAGCGGACAACCCCCCGATCTACGGTCCTGCGGGGAGGCTCCATATGACGATCGGTGATTGGGCGCTGTTCATCCGGTGGGTGCTTGCTTCGGAAGCGGGACACCAGACATTATTGAAGCCTGCAACTGCGGCGATGCTCACCTCCGCAGTACTCCCCGACGATAGCGGGGGATTTTACGCGCTGGGATGGGGTGTCTCGGATCAGTCGCTCTCAGGGGTAAGAACACTTACGCATGCAGGGAGCAATACCCTCAACTATGCCGTTGCCTGGCTGGCTCCCCACTCTCGATTCGGGGTCATAGCTGCAACGAACCAGGGGGCGGCCCCATCCTCGAACCCGCTCAAAGCCGTGGCGCAGCGGATGATCAACTATTATCTGGACGATCGGTAGCCCGAAGAATGGTGACCGGTAACCCGTGTCCAGTGAAGGAGATTGCACGGCATCACAGTCCATCGGCATCGGTGACCGGGTTACCGGTCAGACACCTTTCTTGTTCTACGCGGGGACCGCACTCCTGACATTCTCCAGCGCGATATCAAAATCCTCGATGATGTCGTCGATGTGCTCGAGCCCGACCGACACCCTTACCAGTTCCGGTGTAACGCCCGATTCTCTCTGCTCTTTTTCGCTGAGCTGCTGATGCGTCGTCGAGGCCGGATGAATCACCAGGGTCTTTGCATCTCCGACGTTCGCCAGGAGGCTTGACAGCTTGAGGTTGTCGATCAGTTTCCTCCCCGCGTTATGTCCACCCTTGATTCCGAAAACGATGATCCCTCCGAACATCCCCTTGCGGAGATACTTCTTTGCGTTTTCGTGGTACGGATGATCTTCGAGACCGGGATAAGAAACCCATTCCACGAGAGGATGCTTCTTCAACCAGCGTGCAAGTGCCAGGGCGTTCTGGCAATGGCGTTCGACGCGAAGAGAGAGGGTCTCCAGGCCCTGGAGGAAGAGGAAGGAGTTGAACGGACTCAGGGCCGGCCCAAGATCGCGGAGCTGCTCAACGCGGGCCCGAATGATGAACGCAATGTTGCCGAACTGACTCTTCGCGCCGAACGTCTCCCAGAAGTTCAGTCCGTGGTATCCCGGGCTCGGCTGTGTGAATAACGGAAACTTGCCGCTCCCCCAGTCGAATTTTCCCGAATCGACGATCACCCCGCCGATCGATGTCCCGTGTCCACCGATCCACTTTGTCGCCGAATGAACGACGATATCCGCTCCGAAGTCGATCGGTCGCGCGAGGTAGCCGCCGGCGCCGAACGTATTGTCCACGATAAGTGGGATCTTGTGTTCATGGGCGAGGGCAGCCAGCGCAGGGAAATCTGGAATGTTCAGGCGGGGATTGCCGATCGATTCGATGTAGAGCGCTTTCGTCTTCGCGTCAATGAGCTTCCGGAAATCCTTCGGATCGTCCCCCTCGACGAATTTGACGTTGATGCCGAGTCGCGGCAGCGTGACTTTGAACTGATTATACGTTCCGCCGTACAGCAAGCTGGTCGAGACAATATTCTCCCCCGCTTCCGCAATTGTGCTGATGGCGATGAACTGTGCCGCCTGGCCGGAGGAGACGGCAAGGGCGGCAACGCCGCCTTCGAGGGCCGCCATCCGCTGCTCGAAAACATCGGTTGTCGGATTCATGATCCGGGTGTAGATATTCCCGAATTGCTGCAGGGCAAAGAGCGAGGCCGCGTGTTCCGCATTGTGGAAGTTGTACGAGCTCGTTTGGTAGATCGGCACAGCCCTTGCGCCCGTCGTCGGGTCCGCGACCTGGCCTGCGTGCAATTGCAGCGTTTCAAAACGGTAATTCCGCTTTTTTCCATTCGTCCCCATAGGGCCTTCTCCTTGTGTGATTTGTAGTCGAATATCCTTGGCGCAGGCTGAACGTGGAGCATCCACGGCACAAAAAAAAACCCCTCAAGACGGTGAGGGGCGAAAACTCAGTTCGCTGCTATATACGATGATACTAAAACGCAGGCGGACGAGAGCTGCCCCTTTTGGAGGAGTGAGTGCGACAACACGCGAGTGGATGCGTGAGAGCCACAGTCGGATATTTTGAGGGCATTGTCATAGGGTTTCAATTAAAGGGTTAACATCTCAAAGTCAACTTTCGTTCCGGGAGCAGTGATGCGTAATGCTTCTTCGGACATGTGAGCAAGGAAACTGCTTTTTCGGGAGCGGTTTCCCGCTATTGCGAAAACGAACGGTATCGTAGGTCGTTCGGGGTGCGAACGCTGGTGAGAATTCCATCGAAACCCGATTGATTCTCCTTGACTTCGGAGAAATGCCGGAGTACATTCGTTCACGGACAGCTATGCCAGGCTCGGTCAGAAACCACCGGGCCGCCGAGCGAGTTCGTAGCAGAATCCCACCCGGTCGACCTTCTGGTTCCTCCATCGCGTAGCCCTCGCCGTGTCGCGTCATACCTTGGACGATTTCCATCAGAGGGAAGGAACTATGGATACGACAGTCTGCAATTTGACGGAACCATTCCCTATTACGGCTGATCTCGCGGCAAAATACCAGCGAGACGGGCACGTGCTTCTTCACGGCCTCTTGCCGTCCCAGGAGATGGAACATTACCGAGCTCTCATTTCGGAGATCGTTGAACGTGAAGGGAGACCCCGCACCGTCCGGGTTTCGGACGACGTTTCATCGCCCCTTTTTCTCCACATGGCGAACGTGTGGCGGAGCAGTGAGGAGATTCGGGAACTCGTCTTTGCGCGGCGCTTTGCGCGGATTGCCGCCGAATTGATGGGGGTGCATCGCGTTCGTCTTTACCATGACGAGGCACTCCTGAAAGAGCCGGGCGGCGTCGCCACTCCGTGGCACAAAGATCACTACAATTGGCCGCTGGCGACCCATCATACGATCAGGCTCTGGCTCGCACTCGCCGACATTCGTCTCGAGATGGGAGGGATGCGATACGCGACGGGTACGCATCGCGCAGGACAGTTTCCGGAAATGCACCCTTCCTATGAGGCCGATGAACTGTTCAAGCGGATCATCCGTGCCCACAATATTCCAGTCGTGAGTTACTCCATGAAGGCGGGTAACGCGTCGTTCCATTCCGGCGAGCTTCTTCATTCGGCGCTGCCGAACGAGAGCCTTGAGCGGAGGGAAGTGCTGGCAGTCATCTATTACGAGGACGGGGCTAAGATCATGGAACCCAACCACGAACATCGTCGCAGGGACATGGCTGAGTTTTTTCCTGGACTACGCGCGGGGGATATTGCCGCAAGCGCCTTGAATCCTCTCCTGTACGCAGACGCGGGATAAGCCCGTTCCCCACGGACGATTCCCGGCGACTGCTGAAGCCAGCCGCTTCCGCCATCACCCCCCTTGACATTGGTTCGCCATCACGGTATCTTATTATGAGCATATGCTCATAATTGGACTATGGCGAGACCAAAGCACTTCAGGACCATCAGCACCGTTTTCACGGACCGGGAACCAGGGGAGATGTCCTCCCAGGCCCCCTTGCGTGTCGAGGAACTCGAGGCCCTGCGTCTCGTCGACCTCGAAGGCATGCGTCAGGAGGACGCCGCCAAACGGATGGCGATATCGCGTCAGACCGTCGGCCGGATCCTGGCAAGCGGGCGACGGACTGTCGCCGAAGCGCTGGTTCATGGGCGAGTGATTCGCATTGCCGGCGGAGTCTACCGCTATGCCAAAAAAGGAATGCTGACCTGCCCGCACTGCCGACATCGTCAACCCATCGTCCGTACACGTCGCGATACTATACCATGCAGGCGTTGCTGTCACCCGGTTCAGGGCTACGGTGACCCGGGCACTTATCAAAACAAAAACGAGGATCCAATGGATTTGACTAATGCAAAGATCGCAGTGGCGAGCGATGATGGGAAGAATGTGTCATCACACTTCGGCCGCGCGCCGTATTACGCTGTCTTGACCATGAAGGATGGAAACGTTGGCGGGGTGGAACAACGATTAAAATTCGCACCGCACGCGGCGGGCGGAGAACAGACGCACGACGATCATAGCCCGCATGCGGCCCATCATCATGCGATGGTGAATCCGATTCTTGACTGCCAGGTCGTTGTCGCCCGGGGAATGGGAGACGGAGCGTATATCCATCTTGCCGAGGCAGGATTGACGGTGATCTTGTCGGACCTTCACTCCGTGGACGAGATCGCGGCGGCGGCACGCTCGGGTTCATTGATCCATCAGCCTGCGCGGCTGCACAAGCACGGGATGCATCAATGAAAAGGGGTGATTCCCTGCTTTCGCCTCTGCACGGTGGAGAACGGAACATCGCAGGGGACGGCCCTACCCCTGCGACTCCGGAGGCGCTTCCCGGGGGATGGGGTTCCTGTGATGAACCTGGGACGTTCGACTCCGCATAATGGTCTGCTGACTATCGTAGATGCTCGGGGACTCCTCCGACGCCCGCGTGGAATACGATCCGTCAGGGTTCAACAACCGGCCACGAATCGTGTCCGCAAGGGGTGCCTCGAGCGTTTCGCGTCTGATATGTTCCGCAGCATCGGCGTCGTCGATCGGGAACATCAGCTCGACGCGTCTGTCGAGATTGCGGCCCATCAGGTCGGCACTACTCAGATATAATTCGGGTTTGCTGTCGTTGGCAAACCAGAAGACCCTGCTGTGCTCGAGGTAACGGCCAACGACGCTGACAACCCGCACGGACTCGCTGATCCCCTTCAGGCCGGGTCTGAGGGAACAGATTCCGCGAATGACCAGCTCGATCCGCACCCCTGCCTTCGATGCCTCGTACAACTTGCCGATCATCGCAACATCCGTCAACGCGTTCATTTTCAAGATCATCCGCCCGCTTCTTCCGTTTCGTGCATGACCGATTTCACGGTCGATCAGGGCGACGACGCGCTCCCGAAGTGTTACCGGAGCGACGGCAAGGCGCGTATATGCCGCACGCCGCGAATATCCCGTCAGGGAATTGAACACTTCCGCAGCGTCTTCCGTGATGTCCGGCCGGCAGGTCATGAAACTCAGGTCCGTATAGATACGTGCGGTCACCGGATTGTAGTTCCCCGTTCCAAGATGGACGTATCGTCGCAAGCCGTCGTGCTCCTTGCGCACAACAAGGGCCATCTTCGCGTGCGTCTTCAGTCCGACCAGTCCGTAGACGACGTGGACGCCGGCGCGCTCGAGCTGCTTTGCCCACTCGATGTTATTCTCTTCGTCGAATCGGGCTTTGAGTTCCACCAGCACGGCGACCTGCTTTCCGTTTTCTGCAGCTTCGACCAGGAGGGGAATGAGCGGCGACTCTTTGCCGATACGATACAGGGTCTGCTTGATCGCGAGGACATTCGGATCCTCGGCAGCGGATTTGATGAATTGCACCACGGGCGAGAACGAATCATACGGGTGATGGAGAATAATGTCTCTCCGTCTGATCGTGGTGAAAATATCTTCGGCGTCCTCCTCCGGAGGAGGTGCAGGAGGATGGTACACATCGTCCTTCAAATCGGGTCGGGGGATTCTCAACAAGGCCATGACGTGGCCCAACCCGAGAGGAGGCGTGAGCTCGTAAACGTCATCCGGATTGACCTCAAGGTTTTCCGCCAGGATCCGTTTGATCCGCGCCGGCATGGATTTCTCGATGCCAACCCGGACCACGGGGCCGAAGCGTCGCTGCCGGATCGACTCCTCGATGGAATAGATGAGATCTTCGGCCTCATCTTCCTGGATTTCAATGTCAGCGTTTCTTGTCACGCGGAAGACGAACCGTTCCTTCACCGACATGCCGGGAAAAAGCAGGTGCAGGTTCTCTGCGATGAGATCTTCCAGCCAGACAAACCGAAAGGAATGATCGTAGGAATCCCCGTTCGGGATTGGGAACAATCGCGGGAGAACGTCGGGGACTTTTACCCTTGCGAATTGCTCATCCCCCGAAGGAGAGCTGACGACCACGGCAAGGTTGAGGCTCAGGTTCGAGATGTAAGGAAAGGGATGCCCGGGGTCAAACGCGAGCGGCGTGAGAACCGGATAGACTTCCCGCGCGAAGACCTTGGTCAATTTTGTGCGGTCGGCCTCCGGCAGCTCGCCCATCCGAAGCAGGTGGATGCCTTCAGCGGCGAGACGCGGATGAAGGTCCTTCCAGAAGCAACGGCTCATTTCCTTGACCATTCTCGCGACTCGGTCATGGATTTGGTGCAGTTGCTGTGACGGCGTCTGACCGTCGGGGGAGTATTCGACAATGTCCGCAAGGACCTGCTCCTTGATCCCGGCGACGCGAATCATGAAGAACTCATCGAGATTGCTGCTGACAATCGACAGGAATTTCACGCGTTCGAGCAGCGGATGCCGTTGATCCCGGGCTTCTTCGAGGACCCGCTGGTTGAATGCCAGCCAGCTCAACTCCCTGTTGATGTAGAGGGAGGGGTCAAGGTTCAGCGGGCCGGCAGGCGAATGCTCGTCGCTCTCGACGCGAGGATGTAGTGCGGATCTGGCGATCCGCGACCGTTTCTTCGGACGTCGGGAAATTTCCTCCGGAACTCCGCGAACCTGCTTTTCTCCCTCAGGGAGATTGTCTTCTATAGGCATGTATTCGGGTAGTCGTTGCACCTGAAAGGAGAAGAAGGATCCTATAACATGACGTTTTGTCGGGCCGAATACAAGTTAAGGAATTGTTACGGTCATTCGAAACCATGCTGAAAAACCTGAGGTTCCAGGAGCAGACAATCCCATTCCCTCACCGCCGTCTTTCGTTCACCGCTCTGGGATCGATGAGGATTCAGCTTCGTGATCCTCCTCCGGGCAGAGTATGGTGTTGGATCGCCTCCCAGAATCGATCAAATTCATTCGCCGAAGCGAGGAACGCAGAGACCAGCCCTCTATGCTCCCGCTCCATCTGTCCCTTCACGGGGAGAAAAAGAGCGCCCACCCGTTTGTGCCGGCGGTTCCAATCGAGCAGTGATTCCCAAAGGACTTCGTGGTCCTGAATGGCACCCATGCGCGTCTGGTAGGCATTCATCGACTGGAAGAATTCCTGCTCGAAACCGGGAAGGATGGGTTGCAGCGCCTCGACCATATAGCGAAATCGCTTGAAAGAAATCCGAAACCGATGGATCCGGGGCGTCTGACCGGACATCGCTGCCCCCCTCAACACCGCTGCCTGGAGATACCCTTGCGCCAGCGATCCGAGCACGACGGCAACGGCGGCGCGTCCCATCAGCGGATCTGCGAACAATGAGCGCATCTGAAGTTGGATCTGGACGACGACGCTTTCGTACTCGTCGATGTCAATCTTGCTCAACTCCCGAACGGCGCCCTTCATCATCGTCCGCGCTCGGAACGAGAATTCTTGCCGCAGCGGTTCGAGGACCGGGTATTGGGCGACAAGCGTCCGCACCGTCTTCCCCTGGAGCTGGATATCCCTCAGCTTTCCAAAGGGGCGCAGATGACCCTTCAAACGTTTTCGAAACCTCGGTATGGACTTCCCCGGAAGGAGCGTTGCGGCAACATCAAGGAAGGAAAGCACCCTCCGTGTCGCCACACGGAGATCATGAATGTTCTTTTTGGATACCGAGCGCCGGGTATCCGTAACACACGAAGCGAAGGCGTGCCAGCGCTCGTTCAGCGACTCTGCGAGTGCCGTCCCGATGTCGGGCATTACGGGCGTCTGGAGAGACGACAACGCACCTCCCGGAAGAGAGGGCCGCGGCGGCGTCTTACTCCGCAATGTTGATCTTGACACCGAAAACCTCCTCGAACATCCCCCCTTTTCTCTTCAGAGCCCACTTTTCCAGGAGCAGATCGCCGTCGCCATCAAGAGCGATGGAAAACTTCGGGCGCTTATACTCGACACTAAATGCTGTGACTTTTGATGCGTGCTGATTATCCATCGCGTCGGCGAGTCGGAGAAGCGCAGCGAGCTTTGAGACGACGACACGATCTTTCGGCGAAAGAACCCGGAATGCATCGTGCTGGAGCTTCGGCTGGCTTTTGCGGTGATAGCGCGCGACGTTCCCCACGATCGTCATTTGGAGCTGGCTCAAGCCCATGACCGGCGTCGCCAGGAGAAGATACTGCGAGTGCTTATGATGGCCGGTCATCGTAATGAAGGCGCCGACATCGTGCAGGAGCGCAGCGACTTCGAGGAGCAAACGATATTCGAGGGAGAGATTGTGGAGAGTACGGGATTGATCGAAAAGCTGAACGGCATACCGCGCAACACAGGCGCCATGTTGCTCGTCGAAAGAGTATTTTCTGCCGACCTGCAAAGCGGACGCCATCACCTGTTCTCTTCGCGGAATCTTGCTTTCACCGAACAGCTCGGAGGCCAGGTCGATCAGGATGCCGTCTTTGAGACCAACTTTCGGGATGATCACTTCGTCGACGCCGATAACGCTGACGATACGCTGAAGGATGATGGATGCGGGGACGATGACGTCGGCCCGATCCGGGCGAAGACGGAGCTGGGTAATCCGCTCTTCGATCGACAGTCCCTGCAGTCGCTTGACAATGGTATCCAGTTCCTGACTTCCGAGCGTCGAATCACGATCTTTGCCGAGCAGCTCCTTGCGAAGGGCCCCGAGGGCCTCGATATTTCCGCCGGTGCCAATACAAAGCTGAACTTGCTTAGATCCGATTTCGTGCTTCAGGCGTTGCTGGGTTGAGTCGACGTACTCACGCACAAGCTGGTGGAAAGTCCGCTCTCCCCGCTTCGTCCCCTCGAGGAGCTGCAGCAGTCGGACCGCCCCCAACCGATAGCTTTCGGTCGAGACGATGCTTCCATCCACGGCCAGCGTCACTTCGATGCTTCCCCCGCCGATATCCACAAGCATCGCAGTTCGATTCTTCAGGTTGACGACCTCCGCAACGGCGAGGTGGATGAGGCGTGCCTCTTCCTCGGCCCCGATCACGGCAATGTCGATCCCGCACTCCTGGCTCACGCGATCGACGAACATATCCTTGTTGAGGGCTTCGCGCAACGCACTCGTTGCGACGGTGCGGGTGATCGTGGCGCCATGCCGGTCGATCTCGACCTTGAAACGGGCTAGGGCGGCGAGCGCATCTTCCATCGTTGCGTCGGAAATCACCCCCTTGGAGAATACATCCTGTCCGAGTCGCACCGCCTCGCGGAAGTTCCCGACGACGGTGGACTTCTTCGCGTTCTCGAATGCGGAGAGCGAAAGCCGGAGAGCGTTGGAACCGATGTCAATTGCAGCAAGTGTGGGCATAGGGAGATCCGCGCCTTTCGGCCAATGTAGACAAAACCGGTGTGACGTCCAAACCTGCAACCGAAATCACCGGCTGCCGTGGCACACGGACATCGGGCGCTTGCCTCAACGGGCCGGACCACCCAATGACTTGCCGTACGCAGCAATCGTTTCGCGAATCCCGTCCTCGTACGACGTCGCCTTGACGCCGAAGGCGTTGGTGTACTTCGAAGAGTCGAAGAGATATTCATACCGGCTTTGGTAGAGCATCTCGGGGAGCTCGCGGATCGTCGGGTCGAAGAGACCGCCTGCCTGGAGCATCCATTTCCGCAAAATGTTATACCGCGGGTCAACGCCGAACTCTTTCCCCACCATACGGACGAACTCTCGTCCGGTGGGCGGGTCAGGAGCGGTCGGAAGGTGCCATGTTTGATTCCAGGCGGCGTCGCTCCCCGTCAGCGTCACAAGGGCTCGTGCGGCGTCCGGCGTAAAGGTGTAGGAATGACGGACCTTGTCATTTCCGAGGAGCGAAGCCCGTCCGCCTTTGGCGAACTTGTCGAAGATCAGGATGTTCGGGACAGCGGTCTTCGCGTACGGTCCGTAGAAGTCCGCGGCACGGGCGACGAGCGCGGTAAGATCCCCTTTGCGTATTTCATCGAGAAGTGTCGATACGATCGTTGCCCGGAGTTCACCTTTCCTGCTGATCGGATTGAAGGGCGTCTCCTCCGTCATCGGTCCGTTCACCTTCCCGTACATGTAGACGTTGTCGAAGAAAAGCAACTTGGCATGGGCCTGCTTGCACGCTTCGATGGCGTTGCCCATGATCTTCGGCCACTGCTCCCGCCAAATGGCATACCGGTATTCGAGCCCGATCACCAGGTACACGATCGAAGACCCGGCGACGGCATCAATAGTCTGCTGACGATCAGTAATGTCGGCCGCCATCGTTTCATTCCCGACCTCTCCCGATGTCCCCTTCCGGCTGACAAGACGCAGGGGGAATCCTTTTGCGTTGAGTTCCTGGAGAAGAAGTGTCCCGATGGTTCCACCGGCTCCGAGGATGGTGTGCATGATGGATCCTTTCACGTTCTCGTTTGAACAATCCCTGGAATTGAAAGTTCGGGGAGATTCAGCGCAGTTGCAAGGCACAACCCTGCCAAGGCGGATCATCTTCTGGCGGCGCATCTGACAGAAGGAACCCTAACGGGAAGCAGGAGGCGAAGACTCAGGTCACGTCAGCGGTAGTTACGGGGTAGGGCGGGGATATTCCTCTGCAGGCAGAATGTTCGGATGCGATTGAAGTCCGGTGTCATGGCAGGATGACCGGGCATGGAATTCGGAAAGAACCGTGGCCCGTGGTGTCTTCCTACACAGGTATGGCCGCGGTTTCTGGGGTGGGGATAACCAACGCCTGAAGCTCCAGCTCCAATTCCTGCAATTGTTCCGCGAAGATCTCCCGATATCGCTCGGTCTCTTTCGTCATCTTGAGAACGAGCGTGCGATAGTACTCGATCCCGTCTTGCATATTCTGCCGGAATGTCGTGAGATACTTTTGCTCGTTCGTCGACACCGATCCCCAACGCTTCCCAATTTCCAGCCGCAAGTAGTCCACATAGAGCCGCAACTCGTTAATAAACATATTGGACCGATCAGACACGGTAATCAATTGTAATCGGCCATAGATATGTCCCACCATCTCCTCCAGGGTCGCAAGCCGGGAAAAATATGCGAGGTTGGGACCGGGGCAGACAGCCACGGCGAGCGGATCGGAATTCTCGTCCCTCCCGGTTACGCTGGCCGAAGAGGCGGAGAGGTCTTCGCACAGGCAAGCCTTCTCGACGACCTTCTGAATCCGGTGGTCGAGCTCTTTGGGCGTCAAGTCCATACTCTGCAATTGTTCGATCTTCAGCGATTGATACTGGCGCGATGCGGTACAAATGGGCTCTCTCGTAAACTCGGTATTCGATACCAGATACTTCTTCGTGCAGGGGCTACCGGGTCTCCCTTCGTTGATCCGTCGTCGCAGCTGCTCTTCACTACTGGTGCCGCGAAGATTGTTGAACGCGATGCCGAGCGGCGACGCGTCACTAATGTAAAAGTCTTTCTTCCCTGCGGCAGCGAGTTTCGCCCGGGTCGCAGGATCGACATTCGTCGCCTCCGGAACAAGAAGAAACGGGGATCCCCATCCCGTGCCATCCATCCCGTAATATTCACGAAGGAACGCATCTTCTGCAGCCGTCCCGATCCCACCCTGAACGGTAATCCGAAGCGGGCGCGGTTCTGACGGTGCCTGGTGTCCCTTTGCCTGCAACGCGGAGGAATAGTGATCGTGCGTTTCCGAAATCAGAAAATCTCTCCGGTCTTTGAATTCCTGCAGGATGGGGCCGAGCATTTCGCCATCCGTTGCAAACGCATGCCCGCCGCAATTCAAACCCGATTCGATGCGATATTCCGAGACCCACACTCCTTTTTTCGCGAGGATCCTCCCCTGAATCGAAGCCGAGCGGTAATCGCTGACTTTTAAGGTGACTTTCTTCGACGATGTTCCGTCCGGGCGCGGAAGAAACTCCGGACATCGTTCCATATAGTTAAACAGGCGTTGGTTAAGGCCCGCAGACAGAACAACGGAAGAGTTGAGATCGCTCCGGACGAATCCGCGAAGGGCGGAAACGGCATCCGATGATTCCGGCAGCGGCTCTGATGATGGGGTGGCTCGATTGATCTTATCGAGCTTCGTCATGATATTCACGTCAATCGCACCAGGCAGCATCCCGGCCCGCAACTCTTGTTCCAGCGTCGACCGGTGCGCGGCATCGCGGGCGCCCACCCACCGTTGGTACAGGCGCTTCATCGGAGAGTGGTCGTCGAGCATTTCGAAGTACTTCACAATCTCACTCCCGGGTTCGAACGGGGAAGTCTTGAGCGCAGCCCACTGTTCCTGCACGATTTGATTGACGAGGTTGAGGTATGCGGTGATCCGTCTCGCCCGCGGGTCTTCGTCTTTTTGACGGATCACGTCGTACGGTCTTCCATAAACGCGGGAGTAGTGCTCGCGCATCCGCTCGATTAAGATGTCATCCACGATCGAGATGACCGAAGCGATGCCAAACCGCGCGACCTTCAACGGCGTGTCAATGGAGAATGCCAGTCCGAGAACCGGAATGTGGAATGAATGCATGGGTCGATTTTGCACGTGCAATGCTCCAAGTCATAATGCGACAGCAGGAAGACCTTCGTTGCTGACTGATGAGCCATCCCAACAGATGCCTTGTCCATCGAGCAAAAAAATAGCCTGAATCCTCAATGGATTCAGGCTTCTCGAGGTACCGGTAGCGCTTAAATCACATTCAACGCAGATTCAATATAGTGAATTCCCGGACAAGGACAAAATTTCCTTGACCGGCGGCCTCCCATTAAATCAACTCCCATCCTTCGCATATTGCTCAAATACCCGCCGGAAATGGAAACCATAGATGGCGAGCGTGATCGCCATCGAGAAAAGGCGTGGCCGGCGCACCAGCGACCAAAAGAAGAGCTTCCAGTAGTACAACCGCTCTTTCCCGAGGATTCCAAGAAGAACCATCGATTTCGACAGTGCACGCAGGGACGCAAACCGGATCATCGCAACGTGCCGCCGTTTCGGGTCGTGCGTTTTGAGAAACTCCGTCACGCGCCGGTAGTACTCCTTCGGCGAGTAGATGGTCGAAAGAATTTTCCGGTAGCCGTCGATAAGGGCTTTCGGGTTCATCTTCGGAACAAAATTCATCGAGAAGTCCATATTGTTCCCGGAAAATACCTGCAAGAGCCTCTTCTCTTTTCCCAGGCGGTGATAAAGCCGCGAGTTTTTTGGGGCATTGAGGAGACCAACCATTGCCACGACGATGCCGCTCTCCTTGATGAAATGGATCAGCGTATCGAAGATGGATGCAGGATCATGGTCGAATCCGACAATGAAGCCTGCTTGAACCTGCAGTCCTGCTCCCTGCAAGGTTCGCACACTTGCCAGGAGATCCCTGTTTCTGTTCGGGATTTTCTTGCATTCCTCGAGACTCTCGGGGTTCGGACTTTCGATCCCCACGAACACCTCTTCAAATCCCGCTTGGGCCATGAGGTCCATGAGTTCCGGATCATCAGAGAGGTTCAACGACGCTTCGGTTCCCAGGCTGAAGGGATGTCCTTTCTCCTCCATCCACCGGATAATGAGAGGGAGAACTTCCCTCTTCAGCTTGTTCTTGTTCCCGATGAAGTTGTCATCGACAAAGAACAGATGACTGCGCCATCCTGTGCGGTAGAGGGCATCCAGCTCGGCGATGATCTGGGCACCCGTTTTCGTTCGCGGCAGGTGACCATAAAGCACTGTGATGTCGCAGAACTCGCAATCGTACGGGCAACCACGAGAATATTGGACGTTCATCGTGGCATACTGACGTTGATCGATGAGGTCCCACATGGGCAGCGGCGTAGTCGAAAGATCTGCCCACTCTTCGGTCGCGTACAAACTTTTCGGCGTTCCGCGTTGAAGGTCGTTCAGAAACCGGGGAAGCGTGATCTCTGCTTCATTCAAGACGTAGTGGTCCACGCCGGAAAATTCCTCAGGCCGCGCTGTAAAAAGAGGGCCCCCTGCCACGACCTTCGTGCCGGCTTCATTACAACGGGCGATGACTTCCCGCGCAGACTCCGCCTGTACGGACATGCCCCCGATGAAAACGTAGTCGGCCCAATGAAGGTCTTTCAATGTCAGACTGGTCAGATTGAGATCGATCAATTTCTTCTCCCACTCCTTCGGGAGGAGAGAAGCGACCGTGAGCAGACCCAATGGAGGCTGTCCCGCCTTTTTCGACACGAACCGGAGGGCGTGTTTGAATGACCAGAACGTTTCCGGGTATTCGGGACAGACAAGAAGAATATGCATGCTCCCTCGCTCGTCCACAGTCCGGACCGGCCATTGAGACCGCGGGGGGCGTTCAAGGCAACGCCTCCCTCCCCGCGTTCCTCGTCAGGAACCCGATCGGGCCGAACGACTCTTTGCCCTTGAGTCTCAGAATTCCGAAAGCTCTTCAAGGTTCTTATAAGTTAGCAAAGAGAGGTGAAGGCCGCAATCGCCCAAAGGGATGAAAAAGGAGTGGTCTGAATTCTTCAATCTGTCCCAAAGCAAAAAAGGAGACGCCTTGCATCGGAGAGACTGCAAGGCGTACCGGAATAACGGGGAGAAGATCACTTCACGATGACAGTCCCCTTCATTCCCATACTCGCATGATACGTGCAATGGTAGGCAAACGTCCCCGCGGTATTGAACGTTGTTGTCTGCGAGCTTCCGGCCGGCATATTCCCGGTATCCCAGACACCCGAATCGCTCGTCGACGTATGAGCGATACCGTCAGTGTTTTTCCACGTCACCGTGGTCCCCACCGCCACAGTGATGGTTGCCGGAGAGAAGGCCATCCCGGCCATCGTCACCGTGTTGGGCTGGGTCGTACTTGTTGAAGGACCGGTTGGCGATGAGCCGTAGGGATTTGAAGAATCGGTCTTGCAGCCGGCCCCGACAGCGAGCAGTGCAACGAAGACAAATAGACGAGTGGTAATGGTTGGCATTCGCATGGTATTGCTCCAATCTGATCTGTTGATAGCCTGTTGTTTCTTCGATGTACTGCACGGACCATGCCATCACCATGAAGAACGGGAAATGGCTCTGCTGACCGGCCGGGAGCACTTTTTCCTGACTCTGACAGGGATGAGAGACATGAATGCCCCAGATCAACGGGAGGTGGACAACAGAAGTGGGGAGAGTGTGCCTCACTCCCTCATGGTGAAGTCAGCGGTGCTGTTCGCGCAGTTATCTGGATAGTTTTCTCTTCAGAGGAATGCATCGTTGGCGACGATTTCTTACATTGTGTACCCGAAGAACATGAACTCTCAAGCGGAGGTATGATGACGAGGTTGACTGGACGAGGTGTCGCCGGCGTGTTGCCCGCAATCGTCGGGCTGCTTTTTACTCAACCAGGATTTTCAAGAACCGAGCTCAGCATGTCGACCCATGGAAAAATGCGCGACACCCTTGTCGCCGGGTTCACCAGCACAAATCCGTTTGCCGAAGTGAGCACGCTCCCGTATCAGGCGCCTCCTTTCGACCGGATTCACGACGCCGATTACCAGCCGGCATTAGAACAGGGAATGCACCAACAGTCCACCGAAATCCGTGCGATTGCAGACGACCCTGCGCCGCCGACCTTCGACAATACCATCGTGGCAATGGAGCGGTCGGGAGCGCTGTTGACGCGGGTCAACAAAGTCTTCAGCGCCGTCATCCTTGCGAACACCGATGAGACCCTCCAGAAGGTCCAAACAGAGGAAGCCCCTCGCTTCGCTGCTCACAATGACGCCATTCATCTCAATGCAAATTTGTTCCGGCGCATCAAGACCTTGTACGACCAACGGAAGAGCCTTCCCCTCAACGACATCCAGAAGTTTCTTGTCGAGCGCTATTACCGGGATTTTGTGCGCGCCGGTGCGATGCTGTCGGAGACGGATAAGCAGAGGCTCCGCGAACTCAATCTTGAAGAATCGAAACTTGTCACCGCCTTCCAGAATCATCTCCTTGCAGCGACGAAAGCCGGCGCGCTTGTGATTGAGGACAAGAAGGACCTCGATGGACTCAGCGAAGCAGAGATCTCGGCGGCGGCCGAAGCTGCACATCAGCGCGGTCTCGACGGGAAGTGGATACTCGCGCTTCAGAACACAACGCAGCAACCCTCACAGGCCTCTTTGCGGAGGCGGGCCGTCAGGGAACGGCTGTTTCTTGCCTCCACGGAGCGGGCTGAGAAACGGGATTCGAACGATACGCGTCTCATCATTCAACGTCTTGCGGAGTTGCGCATCGAGAAGGCAAATCTGCTCGGATATCCGACCTACGCCGCATACGTCCTGGCTGATGATATGGCAAAGACGCCCCAGGCCGCGATCAAACTTCTGACCGATCTCGTTCCCGCAACGGCTGCGAAGGCGCGGGGTGAAGCGGCAAAGATGCAGCAGTTCGTTGACGGAGAAAAAGGGGGCTTCAAGCTCGAACCATGGGACTGGCAGTACTACGCGGAGAAGGTCCGGAAGGAAGAATATGCTCTCGACGACTCCCAAATCAAGCCATACTTTGAGCTGAATCGAGTGCTGGACGACGGCCTCTTTTACGCAGCCAACCAGCTCTACGGATTGACGTTCAAGGAGCGGAAGGACATTCCCGTGTACTCCCCCGACGTCAGGGTGTTCGAGGTCTTTGATTACGACGGGTCGACCATCGGACTCTGGTATTGCGACTATTACAAGCGGGACAACAAGAGCGGCGGAGCGTGGGAAGATACCTTCGTTGATGGAACGGGTCTCTTGAACACCAAGCCGGTTGTATATAATGTGACGAATTTTCCGAAGCCGGGAGCGGGTCAGCCAACGCTGCTGACATTTGACAACGTCACCACGATGTTTCACGAGTTTGGCCACGCCCTCCACGCGCTGCTCACGCACGTGGAGTATCCGAGAATCGCGGGGACCAACGTTCCAACGGATTTTGTCGAGTTTCCATCGCAGTTCAACGAGCACTGGGCGCTCTATCCGTCGATCCTGGCGCACTACGCAAAGCACTATGCGACGGGCGAGCCGATGCCACAGGCATTAGTGGCAAAGATCATGAAAGCGAGGACGTTTAACCAGGGATTCGCGACAATGGAATACCTGGAAGCAGCATTGCTTGACATGGGTTGGCACACGCTTACGAAAGGAGCTCATCCTGGCGACGTCGATGCGTTCGAATTGACGGCCCTCAAGAAGTTTCATGTGGACATACCCTTGATCCCACCGCGATATCGGTCAACGTACTTCGCCCACATCTGGAGCAACGGTTATGCTGCCGGGTATTTCGCGTATATGTGGAGCGAAGTGCTGGATGATGACGCCTACGCATGGTTCACGGAACACGGAGGCCTGACGCGCGCAAACGGCGAGCGGTTCCGTGAGATGATTCTCTCGCGCGGCGGGACGGAAGACGCTGCAGTGATGTATCGGGCGTTTCGTGGGCGCGACCCGGAGGTGAAGGCGTTGCTTGAGGAGCGCGGCCTGGCGAAGTGAAATAAAGCGGTTGCCTAAGCTGCCATGTTTTTGACCCCTGAGAAAGATGGTTGCCTAAGCTGCCATGTTTTCGGGCCTGCAACCTGTTGCCTCCCAGGCACTTACAGATCCTTCCATGAAAAGACGCGTCACAAAAGATGGTTGCCTAAGCAGCCATGTTTTTCATCCCTGGAAAAGATGGTTGCCTAGGCTGCCATGTTTTTGACCTCTTCGAACTCACTCCTTGACTACGAACGGAATTGACGCCTCGGTCTCCGCCCACCGGAAACTGATCGCTCCCCCGTTCCCCTTCGCATCGATCGTGAATGTGAAGCGCTCCGTGAGGCTCGGCTGATGCTTCACCGTCAGCGGGAGCCGGGCAAGATCCTTTGCATCGTCATACACCGTGCCCCACTGCCCGTGCTGACGGTTCACAATGAGCTTCCAGCCGTGTTCCGACGGGAGGGTGAACAGCGAGTACGTGCCGGGAGGCACAACAACGTTTCCGAAGAGTAACTCTTTATCGGTCACGAGCTGTGTGGCCGCATTTGCCCCCGTTCGCCAGACCACGCCCCAGGGCACCACGGCCCCTCCGAAAATCTTGCGGCCTCGCACCGCGGGCCGACCGTAGTCGATCAGAAGATGTGCCCCGGCGATTTCCGCTTTTACGGTGTCTCTGGGTGAAAGCACCCCGAGCGCCTTCCCGGCCTCCTCCCGTGCGGCGAAGGATTTCGCTAATGCGTCCACGTCAAGATTCCTGACACGCTCGATAATGAATTTGTCGGTTGTTTCGGTCATGTCGAACTTTTGCAGGTTCCCCTCGCGGTCCACCGTTGCATGAAGCGGACCAAAGTCCTTCTCGGGATTCACGAGGACCACTGTGCCAGGCACTCCACCTGTCACTTTGTAGTGCAGAATCTCCTTTCCTGCAAGGGCTTCGAATGCTCTGGTCCCTCCCGTCCGAAGTGCACGTTGAAGCGCGATATCCCAACCGCCAACAATGTCAACAAAGAGAGGAATCGGGCGGCCTTTTGCCAAGACTCCGAATTTCCGCGTAACGGTGTCCTGCTTGAACGTCACTTTCACGCTGTCCCCTTCGTACAGATAGTCGCGCTCACCGGATACCGCCCCCTCGATGGATCGAAGAGTGACGTGGAACTCGTTTAATTCCCCCGTTGCCCCAAAGCTCGCCTCGTATTGACGGATGACCGTGCGAGGGCTCCGGACAACGCTCATTCCTTTCAATTCATGTCCGTTCACCTCGTATTGTTCCACGGCGATTGTGTCGCGACCCAGCCTTGTGACAAAATACCCGTTCGTTGCCTCCTGCGCGTACGCTGTGATCCAGCAGGCGGCAAGAAACACCATCAGAAGACAATACTTTTTCATCATCATCCCTTTCCCAGAATTGGCGGCTGATCAATGCAAGTTGCCGGAACGAATCCTCTCTCGCATAGAAACAGTGTGCGCGCGGGGGGAGGTTCCCCCGATCGACCTTGAGGTCGACGGATCCATGAGGCACACCTGACAGAGGAATCGCGCCCGGGAAATGCTGTACAGAGCTTGGGACATCGGAGTCACGAACGTGACTTCCCTCTTCGTTCTGACGCCGCCTTCGAGGCCCCTCGCAAGTGCGCATCATCCCCAACGTTTCTGGACAGAAAAGTGTACGCTCTCACTTCAAGCCTATAACTCCGCCAATTGTCGATTAGTAGCCAGCCTTGAACGCAATGAATTCCGCGACGAGTCAAATCACTCGCGGGATCCACAATGAAGGGCTTTTCAATCGGATTTTGGCCGACGGGAATCTGTTATTCTGGCACAATAGTTGGGCTATTTCTTTCTCTTTGAGTATCAATTGCGCGAGGCAACCCATGGATCACAGGACTCACGAGAGCCACCTTTTCGGACAACAATGTCTTTCCTTACTTATTTCGGTCGCCTGGCTGGTCCCCTTTGTGGGTCAGTCTGCCCTGGGCGCATTCTTGCAGACTCCAGCGACGACTCCCGATGGAAGCCCTTCGCCCTCAGCAGTCTCAGGGTCATCTCTTTTCCAGAGTCTCTGGGTTCCCGCCTTGATCATCGGCGTCATCGTCATCCTTGCAGGGTTTGTTCTCACGCGGCGCACAGTACGCCTCGCCATCGGTAACATCCGGGTAGGAATCCGCCTTGCGCTTTCGAACTTTCTGGTGGTCGCAATAGGAGGATCGATGGTTCTCTGGTTGCTGACTTCTTCCAACACCATGATGCAGCAGATCGCGGACCGATCGAATATTGACGAGAAGCTCTCGTTGACGCTCAGTGCGATCCTGTCCAACGGACTCCAAACAGGCCAAGCGACTCGCAATGTCATCATGAACCCCTCAGACGAACTGGCAAAGAAGAACTTTGCAGCCGCAGAAAATGAAATCCAGGCTGATCTGAAGGAAGCCCGAAGTCTGGCGGCACAGTCTCATGCTTCGGCGATAGAGATCCAATCGATTGACCAGCTCACAACGGAGTCCGGCCAGGACCTGGCCCTTCAACGGGAAATTCAGGGGATGGCGATTCAGGGTCATCAGAAGAACGCCATTGAGGCGTTGAACACGAGGGAAACGCCGTTGTGGCGACTGGTCAAAAAAGGGGTCATTGCACTGCGCGACAAGCAACTTGAAACCATGAATGCAAACCTGCACTCGATGCAGGCAAAAGTGAATTTCCAGACCCACCTCGCGCCCCTCCTGGGATTCGGGGCACTCTTCCTGGTGATCGTCACGGTTTGGCTCTTCACGCGGACGATTACCGTCCCGCTCTCGGAGCTGAAGGAGCGCGCGCTGCGACTGGCGCACGGTGAGGTTGACACATCTGCCGTTGCCGATCGCAAGGACGAAATCGGCGAGCTGCAGAAGGCATTCGACGAACTTGTTGCCGGAACCACGGTGCAGGTCGAAGCTATGAAGCATCTTGCCGACGGCGATCTCAATGTGTCGGTGAGCAAACGCTCCGACGGCGATATTCTCAACAAGAGCATTCAACACGTGATCGAAGTTCTCCGCGCTCTTCGCGATGAAGCGAATGCGTTGACAGAAGCAGCGGTTGCCGGTCGCCTCGCTGTCCGCGGGGATGCGGCACAATTTCACGGCGGCTTCCGGCAAATCGTACAGGGGGTCAACAATACCCTCGATGCGGTGATCGGGCCACTGAATATCGCGGCTGAGTATGTGAACCGGATCAGCAAGGGAGATCTTCCGCCGGCAATCAAAGAGGAATATCAGGGCGACTTCAACGAGATCAGGCGCAATCTGAACCAGTGCATCGCGAATCTGTCGGGGATCATTGCGGAAATGCAGCACATGTCCAGCGAACATGACAAGGGGAACATCGATGTTGTGATCCCATCGGAGAAATTCACGGGCGCCTATCGTGCCATGACCGATGGGGTGAATGCAATGGTCGGAGGGCACATCGCCGTAACCCAAAAGGCCATGGCCTGCATGGCGGGATTCGCAGGGGGGGATTACGACGTTCCCCTGGAGCGGTTCCCCGGGAAGAAAGCATTCATCAATGAGAACATCGAGTTGTTGCGATCAAACGTGAAGGGGTTCATCCGCGAGATGGAGCACATGTCGGAGGAACACCGCAAAGGGGACATTGACGTGCGTATTCCGATGGACTCCTTCCATGGAGCGTATCGGGCAATGGTCGAGGGTGTCAACGGCATGGTGGGCGACCATATTGCTGTGAACATGAAAGCCATGGCATGCGTGGCGGAGTTCGGCCACGGGAACTTCGATGCACCGCTGGAGCAATTTCCCGGGAAGAAGGCCCTCATTAATGACACGATTGAGGACGTCCGACGAAATTTGAAGGAGTTCGAATCCGAACTGGGCACACTCGTGAGTGCGGCCAGCGAGGGTCAGTTGTCCACCCGTGCCGATCATCATCGTTTTGTCGGCGGCTGGCAGAAGCTGACGCTCGGGGTAAACAGCCTCTTGGACAATGTGATCGCACCGGTGACGGACGGGGCCGGCGTGTTGGCGGAAATGGCAAAGGGGGATCTCACGGCACGCGTGACCGCCGGCTACAAGGGAGACCACCGACTCATCACCGATTCGATCAATCAGGTCGCAGAGAACCTCGAATCGGCGCTCAACGAGGTGCGGGAGGCTGCATCGGCGACAGCGAGTGCGTCGGGTGAAATCAGCGCAAGCACCGAGGAGATGGCTGCCGGCGCTCAAGAGCAAACACGTCAGACAAGCGAAGTCGCCGCAGCCGTTGAGGAGATGACGAAGACGATCCTTGCCAATTCCAGGAACGCGCAGGAAACCGCCAATGTTGCCAAATCCGCCAAGGATGCGGCGAACGCGGGTGGGGATGTCGTCGCCAGAACGGTCGAAGGGATGAAGAAGATTGCTGAGGTGGTTGACCAGAGCGCGCGCACCGTCCACGAACTGGGGAGGTCAAGCGACCAGATCGGGGAGATTGTCACCGTGATTGACGACATCGCGGATCAAACGAACCTCCTCGCGCTGAATGCAGCGATCGAAGCGGCTCGTGCCGGCGATCAAGGACGCGGATTTGCCGTCGTAGCCGACGAGGTGCGGAAGCTTGCTGAACGGACGACGAAGGCAACGAAGGAAATCGCGCAAATGATAAAGAAGATCCAGAATGACACTGCAGGAGCAGTGACCTCGATGCAGAAGGGCACAATGCAAGTCTCTGAGGGAATCACCCTTGCCGATAAGGCAGGCGCATCGCTGCACAACATTGTGCAGGTGAGTCAACAAGTCACCGATATGGTGACGCAGATTGCCTCAGCCTCGGAGGAACAATCGAGTGCTGCAGAGCAGATTTCGAGGAACATCGGATCGATCAGCGCGGTCACCTCTCAGACCGCCTCGGGGACCCATCAGGTCGCTCGGGCAGCTGAGGATCTCAACCGCCTGACGGCCAGAGTGCAGGAGCTCATCACGAAATTCACGCTGACCGGGAATCGGAAGTCTCCGTCCGCCAAAGGGCGTGATGCTATCAGCGTGGAGCGAAACGGGGTGTTGGTATAGCTGGTCTCCTCCCCCCCGTCACGATCCGGACGCTTGTGCATTCATATCGTATCTGCAGCGCCGTTGAAAATCTAAAGGAGACTGAGCGGAAGTCGGGATCCGATACCTGAGGAAGAAACCATTGAGGACCGAAATTAGAGGTTCGAGGATTTTGCAGTCATGGAATCATGAGTGCACGAGGCTGTGCGAGGCGACTGTTCCGTCCTTTGGCAAATGAGCCTTCTCTTCACGATGATGGGAAGGCTTTTTTGTTTCTTCGCATCTCGTGCAGGTGACTTGATGGGCAAACGATATGAACCTTAGGCATTAGCCCTTCGGCGATCCCCCTCTCTGCTCTGATCACCTTGCGAAGCAGTGTTCGGAGTTTGTTCTCGTTCAGCCATCATGATGTAGGTTTGGAGCATCGTAGGGTCGACATGTCTATCTCGAGCCAAACTTCTGCTCGAGCACATAGATTGAATTGGGGATTCAGAAGCAGCGATTGTGCTCTCCTGACAATTATCCTTTTGCTCTATGCAGTGGATGTCTTCTTTGTCGGCGGCTGCAGGCAGGCTTCTCCCACCGAACCGCCAAATCAACCTCCGGGCACTACAAGCCACTCCATTTCTTGGCAGATATTTCGGTTTGGCCAGTCTCTGCCGGGGCTCATCGTGGATGTGTCGATCCTCAACGCATCGCACGGAAGGTTTGGGAACTGAAGCGAGGAGGATTGGCGTCAGCGCGGGGAGGGAGCCGGTTGTACAGCACGTGCGGATCAAATCAATCTAAAATTTAAAATCTAAAATCTAAAATGGCTCTGTGCCCCCAACGAGATTCGAACTCGTGTTCCAAGCTTGAAAAGCTCGTGTCCTGGGCCTCTAGACGATAGGGGCATTAGCAATTTTAAATTTTAGAATTTAGATTTTGGATTTGGGGGTTAGGTGGAGGTTGGGTTTGACGTCTGGGCCGAGATCTTCGGGTTATTGAAAGCTATTTGAGATTGCACTTCGTGAGAATTGCTCAAGATCGCGATCTGGCTGTTTTTATGGAACTCGCTAGCATCGCCGTTAATTGACGACCTTCGTCGCCTAGTTCCAGACACTCCTTCTCCCCGAGAATCTTCATTGCACCGAGTAGCTCGACCCAGTATTCAGATTCATCACATTCCTCGAGAGCGATTGACAACTTGGCAATGAAATCCGGCTTGGATTTCGCACGACACGCCGAACGATAGTTTGCTCCCACCGAAGTCGCGAATCGGACGATTTGGTTCACCAGCACATCGCCGATCAAGGATCCCGGGACTCGTTGCACCGCCCGTAACACCCTGAGTGCGCAATCCTTCGTTCGGTCCTTAAACGAGTCCTCGTCACTCATCTTCTCACTCGCTGCGAGAGAATACACAAGTCCATGAATCGCGGGAGTGATCTTGTCACCCAAATCTAAAATCTAAAATCAAAAATGTTGTGACCCCGGCGCGAATCGAACGCGCAACCTACAGCTTAGAAGGCTGTTGCTCTATCCGTTGAGCTACGGGGCCGTCCTGAACGCGCTCGGGCCAAAATCGTAGGCGTCATTGAATATATGCCTTTTTTTCCTCTCCTTCAAGGGATTTGCGTGCCCCCGATTCCGTTATGCCGGGTCCGAGAGGTATTGCGCTTTGATCTTCTCCATCGCTGTGTTCGCCGAGTTGAAGGCCCAGATGATCGACCCCCCCTTCGACCCGGCACTCAAATCCCCGATAAGAAACAGCCCGGGGACACTCGTCTCATGGTTCTCACGTAACTCGGGCTCATCTCCCACAAACCGGATCCCAATGGTTTTCAGGAAATTCTTCGGCGTTGTGCCCCCAAGAGCGTACACGACATAGTCGTATCCCCGCTCACCGTAACCGGGCTCTCTAAACGTCACTTGCGGTCGACCGTTCACCTCCGCAATCCCGGCGACATTCGACCCGCCAAGAAATTCAACGCCACCCCGGCCGACCAACGCCTCAAGGCTTTCTTTGTTGATCTTGTTCATCCGGGAAAACTCCGGCCGCCGGTAGCTCAGGCTCACCGAGTTTTTGAGCTGAACGAGGTATTGACAGTACTCCGAGGCAGAGTCGCCACCTCCGACAACAAGAACCCTCGCATTCCGGATCTCGATGCTCGTCACGTCGAAGAGCAATCTCTCTTTCAGCGTCGTCGGCAGCCGGTATTCAGGCTTGTTGGGCTTCCCGAGGATCCCGATCGCGATGACGACAACCCTCGCTTCATAGGTTGCAACGCTTGAAGTCACGATGAACCGCTGCTCTTGAGGGTCCTTTGCCATCTGGTAGACGTGCTCGCCATACCGCACCGCAAAGTGATGCGCCCGGATCGAATCATCAAGGTACGAAAGCGTCTCTTGCTTCGTCGAATCGGCGAGGCACATGACACCCGTGCACACGGCCTCGAAGCCCTTGTAGTTCGCGGTGACAACTTTGTTCTCGGGATAGTATTTCTTGATCGAGAACGAATGCTCCGGCGATTGCTCGATCAAAAGCACGCGCTCATGCGACACCCCGGCCGCACACGCCTCCACCGCCATGCTGATGCCGGCCGGTCCGGCGCCGATAATGAGAAGGTCGTACATCGACGGTCTCTCCCAAAAAAGGATGTAGGAAACCTGCCTACGAAGGGATTACTGCGCCTCGTCTCCCATGGGATCCAAGGCAAAAGAAGGGGCGGTTTGATGAGTTCAGGATGATCTCCTCATACAAAAACAAAATCCTCGCCGCCGAAGTTCTCACCGGCGCGAGGATTGTGAAGTCGACCTCAATCGCTCTCACACGCTCAGAGTCCCCTCCTCCCAACGTCCCCCAATCCCCCAGTCTCCCCCTCTCCCCTTCCCCCCTCCATCTTTTTCACCCCCAGACATGCGCCTTCCGGAGTTTCGCATCCAGCGCTTTTGCATTCCCGCTTACGCGCTCCAGCGATTTCCAGAACTTCGGCCCGTGGTCCTTCACCTGCGTGTGGACGAGCTCGTGAAGAATGACAAAATCAATCAACTCATCGGTCAGCCGCATCAGCTGAATATTCAGATTGATATTGTTCGCCGCAGAACAACTCCCCCATCGTGAACGAAGGTTCTTCAGGGTCAGACGGCCGTATCGAAAACCGTTCTTGGAGGCCAGCTCCCGGACCCTCCCCGGGATATGCCGCCGCGCTTCCAGCCGGTAGGCTGATGCCACCCCGTCCCGCATGGCCTTTTGCACGGTGGCACTTTCAAGGCTGAGCGTCCGGGGGTAACAGACACTGATCACGCCGCTTCGCACCTGAATATCGACCGCGTCGATTTCGTCCGGATGCGCTTCCAGGATGTGCATGCGTGTCACACGGCGACCGGTGTTTGCCGAATGCGTCAGCTGGGTTTCCCGGTTTTTCGCCATGGCGAGATGCCTGATCACCCATGCGCGGTGTCGTTCCACAACTTCAAGCGCAGCGCGGTAGCTTGCATTCCACGGGACAACGACGACGAGCCCCATGAACGGCTCGATTCGTATGCCGTACCGACGGGCTTTGCGCGAACGATGCAGCACGACCTCGCCAATCCCGTCGATATTTTTAACAACCCTCGATGACCGCATTACTGCAACTTCTCCATAGGACGGAACGAATCGCTCTCAGTGTCCAGCCTGATGCCGGGCTGCTCTGTGTCAGCCGCGACCCGAACCAGGGAGAACTTCTTCGCGGGTCAGTCAGTGTTCATTGCGTGAAACAAGGCGGTGCCGACGACGATGAATGCCAGCACTCCGATGATGATTCCGACCAGGAGCCACAGGAGCATGGCTTTCGCCCAGTTTGCTTTGCTCGGATTGGTATTGCTCCCGAAGGACCAGATGAGAAGCATGATAATGTTGACGATCGGAATCGACGTCAAAAGGATGGAGACGAACCAATCGCCGAGACTGATGATCGGTGATGTCTGTTGCGGTGGAACGTATGCCCGCTGTGGAGGCGGTTGAGACGGGCTCATCGGAGGAACATTGCCTGTCTGGTCCATCGGAAGAAGGCCTCAGGTTATGGATGATAGCACGGTACGGGGGGAATCCGACCGCACTCGAGTATACGAACTATGGATCGCGAAGGCAAACGCCCGTCACTCCCTTTCCCAGGGACAACCCAACCACGATTCGAAAATTCTTTTCTGCAACGGTCGAGGCTCTTCGACCCGGGCCACGGTGTAGGTCGGCACCGGGTTCTGCACGAGGACCATCCGTCGCTCACGCAACTCGCTGTGATGGAAGAAGGACACGTTGATCGAATCCCCCGGCGAGCGATCGGCTATTCGCGCGGCGAAGTCTTCGGCGTGCACCCGAAGGTCGTCAATCGCCAGAACCTGGTCGCCGACGTCGATGCCGGCGTCATATGCAGGGGAGCCTTCGACAACGGACTGCACTGTGGCAATGCCCCCATCGTCTCCGACCGCGATCCCCAGCCAGGCATGTTGTGAGCCTTTGACCGGCGCAAGCGTCAGACCTGCATGATCGAGTTCTTCTTCCCACGGAAGGCGCCCGGTGCCGGAAATGTAGTTCTTGAAGAAGGCCGTCATCCCGCTCCCTCCGAGTTCGACTGCGGCATTCTCGAGATCGTCAAGCGTGTATCCCGGGCTTTCAGGCGGAAAGCGCTTATACATCAGTCTGAGCAGGTCATCGAGTGAATATCGATTCTTCGTTCTGTTTCTGAGATCAAGGTCCAGGAGAAGCGACAACGCAGCGCCGCGTTCGTAGAAGTCTGTTTGGAAATTGTAAGAATCGTTCGCGGGCTTGTTGAATTTTATCCATGCGTCGAAGCTGCATTCGGCGGCGGATTGCTCAGCATTCCCCGGTCGCTCCCGATCGGACTCGACCTGTCGCGCAATCCCCCAAAGATAGGTCTTCACGGGTGAAAGCTTGCCACGCACCAGAAGAAGATTGTCGAGATACGACGTTCCCCCTTCTGCAAGCCACAACTCCCGATAGTAGTTTTCTTTTGTCCAATCGTACGGATGCATTCCTTTTGGACGAAGACGCTTCACATTCCAGGTGTGGAAGAACTCATGAGAAAACAGGCCCATGGACGCACGCCCCGCGTCGGGTGTCCGAAGGGGAGACTCTCTGACGTCGAGCACGCATGAGTTAAGGTGTTCAGTTCCTCCCCCTCCGTTCGGCAATGCCCGCAGGAGAAACACATAGCGCCGGTACGGAAGACCACCCCAGTACGACGCATCAATTTCTACGATCTGCTTGATCCAGACGATCATGGAATCCGCATTGACGTTGGTCCTGCCGGCGATCGACAGCACGTGCGGAACCCCGCGAACAGTAAAGTCGTAGTCCCGTTGGGTTCCGATTTCGAGGGGCGAATCGGCGAGGAGATCATAGTTTGCCACGGTGAAGCGATCCGGCTGTCCGGGAAGGGGGTCAAGACTTGTCGTAACATGCCAGCCTTCGAACGGGCGAACGATGAGCGTGAGCGGGGAGTCGCGATACTCCTTGACGTACATGAACACCGCCGCAGCGTCGATAAAGCCGTGCAAATCGCTGAGGTCGCGCGTCCGGAGGTTCGGTTCATCCGCAAACAGAAGATAGTGGACCAGGACGGTGCCGGAACTCCTCGTCGCGATATTCCAGGTTTCTTTGTCCACCTTCTTCCAGAGCAGAGGATCGCCCTTCCCATCCACCGCCGAGAATCTCTCGACGCCCCCCGCGAAATCGAATATTACATATCGTCCGGACCGCCAGGCGGGAAGGAGCAGGTCGACCGACTGCACGCCAGCCGGGAGACTGTCGATGCGGATCGCGATATCAAAGAGATGGGTGGCAGGGTGCGGCATGCTCACCGTGTAGGTGAGGGACGGTGAAGCGGAACAAAGCAGTGCAACACAACAAAGAAGGGAAGCGAGACACAGTGTGCGTCGGGCCATGGGAATCCTTGTCGCAGATGACTGTATTATACGGGAGAGTTCCCCGCTGAAACAGCAACGGCGTCCGGACCGGACGCCGTCGTCGACACTGCGCTGTTCATTTACTTCGCGGAGATCGGCTTTCGGAGAACGAAAAGATTCAGGAGCGTGGGAAGGTAGTCGATTACTTCGAATTCCTTTCCGAAGACACGGAGGAATTCGCCCCGTTTCATGAAGACGTCCCACGAGCCGATGAGCTGCGTGGACAGTGACGCTTTCTTGTCCTTTGCCGTGAGAGTGAAATTCCCCTGCTCTTCGAACTTCTTCATGTCTTCGGCATCCAGCATCCGCCCCTGATGATAGTGTCCGAGGACATCGCAGACGAGGAAACCGCCCGGGCGAAGGATTCTGTACATCTCGTGGATCCACTTCTCCTGCGTCTCCAACGGAATATGGGTGAAGACCGATGCCGCGAAGGCGAGGTCGAAGGTGTTGTCCTTTGCGAAGGACAACGGTGGATCGAGCTGGTTGACGTAGAACTCGACGCCGGGGACATTCGCCTTGCACCATTCCACCTGTTCGGGAACAAGGTCGGAACCGACCAGGCGCACGCCGCGCATGCATCGCAGATGACGAATAAGCCGTGCGGAGCCGCAGCCGAGCTCGAAGACCGCTCCGACCGTGCGGGGATTGAAGCCGTACGGTTCGAGAAGCGTGAACCAGGTATAGAGCTGGCGAAATCCTTGTTCGAAATAGTTGTTCGCGTCAAGCGACCACGCGGCTTCTTCCTTTACCAGGACCGCGGTCTTCATGATGATTTCATCGGTGCCCTTCGGACCGGGGTCAATATCGACGTAGAACCCGCCGAGTTTCTTTCGCATGTGTCGGGTGAACGCAGCGCGGGAACGACCAAACCGCAGTCTCCCTCCGAGCCGCTTCGGAAGACGGTCCTCGACCCTGTCGTAGAGCGAGTCCGGGATTCGCGCGAGCAGCGAATCGAATTTCGAAGAACGTGCCATGGAACTCCCTGAATGTATGAGTCGACCCCGTTACTTGGCGAACACCATCTTGCGGACAAACATCTTCCCTTCATGCCCGGCAACAAGCCGATAGAGATAAATACCGCTGCTGAGTTGCGTCCCGTCAAATTTCACGACGTGAACGCCCGCCGGCTGGTCAGCGTCCACCAGCGTCGCGACTTTTTGACCGAGCACATTGAAGATTTCCAATCGCACCCGGTCCGCCCTCGGCAGACTAAACGAGATCATCGTTGACGGATTGAACGGATTGGGATAGTTCTGGTCCAGGGCATAGTCCTTCGGCAACGACCCTTGATTATCAACGCCATCAGGTCCGAGTTGCACTCTGAAGGACCACACCGGCGAGCTAAAGGGGCCCCAACCTCCCGGATTCTTTGCTCGCACCCGCCAGAAGTATCGACTACTGATAAGGTTGTTGACCGTTTTTAGGGTATCAACAAGATTGGTGTCCGAGATCGCGAAGACAAAAAGCGAATCGGGGCCGTACTCGAGGTCGTACGCCTCAATCAACGGCTGTGTCGGGTGCCAGAGAAATTTGACCGAGTCCACCGCAAGCACGGCAAGATTTGCCGGCGAGATCTGATCAACGGGTCCTGAAAGCGGAGTCGCCGTGAGGAAGGAGAACACGCCGGAGAAACCTCCCCAGGTACCCGTCCCCCGGGCATTGACGCGCCAGTAGTACCGCTGGTTGATCACCAGGCCGATGATCACCCGCGAGGTATCGGTGAGCGTCGAATCGCTCTTGATCAACCCGGTGGCAAAGGTCGAATCCGTCCCGAACTGCAGCCAGTATCGGTCCGCGCTCTTCACAGGGTGCCACAACAACGTCAATGACAATGCCTGTCCGCCGGCCCCGTTCGCAGGGAACACCAGCGCCGGTGCGCCGACCACGGTGGTAAATTTGGTCTCGGCAGATGGTGCGCTTGTCCCGCCGATGTTCTTCGCGGTCACTTTCCAGAAATAGACCGTCCCGGCCGTGAGGCCGGTCACGCTTCGCGTGGAATCGGTGACGGTGGAATCATTGAGGACCACACCCGACGCAAACGTCGAATCGGTCCCGAGTGTGACCCGATACTGTGCCGCCTTTGGCACCGGATGCCACGCCAATTGCGTACTCAGAGGCACATCAATGGCCGCATTCGGTGGCGAAACGAGGGTGGGAATTCCCGGCGCGGCAACGATCGTCGTGAAGGCCCAGGGACTGCTGAACGCACTTGAGCCACCCGGCCCGAGGGCACGGGCACGCCAGAAATATCTGACCTCATTGACAAGTCCGGAAAGAACGCGGCTCGTGTCCGTCAGAGTGGAATCGTTGACAACAAAACCTCCGGCAAACAGAGAGTCCGTGCCCGCCTGCAGATGATAGGCCGCTGCGCCGGTGCTCTTTCGCCATTTGAGCGTGAGGGTCAGCGCCGCGTTTATCGTATTCGTCGCGGGCGCGACAAGCGCCGGCGTGGGAGGGGGCGCGACAATCGTGGTAAACGACCACGGCCGCGTGTAGGCGCTGGTTGCTCCAGAGGCGTTGCGTGCGGCAACACGCCAGAAGTATTTTGTCGCATACGCAAGCCCGCTCAACGTCCGTGTCGAGTCCACCCCGGTGGAGTCGTTGACGACGAGGCCGGTGGCAAACGTTGAATCGGTCCCAACCTGAACGCGATAGGTCACCGCTCCCGGGAATGCCGTCCACGTCAGTTGCGGCGTGAGCGACAAGGATGCCGCGCCGTTTGCGGGGAGCTGTAATGTCGGTTGCTTCGGGATCAGCGTCTGAAAGAAATCGAATGCCCCGGTGAATGCCGGAGGCGTCGTTCCCTGGTTTCCGACGAAAAGCCCGACGGCGGTGACGGTGAGGGCGTAATTGAAGCTCGCCGCAAGGCTCCATGTCGATCCATTCCTGGACGTCGACATCTGCCATCCGTTGCCGGACCTCAGGATCGCGATGTAAATCGGCACCACGCCGTTCGAATCGACAATGACGTTGTCACTTGTCTGTGCCGTGGCCAGGTTGTTGGAAATGCTGGCAGCAAAGGCTTTCACGTTCGTCCCGTCGCTGTGGACATCGAACCGGAGGTACGTGGAAGGGCTTTCCTGAATCAGAATCCCTGAAGTCTGATACTGTTGTGACATCGGCGAATCGATCTTCACAATCAGCTGGAAGTCGGCGTCAATCGTCGGCTGCAGGATTCTCGGAACATTGTTGCCCCCTGTCCAGGCATCGTGGACCGTGCCTCCGGGGACAGAGATTTTCACCTCGCTGCCGTTCATCGTCACTTGCGCATCGGCCAGCGGATTGACAAATGTCCAGAGGCCGGTATTGAGGACAGCATCATTGAAATCGTCTGAGATGAGATTTGATGTGACACCGGAGGCGACGCGCGCGCCCGGGATGCCGGGAGTTCCGCTGAACGCCGATTGCGGTACGAAGGGAAATGCCACCATCATGGCAACGGTCAGACAGATCGTCGCCCGGCGAAATAGCAGCCCGTGATTTTCCATTGAACCTCCAAATCAGGATACGCAACTCTTGAATCTCACACCCTCCACGGTGCACTTACCGTGCCAGCACCATCGCTTTCGTTGCTGAGAATCCCCCCGCGGTGAGCCGATAATAATACACTCCACTTGCCAGATTCTTCGCATTGAACGCAAACGAATACCGGCCGGCAGCATATCTGCCATTTGCGAGCACCGCGACTTCGCGTCCCAGCATATCATATACAACCAGATGCACATCGCTGGTCACAGACCATTGGGCGCTCACCATGGTGGTGGGATTGAAGGGGTTCGGATAGTTTTGTTCCAGAGTGAATCCGAGGGCAATCGGGGGCCGGTCATCGATGCCGGTGACAAGGAACTTGAAGCGTTGAACAACGCTGAATGGTCCCCATCCCTCACCATTGTACGCACGCACTTTCCAAAAATATGTCGTCTTGTCCAACAATCCGTGAACGACTTTGCTTGTGTCCGCAACGGTCGAATCGATCGTTCGCAACTGGAAAAGCGAATCGATGGCAAGTTCCAGCCAATAGCGAGTGACGGAGGGCGTGCTTCGCTGCCAGAAAAATCTTGTTGAGTCCCCATTCGCAGAGGCTTCGGTAATCGGAGCGAGAAGAACGACCTGAGACGGGAAAATGCCGATTGTCCGGAAGCGGTATGTCGGTGAGAACGCACCCGGTCCAAGCGCGTTCCTGGCCCGCACATGCCAGAAGTAAAACACGCCGTTTTGCAATCCAACCACACTCCGCGTCGTGTCAGTGATCGTCGAATCGTTCTTTACGATTCCGGAGCCAAACGTCGAATCCGTCGCAAGGATAAAATGATACGTCGCTGCTGTTGGGACGGTGTTCCATCGAAACGTCTCCGAGAGCGGCTGTCCGGACGACCGATCGACGGGGGCGATCAATGAGGGCCCCGCAAGGAGCGTGCTGAAAGACCAGACTGGCGAATACGGGCCCGGCCCGTTCGCATTCCTTCCCCGCACACGCCAGTAGTAGGTAAAGTTGTTTTCCAGCGTGGTGAGATCGCGGCTCGTATCAACGAGCGTGCTGTCATTGAAGAAGACGATCGACGAAAACGAAGGATCGGTGCTGACCTGCAGCTGATAAGCCTGGGCCTGCGGGATTGCCCCCCATTGAAGATTCGCCGATCCCTGAAATCCGCCCGACCCGTTCGCCGGCGAGAGCAGCTGCGCGGCAGAGAGGGTCGTCGTAAAACTCCGGACGTTTGAATAACTTCCCGACCCCGAACCGTTCGCCGCCGATACCCGCCAGTAGTAATGTGTCGTGGCCTGTGCGCCAATGACCACGCGCGCGGTATCGGTGACTCCCGCATCGTCAAGGAGGAGGCTCGTCAGGAATGCCGGATCGGTCGACACCTGAATACGGTACGTGGCGGCCGAGACGACGGGATGCCAGGTGCATGTAACCGGGAGAGGCTGATTGAGCATCCCGTCCGATGGTGAAGCAAGGATCGGAGGCGCAAGCGTGGTCGTAAACGCCCCGACAAGGGAATAGGCACTCGTGACTGCTCCGAACTTTGCGTTCACTCTCCAAAAATATCGTGTGTTGTACTGAAGACCCGCCGGAAGTTGAACGGAGTCGACGAGACCGCTCGTATTGACCACCAACCCTCCAGCGAACGTCGAATCGGTCGCTACCTGAAGCCCGTAGGTCGAGCCGTTGACTCTTGTCCAGACCAGCGTCGGCGGCACTGCAACGTTGACCGCGTTCACGACCGGCGAGAGAATGGACGGCGGCTGCAGGGTCGTCGTAAAGGACCATGTCGAAGAATATGGGCCGACCGATTCAGGGTTTTCGGCGCGGACATGCCAATAGTAGGTCGTGGAGCTCGGCATGGAAGGAAGGATCGATGTCGTATCCCGCAACCCCGTCAGGTCCACAAGCATGCCCGAGGAGAAGGTTGGGCTTGTCGAGACCTGAAGATCATAGGATCCCGCATTGTCCACCGTGTTCCACAGAAGTGACGATCCGCCGAACACTCCGTTCGAACCGTTTGCAGGAGAAGCAAGCGATGGCGACGTCAGCGGGCCCAACGGCGATACCTGTACGACGCCGAACGAAGCGTCGACCTTGTGCGCGAGCAACAGAAATGACCCGTGCGACGGGTCCCCGCTACTGCCTGTTCCCTGCAGGGTCCACGTCGACGGTTCGCTCGTGCCGTTCTGCCATGCCTTGAAGAAGTACGTGCTCGTGCCTCCGGAGCTCTTCACGCGCATCCGGAGATGAAACAACGTTCCGACCGTGAGGGGATTCGTCTGGTCCGTACCGAACATGGACAGATTGTTTCCCATCAGCTCCCACTGATCAGGTTGATTGATGGGTGCATGGTTGCGAAAGTGATACCACCCGATCGCGCCGTAGGGTTCATAACCGGAAAGCGGCTGCGTAATCGGAGGCGAGAACGTCGGTTGGTCGGTGTGTCCGTTCCACCGGAAAAGGAACCCGATTGCCGGCCCGCCGTTGGTTCCATCATAGGCGGTATTAGTGTTATCGACCGAATGAACAAAGACCTGAGCCTGCACTTCGTAATCTGTCCATGAGGAGTCTCCAATCGCGATGATCCGGTCGTATCCGGGTTGAATCGTCCGGACACCGCCGCCGTCAGTCGCCCAGAGTCCGTCGACAACCTGAACGGAATCGGAAAGCGTCGATGGACCGGCCCAGTTGACAGTGTACATCGAGGGCCAGACGCGGCCCGGGGTCCACACGATCGAGACCGACTGCGTCGAAATCGCACCGATGTTGTCCTGCGCGGTGATGACGAGCGTGTTAGTTCCGGGAAAAAGATTCTGGACAGGGAGATCGATGTTGAAGTCGCCCGCGGCCTCGAGGCGGCGTGTATCCGGCCCGGTCGAAAGCGGAACATCGATACCTCCGTTCAAGGAGCACTTGAAGACACTCAGGGGAGGATTCGTGGTCGAGACATTCCCGACGATATTAATCCATCGCTGAGGGACACCGATCTGACCGAACTTCTGGGGCGATCCATACCAGACATTGATTGTCGGCCCGCTCAAGACGCCGGCCGGCTGAGCAGTACGCGCAGGTGTCCCCCCTCCTTCCGCCGCAAACCCCGGTTGCGGCGCAACGACGGCGATCAGCATCAGCCACACCAAGCCGATCACCCCGCCGCCGGCATTGCCCGTTCGCCTCGACCTGCGATTTGCGTCCATTGCTCTCCCCTTAGTGTTCAACCTGGATTTCCTCGCCGTTATTTCAGAAGCATCATCTTGCGCAGGCGCGACCCTTCCGGCGTCGTGAGCCTGTAGAAATAGACCCCGCTGGTGAGTTTTGACGCATCAAATATTTCACGATACGTCCCCGGCGACATTACGCCATTAACCAGCGTCGACACCTTCTCTCCCATGAGGTTGAACACTTCCAGCACCACTCGGCCTTCCTTCGGCAAGGAAAATTCGATCGACGTCGTCGGGTTGAAGGGATTCGGATAGTTCTGCGCCAGGGCGTATTCCCGGACCTGACCCGGCGGATTTTCCACGGAGGAGAGAACCGATCGGAATGATCGCATCGGACCGAACGGCGCCCATGCCTCATCGTTCCCCGCACGGACCCTCCAGTAGTATGTCTGATTCAGGATCAGGTGCCGCTGCATCCTCACCGTATCTGTCAACGTCGAGTCGACATCCCGCAACGCGAAGGTCGAGTCGAGGCCCACTTCAACCCAGTACCGGCTCGCCGCGGGACTCGTCGATTGCCACACCAGCAGGACACTATCGGCCTGAACCGTGGCGCCGTCGGAGGGACTCACCAGCGTCACCCCCCCGGGGAGAATCTCTACAGTTTTGAATCTCCTCACGTCGGAGAACACGCCGGTCACCGAAGCTGCCCGGGCCCCGACCCTCCAGAAGTATCGGGTATTGTTCTGAAGCCCGGCCACCACGCGGAACGTGTCGACAATCGAAGAATCGTTTTTCACAAATCCCGCCTGGAATGTCGAGTCCGTGGCAAGCTGGAGATGATACTCCTGGGCTCCGCTCGCGCTGTTCCATACAAACGTCATGACAAGCGGCTGCTTTGTCGCGTTATCCGCCGGCGAAACCACTTGTGGTGGTGCAAGCGCGGTCACGAAACTCCGTGCGGAACTGTACGAACTCTTCACCGACCCGCTGATCGAACTGACTTTCCAGTAGTATCGGTTTCCGGTCGTCAACCCGGTGACATTTCTCGTTGTGTCGACGATCGTTGAATCATTGACAATGACGTTCGAAGCGAAGGCCGGATCCGTCGAGACTTGTACGTGGTAGGTGATTGCACCGGACACGTGCAGCCACCGGACGACCACCGATGAGCCTCCGACGACACCGTTGTCCGCAGGACTAACCAGCACAGGAGCGGGCAGACCCGTAGCGAAATTCCAGGTGGTCGAATAGGCGCTTGACCCGTTCGTATTCGCAGCAAGAACGTGCCAGTAAAACTGAATGCCGTTCGCAAGCCCGCTGACCTGTCGAATGGTGTCAGTCAGCGAAGCATCGTCGACGACGATTCCCGTCGAGAAATTCTGATCCGTCGCAACCTGCACGTGGTAGGATGTCGCGCCGGTGATGGCGGTCCACTTAAGCGTCACCGGCGACGTCAAGCCGGTCGCCCCCAGCGACGGAGCAACCGGTGTCGGCGTGCCGATGCCGGTCGTCAATGTCCACTGCGACGAGTACGGCCCGGCGATGCCGCCCTGTTGTCCTCGGACGCGCCAGTAATAGATGGTGTTCTGCTGGAGCCCCGCGACCTGTCGGGTCGTGTCGGCAACGGTGGAATCATCCACCGCGAATCCGCCAGCAAACGTCGCCGAAGTGCTCACCTGCAACCGGTACGAGGTGGCCGAGGAGACCCGCTTCCACGTGAATTGCAGCGTCGTCGAAGTATTTGTCGCATTATTCGACGGTGAGAGCAGCGTCGGTGCAGTCAGCGAGAGCTGCTCGGCCGAACCGAGCGTTCCGGGGATATTCTTGTACGACGCCAGAACGACCTTGGAGGCACCGTTGAACGTCGTGTCTTCGGAGAAGCCCATCGTAAAATGCTGGGGAACACTGTTGAAGAACGAGGTCACCACGAGATCCCGCGAGAACCCAAACACCGTCATCGTGTCGTTTTGGGGGCGATAGGAATCCTCCAGATTGTCGCTTTCATGGTGGACAAAGTAGAGGACCCTGTTGACCCCCTGATCGCCGAAGTACACGAACTCCGGATCGCCAACGGCGCCATCCCACGTAGTTCCCCCCGGCGTTTTTGTGCCGTCGGAACGCACGACATAGTTCGTGGTCGCATTGTATGCTCCTCCCGGCGTCCCTTCGTACAGGAACCAGTACGTGCTGTTCCCCTGGACCAGCATTGTCATGCGTGCGTATTGCGGGAACACTTCCCATGTACATTCCCACGGGTTCCCGCTGTCTGTGGATTTTGTGTCGATGGTCAGTTTGAGCGGACCGCTGTTGACGATCGAGCTGGTGGAATTTGTGAAGCCCGGATGGAAGAACCCGGGGTTGGGCGGATTGTACACCGCATTCGGAACGCCACGATACTCGCCTCCAGAACCGGATCCGGGTGTGGGGTCAAACCCCAGCCACTCGATGCCGTTCTTGTCTTCCATCCCCGCAAATCCACCGCCAAACTTGTGATAGTAGTACGTCGCCTCGGGAGTCGAGATCTGATAGCTTGCCTGACCGGCGAACGTCACATTGTCCACATACGATACCTGCGCCGGCACATTCTCCGCCACAAACCCGGTCCCCACGAGATCAAAGTAGACCGAGAAATACCGCGACGTTCCGACCTGCGTCGTGCCCTTCATCATAATGATGAGATTGCCGGATGCATTGCCGGCCGGGTCGTATCCCGTTGCCCGGTCGAATTGGAACGCCACCGCGGTATCGAGAATCACCCCGTTGATGTCGGTCTCAACGACGTGGATCGAGGCATCGGCGAACGATCCCGATTGTCCGAGCGACGAAAGAACCGAGGTGAAGTTCACCGACACCTCGACAGGCTTGTTATAGCGCTCGTATCCCGCCGCGCCGATCGTGACCGGCACACGGTAGTGCCAGACCGCATTCCACCATGGTCCCGCGCTTGACGCCGGTTGGACTGCACCCAGCAGAAAGATGACGACGACCAGTGCCATACGAAGTCGTCCGGTGAACCGCATTTGACGTCCCATTCGACACGCTCCTTTGCGCCAGATCTTCAGGTGATAGTTTCTGCCGATGCTGTCCAGAACCAGAATGGTGCAGAGCTCGCCGCGTTGATGGCGGAGCGCTGCACCATGGTGGGAAATTGCCCGTGACTGTTACTTCACCAGCATCATCTTTCTCGTGAGAACAGTCGAGCCGGCGGACAGGCGATACAAATACAACCCGCTCGGAAGATTCGTAGCGTTGAATTGGACAACATATTTCCCGGCCGACATAGACTGGTCCACAAGCGAGGCAATTTGCTGGCCAAGAATGTTCGCAACCTCGAGCCGGACCAGGCCCGAGGACGGCACCGTGAACTCAATGCGCGTCGTAGGATTGAATGGGTTCGGATAGTTCTGACTCAGCGCGTACGATTTTGGTACGCCGCCGAGCTGCTCAATCCCCGAGACGATGACGTTGAACGCCCGGACTTCGCTGTAGGGACTGAAACCTCCCACGTTCCTCGCCCGAACTCTCCAGAAGTACCTTTTGTTCACGATCAATTGGCGAAGCACAAGGGTCGTATCCGCTGTTGAATCGACTCCGACGAACGTGAAGAGAGAATCCACAGCGTGATCAATCCAGTACATCTGGACTGACGGCGTACTGGGTTGCCAGGAAAGGGTGACGCTATCGCCATCGACGATCGCGTTGGTCGACGGTGACGCCAGGAGAACCTGGGCGGGGACAGGCATGGCGGTCGTAAACGACCAGATTGACGAGAAGGCACCAAAGCCGCCGGCGTTCTTCGCCCGGACGCGCCAATAGTACTTCGTGAACACGGCAAGGCCGACGACCGATCGACTGTTCGTCGACAGGGAGGAATCATTCTTGACAAACCCGGTTGCAAATGTCGAGTCCGTCGCGAGCTGGAAGTGGTATTCCGTCGCGCCCGATACCGTGTTCCAGCCGAAGACAATTGCGGTCGGCTGAGCCGAAGCGAGGTTGGCGGGCGATGTCAGCGCCGGGGCACCGGGTCCCGGAGATGTGGTGTTAAAGGCATACGCAGCGGAGAACGCGCTCACGCCGCCTGCATTCTTCGCGCTGACGCGCCAGAAATACCGGGTCAGGTTGGCAAGACCGGAGACTTGACGCGTCGTGTCGACGATTGTCGAATCGTTCACGAGGAGCCCGGTCGCAAACGTTGAATCCGTTGCGACCTGCACCCGATACGATGCGGCGCCGGCACTCTTTGCCCAGATGAGACTCGGGGTTGTCACGACGTTGGTCGCGTTGTTCGCAGGCGAGAGAAGCGACGGCACCGGTGCAACGGCGACGGAGGTCGTAAAGCTCCACGCCGCGGAGAAAGGCCCTCCCGCTCCGCCGTCCCGCATTCGGACATGCCAATAATAGGTCGTGGTCGCGGCAAGGCCGGTCGCCACAGTGGTGGAATCCGTGATGGTCGAGTCACTATAGACGACTCCGGACGCAAAGGATTGGTCAGTTCCTACCTGCACAAAGTATCCCGGTGCGCCCGGCGTCTTCATCCATGAAAGACGGGCATTGATCGGCACATTGGAGGCGGTGTTCGCCGGCGATACCAGGGTCGGCGCCGCAACAAGCGTCGAGAACGAACGGGACGACGAGAACGGGCTTCCGCCGGCAACACTCATCGTCCTCACGCGCCAGTAATACGTCGATTGACTCGTCAGGCCGCCAACCTGTTTGGTCGTGTCCGTGATCGTGGAGTCGTCGACGACCAGCGCAGTGAACGACGAATTGGAAGAGACCTGCAGGCGATACCCTGTCGCGGTCAACGCGCTGTTCCACACAAGCGTCGGGGGAGCCGGGATATTCGTCGCATTGTCGGCCGGCAGGACCAGCGAGGGGGCCGCTGCCACCGGAGAAGCATAAGCGGAACCGGCATAGCGCACCGTCATTGCCGCCCCCGGCCAGCAGACTTCGATCCCGTGCTGGGTCTGGCTGTTCGAGTGGAACTCCACCGTATTCTGACCGGTCTGGAGCCAGCCCGTTGACACGTTCACGGTATCGAATTCATAAAAGTGACCGATGCCGAGGGTTGGCATGGTGTTGCCATTCAACTTCGTCCAGTACTCATTGTACGGAGCATCGGCCGGGGCCGTGCCGAATTCATCATCGCCGTTCCACGTCTTCACGAGAAGCGCCGCCGTGGTGGCATCGGAAAGATTCGCCCCCCCGGGAATCGTGAAGTTGTTGGATTTCGTTGCGCCGGAGTAATACATCGTCCAGAATTCTATCGGCGTGTTCTCGGGCTTGTATAATTTGACTGAGGAACCGCTTCGCACGAGGCTGACCTGTGAGACCTCCGGCGTGACGTACCACATGCCGGTGTTGTCCTGGATTCTCGCAAGAAGCTTCACCCCTCCGAGCGGCTGATCCGGTACCAGCTGGGTCTGCCACGTCGCCTGCCAGGGTGAGCCTGTTGCTGTCCCGACATGATTCTTGATCGAGACGGCCCCGTCAAACTTGCGGTAATGATAATCATGATGGTACTCAGCGAAGACGCCGTCCCCGTCCGTGTCATACCCGTCGTAGTACGCAAGGAAATCGACGCGGGTAACGCCGGAACTGACCGCAGCGGTAATCGTGGGATTCTCCCCGATGGATCCGCGCGACATGGGAGAAGTGATTGTCCCCGTCGGGTGCGCTTTCACTGCGGGATCGTAATACACGCGAATGACGATCCCGTAAATGCCGAACTGTCCCCATCCGAATCCGTACGGGCCGAGTTGATCGCCGCAGCTCCCCTGAAACGAATTCGTCCCCTGAACGAGCTGGTTCAGGGGGATGGTGATCGTCTCGTTGGATTCTCTCATGAACTCACTGCCGTAGACCGCATCCGGATCGCCGGTGGTATTCGGCGGCAACCCATTGCTGGCGTCAAGCTCCGGAATGGGGATCGCCGGGTTCCCGTTGAAGGAGATGGATTTGTTGGACGTCCCGACGTGCCCACCCCAGAGGATAAGGGTCGCCTCGGCGCGCGTCGCGTTGGCGAGGTCGTCGATCGTTATGTCCAACGTCGGATTCGGGAGGAATGTCTGCGCGGTGGCGTTTCCCGTTGAGGGGTCGGTGACCCGCCAGTCGTTCGAAAAGTTGTCATTGAACCGGACGTACTCCTTATAGACTTCCCCGGGCTGGGGAGACTTGAATACGACCTGCCCCTGGGAAGTCATAGCAGCGCACAGGAGCAGCGCGATCGGAAGCAGTCGCACCGCTTTCCTGGAACGATTGAGACGTACCATCGAGAACTCTCTGCGATGTGAAAGGGACGGAAGAAACGCGCAGGGCGGCGGTGATCATCACCGCCGCCCCGTGGAGGATAGGAGCTTACTTCGTCAGAACCATTTTCCGCGTAAACATCGTTTCGCCGGAAGTCAATCGATACAGATACATCCCGCTCGAAAGCTTCGACGCGTCAAAGCGAACAACGTGATAGCCTGCGGTCTGCAGCCCGTCCACGAGCACCGCGACGCGCTCGCCAAGGAGATTGAACACTTCCAGCCGCACGTAATCCTGTTTCGGAAGTGCGAACTCGATCTGTGTCGACGGGTTGAAGGGATTCGGATAGTTCTGTTGCAGAACATACTCCGCGGGCAATCCGCGCGTTGTGGGGACATCCGAGATGACGACCTTGAAATTCCCGATCGCGCTGTAGGGACCCCAACCGCCGGCATTGTATCCGCGAACACGCCAGTAATAGTTCGTATTGTCCGTCAGCCCGCGTCGAACCGAGGTCGTATCAACGACGTTCGAATCGACGACACTGAACGTAAAGAGCGAATCGACGCCCACCTGCACCCAGTACCGGGTGATCAGCGGGGCGCTCTTCGTCCACACGAGCCGCACAGTGTCGGTCCCGATCACCGTTTGGTTCGCGGGAGTCCTCAACGTCACCTGGGATGGAACCGGGATCCCGGTCGTGAATGCCGAGACCGGCGAATAGGGGCTTGTGCCGCCGACGTTGTCGGCGTTCACCCGCCAGAAGTACTTCGTGAGGTAGCTCAGACCGGTCACGTTCCTCGACGTGTCCGTCGCAGCGGCATCATCGATAATCGTCGTCGCAAAGAGCGAGTCGATCCCGAACTGCAGGTGGAATGACGTCGCGCCGGACGGCCGCGTCCATCGGAGGGTCAGACTGGTCGCCGCACCGGTAGTCCCGTTCAACGGCGTGACAAGCACGGGGACCGACGGGTCCTGGGTAAGGGTCAGGAAATGCCAGGTGGACGAATACGCGCCCGCACCGCCGGCATTCTTCGCGCTCACGTGCCAGTAGTATGTGAGATTATAGCTCAGGCCGGAGATCAACCGCAAGGAATCCGTGACCGTCGAATCGTTCAGAACGACGCCGGTCGCGAAGGTGGAGTCGGTCGCGACGACAACACGATAGGATGTCGCGGTGGCGACTTTATGCCAAACGAGATTGAAGCTCGTCAGGAGGCCGGTCGCGCCGTTTGCCGGAGAGAACAGTGCCGGTGCCGCGGGAATGGCAATGATGGTGGTGAAATCACGGGCTGCCGAATACGGGCCGCTGCCGCTTCCATTTTTGCCGCTGACACGCCAGTAATAGTGTGTGCTGTTGGCCAGTCCGCTGACGGCCTTCGTCGTATCGACGTCGGTCGAATCATCGACGATGACATTTGTCGCGAACGTCTGGTCAGTCGATACCTGAACGTGATAGGTCAGGGCGATGGGGTTGGTCTTCCCCCAGCGGAGCGTCAGGGCCACGGGCTGATCAACGGCGGAGGCGGCCGGAGACAAGAGTGTCGGTGCAACCGGCACGCCGGTAATCGTGGTAAAGCTTCGAGCAACACTGAAGGCGCTCGTTCCGCCGGTATTCTTCGCCGAAACGTGCCAGAAATACTTCGTTCCGAGCGCGAGGCCATGCACTATTCGCGTCGAATCCGTGATCGTCGAATCGTTGAGGAAAATACCGCTGGCGAACGTGGTGTCCGTGGCGACGACCAACCGGTACGTTGCCGCGCCCGTCACTTTATTCCAGACCAGAGTCGATACCGTGTCCTGTCCCGTTGCTGCGTTTGCCGGAGAGAGCAGCGTGGGAATCGTCGGGACCTGAACAGCGGTGGTAAAGCTGTTGATGAGGGAGAATCTTCCGATGCCGTTCGTGTTCTTTCCACGGACGCGCCAGAAATACTTCGTCCCGTTGACAAGCGTGGACAGCACTTTGCTGTTGACCACCAGGGAGGAGTCATCGGTGACGACGGTCGAAAACGTCGTATCCGAGGCAACCTGGATGCGGAGGCTTGCCGCGGCCGTGGTGGTGTCCCACGTGGCTGTCGGCGGCAACAGAACATTCTGTGCGGCGTTGGTCGGCGTCAGCAACGCTGGCCTTGCAGGAAGCGCGGCCTTGAACCATTCCGCCAGGGATGTGAACGCCGGCGGATTCGTTCCTTCGTTTCCGGCCCAGACGCCCGCTTTCGCAACGCTCATGACATGATAGAACGTCCCGAGTTGCGTCCAGGAGCTGCCGTTGAGCGAATACTCAAGAATCCAGTAGGACCCCGATCGGCTGACACGCATATACATCGGCGTGATGCCGAACGCAGCGATATCCTGTCCCAAATATTGGATGGGGGTGGAGAGACCGTTGATAAAACCGATCGCGAGAAGTTGTGTCCCGGTCGCGCTGTTGCTGAAATCGAACCGCAACATGTTGAGGGAATCCTGCACGAACACGAGCCCCTGGATCTGATATTGCGGCGCAGTATTCGTCACCGCAGAGGAGAATTTCACCGTGTATTGAAGATCCTGGTCGGGGACGCTCTGAAGAAGCTTTGGCGCCGTGTCGGTTCCAAACAGGTCGTGCGCCGACCCTCCGGGCACCGCGATTGAAAGCCGGTTCCCCGACTGGCTGAACGTCGCATCTGCCTTGGGATTCACGACGGTCCAGAGCGACGCATCGATGGCAGCGCCGTTGAAATCATCGGAAGAGGAATTGACATCCGTCCCGGGTGAAGCAGTCGTTGAGAACGTCGCATCCGTGGTGGTCGCGATGGGCCCGGCGGCCGTGTTCCCGACGAGCTGATAGTGGTAGAGCGTGCTCAGCATAAGACCGGGGACCGTGACAATGTGCGCATACTTAAAGTCGGCGTGCCCGGCAGTGCCTCCATACGACACCGTTGTTCCGTAGTTCACACCGCCGTTGGCGGAGGCGTCGGTATTCCAGGTGAGAAGCGCCGCATTAGACGCGTTCACCACACGGACATTGTGGATGAACGGGGCCTGGTTGTCCGCCACGTTCGTTGCGCCATCTTCGGAAGCGATGGGTGATGCCGTGTTAAAGAAATAGTCGACCATCGACGTCCACTGACGCACGGTGCCGCCGGCATTCCCTGCCCACGGTCCGATCCTCGTGATGTTGAACGCCTGCGTGAACGAACCTGCAACCGTCCAGATCGATCCGTCGGTCGAATAGGAAAGCGTCCAGGTACTCCCCGAACGTGTGACACGCATGTACGTCGGCTGGGCTGCGTAGGTCGCGATGTTTGAAAAGATCTTCTGAATGGGCGTGGCGAACGTGCCGTCAAAGACGTGCGCCGTGATCGCCATGCTGTCCGCGCTGCTCGGCTGCCGGCCCGTCACAAAATCGAACCGGATCACGTGCGTCGGATCCTGTTCCGCTACGATGCCCTGCTCATCATACGACTGGCCGCTGCTTGCTCGGACCTGAGAAAGGAACTTGACTTCGGCCGTCCAGCTCGTGTCCGAGCACGCCTGTGTGATCCTGGCTCCGTTGTACCCATCTATCCAGATATCGTGGTTGACTCCCGCCTCGACGGTGATGTTCATCGACGCCTGCCCGGAGTTCACTCCCACCATTGCGATACTGCCAAACCCGACAGGGTTTGTCCATGTCCAAAGCGACCGGTTGAGAACATATGCGTTGAAATCATCCGACGTAAACGACGTCGGACCGGCGAGGGCGGCCACCGGAAGAACGCATAGCACTCCCAACAGGGCTCCCAACAAACGGGATATGTTTTTCATCGTACGCCTTTCAATAAATGTGAACGTCATTCGATCGCAACGGGAAGGGGGACGCTAGCAGGATGCCCGCTCATAATAGCACAATACCTTCCGGGTTGCTTTGATCTGCGTCAAACTCCTCCGACCATTCTTGAAATGAATGGGTTATTAGCATTTTGGCGGATGATAGAACCGATTTTCCCGTTCAAAGTCTTCTCTTTGTCACAAAAGTGACGTCTGTCACGAGCAGAACTCCCCTGCGTGAGAACCTCGTCCGCCTCGTTTGCATCCTTCTGCATTCACCAAGATTCTCAGATCACGGTCCGCAAGCTTGTCAAACACCTGCAAAACCTCCACCTCAACGTAAGGAAGCGAAGCTTCGCAAGAATAGCAATAGAGTGTTGTGACCTAGATCACGTCGTCATCGCTGATATAATCTCCTAATCCGAGTTTTGGTGTCTCCCAGGTCAACTTCGAGGCGGGAAATGGTTCTGCGGGCTGTCTGTGAAAGGGGGATCTCTCAATTATCCATCCGGACTTCCACTTTAGTGAATGATTTTTCCAATGTTCCGCCCAACGCAGGTCATTTTATGAAGTTCATTTCCATTGTCTGCACCGTTCTCCTCGTCCCTCCCAGGTCCTCCCACTGGAATCGGCACAGATAGACTCCCGATGCGAGGTTCGAGGCATCCCACCGGACGATGTAGTCCCCTGCCGTCCGAGTGCCCGCAAGAAGTTCCCCCACACGCCTGCCCAGGTTGTCAAACACCGTCAGCGAAACGCGGCTCGTCGCCGACAGGTGAAACGGGATGCTTGTCACGGGGTTGAAAGGATTGGGAAAATTTTGCCGCAGGGTGGTTTCCATCGGAACGATTTCCCCTCCTCCCGACCCATTGTTTACAGCCAGAGTCGATCGGGCGAAGCGATAGAGGGAGGTGTTCCCGGACGTCGAATAACTTACGATGATCAGCTCGCTGCGTGCATCGACGCCGAAGGAGCTGATCGCGTAGGGAGAGTGAATGAGCTGGGCAGTTGCGGTGACGTGCCCGGCATTGTAACGCAACATCCATATTCTCCCCGATCCCTCATCACCATAGATGTACGCCCCCTGCAAATCGGGCCGGCGATCACCCCGATAGACGTATCCGCCGATCACCGCGTCGCCAAGACTGTGATCATAGTCGATCACCGGCATTGTCAGCCCCGTGGTGTCGCATCCGGAAGAGGGATTGTAACATGCCGTTCCTTCCATGATATTCCAGCCGTAGTCTCCCCCTTTCGCGACGATATCGATTTCCTCCCGTGAGTCCTGTCCCACATCTCCCGCCCAGAGCATTCCCGTCAGGGGATCGAAGCTGAATCTCCACGGGTTTCGCAAACCGAAGGCCCAGATTTCTCCGCGCTTGCCGGTCGTGTCTCTCGCAAACGGGTTGTCGGCCGGAATCCGATAATGCGTGGAGAGCGTGGTATCGCGAACATCAATTCTCAGGATCTTTCCGAGGAGTTGGTTGCAGTTTTGACCGTTGCCGAATGGGTCTCCGCCGCTCCCGCCGTCTCCGAGAGCGATATAGAGATCGCTGTCGGGGCCAAATGCGAGCATCCCGGCTTTGTGATTCGGGAATGGTTGATTCACCGTGAGAATAATGAATTCACTCAGTGAGTCGGCTTTATCGTTGTTGACCGGTGACACGTGAAACCTGGCAACGACCGTATGAAGCGGATTCGGAGCGGTATAGTCTATATAGAAGTAGCCGTTCTGGGTGAATTGCGGATCGAACGCCATTCCCAGAAGTCCCTCTTCCCCGTCTGTTGCGCTCAACTTCCTTGAAACGTCAAGGAACGTGGTTGCGGTGGTCGCGTTCGAATCGTTCGCGAACGTCTTGATGATACCGTCCTGCTGAACCACGAACAGGCGGTCCGAGCCGTCATTGCTGTGCGTCACGTACACCGGTTGGTGAAAGGTGAGCCCGGGAAACCCATTGACAAGTTGAACCGTTTGCGCCTGACCGATCGAGTGCGCAACGAGCGCAGATGCCAGACACCCGATCAACTTCCAGGGGCGGGCCATCCTCCAACGTCCATTGACCATTGACGATCGATTCCTCCTAACGGACAAGGGTCATCTTCCGGGTCTCGGTGAAGCGTCCAGCGGACAGACGATACAGATACACACCGCTCGCGATGCCGGTGGCATCAAAGGTGAACGAATATCGTCCGGCAGGATATCGTCCGTTTGCGAGAACAGCAACCTCCTGTCCGATGACATCGTAGACGACGAGCCGCACGTCACTCTCCACCGGCCACTCCCCGCTGATCACCGTGGTAGGATTGAACGGATTGGGATAGTTCTGATCGAGCTGGTACGTCTGCGGCGTAGGACTCGCATTGGGCGCAGAAAGAACGGATGACGGCGAGATGAGCGGCAGTTTCGTGTAGGACTTCGAAAGTACCGTCTGAAGCTCGGAGTCCGATGCGCCGAACCAATCCTGCAGTACGGTGGTGTAAACCGAGCGGAAATCGAATTGCATCTGAAGGTTGTCGTTCACCGTTGCCGCCGCGGGGAGAACGGGGTTCGTCCCCACCAATCCGCCGGACACACCCGACCCGAACACAAACATCGGAACACACGTGCCGTGGTCCGTTCCGAGACTGGCGTTCGATTTGATCCGCCGTCCGAATTCCGAAAAGGTCATCCCGACCACCTTGCTCGCGACACCGAGCAGCGTAATATCGTCCATGAACGCCGCGATCCCGTCCGACAGCTGCCCCAGGAGCTTTGCATGCGCACCGGTCGTGGTGTCGGTGCCCACAACCTGCGCTGAGTGAGTATCGAATCCCCCGAGATTCACGACATAAATTCGTGTTTTTAAGCCGCCGGCAATCAACTGGGCGACAATGCGGAGTTGATCGGCAAGAGGATTGGTCCCTTTCGCAGGATACTTCGTGGAGAGGTTCGTGGCCTTGCTCGCGGCGTTTTTGACCGTCGCGCTGTAGGACTGTGCCTGCTGGGCGACTTCGCGCACAAACGTGAGCTCGTGCCCGGCAGGGGTCGCGGGCGGCGTATCGGATCCTCCAGGAAGGATATAGGAAGAATTGGGGTTCGTGATGGCAAGACCCATTGACGTCGAAGAACCGTCGAGACCGGGGGTGACCACGGAGCCGATCTGGACGCCAAGAGGATCGGGCATGGAGCTCGTCGGATAGCCGGATGGATACCCGGGAAATTCCTGCTGCAGATACCGCCCGAGCCAACCGGACTCCAGGATCTGGTTGTAGTCTGCGCCTGTTAACCAGATGTCCGTTGCGCGGAAATGCGAAAAATTCGGGTTCGGATACGATACCCCCTGGACCACAATAAGCTGGCCACTGCCATACAGACCCTGAAGCCCGGTCATCGCAGGATGAAGCCCGGTCGCAGCCGTCAATTGAAGTACCTTCGAAGAATCGATGACGATGTTGCCACGCGCGGCATTCAACTGCGAATACTGATCGAGAGGAATGACCATGTTGAGACCGTCGTTGCCTCCGATAAGCTGGACGAGCACGAGGACCCGGTCGACATCGGCAGTCGCGAGGAGAGCGTCGAGAAGCGGAGTCCGCCCGAAAGCTTTCACCGAGAAACCGCCGATCATAAACGACAACGTCCCCGCGGACACCGTGTGATGCAGAAAATCTCTTCGATTCATTTCTTCCCCCCTCACAGCAATTGGAATTCCGGCATCGACATCATGAATGTGTACAGGGCGATCAGTTTGTTCTTGACGGCACTCTTCTTCGTTGCGTTGTTCGGGTCGGCGAGATAGGTCGTCCACTCCGCCGTCCACTCGTAGTCGGGAAGACCGGGAAGAAGCGTGTCTTTCAGGAATGCGATCTGGCTTGCCGTCAGATCGATGGCGAAAAGAATCTGGGCGGACTCGTTGATGATGACGGTCGGATTGGTCGCATCGGAAATCGACGATTGGAGGAACGCGATCGGATCAATGATGATCGAGGCGCCCCCGGTGGAATATCCGCTCCGGATCAGACCCGCAGAAGCGTTCCCCCGTTTGGGGAGCGTGTCCGTATTGATCCAGAGCTCATAATACTCCGGCGTCTGATAGTACGCCTGCCATCCCGCCACATTGGGCGGATCGCCGGGGTTTTGATCCATCGACGCCGCTACCGCAGTGATATAGTTGAGCAACGGATACTGGTGCTGAACGTCGGCGGGAAATGCGACGGAGAAGATGCGAAAGATCCCTGCAAGATGATCGATCGGGCTCTTGATCATGCATCCGCGGTTGACGGGATCGAAGAAGTGCGCGCTCCCGAGTAGCGTTTGCAGCGCGGGGAGAATGTCGTAATTATTGTTCCTGACCAGATCGGCCATCGGAGCGATGACATTGGCTTCGGTCGTGTCATCAATGACATAGTACACGAACCACCGGTAGAGCTCCCGGCACAGGGCCCTGGCAGTTTCCGGCTGCGCGAAGATCATGTCCATGAGGGCCCCGAGTTCCCGCGGGCCGTCGGCCGCAGTCGCCCCACCCGTAATCAGCGTGTTTTGATAGCGTGCGCTGAACTGCTTGTTCGTCGGATCGTGATTCGCCGCGACAAAGGTCGAAGTGGGCGAAGGACCGACCGTGCCATCGGCGTTCTGTCGGTCTTTCCATCCGGTCAGGACATGCGCGGCCGCCTGGACATCCGCCTCGGTGTAGTTGGTATAGTCGCCGGGGGCCACTTCGGGTCCCTTGCCGATCGTGAAGAGCTCTTGCAGTTCTCTCCCGTAATTTTCGTTCGGCGCTGTTTTGGTATTGGTGTTGCCGTTGAGGTAACGGAGCATCGCTCCGTCGAGGGAGATTTTGGTCGTCAGGTCCTTGAAATTGCCCAGCGCGTTCGTGCGGAGGAGGGCAAGGTAGTAGTAGGAGAAGCGGGGATCGGCGACCGACGCGACTTCCGTCGAGTAATGATTGTGCCAGAACAGCACCATCTTTTCCCTGATCGAGAGCGCCTGGTTCACGATCAGACCCATCCACCACGATTTCAGCGATGTGATGCGTAGTCCGACGGGGTTGATCGTTGCGCCGGTGGCCTGATACACACCATTGACCCACGTTTGGCCGACCGCTGCGACGGTGTCGCGGGCGTCATAGATCAGCGGCTGGGATGGTTCATCGGTCGGAGTGGTGAAGAGCGCACTCAGGGTACCCGCGAGTCCTTTCGACACCGCGGTCGCAACATCGGCGGGGGCGGGTCCAAAGGTCGCCCTCCGGAGAAGATGCAGCGCCTCCGCAGTCCCGAATGTTCCGGAGTACGGCTCAAGGCCCGCGGTCGTCCGCTGGACCTTCGGGAGGACCTTATTTGCGTACGGGTTGTCGCCTGGAGACGAAGACTGGTCGGGAGCAATTGCATCAAGCAGCGGTTCACTGAGCGTTGCGATGAATGTTCGTCGTTCCATGGACCTCCCCCACAATGAGTGTTCACATAATCATGCAATGTGACCAGTAAACTCAACGCCTATGAACCAAAAAGAACGGTGCCGTGTTCGGAATCCGCTGCAAACGGTGCACTTTCGGAGATCGATCGTGCGATGAATGGAAAACAAATCACGTTCAATGCCAATTGTCCCAGTGGAAATCGAAGCGATTAGATCGTATATTCATCACGTTTTCTTCATCACTTTTATCATGTATGCCCAGAGGAGAAGCCAATGAAGCGATCCTTGCTCGCCGTGAGCGCGCTCTTGAGCGGTATTCTAGTCCTGTCAGGATGCGGCAAGTCCGAAGCCGACAAGAAAGCAGAAGCGGAACTCAATGACAAGATCATGAAAGTTCATGAAGATGAAATGGCGATGGCAGGCCGGCTTGATGAGCTTCTCACAACGATTGATGCCGCAATTGCAGAACACGATTCCCTGGCCAAACTGTTCCCGAAAGAGATGGCCGGGAGCTCGACGGCCGATCTCGTGACGGCGAAGGACAGACTGTCCGCCGCCAAGGACGGCATGGAGTCGTGGATGGCGGCTCATGAACCGTACAATCCCGGCATCAAGCACGACCTCGCGATGCAACAACTCGCGCGCGACTCTGATCTGGTCACGCAGGTGCAAAGTCAGATGACGAACGCCATTGCTGGCGCAAAGGTCGCATTGGATGCGCATGCAAGAGCTGTGGCTGCTCTTCCCTCTCCAACGAAGGGAAGATCGAAGTAGTCCGAATCGATCTCCGGCGAACGCCCATGGCCCGATACCGCATCCTTCTTGAATACGACGGCACCCGGTACTCCGGCTGGCAGGTCCAAAAGAACGCCACGACTGTCCAGGGGGAACTTCTGCGGGTCATGCGGGATGTCTTCAAGACCACGGACATCGAGTTGCAGGGAGCGGGGCGGACCGATGCCGGCGTGCATGCGCGCGGACAGGTCGCCCACCTCGAGGTCCAGACGATGCTGGGACCGGAAATCATCCGGATGAAAGTAAACGATCTTCTTCCTCCCGATATCAATATCCTTGAAGTCGACAAGGCCCCGCCTTCGTTTCACGCGAGGCACGATGCCGTCGAACGCGAGTATACGTATCGCATCTCTCGCCGGCGGACCGCCTTCGGCAAAAAGTATGTCTGGTGGGTCAAGGATCCGCTCGACGTTCGCGCCATGCAACAGGCGGCGGCGCATTTCATCGGCTTGAAGGATTGGCATGCGTTCACCGACGCCGATCCGGACGAAGGGTCGACAAAAGCGCTGCTCCACTCGCTTCACATCGATGAAGATCGGGACACGATCACCATCCGGATCACCGGGTCGCATTTCCTGTGGAAACTGGTCCGCCGCATCGTCGGCGTGCTGGTCGAGGTCGGCAGAGGCGCGCTACCGGTTCTGGACATCGAGAAGGTGTTCGTGGACCCGTCCGATTACGTCGCACGGCATACGGCGCCGCCCTCCGGATTGTTCCTGGAACGCGTCCGCTATGCCGATCACCCCGTCAGAGTGGCAACCGTGAAACCGCAATTCACCAAGAACCATCCGAGGAACCGAAAGCACATTCGTGGCCGATAACAAAATCATCTTTTCGATGGTCGGCGTGGGAAAAGTCTTCCCGCCGAACAGACAAGTCCTGAAAGACATCTATCTTTCCTTTTATTACGGCGCAAAGATCGGCGTCCTCGGATTGAATGGCGCCGGGAAAAGTTCGCTGCTCAGGATCATCGCGGGCATTGACACGGACTACCTCGGCGAAATCAGCGTTCAGAAGGGAATCACCTTCGGGTATCTCCCCCAGGAGCCGCAGCTGGATGCCACCAAGAGCGTACGGGAAATCGTGGAGGAAGGGGTCCATGAGACCGTCACGCTGCTGAAACGGTACGAAGCCGTCAGCGCGCAATTGGGCGAGCCCGACGCCGATTTCGATACGCTCCTCGACAAGCAGGCAAAGCTGCAGGAGGAGATCGACCACAAAAACGCGTGGGACCTCGACAGCAAGCTCGAACAGGCAATGGATGCATTGCGTTGCCCGCCCGGCGAGACGCCGGTCACCGTCCTCTCAGGAGGCGAACGACGCCGGGTCGCATTGTGCCGTCTCCTCCTCCAGGAGCCGGATGTGTTGCTCCTCGACGAGCCGACCAACCATCTCGATGCGGAATCGGTCGCCTGGCTCGAACAGCACCTTGCACGCTATGCCGGGACCGTTCTTGCCGTTACGCATGACCGGTACTTCCTCGACAACGTCGCCGGATGGATCCTCGAGCTCGACCGGGGCGAAGGGATTCCTTTTGAGGGCAACTATTCGTCGTGGCTCGAACAGAAAAGTGCCCGGCTCGCCATTGAGGAAAAGCAGGAATCGAAACGACAGAGGACTCTTGCACGGGAACTGGAGTGGGTCCGCCTCAACCCGAAAGGGCGACACGCCAAGAGCAAGGCGAGGATTACGGCGTACGAACAATTGCTTGCGGAGGAAACCGAGAAGCGGAACGATGAATTGGAGATCTTCATCCCTCCGGGACCGCGGCTTGGCAACCTGGTGATCACCGCCGAACACGTGGCGAAGTCCTACGGCGATCTGCTTCTGTACGACGACCTGAATTTTGTCCTCCCCCCGGGCGGTATCATCGGCGTCATCGGGCCGAACGGCGCCGGCAAAACCACCCTCTTCCGGATGATTACACAACAGGAGAAGCCTGATGCGGGCACTTTCCGTATCGGCGATACGGTGAAGCTCGCCTACGTCGACCAGAACAGGCCGCTCGATCCGGAGAAATCCATCTGGCAGGAGATTTCGGGCGGCGAGGATGTGATCGCGCTCGGCCGCCGCGAGGTGAATTCGCGCTCGTATGTCGCGCGGTTCAATTTCAGCGGCACCGATCAACAAAAGAATGTCGGCGTGCTGTCCGGCGGAGAACGCAACCGCGTCCATCTCGCGAAGGTGCTGCGTGCGGAAGCCAATGTGCTGCTGCTCGACGAGCCGACGAACGATCTCGACGTCAACACGCTCCGCGCGCTCGAAGAGGCGTTGTCGAACTTTGCCGGCTGCGCAGTCGTTATTTCGCACGATCGCTGGTTCCTCGACAGGATCGCGACACATATCCTGGCGTTCGAAGGAGACAGCAAAGTCGTCTGGTACGACGGCAACTACTCCGAGTACGAAGCCGACCGGAGGAAGCGCCTGGGCATCGAGGCGGACACGCCCCATCGCATCCGGTACCGTACACTGAAACGAGAGTAGGAATCAGGCGTCGGGCTTCAGGCGTCAGCACGGGAGACCGTGTGCCGAGCGCGACGCGATGAGTCCGAGAATCCCTCATAAACCGGAACAAGAATCCCGTGACCACCCTTCGCGTTTCCCTACGGTGCCTTTGGTACGTGATCGCCATTTCGTCCCTGGCATTCTCCCCTGCTCTTGGTCAGAAGCCGGCTGTTGTCCGCGTCGACCCGCCGAACTGGTGGGCCGGGATGAAACTCGATTCTCTCCGGCTCCTTCTGTACGGCGACCATCTCGACGGATTGACCGCCTCTGTCTCCGGAAGAAATATCCGTGTGCGGAGGACCCTCCCCGGGGCTTCAGTGCACCATGCGTTTGTTGATATCATGATCCAACCCTCTGCGGGACCGCAGACTGCGACGCTGATCCTGAAACGGGGAAGTAACACGTGCAGGGTGGCGTTTCCAATTCTTGCGCGCGGGACATCGGCGGGCCGATTCCAGGGATTTTCGTCGGCCGATGTCCTGTATTTAATCACCCCCGATCGGTTCTCCAACGGCGATACGACAAACGATTCCGTCCCGGGAATGCTCGAAGAGGTGCACCGCGATCGGGCATTCGGACGCCATGGCGGCGATCTCCAGGGAATCATCAATCACCTCGGATACTTCTCCGACCTCGGAGTGACGGCGCTGTGGATCAACCCGCTGATCGAAAACAATAACCCGTCGCAGAGCTATCATGGATATGCGGCAACGGATCTGTACCGGATCGATCCCCGGTTCGGCACGAATGCTCTGTATCGTCAGCTCGTCGAGGCGGCACACGCCCGTGGCATCAAGATCATCCTCGACCATGTCGCCAACCACATCAGCATCAACCATCCCTGGATGAGCGATCTTCCCACTTCCACCTGGATCAACGGCTCGATCGCCGCGCACGATTTTTCTCATCACGCAAAGACCGCACTAGTCGACACACACTTCGACAGCTCCACCGTGCGAAACCTTCTCGACGGGTGGTTCACCAATGAAATGCCCGACCTGAATCAGGATGACCCGTCGCTCGCGGCATACCTTATTCAAAATACCATCTGGTGGATCGAGAGCACGGGCCTCGACGGGATCCGGGAAGATACGTATCCGTATGTGGCCCCTGACTTCTGGCCAAAGTGGTGCGGCGCGATTCTGAATGAGTATCCGAGATTCAATATCTTCGGCGAAATATGGATCGGTGAGCCGGCATTCCTTGCACCGTTCCAGAAAGGGAGCACGCTTTCACAGCGCCTTCATCCCGTCCTTCCGGCGGTCACGGATTTTGCGCTGTTTGACGAGATCAACCGGGTGTTCGGGGGACATCAGAACATCAACCGCATCTACGAATGTCTCAGCAAAGACTATCTCTACCCGAATTCGGACAATCTGGTGACCTTCGTCGACAACCATGACGTGAAGCGGATCCTTGCCGTGATGAACGGCGACACCGCGCGCGTCAGGCTTGCGTTGACATTGCTTCTGACGACCAGGGGAATTCCCGCGCTCTATTACGGGACCGAAGTGGGGATCTGGGGCGGGGACAACGACGGGCTGGTGCGGGCCGATTTCCCGGGTGGGTTTCCCGGCGACAGGCACGATTGCTTTATCGATACCGGGCGGACGCCGGGTCAGCGCCTGCTGTTTGACGACGTGAAGCAGCTACTGGCAATACGAAAAAGCCATCCATCCCTTTCGGGAGGACGGCTTATCCAATTTCCGCCGACCGACGACGTCTATTGTTACCTCCGGCAGTCGCCGGGAGAACGGGTCCTCGTCATCATCAATGCTGGTCAACGAGAACGGACGATCGATTTGTCGACCGTCATGTCCACAACGCACCCACCCCTCATCAGGGAGGATCTTATGGATGGCAAAACACTTTCGCCCTCCTCTACGCTCCCTGTCGGGCCCAACACGGCAAGAGTTCTTCTTCTCACCCCCTCCGGGCAATAGCCGTCAATGCATCACGACAGGGACTGCTTTTGTCGAGGTCGTGCGTGACACCTTCTCTGTCGTTTTCGTTGCGCCATACAGGTTCGGGAGAAGGAAGAAGATCAGGAAAACTTCAATCAGAATGATGCGTCGCATTTTCGTGGCCTGTTCTGGTTGGGTGAATTCTGACCGGCAATAGTGCAACCGACGTGCCACGGGAGCCCGTAGTTGGTTGCCCACACGTATTGCTTAATTAGTTGTCATTCAACCCAAAATCCGCGGCCACGCCGTTTCGACGCGGAAATTTTTTCCGGCTTCGTTCTTACCTCTTTATCATCACGGATTGTGTTTGGAGTCACACATCGCGAGCAGCGTCACGGCAACATATTGATGGCGGGAAAGTGATTCTGCCATTCGCTAAAAGGCGAGCTTCACTCTTGCGAATGCCGCCGTTCCCTCTCCGCCGAACTCCGTGTTCGGCGCACCGCTGAACGCGAGGACCAGAAACGTCACATCAAGATTCGTCGCGGCGGACCACGTCGCGGAAGGGACGGCAACAAACGAACCGTCGATCGGGTTGATGAGGGCAAATGTCGAAGCCCGGACGAGCGGCGACACGTCGTAGGAAAATTCCTGGTAGATCGACCATCGAGCGGGAGAGAGCAGGCCAAGACGTTGCGCTTGCGGGCGGAAGAGGGCGGCGTCGCGGAGCACCCCTTCGGAGTTGAAAAGCGCCTCTGTATGGATATAGAACGAACTGGGAAACGTGTAGTCGCCGGACATCGCCGCGGAACACATCACGCGATGAGAATCGAGCAACACCACCCCGGAAGGGACCTCTGAAACAAGAAGCTCTCCGCGAAACCCACCTCCCAGGATATCTCCCGCCCAGCCGGTTCCCGCAAACCATCGATGGTCTCTCTCCCCGCCGAGGAAATGGAAATCATAATCCCACCGATTGGTCGTGATCTGGGCAGCGGTGATTGAAGGCGAGTTCACCGACCCGGGCTTCACCGCGACTTCAACCTTGGAAACGACGCCCGTGTAATACTGGATGCGAACGGCGTCCGTCGCGGGACGCTCTTCATAGTCGAAATCGAGGACGGATAGCGGGTTGAAGAGGTCAATCGGGTTCCATACGAGGTTCGTCCCCCAGGCGATGCGTTGTCGGCCGACCGTCATCTGCCAGCGTTCCGGCGACCAGTTCAAATACATCCTGTCGATCTCGGCATAGCCGACCGTTCGTCGCCCGGTCCAGAGCACCGAGCCGAGCGTCCCGAAACCGGGATCGGTCTTGAGATTGTCGGCAAACCCCGGCGTTTCCTCGACGCTGTTGCCATAGAACGCCCTCCCGCGCAGTTCGAGCACGCCGCTGAAATGTTCCCACGGATACCATGCGGTGTTGAGCCGTGCGTGAAGGAGATGATCGTACCGCGTGGAGGTCGACGGCGACGTTGTCTGACTAAAAAGGTACTTTGCATAGCCTCCGATTTCCGTGGAACCCGTCTGCGCACGCACGATCTGTGCGACGAGGATGAGAGAGAGGAGGACGCGGAGGTTCATTGCCGGTGGGGATTCGTGGCGACGTCGGATTTCACCTTCCCGTCCTCGAGCGTGACGACGCGGTGTGCCTGCTGGATGACGCGAGGGTCGTGCGTGGAAAACAGAAACGTCATGGCGTGTTCGTGATTCAGGTGCTCCATCAGATCGAGGAGGGCCATCGCCGATTGCGAATCAAGATTCGCGGTCGGTTCATCGGCCAGAACGAACGAAGGATGCGATGCAAGAGCCCGGGCGACGGCGACGCGTTGCTGCTGTCCGCCGGACAATTCAGAAGGCCGGTTGTGTCCCCGGTCGGAGAGCCCGACCGCCTCAAGGAGTTCGTGCGTCCTCGCATCGCGTTCGGCTTTCGCCACTCCCTGCAGAAGCATGATGAATTCGATGTTCTCACCGGCCGTGAGAACGGGAATGAGATTGTACGCCTGAAAAACGAAGCCGATGTGATTCAGCCGAAACTCAATCAGATCGTCGCTCCGCATGTTCGAGATATCCGTCCCGTCGATCACCACCGTACCTGCCGTCGGCTTGTCCAGTCCGCCCATGATATTGAGCAGCGTTGTCTTTCCCGAACCGGAGGGACCGACGATCGCCGTGAATTCTCCCTTGACGATATCCAGCGAGACACCGCTCAGCGCATGGACGGGGACCGCGGAGTGATTGTAGACCTTCGTGATGCCGTTGATGCTGATGACTGCCATGGCAAACCTTTCATTGATAGCCACACCACCGGGCGCCCTCGCACTCAATACGCCGCAATCGCGGAAGCCGGATTCAGCCGGATCGCCTTCATCGCCGGATAGACAGCGGCAAGGCACGCAGCAACCACCACCATGGCGGCGAGCGTCGGATAGAGGGTCGAATGCACCACGGGGAAAAGCATGCTACTGATGCCGTATTGCGACAATCCATCGGAGAACCAGGCCAGACTAATCCCCTTGCTCGCCGTCAACGCAACACTCGTTGCCCCGAGGGAAACGCCGACGACGCCCCCCGTGATCGAAAGGAACAGCGTTTCCAGTACCACCATGAAGAAGATTCTCCGCCGTTTCATCCCCACCGCCATCAGCACCCCGAACTCGCGCGTCCTGTCGAGGACCGACATCAGCATGGTGTTTGTGATCCCGAAGAGCAGGGCGAGAAGGATCACGCCGAGGAAGATGGACATGGAGACGTCGGCGCTCTCCACGGTCAGCTTCAATTCCGGGGCGAGCGTCTTCCAGGTGTCGACCGCCAGGGAGGGGAAGCGTTGCTTGAGCTGCGCTTCAACGCGTGCAAGGCTGTCGTTGGTGGCCAGACGCACTGCGATTTCATGAATCATATGGTTCCCGGTGAGCGCATCCAGGTCGCGCTGCCGGACGATGACGGTGACACCGTCGAACGCGTTCGCCTCGGTATCGAAGATCCCGGCGATGCGAAATGCTCCGTAGACGATTGTCCCGTCGATGTTTTGAAACGCAAGGACGATCTTCGCGTGCAGTTTGAGCGAAAGCTTCTCCGCGAGCTTTCGACCGATGAGGACCGGCTGTCGTTCTGCTCCGCCAAAATATGTCCCTTCCACAAGGCGCCGGGCAATGGAAGAGACCGCTTTCTCGGCGTCGGGATCCACTCCGACAATCGTTACTCCCTGATTGGAGGTCGTCGATGAGCCCATCCCGTCGATGACAGTCCGTCCCGATACGCCTTCGACGCCGGCGACGGTCTTCACGACAGCAATCGTTGAGTCCGGATGCGGAATCGTCTGATTGATCAGGCGGTCACGCCGGAAATCCGCTGCGTGCAGTTGAATGTGGCCATACTGGCGGTCGATGGCGGAATTCACCATCGTATCGTACATTCCCGTGAAGATCCCGACCGCGAACAGACCGCCCCAGAGACCGACGGCGATTGCCGTGATCATGATCGCGCTGCGCCGCCTGCTTCGCCAGATGTTTTTCCACGCAATCATCGTGACCATGGGAGTACTCTCGATTTTCCGTCCGGAGTCCGTTTCATTCATCTCCTCATCGCTTGAACGGGATTGAGGGAACGAAGAACGATGATGGGATACAGGGCGCTGACTGCGCCGAGGAAGAACACCGAGAGCCCCTGGAGGAGGAACACCACCGGGTCAGTACTGAGCGGGATGATGGGTTCCATCCCGTAGGCGAGCATCGCCTGCGCGTAGTCGCCGCCGAGATGGATCGGGTAATGCGCGAAATATGCCACCAGCGGAATGGCGGCGAGGATTCCCGCCGTCGCCCCGAGCATCGACACCATCAGCGCCTCCACGCCGGTGATGAACATCAGTTTCCATCGTTTCATGCCCACGGCAATGATGACGCCGAACTCATGCCGCCGTTCTGCGGTCATCATCATGACCGTCCCGAAGATGCCGAACCCGATGACAACATAGAGGATCAGCAGCATGATCACGGTGCCCCCATCATCGACCGCGATCGCCTGGACGAGCTCGGGCATCATTTGCCGCCAGGTCATGACTTCGCGTTCCGGCCCTGCCAGCGAGGTCAACGCCGCAGCGGCAGCACTGAGTTCATCGTCCCGGTGGAGAAGAACCACGATCGATGTGATGCGCCCTGGCGCGGCGAACATCGACTGCATTTCGGGGAGCGTGAGATAGACACCGGTGTTGTTCATGTCGGGGATGGGGAACCGAACGATCGCCGCGACCGGCACAACCCCCGCCGCCGTCACACCCTGGTACCCCTGGCCGTAGATGACAATGCTGTCCCCCACATCTGCGTTCACGATCCGGGCAAGACCCTCGGCAATGATTGCCCCGTGGTTCCACTGCAGGAACGGAACGCCCCGGATAACGCGCGACCCGAGCGATGTCATCGCGTCTTCACGCGCGGGATCGATGCCGGTGACCGGCGAAACTCTTGTCGCATTCCCGCGCGAAATCAGGGCGAAGCTTTCAAATCGCGGAACGACGCAGGCGACCATCGGGATCGCCTGCGATGCCTTGAGGAGCGTACTGTCGGAGTCCATCGATTCGTCAAGGGAACGCGTGTCCCAGTACCCCTTTCCGTGGATTTGCACATGTCCCGTCGAGAAGCGCACCGCGGTGTTAATCATGTACTCGTGCTGGCCTGTCTGCATGGATGACATCGCGACCGCGAGAAACACGGCAAAGAAGATCGATGCGCACGCGATGAGGGTGCGTTTCTTGTTTCTCCACACGTTCCTCCAGGCAAGGCGGAAGAAGAGAATCCGCGGGGAGTGACGGCCGGAGACCGGGGCAGAGGCCATCAGCGCACCCGCTGCATATTCTGTTCCGAAAAGAATGTCTGATCGAACGATTGATTGAATCTGATGGAACGATATTCCAGAATCGTCCTCTTGCCCGGTTCCCGCACCGGCGTCATCACCCAGTGGGCGGCGATGAGGCGACCGTCGAAGGTGCGCACGTCGCTTCCCACAAACGTCTTCATGAGCGTGCCGTCTTCATCGTAAAAATCGGTCCGGAGTTCAAGAAATCCCTTTTGCGCAATCCACATGATGAGCTTCCCCCACACGACGCCCGCCTCGGGTTTCGGGATGAGCTGGATCTTCCAGCACGGACGCCCGTCGATCGTTTCCTCGCCGATCACAGTGTGCGCGTAATCGTCGACGATCGAGGATTGCCGCACAAGGTCGTCGTTAGTGAAGTCGGAGCCCATCCAGGATTGAAGCATCATCGAAGGGGGAATCTTGATGATGCGTTGCACCGAAGGGAGCCAGTTCCAGACTTCGTTCTTGCGTTTCAGTGTGACACTCCCCCTGTCCCGCGCAGGGTCGGTGACATACACCAGACTGTAGTCGGGTTCGAGCGCCCACACTTTCATGCCGATCGTTCTTGACCATTCGGGTTTGACGATGGTCATGGAGATTTCCGACAACGTGCTTTTCCCCCGCATGAGATCGTTGGCTTTCCGGACGATTTCGCGCGCGTCCTGCGCCCGGAGGAGCGCCGGGACGCATGCCAACGCGAGCACGAGGACGCAGCGGAAGACGGGTCGATCAACGATAGGCGACGGTGAAGATCGCGACAAGGCGTTCCTCCAATTGGTCAATGGGAAAGAGTTTCGGCGACGCCATGTAATTCAAGGCGAACCCGTCAATGATGGATCCGAGAAGCATCGCATCAACGAACGGGTCGGGCGATTTATGCCGCGCGAAGAAGCCCGTAATCGAGGAGACAAGATCGGCGTAGAGCTTTCCGTGTTGCCGGGAGAGCACGCGGGCAAGATCGCGGTTGGTATGGATTTGCTGGAAGAGTCTGAGAAACTCGGGTTCCGTCTTGATGAACTGCACCCAGGTGCGGATGAACTTTTCCATGCCCTGATGAAGATCGATCTCATCGGAATTCCCTGTCAGCGTGGCCATCCGTGTCGTGAAGACTTGAAGGATGAGTTCTTCGAGAAGGACGAGCTTACTGCGAAAATGGTCATAGATGAGCCCCTTGGAGATTCCCGCACGGGCGGCGATGTCGTCCATCGTCGTCTCCCGGTACCCTTTCCATGCAAACAGGTGCAGCGCTGCGTCGAGAATCGCTTTTCGACTCCGTTGCCGGATCGTGGCGAACTGTTCTTTCGATCGGGGTGCCATGGGAGTCCCGGAAATTTTATTGACCGACTAGTTGGTCAATATTAGAACACAGGATCGTCAAATGCAAGTTCCCACGATTTCATTGACAATCCCCGCTCACCTCGGTATATTTGATCGATTCCCCCCGTCTTCCACTTCCGAGCCTCCTTCACGCCATGACCGTACGACATCCGGAGCTCTCTCCGATCCTCGCTGCGATCACTCGCGCATGGCGTACAAATCGACCGGAGGACCTGACGGGATACCTCCATCCTGACATCACGATGGCACTGCCCGGATTTCAGGGCAGCGTGAAGGGTCGGGAGGCGCTGGTCGACAGCTTCAAGGAGTTTTGCGATCATGCCCGGGTGATCGAGTACGATGAAACGGACGAGACCATTCATATTGTCGGCGACGTCGCGATTGCAAGTTTCCACTTTGCGATGATTTACGAGCGGTCGGCGTGTCGTGAGCATTCCACCGGCCGGGACATCTGGGCATTTGAACGGCGGGACGAGCGATGGCTCGCCGTTTGGCGAACGATGACGGAATTACACGAGGAACGCGTCCCATCACCGTAGGAGGGTCCGGCAAGCGCTGGAGTCATCTCTTCAACCTTTCCTTGCTGTCTGCGAAGATTCTGAAACCGAAGGCGGTCCATGCGTAGCCTGTGGAAGGACAAGGTTGTCCCGACAGTCCGGAGTGAGCCGCATGGCTCAACCATCCCCATCATCAACAGTAGGTAATCCCTGTGTGGAACGTCATCCACGGTCGCGCAGCGCTGGTTCACGAACCCAACGAAGTCCGGATCCTGCGGCTCGTCCGCACGAAAGGAGAAATCTCGCGAATTGAAATCGCGAGGTCGGTCAATCTGCATAAGGGCACGATCACCGATCTCGTCGCCAAGCTCATCCGCGCCGGTTTCCTCGAAGAGACCGGCCAGGTTGCGTCAAGCAACCGCGTCGGCCGGAAAAGAATCCTCCTCCGGTTCCGTCCACTGGCGGGGCTGGTCGCCGGTGTGGACATCGGCATGACGCACACCGAAGTCGCTCTGACCGATTTGAACGCGGAGATCCTGCAACACGCATCGTTCGATTACGCAATCGGTGCGTCGTCGAACGACGTCCTCGACCGCGTCGCCTCCACGATCCGCGATCTTCTGCTCGCTGCCAAACACAAGCAATCGAAGCTCGTCGGGATCGGGATCGGCGTGCAGGGCGTCGTCGATTGCCGGACGAACACGCTGATCCTCTCGCACAACAAGAAGAGCTGGGAGGGTGCATCGCTCTCGGCATCGCTCGAAACCCACTTCCATGTTCCGGTGTATGTCGAGAACGACGTCAAGACGATGACCATCGGGGAGTATCTCCTCGGGGCGGCAAAGGGCGCAAAGGACTTCATTCATATCTGGGTTGGCGACGGCCTCGGAGCAGGGATCATGATCAACGGTCATCTCCTCCACGGGATTACGTCGAGCGCCGGCGAGATCGGCTACAACGGGATGGAATCGCCGGCCATGTTCGCAGAACGTTTTCCGCTCACGTTCCACAATCAAGAGATTTTCGGCGACATCCTCACTGATGCGAATTTCGTCGAGAGCTTCCGACAGAAGGCGGTGCAACGACATGATCCCCTGAACGTCGGAACAATCGCGGAAGCGTTTCGTCGGGGAGACCCCACCGCGCGCCAGGTCGTCGACGAATATGTCTCGATGTTGAGCATCCTCTGCATCGGGATGGTCAACACGCTCAACCCCGAGCTGGTCCTGATCGGGGGAAAACTTGCGCAGTACCTCCCCGAGATTGCGGAGATGTTGCAGACAAGGATTCACCGGGATCTGCTTGCGCCGGCTGCTGAAGCCGTCCGTGTGCGGACGGCGCAACATGGCCGGAACGGCGTCATCATGGGCGCGGTCAGCCTTGTCCTGTACGAGCTGTTCGAGCCTCTTCACAGCGTATCAGCGCGCGGATCGCAGAGGAAAAGCGCGGCCGTTCCCGAGGTGGTCGGCCAAGATTGACGTTCTCGGAGGTTCGCGCGTCCCTCTTCCCCGTATCACCCTCTTGGCGGGCCAGATTTTTGATCGCGGGCTGTTGACAATGCCCGTCTCCCCTTCTATATTGGCTCTGTTTTTCCCTCTCTCGTACTACTCGAATCTGACACGGTGAAGACCCTGCGATTCCTTCCGCGGGGGATTGCGCATGCTAACTCCGCAGGAACGACGTCTCCAATTGCTGTTGAGGTCACTTGCGGCAGTCTTTACCCTGGCGATTGCCGGATACCTTCTCCCCGCCCTCGGAGTCTTCGGGCATGACACACAGGTATTCTCTGTCAACCTCCCCTTCGTCACAAATTCCGTCGTCAAGATCGGCGCGTTCGCGGTCCCGGCCGTGTTGCTCTGGGGCGACACCGCCATTCCCGTGCAGGGGCTTTCCATGCCCATCACGACCGTCCTCTATGGATCGATGATTGCCGACGGCGTCATTCTTCTCCTCCTCATCTCGTTTTCCCGATCGGCTGCCCGCGCAGGAACCGGCCTGGTTTACCTTTCACCAATGCAATGCCGTTCCTTGAAGGCGCTCGCTGAGGTCGTTATCACTGCGGATCACCCTGTCGTGCCGCCGGACGAGGTCGCGAGGAACGTCGACCGATATCCCGCCGCCTTTCGTGGTCACACGAAGTGGATCATGAAACTCGTTCTCTCCGGGATGCAGGTCTCTCCCCTGCTCTCCCTGCACCCGCCACTCTCCTCTATGCACCCGGATGATCGCTACGCCTTTCTCACGCGCCGCTTCTACCAGGATGTCACCGCCCGGCTTGCCCCGCCGTTCTGGCGGATGATCGTCCCGGGAATGATCCGGATGTCGAGGCAACTTTCGTTCCTCGGGTATTCCAACGACCCGCGGTCATTTGCCTCGGTCGGCTATGTCCGCTTCACGGATCGTGGTCGACGCGGCATCGCGCTTCGCTGCTTCCCCCCTCTGGATGCAGTTTCTTCTCTTCGCGACGTACAGTCTCATCGTCAAATCGTTCGAACATGACTTGCTCGGGACCTGGGAACTCGATAACTTCTTCGGCATCCCCGGGAACCGTACGTACATCATCGGATGGAGTCTGATGGACGGTCTGTATCCGGTCATCTCAACAGCAGCGTTGCAGCTCATCAGCAGGTTTATCGACGGGATCGTTGTTCCATGAGAAAGAAAACGGCATCGGTCACAGATCTCCTTGCAGGATGTGAAGCGAACGGTCAGGCGCCGGCGTATGTCTGCGATCCGAAAGGACACACGGTCGTCCCCTACGCGAGCGGCGAGCGCGACGTCTGCGTCGTCAGCGACCTTCATGTGGCCGCCGGCCGGGGGGCCGATGGGAACTACGAAGGGACGGAAAATTTTTTCGCCGATGATTCCTTTGCCCGTTTTCTTGCCGGCCTTCTGGAACAACGGAAGGAAATGGTCCTCGTCATCAACGGGGATTTCATCGACTTTCTTCGTGTGGATCGGATTCCCACCAGTGACGCGGATTTCACGGCGTGGGAACAGGTCCTCTCGCGCATCGGGATACCCCGGTCGAACGACGAGTTGCGCAGAAGCATCACCCCCAAGGAAACAACGTACGGCCTGAAGACGGACGACTACAAGTCCGTCTGGAAGCTCTTGTGCAGCGTCAACGGCCATCCCCAGTTGTTTGAGGCGCTCGCAGCATGGGTCAGCGCAGGCGGGCGGCTCGTCATCGTCAAGGGAAACCACGATCTCGAATGGTACTGGCCCGCGGTCAGAAACTACTTCCGCCTGGTGACCGCGGATCATGCTGCCAGGAAGCTGCGTCGTCCTCTCGACAGCGTCCTGCGGCGGACCGTCCTCCCCGCTGTGCAGTTCATTGACGATGCGCTGCTCGTGGACGGAGAAGTGTACATCGAGCACGGTCATCGCTATGACAAGTTTTCGAACCCGGTCGGCGGCCCGGTGCTGGACAACGGGAGGGAGTTGAATCTGCCGTTCGGCTCATTCTTTAACCGGTACCTCGTCAATCAGATCGAGTTGGTCTATCCATTCATCGACAACGTGCGTCCGCGCGAAAAGCTCCTCCCGCTTCTCGTCCGGGAACGGTTCCCCCTTGCCCTCCGGGTGCTGTTGAACCACATCCCGTTTACGCTGCTGTCGATCCAGAAGCGGTATTACCGGTACATGTTTTCGCGCGCGGCCGCATACGCCCTCGCCATCGGCATCCCTGCGGTGTTTGTGCTGATTCGATACTGGACGGATATCAATGCTTTGATCGCCGGTTTCCACAGTCCGACTGCGCCGGGCGTTCCGGGACTTGTGCTCAACCAGATCTCTGCGCTTGCGCAGAGTACTCTCGCGCTGGTTTTTTCCTACGTGCTGGCCCGGCTGGTCGCGTTCTTTCAACTTGACGAACCGGTGACGCTGGCCAGCTTCGCACGATCCTGCTTTGACGTGTCGCCGCGGTGTCGCTTTGTCACCTTTGGTCATACCCACGATCCCGAACAGTTCCGCGAAGGTGACCGGTGGTATCACAACACCGGCACCTGGATTCCGATTATCGATGTTGACAGCGCAGAGATCCGGGAGGACAAGACGTACACCTTCCTTCGCTACTCCCGGGGAGCCGACGGCCGTTTTGCCGAAACAACCCTGCACCGTTGGGATGACGAGTCCGGCCGACCGCAACAACTCGTGCTTCTCACGAAAAAAGACCAGCCGACAAGCACGTCGTATTAGCGGTGTGCAGGTACGCACCCTTGCATTTTTCGTTTCTTGTTTGCATTTCTCATCTGGTCCCCTTACCCGGCCGTTTCGAGACCCCCACATCGTCGCATCTGTTCTTTGCGCTCCACAGCGGAAAAGGCAATCAATGGTTTACGCCGTTATCTCCGACGTCCATGGAAACCCATGGGCGCTCGAGGCGGTTCTCCGCGATATCGCAACCCGGCGTCCCGACGTACTTGTGAATCTCGGCGACAGCGTCTACGGTCCCCTCCTGCCGCACGAAACGTCTCTCCTTCTTCGGGAGCGGTGCGAAATTCATGTCCTCGGGAATCAGGACAGGATTCTCCTCCAGACCCCGTCACGTCCTCAATCGCCGACGCTCGAATTGTGTTTCCGGAATCTGACCGACGAAGATCTGCGGTGGCTGCACGAAAGTCACAAAGCCTCCATCGCTCTCGACAATCTCCTTCTCGTACACGGGACATTGCAGAACGACAGCACTTCTCTCCTCGAAGATTTCTCACACGGCGTCCCCGCGCTTCTTCCGGAGGAACGCATCATCCCGGGAATCGGCTCTTCCGATGCACAGATTGTCCTGTGTGGACATTCGCATAATCCGCGATCGGTCCGGGTCCGGGGAAGAACGATTGTCAATCCCGGAAGCGTCGGTCTGCAGGCGTATGACGACGACACTCCTGTTCCGCATCGGATGGAGACGGGGAGTCCCGATGCACGCTATGCGATTATCTCGGTCGTGGGCGAGCGGATCTCCGTCGTTCACTGTGCCGTTCCCTATGACACCAGGGAGGCGGTCGCCCTGGCACTTCGGAATGGAAGATCCGACTGGGCATACTGGCTGGAACATGGCAGAGTCAAAACCGCATGAGAACGGCGCGCAACAGTCTTTTCCTCCTTCTCCTGCTTCTTGCGCGAACATTTGGCGCAGCGCAGGCAGAAATCGATCCTTCGCATTCGACGGGCCCGTCAGTATCCTGGGGTGCCGGCAATTACGCTGTCACCGACAAGCTTATCTCGTCACAACGGTATGATGGCACAATCTATTTTGCGGAATGCCGATGGTCCGATGTGGTCGGGACGAGGATCTATGACGTGGGCCTTGCGTACTATCACAGCAGAGCGATCAGGAATTATACCGTGCCGGCATCCGTCGAAGAGCCCCGTCTCACCGTCGGAATCCGCTATGTCGTCGCGCAGTTCGCTTTGGCCGGCATGCCATCGGCGTTTTCTCTCGGACCTGCATTTGAGATCCTCATGTACTATCGCAAGGACGACATCGCGGCGTACGGGAACAGCGGATATTCCGTGACCGCAACAGGGTTCATGGGGTCCGCCCGGGTGAATACCGTTCTGACCATGTCTCCGCTCCGGGATGTTCTCGCGGGAGTCGGTCTCCAGGCGAACGTCTTCACACTTGCCGGCCGGAATACTTCGTCGAGCAGTCTCGGGACCAACGGCATCACGCTCATGACGGTGCCCGATGCCCTCCGGCTCGATCTCGAAGCGATGGTCTCGTGCCGACTCATTGGCGGTCTCAACGTCGGCGTGGAATACCGGTTTGATGCGGCGCGTATCGCCGACACGTATGAATTTGTCGAGGTCTCAAGCATCGGAATCCTCACCCTCTCGTACACCTTCTAACGGCCGTGAAAGCAATTGGTTTTGTGCTCATCGCTTGCGTTTTCTGCATTGCCACCGGATGCGTCGATTCGTTCATCGACGCACCGAACGATGTCTTCAAGGAAGCAGACCTCGAGCGCACGTGGAGCATTGTGCATGATGTCTATCCCTATTTCGCATTCAAACGAATCAACTGGGACAGCCTTCACGCGGTTTATCAACGTCGCGCGGCGGGAGCGCAGGGAGATGAAATGTACCAGGTCCTGTTCGATCTTCTCGCGGAGTTGAAGGATGGACATGTGCAGATCAAAACCCCTTCAGGAACGGGAGTCCGGACATACATCACGCCGCGGGAAGAGCGAGACGAACATGCGTTTGACCCGCGACTGGTATGGCGTGTCGCGGGAAAAGCGCTCCGGGTGTCAAGCGATAATGCGATGGAATACGGCATCCTGGATGGGAACATCGGATACATCCGGCTGTCAACATTTATGGGCGGACCCTGGAGTACAGAATTCGGCGATGCGCTCGACGCAGTGCGGTCCACCAGAGGACTTATCCTGGACCTTCGACACAACGGGGGCGGGAGCGATTTGACGGGGTTCGCGATCATCCGGAGGTTCATCACATCGCCACTCGCTCTGTACACCACCTACTATCATGGTGTTGCACAACACGGAGATCCGCTTCCGCCGGCCGGCCCCTACCAGTACACCGCCCCCGTCGTTGTTCTCATCAACGGGAAATGCTTTAGCGCGACCGAAGATATTGCCGAAGTCATGACACAGATTCCAACTTTTACGCTTCTCGGAGATACCACCGCCGGCGCTTCCGGTGCCCCGCAGGATTTTTCCCTTCCCAGCGGAAAGAGGATTGCCGTATCAACCATCGATTTCCGCAGGTACGACGGGCAACCTATAGAATGGAATGGCGTTCCTCCGGATATTCGCGTGCAGGAAACCGCCCAGGATGTCATTAATGGGAACGATTTCCAGTTGCAGGCGGCGTTGGCGCTCCTCCGGTGAGCACGGAGTTGCATTCTTCCCTCTCTTTTCCTATCAATTGCATTCCTTCTTCCTCCTTGCCATCCGATGTGGTATCACACCGATGAGGCCGCCATGAGCAATTCGCGATATATCTTGTTCGCAGTATTCTTCATCATCCTTCCGGGACTTTTCTCCGGATTCCGTTCCGACGGCACCACTGCCGATCCACGATTGGGTCAGGCATCCAGAGAAACGGAAAAGAACGGTTGGATCACGGTTCATCTCCAGGGAACTCCGGAAGAGATCGGGTATCAGCACGGGAATTTGCTCGCGAAAGAAATTGAGGACGCGAAGAAGGTGGCCGAGCTGGAGCTTGGACACGATACAAGGAGAGACTGGGGTTTCTTCCGCGGCGAAGCGAAATCGATGATGTGGCCGCACATCGAGCGGGAGTACCGTGAAGAGCTGCAGGGCATCGCGGATGGACTTCAAAGCAAGGGATCAACGCTTGATCTCTGGGATGTTGTCGCGCTGAACGGATGGGAGGAATGGGAATACTTCACGCACTATTACGACATGACCCATGGGGTCGACGAATCCGCCCTCCCTTCCGTGCCGGAACATTGCAGCGCCTTCGTGGCGACGGGGAGTTACACCGTGGACGGGAAACCCGTCATCGCTCACAATAACTGGACGAACTACATGGACGGCGAACGGTGGAGGATCGTCTTCGATATCACACCGGCAAACGGTTACCGGATCGTCATGGACGGTTTCCCCGGCATCATTGCGAGCGACGACGATTTCGGTCTGAATGCCGCCGGGATGGTCATCACGGAGACGACCATCAGCGGGTTCAAGGGGTACGACACGACGGGCATTCCCGAATTCGTCCGTGCGAGGAAGGCGATGCAGTATGCGTCGACCATTGATGCTTTCACGACGATCATGAAAGAAGGCAACAACGGCGGATACGCCAACGACTGGCTGGTCGCGGACATGAAGAGCGGCGAGATCGCAAGTCTGGAGCTCGGATTGAAGAACGTGACTCTTCAAAGGACGCACGACGGCTATTTTGTCGGGGCGAACTTCCCCATTAATCCGAAGCTCGCGAAGGAGGAGACAACATTCGATCTTTCAGACTCTTCCTTGAGCGGCAATGCAAGGAGGGTCCGGTGGAATCAGCTCATGGCGGAGAACAGAGGGAAAATCGATGTGGCGGCAGCGAAGCGATTTCTGGCAGATCACTACGATGTCGTCGCGAAATCCGACGTGCCGAGCGAACGCACCTTGTGCGGTCACATCGAGAACTCGCCGAGAGGGATGGGGACGTGGCAGCAGCCGTTTGCGCCGGCCGGCGCCGCGCAGAACAAAGTCACCGATGCATCGCTTGCAGCGCGGATGATGTTTGAAGGATGTCTGGGTCATGCATGCGGAACAGATTTCAACGCGGAGAAACTTCTGCAGTCGCATCCGGAATTCGGATGGCAGAAGGCATACCTTCGAGACATGCCTGCAAAGCCGTGGACGATGCTCGGTGGCAAGGGGGCTGCGGAGTGAAATAGCGGGAGGGGGAAAGGGGGAAGGGGGGAAGGGGAGAACGGGGGATGGGGAGCCAGGGGATGGGGAGAATAGGGGAAGGCATGGGGCGCTCGGTTGACAATAATCGGCTAATATTTTATATTCGCAACACTTGACTAATTTTATTCGAAGTGATATATTGGCTTTAAACCTACCCAGACGAGTCATATTTAGGTTTGAACCCGTCAGTACAAGGCAAGGAGGTGCAGAGTGAAGAGACCGAAACTATGGCAATGGGTCGCGATGGCCGCGGCGATGTTTCTGGTGCCACGCGGGGCATCGGCCGCTGATTTTTCCGCCGGCCTGGGGTTCGGTTACGGCAAAGGGCTTGCATTCCGGGGGGAAGGCGTTGTAACCAACTTCGCCAGAGACTTCCCCTTCGGATTGGGTTTCGCCGTCACCTATACCGGTGTCGACCCCGGGGACCCGTGGGGGGCCCGAAGAATTTTTATTGCCAACGCCACGAATGGGACGCCCATGTCGCACGGTGAAACATGGGATTTCAGAATGGATCTTATGTGGAAACTCGACGTTAGCGGACCACACGCGGCCTTCATCTATGCCGGAGTGAGGAACTCCTTTTTCGACGGCACCTTTCGGTACGTCGGGGCGAATGAGGAATTTGACGTGACGAGTGATCAATGGGGAGTCGGGTTCGGCGCGAAGGGATATTTTTCCATCAGTTCGCGCGTTGATCTGGCGCTGACGGCCGGACTCGATTCGTACTTCAACGGCGCGATCCACGGTCACGACACGACCTACAACCCGAACAATGAAAACGTCAACCCGCACGAACACTTTACCTACGAAGACGCAGCGGGCGTCATTAATACCCCAAAACTTGTTCCGGTCCTTATGATCGGGTTGAGCTATAATATCTGAAGCGATCGAGCAACGCTGTCTTGAGAGAAGGAAAGTCCGGTACGATCATGGTCACGCAACCGATAACCCAACCGGGGAGCGCCTCCATCGGCATCGACGTGACCATGAACACCGGCTTCCCGAAATACTTCGCGAGTGTGAGTTCCCCTTTCGTCCCCGCCCCGCGCTGAGCGGAATCGTCCCAGAAACAGACAACGACATCTGAACGCAACGCGATCTCACGGCTATCCAGCTCGACCAGCTCCGCGGCAATCTTCCGGTACAATTCGAAATCCCCCCTTTTCAACGCCCGGAACTGGACACCGCTGTATTTCGTCGTGAACAGCCGATCGCTTTCAATATTCGGGTTGAACACGCTCCCCCCAAGTTCACGTTCGATCCACTCCTGGATCCCCGTTCTCCAGTCTCTCCCTTCATCCGTTGCGTACTCCATCCCTCCTGAAAGATAGAATTTCATCATGATGTCCTGTGGTTGGTTGTCGTGCTATGGCTTCACCGTCATCAACGCGTCAAGCGGGAGCATGTCGCCAACCCGCTGGTCTGCCCATCGGCCCTCCACTGAAATTGCCAGGGGCGTGAGCAGGACGCCCGAGGAATCGATCAAGACACGGGAACCGACCCGGTGCAGGAGGTTGGGAGGCATCGTACTCTCGACGTATTCAATATGCAGCCACTCGGGAGGAATCCATTGTACGAACGGCGTATTCAGGTATTGCGACGTCTCAATATCCTCTTCCGTCAACGGCTTTGAGAATCCCATTGTCAGGGTCCCGGACTTGACGGCGAAGCCCTCCTCCCGGATGCGATGACCGACGATCGCCTTCAGGAAATGCTCGAGGGACCCGCGGTACACTTCCGTGCGGTGGGCAACCCAGGAAGCATGAAGCGCGTCGTCCGACGTCCGCGGCTCGGAAAAATGCGGATACACGACACATCGCCCGGTGTCGACGTTGACTCCCCAGCGGAACATGATGAGCGCGGCCTCCACCTGGTACCCGAGATAAGGATTGTCAAATCGGATCAGACTGTCCGTCCAAGCGACGAGCGACGTTTCTTCCGTGCGGAAATTGAGCACCTCGGGGTTGAGGAGCCGGCAATCGCGGGGGTTGCTTTCTCCGAAGAAGGCCTCCTCGAACCGTTCAAGAGACTCTCTCCATGCTTTCGGTGTTTCCGCTTCCACCTGGACCTCGCCCGCGCTGAGGATCCGCGGAGACATCCTCACCCGAATCCTGAGCGTATCGCCGGACCGGACCAGAATCGGGATGATCTTTCGTTCATAGCCCACAAGGGATACGACAAGATTGTAGAGCCCCGCCGGAACCGACCGAAGGGCGAACCGGCCGTCAACGGCCGAGTTGTCTCCGATCGTCGTGTGCGCGAGGAAGGCATTGGCGAATTCGAGCGAGGCGCCCGTCGTTGAATCAGCCACGGTGCCGGTCACGGTCCCCGTTCTGCCGCTTTGTCCTCTGGCGCAAGTACCGCTCACAATCACCACGAGAAAAAGGGCTGCAAGGTGTCGCCACGTCGATCGTGTCGTCATGGGGAAGGCGAGCATCAGTGTCAGAACCCTCCGGAGGGGCGCAGCATGAAAACGGTGCGTCAGTCCAGATCACGCCATTGCTTGAGAGAGGGGTGATCCAAGGTACTCAGGGGAGAATACTATTTCAACGTCAGTGACTGGAGACGCGACCAGGGGAGAGAAAATGTGTCAAATTCGGCGGGCAGCGAGCCGGCGAAGATAGCGCCGTACGCCGTCAGCCATCCATGGTTGGCGAGCGAGACGGGAAGGAAGCGCCTTTAGGCGTCCCGGACCGCGCGAACAAAGGCGGCGAGGAGCGGTTCGTTCAATGCGCCGTTGACTCTCACACCGCTGCAGACATCGACACCAAATGGGTGGACCCGCTGCACGGCCTCCGCCACATTTTCGGGGCGCAAACCTCCGGCGAGAAACACGGGGATGTTCACGCGCTCGACAATGGCTCGACTGATGGTCCAGTCATGGACGCGTCCCGTGCCGCCGAGTTCCTTCACTGCCGCCGCCGGATTTCCAGAGTCAAGGAGGAGGGCATCCACCAGCGGTGCGACGTGCGTCGCTGCGTCCACCGACGCCGGTCCTGTCACGTGAATCACCTGCACCAGGGCCGTGCCCGGCAATGCGGCGCGGATCCCTTCCAGCACGTCGTCGGCAATCGTGTCAACGAGCTGGAGGGTGGTGACTCCGAACTTCCGCTGCTGCGAAACGATGGGAGCTTTGTCCTGAGCGCTCGTCAACAAAAACGTTGCGACGCCCGGAGGAATGCCGGGAATGATCCGCGCGATCAGCGTTCCCGGAATCACGCCCGGTCCGCTCGGCATCGCGGAAACGAACCCGAGGGCGTTTGCGCCGTACCGCATCGCAAGGCGCGCCTCTTCCGGGGAAGAAATGCAGCAGATCTTTATCCTCGTTGATCGGGACATCGGTATGGCGGCCGTCCGGGGATGAAGGAACAACAGTCAGGATTCAAGGATGCGGCAGGTCGGAAAATATACAACGCGCGAAGACTCCGGAAGGAACGGCGACTGCTCCCGGCAACTCTTTGGCCCACGTCTTTCGTTCGGTCAGCCTATCGCGTACACGTTCACTCCCGGAAGAAGCACCGCATAGCAGACCCACATGAAAACACCGATGGCCAGAGGGATGGTAAGATTGTCGTCGATTGGGAGCGGTGACGCTTCCACGACGGCTCCGAGGAGGGCTGCCCCGACGCCGATGGCATACTCTGCGGGGATATAGGAGATCTTTGGCGCAAGGAGAACGACGATGGCGGCACTCGCGAAGAATGCCGCGCTTCCCTCCACGCTCTTCGCCAGGAACCGATGACGGCCGATCCGACGTCCGATCAGTGCCGCTGCAGAATCCGACACGATGAGAATCGCGAATGCGGTAACGACGATGATTTTGGGAAAGAGCAGTATGCAAAGCGAAGCGGAGAGGAGGACGTATGTCGCGCCGTTCAGTCGGCGGCCACGGTCGTTCTTTTCGTGGTTCCGGAGAAGGAAGCCGAGATATCGTTCGTAGACTCTTCCGGTCGGTTCGTGGTAGAGGCGGAGGACATCGGACAGACCGAAGGCGAGCGTGATGGGCAGGAGAATGGCAAGCGCCACCTGTTTCTCGAGAAAGAAATAGACGATCGGGATCGCAAGCGAACTCAGGTGGATTGCTTTGCGCATCACCTCGACGCCATAGCTCTCTTCAACGCTCGGGAGAACGTTCATGTGGCAGGGTCTGGAGTCAATCCCCCCGAGATTCCCAATGTCACCGCTCCCTGCTGTGCCGGCGCCGGTTTTACACCGTTCGAATGCTTTTCGACCGGCGGAAGCTCTTCCCCTTTGATCACGAGATCGATCTCCGTCGAATCGAGGATTTCGCGCTCCAGCAATGCCGCCGCCAGCCGGTGGAGGGTTTCGACATTTTCCGTAAGGATTTTTTCCGCCCGGCGCATTGCGCTGTCGACGATCTTCTTGACTTCTTCGTCGATCGCGATCGCCGTCTCGTCGCTATAATTCTGATGCCGCGTGATCTGACGGCCGAGAAAAATCTCCTCCTCCTTCTGACCGTAGGCAAGGGGTCCAAGACGTTCGCTCATCCCCCATTCGCAGACCATTTTCCGGGAGAGATCGGTCGCCCTCTCGATATCATTGCCCGCGCCCGTTGTCAGCTCCTTAAAGATCAGCATCTCCGCGGCGCGTCCGCCCAGCGCGTAGGTGATCATCGCTTCCAGATACGCTTTCGAGTACGTGTGTTTCTCGTCGATGGGAAGATAGGTCGTGATGCCCAGCGCGCGGCCGCGCGGGATAATGGTGACCTTATGGACCGGGTCCGCTTCGGGAAGCATCCGGGCGACCAGCACATGCCCGATCTCGTGATAGGAGGTGACTTTCTTCTCCTTCTCCGAAATGATCAGGCTCTTGCGTTCCATCCCCATCATCACTTTATCCTTGGCTTCTTCAAAGTGACGCATGGCGACACTCTTCGCATTCTGACGCGCTGCAAGAAGCGCGGCTTCGTTCACGAGGTTGGCGAGATCAGCCCCGGCCAGACCCGGGGTTCCTTTCGCAAGCGCTTCGAGCGTGACGTCCGCGTCAAGGGGGATGTTCTTTGTGTGCACCCGGAGGATCCCTTCGCGACCCTTGACATCGGGGCGATCGACCACGACCTGCCTGTCGAACCTGCCGGGGCGCATGAGCGCGGGGTCGAGGACGTCCGGTCGGTTGGTCGCTGCGATGATGATGACGCCGCTGTTCTGCTCGAACCCATCCATTTCCACGAGAAGCTGGTTGAGGGTTTGTTCGCGTTCATCGTGTCCGCCGCCGAGACCCGCTCCACGATGGCGTCCGACCGCGTCGATCTCATCGATGAAGATGATGCACGGGGCGCTCTTCTTTCCCTGTTCGAAGAGATCGCGCACGCGGCTTGCGCCGACGCCGACGAACATCTCGACGAAGTCCGCTCCGGAAATCGAGAAAAACGGCACGGCGGCCTCTCCTGCAACGGCCCGGGCGAGCAGAGTTTTGCCTGTGCCCGGGGGCCCGAGCAACAGCACGCCGCGAGGAATTTTTCCGCCGAGTTTCTGGAACTTGGTCGGCTCGCGGAGAAATTCGATGATCTCCATCAGCTCAAGCTTTGCTTCGTCTGCGCCGGCAACGTCGAGGAAGGTGACTTTCGGCGCCCCTTCGCTCTGCATCTTTGCCCGGCTTTTTCCGAAGGAGAAGATCCCTTTGGGCCCCGCCCCCTGCATCCGCCGCATAATGATGAACCAGACCACGAGCAACAGCACCCAGGGCAAGGCGCTCACCAGCGCGCTCACCCAGGCGTTGTCTTCTTTCTGCACGGAGAACCGGACTCCCTTGTCTTCCCACGACTTGATGACGCCGCTGTCGAGGATTGGCAGCGTCACAAGGAACTTCTGGTATTGCAGGGGTTTTCCGCCGCGCACCACGGTGGACGGAGTCTTCAAGTCGCCGTGGAAATCGTAATTGGCAAATTCCGATTTCTTGATGACGGCATGGTCGATATTGCCCGCCTCGAGCTCTTTCTGGTATTCGGTATACGTCAGCTCGACCTCAGTCGCTTCCGTTCCCTTGAACAACGTCATCACCAGGAAGACGAGAAGGATGATTGCGGACCAGCTGAGAACGACCTTCAGGACTTTGTTCCAGTTGAAATCGTCATCCTGACGGAACTGTTGTCCCTGTCGTTTCGGTCTCGAGGACGGTCTGGTCTGGGGGCGTCTCCGCGACGGGTCGCCTGCAGGCTTTTGATCGTTTTTCCTCTGATCATCCATGTGGTGCGTATGCTCCCTTCTCACGCTCCGGCTTTCGCATCACGAAGCCGGTAGATCGCTTTAAGATTCCGTTCGCGCTGGGCATAATCGAGCCCGTAGCCAATCACAAAGTCCCGCGGGATTTCAAATCCTACATAATCGAGATGGATATCCGACTTCGCCGCCACCTTCTTGTACAATAGTGTAACAATTCGAAAAGAGGACGGGTTCTGCCTGAGAATCAATGACCTGATGTACTCCATGGAAAGACCGGAATCCACGATGTCTTCCACGATCACAATATCCCTTCCGGTCACCTGGCAATTCAGGTCCTTTAACAGCGTAACGTTTCCGGAGCTGATTTTCGAGTCCCCGTAGCTGGAAAGCTTGAAAAAGTCGACTTCACAGTCCACGCGGATTTCGCGGATCAGGTCCGCAAAGAAAATGAACGACCCGTTGAGGACGCCGATAAAGACCGGAGTCTTTCCCTTATAGTCGCGATTGATCTTGCGGGCAAGCGCCTTGATGCGCGTCTTGATCCGCCGTTCACTAAGCATTTCAACAAACGTATCACCATTGACCTTGATCGATCGCGGCATCGGTCCTCTCTGTGTCTCTGATTTCAAACGCGAGCTTCCCCGTTCGTCGCGTGCTTTCCGTCAGTTTGAAGCGATCATCCAGCCGCTTCCCGCACAGCCATACCACATCACCTCCCGGCGTCGTCAGTACGGGAACGTGACGTTTGGAATAGCGCGGGACGCGTGCATCGATCAGAAAGTCGCTGATTTTCTTGCGTCCTCGAAGGCCGAGAGGAACGAACCAGTCGCCTTCTTTCCATGTCCGCAAAATCAGCTTCTCTCCTCCGAGCCTGTCGATGTCGACGTACTCCACGCTGCCGGGTTTCCTCTCGCGGACGGCTTCGTCTTCAAGGAGTTCCGACGCGAAACGAAACCGGCCGATCTCGTACGCCCTGCCGAGCTCGACAGGAAGGGAAAAGTCGGGAAGCTCGATTTCCTTCCGGAACACCATCCGTTCACGATCGCGGTGCGCACGCCAGCCATCACCGAGCGTGACCCACGAGCCCGTGCCCGACGTACAGAGCCGGACGAGCGAACCGATGGTGGTCTGATCCGCCTCCGTGCCGACGGTCCGGGCATGTGCTCGCATCAGAACGTACTGTTGCAGCAGAGCGGGATACGTTTCGAGGTCCGGGATCCCCAGGTGGAATTCACCCGCATTGCTCTGCATGGCAATCGCTCGGAGGGCCTCTTCCGATGTCTCGCGCAGATACGCATCGAGATCCCGGAACAGCTCCGCCGATCGCACCATGGTCTCGACGACGGCCGGGTTAATGCTCGACTTGACCCGCGGCACGATGTGATGCCGGATGACGTTCCGCGCGTAGTGATCCGATTCATTCGACGAATCAACCCGGAATTGAAGCTCGCGCTCGGTCGCGTATGCTTCAATCTCCGCCCGCGATGCAAAGAGGAGCGGGCGAACAATCTCCCGTCGCACAAACGGGATCCCGCTTAATCCCCGGAGCCCGGCTCCCTTGAAGAGGTGGAGCAGGATCGTTTCCAGATTGTCGTCTGCATTGTGCGCCGTCGCGATGACGTCGTACGAAAGCGATTCTCTCAACCGCCGAAAAAATTCGTATCGCAAATCCCGCGCCGTCTCTTGAATTCCCCGTTTCTCCTGCCCCGCCCGTTCCGCCGTATCCGCCCGTTCGACGTACACTTCGCACCCGTAATGCGCGGCAAGGTCTTTCACAAATTGTTCGTCGTCGTCGGACTCCGTCCCGCGAAGCCTGTGGTTGAAATGAGCGACCACAAGACGGAAGTCAAGCGCCCGCCGCTCCCCGACAAGAAGGTCCAGGAGGACGGTCGAATCCACGCCGCCACTGACAGCCACGATAACGCGGCTCCCGTTTGCCATCAGGTCTCTGCGGCGGCAAAATTCGTGAAACTGCGAGTTTAACGGTCGCGGTGTTGTCACATTCGTAACACTTTTCCACTGTCGGCCGGGCACGATTGATCCCGAACGTGCGAACGGGGGAGCGAACCACTCGACGGGAGGATTGGAAGCCTGGCCAACACCGGGGGCTAGTAATCTCGTAGCGGGAGAGGGATTCGAACCCCCGACACATGGATTATGATTCCATTGCTCTAACCAACTGAGCTATCCCGCCATTTTGACACCAAAGCAAGTAAATATACCAATGTTCGCAGCAAAGAGCAATATTCCGAACGCCCTTCGAATTGAGCGGTTTCTGGTTTTTCGGCGACTTTTAACCGCCGGTGGTTGCTCTTCCTTGACGGTTCGGGTATATTTGCTGACTTGGCGAGCCAGACTCAGATGCCAGACACAAATGCCAGACATACATGCCAGACACAAGTGCCAGACATACATGCCAGACACAAGTGCCAGACACAAATGCCAGACATACATGCCAGACACAAGTGCCAGACATACATGCCAGACACAAGTGCCAGACACTTAAGTCAGACTCCGGCGCCGCAGTTCTTCCCCTTCGCTCATGACAAAAGCCTCCCTCACCTCGGCCTATCAATACTGTCTCACCCTCGCCAGGTCCCACTATGAGAATTTCCCGGTGGCGTCGCTGCTCCTGCCTGCAGACCGAAGACCGGCGATCGCCGCGGTTTACGCGTTCGCACGGTTCGCGGATGACATGGCCGACGAAGGAGAACTTCAACCGTTTGAACGGCTCATTCGACTCGACGCATGGCAGCGCAAACTCGAGAATGCCTTCGCGGGGTCGACAGACCACCCGGTGTTCGAAGCGCTGGCCGATACGATCGCGCGGTATCAGATCCCCGCTCAGCTTTTTGTCGATCTTCTTGTGGCATTCCGGCAAGATGTCGTCAAGCATCGCTATGAGACGTTCATTGACGTCCTGTCCTACTGCCGATGCTCTGCGAATCCGGTCGGCCGGATCGTCCTCCACATCTTTGAAGACGAACGAGCGGAGGATTTCGTCTGGTCCGACGCCATTTGCACCGCCCTCCAATTGACGAATTTCTGGCAGGATTTATCCATAGACGTCAAAAAGGGGCGTTTGTACGTTCCGCTTGAAGATCTTGACCGATTTCAGTATACTCAGAGTGGGTTGCAGACGATGGTGGAGGACGACAAATTCCGGGAATTGATGCAGTTTGAAGTAGCCCGGACCAGAGCCCTCTTTGGTGAAGGCGCCCCCCTTGTGCGTAGCGCCCCGAAATCGCTCCGTTTTGAGCTTGCACTTACCTGGAACGGAGGGATGAGGGTGCTTGAACTTATTCAACGAAGCGAGTATTGCGTCCTCTCGCATCGGCCGAGAATCGGCTGGTGGGACGGACTCACGGTCGTCCTGCGAGGTTTGCTCAGAGTGCCACGATGACAGCATCGGCAACCGCCATAACGCGAAGCAGCAATACCAGCTTCTATTATTCCTTCTCGCTCCTGCCGAAGCAGAAGCGCGAGGCGATCCATACCGTTTATGCGTTTTGCCGTTTCACCGACGATATCGTCGATGAATCGCCGGACGAGCAGAAGAGCGTCGCGCTTCTCCGCCGCTGGAGAGTCGAGCTCGGCAATGCCCTCAAGGGGAACTCAACGTATTCCATGCTGAACCAGCTAAGCGCCACCGCCGCACGGTTTAATATTCCCGTCCAGTATTTCTACGAACTGATCCGTGGCGTGGAGATGGATCTCTCCAAGAAACGATACGGCACGTTCGCAGAACTCCGGGAATACTGCTACCTCGTCGCGTCGAGCGTCGGACTGATGTGCCGGGAGATTTTCGGGTACCGCACCGAATCAACCCGCGACTATGCGATCAACCTCGGCATCGCCCTGCAGCTCACCAATATCATCCGCGATATCCGGGATGATGCGAAGAAGGGGAGAATCTATCTCCCGCTGGAAGACTTGAACGCCTTTGGCGTCGCCGAGGAAGATATCCTTGAGGGACGACACACGCCGGAGTTCACTTCGCTCATGCGCTTCGAATGCGACCGGGCAAGCGGGTATTTCGATGCCGCACGCGATGCGCTGAAGGATGAGGACAAGTATTACTTCTTCGCCGCACGCGTCATGTGGTCGATCTACGCACACGTCCTCGAACGCATCAAGCGATCGGGGTACCGGGTCCTCGAGCGCCGGATCAGCATCCCGCTGTACCTCAAACTCCTCATTACGCTTCGCTACTGGCTCAGCCACCGCCTGAAGTACTCACGTACCGCGACACTGTGTACCCTGTAGCAATCATTGGCGCCGGACTTGCCGGACTCTCCGCCGCCGTCGAACTCTCCCTCCGCGGGATTCCTGTTACGGTATTCGAGCAAAAACCACATGCCGGCGGGCGCGCCTACTCCTTTCTCGATGAGGAATCAGGAGAGACCATCGACAACGGCCAGCATGCGATGATCGGCGGCTACGAAGCGACACTCCGGCTCCTCGACCTCATCGGTTCGACCGGACATCTTTGGAAACAACGGCGTCCGTCACTCGTTTTTCATCATCCGGAGAAGGGTTTCAGAGAATTTTCCCTGCCCTGGCTTCCGTCTCCGTTCCATCTTGCCGCCGGGATTCTCACCACCCGCCTCTTTTCGGTCTCCGACAAGGTCCGTCTCTTGAAGGTTGGCAAAGCCCTCCTGCAATTTGATTCCCATCAGAGCGCGCTGGGAGAGATGACAGCAGATCGCTGGCTGCGGTCGGTCGGTCAGAGCGACGAGACGATCCGATCGTTTTGGGAGCCCCTGGTCATCGCGATCATGAATGAACGAAGCGAGAGAGCATCCGCCCTGTTGTTTGCGCGATGTCTCCACCGCGCGTTTATCCAATCCGAAAAGAATGCCACGCTCCTGCTCCCCTCGGTCGGGCTCAGCGAGCTCTTCGCGGATCCGGCCTGCGCGTTCATCGCCAGAGCGGGGGGACAGATCCGCATGCACGCGCGCGCGACAGAGATTGTCGTCGAGGGGAACGCGGCGCGACGGATCCGGTTTGCGGACGGGAACGTCGAGAATGTATCTTCGATCATCGTCGCCATCCCTCCCTGGTCGCTCGGGACTCTGTCTGGATGTCCCGTAGAACATGCCGGCGCCTTCAAACCCTCCCCCATTGTATCAATTCACTTCTGGTTCGAGGAAGAACTCATGGATCTTCCCGTCGTCGGGGTCATTGGCCGGACGATTCAGTGGATATTCAACAGGAGGAAGATTGCAGAAACGAGCAGGGGTGGAGGTCATATTTCCTGCGTCGTGAGTTCAGCGGAAGAAATCGTAACGCAATCGAATGACGAAATCATCGCTCTGGCAGAAAGGGATCTTAGCGCCGTTTTTGGGAGCAATGTGCCGCCCCCGAAGCGAAGCGTGGTCATTCGTGAAAGAAAGGCTACGTTTTCTCCTTATCCCGATATGGAGAAATACCGGCCCGGGGCGGAAACAGCGATTTCAAATCTATTCCTTGCGGGAGATTGGACGGATACAGGCCTTCCCGGGACCATCGAGGGAGCGGTCATCAGCGGGCGGAAGGCGGCTGAACTGGTGCGGGCATGAGAATTGTATCCTATGGGTCGTCGGCAAGAGCAGAACACCAAAGCGCAGGAAATTGATTTTCCGGCTTATTTTCAGCATATTTCTCCGCCATCTTGGGCGGGCCACCAATAACGGGATGCCCGATGCTCACTGAGAAGGTAGTACTCCTGGTTGACGATGAACCCTCGTGCCTCATGACCACGGCCTCAGGCCTCACGACGAGGGGATTCACCGTCCAGAGCGCGGATGGCGCCGACGCGGCGATGAAGGCGATCGCTTCTCTTAAGCCAAGTATCATCGTGTCGGATCTTGTCATGCCGGGTACCAATGGTTTTGAGCTGTTCGAACGGGTTCGGAACGAATCGAACCTGAGTGCCATACCGTTCGTGTTCTTGACCTCCGTCGACGATTACTACGCGCAAAAGATCGGCATGAAAATGGGGGGCGCGGCGTATATCACCAAGCCGGTCGATTTCAACGAGCTCGAACGCATCCTCAAAGAAAAGCTAGGCGAGTAAGTGTGACGGCTTCTCCCCAAGAGCAGGTCAATCACAAATCCCGCGCCAGCCGCGGGATTTTTCATTTTGCCGGATCCTCCGGCAAACCCGGGCGGCTGCAGTTTATCGATGCCTTCCGCGGATGGGCGGTGCTGGTGATGATCGAGACGCACGTGGTGAATGCAACCCTGCGACCCGATCTCACAGAAACCGTGCTCTTCAAAGTGGTGAATTTTGTGAACGGTCTCGTCGCCCCGGCATTTTTGTTTGCGTCAGGGCTCACGTTTGCGATCGCCACGCATAGGAAGATCGACGACTACCTTGCCTTCCGTCCGGCGCTGTTCAAGCAACTGGCGCGTCTTGGCCTCCTCTTCATCATCGGCTACGGTCTCCATATCCCCAAATTTGAGTACCATCATCTCCGGTACGAGACCGGCGTCGTCGCCTGGAACAACTTTTGGCAGGTCGACGTGCTTCAATGCATCGGGATGACGCTGGTCCTCCTCATCCTGGTTCTTCTGGTCTTACGATCCGAACGAAGGCTGTATGTCGCCGCCGCGGCGGTTCTGGGAGGCGTCCTGATCCTGACGCCGTTCGTGTGGCAAATTGATTTCTGGACACTCTTTCCCATCCCCGTCGCCGAGTACTTCAACGGACGTCACGCGTCGCTGTTTCCGTTGCTCCCGTGGTCCGCCTTTGTGCTCGCGGGAGCGCTCACCGGTTACTATTTGCTGCAATCGCCCCCCTGGAAAGGGGATCACGGTTTGACCGGCGCGAGAATGACGACGCTCTCGTTGTTCGCTGTCGGGGTGGTGCTGTTTTCGTTCGCATTGCATCCCGTCGCGCACCTTTTGTATCCGTCTTACGATTATTGGAAGACCAGCCCGAGTTTTGTTCTCTTGCGCGTCGGTCTCGTGACCCTGCTTCTGGCGGGCGGATACTACTGGGAAAAGCGCCGCGGGATATCGCCTTCCTCCGTTGTGACGATTTCGGGGAGGGAATCGCTCCTTGTCTACGCGACGCACCTGATGCTCCTCTATGGGAATTTCAACGGCCCACACTTCGTCGACCGCATCGGGCATCAGTACGACTTCGGCCAGGCGCTCGGTGTTTCGTTGGTGTTGATCATCCTCATGGCCCTTCTCGCCGTCGCACGGAATTTCATTAAATCCGGCCCGGTATGGCTCCGGCGGACCGTTGATGGGTGCGTCGTTGCGGGTTTCGTGGTCGTGTTCTTCACTGGGTTCTGATGATTTGCATTCGTACATTGTTCCTCATTCCTTTCCACATCACGAAAGCAGAATCAATCCATGCCACAGTTGGTCTTGTTACGTCACGGCGAATCGCAATGGAACCTCGAGAATCGCTTCACCGGATGGGTCGACGTCCCGCTGTCAACAAAGGGTGTTGAAGAAGCACGCCAGGCCGGTGAGAAGCTCCGGGGATACAAATTCGACCGCGCCTTCACGTCGGTCCTCAAGCGTGCAAACGACACGCTGAAGATCGTCCTCGAGATTATCGGTCAGAAAGACCTTCCAACGGAGTTCGACCAGGCGCTGAATGAGCGTCACTACGGCGATCTCCAGGGACTCAACAAGGCGGAAACCGCGAAGAAATACGGCGACGCTCAGGTGAAGCTCTGGCGGCGGAGCTACGACATTCAGCCCCCAAACGGCGAGAGCCTCAAGGACACGGCCGCCCGCGTGCTCCCCTATTGGGAGAAACACATCTGGCCGTGTGTGCTGAAAGGGGAGAATCTTCTCATCGCGGCTCACGGGAACAGTCTGCGTTCACTCGTCATGCACCTGGACAAGCTCACGCAAGAGCAGGTCATCGAGTTGAACATCCCCACGGGAGTCCCCCTGGCATATGAATTTGACAAGGCCGGCAAGGAACTTTCCCACCGGTATCTCTAAGATCCGACGGAGCATCCCGGCCGCCGCCCGATCGGCGGCGCCGGGATTGGCAAACCATGAGACTTCTCTTCGCACTCTTCCTGCTGTCAACGATGACTCAACACGCGCTTCCCGCAGCCACCCTCCAGAAGCTTGACGGACAGTGGCGGTTCCGTATCGATTCTTCGAAGACGGGCATGGACAACCGGTGGTATTCACCAACGCTGGCTCGCGACGATTGGTCAACCGTGGCGGTCCCCGCCTACTGGGAGACCTATCCCGGGCTCGAGAACTACGACGGGTGGGGATGGTTCGCGACGAATTTCACCGTGCCGTCCATCGACGACGGCCTCTCACTCTATTTTGGCGGCGTCGACGATGATGCTGAAGTGTGGGTCAACGGTTCTCGCGTCGGCGGTCATACCGGGTTCTCGGATCCGTTTCTCGTCGATGTGAGCGCGGCGGTGAAGCCCGGCGAAAATCAGCTCGTCGTCCTGGTGAAGGACTATGCGGGCGGCGGCGGGATCTACAAGCCGGTGACGCTCGTCGACAATGGGCATCTCGACGATGTGCTGAAAGGACCCTACTACGGCAAGCAGGCCCGGCAGAGCGCGGACTGGGTGAAGAACGCGGTGATATACTCGGTGTACCTCCGTTCCTTCTCTCACGAGGGGACCTTTGCCGGATTGCAGAAACGCCTTCCGGAATTGAAGAACATGGGCATCACCGTCCTTTGGCTCCTCCCCATCAATCCCGTCGGGGTCAAGAACCGGAAGGGAACCCTCGGCAGCCCGTATTCCGTGCGCGATTACTACGGCATCAATCCCGAATTCGGAACGATGGCGGATTTCAAGTCTCTGCTGACGGCGGCACATCGCCAGGGGCTCAAAGTCATCATCGACCTCGTCGCGAACCACACATCGTGGGACAGCAAGTTGATCACGGAGCACCCCGAGTGGTTCACGAAGGACTCGACGGGCACCATCGTTGCACCCAATCCGGACTGGACGGACGTCGCAGACCTCGATTACTCGAAGCCCGGCCTTCGCCGGTACATGGAAGATATGATGGTTTGGTGGGTGAAGGACGTCGGGATCGATGGCTTCCGGTGCGATGTGGCGGAGCTGGTGCCGACGGATTTCTGGGAGGAAGCGCGCGCGAAGCTCGACGCCGTGAAGCCCGTCATGATGCTTTCGGAGGGATCGATTCCCGAGCATCATATGAAGGCATTCGATCTCACCTACTCATGGAATGTCTATGATCAACTCGAGCCGATGCTCTCGGGCAAACGGCCCGCAACCACCATCGACACGCTCCTGAAGACGGAATCGCTCCAGTATCCGATCGGTGCGCTTCGCATGCGGTTCACGACGAACCATGACAAAAATGCCTGGGACGCACCGGCCGTCACGAAATTCGGCCCGGGCGGGCTGAAAGCAGCGACGGTTCTGATTGCGACGATGCCCGGCGTTCCCATGCTCTACACCGGCGAAGAGGTGGCAAACGATAGAAAGCTGAGCCTGTTCGAAAAAGTGGATGTGGATTGGACCCGGCCCCGCACCATGGGAAACCTGGAAGCGACCCTCTATCACTGCAGGGCGGCACACGAGGCACTGCGCTCAGGAGCGATGACGAAACTGAAGACCGATCATGACGATCAGGTGTATGCGTTCCTCCGGACATCGGGGAACGACACGGTTGTGGTGATCATCAATCTTCATGACAAGGCGGTCCGGTGCACGATCGCGTTACCCGCTACGGAGCGAAACAGGTTGGCGGGGTTCCGGAATCTCTTCACGGCCCGGCCGCTGTTCTCCGGGAGCGGCAATGCCATCCCGCTGGAAGGCTACGGTTACGGAGTGTATGTCGTCCGGTAGAACATCATCGCGGAAAGCGCGAGACCGATTCCGGTGATGATCCAGCGGACCGTTCGCTGTTCGACCTTCTGAGCAAAGTGGGCGCCGGAGAAGCCACCCGCAATGGTCCCCACCGCCATGATCCCTGCCGCACTCCAATTGACGATCCCGCTGATGATGAAATAGACCGCTGCGACGATGTTGATCAGAAATCCGAGGATCGTTTTGACCGTGTTCATTTCATGAACGTCCTTGAAGCCGAGCATCCCGAGAGACGCCAGCATCAGGATGCCGATCCCCGCCCCGAAGTACCCCCCGTATAACGCCACGCCAAATTGAAAAATCGTCGCGCCGAACAACCACCGCGAGGATGGCTCCGCAGCCCCCGGACGGAAGAACCGTGCGACGGTCGTATTCGCCATGAAGAGAATCGTGGCAAAAAGGATAAGGAACGGAACCAGATGATCGAACACCGCCGAGGGAGTCTGAACAAGCAACACGCCCCCGATGAGTCCGCCCACGAGACTCACAGGCGCAAACAATCTGAGCCAGCGGCGGACCGCAGGGATATTGCGGCGATATCCGACGACGCTACTGATGGTTCCGGGGAGGAGGGCGATCGTGCTTGTTGCGTTGGCAACAATGGAGGAGAGGCCGGAAAGGATCAACGAAGGGAAAGTGACGATCGTGCCGCCGCCCGCGATGGAATTCATCGCACCGGCAAGCGCCCCGGCACCCAACAGCATCAGCATGCGTGAGAAATCCATCAACCTTACTCGGGGCGCTGACGTTGATCCCGCGATCTTCCATTCTGACCGGGCCTGCGACGGGGTCCATGGCCGTGGCGGCGGTCCGGCCCGTGCTGGCGCGCGGGTTCGATGATCAACTCCGCCGGCGTCGACTGGACGGGAACCGGTTCATGCAGAAGGGATTCGTCGGGTTGATTGCAGGGCAAGGATCTCCCGAGGTACTGTTCAATGACGGGAATCTGCTGTGCGTCCATTTCGTCGGCGAAGCTGACCGATATCCCGGTCGCACCTGCGCGCCCTGTCCGGCCGATCCGGTGAACATAATCATCGGGGTTCAACGGCAGGTTGTAATTGACGACGTGGCTGATGTCCTCGACATGGAGACCGCGCGCCGCAACATCCGTCGCAACGAGGACGCGGATCTTTCCGCCGCGGAACGCTTCAAGCGTTTTGATGCGACGCTCCTGCGCGACGTCTCCGGACAGAAGTCCCGTGTTGATGCCGAGCGCGGCAAACCGACGGGCGAGCTGCTGACTGTGGTCTTTCCGGTTCGCGAAGACCAGCACCCGCTCGAGGCGGTCCCGCACGACGAGGTTGTAGAGGACCTTGAATTTCTCGGCTTCCGTGACAATGTAGACGACCTGATGAATGGTATCCGTCGCGACCTGGTCGGGATCAATTTCGACGGTGATCGCATCTTTCGTCCAACGCGATGCGAGCCGGACGACATCCGGAGTCAGAGTCGCGCTGAAGAGAAGCGTCTGGCGCCGGGTTTTCGGCGGTGTGCTCTCGATGATCCGTCGGACATCGGGGATGAAACCCATGTCGAGCATCCGGTCGGCCTCGTCGATCACGAGGATCTCCACCTTTGCGAGCGAGAGACCGCCTTTCGATTTGAAGTCGAGCAACCTCCCCGGCGTTGCCACCACGATATCGACGGTCCCCTGTTCGAGCTGCCGCAGCTGTTTCTGATAGTCCATTCCGCCGTAGACCGCGAGAGTCCTGATCCCCGTGCAGTATTTCGAGAGAGACCGGGAGTCCTTATCGATCTGCATGACGAGCTCGCGCGTCGGAGCAAGAATCAACGCCCGCGGCGCCCCGGGCTTGCGTCCGGCTTCGTGCGGTGTCTTGATGAATGCGCTCAGGATGGTGATGAGAAACGCCGCCGTCTTCCCCGTCCCTGTCTGGGCTTTCCCGGTGACATCCATGCCCTCAAGAGTCTTTGGAAGAACTTCCGCCTGTACGGGGGTGCAATACCGGAAATCGAGATCGGCGATCGCATGCATGACATCGGGCGGAAGGGCGAGATCCTGAAAGCGGGATTTTCCTTCGACGGGTTCGACAACGTACGAGGCGGGGTTCCACGCTGGAGCCGGAGACGGTGGCGGAGACGGTGGCGGCGGTGGCGACGGCGGACGCGGTTTGGCAACAACACGGGGGCCAGAACGTTCACGCGAGGAAGGTGTCTGTGGCCGCGGAGTCCTTGTCTGCTCACGCGAAACCCTCGGGGATCCCTTGGGTTCCTGCCGCGGCCGCTGTCCCTGTCGATCATTCGGCACGCGGGATGATCGTAAGTGTTGCGGGGTGCGGGCGGGGACGACGGGCGTAATCTTGGGAGCGCCCCCTTCCGACTCAGGCCCGCGCTTCTTGAACCAGCCTTTTACAGCGTCAAATAGACGACCCAAGACAAATTCCTCCGGAGGGTGATAGGATGAACCGGGTCAAACCGCTGTAATATACAAGAAGCGTAATACATTTTCATGGGTGGGAAAAAGAAAAGCCGGCAATCGGAGCTCCCGATCGCCGGCTCGGTCCCATGGCGAACACGGCTTAGTTGTCCTTCGCCCCCTGCAAAATCCACTCCTTCAGGACGGCAAGCTCCTCCGCAGTGAGATGTTTTTGCTGCATTTCCCCGTTGTTCAGTTTCCTTGCCAGGGGCATGGGATCGCCAAACGGAGCGTTCCCCGTAACCTTTTGAATCAGGAGGCTCTTGTCCGGGTTCCCCGGCACGATCGGCGATCCGTGTTTCCCTCCGTCGATCATCGACTGATAGGAATCGAGGGAGAGTTCGCTCGGATTATAGTTGTCTTCGGCATGACAGGGAAGACAATACTTTTTGACGATCGGCGCCACGTCGGTCTTGTACGATCGCTGCGGGGGAGTCCCCTGGGCTGCACAGGTGATTCCGACAATTGTCGCCCCGATCAGGGCCAGAGAAAAGCCGGCTACTCGCAATGATACCATAGGGCTCTTGAGATCAGTGTCAGAAATAGAGATGGAGAAGAAGATCAAACTCATTTTGCAGATCGACGTTCGCTCCGCGGAGGAGACGGTACAGCGGACGCACCTCTACACCCGGGAATGGGAAGAACTCGAATCCTCCGGTGTACCGCGTGATGCTCCCCGTCTTCAGTGAATTGTCGGGATCGTAGAAATCATATGCGAGCTTCAGATCGAGTCCCGCCACGACCGGGTAGTCCCCTTCCACGTAGCAGACAAAGGATGTCGTAGTCGGCAAGGCACTGCGCAACTGCATCCAGTCTGCTTCGCCAAACACCGCAAGCTTCCCCACGCTGAAGGATCCGAACCCCCCATACAACGTGCTCCTCGGCACTCCCGATGTGGAGACGGGTGCGACCAGATTGATCCGCTGCAGAACGGATTGGGGGACGGTGGCATTGTACCAGATGTTGCCGCCCAATCCGACGTGGACGGGACCATCGCTTCCGAACATCCCTTCAACGCGACCGAGGAAGGCTTTCGTGTTCACCTCCGCGGCGCCGAATCCATCCGTGCTGTTGAACATTCCTCCCATGACGGTGATCGGACCCGGCGAAATATTCAACTCGACCCCCGTCAGTTCCGGGCGCGCGAGCTCGGGGCTGAAGCCCGTGTACGTTCGAATGAACGCGGTGTGATCGTCCAGTTTCGTCCCGTAGGCGGGGACGAACTTCCCGACCTTCACCGAGCCGTTCGCGGGAAGCACCCCGAGCAGGGCGAACACTTCAAACCCGCTGTACAATCCCTTATTGAAAAAGAGATTCACTTTTCGCGCGACGCGGAAGTTCAAATAGAGATCCCCCTGCATTTGGAAGAATGCATCCGTGCTCGCGCTGCTGGCCTTCTGGGAAAAGTACAATGTTCGGAAATCGGCCCCGACGCCGAGAACGTTCCCGAGAAGGTTGGAGAAATCGTCGATCGAATAGTCTTTGGACCATTCCGGCACGGGAAGCTGTTCCCTTCCATATTGGACGCCGAATGCCTGTCGCATCTCACCACCCGAGGGATTGATGTGGCACGATTGGCACTTGGCCCCCGTGAGAACAGCAAATCGCGGAAGACTGTGCGCCTGAAAAGCAAACAGCATGCTTGCGGCAGCAACGATGGGGTACGTCATGCGCATGGTAGGCCTCGTTGGATTGAGCAGCGCAATATACCGACACCGGAGGCTTCACGCAAGAACCCACTCCCGACAATTTCGCCGGCGGGATATCAGAACGCCAGCGGGGACCCGATGGTTCCTCCCGGTCGCGCTGATTATGCTGCGGAACGGATATATCCTTCATTGCGAGCGTAGTGGGCGAGATGGTTTGAAAGTTGCTTCCTGGCCCGATGGATCCGTGATCGGACTGTCCCGAGAGGCGCATTGGTGAACTCCGCGATTTCGTCGTAGGAATATCCTTCGATCGCGCTGAGCAAGAGCGCCGTCTGATAATCGGGCTGGAGCTCCTCGAGAGCGGTGGTCACTTCGTCGCCGAGGACGGCCCGGTCCGGGGCATCCTCTTCGAGGGCCGAGGTCACGACGCGAATATGGCGAAGCTCGTCGGAACTCCACTCGGGACGTGCTGCGTCGTCCTCAAAATCCACGGCGATGGGTTGAAGTTTCTTTCGCCGGCAGTCATTGATGAAACAATGCTTGCAGATTTGATAGAGCCAGGCCCGACAGTTTGTTCCCTGCTGGTATGAATCGAAATGCCGGAATGCTTTGAGCATTGTGTCTTGAACAAGATCGTCCGCACGCTGATGGTCCTTGCATAAGGACATCGCATATTCCCGCAGCGACTGGAGATGCGGCAGCGCTTCGCGGTTGAATCCTTGGGTGACTTCCATGACACTCCTCTCGCGGTGGTTTTCTCGATGCCACCACATATCCAAGGCTCGTGCCAGCAGGAAGCGGATTGCCGAAGGCCGATTCTGAAGGGATTTGGGGGATGGGAAGGATGGGGTGTGGCTGTTCCGCCACAACGAAGAAAGCACGCGGGCACATCGGTGTGGCATGCGGTCTACATCTTCGGGAATTTTCTCAGGCGGAGGGAGTTGCTCACGACACTCACCGAGCTGAACGCCATCGCGATCGCCCCGATCATCGGATTGAGGAGGCCGAGCGCGGCCAGTGGAATGCCGACCATGTTGTAGATGAACGCCCAGAAGAGGTTCTGACGAATGATGCGAAGCGTTTTGCGCGAGAGGCTGAAGGCTTCATGGACCCCCGCGAGATCATCGCGCATCAGCGTGATGTCCGCCGCCTCGGCAGCGATCGCTGTTCCCTTCCCCATCGCGATCCCGACGTCAGCCTGTGCGAGCGCCGGGGCGTCGTTGATGCCGTCGCCGACCATTGCCACGATCGCGCCGTCATTCTGGAGCGATTTGACTTTCGCGGCTTTTCCGCCGGGCGGCACTTCCGCAAACACCTCTTCGATTCCCGCAGCGCGCGCAACGACGGATGCCGTTTGTCTGTTGTCACCGCTGATCATGGCGACGGAAACTCCTGCATCCTTGAGGCGAGCGACAGCACGGGCTGCGCCGTCTTTGAGGCGGTCGGCGATCGCGATCGCACCACCGAGCCGCCCGTCGATCGCGACAAGAAGGACGGTATCCCCGTGGGCGAGCATTCCATCCCACCGGGACGTGTTCGATGCATCCGAAAGGCCATTTGCAGCAAGGAAGGCCGGCGTTCCGGCGATCACGGTGCGTCCATCGACATACCCGGTGATCCCCCCTCCGGGAGTTGCCAGGACATCCGCCGGGTTCGACAATGCGACGCCGGTGAAACGGGCCTCCTGCACGATCGCCTTCGCCAACGGGTGTTCCGACGCCAGTTCAAGCGACGCGGCTGCCGTCAACAACGACGCGCGGTCGAAGGGTTCGACGGGAGCGATCTCCGTTACCCGCGGGCTCCCTTCCGTGAGCGTTCCGGTCTTGTCAAACAACACCACGGTAATCTCGCGTGCGCGCTCCAGGCTTTGGATGTTCCTGATGAAGATGCCGTGGCGCGCCGCAGTCCCCGTTCCGACCATGATCGCTGTCGGCGTCGCAAGCCCGAGCGCGCAGGGACAGGCAATGATCAGGACAGCGATGAAGTTCATCATGGACGCCGTGAACCCGGCGTTCGCGAAGAAGAACCATCCGACGAAGGTACCGACGGCGATCGTCACGACCGCCGGCACAAACACGGCGGCGACTTTGTCGGCAAGCGCCTGAACCGGTGCTTTTGACGCCTGGGCATCCTCCACCAGTTGAACGATGTGGGCAAGCACGGTATCCGCTCCCACAGCGTTCGCCCGCATGGTGATGCTCCCGGTGGTATTCACGGTCCCGCCGATGACGGAATCGCCGGGTTTCTTTTCCACCGGCATGCTTTCCCCGGTCAGAAGGGCTTCGTTCACGGCTGTGCTGCCGGCAATTACGTCGCCGTCGACCGGAAATGCTTCCCCCGGACGAATCAGCAGCGTATCGCCCGGAATGATCTGCTCCACCGGGACATCGTGCGGGGAGTCGTTCCGCAGGACATGCGCCGTGCGTGGTTGAAGAGATGCGAGTTGTCGGATCGCGGAAGAAGCTTTGCGCTTCGCGTTGGCTTCGAGGAATTTCCCGAACAGGATCAGCGTGGTAATCGTCGCCGCGGTGTCGAAATAGACGTCGCCCGAATGCCGGAGCCCGAGCCAATCAGGAAACAGACTCACCACGCTGCTGTAGAGGTACGCCGCGCCCGTGCCGACTGCCACAAGCGTATTCATGTCAGCCGTTCCATGCTTCAGGGCTGCGATGAATCCTCTGAAGAACCGGCGCCCGGGACCGAAGAGAATCGGCGTCGTGAGGAGAAACTCAATGATGGTCGTGTCGCTGTGAGAAAGCGGGATATGCTCCGAATACCAGTCCGTCATCGAGAGCATACCGAGGACCATCACGGGAATCGTAAGGGTGATGCTGATCAGAAGGTCGCGGAGAAGGGTATCGCGAGGCGAATCCTCACGTTCACTTTTCCCCGGAGCGGAGCCGGTTGGCGCGACGGGCAATCGCAATGTGTAGCCCGCGTCTGCGACCGCGTCGCGCAAGGCATCCACGGAAACCCGGGCCGGATCAAACCGCACCGTCGCCTTTTCCGTTGCAAGGTTAACCGAGGCGTTTTCGACGCCCTCCATCTTCTTTAGAGTCTTCTCGACTCTCGCCACGCAGCTCGCGCAGGTCATACCCTCCACGGGAAGGGTAAGGACCGTGATCGGTGAGACGGGCGGTCGATCACTTCTTTCGTGTTGCTGTTCGATGTTCATTCCGTTTGATGATCCCCATCGCTTTCTGGCTGCGCAACTCCCTCACAGCATCTCCTCCAATCCATCGCGCCGATCGTTCACTCCGGGCATACAATCGTTCGGCGAGCGTGAGGGCGCGGCGGTGCAACGTCCGGTTCCTTTTGCCGACCTGGCGCAGCGCCCAATTGACCGCCTTGCGGACCATGGGGCGATTGTCGGCGGCTTCCTCTTCTATCCTCTCGAAAAAGCGGCGAAATGCTTCGTCGCCTGCGTCCTTCCTTGCGACTGCGAGCCGGGCCATCAGGGAAAATCCTGCCCGCTTGACGAACGGCTCTTCTCTTCCACTCCATTCGATGGCCTTCGACCATGCAAGCGGTGAGTCTTCGAAAAGGTTCGCGCAACACTGGTCGCACACATCCCAGGAATCGAATTGTGACACCCACCGGTCCATTTGTCGCGCCGTGAGTCGCAGCGGATCGTCAACCATGCCGGCGAGAATCCTTGCTTCATGGATCCCCGATTTCCAGAGACGCATCGCGAGAGCATGATCGCGTGCAAAGGGACGAGCAACCTGTCGAAGGAACGGAATCGGAATGCCGAGCGTACGATGCGGATTTATTCCGAACCGCGCCATCCCTCTGACATTCGCCGGGTTTGCGCTCCTCTTGAGGAGATCCAGAATCTCCGCCGCCCGCTGACCGGAGCCTTTATCCGGGGAGGACTTCGTAACCGGCTTCTTTGACCGCTTCTGCAAGTTTCTCGTTGCGGGTTGTTGTCTCATCGATATCCACCGATGCTGAGCCGATTTGAACGTCGTTCACTTTGACGCCGGGAAGTTTTTCGAGCTCTTTCCGGACAGCCATAACACAGTGGTGGCACGACATGCCGGCGATATGCAAATCTACGTGCGTCATACGTTTCCGCCTTCATGATTCAAAATGGAGGAATATCGTTCGTCTCGGAGAGATTCCTCCTGGAATATAGGATGCGGAAAAGCGGGGTGAGGGTCAAGGCTGGGGAGATGGAGCGCGGGGAGAAGGGGGGGGACGGGGAGAGTTCTCGTTGTCCTTACTTCCTCTTCATCTGGCGAAAAATAGAAAGCCGTGGACGAACAAGCGTCATCCACGGCTTTAGGGGAATCGTACGGTGGTTATTTCTCAGGAGTGCGCGATGGCGAAGTCCTGGTCGGTGAAGTTCTCCGCGACGGAATAGCCGCGGGACTCGGCGTAACTCTTCAATTTGGAGAAGAGAATGGCCCGCGCCCGGTGCAGTCGTGAGCGGACAGTGCCGATCGGGATTTCCAGCGCGTCAGCGATTTCTTCATAAGGCAGGTCATCGACATCGCGCAGGACGATAACGCTCTTGAATTTTTCGGGGAGTGATGCGATCGCGCCGGCGATCTCGTCATCAAAGAGCTCTCCGTTGATCTGGCGTCGCAGAGCCGTATCCTCCTCCTCGCGCGGCAGCATCTGGTAGGCCGAAATTTGTTCGTCGTATTCGACCAGGTCCGGAAGCCGCTTCACCCTCCGGTACTCATTGATGAACGTATTGCGCATGATCCGGTAGAGCCAGGCTCGTGCGTTTGTCCCGTCCTCAAACTTGTCAAAGAACCTGAACGCCTTGAGATACGTTTCTTGAAGCAGGTCGCTCGCAGTATCGTGGTCGCCCGAGAGGTACAGCGCGTAGCTGTACAGAACATCCATATGCGGCACCATGACCGTTTCGAATTTCGCCTGTTTCGAGTCAGCCAGTTGTTTCATGGAATCCTCAGATGTCCGGGAGGGGAGAGAACATCGGTTGAAATGTTCGTTTTGTACGATATCTACGATTAGTATACGTAACCGCGCGGGTTATGTCAAGAGGAAAGTGGACTTTTTTTGTCATGTTTGCAATAACGGCAATAAATGGCATCGGAGTTCGGAAACGGGTGTTTGTATGAGAAATAGCCGCCAAATCACTGTCGAATCTGTCTTGAGCCTGGATCAGGAATTTGAAGTTGGTGCCTCTGTTAGATGAGGGAAAGCGGTAATCCGTTTAATGAAGAGTGCGGCTATCACCTATGTTCGATCGATTGCATGATAACGGGTGGGGGACAGGACCTAACCAAATTTTAGATTTTAGATTTTGGAGTTCATGCAAGGGTCCACAAACTGACAAAGCCGCTCTAAAATCGCGAGCGGCTTTGTCAGTCACAGTAAATCGTTTCCTTCCTACTTCCTATGTCGTACTTCCTACTGCCTGCAGTTCCAGCATCTCACTTGCACCCGTAGAGATCCATCCCCTTTTTCGCATCCGCGTTGGTCGGCTGCAACCGCAGAGTCTTCTTGTATTCGCTGCACGCCTCTTCCTGCAACGCCCTGTTCTTCTGATCCTCCCCTGGAACTCTCAGCAGGATCAACCCCTGCGCAAGCCAGAGATGGGCTGCAGCATTGCCTTGATCCATCGCGATGCTCTTCCGGAAATGCGCCACGGCATCCTGTTTCTTCGCCATCCCCTCTTCCGGAGTTTCCTTCGGGTCCAACGTCTGGAGAATTGCCTGCCCCCAGGAAAGATGCAATGCACTATTCTCGTAGCCAACGCTCAGCGCCTTCTTGAACGACTCCACTGCAGACTGATAGCGCTGCTTCACAAACCAGTAGGAGCCGGTCATGCTGTATGCTTCGCCGATCTCCTTGGTATACTTGGCAGCATTGGCGCTCCCCTCCTGAATGACGATGTCATATTCCTCTTTCGCCCTATCAAGCGAATCGGTCTGCAGGAAATACCGCGCAAGCCACAGCCGTGTCGTCAGGAAGTCGGGTTTCAGTGCGAGAGCGCGGTCGAGCAGCTCCCGGACCTTGGTCCAGTTCTTCAACTGCCAGTAGCAGGCCGACGCGTTGAGATACGAACTGAGAGAATTCGAATCACAGGCGAGCTTTTTTTCAAACCAGCCGGCGGCGCTCGCGTAGTCCTGCCGTTTCATCGTAATCGAGCCGAGAGGGAAATACGAGTCGCAGTTGGCCGAATCGATCTTCACCGCCTGCGTGAGCTCGGCGATCGCTTCATCGTCACGGCCCCCAACTCCCGCCAGGGCGGCGCCGTACCCTGCATGATCTTCCGGTTTGAAGGCGTTCATCGCTTTCAACTTGTCGTAGGCCGCGACCGCCCCCTTGTAGTCCTTCTGGAACTTTTCCGTCAGAGATTTTCCAAGTTCCCGATAGAGATCGGCGTTCTTCGGGTCCAGCGCAATCGCCCTCGGAGCCACGGCCGCTGCCGAATCAAAAAAGTCAACGAGGAAATAGACCTTTGTCAACAACGTGAGTCCTTCGACAGACCGCTGGTTTTTCGCGACATACCGTTCCAGCGGCCTGATGGCGAGACGTTTCTGCGGGCCGACGGCATGAGAGAGAATCCGCCCGATATCGAGCAACGGCTCGAGATTCGTGGAATCGAGAAGGACCAGGGTGTCATACTGCGCAACCGCTTCCGGCCACATTTTCATGCGGATGAAAATGTCGGCAAGAGAGTCGCGATACACCAGCTGCCGGGGGGCAAGGCCGATAGCTCTTTCATAATTCATCCGGGCCAGCGGAGGAACATTTTGCCGCAGGTACGCCTGACCCAACGCCGCGTACACTTCCGCATTCTCCCCGTCGAGGTCTTTGGCCCGAGTCAGCTGGACGATGGCCGCATCGATGGAATCCGCAGCGAGCAGCGCGATGCCATACTGCGTCGCGACCTTCACATTCTTCGGTGCAAGCTTCTGCACCCGGCGATAGGTGGCGAGGGCGGGACCGGTATTCTTTTTTATGATGTACACTCTTGCGAGCAGTGCGAGAGCGTCGACATTCTCGTCGTCGTACTTTGTCGACTCCTCCAGATACTTCTGGCTGTCGTCGATCTTCCGCTGCGCGAATGCGATCGCTCCGAGATAGTAGTTCGCATCGCCCAGTTTCTGGCCTGCCTTGACCGCACTGGTAAAATTCTGGATCGCACTTGCGGTGTCACGCGTGCTGAGTGCGACTTTTCCCTTTGAGAGATAGTCTTGTGCCGTTGCGGTGGTTGCCGCCAGAGCGAGTACCAGGAACCAACGTAGCGTTCTTTTCATCGGGTTATTTCACTTGTTGAGATGTGAGCGAAACGAGCCGCACCGGCATGGTGACCGGGACAAGCCCGTTGTTCTGGATGATCTTCTGGCCGGGGCCGCTGCAGACGAACGAGATAAACCCCAGCGATATGTCCGGATCGACGACACGCGAGTACATATACACGGGCGAATTGATCGGGTAATATCCGAGAAACATGTACGCCTGCCAGGGTGCGTAATACTGGCCCGGAGCAGACGCCGTGTCGGGCCGGTATGCAGGACCTCCGACGGCGAGCACGTTCACCGCCCCTTCCATTCCATGTAACCAGGTCACGCCGACCAGGGCAATCGCACCCGGCGTCTTCGCCACGCGATCGATTCTCTTCGCGCTTGAGTCCACATATTCCACGGTCCGCCCGAAGTCCCTGCCTCCCAGGACCGTATTCCGGAACGTCGTATTCACACTGGAATTCGGATTCCCGACATACGCCTCGATCAGATTCCCTCCCGGCCAGCGGGTGACCTTGCCGGTGAAGATGGAATCGAGCTGCGTCAGCCGGACCTGTTTCATCGGATTCGACGGGTGGACCACGACGGCGACCGCGGTCAGGGCGACTTTGTATTCATCAAGCGGGATCTTCGCCCCTGTAAACGCGTCGCGCTCCTCTTTTGTGAGCTCCCTCCCGATCGTAATGACGCCGACGCTGTCGAGCCCGAAATCCGAAACCGCCTCGCGCGCCTCCACTTTCTTGAGGGTCAGCTTCGAATCGGGATACTGGCTCTGAAACTCCGACGACTCGTTCTCCAGGGCCTTGTACACCGACTCGTCCACTTCCACCTTCAACGATCCACGGGTCAGAGTCGCGGAACCCGGCTCATGCGTGCATCCGGCCAGCACCAGGCCGAAGAGAAAACCTAGAGGCAACAGTATGCGCATTCTCTTATCTCCTTGCCGTCACCCTGACGTAGGCGATCACGAACCGGTACAACCCGTACAGGAACACCACCGTACCGAAGACCCAGCGAAGCTGGTCGGGGATGCTTTTCAGATGAACGAGTCCCACCGCGACCGAGAGTCCGGCAAGCATGACCGCCGAAGAGACGATCAGGATGACGATGCGGACCACCTGATTGAACCGCTCTGCGCCATCGTGATGGACTACGGGACGATCCATGGTCGTTTCCCTGGAAGACCGGGAGCCGGGGACCGTGGCACGCACGGTCCCCGCATCCCCGGTCCTATCACCGGGACAATACCCGCATTATCTGCGGTCCGCCAGCTTGAACTTGAACGGCACCGACACCCAGACGGAGACGGGACCGTTGTTCATATAGGCCGGCGTAAACAGGAACTGTTTTGCCGCTTCGACGGCCGGCTCGTTGAAGATCTCGGCGTCGCTTTTCAGGATGACGACCTGTTTCGGCTTGCCTTCCTTATCGACCCAGATCTTCACCCAGACCTTTCCCTCGAGACCCGCACGCATCGCGAGCTCAGGGTACTTGGGTTCAACCTTCTTTACGACAACGGGCTCCTTTTCCACCGGGACAAAGTCCGCAGGAGGGGCATCATCTTCAATCTTGATGTCCTGCTGGACCTGGACCGGCTCGTTGCCCGTGCCTTCCGCCACCGGCGCCACCTGGTTGCTCATTTCCTGCTGCGTGGCGATGGTTTGTTCGGGTAACACCTCTGCGTCGGGAACCGGCACCGGGGCGCCGATCGTCGGTTTCGCCTGCGGCGCCGACACCTGGATGGGCGGCGGCGTATTGGCGTTGGCAATCGACGGGGGCGGGCCCAGTTCGCTCAGCTTCATGATCCGGACCTGCACCGTCGGGGGTTCCTCCTCGCGCAGCAGTGCGGCGACATAGTACGACCCAATCAACAGAAAGTGGATCGCAACGGCCAGGCCGAACCCGATGCTCCAGTACCTCTGGTAAAATGCTTTCAGCTCGGCTGCGCCGTACTGCGGAGCGCTTTTGCGCGCCGATGCTGTGGCTACATCCGTCATGGGATTCACTCCTTCCGTTACGTTACCTTCGCTATCATCGCCTTGTCCGCATCAAGCATCGGGGCAAGGGAGAAGCGCGTGACACCGTCGCCTTGAAGCTCATCAATGATGTTGACCATCATTTCGTACTTGCCGAGCCGGTCCACTTTGACCAGCACGATGAGCTTGGGATTACTTGAAGCTTTCTCTCTGAGGAAGGCGCGCACGTCCTTGTGATCGATCCGTTTCGGTGATTCAATGCCGATCGACCAAAAAATATCGCCTTTCTCGTTGAGCCGCAGCGTCAGGAGATTGGATTCCGCCACCTCGACCTTCTGGGTCGCATCGGGCGGCAAATTGATCTCCATCGTCTGCGGACGCGACATGGATGTGGTAAACATAAAGAACGTCAGCAAGAGAAACGCAACATCGACGAGAGGCGTCATGTCAATACGTGTCCCGAGCCGGCGACCTTTATGGCGTTTCTTCCCCTTGCCTTTTCCTTCGCGTGGGGCAGCTACATCTCCGCCTGCCATAACGACTCTCCTTTATTGTGGTGAATTCGGCGCAGCCAGTTCTGTAACCAGACTGAACCGTGTCACCTGGGTTTTCTGAAGAATATCCATCACGTCTTCGGCATAACCGTAGTCGGCGCCCTTGTCACCCTTGATCACCGTGATCATTTTCGGGTTCGCCATGCGGGCCTGGAGGATGTAACTCGCCAGCTCGCTCTTCTTTACCGGATACAGGGTCGGCTTGATATAATACAGCGGACCGTACATCGCCTGGTATCCCGAGAAAATCCGCTGCCGAAGGGTCTGGGAATCCAACCCCATCCAGATGTGGGTGGAGTCGGCCCCGAATAAAACGTTTCCGGCAGGATCCGTGGCTACTTTTTCCGCGATACAGATCGTCATCACGTTGGACTCCGGCAGTTTGTATTCCGCATGGGATGCCGGGAGTGTCACCTCGACATACTCATCGGGTTTGAACTGCGTCGTCAACATGAAGAACGTCAGCAGCAGGAATGCCACGTCCACCAGGGGCGTCATATCGATGCGGACGCCTGCGCGATGTGGCTTGAATTTCGGCATTGCGTGCTCGCCTGACAGTTAGTTGTTTGTGCGTGTGTTGAGAATCTGCACCACGTTGTAGCTGGCTTCGTCGATCATGTAGGTGAAATTGTCCACCTTGGTGACGAAGAAATTGTAGGCCACGATGCCGACGATCGCCGCAATGAGTCCCAGCGCGGTGTTGATCAGCGCTTCGGAGATACCGATCGACAACTGGATCGAATCCGGGGCCCCGGCGCGGGCAAGCGCGGTGAACGACCGGATCATACCGATAACCGTCCCGAGCAGACCGAACATCGTCGCGATCGACGCGATGGTCGACAGGGCAATCAGGTTGCGTTCGAGCAGCGGGGTCTCGAGGGACGTCGCTTCCTCGATGGCGCGTTGAGTCTCGCCCATCTTCTTCTCGGCGTCAAGCTTCGCCTCGGTCGCCACAGACTTGTAGCGCTCGAGGCCGGTACGAATGATGTTTGCCGCGGATCCCCGTTGCGCATCGCACGCCTTGATGGCGTCTTCGATGCGACCGGCATTCAAATGCCCCTGAACGCTCTTCAGGAACGATGTGATCGTCTGCTTGCCGTTCGCCTTGCGGAGCGAGAAGACGCGCTCGAATACCAGCGTCAGATCCAGCAGGGTCAGCGTGATCAGCACGGGCACAACCCAGCCGCCGGTGTAGACGGTTCCGAGCAGGTTCGCAGGCTTGGTTCGCGCGTCCCCATTCAGAAAGTTGCCCGGATCGCCCAACACGAGAAAGTAGAGCGAGAACGCAACAATCGCGGTGGCAAGAATCGCGATCGAGAGAAAGATGGACTGCTTCATTGAAGGACTCCTCTTGAAGATTATGATGAATGGGTGAACAATCCCGCGACGGCTTCGGGACTACGCTACTGCTTCCAACGCCTTGATCGCTTCCTCGCGCGTTTCCGCCACGTCGAAGACCAGCGTTAGCTTGGTGATGACAAAAATGTTGTTGATGTTTTTGTTGATGCCGCACAGCTTCACGCTCCCCTTGTTCCGGGAAAATGTCGTGTGCGCTGAGACCAGCACGCCGATCGCCGTGGAGTTCAGGTACGTGACCTTCCCCAAGTCGATGACGAGCTTCTTCGTCCCCTGCTCCACAAAATCCGCGACGGCATTGCGAAGTTCATCGGTCTCTTCCCCGCCAACCAGTGAACCCTTTACCTCGATGACGCCGATCTTGCCGCTTTGGACGCTAGTTGATTTTACTGCCATGGGCCCTCCGGGAATCTGATCTCTGGAGACGTGGTACTGGATTGTACTGAGTCTTCGGCAAGGTCGATGCCAAGAACGGCTGTCGACCGCACAAAAAATGTCTGAAATGAGAGGGGGTGGGGCGACTTTTAACGACGAGGAAAGTCCGTACGACCTCAGGATTGCATTCTGCAATCCGAGAAGAAACAACTTCGAGCAAAGAGCGGCTTGAGCCTACATTCCGCAGCTTTGCGATCGTGCAAAATGCACGCCGCCCGACGGCGTGCAATCATCCATCATACGGGAAACCGTAAGGAACGACGAGCGACGGCGGGACGCTCAGCACGGTTAAAGTCCGTATCTCTTTCTCTTTCGCCAGAGTGTTGCCGGGTCGATGCCGAGAATCGATGCCGCCTCCTCCAGGTCGCGCGACACGCGCAGAACCTTTACGATGTGCTGGTGCTCCACTTCCTCCAGCGATGGGATGCGGCTCGACGAATTCACAAACGCCTGAAACTCCTCCGGGAGATGATGAAGATGGACCGTCCCGCCGCGGGAGAGAATCATCGCGCGCTCGATGACGTTCTCCAGCTCCCGGACGTTCCCCTTCCATAAATACCCGCCGAGCGCTTTCATCGTCTCCTCATCAATTTCCGCGGTGCTCCCCGCCTTCGTGAGGAAATGTTGTGCAAGCAGCGGAATATCCTCCGGCCGATCCCGCAACGGCGGGAGCTTTAACTTCACGGCATTCAACCGGTAATACAGGTCCTCCCGGAAGCGTCCCGACTTCACTTCCTCTTCGATGTTTCTGTTTGTCGCGGCGATCACGCGCACATCGACCTTGCGCGTGGCGGTTTCGCCGACGCGCTCGAATTCCTTGCTCTGCAGGAACCGCAGGAGCTTTGCCTGCAGCGGCGGCATCAGTTCGCCGATCTCATCGAGAAACACCGACCCGCCATCGGCCGCCTCGAATCTCCCCTGCCTGTCCTTCACCGCTCCCGTGAAGGCGCCCTTGACGTGGCCGAACAATTCCGATTCGAGAAGGGTTTCGGCGAGCGCCGTACAATTGACCGTGATAAATGGTTTATCCGCACGCGTGCTCTGACGGTGAATGAAGTGCGAGATCAGCTCTTTGCCGGTGCCGCTCTCGCCTTCGATCAGCACGGAGATATTGCTTCCGGCAACCTGTTGGGCGAGGTCCATCACCTTTTTCATCTTCTCGCTCCGCGTCACGATCGCCCCCGTGCCGGAGAACCGGGCGAGCTCCTCCTTCAACGCCCGCACCTCCGTCTTGAGACTATGGTGCTCGAGCACTTTCTCGGCGAAAACCTGCAGCTGCGTGTATTCGAACGGCTTCTGCAGATAATCGTAGGCACCGTTCTTGATTGCGTCGACAGCGGAGTCAATGCTGCCGTGCGCGGTCATGAGTGTTACCGTCATCTCCGGCGCGATCTGACGTGCTTCGCGGAGAAGCTGCAGACCGTCGATCGGCTCCATCTTCAGATCGAAGAACCCGAGATCGAAGGTCCGTTCGCGCATCGCAGCAAGCGCGAGAACGGGATCGGTAAACGATGCAATGTCGAACCCGGATGCGTGGAGGCAGATCGTCATGGTCCGGACGATGTTTTGCTCATCATCGACAAGAAGAACGGAAGCGCGTGCGGTCATGACAGGGGGACGTCTCCGGAATTAGACTGCGGGAAACCCGACGTGATACAGCGGCAGGGTGAAGGAAAAGGTGCTGCCTTTTCCGATCGTGCTGGCGACCCAGATCTTCCCCCCGTACAGCTCGACGATTTCCTTGGCGATCGCAAGCCCGAGGCCGACGCTCCCGGGCGTCTGGTCCGATGTGTGTTTCACCTGGACAAACTTATCGAAAATCTTGTCGATATTCTCGGGCGCAATGCCGTGCCCGGAGTCTTCGACATCGATGCAGAGGGCATCGCCTTCCACGCGCGCCCGCACGGTCACCACACCCCCGGCGTCGGTGTGCTTGAGCGCGTTCGTGGCGAGATTGCTGATCACCCAGGAAATCTGCTGTTCGTCGGCGACGATGCGGGGGAGTTCAGGATCGGCGACAACCTCCAGCCGGATCCCTTTTTCCGCAAAGGGGAGCTGCAGGGGATGGAGCGAAAACGCGATCACCCCCGCGACATCGAGCTCCTCGTTCTTCAATTCGACCTTCCCGGACTCGAGCTTCGAAAGCTGCAGCAATTCACGGGCGAGTTTTGTCAGGCGGTAGCAGTCTTCTTTGGTCGAATTGATCAGCTCTCTCTGCCGTTCATTGAGCGGCCCGAGGATTTCCTGGTTCAGAATGTCGACACTCATGTTGATGGAGGTCAGGGGAGTGCGGAATTCGTGCGAGAGAGTCGCGATGAAGTCCGATTTCATGTGGTCCAGTTCCCGGAACTGGGTCACGTCCTGCAATACCATCAACACGCCGGACAACGTCCCCTCGCTGTCGGTGATTTTTGTCAGCCGCGGCCGGTAGTACGACCGCGCGCCGTTCCGCTCGAATTCGAAATACTGCGAACGCGGGCCGGGTTCCGGGTCCTTCCCTTCGTGACAATTCCGGAGCATCCGCTTGACCCGATCGTCGTACACCACCTCCTCCATCGGCCGACCGATCACCTCCTGCGAACCGTCACAACAGAGATCGGTCATCACCGCATTCGCGTGCAGGATGGACATCGTGGCATCGGTCATGATGAGTCCATCGGAGATCCTGTCGACAATCGCTTCCGACTTCCGCTTTTCGGAAAGGATCTGTTCGATGTTCATCTGGTCGAACCGCATCAGCCGCTCGGTCATCTTGTTGAATTCTTTGCTCAGCTGCCCGATTTCGTCGTCGGACCGGACGTCGATCTTCAGGTCGAGTTTTCCCGCCCCGATTTGTTTGACGCGGTCCGTCAGCTGTTCCGCAGGCGTGATGAAGACCCGCGTCAGCCACAGCATCGCGATGATGCTGAGGGCAAGCGCGATAAACGACATCAGCATCGTCCCGTAGGCGGTCTGATTGGCGATGGCATGGGCACGCGGGAGCGCATCGAACATGCTCGCCTGATTCAGCTCGAACAACCGGAGGCAGAGTTCCCGGAGCTGATTGGAAAGCGGCCGGACCATGTCGTAGTAATACAGTTTGGCATCCCCGAACGCCCCCTGCGCGATGCGACCGTTCATCAGGTCGGCCTGGGACGTGTACCGCTGATAGACATTCTGGATGGAATCGCGGAGCGGGGCCTGGCGCGGGAAGGACGTGATTCTTCCCGCCTGGTTGTACCAGTAATAGAACGCGTCACGGTTCGCATTGTAATCCTTGAAGAGGTCGCGATTCTCCAGGACATTTCCTCCCGAGGACGGCGATTCTCCTTCGCTCGCGATGAGAAGAGCGTTGTCCTGCCGCTCAAGTGACTTCATCATGTTCTCGGCGGCCAGGACGCTCTGGTAGTTTTCGTTGAGGATGGTCGAGACCGCGGAGGACAACGCATAGAAATTATAGATCGACCAGAAGCTCGAGCCCAGGCTGAGGAAAATCAGGCACGTGAATGTCAGGACCAGTTTTGTTCTGATGGATCGCATGACGCTGTTGCCTTACGGAATCAGAAGGCTATTCCGACGGATGGTCCGTGAACGATCATCCGGTAGTTGATGGTGGAATTCTGCATCGACCAGTTCTGAAATCGGAATCGATAGCCGATGGTCAGTCCGTCGCCGATGGGAATCGTGGGAAAATATGCCTGCAATTCAGCAAGGAACGCGGCGGAGAAACCCGTATTGACGCTGAACCCTTCCGTGGAGTAATGCGCGACGGCGACTGCCGAGAGCCACGCATCGACGGATTGATTGACGATGCGGTATTTCAATCCGATCCCCAATCCGACGCTCGCGACATTGAAGCTGTTCCGGGTGGCGCCCGATGCGTCAGCGCGCGTAAAATCCGCCGCGATCAACACCGGGAGAACCAGGGCCGACGATCGCCGCCCGAGCATGGGGATTTCCGTGCCGACATTCACTCCAACCAGAATCGCCGGATGCGTGACATCGCTCTGCGAATACCGTGTATAGCCGAAATAGATGTCCATCAACCCGTTGCGGAAATCGAGCACGGGCATCAGCGACCGGAAGAGAATGCCGCTCGAATCGGACGCCGCGCCGCCGCTCCTGGGCCGGAATTCGATCGCCGAGAGACCCGCCGACAACGACCGGAGCTCGGTCGGTTGATAGTCCCGCGGCTCATCATATTGTGCCATTGCCTGCCCTGCCGTTCCCACCACGAAGACGGCAACCATCGCAGAAATTCTTCCCACGTTCTTCATTGCCCTGTCCCTCCCGTCACGGGGCCGGCTGGAACCCGCGCGCGCATCCGCAGCGTCCTCACACGGTTGCCGTCCATCGATTCGACGACACCCACCCAGCCCCCGAACTCGAAGGCCGCCCCCTTCTCCGGCACTTTTCCGAGGAGCTGGATCACGTAACCGCTCACCGTGACAACCTCCCCTGAAACGCGGTCGATCTTGAACCTCCGCGAAAAATCATGCAGCGACATCGATCCGTCGATCACGTATTCCTCCTCGCCCACTTTTTTCACCGCCGGTTGATCCGTATCGAATTCATCCCGGATATCTCCGACAAGCTCTTCAAGAACATTCTCGAGCGTGATCAGCCCGGCCGTCCCGCCATATTCATCGACGACGATCGCCATGAGCTTGCGTTTTGTCAGGAACACATTCAACAACCGTTCGAGGTTCATCGTTTCGGGAACGAACAGCATATCGCGCTTGATCTCGACCAGTCGCTCGCCGCTTCCCTGCTCCCCCTTCAGACGGAAGAGCTCCTGGAGATGCACCATCCCCAGCACGTGGTCGAGATCCTTGTCGCAGAGGGGATATCGCGTGAACTGGTTTTCGAGCGCGATGACGATGTTGTTCTCCAGCGGAGTTGTCGTCGAAAGGAACACCACCTTCGTTCTCGGTACCATGATCTCGCGGATGGATCGGGAGCGCAGGTCGAAGGCATTCAGGGAGATCGACCGCCCGATCGGAGACGTCTTCATGCCCCTGCTCACCAGCAGGCGCAGTTCTTCTTCCGAGTGTGCAACCTCGGATTCGTGGACCGGACTGATGCCGACCCAGCGCAGGATCGCGGAAGCGCTGCCGTTCAAAAGTCGTATGAACGGGCGAAAGACGAGGTAGAATACATGGAGGGGTCGTGCAAAAAGGAGCGTGAATCGATCGGCGTACTGGATTGCCAGAAAGCGCGGGCCAAGTTCGCCGAAGACGATCAGAAAGAATGTGATGGCGGCAAAACCGCCGATGGCACTGACGGTGGATACCCAGGGACTTGCCGCTATTCCGAGCCACTGAAGAATGGATCCGATCCCTCTGGCAAGGTACGGTTCGCCCAGCCATCCCAAACCGAGGCTGGCAAAGGTGATGCCGAGCTGCGTTGCGGAGAGATACGTGTCGAGGTGCGTGATGACATGGTGCGCGAGCTTGGCGCGGTGAACGCCGTCGTGCATCAGCGGTTCGATCTGGGTTGACCGGACCTTCACAATGGCAAACTCGGCGGCGACGAAGAACCCATTGGCAAGAACGAGGCCGACGATGCTCCCCAATTCAACGAGATTCTCCAGAACGCTCATTTCATGTACCCTGGCAAATACCTGGTCTGGCCGTCCGGGCACGTCGCTGCACCGCGCGCGCCGTCCGTTTCGCCAGAATTGCACCGGTATTGCGCATCGTGGTCACAATGCGCCATGCGTAAAAAAAAAGGTACAAGAAACGCGATCTGAAATCAAGGTGAGTTCACCCGGCCGCTTTGAAGCCATCCGGGTTCTCTCCCCCATTCCTCCTCGAGAAGACGCTGCCGGGCCGCCAGGATGGCAGATCTTCCGAGATATCCTACGACTCGTTCTCCCCGGTCCCGATCGACGACCGGAAGCCGGCCGATGTTGTGATGCGCCATCCGTTCAACGGCGTCGCTCAGCGGTTCGTCCGGATAGGCAATCAGCGGCTCGCGTGTCCCCGCGTCGATCACCGATTTCTGACCCGTAGGATCTGTCTTCAGCGCGTTCAGCAAATCGCCCCGTGTGATCACGCCGACGAGTTTCCCCTCGTCGTCGACGATCGGCAGGCCAAGATGCCTGATGTACGGCAGCGCATTGTCTGCGATCTGCCTGGCAAGGTCTCCCGTTTTCATTGATGCCGGGATCGCGAACGAGCCGGGGTCCATGACCTCCTCAACGCGCACGCGAACCAGGGGATCGATGCTGTACTCGCGGGCAACGTGATAGCCCCGTCGCGCAACCTTCTCCGTCAGGATTGAACGCCGCATGAGAAGAACCGTCACCGTGTGCGCTGCGATCGTTGCGATGAGGAGGAGAGGAAGGGCGTTCACATCGTGCGTGAGTTCAAGGGAGAATACCATTGCCGTCAACGGCGATCGCATCGTCCCGCCCATGACCGCCGCCATGCCGGCGAGCGCCCAGATCCCGGTGCCGTCCGGGGAAATCCAGCCCCCGACATACGCACCGAGCGATCCGCCGATGATGAGCAACGGCGCCAGGACTCCCCCCGACGTCCCCGAGCCGAGCGCAATCGCCCAGACAGCCGCTTTCATGAGGAGGAGGATTGCCGATGAATTCCCGTTCAGCGTTCCCAGGAGCAGCGAGTGAATCGAATCGTATCCGATGCCCAGGACACGCGGATCAACGAGCGCTCCGACGCCGACCGCCACGCCGCCGATCGCTGGCCACCACATCCAGTGGATGGGAAGCCGCTGAAACGTGTCTTCGCAAAAGTACACCGCCAGCGTCAGTACGCTGGAGAGGAGCCCGGCCATGATGCCCACCCCGACCCCAAGAACAAGCATCTGCCATGACGCTGCCGCGTGAGGAATCGTCGGAAAGATCGGCCCATGCCCAAGCAGCGGTCCGCGGAGGACGGAGGCAGTCGCAGCAGCGACGGCGACCGGGATGAAAGACCGGGGTTTCCACTCGAACAACAGGAGCTCGACCGCGAGCAGGACGGCCGCCACCGGCGCATTAAATACCGCCGCCATTCCACCCGCCGCTCCTGCAACGAGGAGCGTCTTCCTTTCCGCGGGGGACAAATGAAAGAGCTGGGCAAAGAGGGAACCGAAAGCCCCCCCGGTCATGATGATCGGACCTTCGGCGCCAAAGGGTCCTCCGGTCCCGATGGACACGGCGGAAGAGATCGGTTTCAGGATGGCGACCCGGAGGCTCATCTTGCTCCGGCCGATGAGGATCGACTCGAGTGCCTCGGGGATCCCATGCCCGCGGATTCTGTCCGATCCGTATCGCGCCATCAACCCGATGATAACACCGCCGATGACGGGAACGAGAACGAGCGCCCATCCGAGGGTCGTCGCCGCTGGTGATTGATATGTTGTCGAGAGGTCCTGGAAGAACGCGACGTTTGAGATCCATGCAATGAGGGCGATCAGACCCCATGCAACGACGGAACACATGGCTCCGATCATGAGAGCCATCAGCGAAAGCAGAAGAACCCTCTTGTCGGTCGTGAAATCTCCGAGCAGAGAGATCGATGGAACGGGTGCACTGTTCTTAGGATTCATATCGCTTTTCTATTATTGAAGTCCTCGGAATTGAACGCAAGGTCGTCGGACGCCGGTCCGCGCTTTCGATGGATTCCCCGGTCAGGCGGGCAGCCTGCCTTTTGCGGTCTCCGGCTCAAATGCGGTCTTTGCGGCAATCAGCGCCCTCGCATTGTCCACCTGGCCCCAGGTATTCCAGAGCAGAGCACCGCGCACAATGCCCTTCCGAAGATAGTAGACGACCCCTTCGCGGAATTCCTCTTTCCAATCTTCAAGAATCTCCAGGGTGCTGTCCAGCTCACCGACTGCTTCGTATCCCAGATCGAACAGATCGGAATAAAAGAACGGCAAATGCCGATACGGTTCGTCCGCACCGGCCATGTTTCTTCCGGCGGCCCGCCCCATGCTGTTGGCGTTGTCTTCATGCTCGACACGAATTCGATTTCCCAATGTTGGGCTGAAGAAATTCGCCACGTCGCCGGCAGCGTAGATGTCGGGATGCGATGTCTGCAGGTATTCATTGACGGTGATTCCGTTGGAGACGTCAAGACCTGCGGCCGCGGCGAGCTGCACATTCGGCTGAATGCCGATGCCCGCGACGACGGCGTCAGCAAGCACCTCTTTGCCGCTCGATGTCGCGACTCGGACAGTGCCGTTCATCTTCGAAACGTTTGTCACATTCTCACCGGCCATGACCGAGACGCCCTTCGAAACGTAATACTCCGTGATGAATGCCGACAATCGCGCCGGATAGATCCTCCCGCCGATTCCTTTTTCGGGGAAGACCATGGTCACCTGCTTCTTGTTCATCGCCAGGGCGGCCGCCACCTCTGCGCCGATGAACCCGCCGCCGATAACGACAAACCTCTCGACACGCTCGGTCATCGATCGGAGATTCCTGTAGTCCTCGTACGTCCGGAAATAGACAATGCCGGCATCGAACGGGAGGCGTCGGACCTGGCCGCCTGTCGCGAGAAGAAGTTTCTCGTATGCGTAAACGTCACCGTGATCGTCAGTGACCGTCTTTTCGCGTTCCGCTATTTTGACGGCCATGCGCGAGAGATGCGTCTCGGCATTCTTCTTTGCATTCTCCAGCCAGACACTCTCGGCCTGCTCCCCTTTCCATAGTCCCTTTGAAAGCGGGGGACGTTTGTACGGCGGACTGGACTCCCCGGCGATCATCCCGATGCTAGACGATCGGTCGACCTCTCGAATTCCGGCAACGGCACTGTCGCCGGTCATTCCCCCACCGACGATGAGATAGCGGTAACGATTCAGCATCGTATCCTCCCGGGATTATGTTTTCGGTTCATTTCCCTGACACTTCCTGCACGGAAGCCACATTAATACAACGGAATGGGATGGCAAGAAAGATCCTTTCGAAAGGCCTGTGAGCGTGAATTATCATCAAACCACTCCAAATCCGAGGAATACGTTGACTTTCCCCCGCCACGTGTGTATCATAATTGGATCCCCCTTTCTGAATTCGCCGGAGACCCACATGCAAGTGTATCTTGACCTGGTCGACCGCGTCCTGCGCAACGGCGTGCACAAGAAGAACCGCACGGGCGTCGATACCATCTCCTGTTTTGCGGAACACTACACGGTGAACCTTGCAGACGGCTTCCCCCTGCTCACCACGAAGAAAGTCAATTTCGATTCCATGCTGTACGAATTGCTCTGGTATCTCTCCGGCGAAGACCATATCCGGAATTTGCGAAAGCACACCAAGATCTGGGATGCGTGGGCGGACAAAGACGGGAACCTGGACACTGCGTACGGCAGGTATTGGCGCAGGTTTCCAAGCGCGCAATGGAACCCTGAGACAAAGAGCTATGATGTGACGGAAGTCGATCAGGTGAACCGGGTCCGCGAGATGCTCAGGAACGAGCCCTTTTCGCGACGGATGGTGATCACCGCGTGGGAGCCCGGCAATGCGCTGGACTCCAAATTGCCTCCCTGCCACTATTCGTTTGTCTTCAACGTCCAGGGAGACCTGCTGAACTGTCATTTGACGCAGCGCTCGGGGGACATTGCCCTCGGTATCCCATTCAACCTCGCCGCATATTCTCTCCTGACGATGATCCTCGCGCAGGATGCAAACCTCCGGCCGGGGTTTTTCAGCCACACGATCGTCGACGCCCACATTTATGTGAATCATACCGACGGTCTTCGCGAGCAGCTTGGTCGTCAACCCCGACCCCTGCCGACCGTCAGGATCGCACGGAAGTCGGTGGACGATCTGACCTTCGACGATTTCACGCTGGTCGGCTATGACCCCTGGCCGGCCATCAAGTTTCCGGTGGCAGTATGAAACTCGCCCTGATCGCCGCTGTCGCGAAGAACCGGGTGATCGGCCGGAACGGGACTCTTCCCTGGCGGATTCCCGAAGACATGAAAAGGTTCAAGCGACTCACGATGGGTCACGCCGTGGTGATGGGAAGAAAGACGTACGAGTCCCTGGGCAAACCTCTTCCCGGGAGGAGGATGCTCGTCGTCACGTCAACGCCAACGACCGGCGTGGAATGTTTCCGGACGCCGGAAGAAGCACTGCTCGCCGCGAAGAATGAAGCGTGGGTCTTCGTGATCGGCGGGGCCGCGCTGTTCCGATCGTTCATCGAGCGGTGCGATGCGCTGTATCTTACGTTCGTCGATCAGCAGCCTGAGGGCGATGTTCTCTTCCCGCCGTTCGAGCGCATTCTTGACGCGCGGTATGTGCTCCGCCATGAGGAGAACCACGACGGTTACCGTTTCGCCGACTATGAAGTAAAAGCGTGAAGTGTTCGGGCCGCCGGTGCGACCTCGTGTTCCTATGACCATTCGCATTTCCGATATTTCGATACAGGGCGCTGCGGCCCCCGAAGCCGTTCGACGCGGGAGAGAGCTCTACCTCAACGACGCTGTCCGCCTCATCAATGTCGAGCCGAACGGTCTGGTCGCGGAAGTCCGGGCGGGCAAGCTGTACAAAGTGACCATCCGAAAAAGCCTCCATCAATTCGATCTCGCGTGCAGTTGCGGCGTCCCAGGAGGACGCTGTGAGCATGTTGCTGCCGTTCTCTACGAAGTGCGGCATCGTCAGGCGTCACATTTGGAGCTTACTCCCGACGGTCCCGCGCAGGAGACCGGAAGCGGAACCACCTATCACCCCGCAAGAAATCCCAAATGGGTGAAGCATGTCGCGCGGCTTGTCGGACCGTCGCCCGGCCGCCCGCTCGACGAGAGGGACCGCCGTTCCCCCTGGAAGCTCGCCTTTGCGTTGCATGTATACAAAGGGAAACGCAGGATCTCTCCTCTCCGGATTCGCCTGCGAAAGGACGGGGCAGATGGTCAGGTCTCAGTCCTCCAGTCTCTTTCCTTGCAGGAACAGGAACGCCTCTCAAAGGAGGATCGCCTCATCCTCGACAAAATGGATCCGACGATCGAAACGTTTGTCGATGAAGAGAGCGACGGTGAGTTCTCGAGGGAAGAGTTCGGTGCCGAAACGCAGCCGGGCGAGTTCTTCGTCCGGGAGAATTTCCGCTGGCACGACGTCATGCTCCTGCTTGAAGGCAAAGAGGTTTACCTCGAGACACGGGGTTCGATCAAGGGAAAACGGGTACAGATCGATTCCCGGCCGGGTACGATGGCGTTCAACGTTTCGGAATCCGGGGGGGACTTGAGTTTTTTTCCCGAAATCGAATGGCCCGATTCGACACTTCCGGTCTCGGACGATATGACGATCCTTTCCGGGAAGCCGCTTTGGATCCTGGTGGACGAGAGGGTGCGGCTTGTCGGGAACGTCAGCGGCGAAGATCTCATCCGGCTTAAACAGATGGCCTCGCCGTTGGTTGTTCCGGCGAAGGACCGCGACCTTTTTCTCTCGCGGGCGCTCCCCGCATTGACCCGGCGCTTTGCGCTCCGTTCAACCGGCAGTCTGTTCAAAACGATCGATACAGCTCCTGTCCCCCGGCTGTACCTCTCCGAGTCAAAAGGAGAACTCGTCGTCCGTCTGCGATTCGGTTACGGTGAAAGTGTGGAAGTAGCGACCGAAGCGACCACCCCCGAACCGCACGAGATCCACTTTGCCGGACCGGCCATCGTAACCGTCAAGCGCGACGGACCCTCTGAAGAAGCGGCGCGGAGCAGCCTCCGCGCCTCAGGACTCCGGGAAACCGATCACGTGGCGCAGGCCTTCCGCTTCACGCCGTCGGTCGAACCCCTGCTGTGGCTCACGGAGCGTCTGCCGGATCTCCTGACCTCGGGATTCGAAGTCTACGGCCAGGAAAACCTGACCCGTTATCGCGTCCGGAATGGACCCTCTTCCATCGCCTTCACGGTGGCGTCCGGGATCGACTGGTTCGATTTGAGCGTCGACGCGCGATTCGAGGGAACGTCGGCATCGCTCCAGGCATTCGTCGAAGCGGTCCGTGAAGGCAGGCGGTACATCCGTCTCACCGACGGTTCGTACGGAGTCCTTCCTGAAGAATTTCTCAAGCGCTTCAAGTCGGCCGCAGTGTTGGGTGACAACGCCCAGGGCGCCCTCCGGTTCTCGCGGGCCCACGTTGCGTTGCTGGAGGATCTTTCCGACGGAACGGAACTCACGGGTGATGAGGCCTTCCAGACCTACAGGGACCGGCTGCATTCGTTCTCCGGAATCTCCCACCAGTCGTTGCCGGAGACATTCCATGCGACCCTCCGGCCATACCAGCACGGCGGATACGACTGGCTGCGGTTCCTGCATGAGTTCCGTTTCGGGGGATTGCTCGCCGACGACATGGGGTTGGGCAAAACCGTTCAGACGCTGGCGCTTCTGGCATTCGTGCACGCGGATCACGCGCAACGGCCGTCGTTGATCATTGTCCCGACGTCTCTCGTCCACAACTGGCAGCGCGAAGCGGAACGGTTCGCGCCGGAGCTTCGCGTCCTCGCCTATCACGGGCTTGATCGCAAGCAGGTCCGGAAGGCATTCGAAGCACACGACCTGGTTGTGACAAGCTACGGAATCCTGCGGCGCGACATCGATTTTCTCCGCGGTGTGCCGTTCACCTACGTCATCCTGGATGAATCGCAGAACATAAAGAACTTCGCTTCGGTCAATGCGCGTGCCGCACGCCATCTCCAGGCCGAGCACCGGCTTGCCCTCACCGGCACGCCGGTGGAGAACAACCTCACCGAGCTCTGGTCGCAAATCCACTTCCTGAATCCGGGCCTGCTCGGGGGATTGAAGACCTTCACGGATCATTACGTTCGCTCCATCGAACGCGACCACGATGAGCAAACGGCGGCCGCCCTCCGCCACATCCTTCACCCGTTCCTCCTTCGGCGCACGAAGGAGCTCGTCGCCGCCGACCTCCCGGCGAAATTTGAGTCGGTCGTCCTGTGCGATATGGAGGATCTGCAACGCTCCGCCTATCACCACTGGAGGGAGTTTTACCGGCAGGCGATTCTCCGGAGTTTCGAAACCGTGGGCGTGCGACGAAGTACGGTGAAAGTTCTCGAAGGCCTGACAAAACTTCGCCTCGTCTGTTGCCATCCCAGTCTCGCCGACGAACGCTATCACGGAGGGTCGGGAAAGTTTTCCGCGTTTGAAGAGATGCTCGACGACATCCTGCAGGAAGGCCACAAGGTTCTCGTCTTTTCGCAATTCGTCCGGATGTTGACGATCCTGCGTCACCACCTTGACCGGCACGACATTGCGTACGAGTACCTTGACGGGAGAACTCTCCACCGGAAAACGCACGTCGATCGATTCCAAAACGACGCCGGCGTGCGGGCATTTCTGATCAGCCTTCGCGCAGGGGGGACCGGGCTGAACTTGACCGCGGCAGACTACGTCATCCATTACGACCCGTGGTGGAATCCTGCTGTCGAAGCGCAGGCCACCGACCGCACGCACCGGATCGGGCAGACGCGACAGGTGTTCTCCTACAAGCTGATCACGCGGGACTCCGTCGAAGAGAAGATCCTTGAACTCCAGGAAAAAAAGAAGAATCTCGTTTCCTCGGTGATTACCACGGAGCCCAGCTTCCTCAAATCGCTCACCCGCGAAGAGATCGAAGATTTGTTTTCCTCGTAGATCGGAAAAACGCCTTCCCCCCACTATTACTTATGTGGAGGGAGGCTCGCTTCCCGCCCTTCCTCCACCCCAAATTCATCCATATTCTCCACGGAGGGATTGCCATGTCGGAATCCGATGATCGCATTCAACGCGCACTGAACAATGCCAAAAAAAAGGAACTTGAGGAGCGGTACGGAGGAGTCTTTGGACCGACCGGATCGTCGCTGCCGCCGGAGATCGAAGCGGATTGGCTTCACGATATCGAGGAACTGGAACGCACATTCGAACATGTCGAGTCCACCACCGTGCGTCAGTATCTCGGCGACCCCGACTTCGTTCCGGTGGATTGCATCCCCGAACACGAACTCTCCCGCGCGCTCGAACGCCTCATGGATCTCCTCGAGGACCACGGCGTCGAGGTCCATACGTTCTCTCCCGTGACCGACGAAGAATTGTACCGGTTCATCACCGAGGAGCTTGTGAACGAGGAGATCGACGATATCCATATGGAGGGATTGACGCAGGATTTCGTGTATGAGCTGTTCCATCCGAACGACGTTCTCGAGGCAACGTTCTTCGCCGAGCGTTTTCTCGCCTCGATATTCCGAGGGCGCCCCTCGAGACTCAAACGTGCGCTTGTCCCGACGCAGGCGTGCGGCGATCCGGACATTGCCGACCCCTGTTCAACCGTGTATCACGCAGTTCAAATCGCATTTCAGGACGTCGGGACTTTTCTCAGTCACACTGCGACAACGGGCACCTGCCGAGTCGTTGGGCCAGACGCCGTTGCGACAGTCGCTGTCGAGTGGAGCGCCCTCCGGAAGGGATCGATGGACCAATTTTGTGGGACGACAGAAGCAGTGGTGGAACTCCGGAAGGACCCTCAAGGGAAATGGCCGGTCGTCACGGTGAGGTTGAGCAACCATGCTCCCGACCGAATTTCCCCGCCCACCCTTGACAAGCGGCCACCGAATTGCGTATTGTGAGGGGGAAATCGACAAGAACCCTCAGGAATTGCATGCGAGAAGTTGCAGTGGGCATACTCTTTCGCGACGGCCTGATCCTGGCATGTCAGCGAAAGGCCTCGGCGAATTATGGACTCAAGTGGGAATTCCCCGGCGGGAAGCTCGAACCGGGAGAGTCTCCGCGGGAGGCGCTCGACCGCGAGCTCCAGGAAGAGCTTGCCATCCGCGTGAAGACAGCGCGACCATTCCATCGTCAGGAATGGACCTACCCGGAGTCTGCAGCGGGAAGCAATGATGGGACGTTTCGCGTCCACTACTTTCTCGTCGACGCCTTCGACGGCGAACCGATAAACCGTGCCTTCGCAGACTTCCGTTGGGTTACCGTCGCGGAGCTCTCCACGCTCGATATTCTCGAAGGGAACCGTGACGCCATCGCCGTCTTCGACCGTACGATGAACGGAGGACACGCCCGGCGATGATGCCCGATCGATCAGTCCTTACGACGATGCACCGGCATGTGCTCGGCTGGTATCGAAGGGCGGGTCGCGTGCTCCCCTGGAGGGGAAGATTCGACCCGTATGAAGTGCTTGTTTCCGAGATCATGCTTCAACAGACCCAGGTCCAGAGAGTCCTCGTCAAGTACCCTGAATTCCTCTCCGCGTTTCCGACAATCAAGCGGCTCGCAACAGCGCCGCAAAAGGAGGTCGTGACGGCCTGGCGCGGAATGGGGTATAACAACCGCGCCGTGCGCCTGCACCGGCTGGCAAAGTCGGTGGTCAAACGGCATCGACAGGACTGGCCGTCCGATTTGCCGGGCCTCCTGGCGTTGCCCGGCGTGGGGATCTACACCGCTCATGCCATGATGGCATTCGCGTTTCGACAACGGGTCCCCGTCGTCGACATCAATATCCGGCGGGTCCTCTCGCGGGTGTTCTGGCGAATGAAGGATACGGGGTCGATGCGGACGGAACGCGAGATCCGGGACATCGCAGGGGCAATCCTCCCCGCGAGAAACGTGTACGACTGGAACCAGGCATTGATGGATCTCGGATCCCTGGTGTGTACGGCGCGGTCGCCGGACTGCAACGCTTGCCCGATCGCCCGCGAATGCCTGTCGGCGCGGAGAATGCAACCGCGACCACAACGACATCCCTCCCGGGAACCTTCGCGGGGCGGGATACCCAATCGCACGTACCGCGGCAAGATCATCGACGCCCTGCGTTCACGCCGGACCGGAATCGGTCTTGCGCGGCTCGGGCCCATGATCATGCCCGACTTCAGCAGGCGGGATCTGCCCTGGCTTCACGCGCTGATTGACGCCCTTGAAACCGACGGGCTCGTCCGGGTCACACTGCGGCACAATCTCTCACCGGTCGTTTCTCTGGCATGATGAGTCGACAGGAACTCGATCAAAAGCAGCTTCAAACCGAGTTTGCAGCGAAGAAGGCGGCGATTCGCACGCGCCTCGCAGAATTCGCCTCTGTCCCGCCGCAGGAATATTTCTATGAGCTGGTGTATTGCCTTCTGACGCCACAGTCGAGCGCTGTGAACGCTGCAAAAGTGGTTGCGCTGCTTCGTGACGCGGACGCGCGTCGACTGGAGTTGTCGCTGCCCGAAGTTCTCGGCGACCGGCGGCACTATATCCGGTTCCACAACACCAAAGCCAGGCGCATCACCGGGGTCCGCTCAAGAATCTCCGAAGTCGTTGTCGCGATTCAGAACACGAACGACTCCGCGGAGCTCCGCCAGTGGCTCGTGGACAACGTTGACGGATTCGGCCTGAAGGAAGCGTCGCATTTCCTGCGGAACATCGGTCGACGAAACCTTGCCATTCTCGATCGTCACATCCTTCGCAACCTCCTGCGCTACCGTATCATCCGATCGTTGCCGAAAACGTTGACTCCCAAGCGGTATTTCCTCATCGAGGAGAAGTTCTTGCGGTTTGCCGGGAAGAGCGGGATCTCGATGGACGAACTGGATCTCCTCTTTTGGAGCAGAGAAACGGGACAGATTTTGAAGTGAGGCCGGGCACAACGGTTGTTCTTTCCTCTCGATCTTCATAGATTGTGGACAACGACGATACGCGCCTCCATGCATCCAATCTCGATTCAGATCATCACCCGCGACAACGCAAGTCAACGCGAGATCCGGCGCCAGTACATGGCCCAGTCGCGATTTCCCCGCTGGGAGATGCTCAAAATCTTCGTCCACGCACTCTTCCATGTTAAATTCCGCTGACCTGTCATGGCCGACACATTTTCATTTGATATCATTTCGGAAGTCAACCTGCAGGAGGTCGATAACGCGGTCAATCAGGCCCGAAAAGAGATCGCCCAGCGTTATGACTTCAAAGGCTCGAAAAGCTCGATCGAACTTTCCCAGAAGGACAAGACCATCACCGTGGTCTCTGACGACGACTTCAAACTCAAGAGCGTCGTCGACATTCTCCAGGAGAAACTCATCAAGCGCGGCGTGCCCCTGAAGGCCTTGAAGTACGGGAACCCGGAAACCGCGGCGGCGGGGACCATGCGACAGGTGATTACGCTGCAAGTCGGCATCGACAAGGAAAACGGAAAGTTGATCGTCAAATTGATCAAGGACAGCAAGGTGAGGGTGCAGGCACAGATTATGGAGGATCAGGTCCGCGTCAGCGGAAAAAACAAAGATGATCTCCAATCAGTCATCGCGATGGTGCGAAAAGCCGATTACCCGTTCGCCGTTCAGTTCACCAACTACCGCTAAGTGATGACCCGCGGCACTCCCCTTTTCAGCTGCCTTCTTGCGGTCGTGTTGTGTTGTCCCCCCGTCTTCGCGCAGGCACCGCAGGAATCACTCCGCGTCGATTTCGTCGACGGCTCCCGTCCGCAGACGACGATCGGCGTCTTCACGAGAAGCGGCGCGCGATTCGTCTCCGCCAATGAAATCGTCGCCCTCCTCCGGCTCTCGATCATCGACGAGACGCCGAAAGCGTTTACTTTCTCCGTCGATCGCGGCACGGTGCACCTGATCAAAGGCAATCCCTTCCTTGTGGTGACCGATTCGGCAGGCCTCCCGGCCGGCTATCAGTTGACCAGCGATGTGATGGTGCTGCACAGCCGGTTTTACGCCCCCCTCCAACAGTTCCTGGATGTTCTTTCCGCCCGGCTTTCGACCCGGATCGCCCTTGATTCCTCCGGGACCGTCCTGCAGATTGGAACCATCCCCCCCGTCATTCCCGGAACGATCATTGCGTCGATCGCGATGGAGACAAAGGCCAACGGAATGCTGATCCGCATACCCCTTTCGCCCTCGCTCACGGAGATCGAGCACTGGGTTACCCCCGAGGGGTGGCTCTATCTAACGATCGCCGGCGCAATCGGCGACGTCGCTTCGCTCAATGCGACGAAGCCGGAAGGATTCATCAAGAAGGTGGTCGCGACGCAGTTTACCGGGTCGCTGCAACTCTCGTTCCGTCTCTCCGAGCAATCCGTCGATGACGAAGTCAGCAGGGACCCGGCGAACGGGGACCTGATCGTGGTGCTCCGGAAGAACGAATCCAGCGATCCGCTCAATCTCGATCTTTCGCGCAAGCGCGACCGCTGGGCGCTCGACGTCATCGTCATTGATCCCGGCCACGGAGGAAGAGACGGCGGTGCCATCGGAGTGACCGGCGTCAGGGAAAAGGACGTCACGCTTGGGATTGCGTTGAAACTCGGGGCATTGATCAAGCGTCAGATGAAAAACGTCAAGGTCGTCTACACCAGAACGACGGACAAATTCGTCGAACTGGACAAGCGGGGCACCATTGCCAACGAGGCAGGCGGAAAACTCTTCATCAGCATCCATTGCAACTCCATGCCCCGGAAACCGAATCCCACCCGCGGCTTCGAGGTGTACCTGCTTCGTCCGGGGAAGACCGACGATGCGGTCGCGATCGCGGAACGGGAAAACGCTGTCATCAAACTTGAGGAAGGGTACCAGCAGAAGTACAAGCAGCTCACGGACGAGAACTTCATTCTCACCACGATGGCGCAGAGCGCCCACGTGAAGGCCAGCGAGGAATTCGCCAATATCCTGCAGAGTGAAATGGAGGCGCACGCGGGGATCCCCAACCGCGGAGTCAAGCAGGCCGGCTTTTATGTCCTCGTCGGCGCGTCGATGCCGAACGTGCTGATTGAGACCGCGTATCTCTCCAACCGGCAGGATGAGCAATTTCTGAGATCGGAACGGGGACAACAGAAGATCGCGGAATCGATCGCCGCTGCGGTAAAACGGTACAACAACGAGTACGACCTGCTGCTTCAGGAAGGGAATGCGGAGCGGTGACGGTTGTCCGCAACGCGTCAGCGGACGACGAGGATGGGAATTTCGAGCTTGTGGCGGACTTCGGAGACTGACGTCCCGAGGAAGAGGTCGGCGACCATGCGATGACCGTGTCCGCCCATGACGAGAATGTCGATGTTGCTTTCCTTTGCGAGGCGCACGATTTCCGAAGGGACATCGTGACCGTATCCGAGCGAATAGTGTGTTTCCACGCCGGCCTTGTTCATCTGGTCCGCCAGTCCCGCCAACTCCTCAAGATCCTCTCTCGCCTCCTTGTCGAACGCCTGCGTCCCGAACACCTGCCCGGCCACCCCTTCGACCACGTGGAAGAGTTGCACGGTGGCGTGATGGAACGATGCCAGGGAGTGGGCATGCGAAAGGACCTTCGGATCCATCGCGCCGAAGTCGAGCGCGACGCCGATCCGTTTATATTGCTCGCCGAGGAACCCCACTTCCGTTCGCGCCCTGGGAGCGGGCGTTGTTTTCGGCAGCCGCCACGAAATCGGGACCGCGACATAAATGAGCAGCAAGGCGCAACCGGCGGCGAAGGGAACCGCTGTGATCCAGATCCAGAACCCCGCCGGACCCGCGTTCCGGATCCATCCGCTGAGCGTGTCGGAAATCAGGTTGGCGTTCAGTGCGACGATGACGATCGCGGTCGACCAGGCCAGGACCTTCGCCCACATGGCATTCGCGAACACGCCCATGATCTTCCGGTCCCCGGTAAACTTGATCAACGGGACGACGGCGAACGGGAGCTGCATGCTCAGGATCACCTGGCTGACGATGAGCAGATCGTACGATCCGTTGTCGCCCGCGAGGCTGATGACGATGACCGCAGGAATGATCGCGATCATCCGGGTGATCAATCGCCGGAGAATGGGACGGATCTTGAAATGCATGAAGCCTTCCATCACGATCTGCCCGGCCAGCGTTCCGGTGACCGTCGAACTCTGTCCCGAACTGATCAAGGCGACGGCAAACAACGCGCTTGCAAGAGCCGTCCCGAGCACCGGAGAGAGAAGCTGATACGCCTGCTGGATTTCCGTGACGATGATGCCGTTCCTGAAGAAGACGGCCGCAGCGACGATGAGGATCGCGCTGTTGATGAGGAAGGCACCATTCAGCGCAATGGCGGTGTCAACGAAGTTGTAGCGGCACGCGAGGCGTTTCCCTTCGATCGACTGGTCCACGGCGCGTGTTTGCACTAATGCCGAATGGAGATACAGATTGTGCGGCATCACCGTCGCACCCAGGATCCCGACCGCGATGAACAGATTGTCCCGTGTGAGCCGCGGCGTGAAGCCCTGGATCAATCCGCTCCAGTCCGGTTTGGAGAGGAATACCTCGATGCCGAAACAGACCCCGATCGTGGCGATGAAGACCAGGATCATCGCCTCCATCTTGCGAATCCCGAAATGTTGGATCGCAAGGAACAACATCGTATCCAAGCCCGTGATGATCACGCCGTACACGAGCGGAACCCCGAACAGGAGATTGAGGCCGATGGCGGTCCCCAGGACTTCCGCGAGGTCGCACGCAGCGATAGCGATTTCGCACATGATCCAGAGCGCGGTCACAACAGGCCGGGGATAGTTCTCCCGGCATGCCTGCGCCAGATCGCGCCCGGTGGCGATCCCCATCCTCGCTGCGAGCGTCTGGAGAATCACCGCCATGACATTCGACATCAACAACACCCAGATCAACTGGTATCCAAACCGCGCACCGCCTTCGATGTCCGTCGCCCAATTGCCGGGGTCCATGTACCCAACGCTGACGAGATACGCGGGGCCGACAAAAGCGAGGAGGCGTTTGAACGTGCCGACACCTTTCGGGATCTCCACGCTGCTGTGCACTTCGGAAAGCGAGACCTGGCTATTTTTATTGCGTGAGACCACGGGTCCTTCTGCTATGGGCGTCCTTGTTGCTCGGTGTCTTCTTTAAAGAGGTCGTCGCTCAGGCCGGTATTAATCCTGTAATCGGAATAGCGGATCGTCGCAGAACCCCCGCGAACCGGCGGCTGGCGCCGCCCGGGGGCGACTTCTTCCATGACGTTGGGCACGGAGCTGTCACCGGAAGCCGTCCCGAATGTTACCGTGATCTCCTCAGGAAGCCAGCGCTGCCCCACCTGCTGGTTCTTGATGCCGGCAGCCATCACCCGTCCGTCCAGCGATGGGATGCGTAGCGAGTCCGGCGTCCATCGCGCCGGGTCGACATAGAGAAGCACGCGCCGGAGACGCGTCTTGTCGTTCTTCGGCATAAGCGTCAACCGGTACTCCATCCGGCCATCAATGGTATCCTGTCCGAACGTTTTGTCGACATCGTACCTTTCGTGCAGCCGCTCGAAGTTGAACGCCACCGCCTGCTTCGGCACCATCGCAAACCCGTTTGCGTCGAAATGAACCTTGTCGGGTCGCTTGAAATACATTGTGACCTTCGATGGCGGGACGGAAAGCCGCTCGACGTTCACGACAATTTCCAGGTTCACCGTGTAGTCGTTGATCCCGGCGTACTGGTCTTCGACGTTCCGGAGAATGGTTGCCGCGTCGAGCGGGGCCGCCGTTTTCGGCTGCGAAGACGCGAAGGACAGTGCCGCGAAGAACCCGAAGACGATGCAAGGTCGTGTGGTCATTTGTTTTCCACGGCAGGCGTGCTTTTTACGACGGCAAACGTATTGTACAGCACCATCAGGACCGTCGCCGTGACCCCGATGCCGAACAATGTGTACCAGACGATGACCGGAGCCCCGGACTCCCGTGCCACGGTGTACAGCCATCCGCCGAAGGTCCCGCCGAAAAACCAGGCGATGGCAATGGGAAGAAAGGCATAGCCCTGAAACAACGCCTGCTGACCCGGAGGAGCGACGTTGGAAATGTACTCGTAATAGCGGGGTGCCTGCGTCATTTCCCCGATCGACCACACCACGAGCGCGATGACGATCGACGGGATCGTCGGCTGGATGGCGATGATCAACCAGCTCAGCGACGATACGCCGAGGCCGATGACGATCGCCGTCTTCGTCGGCAGGTTCTTCGTCAGCGCATTGACGACGAGCTGAAGAAGGATGATGGTGGCCGCACCAACGGCAAGGACAAGCTCGAAGTTCGCGTTCTTATCGATGTAGTCGGTGATGTACAGCGGAAGAATGATGTACAGCCCGCCCCAGAACATGACCCAGTAGAAGGCAAAAATGAGAAGGAAAAGGATGAAGCGGACGTTTGCGAGGACGACAAACATGTTCAGCATCTTCCTGGCCATCGTCTCGACGACTTTCACTGTCGGATCGGGCACGTTCCGATAGAACAGGAAATTGACGCCCAGCATCAGGATACAGCTTCCCGCGGAGACGAGATAGACGAATTCGATGCCTGCGTTCCTGCGCACCACGTTGGCGATCAGGGGTCCCAGCATCGCCCCGATGTTGACGATCCAGTAATAGATCGCAAACCCGATGGACTTCGTTTCCGGCTTCGAGGAAACGGCGACCGTCCCGAGGACGGACGGCTTGATGAACGAACCGCCGAATGCCGTGAGCACCGTCATCGGAACAAGGACCCAGAACAACGACATCCCCGCGTAGACACCCTTGAACGCCTGCATGCCCGTCGATCCGATCAAAAAGTATCCGACGGCAAGGAACGAGAACGCCGTCATGAACGCCTTTCGATATCCGAATTTGTCGGCGAGCGTCCCGGCAAAGATCGGAAGGAAATAGAGCAGTCCGCCGAAGATCGACGACAGTTTGCCGGCATCGATGACGGTCATGCCAAGATGGTTCGTGAGGAAAATGGTGAGGATCGTTCCCTGACCGTAGTACGCCAGCCGCTCAAAGAGCTCCATGACGTTGGCGACCCAGAAGACCCGGTGAAAGCCTCCCTTTACCTCTGCGAAACGTTCGGAAAAAGACACGGTGTCGTTCCTTTGATCAATGATGGAGTCAACGCCTTCGCCGCAGGCATCCGCTACGCAAGGAGCACAAGCTCCTCCTGTTTTTCCCCGGTGACTTCCGCCGTCCCATCGTGTCGAATAAACATATTGATCTCCGATCGTGCGGCCATCTCTCCTTCGAGATAGATGCCGGGCTCAATCGAGAAGCAGCATCCCGGCATGAGTCTTCGTTCGTCCTTCGTTTCCAGGTTGTCGATGTTCACGCCGTTTCCGTGCGTATCTTCGGTGATGGAATGCCCGGTCCGGTGAAGGAAATTCTTTCCGAATCCGGCCTTCTTCACGACTGCGCGACAGGCGTCGTCCACTTCCCAGCCGTAACAGGGTTTTCCTTTGGCGAAGCGGTCCTGCACGAAGGCGATCGCCGCGTCGCGCGCGTTGCACACCGTTTCGAAGATCTTCCGGTACTTCGGCGGCGGGTTTTGTCCCGCAAAACCCACCCAGGTGATATCGTAGTAGATCGATCCCGGGACGTTCACTTTCGCCCACATGTCGATCAGCACCGTATCGCCCGTCTTGATCGGGCGCGCGGTGGCCTGCGTCGTATCGAAGTGCGGATCCGCGGGGTGGTCGTTCGTTCCGACCATCGGAGGATCATACGTGGTCAAGTTCTCGTCGTGAAACCGCTTCATGATAAACTGCTGGATGTCGTATTCCGTTTTCGCCGCCCCGGTCTGCAGGGACTTCCGGATTTCGTCGAACGCCTCCGCGCGAATGCGGTCCATCGCCGCGGCCGCCTGTTTGTGTGTCCGGTAGCCCTCCTCGGAGATCAGGGAGACGAATGTTTGCACAAGGTCGGCCGACGAGACGATTTTGAGCCCGAAGCTTTTCAGCAGCTCGATTGTTCCGCCGTCGACCACCGACACGTACGGCACGTTGTTCTTCGGGGAATACTGCATCGCGACGTGTTTCCCCCTCCCCAGCGACTTCTTGAGCGTCGCATGCAGCTGCTCCCACGAGAGGTAGACGGCCATGGTGCCCGGCAAGACGTCCAGTTTGTGTTTTTCGACGACCGAGACGATCTTCTTCGGCGTTCCTTTCGCCGGGATGTAATAAAACCACCGGCGCGTATTCATCTTTTGAAAATCCAGCCCGAGAATCTTATAGGCGAAAAAGTCGCGGTTTCGAAAATCCGTGAAGAGCCAGCCGTCCATCGCATGCGAACGCAGTGCCGCTTGAATCGCTGGGAGGTCCATAGATGCTCCGTCAAGGTGAGTTCAATTTCATTGCAAGATATCGATTGCGCCGTCCAGTATCCATCAACTGAGAATATCTTTTCGCGTGAAGACGGTCCAACTGACTGCGGCAAATCCGACGGTGTATGCGACGAGCACGGCGGCCGAATGCAGGATGTCTTCCCAGGGAATCGTGTTTTCCACCGCCCGCTGCCAGAGGCTGAAGTGCGTCGTGAAGAGGTAGGGTTTGATGGTTTCGAACATCTCGATGGGGATATTGCCGAGGATGAGAGAGACAATGATCACCGCCATTGCGCCGACGATCGGGCCGATCGCATTCTCGACGAATGAGGAAAACGCCACGGCCAGGGAGGCGACGCACCACATGCTGAGGATCGACAGTCCATAGGCGAGGAGGAGGTGGGAGGGAACGTCGGCCGCCGGAAGGATCACAATGGTCCTCCCGGGGACAAGCAGATCGCCTTTTCCGAACCAGAGGAGCCCCAGACCGAGACTCAGCACGGCCAGAAAAACGACGAGGATCGTTGTGTAGGCGAGCGTCGCGGCGTACTTCGCAAGGAAGATCCTGGTCCGGGACGGCGGTCGCGTGAGAAGAATTCTGAACGTCCCGGCCGTCGCCTCACCCGCGAGGATGTCGCCCGCGACCAGCGTGATCAGGAACGGGACATGGAGCCACATACTGTTCATGATGAAGTACGACACGAAGTAGCCGTTGAACAGATTCCCCAGAAACAGAAAATCCTGGCTGAGTCCGCGGGTCATGTTCCTCACCATCGCCCCCCCTTCCAGCTTGAGTCCGTATTCGACAAGCGGGATGACGACGCCGATGGCGATGAAGCCGATGTACGTGCGCCACTTCAGGAAGGTCTTCAGGATTTCATTTTTTACCATGCTCATCCGCCGAACGTTGTGCTGCGGCCGCAGGAGGAGAAGTCTCTGACTCCCCGGTGATTTTCAGGAAGTATTCTTCCAGTGAACGTTGGGGGACCACCGAATGGACGGCCACACCCTGGCCCACGAGGGTTTGCACCATGACGGGCACGACGTCTGACGCAAGAGCGAGCGTGATGAAGCCGTTGTCCACTTTCGGCTGCGTCATAAACCGGTTCTCGCTGAGCACCCGGAGCGCCACATCGATCGGGCGGGCATCGATGCGAATCGACGCGCTGTCGGAGGAAAGAAGTTCGCGCACCGATCCCTGCACCACGAGCGTTCCGTGATTGATGATCGCCATGGTCGTGGCCGTCTGTTCAATCTCACCCAGGAGATGGGAGGAGAGGAACACGGTGATCCCGTTTTCCCGCGAGAGCGACATGATCAGCTCGCGCACCTCCGCGATCCCCTGGGGGTCGAGGCCGGTGGTCGGTTCATCCAGGATGATCAGATCGGGATCGGCCAGGAGCGCCTGCGCGATCCCGAGGCGTTGTTTCATTCCGTGAGAAAACGTTTTGACCCTGTCGTTCGCCCGGTCAACCAGGCCGACGAGCTCGAGGGCATGGGTGATCTGACTGCGGTCGACACCGCCGTACAGATCGCCGACGATCGAGAGATTCCTCCGGGCCGAGAGGTAGGAATAGAAATCCGCCGATTCCACCAGTCCGCCGACACGGGAGAGGAGGGATTTCCGGTTGGATTCCAGCCTCCGGCCGAAGAGTTCAATGTGGCCCTCGGTCGGTCGGATCAGGGAAAGCATCATCCGGATGGTCGTGCTCTTCCCCGCCCCATTCGGACCGAGAAATCCGAAGACTTCCCCTTTGCGGATATCAAGATTGAGATGTTGCACGGCCCAGCGACGGCCGTAACGTTTGCCTAAATCGATCGTTTGGAGGACAGGTTCGGAGGGCATCGAGGGAATCGTTGGTTTCTTTAAAGTAAATCCTTTTTGGTCGCGGCGCAAATTTTTCGCCGAAATTGCCTTCTTCAATGTTGAGGATAACCTTTGATCCTTCATCGAAAAATGCGTATTTTAGAAGTTACGCCTCTCCGTCGTCGCGCATAGCCTTTGACCCGCAGACCGGAGCTCTTCTTCGGAGCAGGCAGGGATGGGCAAGGTGCGGGCATATGGCGAAATTGGCAGACGCGCTAGACTTAGGATCTAGTGGAGCAATCCGTGGGGGTTCAAGTCCCTCTATGCCCACAAAAGGCAACGTGTTGGAGACGCGGGGATTATCGCCGGGTTTGGTTCACTCGAATTCATCATTGAAAGAGGGTCGCTGTGCAGGTCACCATCAATGCAATTACGGAAGTAGAGCAGGAAGCCGATATCGTTGTCACGCACGAGGAACTCATCCCCCATTTTGACCACGCCTACGAAGAATTCCGTCCGAAGGTCGAACTGAAAGGATTTCGCAAGGGGCGGGTCCCCATGCCGATGATCAAGCAGCTCTATGGGGAGGCCATCGAACAGGACGCGCTCGACGACATCGCCGGCTTCTTCTTCCGGACGGCGATGAAGGACCGCAACGTCGAACCGATGGGCCGACCGATGCTCTCCGAGAAAACATATTCGCGGGGAAAGGATTTTTCGTTCAAGATCAAATACGAGATCCGCCCGCACATCGACCTGCACGGATACAAGGGGGTTCAGGTCACGAAGTATGTCCATCCTTTTGACGAAAAGGAAGTGCTCGATGAGATCGAACGCCTGCGGAGAGTGAATAGTACATCGGAGCCGGCCACAGCGGTGACGGACGAGAATTTTGCGGTGACCGCGGACGTGCAGGAAATTGACGATGCCGGGACGCCGTTGGTAGGGAGGAAAACGGAGAACGTCCGCTTTCATCTCATCGATCCGGACGTGGCGCTGGAAGTCAAAGAAGCGCTGAAGAGCGCCGAAGAGGGCGGAACATACCAGGCGATGATCGTCTCGCAGCACGAGGATCACACGCACAACACGCACCTCTCCTTGCACGTGAAGAAGGTGGAACGCGTGACGCTTCCGCCGTTCGACGACGAGCTCGCAAAAAAGACGACCCGCGGAACCGTGGAGAGCGCCGAAAAGCTTCGTGAGAACATCCAGCACGACCTCAAGACCTACTGGGACGATCTCTCGGGCCGCCGGCTGAACGACGACCTTGTTGCAGAAATCATGAAGCTGCACGAATTCACCGTTCCGGCCTCGCTCATCGAGGCATACCTGGACGCGATGATCGACGATATCCGCGATCGCTCCCGCGACAAGCAGCTGCCGCGCGGGTTCGACGAGAAAAAATTCCGTGAGACGAACAGGGCGGATGCCATCTGGCATGCAAAATGGATGCTCATTAAAGAACGGATCGTCGAGGCCGAGAAGATCGAGCTGACGGACGACGATATCGAGAAAGCCGCCGAGCGCGACTCGCAGTCGCTGCGAATTTCGAAGGATCGCTTGCTCACGCATTACAAGACCTCCGAATCCTCGCGCGACAGGCTTCGTGGAGACAAGGTGATGGAGTTCCTCAAGGAGCACGCGAAGATCACGGAACAGGACGACCGCAGTCTGCGGTGAGAATGGGAGATGGGGGGGATGGGGAGACAGGAAGAACGTTATAATTCCAGAACGAAAGGAGTGCTGAGCGCTATGCCTTCAAAGATTGCCAGCCAGCTTGTGCCCATGGTTGTAGAGCAAACCGGTCGCGGCGAACGCGCATACGACATTTTCTCCCGGTTGTTGAAGGAACGGATCGTGTTCGTCGGCAGCGAGGTGGATGACGGCGTCGCAAGCCTGGTGATCGCCCAACTCCTGTTTTTGGAATCGGAAGACCCCGACAAGGACATATCGGTTTACATCAACTCTCCCGGCGGATCGGTCTCTGCAGGGCTTGCCATTTACGATACCATCCAGTACATTCGACCAAACGTGGCAACCATCTGCATCGGGATGGCGGCGAGCATGGCTGCGGTCTTGCTGGCTGGGGGCACCAAAGGCAAGCGTTCCGCGCTTCCCAACTCCAGGATCATGATTCACCAGCCTTGGGGAGGCACCCAGGGAACCGCGTCGGATATCAGCATTCAGGCGGAAGAGATCCTGCGCACCAAGAAGCGACTAAACGAGATTCTCGCCGTACACACCGGGAAGCCTCTCGAACAGATCGAGAAGGACACGGACCGGGATCGCTACATGTCGTCAGAAGATGCTAAATCGTACGGCCTCATTGACAACGTGTATGTGAAGAAGGAATCGAAAAAGTAACACGCACGGACAACGGTCATGGCTGCGAAAACGCGCACCAACGATAAGATACAGTGCTCCTTCTGCGGACGGACGCCGGAAGAGGTTCAGAGCATCATTGCGGGGCCGGACGTCTACATCTGCGATATCTGTGTCTCCAGTTCGGTCGACATCATCCGGAACACGCTTGCGTCGTTCAACGCCCGCAAAGGTCAGCGCACCAATCTTTCGCCGGCGCAGATCAAGAAGGCCCTTGACGAATACGTGATCGGCCAGGACCAGGCGAAGAAGAGCCTCGCGGTGGCCGTCTACAATCACTACAAGCGGATCGACGCGAAGGACCGGCTCTTCGAACTCGACGACGTCGAGCTGGAGAAAACGAACATCCTGCTGATCGGTCCCACCGGGACCGGGAAGACCCTGCTTGCGCAGACGCTTGCGCGCATTCTCGATCTCCCGTTCGCGATCGCCGATGCGACAACGCTGACGGAAGCCGGCTATGTCGGCGACGACGTGGAAACAATTCTGGTTCACCTTCTCCAGAACGCGGAATACAACGTCGAGAAAGCCGAACGCGGAATCGTCTACATCGACGAGATCGACAAGATCTCCAGGAAGAGCGACAGCGCCTCGATCACCCGCGACGTGTCCGGCGAAGGCGTCCAGCAGGCGCTTCTCAAGATCCTCGAAGGCACGGTTGCCGGCGTTCCGCCCAAAGGGGGAAGGAAACATCCCGAGCAGAGCCTCATCAATATTAATACGCGGAACATCCTGTTCATCTGCGGCGGGGCGTTCGAGGGGCTCGAGAAGATTGTCGCGCGAAGGGTTCATCAGAACCCGATGGGGTTCGGGGCGGACATCAAGGGGAAACGGAAGGCGGACACCGACAGTCTTTTCGCACAGGTGCAGCCGGAGGATCTCGTGAAATTCGGTCTCATCCCGGAATTTGTCGGCCGGTTGCCGCTGATCGCACCGCTGCATTCTCTTGGCGAGGATGCACTCCTGAACATCCTCACCGAGCCGAAGAACGCGATCATCAAACAGTACAAGAAACTCTTCCGAATGGAAGGGGTGGAGCTTGTCTTCGACGAGGACGCATTGCACGCGGTGGTGGAACGGGCCATCGAACGAGGGACTGGTGCACGAGCGCTCCGCTCCATCATCGAAGAGGTCATGCTCGACATCATGTTCGCTCTCCCCGAGCGGCAGAACCTCTATTCGGCGACGATCACGCGGGACGTGATCACCCGGAAGAAGGAACCCGCGTACCGGTTTGAGGAGAAGAAGCAGGCGGGCTAGGGTGCGGATGAAACAATTCAGATATCCAAGAGCTGGTATCTGAATTTTGAAGGGTGGATTGTTGTGGCGAGATGGGGGGAAGGGAGACTTGGAGATCAACCGTCAACGGATCAACAACATCTTCCGAATAGCAGAGTATGACCCTGCGTTGAGTTTACAAAGGTATATGCCACTTGCAAGGTTCGTCCCGTCAAACGTAAACGAGTATCTCCCTGCCGGATAGCTGCCGCTTGCCAAAACCGCCACTTCTCTGCCCAGTACGTCGTAGACCGCAAGGCGCACAAAACTGTCCACCGTCCACTGTCCACTGATCACTGTTTTCGGATTAAACGGATTCGGATAATTCTGTTGCAGCCGGAACGTCGCCGGGAGACCGGAAACGGCTGGCGCTGATGACGGGAAATCGCTCTCGAAGGCCCCGAGGTCGGGCATCGGGCCGTTGAACGGAAGACCGACGTCGGTCCCGTTGTCGATCAGTCCGCTTCCGCGCGCGAGGTGAAGAAAAGCGACGTCCGGAAGGTTGCCATCGGCCTTCCGAGGACCGCGCATCCCCGTCGTGTCGAGGCTCGTGAAATCCGCATCGGACACCGCGAAGGGGCTCATCCAGCTGTTGGTGGTGAGCGCGGCAAAGGGAGCGACCGAACCGTAGAAGCCGAGGGAGAGACAATTCGTTAGCGTCATCGATCTTCCCGCGTCGATGGGTTCGGGGAGACTATAGTTTGTCGCATTTCGGTATGCGGAACAGTTGAGGAGCGTCATCGAGCCACGGTCATGATTCTGATCGAATCCCTTTGCGAGATTATCGAAGGCGACGCAGCGTGTGAGGATTGCATTGTGTTCGAGGTTCGCGCTATCGCTGCCGCCCATCTTGAACCCATTGCCGTTTCCTGAACTTGGGGAACCGTTGCTCAAGTAACCGTTCATGAACGACCAACAGTTGTCCAGCGTCGTCGTCACACCGTTCGATCCCCTCAGATACCCGTCCCAGCCATCGTCGGAGTTTTGCCAGGAACGGCATCCATAGAAGGAGTTCCCCGTTCCGACAGCAAGTTTCGCGGCGAAGCCGTCGGCGTTCCCCTGTTTTGGATCCGCGTTGTCAAACGAATCACAGTTGATAATCTGATTGTTCGATGCGCCGTTATTGAGTTGCAGACCGGTATCGGCGTTGCCTTCAAACGTGCACTGCTCAATGATGTTGTTGGATCCCGTGATGTACATCCCGTTGTCGCCTGCTCTCCGGATAACGATCCCCCGGATGTGCCAATAGTTGCCCGACACAACGATGCCGCGATTCGTACCGGCGATGCTCATGGAGGAGCAATCCAGGACGGGCTGTTCTGCCGCATACGCCTGCAGGTGGAACACCGCGTTGGCGGATCCGGAGGTCGCGAGGCCGATTGTTGAATCGATGTGATAGGTACCTCCGCGTAGGTAAAGCGTCCCGCCGGATTGGAGGGCGGCGAGAGCCCGGGGGATTGTCCGGAAGCTGCTGTCGATGGTTCCGGGAAATGTGTCGTTGCCCAGGGGAGAGACGTAGAAGGTCTGAGCTTCAGAGGCAATCGCGAATGCGATCACGCCAAGGGAAAGGAGGAGAGTTTTCACAGCTTCTCAGGAAGAATGCCCTACTTAACCGGTAACTGTACCGGTAATCTCGATATGAATTTCGAGAAAAGCAAGCAGATGTGGGGTTTCTGCATGGTGGGGGGAAGATATGTGCGGCGTGTCTGGCATGTGTGTCTGGCATGTGTGTCTGGCATGTGTGTCTGGCATGTGTGTCTGGCATGTGTGTCTGGCATGTGTGTCTGGCATCTATGTCTGGCATCTGTGTCTGGCATCTGTGTCTGGCACAGGTGTCTGGCTTGTTTGAACCTCCCTCCGATAACAGGTGTTGAACATGGACTCAAGAATGACATCTGGAGACGCTCTCACCATGAATGCCAAAGGTACGTTCGAGGTGACCCTTCGCCCGTTGCAGCCGTACAGCACCGATTCGGAGTCGAATCTCGGCAGAATGTCCATCGACAAGGTCTTCCATGGCGACATTGAAGGGGTAAGCACAGGAGAAATGTTGACCGGGGGATCCCCCGCAAGCGGTTCGGCAGGCTACGTGGCGATGGAATTCGTAGTTGGAACCATCGGGAGAAAACGCGGATCCTTTATCTTCCAGCACAGCGCGACGATGACAAAGTCTTCGCAACACCTCAGTCTGACAGTCGTCCCCGGCTCCGGCACCGGCGAGCTCGCGGGACTCGAAGGAGCGATGACAATTGCGATCGTCAACGGAAAACACTTCTATGACTTCGAGTACGACGGTATCCGGGCTTAGGAATACGTCTCCGTCCTGTCCCCCCCGAAGACAACTGGACAGAATCGGGACGGAGATTCGAGTCGGTTGTATGCATCCAGGTTTGAATCTGAACGGTGTCTGTCAGCCCCAGTTGCCCACCCAGAAGGTCGACAACCTTGGCCGTGATCGGAATGACCACCCAACCCCGGAGCCGGTTTCACGTCGTTGCGACTGATCCTGCCGCTCGCGCCGAGCCAGAGGCAACACTGAGCATCCTGGAGAAGCGACGAGACATTTGACTGGGTCAGATCATCAGCGTGGTGTAAAATCGCAAGGGGGGATGCTGCCGGCGTTACAGGAGGAGTTCCCAGTATCCCACATCAACCCATTTGCCGAATTTGTATCCAACCTCTTTGAATTGCGCAGTCTTTTCGAACCCGAATTTCTCGCAAAGCCCCACGCTCGCGTCGTTCGGCAGGGCGATGCCGCAGATCACGCTGTGGATTTTCCTGAGGCGTAGTTCCATCAACAGCCGGGTGACGAGCTGCGTGCCGGTCCCCTTACCGACCCGATCGTTGCTCAGGTAGATCGCCGCTTCAACGGAGTACCGGTACGCCGACCGCTCCTTCCACCGCGTGGCATAGGCGTACCCAATCACCTTCCCTTCTTCTTCGCACACAAGCCAGGGATAGTTCTGAGTCACCGAGGAAATCCGTTCGGCGACGTCCTTCACAGTGATCGGCGTCTCCTCGAACGTGATGCGCGTCGTCTCGATGTAATGATTGTAAATCGTACAGATTTCGGAGGCGTCAGCGAGCGTCGCGTGCCGGACCATGGCCCACCTCGGTATGTGGGATAGCGTTGGCCGAAATCATGGTTGCTTAGGCAGCCATATTTTTCGGCCTGTGTTTACGGCCTCAAAATGAAGAATTTCACTTGTTTAAAACGGTTGCCTAGGCAGCCATGTTTTTTTATCAGGGGAGGACCCCCGCCAGGTTAGTACACGCCTCTGGCGCTTCCCTGCTTCGTCAGTTTGATATCCTGCAGCTGTGGCGCCTTCAAGCGGATCTCAAGCTTGAAGTTCCTGTAATATCCCGTCGGAACCCATGAAAAATTCATCTCCCAGCAATGGAGATCCCGATACACGGTGATCTGCGGGGCCGCGAACTGCTTGCTCACGAGATCATAGTTCGTGCTTGCCGAAATCTTCCAGAACTCGGTAAGATTGAAGGAAAGTGCGGCAGACAATCCGGAACTCACGAATTTGACCCGCGGATCGTTCTGGCTCTGCGAGAAGTTCCAGTTGAGATCGAGACTCCAGGGAATGCTGAAGTCCGGCGACTCCTGGTCATATAATCCGACGAAGCTCTTGCGCGTCACTTCCGATGCCGAATCTGCGGCGGTCTTGATCGGTCCGGCCGTCGTCGCTTTCTTCTCCCCGCTCAGGCGCGTCCCAACGCTGATCGAGAAGCTGGTCAGGTCTGCAATCTTACCTTCGCTCAGAAGGTACTTGTTGACGCGACGCCCCGTCGTCGGATTCGCCGGATCGACTTCAAACTTGTATAGGTTGAAGGAGCCGGATCCGCCGATGGTGAACAGCTGTCCGATGCTGGTCCGGAAGCTCGCGGAAATCGGATCGAACCGCAGACTATCGCGCGCGAAGTTGTACGAGGTCGACAGGTCCAGATTCAGAAGCTGGAACTTGTTTTCCTTCCCGACGCTGTCACCGGCAGTCTTCATCTCAAAGACGTTTCCGAGTCGGAACGCCAGAGCCTGCCTCTCTTCTGATGGAGCACCGCCGTAAATGCCCCGGTCGAATCTGTTGTACACCTGCGTCATCCCTGCCGTGTCCACATAGCGCCCGTAATACCCCCAGCCCGACTTCGAGAAATCCGGCTGGTAGACATAGCTGATGCTTGGCGACAACTGGTGGCGAATGCCGGTGATCCCCCAGATGTTCGGCCGGACGATCCCGTACAACTTTGTGCTCACGGAGACGCCGAGATCAAACGTGTTCACGGTCTTGAATCCCCGCTGTTCGTCGAAGACGGCGCTATCCGCACTGTTCAGGTGCTCGTACGTGCTCCGGTCATACCATTTCGAATTCAAATCGACGAACGGCGTGATCGTAAAATATCCCGCCTTCGGCGAAGCATTGATGGTGGCCGAATGATTGACGCCCCACCGTTGATCCATGAGATAGGTGGAGGTGGTGTTCGGGACCAGGCTCTTTGAACGGAGATTTTCGAACTGGCTGCTGTAGGTGTACCCGATGAGATCATACCATTTCAGTGCTCCGGTCGCCGAGGTCTTCGACGAACGGAACGGGAAACTCTGGCTGCGGTTGAAGCTGACGCTTGGCAGGATTTCACTGACTTCCCCCGTCGAGAGATTCTGATCCCGATGCAGGTTGACCGTCATGCTGTTGGGCGTGCCTTCCCAGTATTTCGTCAGTGTGGCGTTTGACACCACGTTCTGGCGGAGGAGATCGTTGAGATTGTTGCTCGTCGCCTGGTAATACGATCCGGAAGTGAATGTGAAATCCACCAGCAAGCGCGTTGTCGGATCGAAATCCTGACTGTGTGTCCACCGGATGTTGAAGACGGAACTGTTGCTGTAGTTCGGATCGCCCCGCTCCCCCGCGATGGTCTTGCCATAAGAACCGCTCAGCCCGCCCGAGAAATAGTAGCGCAGTCTGTATCGAAAGTCGGAATATAATGTGTATCCCCCTTTCGCGTAGCCGTCTCCATACAGATTAATATCTGTATAATCGTTGATCGCCCAATAGTAGCCGAGATGTGTCAGGTACCGCCCGCGGGTCCCGCTTTCACCATAGGCAGGCGCGATCAGGCCGGAACGTCGCCCGCGTTCCGTGGGAAAGATGCCGAACGGCAGAGCGAACACCGGGACGTCGTCGATCATCAGAGTGATCGGACGGGCGATCACCTTGTCGCCGATGATCACCTTCATTTCCGGGCTATAGAAATAATAGTGAGGATGTTCGAGGTCGCACGTCGTGTAACGACCGTCTTTCACGAAGAGGACTTTGTCCTCGACTTTCTTGATGGAGTCGCCGTAGTACCACCCGCGCTCGATCTCCGTCTTGCCGATGTCGATCTTCCCTTTTTTCGATCGGAAGTTGTAGGCGATGGTGGAACCGTGATAGGTCTCTCCCCCATCCTTGAGATCCGGAAGGCCGATGAACTTCGTCCCGGTCGTGTCCGTGGTGTCGCGCACGCCGCGGGCGTTCAAGACCGCCGTGTTCCAATTAATATCGATGTTCTCCGCCTTCAGCCCCAGGTCTTTGTACTTGATATCCCCCTTCCCGTACATGAACATTGTGCGGCTGTCGAGCGCGTAAATGACGGAATCCACCGCCGTATAATTGACCACGGAGTCGACGCCCGAAGGCGATCGGGCGGGTTTGAGACTGTCCGCGATCGCAAGGCTGTCACGACGGGCAATTGCCGAGGTATCGAAGCGGACGGTCGAGGTATCCCGGGACGACTGCACCGTGTCACGGCGTTCCTGTGCCACCGTGCGGTTCATGCAGAGTGACAATCCGAGGAGGAGCAGACAATATCGAATGACCGGTTTCAACGCTGCCTGGATTTCCACCATGCATTGAGCCGTTCGCGGATGGTTGCTTCGCGGCCGTTATTGGATGGCTTATAGTAGATTTTCTTCGTCAGCTCGTCGGGCAGGTATTGTTGCTCGACGAAGTGTCCCGGGAAGTCATGGGAGTATTTGTAGCCCGCGCCGTATCCTTCGTGCTTCATGAACCCCGTCGGCGCGTTCCGCAAATGAAGCGGGACCGCGGTGTGTGGACCGTCGTGCACGTCGCCGAGCGCTTCGTCAATCGCCCGATACGACGCATTGCTTTTCGGGCACGACGCCAGATACGTTGCGGCCTGGGCAAGGACAATGCGCCCTTCCGGCATGCCAATGCGCTCGACAGCCTGGAAGCATGACACCGCGAGCGTGATCGCGTACGGGTCCGCGTTGCCGATATCTTCAGAGGCAAGGACGACCATCCTCCGGGCGATAAACAACGGGTCTTCCCCGCCGTCGATCATCCGGGCGAGCCAGTAGACGGCCGCGTCCGGATCGCCTCCCCGCAGACTCTTGATAAAGGCGGAGATGATATTGTAGTGCTCCTCGCCCCCTTTGTCGTACGACAACGCCGTGCGTTGAAATGCCTCTTCGATTTCTTTGCGCGTCACGACCCGTTCGCCGTCGGCTCCGGCGGAGGCAAGACGGATTGCCGTCTCGACGCCGTTCAGCATCGTCCTCGCGTCCCCGCCGGAAAGCTGAAGCAGGACGTCCCGGTCGGCAATCGTGATCTTTTGGATCTGAAGGATCGGATCGTGGAGAAGGGCGCGGTCGAGAATCTGCGCAAGATGCTCGGGCGCAAGCGGTTTCAGGACATACACGCGGGCGCGCGAAAGGAGCGGCGAGATCACTTCAAACGAGGGATTTTCCGTCGTCGCGCCGATGAGCGTCACCAGGCCGTCCTCGACGCTGTGGAGCAACGCATCCTGTTGCGCTTTGCTGAAACGATGGATTTCGTCGATGAAGAGAATTGCCCGACCGCCGCTATGCCGCCGGATGAAGTCCGCACGGTCCAGCACGGCCCGGACATCCTTGACGCCGGCGGACACTGCGCTGAGTTGGAAGAATTCCGCTTTTGCATGGGCCGCGATGACACGGGCGAGCGTCGTCTTCCCCGTGCCCGGAGGGCCCCAGAAGATGATCGATGGGACTTGATCCGCTTCAATCAGCACACGGAGCGGCTTCCCCGGGCCGAGCAGATGATCCTGCCCGACGACTTCATCGAGGACAGCCGGTCTCGTGCGTTCGGCCAGCGGTGAACCGGTCATCGAGCGCGATTCCGTGTTTGCGTCGAACAGATCCATGGTCGTGTCCGCCACGCCGGTCAGCGGCTGCTGTCCGTCGTTTTATAGACCCGCTCCCCCTCCCGGGCCATTCCGTAGCGTTCCCGGGCGACCTTCTCGATCGCCTTCAGGTTTGTGTCGAGATCGTGCGACTCGTTCTGAAGCTGCTTTGTCTCTTCGCTTGCCTCTTTGATCTTCCGTTCCAGTTCCGCTTTCTCATGCTGCAGTTTCCACCGTTGCACAAGGCCGTGATTGCCCAACACCCCGTAGACCAGAACGATCGTCCCGATTGCCGTAAGGGCCATGGCCTTCTTGTTTTTGACGAACTTTTTCAGAATCCGGACCGGGCCGAGACCACGCGTCAACTTTCGATAGAAGGACGAATCCACGCTCAGGCCTCTTTGTACCAGGGAATTTTCGGATCGAAGGCCGTTCGGAGCGAGCTCTTTTCCTTATGCCGATCGATGGCCAGCGCGATGAGCCGGTCGAGAAGTTCCTGGTAACCGATGCCGCTCGCCTCCCAGAGTTTCGGGTACATGCTGATCGGTGTAAATCCAGGAAGCGTGTTGACCTCGTTCAGATAAATCGTGTTGGAATTCCGGATGGCAAAGAAATCGACCCGTGCCATCCCCGCGAGATCCAGGATCCGAAACGCGCGCACGGCGAGCGCCCGGATGAGCCTGGCGGTCTTTTTCGGAAGTCGCGCCGGGATGATCGCCGTGGATTTTCCGTCCACATACTTCGCATCGTAATCGTAGAACTCGTTCGAGGGAACAATTTCTCCGAGGGTCGATGCTTCCGGATCGTTATTGCCGAGAACACTGCATTCGATTTCCCTGACGTTGCGGACGCCCTGTTCGACGATCACCTTTCGATCGAAGGAGGCCGCAAGCGCCAGGCCCTGCAGGAGTTCTTTCTTGTTGTGCACCTTGGAGATCCCCACGCTGGAACCGGTGTTGGCAGGTTTTGTGAACAACGGGAAACGCAGCGCCTTCATCACAGACGCCACAACCGCCTGCGGCCGTTCACGACATTCTTCCGAAAGAAACCAGCGGTACTTCACGATGGGGAGTCGCGCTTCGTGAAACAATTGTTTCTGCACGATCTTGTCCATCCCCACCGCGGATCCGAGGACACCGGCGCCGACATACGGAATCCCGGCGAGTTCGAGCAATCCCTGGAGCGTTCCGTCTTCGCCGTACGTGCCATGCACGATCGGAAACACGACGTCCAGCCGCTTCACAGCCGACGTTTTGTCCTGCACCGACATGAGGCCGCGACGGCCCGGTTCGGGAAGAAGATACTGTTCCCCGGTCCCGTTCATCCCTGAGCGGTCCTTCATCAGGCGGATCATCTCGGGCGAACTCAACCACTGGCCTTCTCTTGTGATTCCGATCGGGACCACGTCGTACTTTGCAGGGTCAAGGGCCTGGAGGATGGATGTCGCAGAGACCAGGGAGACTTCGTGTTCGCCCGACCGGCCGCCGAAGATCACTCCGACGCGGATCTTTTGTGGCATTGTCATTTTCCTTTAATCCACTCTTCCGCAATCTGGACTGCGTTCGTCGCGGCACCTTTCCGCAGATTGTCGGCAACGACCCACAGTGTCAATCCGCTCGGAACAGTGTCGTCCTTCCGGATCCGCCCCACGAACACGGGGTCTTTCTCCCATGCGTCCACCGGCATCGGGTAGATGGACGATTCCGGATGGTCCTGCATGACGATCCCCGGCGCAGAGCAGAGTGCTTCGCGGGCTTCGGCCACGGAACACGGCCGCTCGAATTCCACATTCACCGACTCGCTATGGCCACCCCAGACCGGGACGCGCACGCACGTCGCATTGACCTGAATGCTGTCATCGCCCATGATCTTCTTCGTCTCGTTTACCATCTTGTGTTCCTCCTTTGTGTAACCGTCGTCAAGGAACACGTCCACGTGCGGAAGGATATTGTAGGCGATCTGGTGCGCGAATTTCTTTTCGGCAACGTTGTTTCCGGCGATTTCTTCTTCGAGCTGCGAGAGTCCCTTCTTCCCGGCTCCGGTCACGGATTGATAGGTCGCGACAACGATGCGTTTGATCTTCCACCGATCGTGCAGCGGCTTGAGCGCGACAACCATTTGAATGGTCGAGCAGTTCGGATTGGCGATGATCCCATGATGTGCGAAAATCGCCTGCCGGTTGACCTCGGGGACCACCAGGGGGACGTCGGCGTCCATCCGGTAGGCGCTGCTGTTATCGATGACAAGTGTCCCTGCTTTGACCGCGTGCGGCGCAAAGCTCTTGCTGACTGACGCTCCGGCGGAAAAAAGCGCGACCTCGACCCCGTTGAAGGATGATGCCCTCAATTCTTCAACCCGGTATTCGTTTCCGTTGAAGGGGAGCGGCTTTCCGGCGGAATGGGCGGAGGCGAGCAGGCGCAGATGGCCCACCGGAAATTTCCGTTCCTCGAGCACCTGGATCATTTTCCGGCCGACAAGACCGGTCGCTCCAACCACGGCTACAGAATACGCTTTCATTGGTCTCCTCTGCTCTGCATGGCATCCCTGGAATTTTTCCAGGGTTACAGGTCTTCCAGAACCTCCCGTTCACGGATGACACTCATCGACGACCCGTCGATCAGGACCTCGGCTGGTCTCAGGCGCGCGTTGTAATTTGATGAGAGCACGTAGCCGTACGCCCCTGCGCACATCACGGCGAGAAGGTCTCCGCGGGTCACCCGCGGCACGGCGCGGTCCAGGGCGAGGAAATCCCCCGACTCGCAGAGCGGACCGACGACGTCGACGATTTCATTCGGGTTCCCGTCGATCCGGACCGGGACGATCTGGTGGTGCGCATGGTACAGCGCGGGACGGATGAGATCGTTCATTCCGCCGTCGACGACGACAAACACCTTTTCCTCGGTTTCCTTCCGGAACACCACACGGACAAGCAGCAGTCCGGCATGGGCGACGACGGACCTTCCCGGCTGGATCGAAATCCTGCATCCTGTCGATTCGAGGACGGGGAGCACGGCTTTGACCAGCGAAGCCGCCGAGAGATTGATCGCCTCGGGCTCCTCCTCCGGAAGTTGCGGATGCCGGATGTACCCGCGGTACTGGACTCCGAATCCGCCGCCGAAGTCGAGATCCTCGATCGTCAATCCCGACGCGCGCAATTCGGTCACGAGCGACCGCAGCGCTCCCGCCGCTTTGAGAAACGTCTCTTCACGCACGATCTGCGAACCGATGTGGCTGTGGATTCCCCCGACGTCGATATTCGGAAGCGACGCCGCCCACCGAAGGAATTCGGATGCCTGTTGCCACGGAACGCCGAATTTATTCTGCCGTTTGCTCGTCGAAACGTACGCGTGCCCGCCCGCGTCAATGTCCAGATTCACCCGCAGAAGGATCCTCGCACGTTTTCCTTCACGGGCGGCGATTGCGCTCATGATCTCGAGCTCTTCCGACGACTCGACGTTGAACGCATGAATATTCTGCGACAATCCCAGCGCTATTTCATCGTCCCGTTTTCCGACACCGCTGAACGTGATGCTCTGCGGCGTGAAGCCGGCGTTCGCGGCCAGATACAATTCACCGGCGGATCCGACATCTGCTCCCAGCCCCTCCTGCGCGATCAACCGGAGGAGGGTCCGGTTTGCATTCGCTTTCACGGCATAGTACGTCGTGTGCCGCTTCTTTTCGAACGCTCGTTCGATACTCCGGCAATGATCGAGCAACGAATGCTTGCTGTAAACGAAGAGCGGCGTGCCGAACTTCAGCGCCGCTTCCTGCAACTCGACCTGTTCGGCAACGAGAATGTTGTCGTGGTACTGGAATTCCTGCAAGAACGACTCCTCAAATAATTCTGTTCCGACCCGCTCCCAGTCTCGCTACAGCGCCCCTCCCATCAGGTTCTCCAACGGCGATGCCAGAAACAGAATCGCCTGATGGAATGCCTGCGCTACCCCCGGCACGCGCATCAGCACCAGAATGGCGATGATGCCGAGAAACCCGATCTTCCTGTATGCCATCGCCGCCTGCGGCGGGAGAAACGTGGCGAGGATATGCGACCCGTCGAGCGGCGGGATCGGGATCAGGTTGAACAATGCAAGGACGATGTTGAGATACACGCCGCCATAGAACATGGTAAGGAGGAAGACCAGCGTATCCATGACCATCGGGACGGCCTGCACGCTTGCCAGTTTCGCCACAGCAGAGAGGGCGATGAAGGCGAACGTGCAGACTCCCGAGAGGAGGATATTCGCAGCGGGCCCGGCGAACGAAACGATCATATCATCGCGCCGCGGCCGGGTGAAGTACCCGGGGTTCACCGGCACCGGTTTCGCCCAAGCAAGAAAGACGCTGCCGGAAGCAGCAAGCGACATGAGAGGAAATATGATGGACCCGAAGAGATCGAGGTGCGGCAACGGATTGAGCGTGAGTCTCCCCATGTCCCGTGCCGTCGGGTTACCCAGCTTCAGCGCCGCCCATCCATGCGCGATCTCATGCACGATCACCGAGAAGAGCAGGATCGGAATGAGCGAGAGATGCTCCATCATGCCGGCGCCTTCTCGTTGCCCTGGAAGTCGTGGAGGTACGGGAAGAACCGGGCGTAGTCCGGTTCAAAATTCATGACCTGGAACGCACCTGATTTCTGATTCTGTACATACGCGCCCCGGTATTCCTTCCTCACGATGCGCTCCACGCCCGCGACCAGGGCATCGATGTCCGATTCATCCGAGTAGCAGCCGAGACTCGCCCGTACCATCCCGGGCATCGACGATTTGTCGCCCCCGAGGACGGCCGCCTCATGCGCGAGGTCCTGCTCATGGGTCAGGCCGAGAAGTTCCTTGACATACGGATGGGCGCAGAAACAGCCGTCCCTCACGCCGATCCCATCTTCCACTCCGAGCACGGCGGAGACAAGCGAGTGGTGCGCACCGGCGACGTTGAAGGAAACGACGCCGACTTTCTCGCTGAGGTCGTCCGTGGGGCCATAGAAGGTCAGGCCGCGGACCGCCTTGAGTTTCTTATACGCGTATCTGAGGAGCTCCGTTTCGTGCGCCCAGATCGCCTCCATGCCCACCGATTGGAGAATCGCCGTTGCTTCCGCCATGGCAAGGCCGCCGATGACATTCGGACTTCCGGCCTCTTCCTTGTGCGGAGGGTGATTCCAAAATGCCTTTTCCAGGGTCACCACATCGACCACTCCGCCGCCGACCATGTCGGGGTCCCCTTGCTCGAAAAACTCCTTCGGTCCGACCAGCGCACCCGTGCCGAACGGCGCGTACATTTTGTGCGAGGAGAACGCAAGAAAATCGATGTGGCCGGGGTCGTCGGGGTCCAGCATGTCGATCGGCCGGTGCGGCGCAAGCTGGGCGGCGTCGACGAAGACCTTTGCGCCGGCGGCGTGGGCCCACGCGGCGATCTCATGGATTGGTGAACAGAGCCCGGTGATGTTCGAGGCCCCCGTCAATGCCACCAGTTTCACGCGACCCGCGTTGTCCTGGAGCGCTTTCCGAAGCGCGCCGCGGTCAAGTTGACCGTCGGGCAACATCCCGACATGAAGGACCGATGCGCGCCGCCGCCACGGCAGATCGTTGGAGTGGTGTTCCAGCAACGTGGTGATGACCCGATCGCCGGGAGCAAAACCATACCGGTTCGCAAGCTTGTTGACGCATTCGGTGGTGTTCTTGCCGAAGATGACCGTGTGATAGCCGGGGGTCGCGCCGACAAACCGGCCCACGAGATCGTGCGCCGCGTCGAACGCTTCGGTCGACAGGAGCGACTTGAATCCCGTCCCACGATGCACGCCGGAGTACCAGGGGAGAAACGCTTCGATGCTTTTCAATACCCGCCCGAATGACGGCGTGCTTGCAGCATTGTCGAGATAGACGTAACGGCGCAGCGAACCGTCGAGCACGGGGACTTGTGTGTCGATTCCGACAATGTCCTTCCGGAGTTCGCCGAGTGTTCGGGGTAGCGAGTTTTGGTGGTGCATGGAGATCTCTTTGTTATGACGCGCTCATTCTCACCCGCGGGGGTGAAACGTACGATGAACCTCTTTTAAATATTCCCGATCGATATGCGTATAGATTTGTGTCGTGGAAATATCCGCATGACCGAGCATCTCCTGGACGGCACGGAGATCCGCACCTCCTTCGAGCAGATGCGTCGCAAACGAATGACGAAACGTATGGGGATGCACTTCCCGTGTCACCCCCGCGCGCCGGGCGTAGGCCTGAACGATTTTCCAGACCGCCATGCGCGTCAGCATCGTTCCCCGCACGTTCAGGAACAGGATATCGTCGGAGATCCGGCGACCGAGAAGCTTCGGTCTGGAGATCCTGGCATACTGGGCGATCCAGCGCAGGGCCGGGCGGCCAATCGGCACAATGCGTTCCTTTGAGCCTTTCCCGAACACGCGCACCGTCCCCTCATGCGACGCCACGTCGGCCTGTTTCAGCCGCGTCAGTTCGGAGACGCGCATCCCCGTGGCATAGAGCGTTTCAAGGATCGCACGATCGCGCATCCAGAGATCCCGCTTGTCTTCCTTCCGCGGCCGCGGCTGGTCCAGGATCAACGCAATCTCGGTTGCGGACAGCACTTCGGGAAGGGTGCGTTCGAGCTTCGGCGAATCAAGCGTCTCCGTCGGATCATTCCGCGTGATCGCATCGCCGACCAGAAAGCGATGAAAACTGCGGACGGCAGAAATTGTCCGCGTCACCGAACGTGGGGCGAGCCCCCTGCTCCTGAGCGAGCGGAGGAACGCCGCCGTGTGTTCTTCGGTAATGGCGTCGGGGCTCTGGATTCCCGCCGCTGTGACGTAGGCGAGATACCGGTCGACGTCGAGCCGGTACGACGCGATCGTGTTCGCGGACGCATTGCGCTCCAGCGAAAGATACCGGAGAAATTTGTCGAGGTAGCGCTTCATGACTGGGGGCGCTCTCTCGTGCGCGGAGCGGACCGCTCATCCAGATCGGGTCCGGTGTCGGCGTCGTCGGGCGGCGTGTTCCCGAACGGCGGACGCCGCATCCGCCGCCTGGGTTTCTCGACCTCGGGATACCGGACTCTGCTGTGGTAGACACCGACCAGAACATTCAGGAAGGCGCTCTTGATCCGCGTCAGGTCCTTGAGCGTGAGCGGACATTCGTCCAGCTCTCCCTCCTCGAAACGTTTGGTGATCAGACTCCCGATGGAATCCTCGAGGCGTTCAGGAGTCGGTTCCTCAATCGTGCGGACGGCGGCTTCGACCGCATCGGCGAGCATCATGATGCCCGTCTCCTTGGTCTGCGGCTTCGGCCCGGGATACCGGTAATCCGATTCCTTGATTTCATCGATCTTCGTCGGGTCGGGATCCTGCTGGGCCAGCTCGACCGCTTTATTGTAGAAGTAGTCGATGCGCGTCGTCCCATGATGCATCGGGATGAAATCAACGACTTCTTCCGGGAGCCCGTACTCCCGGCCGAGAGCGATGCCGTCTTTGACGTGCGATCCGATAATCAGGGAACTCATTCGCGGGGTAATCTTGTCGTGCCGGCTCCGGACGGTTTTCTGATTCTCGACGAAGTAGGCGGGTTTTTCGATTTTCCCGATATCATGGAAGTAGGCCCCGACCCGTGCGAGGGTCTCGTTCGCCCCGACTGCAGCGGCCGCCGCTTCTGCGAGGGTCGCCATGGCAATCGAATGGTGATACGTTCCCGGCGCCTGCACGGCAAGCATGCGGAGCAACGGGTGATTGAACTGCGCGAGTTCGAGAAGCGTCAGGTCCGTCGTAACCTTGAAGACGCGCTCGAAGAAGACCAGCAGTCCGTACGTCAACACTGGGGAGATCAGGGCATTCAGGAGGGCGTAGCCCATTTGCGAGACCATCGAGGGAAACGCCGCGAAGCGCTCCAGGCCGAGCGCGACGATTGCGACCACGTATCCCAGAAAGATGAACCCCATCGATCGAAAGATCTGCGTGCGGTACCGCATGTCGCGCACGGTGTAGACGGACAGCGCGCCCGCCACAAAGGCGCAGAGCGCGATGCTGTAGTCGTTGCCCCGGATTCCCGCCACGATATATGCAATGATCACCGTCCCGTAGAACCCGACCCGCGAATCGAAAATAATCGTCAGAAGCATTGATGCGGCGGGAACGAAGATCAGATACTCAATCGGCGCCGTGGTGGTGATTTCCCGGGCAAGATACGCGAACACCCCTTCGAGCAGAATCAGGAGCGCGATGAGGGTCAGACGACGATTGTTGGAGAATATCCTCTTCCGGAACAGGTGAAGATAGATGCCGTAGAGCAGGATCACGATCAGAACATGAAGGAATGTCCCGAGGAATTGCCATGGCGATCCCCCTTCCGGCCCGCGTTCGGCCTTCGCTTTCCGCAGGGAATCGAGGCGGAGCTTGATTTCCGGCGTAATGCGTTCGTGCTTCGAGATGATACGCTCGTTTTCCTGGACGAACCCCGCCGTGCGCGGCACGGCATCGATGGCTGCCTCGACAGCCTGGGCCGTTGCCTCCTGGCTGAATTTGATATTCGGGCTGATGTTCTGCACGGCAATCCGGTACGCGAGGTCGAGCACCCCCGGCTCGTTGTGGAGGCGGGCCTCCAACGCCTGCTCGAGCAGGGTAATAACCTCCCCCTGGTCGAGGAATCTGACGCCGGGGATGATCTCTTCCGTCGTACCGTGGCGGACAGCGATCTCCGTGCGGTTGAGCATGGTCTTGGCCCTGTCGAGAACCCCGGTCCTCTGATAGTCCTGCACGACAGCGTCGATGGTCTGTTCGAGCGACGCGAGATGGCCGCTTGTGATGAGCTGCGCGATGACCGTCCAATCCTGATCGGAGAGAGGGATGGACAACCGCGCGGCCGCCCGGGCATATTCGATGGAATCCGTCGTCGCGTCCGCGAGGCTGCGGCGGACATCTTTTTGGTAGACTTCGCGGAGGCGGGCCACTTCATGGATCTGCCGGAAGAACCCGCCGATCTGCGCAAGGTCTCTTTGGCTTTCGGTACTGTCGCGTTCGAAGACATCGTAGACGTTCTTCCGCGCCGCGGCAACGTCGCGCTGATATTCCGCGTCATCCCGCAGGATCGGAAACGAGAACGGAGCGATCAGGTCGTTTTGCGCCCAGATCGCGCCCACCTTGTATTCGAGCTCGATGGATTCGCCGCGGGGAAAAAGGATTGCGAGAAGAAGGGACAGCAGAAGTGCAATGAGGATTTTTGATACGACCGTCTTCCCCAGATACACTCGTTTCAGGAGTGACAGGATTTCAATGCGACGGATTTCTTCAGCCATTGCGTTCGGACGTCCACCACGTTATGTAAACTTTAATATCGGGAGAACGTTCCAAAATCGCAAGTTACGACGCCTCGGGCGGGACTATGGACCCCCCGCGGGCGACTCCCCCGACGGCTCTCCCCGCCCGGAGACTGTTCCCATCAGCATTGCGAGCGGCCTGAGCGGGACAATGTGCTCGCACCCGATCTTAATGATCGAAGTAATCGGAACCGCAAGGATCATCCCCCAGACGCCCCAGACCCATCCCCAAAAAATCAACGAGAGCAGAACCGCCAGCGGACTCAGGTCGAGCGACGAACCCATCCATTTCGGTTCGACAAAATTGCCGATGACGCTGTGGAACACCACCAGGATGCTCACCAGCGCGACCACAAGCTCCCATGACTGCCCCGCCGCCATGCACGTTACCGCCGGCAACGCGACCGCCAGCAAGGCGCCGAAGTTTGGAATATAGTTGAGGAAGAATGTGAGGATGCCGATGAAATACGGGAAATCGACGCCGAAGGCAAGGAGGACAATGACGGTCACGCCGGACACGGCGATGTTGATAATGGTTTTGGTGATCAGGTACCGGCGCACTTTCGAGTTGATCATCGAAAAGATCTGCGTCAACCGGTAGGAGTCCTCGGTCGAAAATGCGTTGTAGACCTTCGTGGGAAAGTCCTCACTCCCGAGAAGAAGGAAAATGAGGAACAAGAAGGTGAGGAACATATTCGCAATAAGATTGATAAACGACCCCGCCCCGGACGCCAGGACTCCGGTGATCGACGACAGTTGTACGGATTCGGCAAGATCGAGATGAGCTCCGTGTCGCCCGAGCAGGGTCGAAAACGATGAAATCGATGCGTCGAGAGACTGAATAAGCCGGTTCAGGTTGTCCTGGTATTTCGGGGCCTGAGTCACGATGCTCTGGATCCCGCCTGTCACAATCAACGAGACTCCGCTCAGCGTCGCGCCCACGATCAGGAGGACGACCACCACACACACCGGCAGCGGAACGCCCTTGCTCCGCAGGAGGATGACCAGGGGCTTGAAGAGTTGCGAGAGGATCATCGCGAACACCAGAGGCAGGAGGACTTCCATCAGTTCGTAGAGCACGAAGACGAGACCGATCAATGCAAGGAAGGCGAGAAGAACGGTGTTGACTTTCCTGTAGTCGATGCCGGCACTGAAAAATTCCGTTCCGTTCTGACTCATGGGCGATTCTCCGTGGAGGTTATTCCTGCAGCGCTTCGACAACCAATTCCGCGATATCCTTGACTGCGACATGGTCCATCGCACCGCGCTCCTTCACGCCGTCCGTGAGCATGGTCATGCAGAACGGACACCCGGTACCGATCACGTCGGGTTGCACAGCGAGCGCCTGGTCGGTGCGTTCCAGGTTGATGCGCGTCCCTTCGTGCTCCTCCATCCACATGCGCCCACCGCCCGCACCGCAACAGAAGCTGCGCGAACGGGACCGTTCCATTTCCACCCTCGTCATCCCGGGGATGCCGTCGATCAGCCCGCGCGGTTCATCATACGTATCATTATACCGCCCGAGGTAGCACGGGTCATGAAACGTCAGCGTCCGCTCCGCCGACGGCTTGAGTCGCAGCTTACCTTCGCGGACCAGATGTTCCAGGAAGACCGTATGATGCGTTACTTCGAAGTCCCCGCCGAACTGGCGGTACTCCTTCGCAAGCGACTGCAGGCAGTGCGGACACGTTACAAGGATCTTCTTCACGCCATAGCCGTTCAACGTGGCGATGTTCTCCCCCATCAATTGCTGCGCGAGATACTCGTTCCCCATCCTGCGTGCGGGATCGCCGTTGCATTTTTCTTCCGTCCCGAGAATGGCGAAGTCGACGCCTGCGTGTTTCAACAGCCTTGCGAACGCTTTCGTCACCGATTGATAGCGTGCGTCATAGGAGCCGGCGCATCCAACCCAGAAAAGGTACTCGGCCTTCTTCTTTTCCGCCATGACCGGGATATCGAGACCGTTGGCCCAATCGGCCCGGGAAGCATGGGAGAATCCCCACGGCGTAAAATTCCGCTCGAGGTTCGAAAAAGTGACTTTCAGTTCATCCGGGAAGCGCGACTCATTCAGGACCAGCCCCTTGCGGAGATCGACGATGGTGTCGAGGTGCTCGATGGTCACCGGGCATTCCTGCATGCACGCCATGCACGTGGTGCACGACCAGAGCTCCTGCTCCGTAATGAAACCATCGAGCAGGAGATGCGCGGGTTCCTCCGCCTTGCCGGCCATCGCCATCCGCTCGAACAAGCGTGCGCGAACGTCGGTCACGATCTTTTTGGGGTTCAGCGCTTTCCCCGTCCCATTCGCCGGACACACCGACGTGCACCGGCCGCATTCGGTGCAGGTGTAGCCGTCGAGCAACTGCTTCCAGGTCAGGTCTTCGACATCCGTGGCCCCGTATTTCGTGATGCTTTCGTCGGCGAGGTTGATAGGCTTGATCGCCCCCCGGGGCTCGAGCGATCCGAAATAGACGTTCGGAATCGAGGTAAGGACATGCAGGTGCTTTGACGAAGGAAGATAATTCAGAAACCCCAGGACGACGACAATGTGGGCCCAGAAGAAGACCCAGAAGAAAGTGGCCGCTCCCGTGCTCCCCGGCACTCCGAAGAGCGGAGCAATCATCGCCGACAGGATGTGGCCGGCGTTTTGCACCGCCTGCGGATCGTACGCCGCCCTTGCGGCGTTCTGACCGAGCATGGTCAGCATCACCAGGAGAATGAGCGAAAGAATGATCAGGGCGTCGACCCGGGCGTGTCCCTCGACGTCGAGCCGGGGAGGCGGAAACGCGATGCGCCGCGCAAGCGACACCAGGACGACGATCAACACGATGACGCCGATGCAGTCTTCAAGCGCCAGGAGCGGGAGATAGAGCGGTCCGAGAAAGGAGAAGGAGAAACCCGGTGAGAATCCCTCGCCGATCGATTCGGCGATGGCGGCAAGCAATATGACAAATCCCCAGAAGATGAAAAAGTGCAGCAGGCCCGCCAGCGGTTCACGCAGCAGTTTCGTCTGTCCGAACGCGATGCGGAAAACCCGGCCCAGCCGCAGGAGCGGCCGGTCGAACCGGTCAACCGCTTTCCCCAGTGCCAGACCGCCGAGCAGACGCCGCACGCGGAAGACGAAGTACGTCAGTGACGCGAGAAGAACGACAGCGAAGAGAATCGGTTGCATCATTGCCATAAGGGCACCGTCAACGGTTGGATCACGGGGATGGGGAAGAAACGGATGAAATCAGGTGAGCGCACGCGTTTGGGCTTCAGGCCACGCGCATATCTCCTTCGAGGACGGTGACCGCCCGCCCTCCGATCGTGACGGCCGTTACGCGATCGTTATCCACGTTCAGCCGCACGGTTACTCTCCCCTTCCGCCCGATCGGGTCACCCTGTTCGCCAGTCAGAACGATCACCGGGCCCGTTTCCTGGATGAGCCCCCGTTCGAACAAATAGGCCCCGAGCGGGCCGTTTGCCGAACCGGTCACCGGGTCTTCGACAATTCCCACGGTGGGAGCGAAATACCTGGAGTGAAAGGCCGACGTCCGGTCGACGGTTTCCGTCGTGAACACACAGAGCCCATCGATCCCGCGGTTGGCGAGGAACTGGGTCATCGCGAGAAAGTTCGGCTTCATGGCAAAGATCGTGTGCAACCGGCGAATCGGAACATACAGATTGCCTGCGCTGACGATCGGGATATGATTGTCGAACTCTTCGATCTGGATGTTCAGGATCCGCATGACATCGAGCTTATGATGCCCCGCGCGGCTGAACTCCGGGACGGGAAGGCCGAGAAAGACATCGATCCCGTCCGCCCGCTTGTCGACCTGGACAGGAAGAATGCCGGACTTCGTCTCGAGCTGGAATTTGTAGCTCCCCGTTCCCGACATTCCCAGCATCTTCTCTTCTGCCAGCGCGTGGAAACTCGCAATGGTTGCGTGCCCGCAAAGCGGAACTTCCGCAGACGGTGTGAACCACCGGATCCGCACCTGCGCGTCCGGGGTTTCCGGTGGAAGGACGAACGCAGTTTCGGACGCCCTGACTTCGAACGCGATCCGCTGCATCTGTTGATCCGTGAGACCGTCGGCCTTCACCACGACCCCCGCAGGGTTCCCGGTGAGAGGTACGTCGGTAAACGCGTCGATATGTTTCAGGCGAATGTTCATGGTGCGGGATAGGGGTCGCGGGATATGCCAAGGGGAATCGCCATCAGCGTCCGTCGTTCGCGAACGCAATACAGTGTATCCCGGTGGACAAAGAACGGATCCGGGATAAGCCGGGATGTGTCGTCGTCCAGCACACGCCGCAGCATTGTCCGGCCGGACGCGGTATCGATCAACTGCAATGAATGCCGGAATCGTGGGTCGGATTGAAGAGTGATCGGCCTGCGCTCATGCAGGGAAATTGCCACGCGGTTGCGGCGGGCAAAGGCAAGAATCGGGCCTTCGCATTCCAGGCCGGCAAGGGAGGGGGCGATCTGCTTCAGGAGTTCGTCGTTTCCGGTGCGGACCTCTTCCACCGGAACGGGGAACTCGACCGCGTCCTCTAACGACGGGAACTCCTGTGCACTTTGGCGATCGAGAGCTCCGAGCGTCTCACCGGTCATGGGAGACACCTCGAGATACTCCTCTCCGGATGATGCGAAAGAATGCCCGACAAGGTTTTTTCCGTTCGTTCCCTGGACCACGAGATCCGGTCGTTCCCATTTTTTCGATCCATCGGAGAGATCGATCGCAATGATGCCCCGATGAATCGGAAGGTCGGGACTCGAAAATCCGTGAAGGAGGAGCGTATCGTTGAATATCGCGGTGATCCCGATCCACCACCGATCTCCGTAGTCTCCCTTCCTCCAGACTTCTTCTCCATTCCTCATCTTCAGACAGAAGAACGTCGCTTGCCGTGCTTCGGGGTCCCGGTCTTCGCCCAGGAGGAGCATCTCACTGGCGACACGAACATGCCACAAAAATCCGCCCGTCGTATATTCCCAAAGAGGTTCGATCCTGTCCCTTCCAAAAAGATCGAATAGACGCACTCGCCCTCTCCCGATTCGCAAGAATTAGAAGACAAGATAAGAATGAAGGAGAGAAAGGTCAATGTTTAAGATCGATTCCCAATGGGCGATGGAGAACGAAAATGGGGGAATTCGGAATGGCTACGATGCCTTGGGAACGGCCTCGTTTCTTATCAACTCGAGCATGGCTTTCGCGGCCCGTCCCCGGTGGCTGATGGAATTCTTGGTTTCTGCGTCCAACTCGGCATACGTCTGTGTTAACCCTGCGGGTACAAAAATCGGGTCGTAGCCGAAGCCGTTCGGCCCCCGCGGCTCTTCGGTAAGCACGCCCTGACAAACGCCTTCGGAGATCAGCGGGGGCTGGATCCATCCGACAAGCGCGAGAACGCAGCGGAACTGCGCTCCCCTTCTGCGTGAAGGCACCCCACGCATATCGGCGAGGAGTTTCTCGACATTGTCGTGATAGGTCGCGCCGGGACCCGCATACCGGGCAGAGTACACACCCGGCGCTTTGTCGAGATAAAATACTTCGAGGCCAGTATCATCAGCCAGCGACGGGATGCCCGTTACGCGGAAGACCTCCCGGGCTTTCTTCAGTGCATTTTCTTCAAGCGTCTCTCCGTCTTCCTCGATCTCTCCCACCTGCGGAAATTCATCCAGGCTGGTCAGTTCGATCTCCAGACCGGAAAGGATCTTCCGAAACTCCGCCGTCTTGTCCTTATTATGCGTGGCAAGAACTATCCGTTGCAGCGAATTCATCAGTGCGTTTCCCTCCCTCTTCCCGCATCATCATGGCACCGGCTCATGAGGCGAACTCGAGCGCGGGAAAAATTTATAATAGAGATTTACCATTGCCCCGATCGCGGTCAGCGAATTCAGAACCGAAAAGACAGTGTCGTCCCGCCCCACGGCGTAGATGATCAGGCAGATGCTCCCGACAGCGGAAAGAATCAGAAACAACGTATTGGCCCCGCATCTTCCTGCGCGGATGGTTTCGATGGTTTGCGGGAGCCAGCAGACAGCGACCAGAAAAAGCCCCAGGTAACCGATAAGGGAATACGTCATAGTATGACCACTCAATTCTCGAGGGAAGAACGAAGAAGGGTGGCGATCGCCTCATCGACCGTCTCCACTTCATGGACCGCGGCGTTCGACTCCGGTTTCGCGATGCGGCCGTTTCCTCGCGGGGTCACGATGTTCTTGAACCCGAGCTTCACCGCTTCGGACACGCGCCGCTCGATCTGGTTCACCGTTCTGATCTCGCCGCCCAGGCCGACTTCGCCGATGACGACGGCGTCGCGGTCCACCGGTACGTCACGGAGACTCGAGACGATGGAAACAGCCATTCCCAGGTCTGCTGCCGGCTCATCCAACTTGACGCCGCCCGCCACGTTGACGAAGACATCGTATTGTCCGACATGCACCCCGACACGTTTCTCCAGCACTGCGAGCAACATCTGGAGCCGGCGGGAATCAAAACCCGTTGCCGTCCGCTGCGGCACGCCATAGCTTGTGGGCGCGACAAGCGCCTGCACTTCGACGAGCAGCGGTCGCGTGCCTTCGAGGCTGGCGACGACCGTCGAGCCCGACGTTTCCGGCCGTCGTTCCGCGAGGAAAACTTCTGACGGATTGGTCACTTCGCGCAGGCCGCGGTCGTGCATCTCGAAGATTCCGATTTCATTTGTGGAACCGAACCGGTTCTTCATCGCGCGCAGGATCCGGTATGCATGATGGCGCTCGCCCTCGAATTGAATCACGGTATCGACCATGTGCTCGACGACCCGGGGTCCTGCGATGGCGCCTTCTTTGGTGACATGGCCGACGAGGAACACCGGCATTTCTTTCCCCTTCGCCAGCCGCATGAAGCGCGCGGTGGACTCGCGGACCTGGCTCACCGTTCCAGGGGCGCTCTCGAGATCGGGGCGGAACATCGTCTGGATCGAGTCGACGACAACGATATCCGGATTGGTTTTCTCGATGAGGGCTTCGATAATCTCGATGTTTGTCTCCGCAAGGAGGTACATCCGGTCGGAGGGAGGTCGCTCGAGCCGCATCGCCCGCATTTTGATCTGACTGACGGACTCTTCACCGGTAATATAGAGAATGAGATGCTTGTCGAGCGACGCCGCCATCTGCATCATGAGCGTCGACTTGCCGATGCCCGGATCGCCGCCGATGAGAATCAGCGATCCCGGCACGATGCCGCCGCCCAGGACACGATCGAACTCCGGAATCCCGACAGGGATGCGCGACTCCGGCGAGAACTCCACTTCAGCGATCGAGACCGGCGCCACGGCGTTTCGCACGCTCACGCCTCCGGCTCGCTTCGCATTCTTCGGTGGGGCGCTGACCTCTTCGACAAAGGTGTTCCAGCCGCCGCAATTGGAACACTTCCCGGCCCAACGCGCAGATTCATAGCCGCACGCCTGGCATACATATGTTGACCGTGTTTTGCTCATGTCTTTGAAGATAGCAGGTGTGGAAGTGATATTCAATTTGCTGATCTTCTTCGCTCTCGCTATCTTACTTCATGCCGAAGACCGCCACCATGGTAGTTCTTTCCTTCCTGGCCGCAAACGCATTCGCCCAGGCAACGGATCAACCTTGGCTGGAGAAAGAAGCGCTCATCGATCGCGAACGCTCCGCCTATGAACGGCTCCACGACCCGACGCTCGCATCCGCAGCTTCACCGGAAATCGACGTTACCTACTACTTCTTGAACCTGACCGTTTCGACCTCTCCAGCGGCCAACCTCTTGTCAGGCGATGTTCTCATCAAGGCGTTCAACCGATCCGACAGCCTTTCTTCCATCGTCCTCGACCTGATGAATACCATGACCGTCGATTCCGTCACAGTCGGCGGAGCGCGGACATCGTTCAGCCAGCAGCCGAAGACACTAACGATCGCGCTTGACAGGACATATCACCGGGACGAGATCATTGCCGTCCGGGTCATTTATCACGGTGTGCCGCTCGCGACGGGCTTCGGGAGCTTCTACTTTTCGAACCACAACGGGACGCCATGGGTCTGGTCACTCAGCGAACCGTATGGCTCCCGTGATTGGTGGCCGTGCAAGGACCACCCGCACGACAAGGCAGATTCCTCGGACGTATGGATCACGTGCGACAGCCGGTTCAAAGCCGGATCCAACGGTAAACTTATTGCGATCATCGACAATGGGAACGGCACACACACCTATCGGTGGTCGGAGCGTTATCCGATTGCCAGCTATCTTATCTCGATCGCTGTAACCAATTATGCCGAATTCACCAATTGGTTTCGCTATACCGCGACGGACTCGATGCCCGTCGTCAACTATGTCCTCCCCGAGCTCCTTCCGTACGCCCAGCAGTCTCTGCTTGTGGCGGTCGACGCTTTGGGAATCTTCTCCAACGCATACGGACTCTACCCATTTATCAAAGAAAAGTACGGCCACGCGTCGATGGGGTCGGGAGGCGCGATGGAACATCAGACGATGACCTCGACGACGAATTTCGCCGAATATACCGTGGCCCACGAACTGTCGCATCAATGGTTCGGCGACATGATCACGTGCGCGAGCTGGGTCGATCTCTGGTTGAACGAGGGTTTCGCCTCGTACAGCGAGGCGCTCTACGCGGAGCGCAACTATGGCGAGCCGACGTATGCGGGATACATGCGGCATTTCCTGGATGGCGCAAAAGGTGCCGTCGGTCCGCTGCGCAATCCCGACACGTCCAGCGTTCCGGTGCTGTTTGCGGTGAAAAACGTCTACGATAAAGGAGCATCCGTTCTCCACATGTTGCGTCATGTTGTCGGCGACAGCATGTTCTTCGCATGCCTGCGGGGGTATGCCGCGGATCCGCGCCTCCGCTACAGCACGGCGACCACCGCCGATTTCCAGGCGGACTGCGAGCGTGTCACCGGGAGTACGCTCGGCTATTTCTTCGACGAATGGACCAACGGGACGGGCTATCCCTCCTACACGTATGCCTGGCAGACCGCGGGGCATGCGACGGAGTGGATCCTGAGCCTGCATATCAACCAGACGAATGCCGCCGGCGGCGAGACGCTCTTCCGGATGCCTCTCGATGTGCAGGTCCGCGGAACCGGTTGGGACACGGCTCTGGTGGTAAGCAACGGGCAGTCCTCGCAGGATTACACCTTCACGCTTTCTCATCACCCTGTCGACGTCCGTCTTGATCCCGGGGGATGGATCCTTGCCGACACGAAGAACCTGAATGACGGGACGCTGCCCTCGACATTTCGCCTGTACCAGAATTATCCCAACCCGTTCAACCCCGGGACAACGATCAGCTTCGACCTTCCCGAGCGGTCGAACATCAGTCTCGTCGTGTACAACATCCTCGGCGAAGAGATGAGGCGCCTCTACCTGGGTCGAGTTGAAGCGGGCCATCACGAGATTCCGTGGGACGGGAAGAAGAATGATGGCAATATTGCACCGAGCGGCATTTACCTGTGCGAGCTCGCCACGGGTACCCAGCGGACCGCCATCAAACTTGTGATCGTCCGATGAACCGACGGCCCGGCAAGTATTCTCTCCTTCGATGCCCGCTCGATACCAGAATGGGAGAATCCGCGCGTCGCCTTCTCCCTGGACTTCGCATTGCATGGTTCCTGATGGCTGCCGCCGTACTTTTCGCTTTTGTCTCCGCGCAGGCGCAATATGCCGTCCCGCTGAAGCATGAAATGAGGGCAGTCTGGTTGACGACAGCGGCGGGACTCGACTGGCCGACGTCGACCGATCCGGCACAGCAACAGAACTCCCTGCGGGCGATCCTGCGAACCCTCAACGACGCCCACTTCAACACGGTATTCTTCCAGGTCCGCCCCCGGGGCGATGCGTACTATCGTTCGCTGTACGAACCGTGGGCGGAAAATCTGACGGGGGTCATGGGGAAGGATCCGGGATGGGACCCATTGGCGGTGTTCATCGGCGAAGCCCACGCCCTCGGGATTGAAGTCCACGCGTGGTTCAACGTCTTCAAGATTTACAGCGATCACTCACCGCCGGAATCCGATCTCCATCCATTGCGCAAATTTCCTCAATGGACGTATTCGTACGAGGGCGAGGAATGGATCGACCCCGGATATCCCGGCGTTCGCCAATACACGTTGAATGTCATCCTTGATCTCGTCCGCCACTACGATATCGACGGCGTGAATCTCGACTACGCCCGCTACCCCGGCGACAACGTTCCTGATGGACGTTCCTACCGCGAATACGGGAACGGAATGCCGAAAGACGAATGGCGGCTCAAGAACATCGATGACTTCGTCGCATCGGTGTACGACAATATCGTCGCGATCAAGCCCTGGGTGAAAGTCGGGTCGTCGCCCGTCGGCGTGATCGGGACGTCGCTCGACCCGGCAACGTCGCCCACGCTTCGAAAATACTCCCAGGACGTCCCCGCCTGGCTCCGAGCGGGAAAGCAGGACTATATCACTCCGCAGATTTATTGGACGAGCGAGCCAACCCGGTCCACGCCGGCCTTCGGTACGCTCCTTGAGCGCTGGCTGAAATGGGCAGGAGATAGACATGTGTACGCCGGCATAGCGGCGTACAAACCCGAGGTGATGCGGGAAGTCCTTCACCAAATCGATCTTGCGCGGGATCTCGGCGCCGAAGGGGAAGCGTTTTTCCGGTATTCAAACGTCAGCGCAAGCGCCGCTCTCCGGAAGGCCTACGCGTATCCCGCGCTCGTCCCACCGATGCCATGGAAATACGCACGGGAATCCCAGCCGCCTCCGGTCCTCGCCGTCTCTGAAACGCATCCAGCCGTGTTCCAGCTCGAATGGCGCGGAACTCCCGACGCGAGCGCGTACGTCGTGTATCGATCCGCGAACCATCCGCCCGATCTTTCCGACCCGCGGGCGATCGTCGCCTTCTTCGGTGCGTCACGCACGTCATGGATCGATACCATTGTCGTGCCGGCATCGACGACGTACTGTTATGCCTTGACGTCAGTCAACAGGGGGGATGACGAAAGTCTGAATGCAGCAACGAGCGTGGGGATGATTCGTGAGGCAGCTGCGCTGGCAACGCTTTTCCGGCCGACCTTCGATTTTCAGGTAACTCGCGTTGATACCACAACCGGCATCGCGTGGGGGGCGTATCGCCTCCCGGAAGAGGCGCCGGTGACGATCGAGTTGATTTCGCAGAAAACGAAGACCCGCGGAGCACCCTTGCAGACGCTTGTCGATCGGAGACAGAAGGCGGGGTACCATGTCGTGTCGCTCGCCGCGCAACCGTCGGACTCGGTTTCCGTTCGGATCGAATCCCGCGAACACGAAATCGAGCGATCTCTCCGCTAATGAGAACGGGACAGGTCGGGGACAGACCCCCTTTGATCGCCTTACCAAAACGACAAAAGCCCATCCATCACTCGATGAACGGGCTTTAAATCGAGAAGCTTGGCTGCCGTCACCGCTTCGTCAGCATCAGGCTCAGATCCGGCACGTACGTAATGATGAGGAGCGCGACAAGCAGAATGCCGATGAACACGAGCGTGGCGCGAGTGACGGTGAGCACCGACTTGTTGAAGCGGAGACTCGAGAGGAACAGGTTCAAACCGACCGGCGGCGTCAGGTAGCCGATCTCGAGGTTCGTCAGGAAGATGATCCCGAGATGAACGGGATCGATGCCGTAAGAGGTCGCGATTGGCGTGATCAACGGGACGACGACGATGATGGCGGAAAAGATGTCCATCATCATCCCGACAACGATCAGAAACAGGTTCAGGACGACGAGGAACATCACCGGACTGGTGATGAACTGCCGCGTCATTTCGAAGAGCGTCTGGGGCACTTCCTGGTCGATCAGATAGTCGGTCAGCCCCATCGCCACGCCGATGATCATCAGGATCGCCCCCACCAGCACCATGCTCTCCTTCATCACTTTCGGGATGTCGCGAAAGAGATGCAGGTCGCGGTAGACGAACACTTCGATGATGAGAACGTAGAACGCGGTGACTGCGGCGGCCTCGGTCGCGGTAAAAAAACCGGAGTAGATTCCGCCGATAATCAGGACGGGGAGCGGAAGCTCCCAGATGGCGGCGCGAAAGCTCCGCACAGCTTCACGGAATTCGAACTTTTGCCGGGGAACATTGTGCCGAATTCCCTGCCAGACGCTGTAGGAACCCAGGGCAACAACGAGAAGGATCCCGGGGAGGATCCCGGCAGCGAAAAGTTTGTCGACGCTGATCGTCGTGACAAGCGCGTAGAGAATGATCGGGAGACTCGGAGGAAAGAGCAGTCCAAGACTTCCGGATGTGGTCACCAGACCGAGGGAAAACTTTTCGGGATACTTTTCTCCGAGAAGCATAGGATACAGAAGGCCGCCGATCGCGACGATCGTAACGCCGGAGGCGCCGGTAAAGGCCGTGAACATGGCGCAGGTGAGCAGGACCACAATCGCGAGTCCCCCGGGGATGGATCCGAACAACGCCCGGGCCAGGTTCACGAGCCGGGTCGGCGCCTTGCTTTCGGCGAGGACATAACCGGCGAAAGTAAAAAGTGGAATCGCAACAAGGGTCGGGTTTGTCGCGATACGGTTCAGATCGACCATCATGACCGATGGGCTGATGCCTTCGCCGTTGAAGGCAATCATGGCGATTGCGCCGATGATGGTAAAGAGCGGTGCGCCAAACAACGCGACGAGGATGAGCCCGGCGGCAACAAGTATTGAGCTCATTGCGTCGCCTCCTTGTTTCCCTTCGAGAATGCCCCGGCCGCATGGTCCGCGATATTGAGCAAAAAGTGTACGGCGATGAACCAGTACCCGATGGGAATAATCGACAACCCGACCCACGACGGCAACCCCAGGGAGGTATCACCGCCATGGTGCTTTTCCTCAAGCAGAAATCCCCACGCAGCGATTCCGAGGTAATAGCAGACCACGCTCCCGAACGCATTGGTCACAATTGACGAGAGATGTCTCAGCCGCGGAGAGAGGAACTTCGTCAGCGCGTCGATGCTGATATGGCGCTCCTGTCCTGCCGCGAGGGCAGCGCCGATGAATCCGGTCCATAGGACCATCTCGCGCACCAGAGGATCGCCCCAGAGCAGACCGGTCCCGAAAACGTTGCGCAGGATGACCTGCCCAAACGCGAAGATGAGCATCACCGCGAGGAACAAAACGAGGAAAACGGTCTCGACGCGCTCGAACAGACGCTTCAGGGCGGCAACGATCTTCATTTGCCTTTCCCCTCGGTCGCGCGGAAATCCGAGACGACCTTTTCCACTTTATCCAACCAGGCCTGATCAAAGAGTTTCCCGACAAGCGACTGCCGCGCTTTCTTTCCCACCTCCTGGAAATCCTGCAAGGTCTTTTTTGAGTTGACGTCGATGACCTGGAGACCGTTCTTTTTCATTGTCTGGATCGCCTGGGCATTCTCCTCGCGGCTCTTCGCGGTCAGCTGCGCCATGTAACTCCTCCCGTTCCGGAGAAGGATATCCTGAAGGTCCGCCGGCAGCTTATCGTATGCCTTCTTCGAGATGACCACGGCGCCGGAAGCATCGGCCAGGGGGACGTTCATCATGTATTTGACGCGCGTGTTCCATTGCATGGCGAGTGCTGCCAGCGGAGCGGTGTACGCCCCGTTGATGAGTCCGGTCTGGAGAGACGTAAGGACATCGACGACCGAAAGCGGAATCGGGTTGATGCCCAGCGACCGGAATGCGGCCTCGGCGATTTGGTCTCCTTCCCATGTCCACATCTTCACCCCGTTCATGTCCGCAACGTTGCGCACAGGCTGATTGGTAAGGACATAGACAAATCCCACCTCCGCCCATCCGAGAAGCACGAACCCGTTGTCGGTAAACTCCTTGTCGAATTCGGGGTCCATGACCTGGTGCAGATGATCCACCTCGGCGTAATTCTGGAACAGGAACGGCGCATCGAGGATGCGGAGTCTTGAAGAAATCTCGCCGATCCCGACGCCGGTCACCCCGACACTCTGGAGTTGGCCGAGACGTACTTTCCGCATCATATCCTTGTCTTCGCCCTGAACGCCGCCGGCGTAGATCTTGAAGCCGAGGCGTCCGCCGCTTTCTTTTCGGATCGCCTGGTCATAGTCTCTCATCACGTTGAGCCACGTCGTACCTTCCGTCGCCAGCGTTGCGAATTTGATCGTGTACTGCTGAGCGACAGCTGTCAAGGAAGCGACAACCAGCAGGAAAACGACTCTCAGAAGATTCTTCACGAATCAGCTCCCGAAATTCAATGGTGTTAGAAAAGATCCTTTTCCTTTGCCCGCCACACTTTTGCCTTCTCTTTTGCGATCGCATTGCCCAGTCTGAATTCCGGCAGGACATCGATCGAGGAGGAATCCACCGTGGAAAGAAGTTGTTCGAAAAGCGCCTGGTCCTGCGTCTGAACGGCATACGATCGCGCCTCGTAGACATACGCGAGCAGGAACTTGCCCCGTGTGATGCGCAACGCACGGTCGAAATGCTGTTTGCTGATGACGGGATCGCCGCCGAAGATCCTGGGCCGGCTGCCATACAACGTCCCGAGGAAGAGATCGGCTCCCGCATAGTAATATGTCGAATCCTTGGCAGCGACGAACTGCATCAGCGCCTCGGCACGCGGAAGGTCGCCGATCGCATCGGGGCTTTGCAGGGAGAGGTAGATGTAATTTCCCCAGCCAAACGCCGTCCAGAACGCGCCCGGGACCGTTTCTTTTCCGCGCTTTGCGAGGACCGCCTTCAATTGGTCCGGCGTGCCTGCGAGCGCGCGCGCAAGCTCTTCGTCCTGGTCAAGGATGCGCACGCCGAATTCCTTCCCCCGCAGATAGAATTCACGGGCTCGCGCGGGGTCCTTGTCTTCAAGGAAGGCGAGCGCATAGCTGCTGTATCCTTCGCTCGTCAGCCGCAGGAGGTCGACGTTGGTCGGATTGTTCTTCAGCAGGACTTCCAGCAGCTTGATATTCCCGGGGAGCGCCTGCTCGACGAACGGGAGGTCGGTGTCTTCCGTGAACGCAGAGAAGCCCTGGTCGACGATCCCTCCGACGGTGTTCACTGCGATCGTTTGTATGCAGCCGGAAAACAGGAGCATCCCTGTGAACAGCAAGAGTGAGATGGCGCGCATGGATAGTTCGAGTCGGTGTGGATGTTTAGTATAGGCAAAAATCCCCCGATTTTCAATCCGTCCGATTTTGCAACTGTCGCTGATTTCCGCTACCTTGGCTTCGATCCCATCACCAACGCCCATATTTCTGTGCGCATTCTGGTTATTGAAGACGAACGGAAGGTCGCCCGGTTCATTCAACAGGGACTCGAAGAGGAACACTATCTCGTCGATGTCGCGCTTGACGGCGAACGGGGAGAAACGATGGCGCTGTCGGGAACGTACGACCTTGTCGTTATGGACGTCATGCTCCCCAAGAAGAACGGGATGGACCTCACGCGCGAAATCCGGAAGTCGAAGAACGCCATTCCCATCCTGATGCTGACCGCGAAAACGTCGACGGCGGACAAGGTCGAAGGGCTCGACAGCGGCGCCGATGATTATCTCACGAAGCCGTTCGCCTTTGCCGAGCTTCTCGCCCGCGTCCGGTCCCTGCTCCGTCGCGGCGGGGCGGAAAAGAGCACCGTGCTTGCCCTCGCGGATTTGGAGCTCGACACGGTCTCGCACAAAGCGAAACGGGCGGGCAAGACCATCGACCTGACGATGAAAGAATATGCGTTGCTGGAGTTTTTTCTGCGCAACAAGGACCGCGTGCTGAGCCGGACGATTATTTCCGAACACATATGGGAATACAATTTCGACACCGGAACGAATCTGATCGACGTGTATGTGAACCACCTCCGCAACAAGATCGACGCGGGATTTGAACGGAAGCTGCTTCAGACCGTCCGCGGGGTCGGCTACGTCATGAAAGAGGAATAACCGTGGCACTCTGGACCACATCGATCAGGGTCCGCCTCACGCTCGCCTATACCCTTCTCGTGCTGTTTACTCTCCTTGCCTTCGGAGGACTCTCCTACTACTTCACGGGGAGAACCCTTTCGGAGAACCTCGACATCTCCCTCCGGAACGAGGTCCGCTGGATGCGTGATTTCATTCAGCCGCAGGTCAGCAAGATCAAGCCCGGCCGGGGATCCATCGACAACCTCCTCGAACGCAGAGTCCGCGAGCCCATCTCCGCGTTGAAGCCGTTTGAAGTGGATACGCTAACCGAAGAGACGGACGAAATCTGGAACCAGATCTTCCGTCACACCCTCCACACGCCGAAAAAGACCTATATCCAGCTGTCGGACCGCAAGGGCAATATTCTCTACCGGTCGTACAACCTCGCCACCGACACCCTCGTCCTCGACGATACGATCCCTTTGAATTCGATCGGCCTGACGATAGGCTATCTGAACGGGGAACCGATCAGGACGGCCGCCACGCGCGATAAGAACTACACCTACATCGTCGGCTATCCGCAGGCGGAACTGCGCGACCTCCTCGACGGGATGTATTTCATCTTTCTCCTGCTGATCCCCATTGTCGTCGCACTTTCGGCCATCGGCGGCCTCGCGCTCGCCAACCGCGCCCTCGCGCCCGTGCACGACATCTCCACGCGGGCGCGAAAGATCACCGCAGAGAATCTCGACCAGACAATCCCGATCAAGAATGAACGTGACGAAATCGGCAAGCTCACGGCGACGATCAACGACATGATCCTGCGCCTCCACGAATCGTTCGCCCAGATCCGGCAGTTCTCCGCCGATGCATCGCACGAGCTTCGCACGCCGCTGACCGTGATGCGCGGCGAGATCGAGATCGCTCTCCGGAATCCGAAGACGCCGGAAGATTATCGCAATACGCTCGAGAGTTCGCTGGAAGAGATCCTCCGGATGAGCACGATCATCGACAACCTCCTGACGCTCGGCAAGGCCGACCAGGGGACGCTCGATGTGACTTTCTCGGAGGTGAATCTGAAGGAACTTGTGGAGGAGTTGTACGAGGACAGCAAGATCCTTGCGGAAGAAAAGGAGATCCACGTCGACCTCGAGGCGGCCACGCCGCTGGTCATCGTCGGCGACCGCTTCCGGTTGCACCAACTGTTCCTCAACCTCGTCGACAACGCGATCAAATATACCCCTGAGGGAGGGACGGTCCGGCTGATGACGTCGCGGGAGAATGGCTCGGCGGTCTTCACCGTCTCGGATACGGGAATCGGGATACCGCAGGACGAGCTCGAGAAGATTTTCGACCGGTTTTACAGGATCGACAAAGCGCGGTCGCGCGAGAAGGGCGGATCAGGACTGGGGCTTTCCATCGCAAGACGCATCGCGGAGCTTCATCGCGGGACGATCGAGGCGACGAGCGAACTCGGGCGTGGATCGGTATTCACAGTCAAGCTACCGATGAACTAAGGTGCGGCGAAGAGTATGAAGTAGGACGCAGGCAGTAGGAAGAAAGCGGTTGGCTGCCTTCCCGAAGTCTTGATTATCAACTCACTTTTCAATTGTCACTTGTCGATTGACAAGTGACAATTGGTCTCCCCTCTCCTTGCCCTCTCTGCATCGCTGCTAGAAGTCAGCTCCCAAGCTGAAATAGTACTTCGGCGGCGAGAACGAATTCCAGTGCCACGCCCACGCGACGTCGAACTTCACGAGGAATGCAAGGAAGTAGATTCTCGCGCCTGTGCCCATACCCATGAGGAGGTCTTGCGTCGTTGTGGCTCCGTCCGGCGTGCGTGTGAACGCCCGGTAGTCCCGGTCCCTGTCCCATGCTGAACCGGCGTCAAAGAACATGACTCCGCCGAGACTCTGCAGGCCGAGCGGAAGCGGTCCGGCCTGGACCAGTGCGAACAACGGATAGCGGAACTCGAAGTTGAAGAGGGTATACTTTGACCCGAGAGCGGCCACGTAGTCGTAGCCGCGGAGCGGTGTTCCGACCTGGAGAAAGAGATAGTCCTCGGCATTCTGCAAAGGAACATACCCTCCGTTGAATTCGCGGTTGATCCAGTTATCCACCCCCCCGATGATGAACTTCTGCGGGTTCCGACCGAAGCTGCCACCTCCTGCCAGACGAAGCGCAAGAGCGTAGTTGTGTCCGAGACTGAGATACGTCCGGTAGTCTCCCGTGACGTTGAGGAAGCTCAGACCGTCAGCCCCGAGGCGAGGCGTGCCAAAAACGCTGAACCGGTACCGTGTGCCGTTCATCGGGGAAATCAGGCCCCAGAGTGACGTGTCATGCGTGTACGAGACCGTGGGAACCAGAACGTTTCGCGTTTGAATGGGCTCGTCGGAATAATCGAGATTTTCCTTGGAGATATTGTAGTAGTCAAGACTGAAGTCCATCCGGTCATACCGGTCGAACGGGTAGAGCGCGGAGATGGAACCACCGTAGAGGAGGAATCGGAAGAGGCTGACGCCGTATGTCGGATCGTCGACATAGACGAACCGGGCGCTATGGAATCCCCCGAACCCGAGATCCAGTCTGTTCGGGAGATAGTAGTACTGGAGGCCGTAGTCGCTGTTCTTCAGGTCGAGGAGGAGATTCGTGACGAAGATGATCTGATGGTCGCCCATCAGATCGCTGAATGCCATCACCGTCGACCCGGTCACTCCGTAGAACGTGTCATAGCCCGCGTTCCCGTAGATGATATCCGGCGTAAAGTTGAGCTTGTACTTGTTGACGCGATAGTCGCCGTTTGTATCCAGATTATTCGCCAGCTTCGGCATGCGCGCGATGGTCGAATCCGTCGGGACGCTCTGGTCGAGCGAGTCGTGGAACACGTAATTGCTGAAGTCGATCTGGACGTTGTTCCCATAGTGATGCGTCGTATCCGCCGGTTGCAGGACGACCGATCGCGGAGCTGGAGCGGTCGTGGTGTCTTTCGATGCGACCATTGCGGCGGCGGTGTCTTTCGACGCCACGACTGCCGCGGCGGTGTCCTTCGGCGCCGCAACTGCCGCAACCGGAACTTCGACAGGGGGTTGCGGAGCAGGATACTTTGCCTTGAAGAACTCAGTCGGCTCGAGTTCCGCCACCTTGATATCGCGGTCGAACGGATTCCGCAGCAGGAAGATGTCAAACCCTGCGTTGTTCAGCGATGAAAACGCGAGCTTCGATCCGTCGCGCGAGAGACTCAACTGGTAGACTCCGCTGAGGGAATTGGTGATCGGGCGGAATTTGCCCGACTCGACTTCCATCCGGTAAATGTTATTGATGCCGTTCCGGTCCGAGACGAACAGGATCGTCTTCCCGTCCGGGGACACCACCGGCGAAACTTCGTCGCTGTGCGGCCAGTCGGTCACGCGGGTGATCGCGCGTGACGCGACGTCCATCCTGTAGAGATCGAATTGATTAAGACCCTGTTGCATCACCGAGCCGCCGCTCGTCAGTCCTGCACGGTCGGAAGAGAAATAGATGGTCGACCCGTCCGGGGACCAGGCAGGCGTCTGGTCGCTGAAAATGTCGTCCGTCAGATTCGTGAGGGTCTTCGTGTCCATGTTATACGTGTAGATGTCCGATTGTGAGGCGGTATTCCCCACAAACGCGAGCGTGTTTCCTTTGGGCGCCCATTCGACAGAGAAAATCCCCTCGAGTCCGAACGTCAGCTTCTGCTGGTCCCCGCTTTCCGGATCGACGATCATGATGGCGTCTTCCGCGCCGGCTTTCACCGCGAGGGCGAGCTTCTTCCCATCGGGAGACCACGAAATCCCCGGGGTGAGGAGATGCAGTTCCTCGAAGTTGTTGGTGGTGTTCCCCGAGACGACCTTGGTGATGAGCTTTCCGTCCAATGCGCTCATGACATAGATATCGAAGTAGTCGTTCCGGTTGGTGATGAACGCAATCTTGTCGCCCTGGGGAGAGATGGCGGGACTGGTATTATAGAATCCTCCGTCCTTGCGGTGATCGGTGAGGCGGCGAGCATAGTCCGCCGGCTCTTCGCGTTTTGCGATGTCGGGCCAGTAGAGGATCTTCTGTTCCTTCTGCCATCGTTCCGAAAGCTCTTCGATGCTGAGGCCGATGGACCCGCGAAAGCCCGCTTCGACACTGCGGGTACTCTTGATCCTGTTGAGGATCTCGCCCACCTTTTGTTCGCCGTACTTGTTCGCGATATACCACCACACCGATTGCCCACCGCGGTAGGCCCAGTATCCGTAGAGATTCCTGATCTCGGGAAGATATTCGTGGTCCGTCGCATCGCGCAGGAACATATCGGAATCCGTGTCCCACTTGAGGGCCTCGTATTCTGCAAGGCCTTCGTTCAGCCAGAGCGGAAGTTGCAGGGAGATGTTGTTGGTAATGATGGACTGGATCGAACCGCCGTAGAACATGTCGTTGACGACGGCATGGACCAGTTCATGGTGGATGACGTGACGGAATTTTTTGTAGTCGCCTTCAAAGGGAAGGATGACGCGGTTTTTGAACAGTTCCGTAACACCGCCGATCCCCTCTTCGAGATACTCGCTCACCACATTGGTCTGCTGAAATGCGTTGTGCGAGTTATAGACGATGATCGGGACGCGATTGACGAGCTGGTAGCGGAACGATTTGCTGATTGAGTTGTACGCAGACTCCGCCGCGGCCGCGGTAAATTCGGCGAGGGCATTCCCGCCGGTGTCGAAATAGATGTCGAAATGGTCGGTCTGAATAAACGACCAGTTAAACCGGTGGTACTGGACTTTGTTCTTGCCGAACATGTCGTCTTGCGCCCACCCCCGTGAGAGTCCGAAAACGAGAAGGACGGAGAGGGAGATGATTTGGGCGCAGCCTGGGGTACGGGGCTTCATGGTTTCCTCGGTCAACCACTACATACTTTATATAGTATAAAACATCTCGAAGCGTTGACGGTTCCACACTATCGCGGCATGGCTCGTCATTTAGTCAAAGAACCGAAATTGTCACTTGAAAACCAATTTTCACATGATTCTCTGACACACGGCAGGAGACTCCCGTTTAACGGGAAGACGGGGGGGCAAGGCAAAGAATCTCAGGCGGATTGAGGAACAACCCGGGGGCGGGGCGGGGATGGCATTCCGGATTTCAGGGACGTGCAGGGACTCCTTGCTATGGGAATCCGACCGCACATTCGTTCTTTCCATTCTCGAGGACTTCGGCCTCACGTTCATCGACGGTGAACAATCCAATGTTCGCGCCCTTGATCGTCCGATAAGCGGAAGGCGCCGACGTAACGCTTTCCGTGATCCAGCGGAGAAAGTCCTTCTCATCGGCCATCTGTAATCCCGGATTCGTGCGAACGAGATCACCGAATCGTCCGCCGATGACTCCGCCAGCGCCCCGCGCGGTTCGTGATGAATAGTGGGCGGGATAGACCATCATGTCGGCACTCCAGGAGTTCTTCGCAGACTGGAGGCTCCTCCACAGGGACGCCGACCATTCTTCGGTCTTGTCTGCGAGGTCTGGCCTTCCAATGGACGCGACAAAGATGAAATCCCCAGTGAAGGCGGCTTCTTCCCCGACCATGTACGTCACACTCCCGGGCGAATGCCCCGGGGTATGACGGGCGATCAACCGACACTCGCCGACGCGAATATTCATCCCGTCCGACACGTTCGATGTTTCCAGGCGTCCCGGCCTGCCATCGTACGGGAACACACCATCTGCGGGGTGAAGGTAGTAGGGAACCATTAACTCCCTGCCGATCCGCTGCGCACCGCTGAGAAAATCCGCATGCACGTGGGTATCGGCAACGGCAACCACCTTTGCGCCCGCCTCTTCGATACACTGCAGATGGGGATGAACATCCCGCGGAGGATCAATGAGGATCGCCTCGCGATCGCTGATCAGGACATAGCTCAACGATTCCTTCCCGATCCGATCGAACTGCACAAGCAGGTCGATGGTGCGCGGCGATGGAACGATGCGCGGGACGGAGGTCATCATCCACGCGGCCATTCCGCCCGTCAACGATCGCGCCTGCATGCCAAGCCGGTTCAGGTGCGCGGCTCCGATTTTGCTGTCGTTCCCGTGTGCGCAGAGGACGACAACAGGCCGGGCGTGATCCAGCCCCGCCTGCTCGGCGCTGGTCACCTGCACCAGGTGTGATCCGACGATGTTCAGGATCGACTCATCAGGGAGAAAACCCGCCTTCCAGGATGCATCGTTGCCGCGGGCCCGCATATCGACGATTTGTACAGGGATCCGCGATTCCAGAATCTTCACAAGTTCGTTCGGCGAAATCTCCGGAACGCTCTGAGAGCCGGCGGTGTTATGCGACGAAGAGAATGGTTCCATGGCGCGTTTCCGTTGGAGGTGTTTATGGCGCAGAGTCGTCGGGCGTGCGGCCGACTGATCTTCGTGTTTTGCAGTTATCTCGTCGTTATCGCCGCCTCCCCTATCACTGCAGGTGCCCGGCAGGAACTCCAGAGTCCCCAAGCGTATGCGCTGAGCTACGGCAGACTCGTTCCCGCCAGCACGACAATGGTGACCGCCTGGGACATCCCGCGGAACCCGTTGACCGACACGACGCTCGACGGCTCACCGCGCGGCGCACAAATCCGGAGAGGCTTCACGCTGTTCTTGCAGACGCCGGTCGAGGCTCCGCGGTTCGCCTCGAACAGTCTTTCCTGCGGCAATTGCCATCTGAACGGCGGGCAACGCGATCGCGCGCTTCCCCTCGTCGGCGTCGCGAAGGTGTTCCCGGAATACAACAAACGCGCAGGACGGATGGTGAGCCTCGAAGATCGCATCGTCGGCTGTTTCATGAGGAGTGAGAATGCCTCCCGTGCGGGAAGGCCCCACCCCGACACGGCCTCCGACGAGGTTGTTGCACTGGCCGCATACATCCGATGGCTCTCGGACAGCGTCGCATCCGCAGAACGCATCCCATGGCGTGGCCGCAATGCGATCGCGCCCGACAGTTGCCTGGCAATCGAACGGCTCGATCCTGTTCGCGGGAAGGCGCTCTACCTCGCGAATTGTCGGAACTGTCACGGCAAGAACGGGCAGGGCGTGCTCATCGGCGACAAGAAGGCAGGACCCCTCTGGGGTCCGAATTCCTGGAACGACGGCGCCGGTGCAGCGCGCATCTATACGCTTGCCGGGTTCATCCGCTATGCGATGCCCTACCTCAAGCCCGGGAGCTTATCGGATGAGGATTCGCAGGACATTGCCGCGTATATCAATTCCCTGCCGCGCCCGCGATATCCGTTCAAGGACAAGGATTATACCGTCACCGGCATTCCGCGGGATGCCGTGTACTATCACAAGCGTCATCCCGTTGCGAGAGAGTAGCGCTTCAATCACCCGGATAGTTATCCGGCGTAGCAGTACGTGCAGCCGTGCTCCTGAGCGCGATTAACCGCGAGCACACCTGACGGCACAACCTGAATGCCCGGGAAGATGCCCGAAACCCAGTCCTGTTTTACCGCGGCGGCGTCCATTTTCATTTTCCCCGCGACCTTCTGACTCATGACCGTGAGGGCCATTTCGCAGATGCCAATCAGGACTCCGCTCTTTTGCAGCTGGTCGATCGACATCCCTGGCAGTGGCAGGGCCCCTTCTTTCGGTTGCCAGAACGGATTGTGCTTCAGAACTTCATGGGTGGCGAAGTTCGTGACTTTGAACATGGAGGGGAATTTGTATTTCTGCCAGACACGGTCTTCGAGGCCCAGCACGATTCCCTCATGGCGGAGAATGATGACAGCGGTCACGTCCTTTTCATCTGCGCCGACCGCCTGGTTTGACATGAGGAAGACGCGGGACCACGCGAGCGGCAGTCCGCCGTTCGTGCCGGGAGCGTCGAAGACCTGCCGGTGTTTACCGTTGATTTTTTGAAGCCACTGCTCGAAATCAGAGTTATCAGGAAGAGGAGGGATCAGGTGGTTTGCAAGGCCAAGGCTCGAAGGAAGCGAGAGACCGGCGACGCCAACGGACGCGGAAGCCAGGAGCGTTCCGAGAAAATTCCTGCGGCGGATAGCATGCTGGGGAGCAGACATGGAAGATCCTCCTCTGGTGGTGGGGACAATAGGATGTGAAAGAACAGTGCCCGCAAGTCTACTAAAGCGAAATAGAAAACGCAAGCACTTTTTTCAGGATTGAGGACCATTTGAAAGGTACGCGATGGATATATTCGCTTCGTTCTGGCCATGGTATATTACCGGCCCCCTCATCGGGCTTTATGTCCCGGCGCTTTATCTTCTGGTGAACAGGCATTTCGGCATTTCATCGACTTTTCGCGACGTTTGCACGGTCGTCATCCGGCCACGGGCGAAATACTTCCAGTACGACTGGAGGGAGCATCGCTGGAGGGTGATATTTGTCGTCGGAATCGTCATCGGTGGGTTCCTGTCGCACGCCGCGCTGCGCGTTCCGGCAGCACAGACGATATCCGGACACACACTTGCCGCCCTCGCCTCGCTGGGGGTACGGGACTTTTCCTCATTGATACCGGCCGATCTGTTTTCGATGCGGTCACTCCTGACCGGGCGAGGATTCCTGCTTTCCGTCGGCGGGGGATTTCTCGTGGGGTTCGGAACGCGCTACGCCGAGGGGTGCACGTCGGGCCATGCGATTCACGGCATCGCGACCTTTCAGAAGGCGTCGGTGATTGCCACCGCCTGCTTTTTTCTGGGCGGACTGTTTTCAACGTACGTCGTCCTTCCACTGATCATGAGGGTTGGATGAAGGAGCATGCGATGGTCTCCGTCGTAGTATTATGCCTGGGGATATTCTTCGGGATCACGTTGACGAACGGGGAGGTGATCTCCTGGTTTCGGATACAGGAAATGTTCCGGTTCGACTCTTTTCACATGTACGGGGTGATCGGATCGGCGATTGTGGTGGGTGCGATCTCCATGGTCCTGCTCCGGAGATTTCACGTGCGATCAACGAACGGAGCGGAGATCGTGATTGAGACGAAGAACCTGGGGAAGGGGACGGTGATCGGCGGCGTGATTTTCGGCATCGGGTGGGCGCTGACGGGCGCGTGTCCGGGGCCCTTGTATGCGCTCACCGGGAACGGGTATCCGGCGTTCGCGGTAGCGTTGCTCTCGGCGATCGCAGGAGCGCTTGTTTATGGTACGATCAAAGACAAGCTTCCGCAGTAAAGGGCCACAGGGAGCGCGATGCGCACCACATCCCCGCGCTCATGCCCCGCCGAGGGGGAGATGGGGAGAAAGGGAGACTTGGAGACCAATCGTCAACGGATCAACAACATCTTCCGCATACCAGAGTACGAGCCTGCGGTGAGTCTATAAAAGTACACGCCACTAGCAAGGTTCGTCCCGTCAAAGACAAACGTATATTTCCCCGAGGGGTACCTGCCATTGGCGAGGGTTGCCACTTTGCGACCGAGGATGTCGAATACTTCCAGCCGAACATCACTGTTCACTGTCCACTGTCCACTGATAACTGTTTTCGGATTAAACGGATTCGGATAATTCTGCGACAGGGAGAACCGTTGCGGGGCAGTCTGCGCAAACGGAGTCGTTGTGATCGAGGGACTGATCGATTCCCGAAGCAACGTGTAAAGGTAGAGATGCCCCAGGTTGACATACCAGACAGTGCTGCGGTTGCTGATATACTGCAAATGGCTGCGCAGGTATCCCGCGTTCCGATCGGCGTAGAGAACTTGCGGATGCCACATCGAATGATACACTCCCCCCTTCGCAGCGATCGTGTCAAAGAGCGCGTTTAGTGACGCCAGGCTCGTGTCGCCGCCGCCCCACGAAGGAGCGCCAAGCTCCACTGTCGGCAGAAACGGCTGGAAAAGCTGACGGCTTGCGTCCCATGGACTCAGCGTGGAGTCACCGTAGAAGTAGGCGCGGGGACCGGTTGTGTCCATATTCGCGTAAAGCCGCTCTGCCAGGTAACCGGCTTCGCCGGCCAGCGAGTCGATTGTCGCGTCGTGGTCGCCATACGGTGCGATCAGCGTATAGACGTATTTTGTTCCGCCCATGGTGAAGAGCGGGGGCAGGGCGAGGGTGCTTTTGATGTCTGTCGAGGAGCCGACGACCTCCCCTACGGGGTCCGCATACGGGACTGCCGGATGCGTTCGGGTGTGGGAGGCGACTTCGACGTATCCTGAATCGAGTTGCTGCTGAAGCCTTGACCATGATCCGCGCGAAGTGAAGTCAATCGCGGTGATGACCCCGACCGTGACGTAAAGATTGTACGACCGGAAGACATCAATGAGACTCGTAAACCGGCCGTCGAGGACGACCCAGTCGGACCAGTCATCGGCGCTGACGGTGACTGCGGCGGTGCGGTTATCGTAGTATTTGCACACTCCCTCGAAGACGGCCGCAACGGGTTGTGAAAGTGAATCCGAAATCCGTAGCAAGACGGAATCACTTGTGGCGGCGAACGCAGCTGAGATGTACGCTTTGTTCTCGTCATAGTCGAAGCGCACTGCTTCCACCGCATTGAAGAGGTCGTGCGAGGTCTTTTCGGAAATGGGTTGCCAGGGATCACTTGCGGCGTACTTTCGTTCGACCTTCAGTCTCATCGACCCGGGAGGGATGGACATTTGATAGGTCATCGGGTACAGAAAGCCATAGCGCAGATGAAACGCATGATCCAGCGTCGAGAGAAGAACGTGGTCTGAAGTCGAGACGATGGACAGTCGAGCGTCGTTCCCCGCGAAGGTACACTCTGCTGACAGGAGAACGACAAGGCACAGGAGGTATTTCTTCCAACGGTCACGGAATGCTGAAGGGGATGAAATCACGGCAATTCGCTTTCAGGTTTTGGAGGAAGTCCTTCGATAACACGCCGCCCCGCTTCCCCGGGAGCAACGCAACCCGGGTAATCGCATTGTGGCGAGCCGAAATGCAGCCAGGCAAAACACTGGGGGGTCAAAGGGCGGATGAAAGAACGAGGTCGAGGGAGAGTTGACACTCCCCTTGGATCCAAGATAAGGAAAACTCAGGCCAGTTGTTGACTGCACGAGCGGCGAGGTTTGACGAGGGCTTGAGGTTCCACAGCTTGCGCCAGACCTTCGGCAACTGGAGCTGAGTACACCGGGAAGTTGAAGCCAATTGCTCAAGGCTCGGCGTCGGGTCTTAGCCTGTCTTCTGGCGTCGCGGCCGGAGGCCGAGCACGTTTTTTTCCGATTCCGACCGGGTTGGGCGCGCGGCGGCGGGCTGGGATTATGTGGACGAGGAACGCTCTACTTTTCGTCGGGAATTGGCTTTGAGCTCATCAGCGTCGCGATGGCTTTTCTCCATGCCTGCATATCATGATTATCATTTGCTGATCCTGCACTCGGAGCGGGACCAGTTTTCTCACACGACTTGCTATCCATTTTGATAACTTCGACCATTAGGCGTCCTCCAGAGTGTTGATATGTCAAGATACGACGGTGGGCATCGGGCTGTAGTGACGGTTGTCAGCGGCTGTGAGATATGGCACAAAACAAAAGGCCCGGACTGATAGTGCGGGTCTGGACCAGCACTCGCGTTTGTGATGAAGGTCCCGCAATATTCTGTTGGTATTCAGGGGCTAATGACTTGTCCAGTCCTAATCTGCTGGTTGACATAAAGACTAAGTGTTCATATCTTTGGGTATGGTTCACCGATTCAATCAACGATTCTGTCTGTTGACAAGTGTTGACAAAAACTCTTTGCCGCTGAGAGAATTCTACTGAAATTGGCTTAAAAACCAATCGGAACGTAGCGCAGATCCCATTCCGACCGAACTTACCGATCCGCCGAAGGCGGAGAAGGTAAGTTCGAAGTCGGAATGCGGATCTCGCCGACAAGTCCGCCGATCCCCGTGGAGGCGGACCGCAAATTGTCTACAAGCATAACATCGGAACGTAGCGCAGTCCCATTCCGCACGGAGTTAGCGGAACGAGACCAAAACCGTCGCTAACTCCGATGCGGAATGTGGATCCCGACGATTTTTGTCGGGACCCGGTTGATAGCATGCAAGAGAGGTTCACCTCGGAACGTAGCGCAGCCCGGTAGCGCACTTGAATGGGGTTCAAGGGGTCGCGGGTTCGAATCCCGCCGTTCCGACCAAAAAGCGCAATTACAGAGTACGAATCACTGAGGTGGTTGCCCAGTGGTTACTCAGCTGCATCCGAAAGGAGGCAGCTTTTTTATTATGTACCTCTCTCGACGCCGTGGTATCTACTACCTGTGGTATGTCAACGACGAAGGTAAGAGACAGAAGGTCTCCACAGGCGCAACCCGCAAGAGCGAAGCCCTCAAGTTTCTCACCCAGTTCAACCAACGAAATCACGAGCGCAAACGTAGCATCGCGAAGGTAGGGCTCCCTGACTTCTCGAAGGCGTACATCGAGTACGCCAAGAGCGTCCTCTCCCCCAATTCCATTCACAGCATCAAGGCTGCATTCAACTGGCTCAGCGGCATGTACGGCGACATCCAACTCGCCGACATCCACGCCCGCGAAGTCGATGCGTTCGTGTCTGACATTCGGCGCGAAGGGCCGCTCAGACAGAACTGTGCGGTGCTACTTCGTAACACTTGCCAGTGCATTCCAGACAGCCGTGCGTTGGAATCACATCGAAGAGAATCCCTTCCGAAAGACGGATAAGCCCAAGCTTCGCGAACTCCTCCCGCTTTACTTCACCAAGGAGGAGTTTCTGCGAGTGCTGAACTGCGAGACTGATGGTGATCTGCGGGACCTCTACATCTTTGCCGTCTTCACGGGGATGCGATTAGGCGAGATTATGGCGTTGCAGTGGGTCGATGTGGACATAGAGCGCAAGCTCATTCTTGTCTGCAACAGCGAGACCTTCACCACCAAGTCTGGTCGTGTTCGAAGAGTGCCGATGAACGCGGATGTCGTGCACATTCTGAGGGCAAGGGAAGCAGCTCATGCTGGGCCCACCGTGTTCACCTTCAACGGCGGCCGCCTCACCAAGGACATTGCATCCCGCCATTTCAAGACGTGCGTTATCAAGGCGGGAGTCAACCCGAAGCTGCACTTCCATTCCTTGCGCCATACCTTCGCCACCTGGCTCGTGCAGGCAGAGGCACCTATCTTCGAGGTGCAGCGACTTCTTGGACACAGCAGCATCGAGATGACGCAGATCTACGCTCATCGGGCTGCCAGTGAGCTGCACGGCACGGCGAAGCGCATTTGTTCAGAGCTGGCGGAAAGGGTCAACCAGAATTCTCCCGAAGTCAGTCGAACATTACAGTATATTCGCGTCTGCTTTGGACACCGAGTTCATGACTACTTCAATCCTCATTCGTCTTCACCGGTCAGACTAAATCGTCTCTCACACTTTGTTCCCATCATTGTTTTTCACCTCAAGAGGCCATTCTTCACGATAGGGGTAAAAGGGGCACACGGCTGGTGTAACCCCTGACTGTGTGAAGTCTTGTCGATTCACAATAATACTCTTCTTGGAGCCAGATTCCTCTTAACGACATTTCAGAACATTCACCTCTCCTCCGAAAGGCATTCCAATGAAATGCTTGATGGCGATTCTCTTTGGACTGGGAATTCTTGTTCAGAGTTCGAACGCTCAAGTTCCAACCGCCGGTCTGGTCGCGCACTACGTGTTCCAAGGAAGCGCTCAGGATATCAGCGGAAATGGCAATGATGGGACCGTGAATGGGGCGGTTCCGGACACGAATATGAGTGGGATTCCGGGTGGGGCCTATAGAGTTGCTGGTGGAACCAACATCGCTTTGCCCAACGCATTCAAATGTTCTTCTATGACGTTCTCGGCCTGGGTGAAAAGTGATCAATCGACCTCAAGCGGAACGATCTTCGAAGAATATGTAGACGAGACTCATTGTATGGCGCTCGGGCAGATTCACATTAACGATTGCATCGGATTATGGCTGCGCAATGGTGCGATTTCGTTTCAATGGTCGATCGCTTCGCCCTTCGGGAGCGCACCCAAAGGTACCTGGCATTTCGTATGCTTCGTCGTTGATAGTGCAGCGGATCAAGTATCCCTTGTGATCGATTCGATCCAGGCGACACCAGTCCAGATGAATGGCTTCACTCCAACAAGCCTGTCTACCCTGGTACACACTACAATCGGCACTGCCTATTACAATCCAATAGACCATTTCAACGGGGTTATTGACGATATTCATATCTATAATCGTGCTCTTGCTGATGCCGAAGTGCGGGAGCTTTTTCGTGAGGGAGGGTGGACCGACAATATTAACGACGGCCTGATCGCCTACTTCCCCTTCAACGGTGACGGAAACGATGCAAGTGGATATGGACATCACGGGACAGTATTAGGAGCTTTGCCCGCCGCAGATCGCTTCGCCAATCAGAATAGCGCCTATTTCTTTTCAAATGGAACAGAAGTTGCCCTTCCTAATGTGTTCAAGTACTCATCAATGACATTCAGTGCATGGATCAGGACATCAGCAGGATCAACATCCCGTCAAGTGTTTACAATCTACGAGGACGCGACGCATTGCCTCGCGTTGGGGCAGACCTGGCGAAATGACAATCTGTACCTATGGGAGAGATATGGGGGGACGGATTTTCGATGGGTGATCAACTCAGGAACCGGGACTGCGCCGCTGCAACAATGGCATCACGTTGCATTTACGTTGGACGCGGGGACCGACAGTGCAAGCCTGTACGTTGATAGCGTTCTCCGTGGCCATGCAAAGATGAGCGGGTATTCGCCAGCCAGTTTTGATACTATCACTCATACATCAATAGGCCATGCTTATTACTCCTCAGATCAAGCACAAGATGCGTATGACGGGGCGATCGATGAGGTCAAAATCTACAATCGCGCGCTTTCCCATTTCGAAATTCAGACAATCCTATCCGTTGAAAGCAGTTTTGCTCGCACAATTCCTATAGGTTGTGTACTGGCCCAGAATTACCCCAATCCGTTCAACCCGTCCACAACAATCCAATACGTCCTACCACGCCGATCCTATGTGACTCTCATGGTGTACAATGCGCTTGGCCAGGAGGTAGCAAAGTTGCAGGACGGGGAAGTTGAAAGAGGCAATCACGTTGTCCATTTCGACGGTAGCAATCTGGCAAGTGGCGTCTATTTCTACACGATGAGAGCCGGGGCATTCGTTCAAACCCGCAAGCTCGTGTTGGTGAAATAGTAGATCGACTTCGGTATTCACCGTCGATAGGCTCACAACGGAGTGAAATGCTCTCCATCGTTCCTACGAAGAGGGCATTTCTCTCATGTGCTGCCAACGACCCTACTACCCGAGGGCCAAATGATGTCCTGCCTTGGTCGAAACCAAGAATAAACGGACTATCGGGGGCACGATCCTTACTCTCAATCCATGAACGGATTTCCTGTCTGTTGGAAACCTGCCTATCCCTGCACCCCAAGTCCTATCGTGTGATATCCGGAAGAACTACAAAGTGACAACCATGCCTCAAGCCTTGGGGCGGGCCAAGTGGTCGACATCCATTTTCGCTTCTCCTTGAACTTCCAATTGTGCATATTCACTGGGCAACCAGAACGTAACACGTTGGATGGAGCCGATCGAAATCACGAAGCGAATCATCCTTGTGGTTCTCGTAACCGTCGGCTTCGGTTCACAATCGAACCAAGCTGCCACGCCGCAGGAGCTACAGGCCGGCCAAATTCGTCGATCCAGCACCGTGACAGGAACGGTCAGAGACTCGGCTTCGGGTGATCCTCTCCCTAGCGCCAATGTTTTCGTTCCAGGAACCGTCATTGGCATGGCAACCGACCGCCGGGGAAACTTTTCTCTTCGTAACGTTCCCTTGAGCATCCATACTCTCAAAGTCGCCTACATTGGCTATGTAACAGTCTCGACCGACAGTCTTGTCGTTGTAGCCGACAGTGTCCCGCACCTGAACATTCAGCTTCAGGCCGCTCCGCTGTATTCATCGGCGGACCTTCATCGTGATGTCATGAATATGGGGAGGGCTTCAGCCGATTCAGACTTAGCCAAGGGCATCGTCGTCCTCTATTCGCCCGACGATATTACCCCCGACGAGGCAGAATTTGCACGGAACTACGGATTCACCTTCAAGAAGAATAAAAAATACTCCATGGTCTACTTCATGGCCTACGATGCCAGAGTGAATGAATATCTCGTGCAAACCTACGGTGAAAGGTTCAATGACAATCTCAAGGCACTCTGGCATCGCAATCATGAGCAGTGGATGGGCGATTGAATTTCCGGTCGACGAGACTGATCGAGCGCCGACCAATGCCACCCCGCACGGGTACTGCTGCGATGATCTCACAATTTCATCACCCATCATGAGCACGGACTGATGGATCCTCACCCCGTTCGAAATCGCCACCGCATTCTTCTGGCGGTCATAATTCCTCTCTTCCCGTTCGTCTCCCCCAAGCCGTCGCAAGCATCACGGCATGCCTGACGGTCCCGATGTCAAATCTGTCCGGAACATAGTCTTCTCCAGCCCACATCCTGTATTCGTCATGTTCCGGATCCCGCGGATTCTTCATCGCATTGAGGAAACGTTCAAATCCCGACGGCCCTCCACAATCCTCCGGCGGGCCTCTCCGCTCGCCGGCGACAACATACGGGAGATCGTCAAGGGCTTCTTCCACTCTCAACGACTCGACGCGGATACGATGCACCCAGTCGTCTCCAAAATCGTACGTGTATGTGAACTCCGCGCCGATGGACAAGCCGAGTCTTGAGAGGCGGGCTCGGGTTGAATCCTCCCCTTCCGCCTCCGCATCGGGTGCCTGGTATTTGACCCCTGACACTTCGAATTCGTACAGGTGGTAGTCGCACCACTCAAACATCAGTTGAATGATCCGATGAAGCTCGTCGAGCGTCGTGGCGCTGGGCACAATGACACGCCGCCAGATTTCAGGTACTATGTCCGCAAGCACGACTCTGAGTTCAACGAATTCTTTACGGTTCTTTGCCATACTTGCCCCCTTACTTCCCATGACACCTCTTGTACTTTTTCCCGCTTCCGCATGGGCACGGTTCGTTGCGGCCGACCCTCGGGAATTCCGGTTTTGATGGAGGGGCGGACTCGGGAGGCATGAATTCTCCATCAACGACCCTCGGACCAAATGGTTCCGCCTCAAGCGCCTCAGCCTCATCCCCCCTCCCGAGTTCTTTCAGCATGGGGAGAAGTCGTTCGAAGACTCCGTCTCTATCGTACTCGCTCTCAGAGAGGTCTAGTGCGAGTCTATACATTTGTTCCGCCCGCTCCAAATCGCCGAGCTTGTTGAGCGCATCCCCCGACTTGATGCGGACCCAGGCATCGGTGGGGAACGCGTCAAGGACCTCGCCGATCTGCTGCAGGGCTTCCTCCCTTCGCCCCGCTTCAGCCAGGATCATTGCCCGATCGCCCAGGAAGTTCTCCCGCTCAGCCACCGCTCCCCATACCCGTCCGAGATCGAGCGCTTCCTCAACCATCCCTGTGTGCGCGAGCGCGAACGGCAATTCAACCAGCCACGCGCCGATATCTCCTTCTCCTCTCAGATCGAGTTCTTCAAGCCGTTCTCCGCTGGTGATCACCTTCGAAAGTCGGTTGGCAAGTTCATACTGCGCGCGGAGAACCTCACTCGTCGGCTGGGCATCGGTGCCGTCGAATCGGGACAACGCGGCCTTCTCGACGCTGCTTAGCAACTCTTCGTTGTCAGCATACCACTTCGGAATCGTCTGCATTTCCCGGTTTTCCGCAGAGAGCGCCCATCGTTTCCACTGATCGTTGACACCATACACGTCGTGTGCCCGTCCTGAAAGAAAGTCACTTCTTCTTCCCTTGTGAAACGCATCGAGCACATCATCAGCGCTGGCCATCACGCCAAAAACAGAATCGGCGTAGGCCATGGAAGCGGCGAATGCTTCACCTCTGCTCTTCAATTCCATAAGACCACAATCGGCGCAGTCGCAGAGGATGCCTGCAAGATGATCGATCGGTATATCGCCGGGTTGGTCCAAAAGTCTCTCGATAAATGCAATCGCATCGGCCCTCCGGTCAGGATGAAAATACGGCATCGCCGCTACGCCCTGCACTATGCTGCCACGCACAGTTTCGTCAACGTTCGCGTCCCTGGCAAATTCCTGGAGTTCCTCCAAAAAGCCATATCCCGATTTTGCGATGGGCAACCACATATGCTCGGTCAATGAGTCTCCGTACACGAGACGGAGATCCTCGTCGCTCATTGTGAGGCACGACAGGAGGTCAGGGATGAACCCGGAGTCCCCCATTTCGGTCAGGAGGAAGACGGCCTGGCAATCTGTCGCATCGACAGGCCGCTCGGGGACATCGTGAATCGCGGCGCGATGGGCAAGTGCCTTCCGGAGGTACGGTTGGAAGTACTCGCGATCCGCGAGGATTGCGTCGATTTCTTCACGGCCCAAGTACCATCGAGACCGCAGCGCTTCACACAGTTGCTCCCTCACAGAACAGAACTCCTGGGGCAGTTGGCGTCATAGGGGTCATCGTCAAATTCGGTCGGGCGAACGGTAGGGAAGGTGCACTTCTTGAATCTATGCTTGGCGGGGCTCAATTTCAAGGCGGGGGGCTACTTTGCTCTACTGTGAAATTGTTCGAGGAGGGGAAGTCTGATCTCTATTTGAAATGCACTTTCAAACCGGCTTTATCCGCTTCGCTGACTTCAGATAAATAGGCTTTTAAGACCGATCCAATTTCGATTATTTCCTGAACATCGATGAACCGAATCTGACGGGCTACCTGCCCATTCTGTGTTTGCTGGATGAAGATTTCCGTTTCATCTTTCAACAAGGCGTCCTTGTCAGACAGAATCGCACAATATTCTCTGAACCCGTGAATCAACACTCTTCTTCGGCGAGACCGCCGTCAAGAAGATCGGATCCTTAATCCACAAATTCCTTCTGCCATCTGGTGCCTTCGTAAAAGAATAGGTCAGGCTTGGGATTCACCATGCACGTTGAAGTCATTTCTTTACGTATATGGAGAAACCCATAGGGGTGTCGCGTATTTCATAATTCTTGAAATCCGTCTGTGCAATAAAGGTCTCAAACTCTTCTCTGCTGTACGCGACGCTTCGTTGAATTGCACCGGCTATGTACGCGGTGGCTCCTTTCAATCCCATGCTTTCTGCGACCTTTTTGGTCGCACTCAGTGACACTTTTCTGTTTAAATCCATTATCAGGGCTGTGCCTCCCGGCTTTAGTACTCTGTGCATCTCTTCTAATGCTTTGAGCGGCTCTTTGAAGTTCTTGAATGCGAGAACGCAAATAATGAAGTTGAACACCTTTGTCTGATAAGGCATCCTGGAAGCATTCCCCTGCTGGAATTCTATTTGAACACCCGCCGCCATCGCATTCTTCGTGCAAATCTCTACGAGGTCCTTGCTAATGTCCATGCCAGCGATCTTGTACTTCCCCATTTTGGCGAGTTCAATCGCCAGGTAGCCGGCTCCAGGGGCTATTTCAAGCACAGAATCTCCATCCGCGATATGCTTGCTTACCTCCGCAGCTTGTTCCTTCATCTCGGCGACGCGATGTTCACGTGTCATCGTGTCATACGCTCTTGCCTGCGGTCCTTCAATTCCCAGGTCTTTGAAACGTTTGAATAACCTCATCAATGCCTCTCTTCGAGCGATTGCGAGACTTCAGGAGTCTCTTCCAGCGTTGCGTGTCCTCGGGCCCATCGCGACAGACGATCCCGCATTAGGCGGAAATCAGCAACGGGATCCGTTTTCAGCTCACCGCTTTCTTCACGAGCGCGATGATTTTTGCCTCGTCGACGGCCGTCAACTCCGTTAATGCGAAAGCGACCGGCCACATAGCGCCTTCGTCGAGGTTTGCAGAATCGTTGAACCCGAAGATCGCGTATCTCTCTTTGAACTTCTGGCGATCGCGGAAGTAGCAGACGATCTTGCCATCCTTCGCATATGCGGGCATTCCGTACCAGGTTTTCGCCGAAAGGGCCGGAGCGGCAGCTTTGATAACCGTGTGGAGCCGTTTTGACATTGTGCGATCCGGTTCCTTCATCGCCACGATCGCGGCGAGTGCGGCGCTCTCCCCCGCCGCCTTGTCCTTGTTCGCGCGCTCCTCCGCCTTCTGCTCCTGGGCGCGCGCCTTCATCGCGGCGCGTTCTTCCTCCGTGAATCCCGTGGAATTCCTTTTGGCAGCAGTAGAACCCTTTCGGGATTTTTGCGCTTTCTTGCTTGCGTTCATAAAAACCTCCGCTTGATGTTGTCGACTTGATAGGGCTTTCATTTCCGCGTGAGTTCCATTCGGGTCCAGACCAATAGCCTGGTTTCCAACCTTGACGCTGATTCAATATGGCTGATCCGCGCATGGCTCAGCACCCAGGAGGGTACGGAATCGCGCCACTGCTCCAGCATGTCCTTGTCTGGATAAATTAACAATGGATGAGATAAGGAAGTTTGGACAAGTTTCCGGAGATTTTGGATGGTTGATCAGGCGGCAGCATGCCTGCAGGCAGATTAATGGAGGGTGGATATTCCAGCGGTGGAAGGGCAAATTGCCAGGAACTCAGGCCCGTGGGACGGCCTCGCGTCAGACAGCGGTTCATCAGGCGCAATTTGCTCGCAAGCTGCAATTGAAAATCTCGCCACGCTGAAGTACATTCCTCAAATGAACATGGTTGAATCTCATGGAGCACACCTTGGGGAGACGGTGCGGGAACGGGCAGCCCGCAGTTACGTTGGGCCGTGCGGTTAAATAGAGTTTTTGAATTGTGGAGACTGCGTTAACCTGAATCAGCACAAGAGAGGAGTTCACAATGAAGTATGCACTTCGTTATGCGAGCCTGATCCTGATGTTCCTACACTCTCCCGCTTACAGTCAAAATGTTCAGACGATCAGTGATTGGGTAAATTTTAAGAAGTATGCCGAAGCCAACAAGCATCTGCCTCCGTCGGCCCCCGGGGAACGTCGCGTCGTGTTTATGGGCAACTCCATTACAGAATCCTGGGCCATCATCGATAGCAGCTTCTTTGCCGATCATGGATACATCGACAGAGGCATAAGCGGTCAAACGTCAGCGCAAATGTTGCTACGTTTTCGCCAGGATGTCATCGATCTGCAACCGTCTGTTGTCGTTATCCTGGCAGGCACCAATGACATCGCCGAAAATGCCGGTCCGATCTCGATCGAACATGTCATGGACAATATCGCGTCCATGGCGGAGCTTGCCAGAGCGAATAACATCCATGTCATCCTCACATCGGTCCTCCCGGCATATGATTTCCCGTGGCGGAAAGGATTGGAACCCGCGGAGAAGATCGTCAGACTGAATGCCATGATCAAATCATACTGCGACGAGCATGCTGTGCCGTATGTGGACTATTACTCCAGGATGGTCGACGAGAGGAAGGGCCTGGACAAGAAATTCACCAATGACGGAGTCCATCCTAATCTCGAGGGGTACAAGGTGATGGATTCTCTGGTGAAGAACGCAATCGACGCGGTGCTTCGCTGAACGGGGAATTGACGAAACACCGGGCGGCGAATCGTTCAAGAAGCGCCGGGATCCTGCCTGCCGGGTCTCGACGAAATGACACCTTCTGGCGTTCCTTGGGGGGAATTTCGAGATGACGACAACGTGCTGTGCCACGCTTTGTTTGTTTCTTCTGCCCTGCGCGTCCTTGCTGCACGCGCAACAAATGCCGGACTACGCCGGACCCGGCTTCCCGCCGGACAACGCGCTCAACACCCGGATTGACTCCCTCCCCGTGCTCCCGAATTCCGCCAACCTCGTGGCGTCCATCGGGGCGAATACCGCCCTCCACCCCGACTTCGGCACGACGTACGACGACAACGGCACCCTCGTTCCCTCCGGGATCCCCTATAACGTTGTTGTCGCCGGACAACCCCTCGTGCCGATCGTGTTCACCCTCTACGCGGACGAAAGCGACCCCGGTCCATGGCCTATCCCCCGAAATCCCTCTATCGAAGGGGTGTTCGATTGGCGCACCTCGAGCACCGGCGATCGACATCTCCTCGTGGTCGATTCATCGTCTCACGTGCTCTACGAAAGCGGGAATGTCTACGGGGACAGCAGCGGCACCGCATGGCAGGGCAGCGGGGGGGCGGTCTTCCACCTCGATTCGGACACCCTCCGACCGGAGACGTGGACCTCCGCCGACGCTGCAGGACTGCCGATCTTCCCGCTGCTGATCCGCTATGACGAAGTCGACCGCGCACTGGCCACAGGAGGGGAAATCCATCACGCCCTTCGCTTCACGGTCGTCAACTCAAGGAGGGCGTACGTGTGGCCTGCCAGGCACTACGCATCCAGTTCCACGGACACCAATCGCCCCGCCATGGGACAGCGATTCCGATTGAAGGCGAGCGTCGATATCTCGGGCTTTTCGCCACGCATGCAGGTGATCCTCCGGACAATGAAGTTGTACGGACTGATCGTCGCCGACAACGGCGGCAACTGGTTCTTCCAGGGTACCCACGACGACCGCTGGGACGACACTGAGCTCAATACCCTGAAGAGCCTGCATGGGAGCGACTTCGAAGCGGTCGATATCTCTCCCTGGCTGTCAGGGCCGGGCTTCGACCCTGCTTCGGGAAGGGTCCCGCCGGAACCAGTTTCGACGTCCGCGCTCCCGCCGGCACCTGTGCCGCAAGAGGTCACGCTGTTGCAGAACTATCCCAATCCCTTCAATCCGACGACGAGCATCAACTACACGGTCGGAGGGGTCGGGCTCCAGGAGTCAGGGGTCAGTGATGTACGGCTGGTGGTCTGTGATGTTCTCGGGAGGGAAGTGGCAGTGCTCGTCAACGGACGGCAAGCGCCCGGGAAGTACGAAGCCTCATTCGACGGACGTACTCTGTCAAGCGGGGTGTATTTTTATCGTCTTACAGCGGGCTCGTACTCCGCCGTCAGGAAGATGCTTCTAGTCCGGTGAGGGATGGGATCCGGCCTTGCGTCAGGGCCCTACATCCTCCCCCTCTTTCCCACCCGCCATCAACATCCGAAGTTCCTCCAGCTTCTTCCGTGCGTTCTCATTGCCGGGGTTCAATGCCAGCGATCGCTCGTAGTACTGCACCGCAAGCGGATACTGGTGGTCGACCATCAACGCCTCGGCATAACTGTCGTAAACGTTGAACGATCGAGGCCAGGCTTCGATGTTCAGTGCGAACAGCTTCAGCGCATCGTTGACCCGCTTCTGGTTCAGATACTGATATCCGAGCGAGTTCATCTGCCGCTCGCTGAACAACACCGCGCTGCTGTCCTCCCTCCGCTGTGCGTGATAGTATGCCAACACCGAATCGACCCCGTCTCGCCGCAACACCTCTGACAAGCGGGGATCCATCCTGTACATGACTCTCCAGTACCTCCTGAGGTCCACCGTCGGGCCGCTGCAGAAAAAGATCGAATTGTTGTTCTCGTCCGGCATGCAATGAGGATTCGTGAAGACCGCCTTCCGCTCCACGTGCGCGAAGAGCGACTGCAGTTGAGCCCGCGAAACACCGATGACAACATAGCTCCGCCGGAACTTCGGATGCTGAACCGCGTCGAAGTAGAACCACCCGTCACCGCATGTCGGCTCGGGCAGGTCGAACTCCCGCCGGTAGACGTGCATGGCCGACGCCTCGCCCCAGTTCCCCGTCGTGACGCCGACCGTGTCGCTCGTTGGACCTCCCACTGCCCTGTACACCGCACCCACATCCCGTGCCATCTCATCCCACCCTACCTCCACTTTCATAGCCTCCGCCATACAGGCACTCGCGGGCTGGTCCCGAAGGGGGCAAGCAGCAGCGACAAAATCCCGAACCTCTTCCGGACCACCTTTCCGGGGGAGGGTCAATCGTACGACGACCCTCATTCTGAAGTGGATGGATCGGACGTAAAGAATCGGTAGCTCAACATAAAGGGAGGATAAAGGGGGACCTGGATGCGCGGGAATTCCCAGGAAACTTCTCATTGGCGGCCCAGCCAAGAACTCGTCCGTTCTTCTCTGCGTTTGCGGCATTAAGAAAATATTTACCCCTTCAGATCAAGATTTGAAATTCCCTTCATTGCCTCTGGATATTGAACCGCGCATACTATCGGCCGCAGACCTGATGGCACACTGTCGTGACTACTCTCAGGTTCGACATTCGAGAGATGGAGAACACACATGAATCTACTTCTGAAAATGAAAGACGCACGATGCGCGTTGAATGGTCACCAACCACTTGTTGCTTTGAGAATCGGTGTTTCGATTCGACATCCTTTTCTCCTGAGTGCCAGGACTGTGCAGCACAGTGGCGCTCACTCGTCGAATGCTCTATCCGGGATCAAAGAACAACAGGGCAGGATTCGTGCGAAGAAGAGCCTTCTCTTCAAGCCTCACACAATAAGATCGCTGGACATCACCCCCTGTGAAATCGGCCTGTTTCCGAGGGATCCTAGTTTTTCTTACGAATTCCTTACCGCCAGAGACAATCTCTTTTCAGATTCCTGACGACAAAACACGATCGGATCTTTGTTCTTATCGCACGAGAGCAAGTGAAAGAAGACAGCATGTCGGGAATTGGAATTGCAGCACTACTCATTGTCGTATACCTGGCGTATTCGTTCACGCTTTTTTTCAAGGTAAGAGAAAAGGCGAACGATGGTCGAGCCGAAAGCTCTGCCGACCAGAAGCAGCAGACCCAGGACTCGCATCTCCCGTTCGGTCGACATTCGAGAGAGCGAACCACACGCCGTCCGGGTTAAGCACCCTCTTCCTCGCTAAGAAGAACATCCATTCACATAGTATGGGACAGAGAATATGTTTCTCAAACAACTCCGAATCTCCATCCTGACCCTGCTTTGTTTCACGGTCATCACGGGATTGCTCTATCCTTTCCTTATGACGGGTGTTGCGCAGATCATCTTCCCGGATAAGGCAAATGGAAGCCTTATCAGGAAGAACCGACGGGTCGTCGGCTCAGAGCTGATCGGCCAGGAATTCAGCAACCCGAAATACTTCTGGGGGAGGCTTTCCGCAACCAGCCCGAACGCCTACAATGCGGCGGCTTCTTCCGGTTCAAATTATGGACCGCTCAATCCGGCTCTCTCCGATGCGGCGAAGAAGAGGGTCCAGGACTTGCGCGCTGTCGACTCGTTGAATGCGATGCCGATTCCCGTTGACCTGGTAACAGCTTCGGGAAGCGGCCTTGATCCGCACATCAGCGTTGCGGCAGCCCTCTATCAGATGGAGCGGGTGGCGCGGTATCGCCACGCCCAGGTCGGACAAGTCCGCGCACTTGTCGACCGGTTCACAGAAGGAAGAACCTTCGGATTCCTCGGAGAAGCGCATGTGAACGTGCTGGAACTCAACCTTGCTCTGGATGATAGCTCACAAATGTCGGAGGAACGCTAATGGATGTTCTCTATATCGGCATCATCGTGGTATCGTTTGCCTTAACGCTGGGCCTGACGGCGCTCTGTGAACGCCTGGACCGCGGGAACCCTGGGGGGAAATCATGAGCGTACTCTATGTCATTTCGGGAATCGTAGCATTGGGGCTCATGGTCTATCTCTTTGTCGCACTTCTACAACCGGAGAAATTTGAATGACTCTCAACGGCGTGGTGCAGATTGTCTTTTTTCTCGCGGTGCTGATTCTCACCGTGAGGCCGCTCGGCCGCTTCATGGCGCGGGTGTTCCAGGGCGAGCGAACGTTTCTTGACCCTGTCGTCGGTCCTCTGGAGCGCCTGATTTATCGGGTGGCGGGAATCGACAAGAACCAAGAGATGGACTGGAAGAGAAACGCAATCGCCATGCTCCTCTTCAACTTCTTGGGCCTACTTGTGGTGTTCCTACTTCAGCGTCTCCAAGCAATTCTCCCGCTGAACCCGCAGGCGATGACGGCGGTCACTCCGGATTCTTCGTTCAATACTGCCGTCAGTTTTGCCACGAACACCAACTGGCAGGGGTACAGCGGGGAGGTGACCTTGAGTTACCTCACGCAGATGATGGCTCTTACTGTTCAGAATTTTGTGTCCGCTGCGTCCGGCATAGCGGTTCTCGTTCTCATAATCCGCGGATTTGCACGCCACTCTGCGAAAACGTTGGGGAACTTCTGGGTTGACCTCACGCGCAGCACACTCTACATTTTGCTTCCGCTCGCTATAATTCTTACGCTCGTCCTCGTGTCGCAGGGCACGGTACAGACTCTTTCTCCCTACCGGACCGTATCGTTGGTCGAGCCAGCAACGGATTCTCATGGAAAGCCGATCACGGAACAGGTACTTGCTGTAGGTCCTGCCGCTTCTCAAATCGCCATCAAGCAGCTTGGCACCAACGGAGGAGGTTTTTTCAACGTCAACTCAGCACATCCGTACGAGAACCCCACACCCCTTTCAAACTTTTTTGAGGAGCTTGCAATCCTCCTTATTGGAGCTGCGCTCTGTTATACCTACGGCAGCATGGTCGGGGATACCAGGCAAGGATGGGCGCTGCTCGCCGCCATGATGATCATTCTTATTCCCGCCATCTTCTTTTGTTACCAGGCCGAATCGTCGGGCAACCCCGCGTTTGCCTCTCTGGGCATCGATCAGCACGCCTCGGGGCTCAATCCGGGGGGGAACATGGAAGGAAAAGAGGTCCGCTTCGGGCTCACGAATTCGACGTTGTGGGCAACCATCACCACCGCCGCTTCCAACGGATCGGTGAATGCAATGCACGATTCATTCGCTCCGTTGGGGGGCATGGTGCCGTTGGTGATGATGCACCTGGGTGAAGTGGTGATAGGAGGCGTCGGTTCGGGATTATATGGGATGCTGGTGTTCGTCATCGTAGCGGTTTTTGTCGCCGGCCTCCTCGTGGGGCGCACACCGGAATATCTGGGGCACAAGATCGAGCCGTATGAAATGAAAATGGCATCCTTGCTCATTCTGATTATGCCGTTAACGGTCCTCGGATTCACAGCTCTTGCCGTCGTTACGGATGCGGGAAAAGCGGCCATCGCGAATCCCGGCCCCCATGGATTCAGCGAAATCCTCTACACCTTCACTTCTCAGGCGAACAACAATGGGAGCGCGTTTGGGGGTGTGAGCGCCAATACTCCTTTCTACAACCTCACTGGCGGGATCGCGATGCTCATTGGGCGCTACTGGCTTGCCGTGCCGACGATGGCACTCGCAGGATCTCTCGCCCGGAAAAAACTCGTCCCTGCGGGCGGGGGCACTCTCCCGACGCATACGCCGCTCTTCATCTTCTGGCTGGTCGCGGTCGTGCTTATTGTGGGGGCGCTCAATTTTGTCCCCGCCCTCTCTCTCGGGCCAATCGTTGAACATCTACTGATCTAAGGAGAATTCTCAACTATGACCGCTGCGACATTAGAACACACACCCAAGACGTCGACGATTCCTGAACCCAACCCACACGTCCAACAGCCGGCATCCTCGGAGCAGCTGAGAAAGCCCCTCGGACTCACCGGACGAATGTATCGGCGCGCCATGATCGAATCATTCCTGAAACTGCATCCGCGGCTGATGGTGCGGAATCCGGTGATGTTTGTCGTGGAAGTTGGCAGCGTGCTGACGACAGGCCTCTGGATTCAGGCACTCTTCGCGACCGGAGAGGCTCCAGCATGGTTTATCGGCGGTGTATCAATCTGGCTCTGGTTCACAGTACTGTTTGCGAACTTCTCTGAAGCCTTGGCCGAGGGACGTGGAAAAGCGCAGGCTGCCGCCCTGCGCCTTGCTCGACGCGATACTCACGCGAAGAAGCTTCGCACACCGAAGCGTGGAGCTGAAGTTGATGTTGTCCCCTCCTCGCAATTACTGAAAGGAGATGTGTTCCTCGTAGAATCGGGAGAGATGATCCCTACGGACGGTGAAGTAATCGAGGGAATCGCGTCCGTGGATGAGAGCACCATTACCGGTGAAAGTGCCCCCGTGATTCGCGAATCCGGTGGGGATCGAAGCGCCGTGACAGGGGGAACGCGCATTTTGTCCGACTGGTTGATCATCCGCGCGACCGCGGAACCCGGAGGCGGATTCCTCGACAGGATGATTCAATTGATCGAGGGAGCGAAACGTCAAAAGACCCCTAATGAAATCGCCCTGAACATTTTGCTGGCCGCCTTTACGATCATCTTCCTCGGTGTGTGTGTGTCACTCCTGCCGTTTTCACTTTTCAGTGTGGGAGCCATGGGGCAGGGGACGCCGGTCACCGTGACCGTCCTTGTGGCCCTTCTCGTGTGTCTGATCCCGACCACGATTGGCGGCTTGCTCTCTGCCATTGGCATCGCCGGCATGGATAGGATGATTCGTCATAATGTTATTGCCACATCCGGTCGCGCCATCGAAGCCGCCGGCGATGTCGACGTTCTTCTCCTGGACAAGACCGGCACTATTACCCTCGGCAATCGTATGGCGACCGAATTTACGCCGGCTCCAGGAATCTCCGAAGGTCGACTCGCCGACGCGGCGCAGTTGGCCTCACTTGCCGATGAAACCCCCGAAGGGCGGTCCATCACGGTTCTCGCAAAGGAAAAATACGGCCTTCGTTCGAGAGAGATTCACGAAATTGCGGCGCAGTTTGTCCCTTTCAGTGCTCAGACTCGGATGAGTGGTGCCGACATTCATCCAGAAGGCAAGAACGGCAAACGATGCATCCGGAAGGGCGCCGCGGACGCAATCAGGTCCCACATCGAAAGCCTGGGGGGCACCTACCCACCTGCGATCGAACAAATCGTCGGCGAAATCAGCCGCCTCGGTGCGACGCCCCTTGTCGTCGCGGAAAACAAGGAGGTGCTCGGCGTCATCCATTTGAAGGATATTGTCAAGGGCGGAATAAAAGAGCGGTTTGCCCACCTGCGAAGCATGGGAATTCGAACCGTGATGATTACGGGAGACAACCCTCTCACCGCAACCGCAATTGCTGCAGAGGCGGGGGTCGATGACTTCCTCGCCGAGGCGAAACCTGAAGACAAGCTGAAGTTGATCCGCGATCACCAGATTGGCGGTCGCCTGGTGGCAATGACCGGCGATGGTACGAATGACGCACCAGCCCTCGCGCAGGCGGATGTTGCCGTGGCGATGAACACCGGAACGCAATCTGCACGCGAAGCGGCAAATCTAATCGATCTCGACAGCAACCCGACGAAGCTTCTGGAAATTGTGGAAATAGGGAAGCAACTCCTCATGACTCGGGGGACACTGACAACGTTCAGCATCGCCAATGACGTGGCAAAGTATTTCGCAATCATTCCCGCCGCATTCGCCACGACATTCCCTGTCCTTGGGGCCTTGAACATCATGAAGCTTGCCACTCCCGAAAGCGCGATCTTGTCGGCAGTCATCTTCAACGCCCTCATTATCGTGGCACTGATTCCGCTCGCGCTGAAAGGAGTGAAGTACCGCCCCATCAGCGCTCTGCATCTGTTGCGAAGACATCTCCTCATTTACGGCGTGGGCGGAGTGCTGGCCCCGTTCATCGGAATCAAACTGATCGACCTGCTTCTCGTCGGTCTCAAGCTCGTTTGAGGATCGATCGGATTTCCAACATTGTCAATTAATTGCCGAAAGGAATGACGTTGTGAAGATTCTCGGTTCCACTCCTATTCGTAGAGCCAGCATACTGGTTGTTTGGGTCCTGACGACGATCCAATTTGCCGTAGGTCAATCGAATGACTCGAGTCAGGCGATTTCTTTCAGTGGATTTGTCGACGCGTATTACAGCAAGAACTTCGATTCGCCGATCTCCAGGACGAACAAGCTGAGGAACTTCGACATCCCCGAAAATCAAATCAACCTGAGTCTCGCGGAGATCGTGCTCCAGAAGAAGGCCCAGCCGATCGGCTTTCGCGCCGATGTTGATTTCGGCACGGCCAACGATGTTGTGCAGGGAATTGCCCCCTACGGGACAACCCCATTCAGCACATCGACCATGCTGCAGCAAGCATATCTTACCGCGATTGTGCCCATCGGGAATGGATTGACCGCAGACGTCGGCAAGTTCGTGACGCACATGGGATACGAAGTGATTGAATCCAAGGATAACTGGAATTACAGTCGATCGCTCTTGTTCGCATGGGCAGTACCGTATTTTCACACCGGTCTGCGGCTGACGTATCCGTTTGCGGACAATCTCTCATTCGCCGTGCATGTCGTGAACGGGTGGAATTCGCTTATCGACAACAATGCCGAGAAATCCCTCGGGCTTCAGGTGATATATTCCCCCACAGTATCGACTGCGCTGATCGTCAATGTCATCGACGGCGTAGAGCAGCCGACGGGAGCAGAAGCGGGCAAAAAGAAGGTCTTTGATTTCATCATCACCCAAAATATCGGAGAACATCTCGTAGTCGCGATCAATGCCGACTATGGCGACGAAACGTTGATCGTCGGGAAGCCGACGTGGAAGGGTGCCGCGGTGTATGGACGGTATAGCATGAATCCGAAGTCGGCAGTCGCTCTCCGGGCGGAGATCTTCGACGATCCCACGGGATATTCCACGGGCACAGGGATTCCAAACTTGGATGTACGAGAGGTCACCGCGACCTATGAATACAAGTTCGCCGATGCTCTCCTTGTCCGCACGGAACTTCGGACCGACTTTTCGAACGCTTCCCTCTTTGATAAAGGGTCCAGCGTGAATTCAAAACTGACGCAAACAACGCTCCTCGTAGGCCTTGTGGCAATGTTCTAGAAGTACCCGGAATCGGATTCCTCCGAATCGGACACATTCTCGATCGTTCCGTGATCAAGACAAAACATCCCTCCGCACTTGTCATTGCGGCGGAAAAGGAAAACAGGAAACCTCTCGAAATCGTTCTGAGCAAGGGGGGTATCGTCACATCGGCGGTGAACTCCATCGAGGAGACAACGAAGCGACTTGAGGAATCTACTCCGGACATCGTCGTGCTCGACATGGATGACATGGGAGAAGACCCTGCCGGGGTCGTGTGCCGCCTCCGCAGCCTCGTGAAATCTTCCATTGTTGTTCTCTCGGAACGGGAGCATGAGCAGGATATTATCCTTGCGCTCGAAAACGGTGCGGATGAGTATATCGTCAAACCATTCCGTACCGGCGAACTGATCGCCCGGCTGAGAACGCTTCTGCGTCGTCAATCGGAGCGTGAGGAGGAAGAATCTGTCATCCGCCGGGGACCGATGGTTATTGATCTTCGCACCCGTTCTGCACAATTGCGCGATCAGGCGTTAGAGCTCACCGGGACTGAATTTGCACTCTTGCTCCTGCTACTGCAGAACGCCGGAAAAGTACTGACACACAGGTACATCCTCCAGCAACTCTGGGGAGAGCAGTGCAGCGAAGACACGGAATATCTCCGCGTGTTCATCGGTCACCTCCGGAAGAAGATCGGAGATGATACGGCGAAGCCTCAGTACATTTACACCGTCACCGGAATAGGATACGCATGGAAACTGGAACCAAGCCCGGACCCAGAGCGTGGGAAGGCGGTGCGCGATTCAAAGAAGGTGATGAAGGGTGATTGATTCCCCCCATTCTTTATCCCTCCAGCCACTACTTTGTTCTCTTCTTTATATACCAAAGCCCCTTTTTAGGCGCATTTCATTGTGAGAATCTCAGGCATAGAGTAGCTTACAGTCAGTGATTGGAAGGCGACTATCATGCTTGCGTTTCTTTCTTCATACCCATTGCTCTGCATCGTGTCAGGGGCATACTTGCTCCATTCGGCACTCTTTTACGCTCGGATTCGAAGACCGGCAAGTAAAAACGCGGGGCAATACATCGAAAGGGATGCCTACTCAGAATACCTCTCGACTGCAAGAAACAGGGGCTAGGCTGTGGGGGGAAGGAGAGGGGGAGACTTTGAGACTTGGCAACTAAAGATCGGACTCCGTCTTCTGCTTACTGCGTACCAGGCGCCCGATGCACGCGCTATGCTGGGCGTATTAGGATTCTGCTCCGGCGTTGTCGGCGGACTTGTCATTGGCGGGGACATCCGCACGCCCTACGAGTATCAGACCGTTCCCGACATTAGTGTGTCATGCTCGCTTCCCTCCTTGCACCAATCATATCGGTGTGTTACACTTCACTGACCCGGTTGCAGCTGCTTCGCACAACCAGGCAGTGCTGCCACAAGTGGTCCCCGGGTAGGAAACAAAGAATCAGTTCACAGGGCTACAGTGCATAAAAGATGGCGTCTATTGTGAAAAGCGACGAGTGTTTATGTTGTCAGAAAGGGATCACAAAATCCCTTCCGCGCATTTGTCCGTTGTGTACTCAAGTCTTCGCTGGCAACGGCTGGGATGGTGTTGACGCACATTGGCGGGTGAGACACGAACAGGTCATGCCATACGAAAGATTCTGGGCGGGATTGTGCCCCGATCACAAAACGCCTCCACGACGCATGCACGGCTGACCAGGAAATGGTTCTCGCAATCTGAGAAGGGCGGGTCGTCAATGCAGAATTTTCGGCATAACCTGATTCGCTTCTTGTAAGTCAACATATCGTACACCGCCGCTGAGGCCAGGGAAACCGGACAGGCTTCCCTTTTTTGTAGGTCGATCGCTCTCCCTCATGAAATCGGCTTAGCGACCTATTTCTGTCGCATTCGAATAGCGAAGTTTGACCCATCGGAACGAACCATAGACAAATGAAGTTAAAACTTCGTCATCCGGGTGGCAAGAAGGAAGAGTTGCTGTCGATTTTTAGGCGCCGACGACGACTATACCGTGACGGCAGTCTGCTGCACAGAGTCGGAATGCGTCCTGAGGAGAAAGTATGAAATTCATTTGTGTGGGCTATTTCGATCAGAAAGCGATGGACTTGCTTCCCAAGGCCGAGGTCGAGGCGATCATGAATAAATGTGATCCTTACGTCCAGGAACTCTACAAGAGCGGCCATCTGATCTACGATGCCGGACTGGATATCGAAACCAGGAGCGTCCGGACACGACGAGGGAAACTCTCGGCCACCGACGGACCCTTCGTCGAAACCAAGGAACAGATCGGCGGCGTATTCGTGATCGAAGCCCAGGACTTCGATGACGCGGTCCGGATCGCCTCACTCCATCCCGCCGCACGAATGGGTGAGGAGTTCGGCTGGGGCATCGAAATCCGCCCCATCCGAATTTTCGAAAAACGGTAGAACGCAGCGCCAGCGGCCTCCCTTTGTCGCATGGATTGCTTTACAGCTCCTTGACGCGATCATCTTCCCTGCCCACCCGCCATCAACATCCGAAGTTCCTCCAGCTTCTTCCGTGCGTTCTCATTGCCGGGGTTCAATGCCAGCGATCGCTCGTAGTACTGCACCGCAAGCGGATACTGGTGGTCGGGCATCAGCGCCTCGGCGTAGCTGTCGTAGACATTGGACGAATGAGGATACGCTTCAATGTTCAGCGCAAATAACTCCAGCGCTTCTTTCACCTTCTTCTGATTCAAATATTGATATCCGAGTGCGTTCATCTGCCGCTCGCTGAACAACACCGCGCTGCTGTCCTGCCTCCGCTGTGCGTGGTAATATGCCACCACCGAATCGACCCCGTCTCGCCGCAACACCTCCGAAAAGCCGGGATCCATCCTGTACATGACTCTCCAGTACTTCCTGAGGTCCACCGTCGGGCCGCTGCAGAAAAAGATCGAATTGTTATTCTCGTCCGGCATGCAATGAGGATTGGTGAAGACCGCCTTCCGCTCCACGTGCGCGAAGAGCGACTGCAGTTGAGCCCGCGAAACACCGATGGCAACATAGCTCCGCCGGAACTTCGGATGCTGAACCGCGTCGAAGTAGAACCACCCGTCGCCGCACGTCGGCTCGGGCAAGCCGAACTCCTGCCGGTAGACGTGTATGGCCGACGCCTCACCCCAATTCCCTGTTGTAATACCAACCGTGTCGCTTGATTGACCTCCCACCTCGCGGTAAACGGCTGCAACATCCCGTGCCATCTCATCCCACCCAAACCTGTCTGCCACATGCTGAGGAAGTTCTGTGATCCGGCGGTCTTCAGTTTTCACTCCCGCGTTCACACCAACCGGCCGCAGATAGGCAGCGAGAGTGTCGGGAGGGAGAAGCGGGACGGCGAACGGCAAGGTCGGCGAACTCAGAATCACGCACACCACGGGAATCGCGATCATTGTCGCGCGCCGTCGTCCGGGCGTATGGACATGCGCTTCGATCCATTGTTCAATCCAGACTGAACCGGCGGCGAGAAGCACGCCATACATCGGAATGACAAAATAGAACTGTCCGCCGAGGACGAACAATGCGACGCACAACACGATATAACAGTAGCCGAAAAATCGGAACGCCTTCCAGTCCTTCTTGAACAGTAGCGCCACAAGACCCGTCAGCCAGACAGGAAAGAGCACGGGGTTGTTGGGCAGGAGCTGATTCCAGAGGAAGTCCAGAACAGGCGAGGCGTGCGTCGTCCTCCCTGCATAATTCGCCGCGTACGACAGGAAGTACCAGTCGTGCGTCGCCTGCCAGTACATATAAGGGATGCCGCACAGGAGCGCGATCACACCTCCCAGCCAGATCCAGGGAGTTTTGTACCACGCGCGCTGCGGGACGAGCCAGAGCGTTACGAAGATCGAGAAGCCCAGGAAGAGGATCGTCAATTTGGTGAGCATCCCGATCCCCATCAACACACCCGCGATCAGCCAGAGGCGTTGATCGGCGCCTTTCAGCATCTTCACAAGAAGATAGAAGACTGCTGCCCAGAGAGCGAAGCTCAAGTCGTCGTAGCTGTACAGCGATCCGAAAATGACGAGCCCGGAGAACAGGAGAACCGTGCCGGTCAGGGTCATCGCGTACCGCTTTCCGCCCAACTCTTTTGCGATGAGGCATCCGAACACCATCACGATCGCGCCGCATACAGCGGCTGCAAGATGGACCACTTTCAGGGAATGCCCGAACAGGACGAGAAAGAGTTTCAAATAGAGGACCGAACCGGGCGGCATATCCCAATTCGAGAACGAAAATCCGTCTGCAATGGCAACGTAGTACATCTCGTCCCGGTGGTAGCCATACTCGGGGAGGAGCAGGTGAAAGAGGATCTTGACGATCGCGAACCCAAGAATGATCAGAATCTCGGGCGTGAAACGGATTTGTCGTAGGCGTTGGAGCATTGGACCGAGAGAAAGGGAAATAAGTGAGTTGCTTTTAGACTATACGGATTTGTGGTCGATTGGATTCACATTTGATTCATGAGTCTCAGGGTTTGCTCGTTGATTCGGATTTCGGAAGGCTGGCCGTCAAATACGACAACACTTCTCCCATCAACGCATTTGCGGAATGGTATTTCGAGAATGTGTCTTTGAGAATCGTCGCTTCGGATTGGACAAACCGGGATGGCACGAGTTCCGAACGACAGTGCGCCACGAGTTCGCGCGCCGACTCTGGGGTGGTTTCCAGGTGGAACTGCAAGCCGATGACCGATTTTCCGACCTGGAAGCCCTGGTTCTCGCACGCTTCACTTCGTGCAATATGCACCGCACCCGCCGGCAGGTCAAATGTTTCCCCGTGCCAGTGAAACACATCTGTTGATGCCGGAAAGCGAAAACATGATTTCTCTTTGGAAACTCCCTCAACGGGGAACCAACCGATTTCCTTGTACTCGTTTCTTCTCACCGTCGCCCCCATCGCGCTGGCAATCATCTGGGCTCCAAGGCAAATCCCCAGCACTGCTGTTCCCGCCTCGATGGCCTCACGGATGAACGCCTTCTCCTGAACAAGCCACGGGATCTCACGTTCGTCATTGACGCTCATCGGTCCGCCCATCACGATGACGAGATCAACCTCGCGGGGAGCCGGTGATCGTGGCGACTCAAAGAATCGCGTTCGTGCTTTTTTCCATCCCGCTGCATCAAGCCATGCGTCGATGCACCCGGGACCTTCGAATGGAACGTGCTGGAGGATGTGCGCTCTCATGATCCTTGGATCCTGGCCACAAAGATTAAAACGGTTGCTTAGGCTGCCATGTTTTTGGGCCGCGCAAAACATGGTTGCCTAGGCTGCCATATTTTTCGTCCTTTGTTTACGGGCTCAAAATGACGGGATTCGCTGCCAAAAAGTGGTTGCCTAGCCTGCCATGTTTTTGGGCATTGCTAAACATGGTTGCCTAGGCTGCCATGTTCTGGCCCCTTGCATGGCCTCTGTTGCCTTCCGCGCCTACTTCTTCCCCCGCCCCTCGGCCGGCGCCATCAGATCGGCATGCGCCGCTTCCATCATCAGGAAGAACGCCTGGCCTTCGGTCGCAGTCCCGGGATGATCGAACTCCGGCGAGCCGCAGACTCCCTGCACCAGCCCGAGGTCGTCAACCTTTGAATGCGCAGCAGCGCGCATTCGGTCCGCCGGGACTTTGTAGCTCGCATCGAGCCATCCCTCTTTGATCCCCCGATACGCAGAATAGGCAAGCATCTGGGCAAGATTCGTCTCGACAAACGAGCGGGGGTCATCAACAATATTGTGGAACAATCCATCGGCTCGCTGATGCGCGATGCAGCCGTCCAGGATGTCTTTGGCGTATCCGACGAGTCGCGCCCGATCGTCCTTCGTCGACGGAGGGAGAACGTGAATGACCCTGGTGAGACCGGCCGCAGCCCAACCGTTCCCAACCCCCCAGCAGTCCTTCCGCACAAGCTCCTGCTTGTCGTTATCCCACATGTGCGACAGAAGTCTTTTGTCGGGATTCCAGAGATGGGCGCGTTCTCCCTCGATCTGCTTGATCGCTTCGTCATAGTCTCCCGCCACCGCAAGGAACGGAGGAAGCATGTAGAGAATATCGCTCCATATCTGCGGGATGTTGGTGAAGTGATAGAGGATCCCCTCTTTTGTTCGCGGAGCCTTGTGTAACACATACTCGAGCATCTTGTCGAACCCGGCCTGCAGGACCGGATCGCCCGTCTTCTTCGCTGCCCAGAGTACCGCCTCGCCCGGACACGCCGCATCGCTCAGTGCAAACTCCTCGCCGAGCATCGCCAGTCGTCCATCCTGAGACTGCCGGAGGACGGCGTCCTTCGCCATCAGGATCACCAGATCCGTCTCTCCCAGTTCGAGCATCGCCTGCATGGCGACTCCCTGCTCCCACGTCGCTCGCTGCATCGAGAGCATGGCGAGCTTTACTTTGTCCGAAAGATTCTTCTTCTTCTCAATGTCATTCTGAAGTGCCGGATTCGTCTCCTTCTCTTGAATAGCCGTCGGGACGGTGAACGCTGCCGCTGCGGCCGGAAGTGTGGCGAGGAAGTCTCTTCGTCGCATCGATATGATCCCCGGAATGTGAAGGTTGGAAGATGGGCGGAGCGAACGCAGTTCCTGCCGCCGATTATACGCAATCATTCAAGAACTTTCAACGTACATTCAAGGCGATTATTTCGAAAGGAGAATTATGAAACTCCTCACTGTGTGCACGCTCCTTGTCCTCCTCGCCCCCTTATTTCCGAACTTCGCTCAGGAGAAGAGTATCGACGAAATCCGCGCCGGCGTCAACTACATCGTGACGAAGGTCTATTCGGCCGACGACGATGGCAGGATCCTGAGGTTGTACGAAGGACTCCGGGTCGCTGATGTTTCGGACGGCATGGACATGGCGGGACTCCCCGGGACCGGACTCGTGGATCCGTCGATTCATCCGGCCTGGGTAGACACCAGGACGCTCGCCCATCAGTTCAGAGGAATTGCCGTAACCGTGCGGTATGTCCCGACGCAACGGTCCGACCGTCCAGCGCCGGGACAGAAGTTCCCGGAGTGGGAGGGCGATTTCTATACTGCCTTCTCGCATGAACAATTCACGAAGGTGATACGCCCGGGGACCGCACTGGTCATCGATGATGCCGACACGAAGGATATCGGCACGATTGGGTCGTACAACATTCTCTATTGGAAGAGCCTCGGTGCGGCCGGCATTGTGACCGATGCTGCTTCACGCGACAACGACGAAATCGCCGTGGAAAAGGTCCCGCTCTACCTTCGCAACGCGGGCCGCGGCATCAGGCCGGGCAGGAACGATGTCGAGTCGATCAACCGTCCGGTCGTGCTCGGCGGCGTGCTCGTCTGTCCCGGCGATGTTGTTGTCGGCGACAGCGACGGCGTGATTGTGGTTCCGCGCGCGAAGGCGGAGGAGGTGGCGCGGTTTGCGCGGGAGATCCTCGTGAAGGACAAGGGGGCAAGAAAGGATTTGTACAAGAGGTTGAATATTCCTTCCGATCCCACGGTGGAATGATCCGGACTGACCGGGTCTTTTGTCTGTGTTCGGAAGTCTATTGCGGCATACAAGGAGAACCTTCACTATGAAACGGTGGCAACTCATTATGGCCTTGATCCCACTCTCGATGGCTGTCTCCCATGCACAGGAGCGTCCGCTCACACCGGGCGACACACTGCAGAGTCCCGCTCTCGGCGCCGGAGGGATGGTGACGTTCAAGATTTATGCGCCGGCGGCGCGGGAGGTTGCGCTGAACGCCGGAGACATCCCGGAACCGCTTCGGAACCCGGTATTCACAAAACACCCTGACGGCGTCTGGGAGGCAACTATCGGCCCGGTTGAACCGGGCGCCTACCGCTACACCTTCGTTGTCGACAGCCTTCCCGTGATGGATCCGCGCAATCCCTCGGTCAGCGAATCCAACGAGAATGCCTGGAGTCTCTTTTATGTGCCGGGCGCTGAATTCATGGATACCCGGAATGTGCCGCACGGCGCCATCGCCTCTGTGACGTATTATTCAACGTCGCTGCAGCGGTTCAGGAGAATGCACGTGTACACGCCGCCGGGATACGAAGCGGGCAACAGCAAGTATCCGGTGTTCTATCTTCTTCACGGCGCGTGGGACTGTGACGACGCGTGGCCCAGTGTCGGGCGCGCCGGGTTCATACTTGACAATCTGATTGCCGCAGGGAAAGCCGTGCCCATGGTCGTGGTGATGCCGGCCGGTCACACGGGACCGTTCCATGCCGGCATGCGTCTCTCCCGGCGGGCGGCGAACGGCAAGGATGAATTCATCGAGGACTTCGTCGATGACATCAAACCGTACGTCGAGGGCCATTACCGCGTGTACACCGATCGGGAACACCGGGCGATTGCGGGTCTCTCGATGGGCGGTGCGCAGGCACTGAATGTCGGGATCGCACACCTAGCCGACTACTCGGCAATCGGCGTCTTCAGCTCGGGGATCTTCGAGCTCGGGGGGATCGATGCGGGAACCACGCCGCCCGGCACCTCATGGGAAGAGCGCAACAGATCCATGCTCGACGACACCACGCTGAAGAACGGACTTACCCATCTCTGGTTCGCCACCGGCAAGGACGATTTCCTGCTGAAGGTGACCCGTTCGACGGTTGGCATGCTTAAGAAGCACGGATTCAACGTTGAGTTGGAGGAGTCGGCCGGTGGTCACACCTGGATCAACTGGAGAAACTATCTTCACGAGTTCACGCCGCTGTTATTCAAGTGAGCTGGCGGCGATCGACCCCCTTCGACGGAATCCTGGCAAGGAGAGAACAATGAAAGCTATTTGGATTCTTGCGGTTCTGGCGCTGATCGTCGGCACCGGTCCGGTTTTCGGCCAGTCGTCCTGGCACAATCTTCATTATGCGATCTACTTCACCTATCCCGATATCGAGCATCTCCTCGCTGACTCCGCTTCACGGGCCGAAGTGATGCGGTACTTCGCGCCGGTCAGGCCGGAGCGGGTGTATCTTGAGTGTTCCAGCGCCGGCGACGTCAACGTGGATGTGATGAGGCACGCGCGCGATTTCTTCCTTTCGCAGGGCTTGAAGGTTTCGGGGGCCATGGTGCCGACCACGCCGGGTGGACCTCTGTGCTACAACGATCCCAGGAATCTTGCCATCCTTGAGCGGCGCTCGAAAGCGCTCGCGAGCATCTTCGATGAATTCATCCTCGACGACTGGCTTTTCACGACATGCACGTGCGAGAAATGCGTTGAGGCGCGCGGCAATCAAAGCTGGGGGGATTACCGGACAAAGCTCCTCCTCGAGAGCTCGGAACGCTACATCATCGAACCTGCGAAGAAAGCCCATCCCGGGATCCGCGTGATCATCAAATACCCCAACTGGTACGAGGGCCATCGGCAGAACGGTTACGATGTGTACGGCGAAACGAAGCAGTTCGATGCGATGGCGGTGGGGATCGAAACCCGCAACCGGTGGTGGCACGACCAGCATATCCCGATCTACAGCGGTTATGTCTTTCAAAAGTGGTGGCCGGGTGTGGATCCCAAGAAATGGATCGGCTCGTGGCTCGACAACTATGGCATGAAGGGGGATGACAACGACTACGTTGCGCAGGTCTGGCAGGCCGTGCTCGCGCAGACGCCGGAGATCATCCTCTGGTGTGCAGGGCAACTGTTCCCTACCGGTCCGTCGAGCGACGTGTACCCTCATTTGCGTGAGATGTTGCCGGAATTCGATAGAGTGGCGGGGCTGCTGCACGGCACAGCGCGGGGAGTGCCCATGTATCTCCCTTACGGATCAACGGGAGAATACAACATCTTCGCCTATCTGGGGATGGCGGGGATCCCCATTGATCCGGTCGGACAGTTTCCCGATACCGCACAGATCGCAATCTTCACTGAGCATTCACTGCGTGATCCTGGAGTGGCTGACAGGATGATCACCCGGTTGCGGAATGGGCACGATCTGTATATGACCTGGACGCTGTTTGAGAAGCTGCAGAATACGGAGTTCAAGAACACGCTCAACGTTATGGACGGTGGGGGAACTGTGACATCGTCGACATTCCGGACACGCGTCGGGTGGAGCGATCAGGTGTTCAAATCCGACCGGCCGTTCGTCTTTCCGGCGATTCACACAACAACATGGCCGTATGCCCGCGACCTGGCATTGGTGCGGGAAGATGACGAGTTCGGAATCCTTCTTGAAGTGAAGTACCTCAACGGGACGATCTTCGTCTTGAACATGCCCGACAATATGTACGACCTGCTGCGATTGCCCGCAAGGGCGCTCGACATGATCCGCCGACCTTTCGTGAAAGATCTGGGGATGCAGCTCGCAGGTCCGGGGGGCGTGGCGATGTATCTGTTCGGGGATAAGCAGTACGCTCTCTATAACATGAATGACGAGCCATCGAGCGTGACACTGCGATTCCCCGGCGACCTGCCCGCAACGGGGTGGAACGAGCTCGTGCACGGAAAACTTCTCGACGTCAATGTCACGAATCCCAAGAATCAATGGGAGCCGCCGGCGCATACGGAGGTCAACATCACGGTGCAGCCGTTTGAGCTAGTGATCGTCGAGGCGCCATAAAAATTATGGCAGCTTAGGCAACCACATTTGGAAGTTCCAAAAGCCCATTTTCGACTAATGTTTATCGCATCAAAAAATATGGCTGCCTAAGCAACCACTTTTCACTCGATCGAGTAAAGAACTCGCACGGCGCCGCCGAAGGCATTCAACCCGCGCGAACCATCATACAGTTCGGTGATCCAACCGAGATTGTAATGCCCTTCGAGATCGACCAGCCAATGGGTGGCTATCGGAATTTCAATGCCGGTATGAATGCCGGCATCGATGCCGGTCCACCCGTCGATACATTCGCTGACGACGCCCCGCGCAAAATGCTTCTCGGATTTGATCGAACTCAGATTCAGAACAAGGATGTGAGCGCCGATATAAGGCCCGGCTCCCTCTCTGCGAATGAACCACTCTGTTCCCACCATGACGCTCGTCATCGCTGCGCGAAAAGCAACCCGGGAGAGTACACCGAGGCCGGGATAGCGAAAGTCCTCCTCGCGGGACGCCTGCGTCACGCTCCCTGAAAGCGGAACGTAGGTTACTCCCGCGAGGATGCTCGTCCTTTGACTTTGCAGGCGACACTTCACGATTGCCTGGAACGAAAGTGCCGCCGGACCAAAACCATAACCGGCCGGATCCGTGTACAGCGTTTCGGATTTGAGGATCGCTGCTCCTCCGCCGATCCCGGCGTCGAATGTCTGACCCCGCAACAGCGAAGTTGGGAACAGGACAAAGACGACACCGAATCCCACAACGCGATTCATGAAATCTCCGTGAGGGGACAGTGGAAGAAACTTTCGCTTCTTTCGAATCAATGGATGGTCAAATCAGTGCTCAGTCCGATTCTGACCTGATGGGAATCAGGCCGTCCACCCCCCTTCGAGAACCATCGATCGTAGAAGTCGACATTCAAGGCAATCGGCAGTGCATAGCGGACGCCGATCGCTCCCGCGTATCGCTCCCGGGCCTCAACGACAAGCGTTGACGGATCGATGTCCATGACCGGCAGCGCATGGATCTCCGCGAGAAGCGTCAGATTCCGGATAAGTCGGGCCGCAACATTCGCAGACCAATCGAGGTTGAGAGCGGATCGCTCAGAGAGCGGAAAAGTCCAGCCGTCCGATCCCGTCAGGTATGGCACGGCAATTCGATACTTGCTCCATTGCTGATGCCACCAGACTTCTCTGACTCCAACCGCAGCGTTTATGGACCATGTCTCGCCAAACGCTGAAGAGAGCGTTATTCCCGATACTGCAGATTTGACGTCGTAGTTCACCAGCGACAGCCCGTCCTGGTAGATCCCCGGCAAATTGTCTCGCAGGGAATACTCCCCAAGCAGATCCGACTGCGTTTCCGTCATCGTGTTGAGAAATACCGACACGGCTGGAAATTGTTCTCGCTGCGGAATGATCTGGAATCGAAAATCAATTTCGCTTGCAGGCGGGAGGAGTTCCACGGGAGACCCGATGATTCCTTCGTGGCGATAGGTCGCTTCAAGAACTCCCGCAATGCCGACTGAGACTACTGCGTGCACGGACTTCGACGTAAGCTCGTACGGCGGATAGGAGACCGCAAGCCGGATGGAATGACCCTCGGGGATCGCCGAAGACTGATCCACGAGAGGGGAGATCCGGACGGGGACGAGCGCGTTCGTATCGGGATTATACTGCGATGAAGATGCTTGAGAAAACAGACCCAATGCGGCAATGAGCAGCCTGCACGATCGATTCATAATCCCTCCTGAGATAGACGACGGTGCATAGTTCGCATGCCAGCAATCAATACTTACAAAGAGCCCATCCACTCTGTGGGCGTGCGATTCATTGGAAAAAGATGGTTGCCTAAGCAACCACAATTGGAACTTCCAAAACCCCGTTTTCGACCAATGTTCACCGCACTAAAAAATATGGCAGCCTAAGCAACCACTTTCTTCGACCTAAGCAACCACCTTCTTCGACGCTCGTGATTTTGTTTCTCTTCTATAGAATCGAAACCAGGAGAGTTGTCCCCACCCCCCACGCGTCCAGACCAGGCTCGCCGTTACTCTCTTCAAACAGCCAATTGAAATTGTAGTGACCGCGAATATCGACCGAGAAGGTAGAGCCCTCGGGAACCTCGATGCCGCCGGTGATGCCGGCACCGACTCGCGTCCAGCCATCGATCCGTTGAGAGTGTGTGAGCAACCCGGCGGTGAGCTTCGATGTGATCGGACCCATCTGCACTAATTGCACCCGGAACCCAATGTGCGGACCCATACCCTCTTTCAGGAGATACCATTCAGGTCCAAGGGAGGCTTCGAAAAGCTTCGCGCGGGTGTCGCTGATTGTCCCGCGATCAGGGTTGGCGTTCCGGTCACGGAAGAGCAGATACGGTGAGTCGTTCCCGGAAAGGGGGATATACGAGAACCCCAAAACGATGTTGAGCCTTTGCAGTGGCAGTCCAATCTTGGTGATGCCTGAGTACGAAAAAACAATGGGACCAAACCCGTAGCCCTGATTGGCAAGCGCGTTTGAGTACACCGTTCCTTCTTTGAGAAACCCGAGCCCACCACCTATGCCCACCCGGATTGATTGGGCGTTTGCAAGATTCAAAAGAGACAAGAATACAGCCAGCACCCATCCTGCCATCGTTTTCATGGAGCCTCCGAGGAAATTATTACGACGTTAGGACAAGGGATCCGTCAGCAGCGCATCCGACCATCATCGAGACACATGCAGGTTCACATCACTGATGGTGTCGGAGAAGAAATATCAGAGGTTACTCTTAGAAGTGGAGAACCGCTCGACGAACCGTACTTGCTACAAGTAAATCGTGGTCAAATGTCGAAGCAGTCCCCTTCGTGAGATGGATTGAAGAGCGGAGACAGGAATTGCGTTGACCGATATTACTGAACGCACTCGCAAAAGTCAAGTGTCGAATTCTGTGCGATACTTATTCGTGTTACTCGCTGTGTCGAAAAACTTTACCCAAGAGATGTGAGTGAACCTCTATGCCGCATGTTGACGGCAATGGAAACGGCCGTCGGTATATCCGCCACAGTTTGCGCACAAGGATTTGCGGCAAACCACACAGACCCCCACCGCGTCGATCGCTGGATGATTGATACATCGGACATTCTCAGCCCGAATCGTACCACAGTCAGGACAAAACTTATCTCCCTCTTCAAGCATCGTGCCGCAACGCATGCAAGGACCCAGGCACGGTTTCTCTCCTCCCTTGTGTGAAGGCATGGCATAAACTCCTTCTGAATGTGCCAATGTTGGGATTTCCTAAGAGGAATTCAAGACGAAGAGTTCTTGCAAAGAGGATCCCAGCAACGTATTTTGGACAATCGCAAAATATCAAGACCAGGAGAAGCTCATGTCCAGACTGCTCACGCGACGCGATTTCCTTCGAACGGCCGGGACGTCCCTCGTCGGGACAGCGCTCGGGGCAGGACGGCTCGGAAGACTGTTTGCCGGGGAATTGTCCCCCGCAGCACGGTTCTATGTCGGAACGTATACCGGCACAACGAGCAAAGGGATCTATCAGGGCTGGCTCGATGTCCCGACAGGGGGTCTGCGAACCGACATCGCCGCGAACAATGTGACGAACCCTTCTTTCCTCGTCGTCACCCCATCCGGCCGGTTTCTGTACGCAGTGAACGAAGTCGAAAAGTACAATGGGGCTGAACAAGGAAGCGTCAGTGCTTTTGCCGTTAATGAAAGCAGCGGGGCGTTGAAGTTTCTGAATACACAGGCATCCGGCGGAAGAGGCCCGTGTCATATTGCTCTCGATCGCGGCGGCAACCACGTTTTCGTCGCCAACTATACGTCGGGAACGGCGGCGGCTTTTCCGATGCTGAAGGACGGCGGCCTCGCCCCGGCTTCGTCGATCGTCACGCATCACGGTTCAGGACCGAACCACGACCGGCAGGAAGGCCCGCACGCACATTGCGTCGCCGTTTCACTCGATAATCGCTTTGTGATCGTAGCGGACCTTGGGATCGACCGGTTGATGGTGTATGCGTTCGATGCGAAGAACGGCACGCTGACGCCTGCGGCGCACCCGTTTGTGGAAATGGTTCCCGGTTCGGGACCGCGACACATCGCGTTTCATCCGGACGGAAAGAACCTCTATGTCATCACCGAATTGACCTCAACGGTGGTGTTGCTCTCCTACGATGCGTCCACTGGCCGCATGGAACCCAGGCAGACCGTCTCGACGCTTCCGTCCGAGTTTCACGGGGAGAACACCGCTGCGGAAGTCTGTACGGATGCGCGCGGCCGTTTCTTGTACTGTTCGAACCGGGGTCATGACAGCATCGCCGTATTCCGGATCGATCCCGCTTCCCGGCATCTTACACTTGTCCAGCATCAGTCATCGCTGGGCCGCAATCCCCGCAATTTCGCTCTCGATCCATCGGGGAGCTTTCTCGTTGCAGCAAACCAGCGGTCCGATTCGATTGTTTCGTTCTCGATCGACGGCGAGCATGGGAAATTGACGCCGGCCGGACAAATGATGAAGATCGCCCAACCGGTTTGCATTCAATTTGCAGGGCACAGTCGAATGGACATGCACTGAGCCGAAGAGGAGACGACGTGATACGCTATTCGTTCTCGAAAGTTGTCGTTCTCATCGCAACTTTTCTTTCCGCGGGATTGGCAGTCGCGCAGGACAACTACGAAATCCAGGTGTACGGTTCCGAGACCGTCCCCGAAGCCTCGACGATGGTTGAACTCCACAGCAACTTTACCGCAGAGGGGTCGACCGTGCCGGTCAACGGTGTGCTTCCCACGGAGCACGCCGTCCATGAGACTCTGGAGATCACGCAGGGGGTGACGCCGTGGTTCGAGGTGGGATTCTATCTGTTTACCAGTCTTCCGTCCGGCAGTGACTACCAATGGGTCGGAAGCCACATCCGGCCGCGGGTGCGCGCCCCGGAAGATTGGGAGTGGCCTGTGGGTGTCAGTCTCTCGGCCGAGGTGGGATATCAGCGGCGAGTGTTTTCGGAGGACACCTGGTCGGTCGAACTCCGACCGATTGTCGATCGTCAGTTCGGGCGCTTCTATGTGAGCATCAACCCGACGTTCGACAAAGCCCTGGATCACGGGGGAATCGAGGGGTCCGTGCAATTCTCGCCGAATATCAAAGTCAGCTACGACCTGACTTCTCTTGTCACGGCGGGAATCGAATACTACGGGAACCTCGGATCGGTGACCGGGTTCTCCGGAGCAGCAGAGCAACAACACCAGGTTTTTCCGGCAGTCGATCTCAACTTTTCACCGGACTGGGAATTCAATTTTGGCGTCGGCTTCGGCCTCACCCCGGCCACGGATCACGCCATCGTAAAAATGATTCTCGGCCGGCGGTTGACCTGGTGAGGCGGCACTGCATCACGCCGTCACAGATTGCGTTTCCAGAAGTCGAGCATCGTGCTGTACAGATGGATCCTCGCCGCATGGTCGGCAATCCCGTGCATGCGCATCGGGTAGATCATCAGCTCGAAGCGGGTGTTCGCCTTAATCAGCTCATCGATAAAAGCCCAGGTGTTCTGGATATGGACGTTGTCGTCGTACGTGCCGTGAACGATGAGCAGCCTTCCGTGAAGGTCCTTCGCGTGACCGACGAGGGCATTCGCTTCAAACCCCCTCTTGTTCTCAGCTTCCGTCTTCATGTATTGCTCTGCGAACTTCGTGTCGTAGTATCGAAAGTCCGTGACGCCGGCGACATCGATCCCCGCTTTGAACTCGCGTGAACGAGTCATCCCATTCAGAGTACAGGATCCTCCGCCGCTCCATCCCCAAATGCCGACCCTCGACGAATCAACATACGGCTGCGCTTTCACCCAACGCACCGCGTCCACGAGATCGTTCAACTCTCCTTCCCCCGAGAGACGCTCATAGATCGTCTTTTCCAGATTTTTGCTGATCCCGGTGGCGCTCCTGTTGTCGCAGCTTACCACGATATACCCGTTTTGCAGCAGCAGGTTGTTCCACAGGACGTCACGCTCCCATGCATCCGCGACAACGGGCGCCGAGGGCCCGCTGTAGACATAGAAAATGACGGGATATTTCCGGCCCGGCTCCAGCGTCGCCGGCCGGATCATCTGCGCGGGCATGGAGAAACCGTCACGCGCCCTGATGGTGAAGAACGACGGGAATTGGAGCCCGAGCGTATCGAGTGCCATCTTGTCGTGCCCGCCGATCGTCCAGAGGGTTTTCCCGTCGGCGCGGTGTACCGTAAGTGCCGGCAACGAGGAAGCGGTGGAGAACCTGTCGGCATAGTACCGGCAGTCCGGGCTCATCGCGATGGAGTGCGTCCCGTCTTCTCGCGTCAGCCGCTCCATCCCTCTGCCATCCAGCCCGATCCGGTAGAGATGGCGTTCGATCGAAGATTTTTCCAGTGCCGTAAAGTAGACTTCATTTTTCCGTTCATCGAATCCCACGAGACCGCCGCTCAACCAGAATACCTCCCCGGAAGACGCGCGAAGGGTCCAGTGACCTTTTGTGATCTGCCGGACCATCGATCCGTCGATATTGTAGAGATACAGATGTTCGTACCCGTCGCGCTCGGATCCCCAAAGGAACTGTCGCCCATCATGGATGAACCGGAGATCATCGATGATATTGACCCATGCGGAGTCGGTCTCGGTCAGGATCTTTGTTGTTGCCCCTGTCTCCCGGTCGGCAAAAAAGAGTGTGAGCTCCGTTTGGAGGCGGTTCATCGTTTGCAGGCTCACTTCGCGACTGTCCGGAAGCCACTGCACTCTTACGAGATATTCATACGGATGTCCGGTGAAGTCGATCCATCGGGTCTGGCCGGTGGCGAGCTCGATGACTCCGGCGCGTACCCTGGGGTTCTTCTCTCCCACTTTCGGATAGCGTTGGGTCAGCACTCTTGGGGTCCAGGGATGTACATCCACGTAATGCTGAACGCTCACGCCGGACTCGTCCGTTTGAAGGTAGGCGATGGCTTTGGAATCGTTCGACCACCAGTATCCGGTATCATGTCTCCCGAACACCTCCTCCCAGTAGACCCACGAAACGGTTCCGTTCAAGAGTGAATCGGTCCCGTCATGAGTCAACTCCTTTTCATGGCCGGTTGCGAGGTTAATGCAATACAGATTATTCGATCGCACGAAGGCAACGTTCTTGCCGTCCGGCGAGAATGTCACATCCTTTTCCTCCTGGGGACTGTTGGTCAACCGGGAAAATGTCGAGGTGGCAAAGTCGAGGAGAAAGATATCGTTGCTGAAGATGTAGATTGCCTGCCTGCCGGTTTCGTCGATCCCGAGAGGATACGATAGGGACTTCTGCGCCGAATCCCCGAGAAGGAGGTGGAGCGATGCCAGGGCTTTCGACGCATCCACCGCCGGGGCGCGTTTTCCCGTCGCGGGGTCGAGATATTCCAGTGTGCGATCGTTTGCAGGTTTCTGGCGATCATAGAGGATGCAACAGTCACCGTCGGTCCATTTCACGCTTGGCGTTGTCGTCAACTGCGCCGGCTGCGGACCGTTGATCCATTCAACGGTCAACGGCTTTGTCGCCTGCGCGTTTCCGGCGTGAGGAAGCGCCACCGCGAGCACCGCGGATAGCAGTCCGATAAGAACCCTCATGGTATTTCTCTCTGCGAACATGTTGAGTATGAACATACGCTGCTCCACCGTGTCGTTGTGCCAATCATCAGCTGTCCACTGTCCGCTGTCAGCTGTCCGCTGTCTACTGTTCTTCATACATCTCCCCTTTCTCCGTCTTCGCCAGGTCGAAAAGAAACTTTCCCATCTTCGATGTGACTGCCTGAAAGTATCGCGCCCCCTTTTCGACGGTGGCATATCGGGGATTCCCGACTCCCGTGTCAGCGGTGGCCTTGGTCCACTGTCGCGGCGTCCACGCCCATCCTTCCCGGAACGCTTCAACCCGGAGCTTGCGCTCCTTTCCTTCGCCTGCCTGCTCGAGTGGCAGAACATCGTTCGGGGCAATGTACAGCATCACGCTCGTCTCCATTTCGTCGGCATGGTCGCCCGGTTCATCGAAATATTCCTTCAGATTGAGACTCCGGTACCAATTCACAGAACAGAGAAATATTGACGTACGGGGCTGGAGCTCGCGGATCATTTGACGGAAATCATTTCCACCGTGGCTGTTGAAAATCACGAGTTTGGGAATCGCATGGTGTTCCAACGACGCCACCACATCCTGGAGAATGTGAAATTGGGTGGTCGGGTTCATGTTGATGGTGTACGGAATGTCCAGCTGGCCCGTGTTGACGCCGAACGGGACGGTGGGAAGTACGATGATCCTCGCGCCCAGACTCGCAGCCACATCCGCCGATGCAGACGCAATGCGCTGACTTTCCAGAATGTCGGTACCGTACGGGAGGTGGTAATTGTGCGCTTCGGTCGCTCCCCAGGGCAAGACGGCGACCTCGAAGGATGCTTTTTTCAGATCAACATAGTGGGCGTGCTGGAGCGTTACCGAAAGTCCATTCATAGGAAGTCAAGCCTGACGTGGAACGATTGAGGAATCCGTTCCGGGGGGAGGAGCCGGAGCGGTGTGTTTGCAACATAAGGAAATCGGGGATAGAAGAAAATCGGATATTGCGGATGCGGTCGAGCACAACAGGAGATCGTGATTGTCGAGAATGCGACGGTCAACCCAGACGGCGCGACATGGTTGCTGAGGGCTCGTTAACCGAGAGGACTGGCCGCGCTGCGAGGTCCAGCCATCGCTCACGGTTCTTCGGTTCGAACCGTGAGGACCGGAACGACGCCCGCACCCGCCTCCGTCCTTCTTCCCACGATCCGATACTGCCGTAGGCGCGTGCCTGCGCGATGATGTTCCCGAGGGCGGTTGCTTCCATCGGTCCCGCCAGAACGGTGACACCGCACGCGTCGGCGGTCCACTGATTGAGCACCGGGTTCTGGGAACCTCCCCCGACGATGTGCAGCGTATCGATAGGGTGCCCGCCGATGGTCACGATGTCTTCAAGAACGCGGCGATAGGTCAGAGCGAGACTCTCAAAGATGCATCGCACAAACGCGGCAACGGAGTCCGGCGATGGCTGTCCGGTCGTCACGCAAAACCGCCGGATCGCTTCGGTCATACTCTCAGGATGCAGAAACGACGGATCGTCGGGATTGATTAGACTTCGGAACGGTGCCGCGACGGAGGACATCGCAACGAGTTCCTCGTACGTCTTCGTATCGCCGTTCCTCTCCCATTCTCTCCGGCATTCCTGGAGAAGCCACATGCCCATGACATTCTTGAGAAGCAGGATCTTTCCTCCGACGCCTCCTTCATTTGTGAAACCCTTCACCTCGACTTCCGGCGAGAGCTGCGCCGTTTCCGTTTCCTGGCCGATCAGCGACCATGTCCCGGAGCTGAGAAACGCCCAGCGGTTCCCCGTGGCGGGAACCGCGGCGACCGCGCTGGCGGTATCGTGACTTCCCACGGCGACGACTGCCGTTCGTTCCCCCAGTCCGGTCTCATGCGCGATATCCGGGAGAATGATGCCGATCACGTCTCCCGGGCGCATGATGGGCATGAGTATCCGCTCGGGCAATTCGAGTCGCGCCATGATCGATCTTGACCATTCCCTGCGCCGGATATCGAGCATTTGCGATGTCGACGCGATCGTGAATTCCGAACTCCGCTTCCCCGTCAACAGCAGATTGAGGAGGTCGGGCATGAACAGCAGCGCGTCACAGGATCCGAGAAGGGTGGGATTTGAACGGGCTACAGCGTAGAGCTGGAACAGCGAATTGATTTGCATCGGCTGGGTGCCGGTGGCGACGAACAGCTCGCCGCGCGGAACGCGACGGAACACCTGCTCCATGATATCGTCCGTCCGCGCGTCCCGGTAGGAAACGGGGAGTCCGAGAAGCTCGTTGTTCCTGCCGAGGAGGCCGAAATCGACGCCCCACGTGTCGATGCCGAGGGAGACGATGGGCCCCTGTTCCTCGGCAACTGCGGCACGCAATCCGTTCTTGATTTCTTCGAAGAGGTAGAGGAGATCCCAGCAGAGATGTCCCAGGACCCGTCGCTGCGGATTGATGAACCGGTGAACTTCCTCGACGGCGATCCGATCAGCCGTGACCGTCCCGACCATCACGCGTCCGCTTTCCGCACCCAGGTCGACGGCGATATGAAGAGTTGGCGACATGGATTATTTGCCGTACAACGGTCCGAAGGCCGCACACGCCCGGTAATCCGCACCCTCGGCTTCGAATGTGCCGAACGAACTCCAGGCGCTTGGCCGGTAGACTCTGTCGAAGGAGACGTTGTGCATGTTCACCGGGATCCGAAGGATGGAAGCAAGAGTGATGAGCGCATCACCGATATGACCGTAGCTGAACACGCTGTGGTTCGCCCCCCAGTTCGCCATAACCGAATAGACATCGGAAAAGGCACCGCGTCCGGTCAGGATCGGCGCGAACCACGTCGTCGGCCAGGTGGGGTTGGTCCGCTGGTTGAGAACCGCGTGGACCTTGTCGGGAATCGAAACCGCGTATCCCTCGGCGATCTGAAGCGCAGGGCCGAGCCCTTTCGTGAGATTGAGGCGAAGCATGGTCACCGGCATCTCCCCTTCGGTACGGAACGCCGAAGAATACCCCCCGCCGCGGAAGTACTCGAGTTCCGCCGGGCACCAGCGGGTCGCCTCAAGACAGGCCCCGACCTCCGCCGGTGATATGTCCCAGAACGGTTTCATCACCGGCTTTCCCTTCAGCCGTTGCCTGCCGGTTGCATCGAGCGTCGCCGCGCCCGAATTCGTAAGGTGGATGATCCCGGCCGCAGCCCGTCCCTCGAGCTTCTTCCCACTCACCCGTTTTACCGATTCAGGACTCCAGTACGTCCGAACGTCGGCGAACACCTGCGCCGTATTCGTGAGCAGATGGCCGAAGGCCATCGCGGTCCCGTTGAGGCTATCGTTTTCTGTTGCGACAAGAAAAGGTTGACGGATCCCGTTCCAGTCAAACGAGGAGTTCAGAATCGACTCGAGGAAGTCGCCGTTGGGGGAATGGTCGGTCCACTGGCGTTGTCCCTGGAACCCGGCGAGAAGCGCGCTGTGCCCCATGGCTTCTTCCTCGTATCCCATCGCCCCCAGGTTCGGATTGCCGATCATGAGGTCGCGAACGATCATCGCCATCTTGACGACGGTTTCCCAGTCGCGGTCTTTGCGCTGCCGGGAAAGCCGATGTGATGGTTGGTTGACGTCTTCGCCTTCTTTGCAGTGCGTTCTCACCCATTGATGCGCACGTTCGAATTCCTTCTTGTCGAAGATTTCTTCCTCGATCCGTCGCGTCAATTCGCTCATGTCCACATACTCGTTCCGCATGCCCAGATAATTTTGAAAAAAATCCGGATTGACCACCGATCCTGCGATTCCCATCGAGACGGAGCCGATGGACAGATAAGAATTTCCTTTCAGGTTTGCCGCAGCGAGCGCCGCCTGAGCGAACAGCAGAAGTTTACGTTGCACATCGGGAGAAATGGTCGTGTCATCCTTGTCCTGCACCTCGGTCCCGTAGATGGAGAACGCGGGCAGCCCCTTTTGCGTATATCCTGCAAGCGCCGCGGCGAGATACACTGCTCCGGGGCGTTCTGTTCCATTGAACCCCCAGACGGCCTTGGGAAGGTGCGGGTCGGTGTCCATGACCTCGGTGCCGTAACACCAGCACGGGGTGACCGTGAGGGAAACGCCGACTCCTTCACGGGTGAATTTCTTTGATGCGTCGATCGCTTCCGCGACGCCTCCGATGCACGTATCGGCAATGACGCATTCGACCGGAAGGCCGCTCGGATGCCGAAGATGTTTCGAGAGCAGTTCCGCTGCGGCTTTTGCCATCATCATCGTCTGCTGCTCCAGCGATTCCCTGACCCCTTTTCTCCGCCCGTCGATCACCGGTCGAATTCCGATTTTGGGAGGCGCCGTCCGAAGCCGGTGGACCGGGGGATTCCTTTGATAGTCATGTGCCATCGTGAAGTCTTTCTTCGCTTGCCAGTTGCGGGCGATTGTCGATCAGCGATCCGCGGATTCCGTTTCCGTCGGGAGAGCGCCGCGTCGTCTTGTCATGCTCCGGGCGCCGGAGGGATTCCCAGATCTTGCCGGGCGCCAAAATTCCCTCTCAGGGCGATGAGTTTCTTGACCTTCTCTTCGTCCAACGTGTTGACATTTCCCAGAAGTTCTGCGAGAAACAGGATATGCGCGTAGTGTTCCAGCGTCTCCATTTTGTGATAGGCGTTCAGGACGTCGGTCCCGACGGTGAGCGCCCCGTGATTCGCCAGGAGGAACGCATCGTACGCGGGGAGATACGGAAGGAGCGGCGTGAAGAACTCCTCGGTCCCCGGCGTGCCGTACGGGACCAGGGGGACACCGCCGAGATTGATGATCACTTCCGGAAGAACGTGTGCCTCGATCGCCCGACCGGCAACCGCAAAAGCCGTGGCGAACGGCGGGTGGGCGTGACAGACGCTGTTCACATCAGGCCGGTGCTTGTAGATCGCCAGATGAAGATGCATTTCCGAAGAGGGCTTTCGCTTACCGGACACGATGGTGCCGTTGATGTCGATGGTGACAAGATCCTCCGCCTTCATGAAGCCCTTGCTCATCCGGGTCGGCGTGATGAGAAACCGTTTCTTGTCGATGCGGGCGCTGATGTTGCCGTCGTTGGACGCAATATAGCCGCGGTCATACAACCGCCGGCCGGCATCGACGATGTTGCGTTTGAGCGTTGCGGAAGTCTGCTTCACGGATGCTGCTCCGGTTCAGTGTTTCGACGGTAACGGCGGATGTTTATGCGTGAGTTTGCTGCACGACTCGCCCAGCACCAGCGTCGGGGGGAGGAGGATCTGCGCAAATTCCTTCTTTCCCGCATGCTCGATGCGCTGGAGGATGATCCGTGTTGCTTCGCGTCCGAGGATATCGATCGGCTGCTGGACATAGGTGATTGAGGGGGTGATGATCGAGTGGCCGGGGATTTCGTCGTATGTCACGATCGAGATGTCATCGGGGATTTTCAGCCGCAATTCTCGCAGCGCCTTCATCACGCCGATCGTCATCAGGCTGTTGAAGGAGAAGATCGCGGTTGGGCCGGGCGTCCACGAGACCAGGTCCTTTGTTGTTTGATAGGCAATCGCTTCCTGGAACTCGCAGTTGCGGACCAGACCGGCGTCGACGGGGAGTTTCCGTTTCTTCATCGCGTCGGTGAATCCGCGGTAGCGTTCGATGTCGGGATAGAGGATGCCCGGTCCGCGCAGGACGGCAATCGATCGGTGTCCGAGGCCGGTCAGGTACTCTGTGGCGGCAAATGCTCCGGCATAGTGGTCGGTGGAGACCGCATCGGCCTCGATGTTGTCGAAGACGCGATCGACGAGGATGAAAGGGCGCTGAGAGCGCTGGATCGGGAGAACGGACTCCCGGGCGTGGGGGACGAGGACGATGCCGTCGACCCTCTGGCCCAGCATCAGGCGAACGCTTTGCAGTTCGTGTTCCGCATTTTCATCCGTATTGGAGAGAAGAAGGTTGTAGCCGACGGAGCGCGCGACCTGTTCGACTTCGCGGAACCAACTGTTGAAGAACGTATTCTTGATATCCGGCATGATGATGCCGAGGGTATGCGTCTTGCTTTTGACCAGCGACCGGGCGATCTGGTTTGGTTCATAGCCGAGGAGTTCCATGACGCGGAAGATTTTTCGGCGGGTCTTCGGGCTGACCTTGCCCGGACTATTGAGTGTCCGGGAAACCGTCATCACGGAAACGCCCGCTTTCTTGGCGACATCGTGGATAGTGGACATGGACGATCCGTGAACGCGAGGGGATGAGTGAGAATACCGGAAGCGATGTCAAACGTTTAACATTGCGCTTTCAGAATATCACGAAATGTTGGCACGCTGTCAAGAGCGTGTGGGAATAATTGTGGGTATGTTCGCGCTTCATCGGGCACCTCCTTGACGGCATGCAGGCACAGATCACCCGTCATGCGACCAACCGGACCTCTCACTGCCCTTTCAATGCGGCGGCTTCTGCGTGTATGGAAATATGGGGGGAGGTTGCCATTACGCAACAACGCGAAGCGCACGCGTGTGCGATCAACGGGTGCCGTTCAGAAATTCCTGGACCAGCCGCACTTCATCAATACTCCCGATGAAAAGTTGCGACCGTTGATGAAGCGATGTCGGCTGAATTTCGAGCGTCCGTTGCGTTCCATTGATGGCCGCGCCGCCTGCGTTCTCCACGATAAAAGCCAGGGGGTTGTTCTCATACATGAGTCGCAGCTTGCCGTCGGGATGAACGGTGTCTCCCGGGTAGAAATAGATCCCGCCGTAGAGGAGCGTTCGGTGAACATCGGCGACAAGCGAACCGACATACCGGAGAGAATACGGACGACCGGTCGACTGATCATCCTGTTTCAGGTAGTCGATGTATCGCTGCATCGGTTTGGGCCACCGGCCGTAGTTGCCTTCGTTGCAGCTGTAGATGCTTCCCCGTTTCGGTATCCTGATGTTCTCGTGCGAGAGGAGAAATTCCCCCACGGACGGGTCCAGCGTGAACCCATGGACGCCATGGCCGGTGCAATAGACGAACATCATGCTCGATCCGTATAACACATACCCGGCCGCCACCTGGTTGTAACCCGGCTGAAGAACATCCGCCATCGTCCCAACACCCGAGTCGGTGACACGGCGAAGGAGGGAGAAAATCGTTCCGATGGTCACATTCGCATCAATGTTCGCCGATCCGTCGAGCGGGTCATACAGCAGGACGTATTTTCCCTGCGGGTAGTTGTCGGGGATTTGCAGCAGGTCCTCGTTTTCTTCCGACGCCATGACACAGAGATGTCCTCCGTGATCCATGGATTTATAGACCGTGATGTCTGCAAACTCGTCCAGTTTCTTGACGATGTCGCCGCTGATGTTCATCCGGTCCGTCGTGCCGAGAATATTCACGAGACCGGCTTTCGTGACTTCGCGCCAGACCAATTTCCCGGCCAAGGAGAGTCCGGAGAGAATCGCCGAGAATGCGCCGGTCGCCTCAGGATGGGCGCGTTCGCCCTCGAGGATGTGACGTTCGAGCGTCATGAACTTCTTGTGATCGGGTGGGGGCGCGGGCATCGGCAATCCTCCTGGAGCGTGGTGGGTGGGGCGAACGGCCTGCAGGGGCCTTCAATCGGAAAGGTTTGCGATCTTCCGGTTCTCCAGTTCCTGGTCTTTGTATTGCAGTTGGTAGAGCGTGGAATAAATCCCGCCGAGCGCCAGGAGCTGCTGGTGTGTCCCGGTCTCGCGGACCTCTCCCCTGTGCATGACGATGATCTTGTTTGCCGATTGGATCGTTGAGAGGCGGTGCGCGACGACGATCGATGTCCGGCCCTGCAGCAGGGTCTTGATCGCGCGCTGGATCAACTGCTCCGTCTCCGTGTCCACGCTTGACGTCGCCTCGTCGAGGACGAGAATCCGCGGATGATACGCGAGCGCCCGGGCAAAGGAGATCAGCTGTTTCTGTCCGACGGAGAGGGTCGACCCGCGTTCACGGACCTCGGCGTGGTAGTCGCCGTTGAGCTGTTCGATGAACCGGTCCGCACCCACGAGTTTTGCGGATGCCTTGATCCGATCAGGGAGAATCGTCTCGTCGCCCAGGCCGATGTTGGACGTGATGTCGCCTGAGAAGAGAAAGACGTCCTGAAGGACGACCGCAATGTGCTTGCGCAGGTCCGTCTGCCGCATCTCCTTGATATTGACGCCGTCGATGAGGATTTCCCCGCGCTGGACGTCGTAGAACCGGCTCAGCAGACTAATAATCGAAGTTTTCCCCGCCCCCGTATGTCCGACGAAGGCGATCGTTTCACCCGGCTTGATCGAGAACGAGACGTTTTTCAGGACCCACTCCGACTGTTCCGGGTTCTCGGCTTTATAGTTATAGGCAAACCAGACGTTCCGGAATTCGATCTCTCCTTTCAGGGTGGTGATCGGGACCGGGTTTGCCGGATCCGGTATGGTCGTCGAATCGTCGAGGAGTTTAAACACCCGTTCGGACGACGCCATGGCGGTCTGCATGATGTTGTACTTTTCGGAGAGATCGCGGATCGGTCTCCAGAACATCTCATTGAACTGCAGGAAAGCCATCACGGTGCCGATCGTCACATGCCCGGCGAGGGATTCGACGCCGGAGTACCAGATGATGATGCCGACCGCCACCGCTCCGATCAGATCGACGCCGGGATAGAACAGCGCATAGTAAAAGATCGACTTGATGTTCGCGTCGCGGTGTGCGCCATTGATCCCGTCGAACGTTTCGAACGCCTTCCCTTCGCGACCAAACAGTTGATCGACCGTCATCCCGGTGATGTGTTCCTGCATGAACACGTTGATCCGCGCAATCTGAATCCGCACCTCGCGGTAGGCGCCGCGCGCCTTCTTCCTGAAGAGAAACGTGCCATAGAACAGGAACGGCAGTACGCTCAGCGACAGGAACGCGAGCTGCCAGTTCATCGCGAACATGAAATACAAAATGCCGACGATCGTGAAGACGTCGCTGAAGACCATGACGATCCCGGACGAAAACATGTCGTTCAGCACTTCAATATCATTGGTGACTCGGGTGATCAGCCGGCCGATCGGATTCCGGTCGTAGAACCGGAGCCCCAGTTTCTGCAGATGGGTGAAAACCTGCATCCGGAGATCGAAAATGGTCCGCTGGCCGATCCACTGCGTCAGATAGGTGTTCAGATACTGCACAACCCCGCGGATGATCATGAGGCCGAGGAAGATCAAGGTTGTCCTCAGCAGGCCGTGGGCATCATGGTGGGCGATGTCCTGGTCCACCGCAATCTTGACGAAGTACGGTCGGATCGCCTCCATCGCGGAGACCACGATGCTGAGCACGATCGCGACGGCGACATACTTCCGGTACGGCCGGAGGTAGGTCAGCAGACGCCGCATCAGGCGACCGTCGTATGCTTTACCGAGAATGTCTTCTTCCTGCATCGCTTATGAAAGCTTCTCCAGCTGTTCTTCCAACAATTGTTTCCGGTGAAGTTCGCCGTAAATGCCGCCGAGGGCGACGAGCTCCTCGTGCGTCCCTTCCTCCACGATCTTCCCCTCGTTGAGGACAATGATCTTGTCCGCCTCCTTGACCGTCGACACCCGGTGGCTGATGATGATGCTTGTGCGGCCCCGCATGACCGCTCTCAGGCGCTGAAGGATTTCCTCTTCGGTATAAGTATCGACCGACGAGAGAGCGTCATCGAGAATAAGGATCTTCGGGTTCCGGATGACCGCCCGCGCGATGCTCGTCCGTTGCTTCTGTCCGCCGGACAACGTGATCCCGCGTTCTCCCAGAATCGTCTCGAATCCCTTCGGGAACCCGCCGACTTCGTTTGCGATCTGCGCCACGTCCGCCGCATGGCCGAGACGATCGTCAGCCGCATCCATCGATCCATACCGGATATTTTCTGCGATCGACTCCGAGAACAGGAATGTTTCCTGCGGCACACACCCGATGTTCCTGCGAAGCACCTCGAGCGGAATATGCCGCACGTCGATCCCGTCGATGAGGACGCTGCCGCTTGTCGCGTCGTACAGACGCGGGAGGAGATTTACCAGACTCGTCTTCCCGGAGCCCGTATAGCCGACGATGGCAAGGGTCGTTCCCGCAGGGATGGACAACGAAATCCCCCGTAACGCCGGCTGCGTGGTATCGGGATAGGAGAATACCACGTCGCGGAATTCGATCGCGCCGTTCAGCTCTTTGTGGTCCCACCGCACGAGCGTGCCGTTGGTAATATCGGGTTTCGTGTCGAAGATCCTGGCCAGCCGTGCCATCGACGCCGCCCCCTGCTGAAGAATGTTCACAACCCAGCCGAACGCAATCATCGGCCAGATCAGCATGATCAGATAGCCGAAGAACGCCGTCAGCGTGCCGATCGAAAGGACGCCGCTGATGACCTGCAGTCCGCCAAAATACATCGTGATCACGATGGAGAAGCCCACCAGCAGAAACATGAGCGGCCACATGATCGACTGCACACGGGCGAGAACGAGGTTCTTCTTCAGATAGTCCCAGCTCATCGCCTGGAAGCGGTCGATCTCGAACGCTTCACGGACGTAGGCCTTGATCACGCGGATGCCGGAGAGGTTTTCCTGTGCGCGCGTCGTCAATTCGGAATATTGCTTCTGCCGTTCTTCGAATTTGACATGGACGAGCTTCCCGAGGGCGTAGACCGCATACGACACAAACGGGAGCGGGATCAGCGAGAGAAGCGTGAGGCGCCAGTCGAGGGAGAGCATCACGACGAGCACCATCAGAAACGTCATGAGGGTATCGGTCGGATACATGATTCCGGGTCCGAGCACGTTCCGCACCGCGCTGATATCGTTGGTCGCAAGCGCCATAAGATCGCCCGTCGGCGTCCGCTGGAAGAATGCGAGCGGGAGCTTCTGGATATGTTCGAGGAAGGAATTGCGGAGATCATACTCCACATGCCGCGAGATGACGATGATGGTCTGCCGGGTAAGGAAGGTGAAGGCCCCTGCGACGAGAGAGCAGCCGATGACGATCCCGGCGTACAGCAGGATGCCGGCCGAGTCGATCTTCCTGAGCTCGAGTCCTGCCTTCAGGGTATCGATCGCGCGACCGACGATGAACGGTTGCGCCACGGTGAAGATGTTGCTCATGATCACCGTGATGAGACCCCAGATGAGGGTCTTTTTATAGCGCGCAAGGAACGGAAGTAAACGTAAGAGCGATTTCAACTGCTTATCCTATCACCTCGAATCCCGTATACGAATGCAGCACTTTCGGAACGATGACTTTCCCCTCGGGCGTCTGGTATTGTTCGATGATCGCAGCGATGATGCGGGGCAGAGCGAGCGCCGATCCGTTGAGCGTGTGAACAATCTCCGGTTTGCCGCCGCCGGCCGGACGGAACCGGATGTTCATCCTGCGGGCCTGGAACGATTCGAAATTGCTGATGGATGAAACTTCAAGCCATTTTTGCTGACCCAGCGACCAGACTTCCAGATCGTACTTTTTTGCCTGGGTGAATCCCAGGTCGGCTGAGCACATTAACAACACCCGATAGGGCAGTGCGAGTTTCCGAAGAAGGCGTTCGCCGTCCTGTCGAAGGAGCTCCAATTCGTCATAAGAACGGTCAGGATGCACCAGCTTCACCAGTTCGACCTTATCGAATTGATGAACCCGGTTCAATCCGCGCACATCTTTTCCGTAGGAACCGGCTTCCCGGCGAAAACAGGGCGTATAGGCGCAGAATCGGACGGGAAGTGCCGATTCGGGAAGTATTTCCTCACGATAATAGTTCGAGACCGGGACTTCAGCGGTCGGAACAAGAAAAAACTGGTCGCGGTCGACGACATACATCTGGTCTTCCTTGTCCGGCAGCTGACCGGTTCCTGTCGCGCTCGCCGCATTGACCATGAGCGGCGGGAGGAGTTCGGTATATCCCTGGGCGGCGGCTTCGTCGAGGAAGAAATTGATCAGCGCGCGTTCGAGCCTCGCCCCTTTCCCCACGAACACGGGGAATCCTGCACCGGTGATTTTCGTGCCGCGGGGAAAATCGATGATGCCAAGCTTCTCCATCAGCTCCCAGTGCGGCTTCGGTGGGAAATCAATCACCGGCGGCTCGCCCCACGTGGCGATCGTCTGATTGTCGGCCGGGCTCGCGCCGAGGGGCACCGAGGCATGGGGCAGGTTCGGGATCGTCAGCAGGATCGCATGTTGCTTCTCCTCGATCCCTTTCAGCTCTTCGTCGATGGACTTGATCTCATCCGCGACGCTGCGCATTTCGGCGATGATCCCCGTAGAGTCCTCGTTGTTCGCCTTCATCCGCGCGATCTGGCCGGAGACCTGGTTCTTGCGGCTCTTCAGCGCCTCACCCTTCTGAATCAATGAGCGCCGATGCTCGTCCAGCTGCAAAACCCGGTCAACAAGAGCGGCGTCTTCACCTTTCTTGCGAATACCCTGCTTGACAATCTCGGGCTGTTCACGCAGTAGTTTTATGTCTAACATAATTCCTGTCGCAATTCTTGGATTCGCAATGAGCAAACAGCACGCTCCCGTGCTTCATCCCCCAGTCCCAGAGTCTCCCGTTCTCCCCCATCTCTCATTCCCGTCCTTACGCCCCTCTCCTCTTACCGCCCCGCACTCCCGGCGCCGGCTTTTCGTCATCCATCCTCTTCAACGTCCGGCTGATCTGACTCTTGAGGATCGTCAATCCTTCATCGACGTTCGACGGCGTGATGCCCAGTTCCGTCTCCGCTTTCAGCGTGATCAGTCCGGATTTCAACGGACGTGGTGCGGGCTGGTTGAGATCGGCCGTCTTCACCGGGCTGATCAGCCCGGGATCGAACCCGAACTTCTCTGCAAGACGAATGGCAAAGACATAGCGGGTGACGATTTCACGTCCGGCGATATTGTAGATCCCCAGTTTTCCCAGCTCGACGCCGCGGAGAAGACCGTACGCAAGATCGTCCACCAGCGTCGGATTCCCGTATTGGTCGTCGACGATTTTCACATGCGTCCCGGCATCGAGACTTTGGACAAGCCAGAGCGCGAAGTTGAGCTTCACTCCGGGGGAGTACCCGTATAGCACCATCGTGCGAGCAATGAGGTAGTCCAATCCGGACGTGCGGAGCGCATTTTCTCCGGCGAGCTTCGTTTTTCCGTAGTAGCTCAGGGGTTCCGGCTTTTCATTCTCGTCGTACGGTCCGTTCTTCCCGTCGAAGATGTAATCACTGGAGATATGAACAATCCGCGACCGTTTCCGTTTCGCGGCTTCGATGATATTCTCGAGACCTGTGACGTTGACCTTCCATGCCAGTTCCCGCTCCCGCTCGCAAGCGTCGACGTTCGTCATCGCTGCGCAGTTAAGGATCACATCCGGCTCGAATGACGCGACGGCATCCTTCACTTCCTTTTTTACCGTCATGTCCAGCATGGTATACGGGACATCGGGGAGGGTGATCAGGGATGTGGGCTCGATGGAACAGAGCATCAGTTGATAGTTCGATCCCCGGATGCATAATTCGGCGACTTTTTGTCCCAGGAGTCCGTTACTCCCGATGATCATGATTCTCTTCATCGGAGCCCGCCTTCGAGGACGGTCGAGGCATCCGTCTTTGCGTCGCGGTATTTGATGATGATCGGGGTGGTGATCGAGAGGCGCTGTTCGGCCGCCCAATCCCCCTCCATCGGTCTGCTCCCGGGCACCACGACGGCGTTTTCCGGGATCACCAGGGGCTGATCGGCGGTTTTTCGGTAGACCGTTTTCCGCACGACATCATAAACGGCCGTTCCGCCTGTGAGCGTCACCCCCGCGGCGATGACGGCCCCCTTACGTATGATTGTGCCCTCGTAGACACCGCATCCGCCGCCGATGAACACGTCATCCTCGATGATCACGGGGATCGCGCCCACCGGTTCAAGCACTCCGCCGAGCTGCGTCGCTGCACTCACATGCACCCGCTTGCCGACCTGGGCGCAGGACCCGACGAGCGCATGAGAATCGATCATGGTCCCTTCGTCGACGTATGCCCCGACATTGATGTACATCGGCGGCATACAGACCACGCCGCGAGCGACGAACGCTCCCTCGCGGATCGAGGACCCGCCGGGGACCACGCGGACTTCATCGCGCAGGGAAAGCTTCTTCAGCGGGAACGTTCCCTTGTCGAAGAACCGAAGACGCGGATGGATCGACATGTCTTCCAGCACCCCCAGCCTGAATCCGAGGAGTATCCCCTTTTTTACCCACGCATTCGCCCGCCATTCTCCACCAACGCGGTCGGCGGCGCGAATCTCCCCATGATCAAGGAAGAACAGGAGTTCGTTGAACGATTTGAGCGCCTTCGTCCTGTCGAGCGATGACGCCGGTGCGTCGAAGAGTTGTTCTATTTCCTGTTGAAGTACCATAGGCCTGTCGTTCGCAGTTCACTTCTTCGCGATCAAATCGAGATTCAAAAGGACCTTCTCCAGCTTCGTCCGGTTCGCATCCGTCAGGGACACCAGGGGGAGGCGGAGTTGATCCTCGATCAGTCCCATCATCGCCAGCGCGGCTTTGACGGGAATCGGATTCGATTCGACGAAATTGATATTCATGAGTGGCAACAGGCGATAGTGCATTTCGCGCGCCTTGGTGAATCTCCCCTTGAGCGCCTGCCGTACCATTTCCGAGAACTCTTCGGGCACTTCGTTCGCCACGACCGAGATGATGCCGTCCGCCCCGGCGGCGACGAGGGGCAACGTCAGGGCGTCGTCACCCGACCAGACGCCGAATCCTTCGGGCCTCTCCTCGATGATCTCCATGATCTGTCCGAGGTTGCCCGACGCTTCCTTGATTCCCGCGATGAACGGGACCTCTGCCGCGAGCCGCAGCACCGTGGCCGGTTCGACATTGGACGCCGTTCTCCCCGGGACATTATAGATGATCACGGGCATTTCCACGGCTTCGGCGATCGCCCCGAAGTGTTGATACATCCCTTCCTGGGTCGGCTTATTATAGAACGGGGCGACGGTGAGAATTCCGTCCGCACGGCATTCCTTCACCTGTTTCGCAAGGGCGATGGCACGATTGGTGGAATTGCTGCTCGCGCCACCGATGATCGGTACGCGCCCGTTCGATTGATCCACAACGGTCTCGATCACGAAAGCCTGTTCGCTCTCGGAAAGCGTGGCCGCTTCCCCGGTACTCCCGACGGGGACCAGCGCCTCGACGCCAGCTTTGATCTGGAAGTCCACAAATTCCCTGAGCGACTGTTCGTCGACCGACCCGTCCTTCTTGAACGGCGTTACAAGTGCTGTCGCAGTACCTTGGAAGAGTAATGTTCGTTGCATAAACGGCGAATTGCCGACCTCCTGGTTATGAATCCCCGTTCACGGGGCTATGGATGCAGGACATCCCGCATCGTATAAAAACCTTTTTTCCCCTTCAGCCATTCGGCGGCGACAATCGCGCCGACCGCAAAGCCGCGGCGGTTTTTCGCGCTATGGACGAGTTCGATCGTATCTGCCTCTGAATCGAACACCACCGAGTGTCTTCCGGTCGTGTTGCCGAGACGCGTCGATGTGACGTGCAGTTGATTCGGTTTGATGATACCGTGACTCGCCTCTGAGAGAATCTCGTTCTTCCGCCGGAATTCCTTGAGAATTGTCGAGCCGATCGAGAGTGCGGTCCCGCTCGGGCTGTCGCTTTTTCCCCGATGATGCACTTCGCTGACCGCGACGTCGTAGTCGGCGTAGGCGTCAAAAAGATGGGCCGCGTCCATCACGATCTGCAGAAAAAGATTGATGCCGAGGGAAAAGTTCGACGCATAAAGACAACCGATCCCCCTCTTCTTAACCATCGCACGCACCTCCTCAAGCCGGTCATACCACCCTGTTGTCCCGACGACAATATTCACTCCGGCGTCCGCTGCGGCGCTGATGTTCTCGAACGCGCCCTCCGGTGAGGAGAAGTCGATGCACACATCGACCCCCTTGAGAGCGCTCTTCGTCAGCGCGCCGCCTTGCTGATTCTCCCCGATTTCGAATATCTTCGAGATCTTGATCCCCTTCTCTTTGGCCACGTGCTCGACCTCATGGCCCATTCGACCGTAACCTATGAGTGCGAGTTGCATAGGACACTTTTCAGTTGTGGTTGAGAACTTGTGAAAGAGAGGAAACTGCGGCACGTGCCGCGTCGAGGGCGTTGCCGCCCGTAACCATCGAATAGAGAAACGCCGCGCCAAAGCGATCGCCATTGCCGATCGCCTCCGCCCCTTCAACCGGGACGACTTCGATATCGTGCCGCGTGACATGTTTCTGACTGTCGACATAGGCCGTGACACCCCGGCGTCCGCGCGTGACGATGACAGCCTTGGAGCCGAGGGTGAGCAGGTGGCCAACCGTGACTTTTTCGTCATTGGTCGAACCGTCCAGACCGGCGATCTCTTCTTCGTTCAACTGCACAGTGTCGAGCATGAACGCCCACCGCCGCCACGTGTCCAGGGGGCGACGAAAACGCTCATGCCGCTCGTTGATCCCCAGCGTGAGATTGTGGAAGTCGAAATGGATAACGGTCTTTTCTTCGCGCGCAAGGATTCTGATCTGGTCCAGGGTCTCAAGGGCAATGTCGAACCCCGAGCTCATGTTGATGAGCATGCCGTCCGATGCGATGAACCGCCGGAGCCGTTCAAACGGAATTGGCGGAGCGATATCCTTCGAGCAGGCGACAGGACTTCCGTTTGAGCCCAGGAAGAGATGCACCCGGTTCGTCGGGGTATCGATCTTAAAGAATCCGTCTGTCGAGACGCCCGGGAGCTTTTCGAACATCCCGCCCACCTTCACAAAGTCTTCCCGGGTGATGCCGCACACTGGTACGATCGTGTCGCTCTTCCCGGCGATCGAGGAGAGCATCGCGGCCGCGTTGTAGATCCCGCCGGGCCGTTCTTCGCCGGTCCCCTCACCGGAATGAAACACGTCGAAACAGAAATGTCCGATAAGAACGAACTTCATGAGGTGAGACGCCTTGGATGAAAATCTTTCTTAGAACTCACCCCGCCCGAACCTGCCCGACTGACCGAGGGAAGTCATGTAATCAGCCGGTCAGGCGGGCGACCGAACACATCTCGTAACCGTTGTCGGTCGGGCTGGCCTGCGGTCCGTCCCTTTCCTTCTCGTCCCAAGAGAAGGGAAAGGGGGATGAAATCGCTCAGAACTTCGCACCGTTTTGGCGAAACGCGCGAAGTTTCGACTTGAGATTGCTGTCGTTCAACGCAAGGATCTCTGCGGCGAGGACCGCGGCGTTTTTCGCGCCTGCAGAGCCGATCGCCAGTGTAGCAACAGGGATGCCCGCCGGCATCTGCACGATTGCGTAAAGGGCGTCCACGCCGTGCAGCGCGGACCCCTCAAGTGGCACACCGATTACGGGCAGAGTCGTGTAGGCGGCGGCCACACCCGGGAGGTGCGCCGCCATGCCGGCGGCGGCAATGATGAGTGAGAATCCGTTCGCTTCGGCCTGCTTGACAAAGGAGGCCAGCTCTTCAGGTTGTCGATGGGCCGAAATGACACGCAGCTCATGGTCGATCCCGAAGTGCCCCAGATAGTCAACGCACCCCTGCATCGCAGTCTGGTCCGAGGTGCTGCCGAGAAGGATCGCGACTTTCGCCATGTCATACCTTTGCTGTAAACGGATACTTTCCTGCTTCACACCGCCGCCACAAGCCCTGACAGGAAAACTTGTTTTCGTAGAGCGCTCTCCCAACGATGACGGAATCGACGCCGACCGGTTCAAGCTCCTGAATCGCAAGAAGATCATGCAGACCGCCCAATCCTCCCGAAGCAGTTATGCGCATTCCCGTCTTTTCCGCCAGCTCGCGGAGGACGTTGATATTGACCCCGCGAAATGTACCATCATTTCTGATGTTGGTGAAAACGAGCCTTTTGAATCCGAGCGCTTTCGCTTTGAGAGCAACCTCGAGCGCAGTCCGGCCGGAAGGCTCCGCCATCCCGTGGACGGCCACGATGCCGTCGATCGCATCGATGCCGAGCACGACTTTGCTGGCACCAAACGTAGAGATGACTCTCCTTGCCTCGTCCTCATCCTCCAAAAGCATCGATCCGATCAGCACCCGATACATGCCGAGATCGAATGCCTCTTTGACTCCGTCGAAGGTCCGCAGCCCGCCCCCCAGCTCGATGGGAATGTCGACACTCTCCACCATCCGCTTGATGACATCGACATTGACCAGATGGCCCGAGACTGCCCCGTCAACGTCCGTTACATGGAGCGACTTCGCGTTTTCCTGTCGCCAGAGTCTGGCCATTTCCACCGGATCATCCGAATAGAAAAAGCCCTCTTCCCCCTGAACCATCTGGACGCAACGGCTCTCTTTGATTTCAATAGCAGGAATAAGAAGGATCATGAGGTCGCCGAAGGATCGATATTCAACCCAGAAAAATGCGCAAAATGGGCAAGAGTTGCAAGAAAGACATCAGATTGGGTTTGCCGAAGTCGGGATTGTTGTGAAATTGTTACGCGGTTGATTCCGGATACGATTTTGGCGTACTTTTCGCACATTCAGCGAACTCCTGGAATCTTATGCGCACCATTGTCCTTCTCCTCCTCGTCCTGGTCACCCCCGGGATCTGCTTCTCAGCGAATCCTCAATTGATCATTGTCATCAGCCTTGACCAATTTCCATACGAATACCTCACGCGCTTCCGGCCGTGGCTTCATGGTGGACTTGCAACCCTTCTGGACCATGGAGCGGTCTGTGCTAATGCCAACTATAACCATGTCCACTGCACAACGGGACCGGGGCACGCTGTGTTGCTGACCGGATCTTATGGCGACATGAACGGCATTGTCTTGAACACGTGGTATGACCGCGAGCATGCCAGAGCGATGTACTGCGTCGGGGATGATCAGGCGACGATTGTCGGCGCAAGTGGACAAGGGATGTCCCCCCGGAATCTTCTGCAATCCACCTTCGGTGACATGCTTCGACTCCACACGGGATATGCATCGAAGGTGATTTCCGTCTCGAACAAGGATCGGGCAGCCATCCTTCTCGGCGGCCGCCTCCCGAGCCAGGTCTATTGGATGATGGACTCCGTGTTTGTGAGTTCGTCGTATTACCTGGGCGCGCTTCCTGAGTGGGTTGCCCGGTTCAACCGTTCCGGCATCGTCAACCGTTTCTTCGGATCCGCATGGGAGCAGTCACTGCCGGACAGCGCCTTCATGGAGCTGGACCGTGATGATGTCCCGTACGAAGCAGACCATGACGGCCTCGGCAGGACTTTCCCACACCGGATTACCGGGTCAGACCGCACACGGATATCCTCATCGTACTACAATGCTCTGTTGACAAGTCCTTTCGGCGCCCTCCCGTTGAATGCCCTCGCTGAACAGGCGATCGCAGAAGAACGACTCGGCATGAGAGGAGTAACGGACCTGCTCTGCATCAGCTATTCCTCAACGGACTACGTCGGGCATACGTTCGGTCCGCAGAGCCATGAGGTATTGGAGATGACGGTCGCGATCGACAGGACCATCGGCCAGCTCTTCGCCTTTGTCGACAGTACCGTTGGTCTGAACCATTGTCTGATCGCGCTCTCGAGCGACCACGGCATTTCGCCGATTCCCGAGTATGTCCAATCCCACTCGCCCGCGGCTGACGCCGGACGAGTGCAGACTGCGGCCTTGCGCGCGTCATGCGAAGCCGCCATGAACGCAACGTTCGGGGAAGCACCGGGGCACGACTCCTGGATCGCCTCCATCAACGACCATGAGATCTATTTCAATGGCGAGCTGCTTTCCCGGAAGAATCTGGACATCTCGAGGGCGGCGGATATCGTTGCCGCGAGACTGCAAACCATCGCGGGTGTCGCAGATACGTGGAACCTGACATCATCGGTGGGATCATGGGGGAAACCATGGGACGACCGTGTTTTGAAATCATTCTATAAAAAGAGAAGCGGTGATGTGCTGTATGTTCTCAGACCGTTCTGGATTGAGGGGAATGGGGAAGGGACAACGCACGGGGATCCGTATCAATACAACTCACATGTCCCGCTTATTTTCATGGGTCCATCGATAAGAGAGGGGATGTTCATGATGGATGTCAGCCCGGCGGACCTGGCGCCGACGATTTCCGCCGCGGTCGGCGTTGAATTTCCGGCCGGGAGGGAGGGTCGAGTCATTTGGGAGGTCCTGCGATCTCCGCTCAATTCACACAATTCTTCTCAGGATGAGGCAAGGTCGCCAACGCCGCGCTAGTCTTCTATGACGAAAAAGTGGTTGCTTAGGCAGCCTTCTTTTTCGGTCGGGCAAAAAGTGGTTGCTTAGGCTGCCATATTTTTCGTGCAGGCAGGCGTGCACGAAACAGCGGTTTTCCATTGTGAAAACATGGTTGCCTAGGCAACCATGTTTTCCGGGCGAGCAAACAGTGGTTGCCTAAGCTGCCATCTGTCTCTTCTGCCCGAAGGTGCACCTCGCCGCCGTAACCTCCCGGGGTTCCTTTCGTATCTAAGAGTTGGTAGCCCATCCCAGGAGTACGCCCATGATACGCCGACCGTTACTGTTTGCATCCCTCGCAATCGCTCTCGCTTCCCCTCCTATCGTTGAAGCCCAGTCCTCGGAGGGGGATTCTACACAGGATGAATACTGGGGAAAATTCGAGACGGAATTCAACAAGTTCCTGACCAAAGCGATCGACGGGTTTCGTTCCCCCGAAGAATTCAACGCTCAGGTCGATTCGCTGATCGGCGACAATGACGTCGTCAGCCCGCCGTTTACGCCCGGCAAGCGAACTCATCGATGGTCCTGGTACAACCATGATGAGTACAACGATCATACGAAGTATGCCCGGTTCGGGATCCCGCGCAACGTCTCGTGGCTCGACGAACGGACGAAAGTCCCCGACGGTATCTTTCGCTACAATCGCGTCGAAGGTCTCTACCTTGGGCTTGGGTCGGAAAAGCGTTACTTCTGGGATGGCGGACGGGAATTGGCTCCCTATGGTTCGGTGGGATACGCATTCAAAGTCCATCGCTGGTGGGGCGATCTCGGACTTGCGCGCCAGTTCGCCCTCGGGAGCGAACCAGGACAAATTCTTGAATTTGGCGTTGAAGCATTCGATGATCCGGATTCGAAGGACACCTGGTTGATCGGGTCGAAGGAGAATTCTCTTGCCGCGATTCTGATGCGCGAGGACTTCCGCGATCTCTACGAGCGCCGCGGCGGTGCTCTCCACGGTGCGTATTATCTGAGAGACAACGATCTCTTCGCTGAAGGGTCGGTTACGTTGAACGTCGAACGGCAATCGTCCATGGAGAGCCGGGTAACCTGGTCGATCTTCGGTGGCGACAAGTGGTTCCGTCCAAATCCGTTGATCGACGACGGCACGCTCCGGAGCATTACCCTCCGTGGCGGATTCAGCACGACGATCGATGCGCCGATCGTCCGCGAGGGATGGGATGTCCACACAACAGCGGAGTTTGCCGGGCGCGGACTTGGGGGAGATCTCTCTTACGAGCAATATGTGCTGGACGCGCGGCGCAGGATTCTGCTTGGCAGGTTCGATGAGGTCGGACTGCGATTGCGGCTCGGCACTGCACACGGGCTGCTTCCGCTCCAACGCTCCTTCGCGCTCGGCGGGTACGGCACGCTCCCCGGGTATGCTTTTAAAGAATTCGCGGGGACGAATCTTCGGGCCAACAGGATGATCCTCGTGAACGCGGAATATATCGTGAACGGGGGGGCGCTCAGTGAACTCACCTTCTGGCCCTCGTTCATTCTCCGCCACGTCAATCTTTTCTTCTTCACCGATGCGGGACTTGTCCGCGACGCCGATGTCGATGCATCGCCCCTGAGCGGATTCGGTGGGTTGAAGTGGGATCAGTTCCGTTCCGACATTGGCGCGGGCGTTTGTTCGTCAAGCGGGAACTTCAGGATCGGTGCGGCGTGGCGAACCGACCGCGCGGAATCGGCGCGATTGTACCTCAGGATATCTTCACCCTTCTAATTGGTATTCCGATTGAGTTTTGCTGAGGTAGGATGGATCAGAACGCCTGCTGCTCTCAGGGAATGAGGGCGGCAGGCGTCGCTATGAAATGCAAGTGGACGCGGAACGACGGGGACGCCTGGGCGGCTGTCACTGACCCGAGAATCGCTTCTTCCGATTGCGGATGTAGTCCACAAACACAAACTCGCCGAGCTTGTTCAGCGAAGAATAATACGCACGCCCCCGGTTCGCCTTGGTGAGCTCCTCCACGAAGTCGATCAGATAGGGGTCGCGCGCGACCATGAACGTGGTGATCGTGACTTTCTCCCGCCTGCAGGCAACCGCTTCATCGAGGGTCTTATTGACGATTTTCGGATCCAATCCGAAGGAGTTCTTGTAGAGCCGGCCGTTCTCTTCAAAAATCGCAGACGGCTTTCCGTCCGTGACCATGAAGACCTGCTTGTTTGCGTTCGGCTTCCTGCGCAGAAGATTCCGGGCGAGCTGCAGTCCGGCCCGAGTGTTGGTATGGTAGGGGCCGACGCTCAGGAACGGAAGTTCGTTGATGCTCACCAGATTCGCGTCATCGCCGAAGGTGACGAGCGCAAGGTAGTCTTTGGGAAACCTCGTCATGATGAGCTCTGAGAGCGCGAGACCCACCTGCTTGGCAGGAGTAATGCGATCTTCGCCGTACAGGATCATGCTATGACTGATGTCAATCATCAAAACGGTCGCGCAGGAGGTCTGGTACTCCGTTTCGTAGACCTCGAGGTCCTCTTCTTTCAGATTGAACTCGTCGATGCCGTCGCGTTTCAACGCGTTCGTGATCGTGGATGTCAGGTCGATGTCGGTCGGTTGGTCCCCGAAATTGAATTTCCGCGTCTCACTCAGACGGTCAACGCCCTTCCCGGTAAACGGTGTCTCGTGGGAACCGATCGGGGCCCGCTTCAGCGACGTAAAGACCTCGCGCAATGCGTCCTGCCGGATGCGCTGGATGCCGCGCTGGGTGACTTTCACGCCCAGTTCTGTCTCCTCGATGATCCCCATCTCTTTCAGCTTCTTGATCAGGTCTTCCATCGATAGGTTCTCGTCGAAGAGACCGTATTCCTGCGCGAGCTGTTTCAGCCAGTCCATGGCCTCCTCGACATCGCCGCTCGTCTGCACGAGCAAATAGCTGAAGAGCGACACCATTTGCTGGAGCCGCTGGTCGTCCGTCTGTGACGACGGCGTCCACCGGGAATACTGGTAGTTCATCGCAGTCAGTCTTCCTCGTACATCTTTCCCTGCCCCACGAAGATGCTCCCCACCATGTCCTTGTAGGACGTGATGCGGTCCACTTCATCCTTGGCAATCTTCGAATTCTGGTGCAGTCCGTCGAGCACAAATTCCATTGTCGAAGGGAGTTCCGTCTGGGTATCGGACGACGGCATATGTTTCTTGGTCAGCTCTTTCAGTCCTCTCACCCTGTCCAATTCCTTGAAGTACGCATCTCGCGGCATGTCGTCGGAAACTTCGACCTTGTTTCCCGATTCAAACCACTGGATGATGCGGCCGTACTCCGGATCCTCGTTTCCCTGCGGGCGCTGTTGTCCGCCTTCGTGGGCCGCCCTGGTCCGCTTCTTCAGGGGGTCGGGGAAGTAGTGTTTGAACGCCTCCCGCACCGCCTTGCCGACGAGGGCCTTGCTCACTTTGACGGCACCTTCCTGTTCGCCTTCGAAGACCAGCTCCATTTTTCCTGTCAGGCCGGGGAGCACGTGCGGAAGATCGCAGATCCTCGGGACGATAATGTCATCGTCAAGCAGGATTGCGCGTCGTTCGGCGTTGCTGATCAGGTTCTCCATTGCCGAGATCGTGAGCCGGGCGCTCACGCCGGATTTCTGGTCGACAAACTCGCTCTTTCGCGCTTCGAAGGCGATCTGTTCGATGATCTCCTTGAAGAATGCAGGGACGACGACGGTTTTGCCCTCGCGGAGGGTGACCGCTTCCTGCTCGGTGATCTTGATCGCGTCCTCGAGTGTCTTGGGGTAATGCGTGAGGATCTGGGAATCGATCCGGTCCTTCAGCGGCGTGATGATGTTGCCCCTGTTCGTGTAGTCCTCCGGGTTCGCGGTAAAGACGAGCATGACATCGAGGGGGATGCGAATATTAAACCCGCGGATTTGGATATCCTTCTCTTCGAGAATGTTGAAGAGACCGACCTGAATACGGGGCTGCAGGTCGGGCAGCTCGTTGATGGCGAAGATCCCTCTGTTGCATCGCGGAATGATGCCGAAATGGATCGCACCCTCATGCGCATAGTGGAGGCGTTGCGACGCCGCCTTGATGGGATCGATGTCGCCGATGAGATCCGCGATGGTGACATCGGGGGTGGCGAGCTTTTCCCCATAGCGACGCGAACGTGGCACCCACTCGATCGGCGTCGCATCGCCCTTCTCCTGGACAAGGTCGGAGGCGAATTTGCTGACCGGCGAAAAGGGATTGTCGTTCAGCTCGCTGCCGAGAACGATCGGGATCTCCTCATCCAGCAACGTGGTAAGCTGTCGGACGATTCTCGTCTTGGCCTGTCCCCGCAGGCCGAGCAGGATAATGTCATGCCGGGCCAGGATCGCGTTCACAATCGCCGGGATGACGGTCTGGTCGTAGCCGATGATGCCGGGGAAAAGCGTTTCCTTCTTCCGGAGTCTCGCGATCAGGTTGGTCCGCAACTCTTCCTTCACCGGGACCACCTTGTACCCTGCGGACTTCAGGTCACCCAGCGTGTGTGGCTTGCTCATCGCTTCACCGTTTTCTTGAACTTGAAAGACCCGTATTGCGGGTCGAAACTCGCAGCCGCCGGATTGCAATTCCAGGTGGAATTTGGTACCATGGACTTGCCGGCATGCACGATCCACAATATAAAACATTAGTCATCCGCTTTAGTTCCGTCGGCGACATCGTCCTCTCTTCACCGTTGGTCCGTGCGCTCCGACAACGGCGCCCACAATCGCAGGTGGATTTCCTCGTCAAGGAAGCATATGCGGACCTCGTGCGGCACAGCCCGCACCTCACGAACATTTTGTCGTTCCCGAACCATGGCGGGATAAAGGATCTTCTCAAGCTGCGACGCGAACTCCGCCGTCGCGGGTACGATGCGATCCTCGATATTCATGGAAGTCTGCGAAGCCGCATCCTGACATTCGGTCTGCGGGGAGTGCAAAGAATCAATAAGCGCGTTATCGCGCGGACAATTCTTGTCCGTTTCAAACGTGACATCTATTCGTTGTTCGGAGGAGCACCGGGCATTGCAGAGCGTTATCTGGAGACTCTTCCGGCGACCGGGACCGGAGCCGACGGAATTGAACTCGAACTGCATCTTCCTCCGACGTCGCTCGAAAAAGCGCAAGTGGTCCTCGCCGCATCGGGCATCGCGCAGAACGCAGGCGCGATCGGCATCTGCCCTTCCGCACGACATTTCACAAAGATCTGGCCTGAAGAACGGTTTGCCTCCGTTGCCGCCTCTCTCGCGCGCCGCTGGGCAGTTCCGGTGATACTCTTCGGAGCGCGGGAGGACCGTGAACGCTGCAGCAGGATTGCCCTGATGATCGCACAAGCAGCACCCGGCGTTATCACCGCGGATGTCTCGGGCGTTTGCACGCTCCTGGAATCGGCTGCCCTCATGGATTGTTGCAGTGTCATCGTGACCAACGACTCGGGTCTCATGCACATCGCCGCGGCAAGAAAAAAACCTGTCGTCGCGATTTTTGGTTCGACCGTCCGCCAGTTCGGGTTCTTTCCCGTGGGCACACGGCACCGGGTTGTGGAACACCCGAAACTTTCGTGTCGGCCGTGCTCACACATCGGACGACCGACGTGTCCCCGGGGGCATTTCCGTTGCATGCTGGATCTGTCGCCGGAACGCGTTCTTGAGTCCGTCACCGAACTTGTCGGCCGGGATCAGCCTCCCGTCTCCGCGTCTTCACCGATCTCCTGATAGTTCATGCGCTCGTTCTGGAAGATCTTCTACACCGCCGTCATCATCCCTCTGCTCTGGATCGTTCTCCGCACGTTGGGACTGATGCTTCCGAAGGTCCGTCGGGGGATCCGCGGAAGAGTAACGCTTTTCGATGAGCTCGAGAGCAAGGTGCGGAAACTGCGTCCGGGCCATCGAGTCTGGTTTCACGCCTCCTCGCTCGGGGAATTCGAGCAGGCGAAACCGATCATCAGCGAACTCAAACGGCGCATGCCCGACATCCAGGTGATCGCAAGCTTCTTCTCCCCTTCAGGGTACGACCACTCACGCAAATACCAGCTCGCCGACGTGATTACGTACCTCCCTTTCGATACGCCGGGAAACGTCCGGCGCTTTCTCGATCTGATCCAGCCCACTGTTGCCGTCATGGTTCGCTACGATGTCTGGCCGAACCTGATCTGGGAACTGAAGGCCCGTTCCATTCCGACGATGGTGGCCAACGCGACGATGCGCGAGACCAGTCCCCGTCTCCTTCCCGTGGTCAGGAATTTCCATCATTATCTCTACGGCGCCATCGGCGACATCCTGACGGTTTCCGGGGAGGATGTGAAGGCATTCCGCGAGTTCGGTCTCAACGGTTCGACGCTGGAAGCAATCGGCGACACTCGGTACGATCAAGTCTGCGCACGCAGTGCTGAAGCACGCAAGCGGCATCTCCTTCCCGAATCGGTCGTGCGGGGCAAACGGGTCTTCGTAATCGGGAGCAGCTGGCCGGAAGATGAGGAAGTGATCATCCCTGCATTTCTCGAAATCCGGAGGGAAATTCCGAATCTCCTCCTGGTGATCGTGCCGCACGAACCGACGCTCGAACACATCGAAGATCTCGAACGCAAATTCAACGGGTCGGTGGCCACGCTTCGGTTTTCCGCGTTGAATGAATATGCGGGGGAGGCAGTGATCATCGTCGACAGCATCGGGATTCTTCTTGTCCTGTACGCATCAGCCCACGTCGCCTATGTCGGAGGAAGTTTCCGGCAGGGAATCCACAATGTGCTCGAAGCGGCGGTGTACGGGATACCGGTCGTCTTCGGCCCCCGGAACCGAAATTCCCAGGAACCCGGAGCCCTCGTGGCCGCGGGAGGGGCATTCGTCGTCGCCGACGCCCGCCAGCTCGCCTCGGTGCTGCGGCAGTTGTTCACCGACGAAGGCGCCCGGACGGCTGCCGGCGCGCGTGCAGCGGAGTTTGTGCAACAGAACACGGGAGCAACGAAACGGGTGCTGAACCATATAGAGCCGTACCTCGCGGGGGAGCACACGCCATGAAGATCGCGTATCTTGATACCGTCGGCGGCATCGCGGGGAACATGACGCTCGCCGCCTTTGTCAGTGCGGGGATGCCGTTCGATCGACTGACCGAGGAACTCCAGAAGCTCTCGCTCCCGGGGTTTCGTCTCGAGCGCACGAGCGTCCGCCGTAGCGCGATCGACGCCGTCCACATCGAAGTGCTAATCACCGACCCTCCGAAATATCACCGGCATCTTCACGACATCATCGCGATCATCGATAAGAGTTCGATCAGCGATGGCGCAAAACAGCGGTCCCGGAAAGTGTTCCAGGTGATCGCCGACGCGGAAGCGAAGGTTCACAATACGCCCGTCGATCATGTGCACTTTCATGAAGTGGGAGCCCTCGACTCCATCGTCGACATCGTGGGGACGGCGATCTGCCTGGAAGCGCTCGGCATCGAAGCGGTCTACTCATCCCCCGTCAAACTTGGAAGTGGCGGCGTCATCACGACGCAGCATGGCACCATGCCCACTCCGGCGCCGGCGACGGTCGAGATTCTCAAGGACTATCCCGTTCGACTTACCGCGGTGCCCTATGAACTGACGACCCCCACGGGAGCGGCCATCGTGAAGGCCCTCTCGAATGGCGTGCTGACCAATGAAGACCTGCGTATTGATGCCGTAGGATATGGAGCGGGGACACGAGAGATGACGGAACTTCCGAATCTCCTCCGCGTCATCATCGGTTCTCTTGGTTCATCATTGACCGAAGATTCGTCCATCATCGTCGAAACGAACATCGACGATATGAACCCGCAGATTTATCCCCATCTGATCGACCTGCTTCTGAAGAGCGGCGCGCACGACGCCTATCTCGTCCCCGTGGTCATGAAGAAGGGGCGACCGGGAGTACTCCTTTCCGTCCTCGCGGACCCGTCGGCGCTGGACAAGATCGTCGAGTGCATTTATCGCGAAACGACCACGATCGGCCTCCGCATCCACCATGTCGACCGGAAGAAACTTCCCCGGGAGATTGTCGAGGTCCAGACGACCTTCGGCGTCGTAAAGGCGAAGTCGATCGTCCGGGATGGGGCCCGCGTCTTCACCGTCGAATATGAGGAGTGCCGGCGGATTGCGGGCGAACGGAACCTGCCGCTCCTGACAATCTTCAAGCAACTTGAACAAGAATTGTCCGCCCTCGAAAGGATCTCGTGATGCGACCATTGCCCGCTGCCGTTCTCCTGCTTACCGGCCTCAGCGTCTTCTCTTCATGCTCCAGGAAGGAACCCATGGAATCGAGATTGAAACAACTCACCGATCGTTTCGTCCCGACGGTGATCACTGCCGACACGAGCGGACTTTCGACGGGAAACCGCGCGGCCTTGCGGGAGCTGATGGCAGCCGCGGGGATCATGGACTCGCTCTACCTCAGACAGGTCTGGAGCGGCAACGAGAAACTCCTGGCGACGCTGACCGCCGACAAATCTCCGGAAGGCCAGGAAATGCTGCGGTATTTTCAGATCAACATGGGTCCCTGGTCGAAACTCGACCACGATTCAGCGTTTGTCCCCGGCGTCCCGGCGCGCCCTCTTGGCGCGAATTACTATCCGGAAGACATGAGCAAGAATGAATTTGAATCGTGGATCGCCACGCTCTCGCCGGCCGATAAGGAAAAAGCCACCGGGTTCTTCACAACGATCCGCCGCAAGCCCGACCATTCGCTGACCATGGTGCCGTACAGCGTGGAGTACAAGGACCTCCTCGCTGTCGCAGCGGACCATCTCCGGAAGGCCTCCGCCTTGACGGACAACGCGACGCTCAAGGATTTTCTGCTCAAACGCGCGGCCGCCTTCGCCACGGACGACTATTACGAATCCGACATTGCCTGGATGGATCTCGACAGTCCGATCGATGTGACCATCGGGCCCTATGAAACCTATATGGACGGGCTGTTCAATTACAAGGCTGCATTCGAAGCGTTCATCGGCATCCGGGACCAGGCCGAGACCGCGAAGCTTTCGTCGTTTGCATCGCACCTCCAGGAAATCGAGAACAGCCTTCCGATAGACCCGAAGTACCGCAATCCTCACCTGGGCGCGATGGCCCCGATCCGGGTCATCGACGAAGTGGCCATCGGCGGCGAAGCGAAAAGCGGCGTGCAGACCGCGGCGTTCAACCTGCCGAATGACGATCGCATCGTTCGTGAGCGTGGGAGCAAGCGGGTCATGCTCAAGAATGTCCAGGAAGCCAAGTTCAATCAGATCCTCAAACCGATTGCGGCGATTGCGCTCGATTCTACGCAGCGATCGCTTGTCGCGTTCGATCCGTTCTTTACGCACATCCTTGCGCATGAGCTGATGCACGGTCTCGGACCGCACAATATCGTGGTGAAAGGCGTCCCCACGACGGTCAGACAGGAACTGAAGGAACTCTATTCTTCCTGGGAGGAAGCCAAGGCGGATATCTCCGGGCTCTTTGCACTGCAATATTTGATCGATGCTGGAGTGCTGGACAAGGCAATGGAACAGAAAATGTACGTCACGTATCTTGCCGGCATTTTCCGTTCCGTCAGATTCGGCATCACGGAGGCACACGGCAGGGGGATGGCGCTCCAATTCAATTATCTCCTGGAACACGGTGCCATCACCTACAGTCAAACCGACGAGACATTCTCGGTCGACTTCACGAAGATCAAGTCCACGGCACGGGATCTCACCGGGATTATCATGACCGTCGAGGCAGAAGGCGACTACAACGCGGCGAAGGAGCTTCTTGCAAAATACGCCCTCATCGGACCTTCGCTGCAAACCGTATTGGACAGACTCAACGGCATTCCGGTCGACATCGCTCCAGAATTTCCGCTTGCCCGGTAACAGCACGAGATCATATGGAAGACTTGAAGAACACCATTGTCTGCATCACCGGCGCCTCTTCGGGGATTGGCGAGGCATGCGCGGAAGAGTTCGCGAAACTCGGATGTTCGCTGATCCTCTCGGCGAGACGCATTGAGCGGATCGAGCGCCTTGCCGAGGCGTTGCGCACGCGCGCCTCCGCGAGAGTGTTCACCGGCAAACTCGATGTCCGCGATCCTGCGGCAGTGGAACGGTTTTTCCGCGATCTCCCCGCTGAATGGAGGGCCATCGATATCCTCGTGAACAACGCCGGACTCAGCAGGGGAATGGACAAGCTGCACGAGGGAAAACTCTCCGACTGGGAAGAGATGCTGGACACGAATGTAAAAGGGCTCCTCTATGTTTCCCGTTCGGTGGTCCCGGGCATGGTTGAGCGAAACCGCGGACACATCATCAATATCGGTTCCATCGCCGGGCACCAGGTCTATCCCGGAGGAAACGTGTACTGTGCAAGCAAGCATGCAGTAAAGGCGCTCACCGAAGGTCTTAAGATGGATCTGCAGGGGACTGCAGTGCGCGTTTCGAGTATCGATCCGGGACTCGTGGAGACGGAGTTCAGCATCGTGCGATTTCACGGCGACGAATCACGCGCCGCCAAAACGTATGAGAACATCAAGCCGCTCAGCGGAACGGACATTGCCGAGATCGCCGTCTTCTGCGCGACACGCCCCACCCATGTGAACATCCTCGAGACGATTGTCCTCCCCACGTCCCAGGCGTCGGTCCATCACGTTCACCGTACCCAAGGGTGAGAGCCTATGGCCGGCCCGATGGACGACCTGTTCCGTTTTTCGCACGACAATATCCTGCGCCAGATCGAAACCGCGACATTCGAGCTGGGATTCTTTCTCCTGAAGTTCTACACGGAGAAGGGCAAGCCCGTGAACAAAGTCACCGACACGATCGAGCCATTTTTCCTGTACCCCTCGGGAGGGACGCTCAGGGACAAAACGTTCAACATCATTTTTTATGACTCGCGCTATGACACCAACAGGGGATTCAGACTCCCCCACCGGTAACGACTTCCACGCGCGAATCCTCGAACGGGTTCCGCTCGCGGCGTTTACGACCATCGCGCTCGGCGGCGCGGCGCGGTACGTTGCACAATGCCGGAACGACGACGAGATTGCAGCCGCGGTACGCTTTGCAAGGCAGAAAGGCGTCAGGCTCGCAGTCCTCGGAGGGGGAAGCAATGTGATCGTCCCGGACGAAGGATTTGACGGGCTCGTCGTGAAGGTGGAGACACGGGGGATCCAGGAATCGAGCGATGCGGAGGAAACCCGGCTCTCGGTAGCGGCCGGCGAACCATGGGACGACATCGTGGCCTTTGCGACCGGTCGCGGTCTGGCCGGGCTTGAATGCCTTTCGGGAATACCCGGATCCACCGGCGCCACCCCAATTCAGAACGTCGGGGCTTACGGCCAGGACGTATCCGAAACAATCATCGCGGTGGATGTGCTCGACCTCGCATCGCTTGAGAAGCGGCGATTTCTCAATGCCGAATGCGGATTCTCCTACCGGGGTAGCCGGTTCAAGGGAACCGATGCCGGCCATTATATCGTCACCGGCGTGACGTTCCGGCTTCTCCAACACGGAATCCCGCATGTTGCCTACGCTGAACTCGGGAAGCTCCTCGAACAGCAACGGGGGCACTGGCCTCTTCCGCCAGGGGCGCAAGGGCTAAGAATCGTGCGGGACGCCGTTCTCTTCCTCCGTAAAAAGAAATCGATGGTGATCGACTCTTCGGACCCCAATAGTCGTTCTGTCGGCTCATTCTTCACGAACCCGATGGTTTCTTTGGACACCGCGGCGACGCTGCGATCGCGCTGGCCGGATCTTCCCCAGTTTCCTTCAGGAGATCAGGTGAAGCTCTCAGCAGCATGGCTTGTCGAGCATGCCGGCTTCCCGAAGGGATTCCGTTCCGGCGGAGCCGCGGTATCTGACAATCACGCCCTCGCGCTGGTCAATCGGGGGACGACCGCCAGGGAATTGCTTTCGCTCGCCACAAGGATCCAGGACGCTGTCCGCAGACAATTTTCGATCCAACTCGAACAGGAGCCTGTGGTTCTTGAGTGACAACCTGCGCGGGAAACGGGTGGAGATGATCAAAGCGTTTGTTTTCGATTACGGCAACGTGATATCCGTCGTCGATACCACGGCTTTTATCACGGGCGTCCGCCCGTATGCCATCGGTGCCATCTCCGGCGAGGAACGCATCGGACGCACGAAGAGCCTGATGGTCGCGTACGAATCAGGCAAGATGTCGACCGAGGAATTTATCCCGGCGTTCCTGGAACGGGCGGGCCTCCGGATGGAACACGATGAGTTCGTCCGGCACTGGTCATCGTTCTTCACGCCGATCCCCTTCACCCGGAGGTTGATCAGACAGCTGAAGCCCGATTACCGGCTCGGGCTGCTCTCGAATACCAATCTGTTGCATTACGAGCACGTTATTGTCCCGACGGATATTTTCCCGTTGTTCGACGCAACGACGCTCTCGTTCGAAGTCGGGTCGTTGAAACCGGACCCATCGCTCTACCAGGACATGCTCGGCAAACTCGGGGTCGGGGCCGGGGAGTGCATCTACCTCGACGACCTGAAGGACAATGTTGACGCGGCAGCCGCTCTCGGGATGTGCGCGATTCATTTTACGACGCCGAGAGAAGTTGTCGGGCTGATCCATCGATGGCTACCGGACCTACAGATTTCTGAACTCACACACGATTGAGGCGACTATGCCCACTCATGTACGGTCTTCCACGCAAATTAAGGCGGCCGGGAACAAACCGAAGATCATCGAAGAGTTCTTCGGCCGGGTCAATACCGGCTCCGAAGCGGTCAGCATTGCGCACATGCAAAGCCCTTCCGGCTGGGTAGAGCCGGGACAGACGCCGGAATTTGACGAGTATACCATTGTCCTGCGAGGGACTCTCCAGATCTCTTTCAAGGGTGGGAGGTTTGACGTCCATGCTGGGCAGGCGGTGCTCGCGCACAAAGGAGAATGGGTCCAGTACTCCTCGCCATATGAATCGGGAGCAGACTACATTGCGGTATGCTTGCCCGCGTTCGGCCCGGAAGCGGTCCATCGGGACGATGCCCCGTAGGGCGCTCAAAGAGGGTCGCGGGGGGGTAAAAGACGGTTGCCTAGGCTGCCATACTTTTCGGTCGTAAAAAAAGTGGTTGCTTAGGCTGCCATATTTTTTGTCCTTTGTTTACGGCCTCGAAATGAAGAATTTCCCACCAGAAAATTGGTTGCCTAAGCAACCACTTTTTTGGACCTCTGAAAACAAGGTTGCCTAGGCAACCTTGTTTTTCCCTCTTCCCCTCAATGGTTCGCAGATGAGCTCTCATCCCTTGCGATTCGGCTTCCTCACAGCGACCCTGCTCCACTTCCTTGTCGCCTCGGCAAACGCACAAGTACCGAGCATCCGCGATAGCGTGATCGACCTCAGCACTGCCTATGGACGACTGAATGGAGCGTTCGTCGGGTTTGACACCCGGACCGGCACAACCTACCACTTCAACCCGATCCTCTGCTCGACCCGACTCTCTCCCGCGTCCACCTTCAAAATCCCGAATTCACTGATCGGCCTCGAAACCGGGGTCATCCCCAATGAACATTACGTCATCCGATGGGACGGCGTTCGGCGATGGTCGGACGACTGGAACCGGGATCACGACCTTGCCTCGGCAATCAGGTATTCTGTCGTTTGGTACTATCAGGAACTTGCCCGTCGCGTCGGACCGGAGCGCATGCAACACTGGATTGACACATTGCACTATGGCAACCGCGACATCTCCGGCGGCATCGACAGATTCTGGCTCGGAAGTTCGCTCAGGATTTCTCCCGACGAGCAGGTCGCCTTTCTCAACCGTCTTCGGACGAATGCCGTCCCCTTCTCTTTGCGGTCCATCGAGATTGTGAAGAACATCATCCTTCAGGATAGCGGGAACGGATGGACACTACGGGGGAAAACAGGACTGGCGGATTTTGATTCCACGAGTCTCGTCGGCTGGTACGTCGGTTGGGTGGAGCGAAAGGGCGGAGCGTTCGTATTTGCCAACTGCATCACAACGACCGATTCAAAGCGCGACGAAGCCGCTATCTCTGGCAAGAGAAAGGTGATCGCCTTGGAAATTCTCAGGAGACTTAAGGTGATAGAATAATAGCAGACGTGTGATTTGTCCCGGCATTCTTTCACAACCGAGGTTTCATATGAAAGCGTTTCCCCTCTCATTGTTGGCGATGCTGATCACGGCGATGAGCCTTGCGCCCATCGGCAACGCGCAAGATATGATCAAAGTGAATATTCTAAAGCTTTATGACAAGGTCCCGTCGGTGCCGACGAGCGCAAAGGATGCCTATTCGCGTTGTGATCGATCAAAGGACGGCACCACCACGGATGAAGCGGCGTATTACAAATCCATAGAAGACTCCACAAAAGATCTTCAGCGTCGCTTCGAAAAGCTGCTGCTGGAGCTCGACAAGCCAATGACCGACAAGGTCAAATCGATGGATCAGAAGGCGATCCAGCAGAAGATGAAGAGCATGAGCAAGGAGGAGCAGATAACGTATGCGATGGAACTCAGCAAGCAGATGGGACTCGGTCCAAAAATCATGACACCGGAATCTCCGAAAGTGAACGCGGCGGTGCAGGAGGTGTCACACGCAAACGCAATCAGCGGCAAGAACATCCAGCAAGCCGGGATCGTGCTCCGCTCGCGAAGTGAACGGAATCAGAAGTTTGAACAACGCCACAACGACATCGATAAATGGAAAAGCGACGAGGAATCAAAACTTCCGGAAATTTCGACGGGCGAGATGTCCTATCCCGAACCGAAAGCCTACCGTGCGCTTCAGATCCAGGCTGCGGAAAAACATATCGCGGTCGCAAATGATTACCTGAAGGCGATCCAGGAAGATTTTCACGCGGAATACGCGAAGGCACGGGAACAGTTCACGACACTTCAGGAAAAGCTTGCGGCGATCAACTACGGCGACGATGCGCACAATCCGGAAATAAAACGGATGCTCGCGGGGGGACAAATGCACATGTTGTTTCCCCTCCCTGCCCTCATAAAGTACTCCCGGGAGGCCACGGCAACCGGGGCGAAGTGGTATCGTGAACGCGTGGAAGCCGAGGAGTTGAAGCAGTAATACTGCCGGGATGCGATATCTAATCACGCATCTTGCGTTTTGCACCTCTCATCGGAATGGCGGTGAGCGGGTCCTCAGGCCACGGATGTTTTGGGTATCGGCCCCGCATCTGCTTGCGAACCTCCGGATAAACGTTCTTCCAGAAGCTCGGCAGGTCCTGCGTTACTGCAAGCGGTCTCCCAGCAGGAGAGAGCAGGTGAAGCATCACCGGGACGGAGCCGGCGGTCGGCGTGACGGTCTGACCGAACATTTCCTGGAGCTTCACCGCAAGCACGGGTGCGTTCTGGGGATCATATTCGATTCGCACCAAGGTTCCGGTCGGGACGGCAATCCGGTCGGGGGCAAGCTTCTCAAGATCTTTGAGCTGCTTGTACGAAAAACGCCCTCGGAGTATTTGCAGAAGATCAAGCCGATGAAGATGGGAACGCCTGGTCATCCCTTCCAATGACGGACCAAGCCACTGATCGAGGGACGAGAGAAGCGATGCCTCATCCATCCTCGGCCAGTCGCTGGAGACCAAACCGCCGGTCCACAGCCATTCGCTTCTCCGGGCGAACGAGTGCGCCTCCGCAGACCACGGGAGAGTCTTCAGCCCCCCATTTCGGATAGCGGCAAGGAGAGCGTCGCGCGCCTGATCTCCGGAAGCGGGCGCCGTGGTCTCTTCGAAGACGAGCGCGCCGAGTGTCAGTCTCTTGCGGACAAGCGCCGAGCCGGCGGGTTCTTCCCAGATCGTTTCTTCCGTGCGTTGAAACTGCTCCAGGAAGGCGGCATCGATCTCTTTTCTCTCCAAGGGGGCCGCAAGAAGGATTTTTGCCGTCGTTCCGATGCCATCCACTTCAGCAACAGCAAGGTACTTCTCATGAGAGAGAGCGCTCCGGGGGGGAAGCATGCCGGCCGTTCCGTTCGAGAGAAGATACCCCTCCCCTGTTTTTTTACGCATGGCAATCCGATCCGGGTACGCGAGGGCGACAAGGACCCCCACGTTGTCGTCCGGTTCATGCGTCGCGCCGGCAGGGATCACCCGAAGCAGACGCTGCGTTTCGGCGTTGATTCTGGAAAGCGCTGTTCTGTCAATCCCACGCTCCTTTTTGACGGCTTCCCACCGGGTGGTGATATCGATGTCACGATCGGTCTGAGTCCGCAGAACGTCCCGCTCCGAAAGGATTGCCGCAAGGCGACACGCCTGCATGGCTCGGCCGAGCTGACTCCCCTTCAGAATCATGTGCGCGATGCGCGGATGGACGCCGAGACGGGACAGCGCTTTCCCGTGAGCCGTGAGTGAGCCAACACTCTCAAGCGCGCCAAGCGCAGCAAGTACCGACCGCGCCTGTGCGATGTGCCCCGCGGGCGGACGATCCAGAAATCGGAGATGTTCGCCATAAGGATCTCCCCACAACGCGAGATCCAACGCGAGCGCCAGAAGATCGGTCGAAAGGATTTCCGGCATCGTATAGCGGGGAAGCGATGCCTCCTGTGATTCCGTCCACAAACGGTAACACACTCCCGGCCCCTGTCGCCCCGCCCTCCCCCTCCGTTGATCGGCTGAAGCCATGGATGCCGGTACCGTCGTGAGGCCGGCCATCCCGCGACGCGGTTCGAACTTCGGCAGGCGCGAGAATCCGGAATCGATCACCACGCGGACGCCGTCGATGGTGAGGCTTGTCTCCGCGATGCTGGTGGAGAGGATGATTTTCCGCTCACCGTCATGAGCCGGGTTCAGAGCCTCCTGCTGTTGCCGCGGATCAGCGTCGCCGAAAAGCAAATGAACGTGGATCCCGGGTACGAGAGCTTCCGCATTCAGGAGCTCGGCAACGCGTCTGATTTCACGCTGTCCGGGGAGGAAGACGAGAATATCGCCCGAGGTTTCCCGCAGTGCCCTGAGGATTGCGGCGTTGACCGGAGGTTCGATGGGCCCCGATGCGGCTGCCCGCGCGTATCGCGTCTCTACAGGATAGGATCTCCCCTCGCTCCGGACGACCGGTGCGCCGCCAAGGAGATCAGCAACGGCAACGTGATCCAAAGTCGCGGACATGACGAGAATGCGAAGATCGGGACGTAGGTGCTCCCGGACATCGAGCGTGAATGCCAACCCGAGGTCGGCATGGATGCTGCGTTCGTGAAACTCATCGAAGACAACGACCCCGACGCCGGGAAGGTCGGGCTTATCGTGAAGCATTCGCGTGAGGATTCCTTCAGTAACAACCTCGATCCGGGTTGCTCCACTGACTTTGCTTTCTCCGCGTATCCTGTAGCCGACGGTTGCCCCGACGCGCTCAGACAAGAGGCCTGCCATATATTCCGCCGCCCTCCGCGCGGCAAGCCTCCGGGGCTCCAGCATAAGGATCGTATTCCCGTTCAGCCAATCCTGATCGATCAAGGAGAGCGGGACGCGCGTCGTCTTGCCTGCGCCCGGCGGAGCCACAAGAACAACGGATCGCGATTGGGAGAGAAGGGAGCGAAGCTCGGGAAGAGCATCATCGACAGGAAGCGTTGACGTCATGACGGAAGATACGGAATTCCCGGATTGTCTTTCGTTTTCGAAAACAGTATCATTGCAGACCCATGCCCAGAGTCTCCCTCACAATCAACGATTACACCTACGAAGCGTCCATCGAGGGCGAAGGCCCGACGCTCCTTTTCGTCCATGGAAGCGTTGCGGATTTTTCGACGTTCGTAGGACTCTCGAAGAGGTTGAGTGCATCCTTCCGCTGTATTTCGTACAGCAGAAGGTTTCATCCGCCCAATCTCCCGCCCGCGGAAAACGAAGTGTACAGCACCGAGCGCCACGCCGAAGAACTCCTCGACATCATTGCGAAAACCGGAGGCGGACCGGTCGTCATGGTCGGGTCGTCCTTTGGCGCTTACATCGGATTGATCGCCGCTCTCCACGCTCCAGCGACGTTCAGGGCTGTTGTCCTTTGCGAGCCCCCCATGGTCCCTCTCCTCCTGCACCATCCAAAGGGGAAACGAATGCATGATGATTTCGTCCAGGGGGTCATGGAGCCGACGCGCGCCTGCTTCAGGGAGGGGAACGATGAAAAGGGGCTTGGGATTTTTGTGGAAGGGGTGCGCGGAGAGCCCGGGTGGTTCGAACGTCTCTCGCCGGTGTTGAAGGATGATCTCCTGCAATATGCGCCCGAATTGCGGGCGGAATTCCTCACCGACAATGCGGTGTACATGGACGACGTGTCCCTCGAGTCTCTCGGTTCGCTCAAAGTCCCGACCATGCTCGTCGGCGGCGCGATCAGCAAACCGATGTTCGGGGCAATCCTCGACGTGCTGGAATCTTCGATAGAGGGCGCCGAACGGATAGAGATCCCCCGTGCAGGACATCTCCTCCACCTTCAAAATCCCGGTGCATTCGAATCAGTGCTGAGGGATTTCCTTCGCCGTCATTAAATGCGTGAAAGAGTCTTGTATTAGAACAAATCTCGCGGGTTGCTGCGGTGAGAATGGTCAGAAGGCTGGAGAAACTTCATCAAGCGTGATTCGGGAACCGTTTTGAAGCGCGGGTGGGCCGGCATCGGAGTACCACATTGTTTGCAGGAATGGCCAATACCATTTAGCCGTCGACAGTGCATGCATTCCCAGACTTCAACAAACGAAACGATTCTTGAACTCATGCTGCTCTTCCACAGTCGCATGGAAAAACCTCGATAAAGCTTGTGTGCAAGGCCGGTGCTGAACGCCAGCGCAAAGCCGACGGCGAGGCATCCAGACACAATTTCTTCCCACGTCATATCGCACTCCAAGCTTGATATCAATGATCACACGACTCTCCACTATCATAGAATCAAACCCCATTCCCGGACAGTTTGTTCCTTCTCCGCCATCATTGATCGATTTATTCTCCCCAGAGGTCGTCGAACCACCGATGGACATCCGACGTGAGGAAAAACAGCTGGAGCAAGCCCGTCGCGACTGCGGTTAATGCTACGACCGGCGTCCCCCGCGTCGGACCCAGAACGAATGCGAGCACAACCGACGCGCCGACGAGGGCGACCGGCGTCACCAGGCAATGAAGCAAATACGTCCACGGGCGGCGCATGAAAATTCCGGTTCCCGCAAGCAGCAATAGCGTCAACGGCGTCAACACCCCCCAGGCCAGAGGCGAGGATCCCGAAATCATTCCCAAATCGAGGAATGCGAGAACGGCGAGGGCAAGTCCTCCCATCGAAAGCTCAACCACACCAAGAGCGACGAGGGCGGCCTTGGTGGGGGGAGAAATGGGAAGATGGTGTTGGGGGACCTCGGTTCCCGTTTTCATTCGATGACCGATGGACTGATTCGCCGGATGTAGGGGAGGTGGCAGAGGCTTCTCAGGACAAATCCCGCACCTGGTTGACCGGTATAGCCAATATACAAAATGCGCCCGGAACCACAACCATTGCCCAACGAGCCGGCGCTCGGCCGGGCCGTTGTATCGATTGCTGCGACCTCTTTCCGGAGCGAGTCGACATCGGGGATACAGAATTCATAATGGAATTGGAGAGGTGCGGTTCCCGCAGATGAGGAAACGTTGTCGGAGAGAGCGCAGACGTCGAACTGTATTTTCTGTGCAGCCTGTGAATCGAATAGATGAACGAAGAGTACATGGGAAAGGGACGGGGTGGGAAGACCAAATCGTTTGAAATAGGACGTCCGCATCGATGCCGTTGCAGGAAATGATATCGCAGTAGCAATGGTGGCGATGCCGAGGGACCAGAGAAATGCGCGACCGAGGGCGGACGCCATGCTGCGATGGCGATTCGCTGATCGAATGCCGATGACCAGGCCGAGGACAACCGCGAGAGTAGCCCAACCGGGAAGGACGCGGGTCGCCATCCAGTAGCCAAATCCGGCGTTCGCGTAACTGTAGAAACTTGCGATACGAACCTCAACAAACAGGAATGGGAGACCTATCGCAAGAGCGACGGCGGCAGCTCCCACGCCGTAAACGGCCGAGGATGCATATCGTACTGGAGTTGGAGAGCTGGGCAAGGTGGTCTTCTGTTCTGCCTGGAAATCCCTTGATCGTAATCGTACCCCCTCTCCTTACAACCGCCGATAATCGGTATTGGGTTCCTCAAATGGAGCGAATTCCTTAGGCTTTTGCCTCCACGTCAGGACAATTAGTCGGAACCGGTCTTGCGGAACTCAGCTTTGGGATCGTCGAAGACGTATGCGAGCCAATCCGCCGAGCGCTGGTGCTTTCCGTGAACGACAGCGTGGAACGCCCTTTGGAGTGCGCGCGTCACCTCTCCCGTCCGGCCGTTCCCGATGACACGAAAGTCGATTTCGCGAAGGCCAATGCACTCGGACGCCGTCCCCGAGACGAACACTTCGTCGGCCCCGTACAGCATATCGCGGGAGAGTGGCGCTTCGAGGATGGGGAGATTCATATCCCGCGCGAGGGCGATCAGTGTGCTCCGGGTGATTCCCTGCAAGACAGGAGCAACGGGCGGCGTGATGATTGCCCCGTCCTTCACGGCGAAGAGGTTCTCTCCCGTGCATTCCGCCACGTAGCCCTGCGCATCGAGAAGGATCGCTTCATCAAACCCCAGGCGGACGGATTCCGTTTTCGCGAGGAAGCTGTTTGCGTAGTTCCCCGTGACCTTTGCTTTCGTCATCGTAATGTTTGGATGATGACGGGTGAACGACGAGATATTCGCCCGAATCCCCCGATCAAGAGCCTCGGCGCCGAGATAATTCTTCCATTCCCATACCGCGATGCCGACGGAGGGTTTTCCCGCATCGACATTGAGATTCCACCCACCGCCGGTGAGATAGATCAGCGGACGTACATAGCATTCCTCGAATCGGTTTGCCGCCACCGTTTCCTTTGATGCCTCAGAGAGTTGCTCCGACGAGAACGGAAGGTCGCGAAAGCCGAAGATCATGGCGGAAGAAACGAGCCGATCCATGTGTTCCTTGAGACGGAAGATCGCCGGCCCGCGCTCCGTGGCATAGCAGCGGATCCCTTCGAACACCCCTGCTCCGTAATGCAGGGCCGGAGTCAGGAAGTGGACGGTGGCTTTGTCGTAGTCCACCAGTTCGCCGTCCATCCACACATATTGTGATTTCATGCTCATACCGGTTCCCTCTTAGTCATTCCGAAGTCTCTTGATGATTTCATCCGTCATTCCATTCGTTCCGAGCGAACCACCCAGGTCCACCGTCCTGCAGCCTTCGGTGATCGCGGAATCAACGGCGTTCTCGATGGCCCGTGCCTCTTCTTCCAACCGCAATGAATATCGCAGAAGCAGAGCGGCGCTGAGAATCGTGCCGATGGGATTGGCGATCCCTTTCCCCGCTATGTCCGGCGCCGACCCATGGATAGGCTCGAACACGCCCGGTCCGCCGGTTCCGAGAGAGGCGGACGGCAGCATCCCCATCGAGCCGACCAGAACGGAGGCCTCGTCCGTGAGAATGTCGCCGAACATATTTTCTGTGACCACCACGTCGAACTGGGCGGGCGATGTCACCAATCGCATAGCTGCCGTGTCCACAAGCATGTGTTCGAGCGTGACGTCTCCGTGCGCCTTCGCCGTCTCGACTGCGACGAGGCGCCACAGGCGGGAAGATTCCAGGACGTTCGCCTTGTCGACCGACGTCACGATCTTCCGACGACCGAGGGCAAGTTGGAATGCCAGCTCGACAACGCGTGTGATTTCGTAGTCGGTATATTCGAGAGTATCGACGGCCTTCCGGTGGCCATTGACCTCGGTCCGACCGCGCGGAGTGCCGAAATAGAGTCCGCCGGTAAGCTCGCGGACCACGATCAGGTCCACTCCCTTCACACGATCCGGACGGAGGGGCGACGCGTCAATCAGCGCAGGATGCGGGCGAACGGGACGAAGATTGGCAAACAGTCCGAGGCCTTTTCGCAGTCCAAGCAAACCCTGTTCGGGACGAACTGCCGCATTCGGGTCATCCCACTTCGGGCCGCCGACGGCGCCGAGCAGAACGGCGTCGGATTTCCAGCACGCATCGAGCGCTTCTTTCGACAACGCCGTCCCCTGCCGGTCGATGGACACGCCGCCGATCAACTCCGTTGAAAATGCGAATGTGTGCCCGAACCGTCCTGCAACTTCCCGCAAAACGGTTACCGCCGCGTCCGTGACTTCGGGTCCGATCCCATCACCCGGGAGTACGACGATCGATGCCTTCATGATGCCACCGTCAGGCCGTATTCGAAACTGTCTGCCAGAGCATGCCAGCTCGCTTCGATAATGTTGACGCTGGCACCAACGGTGCTCCATCGCTTCGTGCCGTTCTGTGTATCGATCAACACGCGCGTTGTGGCGGCGGTCCCGTTGTTCCCGTCCAGGATGCGGACCTTGTAGTCGGCAAGGTGAAACGCATTGATCGACGGGTAGATCGGGGCGAGCGCCTTCCGCAACGCTGAATCCAGTGCGTTGACGGGACCGAGACCGTCGGCAACCGTATGGATGATTTCCTCTCCGACCTTCACCTTCACCGTCGCCGCAGCCGACACTCCCAGCCCATGCCGGTGCTCGACGCTGACCGTCAGATCGATCAGCGAGAATGGCGGCCGGTATTGGTCCTGCTGCCGTTTCATCATCATGGCCACCGAAGCTTCGGCGGCTTCAAACGAGAATCCCTTCGACTCGAGGACCTTGATCTCGCCCAGCACATCGCCGACGTCCGAATTTTCCGCGACGCTGATCCCGAATTCCTCAGCCTTGCTGAGCAGGTTCCCCCTGCCGGAAAGTTCCGACACCACCACTCGCATGGCGTTCCCGACCGATTCCGGTTTGATGTGCTGGTACGAATCCACACACCGGCGGATGGCTGCGACATGAATCCCGCCCTTGTGTGCAAACGCCGACTTCCCGACGAACGGGAGGTGATCATCGGCGGCAAGATTCGCGATCTCGGAAACGAACCGCGAGACGTCCGTCAAATGCGACAGGTTGCCGGGGGGAAGACATTGCGCTCCCATCTTCAATTCAAGATCGGCGATCACGGAAACAAGATTCGCATTGCCGCACCGCTCTCCATACCCGTTGATGGTCCCCTGGACCTGGACACATCCCTCCCGCACCGCCGTGAGAGAGTTCGAGACCGCGCATTCGCCGTCGTTGTGCACATGGATCCCGATCGGAATGTTCACATTCCGTTTCACAGCACGGATGACTTCGGCAAGATCCCACGGCAACGCCCCGCCGTTGGTATCACAGAGAACCAGGACTTCCGCCCCACCGCGTTCCGCCGCCTTCAATGTGGCAATGGCGTACGCCTGGTCGAGCGCATACCCGTCGAAAAAGTGCTCGGCATCATAGAAGACTCTGCGACCCTTGCTGACAAGGTAGGCAACGCTCTCTTCGATGATGCGAAGGTTCTCATCGGGCGTCGTACGGAGGACTTCCGTGACGTGCAACATGGAGGATTTCCCGACGATGGCGCAGACGCTCGTGTCCGATTCGAGGAGCGCGTGAATGTTCGGGTCGTCCGCGGGCGTCCCTCCGACGCGGCAGGTCGAGCCAAAGGAAGTCACGACCGCATGTTTGAGCGGGACGGATCGTATACGCTGGAAAAACTCCGCGTCTTTGGGATTTGACCCCGGCCATCCCCCTTCGATGAATGCCACGCCGAAGTCATCAAGCCGCTTCGCGATGGCAAGCTTGTCCTCACACGAAAGTGAAACGCCTTCCCGCTGGGTCCCGTCCCTGAGCGTCGTATCATAGATGTCGATCTTCATACCGTACCTCCGGAATGTCCTCGGCGCTCCTCAAACGCTCTGATCTGCGGCTCGAAGCGCAGGATATACCCGAGCTCGTCCACGCCGTTCAACAGGCACGTCCGCGCGAAGGCATCGATCGCGAACTTCCCCTCCGGCCCCATCTCCGTGGCGAACGATTGCGTCCGCAGATCGATCGTCATCGCGGAGGCCGGCGAGATGCCGAAGTGCTTGACGAGCCGTTGGTGCATCGGCCCGTCGACCGTGATCGGAAGGAGCCCGTTCTTCAGCGCGTTATTCTTGAAAATGTCCGCAAACGATGTACTGATCACCGCGCGGAACCCGAACGCCGTCAATGCCCACGGCGCATGCTCGCGCGACGAACCGCAGCCGAAATTGTCGCCTGCAAGCAGGATCGCCGCGCCTTTCGCCCCGGGGGCATTGAGAACAAAGTCCTTTTTCGGCGATCCGTCGCTTTGATAGCGCCAATCGGCAAACAGGTGATCGCCCATGCCGTTCTTGTCGGTGGCTTTGAGAAAGCGCGCGGGGATGATCTGATCGGTATCGATGTCATTCACCAGCAACAGGACGACTGGTGAAGTCAGTGTCGTGAATTGTGCCATGCCTGCGGTTGCCCTTCCTTCCGGGAGAATTATGAAAGCAGCGTGCGGACGTCCGTGATCTTTCCTGTCACTGCTGCGGCGGCGGCCGTGAGCGGCGATGCAAGAAACGTCCGGCCGCCCTTCCCCTGCCGTCCTTCGAAATTCCGGTTGCTCGTGCTTACGGCATATTCCCCCGGAGAAAGCTGATCGCCATTCATGGCGATGCACATCGAGCATCCCGCTTCTCGCCATTCCGCCCCGGCGTTCTTGAAGATCTTGTCCAGCCCTTCCGATTCGGCCTGCCGCTTGACGTCTTGCGAACCGGGGACCACCAGAACGCGGACCTGTGGTGCGACCTTGCGATTTTCAAAGACGGCGGCTGCAGATCGCAGATCGGAGATTCGCGAGTTCGTGCAACTTCCGATGAACACGACGTTGACCGGGCGGCCGAGCAACGGCTGCCCCGGTTTGATGTCCATGTAGGCGAGGGCTTTCTCCAGCGCCAACCGCTGTGACGCTTCGCCGAGCGATTGCGGTTCAGGGACCCGGCCGTTGATCGGCATGCCCATGCCGGGATTCGTTCCGAAGGTGATCATCGGTGTGAGGGCTTGTGCGTCAAGCGTGACCGATTTGTCGAATGTTGCGCCCGCATCGGTTGGCAGGGTCTTCCAGGCTGCGACCGCAGCGTCCCATGCGCCGTCCCGTGGCGCAAATTCGCGTCCTGCGAGGTAGTGGAAGGTCGTCTCATCCGGTGCCACCATGCCTGCCCGTGCTCCGCCTTCGATCGACATGTTGCAGACGGTCATTCGCTCTTCCATCGACATCCCGCGGATCGCCGATCCCGCGTATTCGATCACGTGTCCGGTCGCCCCGCCAATGCCGATCCTCGCAAGAAGCGCAAGGATGACGTCTTTCGCCGTCACGCCGCGGTCGAGCGTACCGTCGACGCGCACTTCGAGGGTTTTCGGTTCACGTTGCAGGAGACATTGGGAGGCAAGCACATGCTCGACTTCGCTCGTGCCGATGCCGAAGGCAAGCGCGCCGAAGGCTCCGTGGGTCGAAGTATGACTGTCGCCGCAGACAATGGTCATGCCGGGCTGGGTCAACCCGAGGTCAGGCCCGATCACATGGACGATCCCGCGGTGCTGACTCTTCATGTCATACAGCCTGATCTCCGCCCATGAGGCATTCGTTTCAAGCTGCCGGATCTGCTTGATTGCCTGCTCATCCGTCATCGGTATTGAAGGGTCGAGCGTCGGGATACTATGGTCCATTGTGGCAACGGTGTTGCCGGGGCGACGGACGCGCAAGCCGCGTTCGCGGAGGCCGGTAAACGCCTGCGGGGACGTGACTTCATGCACAAGATGAAGATCGATATAGAGGATCGCGGGGGCGCCATCTTCCTGTCCGACGACATGGGCATCCCAGATCTTTTTGAAGAGCGTTCGTGGTTGCGATGGTGTCATACGGGTACCGCCACTCTCTTTGTCATGAGTCCTTCCTGTTCTTCCCGTTTTCGTTTGCTCGCGGCGACTGCCCTGTTCAGGGCCTCGAGATAAGCCTTGACGCTTCCGGTGATCACGTCGGTACTCGCGGCGCGTCCGTTGAACTGCACGCCGTCGAATGCCGCGCGCACGAACGCCTCACCCATGGCATCGTGTCCGACGCTGACCGAGGTCACAGAATATTCCGTCAACGTCCCCACGAATCCTGTGATGCGCTCGATCGCCTTGTATGCCGCGTCCACCGGTCCGTCCCCTGTGGCGGAATCGACATATTGCAATTCCCCCCGGCGGAGTTCGACCGTCGCGGTCGGACGGATCGTGGTGCCGCTGCTCACATGGACCGACACCAGATGATAATCGTCGCCGGTATCCCGCGTCTCGTCTTCAAGAATCGCGATCAGTTCTTCATCGAAGACTTCCTTCTTTTTGTCCGCGATCGCGCAGAATTCACGGTACGTCCTTTCCAACGCATCCGGCGTCAGGGAATACCCGAGTTCCTTGTACCGCTCCTTCAACGCGTGACGGCCGGAATGCTTTCCGAGCACAAGGGTGTTCTGCTTGAGTCCGACGGACTGCGGCGTCATGATCTCGTACGTCATCGCGCTCTTGAGCATCCCGTCCTGGTGGATGCCGGCTTCATGGGCGAACGCGTTTGCGCCGACGACGGCTTTGTTCCGTTGGACCATCATTCCGGTGAGACTGGAGAGCAGTTTGCTTGACTTATAGAGTTCCTCGAACTGGATCCGCGTCTCAAACCCGAGGAGATCCTTCCGCGTCCTGAGCGCAACGACGAATTCCTCCAGGGCCGCATTCCCTGCGCGTTCGCCGATTCCGTTGATCGTACATTCGACCTGGCGTACGCCGTTCTGGATCGCCGCCAGCGAGTTCGCGACGGCCAGGCCAAGATCGTTATGACAGTGTGCGCTGAGCGTGACATTGGCGAGAGCCGGAACGCGTTCCCGGAGCGTGCGGAACATCGCGCCGTACTCCTCGGGGACCGCATAGCCGACCGTATCGGGAAGATTGATGATCGTCGCCCCGGCATCGATGGCCCCGGCGACGATTTCACAAAGGAAATTCAGGTCGCTCCGCGACGCGTCCTCGCAGGAGAACTCGACTTCATCACAGAGCGTCTTCGCATAGCGGACGGACTGCACCGCATCATCGAACACCTGCGCCGCCGTCTTGTTGAGTTTGTGCTTCATGTGGATCGCGGAGGTGGCGATGAAGGTATGAAGGCGGGGGTGTTTTGCCCGCGCAATCGCTTCCCATGCGCGATCGATGTCGCCCCGGACCGTGCGGCATAGTGCCGCTACCTTCACGCCAGTGATCGTTTCGGCGATTTTCTGGACCGCCTCGAAGTCTCCCTGGGATGCGATCGGGAAACCGGCCTCGATGACGTCGACCCGGAGCTGTTCGAGCTGACGCGCCATCCGCAGTTTCTCGTCGACGTTCATGCTGCATCCCGGTGACTGCTCACCGTCGCGCAGTGTCGTGTCAAAGATGACGATCCGTTCGTTTGTCATCAATAGCCCTTTCTTTCGCCGTTCGCAACGTGTCGCACTCCCTATCCCCGGACGGGGACCGGAATACGTGACTTCCCTTTTTCGAGGGTGACGATCTCTACTGCGTCGGGTTGTGAGGATTCCGAGGTCGACGTGGGATCGGGATTGTCGAGCATTTCATTCACCGTCATCCCCGCCGGGATCATCGGATAGACGTTGTCCTCCTGTTCGACGACAAATTCCACGAACACCGGTCCCTCTTTGTGCTTCATGGCTGCGGTGATCGCATCGGAAACCTCGTCACTGCGCGTCACCCTGGACGCCGCACACCCGTGCGCTTCTGCGAGCTTCACGAAGTCCGGACTGGAAATCTCCACATGCGAATACCGCCTCCGCCAGAACAGCTCCTGCCATTGCCGGACCATCCCGAGGAATCCGTTGTTGATCACAAAGATCTTCAACGGCAGCTTGTGCTCGACAATCGTCGTCATTTCCTGGCTGTTCATCTGGAAGCCGCCATCACCGCTGATCGACACGACGGGAAGATCGGTTCTGCCGAAGGCGACGCCCATTGCCGCCGGGAGCGAGAAGCCCATCGTGCCGAGTCCGCCCGAGGTAATGTGCGTGCGCGGATGCATGAAGTTGAAGAACTGCGCCGTCCACATCTGATGCTGCCCGACGTCGGTCACAACGATTGCCTCTCCGTGGGTGATCTCGCCCAGTTTCTGGATCACCAGTTGTGCCTTGATCTTGTCGCTGGAGCGGTAGCGCAGTGGATGTTCGACCTTCCACTGCTCGATCGTCTTGAGCCAGTCTTCGGTGTCCAGCTTTCGGACGAGGGAGGTAAGTTTGGGGAGGACGCGTTTGACGTCGCCGACAATGGGGACATCGACGGCGACATTCTTGCTGATCGCGGAGGGATCGATATCGATATGGATGATTTTCGCTTCGGGCGCGAAGTGGTCGACATTGCCTGTCACCCTGTCGTCGAACCGCGCCCCGACGGCGACAAGAACATCACAGTAGTTCACCGCCATATTGGAATACCAGGTGCCGTGCATCCCGAGCATGCCCATCGAAAGCCGGTCATGTTCCGGAAATGCTCCCAGTCCCTGCAGTGTCGTCGTGACCGGGCTCTGGAGTTTCGCGGCAAGCGCGCGAAGTTCCTCCGACGCGCCGGAGAGGATCACGCCGCCGCCCACGTACAGGACGGGGCGTTTCGCGGTTGCCAGCAACTCTGCCGCCCGCTGGATCTGCTGGTCGTGCCCTTCGACGACGGGTTTGTACGTCCGGAGGTCGATGGCGTCGGGATAGTCGAACGTCGTCTTGTGCGCCATGACGTCTTTCGGCAAATCGACGAGGACGGGTCCCGGACGGCCATGCGTGGCAATGTAGAACGCCTCCTTCACGATGCGGGCCAGTTCTTTCACGTCCCGCACGAGATACGAATGCTTCGTAATCGGCCGGGTGATCCCAACGATATCGGCTTCCTGGAACGCGTCGTTGCCGATAAGTCGCAGCGCCACTTGCCCGGTGAACACGACGATCGGAATGGAATCCATATAGGCGTCGGCGATCCCGGTCACCGTATTGGTCCCTCCCGGGCCGGATGTCGCAAGGACGACTCCCGCTTTGCCCATGGCCTTTGCGTAGCCTTCCGCAGCGTGCGTGGCGCCCTGCTCGTGCCGGGTGAGGACATGCTTGATGTCAGAGATGTCATGGAGGACATCATAGATCCCGATGGTTGCACCGCCGGGGTAGCCGAAGACGACTTCGACATTCTCCTCAATCAAACTTCGCACAAAGATTTCCGCTCCCGTCATCACGCGGCCGCGGTGGTTGTCATCGCGTGACTTGTGGTTTGCTTCCGTCTGCCCAGGCGTCATGGACCTTCCCTTTGAGTTGTTGTCGAATTCGCACAACCGTTCCCCATCTCTGTGCCGCAAAGAAAAAACACTCCTGCGCCTGCCAGAGACTGACCGGTTGCCCTTGGAGATACTTGGAGAAGACTTCGGGAGTTGGTTAGCCTCTGGCGGATTCTTCAGCTAATTAGAATTAGCCCGAGAAGAATCGGGAGGCTAAGGAGGAGAATAATCGAGGAGATGGTTATGGGAGGAACGAACGAACAATGCCCACCGACCGCAGAATTTTCCACGGAAACCGAGGTGTGGGCGTTATGGGATTCGTTTCTCACGGGCGTAAAGATGACCTATAGAATCGTATCTATACTATAGGGATTGAGGGGGAACTTGTCAAGAGGAAAAAGGGGATGAAGGAAAAATAATATGGCGACCAATTATGGTTGCCTAAGCTGCCATGTTTTGTAGCTTTGAAAAAGATGGTTGCCTAAGCTGCCATGTTTTGTAACCTTGAAAAACATGGTTGCTTAGGCTGCCATATTTTTCGTCCTTTATTTACGGCCTTAAAATGAAGAAATTCGATCTCAAAACATGGTTGCCTAGGCTGCCACAAATTTGGCCCGCCGAAAACATGGTTGCCTAGGCAACCATGTTTTTCACCTTCGCTACAAGAACGAATACATCACCAAATCGTCCCGTTTCGTCCAGCCGGCACTCGCCCAGAATGATTTTCCGAGCTCGTTGTCCGCACGGACGAAAACGTGTGACCGCTCGATCCCTTCGTTCCGTAGGGCAGCCAGGCAATGATCAACGAGAGACTGAGCAATCCCGCGCCGACGGTGCGCCGCGTCAACCGCAAGATGATGCAGGTAACCGCGCCGACCGTCATGCCCGCCGAGAATCGCTCCGACAAGGAGACCGTCATGGAACGCGACGAAACTCATCCCGGGGTTCCGATACAGATAACGCTCGATCTGGTCCGGTGCGTCGGCGAGGCCGAGCGCAACACCGTCACTGTTCTTCCAGAGATCAAGCACTGTCGGGAGGTGGGAGGGATCGAATGGAACGATGTTCACCATGGCAGGGTCCATCGCGAAGTGTGAACCAAGGGCTGTTCCCCTTTGTGGACGCTGTAGGGATCGAACCTACGACCTCCGCCTTGTAAGGGCGGCGCTCTGGACCAGCTGAGCTAAGCGTCCGATATTCAACCGTTGCTGTTCTGACTCGTTCTACTCATTGGTGACTTGTCCCGCTTCGTCCCTGAGGAGCGGGACTTCGCGGGATTCTCAAAACGGCATCCACTCAGCCGCCTTCGGCGTCTTCGCGGGCCGTTTTGGAATAAGGGCGGCGCTCTGGACCAGCTGAGCTAAGCGTCCGATATTCAACCGTTGCTGTTCTGACTCGTTCTACTCATTGGTGACTTGTCCCGCTTCGTCCCTGAGGAGCGGGACTTCGCGGGATTCTCAAAACGGCATCCACTCAGCCGCCTTCGGCGTCTTCGCGGGCCGTTTTGGAATAAGGGCGGCGCTCTGGACCAGCTGAGCTAAGCGTCCGATATTCAACCGTTGCTGTTCTGACTCGTTCTACTCATTGGTAACTTGTCCCGCTTCGTCCCTGAGGAGCGGGACTTCGCGGGATTCTCAAAACGGCATCCACTCAGCCGCCTTCGGCGTCTTCGCGGGCCGTTTTGGAATAAGGGCGGCGCTCTGGACCAGCTGAGCTAAGCGTCCGATATTCAACCGTTGCTGTTCTGACTCGTTCTACTCATTGGTGACTTGTCCCGCTTCGTCCCTGAGGAGCGGGACTTCGACTGAGCTAAGCGTCCAAGAGCTTCGCCGGCAGCGATGAATATACCGTGGGCAGTCAACTCCTGTTTGAATGGCAACATTCGATATCGCCGCCGTCTATTCGACATTAAATTCTACGGAGATCCCTTTTCAAGTGCAATAATGTCGATTGTTCTGAATGTTCACCCGTTGCTCTTTCCTTTTTCGCAACGTACTTTGCGTCAGGTCGTGGACTCTATTTATAAAACATTCATCTGCATCATGGAACGCTACTTATGACCAACACTCCCCGAGCGATTCAGGACTATTACCCCGACGATCTCAGCTACTGCTATGGATGCGGTCGACTCAACGAACATGGCCATCAGATCAAGAGTTACTGGGATGGGGATGAGACGGTGGCGACCTTTACTCCAAAACCGTATCACACCGCAATCCCCGGTTATGTGTATGGCGGACTCATCGCGTCTCTGATCGACTGCCACGGGACCGGCACTGCGGCAGCGGCGAAGTATCGCGAGGAAGGGAGACCGATGGACACCGAGCCGCCGTTCCGGTTTGTTACCGCTTCGCTCAAGGTGGATTATCTCCGTCCGACACCCCTGGGAATCGCGCTGGAGTTGCGGGGAACCATCGAAGAAGTGAAAGGTCGAAAAGTGGTTGTCGCGGTGACTCTCGCGGCAGAGGGCGTCGTCTGTGCCCGAGGATCGGTGGTCGCGGTTCAGATGCCGGAGAACATGACAGCAGTGAGGAGGTAAGGAAAACTACTCGCGAACCGCATAGATCGCGAGCCGGTCGCCGTTGATATGAAGCGTTCGCGTCAGCAACCAGTTGGGATACTGGAAGACCTTCTTTCCCAATCGCTCCAACAGTCCCCCCCGCAAGTTGATCTCGCCCGGAGGAATGCAACTTTGATCGATGCGCTGAACACGAAAGCCTGCGCGGCGCAAAAGGAATCGTACACTCGCGGGACGGTATTCAAAGAGATGATACGGCGGGAGAGCGACGACGGTGCTCTTGTTCAATGCGGCATACAGGAGGAAACCCAGCCGTGAAAACAGCGTGTTCGTTTGGGCTGGAACTTCGACGACCAGCAAACCGGACGGCCGTAAAATCCGGTACACCTCCCGCGTTATCCCCACGGGATCAGGCAAATGCTCGAGAACATCCCCCATGTAGACGATATCCATCGACGCGTCCCGGAGTTTCGCTTCCATGAGGTCTCCCTGGATAACATGAAGACCGAACTTTTCCTTCGCTTCACGGCAGGCATCGACGGACAGCTCCACGCCCAACACGTCGTAGCCGAGAGTGCGCGCCGCATTGAGGAACGCGCCGCTCGCGCACCCGATCTCGAGAAGCTTCCCCGCCGGCTTTAACCCCTGGATCGCATTCAGCACCCCCATATTGACCAGGTGCGCAAGTGGTCCATCCTCAAACGCAGAGTTTTCGTGCCCGCACCGGAAATCCCCTCCTTCGAAGTAATCGGCCGAATAGAGATCTGCAATCTCCTTTGCACTCGGTTGCGGGTGGACAAATATCGCGCTGCACCGCGGGCAGCGATATCCGTGAAGCTCTCGTCCGGCGAAGTTGTAGTGGAACGGCTGCTTCCGAACCTTTCTTGTGTCACAAACGGGACATCCGGGAAGCCCTTCCTCCATGCTTGAGGCCTTTGCACTTGTTCCGGCAGGTTGATTGCTCTGGTGGCGCTCAAGATACGCAAAGGGGATCCTGAACACAACAACAGCCCCGGCAACGCGAGAGACTTGAGACGCTCGGCGTCGCGCTCCGCCCGATCAGTGAAGGACGATGCCGACGGAATCAATCGCATAGGCGGCAAAATAGCCGAGAGATCCGTTCGTGATGTTCGTGTTGGGATTGGCTGGCGCAAGCGAGGTCGGACTCCGGTCCGAACCGAGGATGTCGTTGACCGTGCGAAAATAATCGTAGGTTGATTTGTCGATCGTATACAGCCGCACCATCACGGAGTCCCCCGGCTGCGACCGCCGGAGAGTCCTGATTCGAAATGTCGTTTCGAGCCCGTTCGCCAGACGGTCGCTGTACAGGATGAATCTCCGTCCCCCGCTCGAGTCCACCGCCCCCGTCGTCGAGTGAACGTCGATGCGATACCAGTTCTGGGTGACCGGAGGGTCGTGAAACATGATATAGATGTAATACGAAAGGTCTCCGTCAAACTCACGGAATGGCGAGGAGTACACCGAGTCGATCCGGACTTTCAAGGGCATCGGCGATATTGCGTCAAACGCTTTCCCTTCTGCCTGGACATGCAGCACGTACGTCCTCCCCGGGACTCCCTGAATCGAGGTCGTGGAATACAGTCCCGGGTAGATCATCCGCAACGTGTCACGGTTTCCGGCGTCATCAGTGATCGTCGCAAGGGCGTTGACGATGGGGGGAAAATTCAAGGACGGCGTGAAGTAGTCGCCTGTCTGCCCCATGGCCACGAGGTACGGTCCCTGGCCGTCGGTCACCACTCCTTCGATCACGACCTGCGGGTTCGACTGGTTCAGGTCGATGGAGACAACTTTCTGGCATGCGCTGATCATTATCGGGAGAATCAGCAGCATTCCGCCCCGCAGCAGAATTCCCTGGTGCTTCATCGTGAAGTTCCGGTTCAGAAATTGAAATTGTACGTCAATGATGGAATGATCGGGAACAGTGTGTACTGCACGGCTTCCGTCCTCGTAGGATCGTTCGGGACCTGCCGGAACGTAATGGCATAGGCGTTCTGACGGTTGTACACATTGTACACCGAGAAGTTCAGGTTCGAGTGCTTGGAGAAATAGTACGTAACCGAGATGTCCAGCCGATGATAGGCCGGCATCCGATAGCCGTTTCGGGATGTGTAATACGGAACGAGTCGCCCCTCCACGACGTAGTTCCCGCCAGGGAATGTCACCGCGTTGCCCGTATTGTACACCCACGTGGCAGCCAGGTGCCATCGGTCGTTGAGATCATACATGCCCACAATGGAGATGTCGTGCGTCTCGTCCTGACGCGCCGGGAACGCCAGGCCGTTGTCGATTTCCGGAAACTGTTCCATGGTTCGCGACAGCGTATACCCCAGCCACCCGGTGAGCTGCCCGATCTGCTTACGCACCAGGAACTCCACGCCGTAACTCCAGCCGCGGCCGGTCAGGAGCAGCGATTCGACCGTCGGGTTCAATTGAAAGTCGGCGCCGTTGCGGAAGTCGATGAGGTTCATCATGTTCTTGTAATACACCTCGACCGACGATTCATACGTGTTGTCTTCAAAATTCCGGTAGTAGCCCAGGGAGACCTGATCCGCAAATTCCGGGAGGATGTTATTGGAACTCGGGATCCAGAGGTCGCTCGGATTCGTCGTCGTGGAATTTGAGAGAAGGTGAAGATATTGCGCGGTCCTGGTATACGAAGTCTTGAGCGAACTGGCCTCATCGAGGGAGATATTCACCGCAATGCGCGGCTCAAGAGTCGTGTAGGTTTTGATGGTTTTCCCTGACCCGTAGGCGGACGACGTCACGATATCCCCGTATTCATCAAACGTGTACGCCGTTCCCGGACCGAGGAGCGAAAACATCGATCCTCGCACGCCGTAGTCGAGCTTCAGCCATGGGAACGGTTGAAACTCGTGGGAAAAGTAGGCGGCGTTCTCCATCGCATAGCGTGTCTCCACGCTCCCGTTGATCGCGAACGAGACAGGCCCGGACGTGATGCTCCCCGGATAGAACGTGTGATAAATCGCGTTCACGCCGAATTTCATGGTGGATTGGGTATTCAGGAAATACTGAAAATCCGTCTTGAAGTCGAAATCGCGTATGCCGGAGGAGATCACAAAATTCAGCAGCCCGGCGCCCACGGTGTTGGCATAACTGTAATCACTGTAGATCAGCGATGTGTTCGAAAAAAGGTTGTCGCCGAACACGTGGTTCCAGCGGAGCGTGCCGGTCGTATTCCCCCAGTTGAATCCGAAGACATTCGGATAATTGAAATTGTCACGCCCGAGATACGCGGAAGCAAACAGGCGATCCTTTTCGCCGAACGCATAGTTGGCCTTGATATTCAGATCGTAAAAGTAGAGACTGGTCCGGTTGATGGTGGTATCCCGCGAAAGATGGAGAAACAGATCGGCGTAGGTTCTCCGGCCGGAGACGATGAACGACCCTTCGTCCTTCACGATCGGGCCTTCGACCGTCAGTCGCGAATCGAGGAGGCCGATCCCTCCCGTGCCGCCGAACGTTTTCGCGTTGCCGTCGTCTGTGCGGATATCGAGCACCGAGGAGAGTCGCCCGCCGTACTCCGCGGGGATCGCACCGGTCATCACGGTAACATCCTTGATCGCATCGGAATTGAAGATCGAAACGTAGCCAAGGAGATGCGCCGAATTGTAGATCGGTGCTTCGTCGAGGAGAATCAGGTTTTGATCCGTCCCCCCGCCCCTCGCGTAAAAACCGGTGTTCCCTTCTCCGGCCGACTTGATGCCGGGGAGCAGCTGTATGGTTTTCAGGATGTCCCGTTCCCCGAGGAGCACAGGCACGGCCTTGATGTCTTTCACCTCAATCTTGTTCGTGCCCATCTGCGTCGAGACCACGTTCTGGTTGGAACGCTCGCCGGAGACCACCACTTCGCCGATTGAAATCGGGACGGGAGCCAGCGCGTAACTGATCGTATGGTCCCTGGTGAGATCGATGGAGTCTCTTTCCGTCCGGTACCCCAGGTATTGCACCTGCAGATGGTACTTTCCGTCGGGGAGAGTCAGCGAGTAGAAGCCGTATGCATTCGTCGATGCCCCAACGCCTTTCAGCTCCTCGACAACGACCGATGCTCCAATCAGCAGTTCCCCTGACGATTTGTCCTTGACGGTGCCACTGATGGAATGTTCGTGTGCAGCCTCCGGTGGCGCGGACCATGCATGAACGACGGTGAATAGGAGGAAGACCACAAGCGCGAGTGCAGGAGCGATGCGCCCGACCGCCGGTGAATCATTCTCGCACGGGGGAGATGACGGCATGAGACAGTCTGCGGCTGAGAAAGAATGCGTGAACCGCCCGGATTGATTGTCCGAAGACGACCAATTGAAGTGTAGGGCCTGACATATGCGGACAGTCACAACAGACAGCCTGGGGGAACGGAAGCGCATGAAGCCCTCGAAAGAGTTCGCATACCTGATGGCAACACCCTTGATCTTCCAACTTCGAGTGTGTGCTCGGGTTAGACCCGAACCGATGGAAGAATTGAAGCTGAAGGAACCATCGTTGGTACCGAACGGGGGAGCTTAGAGCCTCCGAATGTGGGCGCGAGAGGAGAGAGACGGAATACCGTCTTGTTAGGTAAACGCCTCGACCGGCCGGAACGGTTCCATTGCCGGACTCTTGTGTCGGATCGCAGGGATTGCATTTGAGGCATCGAAATCTTCAAATCCCTGGAAATCCCAATATTACACTCTTGCACAAATCCAGACACCACTCCGTTCTCGTTGTCTGTCCACCAATGAATTCACTGCTCGTTTGCCCACGCAAGCCCCTACTAAGCAAGCGTCATGAGACAAATAGCGATATTCCGCTATTTATTGTGAATTTGGCCATCGGCATCAATATTGCACTAATTCGTGGAGATTAATCCGGATTCCCCGCCAAAACCTGGCGTGGCTCTTACATAGAAGGATGCTTTCCGGAGACAACGTCCCGGCAATTCAGATGAACCTCTACTCTCAGTGTCGATGGAACAAATGCGTCTCTTAAGACCCCTCCTCGTGGTTGAACTGTTCACGTCAATTTGCGTTGCCCAGGAGACGAAAGATTTCTCCGAAATCTCTCTCGATTCTCTTCTGAGCATACCGGTAAGCACTGCGGCGAAACATCAGCAGTCCGCGCAGGAGGCCCCCGCTTCCGTCACCGTCATCACGGCCGACGATATCGCGCACTACGGATACACAACGCTCGCCGAAGCGTTAAATAGCGTTCACGGATTCTATCTCAGCTATGACAGGAACTACGCGTATCTCGGTGTCCGGGGATTCAGTCGCCCCACCGATTATAACAACAGAATCCTCCTGATGCTGAACGGTCATGTGATGAACGAAAACGTGTATGAGTCGGCGCTGATCGGTACGGACTTCCCCATCGCCATGAATGCCATTGAGAGGATCGAGATCGTTCGCGGGCCCGGATCAGCGTTGTACGGCACGAACGCCGTCTTCGCGATGATCAACGTCATCACGCGCACCGGTCGCGAGCTGGAAGAGGTCAGGACGACAGCAAGCGCAGGGAGCAACGGTTGGTACGAAGCGAGCGGAACCGCCGGAATTTCGTTTAGTCCGACGTCGTACGGTGCTCTTGCCGTGCGCGCAGGAAGCTACGCCGGGTCGGATCTCTTCTATCCCGAGTTCGCCGATACCCCGGAGGGGGGAATCGTCAGAGGGAGAGACTGGGACAGATATGGAAGCGTTCTTGCGAATGCGACGATCGGCCAGGTGACACTCTCGGGCTTCTTCAGTTCCCGAATGAAGTCTGTCCCGACGGCGTCCTTCGAGACGGTGTTCAATGCGAAGGAAACGACGCTGGACCAACGATCGTTCGTTGAAGGACGGTACGCATCGCTCCCGGGGGAAACAATGCAGTTATCCGCCCGTGCATATTTTGATCAGTACAACTATTCCGGGATCTACGACTATGCCGATGGTGAAGAGCCGGATGCCTCGACCGGGGTCTGGGCGGGAGGAGAAGCACAACTCACATGGGACATGCTCCCCACCAATCGCGTGATCGCCGGCGTTGAATACCAACAACATTTTCAATCCGATTACAGGCTTTGGACCAACGCGGCGACGCTGTTCTCCGGCAATTTCCCATTCCATGTCGGGTCGGCGTACCTCCAGGACGAATGGCAGGCACTGCCGAACCTCTCTCTCCTGGCAAGCGTTCGCAAGGACGTGTATTCCAGAGCAGGGAGCACGCTGGCGCCCAGAGTTGCCATCGTGTACATCCCTGCGTCCACGACCTCCCTGAAGCTTTTGTACGCGGAAGCGTTCCGGGTCCCCAATACGTACGAGTTGTACTACCAGGACTTGCCTCTGGGCTATTTGCCGAGCAAGTCTCTCTCATCGGAAGTCATTCGTTCTCTTGAACTCGTCATGGAAAGCCGGATTACGGAACGACTGCACGCGTCAGCGTCCCTGTTTCAGTATCGTCTCACGGATCTTATCGATCTTACGATGAACCCGGAAGACTCCACGTACATTTTTCAGAACTCGAGCGCCGTCAATTCCCGCGGCCTGGAGGTACAGATCAACGGCGATTTTTCCCCGGTCGGCCACGGGTATATCAGCTATACCTACGCAGAAGCGGAAGCGGTCGAGCAAGACGCGAAGCTTACGAACTCTCCGACGCATGTCTTTCGGGCGGGATTCGAGGGAGCGGTTGCGAACCGACTCTCCGCGGCATGCGAGGTGCAGGCGGAATCCAAACGGATCACGGTCCAGGGATACGCCACCCCTGCGTTCGGGCTCCTGAACGTTACTGTACGCTACAATACGCCGATTCCCGGTCTCGGCGCGCGTTTGCGCTGCACAAATGTTCTTGACGCACCCTATGCATACCCGGGAGGATACGAACATCTTCAAAACGCGATCGCGCAGGACGGGCGAATGTTCCTTTTCACTCTTTCGTACTCTCTCGGGCTCCGATGAAGCTTCTCCTCCCCCCGGTCGTACTCCTTTGTGCGATGTCCTCGATCAGTTTCTGTCAGGACATGCCGGTTCCCGCCTCGGCGCAGGTTCCTGTCGTCCTGAAAGTCCTGAGCTACGACCGCAATCTGCAGCGTCACACGGGAGGGAAGCTTGTCCTCGGCGTCATTTATCAACGCTCCGTCCACGAATCCGAAGAAGTGGCGACGGAATTCATGCAGACATTTGAAGAACTCTCGGACCCGCGTGTCAACGGTTTGCCGGTGTCCCTGGTGCCGATCGATCTCACCGCCGACAGCGACATCCGGACCGTTCTCGCGGATAAAGGAGTGGATGCGGTGTATCTGGCCCCGGTATTTTCCGAACCCGTCCGTCAGATTTCAAACATTACCCGGGTGCGATCAATCACCACATTTACCGGAATTCCCGATTATGTTGAACGCGGGTGCTCCGTTGGGATCACGGCCCGGGGAGGGCGACTCTCGCTCCTGATCAATCTTGCTGCCTGTCATGCGGAAGGCAGCAAATTCGATCCGCAGCTTCTCCGTCTTGCGCAGACGATCAATGAAGGGGATTAACATAAAACGGCTTTCGGGCATCCGGACGAAGATCATGACGGTCTTTGTTGCGGTTGTCGTCCTCAACGGGGCGGCGATGTTCCTGTTCATGCCCGCGCAGCTGGAGAAGAGTTACTCCTCGCAGGCGTTGCGTCATGTCCAGAGCGTCGCGGACATGGCTGCTTTCACGGTCTCCCCGGCGCTGGTATTCCGCGACACTGCCGCGTGCGATGAAGCCCTCCTTCCGTTGCGCCAGAACCGTGATCTGCTCTTTGTCACCGTGTGGGACGATTCCGGCCGGGCATTCTATACCTTCGCGCGGACTCCGGCCAGCGTTCGAACGCCGGCGACCGGCGCACCCCCCGCAGGGTCCGACACCAACAGATTTCTGACCGCACGCAGCGCGATCCAGCATGCATCGCGTCTTTACGGCAACGTCGAGGTGGGTTACTCGATGGACCAGGTCAACGAAGCGCTCTCGACCATGCGATCGACTGTCGGCTTTGAAGTGATCCTGTTCCTTCTGGTCGGCACATTTTCCGTCCTCGTGGTATCGATCTTCGTCACCCAGCCGCTCCGAAAAATGGTTGCGACGGTGCAGGCTATCGCGCTGGGGAACATGGACGAACGCGTCCGCGTGACAACGGACGACGAGGTGGGCATTCTCGGAAAGCGGTTCAACGAAATGGTCGATACCGTCCAGGGAACCCAGGAAGAGCTGCGTCAACTCAACCGGGACCTCGAACGGCGGGTGACGGACCGGACGCTTGAGCTGGAACGGGAAATTCTTGAACGGCGGAAGTCCGATGAGAAGCTGAAGATCTCCCTTCACGAGAAGGAGGTCCTGCTCAAGGAAATTCACCACCGGGTAAAGAACAACCTCCAGGTGATTTCCAGCATGCTCAGCCTCCAGCGGAACACGATCGAAGATCCCCGCGTTCGCGAGATCCTTCGCGTCAGCCAGGGGCGCGTCCGGTCGATGGCAACGATTCACGAACTGCTGTATCGCAGCGAGGACTTTGCCCATATCGATTTCGCAGGATATGTTCAGACCCTCGCGTCACAACTGTTCCGGTCTTATGCTGTCAGTCCCAACGATGTCCAGCTCGAACTTGAGATTCACAAGTTGTCGTTCTCCATTGATACGGCAATCCCCTGCGGCCTGATCATTAACGAGCTGATTTCGAATGCGTTGAAGTATGCATTTCCGAACGGCCGTGCGGGGATCATCAAAGTCGTCCTTGAAGCGTGCCCCGAACCACAAGTGGTGACGCGTTCCGCAGCGAGGGTCTGCCTGACCGTGACCGACAACGGTATCGGGCTCCCGTTCAACGTCAACCCGTCAAAAACTTCCACCCTGGGCTTGATGCTCGTCACCACGCTCACCGATCAGCTGAATGGGACACTCGACGTGCAGCGGGAAAACGGCACGACGTTCAGGATTACGTTCTGAGGAGATCCGGGCAAGAGTGCTATGCTTCGGGCGGGGCGCCCGTGTCCGCTCGCGTTCTTTTGAGCAACGCAAATCCCGCCACGTAACCGATTGTTCCGGCGATCAGCATCCAATACGGATACGGCCGATGCGCCGCGCCATGCAAGGTGGCGTCGGTGTCGGACATGAATGATATGAGCAGAATTGCCGTTCCCATCGCCCCTGCTGTCAGCGCCTTCCATGTCATCGCGAAGGCCACGCCTGTCGATTCCATTCTGACCAGCCACCCGCCTCCGATGACCATCACCAGCGCGATCGTGACCGCGGCAATCACAGGCCCGATCCACGGCAACGGGATCAGGAAAAGAATGTCCCAATCGAACAACGAGGACGGCCAGTTCAGGATGACCTTCAGCCAGCAATAGAACGCAATATCCCAGACGCCAAACGCTACAAGAAACCCCCCGAACCGCCCCCACCTCTTTCGCCCGGTCAGGTATCCGACAGCGACAAGCATGACGATCGTCGCCGCCTCCCGGAAGAACTCGATAGTGATCATTGCGGTCGGGATTTGCCTCAGGGGAAAGACGAATCCGCCGGGGTAGTACAATGCCCGGAGATACGTGACGACGGCCGCCTCGACATAGCCGAACGCGGCGCCGAACGCCGCAACCCAGGCAATTCGACCGAACCACCGCGACGTTGGTGACTGACTCATGCAGACTCGCGTATTGCCATGAAGTTATTTCGACTGACCGTTCAACTCATCCAGAAACGCAACTCCCCGCCGGAGGTGCGGGATGACGATTGATCCTCCCACGACCAGCGCAACGCTGAACACCTCCATCAGTTCCCGGTCGCTGACGCCCTCGTTTTTGCACTGCTGGATATGATACGAAATGCAGTCGTCGCACCGGAGCACCATCGACGCCACGAGACCGAGCATCTCCTTCGTTTTCGCATCGAGCGCTCCCGGTTCGTAGGTCAACGTGTCGACCCCAAAGAACCGTTTGATGGCCCGGTTGTCCGTCCCAAGGATCCGCTCATTCATCCTGGTACGAAATTCATTGAATTCCGAGACTCTACCCATGTGTGATCCTTTCATATAAAAGACGTATTCGGTTGCCCACCGTGGCCGGAGCCCATTCCCAGGCGAGTGCCAGCGCGAACGGAACATACTGCAGGGCGACGATCCAGGGATCATCGACCCATGCGCCGTAGCTGACGTAACGGTAGACGATGATGTTCGAAAACGCGGAGAGCCCGAGGAACAGGAACACCGCCGGAGACCACCGGACGACGATGATGGCGGCAAGCCAGAGCAAATACCACGGGTGCACGAGCGGGCTGAAGAGAATCATGCCGAGCAAAGCCAGGAACACGCGTTCGGTGAAGTCCGCGTTGCGGATGGTCAGCCATCCGATCCAGGCAACAAGAAGAACATTCATGACCGTGTGCGCCTTCTGGTTGTCATCCATGAGCGCGAAAACGACGGAGAAAATTCCTCCGTTGAATTCCCAGTTCTCGCCGAACTGTTTCAGCCATCGGATCTCGTCGCCGAGATGTGATGCGAACGGAAGATAGGCTGCAACGAACAGGAGCACGGCAACCGCGAAGGCCATTACACCGCGGCGCCACGGTCGGATGCGGAGATAAAGCGGTGCGAGAATGATCGGATGCAGCTTCACAAGGGCGCCTGCGGCTGCGGCAATGGCGGAGCGAACCGGACGGCGATCGGCGATCCCGGCCAGCAGAAGGATGAGAAAAGGAATGCCGAGGAGATCAATGTGGCCGTCAAGCGCGCCGTACAGAATAGGAATGGGCGACCACGCGTAGAGAATGACGTCCCCATCGGAGCGACCGATGCGTCGCAGGAGGCGCCCGAGGAGGAGCAGCGACCCGATGTCGATGAGGACGAACAGGGCTTTGAATCCGAACACGCTCTCCCCGACCGCCGCATAGGCAACGGCGAAGAACGCTTCGGCGACCGGCGGATACACCGTCCCCAGCGAAGGGTGGTTCACGCGGGACGGCAGGAGTTCAGAGGCGAGATGCGAAACACGCGGGTCATCCGGCGCATAGGCATAGGGGTTCACCCCGTGCATGATGACCTTTCCGTCCCAGAGATAGCGGTAGAGATCTTCGGAGCAGACCGGTTGATGCGGCAACAAGGAAACGCGGAACAGAATGGCGAATCCAAGGATCACGAAGCGCGTGCCGGCACCGGACGCAGCGAAGGTCCGGCCCCGTTTCCACCAGAGAAGGCCCAGGATAACGTAGGTCGCGGAATGGATCAGAATGAACCCGACAACGCTCCCGCCTCCCGGGGGGAAGAGATAGAGGGAGAGAAAGAACAGTTCAAGAAGAACGCCGGAGACGACGAGGGGAAGCAACGCAGTCCGGGGTTTCAGATTCTCCGCCATGATCGACCGTCGGCTTGAAGAAGGCGATCGGCCTCCGGTGGTCCCCAGCTACCCGCATCGTAGGGATAGACCCGCGCCAGAGAGTTGGTTCGCCAGCCTTCGAGGATGGGAGTCACAAATGTCCACGCCGTGTCAACGCTGTCGCCGCGGGCGTACAGCGTTTGATCGCCGAGAACGGCATCGAGGAGAAGCCGTGTATAGGCCTCCACGAGTTGTCCGCTGAACGAATCGCCGTAACTGAAGTCCATCGACACCGGAAACAGGTTCATCGAGGAGCCGGGAGATTTTGTGACAAACCGGAGGGAGATCCCTTCGTCGGGTTGGATGCGAATCGCGATGCCGTTCTTTGCCACCTTGGGGTCAAGCCCCGCGAAGAGCTGATGCGGCGTCTGCCGAAAATGGATGACAATTTCGGTCATTCGCACCGGGAGACGTTTCCCCGTCCGGACATAGAACGGCACGCCGGCCCATCGCCAATTTTCGATGTCCACCCGTAACGCGACGTATGTTTCGGTGTTGCTTGCGGGATTCACACCTGGTTCTGACCGGTATCCCGGGACCTCGGTGTTCGCCATCATCCCTTTTGCGTATTGTCCCCGCACACTATACCGGTGCACGTCCGACGCGGAGATGAGGCGCATGGAGTGAAAGACTTTTTGCTTCTCATCGCGAACCTGTCGCGAATCGAACAGTGCCGGCGGTTCCATTGCGGTCAGGGCGAGCACCTGCAGCAAATGATTCTGCACCATGTCGCGAAGCGCCCCGGCTTCCTCGTAGTATGCACCCCGGCTTTCGACGCCGACCGTTTCCGCCGCGGTGATTTGAATGTTGTCGATGTAGTTACGATTCCAGATCGGTTCGAATATCCCGTTGGCGAACCGGAACACCAGGAGGTTTTGGACCGTCTCTTTTCCGAGGTAGTGATCGATCCGGTAGATCTGGTCCTCCGTGAACACCGAGAGGGCGGTTGCATTCAGGTGCCGTGCCGATGTGAGGTCGATCCCGAACGGTTTCTCGATGATGATCCGGACCCAGCTCTGCGATGACCGGGGAGCATAGAGCCCGGCCGAGTCGATGTTCCGGATGATCGGCTCATAGAGACTGGGGGGTGTTGCAAGATAGAAGAGGATGTTCCCGCTGGATCGGTGGTCCGAATCGATCGCGAACAGCTCCTTCTTGATCTCCTGGTAACTCGCGGCGTTGCCCGGATCCGCGGTGATATAGTGCAGACGCGGGGCGAAGTCCCGCCACGCGTCGGCGTCCCCGGGGGAGATCCGTTTAAACTCCTGCAGTGCCTCGTGGAGATGATCGCGGAACGAATCGTTGGTAAACGGGGTGCGGCCGACACCGGCGATGGTGAATGCGGGTGGAAGGGCACCGGCCCGGGAAAGATCGAACAATGCCGGAATCAACTTCCGCTTGCTCAGGTCTCCGGAGGCGCCGAAGATCACCAGGAGGCACGCCTCGGCCGTCCGTTCGATCAGAACGGGTGCGACCGGTGTTTCGCCGACGGGGGGGGTGTTCATTGTCCTCTCATACCAATGCCGTCGCGCGTTTCGCTTCGAGGAAATGCGAGAGCCCGTCGAAGGACTTCTCAAATGAAGCCACGCCGTCTTCCTCAAGCTTCTTCGTTACTGCACGCATGTCGATGCCGACGGCCTTCAGACCCTCAAGCTGCAGCTTCGATTCCCCGATGCCTTCTTCGATGGAGTTTTCCGGCTTCGCATGGTCCAGGATTGCATCGTAGGTGCTGGGCGGAACCGTATTGACCGTGTTCGCACCGATGAGCGGCTCGACATATTTGAGATCGCTGTACGCCGGGTTCTTTGTCCCGGTGCTGCCCCAGAGCGGTCGCTGCACCTGGGCGCCTTTTGCTGCGAGCGCCGCGAAGCGCTCGGACAAAAAGATTTCCTTGAAGGCCTGGTACACCATCCTGGTGTTGGCCACCGCAGCTTTTCCCTTCAATGGATCCGCACTGTTCGCGGGGACTTTCTTGAGCATCTCGTCAACCAGGGTATCGATCCGGCTGACAAACACGCTCGCGACAGAGGACAGCTTCTCCAGCGGCTTTCCTTCCGCCGCACGCTTCTCCAGCGCGGAAAGGAATGCTCCGGCGACGGAGCGGTAACGCTCGACGGAAAAGATCAGGGTGATATTGATGTTGATCCCTTCGGAGAGCATCTGTTCGATCGCCGGCAACCCTTCGATCGTTGCGGGGATCTTGACCATCAGGTTGGGCCGGTTGACCCGCTTCCACAGGTACCGGACCTCTTCGATCGTCCCTTTCGTATCGCGGGCCTTGGACGGCGTCACTTCGATGCTGACAAATCCGTCGTGGCAATTGGAGAGATCGTAGACCGGACGCAGCACGTCGGCCGCATCACGGATATCCTCGATCATCAACTCCTGAATGAGCTCCAACGTGCTGAGGCCCGGCGATTTCCGAAGGATCGTTTGAATCGCCTTGTCATAGTCGCGGCTGCCGGAAATCGCTTTTTCAAAAATGGTCGGGTTCGACGTCACGCCCGTGAGCCCCTCGTCGACTTTCTTTTTGAGATCACCGGAGAGCAACATTTCACGACTGATATTATCAAACCAGATACTCTGACCCAGATCCAAGAATTCACGAATCTTTGACATATCCCCTCCTGCTGTTTTTCTACACCGTTAGTCGTCGTCCAATCGTTCTCATGTGGTATTTCAGCTGCTACGTCGCTCCCTCGCGTGATTATCGCGCCTCTTCCTCCATTTTCTTCACCTTGTTGACTCTCCGTAAATGGCGTTCCTCGCCCGAAAATTGCGCGTTGAGAAATGCTCGCGCTATCTCCGCTGCCGCTTCGGGGCCGATGACGCGCGCTCCGAGACAGAGCACGTTCATATCGTCGTGTTCAACGCCCTGATGGCCCGAATACGTATCATGGGCGAGTCCCGCCCGGATGCCGCGAATCTTGTTCGCGGCAACCGATGCACCGATGCCGCTTCCGCACACCAGGATCCCGCGCTCCGCGCCGCCCCCGGTGATGATCTCGCCGAGTGCACGCGCATGGTCGGGATAATCCGTGGGCGTTGTGTCGTGCGTCCCCAGGTCCAGGAACTCGTACCCCTCACGCTCGAGTTCGGAGATCAACCAATCCTTGAGGGGGTATCCCGCATGATCTGCTGCAATTGCGACTTTCATCGGAGCACCTTCTTCGCGGCGTCGACCACGGTTTGTACTGTCAGACCGAACTTCTCGTACGCAACGGCGTATGGCGCGGATGCGCCGAAGGAACTCATGCCGACGAACACCCCGGCGCTCCCGATGTAATGCTCCCACCCGAGGCGGACTCCCGCCTCGACGGCAACCCGCGCCGAAATCCCGGGCGGGAGGACCTGGTCACGGTATTCCTGTGATTGCATTTCGAAAAGCTCCCAGGAGGGCATACTGACAACACGTGACGGGATTCCCTGGTTCTTCAGGGTTTCGTGCGCGGCAAGGCAGAGATGGACCTCCGTTCCCGTTCCGATCAGAAGCACTTTCGGCTGCGTCGCATCGACGACAACATAGCCCCCCTTCGCCACCTGCGCGGCAGAGCCGAATTTCGTCTGATCCAGGACCGCCACCTTCTGTCGCGAGAGTGCGAGCAAGACCGGCCCGCTCCGGTGTTCGAGCGCGAACTTCCATGCCCACTGGGTCTCATTCGCATCGGCGGGTCGGAGGATGACCAGCCCGGGCATTGCCCGCAATGCCGCAAGCTGCTCAACCGGCTGGTGCGTCGGCCCGTCTTCTCCCAATCCGATGCTGTCATGGGTGAAGACGAAAATAGTCGGGTACTTCGAAATCGCCGCCATCCGGATTGCGGGACGCATATAGTCGCTGAATGCGAAAAACGTCCCGCCGTACGGAATGAGCTGCCTGCTCAGGGCGATCCCGTTCATCGCAGAGCCCATCGCGTGTTCCCGCACTCCGTACCGGACGTATCTGCCGTGACGGTTTTCCGGGGAGAAATCGGAGACCCCTTTGAACCGCGTATTGTTGGACGGGGTCAGGTCGGCGGAGCCGCCGATGACCAGCGGAAGCCTGGGCATCAACGCGTCGAGCACTTTTCCCTGCGCCTCCCGTGTGGCAAACGACGTCGCCGGATCGAAGGTGACCTTCGAGGATTCCCAAATCGATTCCCAGTCCAGCGGCAACTTGCCCTCCGCGGCACGCGCGAACGTTTTCGCTTCGACCGGATGCGCCGCACCATACGAAGAGAAGAGCTTCTCCCACTCCTGTTCGCGCGCTGATCCCTTTTCCACTTCGCGACGGTAGAAGGCCAGCGCTGCTTCGGGGACAAAGAACTTCTTCTCCGGATCCCACCCGTACTTCTTCTTGGTCAGCGCGATTTCGTCGTCGCCGAGTGGTGAACCGTGCGCTTCCGCGGTATCCTGCTTGTTCGGACTGCCGTACCCGATATGCGTGCGATGGACGATAATGGACGGCTTGCCCTGCGCGCGTTTGGCTTTCCCGATCGCTTCATCAATCGCCGTGAGGTCATTGCCGTCGGTGTCAACCGGAATGACGTTCCACCCGTAGGCTTCAAACCGGCGCCCGACATTTTCGGTGAACGCAAGCGTCGTCGATCCGTCGATGCTGATATGGTTGTTGTCGTACACCACAATGAGGTTGTCCAGCTCGAGATGGCCTGCCAGCGAACAGGCTTCCGACGCAACGCCCTCCATCATGTCGCCATCCCCGGCGAACACATAGATGCGATAATCGACGATCGGGAACCCCTCGCGGTTGAAATACGCGGCCAGATATTTCTCCGCGATTGCCATTCCCACCGCGTTGGCGATCCCCTGGCCCAGCGGACCCGTCGTCGCTTCGACGCCGGCGGTGTGCCCGTACTCCGGGTGGCCCGGCGTCTTGCTTCCCCACTGACGGAAATTCTTGATCTCGTCGAGCGACAGATCGTATCCCGTAAGGTGGAGCAACGAATAGAGCAGCATGCATCCATGACCGCCGGAGAGGACGAACCGATCGCGGTTGATCCATTGCGGGTTGCGCGGGTTGTGCCGGAGATGGCGTGTCCAGAGCACGTAGCCGGCGGGGGCCATCCCCATCGGCATGCCGGGATGGCCGGATTTTGCTTTCTGGACGGCATCCATTGCAAGGCATCGAATGGTGTTGATGCAAAGGTTGTCGATTTCAGTGGTGCTAGCCTGCGAATTCTTTGCGGCAGCCGAAATTGTGTTCTGTTCGGTCATGGGTTCGTTATTGTCCTTTTGATTTCCACCAATTCATGAGTCCATTCGTCGATGCGTCATGTGATGTGACCGCTTCGTTGGTATTCAGCTCGGGAAGGATCCGCTTTGCCAGTTGTTTCCCGAGTTCCACGCCCCACTGATCGAACGAGTTGATGTTCCAGATGATCCCCTGCGTGAAAATCTTGTGTTCATACAGTGCGATCAGCGAACCCAGCGTCATCGGAGTCACGCGTCGCATCATAATCGAATTTGTCGGCTTGTTTCCATCGAAAACCTTATGCGGGAGGACGGCTTCGAGGGCAGATCCCGCCATGCCGGACTGCATGAGTTCTTTGCGTGCCTCGTCCCTGGTCTTTCCCCGCATGAGCGCTTCCGTTTGAGCGAAGAAGTTGGAGAGGAGGATCCGGTGGTGATCCCCCACGGGATTGTGTGTCTCCACCGGAGCGATGAAGTCCGCAGGGATGAGTTTCGTTCCCTGGTGAATAAGCTGGTAGAACGCATGCTGGCCGTTCGTTCCCGGTTCACCCCAAATGACCGGACCGGTCTCATAATCAACGTTTTTGCCGTCACGGGAAACCGATTTCCCATTGCTTTCCATATCTCCCTGCTGCAGGTACGCGGGAAGCCGGTGAAGATACTGATCATACGGAAGGACGGCATGGGTTGATGCACCGAAGAAGTTGTTATACCAGACACCGAGGAGTCCGAGGATCACCGGCATATTCGATTCGAGCGGGGCGGTCCGGAAATGCTCGTCCATCGCATGCGCGCCCCCGAGGAGTTCTTCGAACCTGTCCATCCCGATCGCCACCGCAATGGACAATCCTATCGCAGACCAGAGGGAGTACCGGCCGCCGACCCAATCCCAGAACTCGAACATATTCTTCGGATCGATGCCGAATTTTCGGACTTCCGCTTCGTTTGTGCTCAAGGCGACGAAATGTTGCGCGATGGCCTTCTCGTCGTGCGCATGGCTCAGCAGCCATTCGCGCGCGGAAACAGCATTCGTCAACGTTTCCTGCGTCGTGAACGTTTTTGACGCAATGATGAACAACGTCCGCCCGGGACGAAGGTGTTTCAAGGTCTCGACGATGTGCGTTCCGTCCACATTCGAAACAAAATGCGCGCGGAGATCGGACCTGCAATATGGTTTGAGCGCTTCGGTCACCATGACCGGCCCGAGATCCGAGCCGCCGATGCCGATGTTCACGATGTCGGTGATCGATTCACCGTTGAATCCTTTCCATTTCCCGAGACGCACGGCGTCGGTGAATTCGCGCATGTGCCGGAGAACGGCGTTCACGCCGGGCATTACATCGTTGCCGTCCACGAGAATGGGGCGGTTCGACCGGTTTCGGAGAGCGACATGAAGGACGGCGCGGTGTTCGGTGGAATTGATCGGCTCTCCGTGAAACATTCTGTCTCTCCACGCTTCAACGCCGCGTTCCTTTGCGAGGTTGAACAGCAGGCGCATCGTCTCTTCCGTCACCCTGTTCTTTGAATAGTCGAGAAGGAGCCCGCAGGCCTCGAGCGAAAACCGGGAAAAGCGGGCGGGGTCCGTTGCAAACATGTCACGCATTTGCATCGGCCGAACCGATTCAACATGTTTCAAGAGTGACTGCCATGACGGAAGTGTACTCGGCGATGCCATCGCGATTCCCTTGGGATATACAAAGAATAATAACGAAAGAATCGCTTCTTTACGCAAGCAGTCGTCAATTTTCTCCTGTATATTGGAAGCATCATAAGGAATTATCCTGCGCGAGCAACCATGAATGCCGAACGCCCTGTCTTCCTTGCTGAGAATTCAAACCGGTGGAATCGTTTTCTCTGGATAGTACGGCTCGCCGGAGCGGGACTTGCGATCATGACCGTTGTTGTCACCATCGCGGTCATCAATCCGGAATACGTCGGCCTCCCGAAGCTTCTCGGAGAGAACGACGTCTACAAGCGCCTGTTGAACCCCGATCATCCCGCACTGGCGCGTACCAAAGCGAATGCAGGATTTCAGCGGTCCCGGACGCATGTCCCCGATAAAGCAAATTTCAATTATGAACGCCGGTCGCGCACGACACCCGTCGCCGTGCCGCTCCGTCAATCTCCTGTCCGCGCTGGGTTCTACGTCAATTGGGATCCGCAATCGTTCTATTCTCTCCGGGACAACGTTGAACGCCTTTCGATGGTGATCCCCGAATGGTTCTTCCTGTCGGATACCGGGGACACCGTGATCGCCGACGTGGAAAACCGCGCGCTCGATCTCCTCCGCGAAAAGAAAGTCCCCGTTGTTGCCATGCTCACGAATTTTTATCCCGATCAGTGGAACGGGGAGAATGTCCACCGGATCCTTCACTCTCCGGAAAAACGAAAAAGCTTCATTGCAAGCATTCTTCGCCTGCTGCGGCGGTACAGCTTCGCCGGGATCAACGTGGATTTCGAGGCATTGAACGAGCAGAGCGATGAATACCTTGTGGAATTTATGAAGGAACTTCACGCCGCGCTCCACCCTGCCGGCTATCTCGTCTCGATCGATGTGGCACCGTTCAATTCGGACTATGACCTGGTCCGCCTGAGCGACGTCTGCGACTTCATCATCGTCATGGCGTACGATGAACACTATGCCGAGAGCGTTCCCGGTCCGGTCTCTGACCAGCAGTGGTTTCATTCGGTGCTTGCCGACATCACCGGCAAGGTCCCGTCGCGCAAGGTCATCGTCGGAATTCCTGCGTACGGCTACGATTGGCCGAAGAACGACAGCGGCGCAACCGTCAGCTACTACGAGGCGCTCATCACGGCCAAAGAGTCGGATACCACCGTGACGTTTGACGCTGTCGGGAACACTCTTCAGTGCGTGTATGATGATGACAATGACATTCCGCATTCCATCTTCTTCGTCGACGCCGCCACGGCATTCAATCAGCTGCAGGCCATTCATGCGGCAGGAACCGCCGGCGCGGCCCTGTGGCGGCTCGGCTCCGAGGATCCCCGAATGTGGAAATTTTATGATACCCGTCTGGGGAATGATACCGTCTCGTGGCCGGACCCCGGGCTGCAAGACATTCAGCCTGCCAGCACCGATATCGATTTTGAAGGGGAGGGAGAAATCCTCAACATGGTCGCGACCCCCGAACCTGGGCGGGTCAACGTGATGTACGATTCGACACGCAGGATCGTGACGGATGAGCAGTATCTCCAGTTCCCATCCTCCTATGTCGTCAAGAAATACGGTAAGAAGGACAGCGTCGTCGCCCTCACCTTTGACGATGGACCGGATGCCCGGTATACCCCGCGCATTCTCGACATCCTGAACGCCGCGGGCATCAAGGCCACCTTCTTTGTCATCGGCGTCAATGTCGAGAATAACGTCTCCCTCCTCAAACGGATGTACGACATGGGAGAAGAGATCGGCAATCATAGCTTCACCCATCCGAATCTCGCCGAGGTTCCTGCGGAGCGGACCGTGGTCGAGCTTCAGGCCACGCGGAGGATCATTGAGAGCATCACGGGCCATACAACGATTCTGTTCCGTCCACCTTACAACGCGGATTCCGAACCGGAGAGCATGGAGGAGCTTCTCCCGGTCGAAATCGGGAAGCGCGAAAACTATTACACCGTCGCCGAGTCCGTCGACCCGCAGGACTGGGAGCCGGGGGTCTCGCCGGATACCATCCTCTCCCGCATCATTCAACAGCAGCAGCTCGGCAACATCGTTCTGCTGCACGATGCCGGAGGAGATCGCGAAGCAACGGTGAAGATCCTCCCCTCGATCATTCAACACTACCGTGCGATGGGGTACAAGTTCGTTACCGTATCGGAGCTCATGGGAAAGACCCGGGATGAAGTCATGCCTCCCGTTGTCGGGCGCGACCAGCTTCTGCTGACGCAGTTCAACTGGTTCGTCGTCGTGGTCATCTTCTGGTCGGGGAGATTGCTCTTCTGGCTCTTCCTTATGGGGATCGTCCTCTCGATCGGCCGGACATTGCTCACCGGTGGGCTCGCGGCGATGCAGAAACGCGCTCTGCGCGAACGCTGTGCCCGGCCGCGGTCGGAGGCATTGTCCACCAGCGTTATCGTCCCTGCGCACAATGAAGAGGTGAACATTGTCTCGACAATCCGGTCGCTCCTCGCGGGCACTGTCCAGGAACTCGAAATTATCGTTGTCGACGACGGCTCCACCGACGCTACTGCCGCACGTGTACGCGAGACTTTCGCCGGAGAGACGAGGGTTCGGTTGGTCGCGAAGCCGAACGGTGGGAAGGCGTCAGCGCTCAACGCCGGAATCGCTGTGGCATCCGGGACCATCGTCGTCTGCATCGATGGTGATACCCAGCTCCGACCGAACGCCATTGAGCGGCTGCTCGAGGGGTTCGATGAGGATGGACAAGTGGCAGCCGTGGCGGGAAACGCAAAGGTCGGCAATGAAGTGAACACCCTCACGACGTGGCAGGCCATCGAATACATCACCAGTCAGAATTTTGACCGGCGGGCATTCGACCTGCTGAACGCCATTGCGGTGGTGCCGGGAGCGATCGGGGCGTTCCGCAAACAGTCCGTGCTCGCCGTCGGAGGATTTACCTCCGACACGCTCGCGGAGGATTGTGACTTGACGCTGAAGCTTCTCAAGGCGGGAGAGAGCATCCGGTATTGCCCGGAGGCCATCGCGCTCACCGAAGCGCCGGAGACTGTCGCCGGCTTTCTGAAACAACGGTTCCGCTGGTCGTTCGGGATCATGCAATCGGTCTGGAAGCACCGCTCTTCATTGTTTTCGCGGACAGTGCCCAACCTCGGCTTTGTCGCGCTCCCGAACATCCTTTTCTTCCAGATCTTGCTTCCGCTCCTGTCGCCGCTCGCGGACCTGTTCATGGTGTTCGCGCTCGTGAACGGGAACGGATCCGAGGTTGTCGGCTACTACATCGCGTTCCTCCTCGTCGACGCGATGGGGGCATGGATCGCTTTCCGATTCGAAGGCGAACGGGTTTCCCGGCTCCTCTATTTACTGCCCCAACGTTTCATCTACCGGCAACTCATGTACTGGGTTCTTGTCAAGGCGATCTTGCGTGCGGTTCAGGGGGAATTGACCCATTGGGGAGTGCTGAAGAGGACAGGGAGTGTGGGCTCGCCGCAGGAGGCGAATGCGGATGGAACGCGTAATCAGTCGTGAAGCGAAGGGTCAGTCGGCCTGTGCGACGGGCCGGACGCCTTTTTCGACCGCGTCCAACAGAATGCTCTTGGTGATCACTTCGGGGAGAACGATGGGTTCGGTGGGCCTCCCCTGAGGGAACACCACATAGAGGGGGACTCCGGACCTTCCGAATTTCGAGAGCAACGCAGTGATTTCCGGATTCCGGGTGGTCCAATCCGCCCGGATGGGGACGATGCCGGATTCTTTGATCTTCGCGACCACCTCCGGATCCGACAGCACCGTCTTCTCATTCACCTTGCAGGTCAGGCACCACTCCGCCGTGAAATCGATAAGCACGGGGGTGTTCGCATCGAGCAGCGATTCGAGCTTTGCCCGGTCGAACCCCTCCCATGAAATGCCCCCATGAGTTGAAGGCGCAGACGGCACCGCGACACCCGCTTCAAGAACATCCCTCGCCGACATCACGTCGCCCAGAAGTCCCCACCAGCCCGCCACCACGATGAGCGCGGCGACGGCCCAGACGATGACCGCCCGCAAGCGCGACGACGACAACGTCAGGAATCGGCCGATGATCCAGCAAGCGAGACCCACCGTCAGGAGAAAGGCGCCCGTCCACACGATTGCTTCCATTCCCAGCTGTTTCCCGAGGACATAGAGAAGCCAAAGCAGGGTCGCCATCATCAGAAATCCCATGAACTGCTTTGCGGTCTCCATCCATGCGCCCGGCTTCGGCAGAAATTTCATCCAGGCAGGCTTCGAAGTGAGAAGGATGTACGGGAGGGCCATGCCCACGGCGACCGTGCTGAAGATCAGAAGAATTCCCCACCAGGGTTGAGCGAAGGCAAATCCCAGTGCGGTTCCGAGGAACGGCGCGGTGCAGGGCGTGGCGAGGATCGTCGCAAAGATGCCTTCAAAGAACGAAGGAGCATACCCCGCTTCTCCTTCATGTTTCTGAAGCACGTTCCCGACGCCTTCGAGGGCTTTCGTCGGGAGCCGGATCTCGAACACGCCGAACAGACTGAGTCCGAAGGCGAAGACAATGGTCGCCATGACGATGACAAACAAGGGCTCCTGAAACTGAAAACCCCAGCCGACCCGCTGCCCGGCGGCCTGCAGGATGATCACGAACGACGCCAGGACAAGAAACGACACGAGGATCCCCGAAGAGAACGTCCATCCGAGCTTTCTCACTCGTCGCGGGTCATCGCCCGCCATTCTGACGAGGCCGAAGATCTTCAATGCAATGACGGGAAGAACGCACGGCATGATATTGAGAAGCAAACCCCCGACGAGCGCAAGGAGGAGATAGAGGAGGAGCGATCCCTGCGATCCTGATGTCGTTGTGGAGAACTGCTGGTCGAGAATCCCCTTTCCTGTCGATCCGCCGGTGCCGCCTTCACCGGACGAGAAGAATGTCGCAGGAAGGGTCATCGCGATGTCGACCCCCTTCCGTGCATTTCCCGGTCCCGCAAACACCAGAACGCCGTGGAAGTCTATGGCGCTATCAATACGCTCGTAAGGAGTGACGGTGAGCGAAATGCTGGCGGTGTTCTCATGGAGACGGATGGAAGGCCGACTAAGCTGGGCGTTGGGAATCGACTCAGGATAGAAATCAATTGTCCCTGCGGCGGGTGCAGACCCGAACACCGCGTCGATGGTGATCGTCTTTGCGGACGCTTGCGTGCGTATCTGGAAGTGGTCGAAATCGGTGTGAGGCGGAGGAACGAGCTGACCGTATTTGTCGAACAGATCATTGTGGTCAGGTGCGCCGGCCGTTGCTGACACCGGCAGCCGCATCTGAACGCTCGCGCTCCCAGGCACGCAGGAGGATTTACACTCGAGCCACGAAACGTCGGCCGAAAATGTCACGGTTGTCCCCGGAGCGACATCCGACGGGACAGCGATCGGGACCATGAGCATGGTCTGATCGCCATAGCCATAGGTGATCACGTCCCCTTCTTCGGCGTGTTTCTCGGGGAGCGGCCATTCGACGGGCCCGGCGGCAAACCCCGGCGGAAGCTTCCATTTGATGTCCGTCGCCAGTCCCGCCTCGCCGGGATTCTTCCAATAGGTATGCCACCCTGCATCCATCTGGAGCAGGATTCCCGCTGTCAAGGTCTTTCCTGGTTCGATTGATCGGGTATTGGCGAGGAGGGTGACTCTCGTATGTGCGGCGAGACTCTCTGCGGGGGACAACGCGCCAATGATCAGGCTGCAAGAAAGGAGAATACTATGACGAAGCTTCATGTCTCGTGCTCTGGATATCGTTCGACTCCCTCACCGGCACACCCCTCCGACTCATTTATCCGATTTCTTGTCTGTGTCGTGGAGGAACCCCTTCTTCCATCGCTTTCGAACAAGAAACACCAGGTACACGAACATGAGAAGTCCAATGACTCCAATGGCAATCAGATTTTGACCGATGAAATCAATGCCTTCGTTCGATTGCATAGTACCACCGCTGATCAGAGTCAGAGCTGATGTTGGTGAGACGAATGAATATAAGGATCGAAACTCCGGTTTACAACCGTCACCGCGCCTGCCATTCCTTCAGAAGTGATACGAGGGTATTCTCAGAAAGTGTCGGAAGTTCATACATTCCCGCGATCTTTCGTTGACGACAGGCCTCGTACAGGCTGACCGCGGCCGCGACGGAAACATTCAGACTTTGGATCATTCCCACCATCGGAACATGGAAATTGACGTCCGCCCCTGCGGCAGCCTCCTCTGAAACACCGCGGTGCTCATTGCCGAACACCAGGGCGACATTGCCCGTGAGGTCGAGGTCGTAGAGGCCTACGGCATCGGCGGCAAGTCGGGTCGCGCAGATGCGGAATCCCTCTGCGCGCAGTGTCCGATAGCAGTCGTCCACTGAGCGATGGAGTCTCCGCTTGACCCATTTGCTGGCACTGGACGAGCTTTTCTTCCCGATACGGGGAAACTTCTCGACCGTGTACAGGAGCTCCACCTGCAGCACTCCGACGGCGTCACACGACCGGAGCACGGCGCTCACATTGTGCGGGTCATGGATATTCTCCATGACGACGGTCAGTCCTGCCTGTCTTCGACGGGCGACAGCCAGAAATTTCTCTCGTCGTCGTTCAGTGAGCGCCATGGTCAGAGTGCGGAGAAGATTGTGAGAGGATCATTCCGGGCTCGCGGCGTACTTGCAGAAGAATGATGGCAAGGACGACCAGGACCGCCCCGAAGGATTGCAGTCCTGTAAGGCCTTCACCGAGGATGAGCGCTGCCGATGTGATGGCGACGATCGGCTCCATTGTGCTCGTGATGATCGCCCGGGATGGTGTGACCATACGGAGGCCGTTGAAATACAGGGAATGCGGTATGAGGATGGAGAAAATGGCGAGGACAATCAGTCCTCCCCACGGCAGCGACGGTCCATCGCCGGGAAACAACGTCCACGGCGGGCGCACCACGAGCCAGAACGCCGCGGCGCCGGCAATGGAATAGAAGGTCACGCTCCAGAACGGATACATGCGCAGGAGTTTCCGGGTGTAGACATTCAGGAACGCAAAGCAGACAACGGAAGCGAGACCGGTCACCAATCCGACAGGCGTTATCCGCAGGACCCGCGGGTCGTAGGCCCCGACGGCGAGGAAACAGCCGAAGAGGGAGAGAAGGGCAGCCGCGACTTTGATGGTCGTGAAACGCTCTTCCCCGACATAGACGGCGTAGGCAAGGACCAGGAGGGGTGCGGTATACTGGATCAGGATCCCCGTCGCGACGGTGCTTTCCTTGATCGTGTAGTAATAGGTGAAATTCGCCCCAGCGACGCCGAGGATGCCGGAGAGAAGAAATCTCCACACGTCGCGGAGGCGAATGCGCAGGGCGTCCCGCCGGAACATATAGAGGAGGGGGAGAAGGATCAGCGTCGTGAACGTCACGCGCGCCTGGACAATGACCACGGTGTCGACGTTGTGGTTGATCAGGAATTTGGCGCCGGTGGCGGATGATCCCCAGAGAAACGCCGCTCCGAGAACCATCAAGTAGCCTTTGAAGCCTTTCATTCGCCTTGGATTTTGTCGCTTCCGGGAGTGCCCGCCTCATCGGCCAGTCTCCGAAAATGGTCGCTCTGCTCGGTGTCACCCGCCAGCTCATAGAGATGGCTCAGGCGCGTGTAGAGGCTGATCGGATTCTTCACATGGTCCACACCTCTCCGGACAAATTCGATCAGCGTCTGGATCGGCGGGATGTTCAGGTCGGGTTCGTAACAGTCACAGGCGTCGAGATACGGATCCGGTTCTGCCGGGCGGGCGATCGAGGCCTTCTGATAATAATTGATCGCGAGCTCGTAGTTGTCGGTTTCGCCCTGGGTCACTTCGAAGACGCTTGCCAGCCAGAGATACACGTCGTACGCAGCGTCCGGAATTCTCGCGGCAAGCTTTTCTCCGAACAATCGGACTTCGTCGACGGAGAGCGCGTGATTCCAGAAGAGGAGGCGATACATCTCGATGTCCAGAACGTCTTGAGCCATCGCCGCCTGAAACGCATCGAAAATCTCGTTGAAATCCGTGGAACTGGCAAAGGCTTTCCGGATCTCGTCGAGGGTGTACGTCCGCACGGAATGTCTCCCGTTGGCTGCAGTCGAACGGGCAGCAATCGCACCTGCGGGTCTTCTGTGGTGCCGATCGGCCTGTGAAAGGATCTTGCGGGAAGATACTGCGAGTCACCGAACCGTGATGCCGCTGGTGCGGCATCGGTCAGGAAACATACACAAGGCCACCGTGAAAATCAACCGGAAGCGGCACGCGGAGGCTTGTATTTCAATCGGCAACTCGCTACGTTGCTGGTTGATCCTGGTTGTTCCCATTGCAATCCCTGATGCTCGTCGTTCTTCCCCAAGTTCCCACAACCCCAAGCCCCTGGGAGATATCCTATGACACCCCCCTTAGCACCTTCACCAAGTTCCAAGAATTCGCTCACGGTCGTCGACAACCGCACCGGCAAGCAGTACGAAATTCCCATTGCGGACAACACGATCCGCGCGATGGATTTCCGCCAAATAAAAACCGGACCGGAAGATTTCGGGCTCATGACGTATGATCCCGCGTTTATGAATACCGCGTCGTGCAGAAGCGCCATTACCTTTATTGACGGCGACAAGGGGATACTCCGCTACCGCGGGTATCCGATTGAACAAATTGCCGAGAAGTGTTCGTTCCTGGAAGTGGCCTACCTCCTGATGCATGGCGAACTGCCCGACAAGAATCAGCGGGACGAGTGGACGAAAAACATTACGACGCACACGCACGTCCATGAGAACGTCAAAAAAATCATCGACGGTTTTCAGCGCGACGCTCACCCCATGGGCACGCTCATCGCCGCCCTCGGCTCTCTCTCGACGCTCTATCCATCGGCGAAAAACGTCGGCGACCGCAATGAAGAACTCCTGAGTGCCTACCGCCTCCTGGGGAAAACCCCCACGCTGGCCGCCTATGGCTTCCGGCACGGCAAAGGTCTGCCCTACGTCGATCCCGACGATGGCCTCAGTTACACCGCGAACTTCATGAACATGATGTTCCGCAAAAGCGGCCAGGACTACCGGCCCGATCCCATCCTGGTGCGAGCGCTCGATATCCTGTTCATCCTGCAGGCCGATCACGAGCAGAACTGCAGCACGAACACCATGCGCTGCGTGGGAAGCTCGAAGGTCGATCCGTTCAGCGCGGCTGCGGGTGCGGCATGCGCGCTCTACGGCCCGCTCCACGGCGGCGCGAATGAAGCCGTGTTGAAGATGCTCGATGAAATCGATTCCATCGCGAGAATCCCGGGCTTCATCAAGGAGGTCAAGGAAGGAAAAGGAAAACTCATGGGGTTCGGACACAGGGTCTACAAGAACTTCGACCCCCGTGCGTCGATCATCAAGAAGCTCGCCGATCAGGTGTTCGGCGTGACCGGCCGGAACCCCAAACTCGACATCGCCCTGGAACTGGAACGGATCGCCCTCCAGGACGACTATTTCGTTTCGCGCAAACTGTACCCCAACGTCGACTTCTACTCGGGGTTGATCTACCAGGCACTCGGATTCCCGACGGAGTTCTTCACTGTGCTGTTCGCCATCGGGAGAATGAGCGGCTGGCTTGCCCAGTGGGTGGAGTTGGTGAAAGATCCGGAACAGAAGATTTCGCGGCCGCGGCAGATCTATACCGGTCACGACAAGCGGAATCTCGCGTAATCCCATCCTGCCGTAAGGCGTTAGCTCTCTGAAATCTCCGGGCGGCAACCGGTGCGGTGAAACACCGACGGTTGCCGCTTTGCGTCACATCTTCTTCTCGTGGCCGTACCAGATCACTTCGGCTCTTTCGAGCGTGATAAGCCCTCCGCTTCCGCTCTGCTCGATCATCTCGTCCAGAAGCGGGAGGAACCCACGGATCTTCTCCTCGGTGTCCACAAGTTCCACCACGATCGGCAGGTCTTCCGACAGTCGCACGATCTTTGCCGTGTGCAGATGACTTCTCGCCCCGAAACCCTCGACGCCGCGGAGAACGGTGACTCCGGCCATCCCGCGCCCCTTGGCCGACCGGACGATCGTTTCGTACAGGGGACGACCCTCGCACCGGTCCGCCTCTCCGATGAAGATGCGGAGCAATTTCCCTTCGCCTTCCAGTTTCATTGCGTTCCCTTCCGTGGATGGTGTGCGACCGATGATGGAAGTCATCCGGCCTAAACAAGCCGACCAACGACTGTTCCCAGCCATGTCGCAGTCAGACAGAGTATCAGGGAGAGCCCCGCGTTCGCAAGTCCCGCCGTCACGCTCCCTTCAAGGAACAACGCGATCGTTTCGTAACTGAACGACGAGAACGTGGTAAAGCCGCCGAGGATCCCGACCGTCAGAAAGAGTCGGACCGTCGGGCTGACCAGGAAGCGATCGTCGAATGTGGTCATCAGGATGCCGATGACAAGACTGCCAAGAATGTTCACCGCAAGGGTGCCGTACGGAAATCCCGTGCCCGTCCATCGGTACACTGCCCCCTGAAGGAGGTAACGCGCGCACGCGCCAAGTCCTCCCCCGACAAAGACCGCCAAGAGATTCATCGCACCACCTTCCGGTCAATTGATTGCAGCGGTGAACGCTTGCCCATTGATACCCAATTGCGTACCATAACCAACCATGCGCATCCTGTTGACATGTTTTTCACGATCCTGGGGCGGACTCGAGATTCAGGCCGTCGAGCTTGGCAGCCAGCTGCAGCATCGCAGTCACGAAGTCTGGCTGGCATGTCTGCCCGACAGCAGGCTTGAGCGCGAAGCCGCGGATGCGAAATTGAAGACGCTTCCCTTCGATGTCACCGGGTATGTCCATCCCCGTCTCGTCTGGCGCCTGGGGAAGTTCATCATGCGCAACGACCTCGACATCATCCATTGCCAGCTCTCCAAAGACATCGCCACGGTCGTTCCCGCGGTCAAGGCGGGAATGGCGCATGTCCCGATTTTGCTGACGAGGAGCATGGGCTCGTATGTCAGCAAGAAGGACCCCCTGCATCAGTTCACATACGGAAACGTGTCACTGGTTCTCGCCGTCTCTTCGGTCATCCGGCAAAACGTGATCGATACGACGCCGATGACCCCCGAGCGCGTCCTGGTCGTTCCCTACGGGGTCAACACCTCGTACTACTCGCCCGAACACGTGGACCGACTGGTGATCCGGCGGGCGCTTGGCGTCGACGACCGTGACGTCGTCGTGGGGTTTGTCGGCAGATTTTCCCCCGGCAAGGGTCAGGAAGAATTCCTGAAGGCCGCCGACGCGGCCCGACGCGAACATCCGCATCTTCGGTTTTTCGTCGTCGGCGAAGCGAGCTACGGGGAGGAAGACTACGCGCACAGGGTGATGGAGTTGTCGCACACGCTCGGACTGAATGATGTCGTCACCTTCACCGGGTTCCGGCGGGACATCCGCGAGTTGATGGCCGCCTTCGATATTTTCGCGTTCCCATCCCATGCCGAATCGTTCGGCATCGTGCTGATCGAGGCGATGGCGATGGCGAAGCCCGTCGTCGCGTCAAGCAGCGACGGCGTGCTCGATATCGTTGTGAACAACAAGACGGGGATCCTCGTACCCCCGAAAGATCATCTTCTGCTCGCTCAAGCGATGCTTCGTCTCGCCGGCGACCCGTCGCTCCGCGACGCGATGGGATCCGCGGGCCGTCAGCGGGTTCTGGACACCTTCGACCAGGAAAAAATCATCAGCACCATCGAGCGAATCTACGCCTCCGTCATCCCCGCCGAAACAGAATAGCGCCGGAGTTGTTCACTGCGTCGCCTTCATCGCCGCAAGGGCATCCTCCCGGCGCATGATCCGTTCCACAGGGTATCTGTTCTGAAACCGGTCTCTCCAGGGGGAGTGACTGTAAATCCAGTTGAGCCGGGCTCCCGGGTTCTTCGCCAGGGTGGTGTCGGCGTGGACCACCTTCCAGTAAGCATCCCGCAACGTATCGTCCACCGAGAAGAGCGAATCCGCGACGCGTTCCATCACGTACGGTTCAGCATACTCTTTCTGTTCGAAGATCGCGTTGAAGAATCCCCATCCCACAAGCGCGTCGGGAGCCCCCGGCTCGAGAAGATTCATCAGCACCTTGCCGGTCCGCTGGTCCGTGGGGAAGATCACCGTCCCGGCGGAAAGGGTAACGCTCTCGCGAACGTCGTCGGTGCGATAGGTGACGGTCTGCCTTCCTTCATACGATCGCGACGCGTACCTGACATTCGAAAAACGATAGACCGAAGCGGCGACGGCGACCGGGTGGCGGAGGCGTTTCCCGGTGATGCCGTGCACTCGAAGAACGTCGAGGACGGCAGTCCATTCCGGCGGGACGCAATAGGCGGCCGGGATCACCGCGGAATCTTCGACCGTGACTTCGTCGAAGAACGGAACCTGAGAGGACACGGGACGACCGGTGTAGCGCACCCATTTCCCGCCGGAGACGGCACTGGATTCCGTCACGGCCTCGATGCCGAGGAATTCCCGCATCTCGAATTTGCTCCCAAGACCGAACCGGATCGGCAGGGTGCCGCCGGCATTCGATCCCGCGGCTATGGTCCGGCGATCGGCAGCGCGAACAGCCGACCGCAATTCACGGTATGTCGCATTCACGCCCTTGAGAATGCCGACGAGAAATTCATAGGTCGCGTCGACTCGCGTCCGGTACGGTTTCAGCATGTGCGTCTCAATCAACACCGCGGGCCTGTTCTGGAGCGCCGCATAGCCGGTGGAAAAGCGCGGCGTTGATGCACCCGCGGTGAGCCCTTTTGAGAGATCGCGATCTTCCCGCGGGAACACGTAGTAGAATGCCTTGTGCCCTGACGCCGAAAGCTCCGCCAGCGCTGTCGGAAGCATGCGTTGCATCAACCACGCGCTTACTCCCGCGTCGATGTTGGCACCATACTCGACCGAGTAGGTGATATCGTATTGAAAATCGATCCCGTCGGTCACGTGGCAGTCAACGAGCAGGTCCGGCAGCCACGCGGTGAAGAGTTTTAACATCCCCCGCATTTCCGGGGCGTCCGCTTTCATGTAGTCACGATTCAGATTCAAGTTCTGCGCGGTTGTCCTCCACCCCATCTCTTCCGGTCCGTTTTGATTGATGCGATTAAACGGCCCGCTCCGCTCATGACCGTCAACGTTGAACACCGGAACAATCAGGAGAATTGCATGGTCGAGGAGACCGGGATACCGGTGGCGGATGACAAGGTCCCGCACTAGCATGAGACTGGCATCTTTGCCGTCAATTTCTCCTGCATGGATTCCACTCTGGATCAGGACGATCGGCTTTCCCGTTTTGTGTGCGGCGGCCGGATCGAAGGTTCGATCAGAAGAGACAATGAGGAGAGGAAGGCGTCTTCCCTGCGGAGAAATGCCGAAGTCGGTGAAGCGCACAGCGGGCGAAGCGTGGGCGAGTCGACGACAGAATTGTTCGGTCTGCGCGAGATCGGGGGTTCGCATTCCCCCGCTGATTTCGAACGGCGTTTCCCACCCCCGCCCAGGCTGTCCGCCGAACGCGGCGTGTCCGATCAGAACGACGGCGAGAAAAAACAGCGGAGTCCGCGCGGTCATCCAGTGATCCCGCCCGTGTCGGGTCGTTGCTCGTTCCTCCCGTGTTCACCGTCGACACGCAACGCTTGTTCGATGGATGACCGGAGTTCGTTGAAGTGGAATGGCTTGTGCAGGTATTGCGTGGCGCCGAGAGCAACGCACCGTTCCCGCGCTTCGTCCGACGTGTCGCCGGTGAGAATGATGATATTGGCACGCAGCCCCCGTCGATGCAATTCCTCCACGACGTCGTCGCCGCCCATATCCGGAAGGTGGAGGTCGAGCAGGACGACATCGTACGGGGTCTGCCCAATCCGCTCAATGGCGGCCAAACCGTCGCCGACGACGTCCACGGAAAAGCCGTCGAGCAGAAGCTGCGACTGAATCAGCATTCTGAGATCTTCTTCGTCGTCGATATAGAGGATACGGACGGACATGATCGGGACGTTGAGTACGGGCCTGGGACCGAGGGGTGGCGGGAGTGGCAATTCTACCGCGCGAGAACTCGCTCGACGGAATCGATAAGCTCGTGAAAATTGTACGGCTTTGTAAGATAGTCCGCGGCGCCCAGCTTGATGCATTGGCTGGCCACAGCGACATCGTCAACGCCGGTGAGGATGATGACGGGGGGCGGGTTCTGGAGCTTCGAAAGATACTGAAGGACGGCGAAGCCATCCATCTGTGGCATCCGAAGATCAAGAAGAATGAGGTCGAATTTCTGCTTGTCGATCAACTCCACGGCCGCCCTGCCATCGCTCACCGTCTCCACATCGAACCCTTCGAGCGACAGATGACTTTTTACCAGCTCCCTGAGAGATTCTTCGTCATCGGCATACAGTAAGCGCTGCGCCATGTAGACGTTCCGGTTCGTATAGTAGCATTATGCTAGGAAGAAAATCAGAGAGAATCAAATGTTGGAGGATGCTGCCCCTCGGCGTCATCGAAGCCAAAGGTACGTTATTCCCTGATTGCCCGCATCAAGCTCTGAATCATCGAATCCTCCCAGTTCCCGGCGCATCTCCTGGGAAGCCGGATCGTACAGCGAGTACCGCTCCCCATCGATCACGCTGCGAAATTTGCTCCTCATCTTCGACGCCCAGTTTCTGACCACCTGCTGTGTCATCCCTCCCCTTCCGGAGCTGCCGTATCCGTGAATCACCTTGATGACCCGTACGTCAGGAGTATTTCGTGCTTCCATCCAGATCTGAAACAACAGTTCTTCGACCGCTCCCTGAGGCAACGGCGGATGCGCGACGTCGACGACCCGGACACGAGCCGACGGTGAAGAGCGTTTCACTCTCATTCACGAAAATCCCCCGGATTGATTCTGTACTCCGTCATTTCCCGGCAGACGGTCTTGCGATCGATTTCCATCAGCCGGGCGACCTGAAGGATATTCCCGCGGCTTTGGCGAAGCGTCTGGCGGAGATACCGTTCTTCCGCGTCCCGCGTGATGGTGGAAAGGTTGAGCGCTTCCTTCCCGTCCGTCATGGTCGTGGCGCTGTAGTGCTCGTCTTCGAGGAGCGTCTTCGTCGCAAGTCGGAAGACCTTGTCGTCGTCGACAACCAGGACCTGTTCACGTCGCGGGGTGTTCTGGGGCTTCATGATGGCTGATCGGAAGGTTGATGAGAAACCGTGTCCCTTTTCCGTCTTCGCTTTCGACGTCAAGGGTCCCGCGGTGTTGCTGGACAATGCCGTAACAGACAAACAGTCCAAGTCCAACGCCGCTGACTTCCTGTTTTGTTGTAAAGAACGCATCAAAAATCCTGTTGCGATCCTTCTCGGGGATCCCGATGCCGTCGTCCGCGACGCCAATGCGCACTTCATCGTCTTGGGCCCAAGCAGAAAGGGTGATCGTGCCGCAGGCGCGTTCCGGCACCCGGACACGCGAGGCACGGACGGCATCACGCGCGTTGGCGACAAGGTTAATGACGACCTGCTTCAGCCTGTCCTGCGAACCGAAGACTTGAAGCTGCGGTGCAACAGGGTCGACGATGACTCTGATGGACTCCTCCTGGAGAGCAGTCTCGTACATCCTTGAGACCTCGCCGAGAAGCACGGCAACCTTCACCGGTGTCTGTTCGGCGTCGACGACCGAGGACCGGTAGAAATCAAGCATCTGGCGTGTCAGGCGCGCAAGCCGGACCACTTCTTCGAGCGCAACCTTGAGGAGTTCGCCCGAGCGCTCGGGCGAGGAAAGGTGTTTGACGGACGATTGCAGAAGACTCTGAATATTGTGAATGGGATTATTGAGCTCGTGCGACAGCTGTGCCATCAATTTTCCCGTTGCGGCAAGGCGCTCGCTCCGCACAAGCTCTTCTTGCGTTGAACGAAGCTGCAACAATGCTTCCTCCAGCTGGACGTTCCGCTCCGCAAGACTCCGGTTGGCGTGGTCGAGTTGTCCAATCTTCTCCTTGAGTGACGAACGCATCGTGTCGAATCTCCGGGCGAGGACGTGGAGTTCGTCGGAGGTCGACCCGTGGCTGAGTTCGGGATGAAGCTGATAGTCGAGGTTCCCCTCGCCGATTGCCCGCGCGGCGACGACCAGCCGTTCCACCGGCCGGGAGATGAATCTCCGGAAGAGAACGGTTGCAAGCCCGACGACCGACCCCACAATGACGACAAAGACCAGGGCGGAGCGTTTCCAGTTCCCTTCGGCCGCCCGCGAGACGCGGTCAAGGGAAATGACAAGGTCCGTGGCCCCCAGGGTGTACCCGATCGGCACGGCGTGACACCGCTGACACACATTGGAAGCCGTGAAGGGAATGACGCCGCGGACATCGTTCCCTTCGCGAATGAACGCCGGTCGTCCCGTCGAGAGCACCTGGCGATCGACATCGTCCTCCGGAATCAACGTCCGGTATTTGACGGCAAGGCGGGCCGTCCGTTCCTTCGTCATCAGCTCCTGCCGCAGCCTGAGGTTATTGACAAACAGTCGGAGCGTGTCGATCTCCGGCAGGGCGTTTACCCTGTCGATAAACGTACTGTCGATGGCCAGATTATTGATCATCATGCTGACCAGCGATTCCCGGACGATGTCGGCGTACGTGTACGCCGCCATTTGCGCTTCTGCAAGCATCTCCTTGTCCTGGAAGCGATTCTGGATGAGAACGCCGGCAAAAAGGAACACCATGAAGACAGGGACGATCCCAAGGAGGATTTTTTGCGACAGTGACAAGTGGATCTCTGGAAGTCGCACTCTGCCAGCCTGATTGTTGAAGGAGGGGACGATGCGGGAGACTGCCGAAACGTACCATTTTGCCGTCTGAGAATCAAAATCGTCCGCTGGCGCCGGATCGAAGGACGCGGGCTGGAGCTTGTTCGCTGATTTTTTCTCCCTTCGGCGGCAAGGCCGCGGCCGTGCGGAGTTGTCTTCTCCTGGAAGTGGTCAGCGGTCATCCGGTCCGGAAAATTGAATCTTAACGTGGATGTTCCGTATATTCCATCTACTTGAGCATGGGCACGCAACCGGTCAGTCCGACAACACGTGAAACTCTCAAGACCCTCGATGCCCTTTCCTCCCACGGCTTACTCCGTCGTGACGATCTTGGTATTCTCCTGGAAGCGGCGGTGAAGAACGGGCACGAGGATCTGCTCGATCCATTATGTTTCGACGCGAAGTTTGTTTCTCATTCCATCCGCATGCTCGAACGCATCGGCCCCGCGGCACCGGAAGTCGAGAGACTACAGAGCGAGCTTTCGGCATCGCTTGAACGCGTGGGAGGATGCATCCGGTCGCTGTTCTCTGGCGCCGGCGAACCCGTCCCCTCCCGCATTGAAGACGAATATCTCGCACTGAGGCCGGACGCCGCGCAAAATCTCATCACACTTTGCCACGATCTGCGTTGGTACAAGAACCTTCAAATCGATCGCTCCCGCAACCCGAACAGCCGGAGAAGCGGACCCCCGAACCGCTGAGGCATCACGATCCCGGAAGTCCCTGGGCTCTCTGGCGGGTTGCGCTCTTCGTATGTATTGTCGCCGGCATCTTCTGGCTGGGGGGGACAAATGCACGCGCGTTCATCGGGAACGACATGCTGAAACCCGGCACCGTGGATTTCGAAGACTACCTCGCCCCGGAGTCGGAGCGTGAGGTCTTCCGGCTGCTCTCGGTGACGTCCGCGGTTGTGGGGATCAGCTATATCGTCGCGCTGGTGAGCAGCATCGTTTTTCTCGCAGCATCGCCGTATCGCCTCCGAGAGCACGGCTGGCTGCTGATGGCCGCAGTCCTGTTCTATCTTTTTGTCCCGGTCGAGATCTACACGATGATTCTGGACGGAAAGATGATCTACAAGGAGTTCTTCACGACGGCCGACAACGAAGTTTTCCGCGAGCTCTTTGTCGCGCGGGTGAAAGCCCTGTCCGGCGCACCGGTGGTCGCCATCCTGTGCTATTACACGGCCATCGGCCTGGCGGTATTTCAACCGTTCAGAAAACCCCCGAAGCAGGGACATGAAGCCTGACGAGCTGATTGAGGAGCTTCACACCATCGCCTCCCAACTCGGAGTGACGATTCGATATGAGCGGGGGGACTTTGAAGGCGGGTATTGCATTCTGCGCGACCAGCGCCTTCTGCTTGTCAATCGCCGCCTCCTCCCCTCCCGGAAGGCGTCCATCCTGGCGGTGGCAATGCAGGAGATCGGGCTCGAGAGCATTTATGTCAAGCCCGCCGTACGCGCCTACATCGAGGATGAAGTCGCCCGGACCCGCGCGTAAGCAAGGACTGTCCATGATCAGAGCAGTGATATTCGATCTCGATAATACGCTGGTCGATTTTATGGCCATGAAGAACCAGGCCATCGAAGCGGCGATTCAATCGATGATCGACGCCGGCCTCAGTCTGAGCGCGAGCGAAGTCCGCGGGAGGATCGACGCGATCTATAAGGAACGCGGGATCGAATTTCAGAACGTGTTCGATCAGTTGCTCTACGACGTCTTCCAAAAGGTCGACTACAAGATCCTGTCCGCCGGGATCATCGCCTATCGTCGTGCACGTGAAGCCGCGCTCGTCCCTTATCCGCACGTTCATCTCACACTGATCGGTCTCCTCAAGCGGGGACTGAAGCTTGCCGTCGTCTCGGACGCCCCGGCGCGTGAGGCGTGGCTCCGGCTGTGCTCCCTGGGATTTCACCATCTCTTCGAGTGCGTCGTGACCTTCGGCGACACCGGCGAACGGAAACCCAGCCCCGCGCCGTTCCGGAAGGCATTGCAGCAATTGTCCGTGGGGCCGCAGGACACGCTGATGGTGGGCGACTGGCCCGAACGTGACATGGTCGGCGCAGCGCAGCTCGGGATCAGGACGGCGTTCGCGCGCTATGGAGACACTTTCGGGACGGTGGAATCGCATGCGGATTTCGATCTCAAGGACATCTCCGAACTCCTGGGCATCGTCGACCGCCTCAACGCAGGGAACACCATTCAGGGTTCGCCCATCACTTTCTCCGGGTCGTAATGGTCAGAGGAATCGGCGTCGATATCATCGAGATCGAGCGTGTCCGTGAGAGCATCGCGAAGACGGGCAGGCATTTCATCGATAAAGTGTTCACGGACGCAGAAATCGCGTATTGCACCGGCAAACGCGATTCCACGCAGCACTTTGCTGCCCGATTCGCTGCGAAGGAGGCCGTGAGCAAGGCCCTTGCCACGGGGTGGAGCGGTTCGTTCCGGTGGAAGGACGTCGAAGTCACCAACGACTTGCTCGGACGGCCGGAAGTCTCGCTCTACGGCCAGCTCAAGGAAACAGTTGGCAACGCCACAGTGCTCGTCTCGCTCTCTCATTCATTGACACACGTCGTAGCCATGGTCATCATCGAGGACACGGCGCCGTGCGACTGACGTTGTACTGGAAGCTGCTCCTGGGCTTTGGCCTGGTCGTTGTCGTTCTCACCGCAGCCAACATTTACGTTTTACTCCAGCTCATCACCGTTTCCTCCGCCACCCGCACGACGATCACGCGGGATGTCCAATCGGTCGATCTGACGAAACAGCTTCGGACGGTCCTTTATGATGAGGAACGGTACGCGCAGAAGTTTCTTGTGACCAGGGACAGCACCTATCTCACCCTGTTCAACGACCAGCAGCGGATCGCCCTGGGGATCCTCGCCTCCATGACGCAGTCGGTGAAAGATTCCCTCGAGCGCGGTCGCGTTCAGGAGACCACCGCCCGGCATAGCTGGTATGCCGCCGCGGTGGCGGCGACGTATCAGTCGAACCCGTCCACGAGCGAACTCATCGCACGACAGGAAGGAATGATGGATACGCTCGATATTGTCTATCGCGACCTCGAAGAGATGGTCAAGTCACGGCAACGTGCCGTCCAGCAAACGGTGGTGGCTGCGCAGGACTCCGCGGAGACTGCAGCCGAGGTCTCGCTCCTGCTGACCATCGGAGCGATGTTTCTCGCGGGCGCCATCGCCCTTGCACTCACGCAATCCGTGACCGTTCCCATCCGGGCCCTCATGCGCGCAACGGATGAAGTGGCGCAGGGGACGTTTACCCAGGTTCACATGAAGATTCGCGGAGAACTCGGGCGTCTCGCGGATGCCTTCAACCACATGGGGGCACGGCTGCGGCAGGCCCAGGAGGCACGCGTGGAGATGATGCATCATATCTCGCACGAAATCCGGATGCCTCTCCAGACGATGCACTCCGCGTATTATCTCCTCAATGAGGGCGAGGCGGGCCCGGTGACCGAGGAGCAGAAGCGTTTGCTCTCGACCGTGCGGGACAACATCGACAAGATCACGCGGTTCAGCAATCAATTCCTCGATCTCGCCAGGATCGAAGCGGGGATGATGGAGTTTGAACTCGTTCCGACCGACCTGCACATCGTGCTCGAGCAGTTGGTTGATGATGCGCGTGTGATGGCGGCAAGGAAAGGTGTGACCGTCGTGTTCGAGGCGGATCCCGTTCCGCCAGCCAGGGCGAATGCCGACCGGTGCAGTCAGATTTTTTCGAATTTGCTGAGCAATGCCGTCAAATATACGGACCCCGGCGGAAAAGTTTCCGTGTCGCTCTGCGCGACCGACGCGATGGTGCGCTGTGCGGTGAAGGACACCGGCGTCGGCATTGCGCCGGAAGAAATCAAAAACATTTTCCAGAAATTCTATCGGGCGAGAAATGCCGGCCGGAGAAGTGGAACGGGGATCGGCCTTGCGCTGGTACAAGCCCTCGTCCGCGGCATGGGTGGACAGGTCACCGTCGAAAGCGCGCCCGGGGAAGGGTCGACATTCGTCGTCGAGCTCCAGATCGCAACCTCATGAACCCTCGACATCATCTTCTGTTCCTTATCGGACTTCTCCTTCTTTTCGGATCGTTGAATGGAGGATGCAGCCTGTTTCCCTCCACAAGCGATTCCGATGCCGCAGCCACATTGCACATGGAGGCGGCGGAAGGATACGAGCACGCCGGGGACCTGGGCAATGCGACGCGGGAGTACGCCATTGTTGCGTCGACGTACACAAAATTCGACGGCTATCCGAAAGCGCTCTGGAAAGCTGCTACGCTTTACCTCAACGAACGAAACCCCGCCGCGAATGATTCTTCCGCCATTTCGATGCTCACGCTGTACGTTGCGCTGCCCGGCACGGAGGCGGAAGAGACGGACGCGAAGATGCGCCTTTCCCTCGTCGAGCGAATCGTCAATCTGAAGAATGTTCTCTCGCGAACGGAACGCAGCGTCGACAGTCTCGGTCAGGTTGCACGGAAGCAGACCGCATCGCTCAGCACTCAGGCACAACGCGTCAACGAACTCGAGACGGAGGTCCGTCAGACAAAAGACGAACTGACGCGACTCAAAGAACTCGATGTCAGACTTTCCCGATTACGCCGACGCCGCTGACCGGTGTGCAATGCACGGGATCACCACGGCAAATTCCAGAAGGCCACCGATGAAGACCCCTCTTCTTATTCTCTCCCTCATACTCTCTTACGAATCCGCGTGCTCGCAGACCCCGCTCGCCGGAACATGGGACGGGGATATTCGTGTCGGAGGAAGAACAATCGGGATCCATGTCACCTTTCGTGATACCGCCGGAACGCTGAGCGGCGCGATCGACATTCCACAACAAGGAGCACACGATCTGGCGCTTCAAAACGTGACGGCGGCAGGAGCCGTCATCCATTTTGAATTACCGACGGGTATGGCTGTGGCGAAATTCGACGGAACGATCGAATCGGACTCCCTGACCGGAATGTTCTCCCAGGGCGGCGCCATGGGTACGTTTGCCCTTCTCCCTGCACCCGTCGCTGCCGCGCGAAAAGCGCCGGAGCCTCCGCCTCCGTACGTGCAGGAAGATGTTACGTTCCGGGACGGCGACATCACGCTGGCCGGGACGCTGACCATCCCCCCGTCAGCGGGCCGCCACCCCGCCGTGGTCCTGCTCACCGGGAGCGGACCCGAGAATCGCGATGAGGACATTATCGGTTTCAAGATCTTCAAAATTATCGCCGATCGATTGACGCGCGACGGAATCGCCGTGCTTCGTTTCGATGATCGCGGCGTCGGGGGCTCGTCCGGCAATCAGTCGGATTGCACGACCGACGACTACGCAGGAGACGCGCTTGCAGGTGTTTCCTTTCTCGCGGCAGACCGGCGAATTGACGACGCCCATATCGGAATCGTTGGACACAGTGAGGGGGCCATTGCCGCTGCGATCGCCGCATCACGCAACCCGGGCGAGATCGCGGCCGTCGTTCTCCTCGCCGGTCCGGGGCTGAGGGGGGATTCGCTGATCAACAATCAGATTGTCGAACTTTCGAAAAAGGCCGGACAGCCTGAGGAGAACATCCGCCAGACTCTTGCGCTTCAGCACAAGGTGTATGAGGCGATACACACGGGCGGTGCAATGACGGAGGTCCAGGACAGACTCTCTGCGGCCGCAGCACGGTCGTATGCGGAAATGACTCCGACGCAGCGTGCAGCGTTCGCCGACAGTGCCGCGTACGTCTCTTCTTCAGTTGAACGCAACCTTGCTGCGACACGATCGCGGTGGTTTCGACGGTTCATCGACATCGATCCTGTGACGTATCTTCAGAAACTTCAATGCCCGGTGCTTGCGCTTTTCGGGGAATTGGACAACCAGGTATTTCCCGCCATCAACGAACCTCCCGTCCGGAAGGCGCTGGCAAAAAACAAAGACGCCACCTTCACCCTCATCCCCACGGCGAATCATCTCTTTCAGAGCGCGCACACCGGCGCTCCCTCCGAATACGGCTCGCTCTCCAAAGATTTTGCGCCGGGATTTTTGGACGCGATTTCACGCTGGCATCAAAAGCGCTTGATCCCGCGCGGTTGAATCGATGGTGCGAGACGGAAGGAGTTCATCTCCCGGGTTGGAACGGAAGGACCCTCAGCGGAGTTTTAGTAATGCTCAGCCCGACGGATGCATTGCTTGACTGCTCCGAACTGAGCATTCCGCCGCAAATGGCAAGGCTTCCACTTGGACCCCGGAGGTGTCATGACACCGAAGATTCCGCTGGTTCTGTTGCTGCTGCTGTCAACCGCGACACTCGTCGCCCAGCCAGAGACTCCCACCAAAGACCCGCGGATCGAACAGATCGTCCGCGCTGTGTCGCCGGACCACATCAGGGCGACGATTGAAAAGCTTGTGAGCTTCGGGACGCGGCAAACCCTCTCCGACGCGTCCGATCCGAACCATGGCATCGGTGCAGCACGCCGATGGATCCGATCGGAATTCGAACGGTATGCCGCAGACTCCCATGGAAGAATGACGGTGGCATACGACGAGTTCACGCAGCCGATCTCGCCCCGCATCAATCGCCCGACAACGATCGCCAACGTCGTCGCCACGCTTCGACCGAGCGATGAGAGCATGCCGGCGGCCCGTCAAACCGTCATTATCAGCGGCCACTACGACTCACGCGTCACCGATGTGATGGATTCCGTCAGCAACGCTCCAGGGGCGGACGACGACGGCAGCGGGGCGGCGCTGGTCCTGGAGCTTGCCCGCGTCCTCAGCAACGCGGACGTCAAGGCAACGGTGGTCTTCATCTGCTTCGCCGGAGAAGAACAGGGACTCTACGGATCGCAGCACTACGCCGACGCGGCGGCAAAGCAAGGCATGCCGATTGAGGCTGTCCTGAACAACGACATAGTCGGCGCGATTCGCGGCGGCGACGGGCAGGTCGACAGCACCACGGTCAGGGTGTTCTCGCAGGCGCTCAGTCCGCTTGATACCGGCAATGTCTTGCGTCGCGTGAACATGCTCGGCCTCGAAAACGACGGGCCGTCCCGTTCGCTGGCACGCTACTGCAAGGAAGTCGGCGAGCGCTATGTGCCGCATTTCACGGTGCGACTGATCTATCGCGCAGACCGGTTCCTCCGAGGCGGAGACCATATGTCGTTCCACCAACACGGCTTCGCTGCCGTCCGTTTCAGCGAATCCAGGGAGGACTTTCATCATCAACACCAGGACGTGCGGACCGAGGGAGGAGTCGCGTACGGCGATCTTCTGAAGTTCATCAATCCCCGATACTGCGCAACCATCGCACGCGTCAATGCTGCTGTTGCCGCGTCGATTGCGTTGGCACCGCCGCGACCCGCTGACGCCGGCATGGTCGTCAGCGGGCTCGGCTACGGAACGACATTGCGCTGGAACGCGGATCGAACGAACGATGTCGCCGGCTATTTTGTCCGCTGGCGTGAAACCGACGCGTCCCGTTGGCAACACTCCCTCTTCACGGCCGATACGACAGCCGCGTTGAAAGAGAGCAAAGACGATTTTCTCTTCGGCATCCAGGCAGTCAACACCCACGGGGATGCAAGCCTGTACTCGGTCCCGATGCCGGTGAGATAGTTTTCGAACTCACCCCCGGGCCGGGGAGATGAGTTCAGAACAGCGCCCTCACGCCGAGCTGCACCTGCCGCGGATTGGTTGCGCTGTTGGGTGTTCCATACGCCTTCGACGTCAGTTGCGGGACGTAGGTCAGATAGTTCGTCCAGTTGAACAGGTTAAATGCTTCGGCGATCGCGGCCAGCCGGACTTTCCCCGGAAGTTCGAAATTCTTCGTAATGCGAAGATCGATATCCTTGTACCAGTTCCTGATCTTGCCGGGATCCGGGCGGCTGGAATTTCTTCCTGACAGCGGATAGTCGTCCCCCGTTACCCCGTCCTGATTGACATCGGTTCCGACGATGACACCGATCGGCCGCGGCGAGGCGATCGCGGCGATGCCGCTGAGCTGGAAATCGAGCGGAAGATTCACGACCCCGCTGAGGACGAGATGATGTCTCTCATCCTGCGCGCTCGGGGAGCGCAAAATGCTCGTCGGAAACACGTACCCGGCAAACGGGTCGTCGAACGTGTCGAATCCCCACGAAAGCGTGTACGAAAGCTGCATCTGCCAGTCACCCTGGTAGGGACGTGATATGCTGACGTCCACCCCGTCGTACCACGATTTTCCGTCCGCAGTCACAAGGTTGATCGCGCCATACTTTTGGGTGAGCGCCCTCGGTCCGCCGGAGATCGAGAAGTTCCGGTAGTTGGCGTTGTACGTGGTATACTCGTTGAGCCCCCGGATGTTGATATAGTCAACCGACAACGCGAGATCCGACGAGAGTTGTCGACTCACCCCCAGTGTCCACTGGAGAGTGTGCGCCGTCGGCAGCGACGAGGGGAAGAGCACCAGACCCGGCGCCCCGGCCCCTCCGATTCCGTTTTGCACATAGCTTTTGAGAACGTTGCGATCGGTGGTCGCCGGCGCCGCGGAAGAGAAGGCCACATTGTAGATGTTGTAAACGCCGTTCTGCAGTTCATTCGAAGGAAAGTTCCAGATCATCCTGTCGTAGAACACGCCGAACCCGCCGTGCACCACATTGATCCGGTCGTTGTTCACGTCCCACGCGAACCCGATCCGCGGCGCGATCTGACCGTAGTCGACCTTCCTGCTGCCATTTCCGAGGTAGTCCGTGGACACATGGTTCGTCAGCGCGGTGTCGCCGGAGAAAGGATTCACATAGCTGTTGTTGATCATGTTCGTCTCGAATCCCCAGCGGAGCCCCAGATTCAGCGTGAGATTCGCGACGGGCGTCCAGTCATCCTGCAAGTAGATGCCGAACGCCGTGTTCCATGCCTGCGTTTCGGGATTCCCCAGTCCGAGGCTCCCCTGATACGGCAGCGCGCTCGTATCCGTTCTGAACGTGAAGACGCCGCCGCTGCTGAACGCTGCCGCCGAGGCGAACCGTTCACGGGTCACAGTGGCCCCGCCCTTCACGATGTGCGAGCCGTACCAGTTGGAGACGTTGTACTCGAGATCGTCCCGCAATTCGTATTTGTCCTGCTCTTCGGTCTGCGGCTGAACGTCACTCCAACCGGTCACGATCCCCGACGACTGATAGATGAACTCCGGACTGGAACTGTTGGGATTGGCGATCTTCCGATACCGTTCGTAATGCAACTTCAGTTCATTCACGGTATTGACGCCCAGAATCCATCGATCGTTCGCCAGCAATGAGAGCAACCGGAAATTCAGGTCGAATCCGTTGCTGTACGCAATCGTGCCGCCGAAGTTCCCCGGCGTGTTGTCGGTCGACACGTCGATCAACCGCACGTCCATCGAATTCGAATTGCTGAATTGGTTGTCGATCTTCCCGAGGAACGTATTCTCCACCGTCGGGCTCTTGAAGGTGCCATCCAGCGCCGTCTGCCGGCCCGAGGTGAACACCGTGTTGAAGTTGTTGATCGCGTTTCGTTCGAGCGCAAAGAAGAAATGCGCCTGATCCTTGATGATGGGCCCACCCAGCGACAGTCCGTACTGCTGGCGGTTATAATCGGGTTTGGAATCCGAGGTCCCGGGAATCGTCCTCGTTTCGAACGGGCCCCGCGAATTCAGCGACGAGGCCCTGAACAGTCCGAACGCGCTCCCGTGGAAGTCGTTTGTCCCGCTTTTCGTGATCGCGTTGATGATCCCGTTCGACGCCGTCGCGTATTCCGCCTTGTACATGCTTGTGATCACCTGGAATTCCTGGATCGCATCCTCCGGAATTATGTTCGTCGTAAATCCGAAGGAGGTCCCGACAACGCCGCCAAGGTCATCGTTCTTGAAATCGCCGCCATCGATGTACGCAGAGATGAACCGTGAGTTCAAGGCGCCGGTCGTGACCGGGCCTCGTCCCCCCGTCGAAACCTTCGCGCCGGGGGCGACTTCCGCCAGCTCCAGGAAATTCCTGCTGTTCAGCGGCAGGTTCTGGATCTGTTCGGGTTGAACAACCACCGAGAGGTCGGATTTCTTCGTGTCAATCAGCGGAGCCTCCGCCTCGACAACGACCTCCTTTTCCTCGAGTCCCTTCGGCGTCAGGGCGAAGTTCACGACCGTCGTCTGCCCGATCAGAAGCTGGATGTTCTTTCTGACCATCGTGTCGAAATTCAGCTGCCGTGCCATGACCTGATACAACCCGGGCGTCAGGAGATGCAGCCGGTACTCCCCGTTTGCCGCCGAGTACGTGATTTGATAGTTTCCCGTCTCCTCGTTGCGCGCGACGACCTCGACATCCTCTGCCGGCGAACCCTTTTGATCGGCCACCGTTCCGATGATTTCGGCAGTGGTGACCTGCGCGGTGATCTTCGCGGGGATCAACCCACCCACCAACAGCACGCATCCGGCAATGCCCAAGTGCATTGTCGACCTGACCGCAAGATTCATATTGCCTCCCGGTTGGTTCTTGATGAATGTGCTCCGATCACGTGCGATCCGCGCCGTTCGGCCGAACGTACGTGAGCGGAGATAATGCTCGATGGCAAGGTTTGGCAGCCCACGAAGATCGTTGGGACGGATAGATTTACGACAGAGTGTGGAGACGGTGCAGGAGGGGGGGATGACTGATACACCTGCTCAATGAACAGGTGTGCCCGCGCAATGGTTCCATGCAAAAAAGGGGCCGATTGCCTGACGCTCCGCGTGCAATCGACCCCCGAAAAGACTTGAATCTGAAGAACTTCCGCTTACATTGTGGTTACTCCTGATTCCAGATCCGGGAAATTTAGCGCGTCCATGTTTCGGTCCGCCCGAACAACGGCATCAGAACATACCCGCGCAGATCGAGCGTGTGGTCATCAACGAGCGTCATCTTGGCGCTGTAATCGTTGCCGCTTTTCGGGTCATAGATCTTTCCTCCCGTAAATTCATCTTCCCCGTCAAACATGAACCCGCGGAGGATAACGAGCCCGAGGAGGGGTCGTGAACGGAGTTTTTCCTCGGGATTCTTTTCGTCGACCTTTGGGTTTTCCGTCTTTGTCCGGCTCTTTGAGCCATGAAATCCGTCCGCAAAACTCCTCCCCCTCCTTATAGACTTCAATTTTCGAAGTGCCTCCCGCCGTCAGCCACTCGCCGAGGACCTTCTTTGCGGCTGTCGAATCCTGGGCGAGAGCGCTCCCGCTGATGATCGCGCTCAGGAACACAAAGGTTGAGACGAGTAGGAAAGGCTTTCGCATGATGGCTCCTTGGTTTAGTGACACGAACATAGGGCAGAGATTCAAAACACCAGGACAAGTGAGACGCCGCCGTTGTAGGGAAGAATCCTCAGCGAGCTGTGTTCTTTTCCCTCGTCACCCTCGAACCAGCTGACGAGCGTGTTGGACAACGCGGTGGCTGAAGCGGCACCGAAGACTACATCGGAGAGCCAGTGCTCCGACGTGTAGATCCGGGAGGTCGCGGTAGAGGCGGCAAGTGCGTAGAGCGCTATCGAAGCCCAGAGATTGCCGATCCTCCTCGAAAGCACCGTGCTCATTGAAAACGCGAGGACCGTGTGGCCGGACGGGAATGAGTGAACGTCATCATTAAAGAATCGGAACGGGAGAAACCAGTGATTGCCCAGTCCGGTATACGGGCGCGCCCTGCCGATGCCGATCTTCACCGCGGTCGAAAATACCCCGCTGAAGAACATCGCTCCTGTCGCCAGGAGTGCGGTTTCCCGGAGCCATCGGTCCCCCGTGAACAGTCCCGCCAGATAAAGGCCCGCACCAAGAGGAAACATGTACCGGCCGTCGCCATAGATGACGACGGTGTTGCTGATGTGATCGTTGGTCGTCGTTTGATTCCGGCCGACAAGTTCTTCCAGGTTCCGGTCTTCCACGCTGACAAGGCCTGTCCCCGCGACAATTCCGCCGGCAGCAAACCAGTCGGGTGTCTGCCAATGAAGCGGCCGCAGTGCGAGGAACTCTGCGGCATTGATGAGCCTCATGCCGTCGCGTCCCAGCGTCCTTCCGACGCTATCGGGTTCGTCCGCACTCTGGGATAATGCGTAGAGGGGAAGAGAAAACAGGATGAGAACAAGACTCAGGCGCATGGCGATCGTGGGAATGTCGGTTGGTAGAACCATAATAGGCAAAATGAGCCAAAAAGAAAACGGCGTTTGATGGAATCGGATGTCCGTGATTTGTACCTTGAACGCGACGGGAGAATGCGGTCATGGCTGTGCAGGCACACGAACGATCAATCCAGGATATTTTTGCCTCTGCCCCGAACGTGTGGGGCGGGTTTGAACTCCGGCCGCAACAGACCGCGATGGCTGAAGCGATCGCTGAAGCATTGTCGGCCGAGCAGTCGCTGATCGTCGAGGCCCCGACGGGGGTTGGGAAGACGATGGCGTACCTGATTCCCGCGATCCTTGAAGCGACCGGGAATAGTCGAAAGGCCGTTGTCTCGACGCATACCAAGAACCTGCAGGACCAGCTGCTGAACAACGACATACCGCTCGCGCGCCAGCTTCTGCCGATCCCCTTCTCCGCGGTCGTGATGAAGGGGAGGTATAACTACCTTTGCACGACACGACTTGCTGCGGCTCTCGAATCCGCCGGACGGCTCTTCAGTACTCCCGAGCAGGAGGAGCTGGAACGGATCCTGACCTGGTCTGCCAACTCCGCGGATGGGGACCTGGAAGCGCTGCCTTTTTCTCCCTCACCGTCGGTGATCGCGATGGTCCGATCGGAGGCGGGAATCTGCAATCCCAGGAATTGCCGGAGCAACTGTTTCTATCAACGATCGCGGGAACAGGCGCGAAGCGCCAACCTCGTGATCATGAATCATGCCTTGTTCTTTCAATTGATGGCTCGGAGCGAAGAGGAAGACAGACTGATATTCGAAAACGACTTCGTCATTTTCGATGAGGCTCACACGCTGGAACATGCCGCATCGTCCGCGCTGGGGCTGCGGATCTCCACCTTCCAGCTTCGCTCCCTGATCTCACGACTGTACCATCCCCGCACACGCAGAGGGTACTTCGCAAAACGCAAGCGGACATTTTCGGACCGCGCGCGCCGGGCGTTCACGGAGATCGACGACTTCTTTCGCGACGCCCTGGCTGCAGCCGCGGCCGGAAACCCCGGGAAGTCGCGGGAGATCCGCATTCGCGCTCCCCACCTTCTCACCAATTCGTTGTCACCAACGCTTCAGCAACTCACGAAGGCGATTGAGGAAGTCTCCACGGAGTCGGACGAATCGGCAGCGAAAGAGCTCAAACGCCTCGCCTCCGAGCTCGATCAAGCCGACAGTGCCATTACGCAGTTCTTCGACCAGTCGATGGAATCGTGCGCGTACTGGATCGAATCCACGACCGGGAAAGACCCGACGATAACCTTTTGCGCCTCGCCATGGGATGTCAGCCCGATCATCGGGCCAAAGCTGTTCGGCGGACAGACGTCGGTGATCCTGACGAGCGCAACGATTACGACGCAGGGAAACCCGCGCTACTTTCAATCCCGCCTCGGCGCCCTTCACGTGCCGTTTCTCTCCCTCGATTCCCCGTTCGATTATCCCCGTCAGATGCGGATCGCGGTCGCGCCGGACATCCCTCCGCCGGATCGGGTTGCCGAATATGCTTCGGCGCTGCCGGAGAGAATCCTGCAAGCTATCGATCGGAGCCAGGGAAGAGCGCTCGTCCTGTTCACAAACACTGCCCAGCTCCAGGCCGTCGCCGGTCTTCTTGGGCCCTCGCTCGAGGAGCGGAACTTCAGGTTGCTGGTGCAGCAGCGTGGGGACCAGCGACACCGGCTCCTCGAAGAATTCCGACATGATGTTCACTCCGTCCTTTTCGGTGTCGACAGTTTCTGGATGGGTGTTGATGTCCCTGGAGAAGCGCTGCAGCATGTGATCATCACCCGTCTTCCGTTCGCTGTTCCCAACCATCCTCTTGTCGAAGCGCGCATCGAGGCGATCGAAGAACGGGGCGGAAGTCCGTTTGGAGAATACTCCCTGCCGGAAGCGGTCCTGAAATTCCGTCAGGGAGTGGGCCGACTGATCCGGAACAAGGGGGACACGGGAATCATTACGATCCTCGACTCCCGCATAACCACGAAATCGTATGGTCGGGTGTTCATTGGATCGCTCCCGCATTGTCCCGTCGAGCTTGTCTTCGAAAATGGAGAAATTCGTCAATTCGACGAAGAAATAGGGTAATCGGGACCCGTTCTTCTCCGCTCTCAAACGAATTGAAAGGATTTCTTCATGATCTTCTTGAGAGGATGACTGAAAATTGAAGATATGCCTTGTTTTTTTGGGGGATTCTGATATCTTCACAGCAAACCTTCATCCGATCCCGGCAAGGTTGTCACCACTTGTTCACTTTTCAGCTAGGAGGTCCAATGGGTAAAGCAATGTCAAAGACGGCTATCATTGCGCACTTTGCCAAGAAGTTCGACATGAAAAAGAAGGCAGTCGCAACGATGTTCGAAGAACTTGCAACCCTCGCGTACAAAGAAGCAAAGAACTCGTTCACACTCCCGGGCATCGGCAAGCTCGTCCTTGTCAACCGCAAGGCGCGCCTCGGTCGCAATCCGAAAACCGGTGAAACGATCCAGATCCCCGCGAAGACCGTCGTGAAATTCCGGGTTGCCAAGGCATGCAAAGAAGCAGTTCTTCCGAAGAAGGCTGTGAAGCCCGCATCGACGTCGCCAATGGCATGACGAACGAGCAGCAACGTGTATCTGCAGCACCGACGGCCCGAATTCGGGCCGTTCGTGTTTTGTCGGACTCCCCGGATTCATTGTAACTCACCCACCCGTTTCGTACATTGACATGTCATGCGCATCATGAAGTCCTTTCAAACGTTCGTGCGCACGCTGGGCCCCGTGGAGCAGGGACAGGTTGTTGCCTCCACGGCGGTTGTGGTTTCGATGATCACAATCATCAGCGCCAGAGCCGCGACAGGCCATGCCCCCCAACTGATGGACTTCATCAGCGTCCTCACCGTGGGGTTGTTCGGACTGGTGACGGTCGCCTTTTCCCTCCGCTATGGCCGACAGATGGACGCGCAACAGCGCCATCTTCTCGCCCTCAATTCGCTTGCCGAATCCCTCAGCCGTCTCGCCGACCCCGTCAGCGTGCTCGAACATTCGATGAAGAAAGTCATGGGGTTTTTCGAAACCCCGTTCGGGTGGGTGTACATGATTGAGGAGGGAAAGGCGGTGCTTTCCTTCTCGACAGGCACGAAAGCGGATTTCTTCACCGCCGCGGCCATCCCCGCGGACATCCTCACTGCCTGGTATGCCTCGCCCCACGTTTGCCGCGAACGCGTGCACGCCCATGACGGCGCGATTACCCCGGACTTGAAAGCACTCGGAATCCAGTTCTGGACGTCGATACCGTTCACCGTCGAAAATACGATGTCCGGTTTCATCGCGGTGGCGGGCCCGAAGTATGCTCCCGCACAGCCTTCGCAAACCGAGCTCGTCCAGGCGCTCGGACATGCGATCAGCGTCGCTCTCACGAACGCATGGCTGTTCGATCAGTTGAATCGATCACGACGGCAATACGCCGATCTCTTCGAGAACGCTCCCGACATCTATCTCAGCGTGGCCTCGGACAGGACGATCCTCGACTGCAACGCCACAGGCGCGCGCTTCCTTGGCGCGGACAAGCGAGACATTATCGGACGGAAGGTGGAGGAGTTCATCGCCGCCGACCGCAGGGATGCCGCCAAGGAATTGTTCGAGCGGACATTGAGCCGGGGAGAAGCGTTTCGTGATGAAGAGGAGCTGATGGTGAATGCGGAAGGGCGGAACTTCTACGTGAATCTGAACTCCTCCCTGGTCCTCGACAGCGAGGGGCACACGGTGACCGCCAGGATTGTCGCGCGGGACATCTCACAACGGAAGAAGATGGAGGCTGCGATACTGCACGCGCAGAAACTCGACAGCATCGGAAATCTTGCCGGCGGCATCGCGCACGATTTCAACAACCTCCTTGCTGCAGTGCTGGGGTCGGCCAATATCATGCGCCGCCAGCTCGGCGATGACCCGCGCGTGTCCAAGTATATCGACATCGTGGAGTCCTCCGCGCGGCGCGGATCAACACTGACCCGCCAGCTGCTGACCTTTGCCAGGAAGACCGAACGCCGGACCAATACCATCGATGTCAACGCTTTGGTGACCGATACCCTGGTCCTGTTCGAGCGCGGGACGGACAAGCGCATCACGATCGAGAAGCAATTCTCCCCGGACCTCCTGGCAACGAGCGGCGATGAAGGACAGCTCCAGCAGGCCGTGCTGAATCTTCTCGCCAACGCGCGCGAAGCAATGCCGGACGGGGGCGTTTTGCGGGTGGAGACGAACTCCCTTTTCGCTGACGCCACCCGGACCAACGATTTAGCCTCCGTCCGCGCCGGACCCTTCGTGACGATACGGGTCTCCGACAACGGTCGAGGGATCCCGCGGGAGGTGCAGGGACGGGTGTTCGAACCGTTTTATTCGACAAAGGATCAGGGGACCGGGCTCGGGCTCTCGGTCGTGTACGGCGTTGCTCAAAGTCACGGCGGCTTCGTCACGCTCGAGAGCATGCCGGGGACAGGGACGTCCGTCACCCTGCATTTTCCCCGTCTCTCGGTCAAGACGCAGGCACCACGGCAACGTCCGACAACGCCGCGGGGGACGGAAGAACTTCTCATCATCGATGATGAAGACAGCGTCTCCGAGATCGCCCGGGATATGCTTGCCGGATTGGGGTATACGGTGTACGTCGAGCACGACGGTCGCGCCGGCGTCGAATTTTATCGAACGCGATCTTCCTCCCTCGCGCTGGTCCTCCTGGATGTCAATATGCCGGTGATGGGAGGGAAGGAAGCCTTCAAGGAGATCCGGGCGATCAACGCAACGGCCCGCATTATCATCGTGACGGGGTACGGCCGGGGAACGGTCGAAGCATCGGATTTCGGAAGCCGCGTCAATGCCATTATGCAGAAACCGTTTCAAATCGAGACGCTGGCGATGACCGTGCGCCAAGTGCTCGATGGTGCCATGCTCCTGGCAACGTCGGATCAACCCGCCGCCGAGGGGGTCTGAATGGCCGATGTGTTCAGCATCCTTCGCAAGGCGCGGGAAGAACGCCATCTCACCCTGGCTGACATCGCCGACGCAACGCTTATCAACATCGAGCACCTTCGCGCGATCGACGACGGCCGCGTCGACATTCTCCCCGAAGCGTATATCCGGGCATTCATGCGTGAATACGCGACGTATGTCGGCCTCGACCCGTCGGACGTCATGCAGATGTTCGATGCCCAACGCGGCGTAAAGACAAAACCGGCGGACCCGGCAGAAGATGAGATACCGCCACTCCGCGCAGGAGTCGAGGCCGAATCCGTGGCCGACCGGTCCCGACACCATGTCGGCAACGGGCAGTACACACGAACCGTGGTTACCTTAGTCGGTCTCGCCATTGCTGCGGTGATCGCGTGGAATCTCCTTGGCACAGGGAGACCTTCGATCAGTGAGACCCCCTTCCGGGAGGTGGTCCGGGAAAATGAACAGCGCGCGGGGATTGGCGATGAGCCCACGGCACCGCAAGCCGTTCCGGGCGACAGCCTTCGCGCGGTGAGGGCAGGCGATGACAGCCTAACCTTGTCCGCCCGGACCACGGACAGCGTCTGGGTCCGGATGATGATTGACGAAGGCGCGCCGCGGGAGTATCTGTTCGGACCGAAAGAAAAAGTCACCTGGCGCGGACGTTCTCAATTCCTGTTTTTCACGATCGGTAACGGGGGGGCGATTGAGTTGTCGCTCAACGGGAAAGCTCTCGGCCCGGCGGGAAAGCCAGGCCGCGTAATCCAAAAGCTCGTCATCAACCGAAAGGGGATCGCGATCCCCGGAAGTGAACCGTCAATACGAAAGGACGACGGTCCGGCGGATTCAGCGACTGAAGGCAACGCCGCCCAGGATGCCCCGCGCGAAATGGAACCCCGGCGCTGAGTCAGCCGCATCCAACCTGCTTTTGACAGTACGTGACACATTGATCCGCGAACGATGCCATCGCCGACAAAAGCCGTTGTGCAGCGCGTAATAAGACTCCGCACCGAGCTGCTGGACCATGATTACCGGTATTACGTCCTTGCCGAACCGGTTGTCAGTGACGCGGAATACGACCGGCTTATGCGGGAGTTGGTCGACCTCGAGCACCAGTTTCCGGAACTCCAGACTGCCGACTCACCCACGCAGCGTGTGGGCGGCGTTCCGACAAAGGAGTTCCCGACCGTCGAGCATCATCCGCCGATGCTCAGCCTGGCAAATTCCTACTCCGAAGAAGAGATCCGGGATTTCGACAGGAGAGTACGGGATCTGCTCGAGATCCCATCGCCCGTCTACTATGCCGAGTTGAAATTCGACGGGGTTGCCATCGCCCTCACGTACAGGGGCGGAGTGCTGACCCAGGGGGCGACTCGTGGAGACGGAACCCAGGGCGACGCGATTACAAATAATCTCAAGACCATTCGTTCCATCCCCCTGCGTCTGAGGGGGAAAAACTCCCGATACGCTGTGGTGGAGATACGGGGGGAGGCATTTATGCGAAGGGATGACTTCGCGGCGATCAACAAGGCGAGGGCGGGGACGGGCGAAAAACTCCTGATTAATCCACGAAATGCGACAGCCGGAACGCTGAAGCTTCAAGATCCAAAGATCGTGGCACAGCGTCCGATGAATTTTTTCGCCTATGCGCTGTTCATCCCCGGTGAGCGTCTGACGACGCATTCTGAAAATCTGGCGGTGCTTCGCGCGATGGGACTCCCCGTGAACGACCACGGGAAACGGTGCAAGAGCATTGATGAAGTGATCGCATACTGGAAGCGCTGGGAGGAGAATCGCGCGACGCTCCCCTACGATATCGACGGCGTGGTGATCAAGGTCGATTCGCTTGCCCACCAGGAAACACTCGGGACAATAGCGAAGAGTCCGCGCTGGGCCATCGCCTTCAAGTTTTCCGCGCGGAAGGCGGAGACGGTGCTTCGGGGAATCACGCTGCAGGTCGGTCGCGTGGGCACCGTGACTCCGGTCGCGGAGCTCGAGCCGGTTTTTCTCGGGGGGACAACCGTTTCGCGCGCAACACTGCACAATGCCGATTACATTCATGAGCTCGATCTGCGGGTCGGTAACACGGTGATCGTCGAAAAAGGCGGCGATGTCATCCCGAAGGTCTCCGGCCATATCCCCGAGAAGCGCCCGGCGGGGACAAAGCCGTTTTCGATGCCGAAGGTTTGCCCGGAGTGCGGCTCAAAGATCTACCGTGAAGAGGACGAGGCAAATTACTTTTGCGAAAATTCCGAATGCCCGGCGCAGGTCCGCGGCAGGATCCAACACTTCGCTTCACGCGGCGCGATGGATATCGAGGGACTGGGAGAGGCCGCCGTGGACCTGCTTGTTGCGAAGAAGCTGACCACGAACATCGCGGACGTCTACGACCTTCACAGGCGCCGCGACGAACTGATCGCGCTGGAGCGCTGGGGAGAGAAGAGCGTCCAGAACCTCCTCGATGGCATCGAGGGGAGCAAGAAGCAACCGCTTCACCGCGTGATCTTTGCTCTCGGCATACGCCATGTCGGCGCGGGCGCAGCGAGAGTCCTCGCGGATTCACTGCGCTCGATGGACGGCCTGGCAAAAGCGACGTTCGACGAACTGCGGGGGATCCAGACAATCGGCCCGAAGATCGCCGAAAGCATCGAGCATTTCTTCGCCGACCGGCACAACCGCGAAATTGTCGGTCGCCTCAAGCGCGCCGGGCTCACGCTGACCGGCCAGGCGGTGCCCAACGATTCACCGTTCGCGGGCCTCAGCTTCGTGATCACGGGAACGCTCCCGTCATATTCACGCGAAGAAGCGAAGCGGATGATCGAAGGCAATGGCGGGACCGTTGCCGGGTCCGTCAGCAAACAGACGCGCTATCTTCTGGCCGGCGCCGATGCCGGTTCGAAGCTTGCCAAAGCCAGGGAGCTCGGCATTCCCGTGATTTCAGAGCAGCAGTTCCTGGCAATGATCGCGTCGCAGAAGAAGAAAGGCCCACGCTGATGTTTCACCAATCTCTCACGAACATCTCATCCTCCCGACATGGTTGAATCTCTTCGTCGCTCCGCAGGCATGGGATTGTCCCGGTGGACGTTCCGATCCGAGAAGGCGCCGGTCACCCCCTTCACCGGAGCGGTCTCCAACGCCCATCATGCACTCCTGGTCATGCCGCTCCCGGAGTTCGATCTTCACCTCATTACACCGGTCATTGACGTGCTTCGGAAGAGATTTCACGACAAGCACATCACCGTTGTGACGCCGCTCCACAGCGTCGAGCTCATGCATCTCCTCCCCCAGGGACGATTCATCCGCATCGAGGAGACCGAAGTCAGCCCCCTCTATCTTCCGAGGCCGGCGTTTCTTAAACGCCTCCCACGGACTGACTACGACCTTGCCGTCGACCTGAACCTTGATTTCTTACTTCCCTCGGGATATATTTGTATGAAATGTAACGCGCGCGTGCGCGCCGGGTTCGGTGTCCGACATGCCGAACTGTTCTACAACTTCCTGGTTCACACACAAGGCACACAGAGTCGCAAGCGCACCTACGAGCGCATGGCGGCCTGCCTGTCGATGTTCTGACGCAAGGAGTCTGTATGCAATTTGAGATCCACAAAGGGACCGGCTCTGTCACACTCATCCTGAAAGAACGCCGACTCGATTCCGCCGTGGCCTCGGAGCTGAAAGGGGAGTTCCTCATCCTGTGCAAACCCAAATTGGGTCTGCTCGTCGTGGACCTGAACGATGTGGAGTTCTGCGACAGCAGCGGATTGAGCGCTCTCCTCATTGCCGACCGGAAAATGAAGGAGCACGGCGGAAGGGTGCGACTGATCAACGTCCACAAAAAAGTGAGCAGCTTGATCAAGATCTCCATGCTCGACAGGGTGTTCGATTTGGGCGGCGAGTAAAGCGGCGGTGCGTGCCGCTTCCAGTCAGGCGATGCGTTCGACCTTGATGAAGTTCGTGGAGCCCCTCGCGAACAACGGCTGCCCCGCGAGCAACACCACGGAATCCCCCCGACGGACAACTCCTTCCTTGACCAGGCGTTCCTGAATTTGCTGCAACGCGGCATCGGAATCCGCACTCAGGCTTTCGATCACGAACCCGCGCACTCCCCAGAAGAGGTTCAGCATCCTGAGCGTCCCCGGCGCAAGCGTCAGGGCGATGATCGGCGGGTCAGGCCGGTAGCGCGACAGCACGCGCGCGGTTTCGCCGGAATGCGTCAGCGTGACAATTGCGGCGGCCTTCAGATGATCGGCAAGCATGCACGCCGCCCGCCCCAGCGCATGGTGCTTCTCCCCGAGTTCGGCGGGCGGAACGATCACCGTCTCCGTCAGCCCCGCCCGTTCCGACTCCACTTTGACGATGATGCGATTCATGATCTCCACCGCTTCGACGGGATACGCTCCCACCGATGTTTCCCCGCTCAGCATCACCGCATCACACCCGTCCACAACCGCGTTCGCGACGTCGCTCGTCTCCGCCCGGGTGGGGGTCGGGTTTTGAATCATCGATTCGAGCATCTGAGTTGCAACGATGACCGGCTTCCCGACGCGATTACACTTGTTGATGATCCGCTTCTGAAGCATCGGGACATCCTCCGGCGGAAGCTCCACGCCGAGATCCCCGCGGGCCACCATGATGCCATCGGCCTCCGCGATGATGGCGTCGAGATCGTCGATCGCCTGCGGTTTTTCGATCTTCGCAATGACCCCGACCAGGGTCTGAACGCTCTTCTGCCGTTCGGTAATTTCACGCCTGAGCTGACGAATATCGTCCGCGGTGCGGACGAAGGACAGCGCGACATAATCAATGTCGTTCGAGAGGCCGAACGCGAGATCGTCCAGGTCCTTGGCGGTATACGAAGGCGCGCTCACCGCGACGCCCGGGAGATTGATCCCCTTGTGGGGAGAAAGCTTCCCTCCCACGAGGATCACACAGCGAACCTCCCGCCCGTTAATCGCGAGAACCTTCAGACGAATCTTCCCATCATCGAGCAGGATGATTTCCCCGGTGGAAACATCCGACGGGAGATTGGCAAACGTCGTGGATAATCGTTCCGCGGTGCCGGGCTGTCCGTCCGTGGCGATCACGGTCTCCTTCCCCGCAATGAGTTCCACCACGGGGGCCTGAAGATCGCCGATCCGGATCTTCGGTCCTTGAAGATCCTGGAGAATAGCGATCGTCTGACCCGTCTGCGCCGACGCAGCGCGGACGTTGCGGAACGCCGTTAAGTGTTCCTCATGCGTCCCATGCGAGAAATTCAGCCTTGCTACATCCATCCCGCCCGCGATGAGACGGACCAGGGTCGGGACATTAGAAGATGCGGGACCAAGCGTGCAGACGATTTTCGTTTTGCCGGAACGGGCGAGTGCCATGGGATTACGCTTTCTTTATGATCTGCACGATGCGACGATGGATTTCCGGAAGAATGGCCCCCGAAGGTCCTTGGAGAAACCAATCGGCCTGATCCGTGAGCGGCGTCGGGTCGGGGTTGATTTCCACGAGCAGTGCGCCGCTTCGCTTTGCGAGTAACGGCAACGACGCGGCCGGATAGACTACGGCCGATGTCCCGATGGAGAAAAAAACGTCGGCTTTCGAAGACGCTGCAACGGACCCTTCCCATTCGTCTTCGGGGAGCATCTCACCAAACCACACAACGTCCGGTCGGATCGTTCCGCCGCACGCACAGCGGGGAATGCCCCCCTTCTCCGGCGCCACGACATCCGGGAAAGCTTTCGCGCATTGCATGCAATAGCTGCGTTCAATGTTGCCGTGCAGCTCGAAGATGCGCTTGCTCCCCGCCCTCCGGTGAAGATTGTCGATGTTTTGTGTGACCACCGTGAACCGGGGGAACAGCTCCTCCATGTTCGCAAGTGCGATATGGCCCGGGTTCGGCACCACCGCACTGATGATCGTCCGCCGGTGCGCATACCACTCCCACACGAGCGCAGGGTTCCGCATGAATGCTTCCATGCTTGCGAGCTCTTCGGGCTTGAACTTGGACCATATCCCTTCCGGGCCGCGGAAGGTCGGGACGCCGCTTTCCGCGGAGACGCCCGCACCCGTAAACGCCACCACCGCTGTTGCGACGGCGAGCCGTTCGATGAGGGCGGCCGGGATGTCCGGAGTCTGTTGGTTCATGGCAGCAAACGGAGGGTTTCGGCGTGTTCCGGCGGCTTGCCCCATTGTTCCACGCGAGTCGTGCCGTTCAACCACAGGGGCACCTGATCAGCGTAATGATCCTGGAAGACCTGCCCGGATTCTCCGCCGGGAATCACCGCGCGCGTCTCGCCCGTGGAAAGAGAGAAGATTTGCCGGAAGGAGGGCCCCACGGTCACTTCGAACGGTGCGTTGAAATCATATTCGCCGCTGATGAGGGCGGTGCTCGCACCCGCCACAGGGTAGGGTCCCACATCGAAGATCCGGTCGAGCGGTTTCTTCATGCCGAACGGATGATGCAGGGTGACCGTATGCACTTCCCCCCACCGCCATCGTTTCATGTCCGTCCCCAATTGCCCGCGAAGAATGCTGTCCGCCTCGCAAAGGCTTTTTCGGAGGATGATGTCCCGCGTTTCGATCTGCGGCGTCGTGACGTCGTCGAACCATCCTGCAGGATCATCGCGCAACAACGCCGTGATGACCCTGATCGGGACATTCGTCAGCAGGACCCAATCATGGAAGAGATCGTTCCCCATTTCGTCGACGAAGGTGTTGCGGAGCAATCGGATGATGAACTCTTCGAAAATCGTCGTCGCAATGTCATCCGTCCCGAATGCACAATTCCAGTTGGTGAAATACTCCATGAATCGTGTCTCATCGGGGATGCCCAGGGCACTGTCCTTCTCGGTCTGGAGAATGAAGGGAAGAATCTCCTTTGCCCACAGAGACGTCGCATCCGTCTGCATGCGCCCGAAATCGTCGGGGGTAAACCTGGCAGTGTCGGCCCCCAGGAGCTCGCGAAGGCGCTGAATGCGGGCCGGTGGCTCCCAGAGATCGGAAATGGTGTAGGGATAGCTGTCGTCCACAAGTTTGTTGTTTGCGCTTGCGATGTACCCGGAGGACGGGTTGTAGACGTGCGGAAGTTCTCGAAACGGGATGTATCCCTTCCAATCTGAATCGCGGTCCCACCCGGGAACCGGGAGGATCGAATGCTGCCCGGGACGAATCGGAATTCTGCCCGCGCACCAGTAGCCGATGTTGCCGTCAACGTCCGCATACACGAAGTTCTGAGACGGGCAGGCAAAGAGCCTCAGGCCATCGGTGAATTCGCCCCATGACGTTGCGCTGTCCATGGCGACGAACGCCGCCAGCGAATTATCCGGTTCGTCACCGGTCCATCGCATGCTTGCGACGTACGGAGCGCGCCCCATTTGAAGTCCCGCGTTGACATCAGTCACGATCGGGCCGTGCCGGGTGATGCGGATCTGCACCGGCACCGCGTCCTCCCCCCGGACGGCGATTTCTTCTTTGAGGATCGTCATCGGGTACCATTGCCCTTCGGAGAAGCAACGCGTCGAGTCTGTTGAATCAATGCGTTCGATGTAGAAGTCGGCGTCATCGGCCATGACATTCGTGACACCCCAGGCGATCCTTGCGTTACGTCCGGCGATGACGGCGGGCACCCCGGGGATTGCCATGCCGGCAACGGTTACGGACGGAGACTTCAGCGCGATCTCATACCATCGGGAGGGAAGCTCGAGCCGTAAATGGGTATCATTGGCCAGCAGCGCTGATCCGTTGGCAGAGCGTCGGGGCGAGACCGCCCACGCATTGCTTCCGCCCCGCATGTCCGCCGTACCGGACATTGCTGCATACTGCTGGGCGGTCTTCAAAAACGGCCGGACTCCCTCGGCGTACGCCTTCCACACCGAGGCCGGGATTTCCGGAGGGACGTCACTTTCATACCCGGGATAAATCGCAAGCACTTTGTCGAGCCCCAACCGCGCGACGAGCTCGCCGTAGGTCAGATCTGTCCACCACGAGAGGTTCAATTCCCAGGCCAGGAGCTTACCGACAAGCAACGAATGCTCCGGCTGCCATGGCTCCGGGCTGTACCGGAGCAGGTCAAACTCCACGGGCAGACGGCCTTGCGCCGAAGCAATGAACGCATTGACGCCGTCCGCATACCATTGCAGGCGGCTTCGCATCTCCGGGGTAAGCACCTTTTCTTCTTCATTGACGGAACGGCTCAGCCCGACGGTCCGGAACATCCGGTCGATCGCCACCGTCGCCGGGCCGAAGATCTCCGACAATCGTCCCATCGCCGCGCGTCGTTCGAGATCCATCTGCCAGAGACGGTCCTGCGCCTGCACAAATCCGAATGCCATCATGAGGTCATGGTCGTTCCTGGCGTCGATGTGCGGCACCCCGAAGGCATCACGAACGACAACCACAGAGTCTCGCAGACCCTGCAGCCGGAAGTCCCCCACGGTCTGTGGAAACGATCGTTGGATTTCAGAACGGACAAACAGAGCCAGGGCGACGAGGATAATCAGAAGGGCGATCAGGCTTCCGGCGAGAATTCGGGCGCGTTTGTTCACATTGCTCTGAAAAGGAGGGTGGGGAAAGAAAAAGTCCGTCTGAGCATTTCAGACGGACTTTAATATATCCAAAGGCAAATATTTGTTCAAGGACTCAGAAACGGTGTGTAAACGTCGCAAGGACGAGATTCGAAGTGACCTTTTCCTGGACAGGGGAGGTCGCATCGTAATTCACGCGAAAATCATTCCTCCAACCATAGGCATAGGCCAGGTCGATCATGGAGGATTCTCCGAGCGAGAATCCAAGACCGCCGGTCACATACTTCTGGTTGAACGTCGAGGGGTCTCCCTTGTAAATTGACGGATTATAGATGAATCCGCCACGCAGTCTGACGCCAAGAGGCTGAATCTCATATTCCGCACCCCCGCGGAGGTTCACCGTTCCCTGAAATGTCGTTGCAAAGTCGGGGTTCTGATCCAGGACGTCCTGGTTCGCATTTGCGAATTGGGTCTGGGTCCAGTCCGTATACTCGGCGTCCGCAGAAAGGACTAAGTTGTGCAGAATGACCGATGCCGACGCGCCGAAGACCCACGGAGTGGTAACGTCATACTTGGACGAACCGTTGTTCCCTTTGATCGGACCATACGTATTGGCGCCCGCGACCGAAGTCCAGAAGACGCTCGTTGCCGTGGTCCCGAAGGATTCGTCGATATTGAACGCCGTTGGTGTCTTGATGGTGAACCCGATTCTGTACTTGTCGGGCTCGCGGTACATCAACCCAAACTTTGCATTGAAGCCGGAGATGTTGTCATCGATAAAGTCGGTAACGTCGAGTGCTCGGAGATCGTAGAAGGACCCGTTGAACTGGAATCCCTGGTGCGCGAGCTTTGTATCCTCTTCCTTGTAGGTTCGGTCGTAACGATACGACCCGCTCACGTAGGTGAGCGTGACGCCAACGGAGAGATTCGGCCCGACATCCATCGCTCCCCCGAACATCCAGTTGTTGAGTCCTCCGGACTCGGTGACTGTTCCGGACTGTGTGAAATTCCCCTTGATCGGACTAACGAAATTGCCGGTCACCGTGTCAATCGTCGCGAGTTGAAGCTGCTCGGCAAGCGAGATTTCCGGCGGGTACGGAGATCCATCGGGAGCCCACCCGGCAGACTGAATGATGCTGCTGTTGGGATTGTATCCCGAGAAACTCATCCCCGTCGTGAAGTTCGATTGCCGGGTATAGCCGAAGGCGAGGGAAAAGCTCCCCCGTCGGACAGGAACAGGAAGGACAAAGCCGAGAGTGTTCAGATTTGTTGCGTTGGCAGTGCCCGTCTGTTGATTCCCGAAGAAGGTACTGACATCCTGAGGAGCCAGATAGGACAGCCCGAAAGAGAATTCCCCCAGTTGCACCTGTGCGAGACCCGCCGGGTTCCAGTACAGCGCGGAATAGTCGTTTGCCACACCACTGTAAGCATCACCCATGCCCAATGCCCTGGCGCCGACTCCGAAACCGGGCATCGCCAGCCTCTGGGCGTCTTCCACAAATTGCGCTGATGCGATGGTCGGAAGGGCCACGAGCAAAGTCGCGATCGTGAATCTTACCGTGCGAAGTTTCATACGTTCCTCTTCAAGAAGACATAAGGTACCTTCCCCCGCGCCGATCGGTTGGACTCCGGCTGTTTGCGCAGGAGATTATCCCACCACCTCCATACCACACCCACCCCCATGGTCAGCGACGATGACCGCCGCCACGCGAGCCGCTGCCGCTATTGCCGCCACCCTGCGACGACCCTCCACCACGACTCCCTTCCCCACCGGATGATGACGGGGGTGGGGTGTAGCTCCTCGGTGGTGGTGAGTAGCGCTCACCGCCGCCCGAACGCGTGCCGCCTGACGGTGGCGCGGGGTGAGACGGTGGAGGCGGAACATACCGCGACGTCCCGGAACGTCGCGTCGTTGTTGCGCTTCGTCCCTGATGTCCTGTCGTGCGCGTTGTGCCGGCACGGTTAACCGCAGCGCCTGCATTCCCACGCGACGTCGCAGCGGGAACGGTACGCACCGAACCACTGCTTCTCCCCGTCGGCAATGCTGTTGCACCCGTGCGGGTCGGGGTGTATGCTCCTCCCGAATATCCGTTCACAGAGCCCGATCGCGTCCCCCCGATCATCCGGGTATGACCGAACGTTCGTGTCGCTCCGTACCCGGACCCTCCGGCCGCGTAACCATACCCGCCGCCGTAGCCGTTTCCGTAGCCGTAATATCCCGCCCCATAACCGTAGTATCCGTATCCGGAGTATGGATAATACCACCCCGGCGTGTAGTACGGATTGTAGTACCACGGGTCATAAGAGTCCCAATTGTACCACAGAGAAAAACCGGGTCGATACCAGGGATTGGAATAGTATGAGCTGTTGTAGTACGAAGGATAATAGAATTGATCCCGGTCCTGTTGGTATTGTTGGTCCGTATAATCACTCTCTGTCGTATCGGCAGGGTTGGCGTAATTCTGATCGTCATACGTTTGGTCGTTGGATTCCTCCTGTTGCACCGTGCCGAATTGCGTGTAGCACCCGGCAAGTGCCAGCGAGGACACAACGACGAATGGAATCAACCAATGCTTATCCATGAATGTACCTCCGCTAAGCTTGGATCCGCTGCAATTAAGGGCAATATCGGTGCCAAGAACCGGCCGGGAAAAGATCGCAAAATCGGGAGGAATACCGCAATCCTCCAGATCACACTGCCCCCACTGTTTCATTTCCTGTACAACGAAGTGTGTACCAAAACGAACAATATCAAAGTTCGCGCACATACTCAAGGTGCACGGTCCGGCTTACCCCGGAGGAATTCCGTTCATTCTGCAGAAGATCCTTGAAGTCGAAACCGATCGTGAGCCCGCCGCCGAGGGAACAATTGATCGCGGCATTCAAAAAGCCGCGTCCCTTTCCCGATGCGTTGATGTTGCTGTCATTCAATCCGGCGTTGTACTCGCCGACAACGGAAAGGAACGGACCGAGGGTCTTTTCCGCTCCGAGAAAGAAGTTCACTCCCCCGTTGCCATCGGCGTTTTCGAGGGAATAGTTGGCGCCACCATGAAGCGTGAAATACCCGAGCATCAGAAAATTCTTACTGAGGACCGCGAAGAAACCCGGGGATTTGATCTGGTATCTGCTCCGGCTTTTATCATAGGACCCTTTTCCCTGGGAATCGAATCCGATGAGCAACGCGGGGAGGGCAAACGATTCTTCAAGCGGCCTGACGCGGAGATTAAACCCCGGGACCTGGTTCATCACCGCGGGCGATGAGCCGATGACTCCGGTCCCGCCGTACGCGATCCCGAGCGATACGCGATCGAACACACCGATCGAACATCCAAGAAGCATTCCGCCTTCATTATAGAAGTCGACATCGATCGCAACCGAACCTTTGGCCACGAGTCCCGCGGTCGGCATATCGACGATGGAGCGCGGTTCGATGCGCCCCCCTGTGCCGGCCGATCCTCCCTGACTCGACGCATGACTCACAGACAGGAGGAAAAGAGCGGCGGGAACCACCATATGTCTCATCCGGGGAGGGATCATTTATTCCGGCCCAACGTCATCATCTCCGAACTCAAGTCGGACGTGCTTCGGGAGCTCGGGCTTATGAATTTTCCGCTCGGGCTGCGGCGGCGGTTGTTCAGAAGGTTCTGTCGAGGCGTGACCGTGTTCGGCCTTCTCTTCAGCAGGCGATGCCGCGGGTGACCGGGGGATGATCGTAAAGCCTTCGTCATACGCCTCGGGCACCGATGACGGCGACGAGACCGGGGTCATGAACGGAATGATGGTTGCACGGTTGCTTTCCCGTTCGCTCTTCTTCGCCGCACCCGGGAGTGATGCAAGCACGTCGCGGAATTGAGAGACAATGGCAGCCTCGTCGAGATTCTGGCATCTGCCGTCGCGATAGATCGTTTTCCCCCTGCCATCACCCGGACGATGTCCGAGCTGTGCAACCGGGCGAGCAGAAGCCGGGCAAGATCCTCCGCCGATGAACTGTCGCGCACATATTCCATGTGAATCGGTTCCAGGGCGAAGAGCACCAGGTCCGCTTGTTTTCCGCGTTCAATCGAACCGGTCTCCTCTCCGAATCCGAGCGCCTGTGCGCCGTTCACGGTCGCCATCTTCAGGATTTGCAGCGGAGAGAACTCGGGAAGATTCGAAAACAGGAATGGCAGGCCGTTCACGAATTTCATTTCATCCAGAATGTCACCGTTCCCCCAGTCCGTCCCGAGGCACAAGGGGACGGGATGTTGCGCGAGGTGACGCAGCAGTGGATAGCCGGTCCTTTTCAGAGCGGCGGAAGACGGACAGATCGAAAGAACGATCTGGTGATCCGCCAGTATCTCCAGGTCCTCCGGTGAACCATGATTGAGGTGTGCTATCTGGGTGGAGGAGTAAAGCAGCCGCGCATCGTGGAGGACGGCCAGGAGCCCTTTCTTGAAGTTCCGGCGGAACATCTCCGCTTCCTCCTTCAATTCCCCGAGGTAAACGCTGATTGGGACCTCGAGGTCATGGGCAGCGCGCGCAAGATTGTCAAGGCTGTACACCGTATACTCGGAGTCACCGCCGATGCTCACGGCGATGGGTTTGCCGGTCGATTTCAGCTCCCTTCCGTGCGCGATTTGTTCCCAGGTCCTGAGGACCGTCCGCGATCGGAGATGAAGCGTGCGTTCGTGCTCGAGAAACGGAAGAAGTCCATCGAGCGTAAACGGCGGGATAATGTGCCCGACGGTCAGGACGCCACTTCGCACGTGGTGCATTGCGGCGACGCTGTACACCGTCTTGAGATGTTCGACAAAGGGCGGGTCCATGATCCGTTCCAGCCGTTTTTGGAAGACCGCGTCGAGCTTCCAGAGCGCGTACGGAACGGAGCGGACGATATCTTCAAACAGAAGGCTCTCCGGGTGAAAGTGCGCATTCACGAAGCCGGGGACGAGCAGGAACTCGTGCGCATCCAGCGTTTCCGCGTCGCTGTGCCCGTCGCGCAGCATCGCGGCATCGGTGGCGATGTCGGCGATCCGGCCGTCACGGATCAGGAGGCTCATCCTCCCGCAATGGTCCTCCGGATCGCAGGTGATGGTCAGCGCGTCGGCAATGATCAACGGCCGATCAACGGTGGTCAGGAATTGCGCTTCCATTGTGTCCCTTGCTTTCCGTCCTCCAGTGAAACTCCGATTGCCGAGAGACCGTTCCGAATCTGATCCGCCAGGGGCCAAAGCTTCTGCGTTCTCAGATCGTTTCGCAATCCGATGAGGATTTGCATCAATTGCGCGTCGAGCGACGGCCGTTCGTCCGCTGCCGCGATGCCGGGCCCCATGGTAATCCCGAGCACGGTCCCGGCGAGTTCCTCATACAGTGTGTCAACCGATTGCAGCGCCTCGCGGGACGGGGCGTCCGCGGAGGCAAGGAGACTGTTCACTTCTCGTGAAAGGTCAAAGAGCACGGCGATGGCCTGCGGGGAATTGAAATCATCGTCCATTGCCTTGATAAACGCCTCGCGGTATCCCGCCAGGTTCACCGCGTTTGCGCTGCCCAGACCGTCTTCGGCGCGAAGCCGCATGCGGACTTCCCGTCGTGTGCTGTTCAGGCGCTCGAGTCCTTTCGCCGCGCCCTCTACGGCGGCTTCGCTGAAGTCCAGAGTGCTTCGATAATGGCTTTGCAGAACAAAGAAGCGCACCACCTGGGGAGACCATTTCTTGAAGGCGTCCTTGAGCGTCGTGAAGTTGCCAAGTGACTTCCCCATCTTTCTTCCGTCGACGGTCACCATGTTGTTATGCAGCCAGTACTTGACAAACGGCTTTCCTGTGACCGCCTCGCTCTGGGCGATTTCACATTCATGGTGAGGGAACTGATTCTCGAGCCCGCCGCCGTGGATGTCGAAACTTTCTCCGAGATATTTCATGGACATCGCCGAGCATTCGATGTGCCAGCCGGGGAAGCCTTCGCCCCACGGACTCGGCCAGCGCATGATGTGGCCCGGCTCCGCCCTCTTCCAGAGCGCGAAATCGCCGGGGTGCTTTTTGTCGGGGTTGACGTCAACGCGCGCGCCGGCTTCCATCTCTTCCGGTTTCCTCCCGGACAGTCTTCCGTAGCGCGAAAACGTCGCGACATCAAAATAGACCGAGCCGTTGACGGCATAGGCATGGCCGCTCCGCACGAGCGCTTCGGTCAGTCCAAGTTGCTCGATGATGTGCCCCGTCGCGCGCGGCGCAATGTCGGGCCGGAGGACGTTCATCGCATCCATGTCCTCATAATAGCTCCGCGTATACGTCTCGGCGACCTGCATCGGATGAATGCGCTCGATCTTCGAGCGGTTCAGCAGTTTGTCCTCCCCCTCATCGGCATCGTCGGTGAGGTGACCGACATCGGTGATATTTTGCACGTACGTCACCGCATATCCGAGAAAGCGGAGGTAGCGGACGATGACGTCGAACGCGACGTAGCTCTTGGCATGCCCGAGATGCGAATGACCGTACACCGTCGGTCCGCAGACATACATCTTTACGCGTCCGGGTTCGAGGGGAACGAATTCCTCCTTCGTCCTCGAGAGCGTATTGTAGACAACCAGTGACATAGCGTGTCCGAAGTTAGGGGTGGATTCGTTTTGCGCAGGTGCATTCGAGGAAGGTCACGCCATTCCCCATTTCTTGAAGTCGCTTCCGGGCGACCCTGACGGCATGCGCCGACGCGTCGATGCCGATCCAATGCCGACCAAGGGCCTCGGCGGCGACGAGGGTCGTTCCCGATCCCGCAAAACAGTCGAGGATCAGATCGCCCGGCCGGGATGAGGCGGCGATAATGCGCTTCAGGAGATCGAGATTTTTCTGCGTCGGATATGCGGGATACGGGGGATCTTTCAGTTCCCAGACGTCTTGAACTTTCTTTCCACGCGCGGCCACCGCATCGGCATAGATCTTCTTTCGCGGGTTCCCGGTGCTCGACCACTCGATCAGCGCATGCTTCTCGAGCCGGCTGAGTTCGGAAGGAGACACACGCCAATGTCTCCCTGCGGGCGGTTTCATCCCCTTCCAGAGACCGCCGGTCGCACCGTCGCGTGTTTCGCCCGGCGCGTGCAGCGGGGTCGTCGTATAGCGTCGCCCCTGCTCGTCCGTTTTCGGGAAGAGCCGGAGGATCTGCTGTTCGTCCATCACTTCGGAAGGTTCATTCCAAACGAATTTCTGCGTCTTGGTATAGAAGAGGATCTTGTCCTTGATGTTGCCGAATCCCTTCCGGGAAAAGTTCTTCGGATTGCATTTGATGCGCGTGATATCGTTCCGAAAATGCCGCGCACCAAACACATCGTCGAGCAGGACTTTGACATAGTGGCCGATCTTGTCGTCGATGTGGACGTAGAGGGAGCCGTCGTCGGCAAGAATGTCCCGGAGCAGCAACAGCCGGCGGCGAAGGAAATCGAGATAGGCATTCCCGGACAGCGTGTCGCGATAGGCGAGACGATCCCTTTTGCTCTTGCTGATCGTTGACACCCTCGTTGTGCCGATCCGGAAGTCTTGTTGTGTCGCAAAGGGCGGGTCAATATAGATGAGGCGGATCTTGCCCCGGACCGATCGTTGCTCCCGGAGGGCGGAGAGGGCTTCAAGGTTGTCGGCGTGGATCAGGAGATTCGCCGCCCGGGCGGAAGATCCGGGTCCCGTCTTGCGTCGAACCCGAAGGCTCGGGTGTCCCGAAGGGTTCATCGTGCCGTGCCGTTCGTTTGGCCCATCAGTTCACGAGCACTCGCCAACCCGGCTTCGGTCACTTCGGCACCGCTCATCAGTCGCGCGACCTCCTCCACCTGCCCGTCGAGCGTGAGCTGTTGTACGGAGGTCGTCGTTCTCCCTTTTTGTTCGCTCTTCGTGACAACGAAATGAACGTCGGCAAGACCTGCAATCTGCGGGAGGTGCGTGATGGCAATGACCTGGTGGAAGGCAGAGAGGGATTTCAAACTGCGTCCGACTTCCTGGGCGATCCGGCCGCTTACTCCGACGTCGATCTCGTCGAAGACCATCAACGGGAGTCGATCGGACTTTGCCAGGATGCTTTTGAGCGCGAGCATGATCCTCGACACCTCCCCCCCCGAGGCAACCTTCACGAGAGGTTTCGGATCCTCGCCGAGGTTTGTGGAAACAAGAAATTCCACGGTGTCGTATCCCCGCGGGTTGAGCTTCAGGCGCTTCCTGCCCACCCGGACGAAGGCCGTCGACGCATCCTCGTCGTCAAGCTCGTCCTGCGCGATCTGCACCTGGAACTGCCCATTCTGAATGCCGAGGTGTTTCAGTTCGTCGACGATCCCTTTTTCGATCCGGCGGGAGACATCGTGCCGTTTTGCGGACAACCTCTGGGCCAGGGCGGCGCATGCTGCCTGAACCGCGTCCGAATCCGCCTGAAGCCGTGCGATCACCTCTTCGAAATTCTCCGCGAGGGCGACCTCTCTTCCGATCTGTTCCCGGTGCTCGATGACGGACGCGAGCGTGCCTCCGTATTTCTTCTTGAGCAACGCCAGTCGCCCGAGTCGCTCGCGGAGTTCCTCAAGCCTCTCCGGATTGAACTCCACCTTTGCGTTGTAGCCCTGGATAAACCGGGCAAGTTCGTTGATCACCGCCTCTGCCGACTCGCATTCCCCCGCCGCCTCCTTGAACCGATCGTCGATCTCCGCGAGATGGAGAAGCTGGTTCCGCACCAGCACAAGCTGGTCGCGGATGGATTTCTCACCCTCATAGAGAATTTCATAGATGCTGCCCGTGCTGCCGAACAGCCGCTCTGCGTTTTCGAGGATTTTCAACTCCCGTTCGAGGGCGTCCTCCTCGCCCGGCCGTGGCGACACCGCGTCGATCTCCCGGATCTGGAAATCGAAGAACTCTTTTTTGTCGCGGAGATGACGCTCACGCTGCCGGAGGTTTTCGAGTTCACGGGTCTTCTCGCGATAGGCGAGAAAACTCCGGCTGAATTCCTCCACCATTCCTTCGAGCCCGCCGAAGTCATCGAGCATCCCGCCGTGCATTTCTGTTCGCAGGAGCGACTGATGTTCGTGCTGTCCGTGGAGATCGACGAGGAGTTCGCCGATTTGTTTCTGAAGTGTCAGAGGCACCGGGGAGTCGCTGACAAAGCAGCGGCTCTGTCCTTTCGCCGAGACTTCCCGGCGAACGACCAGTTCATCCGGACACTCGACGTCGTTCTCCTTGCACAAGGCCTTGACGCGTTTATTGCCGGAAACGTCGAACACCGCTTCCACAATTGCCTTCTCCGCACCGGACCGCACTTCTTCCGCACTTGCCCGGGTGCCGAGAATCAGGCCAAGGGCATCGATGAGAATGGACTTTCCCGCCCCGGTTTCACCGGTGATAATGACGAGGCCCGGCGACAACTCAAGGGATATCTCACTGATGAGGGCATAGTTCCGGATGGAAAGGCTCTTCAGCATCTGGGAAATCTACCGAATGGAGTCGAGAGATTCAATTTTGGAGGTCTGAGAACAGGTCGTCGCCTTCCGGTTCCGCATCACCCGAGTACATGCGGATTTCCGGGATATCCGGCAGCGCGCCGTGATAGTACGCGAAGCGGAAGAATTCGCGCATCCCGTCGATGGCATCTTCCGGCAGATCGTAGGAAAATCCTTCGAGGTGTTCGCGGAGGATGTCGCTGGAGAGCCCGGGGAAACGCTTTTCGCCGGCGACGCGCGCGGCGATTCCCGAGAGTGCGTCCGTGTCGGCCCTGCGACCGACCTGGAGAATGTGAACGATTTCCTGCGTCAGGTCTTCTTCGCGGGCGCACCAGAGTCCGTGGAGGAAGGGAAGCTCCGTCATCTGTACCCATGATTCCGTGAGATCGAGCGCATCGGGATAAAAAGCCGCTTCCCGAAGGGCTGCGTCTCCCACAAGGAGTGCGGCGTCCGCATGCGCGAGCATCTGCTCGACCCCTCCGGAAACCGGGACGATCTGCGGGTTCGCGCTGAACTCTTCCGAGAAAATGATCTTCGCGAGAATCGCCTCCGAGGCAAATGCGGGATCCACGGCGAGCGTCTCGATGTCATGGAGACCGGCCCGGAAATGCACGGTGACCGAGCTGCTCCCGCCGTTCGACCAGAGCCCCACATCCGGCACAACGACCAGACTCGAGCTGTCTTTTGCGAGATCGATGGGCGAGAGAAACCCGACACTCGTCAACCGGTCCCGCAGATGGAACGCGACGTGCGCAGGCGTGTTCGCTTCGATGGCAACGCCCTCGCCTCTGCCGAGACCCTCAAGGAGCGGAAGGAGCGCGAACGATTTCCACGCGCCGATGTGAATGGTGTCAGACATGCTGTATGATAGCGAAAGAGCGGCGGGGAATCAATGAGCGTTCAGGGGAAGAGGTGAGTGGGGGAGGGGGAGAAGGGGGCTTTGAGACTGGGAGCACAAAAACGATTATCCATTACCCACGGACTCGGGATAATGGATAATGGGGATGGCATCACAAACGCCACCGCATTCTTCCTACATCCTACGTCTTACTTCCTACACTTTGCCGAATCCGACGATCCGGAGGTGCCGAGTTTACGCGCTTGTTTTGCGCCGTATTTCCTTGCTGGCGAGCGAGCGCATATAGTACAGCTTTGCGCGGCGGACCGTGCCTTCTTTCACTCTCTCAATCTTGGCGAGGCGCGGGGAGTGCAGCGGGAAGATGCGTTCCACACCGACACCGTCGGAAATCTTCCGCACGGTGAACGTCGCGCTCATTCCTGCACCGTGCCGGCCGATGACGACGCCCTGGAACACCTGAATGCGTTCCTTGTCGCCTTCGATGACGCGGACGTGAACATTGACCGTATCGCCGGGAGAGAAATCCGGCAGACCGGTTTTCAATTGCGTGGCTTCGACGAGTTTCAGCTTATCCATTGCCTTCTCCAGTCCAAATAGAAAATACACAGGAATTACATTCGTTCACTGCTGACGCTGTTGCGCAGATCGGTCCTTCGCTGCCGTTCTTCCTGCCGCCACGCCGTGATCTCCGCGTGATTTCCGTTCAAGAGCACATCGGGCACTTTCATGCCGTGAAACTCCACCGGCCGCGTGTAGCATGGTGCCCCGACAAGTTCATCCTGGAACGAGTCATTGAGCAGCGACTCGCCGTCGTTCAGCACACCGGGGATCAGTCGGACGACGGTGTCGATAAGAACCAGTGCCGGCAACTCGCCGCCGGTCAGGACATAATCGCCGACCGAGATTTCCCGGCTGACGTACTCGTTGCGGATGCGCTCATCGATCCCCTTGTAGTGACCGCACAGGAGGATCATCGATCCGAGGAGCGAAAGTCTGTTGGCCATCGGTTGCGACAGCGTTTCTCCGTCCGCGCTCAGGTAAATCACGTCGTCATACCGGCGTTCGCTCCGGAGCTTGTCGATGCATGTCGCAATGGGTTCCGGCTTCAGCACCATCCCTGCGCCGCCGCCGTAGGGGGCGTCGTCGATCGTGCGGTGGCGGTCCGTCGTATACTCCCGAAGATCGTGGACCACGATCTCCGCGAGTCCTTTTGCCTGGGCGCGCTTCAGGATGGATTCATCGAGCGGCCCCAGCACCATCCGCGGGAAACCGGTAATGACGTCGATCCTCACGCCTCCACCCCTTCCTGTTCCTCCAGCAGTCCATCGACGAGTCGCACGGCGAGCACTTTGCCCTCCGTATCGAACCGACGGACAATTTCTTTGACCGCGGGGATCATGAACGTTTTCCCCGCATGGTCGACAACGTACACATCATGCGCGGGATACTTCAACACATCGCAGACGATTCCGACGTCCCCGCGCATTTCATCCACCACCCTCATCCCGATGACGTCGTGCACAAAGAACCGGCCCCGGGGCGGCTGAATGCGTTCCTGGCCCGCGACAAAGAGCAGCGAACCCACCAGGTGTTCCGCCGAGGTGCGGTCATCGATGTTTTTGAGCTTCAGGCGGACGCCGCGGGTTTCCACCGAGGCCTTCTCGATCGCGTACTCTTGCGTCGACGTGTCGACGGTCCCGATATGCACAGAGCGCAACCGTCGAAATCGGGACGGAGTATCGGTCATGGCCTCGATAACGACGTGGCCTGCGATGCCAAACGGTTTGACGATCTTGCCGATAGCCACGAGGGCTTCGGGTTCAACCTTCAATCTTCGATCTCCAGGATGGCGCGTTTTCCGCTCTTTGCCGCGACAGCGGAAAGAAGCGTGCGCAACGATTGAGCGGTTCGACCCTTTTTGCCGATGATCTTGCCGACATCCGCCTCATCGACCTTGATGCGAACGATGATACTGTTCTCCTTCTCTTCCTGGATCAGGGTCAGCTGCTCCGGGTGGTCGATGAGATGTTTCGCGATATACTCGACAAATTCCTTCATTCCTCCTCCACGATAGATCATCTATTGTACATCCCACAACAGGGATGAGAAGCGCAATGTTCCTGCACATAGGACGAAGGAAACTGCGGTATTCTCCCGTCACGCCACGGGGGCTGCCGCCTCTGTTTCCGGGGCCGGAGCAGCACCCGCAGGTTCACCTGCGGCGGCCTTCTTTTTCTTGCGGGAGATGGCCCGGCGCGCCTTGCGGGCGTCGCGACGCTGGAGTTTTTCCCCCTCGGCCATCTGCCATTTTTCCATCTCCGTAGCGATCGTCGCCGCATCCTTCCCCTTCTTGGTCATTGACCATTTCATCCAGAGGCCGCTTCGTTGAAGCAGACTGCGGACGGTGTCCGTGGGAAGAGCTCCATTCTTGAGCCAGTAGAACACCCGTTCCTCCTTCGCGGTGACGAGGGCGGGATGCTGAAGTGGCTCGTATCGCCCGATGATCTCGAGAAACTTTCCGTTTCTCGCCGCGCGAGAGTCGGCTGCCACAATGTGGTAGATCGGCATTTTCTTTTTGCCGACGCGCCGCAATCTTAGTCGAACTGCCACTGCTGTTCTCCTTTAGTCGCTAGTGTCCCGTGAATACCGCCGTCATGAGAACCTCATCCCGCGGAGTGCCCGTGCGGCACGCCCGCCTCTGCTGAGGGTCTTCATCATTTTCTGCATCTGCTCGTACTGCTTCATCAGCCGGTTGACCTCCTGAACGGAGGTTCCGCTGCCCGACGCGATGCGTTTCCGCCGGCTGCCGTTCAGAATGTTGGGCGACCGGCGTTCCTGGAGTGTCATCGATTGAATGATCGCTTCAATGCGGACAAGCGCCTTCTCGTCCACTTCGCCGTTCTGCGGGAGCCTGTTCATCCCGGGCAGCATGCCGAGGACCTGGCTCATCGGACCCATCTTCTTCACTTCCTGCAGCTGCTCGAGGAAATCCTCAAGCGTAAACTGCGACTTCCGGAGCTTTTCTTCAAGCTTGACGGCCTTCGCTTCGTCGAACCGTTCCTGCACTTTTTCGACGAGCGTAACAATATCACCCATGCCCAGGATGCGCGATGCCATCCGGTCGGGATAGAACTTCTCAAGCGCATCGAGTTTTTCGCCGACGCCGACGAACTTGATCGGTTTGCCGACCGTTGCGCGGAGCGACAGGGCCGCCCCTCCCCGCGCATCGCCGTCCATCTTGGTGAGGACCGCGCCGTCGAACTGCAGACGATCGTGAAAGGCCTTCGCGATCGTCACTGCTTCCTGGCCGGTCATCGCATCGACTACGAAGAGGATCTCGTGCGGCGTGACCGCCTCGCGCACGCCTTCCGCTTCCCGCATCATATCTTCGTCGACGTGAAGCCGCCCCGCAGTGTCGATAATCACCGTGTCGCGGGCGTTCTTGCGTGCATGCTCGACACTGTGTCGCGCGATCGTGATCGCATCCACGTCCCGTTCCGCATAGACGGGAACGCCGATCTGCTGGCCGAGGGACATCAACTGATCGATGGCCGCGGGACGGTGAACGTCCGCAGCGACCAGCAGCGGATTCAGACTCTGTCCGGCGAGATGGAGCGCGAGCTTTGCGCAGAAGGTCGTTTTCCCCGACCCCTGCAACCCTGCGACCATGATGACCGTCGGCGGCAAAGCCGCAACGGCGATCTTTGCCTCGTTTGTACCGAGAAGCGCAACAAGCTCGTCATAAATGATCTTGACGATTTGCTGTCCCGGCGTAATGCTGTGCAGCACATCGACGCCGCTTGATCGCTTCAGCACATCGTCGATGAACTGACGTGCGACCTTGTAATTGACGTCGGCGTCGAGCAGGACCCGGCGGACTTCCCGCAGCGTTTCCGCCACGTTCTGTTCCGTGATCCGCCCCTGGCCGCGCAGCTTCCGCAGCACACCCTCTAACTTCCCGCTGAGCTCCTCGAACATATTCCGTTCCCGACCGGCCAGATTTCGACGATAGGAAGATTAAGATACGGAAGGGAGGTGAGAAATGCAAAGGAAGGGCTTGAAATCGTGGATTTGACAAAGGTTCGGCGATTCTGTTTGGATTTTCGCAGATGTAACGTGGCGGACGATTAAGAAAAAATTACACAGAAAGGGCAAAACCGAGGAAGGGCTGGGGGTATTGAGTCGACTATTTGAGTCTGGCATGTGTGTCTGGCATGTGTGTCTGGCATGTGTGTCTGGCATGTGTGTCTGGCATGTGTGTCTGGCATGTGTGTCTGGCATCTGTGTCTGGCATCTGTGTCTGGCATCTGTGTCTGGCATGTGTGTCTGGCATGTGTGTCTGGGAGGACCTAAAGACGGTTGCTTAGGCTGCCATATTTTTCACCCTTTGTTTACGGGCTCGAAATAGGTGTTCTTCAAAAGATTAAAGTGGTTGCCTAAGCTGCCATAGTTTACCGTTTAGCGCTTCCGAATGAGGATATGTGTGGTCATTGGAGTCGGGACGTGTCCCACGAGCTCATAGCCGAGCGCATGCAGATCGAGGTCGGCGAATACCTCTTCCCCCGATCCAAGAAGTACCGGTGAAATGGCAAAATGAAGTTCATCGATGAGTCGCTCACGCAAGTATTGCCGTATCGTCGAGACCCCGCCCCCGAGACGAACATCCTGTCCGTTCGCCGCTTTTCTGGCCAGTTCCCACGCCTCATGGATTCCACCAGTAACAAAGTAAAACGTGGTACCGCCTTCCATGGGTATCGGCTCACGAGCATGGTGGGTCAACACAAAGACCGGCGTGTGATACGGCGGGTTGTCACCCCACCACCCCTTCCAGGTACTGTCCGGCCATGGACCGCGGACCGGGCCGAACATGTTCCGGCCCAGAATCCAGGCACCGATATTCTTGAATCCCTGGGTCGCAAAATCGTTGTCGATGCCCGTCGCTCCCGCTCCTCTCCCGTGCATCTTCGAAAACGTTTCTGTGGCAAAGACCCATTGATGGAGCTCCATCCCTCCAACACCGAGCGGGTTCTCGAGGCTCTGGCTCGGTCCCGCGCCGAATCCATCGATCGACACTGAAAAGCTCGCTACTCGCAGTTTGCTCATCGTCTCTCCCCTACAATTCGACGACTACCATTCATACAGCTCTTCTTTATCACGCCCATCTGCCGAATATTCTCACATCCATCTTGTGTTCCGGAACAATTCGCCGCAGTGAGGACAGAAATCGCCGGGTTCTCGGACTCTCTCCTGCATCAAGGGCAGACCAGAGGATTATCGTCGGTAGGCTGCGTTGACGAACCCACTCAAGGGGCGGCCGGACAATTTCAGAAATCAAAGCCTCGGGAGCAAATGCTATATCACAGATATTTGTAGTTGTACCAAATCGCATTTGATCCCGTTCTGTTTATCCAATGCATTCATTCAAAATCATATTCCAATTCAAAACGTAATCCCTCTTGATTTGCCAGATACATTCCACTCCCTTGAATTCTCTCAAGTTGGTCCGTGCCCGAGTTTTTGGCAATCCGTAATGCCGCTTTCGCCGCCCCACCTTCGAACAGGCCGTTGTCTTCGAGGACAAAACTGCCCGACTTTCCCAATACTGTTCCTTCGAAATGGATAAGTCCGACGTATGACGCAAAGGATTTATGCTGATCATTTGGGTCAGAGTGACTGTAGAACATCAGATACTCGACGGATGCCTTTCCTTCGATTTCGCCTTTGAGACTGTATTCGACGGAGGCTTTTGTCATCTTCCTTTCGGGTGCCATCTGGCGATAACTCGATTCTTCCCATTTCTCGACGGTGTAGGTACTTTTGGCTTTCATTTCCCTCTCCGGATAAAGGCATATGTGATGCGATTTCGACGCCGAGCGATCGCGTTCCCACCTCGTCGTGCATGGCGGATAGCGCTCAGGCACATTGTCTCCTCGCCCTGTCGCTGTCGATACAACAGCATGCAGTGCCGTAACCGTTCCAGTCATCAAGGAGAGGGGGGCAAGGCTGAGTGTCAACACGCCGGTTCTTCCCGGTCAATCGGGCTTGCCTGCAGCCCAATTCTATTTTCATTGCTGAAAATCCCTGGCTACAATATGCGCGTCATGAATTCTCTTTGCAATGGAGGCTAATTTTCATTTTCTCCATCTTCTGTATCGCTTCATCTGTGTTCACGCCTAGATTGGCGTATTCTTCCTTTGCCGACTCATATACTGATTCAATCGATCTTTCATAATCCAGATTCCTTGTTATGATGTAGCGCTGCATACTTCTTGACAGACCAGCCCCTGTTGTTGAGCCAATGTCAAGTGAGTTGTTCCCGTAGTAGGCACCGTCAGGAGGTGGCACGATCACCATTGTGATTGAATTTATCGCGAGAAGAAACCTCCCGGCCTTGATTTTCGTCCACCGCAAACAGATCTTGGATCAGTGGGTAGTACGCATTCAGGAATTCCTCGGAATACCGAAGACTCGCATCGGACAATACTCAGGCGGCAAGAAGAAGATTGGTAATCAAATTACGGTCGGTCTGGTTCAAAGCCTGAGCCGCAAGAGAGCCTTGGCTGACGCCAGGAGCAGATTCGGGACAATCCTCGTTGATGAATGTCGCCACATCCCCGCCTCTCCCCGATGAGGTTGGAAGTTGACATGCTTCGGACAAGACACATTAGAAAAGGGTCAAAATACTTCTTAGCCCTTTATCAATGTTCTGCATTTCCTCAGCTTTCCATCAAGTATGGTTTGACCACCACCAGGTCCACCTCCCGGCTTGCTGAGCACCAGACGTAGTTCGCCGCATGAAAGCATGGCAAGAAAAAGGCGATGGGTCCATCGCTTCTTGGAAACCAAGATGGGAGCAGTAAAAACGTAATTGCAGCGCCAACATCGTTGACTATGTATCGGACCTGGACCGTAGGCATTTCGCGAAACTCCTTCTCTCGTGGTGTCTGCGGCAATTGTGATACCAAGTTGAAAATAAGCAAAAAGGTCGAGCTGAGTACCGTCTGGCCGCAAAACAATGTAATTGTAGTCTTGACAAAACGCGTTGTCAAGGCCTATCGAAGGGCGCGCAACAGTTCAAAGAGGGGGATACTGAATAGCCAGCTTGGGGGCGGACCGTCTTGACCTGGTTATGCATCGACTCCGGACTAAATATCCTCTGGCCCGTTCGGTGTGAAACCGCCTATTCGAAGTTCGTTCCGTGATCTAAAATAGGAGAAGCCGTATTGTTGTGAACAAAACACCGGAGGTTCATCTTTGTTTTCAATGATGCGACGTTATTTGTTCCATTTGTGAGAATCATGTTATTGAAAGAGTATCCGTAACTCGCCAAGTGATTCAGAATTGGATGAAATCTAAATTCGCGTTGATGTAGTAATTCGCCGGAGCCGTGCTATGCACCGGCCCGGTGGCGAGGAAAGGTCCATAATGTCCGTTCGCATTCGCCCCCTGGATGTTCGGTATCCAGGTGTTGCCGTACGTGTACGCGAAGAACTCCCCCGTATGGCTGATCATAATTCCGAATTGCGTGTTGTTCGCAATCGTATTCCCGCCGGCACTTGTGGAGGTCCCCAGATCCGCCGTGGCGCTCGAGCCGGTCAGGAGCAGCCCATACTGACAGGATGAGATTGAAGTATTGCGCATATACAGGCGCGATCCGGTGATCGCATCAATTCCGGCGCCGCCCATACCCTGCACTGTCGAATTGCGGATATTGAGTGAGGCGTTCGAGACGTAGAACCCGGACACTGCAGCACCTGAGATGGAACAACTGTCGATATCAAGCACCCCGCCCTGTTGCAGGAACTCTGAAGACCCGGTTCCGCTCCCATTGCCGGTGAAGTTGCAGACCCTGGCCATGACGCCGGTCCCGGCATCTCTCATGAAAACCGCCGGGCCGTACCCTCCGCTGATTGTCGTGGATCGGAGCGTGAGCTGCGCAGAGACGGACAGATCGATGGCACTGCTGCTCGCCGACCCTTGCCGGCTCATCTTTGAGAACGTGCATCCAGACAACGTCGTCACGGAAACATCTGTCAGCAGGAGCGCCGTGGCATTCCCATCGCTCATCTTCGTCCCGTTGATCAGCAGCGAGGCCGCCTTCTGAACAAAGATGTAGTAGTTGTTTGCAGGAGGACCGCTGATCGTTGACGTATTCATCGTCAGTTGGGCAATATCCGTCAGTGTTGCGGCGCCTGAATTGGTCAGGGAGCAATCGGTCGCTACTGCCTCGGCGCTCCTGGAAAGATCAAATGCGTATCCGACATCGACTGCGATGAGCGACTTTACGACGTGGATGCCTGACGTCGACTGCAAGATCGTTTGAAAGCCCCGGAACGACAGGTAGAGGATCGTGTCATTGCCAGAACCGACAAATGCAACCTGGCCTGTGCTGACGAGCACGGCAAGACCGGCGCTCACCGCTTCAACTGTGACACCGTTGGGGATTGTGTCGGGATAGGCCTGTCCTGCGGCGGCGTCATATGTTCCCGCCTGGAGTTCTACCCGCTGTCCGGCTTGAGCAATGCCCAAGGCCTTTCGAATTGTCCTTAACGGAGCGCTCTCGGTGCCGGCATTGCCGTCAGATCCGTTGGATGCATTGACGTAAATCTTTGATACAACCGGGGTACCCGGGTCGCCTGGTCCGCTCGGGCTATCGTTTTTGCTGCAACCCCCGCCAAGAAGTACCAATCCCAGAGCCAATGTCCATGCAGTTTTCATTTCCAATGGATTTCCTTCTCCTGATAGTATCAAAATTGTATGTTGGCTTTGGAATCGATGTAATAATTTGCCGGAGACGTGGCGTTCACCGGGCCGACGGCAAGGAAGGGGGCATAGTGTCCGTTTTGATTTGCTCCCTGCGCGTTCGGCGTCCAGGTGTTGCCATAGGCATACGCAATTTGACCGGCATCAAACCCCACCCGGATCCCGAATTGCGAACAGTTGTTGATGGTATTCCCGCCCGCGTCTGTTGAGGTCCCAAGATCCGCCGAGCCACTTGTCCCACCCAGGTAGATCCCTACCTGGCAGTTTGATATTGTCGTGCTTCTCATATACAGCGAAGTCCCAGTTGAAACTGAGATTCCCTCCCTATCCATGTATCGCACGATCGAGTTGCGGAGTGAGAGGGAGCCACCCCGGAGCAAGATTCCAACCGAGCCCGCGCCCGAACCTGAGCCGGAGATGTAGCATGTGTCGATGTCAAGGTTTCCGCTGTTTTGCCAGAACTCCGGATATCCCGAGCCGGTGCCATTCCCCTCGAAATTGCACGATCTGGCAATGACCTTAGTCCCCGGTTCCCGCATGAGTACACCCGAACCATATGCTCCGCTTACCGTCGTGGATCGGATCGTAAGATGCGACGAACCCGACATATCGATGGAAGCGGTCCCACCCATTTTCGAGATCGTACAGCCGGTCAATGTTGCGATGGAGGCATCGGTGATGTCTATGGCCATCACACTTGCATCGCTCATCGTCGTTCCGTTCATCACAAGCGAAGATGCTTTCTGAAGGGTCACAAAATCCATTTGCGACTGTCCCGCCACGGTGGATGAATTCACTGTCAGGCGTGCAATGTCCGTCAACTGCGCCACGCCTGATTTGGTGAGGGAGCATCCAGACATCAGCGCCTGGGCATTGCCCGACAAATCGAACAAGGTTCCGACATCGGCCGCGGTCATCGCGTTGGCCACGTGGAAACCTGAGGCCGCCTGCATGATCGTCCGAAACCCCCGCACGGAGAGATAAAACGTGGTGTCATTGCCGGAGGCGGAAAACGCGACATTGTTCGTGCCCACAAGAACCGCCAGACCTGCGCTGACCGCTTCAATGGCAACCCCGTTCGGGATCGTGTCAGGATACGTCTGACCGCTGGCAGCATCGTATGTACCCGCCTGGAGATCAACACGCTGTCCGGCCTGAGCAAGGGCAAGGGCTTTTCGAATGGTTTTCAATGGAGCGGTGTCTGTGCCAGTATTGCCGTCCGATCCGCTGGCAGGATTCACAAAAATGCGGGTGATCCCTACAGCCCCCGAATCGCCCGGTCCACTCGGGTTATCGTTCTTGCTACAACCCGCGGCGAAAAGAACCAATCCTATCGACAATGCACTAAAGACTTTCATCGTTGTGTCATCTCCTTGTGTGATCTTCTGTCCCCGTTGCGAAGCTCCCTGCGGCTTACCCGCACTGCATTCATTTACGGATGGTAGTTGATCCCCATTTCATTCGGCATTCCATAAAGTTCGGGATGTTGGTATTTGCGGCGTTCGCTCCCCTGCTTCTCACATTGTACCGGTGTACCGTATGTGCGAACCCACGGATGTTTGTTTCATTTCCCCCATATTCCCGATCCAGTCTGTATGCCGTTTGAACCGAACGATGCCCATGTGCCGGACCCGTCGGCGAGCCAATGAGCGACATATGACTCTTGAGGAGCTGTCGGACCAGGAATATAGGTCACGAGCGAACCGTTTCCATTCGTTGAATCGGCGATACTCGTGCGGGTTCCGGCCCCATCAGGCAGCCAATCACCGGTCTTCGTGCCATTCGCGTCAATCGCGAATGTGAACGACTGGTATCCGAGGTAACGGGTCCACGACCCGGACTTTCCATCGTTGCGATAGGAGGTCGCGTACATGGGATAATTGTCGTACGTCATCCCCCCCATATCTGTTCCGTTGTATATCACTAAACAAGCAGCAGCCGTGTCCCCGCTTGGTGCTTTCGTGAGAGTCTGGGTGAGGGAGCCCGTGACCAGCGTCCATTGCACGGTGTTCTTAAACGTCTCCGGTGCTATGGTGTCGAATGCCGCAAGCCATGGCGCGGTGGCCGCCATGTTGATGGCACCAATAATGCCCGCGGTCTTCACGGCGTTGACATTGATTGTGTTCTTGATCGGATTAGCAAACACGATCCCCAACCAGGCGGTCTGTTTTGCCGGGGCCGTCCCGTTCGCCACAGGGTTCGAATTGCCCGTGCATCCCGAAAGCATCACACATCCGATAAGCACTAATCCAACGATCTCTTTCATGGCTCTGGTCCAATCTGAAGGGTATTTGTCGATCATTTCATCAATACCATAGCTCGTGTTTGAACGAAGGCACCGGCAGAGAGACGATAATAGTAAACCCCACTCGCCAAACGGCTCCCATCAAACGTAAAGGAGTACTTGCCTGCGGCAAATTTACCGTCGGCAAGGGTTGCCACCTTGCGCCCCAACATGTCGTAGACCAAGAGCCTAACGTCACTGGTCACTGACCACGGCCCCGCACATCCCCCGCCGAAAGGGAGACTTGGGGAGGGGGAGAAGAAGACCGATTCCGTCACCGAATGAGGAGCATCGTCCTCACCGAAGAGAATGATCCTGCAGTCAGACGATAGAAATACACGCCGGAGGAGAGATTCCCTCCATCGAATCGCACTTCGTGTTCTCCTGAGGTTTGTATCCCATCCACCAGCACAGCCACTTGTCGGCCGAGGACATCGTATACCACAAGCCGTACCCTACTGACCCCTGACACCTGATACCTGATCCCTGTTTCCGGATTGAACGGATTCGGATAGTTTTGATAGAGGACGAATGTCGAAGGAAGAGCGTTTCCCGTTGTCTTCGTCGATGTGACCACCGAGTGTGGAGGAAAGAAGACGTTATCCAGCCACACCTTGCCTGCCGTGCTTCCCGTGCTTATCCATTCCAAAGTGTGAATGCCCGCTTTGAGCGGATACGTGAAAACATTCCAGTCGGTCACCCCGGAGAACTCATTCACGAAAACACTGTCAATCAAGAATTGACACTGGTTCGAGAATTCGACCGTTGCGGTCCGTATGGAAAAGGTGATCGCGCCGTCCGTGGGGAGAGCGAGATCGATCGCAAGGCCAGAGGTCTGGTGCGGTGCTACAGCCCCGGCTTGCGCCGAGAAACTCCCCGTTTGCGCATTCGTACTGGATACGCTCCACGGCACATCGCCTTCCGTCCGCCATGGGAACTTGTCCGAGAGATGAGCATGCTCAAATGTCTCGGTGACACTGTCGGGCACCACGACATAGGCCTTCCCTGGTGCCTTGAATGTCCTCTTGACCGAAGCGGAATCTGTCGCGGTAATAGTTAGTCCTACCTCATACATGCCGCTCGCAATGGGTGTCAGAGACCCGCTCGTACCACTTGTGGAAATCGGGAAATCAGTAGTGTCGGGACTTTTCGCCGTCCACGAGAATTCGGTCGAGAACCCGGCATTCACCGGTTGAGACAGTGTTGCATTGAATATGACTTTATTTCCCTGGCTGCCTTCAACAAATCGTGGCTGGATGTCGGCCGCGAGGAGCGCATCGGGAACGACCGTCGAGCAGGTAGAATCATCAACAGATCGCGTGGTCAAACGAGGAAATTCAAGAACTTGATCGCCGAGCGTGATCCCTGCAAGTCCAAGCAACGTCTGCGCATCGTTGTCGAACAAGAGCAGACTGTTGTCAGTGATTCGCCAGATGGCAGCCTGCGTTGGGAAATTGAGCGGGCAATACATTCCGACGCTATCGGTGAAATGAATCAACTTCGCAAGAACCCCGGCAGCAGGAATGCCCGTCCAATCTCCAATGGAAGGGGCAACGTCAAACAGCCCGAGACTATCAGGAATGGACTTGTGAGCGTCGATGCACGCACCATAAATCCCATTCAGCGATCTCTTTTCCCCCGGCTTCACGAAGAGGTCCTCGGCGTGCGTGACAACAATATTCTGAGAAACTCCCGATTTGTTCACGAGCACCACTCCCTCCGGAACTCTCACAAGAATGCCCGGGTTGGCGGTAATCAGGTCGATATCGGATTGACTGACAGGCTTTATGTAGTTCCCCATCAGGTCGTTCTCGGCTCCGTCCTTCGCAACCCCCACCAAATCGGTCTTCTGGAGGTAGGCCTTCGCATCGGCGACGCTGGTCCCAGGATTCTTCGATGCATAGTATGGCGCGAAGAGATCGTCATTGGCAAATTTCGTTCCAGTATTGGCATTGACCCAACTCCCGTCGGCTTGCTTATTGTAATCATCGTACCTGTCTGGGAGGCCAAGAAGATGTCCTGCCTCGTGTGCGTACACTCCCCGGTCCGCGGCAACCTCCCACACTCCGCCTACGGTTCCGGTGTTCATGCCCGGCAAGGCATTGACATAGCCTCGCACGGTCCCAGGTTCTTGGAGAAATATGTCGTCATACCCGGGGGTGTTCGGGGGAGCAGTCGCCGTTCGATTCAGCCGCGTGACGACATCGACATGCACTTCCTTGCCACTACTGGTTGTGTAACCTGACCATTTTGATACTATGTCATTGACGATCGGGTCAACGTTTCCTTGCCATGCAAGGGGGCCCCAGAATTCCAGATACAATGTGATCGTGATGGCGTCAGACGGTTTCGGAACCCGGTTATCCACCGTAAGAGAAATCGCGTCCCCGAAAAACTGCCCCTTGCTTTTCAGCGTTGCAATTTTCGTCGTCACCGCCTCCTCGATCGGCACGTCGTACGCAACCACCGCGCCTGGGTGCGGGATGACAACTGATTCGATCGACGAGAGAGACAACGTCGAGGGCGGAGAGGGTGCGTGAAATCCAGAGGCTGTCGTTGACGTCGAGGACACCTTCGACTGTGCGGGCATCAACAATGGTGGAAACCCGAATGGCTTTGTGTGTGAGCGCGGGTCAGACCGGAACACTCCGAGAAGTGGAACACACGGATCGCCGGGGAGGTTGTTCAATTGAACGGGCGGTTCAAACATCAGCTGGAATGACGGAGGAGTGCCCGCATTCACTGAGTCAATGAGAGACTGAACCACGGATTGGGCGGTATTCCTGACGAGGACCTGGTGTGCGGCGCCATTCGCAGTGACAGTGATTTTTGCGAAGACACCATCAGAGATTGTGGTGTCAGGCGGCGGAGAGGTAAGACCGAAGAAGCTGCTGTCCTGGATGGCTTTCCAAAGTAGCTGGACTCTGACACCACTGATCGTGAAAGTTGTCTCGGCAATGACGGGGCTGACTCCCCCGGTTGCATATCGCGTGCCGGTGGCGTGTCCGAGACCGTCAATGGTGATCGTGGTCGACTGAGACCAGGGGGCACGTCCACCGGCAGTCGCCTTGAGCAAGAAGTCCGCCGGCGGGGCCTGAGCAAATGCCATAGACCCCAGAGCCACCGTGAATAATGTCGCATTGACGAACAATCCGGAGAATTCTCCTTGCACTATTGTCCCTTCCTCTTATGATGACAGAATCGATGTGATAACTTCGCCACGCTCCCGATGACAATCATCAGAATCCCTGGCGGAGCGGGAGCAATTTCTTCGATTGCACGACGTTTCCTGCATGTATGCGATACACATAGACCCCACTCGCCAATCTCGTTCCATCGAATCGTACCGCGTATGTCCCCGGAGCTTTCAACTCATTCACCAGCACTGCCACCTCCCTGCCGAGAACAGCATAGACCACGATATCTTGTGCCAGAGCGGGCATTCCGACCAGGCTCAACAAGAAGGTGAAAGCGAGGCTTGGGATGACAAGTCCGGATCCGTTTTTCAATGCCGTCATCGCCTTGCCGATGATCGTGCCGGCGGGTTTTGCTACTACGGTGGTGTCTGTGAGGACTGCCTGGTAAGAGAGTGTGAGAAGAATCCGGGCGAGTGTCGCGGAGGAGAACAACATGAGCGATGCCAACAGGAATGTAGCACGCCTCATTTGTGGACCTCTCGTAGTGGTTAAAGAACAGTACAGCCAGATTTAATGTAGCAGCTTGGGATCGGCTCTGACAGTACGCATATGCGTAGTTTTGATTAACGGTGAGAATTGGGAGAGTAGCGTGAAAAGATATGCGGGGATATTCTGCGAGGGGAAAGGTTGCTACAAAAGGTTTTCTTTCAAGGCCTTCGCGATGGCGATGCTTCGCGACGGCACCTGGAGTTTTGCGTAAATACTGCGCAGGTGCTTGTCCACTGTGTGGAACGTGATGAACATTTGGTCGGCGATCTGCTTTTTCTGAAATCCTGCAACAAGATGACCCAGAACTTCTCGTTCTCTTGGCGTCAAACCGTAATCAGCCTTGGGCATTGACGATTGCGCAAAGACATCAAGAATCTTTCGCGCAATTTGTGCATTCATCGGCGCGCCGCCGTCGAGGATGGATTTCAAAGTTTCGACAAGGGTTTCCAGGGAAGCTCCCTTGAGGAGATATCCCGCCGCTCCATGGCTGATAGCCTGAATGATTGTCGGGGTGTCTTCGAAGACCGTCAACATCACGATTTTCGTCTCCGGTGTAATCGACCGCATGATCCTGATACCTTCGATGCCATTCATGCCCGGCAGGCCAATATCCAGGAGGATCAAATCCGGGGGATCCTCCCGCTTCAGCAGGGCAATGGCCGGTTCGCAGGCCCGGAAGATATTCGTGCAGACAAAACCATCGCTGAGATTTATCAGTTCGCAAAGCTGCGTTCCGAATTGGTGATCGTCTTCGATGATCCAGAGGTTGAGCCTGTGAGTGACCGGTACGGGCAGGCGCTCCGATGCTGTTCGGGGAGAGTTCATGGTATCAGAAATCTACTGAAGCCGCTTTTGTTTTGCTATTACGCTTATGCGTTATATTGACGGTCAACCGAAGGAGGGTCCCTCCCCCGGCGCCGTACGAATCTCGATTTTCCCACCAATATTCCCTGCTCGGGAACGGAGATTCGTGATACCATTCCCTTGTGATTGCGCCCCTGCGTCAAAGCCCCGGCCATCGTCCCGGATTGTCAACGCAAAAGTATCGCCAGAACACGTTCCTTCGATATCCACGGACTTGGCTTCAGCGTGCCTAACGACATTCGTGAGAGTCTCTTTGAACATGAGCACAATGTTGCGCTTCATTTCCAGATTCATGCTCTCCAGGTATTCCACTCCCGATGTGTGAAACTGATATGGCAAGTTCTGAAGTATTCGCCCGGCGATTTCCTTCAACTTCAAGATGAAATTCTCAGGAGAATCATTCATGGGATTGAGGAACCAGACAATATCTTTCAGCATTTCACGAGTGAGTCCTGCCGTAATACGGAGTCGGCCGAGCTCACTTCGTTCATCGACAGAGAGAGGGTACTTTCGTTCCATCAACTGCGTGGCCAGCATGATGCTGCTGAGATTTGTTCCCACGTCGTCATGGAGGTCAGCCGCAATGCGCGTGCGCAACCGCTCGAGTTCAAGGACCCTCCCTAACCGATACCTGTATCCTGCATACAGGAGTGTGCCGGCAGTAATGACGCAAGAGGTTATGAACCACCAGCGTTGCAAAGTGGTCGGAGTACAAGAACTGCAAGCGACGCCGGGACGACGCTTGCAACGCCATCCCCGGAGATCGCACGAACTTCGAAGCAATACTCCCCCGGACGGAGATTCGCAAACGTTACCGCCCGATGAGCAACGGGCTGTGTCCACGTCGAATCAACGCCAAACAGACGATATTGATACCTCACGGCTTTTTCGTCTTTGAAGCTGATCCCGACGTACTCGATCGTGCAGTTGTTCTGGTTGTGGGAAAACTCCATCCTCTGATTCGTCGCAATCGTCTTGCCATTCATTACCAGGGAGAGAATGTGCACAGGAGGCGGCCTGCCTCCGGACGAGGCGACGGTGTAATCGTATGTCGTGAGTCCTTCAGTCGATGCATACCAGATGTACTTCCCTGGAACGATACCCAGTGAGCCGCCTTGAGGCAGAAGCAATTCCGACTTCTGCATCAACGGTGTTGAAGTCTGTCGATCAATGCGTTCGATCCCGACGTCGGTGAGGAGGTAGAGCTGGCCGTGCTCATCCTCTTCGATATTCCAGATGCTGTTGCTGAGAAGACCCTCGCGCATGGAAACGGTATTGAACCGGCCGTCTTTCAGACTGGCGATGCCGCCGTGGCGAGTGCCGATCCACATCACACCGGACGCGTCCTGATGGAATGCTCTAATGCTGTTGTCGGGAAGTCCATCGGAGAGCGTGTACCGCCGGAGAAACTTCGGGAACGATGCACCCGGTGAAAACACGGAGATCCCATCATTCCATCCACCCATCCAGATTTGCTCTTTATCATCCTGGAAGAGGACACGGACATCCGAACCCGGAATGCTATCGGCCTGAGTCATGAGTCCATCAAGAATAAGGGGATCGAGATTGACGACGGCAACTCCGACTGTACCGACACTGATGAGCAAATGGTTCCGCGAGTCCGCAAGGAGCGTCAGCAATATCCCTTTCGGGAATTGCTTCCCGCGTCGGAGAAGGGCGAAGGGTCTGAGCCTGCTTTGTCGGCCGGGTTGCGACAGGACACGGAACCCCCGGATCTCCCGCAGCCCGTTTGTGATAACCCAAATTCGGTCAAACGCATCGATCAGACTAACGTAACACTCGTCGTCTGCGCGAATTCCGACGAAAGGATGGAGGTGTTGATGCCATCCGGTCTTCTTGTCCCGGTAGACTTCATTGATACCGCCCCGCGCGGTCACCCAGATATGGCCGTTGCGATCAGACAATGCCATCGTGTTTGCGGCGCCTGCGGAATCGAATTGTAAGGGGGTGAAGGACAGATTCCGATCTGCAAGCATCATCATCCCGGCTGCCCACGTCCCGACCCAAACGTCCTTCTCGGCGTCCAGAACCAGCGGCAATGCAACATCATTCGGAACATACATGTCCTGCGGGATTGGAATGCGTTTCGCGGTCACCGGTGAGGAAACTGTGATGACAATGAGCGCGTCCCGTGTTCTGACCCAAAGCTTGCCGTTGCCGTCATCACAAATCCGTTGTGGTCCGGCGGAAGGCTGGCGAACCTCAAAGACGGTCTTCGTCCCCTGCATCCTGGTTATCCGACCGCTTGACCACCCAACCCATAGTCCACCAGCACTGCATCTCGCGAGATCAGTGATGACTCCATCAGCTGACTTGAGTGGAGGCAATGAACGCCATGCAGTCTCGTTCGGCGAATGGGTAAAAAGACGATTGTCGACAGCGATCCATATCGACCCATCCTTCAGCCCCACAAGGTGATCTCCTCGGAGAACCTCCGGATTGATGACACGGCGAATGGAATCGTCGCGGATCATAAAAAGTCCGAAATATGTAGAAGCCCACACTGTGCCCGATGTGTCAACAGCAATGCTGTTAATGTTGTTTGAGGCATCGTCCCTCCCTGGTCGAAATACCGTAACCAATCCATCGCGAATCCTGTTGACTCCTCCGGCAACGGTGCCAACCCATAGCGTCCCAGGTTCCTTTGGGCTTTCAGCAATATCGGTAATCCAATTGTTACTCAATCCCTGGACTGTCGAGTAGTTGGTGAATTGTGCTCCGTCGTACCTGCTCAACCCATTATTCGTACCGATCCACAGATAACCCTGGGAATCCTGAAACATGCTCACGATGGTATTTGATGGAAGACCGTCCCTGGTTGTGAACGTCCCGGAAGGCAGGATTTGGGCCTGGATCGCTGATTGAAGGAATAGGAGCAGTAGGTGCGGAAGGCAGAACTTCTTCACGATCGTCGGCCCCGCTTGAGATAGGTGAGCGCAATCTAGCTCGATGAGGATCAAATATCAAGACGACGACCTTTCGAACAAGGCGGATGTCATCGCGACATGCACCAGAGCTCTGGAGCTGTACTTACCTGGGCATCGTGCGATCCCTCCTCCCAGACGCTATTTCAAGTAAACCAACCGTTGCATCGCTCTCCCGATCCTCCCCTCGACGACAAAGAAGTACACTCCCGACGGTAATGGAACTCCGTGACCATCGCGCGCATCCCAGCGAAGGCCCGAAACACCTTGCCGAAGCTCGCCGTATTCCTCTTCATATACGGACCTCCCCAGAAGATCGAAGACCTTTACCTTAACTTCGCCTGCCTTCGGAAGCAGAAGCGCGATTCTGGTCTCTCCATTGAAAGGATTGGGATAGCTCGAGAGTATCCTCAAAGCCTGCGACGGAACTGCCGACGAAGAATTCCCTCTCACACCCGTGCTGAGCGGCGTTATCATCATTCCGTTCAATACAGGATCGCTCACAAGGCCCTGGAAGTGAACGTCAAGGTTGCCGTCGACGACGTCAACTGTCGCGAGCCTGACGTAGGCGGTCCTGAACCCGACCTGTGAATACAAATCCAGTCCAGTCTCCACCTCCTGCCCCTCCACCACAATCTTCATCGGACGAAGGCCGGGTCCGCTCAACAAGTTCTCCGCCATCATGAGGGCGACATCATACCTCCCGTTCGGCACGCGAACTTCGTATTCACTCAGTCCGGACCTCTCACTCCGGTAGAGCTCGGAGTCCACTGTGCCAAAAATCGTAACGCCCGGACATAGATTTGCTTGACCGTCCAGGGTTCCATATTCGACCGTTGGCCCCCACTCCTGATCGGGGAGGTATCCTGACACTAGTGAGTCGCCGACATTGACCCTGAGCGGGAACGTCAACCGCGGAGAACGAAGGAGCGTCGTTGCCGTGGGTTGCATGACGTTCGGTGGACAGGTCGGGGACAGGTCAGGGTCAGACCCGGGACAGGTCGGGGAAAGACCCGGGACAGGTCGCGGCAGACATTGACCTGATCTCAAATGTTAGATTGGATTGAGAACCACAATGCTCTGAGGATCACGCCTTCAACGCTACGTTAGCTGTTCGCGACCTAACGGCTTGACAGCCGCCGCATGCGCAACCGCCGATGGCGTTCGACAACCGACAATCGCCGGGGCCTCGTGAATGAGCTCGTCATTCTCGAGGGCCTCAACCATGAACAGGGCATAATCGATGCGGCGCGTGATATTGCTCTTGAGGATGGGGTCGCCAACATGCCGACTCCAAACGGGCAAACCCTGACTCTCGCCCTCTTCGAGGTCGCTTCCCCGCACGACGGTCCATCGTCTATTGCTCGCGAACACTCTTCTGCAGGCTTCGATCTGATCGTTGAGATCTGCTAAGTGAGTAATGCGCGCGACCCATCCGAAAACCTTTGCATAGGCCTTGAACGTCAAGGAATAAGTGTCTGTGCCGTCGTACGTGATGTGCCAGCCGCAAGAGAATACAAGGCGAGCCTGCGGCGTGGTAAAGTCGAGCACGGCCTGGGCTGTGCCTGCCGCATACTGGTGGACACCCCAGGGAACCAGCACCGTGAGTACCCCGTCGCAGCCGGCGACGGCTTTTCTCATCACTTCCCGGTCGTTCGTGGCTCCGGGATATATGGTGATGCGGTCCTTGTATGCGTCAAGTTTTCGGACACTCTTCTCACGGCAGACGCCAACGACCTCGTATCCCCGATCGAGCGCGTGATGCACCATGTATTTTCCAAGTTTGCCGGAGGCCCCGACGATACAAACCTTCATCGTCCGCCTTCTTGAGCCTTTCATGAGTTCTGCTCCTCGCGTGAATATGAAGGGCAACTGCAACTGACCTTTAGGCAACGCACTCCCGCTTTCATGCTTGAGTCACAGCAACTGCCCTGTCTTTGAAGTACACGATAGCAAATGCAAGTGTAAAGAGCGCATGGACCACAACGAAAATCATCGCTTGACCAGGTGCTCCTGACGCCTGACCCGCGAGGCCTGTGGCCACGACCAAGCCGTATCCAACGATGTTGCAGACGACGATGGCATCTCGTTCCCTCGATCGCTGGACATTTCTCGCCATCCAGCTGAGAACGGTGATACTCAGAAGAGTTCCCCCTTCAGCACGAAGTGCTGACACAACTCCTGCAGGCGGATTGTCTCCGAGAGCACCAAAGACAATCGCATCGGGTACAACGATCATTCCAATGCCCACCAAGGCAAGGTAGACAGCGCTGATAATCAGAAGGACATGGAGTTTCATCGCACTGATCCTCCAAAACTATGTGAGATGATTGTAGGAGCATATGGGGCGTTTCTCAGACATGCACTACCTCCGCAACCGACTTCAAGCAAAGAGTCACGGGGCGTAAGGGCAGGCTCTGATTGACAATATTACATAGAATTTCGGGTAATGAAATAGCCGATCGCGATAGTCTGCTCTCACGCAGTTTCGTCGCTTCCTCCAATGAGTTGGCCCCAACGACCGTTGTCGATGACTTGCCCTCTTGAGGGCGCAGGAACTCGCCCGGCGGATTGCGCGAACGCCCATCACCGATGACCGTCATAACGCCAATGCGGACAATGGGTTATGGAATCGAGAGCAGCTCCACGCGTCTTGGTCAATACTAAGGAACTTAAGAATGTATGCTTATGTTACACCATAGGGTGTAATTAAAAAATGAACCAATTAAACGACATTCTCACAGCCATTTCGCATCCCTCCCGGCGTGCAATTATCCGGAGGCTGGCGGAATCCGGACCTGCACGATTTACCGATGTCGCGGAGCCGTTCGATGTGGCGCTGAACGCTGTCACCAAGCATCTCAAATTGCTTGAGCGTGCCGGGCTGATCAAACGGGAAAAACATGGTCGCGAAGTGTTCATTTCTTTCCGCGCTGAACCGCTTCGGGAGGTAGCGGTCTGGGTGCATGAGTATGAGCGGTTCTGGAACGAACGCCTCGATCAGTTCGAGGGATATTTTAAGGACAAAAAGAAGAAGGAGAGGAAGTCATGAAGGAATCGCCGAAGACTCTTGAGTTCAAGTTTGAACGAACGATCCCTGCTCCGCCGGCCGAGGTGTTCGATGCGTGGCTGAATCCAGAGACCCCGGGCACTCCGTGGCATGAGAATGACAAATTGATCTTCGATCCGAAAGTCGATGCGCTCTGGTACTGGCTCATCAGCGGGACTGCGCACTACGGGCGTTTTACGGTAATCGAGCGACCGAATCGCATTCAGCATACCTGGATGTCAAGAAACACCCTCGGTGAGGAATCGACGGTCACCCTGACTTTTGTGAAAAAAGGAGACGAGACCCTGATGACGCTCGTGCATTCTGGCCTTCCCGATACGGAGGTTGGCAGATCGCATGAGAAAGGTTGGAACTATTTCCTCGATAAGCTCCTTGACCAGTTTGAGCGTGTCAATCGGTAGCGAAACTCAATCCACAAAACACAAAGGGAGTGACTTATGAAATTCATCCTAATCTCACGTCATACCGATGGCCGAGAGATCCCTGAGAATGAAAGAGAGCAAAATCTAAAAGATATTGGCGAGTGGATTGCGTTGCTTCATGCCGAAATAGCAATGCCCACCAGAGGCGGAAAAAGCGTTACCGCGAATACGGTCGGAGACTATGAAGGGGATATCGGGGGGGTAATCATTTTTGAGGCCCAAACGTTTGATCAGGCGTTAGTCCTGGCGAAACAATCGCCCGGTTTGAAATATGGATTCACACACGACGTCTTTCCTGAAATTCCACTGGAAGAGGCGGCAAAGGAAAAGGTGAAGCACACATGACCAAACGAGGTCTCCTCCATTTGTGAAAGAGCGGGACCTGGTTCGGAGGCGATGAAGATGAAAGGGGCACTTGAGGAAATGGAAATGAACAATTACACGGCCACGATTGAGACTGCCAAATCTCCGAGAGAGGTATTCCAACACATCCTTGACGTTTCTCAATGGTGGGGCGGAAAAGACTTTCATGGCAGCAGCGCAAAACCCAATGACGAGTTTACCATCAGACATGGAGACGTCCATTATTCAAAGCAGAGATTGGTGGAGGTCATTCCCGACAAGAACGTTGTTTGGCTTGTAACAGAAAGTACGCTGAATTGGATTGAACAGGATAAGGATGAATGGACAAATACCAGAATGGTTTTTGAAATCGCCACCCGAGGTGACAAAACCGTGCTGCACTTTACTCACGAAGGACTTGTCCCCGAACGAGAATGTTATTCAAAATGTGAGCAGGGTTGGGACATGGTTATCAAGGAGTGGCTGTTCGACTTTATCACGAACGGTCGAGCTCACTTCCAACAAGAATGAGGTCGAGGACCTTAAGGATGAAGCGATGAACACGTGGGGAGTAAGGCATCACCGAAGAAGTCTGAAAACCCGCGCTGGTAGGCGCACGACGATCTGAAGTAACGGCTGAGAGAACCCATGGCGAAATCGACTTTTGTCTACGTGACCTATATCCGCACCACGCCGGGGACTCTGTGGTCGGCGCTGACCGACGGGGAGTTGATGAAGCAGTACTGGTTCGGCGTTCGCTGCGAAAGCAAGTGGACCGCGGGATCCTCGTGGACGATGATCTACCCCGATGGCCGCCTCACCGACGCCGGCGAGATCGTTGAGGCCGAGTCGCCACGGCGGATCGTGATCCGCTGGCAGCATCAGAGCAAGCCTGAGCTCAGGGCTGAAGGCGAGTCGCGTTGTACGATGGAACTGGAACACAGTGGATCGGCGGTCAAGTTCTCCCTCACTCACACCATCGAACGCGAGCCCTCGAAATTCATTGCCGCGGTGTCCGCCGCCTGGCCGATGGTCATCGCCAACCTGAAGTCCCTGCTGGAGACCGGCTCCATCGTGTTGCAGGACCCTTTCCCTTAGACAGCGCCCTTTCGGGGCCATTCATGAAATCCCATCCCCACGGTTGCGAGGGAGTGTAGCATTCCGTTTAGCTGGTTTACACCATCCCGCCTGCTTGCTGATCTCGATCTCTGGGAATCCGCTCTGACCGGGGCAGGCTGTCTCGAACGGGATGGAGTGAACTCCATTGACGATGCCATGCGGTGGTTCAACTTCGACTCTGCAAATGTTGAGAGCGGCGAGGTGCTCACACCGACAAGTTACCTGCGCACTTTTTCGAACTCAACAATCAGTTCCGGTCCTTGCTCGTAGGCTTCGCCAGCGTACCCGCCGTATGAGTTGACGATTCGAAATCCATTCTTCTCAATCAACTCTAGCATCTCTTGCGGATAGTAACACTTCATGGGTATCAATAAGACCGCCACTTCCTCCTGTTTGCCACCCCCTTCGAGGCGGTAGACAAGCCGCGGATAGAGGATGTGTTCGCTTGGGTCCAGACGATAGTTTTGGCAATAGCGCCGAAGCATACTGCCTTGATATGGCACCTCCCACTCGAGTGTCTCTGCAGAAGATTGCCAGTTCTTTTCGATCACGGGCCATTCTGCATAGGGTCTGAAGGCTGTGAGTATGCACCTTCCTCCGGCTTTCAGGTGGCGGTGCACGCATTTGAGCATACCAACGACCTGCCGCATCTTCGAGAGGTTCTGAAGCACCCTAAACGGTGCAATGATCAGGTCGAATGAATCTTTCATTGTGAAGTCGGCGATATCCCCTACCCGAATGTCTGCCCGATGGCTGTCGACCTTTGCGTCCCGCAACTTCTTCCTGCAGATTTGAATCATCGAGGGCGAGGAGTCGATCCCGACAATCCTGGCACATGCTGACGCCAAGGGGACCAGTATCCTGCCGGTGCCGCATCCGAGTTCAAGTATTGTAACCTCAGGCGACGGCAAACGGGACATATAAAACGGCAGATCGCTCGGCGTGCGAGGATCAAGGTCATAGAATTCAGCTGCAGCTTCCCTCACATCCATGTGCTGCACCTCTACTCGGAGTGGCGAATGATATACTAACCGAAAGAAGTCCGATGGCATCAATACTTCAATGTCGGAATTATCGGCACGAGTTTGAGCCCGGAGATGACAGGACTCAGGGACTTTGAGACAAGGGGAGAAAAAGCGTGCTCCCGTCAGCGAACTAAGAGCATCTTGCGAACCGCGGTAAATGCCCCTGCGGTCAAACGATAGAAGTATACCCCGCTTGCCAGTGTCTTTCCGTCGAACGCAAACAAGTATCTCCCTGCTGGATAGCGATCGCTCGCCAAGACAGCCACCTCTCTGCCCAACACGTCGTAGACAGCAAGGCGCACAAAACTGTCTACTGTCCACTGTCCCGCTGTTGTTGGCCCCTCGACTCCGCTGTGAAACGCTCCGCTCGGGGCGACGACTCCTCCAACGACGTACTGAATAGTCGTCGTCGGATTGAACGGGTTCGGATAGTTTTGATCAAGGCGGAAGTGATCCGGAAGATCCGTTGACGATCGATTCGCTGACGTAATCATTTCTGACAGTGGCCGCCGCCAGACGCCACCCGAAGTCCCGGCAATGAGATCCATGCCCTCTGCACCGTTGGGAGAAACAGCAAGAGACCGCACGTCAAGGTCTGTCAAGCCCCCGTTGACTTCCGTCCAGCTTGCGCCGCTATTCGTGGAGAGGAACACGCCGTTGCCGGAGGACCCTGCAAAAATTCTTGCGCTCTCCGTCCCGTTCGGAACAATGGCGAAGGACCAGACATACGTGTCCAACAATGCGACATCGACTTGTTCCCAATGTGTGCCTCCATTGGTGGAACGATAGAGGGGGCCGCCCCAATTCCCTGCGAAGAAATCCGTCCCCCCTGTTCCGTCGGGAGAAACGGCAATGGACTGGATGGTGCCGCTCGTAATGTCGGTCTGAGACCAGCTTGCCCCACTGTTGGTGGAAAGGAACACACCGTTGCCACGCGTCCCGGCAAGGAGAATCGTTTCACCTGTCCCATCGGAATACGCGGCGAGCGAGTACACATTCGTGTTTGTCAAGCCTGTGTTCAGGGCGGTCCAGTTCTTGCCGGTATTGGTGGAAAAGTAAACGCCGCTAGAGGTCGCGGCGAAGAGATTTGTGCCCCCTGTTCCGTCTGGCGAAACAGCAAACGATGAGACACCAATGTTATGCAGACTCGAGATGGTCCACGTGGTGCCGTTATCCGTCGACAGGAATGCACCGTAGCCACCACTCCCTGCAAAAAGACCTGTGCCTCCAGTCCCGTCGGGGATGACGGCAATGGGTCCGACGCCACCGGCCGTGAATCCTGTTTTGATCCAGCTTCTGCCGTTGTTGGTAGAGCGAAAGATCCCATTCGAGGCCCCGGCAAAGAGGTTCGCGCCTCCGGTCCCATTGGGAGAAACGGCAAATGAACCTACTGCGATTGTCGGCACGCCCGTTTGTGTCCAGCTTGCGCCGCTATCGGTGGTAAGAAAGACACCGTCGCCATTCGTCCCGACAAAAAGGTTTGCGCCCCCTGCCCCGTTGGGGGAAAAGGCAAGAGTCTGGTATGTGACGATCGTCGAGGCCGGACGAACTGCCCTCCAGCTTGTGCCTCCATTGGTGGAAAGATACACATTGAAGCCGTCGTCAATCCCGGCAAAGAGGTTTGTCCGTCCTCCCCCGTTGGGGGCAATGACAAGAACGCGGAGTGAAACGTTCGTCAAGGTTGTGTGCCTCCAGCTTGTGCCGCTGTCGGGAGAGGAGAAAACGACGACTCCGCCAGAGGTCGCAGCAAACAGACGCGCTCCCATTACGGCGAGAGAATAGACGACAGTGTCCGACAAACCGATTTGCGTCCAGCCTGTGCCGTTGTCGCTCGAAAGAAGAATCCCCCTGGAGGTCGCGGCAAAGAGATTCGTCCCCCCCTTTCCGTTGGGGATGAAGGCAAAACACGAGACATCGACGCCTCCATAGCCTGAGCGGGTCCAGCTTTTGCCGCTATCGGCGGAAAGAAAAATCCCGCCGGAGGTAGCGGCAAAGAGACTCGCCCCACCGGCCCCGTTGGGGGTAACGGCAAGAGAGGAGACAGATGTGTCCGAGAAACCCGTTTGGGTCCAGCTTGTGCCGCCATTTGAGGAGACGTAGACACCGCCATACACGGGCCCCTCATAGAAAAATCCAGCCATCGTTCCTGCAATGAGATTTTCGCCCAGGAAGGCCAGCGACAGCACGTGGGTCTCCTTGAGCCCCGTGTTGTTGTGTTTCCAGTTTTCAGCATTGTTGGTGGAAAGAAAGACACCATCGTCAAACGACCCCGCAGCAATTTTCGTCCCGCCTGCCTCTTCGGGGGAAACGGCAAAGCACGTGATGGATCCCCCGCCTGGTCCGTTGGTTTGCACCCATTGGGCGCGAGTTGGATTGGCCATGAGAAGCATGGCAACGGCCAATACTCCAAAGCGAAGGAATTGTCTCAAGGGATATCCCTTCTTGCAGATCTGTTCAACGGCAATTGCAACGAAACGGAGTCGGTGAAGCTTTTATGAAACAGGAATTGAGATCAAGAACGATTTCACGACAGTGGCAAAGCGTTCGGGTTGATCATAGTGGACCCCGTGGCCCGCTGACGGGATTCGTTCAACATGGATTCTCGGATTAACGAGTTGCAGTTCTGCGGCCATGGCAGGCGAAACCACGCCGGCATCACCAATCACCAATAGAACCGGAACGTCAATCGCGTTCACCAACTGCTTGTAGTCGGGGTTCGGCGGCGTGAGAACATCGAAAGCACTTATGCTGGTTTGAAGTCGTGCCCGGGCAATCAGGTCAAGGGTTAGCGATGATCGATCGGGGTGTCTTCTCCGCGCTTCTGCCACCAGTTCATCCAGTGATTGATTGAGCAATTGCCGGTGCTGGTCGACTGAATCACTTTCGAAGATTTCGCGCTGACGTTCCGGGCTCAAGAACGTCGGGTCAGCGACAATCAGGCCGCGGAGTAAATTTGGTTTGCGACTTGCCACCAGGGCGGCCGTCATGCCTCCCATGGAGTGCCCGATCAGAATCGGAGAAGGAAGTCTCAGAGCAGTTATAAGATCGAGGACATCTTTTGCATGGTCTTCGTACCGGTACCCGTAGTCGGGCACACTCGACTTTCCATGCCCTCTGGCATCCGGCATGATTACGTCATATTCTCCCTCGATCGCGTGAGCCAGCGCTGTCCAGCAAGCTCCATTCGCGGCCAATCCGTGCAACAAAACTAAAGGGGGTTTGTCTCCTCCGGTTCTCGTGTAATGTATCGCAATTCCGTTTGTCTCGCAGATTGCTGTGCTCCATCCAGTCACTTCGTCTCACCTCTGAGCGTAAGAATCATGGTTAGGTCAACTCCGCAGCAGAGAGACTGGCGCGCAGTTGGCGCCCAGCGGCTGGCGGGCATCCGTCATCGCGCGACCAGGGCGCGCTTGAGCAGCGCAATCTGGCCGGCATGATACAAGTTGTGCTGAGTGACTCCGATGAATTGCATGTACGCGGAGTAGGGAACCCCGGGGACAAGGGGATCATCCAGCCGTTCGACCGGGAAGTCCTGCACTGCCTGCCGCAACTTCTTGTTCAGTCGTTTGAGCTCCAGCACCGTCTGCTGCCAGTTCTCTTCGGTTGATGCCGGGCAAGCAGGCCAGTCTTCAGCTGCCGTCAGCTGGCGCCCATCGCCTGCCAATCTCCGGAGCACCAGGTCATAGTCACTGCGAAGATGAAGCACGAGTTCCCAGATGCTGTGCGCACCAGCGATGGGACGGCTTGCCGCTTGCGCCGACGAAACGCCGGCCAGCAACTCGAGGATCGAAGGCCCATGCCACGCCTCACCCTCGAGCGCTCGCCTGAGCTGCTCCTCCAGTCGGTTTCCTTCCGTGGCCATTCGCTCTACCCCCTATTCTGTGTGCCTGCCATTTGTCAAGTGAGAACTGGTGGAATACGCGAGGTTTCGTGTGGCGCCTCTCCTCACGCATGCTTTTTGTAGTGAAGGGCAACGACGCCGGAGTGAAGGGTTTGCGAAGCAATGAAGTCGAGCCGAAGCCTGTCCTGCATCTTCACGGTTTCGAATAGCCGCGGTCCTTTTCCGGCGATGACCGGGTGAACCACGAAACGATACTCGTCAATCAAGCCGCGGGCCGAAAGCTGGGACGCAAGGCTCAAGCTCCCCACACAAATGTCTTTCCCTGGCTGCTGCTTCAGCGCGAGCACCTCTTCCGCGAGGTTTGCGCGCGAGAGTCTCGAGTTCTCTCCCTCAACGCTGTTCAATGTCGTGGAGAATACGATCTTGTCGAGCGAGTCGAACACGCGAGCGAACGCTGAGTCCGCTTCTGATGCAGATTGGTCCCTGGCGATATCGGGCCAATAAGGCACCATGAGTTGATACGTGATCCGGCCGTAGAGGAGGAGACTCGCATTGCGCAGCAGCCCGGTAAAGTAGTCAAGCAACTCATCGTCGACAATACCGTCCGTGTGGCTGAAGTAGCCGTCAGCCGTACCATTGATCGCAAAAACGACCTTTCTCATCGACACCCCCTATGTGACGTATATGATTGGAGTTCGTTAGATCCCAGAGCCTTCGGCTGCCAGTTTCTTGCGCCGGACCAGTTCCGCTTCGGACGGAGTCTCCGGGGGAAGAGGCTCGATCTTCACCGGCCCCCCTGGTCGGTAGGTGATCATGAGGACGCCCGTGGGGGTGCTTCGTGACTCGACCAGCGTGAGGCCGCGCGGCGGAACGCCGTTCTCGAACAGCCGCCTCCCTTTACCGAGCACCACCGGAGCGAGCCAGATGCGATATTCGTCGACGAGTTCGGCGGCGATCAGCGTCTGCAGCAATTCACCGCTGCCCCAGAGATGAAACGCCGGTCCCTCCGATGCTTTCAACCGGCGGACTTCTTGCACGACATCACCGCCGATGCGCACCGACTTCTTCCAGTCGAGTCGGTCGAGGCTGTGCGTAGCGACGTACTTCGTCGCCTTGTTGAACGCCTTGCCGATCGGGTTGTCGCCGTGGTTCGGCCAGAAGGCGGCAAAAATCTCGTAGGTCCGGCGTCCCAGGAGCATGTCGAACTCACCGGCAATAGTCTCATCAATGACCTTGGCCAGTGTCCTGTCCCCAAAGGACATGGCCCAGCCTCCGAGGGTGAACCCGTTCCTCGGATCCTCCTCGGGGCCACCGGGCGACTGCATGACGCCATCCAGCGAGAGGTGTGTAATTGCGATGATCGTTCTCATTTGGCTTCCCTCCCATAGTGGCATTCAGTATAGTGGATTTTGCACTCTGTAGTCGTATGGGAAGTGTCGAACTCGACAATACAATTGTGAGTGCTGCAGGCTTGTTCCCGATTGTTTATTTGAATTTCTCGAGGGTCGCCAGCTAAACGGCGGCCCATCCGAGCCGGATGCCCGGGAGAGGAAATGAGCACTTTCTGCCGCGGGGTTGGAAAAGTGTACCGCGAGAATTCGGGAAAATCAAGGCATAAGGGGGGACAGTGCGGGCCACTCGACATGTCTAATTTCAAGATCCACGTTCGACTAAGTATGGAACAGCAGACAGCAGATAGCGGACAGCGGACAGCGGTTTCATGCACAATATCCATTTTGATGGACAATACAGTGAAGGAAGGAGAATCGTATGCGGGACCTTATTGCGAAAAACTTCGCGGTGATATTCGCCATTCCAATTGTCGTGGCAGTGGCGCCCCGTATGGCGCAAGCACAGGGAGCGGGCGATGCCTATCCGGGCATGGCTCCTTTCAATCAGTACCTGATTGCCGACCGGGATTCTGAAATCACCCTGGCTCGAAGCGCTGCCCCAAAATCCGTCTCGGACGGCGCTGAAGTGATGGTCCTTGGCCCTGAGGGGTACACAACTGCGGTCAAGGGCAGCAATGGCTTCCTCTGTATCGTGGAACGGTCATGGGCCACCGCCACGAATGATCCGGAGTTCTGGAACCCGCGCGTGCGTGCACCGATATGCTTCAATGCGGCAGCGCGGAACGGCGTTGTGTCCATCTACCTGTTGAAAACGAAGCTCGTCCTGGAGGGAAAATCGAGATCGGAAATCGCTCGCGCAGTCGCAAAGGCCCTCGACAGCAAAGTTATACCCGGGCTCGAATCTGGAGCGATGTGTTACATGATGTCAAAGCAACAGTACCTCAATGACCGCGGCAGGAATTGGCATCCCCATCTTATGTTCTTTGTCGCGGGCGACGCGGCGAGCAGCTGGGGAGCCAACCTTCCGGACTCGCCGGTCATGGCGTCAAATGACCCGGAAGAACGGATGACGATCATGATGGTCTGGACCGGACAATGGTCCGACGGGTCGACCCCTCGATGACACTCGGGGTTCACCCTGAGCGTAGTCGAAGGGCCGATGCCTCCGCAGATGGATCAGTGCATCCTCTCCGCAAAGGTGACACTCAGCATGATGCTCATCGTGAGGACGCCAACGAAGAGGACAAAGAGACTCCACGGTCGTTCGTGAGAGATCTTTCCGAGCCGGAGCAAGAGATACCCGACGACGAAATTGCCGAACCCCCAAAGAACATTCACGGTGGGCGACGACAAGCCTTTGCCCGGAGGATTCGCGAAAGGACTCGGAAACGGATCACCCGAGACGCCATGAACAAAGTGTGGAACCGTGTTCGCGAGGAACGCACCGGCCAAGAAGCAGGAGAGAACGTGGTACCATTTCATAGGAATTTCCAAGAAGTTTCGGTGTGTGTCCAAGACCATACCTGATGGTAGGTCAACATTATGACCCGGGCCATCGTAGATTGCCGACCATTCTTTCTCTGGCTTCACTTGTGCTTGGGCAGGAGCGAAAAAGCGAAGGCGAGCAGCAGGCGTTTGCTGCTGACTCTCATTCTATCGACCTCGTCCAAAACAGTTGCGCACAACGTTCACCCAAAGCACGCAAGCCCCGCCTACAATTCTCCATGAACTGAGGGCAGGGCTCGAGGGAACACCACATCCTGCAAAACTCTGCGTCACCTACGCCTCCACAAATGTGTGAGCGGTGTGCTTTGGGTTGTTACGCGGTGCGGCGGCGCTTACAGCAACTTCGTGAATTCCTCCACACTTATCCCCGCCTGACGGATGATAGCCCGCAAGGTTCGCCGGTCAAGTTCTTTGTGATCAGGAACTACCAGTTGGGCGAAGGGCTCGTTCCTCCGCAGGATGATGTGACTTCCTTCTTGTCTCTTGATGATGAAGCCAGCCTTTTCAAGAGCCTTCACACATTCCCGTCCCGATATTCTGGGAAGGCCGCTCATACGGCAACCAGCAAAGCTTCGAAACGCTCTTCAGGAACCTTCAACTTGTCATCTTCGAGAACGCGAACGTACCCCTTGATAGCCTCACGAATATTAGAGATCGCGTCTTCTCGTGACTTGCCCTGACTGATGCAGCCCGGAAGACTGGGGCATTCGGCCACCCAGAAGCCGTCTTCACCCGGATAGAGAACAACTTGTCTCATATGCTTTTCTCCTCATGCTTTCATGCAATATCGCGAATACGGTTCACATTTTCCATTGTCGGTTGGAGGCCCGGAAAGCGCCGCCGTTGCGAGTTTAACCGCCATCTTTCTGACGGGCCGCCGCTCTCAACGGACTCGTTCCTTGCGGCGGCGAGCAATGGGGCGAGCGGATGTCGCGTGAAGTTGTTTTGCCGCAAGCATCAGCATGGATGTATCCAGGCACTTAGCGCTTAGCACGACCGGTGACCTTCCTGTTTACGATGTAATGGAGCCGAACGACGCCGTCAGCGTACTTTCGCACCGATTTGAGTTTGAGAGCAACATTGCGGTACCGGCGTACTTCCAGTGGAATTCCGTCCCCGATGAGAATCGGTATGACGTGGAGGATCAACTCGTCGATGCCTCCCGCATCGAGAAACGATCCGATGATGCTCGCGCCACCCATCATCCAGATATCTTTGCCTCGTTGCGTGCGAAGACGTTGGATGAACTTTGCGACTGGTTGTGTGACGAACGTAACATCAGTTGGCTGTTTCTGAGGCGGCTGTGTTGAGAAGACGTAGTTCTTGACCTTGGACCCGAACATCGCGAGGCCGCCGTGCTGCAAGGCGAAGTCGTAGGTTTTTCGTCCCCAAAGGATGGTGTCAATAGATCGGAGGAAGGCACGGATGCCGTAGTCGCCGGCTATTCGAGGACGGTCGAGCCAGTCGACATTGCCATCGGGTCGCGCGATATACCCGTCGGCGCTTGTGGCCAGGTAGGCGATGATCTTACGACGAGTGGTCACAAATTGTTCCTCCTATCGGGTCGGCCTCAGGGTTCCTGCTTCAGATGATCGAATGCGTGCGGATGGATCTTATGAACGCTTCTTTTGCATACGGGCGCTTGTTGGCGAGTCATTCCAGCGTACGACGGAGATAATTGACCTGCCCGAGATGATAGTTGAGATGAGCCAGGAGTCGAACCGCGACGTAGCTTGTCGAAGTCTGCATATTGTCGAACTGCAGCGGGTAGTCGGAGTCCAACTGCTCCTGACTCAGAGCGCCTATCGTTTTGGTCATCATGGGGATCAGCTGTTCAAGTTCTGCCACGAGTTCTGCCTTCTTTACCCCTTTCCTGGCAAATTCCTGGTCGCGATTGCGAACGTAGCCGGTCCGTGCAAGCGTGGCCCCGAAGAAATGATTCATCCCCCCGATGAGATGCAGGACAAGATTGCCGCTGGAGTTCTTCATCGAGCCCTGAGTTTTCCAAAGGTTTTCTTCATCGTTGAACGAGTTGACTTCTTCAATCAGCTTCCTGAGGTCCCGTTCATAAAGAGTCGCCAGGATACTACTGAGCATGGCCATGCAATGTCCCTTTCTATGGTGGATTACCCGTCATCCCTTATGGGAGCGTGCCCGATAGCGTGTAGGATCGACGAAATAGTCAATGGCGCGAAATCCGGAATGAATCCGTGCGCTATGCGGGGTCCCGTTTGGAACGACATACGTTTCGCCGCTCGTATACGTGCGGGTCTCCTCTCCGATCGTCAGGTCGATCTTCCCGTCAATCACCACGCCCCATTGATTGCCGTGAGAGTGTTGAGAAACGATCACGTCGACATCGGCTTCCATGAACAGTACCTGGCCCGAGTCGCTTTGCAGAAGCCACCCCCGGAGTCCGTCGAACGGCAGGTCGGCTTCTGGAAGTGCACGAACGAATTCCGGCCACTTGGATGATATCACAACACTGTTTCCTTTCTTGATATTTGCGATGGCGGTGACGCACAACGCTCAGGCAAACCCCCGTTGCGGGCCCGCCGAAGCACGCCAACGCCCTACGATCCGCGCAGGATCTTCCCCATCTTCCTCCCTTTCGCCAGCTCATCCACCAGCTTATCCAAGTATCTGACCTGCTGTGTCAAAGGATCCTTGATGTCCTCCACACGATACCCACAGATTACTCCGGTGATAAGGTGCGCATTGGGGTTCAGCGAAGCTCGCTGAAAGAACGTTTCGATTGTCACATTAGCCTTCATCAGTTCCTGCAGCTTTTTGCTATCGAAGCGTGTTAACCAGTTGATGACCAGCTGCAGTTCTTTCTCCGTCCTCCCTTTCCTCTTCACTTTTGCGACATACATCGGATAGACCGAGGCGAAGGTCATTTGTGCGATGCGTTGATCGTGCGTGCTCATGTTGGCTCTGAATTGTTGTTCTCTTCAGCAAGACTGAAAACATCTTCAAGAGCGACAGACATTACTTTGAACCGTTGTAACTTTCAGGCGGTCCTAATTCACTTGGTTTCAGACCACCACAGTCGATGACCAATTTCTGCAGGACAAGCCCTTTGTCCAGACTCCAGAATTTCAGGGTGTGCACCCCGACCTTCTGAATGGTGTGGAGAGAGCGCACGGTCCTGATGTTGTCCATCATGACTTGTGCATTATTATCATTCACCCAATTCTCACCCGGCTGTCTCAGGGTACTATTGACGATCCGGGGTTGTTCATCATCAAACGCCACTGCATAGTGAAGTCCCTTTCCACCGCTGTAATCAATCGTCGGCGACAGAAAGGCCTGCACTGCTACCTTACCTGTATCGCTCAGGTAAACCAAGTACTCAAGGTGTGGTGCGGCGTCGGTCGCTTGTTGATGAGGAAAAGTCGGGGGAAAAAGCGTTATTCCTGTCGACGTGCGACCATAGTTGTTGAGTATCTGCCAGGATGTCAATCCCGGATGTATTGCCCGGGTATAGTCGACAGCCAGGATAGAGATACAGCCGTTGCTCTCGACGAACCCTTTCCCTTTCAGGGACTCCTTCGATTCACGATGATCCACGGGAACCTGCACAACAACGTGCTGGTCTTCAGGACCGGCGATTGTGACGGGAATATTCTCTTTTCCGTTTGGCGCCGAGTTCCAGTCAACGCGCACCCAAAGACGTTCTTGTTGATCAATTGTCCCGGAATCGGGTGTGACGCTTATCCAGGGCACAGAAGCACGAACCGAATAGCGAAATGGTTTTGCTCCCCGGTTAAGCACTTCGGTGTAGTGGGCGTATCGTGATACGCGTTGAATTCCGGCAGAATCGCTGCAGTTGATTCTTTTGGCCACCACGCCTCGGAACCTTCAATCGACACTCCCATTGAAGCGTCATTCTTCATTTCAAGTCGCAGAGTCGGAGGGAGAGTATCAACTTCGGGACCACGCCAGTAGTAGTAGCTGATATGGGTCTGGTCCATCATGTGATCCCATTTGCCCCCCTCCAATATTTTGTTGTAGTAATGCGTCAACAGGGAATCTTTGACAAACTCTTCCCCGACCTTCTCCGCCATGGCATTCGTTGCAGCCCTTCCCTGTGATGCATAATACTTGTTCAACGCCAATGCATGATACATGTCGTACAATTGCGAAACGGCTTTTATTGGATGGAGGACGAGTTCGAAGTATGCATCCCGGGCGTTGGCGGGCAAGCGTTGATCGATTGCCGTTGCCTTCTTCAGCAACGTGTGATACTGTGCGACAATGGTTTCAAACTCGCGGTAATTCGTCAGGCTGAACCGGTTGAACCGCATCACTTCAGGTTTTCGGATGCCATTGAAGTTGCTGTACTGCGAAATGACATTCCCAATCTCCGCTGCCTCCTGTGATCCGAACTGCCGCGCAGCCCATTCCCGGGCATAGTCCACCAGTTTCTCCTCGGGCAGGCGCTCGGGATTCCATGCGTAGTTGAAATAGAAACTGATAGGGAACTCCAGCGGTTTCAGGTCTCCAACATTCAGGATCCAAATCCGGTCGACGTGGTGTTCGTAGGCAAGATGGAATTGCTCCCAGGCCTTGGCGATCTGGACGGTATTCACCTACTTGTAACTCCACGGCCCGCCGTTGAAATCGAAATGGTAGTACAGCCCGAACCCTCCTGAACGCCGAGGTGCGTTCAGATCCGGAAGTCTCCGGAGGTTGCCATAGTTGTCATCACAGAACAACAGCGTAATGTCGTCGGGTACGCGCATTCCTTCGTCGTAATACTTCTGCACTTCTGTATAGAGGGCCCACAGTTGCGGAATCTCCTCCGGCTTCTTCCCGGTAACCTCTGTGAGGATCGTGCGCTGATCGGCGATAATCTTTTCGAGCAGGGCAATGTTCGTCCCCGCTTCCATCGGCATGTCGCCGTCGCCGCGCATACCCATCGTAACGATTGTCTCCGCATTGCCCATGTTCTCGATCCCCTTGCGCCAGAAGGCGCGAAGTTCCTCGCCGTTCGTCGTATAGTTCCATGCCCCTTTGCCGTAGCGCTGCCATTCTTTTTGTGCCCGGTCCATCGGTTCGTGGTGCGACGTCCCCATAACAATCCCGTATTCATCTGCCAATGGTCGGTCGAGAGAATCGTCGTCATTGAAGGCATTGTCCCACATCGCCGGCCAGAGGTAATTGCCTTTGAGACGCAGGATCAATTCGAACATTTTTGTGTAGACCCTGGAGTTGATCCCTCCGAATTTTGCTTTCGCCCATCCGGAGAATGCAGGCGCCTCATCGTTGATGAATATTCCCCTGTACTTCACTGCCGGGGGACCCTGCGTATACCTGCCGGGTATAACGAACAATTTCTGTTGACGTTGAACAGGCACATCCGCCCACCAATACCAGGGGGACACTCCAATGTGTTCCGACAGGTCATAGATCCCATAAATCGTGCCCCGTTTGTCGCTGCCGGCGATGATAAGTGCTTTGTCGACGCCCGGAATCGGATGCTCAATTGTCTGAAGAACGTACGTCTCCCATTTGCCGGCAATGTCCTTTACATCAAGTTTCTTCTCGTGTACCAACTGGTCGATGATCGGACTTTTGCCAATGGTTCCAACAATGAGAACTTCCCGTGGGATTGACTGTCCATCAAACATCACGGCAGGTTCAACACCCGTCACGCGTCCAATATCCGTCTTCAAATCGTTGAGAGCGCGACGAACTCCTGGATAGTCTTTTGAGCTGACGAGCAGCGTCGTTGCATGTCGTGAACTCGAGAGGGGAAAATAGGCCTTATCAAAGGCGTTTGTAATGTACGATTGTCGACCTATTGCCCACGTGGAAGAGGGCACGAAAAGAACCATCACAAGAGAGAGCCACCACGCGAGGAGATCTCCTCGCACGGTAATTTTCACCCCTGGACCTTCAACAGTTGGAGCGTTGAACAGCCGCAAAACCCGAGTAACAGCTATGCCATTGTTGGCGTGCATTGTTTTCATGACACCCTGGTTGAAAGAACAAACTTTGATTTGCGTTTCCTGCGGAGGTCGTGTGAGCCACTCGGACATTGGCTGTATCGGCTTGCTTCTGCACAAACCAGGTTCACCTGTCCGCATCTTTTGTATCGGGGCTTAACATGTGCTGGCCGCATTGCTCACCTCTGAGTGTTCTCTATTCAACGCTCACCAAGAAAACGATTCCAACTATTCCCGAGAGAATGAGCCTGATGTCTTCGCTTATCCCTCCTCAATAACCCGCACAACGCCAAAGACCGACCAAACAATTGGGATGATCGCAAAGTGTCTCGGAAACGGCTTGTCCGCGAGCAGGAGCATCCCAATGGTGAATATTGTCGTCGGGCATGGCACGACGCCAAACGGCAATGAACGGGGAAAGATGTGGTTCACCAAGTTTCCGACGATCGGATATCCGACCATTGCATAAGCAATAAGAACAAGACCGAGCAACGAGCGGCTGCCCGGGAGAAATCGGAACGCGACCTTGGTTTGGGCTATCATCGGGAAGAACAGAATGCCTTGCGCGATGAACATCAGACCGAACAGATAGGCCGGCTTTGAGAGTGCCGTCCAATACATAAGGCAGAACACCGACCCAGTCCATAGCCAGAGAAATGATAGAACCGTCAGAACCACTACATTGGCTTTTCGAAAAGAAGCGAGAACTGCGATGAGCGCAATGAGACCCAGAACATTTGTGGCCGCCTGCATCGGCCAGATGTCTGTGTTGTACGCCTGGAGAAGGTCCAGGAAACCGTCGAGTGTAGGCATGAGTCTTTCCCCGGCGTCAAATTGTATGATGCAGGCCTATGGGCCTCAGAGATCCGGAGATTTCCTTTCCCCATAAACCCGCGCAAGAGTCGAATCCAGCTGGTTCTCGTACAACAGACTGTCGACCCTGACAACCGTTCCGCCGGGGTCGACTAGAACATGCATAGGCGTTTGTGCAGCGAACCGCTGCTTGACGGATGGCGCCTCTTCATCGGATACAACGGTGACGCCCCATGGCATGGGCCAGCGGTATTTCCGAAACCGAATCACCTGCTTCGGCTCGCTGCCAAGCGAAACGCTGAGAACCTTCAGACCACGTTTCTCATACTTCGCGTAGATCCTATGAAGGAGGGGCATTTCTGCCACACAATGTGAGCACGCGGTGCTCCAAAAGATAAGCAACAAGTTATGTCCGTGAAAGGTCTCATTGGTGAACACCTGGGTCGAATCATCAAGTGACGAGAAGGCAAATGCCGGGAGCGGCGCGCCTATTTGCATCACGCCTCGGGGGGCGAGAAATTCCAGCGCTTCGCGAGTGGCAACCGTGTTCCGGAAGTCCGTCGCAAGCTTTGTCAGGACGGCCGTCACCGTGGAATCGTCGTGGACCTGTTCGGCGGCAGCACATTTGGAGAAGAGAAGATAGGCAACATACGGCCGCCATGGATGACGCTCGACGAGCGATGCAAAGTAGGCATCGCCCATCTCGGGGAACCGTTGCGTAGCCAGCGCCAACGTCCTGTGGTAGACCCATGCGAGAGAGGTCGGGGAAACGCCCGCGACCAATGTGAGCAGTTTCGGATCTCTGATGGGAACATGTGCTCGTTCGTAACTCTCGAAGACCTCCAGCGCCAGCTCGTCTCGTATGATTTCCATTCCTCCTTGCGAATCGTGTAATATCTGCGTATGCAACCAGGGGTACGTGAACGTTCCGAATGACTTTCCGCTCTGAAGGCGGCGTTGAAGCGACGAGTCCGATTTCACTACGAATGCATCGAACGATTGTTGCCTTCCTGCAAATTCGGCAGGAACGGATGTAGCATCATGGAACTGATAACTCCCGGGCGCGACAACAGTCTCTGGGGGTACGCGGTACTCGATGCACACGCGGCCATCTCTGGCAGGCACGACGCTTGCGTACTGATTCGTCGATTTCCGCTCATAGCGATCCGTGGTCGCGCCGAGCAAGGTGGTTGCCTCCGATGCGCGATCGCCCACAGGAACCATGTATACAACGCTGTCCCCGATCGCCGCAAGCTCAACACGAAACAGACCGGAGGCCTTTTTCTGAAGACCGGCCCGTTCCCATGTCGCCCCGCCGTCAAAGGACGCGAAGATAGGGATCTCAGGTTGTGACGTGTCGGGGGCGGCGCATTCCAGTTGAACGTCAAGAGAAATCTCTGCTTGCGTTTCGATCGGCAGTGGGATACGGAGCTGCCTGTGCCCAACCGCCGTACAGAAGAGGACGAACGGGCCCTTCTGCCGGGTTGAGATTCTGAACGTTCCGTCCTTCTGAACTGCTTCCGATGAGACAATAGAGTCTGCGAAGACTGATGTCCACCCGAAAGAAGTTGTGGCGTCCGCCAGGTACAGATGGGCGAGCAGTGTGGGTATACCGTCATACCCAACGAGCCTTCCGGTAATCGTGGACTCTTCTTTTTGGCATGACACGAGGACAAGTGCGAGGGCTGCGATGAAGCCTGTTGATTTCATACAAGCTCCCTCTTTCGAGTGAGAGTGTACGGCTGGGCATTCAGATCCAGACTGGCGGGCGAATGTCGTTGCGAGACCGGCGCGTGCTGTGGCAAACGGTGTGCGCCAATTACGCACCCGCTCAAACGGAATGAAAGAACTCCATAGCCTGCGCCCAACGAAGCGTTTGCTCCGCCTTCTCACATGATGTGAGAATCGTCGTTGGCGCTTCGCTGCGCAGGCAACCACATACTGCAACCGCTATTTCGCCAACTTGAGCCGCAGATTTGACCGCAGCATTGCGGAAGAGTCAATCACGCCGGCATTTTACTTAACCGCACGATAGAGGCGTACCAGGCGAATGCGCCATCCCACGTCGGTACGGATTCCTATGCCTACGCCATTGTAATGGAAAAGGGGAGCTTGCGCCACGCCGGTCTTCTGATCGACTCCCAGGATATCCACTTGAATGTCGACGGCCAGGATGTCGGGCGTGATAGCATCTGTTGTCCCTGTCGTCGTCACATGCCGCATGGGCGGGAGGGTCGCGAATTGTTTGGCGAAATGTTGCTTGATCTGATCGCGTCCACGGAGCGTCAACCCTTCAACCGAAAACTGGAAGTTGGCATCCTCGCAAAGACTGGCTGAACCGGGCGGCGTCTGCAGTTGTTAAGCGCAGTGAAAGTTCTCTACATAAGGAGCGTATTTGACGGCCGATCAAGAGCAAGAGCACGGCAAGATTCATACGGAGAGAGAACGAGGGCAAGACTGAGAAGAACAAGGAAAGAGCGATGTGCCTTCATAACCTTCTCCTTTCAATAAGAGCTACCCCCAAAAATGTTGTAGGTGATTGCCTGCGCCTGACTTTTCCCCCAACAACGTTCACCCGCCTTCTTTGTGGCTGGCCGTCCCGCTGGAGCGGGATCGTGGCCCGCTCATGTTCGTAGGTCAATGGACTGGAGCTCACCCGCGTGGTAACGTTCCCCTGCGGAGGATTATGTCTGCAAATGTGAAATCTTCTTTCAAATCGTAAGTTGTCAATTCAACACTCCATATTCAGAGCGCGTCGCGGTTACCGCGGTTGGTGTTCCCAGTGGGAATCCCTTGAATCGCCTGATGACGACGATCATGGCATAGAGCGAAAATGCGATTGAGATCACCAGGAAGATCCATGTTGCGAAACTCCCTGCGGCAAGTTCAATGTGAAAGAGGTCGCCTCGAAAGCCTGTGGAAAATGAAATGGTTTCACAGACGAAGTCAAAAGCAGGTCTCAAACAGAGCACCATGAAGAGAAATCCAATGACAAATGCGTTTCGAGAGAATTTCCGTTGAAGAAGATAAACGCCCAGTGCAATGCTCAAAAGATCGAGAACGTAGGGCGAGATCGTCATGATCAACTGGCTCCATTCGTTGGCGAAGCCCTCTGATTTGATCCACGCCCCACCAGTCTCTCCAGCCCAAAACCTGGGGATGAGTTTGACTTCGACAATCTGACCGCCGGCAAGGTAGGCACCCAGCAGATGGCTCAATTCGTGTATAGGCGCGTAAACGAAATACCAGAGTATCGGGATGCTCGTCATACACGCCACCATCGTTTGCGTTTTCCACGTCCCCCTGAGATACAGCACGATGAGGGGAGCTACGACGGTGAGGAGTATTTCGAAAGTGATCAGGAGATGGTTCATAAGAATGGCGGCAACCTGGCTATTCTTGAAATGGTTTCCGTGGAAGATGGTTCGGATACTCAGTTAACTGTAATCGCAACATTGCCACTTTTATGCCCCCGTTCTACATATCTATGAGCTTCGATGATCTGCTCAAAAGGAAAGCACCTGTCAGTGATTGGCCTGATTATTCCAGATTCCACAAGTTCCCTGATTCTGTTCAGACGATCTGAGCTCAAAATGAGCGGGCCATCGTCAATGGAGACGAATTTGCGTTTGTCTGACATTTGGTTTCTGCATGCCTGTTTCAATTCGGAAGTCTTTGCTTTTCCGACAGCGTCGAGTGCGAAATCGAATGCCTCCAGTTTGGAAATCGAATCCGTGCTGGTATAGTCCAGCGTTTTGTCGGCCCCCAACGATCTTACCAGATCGACCTTTTCCGCACTGCATACACCGGTGACTTCCGCACCAAGATGTTTCGCGTACTGGACGGCTATCGTACCAGAGGTTCCGGATGCGCCGTAAATGAGGACCTTTTGGTCCGGCTGGATATGCCCTTTCTCAAGGAACTGCAATGCCAGGAGACCGCCGTATGCCGCCGAGGTTGCCTCTTCACAATTGATGTTGCGCGGCTTGAGTGCAATGCATCCCTTCTTCGAGTCTGTTTCCTTCATGCATTTGTACTCTGCGTATGCTCCAAGCGAATAACCAGTAAGCCCGAATATCTGGTCGCCAACGTGAAAACGTTTTATCTTCGAACCCACGCGCACGATCTCTCCTGACAATACTTCACCGAGGATATCATTCCTCGGTCTGGTGATACCTATCATGACTCGCATCGGAATGCGTAATCTCAGCGGGACATCAGAGCTTCGGAGAAAGATGTCACTATTCGTTACGGAGGCGGCAAATATCTTTATGAGGACCTCCTCATCTTGAGGCACGGGTGCGTCACGCTCTACGATCTTCAGAACTTCAGGTGGACCGTACCTGGTGCAAATAGCTGCTTTCATTTTGTCCATTATTCGCTCCCTCGGAGTACCGCATGCCGGCTTGAAAATCGCCCGCCCAACTTCCGGCTCGGCCGCATGGCACCTAACGTTTAAGCAACACGCTGTTGCGGGTTTACCCGCCGGAGCGTCAGCGAAGGCGGGTTTACCCGCCGGAGCTGATCAAGCGAAGGCGGGTTGCCTCAGCGACCCGCCGGAGCTGACTCTCAAGCGAAGGCGGGCCGCCATGCCTCACCCGTCAATGCTACGCTCGACGACGCGAACTCCGTTTTGCCGAGGTCGACTTGATCGTCACCTTTCCGCGCCCTGTTTCCCGAAGTGGAAATTTCGCCCGATCAAGCGCCGCAGCCATGAGCGCCTGCACTTCGGGTCGGGCCAATATCTTGACGGATTCAAGCCAGATGAATCGAGTCTGCTTGCCCGATCCGAGGAGTATCTTCTTCGGATCCGGGAGTTTGGGCCCATTGTTGAAGTACAGTCGTAACCCGCCCGCACCAGCAGCAAACGAAACGATAGCATCAGACCCTCGCTGAGTCGCAGAATACCCGATAACAAAGAAACTCGAGTAATCGTACACCAACTCGTCAGCCGTTGGAAAGCGCTTCCGCAACGCCCTGCGAACGCCACGAATCAATTTCTGAAGCTTCGGCTCGTACTTCGCGATGAAGCTTCCAATCTGCTGTTCGGCTTCCCTGGCATTGCCTGACCCCGTGACGATTGCTTTCATGAGACCTCTCCTCTGAACGATGAAGTAAATCAGCAGGCGTCATGTATTATTGCATGAACGCACAAGCCGATTCGTCAGCTTCGACACAAATAGGGCGCAGTCCAGCCGCCATGGCAGAAGCCGTCGGAAGTGCTTGCCCAAAATAGTCGTTTGCTGTACCGCCGAATCGACAACGCAAGCACAGGGACTTCGATTGAATGAATGACGCGAAATGCGATGACGGTGGTTGCCCAACACGGAGTTTGACGAAATGCCTATCGTGGTGCCGACTGTTCACCGCATCACCGCAGCATCAACGCGAACACACCCCAGCCCAGATATTCACGCGTGTAAGTGGCGTAGCGCTCGGGTTCTGATGTGAGTGTTGCACGAACATCATTCGCGAACTCGTCGCCGGGATTGGCTTCAAGCCATCGGCGCATGGTGAGCCATTTGGCCGCCTCGTATCTGTCCCAGCCGTCCTGGTCAGCCAGAACCATTTCAACGACGTCGTAGCCAATGTGGCCAAAACACGCGAGAAGTCCTGGAAGCATGAGAAAGTCGGAGATTGCGTGGGCAAGACACCCCTTGGCAACATCGTCCGACGGCGGTATCTGCCGCCAATAGGGCTCGCCGATGAGGATGATCCCTCCGGTGTGCAGGCTCCTCGCGAGAAGCTGGATCGTGCCGACGACTCCACCGCCGATCCAGGTGGCACCGAGACAGGCTGCCACATTGGCTTTCTCGTCAGAGACATAGCCGGCAGCATCGCCATGAATGAACGTGACTCGATCGGCGACGCCGAGTTCGACAGCACGGAGTTTCGCTTGCCTCGGTGAACAACTCGCTCATATCGATGCCGGTGCCGATAACGCCATGATCGCGTGCCCAGGTGCAAAGCATCTCCCCCGAGCCGCTGCCGAGGTCGAGCACTCGGGCCCCCGATTCCAGACGCAGCGCCGCGCCGAGAGTGGCGAGCTTTTCGGCTGTGATCGGGTTGTGGATGCGGTGAGCACTTTCAGCGATGGTGAATATCCGAGGGATGTCCATTCTCGAGAATTTCCTTACGGGTGAGTAGATGTGCCGCACCTCGATTACCCGCCATCCTTTCTTGGCCGCCATCTTTTCCTGGCCGCTTTCTTTTTCTCTGGCGGTTGGCGGGATGTGGTGTGGTTTGATTTTTCGGTGCTTGGCCTCTATCGCTTCCTACTACCCTACGATTTTTCCGACCATCGGAACAAACGTACACCAATAAGAAACGACACCAATCCGAAACCGGAAAGAATGAGATAGGGCTGCAGAAGTTCTCCGAAACTGAAATCCCTCCAGGTGGCGCCTTCCAGCGCAAGAATGCCCCACTTAATCGGGCTGATACTGCTCAATGCCTTTAACCAATCCGGCATAAAGAACAGCGGGAGCATGCCGCCACCAATCATTGCAAATATCAGCATGACCGCCCAACCTACCCCGCTTGCCGCCCGTTCCGTTTTACCAAGCACAGAAAGCAGCATCATCACGCCGACAAACGATCCTGCCACAATAATCAGTCCAAGAGCGAGTTTGAAATAGGATGCGACCTTGATGTCAAAAATCAAAACTCCCACGAGCATGACAATAATGGAAACAAGCATCGTGGTGATGAAGCAGGCCAGAGCTTTGCTGCCAAGAACCTGATAACTTCGTAACGGCGCAGTCAACAGGCGCGTCAGCGTCCCTTCATTTCTTTCCGTAACCAGCGAAACTGCAAAAGTAGTAACGCATGCGATGATGCACCACATAACGCCTTGTGGAAAAGTGACCGCGAACGAGCTGGGCGGTCCGATTCTTTGACGGATGATTTCTTTCTCCTCGACCTTCAGCGGTTCAAAACCTTTCCACCCTCCACTCTCCTTCACTTGCAGAGCCGGTTGTGTCGGCCAGATAGCGGTCAAGGCTGGATAAAAAACCCGTTAAGGCTGGACGATTCTTCGACCGGAAGTTTTCTTAACGATGACTCCACCTGTTTGCGCATCAGGCTGCGATCGGTAAATACCTTCTGCATATCCCGCGCGCCGTATTGCAGCAGCAGGCCGGTGAGCAGGCTGGCTTCCGCCCGGCGGGAGGGATCAATACCGATTTCGACAACCGGGGCCTCACTGGTGAACATGTTTTTCCGGGCTTCACCGTATCCGCGTTTTATCAAAATGTACGCGGCCTTCTTGCCCAGACGGACATCTTCCTGCGCTTGCTCCAAACCAATTGGTGTGAGTTGCAGGTCTCCGGATTGTTGCAGGCTGTCTGCAAATGTTCGTGAAATGTCCGTGCTGTCCTGGTCTACCACGTAGACTGCCAAACCGTTTTTGTGCGAACCGGAATCACCACCGCTGCCCGAAAATATGACCCCCATAAAAATCGCGATAAACACCGGGTAGATGAACGTGAAGAAAAAGCCGGCTTTGTCGCGCAGGAGAATTCGTAGATCTTTGACAGCAAGGATCCACATGGCAATCATCTCAATCCCTCAATGTTCGTCCGGTTAGACTCAAAAATACGGTTTCCAGACTTGGCTGGAGAATCCGGAAACCGCGAAGGTCGGTTTCTTTCTGCAATTTGAGAATTTCTTCGATGGGATTTTTGGTCTCGATTATCTGCTCCCCCGCGACTCTATCGGCGATGACGGTGCTGTTCCCGCCGTACTGTTTAATCAGCGCATCCACTCTGTCCAGCGCCAGCAGCTTGCCGCGGTCCATGATGGCAACACGGTCGCAAAGGCGTTGCGCTTCTTCGATATAATGCGTGGTGTAAATTATCGTGCTTCCCTGTCTCTTCAGTTGATCGATATTTTCAAAAATGGCATTTCTCGACTGTGGATCGACGCCAACTGTGGGTTCATCCAGAATCAAATACTCGGGACCATGAACGAGCGCCACAGCAAGATTCAGGCGACGCTTCATGCCGCCCGAGAATTTCTTGACGCGATCATGTTTGCGTTCGGAAAGTCCAACAAACTCCAGCGACCAGGCGACACGCTCCTTTAGTCTTCCGGCGCTTAGTCCGTACACTTTGCCAAAGAATTCCAGATTTTCCTGCGCTGAAAGATCGTTGTAGAGTGAAAGTGTTTGCGGCGCAACACCCATTTTCGCACGGACCTTCGGATTGCTCGGGGAGCCAAGACCGGAGAGTTCCACAGTGCCGGAATCCGGTTCCATCAAGCCCACGGCCATATTGACTGTCGTGGTTTTGCCTGCGCCGTTGGGGCCGAGCAGGCCAAAGATCTCGTGCGACTCAACTTCGAAGGAGATGCCATCCACCGCAGCGATTGTCCCGAAGGACTTTTTGATGTTCTCGAATTTTATCATCTGTGTGCCTATGACCTCGTCAATTCTTTGCACCTTTCCGATTCACTCCGCGACCACGCGTGGTCGCATTCACACTTCGTATGATTGTGGTACGTTCGGACCCCCGTGATGTTTCCGCCAGACCTATCGGCCTGGCGATTCGGGTTCCGCAATGAGCCCGAACCTTCCGATTCACTCCGCGACCACGCATGGTCGCATTCACACTTCGTATGATTGTGGTACGTTCGGACCCCCGTGATGTTTCCGCCAGACCTATCGGCCTGGCGATTCGGGTTCCCCAATGAGCCCGAATTGAAGTAAATGATGACAGCAGTGCTTAAAATGCGATCGCTCCCACTCCTCTTTTCCGAGTGGGCCAAATATCGGGTGGACGTGAACGGCCTTGGGATGGCTCTGGTAATACCCGGAGAAACGGACCAACTCCTCGTTGAACCAGGTCCTGGCATCCTGCAAACCGGCACATTGGTAAGCTGGAGGAATCTCCCCAAGCTCTGGATTCCTGAACCCACGCGGTGTCGGTCTATTGTCATAGAGAAATCGCTTTGCGCGTTCCAGCAGCTGTTCGGGCGTATGACATCGCAGCACAAGGGCGCCCGTCGAACAGCAAAACGCCCAGACGAGGTGTTCTATCATATGCTGAGGCGTCATGGTACCCCAGAGTGCTTGACTGTTCACCGCGAGACAATCCACAGCTTCTCCAAGACCTCGGCTGAAGAAGGATGCGCGGTTCTTCTCGTCGTTCACGTCAAATCGGATTGCGATCATGATGGGACAACTTCCTTCCACGGTGCAAATGGTGGCGAGCAAACCGATGTCAGGCTGGTCGGCGGGCAGGGCACGACATGGATATTCAGCTCGTCCGATGTTGTCAGCGAATCGAGCGGGACGCGAATGGTTTGAGCATGTGTACTGCATGACAACAGATACCCAAAAAAGAAGACCCGGGGTACAATACTTTATCATTCGCGGTGTTGTTCCTTGTGCGCAAAATGTGCCGATGCGAGCATCATTGGGCATTCACCATCCCGTTGTTTGGTTCTTTCTCGCCTCGATGAACATTTGACGTTGGTTCCCGGGAAGAGGCAACTTGATGGTCATCTCCGTGAAGTTTCCCCGCATGACCTCGCATCCGTGTGTGATCCCGAAATTGACCGTGACACTGTCGGACTCGATGGCGCCAATTGCAAATGAGGTCAGGATGTCATCCAAGTCCATTTCGCAGCCTCCATCGAGGGAACCAACAAGGTCGGTCAGGTTCGCGGGAGACTGTTTCCGCAGGTGTGAAAGTATGAGCGTATCCGCCAGTAGCGCCCGTTGAATTTCGATCTCGGGAAAGATTTCGGGCAGACTTATCCTGCCGAAATTCCCGGGAACATGAGTCTCATAGCGGATGCCGGCAATAGGATGGGGACCTCCTGAACCATCGTAAGAGTATGACCATGAGACATAAGGGCCGACTATTGACATCACCCGGTATTCATCTTCATAGTAGTAGTCGCTCGTGTCTGTCTGAGGAATCGAGTGGTTAACAAAAAGGGTGTCGAGAGTTCCTGTTGTATCGTTTATTGCCAGCATGATCTCGCCGGACCACTTGAATTCCCACCCTCCCGAAGACACTGAATGGACCCACCAGTGATTCGACTGTTCCGACGAGTCAGCGACCGAGTTGATCGAAGTTGACCGCCCATCGGCAAAACCGAGGCAGGAGGTCAACATCGCAATGGCAATGAAAGTGAGGCCAGGGAGATTTCTCATATCCATGTGAGTTGTGCGTGTGGGTCAAAACTGCATCTCGGTGGCTACTTGCTTGTCTTCTCCTGTGCCGGCGGCAATGCAGACGTTTGCTGGTAAACAACCTTCCAGTGGTTGTCGATCTTTTTGAAAACGAATGTGATGGCAAAGTCTACCCTGGGCTCCCCGCCCGTCTTGAGCGTCAGTGCAAATGTGGCGCGCCAGGCACAGACTGCAACGTCGTCAGACAAGAATCTGATCTCATCTGACACCGTTGTGACTTTCAGCGAGGAAAGAGACTTGAACCACTGAACGTGGTGGTTCTTCGCCGCCGGGTAATCTGCCATGGTTCCATCGGTGGTGAAGAGGATGAACCCGGGAGAATCCGAATACGAATGGAAAAGGATTTCGGCGTCCAATTTCTCAAGACCCTGGATGATTGCGTTAACGGCCCTCTTGAGCTCCTTCTTTGCAGTCTCCTGTCCTTGAGGGATCATTGGCGCAGCTGATGCCTTGGCACATACGACAAGGAAGAACAAGGCGAAGGGAAAAAAGAAATTCGCTTTCATGGAAGCCTCCTGTGGTCAGAAAGTGAACAAGAATGGAAGCATAAAGACGATGATGTCCCCACCCTGTCCGATGATGGTCATACCGTTCTGTTTCTGGAAAATCTTGATCACGAAGGTGCCTGCCTCACTTTACTATCAAAAGTCTCTTGGTGTCGTGGTACACTCCAGCTTCAAGCCTATAGAAATAGACTCCGCTTGGAAGGTTCGTTGCGTTGAACGTGATGGAATGGTTGCCTGCATTTTGGCGCTCGTTGACCAACGTTCTGACTTGTCTTCCAAGGAGATCAAATACCTTCAAGACAACAACAGCATTGGTGTGTAATTGGTAGCTGATAACTGTCGAAGGGTTGAAAGGATTGGGATAGTTCTGTCCCAGTTCAAAACGGAGTGGTACAGTGCCCGTTGAGATGCCGGTCGGGGTAATCAATTCCGAAAGCGATCGTCTCCACACGCCGCCGCTCAAGGTCCCGGCAAAGAGATTTGTGCCCGAGACGGCAAGAGATGAGACTCCAGAATTCGTCAAGCCCGAATTGACTGTGATCCAGCTTGTGCCGTTATCGGTCGATTGAAAGACACCGCCACCCGTTCCGGCAAAGAGATTTGTGCCTGAGACGGCAAGTGAATACACGATGGGGTTCGTCAATCCCGAATCGAGAGGTGTCCAGTGTGTGCCGTTGTCGGTTGAACGAAAGACGCCGCTCCCAAAAGTCCCAGCAAAGAGACTCAAGCCCGAGACGGCAAAAGACGAGACACAGGTGTTCGTCAACACAGAATTGTCTGTTGTCCAGCTTCTGCCATTGTCTGTCGAAAGAAAGACTCCGCCATTGCAAGTCCCGGCAAAGAGATTTTCACCCGAGACGGCAAGAGACCAGACAGCACCGGGCGATAACCCCGAATTGGCCGGTGTCCAATTCGTGCCGTTGTCGGTTGAAAGAAAGACACCGTCACAGGTTCCGGCAAAGAGATTTGTTCCTGAGGCGGCAAGTGAGTAGATGTCGGTACACGTCAATCCCGCATTGACTGCTGTCCAGCGTGTACCGTTGACGGTCGTACGGAAGACGCCGCTGCCATACGTCCCGGCAAAGAGAATTGTGTCCATGACGGCAAGTGAATACACCCTGGTGCATGTCAACCCCGAATCGATCGTCGTCCAATGTGTGCCGTCGTTGGTTGAACGAAAGACGGTGCCGCCATACGTCCCGGCAAAGAGATTGGGGTCGGCGATGGCGAGAGACATGACTTCAGTGCTTGCCAATCCAGAATTCGAAGTTGCCCAGCTTGTTCCGTTGTTGGTCGACCGATAGACACCGCCGCCATACGTCCCTGCAAAGAGATTCGTGCCCGAGATTGCAGTTGCGTAGACAGAGGTGCACGTCAGCCCCGAATCTTCGGCAGTCCAGCGTGTGCCGTTGTTGGTTGAACGAAAGACGCCACCGCCACCGGTTCCTGCAAAGAGATTTGCTCCGGAGACGAGAAGTGAGTAGACATCGGTGCACGTCAACCCTGAATTGACTGCTGTCCAGCTTGTACCGTTGTCAGTTGAAAGAAAGACACCATCCCAAAGAGTCCCGGCAAAGAGAATTGTATCCGAGACGGCAAGGGAGTAGACAGTGGTGTTTGTAAACGCTGAATTGACCGTCGTCCAACTTGCGCCGGTGTCGCTCGAAACAAAGACGCCTCCGCCGCCGGTTCCTGCAAAGAGATATTTCCCCGAGACGGCAAGGGAGAAGACCGCGGTGCACGTCAATCCCGAATTGACTGCCGACCAGCTTGTGCCGTTGTTGGTCGAAAGATAGACGCCATCATTGATCGACCCGGCAAAAAGATTTGTCCCCGAGGCGGCAAGAGCCCAAACATAAGGCGTCAATCCTAAATTGACCTCTGTCCAGCTTGTGCCGTTGTCGGTCGAACGAAAAACGCCGCCGCCAAAAGTCCCTGCAAAGAGATTTGTGCCCAAAACGGTAACACACATAACCTCAGTGTTGGTCAATCCTGAATTGACTGCTGTCCAGCTCGTACCGTTGTTGGTCGAACAAAATACGCCACCATCAGTCCCGGCAAACAGATTGGGGCCTGATACGGCAAGAGTATGAACATATCCACCATTTGGTCCGTTTGTCTGCACCCATTGAGCAGACGATGGGAGTGACAGAACGAGAGACAGTGAGATCAAGAAGAACAACGATGTTTTCATGATTGTCTTTTCCTCCCTGTCATTCTCAGCCGCCTGTTATGCGCAGGCAAGCGTCCATATCGACCGCGGCCGGCACCACACATGAACTGGGTCACGATCACGCAGGCTCAGAATCATGGTTTCTTCATAGGAATCATCCGATCCACGCGAGCCGTGTATTGTCGGTAAGCCTCACCGAACGCGTCGGCGAGTTGCTGCTCCTCCTTGCCGATGAAGATCATCACACCGAGATACCGAAACACCGATGGCTGCGATCAAGGATGGAAGCATGAAGACGATGATGTTACCACCCTGTCCGATGATTATCATCCCGTTCTGTTTCTGGAAAATCTTGATCACGAAATTGCCCTTTCGTGATTGTGCAGATGAGGTAATGAGTGCGTAACGTGTTATCTGTCGTGGGCCGCCCCATGCAAGCTCCGAGTCAGTCCTTTCTTCCTTCCCGGAGACAGAATCCAACGCAGGATGCGTACCCACACTGACCAGCGTTCGTACCGATTTGGTCCCTTCGTAACGTATGCTTCCGCCCGGTCGAGTGCGTCCTCGAGCAATGCATCATGCAGCGGTCTGAAGAGCAAAGGCCAGGTGATCCGGGCAGAGCCCTCCACCCTCATTTCGATAACGTGGCGAATCCTGGTTCTGCCCGCATCGAGTCCCTCAATCTCAAAACAATGAGAACCCACAAAGCCCCTCGGTTCAGTAAACCGGAATCGAATCTTGAACCCCGGGGTATACTCTGCAATAACATATCGGATAGGACCGTGACCACCTGCGCGGCCGATTTGCAGCGGCCCGTTGAACCTCATGGCCGGCCAACGATCGCGAGGCCAGAGCTGGTCTCCCGAAGACGCAAGACCTTCGATCAACGGGCTCAGCGAGCTCGGGGCTACCGAAAACGTTCTTTCGTGGATGTTGATAACCATGTCAGAAAGACAAGATCAGGAAATCCTTGCACCCGAAGTGCGGCGCATGGCAGAGAACGTCTCGCCCAACAACGTTCACCCGCCATCTTTGTAGCGGGCAAGTCTGCCCAATGATGTCTATTTCGATTCTATTAGTTCTGGTGTAGCACTGGCAATTACCTCAGCAGGAGTCCAAACCAAAGATGATGCCTGGACACCCGGATGAGCTTTGAGGTAGTTCTCGATTATCGTCCAACCGAGTGTATAACCAGTCCATCCGGGAATTGGATCGTCTCCTTTCCTACCAAACATCCAAGGAACGAAGAACTTCTGAGTGAATTCGTCGTTCCATGACTTGTGCTCCTCGAACAGGATCGGCTTCGCCTTGAGGAGGTATTGATGGATTTGTTCCTCTGAGAGCGCCTGGCTCCAAACTGGTGGTTCACCATTGAGGACTTGAACCATGAAATGGTCGGCAAGTCCTTCCGTAATCATGCATTCGAGCATCGTCAGTTGCCAATGAGGCATGCGGAGGCGGACCGGATGGTAGCACTCGTGAACCAAGTTACGTGCAATAAACTCTACCCTGAAATTCGGATTCTTGGGATCGAAATTAAACCGTAGCGAATGGTCGCCTGTAGTTTGTCCTCCCACACCCAGGAAAGGTAAGACTTCGCTGCTGACTCTTAGGTCAATGGTTATACTATCTGCCTGTATCAGCGATTGAATCCGTGGCATGACCTCACGTACTCCGGAAATTATCTGAATTGAAATGGAATCGGTTGTGTCGATCTTCGTATCCAAGATTAATTTACAGCCTTGAGCAAGATCGACAATTTTGGCCGGCGCCGTGTCTTTTGATTTCTCTTGACAGTAAAGTGTGCTATCGGTGGCGGCAAACACAATAAGTAGAAATAGAACCTTGGCTGTAGTTAGAAGACTCCTTTTCATCTTTTCCTCATTTTAGTTTGCGTAACCGCTTATACTGATTACGAAGAACATGCTCAACTGTTCCAAATACGGCGCTTGCGGCTAACGGTTCGCCGCACCACGTTTACCCGCCGTCTTTGTGGCGGGCATCCCGCCTGCCTGCCGGTCCCGCTCGGAGCAGGCAGGCTCAAGCGGGATGGGCGACCACGACCAATGAAACTGGATCTGAAGTGCTCGCCCGTCAATCCGATTGGAGGGTCGTAATTAGGCGTGCTCGTTGCAGATATCCGCTCATTTGAGAGCAGCTTCGATTTTGTCGTGCCAACTGTTGACAGTCATTTCAAAGGGAGCCAGAAGGTTGATCAAATTTTTGCTCGGAGCTGTCGTGGAGTACGCACCTCGCTTCCACGATGGAGTCTTCGTCCACCTCATTTGTGCTGCAACTCTCTCGACCTCGCGATAGGTCAGCGCAAAGATCGCCGAACGTTTCGGATCCTGCACTCCCCACACAAAAGCAATAATGAGATTGGAGATCTTCGCGTATTTCCTGTCGATCGCGAACGATTGTGTCGACGAAGCCTTAAGTTGGATGGGAACCGCTGTGAATGTCCCGGTTTTCTTTTCGTGCTCGAAGTAAGCAATCAAGTCGATCCCCCTGTCGCGGAGTGGTTGGGCCACTTCTATCCCTGCTTCGATAAGTTCGTTGATGAGCCGGTTACGGCCAAGAATTTCGATCGACTGGGTGTCCAAAACCGGAACCATGGTGTTCGTCCTTAGTCAGAGCTTGCGGAAAGTGAGGAGAATCGGAGCGGGTCCGCCTGGCACACTTCGTAGCGGAAGGCAGGATCGTGGGAATCGTATTCCGCTAATAATCACTCACGCGGTGCCATGTGAACCGCGCAGGGAACCTCTATCTTTTGTCGAAGATCCCGCCGCTTTATGGCGGACCTGTCCGCCGTTTTGTGGCGGAGACTTTGACCTTCTATAAAGTGTTAGCTGCCGTTTGAAGCCGCACATCCTTGATGATATATAGAATCCATGAGGTAAGCCGGCGAAACAAAACCTCGTTATTGACTCGGATCTATGTGCTTTTCGGATTGACTTGTTTTCTTGTTTGCCACCAACAAAACACAAAGAGCAAGGCTGGCAGTCCATACAGCCCGGCAATCACAAGAATTCCTCCCTCGGGAAGAGATGCTGGGGCAAAAAGAGTAAAGCCAATCAATCCAGCTAATGCTATTATCCCACCAAGTCCCTCCCGCTTCCATGCAATGATGAGACCGATGAATGCCAAAAGCATGAATGCTGTCATTAGTATGCGATCGCTTTCGATAGCTATTCTCCCTTTTTTCACGCAATCTGCCACGAAGAACAGCAGAAATACAACCATTGCGAGTGTCCCGATAATTCTTGCCACCCAACGCAAAGTAGTCATTGATCGAGTTGATACCGAGCCAACTTCATTCATCTTTGTCTCCAATCTATTGGTTGATTCTCATATCGCGACGAAACTGGTTCCGTCGTTGCTGCAAATGGCAGCTAACGTCTCGCCGCCACTACGCATCCTGCACCACTATCGATTCTTGCCAAGAAGGTGCGGGATGAGCGAGCATTTTGTCATCGCTGATCGGCCGGTCGCGGGCCTCTCCAGATGTGCGAGCGTCGTAGTGGCGGCTGTTATGCGACCGTGCCGAGCGCGCCATACGGGCTCGCTTCGAACTCGACTCTCCTATTCCATTTTCCAGCGCGCGAGGCATGGCGCATAACTACTGCAACATCGTATTGCGTGCTTGATTCGTTTGCCGGTGGAATGGCCGCTTGGAGATCCTCGCCTGCTTCAAACCCTCCCCGGCCTGCTCCCGATCAATTCGAGACCCATGTTCCAAGGTTAACGATCCGCTATCGTCCCCCGCACTCGCTTGGCCCAGGGTGTGTTGTGCGGGGGTTCGACCGCGATCGAAGCAAACGCCCGACGGTTCGCCTTTTCCCATTTGCGAAACCACACCTGAAGCCGAAGAGCTTTCACATAGAGTCGGATCTCCTTCTGGGAAAATTCTCCCTGAGCAGGTGACTCGATGGCCTCAATACGATAACGAGGCACGCCGACCTTCTCGGCAGCTTGTTTGAGCGTCCACTCGATCTCGCAGCGTCGTTCACGGCATTTTGAACCGAGAAGGGACAAACGGATTGTTCTCTCGACGTCGCCACCAAACCTCTTCGCCATCGCGCGTACAGCCGGTGAAAACATTGCATTCACTCTGGATACAACATCGCTGATACCGCGGTCAGTCAGAATGCGGTTGGTTAGTCTCGAATGGAGACCGGCGTTCCTTCTCGATTTCATTCCTCTTCGTGAATCCTCTTTCGATTTGCAGATCAATGACTTTTGTTCACGGTTCAAAAGAGCAGTCCTGATTGAACTCCCATAGGACGCGAACTACCCCCCGGTTGCGTTTTTTCTTTCATGGCGCAGGCTCTTTCGCGGTTCTGGGGAATCGGGTTGGGTTTATCGTTGCCGCAACATTGTATTGCGTTCGCGATGACTTCAGAATCAGAAGGCAGTACAACGGTGTCGGAAGAGAAGAGAATAGTAACGAACGGAATACGCTACGCTTTGGCGGCTTTCTTCTTCCGCGACGAATATGCCGGTCGTTTCTCTCCGACCGCGTGTCTCTGTTCGTACTCGTGGGCGGGATAGACGAATTCGAACGTCGCATTCGAGAACATGTCGGAATTGTCAGCGCGCAGACGATCCTCGGCCATTCGGCAATAATCGGATTCGATTTCGATGCCGATGCTATTTCGGCCGGCGTTTTTCGCAGCAAGCATCGTAGTGCCGGAGCCGCTGAAAGGGTCGACGACAGTATCGCCGGCGAAGGAGAACATTCTCACGTTAGGCGCCGCTACGCAACTCTACATGAAGCCGTCACTTCAATTTGTGTTGGACTTTGTACTGAGCGATGACGGATTCTTTAAGACTGGTTCCCGAAGAGATATACTTGTCAAAATAAGCGACATTCTCTTCGGTGACCATAATTTGGCCTTCGTAAATATCTTCTTTCTTGTAGTCCTTCTTTCTCACGGCAGTTGCGGCATTTCTGTGTTGCGGTGTCAAATAGCGATTGGTTTGAACCTCGTTGGAGTTGATAACCCAGTATTTGATCTGGTCTCGGTACACCGCAATCCAAACAAACACGTCACAGCATCTTGGTTTCTGTTGTTGGAAGTTCATCAGAAACGGACGTTTGCTATTTGATGCCATCGCCTTGACAATGAGGGACTCCTCCCTTCGCTCTCTGTCATTTGCTCTTGATGCCTTTACCTCAATCTTGATGTAATGTGAGTTAGACTTATTTTGCAGCCAATCGAGGTATAGGTCATATTCACCTTTGTAGGTAAAGTCAACCTTCTTTGAAGGTCGCTTAAAATCAGGTTCAATACTGCAGACTTGGCTCAAACCCCACGTATCTCCGAATGTTCTCGGTGCCATTTTGAACAAATGCAGGTAGAGATTGCGATTGATGTAGTCGTCTCTGAGTTTGTGATACTCGTCGATCGTGAGCTTATTGGCGGCAAGAAGATGTGAGATGATGTACTCATATTCACTGAAAGGAAAGACAGACTTTAGATCTTCCAGCTTTGAACGGAATTCCTTTGAATTGGAAAGGCGATCAATAAGTTCGTCGAGTTGCTTGGTCAGTTGTTCCATATAATTCTATATTAGGGATAGTTGGTTGTCTTCCACGATGGAGGGGATCTCGCCAACAAGTGACTTAAGTTGGGAATCAGAGAGAGTTTCCTGCTCAAAAGGATTGCCATTCTGCCAGCCCGTTTTGCCTGTGCGGCGAAATCGCTCCAATCGTCGGATTGCTATTTCGCAGTAGATGGGGTCGCAGTCTATCGTATAGCATCTGCGCTTGTTCATTTCGGCGGAGATTAGAGTTGAAGCGGAGTGGCAGAAGAAGTCAATGACCAAATCTCCCTCATTTGAGCTCGCCCGAATAATTCGCTCAGCAGATTTGAGAGGTTTCTGAGCATAACATCCATTGACATTCTCCTCCATTCGGTAAAAGACTTGTTGGATGTCTACCCAAACATTGCCAGCACGAATATTCTCAGACCTACTGCGCTCGAAGTTCTCAGTTACCTGGCCACTTACTTCTTTGTAATAGCCGCGAAGAATCTTCGGGATATCGGTATACTCAGCGTCGACGTTGAAGACTGGGTCGCCTTTGATATAGTAGAGCAACTCTTGCCTGACAGCCATCCAGTTCTTTGGTGTACCGTAGCCTCGTTGATTGCGCATCGTGATGAAGCTGCGGGTCTGAAACTGAGCGTCGCGCATCATTAACATGAAATCTGGTAACGGCTGGAACCCGCTCTTTTGGTCGGCACCGAGCCAAACGTAAAGGGAGCTATTCGGCGCGAGGGCGAAATCAGTAGTTACAATCCATTTCATACACCATTGAATGAAATCGTAGAGTTCTCGTTCCTCAAACGCGACAAGGTTGTATGGTGGGTCGTGGATGGCCAGGACGGCATTTTGCCCGGCCATCAGTCTTTCAATGTCGATCTGGTTCGCTGCATCAAGGCAACCGATGCGGTGCTTCCCAAGCGGGTCATCCCATATTTCGCCAGCTTTGAGTCTTGAATACTTCAGAAGACAATTCCTGAGTTCAGGATGTTTGTCCAGTCGAGGTATCGGTAGGTTTCTCATGATGATTCTAATTTACGGAATTGAAATAACTGTTGCGTAGTGGTGCCTAAGTACTGCAACATCACGTAGCGTACTTGACTCAGCCGGCAGCCTGAGGTCGCTGGGGATTGCGTCTTTGAGCTTTGTCTTGTGGAAATTCCTTGCCCACTATCGCGTTCATCGGATTTCGATCCCTTCTGGACAACTCGCACCCACTCTCATGCGCCTCTGGGCAGCACGCTCTCCAGGCAAAAGCATGATAGCTTCCCAGTCGACTCCCACTCCTCGCACACCACCGGAAGTGGGCATCGCTCGCAGAGAGATTCGATCTCTTTCTTAGTCACGTCTGCGGTCCCTCCCGCTTCGTGGATCCGCAACATCTCTTTGAGGTATTTCCCAGCAACCAGGCGGTGCAGGTTGTCTTTCTTCTTCAGTCCGAGCCACTCGAAGATTCCCTTGTCCCCGCGCGAAGAGTTGCACGACTTGCACGCAATGACGAGGTTGTCGGCCCGGTCATCGCCGCCGCGATGGACCGGAATAAGATGATCGGTGCTCAGGTTCTCGTGCGATCCGCAGAACACACACTCCTTCGGCAGATCCTGTTCGCGCTCCCATTCACGAATGGTGTCGGACATGTTGATCGCGCCGGAACGCAGCTTCATGAAGCGCTCCGTAATGAACGCTCGTTCAAGCGTGCCATACGCTGACCGCGAGATGAGCTTCGCATACTCGTACAGGACCTCTTCCCGGATTGATTTTACATAGGGTGGCGGTATGAGGCCTCCGTTTTCAAGTCTGTCTCCCAGAATTTTGACCTGCGTCAGGCGCTGCCCGCCGCTTGACAGTCGTTCACAACATTTTTGTCAGATTAAGGCAATCACTGTTATGAAAACAATATACGCCGAAGGAAACGCCCATCTACAGATCCGATCAAGCTTTGAAGGCGCCTTGCCTAGCAGTTTGGTATGCAGCGCGTTCGCCACAACCGTTTCGGCCAAGGCGAGAAAGATGAACACATAACTCCCCATCATCAAAATATCGGCGTCGGTGAAATAACCTACATCAGGCAATTTGTCCGCGACCTGGAGGTGCAAAGCTATAATGCTCAGAAGAGCCACCGATCCTAAACTAAGCTGCGCGCCGAGTTCCTTTGCAGGCAGGTAAAAGGCCAGCATCGACATTGCCACGACGATGATCATAGGTAGGAATACCTTGATGACGAATGGCGTAATAACCCGCTCGATTCTTACCGACATTTCGTAGTGCGAATATGGGCGATTGGCCACTTCGAATGAGTCGCTTCTCACTTCGGCCGTCGCCTGAGTGGAGCGCCATCCTCCCGATACAGGAATTTGCTTCTTCCCTATGCTTGAGCTGTCGATAACGAATCGAACACTGTCTTCCGGGTAGTCGAAATTCTCCATTTCTAAGTACAGGCGATGGTAGTCCCTTGGGAATCTTGAAACATCCAGATCGGCGTGGAAAGTACCACTGACCTTTGCCGAGTACGACTTCACTCCTGCTGAATCTGTCTCCACTGTGTCGAGGCGAATGACCATATTGGATCCATTGACCCACTCGACGTTAAGCGGAGAGCAATCCCCTTTCCACCAAAGCCAGAGATAGAATTCGCAATCGAAGGTCTGCGTCTTGACGTTGACGTTTTCGATCCGGTTGATATACATCCCAACACGAACAATAGTGGGCTCAGACGATTTCCTACCCGAGCTATTGGCGTAAAGTTGGGTGTACCCAGTCATGACTAGAACGAGGACTAATAGACAACGAGGAAAGCGCATAGTGTTACGCGAGATTGTATAAATCGGCTGAACATCATACGTGGCAAGGATCTCTTTTCGTGTCTTTGTTGATTCGGAGGAGACGTCTGGGCCGTGTCGTCGAATCGTGCCGTTGCGAGTGCTCGCTAAAGCTCGTCCCGAGCCCGTCGAGAGATGTCTGGCAGCCGGTCGAGCCTTCGCGCAACGATGCTCTCTGGGCGGGCAGCACCATGGCGGTCGTTTGTCGTCAATCATCTGTCACGCGATACCACCCCACCGCGCAGGACATCTCTATCTCTTGACCTTCTTTAGAGTGATAAGAGCAGGCGGAGTATCAATAGTTTCGCTTTTTGCGGTGCAAAAGTACCTATATGCATTGTGTATGAATATTACACGTCCATGTGCCAAGAATTGCCATCTCGACGGCCAGTTCGCACTCTGCCAACGATAGTTCGGTCCTGCACCGAGAAGAGGATGCCGGCATATCGAACTTTAATGAGCCAGGATCGAACATGGAGGCACGCGACAATCCGATGACGATCCGGCGAGAGTATCGAAGCCTCGACCGTACACCTTCCTCCGCCTACTAGCGGGGTAGCCGAGGATTCAATCTGAGACCAAAACATCTGCCCTTCTGATTTTCGATTGACGCCATCCAGCAGTTCCGCCAGAGCACCTAGCCGGGGCTCAGGTTCCACCTGCATGTACTCAGCGCGCACTAGTGCCCCCGTCAATGAGCAAGTTATTAGATCGTCAGGATGTGAAAGCACACCACTCCAAGCACACAACTTACCCTCAGCCTTAGAGCAATAACGACCCGAGCGGGAACGAATTGCCTCTGACTCTAAGATATACGCTTCCGAAATGCTGCTCTGAACGAGGAATTTCTTTAGAACTCTCTTACCTGTGGCGGCGCATCGCTCCAATTCACCAGGTAGCACGCGTTTTCCGGACACTCCACATACCTCAAGAATACCCGGCATGACCAGCCGCCCTGTCACCTCACAATGTTCACCCTCTGACGAAAGGAGTGCATGATTTGTCGCGGCACAGCGCACGAACTCAGAATTATGGCCGGACTTGCCTGAGACCACAGATTGTAGTATCTGATCGGCGCGATAGCGTTTTCCTGAAATTTGGCTCGTCTTCAGTTCAGTCGCTAGCGCGTCAATATGTGTAAACTCGCATTGCGAGAAGAACTCAGGCTCTGCCTTCTTCCCGCTCACCAACGATGTTTTCAGGTATGCGGATGCCACGCGTTTTCCAGTTACCGCAGAAGTATCTAGTTCGTCTGGCAGCGCGCGCTTTCCGGTCGCAGCGCAGTTCGTGAAGTATTCTGGGAGGGCAAGTCGACCGCTGAATTCGGATTTCCATAGCAGCGACTTGATTGCTCGTTTCCCAGAGATAGTACACCTTTCGAGTGCATCGACCGGGACTTTCCGTAGTGTCAGCTCGCAGGTGCCAATGTCAGGTTGCTCCAAAATCTCCTTTCGGGCCGGCCTCACCAGCAATGAACACACACCATTATAACCCTCAATCTGATATGCGATATCTAAAAGAACATCTCTAAATACCTCACCATCCAATCCAACTACCGATATCCCGACCCTGGGCGTGAAGTCATCCTCCATCTTCTTCCGCTTATGAGAATCGTCACCGGCCGCGACGATTTCAGCTTCTAACCGCTCTAAATAGAAACGGCAGAACTCTGTCACACCAGAATCCTTGGTAGCAGCCTCGACCAGGCGATCAGCACTCAGACCGATGTCAGTGATATCCTTAATATCGGTTCCAAGCGGCTTTTGGCCGGCGGAAACCTGGCATCGCGAATCAGAGGGAGAGCATTCGACCTCAACCAGCCTCTCGTAGCTGTCGTGTGCCACGGTCATTCGCACGCGAAGCAGTGCATTTCCACTGAACGCGCGCCATTCCTCCTTTGAGGTGATCGATTCGACTGTCGCTCCCATTCCCTGAGCCCATTCCCGACCAAGCAGCAATGAGGCCGCGGAAACCTCAGACATATTCTCCTCGAGTCGGTGCTGAGCGTTCCCAGTAAAGCGGCTGACCATCCGTTCGAACGCAGGTGAGCCTGCAGCGTAGAGGATGGAAGAAGGAGACCCAGCGACTTCATCAACAGAGAATCTTGAGAGTTCCCGCTTTCCCTCAAGCTGAATTTCGAAGAGTCCGCCGGGTTTCTCTTTGAATTCCCCACCAAGTGCTTGTACTGCGGATCGGACGAATGTTCTCTCATCCATCGATCTATACGGTGGCGGCAAGTCGGGACATTTCGGTCCTGAACCGCCGTCCATCCCGCTTAAGAGTGAATTGATCGTTTTTTCCTCTCTATCGAGCTCCGCCTTTGCTTCGGAGATGCTTTCTTCGGCCAAGCGAGTTGCACGTTCTATATCCTTGCCATTGAGTGAGGACATAACGAGTGCACGAATCTTCTCTGCGAAACTGTCCTTTCCATCTTCGTCATCGTCCATGCCTGCAGCCTCAAGCAGTGACTCCACGTCTCCGATGGCGTGCGACGCCATCTGAAGCTTCTGCATCAGGCGGCCAACGATGTATTCCTCGAATGTTCCCCTGAGGATGACGTTGAAAACACAGACGTTTGCGTGTTCTGATGCCAGTCTTTGGATTCGACCAATTCGCTGTTCGACAACCATGGGGTTCCAAGGGAGGTCATAATTCACCAGGACATTCGCGGCCTGGAGATTTACACCCTCGGACCCCGCCTCCGTTGAAATTATCACATGAATCTCCGGCGGCTTGGTCTTAAAACGGGTGATCGTCTCCTGATTGCGCTGACCGGAATCCCCGTTGATAAGCCCGCACGAGATACTTTGCTCTAGAAGATAGTCCTGGATGACGGACTGGGTCACCCGTCGTGTCGTGAAGACCACAACTCGCCAATCTACCGGCCTCTCGGAGCGGAGTCGCTGAATCAACGCAGCAAGGCCTTGGAGCTTGGAGGTGGGACCTATGCGTTCGACAACCGCGCGAACGCTGGCCGCGAGCTCTGCCGGGGCAGTTCGTTTTAGAGCCATACCGTCCAGTTGTTTAGACACCGCTTGTGGGCTGCTCACGAGTGCCTGAAGGATGGATATCTGGGCAAGTCTGGTCAGAGGCTCAATGCCTGCGGAGACAATCGCGAGAATCTGCTTCTCGTCAGATGTCGGATCTACACGCTCCATCTCAACCTGTCTTTGCGGGAAATAGAGTTTAGCATCCGCCCGGCGGAAACGGGACATGTATCCATAAATTATCGCACGGAACTCATCCTTGTGATCTTCTCTGAGTTGACGCGCGGAGGTGCGTCCATCGGCGATGAAGTTGCGGGCGAATTGGCCTTCCGTCCCAAACGGATTTTGATGCCCCCTGGCAACAGTAAGAAGGTCGACGAGTGAGTACAAATCCCAGAGTCGGTTTTGAATCGGCGTGGCGGTGAGCATGAGAACGTACTTGAATTGTCGCTCTGACAGCGCCTGATGGAAACGTTTAGCAACTACTGGCGGATTTTCAACTCCATAGAGATTCCGCAGTTTGTGGGCCTCGTCCAAAACCAGCATATCAAAGCCTGCGCGGCTTACTTCATCAAAGTACATTCGTGCGGACTGATATGTGGTAATGACAGCGCCTGCGAAGTCCTCCTGACCGACAAGTTCATCCTGTACGTCTATTGAGGCCAATTCGCGACCGGTTGCGATCGTGCCCTTGATCGCGAACTTGGATTCGAGCTCTTCCTTCCATTGGTGCATTAGGAGCTTCGGACATACGACGAGTATGCGCGATACCCGTCCCCTGGCAGCAAGTTCGCTGACTATCAGCCCTGCACTAATCGTCTTGCCCAAACCTACATCGTCAGCCAGGAGGGTAACCGGAAGGCGGCGACAAAACGTGATGAGATTGGTAACCTGGTGCTGATAGGGTTCAACCAACTCTCGCCAACCCTTTTCAGATCGAAGGTCTTCACGTCCGTCGATAACAATCGGCTCTACGAGATCCCACTCAAGCGCGGCTTTGTAGAGGTTATAGTCCTCTATCTTTTGAGCACGTTTGAGTAAGCTTTTCGTTAATGGTTGAATGATAGGTTTTGTCATCTGTCCTGACAAACTGGTTTGCGAACTTCGCTCTCACATGGCTTAACTTCTGTTTGTACTGCATCCAGATGGCAACGCTTCTTGGAGGATATGGGGCTGTAAAACGTATCATCAAATGATTTTCTGCTTGCACATAATGATTTCTATGTTACATCCCGAAGCTGAAGGTGATCGTCCGTCTCACCCACGGCCGTCAA
>CAWESL010000003.1:0-557381 GCA_963811705.1 Ignavibacteriota bacterium
GTGAGGTGGTTCCAACCCTGATTAGATGCATTTTGAAATCAAAATAATAGAAGAGATCTGACCTGGAGGTCATGCCGAATTGCGGAAGGTCGACAGCAAAATCAGCTATCCGAACGACGACCTTACTTCCCAAGCGGTCAATTTCAATTGCATTCGCACCATTGTTGGCTGCAAGATCACCCACTGCTTCGCCTGCGATGGTGCGAGGAACGAGAATGTACACCTTCTCCCTTGCGGGGATGTACGGATCCGGGAAATAGTCCCCCCTGGTCGGGGAACATCCTCCCATCGTTCTTGCATCGAGGACAACGATCGCAGCTTTGCGAAATGCATTGTTCACACCACAGGCGATGATCTCTGGAACTCCATCACCGTCCAGGTCCGCGGCGTTCAAATCGCCTAACTGACCGATGTGCAAATACTCCCCCAGCTCTTCGCCGGTCCGCGCATCCAGTTTCACTATGAGTGAAGGGAAGAACGTATGGTTGGCAATGAGCATAACCTCAGGCCTCCCGTCTCCATCGAATTTCCCGACCAGGAATGCCGGAATGCTGAAGGCTTCGCTTTCAATATCAGGTTTACGCGGGAAGGAGAGTTTTCGCCTGATGGATTTCTCCCAATTGATCCCCCCGCTACGAATCGATCGACAGACGATCTTTTCATCTGTCGGATTTCCATCTGCAGCTGATCGAAAGAACAATTCATTTGTGCCATCACCGTCAACATCATAGAATTGACACCCATGCCTTGGAATGGATTCCTGAGGGGGATCTACTAAAGTATTAACAATGTCTCTCCCGACATCGAATCGCGCCAGCACAGCGTGATATTTGTTTCTCACGATGAGCCACTTGTCGGCAAACTCGGCAAACTGAGGGTTTCTGTCAAACGGGCCAAAGATCTGGTATGCCAGCAGTCCGGCGAGGACAAGGATCAACGCTGCCGCAAGAGGCCTTCGTTGGCGCCAAACATGTCTCACTGCCAGCCTATACGGAGGAATCTGCACGACAATACTGATCCGCCTGTCGTAGAATACCTCCTCCAGTCGATCAATGCCGATGAGAATTGGAAGGGCTCCCGAGATTGACGCGTACGAAGGGCCCGATAGGAATTCCTCCGCGATTTTGATCTGAGACCTTGGAATCACGATGAAGGAAAGATGTGAATAAATGCAAGTTTCGATCTTCAGACGAAGACCGCCCTCATCCACCGGCTCTATTGATCCATCATCACTCAACTTTCCCGTGAAGGCGACCCCCGAAGAAAGCGATATTTGCTGTCTGGACCCGGACACTCTCAGGAGTTCACAGAAGGCCGCCGCCGCGGCCCCCAGTCCCATGGACTCCCCAACAACGGTGTTCGGTTCATCGAATCGACAATGCACATTGTAGTTGCCGGGCGGCGTGCGCCCTGACTGCTTCTCGATCAGCCCCCTTGCGACTCTCAGGGATTGACTGATGACCTCGCGATGCCTGCCATCCGGATCTGCGGACTGATCGAGGAAAATAAAATCCTTGTTGTCATCCGACTTTCGGGGAGAGAGCTCGATGGTGAGCTCCCGGAGAAGGGCGAATTCGGGGAAGTGCTGCGTCAGCAACGGCTCCGCGACGATCATCGGGATCCAGGCCGACGAGGAGTGCTTCGGCACCAACGTTGGGTGATCGAGATATCCGTTCGCGCGTCGTTCTGCGATGAATCGCGTACTGCGATCCTTCAGAGAAGAAGCGAGATCTCTTATTTGCCGGCAGTGGCTCTCCCGGAAAAGATCCGGAGAAACGGCCTCTACACCGTCAAGGATGCTCACGATCCGCTCAAAAAATGCGGTTGAGGTCCCCTCCGCTTCCAAGAGCGGAAGATTCCTGAAGAGTTCCTGCAACAGTTCCGGTCCGTACGCTTCAAGCCGTAACCGATCGCGCGAGCTGACAAACGGCTCGAGAAATTCGCAGATGCGATGGATCCGCAACCTTTTGCTCGCGTAAAAAGGGAGGGAATGAACCAGTGTGTGAAATGTCTGTTCGAGTCCGAAGGGGTCCACAACGTGATGGGCTATGAGGAATGGGGGAAGGAACCGTCGCTTGGGATCGTTGCAGATACCGCCACATGAGAGTGTGTCCAGTCGAACCCGCCGGGAACGGCGACGAACGCCATGCCTTCCTCGTTTGTCGTGGCGGTAAACGTCCTTCCGTTGTCGTCCGCCAGAGCGACCCGGACATGATTGCGAATCTCGGGGATGTCCGAGAGGATGAAGATCTTGAAGCGGTGCTCCTGCCGATCCTCCAGAACCCGCAGGACAGCCGGAGGATTCGCGGAAGAAAACGTCGCTACGGTGACGAACCTGTCGTCAGCATTGGACATTTCTTTCGCGGCAAGAATGAGCTCCGTCTCTCCGAATCGTTCGGAACCTGGATGCGGATACGGTTGAAACATGGAGAAGGGTATCACCGTGACGGGGGCCGCCTGTCGCCTCTGCTCCAGTTCGGAAGCGAAGAGCGTATAGAACTGGAGGAAGAATTCCAGCCGCTCTGAGCAGACCCGGCAGGTGCGGAGATGCTCTTCGACAGCCCCGCTGGTTGCCTCTCCCCCCAAACGGGCAATCGCCAGGGACACGAGGCTGTCTTCACCAACATGTTTTGCGTTCGGTTCCATCTTACACCTCACCATCGTTGCGATCTTCTGTTCTTGCAGAAAAAGAAAACTCCTTTTGGAGCGCAATCCTCATGGCTTCTTTGGCCTGTTTTGCCGCATACTCAAGCCTGGTTCGGTGTTCGCGGGTGTATTCTGCTTTTGTGAGACCCGGGATGTATCGTTCGAGTGCTTCGAAGTACGTCGTGGCATTTCCATTCCCTTCCAGAAAGGTCTCACAGAGTATATCTGCCACGGCGTTTTCATACGCTCTCGCATCGTTTGGAGCGAGCTTGCCTCGCAGTCCATAGGACTCGAGCAGGCTGGCAGTCGTTTCTGCAACCACTTGAGCCGCGACTGTTTTGATATCCTCATCATAGGACTCGGAACCACCATCAGTCGATTGTATCGCGCCTGTGCGGTCCTGATATGCAGGACGGACAAGCAGTGCAAACGCAGTAACCGGGTACATACGGCGATAGAGAGACTGGTCGTTCAGGATGACCGCGAGAGTGGAAAGGAACTCCCGAACCGAGAATCCGAAGCGTGCGGAATTCCAGAATTCGATGCGAAGCAACTCTTCGGCCATCATTGGGAGTTGAGGGAGCAATTCTGGATTCTTCGGGGCTATGAGCAATTCATCGTTCAGTCGGAGGAGTTGGGCGTCGGCGTGGTGTTTCAAAGTAAACTTTATGTTCCGTATCAGCCTGGCAAGTCCCGGATCGGTTTCTCTATAGGAGCGGAAAATGAACTGATTGACCGACCCGAACACCAATCGGCGAAGGTCGTCGTGGAGAGAGAGAGATCTTCCCGGCGTGGATCGACAGATATTCTCAAAAGCCGGGTAGACGCCGTCGTCATTTCTTCGGAAGAGGTCTGCGATAGCATCAAGCGCTGCGTCTTCGGGCTTCAGGCCGAGCCGGTCCAACTTGAGCGTCCCGGCCGCGACCTTCAACCGAGTGTAGGCAGTCGCCATAGCATGGCAATAGTCGAACAACTGTTTAACCGATTGCCGCGGCGCATCTGCCTCGACTGCTCGGCGGAGATCTTCTATTGTAAAGTTGGGCTTGACCACAGACTTCCCGTGAAGGAATCGGAGACAAAATGTGAGAAAACCCGAAAACTGACGAGCCGATTGTCGTCACAAGTGCTTGAGGAAAGTACTCCCGGCCGGAAAGAATGTCAAGCAAATACGCTAATTCCGGGGCTGAAAGATTGCGATGCAGGCGAATATCAGATTTGCGAGGGCGCTACTTTGGGACGCAACGTTGTCCGTCGTTAATGGGCTTTTGTGTTCGCGATATCGCGGGTCTTGGTCAAAGGGATTGATTAAGGTCCATTCACTCCACGAAGCGATAGCGGCCCAATCGGTCAAATGACCCGACCGTGAAACCGGGGAAACATGCGAACCTAAAACTGGGGAATCAACAGGATCTGAAGCCCTCGAAAGTGGGGAATATACGCGGGCCTCGCCAATCGGGAAAAATAGTTGACGTTGAACACGAGTCGCACCGAAGAGGTAGTTGGTTCTTTCGCCAACTTCCTCATGTGAACAATGCTGTTAGAGTAGTCGTGTAACGACATTTATGTATTGTTGACCATTTCCGGCTCGGAACCGGTTTCAGGGCATTGAATCCTGAAACGTCCGGATGGCATGCAGGACACAATTTGCACGAATGTCCCTCGATGTTGATCTCAAACAGGCGATAAGCCGCTTGCGAAAAATCAGAAGGACCAATCAAGCCGAAGATCCTGCGAAATCGTTGATACACTTCCTTGTCCCCGAGCGTAATGATGACTTGAGGCTTTGTGCGTCGAATCTCATCTACCAACCAAGCCGTTGCGCACAACCCAGCACTTGCCAAAATCTCCTTTTGAAATTTCCTTTTATGCCGATAGATGTCTTTCGGATATCTGCACTTGAAAAGATCTGTAATCCAAAAGTCCGTCGGCATTAAGCCGAACGCTTCCACCATCGGGGAAATGTAGTTCTCCCGCAGGGCCTTTCCGCTATTGGTGTTGTCGTCGAACGGCACACGTTGATCAGGCTGCCAAGAGGGGTTCTCACCGATAAACATGACGCTCGTTTTGGTCGGTTCACCAGGAGGAAGCAACGGGGGATATTGGGAATCCATAAAGATGCAATTCTGACAAGCATCTGCGTGGCGGGGGCCCAGCATGTTCACTCCTTTCGTGATCGCTACGGCTGTAGCGAGTAAGGGGCAGCCTTGAAACGATGCTGGCACGACTTGCACGTCAGTTTGAGCATACCAAAATAGCGATTATACTTCATTTCGAAGTTCTGCTACGCAATGGGGTCTTTTACTTTTATCTTGGCGATCGACTCCTTCTGGTGGCACTTTGGGCATATCACGATGACCATCAGGTCTGGTACGGGTCTCGTTTTCTCAGCTTTCCACTCGACCTCGAGTTGCAGGACTCTCAGTTTGATATAGTTGCCTATGGCGAGATTCTCGGCACCGTTCGCGTCGGCAAACGCTCTCGCCCAAAGCGACACAACAACACTCTTGCTCGCGATCTCATTTCCAGCAATTTCGTAGAACTTATCTGTCGGTGGAACCATTCGGTGCTATTAAACCTCCCATGTACTCAGTTAAGTTTGTCCCTCACTCACAGCCCGCTTCTTTTCAAAGAGATTTAGCTCCGTTCGACAAGTCGAAGTGTGTAGCGCAACGACGAGACGATTTTCCAATCAACCTTCTTTTCGTGACAAAGTCTACCGGCAATGATCCCAGGATGAATCCCGAGAGTGTCCGCAAAAGTCACAATTCCCTTCTCTCGAAAGCGGGGTTTTCAGGAACTCAGTATAGCTCTTAGGCGGAATCAGTTCATTGCCGGCAAACTCATCGGCTTCTTTCTCTTGGGGCTGAGCTGCCATGAGCTCCTTCTTCTCGAACTCTATGAACTTTCCCTTTCTACCATGGAGCAGCAGGTGTCCTAATTCATGATACAAATTGAACCAGAAGATATCAGCCCATGCGTAATACAGGCTGAGTTGGATCACCGGTGTTTTGTTGATCCACCTGACCGCTCCGCTGACTCCCGTGCGGGGAAAATGCGCAACGTAAACAATTGCGACGCCCGCCTCATTGAGCAGATTCACGATTTCCTCGGAGTATTTCTCCGGCTTTCCAATAGACAATGTCTTTATCTCGGGTAGCCTCTGTCTTAATGCCGTCTCAGAATACTCAGTAAGAACCTGCTTCCTCGCTTCGAGCTCTCCACACCGCAACCAGGTCGCGATTGCTTCACTCTTGATGTCCATCCCCTTTCTCTTGCGAAACGCAGCCGCCTCAGTCACTGACACATACGTCAATGAATTGACACCAAAGAATCTCCATAAATTCTCGACTCTCTTTTCTTTGTTGTTGGTCTGATCGACATATCTCCGCTTCGCGAGCTCGTTGTATGGGAAATTGGACAGAATCCCGATCTCCGTCTTGAGCAAAGCCGTCCGCTCAAGACGCGCCTTGGTCTCCTGGTAGTTCTTCTCAAGGTTTATCCAAAACGAAGCTGAGCCGCCGAGCGCATTTTCCAACGAGAGGGCGGTATCGACCGTGATGGATGCCTCTCCGTTGATCACTTGGCTCAGATGCTTCTCGCTGATCCCAGTGCGTTCGCTGAGACTCTTTTGAGTCATGCCTTCGCGTACGAGGGTCTCAGCGATAATGCGTCCGGGATGGATTGCTTTGTCGGGAGTATAAGCCATGGTCTAGTGGTAGTCCTTAAAGATTTCGATGATCGTGATGTTCTTGATGCTTTTATAGTTGTCTATCCTATATTCAGGGTCCCCTTCATGATTTGGCTTGAAGATAATCCGATTAACTTTGTCCACATCGACCGCGAAGCACCCTTTGAGGGATCCGTGAAACATCTGCCAGTGTATCCGCGGCTTGAAGCACGTTCATTGCGCTCAAGATATCGGAGGCGGAATCGATGCCTTTCTTCTTGTTGTATTTCTTCCGCAGCGCCTCGCTGTCATTTACGAGTGCCTCATGCTTCGGATTATCGAATGCTATGTTCATGCTTGCAAGTATTCACCGTGTCGGCACATTTTATCTTTACCACATTGGTAAAGAAAATATACTCTATTCATCAACAAAAGTCAAGCGGTTATCCGTTGATCCGCGGACCTTGGGCCTTCGGCCCCAAGGTCTCCTTGAGGGCGGAAACAATTCCTTCAAGGGGGGGTCATAGCGAAGTGAAAGTTTGGTAGCGTTAATCAGCTTCGGAAGGACTTGTTTAGCGTCGACTATCTTTTACGGTCAGGCGGGGATTGCTTTTTGAGTCTCCCTGGAGAATGAAATGACCCTCGACAGTTTGGCAGACCCAAACGCAAAATTGATGCGCCACTAGCATCGCTGACTTGATTGGGGAGTCCGGCGCAGTGCCCGGGTGTCATCTGGAACGGCCCCACGATCGATGAAGGCAACGGTTCACGGCCTGAGGGTATCCGCAGCCCCACCTCCAATCCCGAAAACATGCGCTGAGCGAGCGAACTGAGTCGAAGCGGTGTTTGGTCTGCCACCGGCAAAATCAGCTGATGATCCACGGGCAATGAAACGCAGCTACGACGAACGGCGAAATCCCGGTCAAGTTCAAACCTATCCCGTCGTGAATCACTCTGCGCCTGAATTCCGACAGACGCAACGGGAGGCTATTATATTCTTGACTTTATCCTTCTTAAAGCTGTTATGCTCAGGCGCTCCGTTAGCATACAACTTCCTCCCTTGCGGATTTATCATCCAAATGATCGTTCTGAGAACACTTCGATCGCACGTCTCGTCTGGTTGCGAACTCTTTCTTTAGCTGGGGCTGTCCCTTCAAACGGTTCATCGGAAACTTAGAGATGAAAGACTCGAACGATTTAATGAGATACTCAGATTCGATTCTCATGTGTCCTTGGTTGGTCTTTACAATTGGTGCAAGCTCTTCGGGCAACAGAACGGGTTTGTTGCCGAAGTAGTAGAACTCTTCAGAAAGTAACACAAAAGTCCCGCTCAGGTCCCGTTTTCTGTTCAATTCCTGATGAACAGACGGTCGGAGTTTGGGAACTTGACCATTTGAGTAATCGTAAATGCAATCGCCCATCCGTTCCTTGAATTTGCCCCTAGACCATTTTGGAATTTTTCCAGGGAGATGCTGCCGGCAATATTCATCGTATTGTTGTAGGGTCATCTTCTCTTTTGTCACCTTCATTGCGTAGACAAGTTGCCCCGAAATATCTCCAATGGGAGAGTTCTTCGATCCTGTCCCGACAACCCAATCTCCCAGGTTAGCTTTCCGTCGAATTGCAGGCTTGCAGATTGCGAGAGTACAGGTTCCCCAGAATGGGTTAGGGGCGGCGCCATCATCGTACCTCAGAACGTATGAAAACAGATTCGGCATTTATTGTTCTCCTTAGAGGCGCTTGCGCATTACGTTTCGGGCACCATCGCCGTACCATTGCGAACTCAAAATGAGCGGAGCAGTGCGCTCTGAATTGCCATTTCTCGGGCCCGGACCTGCGAAAGCAAGTCGTGAGCAACGGCATGGAGCGGCCGAGTTCTCCGTTGGTTGAGCGCGGGTGTTGCCCGTGTTGTGCGAAGCGCCCAAAGCCATGTTCCTTTCATTCCCCCGATTCCCAGGGATTGCCATCCTTCCACAGCATTTGAGAGTTCGCCGTTTCCGGTTTTCAGCCCTTGCTCCTCTCGCCGAGCTGTAGCACGCCCATATTATCGATTGCCTTTGGCCCGGTTGTGTGTAATGCACAGCATCTGGCAGTTCTTGGCAATAGTTTTTCCACCCTTGCTCCAAGCGGCGACATGGTCGGCGTCCATTTCAGTGAGTTTCCAATTCCGCTTCTTGTTTGCATCATGTCCAATGGCACAATGTGGACAATTCGAAATGCCTTTTGCTTCAGCTTTCTTGGACTGCACTGCGAAAACACTCCTCTTGATCGCATCATCAAACACTCGAACCTCGAGCAGTTTCGTATCTCGCGAACCGCCTAGTACATATTCGAATATTCCTTTGAGGTTCTTGACATACGGGTCTTGATAGAGTTTCCGTACTTCTGCTGATACCTTCTTGCGATCGTATGGCTTCTTGTGATAAGCCTCGTACAGCCGCCCCCATTCTAGGCCTCGCATCTCATTGGACACCTCAACAAACACGTTCGACACCCAGTCGATCACGCTGTTGAAATAGTTCTTCAACTCCTTAATGTTGCTGTCGTTGCGGTGTGCACTCATGTAGTCGGCAATACTGCCTTTGCTCACCCAATCTAGCGCCCGCTCTAGGAATTCTTGGCGGTTCGCACTGCCCTTGATGTACCAACTCCATTTCTGAATGTTGGCGTTCTGGCTATTGCTATACTCAGCCTTGGCAAGCGTGACAAACGGTCCGGAAAAGATGGCGTTCAAGCGCTCTTGAGGTTTCAGTTCCACACCTGCGATGTTGATAGTCTCAAACCAATCTTTGATTTCCTTTTCGAGTCCTTCGCATTCGAAAATCAGAAGTGTCGAGTTTTGAATGACGGCTCGTTGGTCAGCCGGCAAGCTATCGAAATACTCCGGATTGCCGCCATCCATGATGGCGAACTTCCCCGTAATGAAGCGACCAATACTGGTGATCCGCTGCTGGCCGTCCAAGACTTCGAACTTGTCTGGGCCGACTTTATTGAGGTAGATCAGGCCAAGGGGATAGCGTTTGAGGAGAGAGTGGATGACATCCTGCTCCTTCTTTCCGCCGCCATCAGCATATATGTAATTCCGCTGGTACTCCGGCTGGATAGTGAGCTTTCCGCCAAGCCCGAAGAGCCCCTTGCCCTCTAATTGGTTGTACACAAACCCGTCGCAGATGTCGGCGACGGTGATTTCGGTTCTCAGCGTCGTCTTCATGTTGTCTTTTCCTTTGCGGACCGTGCACGGTGCCGATGGCGAATCAGAATGCGCTTGAAAATGACTCTCGGCTGAGGTTCAAGCAGACCAAGCATCCGCATGCCCGGGCTGTAGTGTCCAGTACCCCCACGGGCACGATATGCGCTGATGAACTCCCGGCCGAGGGGGCGGACTCCAATTTCCCGCATCATTTCTCCGTCATCACTGTTTCCAACAATCTCGAACTGGTCGGGGTTGTACTTGTCGAGGAAAGAGACAGGGACGCCCATGACGCCATCGTAGTCGCCCGGGATCGCGTCGGTGAACGGCACTTCGACGGCGTCGAAGTTGTCGTACCGGTCGTACTCCACCTTGCCCTTGATCTCCTTGTGCTTGCTGAACCGCAAGTTGTCCGCCGTGGTCATGCACTCCAGCCGCTGGTGGCGGCGTCCATGGTCCAGGCTTGTGTACCAGCGGACACCCTTGACGCGGATGTACTTGACGCCATTTTCGTCCACGCGCCAACCGGCCGCCTTCAGCGGGTAATGGGCAGGAACGCGGAACTCGCGGTCGCCGCTGGTGATCGTGGGGCCCAGCCACAACTTGTTGTCCTTGATCAGCGGGAAGATCTCTAAGTACGTGATCGCCTGCAGGTTACCGATGATTAAAAACTTCTTCCCGTGCTCCACGAGCTGAGCGACGTACTTTTTGAAGAGGGAGAACGGCGGGTTGGTGACGACGATGTCCGCCTCTTTCAGGAGCGCGATGCACTCGGGGCTCCGGAAGTCGCCGCCGGGGTACTTGTCGTTGCCTTTCAGCGCTATCCGGGCAGCCTTGTTGCGTTTGAGGAAGAGTTCCACGTCGTCAAGATTCGTCGTTCCGTCGCCGTCCTCGTCTTTCACATGCTCGAGGATGACGGTGAGCGCTTTGGGCTTCTGGCGCTTGCCATTGCCCTCGTTGTATTCCGGAAACAAGGTACCTTGGCCAGCGATGGGGGAGCCATCGTAGCTTGTGGAGATAAGCTTCTTGAGGCCTAGCTTATTGAAATTTGCGGCGAAGTACTTGAAGAAGTTGCTTTCGAAGGGGTCGTCGCAGTTGCAGTACACGACCTTGTTACGGAAGGTGTTGCAGTCGAACTCCAGGTAGGCCTCGACCTCTTTCTGGATGTCGACATACTGGGTATAGAACTCGTCCTGCTTCGCCGCCTTCGCGGCGCCGAGGCCTCGGTTCAGCGACTTACTCAGTATTCTTTGCGTTTGCGTTCTCGGAGCCTTCTTTGTCTTCACGGTTGCAGTACCTTCCGCTTCTCTTTCAGTTAGCTTATGGTCTATCCATTAAATATATGGTTTCTGCGGAAAATGCCTATAGGGCTCCGATGGGCCTCGAGCGTTTCGCATAACGTTCAGCCACCACGCAACGCCGCGCACAATCGTTCCGTTGTTCTTGTCATGAATGTGCGCGGCGTTGAGTGGGTACTTCTTGTAATGATTTCACAGCTCTGACCTTACCTCGCCAAATGAACCGAGCGCCGTGGTGGCGTTTGCTATTCGACGCTCAGCTCCATTCACGTCAGTGATCTTACGGTTGAGTTCGGAAGTGCATTCGCGTCTTAAACTGACTCAAGCTCTTTGAGAGTCCTGCCTTCCTTATTCTTCCATGATGTAAGTCCATTTGCCTGTCCACCGTGAATAACCGCAGCAGCTGCACTAGGACTCGAAAATTCGACGTCTTGTTTGAATAGCAGGTGGTCTTCTTTGGTAACGAGCGATCCATCTTCTTTCAGCTGTTGCCGCATGTTAAATGCCCACGGATACTTTTGCGTGGAAGGTCGTTCGATTAGGACGGCTTGCGATCCGGCAAGGACAACCATGCCGTTTGGTGCGAGATGCCCGACCGCCTTTAGCCCCTTAATTTCACAGAATAGGGACTCAATCTCAGCGGTACCTTTCGCATTCGACGAAATTGGTACCAATACTTCAACACCAAGGACAGGTAGCAGCTGGTGGATCTTCTCTAGGAAGATCTCCATATCTTCGCGGTCAGACTCCGGAAGTCGAGCACCGCTGCTTTGCCCATTCTTGAGGTCCGCACGAGCGACTTGTTTGGCCTGGTCTATGAGCCGACCTTCAAGGTATCTGATATGAGCCTTTGTGAGGTTCTCGTCTTTGCTCGTAAAGAAAACCACGTGATTCCAAAAATCCTTCTCAAGATGGCTCTTGAGTCTGTCGCGGACGCACTCTGCCTCACCGATGTATACTGCACTGCGTCCGGTGTCGGGGTCAGTGCCGGTAAGCAAATAGATGCCGGACTTTTGTGACTCCTCGCGAGCGACGATGGCATCAATCTCACTCCTCGGTCCGGCGACCCCCTTTCCGGTCCAGTTTGATAGCTCAGCCGTTCGAAGCCGTTTGGGATCGCCGTGCGCAAGGAAGATCCGAATGGTGGCAGTGGGCATTGGCTGAGACCTCTCCATATGTGGCTCGGCTGCGTGGGTATGAACGTCTCGCCCAACAACGCAAGCCCGCCCGCTACAGTTTTCTATGACAAAGGGCGGGCTTGAGCGACGACTATTTCGTTTTCGTTCAGACTTACCTGAGCTGTATCAACTGAGGGAGGGTCGTTGTTGGGAGCCCTATCTGCAGCGCAGCCGCACTTGCGGTAATGAGTGCGCTGGTCTTAATCACTTTACCAAGGCTGTGAATTGGTGAGTCAGTACCGTGGTCACACCGATATTGTCAAGAATGACAATCAATTCAATTGCCATCAATAGTGCTGGTATCGAGTACGGAACAAGGTGGCCCATTACCGTCTTACCGTAGAGCCACACTCGAGGGATACCAGTAACGCGATAAACGTCCTTTGCCTGCAGCATTGTAAGCCAGTAGTCCCTCCGAGCGTGGTTCTCTGACCTCGTGCTTATTTCGGTATATTTCTTATTGAGTTTATCAATCATCTGATTAGGATCTGCACTGCTTCTAAGTTCGCGACTGAGTTCTTTGATATTGTCTCCACATTGATTCAGAACATACGACCTGGTCTCATAATGTGCGGTCGCGTTGATTACTGAATAGACAAGGACAGCAACGGCAAGAAATACTTGTAGGATATTGATGACGGACTTGGGGTATAGAAGATGCAAGTCTGATAGTTGCAGTAATGGCAAAAGAATCAGCCCCAATGATAGTACTGTAGCTGTCAAGAAAGAAAAACTCGCCAGTCGCTTCATCCGTATGGAAGCATTGTATCGACATTTGGCGGTAATATGGAATGAGCGATAAAGGATTTCGGCAGGGACTGTCGGCTTTGTTTCCGTTGGGTACTGGCTGAAGACCCAGTCAGAGATACGACGAATCCAACCAGTTTGCATCGTTTCGGGAGGGTTGTTGAGAGCTGAGTTCATCGATGCTGACCTTTTTGTGTGTAGGATGACTTCTGCAGGAATTGTTCCGGTTTCCACAGGAATTACGGTGCGGCTGCGTTGCATAGGACGCCTTGCGACACTACGAAACGGGGAGCACAATTCATTTCTCTCAAATGAGCGAGCCGTTGAGCGCGCACAACTCGTCCCGCCAAATCCTGCCGCACACTTGCCACTGCAAATGAGTGCGCGAAGTGGTGCGGCATGCTATATGCCGTTGTGCCGACCAATATCTTCAATGTTTAAGCACGTTGAATAGCGGGGCCAACGGATCGACAACCGATTTTAGCAATTTCTCAAGTTGCTTCAGTGGATCAACGGAATACGTCTTGTGTCCCTGTTCCGCATCGAAGGTCTTGTCTGTAGGCGAAGTGTAGACCTTCGTGATCGCATCGATGATAAATGCGGTAAACTTCTCTCGTTCACCGGGCTGCTGTGCATTGACAAGCTTCTCGACAAGTTCTTGGTACGGGACGAGCGAAATTGAAATATTGGACTTGAACGCATATTCCTCCTCCAGCTTTCTTTCTCGGCCGTATTGAACGGTGCAGAAGAAGATCGCGTAGATGAGCGGGATTGTCATTGAAAGTTTGCCAAAGAAAGCGACGTCAAAGTTGATAGTCGTTGTGATAACAAAAATGGAAACGCCCCATGAGGCGACCACCAATCCAGCAAGGGCCCAAATCCAGAACTTTTTAGAGCCTGCCAATTCGAATTGCCGAGTCTGAAACGAATGAAACAAAGAGAAACCTGTTGCTTTGCGAATCTGCTCCTTGATGTGGTCCTCCATTTCACGGAGGTTATTGATTAGCTCATCTGTTGCCACTTTGTTGGATTGAACGGCGGTTTGTGCGTCCAGTGCCGTCGCATCAATCTTGTTGCGGAATTGATCAATTTGTGAGTAGAACTCTTTGATCTTCGGCTCAAGGGCTATGACCTCAGCGTTACTAGTCTTGGTGGTCGCTAAGAGTTGCGTGGTTGTTGTCTCGTTCTGCTGAATAGTAGCTAGGAGGGCAGAAGCACTCTGAACCGATTGAGTGGTGCTCGTGAGATTCTCTTCCATTCTCTTGACACCGCCTTCCGATTGGCCCACCAGTCCTTTTAAACTGTCGGCTGAAGTGGACGCGTCGGCGACGAGTTGTTCAAGGACGTTCTTCTGTTCAAGTGCGGCTTCCAATTCTCGCTTTAGCCTGGCTATCTCGACCTCTTCGGTCTTGAGTTGGTTCATCTTATTCAAATAGCCAAGCAGCTCCTCGGAAAGGTTGTGCAACCCGAATTGCCAGATTGATGCGTACAACTGCTCGATGTAGTTGGAAAGATTCTCAACTTCATCGGTGCCATTGATCAGATTGGCAAGCGAACGAGAGATTGCTTCGAGATGCCCGATGAGAGTCTTCTGTACGGTGATCGGTAGTTGCCGCAGCTTCCTTTTCTCGATGGCATCTATCAAGATAGCCTTGGCGGAATTCAGATTTATGAAAGATTCGTCCAGAGATATGATCCCTCGCTTGGGATCGAATCCCTTCTTCGAACATTCTTCCAGCGCTGCCTTCTGAGATTCCTCGGTGAACGTAGTAAGAATTTCCCGCATCCTGTCAATCATTTAATCCGACCTTTCCGTAAGAGATGGGGAGGCACAATGGCATATAACTTTTACATGTACGCATTTCGCCAGGCGACATCGCGCCATCGGTCGCTGCAAAAACGCATCTGGTTGCGCGCCTGCGAATTCTCCCCCACTGCGCCGTTACCTTCAAAAACGCAAAAACCTCTCCCGTCCCGCGTGAGGACGAAAGAGGTTTCCTCCCTTCGTTGCCCGTTCAAGTGCCTCTTTCAACAAAGGACGCTATGTTCCGCAACAAATGTACTCTGCAATATCGGGAATATCAAGCCTTTCCACGAACGGAGGGGGTGAAATCGTTCCGGCCGTGCCGCTACCTGGCCAGAACCAATACCTTTGTCTCCGTGAATACCCCGGCCTGCATCCGCGCGAAATAGACGCCGGAGGCAAGACCAGCTGCGTCGAATCCCAATTGAAAATAGTCACTGGGCAGTAGACAATGGACAACCGAGGAGGAAAACACTCCCCTCTCTTCGTAAGAGGGGAGGGGACGGGGGTGAGTTCACGGACAAGACCAATGGACAACCCAGGCAAGACAACACTCCCGATGCGCCGTCGATGAGCATATGCTCTCCGGAGCCGCTTATTGGGACGTCGCGTCCAGCGCCCATCGACGAAACCGATCCATCGATTTCCAGAGCGCATCCACGTCGGTCCGCGTGTAGGCTTCCCCTGCGTACGACACCGCGGTCTTCTGGTCGATGATTCGTCGAAGATGGTTCAGCGCGCGTGTCGTCGGCTCACTTGGTGAGAGGAGCTCCGCGAGGAGGGCGATGGTGTCGTGGTGGTCCTCGCCTTGACTCTTCACCGCCCCGAAGCGAATCGTCAGGGCATCGGCAAACGCGATCGCAGCGTGGACAATCAGCACGCCGGCCGCATTCCAGTACTCGAACTCCCGGGCCATCCCGGCGGCCCGAAAGAAGTTCTCCGCCACGTCCAGATAGCCTTTGGCGCGGCTTCGATCCACCGATTTCCTAATGCTCCCTCTTGTCACCCACAACCTCCGTTAAGGAACGGCCAGTAACATGCTTTCCGTCGCGGATGATGCCGGCGAACAGCTCCTTGCGGCGCCGGACTCCTTTTCGGAACTCCGCCACCGAGAAGAAGATCGGCGCAAGGTGGGCACCGAATTCCTCCCGTATCCGGGGTGCGATGGCATGCGCCCGGCGTTGGGCTTCACGTTTGTGGCCGGCTGAGGCGACGAGGACGCACAAATCAAGATCGCTTTCAACGGTCTCTTCCCTACGAGCAACGCTGCCGAAGAGAATGATGCTCTCGACGCTTGTTCCCATTGCGCGCGCGACCTGCGAAAGTGCCCGGTCGAGCATCCGTCGCTCCAGCGCAAACACGGGCAGGATCCCCTCGCGTACGAGAACGCTTTCGCGGTTCAGCACGAAGATGTGATCTCGTCCTCCGCGCGTGCGCTTCACCACGCCGCAGTCCTCCAGCCGCGTCAGCGCTTTCAGGGCCGACCGGTGCGTCATCCCCGCCTGTCGGGCGATTTCGCGGCCCGTGAAACCGCGCGCTGCGTCCTGAAGGACGCGAAGCGCCGCGCTATGCGACCGCGCAGCAAACACTTCGTCAAGCATCCGGTGGAACACCATGGAGCCGCTCCGCTCTAATGGATCGTAAAGTATCCATATGGATACTTATGTATCCGAATATAACGAGCTCTCCGTCAAGAGTCAACACGCCGTCTCCTCCAAGACCCGATGCTTATTGATGCAAGTCCCGTCCCCGCCAGACTGCATGGCGGGGATGATTTCGACCGAGAACCGGCCGACCAGTTCTCACTTCGCCGCTGCGAATGAACGACACGTGTCCCGAACTCCGTGATCGTGCGCTCGGAATTGACGGACGCCAGACAGGTGTGAATCGAGATGGGATTGTGCGTGGATGCACAAACGAATAGAGATTAAGGCTGGCGCTGATAGGGGGACAAGCGATGACTTTATCTGCGGCGTCATTGAAGACGGCAACGTTAGGCGGGTCAGGCGACCCGCCCTACATCTTTCTTCCTACTTCTTACGTCCTACGTCCTACTCTTTGCCGTTCCTCCGCTTCCTGCTTCTTACGTCCTACGTCCTACTCTTTGCCGTTCCTCCGCTTCCTGCTTCTTACGTCCTACGTCCTACTCTTTGCCGTTCCTCCGCTTCCTACTTCCTACTCTCTGCCGCTCCTTCGACCGCCGTAGCTTCAAAGCCATCGCCGCTTTTCACCAGTCGCACGATTGCCGGCAAATGCGCGCCCGCGAGAATGATATGCTCTTCCGCGGCGCGACGGAACAGTTCTTTGCGGATGGCGATCGCGGCAGGACGGTCAGTGTCGAACGTGACTCCGACTTCCGGATGCGTGAACTGCACTGTGCCGTAGTGAATCAGATCGCCCACGCACCAGAGCGTCTGCCCCTTTGACGTGAACGCGTACACCGTGTGACCGGGCGTGTGGCCATGCGCGGGCAACGCCTTGATTCCATCGCCGAGATCTTCATCAGGCGAGAAGGGACGAAACGCTTTCGCCTGAATGTACACGTCCATCACCTTCCTGACTGTCGCCGCCCCGCCGCGCATGGTCACCGGCATGGCCGACGTATCGCCAAGCCAGTAGTCACTCTCCGCCTTGGACGCGCGGACGACGGCATTCGGGAACATGCGCTTCCCCTCGGCGGTCAACAGTCCGCCAATGTGATCAAAGTGGAAATGCGTGATGAGCACGAGATCGATCGAAGAGGGGTCGACGCCTGCTTGCTTCAGCTCCTCCGTGAGATGTCCGCCCACGTTCCCGCCTTCGTGTCCGAGACCTGCATCAACCAGCACGATCCGGTTTGGCATTCGCACAAGGTAGGCGTTGGCCGGCGCCCACAGGGAATCGCTTCCGCCATTCAACTTTACCGCATCCTGGGGGTCGATCCCCGTGAGAAGTGAAAGGGGCATATGGAAGTGCGCATCGGTGAGTGTGCGGACAGTGAAATCACCGACACGGACTGTCTGAGCGGCAGGAGCTTCCTGGGCGTTCGCAACCGCCGTGAACGAAGGAAAGAGCAATACAGCGGCTATCGCCGCGCCGAATAGAGAGTGTCTATGCACCGATGCCTCCTGTTGTTACCGCAAGAACAATCGGGGGGAGCCAGGAGTTCGCAGATGAGAAATTGGGACTGGGGGAATGGGGAGATGGGGGGATGGGGGGAGGTTGAAGACCAATGGACAATAGTCACTTGACAGTAGACAATGGACAACCAACGGGGCCAACACCCCCCACTGTGACACTGCCGCTGCGAATGAAAAACGCGACTCAGGAGCTAAGGGAAGCGTACAGTCGGAATTGACGCGCGAGAAACGAGACGGGATTGTGTGCGGGTGCACAAACGAATAGAGATAAAGGCCGGCGCTGTTAGGCGGGTCAGCGACTTTACCCGCCATCTGTGCTAGACCGCCATCTTTCTGGCGGTTGGCGGGCCGCCCTACATCTTTCTTCATACTTCATGCGTCCTACTTCCTACTCTCTGCCGGTCCCCGGCCGATCTGGCCGTGAACCGGCCAAGCCGGCCGGGACCCGGCGTGACCGCGGGTGGGCTCGAACCACCGACCCTCTGCTTAAAAGGCAGATGCTCTACCCCTGAGCTACGCGGTCGAATGTGCGGCTGGTCCACTGTGGAGAAAACGACTGAGAAAACGTGCACCTTCCGCCAATCATCAGACTTTCCAAGATAGAAAAATCGCGACAGGGAATCAAGGAGACTCCCTGGACTATGCTGACGAGAGTGGACCTGTTTCAGTCAATCGATGACGATGAGCTTGAACCCTTGGCTATTGTGAAACTCTGACGCGTAAGGCGGGACTGGCCCGTTGCTCGTCCGCCGGAAACTCTGACATTCGTCGAGCCGCTCCGTGCCCAGGAGAATGACGAGGACATCAGGAATGATATTGATTTCCACTCCGGTCTCTGTCTATATTGACCAACTCACTGTCCGTCGATCGGCGCCGGAAACAATGCCATCACGCGTGAAGGACGTTCACGGACACACGGGAGATAGCCACATCGATCGTCAGAGTGCAATTGATACGATGAACACCTATGGCGCCCATCGGGTGCCGTTTGTGTTCTTCATCGACTTCGCGATGGTTCGGACAATTGTGATGCGAGTGGATGATCCGAACGATCACGGCATCCTGTACGACTTCGATGGCCGAAGAAACTGTCCGCTACCTGTCCCCGCCACGCAACCTTGCCTTTTTGTGCCCCACCCTGTTTCCGCACGGCAATATGGCCGGGCATTTGACAGGGTGCAGAAGGAACTCGCCGAAGGAAATTCGTACCTCGTTAATCTCACATTCCCGACCCCCGTAGAGTGTTCTCTTTCCCTGGAAGAGATCTTCAAGTCCTGCAACGCGAAATACCGCGCGCTACTCCCGAACCATTTCGTTGTGTTTTCACCGGAGACATTTGTTCGCATCCGCGACGGGGTCATTTCCTCGTTCCCGATGAAAGGGACCATCGAAGCCGCAGTGCCGGACGCCGCTACGAAGGTGCTCGCGGACCAGAAGGAACTTGCCGAGCACATCACGATTGTTGATCTGATTCGAAACGATTTGAGCATTGTCGCGCGCGATGTGCGCGTGGAACGATTTCGCTACCTTGAAGCCGTTCGGACAAATCGCAAGGAGCTTCTTCAGGTAAGCTCTGAAATCTGCGGGACCTTGCCCGAGGGATACTCGAACTGCATCGGGACAATCCTGTTTCACCTTCTTCCGGCAGGGTCCGTCACGGGAGCACCCAAGAAGAAGACCGTCGAGATTATCAACGCTGTGGAGAAGGGAGATCGGGGATACTACACAGGGGTGTGCGGGTATAGCAACGGGGACGAGCTCGAGAGCTGCGTGATGATCAGGTTCATTGAGCAGGAGAGCGGAGGATTGCTCTACCGAAGCGGCGGCGGTATCACGGCACTCAGCGATCCGGAAAAGGAATACAACGAAATGGTGGACAAGGTCTATGTCCCTCTTGTTTGAGACAATCAGGACACACAACGGTGTGTTCGTCAACCTGGCATATCACAACGCAAGGCTGAATCGTAGCCGTCTCGCGTTGTTCGGGTGCACGCAACCACTCGATCTCGCCGTCGAGGTTGGAATACCGGCGGACATACCCCGGGGGACGACCCGCTGCAGGGTGGACTACGGGATCGGGATCGGACGGGTCGAGTTCAGTGCGTATGAAAAGCGGAATGTCAGGAGTCTGACATTGGTGGAGAGCGACACGATCTCCTACGAACACAAATACACCGACCGATCGGTGTTTGAAGCATTGCGTGCCGGCGTTGCGACCGACGACATCCTGATCGTAAAGAACGGGTTGATCACAGACACATCATTTGCCAACATCGTGTTTCATGACGGGGTCCGGTGGCTGACTCCCGCGACACCGCTTCTGCGGGGGACGGCGCGCGAACGGCTCTTGGCGGACCAGAGCATCGTCGAAGAAGAGATCCGGGTCGACGACTTGCGACGCTTCAGGAAGGCCGCATTGATCAACGTAATGATGGACCTGGGTGAGGTGGATGCTATCCCAATCGATGCTATTGTCACACGTTCACGTCTGGGTGTTCGATGAACCCGCATGCTGTGGGGATACACGACCTCGCTTGTTCTCCACGGATCGAGAACCACGGCCTTTCCCGGTGAAGGGATTTTCCATTGACGATGTTCTTCCAACAGAGGCGGAAGGTCACCATCGACCAAGTATTGCCCGGGGAGTGCCCCATCCTCCATAGTGCTGGTACTCAGTAGGCTATGTTTCCGTCATTGTCCCATTCCCGATTCGATCTTACTCCACGACTATTTCGTCGGCGAAGATGAATGCATCTCCGCCGGCAGCATGATGCCACGCCGGTAACTTTCCCGGACTCTTCGCGATGACCTTCACGAACCGCGTCGAGAGATGCCCGAATTCCGCAGTGAAATCGTGCACAATGGTTCCATCAGCACGGGGATCAATTGTGTTCGGAAGCTCTCGTGCAAGCGTGAACTTCTCCCCGTCGTCGGAGATCCAGATTTCGATCTTTGCCGGCATGAGGATCCAGGAGTAGCTGCTCTGGAGACATCCGATGGAGATTCGCGAGACGTCTGTCGGTTTTTGGAGATCGAGGACAATATTCAGATCCTGCCCCTCATACCCTTGCCACCGCCCATCGCTGAAGTCGTCCGAGCCCCGAAGCCCATCAAGCAGACCCATCGGGCCACCAGCTGCGTAGTTCGGGTTCTTGCGACTGTACTGAGAATTGAGCTTGGAGAGCTTCCCAATGGCCTTGTGAACCATGATGTACTGCTCGGCCATCGGGCACACCTGACCATCAATGAACACTTTCGCACGGATCAACGAGGAGCGATCGATCGGAAACGGTTCGGTGTATAGGGTCGATCGCACTGTCGGCTCTGCGCCGTCGGTGGTATAGATCATATTCTGGTCGGCAAATGGTGTGGAAAGATGGACCAGCCTCTTTCCATCGATGAGCACATTATCCGCTTTGATCGAAACAACGTTGTCGATATCAAGGAGTTCACTCCCCAACCGATCATATTTCGCAAGGACCCGGTCGAGCCACCATGACCGGTTCTCCCTTTCCCAGAGTCCGACGTAAACTTCCTTCAACTGGTGCAGCTCTTCAAGGAGATCCCTGAGAATGCCCTTTGTCTGGTCGACATTTGCAGGCGTTGGAGTCTCCATGGTTCGGGCAAGAGTGATGCGCGCAAGGTTCTTCTTTCCAGTAAACACAACCCGCCTGGCCGCGAAGACTGCGGCGTCAATCATTTCCTTGTTCCACTTTGCGTTGCCCCGGAGTTGCACCAACCGTTCAAGAAGGTCGCCGACATCCCGGATGATTCGGTTGTTCATCGCGAAGGCCAGAGAGTCGACATCCTCGGAGTGGAACTGCAACACGCTGCTCCATACCCCCTGGTCGGTCACGAGATTTCTCACCGGCAACGCGCGAAGGGAGTCAAACTGAAACAGTGACGGCGTGACGCCGGAAATCCCGAAGAAGAGGCTATCGAACGCGGTATTGAACACCCGTTTGTGCGCTTCCAGTTCGGTGTCAGCCTCGGATCCCGGGAGTGGACGCGCCGGATCCCACGAACACTCCGCGCCCCACACAAGTCCGTGCCAGTTGCTATGGAAGAGATTCTCGCCGTCATCATCCCATACCGTATTCATCATCCCCATCGTCCCGAGGGCTGCCCCATCGCGGACGTAATTGGAGATATTGGTCATCGCAGTTGTCATCCCCGGCCAGACCTGATTCCAACAGCCGACCCCCGGGGCAACCATGAAATCAAACCCCGTCTTCTTGAAGGGTAAAATGGCATTCACGAAACTTTCGTCGGCGCCATACCCCCAGGATATGATGACCAGGTCTTTCGGAAGCCGGGCGACAATTTCCGGATTGCTTGCGGCGATATCGCCCCACATAAGGATCCGTTTTCCGTATGGCCGGATGATATCGCTGACACGGTTGATGTGGTATGCATAGACCCCGCCGGCTCCAAGGGAGTCCACCAGACGCTTGCCCGGCCCTGCGCCGAGGCCCGTGACTTCGTCGCAGTTGATATGAAACAGCGTACTGGAATAGGCAGGAATGATCTCTGCATACATCTGTTCGAGAAACGAGTAGGTTTCTTCAACCGCCGGGCTCACGACCCAGGCATTCTCCCGCATTGAGGCATAGAACGGGCTTGCAAGAATATGCTCCATATGTCCGAACGACTGAGCATTGCCGATCAGCTCAATATGGTATTTTCTGGCGAACGACGAAAGCTCAGCCACTTCTTCAGCGGTAATCCCGTCAACGGGGGAAACGTCGGGATGAGACCTCAACCGGAACACGTTTTCCGTGTAAAGCGTAAAGTAGTTCTGCTTGTATTCCGCCATCGTCTCAATGATGCGTTTGAGGAAGTCCATCGTCGGAATGGGGCCCCTGCTGATGTCGTGCATCCATCCACGGTACCGGAGCGAAGGCCAATCGACAATGGTAACACAGGGAATTGACGCGCCGGATCGGTTCGCACGGAGGAGCTGTTTGAGGGTCTGCACTCCGTAGAAGATCCCCGCGCTGGTCCGCGCCGCAACGACAATCCTCTCAGGAGTGACGTGCACCACATATCCTTCTCCTCCAAGACTATCGAGATAGTGGTGCTCAATCGCTCCGAGGCTTCGTTGGATCTCTTTGTCGCTCTCGATCCGGCCGATCACGACAGATCTTCCCTGCAACCTCAGATTCTGCCGAAGGCGGATACCGAGGTCGCGCTGCGCTTCGTCCGACAGTTGTGTTGCCGCAAAGAGATCATCGGCATCTCTTGACTCCCTGATGTGAATTCTCACCTCCGGCGTGAATGCAAAGTGCCCCTGACGAAGTTCCACGTACTTCGGCGAAGGCAGGAGGATGACGGGTGAGGAGACGGAGAATGAAGTGGAATCCTGGGGAAGTGCGATTCCACAGACGCTGAAACCGGACAAGAAGAGGCACAACAACAAGCATGAGAAGGCTGGACGAGGGAATGACGTCATGAGCATGAAGCACTCCGAATGATCTCAACGGGTATGGGTCGTCACGGGCAGGCGGATTTTGAAACCTACGGGATACCCGCAAGAGATTCAACTGCGAAAAGGACTCTCGACACAATCGGAGCAGTGATGAGGAGAGCGGGAAGGAGTTGACTACTGGAGCTCCGGCGACTCGGTCCGTGAGAGACGTGGCACCCAAGTGTCTCGCCTTTTCGAAAAAGCGACGAGCCCACCGTTGCACTATAGCCCAACCAACGACTTCAAGAGCTTCAGTACACCGTCATAAAGTCCCTTCAGAATCTCGTTCCTGAAGATCACGATCGCCGCAACAATCCCATACAGGACGACAATCCATATCAGATACCCGAGCGCTGCATAGAGCGTCTTGTTGCGGTCTGACGTGCCTTTGAGGTCTTTGTCGTGAAGATACTCCCTCCCGTATGTTCGTGCGAGAACATACCGCGTCGGCTTCTTCGCACTCCAGTATGAAGTGTGTGCAAACCCCGGAACAACGGCCTTCAATCCACTGAATGAATGGCAATTCAGCGGGCGATTATGCCCGCAAATCAGGGGATTTTCCAACGCACCTGAGACTGGGTCGAGAACATTATAGAAATTGATCCACCAGTCGTGATCGATCGTCGGACTGCCGGGTGCGCCATTCTCGTGCTGTGCAACGATCCTGTCACCCTTCGTGAAAAGGAGTTCAACTCTTCGTTGTGGCCAGGCACGAACCGCTTCTGGAAACAGCGCGGCAAACTTGTCGAGCGGACTGCCCAAAGTCACGAATCGGCGAAGCGCGCTACGAAATTTGTTCACGCCTGCCTTCTGAACTGCACTCCCATTACGCTCGACTTCTTCCGCGCGGCGAAAAATATCGGAGAGCACGTTGTAGCTGACGACTGTCCCAAGGCTGTGTGAAACCCAGACAATCCGATTAAACACCACCGGCTTGCCGGAAGCCATCACAAGTCTGGTGTTCGGAAGTGGGCGGAAATCCCAGTCGAGACCGATGAGGCGAAGAAACTCCCGTCCGATGCGAAAATCGGTTCGCTGCACCATCGCCAGCTCGGACATGCCTTTGGGATGAGCATAGATGCGCACGTCGGCAAGCACCCTCGTGATGACTTTCGGGTAGCGGAGGAGTGCCACTCCAAGCGTGACCGGGAACAGGAGTTGGAGCGGAAGGTATACCAATCGAACGCGAAATGGAATCCCGGCGAGGAAAAGCAGTCGCACCTGCTGTGTGAGAAACCACCCACACGTCCGCGAAGCAGAGTACGCCCGCTTGTGCCACAGATTGTCAAACAAACCTTTCTCGCGGTCATTGAATTTCTTCCAATCCTCAGGAAAGGTTTCTTTGATATTGTCGTAATCTGCCCAGTACCCCTCGTACACGAAGGGCGGCGGTACCTGGTCCGGAACGATTTCCGACGGATCGAGGTGCTTCTTTTGCCATGAACGGATGCTCTCCAATGCATCTTCTTCGCCCGATCGGATGGCTAACGCTGTGTCGGTGCGTTGTTGCTGCCCCATGCCGTGAACTACAAAGACCGCGCAATGCCTTCCCGGGTGCGGCCCCTTCCTACCTTTGATCTCTACTGTCAACGGAACTCGGCGGATATTCCATGGATAGGAGTTGGGTTGATACGCCGGTGGGCGTTCGGAAGCTCCTTCATGCACAGGCATGGTTCCCTCCGCTATCAGAGAACACTCTCACACTCACAATTCGACCCCTGTCGTGAACCCGAACAGTATTCGATGATGGGCGCCGCCGATCGGATTCTCGCTATAGCTCGACTTGAGCCCCAATGGAAGGAAGTATGATACGTCGAAGGAGAACCGGGCACCCTCAGGTGGAGACGCCCATCGCAATGCCCTTATCACGCCGACAATATCCAGCGATACGCCCGCTGAAAAACCGACGCCCGAATGTGTGTTGCCGCCCTTCTCTGTTGTCGCATTGAATGAAAGCATGCCGATACCCACACCTATCGGGACAATTACCCCGTCAAATATCGGAGCAAGGTAGAGGGTTGCACTGAGAGGATTGAATGCGAAGTTGAGCGTGTCCGCCTCCGCTCGAGCTCCAAAATATCCCAGGATCGCTGGAACGCCGATGACCATCCTGATGGAGAGACAATCACCTTTGACTCGATAATACAACGTCGCCTTGTTCGTATCATTCTGTGCAACATCCAAGTAGTAGTCCGAATCTGGCGCTGCACTCACTTCGAGAACCGACCACTTCGTGAGCTTCCACGACGCCGGAATTACGGAGAAGGAAGTTGCACGCCTCGGCTTAGGGCCGGCGGTCGGGAGCATGCTCTCGATCGATCGCGAATAGGGCCCATCATCCCTGCCTCTTGCCTCACTGTTGTTGTACGCCACCTTCTTCATTTCCTGAACGACAGAATAGTCCCCCTTTGGGTCAATTGCCGACACCCTCACCACGATGAACTGAGGACCTTTGTTCAATCCAATCGAGGTCGTAGCCACGGTGAGTTTCAACTGCCTGAGTTGTTCTTCCGTATAGGTCATGGCCGTACTTGGCTTGTTCCCGGCAGGCAAACTCGGCAACAAGAACGCTGACACTTGTTGAAGAACTCGAAATTCCTTGACGGTAATTGTCGTATTCGATTTGTTCGCTTCAAGAGGGTTCCGATTCCCTGCCTTCTCCGTCCAATAAAGCGGATAGCTGCCGGTCATGATGTCGGACGAGATCGTTCCGACGAATTTGGATCTCGTGGTATCGTATTGAAGGACAATCTCTGCCCCTTTGGAACACAGCTGAAAGAGAGCGCATACTTGTCGATCAGCCAGGGGCATCAGGACAACGCATTCTTCGGGATGGTAGGTCTTCGCATTGTCGCTTGGCTCCAATTCAGGTGGGCTAATGATTTCCAGCCTGACAGCGACTTTTCGCTCTGCTTTTTTCCCTTTGTCTCCTGGTAAGGTCAAGTGGGCATGCGAAAATTGACGGGGATCAATTGTTGGCGTGTTGAAACGCAACATCAAGTCTGGCGATCCAGGAGTCGATTCGAGTTGCGCTATCGGAGATTCATCTTTCTCGCTGTGAATCGGAAGTGTCTCCCTCAGTTCTTTCAGGTACTTATCAATTCTTGCAGAATCAATTGTCTTAATCGATTGCTCAAATTGGACTCTCACGCCACTCTGGCCAAGGGAGGCAATTCCCAAGCTTGTGGCCCTCGGCCGAAGAGTTATCAGCGGGATCGTGGCTGGCTCGAATTCTATCGACTCTATCTTCTGCATCAATTCCACTGAAGGAGTAATCTCGTATCGACCGGAATCTACGTTCCTGCTGAACTGAATGAACTGCAGCGGTCTCCCGATTGCGAGAATGCGAAGATAGTATTGGGAAACGTCCTGGGAAAACACAGCTCTGGTAGAGTAACTCTTGTTGATGGAATCATATGTACATTCGGCGCAAGATTGGGGGGAACCAGTCAACCGATCCGTCACGATGACGTCCGTTGGTTTGATCCGTGTTGGTCCGAGTGTGATCCTCACCTCTTCATTCAGTCTCGGTGAACTCTCAGTGATTCTGGCTATTGTGTCTACCGCGACCCCATCCACGATTCCGGCTGCTTCGTGACCAACAAAAAGCGTGTCTGTTTCAAAGTGATCAACCTGGATGTCGATCGTGACTGAATCATGCGTCCTCAGATACCAGGGGATCAGACGACCTGACCGCAGAAAAAGGGTGTCACTCGATGATATCTTCCGTGATAGGGTAACCTTTGCAGTAGTCGCAGATTGCGGAATGAGGAATCTTGGAAGCTGAAGACTCCTGTCCGGATTCACGAAGTACTCCCGCCCATTAAGACTCGTTCGAACTTCTCGGATTTGACACTGTGCTGTTGCGATCTCCTTGGGGAGAAACAGACACAGAGATGCAAGAAGAAGAATGCCGATTTCCAAGGTATTCGCCAGGGATCTCAAAGGTTCCTCCTTCCAGCTTTCACGAATGGGCGTGTGCGATGAGCCGATTTCGCTCGAATCCATTATCGAGGTCGATCACAATGATTGTATTGGCATCGATCTGGACGATGAATCCAGCTATCAAATCCGTGCAGGATGAGCGACTCCATTCACTTCGGAGCTAGTGCACTTGTCCAGACGCAGAGATCTCCGAAACGGTGGGCAATTCGAGTGGCCAAGGCCACGAGGGTGTCGGGTCGGGCTCTACAACGGGGGCAACTGGAACTGGGTCCAGGCGGCAATCTCGTGGCAAGGGAGGCCAGAGATTATCGACGATACACCGCAAAGCTACGATGTCATATCGCAAATGTCAAGGGGAATGTAGCAATGACTCGAGGAGAGATCTCGTGAGTGAAGAATGCTCACAATTAACAATTTGTCCAGCAGGTTGTGCATTCCTCCTGCCAGTGGCCCTCTAAACCATACCCCCCTCGTCTCCGTCACATTCCTGCGTTTGTTGTGAGGTGATACAAATGTGGGATGAAGTCAATATCCGGCCTGCCCGCTGTCAATCCTACTGAGGGGAAGAATTACTTTTTCCTAATGCGTCAACGGGAGGACGCCAACGCACCCGAGGCAGAATTCGTTCTGACATGTTGACCCGTTCGTCAATCGTCGCGCGTAATTTTGAGAGAGTCGGCGTGCTCTGTGATGGCTTTGAGAAAATCCTTGGACTTCGGATGCGTCAACCGTTCAACAGCCTTCTCCAGGGACAGCCACTCATGTCCGCGCCAACGATCCTCCGGGTGTCCTGAAGCCCTCGCCTTCATGAGGTAGAATTGAGCTCGCACTTGTTGGCCGTCCAACTCGTACTCCATCACATCCCCTTCACCCACAATTTCTCCCCAGACTCCTGTTTCTTCGCGCACTTCGCGGACCGCCGTCTCTCGAGGGTGTTCGTCCAGCTCGATGTGTCCTTTGGGGAGCACCCATTCATTTGGAGTCTTCTTCGCCTGCACCAGAAGGAATTCTCTGACATGCTTCTTGTCCCTGAACACTATCCCGCCTGCATGCGTAGGTTCTCCTGGCTTCCTTTGTGGTTTGGTCATAATGAGATTGCCATTCTTGCCTTCGAGGGCAATGATGGACCAGTACGCCTGGATTGTCGACTTGTGCCGCTGCTCCAGATAACGCCAGAGAGCCAAGAGCATCAGCGCGAGACAGGTCACACTCAATCCGTACCGTGGTTCCTCCGGTTTCACGAGATACCAAACAGTGAGAACAAGGAGGACAAAAGAAAGGCTTCGGAAGAACTTGGAATCAGCTTCGAATCTATGGACCGTGGCAAGCGACTCTGGATGCTCAATTGCCAAACGGGCCTTGGACCATTGGAAGGTGTTCACTGCTCCTGAAGCTCCAATCTTGCCAAGGTAGTGCGCTTTGATCCGGCCAACCCGATCGACTGCAATATTGCGCTCCCGCTTGAAGATCAGCCACAACAGTCCACGCTTCCATGCCGGCGCCAGCCTGCCGTGCCAGGCGAGATGCTTGATCTGGGTATCGAGTGTGGAGTTCCGAATCCGATCGTAGAATTCATCGATCCATGCACTCACGAGAAAAATGAGGTGCCCGAGCAGGTAGCTCGCGAACAAAAAGACAATCCACCCTTCAGCCCCATTCGGAAGCGCATGATATTTGCCGAAGATCCATTCCCACGCGCTGTTGCCGATGATGTACGCCAGCAAAGCGCCAGGCAGAATGATCGAGAAGAAATCGATCAGTCCAATGAAGAACTTTTGCGGTTCGAAGTTCATGGATCTATTTGAGCGATTTCAGGCAACGGGTTTGTCACTCAGAAACAACGTACTCCCGGTAGGCGCTTCCTCCACTCAACACAAGCGGCGTCGGGTCTCGGTAGATCAGCGTGCTTCCTTTCAGGATCTCGACCTGCCATTCGCCGGTCTTCCCTGCTGCCGCCGGCTCGCGGGAGAACATCTCCTTGAGATCCAGCGCAATCGAGAAGTAGCCATCGGCCTCGGTCGTCGCCGAGTATGTCTTGAAGCCCGTCAGTTGCACGGTCCGGTCGGCCAGCGGTGCGAAGTCGGCGTCTGATACGAACCCTTGAAAATAGTCGCCACCCCGGGAAAGCGCAGTCAGCGCACGATTCACTCTCGCCTGCCCGGACAGCGCAGTCGATTGAAGCATGTCGGCCTGTTCGATCGACGCCTGAAGGGCGGCGACGCGTGGATCCTTTTCGTCAGTCGATCGCATGAGACGCTTCAACTCACGCCGCTGAGATTCCGCAAAGGCGCCGGGGAGACTGCCGAGAAATGTCAACAGCTCCCCCGCAAGATCGAGCGCTGGCTGTCGGGCGGCCTCCATCTGTGCGTCGATGAGCTTCTGCCGCACGGCGTCGGGCGTCTGGGCGGCTGAGGAGAACTCCGAAAAGCCGGTGGTGCCGGATTGATCTGCCATGATTGCGATTCCTTCCTTGGCCGTCGGGCCTGTCAATTGTTGCTTTTGTCCATGTACCTGAGGCATGCTTCGGGACAAAATACACGCACGAAGGCGAGGTTGTCCTTGAACACACGCATGCCGGGGAAGAGCGCCCGCGCGAAGAGACAGTGGGTGGCCTGGTTGTCGACCGTGGTGTTCATGCCGCCGACGGAATACGCTGAGAAGGCCGCGTGCATCCATGTCTCCGAGAACCGGTTGTCGGCAACCCGTACGCTCCCGCCAAACAGGGCGGCGTCCATATAGAAGAAGAGGTTCGTTGTCGTGACCTCACACTGGTTGTCCGTTACGGCAAGATCGTCGAGACTGAAGACCAGGATCGAACTGATGCCGAACCCCTGCGGCTGGTCGATGATGTCCAGCGTGATCTGGTTTTCGGCGAGCATGGTCTTTCCCGTTGCCCAGCGGGCGGACAATGGCGGCCAGAACGTGCCGGGCTTCTGCGGATTGATGAGCCCCAGCTGCACGGCAAGAGCACAGTAGTCCTTGGCCCCCGCCTTTCCCTGCCCCGTCAACATCAGAACCAGAACCACCAGAAGTCCAAGCGTCCATTCGTTGCTCACCCCCAGGTTCCCCATCAAGACGGTGGCGGCGATCAGGTCGAGCCCCTTCCCTGTCGTCCCCTGCGTCATGAGCCGGTTGCGTGCAACCACGACCGGACCAAGAGCAAAGAATGTGAGGGCCCGCCCGAGCGGCGCGGCAATGATGTTGTCGCGTACCGAGCAGGACGGGATCCCGTTGCGCGCAGGATTTTTGCCGATGAACTTCGTAACTGCACCAAGGCCCGCCACCGGTTCAAGGACGGGGATGATAATCCAGATGTGGACTCCCCCCCGTATTCCGTTCTGGGCCCCGCTGACCGGCTCTCCGGTTTTCGGTCCGTTCTCGAGAATCCGGTTGTCGTCCATCTGTAGTCCCTGCACGAAGATCGCATAGACGCCGCAGATAGGTTCGAGATGGCTGATGCCGTTGGCGACAATCTCGTTCCGGAGGATGCGAAGGTCGGTCACCTTGGACAGTGCAATGCCTCCGCAGGCGACCAGCCATTGCATCGCCCCACTCACTTTCGCCTGGTTGCGCCGCATGCATCGGGTGATGAAATTGTCGGTGATGTGCAGGCCGTGTACGCCGATCATATCCCCGCCAGCTGCCAGGTTGAAGAAGCGGACCACGCCGATGCCGTTGATCCCCATATCGCTGATCCTGTTGCAGGCGATCGTGATGTCGTAGAGATCGCCCGCCGATACAAACCGGATTCCCCCACCCGGATCATCGCCGCCCGTGGGGTCGACCGGCTTGCACGGATCACACGGATCCTCCGAGCCCGGCTGGTCCGGGGTGTCATCGCCGGGGTCCTGCGAGTCCACGGCGTGGAGACTCCCCAGCGTAATCCCGTTCCAGATCCCGCCGCGGATGATGTTCTTGATCACCTTCACCCGGTCCGATCCTCCCGCCAACTGGATGCCGCCGCGTGTCGCGAAACCGACCGTGACGGGGTCGGGCGGTGTGGCAACGCCCGAAGGCGCTCCGGGATCCCCCTCAAGAGGCGGTACTTCCGGAGTTGGTGGAATACCCTGGCGCGGCAAAACCTCAATGGTGTTCGATTCGATCAAGACGTCGTCGCCGCGTGAGTAGATCGCCTGCCAGATGGTGGGCCGATCGCGCATTTGTAGTAGGCAGCCGTGAACCGTGACGTGACGCGCATTGTCGATCTGCACTGCACTCCGCGGGCCTGATTCGATGGCCATCGTGTTGAGCGTGATGGAGGTCGAATTGGAAATCAGGAACGCTGGCAGCGGCGTGCTGTTCGCGTCGACGGAAGCACGGACCCGCGTCCTGGGCCCGCAGCCGTTGATCCGGATAGCCACCCGTTTGTCGATCAGCACGCTCTCGTCGTAGACGCCTGCCAGTACACAGACCTGTCCGCCCGATGGCGGCAATGCATCCACCGCGTTCTGAATCTTGCTGAAGTTTCCGTAGCTGTGCGTTCCATCCCCGACCGTGTATGTACAACACCCTTTCATTCTCGTGAGTGGCAGAAAGGTGGGACGACAGTCGGTGATCACTTCCACTCCTACACCGCCGGCTTGCCAATGAATGATTCCGAGCGGCGCTATCCAGTGCCGCACTCCGTGCGGTGCGCGGCCGTCACTCAGTTCCCACGGAACCACGACGTCGGCCGTCTCCGGACGAGCGGCGATGATCCAGAAGTCGTTCTTCCGCAAGTTTGCGCCGGAAAACGTCACCTTGAGACCCGTCTTGGCAAGCGAGACCGCTGTGTTCGGTGTGAACCCAATGATTGCGTTCGATGTCGTGTCAGCACCCCGGTTCCAGACGCGCATATAATAGTAGACGTCCTCTGGCGGTTTCTCGTTGTCGATAGCCACGCTATCGGCCCGGGCACTCCACCGCTGGCCGAAAGGCATCGGCGGAGTCCCGGTGTCGTTGCCGGGCGCTGCGTCGATGAGCAGGTCCTGGGTGTCGGGGTTGTATCCTCCGTTGACTTTCGCCATGAAACCGGAAAGCTCCGCGTTCTTCTGCCCGTTCGACAGGAGCGCCGACCAGGGAATCAGCTCCACGACCTGCCCCTCGAGCGGATAGTGCGCCTGATCCTTCGGCGTCGTCAGCATGTGGATCCTGCGCAGAGCGCCGGTCCCGTCGGCGAGAAGCTTCACGCGGTACAACGGAGCCCCGTTATCGAAACCCCAGGTGAACTGGTTGATCCCGACAATCTGAACGCGGATTGCTTGATTTTCGGCGCCGAGATAGCCGCCATTCACCGGCGGCGAACAGAGGTCGTCGGTCGTCGTGGTGCCGTCCGGTTCGACTTTGAGCGTCGCGTCAGGGATCAATTCGAAATCGCCGTTCAGCGTGCCCTGTCCGCCCAGTGCCGCCACGAGCTGCGTCCAGGCCTGGGCGCAGTCGACATCCCCCACGCTGGTCAGAACACGTGCGCGGCGCATGGTGCGGACGCGTGCGGCAGTGTCGGCGCCGCCAAGCGCGACTTCCAGCAGTTCCTTGTCCTCTACTGCCGCGACGGGCTGCTGCCAGACGTCGAGCCAAACGTAGTCGTATCGATCTCCGACGGCAGGGGGAGTGAGCGCTTCGCCAGGAGCCGAGCCCTGCTCAAGCCAATCCTTCTGGAGAGCGAAGGGCTCGTCGGCTTCGAGCTCCAGTCTGAGCCCGCCGACGTAGTACGTTCCCGCAGTCAGCATGAGCTCGCCGGCGTGTGGCTGTCCCAATCCGGGAACCTTGAGTCTGAACCCTTCGTCGGGACTTCCGACCGGCCCGATTACGTCGGCGCGGACACGTCGGGCGTCTTCCGCATCGAGCCGTTCGGCCTCGTTGAAATCGTCGTCGGTGAGCACCCGCCCCTGCTGCATCTGCACCCGGTCATAGTGCTTCCGGAAGTCGGTGGCGTCGCGAGAAATGTCGATGTTGGGCATGCGTCCTCAATCAGGTTTCAAGAACGTACACTGGAAGAAGTCCGAACGGAGCGAATTCATCAACCTTCGCACGCAAACTGTCGAGTTTGATCGGGTTGATCATGCCGCTGAACGCTCCGATTTCGGATCCGTTTTCCGCGCCGCGCAGCAGGAACTCCGGCGCGCTCTCGGCCAGCTGGGCATAGCCGGGCTGGCCGAAGAGTTTGGACGTAAACGCCGCGTTGAACTCTTTCACAAAATGGGACTCGAACGGGTGGGGTACCCGGCTGTGCTGAGACAACGGATTGAGTGGGTCGCGGCGCTCCAGGACCGCGCTGAAACGGAAGCACCCCTCCTGCGTGTTGGTAACGGTCGTGAGTCCAGTGATGAGCGTCTCGGAAGCGTCGAGCCATTCCACCGCAACTTCACCGAAGACCGTCACATTGCGCATCGTAACGCGTCCAGCCGGGACCGACAGAACAGGCGTCCCCGATTGTTGTCCATCCAAAATCGAATCGTGGATTTCCAGGCTGGTCAGTTCGCCCGCCGGTTCGACAAGTATCGGTCCGACGATCGAGTTCTCGATCACAAGCTTCTCGACGTTCCCCCCGATACTGAGTGGCACTGCATTGATCGGCGTCCCGCTGGCATCAACCCCGCCTGGATCAAGTGTCATTGAACGGAGTGTCACCAGTTCGTAGTCGCCCAGGAGCCGGATGGAAAATGCGCCGCTCGCTCCAATCCACAACCCACTCAGTGTGAGCACCGACTCGGTGTTTGCCGAGGTGTTCAGGAGCCAATCATGGGTTAGTCGTAGATACGGCCGCTTCCTGTCCGCGGCGCGGAACTCGAGCCTGGTGATCTGATTCCGGCTACCAACAGGGGTGTAGTTTGCGGAATCGAGCACCTCCACCACTTCCCCGTTGGCCCCACCCGGCGGAAGGAAGTTGGCCCCGGCAGGGTTGGTCGTCTGGATTGACCCGCCACCGCTGATGACACGGGTGACGGCAGATGTCAGCGACGACGCCCTATCGTAGCCTCCCGCGCCTATTGCAGCCGAGAATCCGTAGTGATAGGATACGAGAGGTTGTGGAGCCGCTCCGCCGCCGGTCCACAGCAGGCGGCCGCGGCGCGGATCAATCACCCACTCCTTGGCAACGCCCCCAATCGTGGCAGCCCAATTCTCCAGATCGCCGCCAACGATAAGTTCACGTGCAACAGGGACAAACCGTGTCGGGAGGAGGTCTCCACGGAACAGTTTCACGACGACCGACGCTTCCGATGTATCCTCGTCCGTCGAAGTGGGCGCCATATTGGAGGCGTAGACTCCTGTCGGTAGGAGGGCCCTCTTGCCGCACTCGTCGACCAGCGCGGAGACGAGCAGGGCATTCCAGACGATCGGATTTCGCAGGGCATTCATCAATGCCGGTGTGGCCGCCAGAGCACTGGAAATCTGGAAGAGCCGTGACTCGCTGGGAATCCGCTGGTCGTGGAACCTTCGCAGGAGAGCAAGGATCACATCGGCATTGGCTTGCGAGAGAGGCAGTCCCACCAGGACCGGATTCAGTCCGGCCAGCACCTGTTCGGTGATAACAAATGCCGATTGATTCAGCACACGGCAGCGGATTGCAGAAGGAACTTCCCACTCCTTTGCCGATATCCACGCCTCCCAATCGAAGCGTTCCCGATCGTCCGTGCGATGGCGGCGCTGAAAGAGAGGGATGTCGCGACCGGACGGGTCGAATGTGAACGTGCCGGCAGCGGGACCGGGACACGGCGTTATGTCGTCCAGCCGTGTTGCGATAAGCCGGTAGAGATGGAATCCCAGCTTGGCAATGCCGTACCGGCCATCGCGCCCGCGGGGGCGTCTGACATCCGGAGTGTGATGGAACTCGTCGAATGGAGAATCCGCCAACTCCGCGCCGTGAGCGCTGCGGAGGTTCGCCCACCCTCCGGGGAGCGTCCCGGTCAGCAGGCCGGCAAAGGGCTGCGGGTGCGGGTCGAGTCCATGTCGCATCCTTCCCAGGCGGCGAAATTCTTCCACCACCTTTCCTTCCCAACCCGTGATATCTGCAATGAGCTCTTCGAGAATGCGCGGGGTACCTGCACGCCGACGATAATAGATCGTCTTGGCCACGTCTACTCGCCGCCCGCGTCGGTTCAGGGCTGAGACCATGCGAGTCGCGACGAGTTCCCCGATGTACGGGACGGCCCACTCGGCGCAGAGATCGATGAACTGGTCATCCCACAGGCTGTCGTTGCTCCGCCGCAGCGTGGCAGCTTGTTGAGCAATCACCTCGATGAACCCGCGGAGCACGCCGGGAGGTTCCGCCAGCCCGTCCTCTTCGCGGTAGTATTCCGGAATCAGCGCCCAGATCTTTTCTGCGAAGGCCCGGTCGAAGTGGTCGTGAATGGTGTCTGCCATTACGCGCTCCTCCCGTTCAGATAGAGGCCGTTCGAGAAATCAAAATAGTAGCCCGCCGGGGGTTTGATCCCGTACTCATCGAACGGAGCGTCGTCATAGGAAAGCCCCGTGACCGACTTGACACCAGGCACCGCGAGCAGGAACTCAAACAGCCGGCTTCGGAAAAGCGGCTTGCCGATGCCGAGCCGCTCGGGAGGGAGCAGTCCTGATTCCGTATCCATCAGTGCCGACCGGGCTGCGGCCAGCACATCGGCTTCGAGACGCCGTTCGTCATGCGTGATCTGGATCGAGAGAACGGCCGTGTACGCGATCGCAGGCTCGACCTGGATGGGGGTGTCGGGCTGGATGAGACTCCTCAGCTTGTTCAGAAGGAGCTCGGTGAGATCGCCGTCGGCCAGATACCAGAGATGCGCGGCGGGAACCTGGCGTGCAGTGCTCCAGCGCCATTCTGCGGCAACCGCCCGGACTCCGGAGTAACTTGCAGCGGCTGCTTCAAAATCAGCCAACGAGACGGCCCGGCCGAGCAACAGGGCTGATCGGGGAGCATATTTCTGCAGGCTGTCAGCCGGCTCGGCGTCCGCGCCGCCATAGGGAGCGACCGGACTCCGAACCCCTTTCAGGCCCTTACTGGGCTTCGCGATTTGTGTGATCGATCCCGCAGGAGGCATCGCTGCACCGCCGCCGTGGCGGTAGGAGGCGACCACACTCGCGCCGGTGCTTAACCGCCGGCCGAGCAGCCCATCGCCAAACGCGACAGTGCTTTCGTTCTTGTCGTTCTCACGCACAATGTAGATTTCGTCGTCCGGAGCATGGCTGTAGAAGCTCGGCACTTCTGACCACTGCAACCCATCGACATATACCTTCAGCGTGCTTGTGAGGCCCGACGGCGTGCTCTCCGAAGGGGCGGGGAGATATGTCAACGGACTCTTCTTCAGTGTGAAGCTCTGGTTGGCGAGCGACGCATCGCCGCTGCCGAGGTATTCCCCGTTGACCGTCTCTCCGCGCGACGACTCGACGATGTTACCGAAAAGTCTGACCGGGGTGATGAGCGTCTTCGGCCAGGGATCGCCCTGGACCGAAAAGTGCCCGGTTGCGAAGTTCAGACTGCCGGGACGCGTCAGGCCAAGGCCATTCTTGTCTTCGAGCTGGAACTCACCGGGTGTGGAGCAATCCCGCGGAACTTCAACCGGTGTCTTGATGTCGAGTGGATCGGTTCTGTCGACTTCAACAAGCGCTTCATTCGTCACTACACCCCCGGTTACGAACGCGTGGTGCACGTTTATCTGGGGTGACGCAGCCGACACCTTGCCGTTGACAGCGGCGGTGAAATAGACCAGCGAAACAGGAGCGGTCATTGCGGGAACACTCACCGACGTTGCCGTCCCGCCCGATGGTGTGAACGTCACGCTCCCAGCCGCCACAAGCGTCCGGTTAGCGTCCTCGTTTCTGTCCACGTTGAGGACCTGCAGGGTTCCGCCTCCCTCGAGCACGACATACTCCCCTTTCCGGATCTGCCGGTTCAAGGAATCGAGGTAGACGTAAGTGGATCCGATTGCTGTTTCACCGTTGACGCTCCGCTTCCATTGCGAAGCCACAGAGGAGGCCTTCAGCAGGCGGACTGAGCCGTAGGTGGTGCCGGAAGCAACGATCAACGATGAATCGAAGTTTACACGGACATACTTGTCTCCGTCATCCCCCGTATAGTCACTGACGGCGGTAACCCGGCGCGCCTGCGCCGCTGAGCCGAGCAGGACCAGGACGAGATCGTGTTCTTTGACACTCACGGTGCCCGGTTTGCAGAGCAGGAAGGTCTGCGCAGTGCTGGTCGGGGGAATGGTCGCCGGCCGGATAGTGAGAAGCGTCCAAGCGTTCAAGAGTGGATGGATTGTCGTTTCCTTCGTCAGCTCGAACACCTGAGGAGGGTTCCCGTGGAAAGCGCCGGAGCGGAAGGCAGTTCCGACAGGCAGGTTCACCACCTGGCGCCCGTCCGCCAACAGGGCGAGATCGGCCAGTGCCGCCACCGAAGGCCGGGGGAGATAGCCGAGCGGATCGACCAGCTTGCGAAGCGATTCTCGGCGGCGCGCGGTGCGCACGTACGATTCGTCCGCCAGCACCTCGTCGTAGAAGGAAATCAGGTCGCACACATATGCCCAGAATTCGAGCAGCATGATGCCGAAATCCTCAGGGTGGCGCCCCCGCCATCTCCCGATCGCTTCGAGCGATTTCTTGAGCCCCTCACGATCCCGCTCCGTGAGATAACGCAAAGACCAGAGCGGATGGTTCTCGAGACCAGCGGTGCTTCGAATCGAGATGCCATGCAGCAGCGCGCGACGGAATTCCGCAAACGTGCCGACCTGCCGGGTCAGCTGCGTCAGTCCCGCAATGATTGACGTCTCTGGGGGGAACTGGAAGTTGTCGCAGAGACAGTTCATGCTCCACCCTCCATGACAAGACGCACGGCCCCGCGCTCCGGGAGTTCCGGATTGTTTTCGACCCGGATGATCTCGTCCGCAGCAACGGAATACACCAGCTCGCTGAAGAGCCGTTGTTCAAACCAGCCGCGACGCCGGATGAAAATCTCTTCGACGCTCCGCACGCCCGGCACTGTCTGAATGACTGCTTCAAGCCGGGCCCGTTCGAGCGGATCGCCAAAGGTCCAGTTGTCCGGCGAGAAGAATCCCGTCAACGGCCGCACGCCACGACGACCGAAGAGGACCTCAAGGACCGCCTCCTTCACTTCTCCTGCATAGGAGCTTGGAGCCACGCAGATATGGATTTCGAGATCGAGGTTGGCGAAATTCGGATTCATGCCATAGGTCTCTCGTCCGGCGAGTCTGTAGCGATCGAGCTGCCGTTCGAGATCCTTCCGTTCTTCGGGGCTGAGTGTGAAGCTCCCTTTCGGATCGGGCGTTGCGAACAGCGTCAGCCAGCTCCCTGTCCACCGGAACTGTGCCCCGGCCCGCTGCACCCAAGCGAGCTTCTCGACCGCAGCGGCGTAATCTTCGGCGCGCACCGCGCGGAACGTTTCGGCGCGGAACGCCTGCGGTGCCACATGCCGGGCCTCGTCGGCGGTCTCGGGGTTCACTGCATCGGTCACGCCAAAGGGATTCGTCGAGGCGGTGACAAACGGCAGGACTGCCGGGTCAAAATCGGTAAGTGAATCCGCAGCGACGTTGTCCCCCCGTCCATGGCCGAGCCGGTAGATGACCCGAAGATCCAGGTTGCGCGAGGGTACCTCGCCGAACTCGCCGCTCCCGAATTGCACTGTTGCCCCGCGGGCGTTGGCATAGTCGAAGTGGACGAACTCCTGGGGCGTTCCCGTTTCATCGACCCGCCGGTAGAGGGCAACGCGGCGCCATGCTCCGACATCGAGCGTGAAGTGCTTGTCGGACGGGAGCGATGAGCTGACACCAAGCAGCGAGCGTTTCCATTCCCACTCGTTCGATGGGACAAAGAGGCCTGCCGCCCAGCTGCCGTCCATGACCCGCACCTCCGGGGACGCATGGTCAAGGGTCGGGCCGTGGGAGACGACCTCCCGAGTTTCCGAGCCGGGCAGGGTGAAAAGGATTCTCGACCGTTCGACGGCATATGTGGAGAAGTTCTCGGTATAGGACGTATTCGATACCGGCGCGGGAGCAGGCGGCAATGCCGGCAAAGCCACCGCTTGCGGGGTCGGTTCGACCTTGAAAAATGCTTCGAGCGTCTCACCTGCAGTGGCGGGAACGATGTTCCCACGCACAACGAGCGTTTCGAGCTCCATCTCGAACTTCGTCGCCTGGGAAGCTTCCCATTCCAACCGAGTGATGTTCGTTGCGGTCAGAGGGTCGACCTCGTTTGTCACGTGAATCAGGCGGACCAGCCATGTGCGCGCAGGAACGCTGGCGTCGAGGGGATTCGTCTTCAGCACAACCCACTTTCCAGGCACGTCGGGGTTTGTGAAATCTTCGAGCGGGAGATCGGCAGCGTGGTGACCGACCACGTGCAGAAACGTCGAGTCGACAAGGAGACAGGTATCGTTCTCATCCCACTGATACGCACTCATCTCATTCGCGCCGTTCCGCAGATTGAAATTCGGACTGGGGTAGATGTTGGTCTGCGATGCCAGCACGCCGAGGGGCGGCGTCAATCCACTATGCCCCTGCACAATGCCATGGCCGACTTCAAATACGGAGGGACTCCGGCCGCGGCGATGCGCCGGCGGTTCCGCCGAAAGGATCGAGGGCGGAGGGACCCAGACAGGTGTGCCTGCGGAAATGATGTGGACAGGAGCCGAAGCATCGACGGCAAAGTCGAGCCATGTCGATCCTCCCTTCCCGTCATGAAGGTAATAGTCGACCATCCGGGCATGACGACGCAAAGACCGGCGTTGTGTCGCGGTCTCGAAATAGCCTTCGCGGGAGATCCGGTCCTGATAGTATGCAAATTCGTCTCCCATCGCGCTCATCACTTCCGCCAGCATCATACCGAGATCGGCTTCAAGCCGATCTTTCCAATCCGGATGCCGCTCTGAGGCAAAATCGAGCAGAGCCTGGCGGATGCTCCAGAAGTCCCGGGCCTGATAGTTGACAGGATAGTCCACAAGATCGTCGTCCGGGCACTCATGCGGACGCGGTGCACAATCGAGATCGCTCGGGCAATTCGCCTTGAAGCTGAACCCGACCTCCTGGAAATATGGATCGATCAGGGGGTGGTTAAGCCTGAACCGATAGCGTGAGAAATCGCCCGGTTCGATCGTGATGACGCGGAGAACGCGCCGGCCGAAACTGGTCACCCACGCGGGCGGAAAGGCTGGATCCAGCGGCACCTCAGGGAGCCATTCGCCGCCGGACGGACTGTAGATCCTGATAAACGCAGCCTGAATTGCGCCGAGAACCTGCTGGGGCGTCTTCGTCGCGGAAGGGTGGAAGAAGACCAGAAGGGTCTTCTGGTCTTCGCTCACGTAGACGAAGTCCAGGCCGACGATGTCGTCGCGTTGGTGCAGGTTTTCGATGCGATCGATGGCTGCCATGGTTACCGTGTCACTTCCAGATTGAGATAGCGGCGTTCGCCCTGGGTCTTGAGTGTGTAGGCGATCGTGATCTCGAGCTTCTCCTCGTTGGCCACAGCCTTGACATCATTGACGGTGATTGCCTTTCCCAGCCATTTCGTCAGCGAGTCGAAGATCGTCACCTGTGCAAGGGCGGCCGACACTTCACTGTTGGGTGCGAAGACGAGCCGCTTGATCCCGCAGCCAAAGTCGGGCCGGTTGATCCGCTCTCCGGGGGCAGTAAAGAGCACCTGGAACATCATCTGTTCAACGTGCTTTGCGTACTGTTCTTCTTCGGCAAGGCGGCCGCGGCCGGCGTCGACCGCGAACGGGTGCTTGATACTTGTAAATGGTTCTGCCATGGCTATTGGCTTTGCGCCCGGACTTGAGTATTTGCAATGACGACCGGTCCCTGTGGCACCTGGAGTGCGTTCAGGCAGAGGCCGACGCTGCTGCGGCTGAGTGTCGGAATGCCGTTGACCTTCACGCGCATGTCGGTCACAATCCACTGAACGGTCAGGCAGGGACTCGGCACCGTGCCCACGCCGACCGGTATCTGGAACGGGCACCCCGAAATCACATACTGATCCGTCGCGAGCGCGGCGAAGGCGCTGTCCGCCTTCACGCGCGCGTTTGCGCTGACGATCTGGACGGCTCCCCCGTGGGGGCACTGCAATGTGGCAACTGTGTTCACTGTGTTCCCCGCCATCTCACACTACCTCCATTGCCCCGCTGTTCACCGTGACCGCCGTCGCAGTCACTTCGACCTTTCCGGCCCCCAGTTCACTGACGACTCCCGAGGAGCCGACCGTGTGCGTCGCCCCGCCGCTTTCGCTCTTGACATCTGAAGCGAGCGTTACGGTCGAATCGCTGGTGGTCTGCATTTTTAGCTCGTCGGCATCATCGTCGATGCGCACGGTGACCTTGTCGGTCTTCCAGATCTTTACCGAGGCGCCCCCCTGGTCCGGCAGCTCGTCGTCGGCCCAGAAGCAGCCTGTCCAGATGGGATAGCTCGGATCTCCCGCTTCGAATTCGACCCAGACACCTGTGCCCGATGCGGGCAGGCTGTAGAAGCCGACCCCCTGCCCTGCGTACGGGACGCATGGCATCGCCCATGCCTCGATGTCGCCGAGGACGGAAGGAACCTTCACCTTGATGCGTCCCCTGTTGGTCGTGTCAGAATTGTCGCTCACAGTGCCGCGGTACTTGCCGAAGAAATGGCCGCGAACCCAGGTAAGGAGCTCCTGTGTCAGGTCACCAGTAATCATCATCACCCCGTCCATCCGTTTCGGATCAGCTCGAACTCCATCCGGTGCTCCGTCAGGTCGACGACATGCCGCACGGCGGCACAGAACCAGAGACCGCTGTGGCGCGAGCCAACGCCACGGAGGTTGACAAGCGTATGGGCGCGCAGGACCTTCCCTAGTGCGCTGAGTGTTGTCGTGCCCCTCGCCCTCAGGAAGAAGGACGCCTCGATGAGCGCGCCTTCGCTCCTGGCCTGCAGATCGCCGCTGTCGTCGACGGGGGCATGAACATGGACCGCGCGGGGCTCTGCGACGATGTCGCCGAGTCCGCTCCCCCCCAATGCGGTCAGCGGCGAATGCTCGACAGAACCGCTGATGTCCGACTTGTCATTGAGGTCCACCTCTGCCGCGTGGGCTTGCACCGGCCGTTCGACATCCCAGCAGATCTCGAGTGCCGTCACGTTCGGGCGGGGATCCGTCAGGTTGATCACCAGATCGCAGGCCGCGTTTCCGCTGAGAGAAGGCCGCTTGAAATGCGCCGTCTCGACGCCGGAGGCGTCACAGCTCACCCAGAACAGGTTCCCGTTGCGGCGCGCAAGCCGCCGGACGAAGGCCAGATCCGTTTCGCGCTGAATGAGTGTGTGCTTTGTCTCAAAGTGTCCTGCCTGCGTATCCTCGACATCGGGCACCAGCCCGGCCTGCGATATGATTGATGAGACTGCCGCGCTGTCCGTAAGATCGCTCCACGCAACAGCCTTGTCTTCCCGATCCATTTTGATCAGCGAGTCGAAGCCCAGCACGACAAGCGACGACCCTGCTCCTCCATGCGCAAAGCGGATTTCCTGCCCGCACACCGGTCCTTTGACAATACACTCCGTCGAGCCGGCAGCGGGGACGAGGACCGATAGCTCCGAGCCGGGACCGAGTCTGCTCTCCTTCAGGAGCGGGAAATCGCCGCTGGCGATGTCCAGGCTGTACTCGAGCCGGTACGTCGTGGGCCTGCCGACCTGTTCCGTCACTTCAATCAATGCCGCGGACGCCGCCGTCTCGTCCGGCGCACCATTCACTCGTATGGAGACTCCAAGTCCCATTTGACGATCACTGTGCTTTCGCTGGTATTTCGATCTCTCGCGCTTCCGTCAGGGCCTCGGGAAGCATAACATTGTTCTGCTCCGCGATATGCCAGAACCCGGCCGGATCGTTCAGGTACGTGGACGCAAGCAGATCCAGGCGTTCACCTTGTTTCAGCAGGTGTATTCCGAGTTGCACTTGTTCCGGCGGCGATGGCGGGACGATGACCGTAACCTGGCGCCCGCGTGCATCGGTAACGACACACGTCGCGGCGTTGACATAACGGCTGTTTGCATCAACCATGGACTCACCTCAGATCGGTAACATGCCGATAATCGATTCAACACTGTTTGCCAGATTGGCCGTTGCCAGCGCTTCCTTCTGCGCCTGCGTGAATTTGTAGCAAGCCTTTGCGATGCTCACGATGGCCGACTTCCCGGTCTCCCCCGCAACGTTCAACAGGTGGTTCTCGTTCAACACCGTCATGCCGATGGAGACCTTTGCTCGAAGCGGATAGAGCAGCGGCGAGTACTGCTGTTCTTCGACGGAGAAGCTCGAGATGCGGACGGGGACGATCCGTCCCGGTCCCCAGAAGAAGAGGACGATCGGCACTTCCAGCCGCGGGACGGAATCAGCCGTACCGACGCTGGCGCTGATTCCCCCAGCGCCGATGGAGACGTTCACCGACACATTCAGGAGTCCTCCCAGCGCACCGGGTCCCGGGGGATAGCAGAGCATTTCCATTGCCGAGATCCGGTCGGCGACGCCCGCGATCACCGCCACCCGGTGCGACTCCGGTTCTTCGAGCGCGTCCGCAGCGTCGAGCTCCAATGCGAGGGTGAAGGTTTCCTCGGGATCGTACGGCTGCGACAGCTCGTTCAGAAGCTTTTCTCCTGCTTTCCGTGCCTCTTCCTCGCTGCCGTACTCTACTTGCTCGCGCGGTTTCCATGGTGTCAGTTGCCGGGTCATCGACTCCGGGTTGTACTGGAAGACAATGATGTTCGGGATCGGAATGAGCATGGGCGCGGAGAACTGGATCAGTGCGCCTTTCAACAGCTTCGGGCTACGGCTGTATCCGTTCGCCATCAGATCCAACCTCCTTTGGTCATTTCTGCTTCGTTCTTCGCTACCGCTTCAGCGTAGACGACCTTCAGTTCGTCTGCGGTGATCGCATATCCTTTCTCCTTGCCCAGCGAGTTGTAATACGTCAGCTCCGCCGTGACAAGGGCGTTCTCGAGTCGGGGCTGCATGAAGTCACGCATCCAATGATATGTCTCCTCCATGGCAGTATGAATGGTCTTCTGGACGGTACTGCCGGACACTCTCGCAACATACCCAGGGAAGGTCTCCTGATTGGGATTGGTATTCTTGCCGAGGGACTTCTCCTGAGCCTTCACGTACTCGTCGGGCAGGTTGCCGAGGAATTTCATGTGGACGACACCTGATGGGCTGTCCGGCGCAGACATCTTGTCTCCCCCACTCGTCCAGTCGTCGGCCTTTGTCGTCACATGGAGTCTGCCGGTCCTGTGCGTATGCGCAGCAAGGAGAATCGCCGGCATCTTGGCGCCGCGGCCATCCTCGAAGCCGGCAAGGTCGATCGCGGGCGAGCCGTCGACTCTGTCCGTTCTCGCTCCGCTTCCGGACCCGCTTGCGCGGACTCCCGGGTATGCCTTCGTGTTCTTTGCGATGAGCGGAAACGGCTTGTGGTCGTCAGACTTGCTGTGGAAGTACTCGAGCAGGAGGTACTGCGTGATGTGATGTGACTCCCGTTCCGTCCCCTTTTGTTCGGCGTCGCCATAGACGCCCAAACGCAGTCCGACATTCAGCGGCTCGTCAGCAGGCTTTTTCGGGGCAAGGTACTTGAGAGGAGGAGGCAGCTTTTCCTTGTCCAGCGTGCTGCCGACAGCAGCCATGATTTCTTCAACGTCATCGATCACCTTCTTGGTGAGTTGGTACGTGCTCTTCTCCCAGATGCCGAGGACCGGACCCTTTCCTTCAAGATAGGTCCGGATGCGAGGCAGGTACTTGTCCCGGTCCTTCCCTTGAAGGACCGTCGAGACGGCCATCTGCCACAGCTTGTGATTGCCATGAATTTCGGCCAGATGGACATACACGACGTCGAGAGCTTTGAACGTCGGCGGTGTGTCCTGGACGTTCGATGCTTCGAGCTTGAAGCGGATGAGGATGCCTGCTTTCGCGAAGATGAATCGGCTCAGGGCAACCTCGAGCCGGTCGACGTCCAGTTCGTAAATGATCTTCGCTTCCTTCCCTTTCTCAGCAGAGGGGTCTTTCTTCTCCCTCACGGAATCGATCGCAAGATCTCCAAGGGCCTCTTCGATCGCCTTGGCGGCATGTTCCGGATCCGCCTTGTTGGTGAGAAGAGCAATGATGGAAGACTTGACCTCTTTGTCATTGAACGGGGCTGTGAACGAGGTTTTCGCGCTCCCCAGCGTATCAGCAAACGACTCCCAGAGTGTGTCGATTTGCTTCTTGATGTTCGCCGGGAGCTTCTTCAGACCGGTCGTTCCTCCGGTCTTCTCTTCCTTTTTTTCGTCCTTCTCCAGATCGGTCGTACCGGACAGTGTCTCAAGCAGATGTCTTGTCACGTCGATGATCCCAAAGGGTTGCAGACCTGCCCGGCTCTTCTGTGATCGAAGCGGAAACGGCTTCCCTGCCGAGATCGCGTCGGCTGCACGCGATGCCAGCGATTCGCTGGAAGGATCGTACAGGACCCCCCGGCCGCGGGGAATGGGTACAGGCTGCGTGCTTGATGAAGGGTGCGATGCCCGCGATCCGGTTTGTTCGACAACATGCGCCAGTTCGTGATGCACAATCCACTTGCCCTGCGGTGTCGACGGACTCACCCCGCGTCCAAGAAAGATGTGGCTCCCTCCGGCGAGGGCCTGAGCCCCGGCCGACGCAGTGAAGCGGGATGCGGCGTCACCGGTGTGAAGGCGTACGTGCGCCAGGCTCTGGCCGAAGCCGGCTTCGGCCCGACGACGGAATCCGGCGGGCAACGGAGAGCCGGTCGCGGCGGGTTGGGCCGCCGTGATCCTCCCAGGCCGGACGCCAGCCGGAGTATACGCTGCCCATTCTTCGGCGTCCTGGTTTGTCGGCTTGAAGCTTGTGTCCGCCTGCGCCTCCTTCGCCTTGTCCTGAAACATCTTCTGCTGTTCGGTGGTCATTAACGTAAATTGACCCGGCACCAGGTTTGCAGTTGTCGGCACTCTCCCGAAGAAATCGAAGATCGTAAAGGCAAGATCGTTTCGAGCCGCCTGAAAGGGCTTGTTCAGGTAGTCGTCCCGGACATCGCGCCAGATGATGTTCGGGTCTGCGCCGATTTCTTTGACTCCGTCCGCAATGGCGTTGAAGACGGCCTGTTTCTGCCCGAACTTGTCGAGCAGGAACATGATGACTTTCGCCGCTGTGCGGAACTTTAACGGCAGATAGCGCAGGACCATCGATACGACGATCTCGACGATATCCGCAACCGGGATGATCTCGTCCGGCAGCTGAAAGCGTTTGAGTGAATCAACCGTCTCAACAACGCGCGCAGGCCACTCCTTGACCGCCGTGTTCGCCTGTTGGCGGTACTCATCAATGCTGCCGCCGAATTCCGCGGCCTCGCCCACCAGCATCGCAATGTAATCGATATGATCGGCGATCTTCTGCACCAGCCAGGCAAGCGTCGGTCGACCCAGCACAAATACCTCGAGAGACTCGGCTCGCCAACGGGCGTGCGTCTGCAGGCGGCCAAGCGATCCAAGAACGCCCTTGCCAAAATTGTACAGTCGCATGATGACCCGCGTCATCTTCTCGGTGACTGTCTTCGGTGTCTTGGCTTGCTTCTGCGATTTGGTCGCATGAAGTCCATCAAACGCGTTGTTGCCGAAGAAGAGATAATCCCACAGCATACTGGGATTCATCAGCTTCAGGATGTCTTTGCCGAATTCCTTCAGCGCGCCGATCGGATCGTTCGTCACGAAATCGACGAGCACCTTGAACTCGTCGCTCAGAAGGAATTGCAGGATGCTGACGGCGAGCCGTGCGGCCATCAATGCCTGTCCCGCCCCAGGGATGAATTCCAGCGCATCCATCGTCAGCTCAGCGAAGCCCTCGATGTACTTCGCGAGATCATTGAGCTGGCGGATAATTCCTTCCATCGTGACGGCGTTGGATAGCTCCGTAAGATCGCGCTCGTCCCGTCCGGTCAGTGTCACGACCTTTGGGGAATCTCCGTATTTCACCTGAACCAGCGCGGTGCTCGGCTTAAGCGGCTTGTCGCTGGCATCCGTCAGGAAAGGTGCTTCGGTCCCATGCTTCGGATGGAAGATGAAGTTCGTCAGGATATCGATGAGCGTGTACTTGATGCCATCGATGGTGAACGATTCGCCCGGCTTGATGACGTACCCCTCGCCGACGCCGACCAGGTACTTGTCGCTCCCCGAAATCACCCCTTGCAGGCCGAACTCGAGCTGCTTCGCCTGCTGCAGCGAATGGAACTGGAGGGACAACTTTTCAAGTTGCTTCGCGCGGCTTTCAACCCAGTCGCCTTTCTTCTCTTCTTCCGTGAGCACGGTGCGGAGGGCATCAGTTTGCTTGCGCGCGACCTCGATGGCCTGCTCCATCAGGGGGAGGTAGGACACCATGATGTCGAACCGGGGCGAATCCTTGAACTTTTCAGCCATTCTGTCGGCGAGTTCGAGGAGCAACGCTGCCTGGTGAAGGGGTTGCTCTTCCTGCGGCAGTGTCAAGTGCACTGCCCCGACAATCTCGTCGAGAACGGCATCGGGAATGACGTAGCGCAGCATCTTCGTTTCGTCGCCGCGGGTGAACTGGTCGTAGCGCTCGTAATCGCCGAGCAGTCTGTTGAGTTCCTGGCTCTTCTTTGATCGGTCCAGGATCGACGCCTTCCGGAGCAGCTCATCCATCTTCACGCGTTCCGCTTCGGTATCTCCGGACAACGTCGTGCGAACACCCGCACCTGCCTCGAGGAACTTCGACTCCTCTTCGTACAACTTCCGGCGTTTGTCCGGATCAAGGGTCTGGTCGAACCATGGGAACTTGTAGCGCACCGCCGACTGGAAATCGTTGAACCAGGTCTCCCACGGTCGCCGCGCGATCTCCGAGACGTCCGGATCTTTGACCGGTCGGGTCCCCTCCTTCGCTGCCTCGTAGTAGTAGATTGCTTCGTTGAATTGGCGAATCCCTTTGAAACGCATGATCAGTGCGCTCAGTGAGTCCAGCGGAGGAAGAGCCCAGATAATCAGAGTGTCCCCTGAAACACCCGTTGGCGTCAACAGGATCGGTTTTGAACCGTCCTGCGAGAGTTTCTGGTTCAGGGCAAGATACTTGGGATGAACTCGCAGCAGAGGCGAGAAGATGTCCGCATCCTGCACCCTGACTGAGGCATAGAAATTCTGGGTTGTGTAGCGCACGGGTTCCCGGAGGTTCTTTGCAAGGTCCAACGCGTGCCCCACGATGCCATAGTTCTGCGATCCCGGTTTGGTCCTTTCGGCTTCCAGCGATGCCTTCAGATCGGCCGAAACTATGGAGTACCGGCGCATCAGGAAAAAGAGGCGGATGGCCCCCACAGTGAGCGGTTCGCCGCCGACCAGCAGGGCGGCGCCCGTCAGATCCTTCGTCATCTGGTCCAGATCGGTGGAGTCCTTCTTGAAGTCGCCGAATATCGCCAGCAGCGACTTATCCCCGGGGGCCGGGGTGAAGACGCGCTCCAGAATCGGTTCAAGACCTGTCCATCCCAGAACAGGACCGAAGTTGCTCAAGAAGGCAGCAACCTCCCTGCGATGCCGGACACGCACGTCGGCACCCTTGTAGCCCTCGGAAATCTTCGCATACTCGGCGAGGACCTTCTCATCCTCCTTGATGCTGTACTTGCCGAGAGCTTCGATGAGGCCGTAGATTTGCATCAACAACCAACCATATGTCAGCGCATTCAGGAGACCATCCGGTTTGCCGCTCGCGAACTCGCGAAGCATCGGCGCCTCGAACCGGTCGTACATCTTCTCGCGCAGTTTCTTGACGAACGCATCCCGCGCCTCCGCGTATGCCTCAGCGCCGATGGGATTGCCCTGTGGATCGAGCTTGAACAACACCTTCGCCTGAGCAACGACGTTTTCGCCGAGCTTCTGCACCTCGGGTCGTGCAGCAAGTCTTTTGAGACCCGCCTGGATATCGCCGATTCCCTTGAACTGGAGATCCTGTGCCGAGTAACCGACCAGGTTCTCGGCGACCGACCAGAATTGCTGAGCCGCGTGCGCGACCTCCACCATCGCGTTACTCAACGCCTTCAGGGTGTAGTTGACCTCCACGCTTCGCGATGTATCCCCCTTCAGAGCAGCAGCCTTCTTGGCGAATTCCCCTGAAGCCAGGGCGCGCTCCCTCGGCGTTAGCTCATTGGGTCTTTTCCCCGGGCTCACGGCGCGGGCGGCATCGCTCAGCAACTGCACGCGGACAGTATTGACGCTGCGCACGACGTCGACCGAGACGAAGAAGAGTTCGTTGTCGATAAGTTCGGTTGGAGCGTTTCGCTCATCAAGCTTGCTCGAGGTCAGCTTGTCGAACTCGCCGTTTCTGGCTTCGAGATCGGGTATGGCCCGCGTAGGACCCAACAGGTATTGACGGATGGTTTCGAGGAATCTGTTGACGCGAAACTTCTTGAAGAAGGGATGGACATTCCAGTACCCCATGAACACTTCGTTGTAGTCGGTGACTTTCTCCACGCCCGGAACGGGGCCTTCCGGAAACTCTTCGAAGATCTCTGCAGAAAAGTACGTTGTCGGAAGATCCAGATCCTCGGACAGCAAATGGATTGCACCGTCTTTTCGTCCGGCAAGCTTGAGAGTGTCGCACACGAATGCGCGGACCGCCTGCGACGACGTCTTCGCGTCGTATTCCTCCGGGCTGCTGCGTACGTACTGCTCGAGATTGGCCCACGAGCTTTCCAGTCGGTTTCCCTTCTCTGCAGAAGCTTTCTCGCTCTTGATCTGCTTGATCTTGGCAAGGAGTGCTTTGTCGCGCGGGTTTGCCCTGGCGTGCCTATCGCTCATTTCCTCGAAGGTGGGAACGCTGGTCGATGTGGCAAGCGGGCTCTTTCTCTTCGGCTGAACATCGGACGTTCCGTGCACGTTCGTCGCCGCGATGACGCCGCCGGTCTTCACCCGGCCGGTTTGTTGGAGGACATGCACGAGCTCGTGCGCTATCAACGCGCGGCCGGCCCGAGAGTACGGCGCGTAGCGGTCCGTGCGGAAAAAGATGTCGCGACCGCTGGTGAACGCTTCGGCATCCAACTTTCGTGCGGCCTCGTCCGCATCGCCACCCGCGTGAATCCTCACAGCGCCCAGATCCGCGCCCAGGCCCAGTTCCATTGCTCCCCGGAGAGCATGGGGCAACGGAGAACCGGATTCCCGGTTGAGCGGGACTGCGGCCGTTGTTCGCGTGATCCGTGTCGCGAGGTTCTTTTCGCCGCGCATGATCCTTGCCGCCAGGTCTTCGGCCTGCATCTCGAGATTGTCGGCCCGGCGCCGGTTACCGGCGCCCGGCCGGGGCTTCAGTTGTCCCACCGTTTTGACGGCCACGGCAGACGGGACACCCGTTGGTGCCTTCTGTTGTATGATACCCTTCATTCTGTTCTGCTATTCCAGTTTGCGCCGAACATGACCGACGATGTCATCCGCTATTTGGTCAGGTGTTCCCGTACCGCGCGTGCGGAGACGCACGCTGATCGCAGATATGACCCGGGACCCCTTGGAGACGGGCGGCGATGCAGCTAATCGCTGCGCCACCAGCGTTCCCAGGCGACGCGCCTGGTCCGGCGTGAGCCCAGGCACCCGCAGGTGCAGCTTGTCAATGCGGACCGTCGGTGATTTCTTCATTCGTTTCCCACACTGAGAATCTTCTCGCGCTCCTTCTGGCCGATCGACCGCCCCTCTTTTGCCAACTCCCGGTCCAGCCCAAGAAGCAGATGACGTGCGGAGAGCTCCTGGTGGTCGGCACGGGCTGCAAAGACCGCCCCGAGCACCGCAAACTTGATCTGCGCACCGGTAGCCTCACCCGCCGTACTGAGCAACTCAAGAACAGGCCCAAGCACCTTTGCGCGCTGTTCGCCGGCAAGTCCGGCGACCAAGCGGATCCAGAGCACGCGCTGGAGGGCCGCATTTGGTTTTGGGAATTCGACGATGTACCGAAGTCGGCGGAGAAATGCGGGATCGACATTGGATTTCAAGTTCGTTGCCAGGATGGCAACCCCGGGATAACTCTCAATGGCCTGCAGCAAGAATGCCGTGTCCGTGTTGGCGAACTTGTCCTGTGCATCATTGATTTCGGTGGCACGCTTCGCAAACAGCGCGTCGGCCTCGTCAAAAAAGAGAACCACGTTGTTCTCTGCCGCCACACGGATCACCTGCTCGACGTTTTTCGGCGTCTCACCCACCCACTTGCTGACCAGCTGCGCAATATTGACACGGCAGAGATCCTGGGTCAATCGCGAGGCTATGACCTGTGCCGCCATCGTTTTTCCAGTTCCTGTAGGTCCGTTGAACATGGCGATCAACCCGCGGCCCTGCGGAAACAATCGCCGGGCTTCCTGCTGTTGCCAGAACCCCGTGCGTTCCTCAGCCTCAAAGGCTATAGCTTCAAGAAGCCGCTTCACTCCTTCGGGGAGAACGAGATCATCCCAGGTGAACGGGCATTCGAGGATTTGGGCAAGACCGGCGAATCGTGCCCGGGCAGTTTCCCGCACGATATGCGCGGAGGCCGACGGCGTGCGTGCCCCAAGGTAACTCGCCCGCTCGATGTCGCCGGGCCATACGCTATGGTGCGCGGCCAGCTTGCGCCTCTCGTCGACGGGCCACGCCGCAGCTTCCGGCGATGACCGGCGCCAGAGCAATTCCCGTGTTGTCGCCTCCGGCATGGGCAGCCGAACCTCCCGATCGATCGCACCAGAAACCGGCCTGGGTTGTGATCCCGGTTCACAGAAGACAAACTGAAGGGGAAACAGAGGCTGATTCGCCGGCCACTGGCGATGCAAAGCGGAATCCCCGTCCCACGCCAACGCTACCGCGTCGAGAAACGCCTGCCGCTGGGCGTGCATAAAGAAGCGGGTCCACTGCAGATCCCCCGCGGCATCAGCATCGACAACAAGGAGCGGCATTTTCACTCTCTGCGAGACGGCTGCCGCGAATTGACGCTTGCCACCGCCGCGCGGAGCAACGACAACGATGCGAAGCCGCACACGCGGTGAGATCGACAATGACCTCTCCACCCACGATGCAATCTCCTCGACCGGCCATTCCGGGAGGATGGCGCCGTCCTCCCCCACCAGCCTGGCACAGCCCAACAATACATCGTCAAGTGTCCGCCTGTCGAGGAGCCAATCCCGTATCTGTCGGTCGCAGAGTAATGCATTGGGTTCGCCAAGTCCTGCTTCGCAACGATGGATGAAATCCCAGCGGAATACATTCATCTCAGGCGCCCACGCACCGGCACGGCCGATTCCCAAAAGACGCGAAGCAAGTTCTTCGGTCAGAAACGTCCTCCCCGAATGGTCCTGAAGGTAAGCACAGACACGGGCGAGTGCCGGATCGAACGCCACGGCCGCGCAAAGACGCAGCAGATCAGATTCATCGTCTACTCAATCCAAACACCCGGGCCAGTGTGGCAAAGCGAGATCCGCTGGATTCGTTCAGCGCCTGTCTGATGAGATCTGCCTGATCTCTCCATGATCGACACCTGTTCGTTACCCTTGGCCCAAACCTCCTCTGCCCGCGGAGAGTCCTGGTCGGCCAGAATCGCAGCGAGCTCTCCGTGCGTGACGGTGGTGCGCCCGTCACTTGTGCCGTCAGACATCCAGATGTGCTGCAACCATGCACCACGGCAACGCGCCAACAAGCGGAACCAGGTGAGCACCTGCTCAGATTCGTCATGCTGGAGTTGAGGCGATGTCGGCTTCACGATGTGTGGCTCCGGTCGGGCATCTCGCCGTTTCCCGGAAGCAGCACGACTGCGCTGCCTTTGATTCAGCGTGTCTTCCCGTTCAGCACTCATGGCACTCTCACCCACCGTGGAGCGTTTTCCGCTCCGTTGACGATCACCCGCAGCGGAAGAATCGCCCCCGTGCTCACCCCCGAAAGCGGAAATCGGAATCGTACTCTCGTCGGATTCACGATCTCGAAATGCCCCGGCGTTAGCACCGCCGTCGGCTCGAGCAGAACAGGCTCGGACCCGACAAAGATCCTTACGTTTTCGGGTGCCACGTCCGGATGCTGAAAGATCCCGCCGTCCACGGTCACGATATTCTGCGGACCTACCGCCACGGCGACAACGTTGTAGGCGGGACTGGTGATTGAAGGAGCAACCGTAAAGGGAACCTGATTCGATTCCTGAGGGAACGCCTGCATGCGGCCGTCGGGCATGATCCTGTTCCTGGTCACGTGCGCCGACGCGGTGTAGACCCCCGGTACGACATCCTTCGAGCCGGCGTGGTTCTGAATCTGTGCCCCGATGGTCGAGGCCCCGGCCACGACGCCCCATTCCGTTCCGGCCTCCTCAGGTTCGCTCCATCCTGCTTTTCTGATGAGCAATGTTGTTCCATCGCCGGTGAGATCTGCTCCGTCGAAGAAGACTGTCCCGCCCGGTGCAGCTTCTCCCGGCTCCACCTCCGCGGTGCGATCGCTGGTCTCGCCGGGAATCCGGAACGTGACCAGGCTTCGACTCGAATCCAGCCGCGGGGCGCCACCGACAAAAAGTTGCGTGCCATACCGCAACACGCGTTCCGGGCGGAGCAGCGGACGATCGGGTTCAAGAAGGGCGGCGGTGACCTCGTAGTACGCGGCAAGCCGGACCGCCTGGTTTCCGGCAGTCCAGAAGTTCGCCACCTCGTTCGGAGCGATGCTCCTGAACGAAATGCGGAGAACATTGTCGGTCCCCTGCAGCGTGGGGGGAAAAATGAGTGCGCCGTCGATCTGCGTGTTCCTGTCAAGACTCGGGTAGTCGTGGAGCGTTTTCAACCCCAGGCCGAACAGGCGCTGCGAACGGAGGATTGCACTCTCCGCATCACCGAGGTCCGCGGCATGTGCCACGAGTTGATACTGGAGTACCAGCCCCATGGGGCTGAATCGGACGGGAGGCTTGTCACTGTAGACCGGCGTGGGGCTCTTGAAGTGAGGATCTTCACTGACCGAGAAGAAGAAGAACCCCAACGCCTGATCTCCGGTCAAATTGTCGATCGAGAGGCCGGAATACGTAACCACAGGGGGCGGAGGTGCGGGCGGACTCGGAGGGAACAGTCCGGCCCAGAGCGGATCCACGCGCGCCTTCAGCAGGCGCAGCATGGTGGTGGTCACCAAGGACAAGTCAAGGAGCGGCATACGATTAGAATTGACTCAAGCCGAATCGCCTGCTTGAGTGAGTATCATTGTCCCCGCGTCGCGACTCACGAACCACCACAACCCGTCGTCTCGACCCGGAAGATGACTGTGGCTGAGGCGTTACTTCCACTGTGAGGCTGCCGATGACCAGCGACGGACCCGGAGGCTCCCGATCGGGGATCCGCTCCGCAGGGCCGGAGGGTTGCAGGTGATGAACCTCTTCCGGAGAGCGATTGATTGCATTCTCCCGTTTCGATTCATGCCCGGCATCGTCGATAGGTGCTACTGACTCTCGCTGCGGACGATCCCTGAGCCGTAGCATGAATTCGTCCGCTTTCCGAAGCAGCAAAAGGTGGTCGTCTTCCAGTTGTGCAAGACGCTTCTCGCTGGTCGACGTCCCTCCTTCCGGTCCCTTCGCTCCTTCTGAGCCCGGCCCAACAACCGACTGAGTCTCGGAGAATTCTGACGTCGCGAATTTCGTTGACGATCCTGTTCTCGAAGAATCCGTCTGTCGTATCGACGGTGCCAGTTGCACGGGATCCTGCCGAATTGCCTGATCCACATCCGCTTCCTGGTCCCTCGTCTCACGCACCAGTCGGGCCGACTGCACAGTAGGTTCTTCTTTCGGAGCGATCAGGCCTGCGCGGGCGTCCGATTCAGGTTTGGACATGTCGCGCGCATCCGAGCGAGGAAGAGGTTCTGGATGACGCATGAATGACGACCGCGGGCCCGGAGCCGTCATCCCGTTTTCCCGCATCACTCCGGGGGCGGCCGATCCGTCTGCCGGCGTCATCGGGTTCTCTGGAGCCGCCGCGCGTTCGAACGGATCCGATACCTTCCCGGCGGGCGCATGCGAAGGAATGATAGCATTTGTCCGCAGGGCACGATCAGCAAGCTTTGCAAGATAGCTTTTCATCGGCGAGGTGGCGGGTTACCGGGTCTGTTCATGGTCGATCAGTTCAACGATCTGCCGTCTGTCCTGCCGCCGGAGTGAGAGGATTGCGTCAAGTGACCACCCGTAGGCTGCGGCGATACGATTGACCTCCGACAGGAGTTGCCGACGCTCGGTCAGAATCGCGCCGAGCAGGTACGTTTGGATGTCGAACTGCACGTTGTTGACATGGCCACACTCGGCGCACGGTGCGGCAAGTTCCTGGTCCAGCAGTGGGGCCGCTTCATCGAGCAACTGTTCAAGCCGGGCACGATCCCCAGACCAGTTGCCCCCCTCAAGACATCGGCTCATCAGAAACGACTCTGCCTCACGAGGCGTGAGGCCGACCAACGCAAGCTCATCGTCGCCGGTGGGGAGACGGAGTCTCAGTCCACCGGTTCCCTCACACCGTCCGTCGCCGAGCAGTTTCCACTCGCCGGCGGCGGTCCGTTCATCAACGGTGGCCCTTAACCGGCGAAGAGAGAAACTGAGCTCAAAAGGCAGGCCGCACCGACCGCACGTCAGCGTGCTCTCGATGCAATCGCCAAATGCGCGCTCATACACTGTCGCGAGGAGCCGATCGCGGTCGGCCGCCGTCAGTTCCGCTGCACGATCCCGCTCCGCTGCGTCGGGCAGGGGAGACTCGATAAGTGCCTCAAGGAGTGCAATAGCATACGCGGTGCTCACGCCGAGGACGCCGAATTCATCTCGCCCCGTCAGATCCCTGAGATGGGCGACACGCCCTTCCCCGGCAAAACGAAGGGGGATGCTCTCTACAACCATACGATCGCCCCTCGTGTCAACGGTTAGGTTTGTCTGGGCTCTGGGACGGCGGTATCTCTCTCCCATCCCTCGTTCTGGAGCACCATATGTTCGATGGCGACAGCGTGAGCATTTGCATCGAGCTCGGGCATCGACTGATACTCGCTGACCCAGCAACGATAGATCTTGTAGGCCTTGGCAATCGCGCCTTGCTCATTGAGCAGCTCGATGATGATGTCCTTGCGGAACTTTTCGAGCGAAATTGCGGCATCGCCGTCGGTGTTATAGATCAGATTTGCCCATCCTTCGAATTCCGGGTCGTGTGTCACGCCGCGTTCGAGTGTGATGGGCTCGAACTTCCAGACGCTGGGCGACACCCGGGATGTGCTCGGGTCGCCTCCTTCCCGGTGTGTCACCGGCTCGGTACTGCGTTTGAGTGCGCTGATCTTGCTGACGCCGGCGACATATCGTCCATCCCACTTGATCCGGAATTTCATGTTCTTGTAGGGATCGAAGCGGCTTGTGTTCACAGGAAATTGTGGTGCAGCCATGGTTCATTGAGCTCCGATGTGGGTTTAGGTTACGATCTGTCCGGCCATCTGCTGCAGGTACAGGATGACAAACTCAGCCGGTTTGAGGGGGGCGAAGCCGACCCAGATGTTGACGATGCCCAGGTCCCGATCGTTTTGTGTCGTGGTTTCGGTATCGCACTTGACGAAGTACGCATCGCCCGGCTTCTGCCCCTGGAACGCACCCTGACGAAAGAGATTGTGCATGAACGCGCCGACGTTGAGCCGGATCTGTGCATAGAGCGGCTCATCGTTCGGTTCAAACACCACCCATTTCAATCCCCGATAGAGGCTTTCTTCGATGAACAGAGCAAGCCGGCGGATCGGAATGTATTTGTATTCGCTTGCGAAATTGTCGTCGCCGTCCATCGTTCGCGCGCCCCAGTTGACAATGCCATTGGGGAAAATCCGGATCGTGTTCACTGCCCTTGGATTCAGTGTGCCGTTCTCAGCGTCGGAGAACCGGAGTTTGAGCCCGACCACGCCGCGCAAGTCCGCCTCGGTGCCAGCGGGAGCCTTCCAGACACCGCGCGTGCTATCGGTCCTGGCGCAGAGGCCCGCGATTGCGCCTGCCGGGCCAATGTTCTTTTTCAGCCCGCTTTCGTCGATGGTGATGGGCGGAAAGAAGACCGCGCTGTAGTCTTTCACGAGACCGATCCGGAGCGCGTTGACGCCTGTCGACGCCGACTGCGCGTCTGTCCAGGAATCCGGCGGGTCCATCAGGAGGAACGCGCGGCGGTCGCGGCACCGGATGCTCGCGCTGGGGTAAAGGGACTGCACCGGCACGGAGGCATCAGGAGGAAGAACCATAAGATTGTACAGGTCCACTTCCTGGTCGATGATGTCGTAGGCCGCATCATAGTCGGCCGCTGCAGGCTTGCCGCCATCGTTTCCCGGAACGGGGGCAGCCTGCTTTCCGGCGCCTCCCAGACCGAGTCTGTAGTAATGCACGTTCGGTCCGTTGAAGAGGTTCTGAAATGCGCCGGGTGCTGCGACGATCGCACCGGGAATGTAGGTGTCGTCGAAGATGCTTCCCGGCTGAATGCTGAGGCGCGAACCCCATACCTCCGCCTTCCAGGAGAACCGATTGGTCGGCACACCAGGTGTAAAGTTGTTGATCTGCTGTGCAATCAGCGCAAGCTTCTCCCGCACGCCATCGCTGTTCCCGTTGGGAGAACTTGCAGCCGGAATGCTGTCGATAACTACCTTGCCTCCCGGCACCGTCTCCACGCTGAGCGCGATCGGGAGCGCAACAGCAAGGCCGGTGGCGTCCAGTCCATCCAGCGTTATCGAGTTCACAGCGCTTGCATTTGCATTGGCAAATGCGTTGAACTGCGCAAGCGTCACCATGGTGGCGAACCCCGTCGGAGCCGGCCGGCAGACGGCAAAGCGCGACACTTCAATGCCGCCCTGCGCCGTGCCGAGCATGAGCGGCACGGCAAGGTCCTTGGATCCACCGGCCGGGCGGATGAAGACGTCGCCCGCACCACCCGAGGTAATCTGCACCCTGTTGCCGGAAGGTGCTCCGGCAACAAACGTCACTGCAACGGAAGTCGCGGCCATCCCCTGCGCTACGAACGTATTGTTGATCTGCGTTGTGATAGCGGCCGCCGTCGCCAAGACACCGGTCAAGTCGATGCCGATGTACCGACTGCCATCGACGCTGATCTCGAATTGATTCCTGGTACCGAGAAGAGTTGCCAGCGCTGCCGCAGACATGGCGCGTCCGCTCAGCGAGAAGCCGGCTGCAGACGGAGCAACGCCGAGATCCACGGCGTCAACCAGCTTGGAATTCTGGGTCAGGAAATCCTGCGCATAGGCCGGAGAGTTCGGATCCATGCTCAGGCCCGACCACGTTTCGATGTCCTTCTTGACGCGTTGTCCCGAGGAGTCAAGTTCCCAGCGGAACAGGTTCAGGTTGAACGTCACTTCCGGCTGGGCGCCGGCATAGGTTACATACGCACGAATGTCGTTTCCTGCAACCCCGGCGTCCTTTGCCGAGAGTTTGAGCGTCGCCGTGCCCGCTTCATTCTGAAGCGTGAGCGCCGACTGGACCGCACCGCTGGCAATCCTCATCACATAGCAGTCGGTTCCGCCGTTCAGAAAGAACAGCTTCACGTAGCGGACCAGATCGCCCCCGGCCGGGTCTTCTCCGTACGTGCGCGCATAGTCCGCGTAGCTGGCACACCGCACGGGACGGTTGATCGGTCCTTTCTTGGCAGTGCCGAGGAACATTCCGATGGAAGTGCCGACGCCGACGATGGTTCGGACTCCGCTCGGGACTTCCTGCACGTAAACGCCAGGATAACTAACCTGAACAGGCATGATTCATCTCTCCATCCTTAGTGAGTGTCCGGTAGAAACCCGATGTGCGCTTGCCGGCTGATCCGTCCTCAGCCGCCAGGCCGCGAAGCCAAAGCGATGGTCTTCAGGATTTCATGTTCTGCACCAGCGCATCGATTTCTGACGCCCGCGAGGGATTCAGGAAGTACCAGTGCTCGACGACGTCTCCTGACTCATCCTGGAGATTGCGCTCCTTGAGAAGTCCCCGTTCCACGAGCCTTGTGACAATTCCCTCCACCTCTTTCACGTTCGCCTCGATCCTTTGCCTCAGGACCCAGAAGCGCGCTATCCCTTCCAGCGTATCCAGTCCGGCTGGATTATCCCGCAAGTGCTTGAGAATGGCGGCAGTCAGTTCCTGGTCATCAAATGGAGACATATGTGTGGAGTTCGACGATTCGCTATGTGGAATGGCGCTGTTCACGTGCCGTGCCAACGCTGTGGGGGAAGAACGTGGCGAAAGAAGCGTGTAGGTGGCGTTCGTGACGTGACGGGTGGAGCCGCTGTGTTGGATTTAGCATAGTACGACCCGGCGGCGAGACGAAGAGGCACAAGCATTGCGATTTTGCCGAAAAAGGGTGGAGGACTTCTGCACACGAGGAGGATGCAAACCTCCTACCTAGCGCGGCTTGGCGTCTGCCTGAAGAGCGGAACGGGTGAGATTGTGCCTGCGCATGATCTCCCAGAATGCCCGGCGGTGTTTCCCGGCGCACTCGGCAGCCCGCGTTATGTTCCCGCCGCAGAGGCGGAGGAGGTTGGTCACATATTCGATTTCGAATCGAGTCACAACTTCTTCTTTGGCCTGGTCGAACCGTAGCGGCGTGGGATTGCCGGAGGGCGGCAGAGTCCCGTGGGAGAGGCCAAAATCAATATCTCCCGCACCGAGTACCTGCGACGTGGCATGGACGACGGCCTTGTGGATCACGTTCTCGAGTTGCCGGACGTTGCCCGGCCAATCATACGCGCTCAGCCGCTGAAGGGCGCCGGGCGACAGCGTCACAAGCGATTTCCCGTACGACGAGCAGTACCGGGCGATGAGGTGATTGGCCAGCAGCGGAATGTCCTCCACACGCTCCCGAAGCGGAGGGAGCTTGAGTGCGAGCACTTCGAGCCGGAAATAGACATCCTGACGAAACGTCTTCTGTCGTACGTGATCGAGCAGGTCCGCGTTCGTCGCAGCAATGATACGGACGTCGGCTTTGACAGGTCTGCCGCCTCCAAGCGGTGTGTACTCATTCCCCTGCAGGAATCGGAGGAGCTTTGTCTGATTGTTCAAGCTGAGTGATTCGACGTCGTCAAGGAACAGCGTCCCCCCTTCCGCTTGTTGGATCAGCCCTGTGTGGCGGGCGCGTGCGTCCGTGTAGGCCCCTTGCTCATGGCCAAACAACTCATTGACGAAGAGCTCATCCGGAATGGCGCCGCAATTCAAAGGGAGAAACGGTCTGGATGAGCGTAAGCTGGTGTAGTGAATCGCCCGAGCGCTCATGTCTTTCCCCGTCCCTGTTTCGCCTGTTATCAGCACGGTGGCGTCCACTGACGCAAGAACTCTGATCTCGCTCAGGACGCAGTTGAAAAGCGGACTTGCCCCAATCAAATCCAGGAGCCCGACTTCGAGCATTAGATTATCGGTCGCACGTGCAGTAGCGGGCCGCGCCGATGCGGGCTTCTTCGACGTAATGAGCTGCATGCGGGCCGCAACATCCCCAGGTTGGAAGGGATACGACAGGAAGTTCTCGAAGCCGGCGACGAGGAGGTCAAGGCAGTGGGTAGGCTGGCGGAATAGGTTGACAAACAGGAACGACACCTCGGGAGAATGCGGACGAATCTTGGCAAGCACGGCCGACAGCACTTGATGGTCGCGTCCCACAATCACCGCAAGGGAGCCACGGGAAAGCTCTATAGGAGGGAAACCGTCAAGAGGCACATGGTGCAAGGTCGCAGAGCACCATTCCTCGCGCTCCAGCAGGGAGACCAATTCCGCTGCTGTCTCGAAGGAGCCGTCAACCGCCAAGACATAGACACGAAGCGGCAGCATAGTGTCTTCCTGGGTGTATGTCAAAAAACGTTCGAAGAAGGCGTGATCCCTTCTTCGAAGGATATGCCGCGGACTTCAAGGTAGTCGTTGCTTCGTTACGAAGGGCACGAGACCTTGATTGCTCGCGCCCAATCCTTTCCTGAAACGGTCGCGTGCTGAGACAGCGTGAACCAATGGCTGGTTTCCGGCTCCCGGAGATGCAGGGATCCTCAATCCGTGCAGGATTGATAATTCTTTCTCGCAGTTGCAGCTCAATACTGCTCTATCACCGCGGACTCAGACAGCACATACCTCGCCGACAAGAAACGTCGGTCACCATTCTCCCCGCGCAGATTCGTCCTGACTGCAAGGGCAGCAGCTAAGGGTATCAGGTAAAACACAGATCGCTCGATTGCCTTTGTCGAACAGGCGTTGACAGACGCCACGCACGACAACGAGGGGGAAGAGACCAGAAATCATCGGTCCCTGAGGTCTCGTGCAGACGGAACTCGCAACCCGGGATGAAAGTACTCCACGGTCCTTCGACCTGCGAACTCTCGCGAAATATTAACAACTATAGAAACAAAAGTCAAGCTGACGCATTGGGAAGACCCCCATTTCTACGATTGCTGGAATTCGTGAGAATTTCGTCTTGAACTCGTGCCGACCGGATGGACTTGGAAGTGGGTTAGCGAGGCAGTCAAACGTCAGGCATCAAAGGTGGGGAATCGCAGCGTGTGCTGGGCAACCAAATTGACCATGATTGGCCATTGTCACTCGTGTTTGCTTTGCGGGAAAAACGTCTTCACGTATGCGGCAACATACCGGATCTCGTCCTTCTTCAGCGTCCACCCGTAAGGCGGCATCAAGGGAGACTTGTTGACACTCCGCCCACCCCCCATGATCGTTTCAACCGTCTGTTGATCCCCGAGGGCGTTCATGTACGTCGAATCAGTAAAATCCCTCGGCCGTGGATCGAGGTTGTAAGCGTTGAATCCATCCCCTTTTCCTCCTTCCCCATGGCACACCATGCAGTACTCACGGTAAAGATATCTTCCCTGCCGTTGTTCATACGTCAGGACAACCTCGGGCTGAACGACCGCAATCGTACTGGTCGAGTCGGCCCTGTGTAGACTGTCGCTTGCCGCTTCCGGCTTCGGAGGACCGGGATTCTTTGCTGAGCAACCGGCAAACAGGATAAGGAGAACGAGTGATTTCTTTGCGCTCATTGTCGATCACCTGGTTAGGTCGGACTATTTCAAACTCATGAGGTAAGCCGTCAGAGCATCAGCGTCTGCGTCCGACAAGTTGTTATTGGGCTCAAGAGTCGCCGGCCTGAACGCTTGTGGGTCCTTCAGCCAATGGAACACCCAACCCGGTTTGAGCCGCGCGCTGACTTTATCGAGCGGCGGTCCGACGTACCCGCCGTTGCCGCCGATCTGATGACACGACTGGCATGCGTACCTCTCGTAATACAGCCCTTTCCCTCTCCCCACCGTAACAACATCGGAGGGCACTGTGCGATCGAGGCTGTCGGCGATAAACACCTTCTCCATGTAGTCAACGATCGTTTGTATCTCCTTGTCCCCGAGGAAGAGGTTGGGCATCCGCGCGGTGAGCGTGGGCCTGAGCGAGTATGGGACCTTGAAATAGCCCTCGATCCATTTCGATTGCGCCTGACTTGCCTCAAGACTCAGATCCGTGGCGATCAGGTGCCCGCGCCCGTTCATCGTATGACATCCCAGACAGGCGAGATCATCCACGAGTTTTCCAAAGTCGCCCTGCGGCTCATACGTGCTTGGCGGCTGTGCATGCACAATGAACTCCTCCGGGATCCTCTCGCTTGTATTGCCGAGCAGTGCCACGGTAATTGCTTGTGCCTGTTCTGCGGTCAACTCGTAGCGGGGCATTCGCAGCCCCGCTGCAAACACGCGAGGATTCAGCAGCTTTGCGTCGAGATAGGCGGGGAGCGTCTGGTCAATGCCCGACGGCCCGAATTCTATCTCATAAATATTCTTGCTTCCGATCGTGTTCAAGTCCGGCCCCATTTCCTCTTCGCTTGGCGCGGCGGAGAGAATGTGGCACCCCTTACAATTGTATTTGTTGAAGAGTGCGAGCCCCTTCTCGTAGTACGCCGGATCCGGCGTGTGCTGCGAGGCCGAGTCTTTGTCGAAGTCGACAAATTCGCTCTCCATATAGGCCACGAGGCTCACGAGCTGGTCCTCCGTGAACCGGAACCGCGGCATCCGGACACCGGGCAGAATCCGTTTGGGGTTCTTCACATAATTGTACAACCATTGTTCACTGACTTTGCTCGCTACTTTCCCCAGCTCTGTCGCCCCCTCCCCTCCTCTGCCATTCACCACATGACAGCTGATGCATCGGGCCTCCCGGAACAGGGTGGAGCCGAGATTGGCCAGCTTCGCCTTCTGCGCATCCGTCGACGAAACGAGCTGAGGAGGCAATGGCTCGAGCGTCGCACCTCCGGCCAGGGATTTGAAAGACAGAAGAAAATCCGCCAGAGTGTTCGCCTCGTCATCGGTAAGAAGAAAATTCGGCATCCGCGTCCCGGGGAAATAGCCTTTGGGATTTTTCAGCCAGCTCACCAACCAGGTTCGATCGACCATGGACCCGATGCCATCCAGTCCCGGCACCCACTGCTTCTGATACCCCTCAAGCTTATGGCATGCCATGCAGTTCAACTCTTCGAGAAGGTTCCGCCCGAGATTCAGGACAGGAGCATCAGGGACATCCTTCTCCTTGTGACACTTTGCACAGGATGCTTCCATATACGCGCTGGGAAGAAGCGGCGTGTCCCAATATTTGACGTTCCCGCGGGACTCCCGGTAGTCGGTTGCCGCACCCTGGCCTTCGTGACAGAACGTGCACCCGAAGTCCTCAACATCATGATAGATTTGCGGATGCGTTCGGAATGGTTCGGGGGAAGATGCCAGGGCGGGTTCTTTCACACCCAGGTGGCAGCTAATGCACCGGTCGACACGGTTCAGCTTCTGCACCCAGATCTGCTTGATCCCGATGGGTGTTGGTTTCACCCGTTCCGGGAGTTGCGTTATCAGCCGGTTGTAGCTGATCTGATATTCCTTCCATTCGCGAAAGGAATCCGCAAAAGGCGAGACTGCGAGGACGATGAGGAACACTACGCTCGTGATCGCAAAGTACTTCCTGAGCTTGTCCATCAGTAGATCTCCTTCCACGGCCACACCCAGCTCCATTCCGGTCCGCGGAAGAGCACTCCAACCGTGGTCAGCACACCGACGACGATGACAAACCACGTCATGATCCACCATGACAACGGCCGTGATCCCAGCCACCCGATGAAGCCCGTTTTCTTTTTTACGAAATACGGCACGAGCATGAAGCAGAGCACGACGATGGTCGGCACCAGCATGACGTAGACGCTATACTTCAAGAGGACGAGAGAAAGAATCCCGACAACGATGAGGATGGCCGTCAATGTCCGTCGCGGAGAATCCTCCCAGAGTCCCTTTACCATCACATTGATTCGGAAATACGGAATCACGATCAGCGCCACGATCACCAGGCCGGGCAGAATGACCCCCGCGACCACTGGAGGAAAGTAGTGCAGCAGTTCCTGGAGTCCGAGAAAATACCACGGAGCTTTGGCCGGATTGGGTGTATGCTGGGGGTTGGCAATCCACTCGAGCGGTGCATTGAAGAAGAGCGAAATGAGAACGAGAACAATCACCATCACTTCGAAGGCAATGACTTCCCGGATCACGAGGTTCGGGACCGTCATGACCATTTCCGTTTCTACACTTTTGACGCGCGCGGATGTTCGCCCCTTGATGAACGCGATGCGTTTGGGCGTCTTCCTGGCGTCCGATGTCTTCTCAACCTTGAACTCTGATGTCATGGCCTTTATACTCCTCCGTCCTTCCGGACCCGCCAGAAGTGGACTCCCATCAAAACCATGATCCCTACCGGGAGAATGAAGCAGTGCAGAACGTAGAACCTCACGAGGGCGTTGTCGCCCACGATATTTCCTCCCAGAAGGAGATAGGAGATCTTGTCGCCGATCCCGAACGGCACCGCGCGGGCCATATTAGTGCCGACCGAAATGCCCCAAAATGCAAGCTGGTCCCACGGCAGGAGATATCCGGTATAGCTCAGAAGAATGGTGATCACGAACAGGATGACGCCGATCATCCAGTTGAATTCCTTCGGAGGCCGGTAGGCACCGGTATAGAACACCCGCATCATATGGAGAAAGACAATGGCGACCATGGCATGAGCCGCCCAGCGGTGCATGTTCCGCAAAAACTGTCCTGACGACACCACGAATTGCAGGTCCTTCATATCGCTGTAGGCCTGAGGAACCGACGGCCGATAATACAACATCAGGAGAGCCCCCGTCAGCGTCAGAACGATGAACAATCCCACGGAGAGCCCTCCAAGACCCCACGTGTACGAGAACCGCAATGCGCCTTTGCGGACCTTGGTCGGGTGGACGTGCAGGAAGAAATTGTAGAAGACCGACTCTGCACGCGTTCGGTTCGATAATGGAAGACCGTGACGGAAGATGGATCGCCACACCTGTGATCGGACCAGGGCTCCGAGTTGTTTTTGCACGATACTTCTCCTTCGACTTGCGTTGAGGTGTTGCCTTCGGCGACGAAGGCAGGTCCAACCGGTCAGGCCTTAAGCGTTACATCGTCGCCGACGATCACGGATTTGTCGACGACGAGTTGTCCCCGGTCATCCAGCGACAGAGCGAACCTCTGCAACCCTTTGGGTGCAGGTCCGGCAATGACTCCCCCCTCCTTGTTGAACTTGCTCCCATGACAGGGGCACGCGATAATCCCCTCTTGCGGCTTCCAGTTCGTAATGCAGCCGAGGTGCGTGCACACCGCCGAAAGCGCATAAAAGTTCCCCTCCCTGGCGCGGACAATGAATACCTTTTGTTCCTTGTCGAGGGTGACGCTTCCCGGGGGATAGTCCTCAGGACGTCCGACTTTGAACTGCGTCGGAGGTTCCCGCACGACATTGGGGGAAAGATATTGCGCGCTCAGCACGAGGCTGCCGGCGGCCGCAATCCCCACCGCCCCTATCCCCACCATCTCGAGGAAATGACGGCGCGAAAAGGAGCCGGTCAGTCCTTGATCGCCTTCCCCTTGGTTCTTCTCTTCAGCTTCCACAAGATCTCCTCTTACGTTATCGGTAGTGTCTCGGAGACGGAATACTCTTCCATCGTGATGCATCCGACCGGGCACCGTTTGGCGCAGAGACCGCACCGGATGCAGAGGTCTTCATCTTTGATCATGACGGATCCGATGGTCCCCTGCGTTTCGCCCTGTATGACGACATCGTACGTTTCAGTCAGTTGCCCGGGCAAGTCTTCACCTGCCGAAATACGATCGACAGCGACAAGGTCGATACAACTCTCGGGACAGATATCAACACACCCGCCGCAGAGAATACATTCGCTCCCGGAGTCTTCGCCACCCTCATTGAACACCGTGTTTTCCCAACAATGAAGACAGCGCGAAGCCTCGCTCCGGGCCTGGTCCTCCGTGTACCCCAGCTCAATCTGCGCGATGCCGATGCGGCGATCGATCGGGAGACAGGGAATCGGCACCCGTTTCCGCTGTTCGTACTGCCACGGACGGTTGAACCGGAAACTGTCGGCAACAATGATTTCAACATTCCGCTCGTGGAAGTGCACCTCCACGTTCTGCGCCGATCCGCCGCTGAGATACCGGTGAATCGACTGCGCCGCCTTCTTCCCGTTCGCGATCGCATCGATGGCATTGCGCGGGCCAAACGAAACATCACCGCCGGCATAGATACCCGGCGCACTGGTCGCGAGCGTCGCCGAATCCACCTGGATCGTATTGCGCGGGGTCAGGGCAATGCCGTCTTCGGGGCGGACCCACGTCAAATCGGATGTCTGGCCGATGGCCATGATGATCGTATCGGCTTCTATGATCTCTTCCGATCCGGGGAGAAATTGCGGGTTGAACTTCCCCGCCGCATCGAACACGGAGAGACATTTGATGGTCTGCAGGCCGGCCACTTTCCCGAATTTTCCGAGAATCTTGCCGGGACCCTTGCGCGTGTGGATATGGACACGTTCTTCGAGCGCTTCCTCGATCTCCTCTTTTGTCGCAGGCATTTCTTTCCAGTCTTCGAGGCAGACGAGATGGACTTCCTTGGCACCAAACCGCACGGCCGATCGAGCAACATCCAACGCTTCGGAGACCTCGGTCACATGACCGATGTCGGTCTTCTCCTGTCGCGCCGCCGTCCTGGCAACATCGATGGCAACGTTCCCGCCCCCGATCACAAGGACTTTGCCTCCCAGATCCACCTTGAATCCGAGATTGACGTTCAAGAGAAAGTCAACGCCTCGAAGGACTCCGTCAAACTCAACACCCTCAATGCGCAGGTCGCGGCTTCTGTGCGCACCAATGGCGATGAAAACGGCCTGATATCCTTCCCGCTTCAGATCCGAGAGCGTAAAATCCCGGCCGACGGCGGAGTTCAGTTTCAGCTCGACACCAAGACTCAGGACGGCGTTGACTTCCAATCTGATCAATTCCCGCGGCAGTCGATATTCCGGGATCCCCAGACGCAGCATTCCGCCCGCCACCGACTGAGACTCGAACACGGTGACGTCATATCCCAGGAGCGCCAGATCGTGAGCGCATGAAAGCCCGGCCGGTCCCGCTCCGATGACCGCCGTTTTCTTTCCATTCCGCTTCACGCTTTTCCCGAACACTTCCTTCAGTCGCTCGAGGTCGATCATGCTTTCGACGCCGTACCGCTCGCAGGCGAAACGCTTCAGCGCTCGTATGGCAATCGGCTGGTCGATCTGGCCGCGTCGACATGCGAGTTCACAAGGGGCCGCACAAATCCGCCCGCAGATCGAGGCGAACGGATTCGGGCGACGCGCAACGTGGTAGGCCTCCTTGTACCTCCCTTCCTCCACCAATGCCACATACCGTCCTGACTCCGTATGCACAGGACAGGCAGACATGCACGGGAAGTTGGAATCCAGCCACTCCAGATCGACAAATTTCAGTTGGTCGGGCATAGCGCTACGGATGTCTTGGTTTTCCTTTGTGATCCGAGAAATACAAAATCGCCAAGCCTGCAATCGCCAGGCCCGATACGCCGGCGGCAATCGTCGAGAATGCGCCCGGCAAGAGGTACAATTTGAGTGTCTCCAGTGCTTCGCCCGTCGATCGCGTTTCGATCAACAATGCCAGCAAGCCAAGTACGAGAGCGCACGAGCAAAGCCCGCGCATTGCGGTTTTCGCTGTACTGTTCATATTGTCCTCCTGCTTGTGTGTGGACGTTGAGACCACTACCGGTGGATGTCGAAGTTCACCGTAGCGTTTCCTTTCTCAGGGACATCGACACTGACGTCCTGTCCCTTCAACTTTTCATGCCAGATCTTCAACGTATATCTTCCCGCCGGCACGTTCTTAATCGTATAGCTGCCATCGGTCTCGCTTACGGCAAAATATGGTGTCTCGACGACAACGACGTAGCCTTCCATTTCCGGATGGACGTTGCACAGCAAAGTCGCCACACATCCGGGCGATTTGAAGGTGTAGGATTTGATGTGTCCCTTCGGCCAGGACCCCAGATTGAATTTCTCTGAGCATGCATCGGGGGAGAACACGTTGTGCAACACGTTATCACTGTTCAGAAAATCCACGGTGGTTCCCACCAGAATGGGAAGGACATGCGGCATGAACATGAGGTTCTTTTGATTCATGACCGCGTGCGCAGCCGGGGGAGGAAAGGTCTTCGACGGAATCTTGTCGATATAGATGACCGCATCACCGCTGTTCTTGACTCCCTTTGCCGTGATCTTTCCTACAATGTCGCCGGCCAAAGCAAGTTGAGTGCCGACCAGCACGAATATCGCAGCGATGAGCATTTGCTTCACAGGGTTCTTCTTCATGGGGATCGTTCTTCCATTATGCGTTTTGGATGAGTGAGAAAGTGAAAACGGTACTATATGCCGACCGCGAGCGCCAGGGCCACCTGTCCCAGCTGCCATTTCGTATCCATCTGTGAATCGAATTTCGTGACCATGGTGCGGAGGGTGAACTTGACGTTGGGGCGGACGAGGAACACGACACCGGGAACGAATTGCATGTCCGTATATGCCACACTTCCTCCGGTCACGGGGTCAAGCATGTGACTGTTCCACGATTCAAACCGGAGTCCCGGCAACAACCAGGGAAAGACCGTCATGTCCAGCTCCGTAAACCATACCGTGGAATTGGCCGATTGCGACAGCGGATCTCCAAGGAAGGGACGGTCGTCATGGCGCAGGCCGACCCCCCCAAAGAGATTGAACTGCTCATAGAAGGCATTCACGTCGGCGCCGACCATGCTGAAGGCATTGTCCTGTTGCGCGCTGTCGGGCCCGAGTGTCGCTTTTCCCAGATAGGCGAATGCACCGATCGTGACGGAGTTATCGAAGTAGGGCTTCGCGTTGTTCGGCGCGTTTCCTGCTTCCACAACCCCGTCGAGGGGGAGTCCACCGAATTTGTAGGTCACGTGCCCATAGTAGTCTTTGTCGGAATGCGGTGCGCCGAATCCCTCCACAATCCCGGCGTTCCATCCGAATCGCCCGCCCGCCATGCCGTTGAGCTCGATTCCTTTCTGCGTCTCTTCGATCGTCCAGCCCATATCACCGCTGAACGCTCTGGTGGTCATCCAGTACCCCTCCAACCAGGCACGATGCGTGGAAAACGAGAAAAGGCCGGGCTCGATCACTCCGATTCGGGCATTCAAGGCGTAAGAATCGCCCACGATGTTGCTGAAGATCAGAAAGATTCTGTTCAGCTCCACCGTGCCGTCTCCGTTGACGATGAGATGTCCCCAGAAGGAGAGATCCTCTCCGAGCGTGCCGGCGGCGACGGCTTCGATGCTGCTTCCCAGACCATCGAACGTGAAACGCGGTTCGACCTTCGGATTGTAGTCCATCTCACCGTTGAAGAAGAGAGAAATCGGCGACGAACCCGGAAGAGTGCCGGGCCAAATGGCATCGGGGAATGCTTTCTTGTTCCCTTCGGCGCCGAGGCTGACCGGCTCCTCTTTGATGGCTTCTGCGTCGCCGTGATCGGGAAACTGGTAGCCATTCCTGCGGAACGCCTCGCCGAAGGCATTCAGCTTTGGGAATCCATTGTGGCAGGTGGCGCAGCTGGTTTTATATTTCCGGGCGAAGGCGGGAATGCTCAGCGACGTATCCTTGAGAGCCAGGAAGAGAATGACCGCAAGAAACAGACTGAATCCGAATCGTTTCATAGCCAGTCCTGTCTGTCGTAATGAATGGTGTGGAGAAGCGCCTTACGCTTGTCGCCCTTCTGTCATCCCCGAACGATAGAGGCACTTCCTGACTGCGTCACGCAAAGCATCGAGCTCCAGGGGCTTCAGAAAGTAGAAGTCGGCTCCATAGAGCCGGACATCCTCCTCCGAAATGAGAGAGGGATGACCGGTGATCACGATGACCGGGAGCCATGGATAAAGCTGCTTGATGCGAATGAGCATCGTGACTCCCGATTGACGACTGAGACGGATGTCCGAGATCACGAGATCCACCCGGCGTGTCTCCAGCGTGCGCATCGCATCTTCAGCAATGGAGGAGGCAAGCATGGAGCAGTGTTCCTTCTTGAGGAATCCCTCGAACGCAGAAACGATGTTGACGTCGTCGTCAACGATGAGGACATTCGGCTGGTGGGTCATTGGGTTACTCCTTCTCTCCCGGCACACTGCATCCCAACCTTCGTGCCAGTGCAGCCCGGCAGACGACCGCCGAAAACGAGTCAGAACAGAAGCATTCACGGGGAGAAAACGCCGTTGAGGGCGAGGACTGCCAAGGGAAACTTGGCAGGGTGTCACTCAAAAATTGGCAGGCAGGCGATGACCTGAAAGTCAGAGGACGCGATGCGATTTACGTGCGAAAAGGAGGCGCGCTGATCTTGTGCTTCTTCATCAATCGTTGGAAGTTCTGTCGCGTCATTTTCGAGGCTTTCGCGGCCGCAGTGACATTGCCACGATGCGCGCTGAGCTGTTCAGTGACGAACTGTTTCTCGAAGAGATCCAGAAGGTGCGCGCGCGACGCACTAAACATCGGACTGATGATGGGTAGGTGCGGCGAGGGGGGAAGACTCGAAGGGTCGATTTCGCACAACGAATAGGGGAGGATCACCCCCCCTTTCGTCAACATCACCGAACGTTCGATCAGGTTCTCGAGTTCGCGGACGTTGCCGGGATAGTGATACTTCTGGAGGATGGCCATGGCTTCGCGCGAATAGCCAGTGATGCTCCTTTTTAGTTGATCGTTGTACTTCCGAAGAAAGTACCCTGCGAGGAGGGGAATATCTTCCCGACGTTCACGGAGGGGGGGAAGGTGCACAACCGCAACGTTGAGGCGGAAAAACAGATCTTCCCGGAACGATTTATTCTTTACCCCGCTCACGAGATCCTGATTCGTCGCCGCAATGAAGCGAGCGTGCACCGGTAACGGACCGTTCCCACCGACGCGTTCAAACTCCCGCTCCTGAAGGACCCGGAGAAGTTTCTGCTGAAGCAATGGCGAGAGGGTCCCAATTTCGTCAAGAAAGATCGTTCCTTTCCCTGCGATCTCGAACTTTCCCGCTTTCCGATCGCCGGCCCCGGTGAATGCACCCTTCTCATGGCCAAACAGTTCCGATTCCAGAAGGGGCTCCGGGAGCGCAGTGCAATTGATGGGGATAAACGGCTCCCCGGCATTTTCACTGTTGGCGTGCACAGCCCGGGCGACCAGCTCCTTGCCGGTCCCGCTTTCACCAAGAATCAGGACCGAGGTGTGATGCGGCGTGGTGGAAATCGAGCCGATCAGCTTGTAAATCTCCTGCATCTGGGGACTGTTCCCGACGATCTCATAGCGACTCATGATGTTCGTCTGAAAACTCAACTGGTCACTGACCGTGCTCTCATCACCTTTTCCGCTCGAGAGCGCACGTCTCGTCACCGCACGGATCTTCTCGAGATCCAGCGGCTTGGTGAGGTATTCGAAGGCCCCGTGCTGCATGGCCTTGATCGCCGTTTGCATCGTTCCGAATCCGGTGATGAGGACAACAGGAGTCTGCGGCGATTGTTGTTTGATCCGTTGCAGTGCCTCGAGGCCGTCGAGTTTCGGCATGGTGATGTCCATGAAGACCGCGTCAGGACGCGCAGCCAGGCATTCCTTAATCGCCTCCTCCCCGTTCCTCGCCAGAATACTCTGATACCCTTCCGCTTTGAAGACCTCCTGAAAAGCGAAAAGGATCTTCTCGTCATCGTCAACAATCAGGATCTTTGCCCGATTTGCCTTCGCACTGATTTTTCGGGTGTGAGCGGGGGACAGCGCCTTATTCATGATCACCTCGGTTCAGTGGAAGGACGATATCAAAAGCAGTTCCCTTCGCGCCCGTGTTCTTCACAACGACGATTCCTCCATGGGCATTGACGGTCCGTTTCACCATCGGCAATCCGAGACCCGTCCCATTGGTCTTTGTCGTGAAGAACGGGTCAAAGATGCGCGCGAGCGCTGTCCGGTCAATGCCCGGGCCATTATCACTGATGCTGACCACGACACACTCCGTTCCTTTGCGCAGGGTGATCTCGGCTTCCGACGGCGTGAGGCCGTTTCCTTCATTCTCACTGGCCTGACGCGGGCGAAGATCCCGGAGTGTCCTTGACAAGACGACTTTTCTGGTCGATACACCAAGAGCCCTGACTCCTCCGGGGGGTTCGTCATTCTCAAGAGCCTGTATGGCATTCAGCAGGATATTGACGATCGCCTCCTTGAAATGGGGTGTGCCGAGCATCATCGATGGGAGGTCGGGATCGAGGTCCGTTGTGAGCTCGATCTTCTGTTTCGCGATCGACGGTTGCAGCAGTGACAGGGCGTCAGCCACCACGTCGTTCACCGATTCGGCCCGAAACTCCATCGGGTTCGGGCGCGCAAAGGACAGAAGCTCCTTCACAATGACTTCCATGCGGTAGATGGAGTCCAGAGCCACACCCAGCGATCTCCGGCTGGCGCGGCTGAGTTGTTTGGATTCACTGTGGAGTTGCAGGATCATCTTGATCGAAGTCAGAGAATTGCGGAACCCATGGGCAATAATGGCGGACATTTCCCCCGTCGCCATCAGTTTCTCGGACTGGATAAGGTTTTGTTCGAGTCGCGTCCTCTTGGTGATGTCCGTGATGACCTGCAGGAGAGAAGTCACTTCTCCATTTTTCCTGATGGGGACAGTGATGTGCTCAAGGTAACGCTCCCCTCCCATCCGGTCTGGCACGCGGTCAACATGGCTTTCGATCTTGTCGGGGATCCCGGCATCGGTGGACGGTGTGATCCGGCAGATGCCGCTGTCCCGCAACACGACACGCGCGTCTTTTCCGAGGACATCCTTCTGAAGCAGGCCGGTGATCGAAGCAAACGCTGCGCTTGCCATCTGGATCCGAAAGTCCTTGTCAAGGAGGACAAAGGCGCTCGCAACATTATCAAGAATCGCCTGCAGCTTCTCTTTCTGATCGAGCAATTCCCGCGTGCGATGCTCCACCATCTGCTGAAGATGGGTCCGGTGTTGCTGGATCTCTGCTTCGTGCGCTTCCAGTGAAGCCGCCATGGCATTGAACTGATTCGCCAGGTCCTCGATCTCATCGCCGGTCTGAATGCGGAGGCGTTCACCATAGTTCCCGCCGGAAAGTATCGCGGCTCCCCGACTCAGCGCGGAAATCGGGTGGGTGAATTGTCGCGTCGCCAAAAGACCGAGCACGATGGCGCCACCAAGGAAGAGGAGAAGGAACGCGAGAAACGTCAACGCAAAGGAGCGTGCGTCTCTCGTCACCGTCGCGCTCGGGACGCTCTCAAAAACGAAGAGGGACTCGGTGAATCCCCGGGTACCCTGTCCTTGATACTCTCCTCCGGTCGGGGGAAAGAGAGGAGTATGGACAATAATGTCGTCAGTCCCTTCAGTAATGGTCCCCTCTTCTTCCGACGTGATTGTGCGGGCGATTGCCGGACTATAGTCTTTCCGGAGCGTCCCCTCTTCCTGCGAGGCGACGAATTTGTTCCATTGATTCCGCTCCTCTGAGTCATAAAGATAGTGACCATCGCCGGCAACGAGGACCACTTTCTCATCGATCCCGAGAATGCGGCCGGTTTGCATTTCCCGGAAAAGATTGCGCGCGAAGACATCGGCGATGAGGATGCCGATCCGCTTGCCCCCTCCGAATATCGGCATGGCAAACGTGATGACCGGAACACGCGTCTGTCCCTGAAACACGAGTTCAGCCGGCGAAAATGCGATTTGCCCCGGGGAGAGATTCTGTGTCAGCAGGAAATAGAACGACTCACCACCCTGGCGGAGGGCGTTGGCGGGAAGTGCCCGCCACCGCAGAGCGGAATCGGGGATGCCGCTACACTGGATGCGGACAACTTCATCTCTGTCCTCGTTGACGATCCGGATTTGATAATAGATCTGCTTCGTTTGTGCAAATGCGACAAGCTCATTTTCCATCTGCCGGAGCAGGTCCTTCGGCGAACCCGTCGAAGCGCTTTCAGGGCTCTGGACAAAACGCTCGAACAGAAACGAACCGCGCAAGACGCGGAGATCACTTTCCACTCCCGCCATGAAGTTCCCCGTCCGCTCCCGGATGTTCTGGACATCGTGCGTGAGGCTCTCCAACGCCACACGCTGCATCGTCTTCACATTCGAGTAGAGCCCATAGGTGCTGACAAAAACCGCCGGCAGGGCGGACAGACCTACAAATGCGATAACGAGCTTGCTCCTGATGGAGAGCCTGGGAAGCAAATGGCTTAGAGAGGTCAAAGGCGGATACGTCTTCTGTATTTTGTGGTGGAACGGTTGAACGCCCCCGCACCGCAATAACACTGGTATTCCCGTCGTTGGTTCGAGCCTTTGAACCCTCAAAGCGGTTTTGTATTTCCTTGGATGTTGCCTATATTTCGGCTCCAACCATGACCTCCAAGACATCGAAAAGCGACCCGCATCGCGGGAAGGCAGGGCGTCCACTATCCTACCTCTCGACCCTCATGGTGGCCTCCCACGACCCGATTATCGGCATGACAAGCAACGGGACGGTCGTCAGCTGGAACCCCGCCGCGGAGAAGCTGTTCGGGTGGTCGGCCCGTGAGATCAAAGGAAGCTCGATTTCACGAATCATCGCACGCGGACATCACCGGGAGATTCAACGGATCCTGGAGCAGGTGCGCCAAGGCGAACATGTTCGCCAGTTCGAAACAGTCTTTGCAGGGAAAGACGACCGGCGTCTCAATGTCTCGTTAAACGTTTCTTCGCACACGAGCGAGAATGGCGCCCTGGCCGGCGTTGTGGCGGTGGTCAGGGACATCACCCGTCGCTTGCGAAGCAGAGAGGCCTTGATACGGCGAAACAGAGAATTGCTCACCTTTCACCGGCTCTCCCAGATCGTTCTTTCTTCCCGTTCGCTTCAGGAATCCTACCGCGATATCGTCGACGAGATTCGCGCGGCAACGGGGTTTCCGATTGCCGTCATCGCCATTGTTGATGAGGCACGCAAGTCGATCGTTCTTCATGGTCTGACGAGACGCGGCGCAAAGACCGATCTCCTGTCCATGGAGTTCCCTGTCGAAAAGACACTCGCCGGGGTTGTCGTCCAAACCGGCAAGCCGCTGATCGTGACCCATCTCTTGCGACACCCCGAATACCGCAGCAAGGTTCTACGGCGAACTCGGGCGCAGACGTTTATCGGATACCCCATGAAGGTTGGAGGGAGGATCATCGGTTGCCTGAACCTGGCCCATACGGAGAACGTCGAAATCAGTGGAGAGACCGGGCAATGGATTGAAGGCCTGGCCAACTATGTGGCCGTGCTTTCCGAGCGCAAACGCGCAGAGGAGGAACTTCATATTTCGCGCGAGCAGCTCCGGGAACTTTCCCGGCGAACCCGGTCCGTGATCGAAGAAGAACGAAAGCGCATTGCCCGCGACCTTCACGACGAATTGGGACAGGAGCTTTCGCTTCTCCAACTCGATCTGGGCATCATCCAGAAGCGCTTGCCTCCCACAGAGAAGGACCTCCTGAAACGGGCGAAGTCGATGACGGCACTGATCGACACCGCCATCAGGTCGGTGCAGAAAATGTCCGCCGATCTGCGACCAACGTTGCTCGACAGTCTCGGCCTCGGCGCAGCAGCAGAATGGGCCGTTGAGGAATTCCAGAAGCGGACGAAAATCCGATGCCGGATCGTTGTCGAGCCGTCCGATCTCACGCTGGATGCTGAGCGTTCGACGGCGCTGTTCAGGATCTTGCAGGAGGCTCTCACCAACGTCCTCCGCCACGCGATGGCGTCAACAGTGGTCGTGCATTTGGCGAAGCACGAGAGTGAAGTACAGCTGAGCATAAAGGACAACGGGCGGGGGATTCCAGCGCTCCGGATCAAGGATCCCAAGTCCACCGGTCTCGCAGGAATGCGGGAACGGGTGCTTCCCTGGGGTGGGAATGTCGCGTTCAGCGGCAGGCAGGGCAAAGGAACCGAAGTCATCGTAACCGTTCCGGGTAGATCATGAGCCAGTCATCGAAGATCCGCATTCTCCTTGCTGACGACCACACCATGTTCAGGGAAGGCGTCAAGCAAGTCCTCTCCGGCACCCTCGACTATATCGTCGTCGGTGAGGCCAGCGATGCCCGAGAGGTGCTGGAGAAGGTTCAACGGCTCGCCATCGATGTGGTGGTCCTCGATATCTCCATGCCGGGAAGGGACGGCATCGAGGTGCTGAAGCAGCTGAAGGAAATCAAACCGCAGGTCCACGTCCTCGTTCTGAGCATGTATCCCGAAGACCAGTATGCATCCCGCGCGATCAAGGCGGGAGCGGCAGGGTATTTGACGAAGAACAAAGCATCCGCCGAATTGATCGAGGCGATTCGCCGCATTGCCTCGGGGAGGAAATATATCGGTGAGGAGGTGGCGGAACAACTGGCCAACGACCTCACGAGAAATGCCGACAAACCCCTGCACCAGCGACTCTCCGATCGGGAGTACCAGATTATGTGCATGATCGGTTCCGGAAAGACCGTGAAGCAAATTTCCGAGGAACTCTCCATCAGCGTCAGCAGCGTCAGCACCATCCGGACCCGCCTTCTCAAGAAACTCAACATGAAGACCAATGCCGATATCACGCACTACGCAATCAAACACGAACTCGTAATGTAGTCTCCCGTTCCCCCCTTCTCCCCCTCTCCCCTTCTCCCCTTCTCCCCTTCTCCCCCTTCTCCCCTTCCCCCATTCTCCCACTCTCTCCCTGCCGGGACCTTCTGCACTCTGTCGTACAGACCACGACAACAGTGCGTCAAAGGAACGACAAACAATATGCTGCTCCGGCGACTGATTTTTCCTTCCGGCTTCCGTACGTTTATGCAGGAGACGGCGATGAAGCTATTCATAGCAGATGACAATGTGGAGTTTCGGAATCGACTGAGCGCAATCCTCGGCGACATCGCCGGTATTGATGTGATCGGTACGGCCGGGAACGTCAAGGGGGCGATCAAGGCGATCAGGAGAGTGAAACCGGATACGGTCATTCTCGACTTCCGCATGCCGGGGGGAAATGGTCTGGATGTGCTGGCGGCCGTAAAGCAATCGAATCCCGCTCCGACGGTCATTATGCTCACCATCGGCACGCGAAGCGAATATCAGTCAATCTGTTTTGCCGCGGGAGCCGACTATTTCTTTGAGAAATCAAGTGATCTGCAGAAAATGGTCTCGATGCTGACAAAACTTGCCGCGAGATCGACCGAGCGTCAAAGAATTCATCATTCCTCACAAGGGCAACTATGAAACACAAGGCGGTCATGTTCTCCGGAGCGGGGTTTCTTGTCCTCGCCGTTCTCGCATACTTCTTGTTCGGTCGGAGCACAAGTCAACAATATGACTTCCGGCTCGACAAGATCTCGAAAGGCAGCGTCGCCGTGGTCGTCTCCGCAACGGGAACGGTCAATCCCGTGATATCGGTGGACGTCGGGACGCAGGTCTCCGGAATTGTGTCACGGCTTTATGCCGACTATAACTCCATCGTCAAGGAAGGTCAGGTCATCGCCCAAATCGATTCCACCTTCCTGAGTCAGGCAGTGAGAGACGCCGACGCGAGCCTGGAAAAGACGCACGCACAGATCGAGCAGAGCAGGAGAGCGTTTCACCGGATGCGGGACCTGTTTCAGAGGCAGCTCGAATCTCAATCAGACTATGATGTGGCCTACACTACGTACCTGTCCGACTCGGCGTCCGTAAAATCCGCCGAAGCAGCTCTCGTTCGGGCAAAGATCAACCTGGCGTATGCAACGATTTATGCTCCGATTAACGGTGTCGTCATCAATCGCGCGGTCAATGTCGGCCAGACCGTGGCGGCGAGCCTTTCGTCGCCCACGCTCTACACCATCGCCAACGACCTTCACAAGATGCAGGTACAGACCGTTGTGGACGAGTCCGATATCGGCGCGGTATCGATCGGACAAACCGCAAGTTTCACTGTCGATGCGTATCCCGACGAAAAATTCTCCGGGATCGTCTCCAAGATCTGGCTCGTGCCTCAATCGATCTCGAACGTCGTGAACTACACGGTGATCATCGATGTGAACAACGATCAACTCAAGCTGATGCCGGGGATGACCGCCAACGTGAAGATCATGGTGGCGAGCAATCCGGACGCGCTCCGTGTGCCGAATATGGCGCTGCGGTTCCAACCGCCGGCAGACCTCATTGACAGCGCACAAGTGCAGTCGCTGCGCGCAGCCTTCTTCGGCTCAAACGGGGGCCCCAATGCTGATCCAGCCACCAGCGGGAATAACAGCATGAGGGGAACGGCGGGCGGCCCGCAGCGGTACCAGGCAATCCGTGATTCGATCCTTGCTGCGCATGGCGGACAGATGAACCAGGACGATCTGCGCACCGAGGTAAGGGCTGCGATCCAGGCAATGAGCGGCGGCCAGCCGACCGCGTCGGAAGAACGGGTGGTCCCTCCTCCGAAAGCGCAAGGGTCGACAAAATACGGGGTAACGCAGCGATTCCCCGAATATCAGAAGAGCGGATCTGACGCAGTGCAGCGCAGCGGGATGGGAAGAATCTGGATCCTGACCGATAAGGCGAAGCTGATGCCGGTGTTTGTGAGAACGGGTCTCAACGACGGCAGATTTACCGTTATCACGTCCTCTTCCCTGAAGGCGGGCGATCAAGTGGTGCTCGGAGCAGTCTCGAACTCAGACGCCACGACAGGCCAGACCACGAACCCGCTGGGGGGTCAGACACAGCGCTCGCCCATGGGAGGTTTCCGATGATCCGCCCCGATTCTCCGAAACCGGAACATAACGGCGAATTAATTCACATCGAGCACGTGACCAAGACCTACCAGTTGGGCGAGATGGAAGTCCATGCGCTCCGCGGGGTCACGCTCAACATCAATCGGGGAGAATTCGTGACCATTATGGGTGCGTCCGGGTCGGGCAAGTCGACGTTCATGAACATCATGGGCTGTCTGGACAAGCCGTCCAAGGGACAGTACCTCCTCGAGGACATCAGTGTCGGCACCTTGTCACGCGATGCACTGGCACGTATTCGCAATCAGAAGATTGGCTTCGTCTTCCAGGGTTTCAATCTCTTGTCGAGAACTTCGGCGATCGAAAACGTCGAGTTGCCGTTGATGTATGGCTCGATTCCAACCCGGGCCCGCCACGAAAAGGCCGTTGCGGCGCTCGAACGGGTGGGCCTTGGTGAACGCATTCACCATCACCCCAACCAGCTTTCCGGCGGTCAGCAGCAACGGGTGGCGATTGCGCGGGCCCTGGTGAATGATCCCAGTCTCGTCCTCGCCGATGAGCCCACCGGTAATCTTGACAGTCGAACGAGCATCGAAGTGATGGGATTATTCCAACAACTGAATGACGACGGCGTGACAATCGTCCTGGTCACCCATGAACCGGACATCGCTCGCTTTGCGAAACGGCATGTCGTGTTCCGCGATGGGAAAGTCCGGCTCGACAAGCTGAATCCGGCGCCAAAACGTGCCGAAGAGGCAATGCAGGAACTGCCAGCAGAAGAGGAGGATGAGGAATGAAACTTCTGACGATTCTCATATCGGCATTCCGTGCATTGCGACGGAACAAAATGCGTTCATTCCTCACCATGCTGGGAATCATCATCGGCGTCGGCGCCGTCATCGCGATGCTCGCAATCGGACAGGGCGCCGAGTATTCAGTAAAGAATCAGATTGCTGCGCTCGGGACCAATGTGCTCATTGTTTTTCCGGGGTCACAGCAGCAAGGCGGAATTCGCGTGGGAGCAGGGTCCATGACCACGCTCACCGAAGACGACGCGACGGCCATGCAGCGAGACTGCCCCGCTGTTCAGTACGTGTCGCCCGGGACGCGGGCTGGCGGCCAGGTCATCGCAGGAAACCTGAACTGGGGAACAGCCATCGATGGCGAAGGTGCTGATTATCTGGAGATCCGCAAATGGACGGTCGCCTATGGCGACAACTTCACAGACCAGGATGTCAAGTCCGCGGCAAAGGTCTGCGTGCTTGGCAAGACCGTGGCCGACAACTTGTTCCCCGATGGCGATCCGGTAGGTCAGACGATCAGGATCCGGAACGTCCCCGTCCGGGTGCTTGGAGTCTTGTCCAAAAAGGGACAGAACGCGATGGGTCAGGACCAGGATGATATCATCATTGCTCCATACTCGACAGTCCTGCGACGGCTCTCCCGGTTCCCCTATCTTCGGCAGATTGTTGTCTCTGCCACGAGCCCTTCGACCATCGATGCGGCCCAGAAGCAGGTGACCGAGCTGCTGCGGATGCGACACAAGATTTCGGCATATGACCAGGATGATTTCACGATCCGGAACCAGACGGACATTGCCCAGGCCGCAACAGCGACGACGCAAATCCTGACCGTCCTGCTTGCGAGTATCGCCTCGGTATCCTTGCTCGTCGGTGGAATTGGAATCATGAATATCATGCTCGTGTCGGTCACAGAGCGAACGCGGGAAATCGGCATTCGGATGTCCGTCGGAGCCCGCGGGAGGGACATCCTCACCCAGTTCCTGATTGAAGCTCTCGTGCTCAGTCTCATCGGCGGGATTTCGGGGATGATTCTCGGCGTTGTCGGCTCTTCGGTCATCTCGAGCATTGCCAAATGGCCGACGATCGTGACGGCGTTTTCCATCGTGTTGTCGTTTGGCTTTTCGATTGCCGTGGGGATTTTCTTCGGGTTCTACCCTGCGCGCAAAGCGGCGATGCTGAATCCCATTGACGCGCTGCGATATGAATAAATGTCTTTGATTGCTGCAAGGGAGGCACACATTGGCAACGGACAAGATTGACGTAATCCTCTCGACGACCAGGTTGACGCGTCGCTACGGAGAATTAGCGGCTGTCGACGCGCTGACGATTGAAGTCCGCGCGGGAGAGGTGTTCGGACTCCTGGGTCCGAACGGAGCCGGAAAGACCACCGTCATCAAGATGCTGACGACATTGCTGCCACCCTCGGCCGGCACCGCCAGCGTGGCAGGCTTCGATATCATTCATCAACCCGCACGCGTCCGGCGCGTCATCGGCTATGTGCCGCAACTTCTGTCGGCGGACGGCGCATTGACCGGCCGCGAGAACCTCCGGGCATTTGCCCAACTGTATGATATCCCCCGCACGGAACGTGCACCGCGGATTCTCAACGCGCTCGCCTTTATGGATCTTGCCGGGGTCCAGGATAAGCTCGTGAAGACGTATTCAGGAGGCATGATCAGGCGCCTGGAAATCGCGCAAAGCATGCTCCATCGGCCGCGCGTGCTCTTTCTGGATGAACCCACGGTAGGGTTGGATCCGGTGGCGCGACATGCCGTGTGGGAGCGCATCGGACAGCTGCGCGCTGATTTTGGCACCACAATTCTCCTGACGACGCATTATATGGATGAAGCCGAGCATCTCTGCGACCGCCTGGCCTTTATGCATCTGGGTAGAATCACTGCGATCGGCACTCCAGTCGATTTGAAGAACTCGATTGGCGGCGACGGCGCAACACTTGACGATGTGTTCGAGCATTATACAGGTGGGACAATCGAGGAAGGAGAACGTTACAGTGATATCGCACGAACAAGGCGCACTGCACGCCGTCTCGGGTAGCAGCATCGGGATGCAGACAGCGCAGGCGATTTCCGCCGTTGAGGGATTCGTCCGAAAGACGTTCACCATTGTCGGTCTGGAGGTGCGCAAACTGCGCCACGACTCGACAGAATTGATCACGCGGGCGATCCAACCAGCCCTTTGGCTCCTGATCTTTGGGGAAGTATTTTCTCAGGTGCGCGCCATTCCCACCGGGAACCTGCGGTACCTTGATTTCATGGCCCCGGGGATCCTCGCCCAGAGTGTGCTGTTCATTTCGATCTTCTATGGCATCGCGATTATCTGGGAACGTGACCTCGGGATCATCCACAAACTCCTTGTCAGCCCAACCCCCCGCACGGCGCTCGTCTTAGGGAAGGCGCTCTCGGCCGGTGTGCGCGGATTGACACAGGCGGTGATCATCTATGCCCTCGCCCTCCTGCTCGGCGTTCAGATAAACTGGAGTCCGGCCGCGCTTCTTGGTGTCCTCGTCGTCGTGGTATTGGGCTCTGCGTTGTTCTCCAGTTTTTCGCTGATCGTCGCCTGCCTGGTCAAGACGCGCGAACGGTTCATGGGGGTAGGACAGATCCTCACCATGCCGCTTTTCTTTGCGAGCAACGCCATCTACCCGATCGCCATCATGCCGCACTGGCTCCAGGTTATCGCGCACGGCAATCCGTTGACGTATGAGGTCGATGCGCTGCGGGCGCTGATGTTGAGCGGCGGCACGAGCATCTATGGTCTCATTCCCGATTTCGGAGCGCTTCTCGCGGCAACGACGATCCTTGTGGTTGTGGCGGGAAAGATGTACCCGAACGTGGTGAGATAGCACCATAACTCCGATTATTGCGGATGCAACTGGGAAAAGAAAGGTCACGCAATGGCAATCATCACATTCTCTTCGGCTGAAGAAAAAGCAAAAATCGAAGGGGCCCTCAGAACCCTCGGGATTCCTGTTGATGCCCAGTTTGTCGGTCTCGCTTGGGGGAAACTCACAGGCGAAGGGATCAATGATTGGCAAACGGACTCGGTCATCTTCACACCGAATGTTGACCCATTTCTGGCACGTGCTGCAGGTCTCACCCTTTCCCAGGACATCCTGAAGTCCATCTTCGCGCGAATCTAGCGGTTCTCGCATGCATGAGTTTGCAGCCACCTCACGAGGGAACACATCTATGAATGAGACCCACCCGACCTCGGATTCGATCAGGGACATTGCCTATGCTTTCCAGCCGAGCCGGACGCTTCTGTCAGCGTACGAACTCGGTCTCTTCAGCGTTCTCGGCAATGACGGTCAGTCTTCGCAAAAGGTTGCCCAATCGCTGGGAACGGCCTGGCGTTCGACAGATCGGCTCATGAACGCCCTTGTTGCCATGGGATTGTTGGTGAAGGATAAGGAAATCTTCCGGAACTCAGCGGCAAGTTCCAAGTTTCTGGTCGCTACCAGTCCGGACTACATGAGCGGACTGATGCACACGGTTCATCTCTGGGACACGTGGAGCACGCTGACAAACGCTGTCAGGGTTGGCACTTCAGTCCGATCGGAAATACCGCAGAAGGCAGACCGTGCAACCTGGAACGAAGCGTTTATTGCCGCGATGCATTACCGTGCGCACAAGCAGGCTTCTGTCGTTGCCGCACAGATGCACGTGAAGGACGGTTCGCGGGTTCTCGACGTCGGCGGTGGTTCAGGAGCATTCGCCGTAGCATTCGTCCGCGCAGGACGAGGGGTAAAGGCAACCATTTTCGATCTCCCCGAAGTGCTTCCTCTCACGGAGAAATATGTCCGCGCCGAGGGCGTGCTGGACAGGATTGAGTTTGTCGGCGGTGACTACACGAAGGACGAACTTCCAACGGGATACGATCTCGTCTATCTCTCTGCGATCGTCCACAGCAACTCCGCCGACCAGAACCGCAGGCTGATTGCCAACTGCGCACGGGCGTTGAATCCGTCAGGGAGCGTCGTCGTGCAGGATTTCATCATGAATGAGGAAAGAACAGAGCCGGAAATGGGTGCGCTCTTTGCGCTCAACATGTTGGTGGGCACTGCAGCCGGGGACACCTACACGGAATCCGAAATTCGCGGGTGGATGAAGGAGGCGGGGTTGTCCGACATGAGCAGGGTTGAAACTCCCTTCGGTGCATCACAGATTTGGGGGGGAAGGCCTGCCTGACTGAAGTCGTCGTTCGACGGCACGCCGGGGTTTGCCGGAATTCCCGTCCCTCTCACCATCGGAAGAACGACACAGACACCAGTTTGGGGAGAATTCGTGCAACCCACCCATTCCGTTCCCTTCCGTTCGCTCCTCCCAATCCTCTCCTCGCGTTCACCTTTTGACCAGTTCCTGGTCATCCCACGCGGCGGGATCATCCGCGGACTCGAGATGCGATTGGATGACGGATTGTGGGATGCAACGCTGCAGATCCTCTTCGAGTTTGGTAATCAGATGGTGTGCCTGGTCAACACTCCACGAACCCGGGACCACAACATGCAGCGAAATGAACGACGTCGCCCCCGATTGGCGGGTCCGTAACGAGTGCACCTGGATGCCTTGCCGGGTGTATTGTGCCAATGCCGATTGCAGTTGCGCCGAATGCTGGAAGGCACCGCAGCATCCATCAATCCAGCAACCGATTTCCGGATGATGATATATCCGGACCGGGTAATATTTACGCCGACAGCAAGCGCGACGATGGGATCAAGGGGCTCCCATCCGATAACCGCAACAGCGCCAAGCCCTACAAGCACTCCCGCCGAGGTCCAGACATCAGTGAAGAGATGCTGGGATGAGGCAACAAGGGCAATGGACGAGTGTCGTCGTCCGGCGCGCTGGAGGATCAGCGCCGACGGCCAAATTCAACAGCGAGGCGCCCACGGAAATGAGGAGGCCGAACTCAAGTTGATCGAGCGGTTGTGGCAACAACAGTCGTTTCACGGCTGCGACTACGATACTGATCGGCGGCGCAGATGATGAGGGATCCTTCGATGATGCTCGAAAAGTATTCTGCCTTCGAATGACCGTACGGATGACTCTCGTCCGCCGGACGGGCGGCAATCGTAAGCATCACCAGGGCCACGATTCCGCCGATAAGATTCACGATCGACTCGACAGCATCGGAAAGCAATCCCACGGAACCGCTGACAAGGTATGCCAGGGATTTCAACGCGAGCGTGACGATCGCCGCCGCAATTGCAAGCCATGCGTAGCGTTTCAGAAATGATCGATCCATGGTCATGATTCCTTTTTCGGCAAAAGAATTGAAGCGATTACCGAAATGACAAGGAGGCCCGCAATGACACTCAAGGCGAATCCGATGGGAAACACATACACATCGACCAGGAGCATCTTGACACCAACAAACACAAGAATCGCGGAAAGCCCGTAGTGCAAGTGATGAAATAACTGCAGGAACCCGGAGAGGGCAAAGTAGAGGGCCCGCAAACCGAGTATCGCAAAAACATTCGACGTAAAGACGATGAATGGATCGCGCGTGATTGCCAACACCGCCGGGATCGAATCGACCGCAAAGACAACGTCTGTCGTTTCGATCACAAGAAGCACGACGAACAGCGGCGTGGCAAGAATCTTTCCGGCGTTTCGAACGAAGAACCTGCTCCCCTCATACTCCGGCGTTGTCGGCATAATGCGTCGGAAGAGCCGGAGAACCAGGTTCTTTCCCGGGTCGACATGTTTGTCCCTTGCAGTCGCCATCCTGATGCCGGTAAAAACAAGGAACACACCAAAGACGTACATGGTCCAGTGAAAGTGTTCAATCAGTGTTACTCCCGCAGCGATGAATATGCCGCGCGTCACCAGGGCCCCGATGATTCCCCAGAAGAGCACCTTGTGCTGGTACAGCCTCGGAACTTTGAAATAGGTGAAGACCAGAAGGAAGACAAAGAGGTTATCGACGCTAAGCGATTTCTCCAGCAGATACCCCGTCAGGAATTCAAGTGCCGGCGACGGGCCGAGCGTCAGGTACACTCCGGCATTGAACAGCAGGGCCAGGACAACCCAGTACGCGCTCCATGCAAGCGCTTCCTTGATGCCGATCGTATGAGTCTTGCGGTGAAACACCCCAAGGTCCAATGCCAACATGACGATCACGAAGATGTTGAATCCGATCCACATCAAGACGGTGGTCACAACGCAATTCCTTCCTGGTTAGAATTCATGCCGGATTGCCATTCATTCACCCATTCCCTTCCGACTCAGGCGAAAGCGGCATCTCCATACTCTTCCGACTGGTCGCCGGGTATGGTCGACGGAGCCGACGCCCGATAGCGAAGCAGACATCCGACACCGCCAAGCCGATCCAACTCTTCACTCTTTTGGACGACTTCGATACTGGTTCGATGTTGTACGGCGAGTCTGACCATTTCCTCCTTCACACGGGATTCAGGGTCAAAGGACTGAGCCAGGACCAGAACATCAGCAGCGCTGGACTTGAGGGCATGCAATGTGTTTACCGTTCCGGCTACTGCCAGGCCGTCTGTCCTGATTTCTCGAACGAGTCGGTCGGCAATCTCCTGCGATTCACACTCTTCCTGTTGCACGAAGATGGCGATCGATGCCGCAAGGATTTCCTGGATATTGACCCTTCGGGAAATGTCGACGACATCGACGAACTTCGCTGAAAGATGATGTGGGAGAGCGTTCCGGAATCGCCACGCACACTCGCCTGCCAACAGGAGATGGGTGTGTCCCCCCGCCGACATGACGCGATCGAGCGCTTTGACCACATCTGCGATGGAGGTGTCGTCATAAACTTCGCGACGGAGATTGTTCTGCTGCTTCGTCGACGTCTGACGAACATGTGCATGGGCTCCCGCCTTCGTCATCCAGAATTGTTTGGTCACCTCACCGAGATCTATTTCCACGATGCGCGTCCCCTGAATGCCCATCACGGCAACCACAAACCGATGGTAGTTGTCCTTGAGTTCCACCAGGGGATAAACGCGAGGAAGGGGACCTGCAGTGACCATATCGGGAACGGCAATCATGAATTGAAGCGCGAGAAAGAACGGGTTCCTCCCCTCGCGAGCGAAAAGCGCCAGGCTCACCCGATCATTGTCTCTCTTTTCAGCAAGATAGGCACCAATACGTTCCATCGCCCGACGAAAGTCAGGAAGTTGTTGATCCGGAAGACTCTCTTTAAGCAATGTCACTCTTCGCTTTGTGAATTCGCGCAGCTGGACGGCGTCCTGCCGAAGATTCAAGTAGACACTGACCACCGGCGCTTCTGTTTCTCCAAGTGCACTCAGCATGCGCACCTGTTCCTGTAACTCCCTGAGTTCCATAAGATGTTTTCCTTTCGCCGTTTACGCCTCTTACGGTGCCTGCCGCCGTCACCGTCAGATCATTTCAAAATCACAGAGGGCGTTTGATTGCCGGGCAAGGTGTGAACGATGACAAATATCGTGGACAGGACGGATTGCCCCGGAGCGGGTTCAGACGACTATTTGGTCCCGACAGGTATGACCGGTCAGGAAAAGATGGGCGGATGGAAGATGGAATTCGGAAGAATGGCGGGGAACGTCGATCGAGCCCGGTGGAAGGCAATGTTGACTGCACACAATGGTGTGGGGACGGTAAGACTCATTATCGCCCCTGCTTCTTCGGACTCACATTCACAACAATCGATGCAATTCGAGCAGGACGAGGCATCACAGTCTCCATATGTGGCCAATTCATCTGAAATAATGGACCCATGATGGCCAGACGTCACGACGAGACAACTACTCCCGTCAGTCAACGGAAAGAGCAGAGAAAAGAGAACAATTATCGCAAGAACAACCTTTTTTTGCATGTTTTGTTCTTGAGGCTGCTTGGCTATATGCGTATCGGTCAGGATCAGCCGTTGCGCGGGGAACCGGATGAGTAAAAAGCAAGTATCAGTTCCCTCTTTGACGTTCTTACGACCCCAAAGTCGATTTTGTTGCAGCATGGGATCGTGAGTCGAGGGGGGTATAGTGCGCGCAGATAAATCATTCCTGGCTGGATTGAGTCTCAGCCCTTGGGGACTCTTTTTTCAGCGACCTTTCCTGGGGCGTATCGCGAAGATCGCCTGTCAGGAGATCATTCTACGTTGCCGCTTTGGCATTCTCGTCCGCATTGAAAGCGATCATCAAGTCGTCGCAAAACACGCGAACACCGTTTCATTCTGTGTGAGGTACGCGGCAATGTTGGCACGCGACAGCTTGATCTGTCCGTTGTCGGGATGAACCGATCGAGCACAGCGCGCAAGATCATGTGACGGCGTGGGGCCCAACGGCGTCAGGGGGTACGTATCAGTTAATCGAGTGCTCCGGCTTCTGCAAGTCGGCTCTCGATAAACTTGAACTCCTCAGCCGTGAATGCGACGTCAGCCCCCTTCGCGTTGTGCACCGCCTGCTCCGGATTCCGCGCCCCGACAAGTGCAGAAGTGATGCCGGGTTGCCGCAACGTCCAACCGATCACCAACTGCACAAGGGAAATGTCCTTCTCCTCTGCCAGCGGTTTCAGCATGCCGAGAACAGCGTTTACACGCATCATATTCCCGGGCTGATAAAAGCGCTCGCCGGCCCTCGTGTCTCCCTCGTTGAACGCATGCCCGGGCGTGAACTTCCCCGTCAACAACCCGCGTTCAAGCGGACTGTACGCAAGTATCCCTTGTCCGTGCGCGGTGCAGTATGGCACTGTTTCCGCTTCGATCCCTCGCCGGAGCATGCTGTATGGGACCTGGTTTGACGCCAACCGTACGACCTTTTCCGCCGCCGCCATCTCCTCGGCGGTGTAGTTGCAGACCCCCGCATGCCGCACCTTCCCCTGCTTGATCAGCAGGGCTACGGCTTCCATCGATTCTTCGATCGGTGTGGTGGGATCGGGCCAGTGAATCTGATACAGATCGATGTAATCTGTCCTCAACCGGCGCAAGCTTCTTTCACACTCCTCGACGACGCTTTCTTTTCCCGCGTAGCGATACATATCGATGGATTTGCCCGCGTTGTCCTTGCTGTTGAAGTAAAACTGTCCCTTGGTCAAATCCCATCGCAATCCGTACTTCGTGAGGATTTGCACTTTGTCCCGCGGAATTCCCTTGATCGCTTCCCCGACAATCTCCTCGCTGAGCCCCTGCCCATAGGCCGGTGCCGTGTCGATGGAGGTTGCTCCGGCATCGTATGATGCTCTGATCGCCTCCACGGCGGCTTTCGGCTCTGATCCTCCCCACATCCACCCGCCGGCGGCCCATGCGCCAAAGGTCACAGTCGACAACGTAAGATCCGTCCCCCCCGCTCGTCGGTATTGCATTCTGCCCTCCCTGACTTTATGTGGTGATGCGCTATTAACGTGCTGCAACATGGGGAGAATGTCAAGGGCCGGAGGTTTTCTTTTGCGAGGCATCGGGAACAAGAGAGGACAGGAAAGCAGCCGAGTACATGATCATCCACGGCATAATGGGAAAGTTGTAACGGCGCGCGCCGTAGTACGCAAGATAGACTGCTACAAAATAGAGAATCACGACAGTCCCTGTTCGAGACCAGCCCGTGCCGCTTCTCGTTTGGAGTCTCTTCCACACGGCAAAGAGGAATGCCGCTGCGACACCAACATAGATCGTGCTTTCATAGATCGCATTTGCCTGGCTGAGCCACTGCAAGAGATTTTTCCTGGATGCCGATTTGTTCGGTGTGCCGATATCATTCCAATACATGCCGTCACCGTGGTCAAAGAGGGCCAGAAACTTCTTCGGCAACAGGGCCAGCGTTCGCCAGGGATGAGTTGCGATATAGACAATGGCTTCCCTTCGTGCAGCCTGGTCGTTATAATAATCGTGCATGACACCTTCCGAAGTATCAAAAACAGGCGGTTCAACCCACGTTCCATCCGCTTCGGGGCCGTTGCCTATATAGAGATTTGTGCCACCGTTGTTTGAGAGGACGATATCGTTGTAGATTTCGTAATTGCGGACGATCCAGGGACACAACACCAGGATGAGTGCGACATAAAGAACTGCACCCTTTTTCATCCGATTGACCAGGCTCTTCCCTTCCCATGAGAATTGAGGGATGAGAAGAAGCAGGAACACGGGCAACAGGAGAGTCTGCACTTTCACAAGGGTCGCAACACCGAACGCGAGTCCGGCAAGGATCAATCGTCCCGGATGCAATGGTGCGTTTGTCGCGATGCAGGGCAACACGAGGGCCACCCCGAGTAACAAGAGGAACACATAGAGCACTTCGACGCTGACGAGGGACGTATAGGCGATATCATTCGGATACACGGCAAGGAACAGAAGAGACAGCCTTCCCGCCACCTCTGATTTGAAGAGCTGTCGTGCTATCCCGTAGGCAAGTGCCAGCGATCCCATGGAACAAATGAGATTTGCCACTTCCGCCACGGTGACCGAAACGCCGAAGATCCGAAAACACATTCCCAGAAACAGCGGATAACCGACGGGGAAGTACGCAGTGGGGGTACCGTGAGCGTTGTAGCCAAAGCCCTGCGCGATGGACTCTGCGCTTCGAAAGTAGAAAGCGAAATCGCTGACCGGATTGGGTTGAAAAAAGAGTATCCATACGAGGCGCATTGCAGCCGCCACGACAAGGACGGTTGGAAGATACCAGCGAGAGAGAAGAATCGAGTGAATCGCATTCGCTCCTGCGCCGGGTCCGCGGTGTCCGTCGCCTTGATTCATCGCGACGTTGGGATGTGCGCCTTTGATCATCTCCATGGTCTCTCAAGGGATAAACGGCATCGCTGTCGACGGATCCGATTTTCCCATGCGGACAACGACGCGGTGCTTGATCAATTCACACCCCATCCCGATCACCTCATCGCGTACGCGCTGGCCGTCGACTTCCACCCACGAAACCCCCCGCTCACAATGTTCCGGATTCTCGACGTGGATCTCGTACACCGATTCGCCGTGACGATAATTCATCTGGAATCCGTCCCACCATCCGGGAATAACCGGATTGATCGTCATGGTCTTTCCGCGAACCCGGAGTCCCAGCACTTCTTCCACCCAGGCACGATACATCCAGGCCGATGAACCCGTATACCAGGACCATCCACCCTGTCCCATTCGCCCGGGCAGGCGGTAGACATCGCCAGCGGCAACATAGGGTTCAATCCCATAACGCCATACCGATTCCGGATCGCGTGCATGCTCGACGGGGTTGAGCATGCGCAACATCCTCTCTGCACGAGTACCGTCCCCGCTTCGTGCCATGGCAATGGCCAACCACACCGCGGCGTGAGTATATTGCCCGCCGTTTTCTCGCACGCCTGGCGGGTATCCCTTGATATACCCTGGTGAAGGCTTCGACGTGTCGAACGGCGGCTCGAACAAGAGGATCAGCCCTTCCTGCTCCTGCACGAGATGCTTCCATGCCGATTCCAATGCGATGCCCGCCCTTCCTTTGTCGGCCGCTTCGCTGAGCCAGGCCCAGGATTGCGGCAGGGAATCAATTTGCGCCTCGGCATTCGCTGACGATCCGAGGGGCGTCCCGTCATCAAATGTCGCGCGAAGGTACCATTCGCCGTCCCACGCGAAACCTTCGACATGCTCAATGAGTGTTTGCCGGTCCTGCCGATACCGTCGACTGAGTTCATGATGTCCGAGGAGATCAGACATCTCTGCCATGCCGTTCAGAACATCGATCAGGAACCACGCCAGCCAGACGCTCTCTCCCTTGCCACCCGCCCCGACGAGATTCATGCCGTCATTCCAGTCACCGGACCCCATCAAGGGAAGTCCGTGGACTCCGGACGTCTGACCGCGGGCGACGGCACGCCGGCAGTGCTCGAAAACCGGGGCGCGCTCTTTTGATACGCCCGGGGATTGGAAGCTCTCCATCTGGTCGATCCCCAGTTCCGGAGCATCAAGAAATCCCACCATCTCGTCAAGGATGGACTGATCGCCGGTGACCCGGACGTAGTGCGCGACGACATACGGGAGCCACAAGAGATCGTCCGAGAATCGCGTGCGGATTCCTTCTCCCCCGGGAGGATGCCACCAATGCTGGACATCCCCCTCGGCGAACTGCCGACTGGCTGCAAGCAGAATATGGTCGCGTGCCAGCGCGGGATGAGCGTAGAGCAGCGCCATCACATCCTGCAATTGATCGCGGAAACCGAATGCCCCGCCTGACTGGTAGAATGCTGAACGGCCCCAGACGCGGCACGCGAGAGTCTGATAGAGAAGCCATCGGTTGATCAGGAAATCCACCGCAAGCTCGGGGGTATGAACTTCGATCGCGCTAAGGCGAGAATTCCACCACGCTTTCGTTTGTTCGAGCGCCTCCTTCACCACGGTACTATCCCGGTAGGCAAGAGTCAATGCCCTCGCTTTCTTGAGCGACTCTGCCTGGCCGAGGACAAACGTCATTTCGGTCTCCTCTCCTGGAGCAAGGCGAACGGCCGCCTGCAACGCAGCACAGGGGTCCAGCCCCGCCCCGGTCTTGCGGGATAGCCCTGCCCTCTCCATCGCCGCCGGGTTCCCCATGGATCGATTGCGACCGAGAAAGCTGGTTCGGTCGCCCGTGTATGAGTCGACCGGCAGGCTCACGGCAGCGAAAGCGACGCGATCCGCAAAATCGGGATGATAGGAATTGCGTGCGATGACGGCTTCGCATTCGTCGTCCCAGGCGGTCACGACAAACCCGTGAGAAGTTTCACGCACCTCTCCCAGGGTCCATTCGACATAGTACGTGACCGACAATTTCCTCGTTCTTGCGGTGTCGTTCCGGAGCACCAACCGCTGCAACTTCAAGGGGACGCCGCCCTGGTCATCCATCGGGACGAACACCGTCAGTTCCTGCTCGATCCCATGACTGTTGTGTTCAAACACCGTGTATCCCGCGCCGTGCCTTGCGCGGTAAGCGGTTTCTTCGCGAATGGGCTGGGCGACCGGTGTCCAGTACATTCCCGTCTCTTCATCCCGGATATAGAGGGCTTCAGAAGGCGGATCCGTCACCGGATCGTTCGACCATTCCGTGAGCCGGTTTTTCTGGCTGTTTCCCTGCCAGGTAAAGCCGGCCCCGGTTTCACTGACGATTGCCCCAAAGGTCGGGTTCGCGAAAACGTTGACCCAGGGCATCGGGGTATTCATTCCGGGACCGAGATAGATTGCGTACTCCAGACCATCCGGCGTGAAGCCACCGATACTGTTGAAGTACGGGAGGTCCATGAATTTGAGGGCGGCCGAAGGATCCCGGGGATCGCGCTTCGTCGGGATCGATGCCGGCAGATCGGGCACCTCCAACGACACGCCGAGTTGCTGGTGAAGATTGCCTCTCGCTGCCACCATGACTGTGCCTGCAACCGTTCGAAGAAGGGTCAGGTCTTCCGCCGGGATCATCTCTGCGCTGCGCAAGAAGACTCCGCCGGGTTTATCCACACCCGTCCCTGACGAGTGCGTTTGGATCAATCGTTCGAGTTGGTCGTGAAGCGGGCGCTCATACCCGCGGGCTTCCTCATTCAAGATCACCAGGTCGGCGACAAGTCCATGCATGCGCCAATAGGTGTGTGCGTGGAGCATTTGGCGGACCAGGCTCAGATCTTCCGCCTCTCCGATTGCGATCAGCGCAATCGGCAGGTCGCCCGAGATGCCGTAGGCCCAGAGTCCGGACTGCCCCTTGCGATTCTCTGCGATGCGCTCCGCAGGAGCGCGCAGGAGGAGGTTGGGAAAGAGGAGGTGACTCGCCAGCTGTTGAAAGCTTCGCGCATCGTCCGGCTGAATGTGGAGGAGCCGTAACTCCAGCTGTGCCGAAGCCCAGGCAAAATCCATTGCGCGACCGATCGCATGGTGGTCGCCGTATTTCACCATCATGCTCAAAACTTCTTCGCGCGTTGCGGCGGCGGCGACGACCAGAGATATTTCAATGCGCTGTCCGGGGGCGATGCTCAGACTCTGACGAAGACTGAGAATCGGGTCCAGAGCAACGCCCTGGCTTTTGCCGAGTTCCTGGGTTGCACCCATCGGGGCAGCGATCGTTCGTCCCCGACCGATGAATCGGGCCCGGTCGGTTTCAAAACGCAACTCCCCGACATCATCATGTTCAAGCGTAAAACGATGTCCGACATAGATGTTCGGCTCATGATCCTGCCGCAGACGGCGGAAGCCCAGGAGTGCCTGCCGCTCGGCCGCCGCCTCGGTTTGAATGAACAACTTGTTGAACGCCGGATGTTGCCGGTCGGCGTTGTGGGGGGCAAGCGAAAGCTCGATGTAGCTTGTCAGATCGAGCTGGCGGTTCCGGAGAGACCGGTTGATCAACGTCATGCGACGGATTTCGACGTCATCCTCCGGAGCGACAATAATTTCCGTTTCCGTCTCAATCCCGTAATCAACACGCCGAAACACCGCCCGGTCAAGGGAAAAATCGGCGGAGTACTCGTCGACCTTCCCACGGGTCGGCTGATAGGTGTTGCACCAGACTCTGCCGGCGTCCACATCATGGATGAAGCAAAATGTCCCCCAGGGGTCCCGGGTCCGGTCCGATCTCCAGCGTGTTATCTCAAAGTCACCCCACCGGCTGTATCCGCCCCCGGCATTCGTCAGCATAAGGCCATACCGTCCATTGCTGAGCAGTTGGGTCTTGGGCGTCGCAGTATGGGGCGTGTCAAATTGACTCACCGACGGTGCCACTTCTCCGACGGCCGCGATTGAAGAGATGCGGGCACGCGTCGATACCTGGTTCAGAGGGGGAAGCCGCGGGATACGCTCGTAGAGCAATGGTTCCACCGTTCTCACGCGGGCATCGTCGTGGAAATCGTTCTGGATGGCATTGCCATGAAGAAGATTGGTCAACGCCAGGAATGACATCCCCTGATGATGAGCCATATAGGAACGGACAATCAGGCCGCGCTCCCCTTCCCGGGTCGGTTGCTGGCTGAAGTCCATCGCATCAAAATAGCCGTAATCGTCGAGCAGTCCCAGTTTCCCAAGTCGTTTGAGATTCCGAAGGGCCTCTCGCGGTGCGATGTTGATCGCGAGAAGCGTGGCATACGGAGCGATCACAATCTTCTCCGCGAGCCCGCGCTTAAGTCCAAGTGTCGGCACGCCAAATGCCTTGTATTGATACGTCTTGTTGCTATCCAGATCCCCGGAGGCAGACTCCGAAATCCCCCACGGCACGTGGTGTTTGCGCCCGTACGCAATCTGGATCATCACGGCTTCCCGCATCGCTTCATCAAGCAGCGAGTTCGAATACGACCGCTGGAAGAGATACGGCATAAGGTATTCGAACATCGTTCCGGTCCAACTGAGGAGTACTTGCCGCCGTCCGACGGCACCGTAGGGCCGACTCATGGCAAACCAGTGCTCGGAGGGAATGTCTCCACGGGCAATGGCAACGAAACTTCCAAGACGCGCTTCGCTCGCCAGGAGGTCGTAGTACGCGTGATCCAATCTTCCTTCGGTAACATTATAGCCGATCGAAAACAGTCTTCGGTCGGCGTCATAGAGAAACCGCATGTTCATCGAAGCCGAGAGTTCGCGCCCTTCCTGCGCGAGCTGCCGAACAGAGGCCAGCATTTCACCCGCAAGCCATTTCGCCTTTTCGAATGCTGCGAAGACTTTGTCGATCCAGATCGCAACGGCGGAATCGTTTGCCATACCCTGGTTCCGGATCTCCTGAAGGTAAGGGATCCAGGGGAGGTTTCCGCTTGCGAGTTCCGACAGAGAGGGCGCATGAAGGAGTGCTTCTCGGAACGCCGCGACGGCAAGAGGTTCCTGAATCCGGATCTCTTCCGCGGTTTTCTCCCCCAGGATTTCAATCCATGAAAGATAGCGATCCGCAATGTTCAACCACGACTCCAGTTGCGCTTGCAGCTGCCCTGCCCAGTAGGTAATGCTCCCGCCGACCGCCTTCGATTCCCCCGCCACGACGGCAAGTTCGATCACCCGTGTTCGGGCACGACGGAGAACGCCCAACGCGTCCACGATTCGGTTCGGCGAGGAATCCCATGCACGGAAAAAGTCCCTCAGAAGCTGAGCATCCAGTCCCGAAAACTTCTGAGCCGCGACTGCCCGGCACAACAACTCTCCGGCATCCCGCAAGCCTGCGAAAGCCCTCCCGTCGAGGAGTTCCTCGTGGGTTAACATCTCCAATCCACGGTCAAGGGACCATAACGCACCGAGCAGATTGCCGCTATCAACTGTAGAAACGTAGCGGGGCTTGAGAGGGGACAACGATTGAATGTCGTACCAATTGAGAAGATGACCCTCGTGGCGATCGAGTTTGCCCACGGTTTTCATCGTGCCCGCGAGTTTGTGCGTCACCTCATCGGTGGTGATATATCCAAATTCATGCGCGCCGAGAACGCTCACCATCCACAGACCGACATTGGTGGGACTGGTCCGCATTGCGAGGCGGTTCTGATAGGCGACCTGGTAGTTGTCCGGCGGCAACCACGAGGTCCCTTCATTCACAAAGTCCGAGAAATACCGCCACGTGGATCGCGCGATCACCCGCAGAAACTGTCGGTCCCGCTCCCGGAGAAGCGATTGCGCCTGTTTCGTTCGCGGGTGGAGGATGAGAATCCAGCCGACGACGGGTGAGAAGAACCAGAGAACAAGCCAGGGAGCAGCGAGGGACAGCGTCGAGGAACCCCACTGTTGCACTCCCCATCCAATGATCACGCTGTACAGGCTCGCAAGGCAAATCGAAAGGAGAAGCATTGGCCCTTTCGCCCGGACATCACCATGAATTGCCTGGGCAGAGATCCACTGCAGCATTCTCCTGTGCGAGAGGTGCCGTCGGTAGAATACCCTCGCGATAGCATCGAGGGCAATCCATCCCTGGTACGGAAGCAGTGCTGCTTCGGCAACAACCCGTAATAAATCGTGCGTCAACGTTGTGATCGACGCACCCTTGAATCCGGAGGGGGTGGTAGCCCACGTGAAAGGCTGCGCCAGGGAATGGAAAAAGAGCTGAATGGCGACGACGCCCGTGGCGATCCAGCCGGCCTGAAACGATATCAACCAGGAGGCGAACAACAAGGCGAGACTGGCGCCGGGGAGCAAGCTCCGACGCAGGTTATCGAGAATTTTCCAGCGATCGAACCAGGAAAGCGGATTCCGAACCAATCCTCCGTTCTTGCGGGGAACCCACGGGAGGATCCACTGCGCAATCTGCCAATCACCGCGAATCCAGCGATGTTCCCTTTTCACATAGGTCAGGTAATCCTGAGGAAACTCATCGTACAGTTCAATGTCGCTCGCCAGACCGACACGGACATGTGCGCCCTCAATTAAGTCGTGGCTGAGGAGCAATGCCTCTGGGAATCTGCCCGTGAGAACCTGGCTGAATACGCGCACATCATAAATGCCTTTGCCGATGTACGAGCCCTCACCGGCAAGGTCCTGATTCACATCGGAGACGGCATTGGTATAGGGATCGACGCCAACCGGATCAGAAAAGAGCCGGCTGAACGGGGTGCCACTCATGCTTGGCAGTGAGGGACTGACACGGGGCTGAATAATCGTGTAGCCGGAAACGACCTTGCCGTTGCTATCGAATCGCGCCTGGTTGAGCGGATGCGACAGGGTTTCAATGAGCCGCCGGGCAGTGCCATTCGGCAGCTGAGTGTCGCTGTCCAACGTAATCACGAACCGTACGTTGGAAAGATGCTCCGGGTTTCCCACGTGGACAAGGCCTTGAGCCCCACTTGGCCGCGTTCCGTCGATCAAACCGTTCAGTTCCTCCAACTTTCCACGCTTGCGTTCCCATCCGATGAATTTCTGTTCAGATTCGCTCCATCTCCGATCCCGATTGAGCAGAAAGAACCGATTGCCGCCGTAGCGCTGATTGAGGCCTTCAATGCTGGACGATGCGGCCTGGAGGAGGGATTCATCCGCATCGCAATGGATCTGGTCGGCGTCGACGTAGTCAGCGAATAACCCAAAAAGAAGGTTGTTCTCCTTGTTGGCGAGATAGCGTATCTCAAGCTTCTCCACCTCGTCCTGTGTCGTCTTCACGTCCACCAGCAACATGGGAATGACGACGAGCGTCCGACATGCGTCGGGCACTCCGGAGACCTTATAGTTCATCTTCGGGAGAGTGCGTGGGGGGAGGAGTCGCATCACCAGGTAATTCATTATCTCGAGCGCGAGCTGGCTTGCCGGGATAAGGAAAAGAACAGCTGTCAAGAGTTGTATGCCCGGTGTCTCTCCGTGCAACCCGATCAAGACAACCAGAGAGATCAATGCCACGGTGAAGAACCCAATCCCGGCAAAATACACGGCAGAGTGGTGACGGTAAATCCAGTGGAGTGCACGGAAACGCAATGCTTCCCGGCAGCCGATCATCCGGGCCAGATCGCCTCTGCTCTCACCAATGAGATACGTTCCGACGTGACGCGACCCTTCATCGGCGAGGGAATCCCCTGCGGCCCTGGCGGCCAGATCAAGAACCCGTTGCGCGACCTGGCATTCCGTCAGGAGGGAGCCCCGGTGAAGATTTTCGATCGACCGACGGTATCGATCGCGTGTGGCGAAATCCATGCGGGGATAAATGCCGGCCGGATCCTGCCGCAGCAACGTTTCCACACGGCACAATTGTTCGAAACAGACTTTCCAGTCGAGCAGGTCGAGTTGTCGAAGGCTTGTGAATGCGTTCCCAATGGAAATATGGTCCTTTGTCTGGCGGTTCTTCTCTCTCAGACTCAGCTCATTCAGCGACTTCTGAAACTTGCGTTCGAGCCAGCTCTGTACCGGTGCCAGCGCGGCTTCCTCATCATACAGGTATTCGATGAGTTGCGATGCGAAATACGGACTCGGGTCCGGTTGGGTTTCCGTCAGTTCCGCCAGGATGGAAAAGATCTTCTGGTGGTCCCGGCGGTGGACTGCGATGAGCCTGTTCGCCCAGAAATTGGCAATTCCGCGTTCGTGCAGCTCGGTCTGGGTACGCCCGGCAATCTGCTGAATCCCCTCCATGAGGGCTGTACGCAGCATCTGGGGGACAGCCCAGAGTTCCCCGATCGACAACACCGCTTCGCTCTGATATGCGGAGAGAAAGGCAAGAATGTTTTCCTGGTCCAGCCGCAGATCCGTATGGGAAACAAGTTCCCTGGCCAGGCCGTAGATTCTGGGGAGGTTGAGATCCGGTTCAATCGAAAGCGCTGGCAGTTGTTTATAATAGCGACGAGGGAGATTAAGAAGAACCTTCCGGGCATTGGCTTCGATGATGTATTCATTATCGAGCAGCCACTCGGCGGCCGGCGACACGGTCTGTTCCAGCCGGTTCGCGACAGTGAGGTCCAGGCATGCTTCGTGGACCCACCGGCGGCCCCGTTCGATCCGCTTGAGTAGTTCGCTATTCTGTGCCGGGCCCAAAACCAACCGGTGATTCGTCGCCAGTCGTTGCGCATGCTCCTGGAGTTGTGTCGGAGTCATGAGAGCGCCGGGAGACCACTCTGTTCCGTTCGGACTCTCGCGTTTCGGGTAGAGGATGAACACTGCCGGAGGGGTCTCACCGCTCTCCAGCAAAACCGACACCGGCACGGCCAGTGTCTCGATCGGCGATTGGAGAATGAGAACGCTTTCGCCGGAGACCAGCCAGCGAGCGTGATCCTCAATGAGTCCCCGCATCACTCCGAAGGTCTGCCGGCGTAACCACGCTGCGCACAGCAATGCCCCAACCAATCCACTCACCAGGATTGGGACAACGGAAACACTCCAGTTAATGGGGGAAGGCCAATCCAAGACAGAAGAAACGAACGCGGCAAGAACGGCAAAGAGGAAAAAAGCCAATACCGCTCCGAAGGCACGGCGCCATGGGAAGGGGTCCCAGATATGAATATCCCCATCGGGGCTTTTGCTCACCCACGCAGCACGGTGGTACCCTTTTCCCCGCATCTGTTTGAATGCCTTACGGGCTTCATCGTGCTTGCCAAAATACCCAAGAAGAGTCCCGTCGTACATCCTTGTTCCTTGTGGAAATGGGGCGGTTCGTGCATGAAGGGAGGTGATGAACCGCAGCGCAGTTCCCCCTTCGTCGGACAATGTTCGAACTGTCGACCCGGCGAAAGTCAGGTGGTCTTGACGATTCGAATGACATACAACAAGAGGAGCGCCCCAATGATCGATGCAACCAACAGGGCAATAACGCCCCCGCTTGCAATGCCGATAAGTCCGAATAGCCAGACCCCGATGAACGAACCAATCACCCCGACGATCAAATCGCCGAGGAGACCATAACCCGATCCTTTCATGATTTTTCCTGCAAGGAACCCGGCAACGATTCCGATCACAAGGAACAAAACGACATGTTCAGTGCTCATTTGGCGTTCTCCGTTGTTCGTGGTGCACTTGACTCAGGCCGTGAGGCCATTACTTGACATCGTATTCGAACGTTGTCGTCTTCGTGACCCCGGCGCTCTTGACATTGATGGTCACCGCATATTCTCCCTGTTCCGTGAGGGTCAGGGTCCCGCCAAAGTGGTTCATCATCGCCGTCAAGTCGACCGTCGCGCTCTTCTTCGACGGTGACACAATCACCGCCTGCGCGCTGGCGTTCGCAATTTCTTTCCCCGAAACAGTGTCGGTCGCTTCAAGCATCAAATGATGTGTCCCTGCAAACATCGAGTCCATGCGCGGCTTGTTCATCCCCATCCCCATACTGGAATCGTTCTGCCGCATTTTCCCCATGGCGCCTTCCTTGTTGCCATGCATGGCCATCTGATCCATCCTCTCCTTCATCACCTCTTTGTGCTGCGCCTGCGTCATGAGCCACACCTTCATATGAAGCCCATCAACGGTCACATCGACGGTGGGCTTGCCCATCATCGCCGACGGATCGCGTTGTTTCATCTCGGCCTTGACGGTATTGTCGCGCGCGCCCGACGCAAACCCCGGCAGTGTTACGGCCACCGCCAGGATTGCAACAAGTAATCCCGATTGAGTGTTCATGCTGTGCCCTTTGAATTTTTGAATGATTCGCGTGGAGAGGGGTCCCCCTCGCCAGCGGTTCTTCTTAACGATGATCCATCGGTAGCTCCTCCGCTTCTCTGTGCATTCCGAAACGGTATGGCATGTCCGAGCGGACAAGCGCCTGCTTCTTGACGGCCTCCGGCTTTTCCTTGTTCTTTGCCGTCATTGAGTCCTCCGTGTTGACTGTAGTGAGGGCGAGCCACCCTCCCGCATCGCCGTTCGGGCCGATGGCGCACGCTCCCCCACGAAGACCGTGCTCGACTGCACCCCGCTCGGAAGGAATCCGGGCCTGTACAGGATGGCCTTGAATGTCGTTGTTCGTGTGACGTGAACCCTGTTTGCTCCGAATGTCACAAATCGGCTCATCCGATTGGGAATGGATCCGTCAGTGGTAAAGCGAAGCGTATCCCCGGGACGGAAGTCCTCCACGTTGGCAACAGAGTCTTTTCCACCGGCAATTCCCACGGGAACAAATCCAACGATGATCAGTAACAACCCTATCAAGAGCGAGACAACATGGTTCTTTGCGTAGAAAGGCATACACACCTCAACTCATCAACTGCACGTTCGCAAGCATCGTACTGCTCACTGTGTGCCGGACCCACCACACGGTGTGGCACAACGAGGCCACGCCTTGTGCTGACTGAGACACGTTGCACACTCCGCAACCTGATACGATCTACTCAAGGTTGTCGGCCAACTCCATCAAGCGTCGACATTGTCGCCTGCAGGCTCTTCTCGCTCCAGCATTCCCATCCTGAATGACCCTGCTTGTCCTTCGATCGCCCAAACCGCGCCGGCCGGTAAAAGATCTGCACCCCCTTCTTCATTGTCGGCAGCACATACGCAGGAACGTCAGCACAATCGCAGTGCTCTGCCGACATTGTCGAAGCCTGGCCTTCCCGGTTCAAGATGCTCAGGGTATGCTCATACCCTTTGCGGACTGCCCGGATGTATTCCTGCACGCTGTCCGAGTTATACACCGCAACACTGACAGCCGTTTCGACATTCTTTGTCAGACGGTCAAATGACTGAAGAGCGAACGTTTGCGCAAACCGCGGTCCATCGTTGCCGGGCCAATGGAGATCCAATCGCGCCAGCGGGTCGAGGTCAAAGTATGACAGGTGGAGATTATCCGGCGAAGCGACGATGGAACGCGCGTAGGCCCCAACGGTGCTGATGGTATACGGCGTGCCGCCATAACACGTCGAGAGGACCAGGAGATCGAATCTTCCGGAATTACGGGTGAAGCTCTTCAAGCCGACCGCCAGATCGCGAACCGTGAACGGTCGATCCGGATAGGATGCATCGTAACCCTCGCCACCACACTCAGGGATTTCATGACCGAAGTAGAGAAACACGCTCTTCTGCTGCCCCAGGTTGCCCACATGAAAGCGGCGATACAGAGCCGCTTCAGGATCGAGTTGCGATTGCTTCTGATCGCGCCAGTACAGATCATGGGCGAGGAGACGTCCGTGCCGGTAATAGTAGAACTCTCCGTCACGAAGGGGAAACACGAACAAGAAGTCCTGCCTGGGTCGTTCATGAAAGATGAAGACTTCCGCCTGGGGATTTTGCTGTGCGACGCGTATGGCCCCCGCTACGGCCTCTGCGTCTGCCTCGTGGGCAATGCCGCTCGTATCGTGGTAGAGATAGTCTCCGTCTCCGTGCACCACGCACACGATGGAGTATGGCGTCCCGAGGTTTGCCTCCACCCCCTGTTCAGCGTCACGCTGAACAGGGAGTTCGGCGCTGCACGACGGCAGCATAGTCATGAGGGCTGCACAACACATGCTTGCCAACAACGTTGAGCAGAATCTGCCCCTGACCGGTCGGAAGACCGGCACAGCGCGCTCACAAACCAATTATCTCACCAAAAGGACGAGTAAGATTGCGAGTAAGATGAGGGTGACGAGACTGACAGTGACAATCGTGTCCGCCTGCTCCATATCCTGCACGGCATAATTGGAGAACGCATTGAGCTGCTCATCGGGGACACGCGTGTAGCCATTGCGGCCTGCGAGCTCATCTTGTTTGTCTTGAATCGTAGCTTTCAGCCGATCAATCGCGGCCCGATCGGTTGTCGAGATTGACGGCGACCCTTGAACCACGTCCAGAGCTTTTTCCATGGTCTGGAACGATTCGTTCAGGATCTGTCGCTTCTCAGACGGATTGTCCGTCGCCCTGACTTTGGTCGCCGCAGTGTTGAAGTATCCTTGAAGTCCGTCTTTTCCGCCGGCGGTCGCCGGGAGCGCCAAGACGCACAGGAGCGCGATGGATCCAAAAACCATTCGTGTTGTCATTGATGCCTCTTCGTGGAGATGGTAGGTGATTGACGACGCATGATACCGGCCCATTAAAGACCGAACATGAGACCGACGGTGATGACGTAAAAATTGTTGCTTACGCCATTGCTCCCCGGAAACGCCGAGTGCGTCAGACAGTCTGAGACGTTAGGCTACTCCGCCCATCACCCAGATGCCATCGGCGTCAATGGTTGACTGCTCGCCGCAAATGTCTCTTGCCTTCACTGCCTCACGTCCGGATGAAAGCGCGGGCGTCGGCGACACGCGCAATCTACCATGATGCCGACACAAGAGAATCGTCCAAAGGAACGAAAGCGTGGTTAATCATTCCTGCCGCGGCTCTGCGTCGAACGATGGGGATTCCGATTCGCATATCCGCTTGGATCTTTTCGATCTCCACCCTGCCTGTCGTGAAACGCTCGCCGGCTCCGCGGCCGACAATCGCCCGGGCGTCCAATCACCGAATCCCTGTTCCGCCCCTTCACCCGGGGAACTCCCCCTTCGCTGTTTCAAATCTCCCTCCATGCGATTACAGAGCATCCTGTAATGGCTTTTTATCCCAACGACGCTGCACTGGCTCAAATATCTTCTTTTCACTGGCGTGGAGTGAACCCCACGCCGGAGATCTCCAAGATAGCGGTCAAGAGATCCGGATGAATCAGCCGAAAGGATGAAAGCGTAGCTAATCCCCGACGTCATGAATGCGCCAAGGTCCTTGTTTTGTCGAGCCTGACCATTAGGCCGCCGACAACCATCACACCAATGCCGACATACGGCTCCCAAAAGACCTTCTGATCGCTCTCCTTCGTCAACGCGTAGGAACCGAAGTCCACAAGACTCTCCCTCGTTATGTAGTTAAAACCGGTGTACACGGTCATCATCAAACCCACGATGACCATGGCCAGTCCAATTGTTGATTTCATGTCGATCCCTTCCTCGCTTGTGTATGCGCCCTCAGTCCCGGTCGCTCATGCTGAGCCAACGGAAGTATACCGGACAAGGTTATGTGATGAATCGGCTGAACGGACGAAAGAATAGCTAATCCCCGAATACGGGGGGCTGGTGCTCCAGGGGGGATCAAACCACGAACAGCAATACGGCGAAAGGCGAGTTACATCTCGAGGCGGGGAAGGAAGGTCACTCGATGTCGGTCTTGTACGATTGTGTTGCGATCTCCAGGCGGCTATGCAGGGCCATCTTTTCCAGGATGTTATGGATATGGCTTTTCACGGTGTAGGGCGAGAGGTTCAACTGCTGGGCAATTCTCTTGTTGCTCATCCCTTCGGCGATAAGAACGATGATCTCACGCTCACGCACAGTCATACGGACAGCATTGGGCAGCGACCCTTTTCCCTTGCGGAGGGCGATGTCAACAACATGGGTAAACAGAGACTCCGTCAGCAACGGGGGAAGAACTCTCACCCCTAGAGCGACCGACCGGATCGTATTGAGGACATCCTTGACTGTCGCATCTTTGAGCACAAAGCCCGACGCACCCGCTTGGACAAACTCAACAATATCCCGCTGGGAGGGGATCAGACCCATCCCGATGATGCGAACCTGAGGCATTTCCTTCGTCATCGTCGCCACAACGTTCAGGCCGTTCTCGTTCCGCAAACCCAGGTCAATGAGAACGACCTGAGGTTTTAATCTCTGCGCGTGTACCAGGGTGTCGTGATTGCCCTCGAATGCGCCCACAACTTTGAGATCCTCCTGCTTGTTGAGGAGGACTTTGATGCCTTCGCGCAATAACCGGTTGTCCTCGATGAGCAGAATCTTAATCTTCCGCATACACGGGTAGTTCCATTGTCAGAAGGCGGGGGCGGGACGAATACAACCAGGTTGAATATACGATGTTTCGTGAAATCTTACAATGATCCTGTCACATTGCGAGCAATCGCCTCTGGATCCTACAATCGAAAAGGCGGCGTTCTGCTCTTCGCATCTCGTCAGTCGAACCGCAAGGATTTCGCCACGGCTTCGATCACTTTCTGATCATCGCTGGCAACACTGGCCCGATGCGCTTCTTCGGCTGCCTGTTCCCGGGCATATTCCGTGAATGCGGTATTCGTTGCGTCGACCGCCTCTTTCAAAGCCGGGAGGTGTGTCGAAGCGACGTCCTGAATCGGACATTGGATGACGAGGCACATTCCATCAATTTCCACCCCTTCTGTCGAGCCGAGATCTCTCCATTCTCGCCTGAAGATCTGATTCCAGGAGAGCGGCGGGTTCGCGGAAAGATCGAAGTACACCTGATAAGCGGTATACGATCCGCGCGCCCTCCTTGTCTTGCCGGTATTGAGACCAATGATCCGCATTGCGGGCCGGAATTGTCTCTGAGGTTTCTTGTTCGTATGAAGCATAGGCACCTTCACGGGGAAACAACACGAGCGACGCATGATTCATGCACAACTGCCGTTTGCCCTGGGCAGCGCGTCAGAAGTAATACCGTGCCCCGATGCCTGCATCAAGGCCAAAGCCTGCCGTGGATGTGAGCTGGAGCGATGGGACGAGTTCCAGGAATACGTCAAGCGGCGCACGATGCGGGAGCCAGGCAATACCGAAAACCCCCCGGAGTGCAATCGAAGCATCATATCCAGCTCCACTGTTGATCCGTCCACCAATGCCATAGTACAAGGGAAATCGTTCAGAGGACCGGATCACATCAAAGGAATGCCACAGATAGTCCATGTGGAAGTGAACACGCCGTCCTCCGTCGTAGTACCCGTTGTACCTGCCGAGCCGATCTCCTCCGAACGACCAGCCGAGACCGAAATCGAAAGCGTTGACATGCGAAGTCCACAACTTTGCGCTGATGCCGGTCGGCTCTCCGAAGATCACTCCGAGGCCGAACCCGTGATCCTGAGAGAAGGCCCCTTGCGCCACGAGGAAAAGACCGAGCGCGGTGATGACGAGAAAGTGATATTTCATGGCAATGTCCTCAGGATGGTCCTGTTCTTTGACAGCAACCCTTCTCCGTATCCCGATGGGAATCGAAGGGCCAGCCGACGCACGCCGACGATGGAGATCGCACTGCTCAGATTTGGTACGTACCCGGGAGTCCGGCCTGGGGGTCGTCGTAATGCTCTACCGGAGTGTTCCCCTTCCGCCGGATACAGCCGCCAGTTGATCGACCGTTTGTCGAATCCTCCATGCGAAACCATTTGCCGCGGCTCTCGTTCCCCTCTCTCCATCATGCCGGCCGCGTTCAATTCATCAGCTGTTGCAGGCCGCACTCCGATCGTGCCGTCGTGGTTCGCAATGCCCGTGTATCCGCCCCGCACCATGACATTCTCGCCCGTCAGCGAATTGGTCAGCACCACCGCACCTTCGACAATCGTAAGTGTGTCTGACATACCGGTTGAAATAAACTCCCCCTCCGTCCCTCGAATCGATGCGACCGAAGTCGGTGATGTGAACCGGAATTCCTCTTCGGGACCCTGTTTTTTTACACCAAAGCCCACGCCTCCAATTTCGAGGTCGATGGATCTCAAGAACGACGACTCCGTCGACACGACGGTGACGGTGAGTTCCGAAAGCTCCCGAATCCGAACAAAGCTGTTGTCGGTGAGTTTCAACACGGCAGCCGAATGCATTCCGGTTTTCAGCCGATCGCCCGAAACGACTGTCTCCCCACGAACGGCCTTTTTCCAGCACTGAAGGGCTTGCTTGCGAGTGACATCCTGGACCACCCTGCAAACCTGCGCGACCAGTGGCTCTGTTTGCAGGCGATACGCGACAACGGTGGCGTTGGGATTCGTACCGCTCACCCCGGTGTGCGCGATCCGGTTCGACATGGCAAGAACGCCAAGCCCACCCGCGACCACTGCAGTCAGCCCTGCGAGAGAACGAACGGCAGTCGCACGCTGTCGCCCTTTCCTTGCACCTCGCTGCCATTTCACGAAGGCGGCAACAGGCGAAGTCTTCGACGTCATCCAAATCATGAATTCCCCCGTACGACCGAACTCTGCGACCCCGCATGCATCGACAACGGCGTCGGCGATTTGCGCATCTTGATCTCTTGGGTTACGTTCTTCTTCTCATTCACCTATCCTTCACCCTGACGATCCGTTGTCCCCTTGGGTCTGACAACTCTTCTCTCCATGCGCGTGCGACGTCATTTTGCGACCGTCCGAGTGATGACAATCTCCACTCCCGGACTGCTCGCCCTTCCTTCGGCGTCGGCAATCCCGGCAATCGCGTCTCTCTCCCCGATTCCCTGCACTTGAATCAACTCGGCGGAACAACCGCGCGCGATGAGGAACAACCGTACTGCCTCTGCACGCTCCTGAGAGAGTCCCGGATCGCGGCGAGGAGAATCCGACGCATCCGTATAACCATAGACGGTGAACGTTCGATCTTTCAACGCCATGAGGGCGTCGGCAACACGGCTTAACTGATCCTGCGCTTTCGGCAAGATCGCCGTTTGGTCAAAAGCAAAAAGGATTCTGCCGGAAAGCGTGATAACGGCACCGCGCGTTTCTTCCCTCACGGTCGCAAGCGTGAAAAGAGTTGCTTGGGTATCCGCAGTATTCTTTTCAGCCTCGTCCACTGGTTTCCGTGTGATGGCACGCCTTTCCGTCGCGGGCGTAGCACTCCGCTCTCCTGGGGTTTGACCCAATTGCCTGGCTCTCGCAATTCTGCCCTGGGCCTTCCAGAAATCTCTATCCGCTTTCTCCTTTGCCGCTCTGCTGGCAGCGAGTGTGGGGGAAGATTCTCCCCTCCCGGCACTCCGACGTGCGACGTCGGCGACTTCACTCTTGTGGAAGGTTTGAGGATTGCCCCGGAGAGAATCCTCTGTGGCGGAGCTCCCCGCGCGAGCTTGGTACTGCGACACCGGCGCCCGAGGCGCTGCATGCGTCGAAGCGGAACCAACAATCTGTCCTGCGCATGCCAGGGCAACAGCACACATCATAGCATTCATCAATTTCCTCATGGTCACAACCTTCGCCGGCATCGAGCCAAAGGGCTGGAAAAGTCGTGCACTCTCTCTGAAGCACTTGAACCGGTATACAGGGACCCGCACGCCTGCCGGGTCCCGTGAATTCCGTTTGTTATTGATACTTCCTCATTTCGCTACGACAGCGTTGCTGACAACAATTTCCACCCGCCGGTTATTCGCCCGACCCTCGGCACTGGCATTGTTTGCCACGGGATTCTCTTCCCCGATGCCTTGCGCTTGAATCAACTCGCCCGGATAACCGCGCGACACGAGATACGATCGCACCGCGTCAGCCCTCCGCTGCGACAACTCCATGTTGTAGCTGGAGGAACCCTGGGAGTCCGTGTAACCATCAACGGTGAGATTGCGCTCTTTCGTCGCCAGAAGGGCATCGGCAACATGATTGAGCCGATCCCGGGCTCCCGGCAAGAGGGCCGATTTGTTTGAAGCAAAGAGGACGCTGCCCGAAAGGGTAATGACGAGTCCCCGGGCCTCTTCCTTCACGGCCGCGAGTTTGGCGAGCGCTGCCTGTGCATCTGCCGTCTTCTTGTCAGATTCGACGCGTGCCTTCTGCTCAGAGGCCAGCTGTTCCGATTTCATAGCAGCGCTATCCTTCGACGCAGCCAGATCCTCCTTCGTCTTTTTCACGATCTCCGTTTGCGTTGCCTGGAAATCAGAATTCGCTTTGGCGGTGACGGCATTTCCTGCAGCGGTCACGGCGAGCGCTTCAGCCATCTTCGCTTTGCGATCCGCGACATACGCGAGGTCGCGCGTGTGGTACGATTTCGGATCGTCCTTGAAGGACTTCTCCGCGATTGCGAGCGCCTCCTGTGCCTTGTGGAGTTCTCCCGGCACCAGTTGCGCGGCCTGCCCTTCGCTCGCATGCTGGTAGGCTTGACGCGCGTTGAGGAGTTCCGACGGTGGAGCGGTTGCAGCGCACCCAGCGAGAAGCCCTGCCGTTGCGATGCTCAACAAAGAGATCATGAGTTTCATGGGTTACTTCCCTTCCTGGGGTAATTGGTTGTCTTGACGGAGCTGTCGCACCCGTTCGATTGCCTGTGCACTTTCCTTCTTGTCCGCATCGCTGCGGGAAAGCGCCACTGCGAGCTCCCCGTCGACCTGAGCGCGCAACAACATGGATTCCGCCTTCTCCTTGTCGCCCTTCTCGGCGAGACCCTTCGCGTTCACCAGTTCTTCCTTGGCAAGCTGCAAATAGAGAGAGGCACTGGGGACGTTGGATGCTCCAACTTCCTCGGCAGCCCGGATCGCCGATGTGGATGCTTCTTTGTCGACCGCCGGGGCGCTTCCGCAACCTGCAATCAACGTGGTGAACAGAACACTCCCGGCCACAATGGCCAGCTGAACTTGTCTCATTGAACCCTCCTAGTGAATCGTCGTGGTGCCTGATATTCCAACCCTTCCCCCGAAGGACAAACACTCTTTCTGTGCGTGTGAACAAGGATACCGACGACGCTGTCGACATCCAATCGGTCGAAGGGATGAAACGGTAGTTAACCCTCCACAAAAATGACATCGCCGGCGCCTCCCACCGAAGCACCGGCGATGTCCACTCTGTGGAGCCGAGAATTGCGTCCGTGGTCTACGCCAGCTTTCTCCGCCCGATGAATCTGATCAGGACGACGAGAAGCGCAATCACCAGGAGTAAGTGAAGAACACCGCCCAAGGTGTAAGACGTAATCATCCCTAACAGCCACAGCAGGACGAGAATGACCGCGATGGTAAAAAGCATAGCACCTTCCCTTTCGGATTGATTCAATGGTTGATCGCCGAGGCCCCGATTCAGGTCTGCATCATATGTTCAGCAAGATGGAACGCTTTCAATTTGAATTGCTCTCCCCGACCAAACCAGATGGAATTCAATCGTGCGGTGGGATCGTCATCCAACATCATATAATCCGTGTATTCGGTGACGCTGTTGAACGCACCCCAGAGAGTTCCGCGCGCAAGATATGCGCCCCTGCCGGCATCATGAAGTTGCAGCATATCGTCGCGGAGTCGCTTCGTTGCGGCATTGTCTTCCGTCGCCGCTTGATCCGGGACCAACGCCTGGAAATACCCCTTCAGCTCCCTCTCTGTGATCTTCTTCGCGGCCATACGGTTGAAGATCACGCCAAGTTGTTCAAAAAGGATGTCGGATCTTCCCAGCATTGCCGCAGCGATGTCCCCTCCGCTTCCGGCAACCGGATATTGGAGCGATTCACCTTCTTCGGAACCCTGCAACGGGCTTGTCAGGGTGTTATTGCAGACGACACGGATCGGAGCAAGCTTTGCCTGGACAGAAATGCCGCCGTCATGACAATTTGTGAGCAAGAGGTATTTGTTGACAAGGTCGTTTCCATGAACCTTGAGGTATCCCGGAAGCCTTGCCAGGATCCAGATGCGTTCGCCCCGGCCAATGACTCCAGCCGTTTCGTACACCGCTCCTTGCGTGTTCACCAACGCATCACAGAACGCAAACGCATCCCTGTTCTGGGTCGGCTCAAAATCCTTCCCCACCGTTCCCAGAATCTCCCCGGTGTCCGTTCGTATCGTCACATACGCATCACGGTCCGGTCCCGTTTCCCGCTCACGCACTGTCTTCATGACGGTGTAATCCAGGCCGGCGACTTCTATCGCCTCCCGCGCGGTTGGGGGTCGATTCAACTCGATCCCCAGATTGTGCCACGGCGATGGCCCGGCCTCACCGTACGGAGACTGAGTCTCCGGAACCCTCAGACGCAGACTGCGCAAGGTGGAATCGCTCACCGTCGAATGGTACGACGGATGTCCTGGGGTGGTGACATTGAAGAGCGGGAACATTGTCCCGGACGATGTCGTCTGCCAACCGAGGAAATGTGCGTCCGATGTCGGAACGGTGGGTTTCTTGCGCTTAAGCATACTCGCCTCTGGTCTCGTTTCCTACCCGATGGACTCGTGCCGGATTTGCCGCTTCCCCTTGTGATCCACGGCTTTACCCCTGCGTTGTCTTCACTCCCGCTCCATGCGATTCCAGTTCATCGGTGGGTCTCTTTTCCGATATCACGTCTCACATTGCAGCCGACAACCCGACGACTATGGGGATGGTCGTCCGTCTTGACCCCGATAAAGTATACCGGTTACCGCTTCAGGATGAATCGGCTGAAAGGATGAATGAAGGGTTAATCACGTCAGAAGAGGTGTTGGCGACCTTCGTGGGAATTGGGGAGAAGACAGAAGACCGGGAAGGATTTCCGTGCGCGGTGATGAGGGCAGGTAGATTATTTCCTGCTATTTGTGATCGTCCCCCACACGTGCCCTTCACGCGCGAGCAACGCATCGGCAGCCTTGGGCCCAGAACTGCCAGCTGCGTAGTTCGGGAAATTGCGGGGGGCTGATTCCGACCATGCCTCCAGCACGGGCATCAGAATCTGCCACGCCGCCTCGACCTGATCGGCGCGCATGAAGAGTGTCGGATCATTGTTCATCACATCCCAGAGCAACGTTTCGTAGGCGTCCGGCGAAGGGACGGAAAAGCTGTCTTGATACGCGAACCGCATCTCCACCGGCCGCAACAACATCTTTGGCCCGGGGTACTTTGCCTGAAAACCCATCACGATGCCTTCCTTGGGCTGGATCGAGAGGACCAGACGCGACGGATGCCAATCGCGGCTGGACTCGACCGGGAACGACCGATGCGGTACCGCCCGAAACTGGATGACTACCTCCGAACACTGCCGGGGGAGGCGTTTGCCTGTGCGGAGATAGAAGGGGACACCCTGCCAGCGCCAATTGTCCACAAAGAGTTTCAAGGCGGCGAAGGTCTCCGTTCCGGATCGCGGCGAGACGTTTACTTCTCGGCGATAGCCACGAATCTTGTGGCCATGGATGCCGCCCGGACCATACTGGCCACGGACGGCATAATGTTGAACTTCCCCTCGCGGTATCAGCCGGACGGCGTGGAGCACATCGACTTTCTTATTCCGAATCTCATCAGCATCAAATGACACCATCGGTTCCATCGCGACGAGACAGAGAAGCTGCATGAGATGATTCTGCACCATATCGCGCAAGGATCCCGCGTGGTCGTAATACCCACCCCGATGCCCTACGCCGACATCTTCTGCGACGGTGATGGTCACAAAGTCCACGTACCGCCGATTCCAGATCGGTTCAAAGAGCGGATTGGCAAAGCGGAACGCGAGGATGTTTTGTACGGTTTCTTTGCCGAGATAATGGTCGATCCGGAAGATCTGTAACTCATGGAAGCTTTCCCTGAGCGTACGATTCATGTCGCGTGCAGATTCCAGGTCATGACCAATCGGCTTCTCCACGACAATACGGTCGCGCACGCGATCCCGATTCAGACCCGCGTCGGCCAGGAGCTTGGGAATGACCCCGATCATCACGGGCGGAGTTGCCAGGTGAAAGATGTGACCGGCATTCACCTTCCATTCCTTGTCCAATTGCGCACACTTCGCCGCCAACGTCGAGTACGTCGCCGGATCCTTAAAATCTCCCTGATGATAGGTGACATGCTGCGCAAAGGTGTTCCAGATGGCACGTTTCACCTTTCCATTGCGCGAAAACCGTTTTACGCCTTCGAACAAATGCCTGAGCAATTCGGCCTCACGCAGAGGGACGCGATCCACGGCAGTGATGGCAAACTTCCCGGGCATCCGTCCTTCACTGAAGAGGTCGAACAAGGAGGGTATGAGCTTGCGCCAGGTCAGATCGCCCGCGCCGCCGAAAATCATGATCATGGTCGGCTCAATATCGGAGTGGCTCACTCTGCCTCCCAATTGGTGTGAAACACGCCTTTGGCATCGGTGCGTTCATACGTGTGTGCCCCGAAGTAGTCTCGTTGGGCCTGAATCAGATTGGCCGGCGACCAGGCGCTGCGATACCCATCCAGATACCCCAGTGAAACCATCAGTCCCGGGGTCGGCACCCCCGACTCAGCGGCCCGACAGATCACCAGCCGCAAATCTTCCTGGTGTTCGGTAATCTTCTTTGCCACGTCGGGATCCAGCAACAGATTGGGCAGATCATGATTCGCGTGGAACGCTGCGCCGATATCCTCCAGCAGCGCAGAGCGGATGATGCACCCGCCACGCCAGGTCCGCGCCACTGAGGCAAGGTCGAGGCCATACGCGTATCGGATTGAGGCAGCCGACAGAAGCGCCATGCCTTGCGCATAGAGGATCATCATCCCGGAGTAGAGTGCGCGCTCGAGGTGATTGAGAAACGCGTCACGGTCATCCGTGATTTGCCGGATGGGCCGCGGGTAGACGGCGCTCCCCTGCTCGCGCTCCTCAACAAACACTGACAGGTCGCGCATGGCAACGGCCACATCGATCGTTGGGACAGGCACCTGCAATTCCATGGCGCTCTGCGAAGTCCACATGCCTGTGCCCTTCTGCCTGGCCACGTCGAGAATTTCATCGATCAACCGCTTGCCGGTACCCTCATCCTGTTTGGAGAAAATATTGCCGGTGATTTCGACGAGATAGCTTTTGAGTTCACCGTTGTTCCATTGGGCGAATACGTCGCGCATTGCATCGTCATCCAGTCCCAATCCACGTTTCATCAGGTCGTATGTCTCGGCGATCAATTGCATGACACCGTATTCGATTCCATTGTGGACCATCTTCACAAAGTGACCGGCCGATCCCGGGCCCAGCCACGTCACGCACGGTTCACCATTGACTTTCGCGGCTGCTGCTTCAAAGACGGGACGGACCCGCTCGTACACTTCTTTCGGTCCACCGGGCATGATGCTCGGTCCGTGCCGTGCGCCTTCTTCGCCGCCTGAAATGCCCACGCCGAGGAACTCGATCCCTTTCGCCTTCAGATTGCTCGCACGCAAATCGGTATCCTTGAAGTAGGAGTTACCGGCATCGATGATAAGATCACCTTTCTCCAGATGCGGCAACAGATCCTTGATAACGGCGTCAACCGTGGGACCGGCGGGCACGAGCATCATGATGGCACGGGGTTTACGGAGCAGTGCAATGAAATCGACGATGTTCGTCGCGCCGCGGACGTTGCGTTCGGCCGCTTCCTTTCGCAATGCGCCGACTTTGGCCTGGTCTTTGTCGTAACCCGCAACCGGGCAGCCATGGTCGGCCATGTTCAACACCATATTGCGGCCCATGACCCCCAGGCCAATCATCCCCAATTCACACCGTTGTTGAGGCTGCTTCCTGGTCACGATCTTGGCCAAGAGGGGTGTGTGGAAAATGGTTGAATCGATTCTCATTTTCATCCTTTCAAAACATCGGCCATATCTTGTCCATCGTTTCGAGCAACCTTCAGCCGACGTTCTCTGCGGCGAAGTCCCCATTCATCAGATTATCCAGCACCGCGTTGACATAGTCGGCGCGTCGGTTCCGATCGTCCAGGAAGTAGGCATGTTCCCACTCGTCGATCATCAGAATCGGTCTCATGCCAGAAGTCAGCGGCACATTCGCGCTGCAGGTTTTGACCACCTTGAGGTTGTCGCCGCCCAGGTACCTGACAATACGACAGAGAGCTGCGGACTCAGAAGACTGAGGACTGGGTTCGACATCACCCGCCGGTTTCCGTAACGGTTATTCCCGATAACACCAGCCGTCTGAGGATCTTGTTCCATGTTTTTTCGCGCACGGATTTTTTCGGAAGCAAACGACCCAGAGGCGCTGCTGCCGCAGTAGCCCGCTGCACACCATAATCGAGGTGCTCAAAATCGAGATAATCGTCGCCATCCAAGAGATGCGATTTCGTCTCAACCGTTGAAATGCTCCCGATCTCACCGTCGGAAAGCAGTTTCATTATATTGTCTCGAATTACGTACTCGTCCCGTTTGTCGTCCATCGTTTTTGTCATTGCAGGTTTCCGTTGGAATGTGGATGAACCCGGGCGTGGAGGAAACTCCCTCCGAATCCCTTGGGCCGCAATCATAGTAAACGGGAAATACCACGAAAATGAATCGCCCAAACGGGTGAAGAAGTAGCTAACCCCCGGGACGTGAGTGCTCGCCGGCAGCCGGGTTGGCATGTCGGTTATGTTCGGGGTTCCTCCTTCCGGATCTCCCGCTCCGCCGACTCCCAGTCCTGATCTGCTCGGCCGTCCTGACGGCCTCGCCGTTCGTAGAGTTCGTACGCGCGTCTGGCGATCTGCGGGTTCACATCGGACGGTTTCCTGGCCACGGCGATCGGAATGCGCGGCTTGATCATTCCGACCTTCACCGCCTCATTCACGCCGAGACACGCGACAACGGAATAGGCAAGAATGGCAAGGGTCTGCAACCAGGGCAGCGGGAGGAGTCCCGGAAGACCCACGTAAGTCAGACCCGTGCCCACCACCGCACCCGCGATGAGCGAGAGCATGAAAGTATTGCTGGGCTTCGTTGTCCAGAACCAGTTTCGTTCTCTGACAGACACAATGGAGAACACGCAAAAATAGAGCAACGTCAGAAAGCTGAAAGTGCACAGAGCATTGCTATCGGCAGCCAAACCAAACCGCGACCAGCCGAACCATAACAACAAGAGCGTTTCCCCCACCATGGCCAAGCCGAGGACCACGGAGACCCGGATGAACCCCCCGATTGCCCATGTCTCCGGCTTCCTGGACGGCCGAACGCGGTCGGTGGCCAGGGCGATCGTCGCGAAATCCATCACGAAAACGAGGAGCAGCATCGCGAATGCGGAGACGACAAACTTCCCCGTCACCATGAAGGCGATAGCTACAAAGGCCGCCTTCAGGAGCGTCCGGCTGATCTTGTTGATGATCCAGGTCAGAATCCTCTGGTAGATCGTCCGCCCCTGTTCGACCAGCGCCACGATGTTCGTCAAGCCCGGTTCGGTCAGGACGACGCTGGCAGCCCCCTTGGCCACATCGGTGGCGGTGCTGACAGCGATTCCGACTTCGGCCTGGCGGAGGGCGGGAGCATCGTTGACGCCGTCACCGGTCATGCCGGTCACGTGTCCAGCGGCCTGGAGGTGTTGCACCACGATATACTTGTCCTCTGGATACACCTCGGCAAAACCATCCGCACCTGCCAACAGATCCACCGCCTCGTTGCCGGCCTGAGCACTCGCAGCCTTCAGATCCGCCACGCGCCGAATATTGGGCAACCCGACTCCATGCGCGATTTCACTTGCCACCGCAAGCGCATCACCGGTGAGCATCTTCACCGGAACGCCCAGATCCCGGAGTTCGGCGATGAGCTGTTTCGCATCCGCCCGGGGCGGATCATAGAGTGTCACCAATCCGAGCAGGACGGGGGCGCCCGATTCGGGGCCGCGCGCCACCGCAAGCGTCCGATAACCCTTCATCGCTGATTCGCTGACCCGCGCCTCCAACGTTTCGATTGCCGGGGGCTGGAGTCCGCATGCCTCGGCCACTGTCCGCACGGCACCCTTCATCACACGCAGCCGCTGCCCGTTCTGTTCGACGACGGCCTCCGTGCGCCGGTTTTTCGCATCAAAAGGCGCAAAGGAAACCGGCGCGACTTTCGGAAGGTTGTCGAATATGTGCCGCTCTTTTGCCGCGGCGAGAAATGCCAGGTCAATCGGATCCTGGTTGGCTTCTTGAGACGCGAGCGCGCCGGCGAACAGCACGTCGGATTCCACAGCATGATCCAGCGGGATCACGCCGGTGACGGCCAGTTGATTCATGGTGATCGTGCCCGTCTTGTCCACACAGAGCACGTCCATTGTTGCGGCATCCTCTGCAGCGCTGAGCCGTGTGACGAGCACACCGCGCTTCGCCAGCTCCTTCGAGCCGACGGCCATGCTGACGGTAAACATGGCGGGAAGGGCGACCGGCACCGCGCTCATCAACAACACGAGGATGAGGGGAACCATCTCCAGGAGCGGCGCGCCGTGAATCAACGACAGCACGATCACCACACTCAGCAGCGCGCCGACGATGACGAACAGCCAGCGGACCACCTTGGCCACGACCGCTTCGATGTGGAGTTTGGGTCGCGCCTGCTGCACCAGCTCGGTGGTGCGGCCAAAATACGTCTTCGCCCCGGTCAGCAAGACCACGCCGTTGCCTTCGCCCCGCCGTACGACAGATCCCGAAGAGAGTACTTCGCCCGGACCCTTGTCGGCGTCCTTTGACTCACCGGTGAGCGCCGACTGGTCAACGCTCAAGGCACCGGTCAGAAGCTTGACATCGGCCGGAATGATGTCGCCCGGTCGGACCCGAACGATATCGCCCGGAACCAGATCGCGGGAGGGAACGACCTGCCAGGACGCTTCTCGCAGGACACGCGCACTCACCTGCAACCGGCGCCGCAGCGTCTCAACAACGCCGGCGGCCCGATGCTCCTGCATAAAACTCAGCACCGCATTGACCACGAGCAGCACGCCCACAACGGCGAAATCCGAGAACTTCCCCAGCACCGCCGACAGCACCATGATCAGTTCAAGCATCCATGCCGAGAGGCCCCAGAACTTTCCGAGGAACATCAGAACGGGGTGCGCTTTTCGCTCGGCGACTTCATTGAATCCGTGTTCGCTCCGGCGGGTATCCACTTCCGCATGCGTGAGCCCGGTATCGGGGTTCACGTGGAGCGCCGCGAGGGTGTCGGGAACTGAAGCGGTAGCAATGTCAGGTTGCGGGATACTTGCGGTCATGGTGACGTCCTTTCCATCGCGGCGTTGTATTCGCCACGGCGTGCAACCCGGTTGCACACGGCTCGGTGATACAGCGCTTGCTGTGCCGGCGGCACGTTGGCCTCTTTGCCCTGCCAGATCTCCAACGCCGGTTGCTGGATGGCTCGGGCGAACGAAAACGCCAGCGCCCAGGGCAGTTGCGACTTGAATCGAACATTCATGGCATTCAAACGGGCCGAGGCGAGTTCGCTCGATTGTCCGCCCGACAAGAACGCAATCCCCGGAACGGCCGCGGGGACAACCCGCATGAGACACCGCACGGTGACATCGGCCACCTCGTCCACCGCTTCCTGCCTGGGACAGAGCAGTCCCGGGAGCACCATGTTGGGTTTCAGGATCATCCCTTCCAGCATCACTCGCTGAGCGTAAATCTGGTGGAAAACCGTACGCAGGACTTCCTCCGTCACCTCGCTGCAACGCTCGAGAGTATGCTCGCCGTCCATGAGCACTTCCGGTTCGACGACCGGGACCAGTCCGGCTTCCTGGCACAACGCGGCATAGCGAGCCAACGCATGCGCGTTAGCCTCGATGCAACCCCGGGTGGGGATGCCATCGGCGACAGCGATCACGGCACGCCACTTGGCGAAACGTGCGCCCAATTGGAAATACTCCTTGAGGCGGTCGCGCAACCCGTCCAGACCTTCGGTGACCTTCTCACCGGGATGGCCCGCCATACCCCTGGCACCGATATCAACCTTGATGCCGGGAATGATTCCCGCGTCGGTGATAACTTTGACGAAGGGAGTGCCGTCCTTCTTCTTCTGGCGAATCGTCTCGTCGTAGAGGATCGCGCCGCTAATGCTCTTACCGAGACCGGGTGTCGTCACGATCAATTCCCGATAAGAACGCCGGGCGTCCTCAGTCTGGGGAATTCCCAATGCGGCAAATCGTTTGTTGCATGTTGGATTGCTTTCATCCATCGCCAGCAGCCCTTTGTCGCCGGCCACCAGCGCTCTCGCGGTGTCCTTAATGTCGGGCACGTTCATTGGGGGTAGCTCCATTTCCGACTTCATTGATGCGCACCTGCTTCCCCCATGTCTGAGGAGCTCGCCAGCCCGAACATGTACGCCAGCCCCGTGCGCAACATGAAGGGGTCGCTGACGTCAGAAAGTCCAAATGCGGGCTCAAGACGCACCGACCATTGTGAGGTAATGACATAGGAGAGGACAACACCAAGGTAGTGCTGCTGGGAGTTCCAATCGAAGCCGAATTGTTCTTCATCCCCCAGTGCTCCATACATCTCCAGCCCGTACCCCAGGCGGCTCAAGGAAAGCAGCGGTGGCTCAGCCATGCCGGCCATGCCTGCCATCGGCCCGCTCATCCACGAGGGCTGAACGAACAGGCCCAACGCGTAACCATAATTACTTCCATGCGGCGACTGCAGAGCGGTTTCTCTGATGAAATTCAACGTGGCGTTGAGCCCGTCCCAGTCGTGATAGACAATCAGTCGCTGCTCGAATGTTCGGACCGAAGTACCGCGCGCGAGCGCCAACGGTTCGCTCAAGTCTTCGGGGCCAAAACCAGAGACCTCCATTTTGTACAGAGCCGCTCCGTTCAAATCCTCGTATTCTCCATAGAGGGTGAGGTTAAGCAATCGGTCGTCTTCGAACAAATGGAAATAGGTGCTCAACCGCAAGCCACCGTAGGTGACGGGCAGACCGGCTATCTTCTGGCCTTCGGCCATGACGCCAACCGTCCATCGCGGAGTGATGCCGTACTCCGCCATGAGCATGCCCGTGAAGAAATCATCTCCGTACCGCGCCGATTGATAATCCGGCAGTGCCATCACCATCATGGAGTTTTTTTCCATCGGATAATTGATCGCGGTAAAGTAGGGGTCCATGTTCATCTGCGCCCGCAACGCGCCTGGCAGTATCGCCCACAGGAATCCAGCGAGGAGGATTCCTTGCCGGCACCTGATCTTGGTCAAATGCATTCTCCCGATACTCATGGCTTCACACACGCACTTTGGCCATTTTCGTGCCCGTTGAATTTGAGTTCTTATCCCCTTTCCGGCTTTTGGACATTCTTTCCCTATCTTGAGTGAAGCGTTCATTTCTGGCTTTATCGATCCCGATGACTTTAAGCGCATCTGATTCTTCAGCGTCAAATTCAGATTGGAGCAGAACAATCTGCGCTTCCATCGCTTTTCGCTTACGCTCTAATCCAATTTGTTTACGAACAACTTCCTGCTGGCGTAAGAGTTGTTCTGCATCGTCTCTCGTCTCTTGCGAGAGACGCGCCGAACCGGTCAAGACCCCTCCCGGCCCGACATAGACATCAAGCAATTCAATACCATGGCTTGTCAGCTTGAACTCGCGGATCTGGTTCGAGTGTTCCATGCCGCGGGATTTCAGCACATACAATCCTCGATTCCGTTCGCCTCCGATTTCGATGTCCCGGAGAAGCAACCAGGTATCGATCAGGGATGAAATGTACACATCGGTGATCTCGATATTGTCGCTTGTTGAATTGAGACTTGTGAAGAATGCAGTGACCCGCTTCATCTTCAGAAAATCCACAAGGCGCAGCAACATCGTCTTGACCTCAGAGTGATTTTCTCCGATGACGAATGCATTGATTGGATCCAGAATTACCACGCTGGGTTTAAATTCATTGATCAATTTGATGCTCGTCGTCAAATGCGTTTCAAGGCCATAGTGTGTCGGGCGGGTTGCGTGAAACTGCAGCAACCCCTTTTTCACCCAGGGGTCCAAATCGAGTCCAATCGACCGCATATTGCGAACGAGCTGACTGGGGGATTCCTCAAACGTGAAGAACAGAACGCGTTCCCCCCGCTTGCATGCCGCCTCAACGAACTGTGAGGCAATGCTCGTTTTTCCCGTCCCGGCGGTGCCTGACACAAGCACGGTGCTGCCCCGGAAGTATCCTTTGCCGGAAAGCATTGTGTCGAGACGAGCAATCCCGGAGGAAATCCGTTCGCCCGAGGAGGAGTAGTTCAGTCCAAGGGAGGTCACAGGCAGGACGGAGAAACCATTTTCATCAATAAGGAACGGATACTCATTCGTTCCGTGCGTTGAACCACGATATTTGACGATGCGCAGCCGCCGGATGGAGGATTGGTCGTTTACCCGGTGATCGAGCAGAATGACGCAATCGGAGACATATTCTTCCAGGCCTTGACGTGTGAGGGTCCCGTCGCCCCGCTCTGCGGTGAGGATTGTGGTGATCCCCTTCTTTTTCAACCAAGATAAAAGCCGGTGCAGTTCCGTGCGAACAAGTCGGGGATCGAGGAGTGCGGAAAAGAGTGATTCCGTCGTATCCAGCACCACACGCTTCGCGCCGATGCTTTCAATTGCCTGATGGATCCCGATAAACAGACTTTCCAAATCGTATTTCCCGAGTTCTTCAATCTCGCCCTGCTTCACATGAATGTGCTCAACTCTGATCTTTTTACGCTCGACAAGCCCTTCCAGATCGAACCCCAACGAAGCGACGTTTGCCGCGAGTTCAGCCTCCGTTTCCTCGAACGAAACGAAGACCCCTCGTTCACCGAATTGCGTTGCCCCATGGACAAGAAACTCCATGGCAAAGAGGGTCTTTCCGCACCCCGCGCCGCCGCAGATGAGCGTCGCTCTGCCTTTTGGCAACCCGCCGCCCGTGATGTCATCCAACCCTTGAATGCTTGTCGAGCATTTTGGAAGGACTCGAGGATGAAATTTCGCTTCTTTCTTCTTCATGATCTATACCCTTCATAATGGGAACTTGGCTCCAGAACCGCCTTTCGCGGTACCGACACATCATTTGTCGCTCCACTTCCAGTCTCTGATCTCGGGCATGTCCAGACCGTGCCTGTCGATAAACCGTTTATGCTCAATGAGCTTGTCTTGCATCATCTGTTTCAGTGCAGCGCCCTTGGCACTCAATTGCGGCACGCGATTGATTACGTCTTGCACCAGGTGAAACCTGTCGAGGTCGTTCAAGACCGTCATATCGAAAGTCGTCGTGATCGTTCCCTCTTCTTTGTATCCTCGAACGTGCATGTTGTCGTGGTTGGTACGCCGGTACGTCAACCGGTGAACCAGCCAGGGATAGCCGTGGAAGGCGAAGACGATCGGCTTGTTCTTGGTGAAGAGCGCATCGAAATCTGTATCGCTCAGTCCGTGCGGATGTTCCGTGTTCGGTTCCAGTTTCATCAGATCCACAACATTGATCACCCGGATCTTCAGATCGGGCAGATTCTTACGGAGGATGGAAACAGCGGCGAGAGTCTCGAGGGTGGGCACGTCGCCGCAACACGCCATGACGACATCTGGTTCCGCCCCCTTGTCGCTGCTGGCCCATTGCCAGACACCGATGCCTTTCGTGCAATGCTCGACCGCGGCATCCATTGTCAGCCATTGTGACGCCTGGTATTTGCCCGCAACCACGACATTCACGTAGTGCCGACTCCTGAGACAATGGTCCCAGACCGACAACAGACAATTCGCATCGGGCGGAAGATACACGCGGACGACCGAGGCCTTTTTGTTCACGACGTGATCGAGGAAGCCGGGGTCCTGGTGGGTAAAGCCATTATGCGCTTGCTGCCAGACGTGGGAGGCGAGAAGGTAATTCAGCGATGCTATCTTCCGGCGCCACGGCAGTCCCGCCGTGACTTTCAACCACTTCGCGTGTTGGTTAAACATCGAATCGACGATATGAATGAACGCTTCGTAGCTGTTGAACAAACCGTGCCGACCCGTCAGAAGATATCCTTCGAGCCAGCCTTCACATTGATGCTCGCTCAGCATCTCCATGACGCGACCATCCGTGGCGAGAAACTCATCGTTGTCTCTCGTCCGGGCTTCCCACTGCCGGTTGGTGACCTCGAAGACATCGTTCAGCCGGTTGGAGAGCGTTTCATCGGGCCCAAAGATCCGGAAATTTCGCTGCTCCTGATTGCGCGTTGCCACATCGCGCAGGAACCCTCCGAGTACGTGCGTGTCGGCCGCCTGGACGGAACCCGGTGACGGCACGCTCACCGCGTAGGTCCGAAAGTCAGGCATGATCAGATCGCGGAGCAACAGTCCCCCATTCGCGTGCGGATTGGCTCCCATTCGCCGATCGCCTTCAGGCGCCAGCGCTGCCAATTCCGGAATGAGTCGTCCATTCTGATCGAACAGTTCTTCCGCCTTGTAGCTCTTCATCCAGCTTTCAAGCTGCTTGAGATGATCGGGATGCTCGGCATCCACGAGGAGTGGTACCTGATGTGCGCGGAACGTGTCTTCAACCTGCAGACCATCGACAACTTTCGGTCCCGTCCAACCCTTTGGCGACCTCAGGACGATCATCGGCCAGCGCGGCCGTGTGGTGTCGTTCCAGGTCCGCGCATGGCTTTGGATTTGCCGAATGCTCTCGACGACCACGTCCAAAGTTCCTGCCATGTCTTGATGCATTTTCTCCGGTTCGTCGCCTTCTACATAGTACGGCGTCCAACCATACCCTCGAAGCAATTGGTCCAATTCTTCATGCTCGATCCGTGCCAGCACGGTCGGATTGGCGATTTTGTAGCCGTTGAGATGCAGGATCGGCAGCACTGCTCCATCGGTGATCGGATTGAGAAATTTGTTGGAGTGCCATGCCGTAGCTAACGGACCTGTTTCCGCTTCTCCGTCACCAATCACACACGCGACAACCAGTTTCGGATTGTCGAACGCGGCTCCGAACGCGTGGCTCAATGAATAGCCCAGTTCGCCACCTTCGTGAATCGACCCAGGACATTCCGGGGAGACATGGCTGGGAATCCCGCCGGGAAAGGAGAACTGGGTAAACAACTTCTTCAGGCCCGCCTCATCCTGTGTGATGGCGGGGTATACCTCGCTGTAGGTGCCTTCGAGATATGTATTGCCCACCAGCGCCGGCCCGCCGTGACCGGGACCAGCGATGTAGATCATCTCCAGGTCATACTTCTTGATGACCCGGTTCAGATGCACGTAAATGAAATTCTGCCCCGGGGTTGTCCCCCAATGTCCGAGCAACGTCGGCTTCACGTGCGACAGCTTCAGTGGCACCCTCAAGAGCGGATTGTCGTAGAGATATATCTGGCCGACTGACAGATAGTTGGCGGCGCGCCAGTAGGCATCCATCTTCTGCAAGAGATCAGACGGCAATAGCCTGGACATATTATTCGTCCTTTCCGGTTTCACAGCGACGTCCTCGTCGAATCCCCATGGTCTTCCTCACAATTCTCCGTCAATTGTTTTCCTTTAAGTACTATGAATCAAATACACTACCAGGAACACTCCGACTGCAAGAACTGATAGAGTCACCACTATCTGAAGGATCGATGACGGTTCGTATGTTTCGTCGTTTATTTGTCTTTCAACCTTCTTGTATCTGACAAATGCAAACAGGCCCATCAACGTGCCAAGACCGACAAGGAATATTCCAACAATAGTCGAATATCCTGCAGAAGGAGACGATACATGTTCAATATTGGCATTTCCCAAAATCAACGACACTTGCTTAATGAACAGCGCAAACTTCTCCACGACAAACCCAAATGCCATGACCCCGATGCTTGTCCTTATCCATGCAAGGAATGTCCTCTCATTCGCCATGTGGACGCGGCGATTAAGGACTCTTACAGATTTCTTGTCTTCAATGTTCTCTGACATTTCGCTCACCCTGTTAATTACCACCGGCGGAGAAGGTGGCTTCCGGAAGACCAGCGATGGCTCCTCTTCCGCCAGAAAGCGGCGGCAGAAAGAGACTCATTGCGTCGCGCGGTCGGAATTCCGTTCCTCACTTGCCATGGGGAATCCGAGCACGCGGCAAACCGTTGCGGCGATCATCACTTCTTCGTCCGTGTGAATGACGCGAACCGTTACCCGGCCGGCCGGCGTGGAGATCACGGCCTCATTCGCTTCGTTTCGCTTTTCTTCCAGTTCGATTCCAAGAAATCCCAACTCTTCACAAATGCGGGATCGCACAATCGGGCAGTTTTCACCAATTCCACCCGCGAACACCAGAATGTCCAGTCCGCCGAGCGCGGCGGCGAATGCACCTATCCACTTCTTCACCTGGTAACAAAACACTGCCACGGCTTCCGCCGCCCGAACGTCATCGCTCTCCTTCGCGAGCAAATCCCGCATGTCGGAACTGGTTTCAGAGATGCCGAGGAGACCGGAACCGTGATTGATGAGATCATTGAACTGCTTGGGTGAGAGATTCTCTGACTTCATCATGTACCATGCGACGCCCGGATCTAAATCACCGGGCCGGGTCCCCATCGTCAGCCCTCCCGCAGGGAGTGAAGCCCATACTGGTGTCAATGCTCTTCCCTTCGCGGACGGCAGCCAGACTCGCCCCGCTCCCGAGATGAGCCAGGATTACCCGGCGTTGGGCTGCTTTCGTGTCTGAGACACGAGCGAGTTCTTCGATGAGATACGCATAGGACAAGCCGTGGAAACCATACCGTCGGATTCCCATCTCTTCGAACCGGCGGGGAATAGGAAGCAATTTCGCAACACGGGGCATCGTGCAATGAAACGCCGTGTCGAAACAGGCAACCTGGGGGAGGTTTGGATGACGCCGGCGGAAGGATTCTATCAATTCAAGTTCATCGGGCAGGTGGTCGGGATCGTAGGGAGTGATGCGATGCAGTTCCTCCAGCAATTGAGGCGTGATACGTTCGGGTCCGGCATGGTGCATTCCGTGAACTACGCGGTGGCCCACGGCCTTGACGGAAGAGAAGCCATCCTGCTTTTCGAGCCAATCAATCAGGACGTTCGCTGCCGACTTGTGATCAGAGACAGCAATGGCATGACTCTGCTGCTGGTTCGAGGTTACGTCCCGGAAAGTCAGATTCGCGCCGTTCATCCCAATGCGATCAATTTTCCCATCAAGGGTTCTCTTCAACCGTTCGCCGATCGCATAGAAAGCAAATTTGATGCTCGACGATCCGCCGTTGACCGTCAGCACGTGCGGGCCGGCAGGTTTCATTGATTGCTCATTTGTCATGTCGCCACCTGAAGAGAGGGTGCGCATCGTATCCGTTGCCATGTTTTCATAATGCTCGTGGATGTTTGCCCGACCGCCCGTGCGCTTCAATTTGTTCGAGGGTCTTGCCTCTGGTTTCCGGGACCAGATAATACGCAAACAGCCATGAGCCAATGGCGACGACCGCATACAGCCAGAACGTGGAGGTTTTGCCCAGGACTTGCGTGAGGGTCAAAAACGACAATGCCACCAACAAGTTTGCACTCCAATTTGCGGCCGTCCCAACACTCATGGCCCTCCCTCGGATACTCAAGGGGTAAATCTCCGAAAGGACCAGCCAGAACACCGGGCCCAATCCAACGGCAAATGACCCCACATAGACCATGAGACTGACCACGGCAATCCAACCCAGGCTGCCGGATAATTGCGGGAGCGCAAACGCCAGTCCCAACACGAACAGACTCACCGTCATCCCTGCCAGGCTGGCCAGGAGAAGCGGGCGTCGCCCGACCCGGTCGATCAGTTGCATCGCGACCACTGTCAAAACGACGTTCACGATTCCTACTCCGACGCTGGCCAGAATCGCCACCGACGCAGAAGAGAAGCCGGCGAATTTGAAAATAGTCGGAGCGTAATAGATAACCGTGTTGATGCCGGTAATTTGCTGCGCGATGGCCAGTCCAACGCCCACGACCATCATCGGTCGCAAGAGCGGGCTGAGGAGTTCGGACCAGTGCCCTTCCTGCTGCGCCACGCTCTGCTGAATCTCTCGGAGCTCGCCCTCCACCTGTTCCGGGCCGCGAATCCGCATCAGCACCGTTCGGGCCAGGTCTGCGTGTCCGCGAGCAGCAAGCCATCGCGGGCTGTCGGGAATGAACATCAGTCCTATTCCAAATGCACCTGCCGGGACGACAGCCAGTGCAAACATCCAACGCCACGCCTGCGATCCGGCAAAGGCATAATCAACGAAATACGAGATGACAATTCCGCTGGTGAGGGCGACTTGATTAATGGAAACGAGTCTTCCACGGATAGCAACCGGAGCGATCTCAGAGATGTAGAGCGGCGCAACAAATGATGCGACGCCGATTGCGGCACCGGCAACGATGCGTGCGGCAATCAGCCCTGCCGTACCCGGAGCGAGAGCCGCCCCGATGGCGCCCAGTCCGAAAACAATCGCGGTGACGATCAATAGCCTCCGGCGTCCAAAACGGTCGGCCAGGAATCCTCCGACGAGCGCACCGACGAGCGATCCCAGCAAGACCGAACTGACGACGATTTCCTCCATGCCCGGAGAAAGCCGGAACTCCTCCTTGATGAACAGGATCGCCCCCGAGATGACGCCGATGTCGTAGCCGAAAAGCATGCCGCCCAGTGCCGAGATGGCTGTAGCGAGATAGACAAAACGCTTCTGACCTGTGTCCTCGTTCATCATGTGCCTTAGTCCTCCCGGGAGAGGCAGCAACATCCCGTCGCACAGAACCAACGTGGACGATGAAGTCCACAATCTGCCTTTGGGATTCCATGATCAACCGCAATTTCCATGTGTCGCGACACCTGGGCATCCCTCATGTGTTTATGCGTAGTCCCAACCCGGACAGCTTCGCAAGTGTGGATTTGTAGCCCGTGTGAAGGATGCTTCGAATCTTCAATCCTTCTGCAACCTGAACGAACATCGGCGTGTTTTCGATGTAGAGGACTTGCTGGACCGGTACCTGGGCGATGTCCAGTGCAAGCCGGAAGATGTCCGCATCGGGCTTGCGGAGGTGGACGAAACAGGAGGAGATAAAGAAGTCCACCAACGCGTTGAGCTTGAACTGCCGGATCCGATAGGCGTTCAGTTCGCGCGCCTCGTTGTTGACCACGGCGATCTTCAGATTGTGTCGGACTTTGAGCTGCGCGACCAGAGTGATCATTTCGGGATAGGGTTTCGACTGCTCGAACATGAATCGACGAAACTGAGCACGGGTGAACGGTCGCTTCCGGTAGAACACCACCCGGTCCAGATATTCTTTCATCGTCAGTTTTCCCTCTTCGTACGTATCGAAGGTCAAATGATGTCGATCTTCCATCTCACCCAATTCCAGGTGGAATTTTGCCGCCGACCGTTGGCGGGCTCGATGATCCCAACCATCGGTGAGCAGGACACCTCCGATATCCACGAACAAACAGGTGACAGCAGTAACGTTCTTCATCGCATGTTGTTCCCGTGCATCATTTCCTTCTCCTGCGTGATTCGAATGTCCTCCAGTCGGTTGTTGCGCTGCGTCCTGATCGTCATGTTCCACGACCGGTCGCGGTACTCCGTTCTCGCGAATCAAACGCATACCGGAGAAAGAGATGACTCCCTCCCCGCTTCACGGACACAAGTGTACCCCACACCGGGTGGTCGGGTGCAAAGATCTTTTCAGCAACCACTCCCAGCCGTTCGACACCATTCTGCCTGCCTGCAACCTGAGGAGCGAGCGTTAAAAACAACTCATCAAGACAACGCTCCGCGAAGAAATCCCCCATGAGATGGGGGCCCCCTTCGATGAGAATCGTTTTACAGGACGGTCTGACAGTGAGTATCGCACTGAGGATATCACGAGCGGTTATTGACGTTGCGTCTCCCCTCTCAACAACTTGTACCGATGCTGGCATATCCACTCCAGTGAACCGCAGGGCACCAGTCACCGTTGTCACGATCACGACGGGAATATCTGCATTCCGAAACACCGGCAAGCTCATATCAACGTCGCCATGCGCTGTGACAATGACAAGTAACGGCGGCACCTTGTTCCCCATTCGATTTCGTAATTCGTTGTATGCACCGGCATACGGTGGGAAGATGTGCTGCGGCGTCCAAAGGTGTTGGGGGGATGCCCGAAGCGTCCCGGCACCGATCAACACAACTTCAACGGCTGAGCGCAACAGCCCCATCACCATGCTATCCTGCTCATTTGAACCGCTCACGACGTCGCCGACGGCTTTGCCGGGTGCATCAAGCGACACAACACCGTCCAGCGTGCTGACGAAATTGCTGATGACGTAGGGGCGGCCGGGATGAGATGCAAACGCGAGACGACCATAGAATTCCTTCAACTCGGGCGGTAAGGGCAACCCGGGGCTCGGGTCTGAATCAAAGAGTTTTTGCAGTCCGCTCATTTGCTCCCTCGCTCTGCGTCGTCTGGCGAAGTCGACGGCAACGCATAGGATTCCAAAATTGACAGAACCTCTTTGACCCACCCATCGCATCCACGCTCGAGCTCTTGGACCACCGAAGACTTTCCGCGGGTGTCATCGAAGCGCTTTGGGAAGACCCGCCGAGGGTGATGCTCCTGTGCATTCACGCTTTTCCCCTTTTTGAAGTGGCAGCAAACCCGTCGGCAGACATTTCCGGTCCCAACAGGACCGATATCCAGCGCGTCTCATCACTCGCCTCGCAGGCGAGCTTCAGGGTCATGGTGAGAGGGACACAGAGCAGCGCTCCAACGAGACCGAGCAGGTTTCCCCAGAGGATCAGAGAAAGGAATACAACCAGTGGCGACATATCGAACTTCCGTCCCATAATCCTGGGCTCGACAATGTTGCCGAGGACCATTCCGATGACAAGATATCCGGCCGCCGTAAGGACAGCGGACCCCCCGCCAATTTGAACAAGCGCGAGGAGGACAGCGGGGACTGCGGCGACAATGGAGCCGACATTCGGGATATAATGAAGGAGAAATGCCAGAAATCCCCAGAGAATCGGGAAATCCACACCGAGGGCATACAACCATAGTGCGGTCAGAATGCCCGCAATCAAGTTTATCACCGTCTTGATCACCATGTAGCGCTTCATATCGTTGACAAACTTCGTGAACTTCGTAAACGATGCGTGCGGATTTTCGCGCACCAGACGAAATCTGGCAGGGAAACTCGATGCTTCAAGCAGAATGAAAATCATGGTGAAGAGAATCAGGACGATATTCGAAAATACGGAACTCATCGATGCGAACATGCCCGCGGTGAAGTTCAACACCGCCGTTGGGTTGGCATACGAGAGAAGAACATCGTCGGTGACCGCGAATCCCTTCCTCGCCAACGGCTCTTTGATCGCCGAAAACATGGTTTGCATCCGGCTCTCATAGAAAGGCAAGGCATTGGAAAAACTGTTGACCGAGGCACCGACAAAGACGCCGATTGCCAACAGAAGGGTGATCATCGCTGCCAGCACGATCACAACGGAGGCGACAGAAGGCACGTGATGCCGTTCCAACCAGAGCATCGGAACACGGGCGATGACGGCGAGAAACACGGCGACGAGAAGCACCACCAGAACCGATTGTGCCTGGGAGATCCCCCAGATGATGATCACGAACGTCGCAGCGATGACGAGGAGACGCGTTCCGCGATGAGGATCACTCTGATCAGTCATAGTTCTCAATTCCCCCTTCGCTCAAAACCCGACCAGGTCACCGACGCCACTGCGAAGTGCGAACCACACAAAACGAAAGAAGGGGTCCCCGTTTTGCCGAACATACTTCACCGTGCCGGTTTTTGATTCGCCCGATTTGTCGGGCTCGTTTGTCCCGTGGATTTTGAAGGTGTTGGCAATGAATGACGCCATCCCGTCGGCAAATCCCTTTTCGCTTCCGGTCTTTTTGTTTATCGCGGCAAGAACCAGTCCGCGGTAGTTGGCGTGCACAATACCGGAGGCATGCCCCGAGGAGACGTTGATCGCGAATGTTGACGATTGGAGGACTCCCGCCGTGATGCGCTGCTGCTCGGCGGGTTCAAGAAATGGATTGAGCGCGCGAAGATCCATTTTGCTCAGGGATCCGGAATACTGCATTGAAACATCCGCCGAGACGTCGGGAATTTTCATAAGCACACGCATTGAGCCGGCCTTCATAAACGTCCCTTCGGCGTGAACAATCATCGCCGCGGCAGTGTCCCGCTGATTGTCAATACCGAGCGCCAGCACATCCATGCTGTCGAGCGTGATAAGGGCCGGTTTCGCGCCAACCACAAATCGTTCGGCATACCGCAAGGATCCGTTTCTGATCATCACGCTATCGATCCGCAGTGCGCCGTCAATCGAAGAGAGCATCTCACCTGGCATCGGGGGAGGCGAAGTGTCTCTGGCGGATGACTTGTCCTTATCAATCAACACGTCGAGGAAGAGATCCTGAAGTCGTGCGGAACGGCAGCGGTAGATCTTGGCTTGCAAAAGATCGAAACATGCCAGTCCCGCCACGCGTGCGTAGGGGACAGAAGCGCGAAAGCGGGTCCTCCGGAATTTGCTTTCTGCAAAGAACTGCTTGTCATCCCCGGAAGGATGAAGCTGGAGGCCCTCGACGACGATCTCGGAATCCGCCACGGACAACCGGAGCTGTCCGAAGTGAATGTCATACTGAGACTTCGGGAGGCGCAGATCGATATCCCGTGCCGCCACGACCACATCAGCAAGATCATCCGGTGCGAGTCGCCTTCCCAGCAGAAGATGCAACCAGCCGATCCCGCTCACGGAGGACGGGCCCACTGTGCCCGAGAATGAGCCATCGACAGCACTGAGCGCGACAGAATCACACCCGACACTATTTGCCCAAAGACTGTAATGCATGTCGGCAATGTGAATCGTGGACGCGGGGTACGCCTCAGCGAACGCCGCTGCAATCCTCGGCTTCAGAAGACTGTTCGCCAAGGGATCAGGGAAGAGCAGCAGGGCCAGAAGGCAAACGAGAAACAGTGCTCCCGCCACAACGCTCACATACGAGGCTATGATGAGCGGGGGCGGTCTTCGTCGCAGGGATCGCGGAGGCTCGTTTGGCATGTGTTCTTTCAACGTGGTTCTCGATTCATGACGGCAAGGTGCCCGTTGTGTTCACGGGCGTTCCTCGGTCAAATCACTCGCACAACGACAGCAACGCCGGATAAAATGATCAAGACCCCGGAGACCCTGTTCACCCACCGCAAACCGCCTGAGTCCAACCTTCTTCTGAACAATGTCGAAACGTAACCGAGCGTCTGGAACCAGAGCAACGACCCCCCAAACAAACCGGCGACAAGGAGGGATGCAGAACTGATGGTGAGCCTGTGTCCCAGCCCAAACGCGGCGAACACCGCCACCAGGGCAAAGATGATGAATGGATTCGTCAGGGCCAGGAGAAGGGCGGACGCGTAGGATCCCAGCAACCCCTTGTTTTCAAACGGGGTAATGGGCTCCTTGTGCCTGGCGCGGAACGTCCGGATACCAATAAACAGGAGTAAGCCCCCGCCCCCGACCCCGAGCCAGATATGCTGGCTGGCAATCACATCCGAGACAAACGTTAGGCCAAACGCGGCAATGCTGGCGTACAACGCATCCGCAGTTGCAGCCGCAAAGCCGATGATCAGGGCGTGTGCGTGCCCTTCCGTGAGCGTCTTGCGGATGCAGAGAACTCCGATCGGCCCGATGGGCACCGCCATCGCAAAACCGATAACCAGTCCCTTGAGGAAAAAGAGAGGATCCATGCTCACAATCCCTGTCTCTATTCTATTGTCGACATCGCGGAGTTGGCGGGGAAGCAGCACGCTGCTCGCCAGCCCGTGTCCTCGTGACGGCTATTTCTGTCCACGGTCGTTACCATGACCGTGGTCTTTGCCGTTGTCGCGCCCATTGCCTTTGACGTTGCCACGACCCGGTTGTCCGGCTTTGCCATTCTCCTGCCTGTGCTGCTGCACCCAAGTGTTGTGCTCGGGGTGGCTCGGATTGCTGAAATATCTCGAATCCCTGCTGTCACGAATGTTCTGTTGATCGTGACGGCCAACATCGGTACGATATTTGGCCTGGTACGCGGCGTTGTTCCGATACGGGGTCGGCTCATTGACGACCACTTTGTAGGAATTGTAAAGGTCATAATCCCGGTAACGAGGAGGCAAGGATGTTCGGTCCATCCAGCGACCCCCTTCAAAATAGATAAACCGATGCCGGGGGACATTGTAGTACACGTCAATGTCAGGCAGGTAATAATATTCGACATGATCGTAACCCGTCGGGCCCCATACGGGCTGACGATCGACATTGACATTGAGAGTCACACGGACTTGTGCCGCCGCAACACCGGACAAAAGCACTGCCATGATGAGAAGAAGAAAATGACGCATAATGATTCACCTTTGATAGATAGATTGATTTGATAGAAGAATCGACGAATGGATTTCTCGTAATGATTATGTCTAATGGGAAAAGTGTTCTCGAACCTTCGCGGCCAGCTGGCGATCGGTCATCTTGTCCACCGTTTCGATTCCTACGATGCGCCCGTGGAGCGCTTCGCTTTCAAGACGGGTCTTGAGTTCCCCTTTGGCCTCACCCGGGCCAACGATCAGGATGGCGTCTGCTCCCCGAAGTGCAGAAACGACTTTAGCGTAGTACTTCTCCAGGTGCCCCTCAAATCGCATATCCCGCTGATCCTCTCCCGAGGCTTTTGCCGCCCCTCCGGAATATCGGACATGTTTCTCCATGCCGGAGGTGATTTCTTTTTTGTGCTCGATGTTGTCCGAGAGACTCACAATGACTGCCTTCCGGTGGTCAATCCACAGTCCTACGTTCGTCGTCATGCAATGCTCCTTCGTGAATATGGACTCCAGCACTTCAGCCTCCCCGCCCTTCAAGGAATCAAGGGGATGCATTCGCCCACGGCGCGAAAGTCTACGGGCTCTTCTTCTTTGACTCTTCCGGTCTTCGTGCCCGCTCTGACCGCTGAATTGGACTGCTGATAGGCGCATCTCCAATCCAAATGCGTCTTTCGGTAACGATCACTCGCAGCGGATGAGCCGTCGGCGATTCCGATGGGTGAGCCGGACTCGCAGCATCGGATAGTTGTCCTGGCCGTTCGCGTACTTCTGAATTTCTCTCGATCATCATTCTGGCATCGTTTGCGCTCACGACGTTGCCTGGCACGGGCGAATGCCCGTTGTCATTGCGCTGTTGCACGTGAGGTCTGTACAGCCACAGTTCGCCATTTCCCAGACGCGAACCCGGCCGATCGTCATCGCGAATCGCGACGGCAGCAATTGGCACGGGCATGGCTCTCTGAACATCATCCCGAACGGGTCCCGTGGGATACGTGACGCGGCGTTTGTTGTCTCTTCGGGAATTCCTGATCAAGGTCGAATGTTCCAGGATCTTCTCGTTGTTCGACCGGTTGACGGCGTAGCGGCTGATGTCGGGCTTCGCGAAATCCTTCACTTTTACAAAGGTCCAACGTTCCATCCGATCCCGCCGCACCTTTCCGGGCGCGATTGCGCTCCAACCGTAGTACCCGGGCGATCGTCGCCAGGTCACCCACGCTGGACCCCATTCACTCTCAGGAACCCAGAGCCAACCGTACACGCTGTCGCATTCCCAGCGACCGTAGTGGAAAGGCGCCCATCCCCACGGATAATCGGAATCCCACGTCCAGCTGTCATTTGCCAGTATCCAGTGGCCGGCGGTGACATATGGACTGAATCCCGGATCGGCTTTGGGTATCCAGACGTAGCCGTATGTTGGATCCTCCACCCACATTCCGTACGGACTCATTGCATTGTAGAACACCTGGAAGGTCACCGAAACCGGCTGCGCCGTGGCCGGTTGCGGAGCGATACATCCTGCACACCACCATGCCATGAGAAGGGTGCACGTGTTGACCAGTAGTTTCATCGTTTCCCTCGACCCACCCTCGCGACCATCCCGCCACAAATCCCCGGCTCAACCGCCAGCTTGTTGAACGGTAAACACGATTAGCTCGCCGATTGTCCGACTTGATTGAGCAGATAGTTCTCCAGGCCCATCTGGTCGATTTGCGTGCGCTGTGCTTCCGCCCAATCGACGTGTCCCTCTTCCATCTTCAGAATCTTGGAGAGCAGGTCGACGGTCCCTTGATCCTCAACAGCGCGCGCAAGCTTGATGGCGTCGTTATAGGAACGTATGGCGCTGAGTTCGTCGGCATTCGCCGCTTTGATCATTTCCGACACATTCTTGCCGATCTTCATGGGATGAAGCTTCGATACCGTCGGCGTGCCATCAAGAAAGATTTGGCGTTCGATGAGCCACTCGGCATGGTGCATTTCATCCATCGCTTGTTTCCTGATGTCACCATGCAGCTTCGCATACCCCCAGTTTTCGCACATCTCGGATTGCACCATATACTGGTTGATCGCGGTGAGCTCTTCAGCCAGCAGCTGATCCAGCGCTGCAAGTATTTTCTCAGAGCCTTTCATCGATCTGCTCCTTTCAATAGTTGTCAAATACCTGGCACAACAAACGTGAGAAGAAAGTCATATCCGCTTCCTGTTTTCGCAGGCGCGGGTTTCTTTGTGTTCCATTCCAATGCATGGCAAGGATGCGTTTCGGGCGACGACGGGTCATTGACCCGATCGTTCTTGCTTTCCGAAGAAGGAGCGACGTGGCTTCCGAGCCTTCCTCAGTATACCGGGCAGGGCTTTCGCATGAATCGTCTGAACGGATGAAAGAATAGTTAATCCCCGGAAGAGACATCTTGGGGTCGCCAGGAAGAGCACGAAGAGGGACAATGGAGCAATGGAGAGAGTCTCGTGAAGTGGAAAGCGGGCCAGAGTCTCTACGGGGACGCCAGGCAAATCGACCACTTGAAATCTTACCGGCCAACGATCATTCGGCAACCCGCACTTGCGCCGGTCTGAGCAATTCGTTATTCCAAAGGTAGCCAGGGCGAAGTACGTCGACGACCGTTCCCGGTTGAGAATCGCCCGACCTCCGCATTGCTACTGCGTCATGCCGCGCAGGGTCAAATGGCATGCCGGCACTTTCGAAACGGCGGACACCGGTGGCCTCCAACAGGGAAAGAAGCTTTTGGAGGATGATTCTCACGCCCGCCGCAAAGGGTCGTGATTCATCTCCGGCGGAAAGCAACCCTCTCTCCAAATCGTCAATGATGTCCAGGAGCGGAAGGATTATCGAGCGCTTGCCTTCTCCGGCAAGCTTATCGCCTTCGCGTTCGACGCGACGACGATAGTTCTTGAAGTCCGCGAGGGTGCGCAGGTTCCGATCCCTCTCGTTGCGCAGATCATCCTGCAACTTCTCAATTTCTGCAACCAGATCGGCCTGGAGTAACAGGTTCTGGTTGCGCTCCCGCAGAAGGGTTCCCAAGTTCCGTCTCCTTATCCCCGCTTCACTCGCTGCCGGGCGACCTTTTCCATCACCACTCCCGCCCTGACACATTTCCCAGCCAACACCTGCCCCTTACCAGCAAGCTGATCGAATAGGTGATCGCAATGAGGAGCGAGTATAAGGCTTACGATTTCGAAATCCGCGATATGTACACCAGGAGCCTCGCTTTGCAGACATGTTCCGCGATCGTCGCATGGCTCGCCGGGTGTGAGGACGAGGATCGTTTCGGACGAGTCGATTTTCCGCCTTTGATCTGTCGTTGAGCCGCGACAGGGCGGCGTACTCCGACGCGAGCGATTCTCATTGCCCTTCTCCTGCGAGGCGGACTTCAGTCCGTTTAGTCCTGTCCGCCGTCGCAACGCGCCGCGTATAGTAGTCAGGGAATTCGGCAAGGTGCGCCAATACAGATTTCCCTGTCAGGAGTAACTCGTCGCGCGTGCCATCCGGCGCCGGTCCTCGTCCCAAATGGTCACGCTCTACGTTTAGGCCCAAAGTGAACTGCTCGACGTCAAACGCGTCCCAGCGTATTCCCAAGGCATCGCCGATCTGCTTTGCTTCAATCACCGTGAACTGTTTCGTCTCTCGTCGACGTGACGGGCCTTGGACATAATCCTCGATCTCTTTTGCAGAGAGCATGCAATGATCCTTTCGTGATAGAGCCTGTAAAGCACGTTGACATTCAACCCGATGGTCAGCCTTTCGCGGGAGAGCGCCGGCATCGTCCCTTTGTGCTCCTGACTGTGAATGGAAAACCTGAACAAGGTTGCGATGAGACGGACGGCAACGACATTCTGCCGAACGGTTGTTCTCGCGGTTTACCCCTCATCGTCTGATTGCTGATCCTTCGGTTCCCCCGTGTTCACGGCTTCTTGTCGAACCCCAGTCCCGCCTCCATCGCATCGACATCTTTCCGCTCTTGTGTCCACACATCCTCCCGATGTTCGAGCGCGGCCGCCTCCTTCCGGGCATACAGCTGGTAGGCCGCGTTCGTCGCCGACACAACCTCCTTCAACGCCGGCAGCTGGATCGTGGCGACTTCCTCGAGCGGGCAATGCACCACAAGAAAGATTCCATCGATGGTTGCCCTTCGGGGCCCTTTCCGCGCCTGCCAATTCTCGTCAAACAGACCTCTCCACGCTGTTGGTGGATATCCCGAGAGTTCAAAATAGACATGATACACCGCGTCCGACTCGTTGTCTTTCCGGGTCTTGTCGTTATTCAATCGAACGATCTGTATCGCTGCTGTGGATTCTGCTGAAACGTCTTTTTCGCCTTCCGCCATCTTATCCCTCCTGGAGAAAGCAACTCCGTCACACTTTTGAATGACGGGGCATCGTGGATTTCGCCGATTTGATTTTCCCCCGGGCCGACTTCCCGTTTTGAAGTGTTTTCTGCAACGCTACAAGCCGCGTGTTGGACTTGCGCAACTGCACAATGACTTTCTTAAAATCGTCGACCTGTCGTCTGGATTTTTCATTGGCGATGCCGTACTTCTCCTGGAGTCTTCCGACAAGCTCCTCATATTTCCCTGCGATCGCCGCGAGTTCGTCATTCATCATTTTCCCCCAATGATGTACGGCCTTCCCCCTCCGCTGCTTCCATTCACCCTCCATGCGGTCCCAGTTCATTGCGCGGCTTCCTTTCAGACTTCATTTGTGAACAAACTCATATGCGCACAGTCCCACCACGGGAAAGTGTTTCTCCAAACCCTGCTGCAGTGTACGAGTCGTGGCGACGGAATGAATCGGTCGAAGGGATGAAAAAGGAGCTAATCACTGAATGTCGAGCGCGGGAGTACGGTGCGGGGGGAGAGCAGAGAAAACGACGAATCGAGGGTAATTTCGAAGATTCGGATGACGCGGGAGGACGTTAAAGATCTTCGTTCTCGTATGAGTGTGATGCGATCTCCAGGCGACTGTGCAGTGCGAGTTTTTCCAGAATGTTGTGGACGTGGCTTTTCACGGTGTGCGTCGAGAGATTCAAACATTGAGCAATTTCCTTATTGCTCATCCCCCCGGCAATATGGACGATGATCTCCCTTTCGCGTTTGGTCATCCGCACTGTCCCGGAGAATTTTCCTTTCCCCCGCCGGAGGGCATGCTCGACCACGTCTGCAAAGAGTGATCCCGTCAACACGGGAGGGAGGATTTTCAGTCCTTTCGCCACCGAACGGATGGTTGCGAGGAACTCTTCAATCGTCGCTTCTTTGAGGATGAAACCGGATGCGCCCGCCTTTACGAACTCGATGATTTCCAATTGCGAGGGGATCAGGCCCATCCCGATCACCTTGACGTGCGGGATATCCCGGGTGAGTGCAGTCACAACGCGCAGGCCGTTTACGTTCCGCAGGCCCAGGTCTAAGATAACGACATCAGGTTTCAGTCTCCTCGCCTGCAGCAAAGTTTCGTGATTGCCACCGAATGCACCCACAATTCTGAGATCGGCTTGCTCGTTGACAATGACATTGATGCCTTCCCGCAATAATCGGTTGTCCTCAATAAGAAGGATCTTGACCTTCCGCATTACATGGTCTTTCCGCGGTGGGGAGACAGAGGCGCTGCTCAGGAAGAGTACAACCGAAAGAAAGATATGAACTTTTGCGGCGGTTATCAACATTCCCGCCCGCCATGGACAATTGTCATCAGATTCCCCCGATCACCCTCACGGCTTTGCCCTGATGTCCGCGTCGCGGCCGATCCCCTCAGGATGTGAGCCGGACAGGAGCCCACCGGTGTCATTGTCGGAGGATTATCATTCAGACAAGTGTGACAAATCAGACCAACGGCACTGAGGGGAGTTGCATCTGGAGTAACAGGATGCGATTGGGGACGGTGTAAAGTAGTGCAATCCTCATGCGCTTCTCTGCAGCTGAGGGTTGGGAAGCTATTTGACGGATTGATTGACAAAAATCTCGAGCCCTGGCCTTTTTGTCATTCCGCCAGCACTCACGGTGCGGGCATCCGGGATTCCCTCTCCAGTTCTCTGCACCTGGATCAAATCGCCGGAACAGCCATGCGAGATGAAGAACGACCGCACTGCGACTGCCCGCTCGTTGGAGAGCTCTGGGTTACGGTGGGAAGAGTCCGACATGTCCGTGTACCCCCAGACTGTGAAGGTTCGTCCCTTCAGCGCCAGGAGTGCGTCGGCAACACGGCTCAGCTGATTCTGAGCTCCCGGCAGAATTGTCGATTGGTTCGAAGCAAAGAGGATCCTCCCGGAGAGTGAAATAACGGCACCGCCGGCTTCTTCTCGCACCGTCGCGAGTGTGGTGAGACCTGCTTGCACGTCCGCAGTTCTGTTCTCAGCCTCGGCTGTTGCGTTGCCTTCTCGAGACACATGCAGGCCTTCTTCCGGAGTGTCCTCAATGCTGGCGCCGGCCTCCGGGTCAATCAGGGATGGCTTCGCGACTACGCTGCGTTTCAGCGCAGTGGTTTTCGGCGCACCGGTCTTTACAGAAGTGTGGTTCGTGAGAGAGCCCGGTTCAAGCTGAGGGGAGCCCGGGCGCGCATCAATACCTTGTGGCGAGGGAATTTCTGCTCCGTGGGCGACGATGACCATGGCACATGCCAGGACGACAGAGCATATTGCGACCTTCATAAGTTACATCCTCTCTTGGAAGAGTTGTTTTGCGAAAAGTCTGGTGAAAAGTATCTGTGTCTATCGTTCCCCAAGTGTGACCTTCGCCGCCGGGCATGTTGCCGGCTTCCCTTTGTCCCACAACTCCCAGGGTTGGATCGACAAGACAACTCACGACAGATGCCAATTGCGTTCGGACTCGGGAGGGAACGACTAATGCGGCACCACACGGAATTACAAGGTCACTTCCAAGACCTCGCGGGGCAATACCTTGCCCGTTCCGCGATGGAAGTGCACACCTTGAAAACCCCGGATATCCATAAAGAGTTTCAAAGCGGTGAAGATCTTCATGTCCGAGCGCGGGAATGCGCTGCTTTCCCGCCGGTAACCACGGACGCGGTGGTAATGGAGCATGCCCTGGGCTTACTGGTCGGGAAACCGAGCCGTCAGTCGGCTACCCCTCGAGAATTCACTACCGAATCGGTCGGACACGGGAATGCCGGGAGACTACCAAACCCGGATCATCCGTGCCCCCGATTCCGGGTCTGCAAAAGGACCCGCTGAAGGATTGGAGAAGTTCCGTCGCGTGCCGAAGTAGTCAACGTCGATTTTCAACGGGGATCCGTCAGGGTTCTCATAACCAAGCCCAGACACTCTGGCTTTCCCCAGCCGTTCAGATGTCACGAACGTCGTCGTGTACTTCGGGAATGCCTCCCCCATAGTGAGGGTGAGGTAGAGGCTGCTGTCGACCTCTTCGAATTTGAATTTGGGATCGTCGTCCGTGAGCAGAAGCGGCGTAACCTCTTTGCCGTAGGGCCGGGCGCCGTTGTAGTAGACGTTCCCTCCCGTTTGAAGGGGCATCTCTCGCGTGTCATATACCCAGAGCCCGTATCCGGAGAAACGACCCGTCGACTCATTCGCGGTTTTGGGAGATACCGGTGACCGGTCACCCCCAATGAAAATATTGTTGTAGAATCGGTCGTCGCCACCCTTGGTCTTGCTCATTCCTGCGATCAGCGTCGAATGCGCCTGCAGATAGGGCGTCGATCGGCTCAGCTCCGGCACGTTGTCGATGATTCCGGTGAACAAATTGTTCACAAATGCGCCACCCTCGGAGACGTCCCTCAGGCTGCACTCCGATAAGAGCAGGTTGTTGTCGACTAGATACGGCCCGTGATCGACCTCCATCAGGATGTCGTCTGTAGAGTTGTCGTAAAACAGGTTGCCGGTAACGCGCGTCCCCTGTGCCATCCAGTCGAGCCAGAGCCCCCGCCCCGTGTGATGAATGCGGTTGTGCTTGATGAGGACGTCGACCGCTCCGTGAAGCTTAATCCCCGCCATCTCTGCGCCGCCGAAGAGCCTCCTGGTCCAAATGTCGTAAATGTGATTCCCGACGATCTGACTGAACGCCGCACCGAGACTGCCAACGATGCCCGCTTGTTCGCAATCGGAAATCGTATTGTTGCGGACGATGTGGTGGCCGATGGTATCCTTGTTCCAACCGTTCTTGAGGGCCCGGTCAATGGTCCTGACGTAGCCTTCAGCAGTGTTGGCGGAGGTGTTGTCCCACTGATCCCCGTATTTCCCCAGAGAGATACCGGAACACGTGGAATTCCTCACGATGTTGTCCTCAATGATCCAACCTTTGCTCCAATGCGTTCCGATCAGGCCGATCTGCTCAGCCGTTGGAGGCGCCCAGGGAGTTGCCGCATCCTCCAGGACGAACCCGCGAACGGTAATGAAGTTGATGCCTGTTTGCTCCGGGTAGAAGACCGTTTGACGGACATTGACTTCCACCGTTTGAAGGTTGGGGTTGACCCCTTTGAACTGAGCCCATATGGTCGTATTGCCGGCATCCACCTGGGCGAACCAGAGCGGAATGTCGCCTGTTGATTTCATCACATCGTTCAAGGTCGCGGCCTCACTGAGACGGGACCCCTGAAGATACACCGCACCCGTGTGGTGCTTCCGGCCCATCGGATCGAACCAATCGCCATGGATTTCGTCACGAAACGGGTTGAAAGCGCCGAACATGGTATTGGAGACAATGACCTTCCAAACATCACCCTGCACTTGGGCCCAATGCTTGACGATTTCCGAACCTGTGATGACGACCTCTTCGCCCGGCGCCGCCCGGTATACGATTCTCTTCGCGTCGGATTCACCACCGCGCGGAGGATTCACCCGTTCCCGGTATACTCCTGCGTGAACTGTTACCGTATCACCGGGTTGTGCAATGCGTGCAGCCGCGGAGATTGTCAGGAAGGGTCGTGACGATGTGCCGTCATAGGTGTCGTTGCCGGTGACCGCGACGTGATATTCCCTTGCAGCGGCGAGATGCACAATCGATAGAAGCAGGACTACGACAAGGGCGTTTCTCATGCTCGGCGTCTCTCTTCGATGTGAGTTTCTGTCCGACGCGTCTCTCGTTTTCCAGAGAAGTTCGATGCTACCTCCCCCGGTTCAATTCTCTTCAAAAAGTATGCACTTTCCCGACAATAACGGTGATGGCCGGCACAATGAATGATGGGTGACGTTCAACGCTCCCACGGGGTGTTCGATGAACGCACGGACCGAAGCCGGCGGGGGACCCGACCGGGACTCCGTAAATATCCACAAACTTAACTCGAATTGTCAAGATAAACATCATTGAAACTCCCGCTTGAGAATCGCCGGAATATCGATGATTCATGACTACCGCCGACTCGAGGAGCAAAGGCCTGGATGGGGCGCGTATTGCTTCCGGTTGGAAAGCTCCTTAAGTTCCCCGAATCCAATCCATCACTGAGGAGGATGACCCGATGAACGAAGTGACAACGTACGAAATCAAAGACACCACTGCCAATCCGGCGCCGTTAGGACTCCTTGCTTTCGGCATGACGACCGTGCTGTTGAACATTCACAATGCCGGCATTTATGAATTCAACGCCATGATCCTGGGAATGGGGATCTTCTACGGTGGACTCGCCCAGGTTCTCGCAGGCTACATGGAGTGGAAGAAGAAAAACACCTTCGGGTTGACGGCGTTTGCCTCGTACGGCTTCTTCTGGCTGGTCCTCGTTGCCCTCCTGGTCCTTCCAAAGCTCGGCTGGGGTGACAAGAGCTCGAGCACCGGGATGGTCTGGTTTTTAATCCTGTGGGGCCTCTTCACGCTCCTCATGTTCATCGGCACGCTCAGGCTTTCCCGTGCGCTTCAATTCGTCTTCGGGTCACTGACGATTCTGTTCTTCCTCCTTGCGACCGGCGACGCAACGGAAAGCAGACCGGTAACCATGATCGCAGGATACGAAGGAATTGTGTGCGGATTGTCTGCGATCTATGCCGGCATTGCCCAGGTGTTGAACGAAGTCTACAAGAAAGAGATCCTCCCGCTGGGGACCATGCGGAATTGAAGCGGGACACGCTACCCGGGGCATCTGCGAACGTTCACTGCAACCAACAAGAGCGTGGCGTTGGAGCAAGAGTTCACAATGTGCAGGGGGAATAATTCGGACATCGAAAGGGGATTGGACACGACGCAGTTGGTTCGAGGGCGAAAAAGGCGGGGGGTCTCCCTGTGGACGCAGACCGCGACGAGACAAGTGACGAACGATCCATACGAGCCCGCCCTCAGCGCGGTTCGTGACGGTGGAGGATTCGTCGCAGCTCCGACTCGACCAGCCGGAAATCCTCGTCAAGGAAATGGCGGGAGAACCTTCGCGCACGCCGGACATCATCGTCGTTGATCTCGCCGATCACCAGATCCTGATCGAACAACTTCGCCGCCGTCTCGACATCGCCATCCGGCGAGACAATTTCCGATCCTCCCCAGAAACTGACGCCGTCTTCGATACCGACCCGGTTACAGAAGACCAGGAACACGGAGAGCAGGCGGGCCAGGGCCCGGTGATTTTCGGAATTTGCGGTGGCAATCGATGGAACGGTGCCGGGTCCCGTAACGCGGGTCGGACTCGCCACAAGCGTGATAACCGAAGTGGCGCCGTCAGCGGCCAGAAGATACGGCAGCGACAAATGCCAGAGGTCTTCGCAGATCAATACTCCGATCCTGCCAATCGCGCAGTCGAACGCCCGGACGCTCTTCCCGGGGCTAAAGTAGCGCAGCTCTTCGAACATCCCGTAGGTGGGGGGATACATTTTTTGGTGGACGACCCTCAGCGCCCCACCCTCGATCAGGAAGGCCGAGTTGTAGATCCCATAGTCGTCTCCTTCCGCGATTCCGCCGACAAGCAATGAGATTCCCTTGCTGACTTCGAGGAGCGGTCCAAGACTCGCGGGTGGCGACGAAGGGCGAAAGCAGAGTTCCCAATGCATATCTTTGACCGTATAACCGGTCAGGCTGAGCTCGGGAAACACAACAAGGTTCGCGCCGTTCGCGCGTGCACGCTCGGCGAATTCCACGTGCGTCTCCACGTTCTTCGCGATGTCGCCGAGGACCGGATCGATTTGTGCGAGGGCAAGGCGGGTAGTCATTCGGAGAGGTCGAACATGCGGATGTCTCGGATGTACGGGATCGTCTTGTCGCTTTTGAGATCCTTCAGCTGGGAGATCTTCTTTTCGATCCGCTGGAGGTTATCGCGAATGATCACGAGATACGATGTGAGCCCGTCGTCCGTGTGGGCTTCCATCAGTTGATTGACGCGCAGATGCATCACGTCCAGAGGGGCACGGAGGTCGGTCGTCATCTTCCCGACCATTTCCTGGATCGCTTCAAGGCGTTTCCGGGTCACTTCGAGGCTCATCTGCTGCGATTCAAGCCTCTGTTGCTCGATCACTTTGAGGATCGTCCCCGGCAAAACCGGCGTCGTCGCGTCATCCTTGAGAAGGTAGTCTGCCACGCCGAGCTTCAACACTTCGACGGCCAGATCGAAATCCTTGTTGACGGTCAGAAAGATGATTGGAACGTCCACGCCCTGAGATCGGAGCGACTTCGTGATTTCAAGTCCATTCTGACCTGGCAGAAAATAGTCCATCAGGATCACATCAAAGGGGCCGTCGTTCTTGACAGCGGCTTCTGCTCCGGCACCGTCACCCCGCCAGGTCACAGTGAATTTCTGCGGCTGATGTCGCCGCAAGAACACCTGGACCAGCGTCGCGAAATCGCGGTTGTCGTCGACCAGGAGCACTTTGATGGGGCTGGAAGACTCCATGGCTCTAATTTTCCGAGGCGGTTGATTGGCGCGGGATCGAGAAGTAGAAGCGTGCCCCGCTTCCGACCGTTGATTCGACCCAGATCTTTCCACCGTGCCGCTCGACGATCTTTTTGACGATCGTCAGCCCTGCACCCGTTCCTGGAAAGAGTTCAACGGGGTGCAACCGTTGAAAAATCACAAAGATCTTTTCGAAATACTCCTGGGGAATTCCGATGCCATTGTCGCTGATGCAGAACGTGTAGTACCTCTGGGACCCTTCCACAGAGACGGAGACGGTCGGCCTCTCGCTTTTGTTGAACTTGATCCCGTTGGAGATAAGATTGCGAAAGACCAGTCCCAACTGCGTGACGTTGTAATGGACGTGCGGCAATGCGTCGGGAATCTCGACCGAGGCCCCGCGTTCCCGGATCGTATACTCGAGATCGCGGAGGACCGTGCCGACGACTTCCTTCGTATCCACCACCGCCGTCTCGAAACGCGCCCGCCCAACACGCGACAAGGTCAAGAGGTCGTCGATCAGACGCTTCAGCCGTTCCGTTGCCTGGACGATGGAACGAAGGTAGTCACCCGCCTCAGCAGTCAGTTGCGCACCGAACTCCTGTTGAACGACGCTGCTGTACCCTTCAATGGTGATCAGGGGCTCTTTGAGGTCGTGAGATACCACGTAGGTGAAATCGTCAAGGTCCCGGTTCCGGGCTTCGATCTCCGCGGCCTTCACCAGCGTATCTTCGTACAGCACAACACGATCCAGCGCTATTCCCGCCAAAGTAGCAATACTTTGAGCGAGACGCAAGTCGCTCTCTTCAAGCGGGGAATCCGTCGTGCGACACACGCAGAACAGTCCATGCATGAAGTCCTTGCCACGGACGTTCGCTGCGAGGAAGTACCGCAAATCGCCCACCTCCGCATGGAGGCCTTCCCCTTTCCCGATGACGATCCTGTCCTGATCCCGAATTTCCGCCCCCTGCAGTCCCGCCCCGGTGGTGGCAAACACGCGCGTCGTTCGCAGCGAGCCGTCCTTCCCGGCTGATGCGTAGACAAACCGGTCATAGATCATTGAATGGAGGACCTCTTCCGCGACTACGCGAATAACGTGCTCCGTATCCAGCGCCCCTGCGAGAGACTCGCCGACTTTCGAAAGCGCCCGGACGCGTTGGACTTGCGCCTGAATCTCGCTGTAAAGCAGGGCATTCTGCAGAGCCGGTCCCAATTGGTCCGCGATCGGGTGCAGGACGCCGATGTCGTCCGGTGCGAACGTCGCCGGCGAAATCCCGGCAAGGTCAAGCGTTCCGATGACGCGTTCGTTCAATCGCAGGGGGATGCTCAAAAATGAAGCAAAACCGGAAAAGTATTCCGGCAGGGTATCGCCGCTTTCCGCCACGTTATTGTACAGGACCGACTCCTGCGTTTCAATGACGCGCTGCGCCGGCGTCCCCTCCACACTGGCCGTGCTTGCCGGCACCGGCCCTCTGGTATCTCCCTGCCCGTAACTCGCCACCACCTCAAGAGTCCGTCCGTCCTTCGAGAGCATATCGAGCACGACCACATCGCACGGGACAATCGCCATGATCTCGTCGGCGACAACCTTGAAGATCGCGGGAATGTCCAGCGACGCATTTGCAGCGCTCACGATCCGGTTCAGCATTTCCACCCGCCGGTTCGTCAACGCGAGAGTATCGGAAAGCGTTTTGCGTTCGGTGATGTTGCGCGCGATATTGAGCATGGCATACGGCTCACCGGATGCATTCCGGAGAAGCGACGTATTAAGACTGATGGCGAGTCGGCGACCGTCCCTCGCCACCCAGTTCATGTCGAAGTCGCGCAACGCTTTCTTCTCCCGGAGCGCGGTGATCCACCGCATGATGGTCCCGTATTCCTCGTCGAGAAGCCATGGGTACGGGAGTTGCATGCCGATCGCCTCGTGCCGCGTGTATCCCGTCAGCCGGGTGAATTCCGTGTTCACTTCTGCAATCTTCCCCTGGAGATCGGTGATGCTGAAGGCATCTCCCATTTTATCGATGACGGTCGCCATGATCGCATCCGCGGTCCCGGTCATCTTCACCGCCGCCCCCTCATCGGAAGGGACGGATTTCTTAGCCGTCTTGCCCGACCGTTCTCGTTCTCCGGTAACATCAGTGACCACTCCGCGGATTGCGGTCAACCGCCCCTGGTCATCGAAGAAATACCGGAACCTGTCGTCCACGATGCGGGGCTCTGCTTTTCCCCTCGGCAGCATTCTGTACTGCACTTCCCCGCCGCTCTCTCCCGACGATTGCTTCCCCAACCGTTCCGCATAAGTCGCACGATCATCTGAGTGGACACACTGCCTCCATAAATCGGGGTTCGTCAGGAACTCTTCGCGGTCATGCCCCAGAAGTTCTTTGACCCCTCCAGCGAGCATCACGAACGAGCCGTCGCCGCTGAGCTCATAGGCAATTCCCGGGAGCGACTCGAGGAGGAGCCGTTCCGTGCGCTCGGTTTCATGGAGCGTCGTATAACGGACCGCGTACGCGACGACTTCGCCTGCCTCGTGGGAAAGATGCTCCAGGAACGACGCATTCAGATCTGAGGGGTCGATGGATTTCTTCGAGCAAAGCACAAGGATCCCGTGCAGGACACCGTGTGAGGCAAGAGGGAGATAGAGAATCGTGCGAAAGCCCGCGGATTCGAAGAGGATCTTGTACGGCAGATGGGGCGGATAATTCTCCAATTGAAGATGGAGCGGCGCCTGGGTGCGCGCGACATAGCCTGTTATCCCTTCCTGTACCGACTGGGAAGCGAGCGTGGTGAAGGCCGTTTCGGGAATCTCTTCGGATCCTACGACCTGCACGGAATCATCGCGTGGCTCGATGCGATAGCCGATGCCCGCGTCGAACCCGAGGTATTTCAGTGAGGCGGAGAAAAGGGCGCGAATGCATGACGACGGTTCGAGTTCCGATCTGCCCGCTCCAAGAATTTTGCCGACCCGACCGTGTTCATCCAGTTTCTCACGCAATTCCTGCGTGGATGTCAACTTGCCCGTAACATTCCGGAGGATCGCCACGCCGGCAGACTCCTCTTCAAAGAGAACCCGTTGAACAACCGCTTCCAGTCGCAACGGCTTTCCCTCGGAGACCGCAATCGAAAATTCAAAGCTGTCCGAGTCCCCTCCCTCGAGGCTTTCCGCCGCAAGCCGTGCGGGGATCGATCTCCGGTCCCGGGGGACAAGAAGCTCGACAATCGACTTTCCGACAATGTCCTCGACGGTGGCCGCCCCAAAAAGCGAAGAGCACCCTCTGTTCGCCCAGACGATTTGCCCCTGCCGCACGACCACCATCGGCGCAACATCGGTATCGGCCACCGAGCGAAGGGCCGACGATCGCCGTTCCAGTTCGCGAATCCGTTTTTCCCTCTCGGTCGCGTCAAGAACAGACACCAGAACGCTGTTTCGATCGCCGATACGCAGGCGGCTCGCGGCAAGATCAACGATCCTCGGTGAACCATCGAACGATGGCAGCGAGACTCCCGGAACCATGCGCTCAGCAGGACCGGTCGCCTCTCCGACCTGACCCAGGGAACGTGCGACCGCAGAGAGGTCGCGGCCGAAAAGCTGCAGGAGCGTTGGCGTCGCGTTCTCTGAAAGTGTCGCGGCGAAAAGTTCTCGAAAGGCATGGTTCGCTTCTGCAAGCTTTCGCCCGGTGAAGACAGCTTGCGGCACCGGCGATCCTTGAAATCGCTTCACCGATTCTTCCACCTGAGCCCGGCCTTCGCGTTCTGCACGGCGAGACGCTCCTCCCTCGTGGATTGTCGCAACAGCAAGGCGGGACTGGATCAGCGTGACGATGACGTCAGCGTCAACCGAGGTCCCCGATTTCCGCCGAAGGGCCAAATGATCGGAGACCTTTCGTTTCCCGGAGAGGAGCGCGAGGAGGCGGAGCGCCCGGAAGTAATCTGCCGAATCGACGATCTCATGGAGTCCCGCCGCCTGCAATTCTTCGGCCGATGTGCCGAACAATTCCAGCGCCCTCCGGTTTGCTTCACGGTATGTCCCCCGAGGGTCAAAAAGGACCATCCCTTCACCAGCATCGACAAAGGAACGGCGGTACAATTCGAGAAGCGCGTCGGAGCCCGGGCTCTCTTTTCCCGGGGCGGGAAGTTGCGGAGCCGTCAGTCTGAAGCCCTTCTCAGACAACTTGACAACCCTGGGGAGACGAAGCAGCGGGTCGCTGTCAGGAGGGGCTTTTGTGAACTGCAGATAAAGCCAGGGACCTACGCCGAAGACCTCGAGAAGCATTGAGCTATTTACGACGATGGTGCTCAAAGCACCCGCCGAGGTCAAACGATGCGGCAGAATCACGATTGTCGCAGAGTGACTCTTGTGCAGCTGTGCGATCGTGTCACTCAGGAGCCGCGAGGTGCGGGCGAGTTGGCTCGCCCAGGAGGGCAGGGTCCCCGTCGCATCGAGAAGATAGGTGTTCCCGGATGGGAGAGCGTGGAGGCTTTGCTTGAACGCTGCCGCTGTCGGGTGCGCGCCGGGGAAAACCACCGGCGATGCCGGGAGGGGTTGCTTCTTCGAGGGTTGGTTGATGGGGAAAACGGCCGCGATGAACCCCTGAACAAACGGAGAAGAATCCGCACGATCAGGGAGAATGATCGACAGCACGCCCGCCCGCGGAAGAAGCCGAAGAATATCCTCCGGGGTGGTCACCTGAGGAGGGGCAATCTCATCGTTCGGAGTGTCCAAAAGAACCTTGAATGAAATACGAGAACCGGAATGGATTGGTCAGGTGGACGTGGCAGGGCATCAGGCGGGGTTACCAGCCGCCGCTTGCACCTCCGCCGCCGAACGATCCGCCCCCGCCGCTGAACCCTCCGAATCCTCCTCCTCCGCCAAATCCGCCACCCCGACCACTCCCCCATCCTCCTCCCCACATCATGGGGCCGAATCCACCAAAGAAGGTCCTGCGGGGACGAAAGATGTTTCGAATAAAAGCGAAGACCACAAAAAACAATATGACGAACGGGATAAAATTCCCTGCGCTGTCGCGCCTGCTTTTCTTCTCGGCTTTGTACTCCCCATGCGTCGCGAGGATGATCGCGTCAATGCCCGCGCTGATCCCGCCGAAGTAGTCCCCTTCACGAAATCGCGGAGAAATTTCCCGCCGGATGATTTCTCCGGCCAAGATATCCGGCAGGGCCCCCTCGAGGCCATACCCGACTTCGATGCGCATCTTCCGGTCATCTTTCGCGATGAGCAGGAGCACGCCGTTGCTGCGGTCCTTGGACCCGATCTTGTTCTCTTCCGACACTTTCAGGGAGTACTCTTCGATCGGGGCGTCTCCCAGCGTCGGGACAACCAGGACGACCACCTGATTCGATGTCGAGTCATCGAACGCGCGCAGTCGAGCGTCAAGGAGATTCACCTGACCCGGGTCCAGAGTTCCCGTCAGGTCGGTGACGTAACGGTTGAGTTTGGGAATCTGGACATCCTCGGCGGCGGCGGCAACGACAAATCCCAGAAGGAGTGCGATCGCGAGTTTTAGACGCATGAGAGGTAGTGGCCTGGAATAGTCAGTATGCCTAAAAAATGCCGGTAGTAGAAAGTAAGAAGTAAGACGTAGGAAGAAAGAACAGACGTTCTCGCCGTGAGCTCACTGTCGATGTCGCATTCCCGCCGCCGGTTTCTACCTACGTCTTACGCCCTACGTCCTACTCCTGGCGCTTTTGTTATTATTAGAAGCTTACCTTCGGCACATTCTCCGCACCTTCTTTCGCCTGGAAGTATTGCTTCTCATGAAATCCCGTAAAGCCGGCGATCATCGATGCAGGGAATCTCCTGATTGTCGTGTTGTAATTCTGCACGGTCTGGTTGAAGCGCTGGCGTTCAACCGCAATGCGGTTTTCGGTCCCTTCAAGCTGCGTTTGAAGAGCCATGAAATTTTCATTCGACTTCAGGTTCGGGTAATTTTCTGATACGGCAAGCAGACGGGACAACGCACCGGATAATTGATCCTGGGCTGCCTGGAATCGTTGAAATGCCTTGGGATCGTCGAGAACCTCTTTGGTCACAGTAATCTGCCCCACTTTGGCCCGGGCTTCAGTAACGCCGAGCAAAACATCCTTCTCCTGGGATGCATAACCCTTGACCGTGCTGACGAGGTTCGGGATCAGATCCGCTCGACGCTGGTACTGGCTTTCCACCTGACTCCATGCCCCGCGAACGCCTTCATCCAGAGAGACGAGGGAATTGTAGACGCCAAGTCCCCATCCAATGAGAACGATCGCCACAAGGGCAAGAACACCAACGACGAGAGCCGCAATGAGGCATCCGCGTGATTTCATTTCTTCTCCAGAAGTATGCGTGGAAGAATTGAGGGGTACTACGATAAAATACCAAAATCAGAGGCGGGATTCAACAACAAAAGGAAGCCCGAAGGCTTCCTTTTGTCCTTGCTGCGATGAAGGGAACCTGCAACTTACAGCTTGTAGGAAAGGCCGGCGGTAAAATAGCCTGCGCCGTAGCCAACTTCAGCAAATGCACCGAACTTTGGCGAGAAATAGTACCGTCCGCCGAGGAACGCACCGAACACCATGTAGCTCGCCGATGCGCTGGTGAAATACGGCTGGGACTGACTGCCGTTCCACGATGCGGAAACGATGTTGTAGCCAAGGACGATGCCGCCGTACGCATCGATGTTCTTGTTGTCCTCAAGGAAATGATACGCGCCACGCGCGCCGATGAGGATGTACGTGTACTTCCAGCTGTAGCCATATCCGAAGTCGTCGGTCGAGCTGGCATATGCTGCGATGCCGCCGATGGAGATCTTCGGTACGTCGAGGCCGTAGTCGAAGCCAAGGCTGATCGGTACGCCGCCTGTGCCGTACACGCCGGCGAGACCAAAACCGACGCCCAAAGAGACCACTTTGTCGCCTTTGTTGTAGGCATTAGACTGGGCATACATCGGGGTTGCCACCAACAGCGAAACACAAAGCAACATCGCAAGGATTGCAAGCAATTGTTTCATTGCAATTTCCCTTCGGGAACGTGAGATGTTATTGATTTTGTTACTTCGAAACGCGACTACGCCTGACCTTATCACCCACGCGCATCAGCCCACGGAAGGACAGGGTTTCCCCCCTTGAATGAGGTTGCCCTATAGTAATGAAAATTATGAGATATGTCAAGAATGAACCTGCTTGACTGAAGTCGATCGAATTCGTATCATATTTCGAGCGATGCACCCCAATCGCATTCTTATCAAGAACGGCCGAGGGAACAGGCCCGAGGACGCCGTAGCAACCGGTTCTGTGCGACAAGCACGAACCCAGGTGCTAACTCCTGCCCCATGCGGGGAAAGATGAGTAGAAGATGCAGATATCTTCCAATGCCTCTTCTGATCATCAGAAGGGGCGTTTTTTTACAACAATGGAGGATCTGCATGCGCTTTTCCACCCTCACCATCCACGCCGGAGTCGACAAGGATTCGGCTTTCAACAGCGTTACCACCCCCCTGTACCAGACGTCCACTTTTCGCTTTCTGGAACCTGGGAAGACCTCCGGCTACGACTATACCCGGACAGCCAATCCCACCAGGGCGGCGCTCGAAGAAAACATTGCGGCGCTCGAAGGAGGAACCACGGCGGCAGCCGTCGCGACAGGAATGGCCGCAGTCACCACCGCACTCCATTTCTTGAAATCGGGCGATCATATCCTCTGCACTCATGACTGCTACGGCGGGACCGAACGTCTCTTTCGCGCCTACCAGGAGACATTCGGGATCGCGATCGAATGGGTCGACATGGCGGATCTCGCGAACGTCCGGAAGGCGATGCGCCCCACAACACGCGCCCTCTGGATCGAAACCCCGAGCAACCCGCTTCTCAGGATCATCGACATCGCAGCACTCACCAACCTCGCCCACGAGAACGGTGCTCTGGCGTTCGTCGACAACACGTTCCTCTCCCCCTATTTCCAGCGACCGTTTGAATTCGGTGTCGATGTTATCGTCCATTCAACGACAAAATACCTGAACGGCCATAGCGATGTCGTCGGCGGTGCGGTCGTCGTTCGATCTCAACCCCATTCCGAGAAACTCCGGTTCCTCTCGAATGCCCTCGGCCAGGGCGCTTCCCCCTTCGACTGCTGGCTTGTCCTCCGCGGCATAAAGACGCTCGTCCCGCGAATGAAAGCGCACGAACACAACGCCGCCACGGTCGCGGAATACCTTGCACGACATAAGAACGTCTCAAAGGTCTACTATCCCGGACTGGCAAGCCACCCCGGACACGAGCTCGCGAAACGTCAACAGAGAGGATTTGGTGGTATGGTGTCCTTTGAGGTCGATGGGAGCGAACGTGAGGTGAACCATGTCCTCCGAACCATGAGGGTCTTCACGCTCGCGGAATCGCTGGGAGGCGTCGAATCGCTCGTCGAGCATCCGGTGACGATGAGCCACGGGTCAATGCAACCTTCCCGGCGGGAGGCGGCCGGAATCAATGCGAGGGTGATCCGACTGTCTGTGGGAATCGAAGACGAAGCGGATCTTATCGAAGATCTCGACAATGCGCTGAAGTTCTAGCTGACCTTTTCCCCGCTTCGCTTACGGATAGTCCGGCGCCCGTACTCCCTGGAGGGAATCGTGACGCCCGCCCATCATGTCAAACACCACGACCTCGTTAGTGCCTTCGCGGAGCCACACGCCGGGCACGTACAACTTGTGCTGCGGGCCTGCATTCCAGAACCTGCCGATGTTTTTCCCGTTCACCCAGACCACACCTTCGCCCCAGGAGGACATGTCAAGAAAGGTGTCCCCCGTCTTCGTAAGGGAAAACATTCCCCGATAAAATGCCGGCAGGGGAAGAGTGTCGACCGTATGGTACCGGATGGCGCCACGGTACGATCCTTCGAATGGCAGCGTGTAGACGTTCCAGTTCATCAGGGTAATGCCATTCAGTGTCACGCGTTCCGTAATCCCTTTTCTGTCGAGCAGGTGCGCGCCAAAGTTCACCCTTCCGAGCGCACACACCAGGATATCGAGCCGGGAAGATTTCCGATCCGCTTGCGGAATCTCTATGGACGTGTGCCCCTTGGTCCGATCGACCGTTCCGATGATGGTTCCGTCAAGCATGACGAGTGCGAGGTCGTGCGGTTCCGTGATCGTGAGCGTGCCGGACCGGGGGCCGATAAGAGTCGTTCGATAAAGGATGTATCCATACGATTGCCCGAAATGCTCCATGCTGTAGATCTGGGCAGTACGGACTGCGCGGGGAAGGTTTTCAAGCAGCAACGCGGACTGCTGCAATTGCACAGGACCGACACCGATCAACGGCCGGGGCGGTGAGGGCGACATACCGACGGTGTCCTCCGCAAGGACCCGGCGAATGGCAAAGTACTTTGCCCGCGGCCTTCCCGTTTCATCGATGGGCGCATCGTAGTCGTAGCTCGTAACGTCGGGTTCGAATGCTTTTGTATAGTTGGCTCCCGCCATCCAGCCGAAGTTCGTCCCCCCGTGCGCCATATACAGGTTGAACGATTTGCCGGAATTCACCATCCACGCAATCTCTTCGAGTTGATTCTTCGTGTCCGCGGTCCCCCACAGAGAATCGCCCCAGTGGGTGAACCAACCGCACCAGTATTCGCCGCACATTTCCGGGATGGCAGTCCGGAACGCCTCAAGCTCCCGGAACGCGCCTTTCGCGCCGCCGCCAAAGTTCACCACGGGAACAATGCCGGGAATCGTTCCTGCCTCGAGAAGGCTCTTCGCGGGACCGTCCGATGTGTAGAACGGAACGGTGAATCCCGCCTCCCTCAGATACCGAGCGATCGTCCGCGTGTAGGCCGTGTCATTTCCGTAACTCCCATACTCGTTCTCGACCTGGACCATAATAATCGGCCCGCCGCGATCGATCTGGAGCGGAACGAGTTCTTTCGCCAAACGGTTGATGTAGCGCTTGACCGCCTTCATATACTGCGGGTCCATGCACCGGACACGGATATCGGGGTCCTTCAGAAGCCACGCGGGAAGTCCGCCGAAATCCCACTCGGAACACACATAGGGTCCGGGCCGGATCAGCACATTCAGCCCCTCCCGCTGGGCAGTCCGAACAAACTCTGCAACGTTCTTATCCCCCGCAAAATCCCATTGACCCGGTTCCGGTTCGTGCGCATTCCAGAAGATGTAAGTGCAAACGGTGTTGAGACCCATCGCGTGCACGGTGTGAAGCCGTTCACGCCAGTACTCGTGCGGTACGCGGATATAATGGATCTCTCCCGAGTGAATGATGAACGGCTTGCCATCGAGAAGGAACGTTGAACCGGCAATCCTGAAGGAACCCGTTGCCGCGAACGTGAAGTGTCCGGGGTGAAGAAACAGGAGGAAGATCAGAGGGAGGCAAGCAGATCTCTTCATCGGGCTTTCTCCGAGAGTATGCGGGGGCTCAGAAATAGGGGCGAACAGAAAACTCTGCGCCGATTTCACGGGCGATGGTCATTGCCCGGGGCTTCTCCACTTCCGGCAAATCCACGATCGTCAGGACGACTCGCGGGAATCGTTTCACCGATTCACGGGCAAAGTCCAGCATTGCGGCGAAGAACGTCGCGCCATTGAGGCGCATAATCCTGCCGTACTCTTCAGGATCGGTCGCATTCAGACTGATCGAAATCGCGTCGATCAATCCGACCAATTCCGGAAGGATGTCCCGTTTGTTAATAACGTTGCCGTGACCGTTCGTGTTAAGCCGGGTCTTGCCCCCGCGGTCTTTGACCCAGCGCGCAATGGTCTTCATCTCTTCCAACCGGATCGTCGGCTCGCCGTATCCGCAGAAGACAATCTCCTTATATCGCGTCGGATCCTCGATTTCGGCAATAACCTCTTCCGGCGTCGGCTCCTTGTCAATTTTCAAATTGATTCCCTTCACGATGGCCTCGCCGGAACGATCGCAGAAAATGCAATCGGCATTGCAGCGGATCGTCAGGTTCACATAGAGCGCATCGCGCAGAGCATAGGTGAAGCGGGGTTCGCCGAGCGAACCGATGCCGAAGAGTTTCAGGGCCGCATAGTTCGTCGCCCGCCCGACATCCGCAACGGAAAGGCCTTGAAGCTCGGCGATCGCACGGGCGATGAGCGGGATGTTAGCCGGTTCATTTCTGGAGCCGCGCAAGGGAACGGGAGCGAGGTACGGACTGTCGGTCTCGAGAAGGATGTGCTCGATGGGGATGGCGGACGCCACTTCTTTCGCATGGCCGCTGTTCTTGAAGGTCACAATCCCCGGGAACGATATCGAAAAGCCCAGCGTGAGAAGACGCCAGGCGGTCTGGAGATCGCCCGGATAACAGTGGAAAACCCCTTTGGGTTGCGGGTACCGCGAGACGGAGGTCTGATCCTCACGCCATGGTCTGTCTGCTTCGATCACCTCTTCGACGATGGAGAGCGTCTGGTCCATCGATTCGCGTGTGTGGATGACGACGGGGAGGTTTCGTTCGCGGGCAAGGATCAATTGCTCGCGGAAGATCTTCTCCTGCACGTCCCGAGGCGAGTAGTCGTAATGAAAGTCAAGCCCGATTTCCCCTATTGCGACGACCTTCGGGGAAAGCGAGAGATCCTGAAGATCCCGCAGCATGCGATCGTCCGCCTTCGATGCCTCATGTGGATGCACACCCACGCAAGCATACACGGATTCGTATCGCGACGCAAGCTCGACCGCCCGACGGGAATCCTCGATCGTTGTCCCCGGACAAACGATCGCCTGAACGCCGGCATCGAGCGCCTTCCGGATCACGAGATCTCTGTCCGCGTCGAATTCCTTCGCCGTCAGATGGCAATGAGAATCAATGAACATTCGACCGTCCCCACTCCTTCACAGGAATATTCTTCCTCCTGTCCCGATCAAACACTGGACCCACCCTCATCGCACCTTGCTCCCGCTGTCGATATCGCCTTTCGGACTGACGAGGAGCAATTTGCCGCTTTCGTCCGACGCCGCAAGGACCATCCCGCGTGACTCCTGTCCCATCAGGGTTGCGGGCTGAAGGTTGTACACGACCACCACCGACAGCCCGGGGAGCGTCTCCGGCTGATAATGTTGGGCGATCCCCGCCACGATGGTCCTTCGTTCCGTCCCGATTTCCACTTCGAGTTTCAGCAGCTTCTTCGACTTCGGGACGGGCTCAGCCGTGAGAATCCTTGCCACGCGGAGGTCGAGCTTCTTGAAGTCGTCGATGGTTGCCAGCGGCGTCACAGAATCCGTTGATTGCGCCGGCGGCGTTTTTCCGTCGTCAGGTTGACCCAGCATGGACAGCTCCTTTGCGATTGTTGCATCTTCAATTTTTGTGAACAGGATCCGGGGAATTCCCAGTCGATGGCCGGCGGGAATGGGACGTTCCCCGCCGCTCTCCCACGGTTGCTCTTCCGGGCTTCCCTCGAGGTTGAGCATGGTCCAGATGGCCCTCGAGGATTCCGGGATCACCGGGGAGGCGACGATGGCAAGCGCACGTGCCACCTGGACACTGAGATTGATCGTCGTGGCACACCGCGCGCGGTCTGTCTTGGCGGATTTCCACGGCTCACTGTCGTTGAAATATTTGTTCGCCGCACGGGCGAGGTTCATCATTTCATTTACGCCATCGCGGAAATGGTAGCGCTCGAATCGTTCCGCAACAGTCGCGGGAGTCCGTTCCAGGACGGCCAGCAACGTCTGTTCGAGCGCGCCGTCCGCCCCCCGTTCAGGAACGACGCCGTCGAAATTCCGCACTGCGAACGCAAGCGCACGGTTGATGAAGTTGCCCAGGATATCGGCCAGCTCGCTGTTCGTCTTCGCCTGGAATTCCTTCCAGAAAAAGTCGGAATCGCGCGACTCCGGCAGGGAAACCGCGAGGTAGTACCGAAGGGTATCGGCGGGATACCGGTCGAGAAAATCCTGGACGTCGATCCCCCACCCCCTGCTCTTCGAGAACTTCTGCCCTTCGAAATTAAGAAACTCGTTCGCCGGGACGTTTGCGGGGAGAACGTATTGCTCCCTGCCGCCGTCGTTCCACGCCATGAGCATCGCCGGGAACACGATACAATGAAACACCACATTGTCTTTGCCGATGAATGCAACATACTTTGTCTCAGGATCAATCCAGAACCGCTTCCAGGCATCCGGGTCACCGTGTTGCTCGGCCCATTCGCGCGTCGAGGAAATATAGCCCAGCACGGCGTCAAACCAGACATAGATGACCTTCCGCTCGTACCCCTTCAATGGAACCCGAACCCCCCAGTCAAGGTCGCGCGTGACGGCGCGATCCTGCAATCCGTCTTTGAACCATCCGCGGCAGTACTGGAGCACGTTCTCCTTCCACTCCTCCTTCGTGCCGGCATCCTGAATGTAGTCCTCAAGTCGTTGTTGATAAGCGCCGAGAGGAAAGTACCAGTGCGATGTTTCCTTGACGACGGGGGTTTTGCCGGTGATCTTGCTGCGCGGGTTGATGAGTTCCATCGGGTTCAGGAACGTCCCGCATTTTTCGCATTGGTCGCCGCGCGCATCCGGGTTCGAACAAACGGGACAGGTCCCCTCAACATAGCGATCCGGAAGGAACATCCCCGCTTCGTTGTCATAAAACTGCTTCTCCTGCTTCTCGCGAAGGATGCCCCGCTTGTGAAATTCCAGAAAGAACTCCTGGGCGGTGCGGTGGTGAAGGGGCAGGGACGTCCTCGAGTAGTTGTCGAAGCTCATTCCGAAGCGGCGGAAGGCTTCCTTGTTCATGGCGTGATACCGGTCGACGACCGCCTGCGGGGTCGTCCCCTGCTTGTCCGCCGTGATGGTGATGGGGACGCCGTGCTCATCGGAACCGCACATGAAAACGATCTCCCTGCCGCGAAGGCGCTGGTAACGGACGTAGAGATCCGCCGGGAGATATGCGCCCGAAAGATGGCCGAGATGGATCGGCCCGTTGGCATAGGGAAGGGCCGCGGTGACAAGTATGCGTTTCGGTTCGGTCATGACGCCTCCATGGAAACAAGGCTCCCGGGATGCCCGAGCGGTGCCGTCGGAATCGCCGACCTCAAGAGCAGGACCAGATTGATAAGAAGAAGCTTGGGATGGATGTTCCTGTCCAGCAGCGAGAGGGCGCGCTCGATGCCGCCGAGCACCCGCGGCAGGTCGGCCTCCGGAAATTTCGCAATGAACTTCGCAAGATCTTCGGCCTGGTCCTGATTGATGACGGTTCCCCCCGACATGAGGACCATGGCGTCGCGACACCACATCAACAGCAGGAGAAGAAATCTCCGGTAGAGTTCCTTTTCCTTCAGCTCCACCAGCCGGTCGATATCGTCGAATACCCCGATCAGGCTGCCGCTCAGGGCAAGCCGCACAAACTGCACGACGTCGCGTCTCGCCTGCAACAGGTCTTCGGTCAATAGACCGACGGCCCTGGTGAAGCCCCCGCCTGCCAATCGAGCGGTCACCTCCGCCTGCCCGGCAGGGACACCCCGCCGTTCCATCAGCGCCGTTCGAATCTCCTCCTCGGTCAGCGCTTCGAATCGTATCACCTGGCAGCGCGACTGAATGGTCGGAAGGATCTGCTCGCGCCTCGCCGTCGTGAGGATGAGCAGGGTTTCGCCTGACGGTTCCTCGAGGGTTTTGAGGAGCGTATTGGACGCTTCATCGTTCATCCGCTCGGCCTGCGAGATGATCGTCACGCGCGTTCGCCGGTCCGAAGTCGTCATGGACGATTCCCGCCGGACTTCGCGGATGCTGCTGACCTTGATCACGTTTGCTCTCGGAAGAACGATCTGATGATAGGGATCGGCGCCCTTTGCCTGCAGCTCTTCCTGAATGAGATGTACGTCGGAGGGGGCGACCTTGTCCAACGGTCCGTCGTCATTGCCTTCATCCTTCCCTCTCGGGAGAGCCGTGACGAACTGCACGTCCGGGTGGCTCATCGATTGCACATGAAGACACGAGGTACAGGTCCCGCAGGCATCCTCCCCGCCGCGTTCGCAGTGGATGACCTTCGCCAGCTCGAGCGCTGTCGCATCCTTCCCCGATCCCTCCGGGCCGACAAACAGATAGGCGTGCGCCAGCCGCTGCGAGCGGATTACGTGAAGGAAGTAATCCTTGACGCGAAGTTGGCCTATGATGTCACTCCAAGGCATTGTGCGCAAGTCCTGTAGTATCGTTTACCGGCCGAAAGTTGACAGTAAGTAGTACTCCCTACTCCAGGCATTCCCGGATTGCTTCGATATTCGGAGTACTCAGAGAGCCTAGAACGCGTGTCCTATACCGAAATGAAACACCCCCTCTTTGAACGTCTGCCCGAGGAGCCGTCGCTGGGTGATCCAGTATCGTCCGTTCGGCTCGGCGGGGTCATAGACACGGAATCCCCAGTCGATACGGAAGGGCCCGAAGAACGTATCATAGCGGAATCCGATCCCTGCCGCAAGTGCCACGTCACGGACCCGGAAGTCCCCAACCTTCGGCCAGAGATTTCCGAAATCAAAGAACTGCACAATCCACATTTTGTCCCAGAACCCGTCATGCAGGGCCTGAAGCGGATTTGTGCGGAGTTCAAGGCTCCCATCAATCAACAGATTGCCGCCCAGTTGAGGATCGCCCGCCGAGATGAGGCTTCGCGAATTCCAGCCGCGGACGCTCCCGGACCCTCCGGCAAAGAACAAATACGTCTGCGGGATTGTCCTGGTTGAATCCCCCCGCGACGCCCCGTACTTCTCTTCCAACCCCGCCCTGAGTTTGATGGCAAGGATGGAATAGCGTTTCGTCGAACCCACGTCGAAATACCAGCGGCCGAGTGCACTTGCGCTGTAGAACTGCGTGTAGGGGAGATTCGGGATTGCATGGTGCAGCAGCAACGGCAACACCCCGGATTCCTGCAAGGTCATGGAGTGCACGAACCCTTCCGAAGGGGAAAAGATGTCGTTGGTCATGTCGCGCTGGATCGTAAAGGAGAAAACGGAGTTGAACTGCCTCGGCGAAAGCAGGGCCAGTTGTCGAAGAGAAACGGGATCGATCTTGGTCGAATCAACAGGGCGGATCCGCGGATCAATCGCCTCGAGGACCCAATCGAACTGCCCGGTCGTATATTCTGCGAACCGGTCGCTAATCCCGAACTTGGTCCGGCCGATATTCAACTTATAGGGGAGCTGCTTGTCAATAATGTAGGAAGCGGAAAATGTCCCCTTCACCGCGTTGCTGAAAATATACGGTTGGAGGAGTTCGACGGTCAGATCGAGATTGGACACCGCATCATTGTTGATTTTGAAATAGTCCGGAAAGGCCGCAATCGTCTGTGTCCTGAATCGGACGCGGGTGCTGAGAATGCGCGCGCCTCCCCAGAAATTGCGGTTGGTATATCCGACACCGGCGCCGATGTTGAAGGCATCGTTGTCGTTGCTGGCGATGAGCTCCGGGGCGAGCTCATGCTTGTCTTTCGGACGAATGAGAATGTGGCTCGGGACCATGATCGCGGTGTCGGACAGGGCCGGGATGTCCACGTCGATCTTTCGGAGATCAAAGATCCCCAGTCGATTAAGGTTGCGTTCACTCTTCTCCCTCACCTCTTCACTGTAGAAGTCGTTCGGTTTGTAATCCAGATGCTCCAACACAATGTCGTCGGTGATGTCATCCCGGTGCATCACGCCGCGCAACGTATCCACATCTTGCTCCACGGTGATCGGCCCGAAACGATACCGCCGTCCCGCGCGGAACGTCAGGGTGACATTGAAATTGCCATCGCTGGCGAAGTGATCGGCCTTGGAGCTGTCCCGGACGAACGCCGCCCGGGGGAAGCCGTTGTCAGCAAAGATCTTCAGGACTCGCCTGACCTCCTCCTCCAGGAGGATCGAGCTGTAGTAGTCCCCCTGGCTGATGGCGGGACTGGACCGGATATCCCCCCAGACCGTCTCGGGTCCCGAGGGAATCCCGCGATACACGAGGCTGTCGATGATCGATCGGTAGCCCTCTTGGATTTTGAAGGTGACATCGACTTTTGCACCGTCGTCGGAGTACACCAGGCCCGTATCGACCTTCACATCCTCGAACCCCCGGTTCCGGTAGTACTTGCGCAGGCGATCCAAATCGGCGGTCAGCGTGATGTAGTTCAGGTACTCGTTTTTGCGCCCGAGCTTCTCGCTGATCGTATTGAAAAGAAATTTATTCAGGAATCCCGGGGTCTCCCGGGATTGAATCTGGGAGCGCAGTTCCGGGGTTGAAAAGGTGGAGTTGCCTTCGAACGCAATGTCGCGGATCTCGGGATTGCCGCTGGCGTCCTGCGGTGCTTTCCCGGCGAAGACCGCCGGGGCACACGCGATGGCGAGGAAGATTAGGAAAAACGGGAGACGTGAAGACACGGGCGGATTCGGATGACCGGAGACGAATAAAAAACCCAGCCTGAAGGCCGGGTTTGTATACTACCATATTCGACTAACAAAAGCAACCTGGACGGGTGTCAGTATTCGTTGTCCTCATCAAAGAAAAAATCCTCATCCGTGGGATAATCGGGCCAGATCTCGTCCATGCTCTCGTAGGGTTCTTCGCTGTCCTCAAGTTCCTGGAGATTGTCGACGACCTCCCGCGGGGCGCCGGTGCGGATCGCATAGTCGATAAGTTCCTCCTTCGTTGCGGGCCAAGGGGCGTCATCGAGGTAGGAGGCGAGTTCCATTGTCCAAATCACAGTGAGCCTCTTCTGATCAAATTTCAATCAGCCATGATGTTGGTCCTGTGCCGCAGCAAGCGCAGCACGGTAACGCGCGGCCTCCACATCATCAAAGAAGAAGTCTACCGGATTCAACTTCCGACCGTTCTTTCGAACTTCGTAATGGAGATGAGGACCACTTACTAAACCCGAACGTCCGCATTTTCCGATAAGTTCCCCTCGTTGTACACGTTGACCTGCACGGACCAGTGCAGCTTCCAGGTGGGCATAGAGCGTCGAATAGCCGTAGCCATGCTGAACTTCGATGACCGTCCCATACCCGCCTGCGGTTCGCCCCGCGAAATGGACGATGCCATCCCCGGCGGCGTACACGTTGGTCCCGACGTCGTTGACGATGTCGATCCCGTCGTGCATTCTGTACACATGCAACACGGGATGCATGCGCATCCCGAAGCCATTGATCGAATAATATCCCGCCATCGGTTTGATGGCGGGGATGTGGGCGAAAAAGTCCTTGTTGTACTCGAGCCGTTTTGAAATCTCTTCATAGCTCGTCTGCTGCAACCGGATCTCTCTGCTGAGCCGATCGATCAACGTTTGCGAGGTGGAAATAATCTGCGCGGCCTCTCCGGTCAGGAAGGCATTCGCCTGCGGCGCAACGGATCCACCGATGGCCGCCTGTTTCGTGTCGTCATCCAACTTTGAGAGATCCACCATCAGCCGCAGTTCGTTGCCGCGGTCTGACAATTTGTCAATCGTTTTCTGGACTCCGGAGATTCTCGATGTGAGCGACTGAACCTGTTCTTTGAGCAAACGGTTCTCCGTCGCCATGACGCTCATCCGGTTGTATCCGATTCCCAGGATGTCGCTGAAGAAATAATTCGCGACAAGGATTACGCCGATCACGATGACGCCAAGGATCATTCCCGAGCTGACGAGTTTCGTTCGGAAGAACTTTAACTCGCGCAGGTCGAGCGAACCTGTGGAGAATCGGAATATTTTCTGACTCTGCCTGCCCCGGCTTAGGCGCATATGACCGCGTATGTTTTTGACAATTTTGCCGAACACGGAAGTTACAGTCGGGTTATTGGAACTGAAAACGACAGATCTCGTGCCACATCCGTAGGAGGGACATCTCAGTCGCAATTCTGCGTGGCAGGCTCGGAAAAAGTAAAAAAAAGGACGGTTGATGTCAAGCAAAAAATGGAAGTTTCTTCCACATGCACAATGTCGTGCCACTGGCTGAAAAAGCCGTACATCCTGTGTTTCCGATCACTCGAAATCATGTTCGAAGTAGTTTATCGCCCTTGTTCCCTTCTTCTTTCGGTCGATCATGCCCTCCAACCGCTTTGAAAACTCCTTCGCGGCATCGTAGCCGTAGTGCTTGAGCAGGTAGTTGAGAGCGATGACTTCGGATATGACAGTAACGTTTTTTCCCGGGAAAATGGGCAGTTTCACCATGGGGAGCTCGACATCCAGGACGGACACCTTCTGGTCGTCGAGGCCCGTCCTTGTATATTCTTCACTTACCTTCCAATCCTCGAGCTCGATCACCACTTCGACGCGTTTCTGGTAGCGGATGGCGCGAATTCCGAACAGGCTCCGGACATCGAGAAGACCCAACCCACGGATCTCCATGAAATGTTTGACAAGGTCGGTTCCTGCGCCGAGCAGGATTCCTTCCCCTTTTCGGGTGACCATGACGACATCGTCCGCCACCAGCCTGTGTCCCCGCTCCACCAGGTCGAGGGCGATCTCGCTCTTCCCGATCCCCGACCGCCCTGTCAACAGGACGCCGACGCCGTAGACATCCACCAAAGATCCATGCAGGACCACCTGTGGCGAAAACTGATCGTCGAGAAAGTCGGCGAGGAAATAAGAAATCTTCGTCGTTTCGAACGGCGTCCCGAAGATCGGAATGTTTTTTGCCGAAGCCGACGCGAGCAGACCCTCATCGAAATGGTTGTCGTTCGTCAGAATGATGCATGGCAATTTGTAGCTGGTGATCCGATCGAACGCCTTGCGACGCTCATCGGGCGGGAGCGACTGCAAATAGTGCACTTCGGTGTTCCCGATCAGCTGGACGCGGTCGAACGTGAAAAGGCCCAGATACCCGGCGAGCGCCAGCCCCGGCCGGTTCAGATTCTTGTCGCGAATCTGATTTTCGAACCCGTTCTCGCCGTTCATCGGCTGAAGCTTGAACCGGGTATGTGTGGTCTCATAGAGAAACCCGACCGTGATGCTCTTCTTCCGGGTTTCCCGCGTCTTGTCGATTTTCATAATAGACGTCCTGGCCATCGATGGAAGGGGGGCATCTCCCGATGCCCCTGACGGATTATTCCTGTTCCTCCTTGATTGCCCGCACCCGAGTTTTATCCTTGAGGCGCAATTTGGACTTGTACTTCGTAAGCTGCATCGTCAATTTCTCCACTGCCGCGTCAACGGACTTGATGTAGTCATCCGTGGACTCTTTGGCTGTCAGCACGCCGCCATAGACATGCAGGTTGACCTCGGCGGATTTGACGCTATTGGCCGCCCGCTCGTAACTGAAGATGACATCGGCCGAAACGATGCCGTCGTAGAAGCGATCAAGTTTGCTTACCGCGTCGACGGTGTGTTGCCGGAGTTCTTCCCGTGCGCGGAACCTGCGTGCCGTCATCTTGATCTGCATACCTGGTCTCCTTTGTTGCGGTGCCTGGTTCGACTTGTGCCCGCGGGTGTGCGCGGGCATAGAGTTGACGGAGCCGGTCCACGCTGACGTGGGTATAGACCTGGGTTGTCGAGAGATTTGCGTGGCCCAGCAATTCGCGGACTGCCTGGAGGTCCGCGCCGCGATTGAGTAGGTGTGTCGCGGTCGTGTGCCGGAGGGTGTGGGGACTTCGTTTTGCCGCGTCGCTCACGCGTCCGATGGCTGCCGAGACGATGCGGTGGACTGCTTTGGAACTCATGACTTTCCCGCGCGGAGAAAGGAAGACCGTCCCCGGGTCGGCGGTGCTGAGCGGAGGGCGGACCGTCAGATAGGCCGTCATCGCTTGCGCGGCGTGCTCCCCGAATGGGATAATCCGTTCCTTGCGCCCCTTCCCGGAGACTTTGAGCGTCCGGCCGCCGAAATCGACATCGGCAAGCCGGAGACCGGTCAGTTCGCTCAACCGCATCCCCGTACTATAAAAGAGCTCGATGACCGCGGCCGCGCGCTTTCCGTCAGGCGTCGCGCGATCGATCGCATTCAGGACACGAACCATCGTCGGTTCGTCGAAGAACTGCGGTAGACGCTTTTCGAGTTTGGGGGAAGGAAACGTTGCGGCGGGATTGGCGGAAATCTGACGGGTCCGACGGAGATACGCATAGAACGAGCGGACGCTCGCGAGGTACCGCGCGATCGTCTTGCGGGAATAGCCGCGCTCCACAAGCGTGCCCAGGAACGATCGGAAGTCCTCACGGCCCACGGCCGAAGCATTCCATGCCGGCAATCCCTGAAGATCTGCCATACACGCATCAAATGCGATCAGATCTTTCCGGTAGGCGATCACCGTATGCCGCGAATAATTCCGATCCTGTTCAAGATACCGCAGAAATGCCGCCACCTGTTGGTGCATGCATCATCACGAGGGATTATCGTGTCATCATCATCCGTTGGCCGCCTGCTTTTCCTCTTTCGCAATTTCCGCTTTGCATGACGGGCACGTAAGGTATTCTCCCCTGGTCTGGGTGTATTTCTGGACAAGATAGGGGTTTCCGCACGTGTCGCATGCCCGGTCCACGGGCTTGTCCCAGGATGCGAAATCGCAATCTGGATAGCGCGAACAACCGTAGAAAACGCGTTTTCTCTTCGTCTTGCGTTCGATGATGTCGCCCTGCTTGCATTTCGGGCACTTCACCCCGATGCCGATCGGCCGGGTATTCGTGCATGTAGGATAGTTGGAGCATCCGAGAAACGCGCCGAACCGTCCGCCCTTGACGACCATGTCACCGCCGCACACGTCGCACTTGATCCCCGACGCGAGCCGGAACTGCTCCTGTTCTTCGGGCAGCGGCTTCGTGTTTTTGCAGTCGGGGTAGCCGCTGCAGGCCATAAACCTGCCGTTCCTTCCCCACTTGATGATCATCGGCTTGCCACAGAGCTCGCATTTTTCGTCCGTTGCTTCCTGGAGCGATCGCTTGATGGCGGCACTCTGTTTGCTCACCCCTTCGAACGACGTGATGAACGGACGATAGAAGTCATCCATCACCTGAAGGTACGTCTGCTTCCCCGACGCGATGGTGTCAAGTTCCTCTTCCATCTGCGCGGTAAACGCGACATTGAAAAGCTTCGGAAAGTTTTCGACAAGAATCTTGTTGATGGCTTTTCCGAGATCCGTCGGATAGAGCCGCCGATCCTTCTGGACGACATATTTCCGTGCCTGAATCGTATCCACGATCAGCGCATAGGTACTCGGCCGGCCGATGCCCAGGGATTCAAGTTCCTTCACCAGCGTGCTTTCCGTGAACCGTGCCGGCGGCTTTGTGAAATGCTGGTGCGGCTGCACGTCGCGGACCGTTGCCTCTGCGCCGGGGGCAACATTCGCCGGGACGCGCGACACGGGATCCTCATCGCTCTCGGGCCGATCCGTTTCATCCACGAGGTCGTCATAGACCTGCAGGAATCCGCGGAACTGGGGAACGGAATCCGTCGCCCGGAACAGGTATTGTCCTCCCCGGACGTCGACGGTAATCTGCTCGAAGACCGCCGCGCTCATCTGGCAGGCCACAAACCGGTTCCAGATCAGCTCATAGAGGTCGTACATTTCCTTGTCCAGGTACTGCCGCACCGCCTTCGGGGAATACTTCGAGGAGGTTGGACGAATCGCTTCGTGCGCGTCCTGCGAGCTTTTTCCCTTCTTGAACTGGCGCGCTTCTTCCGGGAGGAACTCTTTCCCGTACTGCGTCTGGATGTACTCGCGGACCTCCCGCACGGCATCGTCGCTCAGGCGCGTCGAGTCGGTGCGCATATAGGTGATCAAACCAACACGACCTTCCGATCCCAGCTCAACGCCTTCGTACAACTTCTGCGCGAGCATCATGGTCCGCTTGGCGGGAAAACGAAGTCGCCGGGCGGCTTCCTGCTGCAATGTGCTGGTGATGAACGGCGGGTTCGGATTCCGCCGGACGGGCTTGCGCTGGACATCGTCGATCTGAAATCGTTCCGCCTGGATCGACGCGACATGGCCGTGCGCCGCATTGCCGTCGTCGATGACCGGGTCCTGGTCGCCGATCTTGAACAACTTGGCGAGAAACGGATCGCTCCCCGCCGCCGCAAATTCCGCAACGATGGACCAGTATTCCTTTGGGGTGAAAGCGTTGATTTCCGCTTCCCGCTCGCAGATCAATCGGACAGCGACCGATTGGACCCGCCCGGCGGACAGCCCGTAATAGACCGTCTTCCACAGAAAGGGGGAAACCTTGTACCCGACGAGCCGGTCCATGACGCGGCGTGCTTGCTGCGAATCGACGAGCGACTGGTCGATCGTCGTCGGATTGGCCATCGCGTCGGAGATCCCGCGCTGGGTGATTTCATGGAACATGACCCGGTACACATGGTCGTTCGCGTGATCGATTTCCTTCGCGATATGCCAGGCGATGGCCTCGCCTTCCCGGTCAGGGTCAGTCGCGATGAAGACCGAACTGGCATGCGCGGCGTGCGAACGGAGTCGGGCGATCACGTCGTCCTTCCCTTTGATCGTCTCATATTCGGGCAGGAATCCGTTCTCCACATCAACGCCGATCTTGCTTTTCGGAAGATTCTTGATGTGTCCGACCGACGCCTCCACCACGAAATTCGCACCGAGATATTTGCTTATCGTTTTCGCCTTCGCAGGCGATTCGACGACCACCAGCGACCGTCCTTCCGGATCCGGAGCCGTTTTGCGTGCCCGCGGCGGATGGGTCTTTGCAGGGGCTTCCACCCCTGGTTCAGTCGTGACGGGTTTCGCGCTCTTCTTCAACCGTTTCGCCATCAGTGAATCGTATCCCCATTATTCAGCATTGTCCGTCCCGCGCGATCGTTCCCAGGTTCCCGTGCAAAGAGCACGGTGGCAACGATCTGTCTCAACTCTGGCAACGAGACCTTTTCATACCCGGCCATCATCGCCCGCTCAATCACTGTCTCGAGGTCGTGTTGCGTGAGAAGTCCGAGCTCGACGAGCTGAATGAGATATCCCTGACCCTCCGCTGACAGCATAGCCTTTTCCGCTTCATGGAAGGACCGTCGCGACTCCAGCGACGGCTTGGACGGGGTTTGCATCCCCGGAGGACTCGCAGGCAGGTTATCGTAGAGCCAGCTGAACGCGGCGCTGATCTCCGTCTGCGTATATCCCTGATCACGGAGATCGTCGAGGTCAACGTCGCTCAACCGCTTGTTCTCCTGAATCGCGGACATCAGATAGATCAATATTTCGACAACCTTTTCTTTCATCGTCCGGAATAGTCTTTTGCGGCCAGGAGGCCGACATAAAAGTCTTCCCGCTCCTTCATCCGTTTCGCGGCTTTCCTCCCAAGATCATCATACCCCAGAAGGTGGAGAGTGCCGTGGATCACCAGTCGTGCTGTCTCGTTGGCCAGCGTCACCCGGTACGTCCGCGCCTGGCGCGCCGCCTTGTCAAGGTTGACGTACACTTCTCCTTCGATGGGTCCCCGTTCTTCAAGGGGGAAACTCATCACATCCGTCGGACGGTCATGCCGGAAAAACCGTCTGTTGATCCTTCGCGACAGCTGGTCGTCGGTGAAGACGATCGAGACCGAGGCCGATCGTCGTTTCTCCCGGCGCAGGACATCCCGCACCACGCCATGCACCCGCTCCTTCGCCACACGCCGCGTCCGATGGGCGTTGTGGACGGTCACTGCGATCATGACCGTACGCCTGCTTTGCGGCGCTTCTTCTTTTCGTTCCGCCGCGGATGATCGAGAATGCCGTCCGTGAGGGACAGTGCGATACCGGAGAGCATGACCTCCGGGCCGAGCCGCGTGAAGTCTCCCGAGACCAGCGAACGATCCACGTTGGCAAAGAGCGAACAGCCGCCCTGCTTCTCAACGATGAGGCCTGAGAGCTTTCCATCATGCTCGCCGACAAACGTCACTTCCCCCAGGATATCGCTCATCACGAACCCGGAACAGTAATGCAGTTGCAGGTGCGCGTTCACGGTATAGACGGACACGAGGTCTCCCTTGCCCGCACCGATTCTCATGTTGGGATAAAGCTCGAGCGCCGTCTTCCGTGCCGGGTCCTGCATCGCAAGCTCAAACCGGTAGTTCGCGCCCATCAGCTTCGCAGGAACCCCGAAGAGCTTCTCGAGTTTTCTGATATCCGATGCTTTGAACACTGAGGACATGTGACCCTCGGACATTTCACGATCGACCACCGACGCCGAAAACACAAAACCCCGGCTTGCGTGCGACCGGGGCTGCTGCTCAGTGAGACAACTGCAGGCAAACCTCCACCACTGTTGACGTTGCCGCGGTTCGATTTTCGCTGCGCGATCTCATGGTGCGATCAACTGCCGAAAATATACCCACATCAGGAGTGATTGTCAAGAAAGAGCGCCGTCTACCATTCAAGCTCCATTCCTTCGGCCGCGGCAACGCACTCAAAAGCGTGGTGACGCATCCGGATCTCGTTGCGGCACTTGAGGACAATCTCGTCGATTTTGTCGTCATCATGCCCCGGATCATGGTGGAAGAGAACAAGCTTCTTGACGCCCGACTGTTCTGCGAGCGACAGGGAAAACAGGTAGTGCGAGTGCCCCCATCCCACATGGCTCACGTATTCTTCGGGCGTATAGGTCGTGTCGTGAATCAGGATATCCGCGCCGCGGGCGAAATCGATCACGCGACGGTTTGGATCGCCGCGTTCCGCGAGATAGCGGTCCACGATGTGCTTTTCCACATTGCGCAACGAGCGCGCAACCTCGCGATCGAACGGCTCGTTGTCGCTGATATACACAATGGAGTGATTGCCCGCGTTCAGGCGATACCCCACCGCGAAGGCGGGGTGATTCACATACAGCGAAGACAGCGTCGCGTCAAAAATCGGGAGCGTCTGTTCGCGAATCGGGAGAAACTTGATCTTCGCCTTCAGCTCGCTCAACTGGATCGGGAAGAACACTTTGTTCATCTGCGAGGCAATGGCGGTGCGAAGCGTGAGGCGCTTGGTCTGCGGCCCGATCACCGTGAACTCGTTCCCGGAAATGAAGGCGGGTTTAAAGAAGGGAAACCCCTGGATATGATCCCAGTGCGGATGACTGATCGCGATGAATGCCTTGACGGACTCCCCCCGGGAGATCAGCGTGTCGCCGAGGTCCCGGATGCCGGTGCCGGCGTCGAAGATCACGAGGTTGTCGTGCGACAGGCGGACTTCGACGCACGGCGTATTCCCGCCGTAGCGGACCGTTCTCGGACCGGGGGTGGGAACCGAACCGCGCGTCCCCCAGAAGCGAATCAACATGCGAAGGTCCTCTGTTCAGTGCACATCAGCGGCGCAACGTCAGCCCGCCCCCGCGGGCGGAACCCCCGCCCCCGCCACCGCAGGGGAAAAGCTTCCCGCGTATGCCACATAGTGATCGGCCGAACGCACGAGCGCCGACCGCTCTTCGTCGGTCAGCTCGCGCACGATGCGCGCAGGCACCCCCGCAACCAAGACTCCCGGGGGAACGACAAATTTTTCTTTGACAACGGATCCTGCGGCAACCACCGAGTCCGGGCCGATCCGGGCGCCGTCCAGGATCACCGCATGCATGCCGATCAGACAACGATCCTGAACGATGCATCCGTGCACAACGGCAAGGTGCCCGATCGTCACCTCCCGGCCTACGACAACGGCAAGATCGTGGGTGACGTGGATGACCGTCCCGTCCTGGACGTTCGATCGCTCGCCGACGATGATCCCGTTGATATCCCCGCGCAGGACGGCATTGAACCAGACGCTTGACCCCTCCCCCAGCCGGACGTCGCCGATCACCATGGCGCCATCGGCCACGAAGACGGAGGAACCGAGGACGGGGCGAACGCCGTGGTGAGCGATGAGCGGCATCGACTAACCTTTCGCCCGCGGGGGAACCCACCCCTCCCGCTTCCATTGCATCAGCTCGATCGTCACGCTCCCGAGAATGACTTTCATCTTCGCCATGATGGGAACACGGGCTTCGTCGTTGCTGAACCACCCTTCGAAATCACCCGTGAGTCCGAAGATCCCGACGAAATCGGCGGTCCCTTCAAATTTCACGGCATCAACCGGGTAGTCGATGGCATCGACTTCCACCGGATCGCGCTTGCCCGAAAAATTAATCCGGGTGGTGACCTTTTGTTCGTTGATCAGCGTCGGGATGGTCTTCAGCTGTCCGCTCATCAGGTCCTGACGCGCCGTGAAGAACAACGACAGCCCGTCCTCATACACCTGGTCGAGCACGATGGTATCCCGCTTCGAGACGATGGTGTCATGTTCCCCTTTTTCCAGGAACGCGCGCTTTCGGTCGTAGTCGAACGTGTAGCGGGAGAAACTCCACCAGTCGTCCTGTTTCAGTCTTCCAATAAACTGATGCGAATACATCATCGTATCGATAGAGCTCTCATAGGTCGCATGCAGGTCGACAAACGGGACCTTCGGATACGAGTTGATGAGGGCCTTGGCATAGTACACCAGATGTTGCGGGATCTCTTCGCGCTTGAGCGTCAGGATCCGCACCGACCCCAGATCGAACGGACCGTACCGCACATTGTACACGAGATCCTCGCCGACCTGGAGAACATGGGCCTCCGCGGTCGACTGTGCATGCATCGCGCCGGCGAACACCGACACGCTGAGCGACAGGACGATGAGACAACGTTGGAGTTGATGCACGGGCTCTTCGCGTTAGTGGAGACTCGTCATATGCGCATTGATACGCTCGGCCTCACCAAAGAGCGTCATCGCTTTCTCAAACTGGTTGTCTTCCCTGAGGATTGTCCGGGAACTGCCTTCGTTTCCGAACAGGCTTCGCGCGATGTAGGCTTTGGCGAACGCTTTGATGAAATGAAGATCCTGTTCGTAGGAGCTGTCCCGGAACTCGACCTTCTGTTCGTTGCCGATCGAGACGATTTGATCGAGCATCGGTTTGGTGATTTCAAACTCCTTGACGAACCGTGCACAGTCCTTCCCATACTCCTGGCGAAGATCCTTCCCGTGCTCTTCCAGAAAACGGTTCGCAAATTGCGGGAAGACATTGTGACTGCGCAGCTGAACGGTATATTCGTTGAGCCGATCGGCCTTCACGATATAATCGGGGGTGATCCCTCCGCCGCCGTAGACCACGCGCCCACCCATGGTCTTATATTTCGGTCGCGTCGAATCCCGTTCTTCGGTGTGCGTGATATTCTCTCCTTCGACTTCCGTCCGTTCAAACGCCTCCTTGGCGTAATTCGCCCGATCATGATCGTAGGGCCTCTGAATCAGGCGGCCACTCGGCGTGTAATACCTCGCGGTGGTCAACCGGAATGCCGACCCATCACGCAGCATGTATTGCCGCTGGACCAGCCCCTTGCCGAATGTCGTTTCGCCCACGATCAAACCGCGGTCCCAGTCCTGGACGGCCCCGGCGACAATTTCGCTGGCCGAAGCGGACGCATTGTTCACCAGGATGATGAGCGGAACGCTAGTGTACCGCCCGTTTCCAGAGGAGACGAATTCCTCGTCAAATTCGGACCGCCTCCCCTTCGTGTAGACGATCTTCCTGTCGCCGGGCATCAATTCGTCCACCATTTTGAACGCCTGCTCCAGATATCCGCCGGCGTTCTGCCGGAGATCAAGGATCATCCGCTTCATCCCTGCCGCCTTCAGCTTCGACATCGCTTCGACGAATTCATCGTGCGTCGTGGCCGCGAACCGCGAGACGCTCACATAGCCGGTCTGGTCATCGACCATGTACGCGGCGTCGACAGTATAGATCGGGATGTTGTCCCGCGTAATGTCAAAATCCAGAGGGTGTGCAATGCCTGCCCGAACGATCGTCACCTTGACATGCGTCCCCTTCGGGCCACGGAGCTTCTTTTGCACGCCGTCCTGCGTAATCCCCACACAGGAGGAGTCGTCGATCTTGACAATCTTGTCTCCGCCGAGGATCCCCAGCGCCTCGCTCGGTCCACCAACCACCGGCGAGACGACCATCAGCGTATCGTTGAGAACCTGGAACTCGATCCCGATTCCTTCGAAGCTTCCCTGGAATTCTTCGGTCACCCGCTGCATCTGGCTTGCGGTAATGTAGACCGAATGCGGATCCAGTTGCCCGAGCAGCCCGTTGATCGCAGCTTCGGTCAGCTTTTGCGGGTCGACGTTGTCGACATAATTCTTTTGTGTAATGCTCAGAACATCCTGAAATTTCGTGATCTGGTCGTAGATGCTGTCTGCGGAGAGCACACGATTCAACATGGCACCTGTCCCAAGACTCAGCACAATCACGCCCAGCAGCGTGCCGATCGAAAAACGCTTTCGCATGAATATCTCCCTAAAGAGTGTTTGTCCCGTATCCACGGTTCTCAGAAGGTAATGTAACGAATTGGTTGGACAATCAAAAAAGCAAGGATTTGGGCTTTATCGGACCGGTTTCCAATGCGAGGAAACCGACCGGTGCAGAATCGTGACCCAAAGATAGTTCACAAACCACGACCCCATGACCCCGAGATACCCATACCGCCGGAATCTTCGCGGCGATTCATAGACCACCATATCGTCAAAGTAGACAATCCGGCCCATCCGGCCGAGTCGCCGAAACAAATCATAGTCCTCCCCCGCCGCAATCGTGGGGTCGTACCCATGCGCCGCCATAAATACCGCGCGACGGACGACGTGACATTCTCCGCGTCCCATGGCCATCCCCACAACATTCATCATCCGAAAAAGCCAGTTGAAAAACCCGTGAAACACGGCGTCAGAGAAGCGGCGGTCTTCCGGGAAGACTTCGACCCTGCACGTGGCCGCGATTGTCGCGCGATCGTCGAGGGCATCGACCAGGCGCTCAAAAAAGAGGTCCGGATCGTCGATCAGAGTGTCGGCATTCAGAAACACGAGGGTGTCCCCCTTCGACCGCTCTGCTCCCAGGTTTCTGCCGAGGGCGATGGTCTGCCGTGTGCCCCCCGTATTCTCGACAACTTCGTCCGCATACCGGCGTGCGATCGTGAGCGTCGCATCGCTGCTCCCTCCGTCGCTCACGATGACCTCGAGACGGAAGCGCTGCTTTCGCTCGCCGGTGAATTGACGGAGCATTCCCTCCAGGAGTTTCTCTTCATTCAGCGTTGGAACGACGATGCTCAACGCAACGTTCCCCGGCGATGTCGTTCCGAGTGCCATCAGGCAGCGGTCACCGCCTGACTGAGCCGGACGTTGAACTGGTGAGTGCCCGGGGAAGATTCATCGGCCGGTTCAAGGCGAAAGCGCCAATGAGGAATGACCACTGCCGCCTGGAACACGCGCTCAAACCCTGATTCGGAAAGAGAGACGGTCTCCAGCGGAAAGCGCCACAGTGTCGCGGGACGGTCCAGGGTGAACGTCGTCTGCAGGCGGAGCCAGCGATCGACAAGTTTATAGCCTTTGACATTCGGCTCCTCCCCCTGGCTCATCAGCCTTCTGTCCTGCAGCGGCCGCCCTTCGATATCGTAAAACCTGTCCGGCGCGTCACCTGCCATCTCGCCGATGCACCACTCAACGCCGAACCAGAGATCGATCGGTCGTCTCTCACGGTTGGTGACGAGATAGTCCACTGAAAACGAATCCTTCCCGTCGGTGTACCGGATCGTCTTCTTGACCGAGAGTTTGTGCGGCGTGGCCGAACGCCAGATCGCGCCTTCCCGTTCAAAAACGACCTCGATCTCCTTTCCGTTCATGCGTTGCGACGCCGCATACGGCTGATTGACGAAATCGCCGACCTCGGGGTATCGGCAACGCTGGACGTCCTGCAATGTCGCCCCTTCCCCGAAGAAATGATCGACGAGAGAGCCGTGACGGTACCAGTCGTAGGAAAGGTACTGGTCGAGTCCGGCTTCCTTCAGATCCGTGACACCTGGCCCCGATCCGCGGCGGCCCTGCGCGGCTTCAATGACCTGACGATGATATCCTTCCTCCCTCCGGCTGACAATGTCGAGGAGATTCACGGCTTCCGGCTTGACCGAGAGTTCAATCATCGTCGCGCCGGAGGCCGGCGTGAAACACATGTCGATGCGCTGCGTTTCCACGACGACCTCCGCGTAACCGTCGGCATCGAAATCCGTCTCTTCCACGTGAGGACTGTGCGCCTGGTGAAGGGTATCGAGGCCCGCCTCAGCCCGGAGGAGACTGCGATACACCGGCATCCGAAGGTTCGGCAGATAGAGTCCTCCGAACACCCCGTGCCAGTAGGGGTCGTTGCACTGGCCCGCCCAGAGGGCGTCCTGGATTTCCGGCGGCACCTGTCCCCGATGCAGCGCGTGAATGCGCGATGCGATGCGCAGCATCTTCTTGTGCATGTGATTCGACTCGGGGTACTTGGCGAGGAAATTCCGCCAGTCGCCGCCGCGCACAAACATCGCATGTTCTTCGTAAAGGCCGTGATCTTTCAACGCCTGCTCAAACCGCTCGAAGGCAGAATACGCTCGTGGCGCGAGGGCCCACTTCAGCATTTCGCTGTAGGCCGCAGAGGGCAGATAGACCCTTCCGGCCGGTGAAAACAAATTCACAACCGTTCCTGCGTGGATCGGCTTCACCCACGAGGATTCCTGCTCGACCATCCTGCAGAACGACTCCAGCCAGCCCTCTTCGTACACGCTATGATAGGTCTTCGGCCACACGCCGAATTTTTCCCCGTCGTCGCCGTGCACAACAATCCTTCTCCCATCCAGCGAAGCCACGGTCCGGAAATAGTCGAATGAGTCGGAGAGCGGTTTGAAGGGAATCGCGTAGCGCAGCACCCGGTTGATCGGAAGAACCGCCAGAGTTTTCCCGTTGTCCTCCGTCATGTAATACCCGTACAACTGGTCGTCTCGCAGACCGGCGTAACGGAAATGGGTATCGTCGATCATCACGTACTCCACTCCTGCCTCAACGATCGAGGAAACCAGGTGTTGTTCCCACACGCGCTCCGCCAGCCACATCCCCCGCGGTCGAACCCCGAAGAGGTCCTTCAGCAGAGCCGTGAGTTTTCTGATCTGACCGACGCGGTCTTCGGGGGGGATGATGGGAAGGATGGCTTCGTAGTAGGCGCCGGTCAGAAGTTCGATCTGACCACGCTGCACCATCCCCTTAATACGATCCACGAGCTCGGGGTGGTGCTCCGCCATCCACTCGAGCAACGTTCCTGTCCAGTGATGCGTGAACTTGACGGAAGGATGGCGCTCCAGCACGTCCAGAAAAGGCTTGTAGGCGGTGCGATACGCCTCTTCGAATACGCTGTCAAAATTGCCGGTGGGCTGATGATTGTGGACGGCAAAGACAAAGTTGACTGTCTGCATGAAACCCCGAAAGTCCGACGCTGTTGTGTCCGATACGGTTCCGGCGCGGAGGATCCATCCCGCCGTCCGCGTGTTCCCCCGCCTTTACAGCTCCGGCTTCATTTGTGGAAAGAAGATGACATCGCGAATGGAATCCTGCCCCGTCATGAGCATCGTCAATCGATCGATCCCCATTCCCATTCCTGCGGTCGGGGGCATTCCATATTCCAGGGCCCGCAAATAATCCTCGTCGAGCGGCTGGATCTCCTCTTCTCCTCTTGCCCGTGCCTTCATCTGTTGTTCGAAACGCTGCCGCTGGTCGAGCGGATCATTCAGTTCGCTGAACGCGTTGCAAAGTTCCTGGCCGTCGCAGATGACTTCGAACCGTTCGACAAGACCCGCTTCGCTCCGGTGTTGCTTCGCCAGCGGAGACATCGAGAGCGGGTAGTCCGTGATGAACGTGGGCTGAATGAGCTTCGGCTCGACACAGGTACTGAAAATCTCGTCGATGATCCGGCCGGCGCCATCGGCAGGCGCAACGTCGACATGCACTTCCCGCGCGACCCGCCGCAATGCCTCGTCATCGAGTCCGCGCAGCGAATGCCCGGTATGCTTTTCGATCGCCTGGAACATTGTCAGACGCTCCCATGGCGGAGTGAAGTCGATCCGCTTTCCGTTGCGCTCGATCATCAGCGAACCGTGGAGGGTGTGCGCCACCCTGCCGATCATCTCTTCCACCAGCCCCATCATCCAGAGATAGTCGCGGTACGCGACGTACACCTCCAGCATGGTGAATTCGGGATTGTGGTTTTTGTCCATCCCTTCGTTGCGGAAGTCCTTCGAAATCTCGTACACGCCGTCAAACCCGCCGACGATCAGACGTTTCAGGTACAGCTCGTCGGCAATGCGCAGATACAGATCGATATCCAGCGCGTTGTGGTGGGTGACAAACGGTCTGGCGAACGCCCCGCCGTATTGCGGTTGAAGGACTGGCGTTTCCACTTCGAGATATCCCTTCGCGTCCAGCGACTGCCGGAGCGTCGAGACGATCCGCGCGCGCTGCGCGAACACCTCCCGGATGTTGCGATTCACGATGAGATCGACATACCGCTGACGGTACCGGAGCTCCTTGTCCGCCAGGGGATCGTAGACCGTCCGGTTCCCCTGTTCGTCGATTTTTTCCTTGGCGATTGGAAGCGGCCGGAGTGATTTCGAAAGAAGCGTGAGTTCCTTTCCATGGATCGACACCTCGCCGGTTTTCGTCCGGAACACAAATCCCGTCACACCGACAAGGTCGCCGATATCCATCAGCTTGAACGCGTCGTAGGCCGCCCCGAGATCGTCCTGTTTCAAGTAGACCTGAATGCGCCCCTTGCTGTCTTCCACGTGAAAGAACGACGCCTTCCCCATCCGGCGAAGAGACATGATCCGTCCCGCAACGGCGACGGTCCATGCCGGCGCGTCGTCCTTGAACGATGCAAGGATCTCGTCCGACGTCGCCGTGCGGTCGAAGGCAAACGGATACGGATTGAACCCGCGTGCGCGAAGGAGGTCATGTTCCTCCCGCCGCCGTATCATCAGTTCGTTAATGTCCTGCTGGTGCTGATCGGTGTCCACTCGTTCTCCGGCGAGGATCCACAACAGTTGGCGATGGAATTTAATATTGTAGCCACAAATCCGCGCAGAAGCAATAAGGCGGGAGGGATCGGAAGAAACCGGCGATGAAGGGTCCGCCGTTCTCTCCCGTGATGCGGGAGGCTATCGGCGCTTCAGCAACTTCTGCCTGAAGGAATCAGACATCGCGCCGATGGCCTTCTTCTCGTAGTCGTACAGCGCCATCCCTGTTTTCACGCGAGCGATTTCCCTGCCATCCAGCGGCCGGGAAATCCGATAGAAAAGATCGAAGCGATGCTCCCGGACATCGTCAACGGCGACGTCGATGGCGAGCACGTCCCCGTGAAACGCTTCAGCATGATACACCACCACCGCATCCGTCATGATGAGACCGACACCCTCGATGTTCGTCTCGCTGTACCCCATCGAAGTGAGAAACTGCATGCGTGCCTCATGGGCGAGAGCGAGAACAGCATCGTTGCCCAGATGGCCGCCGTAATTGATATCGGAGATCCGCACCGCAAGTTCGGTATGGAAGGAAAAAGCATCGGGGAGTTGAATCCTGGCTCGGGGCATGCGGTTCTCACACGGGTCGATGACGAAGCATCCTGACCACGACACTCGCCATCAACAGACCGACGCCTCCAAGGACGGCAACGTCGGCGACATTGAATATCGCCGTACGGATCCCGCCGATGCCGACGTTAAGAAAATCGATCACGACCCCGTTGTACACGATGCGATCGATCAGGTTCCCCAGTCCGCCACCCACGATCATCGCGATCGCCGCACGCTCGGCAAAGCCGACATCGCGTGAAAACGAAGCATACGCCGTCAGCAAGATGAGCATCGTCCCGACAGTGACCGTAAAAAGAAGGAAACGGGCATCGGGATTGAGTTCCGCCCCGAAACTCAACATGCCGCCCCGGTTCTCCTCGTACTGAAGCCGGAAAATGTCGCCGAAAACGGATTGCCGGACGCCGGGTTCCAGACGTTCACGCGCAATGTCCTTGGAAACGCGGTCACATCCAATGCACAAGATGGAGATCATCAGCACGATGACCAGATTTCTGAATGTGCGTCCTTCCCTCATACGATTGTCGTTCCGGGTATCCTGAACACTCTGTTCTTGGTGGGAGCCGTCTCAACGGTCGACCAGAACCTCTTCGCCTTACAGATGTTACGATGAAAAGGGTCAAGTCGTTTCACCCGCCTTGCGAGCCTGCCTTCCTTCTTTGACACCAGCGACAATCCGAAGGTTTAGAGCAGTCGCGTACCGTCGAGCTTTGGGGCCCCGCGGGTCGGCGAAAGGGCCTCAGGAGAGAACCTTGACCGCCACGATGGTCATATCGTCGTGCTGGGCGACATTGCCGGCGTATTCCCGGATATCCTCAATGATCGCGCGGATCAGCGCGTCGGCCGGTTTGTCCCGGTGTCGGCGAACAGATTCCACAAAGCGAAACTCCCCGAACTCTTCGCGCCTGACGTTCATCGCTTCGGTGAACCCATCCGTATAGAAGACCAGCAGCTCTCCGGGTTGCAGTTTGACTTCAACCTCCTCCAGGACACTGTTGAACGTCTCGCCCTTCTCAAGACCGAGCGCCATCCCCTTGGTGTTCAGAAACCGCTCTTCCCCTCCCAGGCCTGCAGTCATCAGGATCGGGCACTGTCCCGCGCGAGCAAAGCGCAGCGTCGCAGCATCGCCATCAAGCACGGCGTACAGCATGCTGACAAAAGAATTTCTTTCGATGGTGCGGTACATCAGACTGTTGACCTTCGACAGGACGAGCTTGGGCGTGACGCTTTCTTCAGCGTTCGACTGAAGGATGCCTTTGGTCAGGGTCATATAGATCGCCGCAGGCACGCCCTTCCCTGAGACGTCGCCGAGCGCGATTCCCAGTTTCCTCGCTCCGAGCCGGACGAAATCAAAGTAGTCGCCCCCGACCTCCAGTGCCGGGATGCACAGCCCGGCGATTTCATACCCTTCGATGTTGGGATGATCCTTCGGGAGGAGACTCATCTGCACGTTGCGCGCAATCTCGAGTTCCTTCGCCATCCGAACCCGCTCGCTGATGCGGAGGATGTGATCGGGCATGATCTCCGGCGTGAATTCGAACCGCTTCCCGCGGACAATGCCGATCGTGGCGACGACAACGGGGACCGTCATCCCCGCGACGAAAATCCACCGGCTCATCGCGAAGGCATCGCCCGATGCACAGAAGAGCGGTATTGCCGTGCTCGAGGCGACAGCGACAAAATGTGCGGTCAGAGCGGTGAGAAGATCGTACCGCAAGAAGAGGTAGAGCAGGAGGGCCCCGTACGCCGCGAGCACGAGCAGGCTCCACGGCCGGGCCGTCTCACCGAGCGGGGTGTCCCACGACCAGATTGCGGTGAACGTCCAGACAACAATGGAAACGAGCGCCCCGGCCCAAACGCGGCCCGTCTTCTCCCTGAGGTAGGACAGAAAGAACAGTCGCGTCACAATCTCTCCGAACAGCGCGGCAGCGAACCCGTAGAGCAGCGGTTGGATCCCCGGGAGAAAGGATTCGGGCACACCCTGAAGGCTCACGGGGTAAATGATTGCGCCGGCGCGGACGAGGAGGAGCAGGGCGATCGCATGAATGCCGAGGATGAAAAACCCCCATCCGTACCCCCGGATCAGGGATTCTCCCCCGTTGCTGGTGAAGAACCTCCGCGTCAGCAAGGCATCCATCGACGTCATTTTCCCGGACCACACGCTCCGGGAGGATGACTCCCCCACGCTCCATGCGGAAAACGCGAGGACGCCCATGAACATCTGCAGCACAAACACCCAAAGGAAAAACGTGATCCAGCGGACGTACATCTTGTTCAGATCGCCGATCTGGGTTGTCGCGCCCAAACCGGGGAACTGGTTCAGGACGACGAGGACACCGGCAACGAAGTATCCCAGAAAGACGAGGAAGGCGGTACGGGTGCCGACCTCGCCTTCATGATATTTCTTGAGGAAGAGGATGACGACAAAAAAGAACAGAAGAAAATTGGCGACCATGCTTGTGGTCACGAGAAGAGCGGCGCTGGTGTACTGATCGCTCAGTTGAGCCGTGAACGGTCCATCGAACGTCGCATCCCACCGGATCTCGGCGACCTCATCGCCCTGGACCCGCGCAAGCAGGTCGAGTTCGAGTCCGAGTTCGCGCTTCTCGTAGATGAATTGATGATCGACCCTGTGCGGAAGCGTGATATCCGACGATGATTTCAAACGATAGCTGGAAAACTCCGGATGGAATCTCGACAGGACCGCTTCAGCGAGGTGGCGCGCGGTGTCGGCATCGACGGTGGGGAGCGCTACCGTGTCGAGGATTTCGTGACTGAACCGCAGCACGCGTCCGGCAGGCGACATATAGACGGTATAGTGTTCGGGATTCTGGCTCACCGACAGACTCTTGTTATACCACGAAACCTGCCAGTAGAACGATGGGAGCGAATCCGCGCGAACCATGGCATTCGCGCGCTCGAGCCCGAACTCCTTTTGCAGGAACAGTTGCGTCCTGGGGTCGTGGACGACCCAGGCATCCTCCGTCAGCCCGTTGAGCCGGTAACCGAGCTCCTGCATAAATATCGCGGCACTGTCGAGGATTTGGGGGCGGGTCATCCGAAGATCAACCGCCGCCTGCGGTGAAACCGAGTTGACAAGCCTGATGAAGGCGACGAAACCGAGGGCGCCGAACAGGAGCGGCAACCAAAGAGGCTCTCGTTTTCGTTCTGTTGTCGTTGTCTTGTTCAATGCGTGTTCCTCAGTAGAGTAAGACGATCAGCGTGTCGGGGACGACACGGGCCCGGCATTCAGTCTTTCGCGACTTTGATCACGATCTTGTGCAGGATGACGTCCGCAATCATCGGCGCGTGAGCGTCCTGAGGGAAGAAGATGGCGAACATCCCTGCATGGAGCGTGACGAACGCTTCGGGCGCATCCCGGAACAATACAACGTCCCTCGTCGCGTCGAACGGTCCTGCCATTTGGAGCGCACCGTCCCGTGCCCGCCAGCCGATGCGTTCGACACCGTCCAGAAGAACCTGGATGTCGATGTACCGGCTGTGCGCTTCCAGGATCGCCTCTTCCGGCCTGCAACCGTGTTTTCGCTGCACGGTCGCGTACAAACTATCGTCATCGATCGGTATTCTGCCTTCAGGGAGCGACCGGAGGTCCGACCGGTTCAGAAAGGCAATCGCGTCGCGGAATCTCGGATGCACCCCGCGATACGTTTCGATGTGCGAGAGGGTGTCGAGAATCATGAACGTGTCACCATGATCCGGAAGCTCCCCCTCCGGAGAACCCCCCGCCACCGCCGGAGAAGCTGGACGAACTTCCCGAAGAGGACCCGGAAGAAGAGGAACTCCAGGAGCTCCAACCTCCCGATCCGCCGGAGGATTTTGCGGACCAAGTCTTGATCTTTTTTCCCCAGGAAGTTCTGGGAAGCGCGAGCCTCGCGGCGGGGAAAAGAACAAGATAGCTGACGAGCAACGTCAACCCGACCGTCAGGCCATACACCGCAGTGGGGAATGCCGCCCAGAACGGAATGAGGAAGAGATAGAGGAACCATCCCATCTTTCCGGGGCTGATGATCCCCAGGAACGTGAAGGTTCCAAGAGTGACGACAAAAAAGAGACTGAACAGCACGTAGCCGAGAATCCCGAGGTCGTCGCCGGATGCTGCCTCCGTCGTATCTGCCGTGTATTCTCCGCGGATCGCCGCGAGGATCGACTGCGTCCCGGCTTTGATCCCTTCGTCGAAATCACCCGACTTGAACCGGGGGACGATTTCATGGCGGATGATGGATCCGCACGTGATGTCGGGCAGGGCCCCTTCGAGGCCGGATCCGACTTCGATTCTCACCTTATGATCGTCGCGCGAAACGATGAGGAGCACCCCGTTATCTTTTCCCTTCCGCCCGATTTTCCAGGCGTCGGCGACCCTGATCGAAAACTGCTCGATGGTTTCACCGTCCTGCAACGCCGGAATGGTCAGCACGACCACCTGGTTGGAAGTCGAGTCTTCGTGCGCCTTCAGCAGCGTTTCCAATTCCTGCACTGTGGCGCTCGAAAGCATGTCGGCCGTGTCATTGACGCGCCCGCTGAGAAATGGGACCGGCGTCTCTGCCCTGACCACACTGAAGATGACGAGCATGCCGCAGAGAGCAAATCCGCGCAAGACGTTGTGCATCATCGCGTCGGGTCCTTGTGACGTTACGCAGTCCCATCCGAAAAGGTTTCTCCCGGCCTGGGAATTCTTTCCGGGGGATTCAGTGGTCGCTGATCCGGAGTGAATCGGGGAGTTCGTCCGTGTCGTCCGTCCGCCTGCTGACGCCGTGTTGAGCGAGGAGTGTTCCGCTCTCGCGGATCCCCTCGACCAACCCGTCCGCCGGCTTGCCGTCCTGAATTCCGCGCACAATCGTCCGGACGATGCCGTGCCAGTCCTCCGGCTTCACCTTGGCATTGATGCCGGAGTCACCCAGCACCATGACCCGGTGCTCGAGAAGGCTGACGAAAATGAGGATCCCGGTGCGGTCTCGTGTTTTGAAGACTTCTTCACTGATGAACGCCTCGGCTGCGCGGTGTCCGATGTGGCTCTCCATGAGCCGATGTCCCGCGAGAAGACGTTTCGCGAAGGCATTCCAACGCACCAGGAAGAAGCCGGCGACGCCGGACAGGAGAACAATACTCGACATCTGTCCATACGTCAGGGGGAATCCCCATTCTCCCTGGCCGTGGAGAAAGACGAGTAGTGCCAGAACGAGAGTGCTGAGAAGCGCGGCACCCCGCCATTGGGACTCTTCGTAACCGTTGCTGTGATCAACGACAAAGGGGACAATTTCTCCGGATGTCTTCGCTTCGGCTTCCTGCACGGCAGCCTTGATTCGGGAGAGATCGTTTTCTGAAAAGAGACGGGAGACGGTGTGGTGCATGATGAACGGGTCCGGATGACAGGAAGGACGTCGCCACGTTCTGCGTGGCGCTTGCATAGTACCAAAAACGGCGATGACTCTCAAGAAAACGAACGACGAACCTTGACCCGCGTATAGGCGAGGCGGAATTCCTGGCGTTCGAGATTCCTGTTCGAAACGCTTCCCGGCTCGGTGAGCGTATATGCGAGATCGCACCGCGCGTCGATTGCCTCCGCGACCAGCGATTGGATCAGCGCACTCTGAACGCCGCGTCGTCGAAATGCAGGAATCGTGCTTGCGCCGTACATCGCCGAGACCCTCTCGTGCACGGAGAGCGCGCCGGCGCCGGCGGGATGATCGTCGACGAGCGCGAGAAGGCAGATGGATCCGGGCTGTTGGAACAAACTCAGCAGAACGTCGACGTTTTCAGAGGTGACAGCCATTTGACCGGAGAAGCCTTCGAGGACTGTTTTCGCCCAGAGTTCTCCTTCAGTCGGGGTGCAATGACGGACAGTGCATTCCGCGGAGGAGACGGCGGGGGGAGACGCGGCAAGGCGCCGGACCAGCATATTGCTGAACCCTGCCAGCGCATATCCCCGCGCCGCGAGAATTGCGAGCACCGATCGATCGGCGAGCGGACAGAGTTCGATCGAAACGCCGGCTCCGCGGATTTTGAAAAACTCTTCGACGCCGTCAAGATCTTCTTCTGAGACCGGTCCTTCGGTGCCCAGCCCGAGGACTTGCGTGTGCATGGAGCCGATCCCGGCGAAAATCGCAAAGCCGCCCGGCACGGGAACCCACGCCGCCCCGGCTTCCGGGTGGAGCTGCGCGTGAATGCGCGCAGATTCCACCCCGACCCAGGCGTCGGTCGATTCAATCCGCCGCGCCAGGGCCTGATCTGCAAACACGCTTTGTCGAGTCAACGCAATTTCCTTCCCTCGTCCGTCAGCACCTATGCCCCTTCAGCGATCCTTCCCCAGGAACACGCGATCAATGCTATAGCCGAGTTGCGAAAGATCCAGGAGGTGCGATTCGAGAAACTCGCGGACCGTCTCCGACGAGATCGCCTGGGAAATGCCATATTCGATTTGCGTCCTGCGTTCGATGAACATCTGTCCCGTGTACGGAAGGTCCAGATCGATTTCATCCGCCTCATGATCGCGGCCGGGTGTCAGGACGTAGCTCGTATGAGCAGGGACCATCTTGATCAGGCCCACGACTTCGAAATTTGGAATCCCGTCCCGGATGGCGAGACAAATCCCGCCGCTGAACCCTCTCCCGAAGACGGCATCCACGATGAACGAATGCCTCCGGTCCTTGTCCGGGCTACTGACGATCCCCTTCGTTACGACTTTTGTCCCGGCAGGATATCCAAACAGATAGAGAAACGTCCCCCAGTGCAGCTCTTCGGAGCTCCCGAGCGGATACGCGAGAACCGGCGGCAGCAGCGGCTGCGACGTCTCATAGGAATGCCCGACTACGGCGAGGTCATTCACACGGTCGAGAGCCAGAACGTCAACGGTCCCCCCTTCGGGAAGTGTGGCGACGTACAACGCCGTTCGCTTGAGAAGGGAAAATGTGGCGACGTATGGGCTCGGCTTTCGGTCGGGCCCGGGGAAATAGGCGACGAGCGTGTCGGGGAACGCGACAATGTGGGCGCACGTGAGAAATGCGATCTTCCGACTTCCCGAGTAAATAATCGTTGCGGTGCCGGACGTCGAACTGTTGGAGTAGACCGAGGTCTGCTCATGCGCATTCAGCACAGCGTTGTTGACATCCTCAAGGCGGAAATGCTCTTGCGGACCGAAGAAATAGGTTTTGTAGTAGGCAATGGAGTTGAGCCGCTGGACGGATTCGCCGATGCGTTCGAGATAGGAGGACGAGGGAGTCGAGGGGAATTCCGAATCGTACTCCCCGTCGGCAATCGGCGAGCGCGAGGCGGAATGCTCGACGGAAGAGCAGGATGAAAAGACAATCACCACACAACTGACCAAAAGGGTTCGGATCGCGGGGCACGGCATAAGTCCTCCGTCGTTCAGGTGAACACGTCTTCGATCCCCGCCAGCTCCTTCAACGCCCGCACTTCCCCCTTCGTCAGCGACCGCGTTTCCCCGCGGGCCAACCCTGACTTGGTAATGGGGCCGTACGCGACCCGGTCGAGTTTCCGGACGCGATACCCGAAGTGTTCGAACATCCTTCGCACCTGGCGGTTGCGCCCTTCGTGAATCACGACACCGATCTCCTTCCCCTTCCCTCCGGGGAGGACAATCACTTCCGCCGGTGCGGTCTTTCCGTCCTCCAGTTGAATTCCCCGTGCCAGGCTGCTCCGATGCGCGGGTTCCAGCGACGTCTCAAGACTCACATGATAGGATTTGGGGATCTCGTGGCGCGGGTGCATGAGGTGATGCGCAAACTCTCCGTCGTTCGTCAACAGCAGGACGCCCGTCGTATTCCGGTCAAGCCTCCCGATGGGATAGATACGCTGGCGCGATTTGACAAGTTGCATCACGGTTTGGCGTCCACGCTCGTCGCTCAATGTCGTGATGGTGTCTTTGGGCTTGTTCAAGAGAAGATAAACATTGCTCTCGGCCGGCGTGACCGGCTTCCCGCTCACGGTCACGTGATCGACGGAGAGCCGGACCTTGGTCGCAAGATCGGTCACGACCACCCGGTTCACGCGCACCTGGCCTGCCCGGATGAGGTCCTCGGCCTTCCGCCGGGAGGTCACGCCGGACATGCTCAGGTATCGGTTCAGCCGGACTTCTTCCCCCGACCGGGAGATTTCGCGTTTCACGGTTTCTCCTCCCCGCCCGTCGTTTGCTCTCCTTGCCACTCGCCGGCAGGCATTCCCGCCTCGTGTTCTTCCTGGAGACGTTTTTCTTCCATCTCCTTGAGCAGCCTTTTTTCCACTTCGTACTCTGCCTCGGCGAGCAGTTCATTGATCTCCCGCGGCTTCGGAAGCTCCGAAAGATCGTTCAGGCCGAAGTGCTTGAGAAAGTCGCGCGTCGTTCCGTAGAGAAGCGGACGCCCGGGCGAAGCAGCCCTGCCGACCACCGTCACGAGATTTCGCTCCATGAGGGACCGGAGGACATAGTCCGCATTGACCCCGCGGATCGCCTCGATTTCCGGTTTTGTGACCGGCTGCTTATAGGCGATCACCGCGAGACTTTCCAGTGCGGACACCGAGAGTTTCCTTTTTGACCGTTCACGGACCATCCGTCCGAGCCAGACGCCGAATTGCGGCTGCGTGGCGAACTGGTATCCTCCCGCAACCTTCACAATGCGAAAGGCCCGTCCCGCCTGTCCATAGTCTCTGTTCAGGTCTTCGATAACGCCGAGAAGGCGTTCCGGCGAGATGGGCCGCCCCTCGCCCGCGCCGTCCGGTGTCAGAATCTCCACAATCTGCCGGAGAGACAGCGGCTCGTCGGTTGCGAACAGCAACGCCTCCACAACCTCTTTTTCCGATGGCAGCGTTCCCTGCGTGCTCATGACGCTCCCATGCTCACCGCGTGCATTTGCTGCGCATGCTCGACGGCAATATCCTGCCCCTCGTTGATCGCGTAAATGTGGACGATATTCGTCTTGGTCAGCTCCAGGATGGCAATGATGGTCACGATGACCCGGAGTTTCTCCGTCATATGCATGACCATCTGCATGACCGTACCGCCCTTGTGGACGCGGAGATAGTCCAGGACGTAGGCCATTTGTTCGTCGACCGTAACGTCGAGAAGCGTCACTTCGTGGATACGCTTCTTCGGCATGTGGTCGAGCGCCGACTTGTACGCCGCGATGAGATTAAAGAGCGTGACCTCCTTCAGCAGGTCTTCGTTCTCCTCTTCGGAGATCACCTTCGTGTCGGCGAGGAAAAACTTCCGATAGTAGACCCGGCGTTGCTCGGCCTCCATGCGCTCCATGTGTTGCGACATTTCCTTGTAGCGCTTGTATTCGATCAATCGGCGGACGAGTTCGGCACGGGGATCTTCCTCATCGTCCGGCCTGTCGGTGGCAGGAAGCATCATCCGGACTTTGATCTGCATCAGGGTGGCCGCCATGACGATAAACTCCCCGGCCATTTCCAGATCAAGGGCGGCGATGAGATGGAGGGAATCGAGATAGTCCTGCGTAATCTTCGCGATGGGAATGTCGTAGATATTCAGCTCATCCCGCTTGATGAAGAAGAGGAGAAGGTCGAGGGGGCCTTCGAAATCGGAGAGCTTCACTTTATACACGATCGAACCCTTCCCTGAATCTGCGCCACACGCGGTACCCCCTACCCGAGATGCATGACGGATCGCACTTGCGCCATGGTCGATGAAGCGCGCTCACGAGCGCGCCGTTCCCCGTCTTCGAGCACATCGAGGACCTCCTGCGGATGGGCATCGAGACGCGCCCGCCGTTCCCGGAGCGGTGCAAGCGCGTCGCTGATTGCCGTCGCGGCGCGGAGCTTGCATTCGACGCAGCCCAGGGCGCCGGAGCGGCAGCCTTTCTCGATTTCTTCGACGGCCGAAGGATTAAACTTCTTATGATAGCTGAACACCAGGCAGATTTCCGGCCGCCCGGGATCGTTCTTTCGAATCTTCTGGGGATCGGTGACCGCCGTGCGCATCTTCCTTTGAATTTCGGCGGGCTCGTCGGAAAGCAGGATCGTGTTTCCGACCGATTTGCTCATCCGGTTGCCGTCCAGTCCGGGCAAGCGTCCGAATTTTGTCAGCTTCGGCTCGGGTTCCGGGAACACGTTGCCGTACTGGCTGTTGAATCTCCGTGCGATCTCGCGCGAGATCTCGACGTGCGGCACTTGATCTTCACCGACGGGGACAAGATCGCCCTTGTACAACAGGATATCGGCCGCCTGGAGGACCGGGTAGCCAAGATGACCGTAGCTTACATTCTCAATGTGCAGATCGCGGACCTGGTCCTTGACGGCGGGATTTCGTTCAAGTCGTGCGGCCGTGATCAGCATCGAAAAGACCAGATGAAGCTCGGTGTGCTCCTTGACCTTTGACTGTCGAAAAATCGGGCTTTTCACCGGATCGATCCCCGCAGCGATCCAGTCCTTGACCATCTCAAGGGAGTTCTGGTAGATGGATGAGGAATCGAGATTCGTTGTCAGGACATGGTAGTCCGCGACAAGATGATAGTTATTGTATTCCTCCTGAAGGGAAACCCAGCTCTCGAGTGCACCGGCAAGATGTCCGAGGTGGAGTTTGCCCGTCGGACGCATGCCGCTGAGTATGGTTTTCTTTGGGTTCAAAGGCATTCAAAAGAATGAGAGTCGTTTTGCGAACAGAGAATGGTCAAGACGGAAAAGGCAGAGTCCCGCGTCAGAGCACAATTTGCAGGCGGTAACAAGGCGACGGCCGGACAGAACACGGTTGGCTCACTGCAAAAAAAGGTAGGGTTTCCAGCGTTCGTTGACAGTGCCGACAAATTGCCGGATGAATGTCACATGATTGGGGCGCATCGGCTTTCGTCGCAGCGGCATGTCGGCCTCATCCGGTGTGCGGTCCCCTTTCCGGTTGTTACAGCGAACACAGGCACAGACAAGGTTTTCCCACGTATCTTCCCCGCCTCGCGACGAGGGGATGACGTGGTCGACTGTCAAGGCAATGTCGCCCCTTCCGCAGAACTGGCAACGATGCCCGTCTCTCCGGAGGATGTTCTTCCGCGAGAGGATAATGTTCTTGTAAGGGATTTTTACATAAATCCCCAGTCGCAAAACGCTCGGAAACGGCATGGACATCGAGACGCTGTGCAACAGTTTCCCATCGCTGGTTTCCAGTAACTCCGCCTTCCCCAGGAATAGCAGCACGATTGCTTTTCTCGCACTGATGACGCTCATCGGTTCATAATTCTGGTTCAGGATCAGGACTTTGGCGTTGAGTCGACCGTTGGGGCTGTGAGCCCGTGCAGGTGCGCTGAAGACGTATCCTCCTCTTCCAATTTGCGTTGAAGACACCGTTTTAACCTATTCAAAAATATACGACTCGGGCCAGTGATTGTCAAGAAGATGGAGGGCGAGGGGAAGGAACGTAGCGGATAAGGAGCGAAGCCGGGAAACTTGTGCATGAGGGATTGAAATCACCGAAGGCGGCGCCTCTTCGACGCCGCCTCCGGAACATTCATGCACCGCTCGGACGATTCTACGACTGCTATTCTGGAATTTGCACCGCAACAAATGCCGATTGCCGTCCCTGACTCCGTTCCAGCCGAAGGAGCACGGATTCTCCCGGTTTTCTCTGGTCGAACAGCTGCTTCAAATCCTTTGCCGATCGTACCGGTTTGCGGTCCGCCTCAATAATAATGTCCGAGGGCTGGATGAACCGATTGTAGGATTCACCGAATTGCTTCACGTCGGTGACCATGACCCCCCGATCAAGATCGAGACTCTTCTTTTCGTCCTTGGAGAGGTTTCTGACGCTCATCCCGACAATTTCGATAGTCGTCGGCTTGGTCAACGCGGTCGTGGAATCGCTTTCTTCATCCGTGTCGGAAGGCGCTGCATTGGCCGCAAAGTTCGCATCCTGACGGGGTTTGAGCTTCACTTTGACATCCATCTTGGCGCCATCCCGGAATACCAGGAGCGTCACTTCGTCGCCGACGTGGCGCTCCGCGACATAGGACTGCAATTCGTTCGGGGCATTGACCTCTTTCCCGTCAATCTTCAGAATGACGTTACCCCGTTTCAGACCTGCGGCCTCCGCCGATCCCCCTTTGGACAGATCGTCGATCAATACTCCTCTTGCGTCGTTCAGCCCGAGCGCATTCCCCATCGTCTGATCGACCGTCGAAATGATCACGCCGATGTAGCCGCGCTCGACCTTCCCGTCCTTGATGAGATCCGAAGCCACGGTCTTCAGAAGGTTGACCGGTATGGCGAAGCCGTATCCCTGGTAGCGCGCGTTCGTCGTCGCTATCGCGCTGTTGATGCCGACCACTTCGCCGTTCATGTTCACCAGCGCCCCGCCGCTGTTCCCGGGGTTAATCGCGGCATCGGTCTGAATGAAATTCTCAATCCCGTAATTCCCCTGGATGATCCCGATGTTCCTGCCGGTCGCGCTGATGATCCCAGCCGTCACCGTCGAGGAAAGCCCCAGAGGATTACCGATGGCGAGGACCCACTGCCCGACTTCGACATTGTCGGAATTTCCCAGTGCGGCCACGGGCAGGTCCTTTGCGTCGATTTTGATGACGGCAAGATCGGTGGACGGGTCCGTACCAATCAACCGCGCCTGGAACCGCACCTTGTCGTGCATGACGACCTCAATCCCTTTCGGTTCCGCGTCCTCGACGACATGGTTGTTCGTCACGATGTACCCATCGGGGGTGATGATGACGCCCGATCCTGATCCACGGGAAGGTTCCGGTTGCGGCATTTTGAAATCCGGCCCGAAATTATGGAACTGATCCCTCGGCATCTGGTCCATCAGATCCTTCCCGGACGTCGTCACATTGATCGCCACGACGCAAGGGGTCACGACCTTCGCGACAGCCACGAAATTGTCACCGAGAGCCTTGACCGAGGGATTCTGTTGCGTAATCGGCGTCGGTCCTCCCAGCTTCAGGTCACCGCCCCTGGCGAACCCGGGGTCAACGCTTCCGCTCAGGTTCGATACGACGATCGCCCCGATAACAATCCCGACGACGACCAGCAGCACGGAAGTAATAATCGTCTTCTTCACTCTAAATCCTCCTCGAGAGCAATCGCAAGCATGTTCTGAGAATCATCAACGAAGAGCGGCGAACACCGCCTCGCTTTTCAATGGCCGCAACCCTTCCACATGCGTCAGGAGCAGCGTGTGGAGTGCCGCGGAAACCTCCTGGCGGGTCTTCGGGCTCATGGCCAGATCCGCAGCCGCGAACGGCGAACCGATCCGAATAAGCTGTTGCATCGTCCGCAATGCGCCCCCGGTGAGATTTCCGTATCCGGAAGATTGCGATGCGCAGGGAAGACAGGCAACGGTGCCGCGCTCATGTTCGAATTCGACCTCTCCGCCTTCAATCTCCCCTTCTGTGAGATCTCTGCCGCACTTCCGGCAGAGTTCGATACCCGGACGAAAGCCCAAACCGGCAAGCACCTGCATTTGAAAGTACGGAAGAATTGAAGCCATGTTTCTTGTCACTTCGTCCGCAGCGCCGAGAACATCGGTCAAAAGCTCAAAAAACACGCCACGATGTTCTTCGTGAAAACTGACCGCGTCGATCAATTCGATCGCGCCGAGTCCGACGGCCATCCGTTCCATGTCCTCGGTAATATGCGACGTTTTCCGCCTCAGTTCCCAGCGCGACAGCAAGTGCAAATCGCGTTGCTCATGCCAATAGAGGACGACGGAAAGCTGCGCCAGGACATCAGGCACGCCCCCAAAACGCCCCGCTTTCTCGCGAACGCCCTTCGCAATCACGGAAAGCCTGCCCAGCTCTCGGGAATAGATCGTCGCGATCTGACTCGTATCCCGGTATTTCATTGTCCGGAGGACAATGGCGTCAGTAGTGAGAATCACGGAGGCCAGGAATCGTCTGATGAAACGGTGGCTTGAGAACCCCTTCTTCAGTAACAATCGCAGAAATGAATTTGTTCGGAGTGACATCGAAGGCAGGCGAGAAGACCTTGACCCCGTCCGGGGCCACTTGCGTCCCTGCAAATTCGATCACTTCCGAGGGGTCGCGTTCCTCGATGGGAATAGTGTCTCCCGAAGGCAAGGCACCGTCAATCGTCGACGTGGGGGCCGCGACATAGAACGGTATCTGATGATAGTTTGCCAGGACGGCCAGGGGATAGGTTCCAACCTTGTTCGCAGTGTCCCCGTTCGCAGCAATCCGGTCGGCGCCAACGATCACCGCCTGGACCAGCCCCCGGGCAATAACGGTCCCGGCGGTGTTGTCGGTGATCAGGACGGTTTCGATTCCCGCCGCAAGCAGCTCCCACGTGGTCAGGCGGGCTCCCTGAAGGAGCGGGCGGGTTTCATCGGCGTAGACCCGCACGATCTTTCCCTGTCGATGAGCAGTGAATATTACACCAAGCGCCGTCCCCTGTCCCGCCGTCGCCAGGGCACCGGCATTACAATGCGTGAGGATGGACGACCCCGGGGCGATCAGCGCGGCCCCGAATTCGCCGATCTTCCTGCACGCATCAACATCCTCTCGGTTAATGCGCTCCGCCTCCTGAAGCAACGCGTCCGGCAGTATTTCGTCAATCGAAGTATCCACGATCCTCTGCATGCGGTCCATCGCATGAAACAGGTTGACCGCCGTCGGTCTCGTGCCACGGAACATTCTGATGGCGTTCATCACCGTGTCGCGCATGGAAGCCGTGCGGGAGGACTCCTTTGAAGCCAGGGCCACTCCGTACGCTGCGGCAACACCGATCGCCGGCGCCCCGCGTATCCTCAGGCTCCGGATGGCTTCGGCAACGACGAGAGGATCAGCGGTGGTGACTTCGCGGACAGTGCCCGGCAGGAGTGTTTGATCGAGGAACACGACCCGGCCGTCGCGCCAGGCGATTGTGGCGAATGTTCGTCCACCTGTGGGATTCATGCGATGCGTTCAAAGGACTCATGATACGGACATCCGGAGCGAGGATGCGACGCTGCGAGAACAGGAATGGCCCTACACGTCAAATCGGGAAAGCTCGCGGAATTCCCGAAAGCGGTCCTGGATCTGAAGGTAGGTGAGACCGCGAAGCCCGTCGATGCTAAACCGTTCCACGCAGAACGAGGCGAGCGTGCTGCCATAAATGACCGCCTTCTTGAGATTCTCTTCCGAAAGATCATCGGTCCGCGCGAGCCACCCGACAAAACCACCAGCGAAAGAATCTCCCGCGCCTGTCGGATCGAACACGTTTTCCATGGGATACGCGGGCGCAGCGAAGTGGAGGGTATCCGTCATGAGCAGCGCTCCGTGCTCCCCCTTTTTCACGATGACGGCAGAAGGTCCGTACGAGCGGATCACCCGGCCCGCTTTGATGAGGTTCGGTTCCCGGGAGAGCAATCGCGCCTCGGAATCGTTCAGAATCAGAATGTTGATGGACTTCAGCGTCTCGAGCAGGTCCTCTTTCTTCCGGTCAATCCAATAATTCATCGTATCGCAGATCACAACTCGCGGCTTTTCGATTTGATCGAGCACGCGGCGCTGCAAAACCGGATCGATATTCCCGAGGCAGACGAAGCGGCTCTTCCGGAACTTCTCCGGAATCACAGGGTCGAATTTCTCAAAGACATTCAGGTCTGTCGAAAGGGAATCGCGCTCGTTCAGATCATAATGATAGCGTCCCGCCCAACGGAACGTCTTGCCCTCGGCGATCACCTGGAGCCCCTCGACGTCGATCTTCCGCTCCTCAAGAAAGGCAAATCCGCTTTCCGGAAAGTCTCCTCCGACAACGCCAACAAGGCGAATGGGGTTGACAAAGTAGCTGGCGGCGGCAGAAATGTACACTGCCGATCCTCCCAGCGCATCCTTTTGTCGCCCGAACGGAGTTTCAATGGAATCCAGCGCAAGAGATCCGACGACGAGAACGCTCAAGAGTTGCTCCAGTGGGAGAGGTGGTTGAGTTTGTCGTTAGTGGCCAAACAGACGATAATACCGAAAAAAAGAGCCATTCGCAAGGATCTGCTGTCCTACGGAAGAAGCCGTGTAATGTCCAGCAGTCCGGCAGCAATGTCACCCCTGCCGATGGTGCGATCAATCAGGTCAATGTGATCCCGTTGGCTGGGCCACGCGAGCATGGGCTTCGCGACGTTGCTCCTGCACCACTGCCAGGCCTGGTGCTCCTCGCTGAGAACGGGGCTTTCGCTATCGGACAACTGACACGAGAATACAACGCACATCTGGACGGTATCGCTCTCGGGGTCATAGAAGGAACTGACGTCCGGCAGCACCCAGAACCGGAGCGGCGTGAAGCCGGTTTCCTCTTTCAGTTCTCTCAGCGCGGCTTCAAACGCTTTCTCCCCTTCTTCGATAGTGCCCGTGATGATCTGCCATATCCCCGGATAGAGTCGGTCAGTAGGAGAACGTTTCAGCAGAAGATGTTCGAGATGGTCATCGTGAAACCGGAAAGGATAGAGTTCGAGAAGACGAACGGCGGACTGTGTCATCGTTGCCACTCCAGCGACGCCAGTTCGCTTTCCGTGAGGCGCCGTACGCGCCCTTCGCCGAGAGAACCCAGGGCAATCGACCCGATCGCGATGCGCGTAAGCGCAATCACTGAACGGCCGATCTCCTGCATCATTCGGCGGATCTGTCTGTTCTTACCCTCGGCGATCGTAATGGAATAGACATTCCCGCGGTCTGCTTTCTCCATTCGGGCCGGGCGATAGCGGGTGCCGTTCCTCAACGTCATTCCACGCTCCACAAGTTCGATTTCGGAAGTACCAACCGGGGCATCAAGTGCCACGATGTATGTTTTGGGGACCTTCGTTGCCGGGCTCGTGATGAACTCGCCGAACGCGGTGTCGCTCGTAAACAACAGGAGACCTGAGGTATCGCGATCAAGTCGCCCCACAGGAAAGCAGCCCGCAGCGTCCGCCGGGAGAAGGTCATACACGGTTCTTCTCCCCCGTTCGTCAGAGCGACTCGTCACCACTCCCGCCGGTTTATTCATCACGAAATAACGCTTCACTCTCGGCATCGCGGCGACGCCGTCCACGGCCACCCTGTCGGATCGAAGATCGATCCACAGCTCGGCATCTTTGATAACGTGTCCGTTCACGGCGACCCTGCCGCTCTGGAGCAGTTTGCCCGCCTGAGCGCGGGAAGACACCCCGAGCTTTGACAACGCCCTCCCAAGGGTGACTTGCGCGCGCGATGTTCGGTGTTTAGAGACCATGCGCATTCCTTACGAGGTCAGGAGTGCCCATGGCGCTTCATATCCGATAGGACGACTCCGCAGGCGATGCTGACATTCAGCGACTCCGCCTGACCGTAGCGAGGGATGGTGATCGTTCCGTCGGCAAGGGCGCGAACGCCTTGGGAAATCCCATGGGCCTCGTTGCCGAAAACGATCAACGCTTTGCCCGGGTCGGATCCTCGCTGACTCTGTCCTGACGCGTCCGTCACGTATGCGCGGAACCCGGAGTTCTGTGAAAGAGGGATGGCCTTTTCCAGGTTGACACCCTCCGCCACCGGGAGATGGAAGATGCTTCCCATGGTCCCCCGGACAACCTTTGGGCTGTACAGATCCACGCACCCTTCGCCAAGAAGAACCCCATCGACGCCGAACCAATCGCAAGTGCGGATGATCGTCCCGACGTTTCCCGGATCCGCGACCGCATCAAGCGCGACGAGCACCGCTCCCGGTCGATCCTTTGCGACGATGCCCAGGACTGAGGTCTTCCTGACCTCCACGATCGCCCCGACCCCCTGGGCGTGAACGGTGTCCATAATTCCTGAAAACTCCTTCCCGGACAGTTCTTCGGTTTTGACGCGGCGCTTCCTGATCGCGGCTTTCAACGGGCGTGCGTCCTCGTCGTTCAGGAAAGACGGTGTCATGATGACCGTTCGGATTTCGAAATCAGACGCCAGCGCCTCCAGGACACTCCTTCGGCCTTCGACCAGGAAAAGGCCATGGTCATCGCGGTACTTCTTCACCGAAAGCGATCGGTAGAGTTTGCGATCGGCGTTCGTCAGCATGGGGCCTTATCTCCAGGATGTGTTCCAGAATGAATGTCCGTCCGTTTCAAGAATGAGCGCCCCTTCTTCATCGGTGCGGAGCACGGGGATTCCGCGGCCATTGAACCGCGCGATCACGGCGCCCGACGGATGCCGGAATTTATTGTGCAGACCGACAGAAATCGTTACCGTCCCCGGCTGCACGGCATCGAGGAATCGTTCCGAGCTGCTTGTTCTGCTGCCGTGATGTCCGGCCTTCATCACTTGCGATTCCAGGAACTTCCCGTAGCGTCCGATCATCAATCCCTCCTCCGTCGTCTCGGCGTCGCCGGTGAACAGGAACGCGACGGATCCGTACACAAGCTTGAGAACAATCGATTCATTTCCTCCCAGGGCGCCGGGTGCCACGCCGGGAAGAGGATACAGGACATAGAGTCTCGCGGGCGACGATGACAGAAGGACGCTCGCGGGCAAACACGAGTCGCACTTCGTGCTGCATTGTGGCCAGAGTCGCCCGAGGGTGGCGCGTAAGGCGCTCGGGCTGAGGACAAGAATGCGGCCGACGTTCACGCCGTCGACGACCGAGGGTAGGCCGCCGATGTGGTCGGCATGCAAATGCGAAACGACAAGGAGATCCAGCGACGCAATGCCCCTGCGCTTTAAAAAAGGGACGACGGTCTTTTCGCCTGCGTCGAACGTCGCGCCCCTCGGTCCTGCGTCGATCAGGAGCGTCGTCCTGTCGGGCAATTCCGCGAGAATCGCGTTACCCTGCCCGACGTCGATAACACTCACCCGGAGCGTGGGCAAGGGCTGTGCAGGGGCAAACTTCGGACGGAGCAGAACGATGAACGCCGTCGCAAACAAGAGGGCGATTGCTGTGTGCTGAAGCCGCCGGCCTGAACGGAGAAACAGCGCCGCCAAAACGACATAATACGGAACAGCATCGAACGGCCCGAATCCAACCGTTGTAATGTAGGCAACTGGAGAAAATCCCGCAAGGCGAGTGATCGCCAGCGTCCAGTGCAGGAGGAGCCAGTTGACGGCACCATAGGCCAATGCCATCCATTCACTGACCAGGGCGGCTCCGACCGTTGCTGCGCCGAGCAGCACGCTCAATTCCGTCGCCGGGATGACGACAATGTTTGCCAGCACACCGATCACGGAGACCCGGCCAAAACAGACCGCGGTCAAGGGGAGCGTGCCGAGCGTTGCCGCGAGGGAAACGGCGCAGACCCGCAGGAGCCACACGAGGCCCTGCTGGATCCGACCCGACTGCGGTATGAAAGCAATCCATTCGTTCATCACGGGATAGATCGCCATCAGCGATAGGACCGCTCCGTACGAAAGCTGGAAGCCGATGTCAAAGATCTGTCGTGCGTCGATGCCCGCAATGATGATCGCCGACAGGCCGATACAGTTCCAGGCGTTTACGGGACGCTGGAGTGACTTCCCGACCAGGATGACGGCCGCCATGATCGTTGCCCTGACCACCGGCGGCTGGCTGCCTGTCACGAGCATGTAGAACAGGAGCCCGCCGAGCATCGGCAGAAGGCGGACGGTTCGGGGAACGCGAAGGAGTTCGAGCACCAGGAAAAGCACTCCGGCCACGACTGCAACGTTCGACCCGGAGACCGCAAGGACATGCGCGACGCCGGCATTGACAAACGCCGTCTTCGTCAGCGTGCTCATTCCTCCGCGTTCACCGAGGATGAGGCCTTTCAGGAATTCCCCCTCTTCCCCTCCCGTCGTCTTGTCGAATGTCATCAACATCCACCGCCGGGCGGGATAGATCACGCGGCGCATCCACCAGGCGCCGCCTTCGCGATCGACAATACGAACATCCCTCCCTCCACGCACTTCCATCCCATGGGTAATACCGAGAGCCTCGTAGTAGTCTCTCATGCTCATCTCGCCGGGGTTCCGCTCTTCCGGAGGACGATCGAGCAAACCCAGGAGCGCAACGCTCGCGCCATACTGAAGATCCGGCTCAAGACTATCGGCGCGTTGTCGCGCCAACGTCACAATGACGTCGGTGCAAAATGGAACATCGAGCGAGTCCCGCTTGAACCACTCCGATCGCACAACAAAGTTCCTCCGCGAACCGGAACCTTCGGGATCCGTCACGACAACTCCGAGGAGGATGCCCCGTTGACGCTTCACGCTTCCCGATTCCGGTAATTTCTCACGATCATCGAGATATTTCACCGTCCCCATGAGAAGACACGCGGCGATGCCGAACGCCATTGTTGTCGACGACGCAGGGACACGGCGTCGGATGAAGGCGAGCATGAGAACGATGGCGCCAAGGAGGCCGCTGCAAACCACGATCGCGTTCGGGCCTTCGGGACACAGTCGGCCCAGAAAGACCCCGACAACAATGGCGACGGCCACCTTGAAGGCGGGCGCCGACCCGAGCGTCAGGTCAAACGATTTCATCGATCACAAGAATTCCAACGGGAGAACAACGTGACGAACCGCGCAGGCGGCGTGGTGCTACTGTTCTGCCAGCATCCGGAGGACAGCCGGGGTAACATGCGAGAGATTGGGGCGGGAATGTTTCGAAACATGCGAGAGGAACTGCTGATGACCGTCACCGTATGCCACAAGCGGCACGGGATTGCGCGTGTGGGTCTTGACTCTCAGGTCCTCGATGTTGCCGTGGTCGCTCGAGAGAACGATCAGCGCCGGCGAACCGGCGAGTTTCCCGACAAGACCGTCGAGCATTCCGTCGAAGAGTTCGAGGACATTGATCGACTCCGTCCGGTCCTGCGCATGGCCGGCGAAATCGGTTTTCCAATACTCGAACAGGGTAAAGTCGTTCCGGAGAGTCAGGTCGGCGAGGACTTCTCCCGACTCTCGAGCGGAGACAACCGGGAGATCGGTATATCCCATCTTCCGCCATCCCTCGTTCGTCAGTTCCGCCGAGATCGCAGCTCCGGCCTTCAGGTCGGCATGCTCCCGCAGTGCCACTCCGGCGAGCGAACAGGAAAGCGTGGTCATCGACATGCGGAACTTGTGCTGGGCGATGTAGTCAAAAAATCGCTGCGGGAACGCGTTCGCAAAACAGGCTGACCCTCCGCGTTCGAGGACCATCCGGAAAATATTCCGCTCGCGGATCCGTTCACGGATCGACGAGGGCGGGAACGGGCCAAAATGGTGGCCGGCGGCTTTCGGGGCATTGAACCCCGCCAGCAACGCTGCCTGCCCCGTCCCGCTTTGCGGCAACCCGGGAACGCCCAGGGTCGCATCGACGGGAATCGCCGCGCCACCGGCTGCTTCCGTGCGCCGGCGCGCCAGCGTCGGAATGTCGCCGATCATGCGACGCAGCGTCGGGAGCTTTGCCGCGGTCAGAGGATTCACCCCGGGATCCGGGACGCCCAATCCGACGCCGTCGAGAAAAAGAAAGAGAACGTGCACGTGTCACTCGCTCCGCCGGCTTTCGATGAAAATCGTCACCGGACCATCGTTGAGGATTCGTACTTCCATCATCGCACCGAACACACCGGTGGCGACGCGTTCTGTTCCCAAAAGGGAACGCATCCGCTCGACGAATCGCTCGTAGAGGGGTTCGGCCTCCGGCGCTCCAGCCGCCTCGATGAAGCTCGGCCTGTTGCCATGCAGCGCATCGCCGTATAATGTGAACTGCGAAACGACGATGACGCTTCCTCCGACATCGTCCAGAGAAAGGTTCATCTTCCCTTCCCCGTCACCCATTACCCGAAGCCCGGCGCACTTCGTCGCGAGGAAATCGGCATCCTCCCGCGTGTCGCCTTTCCGGATGCCCAGGAGAACGACATAGCCTCTCGCGATGGAGGCATAGACCGCCCCGTCAATTGAGACGCTTCCCGCCGATACCCGTTGCACCACGGCTCTCATCAATCTGCGCCCCGTTCACCGATCACTACCCGGTCGATCCCTGCAAAGTCCCGGACCCGCCGGATATCGTCGATTCCGGAAGCGAGAAGAATCTCCGAGACTCGAGAAGCCTGATCGAACCCGACTTCAAGTCCCACGACTCCTCCCGGATTTAACAGCCCGGGCAGAAGAGCGCCAATCCGCCGGTACAATGCCAGGCCATCCCCTTCATCGGTCAAGGCACCGCGCGGTTCAAAGGCCCGGACTTCCTCCTGCAACATCGGGATTTCGATTGCCGGGATGTACGGAGGGTTCGAAAGAATCATATCGAAGGGACCCAATGCGCTGACATCCGTCAGAATATCTCTGCACTCAAAGGTCATATTCGCAATCCCGTGAGACCGGGCGTTCTCTTCGGCCACCGCGATCACTTCTGCATCGCGATCCAGCGCGACGATGGCAATTGACGGGTACTTCTTCGCCAGGGGGATGCCGATGTTTCCTGCACCGCAACCGATATCGAGGATCGCCTTGAACCTCCCGGTTCCCCGTCCAATCAGGCTGAGCGCCTCCTCGACCAGCAGCTCCGTTTCAGGCCGGGGAATAAGGACGGCGGGGCTCACGGCGAAACGCAACCCCATGAACTCGGTCTCGCCCAGAATGTACTGGAGCGGCTCGTGCCTGAGTCGACGCTCATAAAGCCCGCGGAACTGCGAGCGTTCCTCGACAGTAAGCGGCCTGTCGAACTGCAGGTAGAGGTCCAACCGCTTCACGTGAAGCGTATGCGCCAGAAGAAGTTCGACATGGAGGCGGGCTTCATCGAATCCCCGTTTCGTCAGGTGATCCGTCGTCCAATCCAGGAGCGAAAGCACCGTCCAATCCTGCGGTGCATTGCTCATGCCCCGGCCCTCCGCAAACGCCGGCGCAGGGCGCTCCCTGGATCCTTGACAAAGAACCAGAGAACCAGGACTCCCGACCCCGCACACACGAGGCTGATCAGGAAGACGGCATGATAGCCGAACAGATCGCCGACGATTCCGCCCAGAATACCGGCAAGGTACATCGGCGCCAGGATGGTGTTGACAAGCCCGACAAACGTCGATCGTCGCCGCTCCGGCGCGAAATCGATTGCCATGTTGTACCGGGACATCACTTCGCTTCCCACGTTGACCCCGAGGAAGAGAAACACGATAAGGAACAGTGCAGGCGAGGTCGTAATCAACGCAATGAATGACGCCAATGCAAGCCCGCCTCCTGCGATCATGAGCGCCACTTTGTTGCCATAACGGTCTGCCACGATCCCGGTGACGAGCGCGCTGCCGATTTGAATCACCACCATCATCGTGGTGTAGGCACCGATCATTTCCTCGGGCGCCTGGAGTTGTCGGACCGCGTAGACGGTATAGAACGGGACCGCCATCGAGCCAAGAATAAACAACGCCATCGCGACGATGAACAGGAAGAACTCCCGACCACGGCGGATGATTTCGAGCAACGTCAGGATGTACGAAACGAGCGGTTCGCGGGGAGCCACTTCGCTCGCAGTCGATTCAACCACCCTTGACTGGATTACGAGCGAGACCGACTGCAGGAGTCCGGCGAGGACGAACGCCAGGGCAAAGTTCCCGGGAAAGGAAATCGACGCGAGGATTCCCGTCAGGATCAGTCCCGCGACGAATCCTCCACCGCCTCCCATGGACGTGCGGAAGCCAATGAGACGTCCGCGCCAATGCGGCGGTGTCAATTTGGCGATGAAATCGACCCAGAACGGCGACGCAATTCCGGAGAAGGCCTGGTTCACTGCGTAAAGCACGAGGACGAGCGTCAGCGTCAGGGACGGGTAGCGCCCCCCCAGAAGCCAGAGCATCACGCCCATCAGGATCATGACGCAACGCTGAAGCAGGCCATACAGCAACGTCCCCGGTTTCTTCCAGGGCGAGGCCTCTGCAAATCGGGCAGAGAAGATCTGCGGGAGAAACTGAAACGAAAACCCTGCGACCATTACGGCGCCGACTTCGAGATTCGATCCTCCGAGGCGCGCAATGAGGGCCGGCAACACCGTCTGGACGGCGGCAAACCCGTTCGCCGAGATGTAGGTGCCCCCCTCAAAGACGTTCAGGATGAAGTTCCGACGCTTGAGGTTCCGGTCAGGGTCGACGACCTTCACTGTCACCGGTCCGAGTCGACGGTCGGATTTTCATACACGAAGGTCCCGCCGACCATTGTCCGGAGCACCTTGGCGTTGGGGATTTCCTCCACTGGGATACGCATAATATCCCGGTTCAACACGACGAGGTCAGCCCATTTGCCGACTTCGATGGATCCCTTCTGATCCTCCTGGAACGCTGAATACGATCCCCAGAGCGTGAATGCCTTCAAAGCTTCATCTCGCGTCATCCGTTGTTCGGGATACCACCCGCTATCGGGTTTGCCGTCCAGGTCCTGCCGCGTGACTGCCGCGTAAATTCCCAGCATGGGATTCGGCGACTCCACCGGGAAGTCGGAGCCGGCGGGGATAATGTTGCCATCGTCGAGAAGAGACCGCCACATGGACGCATAGCGCGTGCGGACGGGACCAAGGCGGTCGCCGATCCAGGGCATATCCGAAGTACAGTGGGTCGGCTGCATCATTGGCAGGACGCCGAGCAGGTGGAACTGCTTGATGTCGGCAGGATCGAGAACCTCGACATGCTCAATTCTGAAGCGCAGATCGCTCCCCGAGGCATTGCGGGCTTTAAAGGCCTTCGCGTACGCTGAGAGAACGATGCTGTTCGCGCGGTCGCCGATTGCATGCACGCACAACTGGAATCCTTTGTCAATACATACCTCGGCGATCCGGACGAGAGAATCCTCCGACATCACCGTGATTCCGCGGTTCCCCGGGTCGTCTGCGTACGGCTCGAGCAGCGCGGCGCCTCGTGATCCCAGTGCCCCATCCATGTACAACTTCAGCGCGCGAACCGAAAGCTTCCCGGTCCGATCGATTTTTTCCGGTCCCGATTCGAGAAACTGGTTCCATGTTGGTCCGATGCCGCCGATGGCAGCGTACACGCGAAACGGAAATTGCCCCTTCCCGATCATATCGCGATAGATCGCGATCATCTCGCTGTCGGCACCCATGTCGTGTACCTGGGTGAGCCCGAATTCAAGACACACGGAAATCGCTTTGGCGATCGCTTCTTCCCGCTCGGCCTTGGACGGAGGAGGAATCGCACCGAGAAGGAGATCGACCGCGTTGTCGATGAGCACACCCGTCGGCTCGCTGTCGGCCCCGCGAAGGATGCGGCCTCCCGGCGGGTCCGGCGTCGACCGGGTGATCTTTGCCATCGCCAGGGCCCTGCTGTTCACCCAGACCGCATGCCCGTCGATCCTGCGCAGAACGACGGGATTTTCCGGCGTCGTCGCGTCCAGCAGTCCTTTGGTCGGGAATTTCTTCCCGGGCCAGAGATTCTGGTCCCATCCGTTTCCACGGATCCAGGTTCCCGCCGGCCGTTGACGCGCCACCTCGGCGACATGTTCTGCGACGGAGGCTGCCGATCGCAGCCCGCGGAGGCTGAGATACATCAACGAAGCGCCGAGTCCTTCAAGGTGCGCGTGCGAGTCGATGAATCCCGGATAGACCGGCTTACCTTCAAGATCAATGACGGTATCCGCCTTGAAGCGTTCCGTCAGATCGCGTGTGGACCCCACGCCAACTATGACACCGTCGTCAATCGCAATCGCTTCAGCCCTGGGCTGCGAGGGGTTCACCGTGTAGACGACACCGTTCGTAAGCACCATGGAGACTTCCCGACGATGTTGGCGTGAAAAGAGAATGAGCGCAGCGGCGCACACGACGACCGCTCCGGCTGCGATGACAACCTGTTGTCTTCTGGTCATGGACAGTCATTGAGAGGGTGAGGGAAGAATATAGGAAGAGGGCGCCCGAGAATCCAGACCGCGTTGCTTCTGAGAAATCAAATCTCTATCGTGTCCCCACTTCATTCACCGGAGCGCAACGATGCAGAATGTCAGCGCAGCACCCACGCGGGAGTTCGAACAATTTGTGACGATCATCCGTCGGCTCCGCCGGGAATGCCCGTGGGACCGGAAGCAGACTCATGCCACTCTACGCGCCTCCTTGATCGAAGAGGCCTACGAGGTGGTCGAATCCATCTCCGGGAAGAAGACCGAACCGCTGCAATCCGAGCTGGGCGACCTCCTGATGAACATCATCCTGCACACCGCCATCGCAGAAGAAAAGAACGAGTTCACCCTGCGCGATGTGCTCGATGGGATTTCGGACAAAATGATCCGGCGACACCCGCACGTGTTCGGCACCGCGAGACTCCGGACGGCAGAAGCCGTGCTGAAGCGGTGGGAGCAATTAAAACTGGAGGAAGGCCGCCGATCGCTCCTTGACGGCATCCCGCGCTCCATGCCCGCCTTGCTTCGGGCGCGCCGGGTACAGCAACGAGCCGCCGGTGTCGGATTCGATTGGAAACACCGCAGCGACGTTTGGAAAAAGGTCGCCGAAGAAATCCGCGAGGTGCATGAAACGCTTGAACGCTCCTCCCGGCACCGCCGGGAGGAGGAATTCGGCGACCTCTTGTTCGCACTCGTGAACTATGCACGATTCCTGCGGCTCGACCCGGAGCAGGCGCTGCATCGCGCAACCATGAAGTTCAGCCGGCGATTTCGCGCCATCGAGAAAGAGCTCGCGCGCAGGGGCAAGAGCCCGCGGACATCCTCATTGAAGGAAATGGACACCATCTGGAATGCGGTGAAGAAACGTCACAAGTGACGATCCGCTCCCGCCCCGGTTCTGCCCTCTGTTTCGTCGTGATTCTTGAATCTGTCATAGGCATCGATGATATCCTTCACAAGCTTGTGCCGGACAACATCGTTCCTGTCGAAATAGACGAACGCGATCCCTTCGATATTCCGCAACACTTCCTGAATTTGAACCAGTCCGGAGAGCTGTTTGTCGGGCAGGTCGATTTGCGTCACATCACCGGTGATGATCGCCCGTGAATTCGGACCGAGGCGGGTAAGAAACATCTTCATTTGCATCGCCGAAGCATTCTGCGCTTCGTCCAGGATGACGTAGGCGTTATTGATCGTGCGCCCCCGCATGTAGGCGAGCGGGGCAATTTCCACGACGCGGCGCTCGACATAGGTCCGGAGTTTCTCGGCGGGGATCATGTCGTCCAGGGCATCATACAGTGGACGCAAATACGGGTCAATCTTCTCCTTGAGGTCGCCCGGAAGAAACCCGAGGCTCTCACCGGCTTCCACAGCCGGCCGTGTCAGGACGATCTTGGTGATTTCATTGTTCTTCAGCGCGGCGACAGCGAACGCGACGGCAAGATACGTCTTGCCGGTTCCTGCGGGCCCGACCGCGAAGACGATGTCGTTCTTGCGGATCTGCCGGACATATTCCTTCTGGCCCGGCGTCCGCGCCCGGATGATCTGGCTCTTCGTATAGAGAATCACTTCCCCGTTTTCCACCGATGGCGGGATCGACTTCGGGTCGGCCGGTTCGCCGTTCGCCGTAACCAGATCGATCACGGTTTCGACGTCATTGACGGTCAGGTTGCCGTTCCGGGTGAGAAGATAGATCATCTCACGGACAATCCGATCGATTTGATCCACCTCTTCCTGGTCTCCGCGCATGGCAACAGTGTCCCCGCGGACAACGATCCCCGCGTCAAACCGTCGCTCCAGGACCTGGAGATTTGCGTCGTTCAACCCGAGAAGTTGAACGGGATCCACTCCTTCAATTTTGATTTTCTTTTCGATCAAACTCCTGCTCCGTCTGGTTGCCTCTTCAGTTGGTTGTCAAAGCCACGAACGGAAAACCCCCTCTCCCGCCGGTGTGCGGCAGAAAAGGGGGTTCCGGAATATTCGCTGCAGAATTCAGCGTGATGACGCCTCGATTACTTGGTCGCCGGCTCCGCAGGCGTTGCTGCTGCCGCCTTCCGTGAGTAATACTTTCTTGCGGCCGCTTTCTCGTCGGCGTTTAGTTCATTCCCTTTCGGGATCGTCAGCTTTTGACCCTGATGGATGATATCGGGATCCTTGATCTGGTCGCGGTTTCCTTCCCAGATTTTCGGCCACATCCACGCATTGTCGTAGATGTCCTTTTTCTTGGCGATGTTCCACAGACAGTCGCGGTCATGTGCCCAGGTGCCGACCGTATAAATCTTGGTCTGTCCGGCAAGCGTGGTCTGAAGGGCTTTGACCTTGTCATTCAACGCAGTGAGACGATCATAAAACTCCGGGATCAACGAAAGTTTGTTGTCCCATAGGCTCTTCACCTTCGCAGCGAGCGCGTCCACATCGGCGGATCTCGCCATCAGGTCGGCATCCGACAGGCGGGAAAGCTCATTCGCCGTGTTCTCTGCCGCTTCAATCTCCCCACGATAGGCCTCTGCCTCTTTTTGATTGGATCCCACCAGCCCGTACAACTCGTCGAGGCACTTGTTATAGTCATCGTCAAGCTTCGCGGATTGCTGTGTCAGCGCGGTAATCTGATCGGTAACGGACTTTACCTGGTTCGTCAAATCGTTGCGCTGTGTGGTATACGAGGTAATATCTTGCTGCCACTGGTCTTTGGTCATCTTTTCCTGTGCGGATCCGACGCTCACGACCAACAGGGCGGCAAGAACGATGGTGAATACTCTCATCACGTTCATTGTCGATTTCCTTTCTTGGTTGTCATGCTCATGAGTTGCACCGGTGGACATTACTTTGCCAACCGCTGCTTGACAACCTGCTGGTCGTCATTGCACTTCTTGAGCTTAGCGTTCTTGTCCGCAACTTCTTTGTCCAGAGTAGCCTTCTGATCCTGTTTTGCAGCCAGGTCCTTCTGAAGACTCGCAACTTCATCTTTCAGGTCGTTCAACTGCTTCATTTGCTCTTCGTCCGGACTGGACGAACAACCGGTCAGCATCAACGAGCCTGAAAGAAGGAAAGTCACGCATATAGCGATGACCATCCTGTTCAGTGTTCGCATTGGATTCCTCCTAGGTATAGGGTGGTGGTTTGATTGGAAATGCAGGTTCGAGGCCAATGTTCGTTCAGAGGATAGCAAAAAAACTGAACATTGTCAATCGAACATTCGCGTCCCCGTTGTGGGGATGCAGCATTTTGTTTATACCGCGGGTAACTTGACTTCCGCTAAACTGTTGCAACACAAGGGGTTGGTCAATATTCAAGTCGACCCGTTTACTTCCTTAATAACCTCACTCTCTTCTTTTTAGTTCTTCCCCAAGGGCTGATTTTTCTCGAATAAGTTCAAATCAACCCCCGCTCCGCAAAGCTGGTAAATCGGTTTCCCGCAATGATCAAATGATCATGGAGCGGGATGCCAAGGATCTTCCCCGACTCGACGAGCTGCCGCGTTATCTCGAGGTCCTCCGAGCTGGGTTCCGGATTTCCGCTCGGGTGATTATGCGCCACGAGAATGGCCGCCGCTCCGTTTTCGATGGCGACACGATAGACTTCCCGCGGATGCACCAGGCTCGCATTCAGCGTGCCGCTCGAGACTTCGGCGAGCGTCCGAAGGGCGTTCTGGGCATCGAGCACCATCACCACGAACGATTCCTTTTCCCGGTCACGGAGAAACGGGATCAGCCTCCGCGCCGCGTCATCGGGAGAGCGGAGCACGGGGCGCTGTTCGTCGGATGCAGCCTGTGCACGCCGGCCGATCTCCAACGCGGCAACAAGCTCCGTTGCTTTCGCCCACCCGATTCCCTCCATGCGCGTCAGCTCGGCGGGAGAAAGCCGCGCCAGTCCGCGAATGGAACGGACACGGATCAGCAGCGCGCGACTCACGTCCAGGGCACTCATCCCCTTCTTGCCCGTCCTCAGAACAATCGCGACGAGCTCCGCATCGGAAAGCGCCTGAGGTCCCACAGCCATCAGCCGTTCCCTGGGGCGTTCCCCCGCGGGCCAATTCTGCATTGTCATGCCACGATTCTCCCGCGGGAGACGACTCGTCCTCGTTTCATTGACGGGTGGTTGCGGGAAAAGCGTGCAGCGGGAAAATCGACGCCGACAGTGCCGGCGTTATTTCGGAGGCATCCCCATGAGCGGCGACCCGTTCACTTCGGTGATGTGTCTGATCCCATCGCCGTCATACTCGAGAATATGAATCCAGACATTGACGCGCCCGTCGCTGAAGCCGATCTTCCCTCTCACGCCGGGGTACGATTGCACTGATGCGAGCGCACGCGCCAGGGCCTGGCGGTTCGTCGCCCCATTGGCGATCTGCGTCAGTACGAGGTTCGTCGCATCGTATCCGTACATCGTGAACCGGTCGGGACTCTTCTTGAATTGCTTGTTGAAATCCCCGGTGAAATTCTTGAAGGCATCGCTCGTCGAATCCACGTAGGTGTCCGATTCGAACTGAATCCCTTCGCAGTACCGCCTGTTCGCCTCCAGATCGGAAAGACTGTTCCACTCGCCCGAACCAAGAAAATGCGTCTTGATGTTGCTGTAGACAAGCTGCGACGAAATAATCCCAATTTCTTCCGGTCCGGAGATCGGGCAATAGAGCGCTTCAATGCCCGTGACCGGGTGGGCCGTGCTGTCGACCGCCGACTGGTCGTACCAGAGCGGGATGCCCACCGAGTCAAGCAACTCCTTCCCGCGCGGGCCGAGAAGCCAGTGGGCGGACACTTTCGCGCTCCGGGCGAGAAGAGAATCCACGCGGCGAATGGGCAGGCCCAGGCGCACGAGGTTCATCACATCCTGCTTGTTCATTTTGCCGCCAAACTGCACCATCGGTTCCGCAGTTTCAAGCAACGCCGCCGCTCTGATCGCAGAAAACTGGGCCCGGAGGTCGGACATCCCTTTTTGATACCACTGGATGACGGCGACCGTTGCTCCCTCCTCCTTTGCCTCCTTGACAAAACCATCGGCCAGAAATTTCGCATAGGTGTCGGACGGGGCGAGGACGCCCACCACTTTCGACCCGAGGGTTGTCACGGCGTACCTGGCCATCGCCCGGCCGCGCTGTTCAAAATCAGGATTCGTCTGGAAGACCGTTGTCCCAAGCGCCGCGATGCCGTTCTGGTTGGCCGTGGGCGTAATCAGGGGAACACCGTTGGCTCCCGCAATGCGGGCCGCGGCGATCGCTTCATTGGAGTAGACCGGCCCGATGATCGCGAGGATCGTCGAATCTTTGACAAGCGCACGCGCCTTGTCCGTGGCGATTTGAAGGTCATGCTCCGTGTCGCGTGCGTCCAGCGAAATCTGGTAACTCTTCCCGAACTTGTCAATGAAAGCTTGAAACGCGGTCAAGACTCCGTCATAGGTGGCATTCCCGATTTCTTTCACGGGAGAATCCGCTCCGCCCTGGAATAGCGGCAGGAGAACGCCGAGTTTCATCGTGGAAACACCTGATAATCGCAGACGCAACCGATCGACTGCATCCCGCGGGACCCACGCCACATATCGGGGCGTGAGTGAGTCCAGCGCAACGGTTGCCGCGGGAACATTTCCCCGGTTGACCTCCCGCTGCGCGACAAGATACCAGAGATGGCCGCGCTCGGCTGCCGTTGCTCCCCATTTCAGAGCGTTGTAGAGTCCGTCCAACGGCGTGTGGTCGAGATAGACGGTGTCGACGGCCGTCAGAACCTCCTGAACGAGCGACGCACTCGGGTCCTTCGGGAGCGACCGCCACGCTTGCTGTGCCGCCAGGCGTGCCTCGTCAAACCGTTCGATCCGCAAATAGATTCTGGCCAGGACGAGATTTGCATCGGCCGCGTAGCGCGACGTCGGATGGCCGGAGAGAAACGTTCGCGCAACTTTGGAGGCGTCATAGTACTCGTTCAACTCAAAAAGCGATTTCGCCTTCATGATCAACGCCGCGGTTTCCCTCTGCGTCGCGGGCTGGATGCCAATCACCGAATCAAAGGCGGCAATCGCCTGTCGATACACGCCGCGGTCGAACGCCGCCACCCCGCGCTGGAACATTGCCTCTGCGAGAGGATCATACAACGGCTGCTGCGCCAGTGCTTCGGAGACGCCCATGAACACGCCGGCCGCAAGCATGGCCGCTGGAATCATGGAGGTCCACAACCTCGATGGCTTCATGCGTAGTCCCTTGAAAGACTCCTGAGTCCAGAATACGTATAGATCGATGCAATGAGGAGCGAAAAGCCGACGACAAACCCCAGCGGGGCATACCAGATCGATGTCGTGTATTCGCCGGCATGTGGCGGGAATGAGTAGAACTGATAGACGGGGACGGCAACCACGGCCGTGACAACCACAAGGTACAACATGCTGATCAGAAAAGTAAGCGTCGCTCCCCGCGACGACGCGACGCGGATCGGGTTGCGTTCTTTGAACTGGGCAAACAGCGCCCCGGAGCCGAGATACATGCTCGTGATCGCGACTGCCACGCTCGCCATGCTGATGGTCGCAGCATTGGAGAGATCCACGTGCTGGCGGGTCAGGATCGCCGAAGCAATCGACAAGGCAAGCGACACGGTCAGAACAAGACTCAGCGACCCGAGAAACTTCTGCCAGTAGAGTTTGCCCAGCAGGATCGGCGCCGACCGGATGCACCAGAATGCGAGCCCTTCCTGACTGACGGCCGGAAAGACAAAGCGGAGCGCGACGGAGGCGACCAGGAATCCGTTGAAAAGCAGCAGCGTCAGGTACGAAGCGGTCCGCGTGATCTTTTGTGACGGCGCCAAATCCAGGGTCGACATCGAAATCACGAAGACGGTGAGCAGGAGGATCATCAACAGGAAATGCACCCACTGATTGGGATCGCGAAGAAACAACCAGAAATCCCTTTTCACGAGGGCGTCCATTTGGGAATTCGGAAACGTCCGATGCTGAAACGACATGAACGAAGAGTTCGACGGGTCATTGCGCGGGACGGCGGCGGCCTTGGATTCGGCCGCTCCGAGCCAGCTCCGGTAGTAAAGACGGCGGCCGATAAACCAGAGAAGAACCGCAGATCCGACGGCCGCTGCATTCAGAATGAGCGCGTAATGTGCCGCGCGCCCGGGCTCGCCGGAAACGGTCCAATAGAGGAATTCCGTAACCCAGTAGTTCGGCAGATAGCGTGCGACGAAGGGATCGAGGTCGCCGAAGTATTCATTGACGTTGGGGAAATGCCGCATGACCTGGTTCACAAGCTCGAGGGGGTTCGTCACCCGGAAGTAACCGTACACCGCCGCCATATACAGAAGAATGCTCACGCCCATCACCTGTTTCACCGCGGTCCGCGATGCAATTGCTATGAGCAGGATGATCGTCCCCACGGCCATCATGCCGGCCAGCAGGAGAAACGGGAACATGATGAATACCGGCCCTGTGATGTAGTAGTGCCACGGCATATTGAAGACCGAAAAGTACCCGATCATCATCGCGGAGCCGATCATCACCATCGTGATGGAGCTCGAGAAAAAATTGTCCAGGAATTTCGTGATGAAGATCTTTTCCGGCCGGAGGGGAAGTGCCATCAGGAAGCTCACTTCGTCGGAGCGATAGAACGTCGCGTAACAGACCACGACGTTCCCGAGGTTCACCGTCACGAAGAGCACATACAGCACCATGGCGAAGAAGCGATGGGTAAGGAAGAGACCGATGTGGGCGGTATCAAGAAAGTACATCGTCGCCCAGCGTGTCAGAAAATACACCGCCACAAAGAAACCGCCGAAGACAAGCAGGGTGGCGGCGGACCCGGGGATGTCGACAAGGTGCGATCCCACCAATCGATTCCGGAAACCCCGGGCACGGATCCAGACAAGAAGGAATATTTGCCTCATCGATCAGCGGGTCAGTTCGAGGAAAAGGGATTCAAGGTCTTCTGCAAAGACGCCTGCATCGTTCCGGGCCTGCTCGTGCACGATCTTCCCCCTGTGAATGATCGCGATCCGGTCGCAGAGCTCCTCCACAATGTCCAGCAGATGGGTGGACATGAACACCGTAAGGCCGTGCGTGCAGCGGTCGCGGAGCGTGTCTTTCATCAGTCGGGCACTCCGCGGGTCGAGGCCCACGAGCGGTTCGTCGATGATCAGGACATGAGGATCATGCAACAGGGCACCGGCGATGACCATCCGCTGACGCATTCCCTGGGAATATTCCTCCGCGCGGCGGTCGAGAAAGTCGCCGATCCCGAACGCTTCCACCTGTTCCTCGATCCCCCGACGTATGGCCTCGCTCTCCATGCCGAACATCTCTCCCAGAAAATAGAGGAACTCGCGGCCCGTCAGCTTCTCATACAGAAACGGCTGATCCGGGACGTAGGAGAGCATGCTTTTTGCGCCGAGCGGATCCCGGTGGACATCCGCACCGTTGATCAGACACCGGCCCGAAGTCGGCGCCAGGAGACCCGTCAAGGTCTTGATCGTTGTCGTCTTCCCCGCTCCGTTCGGTCCGAGAAATCCAAATAGTTCACCCTTCCCGACGGAGAGCGAAACGCCATTGACCGCCCGAACGGCACCAAATTTTTTCACGACATCGATCAGCTGGATCATGAAAACCTGTCTTCGGTCTTCGGAGCGTGCCGAATCCCCCGCGTCAGGAAAGGAGACGTAGAGCATGGCCCGGTAACATCCTATGGTTGTGAACGTTTTCGCCGTCGGGCGACTTTCATCCCTTGAGATTCGAGAAGTTGCTGCATTCTTCGCCATCCCGTGCCGAACCGGCGGCAGGTCGACCGGGCATGCGGGTTGTACCGCCACATATCAAGAAAAAGTTCCGGCGAATCACGTTTCGCGACGTCGACAATGGTGCGAAGACGACGGGAGTGGACGGTCCATCCCTCCGACTCTCCCAGATGTGACGAGGCGAGCAGCCTGCCGACAAATTGCGTGAGGAACACCGTCTCCGCCATTTTGCGATCGTGGGCATCCGGTGCCATGATCTCCACCGCGAGACCCGCCTTGCTGAGCACGGACCGGGTTCTTTGCAACACCGTGGCGGGACCGCGAACCGGGCACAACACCACGCGGTGACCTTTCAGGGTTCCGGTATAGCTGTCAGGACCGAAGAACGGGTGACTCCCGATGATGGAGACCCCGGAAGGCAGAATCGACGCCATCCATCGAATGGGCCGGGCCTTGACGGCGCAAACATCAATGACGATCGCTCCGTCGACGACAAACGACCGCATGCGATGAAGGACCTCACGCAATGCCGACACCGGGACCGCAAGGATGACCACCGTTTGTCCTGCAGCCTCTTCAAGCGACACGCTCGTGAGCCTTCGTGAAAGCCGACCGGTGCGCGCAAGCGCGGGATCCCAGACGACGACTTCTGCCTTTTGGGAAAGAAGGCCCGCTGCGAACCGGCCGAATCGGCCATACCCGATGAGCCCGATTCTCACCGCCGTGCCTTTCCTTTTCCCGCCCGTTGGGTCGCCCGGGAGAACTGAAAGATTGCCTTGAACAAATCCCGCGTGAACTTCTCGTCCAGCCCGAGGTCCCGCGCCACGGACGCCTGCTTTCGCAACACCTCGTCTTCGCGCTTCCGATCGCCGATCTTTGTTCCCCGGTGCTTTTTCACCGCTCCGATCTGACGCACGATTGCCAGTCGTTCAAAGAGCAGCAGGACGATATTGTGATCGATCTGATCAATGGTGTCGCGGAGATCGCGGAGGCGTGTCGTCTTCCGGAGCAGCTGCTGGCGGGTGAGGTGATCGAAGATCGTCAATGCCACCATGGCTTCCGCAACGGGCACAACGCGCGGACAGATGCACGGGTCATGTCGTCCCTCGACCGTGATCGTCGCCGGTTTCTTATCGACGGTCACCGTTTCCTGCTCTTTTTTGATGGACGATGGCGGCTTCACCGCGATGCGGACGATGATGTCTTCGCCGTTGGATATCCCTCCCGCGATGCCGCCCGCGTTATTGGTACGCGTGCGCACGCGCCCCGTTGTTTCCTCCACATACATCGAATCGTTGTTCTCGCTCCCTTTCAGCCGTGCGGCGGCAAATCCGTTGCCGACTTCAAACCCCTTGACGGCCCCGATGGAAAGGAGCGCCTTGGCAAGTTCGGCCTCGAGCTTGTCGAACACCGGCTCTCCCAACCCCGCCGGCGGGTTTTGCACGACGACTTCGACGATGCCGCCAACAGAATCCCCTTCCGCCTTCGCTGCAAGGACGCGCTCTTCCATCGCTTTGGCGGCCGCCGGATCAGGGCAGCGAAGCGTGTTCTGTTCGATCACAGCAAAGTCGATGGTCTTCGCTTCGATTCCCGCCGCCTCTTTCGTATAGGCCACGATGCGAACTCCCTTCCGCTCGAGGAGTTGTTTGGCGACGGCCCCTGCTGCAACGCGCGCGGCGGTTTCCCGTCCCGACGAGCGGCCACCCCCGCGGTAGTCGCTGATCCCGTACTTCGCCATATAGGTATAACCGGCGTGGCCCGGGCGGAACATGTCTTTGATCTTGTCATAGGCCTGGGGGCGCTGGTCGGTGTTCCAGATCAGCATGCAAATCGGCGTCCCCGTCGTATGCCCTTCGAAGACTCCGCTAAGTATCTCCACCCTGTCGGCTTCCGAGCGCGCCGTGGTGACGGCGCTCTGGCCGGGCCGCCTCCGGTCGAGCTCTCGTTGAATCATCGCAATGTCGATCGGAAGTCCCGGACGCACCCCGTCGAGAATCGCGCCGATTGCACGGCCATGACTCTCTCCGAACGAAACAATCCGCACATTACTGCCCATCGAATTCCCTGCCATACGCTTCCCGCCGATATGATTGCTCTGGACGACAACACACATCTGAACTTACCCTGCGACGCCTTCGCGGTCAACCCGGGTAATCGAACGCAATTCTTCCCAGTATGATGGGTATGATTTTGTCACGCACTCCGCCCCTTCGGTGACCACTTCGGGAATCTTCAATCCAATCAGCCCGAAGATCATCGCCAGCCGGTGATCATTATGCGAATGCAACGTCCCGCCGTGAAGCGGAGCGGGCGTAATGAGAAGTCCGTCGTCGTTCACGTCGATTTGCGCCCCGAGGGTTCGCAGTTCTTCGGCCAGTGTCTCGAGACGATTCGATTCTTTGAACCGGAGATGCGCGACGTTGCGAATCCGCGTCGGTTGATCGGCGAACAATGCGACCGCGGCAAGGGTCGGAACGATGTCGGGCATGGCGTTCATATCCACATCGACCCCGGTCAAGGCGTCGGTTCTCTCCACGGTCATCGACGACGGCCCCTCGGTGATCCGGCAGCCCATGCGGGCAAGAACCAGCGGAAACGCCGCATCGCCCTGCAACGAATTCGAACCGAACCCTTCGACCGTCATTTCCCCACCCACAATCGCCGCAGCGCCGAAGGCATAGGATGCACCGGAAGCGTCCGACTCCACCGTGTATCTGATGGGCCGGAAGGTCTGTCCCCCCGGAACCTCGATCTGCCGCAAATCCGCCTCCCGCACCGCGACCGTGATGCCGAAGGCCCGCAACACCGCGATCGTCATCTTCACGTAGGGCGCCGAGGCAAGACGGCCGTCGACTTCAACGGAGACCGCTTTCCGGGAATGCGGAGCGGACAGGAGCAGCGAAGACAGAAACTGTGAGCTGCGATCGCCACGCAACGATGCCCGCCCGCCCTGGAGTCCTCCGCCATGAACACTCACGAGAAGCCCCGACACATCACGTTCAACGTGAACGCCCAGCTGCCTCAGGGCACCCACCAGGTCGTCAAGAGGCCGTTCGGACATTCTCGGGGAAAGTTCGAACCTCGTCGTTCCGGTCGCAAGGGCGGCGACGGAGACGAGAAACCTGAAGGTCGTTCCGGCGTTTCCGACCGGAATCGGAAACTTCGGCGCGGAAAGCCTTCCCCCCTGCCCTTCGACGCGAAGGAGATCGCCGGCCTGTTTGGCGAATACGCCGAGAAGATTCAACGCATTGACCAGAAGCGCAGTATCGTCGCTCACCGAGGCATTGCGGAGTTCCGACGTTCCCGTCGCCAGCGCGGCGCAGATGAGGGCCCGGTTGGTGATGCTCTTGGAACCCGGCACATGCATCCGTCCCTTCAGAGGACCGGAAACAGGGTGGACGCTGGCTCGCATCCCTCAGTACTCATAGTCGACGACAGCGTGGCCGGAACGAACCCCCCGGAGGAAGGCGACGACCCTCTGATGATCGGGATGATCGCTGTACGTCTTCAGCGTTTCCAGGGACGCAAACGTGGCTGAGAGCACGAGGTCGTAGGAGTCCGGATCGGTCCCCGCATTTGTTCCCACCTCGAACGTGCGAATCACAGGAATGAGAGACGGCAATTCCCGGAGCATCTCTTCTGCGCGGCGGACATTTTCTACGCGCACTCTTCCCTGGGCGACGTCCTGAAATTTCCACATCACGATGTGACGGAGCATGATCGCCTTCCAGAACAATGTGACATACCGGTGAGCTCAGGACAAAAGGACGTTGTCCAGCATCCTGTGCATCCATTTGAGATCGGGCTGAATCCCCGTGTACAGGCGCGACTGTGCAGCAGCCTGGTTCAGATACATTTCGATTCCCGGGACAATCATCGCCCCCTGTTCCCTGGCTTCGCGAAGAAACCGTGTCTCAGCCGGTTGATAGACGGCATCGAACGCGAGGCGCATGCGCACGGTGCCTGCGGGGAGAGGCGTCACGTCGACAGCGGGCGCCATGCCGACCGATGTCGCGTTCGCAACGATGTCGCAGGACGAGAGCTCCGGAATCGTAACGACACGCGCACCGGATCGCCGGGCGAGTTCTTGTGCTGTCTCCGGTGTCCGGTTCGTGATGAACACGACGGCGCCGCGACGCACGGCCTCCACCGCGATGGCGCGGGCCGCGCCGCCCGCACCGATGATCAGGAACGTCTTTCCTTTGACCTTCATCTTGCGTTCGATCGCATCAAGCGCTCCCGCACCGTCGGTATTGCTGCCAAGAAGTCTCGTTCCGCGCCGGATGACGGTGTTGACCGCGCCGATGGCACGGGAGGCATCGTCGATCCGATCCAAATGTTTCATGATGGCCCGCTTGTGCGGCAACGTCACGCTTATTCCGTGAAGATCCGGACCGACCTTCCGCATGAACCCTGGCAGATCCTTCACCGTGAACCGACAGTAAACCGCATCCTTTCCCGCGCGATGGAAGAGGGGATTATGCATGTAGATCCCCTTGCTGTAGCGGACGGGATCGCCGATCACCCCATAAATCCGGGTCGAGCCTTTCAAGCGGTCCGCTCGAAACAACGAGTGCAGCATGTCCGCCCGAATCTGTCCTTCCGCCGCCGCTGGACCGTCGAGCGGCGAAGCATACATCGCCCACCCGCCGAATTTGCGATAGAGAATCCGTGATGCCTCGCCGGCCTCTCCCATCGCTATCGCCACAGCGCGCTGCCGATCCCGTTTCGCGCGCGCCAGGAATTCAAACGCGGCCACGATATCCCCCGCGTCGTTTGCCCGATAGGCGAGCTTGAGCACATGGGCGCCGGTGGACCGCAACGCCCGGTATTCCCTCCCGGGGTCAGGGATCCGGTCATCGAAGGAATGCCGCGACGCCACAACGTGAACATCGGGATTTTCGTCGATGAAGCGCCGGAGGAACCGCGCCCCCATCCGTAATTCGAGATCCACGTACGTCGCGCCGAACCGGATCGCCTGTCGAAGAATTGCCATCCGTTCGTCGTCCGAACCCGAGAACCCGCCACCTTCCCATGTCGGCCGGCAGGTCGCGAGGACAGGCCTCTTCGCGGATTTGATCAGGCGATCCAGGGCATCGATCCCCATCAGATCGAGCCGGAATTCGAAGATCGATGCAAACTTCCGCGAGCGCCGGATTTGCCCGAGCGACCCTTCCGTCGTGGGTCCCGTGATCGAGACGATGATCATCGGCGTCCGGCCATCACCTGCGCAATGAGTGCCTCGTGCACCTCGACGCCGAGCGCACACGCGCCGATGGACGTGGGGAGCACGAACCGGACCTTTCCCTGGACGGTTTTTTTGTCCGCGTGAAGCGCATCGAAGAACCGAACGCGATTGCGTATTGCCGGCGAAGTTGTCCTGAGGCGCAGGGCGTTCATGATCTTGAGGAGCCTTTTCTGATCCCGGCGCTGCAGGAGTCCGAGACGGACTGCGATTTCCGATTCCAGCGCGATCCCCATCCCCACCGCCTCTCCGTGCAGCATGCGAAAGCCCGACGTGGCTTCCAGCGCGTGGCCGATCGTATGCCCGAGATTCAGGGCCTTTCGAATCCCCGTTTCAAATTCATCCTTCATCACGACGGCCGCCTTGAGACCGACCGATCGCGCAATGACTTCTTCCAGCATCAGTGCATTTCCCCGTCTGATCTTCCGCGCATTCCTCGCGAGATATTGGAAGAACCCCGCATCAAGCGCGGCGGCGATCTTGAAGGCTTCCGTCAGGCCGCTTCTGAACTCGCGTTCAGGGAGTGTTGTGAGCAGCGATGCGTCGATGAAGACCGCACCGGGCTGGTGAAAGGCCCCGATCAGGTTCTTCCCGATGGGGTGATCGATTCCGACTTTGCCACCGACACTGCTGTCCACCTGGGCGAGCAGTGTGGTCGGGACCTGAACGAAGCGGATCCCCCGCAGCACCGTGGCGGCGACAAAGCCGGCAAGGTCGCCGACGACTCCTCCACCGAAGGCCACGATCACGCTGTCCCGGTGAACGCCCCGGCGCAAGAGTTCCGACTGAAGCTGGTAAGCCAGGTCGGCGTTTTTCGAATCTTCGCCCGCGGGGACTTCGAGGAAGGTGACGAGCTCCCCTTTGCGCTCGAAGGACGACTGCAAGGGTCCGCCGTACAGTCGTCGGACGTTCGAATCCGTGACGACGAATTTCTGAGCGCCGGGGAAAAGCGTATCGAGACGCGCCGGCAGAGTCGCCAGGAGGTCGTCGATGATGCTGATCGCATAAGACCGATCCCGGCCGGCGGGGAGACGCACCTTCAGTTCCTGCATACTCGCTCGCAATGGAACACAAAAAAACCCTCACGAGAGTCGGTGGGGGCGGTTAAGAATCAAGAATTCGGAATTCTCAGTTCTCAATTCTTAAGGTGATGGATTCGTCGCTCGATCAAGCCCTCCGGTCGGATAACACGTGAAGAAATGATACCTTTTGACCAAATGAAATGCAAATTGAATCTCACCGCGATTTTCGATATCATAACCGCTCAAGAATCGCACTCTCCTTGGAAAAACGATACGTCCAATCGCTGTTCGACGCCATAGCGTACCGGTACGACCTCCTGAACCATCTTCTGAGTGGGGGCGTCGATTTCTACTGGCGACGGCGGGCCCTGGAGCAATTGCGCCGAGGCAGGGCGGATGACGTTCTCGACGTTGCCACGGGAACGGCGGATTTTGCATTCGCAGCTCTCAAGTGCGGGGCCGGGCACGTGGTCGGAGTCGATATTGCCGAGGCGATGCTGGAACGGGGACGCAAGAAAATCGAGCGCCGGCACCTCACGAACAGGATCCGTCTGATGCAGGGGGAGGCGGAACATCTCTCCTTTCCCGATGCGTCTTTTGACGCGGCAATCGTGGCGTTCGGCGCAAGGAATTTCGAACACCTCGATCTCGGGATAGCCGAAATGCGACGGGTCCTCCGGGAGAACGGAGCGATCGTGGTCCTCGAATTCTCCAGGCCACGGCGTTTTCCCTTCAGGCAGCTCTACATGTTCTACTTCCAACACGTTCTTCCGCTGATTGGACGCGCGGTCTCGGGCCATGCGGAAGCGTACACCTATCTTCCGGAATCAGTCATTCGATTCCCCGAGGGAGAAGACTTTCTCAGGATTCTTCGCGATGCCGGCTTCAACGACGTCGGGGAAGAGCGGCTGACCTTCGGCATTGCGACCATCTACACGGGACATAAATAGCTCCACGACCATCGACTGACCAAAGACCTCCCCATGACCGACCGAATTGTCCACGTGGGTCACAGCCCCGACCCCGATGATGCATTCATGTTCTACGGCCTCTCCAGCGGCAAGGTGCGGCTCGAAGGGATCACCATCAAGCACATCCTGGAAGATATCCAATCGCTCAATGAGCGGGCGCTCCGGAGCGAGCTGGAAGTCACCGCGATCTCCGCGCACGCGTATCCCTCGATCGCCGATCACTATTGGATCATGCGCACGGGAGCCAGTATGGGCGAGGGGTACGGCCCGGTGATCATCTCCAGGAAATACCGTTCGCTGGAAGAGCTGAAAGGGAAAGTGGTCGGCACCCCGGGGCCGTTAACGACCGCAACGTTGATCTTCCGGATCTTCACAAAGGGGATCAATCACGTCGACATGCCGTTCGACAAGATCATGCAGGCGGTCGACGACGGTACCGTCGACGCAGGGCTGCTGATCCATGAAGGCCAGATAACGTATCAGGATCTCGGCTACCACAAGGTGCTCGATTTCGGCGAGCTGTGGCAGACCGAAACAAACGGGCTCCCGCTCCCGCTCGGCCTCGATCTTGTGCGCAAAGATCTCGGGATGGCGATGGCGACGCGGCTCTCTGTCGGCCTCAAGGAGAGCATCGACTACGGCTACAAGCACCAGGACGAATCCATCCCTTACGCCCTGCAATGGGGACGGGGGATCGAACGGAAACTCGGGGAGAAGTTCGTGAAGATGTACGTGAGTCAGCTGACGATCGATATGGGTGAGAGCGGATTGAACGCGCTCCAATATCTCTTCGACCGCGGCCATGAGCACGGGATCATCCGGAAGGTCACCGGAATCCAGCTTGTGTAGCACCGACCCCGACGGGGTTACGCTGCTGCGGCAGCGAGAGGATGGACCTTCAGGACGTCGTACAAGGTGGTCCGCTGGGCCGCGCCGAATCCCGATTCATGGATAAGCTGAATGCACTCTTCGGTGTTCGTCTTGTTGACGAAGTTCGCCGCCGCGTGAACATTTTCTTCCTGCAGTGTCCCGCCGAAATCATCCGCACCGAAATGCAAGGCGATCTGCCCGGTCTTCTTCCCTTCCGAAAACCATGATGCCTGGATGTGCGGCACGTTGTTCAGATACAGCCGGGACAGCGCGAGAATCTGCAGGTATCGCATGGGACTGGCGTAACGCGGGATAATCTTCTCGAGCGGCGTGTTGCCGGGCTTGAAACTCCAGGGGACAAACGCGGTAAAACCACCGTATTCGTCCTGCAGCGCACGCACCACTTCCAGATGCTCTATAATATCGTCGTTTTGTTCCAGGTGCCCGTACATCATCGTCGCCGTGCTCTTGAAGCCGATCTTGTGTGCCTCCCGCATGACGTTGAGCCAATCGGCCGATGTCCCTTTCAGGTGACTGATCTTCCGCTTGACCCGGTCCGAGAGGATTTCCGCCCCTCCACCGGGAATCGACCGAAGCCCCGCATCCCACAGCTTCCGCAAGACTTCCGGCACGGAGAGACCGGCGATCTTCGCCATTCCGAGTATCTCCGAAGTGGAAAAGAAATGCGGGTAGATCTGGGGCACCTCCCGAACGGTCCGCCCGACAAGCTCAAGATAATAGTCGAACGGCAGCGAGGGATGAACGCCCCCCTGAAGAAGAACCGTCGTCACTCCGTTTGCCGCCGCCTCTTCGAATTTCGCGATCATATGATCGACGGAATACGTGTACTCCCCGTCGTCCCCGGGATGGCGGTAGAAAGCGCAAAAGATGCAGTCGATCGTGCAGAGGTTGGAATAGTTGGGGTTGGTATCGATGACAAATGTCACCTCCTGCTTCGGGTTCATTTGAAACCGAACAGAGTTCGCCGCATCCGCAAGATCGAGCAACTCCGCACGATCCAGGAGCAAGAGCCCTTCTTCTCTGCTCAAGCGTGCCCCACCGGCCGCCTTTGCGAGCACATCGGGAATCGTGTTCATGAGATCGTCTCCTCCACGACGGCTTCCTGCAAGGACTCGAGCGCATCGACAAGCTGTTTGAATCGATCCATCGCCTCTTTCTCCCGTTCGCCGATCCGGAACGTGAACGCACCGAGATAGTCCGCGACCTCGGCGAGGCTCAACCCGATCCGTCGGCCATGCACGGAACCCACCGCGCCGAAATCTTTTGAAGAGGCAACGAGCGAACGGCCGATCATCGCGTCGAGTTCGCGCCTGGCCTCTTCCGCCATCGACTTCTGCCGGGCCCAGACCGCAAACACAAACGGCAGGTCCTGCCACTCCTGCCATTCGCGTGCAAGATCAAACACCTGAGGATACCCTTCCACGCCGAATTTGCGTCCGCGTAACGCTTCGTCGCCGATCAGGAGAACGCCGTCGAACGCCGTCCAGTCATTGACCCCGGAATGCAGCCGCTGAAACGTCGTCTTGACATGGTACTTCTTCTCCAGGAGAATCTTCAGGAGATAAATCGACGTCGCGGTGCCGTCCGTGATCCCGATGGTTGCTCCGTTGAGGTCCTCCCACCGGTGTCGCGAAAAGAGAAGCACGCTCAGGACCTCGCGGTGGTTCGCGATGCACCAGTCCATGAGATCCAGGTGGTCCTGGTGGCTGAAATAGTCCATGAGCGAAAACGGTCCGGCATCGACTTCTCCCGCGCGGCAGAGGATGCCCATCCGTCGCGGAACGACGGGAAGAAGCTTGAACCGATCCCGTTCAAAGTGTTCATAGAACGGAACGGAATTCAAGTACGGGATCTTCCCGACAACGTTTTTCGCATGAAGATGGAGCGGGTTATAATACGCGTCACGTTCCACCGGGATTTTCCCCGCATCGCTGATGATCCGAATCAATCGTTCCTTTGCCAGCGTAAGCGGACTGATCGCACCCGCATCATGGGCAATCTTCTCGCCGCCGACAGTCCCGTCGATGTCGTCGGCGCCGAAATTCAGAGCGATGGAAGCGACCTCTTCCGTCAGCATCACCCAGTAGGCCTTGATGTGCGGGAAGTTGTCGAGCATGAGGCGGGAAACGGCGATGGTCTTCAGATCGTCAATCGCAGAGGTGAATTGATTTCTCGGTTTGATGCCGGTCTCCCCCGGCTGAAAGGCAAGCGGCACGAAGGTCAGAAACCCTCCGGTTTCATCCTGCGCCTCGCGGAGCTTGATCATGTGGACGAGACGTTCTTCAAGGGTCTCGATGTGTCCGTAGAGCATCGTGCTGTTCGTCGGAATCCCGAGACGGTGTGCCGTCTTGTGAACTTCGAACCATCCTCTGGCCCCGATTTTTTGCGGGAACAACTGCCGCCGCACCCGTTCCGAGAAGATCTCTGCGCCTCCGCCCGGCATCGTGCGAAGGCCGGCCGCTTGAAGCTGGCGGAGAACGTCGAAAACCGGCATTTTGAATTTCTTGTGGAAGAAATCGATCTCGACGGCGGTAAATGCCTTGATGTCCGCCTCCGGGAGAACACGGTGGATCGACCGCACGATATCGAGATAGCGCTCCCAGGGCCAATCCGGAGGCATGCCGCCCGTGACATGCACTTCCTTGATTTCCGGCGTCAGCTTCGCAAGGATTGCTTCGGTCGACATTTCGTAGGCATGCGCATCGTTCTTCTTCGCAGCAAAGTCACAGAACTTGCAGGAAAGGACGCAGACGTTGGTCGGCTCGATCTTTTGATTGAGCACAAAATAGACGGCGTCGCCGCTTCGCGCCTGTTGAACAGCGTGCGCCAGGCGTCCCAGCCCGATGATGTCTTCCGTCTTGTAGAGGTGCAGCCCATCCTGAAGAGACAGGCGTTCTCCCTGCTGGACCTTTTCCCAAATGCCACGAAGGGCGGAATCGCGAAAGTGCATGATGCTATTCCCGGATAAGAATGTTTCATGGTGCATAGTCTTCTACTTCCAGTACTGATCCCAGCGTTCTTCGACCCTCCGCGCCACACCGTCAGTCATCTTCAGTGGTTCGGGATATCCCCGTTTCCAAGTCGCATCAATTCCCATCGGGCCCCCGTAGATCGGGCTGATGCCGATCAGGCGTTGCTCCCGGAACAGGACATCGCGCTCGCAGTCGAAGCGGGTGAACACTCCCCAAAGGCGGTTTTCCCGGTCATGGATATCCACGTCGTCGCTCACGCAGGCGATAATCCGCACGTCTGCAACATCCGGATGGGCGAGAAGAGTTTCCATCACTTCCCTCCCTGCACCCGAGACCTTCACCGTGAGCATGCATTCTGCGGATATGTGCAAGTCCAATATGGCACGGTGCGCTGAGCGGAGGCCCAGAAGTCTGTCACGGGAAAGCGGCGCAGGCGGCCGGGGACGCGGTGCCCGGGCAACTTTCCTGGTCGCATCCAGGACCATGCGGCTTCCCATGTTCATTGTGAAGCTCGTGAAATCAAGGGTGTCCAAAGGCACACGGGGAACAAGGAGAAAGTCAAAATGCGGGTCAAAATTCTCGCGTACGGCATGGAATACGGCATCGATGTCCCGGACGTTCACCCCCTCGGAAACCAGGATCATGCACTTTGTCAGTGACAATTGAGAAAGCCCGAGCAGACCAAGCGCGGTTTTCATTGACTCCTTGGCATACCGCTGGTCCACAGCGACGACGAGAAGATTGTGGAACCCCGCTTCGTAGTAGGCCCAGAGGGAATCCACTTCCGCATGGACGAGTTTCGCCAGGGGACCGAGGATGAGTTGCGTGGCGTCGCCCATGAACTTGTCTTCCATGGGCGGGATGCCAACGACCGTCGCCGGATAGACCGCGTCCCGTCGCCGGGTGATCGTCCTGATATGAAAGACCGGGAAGTCGGCGGCATGCGAGTAGTGACCGAAATGATCTCCGAAAGGACCTTCCATCCTCCGTTCGTGCAACGGGACGACGCCTTCAAGGACGAACTCCGCACAGGCAGGAACGGCGACGGCAATCGATTTTCCTTTGACGAACCGCGTCCGTTCGCCCCGGAGAAATCCGGCGAACATCGCTTCATCGATATTTTCAGGCAGGGCTGCAATCGTCGCCATCAGCAGCGCCGGATCGGTGCCGAGCGCCACCGCCATTTCAAATTGTCGACCGTGCTTCTCCGCCTGATAATAGTGGAACCCGCCCCCTTTTTGAATCTGCCAGTGCATTCCGGTCGTGCGCGCGTCGAACACCTGCATCCGGTACATGCCCATGTTTCGTTTTCCGTTCCGGGGATCATACGTGATCACCTGCGGAAGCGTGAGGAACCGGCCGCCGTCCTGCGGCCAACAGGTGAGCACGGGAAGACGGTCGAGGTCAGGTTCTTCGACCACCTGCTGGCTCATTGCCCGGAACGCGCCCCGGGTTGGAGCATGCAAAAATCGGCGGGCAAAACTCCGGTGCTTCCAGATCGCGGAGGGCTTTGGAGGAAAGAGGTCTCCGAGAAAACGGAGCATTTCGTCGCCGAGCGCTTCCGGATGCGTGCCGAGCGCAAGTTCGCAGCGGCGGTCGCTCGCGAGCAGATTGATGACGAGAGGATACTGTGAGCCTTTGACCTTCTCGAACCAGAGTGCGGGCTTGCCTTCGTGAATGGCGCGCCTCGCGATTTCCGTGATCTCCAGGTACGGATCGACTTCGAAGCCGACCCGATGGAGCTCCCCTTCACGCTCGAGATACCGGGCGAAGTCGCCGATCGTGTGGATGCGCGGACGGGCGGACCGGGCGAAATCAGACGAACTCCTCACGCCGCCACCCTTTCCCTTGTTCGCCCTCCAGTTGAGAGAGGACTTTGTCGGTAAATGCGCCGATGTAGTCGTCGACGGTTTTCGGTACATGATAGAGTGGCGGGGAGATCGGCATGATCGTGGCGCCGTAGCCCGACAAGCGCGCGCACTGCTCCAGGGTTACTGTCGACAGGGGCGTTTCGCGGACACAGAGAATCAGCTTGTACCGTTCCTTCAAACACACCTGAGCCGCACGCGTGATGAGCGTATCCCCGATCCCCGAGGCGATCTTGCCGATTGTCGAAGTGGAGGCAGGGATGATCACCAGCGCGTCGAACCGGTTCGACCCGGAGGCCGGCGGCGCGGTGAGATCGTCGTCCGAGAATTGCTTTGCGACGTACGGCTTCAGGTCCTTCTCTCCAATGCCGAGTTCGTCGCGGAGAAGGACTTTTCCCCAGTCACTCACGACGAGGAAATTACGATGGGAGCATTTCTTGAGAAAGTCGAGCGCATATGCCGCGCCGGACGAGCCGGTAATCCCGACGACGATCTTCACGCAAGCTCCCCGACAAGAATCATGAAGAAGACGGAAAATCCCGCGACGGCGTTGATGGTAAAAAACGCAAGCTCGACGTCCGATGCTTTTCGTTGCTCGAGAAACAGAAGAATGCCGGTCAACACCAGAAGGGGGAGCGCCAACAGGGAGAGAATGGAGTAGAAGAAGAGGACGGCCAGGAGGACGAACGCGATTCCGTGGAACACCGCCGAATACTGGAGCGCCGTGTTCCTGCCGAACCGGGAGGGAAAGGAATAGAGGTTCTCCTTCCGGTCGAATTCCTCATCAAGGGTGGAATAGATAATGTCGAATCCCGCCACCCAAAAGAGCGTGAAGAAACTGAGAAGCAGCGGGATGGTCAGGTTCTGGAACGTCGGCGACACGGCGAACCAGCCGCCGAGCGGCCCCATGGCCAGCCCCAGACCCACCCCGAAATGCGCAAGCGGTGTATACCGCTTCATCGTGGGATAGACGATGAAGATCGCAAGCGGGATCGGCGAGAGCATGAAGCAAAAATCCGAGAGGAACCACGCCGAGCCGAAATACAGCAGTGCGCCGGCGACAAGAACCCAGAGCGCCTCGCTGAGAGACATCCGGCCCGAGGGAAGATCCCGGACCGACGTCCGCGGATTCTTCGCATCGATATGCCGATCGATGATCCTGTTGAGTGCGAAAGCGATGGTCCGCGCCCCGGTCGCCGCCGCGAGGACAAGGAAGAGCACTTTCACAGAGGGGAACGACCCTTTCGTCCCGAGGAGCACGCCGCTATAAATGAGCGGGAGGGAAAACAAGGTGTGTTCAATTTTGACGAACGAGAAGTATTTTTTCACAATGTGGCCGAGATTGCGTCCGTGATGGTAAAAAGAAGGGACTTGGGACCAGGGATCGGGGGTAAGAAATTACTGATTGCGAGTTTCTCACGATCTCCAAGTCGCGCAGTTACCGAGTCGCAACGCGACTCAGTCGTAAGCTCCATGGTCTCCCGTTCCCCCTTCTCCCTTTCCAACGCTCTCCGTCGTTTTCCGGCACTACTCCCATTCGATTGTTGCCGGCGGCTTCGAGCTTATGTCGTACACGATCCGATTGATGCCGCGCACCTCGTTGGTGATCCGCGACGAAATCCGTGCGAGCACTTCATGCGGGACGCGATACCAGTCGGCGGTCATCCCATCGACGCTCGAGACCGCTCTCACGGCGGCGGTATACTCATACGTCCGGTCATCGCCCATCACGCCGACCGACTGAACGGGAAGAAGGACGGCGAAGCACTGCCAGATGTCCCGATACAGACCGGCGGCCTGAATTTCCTCGATCAGAATGACATCCGCCGCCCGCAGGAGTGCAAGTCGTTCACGGGTGATCGGACCGAGAATGCGCACGGCAAGACCGGGACCCGGAAAGGGGTGTCGCCAGATGAGCGCGTCTGGGACACCGAGGGTCTTCCCCACTTCACGAACCTCATCCTTGAACAGCTCGCGAAAGGGCTCGATGAGCCGAAGGTGCATTCGTTCGGGGAGTCCGCCGACATTGTGGTGCGTCTTGATGGTGACGGACGGACCCCGGAACGACGTCGATTCGATGACGTCGGGGTACAATGTCCCCTGCGCCAGGAAATCGACCTTTCCGATCTTCTTTGCCTCCCGCTCGAACACCTCGATGAACAGCCGGCCGATGATCTTCCGTTTTTGTTCGGGATCGGTAACCCCCGAAAGCTCGTTCAGGAATAGGTCGGTCGCGTCAACGTAGTCGAGGTTGATGTGAAAGGTGGAGCGGAAGGTATCGACGACCTGCTCCGATTCACCCTTGCGCATGAGTCCGTTGTTGATGTGAATGCAAAACAGCTTGTCGCCGATCGCCTTGTGCAGGAGCACCGCCGCGACCGCAGAATCGACGCCACCGCTGAGCGCACAGAGGACCTTCCCGTCGCCGACTGTCCGGGTGATCTGTTCGATGGCATCGCCGACAAACGAGCTCGCGCTCCACCCTCCTTTGCAACCGCAGATGCCGTAGAGAAAATTCCGGAGGACTTCCTTTCCCCGCGGTGTGTGGACAACTTCCGGGTGGAACTGGACGCCGTACAAGCGTTTTGCCTTGTTCCGGATCGCGCAGATCGGCGCGTTCGAAGTATGGGCGATCGGCTCAAAGCCCTTCGGGATGGAGGTGAGGTGGTCGCCGTGGCTCATCCAGACGGTCAGCGTGTCCTGCCGGCTCCCGTCGAACCCGGAAAACAGGTCGGAGGTATCCTCGATCGTGAGTTGCGCGCTGCCATACTCGCGGCGCGCGGCCTTGTCCACCTCACCCTCGAGCTGGAGCGCCATCAACTGCAGTCCATAGCAGATCCCGAGAACGGGAATTCCCAGGTCAAAGATCGCAGGGGAGGAGATCGGCGCGTTGGACTCGTAGGAACTGTACGGACTGCCAGAGAGGATGATCCCTTTCGGTGAGATCTCACGGACACGTTCCGGAGAGAGCGAAAACGGATGGAGTTCGGAATAGACCCCCAGCTCGCGCACGCGCCGCGCGATCAACTGGGAGTACTGCGAACCATAATCGAGAATAAGAACGGTTTCTGGGTGAGCCATAGTGGGCAGAGTCTCAGAGAGAATAAATATACCAAATCCTGTTCTTAGACTCAATCACTCCCTGCGGCAGCTGCCGGTTAGCGGCGCTTTTTGCGTCGACCGGAAACATGTTTCTTCACGAACGCATCAAGAACATCTGCAAGATCGGGCTTGGTCTGTTCCGCGAGGACGTATTGCACCCTCGTGGAAGGCTTCGTGATCCGGACGATGCGCCGCAGATCGATCGGCGTCCCGATGATGACGGCGTCACACGGGACCCGGTTGATCGTATCCTCGAGATCTTTGAGCTGTTCGCCGCCGTACCCCATCGCCGGCAGGAGCGTCCCGGTCCGCGGGTATTTCTCGTACGTCTCCGCGATCGTGCGGACCGCATACGGCCGGGGATCGATGATCTCCGCCGCGCCGAATTGACGGGCGGCCAGGATTCCCGCACCGAATTGCATCTCCCCGTGCGTCAACGTTGGACCGTCTTCGATCACGAGAACGCGTTTTCCTTTGATGACATCGGGATCGTCGACACTGATCGGCGAGGTGGCGAGGATCACAAGGGCTTTCGAGTTCATCCGCCCGACGTTCGAGACCACCGTGTCGACGTTGGCGGCGGTTGCGCTGTCCACCTTGTTGACAACCACCACATCGGCGAGCCGGACATTCGTGGCACCGGGATAGTACTGAAGCTCGTGCCCTGGCCGGTGCGGATCGGCCACGGTGATCGTGAGGTCAGGCGCATAGAACGAGGTATCGTTGTTGCCGCCGTCCCAGATGACAATATCGGCCTCTTTTTCTGCAAGACGCAGAATCGCCTCGTAGTCGACGCCGGCGTAGATGACGCCGCCTTCCACGATGTGCGGTTCATACTCTTCCATCTCTTCCACCGTGCAGTGATGCTTCTGCAGATCGTCGAGTGTCGCGTACCGCTGGACACGCTGCTTGACAAGATCGCCATACGGCATCGGATGCCGGACGGCGACGACCCGCAGTCCCTTGCTCCGGAGATGAGAACAAACGCGGCGCGATGTCTGGCTTTTCCCTGCGCCGGTGCGAACGGCAACGACGGCGATCACGGGGACCGACGACTCCAGCATCGTCTCCTGTGCGCCAAGGAGGGTGAACTCCGCCCCGCAGGCATTCACCAGGGACGCCTTCTCCATCACATACTGATTCGCGACATCCGAGTAGGAGAAGATGACTTCTTCGACGTCGAACTTCTTGATAAGGGTGGGCAACTCGGATTCCGGAAAGATGGGGATCCCCTTGGGATACAGCGACCCCGCCAACTTTGCCGGATACCGGCGTCCGGCGATATTCGGGATTTGCGTCGCAGTGAACGCGACGACCTGGTAGCGCTTGTTGCCCCGGAAGACCGTGTTGAAATTATGGAAATCTCTTCCTGCGGCGCCCATAATGAGTACGTTAATTCGAACCATGCGAGACCAACGATTGGATAGTGAATTGATTGTCGGCTAGGGACGAACGATTACGCTTTGTCTGCTTCAATCCGCGTGCCCGCGCGCCCTTCGACGGCTTCGATTAAATGCTGATGGTCGGTGATGATGGCGGCAGTCCCGCCCTTCTCGACGTACTTGATCGCTGCAGTGATCTTCGGGCCCATGCTCCCTGCCGCAAACTGTCGCTGCTCGAGATGACGCCGGCTTTCGCTGACGGACATCCGGTCGATCGGCCGCTGTGTCACTTTTCCGTAGTCCAGCGAGACACGATCGACGTCGGTGCAAATGACGAACAGCTTCGCGTCCAGCTGCCGGGCGAGAATCGCCGACGTGTGATCCTTGTCGATGACCGCTTCGACCCCCTTCGTCAGATCGTGGTCGTTGAACACGGGAATCCCGCCGCCGCCGGCGGCGATCACGACAAGACCGCGATCCACACACGCCCTGATGGCCTCGATCTCGATGATCGCCATCGGCTCGGGGGACGGGACAACTCTGCGGTATCCCCGCGTAGCGTCTTCTGCGATCGACCACCCGAACAGGTCCCGGTACCGCTCGGCGACCTCCTTCGTATAGAAGGGCCCGATGGGCTTCGTCGGATTCTGAAACGCGGGGTCGTTCGCGTCGACAAGGACCTGCGTGATCAGTGAAACGACGGGCGTCTTGAGCCCCTCGACCTGCATCATCTGCCACATCGCATACTGCAGGACATAGCCGATTTCCCCCTGCGTATCGGCCACGCAACAATCCAGCGGCAACCGGTAGGCGTGGGCTGCGGCCAGCTCCGAGCGTGTCAGCTGCGCCCCCACCTGCGGACCGTTGCCGTGCGAGAGCACCACGCGATACCCTGCACGCAGGAGCCGAACGACTGCCGCGGCCGTATCGACGGCGTTCTCAAATTGCTCCTGCGCATTCCCCTTCTGGCCGGTGCGGATCAGTGCGTTGCCGCCCACCGCGACGAGGATCAGGTCGGACTTCTGCATTACTTCCTCAGCAATTCGAGCATCACGGCTTTCTGCGCGTGCAGACGGTTCTCCGCTTGTTGGAACACGACGGAGTTCTTGCTGTCGATGATTTCATCCGTGACCTCCTCGTTGCGGTGCGCGGGAAGGCAATGCATGAATGCCGCGTCCGGTTTCGCGAGGGAAAAGAGCGCACGGCTGACCTGATAGGGAGCAAACGTTTTCCGGCGGATCTCCGCCTCCGCTTCCTGGCCCATGCTGGTCCACGTGTCGGTGTACACCATGTCGGCGTCTCGGACGGCTTCCGCAGGATCGCTCGTCCAAAAGATCTTACCGCCGCTTTCCGCCGCAAGCGCCAGGGCACGATCCATCACGGCCCCTGAAGGCCGATATCCTTCCGGCGTCGCGATGCTCAGCGTCGATCCCAATTTCGCCGAAGTCAGCATCAACGAATGTGTCACGTTGTTGCCGTCACCCACATAACAGAGCTTGGCCTTTTTCAGATTCTTCTTCAGCTCGATCAACGTAAGGAAATCGGCGAGTGCCTGACAGGGATGCTCGAGGTCCGTCAGTCCATTGATGACCGGGATCGCTGCATACTCGGCGAGCGAAGTGCAAATATCATGACCGAATGTCCTGATCATGATCCCGTCAACCATCCGTTCCAGGTTCTTCGCGACGTCATAGACCGATTCTCTTTTCCCGAGATGAATATCGGCCGGTGTCAGGGTTAAAGAATCGCCGCCGAGCTGCGATATCCCGACGGTGAAGGTCGTGCGCGTCCGCAACGACGGTTTTTCGAAAATCAATGCGAGGAATTTCCCACGCAGGGCCGACCGATAGTTCTTCGGATGGGCCTTGATGTCGGCTGCGCGCCGGAACAATAACGAGAGCTGGCTGGAAGAAAGATCGTCAATCGAAAGTAGATCGCGTCCCTTGAGCGACGTCGAAATCCGGGGTTGTTTCTTCACCTGCAATCTCCTTGAAGAAGAATCTGGGTCGATGTGAAGTCCGGAGAGAAGCTGCTCCCCGAGGTTCAATTAGCGTGCCGAAGGCACATATAGTTTAAGTGATTTAAACATTGATTTCGAGTTGTTTTTGAGGATTATTTCTTAACTTTAAGAAATACGAAGTTTAAAAAGTTTAAACGCAAATCAAGCTTGGGAAAGTCCCCCGATGAAAGCCGCCTTCCAAGGTGTCCATGGAGCGAACAGCGAGGTCGCCGCCATGATCATGTTCGGAAAGTCGATCACGACCGTTCCCTGTCCGCGCTTTGACGACGTTTTCGATGCGGTCAGGAAAGGGAAGGCCGACTACGGGATCATCCCGATCGAGAATTCGCTTGCCGGGAGCATTCACGAGAACTACGACCTCCTTCTGACCCACCCGTTGCATATCGTCCGCGAGGCACACCTTCGCATCGTTCATGCGTTGATGGCGACGCAGGGAACAACCATGAAAAACCTTCTGCGCGTGCGATCGCATCCGCAAGCGCTCGCCCAGTGTAGCAGGTTCTTTCGTCAACACTCGCGCATCGAACCCGAAGCGTATTTCGACACGGCCGGCGCAGCGGAATCGATCGCCCGCGATCGCATCCCTCAGGTGGGCGCTCTGGCAGCGCCGCACGCAGCGGCGCTCTACGGTCTTGCGATCCTTCAACGGCACGTCGAAAACACCTCCGACAATTATACGCGTTTCCTTGCACTTGCGCGCCGACCATCCACTCTCGGCCGGAGTGCCCCGGCGAAGTGCAGCCTCGCTTTCAGGCCGGCCAGAAACATCCCCGGGATCCTCTTCCGCATTCTCGGTGTTTTCTCATTGCGAGACATCGATCTCCTGAAGATCGAGTCGAGGCCGGACCCGCGCTCGCCGTTCGAGTACCTGTTTTACGTCGACCTTGCCGGGAATCCAGGAGAAAAGCGGGTCGCGAATGCGCTCGCCCATCTTCAGGAGGTTGTTTCAGAATATCGACTGCTCGGCGCCTATCCCATGGGCGCGGGCAGTGTCTATGGATCGAGCAGGGGAAGTCATGGAAAAAGGTCGCGGCACCGCGGTTAATCCTCCGAATAGATTCGAGCAGTTCCACGCAGAGCCCTTTGACGTCGATGTCCCCTATGAGGACGATCGGCCGCCTGTCAAGACCGTCTTTTTCGACGACACCTCGAAAAGCATCCTCGCAAAAAACGACAGCCCGGATATTCCGTTTACGTTCAGCGTCAACCCGTACCGCGGATGCGAGCACGGATGCATCTACTGCTACGCCAGACCGTCTCACGAGTATCTGGGGTTCTCGGCCGGCCTGGACTTCGAATCCCGGATCATGGTAAAACGCAACGCGCCGTCGCTCCTTCGCCACGAGTTGCTCTCTTCGAAGTGGGTGCCGCAGGTCGTCGAGATGTGCGGCAACACCGACTGTTACCAGCCCGTTGAACGCGTCCTGCGACTTACGCGCGGATGCCTGCAGGTCTTTCTCGACCTTCGGAACCCCGTCGCCGTCATCACCAAGAACGAAATGGTGACTCGCGATCTCGACCTTCTTGCCTCGCTCGCCCAGCACCGGCTCGTGCACGTCACGTTGTCGATCACGACACTCGACGAATCCCTGGCCAGGGCGATGGAACCACGGACATCGGCTCCCCGACGCCGGCTTGAAGCCGTCCGCGTGCTCGCGGATGCGGGCGTTCCAACGAGCGTCTCGATCGCGCCCGTGATTCCGGGTCTGACCGATGAAGAGATACCGTCGATCCTTCGTGAAGCGGCCAGCCACGGCGCCGCCAGCGCCAGCTATTCCGTTCTCCGGCTCCCCGGGGCAGTAGAGGGACTCTTCACATCGTGGATCAACGAGACTTTTCCGGACCGCGCGAAGAAGGTCCTCGAACGGGTCCGGGAGCTTCATGCCGGTTCACTGGCGGACAGTCGTTTTGGAAGGAGGATGCGCGGCGACGGAAACATCGCCTCCGTGATTGAAGACCTCTTTTCGCTGACAGCGAGAAAAGTCAGACTCGCCGGGCCGCGGGAGAAGCTTGAAACCGGCAAATTTGTCGGAGCCGTTTCACCTCAGCTTGATATGTTCGGGGACAGCGATTTCCGTTCGTAACCCCGCTCCATCCTCTACTGCATTCCAGAGAATATTTCCCTATATTTTGATTCTCAACGTCTTCAAACCTTGCTTACACGGGAGTTCACGTTCATGCCTATCGATCTCACTGTCTTTTCGCCTTTTAGTTTGCGCCATATTGGCCCGCGACCTCAGGAAAAGGAGGAGATGCTTCGCGCGCTCGGGGAAAACGATGACCGTTCATTTATCGAAGGGGTCGTCCCGGCCTCCATCCGTCTTGCCAGGCTCGAAGGTCTCGAGGAACCGATGGACGAACACGGCGTCCTCGTGAGGCTGGGGGAGATCGCGAACAAGAACGAAGTGTGGCATTCGTACATTGGAATGGGGTACCACGATACCATCACCCCGCCGGTGATCCTGCGGAATATCCTCGAGAACCCCGGCTGGTACACTGCCTATACGCCGTATCAGGCCGAGATCGCCCAGGGACGTCTTGAAGCGCTTTTGAATTTTCAGACCATGATCTGCGATCTGACCGGCATGCCGATCGCCAACGCCTCTCTCCTGGATGAGGGTACCGCCGCAGCCGAGGCGATGGGGATGTTCCTTTCCATCAAGAACCATCCTTCGAATCCCGTGTTGTTTGTCGCCGACGATTGCCATCCGCAGACGATCGCGGTTGTGCGCACGCGGGCGCGGCATCTCGGTGTCCGCGTAACCGTCGGTCCCTGGAAGTCCGTCGAAATCACGGAAGACTTCCTCGGCGTCCTCGTACAGTATCCCGCGACGGACGGCGCGATTAGTGACTATGCAGAGCTCTTCACCCGCGTTCATGCGGTCGGCGCGCTGGCAGCGTGCGCCGCAGATCCGTTGTCGCTCGCTCTGCTCACGCCTCCCGGGGAATTCGGTGCGGACGTGGTCGTGGGGAGTACGCAGCGGTTCGGCGTCCCGATGGGCTTCGGCGGTCCCCATGCCGCATTCTTCGCCACGCTTGAGCAGCACAAGCGCTTTGTCCCCGGACGCATTATCGGCGTGTCCGTCGACTCCAACGGCAACCGTGCGCTCCGCATGGCGCTGCAGACGCGCGAACAGCACATCCGGCGTGAAAAGGCGACCTCGAACATCTGCACCGCTCAGGTCTTGCTCGCCGTCATGGCAGGAATGTATGGCGTATGGCACGGCCCGGACGGAGTGAAGGCGATTGCAACGCGCATTCACGATCTGACGAAGATCCTCGCCAAGGGGCTCGAAGACCTCGGGCACAAAGTGCTCCACAAGAGCTTCTTCGACACTCTGCGCATTGAACCGAAGGCCGGGATCCGTGAATCGATACTCCGCCGGGCCGGCGAGTCGCACATGAACTTCCGGCTCTACTCGAACGGAGACATCGGCATCACGTTGGACGAAACCAGCGCGCAGGCGGACATCGAAGCGCTCTTCGATGTCTTCGCCTCGCGCAACGCGCCAACCCTGGACGTCGTCAGGATTTCGCGAGAACTTCCCGGGGGATTCAATGGTCCCCTGGCACGCAAGACTCCCTATCTCCAACACCCGGTGTTCCACCGGTACCGCTCCGAAACGGAGATGCTCCGGTACATCCACTCGCTCGAATCGAAAGACCTGTCGCTCACGACGAGCATGATCGCCCTGGGTTCCTGCACCATGAAGCTGAACGCGACGGCGGAGATGATCCCAATCACGTGGACGAAGTTTGCACGCATCCATCCGTTCGCCCCGGCGGACCAGGTCAAGGGATATCGGGAGATCGTCGAACAGCTTTCCCGCTGGCTGAGCGCCATCACCGGGTTCACGGCGGTGTCCATGCAACCGAACGCGGGGGCGCAGGGTGAATACACCGGGTTGCTCGTGATCCGGGAGTACCACGAATCGCGCGGCGAAGGACACCGGAACGTCTGCCTCATCCCCCACTCAGCGCATGGAACGAATCCCGCGAGTGCCGTCATGGCCGGCATGACCATTGTCGTCGTCGACTGCGATGCCCAGGGCAATATTGATATCGACGACCTCCGCGCGAAAGCCACCAAACACAAGCAATCACTCGCAGCGCTGATGGTGACCTATCCGTCGACGCATGGCGTTTTTGAGGAGCAGATCAAACAGATGTGTTCGATCATCCATGAGAACGGCGGGCAGGTCTACATGGACGGCGCGAATATGAATGCCCAGGTCGGTTTGTGCCGCCCCGCCGACATCGGCGCTGACGTCTGCCACATCAACCTGCACAAGACCTTTTGCATTCCCCATGGCGGCGGCGGACCGGGGATGGGACCCATTGCCGTCGCTCCTCACCTGGCGGAATTTCTCCCGTCCCATCCTGTTGTGAAGACCGGGGGCCATCATTCCATTGGCTCAGTGAGTTCCGCGCCCTACGGAAGCACGAACATCGTCGTGATCTCCTGGGCGTATATCGCGCTCATGGGCGCTGCCGGTTTGACGGAAGCCACCGTGATGGCGATCCTCAATGCCAACTACATGGCGAAGAGGCTGGAGCCGCACTACCCGGTGTTGTACCGGGGCGCAAAGGGTCGTGTTGCGCACGAATTCATCCTCGATCTACGCGATTTTAAGCAGGCCGGCGTCGAAGCCGAGGACGTCGCGAAGCGTTTGATGGACTATGGATTCCACGCACCGACGGTTTCGTTCCCTGTCGCAGGGACGCTCATGATCGAGCCGACGGAAAGCGAGTCGAAGGAAGAGCTCGATCGCTTCTGTGACGCGCTCATTGCGATCCGTTCGGAGATTCAGGACGTCATCGATGGCAAGGTTGACAAACAGAACAACGTCCTCAAGAATGCACCGCACACTGCCGCGATGGTCGCGAGCGATGATTGGAAATTCCCCTACGGTCGTGAGAAGGCAGCCTACCCTCTTCCATCCGTCCGCGATCGGAAATTCTGGCCCTCGGTCGGGCGGATCAACAACGCATACGGCGACCGGAACCTTGTGTGCACCTGTCCCCCGATCGAAGCGTACGAGACTGCCACTCATTCCAACGGACATCAATGAACTCTCTCCTCCGGGCCGGCTTCGTCCCGGCTCTCCTTGCGGTCCTTGCCTGCCCTGCCCACGCACAATGGCACTCCATTGGTGCAATGGATAGCGTGATTTCCCGGAGCAGCAATGCGATAACACTCAAAGCCGGGCAGGCCCTGGTCGAAGTCCAGGTTCTTTCTCCCTCCATTGTACGCGTGCGGATGAATCCCGCGGGCAAATTGCAGTCCGACCGGTCATGGGCCGTCGTTGCCAACCCGAATCCCCCTCCCCGTGTCCGTTTTCAGGAGACACCGACAAAGATAATGCTCTCCACGACCGGCATGCGCGTAACGATCACAAAAGACCCGCTGCGCATCATCCTCCTCGACTCGGCGGGAACAGTGATCTGTCAGGACGACCCGGCAAAGGGAATGGCCTGGTCCGGGAGCGAAGTCCGCGATTGGAAGACCATGGCCGTTGATGCACACTTCTATGGCTTCGGCGAAAAAGCGGGACTCCTCGACCGCGCGCAGACTGCCTGTACCATGTGGAACTCCGATATCCCCGGGTACACGGCCGACACCGACCCGCTCTATGAATCGATCCCGTTCTTCCTGGCAATTCGTCGCGGAGCGGTCTACGGTCTTTTCATGGACAACACCTTCCGTTCGTCCTTCGACATGGGAAAAGAGTCACACGACGCCTACTCCTTCGGTGCGGAGGCGGGAGACCTGAACTACTATGTGTTCGCCGGCGGCTCCCCGAAACAGATTCTCTCGGACTACACCGGGCTCCTCGGCCGCATGCATCTCCCTCCGCTGTGGTCGCTGGGCTATCAGCAGTGCCGGTGGAGCTATCCCACCGAACAACGGGTGCGGGAAATCGCGCACGGTTTCCGCTCTCGATCAATCCCCTGCGATGTCATCTACCTCGACATCGATTACATGGACGGCTATCGGATCTTCACGTTCAACAAGAAGAACTTCCCGGACCCCGGGAAGTTGACCAGCGATCTGTCGTCAGAAGGATTCAAAGTCGCCGTTATCGTCGATCCCGGAATCAAGACCGACCCTTCGTACGAGGCCTTCACAACAGGCCTTGCAGAGGACATCTTCCTGCGGCGGACGGATGGCAGTGTCTTTACGGGAAAAGTCTGGCCGGGGATTTGTGCGTTCCCCGACTTCACGTCGGCGAAGGCGCGCGCGTGGTGGGGGAACAACTTCAAGGTGCTCGTCGATGCGGGCATCCGGGGGTGGTGGAATGACATGAACGAGCCGTCGGTGTTCGACGTGCCCACGAAAACCGTCGATCTCGACGTCGTTCACCGCGATGACGGGATTCCGGCCACGCACGCCGAGGACCACAACATCTACGGGATGGAAATGACGCGCGCGACCTATGACGGCGTCCGGCGCCTTCTTCCCGACGAGCGCCCGTTCGTCCTTACCCGCGCTTCGTATGCCGGGGGCTGGCGTTATTCCGCCGCCTGGACCGGGGACAATGTCTCCACGTGGGAGCACCTCAACCTTGCCGCGTCGATGTGCCTGAACCTCAGCATCTCCGGCCAGCCCTTTGTCGGAAGTGATATCGGCGGCTTCATTGGTCATCCCTCCGGAGAGTTGTTTGCCCGGTGGCTGGAGCTCGGCGTCTTCACGCCCCTCATGCGCGCCCATTCCGTCATCAATGAGGTGAATAAAGAACCCTGGGAATACGGCGACAGCATCACCAACGTCAATCGACGGACGATCGAGCTTCGGTATCGCTTTCTTCCCTACATCTACACACAGATGGAAATCGCTTCGCGGACCGGCGTTCCGCCGATGCGCCCGATGATCTTCGACTATCCCACCATGGAGGCATTCCACGGAGTCGCAAGCCAGTATCTATTCGGCGACAACCTTCTCGTTGCCCCGGTCCTGGCAGAGTTCGATCGGACAAAAGACGTGCGACTGCCTCCCGGTTCATGGTACGATTACTGGAGCGATTCGCTCCTTGTCGGTCCGGCCTCGATCCGTGTCCAGGCGCCGGTCGACCGTCTTCCGTTGTTCGTCCGTGCCGGGACGGCACTGCCGACACGGCAGGTCGTCCAGTCCACGTCTGAAGCACCCATTAATCCTCTGACGATCACGGTCTACCCGGGCAAGATGAACAACGACGATCGAACAGAGTATTACGAAGACGATGGCCACTCATTCGCTTACGAACGAGGAGTCTTTTTCAGAAGGACACTGACCCAGACTTCCGACAGCTCGGCAATTCGCCTTACCCTCTCGAAGGCGGAAGGCACCTACGTTCCTCCCGAGAGGAATCTCGTCGTGCAGTTCAAAGGTATTGCGAAGCGGCCGGAACGTGTGCAGATCAACGGGAAGGACACGCAGGCGTGGTCGTACAATTCTCGCACGCTCACCCTTTCGTTGCGTAACACCAGAGAACCGATCAGCATTATTGCCGATACCGGCAGGTAGGGAACGAGGGATCGACCTTGCGGGGGCTCCCGATGTGGGGGGGTCTTGCAAATCCCCGCGGCGCCCAATATATTCATTGCACCGAACGGCTCACGCCAATCGAAGCCACAGAATGGATACTCCGGACAAAAATCGACTGCGCGAGTTACTGGACGCTGCGTGCGAGTGCGCGGAGGAGGGAAATTGTGATGAGGCGCTGCACGCCATCAGGGGGGAACTCGAACGCCATAGGAAAAGCGTCTATCTCATGGCGCTGGAACACCAGGTGGAGCAGTTGAAGGAATATGCCCTGGACGAGCCGGCAACGGAAATGCAGCGTCTGGACATTCTTGATTCTCTTCCCGGCCTGATCGAAAAGGCCGCGGAGCACCCCGATCTGACGGTCGACCGCCCCCCAATCTCCCCTGCAACACATCCCGATGAACAGGAAGCAGCCCGACGCTGGCTCACCAGTCAATACCTGCAGCACGCCTACCGCTATCTCCTCGAACGACGCTTCACGAGCGCATTGACCGAAGTCCATCGCGTCTTTATTCTCGATCCGGAGAACCCCCTGGCACGGAATCTTGAAACACGCATTGACACCATGCTTTTCGAGCAGGGACAATCCGGATAAATTCCTCTGCAGCCCTCGACGCCGGCTTAACGCAGGTCGAGAATCACTCCTTGAACTCCCCACCGTGCCCGGACTTTGACGGTGTCCGGCGAGACGCCGAATGGCGCTGACGGCTTGAACGGAAACGGCTGACCGTAGTCGTACTTCGCATTCCTCCCCTCATCGATGAACCCCTCCACGGTCCATTTACCCTCCGGCAGACGATCCATCGCAAACGGCCCCGGCCGTTCGCGACGAATGGTCCTCTGGACTTTCGGATTGAGGTCGATAGTCGAAGCGGTGATATAGATTGGATCATGCAGTGACGAATCGGCCCGCACGGTCCCCTCGAGTGTTCCGGTGGAACGATAGTCGGCGGTCCTGAACTTCACGACGAACGTGGAGTCTTTATAGCCATTCCCGTCGACATCGTTCAACGAGTCGAGCACCAACGAAAGCCGGTACCACGCCGCAGTGAGGAGTCCGCGAACGGGAGTAACGGCGACCGTGAGTCCTCCCCGCCAGAGCAGGGAACACGGAACCGCAGAGCCGGTGGAGTCGTCAAGGCGAACTGCGTGCATCAACGGTCCTGCAATCGGTCGTTTCGAAAATGTCAGAAGGATCGCTGAATCTCCCGGGACGGTCGTTGCGCTGTCGGCAAAATCGACGTGGACTGCCGGCCTGAGCGTGTCCGGTTCTGCCGTGGCCTCGAAGACGACCGCTCCATGGATGGAGTCGATCGCGTTTCCCGCCAGATCCCGAAGGCCGACTGCCGTGACCCTGTACGCGTGGCCGCTGTCAATGGGTGACCTCGTGAGGATGCCGGCGTCCGCCGGATGCCTGGCATCGATATACCAGGAAGCCAGCGCAAGTCCTTCCCGGGTGAGAGTGTCGATGATGTGAAACCGGACCTGCGCGAAGGACGCGGTATCGGCAGACTCGCTCACATGAACGAGGATGGTCTGACGACCGATGTTCCTGGCCGAGGTAAAGAAGGGCTTCGTCGTATCTTCCTTCGTGAGTAGAAATCGAAGACCGTCGGTTGTCGGTTTCACGGCCGAGAGCGTGATATCCGACCGCCATACCCCGTAGTCATCAACCTGCCGATCATACAGAAGGTTGCGGTACTGATCCCGAACGGCAAAAAGCCGGTACGCACCAAAGGCAAGATGCGAGAGAACAAAGGTCCCGTCCTTCCCTGTCTGCTGGATGTAATCCGGCTTGGTGTGCGTGGGATCGAGGGTATCCGGCTTGAGATCGTCGATCCGGTATGCGAAGAGCATCACCCCTTCCGGACTCTCATCGTAGACCCGTCCCCCGATCGAGCCCCTGTCGATCGAATCCCCGGTCGCAAACGCAAGGCTGAACCCGTGGGCCATCCTGTTCCCGGCATGCAAGTCCTTCACATCGGTCCCAACATTGACGACGTACGTCGTGTTTTCCCGGAGCGAATCGGAAAATGCAATCCGGACTGATGTGCCGCTCCAGTTGAACTCCAGATCGCCGACATACGGCGACACAAACACGGATTGCTGAACCGAGAGGCGGTCGACGTATTTGCTGAATTCGAGTTCGACGGATGGCGTGCGGATGTTCGTTGCGTCGCTGTCCGGTTCGGTCCGGATGATCTCCGGCGGCACCGTGTCGATCGGTCCCCCGCCGGGTTCGATTTGACCGGCACAATTCAGAAGAAGGACCGGCAGGATCAGGACGAGGAATTCAGCAAGGAGCTTCAGGAAGAAGGCGGAGAGGCGATTCACGTTGGTCGATCCGGAATGAGAAGTAGCGCGATCCACTTCATTGATGGAGGTTCGAGGCGGTGGCGGCCCGGCTACGGGAGCGCTCCGCGAGGGCTCTCAGTCTCCTGGCCATCCGGACATTCCGCAGATGTTCGTCATAGGTCCGGCTGAACCAATGCCCGCCCTTGCCGTTGGCGACAAAGTACAGATATTGATGATGCGCGGGAAACAGAGCGGCGAGGATCGATAAGCGCCCCGGGTTGTTGATCGGGCCCGGAGGCAACCCTGCGTGCTGATACGTATTATACGGATTATTCACTTTGAGATCATCATACGACAACCGACGCGGGCCGTTTTCCAGAAGGTACTGAATGGTGGGATCGGCATCCAGGCGCATTCCGATCCGCAGGCGGTTATAGTAGACACCGGCGACGATCGGGCGTTCATCGTTCAGGCGCGTCTCACCCTCGACGATCGACGCCATGGTCACCGCGTCGCGAACACTCATGTGGAGATCGCGGAGGCGATCCTTCAGGGAATCAACAAGGAAATGCGTGAACGCTCCGGCGAGTTCATGCAGGATCTCGTGTTCGTCCGTCTGCCAGTTGAAGCGGTAGGTGTCGGGAAGCAGGTACCCTTCCAGCGACGGATCCGGGAAGCCGAGTCGGTGCGTGAATGCCGAATCATTCGCGAGCTGGACATATTTCGCGGAATCGATCCCGAGATGTCGCTCGAAGATCCTCGCCTGGCGACGGATCGTGAGCCCTTCAGGGATCGTTACCGAAATGGGAACGATCCCTCTTCCATAATAGATGAAATGAAACAGCTCCTCGTTCGAAATGCCGCTTCTGATAAGGTACTTGCCGACATGGATCCGCGACCGGCCGCCGAGGAGATCCGCGGCGAGCAGGAACAGCGCGCGGCTGCGAATCGCCCCTTCGGTTTCCAGTGTATCGACGACTGACGCGAACGTCTCGCCTTTCGAGACAAAGAGCGTCTTCTCGCCGCCATTGGGAAACGTATTCGGCCAATAGAGCACGAACAGGAAAAACCCGATTGCCACCACGGCGATCAGCCCGACGCCGATCCCGATGCGACGCAATATCCGCCGGGCCACTCCCCGAGAGTTCGCCTCAATCATGCGTTCTCATAGCAGTTCAAGATTTGGAGAGGCATTCAGTTTATAATCTGAAGAATGGCCTGCCGACGACTTCAGCCACCCCACAAAGGCGATCATTGCGCCGTTATCCATGCAGTATTCCAGCGCGGGGTGGAAATACGGGATGCCCCGGACCTCGGCCTCCCGGCGCAGATGGGTCCGGAGTCCCGAATTTGCCGAAACTCCACCGGCCACGGTGATCGCCTTCACCGCAAACCGCTCGGCGGCGTCGATCGTCTTGCGTACCAGCACATCGATCACCGCCTGCTGAAAACTTGCGCAAATGTCGTTGACTGCCTTCTGTCCGAGGCGGTCGGTGACCGGTCCGCCCGCATCGAGCCCCTTGTCGCGGAGATAGTACAGAACGGAAGTCTTGACGCCGCTGAAACTGAAGTCGAACGAACCCGGTTCCAGAAATGAGCGCGGGAACGTAATCGCTCGCGGGTCGCCGAGGGCCGCGAGCCTGTCGATGACTGGTCCTCCGGGATATCCCAGGCCGAGCATCTTCGCGACTTTGTCGAAGGCTTCCCCCGCGGCGTCGTCACGGGTCTGGCCGAGCAGGAGATGTTCAAACGGCGCGCGGACAACGACGAGCATCGTATGGCCGCCGGAAACAATCAGCGAAAGGAAGGGGAACTCCGGCTTTGCCGCCCCGAGGAAGTTGGAGTAGAGATGCCCTTCCATGTGGTTCACTCCGAGAAACGGAGTCCCGAGGTTCAGCGAAAGGCCTTTTGCGAAGCTGAGACCGACAAGAAGGGCCCCCGCCAAACCGGGACCATAGGTGGCAGCGACAACGTCAATCTGCTCTTTCTTCACCTGCGCCCGCTCCAGCGCCTCCTCCACCACCTGAACGATCAATCGCTGATGGGCACGAGAGGCGAGCTCAGGGACGACCCCGCCGTACTGCGCATGGATCAGCTGGGAGGAAATGACGTTGGAACGGACCACGCCTTCATCCACGATTGACGCTGACGTTTCATCGCACGAAGTCTCAATACCGAGGACACGCATGGCTTAAATCGTAAAGAAACTCAAAAAGAATTGCAAGCAACGCCTCCCCCATTGCGAATGTTACGGAAAAACCCTATATTAAAATCTTAGTTCCAACCAGGAAGGTGTATCATGGCGAAAGTATGTGACATCTGCGGCAAGACTCCGGTGAGTGGCAACAACATCAGCCACGCGCACAATTTGACGCGCCGGCGATGGCTCCCGAATCTCCAGGTCGTCCGGGCGAAAGTCAATGGACATACGAAACGGATGACAGTCTGCACAAACTGCATCAAGTCGAACAAGGTGCTCAAGATGGCGTGACGGCGCCCGACAGTCGTCCTTCGAAGTGACTCACCGGAAGCCATCAATGCCTGATGGCTTTTTTGTTCCATGCCCAAACTCGAACTCCAGCTCAACATCCCGAATCAGCTCACCCTGCTCCGGATCGCGCTGACTCCCGTCTTCGTCCTCCTCCTCCTTTCCTCGTCATCAACCCTGCGCCAGGTTTCCCTGATCGTGTTTGTCGTCGCTGCGCTGACCGACTGGTACGACGGCTGGATCGCGCGGAAGATGGGGTATGTTTCGCAATGGGGGAAATTTCTCGATCCGCTCGCCGACAAAATCCTCTCCTCTGCCGCGTTCATTTGCTTTGCCGCGCTCGGCCTGGTCGACACCTGGATGGTCTGGATTATCATCATCCGAGATTTCCTTATCACGGGTCTGCGGGCGTATGCGGAATACCGCGAGCGCCCCGTCGTTACCTCCCGCAGTGCACAGACCAAAACTTTCAGCCAGTTCGTCGTGATGTATTATATCCTGATCCTGTACGTCTGCCGGACGATTCCCAGCGCGTATGAGAATTTCGGAAAGTGGATCGATTCGTTGATGGACCGCGAAGTGCTGTTTGGCATGATGCTCCTTGTCACCATCATGACCGTCTGGACCGGAATCGCGTATTTGATTGACAACAGGAAGACGCTTCACGACCTCTATGAGCGAGCAGTCCCCACACGGTGAAGGGAGTCCTCCGCCGCTCCTTGCCCGTATGATCGGAACCGGGCTCTTTGTCGGCTATGTTCCATGGGCCTCCGGCACCTTCGGTGCCCTTGTCGGGTGCATCGCCCTCCTGGTCCCGGGCGTGTGGAACCCGGGACTCCTCTGGCCCCTTGTCGTGGTGGTCTTTGGCGCGGGCGTCTGGAGCGCCGGTTCCATCGCGCGCTATGAAGGCAATCGCCTGACCGCGAGCGCGGCAAAAACGAAAGACCGCTTCCAGCACGGGCGGCATTCTGCGCCGGATCCCTCCATCGTCGTCGTCGATGAAATTGTCGGGATGTGGATCGCCGTCCTCCACCTCCCGTGGTCCTTCCTCACCCTCGCAATCGCCTTCATCCTGTTTCGCATCTTCGACATTCTCAAACCGCCGCCTGCGGCATGGGTGGAGCAAATCCCCCGGGGCTGGGGAATCATGCTTGATGATGTCGTGGCGGGAATCTATGCCAACCTCGGCGTCCGCCTCATTCTTTTCATCCTTGGGGCGCTTCATCTCTTATGAACGGATCCATCATTACCATCGGCGATGAGCTTCTCATCGGCCAGGTCATCAATACCAATCAGGCATACATTGCGCAACGCCTGAACGACGCCGGTGTCGCCGTCGCCCGCATGGTGACCGTGGGCGACTCCCTGCCGGCGATCATCACTGCGTTCCGCGAGTCCTGGCAGGCCTATGACATCGTCGTCGTGACCGGCGGATTGGGACCGACTCATGACGACATTACCAAGAAGGCGGTCTGCGACTTTTTCGACAGTCCTCTCGAGAAACGCGAAGACCTGCTGAGGCACATTCAGGCGCTTCTGGAGCGGCGGAACATCCCCTGGCGGACATCGCATGAAGAACAGGCTCTCTTCCCTTCGAAGGCGACCGTCGTGCCGAACCCGCGCGGAACTGCGGCCGGAATGCGGTTTGACCATGAGAACAAGCACTTCTTTGTCTTGCCCGGCGTTCCGTATGAAATGAAGACGATGATCGACCAGTCCATTCTCCCCTTCCTGCTGCAGCACGGAATGGACGGACATATTCGCCATCGCACGCTACGCACCACCGGGGCAACAGAGAGCTTTCTTGCTTCGCAAATCGGGCCCGTTGAGGATTTTCTTCACGGCGCGACGCTGGCGTTTCTCCCGTCTCCGACCGGGGTTCGCCTTCGGATCTCCGTCGATGCCCCGACCTCGACCGCTGCAAATCAGCAGGTCGAACAGATCGAAGCGACGCTCCGGTCGAAGATCGCGCGGTTCATTTACGGTGTTGACGAAGAAGACCTCGAGGAGGTCATCGGGCGACTCTTGACAGCGGCCGGTACGTCCATCGCCGTGGCGGAGTCGTGCACGGGAGGTCACATCGCCGACCGGCTGACAAACATCAGCGGGAGCTCTGCGTATTTCGAACGGGGTGCGATCACGTACAGCAACGCATCGAAGATCGCCCTGCTCGGGGTGCCGCCGGAGTTGATCGAACGGGACGGCGCCGTCAGTCAGTCCGTCGCCTGCGCGATGGCAGAAGGCATCCGCCGGCTTGCCGGGACGACGTTCGGCCTCGCGACGACCGGCATTGCGGGTCCGACCGGCGGTACGGCCGAAAAACCTGTCGGTCTCGTGTGGATCGGCTTCGCCGACGCGACGACAAGCTTCGCGAAGCGATTTCAATTCGGCGACGATCGGATCCTCGTCAAGGAGCGTGCGGCGCAAGCGGCGCTGGAAATTGTGTGGAGGCAATTGGGAGACGGGGTGTGAGGTCGAGGATCCACTCATTTCAACACTCGGTGCTGCCTTGCAGACGGTTCGTCTTTTCATTGCTTTCGAGACTCCCGCGCCCATAACATTGCGCGCCATGGAGGCGATCCGGACGTTGCGCACTGCGAACGCCGACGTCAGCTGGGAACGCGAGGAGAAGATGCACTGCACCCTCAAGTTTCTCGGCGACACGGATGTTGTGAAGGTTCCGGACATCGGCGCTTGTCTTGAAAGCGTCGGCCGGTCACATCCCCCCTTTCGCGTCGCGTACCGATCACTGGGCTTTTTCCCGACCGCTCGCGAGCCGCGCGTGGTCTGGATGGGCCTGCAGGAGCTCGACGGCGGTCTGGCGTTGTTGCAGAAATCGATCGAAGAACACCTCCATCCTCTCGGGTTCGAAGCAGAGACGCGAGCGTATCACCCACACCTGACGCTCGGTCGGATTCGGAGTGGAAGAAACCAACGCCAATTGACTGCAATGGCAGAAACTCTTACCTTTGCGTCAGAGCTTTATGTCATCGATGCCTTCTCGTTGATGCGCAGCGATTTGCGGCCCGCCGGTTCAGTCTACACACAAGAAAAAATCTTCTCCCTCATCGGAAAACGGTAAGGTTGGCAGTATTACTTATAGAACGGAGAATTCATGTCAGACGAAAAAGACGCCAGAGCTCAGGCGCTGAAGATCGCGCTTGAACAAATTGAAAAGCAGCATGGCAAAGGGTCGGTCATGCGGCTCGGCGAAGGTCCGATCCAGCAGGTTGACGTCATATCGACAGCGTCGATTTCGCTCGATGCTGCGCTCGGGATTGGCGGCATTCCCCGGGGGAGGGTCATCGAGATTTACGGCCCCGAATCATCCGGCAAGACCACGCTCTGCCTGCACATCATTGCAGAAGCGCAGAAATTGGGAGGCATTGCGGCCTTCATCGATGCGGAGCACGCGCTCGATATGGCGTACGCCAAGAAGCTCGGGGTCGACGTCAACGGGCTCCTCCTCTCCCAACCGGAGTTCGGCGAACAGGCGCTGGAAATCGTGGAAACGCTCGTTCGCAGCGGGGCGCTCGATGTGATCGTCATTGATTCCGTCGCCGCGCTCACTCCCCGAGCAGAAATTGAAGGCGAGATGGGCGACCCGAGCATGGGGGTCCAGGCGCGACTGATGTCGCAGGCACTCCGGAAGCTCACGTCCGCGATCAGCAAGTCGAAGACATCGGTCATCTTCACCAACCAGCTCAGGATGAAGATCGGCGTGATGTTCGGGAATCCGGAGACCACCACCGGAGGAAACGCGCTGAAGTTTTACGCGTCGGTCCGGCTCGATGTCCGCCGGATCGAAGCGATCAAAGACGGCACGAACATCGTGGGCAACAGAACCCGCGTGAAGGTTGTCAAGAACAAGGTTGCGCCGCCCTTCCGCGAGGCACAATTCGACATCCTGTACAATGAAGGGATTTCCAGGCTGGGCGATCTCATCGATACTGCGGTTGAGTTGAACATCATCGCAAAATCGGGGTCATGGTTCTCGTATAAGGAGGATCGGATCGGCCAGGGGAGGGATGCCGTCAAAAAGTATCTGCAGGATAACGAAAAGCTTCAGAAGACAATCGAAATTGAAACCCGGAAGAAACTGTCTCTGCCGGTGAAGCCGGAAGCCGGAGCGGCTGCCGAGGAAAAGGGCAACGGCAGTAGTCCGAAGGCCGCTCCCCAGAAAGCCGATACCGCCACTCCCAAACCCGAACCATCCGCCGGGAAGAAGAAATAGCAACCGCCCGCATCGCCCCGATGGTTGAGGCACAGACCATCGGGGCCGGGCGCTTTCACAATGCGCATCACCTCCATCACTCCCCAGGAACGCAATCCTTCCCGTCGCAATATCTTCGTTGACGGCGAGTTCTCGCTCGGGGTCGGGCCGGAAACGCTGATCCGGTTTGGACTCCGCACCGGCGATGACGTCACGCCGGAATTCTTGCAGCAGGTCGAGAAGGTGGAAGAGCTCGTCAGCGCACGGGCCGCTGCGATGCGATACCTTGGCGTTCGTCCCAGGACCGTAAAAGAGATGCGCGACAAGCTGAGAGAGAAGGAGTTCGGCGACGAGGAAATTCAGAAAACGATCGAGTCGCTCAAAGTCGCACGGCTTCTCGACGACGCGGAGTTTGCCCGCGCGTATGTGAGCGATCAACTGGCGAAGCGGCCCGCGGGGGCGATGCTTCTTCGCCGAAAGTTGATGCTTCTCGGTGTCAGCAAGGAGATCATTGAAGAGACGCTCAAGGGTTTTCTCGGGCCGGAGCAGAACCAAGCCCGCGCCCTCAGCATCGGGCGCGACTTCGTGCGTAAATCGCGTGCGATGCGTCCACACGAAGAAGAGGTGAAATTGCGAAAGCGCACCGGATCGTTCCTCGGCCGTCGGGGATTCAGTTGGGACGTGATCCAGGTCGTCTGCAAGAAACTCTTCTCCAAATCGGAGGACGATGTCGATGAGCAGCCCGTCGAGTAGAGTGGTTTTCGATATCGAGACGCTCGCGTTCCCGCTTGAGAGCTTCGACGACGAGCAGCGCGAGTATCTCATGAAATTCGCCACGAACGATCAGGAGCGGCAGGAAGCCATCGAGCGGCTCAGTCTCGGCCCTCTCACGGCACGCGTCATCGCGATTGCGATGCTGAATCCCGACACAGGAAAGGGACAGGTCTTTTACGAGCATCCGGGCGGAACCCGGTCCCTGGATGAGACCGGAATGGTTGAGTACATCCCGGGCAGCGAACGGGAGATCCTCGAGAACTTCTGGGGGGCAATCAGCAGGTTCCGGCAGTTCATCACGTTCAATGGCCGGTCATTCGACTGTCCCTTTTTGATGATCCGGTCTGCAATTCTCGGTGTGAAAGCCAGCCGGAATCTCGTTCCCTACCGCTACAAGAGCGACGAGAGCTTCGATCTCATGGAGCAATTGACGTTTTACGGCGCCGTCCGGAAATACAGCCTCGATTTTTGTTGCAAGGCGTTCGGGATTCACAGTCCGAAAAGCGATGGGATGACCGGGAAGGATCTGCGGAGCGTGTTCGCCGAGGGTGGATACGCGAGAATTGCCGCCTACTGCATGGGCGATGTCAAGGCAACCGCCGAACTGTTCCGGCGGTGGAAAGACTCGGTAGGATTTGATCTGTGAGATGATCTATGGCACGCGAGGCCAGCGTTTCGCAACCTCGAAGTAGATCATCGTCGCTGCGACGAGCTTCAAGGCGTCCCACCACGAAAAAATCAAAAGACCCGCGCTGATCGCCTGCCCGACATTGTGGAGAAGGACCGCGTAGAGTTGAAGCGTGCCTGACACGAAGATGATCGCGAGACCTGCGGCCATGCTGATCATCGTCCAGACCATGGTGCGACGCACAGCGACCAGAAAGCCCACGACTGCTGCCGCCGCAGGGAATGCGAGAAGATACCCACCGGTTGGGCCGAACAACTGCATGAACCCCAGCGCTCCACCGGCAAACACCGGCAACCCGAGCGATCCTGCACCGAGATAGCACGCCTGACTGATCGCCCCATTTCGTGGGCCCAGGAAGGCCCCAGCAAGTATGACCAGCAGGGTCTGAAGCGTGAAGGGGACCGGTGCGTGCGGGATCTCCAGGCGCGCGGCAAGCGCCGTCGCAGCCGCAAATCCCATGATCCAAAGCCCCTGTGCGACGAGACTTGACGGCCGTGGAACGGCAAGTTCGGTTGATCGCGCGGTGATATTCATGCAAAACTCCTCGTTGGAAACCGGGGCAAATTACACAAAACTCGCTGAAAAGTCAATTCCGATAGATCTTGCGCCTTTTAGGCAATTTTCGTATTTTATTAAGCTAAGTTCTGGTCTCCCATTCTCCTCGACCCGATCATGCCCAGTATCAAGGTCTTCTCCGGACGCTCCAATCGCGTTCTGGCGGAAAAAATTGTCAAAGCCCTCGGCGAGCCGATGGGACGTTGCGAGATCAAGAACTTCAGCGACGGCGAAATCTGGGTGAAGTACGCGGACAATATTCGCGGCAGCGATGTGTTCATCGTCCAGTCGACGAACCCGCCGGCAGAAAATTTGATGGAGTTGCTGATCCTTGTCGACGCCGCGAAGCGCGCCTCGGCGCGACGGGTCACGGCGGTGATCCCCTACTTCGGCTATGCGCGGCAGGACAGGAAAGATCAGCCCCGCGTCGCGATTACCGCGAAGCTCGTCGCCGATCTCCTGACCGTGGCCGGGATCAATCGCATCATCACGATGGATCTCCACGCGCCGCAAGTCCAGGGATTCTTCAACATACCGGTCGACCATCTCTATTCTTCGGCGGTGCTGGTCCGGTACTTCAAGAACCTGAATCTGCCGAACCTCGCGGTCGCCTCCCCCGACGTCGGGGGAATTAAACTCGCGCGGGCGTACGCGAAGCGGCTCGAATCCGAACTGATCGTGATCGACAAACGCCGCCCGAAGCAGAACGAAGCGGAAGTCATGAACATTATCGGCGACGTCAAAGGGAAGAACATCCTGATCGTCGATGACCTTGTCGATACGGCGGGAACGCTCTGTAACGCCGCCGCCGCGCTCAAGGACCATGGTGCAGCCGACGTGTATGCTGCCTGCACGCACCCCGTGCTTTCGGGCCAGGCACTGCAGAAGATCCAGCATTCGCCGGTGAACACGCTGGTCGCGACCGACAGCATCCCGCTCCCGAACGGGTCGCAGAAGCTGCACATTGAATCGGTGGCACATCTCTTCGCCGAAGCCATACGACGAAATTTTCACAACGAGTCAATCAGCTCGCTGTTTGACGTCGACAAAGGGTAATATCGCATCGAAGGAAAGGTTGAACAATGTCCGAAATCGTTTTGAACGCTCAACGCCGCGATCCGAAAATCAAACATGCCAACGCATTGCGGCGCGAAGGGCTCATCCCGGGCGTCTTCTACGGCCACGGCGAAGACAATCTCAACATCGCGGTTGAGCCGTTGAACCTCAACCCGCTGATCTACACCTCCACGACGAACATCGTGACCCTGATGCTGGCCGACGGGACGGCGAAGCAATGCATCCTGCGCGAAGTCCAGTTCGATCCGGTGTCCGACAAGCCGGTGCATTTCGATCTCCTTGGCCTGCGGGAAAATGAAGAAATTGCGATCGAGGTTCCGGTGGTGCTCACGGGCGGGACCGCTGCCGGAGTCAAGGAGGGGGGCACGCTGCAGCACGTGATCCATAAGCTGCGGATCTCCTGCCTTCCGAAAAATATCCCTTCGAAAGTCGAGATCGACGTATCGACGCTCAATATCAATGATTCCGTGCACGTGCGCGACCTGAAACTCGAAAATGTCACCATGCTCGAAAACGCCGACAGCGCCGTCGTGAGCGTGCTGCCGCCGGTGGTCGAGAAGGCGCCGGAAGAAGTCGCAGCCACCGCTGCAGAAACGCCGGCCGAACCGGAGGTGCTGGCGAAGGGCAAGAAGCTGGAGGAAGGCGAAGCCGCTCCGGCCGAAGAGAAGGAAAAAGAGGGGACGAAGGAGAAGGAAAAGGAGAAGAAGAAGTAAGACCCTTCCATGGATCGCGCCGCGATTATCGGCCTCGGGAATCCTGGATCTCGATACAGGGCGACGCGGCACAATGCCGGGTTTGCGGTTATCGGCGAGTTGTGCAGACGGTGGAGGGTCACCCCGAAAGAAGGCCGCGGCCCCTATCTTCTGGCGGAAGCGCGATGGGAGGAAGATGGACCCGACGTGCTGCTTGTGGCGCCGACGACGTACATGAACAACAGCGGCGAAGCCGTACGCGACATCGTCGAGCGTTTCGGGATTTCGCTCTCTTCCCTGCTGATTGTGGTCGATGATTTCTGGCTTCCCCTCGGAAGGCTGCGCTATCGGAAGAAAGGAAGCGACGGCGGGCATAACGGCCTCGCGTCGATTATCGCCGCGCTCGAGTCCGACGAGATCCCGCGGCTTCGCCTGGGAATCGGGAAACCCGTCATGCCGCCGAAGTCGATGATGGCGGATTTTGTTCTTTCACCCTTCGACCCGGATGAGGTCGAGGCAGTCAAGGACATGGTCTCCCGCGCCGGCAACGGCGTCGAGGAGTTCATTCACAAAGGATACACAACACCAAAGAACCCCGCTGACGACAAGAACCCAACATCGCAAATAACGTAGCCTTCTCTTCTCTACTCTTCAGTTCACCGCCCGGTGAGTACTGGAGGGTCCACTATGAACCAGATAGGAGTCCAAAGGGAGGAACTCATGGACAAACCGAAACGGCAGTACGAAACAACCTTCATCATCAACGCGTCGCTCGACGATCCCCAGATCGAGAGCGTCATCTCCCGCGTTCAGGACGTGATTACCCGGAACGGCGGCAATGTCACGGCCATCAACAAGTGGGGGCGGAAACGCCTGGCCTACTCGATTAACAAGAAGACCAACGGCTTCTACGTGAACCTGGAGCTCGATGCGCCCGCGACGATGCTGAGCGCCCTGGACAGGGCATATCAACTGGACGAGATGATTCTCCGCCATTTGACCGTTCAGCTCGACAAGAAAGCCATCGCCGCGCGCAAAGCAGCGGCTGCGGCAGCAGCCCTGGCCCCGCCGCCGGACGCCGCGCCGGTGCCGACACGCGAACCGCAGGCCCCGGAGACCACCGTCGCTTCGTAATCCATTTTCTCAACGACTTTTCAACGGAGATCAATCACCGTGCTAACACCTCGAAGAACACGTCGCGACAAGGACCAGACGCCGCGCAAGAAGCGGACCTGCCGGTTCTGTGACGCGAAGGATATCTATATCGACTACAAAGACGAAAAACGCCTGCAGCGGTTCATCGCCGAGCAGGGACGGATTATTCCCAAACGCATCACCGGGACCTGCGCCAAGCATCAACGGCAGCTGGTCCAGGCGATCAAGCGGGCACGTCATCTGGCGCTTCTCCCGTTTGTCTCTGACACTGTTCGCTAACCAACTCGAGAGAGGCAACCTCCATGAAAGTGATATTGCGGAAAGACCAGGAAAAACTCGGGGCGGTCGGCGCGCTGATCGAAGTCAAAGACGGCTACGCGCGCAACTACCTCATCCCGAAAGGCATTGCCTTCCCTGCCACCGAGGGAAGTCTCCGTGCCCTCGAGGAAGAAAAGAAGCAGGCCGGCCGCCGGGAGAACAAGGTGCTCAAGACAAGCCAGCACCTCGCGACGGAACTCGAGAAGCTCTCCATCACCATCAAAGTGAAGGTGGGCGAGGACGAGAAGCTGTTCGGTTCGGTGACCTCCCAGGACATCGCCGACGCCGTAAAGGAAAAAGGAATCGATCTCGACAAGCGGGTCATCGAATTGACCGAGCCGATCAAGGCCCTCGGGATCTATACTGTCGACGCAAGGCTCCATGCCAGCGTCACGGGAAAGATCAAAGTCTGGGTTGTCCGGGATTAACGACGGACCGTGCCAGAGACAATGAGATCATGAGAACGGCGCGTGTCACTGGTGATCGCGCCGTTCCCCTCTTTCGGTGTGAAGGGTTGACCCGTCAGCTTGACTTTATGCATCAAACAGCATATATAATGTTGGGTTGGATGTGGCGTCCCGGATGGGCGGTGCTGCAAAGACCGCTTCCCTCTTCCTCCTCGATCATCCCTTTACTCCCCTTTTCGGGCACACCAGGACATTAGCGCGAAGAACCTCTATGGCAACAAAAGAGCTCAAAACCCTCGAAGATGTGACGATCCGTTTCGCCGGAGATTCCGGCGACGGAATGCAGCTGACCGGAACGCAGTTCACGAACACGGCGGCGATCCTTGGCAACGACCTGAGCACGCTCCCCGATTATCCGGCGGAGATACGCGCGCCCGCCGGAACAACCTACGGGGTCAGCGGTTTCCAGGTCCGGTTCGGCAGTCTGGATATCCTTACCCCGGGGGATTCGTGCGACGTCCTGGTCGCGATGAATCCCGCCGCACTGGTCACAAACCTGAAGCTGCTCAAAACGGGCGGCGTGATCATCGTCAACGAGGACGCCTTCACCGACAAGAATCTGAAGCTTGCCGGCCTCGCTTCGAACCCTCTCGAGGACGGGTCCGTCTCCCGCTTCGAGGTGTATCCGGTGGCCATCAGCAAGCTCACGTCAAGCGCCCTCGCGGATCTCAACATTTCCCAGCGCACAGTCGACAAGACACGGAATTTCTTCGCCCTCGGGCTGATGTACTGGATGTACAACCGTCCCCTGGAACAATCGGAAAAGTTCATCCGCGAGAAATTTGGCGACAAGGACCCGCAGGTTGCCGAGGCGAACCTTCGCGTGCTGCACGCCGGCTTCAATTACGGCGACACAACCGAAATCTTCACCACGCGCTACGAAGTGAAGCCTGCCCGACTCCCCGCCGGAAAATACCGGAACATCATGGGGAATGTCGCGACGGCGCTGGGGCTCGTCGCCGCTTCGAAGAAATCCGGACTCCCGCTCTTCCTCGGCTCGTATCCCATTACCCCGGCCAGCGACATCCTGCACGAGCTGTCCAAGCTGCGGCAATACGGCGTGAAGACATTTCAAGCCGAAGATGAAATCGCCGCCGTCTGTTCTGCCATCGGGGCGTCGTACACTGGCGCACTCGCGGCAACGACCACCAGCGGCCCGGGTCTCTCGTTGAAGACGGAAGCCCTTGGGCTCGCCATCATGCTCGAATTACCGCTCGTGATTGTCGATGTCCAGCGCGGAGGCCCCAGTACCGGTCTCCCGACGAAAACGGAGCAGGCGGACCTGCTTCAGGCATTGTACGGGAGGAACGGCGAGGCACCGCTCTGCATCGTGGCTCCGTCAACGCCGGCGGAATGTTTCGATATGGTCTACGAAGCCGCCCGGCTGGCTATCAAATATATGACCCCGGTCATATGCCTGACCGACGGATATCTCGCCAACGGGTCCGAGCCCTGGAAGATTCCCGACGTGAAGGATCTCCCCCCCATTCCGGTGACTTTCGCCAAAGACCCCAAGACCTTCCAGCCCTATGCGCGCGACGAAAAAACGCTCGCACGACCCTGGGCCATCCCCGGCACGCCGGGTTTGATGCACCGCATCGGCGGTTTGGAAAAAGCGGATCAGACAGGGAATATCAGCTACGATCCCGAAAACCATGATTTCATGATCAGAACACGAGCGGCAAAGATCGAGCGCATCGCCCAGGATATTCCGCCGCTGAAAGTCGATGGACCGCAATCCGGAGAACTTCTCGTCATCGCCTGGGGCGGCACCTACGGTGCGGTCCAGAGCGCAGTGACAAGTGCGAAGGTGCGGGGTCTTTCGGTTGCGCACGCTCACCTCCGCTACCTGAACCCGTTCCCCTCGAATCTGGGCGACGTGCTCAAGCGATTCAAGAATGTTCTGGTCCCCGAAATCAACAGCGGACAGCTCATCCAGTTGCTCCGCGCCAAATATCTTGTGAACGCCCGTGGGTTCAACAGAGTGAAGGGGCTCCCGCTGAAAGCGGAAGAGCTCGAAGCGGAAATCGATTCAATCCTCGGAGGCAACCATGCCTGAGACAGCCACACCAAAAGTCACACCGTCCACGCTGACGGTAAAGGATTTTCAGACGGACCAGGATGTGCGATGGTGCCCGGGCTGCGGCGATTACTCGATTCTCGCACAGGTGCAGCGCGTGTTTCCGGAATTCGGACGTGCGAAAGAACAGTTCGTGGCGGTCTCCGGCATCGGTTGCTCAAGCCGGTTCCCCTACTACCTCGACGTGTACGGGATCCACGGCATCCACGGCCGCGCGACAGCAATTGCCTCGGGGGTGAAGATGGTCAACCCGAAGCTCGATGTCTGGGTCGCGACCGGCGACGGAGACGGCCTGAGCATCGGCGGGAATCACATGATCCATACGCTCCGCCGGAACCTGAACATCAAGATCCTCCTGTTCAACAATCAGATCTACGGACTCACCAAGGGACAGTATTCTCCCACGTCCCTGTTCGGCCAGAAGACCAAGTCCACACCAATGGGGGTGATCGATACGCCGTTCGTTCCCGTCTCGCTGGCTCTCGGCGCCGGAGCGACGCTCGTTGGCCGGGCGATGGACCGCGATCCGAAGCACTTGCAGGAATTGGTGCGCAGGGCGGAGAAGCATCACGGCTCGGCATTCATCGAGATCTATCAGAACTGCAACGTGTTTAACGATGGCGCCTTCTTCCAGTTCACCGAGAAGGAAACCCGTGACGACAACGTTATTTATCTGGAACACGGAAAACCCCTGGTCTTCGGAAAGAATCGCGAACGAGGAATTAAACTCGACGGCTTCACGCCCGTCGTCGTCGATATCAAGGATGGCGGCGCGTCCGTCAACGACCTGCTCGTGCACAACGAGAATGACCTGACGCTCGCGTTCATCCTGTCCAACATGATCCACGACGAAAAGCTCCCCCGGGCGATGGGAATATTCGTGGAACTGGAACGGCCGACGTACGAGGAAATGCTGGAAGACCAGATCACCAAAGCCAAGGCAAAGAAAGGGGAAGGGGATCTTCAGGCCCTTCTCGACGGTGATGAAACGTGGGTCATTCAATAGCGCGGGACACGCTGACACACCACTTGAAAAAAAGGGAGGCCATAAGCCTCCCTTCTTTTTTTCCCATGAAGCAATTTTCGTATATTGTGCGATTGCCGACAGGGACCCTCGAACCGCATGGCGCCAGAGACATCTCCGATAGAACAGATCGCTGCGATCCTCCACTCCGCTTCAAGCGTTGTCCTGACAACGCATGTCAACCCTGACGGCGACGGGCTCGGATGCGAAGTGGCTCTGGGAGAGTGGCTTCGACGCCGGGGGAACACGGTCGAGATCATCAACCATAGCGAAGTTCCCTATTTCTACCAGTTTCTTGACCCGGAAGGGTCGATCAAGCGGTTCAATCCCGATCGTGACAGCGCAATCATCGCAAGCGCATCCGTCATCGTCCTCCTCGACATGAACCAGCCGGAGCGACTTCGCTCGATGGAAGAGGCGGTGCAACGGAGCGCCTCGGTGAAAATCTGCATCGACCACCACCTCGACCCCCATCCATTCGCTGATCACTACCTCATCGACGCAGAAGCAACATCCACCGGGGAAATCCTCTATACCCTCCTCCAACATCTTGGAGGAGTACTCACACCATCGATTGCGGGATCCCTGTACACTGCGATCATGACCGATACCGGATCTTTTCGCTATCCCCGGGTCGACGCGGAAACACATCGCATCGTTGCGCGGCTCATTGAACATGGGGCCGACCCGGTGGCGCTGTATTCCAATGTGTACGAACGATGGACCCCCGGTCGCATACGACTTCTGGGCGAAACGCTCGCAGGCATGGAGATTGCCGGAGGAGGACACCTGATCCATGTCAGTATCACACAGGACATGCTGCGCAGAACCGGCACGACGGAAGTTGACACCGACAATTTTACGACGTACCCGATGAGTGTTGACGGTGCGAAAGTCGGGATTCTGTTTCTCGAGCTGCGCGACGGCGTCAAGATCAGTTTTCGTTCCAAAGGCGACATCCCGATCAACGACCTTGCCAGGGAATTCGGCGGGAATGGACACAAGAATGCTGCAGGAGCAAGGGTGTTTCAGATGCCGTTGCAGGACGTCCGGCACCGGGTCCTTTCGGCTGCCGAAAAATATCTCTCCACGGACAACCCGACACAGATATGAACATCCCACGCTTCACACTCTCGACGAAGGACCGACGCAAGGCCCCCGGTGGCTGTGTTGCGATGCTCGTCCCGCAGGATAAAGAACTCTTTGCATCGCAACGGGAAGAACTCGGGCAACAGTTCCAGGGCTCCGTTCCACTCCTGGGGAGTCAGGCGTTTATGGGCAAGGACACCGACGTCGTTGTCCTGACTCCACACACGCACGAAGGTCGTCCCCTGATTGTCGTGGGTCTCGGGTTGATGAACCATCTTACCGCCGAGCGTCTTCGAAGAGCTGCGGCATTGGCCGCGAAGCACGCGTCCCTTTTGAAGCAGACCGAACTGCTCATCGAGGTCCCGCGTTTCCTCCTCGAAAAGGATGCGCCCTTGGGACTTGAGCCGCAGCGGGAAGAGCGCATAGCGACAGCGTTGCTGGAAGGCGCGGCGCTTGGTCTGTACCGGTTTGACAAATATAAGTCAGCGAACCACGAACCAACGATCGCACAGATCACTCTTCTTGTGCCTGACTCGGGTACGCTTCAGCACTTTCAAAAGGGAACACGGCTCGCCGAAACCCTTGTTGAAGGAGTCTGGCTTGCACGCGACCTCGCGAATGCCCCGGGAAATGAAATCTTCCCGGAATCCTTTGCGGCGACGGCAAAGTCCGTAGGAAGAAAGAACGGATTCACGGTGACGGTATTCGATGAGAAGAAGATCCTCTCCCTTGGGATGGGCGGATTGACCGGTGTGGCGAAAGGAAGCGCGAAACCCCCGAGGTTCATCATCCTTCAGTACGGCGTACGATCGGGTCACGCAGCCCCGATCGTCCTCGTCGGCAAGGGGGTCACCTTCGATGCGGGCGGCATCTCGATCAAGCCTTCCGCCAACATGGCGGAGATGAAGATGGATATGGCGGGAGCGGCTGCTGTTCTCGGGACATTTCTCACCGTCTCCCGCCTTAAACTCGCCGTACCTCTTGTCGGTCTCATTCCCGTGGCGGAAAACCTTCCGGGCGGGAATGCGCTCAAACCGGGCGATATCCTCCGTCATTATAACGGGAAGACGTCGGAAATCGACAATACCGACGCCGAAGGACGGCTGATCCTGGCGGATGCCCTTTCGTATGCCTCGCAGTTCAAGCCGGCAGCGGTCATCGATCTCGCGACTCTCACCGGTGCGGTGGTCGTGGCGCTCGGCCACTTTGCCACAGGGTTGCTCGGAAACGACGCTGACTTGCTAACGTCGCTGAAGGCATCAGGTGAACGAACAGGTGAACGCGTCTGGGAGCTTCCGATGTTTGAAGAATATGCCGGTCTCTTGAAAAGCGATGTGGCAGACGTGAAAAATGTCGGCGGACGGTGGGCCGGAGCCATCACGGGGGCGATGTTCCTGAAGCAGTTTGTAGGCTCCTACCCCTGGGCTCATCTCGATATTGCGGGAACCGCGATTACCGAGGAAGCGCTCGGCTACATTCCGAAAGGGGGATCGGGCGTCGGCGTTCGGTTGTTGACGGACTATCTGCAGCATCGGGCCGGTCCGGGGCACAAAACGTAAGTATGACAACGAGAGAGCGCTTCATGAATACGAGGGTGTTTGTCTTCTGCCTTGGTCTTCTCGCCGCCGCATCGACCGCGTCCGCCCAACGGCCGGATCGGTTCCTTCCCTCTGCGCTTAACCGGATGACACTCCAGTATGAGCCCTTGTTCGTTGGTCCGGGCGACTCGAGCGTCCGCGTGATCGACATTCCCTATCGCATCGACCTCGGGTTCTTTGTTCCCTCCCGCTCGGGTCTTGCGGCCACGCACCGGCCGCTGAAACGAAAGGGAGAGGTCCTGTTTGAGTTTTTTGATTCGACGGGCATATCGGCAGGGCGAGTCATTGACGAGATTGACCAAACGTCCGAAGCGGTCGAACCGCTCCCCGACAGCCATCAATGGTATCAGGGAATTGCAACCCTCTCGCTGCCCCCCGGGAAATACTCCGTCGGTGACGGAATTGACCGACCTCGAAAGTAAGCGGGACATGACCGACAAGGAAGGGAAGGCGGACATCCCGCGATTGTTTTCCACTCCCGGACTGGCAAGCGTCTTCTTCGGGCTCGGAGATGTCGGGACCGCGTTTCCTGATACAATTATTCTCCAGAATTTCGGGAAGGATTTTTTGTTCGGAGCGCAGGGGTATCTGGCAACGACGCTTGTCGGGGTGAGTGACACCTCAGGTGTCTCCATCGGTTATACTCTTACGGAAGGCGGTCGTGGCTCCGAAAAACATGGGGTGGTGCGGCGGGTCGAATCTGTGCCGTATCTGAGCCGCGCAGGTTGTACGTTCCTCCCCTACCGCGATTCGGGCCGAATCGGGTTCAGGGCCCTTCCAGGAGGAAAGACGATTGGGATCATCGTCCCTCTCCCGCTTGCCCAGCTTCCCCTTCGGGATTATGACCTGACGCTCACGGTCACGCAGCGGGAGCAACATGCGACGGCAGAGGAACATTGCCGTGCCGTGTGGCCGGATATGCCCGCATCCTTGCGCGATGTCGATCAGGCGATCGACGACCTTCGATTTCTGATTCCCGATGCCGAAGTGGATCGACTGAAAAAGGGGTCGTTTGAATCCCGCCGGGATAGCCTGGAGGCATTCTGGAATGCACGGACCGGAAAGACCACATCGGCATTGAGCCCGCTCATGGCCGAATATTATCGGCGCGTCGACATTGCCAGGCGCTCATTCGCCACACTTCGACAGCCTGACGGTCTGCGAACCGATCGCGGGAGAATCTATGTTCTCTACGGCGCGCCCTCGTCAACCGAACGAACACTCACACCGGGCAGACCATATCAGGAGGTCTGGATCTACGACAACCTGAACAAGCGATTCGTCTTTGAGGACACTTCTCGCAACGGGACCTACGTTCTTCTTTCTTCGACGGGCTTATGATTCCTGTTCTTGCTGTCACCGTGGGGGATATGAACGGCATCGGCCCCGAAGTCGCACTAAAGGGCGTCCGCAGGTACCGGGGCAAGGCACGGCCGCTCCTGGTCGGGCCGCCCTCGGTGTTCGAATACTACGCGCGGAAGAGTCGATTACCCGTCCGACTGGAATCGACACGGCACACCGACGATCTTCGGGAGTTTGTCCGCCGCGCCTGGTCCCACCACAGGGTTCCCGTCGTCGATCTTCCCTCTCCTGACGGTGAGCTCACACCCGCGCCCGGCGTTCTCTCACTTTCGGCCGGTCGAACGGCGGGACAGGCGATCACCCTTGCTGTTGATCTTGTCCTGCAGGGATCGGCAGATGCGGTGGTGACCGCTCCGGTTGCGAAGTCTGCTCTTCACAAGGCCGGGTTTCCCTGGCCCGGTCAGACGGAAATGATCCAGCATCTTTCTCACAGCGAACGTGTTGCGATGATGCTGGTTTGCCGGGCGTTGCGGATCGGCCTGGTCACGATCCACGTTCCGATCAACGAAGTCGCTCCCTTGATTACCGCGTCCCTCCTCCGGGAGCGGATCCTGACGATCTCCAACGCTCTCCGATCCGACTGGAGGGTCAGGAAGCCCAGGATTGCGATTCTCGGCCTGAACCCGCACGCGGGCGAACGGGGAGAACTCGGAAACGAGGAGGGGAACATTCTCGTCCCGGTTCTGCAGCGACTGCGGGAAGAAAGAAACGACATTGACGGTCCGTTCCCTGCCGACGGTTTTTTTGCACGGTACAAACCAGGGACTTACGACGTCGTCATTGCGATGTATCATGACCAGGGACTGATCCCGCTGAAGATGCTCGCGCGGGGACACGGGGTGAACGTCTCGGTGGGGTTGCCGATTGTGCGCACGTCTCCCGACCACGGGACCGCGTTCGATATTGCCGGGGCAAACGTCGCCGACCCCGCAAGCATGCATGAAGCCCTCCTGCTTGCCGAGGCCATCGTTCTGAACCGGAACAAGGGGAAGCCATGATCGTTCTGAATACCGTGTCCGCTGGTTTTGCCGATCGCGAAATCTTCCACGAAGTGTCCATGAAGATCAACCCGGGAGAATTTGTCTTTTTGATCGGGCCGACCGGTTCAGGAAAGAGCACGCTCCTCAAGCTCATTTACATGGACGTGACACCGACCCGGGGAACGGTCTCGGTCGGCGCCTACATGTCGGCAGGAATGACCAAGAAGCAGACGGCGCTGTTGCGGCGCTCGATTGGCATCGTGTTCCAGGACTACCGGTTGTTCGAGGACAGATCGGTCTTCGAGAATGTCGCATTCGCGCTGGAGGTCACGGGGGCGCGGCACTCGGAAATAAAACGCAAAGTGATGCTCGCGCTCGGCGATGTTGGACTGAGCCACCTCCGCTACCGGCAACCCTCAGAGCTTTCCGGGGGGGAGCAGCAACGGGTCGTGATCGCCCGGGCAATGGTCAATAGCCCGACGTTCCTCCTGGCTGACGAACCCACGGGAAACCTCGATCCGGCGACAGCCAGCGAGATCGTGCTGCTCCTCGGGACGATCAATAGACGCGGAACCGGCGTCCTTATGGCCACCCACAACTACGATGTCGTCCGGAAGACCGGCGGGCGCGTCATCGAGTTGCAGAACGGAAAGATCGTTGCGGACCATGTCGTCGCACCGGCGCACGGCCGGTAAGCGAATCCCCGCTTCCCGATCACCGGACCTGTTCATACCGCTTTCGGACTTCTTCTTCACCGTATGTCCGCTCAAGCCGTCGCAGACTGAAGTGCCCGCGCGCGAGTTTCTGGAAATGGTCGGCGAACAGATAGTTGACGGTCCCTCCCCCGATGGCGCCGACGACCGGAATGGCTTTGGCGGCCATCTCCTCCCCAACAACGACGCCGAACCGCGCCGCGATCGCTGTCAGAAGGCGGATCAACGGCGGGGCACCCTCCTCCACGATTCCGCGCTCCGCGACGAACGTCGCAGCTTCCGAGGTGAGACGCGACAGGGCGATCCGCATCCCCCAGTACCCCCCTTCAGCCCCTTCAACGGATTCCTTCCCGCCACCGAGGGCAAACACCTGCAGACACTGGAGACGGCTGTTGAGGGAAGAAAGATCCTCTCCCTCCTCGCGTGCGATCGCCGCAATCGATCGCAACATGATCGTCGTTGAGACGGGGAGTTCGATCGCCAGAGCGCCGATGCCGAAAACCCCGCCCGCAACGCCGGAGGCCGTCGCTGCCCACCGATGCATGGCTTCAGCGGCGGTCGACGTCCTCTTTTCGTCACGGAGACTCTTCACGGCGACGACGAGAGCCTTCGCAAGAGCCGCTCGGCTCACCTCGCCGACGCGCATGCGCCAGTCGATCGGCAGCAGCGCAAACCCTTTTTCCACCGGTGCCCCCACGGCCGCCGCGAGCCGGGCAACCAGCCTCGGGTGTTCGAGCAGGTCAACCGCTGTCGCGAGCGTATGCCGATCGTTTTCCGTCCATTCCGCCAACGCGTGTCCCCCTTCTATCGTTCCAGAAACTCCCGTACCTGCCTGGCGAATCGTTCAAATTCACACGACGGTGCAAGGTGGCCGCAATCGTTGTCGAGGATGAGGAGGCGGGAGCGCGTCATGCGGGCAAACGCAATCGCAGGGCCGGGATTGACCATCTGGTCCTGCCTGCTCACGATCAGGAAGAGCTTCGCCCTGAGGAGCGACGCTGCGTGCCGCACGTCTCCTCCGCCGATTCGCGCCACATCCTGGCCGAGGATGGCCCGGACCTGCATTGCCCAATCGTCCGCCCGGAATCGCTCTTGGAAGTTGTGGACCGACGTTTCGAGGGCGGGAGCCGCACTGTCGGAAGAAATCGACCGCGACTGATAGGATGGTGTCCGGATTGCCAGCAGGTTGATCATGCAAACGCGACGCGCGATCGCCGTGTCGGATTCTCCGAACCGTTTTCCATCCTCGATCGCCTGAAGCTCTGCACGCCAGAGAAAAACGTCGGACGCGGTGCAGCGAGGAGTGGCAACGTACGCCACAATCCTCTGCATCATCTCCGGATAGCGGAGAGCCCATTCGAGCGCTTGCATCCCGCCCATGGAGCCCCCGACCACCGCCGCCAGGTGTCCGAGGCCAAGAGAGTCCAGCAGCAATCGCTGCGCACGCACCATGTCTCCGATGGAGACATCGGGCGATCCCCCGCCACGCATCTCAGGATCATTGGAAGGGGACGCGGAAATGCCGTCGCCGAAAGCGTCGACGAGGATCGCGAAGAATCGCGTCGTGTCCACCAAGGCGTGTGCACCGAGGAGGGAAACGAGATCCTCGGATCTGCCGCCCAGCCAGGTCGGCATCAACACCGCATTCGACCCGTCCTGGAATCGTGTCCCATAGGTCCGGTAGCCGATCGTACAGTGCTCGAGGACGGCACCGCTTTCGAGGCGAAACGAAGAAACCGTACAATACCGTTGCTGGGAATTGGCAGGAGCGCAGGCGAGCCCGAGGCTTGCAGAGAGGAGGACAATGGAGGAACATCGTATCACGTTCATGCCGGAACAGGCCCCCGGTGTTTTACGTCACAGCTTCCACCCGTTTCACGCCCGGCACATCATTCAGGATCGCGCGCTCAATCCCGGCACGCAACGTCATGCGTGACATGGGGCAGATGGCGCAGGTGCCGAGCCAGCGCACTTCCAGGACCCCGCTTTCGGGTCGAAATCTCACCATGGTGACATCGCCGGCATCGGCCCGAAGGAAAGGCCGAGCCCGTTCGAGGGATTGTTCTATCAGTTCTTCTGTTGTCATCGTCCGATTCCCGGATGCCAGACGGATGTTCTTTTACCCAAGATCGATTTCCAACGCCCCGGCATTTTCGCCGCCGGCATTCCGAATGCTGATCTGGGCGGCAAGCGATCGCGCGATAGTCCTGATCGCTTCGGCGGGAGCGCCTCCCTGCGGGTCCGCCACGATAGGCGTCCCCTTGTCGCCGGAAAGTCTGATCGACGTGTAGATCGGGACCTCCCCAAGGAAAGGAACACCGAGATCTTCCGCGGTCTTTCTCCCGCCACCGTGGGCGAAGATCTCCTCCCGGTGACCGCAATGGGAGCAGATGTAATAGCTCATGTTCTCGATAATCCCGAAGACGGGGACGTTCACCTTTTCGAACATTTTCATCCCCTTGCGCGCGTCAGCGAGCGACACGTCCTGCGGCGTCGTGACGATCACTGATCCTGTCAGCGGGATCGTCTGCACCAGCGTCAGCTGAATGTCACCGGTTCCCGGAGGGAGGTCAAAGATCAGATAATCCAGTTCGCCCCAATCGACGTCGGTGAGGAACTGCCGCACGGCACCGCTCGCCATCGGGCCGCGCCAGATCATCGCGTCGTTCGGATCCACGAAGAACCCGATCGACATGAGGTTGACGCCATGCCGCTCGATGGTTTGCATTTTCTTATCTACGATTTTCGGCTTGGTATGGACCCCCATCATCAGCGGGATACTCGGTCCGTAGACGTCCGCGTCAATGAGTCCGACCTTCGCGCCATCCATCGCCAGGGCGACAGCGAGATTCACGGCAATGGTGGATTTCCCCACGCCCCCCTTGCCGGAGGCAACCGCCACGGTGTTCTTCACTCCGGGGATGATCTCGGCTCCCTGCTTGCCCGATTGTCGGGTGACATTGGAGGTCATCGTCACATTGACCGTCTCCACGCCGGGCACCTTCTCCTTGACCGCCCGCGCCGCGGCCTCTTTCATGTCGTCCCGAACCGGGCAGGACGGGGTCGTCAGCTCGATGGTGAAGCTCACGTCCGATCCGCGGACGACGAGATCCTTGACAAAGTTCAGCGTAACGATGTCTCTGTTCAGGTCAGGGTCACGCACCTGGCGAAGAGCAGAGAGGACATCCTGTTGATTAATGGTACTCATTGATTATGCTCGCTTTTCATCTCAGTGATACGCTCGAACAGCCGCCGCGAAGCGAATCTAAATCACATGAAGCTTCTTCCCGACCTTCTTGAACGCCCCCAGTGCGCGATCGATTTCCGCAGTGCTCAACGCCGCGGAAATCTGCGCGCGCAGTCGTGCTTCGCCTTTCGGGACGACAGGATACCAGAGACCCCGGATGTACACGCCCGCCTTCAACAATTCATCGCTCATTTGCTGGGCGAGAGACGCCTCGCCGAGCATGACGGGGACGATCGGGTGCTCTCCGGCAAGCACAGTATATCCCAACGCGGCAATTTCCTTCCGGAAGTATTCCGTGTTTTCCCGAACCTTTTTGACGAGGGACCGGTCGCGTGAAAGCAAATCGAATGCTGCAGAGGCTCCGAAGACAATTGCGGGTGGAAGCGAATTCGAGAAAATATACGTGCGCGCCTTTTGCCTCATAAAATCGACCATCGCCTTCTTGCCTGCGATGTACCCGCCCGCAGCACCACCGATCGCCTTGCCCAGTGTCCCGGTCAGAACATCAACTTTGCCATGGACCCCTTTTGCCTCGGGCGTCCCCCTTCCGCTCTTTCCACACACTCCGACAGCATGGGAATCATCGACAAAAAGGACGGCGCCATACCTTTGCGCGAGGTCGACGAGGCGGTCGACCGGAGCCAGATCCCCCTCCATACTAAACACGCCATCGCTCGCAATAATTCTGAGGCGGTACCCTTTTCCCTTGTCTTCTTCGAGCTGCCTGGTAAGATCCTCCATGTCCGCATGCCTGTAGATCTTCCGGTCGGTGGTTTCCGGACGGCAAAGCCGCTGCCCGTCAATAATGCTGGCGTGGTTCAAACGATCGGAATAGATCACGTCATGGTACTCTTCGACGCCCATCTTCTCATTGGTGATCGAGGCAAAGAAGGCCTCATTGGCCGCCCAGCACGAGGAGAACAACACGGCGTCCTCCACCCCGAGGAATTTGGCAATCTTCTTCTCCAGCTTGAGATGGATATCCTGCGTGCCGCAAATAAACCGGACCGAGGCGACGCCATAGCCGTATTCCTTGATCCCCTGAATTGCCGCTTTGCGGATAAGGGGATGATTCGAGAGTCCAAGGTAGTTGTTGGAGGCGAGCATGACCGCGTTCTTTCCCCGGACCCTGACCGAGCCGCCCTGAGCGCTCTGCATCGGGACTTCATGCTTGTAGGTGTGGGACGATTCCAGTCCCGCTAATTCCATCGAGACAAGTTCCAGCAACGTAGCCATTGAGGTTTTCCTTTTGCCTGGCGGTTACACACTCTTGCGGACAAGTCTTGCTGCATAGGTCCCATCCATCCCATGGAGATGCGGGAACGTTCGGACGAAACCATCGTCGGAGACGAGCCGTTCGGAGATGAATTGTCGGGCATCGTCCACGGTAAATTCAGGATGTCGCCCGAGGAAGCCCGTCACCACCTGTTCATTTTCTTCCGGTTCGGTGGTGCACGTGCTATACACGAGGACGCCGCCGGGTTTGACAAGCTTCGCGGCATTCTCGATCATTGTTGCCTGCGCTTTCGCAAGCCTGAGGATATCCGAGATGTCCCTCTTCCACTTGATATCGGGTTTCTTCGTCAGCACCCCGAGGCCGGAGCACGGCGCGTCGAGGAGAACGCGGTCGGCCACCCCTTCTTCCAGGGCAGAGGCGTCCGCGGCGCGCATGACGACATTTCGGAGGCCAAGCCGATCGCACGATGTCTGAATCATCTTCAGCTTCGCTTCATACTTGTCGATCGCAACGACCTCCCCCTGGTTGTTCATCATCTCGGCCAGATTCGTCGTCTTGCCCCCGGGGGCGGCACAGAGATCGATCACTCTGTCGGCCGGGCAAGGGGCGAGCAATTGACATGGGAGAGCCGCGCTTTCATCCTGGATGGTGAAATACCCCCCGCGGAACAAATCCATTTGCGCGATCCCGGACAGCGATTTCGTTTTGACGAATTGATCGAGATAGTCCGATGGGCTCGCCTGGATGTGCAGTTGGCTCAGCTTCTCAAGAAACTGCGGCCGGTCATTCTTTAGTCGATTCACGCGCATCGACAAATACGGCCGCTCGTTATTCGCGGCGAGAAGCTTCGTCGCCGCTTCGACGCCGAACCGTTCCACCCACCGGCGAACCATCCACAGCGGATGCGAATAGTAGACGGCAAGATACTGGGTTTGATCCTCGGCCGGATCGGGGTACCGGATCCCGTCGATGTTCCGGATGATGTTCCGCAGAACGGCGTTCACCAGTCCCGCAGGCTTCTCTCCCCGGATCCTCTTGATGAATTCCACGCCTTCGTTGACCGCCGCGGCATGGGGGACACGGTCGAGAAACAGGATCTGATACAGCGCGACGCGCAGAGTATTCTTGATGTTGATTTCGGACTTGGCAAAGTTGCCGTGCGAGAACCCGTTCAAGATCCAATCCAAACGCCCCTGCCAGCGGAGCACGCCGTGAACAATCTCGCTCAGCAGCCCTTTGTCGAGGTCGTTCAAATCCGGCAGGCGCAACTCCGCATCAAGGACCTTGTCCAGGTACGAGTCTGTCCGTTCCACCCGGTTCAGAATTTTCACTGCGGTCCCGCGCGCACCGGCATACAGCGATCGGTAGTCGGAAGGGAGAGGAGACGAGGAGCGAGTGGTTTCTTCGGACATGGATTTCAGTACTGCGTCGTTTTGTGACGCTGCGACGTTCTGCCAGGCAGGTTCGGTGTCACCGCATGAAGGGGTGGTTCAGGCGTGCACGGAAGAGTCGACTCACTCGGCGAATATTGACGCGCATCCTCGGGGGTTGAGTGATGCATAAGGTGCTCCGGCAAATGACGGAAACCCTGGACTGGAAAGTGATCGCGCGTTGCGTTATTCGGTCGCTGCCGCGAGATTTCCCTGGTCTGCCGTCTTCTTGCCGTACTTCTTGTTGTAGCGTTCGACGCGCCCCGCGGAGTCGACGAGCTTCTGTCGGCCGGTAAAGAAGGGATGACAGTTGGAGCAGATTTCGATTTTCAGGTTGCCGGCCGTCGAGCGGGTTTCAAAGGTGTTTCCACAGACGCAGGTAACCGTCGATTTCTTGTAGTCGGGATGAATACCGTCTCTCATGGGAGGTCCAAGCCTTTCGCGAAAATCCCATCGATTTGTCTTTTAGTAGAGTAATATACCGAGAATGGGGCTCATAATCAACCGATTCGCGCTGCGGTGGCTATCCTAATTTGATGGTTGCGGGAGAACATGGTGATTCCGGGTTGTATTCAAGAGAACGACGCACATGGTGATAATTGACATAGTGATATGCCAATGAGCACGTTCGCTACCTGCCACATGGTAACCGGGACGAACAGACATTTTCGATCGGTTCTTCGCAATCGGCCCTCCTACTATTCGATGGGATCCGATGCCAAGAAATGCACAATGTGCAGGCTGATATATCGAGTACCCTCTGCTCCATTAGCCTTCTCAGCGTCCCCCGTTCTACAGCTATTGCCCGCCCCCGACAACGTTCACCAGATCAAACATCGGCAGATACATCGAGATGAGGATGGCAGCGACCACGAGGCCGAGGAAGAGGACGATGACGGGTTCCATGACGGAGGAAAGCGTCTCCACTTTCCCATCGATTTCCTGCTCGTAGTAGTCGGCGACCTCTAGAAGCATCCTGTCAAGCTCACTCGTTTCTTCGCCGACCGCAATCATTTGCACAACCATTGGCGGGAACATCACGGAGTCCACCAACGGCTCCGCGATCGCACGACCTTGCCGCACGTGTTTAATGATCGAGGCGATTTCCTTCCGAATGCCATCCGTAGTGGCAATTCTCTGCGTGACGGAGAGCGCATCGACGAGCGATACTTGCGCCTGAAGGAGCGTGCCAAGCGTTCGGCAGAAGCGAGCGACGTGAGTCTTCAAAATCACATCCCCCACGAATGGAATCTTGAAGGTCAATTCCTCGATCTTCGATTTCACCGCCGGCTGCTGGAAAGACTGACGAAAGAGAAATAGCAGTGCTCCCAACAGAGCCACCAGCCAGAGGCCATACTTCGAGAAGAGACCGCTTAACTCGAGAATGGCTCTCGTTGAAAATGGCAGCTCAATCTGGAACGACACGAACATCTCCGCAAAGGTTGGAACGATAAAAACAAGAAGAAACGTGACTGCAAGAGCCGCCACCGTGAGAACAAGCGATGGATAGGCAATCGCCTGGATGAACTTCCGCTTGAGCGCATTCATCTTTTCCAGATGTGTTGCCAGATGCGTCAGGATTTCCGGAAGTCGTCCACTTTCCTGTCCGACTTCTGCCGTGACGACAAAGAGCTTGTCGAAGACGAGCGGATGGAGCGAAAGCGCCCGGTCGAGCGATCCCCCCTTTCGGACTTCGCCTGCAACCGACTCAATCACAAGTTTCATCGGTTTCTTTGCCGTCTGGCGTATCATCACTTCCAGCGCATGCAGGAGCGAGACCCGGGCCTGAAGCATGACTGAAAGCTGGGTGCAAAACTCGGCCTTGTCCTTGTCGGTCACCTTCGCCTGGAAGAGCCTGACGACGGGAGACGGGTGATCGCCAGGCTGTCGTGAGTCCGCCTTCACACTCCTGGGCTGCAAGGCTTTGAGATTATTGTGCATGTTCAAGGCTGTCTTGATGTCTTCCCTGTGATAAAAGCCGCTTTTGAACTCCAGGGGACTCTTGCCTGAGCTGTCGTCTCACAACTGTCATGTCCCCACCTGGCATGAAGCATTATCTCTATTATGATCGTGGCCGGGTCCGTCGCACTATTCATTTGTCGTGCTTTGAGACGCCAAACTGATGAATCTGAGGGTATGATGAATGTTCCATTCCGTTCAATCTTGCCGTTTGAGACTTTGTAACTCACCAACCTTTGCGTCTCTCGGTCCAGAACCAGTGAGGAATCCGTAACCCAAACATCTCGACTTTTCTCTATATCGGTGGAAAGAAGTACTGCAGCCCGATGGATTGCTTCTCTATGCTCTCTGGAAGCGACCTTCTGGTGGTAAAAGCCCATGACGAAGAGGTACAGCGAATAGCTGAACGCCACAAGAAGGGATCCAACGATCATCACGACGATCATCTCCTGGAGCGTGAAGCCCGCTGAATCCCTTATTCCGGCACGTTGGCTCATTGTTTCGTCAGAATCGTCTTATTGAGCTCAAGGAGGACTTTTTCCGGCGTCTTTGCGCGCGAGACAATCAAGTGGATTTCCAGGAGCTCGCCAGAGAGATTGATCGTTCGGCTGACAAGATACGTCTCGTCGATCACGGTTTCGCTCTCCTTGTAGTCTTCTTTGCTGAGGGTTTGGCTCATCTCCGATTCGGCGATGAGAAGTGCCCGGCGCAGTTCGTCCGCCTTTCTGTCAAGGAGGAGCGAAGCAACCCCAAACCCGAGAGGGATGAGCACGCTAAGGAAGAGGACCATGGCCACAAGTGTCTCAATGAGCGTGTAGCCCTCTTCCCGTATCAATATCTCGCATGCTCTCTTTTTCAGAGTCTCGCTCCTCTTGAGTATGTTCTCGGTTAATTCCACGCAAGAACATCGTAAGACTTCTCTCCGGAGAATATCGGCGGAATGAGAAACCCGCCCGGGAGTGCATCTCGGTCAATTCCTCCCATTCGTATCCATCCCAGGTATGTAGCAGGGGCTTCGTAAAAATAGAGATCATACGCGAATGCCGAACCGACGACGTTTCCGTCCAGTGTCAGTCGTGCGGTGCTGAAGACCGACCCCGCTATAGAGGACCCCTTCTGGAGTGTGAGACCGTCATCTCCCCTCTGTGAAATGAGTCCGACGAACCCTTCGATTGTGGCACCAGACTGGACTGTCAGGCTTTGATGCAAATCGGCCGCGGTGTCGAGCGGAATTGAAAGCGCTATCGTCGGATACGATGCAGTTGAACTCCCCGCAAAAGCGATGCACGAAGAAAGTATCTGAACTGAAGAGAGCTGTGCGCCCTGGACGACGACCCCTCGCAACGCCACAACTACACACCCTTCGAGCCTGGCCCCATTTTCAATCACGATCGAGTCCGCCCCGGCAATCGTGATCAACCCAGAGAGCCGTGCCGTGGGTCCGATCGAGATTCGCCCACGAGCGAGAAGATAGAGTGGAACAATAGGTCGAGAGAGCGAATCGGAGAGTAGACACCCGAGCGGAAGGTGTATTTCCTTCACACTATCCGGGAGATGACCGAGTAACCCGGTCGCTCCATACTCTGGTCGCGTAGTACTTTGTCCAACCGAGCCGCCGAAGGTCATCCTCCTATAGTAATCCACAACACGATTGAGAGCAGCGGTTGAGACTTGAGGAAGTGATGATTGCTTCGTCGCCACAATCTTTCCCTTGACAGGAAGTGATGCCGGGGTCGAATAGCCATGGATAGAGCCTGTTGTTGCCCCCGGATCTCCCACGACAATGTCCCCGACAATCGCGGCGCTCCCGGTCAAGACAAGCTGATGCGACAGATTTCCGACGGTCAGGGCCCTCGAAAACTGATCGCCCGGCCTTTCAGCTAACTCAGCAATCCGTAGGCTCCGTGCCTTATGGAATGAACCTGTCGATTCTACAAGGTAGAGGACCCCCCAGGTGAGCGAGCGCACTGAGGCACTGCTACCTTCCGCGAATGTGAAGACCCTCGGAGCATCGCCCAGGGACTGAGAAGGCGTGGCCTTGAGTTCTGCGGCCATGCATGCGACACCGCTCTGCGCCGCATACTCGGCCTTGAGCCTTGCGACGTCAGAAAATGCGCTCTCACGCTCAAGGTATTCAAGTGTGATCACAGAGAAGGCGACGAGTGAGAGAATCGTTACGAGCATCAGGATTGAAGGGAGCGCAAAGCCATCCTCCCTTCCTACCTCACCGGCCTTCATCAAGAACCCATTCGTTTTTCTGTCTGTTGTATGAATAGACAACATGATTGCCCTTGATCTTCAGAATCTTCATCCCGTACAGCGTGTCCCGTTCTCCCAGGAAAGCCACCTGACCTCCCGGACCTTCGATCACCGCGAGTTTTCTCCCTCTTTCTCCAATGATCCCCGTCACTTTGAGTGGCGGCGGTGTCCACGGGAATGGTTTTCGTCGAAGTCCGTGGGTCTTTGTCGTATCGTGGAGACTCACCATATGAAACGGGTCTCGCACGTCGGTGTTGTAGACAAAGGGCGTTCCCAGCGACGCCGGTTGGGTGGTCAGATTCTCAGAACCATCCGCTTCATTTGGCGGCACAGACGAGTAGATCTGATAGCCTACAGTGCCCCAGACACCAAGCAGTGTGAGACCGAGGATTTGGGTAACCCGCTTCGGCGTTTTCACCTCGACTCCTTCCTGGGAACAAGCGTTGCATGAATCTCGAGCTTTGCCCGCAGTGAGGCACGCGTGTCCCTCGAAAGATCGATTTTTACCACTTTCATTGCGATAGGACCGCCTTCCAGGTGATTCACAAATTGTCCGATCCTGTGAAATTCTCCCACCACATCGAGCGTGAATGCAATCGTGCTACTATCTTGAGATTTGTGGGGTGTGAGGCTCTCGACCCGGACCCGGGCAAGCTTGGCGCTCTGATCGACCCAATCGATCACGCCCGTTTCGCTTTGATCAAGTTGGCCTGAAAGTGCATTGTACGAGGCGCGAATCTGCGTGATTTCGGCCTGAAGCTCGCGCTTGTAGGAGACAACAGATTCGGGATCCCTCATGCTGTTCTTCTTTGTCTCAAGGTGAGAGTACTCGGTCCAGGCAGTTGACCACCGGTCGGCAATTTCAGTGAGCACGAGGTATGCAAAGATTGCGAGGACACCGAGCGCGTACACGTGGTATTTCCGCTTTCCGGTCATGGTATCTCTTGAGGATTGACCGTCGCGGCGATTTCGAAGTACACCCCCTGCAAATTCCTCCCCCGTCCACCGGGATCTCTCTCCATATCATGAACGTCGAGTTTCCTGAGTGAGACTTCTCTGCAGAATGCCCCGCCTTTGAGGCTCTTGAGGTAGTCGGACACGCTATTCTGCGACAAGGCATGACCCTTCAAGAGAACTCTGCCTGTCCTTGCATCCACGCTCTCAATAACGAGGGAGCGAAGCTCGGCATCGTGAGGTGTGAGACGGGCGATTTCGTGAAGATAGAACGCTGTGTGGGAGCGGACTGAGGAAGACGAACCCGTAACAGAGCTTTTTTTGAGGAATGCTGCCTCTCGCTCGAGCTCGGCGATTTCCGCGTTCGATCGACCCGATGTGATGAGTGTGGCATCAATGTCGTCGTTTTTTACCTCGAGATATGTCGAGGCGACAAAAGGAACGAGAAGAAGGGCCAGAAGCAGAATCCCGGAGACAAGGAGGGCCGCTCGGAAGAGTCCTTGGGCAAGACGCGTCTCTCGTCTTTCAACCTCTTCACGAGTGAGGAAGTCCGCTCCCTGCTCTTGCATCATGAGCCCACGGAGAGCAAGGCCGGAAGCGAGGGCAAACTCGCTTGCAACGCCAAACGGCTTGAGGAGGACACCTGCGCGTTCAGGTCCGCTCAACTGTCCTGAGACAAATACTTTTGTCTCCTCGTTCACGGCACCTCCCTTCGCGAGAGCGTCAACGACACTCATGGGGTGCGTGATCTGTTCAACGGCAATGCCAGTACATTCACCCTCCTTACAGGAGAGAGTCGTTACCGCACCTTGCTCGACATGCACGATCCGAAAAACAGATGTGAGATCTGCGTGAGGCGAGAGGAGACACACACGTGCGAGATCTGTGAGACCGCTCGTCAAGCTCAGAAGCTCAAGTCCTGCTTCGCCTGCAAGGGCGACATATGCGTCTCGCTCTTCCTTTCGCAAGAACGCGATCGTGGCGCGCCTGCCACCGCCGGTCGCCTCGATCGTTTCAAGTGCAAATGCAAGGTCCGATGGAGCAACAGGCAACTTGAGGAGCCTGGCGCTATTTTCGTGCACCCAGTCCTCAATATCTTCCACGTCCGCCGGGACCTTGACGCTCACAATTCGCAAATGAGTTCTTCTCACCGACATCACGGCAAAGCGGGTTTTTACGCCATGGTCCTCCAGGGATGTTTCAATAATCTTCGCCTTTTCGGCAATGCTTCCCTCAGGAATCAAAATAGTGAACGACTGGAGAGGGACGATCTTGCCGGAGAATTTGTCAAATGGGAGACCTTCACGACTTAGCTCAACCACATGAGCCTTTTCTCCTTCAAAATCGATTCCGAGGAGACTGCGAAGGCCGGCGAGACGCGGGTAGTCGATCCGTCCGAGAAGATCTTTCACAGAACTCATGTTCAAATGCCACCGCTCTCCTTTCCACGCACATGACTTCCCAAATCAACAATCTGAATTCAGAGTTGTCCAAAACAGCTTACCGATCATCTTGTCACGCTGGGCCTCAACCAAGCCCCTGCAAATGGATGAGCGGCGTGGTTGCGGGTGTTAGACGAAGTCGTTTTGTCTGCCGGTTCCAGGTACACATCCATCCGAAATCAGAAGGAGGATGTTCGTGTGTCCGTTACTTCATGAAGAGAAACCTTTTCGAAAATGCCGAATCCCTTGAAGTGTAACGGGCGATGTAGAATCCCGACTTTTCTATTGATAGAGGAACGACGATGTCATGTGGATACTTCTGTCGAATACTCTCGGCAAATGCGATTGTCGTAATTAAGAACAATCTCTTCGGCTCTGTGAGGGTCGAGTCGAAGGCTACGAAGTTGTACGTGGAGTCTTCGGAGAGTATCTGCAGACAAATCCTCTGATTTGCGGGAAGAAAGTATTCATCTCCAATGAAGTGAGAGCACGTAGAGTCCGCTATGCTTCGTGTTGTTTGGCAAACGGACGTTGTGGCAGCAATCAGCATGATGAATACCAGAAGCAATTCGAACATGATGACTCTCATTATTTCCTCCTAAGATAGTACACGCGAAAGCCTGGATACAAGGCATTTGTGGTGATGCTGGTTTGCATGGCTACCGATGCATTGGGGCCGGGTCTGCCGATGTAGTACTGATTTCCTGCCTGGTCCTTGATGACGTAGACGGCCGCGTGATTTGTTACTCCCGATGGATCGACCCATGTTTGCATCGTTCCTGTTTGAGGGGAGTTCTGTTTGTCAAAGCCAAACAGTTCCTGTGATTGCTGTGTGAATTGAAAGCCTCCATGTACCTGGGTTTCTTGATCGACAACACCCGTCGCAACCAAGCATGAGGAAAAGCAGTTCATGTTCGTTGGATCTCTGGAGAACGCGGTGCTTTGGCCGTTTGCATACACGAAGTCCGTAATGTTGAATGTCGTTTGCCCGGCAACAACCTCGAATTTCGACATATCTGAAATATTGTACTTTTTTCTGAAATCGTCCGCCGAAATTCCCAATTGTTTGTATAGCCCCTCAAGGTTATCACCTTTCTCGGCTTGAACATTGACAATGTTACCGGCAGAATCGTAACTGGCGGTCCATTTGCCGCTCGGGTCAACGAGCCGCATTGGATTATTCTGCGCATAATGGTATGGTGTCCAACCCGGGTATTTATCGGAGAGCGGGTCAACGCTGCTGAATCTTGCCGGGCTGAGATTGCCGAATGACAGGGCACGATTGAAATCCCAGGCAACAACAGAGTCCCGTTGTTCAATAGCGTTCACGTAAGGCTGCCAATCCTGCACATTGCAGACTTGGGAGATTTGCGACGACGCGACATGGCTGATCAAGACCGTAACACAAAGCAAGAAAGAACGCATAGGCGAGCCCCTTTCAAAGTTAGTGGTGATTTCTCTTCGCCTTTTCTTCTTTGACCGTCCGCAGATACTTTGCCCGCTCTTCTGGCGTCTCGGGACGCCAACCCAACGATTGTGCCTTCCTTTCGTACGCCCTGGATTTCTCCATGCACTCATCGAGAGTGCTCAACTCAGCGGCCGTAAGGATGTCACCGCGCGCCTTCTTGTCATGGAGCGAATGCCCAAGCTCTGCGTACAACGCACACTTCGAGATCAGATTCGTGATTGAAATGGAATCGAGCTTCAACGCAAGATCTGCGTACTTCAGGGCGACGGGGAAGTTCCCTTTTACGCGTCGTTGATGCACAAGAATCGAAATCAATTCCGCGAGGAACTCCTTCTTTGATAGCCTTCGCATGTAGATTCCGCTTTCTATAACCTTCTTCGGAATATTCATTGACTCAAGATACCATACGTTACGCGCGGTTGTCCCGTTGGTGCACTCCAGATTCCACTCGTCGCCAGTTTGCCGGTCCTTAAATCGACAAAATAAATGCAGCGGGGCATTCACCGCTGAAACGGAAATGGACGGATCGAGCCGCTGCATCAGGGCATTGAACATGGTCGGCATTGAGACACAGTTGCCCTTCCTCGAATCAAGATAAAAGCTCAGCAGTTGATGGGAGAGATCACTGCCGAGCGGATCAGCCAGATCGTACTCAAATGATTGTTGGGCGTTCCAGACCCCCGCATCATAGATAAACATGCGAGTCGCGGCGAACTTGTCTTTGTCGGAGGAGCGGTTAGCCAGCATGCGCCGAATTTCTGCCACAGACGAATCGAGTTGGCTCGAATACCAAGCAACATCGACTTTCGGGTTGAATTCCTTTGCTCCGACAAGAGCCCAAAGCCCGACGTCAATCTCTTCTTCGGCAGTACTCGGTAAATCCCACACTGTTTGGCCGTGGTATTCTCGTACTGGCACTCGAGACTGGGATAATCCAACCTCGGTGAAACAGAAAAGGAGAACAACGAAGACGCCTATGCACAGTGCAGAAGTTCGATTCATCGGACAATCTGCCTTTCCGAGAATACCATTCCGTTCGCTTTCGGTTTGCGCTGTGCGAGAATCCGCGCAAAACAATTTCGCCTAATGTCTAGGTATCCGCCACCGCACGTGGCTTCGATATTGTTGTCCTTGAAGCCATGAGAAATATAGCGGCAGAAGATATGCTTCGCCGCGCGAACTGGGACGATGGGCCACTTCAGTCGGTCTGCCACTGCAAGATACAGCATAGACATTGTGACTCAAGACCCCCGCCGGGTTGAAATGTACGATTGAGATAGCGGCTGCTTCTCCGGGTTGCCCCGAGATCCTCCAAATCGCAAGTGAAAGCAAGGCAATCATTCCACCATCCTTTGCGGTAGAAGTACGTGTTCAAGAGTCCTATGCGTGCCAATGGATCGGTTCGCCCCTCGTTCAGGTATGATATTTGTCCCGCCATGTAGTCGAGAATTCGATCGAACTTGTTAATGGCAAGGTTCGGATATGCATCTTTCGCGAGCGTCAGACACACGAATCCAATATTAATACTATCATCGGGCATTGCCAGATATCTTTCGATCTGATCGGCCGTTTCTCCCTTTTGAGCGTGAACCTGATCGACCATCGAGAGGCCGGCGAGAATCACGATTAGTCCCTTTGTGACAATCTCAATCATTGGTCATGTGTCCCATAATGGACGCCGGACGTCGATCCGGGAAAGAATAGGCCTCAGTGATGTATTCTCCGATTATGCTCCTCTCGTTCTCCCCCTCTCCCACTCTCCTATTCTCCCCTTCTCCCCTCGTCCCCAAGTCTCAACTCACTTGTCAATTGTCCGTTGTCAATCGATAATTGACAATTGTTTCTCCCCTTCCCCCTTTCGCGCGTGGGAAGGTGCGGCGGCTATTCTCCCGGAGGCCGCGCATACGCGCTCTGGAATGCGTCCCCGCACGAAATATCCGGTGTGTTGGGGCAAGTTGTTTTGAGATTCCCGTACCTTGTTGCCTCAGTGCGTGTGATGATATATTCCACGCTGTATGAGGCTCAGCAGTGCAGCCTGGAATTCCATCTCTTGACCGTCAAGCGCAATTGCGCCGTCTGTCAAACACAGAATGCGCTTGTGGCCATCAGAAAAGCCCATCTCAACCACAATGCGATCATCTGGAGTGATGTTCCCACGATTGAGCCGTGAGACCATCGATGATAGTGAATCCAAGAATGGTTTATCCACAATCGTCACGGAGTCAACATCAGAACCCCAGTATGCAGTAAAGCCTTTACAGTCCACGCGAATCGGTGATTCAAAGTCGACATCAACGAACCTGATCACCGCTTTGGTCAACTGTGCCGCGGGTGGTCTCTCAGCTTGTCTCCTCTGACACGCAAGAGTGCAGAGTAGCAAGGAGGACAGAAGAAAAGACATCGTTCTATTTTTCATCTTCTTTCTTCCCTGGGGTGGCGATGATGACAATATGGCTCTCATACGATTCACCCTCGCCGTATAAAATGAGGGCACAGCGTTGTTGGGCATGTAAGCTGAAGATGTATTTGCGTTGCACCGCAATGTCGCCTTTTTTGTACTGCACGACATTCTATGGCTTGCTACCGGAAAGTAGTCAGAGTGAAATGTCGTGCATGTAGGCATAAACGATTTGGTATGTGCCCCAAGCTATCCATGCAAACAAAAAGATAGCGACCGCGTAATACCTCAAACGGTGTGCCCTGTGTTTCAGAGCACCATAGACGTTTAGACCGAAGAACGAAATGCAAAACGTCACTGAAAGCATGATAAACACTGCATAGTAGGTAATATGCAATCCATTCAATGACGAAGGATCGGTGACAAGTTTGATAATCGGATAGAGCAATCCAAGGAGGATAACCACAGGATTTGCGAGATAGAGAATCCGAAATCTCTTGCTCATACGCTTCGGTTCCTTTCAGTGTTGGTCCTGCTGGTCTCTCTTTTGCTTTTCATCCTGCTTTTTCTTCTCTTCTTCTTTCTTCTTTCGTTCGTCCGACCATTTTTGTTGTGTAGCTTTGTCAAACTGAGGGAGTTTGACACCGGTACTCTCTATTACATCGTTGACATATGTATTGCTGTTCGGACCATCATCTGCATCATAGGGTCTCGCTTGAACATCATAGCTATCTGCGGACTTAAGCACTGCATTATCATATTCAGCTTCGCTCATGCCAGAGGGTGGCTGAACTACCATTTCGCGGTGAGCATCTACGTCCTTCTCCCCGGCTTCCTGTCTCTTCACAGCTCCTACGTCATCGCCCAGATCCTTCTTAATGACTGGCGTTGAACCACTTTCCGGACTCCTAAATGCGCTTAAGATTCCCTCGGTTATTCCTCCAGCTGGCATGAGGGATCGCGAAGTGAACGTACCTGTCTTTTCATTCTTAACGTTTCGCCCAACAACGCAGGCCCGCCCACAACGCTTTTCCATCAACAAAGGGCGGGCTTGAGCGACCACTATTCTTTTTTCACAAAGCTCAATCATCGCATACTAAATCAGGGAGCGTCGTGGTTGGGCGTGTTAGCTGAAGTTGTTTTGCGCTGCACAGTAATTCCTCCACTGGCTTTTTGCGTACGATAGGATGTGTACGTAAGGATCAGAAATATCAAGGTGCTTGTTAGGAACACCACTTCTGCCACGCCCCAGATGCGTCCAAAAAGTCCATCGGCAAAGGCCAACCCAACGCTGACCGATGCGTCAGACACCCCAACTTGAAGCATTGGATCCGATTGAAGATACTTCGAAAACCCCGAATCAGTTTTGACTTCGATGCGATAGGTGTGCCCTGCGGTTGGCACGAATTGTCCTAGCGTAATGGTATTGCCTACCATTCCTCGATATTGACCGCTCCCAGAACCATAGGCAATTGTTTGCACACCATCACAAATCGTCCAACTAATCCCTATGTCTGGTGGACGTGATTGCTTGGAACCAATCCTCTCAGCGGTTTGTCTGCGCAGGCTATCAGCTACTGATCCTGGTTTGGCATTTTGGAAGTCCAAACCGACATAGTGCGGTTCATTGTACTCTACGGTGAACTGCCCACTTGTGCACGTGTTGATCTGATTGTTTAGAAGCAAACTCAACGGAATAAGCCCTTGTCGAGAAGTCGGTGCTGGCCTTTGGGTGAGGAAGAAAATAAAAGCAAGAAGGGACAGACCACAGAGGGAGGAGAGGACCTTCACGTTGAACCGATGCAAGATTCTCATGGACGTCCGCCTTTCACTGATGAAAGAGGATGATTCATTGTTGTGCACCCTGATTCTTTTTGCTTTCCTCTTCTTTTTGCTTCATGAGTTTTTTGTAGATTTCAAAGTACTGTTGAGTCTCATAATGTCCCTTCGCATTTGATGGGAGTTCGACCTTGCCTCCGGCGGCTTGGATGAGAAACTCGACATATGAATTGCTGTTGGTGCCCAATCCGTCATAAGCGGGATCGTGGTTGTTACTGATGTATTCAGTCATCTGGTTGTGGATTTCCAGTATCTTGTTTTCGAATGAGTAATCCGTCTCTCCAACTCCTTCCGGCCTATTGACAGAGTGCTCAAGTTGACCCGGACGTTCCTTGGCACCCACCGCCTCATTCGTCAGAGGATTTCCTTCTTTGTAACCTGGTAATGGTCCACCCAGTTCGATCATCCTGTCAACTTTGTCTGTTGTCACTCGAATGAACGAGTGACGTGGGCCGTAAGCTTCCCAAGCTGCGGCCCCAAGGACCAATGCTTGAAGCCTATACTGAGGCGGCACATTTTGTAGTTGTCCCGGTACACTTTTCGAGTAGACACCCAGCCCAAGCCGCTCCGTGTAGGCTCTTACTTCTTCGCCGTTCGGATCAACAAACTTCAACGGGTTGCCCATGGCATAGGCGTAGGGGGACCAACCCGGAAACTTGTGCGACTTCGGGTCAATTTGTAGAAATCGCCCCGTCCTTGCATCATAGTACCTACCAGCTATTGTGCTCTCTAGTCCCAAGAGTGATGCGACGAGGGTGAGAGCAACGAGCGGGAACGATTTCATAAGCGTGCTCCTCAGTATTCACCGTTTCTCTTGAACTTTTCAATTGCTTCTGATTGCTTGATGAAGAATTCTTCGGGGAAAGTCAGGACACCGCCCAATTGCTCGGCTTTCCACTTGTAAGAATCTGCAAGAGAGAGATGATACACGACATTCATCGACCATCCATAAGAATATTATGCTCATCTACTCCGGCGCGATCACTCGGAGGACCTGATTTCTTCAAGCGCGCGTTTGACGAATGCTGCACAAGCCGCGATCCGATCGGAACATTCAATCTGGTTTGCACTCGGCCCTGCTGGCTTATGGCCAACTGCATATGTATCATTCTGCAGACGATCAAGATACCCGCCGTTTCGAGTTCGCTACTTTTCGGACCATTACAGCCACGGGTCCACATATTCTGGTCGTTCGCGGAGGGCCCCTCGAATGAGCTCCTCGGTAACCTCTTCTGAGACGGCGAAGTAACCGGTAGTTTCCAACATTTCGCAAGCGATGCAGTCCCAGACTGCCGAAAACGGTGAGGGAGCAATACCAATTCACAGACGACGTTTTGGAGGCTCATCCTCTCCTCGACCAATGTTCTTGTCATTCGACAATAGGTATGCATAGTACCTGGAATCGTGAATGTGATAGAGGATGTGACGAAGTTCTTCCCCTATGCGATGCAGCCTCTCATCAATCTCGGAACTTGAGAGATTGCCGGCGACGAGAGGCGGCAGTTGCTCTTGGAAGATTTCATTGCATGATTCTTCAATGTCCTTCAACGCGACCGCAATAGTCCAGGACTCCGGTTCACCTGGAGCGTCGAATCTTCTGACCCTCTCAGAAATTGCCAGGTGGTTCGAAAGAGCTTTCACCTTGGCTGTGTCAGCGAGCAACTTGTTTTTCATTGGCCCTGCCTCCCCAAGATTTCATCAATTGCATTGATCTGTTGCTGGAAATTCCTGATCTCGCTCTTGGTTTTGCTGGTATACCCGCCAGCCTCTTGGTAGGCTTCCAGATCCTTCAAGTGTTGAGTAAGTTTTCCCATGAGCGAAGAACGAGATTTCATCAATGATTCGACGCCATGGTCTGCGAGTTGTTTCTCGAACAATCTCAGTTGACCCGTTGAGAACATCCCAACTCCCTCCATCACGCCTTCGATCACTTTGGAGGATTGAGAGAGTTCCTTGATCTCGTTGGATGCGACGGTCGATACCGAATTCAGAGGTGAAAGAGTCATCCCAGGCGGCGCAAGCGCGTCGGCGACAGCTGTAGTAATAGTGGTCGTAGTTAGCGGATTCCTCAGCGCCCACATCCCAGCTGGCTGTGCAAGGCCGATTGATCCGAGCGCCACAGTAGACTGCACGAAGCCAGGCGAGCCCCCGGGATGATCTCCGGAGAATTGGGTCGCAAAATACGCAGCTGCAAGAACAATCGGCCAAGGGAATTTGCCATCCGGATCGGTGAATCGGAGTGGGTTGTTAAAGCAGTAGTTGTATGGGGTTGATTCGTAAAGCTTCAGTCCATATTTCTTCAAGCGTTCTCGCGCAGTGCCGTCACGCAGAGCTGGATCAGGTGCAGTCCATCTAGCAATTCGTGCATCATAGTATCTGCCTGCGGCAGCGCCCTGCAGTCCCACGAGGGATGCGACGAGGGTGAGAGCAACGATGTGGACCGATTTCATGAATGCGCTCCTTTAATACGTTCCGCTTTGTTTGAACTTCTCAATTGCTTCTGATTGCTTGATGAAGAACGCTTCAGGGAATCTTACGACAATTCCTAGCTCCTTGGCTTTCCGCTTGTACGATTCTGCAAGGGAAAGGTGGTACCGAATTGCCTCGGCGCACTTTTCTCTCACCGCTTGCACCTCACTTGCTTGGTATTGCCCAGATCCTTCATTGTAACCTGGCGAAGGCTCGGGAGGACGCCTGATCCGGGCCTGCGGTAGATTGCGAAATTGTCTTTCACTCAGTTCCGATGACGGAGGGGCGATGCGTAACCGTTTGAGGAGTTGATCGTCTGCAGATGTTCCCAGGATTATTGGACCTTCTTGCCTTCGACAGCGCGTGGCGCCGCCGGCGATCTCGGAATCGATCTGACGCACCATCGCTGCCTCAAGATGTTCGGCTTCTTGCCGGTGCCACTCGCCGAGGTTCCAGTAGGCGCTGGAAAATGTCGAATCCACCCGAAGAGCTATCTCAAAGTACCTTCCTGCCTCCTCGAATCTCCCGTCCTCAATCAGTTGAAGCGCGTGATTTGGCAAGAGCGATGCGATGTATTCTCTCTTCGAGAGGTTTCGCAAGTACACGCAATGCCGTATGGCTTTGGTCGGAATGCCCGCCTCGGTTACATATTGATCATCCGACAAATACCCCCCTCCGCAGGTGGGCTCGATGTTGTTTTCCCGCAGATCAGGTGCAATATACCGACAGAAGATGTGTTTTGCTGCCCTGACGGCCACAACCGGCCAGTGCAATCGGTCGGCAACGGCCAGGTATAACATGGACATTGTAATGCAGGACCCTCTCTTCGTTGAGAGGTAGCCGTTCAAGTACCGATTGCCGCGTTTCGTGGCATCAAGATCGTTCAGGTCGTATGTGAAAGCAACGGAATCATTCCACCATCCTTTGCGGTAGAAGTACGTGTTCAAGAGTCCTATGCGTGCCAATGGATCGGTTCGCCCCTCGTTCAGGTATGATATTTGTCCCGCCATGTAGTCGAGAATTCGATCGAACTTGTTAATGGCAAGGTTCGGATATGCATCTTTCGCGAGCGTCAGACACACGAATCCAATATTAATACTATCATCGGGCATTGCCAGATATCTTTCGATCTGATCGGCCGTTTCTCCCTTTTGAGCGTGAACCTGATCGACCATCGAGAGGCCGGCGAGAATCACGATTAGTCCCTTTGTGACAATCTCAATCATTGGTCATGTGTCCCATAATGGACGCCGGACGTCGATCCGGGAAAGAATAGGCCTCAGTGATGTATTCTCCGATTATGCTCCTCTCGTTCTCCCCCTCTCCCACTCTCCTATTCTCCCCTTCTCCCCTCGTCCCCAAGTCTCAACTCACTTGTCAATTGTCCGTTGTCAATCGATAATTGACAATTGTTTCTCCCCTTCCCCCTTTCGCGCGTGGGAACGTGCGGCGGCTATTCTCCCGGAGGCCGCGCATACGCGCTCTGGAATTCCTCGCCATACGAAATATGGGGCGTGATGTAAATGAGGAGCTCACCTTTCCGCTTCGTGGTGGACGTCGACGAGAAGAGTTTCCCAAGGAGGGGGATGGACCCAATTAGCGGGACCCTGGTCGACGTCTCCGACTGTGTTTCCTGAACAAGTCCACCGAGCACCACCGTCTCTCCTTCTTTCATAATGAGCGTCGAACTCATTGATCTTTTGCTGATCGTCGGAGGAACGTCCGCCGAAAGCGCTCCTACGGGAGTTTGGAAGTCAGGCTTGACTTCTACAGTGATTATCCCACTCGCACCCACATACGGAGTGATCTCGAGCTTCACATTCGCCTCGATCGTCTGAAACGACTGGCTCTCTTGAAAGACCGTCTGGGTCTGATTCACGTACGGTGTTGTTGTCTTTAAGAGAAAATATTGTGTCGTCCCAACGCTGAGCGATGCCTTGTGGCCGTTCAGCGTCGCGATAAGAGGACGCGACGTGACGTTCGCAATCCCCTGCTGCTCCATCGCTTTGAGTCTCAAGTAGAAATCATTCGGGAGTACGCCAAGGTTCTCAAGATTGATCTCTTTGCCGAAAATCGTGACGGATTTGGCCTTTTTGAGCATGTTGTTTACTGCCGTACCGTTGAATTGCATATCGACCCCGGGGTAAAGCGTGCCCGACCGGTTGTAATTGGTCGTATCCTGCGACCCGGAGAGTCCGGCTTGAATCCCAAAGTTGCTCCCATCGGAGATGTCGAAATCGACAACAAGGGCCTCGATCAGAACCTGCGCCACGGGCTGATCGATTTGCGCGAGGAATTCACGAAACTGCTCCTGGACATCGTGGGGAGCGATGACGATGAAGCCGTTGTGCTCTTTCGCCACCTTGATCGTCGCTTGCGATGATATCGATTGTGGGATCTTGTCCAGCGTCGATTCCGCCGTCAGGTAATTCATCCGGAAGAGCTCGGCGCTGATCAGTGCTTTGTTGGACTTCTCCCCTAAGAAGAAGATGCCGTTGGATTCCTTGTACGTGTAGTTCGTATTCCGGAGAATCAGATCAAGCGCCTCGGAGAGCGGCATAGAAGTCGCGCGCACCGTGACCGTGCCGCTTAACTCGTTGTAGAACACGACATCGGTATTCAGCTGCCGAATCATGTCCGCGGTCACCCGGCTTAGAGGGGCATCGGTGACGTCGATCGTCACAAGCGAGTCCTTAACGCTGATCCAATATGGTCCGCTCTTTTGCGGCGTTGCTGTACCTTGCGTCCCGACGAAATAATCGAGACGCGATACGACATAGATGTTGTTCTTCTTCTGAACTGCGAACCCGCTATTGTTCATGAGCTGGGTGAACCCGATATCGAAGTCGATATCGAAGAGTCTGCCCGTGACCGGTCCGCTCGTTCCGCTGATCACGAGGATATTTTTCCCGCATTTCTCTTGAATAGCGGCCACAACGGCATCGAGATTATCGTCCTTCAAGACGACGGAGAGAAGTCCATTGTCGTAAGCAACAGCAGGAAGATGCGGCGCTGGGGGCTCGGGTTTCGGCGGCGGCGGAGGTGGCAGGATCTTGAAAATCCCTCCTTCAATCGTAAGAGCAAGTCCATTCTGCTCGGCGAGGAATCTTATCGCATCATACACCCTCACGTTGTTCAAAGCGATCGTGACGCGTTTTGAAACCGTATTGTCCAGGAAGATATTCACTCCATGCTGGTACCCGAGGGCCCGGAAGATATCACGGAGATCCGCGTCTTTAAAGTTTAGACTTGTGGTATCGAGCGCGGCGGGAGGAATATTCTCTGTCTCCGAATTCTTCTTCAGAGAATCTGAAGGGCTTGATTCGACACGCTTTCCTGAATCGGGCGGAGCAAAAGTCGGTTCCGGGACGAGAGCGCTAGATTCGTTCAGGCGCACTCCAGTATAATAGATAGAGCCCTGGGCAAGAGGTGTATAACACCCGATTCCTGCAAGAAACCAGAAAAGAAGGCTTAACCGCACCATCGGTCGATTCATAGTTGCACTTTCAGTTGAACACCTTAAGCGACAGTCTCACGGAGGACTTCTTCTACTGTCGTTGTCCCCTGCTTTGCAGCAAGAATCGCGGCATCACGAAGAGTTCGTGAGCCATTTTCTTTGGCTTTGGCTCTGATTTCTGACGCGAACGCCCCTTTCGCAATCAGGTCGGAGACTTCATTTTCGACGACGAGCACTTCGTAGATAGCTGTTCTTCCCCGATATCCCGTTTGATGGCACATTGGGCAGCCGGCCCCTTTGAGAAACCCTGTCGCCGAGTCACCCTGAAGCCCCAGCTCTTCTTGTTCGGTCTTCGTCGGAGCATAGTCTACGGCACAGTCCGAGCAGATTTTCCGGAGGAGCCGCTGCGCGAGAATCATCTTCACCGAGGACGCCACAAGAAATGACTCGACGCCCATGTCGACCAGTCGCGTGAGCGCAGAAGGCGCGTCATTTGTGTGGAGTGTCGAGAACACGAGATGGCCGGTGAGGGCAGAGCGAATGGCAATCTGTGCGGTCTCACCGTCCCGAATTTCCCCCACCATGATCACGTTCGGATCCTGTCTCAAGATGGAGCGAAGCACCGCTGCAAACGTGAGATCGATATCGGAGCGGACCTGAGTCTGATTGATTCCGACGAGGTTGTACTCGATCGGATCTTCGATCGTCGTGATGTTCAGTTCAGGCTTGTTGATGCTGTTCAAAGCAGCATAGAGCGTGGTGGTCTTGCCGCTTCCTGTCGGGCCGGTGACCAGTATCATTCCGTAGGGGAGGCGAATGGTCTTTTCAAACAGAGCGAGATCGTCGCCCTGGAAACCCAGAGCGCTCAGGTCAAGTCTGAGGTGCGACTTGTCGAGAATCCTCAGCACGATCTTCTCACCGAAATCGGTTGGAAGGGATGAGACACGGATGTCGATCGTTCTCTCCCCTTCTTTCACGCGGATCCGGCCATCCTGAGGGCGTCTCTTCTCAGCGATATCGAGATCGGCCATGATCTTGAGGCGTGATATGAGCGCCTTCGCAAGGTCGAGCGGTCCGCAGTATGTCTCATGAAGGACCCCGTCCAGACGGTATCTGACCCGTAGAACATGTTCATACGGCTCCACGTGAATGTCGCTGGCACCGGAGTTGATCGCTTGCGTGATAATCTGATTTACCGCCTCTACGGCAGAACTCGTTGAAATGGCCAACCCAGCAGAACCGATCTCACTCGTCGTTTCGTCTTCCGAACGGCCATTCGCGAGTGACACTTCGTTCGTTAAATCGCGCTGACTTGTATCGAGAATATTCATCTCCCCGTAGAGTTTGCGGATTGACGAGAGGACGAGATCTTCATCCGCATATTTCACCACAACGTTCTTCCCCGTGAGAAAGGCAAGATCGCTCTCGAGGCTCGGAGATGATTTTGATGACGCCAGCACGTGGAGGCCATTCTCGTCAACCCTGAGCGGGAGGACGCGGAGGTCCAATGCAACCTCTTTCGGTATCAGACAGGAGGCTTCAGGATCAATCTCAATCCTTTTTCCTTCTACCGTAGCATCGTTGTCCATGCGCCTGTCAAGTATTCGACTTGATCCTTGAAGAGAATGAGTGATGTTGAGGAAACAGCCAGGGCCGACCCGAAGGGAACTCGATCTGAACCTCTCGCTCTCTTCCTCCATAGACCGTAGAGCGCGCCCAGAAGAGCCGCAATCCAAAGCGCGATAAGAAAGAGTTTCATCCCGAGAAAGAACCCCAGGAGAAACGCGAGTTTGACGTCGCCCATCCCCATCGCCTCACGTTTGAGGAGATGACTCCCTAGCCACCTGATCATCAGGACCAAACCTCCCGATGCAGCCGCACTCAGCAGCATGGACGCCAAGAGACCTGTCTGAAAGAGAGCCGTAGTCACGATGCCCGAGAGTAGTCCGCTAAGAGCGATGCTATCCGGGATGACCATGAACTCCCAGTCGATGAGACCGATCGCCACCGCCGTAACCACCATCACTCCGGACGAGAGAAACTCCCCCACACCAGTGGACCTGTAGTAAAGCAACACGATCATGCCCGCCGTGAGGAGCTCGAAGAACGGGTACCGCCACGAAATATCGCCTCCACATCTTTGGCACTTGCCCCGCTGGACCAGAAAGCTCGCGACAGGAATGAGCTCAAACCACCGAAGCTGTACCCTGCAATGAGGACAGAAGGATCGCCCTCGCTTGACAGAGATCCCTCGCGGGACGCGGTAGGCGAGCGAATTCAGGAAGCTCCCGAAAATGAGTCCGATTATTGCGACTATGCCATATTCTAAGGCTATGCTCATGGTATCCTCACAAGGCTTGAAGAGCGGACGGTGGACAGTCGACGGTGGATCGTCATGTCTATGTCAATTGTCCAGGGACCATTGTCCATCGATCCTCTTCAATCCGGCATCTTCTCCTTCACCTGCCCACCCTCATCAACCACCCAGACGTTGTAGACACCATTTCCGTTGAAGTCCACCACGGAAGTTGCTTGCGCAACAAACCCCTTCTCATCGGCCGACGCCACTTCAATCCTGTAGCGCGCTTGGCCGCCTTCGGTGACGAGCTTTGCCTGTTCGAAACCGATTTCGGCAAGATTGGTTGAGTACCGGTCGCGCTCGAACTTGTACGATTGTTCCAGGGTAAAGACCTGCTTGAGTTGAAGCTTGGCTTCTGTTGTTTTCGCCTTCGTCACCACCGGCATAAGTTTCGGAAGAGCAAGCAGGACCAAAACCCCGACGATGACGAGGACAATCATGAGTTCGGTGAGAGTGAAACCTGATTGCTTCTTGAACAATCCTGGAACCAAAGTTCTTCGGTACTGCATTCGCCCCTCTTCAGGAAAATTGATTGTGAGATTTCGACATTCCCGAAAAGGTTCAACAGTCGTACCAACTCGAAAGAAACGCGCGAAAGGTCCTATATCTGAGGAAGAGGTGGGACAAATTTGTCCCCCCCTCCGTTCACCGATGTGTAGTCACGTCAGCTCAAATCAAATCGCCTTTTCTCCCGAACCGAAAATATTTTTTGATTTCGATCCGAGGATTGTGCGTGGCGACTTGACTCAAGAAATTTGGATATGTATAATGCGAAAGCGATCCCCCTGCATGATCGACCGTTCTTTGGAGCGCATACAGGTCACCCAGATTAAATTCTGTGCGCATTCTCGTTTCCGCATAGTATTGCTTCACTGGTGTGAAATTCCATTCTCAAGCCCCGCGTTGCGCTTCACCCGTTTTTCTTGTCTATAGCGATGTCGCATGTTTTGCGGCTTGTTGGATTGGAGGGCTGCCCGCAAGAACTCCACAATCACGAAATCCTGTCTCCAGTCTGGGACAGAAGGAGTCTATTGCTTGATGGACAGAAGAATTCTGGTCTTCCATTCCGCTTGCGGAGCATTCCTCGCGGGTGGGTTCGTCGACTGGGTCCACGAGGAGATCCCGTCTCTGAACACCTATGTCTCTGTTATTGCCCCAGGTTCCTCGCGCATTGGGCCGGAAACCGTCAGAGGGAAGGCCCTGGAGCTCGTCTGCTTCGTCTATGACGCGAGTCTCGACGCGCGCATCGAGAGACTTGCCATAAGTGTTCGCGAAACGGCGCCGAAGGTCCCGCTTTTATTCGTCCATAGCGTGCATGACACAAGGTTTCCATCTCTCGGGAATCATCTAGAAAGCTCTCGTGTACTTCCTTTCCCTCCTTCGGATGGAAGCTACCGTCTTCTCATTGCGCAACTTCTCGCTCTCAATGCAGTCCGGTCCTCGGATTGCACTCGGTCCGGACTTGATTCCATTGACCCTCCCATTGTGGGGAAGAACCCCGGCTTTCTGCGCGCAGTCGAGAGGATGAAAATACTGGGTCGCTCCGACGTCCCAGTGATCATTACGGGCGAATCGGGCACGGGCAAGGAACGCATCGCCAGGGGGATTCATTACCTTGGTGATCGTTCCGGTGGACCATTCATTTCGGTCAATTGTGGGGCCATCCCGAATGAGCTCGTGGAAAATGAATTCTTCGGACACGAGGAGGGAGCGTACACGGGTGCCAACTCGAAGCGAACGGGACGTGTGGCACAAGCCGAAGGCGGAACGCTGTTCCTCGACGAAATCGACAAACTGCCGTACACCTCACAACCAAAGCTTCTCAGGTTTCTCCAGAACTCGACCTACAACATGGTTGGATCTTCGAAAATGAAGAAGGCCGATGTGCGGGTTGTTGCTGCTTCCAATGTTGATCTAGTTCAGGAGGTGAAGGCGGGGACGTTCAGAAAGGATCTCTACTGGAGACTCAACGTCGCGGCCATTCACATTCCCCCCCTGAGGGAACGAATGGACGATATTCCGGCTCTCACTTTGCATTTTCTTGAGAAGTATTCACGGGGCGACAAGCAGGCTACAGCGAAGTGTTCTGACGAAGTCCTTCAGTATTTTCTTTCGCAAAACTGGCTGGGCAACATTCGCGAGCTTGAAAGTGCCATTCGCTCGGGCGTCCTCTTTGCGCAAGGAAAAGAAGTGCGGCTAGAACACCTGAATGTCGCGTGGCATCTCATGTCGAAGGATGGATCCTCGTTTATGAGCCTCAAAGAGGAATACGTGCATGCAGTAGATCAGAATCTTCTGAGGGGTTATCTGGCGTTCGCCAATGGAAACATAACCAAAGCCGCTGCGCTCGCGAAACTGGACCGGAGCCAGTTTCGAAAACTCCTCAAGAAATCCGGACTTGACGATTGATCGTCCCATCGCGCACTCTCATTCTGTCTCAGGACCTCTCGCACCAGGCTGCTTTGGCCGCTCGATTTAATCGTATCGAGTGCCCTTTCCTTTCGATTTCTGGGGGGGACAAATTTGTCCCCCCTCCTTTTTCCTAGATTAATAGTTTTCTCCTCGAATCCGCACTTCAGGGGGGACATAATTGTCCCACCTCCTGCCTTTTCTGGTTAAACCTGGCCGATTTTCCTCCGTGGCATATTCCTTGAACCGTCTGTCCGTCATGCAAAGACTCGATGAAGAAATCACGAAATACCTGGCATGTCACCCTCAAGCCTCAGACACAATTGAGGGGATTGCCGAATGGTGGATACCGAAGAATGTCGCCGACATTGTAACGCAGGAACTCCGCCAGTCTCTTGAACGACTTGTTAGTTGCGGTAAAGTAAAAGCAATTCAGGGCGCCAGCGGTGAGGTCCGCTACAGCCTCGGACAGACCACAAACTCGACTACACGATGACGCGGAAGCGTTCCCCTAATTCTCAGGGCGACTCGTCCTGTTCGCGCAAGTCGCATTGCTTCGTGCATGAAGACTCCGATTGACCCAAAGAAATGAAATCATTCCTGATATCAAGACCGTCTCATTCGATACCAGCATTTCCGCTCTTCAAAGAGGTGTCGGCGAAGTGTCGCGCTTTCCGTTTTGTCATCCTAGACGATGTTCCGCTTTGTTCGGCTGAGTCGAAGGGCGTCGATGAAACTCAGCCTGTTGCCATGTGAGGCCTGTTCAAGACCCTGGGAGTTTGAAACCAGAATTTCACTGATAGGAGAATTCTCCATGTTTGCTCGATCGTACATCATCCTCTTCTTGACACTCTGCGCATCGGTCACCCTTTTCGCACAGGGAACCACGGCGGTTGGTCTGACGGCGGGGCAGTCTTCCCTTCCTTCTGTGGTAGATCTGACCAGACTGTTCACAGAGACAACCGTGGGACAGCATGATCCGTTTCAGGTGCTTCCAAGTGTTGCGTCGCTCGGAGACAAGGTCGTGCCACAGTTGCGGGGATTTCTCTTTGAGACTCCAGTCATAAAGTTCCCAGTGCTTGACTCGACCGGAGCAGTGGTGGATAGCGTGATTGCCCCTCCCCCGAACCGGATCTACGGCGCCCTTGCCCTTGATCTGATCGGAACTCCGGCGGCGTATCAAGTCTTGACAACTGCTGCACGTACCGACACAAATTGCGAAGTGCGCGCCTCTGCGCTCAAATCGTTTGCCACGAACAACTACTACCGAGTGATGGAGGGGTCGCTTCTTCCTGATAATGAAGTGCTTCATCTGCTTCTTGGTGCCATGGATGATACGACCTACGTCAAAGGCTGCTTCATGAAGATGGGAGACATTGCACGCCAGGGACTCAAGAACTGGACCGGAGTTGATTACGGTGAGGTACTCCCCGACAGCTTGAGGGTCAATGACGAGAAAACGTTCGGTATGGCTCTGGCACAGTACCGCGAGCAATGGTGGCAAAAGAACTCCGTCGGTGTGCAGTGGAACAAAGACACTCGATGCTTTGACCTTCCCAAATCGACGAAGAACTAGAACGCAATGTGGTCGTTCACTTTCACAGACTTCGAATGGATATCTCCACGGAGAAAATGATGAAATCCCATAGTTCCCTCATCGTCATCGCCCTCATTGCACTTGCATTCCTTAGCCCCATCGCTCGAAGTCAGTCCGATTCGGCGGACATATCCGTGATGAGTTTCAACAGCGGAAAGCTCCTAGACCGCGGATCCGCATTTGTCGGCAGTTCATTCATCAAAGGAGCTGTCAACGTTTCCGACTATTCCGGGAATTTGACGGTCGGTCACGCGATGGATATCAACTACCCAAACGATTTGCAGACGAAATTGACGCTGACCTTCAATGCAGATGCTTGCCATACGTATTTTGAGGATTGGGTTGCACACAGGAGCGACTATCACCTCTTTGACACTTCGGGCAATTGGACGGATTGGTACTCCACCGGTACCGGAGTCAGAGGGAATAGTGTCAATGCAGCGCTCTGGGTTTTTGGCGTCAATAACATTGCTGTTCAGACGACGAATTTTGAGGAGAATTTCTTTGTCGGTAGCCAGGCTGACCCGGTTACTGACACGGTTGTCGGCGCTCTGGAAAATCCGTACAAAGGATCTCAAGTGCCACTTCTCGCAACAGGGTATCAGTATACGAACGATGTCAGCTTTCCCTGGGATCCCTACCAACGCTACCGGCTCATTGGTTTATATTCGGGATACTATCCACAGACGACGACAAGAGACGCAATTCAGTTGATGAACGCAGAGGGTTCCGTTCTCACCCTGTTGAACCCAACATACTTCATCTTCGGATCAGGGCTTTGCACAGGACAAATAGTGGATTCAACCCACGTGGATGCCCAGCTGCGAGGTGTGTACTTCAATACCGACGAGAAATCAAACGGCTATGCCATCGTTCGGTGGATAGATTCCGTCTCTCGAAGGTTCCAAGAGCGACGGATCTACTACAAACCCGGCGACGGCTTGACGTATGTTTTTGAAGAAGAATACGCGCACTATCAAAACTACTCAACTTTTCATGACTGGGGCAGGAGACTCACCAATCCCCCCAAGATTGCCTATCTTCGCTACATTCAAGCACAAAACGGAGACAGAATTGTCTTCTCGTACGACTATAGCAACATCTTCGGGTACACGCTTACCAATGGAAGGAAGTTCCTCAAGAAAATCCAGTACTACAAGAATTCCGCGACGCCGGTGTCCGGGACAGAAATCACGTTCGACTATGTGTATTCGAGCGGTGCATACAGAATCATCGTAACGAACAACCTCAGCGGCAAAAGCTATACCGTCCAACTCCATGATTATCGAATCAACAACGGATTTCCACTGGACACGATAAGAGTGGCGGACACCACGGCCAGCAAAATCATGCAAGTGGACTGTATCCAGGACAACGGCAACACAAACAAGAAAGCTTCGTTCACCTACAGCAACCATGTGAGGCGGTACAAATACGCAGGCCTTTGGGCTACTGATTACCAGGTGGGGGTTGACGATGGATACTACTATCTGGCATATCCAACCAAGTTGATGACCAGAAGAGAGATACTCAATGGCGAGCGGAACGATTTTCGCTATTGCCTGACAGAACTCGGAACGTCAACGGCCCTTTACGATACAGCTTCGAGCTTCGCAATCGATTCGTCATACATGAGCGTGCTGGATCCTCTCCTTTGGCCTCAAGAATACTCTCCGCGCAAGGGGTACTTCATCAACATGTATTCAAATGCCCCTACACGATGGGAATATCGAGATCGTAACTGCTTCGATATCTTCCGCTATGGCCCGGGGCTGGGACATCTCGATTCTGCACAATGCATCTGGTACCGATATCTCGATGGGTACCACTTCAGAAACATGAGCAACACGATGCGGGACAACTACACGGCATCAATGATAAGTGATGTCACTGATTCTGTTGTCAATGGGGCAACCGCATATCCGCTTCGCAAGGCCAGCTACGAGTATACATGGAATCGAAAGCTTTACAACGGCTTCGACCTGTGCGGCCCTTCCAATTTGCTATACAATGACCTGTCGGGGAGGATCATTGATATTCGTACTACGATAACGACGACAGGCCTGGCAGGTGGTGGCTCCTCGGCCATGGGAAAGTACGTCGAAACAAAGGACTTTGAACTGCTCAAGGCAACCTCGAAATTCAGAAATCAGGACAAGTACTCTTCAAACAACCTTGCTTCGCTCTTGAACATTGTCTCTGATTCCACATGGGATGAACACCACATTCTCCTCCAATCGACTCAGTACAACTACAAGCGCAACGGTGAGTGGTCATGCAAGGCGGTCGGTCTTTGGACCTCCCTGTCCTTCTTCGATGCCTTCAATTATCCGGACTTTATGTCGCTTACATCGCGCGTGATACAGTATGGCGGAACAACAAAAGCAACTGTGTCCGACTCAATAGTCCTTCGAAGATATGAATACACTCCTCCGTACGATCCTATTACTTGCAATCTCCGTAGGGATCATTCTTTCGTCGACAATCTCCTTCGCGACACCTCGATCGTTGAAGAAACCTACCGGAATACCTCTCCGGATATGCAGATGGTGAAGAAGTTCCACTCCTACTCGGAACAGTTCGGCATCCAATCCGCAAACTCCAGCATTGACACTTCGACTTTCAGAACAGGCGACACAAACCGTGTTTACCGACCCTCATTGCCGATTGAGACTCAAACGCTTGTTAAGAAGGGAGCAAGTGGGAGCGGGACGTTCCAAAGAAAGTCGCGTGCCAAGACCTACTATTATTCCTCGCCTAGCGTGCTCTACGGAAGAATATGGAAAAGTGTAAACTCTGGTGCAACAGACGCTGATTCTGTCGTAACCACCTATTTCAATGATAGTACCGGAAGCCTTGCCGGTTATCCAAGGAAGGTCCTGTTCGACAACGGCTCCGACGTACAGTACAAGTATAACAGCGAAATAAGTCCAACGGGCAAACTGTATTGTAGCGATGGCTCAACACTCACCAATCCTGTCGTCAACTGGAGCAGCGCCTTTCAGCCGGCACCATTTCAAACGATCAAAGACTACAATGGCAGAGCGCTCGCGACCTTCACTGCCTACGACGGAAAAGCGAATTTGTTCTTCTCCGTAGATGAGAACGGCTACTACTCTGCAAACTACTACGATACGCTCGGGAGGATCACAAAACAACTCAAGCCAGGGAATTTCTATCCCAACAATCCCTACCTTCCGCCAAACGGGGCCTCTGCTCCGTACGCGAGCATGACCTTCAGCTACGTCGACAGTCTATGGACATCCAAAGTGACCAGCACGGGATACCTGTATAACGCGGGAGCCAATGTGCAAACGATGACGCAATTTAGACCGGACTCCTTGGCCAATGAAAACTATGCCTATACCGGTACGAGCTGGGAATTGAAATCGAAGGAGAAGTACAATTATCTCGGCAGGAAGTGGTACAGTCGCGATGGCGATGGGGTAAATGCATACAACTACTATGATGCATTCATGAATCCTCGCCAAATTCGCTTCACAGACAGCAGCGCGAGCGCGCCGACAAAAAAGGATTCAGTCGATTACAGCAACACCACGAACTATTTCAAGCGACTCACGACGATTGATGAGAACGGCAACAACGGATACAATGATTACGATTTGTATGGCAACATTCTCAAAAATGTAAAATATCTTGGAACAAAAGCCCTTACGACGCGGTTCACCTACAACGCGTTGGGGAGACTAGATTCGGTGATAACTTCAGAAGGGAAAGCGACGAAGTACACCTATGACGTGCGGGGAAATGATAGCGTGCGAATAACCCCCGAAGCAGGGGTAACTCAATACTTGTACGACAAATATCACAATGTGCGGCTCATCAGAGATGCAAATCACGCTGGGACCGCGACCAATCCAAGCACAATTGTCAGTCAAGCAGGCGCACAGAACAGTTCCGGAAGCTTCACGTTGAACATCCCCGGCAAGGTAAGCCTCGCAATCACTTTCGGAGCAGGGCCTCCTTCCGCCACCATCAGCATTACAAAGAACGGGGCCACGCTGTGCAGCGCCACCAATGGTGGCACCGGTACTGTGACAAACTCCATAATCCTGCCGAAAGGAACATATGGCTGGAGTTACACGATGACCTATCCCAACTCGGGATACTACACTTATTCTGTTACTTGCGGAAATGCAAACGAATTTGTCTACAACAAATATGACAAATTGAATCGATTGATCGAGACCGGTGAGTACTCGGTAAATTCTGTATCGGATTTCACCCAAAATAACGCCGACAATGCGAGCTTTCCGGCCTCAAACACACTTGTAACAAAGCAATTCCTTTACGATACTCTTTCTGGGGATCCCAACGCTTCCAATCAACGGAACCTCAAAGGGAGAATCTCTGCAACCTATGCATTTCGGCTTGGTCAACTCTGTGATCAGACCTCATATTCGTACGATGAACTGGGCAGAGTCGAGTGGGAGGTTCAAACCAATTTGGGTAGTTTTCCGAAAAAGCTATATTACTGGTATGACTTGCAGGGAAATGTCACAAAGAAGGGATATCGCGACGTTCAAACCAACTACAATACATATACGTTCTATGACTACGACCAAGAGGGAAGGCTCTTGAGAGTCTGGACGGACACTGATTCACTTGGCACCACGAAGGTGAAAGACGCCGAGTACTCTTATTATCCAAGCAACAGGGTCCAACAGGTGAAACTCGGCGCGACGCCTGTTCAGACGGTGGACTATACGTACAACAATCGCGGTTGGCTGAGGAAGATCAATGACCCGGATGCTATGGGAACGGACCAATTTGCAATGACATTGGGGTACGAAACACAGGACAAGGCCGGGACTTCACTTCCTTTCGTCGCGCAGAAGAACGGAAACGTCAGCTGGGTCTCGTACCGGTTGGCAGGTGTGACCATGCCGTACGGGTCAACGGACTATGTCTGCAGAGCGTTCGGTTATGACAGTACCGACCGGCTCACAAAGGCCCCCCTTGGTTACTGCTCCGGAAGCAACTGGTACGGTGCCGGCACAAGGTATGGAGAATTCTATTCCTACTCCGATGACGGCAATTTCCAGAAGCTGGGGCGGCATGACAGCACGGGCGCGCTCACGGACAGCCTAACCTACAGCTACACATCGGGAACCAACCAGCTCTCCTCGTACACGAATTCTGCCGGAAGCGGGTCGTCGTACACCTACGACGCAAACGGTAACATGGTGTCGGACTCACGGTCGAACATTGCGTTCGCAATCTACGACATCGACAATCTTCCCGTTGCCGTGTATATGACGAACGGCGTATCGCAGATTTACTCTTACGACGTCAACGGATCGCGCGTCCGGAAATACGCGAGCAACGGCACGGACACATATTATTTAAACGATCCATCCGGAAAGACGGAGCTGGTGCAAAAGGGTGTGTACAACAGTCTCTACACGTACAACATCTCTGGAGCGGATAACATCGGCCAGGTCATGAGGAATGGTGTCAGACTGTGGCGCTACTACTACCTCAAGGACCATTTGGGAAGCATCCGGATGACTGTCGGCACGACCGGCAGCGTCGACAGCTACAATGATCTGTATCCGTACGGCATGCTGATGCCGGGGAGAACTTTGACGACCTCTGCCGATGCACGGTACAAGTTTACAGGCAAAGAACGCGATGTTGAAACGAATTACGACTACTTCGGGGCGAGGTACTATGATGCGAGGGTGGGAAGGTGGTTAAGTGTGGACCCGATGGCGGCGAAATATCCAGGAGTCTCGGGATATTGCTATGGTGTGAACAACCCACTCCTTTTTGTGGATCCCCATGGTGACACGATTAATGCCAATTGGAACTTGCTCCATTCCCAATACGCAGGTTTGATAACTGGAGACTGGGCAGAGCAGTCGGGATTGAATCTCTCGTATGATGCTGATGGAAACATCGTGTACGCGAAGAGTTCCGATGGGAGTCCCACCATCGCTACGGATGAAAACGGGAATCCTGTAGGAAGCGAGGTCATGCGTAACAAGTTAGTTTCCATGATTGATAACTCAGCGACCGTGGATGTTGCCCTCGGGAGTGGCGTTGAGTCATTCACCAAAGGAAATGGAATTTCTCTCGGACCCGAACAGATAGGCGCCTTCATAAATGGAACTAGCCCGGACCTGAATAACAAGACAATGGGTTGGGGTATGACCCTCATGCACGAGCTTATGCACACGTCAATCGGTGGCGGACTTGACGACGGGAGGAGGTCATGGGGAGTTCCTGGGCCGGTTGAGGATCAGATGAATATCATACGAAGCCAACTGAATGGATATGGTCAACGAAAGTCGTATGCGGCGCTAGACCTTTCAGGCACTCAGTACATACCAATGGCGCCAGTGTCATTCAATCAATTGAATAATGTAGTTGCTGCTGGCCCGAGGGCGTACGTCGTGTCATTCATCCAAAGCTGGAGAAAAACAAAGTGAAAATTTGGATTCGCCAATTGGCGATAGTCGCCTATCTGCTTTTATGCGTCCAAGTATCAAACAGTCAGCCATCCTACTATCATTCAGCGCTTGAGTGGATAATGGCTGATAGCTTGATTCGGCACATGTGCATTACTCATCTTTGGATGGATTCTGCCCAGACTCGAATGCCCCTCCATTTTGCGGTCTCCGATACTCTGGAGCCAATCGCTGATCTAACTCTACAATACTCACCGACTTGTGAGCCGTATCGAATTCGCGATTCAGTAAGATCACTGTACAATCAAGAATACAACTTATCGAAGGGTAGGTTCGAGTACTGCGCTTCTTTGAATGGGATGTGGAATGAAACCGATTCTCTCGTGCTCACATTCGGATATGTATTCAATCATACCTTGAGGGCCTATCTGAGTCGAAGGTCGGGCACAGTGGCTGAAGTTGCAGACCGATCCGCGATTTCTTCATACGTTTCGAACGTCTGGCATCCGAGAGGTCGCAAGACAGATGTGGAATCAACTTTTTTGCAGATTTCGCTCTGTTTTGGGTCTGGCCTGGAAGTCTGTAATGAGGCTGTGGTAGTGTGCTTTCATTGAACATACTGAAGGTGTGCAGCGGCTCACCGGGCCCTCCTTTCACGGCGCAGAACAACGGAGACATCAGCTGGGTTGCATACCGCTACTCTGGTGTGACTTTGCGGTACGAATCAACAGACTATTTCTGCAGAGCGTTTGGTTATGACAGAACGAACCGGCTCACGAAGGCGCCCTTTGGCTACTGCTCCGGAAACAATTGGTACGGTGCCGGCACAAGGTATGGAGAGTTCTATTCCTACTCCGATGACGGCAATTTCACAACGCTGGGGCGGCATGATAGCACCGGCACGCGCACAGACAGCCTTGCCTATACCTACACATCGGGAACAAACCAGCTGTCGTCGTATACCAACTCTGCCGGAACCGGATCAACGTATTCATACGACGCAAACGGCAATATGGTCTCGGACTCACGATCGAACATTGCGTTCGCGATCTACGACATCGACAATCTTCCCGTTGCCGTGTATATGACGAACGGCGTATCGCAGATTTACTCTTACGACGTCAACGGATCGCGCGTCCGGAAATACGCGAGCAACGGCACGGACATATATTATTTAAACGATCCATCCGGGAAGACGGAGCTGGTGCAAAAGGGCGTGTACAATAGCCTCTACACGTACAACATCTCTGGAGCGGAGAACATCGGCCAAGTCATGAGGAATGGTGTCAGACTGTGGCGCTACTACTACCTCAAGGACCATTTGGGAAGCATCCGGATGACTGTCGGCACGACCGGCAGCGTCGACAGCTACAATGATCTGTATCCGTACGGCATGCTGATGCCGGGGAGAAACTTGACAACAACTGCCGATGCGCGGTACAAATTTACTGGCAAGGAACGAGACGGTGAAACGAACTACGACTATTTCGGGGCGAGATACTATGATGCGAAGATAGAGAGGTGGCTCAGCACCGATCCACTGTTTGAAACGGAACCTTCATTTACGCCTTATGCTTTTGCGAGTGACAATCCTGTCCTCCGAATTGACCCTGACGGAAGAAGTGATCTGAAATATTATCGAAAGACCAATATGCTTGCTCTTTACACTCACACAGGCAAACTGGTTGGCACTTGGGATGCATCGAATAAGCCGGTTGCCGGAAGCGAGTACACTAGCGGCATATTCCATGACGGGAAACAAATAGAGCCGGGGTCATACTCGTTCAAGGACAAGTCCTCGCCGCATACTCATGGCGAGGCAACGGACCGCAATGGGCAGAAATTGGATTCTCGAAACGGATCGTACGGCGAACACGGGATTTTCCGTCTGAAAGATTTCAAGGATTCGGGCGGCACGCCGCACGATAATGTCGGTGTGCACTCAGGTCAAGAGGATGCCGAAGGCTGGGAGACGCCAACTTATGGGTGCATTCGTACTACAGAAGACGCGATGGAAGATATTTCGAATATCACAAACGAAGATCCATTGGATACTTTAGAGGTAATTGACCCACCAGCGATAGACTCACCAATCGATGGAAATTCGCAGTCAACTCCTGTCGCGGTTACTGAAACGGATCAAGGATTGGCATAGTCGAACGACTAGAAAGGGTTCGTATGGTAAGCATTAGGTTAATCTCATCGCTGCTACTTCTTTTGCCCCTGCTTGGCGCTTCACCTGGCGAGAAGAATGATCAGCTTGAAGACTACTTAAGGGAGAACCGAGTCCCATTTACTACCATTCTCTCGATCTCGAACGCAGATTCGCTAAACGCATATGCTTCTTCTCTCCCGGCACCTGATCTAGCTGTGAGAATGGTTCTCTATTTTCGCTTGACGGCCCTTCAGGCCGATTCAGCGTCGGAAGTTGGATTACTTAAGGCAATGCCGCAAAGCCGTCTTGAGCTATCATATCTTTACCGGTTGACCTACTCATCGTTTGAGAACAAGTCAGTCGATTCGACGTTGAATTCAATGTACTACTCATATTTTGCAGTTGTCACAAAGGCTGTCTTGCATCACCGCTCATTCATTCAAGAGTATCTCCGGTTTGCCTCACTGCTTGAAGGGGAGAGCGCCGAAGCATTCCAGAGTTGGCCATCGTACCTTGTCGAAAAGGATTGCGTTTGGTTCTTCAGAAGCCTTGAACGAAGTCATCCACAAATTCAAGCGTCAATTATGACATTCATCATATCAAATAAACCCGACGAAAGCTGCTTACGTAAAAATATATCTAGGATTCCGTTGAAATTCCTTAGGGCAATGGGGTTTGGGAATCAAGAAGAGAAGAAATAACTTACGTTTTTTCCTCATAGCCTTTCTTAGCACGGTGTTTATTTTGGGAGCTCGGACTAGCGCTATTGTCAGTTGATTCTCGAAGGGGTACCTCAAGAGCATTATACCGGTATTGACATTTTCAGTATAGCCCTCGCGTTCTTGGTAGTCATCCAGGGGATAGTTCCATTCTTAGTTGAACTTCAGAGGGAGATTCCGAGGTGTCGACATGTTGTTGATTGTTATGCGACCTGTGATTGTTCGCTGATTCGTTCAAGTGTGTCAATCAGGACCGGCAGTGCACGGTATCCTTTGATGCGCCGGAAGTTCTTCTCGTTTTCCATGACGCTTGCTGCGGTCCATCGTTCGACTTGCTTGCCGTTGCTCCAGTGTTTGACGTTGTGGCCTCGATCACGGATCGCACTGTTGACCGATTCAATCGCGTTGGTGCTGCGCAAGGAGACCCGCAGGAGTTCGGGCAGTTGCATGCACTGCACGGTGAGGGTGTCTTCCAGCCCCTCCCGGAGACTCTTGGCGGCAGCAGGGTTGATCTCATCGAGTTGTTCTGCCAGAGCGGTGAGCATCGACAGCGCTTTCTCGTAGCTTGTTTCGTTGTACGCTTGTTTGAGCCGCGTGCTGACCCAGCTGTGGTGTTGCTCTGGGAGGTGTCGGAGGATGTTGCGCTTCTTGTGGACCGTACAACGCTGCACCGGGGTGTTCATGCCAAAGACATCGCGCACCGCTTTCTTGAGCGCTTTCCCGCCGTCGATCACCACAAACGGTACCCGGGCGGTGGAGATCCCCCGTTCGATGATGTCTTGGAGGAGCGCTTTGACCAGCTCGGTGTTCTCGGTGCTTCCCTGACGAATGCTCAAAATGTGTTTTTGGCCTTGACTATCAATGCCTAACGCGATCACCACCGCATACTCACCGATCTCGATGCCATCGAGCATGAGCACCGCTACATCGATCGACGCCAGGGAGCGCGTAAACAGTTCTTCGACCTTCTGCTTCATGACACTCATGAGATGACGGCTGACCGATGTCGCGCTCACGCCATAGCCGTTGACAAACGATTCCACGCCCTCGGCATAGCGGCGCGTGCTCACCCCGCGGATCAAGTCGCGATAGGCTTTCCTGGCCAGCTCTCCCGTGCGTTGGAACCAGTTGTGCGATTGGAGCGCATACTCGATGCCACTGTCAACCTCGCGCGCACGGGGGATTTTGCAGGCCACTTTGGTGCCGTTGATGACGACCGAGCCGGGATTGGTACCGCCCCGCACATAGCGACGAGCCTGGATATGCTTGCCCTTCGCCCCCACGATCTCTTCGCGCTCGGCCTCCACAATCGCCTGAATAACTTCCAGGCGGATCCCATGCAACTGTTCTCCCAGACTTGTTTCCACCCCCGACAACACGTTCACGGTCAGCTCCAGCACCCGTTCTTTCACCCGACCAAATATCTGTGGAAATCTGTTGCGGAGGTTCTCCGGATTGACTACTTTGACACTACGCATGGCGAGAGTCCTTTCTGATGGTGTTCGATTTGCGGTCGACACCCCAGAATACTTCTCGCCATGTTCGTTTTCAACAACGAACTTCAACTAACTTTGGAACAATCCCGCGAATCGTGCGGCATGCGTTGTTGATCGTTACGATCCGAATGCTTGCCCGCCGTGGATCACCTTTTGGCGGGGCAGTATGCAGGCCGATTGCGGAAACGGGATGGCTTTCGTTGTCTATGACATAAGTTATCTACCGGTTACTGAGGACAATCGCGATGGTACGATTGTTCAGTACGCGTATGATGCGAACGCCTGCCCGCCGTCTTTTTGGCGGGGTCAACGCGCGATCAAGCTCGTAGGTTCTGCCTATACTTGGTATGTCACGCCGCCCCGAAGTGCGGGATCTATGTCCGCTTTTGCCAGGGCCCCCCAGGCTTCCAGGCGCCGACAAAGGGTTGCCCTTCTGAGAGTGACACCCACACTGGTTTGAGAAAAACGTTCAGCGCTACCACGACTTCTTCGAACGATTGGGGAGCTCCGGTGATCTTCGATTTCGTGATGAATGCTCGCCATTGACTTCCCTTCCCTCTCTCCTGCGAGAAGGATGCCTCAAAGAGCGAAGGAACACCGCGAAGAGGAGTTCCGCGTCTCTTGAATGTTGCTGTGAGGGCCCTCGCAAGCGTAGCACCGTCAAAGGGAAACGACACCGAAAGTAGCCAGACGTCGTAGAAGTCCTTCGCCCGGCTATTGATAACGCCGAATTTTACCATTGCCTGGAATTTCTCCGCGATCGTGCTTTCCATCGTATACCCTTGGAATTGGGCTGAAGGAAAATCAAGCAGGGCTGGATAGGTGACCTCGGTTGCCCCGGGCACAATTGCATCACCAAAGCCGATGTCAAGCTGGAGGGAAATGTCCGCCCTGCCCAGATTCCCTTTGAGGTGGCAGCGGATGCCCTGGTATTCGGCATCTTCGAGAATCGCTGTGGCGCAGACTGACCTGGCGTCGAAAATCATACCATCCGGTTCCACAGGGGTCATGCATGCCTCACGCATGGCAGAAATGATTACGTCAGGGTTGCCGGGGATTCTTCCAGAAAGGTCGATATCCAAGGTTGGCCGGGAACCCTGTCCCTTCCACACGAAGAACATAAGAGCGCCTTTAAGGATGAAGCTCGATCCGTGCGTGCTTCGGGAAAGACGATAGAGAAATCGCTCAATGGCGAAATGCTGGAGGATTTGGTTGAAGGGACGACCAGATTCTCTCGCCTTGTTGAGGAGCCGCTGATGTACCGATCCGGGGAGGTTTTCTGCACGGCGTACCATCAGAAAATTGATTCAAGATATGGATGGATAATGTTGGCGACCCTGCACATGACAGCGTACTTCATGATGTCGTCTATTCTTATCTGCTTGTGTTCACGGTACAACCGGAGGGCCTCGATTGCAGTGTCAATACCAACGTGGTTCCTGAATTTGAAGCAATCGGCAATGGTCTTTTCGGGGCTGAATATTCGCACTTCGACCTTCTCCATCCGATGAATCTCAACCCCTTCCGTGAATGCTTTGCCGCTGAATCGATATGTTCTTGTGGGCGGAAAGACGATCCTTGGACTCACCGTCCCCCTGGGCAGAGCAATATGAACCTCGTGCGGTATCTGGGTCGTCAGCCTGTGAAACGATAGGGCGGAAATGAGGCAGATTACTGCATCAGGTGCGCGTGCTGCAACGGTGACAAGATCCGGGTTGCCAAGTGGAGGCGAGCTGGCGAGCCGATAGACGCCGCGGCTCAGCATCTCGATTGTGCCCGCATCTCGAAGCGCGTAGAGTGTCGCCGAGTGAATCCCCGCCCGAAGCGCCTGCGTGGTGCGCAGGATGCCCCCCTTTTTCTCGAAAGAGGCGATCGCTCTGGCAAACCGTGTGTTTTGCGAGCGCGGTGGTTGTTTTGGCATGATAAAAACCATTACACTTGTTGATAAGTGTAGTGAATATTATCAACTCCGTTGAGGAAGTCAAGTCTTCCAAGAGGGCTTCTCGGATCTTTCCGATGCCTTTGCGAGCACTCACCTCGATTTCTCCGAGATGAGACCACGGCCATGTTCTGTCGAATATGTCGACCGCTGGACAAAGTTTGGGAGTTGGCACAGCGCAACAATAAGAGACAGACGAAATATTTCGCCGCACATTCTTTGATGTGAAGCTCAATTCGGTAAGCGATTGAGAGCCAAGTGCTGCTTGCGCCCAATGCTTGTGCCAAAGTGAGAGTCGGATGTTATTCTTCATCCATGCTGCGTTGCTTTTCCATTGATCGCTTTTGACTCACCGTGGATGGGTGACCGGTAACCCAACGAGCTGTGTGGTCGCTCGGTGTTGTAGTCGAGTTGCCAGGCGTTGAGTTTCATCTGAGCATCCTCCAGCGACACGAACCAGTGTTGGTTCAGACACTCTTGTCGGAACCGCGAGTTGAACGCTTCGACCAGCGCGTGGTCTGACGGGCGACCCGTCCAGCGAAATGTCGAGTCGCGGGTGATTCCGAAACACCCATTGGTCGAGATCCCCCGAGGACATTCAAGCTGGCCGCTGTCCTCTCCTTTACGGAACACTTGAAGTGCCACCCACTTCTATATTCCAATCGTCTGGACTACATTACAGACGCGGTTCCCGCTACAACATTCACGACGGATATCGACAATCAACCGCCAGGGAACTACCGCTACGACCCGAGTCTTTGCCCGCCGTGAATTCGCCTCTCTTGTGTCCGCCGTTTTTTTGGCGAGTTATCTCAAAGATCACCTTCTCACATCCTTGGGATCGATCACTACATCTCATTCGGTCGTTCACAAGAACTTTCGAAGACCTGCCACGATTTCGGGATTTGCGTTCTCCCCAAAGCCTGAGCAAGGACTTCCGACACGACGTCGTTTGGGAAGCATGCGAGATCTATGCCACCGAAAAGCGATCACGCGGCGACCTGGACACGGATGAAATGCTCTCGCGGCTCTAATGCGACTTGTCGAAATCCTCGGTGAAGCCGTATCAAAAGTGACTTCCGCAACACGGACGATATATCCGGATATCCCGCGGAGTGACATTATCGGTACCCGCAATCGACTGATTCATGGACACGAGGATGTAGACCTGGATATCGTGCGGCGATATTCCGCCGGATTGATTCCGCCCTTCGTTCTGTCTCCTCTGGGACAGTTCTTCACCGCTCAGACGTTGTGGACCTTCACCGCCGACATCGACAATTCCCATTGCGACTCCTGGGGAAAACACCAGCAGAATCGCTGTGCGGGTTCTCTTGAACTTTGCCGGCTCGTTTCCTATGTTTAAGGGACTAAACCGTGGACTGACATGCGCGTACGGCGACTGTACCTCCTCTCCTGCCTGACTGTGCTCTCCTTTGAAGCCTTCGGGGCGACCAACACGGTATTCAACTTTCTCCGCACCGATATCAGCGCCCGCCCCGGGGCGCTGGCAGGAACCTTCATGGCGGTCACCGACGACCCCTCAACGCTCTTCTACAACCCGGCGGCCATCGGGACTCTGTCGGAGGCGCGGCTGTCGGCGAGCTTCTTCAAGAACCTCCTCGATGTGAATGCCGGATCGGTCATCTATGGGCAATCGCTCGGCGATGACGGATCATTCGCCGCCGGCGTCATCTATCAGAATTACGGAAGCTTCAGCGAAACCGATGAGGTGGGGAACGTCCTGGGGAGCTTCACGGCGTCGGACCTCGCAATGGAGGTTGGGTACGCCAACACGCTCGACAACAATCTCTATTATGGGCTCGGTGTGAAGTTCATCTACTCGTCCCTGGCTGGCGCAACCTCCACGGCGATTGCCGCAGATGCCGGGTTGTTCTACACCATCCCGGAAAGCAGAGTGGCCTTCGGCGTGAGCATTCGGAACGCGGGGGCACAGCTTTCGACCTACATGGGGGTCAAGGAAGAACTGCCGCTCGACGTCGCTGTCGGCATGTCCGTGGTCCCCAAGGGGCTCCCGCTCCTGCTCAACGTCGGGTTTCATAAACTGAATCAGGATGTGGACACATTCGCCGAACGGTTCCGATCGTTTACCGTCGGCGGTGAATTTACCCTCAGTCGTGTCCTGCAACTTCGCGTGGGATACGACAACGAACAGCGGCGGGATCTTGTCCTGGGGTCCACCTCCGGCCTCACCGGTTTTTCGATCGGCCTCGGCGTGAACGTCGACCGCTATCGCGTCGACTATGCACTCTCTTCCCTCGGCAACATCGGCAGTCTCCACCGGGTATCGATATCGATGGGGATGTAGATTTATTCTCCGGCGTCCGCCGGGAACCGAAGAATCGCCGCGTACCTCGTTGTCTTTTCCGTCAGCGCCCCCCAGAGGACAACATCCTGTCCGGAGATCACGTCGCATTCTCCTTCAAACTGTCCCGCACCAGAATGCGCAAGATCGATCTGCGCGTTGCCGCAGGTCAGCATCGCCTTGGCGATCCCCGGGAGAAAGAAGGCAAACCTCTCCCGCGCGCCCGCGCGGACCATCGTTTCGAGGGGAGCAAGAAGCCGGTAGCCATTCTCCCGAAACCCGGTAAATTGCTCCGGGAACAGCATCGAGGACTCTCCTCCGCAATCCACCCCCAGGAAGCCCACCGAGCGGTACTCCCCCGGATCCCCCTTCCGTTTTGCGAAGAGACGGACGACGTACTTTCCTTTGTGCGGAAAGGCAAGGGTGATCTGATCTTTTCCTTCCGCAGCGCCTTGCACGAAGGCTGCGCCGGGGAGTTTCACTTCGGTGATGCGGGTCTCCCATTTTGACAGTTCGGTCCTGAAGACCTCGACAACGTCGGCGTTGATCAATGCCTGCGATCGGACAGGAACCGTGAGATTCGTTCGCCCGTCACTCCGAATGATCCTGGTCCATTCCCCCGGCGGCGGCTCGCACCACAGAAAATAGTCCCCCTGCAGATCAGGAAGCGACAGGAACCGCTCGGAAGAGACCGGACGATCGAGGTTCTGCCAGCGCGGTTCCGTCGGGAAATGCGAGTAGACTAACGACGACGGGTTTGCAAAAAGATACTGCGACGAGTACTCCCTGACAAACCGACCCCCTTCCACATGCCCCGCATCCCATGTCACGTCGATCAACCACCACCGGTCGTTGATCCGGACGACATTCCAGGCATGATTTTCATCTTCCGTATCCTCAGGATCAAACACCGAATAGCCGGCCCCGCGCGCGTGTCCGGGAATCATGCGGCACTCGATCCCCGCGAGCCGGCACATTTCCCGAAAGAGCCCGGCGTATCCCTCACAGACTCCTTTCTTTCGGCGAAGGACATCCTGAGGGGATTGCGCCGAAATCCTCCCGCTGAGGTACATCGGAACGTCATAGGCGATATTCACGGCGATCCAATCGTGAAGCACATGCACTTTTTCAAACGGATCGGCAATGCCTTGCGTAAGATATCCGACAAGCCGGGGAAGGGTTTTTGATGGCGATGCTGAGAGATCGCGTATCAGATCGGGAGGAACTTCGACGGCTCTGCGGACCGGCCCCGAGGAGGTTGCCTCTGACAGGTCCCCGTGGAGAGGCTGTGCCCTTCCAACCGTTCCCGGGATCGGAGACAATGCCCGGAACATAAAGACCAGGAATGCGAGGTGGAGAAATCGAGGCGATCGCATGGCCCGGAACGTGCCGGACGGATCAATGCCCATGCCCGGGTCCGAAGAAGAGCGTGCCGACATAGAACAAGAGCATGCCACCAAAGACGAGGAGGGGGATGACGCGGCGTTTCGAATGGTTGATCTCGGGAATCAGATCGCTCGCTCCCACATAGAGGGCGATCCCGGCCGAAAATGCGAAGGCCGATCCGACAAACGCCTCATCGACGTCGGACAACAGGAAGACGCTCAGGATGCCGAGCATGGTCGCAACGCCGATCGCGGCGGACGCAAGGAACGCCGTCATCCTCCGCCGGGCGGCGGCAATCATGACCGTCGCGATCGTCAGTCCCTCGGGGATCTTGTGAAGGAGGATGGCGAAGAAAATCAGCAGGCCCAGGTAGAAGTTGTAGCGCATCCCCACCGAGATGGCAAATCCGTCGAAGAAGGCGTGAATAAAAAGGCCGACAAACGTCGAGTAGCTTGCCACCCCGGAAAGCATGACATCGTCGTGCGTCTCTTCGCCGAAGTGAAGATGACCGACGACCGTATGTTCGAAGAAATGCAGGACGGAGTAGCCGGCGAGCATGATCAGGGGGGCTTTCACCCCGACCGCATGCAGGCTTTCCGGGATCAATTCGATGAAGACCAGAGCCAGAATGAAGCCGGCGCTCAAGGCAAGCAAATACTCCTGCACCGTTCTCGGCCAGGATTTTCGCAGGAGCACAAATCCCCCGCCGGCAAGCTCTGCGAGAGCAGCGATCAAACCGAGGCTCAGGATGTACAGCGTGGTATGGGTCATGGGAGGATCGATCGTCAGTAGGTGGCGGGGGTCTTCAGGTATTGTTCCGCCTGTGTGTGGGAATCCTTGAACTCCTTCATGTCGAGGACCTTCTGATACTGCGCGAGGGCAAGATCGCGTTTCCCCTGGAGGTCGAAGATCATGCCCGCCTTCAAATTCGCCATGACCATGAAGCCTGACGCGTCGCGGGTATCGAGCGAGCGGCTGAGTTCGTCGCACCGGAAGAAGTGTTGCAGCGCCGCTTCATCGTTCCGCGCATTCATGAATCCCATGCCGATATAATATTCCGCTTCCCGTTCGGCATTGGGGCCATATCCCCGTTTCCCTTCCTGCGCGCGTTTCGCCACATCCTCAAAGACCGCCCGCGTGGCGTACCAGTCGCCGAGCACGCTTTCACAGCGGCCGAGGTAGCGTTCGAACAGGACATTGTCCGGAAACCTGTGGACCAGTTGTTGTGCGATGCCCAGCGCCTTCGGGTAATCCTTTTCATAATAGAAGTAGATCTGCAACAGGAAATACCAGGTTTCCACTGATGCGTATTTCCCCTTCTCCGCAGCGAGCGTCAGTTGTTCGAGCCCCTTTTTCCTGTCTCCGGACGGAATAAACAACAGCAGCGGTTTGATATAGGGGTATTCCTGAGGGATGACTTCCGCAAAGTAGTTGTACATCCCGGTCCCGAGCAGGATATCATAATTGTCCGGGTCGAGTTCCGAGGCGGTCTGGACGAGGGGGAGCGCCAGCCGTCCGGCGTTCGCCGCAGCGATATAATCGTTGCGATGAAACTTCAACCGCCCTCTGAATCCGATCGCTCCCCCCTTGAAAAAGATGGCGTTCACGTCGTTCGGATTCTTCTCCAGTATGGAATCACACATTGCCACGACATCGTCCATCTCCCCGTAGAATTTTTCGTCGTAGGAAGTGTTGTCCATGTCGATGACGATCCGCCACCAATCCACCATCGCCAGAAAGAACGGGCCGGCCGGATCATGCGGCCGCAGGGACCGGACGCTCTTGAAGTCCTTTTCCGCCTCCTCGAACCGGAGGTCGTAGACCTCCCGGATTCCCTGTTGAACCAGGGTGTCGAACGACGCGTTCGAATCCACGGGTTTCGCATGGGCGGACACCAGTGAACAGGACAGCAAGAGAACCACCCACCACCACCAACACCCAATCGTTCCACGCATCACCGGAGCTTCTCCCCGAGGTACTGGCCGACCCTCTCCATCCCCACCCGTTCCTGAACCATCGAGTCCCGATCACGAACCGTCACCGTTTGATCCTGGAGGGTGACGGAGTCAATCGTGATGCAATACGGTGTGCCGACTTCATCCTGCCGACGATAGCGCCGTCCGACGGCACCGCTGTCGTCATAGAACACCCGGAGCGATTTCCGGAGGTCCGTTTCGAGCTTCCGTGCGATTTCCGGCATGCCGTCGCGGTTTACCAGGGGAAACACCGCCGCCTTGATCGGTGCGAGCTTGGGATGAAACCGCATGACCGTCCGCGTTTCCATTTTCCCGTCGGCGGTGGGTGCCTCCTCCTCGCGATACGCGTCGACGAGGAAGGCCATGAACGAACGGCTGGCTCCGGCGGAGGTCTCGATGATATAGGGGATATACTTTTCCTTCGTCTGCTCGTCGAAATACTTCATCGCCTTCCCGGAATACTGCTCATGCCGGGTGAGGTCGAAATCCGTCCTGTTATGAATGCCTTCGATCTCCCCCCAACCGAACGGGAAGGCATATTCAATGTCGTAGGCATCCTTCGCGTAATGCGCGAGCTTGTCCGGTTCATGGCGATGGAACTGGAGCTTCTCGCGCGTCATCCCGAGACCGAGGAACCACTGCAGCCGCTGCTCCTTCCAATAGGCAAACCATTCCTCGTCCGATCCTGGCTTGACGAAGAACTGCATCTCCATCTGCTCGAACTCCCGCGTCCGGAAAAGGAAGTTCTTCGTGTTGATTTCGTTGCGGAACGCTTTGCCGATCTGGGCGATCCCGAACGGCGGCTTCTGACGGGAGGATCCCTGGACGTTGAGGAAGTTGACGTAAATGCCTTGCGCCGTTTCCGGGCGGAGATAGACCACGGCGCTTGCATCTTCAACGGGGCCGACGAACGTCTTGAACATCAGGTTGAACTGTCTCGCCTCGGTAAACTTTCCTTCCGCCTGGCACTTGCTTGCTTTTTTCCCCTTATAGGCGGGGCTGCCGCACGGTGAGTCTTCGATTTGATCCGCGCGAAATCTCGCCTTGCATTCTTTGCAGTCCACCATCGGGTCGGTGAAATTCTCGACGTGGCCGGACGCTTCCCACACGCGCGGATGCATGAGGATCGAGGCATCGATCCCTTCCACGTCTTCCCTGAACGTCATCGTCTGCCACCACTGTTCCTTGACGTTCCGCAGCAGCTCCACCCCGAGCGGGCCGTAGTCCCAGCACCCGTTCAAGCCGCCGTAAATTTCACTCGATTGAAAAACAAAACCTCTCCGTTTTGCCAGCGAAACCAGTTTGTCCATGAGGGAAGAAGATTGCATCGTCGATGGTACCCCGTGCCTATTGTTCGTTTGATTCCTGAAGGATCAGCGTGCGAAGAATGACGCCGTCCTTCCGGATGTGAATAGCAACCCGTTTCTCCTGAGAATTCTCTGCGCCGATGACGCGTGCTCCCAGCGGGCGGATCGCACTGTCCAATGCGTGATTGAACAGCAGACTGGGAAACGACTCGGGAACGCGAACACGCAGCTCCCGTCGAACCGCGGGGCTCAGTCGTTGTTGTGCAGGTTTTTCCAGCGGCATCGCAAGCTCGAAATGCCGCATCGTCGCACCGATCGCCGAATCGATTCTCCCGTTCGCGGCGGTTCCCGCACCCGGTCCGGATGCTGAACCGGGTGACGCGAGAATTGCGGCCAGCGCCGCGAGAAGGGCGAGCATAAGCACCCCAAGGACTCCGATCGCCGCTTCGCGCCACATCGTGGTCAGGCGTGCCTTCCGCGTCAACGGTTCTTGAACGCCGGTTTTCGTTTCTCGAGAAATGCCTTCGTTCCTTCCTTGAAGTCCTCGCTTGCGCAGCAGCGAGCAAACAGTTCCGCTTCCTTCTGCAGCCCCCCGGTCAACGGCAGAGCGTCGGCCGCGTTGACTGCCTCAAGCGCCGCTCGGATCGCGACCTGTCCCATCGACGCGATCACCTGCGCCATGTACTGCGTCCGCGCGATCAATTCAGAGGCGGGGACAACCTTGTTTACCAGACCGATGCGCAATGCCTCGTTGGCATCGACCTGGGCGCCGGTCAGGATCATTTCCATCGCGCGTCCCTTGCCGACCAACCGCGCCAGTCTCTGCGTCCCCCCATAGCCGGGGATGATGCCGAGGTTCGCCTCCGGCTGTCCGAATTTCGCCTTGTCGGACGCTATCCGGATATGGCACGCAAGGGCGAGTTCGCAGCCACCCCCCAAGGCATACCCGTTGACGGCGGCAATGACGGGCTTCCCCAGTTGCTCGATCCGGTCGAAGATGCTCTGGCCGCGCGCGGAGAATTCTCTCCCCGACGTTTCCGTGAGGCCGGTCAACTCGGCAATGTCCGTTCCTGCCACGAACGCCTTCTCCCCCGCACCCGTAAGAATAACAACGTCGACTTCGGGGGCATCCCTGAGAAACGCGATGGCGGTAAGAAGTTCGTCCTTCGTCAAATTGTTGAGCGCGTTCAACTTCTCAGGACGGTTGATCGTCAGAACGGCAACCCGATGGTCGATTGTGAGAAGAAGTGTCTGATATGCCATGATGATGACCGTGGATTAAAAGTCGTAGGATTTCAGACAGAGTCCGAAGTACACGCCGATATTTCTCATGTCCGCGAACTGGGAATAACGCACCCCGAGATCAACGATCCCGACGCCAAATCCTCCGATTGCGGAATAGCCGAATCGTGTTTGCGCATGGGGAGCCACGTTTCCGTCGATGAAGTATCCCGAGGCTTCGATGCCGGCAAACACCCTGAACTTGTCAAATCCCTCGAACGGCCAGAGGCCCTGGACGCCGATAGAAAGAGGAAATGCAAAGAAGTCGCCGAGGCTCTCATTGCCGGCCAGAGTGCTCGCGGCGGTTCTGCCGAATCCCACGGTCGGCACCGGTGCGTCGGCGACGACGTACCCCGAACTCGGCTTGTAGTACGACACCGCTCCGCCGGACAACGTCAGGGCCACGCCGGGAACGCGCAGGCTCATGAACCGTATGGCGACTTCGCCACCGAACCCGGAATACTGATATTTCGGTCCCGCAACGCTCGAGTTGTCCAACCAATAGGAATTCGTTCCGAATTCATTTCCCGGGAGATAATGCACGACGAGAATCTCAGGAACGATGCGCCAGGCCCTGGTATTCTCCTGATACTGGGAATAGGTCAGCGAACTCCAACCGATGAGCAGAGCGACCACGAAGACGTGTTTCATAGTCCGCCTCCTTACTAGACGACTTCGACGCGACTTTGATCTCCGATCATAAACCGGTGCACGAGGGGTTTCCCCGTGGCACGGACGACTTCCACATCATTGCCGAGAATGCTCCCCTCGAGCCGAATGCCCAGATTGTGAATCTTGCAGTCGCGCAGGATGATGCTGTACTCCACCTCGCTGCGCTTGATGTCGGTACGGTTTCCGATCGACGAGTACGGACCCACGTACGCATCTTCAATGACACATCCTTCGCCGATGATCGCGGGCCCACGAACCACACTATTGATGATTTTCGCCCCGGCTTCCACGATCACTTTGCCGGCGATGGTCGATCGATCGTCGACCTCTCCGCGGATGTCGGGGGAGATATTATCGAGGATGAGGCGGTTGGCTTCCAGCAGATCCGTCGGTTTGCCGGTGTCTTTCCACCATCCCGTGATTTCGGAATATCCGATGGCGTACCCCTTGTCGATCAGGTACTGATGCGCATCCGATATCTCAAGTTCGCCGCGCGCCGACGGCTTGATCGCCTTGACCGCCTCGAAGATGTGGTGGTTGTACAAATAAATCCCGGCGACGGCGTAGGAGCTCTTCGGGTCCTTCGGCTTTTCTTCGATGGAAACGATCCTGCCGTCTTTGAGTTCGGGGACGCCGAATCGTTCGGGGTCTTTCACCCGGGACAGGGTGAGGAAGCAATCGCAGCCGCTCCGATCGAATTCATCAATGAACCGTTTTACTCCGCCCACCACCATGTTGTCGCCAAGATAAAAAATGAACCGGTCCTTGCCGACGAACTCCTCCGCGAGACCGACCACCTGGGCGAGTCCCCCGGGAGTCGATTGCGGCAGATACGTAATGCGGACTCCCCAACGGCTGCCGTCGCCGATCGCCGATGGGACCTCGTCGCTGTCCGCATTGACCACGATGGCGACGTCCGTGACCCCGGCCGCGGCGACGGCCTCGATGGAATAGTACAGGATCGGCTTGTTGGCGATCGGGATGAGGTGTTTGTTCCTCGTGTGCGTGATCGGTCGAAGGCGTGTGCCGCGTCCGCCGCTGGCAATGAGTGCTTTCACTGGGGCTCGTCAGTTGGTGGATGAAGTGCATGATAGGCATCAACCAGTCCGCGGAATTCCGCCGCACGCCGGTCATCGATCGAACCTTTCGCCAGCGCGAGCCGCACCGTCGCCATCGTCATGGCCGCATAGTACGGCAGGAGTTCCGGCGAGTGTTGCCGGATGGTTTCAAAATGTTTCCCGATGGTTTCTGTCCCTCCCCGCACAACGGGTCCACTGAGCGCCTGGGCCGACGACGTCTCCGACACGTTGCGCAGCGTTGTCGCGATGATCGGCCGGAACAGCTCCAGCGGTGCCGCCCCCTTGAGCTTCATGGCGTCGTGCATTTCCTCGAGGACGCCAAGCAGCGCCGTAAGGTGATTCGATGCCACGACGCACGCCGCATGATAATATTCCCGCATCTCCGTCGGGATTACCACGGTCTTCCCCCGGAGCTTCGCGGCGAGTTGCTTCGCGAAACGGATCCCCCGTCCGTCACCGTCGATCCCATACCAGATTCCGGGAAGCGTCGGAAGGATTTTCTCGGGCCGGAAATCCCTGGGGAAGGTCTGGAGAGGATGAAACGAAACAACCGTTGCGCCGCGTTCGGCCAGCGGAGCAAGCGCCTCGGCGGTCAGCATCCCGGAGGCATGACAAAAGGCCATACGGGAAAATGGGAGATCCGTGAGGAGCGCGAGATCGCGCGCGACCGGTTCCACGGACGCATGCGGAACCGTCAGAAGGACGACCCGCGTGTCGTTCGGGATGAGTTCGAGCTGTGTCCCGACATTCGTACAGCGGAGAAACGTTCCCCCTTTTCTGGCGGATGTCGCACTGCGCGCGATCACGGCGGTGATCACGTCGCCCCTTGAGCGCAAGGCTTTGCCGAAAACCAGACCGACCTTCCCCGGTCCCACGATGGCGATATTCCAACGGCTCCTGGTCATGCTGCGCGTGTCTTCCATGCGATTGCTGAACAGTACCCGACCACCGACCGATGGTCTCCCGTAACATCCCCGGACGTGCAGTGGTGTGCGATTTCCATCCTCCCGGCTCCGAGCATGCGGAGAGCCGTCATCACCGCCACGGCTGGTCCACCGCCGCACGCCTCGGTGGCACGCTCTTGCAGGTGGTCCATGAGGCTCTCCGGCCGGAAGGCGCGAATGTCTTCGATGGCAACGCGATCGATCCGTTCCGCGATGTCCGCAGGATAGTAGTGCGAGAGATCCGTGCTGGCGATGAGGAGAACATTCTCCTTCTCGAATATCCGACCGAGCGCTTTCCCCAGCGACACGACGGTCTCGCGCGTCTGGTCGCCCATGACCAGCGGGAGCAGGGTAAATCCCGACGTAACGACTTGCAGAAAGGGCAACTGGACTTCAAGAGCGTGCTCCTCTCCATGCCCGTTCGAGGATGCCTGCACGAGCCGCAATTCCCTGATGAGCCGATCCCGTTTGTCTTCGTTCACGGCGACCTGCCCGAGAGGAGTCGCGTATGCCCTGCCCTCGTACACACTGACCCCGCGGAAAGCCTGGCGATGACTCGGCGCAACAATGACGACAGTGTCGTAATGTTGGGATCGGAGCGACGAGTAGGCGGCGCCTGCCGTGGCTCCGGAGTACGGGTATCCGGCATGCGGTACAATCAGACCGATCGGTATCTCGCTCGGCGATACGGTCCCGGCTTCGATCAGTGCCGACACCGTCTCGCGGAGCACTTCCGGATCGGCGGGATAGAACGTGCCCGCAACCGCCGGTTGACGGACCCCGTGTTCCCCGGTCACGTTGCCACCTCATGGTTCTCGGTTTCCGAGAACACCTCGGCGTGAAAAGCATAGAGACGTGTCGCGGGATCCATCCACGCATCGCCGGGAAGGCCGGCCTTCGCACACGTGTTCTCGACAAATTTCAGGCGATCCCACCCCTGTTCGATCGCCACCTGCGGCAACAGGAGACCGCGCGCAACTCCCAGCTCGACAATCAAGCCGTCACGTCCGATTTCGATTAAGGAGATGTCATGGATAATCGACGGAGGCGTCAGGACAGAAATTTCGATCGCGATCGACTGGAACTCCCTGCTTGCCAGGGGCGGGAAACGGGGGTCATGGAATGCTGCCTTCCCCGCAGCCTTGCGAACCACTTCAGCGAGAGATTCCGCAGATTCGATATAGCCGATGCAACCGCGAAGGCGACCCTGGAAGCGCAACGTCACGAATGCACCCGCACCGCCGGCAAGCAACCCGGCAGGGGGTGGAATGGACTTTTCCTGGGGAAGACCGAGTTCCCGGGCAATCGCATTGCGGGCAATCGCCAGAAGCGCCTGTCGTTCTGGTCCGGTGAGCATCGGGATGACCTCGATGTGAGGGATGGGGAATGTCGAATTCGGACCGCTCAGTGCTCAACAGAGGTTCGATCCTGCCCAAATCTACCAGGATAAAACGTAACCAAATCGTCAGAGAGATTCAACAGAACTCCTTCCTTCACGGAACAAACGTCGTGCCTTGATTCTCGCCGGAGGCTTCAGTAAATTCCCCCGTCGCATCCACCCCCTCTCTCTTTTGAAAGCTTTCGATCATGTCCCTCATGGTCAGCATTTCCGGTATTCGCGGAATCGTGGGCGAGTCTCTCACACCTGATGTCGTCTTGCGCTACGCCGCCGGGTTTGCGGAATATTGCCAGAGACGGTTCCCCAGCAATCCCGCCATCGTGGTCGGGCGAGATGGGAGGATGACCGGCGGAATGATTCTCGATCTGGCATGCGGGGTCCTCGCGGCAAAAGGAATGATGGTGCGAATGATCGACATTTGCCCCACGCCGACAGTCCAGCTCGCCGTCGAACGCGGTGGTGCCGCCGGGGGGATCGCCGTGACCGCTTCGCACAACCCGGTCGAATGGAACGGTCTGAAGTTCATGGCATCCACCGGCATGTTCCTCAACGCCGAGGAGAACAAGGAATTCTGGGCGCTTTCCACACCGGAGCAATCGTATCCAACGTGGGAGGGCGTCGGGAAGACCATACCGGATTCCACGTGGATCCGGAAGCACATCGACGCCGTTCTGGGACTCCCGTTTCTGAATCCCGCCAGGATACGGCGCAGGGGATTTACCGTCGTCCTCGACTGCATCAACGCGGCGGGGGGGGTGATCGTCCCTCAGCTCCTTGCGGAACTGGGGTGCACTGTCATCCCGATGAACTGTGACGTCAGCGGCGTATTCGCCCGGACTCCCGAGCCGATCCCCGAAAACCTCGGTGCGGTGGCGACGCAGGTCAGTGCGTCAAAGGCGGACCTCGGCATCGTGGTCGATCCCGACGTCGATCGCCTCGTGTTGATCAACGAACGCGGTGAGCCTTACGGCGAGGAATACACGATTGCCACTGCCGTCGATTTCGTCCTCTCCTGCGCGACCAAAACTCCCGGCATTGTCGGAACCGCGGGCGAGAAAAGCGTCGTGGTCAATCTCTCAACGACACGGGCAATCGACGATATCGCAGCGCGGCACGGCGCGGTCTGCTACCGCACGCCAGTCGGGGAAATCAATGTTGCGCGACGGATGAAACTCGAAGGGTCGGTCATCGGCGGCGAAGGAAGCGGCGGCGTGATCCTCCCAGCGGTTCACCTCGGCCGCGATGCCATCGTGGGGATCGCGCTGATTCTTCAGGCGCTGGCGGATTCCGGAAAAACGCTTTCCGATTTGAAACGCTCGCTCCCGGAATATCACATCGCGAAAGGGAAAGTCTCCCTCGGTTCCGCGAACCCTGAAGAGGTGATGGGCAAGCTCGAACGCCGCTATGGAGCGAAGGCGCGCGTCAACAAAGACGACGGCATGAAATTCGATTTCCCGGAATCGTGGGTGCATCTGAGAAAATCCAACACCGAACCGATCATGCGCGTGATCGCGGAAGCCAAGACCATGGACGCGGCGAAAGCGGCGGTGGCAGAGGTGACGAAAGAATGCAGTAAGCAGTAGGCAGTAGGTGTTGTTGCTCTGTTGCCGGCCCCGCCAGCTCGGCTCTCCCCTCTTCACCATCAGGAGCTGGCGATGTCCGCAACCATACGTATGCTGTTGGCGCTCACGCAGGTCCCCGGGATCGGACCGCATCGGCTTCGGGCGCTGGTCGACCACTTTCACGATCCTCGCGCTGTCCTCGAAGCCTCCCTCCCCGAACTCGTTTCCGCCAACGGCATTGACAAGAAATCGGCTCTTGCAGTCCGGTCATTCTCGAAAGGGGAAGGTCGGGCGCAGGCCGACCGATACGCAGAGAAGCAGATTGCCGCGCTGCACCGGATCGGCGGGCGTATCGTGACGCTGTGGGAGGAGGGATACCCGGCCGCGCTGAAACGCATCTATGACCCTCCGCTGATGCTGTTCGTCCGGGGATCGATCCTCCGCGAGGACGATTCTTCGATCGCCATTGTTGGCACGCGCGGACCGTCATCCTATGGAGTGCAAATGGCGGAGCTTCTGGCGGAGGGATTGGTACGGGCAGGGCTCACCGTTGTGAGCGGGCTTGCGCGGGGAGTCGACACCGCAGCCCATGCATCGGCCCTCCGGCACGGAGGGAGGTCTCTGGCAATCATCGGTTCGGGCATCGATGTCCTCTACCCACCGGAAAACAGCGCGCTCGCCGAACGGATGATGTCCCGGGGAGCAGTCGTTTCCGAATATCCCATGGGGACAAAACCCGACGCGGTGAATTTCCCGCGGAGAAATAGAATCATCAGCGGCATCACGCTCGGGACAATCGTCGTCGAGACGGGGATTGAAGGAGGCGCGTTGATTACCGCAGCATCAGCACTGGATCAGAACCGTGAGGTCTTTGCGTTGCCTTCTTCCGTCAATCCGAAATGGCCCAGCGGCACAAATCGCCTGATTCGCGAAGGCAAAGCCCTCCTTATTGAATCCGCCGAGGAGGTCTTGCAGGAACTCTCACCGAAACTGGGTGGAAGGGCCCGCCCGCAGAACGGTGGAGAGTCGTTGCCGCGTGAGGAACTGTCGTTCTTCGAACGGACGATCATCGATGTCTTCCCTGAAGGCCAGTCGGTTCATGTCGATGCTCTCGCGAGCATGGCGAAAATGCCGGTGGCGGAAATTCTTGTCCACCTGCTTTCGCTTGAATTCAAAGGCGTGGTGCGACAAAGGCCGGGAAAGTACTTCATTCGGATATGAAAGTTTTCCCCCAGTCTTTTAGAATTGACAGGAATTGCGTATCTTTACCTCAAGACACAGGGGTCGAAGCCATACCGATGCTGGAGATCGAGGCAACACGGGTTGACGAAGCGATTCGGGCGGAGAAATTCTGCTGCGATCTCGAGAAATGCCACGGGGCATGTTGCTGCATCGCCGGTTGGCGCGGCGCGCCAGTGGCGGATTCGGAGCAGGCGGACATGAAGGCTGCAGTCCCCTTCGCCTCCCGGTTTCTCAGCGAACGAAATCTGGCGATTCTCCGTGCGAACGGAGCATTTGAGGGGCGACCGGGCGACTATGCCACCGTCTGTGTGGAAGACAAAGAGTGCGTCTTTGTCTACTTTGATCCCCAGGGAATAGCCCGGTGCTCGTTCGAGCGGGCATACGAAGAAGGGCTGACGTCGTGGAGAAAGCCTCTCTCGTGCCACCTGTTTCCCATCCGGGTGCGCGACCGGGAGAAGGAAACACTGGAGTACGAACAGATCCCCGAGTGCGCGGCGGGAAGAATCCGCGGAGTCGCGGAGGACGTCCCCCTTTACGATTTCCTGGCATCACCGTTGACTCGGAAGTACGGCGCATCGTGGTACGCCGCGTTCCACGATGCATGCGCCGGTCGCATCGGACCCGGCGCCACGCAGAACCAGTGACAATATGCTGAATATTTCGCTACAACATAAAATGATGATGAAGCTGTCGCCTCAACAGGTTCAATACCTGAAGATGCTGCAGCTCCCGACCCTTGCGCTTGAGCAGAAAATCAAGGCAGAGCTCGAGATGAACCCCCTGCTCGAAGAGGGGTTCGAAGAAGAGACGGAACAGACCCAGGAGGAACCGACTCCTGAGACGGCCGAAACCCCGGAGACGGAGGAACCCCGCGCAGAAGAACCCCAGAAGGAGGCGGAAGAGGATAAGTATACCATCGACGATTACATGAACGATGATACGGGCGGGTTCAAGACGCAACAACCGTTCGACGATGAGGAACGAGAGGACCTCCCCTTCCCTGATCAAATCCCCCTGTATCACCGCCTGCTGTCGCAGGTCATGCTGCTCGACATGGATGATGAGGAGCAGCTCCTCGGCGAAGAAATTATCGGCAATATCGACGAAGACGGCTATCTCCGCAGAGATCTCGCCGCCATCGTGCAGGACCTCAACCTTACCCACGGACTGTCAATCTCGTACGAAAAAGCGGAATCCGTTCTCAAACAAATCCAGCGCCTCGACCCCGTCGGCATCGGATCCCGCTCGCTTCAGGAATGCCTCTCCGTCCAGATGGAACTCGCCCCGATCGACCTTGCGATCCGCGCCGTTGCGCTTCACATCCTGACGGAGTACTACGACGACTTCACGATGCGGCACTTCGAAGAGCTCACGAAGAAGCTGTGCATCTCCAATGACGAACTCAAGCGGGTGATCGAAGCGATCCAGCACCTGAACCCGAAACCGGGCGAAGGGGAGTTCATCCAGCAGGAAAATTATGTCGTCCCGGACTACATCGTCTCGAAAAGCGAAACGGACTTCGTCATTACGTTGAACGACCGGAACGTCCCGCCGTTGCGCATCAACCGGGCATACAAGGAGCTCATGTCGAAACGAAAGAAGAACGGCGTTTCGACAGAGGCAAAGGATTTCATCCGACAGCGTTTCGAAGCGGCGAAATGGTTCATCAGTTCGATCCATCAACGCCGTGAGACGATGCTGAAGGTTATGCGCACAATCGTGGACAAGCAGCGGGATTTCTTCGAGACCGGCGAGGGGCTGCGGCCGATGATCTACAAAGACATCGCAGAAGTCATCGGAATGGACGTTTCGACGATCAGCCGGGTTGTGAAGAGCAAATACGTGCAAACAGACTACGGGGTCTTCTCCCTGCGCCATTTCTTCAGTGATTCCATCAGCACGACCGACGGCGATGAGGTCTCCAACAAGGAAGTCAAACGCAAACTCAAGACATTGATTGATGCGGAGGATCCGAACCATCCCCTGAGCGATCAGCGGCTGGGCGAACTCCTCAACAACCAGGGGCTGAATATTGCGCGCCGGACCGTGGCAAAGTACCGCGAAGCAATGCAGATCCCCATCGCACGCCTCCGACGACGTTTGACCTGACGTCCCCCTACCGCGAATTCTCGAGCAACCATGAACCCCGAAATCAGATCGACAACCGTCCTTGGCCTCACGCACCGGGGGCAGACGGTTATTGGATCCGACGGCCAGGTGACCGTCGGGCAGACCGTCATGAAACACAATGCCCGGAAAGTCCGGAAGATGTACAACGACAGGATCCTGGCGGGGTTCGCCGGCGCCGCGGCCGACGCCTTCACGCTGTTCGGCAAATTCGAGGAGCATCTCGAAAAACACCGCGGACAACTCGAACGCGCGGCCGTTGACCTGGCCAAAGAATGGCGCACGGACAAGTATCTCCGCCAGCTTGAAGCGCTGCTCGCGGTCCTCAACGCCGAAAAAGCGCTCGTCATCTCGGGCTCCGGCGAGATCATCGAACCGGATGACGGCATCGTGGCGATCGGTTCGGGGGGAAGTTTTGCCCTTGCCGCCGCGCGCATGCTGGTGAAACATTCGGACCTGGCCGCCCGCGAGGTTGTCCAGGAATCCCTGGAAACCGCCGCAGGCATCTGCATCTACACGAATTCCGTCATCTCCCTCGAAGAGCTGTGAAGAAATCCATGCCTGCATCGCCGAACGACGAACCCACCGCGCGGCTGACTCCGCGCGCGATCGTCAAGGAGCTCGATAAATATATCATCGGTCAGGACGCGGCGAAGAAGTCCGTGGCGATCGCGTTGCGCAACCGCTGGCGGCGACTGAAAGCTCCGGCGGGATTGCGCGAAGAGATCATGCCGAACAATATCATTCTGATCGGCCCCACCGGGGTGGGGAAAACGGAAATTGCGCGGCGGCTTGCCCGTCTCTCGGGTGCGCCGTTCGTCAAGGTGGAGGCGTCGAAATTTACCGAAGTCGGCTATGTCGGCAGGGACGTGGAGTCGATCATCCGGGATCTGATGGACGTCGCCGTCACGCTCGTGAAATCCGAGCGACGGCAGGAAGTCGAGGACAAGGCGCGGATTCTGAGCGAAGATCGGATTCTCGACATCCTTCTTCCCCCAACCAAGCGGGCTGCGGTCGAAGGTTTTGATCCCGCCGCCGCAGATCGCCCGGAGGAACCGGAGTACAAGGCGACGCGGGAAAAATTCCGCGAGAAGCTCCGCGCCGGAAGCCTCGAAGACCGCATGATCGAACTGGACATCCCCGCACAGGTCGGCAGCCCCCTCATGCAGGTCATCGGTCCGATGGGGTTCGACGACATGAGCATGAACCTGCAGGACATGTTCGGCAACCTCATGCAGAAGAAACCCAAGCGGCGGAGGATGTCGATCGGCGAGGCCCGCGCCATCCTCACCAACGAAGAAGCCCAGAAACTGATCGATCAGGACGCGGCGGTCCGCGACGCGCTCCAGCGTGTCGAGAATGCCGGCATCGTCTTCATCGATGAGATCGACAAAATTGCGGGCGCGAAAGGCCAGGCCGCAGGACCCGATGTCTCCCGTGAAGGCGTGCAACGCGATCTCCTCCCGATCGTCGAGGGGTCAAGCGTCAATACGAAATACGGGATGGTGAAAACCGATCACATTCTGTTCATCGCGTCGGGCGCCTTTCACGTCGCAAAGCCCTCGGATTTGATTCCCGAACTCCAGGGACGCTTTCCCATCCGCGTTGAACTCAACAGTCTTACGGAGGACGATTTCGTCAAGATCCTGACGGTACCGGAAAACGCTCTCATCAAACAGTACGCTGCCCTGCTGGCCACCGAGGGGATCACGCTCTCCTTCAACGATGAAGCCATTCACGAGATCGCCCGGACCGCGGCCGAAGTCAACGACCAGGTGGAAAACATCGGCGCGCGACGTCTCCACACCATCCTGACGACGCTTCTGGAAGAAGTCCTCTATAACGCACCGGACGACATGCCGCTGCAAACGATCATTGTCGACAAGGCAATGGTGGATTCGCGGCTCGCGGGTATTGTGAGAAACAGGGATCTGACGCGGTTTATCCTGTGAGGCCATGAGGACGACGGCAGCAGCGTCGCGATTGCCCTCAGAGATCAGTCCGCAACATTGAAGCCCAACCCCCGCAGCAGCTCTGCACTGTTTCCGGTCGCACCCCGGATCGTTGTCGCCCGGAATTCCCTCCGGATCCGGTACCCTGTCCTCAAATTCTGGAATTGCCTTCCCCGGTCTTCCGTTCGCGATAAACACACGTCCCGCAACGCCTGATCGTCTGCAAGGACGCTGTAACACTTGCGGATCAGAACGTCCAGTTCGCCGTCGGTGCCTTGCCAGTCCGGAGGCAGGGCAATTTCCCGCGTGTCCGGCCGGGGGAGCTGATCGGCATCAAGATTCCACCGCGGTTCACGTTTGATAGTCGAGCAGTACGCGCCATACACCATGCTGACAGCATTCGTCTTGCCGTCCAGCGAATAGCCCGCGATGTGCGGCGTCCCGATCTCCACACGCTCGAGGAGTCCGCAATCGAGTGCGGGTTCAGGTTCCCACACGTCGAGGATTGCCCCGCCGATCCGCTTGTCCTTCAACGCCTGCCGCAATGCCGCATTGTCGACGACCGCACCGCGCGATGTATTGATGAGAACGGCCGGTTTCCGCATCGCTCCGATGCGCTGTTCATCGAACAGATGCATCGTCGCGTCGTTCCCACTGCGAGTCAACGGAACATGCAGTGTGATAAAATCAGCCTCCAGCACCTCGGCAAGAGGCCGATACACCGGATCGCCCGTCGCCCGTTCCAGCGGCGGATCGTTCAGGATCACCGTCATCCCGAGAGTCGCCGCCATCTTCCGAACCCGACTCCCGACATTGCCGACTCCGACGATGCCGAGAGTCGATCCTTTCAGGCGAATTCCCTTTCGTCCTGCAAGGACGAGCAACCCCGCCAGGACATATTCGCATACGGAATTCGCGTTGCAGCCGGGGGCGTTTGCATACGCGATCCCCTGCTCTCGCAGCCAGGCCTCGTCCAGATGATCCGTGCCGATGGTCGTTGTCCCGACGAAGCGGACGCGGGTCCCCTCCAGCAACGAGGCACCGACTTTGACCTCCGAACGCACAAAGATGGCGTCGGCCTCCCTGACATTCTCGCGCGAAAATGCGGACGTGTCGATTGCCGTCACTTCGCCAAGCGTCGAGAAGGCTTCAACGATGCGAGGGGTGTTCTGATCAACGACAAATCGCAGCGCCATACGATCTCTGCTGTGTGGCTGAATGATTCATTTCCCGCCGGACGCCCACCAGAATAAAACGAGTTCAAGCGTGCCAATCAAGAACGATCCGGAAGGAAAAACGCAATCGCCCCCGCCGTTGTCGACGGGGGCGATTGTGCCGGCAGAAAGCGGGATAGGTCAGAACCGGAATTTCATCCCCACCGATGCCGCTCCGTACGAGACGGTCTTCGGGGAGAAGAGCCACCCGAGATCCTCGGACGCAAGATCCAGTTCGAAGAGGCCAAAATGCAGTCCAAGACCGAGCGCGAAATTGGTGTGGTCGGGTCCGCCCCACGAATAGCCGGTGCGGATGGGGATGAATTTCCACGGGCTCCACTCCATCCCGAGGGAAAATCGAGTCCCGGCAGGAATCCCCGGCGCATCCTGAAGCACTTGCGTGAAGTCACACCCGACGGTCATCTCCCCGAAGACGAAACTCCGAATGACAGGGAGTTCTGTAAGCCTCATCGCTCCTCCGATGCGGATCGTCGTTGGCAACGGGGTTGAGAAGGGAGCCCCTGGCGTTGATGTCCCCTGCAAAGCCTTCTCAACCCCGTCGCGCTGCCCCGCATCGAGGGGGTTATCGACAACGAATGAGCTCTCTGCCTGTGCCGTGCGCACATTGCGCGTCCACGAGATCGACCCGATGTCGGTCACGCTGATCCCGAGCCGGAGAGCGTTGTTCAATTCCGTCGCAAAGCCGATGTCGACACCGATGCCCGATCCGGCAGGTGCCGGGAAGGGAGTGAACCCGCCCGACCCACCGGTCAGCGGATCGATGCCGGCCGTCCGGCTGTGCATGTCGACCGTCCCGTGCAGAATCCCGTCAGTGCTGGTGACCAGACGCGAATTGAACCGCGTCAACTCGGCGTATCCCAACCCATGGACGACCTTCACCGTCATCCCGGCAGAGAGAATGGGCAGCCCGAACACATGGTTGAAGGATGTCGCCAGCGTGATTCCATATTGTCGTATCCACCACGCACTGATGGACGATTCATGGAAGTCGTACACCGATCCCGGGGTGTTTCCATAAAAGAGAAACCGGAGATATTCGTTTGGAATATGCGCCGCTGCGGAGGCGTTTTCGGTCATCGTGAACGCAAGGCTCCCGAGACCGGTATGAATCGCAATCCCGACCGGTCGGGCTTCGAGATCGAGGCCGATCGTTCCGATCCCATTCGGGAATGCGCTCAGGATATGCTGCTTGTCAGCGTCCGAAAGCGTCCGTGCGACCCGCGTATTGCCTGAATCGATACCGGTGAAATACGAGGTGTAGAGGTCGTAGGTGAAGAAATCGCTCCCGACATGGACGCCGATCGGGAGAAGCGCGAACGTGAACGTCGTGCTGTCTCCGTCCAGGCCGGCCGGATTGAGGAGTGCGGCATCCAGTCCGCGGGCCATCGCAACGTAGACGTGGCCCATACCCAATCCCTGGATGCTTGTTCGTTCGCCGGCCGTGGCATTGAAGCCTGCCGTGAAGAGGAACGTGACGAGAAAGCCTGCCGAGATCCTGGTCCCCATTACTTGTTTACCCCCATGGAACATTCTGTCCACACGCGGACATGGATCGCATCGCTCGTGCGGAAGGTCACCGTTGATCCTCCCTGCGCCGATGCCATGCTCACTTCATAATCGACGTACGTTGCCGGGCTGTACTGCAGCGCTTCGGCGTGATTCAAAGCGATTTCAATGGTCGAGCCCCCCGGTGTGGTGGAGTACCCTTGGGCATCCACTCCCGCGGCGCCGACGCTCAGGAACCCACCTGCCTGCGGGATCGTAAGGATCTCGTGATGCAGGGCGTCAAGGATGTGAACGCGGATTTTCACGTCAGCCGGAAGTCCATTTTGCAGCTCCACATGAAGCTTGGCAGTGTTTACATTTTTCAGTTGATCTTCTCCCGGCTTCTTGTTGCTCCCGTCCTCCGCGAGGCCGAATGCCACCGTATCACGGTACGTCGCTTGTGTGATACCGATGGTCAGCGGGATGGAGAGGGAGACCGTCCCCCCGAAGACGCAGGCGCTGGAAAGCCCGCCCGCTTTCAGAGGATCGGTCGTGTAACAATCCGGCGGATTCACGAGCACCTTCCCGGTGATGTGGAGAGAATCGGGAAGACCACTGGAGAACTGACTCAGAAACGTTCCCACCGAGGCCTGATCAAACGTGATCGTCGTCCCTCCCGGGAGGACGCGGCGCTGCGACGCGGGGATTGCCAGCGATGCAATCTGACCGTCCGGCCTTGTCGCCGAAAGGTTCAGGTACAGATCGGCGGGGTACCCGACTCCCGATACAGCATGAAAGGAGAGCGAGGCTGACGGGATGACGAACTGGCCCTTGAATTTCGACGGGAACGTTCCCTTGCTGATCCCGACCGCCGTGTTGATGCTCACCCATGTGGGTTTCAGGGCGCCGCTGACCGTGTCGACGACGATCGGCGTGGCGGGATTCATGGCGATATCAACTCTGTCCGTATCGTGGATCGCAACGGCCTGATTGACGGCGGTCGGAATGACCACGCTGCTCGTCAACTCGAGCGTGTTCAAGAGTTGACCGGGGGCGGCCTGGAATTCACAATTCGTGAGGTCCATGGAATACACGCCCGATTCCTTTGCCCCAAGATAGAGACTATCCTCATATTGCTTCTGCAACCCGCCCATCTGCTTGAAGAGGTTTTCGAGACGGAACTTGAATTGCACCCCTACGCCGATGTGGTTCTGGAACGTGAAACGCAGGAGACCGCTTTTCATGCCGATGACTTCGACCATGGTTGAGTCATCAAGCTGAACGCTGGTGCGGTCGTTGTCGATGAGCCGTTGCGCGGGCACCGAGGCGAGTTCGGCGGCCGATGCCATCGCGTTGTTGAAATTGATGGTTGCCACGAGCATCGAATCGTCAGGAAATGTCACCCACGGCTGCGAGCCCGGCGTGCTGAAGGAAAGGCCCGAGACAGAAACATTCCCGCCGAATTTCGCGCCGGTCAGATCAGAGTAGCTGGTAAGGGAATGCGCCGGGGTGATGGCCTGACCGCCGAAATCGAACCGGGCGATCGTCGCCCCCTGCCCGTCCAGAAGAAGGATGGGTTGCACAGGGGTGATCACGATCGGCATATTGTTCTTCAACGTCAGACCGATTGTCCCCGACTTAAACGTCACGCCGCCCGAAAGGCCTGTGGCCGATTGGATCGAAGGGAATGAAAGGGTCCCGGCGGGCACAGGAGTATTCGAACCGGGCGTAATCGATTGGGGGCTGACACTCTCTGTGATCGGGTTCAGTGTTACCGCAAACGAGCCGAGTTGGATGAACGCTTTCGCAGCAGAAGGCATGAACGAGAGCTGGTCGCCGATGGAAACCGGCGTGGCTTTCACGACCGATGAAAAGACAATGCGGTGTGAGGCATCCGACGTCACCGTCGATGAATCCTTTTCAATCAGATCGCTCATGCTCACGTCCTTCACCGCCACCGGGAAGGTGAGATTCACATCCCACGACGGCGGAACCGGTGTGAGCGGATCTTTGAAACAGTTCAGCGCGCTCAACGCAAGGACGGCGACGGACACTGTACCGATCAGTTTCCGTGGCCGGCGTGGGCCCGCAATCGCAGATCTCAAACTCATTGTTCCCCCGGCATTCGTGGCAAACCTTGATGGTGCTTCAGAATCTCATCGTTGTGAGGTTCAAAGCCGGTGCCACGGCGGTGCCCTTGTGAGTCGGGTCACAGGGCGACCGTAAGGCTATGGGAGACGCGTTCTTATAGCTTCAGGAGAATTCCAACGTCCATCCGAAGTGCGGCTGAAGAGGGATGGGCATTGAATGTTCTGCAAATGTCGGGCAGGGAGAAGCACTTGACGGCAGGAAGGTTACCGATGTCTGGTGTGCGGTGAACAAGCGGGCGTCAACAGCCGTGCGCGGATGAATGGCTTTCATCCGCAACGCGTCCTGGAGACACCCGGCAGGGGAATGACAGGCTAATGAACTTTCTCGTCGGATCCGAGCGGCTGGAACCCGTACCCGCCCACCGGATCCTGACCATGGATCTTGATCTCGCCGAACTTCAATTCGAATTTCGCAATGTTGTCTTCCAGCGCCCTGTGGAGAAGTTTCGCGTGCTGCGCCGTCATGATGATCCGCGCATGGACCTTCGCCTTGGGGACTCCGGGAAGTACGCGGGTGAAATCGATGATAAATTCCGCGGGTGAATGGGTGATGATCGCGAGGTTACTGTAGATTCCCTCTGCTTCCTTCTCTCCGAGTTCAATATTAATCTGCTGACCCTGAACCGGTTGATCGCTCATGGCACCTCCTCGAAAAAAAAAGCCCCGCCGGTGACGACGGGGCAGTGTGAAATCAGAGATCTTATCGTCCCTTCACAAGCTTATCGGCTTTTTCGAACGCCGCTTTCGACTTATCCGGCTGGTTCAGGATTGCATACAGGCGGCCCAGTTGCTGCCAGAGTGCCGCGTCGTCCGGCCGCACCTCTGAGCTCTTTTCGAGATACGGCAGCGCGAGCTTAAATTTCTCAAGGAAGCTGACATCCGTCTTGACTTCCTTCCCCTTTCCCGCCTTCTTCTGATCCACTTCGGCCTGCTCTGTCGCCGCCTTCCTTAACGCGACGCCCCAATTCAAGTACGCGACGCCGAGATTGTACCTTGCGTCTGCATAATCGGGGTCGATTTCCATGGCCTTCCCGAATTGCTCGATGCTCTGCGGGAATTTATCCTGCTTAAGGAGGAACACTCCATACGCGTAGCGGAAGAACTTGTTGTTCGGGTTCTTAGCAACAGCCCCGTCCGTAATGGCAAGCGCCTTATCGGAGTTCTTCGTCCGATCGTACACATCGATCAGGTTGGTAATATTGATGGTACTGTCCGGCTCCGATTCATAGGCCTTTTCAAACGGGGCAATCGCCTTTTGATATTCGGCCTGCACGGCGGTCGTGTCATGGACCCTCGCATAGTCTGCGGCAATCTGGTAGTGGACATTGCCCAGCAGCCTGGCAGCTTCGGCGGATTTTGGGTTCCGTGTTAAGCAATCATTCAGCATCGTGATTGCGCCGTTGAAGTCCTTTTTCGCATACGAGCAGAGACCTGCCACGTAGTAAGTATTGGCGCTGTCGGGCTCCATATCGATTGCCGTTCGAAACGCGTCGAGCGCGGCGGCATACTTCGAAGAGTCTTCGATCCCGGCGTTGTACAGCCTCACTCCTTCGTTGAACATTGAACCCCAGGTCGCGAGGCGGTTTCTGTAGATTTCCGCCTTGTGGGCGTCCGAGATCTGCAGCGCATGGGTATATGCTTCATTCATCCCCTTGTAGTTCTTGAGTTCAAGGCGGACACTTCCCAGAAGGTACCATGCCTCTTCATCCTTATCGTTCTTGCCGACTTCCTTGAGCAGGCTCTGTTCGGCTTTCTCCCACTGCTTTTGCTGCATGTAGAGCTTCGCACTAGTGGTTTCGGCCGAGCCGCATTGGAAACCGGTGGTCGCGAAGAAGACCACCGTGACGGCCAAGATCGCCAGGAGGGTTAGACGATTCATGATTACTCCAAAGAATAGAAATAATGGGGACGACACGCGTAGGACAATAATGTATCCAAAAGGAGAGCAAAAATCAACCGTTCCGGTCAACTATTCATTGACTTTCGGACGCCTTTTTGATAGGTTCACCTACTCAGGAGTTGTGTTGAACATTTCATCTTATTCGAGTTCCATGGTGCAGCATACTCACGATGACGGTACTGATCGCTGTGTGTTCTGTAAAATCATTCGGAAGGAAGCGCCGGCAGAAATACTGTTCGAAGATGACCGGACGATCGCCCTGCTCGACATTCGCCCCATTCACCACGGCCACGCATTGATCATTCCGAAAGTCCATTGTATCGATTTCTTGGCCCTGCCCCAGGAGTTCCTCCACGATGTGATGCAAACAACACAAATCGTAGCACGGGCACTCGTCAGAACCCTTTCCCTGGAAGGGTTTAACGTGTTTTCCAACAACGGTCGCGTCGCGGGACAGTCGGTCTTCCACTTTCACGTTCACGTGACCCCGCGGTACGCCGACGACGATATTCAATTCGTCCTGCGCCTGAAAGAGTACCCCTACGGCGTTATGACGGAACTCGGGACGCGGCTCAGGGAGAAGATTAACGAAGAGAAGGGCCAAGGGGGCTTGTAGGAATGGATGCTGAAGTTGATCGCACAATTTAGAATTCGAGTCGGCCCGGCCAGACTGTGGGCCATAAGAAATTGACAACTGACAAACTGCTGGAGAAAACAATGACGTCGTACGCGAAGCTCACTCCGCCGGCCAAAGGTGATCACATCACCATCAAGAACGGCGTCCTTCAAGTACCGGACAACCCGGTCATCCCTTTCATCGAAGGTGACGGGACGGGGCCGGACATCTGGCGTGCATCGCAGATCGTCTTCGACGCCGCCGTGAAAAAAGCCTATGGCGGCAAACGGTCGATCGTGTGGTTCGAAGTGTTTGCGGGGGAAAAAGCGAATGTGGTGTACGGCGCAAATACCTGGCTGCATGACGATACCATCAACGCGATCAAGGACTATATGGTGGCGATTAAGGGACCGCTGACCACGCCCGTTGGCGGGGGAATTCGTTCCATCAATGTCGCCCTCCGGCAGATCCTCGATCTCTACGTATGCTTGCGGCCGATCCAATACTTCAAAGGTGTTCCCTCCCCCGTAAAACGACCGGAGCTGATTGACATGATCATCTTCCGGGAGAATACCGAAGACATCTATGCCGGAATCGAATGGAAGGCGGGAACCCCCGATGCCGAAAAGATCGTCAAGTGGCTGCAGAAAGAAATGGGCGTCACGAAAATCCGCTTTCCGGAATCGTCGAGCATCGGGATCAAACCCGTCTCGAAGGAAGGGACGGAACGCCTGGTCCGGGCAGCGATCGAGTACGCTCTGAACCAGAAGCGGAAGAGCGTGACGCTCGTGCATAAAGGGAACATCATGAAATTTACCGAGGGCGGATTCCGCGACTGGGGTTATGAACTCGCGAAACGTGAATATGCCGGGAAGGTCGTATCGTGGGAGGAATGCAATGGCAATCCGCCGCCGGGCACCCTCCTCATCAAGGATGTGATCGCCGACGCTTTCCTTCAGCAAATCCTCACGCGGCCTGGGGAATATGACGTCATCGCCACGTTGAACCTCAACGGCGATTACATCTCCGATGCCCTCGCTGCACAAGTGGGAGGAATCGGGATCGCCCCCGGAGGCAACATCAACTATATGACCGGGCACGCGGTCTTCGAAGCCACGCACGGCACGGCGCCCAAATACGCCAACCTGGACAAGGTGAATCCCGGATCCGTGATTCTCTCAGGCGAGATGATGTTCCGCTACCTGGGGTGGAAAGAAGCGGCGGACCTGATTCTAAGGGCCCTGGAGAAGACGATTCTCAACCGGACGGTGACGTATGATTTTGCCCGCCTGATGGAGGGAGCCAAAGAGATCAAGTGCTCGGAGTTTGGCAAGGCGATCATCGCAAACATGTGACCGACCCGTCAATCGCGCGGGCGTGGAAACTGCAATCGGGCCGGAGGACTTTCGTAATACAACGCCGCCGCACCGAGAATTCCCGCATGATCCAATGTCGACGGGACGATCAGAAGTTTTTCGATCGTCCCGGGATGCGGGAATCGCTGAAGGACCGATCGCATGGATCGTTCGAACAACCCGAACGATTTGCTGACCGATCCTCCGAGGATCACGATCTCCGGATCCAGCGCAAGCAGGATGACGGTCAAGGCGTGCCCAACGTGTTCGCCGAATTCCCTGAATGCTGAAAGCGCCATGGGGTCTCCCGATTTTGCCCACCGGGCGAGTTCCTCCCCTCGGACATGAAACTTCCGCAAAAAGAACTGACCCCCGCTGAACGCCTCGAGGATCCGCCCGTTGTAGGGAATCATTCCGAATTCCCCGGCGCCGAAGTGTGAGCCCGCGTACAGGCTCCCGTTCAAGACGAGTCCCGCCCCAACACCTGTTCCCAGAATCAACCCGACCACGTTCCGAAAATGCTTCCCCTGGCCGAACCGTCGCTCAGCTGCGACGAAACAGTTCGCATCATTGTTCACCAGAACGGGAACATTGTACCGGCCTTCCATTCTCTCACGCAAAGGAACGGCCTTCCAGGAAGGAATATTCTGTACGTTGTACACCATACCCCGTTCGACGTCCACGATGCTTGGGACGCCGATCCCTATTGCCGTCACGTCTTTTGTTACCACCCTGTCGGTGATGGAATAAATCCGGTCGAAGATTTCATTTTCCGATGCTGCAGCGTTGATCGGTTCGGCAATGACTGTCGAAATCGCTTCGCCGTCCAGCAGCCCGACCCGGAGATTTGTTCCTCCGAGATCAATGCCGATAAGTTTCATCGTTTACCTGCGTTTCCCCGTGACAAAAAAAAGCAGACCCGGAACATTCCGGGTCTGCGCCATTGCAGGAACGCTTGCCAAGCCCACCGCCGGTCGTATCCTCAGACAGTGATTTTGGGAGCGCAGAATTCTCCGAAGACTCCTTCCAGATGGGCGGCGATTTCTTCGGCCGTCCGGCTCTCCAATTGATATCGCGGGATAAAATGTACAAGCGCACCATCCTTGTAGAGCGCCATCGAGGGTGACGATGGAGGGATGCTCCCCAACCGTTCCCGGAGATGTGCCGTGGCTTCGACATCCCCGCCGGCGAAGACCGTCGTCAGCCGATCGGGTCGGACCTTCGACCGACGCAGCGCGAGCCCAATGCCCGGCCGTGCCTTTCCCGCCGCGCATCCACACACGGAGTTGATGACCACGAGGTTCGTCCCTTCCTTCTCATCGACGGCAGCATCGACTGCTTCCGGTGTCCGCAGTTCTGTGAAACCGAGTCGTGTCAGATCGTCTCGAAACGGCTGAATCATAACCGGGTCATAACGCATAAGGAATACCTTACTGAGAGATTCTTCGATTCATTGATTTGTCACTATAAAGAACACGTACAACAAATCCCCGGTTCCCTGCGCGGCGATTCGACCGCCCGGTTGGTCCCCGGGAAAACCCCCGCAGGTCTTGCTTTCGAAGCGCGTCCTTGCCAGATTTCGACCAGCGACCCAATTTGCCGCGCCAAAAAACCCGCCTCCCCCATGACAAAATCCCGACACCGGAACGCAAAACATACTGATCGGCCTCGCCGGAAGCCCCGGCGCAATCTCTACCGTCTGCTCTTCGCCGCTGGACTTGCGGCCATCACGCTGGTGGTGATCATCACGCGCAACGATCAGGATACATCCACGACAGCGCGACAGAAACAACCCGCCGCTGCAGTTGTCAACGCCCCGGACGTGAAAAGCTGGCGTGATCGGGCACTGGCGGTGACTTCCCTGTTCCATACCGTTTATACTCCCTGCTGGGAAGGGGCGTACGGTGCAATCGGCGACGCCTATCTTTTCGCCGCCACGCATGATTCGGCCCTCTATCGGTTTCATCTCATCGAGCACGATCTCCGGAGGATGTGCACCGGGACGTGGGTTGACGACCGTGCATGGGTTTGTCTCGCTGAACTCAAATGGTGGGAGGTCACGGGCAAGACCAACATGGCGCTCGTGCTGGATGCCCGGCAGCGTTACGACGAAGCACGGGCAGAGGGACGGTTCTCCGACAAAGAGGGCTTCTGGACCTGGTACAACTGGCCGCCGGACAAAACCGGAGGCGAAGAGACGTTCACAAACAGCAACATGAATCAAATGGTCACCGTCGCATGCGGCCTGTATGCTGCCACGGGTGAACCAACGTATCGACGAGATGCCCTTCTTGCATGGAACGGTGACGGAAAAACGCCGGGGATCGAGGCGACATGGTATCGGGGGAAGGGCGTCTGGGTCGGAAAGGGAGGAAGGGCGGCGTTCGGCAACCAGCTGCCGTGGAGAGGCGCGGGTTATTGCTCGGTCGCTGCGGCGCTCTATCGCATGACCGGCGAGAGCCATTTCCGCGATGTCGCCGTTGCCACGGCCCGGTACGTCCTCGACCCCCGGACAGGATGGGTGGACCCGGTAGACTTTTACCAGCTGCACATGGATGGGAACGGGGCATTCGTCAATTTCCTCCTGGATGCCTATGCCATTGCACCGAAGGAGCTGGCAGATGTTCCGGGGAAAGTCGAACGCATGCTGACGCATGTCTGGACGAATGCGCATTCGACCGCAGTGGTCCTGTTGCACCGGCGGAGCGACAACGGAATTCGGAACGGATGGAATCCCCGCGGCGGCGAGGATGGGTACGGTGTGGACGAAGTCGGGACAGTTCACGCCCAGGGAGAGGCGGCGCGTGCGTTTGGAGTTTTTACGTACTATGACGAGCGGCTGATGAATGCAGCGGCTCCATCCCGAAATGCTCAAGGACCAACGCCATAAGCCGATCGGAAGACGCCGGGAACCATGAGATCCGTTTGTCCGCGGAAAACCATGTCATCTGTCGTTTCGCATAGCGCCGGGAATTTCGCTGGATCAGCCGGCGCATTTCGTCATCGGTGATCTCCCCCGCGAGGCGGGAGAACACTTCAGCGTAGCCGACGGTATTGAGTGCGTTGAGATGACGGGAATATCCGCGGCGCTGCAGACCCACCACTTCGTCGACCAGCCCCGCCTCCAGCATCGCTTCCACTCTTGTATTGATGCGACGGTACAACTCTTCCCGTTCATGCAAAAGGCCGACCTGCTTCGCCTCAAAGGGAATCGCCGGTTTGCGTTCCTGCTTGACGGATGAGAGCGGGCGGCCCGTGGAATGAAAGACCTCGAGGGCACGGATCACCCTTCGCGGTTTTGTCGGGTCGATCGTCCGTGCTGCAACAGGGTCGATCGCGAGAAGTTCCTCGACCAGCAGCGGGAGCTCACCGCGCTTTACACGTTCCTCCATTACTTCACGAAAGCCGGTGTCCGCGCCCGGCCCGTCGAACAACCCATCGATCAGCGACCGAACGTACAGGCCCGATCCTCCCACAACCATCGGGACATTCCCCCGCTGGAAAATGGCTTCGATCGCTCCCCTTCCCTGCTCGCCGAACATTCCGGCGTTGAACTCCTGGTCGGGATCGACAACGTCGATGAAATGGTGGCGCACCTCCGCCCGTTCCGCAGTGGTCGGTTTGGCGGTCCCGATGTCAAGATGCCGATACACCTGTCGAGAGTCAGCGGAAACGATCTCGCCGCCCAGCAACCGGGCGAGGGAGAGTCCTACCGCGCTTTTTCCGGATGCGGTGGGGCCGACGATCGCGACGATCTGCCTCCCGGCGACCAATCCTTCCCGGAGCCTTCGTACGCGTTCGTCGTGGGGCGTTACGTGACTTCCTGCCATCCGTTCTTGCCTACCAGCGGGACAAACTTGAAGCTGTCGATCTGACGTCTGTCGAAATGGTCACCAATGCGGGTAATAATGGCGAGCGACTGGACCTCGCGGCTCCCCACGGGAACAATGAGCCGCCCCCCGTCGACAAGTTGTGCGAGAAGCGATTTCGGCGCGTCGGGGGCGCCTGCAGTGACGATGATGCCGTTGTACGGCGCGAATTCCTCCCACCCCACGGACCCGTCCCCCGCCTTCGATGCGACCCGATAGTCAAGTCGCTCCAGGATCCGTCGCGCGGCCGCAAGCAGGTCGCCGTCGCGTTCGATGCTGAAGACATGCGCTCCCAGCGCGACGAGAATCGCGGACTGATATCCCGAGCCCGTTCCGATTTCGAGGATCTTGTCGCCCCGGTGGACCTCCAGCGCCTGGGTCATGCACGCCACGGTATAGGGTTGGGAGATCGTCTGACCCTTTCCAATCGGCAACGCATTGTCTTCGTATGAACGGTTCGTGAACGGCTCCGGGACAAAGAGATGCCGTTCCACAACCCTGAAGGCATGCAACACCCGCTCGTCGATGATTCCGCGATCGCGGATGAGGGCGATCATTTCTTCGCGTTCTACTTCGAATCGCTTCAAGGGCGCAGGTCTTCGTGTTGGTGGAAGTACGCAGGACTGATTATTGCCGGTTGCCGCGGAGCATTTTCCAAATGGTCGAACCCGACCGTTCGGAATCCAGATTCAGCCGATCCTTCAGCTCCCGACGGAGCACGGCGGGTGTCAGACCACGATACAACGTGCCGTTTTCCGCGATCGACACTGTCCCGGTCTCCTCCGAGACAATGACGACGACGACGTCGGCTTGTTCAGAGATTCCCAGCCCCGCGCGATGCCGGGTGCCGAGGAGCTGTCCCTCCCATGCCGTGATACTCGAGAGCGGGAGCGTGCACCGCGCCGCCTCGATCTGCCGGTCCTTGATGATCACCGCTCCGTCATGCAGGGGAGCGCGGGGATTGAAGATCGAAAGCAGCAGCGTCCGGCTGACGATGGCTTCCATCCGTGTCCCTGTTTCGGCGTGCATCCGGATACCGGTCGCACGGACAAAGATGATCAAAGCCCCGAATTTCTTCTTCGACAGCTCCGTCACCGCTCCGACGACCTCGTCGATCGATTCATCGACATTCAATTTCACGAAAAGCCGCACGAAGGGACTCCGGCTGATCAGGACGAGAATGCGCCGCAATTCGGGTTGAAAGAGAATGATGAAGGCGAGGACCCAAATGTCGGTCAGCGTCTTCAGGATCCAGGTCATCGCTTTGAAGTGGAGCGACTGTGCGACAAACGAGGCCGTCACGACAAAGACCAGACCGGCGAAAATCTGAATTGCCACCGTCCCTCGCATGGCGAGGTAAAGACGGTAGAAAATGAACGACACCAGGGCGATGTCCAGGATATCGGACACGCCGACGTTGATGAAACCGATTTTGAACAGCTCCATCGATTTCGTCCCTCTCGGTGAAAGGGTATTACGATGAGCGCACGAGCGCGTCGGCGACCGCCGCCGCCCGTCGCGATTCCTTCACGTCATGTACGCGGACAATGTTCGCCCCGTGAAGAATGGCCGCCGTCATCGCCGCGAGAGATCCCTCCAGTCGCGATTCAACGGGAAGATCCTGCACCTTCCCGATAAACGATTTGCGTGAAATCCCCACAACGACGGGACACTGGAGGACTCTGAGACGATGCAGATTCGCGATGAGGGTATAATTTTCCGTGATCGACTTGCCGAACCCGAGTCCCGGATCGACGCACATCTGGGCGATCCCCGCCTGCTCCCCTTTCCGCAGCGACGCCTGGAGGGCGTCGGTGACATCGCCGACGACATCGCCGTACGCGACATGCGCGGGCATGGACCAGGGCGGAGCGGGAGTATGCATAAGAATGGCGGAGGCGTTCTTTGCGCGCACGGTGTCCGCCATCGCGCCATCGAACGAAAATCCGCTGATGTCGTTGACGACCACCGCTCCCGCATCGAGCGCCCGTGCAGCGACAGCGCTTTTCCAGGTGTCGACCGACACTGGAACAGTCGTGCGTTTTGCCAGCCCCTCGATCACCGGGATGACGCGCCGGAGTTCTTCGTCGACGGAAACGGCGGTTGCCCCGTCACCATAAACAGAACCGCGCGGCCGGGTGGACTCCCCACCGACGTCGATCATGTCGGCGCCCTCGTCGATCATCTGCAACGCATGATCCACGGCCGCGCCGGAGTCAAGGTATTTGCCCCCGTCGGCAAACGAGTCGGGAGTGACGTTCACGATTCCCATGATGAACGTCCGCTCGGAAAAGTCAAACACCGTCCCCCCGAACACGAAGCGCATGGGATTTCCGGCGTGAATGGTTCGATCCCGAAAAAGAAAAGGTAACTCATCGGTCACCCTTCCGTCGCCTACATCTTTTTCTTCGCTACTTCGGCTCTCCGCTTCGCCTTCGCACGCTCAACGGCCTTCTTGTGCTTCTTTCGAACCACGCGGGTTTTCTTGTTCATTCCTCCTCCGGAGTTTTCTTGCGTTCACGGTCTTCATTCAAATGATGCCTTATGAATGAAAACATACGCAATCCCGGGGAAAACATCAACAGAACGGCGACGGGGCGCATCAGTCTTTCTGGACGATCAGAAACCCTGTCCCCCAACCCCCGAAGGGCGGGAGGTGTCCTTCCGGGACGCCGACCGGATAATGGTAGAGGGGATCGCGATGCCGGAACATTCGGGCGAAAGGCGGACTTCTGCATCCGAGAGAACGGACTGCAGGTTTCTCACGAGAGCATCGAAGTCCGCGTGATCGTCCGCAGGGATCTCAATGGTCGTCCGCATGATCGGTTCGTGCGCACCTCGCGGAAATGCGAAAGCCGGCATCGTGAAGAAGAGCTTGGAACTCTTCACATTGCCGGCCGGAAAAGCGGACACCTTACTTCGCGTATTTCTTGAACCTGTCGTTGATCCGCCCCCAGTGGAGATTCGCGATAAAGTTGTCGATATACGCGGCTCGCTTTGGACCGTCCTTGTGATAATACGCATGTTCGAACACATCGACGGGGATCAAGGGGATGCCGCCCCAGATGGCACCGTAGTGATGTTCATCGACAAGCACGTTCAGGAGACGTCGGCTATAGAGCATGTCGAACGTCAGGACTCCCCAACCGCTGAGCTTTGCAGAAATCGCGGTGGCTTTGAAATCGGCCTTCCAGGCATCGATCGAGCCGAACTCCTTTTCGATCGCGGCCTTGACCTCCGGGCCTTTGGCGGGATTCCCGTCTCCTCCAAGAACCTCCCAGTAAACATCGTGCAGGAGCGTCCCTGCATGATTCCAGGTCGTCCGGCGCTTCAGTTCTCCAATCGCGCTGTAATTGCCGTTCGCACCGGCGCGGTCGGCAGACTCCAGGGCCTTCTCGATATTGTTCAGCGCGGTCACGTACCCTTTGTGATGCGTGTTGTAGTGCCAATCCGTGGTCTCAGCATCGACGACAGGCGCCAGGAGTTTCTTGGCTTCTTCATCAGAATAGGGACGGGGATTGAACTTCCATTCGTATGCCATGCGAAACTGCTCCTTGAGTTGTTGTGGAAGTGAGAAATGATCTTTCTGTCAATGAACAGACTTCAAGAGCGACGGCGGAACCGGGCGACAACAGGGTTCAGACGCCGAACGACTGACCGCATCCGCACGTTCGTGACGCCTGCGGATTGTTGAAGACGAATCCCTTCCCGTTGAGTCCGTCGCTGAAATCCAGGATTGTTCCCGAGAGATAGAACAGGCTCTTCGGATCGATGAAGATGGTGACGCCTTCGGTCGTCATCACCACGTCTTTCTCACCGGGTTTTTCGTCAAATCCCAGCACATACGAAAGTCCGGAACAGCCACCACCTTTGACGCCGATCCGCAATGCGTGGTTTTCGGGAATGGCGTTTTCTGCTTTGACTTTCCCGACTTGTGCTGCGGCCTTGGCAGTGAGCTGGATTTCGCTCCGTGTCGCGGGTCCTGCTGCAAGGATTTCACTCATAGTGCCCCTCGTTGTTCATTCGTCTACATGTACCCTAATTCCAATTTTGCAACATCGCTCATCATGCTCATGTTCCACGGCGGCGTCCACGTCACGTTCACCTTCACGGACGTGACTCCGGGGATCGTGCCCGCGCGTTGCTGGACTTCGCCGGGCAACGACTGGGCTGCAGGGCAGTGCGGCGAGGTTAGTGTCATGGTGATCGTGACTTCGCCGCTCTCGTTGACGGCGACGTCGTAGATCAATCCGAGATCGTAAATGTTCACCGGGATTTCCGGATCGTAGCACGCATGGAGCGCATTGATCACATTGTTTTCGATGACCTTCTGCTCGATCCCGGTCATCCCTTCGCGTTGCTCGCCGTTGACCTTGTGGGGTTCGGTATGAGTGTTCTCTTCTGCCATGGTGTCTACTCCGTTGTCACTTTTGCGGCGTGCCCATCGAGGGCGGCTTTCAGCGTGTGCCAGGCGAGACTCGCACATTTTATGCGGGCGGGAAACTCGCTCACGCCCGCGAACGCGGCCATGCGCCCCATCCGATCAGCGGCCCCATTGTCCCTGTGCTGCCCCGTGACGAGTTGACGGAATTCCTCGAAGAGGGCTTCCGCTTCCCTCCGGGTCTTCCCTTTCAGCGTCTGGCTCATCACCGAGGCCGACGCTTTGGAGATCGCGCAGCCAGCCCCCTGGAAACTGACATCAAGTATCGTCTCCCCTTCCATTTTCAGGAAGACGGTATAATGGTCGCCGCACAGCGGGTTATACCCCTCGACACTGACCGTCGGCAATTCCATCGTACGGAAATTCCGCGGATTCTTATTGTGATCAAGGATCACTTCCTGGTACAATTCGCGGAGATCCGACATCAGCCAAGCACCTCGATGACTTTCTCAACCCCTTTGATGAAGACATCGACTTCATCTTTGGTATTGTAGAACGCAAACGACGCCCGTGCCGTCGCAGGAATTCCATAGCGGAGCATCACGGGTTGCGCGCAGTGATGCCCGGTCCGGATCGCCACGCCTTCAAGATCGAGGATGGTCCCGATATCATGCGGGTGAATTCCGTCGATGGTGAACGACAACACCGAGGCTTTCGCTGCCGCAGTCCCGATGATCTTCACGCGGGGAACACCTGCGAGCCGGTTGGTCGCATACTCCAGAAGATCGGCTTCGTACGCTGCGACCGCACGGAGGTCCATCTGGCGCAGGTAGTCGATGGCGGCACCGAGCCCGACGCCGCTGGCGATACTCGGCGTCCCGGCTTCGAACTTGTACGGGAGATCGTTGTAGATCGTCTTCTCGAACGTCACCGACTTGATCATGTCACCACCCCCCTGATACGGCGGCATCTGTTCAAGCCACTCCTCCTTGCCATACAGGACGCCGATCCCGGTGGGACCGAACATCTTGTAACCCGAGAAGGCATAGAAATCCGCGTCCAGGTCCCGCACGTCGACTTTCATATGGGGGACAGCCTGCGCGCCGTCGATCAACACCGGAATCTTCCGTGCATGGGCCTTTGCGACCATCTCCTTCACCGGGTTGATGGTTCCGAGTGCATTCGAGACGTGGACGATGGCGACGATCTTCGTCTTCGGGGACAGGAGGCGTTCGTATGCTTCGAGGATCAGTTCCCCCCGGTCGTTCATCGGGATCACCCGCAACACGGCTCCCCGTTCTTCGCAGGCGATTTGCCAGGGAACGATATTGGAATGGTGCTCAAGGGCAGAGATGATGACCTCGTCGCCCCGGCCGATGGCGAGCTTCCCATAGCTTGCAGCCACAAGGTTGATTGCCTCCGTCGTCCCCCGCACAAACACAATTTCCCTTGTCGATGCCGCGTTGAGAAACTCCTTCACTTTCGCCCGCGACGCTTCGTACGCCTGGGTCGCCTTTTCGCTCAGATAGTGCACCCCCCGGTGAATATTGGAGTTCTCTTCCATATAGTAGCGCAAGATCGTATCGATCACGATCTGGGGCTTCTGGCTGGTCGCCGCATTGTCGAAGTACACCAGCGGTTTCCCGTTAACCCGCTGCCGAAGAAGCGGGAAGTGGTGACGGCACAGATCCACAAGGGCCTGCCCTTCCGTCTTTGGAGGGGCCGAATTGAACGTCGCTTCGATCATGGTTGATCCAGTCTCCGATCACCTTCGAGTCGTTGTCGCAGAAGATGATCTAATTGTTCCCGGACGGCGCGGTCGTGGACCCGCGTCACAACATCGTTGGCAAAGGCGAGGGTCAACATGTCGCGCGCCTCGTCCTTGCCGATCCCTCTCGCGCGCAGGTAAAACAGCTGCTCGTCGTCCAGTTGACCCACGGTTGCCCCGTGAGTGCATTTCACATCATCGGCGAAAATCTCGAGCTGCGGCTTGGTGTTCATGAGTGCTGAATCTGAAAGCAGGACGGTCTTGTTCGTCTGTTTGGCATCGGTCTTTTGCGCTCCCGGACGGACGAAGATCTTGCCATTGAAGACCCCGTGGGCCGAATCATTAAGGATGGTCTTGTACAATTCGTGGCTCGTGCAGCGTTCGGCCGCATGGTCGATGGACGTATGATTGTCGATGTGCTGTGTCCCCGTTCCGATGGCGAGTCCGTTGAGCGTGCACTCGGCACCCGATCCCGCGAGCGTCACGTGAAGGCCGTTGCGGACAAGCGCTCCCCCGAACGTCACCGCGTTGGACGTAAACACGCTTCCCTGCGCCTGACGAACCGTCAGCGTGTTGATGTGATAGTGAAGCAGGGATTCCATCTGTATGCGATCGTGATGGACCTTCGATCCTTCCTCGAGGGAGAACTCCGCGACAGCGTTCGTGAGGCCGGAGGCATCGCCTTGATAGATTTCCGCGATAGAGCATTCACTTTCCCTGCCGGCAAACACGAGGATGCGAGGAAAGACAGCGCGCGGGGCTGTCGTTCCGTCCTGCGTCGTAATCATGACGACGTGTATCGGACGTTCGACAATCGTGCGGTCACCGACGGCGATCAGGACGCCGTCCGTGAAGAGCGATGTATTGAGGGCTGCGAACGGATTGCTGTCGAGGTCCGTCAAGGCGCCGAGCCGGTCGAGGAACTGTTTGCTGCCGTTTCCCGTCGCTCCCAGCAGCGGCGATACGTTCACCCCAGCCGGAAGACCGTCGATATGCGATCGGGACGGCGACCAGACACCATCAATGAACGTCACCACATAGGATTCATCGCCTGAGGGGGCAAAGCCCGTGAATTCAGTCTCCTTCACCTCCACCCGGGCCCCGGCGTCGACGGTGAACCGCGTCCTGGCAATCGGGGCGACGTTCGTGAATCGCCATTCTTCCTGCCTGGTGGTCGGAAAGCCGGATGCAGCGAACAGTGCAAACGCGCGCTGTCGCAAGGCATGGAGCGCGGAAGACCCGCCACCATCCTGGGCGCTCAGCTTTGCAAACGCCTCGGTATACGTCTGAAGGGAAACTGCCGTCTCGGTGCGCGTTGCCATGTTATTTTTCCACCCCTTCGACTTCCTCCTTGAGCCAGTCGTATCCCTTCTCTTCGAGCGCCAGGGCCAGATCTTTCCCCCCCGACTTCGCGATGCGTCCATCAATCAGGACGTGGACGAAATCCGGGACGATGTAATTCAGGAGACGCTGATAATGGGTGACGACGATCGTCGCATTGTCCTTCGAGCGGAGATTGTTGACCCCGTCGGCGACGATGCGCAATGCGTCGATGTCCAGCCCGGAATCGGTCTCATCCAGGATGGCAAGAGTCGGCTGGAGCACGGCCATCTGGAAGATCTCATTCCGTTTTTTCTCGCCTCCGGAGAAACCTTCATTCACCGGACGGTTCAACAGATCCTGGTCCATGGCCACGATCTTCATCCGGCTCTTGATCAACTGGAGGAATTCGAACGCGTCCAGCTCTTCCTCACCCCGGTGTTTCTTGATCGCGTTCAGGGCCGATTTGAGGAAATAGGTGTTGCTCACCCCGGGAATTTCCACGGGGTATTGAAATGCGAGAAACAGCCCTTCACGGGCACGCTCCTCGGGAGTGAGTGCAAGGAGATCCTTGCCACGATATTCGACGGCACCCGCGGTCACTTCATATTCCGGGCGCCCGGCAAGAACGCCGGCAAACGTACTTTTGCCTGAGCCGTTGGGACCCATGATGGCGTGCACTTCTCCGGCGCGAACTTCGAGATTGATGCCCCGAAGGATTTCGTTGCCGGTAATTCCGGCGTGCAGGTTTTTGACAGTCAACATACCGTATGGTTCTCTGATGTTGTGAATGGACAGTGCAACACTGACGGCAACGGAAACGTCCGCGACGTTATCCAACGCTCCCTTCCAGACTGACGCCCAACAACTTTTGCGCCTCCACGGCAAATTCCATCGGCAATTCCTTGAAAACCTCCTTACAGAAGCCGTTGACAATCATATTGACGGCGTCCTCCGCGGAGAGCCCGCGCTGTCGGCAATAGAAAATCTGGTCTTCCCCGATCTTCGAAGTCGATGCCTCATGTTCGACACGCGCCGACGGGTTCCGGACATCGATGTAGGGGAATGTGTGGGCGCCGCATTTGTCGCCGAGCAGGAGCGAATCGCACTGCGAGAAATTCCTGGCGTTTTCGGCCCTTTTCCCCACGGAGACGAGCCCGCGATAGGAATTATTCCCGTGACCGGCCGAGATGCCCTTGGAGACAATCGTGCTCCGGGTGTTCTTCCCCAGGTGGATCATCTTTGTCCCCGTGTCGGCCTGCTGTCGGTTGTTGGTCACCGCGACGGAATAGAATTCCCCGATGGAGTTGTCGCCCTGCAGAATGACGCCGGGGTACTTCCACGTGATCGCAGAGCCGGTTTCCACTTGCGTCCAGGAGATCCGCGCGTTCGCTCCGGCGCATTTCCCGCGCTTGGTCACGAAATTGTAGATCCCCCCTTTGCCTTCCTTGTCTCCCGGGTACCAGTTCTGGACCGTCGAATACTTGATCTGGGCGTCCTCGAGCGCAATCAATTCGACCACGGCCGCATGCAACTGGTTCGTATCGCGCATCGGCGCCGTGCATCCCTCGAGATAGCTGACATAGGCGCCCTCTTCTGCGACGATCAACGTCCGCTCGAACTGCCCGGTCTCCGCCGCGTTGATGCGGAAGTACGTGGAGAGCTCCATCGGACAGCGCACCCCTTTCGGGATGTAGCAGAATGAACCGTCACTGAACACCGCGGCATTCAGGGCAGCGAAGAAATTATCCGTCGGCGGGACGACCGTCCCGAGGTATTTCCGCACGAGGTCGGGGTGTTCCCGGAGCGCTTCGGAAAATGAGCCGAAGATAATTCCGAGTTCCTTGAGTTTGTCCTTGAAGGTCGTCGCAACCGAAACGCTGTCAAACACGGCGTCCACGGCGACGCCGGAGAGCCGTTCCTGTTCGGCGAGCGAAATCCCGAGTTTTTCGTACGTCTTCCGCAGCTCCGGGTCGACCTCGTTGAGACTGTTGAGCTTCGGTGCTGACTTCGGCGCTGAATAATAGCTGATGTTCTGGTAGTCGATCGGCGGATACTTCACATTCGGCCAGCGTGGCTCTTCCATGGTTTGCCAGTGGCGAAACGCCTTCAATCGCCATTCGGTCATCCATGCGGGTTCACCCTTCTTTGACGAGATAAGCCGTATGACATCTTCGTTGAGCCCTTTCGCAACGGTATCGGAGGCAATGTCGGTGACAAAACCGTACTTGTATTCCTGGTTCGCGAGTTGCTCAATGGTTGACTGTTCAGTGCTCATATGCTCGTTGCCTCGATTCGCTTCTGTCTTGATTTGCGCTTGACATATTCACTGGCTCACAGTCGCGGCCGCGCTCGTCTTCACGGGCGCGACCTTTTGCATTACCGGAGTGCGGAATTCCGGGTAGTTCAGCGTCCATGTTTGGCGATCGCACGGAATGAACGTCCCATCGCGAACCATGGCATCGATGAATGCTCGAGTGAATTTCTCACTCTCCCGCACCCGGACGGCAATCCCGTTTCCCGCGAGATACGTCTGCAGTCCATACACCAGATCCCTGTAGAAAAGATTCGACGCGTGAATCATCGGATACCGCGTCCGGAGGAATGCCAGGACCCTGTTTTTGTCCCCGAGCATCTGCTGCAACTGTGTCACATTCGAGACGTTCACGACCTGCCCTCGACCACTGTTTGTCCCCGTCGGATTTTTCGTGTCCCTTCCACAAGGAGTTCCCCTGCCGCCCGAATCTCCTGTTCCGTCGTAAATCGGCTCAACCCAAACCGGATGGTGGAATCCATCGCTTCACGATCTAGACCGAGCGCCCGCAACACGTGCGAGGGCTCCGGCGACGCCGAGCTGCAGGCGGACCCTGTGGACATCGCCACAGCACGGGCCTCAAGCATTAATCGATCGGCGCGGATCCCGGGAAAAGTGACGCTCAGGTTATTCGGGAGCCGGTGGACCGGATGACCGTTGATGATCATCTCTCCGCATTGGTCGAGGAGAATCTCTGCAAACTGGTCCCTGAGCCGCTCCACCTGGGGGGTGTAGTATTCGCGTTCATCGCGGATGATGCGCGATGCTGCGCCCAGCCCGACAATTCCGGGGACGTTCAATGTCCCGGACCGCTTCCCGCGTTCGTGTCCGCCCCCGTCCATTTGCGCCGCCATCGTGATCCCATCGCGCACATAGAGGGCACCGATCCCTTTCGGCGCGTGGCATTTGTGTCCGCTTATCGAGAGCAGATCGATGCCGCCGGCATGAACGTCCACCGGGACGAAGGGGATGGCTTGTGTCGCATCCGTGTGGAAAAAGACGCCGGCTTCGCGGCAGAGTTTTCCGATTTCGACGATGGGCTGGATCGTGCCGATCTCATTATTGGCAACCATGACCGAGACGAGAAGCGTCCGGGGGGTCAACGACCGGCGGACATCCTCCGGGTCAACCAAACCCTGCCCATCGACTTCGAGACGCGTCACGGTGCAGCCGTATTCTTCGAGACGCGCGCAGGTGTCAAGCACCGACGAGTGTTCCGTCGCAACCGTAATGATGTGCGATTTTGCCGGCGCGTATGCTTCCACCAATCCCTTGAGTGCAAGGTTGTTCGATTCGGTGGCTCCGCTCGTAAACAGAATCTCTTCCGGGTGGGCGCCGATCAGACGGGCGACATCGCTCCGTGCATGTTCCACCGCCGCCTCCGCCCTCCACCCGAATTCATGCTGCCGGCTTGCCGCGTTCCCATACTCCTCGAGGAAGTATGGGACCATCGCCGCCAAGACGCGCTCATCAACCCGCGTGGTGGCGTGATTGTCAAGATAGATGGCGTGCTTCGTTCTGTCGTCCTGAGACTTCATGATTCGCTTATCACACAATTTCCGACAGCGTCATTGCGCTGAAGGCACGTTCGATGTTCGCCTGGACCTTCCCGAGAGGAGACTTGATGGTGCAGACGGTGAACACCGTACAGCTCTCGGCGCCTTCCGACATGCACTGGGCGATCGTCGGGGTCGTCCCTTCGATGGAATGGATGATCGACGAGACGGCGATCTCTGATGCCGGCCGCGCAAGGGAGTAGCCGCCGTGGACACCCTGATGGGAAAGCAGAAGTCCGCCCTTGGCCATTTTCTGAAGGACCTTCGCAAGCAGCTCAAATGGAATCCCGTAGAGCATGGAGATCTCCTTCGCCGTCACGACATCGCGTTGGGAGGCAATGTGCCTGATCGCGATAAGTCCGTATTCAGCTCTCTTTGAAAGGCGAACCATAGTGATATACGACCGAACTAGTCCGATTTACTGTCAAAAAAATATGGGTCATTTCCCATCTCACTCAATAAACACTCCTGCACGTCGTGCCGTTCCGTCACAACGATGAAAATAAGCATCATTTGTGGATAATGCAACGTTTCCGCGCATTCCTTCGTAAGAGAGTGGATTCATCATCGAATTATCCCTACTTTAACGAGAAATCTTTGCGACACAACCCACACACGGAGCCCCATCGTTGAGCACCGCCATTGCGGTTTCCCACCTCACAAAAGTATACCGAAGAGGCCCTTTTCGCAAGAATGGCGTGGCTGCCCTTCAGGGGCTGTCTCTCTCCGTGGAGCGGGGTCAGATCTACGGCTTTCTCGGTCCGAACGGCGCCGGCAAAACGACTCTCATCAAGATCCTCCTTTCCCTTGTCCACGCGACGTCCGGGGAAGCGACTCTTCTTGACCGTCACCTCCCGGATACGGTGGTACGGGAAAAGATCGGGTATCTCCCCGAGAATCATCGTTTCCCCGGGTATCTTACAGGCGAACAGGTGTTGCGTCTCTTCGGAAGCCTCTCCGGAGCGCAGCCCGGAGTTCTGAAGAAGAACATCCCACACCTCCTCTCCCTCGTCGGAATGGAACAGTGGCGAAAGATGAAGGTCAAGCGATATTCGAAGGGAATGCTCCAGCGAATCGGTCTCGCACAATCGCTGATCAATGACCCGGAGTTGATTTTTCTGGACGAGCCGACCGACGGCGTTGACCCGATCGGGCGGAAAGAGATCCGTGACATCCTTCACGCGTTGAAAGGGCAAGGGAAAACAATTTTTCTCAACTCGCACCTCCTTTCCGAAGTTGAACTCGTCTGTGACCGCGTGGCAATCGTGAACAAGGGGATGTTGCTCAAGGAAGGTACGATCGCGGATTTCACGTCAGGCGGAACAACATACATTGTCGGGATCGACGGGGGCTTGCCGGCGCCCGTCCAGGACGAAGCAAAGGCGCTGGTGATCGGTCTTTCACTTCACCCCGGAGGGGTTGCCATCAACGCTCCCAGCACGGCAGACCTCAATCGCGGGATCGATCTTTTGCGCCGGCACAATGTTCCGATCACCTCCATTGCACGAGACAAATCCACCCTCGAGGAATCCTTCCTGGCCCTTCTGAAGAGGGAGGTGCCATCATGAAAATGCTTATCCTCGCGCTGCAGACGATTCGCGAACTGATTCTGAAAGCCACGCTCCTGGTACTCGCGGGGATCTCGACGATCATTCTTCTTTTTGTCCTCGTCGGGATCGGCACTGAGAAATCCGCGGACGGTGTTTCCCTGGTGTTCTTCGGGCAACAGAAGAGTCCGCCGTTCAGCCAGGAGAACCTCGAGACATTCGTCCGTGGGTTCGAAGCGTCATCCGCGGCCGGGATCTTCGCCGGGATGGTGCTGTTCGGCATCTTTGCGACGGCCGGAGTGATTCCCGAAACGCTGGAGAAAGGAACGGCGGATATTTATTTCTCGAAACCGTTGCGCCGGGGCGAAATCCTTGTCGGTCGAACGGTCGGCGCGGGCGTCGCGATCTTTCTCAACATCCTCTACTTTCTGGGTGGTATCTGGGTGATACTCGGGTTGAAAATCGGCGTTTGGGACCCACGGTTTCTGGTGGCTCCGCTCGGGATGACGCTGGTGTTTCTCAGCCTGTACGCAATGGTTGTCTTCCTCGGAGTTCTTTCCCGGAACACCGCCATCGCCATTATCGGTGCGTTCCTGTTCCAGTTCGTCATCGTTGCCCTTCTTCAGCATCGCGAGGCGGTTCTGTACCCGCTCAGCTCCAGCGGCGGCTATCACACGTTTCTGGACGCGCTCTATTACCTCTTCCCTCAGATTTCGGCACTGCAGGATTCCGTCATCAAATACGTGGGCGGCGAACCGGCGGAATGGGGAGCCCTGGCATCGACGCTGGTCTCCGCCGGCGGTTGGTACGCGGCGTCCTGGTGGATTCTCGATCACGCGGACTTCTAGTGATGAAGCTCTTCATCGCGGCTGTGCTCGCGATGGTTCTGGCCACCGATGCGGACACGGCTCTGCCCGAATTGTCTCCGCCGCTCAGCGATTCGTTGAGCGCGTCGCTCCGGCGACAGTTTGACGCGATGACCAGTCCTGCGCTCGAAGCACGCAAGGCCGCCCGAAGGCGATTGCAGCAAGCGGGCTATGCGAGCGTGCTCGCCGATGTGCTTTCCGACGACGGATGGGGCTCGCTCCTCTCGCTTGCCAGAATGAACGCGCAGATCGAGTATACCATCCCGCACCGCCCCCTATCGATCTTCATCCCGGTAACCCCCTCCGCGGCATCGAAGAAACTCCCTCCCTGGTTCTTCACATACAAGAGCGGCCCGGTGGAAATCGTTCTTCATGACGACTGGTCCATGCCGGAGGATCCTTGGACACACTGACCCGCCTCTGCACGGTGAAGGATCCCCAAATCTCCGCCCTCCGTTCGATGGCTATCCGCCGGAGACGGTCGCTTCTGCGATACGAAGAATTCATACCACCGTTCGCCTTCCTCGCGAATGTCAGCGTCTGCGGCTACTTTCAAAAGACCATGTTCGCGACCGCCGATGCCCTGGCGCTGTTCTTTCTGGCCGAAAGTTGCTTCGCTGTCGCTCTTGCCATCGTCCATGGGTCTGCGTTTCTCGATGTGATCATGGAACGCTCACGACTGCTGGGCGTGAGGTCATCCCGGCGGTTCATCTTCACGGTGATCGAATTCGGACTTCACCCCATGCTCCTCGCGCAGGCGGGAAGTCTCGTTCTTGTATGGTTCATTCTTCTACATGCAGGCATGTCGATACTGGCATTTACCCTTCTGGCGACGCTGGTCTGGTATGGATCTCTCATAGTGTGTACTGCCGCCGTGTATGTTGTGGCCAACCGGTATCGGATCCGGCCGCCAATTGTCGGGGCCCTCATCGGGATGGCGCTCTTCATCGTGCTCACCGGCCCCACCGTCGTCGGGGGCGTTCCGCCATATGCGTCTCTGCCCATTTCCGGCTGGATGGCCCACGCGATCTCCTCGGCTATTTCGGGCCGGATGGCCGACGGATTCCTGTGGCTGCTCCCGTCCGTGGCGTTCTCATGTATCGCCATCCCGTTCGGCATGAGGACCGCTTGAGCATCCTCCGACCGATATCGCCTCCCACTGTGAGGAGCATTGTTGCGGTGGAATTTCGCCGGTTCTGCGCCCGCCCCTACTGGCTGACACTCTTCATCCTCGTTCTCGCATCGGCGCCACTCTCGCTGTCGCCGTACCTCCCCCGGTTTCTCCCGGCCCTTGCCTGCGGCCTCGTTGTTGTCGGACGGGACGTCATGGATATGTTCGGTTCGCGGGAACGGGAACTCGTGAAATATGCGGCTCTCCCGTTAAGCCTGAGGGATGTCATCGCAGGGAAAGGCATTATGACGATGGTGAAGGCGTGTCTCGCCGCTTCCGTGGCAGGCGTGGTCCACGCCTGGCTTGCCGGTTCTCCTGTCGCCGCCGGACAGGCGGTGTGGGCGGGTTTGGGTTTTATTGCGACCCTTCCGATGGTGTTGCAGGTGGGAGCAACGTCGTCGATCAGTGCTGCCGGTTCGCCAACGCTCGGCGTTTTCGACCCGCTCGTCCGTTCCGTCTCGACGCTTCTCGCGGGAACAGTGTGCGCGATCCCCGCCCAGGGCATCGCGGCCGTGAGCGGTTCGGAAACTCTCCTGGGGGTTTTTGCTCTCGGGTCGATCGTCGTGTGGCTGACAGCCGGCACAAGCGCATCAACGCGAAAATTGGAGCGATGGATGCGATCATCGACATACAACACATGAATGCGCTCGCCATTGAGCGCCTGGTCAAGTCCTACCCGGGGGGGAGCCGGGTTCTGGACGGAGTCACCTTCGTCCTCCCGCGCGGGAGCATTACCGCCTTGCTCGGATTGAACGGTTCGGGAAAGACGACCACGATCCGGGCGATTCTGGGACTCACGTCCATCGAAGGCGGGACGGTCAGCGTCATGGAAGAACAGGTCGACCCCGCGACACCGGAGTTCAAGCATCACATTGGCGCGGTCCTTGACGAGCCGCTCTATTTTGACTGGCTGTCCGCCCACGATTCCATCCGGCTCCACGCCCGGTTGCGCGGTCTCCCCGAACGTGTCGCCGCGGAACGGACGCAGGAACTTCTCGAGTTCCTGGGTTTGACCGAAGTACAATACGAACCGATCCGTACCTACTCGACGGGGATGAAGAAGAAAGTCTCCCTGGCGACCGCGGTCATTCATCGCCCTCCGATTCTGATTCTCGACGAGCCATTGGAAGGGATCGATCCTCTGGCGGCGGACGACATCCTTCAGACACTTCAACTCATGGCGGCAAGCGGGGCGGCCATTCTCATTACGTCGCACATCTTCGAGACCGTTCAGCGACTCTGCACGCGATTCGAAATCCTGCACGGAGGGAAGATCATCCTCTCATGCCCCGCGGCGGAAATCTCCGTCCGCGCGGCGCAACTGGGAAAGGAGGCGGGACTTTCGGGAGTCTTTTTTGACCTGGTCTCTCCGGGACGACGGCATCGCCCTCCCCCGTTTCTCGCATGATGACATCTCCGTTCCTCTTCCTTCTCATGCCGGGGAAGGCCTCCCGGCAAATTGCGCAACGTCCGCTGCTCTGGCCCGCGCTCATGCTGACCTGCCTTGCGGGAATCGCGACGTTGATTCTCCGCTGGCCGGCGACGGTTGACGCCGTCATACGGCATTTGCCGCCGAGCGCCTCGGCGCAGGACCAGGTTTGGGTGCGCGCGCTCCTCACGGAAGACGTGAGACTCCGTTGCGCAATCCTCCCGGTCATCGCAACCGTGAAGCTGGCCGCATTGGCGGTCGTCGTCTACGTTCTCGGACGGATACCGCTCTCGGTGCGGAGCCCGCGATTCCGGCACATCATGATCCTCTGCGCCCACGCGGCGTTCCTGCTGGCGTTCGGTGAACTGCTCGCACAACTTGTCGGGTGGAGTCCTTTCGTAAACGGCGACGGCCTTCCCGGCGTCGCGTGGATTGCTTCCGCGGGCGGAAATTACACCGTCGCTGCATTGCTTCGGTCGTTCAATGTGCTTACATTATGGTATGTGATCGCTCTGGCAGTGGGACTTCGTGTTCTTTCAGGTAGTTCTTCGCTGCGTTCCTTCCTCGTCGCTCTCGCGGCATGGAGTGTTTCCATCCTTGCAAACCTCTGGTTGATTCGGTTGATGCATGATGCGCTTCATCTTCGGGTGTAGAGGAAAGCGCCCGGGAGCATCTGCATGGAACGCTTCGCAGGGCAAGCCGAATGCAGCAGGGAAAGGACTGAGCCGGAGTGAGGTTCGCGAAGTTCTCGTGAATGCCATGTTTATCCTTACAGAGGATGTGAAGAATGCCTGAAAACTTAACATTCGAAGATCTTGGCCCGTCCCTCACTCCGCAACGGAGAGCCGAGGGCACATTTCAATCCGTCGGCGTCATCGGATTGGGAGTCATGGGGCAGGGAATCGTCGAGACAATATCCAACGCGGGGATCGAAGTCATCGGTGTGGAGAAGGACGAGGCGGCTCTCCGGAACGGCATCGAAGGCCTGAGCCGGACAATCGACTATGAAATCAAACGCTGGTCGAAGACAACCTCGGAGAAACGCGCGATCCTCTCCCGCGTCAAGGGGAAGACCTCTCTTCACGAACTGAAGGACTGCGATATCGTCATCGAAGCGGTCGACGAGAATTTCGAACTCAAGAAGCGGATTATCCAGGAGTTCTACTCGATCGGGAAAACCGATGCCGTCTTCATTTCGAACACCGCGACGCTCAGCCTGAGCAAACTCGCCGATGCTTCTCCCCACCCGGACAAAATTATCGGGATGCATTTTCTGAATCCCGTTCCGCAAGTTACCCTGGTGGAAATCGTGCGCGGTCTCAAGACTTCCGATCAGACCTACGAACTGGTCAAAGCCTTTGCCAGCAGGATCGGCAAGACGCCGGTCGAAGTATTCGAATACCCGGGATTCATCACGACCCGGATCATCCTTCCCATGCTGAACGAGGCCATGCACCTCCTGATGGAGGGCAATGCAAAAGCCGATGCCATCGACACCGCCATGCGACTCGGGTACGGAATGCAGAACGGTCCCCTCGAGATGGCGGACACGATGGGCCTCGATGAGGTGTTGATGTGGATGGAAACAATCTTCCACGAACTCGGCGAGCCGCGTTTTCGTCCTTGCCCGCTCCTCCGCCGGATGGTCCGTGAAGGTCGATTGGGAAAGAAGACCGGCGAAGGATTTTTCCGATATAACGAAGACGGCAAACGACTATGATGAACACCCTCGTATTAAATTGCGGAAGTTCCTCGGTAAAATATCAGCTCATCGCGGCGGAATCCGGAAAGACGCTGGCGCGCGGAAGCGTGGAACGCATCGGGATGAACGGCGCCACGCTGACCAACTACAGGCACGACGGCGACGAGATCAAGATCGCCGGGGAAATCGTCGATCACACGGCGGCGATCGAATACATCCTCGCCGTCCTGCTGAGCAAGAATCACGGCGTGATCAGCGGGAAATCGGAAATCCATGCCGTCGGGCATCGCGTGGTCCACGGGGGCGAAACCTTCTCGGATTCGGTCCTGATTACCGATGAGGTCATCAAGACCCTCCGCGACAATATCGAACTCGCGCCCCTCCACAACCCGCACAACCTGCGCGGCATCTCGGCGTGCCAGATCCAGCTCCCTGGCGTGCCGCAGGTTGCCGTGTTCGATACCGCGTTCCACCAGAAGATGCCGAAGAAGGCGTACCTTTACGGAATCCCGTATTCGCTTTATTCGCAGTACAAGATTCGACGATACGGTTTCCACGGAACGTCACACCGTTACGTGGCCGGTCGCGCAGCGTCGTTCCTCAAAAAAGACCCCGGTGCGTTGAAGATCATCACGTGTCACCTGGGCAACGGTTGCAGCATGGCGGCGGTGGACCGGGGAATTTCTGTGGACACGTCCATGGGTTTTACTCCGCTGGAGGGATTGCTCATGGGGACACGTTCCGGCGACATCGACTCGTCGGTCATTCTCTATGTGATGGGCAAGGAAGGGCTGACGCTCAGCGAGGCCACAACGCTCCTCAACAAGCACAGCGGCCTGCAGGGGATCTCCGGAGTGAGCAGCGATATGCGTGAGGTTGTTGCCGAGATGAAGAACGGCGACAAAAAAGCCACCTACGCCTTTGACGTCTTCACGTACCGCGTAAAGAAGTACATCGGCGCGTATGCTGCCGCGATGGGAGGGCTCGATGCCGTGGTCTTTACCGGGGGCATCGGGGAAAACAGCGTTGATGTGCGCCGCGCCTGCACCGAGAACCTGGACGTGCTCGGGATCGAATACGACGAGGAGCGGAACGCGTCCCCGGAGAAAGAGAAAGCATTCTCCCGGGAGAGTTCAAGAGTCAGCCTCCTTGTCATCCCGACAAACGAAGAACTGGTGATCGCGATGGACACCATGGTGATTGTCCAGTCGCTCCGTTCCGCTGCGAAGCAGTGACGGGAGAGCGTGCCGGGTCGCGGCTACTCTTCGAAGACGACGCCCCCGTTCGTGGCCTCGACAAGAGCGTTTCTGAGTCGATGCACAAGCGAAGCCCGGATCTCCAGCCGCAGATGGACATCGTGATCATAGGAACTCTCGGCGATTCGCGCCCCGAGCGCTTCGATCGTCCGCATCACGGGCGACGTGAGCTGATGCGGGTGCGCGATCCGCAGTGAACCCGTGATGAATTGCTGCACGATCGTCCCGGATCGGATCGCTGCCGTTGCGACGTCATGATAGGCGCGCGACAGTCCACCGACGCCGAGTTTCGTCCCGCCAAAGTACCGCACCACAACCACGACAGCGTTCGTCACTTCCTCATGGTCTATCGCCGCAAGGATCTGCCTTCCGGCGGTTCCGCCAGGCTCCCCGTCGTCGTTAATCCTGAACTCCTCATTCGAAGTCTGAAGCCGAAACGCGAAACAATGATGCGTAGCGTCATGATATTCCCGCTGGATCGCTCGCCAGCCTGCCAGGGCGGTCTCGGCGGACTCCACGGGAGCGGCGAATGAAAGGAATTTCGAGCCCTGGACCTTCAGGCTTCCCTGGGACGGACCGGCAAGGGTCCTGTAGACGTCAGTTTCCGTTTTCGGCTCGCCGTGCATTGGGAAAAAGATAGTCGAAATTCTCTCTTCATTCAACGTCCAGCCCTTGCGACAATACCCCGGCTTTTATATCTTCTGCGAACGGAGAATTATTCCATGAGAATCGGCATAGTCTGCTACCCGACGTACGGCGGGAGCGGCGTTGTTGCAACAGAACTTGGCAAGGCGCTCGCCCGTCGTGGGCATCTGATCCATTTCATCAGCTATGCGATGCCCAGAAGACTGGACGGCTTTCAGAAGGACATCTATTATCACGAGGTTGAGTTCGCAAAATACCCTTTGTTTGAATTCCCGATGTATACGCCGGCGTTGGCGAGCAAGATCGTCGAGGTGTCAAAGTTTGAACGGTTGGACATCGTCCACGCACACTATGCCATCCCCCATGCCATCAGCGCCTATCTTGCACGGGAAATAACGCGGGGAGATTTTACCGTCGTCACAACACTGCACGGGACCGATATCACCCTGGTCGGCCTCGAACCGAGTTTTCTTCCGGTGATGAAATTCAGCATTGAGCAGAGCGACGGTGTTACCGCGGTCTCGCGATTTCTGAAAGAGAAGACGTTGACAAATTATGGGATCCAGAAAGAGATCGAAGTGATCCCGAATTTCGTCGACACCGAAACGTATCGGCGGGTAACCTCGGATGTTGTCCGATCGAAGTTCGCGCCCCATCATGAGCGGATCGTGGTCCATGTTTCCAATTTTCGTCAGGTGAAGCGGGTTCCGGATGTCATCAGGATCTTCCATGAAGTCCTGAAGAAGGTCCCGTCGCGTCTCCTTCTTGTCGGTGACGGCCCTGAACGGTCGAACTGCGAGGTTCTGGTGCGTGAACTGGGAATCGACGAGAACGTCCGGTTTCTCGGGAAACAGCAGGAACTGGTCCCCATTCTCGCGGCGTCAGACCTGATGCTCATGCCGAGCCAATCGGAGAGCTTCGGGTTGTCCGCCCTTGAGGCGATGGCGTGCGAAGTGCCTGTGATTTCTTCGAGTGTCGGGGGACTCCCGGAGCTCCAGGTGCACGGCGAGACCGGGTATATTGCGGAGATCGGCGACATCGATCGCATGGCCCGGTACGCTATCGAGCTGCTGACCAATGATGTTAAGCGGGAGATGTTCGGCAAAGCGGGGAGGCGGAGGGCAGAGGAACAGTTCGAAGCCGAGAAAATTGTCAAGCAGTACGAAGACTACTATCGCCGGTGCCTGGAAACGAGAAAGAACAACGTTCTCCGGGTTGCAGGGGAATAACACCGTCAACGTCAACGAGAGAGGGAACCGTTGCAATGGCAGCATCGCTCGTCATGGATATCACGAGAATGATGGACCCGAAGAAAGCAACCGTCGAAGCCTTGCGGAGCATGCTCGAACGTCAGGGACTCGCATGCGAAGTGGTCACCGACCCGCCCGGAACAACTTACGGAATGCACAAACACGAATTCAACGATTTCGTGGTGATCGCCTCGGGGAAGATGAAACTGGGGACGGAATCGCATGTCTGGATGCTCGAACCGGGAGACCGGATCGATATTCCGGCCAACACGCCGCACTGGGCCGAGGTTCTGGGAAGGAAGCCGGTCTGCTATATCACCTCGGCCGGCTGAGAGATTCGCTCAGCGCGCTCCGTTTCCGCGCGCCATCCACCGCTCGAGCATATGATCGAGGCCGAGCAGGACCGCGATGACGCCGAGAGAGAGAACGCCGAGCGTAATCGAGGAGATGCTGACTGCCGAGAGACCGAGGCGCGAGGAGAAGCTTCCAACGACGCTGTTTGCCTGCTGTGCGATATCACCCCACCACGCTGTCACCACCGAGGAATCTCCGATCGCCGTCCGGATGGGGATAATTCCGAGAAGGCCGAAGACCAGCAGGAGGATTCCTCCGACAAACACCGCTGCCATCGTCCCTGCCATGACATCGGCGTACCGGTACCCTTTGCGGGTCACGATCCCCACTCTCGCAAGGATCTGATCCGTCAATGCGCTGTCTGCGTGCTCGAGAGGAAGTCTGCGAAGAGATGATTCGATCGCCCGGTAAGTGCGGTGGCGGCTGGCACATTCTCCGCACGACGTCAGGTGCGACCGGACAGCCGCAGCTTCGTCGCTTCCGAGACACCCGGCAATGAAATCCTGCATTTCTCCGGCAGTGAGATGTCCTTGCTGATCGTTCATGCCACTTCTGCCTCCCGATGTCCGAGTGCTTCCAGACGTCTGCGTAACAGCTGTTTCCCCCTGAACAAGTATGACTTCACCGTCCCCACGGGCACATTCATGACCTGGGCAATTTCTTCGTAGCGCATTTGCTGGAGGAAGAACAGGGTGAGCGCCGTTCGATAGTGTGCGCTGAGCTTTTCGAATTCACCGGCGATGACATTCTGCATGTCCGCAGCCATCGCCAGTGCGTCTGTCGCAGGGTCGTCGTCCGATGCGCCGAGTTCTTCGTCGTCGATCGCAGATACCATGATGGGAGCGTTGCGTGTCCGACGGAGCCGGGACACGCACTCATTGTACAGGATCCTGTAGAACCAAGTGTGAAACGTGGATTCTCCGCGGAATTGATCCACATTCCGGTAGACTTTGACAAAAGCATCCTGGATCGCTTCCTCCGCTTCCCGCCGGTCACTCAGCAGCCGCATCGCGAGCGTGAGCGCGCGGTCTTTGTGCCGGTCGATCAGCTCTTTGAACCGCTTCGTCCGGCCCTGCTGGAGGTCGATGATAATATCGCGATCTGCGTCGATGGTTCGTACCCCGATGAAATTGTATCCACCGCTACAGTGACTTAGACGCCTCCACACGCCGTCATTGTTGCATCGGGTCTCCTGCAACAATCGTCCCCGCCCGGGCGTCTAACCATTCAAACGAAGGTTGATTCACGTTTCACACTCCCGGAGGTCATCATGGATGGCGGCATTTTCGTAGCAATCTTCTTCTTCTTTACGATCCTCCTCATTTGGGGAGGAATCATCATTTCCCGTCACAAAGAGCGCATGAATATCATTGACAAGGGGCTGAACCCGGAGGATATGAAGGCGCTCTATGCAACATGGGCGCGTCCCTCGTCGCCGCTCAGCTCGCTCAAGTGGGGAATTCTTCTGGTCATGGTCGGGATTGCAGTCATTCTCGGCGTTTGGCTGCATTCCATGTATTTCCTCGGCGATGGGATCATCCCCGGGTTGATCGCCGTCTTCGGCGGTCTGGGATTGCTCCTATTCTACCGCATCGCTTCGAAAAAGGAAGCGGCGTAGCGTGGTGAAGAAGGGCGCTCAGTCTTTGGCGGAGCGCCCTTCGGCCGACTTTCGGGCGTCTTCGTCGGCGATGCGCTTGGTCCGCTGCGCCAACAACCGCAACGTCAGTCGAACCAGCAACAGCGTCAGGGCGAGGAACAGCACTGGGAGTTGAAGATAGTCCGGCACCCATCCCATCCACACCAGCAGTGCGAGGATCACGAGGACCGTGAGGCCGATGTAGCCGAAAGAATTTACCGTTCGTTCCGAGATCCTCATCATCACCTCCGGTCCCTGTTGTCCGTTGGCCGTTGTCCGTCGACCATTGTCAATCAGTCTTTTCTTTTTCGATGATCCCTCCCCCGACGATGTCCTCCCCCTCATAGAAGACCGCAGACTGGCCGGGCGTGACGGCACGACGCGGTTCGGCAAAATGGACCGACACCCTTCCGTTGCCGAGGTTCACGAGCTGCGCTGCGCCTCCGGGGTCTTTGTAGCGGATCCGGACGTCGATCGACAGTCCAGCAATCGGCTCGTCGTACTTCATCCAATTGAGTGCGTGGACGGTCATTCCTTTCCGGGAGAGCGCACGTTCCGGGCCGACCTCGACGCGGTTGTTCACTGGATCGATGGCCGTGACGTACACCGGTTCTCCCGTCGCGATGCCGACGCCCCTCCGTTGCCCGATGGTGTAGAACGGAAACCCTCGATGTGTTCCGACAGGCCGCCCGTCCATCGTGATTTCTCCTCCTGCCACGCGCTCTTCGAGCCCCGGGACCCGCTCTTTCAGAAATCGCTCGTAATTGTTGTCCGGAATAAAGCAGATCTCAAAACTCTCGCCTTTTTTGGCAGCGTCGAGACCGAACTCCTTTGCAAGATTTCGGACTTCGGGCTTTGAGAGCTCCCCCAGGGGGAAGAGTGTTCTCGCAAGCGATTCTTGCGTCAATCCCCAGAGAGCGTAGGATTGATCCTTGTTGCTGTCCCGTCCGCGACTGATCCAGTAGCGGTTCCGATCTGCCGAATAATGGACGCGCGCGTAGTGTCCGGTCGCGATATGACCCGCCCCGAGCGCATCGGCCTTTTTCAGGAGCTCTTCCCATTTGATCGTCCGGTTGCACAACACGCAGGGGTTGGGAGTCCGGCCCGCGAGATATTCGCGGATAAACGGCTGGATGACTTCACCGGAGAAACGCTCCGTAAAATCGAGGACGTAGTGGGGAAATCCCCATCGTGCAGCAACCTGCCGGGCATCATTGATCCCGTCGAGAGAGCAGCAACTCTTCTCATTGCCTTCGTTCCCGCCGACATCCTCATAGTTCGAGGTCTTCATGGTAATCCCGATGACCTCGTATCCCTGCTGCGCCAGCATCGCCGCGGCAACCGACGAATCCACTCCGCCGCTCATCGCAACCACAACTCTCCTGCCTTCCATCACCGTTACCCTGTCTCCCTCCCGGCAAATTCATGCAATCAGATTCTGTTGTTGTCGCCGATCTCCGGATCCGTTCGCGTCGTCGCATACAAGAGAATGTCGATCACCGTCCCTTCTTTGACGGCAGCTCTGCGGAGCCGTCCTTCAAGATCGAATCCCGCCTTCTCAAGCACGCGGCCTGAAGCGATGTTCCACTCAAAGACGTGTGCGTGGATCCGCTCCAGCTTGTATGCGGCAAAACAATGAGGAACGAAGGCCTTGATGGCGGCAGTCATGATTCCGCGTCCCCAGAATTCCTCACCCAACCAGTATCCGAGTTCACCGTCGATCCGATGGACATCCAGCCCGGGAGACACTCCGACACCCCCGACCGCCACGTCGCCGACATCGATAGCAAATTGCGTTTCCGGTTGCATGCAGGAGACAACAGCCAACCAGTGCTCCGCGTCTTCCGTGGTATACGGAGATGGGAACATATCGCGCAGGTTTCGTGCAACCCGGGGATTGTTGGCGTTCGCCGCAAGCGATGCCACGTCGCCACGCCGCCATGAGCGGACCCGACACAATCCGGCATCGATTTGCATTGGTGCTCCCTGCGCGACTGCGAAGTCCCTCCGTTCGAACACGGAGGGTCCGTTCAAGGAAAACCCTCACCTTGAAGGTACAAAAAACCCTCATGAACATCTATATTCTCACCGGGATCGGAAGGCGCCGGTCACAGAAACGCTGACACTTCAACGACGAAGTTCGTCAACGAGGGCGGATGCATATCAGGAATCCCGGTCTCGCTGGAAGGTTTCCATCCGGGCATCGTCGATCCCACCTTGGAGGAGATCATTCCCCCCTCCCAGAATTTCCAGGAAATCGAGAGGGCGACGCGCGCTCCGCTTCCGTAGCAGGTGATCGCATTGAGAGCACGCGCGGCACCAGGCTCGACGATACTCACCGCGGCATCGTAGCTTTCGGTGGAAAAAAGGGCCCCTCCGCATTCAACATCCAGGAACCGTGAGCGCCAGCGAACTCCCACGCCAAGGAGGGATCCGCTTGACGAGGGAAGGCCGCAATCAGGACGGTGTGAATTCGTGGAAGCTCTGCACTGCAATTGCAATCCTGCGGCAATGGGTATGCGCGCCATCCCGCTGATAGAGAGCAGCTCCGATGTGACATCTCTGCGGAATTGTTTTGAAGGGGAAGAAGTGACGAGGCGCTCTTCGAGGGTACGCCTGTGCCGAAGCCGAAGAGTCACTGCCACACCGCCGTTATTTCCGAGGATCGCCTGTACCCCTGCTTCCGTCCCGGAAGAAGGAAAAATGGTCGCGGTTGACCGCCCGGGATGGCGATAGATGTCCACCCCGGCATCGAAGGCAACGCCCGGGATCGGCAGCGTAGAGAAGCCGAGATAAATCCCGCGTTCGTTCCCCCCGTCCCGATGACGGCCAAAGGCTGAAGCATGCGGATTCGAAAACCCATCGCCGTACGATCGAACAAGAAGAACGCATGTCGTGCCTATGGCTGGTCGGAGTTCGCCTCGGGACACGAAGGAGAGTGCTCCGTCCCATGTCCGGGCAATCTCTGCGGAGAAATTCGAGAATCGCGATGCCAGAACAAGGTCGATCCCGAGCAGTTCACTTCGATCTCCCGAAAAACCTGTTCCGCTTTCGGGTTGGACCCTCTTGTCATACGTTGTCCTCGACCAGGTGACACCGACGTCGGCGATGCCCCTATTCGACCAGGAGCATCGAACGCCGACGACCGACTCGTGCAGCGCGGACTGCTTCTCTGCTTCTTTCGCAGTCCGCTCATAGCCCGTCCAATCGATCGAGCGGACCGTCCCGTCCTCGCGGGTCAAGCCGGCAAGGGAACGGCGCGACAGGAGCAACGCGAACGTTCCCACTCCCCCTGCCGCCTTCGCCTGCAGCACCATCGCGCCCCCACGGAGGAATCCCATCGTCCCGGTTCCGAAGAACGGCGACAGGAAATCTCTCGACCTCGTCGATCGACGCGCTCCATTCCCCATCGAGGCCCGATTACCGGACAGAGAGAGACCATGCGAGACGTTCACCACGTAATCCCCAAGAACAATCTCCCCCCCTCCTTCCCATGAATAGCGCAGTGATCCCCGCATGGCAGCATCGCTGAATCTCTCCCCTCGTTGCTTGGCCACCACGAGATGCCCATCCCAATTCCGGCCCGGATGAATTCGGAGACGGAACACCGTTGCGAGCTGACTGCCGAGCAACAGCGAATCCACCGGAAGAGACGTCAATCCATTCGTCTGACTTATGCTTGCTTCGATGTACAAGAGCCGTGATGTGGACCGGAGAGGCGCTCCGTTCGGTTGTGGAGTGGAAGGGGTTGGCTTCTCGCTCTTCTCCGGACCCACTAGCGAGACGGGAGTCGACTGGCGCTCCCACGAGAGCGCCTCCACAGTCGTGGGATCCTCCCCCATGAGCATCTCTTCGACTGCATCGCTGGAACGCCCGACGATGGAAAGAGAATCGCGACGATTGGTCCCCTCCTCCTGGCCATACCCAAAAAATACTCCAAGGGTCATCGGCAGGACAATCAAGGTGCCCGCATGGGAAAGTGATGGATGCAGGATCATGGAAATTCGAGCGACACGGAAAAATGATGCGTGAACCCGAGATCGGGGTGGATGGACAGGCCATAGTCGACGCTGAGAGGGCCGAAGATGACACCGCCACCGGTTCCAAAGAGTTGCAGACCCTCTTGAGCTCCAGCTCTGAGCACCACGTGGCCTTCGATGATCCACTCCGCACCGAAGGAGCCGCAGAGCGGGCTGTCCGGATCCTTCGTGAGCGCAGCTGAGAGGAGAAACGATGGGACCGGCTGGAATTCGATGCACGTGAGGAGTTCTGTCGGCACCGATTCCCTGGATCGACCTATTCGCGGACGGTTGACGTTTCGAATGGACAGGCCGTAGCGGATCTGGTCTGCGAGTCGCACCGATGCCCCCAGATTGACGCCAATCGTCCCAGCATCACCGTAGCCACTCACATGTAGGGCGTACCATGCCAGACTTGCCCCGACGGTCAGTTCGGGAGAAACCTGGGCTGCAAATCCCCCCACGAGGGTAATCTCCCGATAGAGGGCAAAGCCAAACGATCTCCCGAGCACGCCCGTTGTCCCTCCGAGGAATTCAAAGGCGAGAGCAGCCTCCGTCCGTCGCAATTCGTTCATCCCGAAAAGGCCGGGGCTGGTCGAAATGGTGATCCGATTGATCCCCATCACGCCAATAGCGGCAGGATTGGTCTCCAGAACAAAGGGGTCGGAGAGTGCCAGCTGGGAGGCCCCGCACAATCCCTGCGACCGGGCCCCCGCAGGCAGCCGTTCAAATGCAGCGAATGCATTCCCGAAAGTAAGTGCGGAAACGACGACAAGCGCGATGGTGCTTCTGGCAGTCATGCAGCCCTCCTCTATGAATACGCCGGGGAGGGCCTTTTTCCGATTTGAATGACAAATTCTAATCCTCTATATTGCGTCACTCAGCAAATTCACGATCTAACTCAGGATCACTATGACGGCAAAACCCGCATGCTGGACTGCTATGGCCGTGGCAGTTCTCCTGGTTGCTTCGATGGCGCCTCTTTTCGCCCAGGGGATTCAGTGCACGGTGAATGTGAATTATCAATCCGTCGCCAGCGCGAATAAAGATCAGCTCATTGATCTCGGGAACGACATCAAGGACTACATCAACAACTTCCAGTGGGGCGCCGACAACGTGCCGGACAAGATCACTTGTTCCATCGACATTTTTGTCCAGTCGGCCACAGGGGAGAATTCCTACCTCGCGCAGGTGTTCGTCGGAAGCCAGCGACCGATCTATAAGTCAAATCGGGGAACGGCAGTCATGCGGTTAAAGGACGACAGCTGGGAATTTACCTACGTCAAGGGACGGCCGCTCAATCACAATCCGATGACGTTCAATGATTTAACCAGCGTTATCGATTTCTACATGTACCTCGTGATGGGGTTCGACGCCGACACGTACGATATGATGGGGGGGACGACGTACTTCCAACGAGCGTCCGATATCTCGCGGCTCGGCCGCACGAGTTCTCAGAAGGGGTGGCAGCCGTCAACAACAGGTTACAATCGATCCCAATTCATTGACGATTTATTTCTTCCTACGTGCCAGCCGCTCCGTCAGGCATCGTATCTCTACTATTTCACCGGTCTGGACTCTCTCGCAATTAATCCGGCCCGCGCGCAGGAGAATATCATGAGGGCAATCGACATCATCGCCAAGGTCCGGAATAACGTTGAGCCACGGAACCTCGCCATTCGCGCGTTTTTCGACGCGAAGTATCAGGAGATAGCCGAAATCTTCGCGAATTATCCTGATCGAACGGTGTATCGCAAGCTCTCCATCATTGATCCCAATCATCAAAAGACGTATGACGATTATATGACCCGGCAATAGAGCCCGCCTTTGCATCATTCGACCGCCACAACCCGAAGGGTTGCATTCTTCATCATCGCATGCGTCGTCGGCGGGCGTATGGACCTCGCGGCGCAGACGATCGATTGGGAACGCGTTCACACCCTGACCCTCAAAGGCATCCAGCAACTCTATAATCTGGATGTCGACCAATCTCTCGATACGTTCAAGCACGTCACCTCCCTTGCCCCCGGGGACCCCCGAGGGCACTTCTTCGAAGCCATGGTCGCGTTCTGGAAATTCAACCTCCTGGGCCAGCAGGCGGAGTACGAGCACTTTCTCGCACTCTCGGACTCCGTCATCGACGTATGCGACGCTGTTCTTGATCGTGACGAGAACAACGCTTCGGCGCATTTCTTTCTCGGCGGGATTTACGGGTACCGGGGGATGGTGAAGCGCTCCCAGGGCTCGCTCGTGCAGGCGGTGTTCGATGGCAGGAAAGGCATCACCCATCTTCAGGACGCTGTGCGGATCGATCCGACGCTGTACGACGCACAGATGGGGTTGGGGATCTTTGAGTACCTGATCGCCAAAGCCCCCCGATCCTTGTCCTGGCTGCTGACGACGATCGGTTATCCCGGCAACATCAATGAGGGACTGTCCGCCCTTGCGCTGGCCGCAGAAAAAGGGACGTATGCGAAGACAGAGGCGAAGTTCTTTCTCGGACAATTTCTGTTCAGCGAGCACCGGGAAGCCGAGGCGTTCAAATATATGAACGAACTTACGACGGAGTATCCCGGGAACATTCTCTTTCTGGTGAACGAGGCGACGATGTACCGTCGGCGAGGAGACTTCGACAGCGCCCTTGTCCTCGCAAACCGGGCCATGGTCATCAATGCAGGACGGAGTGCCCGCTATGGAGAGGAGTTTGCCTACAGTACGCTCGCATCGATCCAGTTTGCCCTGAACGAGTTCTCAGAGGCACGGCAGAATTATGCGCTCGCGATGGAGAAACTCGCCAACAAATCATTCGTGACAAACTGGATTCTCTACCGGTACGGGTTGTGCCAGGAGATCATGGGCGATCGGGCCGGCGCGGTCATAACATTCAACATGGTCCGATCAGTTCAGGACCAACCCTCGTGGGAAGTGAGAAGCACCCGGTTGTGCAGACTCAGAGCAACAACACCGCTCACCATGGGCGACATCGATGTGCTGATGGCAGGGAACCTCATTGACCGGAAGCTTTATCAGGCCGCAGACTCCTTGCTGAATCTCGCGCTACAGCGTCAACAGATCGATGACGACACGAGGGCGGAAGCGTATTACAAACGGGCAGAAATCCAATACGCAACGAACAATGACGCAGGAGTCGTTTCGACCTGCTCCTCCGTCGGGGCCCTGCGGGTCAGACATGAAACGTGGATCCCTCCGCAAAGCCTCTTTCTGGAAGGTCTGGCACTTGCAAGAATGGGGAGGAAGGCGGACGCCCTTGCAGCATTTCGGCGGGCGAAGGAATTCGACGGCTACGATAACCAGTCGTCGCTGGAACACCGGATAGAGGAGGAGGAGAAAAAAGCCGAACTTCCGTAGGCCTACCGCTCAAGCGGAGTGAAGGTGACCACGAACCGCGCCCCTTGTGTTCCATCAACCACGAGTACCCCGGCAAGCTGATGGACCAACGTATTCACGAGTTGGAGCCCCAACGAGCCGTTCGCCCCTGAAGCCACGCCTGCGGGAAGACCTTTCCCGTCATCGGCCACGGTCAAACGCCACGCCCCATGTTCGAACCCACGGAGACCAACTTCCACGCTTCCTCTCTTCCCGTCCGGGAACGCATGCTTCATAGAATTCGAGACAAGCTCGTTGACGATAAGCCCGACGGGGACTGCCTCATCCATCCCGAGCAGCAGATCATCGGCTTCGATTGAAACGCGGACGTGCGGGAGGTTATACGACCGTTGGGCGCTGATCACGATGCTCCGGAGATAGTCCTGTGCCCGGATCCGCGCGAGATCTCCCGTCCTGTAAAGGTTCTCATGAACCAATCCCATCGACCGGATCCGGCCCTGGCTCTCCCTGATCAGAGCTTTCATTCCGGGGTCCTCAACGAATTCCGACTGGAGATTCAACAGACTGGAGACCACTTGAAGGTTGTTTTTCACGCGATGGTGGATCTCTTTGAGAAGCACCTCCTTTTCGCGAAGCGAGGCTTTCAGGCGCTCCTCCGAGCGCGTGCGTTCCAGTTCCGCGGCCGCGCGGGCAGCGAGGATTTGCAGGAAAGAGCGGACGCGTTCCACGTTCTGAATCGGCCGTCGTGAGAAGACTGCGAGGATGCCCATGATGGAACCGTCGGGAACGCCGAGGGGAATCCCGGCAAAGCTCTCAAAGCCATGTTCCATCAAGACGGTATCATTCGGAAATAGCCGCGTCACCCCTCTGGGAAACACCTGTACGCTCTTCCCCACCACTGTTTCGCAGACCGAACCCGTGAGATCATATCGGAAGTTCGCACTCCACCGCCCGTCCTTCCAGACAGCTTCGCTCCTGACGATTGTCCCGCACTCAGGGTCGCGCTCGCCGATCAACACCATCTCGACCTCGAGGGCTTGCGCCAGATGTTCGACCATCGAGCGGAAGAACGACTCTCCCGTCGTCGCCGAAACCCCGGCAGCGATGGCTTCGATGCTCGCTTCCTCTTTCTTCCGTTCCGTGACATCGCGGGCGGTGATCAACAGACCGTTGATCTCCGGCTGGTCAAGAAGATTCATGCCGACCGTTTCAAGCGTCCGGTATGAGCCGTCGGCATGTCGCAATCGTGTCTCATGCGCCTTCCCCTCCGCGCCGTGGGAGAGCAACTCTCCGTAGACTGCCCGCGCACGATGCTCGTCATCCGGATGGATGAATTCAAAAATCGTCCGCCCGAGGCAATCCTCTTCGCGGTATCCCATGACCGAAACGATGGAAGGAGAGATGAACACGCACCTTCCCGCAGTGTCACAGACCAGAATGACATCGTTCGATCGCTGGACCAGAGAACGAAACCGCATTTCACTTCTGCGGAGCGTGACCTGGGCGTTTGCGCGCTCGGTGATATCCATGACCGTCCCCATCATCCCGACGGCGGCCCCGCCGCCATCCCATAGAATGCTCCCCTTCCCTTCCAGCCAGCGCCGGGTCCCGTCCTCCAGGCAGATGCGCGGGTTGACGAAGAGTTCGTGAATGTCGCCGTTGAGAACGCGCCGGAATTCCTTCTGGACGAACGCGCGGTCTTCCGGAACGATGGCTTTCAGAAACCCTTCGAACGTGGTTCCCAGCGCTCCGGGGGTCAAACCAAGGATCGCATCGACTTTATCGGACCAGGTCATCGTATTCGACCGGAAGTCCCACTCCCAGACACCGATCTTCCCGGCGTGGAGTGACATCATGAGCTGTCGCTCGCGCCGCGTCAGTGAGCGTTCGGTTTCTTTCCGCTCCTCAATCTCTGCCTGGGCCCGCCGAATCGAGCCGGCAAGCGATCGGACGAACAACCACATGATGACGGCAAACGCGACGAACTGAAGCACGATATCCACAAAGTATTCGTCCGCCCCGCTGAGGCGGTATTGGACGTCAATCCATCCCGCCCCTTCACCATACCACAATCCCACCAGGGTCAGGAGCGAAAGACCGAAGGAAAGAACGAGACCGGTCGATTGGGCGATGAGCCCGGCAAAAACAATCACGACACCGAGCGTCCACACCATCGGACTCTCCACTCCTCCCGTCGCGAGCATTCCGATTGATCCGAATGCCCATGCGCCCGCGATGGCGGAGACCGCAGTAAACCGCGTCTTCAGTCTTGGAATCAGGGGGATGAGAATCGTCGTAAAAAGGAGCACGGCAACGCTCGCGATGACGACGAACGGGGGTACGGCGAAGACGATATATTGAAGGACGGAAGCCGCAACCATGAACCCGATGATCAGGAGCCATGCCGACCGACGAAGCGTCACCTGTTCAAGAATGGACTCAACAAAGGGGTTGAAGGAGCGATCAGGCCGGCCGATAGGAGATTTCATCAGAGAGTAAAATTCGTGGATGCAGGTGTTGCCGTCGTCTATTGTTGGTATGTCACGTCAATCGCATAGTCCCACTGGTCGAAATACAGGTTTCCCCCTCTCCACTCAACTTCGCCGCGCTGAAAGTCCACTGTTTCACTCCGCGGGTAGCGCTTTGGAGGATACAACGGAGCGCTGAAGTCGTTGTTGAGAATCAGCCGGTACGCATCGATCCCGCCGAGATAAAACCATCGATCGCCATCATCCTTCGCCCATCGCTGGAGCCCAAACGACTGATCGACGGGAATCCAGTGCGCGTTGTCCAGACTGATTTCGCACCAGTCGTGCATATCGACGTTTCCCGGATGCATCATCCATCCGCTCTGCCAATGCGCAGGGATCCCGTTCAGACGGCAGAGGGTCATAAACAACATCGTCTGGATTCCGCAGTCGCCGTGTCGCTGGCGAAGACAGTATTCCGCAATGCCCGGAATCGTCGAGTACTCCCGTGCCGATGCCCAGGGGATGCTGTCGGAGATCCACTCATAGATCTTTCGCACGATTTTCCATTTGTTCCGCTCCCCGCCCACAATTCCGGCAGAGAGGTCACGAATCCCGGGAGTGAAGCGTATATGCGGGGGCCGTTCACCCGCATACATCCCTGGAGGATCTCCCGCATCTCGACCAAGGGCATTGTGCGTGAGCGCCGACGACGCGTTCTCCGCGTGCGAAGAATACTCCGCATCGACCCAGAACTTCGTCGGCATTCCCGCCTGTGCCGCCTGCTCCAAGTAGACGGAACTGTGCGACTCGGGATCGAACTGCTGGGAACGGAGAGCGGCGGAGCTGGTCCCCAAAAGTCGTACGCCTGTCTGCCGTGGCACGTCGGTTCGCGGGAACGGCAGCCAGCAGCGAACGATCTCGCCCGCCGGCACCGCGTCGGCGTGAACCGTCAGCACGTAGTGATAACGGATGCGGACGGCTGGGGATTTCCCCCGTCCCAGCGCAGCCCGCTCACGGGGAATCTCCTTTCGAAGAAATCGGCTCAACGAATCCGGGCGACTTCCCGACTTCTCGGTCTTGAGGCGGCGCGCCGATGCATTGATCCGAAAAAGATTCGGGACGGCCTGCTTGAAATATCGTGACGCGCCGTCGATCGTCATCATTTCCAACGAACCATCCTCGCTGAACCGGGAGGCGATAAAGCGGGCAGAATCGCCGTACCACGGCTGCAATTGTTGCACAACAGCGTCGAAGGAGAGGGTAAAATCCTTGTTGATTCTCGCCAGGCGCTCGATCTCAAAAGCCGCAGCGGCGCTGTCATCATGGGAGAGCCCGGGGGATTCGAGCAGGGCATGCAGCGCCTGCGTTGCCCTCGTAAACTGGCCGTTCCGGACCAGGGTGCTGACGCTGTCCGGAAGCCCGGGGGCAGAAAACGCGATGTTGGCGACAACCGCAAGTGTGCAGATCAGAAGGCGCATGGGATTTGGGGTTGTGAGTGCGGACGTCTCCTCAATCTACGCAAGGAGAATGGGAATCTCAACACGTTCCTCTTGACTTTTTCCGCGACCCTTCCCACCATCAAGGAAAGGGAGAGAGCGGTATGGCGAAGGAGTACGATCCGAAAATGCATTCCGCCGAGCACATTCTGAATCAGACGATGGTTCGAATGTTCAACCGGGGAAGATCCTTCAGTGCGCACATTGAGAGGAAGAAATCAAAGTGCGATTATCGATTCGACCGGAACCTGACGCGAGAGGAGGCCGGGGAAATCGAACGGCGCGTGAATGCCGTCATTGCGCGGGACCTGGCTGTCCGGGTGGAATTTCTCCCCCGAGGGGTTGCGAAGCAGCAATTCGACCTTGATCGGCTTCCCGACTCGGCCGGAGAAACCATTCGAATTATCCACATCGGGGATTACGATGCGTGTCCGTGCAGGGGAGAGCACGTGTCATCGACGGGGCAGATCGGCACGTTCCGGATCGTCTCGACGGATTTTGCAGCGGATATTTTGAGAATCCGGTTCAGGCTTGATGACGAGCCGACGGGCGCTTTCCAAGGTGCGCCTCCCGTTCGCTGAATCCTATTCGATGGATTTAAGATAGGCGATGATGTCGCGCGCATCGCTCTCGCTCATGCGGAACGGCGGCATCGGGGAGCGCAACAACGACCCCGTCCGTGAGACGCCCGTCGTAAGAAGTCTGATTGCCTGCTCCGTGGAATATTGGGGAAGACCGACGATGGACGGCGCCGTGTTCGCCCATCGACTGTTCGGATAGGGAGAAACAAAGGGGACGGGCGCGCCCTGAAAGAGCTGCGATCGAAGAAGATTCCCCTGTTCGTCCCGGGGGGTATGACACTGAATGCACATGGCCACGTTCTCGGCCAGATACTTCCCATGATCGACGTTGGCGGGGGTGTCAGCCGGCCTCACGGCCGCCGGGACAAACAGGATGCCGGCGGCGACGATCACACCGAATAGCGAAACCATTCTCATTCTTTGATCTCCGGGTTATTGCTACTGTGTTGGTTGTATAACACCCTCCGACATCCATTTTGTTCATTTTTGTTCCGAATTTCACGGAAAAGGCGTATCTTCTTTGGTCACATTCCAACCCCAGAGGATCCCTATGATCAACCAGACAGGCCTCGAACGGTTTCTCCGCTACGTCAAAATCGATACGCAATCGAAAGACGACAGTGAAGACTATCCGAGCACCCGTAAGCAATTCGATTTGCTCAATCTCCTTCTCAGTGAATTGAAAGAGCTGGGATTGCGAAACGCAACCATTGACAAATACGGCTACGTTCTTGCAGACGTTCCGTCGAATCTTCCCAAGGGGCATCCCGCCTCTGGAAAGGTCCCCGCGATCGGGTTCATTGCCCATGTCGACACGTCTCCGTCGGCAAGCGGTGCAGGGGTGAAACCGAACGTCCTGACCTATACGGGGGGCGACCTGGTTCTCGCCGGGGATCCCAACGTCGTTATCCGCGCGAGCGAGAATCCTGAGCTTCGACACAATATCGGGAAGCAGATCGTAACGTCGGACGGAACGACGCTGTTGGGAGCGGACGATAAAGCCGGACTTGCCATCATCATGACGTTGATCCAGACGCTCGTGAACTCCCCCGAAATTCTTCACGGCGACGTGAAAATCGCCTTCACGCCCGACGAAGAGGTGGGGAATGGTACGAAATATTTCGACATCAAGCAGTTCGGCGCCGCCTTCGCGTATACCGTGGATGGCGACACCCCCGGCGAATTGAACAGGGAGACATTCAGCGCGGACGGCGCGACCATCACCGTGCACGGGAGGAATATCCACCCGGGGAGCGCCAAAAACATCATGGTCAATTCGATCCGCGCCCTGGCGGATATCATTGTCCGCCTCCCGCGGGACATGGCCCCGGAAACAACCGAGGGGTACGAGCCGTACATCCACCCCCACATCATCGAAGGCGAAGAAGCGAAGTCGACGCTCAAGCTGCTCCTTCGGGATTTCGACACCGACGGGCTCAAGAAGCAGGCGGACTTCCTTCGCGCCATCATCGCGGATGTGCAACCGCTCCATCCGAAGGCAAAGATCGAATTGAAGATCTCCGAGTCGTACCGGAATATGCGGTACTGGCTCGACAAGGACCCGAGAGGCCTGGACGCGATGTGGACAGCGACGCAGCGGGCCGGATTGGAACCGAAGTGGGTTCCGATCCGGGGCGGTACGGATGGTTCGCGACTCACCGAACGAGGACTTCCGTGCCCGAACATCTTCACCGGCGGTCAGAACTATCACGGCCCGACGGAATGGTTATCCGTAGAGGGGATGAATGCTTCCGTTCGCACGACCGTCCAGCTGGTTCAAGTCTGGACGGAGATCTGCTCTCACTAAGACAACCAAGGGACCCCTCTCATGGAGCAACAGGAACACACCAGCGACCTGCCGGACAACGCCTACAAGGAACTCCCTCCGGGAGTTGACTACCAACCGATTCTTTCCGCAAAAACAACGCCTCCCGAGGTAACCCCCTACTCCGTCGGCTGGGGAATCGTGATGGCGATCCTGTTTTCGGCGGCAGCGGCGTACTCCGGGCTGAAGATCGGCCAGGTGTTCGAGGCCGCCATCCCCATTGCGATCCTCGCCGTGGGCATCTCAACCGTCACCAGGCGCTCGCAGGCTCTCGGCCAGAACGTGATCATCCAATCGATCGGTGCCAGCTCGGGCGTCATTGTGGCAGGAGCGATTTTCACGATTCCTGCATTGTATATCCTCGAGCTTCCGACAACGTTCTTCCAGGTGTTTTTCGCCTCGGCCTTCGGCGGCTTTCTCGGAATCCTCTTCTTGATTCCGTTCCGCAAGTTCTTTGTGAAAGACATGCACGGCAAGCTCCCGTTCCCGGAGGCGACTGCCACCACGGAGATCCTCGTCGCCGGGGAAAAAGGCGGAAGTCAGGCGAAGGTCCTGGTCACAAGCGGCATCATCGGCGGACTGTTCGATTTCACCTTCAATGCCTTCGGGTTCTGGTCGGAGGTGATCACCTCGCGGATGGTTTCGGCCGGGGCAGCCATCGCGGAAAAAGCAAAGATGGTGTTCCGACTCGATGTGTCTGCGATGGTCTTTGGACTCGGGTACATCGTCGGCCTGAAATACTCCGCCATCATCACCGCAGGATCTCTTCTTTCCTGGTTCGTTCTCATTCCGCTCGTGCATTACGCAGGGAGCGGCCTCGCCGTTCCCCTCGGCTCATCAGTGACAAAACTGATCAGCGACATGTCCGCGGAGGAGATCTTCCGGAACTACGTTCGTCAGATTGGCATCGGCGGAATTGCGATGGCGGGAATCGTCGGCATCATCCGATCCTCGAAGATCATTGCCGGGGCATTCACCCTTGCCTATCGTGAAATCTTTCACCGCCAGGCCGCGAGCGCCACGGAAACACCGAGGACGCAGCGCGACATCACGATGCTGTTCACGATGGTGTTGCTCCTCCTGACGGCATTGCTGATCTTCGTGTTCTTTGTCGGCGGCGTGGTCTTTAACGCCGGGCATGCCCTCGTGGGGTTGCTCATCGTGCTCATCATCGCGTTTCTCTTCACCACGGTGGCCGCAAATGCGACAGCGATCGTGGGAACAAATCCGGTGAGCGGCATGACGCTGATGACGCTGATTCTCTCCTCCTTTGTGCTTGTCCAGGTCGGCTTGACCGGTACCTCGGGCATGGTGAGCGCGTTGATCATCGGCGGCGTGGTCTGCACTGCACTCTCAGTCGCAGGCGGATTCATCACGGATCTCAAGATCGGGTACTGGATCGGGACAACCCCGCGAAACCAGGAACGGTGGAAATTCCTCGGGGTGCTCATCTCCGCAGCCACGGTCGGCGGCGTGATCTACGTCCTGAATCAGACCTACGGCTTCAAGGGAGAAGGGGCAATGGTGGCACCGCAGGCGAACGCCATGGCGGCCGTCATCCAGCCATTGATGTCGAATGCGCCGACACCCTGGATGCTGTATATCGTCGGCGCCGTGATCGCCCTTTTGATGACCATGCTCGGGATCCCCCCGCTGGCGTTTGCTCTGGGCATGTATATCCCCCAGGAATTGAATACCCCGTTGCTGATCGGCGGGCTTGTCGCATGGTTTGTGACCACGCGAACGAAGAACGAGCGATTGAATCAGGCGCGCTTTTCGCGCGGAACATTGATCGCCTCAGGGTTTATTGCGGGGGGGGCGCTGTTCGGGGTGTTCTATGCCTTCCTCCGGTTCCTCGACCAGTCGTTGAAGAACACCATTGATCTCGGCGTTCAAGGCTGGTATTTCGCGGCATGGGCCGAAAGCACGCGCGGAGAAATCACGGGGCTGATTGTGTTCATCCTCCTCGTGTCGTATGCCGTGTGGGAAAGCCTCCGGGCGAAGCCGGAGAACCCGTAGCGCGCAAACCGGGAGCCCGCGACAATGAGCCGATGTCGAGTCTATCGAAATCCACGATGACCTACGATGCCATTGAGCGGGCCCTGACTCTCCATGCGCCGACGCTGCTGGTGGACCATGCGGTCGTACCGGCAGCGGTGGCGCTGGTTCTCGCCCCGGGGATCCACGGACTTCAGGTGTTGTTCATCGAGCGGGCAACCCACGAAGCGGATCCCTGGTCAGGCAACGTTGGCTTCCCCGGCGGAAAAATGGAGGAGGGCGACGGCTCGCTGAGGCACACGGCGGAACGGGAAACGCTCGAGGAAGTCGGCATTGACCTCCGGCACGCGCGCTCCCTCGGCCGCCTCTCCGATGTCGGAGGCACAAGGCTCCACGTGCGGGTTTCCTGTTTTGTCTATGGACTCGACCAGGATTGCACGTTCCACCTGAGCGACGAGGTCAAGGAGGCATTCTGGGTGTCGCTCGACGAATTGCTTGACCCATCGCGGCATGGGACGTCTGCGGTCCGGTTCGAAGACAACGAATTCACGAGACCTGCATTCAACCTCCGGCAAGACGGCAAGCCACCGCTCTGGGGTCTTACCTATCGGCTTGTCCAGCAGTTCCTCGAATTGATCCGCATCAGCGAGAACCCTCCCTCGCCGTAGCTATCGGCTCCGCGTCGCAGTGACCGTCAGAACAACACGATCGATCGTCTTCGACCGGATCGCCTTCATCCGCTCCTCCGCTGGCGTAAACAGACCAACGTTCAGCTTCGGGACGGAAAGTGCAATGAGTTCGAAGGTGATCCTGTGCGGCAGGCTGTCAGGCGCGAGGTTGGGACCATCGTACCGTTGATTCCCGATGGTATTGGTGAGCTGGACCGATTCGGCTGGAAGCAATTCCGTGGCCAGCGAGGCGTTCGAAAGGAGGGAACGGGTTTCAAAGGGGATGTTGATGATGAACCAGAGAGTCTGAGGAGGAGGGCCCGCGTCAAGATCGGTCATTGCGATGCAGAACGATTTCGCCTGCGGAGGGACGTCGGACCATTCGATGCGGGGTGATTCGTCCCGCCCGCCCGGCATCGCACGGTTCATCGACCGTGCAGGAAGATACTGTCCCCCCACCAGTATGGGACAGAACACGTTCATGCGGGCTTGGTCTTCCCCGGCGACGACTTTGTCACGGGTAAGCCGGCGGCTTTGCGGATTTCAGCGCGGATCTCATCGAGTTCCACCCTCCCTTTTCTCAAGTACCCGATATCCCGGAGTTGGAATCCGACGATCTCACGCTGGGACAATTCTCTCCCGGTGATGATGATGATGGGGATGTGCTTTGTTTCCTTCTCAGCTTTGAGTTCTTCGATATAGCTCATCCCCGGTTTACGTCGGAGCGTGAGATCCATCAGGACGACCGCGGGCTTGTTTTCGATTGCCCATTCAACAATGCTGCTGCCGTCGAGCGGGAACTGGATGCCGACGAACCCGTCATCCTCGACGATGAACTTCAGGAGATTGGAAAAATCCTGACTATCTTCAACAATCAGAATGTTTCTGCCTGGCGTTGTGTGGATGCTTTTTGGCATGATCTGGCTAGTATCTCAAATCCTGGGCGCCGCGACGAAGTCCGCCGAAACCGTTCGCGGAAATGCGGACACGACACTCGCATTGCATAGTCGATGAAACGCTATGTGTATGTCGGACTCGACACCGGTCCGTTACGTGGTCGAGGAGGTGCGAAGGCGGGCAATCAAGAAAATATACTCTCCCAGGGCGAATTATGCAACTTCGAAGTGTGCCCTGCGACACGATACACTACGGGAATTGCATTATTCGTATTTTCTTGCTATATTTTCACCCTCAATTGCCCTCCCTGTCTTCATTCACTTTCTTTGGGGTCATCAATGCGGATTGTCCACCTCAGCCCTCTCGCTGTTCTCTCCTTGCTTCTCCTGTCGTGCTCCTCTCTGACGATTGAGCACGTGCGATATGGGTGGCCTGTGGAAGAGGTCGCACCTGTCGACCGGAACAACCATGTCAGCTCGGACCGACATGGCTTGTCCTTCAGCGTCGCGAAAATCGCGGAGCATGAGATGCAGGACTCAACCGCCCTGATCGGGAAGAAGGTCCGGATCCTGCGCAACGACGAAGGATATTACTTCATGACCGCGCAGGGCTTCAAAAACGTCTATGTGTTCAGCCCCGACGTAAACGGTCTGTCCAAGGAGAGCATCATCATGGTTTCGGAGACCGGTCTCCGTAATCCGGCGCTGAACCTCCGTCCGCCGTATGTTGAATTGCTCGACAATGATGGCTTCCGCAGACTCCTGACGCACAGTGACATCGCAGAAGGAAACTCCAAATGAAGCTCCTGAGCCTCGTCCTCCTCCTCGTCGTCCTGACCGGTCTCGTCATCGCGCAAGAATCCGATTACAGCACGTTGCAGTGGTTCGAAAAGCGATCCAGTGCCATCAAGACCGCCATAGATTCCGCAAGCACACCCCAGGCCTTGGACGCCATCAAGACGCAGATCGATGCTCTCGCTCTCGACTTCCAGGCAAAGAAAGAGTTCCTCGACAAGGCACTTGCTCCGGATACGTTCGACGCGAGAATCGCCGCGCTCCGCGAGCAATTCGACATCGCGTACAACCGGGCATCGACCATTCAGACCCAGGGGGTCAAGATCGTCGAACTCGAGACGACAATCGCCGTTATCAATAGCCAGCTCGACACGCTCTCGAGCGAACGCACCCAGCTCTTCGCGGATTTGCAGGAGGCAAAGAACAATGTCGCCTCGCTCCGCGAAGCGGTCAAACGCTTGACGGCAAACCTGCAGGCGAACGACAGGCTGATCTTCTCTCTCATCGATTCCATCTTTCTTCCGTATGACCGGAACATGAGTCAGGCCTCGGACATTGAAAAGGAGAAGATTGCCGGCACGCTCCAGCAATCCAATGTCATGGCGCGCGTCTACACGGTCGCCAGCGACAATGTCCGGTTCCTCCAAACGACGCAATTGCAGCCGAAAGATTATGCCAGCCTGGTCGATCAATACCAGGCATTCCGCTCCCGATGGAACGGGCTGAGTGGGAAGTTGAAGGACGTGGCTGCTGCCGCGGAACGCCGGACTGCGACCGCCGCAACGGAAAAGAAGGGATCATCCAAACAAGCCCCTCCGGTCGTTTCGCAAGGACTCCCCTCCCAGGTCGATTCGATGATGAGTGCCTGGGATGGTACGCTCATGCGCGACTACTGGAGCGCACTGGAAAAGGAATTCACCGCCAAAGGTGTCGCCATCAATCATTTCACCGACGGGCATTCGTTTACGACGGCGGTGAATGCGCTGGTGGCGTCGTACAAAGAGGGGAACGGCGACGTGAGCACGTTCGTCGATGGCGTATGGAGGGAGCGGATTGATAAGGAGTGGAGAGAGTCGCTCATGAAGGACGGCGTGCTCGGCCGGACGGAATACGCGACGCTCGACAAGACGGTCAGTGAGCTTGGTCAGAAGACCATCGACTTCAAGCTGATCCTTTACATTCTCGGCATCATCGTGATCGCGATCGGAGCATGGTGGGTTCTTTCGCGCAAGACGAAATCCCCGGTTCCTCCTCCGCCTGCCGCCTGAACTTCGAAGCGCGGGGCAGGGAGAAGAACGCCTCTCCCTGCCTCGCCCGTTTCATTTTGCATACCAGGATATCACGCGCTCAATCGCCGCACGGCATACCGGGTCGAACCCCGTGAGACTGAGCGAAAACATCCTGCAATCCACCGAAGGCCGATACAACCCGCGCGAGACGTACCCTGCGCCTTCGAAGGCGCCGACAATTCCGGCGACATCCGCGGCCTGCAGAATCGGCGCTTCCGCCTTCATGAACGGCTCACGCCTTTCGTAGTAGTCCGGTGCAAGGCGGTCAAGCTTCCCCCGGAGCGCTTCGAGACTGTCATACTTCCCTTTTTCCCACGGCGTCGGAATCGCGACTCCCGGCGTGAGATACTTCTGCCACTTCACATGGGAGGGGTCGAGGAGTGCCGTGATGTTCGGTTCCCACGGATCCACGCCAGCCTTGTAGAAGTCGTTGTATCCGGTGGAAGACGTATAGTATTCATCGGCCAGTCCGCCGAAGGAATGGCCGAATTCGTGCACGTACATATAGTCCTCCTGCCACTCCTGTCCCTTCGTCAGTTCTTTCGTGTACGTCACGGAATACAGCTGATAAATCCCGCCTCCCCCATATCGGGTGTCGTTAATCAGAATCAGGATGAAATCGTACGGCGCCGCTGAGGCGATGTCGCGCAACGTCTGATTCGCTGATGTCAGCACGTACCGTGCGGAGCCAAAGGTATTGTAGGCGCATCCCAGCGTGTTCGCTTTCCAGATGTTTTTGTCCGGGACGCTGATCCCCGACACCGGCGATTCCACATCGATCGTCCACACGTTGAAATCCTTCTTCCGGGTGCTGAACGGCGGGGTGGAGAACATGACTTCATTGAAATGCTTCGCATCGTCTCGAAATTTCCCCATCTCTTCGCGGGTGTAGCCGTCACCGAGGATCACCAAATCCACCTTCTCCGCAGAGGGGCCGTTGTGCATGAGCTCGTGGACGGGGAACAATGGGGCCCGGGGAGAACGGTCGACCGCGACAGGTGAGTTCGGATCGATAACCGTTGAGAAGAGTTCGTGAAACACCATGCTTCTGTCGCGTCGCAAGATCACGAGCTGGATCTCGTGTCTCGGATAGGGGATGCGCACCGTTGCGGAGAATGTCCGGTAGATGCCGGCCAGTGCTTCGTCTGTGGTTTGCCATTCGTTGAACAGAGACGAAAAACCGGTGGAATAGATCAGCGTGTTGGTCGACCGGTCGAAGACTCTTGCGAGGTATTCTCCGAGATTCAGCGTATCGACAAGATTCGTCCGGCTTCCCGGCCACTCCCCTTCCAGGATCAGGCGATCCAGGCTCAGAATTTCCTGACCCTTTGTCCCGGTATCAAAGTAATCAATCCGCAGCGTGGCGCCGGTGAACCAACGTTGAAAGGCCCTATCCTGTCCGAATGCGCTGGGAGATCCCAGCAGGCACAGGACAAGTGATGCAATGGAGAGTGGTCGCACGGGATGCTCCTGAGAGTTGGTGCGCAAATATACGGCAGGAACATCGGGAAGGCAATGGCGAAATGCCATTACGACAATTTCAGGGGCATCGTTCTCAGCCGCTTCCCCGTCGCTGCGAACACGGCGTTCGCCACCGCGGGTGCGGCCGCCGGAAGTCCTGGCTCACCCGTTCCTGTCGGCGGATCCGTGCTTGGGACGATGTGGACCTCGACCACCGGCATTTCGTCGATTGTCAGAAGAGGATAATCGTCAAAATTGCCTTCCACGACTCTCCCTCCCTTGATCGTGATCTGTTCCTTCAGCGCGGCGGCGAGACCGTAGACGACACCCCCTTCGACCTGCGCTTCGACGCCGCTGGGATTGACCGCGATGCCGCAATCAATGGCCGCAACAATGCGGTGGACCTTGATCTCTCCTTTGTCGACCGAGACTTCCGCCACCTCCGCGACCGGCGTAACATAAAACGCAGGTGGTGAGAACGCGATGCCCTGGAAGTGACCTTGTGGCAACGGTTTCCCCCAACCCGCCTTGTCTGCCGCCAGTTCGAGCACGTGCAGCATCTTTGGCGATCCCTTCATCATCCGGCGACGAAACTCGAACGGATCGACCTTTCCCATCGCTGCAAGTTCATCGATAAAACTCTCCAGCGCGAACACGGTTTGGGATGGGAAGACCGACCGCCACGGTCCGAGAGGGACGGGCGTCCGGGCCATGACATAGTCGATGAGAAGGTTCGGAATCTCATACACCATCTTGTCCGCCCCCTCCACCGCACCCCGGTCCATCCCGTTCTTCACGCTCCCGGGCGATCGGGAATCCGAAATCGAGGGAGCGACGACGCGATGCGTCAGTCCGACAAGATTGCCCTGATCGTCCAACGCTCCCGTCAGGTGATGGAGGGAGACCGGACGATAGAAATCATGCTGCATGTCATCTTCGCGCGTCCAGGTCACCTGCACCGGCAGGTGAAGTTGCTTTGACACTTCCAGCGCCTCGACGGCAAAATCGGTTTCCAGACGTCTTCCGAATCCTCCTCCCAGAAAAGTCGTGTGAACGGTGATGTGTTCCTCCGCAAATCCGGTGATCCTCTTCGCCTCACGGAGAATTGCCTGCGGGTTCTGGGTCGGGGCCCAGACTTCACAACGATCGCCGGCCACCTGCGCTGTGCAATTCATCGGTTCCATGGTGGCATGCGCGAGGAACGGCGCCTGATAGACTGCTTCCAGTTTTCGCGCGGACGTCGCGATGATGGCGGGATCTCCGTCTTTCTCGACAGCCGCACCGGGGTGTTTCGAAAGGTCGTTGAGGCTTGAGAGGATCGTTTCACTGCTGACATCGGCAGCCGGACCGTAGTTCCATTTCACCGACAGTGCATCGCGACCCTGGAATGCTTCCCATGTTGTCGCGGCCACGACAGCGACACCCCGGCTGATCGCGAAGACATTCTTGACACCGGGCATCGATTTGGTCTTTGTCGCGTCGAACGATTCGAGGGTCCCGCCAAAGACCGGGCATCGCGCGATTGCGGCGTGGAGCATTCCCGGAACCCTCACGTCGATCCCGAACACGGCGCTTCCGTCGATCTTGAATGGTGTGTCCGTTCTCGGGACGCGTTTCCCGATGATGCGGAATTGACTCGGATCCTTGAGGGGCGGATCGGCAGGGACGGGAAGCTTAGCGGCATCGTCCACGAGCGCGCCGTAGTCAAGAACCTTATGCGAGGTATCGTCAAGGACTTTTCCGTCTTCCGTGCGGCACTCGCTGAGGGGAACCTTCCAGCGATTTGCCGCGGCAGTGAGAAGCATCAGCCTCGCAGCCGCACCTGCTTTCCTCAGCCGTTCCCAGGACGTTCGGATGCTGGCGCTCCCGCCCGTTGTCATATTCCCGTACTTTTCGTCAGCCACGGCCTGTTCCACGTGCACTTTCGACCAATCGGCGTCCAGCTCATCGGCGACAATCATGGGCAACGCGGTCCTGACTCCCTGACCCATTTCCGATTTCGCAACGGTAATCGTGACATTCCCCTGGTGATCGATCCGCACCCAGGCGTTGGGCACAAAATCATCACCGGTCTTCTCCCCTTCAGCGTCCGGGTGTGATGCGGTTGGAAGCCACACCCCCAGCGCGAGCCCTGCGCCTGCCACAGTCCCGACGCGGAGAAATGTTCTGCGTGATACTGTCGCTCTCATTTTCCGCCTCCTTTCACAGCCGCGAGATGGATTGCGCGGCGTATCCGCTGGTAGGTCCCGCACCGGCAGAGGACATCACCCATGACCTCGTCGATGTCGGCGTCCGTCGGTTGGGGTTTCGATTTCAACAGTGCCACGACAGACATGACCTGACCCGGCTGGCAATAGCCGCACTGCGGAACATCGGCCTCGATCCATGCCTCCTGGACGGGATTGCTTCGCTCGGGAGAGAGGCCTTCAATCGTGACGATGCTCTTTCCTTTCACTTCGCTCACCGGGGTAATGCACGATCGCGTGGCGTCATCGTCGATCAAAACCGTACAGGCTCCGCAAAGACCGCGACCGCAACCAAATTTCGTTCCCGTGAGATTGAGCGTGTCACGAAGGACCCAGAGCAAAGGGGTTTCCCCCGCCACGGAGACGCTTCGTTCACGTCCGTTCAATTTGAACGTCAGAGATGCCATGCGATGCCCTCCTTTCGAACCCGGATTGACTGATGATCAGTGCCACCAATCTGTCCGAACGGCAATTGCCGCAGGGACGTACCCCTGACCGCGATCTGCTCAATGCCCGATCGGGCGACCACGGCAATCACGGAACCAGTCGCACAGTCGCTTGCTGGTTCACCTCAACAATGGCATAGGACCCTTCGAACGCCGGTCCGCAATTCACGATTTGCGAATTGCCGATCCGATCCATTCCTCTCGCCTCATGAATATGTCCGCAAATCACGACGTCCGGCTGATTGTGCTCAATGAACCGCCTGAGCGACGGGCTTCCGACATGGCTCCCCGAATGGACGCGGTCTGCGGAGGTTCCCATGGGGGGCGTGTGGGCAACCATGACTTTCCAGCGGGGGTGCAGCAGCTTTTTCCATCCCCGATCGGCTCGTACCCCAAGTTCTTCGTCAGCAACCTCGTTCGGCGTATGCAGGGGTGAAAAAGGCGAGGCCGAGACGCCGATGAACCCGACCCCGTCAATTTCCGTTGCGTTGCTTTCCAGTGAAGTCCCCGATCGCTCCAAGGCCGGCTGCAACGCCGGCGGATCCATGTTTCCCAGGATGGTCAGGACCGGCTTGAGCGATGCCACGGCCTTGTCCAATACTTCTTTGAGATCGTCAGCACTTCCTCGTGTGGTGAGATCGCCAGCGAGGACGATGACGTCGGCAGTCGGCTCCCCCTTGATGATCTTCCGCATTGTTTCAAACGCACCGTGAACGTCCGACAGGGCGAGTATTTTCATGGAGTCTCGAGGATGTCGTTCGACAGATCGGAGTTTAACGCGAGCCTTTGCCCTTTCCTGCAAATATCCCATGGACCTGATCGAGAACAGCATCGCATCGCGAAAGGACGCCGGCGACGACGTTGATTTCCTTGTCGGCGTCATCCCACTTGCGAAGCTCGATTGCCTCTCGAATTGCGGGGAGCGTTTTGACGCCGTAGCCGGTATAGAGACCTGGAGCGTAAATTTCATGAATGTACCATGGCCGTCCGGGCAGCCCTTCCGGGAGGGTCAGCGACCGTTCAAATCCCATGAGGGCATGGTTCAATGCCGTCATCTGCTTGACAGACAACGAATCGCCGGCGTGGTCCAAGAGATCCCGGAGCGTTTGCGAATTCTTCTCCAGGGAGGAGAGTGAGTTTTGGAGCGGAGAGAAATTGAGATATGGGACAGGAGGTTTTTCTTCCGGCACCACAAACGTCTTCCGGGGGTCGGCGTTCCATCGGAGCGTATGGTCCTCGATCCGCCGGTTGGTCTCCAGCGTCTCCTCTCTCATGTCGTCTGCGAGTTTCATCACTTGTTTGACATACGTGTTGATGGTCTCCGCAAATTCCGTAAACTCGAACGGGAGCACCTCCGCATTCGCAAAGCGGAGCATGACACGGCCGGTCGTTTGCGAGAGAGCGATCTGGTACGCAAAGTCAGGATCCCCGAACCGCACAAAGTAATCGAACGAGTCGTACGCAGAATGGTAGGAGCCGCCGTCGTCTTCTCCGCCGTACCCGATGTTCAGTGCTGCGACACCCAGGTGCTGGAGGAATGGGGAATAATCGGACCCCGAGCCGAGGGCGCCGATGGGAAAGTCGTTTTTTGACCGCAACTCTTGAAGCTCGGCCGGCGACGACGTGGCAATCATTTGCGCCCGCAGGCGTTTGCCAACGCTGATGCCGTATTCCGGATCCACGACGTCGTGCGAAACCTGATTGACGAACCGCTGGAGCGTATGCGATCCTGCAACCCCCAAAAACCCGCGGCCATTCCCGTCAGTGTTCACGTAGACGACAGCCTTGCGGCGGAGCTCGTCGATATGCGTCTCCACCCACTCCGTCGATCCGAAGAGTCCTTCCTCCTCGCCGTCCCAGACACAATAGACCATTGTTCGCTTCGGTTTCCAGCCCTGTTCGGAGAGCTTCGCGACGGCATGCGCCTCATCCAGCAATCCGACAAGACCGCTGAGGGGATCCTGGGCCCCGAAGACCCACGCATCCTCATGGTTACCGCGGAGGATCCACTCGTCGGGAAACGTTGAGCCCTGCAGCCGCGCGATCACGTCGTAGATCGGCACCAGATCCCATGAGTTCTGGACCTTGAGGTGCACCATCGCCGGGCCCGGGCCGCAGTGATAGGTGATCGGGAGCGCCCCTCTCCAGGACGCTGGCGCCACTGGACCAGCAATTGCTTGAAGGAACGGAAGTGCATCACGATACGAAATCGGAAGAACGGGTATTTTCGTAATGGTTAAGGCGGAGTCCCTCGGGAGACGCTTTGCGTCCTTCGTTGCGCCAACCCCCGGAGTCAACGGGTCTCCTGAATAGAGAGGCATGTCCATCACCGAACCACGCTGCCCCCCTTCATCGTTCCTGAAGGGTCCTTTCGGATAAACGTCCCCTTCAAAATATCCGTCGTCCCGGGGATCGGAATAAATGATGCAGCCGACGGCCCCATGCTCCGCCGCCACTTTCGGTTTGATCCCTCTCCACGAACCACCGTAGCGCGCGATGACGATTTTTCCCTTGACATCGATACCGAGCTCGTGCAGGACCTCATAATCTTTTGGAACGCCGTAGTTTACATAGACGAGCTCGCCGCTGACATCGCCATCTGCGGAGTACGCGTTGTACAGCGGCAACTCCGCCGACACTTGTTGCGACGTCGTATCACCGGGGATTGCAGGCTCCGAACTCATGGCAGTGTGTGTTGTCGGTGCAACAAGCTCCACCGATCGCACTTTCGGCGTGGGGAAGAGAACGTAAAACGTTTCGACCGAGGTTTGGAATCCCCACGATCGGAACAACGAGGCGACGTATTCCAGGTTGTCCTTGTCGAATTCGGATCCGATGTGGTGGGGATGAGCGGACATCCGGTGCATCCACGCCCGTTGCTCGTCCTTGTTGAGATATGCGTCGAACTTCTGCTCCAGTGCCTGTTCGCCGGTCGCACCTGCGCTGCTGAAGCCGAGCATGGACTGTGATTGAGCTTCTTGGGAAAAGATGAGAACGGCCAAACACATCACAACAGAACGAAAGCCGGAAGTTGGCATACCGTCGCCAGGAGAATGTGGAAGATTGAGGTCATAGTGCCGTCCGGGAGAAGACCGAAAGGCCAGAGAGGAATTCAGGCAGCATAATAGGAGTTTTAGGGACTTCTGTCAACCATCCGTGCGCAACATTTTTCGATGGGGATCGTATCGAGATGAACGGTCTTTTTTCTTCACCGGCCAGGCTCCAGGAAATCTGTCCGCAGTCGAGGGAGAGATCCTCCGCGCTAAAAGGGCGCACGACACACTTGCACAGCACCGTCGAGGTTCTTATGGCTGAAGTCATCAGTAACGCCGCCGTGCGCGCTCAACTTCTCGATCGAAAGTTCCGCGTCAGCTCAGCGATTGCCGAGGCGCACGAGCATGCCCGACTCGCCGACCTTCTGAAGGAAATCGATGCCGCGCTCGAACGACTGGATGCCGGGACGTACGGCATCTGCGAGATCTGCAAAGGGGAGATCGAAGCCGATTATCTCCGGTTGGATCCTCTTGTCCGCGTATGCCTCGGCGACCTGAGCGAAGAACAGCGGAAAGCCATCGAGCGGGATCTCGAACTCGCATCCGGAATCCAGGCACGGCTTCTCCCCAGAAACAATGTCCGTCATGCGTGCTGGGAGGTCTCCTACCTTTACGAGCCGGCAGGGTCCGTCAGCGGCGACTATTGCGACATCATCCAGACGCCGGGGGGAGCCGAGAGCACGCTGTTCTTCGTCGGGGATGTGTCCGGCAAAGGCGTTGCGGCATCGCTCATCATGTCGCAACTGCATGCAATTTTCCGATCGCTCGTCGATTCTGTGACCGGGATCGAAGAAATGGTCAGCCGCGCAAACCGGATGCTTTCCGAGGCAACGCACTCCACGCAATTCGTGACTCTCGTTTGCGTCGAGGCGCGCCCCGGCGGGAACATTCAAGTCTGCAATGCGGGTCATCCCCGCCCCCTGCTCGTGAGAAACGGCAAGGTGACGGCGATCGAATGCGCCAGTCTCCCCCTCGGTTTGTTTTTCAGCGGCCGGTATGAGTGTACGCCGCTCACGCTGGAAGTCGACGATCTCCTGCTTCTGTACACGGACGGGCTCACCGAAAGCAACAGTGACAGCGGGCAGGAATACGGCGAGGAACGCCTTCACGCTGCGATACTGAAGGCCGGCGACGCACCACCACGAAAGGTCCTGGATTCCCTCGTCGCGGACCTCCGCACCTTCAGGGGCGGGGCGCACCGCTCGGATGATTTGACGCTGATGGCAATCCGACGGCTGGCCGGATAGAACGCCCGGCCGGCTAACCTCTCCCGGTCAGCGCCATGTACGATCGCACGACGGAAAACACGGCGAGGACCAGGAGTCCGGCGCCGAGTCCGACGGTGATGCGGTGCATTCCGCGATCCGAAATGAAGCGTTTGGCGCGATAGATCCCGAAGGTCAACAGCGTCAGGTACGACGCAATCCCTGCTCCGCCCGCCAGCAAGAACATCGTCGATCGAAGAGTTGTCATCCTGCCCATCAAGCCCAGATCCGTCAGCACCCGCGCACCGAGCAGCCACCAGACGATCATCAGGGGATTCGTGACCGCCAGAGAGAATCCCACGATGAACGACGCGCGCTGATCACGGAGTGAGACCGGCGGAAGCGCGTTCGCATCGCGAATCGGTGATGAGCTTCTGAGAGCGAAAAGGGCAAGCGCCACGAGGATAAGCGCGTTCACCGACCAGAAAATGCCGACGACCCTCGTGTCATGGAGAAAGGGTGCTACCCCCAGAAATGCAAAGACACCGTACATGACGTCCGAAAGGACGGATCCGGCGACCACCATCAACGCCGCCCGGGGAAAGCCGGAAAGCGATCGACGTGCAATCTCCAGTTGGGTTGCCCCGAGCGGGATCGCAGCAAGGAAGCCCATCGTGAAAGCACATAGCTCGACCAGAACAGGTTTCATAGGGTCACCATGGAATGCGTGGACCGTGTCAGGCAGAATGACGCATTCTTGACGTGGATGTGAGATACTCCGTCACTGCCCGGGCGACCCACTCTGCGCGAAGACCGGAGAAGCAACGCACCTCCCTGCAGGTCTTGCCCAGCTTGTCGACACAGGTGATGTTCCTGCACTCGGCCGGAGCGACAAACACCCGTGAGGGCGCGCGCTGCGATGCCGCGACATGATCCCGCCTCAACGAGTCGTAACCGTACATTCTCGAATCTGTTCCTCCAAACACCGTGAAGACCGCCGTGTGATTCCGCATCGTGCGTCCCCCCGAGCGCGAATGCTTCCATGATGCCGCGATGTGCGTCGGCCCGCCGTCGCCGGATACGAAGGCGTCGCACGCATCCAGGATCGCCGCGTATTGCGGCAGCGGGATGTGCGGGACAATCACCAATCGTCGTTGCAGTCGCCCTGGCAGGGCCTCCAGCAGCCGTTGTTCAATCCCCTTCTGCGAATACGCTTCACCGAGCAGGATGGAAGAAATGGTTTCGTCCTCCGCCAATTGGCTGAGCAACCGGACCTGGAAGTCGAATGGGATCAGGGAATACGCCGTCGTTGCATCAGGGTTATGGAACACCAGCCCGTCGGCAGATCCAAGCCCTTTGCTTGCGAGGAACGCGTCGGCTGCCTCGATGTGTTCGTCAGGAATATACAGTTCATTCCCGACGAACTTGACTGACCGTGCCTCTCCTCGCTCGCTTTCATCGGGCAACAAGGCACGTCGGCGGGAATCCGCTCCGAAGAACGCGCGAAGGAAATGCACAACGGCAAGGGAGATATGCCTTCGCTTCCCGGGAAGGCGCCACAACCGGACGATATACGAGGCGAGCGGCACAAAGAGATCGAGCACGGGAATGTCGCGCGCAACAAGCGCTCCATCGAGGAACGGCGAGAGGTTCAGAATCGCACCGTATGACGCGGAGTGAATCAGCTGCCGTATCTCTCCGTAGGACTTCTCCGACGGAGCCCCCTCTTTGTCGAAGATGGGATAGACATGGTCGGCAGCAGGGAGCGAAAGAAGAAGTTCCCCGGCGGTGTTGCTGCACACATAATCGATGCGCGACGTCGGGAAGAGCGAGCGGAGGGCGGTCACCGAGCGTTGGACAATGAGGGCGTCGCCGATTCCAACATCGGCGATCACCAGGAGACTGTCAAACGATTGTATGCTCCGGAGCCTGCGCTGATGATACCGGAGAACGGCAAAAGTGACCAGGCGGCTTCCGACAACTGTGAGGAACACCCTCTGGAACATTCTTGGTACGGATCCTGGAAACCTATCCGTCAGGCGATCGAGAAGATAGAGCCCAAACCTTGAGAACCCTTCATTCGTCACGGAAGGCGGTCCTCCTTTCTCTGCAGATTATCCCACGTCCACGATCCTACGCTCCTGCACAATCAAATCTGTAGATGAAGAGGCGGGGGTCATTCTCCAGATATTCAAAGGGTCGTCATTCTAACGCCTGACGGTCCAAGAAAATTCCAGACTCTACGACTCGTCACTCCCGATCAGCGATCGGTATCAAGCCCAAGTCATGTTTGACATAATTTTCCCAGCCAGGTTTAATGGAAGAAACGCTGATCAAAAGGACAGAGGGGGGAAGGTCATGGCAACGAGAAAAAAAAAGGGTGGGATGGCTTTCGCGCCATCCCACCGTGGCAATAGATGGGAGATTTTCCTGAGAACCCTCAGGACTTCTTTCGTCGGCCCGAAGGAGACTTTCGACCGCGAGCGGAAGTTGTTCTTCTCGCGTTCGCTTTCTTCACGATGCGTTTTCCGGACTTGCGGGCTGTCCGCTTCCTGGGGCTGACTTTGACGGTTGCCTTCGCCGGTTTCTTTTTCACCGTTTTTGATTTGGGCTTCATCCCCGGCCGCGGTGTGGGGCGCCTCGGCATCGCGCCAGCCATGAGATTTAAAGCGCTCCCCGCTTTGAACCAGCCGATCTGGTGCGCATTGAAACTATGATTCAGGACAACCTCGTCGATACTGCCGTCCGAATGCTTGAGGATCATCGTCAGAGACTTCCCGGGGGCAAACTGCGACAGGCCGCGAATCGAAACGCGATCGTCTTCCCGGACCTTGTTGTAGTCGTCCGGATTGGCGAAGGTCAGCGGAAGCATCCCTTGCTTCTTGAGATTCGTTTCATGGATTCTCGCGAAGCTGCGCGTGATGATGGCCCTGCCGCCGAGGTATCGCGGTTCCATCGCAGCGTGTTCCCTGCTTGAACCCTCCCCGTAGTTTTCATCACCGACGACCACCCAGCCGACGTTACGCGCCTTGTAGTCCCGTGCGACGGCAGCAATCGCCTTTTTCTCCTTCGTGATCGCGTTGAGACCCATCCCCGCCTCGCCGGTAAACGCGTTGACTGCGGTGAGAAACATGTTGTTCGAGATGTTGTCGAGATGGCCGCGGTACTTCAGCCAGGGACCAGCGGGAGAGATATGATCGGTGGTGCACTTTCCCTTTGCCTTGAGCAATACCGGAACGTCCAGGATATCATTGCCGTCCCATGCGGGGAACGGCTGGAGGATCTGCAGCCGCTCGCTCCTCGGGTCGACATCGATCGTGACGCCGGACCCTTTCTTCGCAGGGGCAACATAACCTGCCTCACCGGGTATGAACCCCTTTCGTGGAAGCTCGTCACCTGCGGGAGCATCGAGCCTGACGTCCCCTCCCGATGCACTCCGAAGAGAATCTTTGGCGGGATTGAACGTCAATCGTCCTGCGAGCGCCATGGCCGTCACGATTTCCGGACTCGCGACAAACGCATGCGTATCCGGGTTGGCATCATTCCGTCCGGCGAAGTTCCGGTTGAAGGAGGTGATGATCGAATTCCTGTCGCCGGATTTGACGTCATGACGCTTCCACTGCCCGATGCACGGTCCGCAGGCATTCGCCAGCACGGTTCCTCCGATTTCCGTGAGAACCTGCAACTGGCCATCGCGCTCAATTGTGGCGCGGACCTGTTCGGAGCCGGGGGTGATCGTAAATTCCGATTTGGCCCTCAGCCCTTTCTGCATAGCCTGTCGCGCGACACTCGTTGCGCGCTCGATGTCCTCGTAGCTCGAATTCGTGCAGCTCCCGATGAGCGCGACGCGGAGCTCTTCGGGATAGCCGTTTTTCCGGACGGCGTCCGCAAATTCAGAAAGCTTCCATGCTTTATCCGGACTGAACGGCCCGTTGATCATCGGTTCAAGTTCCGAGAGGTTGATCTCGATGACCTGGTCGTAGTACCGTCCGGGATCGTCGACGACCTTCGGATCGGAGCGGAGGAATTCTGCGGCCGCGTCGGCAAGCGACGCCACCTTTGCACGCCCCGTCGCCTTGAGATACGTCGCCATACGCTGGTCATACGGGAAGACAGATGTCGTTGCGCCGATTTCCGCACCCATATTGCAGATGGTTGCCTTTCCGGTCGCCGAGATCGATGCCGTTCCCTCCCCAAAATATTCAACAATGGCTCCTGTCCCGCCTTTCACTGTCAGAATGCCGGCAAGCTTCAGGATGACGTCCTTTGCCGATGCCCAGCCGTGCAGCGAACCGGTGAGATAAACGCCGATCAGTTTCGGGAATTTCAGTTCCCAGGGCATCCCCGCCATGACATCGACCGCATCGGCCCCGCCGACGCCGATCGCAATCATCCCCAACCCACCAGCGTTCGGCGTATGAGAGTCGGTGCCGATCATCATCCCTCCGGGGAACGCATAATTCTCGAGCACCACCTGATGGATGATCCCCGATCCCGGCTTCCAGAATCCGAGGCCATGTTTCTTCGATACGCCGGCAAGGAAGTCATACACCTCGCGATTCTCATCCGAGGCATGAGCCAGGTCGGCTTGTGCGCCGTTCTCGGCGCGGATCAGGTGATCGCAGTGCACGGTGCTTGGAACAGCGACGGTCTCAATCCCTGCCGACATAAATTGGAGGAGGGCCATCTGTGCGGTTGCGTCCTGCATTGCGACGCGGTCGGGGCTGAACTCCATGTAGGTCACGCCCCGCTCCGCTGGCGCTTTCGCCGGCCGAAAGGCGTGAGCATAGAGAATTTTTTCGGTGAGCGTCATGGAGCGTCCAAGAAGCTTCTGTGCCACGCGGACGCGGCCCGGGGTCCGCTTGTACACGCTTTCAATCAAGGAAAGGTCAAAAATCATGGTGAGCACCCTGTCGATGTGAATGCCAAGAATATACATACACTCGGGAATTCGCGCAAGTTCTTGAATTTGCAGAAGTTAACATTTTTTGATAATTTTAAGGTTTGAGGCAGGAACGACGATGGCGATCAGCCCCCAAGAACAGGTTCTGGACGAGACCGATGTCAAGACCGAGGAACCCGCGAAAGTGATCCTCTTCAACGATGAAGTCCATACCTTTGAAGAAGTGATCGGACAGCTGATCAAGGCCACCGGATGCTCCGAATCCAAGGCGGAAGCATTGGCGTGGGAGGTCCACACCAAGGGAAAAGCCATGGTTTACACCGGCGAAATTGCACGGTGTATTCAGGTAAGCTCGATCCTTGAAGAGATTCAGCTCATGACACAGGTCGAATACTGATGACGTCCAGCGAAATCCGCTCCGCTTTCCTCCGTTTTTTTGAAACGCGGGGCCACAAAATCGTCTCCAGTGCGCCGGTGATACCGCACGGCGATCCCACCCTGCTCTTTACGAATGCCGGAATGAACCAGTTCAAAGACGTGTTCCTGGGAACCGGAACGCGTGAGTATGCCCGTGCCGCCGACACGCAGAAGTGCATTCGGGTCAGTGGAAAGCACAATGATCTGGAAGAAGTGGGCCGGGACACCTATCATCACACGTTTTTCGAAATGCTCGGCAACTGGTCGTTTGGTGACTACTACAAGAAGGAAGCCATCGGATGGGCGTGGGAATTGCTCACCGGAGAATGGGGCCTCGAGAAATCAAGACTGTATGCGACGGTTTTTGAAACCGACCAGGAAGCTGCGGACATCTGGCGGACGCAGACGGATATCGATCCGGCGCACATTCAGCGTTTCGGGAAGAAGGACAATTTCTGGGAGATGGGAGACACCGGCCCCTGCGGTCCGTGCTCGGAAATTCATATTGATCTGACCCCCGATCGGTCCGGGGGCGCTCTCGTCAACAGGGGCGACCCGAGAGTGATGGAAATCTGGAACCTCGTCTTCATTCAGAACAACCGGACTAAAGACGGTACGCTGGAGGCGCTGCCCGCGAAGCATGTCGACACCGGGATGGGCTTCGAACGCATCTCCGCCGTCCTTCAAGGGAAAAGCTCCAACTATGATACCGATGTCTTCACTCCGATTATTGAACGCATCGCGAAGATAACGGGCCGGCCATACGTCCAGGAGCCCGATCAGATCGCCATGCGCGTCATTGCCGATCACATCCGGATGCTCTCATTCGCGATCGCAGACGGAGCGATTCCGGGAAACGATGGGCGCGGATATGTGTTGCGGCGGATCTTGCGAAGAGCGGCCCGGTTCGGCCGGAACCTGGGAATGCATGAGCCGTTCATCTTCAAAGCCGCGGCCGCCGTGGCCGATGCCATGGGCACGGTATTTCCCGAACTTGTGGAAAAGCAGGGACATATCGAACGGGTCATCAAAGGTGAAGAAGAAAGCTTCAACGCCACGCTCGACCGCGGACTGGAAATTTTCAGTTCCGTCCTCGACCGTGTGGCGAAGGACAAGGTCTTTCCCGGAGCCGATGCCTTCAAGCTCTACGATACCTACGGTTTTCCCCTCGATCTCACCCAGATGATGGCGCAGGAGCGTGGAATATCCGTCGATGTGAATGCGTTCGACGTCCTGATGGGAGAGCAGCGGAAACGCGCGCGGGATTCAGGAAAGATGGAAGCCGCCGACGTTGCGACCATTCTTACGAAACTCGATGACCTCGGAGACACCCGCTTCGTCGGATACACGGAGACGGAGTCCAACGCGCATGTTCAGGCGCTCATCGATGATCGCTATGTTTCACTCGACCGAACGCCGTTCTATGTCGAGTCGGGCGGCCAGGTTGACGACACCGGATTCATCCGCGCCAAAGGCGCCGTTGCTGAGGTCGTCGATTCGTTCAAGCTCGACAAGCGGATCGTGCATGAGATCGTCATGGTCGAAGGATCTCCTGCGATGCTCAGGAGCGCCGATGTGGAGGCTGCTGTCGACCGATCGCGCCGGATGAATATCCAGCGGAATCATTCCGCCACCCATCTCGTGCACGAAGCGCTGCGTCGCGTTTTGGGAACGCACCTTCACCAGCACGGCTCGCTGGTCGCACCCGACCGGCTTCGATTTGATTTCAACCATTTCGAACGAATCTCGCCCGACCAGTTGCGCGCGATTGAGGAAATCGTCAACGAGAAAATCGCGGCGGGCATTCCGGTGAATGCGCTGAACGATCCGGCAGACTGGCTTTCCATTGACGAAGCGAAACGACGCTACCCGAATGTGAAGATGTTTTTCGGGGACAAATACGGGGATCGTGTTCGCATCGTGGAGATCGATCCGAATTTCTCGGTTGAGTTGTGCGGTGGCACTCATGTCACGAACACCGCCGATCTTGGTCTGTTCAAGATCGTTTCCGAATCGAGCGTTGCCAGCGGCATCCGCCGGATTGAGGCCGTGACCGGCGACGGCCTCAAGAGCCACATTGCGGCCCAGCGGCGCAAGCTCGACACCATGGACGAGGAGCTCGACCGCCTGCTCGTGCAAAGCGTGGCGCTGGAAAAAGACCTGGGATTGAAACCCTCCGTGCCCCAGCCACGACCGGTGAGCGTCCGTTCCGATGACGATCCCTACACGGTGCGAACGCTTCGGGAGATCGAATCAGAACTTCACCGGCGGGAACAGAAGCTCGATGAGGCCGCCCATCGTGTCCGTGAGCTGGAGAAGCAAGCCAGCCTTTCACGGGTGCAGGGCGCGTCGACCGGCATCGAGAAGGCGATCGCAGAGGCGTCCGTCGCTGACGGGTTCAAGATAGTCAGCATGATCGTCGCAGTCCCGTCCATGGACGAGCTCAAGGGCATGGGGGATGCGCTCCGGTCGAAGCTCAGCAGCGGTGTCGGCGTTCTCGGAGCGGAACTTGACGGGAAGGCGGCGTTCGTCTGCGTGGTTACCGACGACCTCATCAAACTCCGCGGATTGCAGGCCGGAAAAATCGTCGGTGCGCTGGCGAAGCTGGTCGGCGGGGGCGGGGGCGGCAAGCCGCACTTGGCGACGGCGGGGGGGAAAGACGCTCACCGGCTCGCTGAAGCCCTGCGCCACACGGAGAGCATTGTGCGGAGTGCCGTGAAGTAACAACAGGAAATGACCAACAGCGATGCAACGGACAAAGGGATCAGGATGACGGATCGGATCGCGTTTATCACCGCAGAACTCACCGCGAGCGCGGACGTCAAACGGAAAATTCTCGAACAGTGTGCCGGCCCGATCGATCGGGCCGTGGGGATGCTCGTGGAGACGTTTCGCGGCGGGCACAAGGTGCTCTTTTGCGGAAACGGCGGCAGCGCAGCCGATTCGCAGCACCTGGCCACCGAATTCGTCATTCGCCTCAGCCCGACGATCCAGCGCCCGGGCCTCCCTGCGATCGCGCTGTCGACGGACACCTCGATGCTGACCGCGGGGGCCAACGATCTCGGGTATGACAACGTGTTCGCGCGCGCGGTCGAAGCCCTCGGCAATGCCGGCGACCTCCTCATCGGAATCAGCACCAGCGGAAAGTCGGAAAGCGTGAACAACGCGCTCCGTTGCGCGCGCGAGAAGAAGATGAAGACGATGGCGCTGTTGGGAAAAGACGGAGGGACAACGCGGACGCTGGTAGACCTGGCGATCGTCGTCCCATCCGATGACACGCAGCGAATTCAGGAAGGACACATTACCATTGGGCACATCCTCTGCGGCCTCGCGGAGCGAGAACTCTATGGCTGAAGCCTCCTCGTCCCGGCGGGGAGACATTCTGCTTCCATTGCTCTTTGTCCTTTCCGATGGCGTCGCCATCGAAGCGGCATTCCTATTCTCCTATGCCCTGCGGTTTCGCACCACCCTGTTCACCTGGATGGGGTTTCACGAAGAGGTTCCCCCGCCGTTCGAAAACTACCTCCTCACGTCTGTTGTCGTCGTCGCGATGTGGGTCCTTCTCCTCCAAGCCCGTCAAATGTACCGGACAAGGAGAAACGTCATCCTCACGGACGAATTGCTCGTTATTGCCAGGGTAGTGACGTTCGGCATGCTGTTGTTGATGGGGGCGGCGTTCATGTACCGGCAGTTCTCCTACTCCCGGAGCTTCGTCGCGATCCTGTGGGCTTCGTCGATAGCATTTCTGTTTCTCGGCAGGACGGTGATCAACATCGGCGAGCGGGCGATGTATCGTCGCGGCGTTCACCTTCAGCGCTCCATCATCCTCGGGACGGCTCCTCCCGCCCCCGAAGTCTTTCGCCGCCTCCATCGCCACGCGTCGTTCGGCTTCGACATCCTCGGCTACTTCGCAAAGGCGGCGTCGACGGATGCGGCCCTGGGTGGGGCAGCGTGGCTCGGGCCTTTGGCCTCGGCTCCCGCGTTCATCAGGACGCACAACGTGGAACGCGTGTTCATCTCTGTCCCCCACGAGGAAAAGGGGGCCCTCATGGACTTGGTCCATTCCTGCGAGGGGGTGAATGTCGAGTTCATGATGGTGCCGGAATTGCTCGATCAGGTGACGAGCCGGGTGCGATTGAACGAACTGGAAGGAATTCCATTTCTCCGGCTGAAAGGCATCCCGTTTACCCCGTGGGGACGGATCACGAAGCGGACCTTTGACCTCACGATCTCCCTCGTCCTCATGGTGCTTCTGCTTCCCCTCCTGGCGGTGATTGCGCTGGCCGTCACGCTTTCGTCCCGGGGCCCCGTTTTTTTCCGCCAGCAGCGTGTCGGGCTCGACGGCAGGGTGTTCACCATGCACAAGTTCCGGTCGATGCGCGTGGACGCCGAGCAACAGACCGGTCCCGTCTGGGCGAAAGAGCACGACCCGCGGAGAACGATGATCGGCGTCCTCCTCCGCAAGACGAGCATGGACGAGCTCCCCCAGCTGTTCGACGTCCTGCGCGGTGACATGAGTCTTGTGGGGCCCCGACCCGAACGTCCGTTCTTCGTCGATCAGTTCAAACACCTTGTCCCCCAGTACCTCGACCGTCACCGCGTGAAAGCCGGCATGACGGGATGGGCTCAGGTCAACGGTCTGCGGGGCGACACGTCGCTCGAAGAAAGGATCAAGTTCGATCTGTATTACATCGAGAATTGGTCGCTGGCGTTCGACATCAAGATTCTGCTCATGACTCTCCGGGCGACGGCGCGGGTCAGCGAGGCGCACTAACGTTGTCGGCCGTGCTCTGCGGCCCGGGCCACCCGATGTCGGACATCGGACGAAGGTGAAGTGACGAGCCGATCGTCACGCACTACCACTGCGGTACAGCTGAGGGCACCGACGATGATTCCACTTCTTGTATTTTACGTGCACATCGTGGCGATGGCGGCAGCGTTCACCAAGCGCTATCAGGATGAGGGAATCGGCGAGGGATTTCTTGCGATCTTCTTCATGGGATTGATCTTCTTTGTCGGCTGGAGCATCAGCTCGTTTCTCATGAAACTCCTCATGGAGCCGAAAGGATTCGGCCTCTTCTTTGATCGCGATGCCGCGTCGCTCCTGTTGTTGACGGCGATGGAAGGGGTGTTCTACGCCTTTTATCTCCGTGCGGACACGCCGGCCGACCAGCATCAGGAACCCGAACCGACAAAATAGCAAAAGGCCCCGCGCGGTGCGGGGCCTTTGCGATCTTCTGCTGCTTCCAGCGATCAATACATGTCGCCCATGCCGCCGGGGGGCATCGCGGGCGCCGATTTCTTCTCTTCCGGCTTCTCCACGATGGTTGCCTCGGTCGTCAGAAGGAGTCCCGCCACGGAGGCTGCGTTCTCCAGTGCGGCGCGGCTCACTTTGGTCGGATCGATCACACCGGCCTTGATCAGGTTCTCATACTCTCCCGAGAATGCGTTGTAGCCGAAGTCGTCCTTTTCGCTCTTGATGCGGTTGACCACGACGGATCCTTCCGCACCCGCGTTCTGGGCGATCATCCGGATCGGCTCCTCGAGCGCTTTGCGCACGATCTCGACGCCGGTCATCTGGTCCTCGTTCGCGACCTTTATCGTGTCGAGCTTCTTTGCCGCGCGCAGATAGGCAACGCCGCCGCCGGGGACGATTCCCTCTTCCACCGCCGCACGGGTTGCGTGCAACGCATCTTCCACGCGGGCTTTCTTTTCCTTCATCTCGACTTCGGTCGCCGCGCCGATCTTCAGCACTGCAACGCCGCCCGACAGCTTCGCAAGGCGCTCCTGGAGCTTCTCGCGGTCGTAGTCGGACGTGGTCTTTTCGATCTGCGCCTTAATCTCGTTGATGCGCTTCTTGATGTCTTCCTTCTTGCCTGCGCCTTCAACGATCGTGGTGTTGTCCTTGTCGATGGTGACTTTCTTCGCCTTGCCGAGATAGCTGAGCGTCGTGTTTTCGAGCTTGTAGCCCTGCTCTTCACTGATCACGGTGCCGGCCGTCAGAACGGCGACATCCTCGAGCATGGCTTTCCGACGATCGCCGAATCCCGGCGCCTTCACCGCTGCGACGCGGAGCGTTCCGCGGAGCTTGTTCACCACCAGCGTCGCGAGCGCTTCGCCTTCGAGGTCTTCCGCGATCACAAGGATCGGGCTTCCGGTCTGCGCGACTTTCTCGAGGATCGGGAGAAGGTCCTTCATCGCGGAGATTTTCTTGTCATGGATGAGAATCATCGGATTCTCAAGGACGGTCTCCATGGTTTCCGCATCCGTCACAAAATACGGCGAAAGGTACCCGCGGTCGAACTGCATGCCTTCGACCACTTCCGTTGTCGTATCGGTCCCCTTCGCTTCTTCGACCGTGATGACGCCGTCGGTCCCGACTTTCATCATGGCGTCGGCGATCAGGTCCCCGATCAGCTGGTCGTTGTTCGCGGAGATCGCGCCCACCTGGGCAATTTCCTTCTTGCTGGTTTTGTCGACCGGTTTGCTGATTTCTTTCAGGCCTTCGACGATCTTCGCCACGGCCATGTCGACGCCGCGCTTCAGGTCCATCGGATTCGCGCCTGCCGCCACGTTCTTGAGCCCTTCGCGGACGATCGCCTGGGCAAGGACGGTGGCCGTGGTCGTGCCGTCACCGGCGACATCGGAAGTCTTCGAAGCGACCTCGCGAACCATCTGCGCGCCCATGTTTTCGAGCGGGTCCTGGAGTTCGATTTCCTTCGCGACGGTCACGCCGTCTTTGGTGATGGTCGGGGCGCCGAATTTCTTGTCGATGACGACATTCCGTCCCTTCGGACCGAGGGTGACTTTCACCGCATCGGCCAGCTGATCCACGCCGCGCTTCAACGCAGCGCGCGCTTCAGTGTCATAGTGTATGAGTTTTGCTGCCATGATTCATTCTCCGTTGTTAGAACACTCTTGGCACGAACATCCGTAGAGTCGGCCCTCATGATTACATGATGGCGAAGATGTCCGCTTCGCGCATGATGAGATAATCGTCTCCGTCGACATTCACTTCCGTGCCGGAGTATTTTCCGTACAGTACCTTGTCACCGACCTTCACCTCGGGGGCGACCTTCTTGCCGTCGTCCGTGACTTTTCCGGGGCCGACTGCAACGACCTGACCGACGACCGGCTTTTCCTTTGCGGTGTCAGGAAGGATGATTCCCCCTTTTGTCCGCTCCTCCGCCTGCGATGGCTTTATCACCACGCGATCAGCCAACGGCTTGATATTCATGGGACCTCCATTTTGATACAAGATGATGTGTTGTGTGAACTTCGACGAATTATATTGAGAGAGGGATATTAGCACTCTGCAGTGTTGAGTGCTAACAATATACCGTTTTGGAGGTCAAAGTCAAGAGGCGATGTCAAAACAGGGCAAATCGAGTGTATTCTAAGGGCGATTCTTGGAGAGGACGGAAAACACGTGAAACGAATATGGCTGCAAGTCGAAGAACATCCCCTTTGCTTCGACCCCTGCCCTGTCCCGAATATAGACTGCGTGTCCCATGACGTCTCGGAATTCAATGGTCTGACCGGCAAGCAGATCGACGGGAAGGTCAATGTAGCACTGACTGCTTAACGGGGCGTAGTTGACCACCACCAGACGATCCCCGCTGGCATCGTCGTGCCACCATGAGGCGATGAAATTCGTCCAGCTGTGGTTCTCTCCCCATGCCGCACGAGGGAAGAGCTGGAGCCAGCTCCCCGATCGGAACACCTGTGTCCGAAGGGTTTGCAGCAACGACTTGTAGAATGCAAGCGTTCGCGGATTGGGAGCCCAGTCTGCCCTCCGGACAAGCTGGACCGGGAGCTTTGTCGGATTTCCTTCCATCTGGCCGTCGTGGATCAGAAACATCCCGGGAATCGTCCCTGCCACCACGGCCGCTGCCATTTGCCAGGACTCCGACGGCATCGCAGCAGCCGCCGCCACCTCGTCGTGGTTTTCGATGAACCGGAGGCAATGTCGCTGATACTCCATCTCCGCCTTCAGATGATCGCGCACGGAACCTGCACCCTCGCGAAGAAGTCTGTCATATAACGTCTTGTCATACGTAAAGTCGAAACCGAGCTGTTGCAGCTCCCATTCCCTGTTCCAATAGGCTTCGGCAATGAAGACGAACGCCGGATAGACGTCGCGGACCTTCCCGATCGCTTCTATCCAAAATTCGGAGTGCTCCCCCTGATTCGCACTTCCCGGCCATGTTTTCGCGAAGACGTCATTCAGGACAAGCATCGCCATGTCGCACCGTACGCCGTCACACATTCCGGCGATGCGGAGAAGCTCTTCGCGCATCGCACGTCGAGTCGAGGGATTGCGATAATCCAACTGCGCGGTGTCCGTCCAACCCGGAAAATATGGATCCCGACCGAACGCGATGCTCCTCGTCCCCTGAGACGTTTCAGCAAAGAAATACTTTTCCGGATGTCCCTGGGCCGCGCCCGGCCCGCCCTGCACGTAGTAGTCGGGATGTTCGGCGACCCAGGCATGGTCCCGAGCCGTGTGATTGCAGACGAAATCCAGGACCAGTGCGATCCCTCGCTCCCGGAGCCTTCTTCGCAGTTCGAGCATTGCCTCACGGCCGCCAAGCGCGCGAGCAGTCTCATAGGCCTGCACGGCATACGGTGATCCGACGATATCATTGTCCATCACATCCGGAAGGGCCTTCGTGTAGTCTTCCCGCAGCCCCGCATGACTCCGTGCGATCGCCTGTCCAATGGGACCGGTCTCCCACGCTCCCATCATCCACACCGCATCAAACCCGAGCGCTTTCCACTCATCCAGGACGTTCTCCGGGAGCGTCGCGAGAGAAACGGGAGATCCCGAACTTCGCGATAGGCTGGTAACAAGAACCCGCGCGTTCACTTCATACAACAGAGGATGGATGGCCGCGATTGCGGGAATGGTGGATTGGGGATTCATGACGGCTCAGAATGATTCTCCGGAGACCGTGCGGGATGATCGTCATCCCTGAAGCCCGTCCCGGCGATCACGATGACATATTCCCCGCGAGGTTCACGGGACTGGAGGCGTTTCAAGACAGCGGAGGCCTTTCCCCGGGTCACTTCTTCGAATTTTTTTGTCAATTCCCTCCCAACAGCGATTCTGCGGTCTCCGAGGTGGAGGATCAGTTCTTCGACAGCTTTCACGATGCGCTGAGGCGATTCGTACACCACCATGGTCCGTTCCTCGAGGAGCAGAGATTTCCAGCGGGTCTGCCTCCCCTTCTTGAGGGGAAGAAAGCCTTCGAACACAAATCGGTCCATCGGAAGTCCGCTCGTCACCAGGGCGGCGAGTGCAGCGCTTGGACCCGGGATCGGGACGACCGGGATCCCGGCGGAGAGCGCTTCCCGGATGACGGTATACGCGGGATCGGATATTCCCGGTGTGCCGGCGTCCGTAATAAGGGCGACATTTCTCCCTTCGGCGAGATCGTGGACAAGCTGCGTTGCCCGCCGGGCCTCGTTGTGGCTGAAGTAGCTGACCATCGGCTTTCGAATGTCGAAGTGCTTCAACAGGATGCTCGAGGTCCGCGTGTCCTCTGCGGCGATCAAATCCACCTGCCCGAGGATCTTGACCGCGCGGATGGTCATGTCGTCGAGGTTGCCGATGGGAGTGCTGACGATGTAGAGGGTACCCGCAGAAGAAGAATCAGGCATCAGAAGTATCCGGAGCGATGCAGTCGCTCAAATTCCCCAGTCCCGGGGATAACGGAAATCAACATTGATGGTTCGCGTCGAGATCTTCGCGATGACCGGGAGGCGGCGTTTGAATTGCGATTTCCGAATCGTCGACCGCACGCTGGAGACAAATTCCCGATTGAATCCCATGGCCGAAAGGTCGGCGTCGCTCCTGCGCTGGTCCACCATCTGAAAGAGCAGTCGATCGACCTCCTTGTACGAAAACCCGAGTTCTCCCTCGTCGGTTTGCCCTTCCCACAGATCCGCGGAGGGTTTCTTTTCGACGATGGTTTTGGGCACACCGAGGTCGGCCGCGAGTTGCCAGACCTGCGTTTTAAAAAGATCGCCCAGCGGATTGATCGCCGAAGCGAGGTCCCCGAACATCGTTCCGTAGCCGAGCAAGAGCTCGGTCTTATTGCTTGTGCCGATGACCAACGCCCGGTCACGCATGGAAACATCGTAAAGGACGATCATGCGCTGACGCGCCATGATGTTCCCTGCGCGGAGCCGATCGGCGGTCTTCAGGGCTTCGAGCGATTCATCCACCATCGGTGAGATGTCCACCAGCTCGGTCGCCACCCCCGCTTTGCGCGCCGCTTCTTCAGCATCGCGCTGACTGGACGGGTTGCTCGTCTTGTACGGCATGAGCACGGCCAGGACATTCGCCTTCCCAAACGCCTCTGCTGCGAGGAAGAGCGCGACCGCGGAATCGACGCCTCCGGAGAGTCCGAGCACTCCGCGCTCGAACCCTGCCCGCGTTGCCTCGTCCCGCAAAAAATCCACCAGCAGCTTCCGGACAAGGCCGGTATTCAAGACCAGGTCGGCTCCGCGTTTGCTTGTCGTTTCCATGGCCGTAAACTACCAAACCCTTCCCTGGGATTCAAGGGTTTGCTTTTCGGTCGCCGTCTGCGTAGCATTTTGAGAATGCACAAGGATGCCTGACCGGGAAGTACCCATGAGAAGAGCACTTCGACGATCTCTCCAATTCCTCGTCTTCCTGCTGCCGTTTGCCGGGGCTCTGGCACAAACCGGCGTGAGCCCGCAACTCCGCGAAGCCATTCAACAGAACGGCCTCGACGCCCGATATCTCTGCCTGATCACGTTCACGGACAAGGGTCCGCTGGGATTACTGAAGGCCTATGATCCTGCGGCGCTCGTTACGCCCCGTGCACTGGCCCGCAGAGCCAACGTTCTACCGCCGGACCGGCTCGTCGACGAGTCCGACCTTCCTGTCGATGAGGACTACGTCCGTGAGGTTACCGCCCTGGGGATCGTGATCCGGCATCGATTGAAGTGGTTTAACGGCGTGAGTACGCTTGCGACAGGCAGGCAGATCGACACCATTGCGTCGCTCCCCCACGTGAAGTCGGTCGAGATCGTCGGGAGGTTTCGCCGGGAACACACGGTCGAACAATTCGCCCCAACACAAGGACCGACCCCGCTCTCCAGGATGTCGGCGGTGACCGATATCGACTACGGTGCCTCGTTCAACGCACTCAACCTGATCGATGTTCCGGCAGTGCATCAGCAGGGAAATTCCGCGCAGGGGATCATCATCGGGATGTTCGACAATGGAGTCCGGCTTCTCAGTCACACGGCATTCGACAGTCTGCGACCGCGCATTCTCGCGACGCATGATTTCGTCGATCACAAGACGAGCGTCGTCCCCAACGATGCGGACCCGAGTTTCGGATCGCACGGCGTCTGGACGCTTTCCACCATCGCGGCATACAAGCCCGGTCACGTCGTCGGTCCCGCGTATGGAGCGTCTTTTCTTCTGGCCCGCACGGAAAACGACAGCAGTGAAACGCCGATCGAAGAAGACAACTGGGCCGCGGCGATCCAGTGGGCGGAGAGTCTCGGCGTTCAAGTGACAAGCACTTCTCTGGGGTACCTGGCGTTTGATGCACCCTATGTAAGCTGGACCTGGCAAAACATGGATGGGAAGACCACGGTCATCACGCGTGCTGCGGCGATGGCCGTGCGCAAGGGTGTGGTTGTGGTGAATTCGGCCGGGAACAATGGATACAACGCCTCGCACAACACACTCGATGCGCCTGCCGATGCCGACAGTGTGATTACCGCAGGCGCGGTGGACCCAAACGGCAACCGTGCCGGATTCAGCTCCGTGGGGCCGACCACGAGCGATCCTCCCGTGATCAAGCCTGATGTGATGGCCCAGGGTGTCGCTGTTGCGGTCGCGAGTGCAATCAACGATACGACCTATGGCTCAGCGCAGGGGACCTCGTTCTCCTGCCCGTTTACGGCAGGGGTGGCAGCCCTGATTCTGGAGGCGCACCCTCATGCCACGCCCGCCGACGTCATGGCGTGGATGAAAGCTACAGCGTCAAATGCCTCCGCCCCGAACACTCTTCTCGGATGGGGGATCGTCGACGCGGCGGCAGCGATCGCGTATCCCACAATGCAGCCGTCGGCTTCCCTGCAGCTGCTTCCGAGTTTCCCCAACCCCTTTAACGGGGCAACGTCGCTGCAATATCATTTGCCGGAGCCATCACGTGTCACAGTCCGCGTCTTCGATATTCTCGGCAGGCTCGTACGTCAGTTCGCGCCCGTCGATCTCTCGAGAACGTTCGGCACGGCAATATGGGACGGGACGAACGACGGCGGATTGCATGTCGCCTCCGGCGTCTATTTCTTCCGCGTGGAAGCGATGGGCACCTCGGGGCAAGACCGGACAATGACGCAGAAAGTCGTGCTGGAGAGGTAAAGCCGCTAATCGTCGGCTTTTAGTCGACAGGAGGCAGTTCACTGTTTCCAGTCCCCTGTCCCTCCCGGAAAAGAAAAAGCCCCGCCTCTTTCGAGCCGGGGCTTTTCGTGTTTAAGGGCACCTCTGCCTCAAGACTCCCTGATCGATTGCCGGATAATTTCCATCCCTTCATCGATTTCGTTCGTCGTGATGTTCAATGCCGGACGGAACCGGATGGAACGCTCGCCGCTGGGCAGAATGATAAGCCCCTTGTCGAAGCATTTGTTCCGGATGGTGTTCCGTCTTGCCGTGGTTGGCGCATCGAAGGCGGCATAAAGACCCAATCCCCTCGCGTTCGAGATCGTCCCCGGGAATTCTTCCACGAGCTCCTGAATCCTCACAAGCAGATGTTCGCCGACAATTCGCGCGTTCTCGACGAGATTGTCCTCTTCGATGATCTCCAGATAGCGTGTGGACCGGACCATGTCCACAAGGTTCCCGCCCCAGGTTGAGTTCAACCGGCTCGACACTTTGAAGACGTTCTCCTTCACCTCATCAATTCTTCTGCCGGAAAGGAAGCCGCAGACCTGAACCTTCTTCCCAAACGAGACCATATCCGGTTGGACGAAGTGCTGATGCGCCCACATTTTTCCCGTCATGCCGATTCCAGTCTGGACTTCGTCGCAGATCAGCATCGCTTCGTTCTCGTCGGCGAGATTGCGAAGGGCGGCGAAGAATTCCGGACGGAAATGATTGTCCCCGCCCTCCCCCTGGATCGGTTCGATGATGATGGCAGCGATATCGTCCTTATTCCGGTAGAACGCCTCCTTGATTTGCGCAATGCTCGTCTGTTCCGCTTGTTCCACCTGCAAACGCGACGCCGCATCCAGGGGAAACGTCACCTTGGGGTTCAGCACGCGCGGCCACGAAAACTTGGGATACAGATCGGTCTTCACCGGGTCCGTGTTCGTGAGTGACATGGTGTAGCCGGTCCGGCCGTGGAAACATTGCTGGAAATGGATGATCTGACGTCCGCGTTCTTCCCGCATTCCCCGCGCGAAGTTTTTCCGAATCTTCCAGTCGAACGCGGCCTTCAAGGCGTTCTCCACCCCGAGCGCCCCGCCCTCCACGAAAAACGCGTGGGGCAGATACTCCGGCATCGCCACACGGGCAAACGTGTCGACAAACTCCGCCTGCTCCGCGCAGTAGATGTCAGACAACGAAGGTTTGTTCAGCGCAACGTGACTGATCTTGTCGAGAAACTCCGGCGTCTGCATTTTCGGGTGGTTCATCCCGATCGGGGAGGAGGCCACGTAGGTAAAGAAGTCGAGATACGACCGTCCGGTTTTTGCGTCGATCAGCCGTGCACCCAGACTTCTTCGGAGATCGACGACAAAATCGAACCCGTCCACCAGCATGTGGCGGGCGAGCGTCGGCAGAACCTGGGACGGTGATACATGGGAGGTTTTGTTCTGCATGATGTCAACACCGTGCATATCCATGGAATGCTCCTTCATGAAACGCTATTGGCATGAGTATTTCTTGTCGTGAAATCATGGACGCCAATGGCGGATCAGAAGAATTCCTGGTGCTCGTAGAGCGACACCAGATATGTCGGTTTATTGCGCATTCTGCACCGCTCCCTCACCCTCAGTTGGTTGCATCATAATTGTCGATCTGTGCGCGCTGCAACCCGCCGCTGTAATCGACATACACCGTCTTCCATTCGCTGAAGAAATCATACACCGTCCACCCGCCTTCGCGATGACCATTCCCCGTCTGCTTCACGCCGCCGAACGGCATGTGGGCTTCGGCGCCGATCGTCGGTGCGTTCACATACGTGATCCCGGCCTTGATATCCCGAATCGCAGTGAATGCCGCGTTGACGTCGTTCGTGTAAATGGACGAGGAGAGCCCATAGATGGTGTCGTTCAGCACCGTGACCGCCTCTTCCAGGTTCTTCACGCGGAGGACAGAAAGCACCGGACCGAAGATCTCCTCCTTCGCAATGCGATGCGAGGGTTGGACCTCGAAAAACACCGTTGGGTCATGGAACCACCCTTTTGCCAGCGCACCATCGGTCGCGACCTTGCCGCCGACGGCAATCTTCGCGCCCTGCTCCAGGCCGACCTGCACATAGGCCTGCACCGTCTGACGCTGCGCCTCATTGACACACGGCCCCACGTCGACGCCGTCAACGAGGCCGTCGCCCAGCTTGAGTTTCTTGACGCGCGCAACGAGCATATCGAGGAACTTGTCGTGAATCCCCTCCTGCAGGATCAGCCGGCTGGTTGCCGTGCATCGCTGTCCGGTGGTTCCGAACGCTCCCCAGAGGACGCCTTCGAGCGCAAGGTCGAGGCTCGCATCGTTCATCACAATCTGCGCGTTCTTCCCGCCGAGTTCCAGCGATACTCTCTTTAAGGTCTGTGCACCCACTTCGGCGATCTTCTTCCCCACGAGGGTCGACCCGGTGAAGCTCACAAGATCCACGTCGGGATGACCGACGATCGCCATCCCCACCTCGCCTCCCCCGCCATGCACAATGTTGATCACCCCTTCGGGGACGCCGGCTTCGAGGAGAATCTCCACCAGCGATGTCGCGGTCGCCGGCGTATCGGACGCCGGTTTGAACACGATCGTGTTCCCGCAAAGGAGCGCCGGAAAGATCTTCCATGTCGGGATGGCCATCGGGAAATTCCACGGGGTGACGATGCCCGCCACGCCGATCGGAACACGCAGGGCCATATTGAACTTGTTCGGCAGCTCGGAAGGAACCGTGTGGCCAAACAGCCGGCGGCCTTCACTTGCTGCATAGTATGCCGTATCGATCCCCTCCTGCACATCGCCGCGCGTCTCCGCCAGAACCTTCCCCATCTCGCGCGTCATCTGCCTCGCCAATTCCTCCTTCTTTGCGACCATAAGGTCGCCCACCTTCCGCATGATATCGCCGCGTTTCGGGGCCGGCACAAGCCGCCACGAGTCGAACGCCTTCCTCGCGGCTTTCACGGCGCGATCAACTTCCTGCTTCCCGGATTTCGGAAAAACGCCGACGACTTCATCCCACCGGGCCGGGTTCCGGTTCTCAAAGGTGTTCCCCGATTGCGCATCAACCCACTGTCCATCGATAAAATTCTGAAACTTCTTTGCCATGGTACGGTCTCCGTGCATTACGTGAGCCCGGCGCGGCTGAAAATGTAGTCCACGTTCCGGGTGCTTTTTTCGAGATCAAAGAGGGCTGCGATCTCATCGGGGGAAAGCAGCGCAGTGACCTCCTTGTCCTTCACCAAGAGGTCTTTGAAGTCGCGTCCGTTCTCCCACACTTGCATCGCTGCGTTCTGGACCGCCTTATACGCATCTTCCCGCTTCATTCCCTTTTTCGTCAGCGCAAGAAGAACCGACTGTGAAAAAATCAGGCCCCGTGTCCGGTGCAGGTTCGTCAGCATATGCTCGGGATACACGAGGAGCTTCTCAAACAACTCTGTCGACAGGTGCAGCATGTAGTCGAGAAGAATGCAGCTGTCGGGAACGACCACGCGCTCCACAGAGGAATGCGTAATATCCCGTTCGTGCCACAGCGCGATATCCTCCATCGAAGCGAGGGCATTCCCGCGAAGAACCCGCGCCAACCCGGCGATCCGCTCGCACGTGATGGGGTTCCGTTTGTGCGGCATCGCGGAGGAGCCCTTCTGGCCTTTCGAGAAATATTCTTCGGCCTCCACGACCTCAGTCTTCTGGAGATGCCGGACTTCGGTGGCAAATTTCTCCAGGGAACTTCCGATGATCGCGAGCACTGTCATGAATTCCGCGTGACGGTCGCGTTGAATGATCTGCGTTGAAACCGTCGCAGGCTTCAGGCCAAGCTTCGCGCAAACATATTCTTCCACTTTCGGACTCAGATGCTCAAACGTCCCCACTGCACCCGAGATCTTCCCGACAGATATCCTCTCGCGGGCCGCTTCCAACCGTGCAATATTGCGTTTCGTCTCTTCGTACCACAGGGCAAGTTTCAGCCCGAAGGTCGTGGGTTCGGCATGCACGCCGTGCGTCCTCCCCACCATGACAGTATGCTTGAACTCTTTTGCCCGCCGCGCAAAGACCCCGGCGAGGGCTTGCAGACCTTGCAGCAAACGATCACCCGCCTGTTTCATCTGAACCGACAGGCAGGTGTCGAGGACATCCGACGACGTCATCCCCTGATGGATGAACCGTGCTTCCGGACCCACGTATTCGCCCACATTCGTCAGGAAGGCAATGACATCGTGTTTGACCTCCTGTTCAATTTCCTCGATGCGCGCAACATCAAACCGTCCGCGCTCCCGGATCGTCCGCGCAGCGTCGCGAGGAATTGCCCCCAATTCCGCCTGCGCCTCGCAGGCAAGGGTCTCAATTTCCAGCCAGATCCGGAATTTGTTTTCTTCCTCCCAAATCTTCCCCATTTCCGGTCGGGTGTATCGGCGTATCACTCAGCGTACCTTTCGCGAATGAAGAGAGGTTATCCGGGCCGCTTTTCCAGTTTTAGAGAAAGACCCATCGGTTTCCGGTCCCGGATCACTTTGACTGCCAGCACGTCGCCCACCTTGGCATCCTGGAGAACCGCCGAGAGCGATGTTTCGTCGGTCACGTTTTCTCCGTTGATCGACGTGATGATATCCCCGGGGGCGAACCCTGCACGTGCCGCAGGGCTCCCTTCCTGGACATCGCTGACGATGACACCCTGCGCGGCATTCATGCCGAAGACGCGGGCCAAACGACGGTCAATGGTCTGAACTTCCATGCCGGTCCAGAATTCCCGTTCCACTTTGCCGCTTTTCCGGAGCTGGCTCACAATCTCTTTCACACGGTTGATCGGGATTGCAAAGCCAAGACCGATATTTCCCTGGTTCGGGGTGTAGATGACGGCGTTCATGCCGATGACCTCGCCGACGGCGTTGACCAGGGGTCCGCCGCTGTTCCCGGAATTAATTGCCGCATCCGTTTGAATCATCCCCTTGTAGACCCGCCCCTCCTGTTCCTGCAAGTTCATGCCGGTCGCGCTGATCACGCCCACCGTGACGGTGGGGCGGTTGTTCACATCGAAAAGACCGAACGGATTCCCGAACGCTATTGCCCATTCGCCGATAATGACGTCATCCGAGTTTCCCAGGCGAAGGTACGAGAACGACTTCCCGGAGACTCTCAACAGCGCGACGTCCGACACGGGATCACTGCCGACAAGTTCGGCTTTGTATTTTTCGCCGTTGGTCATCGTCACGGTGATCTCTTTCGCATTCCCCGCGACATGATCGTTGGTGACGATGTATCCGTCGGGGGAGATCAGGAAGCCCGACCCCAGCTCCTGCACCCTCTGGGTATACAACTGGTCTCCGAAGAAATGAAAGAACGGATCGTCACCCCACGGGCTCCGATAACGGACCGTGCGAACCTCGATGACGTTGATGCCGACAACGGCAGGACTGACGTTGGCGACTGTCCGCGTGATCGCGTTCTGGCGCGACGCTGAGACGACAGTGGACGTGGAGTCGCGAAACGATGTGGACTGAAAGGTTGCATCCCCTGCAGGCTGATACGGAACCACCGCATTCACGTTGGACTGGTGACCAACGGCATATCCGATGATCCCTGCACCAATGGTGGGGACAAGGAAGAGAAGCACTATAAGGAAACTCTTTCCGCGCATCCTATCACCTTCAGAGACGCCTCTGAGTATTGAGATATTCCATCATCGGCCGGACGAGCTTCGTAAGAATCACGATCATGGTTAACACCACGAAGAGGACGACAGCAAATTGTGAATCACGTCCGGCCGTCCAGATGTTCCAGATGCCATCCGGAAGCAGTGCCATCACCAATGGCGTGAAAACGCAGGCGATGACGCTTCCGAAGTTGACATCCCGCACAACCCCGAAGCCGATTCCCCAGACTATCATCCAGACTGGGATGGTTGCCGGTGAAACCATGAGAAACGCGCCCGCAGCCGTCGCAAGCCCGCGTCCTCCCCGTCCTTTGAGCCAGATCGAATAGTTGTGCCCGACGATCGCACCGGCCGCGGCTGCCGAGGCAATCGGAAATCCCTCTCCGAAAAAGATACTGGAGAGCTTCACCGCCGCAAAACCCTTTAGAAAATCGAGCAGAAGTACGAACGCGCCGATAAACGCCGATCCGGTGACCAGGAACGAATTCAGCGCCCCCACGTTTCCACTCCCGGCGTTCCGAATGTCGATTCCGCGAGCCCGGCGGACAATCAGATGGGCCATCGGGATCGACCCGAGAACATATCCGATCACGAAAGAAGGAAGTTGCAAGATCACGTGTCGACCTGAAATGGCTCAAAGTCGGCCTATTTTAACCAAAATACGAAAAAAGCGCCGGAGAGTCAACAAAGCAGGGATTAGGGCAAGGGGTTAGGGATTCGACGGAGAGCTAATCCCTGGTCCCGGGTCCCTGGTCCCTAATATCGACTATTTGGATTTAGGCAGCGGAATATATTAATTCTGAGCCGCAACCAACCATGGGAATCAACTCCAATGAATGAAGAGACTCTCCGCGATTTGCTTCAGAAGCTCAAGAATGGAGAGATGACGTTAGACCACGTCGTAGGCAAGTTGAAAAGCAATGAGACTGAGGAATTAGGATTCGCGAAAGTCGATCACCACCGCGAACTCCGGCAAGGTTTTCCCGAGGTCATTTTTTCCGAAGGCAAGTCCCCCGCCCAGGTCGCCGAAATCGCCAAGCGAATTGTGAAGCACGGGAGTGTTTTGCTTGCTACCAGGGCCAGCAGGGCACATTTCGCTTCCGTGAAGCGGGCCATTCCGAAGGCGCACTATCACGAGACTCCGAAAGTCATTACCGCGCAAGAATCTCTTGTGCAGAAACGCGGTAACGGAATTCTTCTTGTCGTCAGCGCAGGCACTTCCGATATTCCCGTGGCCGAAGAGGCATGCATTACCGCGGAGATGTTCGGCAATGACGTCGAACGATTGTATGACGTCGGCGTGGCGGGGATCCACCGGCTCCTTGGCAACGCCGATCAGCTCGCGAAGGCGTCCGTCATCATCGTGGTGGCGGGCATGGAGGGGGCGCTGGCCAGCGTGGTCGGCGGTCTGGTACCCGTGCCGGTGGTGGCAGTCCCGACATCGGTAGGGTACGGAGCCAGTTTCAACGGCATTGCAGCGTTACTCGCAATGCTGAACTCCTGCGTAGCGGGAGTGACTGTTGTGAACATTGATAACGGCTTCGGTGCAGCCGTCGCCGCGAGCAAGATCAACAGGATTCATGGAAAGGCCGGCGCATGACGACCGGGTCCCGGAAAGTGGGCGTGATCGGAGCAGGACTTGTCGGATCTTCGTTCGCCTACGCGCTGATGATTCGGGGACTCGCCTCCGAGCTCATTCTCGTCGATGCCAACCGGGAGAAAGCGGAAGGCGAAATGATGGATTTGACTCACGGCCTCTCGTTTGCACGTCCGATGAAGATCAGCGCCGGATCGTATCAAGACCTTGAAGGGTGCCAGGTTGTGGTCCTTACCGCAGGGGCAGGCCAGCGCCCGGGAGAATCGAGACTTGATTTGTTGTCGCGCAATGCCGCCATCTTCCGTTCCGTCGTGCCGGAGGTCGTAAAGTACAATCCCGGAGGGATCCTCCTGATTGCAACGAACCCGGTGGATATTCTTACCTTCACCGCCCTGAAGCAATCCGGCCTGAGCGCGCATCGGGTCATCGGTTCAGGCACGATCCTCGACACGTCCCGTTTCCGGTTTCTTCTCGGTCAGTACTATCAAGTCGACACACGAAGCGTCCACGCATATATTATCGGCGAACACGGAGACAGCGAGATACCGCTCTGGAGCCTTGTGAACATCGGAGGAGTGCGTCTTCAGGAATTCGCACCGCTGAAAAACAAAACGTATGATCAGGCGGAGATGGACCGCCTGTTTCTTGAAGTTCGGGACGCAGCGTACGAGATCATCCGGCGGAAGGGAGCCACCTCGTATGCGATCGGCCTGGGGCTGGTCTCGATTGTGGAGTCAATCCTCGGCGATCACCGGCGAGTCCTGTCGGTTTCGACCCTCATGACGGGACAATACGGGGTGCAGGACATCTGCCTCAGTCTTCCGTGTGTTGTCGGAGCCGACGGCGTAGAGGACGTTCTGACGTTGAATCTCAGTCCGGAGGAAGAGGAAGGGTTTCGGCGATCAGCGGCCAAGCTCAAAGAAACCTTTGGCGCGCTTTCATCAGGGAAGGTTTGAAATCAAGGTTTTTTTCCATATCTTTTTGGGCTTATCAAGCGAGTGTCGCGTCCCAGAACGATTGTCACCAGGTCCGATGCAGAAAAGCTGGCTTCAGAAGGGAATTCGCCCAAATTCCTCCCTGCGGTGCGACCACCGTGCCCCTCGGTCAAGACACGAATCCCCGGAAACGCATAGAGCCGTAGCATGAAAGCTGTCATCATGGCGGGTGGGTTCGGCACGCGGTTGCGGCCATTAACGGCCAATATCCCGAAGCCGATGGTTCCGTTGATGAACAAGCCGATGATGCATCACATCGTCGATCTTCTGAAACGGCACGGGATCACCGACCTCATTTCTTCCCTCTTCTACTTCCCCGATGTCATCACGTCGTATTTCGGCGACGGCTCGAATTTTGGCGTCAGGATGCAGTACGCCCGTGCCAATGCGGACTACGGGACCGCAGGCAGCGTGCGGAACGCGACGAACGGCATGGACGAACGGATCCTCGTCATCAGCGGCGATGTCCTCACGGACTTCGATCTTTCCGAGGCGATCCGTTTTCATGAAGAGCGAAAGGCAACGGCGACCATCGTTCTGACGCATTCGAAGAATCCCCTTCAGTTCGGTGTCGTGATCACCGATCAACAGTCGCGGATCACCAGGTTCCTCGAGAAGCCGTCGTGGGGAGAGGTCTTCAGCGACGCCATCAACACGGGGATCTACATTCTCGAGCCCGAGATCATTCAGATGATCCCGTACCGGGAAAACTACGATTTCGGCAAAGATCTGTTCCCGCTCCTCCTTCGCCAGAACCTCGACTTGTACGGCTGCGTCGTCGACGGGTACTGGCGTGACATCGGGAATCTGCACGAGTACCAGGAAGCGCACCTGGATGTTCTAAACGGGTTTGTGAAAGTCGACCTCGAAGGGAAGGAAGAAGGCGGGGTCCGAACCGGGGCAAACACGTCGCTCGACCGATCGAAAGTCCACTGCTCGGGGAACGTCGTTATCGGCTCCGCATGCACTATCGGCGACGGGGCGAGGCTGTCGAACGTGGTCATCGGCAACAACTGCTCGATCGGCGTCGGAACCGTGATCACGAACTCGGTCCTCTGGCATGACATCTCCGTCGGGCATTCCGCGGAACTCTCATCGGACGTGGTAGGATCGCGGACGTCCATCGGCGATCGCGCCGTGATTCAGGAAAACGTATTCATCAGTGACGGCTGCTGGGTCGGGCGGGATGCCAAGCTCAGCGCGAACATCAAGCTCTGGCCGGAAAAAGTCGTTGAAGAAGGCGCGGTCCTGACGCGGAGTCTCGTGTGGGAGGACAAGTGGCTGCGCGAGCTGTTCACCGATTCGCGTGTCACGGGGCTCTCCAACATCGAAATGAATCCCGAGTTCGGAGCGAAGCTCGGCGCCGCCTACGGTGCGTTCATCGGCCTCGGGAAGAACGTCGTCGTGAGCCGTGACTCGGACAACGTTTCGCGGATGATGAACCGCGCGCTGATCTGCGGCCTCCTGTCGGCCGGTGTCAATACCTTCGATCTCCGCGCCACCTCGATCCCTCTCGTGCGCCAGGAGCTGAGCACCGGGAAGGAAGCCGGCGGGCTGCATGTCCGGAGAAGCCCCACGGACAAGACCATGACCGATATCATCTTCTTTGATGCAAACGGGAGAGATCTGCCGACGTCGAAGTCGAAGAACGTGGAGCGCCTGTTTTTCGGCGAGGATTTTGCGCGCGCGCCGCGGGAACAGGTCGGCGGGATCTTCTTCCCCGAGCGCACTGCCGAAGCCTACAAGGAGCGGTTCGTCTCGTCGCTGAACCTCGATGCCATTAGCGGCCGGAAATTCAAGATTGCCATCGATTATCAGAACGGCATCAGTTCAACGATTTTCCCTGTGATCCTCGGGTCGTTCGATTGCCAGGTCGTCACGCTCAATGCCCACCTCGACCCCCGGAAGCTCACCCGCGATCGCAATGAACACGAATATTCCCTGCAGCAACTCACCCATATTGTCACCTCGCTCCAGTACGATCTCGGCTGCCTGATGGATGTGGGGGGAGAGAAGGTGACATTTGTGACCGAGAAGGGCCGGGCTGTTCCGAACGACCGGTTGTTGTCGCTGGTGACCGATCTTTACCTTAAGAACAAACCCGGACGCGCACCGCATCGCCGTTCCCATCAGTTCTTCGGGGGAAGTCGATCTCATTGCCGGGACGCGCAATGTGGAGGTCATCAAAACGCGGGATAACCATCTGGCAATGATGGAGGCCGCTGCGGTGAAAGAAGTCCGGTTCGTCGGCGGAACAAAGGGAGGGTTTATCTTTCCCGATTTCTTCTTCGCGACGGATGCGATGTATGCGGTGGCCAAAGTTCTTGAAATGATCGCGCTCGCCGGGAAGAATCTCGGCGAGCTCGACAGCCTTGTCCCACGGCTTGCGCGCGCATCACGGACCGTCAATTGTTCGTGGGAGCACAAAGGGAAAGTCATGCGCCGGATCATGTACGACACCGACGGCAAGATACGCGAGCTTGTGGATGGCGTCCGCCTCCACCTCGATCAGGGCGGATCCGTCCTCCTTGTCCCCGATAAAGAGCGCCCGTTGTTCCACATCGACGCCGAAGCGCTGGATACGGAAACCGCAACGCGGGTGGCGGAACAGTATGAACATCGCGTCATTCAGTGGCGCGACGAACCTTAACTATGTAGGGTTTCAATGAAGATCAGCGATATTCTGACAGAGGACCTGGTGTGGCCGGGGCTGGAGGGGAAATCGAAAGAGGAGGTCATCGACCACATCATTGACCGCATTGCCACCTCACCGAAGGTCCTCGACCGCGAAAAGGTCCGCAAGGCGATCCTCGATCGGGAGAAGATCATGTCGACCGGCGTGGGGAACGGGTTTGCCATCCCGCACGGAAAGACTGATGCCGTCAGCGACATCGTCGCCGCCTTTGCCGTGACCGCCGAGCCGATCGATTACCAGTCACTCGACGAAAAGCCCGTGCGCCTCGTGTTCCTCCTCGTGGGCAAAGACAACCTTGTCGGGCCCCATATCAAACTTCTCAGCCGGATATCCCGGTTGATGAGCAAGGAGGAGTTCCGTCGCCGGCTCCTGGAACCACACACGGCGGCCGAGATCATCGAGCTGTTCAAGCAGGAAGAAGCCACCTATTTCGAAGTCTAGCACCGAAGGTGCAGGGAAGCATCCGCAACGTTGACATGGCCACCTCCATCGATCCTGAATTTCGACTGATTGTGTCTCCGCTGCTCGATGATTCCACGCAAAGGATCGGCACGACGCTGCGCCTGGAAACGATCAAGGTCTTTGCGAATTTCCAGTATGAGCTTTCCGTCCGGGAGACCGAGGATCCGCCGCACCTGCACCTCAAAGTGCTCGGCTTGAAGACCCCCGCGCTCAGCCTCCCGTCGACGGGACATGCCCAGTTTACGCGAGAGTATGCAGGGCTCCAGGGGAAGATCGAAGTGACGGTAGAAGGACTGGAGGGCAAAGCGGCGACCGTCACGCTGAACGTTCTCCCGGATCGCGTCCGGATTCTCCGACCCCCCAAAGGGTCATTTCTTGAAGTTGTCACCACTGATCACTCCGGAACGGAAGCTGAAGGTTCATGATTCCCATTCTCTTCAAAATCGGCCCCTTCAATGTGTATAGCTACGGCCTGATGCTGGGCATCGGGTTCCTGCTGGGAAGTTATGTCCTGGCATCGCATTTGAAACGCAACCACCTCGATCCCGCGATGGCGAGCACGATCACCGTACTCGCTGTGGTCTTCGGGATCTCCGGGGCGAAGCTCCTCTACCTCATTGAGGATTGGAGCCTGTTCATCCGCGATCCGATCGGCATGGCGTTTTCGCCGGGCGGACTGACGTGGTACGGCGGCCTGACCCTCGGCGTTCTGGCGGTTCATTTTTACCTGAAACGCAAGCGCGTTCCCGCGTTGAAAGTCTGGGACGGGATCGGCCTGGGCCTCATGATCGGCTATGGCGTTGCCCGGCTCGGCTGTCATTTGTCCGGGGACGGCGACTACGGATTTCCGACGAATCTCCCGTGGGGGACGGACTATTCCCACGGCATCTATCCTCCCTCGCGTGCCTTTGCCATCTTTCCACAGATCACTTCGCAGTACCCCGGGGGCATCGTCCCCGACAATACCCCGTGTCATCCCACCCCGGTGTATGAAATGATCCTCGGCCTCATCGGGTTCGCCGTTCTTCTGCAATTGCGAAAACGAAACTGGCCCGCCGGGAAGTTGTTCGCCTGGTATCTTGTGCTTTCTTCCGTCTTTCGTTTTTCCGTGGAATTTCTTCGACTGAATCCGCGGCTCTTGTTTGGACTTTCGGAAGCGCAGTTGATCAGCATCGTCGTCTTCTTCGTGGGGTTGGGGCTTGCCTACTATCTGGACCACCGCCACGAAGCCGGCACACACGCTGCCTAAGGATCGGAATCCTCCCCTCGCCGGCCCCGGATCTGATCCGCTCCTTCAATCCTCACTCTCGGGTTCGCGGGCCATGAACAATCTAATCGTCGGGCGGAAACCTGTGCTGGAGGCACTGAAAGCCGGGACGCTGATCGAGCGCATCGTCCTTCTCCAGGGTGTCCGGGGGGACGTCATCTCGGAAATCACCTCGCTGGCAGAACGCCAGAAGGTCCCCGTCGGCCAGGCAAGCCGCCAGGATTTTCGTGAGCTCGCCAGCGATGTCACGACACAGGGCATCGTTGCCGTCGTGGCGCGGCGGCACTCCGCATCGGTCGAAGACATCCTCGCCCGGGTTGCCGCAGACCACGCAAAGGGATTCATTCTCGTCCTCGACGAAATCGAAGATCCGCATAATCTCGGAGCGTTGATCCGGACCGCGGAGTGTGCCGGCGTGCACGGCGTCATCGTCCCCAGACATCATTCCGCCCCGATTAATGCAGCGACGATCAAAGCCGCCGCAGGAGCGACGGAACACCTTCCCGTCGCGGAAGTCACCAATCTTTCCACGACGCTCGATGAGCTCAAACAGGCCGGCTACTGGGTGGTGGGACTGGATATGGACGGTGACAAAGCCTACGCGAACGTGGACTACCGCACGCCGGTGATCATTGTTGTGGGGAATGAAGGGAAAGGAATCCGGCGGCTGGTGCGGGAACACTGCGATTTCGTCGCAAGCATTCCGTTGTTCGGAAAGGTCGGGTCGCTCAACGCCTCTGTTGCCGGCGCGCTCGTGATGTACGAAGTCGTCCGCCAGCGAACAACCCCATCAGATATCTGACATCCGATATCCGAGCGCAACATTCAGTTTTCCCCTTCGCCTCTTTCCAGCCCGAACTTTTTCATCTTGTTGTACAGATGACTCCTCTGGATGTCGAGCGCTTCCGCGGTTTTGCTGATATTCCATCCGTGCACTTCCAACTGCTTCCGGATGAACGCCGCTTCGGCCCTGTCCTTGAATTCCTGAAACGTGCCGCCCGCCGAAAGCAGATCATCGCCGACCACGCGTGAGACTTCCGAACCGGTGTCGATTGATTCCGCTTCGATCACATGTTCGCCGGTCATGATCACAAGGCGTTCGACGGTATTGCGCAGCTCACGCACATTCCCGCTCCAATCCAGCGACTGGAGCATGCGCAAAGCGTCGGCGGAAAACACTTTCGTCGGCATCCCGTTCCGCCTGCAAATCTCTTCGGCAAATGCGGCGGCAAGGACCGGGATATCGTCCCGCCGTTCCCGGAGAGCAGGGACGCGGATGGGAATGACATTCAGTCGATGGTACAGATCCTCCCGAAAGAGGCGTTGCCGTATCGCATCCGGGAGGTTCTTGTTCGTCGCAGCGATCACCCGGACGTCGACAGGGATTTGCTTGCTCCCGCCGACCCGTTCGATCTTGCTTTCTTCGAGCGCACGGAGAACTTTTGCCTGCGCGTTCACGCTCATGTCGCCGATCTCGTCCAGAAACAACGTCCCGCCATCGGCAAGTTCAAATTTCCCCACTCTCGTCCCTGTCGCGCCGGTGAACGCCCCCTTTTCATGGCCGAAGAGTTCCGACTCGATCAATTCGTTCGGGATCGCTGCGCAGTTGACTTCGATCATCGCGCCCGCATTCCGCTTGCTCAGGCGATGGAGGGCTTTCGCGACGAGCTCCTTTCCGGAACCGTTTTCCCCGGTGATCAGGATCCGGGACTCCGTGGGCGCAACACGCTCGATCGTCTTCAGGACGTCGCGGATTTCCTGACTCCTGCCGAGAATCGCGTTTGCCCCTTCGACGGATTCCTTCATCCGGCGGACTTCGGAGACCAGCGACTTGCGTTCGATCGCGTTCCGGACGACAATGAAGAGTTTTTCAAGATCCAACGGTTTGGGAAGAAAATCGAACGCCCCTTGTTTGGTGGCCTCGACAGCGGTTTCAATATCGCCGTGCGCCGATATCATCACCACCGGGAGGTCCGCCGAGGTCTCCTTCAATTTTCCCAGGACGGTCATGCCATCCATTCCAGGCATCTTGATATCGAGGAGGACAAGGTCGAAGCTTTCGTTTGCTGCGGTTTCGAGGGCACGCAGGCCGTCTTCGGCAATCGTCACGCTGTAGTGTTTGTGCTCCAGGGACCGTTTCAGCCAGATGCAGGTTTCTTTTTCGTCGTCGACGACGAGGATGGACTTCATCGACTCACCTTCACGGGAATGACTGTTCGTAATCAGCGGCCAAGATAATTGGAAGGAAGGGCTTCCTCGTCCGCCATCAACGCTTCGGCAAACCGTTGCCCTTCCTGGTTTGCGCGGACGTCGCGCACGTCATTGACTCCCCCAACGATAAACGCTTCCTCGCCCGTCTCGACAAATTCACCGACATCGTCGGCCGACTCGGTCGATCCTGTGAGAACCGTGAGGAACGCCGATCCGAAAAAATGCTGGAGTTTGTCCCGGTCGCCTTCTGGCGGCGTGTCCGGATACAGAACGGACGGCAACGAATCGACGCGCATTCGAAAATCATCCCGAAACTCGCCCGTCAGAGGAATCCACAGGACGACATGGACGACCGGCAGCCGGATGCCCACAGTGCGATGATCGAATGTAGCCAGCATACAGATCAACAGTGCCTCCCCGGTGTTTCCCCAGGCCAGCTGCAAGCCGTGCCGGAAGAGGAGATCCACCGCGGCGGGGTCGCCCCTGGTGCGCCGGTACGACGCAAACTCGGGGCTCACGACAAAATCGCGCAGGACACTTTCATCCTGCATGACCTTCACCGGAACGAGAAGCGGAGCGAAGAACGAAACGGCAACAGGCACATTCGGGACGGGCGGAAGCGAGTCCGGTTGCTGTGCCCTGGCGGAGAACGGAACCGACCCAAGCAGCACCATCAACGAGCACCGCACCATGGCCTTCACGTCTGCAGGATACCTGGATTGAATCGCGGGATGTCCGCGTTACATGAAGCCATCGCAATGCCGCGGGAGATCACCCTCCGGGTATCCACGGGGTCGATGATGCCGTCCACCCAGAGACGCGCCGCGGCGTAGACCGGATCCGTTTCGCGGTCATACCGCGAGCGGATCTCCTGGAGCAGAGCGGCCTGTTCCGTCGGCGTAATGCCGCCTCCGTTTTTCTCCTTCTGCTGCAATCGGATCCCGAGGAGGGTTTCGCTCGCCTGTTTTCCGCCCATCACGGCGATCTGGGCTGTCGGCCAGGCGACAATCAGTCTCGGATCGTAGGCCTTCCCGCACATGGCGTAATTTCCCGCGCCGAAACTGTTCCCGACGATGACGGTGAACTTTGGGACCACGCTGTTGGCCACCGCATTCACCATCTTCGCGCCATCCTTGATGATCCCGCCCTGCTCCGCACGGCTCCCGACCATGAATCCGGAGACGTCCTGCAGGAATACCAGCGGGATCAACTTCTGGTTGCAGTTCATGATGAACCGGGCCGCCTTGTCGGCGCTGTCACTATAAATGACACCGCCGACCTGCATTTCGCCTTTGCTGGTTTTGACGACCGTCCGCTGGTTGGCGACGATTCCCACGGCCCATCCATCGATCCGTGCATAGCCGGTGATCAGCGATTTCCCATACCCCGCCTTGTACTCATCGAGTTCACTGTCATCGATCAGACGCGCAAGGAGTTCGTACATGTCGTACGGCTTCGCCCTGTCCGCCGGGATGATCCCGGAGATTTCTTCAACGGGGAATTTCGGAAGGCGAGCCTCGATGCGGTTGAATGGCGCCGGCGCTGACCGGCCCATTTTCTGGACGATGTTCCGGATTTGGTCGAGACACGTGGGATCGTCTGCGACTTTATAGTCGGTCACCCCGCTGACTTCCGAATGGACAACGGCGCCGCCGAGCCGTTCATTGTCGATTTCCTCGCCGATGGCGGCCTTGACGAGATGCGATCCGGCGAGGAACAGACTGCCCGTTCCTTCAACGATCAGCGCTTCGTCACTCATGATCGGCAGATAGGCGCCACCGGCCACGCACGGGCCCATGATTGCAGCGATCTGGGGTATGCCCTTGGACGAGAGAACTGCGTTGTTGCGGAAGATCCTCCCGAAGTGATCGCGATCCGGAAAGATTTCACTTTGAAGAGGAAGAAAGACGCCTGCCGAATCAACCAGGTAGATAATCGGGAGGGTGTTCTCCAGGGCGATTTCCTGCGCGCGGAGGTTCTTTCTGCAGCTCATCGGAAACCATGCTCCGGCCTTGACCGTCGCATCGTTGGCCACCACCACGGTGTCCCGCCCGTGGACCTGGCCAATCCCGACCACGACGCCGGCGGAAGGTGCCCCGCCGAATTCCCCGTACATCTCCGCCGCCGCGAGCAGTCCGATTTCCAGGAACTCCGAGCCCGGATCGATCAGACGCGCGATCCGTTCGCGCGCCGTCAATTTCCCTTTCGCATGATGGCGTTCGATGGCAGCCTTCCCGCCTCCGTCAAGAGTCCGCGTTGCACGATCCCGCACCGCGGCAAGAAGCTTCTCGACGCTCTCCCTATTCCTCAGTGAGGAGGCGGATTGACCGACGGAGGATCCAATGATCGGCATGCTGCGATCCCTTGCGTATCTCGAAATGTCCGAACGACCCTTTTCCTCTTGCGCGTGGCGGGACCTGGATTCAGGTCCGGTTCAGCAGGCTTCGCGCAATGACCATCTTTTGGACTTCGGACGTGCCTTCACCGATCGTCATCAGTTTCACATCACGGTACAGCTTCTCGACCGGGAACTCCTTGATGAACCCGTACCCGCCATGAATTTGCACTGCCTCCGACGCCGCCTTCGAAGCGATCTCGCTCGCAAAGTACTTGGCCTGCGACGCACGCACGGCAAAGGGTTGTCCTTCCGTTTTCGCCTGTGCCGCCAGGCGGGTCATCAAGCGTGCTGCGGAGGTCTCCGTCGCCATGTCGGCAAGCTTCCATTGGATCGCCTGAAATTCTCCGATCGATTTCCCGAATTGAACACGCTCCTTTGCATACGCAATGCTGGCGTCCAGCGCTCCCTGGGCAATCCCGACCGAGAGCGCGGCGATCCCGATGCGACCGCCGTCGAGGACTTTCAGGGCCTGCTTGAACCCATCACCGATGCCCCCAAGAATGTTCTCTTTCGGTACCCGGACATGGTCGAAGAGCAGCGTCGCGGTATCACTGCAGCGCATGCCGAGTTTATTCTCTTTCCTGCCGATCGTGAAGCCCGCCATTCCCTTTTCGAGGACGAACGCCGTGATGCTGTCGCGTGGGCGCGAGCTATCGGTCACTGCCATGATGACGTAGATCGACCCGACCGACCCCTGCGTGATAAACGCCTTGCTCCCGCTGATCACCCAGTCGGAACCTTCAAGATGGGCGATGGTTTTCATCCCTCCGGAGTCGCTTCCCGATCCCGGCTCCGTCAATCCCCAGGCGCCCAGGGCGCGGCCCGAGGCAAGTTCAGGGATGTATTTCCGCCTCTGATCGTCGCTGCCGAAGAGCATGATGTGACCGGTACAAAGACTGTTATGCGAGGCGACGGTAAGCGCGATGGAAGGGTCGACACGTGCCAGCTCTTCGATGATCAGCGCTGCGTCGAAGTCGGACAAGCCGGCGCCGCCGAGGGCTTCGGGGCTGGTGATCCCCATGAACCCGAGTGCGGCCAAGCGATGCACGATGTCGAACGGAAACTCCTGGGACTCGTCGAACCGCATGACGAAGGGCCGTATCTCCTTTTCCGCAAACGACCGGGCGGTCAGCCTGATCGCTTCCTGTTCCTCGGTCAACGCGAACGAATACCCGCTCTGCTCCATGGCACCTCCGGAAAATTGCATGGGAACGACCTCCCAATGAAGAAACGCGCAGGGTTTCAGGGAAGTTCAGGAGATCTCCCTGCGGAATCACGATAATTGTCCAGCAGACGCGATGCTACGTCGTACGGGGAACAGGTTCCCTGCATGGCGTCCTCGACTCCTTGTCGCAATAAGGCATCGCGTTGCGGGTTCCAGAAATCGAAATGCAGATGTTCAGACACCAGATCCCGGACGCGCTCTGCAACACGTGCACGTCTCCTCGCCACCAGCCCACCGCTGGATTCCAATCGCGCGCGGTGGTCCTGGATCTTCTGTGCCGTCTCGGTGATACCGATCCCTTCGCTTGCGGTGGTCTTCACGACCTCGGGAGACCGATGTTCTTTCCCTCGGAAGTGGATGATCATTTGCAGCGCCATGACCGCCTGGTCGGCTCCGGCCCGGTCGGCCTTGTTCAGGACAAACAGGTCGGCGATTTCCATCAGTCCCGCCTTCATTGCCTGGATCGAGTCACCGGATTCAGGAACGAGAACAACGACGGTGGTGTCTGCGGCGCCTGCGATATCGAGTTCGGACTGCCCAACCCCCACGGTTTCGAGAAACACGATGTTCTTCCCCGCGGCATCGAGGATGTCCACGGCCTCCGCAGCTTTTCGGCTGAGGCCGCCGAGGCTTCCCCGTGATGCCATGCTCCGGATGAACACTCCCCCGTCATTTTCGACATCGGTCATTCGAACGCGGTCGCCCAGCAAGGCGCCGCCCGTGAAAGGACTCGTCGGGTCGACGGCGATAATCCCCACTTGGAGCCCGATCTGCCGGTAGTGCTGCGCAAGCCGGTTCGTCAGCGTGCTCTTCCCTGCGCCGGGTGGACCGGTGATGCCGACACGATACGCCCTCCCTGTCATGGGAAACAGTTCGGCGAGAAGATCCTGCGCCGCGGGATCGTCATTTTCAACAAGGCTGATCGCTCGCGCAATGGCCAGCGAAGACCCTGCCTTCAATCGATCCAGATCAACGCGCTGTCGTGCCATGGGTCATCGCGTTGCGAAAGAAATCGACGGTTCTTCCGAGACCCTCTTCGAGGGAGACTTCCGGTGTCCATCCCAATTCGCGCTGGATCTTACCATAGCTCAGCACGCTGCGCAATTGTTCACCCTTTTTCGCCGGCGCATGCTTTTCATCGCACGGCGACCCCGTCTTCTTTCTGATGATCCGGAAGAGATCGTTGACGTCGCTTTCGACGCCCGTGCAGACGTTAAACACATCCGAGCGCGCGACCTCAAGCGCTTTCACGTTTGCGCGGACGACGTCTCCGACAAAGACATAGTCGCGTGTCTGTTTGCCGTCTCCATTGATCAGCGGCTGCCCGCCTGCCAGCATTCTGCTGGCAAAGATCGCAACCACGCCGGCTTCCCCCTCCGGGTTTTGCCGGGGGCCGTAGACGTTGGAGTAACGGAGACAGACCGAGTCAAGCTTGTAGACCGCGTGGTAATAGAAGAGATACTTCTCCGTCGTGAGCTTCGCAACACCATAGGGCGAGATCGGGCGCTGGGGGTGATCTTCATCCGCCGGAAAGTAGTCTTGCTCACCATAGGAAGCGCCGCCACTCGAAGCAAACACGACTTTCTTTACGCCCGTGGCCACGCAGGATTCGAAGAGATTCAGCGCGCCAAGGATATTGACCGATGCATCGTAGACCGGGTCGTCGACGGAGCGTCGCACATCGATTTGCGCTGCGTGATGGTTCACCGCGTCGAAACGCCCCTGCACGAAGAGATCACGCACCGCCTTCGCATCGCCGATGTCCCCCTGAACCAGCGTCGCCTTCGGATTGAGGTTCGATTTCTTGCCGGAGGAGAGATTATCGAGGACAACGACTTCATGTCCTGAAGAAATATAGGCGTCGACGATGTGAGAACCAATGAAACCGGCTCCGCCGGTCACAAGAATTTTCATGACATATCCCTTCTTTTAGGCTTCACCGTGAAGAACCATGAGTCCAGCTGCGAGGTATCCGAGGAAAACCAAGAATGCCACGACGGCCGTACAGGCCACCGCAGAACGATTTGCTCCGATTGCACTCCAGCGAGAGCGGTCGAAGAGCAGCGCCGCACCTGGGCCGAAGAATAGCGACAGCAGGGCAATTAACGGAAGTCTGTATCGTGCTTCTGTGTGCATGATCACATGAGCTGCAGTCACAACGAGAATCACCGACGAGAGTATAAGAATTTCCTTCCTTTTTCCACAAAGCGCGAGAATGCCTCCCAGTCCACCCGCCCAGAGGACCACATCAGCACTCATCGCAACTGCCTGAACCCCGTGGTTGTCAGCGGTGGTCGACACCGGGTAGATCCAGAATACTTCCATCTTCCGGACAAGGAGTCGGACCCACGCTGCCGGATGCGAGACAATCCAGTCGACGGCGATCTCCGCGTGAACACGATCACGAACGACTTCATCGGCGGAGTCCAGCGCAGGAAATCCGCGACGAGACGCCTCAACCTTTACCCAGGCATAGTACTGCGGGGGCAACGCTGTCGTCCCGTCGCTATAGGGATTGTTCCCCATGAGCAGCGATGTTCCGGAAAATGACGAGACGGGGACGAACGCATGATGGACCGTGTAATTTCGGATTGTCCAGGGGAGGAGACCCAGGACTGCAATCCCCGTTGCACATCCCAGGACGAGGATGCGTCGTTTTCCGGGAGCCGCCATCTTCAGCAGGAGAACACCGACCAAGGCGGCGATAACCACAAGACCGATCGCGCGCGTCAAGGTCAGAGCAGCCAACAGGACCCCCAACAACGCCGCCAACCTGACGGTGGGTTTCCGCGTCAATCGAATCGCGATCCCCACGGCGACGAGCATCAACACGACGTACAGTGCCTCGCTCTGAAGAACTGAACCGTAGATGATGAGGCTCGGATGGAAAGCGAGCATTCCCCCGGTGAACCAGGCGGCGACGATATCGCCGGTGATGTCCAGGACAAGAAGGAACCCAATGACCACCGCAAGCGCCCCGAGAGCGGCATTGAAGAGGATCATGGGGAAGATCGTCCGTCCGAACACCTCCAGCATCCCCGCGATGACAGCGGGATAACCCGGCGGCTTGACGGACCAGTCGCCGTTGGAATCCTGGAACATGTGATCGTCGATTATCCGTGTGGCAAGGAGAAGATATTCCTTCTCATCAGAAGTAAATGCCTGCTGATGCAACGGGATGGCAGTCGCGACCCGGAGAACCAATGCGAGTCCTGCCAGAACAAGGAGTGCTCGCGTGGACCGCACGGTCGGTTTCATCGGGACCATCGAAGTCCTTTGGCCCCGATGTCTCTCCGGAAGTGCATATCAGGAAACGATATCGCCCGGATTTCCCGATACACGGTATCGATGGCTTCCCGAAGATTCCCTTCGCGATTCACGGCGGTGATGCCGAGGACGCGTCCCCCGGCAGTGACGACGCGGCCATCCTTCTCCCTCGTCCCCGCATGAAAGACAAGGATGTCTTCACGGCCTTCCAGCGCGTCCAGCCCGTCGATGGGAAATCCCGAGGCATAGCCACCCGGGTAGCCGCCGGAAGCCAGAACGACACAGACGGCGGCGCTCTGGCGTCTTGAATGTGACTGCTCCATTGTCTCAGTGGTGATCCTGGCTCTTGCCGACTCACCCAGGAGCCGAAGGAAATCCCCGTCGAACAACGGGAGCACAACCTGTGTTTCCGGATCGCCGAACCGTGAATTATATTCGACGACCTTCGGCCCATCCTTCGTGAACATCAACCCGATATAAAGGCACCCCCGGTAGGTCCGACCCTCGCGGGCCATCCCACGCAACGTGGGGACAAGAATCTCCCGTTCAACGATTTCACGGATCCCCTCGGTGACACACGGGGCGGGTGCATACGCCCCCATCCCACCCGTGTTCTTGCCTTGATCACCATCGAGCGCACGCTTATGGTCCTGAGCCGGGTCGAGGAGAACATAGCGCTCACCGTCGGTGACGGCAAACAGTGAAGCTTCTTCACCGGTTAGGTGTTCCTCGACTATGACACTCGCACCAGCGTCACCAACGCCTGCGCCACCAAGAAATCCGTGAATCACCTCCAGGGCTTCGGCATCCGATGAGCAGATGACAACGCCCTTGCCGGCCGCCAGGCCATCGGCTTTCACGACGTAGGGCGGGCCGCTCTTACGAAGATAATCCTGGGCGGTTTCGACGTTCTGCTTGCTAAAGGCGGCATATCCTGCCGTCGGAATCGCGTGGCGCAACATGAAGGCTTTGGCGAACGACTTGCTCCATTCGAGTTCGCTCGCAGCTTTCGTCGGTCCGAAGATGGTCAAGCCGCTCTTCTGAAAACGATCCACGATCCCTGCCGCGAGCGGCACCTCAGGCCCCACAACAGTCAGATCAACATGGTGATCATGAACCGCCTTGATGATCCCTTCGTGGTCGTCCAACGCGATCGGGAGAAGCTCCGCCAACCGGGCGATCCCGGGATTGCCGGGGGCACAAAAAATTCGTCCCTTGTCCGGACTTCGGGAAATCACCCAGACGATTGCGTGCTCCCTGCCACCGGAGCCGAGGACGAGGACATTGGTCTTCATGACATGACCATCCTCTCAAAGATGCTGACCAGTTGCCGGGTCAGGACCTCTCTATTATATTTCTGGATGATTTCGGACGAGGGAGGGGCGAGTGCATGGTGCTCGTATTCGTCAAAGTACGCCTCGATCGCACGCTTGATCCCTTCCACGTCACGGGGCATGACAACACGACCTCCCGCCTCCAGAATAGTCTGCTTGATGAAACCTTCAGGCGCAAGCCCCAGGATGGGCTTTCCGGCGCCGATGTACTCGTAGGTCTTGCCGGGCGATCCGACCTCGTCGCCGACGATCATCCAGAGAACGTCGGACGCAACGACTTCCTGGAGGCACTCACGATGGGGCAGGTAGCCAAGAACTTTCACCGTATCCTGCAGTCCCAGCCGGACCACCAGTTTCGTGTTCTCTTCCCTGAAGTTTCCCACAAATACCGCTTCGATCCGTCCACGGAGTTTGGGCCGTTCCTGGAACAACGAAGCAAGTGCCATCAGAAAATGGTCCGGCACCCGGTCTTCCCAGAACACGCCAGCGTACGTGATCCGCATTTTCGACGCGGACTTCGGAAGTTTTGTCTGCGTTGAAGCGTTCGCGATCGCAAGATCCTCGGGATCATACCCCTGCGGGATGATATCGATGTCGTGATACGTCAGAAATTTGTAGCGTTTGATGAGAAGCTCTTTGACGCGCCTGTTCGTCGTGACGATATGACTGCTCGCGCGGATGGCGCGCTTTTCGAGCTGGATGTGCCTGAGGCGGTGAAGAGGCGTTGCGTAGAATTTGAACGGATAGTCTACCCACGGATCACGGTAATCGAAGACAAGCGGACGGTTGATTTTCCGTTTGATCGCCGCGCCGATCAGAAAGTCGGTGAAGGGGGGAGCCGTCGTGAAGATGAGATCAAAGTGCTTCTCCGCGTGCAATGCCAGGGCTTTCGCCACCGCCCTCCGTTTCCACCCGATCTTGTTGTCGGGGATGAAGAACGTATCGCTGACTTTGCTCATGAACCGCCGGATCCGTTCCGGAGGAAGATCGACAATCTCGCCCTTTTTCCAGATCCGTCCCGGCCCCGCGGTCGAGGTCCGGATGATTTCGACCGGTTTTCCGGAGAGTTCCTGAAGCAGGGATTCATCGCGGGCGACGTAGCCATGCGGCTCAACGGTGAGCACGGTTGGATGCCACCCGAACTCCGGGAAGTACTTCACAAACTTCAACGTGCGTTGCACGCCGCTCAGTCCCATCGGCGGGAAATAGTAGGCGACGACTAGAACCTTGCGCGGGGGGAAATCGGATGTCTTGCTCATTACAGCTGTATCAACTCCCGTGATGAATGGGTAAGGAACGTGCAGCCACCATCGGTCACAACGAGATCGTCCTCGATGCGGATGCCGCCGAGTTTCGGAAAATAGACTCCGGGTTCGATGGTGATGACCTGGCCAGCCTGCAAGGTTTCGTCACTGGACGGAGCAATGCGCGGCCGTTCGTGCACTTCCATCCCGATGCCGTGCCCCAGGGAATGGGGGAAGTATTCCGCCCACCCCGCGCGCGCGATGCGATTCCTCGCCGACCTGTCGATGGTACTGGCCCGGGCCCCGGCTTGCACCAAGGCGACGGCCTCTTCCTGAGCAGATCGCACGAGATCGTACGCCTTCCGAAGGCGTGGATCCGGTTTGCCGAGAAACACCGTGCGGGAGAGGTCCGAACCGAGGCCTTCGATGACGCAGCCGAAGTCGAGAAGGACCGCGTCGCCATTTTGAATCTTGCGCCCCTCCGGCCTGGCGTGAGGCATCGCGGTGCGGGGTCCCGATGCGACAATCGGTGCGAAGCTGTCCCGCTCGGCGCCGAGGAGCATCTGACGATACGTGATCTCAGAAGCAAGGTCTCGCTCCGTGACGCCGGGTCGAATCAACGGAAGGATTTCTGTGAACACCGCGTCGCTGATGTCGGCAGCAACGGCGAGCGCCGCACGTTCCGTGCGATCTTTGATGGACGCGAGACCTTCGATGATTCCACCGACCGGCCGCAGGGCGCGCCCGGGCAACATGTGCCGCATTTCCCGAAATCCGCGATACGAGAGCTCGGTATCGTCAAACCCGATCGCAGCGCATTCTTTCAATGCCCCTTCACCGACCGCGGCCTTGAACAATCCCCCCGCAACGATGCGACCACGGAGATGTTTCCCGATCTCACGCCGGGCTTGTTCGCGGTACCGTCCGTCAGTGAAGAACAGCGCCGAACGGCGGCGGATGATCAGAAGGCCGTTCGAACCGGTAAATCCTGTGAGGTAACGCAGAGAAGACGGGCGGGAGACGATGAGCGCATCAATGCGATGAAGCGGAAAGGCCGACTGGATCTTCGAGAGTCGGATTTGGCGGGTCCTGGCGGTAGGACGGGAAACCCCATGCATGGATCGGAGCCGGACGCGCTTCGCAGGCATTAGATATGGTAATTTGGCGATTCTTTTGTGATGGTGACATCATGCGGGTGACTCTCACGAAGCCCCGCATCCGTCATCTTCACGAACCTGGCACTCCGTTGCATTGTCGCGATGTCCCTTGCTCCGCAGTACCCCATGGCGGCGCGAAGTCCGCCGACCATTTGGTAGACCGTATCTCCCAACGGCCCTTTGTAGGGGACCCGGCCTTCGATCCCCTCGGGGACAAGTTTTTGCAGGTCATCTTCGGCGTCCTGAAAATACCGGTCTCTGCTCCCGACTTTCATTGCGCCAAGCGAGCCCATCCCGCGATAGAGCTTGTAGCTTCGTCCTTCGAGGAGGACCTTTTCTCCCGGGCTTTCATCCACGCCCGCGAACAGCCCGCCGATCATGATCGCATCAGCGCCGGCCGCAACGGCTTTTGCGATGTCACCCGTTTGCTTGATGCCGCCGTCGGCAATGATGGGAACACCGGATTTTCTGGCGGCACCGGCACACTCCATAATGGCGGTAAGCTGAGGGACTCCGACGCCGGCCACGACGCGGGTCGTGCAGATGGAGCCCGGCCCGACGCCGACCTTGACACCGTCGACTCCGGCCCGGATAAGATCGCGCGTCCCGTCCGCCGTTGCCACGTTGCCGGCAACCAGATTGATTTCCGGGAAGCGTTTCCGGACCTGCTTCACCATGGCGATGACCCCTGCGGAATGGCCATGGGCGGTGTCGATGACAATGACGTCGACGTCAACCGCGATGAGCCGGAGGATTCGGTCGATCGTATCGGCGGTCACGCCAACCGCCGCTCCCACGCGCAGCCGTCCGTGCTGATCCTTGCACGCGCTCGGATGCTTGATGTTCTTTTGAATATCCTTGAATGTGATCAATCCTTTCAGGACGCCGTTGCGGTCGACCACAGGAAGCTTCTCGATGCGGTGTTGTTGCAGGATTTCTTCGGCCTGCTTCAGTTTGGTGCCAACCGGCGCGCTCACCAGATTCTCGCGCGTCATGATGGTTTCCACCTGGAGTGCGGTGTCGCGGACAAACCGGAGATCCCGATTGGTGATGATCCCGATCAGCCGGTGCTGGTCGTCCACCACCGGGATGCCGGAGATCTTGTACTTGGTCATGAGTGTCAGGACGTCCTGAATGCGCTCGTGAGGACCGACGGTGACCGGATCGAGGATCATACCGCTTTCCGACCGCTTCACCCTGTCGACCTGTTCTGCCTGGGCTTCGATCGTCATGTTCTTGTGAAGGATGCCGATCCCTCCTTCCCGCGCCATCGCGATCGCCATTTCGAATTCCGTGACCGTATCCATGGCGGCGCTGACGAGCGGAATATGCAGATCGATGGACCGCGTCAGCTTCGTCTTCACGTCGACGTCGCGCGGCAGCACGTGCGACTTTGCGGGCACGAGGAGGACGTCGTCGTAGGTCAGTGCTTCGCCGATCACTTTCCGGGAGGTGGGCACATGGGCTCCAAAGAATCAATGGACGATGGAGAATGGACTGTAGTCACTGGTCAACAAGAACGGATTCCAAGATCATGATCAATAGACGGGTCCAACCTCGACGACCATTGTCCGTTGTCCACCGACTATTGACTATTGGTCTGTATCAAGTAAATGCCTGCATCCCCGTAACATCCTCACCGACGATCAGGGTATGCATTTCGTGCGTCCCTTCGTAAGTCAGAACGGACTCGAGGTTCGCCGCATGGCGCATGACAGGATATTCATCGAGGATGCCGTTCGCCCCGAGGATCGTCCTGGCCATTCGCGCGATTTCGAGCGCCTGGGAAACATTGTTGCGTTTCGCAAGGGAGACCTGCTGGTATCGCAGCGTTCCCGCATCTTTGAGCCGTCCCAGCTGAAGACAGAGCAATTGCGCCTTGGTAATTTCAGTCACCATGTGGACCAGCTTTTCCTGGGTGAGTTGAAAGGATGCGATCGGCCGATCGAACTGGATGCGGGAGGTCGCGTAAGAGAGCGCGGCGGCATAACAGGCCATCGCCGCTCCGATCGCCCCCCAGGCGATGCCGTAGCGTGCCTGGTTGAGACACGAGAGTGGAAGCCGGAGGCCTGCCCCGCCGGGGAGGATGTTCGATGCCGGTACCGGCACGTCCTGGAAAATCAGCTCGGACGTCACCGATGCGCGGAGCGAGTGCTTTCCCTTCATCTCCGGCGCGGAGAATCCGGGCATCCCCTTTTCGACGAGAAATCCGTGGACGATTCCATCAAGTTTCGCCCAGACCACGGCGACGTCGGCAATGGTACCGTTGGTAATCCACATCTTTGCCCCGTTCAGCACATATCCCGACGTGGTCATTTCCGCCCGCGTGATCATCCCGCCCGGGTTCGAACCAAAATCCGGCTCCGTGAGGCCGAAGCAACCGATCGCTTCTCCGCGCGCGAGAAGCGGAAGCCATCGCGCTTTCTGCTCTTCGGAACCGTAGGTGAAAATCGGATACATGACCAGCGCACTTTGGACGGAAGCAAAACTCCGCACCCCGCTGTCGCCGCGTTCAAGTTCCTGCATCACGAGACCATAGGCGACATTATTCATTTCCGCGCAGCCGTACTTCGCGGGGAGCGTGGCACCAAACAGTCCGAGCTCTGCCATCGCCGGGACCAGATCCCGCGGGAAGGTCCCTGCGCGGTTGTGTTGCTCGATGACGGGGAGAACGCGATCTTCGACGAACTCGCGCACCGTGTTCCGGACGAGGATCTCGTCTTTCGTCAGAAGGCTGTCGAGAGAATAATAGTCGACCCCCTGAAACTTCGCCATACGCGATCCGCTCAGATCTGGGATGTGGATGACAAAAAGCCCTGCGTCGCGTTCGATGGACAGGGCTAAAAAGTTGAAGACGTAATACTACGGAAAAACCGAAGTGAAATCAATCCGGGATGGGTATTCCAAATTGCTTGATTTTGAGGTAGAGCGTTTTTTTGCTGATGCCAAGGGCTTCAGCGGTCTTTGCCCGATTATAGCCGAATTCTTCGAGCGCGTGTTTGATATGAATACACTCGAGCTGATCAAGAGTGATAACGGCGTTGTCTCCGGAAGCCGGCGAGACGGGGTTTTTCCCCACTTTCCGGTGAAGGGCCGGAGGAAGGTCCCGCGCCTCGACGGTGGTGCCGGAACTCATGAGAATCGCCCCCTCGATCACATGTTCCAGTTCCCGGACGTTCCCCGGCCAGTCGTACGTCTCCATCAAACGCATCGCGTCGGGTGAGAGCGTCTTGAGGGCGCGGGTGGACGACTTGCGGACCAGGAAGTGATTCACCAGGAGAGGCACATCTTCGCTCCGGTCTCGCAGTGAGGGGACGGTCAGGGTAATGACATTGATGCGATAAAGCAGATCCTCGCGGAACCGACTCGCTGCCACTTCGGACCGAAGATCCTTGTTGGTTGCCGAAATCACTCGTACGTCGACCGTGAGTTGATTGGTTCCGCCAACGCGACGGAATTCTCCCGTTTCGAGGAACCGCAGGAGCTTCGGCTGAATCGAGAGACTGATATCGCCGATCTCGTCGAGAAACAGCGTCCCGCCATTCGCCACTTCGACCAGCCCCTGTTTTGCCTCGTAGGCGTCGGTGAACGCACCCTTTTCGTGGCCGAAGAGCTCGCTCTCGAGGAGCGCATCCGGCAGGGAGGCGCAGTTGACGGCAACAAATGGGCGCTCATTCCGCGGGCTGCGGCGGTGGATGAGGCTCGCGATAAGTTCTTTCCCTGTCCCGCTTGCTCCCTGGATCAGAACAAAGGAGTCGCTCGCCGCGAACCGCGTCGCGCTTTCAACGAGTTTCATGAACGCGGAACTCTGGCCGATGAGCTCAAAGCTGCCCGCCTTGCGGCTGAGTTCACTCTTCATGAGCTTGTTGTCGATGGTCAATTGCCGGCGTTCAATGGCGCGACGGATGGTGCTCAGCAATTCATCGAATTCGTACGGCTTGGCGATGAAGTCGTAGGCCCCGAGCTTGATCGTCTCGATGGCAGTACGGACATCGGCATAGTTGGTGAGGATAATGACTTGCGTGGTGGGAGAATATTCGTGGACGAATTGGAGGACCTCGATCCCGCTCACGCGGGGCATTCGAATGTCCAGAAGGATGACATCGAAAACTTTCGCCTGTATGAGGTTGATCGCCTGGGCCCCGTCGGCCGCAGTCTGGATGGAAAATTCGCCCGTATCGCCCAGTTCGCTTTCGAGGATGACTCGAAGAGGTTCCTCGTCATCGACAATGAGCAAGTGATACTGCCGGCCCATGCATTACTCGTTGAGAACCCGTTCGATAGTTGTCAGGAGATCGACGAGATCATAGGGCTTGCTTACGAAATCGTCAGCACCAAGTTTCTTTGACTCGATCGCATTCTTGAGGTCCGCAAACCCCGTAAGCATCACGACCTTGGTGTTCTCGTGCTTTTCCTTGATATACTTCAGGACTTCAAACCCGTTCAACTTGGGCATTTTAATGTCGAGGAGGACAAGGTCACATGACGATTTGTCAAGCTCCTGGATGGCTTCATCGCCATCCCCTGCCATTCTTACATCATATCCTTCGTTGGCCAATTCACTCCCCAAAACACTTCGAATCGCCTCTTCGTCATCGACCACGAGAATGCTGTTCTTATTCGCCATCAAGTACTCCAAAGGTGAATCGCGCGATTCCGTCCGGCCCACGACTCCAACGTTCTGATTTGCTGAAAATACCCAATCACGTCAACAAAAGCAACACCTGCCGTCACTGGGCACCCGTTGCAACTCAAAAGGCAATTGGATATACTAAGACGTGGGTTCCTCGACAACATCGTCTCCTTTTACGCTCTTATTCGTCGACATTGACGAAGCGTATGTTACCGTTGCGCGTCATGTCCTCCAATCGGCGCCGGGCGGCCCGTTTACAATGATCTGGAAGAACAACGGACCAGACGGACTCGCTGAACTCCGTTCCAACCCCTCCATCGACCTGTTAATTCTGGACCATTACGTGTCGGAAGCGACCGGATTCGATTTCCTCCAGCAATTGCGGGAGAAGGAGATCGACGTCCCGGTAATCCTTCTTACCTCCCAGCGGGAATTCCACCTGGCTGTCGAAGCCCTGCGCTTCGGAGTTGAGGAATATCTGCTCAAGGAGGACGCCGTGGGGCCGCTTCTTTCCCGAACCGTCCTCAACGTGATCGAGCGGACACGCCTTCGTCGGAGGGTGACGGAACAGGAAAAGACTGATCTTTTTGAGAAGAAACGGACCGATGCCATCCACGAGCTCGTGGTGACGATTTGCCATGAATTCAACAACCCTCTGGCGGCAATCAAAATCAGCACCGATATCCTCTCACGCCAGTGGCTTTCCGACGGCGAACGGAAGCTGATCGGCGATCTCGACGGCAGCATCTCAGTGATCGAGGCAGAAATCCAGAAGCTGAGAGATATGAGCGTCGTGTAGCCGTCGGCTTGCATCTCTGGGGGACTTTGGCTATATTGATCTATTCCATATGTTCGGTCCGCCCTTTTGACGACATGGTGAGGAACAATCCATATAAAGCCTGCATCTCCCGAACATACAACTGAATGTATTCTCACAGAATCCCGCCTCAAGGTGGGATTCTTTTTTTGTCTTCAGGCTGATCCACGACTATGACAGTGCGGGATATCGGCGCCATTATCGAATCCTGGGCACCCAAGGAAGTGGCGTGGGAGGACGATAATGTGGGGCTCCAGTGCGGAGATGGATCGCAGTCGGTCCGCTCGCTTCTTATCGGGCTCGACCCAACGGAAGCGATGATCAACGAGGCCGCAAGGAAATCCGTTCAGATGCTCGTGACGCATCATCCGCTGTTGTTCCGACCTCTTCGTCGCGTGGATCTTGAATCCAGCACGGGGAGAATTCTCCGTCGGCTCATGGAATCGGGCATCGCCCTGTATGCTGCACACACGAATCTGGACGCGTCGCCGATGGGCACCAGTCACGCCCTCGCACAGGCAATGGGGCTGATCAAGCCCACCATACTGAATGCTGCAGCGCCGACGGAAAAGAAGATCGTGACCTTCGTCCCTCCGTCGCACGTTGAGGTGGTGGCCGAGGCGCTCGCGCGGGCGGGCGCGGGAACAATCGGCAAATATGAGCGGTGCTCATTCCGCTCTGAAGGGATCGGAACATTCATCGGCGATGCGACCGCGGACCCTGCAATCGGCAAGGCTGGCCGGTACGAGCACGCCCGGGAAATCCGGCTGGAGATGATCGTCCCCCATTGGCGTCTGGGGGCGGCGATTGCCGCACTCCTGGGGAGCCATCCGTACGAGGAGCCGGCGTTCGACGTCTACCCTCTTGAGAATCCGGGTACGCCCTACGGGCTCGGCGTCATTGGCGACCTGCGCAGGCCGGTATCGCTCCCGCGGTTTCTCAGGACTCTCAAACGTCAACTTCATGTGCCCGTCCTCCGTCATTCACCGGGAACCGGGAAACCGGTCCAACGCGTCGCCGCATGTGGGGGGTCGGGAGGGATGCTGCTCGACGAAGCGATCCGGGCGGGGGCAGACGCATTTGTCACCGCGGATGTCAAGTATCATTCGTTCCACGACGCGTTCGGACGGATTGTTCTCGTCGATGCCGGGCATTTCGAGACCGAGAACCCCGTCGTCGCCGCGCTCGCTTCGCGGTTGCGCAAGGAATTTCTTCGCCGGGGCGAAGCCATCACCATTCGCACGGCTACCACTCCGGCAAACCCTGTTCGCTATGTTTAGTCACCATTGAGGAGCTCGAATTGGAAAGCAGACTGCGTAACCTTTTTGCACTTCAGTTCATTGACACACGGCTCGACGAGATGGAGGACCTGAAGGGGGACCTCCCGGGAGAGATCAGAGGCATCGAGGAGAAGATGCGCGACCTGGCGACTGCCAAGACCACGCAGGAGCAACTGATGAAGAACTCGTTTGCCCAGCGCGACCTGTCGGACAGCGAGATCATCACTCTCAAGGAAAAGCTTGAACGGTACAAAGAGCATCAGACGAAGGTGCGGAACAACCGCGAATATGATGCGCTGATGAAAGAGATGGACCATGCGACGGAGCGGGTTGCGAAGCTTGAACTGGAAATGACTTCGCTCGAGACCAAGGCCACCGTCGCGCGCGGCGAAATCGAAATTCTTGCCGGTCAGCTCGACGAATTGCAGAAGGTCCTGGAGGAGAAGCGCGCTGATCTTTCCGTCATCAGCGCGGCCAACGAGGCCGAGGAATCGCGCTACCGCGATGAACGGAAGAAGGTGGCGGGGAAGCTGGCGAAAGGCGAACTCGCCATGTACGAGCGGATCCGGAAAGCCAAGCGCGGCAAGGCCGTCGTCCCTGTCGAGCGCGACGCTTGCGGCGGGTGTTACAACCGCGTCCCGCCTCAGAAGATTCTCGAATTGAAGCAGAATTCGCGTGTCTATACCTGCGAGCACTGCGGACGCATCCTCGTGTCGGACGAGATCGTCAAGAGCGTGGTCGGCACGCTATGATTCTGCACGGGTTCACCGACGGTGCGTCGCGCGGCAACCCGGGAGAGAGCGGTATCGGCATCGTGATCCGGACCGAGGCGGGCGACAGCCTGGTGGCGGAAGGTTCGTACATCGGAAGAACCACCAACAATGCCGCCGAGTATGAGGCACTGCTCGCATTGCTCGATCGTGCTCGGGCGATGCGGTGCTCTCAGCTCATCATCCATTCCGACAGCGAGCTCATGGTCCGACAGCTCACGGGAAGGTACAAAATCAAAAGTCCGAATCTGAAGGACTACTACCGCAGGGCGAAGGAGAAACTGGCGGAGATGCCGTTCCCGGTCGAGATACGGCATGTCCTCCGCGAGCAAAACAGCGAGGCGGACCGGCTTGCCAACAACGGCATCGACCGCCGCGAACGCACACTGCAGAATCGAGTGTAATTCACTGATCCATTAACGGCGCAGACCGGGCAACCGCGTCCCGAACACTCGGGATGAGGAAAGTCCGAACTCCAGAGAGCAGGATGCCCTGCGAATAGCAGGGGCGCCATCGGCGCAAGCCGGGGGCGACGGATAGTGTCACAGAAAACAAACCACCTTGCAACAGGGCTTATAAAAGGCAGGGGAGGCTATGAGTAGGAAGTAGGACGTAGGAAGAATGTTGATGCCTTTTTGAAATCATGGATCCGTTTTCTTCCTACTCCATACGTCCTACTTCATACTCCTTGCCTTCGCAGGTGAAACCCTGTTGCAGGGAAAGGGTGAAAAGGCGAGGTAAGAGCTCACCGGCCCGAAGGCAACCGAGGGCGCACGACAAACCCCATCCGGAGCAAGACCAAGAAGGGAATCAGGCTGCTCGCCGTCGTGGTCGCCCGCAAGGACGACCGCGGTTCCCGGGTAGGTCGCTAGAGCCAGCGAGCAATCTCTGGCCCAGAGAAATGGTTGCCTCTTCCTCTCCGCTCCGGCGGAAAAGGAAAAGACAGAATTCGGCTTACAGGTCTGCGCCCCTTCCTTGTCGACGGTATTATCCCGGCGTCAGGGACTATCACCAGGGAGCGCGTGTGAACCAAGGATACCGTCATTTCCGTTGGACTATTTCCGTCTCTCCCTCTGCCGAACGCGTCACTCGCCTCGTTGAGGAGACTCGGGTCCCTGAACCCATTGCGCGCATTCTCCTCGACCGCGGCATTGATTCGCTCGAGGACGCGCAAAGGTATTTTCATCCCAGCCTCGCCGATCTCCACGATCCCTTCCTCATGGATGGGATGGAACTCGCCGTTCAGCGAGTCCTCCTCGGCCTCGAGCGAAAAGAGAAGATCCTGGTGTTCGGAGACTACGATGTCGACGGGACGAATGGCGCTTCAATGCTCTATTTGTTCCTGACGCGCCTTGGGGGCGACGTCCAGTACTATACGCCCGACCGGATCAAGGAGGGGTACGGCGTCTCGCATCGCGGGATCGACTATGCGCGCGACAAGGAGATCTCGCTCTTCATTGCCATCGACTGCGGCATCACGGCCGTTGAACAGGTCCGCTATGCCCGGAGCGTCGGGCTCGATGTCATTATCTGCGATCATCATGAGCCCGGGGAGACCATTCCGGATGCTGTCGCGGTCCTCGACCCGATCAAGCCCGGTTGCTCGTATCCCTTCAAGCACCTCTGCGGCTGCGGGGTCGGCTTTAAGTTTATTCAGGCCGTGGCAAAGCGGATTGGACGCGAAGAGTTCGCGGAAGATTATCTGGATTTTGTTACCCTCGCCAGCACCGCGGACATCGTGCCGCTGATTGGTGAAAACCGGATCCTCGTACGCTTCGGGCTCGAGACCATCAACCAGCGCCCGCGGCCGGGGATCAAGGCGCTCATCGACGTCGCCGGGAACAAGCCCGGGAAGATTCACACCGGACAGATCGTCTTCAACCTGGCCCCGCGGATCAATGCCGTCGGCCGATTGGGCGATGCCATGCGCGCGGTCCGTCTTCTCACTTCGACGGATCCCGGCGAGGCGCAGGAGTTGGCCGCTGTCATGGAGGAGGAAAACCGGAACCGTCGGAAAATCGATGAAGATACGTTTCACGAGGCGCAGCATCTCGCGGAACAGTACTATAATGGCGACGACAATGCCGCGCTGGTCCTGCACGACGAACACTGGCATTCGGGCGTCGTCGGCATCGTGGCATCGCGCATGGTGGAAAAATACTACAAGCCTTCCATCATGATGGCGACAGTGGACGGGGTGGCAAAGGGATCGGCAAGGAGCATCCCCGGCTTCGACGTCTACAAGGCGCTGAAACGCTGCGAGGAGACCATCATTCAGTTCGGCGGACACAAGTATGCGGCCGGGCTGACCGTGGAACTTGACAAGCTTGAAGATTTCCGGCGCGCGTTCAACAGCGCCGTTCGCGATCTGATGACCGACGATCTGAAAACGCCGGAGATCAGGATCGACGTGGAATTGACACTCAATGAGATCACGTCCCAATTCCGGAAGGTCCTCGGTGAGTTCGCGCCGTTCGGCCCGGGCAATATGCGGCCGGTCTTCCTTTCACGGAATCTTGAAGTCCTCGGATCCCCGCGCGTCGTCGGCAAGAACCATCTGCGTTTCAAGGTGCGTCAGAACGGCGATGTCTTTGATGCGATCGCCTTCGGCATGGGAGATCGGATGAATGAGGTCTACGGGCGGCGAGACCTGCAGCTTGTGTACACGGTGGAGGAAAATGACTGGACGCCGAACGGCGACGCGCGATCGGGCGAGACCACTCCGCAACTCAAGATCAAAGACCTTCGATAACGTTTGTATGAAATAACCTAAGGAGAATGCGACCATGTCAGGCCACTCGAAGTGGGCGACAATCAAGAGAAAAAAGGGTGCGACCGACGCAGCCCGCGGACGTCTGTTTACCCGCCTGATCAAGGAAATCACCATTGCCGTCCGCCAGGGAGGGGGCAGCATTGATGGAAACCCCCGGCTGCGGCTGGCAATCCAGACGGCAAAAGACAACAATATGCCCGCGGATAACATCAAGCGCGCAATCCAGAAAGGGACCGGCGAACTTCCGGGAACGACATACGAGGAGATCACCTACGAAGGGTTCGCCCCGGGCGGCGTGGGAGTCCTGGTCGAAGTCGTGACCGACAATGCCAACAGGACGGTCTCTGAAATTCGCCACATCTTTTCCCGCAGCAATGGGAACCTTGGACAAAAAGGGAGCGTGGCGCGCATCTTCCAGAAAATGGGAACGATCACGGTCCTCAAGTCCAAGAACAAGGCGACCGAAGACGATATCATGGCCGTCATCCTCGACGCCGGCGCAGAAGACATGCATACCGACGGCGACGACCTGACGATCATGACCACGCCCGCGGAATTCGATGCGGTGAAGAAATCCGTCGAGGACCATGGAATCATCATCGAAAGCGCCACGCTCGGCATGGTTCCCACGAATACGGTGAAGGTCGCAGGGAAGGACGCGGAGAATGTGATGAAGCTGATGGAGGCCCTGGAGGAACACGACGACGTCCAGAACGTCTACGCCAATTTCGACATCGACGAGAAGGAACTTGCGGCGCTCAACGGCTAAGCGTCGGACCATCGTTGCACCGGTGCAGGCCAGAGTCATCCTCGGGGTCGACCCCGGGACGCTGACGACGGGATACGGTGTCATTACCCTGCATCCGCGCGGGAATCTCGCGCTGGTGGCCGCGGGGATTATCCGCAACGCTCCTGCGCTTTCGATCCCCGAACGCCTGTACCGGATTCACGAAGGACTGCTCGACGTGATCCGTGAGTACGCACCGACCGAATTCGCCATCGAGTCAGCGTTCTATGGGAAGAACGCGCAATCCGCGCTCAAACTCGGCCAGGCACGGGGCGTCGCGCTCTTGGCCGCAGTCATCCGTGGTCTCCCCTGCCATGAATACACTCCGCGTGAAGTGAAGCAGTCCGTGGTCGGGACGGGTGGCGCAGGAAAGCATCAGGTCCAGTACATGGTGCGCTCCCTGCTCCGGCTCAATGACCGGCCGCTGCTTCTGGACACGTCCGATGCGCTCGCAATCGCATTGTGCCATCTCAACAAGAAGACTGTTTCTCCTTCCGGCGTTCCCCGGACGTGGAAAGCATTCGTCAGCTCTCATCCTGAGAGAGTTCTCCGATGATCGCATCACTGCAGGGTGTCCTCCGCGAAAAAAAGCCGACCGAGATTCTTCTCGAAGTCGGCGGGGTCGGATATGGCGTAAGCATCCCGCTCTCGACCTTCGAACGGCTCGGGGAAACCGGCTCGACGGTCCGGCTTCTCACCCATCTCGTTGTCAGGGAGGACCTGCTCCAACTGTACGGTTTTCTCTCTGCGGAAGAGCGAGAGACCTTCCGCCTCCTCATGTCGGTGACCGGGATTGGTCCCAGGATGGCCCAGGGAATTCTCTCCGGGATCGGTGTTGCGGATTTGCAGGAGGCCATCAGCCGCGGCGATCTTTCCGCACTCACGGCAATCCCCGGGGTCGGGAGAAAGCTCGCAGAGCGGCTTGTCGTGGAGTTGCGTGATAAGCTCGGGAAGCTCGCGCGGGCCGGCGACGCCCCGGGGAGCGGGGTGCCGGGAGCGTCGGGGAATCGCGAAGAGGCGATCCTCGCGCTGATCTCGCTGGGATACAATCGCCCGACAGCGGAGCGTGCCGTCGCGGCAGCCATAAAGAACGATCCATCATGCGCCGGCTCCCTGCAGTCACTCATCAAATCGGCCATCCACCCTCCCCGTTAAATTCCGTCCATCTTGATTGCGTCCGGGATCGTGCGTACAATGAAAGCGCCCCTGACGTACACTGTCGAAAGCATCCCCTGTGCCTTTACATCCCAGAAAATCCGATTCGACAAAGCCTGAACTGACCGACGAGGATGGCGAGGTCGAGCAGACTCTCCGTCCGCCGTATCTGGTTGATTTTGCGGGACAAGAGAAGATCGTCAACAATCTCCGCATTTTCATCCAGGCGGCGCGCGCCCGATCGGAACCACTGGAACATGTCTTGTTTACCGGCCCTCCGGGACTGGGAAAAACGACGCTCGCCTATATTATCGCGCACGAGATGGGCACGTCGATCAAGATGACCAGCGGTCCTGCGCTGGACAAGCCCGGCAATCTCGCCGGTATTCTTACCGGTCTGCAATCCGGGGAAGTCCTCTTTATTGACGAGATCCACAGGATGCCGCCGGCGGTGGAGGAGTTCCTCTATTCGGCCATGGAGGACTTCCGCCTGGATATCGTCATCGACCAGGGGCCGAATGCCCGGACGGTGCAACTCTCTCTTAATCATTTTACGCTTGTCGGAGCCACGACGCGGGCGGGCTTGCTTTCCGCTCCGTTGCGTGCACGGTTCGGGGTTACGGACCGATTGGACTATTACACGCCGGAAACACTTGTGTCGATTGTCCGACGCTCTGCAGAGATCCTTAACGTGAAGATCGATGAGGCGGGTACGCTTGAGCTCGCCCGGCGCTCACGGGGCACCCCCAGGATCGCGAACCGCCTTCTGCGCCGCTGCCGGGATTTTGCACAGGTCGATCCGGCCCTGGAGAAGCACAAGGGGCGCGTCACAAAGGACGTCGCCGACTACGCGCTGCGCGCACTGGAGGTGGATTCCGCCGGCCTCGACGATATGGACAAACGGATTTTGCTCTACCTCATCGAAGGCCATCGTGGCGGCCCGGCAGGGTTGAACACGATCTCGGCGGCCGTGGGCGAAGATGCAGGAACGATCGAGGAGGTCTACGAACCGTATCTCATCCAACAAGGGTTTCTCTCGCGGAACGCCCGGGGACGCGAGGTGACCTCGAAGGCGTACCTCCATTTTGGCAAGACGGCTCCCCTGCGTCATCGCCGTGATGACGCGGACACCCAGATGGACCTTCCAATGAAAGACTCCTGAAGCCGGTATTCAGAATGGACGCTGCTCTCCCATCCGCGTACCCTCCCCTCCCACGCGCTTTCTACATTCGACCCACCATGAAGGTCGCCCCCGACCTGTTGGGAAAGCTTCTCCTCCGCAGGATGGGCAAACAGACGCTGGTCGCCCGTATCGTCGAAGTCGAGGCCTACCTCGGAGAGCGCGACCCCGCAAGCCATGCGTATCGGGGCAAGACGCCGCGAAACAGCGTCATGTTCATGGAGGGCGGACATTTGTACGTCTACTTCACGTACGGAATGCATTTCTGCTGCAACGTCGTTACAGAGAGGGAGGGCCTTGGTCGCGCCATATTGCTCCGCGCCGTGGAACCCGTTCTGGGATTTGCGACGATGGCATCGAGGAGGGCAATCGACCTTGACGGATGGATGGGCGGCGAGGCGCCAATCCCGCGACGTGTGGCCGGATTGACAAACGGTCCGGCAAAGCTCTGTCAGGCGATGGGAATTCAGAGAAGGGAGAATGGCGTCGATCTCTGCACAGGCCCGATATGGATCAGTGACGGACGCAAACCACGCAAGCAAGACATCGCGCAATCAACGAGAATCGGCATACGCGTCGGTGTTGAACATCGCTGGCGATTCTCCATCAGGGGCAACCCCTTTGTGTCGCGATAGAGACAGCTGCCTCCACGTTATCGGATCAGCACCATCGCCTTGGACGTCGTGAACCCACCAGCCGTTAATCGGTAGACGTACAAGCCGCTCGCCTGCCTGCTTCCATCGAAGATGAACGAGTACGCTCCCGCAGGATACCGACCATTTGCCAGCGTTGCCACTCTTCTGCCAAGCACATCATAGACTTCGAGGTGTACTTCACTAGCCATCGTCCACTGACCTTTGATCACGGTCGTCGGATTGAATGGATTCGGATAATTTTGCTCGAGGACGAACTGCACAGGCGTTCCGGCCAATTGTGTTGGCGGGACGGCCGTCGGGGTTGAGACATAGGCGCGCACGAGGTAGGCATACGTCGTGTCGGGCGACGAGGAAACAGGAAGCACATACCACCCCGGGGAGCTCACGCTATCCGACTTCTGAAGGTAGGAATAGCTGTGAACGGGCGAGCCGTCATACTCGGTCACCATCACGCGCTGCGCGACTTGACTTTCCCCTCTATTGATCAGAGAAATGGAGAAGGCCGAATCCGTGGAAATGGCAAGAGCGCTGAGATCGACCACCGCCCAATTTGTCCATGGGACAGGATAGGGCACAGGAGGGTCGTCGCTGCAGAATGCGAGAAACTCAGAAAGTCGCGGGGACCGAAGGGGCGAACCCGTCGATCCAAGCCTCCAGACCTCTCCACCGATCGGTCCCGCTCTCCGAAGGCCGATCCGTATCGAGTCCAGGCGCCCTCCGGGAACCGACGGAAACGTCACACAGGCAGTGTCGCCGTCACTCAACGCCATGTATCCTACGGGTTCGTTGAAGTCCCAACGCAATTCGATCTCGTCGGCGACGCTCCGGATTCCCGAGACATGCAATGGCGATTCGAGAATGACGGGAGAGGATTTCTGCGCGACGGCAAGCGGGACAGTGAGCAGAATGACAAATGTGACGTCCAGGAGAAACGAAATGCATTTCTTCTCAAGTGCCAGTCGCACGCGGGAGACCATCGTTAGGAAGCGGAAGCCGGTAGTACGAGTGAAGGATCGATCGAGACGCATCATCGGGACGAATTCATTCATCGGCAACGGTCCCCTGTTCACGTCCCTGCGCTCATGCCCCGCCGAAGAGCAGACGGGGAGACTAGGAGAGGGGGGGCAGGGGAATTAAGAATTAAGAACGAAGAATTCAGAATTCTTCGTTCAATCAGCTTTAGAGGGCTCGGAGACGTCGAGGACTCTGTGAGACTCCGAGACTATGAGACTATGAGACAAGTGGAGAAAAGCGCAATCCCGTCAACGAACTAAGAGCATGGTGCGAACGGCGGAAAATTCCCCGGCAGTCAAGCGATAGAAGTATACCCCGCTTGCCAGTTTCCTTCCGTCGAACGTAAACGAGTATCTCCCTGCTGGATACCTGCCGTTCGCCAGCGTTGCAACCTCCCGTCCCAACATATCATACACCATGAGCCGCACCTCGCTGTCTACTGTCCACTGTCCGCTGACAACTGTCGTCGGATTGAACGGGTTCGGGTAGTTCTGTTCGAGTCGGGCCATCGATGGGAGCAGATCCTGCTGCTGAGGAGCTGCGGAGGTCGGGAAACTGACATACGCGCGAATCATGAACGCCCAGGCACTGTCGATGGCCGTGTTCGCCGGAAGCCAGAACCATCCCGGGGTAGGGTCTTCGTTGACCCAGGCGAAGCTGTGCAATCCGTTTGCGATGGGTTGGGGCGAGACCATCACGCGTTGCTGGACGGTGGAATCCCCCGTATAGATGAACCCAACGGCGAACTGATTTGACGCATCGATGGCGGCAGACCGAAGGTCGACTGTTATCCAATTTGGATACGGTATCGGATAACTCTGCGTCGCCTGGTTGTATGCGGGGTTCGTAACCCCTGTTGCAACGAACTGCGGGCAAAGAGGCGTTCCCAGAACATTCGTGCTGTTCCCGTAAGTCCACACATCTCCGGAAATCGGCAACGCCGCTTCGGAGAGCGACGCGCACCGAATCGAGGTGCGCCCCCGTCACTCCATCGAACACCACACACACAGTATCCCCGTGCGCCAGCGAAAGGTATCTGGTCGGCTCCTGGTTTTCATAAGCCAGGGCAACAGCGGGAGGCGGATTTCCCGTCGCCTGGATTGTGACCTGTTGCGAGTCCACCGCGCTTGTGTTCATGAGCGCAAGCGTCACTGTGCCATAGGTCGTGCCAAAATTCGGCACATTGAAAGGTATTCCTGACGTCAATTGAGTCACCGCGCCGGGAGAGCCGATCGCGACTGCCTTTGCGATAATGTTCGGGGACGACGCGGTCGCCGTGAGAGTGAGATTCGTCCCGGCCGTAAACGACACATACTTCGCACCAAGGGGTTGAATCCATTCGGCAGTGCTCGGGAGGTTGGGATCCAGTCGCACTTCCGTAGCGACTTTTTCGAGGCCCGGATAAAGATATCCGTACCGCGGGTCCACCGATCGATCGTCGAGGGTGTTCGCAATCGCCCAATCGAGATACACGTCGGTAAATTGTCGCGGCGATGACACGGCGGCGAGTCCGTCGGAAATGCTGTTGATCCCGATATGGGGGGCGGACTGGACGATGGGAGGAAAGATCCCCATACCGAACTGATCGCGCAGGTAGGTGAAGTACCGGGCTGCTCTCGAGTAATCGAAAAGGGCGAGGTTGATATTACTTCCCCGCCAGTCGAGCAGATAGTGGTTCGGCTCGCTCGCAAAATAGAACTGCGAGTAAATCGGGTAACCGCAGTTCACTTCCGCCACCAGCGAACATCCTTCGTTCACAAACGAGATCTGCGACTTGTTGTAGTTCCAGTGGATCATATGCTGGAACTCGTGCGCCGTCGTCGACATCCCGCTGCGAAGACCCGCACTCGATTTCAAATTCGTCGGATACGCGTCCAGAAAGTAGATCTCCGCGTTGTTGCTCCCCGCAACATTCACCTCGTTCAGACCGTAAAAATATCCCTCGATGTATCCACCCGACCCGCTCCACCCGTCCCGGATGTTCAGGATCAGAATGATGATCCGCGGATCGTTGTCCACATCCGGCGGGTTCCCGAACGCGTCCACATCCATCTGATACACCCCCTTCGACGAGTTTGACGGTACGCTGTTGTCAAAGGTGTTCATCACCGAGTCCACCACCCCCTGGTCCACCTTCCCGGTCGTCCACATCGAGTCTTCCACAAAGATATAACAGTGCACTCCCACCGCACGGCATGTCGCGTTCGTCAGATACTGGTTCGTCGTCGAATAGTCGTAGGCATACCACGCATGCGTCGACCCGACCGTGAAGCCCCAGGCCGCCGATTTCTTCAGGCTTGGCTGCCCCGCTTCCGGGTGCGCGGCCAGATACTGCAGGAGCGACTGTTCCTGATCATGCAGCAGGAGCGATCCGCAGATCGGATAAGCGCCCACGACTCCGGACGCTGGATCGGGGATTTCCTTTGAGGTTTGCGGTGTCGAAGGTTCCTTTGCCAATCCGAACCGCACCTGTGCACGAAGTGGCAAGTGGACAACGACAGCAATGGAGATGACAACGATCGCGGTCTTCACTGCACCCCCTCCCAGAGCAATGCAGAGCAAAACATCCTCTTGTACCCGGTGATCCGACCCTCCGTGGGGACGAGAGACTTACTGTACCTGGAGCGTCAGATTTTCTATGACCAACGAACTAAAGTTCGGAATAGCGCTGCCGTCGGACTTGACAATCTCGAACGTTGAGGGAACAATCGTGAATGTCACTGCTCCCGTCGTTTTCCCCTGACATTTCAGGCGGGCCAGGACATTGCTGCCGTTGAATGCGCCCCCGATTCCGGCCTTGTAGGTTATGCCGAAGCTTACTTTTCCGGCCACGGAGTCGATCTGGATGACATCGATGCTCGTGGAATCGTTCGCAATGAGCGGCCCAGGGGTGAAGTCCAGGATCCTCACTTTGTCCGGAGGATAGTTCAATTCAATTGCGGAACCGAAGGCCTGCGTGATATTGTAGTAAACAATCTTCGTGTAGAAGATGTCGCCGACAGCGACAGGATCTTTGGAGGTCGTGAGCGTCGCACTGAATTTTGTGCTGTTCGCAGGGAACGTCCAGTCTTCGCCGGTGGACGGGGGGGGCGGAGTGACAGGATTATTGCCGCTCTTGCTGCAGCCCGCAAAAAGGGCGGCCGCCATCATCATCCACAAGAACAACTGTTTCATCAGGATGCTCTCCAGGATCTATTTTTCGAGAAGGAGTTGGCGCACAGCCCGGAACGAGCCTGCGGTCATACGGCAAAAATAGACGCCGGAACTCACCTTGCGGCCTGCGGTATCGTCGCCTTCCCACACAACGTTGTGGCGACCGGCATCAACCGCGTTCAACACCCGTTCCCAGACCTTCTCTCCAAGCACAGAGTAGACCGCCAGTCGGACGACATCAACCCGCTCCGGAACGGAGAATGCAAGGGTCGTCGAGGGATTGAAGGGATTGGGGTAGTTCTGGTCGAGGGCATACGCGAAGGAGATCCCGAGATCCTTCGTCATGTAATCCACCAGGGCGCCCCGGATTTCCTTCATGCCTGGGTTCGGGCTTTGCGCGTCGATCGCGTCAAGAAGCTGTTGACACACCGATCGTGCATCCACGGTCCCGACCCGGGGGCTTGTCCTGGTAGAGGCCCAGTTCTGGATGATGCCCGCAACATCGGCGGCGTTCACCACCCCGTCGCCATTGCAGTCGGCGTAGGCGGCCGCATCAGGCGACCATCCGAACGCAACCGTTTGCGCACCCCAGCTCAATGACGCCCCGGCACGTGACGGGCCGGACTTCCCATAGTAGAGTCCAAGGGGAAGAACGTCGCGCACATCGACAGTTCCGTCATTGTTTGCATCGCCCGGATAAACAGTGAGCGATGTGTTTGCCGGCCCGAAACTCAGATACGCCCGAATGAGATAGGCCCACGTGCTGTCGCCGGCGGAATTCGAGGTCAGGTAGTACCATGAAGGCGGTACCACTTCATTGTAGAGCGTGTAGCTGTGAATGCCATTCGTCGTCGGTTGCGGCGAGACCATCAGCCGCTGCTGAGTCGTCGAATCGCCGGAATAGGTAAATCCCACGGCGAACCGGTTCGAGGCATCGATGTTGTAAGACCGCAGGTCGACTGTCGCCCAATTGGACCATGGCACGGGATATGGGAACGTGGGGTTCGAAGTCCCCACAGCCGTTATCGGAGGAGACAATGGTGATCCGAGGATGTGCGCTGTGGAGCCAAACAGCCAGACTCCGCCGGTGATCGGCAACGCCCTTCGGAGAGCGACGCGCACCGAATCGAGGTGCGCCCCCGTCACGCCATCGAACACAACACACACGGTATCGCCCCTCGTGAGGGCGAGGTACCCGGTGGGTTCCGTATTCTCATAGGCGAGGGTGATCTTCGTGGGGGCATTTCCGGTGGCCTGAATCGTGACCAGCTGAGAATCCGTTGCACTGGTATTCATCAATGCGAGCGTGACCGTTTTGTACGTCGTTCCGAAATTCGGCTCCGTAAACTGGACGCCGGAAGTCAGCGGGCTTACCACGCTCGGCGTCCCGATCTCGACGACCTTCGCGACGATGTTCGACGAGGTTGTTGTCGCCGTCACCGCGAGCGAATTCCCCGCAGTGAAGGAGACATACTTTGCTCCCAGTGGTTGGATCCATTCATTCGTCCCCGGGACATTCGGATTCGCGCGCGTGTCGGCGACGGCCTTGTCCAGTCCCTGGTAGAGATATCCGTAGCGCGGGTCCACCGACCGGTCATCGAGGGTGTTCGCAATTTCCCAGTCGAGGTAGACATCGTTGAACTGCCGCGTCGACGCAACCTGCTGCAGACCCCATGTAATACTGGGGATTCCGGAGAGTCCGGATTTCTGGACGATCTGCGCAAAGATCGCCATGCTGAACTGATCGCGAAGATAGGTAAAATACCGCGCCGCCCGGGAATAGTCGAACAGTACTTTGTTGATGTCATTCCCCCGCCAGTCGAGCAGATAGTGGTTCGGCTCGCTCGCAAAATAGAACTGCGAGTAAATCGGGTAACCGCAGTTCACTTCCGCCACCAGCGAACATCCTTCGTTCACAAACGAGATCTGCGACTTGTTGTAGTTCCAGTGGATCATATGCTGGAACTCGTGCGCCGTCGTCGACATCCCGCTGCGAAGACCCGCACTCGATTTCAAATTCGTCGGATACGCGTCCAGAAAGTAGATCTCCGCGTTGTTGCTCCCCGCAACATTCACCTCGTTCAGACCGTAAAAATATCCCTCGATGTATCCACCCGACCCGCTCCACCCGTCCCGGATGTTCAGGATCAGAATGATGATCCGCGGATCGTTGTCCACATCCGGCGGGTTCCCGAACGCGTCCACATCCATCTGATACACCCCCTTCGACGAGTTTGACGGTACGCTGTTGTCAAAGGTGTTCATCACCGAGTCCACCACCCCCTGGTCCACCTTCCCGGTCGTCCACATCGAGTCTTCCACAAAGATATAACAGTGCACTCCCACCGCACGGCATGTCGCGTTCGTCAGATACTGGTTCGTCGTCGAATAGTCGTAGGCATACCACGCATGCGTCGACCCGACCGTGAAGCCCCAGGCCGCCGATTTCTTCAGGTTTGGCTGCCCCGCTTCCGGGTGCGCGGCCAGATACTGCAGGAGCGACTGTTCCTGATCATGCAGCAGGAGCGATCCGCAGATCGGATAAGCGCCCGGAACGCCCGACACCGGGTCCGGCAACGCCTTTTGAAGCGGCACAGCGACAGGTTCCGCCGCCGTTTGAACCCGTACCTGCGCATTCGCCGGCAGGCGGCAAAGAAGCATGGTAAGGCAGAGGACGATCGCGGTCTTCACGCGGACTCCTTGAAATTGAATGACGGTAAACAGCCCATGCTCTCAACGACCGGTCGAATCGGCAGGTCCCCCTCGATGGCTGGATGGAAATGAGATTCCGCTGAATTCGATCACCGGGCCCTCGCGCAGTTGCTCGGTCCTCACAACGGTTATGACGACTTCTTTCCCCTGCCGTTGATACAGGGCGTCCTCCAGGTTCTTCGTACCGTGAATCCTGTGCATCTCGCCGGCGCTATCCTGGAGGGCCAGGTACGTGAAGGGCTCATTGCCAACGACATAGACAACCCCTCGCAGTGTTCCCTGAACGCCCGGAGCTTCCGACTCTCGTGAATGACCGCAGGCTTCAAATCCCACAAGCATGATGATACAAAAGATCGCTTCCGACAGCTTCAGAATCGATTGCATGCGATGGACCTACGGAGGATTTCGTGACCGTTGCGATCGCCTGGCGCTCTCTCGACCCTGCCGCGGAGGCTATCGCCCAAGATAATGCAATATACTCTCTCTTGTCCTTTGTCGCAAACTGCGCCGTCACACACCGATTTCCGCTCATCGGGTCGCACTCAGTTCCTTTTTGAGAAACGTGCCCGTTGCCGAATTTTTCGCGACCGCGACCTGCTCGGGAGTCCCCGCGGCGACGATCTTCCCTCCTGAATCGCCTCCTCCCGGCCCGAGATCCACGACCCAGTCGGCAGTCTTGATCACATCGAGATTGTGTTCGATGACGACCACCGTGTTCCCTTTGTCCACCAACCGGTTCAGAACGTCGAGCAGCATCCGGATGTCTTCGAAATGGAGTCCCGTCGTCGGCTCGTCGAGGATATACACCGTGCTTCCCGTGCTCACGCGCGAAAGCTCGGTGGACAGTTTGACGCGTTGCGCTTCACCGCCGCTCAATGTCGTAGCCTGTTGTCCCAGGGTGATGTATCCAAGGCCGACATCATGGAGGGTCCCGAGTTTTCGCTGCACCGCCGGGATCTCGCTGAAGAACTCCACAGCCTCGGTCACCGTCATCCGAAGCACATCGGCGATCGATTTTCCTTTGTAGAGGACCTGAAGGGTTTCGCGGTTGTACCGCCGGCCGCGACAGACATCGCACTGAACGAAGACGTCGGGAAGGAAATTCATTTCGATCTTTTTCACGCCGTCGCCTTCACACGTCTCGCATCGCCCTCCCGCGACATTGAAGCTGAAGCGGCCCGGCTTGTACCCCCGAATTTTCGCTTCCGGCAATTGGGAGAACAGGTCGCGGATCATGCCGAACACGCCCGTATACGTGGCGGGATTCGATCGCGGAGTCCGGCCGATCGGCGACTGGTCGATCTCGATCACCTTGTCGATATGTTCGATTCCCACGATCTCCTTGTAAGCGAGAGGGACGGACCGGGAGCCGAAGAAGGTCCGCGCAAGGATCCTGTACAACGTTTCAGAGATCAGGGAGGATTTTCCGGACCCGCTCACACCTGTGACGGCAACAAAGGTTCCGAGCGGCAGGTCCAGCGTCACGTCCTGAAGATTATTCCCCGAGGCCCCTTTCAGGGTCAGGGTCGATCCGTTTCCCGGCCGGCGGGTCGGCGGGACAGGGATCGTCTTTTTCCCGCGAAGGTAATGCGCCGTATACGAGATCGGTTCAAAACCGTTCCCGGATGCCGGAAGAGCGGAGTTCCGGAGCGCGAGTTTAGCCGGCGGCCCAGCCGTTACCAGTCGCCCGCCGTGCTCCCCGGCGCCCGGGCCAAGATCGATCACGTGATCCGCGCTTTCGATCATTTCCTTGTCATGCTCGACAACGATGACCGTATTGCCCAGATCGCGAAGGCGTTTGAGGGATTCAATCAGCTTGATGTTGTCACGTTGATGCAATCCGATGCTCGGCTCGTCGAGAATATACAGGACTCCGACAAGCTGCGACCCGATCTGGGTGGCGAGGCGGATGCGCTGCCCTTCGCCACCGGAGAGGGTCCGCGCGGCACGATCCAGTGTCAGGTAGTCGAGGCCGACGTTTTCGAGGAAGCCCAGTCGCTGACGGATCTCCTTCAGGATCGGCGAGGCGATCACCGCCGCGCGATCGGCGAATTTGAAGTCTGCGAAAAACCCGACCGCTTTCGAGACCGGGAGCGAAACCACTTCCTGGATGTTGTAGCGATTGCCGGTCCGGCTGTCTTCGATCCGGATCGCGAGACTCTCCTTCTTCAGACGTCCGCCCTTGCAGGATGGACAGGGAATCGAGTTCATGAATGCTTCAACCCACTCACGGATATTATTCGAGGAGGACTCCGCATAATAATGCCGGAGCATCGCCAGCACCCCGGTGAAACGGTGCTTGTAGGTGACGGTGCGGCCGCCGGCGTACGAATACTCCATTTCGAACCGTTCGTCGCCGCCTCCGTACAGCAACACCTCCTTCGCCTGTTTGCTCAGCTTCTTCAGTGGTGTGTCAAAATCGAATCCGAGCTTCTTGGCGACCCCCCGGATCTGACTGAACGCCCAGGTCGACCGGGGCTTCCCGAACGGCGCGAGGCCCTCCCCATTGATGCTTTTCGAAGGATCCGGGACAATCAACGCGACATCCAGCTCTTTCTTTTCGCCCAATCCGTTACAGTCGGGACATGCGCCAAAGGGAGAGTTGAAGGAAAAGGAATTCGGCGCCGGGTCTTCATAGCTGATCCCGCAATACGTGCAGGCCAGGTGGCGGCTGTAGAGGATGTCCTCCCCCGTTGCTCCCCCTTTCCCCTTCCTCTTCGCGATCTTCGGCGCCGGGTCTTTCCCTTCGATGTTCGCGATCATCGATCCGTTCCCGAACCGGAGTGCGACCTCAACACTATCGGCGACGCGCGATCGGATCTTTTCTCCTCCCGTCACCCGATCGACAACGATCTCGATATTATGGACTTTGTACCGGTCCACGGTCATTCCGGGAGTAATTTCACGCACCGCGCCGTCAACGCGGACGCGGAGGAATCCGTCTTTCAGGATTTCCTCGAAGAGTTCACGGTAGTGCCCTTTGCGGCCGCGCACAACCGGCGCGAGAATCTGAACGCGGCTGCCGGAGGGGAGGCCGGTCAGACTCTCGACAATCTGATCCGAGGTCTGCTTTTGAACCTTCCTCCCGCATTTTGCACAATACTGTACTCCGCAACGCGCAAAGAGCAGCCGCAAATAATCGTAGATCTCGGTCACCGTGCCGACGGTTGAGCGGGGATTGGGGCTGATTGTTTTTTGTTCAATGGAGATTGCAGGACTCAATCCCTCGATGTAGTCGACGTCGGGTCGTTCCATGACGTCGAGAAATTGCCTCGCGTAAGCGGAAAGGCTCTCCACGAACCGCCGCTGCCCTTCGGCGTAGATGGTATCGAAGGCAAGCGTCGATTTTCCCGAGCCGGAAAGCCCGGTGATGACGACCAGAGCGTTCCGCGGGATGTCGACGTCGACATTCTTCAAATTATGTTCGCGCGCACCGCGAACGACGATCATCGCATCAGCGGGGCGGGTGGTTTCTGCAGGCATTCGACCAGCGGAATGTTGTATTAGACAATACGGCGGCGCTTGCTCAAATATTCGGCAAGCGCGACATCGAACGGCGTTCCGGTGTCCAGAAGGACGTAGTCCACTCCGTGTTCCCGGCATTCGCGTTTGTACTGTTCAACAAACGATGAAAGAGCTTTCCGGTAGGCGGACTGAATGTGCCACGGCTGCGTGGTGATGCGTTCACCGGTTTCAAGATCGCGGAAGGCGGCGTCGTTCCCGAAAGCAAACGATCGCTCGAGGGGATCGAGGATATGGAGAACTATGACTTCATTCTTCTTGTGTCGGAAATGCTTCAGCGCCGTCATGACGTCTCGGGGCTCATCGAAAAGATCACTCAGGATAATGACCAGCCCCCGCCGTTTGATCCTGTCAGCAACCTGGTGGAGCGACGGGGCCGTGCCCGTTTTTCCGCCCGCCGACGCCCGCTGAAGAGCAAGGAGAATCTGACGAAGATACGTCCGCGTCGCATGCGGGGGGAGAAATGCGGAAATCCGTTCGTCGAACAGCGTCAGCCCGACGGCATCCTGCTGCTTGATCATGAGAAACGCAAGGGCGGCGGCGAGATATGATCCGTACGTAAGTTTGGTGACGTTGCCGGGGGAGGCAAATCCCATCGACATGCTGGTGTCGAGGATAAGATACGATTTGAGGTTCGTCTCTTCCTCGAACTCCTTCACAAAGTACCGGTCCGTCTTCCCGTAGAGTTTCCAATCGATTCTCCGGAGCTCGTCCCCCGGCATGTATTGCCGATGCTCGGCGAACTCCACGCTGAAACCATGGTACGGGCTCTGATGGAGACCCGTGATAAATCCCTCGACGACAAGGCGCGCACGAAGTTCCATGTTGGAAAGCCGTGATACAACATGAGGCTGAAGATATTGCCGGTAGTCGTCGGACACAGGAGATCCGTTCTGGATTACGATGATTTATTGTCGCGTGCAATCGTCCGTCGTGCCGGTTTCGTCGACATCTCGGGTTGCTCCGTGGTCGTATCAGGGATGGCCTCCTCGACCGGTTTTCCCAGGTGGTCCAGTTCAAACTGGGCCGACGACGCCATCTCGTCCTGCGGAAATCGTGCAAGGAATTCCCGGTAGGCGGCAGCCGCACTGTCAAGATTGTGGATCTCGTTGTTGTAGATGAATCCGATCAGGAAAAGCGCGGAGGGCGCCTGGGCGCCTTCTGGGAACGCTGCGAGGTAGCGACGGTAGGCGTCGACGGCAAGTTGCGGTTCGTGCGTGTCGTTGTTTCGAATCGTCCCGATGAGATAGAGCGCCCGTTCAGCCTGTGGCGTGCCCGGATATTCAACGGCGACTTTTTCATAGGCCGCAATCGAGGGCTGGAAAAACGTCTTGAGATCGCCTGCCACCCGCACCGAATCCGCAGAGACCTCAGCCCGGGCATAGGTCTGTTCCGCGTTTTGCAGCATTTCCTCGACACTCGGTTTCTTGCACCCGCCGAGGACGACCATTGCAGGCAACACGATCAGCCACAGTCGAGAATGCATTCCTATGATCTCCAAATTGATGACACGACATGCCTTGAATTTTTAAAGTACCCAAATCGACGCCGAGAATCAATTGCGGAAAAGCCACAGGGAAATCCCGGTGAGCCTCAGCCGCTGTCGGACACCCGCTGCAAGACTGCCCCAAAAAAACCGTCCGTCCCATGGCGATGGGGGTAAAGCTCCAGAAAGCGCCCTTCGTCTTCGATCCGTATTCCGATGCTGCGAAGAATCTCCGCAGCCGGAAGGAGCATGAACTCACGATGATCACGGAGGAATGCCTCGACCTGTTCCTGATTCTCCCGCGCGAGCAACGAACAGGTCGCATAGACAAGTCTCCCGCCCCGCTTGACGTCGAGTGCGTATCGCCGGAGGAGTCGGCGCTGTGTCTCGATCACCTGGGCGAGCATTTCTTCCGTGTAAGTCCCTTTCAGCCAGGGGTTCCTCCGGTAGGTTCCCGTTCCGCTGCATGGGGCGTCGATCAGGACAGCATCATACAGCATCGGGCGGGATTCACTGTGCTGATTTCCGTTCGGTCCGACGTGTATGATCGACGCGCCGGCTCGCCGCCGTCGTTCCTCGAGATTAGCCAGTCGTTGTCGGGAACTGTCGGTCGCCGTGACTGAACCGACATTCTTCATGAGCGCAGCGATTTGCAGCGTCTTCCCCCCTGCGCCTGCGCACGCATCAAGGATGTTCTGCCCGGCGACGGGCTCGAGCAGGTACGAGAGGAGTTGACTCCCCTCGTCCTGCATTTCGAACCAGCCGCGTCGAAATGCCTGGAGACTCTGGATGTTCGTCCGTTTCGGGAAGACAAGTCCGACGGGCGAGAAGGCGGTCGGGGTCGCCTCGATCCCCTCGAGGCGAAGGCCCTCCCGGCATTCTTCCCGCGTGCACTGGAGGGTGTTCACCCTGACAGTAATCGGCGGAGGGTCATTAGAGGCCTGGCATAACCTCGTCGCTTCCTCCGGCCCCAGCCGGGCCGCCCATTCGTTGACGACATCACGCGCGATGGAATACTGAAGGGCAAGCCGATCGATGCTCGAGCTGGGCCAGGGAAGGGCGTTCCACGATCCGGATATGGATTCCCGGCAGGATTCAAGCGTGCCCATGCGGGGAGAGGATGACCAGAGAGGGCTGAGAGATACGGTGATCTCTTCCGGTGGGAGACCGCGCAGGCTGACGAGGTAGGCAACGAGGATACACAACAGCAGCGTCCCGCGGTCCGGCGTCTTCGCCGAACCGACGGGAACGGCTGTCTGCACAATGTAATCGAGGAGCGCCCTGTTACGAATCACATCGAACACGACCTCGGCAATGAACCGCCTGTCCCGGGCGCCCAGGTAGTGCCGTGTGCGGAAAAACTCGGCCACCAGGGCATCCGCAGGCGTTTTCAATTCCTCAAGGGAATCGAGGAGCTCGACGACATGACCGTAGAGCGAACTCTCCTTCATCGCAGAGGGACCAGCATCAGTGCCGTACCTCCTCGGCACGGGGAGCCCTGCTATACGTCAGGAGCCCTGCCCGGTCGAGCCCGACGGCAACGGTGTCTCCATTTGCGAGTTCTGCGTTCAGGATCTTCTCCGAAAGGACGTTCGTCACATGTTTCTGGATCACTCTCTTGAGTGGCCGGGCGCCGTAGATTGGATCGTATCCGAGTTTCGCCAGCCAATCCTTGGCATCCTCCGTCACTTCCATCGAGATTCCCTGTGCCTGGAGCAACGCCTGGACGCGTCTGAGTTGAAGCGTCACCACCTGGCGGATGTCCTCGGGTCGCAGCGGCCGGAAGACGATGATCTCATCGATCCGGTTCAAAAACTCGGGCCTGATCGTCTGACGCAGCAATTGGTTCAATTCCTGGCGGAGTGCGGCGAACGTCTTCTCCCACCCTCCGTTGTTCGCGGACTCGGATGTGATCCGATCGCTGATGAGCTGCGAGCCGATGTTCGACGTCATGATAATGATGGTGTTCTTGAAGTCGACCGTGCGACCTTTGCTGTCCGTCAACCGGCCGTCGTCGAGCACCTGCAGGAGAATGTTGAACACATCCGGGTGCGCCTTTTCAATCTCATCGAGGAGAACCACGGAATACGGTCTTCGCCGGACTGCCTCGGTCAGCTGACCGCCTTCTTCATACCCGACATATCCCGGAGGAGCACCCACGAGCCGTGACACGGAGAACTTCTCCATATATTCGCTCATGTCGATGCGCACCATGGCGTTTTCATCGTTAAACAGGAACGCCGCGAGCGCACGCGCCAGTTCGGTTTTTCCAACGCCCGTACTTCCGAGGAAAATGAACGACCCGATCGGCCGTTTCTCGTCCTGCAAACCGGCACGCGAACGCCGGATCGCGTCGCTCACGACTTTCACTGCTTCATCCTGCGCGACGACGCGTTCGTGCAGGCGCTCTTCGAGATGCAGCAATTTCATCCTGTCGCTCTCGAGCATCCTGGTGACCGGGATCCCGGTCCATCGTGCCACGATCTCCGCGATATCCTCCGCGTCGACTTCCTCCTTCAACATTTTCCGGTCTTTCTGGACGCCCGCGAGCTTCGTCGACGCTTCCGTGATTTTTCGCTCAAGATCGGCAATCGTCCCGTACCGGAGTTCCGCCACCCGACCGAGGTTGCCGTTGCGCTCTTCCCGTTCTGCGTCCGTCCGCGCCCGTTCGACACTTTCCTTCATCGCCCGCATGGACTGGATGAGTTCCTTCTCCACCTGCCAGTGTGCTCGAAGACCCGAGCGGTCCTGGTGTTGCTCCGCCAAATCCCGTTCGATCTCGGTCAGCCGCTCCTTCGAAGCATCGTCCTTTTCCCGCTTCACCGCCTCACGTTCGATTTCCAACTGTTTGATCTTCCGTTCGACGCCGTCGAGTTCTTCCGGAAGCGAATCGATCTCGATGCGGAGTTTGGATGCCGCCTCGTCGACGAGGTCGATCGCTTTGTCCGGGAGAAACCGGTCCGCGATGTACCGGTTGCTCAGTTGCGCCGCGGCGACCAGGGCGCCGTCCGTAATCCGGACGCCGTGGTGGATCTCATACCGTTCCTTCAGTCCACGGAGTATCGATACCGTATCCTCAACGGTCGGCTCGTTGATCATCACCGGCTGGAACCGGCGTTCGAGCGCCGGATCTTTTTCGATGTACTTGCGGAACTCATCGATCGTCGTCGCGCCGATGGCGCGCAGTTCGCCCTTCGCGAGCGCGGGTTTCAACATGTTCGCGGCGTCGACCGAACCCTGGGCCGCCCCGGCGCCCACGAGCGTGTGCAGTTCATCGATGAAGAGAATGATCTCCCCCTGGGATTCCTCCACTTCCTTGAGCAGCGCTTTCAACCGCTCTTCGAATTGCCCTCGGAAACTCGTCCCTGCCACCAGAGACCCCATGTCGAGGGCGACGATTCTCTTGGTCCGCAACGTCTCCGGCACATCGCCGTTCACAATCCTTCCGGCGATTCCTTCGGCGATCGCGGTCTTTCCAACGCCGGGCTCGCCAATCAGCACCGGGTTGTTTTTCGTCCTTCGGGCCAGAACCTGCAGAACGCGACGGATCTCTTCGTCGCGTCCGATCACCGGGTCAAGCTTCCCCTTTCGCGCAAGTTCGTTCAGATCCCTCCCATAGCGCTGCAATGCCTGATACTTATCTTCGGGGTTCTGGTCGGTCACCCGCTGGCTCCCGCGGATTTCTTTCAAGACCGAGAAGATGGTTTCCTTGGTCAGCCCCTGATCATGGAGAATCCGTGCCGCTGCCGAGCTCCCTTCGTCGAGGATTCCGAGGAGGAGGTGTTCGGTGCTGACATACTCATCCTTCAGGTCCTGCGCCTGCCGGAGCGCCTGTTCGAACACCCGCGAGAGCGTCGGGGAGATGTTCTGGTTGCTGATCGCAGGGCCGGTCGCCTTTGGAAGACGCTCCAGGAGTTCCGTCATCTTAATCTTGATGTAGTTGACGTTCGCTCCCGCCTTTTGCAGAATCGGGACCACCGTGCCCGCGGTATCCTGCAACATCGCCGCGAGGAGATGCTCGGGCTCGATGACAGGATTCGCATAGCTCGAAGCGATTTCCTGTGCGTTCTGTACCGCTTCCTGTGATTTGATGGTGAATTTATTGAAATTCATTGTCGTTTCCTTTCGTCCGGGGAGCCGTCTGTCCCTTTCCCGTCTCCGTCTCCGATCCCGGATCGTGGCGGCGCCCCGTTCAAGTCTTCTTCCAACCGTTTTCCCGCTTTCTGTTCAATGACGATCTCGATTGCACGCTGCTTGTCTTTCGGCTGCCAGTCGTGAAACACGGTAAGACCAGCGAACCCGCCGCCGCCGCTGGGCATCTTCCCGAAGACAATTGCCCAGACAAGGCCGACGATCAGCGCGAGGAGGAACAGCCATACGAGAATATCCGACATGGAACGCTCCATACGCGAAAGGCGAGGGTTCGCCTCGCCTTCCGCATTTGCCGGGAGAATGAGTGGACACCTGAAGACTTATTTCTTGTCCTTGTCTTTGTCCTTGTCATCGACGACCTCGTACTGGGCGTCTTCGACCTTCTTGTCGCCCGAGGTTTGCCCCTCCTGTCCGCCGGCGGGGCCCTGAGGACCGCTCTGGGGACCGGCAGATGTCGCCTGCTGGTACATCTGACTGGAGGCCTCGTTCCAGGTATTGTTCAGCGTTTCCATGGCCGATTTGATGGTCGCCGCATTGCCGCCCTTGATCGCTTCCTTCAGCTTTTCATTGGCGCTTTCGATCTTCGCCTTGACCTCGGCACTGATCTTCGCTTCCAGTTCCTTCAGTTGCTTTTCCGTCTGGAAGGTCAGATTGTCCGCCTGGTTCTTGATGTCGATCTCTTCCTTGTGCTTCTTGTCTTCCGCCGCATGCGACTGGGCATCGGTCTTCATCTTCTCGACTTCTTCCTTGGTCAGACCGCTCGAAGAGGTGATCCTGATGGACTGCTCCTTGCTGGTGGCTTTGTCCTTCGCCGAGACATGGAGCATGCCGTTCGCATCGATATCGAAGGTAACTTCGATCTGCGGGATGCCGCGCGGTGCCGGCGGGATCCCGTCGAGATGGAACCGTCCGAGGGTCCTGTTGTCCACGGCCATCGGCCGCTCTCCCTGAAGCACGTGGATCTCCACAGACGTCTGACTGTCCGAGGCGGTCGAAAAGACCTCGCTCTTTTTCGTCGGGATGGTCGTGTTCGCGTCGATCAGCTTCGTCATCACATTGCCCAGCGTCTCAATGCCGAGCGACAACGGAGTCACATCGAGCAGCAGAACGTCCGTGACATCGCCCGCGAGGACTCCGCCCTGGATTGCCGCTCCCACGGCAACGACCTCGTCCGGATTGACTCCCTTGTGGGGTTCCTTCCCGAACATTTCCTTCACGAGCTGCTGCACCTTGGGTACACGGGTCATGCCGCCGACGAGGATCACTTCATCGATCTGGCCCGGCGACATTCCCGCGTCCTTCAGGGCGCGTTCCGTCGGACCGAAGGTCCGCTGGATCAGATCGTCGACAAGCTGTTCGAACTTCGCACGCGTCAGCGTCATATTCAGGTGTTTGGGTCCTTCCGCGGTCGCGGTGATGAACGGAAGATTGATCTCCGTCTGCATCAGCGTCGAGAGCTCCATCTTCGCCTTTTCCGCCCCTTCACGCAGTCGCTGGAGCGCCATCGGGTCCTTGCGCAGGTCGATGTTCTCCTGTTTCTTGAATTCATCCGCGACGTAATCCAGGATGCGCTGGTCGAAATTATCGCCGCCCAGATGCGTGTCGCCGTTCGTGGATTTGACCTCGAACACCCCGTCACCGAGTTCGAGGATGGAAATATCGAACGTTCCGCCCCCGAGGTCGTAGATCGCAACCTTCAGGTCTTTATTCTTCTTGTCGAGACCGTACGCGAGCGCTGCGGCCGTGGGCTCGTTGATGATTCTTCGGACCGTCAGTCCGGCGATCTCACCGGCCTCTTTTGTGGCCTGGCGTTGCGCGTCATTGAAATAGGCGGGGACGGTTATGACCGCTTCCGTGACCTTCTGGCCGAGATAGTCCTCCGCCGTCTGTTTCATCTTTTGAAGAATCATCGCGCTGATTTCGGGGGGAGAGTAGATTCGCCCGCCGACATCGACGCGGGCCGTGTTGTTTTCTCCCTGGACGACCTTGTACGGGACCAGCCTCATCTCCTCGTTGACTTCGTTGTGGAACCGTCCCATGAACCGCTTGATGGAAAAAACGGTGTTCTGGGAGTTGGTAACGGCCTGACGTTTCGCCGCCTGTCCAACGAGACGTTCACCGTTCTTGGCAAATCCAACGACGGAGGGGGTGGTCCGCGCCCCCTCGGAATTCGGGATCACCACCGGGTCGTTCCCCTCCATGACCGCAACGCAGCTGTTGGTTGTTCCAAGGTCAATTCCGATAATTTTACTCATTTCGACAGACTCCTTCCTCAATTCCTTTGTTTCTGCCCAATATCGCAACAGATATGCCACGATCGAACAAAATGCCGTTCTCTAATGTATTGAAAAACAATAGGATAGAGCGACGCAAGAATTTGAATCTTGGAGGCATTTATTAGATTGCGTCAAATTGGCCGATATGTGACTTGATGGCAGACAAATAGACTGCCAATATTTCCGACCGGACTTCCTTGACATTGGAATAATCATTTGGTAGAATAGCCGGGTCAATTCCTGCCTGGATCTCATCAGCTTATCCGCAACCAAACTCCAGTACCGCAATGATACTTTGTTAAATGGTTTGAGGGAGGGCTATCATGGTTACCGAGGGAGAATTGCGTAATGGTTTGAAGGCGAGAGTATTCGGGTCGAAGATCTATACATTTGAGACCATCGATTCGACCAACAACTGCGCCCGAGTTCTGGCCAATTGTTGGGCTCCTGAAGGGACAGTGGTGCTTGCCGAGGAGCAAACCGCCGGACGCGGCCGGTTGGGCAGAGCCTGGATTGCCAACCCCGGGGAGAACCTCACCTTCTCCCTGATCCTGCGCCCTGCGGGAAGCCCCGAAACGATCAACGTTCTTCCCCTCTGGGTCGGTGTCGCCCTCGCTGAGGTCATCGAACAGGTGACCGGGTTGGAGGTCGTCTGCAAATGGCCCAACGACATCCTCATCCAGGGGAGGAAAGCGGCCGGAATTCTGATCGAGGGTTCCTTGCGGGAGGCCTCAGTCGACTTCGTTGTTGTCGGCATCGGGCTGAACATCAACCAGCGGAGCTTCGCCCCGGAGCTCTCATCCAAAGCGACATCGCTCGCCTTGGTGGCCGGGCACACCTTCGACCGCGTCAAGATCTTCCAGGAACTGCTTCATTCTCTCGAACGGCACTACCGCCGTTTCCGCCATAAAGGATTCGACGAAATCGTGCCCCTCTGGGTCAGCAGATCGAGGATGGTGGGTTCAAGAATCGCGGTATCGCAGAACGGGACGATCCTCACCGGAACGGTCAAGGGACTCACCAATCACGGAGAACTCCTCCTCGATCACGACGGCGAAGAGCGCACCTTTCTCGCCGGCGACGTCACGATTCTGGAGCACTCTTTCATGGCACACTAGGCCCCATGCTCCTTGCCATAGATATTGGGAACACGCACACCGTCGTTGGAGTCTTTTCTTCCGATCGCCTTCTCTCCGAATGGCGACTTTCGAGTGCCGTCCCGCGCACCCCGGACGAAACCTGGCATCTGCTGAAGAGCTTTTTCGCCGAAGCAGGCATCGATCATGCCTCCCTCACTCAAGTCGGGATTGCTTCGGTCGTCCCCGACCTGACCCCGCTGTACGCCGTGATTGCGGAACGCTCTCTCAAGGTCAAGCCTTTTTTGATCGACGGTGCCGACGCGCTCGGCATCAAAACCCTCGTCCTCGATCCCGCATCCGTGGGAGCGGACCGATTGTGCAACGCGGTGGCGGGCTTTGCGCGATACGGCGGCCCGCTGATCATCATCGATCTGGGAACAGCGACAACGTATGACGTCATCGACGCGGCGGGGAACTATCTGGGTGGGGCGATCGCGCTTGGACTCGAGTCCGAAGCGGCAGAGCTTCACCGGAGGGCCGCGAAACTCCCGAAAATCGAGCTGCGGTTTCCCCCATCGGTGATCGGGAAGGATACGGTCAGCAGCATGCAGGCCGGAGTCATGTTTGCAGCAGCAGACGCCATCGAAGGCATGGTGGCCAGAATTCGTTCCGAGCTCCCCGCCCGGGCCCGGGTGATCGCCACCGGGGGTCTTTCGGGCGTCGTCGCACCGCACTGTCCGTCCATCGAAGCAGTCGAGCCGAACCTTGTTCTCGACGGCATCCGCCTGATATGCGAGCGGGCAGGTCGCATGCCTGCCCGCTAAAAACTCCCGATCCTCTCGCCCGCGTCGGAGCGTTACGGTGTTCCGACGATGTGCACACAGGCCTGTGCAAGATTCGATAATGGTGCGAAGTAGACCCCGAGGAGAAGAACCGGAACCACCAGGAGGAGGAGGACGGCTTTTTGCGGCAGACTGAAGGCGATTGCCGGCCCCACCTCGCCCCGTTCGAAGTACATATTCTTCATCACCCGGATGTAATAGTAGAGCGCGATCACGCTATTGATCGCCGCGACAACCGCCAGCCACACCCACCCATCATTCAGCGCCGCAGCGAACAGATACAACTTCCCGATGAACCCTGCCGTCGGAGGCAGTCCGGTCAGCGAAACAAGAAAGATGGAGAGGGAGACCGTGACGAAGGGCGCCCTTGGTCCGAGTCCCTTGTAGTCTTCCATTTCTTCGCTGCCGGTCTTATTGGCGATCAGCATGACAACGTAGAAGGCGCCGAGGTTCATAAAGAGATAGACCACAAAGTAGATCATGACCGCGGCGAGGCCCTCGTTGTTCATGACCACGACCCCCATCAACAGATATCCTGCATGGGCGATGCTGGAGTATGCCAGCATGCGTTTCATGTTCGTCTGCCAGAGGGCCACCACATTGCCGACGGTCATCGTCAGGACGGAGAGTGCGGCCACGAGCTGATACCACGCGAAACCGTTCAGCGACACCCAGGTCCCGATCGGCAGCGCCGGTCCGGCCGTGTCGATAAAGGTCACTTTGAAGAAGCGGATCATCATGGCGAACCCGCCGGCTTTTGACGCTACGGAAAGGAACGCCGTGATGGTGATCGGCGCTCCCTCGTAGACATCCGGGGTCCAGAAATGGAACGGGACCGCGGAGATTTTGTACCCGAACCCCGCAAGCGTCAGAATCCCCGCGATCATCAGTGCGTAGGTCGCGCTCCCGCCGCGCGCGAGGATGCCCGGGAGCTCATGATTGATCATGCCGAGGTCGAGCGATCCCGTCAGCCCGTACAGGATCGAAATGCCATACAGCATCAATCCCGACGAGAATGCACCGTAGATGACATACTTCAGCGACGCCTCGCTCGAGTCGGCCGCCTCGCGCGTATAGCCGGCGAGAAGATATGAGGAGACCGACGAGAGTTCGAGCGCGATGTACATCATCAGCAGGTTGTTCGCGCCCGTCATGAGGACTATCCCGAGCGTCATCCCGATGATCAGCGCATAAAACTCTCCCATCGACCGCGGCCTGCTCTTCAGCTCCGACGACCATTGCGAAAACACCACAATCAGCACAGCAGACGTCAGGATCGCCAGTTTGAAGAAGGACGCGAACGGGTCGACCGCGTACATATTGCTGAAGGCCGTCACATTGACGCCCCATTGTCCGATCACGAACCCGAGCGACGTCAGCAGTCCGAGGACCACCACGATCGGCGTCGCCGCCGGGCGTTTGCTGACGAGATCGGTGAGGATCGCGATCAACAGCGTCGATACGAGGGTGACCTCCGGCAGGAGGTGCTGAAGATCGTTAAGTATCTGTTCTGCCATGGATAGACGCCTAGTTCATGCCGATCATTGCCGTACCGGAAGCCTGAAGAATCCCGGCAAGCGTGTTGAGAGAACTGTTCATCAGGTCCAGCAACGGGGCCGGATAGATGCCGAGGAAAATCACGATCGCGCCCAGCGACGCCAGCATCAGCGTTTCGCGGCCGTTCATATCCTTTAACCCCTTCCACTTGTCCGGAAGCGGGCCGAGGAATACCCGCTGGAGCACCCAGAGCATGTAGCCTGCGGTCAGGACGATCGTGACCGCGCTGATAATCGTCAACGTCTGGAATGTCTGGAACGCACCCAGGAGCGACAACATTTCGCTGACGAACCCGCTCAGGCCGGGAAGGCCGAGCGCTGCGAAGAATGCCACCGTCATCGCGCCGGCATACCGCGGCATCTGGTTCATCAGGCCGCCGAATTCGTTCAGTCCGCGTGTGTGTGCGCGATCATAGATCACGCCCACGATGAGGAAGAGCATTGCCGTGATGGTCCCATGGTTGAACATCTGGAACACGGCACCGGTCATCCCCTGCGTGTTCATCGACGCCATTCCCAGGACGACGATCCCCATGTGACTGATCGAGGAATAGGCGATGAGTTTTTTGAAGTCGGTCTGCGCCATCGCCACCAGCGCTCCGTACACCATGCTGATCACCCCGAGCAGTGCAAGCTCCCAGGAAAAATGCCGCATGGCATCGGGAAACACGGGAAAGCTGATCCTGAGCATTCCGTACGTCCCCATTTTCAGCAACACCCCGGCAAGGATCACGCTGATGGGAGTCGGGGCTTCGACATGGGCGTCGGGCAGCCAGGTGTGGAACGGGAAGAGCGGCACCTTGATCGCGAATCCGATGAAGAGGGCGACGTACGCCGCATAGCGCCACCACGTTCCCGAACCCGCGAGGAGCGAACCCGGAACAAGGTTGCCCGGGTTCATCATCTGCAGGATGTTGAACGTATGGATCTTCTCGAGACCCTGCAGGCCTTTGTGGGCGACTTCAGAGACCGAATAGAGCGTGCCCGCGGGGTCGATAAATACATTCGTGCTGAAGAACAATGCGAGCATCGCGAGCAGCATCAGGACGCTGCCCAGCAGCGTGTACAGGAAGAATTTGATGGCAGCGTATTCCCGCCGCGGGCCACCCCAGATGCCGATCAGGAAATACATCGGGAGAAGCATGATCTCCCAGAACACGTAGAACAGAAAGAAGTCAAGCGCCACAAAGACCCCCATCATGCCGGTATCGAGAAGCAGGAAGAGCGCGAAGTATCCTTTCACGGACTTCTCGATGGTCCAGGAGGAGAGCGTGGCGATGAAACTGACGATCGCCGTCAGGAGAACCATGATGACGCTGATCCCGTCGATCCCGAGCAGATATTCGATGTGGACACGGCCGAACCAGGAGACGCTCTTCACGTCGATCCATTGCGCCTTCTCGACGAACTGCATCGTCGACTGGTCGTTGATGCCCGCCAGGCCGCGGTCGAAATGGTTGAAGACGACGATCGCGAGAATGACCTGCAACGAGGTGATCGCCAGCGACGTCCAGCGCATGATATCCGGTCGGTTCTTGGGAAGCGACAGGACTATCACCATGCCGAGCACGGGAAGGAACGTCAACCAGGAGAGAATCCCGATTCCGAGAAATGACGAAGTCATAGGCGTAGCATCCTTCAGGACTTGCAAATGTTCAGAGAGAACTTGGGCAACGGAACCCGGCCGCCGGCGTTATCCGAGCCGGAAGAGAAAATAAAAGACCATGACGCTGAAGAGCGCCAGCACCACGTACGTCTGGACGCGACCGGTCTGCGTTTTCCGGACCACCAGACCGAGAGCGCCGGAGAACCGGGCCGAGAAATTCACGAGGCCGTCGACGACGTACGTGTCGAACACGCCGCTGAGAGATGCGAGGCCCCGGGTCAGGAGCCCGGCACCATTGACGATGCCGTCGATGATCGTGTCGTCAAACCATCGCAGCATCCGCGTGAGCACCAACACACCGTTGATCACCACGCCCATATAAAGTTCGTCAAAGTACCACTTGTTCATGAGGAACGTGTGGAGCGGTTTGAGTGACCGCGCCACCGCGTCTGCATTGATCTTCTTCCAGGAGTACGTCGCGAACGCCGCGAGAATCCCAAGCCCGGCGAGAAGGAGCGACAGGCCCATCGCCGTGAGGTGAACGTGGTGCAGCGCCTCCTCGAAGGCTTCCCTGCCGGGAGCGGCAAGCGCGATGGGGACGACGGATTCCGGTCTCGCAACGGCCTGCACGAGCCAGCTGTGCGCGGTGCTGAACGGGTTCCAGCTGAAGGCAAAGAAACACGAGAAGACCGCCAGCACGATGAGAGGAATGGTCATGATCTTCGGCGATTCGTGCACGTGCTCGAGTCGGCGCGGATCGCTGTGCTGGCCGAGAAAGGTCAGGATCACCAGGCGGAACATATAGAATGCCGTCATGCCCGCAACAACAAACCCGATGATCGGGATCAGCGTGTGGCCGGTCAGCCCCGCGAAGGCGAGAGTTCCGGCAAGGATCTCGTCTTTGCTCAGGAAGCCCGAGGTCAGGGGTACGCCCGAAATGGCAAGCGTGTAAATCAGGAACGTCCAGAAGGTCACCGGCATCCTGCTCTTCAGGCCTCCCATATTCCGGATATCCTGCGGGTCGGTATGATGATCGTCGCGCAGCGCATGGTGCATTGCGTGGATGACGGACCCCGAACCGAGGAAAAGCCCCGCCTTGAACATCGCATGCGTCGCAAGATGGAAAAAACCACCAGTATAGCCGCCCACACCCAGCGCCATGATCATGTATCCGAGCTGGCTGATCGTCGAATACGCCAGGACTTTCTTGATATCGTTCTGAACGATCGCGATCGTCGCGGCGATGAACGCCGTGATGGCCCCGATATAGGCAATGACCACAAGGGCATCCGCGGTCATCAACGGGAAGGTCCGCGCCACGAGATAGACCCCCGCAGCGACCATCGTTGCGGCGTGAATCAGCGCGCTGACCGGCGTTGGCCCTTCCATCGCGTCCGGCAGCCATACATGCAGCGGAAATTGCGCGGACTTTCCGACCGCACCGCAGAAGATGAGAACGCCCGCCACCGTGAGCATCCAGGGACTATTCCCGGGAAGCTGCCCTCCCTTGATCCCTTCGAAGATTTCCTGCAGCCCGAAGGTGTGAAATGTCGCGTACAGCGTCAGGATCCCGGCAAGGAATCCGAAATCCCCGATGCGGTTGGTGATGAACGCCTTGATGGCGGCGTTCGACGCGCTCTTCTTTTCGTACCAGTGTCCGATGAGCAGGTAAGAACAGATCCCGACAAGTTCCCAGCCGACATACAGCAAGAACAGGTTGTCGGCCAGGACGATATTCAACATCGAGAAGGAGAAGAGACCCAGGAAGGAAAAGTACCGTGAATACCGGATATCGCCCTTCATGTACCCGATGGAGAAGAAGTGGACAAGCGTACTGATCAGGGTGACAACCACCAGCATGATCGCCGCGAGATTGTCGATCTGAATCCCCAGGACGATCTTCAACGGTCCGATCCCGGGCACCGAATGAAAATCGATCCACGGGAATCGCATCGTGATGGTGTCGTTCGGCCAGAAGCCGAGCTTCTCGACGAGGACGACTCCGGAGAGGAGGAGCGCCGCCGTGATGAGGCCGGTCTCCAGCCAGTCTCCGCCGCGGGGAAGTCTCTTGCCCAAAAAGACCACGAGCACGAAGCCTCCCAGGGGAAGGAGCAGGATCGTCAGAGCCAGCGTAATCAGCGTTTCATGTGCCATAGAGGAGGAGCGTCGTGACTTATTCTTTCAGTGAACTGACCTCGTCGACGTTCACCGTCTGGAACCGGTGATAAATATTCAGGACGATCGCAAGGGCGATCGCGGCCTCGGAGGCCGCGAGAATAATGACGAAGATGGACGCCGCCTGGCCGTCCAGGTTCAGCGAGGCATACCGCGAGAAGGCCACCAGGTTGATGTTCGCCGCGTTCAACACGAGCTCCACGCCCATCAGGACGAGGATGGCGTTCCTGCGCGTGATGATCGCATACAGGCCGAACGCAAAAAGCACCGCGCTCACGATCAGGAAATGCGCCAGCTGGACGTGGGGAAGCCACGCGACGATGTCGTTCCACAACGGAGACAACGAGCTCATGGTCAGGCCTTTCGATGACGGCGGGCAATCATGGCCGCGCCAATAAGAGCGATAAGAAGGACGACAGAGGCGACTTCGAACGGCAGCAGATATGTCGTCATCAACATGGACCCGAGCGTCGACGTCGTCGACGTCGCGGAAAGGGCGACCACCGGGGTCTGGCTCCACGTCGCATAGAAGATCCCCGCAAGCGATCCGGCCACCGTCCCCGTGATGAACAACGCAGCCACGATATTCATCACCCCGCCTTTGATGTCCACGCTCAGGACATTGTTCGTCAGCATGAGGCCGAACAGCATCAGGACCAGGATCCCCCCCACATAGATCAGCACCTGGGTCACCGCCAGAAAGTCCGCCTGCAGGAGCGCGTAGAACGCCGCCACGCTGAACAGCGTGAAGACCAGCGAGAACGCGGCGTAGAGGACGTTGCGGGAAAAAACGACGATTCCCGCGGAGACGACCGCAACGACGGCGAACACGTAGAAGATGATGTCGAACAATTCCATGGCAATCAGGACGTTGGTTCTTTGGGGGTTTCCGGATTTACCGGGGGCGAAGGAGGCGTCGAAGGCGCGGTGGGCGAGGAAGCCGCAGGCGGTGGCGTCGCGGGAGCGGGTGCGGCCGCCTTTGCCGCTGCAGCAGCCGCAGCAGCTGCGGCCTTCTTCGCTGCCTGCTCCTTGTCATAGGCGGCCAGTTTCACTCTCGCCTCATCGGCCTGCCCTTGCGCCATCGTCGCAAAATTGTAAATCAGGTTGTTCCGCTCGTACTCCGAGAACTCGTAGACGTCGGTCATGTAAATGCATTCCGTCGGGCAGGGCGGAACGCAGAGGCCGCAGTAGCAGCACTTGGCGATGTCGATCGTAAAGACCGGGACGTACAATCGCTTCTTGGTGTTCTTCGACGTCATCCCCAGATTGACATCGGGCGTCGACTTGATTGTCTCAATTGTAATACAGTCCACCGGGCACGCCATGGAGCATTGATCGCAACCGATGCAGTCATCGATATTCACATACAGCCGGTTGCGTGCGCGATCCGGGAGTTTCAGCTTCACGTCAGGATACTGAATCGTCACTGCCGGGGTGAAGAGATGCTTCCACGTGATCTTCATCCCGATCAGCACCGTGACGATGCCGTCCCAGATATTCTGAAAATACGTTCCCATAAGATCGAAGTCCCTCAGTAGTCCCGCCTATCCTTCTGCGGTGAGCCGATCCCCCGTCCGTCGGGAGATGCCGGGCAGGATCGGTCGAGCCATTAATGTACCGCGAGCGTCCAGATGCCGACGCCAAAGACGATGACAAAGGCGAACGGGATCAACACTTTCCAGCCGACATACATCAGTTGATCGACCCGCAACCGCGGCAGCGTCCACCGGAGCCACATCTGCACGAACACAAACCCCATTCCCTTCAGGACGAACCAGAAAAACCCCCACCACGGGCCCGAGAGGAAATCGCCGAAGGGACTGTTCCACCCGCCGAAGAAGATCGTCGCCGCAATGGCGGAGACGGCGAACATGTTGGCGTATTCGGAGAGGAACAGCAGGGCGAATCGCATGCCGCCGTACTCGGTATGATACCCGCCCACCAGTTCCGACTCGGCTTCCGGAATATCGAAAGGCGTCCGGTTCGTTTCGGCGAGCGACGCGACAAAATAGATCAGGCACGCCATGAAGAGGAACGGCGCCTTCTGGAAGACGAACCAATTCCAGAACCAGCCGCCCTGCAACCGGTTCAACTCCTGAAGGTCGAACGTCCCTGCGACCATCACGACAGCAAGGATGGCGAGCGAAACCGGTATTTCGTACGAGACGATCTGCGCCGCACTGCGCAACGCGCCGTACAGCGACCATTTGTTGTTCGAGGCCCACCCGGCCATCAGAAGACCGATCACCACCAGCGACGTAATGGAGATGACGTAAAACAGTCCGATGTTGAGTTCACTCCCGACGAACGCGGCACTGAACGGAATCGCCGCGTACGCAGCGTACGATCCGATAAACACGACGTAGGGCGCGAGGATGAAAAGCTTGCGGTCGGCGGCCGCAGGGATGATGTCCTCTTTTTGAATGAGCTTCAAAATGTCCGCGATCGTCTGCGACCACCCATGCCATCCGCCCGTCCGCATGGGTCCGAGACGATCCTGCATGTGCGCGGAGACTTTCCTCTCCCACCAGACGGCGAAGAGCGCGAAGGGAATCACCCAGAGCAACGGCACGACAGCCATGAGCGCGTAGGCGATCAGGGGATTCTGAAACAGGCCGATGAGAAATTCTTTCATAGGATCGATCCGGAGAACTTGGAACCGTTGCTACCTGTCGACTTCGCCCAGGACGATGTCGATGCTGCCGAGGATGGCGACGACATCCGCGATCATCGCTCCCCGGCACATAGCCGGGAGGGCCGAAAGGTTGACGAAGCACGGGCTTTTCGCCTTAACGCGGAAGGGGCTTGCCGTTCCGTCCGACACAATATAGAAACCCAGTTCGCCTTTCGGCGTTTCGGTCCGGGCATAGACTTCGCCGGGGTTCGGCCGGATGCGTTTCGGCAGGGCCGCCTGCACGTCGCCCTCGTCCGGCATCATCTCGACCGCCTGTTCCATGATGCGGACGCTCTGTTCCATTTCGTGGACGCGAACCATGTAGCGGTCCCAGCAATCCCCGACGGTCCCTTTGAGACCGCGTCCGATCGGGATTTCGAAATCGAGTTTGGCGTAGAGCGAATAGGGGTCGTTCTTCCGGATGTCCCATCGGACGCCGGACCCGCGGAGCGTCGGGCCGCTCACGCCGTAATTGATCGCCACATCAGGGGAAAGAACGCCGACGTTCGCCGTCCGTTCGATAAAAATCTTGTTGTACGAAAGGAGATCGTTCAGCTCAACGATCTTCGGTTTGAAATAGCTGCAGAAGTCGCGCACCTTGCGTTTGAAATTCGGCGTCACATCGTGCGAGAGCCCGCCGATCCACGTATAATTATAGAGCAGACGCGCGCCGCAGGTTTCTTCGATGATGTCGAGGATGTGTTCGCGATCGCGCATGCAGAACAGAAACGGCGTGAACGCGCCGATGTCCATCCCGTACGTCCCGATGGCGATCAAATGGCTCGCGATCCGCGAAAGTTCGGACATGATGATCCGAATATACTCCACCTTGTCGGACACCTTGATCCCGAGCAGCTTCTCCGCGGCGACAACAAAGCCGTACTCATTGCTCATCGCTGCGACATAGTCCATCCGGTCCGCGTACGGGATCACCTGCTGATAGTTGGTCATCTGCTCGCAGTGCTTCTCGAAGCACCGATGGAGATACCCGATATGGGGGATGACGTCGACGACGACCTCCCCGTCCACGACCAGTTCGAGCCGGAGCACGCCGTGCGTCGACGGATGCTGGGGGCCCATGTTGATGACCATTTCGTTCGACTTCAACGCTCTGCCGAACCCGGGAATGGTCTCGGGACGTCGTCCGTTAGTCTCGGTGATAGTGGCTGTCGCATTCATCAGTACGGTACTTTCATGCCGTTATAATACGCTGGCACCTTATAGTCTTTTCGCAGCGGATAGCCCTCCCAATCGTCGGGCATCAACATCCGCCGGAGGTCGGGGTGGCCGTCGAAAACGATGCCGAACATGTCGAACGCCTCGCGTTCGTGCCAGTCTGCGGAGCGCCAGACGTGCGCGACGGACGCCACGTGCGGTTGATCGACGCTGACCTGGACTTTGAGGGTGATCTTGTGCGTGAGGGCGATGGAGTCGAGATGATAAACCACGCCGAGTTTCCCCCCCGTGTAGTCCATGCCGGACAGGCACATCAGCGAATCGAATTTCAGGCGCTCGTCGTCCCGGAGGAGCTGCGCGATCTCCGCCACCATGTCCGCCTTCACCACCACGTAGGGATCGAGCACGCCTTCCACCTTCGCGTCGACAATGGCATCTCCGAAACGGTCTTTCAGGATCGTCACAATTTCAGCTGCTGTCATGCCTTTACCCCTTTCGCGAGGCTTTCCCGGCGCACTTTCTCCTGGAGTTTCATGAGGCCTTCCATGAGGGCTTCCGGCCGCGGCGGACATCCGGGAACGTACACATCGACCGGGATGATGCGATCGACGCCTTTCAGGACATGGTAGCCGTGCTCCCAGTACGGGCCGCCGCAATTGGAACAGCTCCCCATCGAAATGACATAGCGTGGTTCCGACATCTGGTCATACAAGGTCCTGATACGCGACGCCATCTTCAGCGTCACCGTGCCCGCGACGATCATCACGTCGGACTGTCTCGGCGATCCGCGGAAGAACGTCCCGAAGCGATCGAAATCGTAGTGCGATGCGCCGGTCGCCATCATTTCAATGGCACAGCAGGCAAGGCCGAACTGCATCCCCCAGAGCGAGGAGAGGCGCGCCCAGTTCAACAGGGAGTCCATCGAAGTCACGAAAACGTTGCTGTTTTCAAAGCGCTGATCGAGCAGTCCCAAGGTTAAGCCTCAATTTCGTCGTGAATCGAAGAGGAGCGCACACCGACACCGTGTTCATAGTGCGGCACCAACGGCACCGGTTTGTCCCAATCAAGATCGCCCTTCCTCCACACATAGGCGTACCCCACGAAGAGAATCAGGAGGAACACCGCCATTTCGATAAACGCGAACCAGCCCAATCCCTTATAGACTGTGGCCCAGGGAAAGAGAATGACGACCTCGACATCGAAGAGGAGAAAAATGAGGGCGATGACATAAAAGCGGACGTTGAAGCGAATGCGGGTGTCGCCGACGGGCGTCTCGCCGCATTCATAAGTGGTAAGCTTGCTGGGGTACGGGCGGTGGGGACGCAGGAGCCAGGCGGTAACGAGACCGATGGCCACGAAGAGCGCCCCGACGATGAGAAAGATCAGGACACGACCGAATTCGGTGAGCATACCTGCACATCTCCGGGTTCCGTGGGGAACAGTGTTACATCGATTGGGGTGTCACCGTCATCCCACATTTTACCGATACCCCGGCAGCCGTTGAGGCTGGTGCGCTCCATCGTAGAGTGGAAGAAACCGAAGCGAGACTCGCCGGGGACTGTAGCGGTGTGATTACCAACGTGGGCTGCCTGTGAGCCGATCCAAGGTTCAGCGTTCCAATATACTTAAGATTTCGGTGCAAAGTCAACGAATAGACTGCACATTGGCCACAGGACCGGCAACCGCCGTGCCAGAACAGACCGCCGAAATCATGGCAGATGGAACGGTTCGAGCTGCACAGCGGTGCGGGGAATTCCAAAAAATGAGAAAGAGGGGGTGGGAAATTCCGATTTCGGGAGTCATTCCCATCGGAAGAGTTTGACGGCGACAAAACAGGAAACGGTGCCCCATGCGACGAGCGCAAGGATCTGGGGAAGGAGTTGCCCAACCCCCGCCCCGTCAACCGCAACGCTTCGCATGGCGTCGGCCAGCGGGGTGAGAGGGATGAAATCCGTAATCCGTCGGACGATCACGGGCAGATCGTTCCTGCTGAAGAACACGCCCGAGAGAAGCATCATCGGCAACGAGATGATATTCGCCATCGGTGCAACCTGATCCTCCGATTTCGAAACGCCGGCGATCGCGAACCCGAACCCGAGGAAGACGGTGGCACCCAGGAGCCCGAGGAGCCCCATCAGAAAGATACTGCCGATAAAGTGCAGATGAAGGAACACAATCCCGACTCCCACCATCAACCCGATTTGCAGCATCGTGACGACGACGCGCATCGCCACCTGGGCCGTGATGAAATCACCGGGGCGGATGGGCGTGACGGACAGGCGCCGCAAGATGCCCCGCTTTTTCAACGACACAAACCCGAATGCGACGCCGAACACTCCGAGTTGCATGATCGACATCGCGATGACGCCGGGGATGAGAAAATCGAGATACGTGAGATTCCTGCTCTGGACGCTTTTCGGTACGAGGATGATTCTGCCGGGCATCGGGGAGCGGGCGAACGCTGCTTCATCCAGGACGCGCTGGATCACCAACATCCCGATGTTCGCCTGCTGCGGTCGGCCGTCATTCAGAAAAGCGTTTACCGGTATCGATCCCTGCCCCGCCGATCCGGAGTCCGCGACAGATGCCGGAAGCTCAAGGACGATGTCCCGGTCGCCCTTCTCGAGCGCAGCAAGCTCTGCCGCACGGGTCCCCTCAGCAATCTTCAGGCTTTCAATCTTGCGGAGATTGTCCAGCCACGCCGGGCGATCTTTCGCGCCAAGGATGATGCCGACATCGATGGTCCCCATACCGTTGAACCGCACAAAACTGAAGAGGATAATCAGAAAGAGCGGAAGAAGGAATGACCAGATCAGCGCCTCTCGCTGGCGGAAGTACATCTTGAATGAAGCGACCGTAAGGTTCCAGATAATCCTCATTACTCTTCCCGCAATGAATGACCGGTGAGATCCAGGAAAACATCCTCAAGCGTTGCAAGGCGTTGAACGCGCGTGCTGGAAAATCCGTTCTTCAGCAGCTGGTCGATGAGGGCATGCGGGTTGTCCATCGTCGCGATCTTTCCGCTGTCCATGATCGCCACGCGATCACAGAGTTCCTCCGCCTCGTCCATGTAGTGCGTGGTCAGCACCACGGTAGTCCCCTCGCCCCGGATGCGCTTCACGATCCCCCACAGGTGTCGGCGCGCCTGAGGGTCAAGACCGGTCGTCGGTTCGTCGAGAAAAAGGACAACGGGTTCATTGACGAGGGCCGCAGCGATGGAGAAGCGCTGCTTCTGACCTCCCGAGAGTTCGTTCACCGTCGCCTTCGCGCGGTCCTGGAGTTCCACCTCCCGCAGCAGCCCGATCGGATCGACGGTTCTCCCGTAGAGCGATCCGAACAAATCCAGCAACTCGGCCAGCCGCAGCTTGTCGAAGAATGACGACGACTGAAGTTGCACGCCGATGATCCGTTTGACATCGTCCGGTCGCTTCTGAACGTCGACCCCTCCGACGATAATCTCTCCCGCATCGAAGGGCCGAAGCGTCTCGATGCATTCAAGCGTCGTGGTCTTTCCGGCGCCGTTCGGCCCGAGAATGCCGAAAATTTCTTTCCTCCCGACGTCGAACGAAATTCCGTCGACGGCGACGAGCGTGCCGTACCGTTTCGAAAGGTTCCGGACTTCGAGGATGGGAGAATTGGCGTTGCTCTGCATCATGGCCTTTCTGCTTCTGCAAGACCCCCGGCGAGACCCGGTCCACGCAGCGAATCGGTGCGCGTAATCACCATTCTCCGCGTGCAATAGCCTTCGAGATTCTCCAGCATCACCGGAGTCGCCAGCGTGTCGAACGTTACTTCAACATACTGGATCACACTCTGGTTCCGATGGAGATGCAATTCCACGGGAATCACGAGCGGGGACGCAGGAAACGCATACCAGCGGAAGACTTTTCGCCGGTCTGGTGACGCCTGGCTCCTCAGCATACCCACCGGCTGCGAGCTGCTCCAACGCCAGGACGTCGCTTCGAATGGCGACTTGCTCTCGAATGTCACCGAGACCTGGTACGGTCGGACGGGGGTTGTCACGACAAGCGTGCGCGTGAGCGACGTTGTTGAATCGTCCGCTCCGACAATCGAATCGCGGCACGCGACGTCGACCCAATGCGCCGGGTCGATGGGCGGCCCGAAAATTTCCGCTTCCGTCCCGTGAGGCAGGACGGTGTCACGCGATTCCCACAAGACACGAAGATCATGGAACGGCTCACTCGACATGATGCGCACGACACCGGATGTGTCAAAGATATTCCAGCCCTGCCGGACAATGACCGAGGGCTGCCACGACGGGCCGTACGGTTTCTGGGACCCGACGTAGATCCCAAAGGCAATCACCACCATGCCGAGAACCGCAATGACCCGCGGCGCTGTGAAGGAGTGCAGATGCAGGAAGTCTCTCCCGACGGCACGGACCAGCGCGGCGCCGGCATAGCCGAAGGGAAGCGTCAGGAGACTGGAAAGGAGAATGAAGGAAAGATGATAGACCACCCCCCGCACGAGCACATCGGGCGCGGTTGCGGTCAACGCACGTTGAAACAGTCCTGTTGCCTCAGAGAAGACGAAGCTGTACGCGATGCACCCGCCCAGGATGAGCGCGATCGTCCCGAGCCACGGCCGACGGAGCCAGATGGCAAGGGTCATGAGTGCAAGAATGAGGGCGGGGTACATCGCGATCTCGAGACCGAAGGCGGCGGCACATCCTGAGGCGACAGCCAGCGCAATTGCGGCACGGACGAACATCGGCGCGACGCGGTCGCTCGGACGCATGACCCGCAGGAGACGGATCGCAAGCCACACTCCAAGAAATCCCGCGGTAATGGAAAAAACTTCGTACAGTCCAAACCGCCCCGCCCACGGGAACCGGTAACCGGTAAACAGCCCGACGATGTTGGGCGCCATCCAGACGAAGGCATTGACGATCAGGACGGCAAGCGCCACCTTCGCTCCGGAACCTTTGAAACGTCGAAGCGATGGATCGTTCCTCTCCTTTCGAAAGAGGAGCACTCCCAGCAGGATCGCGGCGCCAATGGAGAGCGCGGTAAAGAGACTGATGAACCATTGCGGGATAAACAGCGGAACGTCACCCAGTTGCACAAGCCAGTATTCTTCGGTCTTCACCGCAGGCTGACCAGTGTCGAATCGATCAACGAGCCGGAGAATGAGATCTCCGGCGCGTTGGAACCCCGAGGGGGTGAAATTTGAAAGGTTGTCGAGCGGGGTGTGGATCGGATATTCGACGTCCGAGGTAAAGTCGATCGCCGGTATTCCGTGTTCGATGAACGGGATGTGGTCCGATCCGGTCGCCCCGCCTCCCGATGCGTTGATCGTGGCAAACTGTGTGGGATACCGCAGTCCGGAGTAATGCAGGACGTTGTAAAACTCCTCGAACGCCGCATTGACGAGCCAGCGGGGACTGCTTACCTGGTATGGGGCGTCAGGATCGATGTCCAGCGGTCCCTTCCCGTCCACCATGTCCAATTGGAGCATCAACGCGACGCTGTCGATGCCCGGGTAGTGGGCAACGAAATAGCTCGACCCGCGCAACCCCTGTTCTTCACCCCCCCAGAGACAAAACATCAATGTTGAATGGTGGCGCCGTTGCGCGAGCACCCGCGCCAATTCGAGGACAAGCGCCGACCCGGAGCCATCATCATCGGCGCCGGGGATTTCCGGTCCCGCCGAATCCATGTGGCCGCCGATGAGAATCGTCCTTCCGCTTTCACCTTTGAGGACCCCGACGGCAATCCCGCTTGTCGTGTTGACGCCACCCGCCACGTCCATCGGGAGAAGAAATGTGTCATCGCACCCGAACGCCTTGAGACGTTCGAGGGCAAACTCCATAGCCCGATGCTCCGCAGGCGAACCCATCGGGCGCGGTCCGATTTCTCCCGCGATCACCCGGAGGTTGGCCATCGCGCTGTCCACGGAAACCCGGTCGGCTCGGGCCTGACCCGCCGACTGTGCGGTGCAATTGCCGAGAAGTACGGCCTGGATGACAAATGCAGAGATGAAATGACGCATCGGGGCGTCCTCCGAATGATGACGGTTATTCCTGTCCCCTGGCGCGGGGAGGCCAGAGCGTCTCCGGTATTCCTGCACGGAGATTGGCCTGACGGGCAAGCACAAAAAGAAGGTCAGACAGGCGATTGACGTAAGTCAGGATTGAAGGCGTGATTTCTTCGATGCGCGAAAGCCTGACGCACATCCGTTCCGCCCGCCGGCAAACAGCCCGCGCAATATGGAGCCGCGCTGCTTCCGGTGATCCGCCGGGGAGGATGAAGTGTGTGAGCCGCGGAAGATTTGCGTCAGCAGCGTCGATGCGCTGTTCGAGATAACGGATATCGTCGTCGGAAATCACAGACGACGGCGAGCCTGCTGCGCCACGCGGGGTGGCGAGCCCGGCGCCGATCACGAACAGTCGATCCTGGATCGCGGCGAGCACTTCCCGCAACTCCGCATCGCGGCTCTCCGCACACACCAGGCCGAGCTGGGCATTGAGTTCGTCGACGTCGCCGTAGGCCTCGACGCGAAGAGCGTCCTTCGAAACGCGCTCGCCTCCGATCAACGACGTTTCGCCTTTGTCTCCGGTGCGAGTATAGATTTTCATGGGCGGGTGTGGTTGGTGCTCCAATGTAGAGAAATGGACATCGAGTCGCAACGCCGTTCCGTTGCCTTTCCCCGTCGGCGTGCGTATCTTCTGTGCATGACCGCCTGGCGCAGGAATCTCTACATTCTCTGGGGGACACAATTCCTTGCAATGGTGGGCATGAATCTCGTCGTCCCCTTCCTGCCGTTTTACATCCGCACGCTCGGCGTCACCGACCCGGACGATCTCTCCCGATGGAGCGGGATCGTGTTCGCGGGTCCCTTCTTCCTCGCCATCATTGCCACGCCCTTCTGGGGAAGTCTGGGCGACCGGCATGGACGAAAGGCCATGGTCGTCCGCGCACTGTTCGGCCTTGCCCTTTCGCAGGTGTTCCTCGGTCTCGCGCAAAACGTCTACCAGCTCCTCCTCTTCCGAATGTTCCAGGGCGCCGTCAGCGGGTTCATCGCCTCGGCGCTCGCGCTTATTTCGATGAATACTCCGAAAGAAAACATCGGGTACGCCCTCGGGTTTATTCAGTCGTCGTCGGCCGGCGGAATGGTTCTCGGTCCGTTCTTCGGCGGGTTCCTTGCCGATCTTGTCGGCTATCGTGAAATCTTTTTCCTCACCGCTTTCCTTTGCGCCATCGGAGGCATCGTCGTCGCGGTTGCCGTGCACGAGGAGTTCACTCCTGGGCGGGGCGGCACGGCAAGGGCCGTCTTCGATAATTTTGCGCTGATGGTCACCGACCGGCGGCTCCGCGTGGTGGCGCTGATGCTGGTTGTCGCCCAGATGTCGGTGCTGATGATCGAACCGATCTTTGCCCTGTACATCGAAAGCTTCGAGGCGTCGACCCGCTACATGTCGACGGTCGCGGGGGCGATCTTCTCCGTCATGGGGCTTTTTATGGTCATCTCCGCCCCGTGGTGGGGGCACAGAAACGACAGATACGGCTATACAAAGAACCTTGCCGCCGCTCTGGTTGTTGTAGGGATCGCGTACGCGGGGCATATTATTGTGACCGATCTCTATCAACTTGCCGTGTTGCGGGCGTTCCTCGGGTTCGCGCGCGGCGGGGTTATTCCGAGCCTGTATGGCCTGACGAACGTTTATGCACCACCGGACCGCCGGGGGGGGATGATCGCGGTCGCTTCGAGCATGACCATCCTGGGCAATCTTCTCGGGCCGATCTCCGGAGGCTTCATTGCCGCCCGCTTCGGGATCGCCGCTTCTTTCGTTGCGACGAGCATCCTGCTCGTCATTGGCGGGATCACGGTCGCCCGCGCGCTTCCCGGGCGCGTGGACGCCGCGCCGGCAGCTTAATCTCTCACGACGAACCAGAACATCGCCATGAAATCCAAAGAACGACTCTTCCTTCTCGATGGGATGGCCCTCGCCTACCGGGCGTATTTTTCGTTCATCAGCAGACCTCTGATCAACAGCAAGGGGATGAACACCGGGGCGATTTATGGCTTTACAACAGCGTTGTTGAAAATTCTCGACGATGAGCGACCGGAGCATGTCGCGGTCGTATTCGACACGCCGGAGCCGACATTCCGCCATAAGCTTTTCGACGCGTACAAGGCCACCCGGGAACGCATGCCCGAAGACATGGTGTCGCAACTGCAGGGCCTGAAGGACGTGGTCCGCGCATTCCATACGCCTCTCCTCGAACTCCCGGGCTACGAGGCCGATGATGTCATGGGGACGCTGGCCCGCCGGGCCGAGCGCGAAGGAGTCATGACCTACCTCGTCACCGGCGACAAAGACTTTATGCAGTTGATCTCGCCGCTCATCAAAATCTACCGGCCGGGCAAGGCGGGCGCGGAGCCCGAGGTCGTCGATGAACGCGGCGTCAAGGAAAAATTCGGCGTCGCACCCGAAGCGGTCATCGATGTTCTTGCCCTCATCGGCGACAAGTCCGATAACGTTCCCGGGGTGCCCGGCGTCGGCGAGAAGACGGCTATTCCACTGATCCAGGAATACGGATCGTTGGAAGGCGTGTACAAGAACATTGACAAGATCCCGCAGAAAGGAGTGCGGGACAAGCTTGCCACGCACCGCGAGCTCGCGTTTCTTTCCAAGCGGCTGGTGACTATCGACGTCGACGCACCCGTGAAGATCGACTTTCATCAGCTCCGGGCGGCCCAGCGCGACGTCGCGCGCCTTCGCTCCCTGTTTGCCGAGTTCGAATTCAAGACCCTGGGCTCCCGGCTGGGTGGAACCGAAGCCTCTCCACCGCCAGCCCAGACCACGCCGGATGAACCGCCCGCGCCACTTTCGGCTCCCACGGACATCACCACCGACAAGCACGTCCATCATCTTGTACGGTCGAATGACGATCTCAAGAAGCTCTGTTCCGCGTTGAAAGCCGCTTCGGTCATCGCCGTCGACACCGAAACAACGGGCGTCGACGCCATGCGCGCAAGCATTGTCGGCCTTTCGTTTGCGACGGAGGAGCGCGAAGCGTGGTATGTCCCGGTGCGCACCGAATACTTTTCGGCCTCGGAAACTGCGGGCCTGTTCGATGCCCAGGGCGGCCTCCCGCCCGTCGGTCATCTTGCCACCGCTCTTCCCTGGGACGAAGTACGCGCGCGCCTTCAGCCGATCCTCGAAGACCCTTCCATCAAAAAGGTGGGTCAGAACGCGAAGTACGATATGCTGATTCTCCGCACGCATGGAATCGAACTGCAGGGACTCGCTTTCGACACCATGGTTGCCAGCTACGTGCTCCGGGCCGACGCGCAGCACAATCTGGATTCACTCGCGCTCGGGACATTGAACTACCGGATGGTTTCGTATGAGGATCTGACCGGGAAGGGACGCAACCAGAAGGCGATCACCGAGGTGCCGGTCGAGCGCCTGGCGGAGTATTCCGCGGAAGACGCCGACATTACGCTGCGATTGTACAACGCGCTCCGGGAGCGTCTCACGAAGGAAGGGTTGCTTGCACTCTGCGAAGAAATGGAGTTCCCGTTAATCGAGGTCCTTGTCCGGATGGAATCGACGGGGGTCTCGCTCGATACCGGACACCTCGGGGGAATGTCGAAGGAGATTGAGCGGTTGCTGCAGAACCTCGTCACGGAAATCCACCGCGATGCCGGCCAAACCTTCAATATCAACTCTACGCAGCAGCTGAGCGAAATCCTGTTCACGAAGCTCGGGCTTCCATCACAGAAAAAGACCAAGACCGGATTTTCGACCGATGTCAGCGTGCTCGAGGCGCTTCGGGAGCACCACCCCATCGTCCAGAAGCTTCTGGAGTTCCGTCAGCTGACGAAACTCAAGTCGACCTACGTCGACGCCCTTCCCTTGCTGATTCATCCCCGCACAGGGCGCGTGCACACATCGTATAATCAGACCGTGGCCGCGACGGGCCGGCTGTCTTCCAGCGATCCGAATCTCCAGAACATCCCCATCAGGACCGACGTCGGCCGTGAAATCCGCCGGGCGTTCATCCCTTCACGGGGAAACATTCTTCTGTCGGCGGATTATTCGCAGATTGAACTCCGCGTGATGGCGCACATGTCGGGCGACGAGACCCTGATCCAGGCATTCCGCGACGGAGAAGACATTCATGCCACGACCGCGGTCAAGGTGTTCGGCGTTTCTGCGCCCGAGGTCACGCGGGACATGCGGAGGAAAGCGAAAGAGGTGAATTTCGGGATCATGTACGGCATCGGTCCGTTCGGACTGAAGATGCGGCTGGGGATTTCGCAGGGGGAAGCGCAGGAGATCATCAAGAAATACTTCGAGCGGTTCCCGAAGGTCCGGCAATACATCAACGATACGCTCCGGGATGCGCGCACGAACGGGTATGTGACAACAATGATGGGCAGGCGCAGACATTTCCCCGACATCACGAGCAAGAACCAGGTGGTCCGGTCCAATGCGGAACGGGCGGCGATCAATATGCCCATCCAGGGATCGGCAGCGGACATGATCAAGCTTGCGATGATCCGGATCGATCGCGATGTCAGCAAGGAAGCGTTGAAAAGCCGGATGATCCTGCAGGTGCATGACGAGCTGGTCTTTGAAACGACGAAAGCCGAAGCATCGAAGCTAAGCGCCCTGGTGAAGGACAGGATGCAGCGTGCAGTGGAGCTGAAGGTACCTGTCGAGGTTGAGATCGGGACGGGGGAAAACTGGCTCGAAGCTCACTGAGAAACCACGATGGACGCCGGTCGATGCCCAGGAGGGAATCGACAAATGGAACGATCCGGCGCTTTGGCCCGGCCGGAAACCGCTTGACAACCGGGATCAGCCGGTTTTCTGCAAATCGGCTGCTCCGGGGTTCACGATTGACTTTCGTCCATTGAACTTGTGACTATTGCGATGCATCTTCGTGACGGTTTGCTTTCAGTTGGTTCAGCAGCATCGCCACTCCAAAGAGCACCAGCGACACCGGCCACCAGGTTCGCAGGAAATCGATGACCGCCCACCGGTCGATATACCCCTCTTCGGCAACAACGATGACGGCGCCGAGACTGATAAGGAGAAGCGAAGGAACAAGAAGATGCCATCGGTTCAACGCGGTGAAATAAACGAAGAGGATCCCGACCCCGGCAAGAATCATCAGGGAAGGGACGATGAGAAAGGAGGGAATGTAGAGAAACGTGTAGGTCGAGAGTAATTTGTACCCTCCGATGCCAACCGCGCACACGCCGAGGAACATCCCTTTCCCCTTGCTGGTGAATCCTTTCACCATCAACGACGCCCCGCCGATGCACACCGCCGCCCACCAGACTTCCCGCCACGCGATGGGAAGCACATGGAGTTGATGGAGCAGAAGCACGGCGCCAATGGCAATCATGCCGATCCCGAGCCAGGGACGGCGAGAGAAGGGTTGCATGAGTGCTCCTTTCTGGAATTGGGAATTGAAGCGGGTGCAATCGTATCAGGCCGATCGCGGAGACAACGACCGACGGCCTTAGGGGGCCGCCGGCGTTACCGGTTGGACGAAAGGCTCATTGGGAACGATGATCGCCATCGCAACGTAGAGCAGGATCATGAAGCCGAACGATGCGAATGCTGCGACCACAAAAAGGATCCTGATGATGGTCGGATCGACGTTTGCGTAGGTCGCGATTCCACCGCACACTCCGAAGAGTTTCCGCTCAACGCGCGACTTGTAGAGTCGGAGAGGTTGTGACATGGGAGGTGCCTCGTTGTCTGTTGACTGCGATGGTTGGTCCGGAGACGATTCCGGCGTTCCTTGCGCCTGCGCGCCCGCCGACGTCATCAGACCGTTTCGACCGCCGAACAGGAACGCGACTCCGGCGAGGATGAGAATGACGGGGAGCATATAGTCCCACGAAAATCCCCACCAGTGCAGATAGTATGGAATGTCCAGATTTCTTAGAAGCCAGAGGATCCCCACGACCACGAGAAGAATCCCCCAGAATTTCGCGTTCGCTCCGGCGGACGAGGACGTTGCCCGCGGCGTCGCCGCGAGCGGGACGGGGTTCACGGGAATGATGAACATCGCCGCAAGATAGAGAATGATTCCTGATCCACCCAGGAGGGTGAGAAGGACCCAGGTGATGCGAATCAGGGTGACCTCCACGCCGAAAAACTCCGCCAGGCCACCGCACACGCCATCAATCATGCGCTCTGAGCGCGATTTGTAGAGACGTTTGGAAGCCATAGGGTATCCCTCCTTCGGGACAGCTCTGCGAGCGTCCCCTATATTTGCATACGCGAGGGAGTGGCAGAAGTTACGCCAATACAAAGAGAGAAGGGGGGATGGGGAGACGGGGAGATGGGGAGATGGGGAGACGAGGGGAGTTGGGAAAAGAAGAACAATTTAGATTTCGGATGCCGGATAGATGAGATCTGAAATGGGCTCGGCTTTCTTCCTACTGCCCACGTCCTACTTCCTACTCTTGGCCGATCCCCTGCTACACCTCCATGATCTCTTTTTCTTTCTGCGTAAGATGGGCGTCGATGTCTTTCGTCGCCTTGTCCGTCATCTTCTGGAGTTCGGCCTCGCCCTTCTTTCGCTCGTCCTCGGAGAAATGCTCGGCCTTCTCGGATTTTTTCAGGTGTTCCATGGCATCGCGACGGACGTTCCGGATGGCGATTTTTCCTTCTTCTCCGAATTTCTTCGTCAGCTTCACCAGTTCGCGGCGGCGTTCTTCGTTCAGCGGCGGGATCGGGACGCGAACGATCTGGCCGTCCTTTGAAGGATTGAGACCGAGGTTCGCTGTCTGAATCGCTTTTTGAACGGCATCAAGCATTCCCTTGTCGTAGGGAGTGACGGTCAGGGTATGCACGTCCGCCACGCCGATATTGCCGACATGCGTTAACTGCATCGGCGTCCCAAAATAATCGACCTTGACACCCTCCAGCAGTGTGGTGGTGGCCTTTCCCGTCCGGATCTTTGCCAACTCCTGACGAACCACCTCGACGGCTTTCTTCATCTTGTCGTCGCCTTCCTTCAGGATCTCCTTGACCATGACAGGCTCCGCTAACTGTTTTGGATGAGTGGAGAGACCGTTTCCTTCACCGTCGTTCCCACCGGCTCGCCCAGGACAATGCGCTTCAGGTTGCCGACCGTGTTCATGTTGAACACCATGATCGGGAGATTGTTTTCCTCGCACAGCGCGATGGCGGTGAGGTCCATCACCTTGAGATTTCTTTTCAGTACATCCCGGTAGGTAATTTGTTCAAAGCGGAACGCTTCGGGATTCCGCTCAGGGTCGGCATCATAGACGCCGTCTACCCGCGTCCCCTTCATGATCACATCGGCTTCGATCTCAACCGCTCGCAGCGCCGCGGCGGTATCGGTGGTGAAGTACGGATTGCCGGTCCCGGCCCCGAAGATCACGATGCGTCCCTTTTCCAGGTGACGGATCGCCCGCCGCCGGATGAACGGCTCGGCGATCACGTCCATCCTGATCGCCGACATCAGCCGCGTGAACATCCCTTCGTTCTCGAGGGCGCTCTGCAGCGCCATCGCATTGATCAGCGTGGCAAGCATTCCCATGTGATCGCCGGTGACCTTGTCGATCCCCGTCGAGGAATTCTGCACGCCGCGGAAGATATTCCCTCCGCCGATGACGATCCCCACCTCGACCCCCAGATCGCGGATCTCTTTGATCTCCTGGGAATACCTCTTCAGGACGACCGGGTCGATGCCGAACTGTTGCTCACCCATCAGGGCTTCGCCGCTCAGCTTCAACAGGATCCTTTTGTACTGGGGGGTGGGCATGAATCAGACACTTTCCTCGCCGAGATGGTACCGGACGAACTGTTTCACAGCGACCGCCGGTCCTGCTTCGCGCAGGATCTCGCCGACCGTTTTCCCCTGGTCCTTGATGTACATTTGCTCAACGAGCGCGACTTCCTGGTAAAATTTCTCGAGACGCCCATTGGCAATTTTGTCCAGCACCTGGGCAGGCTTCCCCTCGTTCTTTGCCTGGGTCCTGTAGATCTCCACTTCCCGCTCAACGGTGGTCTTCTCGACCTGTTCCCGGCTCACGACAAGGGGGTTCATCGCGGCGATCTGCATTGCGATGTCGCGTCCGGTCGTCCTTTCGGACTGCTCCACGGTCACCCCGTGGAGTTCCACGAGGACGCCGATCTTGCTCCCCATATGGGTATAGTTGCTCACCATCCCATCGGAAGATTCCAGGAGCTTGAACCGCCGCACTTCAATCTTCTCGCCCACCTTCGCGAGCAGGTCGTTCAGCATCGCGCTGAGCGGCTTGCCGTCGGACGTGGACGATGCCATCAGTGCTTCGATGCTGCCGGGCTTGTTCTTCTCCACGGCCCCGGCGACGGCGGCGGCGAACGATGTGAAATCGTCGCTGCGACCGACAAAATCCGTCTCGCAATTCACTTCGATGACCACGCCGGACTTCCGGTCCGCGCTGACGCGGGAGACGATCATTCCTTCTTTTGCGGAACGGTCCGCCCGTTTTACCGCGACGGCGGCACCTTTCTTCCGGAGATATTCGATCGCCGCCTTGATGTCGCCTTTTGTCTCTTCGAGCGCTTTCTTGCAGTCCATCATCCCCGCGCCGGTCTTCTCGCGGAGGTTCTTTATGTCTTCTGTCGTAATTGCCATAGCCTTTATGAGTTCAGTGTGGGGGGGAACTTACCGCGAATCCGCCGCGGAGTCTTTTCCCTTGTTCTCCGCCTCGGCGGCCATTTCCGCCTGGTGGACGACAGCCAGTTCGCGACCCTCGACCGCCGCATCGGTGATGTGCTTCATGATAATCTGGATCGATTTGATCGCGTCATCGTTTGCAGGCACCACATAGTCGATCGGCTCGGGGTCACAGTTCGTATCGACGATGGCGAACACCGGGATGTTCAGCCGTTTTGCTTCCTTGACTGCGATGGCTTCCTTCTTTACGTCGACCACGAACATCGCGCCCGGGAGACGCGTCATATCGACGACGCCGGAAAGGACGTTGTTGAGCTTTTCCTTCTCGCGATGAAGCATCAGGATTTCCTTCTTGGTCAGCTTCTCGAAGGTTCCGTCGTTTTCCATCTTCTCGATGTTCGTGAGGCGCTTCACGCTCTTCCGGATGGTCGTAAAATTCGTCAGGCAGCCTCCCAGCCAGCGCTCGCTGACATAGAACTGCCCTGCCCGCACGGCTTCCTCCTTGATGAGATCCTTCGCCTGTTTCTTGGTGCCGACGAACAGGATTCGTTTTCCCTCAGCGACGATTGTGGAAAGCGCGTTGCATGCCTCATCGAGAAGCATGCTGGTCTTCATGAGGTCGATGATATGAATGCCGTTGCGCTCCATGAAAATGAAGGGGCGCATCTTGGGGTTCCAGCGGCGGGTGAGGTGGCCGAAGTGACAACCGGCGGCGAGAAGTTCGGAGACTTCAACGCGGGACATAGTGATCCTTTCGAATGAGTTTTTCGTCTACTCCCATCACCTTGCCGCGCCATCCCGTCGGGGACACTCACGCGTCAATCCGGAAGTATGAGTGATTGCCGTCGGGCATCCCGCAACGAGGCCTCTCGAAAGGGGGACGCTGCGTGCCGACGGGTACAACAACATTGTTAGCGCTTCGAGAACTGGAAGCGTTTGCGCGCTTTCTTCTGACCGTATTTCTTCCGTTCCACCATGCGCGGGTCGCGGGTGAGAAGTCCCGCCGTGCGCAAGGTCGCACGATGGTCCTCGCTGATAATGACCAGGGCACGAGCGATGCTCAGGCTGGCAGCACCGGCCTGACCGGTCGGGCCACCCCCTTCGACCTTGATAGCGATGTCATACTTGCCCGCCGTTTCCGTGACCTGCAGCGGCGTCAGAACGGCCTGCCGCAACGTCTCGATGGGAAAGTACTGCTCCAGCGGGCGTTTGTTGACCGTGACGATCCCGCTGCCCGGGGTGAGGGTGACTCTGGCGACGGCGGTCTTGCGACGCCCGACAGTTACGGTGTTTGTTCCAGCCATGCGCGCGTTCTACTCCTACAACGATGTGGTGGGAATCTTGTGAGCTTCAGGCTGTTGCGCCGAATGCGGGTGATCGGCCCCTGGATAGACCTTCAGTTTTCCGAAGATCTTCCTTCCAAGCTTGTTGTGCGGCAACATGCCTTTGACGGCATGCTCGACGACGCGCTCGGGTCGCTTCTTCAGGACATCCTGGAATTTCTCGAATGTCGCCCCTCCCGGGTATCCGGTGTAATGGAAATATTCCTTGAGCTCCGTCCGTTTGCCCGTGAGGCGGATCTTCGCCGCGTTCACGACGACGACAAAATCACCCAGGTCCGCGTTCGGGGTGAACATGGGATTGTGCTTGCCACGCAAAAGGCGCGCGACTTCACTGGCAAGACGGCCGAGCGTCTGACCATCGGCATCGACTACATGCCACTTGCGGTCGACATCCGCCAGCGTAAAGAAGCGTGTCGTTTTGTCCACGTGATACTCCTGAAGAAACGTTGAATTTCGTAATGGGAAGTTCAGCTTGCAAATTTACCGAAAATCGCTGCAAAAGTCAAGAAACATTCCCGGAGACGGGTCGACGAACGACAAACACAAGAAAAACGCCCCCCACACCCTTGGTTTCCCGGAGGAATAGGCTCACGTCCCGCGGAAGAGCGTGCCTTCCCGGTCGAACACCTTCGCACAACCGAACAGGCTCAACCCCGCCAGAACGATCGATGAAAGATAGACTTCTCCCAGAAGGAGCGGCGTGGCGGTATCCGAAATGATCGCTTTCGTCGCGAGGGAGACGTTCAGGATCGGCACCAGCGCGGTCGTCCAATCGAGCGTCACCCCGGGCATCAGTCCCACGAACGCCGGAACAATGACGACAATCATGGCCGGGCTGATGATGCTCTGTGCCTCTTTGTACGACTTTGCCATGATCGAGAGCGAAAGCAGGACACCTGCGAAGAAAATCGTCAGCGGGAGCAGGAGCGAAAGAAGCAGCAGCGCCGACCGGAGCTGGAGAATCTCCATGACCGTTCTCATCAACTCGGGCGGTATTTCCTTGATCTGAATGATGCCGAGGTACATGCCGAAGAGCGCAACCACTGCCGTGGTGATCCCTGTCAGGATGACCACGCCGAACTTCCCGAGAAGAATTTCCAGCCTGCTCGCCGGCGACGTCAGCAGGGTTTCCAGCGTCCCCCGTTCCTTCTCTCCCGCGGCAAGATCGATTGCGGGGTACATGCTTCCCATGAAACAGAAGATGATGAAGAGATACGGGAGAAACCCACCGATGACTTCCGCAAGTCTTTCCTTCGCCGACGCAAGATTCACCTCGTGCACCTCAACGGGCTCGATCAATCGGGCGTCAATATGGAGTTTCTGGAGGCGCCGGGCCCTGAGCGTGTCGTCGTACGCCGTCAGGATTTGCCGTGCCCGGCTCGTTTCAATGTCACGCTGTTCCGTCGATTTGAAATACATCGACACATCGCCCCGTCCGAGACTGTCCACCATGCGGTCGAAGTCCGGCGCAAACGAGAAGTAGGCGTCCAGACTGTCTTGTTCGAACCTCGCCCTTGCACTGTCCAGCGTGAGACCTTCGAGGACCCTGACCCGGGGATCGTTCCAAAGGATCTTTTGAAACTCCCCTGCATTGCCGTAGGTCAGCAGACCAACCGTGAGGACCTTCCCCTTCGCCTTCTGAATCTGCGAAAGCATGATCCTCGACGAGATGCCGATCAGGAGCGGGAACAAAAGAAGCGGGATAATGATCATGCTCGCCAGCGTCCGACGATCGCGCAGGGTGTCCTTCAGTTCTTTCTTGAAAATCACGAGGATGGTTTTCATTGCGCGGTCTCCTGGACAAGTCGGATGAATTCCTCCTCCAGCGACGCCCCCTGCATCGTGCTGCGGAATGCTTCGTACGTCCCCGAGTAGCAGAGCTTTCCGTTATGGATGATCGCAAGATCGTCGCTCAGCAGGCTCACCTCCCCCATCACATGCGTCGAAAACAACACCGTCTTCCCCTGCGCCCGGCAGGAGCGAATGAGGTCGAGAATATGCCGCGCCGTAATGACATCCAGACCGACCGTGGGTTCGTCAAAGATGATCACCTCCGGATCGTGGATCATCGTGCGGGCGATGGAGACCTTCTGCCGCATTCCCGTTGAAAGCTTGCCGATTCTCCGTTGCGCGAATTCATCGATCCCCAAAAGCGCGAACAACTCGTCGCGGCGCTTCTTGAAGGTGCCGGGTTCGACACTGTGCAGATCCGCATAGTATCGCACGACTTCGTCGGGCGTCAGGCGCTCGTAAAGGCGCGTGGTGCCCGTCAGGAATCCGATTTTTCTGCGAACCTCTTGCGCCTGGTCGACCACATCGTCGCCGCAGACGGTAATCGAGCCGGACGTCGGTTTGAGCAGCGTCGCGATCATCCGCAGCGTCGTGGTCTTGCCTGCCCCGTTCGGCCCCAGGAGGGAGAAGACCCGCCCAGGCTTGCACGTAAAACTGATTCCGGCCACGGCCTCGACCGGGGAGCGATTCCCCGACGGATTCTCTTTCCGCTGCTGCCGATCGCGCGGAAAGGTTTTCCAAAGATCTGAGACGACAATCATCGTAGAGTTCTCCGGAAGTGAAATGAGAACATGAGCGAACGGTGCCGGTCAGCGTTCAATGACAGAAGCGTGATCCCTTCCGACGACCAGCGATATCGGGAGGCCGATGCAAAGCACAGGCGTGGCGGTGACGACAGCGTAGACGATCCCGGGCACCATGAAATGCCGGCGAAGGATTGGGAACCTCCCGTTCATCCACCTTCCGCCCGATAATGCCGCAGGTGCGAGCGCGGCAGTCGTGAGATCAAGCGTCCCTGCCATCAGTGCGGCTCATCCCCGTCACCCCTTTCCCCTGCGGGCGATGTCCGGGTTTTCGAGATAGGGCGTGTCATTTCCCATAAGGGCAACGGCGATCATCGCGCGCCCGATCGCTTCGAGAGTACAGACAAATTTCGGAAAAATTTTGCTCCACAGAGGATACCCCCAGCCGATCACCTTCGAAATGACATAGGCGTTTTTGAGTCCGGCGATCGGCTTGATAAACCCCGGTCTGAACAGATACACCGCTTTGAAAGGCATGGCACGGAGATCGTTTTCCGTCTTCCCCTTCACGCGCGCCCACATGAGTCTTCCCTTCTCCGTGCTGTCTGTCCCTGCACCCGAGACATAGCAGAAGGTCATGTCAGGATTTTGCTTCACGAGCGTCTGTGCAGCGGCGAGCGTCAGATCATGCGTTACCCGTCGGTATTCCTCCTCTTGCATTCCTATCGATGAAACGCCGAGACAGAAGAAGCACGCGTTGTACCCGGCGCACTGGTGTTCGATCGCATTGAAATTGTAGAAGTCGGTGTGTACGATTTCTGTCATCCTGGGATGCACCACTCCGCATGACCTCCTCCCGATGACAAGAACGGACTCGACATCAGGGTGATGAAGGGCGACGTGGAGAACCCCTTCGCCCACCATTCCTGTCGCACCAAAGAGAATCGCTCTGATCTTCATATCCCACCATCCATTTCCCGGTTGCCATGGCTCTCTGTTCCGCGTCGGGCGGTCCCCGGCCGGTTCATTGCTGGGTGTTCTTTTCCTCGAGACTGCGGCCGAACCGGAATTCCATCATGATCAGTATCATCAGAATGCCGATGAGGAGATTCCACAACGTCCCCGCGATAATGCCTGCAGGGGTCAACACCCAGCCGGGGATCACTGGCAGAAGTCCCGCCGAAACCACGCTGACAAGACAGTTCGCCCACAGAAGAGTCTTGATCACTCCCTGTCGGCCGTGCGCGTCGAACAACGGCGTGACAAATGCTGTCGCAATTCCGAGAATGCCGTAGCCGTACAATTCGAGCGCCCACCCGAGCGACCGTGGATTCGCCATCGTAAAAACGCCGACCATCGGGTCGACGGTAGAGAGCCATTGCGGGACAAAGGTGGTCTGGAGGACGTAGTTCAGAAAGACCAGCGAAGCGAAGATTCCCGTCAGCGTCACCGCAGTCACTTCAAGCGGCCGGAGCGGTTCGCGCCCGGTTCCATTGAGGGCCGACATCAGAAGAACGAACCCCCCGACAATCAGGAACCCGAACAGGTACGGGAGGGATTGAAGCCATGAGTAATGGCGGGCGTAGGTCCCGACGTCCTGCCAGGCCGGTTGGGGTGCGAAAACGTCGACGAGCCCGACAGCGACAGGTCCCGAGAGAACGATGCCGCTCAGGATGATCGCAGCAGAAGCTGAGATATAGAGCGCCTTGCTATGGGAAACCAACATATGGTCCTCACCCTTCGTTCGATGGAGACAGAAATCCCCGGCTCATTTTCGTCGGGGATAATCAAAGGTATACGCGCCTGAGCCGAGGCTGACGGTTCGGCCGCCATCGGGCAACACGACTTCCGCGCTGGTGTTGGGCGGGATCGTGATCGCGACATGCATCGCCCCGGCAACCACCCGCCACGACGACGCGATGGTCCCGTACATGGTCTTCAACCCGACAGATACGTTCGTGAAGTCTCCGCCGGGGAGCGGCGCGATGCGAAAGTGTCGATAGCCCGGAGAAGCAGGATCGATCTGAATTCCACCGGGAGTCCGGTACAGCCATTCGCCGATCGCCCCGTACGCATAGTGATTGAAGGAATTCATTTCAGGATTCTGAAAACTCCCATCCGGACGTATCCCATCCCACCGTTCCCAGATGGTCGTGGCACCTCGCGTCACCGGATAGAGCCAGGAGGGATACGTCTTCTGCAAGAGCAATGTGTAAGCGAGGTCGGCGTGTCCAAATCGGGTGAGCACCTGACACAAGTGCGGGGTGCCGAGAAAGCCCGTGGTCAGATGGTCACCGTACTCGTGGATGTTTTCGACGAGTCTACGCACCGCCTGATCGCGCAGCTCGGGGGGAAGCAAATCGAAATCGAGGGCAAGCACATACGCCGTTTGCGTTCCGGAGACAAGATGGCCTCCAGGAGTAAGATACTCCTTCTGGAATGCGGAGCGGACCTCATCGAACAGTCGTGCGTACTTGCGTTCGTCCGCGGTATTCCCAAGAACCTTCGCGGCTTCGGCCAGGATCTCCGTCGAATGCGCAAAGTACGCCTGGGCGATGAGGTACTTGTCCGTCACTGCGGACCTTCCATCATTGTCGTCGCGGGGACGATAGAATAACCAGTCGCCGAAGTGTGAACCGGTATTCCAGAGGAAGTGCTCGCTCTTCCCTTCCATGTACCCGACCCATGCCTTCATGCTCGGGTACTGCTGTTCGAGGAGGCGCGTATCGCCGTAAGCAAGGTACATGTTCCAGGGGATCACCGTGGAGGCATCCGACCATCCCGCGGAGGCCGCCCAGCTGGTATCCAGCACGTTGGGGATGACATACGGCACCGAGCCGTCCCTGTTCTGGTCGACAGCGAGGTCGCGCAGCCATTTCGAGAAAAATCCGGCCACCTGCATGTTCAACGCGGCCGTGCTCGAAAACACCTGCGCGTCTCCCGTCCATCCCAGACGCTCGTCCCTCTGCGGACAGTCCGTCGGGACATCAAGGAAATTGCCCTTTTGTCCCCACCGGATGTTGTGATAAAGTTGATTCACCAGAGAATCCGAACAGGAGAATGTCCCCGTCTGTTCGAGATCGGAATACAGTGCCACGGCGGAAATGTCGTCGGGCGAAAGCGTCCCGGGGTATCCGCTGACCTTTACATACCGAAAACCGAAAAACGTGAAGTGCGGCTCAAGGGTCTCCGCGCGCTCGCCGTTCAGAATATATATCGCTTCCTGCCTTGCCGACCGGAGGTTGTCAACGTAGAGTTTTCCCGTGCCGTCCAGCACTTCGCCATGGCGAATGACCACCGAATCGCCTGCAGTCCCATGCGCCTTCAGGACAACCCAGCCCACGAGGTTCTGTCCAAAATCCACAATGGCGCCTCCGTCACCCGCCATGGTGATGCGAACGGGATGGAAGACCTCATGCTTGCGGATCGGCGGCGAAACCGGGGCGACGAGATGTTCTTTGGGAGCGTCCACCTCCCGGACACTCGACCAGGATCCATCATTGAACATCGGGGCATCCCAGCCGGGTTGTTCCCGCCGCGCATCGTATGTCTCCCCGAGATAGATTTCCGACATGCGGACCGGTCCTGTCGATGCCTTCCAACTCCGGTCGGAAACGAGGGTGTCCCGGCTTCCGTCCGCATAAACAACCGTAAGCTGGAGCAACAGGGCGAGGTTCTTTCCGTAGAAATTTTTCGTCCCATTGAATCCGATGAACCCGCGATACCATCCGTCGCCAAGCGTCGCCCCGATGGCATTCCTCCCTCTGGCCAACATGCGGGTAACATCGTACACCTGGTACTGCAGACGCTTGTTGTAGCTTGTCCATCCCGGCGTCAGGTAATCACCTCCCACACGTTCTCCATCGATCCTTGCCTCGTACACACCGTGACTGGTGACAAACAGTCGTGCTGAGACAACGGAGTCTCGAAGGCGGAATTCCCTTCGGAACATGATTGCGGGGCCGCCGCTGGTGTCAGCGATCAGATCCGCCTCAATCCACTTCGCCTTCCAATCCGCAGGGGAGAAAAGTCCCATCTCCCAATAATTGATCGCACTCCACGCTGACATGTTCCCTTTGTTGTCCCCTACCCGGACCTCCCAGGCATAGCGGCCTCCCGGGGACAATGGTCGTCCACCGTAGGGGATGTTGACCGACTGGTCTGACATCACCTTGCCGGATTCCCATACATTTACACGGTGAGTGGCATCCTGGAACACTCGCACCTCATACGAGGTTTGAAGGACATCGTGCTGTTCTGTGATCAGGCTCCAGCTGAGTCTCGGGATCTTTGCCCCGACGGCAATGGGATTTGTCTGATATTCGCAGGTGAGGTCGCCGACCTTCAGAGTCTGGGAACGCAAGGGGCAGGAGAGTGCCACGAGCAACACGAGGGCCACGATTCGCAATGCGGAACCTCCAGATGGACGCAATGATGCGGGAAGCGGGAGTGAGACAGGCAGGGAGTAATGTCGGGAGAATTTTGATGATGGTCAATTATTAGACCATATCCGTCCCGTAGGGGTTATAAATGAGGACCCGCCAGGTGCCGTCGGATTGCTTCCGGAGAACATCGGCAGACGTTGCGGACCGCTCGAAGGACTTGCCGTCGGGGCCCGTTACATTCAACGTCCAGCGGGAGACATGGAGAGCGATAGGACCGGATTCAATTATCTTTTGCGCGACACGCGTGAGGGCGGGCTTCAGCGCGAAGAATCCGGCGTACGCTTCGCGAATCGCCGCATGACCCCGTGCGGTTTGACCTGCCTGTCCGCCCATGGCCTGCACAACAAGGACGGCCTCAGACTCAAAATAGCGGAGCATCCCGCCGATGTCCCCCCGATTGATTGCTGCGGTGAGGTTGGCGATCGTGTCCAACGGACCGCCCTGGGGACCTCCTGAATGCGTCTGTTCCATACAACCTCCGTTTAATCCAATATTCTCTCTTCATTGTACCCTCCCGGTCGGGGCCGGATACGGCTTTTGGCCAACACATTGGAGAGGAAGACCCCCCTCCGCGAAAAATCTTATATGCGCCGTCACTTTACGGAGAAAAGAAATGCGGACCTGCGGTGAGGAACAAAATCCACGCGCGGCAAGAATTCTGATTTCGACGCATGGCGGAAAACCAATCGTTCGGGTTCCCTGACCTCGCGATCCGACGCGCCAGTCCTTGCGGCTGCCGTTTCCGACACGCCGGATTCCCGTCGCTGATGCACCGTTCGCGTTCCCTCCCTACGCCTGGTCGTGCGCCCGCCGCAGGGTCTGAATATCAAGCTTCGTCATTTTCAGCATGGCGTGCATGACACGGTTCGCCTTTGATGGGTCTGGATCGTGCAGCAATTTCCCAAGTACAGAGGGGACGATCTGCCAGGACACGCCGAATTTGTCCTTCAACCAGCCGCACTGGCTTGTCGCTCCTCCGGCGGAAAGTTTTTCCCAGAACTCATCGACTTCTTCCTGCGACCCGCAGTCCACGAAGAAAGAGAACGCCTCGGTGAATGTAAACTTATGCGGGCCATGACTGTCCATGGCCATAAGTCGCTCGCCTCCCAGGGAAAATACCGCATGTTTGACCGTGCCTTCCGGCTCGCGGTCTCCTTTCTCATTTCGAACGATCCGCTGGATGCCGGAATTCTTGAAGATCGATGTGTAGAACTTAATCGCCTCCTCGGTTCTCCCGGCCTGATTCCCGACATACATCAGGAATGGGGTAACGTCCTGCTTTTGTCCGGTGAGGTTCAACTGCCAGGATAGACCGAATTTGTCTTGAATCCAGCCGAACCGTTCGCTGAAAGGATATTTCTCAATCTCCATGAGGGGGGTTCCACCGGTTGATAGTGTCGTCCACAGGGTGTCAATTTCGTCACGCGTTTCGCAATTGACATACAAGGAGATCGATGGGGTGAACTTGAAGATCGGACCTCCGTTCAGCGCGGAAATATCCCGACCCGCCAGCCGGAAGGATCCGGTCATCACCGTGCCTTTCTTCCCCGGTCCGGCCTCCCCGTAGCGTACAACATTTCCCACCTTTGAATTCTTGAACGCAGACGTGTAGAAGGCCATCGCCTCTTCGGCGTTGCTGTCAAACCACAGGAATGGGGTGATCTTTTGCATGAGGCCTCCTGCCTTCGTTGCATAGGGATATTGCGGACGTGTTACATCCCCGGATTATTCCGGAGAACGGCGAGACGTCTTCTTCAAGTTCGCCTTCGCCTTGAAACGTATAATCTTCCGAATAAGGTCCATCGGGAGCGGCTCTGCAATCGGAAACTGGATGGAACCTTTCGCATTCTTATACTTCGTGATGTTCTTTTTGAACAGAGCGACAGCGGCCGCACCCGGGTAAAAGCCAATGTGGTTCGTGTGTGCAGCAAAATATATCACGTTGCCGTTCAAAAAGTATGCAGGCATTCGATAGCTCAAGCGTTCTTCAGCGTCAGAAGCTTCTTCTTTCACGACACGTCTCAGCTGCGTGAGCTTTTTGCGCACAGGTGCGGGACGGGCATCGATGTAGTCATCAACGGTCGCGTACGCCTTCCCCTTTTCCATGGCGACTCCTTTGATCTGGGTTTCAACGCCGGTCACTGCACCGGTGCATAGCGGCCGTCCTCTCTGAGTTCTTCCTCGATCGGGCGGATTTCAATACTCCCAAAGCGCGCCGACGGCCAGCGCGAGGCGACCTGAATCGCCTCGTTGAGGTCTCTGGCGTTGATCAGGAAAAACCCTCCAAGGGTCTCCTTCGTTTCGGCAAATGGGCCATCGGTCACCGAAAGAGTACTGTTTCGCACGCGGACGGTCATTGCTGTTTGCGTGCTCTGGAGGGCCTCGGCCGAGAGGAAGTGGCCTCCTCTACGGAGCTCTTCAACATAGCTGAGGGTCTCCCCTCGCAGGGAATCCCACTCGGCTTTCGACAACACCCTGAGCTTATGCTCTTCTTCGTATGCGAGGCAAAGATATTTCATGGTGAACCTCGTGTGGCGACTCTTGGCATCCGCGAACGCTCCCCTCTCTTTTCCTCAGAGAGGGGGCCGGGGGTGAGTTGTCACTTCTTTGGATACGTATAGCTCACCATCCAATTGATCCCAAATTTGTCGGTGGTCATCCCAAAGTACGCCCCCCAGAACGTATCCGCCAGCGGCATCGTTACCTTCCCCCCCGCCGAAAGGCCCTTGAAATACTTTTCCGCCTCACTCTTGCTTTCCACTTCCACCGAAAGTTGGAAATTGTTCCCTGACGTGAGTTTGAAACCCTGCGACTCCAGCGCGTCCGTAGCCATGAGAATGTTTCCTTTCCCAATCGGCAGCGAGACGTGCATGAGTTTCTCCGCTTCGGCCTTGGACATTTTCCCCCCTTCCGGCGTATCCTTGAACCGCGTGAGGTTGATGAATTCACCCCCGAACACCGATTTGTAGAAGTTGAACGCCTCTTCCGTCGTGCCGGCGAAATTCAAGTATGGATTGATTGTCGGCATAGCACCCTCCTTGTGATTGCACTGCACTGGCTACCAGGACCTCTTCCGATACCATCGCAACACCGCCTGTTTAGACTTACGCTTTCATCCGCTGTAAATGCGCCTTCACTGTCGAGTTATCGGCCACTTTTTGTACGTCAGCGGGAAGTTCATCCATCTCAAAGACCTGACGCAGCTCGATGACATCGCCGTCCTCCGCCGGTACGCGTCGCGCCCACGCGACGGCTTCGTCTTTCGATTTCACCTGGATCATCCAGTAACCCCCGAGGACCTCCTTGGATTCCGTGAAGGGACCGTCGGTCACTTTCGGCTTTCCGCCGCTAAACGAAACACGGACTCCCTTTGCGATGGGATGGAGACCGTCTAAGGACATCAGGGCGCCCGATGCGGCCAGCTCTTCGTTGTACTTCGCCATCTTCGCGAAATCGTCGGCTCCCGGCGCGAAATCCGGTCCAAGGTTCTTTCCCTTCGCGCCCTGATAGACGCCCGGGATCATCAGCATCATGAAACGCATGGTGGAGCTCCTTCTGGAGTGAGTAAGAGTTTCTGTTCAACCAATAGTCGTTTACGAAGACGGAATTTCGACATGGGCCCGATCTGCCTGGATCAGATGCAACCGGGGTCTTATGAAAACACAGGATCACGGTGTTCGGTTCTGACCCCCGTGTCGATGCCATGGAATCGGGGAGAGCGTCGGAAGGAATAACCGTGGCGGGGGAAATGCGCAAATGCCTCAGCAAGGAACCGGGCTATGCCTTCCCAAAGGCATCGTGGGATATGCGTATGATGTCCATGGCGTTTTCCACATCGCGCTCTTCCTTCACGACAACGGTTACGTACCCCGCCTCCGGCGCCCAGCGGTGATGCTTCGCCTTTCCTTCGGACAGGACGCGCGCCTGGACATCTTTCGGGAGACGGATGTCGCAAAAACCGTATTCGTGAATGTGCATGAACATTCGCTTGCCGATATAGAACGCATCTTCATGAATTCCGGCATCGGGATTTTCTGTCACGCCCTCCAGCGCGAGAATCCGTTGTCGCAACACGCGACCGAGTTCTTCATGAGTCTTCATCCGATCTGTCTCCGCACCCCGGTCATACTCACCAGTTCCCTGACAGGCCTGACTTCGATGCACCCCACCCGTGCCGGGGGAATCTTCGCGGCGATCTGGATCGCATGATCGAGGTCCTGCGCGTCGACAAGATAGAACCCTGCAAGCTGTTCCTTGGTTTCGGCGAAAGGGCCGTCCGTGATCGCGACTTTTCCGTTTCGCACGCGGACCGTCGTCGCCGTACGAACCGGCTGGAGGGCTTCCGATGCGACGCAGGAGCCCTCACTTCTGATCGCCATGTCGTACGCCATGCATTCATCATCGGTCATGGCTCCAATTTTGCCTTCTTCGCCGTATACCAGACACAGATATTTCATGCCCTCTCCTCATGAGTCGTTAATGGATAATCGATCGGCCGGACGCCTTTTCGACCTCCCGCCTCTCAGGACAATTCGGTTAGCCGGCGCTCCAAGAATCGCCGCTCCGGCCCCTGCTGTGTCAACGCGAGTGCTCTATGATACGATGCCCGCGCTTCCTCCATCTTGCCTAACCGGCGGCAGAGGTCTGCCCGTGCCGAATGAGCGAGGTGATACTGGGTCAGCTCGCCGCGGGAGAGAATGCCTTCGACGAGAGAGAGTCCGGCATCCGGTCCATCGCGCATCGCGATCGCCACGGCACGGTTCAATTCGACAACGGGAGAAGGGTCGGCGCGCAGCAGGAGATCGTACAACCCCACGATCTCCACCCAGTCTGTCGCTGCCGCCGACGGGGCTTCCGCGTGTACCGCCGCTATGGCGGCCTGGAGGAGGTACGCGCCAATTCGTCGGAGCGGCAACGCCCGTTCAACAAGGGATATTCCCTCGGCAATCAGATCGCGGTTCCAGAGCCCGCGATTCTGGTTCTCCAGCAGAATGAGATCACCCGATGCAGAAGTCCGCGCAGGGCGATGGGACTCCTGGAGCAGCATCAACGCAAGAAGTCCCATCACTTCAGGTTCGGGAAGCAACGTCAACAGGACCCTCCCCAGCCGGATCGCTTCCCCCGAGAGATCGGCACGTGTCACAGCGTCTCCGAAGGAGGCCGAGTACCCCTCGTTAAACACCAGGTAGACAACGTGGAGCACCGTGTCCAGTCGGTCCGGCAACGCTGTTCCGTCCGGCACCTGGTACGGGATATGGGCATCGCGGATCTTCGCCTTCGCGCGAACAATCCGCTGGGCGATCGTCGGCGGCGTGGTAAGAAAAGCGCGGGCAATTTCTTCTGTTGTCAGCCCGCACACTTCCCTGAGCGTCAACGCAACTCTCGCATCAGGCGAGAGCGCGGGGTGGCAACACGTGAAGATCAGACGAAGTTCGTCGTCGGCAATTCCTTTGTCGATCAGTTCGGCGGGATCTGTCGCGTCCGACGCCGTCCTGTCGATCACATCGTTTGCCGACGCGTCAAACCGTGATCGGCGACGCAAAGCGTCGATCGCTTTGAATCTGCCGGCTGAAATCAGCCAGGTCCGGGGATTGACCGGAATGCCTTCCACGGGCCATTGCTCCATCGCCGCGGCAAAGGCGTCATGCAGGGCCTCTTCGGCGAAATCGAAATCGCCGAGAAGCCGGATCAACGTTGCGAGGATGCGCCGGGACTCGGAACGATAGACTTGATCGATGACATCGCGGACGTGATGGGTGCCGGCCTCTTGCATGAACGCTCCTCGATCACTGGGAGGAATCAGCGAACAAATTCTCCGATCGTGTTTGCCTGGCGATATAACACCACGAGGAGGTTCAGAGGTTCACCTGCCCCGCCGACCTTCCAAAAACGCAACAGGGGCCCGTGGGAATGTCAGATTCGGGATGGTGGGGGGGATGGAATTGCGGAGGAGCGTCGGATCCGGAAGAGGCAATACGGCCCGACAAGAATCGCGAGAAGGACCAGCGACCAGAGCCTTCCCTCCGTGATATCGTAATCGTGGAGAAGCTTGCTCCAGGGATTGCCAAACACAAAATGGCCGAAGCCGAATTCAAAGGCGATGGTCATGCCGAACCAGAAAAGGCCGACGGACCAGGCTTCTCTCGGAGAGCGAAGCGGCCATTTGCCGCTGACAATCCAGAAGTAAAGAAAGAAGAAGAGAATAAGGGTCGCCGAGGAAATTTGGTGCGCCGCAAGCTCCCCGACGAGTGGCAGGTATCCCCATTGCCGGAGGGTCCCGTTCGCGATGGCGATGACCACCATGCCGAACCACGCAAAGAAGTACTTTCTGTTCATCGTACCGCCCTTCAATGGACATCCGATCCGGAATTGCGGAGACTGTCCCGATGTGCTTCGAGGAGTTGGAAGTGCTCAGCCGTCAACCCTTGCGGATAGCGTGCATAAAGGCGCAGCCGATCGATATCACCGGGGCTGAGCGGCCGCGAAAACTCCACTTGGGGGGTCCCGGTATCCAGCAAGAACCAGGTCATGATGGTGATCGCCGCAGCAACGAACCCCGGACCCTTATCTTCCAGCGATGTAAGCATGACGATCGATGGAATGCCTTCGCAAATGAGGACGGTCGGGGCCCAACCGAGGTATCGGTCGACCCTCTTCAGCGTGATCTTGTTGACATTCCGCAACGAAACTTGTTTGACCCCCTCTTTCAGACAGAACAGCGATGAGTCCTGGAACGCAAGCAGCTCAGCAACATACGTCGTCCCGTCCGCGCCGGTAATCTCGGCGGTCGTTCCTTCCGGACGGAGAACCTCGTCGCTCCATCCGCAGGCAAGCCCGAGGAACGCAAGGGAGAGCAGCGGGAGTGTTTTCATTGATGTTCCCCCGGACCCCAGCTCGGAATCCTGTCGCGGAAGAACTCTCCCTCGAACCGGGTCTTTTTCGAAAGCCACATCCGCGAGAGCCGCTCGGCGATCTCGTCTCTTTTCGACAGATCAAATCCGGGGACGTCCGGCCGCTCACGCACCCATTCCGGGCGAACCCATTCGACATAATAGCCTTTGGACCGGACAAAATAGGTGCGCACGCTTTCTCCGCCCAGCGGGTCGGAGGGGAACGCAAACGTCAGATCGATTGACTCCCCTGGGTACGTGACGCAGTATTGATCATCGTCACGGAGCAACGCGCCGCGAATATATTCCGGGGCCATGGTGCTGTTGGTCTTCGCGTCAACACACAGCGCACGTTTCATCGGAAGCGTTCGGTTCCCTTCGAACCCGAAGCCGATCCAGTCGATCAAAAAATTGTCAGGCAGAAAACCGAACCGGATCTTCACGCTATCGCCTCGATCATCGATCGGGACCTGGATGGCCGTCTGCCGCCACGCGATCGGTCCCGTGTCGCTGAACCGGCCCTCTTCAACGAATGTTCCGTTCTCGTCGACAAGGATCTGGATGCCGGAGAACTCTTCATACCACCGGCCAAGCCTCCAGGCATACAACAGACTCTCGTTGATATCTTCCGACCACTGCAACACGTTCAGCCCCTGATTCCTCATCATGACGTCATACAGGAGCGTTGTGTTCTGCAGAGAGTTTTTTGCGCGGAGCGCTATCGTCAACGTTGCGGCATGGTGCGGATTGGGGATCACGCACTCGATCCAATCCCTTCGTTTCTCCCTGAACATCCTGCTCACTGCAGCCGAATCGCAGGTGTAGACGTCGAGGTCACGCGAGGAGATTGCCTTCAAAACATCTGCGCCGGCAGAGTTCACGGCACGGGATGCCGGAACAAGCGTGCCGGTCTCGAGAATCTCCCCGTCATCCGTCGGAAACGCCTCAGTGCCGCGCGGATGATCGGCGTAGACCAGATTAAACGCGTTGATGTAGTGGGTTTCCAGCGCTTCGTTCTTGAGTCTGAGGGTGAGACGACCGTCGGTCACGCTTGGCGTGGTCAGCCGGTCAAGGTCGGGATTCTCGAAGCGACGGCCGATGCTGTACGAAAAGCACTCTGCTTCGAGGTGTTCGCCGGTACTATCGGAAGAATAGATGGTGGGACAGGAGCCGAAAATGGCCTTCAGAATCATGATCGACCCAATCGCGACCTCCCCGGACGCGATCCCTCCGAGCATGATCGAGCCGACGAGCCGCGCCCCTTTCAGCGACATGTCAACGTATTCCAGTCCCGACACGCTGTCGATCGGCACTGTCCAGGGTCCGGCGATCGAGTCCGAGCGGGTCAGCGAGAATCGCGTCCCCGACGCAAACACCGTATCGTGACGGAAGGTGAACCCGTGCCTGCAGAGAATAACCGAGCCGTCAAGCAGGTGCACTTTTGTGGGCACCGTGACCTTTTTCCCGTCCGTCAGCTCTTCCTTGCCGCCAAGTCGCCGCTCGCCCGCAGGATAGCAACCGCTGAGGCAAAGCAACAGCGACAATGGGAGCACGAGACCAAGACTGTATTTCATCGTTTGGTGACTCAAAGACTGTGGAATATTGCGACCTGGCGGAGACGGCAAAAAAAAAGCCTTCCATCAATCTGATGAAAAGGCTTCGGTGTCAATGAACAGGAGATCCAGCGTATCGATCGTCCCCGACTCCAAGTTACCGCTTGGAGAGCGATTTGTCAACCGCGCGAGAGGAACGTCATTCACTGGCGAAGGGTCACCGGCTCCGGACCCGGTCTGAAGTATCGCTTTTGAAGATAGAGCGCCACATTCACCAGGCCGATCAGGACAGGGACTTCGACGAGCGGACCGATGACCGTCGCAAAGGCAACCTGGGAATTAATTCCAAAGACCGCCACTGCCACGGCGATTGCAAGTTCAAAATCGTTGCTCCCCGCCGTGAACGCGAGCGTCGCACTTTTTTCATAGGAAGCACCAAGGCGGCGCGCAATGAAGAACGTCACGAAGAACATGAAGCCGAAATAGAGGATGTACGGGATTGCCACGCGAAGCACGTCAACCGGAAGCTCGACGATCTTTTCCCCTTTGAGCGAAAACATGACGACGATCGTGAACAGGAGGGCGACCGGCGTAAGGATCGAGATCTTCGGGATGAACTGCCGCTGGTACCATTCTCTTCCCCGGACCCGGACAAGGGATACCCTGGTGAGCATCCCCGCCGCGAAAGGAATGCCAAGGTAGATCAGAACCGTCACCGCGATCTCCGCGATGGAGACGTCGACCGCGTTCCCTGTCATCCCGAAGAGCGGAGGGAGGAGCGTGATAAACAGATACGCGTAGACGGAATAGAAAAGGATTTGGAAGATCGCGTTGAACGCCACCAGACCGGCCGCCAGTTCCGAATCGCCTCTCGCCAGGTCGTTCCAGACGAGCACCATGGCAATGCACCGCGCCAGGCCGACGAGAATCACCCCGGTCATCATCGCCGGCTTGTCGGGAAGGAGGACGATTGCCAGAACGAACATCACGAGCGGCCCGACGATCCAATTCTGCACGAGCGACAATCCGAGCAGTCGGACGTTCTTGAAGACAACGGGCAACTCCTCGTACCGGACCTTTGCGAGGGGAGGGTACATCATCAGGATCAGGCCGATGGCGATGGGAATGCTCGTCGTCCCGGACTGGAACGTCTTCCAGAAATCGACGACGCCGGGGAAGAAATACCCCCAGAGCACCCCTCCGATCATTGCGAGGAATATCCAGAGGGTGAGGTAACGGTCAAAACCGCGAAGGTGTCTGCTCATGCGATCGTGCCAGGGAAAGAACGGGAGATCAGTAAATGATATTGAACACATAGCCCACGATGACAATACCCACCGCGACAACCCCGACAAAGATCGCGATCAACTGGATCTTCAGGACTTTCCGGAGAATGATCGTTTCGGGGAGCGACAATCCGATCACGGACATCATGAAAGCGAGTGCCGTGCCGAGCGATGCCCCCTTCTCGAGCAGGGCATGCATCACGGGGATGATTCCCGCAGCATTCGAATAAAGCGGGACGCCGATCAGCACGGCGACGGGCACCGACCACCAGACGGATTTCCCCATGATCCCCGCCAGGAAGTTCTCCGGCGCATAGCCGTGGATCCATGCGCCCACGGCGATGCCGACGAGAAGATACGGCCAGACCTTCCCGACGATGGTGCGGACCGCGTCGTATCCGGCCCGGATGCGCTCTCGGAGGGTCAGTTCCCCTTCCAGGTTCGCGACGTCCTGGGAACGGACCTCGAAGACCCAGTCTTCGACGAAGCGCTCGAGGTTGAACCGGCCGATCACATATCCTGCGGCGATGGCAACCAGCAATCCTGTGGTCACGTAGAGAAGCGCTGTTTCCCAGCCGAAGAGTCCGAAGAGCAGCACCACGGCGACTTCGTTGATCATCGGCGCGGCAATCAGGAAGGAGAATGTCACGCCGAGCGGGACGCCAACCTCCACAAAGCCGATGAACAACGGCACTGCGGAGCAGGAGCAAAACGGCGTCACGATTCCCAGCATGCTCGCGAGAATGCTGCCGCTCAAGGGGGAGCGTTTCATCAGCAGTTTTCGAGTCCGCTCCGGGGAAAAGTAGGTGCGGACGATGCCCACAGCGAAGACCACGATCGTCAGCAGCAGGAGGACTTTCGGCGCCTCGAAGACAAAGAACCGAACGCCCTCGGTCAGCCGTTCTCCCGGCGAAAGGGCGAGCATGGAAACGAGCGCATCCGCAAAAGGCTGGAGCAGCGCGTAGAGGATGACCCACGCCGGGAAAAGGATTCCGAGTGTCCAGAGCGGATGCCGTTCAACGGCGTCCTTCATGCGACTACCTGTGTGGCAAGGAGAATCTCTTTCAGTTTTTCGACGGTCGGGACCTGGCCCGAAAGAACCACTTTCTCGTCAATCACCAACCCCGGTGTACGGAGGATCCCATACGAGGCAATGAGCTTAAAGTCAGTGACCTTTTCGACGGCGGCAGGCATGCTGAGTTGCGACAACGCCTCGACCGTTCGCTGCTCGAGAGTCCGACAATTGGCGCAACCTGATCCGAGCACTTTTATCGTCATGATCTTTCCTTTGCGTGTCAACGTTGGCAGATTTTCTGGCGATCGACATTCCGGAGTCTCCTGGTGTCTTCCTGAACAGCGGCATCCTCAACGAAGGACTTGTCGACCAATCCGAGGACGGAGCGAACGAAACGGTTTTCCGACTTTTCATTAAGGCGGAAATTGACCCATTTGCCGGTCTTGGAATCGAGAATCAGATCGGCGTCGCGAAGGATGGTGAGATGCTTGGACACCGTCGAGCTGGAGAGTCCGAGGACTTCCCGCACTTCGCAAAGGCACAGTTCGCGCTCTCCGAGCATCTTTACGATCCGGAGACGGTTGGGGTCGCTCAGGGCCTTGAATACTCTCATGTCGTCGCGGGTCATCGTTGTTTCCTCACTTCGTCAACTGACGAAATATACGGACCGGGAATCAGAGATGCAAGGGGAAATCTCGAGGTCGCGGTGGGTAGGAACGATGAAGGGTAACAAAGCGGGGGAGGGTTCGCCAGAACCGTCCATTTCTGCCTATCGAGTCGGGTCTGGCGACCCTGTCCGAAGTGTATTGGGGTACGGACTCCCACGAAAATGTTCCGGCCGGGGCCGAGAGGTCGATGACGTTTTCGTGTTGAGTTTACTCTACTCCATTGTTGCGCTTTCTTCCTGCTTCCTCTCCGTGGTCTCCCGTTTCCAGTCTTCCGCATGATACGAGCTTCGCACCAGCGGGCCGGATTCCACCTTCGGGAACCCCTCCCGGAGTCCGAACTCTTTGTACCGTGCGAACTCCTCCGGGTGCACGTACCGCTCCACGGGGAGGTGGTTCTTCGTCGGCTGGAGGTACTGCCCGATGGTGAAAATGTCGCACGAGACACCCCGGACCTCGCTCATCACCTTCTTGACTTCATCCTCGGTCTCGCCCAACCCGACCATAATCCCGGTCTTGGTCGTCATCCCCTTGCGCTTTGCCCGTTCCAGCAATTCCAGGCTTCGCTCGTATTTCGCCTGCGGTCGGACGGTCGCGTACAGACGGGGAACCGTTTCCATATTGTGATTGAGGACATCCGGCCGCGCATCGACAACGATATCCAGCGCCCATTCGACGCCCCGGAAATCCGGGATGAGAACCTCGATGGTCACAGACGGATTGACCTTGCGGATTTCCCGGATGGTGTCGGCGAAGACTGCAGCACCACCGTCTGGAAGTTCGTCACGATTGACGGAGGTCACCACGGCGTAGCGCACCCCCATCGACCGGACGGCATCGGCGACCCGGTACGGTTCCTCAAGATCAAGGCCGTCAGGCTTCCCGGTCTTCACTGCGCAGAAGCCGCAGGACCGTGTGCAAACGTCTCCCAGGATCATGAATGTCGCGGTGCCGGCGTTCCAGCATTCGCTGACGTTCGGGCACCGGGCTTCTTCGCACACCGTGTGAAGGTGTTTCTGGTCCATCAGCCCCTTCAGCCGCGAAAAATTCTCCCCGAGGGGAACCTTCACCTTCAACCATGATGGTCTCGTCGGACGCGATGCAGAAGGTAATTCGCCTTCCTGAATGAGATGATTCATTGCACTCTCTGATTGCTGTAAGGACACTTCATGGTCTCACGCTCCGATTCCGGTTTCCGGATCCACGTGCTCGAGGGTGTGGGCAATGTCGGCCAGGAATTGCCCGCCGGTCGCTCCGTCGATGATCCTGTGGTCGAAGGAGACCGTGAAAAAGGCCATCGACCGCACCGCGATCATGTCATTGACAACGGCAACCCGTTTCGTGATCACCCCGGTGCCGAGGATTGCCACCTGTGGCTGATTGATGAGCGGAGTCCCGATCAACGTACCGAACACGCCATAATTCGTGATGCTGAATGTTCCCCCCTGCACCTCCTCGGGAAGCAGCTTCTTCGTGCGCGTGCGCTGAGCGAGATCATTGACGGCTCTCGCCAACCCGAGGAAGTTCTTCTCTTCGGCATGCTTGATCACCGGGACAAGCAAACCGCTCTCGGACGCGACGGCAATCCCGATGTTCAGGAGGTTCTTTTTGATGATCTTCCCGCCGTCGATGGAGCTGTTCACTATTGGAAACTTCTTGAGGGCATCGACGACCGCCGCCACGACATACGGCGTGTAGGTGAGCTTGAATCCTTCCTTCCGCAGGAACTCATCCGCGTACTTTTCCCGGTGGTGCACGACCGCCGTCATGTCCACCTCGTGCACCGCAAACACGTGCGGTGATGTCTGCACTGTCTGCACCATGTGTTCCGCCATCCGGTGCATGACGTTGCTCATTTGCAGAATCTCGAACTCGGGTGCCGGGTACTTCTTCGCGAGTTCGGCGTCGTCGACGTGCTTCAGCTGGTCGAGGACACCGGCCTGCGGGGCGGGAGCCGGTGCTGTCCGCGGGGTGACGCGCCCGGCCTTCTTCCCTTGTATCCACCCCAGAATGTCGTTCTTCGAAACCCGTCCGCCTTCGCCGGTGCCCGGGATCTGTTCCAGCTCCGCCATCGGGATCCCTTCCGCCTTCGCAATGGTCATGACCAGCGGAGAATAGAAACGACCCGCCGCTGAGGCGGCGACGGCTTTTGCGGCTGGCACGGGAGCAGGAGCGGAGTGCACTGCTTCCTGCGTCGGGGGCGCAGGTTTTTCCGTTTTCACCGTCTCGACAGATTTTGCGGCGCCGGCCCCATCGGAATCGAGATAGGCGATGACCGCATGAACGGGAACGGTGTCATTTTCCTTCGCGATGATCTCGACGAGCACTCCGGCAGCCGGCGACGGAATTTCCGAATCCACTTTGTCCGTGCTGATCTCGAGCAACGTCTCGTCCTTTTTCACCATCTCGCCGACGCGTTTGTGCCACTTCACGATCGTCCCCTCGGCGATGCTCTCCCCCATCTGCGGCATGATGACTTCGATTCGGCCCATGATTTTCTTTAATCCTCTTGTGAACGTCGATATATCCTGGAGTATGAAGTATGCCGTCGGCAATATGCAGACAGATCAGTACCGGAGAAGATCTTTCAAAGCCTCAAGAATACGTTGTTTGCCCGGAAGGTACGCTTCTTCGAGCGTCGGCGCGAACGGCACCGGCGCGTCGAGCGACCCGATTCTGCGCACAGGAGCATCGAGATACTCAAACGCGTCCGAGGCAATCACGGCTGCGATTTCTCCACCAAACCCGCCCGTCAGTGTCGCTTCATGGACGATCAGCACTCTTCCCGTCTCACGAACGCTCTGGAAGATCAGCTCGCGATCCAGCGGCTGGATCGATCGAAGGTCGACCACACGGACTTCGCTTCCCGTTTCGCGGGCAAGCTGATCCGCAGCGTCGGTCGATGGCTGCACCGTTGGTCCATACGTCAACACCACCGCTGCATCTCCCCCACGCCGGATAGTTCCTTTCCCAATCGGGACCAGATCCTCGCTCTCCGGAATATTGTCCTTGACACGACGATACAGGTACTTGTATTCAAGAAACAGCACGGGGTTGTTATCCCTGACCGACGACTTCATCAACCCTTTCGCGTCCGCGGGGGTGGATGGCGCGACGATCTTCAATCCCGGCACGTTGGTGAACCACCCTTCGGGGTTCGCGGAATGGTACGGACCGCCATGGATGTTGCCGCCGCTGGGAAGACGCACGACCATCGGGACAGGGAGATGCCAACGGTAATGGATCTTCGATGCGTTCGTCACCAGCTGGTTGAAACCGCAGGTGACAAAATCGGCAAATTGCATTTCCGCGATCGGCCGCATCCCGACCAGCGCGGCGCCGGTCGCAGCGCCGATGATCGCGGCTTCGGATAGCGGACTATCGATGACGCGATCGTTCCCGAATCGCTCGAGAAATCCCTTCGTGGCCTTGAATGCTCCCCCATAGACCCCGATGTCTTCCCCGATCAGGAACACCGATTCATCGCGCTCCATTTCTTCCCACATGCCGCGGGAGATGGCTTCGATGTAGGTCATGATGAACTCACCCCCAGCCCCTCTCTTAGGAAGAGAGGGGGGTGTTGGACGAGAACATAGACTACTACCTCCCCTTCTCTTGGTAAGAGAAGGGGTCGGGGGATGAGTTCAACTGGCATACACGTCACTCCCTGCCTCATCCCCGTCCGGGAATGGATCCGCCTCCGCCTCCTTGACCGCTTGCGCGATCGCAGCCGCATCCTCTTCCTCGAACTTCTTCTTTTGAACGCTGGACAGCGTTCCGGTCTTCAACAGCGCTTGTTCCAACCGATCGATCGGATCTTTCTTTTTCCATTCCGACAAGAGTTCGGGAGGGACATACGACGCTTCGTCGGACGCTGAATGCCCCTGCATCCGCATCGTCACGCTTTCGATCAGCGTCGGCCCTCCGCCGGAACGCGCCCGCCCGACGGCTTCCTTCGTGGTCTTGTAGACGGCAACGACGTCCGTGCCGTCGACCGTGGTCCCGGGGATGCCGTACCCCGCTGCCCGCGCTGCGAAGTGCTCGGCCGCGGTTTGTTTCGAGACGGGCGTCGAGTACGCGTACTGGTTATTCTCGATGATCAGAACGAAGGGGAGCTTCATCACCGCGGCCATGTTCAGCCCTTCATGGAAGTCACCGACGTTGGAACCTCCATCACCGATATAGTTCAGCACCACGGAGCGTTCTTTCCTGATCTTGCATGCCAGGGCAACGCCGACGGCAACGGGGATCATCGCCGCGAGATGACTGACGTTGCCGTAGATACGCAGCAACGGATCGGCGTAGTGGCCGGTACCGTCCCGCCCGCGCGTCAGACTCGCCTGGCGTCCCAACTGCTGGAGAAAGATCTGCTTCAGGCTCTGTCCCTTGACCAGGTGGGCGCCCAGGTCGCGATGCATCGGGAACAGATAATCCTCTTTCTCCAACGCGAATGCGCTCCCCACTGCCGTCGCTTCGTTCCCCGTCCCCGTGTACGCCCCTCCGACGATCTTCCCCTGCTTGTAGAGACGCAGGATCATTTCGTCACATGCCCGCGTCAGTTTCATGAACCGGTACAACTGCACCCTGCCGTCATCGCTCAGGGAATCTCCGGTGGTCTCTGTCGCCCGTCCGGCGCGTTGTGCCGTCGATGGGGGGATCATGCGAAGCTCATCAATACTTGGCAAGACGGGTGAGGGCATCAACAATATCGCTTTCCTGCGGGAGCATCGCGCTCTCGAGCATCGGGCCGTACGGGACGGGCGAATCCTTGGCGGCAACACGCACAACCGGTGCATCGAGGGATTCAAACGCTTCAGCGGCGACGATCGCCGCGATCTCGGCACCGAACCCGGCAGTCAACGTGTCTTCATGGACGATCAACACCTTCCCGGTCTTTCGCACGGATTGCAGGATCGTCTCCTTGTCCAGCGGGACCAGCGTCCGGATGTCAACGACCTCCACCGAACTGCCCGTTTTCGATTCGACCTTGGCCGCAGCGTCAAGCGATCGCTGGACCAGCATTCCCCACGTAATAACAGTAACATCCGAGCCTTCACGTTTTACCGCAGCAAGCCCGAACGGAAGAAGATAGTCCGCATCGGGCTCCGGCGACGATGCGAAGCTCTGGCGGTACAGACCCTTGTGCTCAAGAAACAAGACCGGATCATTTTCCCGGCACGCCGTTTTCAGCAGCCCTTTCGCATCCGCCGCATTCGACGGGTAAACCACGCGGATTCCCGGCATGTGCGCGAAGAAACCGTCGATGGACTGGCTATGATACAGTCCGCCATGGATATAACCGCCGACCGCGACACGGATCACCAGCGGGCACACCCAATCGCTGTTCGAACGGAACCGCATCATCGCCAGTTCGTCGCGGATTTGCATGAACGCCGGCCAGATGTAATCGCCGAACTGGATTTCCACCACCGGCTTGAAAGTCCCGCGCACGGCGAGCCCGATGGCCGTCCCGACAATGCTCGCTTCCGCGAGCGGCGAATTGAACACCCGATCTGCCCCAAATTTCTGAGTCAACCCCTTTGTCGCTGTGAACACGCCGCCCTTCTTCCCACCAACGTCCTCTCCATAGACCAACATCTGCGGATTCCGCTCGAGTTCTTCCGCAAGGGCATGGTTAATCGCGTCCACCAGAACGATCGAGCCGCCTGTGGATTGTGGTGGCGCATAGGAACGTTTCGGGACCAGGGGAGTCCCGTAGACATTGTCGAGAAGCCCTTCGACCTTCGTGATCGGCTCGCGTTCGGCCGCATCGGTCGCCGCGTTGATCGTTTCCTGGATCCCGTGCTTGATCGCGTCGATGTCGTCGTACCGGAGAATGTCCCGGTCGAGCAGATACCGCTCCATCAACGGGACCGGATCGCGGCGAAGATCCTCTTCAAGATCCTTCGCGTCGCGGTATTTCCGTTGATCATCGGATGACGAGTGCGGCAGGAGACGCACCACATCCGCCTCGACAAGGCTTGGTCCCTCGCCGCTCCGCGCACGGCGGATTGCCTCGACCGCAACATTATATGCTGCGGCAAAATCGCATCCGTCCACAGCGAAACGGTTGAGGCCACGGTAGCCGGATGTCATCTCGTAGACCGATCCCCCCGCCGTCTGATCCGAGACGGGGACGGAAATGGCAAACCCGTTGTTCTGTATCAGAAACACAACCGGGAGCTTCTCCCGTGAGGCCCAATTGACCGCCTCATGGAATTCCCCTTCGCTTGTCGCCCCTTCTCCCGAGGAAACATAGACCACCTCATCCTTCCCCTCCTTCTTCGCTCCGAGAGCAGTCCCGACTGCCTGCAAAAACTGGGTGCCCGTCGGGCTTGACTGCGAAACGATCCGCCATCGCTTATGACCGTAATGAAACGGCATGGAAAACCCGCCGCTACTCGGGCCTCCGGCACGGTGGAGTGCCTCCAGCATCACATCGTCGATGGAGTATCCGAACTGCAGCGAAAACGCCATGTCCCGATAGTAGGGATAAGCCCAATCCGCGCCGGGCTTCAACGCCAGGGCGAACGCCGTCTGCACGGCCTCGTGCCCCGAGCCGCCGATATGGAAGAAGACTTTCCCCTGTTTCAGCAGCGCCAGGATCTTCGAATCGACAAAACGCGCCGTGAGGATGTTGCGGTACACGTCGAGAAGATTCTCTTTTGAGAGCCCCTCGACGGGAGTCGCAGAGGCACCCCCCTGTTTCGTGACGCTCCTTCCCTTCGGCGTTGACGTGAGGTGTTGCATCATCCTGATTCCTTCAGAGTAAGAGAAGAGGGCTCGACGTTGCCCGGCGCAATTCCGGGGAGCGACTCTCGGGGAATGAGCCTTGGCGAATATTGCAGGACCGAACCGAACTCCTCGATGCAGATCGATTCCGTTTCCGAAAGATCTACCGGCCGGGCGAGGAGACGCCCGATCGAGGTGACCCCCTTGCCGCTGATGCCGCAAGGAACGATCGCCTCGAATGCCGACAAATCCGTGTTGACGTTGAGTGCAAAGCCGTGCATGGTCACCCAGCCGCGGGTGTGGATGCCGATCGCACACACCTTCTCATTCCCGACCCAGACGCCGGTATATGCCGGGTCGCGCGCTCCCCGAATGTCGTACCGTTTGAGAAGCCGAATGACCACTTCCTCGAGCGCTCTCACGTACCAGTGAAGATCGGGATGGGTTTCCAGGAGGTTCAGAATGGGATAACCGACAAGCTGGCCGGGGCCGTGATAGGTAACGTCGCCGCCGCGTTCTACCGGGAGGAATTCGATGTGTCGCGCCCGGAGGTGTTCAGCGGGGGCGAGCATATTGCGCGGATCGCCGGTACGCCCGATCGTGTAGACGGGTTCGTGTTCCGTCAGGAGCAGGGTATCGGGAATCGCGCCGACGGAACGCAGTTCAAGCAGCCGCCGCTGGAGATCCCAGCAGTGGCGGAAAGAAGTCGTCCCAAGCCGGACGACATGCAGGAGTCCGCGATCCGAGTGCAGTATCATGTGGAAGAACAGTGCCGCTTCGCGCGGCCGTCGTCAGATGTTGATGGCTTCACCCAATGCCGCCGCTGCGGCTTCCATGATCGCCTCACTCATGGTGGGATGGGCATGCACGCTGTGAAGAATGCTCCCGGCTGTCGCCTCATGACGCTTCGCGATCATCACTTCCATGATCAGCTCCGTCGCTTCAGCACCCAGAATATGACCGCCGAGGATCTCGCCGTACTTTGCGTCGAAGATCAGTTTCACCATCCCGTCGATTTCGCCGATGGCGATGGCCTTCCCGAGCGCGCGGAAGGGGAACTTGCCGATCCTGATCTCTTTGCCAAGCTCTCTCGCCTTCTCTTCCGTCAATCCGACGCTGGCCACCTGCGGTTGGCAATAGGTACATCCCGGGATCGACGAATAATCGATCGCGTCCGGGTTCTTCCCGGCGATGGCCTCGACGCAATGGATTCCCTCGGCGGACGCAACGTGCGCAAGCCACGGCGGGCCGATGACGTCTCCGATGGCATAGACCCCGGGGACATTGGTTTTGTAGTCGCGATCGACTTTGATCCGATCGCGATCGACCGCGACCCCGAGCTCTTCCAGGCCGAGATTTTCGACGTTCCCCTGAACCCCGATGGCCACGAGCGCAACATCGGCGTGAAGTTCCCTCGACCCCTCGGGAGTCTGGACCGTAACCGCGACGTCCTTCTCCCCCGGTTTAACCTTCTGCACAGTGGTCCCCGTCAGGATCTCCATGCCTCGTTTTCGGAAAATCCGTTCAAGCTCCTTGGTGATCTCCCGGTCTTCGATTGGAAGGATCGACGGGAGCATCTCAACGACGGTGACCTTCGTCCCAAGAGTCTGGTAGAAATAGGCAAACTCGATACCGATGGCCCCTGCACCGATCACGATCAATGATTGCGGGAGCGCAGGAAGTGTCATCGCTTCCGTGCTTGAAATAATGCGCTGCCGGTCGATAGCGACGCCGGGGAGCGATCGAGGTCTTGCGCCGGTCGCGACCAGGATATGGTCGGCGTGCACCTCGGTGTCGCGGACGTCTTTTGCCTTGACCTCGATCCGTCCCTTCCCGGTCAGCCGCCCGTAACCCGGATGAACGGTAATCTTGTTCTTCTTCATCAGGAATTCCACCCCTTTGGAGAGGCGGTCGGCTGCCGCGCGGCTGCGCTGGATCACCCGTGAAAAATCGACGGTCATCCCCTCGACCTTGATTCCCCATTCGTCGCCGTTTCTGAGGGCAGCGATCAACTCGGCGTTTTTGAGAAGCGCTTTCGTGGGAATGCAGCCCCAGTTCAGGCAAATGCCTCCGAGGCGGTCCCGTTCGACGAGACCGACGCGCATGCCGAGTTGCGCGGCGCGGATTGCGGCTGTGTAGCCTCCCGGGCCACCGCCAAGAACGACAAGGTCGTATGAATGATCAGCCATAGTGGTCTCGTGAACCAAGACCCTGAATCGCCTCCCAGGGCCCGAAGGGACGGAGCAGAGGAGGAGAAAAATCTCGTGAAGATGATAAATATAGAAACCAATGCTCTGAAAGTCAAAGAAACCTTTTTCTTCTCCTGTGATTGCTCTTCATTGATTTTCCTTTCATTTTTCGGTATACTTTCCCGGGATTTTTTGAAACAATGAAGGCTCCGGACGCACAGGATCAGAAGATCGTCGCCACGAATCGCAAGGCCCGTCACGAATATTTTGTGATCGAGTCTCTCGAAACGGGGATCGCGCTCACCGGGCCCGAGGTAAAATCCTTCCGCATGGGGAACGTGAATCTTGCGGATGGCTACGCGGTGGTGAAAAACGGAGAGGTGTGGCTCCTGGGGATGCATGTCAGCCCCTACGAACACGGGAGCGATGCGAACCTCGACCCGCTCCGCGAGAGGAAACTGTTGCTGCATCGCAAGGAGATCCGCAAACTGTTCGGCAGAACGAGCGAACCAGGAGTGACGTTGATTCCCCTTCAGGTGTATTTCAAGAACCGCGTCGCCAAGGTCCTTCTCGGAGTGTGCAAAGGCAAGCGGGCATTCGACAAGCGCGAAGACATAGCGCGGCGCGAGGTGGAGCGCGATATCCGCCGGCAATATGCACGATAGATGAAGACGTCAACCCCTCCTCTCAACGAACAGCTCGACATCATCAAGCGCGGCGTGGCCGAGATCATCCCGGAAGAGGATCTCGCCCGGAAAATCGAACATTCCATCGCCACCAATACTCCATTGACCGTCAAACTCGGCTGCGACCCGAGCCGGCCCGACCTGCACCTCGGTCATTCCGTCGTTCTTCGCAAACTCCGTCAGTTTCAGGACCTGGGACACCAGGCGGTTCTCATCGTGGGGGATTTCACCGGCATGATCGGCGACCCGTCCGGACGAAGCAAGACCCGTCCGCCCTTGACCCTCGATGAAACCCGCCGGAACGGCCAGACGTATTTTGAACAGGCGACAAAAATTCTTTCGACCCACAAGATCCAGATGCAATACAATTCCGAGTGGTTGGGGAAGATGACATTTTCCGACGTCATCCAGCTCGGTGCACACTACACGGTGGCGCGCATGCTCGAACGCGACGACTTCGAGCGGCGGTATAAAGCCGGAGAGCCGATCAGCATTCACGAGTTGTTGTATCCGCTGGCCCAGGCGATGGATTCTGTCGCCATCCGGTCCGATATCGAGCTCGGCGGAACGGACCAGAAATTCAACCTGCTGGTCGGACGGGATATCCAGCGCGAGTACGGCATCGATCCGCAAGTGGCGCTCACGATGCCCATCCTCCCCGGAACAGACGGCGTCGAGAAAATGAGCAAGTCGCTCGACAATTACATCGGCCTCGACGAGCCGCCGCAACAAATCTTCGGAAAGACCCTCTCGATTCCGGACCAGTTGATTTACCAATACTTCGTCCTTGCCACAAATGCGACTGCCGCGGAGCTCGCGGCGGTGAAGAAGAACCTCGACAGTACGGCCCATAACCCGAGGGATTCGAAGCGATTGCTGGCCCGGACGCTCGTGACGATGTACCACGGCGCGGATGCGGCGACCGCCGCCGAGGAAGAATTCGATCGTATTTTCGTCAAGAAGGATGTCCCCGACGAGATGCCCGAATACCGGATCGATGCAAGCGGCCCGGTCGGCATCCTGCGTTTGCTGACTTCGACAAACCTTGCCACGAGCAACGCTGAGGCGCGACGGCTCGTCGAGCAGGGGGGCGTCTCGGTCGACGGCCACCGTATCGCGGATTATAACGCGGCGGTGGAGGTCGGTCTGGGCGTCATCGTGAAGGTGGGCAAACGGAAATTCGCGCGCATCACCAAAGCCTAACTGTCCCTTACTTTCCCACGGAGATGAGAAATTGTACGTACCTGGCAGACTGTTCTTCACCAAAGGGGTGGGCCGCCACAAGGACTACCTCCAATCCTTTGAGCTTGCGCTTCGTGACGCAAAGATCGAGAAGTGCAACCTGGTAACGGTGTCGAGCATTTTCCCGCCGGGGTGCAAGCGGATCACCACGGAAGAGGGACTGAAGGCGCTCCAACCGGGACAGATCACCTTCGCTGTCATGGCGCGCAACGCGACGTGCGAACCGAACCGCCTGATCGCCGCCTCGATCGGCGTGGCTACTCCTGCAGACTCCGCGCAGTATGGATACCTCTCGGAACACCATCCCTACGGGGAGACGGATGAGAAGGCCGGAGAGTATGCGGAAGACCTTGCCGCCACGATGCTCGCGACCACGCTGGGGGTTGAATTCGACCCGAATACAGCCTGGGACGAACGGGAAAAGCAGTACAAGATGAGCGGCAAAATTGTCCGTACGTATAACGTCACCCAGTCGGCGGAAGGGCACAAGGACGGACTCTGGACAACGGTTGTGGCGTGCGCAATTCTCCTTCCATAGTCCAATGAGTATGACGTAGGACGTATGATGGAGGAAGAATGCGACATGAGTGGCCTTGAGTATGCAGTGTGACGTACGGAGTAGGCAGAAAGACAGCGACTGTTCCGTTCGGCACGGCGTTCACAGATCTGAAGGTTCGGACGCTCCGATTCCTTCATACGTCCTACGTCGTACGTCCTACTCTTAGAAACTACGAACGCCCGATATGCTAGTCTGCATATCGGGCGTTCGTATATTGTGCTTTGGTGACTCCGGACGAGTGGTCGCGCCTGCGTCATTCCTTGATATCGCGCATATACTCCTCGTAGTTCGTCATCACGGAGTCCACGTACGCTGTCGTCTCCTTCGCACCGCCGAACCAGCCGTTGCGCGGCCGGTCGTCGGGCCAAATGTGACTATGGAGCGACGCGTAGCGTCTTGACAGAAGTGGCAATGCGTCCTTCACTGCTTCCCAATGTTCCGGATTGTACCCGAGATACGCTGCAATCTCTTGCGCATCGTAGACGCGCCCCAACCCGCCATTATAGGAAGCAAGCGCCAGTTTCAGGCGATCCGGCTCACTCGCACCACCGAACATGCCGTAGAGCTTTCGCAGATAGAAGACGCCGATCCGAATATTCACGGAAGGATGCGCTCCATCCTGCATGTCGAGATCGTCAACGACCTCTTGACGTGTGACCGGCATGACCTGCATGAACCCGGTCGCTCCACGGTGGCTTTCTGCATCGGCGTTGAAGCGCGACTCCTGCTTGACAATCGCAAGAATCAAGCGCCAGTCAAATCCGTATTCAGACGCGCAGTCCTTGATCGTCGGACCGTAACGCAGAATCATCCGTCGTTCGGCCGGGTCAAGCTTGCCCGGGACCATCGAAGGCCGGACAAGCGCGGTGGAGTCTTTCCCCGCGGCATCAGCGCTGCCAGTTGCGGTGCGTCGCGCGATGCTTTCACTGGACGGTGTACATCCGATCAGCATCGCGAGGGCCAGAAGGACTACCAGTGGGATTCGTTGAATCATCGCGGATCCTCTGTATAGTGATTGAAGATGCACGTCCAGCACTCTGGAAACGTGCGGGCTCGCTGCCCTGCAAGCCCATGGTTGACAAAGAACGTCGCAGCAAGTTCTTCGAACTAACTATAGAACAAAGAACGCCGCGAATGATGTGTGCGCCCAATCACGATTGTTCCCCCAGGGGAAGAACCGTGGAACGCGGAAGATGAAGCCAACAATCAGTCCAAAACAGGGTTTATCAATCGTCTCGCCATCCCTCCACCACTACCCACCTTCACTCTCCCCATTTGATGACCTCGAGGGTGACCCGTGCTGTACCGTTGAGCACGATCCCCAGTTTCTCCGCCGCGGCCAGCGAAAGATCGAGAATTCTGTCGTCCTTAAACGGCCCCCGATCATTCACCCGGACCGTCACCGATTTGCCGTTCTCTTCGTTGGTGACCTTCAGCCAGGTATTGAACGGAAGCGTCCTGTGCGCAGCGGTCATCGCATGCATGTCGTACGTTTCGCCACTGGCAGTCTTGCGCCCGTGGAAATCGTCCGCATAGTACGAGGCGATCCCTTCCATGACGCTTCCGGTGCGGACGACGGCAGCGCTCGTGCCCGCCGCACTCCTGAACCGCGGATAACTCCCCACACACCCCGCCAGCATCATCGCACCGACGAACAGAAGCGTTTTGAGGAGATGACCGGGCATTACAGGTATTCGTTCATCTGTTTGCGCTTGAGATAATCCGAAATCTCCTTCACTTCCTGTGAACGCCCTTTCCGACAGACCAGCAGGGCGTCATCGGTGTTGACAATAATGAGGTCTTCGACGCCGATCGTCGCGACGACTTTCCCGGGGGAATAGATGTACGAATTGCGCGTGTCCTTCTGGACCACCCTGCCGGTGATCGTATTCCCGCTGTCGTCCTTCCCCGAGATGCGGGCAACTTCATCCCACGACCCCAGATCGTTCCATCCGAAGGACGCCGGGATCACAAACACAGTCTCCGCCTTTTCCATGACGCCATAGTCGATCGAGATCCCCCGGATCATCCCGTACGTCAACTCGAGCGTCTGCTGGTATTGCGGGGTGCCGATTGCATCGTCGATCCTCTTCAGTTCCAGATATTGATCCGGCAGACACCGCTCAAGTTCCTTCAGAATGCTGTCGTTCCGCCAGACAAACATCCCGCTGTTCCACAGGAAATCGCCGCTTGCAAGAAAGCGTTCCGCGGTCTGAAGGTTCGGCTTTTCTGCAAACGCCTGCACGCGGTAGACGCCGAGGGATCGATAGCGCGGATCCGACTTCTCGTCGCTTTCCACCTGGATGTACCCGTACCCGGTTTCGGGGTGCGTCGGTTTGATGCCGATCGTGAGAAGGCTTCCCGACTCATCGGCGACGTTGACCGCGAGGCGGACGATGCGGTTGAACTCCTTCTCGTCCTGAACAAGGTGGTCTGCGGGAAGAACGATCATGACTGCGTCGGGATCGCATTTCCGGACGTGGAATGCCGCCAGGGCGATGCACGGCGCAGTGTTCCGTCCGACCGGCTCGACGATCACGTTGTTTTCCGGGACCTGGGGCAGCTGCTTGATCACCTGCGCCCGTTGGAGCTTGTTGGTGACGACAAAGATGTCCCCGCTGTGGACGATGTCTTCCAGCCGCTTCACCGTATTCTGAAGCATCGTCCCTTTCCCGATGATCTCCAGGAGATGCTTCGGATACTTTTCGCGGCTCCGCGGCCAGAACCTGGTCCCGATCCCGCCGGCCATGATTACTGCAAACACTCGCGCCATGATGGTGTCTTCCCGAGAACTGCAGAGCCTTGTCCCTTCGGGCAAGGCTCCGGCGTTCCGTCATTGCTTCTGTTTTCGTGCGATTTTTAGTCGGGCAACGGCTCTTGCATATGCCGCCTGCGCCTCCTCGAGGTCCTCCCCGGGAGCGCGCGCCCGCAGTGTGTCGTCGGCGACGTCCCGGGCAGTCTCTGCCCGCTCAATGTTGATTTCGTCTGCCCGCTCTGCGCTGTCGGCGAGGATCACGACGTGATTGTCACGGACCTCGGCAAAACCTCCACTGACAGAATACACTGTTGCTTCACCGGAGAGGCCACGCACGGTCAGCGGTCCCGGCATCAACTGCGAGAGCAGCGGGGCATGATTGAACAGCACCTGGAAAGACCCGAGTGCTCCCGGGGCTGTCACGCTTGTCGCGCTTCCCCTGAACACGACCTTGTCAGGTGCGACGATTTCGAGTTGGAACGCTTTGTCGTACATCAGGCAGTGCTCCGGAATTACGCGGCCTGTAACTGCTTCGCCTTCTCGACCACGTCTTCGATCGAGCCGACCATGAAGAAGGCCGCCTCGGGGAGACGATCGTACTCTCCCTCAACAATCCCCTTGAAGCTCCGCACGGTGTCTTCAAGCTTCACGTACTTTCCCTGGTAGCCGGTAAACTGTTCCGCCACGTGGAACGGCTGCGAGAGAAACTTCTCGATCTTCCGGGCCCGCGCCACGGTCAGTTTGTCGTCGTCCGACAATTCGTCCATGCCGAGAATATTGATGATGTCCTGAAGATCCTTGTACGTTTGCAGAATCTCTTTCACTTTCTTGGCGGTATCGTAGTGGTCGTTCCCAACGATGCTCGGTTCAAGAATCCGCGACGTGGAATCGAGCGGATCGACTGCCGGATAGATCCCCCGCTCCACGATCTGCCTGCTGAGCACAGTCGTCGCGTCAAGGTGAGAGAACGTCGTCGCCGGCGCAGGATCCGTAAGATCGTCGGCCGGTACGTAAATCGCCTGGACGGAGGTAATCGACCCCTTTTTCGTGGACGTGATCCGCTCCTGCAATTCCCCCATCTCACTTCCCAACGTCGGTTGATACCCGACGGCCGAAGGCATCCGTCCAAGGAGCGCCGACACTTCGGATCCTGCCTGGACAAACCGGAAGATATTGTCGATGAACAAGAGGACATCTTTCCCCTCTTCATCGCGGAAGTACTCCGCCATGGTCAGCGCGGTAAGGCCGACCCGTTGACGCGCGCCGGGAGGCTCATTCATCTGCCCGAAGACCAATGCGGTCTTGGTGAGGACGCCGGATTGCTTCATATCGAGCCACAGGTCGTTCCCCTCGCGGGTTCGCTCTCCGACACCGCCAAACACGGAAATACCGCCGTGCTGTTTTGCGATATTGTGGATGAGCTCCATGATGACCACCGTTTTGCCCACGCCGGCACCCCCGAAGAGGCCCGTCTTTCCACCCTTGGAATACGGTTCAAGCAGATCAATGACTTTGATGCCGGTCTCGAAGAGCTCCTTCTTGGTGGAGAGGTCTTCGAATCTCGGCGCCGGCCTGTGAATCGGCAATGTTTTGTCGGTCGAAATCGGGCCGAGCCCGTCGATCCCCTGTCCTGTGACGCTGATCAAACGGCCGAGCGTTGCCGGACCGACCGGGACAGTGATCGCACTCCCCGTATCGTAGCATGCCATCCCGCGGAACAACCCGTCCGTCGAATCCATCGCCACCGTCCGAACCCGATTATCTCCCAGGTGCTGCTGAACCTCGACGATGAGGTCGCCCTTTTGCCCGCCGGCGGATTCCAGGGGGATCCTCACTGCATTCAAGATGGACGGGAGGGCGCCGCCGGTGAAATCAATGTCGATTACCGGACCGATGATCTGGACAATCTTGCCTTCGTTCATTCGAACCCTTTCAGGCCAAAAAGTGCGTTCTCGGAAATCAGGTCAGTTTACAATGTACGAAAAGACCGGCGGAAGATCAATATTATGTCAAGTGTCGCTTCCGATCACCCCTTGATCCTCTTTAATATGGCAGGGATAATGGAAAATGCGTGTAACCTCCCATTTTCGACGAAGATCTTGTTGTTGTTCTTCCCGGCGACTGCGGAGCCGGCAACGAAGAGACCCGGCACGTTGGTTTCATACGTCGACTCATCGATTTCCGGCGCGAGCGTGTCAGAGTGGACACGGATTCCGTAGTTGACAAGACCTTCGGTGTCCGGATGGAATCCTATGAGCACAAACACAAACGCCGCCGTAAGGGCTTCCTGAATCCCCTCTCGAAGCACGATGACATCTTCCGGCGTGATCCTTGCAACCGTCGTGTTAAACAAGGCACGAATTTGACCCGCCTTGATGCGATTCTCGATGTCCGGGAGGATCCAGTATTTCACCCCGTCGCTCAGTTTCGAACCGCGATGGACCAGTGTCACGTTGCCTCCGTGTCTGTAGAGGTCCAGCGCGGTTTCAACTGCGGAGTTCCTCCCGCCGACAACGACCACATTGCTTCCGAAGTATTTCTGAGGTTCGTCGAAATATTTCAGAACATGGGGAAGCTCTTCCCCTTCCACGCCCAGCGTGTTGGGGTGATCAAAATAGCCTGTTGCAACGATCACCGTCCGGCCGGTGTACTTCCTACCCTTCCTGGTTTCCACCACAAACAAGTCGTCGATGGGTCGAATCGCGGCTACCGCGTCAAACGTCTTCACATTCAACCCGAAGAGCGCCGATACCCGCTGGTAATAGCCGATCGTGTCGATGCGCGTCGGTCGTACCGTCGGAATAATCATCGGAACATTCCCGATTTCCAGGAGCTCGGGAGTGGAAAACCAAACGAGGTTTGTCGGGAACCGCCTGATCGCGTCTGCAACACTCCCCTGCTCGAGGATTACAGCAGAGAGTCCAGCCCGCTGTGCTTCGATGCCGCAGGCCAGACCCGACGGGCCCGAACCGACGATAACGATGTCATACACCATTGCGGATGCATCAGGGCGTAGGGTATCCGGAGTACTCACTTTGTCGTTTTCCATGTGTCTTCAGTGGAAAGATATTCCACGTTCCCATCGAAATCCGTCAGGACACAATCCGTGCTGCTCAATGGGCAGATCGTGTTGATCGCGCTGATTCCCGCGCGATGCCGCCAGAGGATTTTCCCGGAATCGCCGCGCAACGCAAGGACGAGTCCGTTCTTCGTCCCATAGTAGACCGTCCCGTCCCGTTCGACGAGCATGGCCGAATTGATGTCGTAACCAAAACCGCAATTCGTGACCCAGACGGAGCGACAGGTATCGGCGTTCGCGTCGATTGCAACAATCGAATCGCGCATCGTTCGAACGTAGATCCGGGAGCCGTCCAGCGATCGGCCGATCGATTCCCGCACCTGGAACCGTGCGCTGCGCCAAAGAGTCCTCCCCGTCGACGCGTCGATTGCGGTCATCACGCGGTCCGGTGCCACGATGAAGACCTTCCCTCTCGATTCCACCGGCCAACAGGCGGCCGGCGAATACAGAATTCCCGGTCGTCCACCCTCCCAAACCCACAGGGTACGGCCGGTCCGAGCATCCAGTGCGTGGAGTTTTTCGTCCCAGGCACCGAACACGACACGGCCATCGGCAACGAGCGGCCGGGTCTCCACAAATCCGTGCAAGCTGTCGGATGTCCACAGGACGGATCCATCCGAGAGATTCAGCGCCCGAAAGACTCTGTCGCTTCCGCCGATAACGATGGTATCATGGTACGCCGCTGGAACGCCGAGGACGGCGGCGCGCGTTGGCGTCCTCCAGAGGAATCTCCCAGTGCTGATGCTCAGACAATAGACGCCCCCATCGGCAGATCCGAATACCACACGATGATCCACGACCAGGGGTCGGTCGCAGACGGGACCACGCGAATGATATGACCAGAGGGGGAGACCAGTCCGAATATTCAGCGCGGTCACTGCTCCCGAAGCGTCTCCAACGATGATCGAAGAATCCCCTTCGCCGGGAGGGGCAACAATAGTGGACGGGCCGGTCCAATGCCAGCGGGTTGAGACCCGGGGATAGCGTGCGTTCACGGAAAAGTCGGGCCGGGGATATGCCAGGCTGGTGTCGTAAGGAATATCCGGCCGGATCTTTCCGCGATACCACACCCGGTCCGGTCCAATGCCGTCGTTGTGTTCCTCCGCAACAACGGAGTCCCCCGAGATGCTCATGACCGTGAACCCCGCGGACGGGTGTCCTGCCCGGAGATTCGATCGCCCCATCAGACCGGGGATCCCTTCAAAGTCCTCAATCACGTTGGCATGACCATGTCCCACAAGGGCCATTTTCGTATTGTATCGTTTGAGACGAGTCGTTACCGCGAACCAGTTCGTGATGCTTGAATCGAGGGGATAATGTGTCACGAAGATCAGCGGTTTGTGGGCTGCCGGCATCGCCGCGAGAACGGAATCGAGCCACCGCAAATCCTCCGGGGCAAAATGCCCGTCTGCCATCCTGAGCCGCGGGCCCTCATGCATACCGATGAACCGGAACGGACCGGCATCGAAGACAAACCGATCGCTCCCCCAGAGACGCGGGAACGTCATGCAGCCGGATTCCGACCACTTGGTGTCGTGGTTGCCCGGGATGATGTGCACGGGAATGTGAATGCTGTCGAGCAGTCGCTTCGCCGTCCTGAGCTGTTCATCGGACCCGAATTCCGTCACATCACCCGAGACAATCACAAACTGCAGCGCCGGATTCGCGTTGATGTCGCGAACGGAAGCGCGGAGGTCCTCCTCTCCTGTGACCGATCCGACGTGCGTATCAGAAAGCCAGGCGAACGTGACAGTTGGGGACTGAAGGAGAAAAAGGAGACTGAGGCAGGCAATCATACCGTTCTGGTCTTGTGAGGCAACCGTGAGGTCACGTGTGGATCAGTTCGTTCCTTTCGAGCATGGCAATGAACTTACTGATCCGGCGCTCCCGCGTCTCTGGTTTTTTCGCGGTCTGAATTCGAAACAGGATGGCGTACCGGTTCACGCTATTCAGCGTGGTGAAAAACGATTTCGCTTTCGGACTCTTCCGTAACGCCGCTTCGAGGTCCCGGGGCACGACAACGGTCTTTTGTGATGCATACGCCGAATCCCACCGACCGTCCTTCCTGGCTGCGTCAACGGCCTTCAAACCGGGAGCCCGCATCCGGCCGTTCTTCATCAACAATTCAGCTTTCCCGCGATTGATTTTTGACCAGATGCTGCGCTTTCCTCTCGGCGTAAATTTCTGCAGCCACCACGAATCGTCACACTTCTGCTTCTGTCCATCGATCCACCCGTAGCAGAGGGCGGCCTCGAGCGCCTCGCGGTAGCTCACGGACGCCGCACCAGACGCATTCTTCGCGATCGACACCCATACGCCTTTTGACGAGCGGTGGTTGGCACCGAGCCAACGGGTCCATTCGTTCTGGTCCCTGAAACGTTTGATGGGAAGGGTTGCACTCTCATGCTTTGAGGATTTCGCCACGGCATTTTTCGCGCGATGATTCTTGTTCACAGTGTCATAACACTGCAGTCGATGAAAAAATTCACCTAACGAATCGATTCTGAATACTCAGAGAGATGCTCGTTGACGGCGCCCAGATCGAGGTCAGCGCCCCGTTTCATGAGGATGGGGAGTTTTGCCGCGGCTTTCCGTCCGACGTCGGTCCTGCAGAATGCGACCATCTCCCGGAGCTCGGGTTCGGTGAAGTCTCCGACGGAGATCTTCGTGGGCCGCGAGAGAAATATCCACGGCCTGCTGGAGGGCCCGCTCGATCTCCAGGGCACGGAGAATCTCCGTCGAAGCCTCCGTGTGTGAGCTGTGGGTCCGGGCGAGACTCGGTGTCACCAGTGCTGCGACGAGAACGAGCGCCCAAAAATTTTTAGCCGCACGCTCTCCCTCGAAAGTTCTCGCACCATGGTTGGGATCAGTCGTGCTGTAGCCAGGAAGCCGGGACCGGTTGCCGCTGCATTCCCGGCGGGGAAACTTCGACGGAAAGCGCCATTCCCCCCGTGCCCTGGAAAAAGAGGAGCTGGACCCGATGGCATCCTGAATCCAGGAGCGCGTACCCGCTTTTCTCCCTTGCCGAGTGCGATCCATCGTTGTCCAGAATTTCGGTGCCGTCGATGAGCAACCTGCTCCCGTCGTCGGAGGTCACGTAAAACCTGTAATACCCCTCGTGCGGCGCGTTGAGGTAGCCGTCAAAAACCACACCCCAATTCTCGTCCCGGTGTTTGAACGCCTTCAGGTCCCAGGTGCCAGCCACCCCGTTCGTTACCGGTTTCAGCGACGAGAACACCGGCAACGCGTCCCATGATCCTTCGTAGTAGGAGTACGAGAGTCCGTTTGACGCCGGGCGGTTTCGAAGGGAGGGAAGACGGTGGAGAACCATGAGTGAGGAGGTGGAGACGAAGCTCGGCGTCGCCCCGCGGGAAAAGGCCCCCGATTTCACTGTCGCAGAGTGCGTGAGCAGCAATGAACCATGATAGACGGGCGACTCGTCGGTGGGGTCCGATCCGTCGAGAGTGTAACGGATGATGGATGCTCCCGATTCGCGGTGGAATCGGATTCGCAGCGAGTCCTCGCCAAAGGGCTCATTCGTCGAGCACTCCGCCTCCGGCAGTCGACCCGTGACAGCTTCATAGTTGCCGTCGAGCGGAAAGATGCTCAACCGGAGTTCCGTACAACCATAGGGTACGAGCGTGATCGTGTCGATTGCCGCTGAGAGTCGCTCCCGCAATGTGGATCGGCGAGGAAGGTGCGGGGTAAACCTTCCACCCGGCGATTGCGGGTTCGAATCGAGTGTCCATTGATTCACGAGACGCGCGGGCACCCGGAGGGCGACAGGCGCGTTTTTTTCCTCCCACGGAAATCCGGCATTCCTCTTCGTTACGACCTGAATCGAGCGATCGAGATTGCTGTCGGCAATCGAGAGTGCATAATTCCAATGGCCTTCGGGTTCCATATTCCATGCGGGGAAGTCAGCAGTGCTCCGTCGATCGAGCGAATCAACCTGCTGCGTGTGCGGGATCGCAAGAGCGAAAACGAGAGGGCCCCGTTCGAGCGCCACCCCGCCTTCGGGCCAGGATGATGCGCGAATGGACATCGGCAACTTCACGGTCACAACATCGCCGTTCCGGAATGTCCTCTCCACCCGATGATATTGCCCCGACGCCGGCCGGAGTGAATCAACGGCGATCCCCTGTCGGACAACGATTTGGGGAGTGGCGCACCAGGCCGGAATACGGACGATAAGCGGAAACCGCTCTTCTTTCCGGGCATGCACCGTGAACCGGATTTCATCGTCAAACGGGTACGATGTCTCCTCGACGATCGAGACGCTGTCGCCCCCGGTCCCAAAAGTGAATTGGGATGGACCGTAAAACGTCGCCACCGGGGCACCGGTACTGTCCAGCATCCACATGCGCGAAACGAAGTTCGGCATGATTCGGTGAACGTTGCCCGCGCAGCATTCCGTTCCTGGATTCGGCCTGTATGACATCCAGGCAGACCCATGGGAGAATTCGTTGTGATTGGAGGTGCGATCGGCGACTACCTGATTTGGACAGGAGAAATACTGCAGCGCTTTGAAATCCTTTGTGATCGCCCCGGGGGCCGCATTGAAACAGGCGCGTTCGATCTTGTCGGCGTATTCCGATTTTCCCGTTGCCATAAGAAGGTAGCCAAGCGCCCACGTGTAGTCGGCGATATCGCATGTCTCGTGGCTTTCGAGGGGGTCGATGCCGCGCATCCCTTCTGTTGAGCTCAGAACGCCATCGAGCAGCATATAGTACCGATCCACTTTCTGGTACGCGTGTTCGACAGCGGAAAGGTACTCGGGCTTCCCCGTGTAAAGGTAGAGGACCGCCGCCAGTTTCGCCGTTTCATTGAACGTCACGCCATGGAAACCGTCCATCCGATCGTCGGACCGCATGCGGTCCAGGGTCGTCACTTCGGAGGACACCCGGTTATACCCCGCATAACTTTCTTCTGCCATCGTGAGCAGTGCCGGATCGTGCGTCTGCGCATATGTCCACAGCATGATTTCAACATTCACAACGTTTCGATGCGAAGTATACGGATCTGTTTTTGAAAGATAATTGCGGCGGAGCGCATCGACGATGCGAGATTCTCGTGTCGCTTCGTATCGTGCCATCATGGCGCGAAAGAAAACGACGTGGGGCCACCGGCTCAAGGCGGAGTGCGGCTTGAGAAATTTCGGACCAAGATAGCCGTCAGGGTCGGCATGATCGAGAACATAATCCACCTGCCGGGATGCTTTCGCAACCAGGAACGTATCCCGGAGAAGTTCCCCGGTGCGCATCATTCCGTCGACCCAGTAGGCATATTGTTCGTATGCGGTCCATCCGAATTTCTCCATCGTGGTGCCGTCCCAACCCGCGGTGTTGAACGGATATCCCGCATCTTCGAGATGCCCGGTCAGGCCATCGCGTTGGCGGACCAGGTATTGGCGAAGCCAGCCATCCGGGGAAATGGAGGCAAGTGGTGCTTCTTCCAGAGCGCCGTAGTACGGCAGTCGTTCGGCACGCTGTTGCGCTCGTGTCGGAAGGGCGAGCACGAGGAACAACAGGAACACGAAAATGGGCGCGATGGCGCGTTGCATTCTTCGGAGAATGGGCATACCTCTTGAGCTGATTGGTGAAAAGAAGGTCGGTGCTCGTGTACAGGATAGCGCAATATACGTCAGAGGAAGGAGAAATCCTCGCCTTCACCGAAGCACAGGGAGTTGAGAGAAGGTCACCTGATCATCAGCATCGTTTTCGTCGCCGAATACCCACCTGTCTCAAGTCGATAGAAATATACCCCGCTTGCCAAACCGGTCCCGTCAAACGTGAAGCTGTGTCTTCCCGCAAGGTATCGGCCGTCTGCAAGCACCGCCACTTCACGACCGAGCAAATCGTACACGATCAGCCGTACCTTACTGTCGACTGTCCACTGCCCGCTGATCACTGTTGTCGGATTGAACGGGTTCGGGAAATTCTGCTCCAATTCGAACCGAGGTATGCTCGAGGACAGCGGCTCCGGCAGACCCGTTGTCACCACGGCCTGGATCGATGCTCTCATGATGACGATTTCGTAAGGGTTCCACGTTGACATCACAAAGAAGACCGTCGACGTGCCCAGGAGGCTGTCGCCGGTCGTGAGGCGGGAGATAAAGTAGGGAGAATAGTCTCCGCCTCCATCGGCAAGCCGGTCTTGGCCACTGAGGCTGTCGCATGCCGGATGCGTCGCGTTTACGGCGCGGTGTATGAAATAGCAGAAGCCACTGTCCCTCGTCGCATTAAAGACCGTCTGGGGCGCGCTCCACGGTCCCCAGGGGTGTGGCGCAGAGCGCATATAGATGCCGCGGGGGTTTGCGGGCGTGTTGTTCGCGCTATTATAGAGCATGATCCACGATCGCACATACGGGTTCCATTCAACGCCGACTTCCCCGACGTCGTCTGCCACGGTCATCGTTCCCGACGGGTCCGGCAAGGAATCATGAAACACGGGCGTTGCATTCTTCTCCCCGCGCATGAAGTCGGGGGCTCCATCGGGTTCCACGGCGGAGAGATACTCGATCGCCGTGGAGTCCGCCATTTTCCCCACCGGTTTTCTCGCCAGGAAGAGCGGGCTCTTGCGGTACATCGTGTCGCCTTCTGCACCCCAGAAATACAAATAGCCATCGCCTCCACTGGCGATAGCACAGAAGATGAACTTTGCACCGGGGGCCGTCGAGAAGTTGTAGAGGTAATGAAACGTCCTGGCACTGTCGTCTGACACCGCCACGACCGTGCGGGTCGCTCCGCCGTTGGGGGAGCTCGTTCCACTGGGCGGATTGCTGAGAAAGTTGTCGGTCCCAAAGATCACGAACATCCTTCCCGCATCGCTGATACCGGACACAGGCGTCTCATTGGTTCGCAGCGTTATGGCAGGTTGACCGGCAGCATTGAACACAACCGGATTCTTGTATGCCCCGATGGAATCGGTGACAAAATCGAGCTTCAGGAACGGACCCGCTACCGTGTCGGGAACAAAGGCGATAGCATCGTTGTCGTCGGAAGTGCGCGGCGGATCGGTTTGCCCGTTCGGATGTCCATCGAAGGTCGCAGTCGGGGCCGAATCGCCGAACAGGAAGTAGGTTCTCCCTTCGTACTCGAACGAATATCCATTGTCCGTCCTGATGAAGCCATAACGTGATTCCGTCTGGCTCACGGTCGGGACGCCATACTCTTTGTCGATCTCTCCTGTGAGCTGGCAGACCTTAGAGGATGTGCCGGCGATGTAGAGAATTTGCGTCGAAGGGGTGGACGTGGTTTGCCCGGAGGACTGGGGCTTACCGGAGGCCAGGAGGGCCGGATGAACCAGGAGGCACAATATAATAGCCGGGACTAACGATCGCGACATGATTCATTGCCCTTGCATGCATCTGCCGTTCCGCCGAGGACAGCGGTCAACACGAGGCGGAAGCGGGAGAAGTTGCGCCGTCGGCGTGACTTTCCCGTTTGCCGTCTCGTGGGTGGACTAGACATTCGCAAGAACCGCACTTGGCTGGTTCATTGGGTCTTGTCGTTGTGCTTCTTCCGGTAGATCTCTCTGCTGACTTTGTTCTGGTCGTGCCTGATCTTTGCCCGCTCTTTCGGAGTGACTTTCCCGTCGGCTTTCGCCATCTGTTTCTCTGAGCGGATCGCTTTTTCATCGCTGTGCAGTTTCGCGGCCTCGCGCTTTGTCAACTCGCCGCTCTTCACCCCCTGGCGAATTCTCGCCCTCTGGTTTCTCTGCCGCTGATTGATCACCGGCGTCTTTGTTTTCGGAGTCTGCTCTGCAGGGGTATCCTGCGCAAACGCAATCGCCGAGCTTGCGATAAGCAGGGCGACGAAGAGTGTCTTGTGGCGCATAGGACCTTCCAATGATTGTGTTGGGAATAATGGGGCGAATATTCTCGACACGCTCGTCCCTCGATCTCCCTCCACGGCGGGACGGTTGGGAACGCGCATGTCGACGACACAATGCGTACGAGAAGCCTTCGAGTATATGATGGCGGGAGGAAATAATCAAGTAAAATCTAATAATTTGCTATGGTTTTTGACCAAGAAAGCCGAAACGTGCCCTTCAAATCCAGCAAACAAATGAACCGCCGGCAAATCGGCGGTGTTAACAGAGCCATACGATTCATTCAGGAGGCATTCATGCAGGACCTGCTTCAAGGGCTTCCCGAATATGTACTCCAGTGGCTGGTACAGAAAGGGAAGGACCGGTTGGTCCCGGAAGGTGAGGCCCTTGTTCAACGGGGAGAACAATGTCATTCCCTCTTCATTGTAATCGACGGCCTCTTTCATTCGACCAATGGGAGGACCGATCACCAGATCGAGCGAATCGCGCCCGGGAACACGATCGGGGAGCTCTCGTTCTTTACGAACGAGATCGGGCTTACCACCGTCCACGCCGCCGAACCATCCCGCGTCCTCGAAATTCCGAGGGCGCTGTTGTGGCCGAAACTTGAATACGATCACGCGTACGCCGCGGATCTCTACAAAGCCGTGATCACATCCCTCGCAGGAAAGTACCATCGACTTTCATCGAAGTATCTTTCGGCTCTTCACAATGAGGCACCGACCGCCGACGCTGTTGGACTCGTCCGTGCGACCCTCGAAGAAATCGATCGCTTCAAGTCGCTGATTGTCCGCCTCGACAAGGAATCGATCAAGAAGGGAGACGTATCCGAGGAGTCCAAGAAAATCTTCCTGGAGCAGGCGATCGGCATGATGCATGCTTTACACCGTACGCTCGGGGGCGATTCCGCCTTGACGGAAAGTGAGAAGGCACATCTCGGTACAAGGCTCCAGAATGATATGCTTCCGTATCTTCTGACCACAGCCACCGCGGAGCGCTTCTACTCGAAACCCCGGGGTTATGCGGGAGACTACCTCGCGATTCATGGCATCTACAGTAATGCTCCTTCCGGTGCAAGCAGGCTCGGCCCCCTCATTGATCGGATGTTCCTCGAAATGCCCCCATCGATTGCGGTACGCAACCGTCGAAAAATGCTCGCAGAGGAACTCGTCCGCACCGCACTCCGGATGCCCGATCCCGCCCACGTGATGTGCCTGGCGAGCGGTCCCGCCACCGAAGTCTTCGACGCGTTCGCGGCCCTGCCTGATAAGACGAAGCTCAAAGTCACCCTTCTGGATATCGATCTGCAGGCCCTGGCATACGTCGAGGAGCTCCGAAAAGAGTACAACTTGGAGGCGCAGATCGATCTCGTCAACGAAAACCTGATTGCCCTCTTTCTCGGACGGGGGAAAGTCCCGATCCCTTCGCAGGACCTCATCTATAGCACCGGGTTGATCGACTATCTCAATGACAAACTGGTCGGAAAGCTCTTGCGGTTCGCCTACGACCATCTCAACCCCGGCGGGAGAGTCATCCTCGGGAATTTTCACCCCGCTAATCCGGCGAAGGAATTCATGGATCACGTCCTCGAATGGAACCTCATCCATCGAACCGAAGAGGATATGCACCGGCTATTCCTCGCGTCCCCATTCGGCTCACCGTGCACAAAAATCACCTACGAAGAACTCGGAATCGATCTTTTCGCAGAGTGTGTCAAACCGACGGAGTGAGGCCTTGTTTGTTGTGCAATGTCCGAGGCAATGGAAGTTTTCTCTCCTTGCTTCTCTCGTTTCCGCTTGCTAATTTCACCGGTAGTGTAATAACTCGACACGGAGAACAAACCAGCGTCCGACCGGCTATAGATTTTCGCTGATGCTTTTGTTGTTTCCTGCACGCTCATCGGATCCGATGCGCTCAGCGTAAAATCCGTTCGGCCGATTTCTTCTGTTGGTGACTCCCTGAGAGGGCCGCCGAACGTTATGCTGAGAATGACGTTCGGCGTTTTCATACTATCGGTGAGACGATATGGCCCCCTCAATGAAGTCGCGTTTCGCAATTCTCGGCGTCGCATTCGCCTCTGTCGCCCCCGCAGATCTTCCCGCCGGCGTTTCCGATGGTCTTTCCGAAAACAGCGTGCACGTCATACGCGCCGATTCCCGTTCGTTTGTTTTCGAATACCGACCGGAATATCTGGCGCCCCGGACACTGTCCATTGACGGGCAACTATACACCGTCATCGATTTTGCCCGCTCCTCCCCCGTTGAACCCCATCGCGCTGCAGGCCTCCCGGATTTACGCTGCCGGAAATTTGCCGTCAGTGTGCCTTCAGCGGAAGGGTGCTCCATCGTGGTCCTCTCTTCCGACTATCAGGACATCCCGTCCACGCTACTGGCACCCGTGCCGGACATGAGCTTCGCCGATGGCATGGTCGAGAAGACGACCTATCATCTCGATGCCGAGGCCTATGCAGGGTCCCGGTTTCTTCCTGACCCGGTCGCTTCGCTTGCCCGACCGACTCGTGTGCGGAGTCTTCTCATCAGCACACTCACCGTTTCCCCGGTGCAGTTCAATCCTGCAACGCGGACCGTGCGTCGCTACAGTCGGATCGTCGTCGAGGTGACCTATGGCGCCGCGGCGACAGCTGCCACGACCAGCCAGGACGGGCAGCTCGTGGGACCCGGGCTCTTGAACGGCGCGCTGCTCGCGCCGGCGGTGCGCCTGGCGCGGACGGCGGCCCTGCGTTCGAGCGTGCTCAGCGCGGGGAAGTGGTTCCGGATCGCGGTGACCTCGGACGGCGTCTATAAGCTCGATGCGGCGTACCTGACAGCGGCGGGCGTCGATGTGGCGTCGCTCGATCCGCGGACGATCAAGATCTACGGCAACGGGGGACAGGAACTCTCCGAGGACATCACCCAGCCGCGCCCCTCGGACCTGGTGGAAAATGCGATCACGGTGCAGGGCGAATCCGACGGCAAATTCGATACGGGGGACTACATCCTGTTCTACGGCAAGTCGGTGCGGGGATGGACATACGATCCGGTCGGCAAGACGATGCACCACTACATCAACCACTACTCGGAAACGAACTACTACTGGCTGACCTACGGCGGGTCGCCGGGCAAACGGATGGCGAGCGAACAGTCGGACACGGATCCCGCCACCTACACGCCGGACCGGTTCCGCGACGAGATCGCCGTGGAAGAAGAGAACGTCAAGCTGCTCAACCCGGTGGAGCCGGTTCTCTCCGGCAAGGTCTGGTACGCCCATATCCTGGACGACAAGAACCCGACCTTCACGTACGTCGAAGCGATGCCAGGACTCGTGCCGGGCGACGTGATCAACTACCGGTTCACGCTCCTTGCCTACCCGCCGCAGGGCGGCGCAAGCTTCGATGTCACGGAGTCAACAACGAATCTCGGCAGGTTCGTCGTTTCCGGGTTCATCCCTTCCTCGTATACGTATGCCTACGCGAAGACGTTCAGTACCTCCGGTTCTTCGACGCTCGCTTCGAATACGAGCCGCCTCGTGTTCTCGTTCAACCTGGCGGGAGCCGGGTCGCAGGGGTACATCGACTGGGTGGAGTGGGACTATCCACGGTTCTTCTTTGCCGTGGGAAACTATCTTCACTTCTGGGGCCCGGACAGAAATGCCGTGGTCGAATACCAGCTGCAGCAGTTCACCGAACAGCCGACGATTTTCGATGTGACCGCGCCGTCGGATGTAAAAGTCATCGGCGGCGTCTACGGCACGTATGCCTTCCGCGCGCCTTCGACTGCCGGGGCGGTGCAGGAGTTCGTGGCGGCGGGGCCGGCGTCCTGGAAACAGCCGGCGGGGATTCAACCGGCGGCCAATCAGGACCTGCACGGCTACGCGGACGGCGCCGACTACATTATCATCACGAGTTCGGAGTTCCGGTCGGCGGCGGACCGCCTCGCGGCCTGGCGCCAGGATCCGGCGCACGGGAACCTCAAGACGATCGTCACGGATGTCAGCCAGATCTACAACGAGTTCGGCGGCGGGATCGCGGACATCGCGGCGATCCGGGACTACCTGTACTACGCCTACACGAATTGGACGCGGAAGCCGGAGTTCGTGCTGCTGTTCGGAGGGGCGTCGTATGATTACAAGGGAATCCTCGGGAAGAAGAGCTCGTTCGTCCCGACGTGGCAGAGTCCGAATTCCGTCGACGGGGTCGACAGTTTTTCGACCGACGATTTCTTCGCGATGTTCGGCGCGGGGACACAACCTTCGCTCGTGACCGGCAGGATTCCATCGCGCAACCCGCAGGATGCAGGAGTGGCAGTGGAGAAGGTCGTCCGTTATGAGACGCAGTCGGCGCGCGACGAGTGGAGGACGCGCATCACCTACGTTGCGGACGATGCCTGGACTTCGGAAGGGGGCGACATCGGCGACATGACGCTCCACAGTGATGCGGCGGAGACAATCGCGTCCTCCCGCTATTCACCGGACGAGATCGAAAAGAGGAAAATCTACATCGCCGAATACCCCACGGTCTATGACGCACTCGGCCGCCGCAAGCCCGGTGCAAACAAGGCACTCATCGATCAAATCAACGCGGGCACGTTGATCGTCAACTATAATGGCCATGGCAACTCCCGGCAGTGGGCGCACGAGAATATTTTCTATTCACTCACCTCCATCCCTCAGTTGCGGAACGCGGACCGACTTTCGCTCTTTCTTCTGGCCACATGCAACTTCTCTCAGGATGACGACCCGTCACAGGTATCCGGCGGAGAGATGCTCCTCAATGCCCCGGACGGCGGAGGGATCGCGGTCATCGCGGCGTCCAGGAAAGTGATTGCCCAAAACAACACAGCTCTCAATACAGGTACCTACCAGGCGATGTTCACCCGTGACGCGCACGGCCACATCGCCGTCGAGCGCCCGGCGGTATCGCTGTTCCAATACAAGCTCGGCGGAAACGACGAGAACGATCAGAAGTATTTCTTCCTCGGGGATCCGACGATGCGGCTGCAGTTCCCGTCGGGCTATGCCTCGATCGACAGCATCAACAACGCCTCGGTGGACAGTGTCGGGAATACGCTGCGCTCGGCGCCGATCGCCATGCAGTCGCTGGCGACCGTGACGGTCTCGGGCAGCGTCCGGGACGCGTCGGACAACGTCGACCCTTCGTTCAACGGACAGATGACGCTCTTCGTCAACGATGCGAGCCGTGTGCAAACGATCGTGAACTTCTATCCCGGCGTCAACTGGTCGTACATCGCCACCGGCAGCACGATCTTCCGCGGGGACAATACCGTTGCCCACGGGCGCTTCCATGCGACGTTCGTCGTGCCGAAGGACATCTTCTTCGGCGACTCGACCGGCCGGGGGCGCGTGGTGGCCTACTGCACGAACGCCTCCACCGACGCCGAGGGGTATACGGGCAATGTCGCCTTCCGGGGGACGGACTCGACCACGACGCATGACAATGCCGGGCCGGCGATGACGATTTATCTGAACAACCGAACGTTTAAGGAAGGGGACCTGGTCGGGCCGAACCCGGAACTGATCGTCGACCTGGCCGATTCGAACGGCATCAACACGTCGGCCTCGGGGATCGGTCACCGGATCGAGGCATGGCTCAACAACAGCGCGCAGAGCGTGGATCTGACCGATGCCTATACCAGCACGGTGGACAACTACCGCCAGGGGACGATTCAATACCCGCTGAGCAATCTGCCGGTGGGCAGGAACACCCTGAAAATCCGCGCCTGGGATTCGTTCAACAACTCCAATATGGTCGAGACCGCGTTTCAGGTCGCCTCCGATCAGAACCTGGTGATCACCGACGTGATGAACTTCCCGAATCCGTTCTCGTCGGGGACGACCTACTTCACGTTCCATCAGAACCAGATGATCCCGTTGAACGTGCTGATCAAGGTCTACACGGTGGCCGGACGGGCGATCAAAACGATCCAGGCGACGACCGGCGGAGAGTCCTTCGTCAAGATCCCCTGGGACGGACGGGACGCAGACGGGGACGGCATTGCAAACGGGGTGTACTTGTATAAGGTGGTCGCATCGACTGTTGATGGACGCTATACCAGCGAAGCGCTCGGAAAGCTCGCCCGCGTCCGGTAGCGCAAGCCGCTCCAACGGGGTCAGACCCGGGACAGACCCGCCTGTCAGCGACTCCCCTTCTCAAGCCGCTTGAATATCTGGTAGCTGCCCAATCCTATGACGATCATTGCGGCCAGGAAAATCGGGTAGGCGATTCTCCAGTTTTCCGGCCCAGTCATCATCGACCATTCCGACATCCCCCCGATTCCCGCCAGGAGCGTAAGCGGCATAAAGATCGTCGTGATAAAGGTCAGCCTCCGCACGGTGGAGTTGGTTTCGTTCGCCGCCTTGGCCATCTGGTTGTTGAGGATTGACAGATACATTTCCATCAGGCTCGTCACAAGATCCCGATACGATTCCGTCAACTCGAAAAACTTCGCCAGGTGATCGTAGAGGTCACGGTAGTGGAAGATTGCATCATCCTTGATAAAGGGACAATCCTTGCGGCAAATCTTCACAAGGATCTCCCGCTCGTGGAAGAGGCTCTTGCGGAGATTCAACAAGTCACGACGCATCTGAATGAGGTCAGCCGGGTTGAAGGTTGAAGCGTCATCGAGCATCCCTTCTTCCAACGCATCCAATTCATCTTCCAGCGCTTCGATTGCGACGAATTTCTTATCCACGACGGAATCGAGGATCACGTGCAGGAGAAACGCAGGCCCATGGCGGACGCTTTCGAGCTCCCGTTCCACGAGCTTCTCGATGCCGCTTAACGGACCGCCTTGCCCGGCGCTCCGCTGGCTGACCGAAACCAGGAAATTCTTGCCGACAAAGAGGTCGATCTCGCCGATGGAGAGCTGCTTGTTCACGTAGTCGAAACTGTTGATGAGGATAAACGTGCTCTTCGGGAAATCTTCGATCTTGGGGATCTGGTCTTCGTCGAAACAGTCCTCCACGGCGAGCGGGTGGAGGCCCAGGCGATCCACGAGCGGGGCAAGGTCTTCTTTTGTGGGCTGGCAGTAATCCAACCAGAAAAATCCCTCCTCGCTGCTCGTGGCGAGCGCCTCATCAAGAGTTGCGACATGCCGGACTTTTCCGGTCAGCGAGATCTGGTAGAATGAGACATCGGACATTTCCCAACCTCCTGAGAGAATGGTAAAGCCTCTCCCCATCAGCACTGATGAAAAGAGGCCATCCCGCGGATCGGTGAAGCGTGTGTCAGAATGTAGGCCGGAAATAGGAGAAGATCAATTGATGGCGCGGCGGGGACAGGAGCGATTTGCATTCTGAACTCTGATCGCCGAACTCTGGTCTCAGAGAGGAAACTTCGCGACCCACTCTGCAAAGGCGTTGACAAACTTCCTCAACGTCTCCCTCATGGGATCGTCGGCGAGGTTTCCGCCTTCGTCGAAGAGCTTCGCCGCTCCGCCGATATACGCTTCAGGTTGCTGCATCGCCGGCATGTTCAGAAAGACGAGTGATTGCCTCAAGTGATGGTTTGCGCCGAACCCTCCGTAATTCCCCGGGGAAACACTCACAATCGCGGCCGGTTTTCTGTCCCAGGCACTTTTCCCGTACGGTCGCGACCCCACATCGATGGCGTTCTTGAGCAGGGCAGGAACCGAGCGATTGTACTCCGGCGTAACAAACAGCACCCCATCGAAGCTCCTCAGTCGTTCGCGGAACTCCGTCCACTGTGCCGGCGGTGAAGATTCGAGGTCCTGATTGTACATTGGAAGCGTCCCGATCTCCAGCAGATCGAATGTTAGTGATTCGGGTGCCAATTCGGCAATCGCCCGTGCCGCTTTTCGGCTGAAGGATTCTTTTCGAAGACTTCCGACAATCATCGCAATCGTTCTCGTATTCATCGTTCCCTCCCCTTCTTCTATTAAGACGTAGCCCGCCCGTCCGAAGTTCCTCCCCGGCTTCCATCATCAGGACTTCCTGCGGGCGAACTGATCCGGGGAATGACCACATCGTCAAAATCAGAAATTACCCTCATCAGGGTATGTATCCCCATTCACCGATTCGCCATCCTCTTCCTTTCATTCAACCATGGTGCCGCATGGCATTGCCGCTGAATGTACCGGGACGATGGATGAATTCACATCACGGAGAGGAGCGAACGTTATGAAATTCGCGATGGTGTTGTTCCTGTTCTGCGGGAGCGCGGTCTGGTTCGGCGGATGTTCGAAGAACGATTCGAACCCCGCCGGCCCGACGGGTCCGACAGGCCCGACAGGGGCCGTCGTAGGAGGAGAAGTCTTTCGTCAGGGAACGCGAATCCCGGTCGTCGGAGCGAGCATTACGATCGGAAGCCATACGGGTGGAACAGACTCCCTTGGACGCTATCAGATCGCGGTATCGCCCGGTTCGTGGAATGTCACGGTCGACGCGACGAAGTATGCATCGTATTCAGGACAAGTCGTTGTCACCGAGGTAGATGTCGTCACACCGGATACGTTGTACCTCAACTACTCCCCGTGGCAATTCGTCGGAAACACGATTGCCATCCCGGGCCCCACCGGCTATGAATATACTGCCGGACTCGGGAATACGCTTTACTTCGGGACGCCTGACAACACCGGGGCACCGCAGTTCTTCATCGCGTACAACGTGATATCCAATACGTATGCCCAGAAGAACCTGGCGAATAACGACCTCTGCGCCTGCGGATATAACTCATTCCTCGTGGCGGCAAACAACAGGCTCTTCTACTTTGCCAATTCCGGTACGATGTATGACCCATCAACCGACAAGTGGGACACCGTCAGCTATCCACTCCCGCGCGGAGAAGCCGGCGTGGGAGTCCTTGGGAACCTCATTTATTACATCGGGGGCCGCGGACCGCTGAACACGTGCCAGGTCTACGACGCGACCACGAACAGCTGGAAGAGTTTCGCGAACTATCCCTTTGCGACATTCTGGTCCGCCGTAACTTCTTCCAATGGTCTGCTCTACGTCATGGGCGGAGACGGCATCCCGACGAAGATGAACGTGTACGATCCATCATCGAACGTCTGGACACCGCTGCCGGACCTTCCGTTCAATGCCGGGAACTATCCACGCGCGATGACGTACAACGGCAAGATCTTCCTCTTCTCCGATCCTTCTGCAGGATCCAATGTGTACACGTATGATCTTTCGACCTCCACCTGGGATACGACGATTTTATCGTCCCGGGGCTATGGGACATTGCCGGTCATTGTGGGCAACGGGATGTATCTTGTCGGATACAACAGCGGGAAATCCGGCTACGCAATTGCAAAGTATTCCCCGCAATGAGATGGGCGTCGCACGTAATGGATTGTCCTCACCTCCAGATCTTCACCTCGAACACGCCGGAGGACGTGGCCACTCCCCGGAACATCCCGGTTGTATTGAACGGCATTGCATAATTGCCGTGCGCATCGACGGCGATGAGTCCCCCGTCGTCTTTCTGAAGTCGGTGGCCGATCATCTCGTCGGCAGCCTGCTCGAGCGTCATCCCTTTCAGCTCCATCAGCGCAGAGACACTTGCGGCAACGGTGTTCTTGATGAATTTCTCTCCCCATCCGGTGCACGAGACAGCACAGGTCGTATTATTCGCATACGTGCCGTCGCCGATCAGCGGCGAATCGCCGACCCTGCCCGGCATTTTGTTGGTCATACCTCCTGTTGAAGTCCCGGCGGCAAGATTGCCGTGTGTGTCGAGCGCGACACATCCGACTGTTCCATGCTTCTCCGCCCTGTGCTTCGCGTCGAGGAGCTGCCGGTACCGTTCCGGGGTGTCAAAATAGGACGACGCGACAAGCGTCATTCCCTCTTGCTCAGCAAACCTCTCTGCGCCACTCGCCACAAGCAGGATGTGCGGGGTCTTTTCCATGACGAGCCTCGCGAGAGAAATCGGATGCGCAATGTGGCGGACCGCCGCAACTGCGCCGCAGGAAAGATCTCGCCCGTCCATGATTGACGCGTCCAGTTCATGCGAGGTGTCGGCGGTGTAAACGGCCCCGATCCCCGCATTGAATTTCGGGTCTGTCTCAAAATAGCGCAGGACCTGTTCAACCGCATCAAGACTCGAGCCGCCCTTTGCGAGGACGTCCTTGCCCAGTTGCAGCGCATGTGACAAGGCGCTGAGATAGCTCTGCCTCACAGAGTCCGGCAACGAATGGTCAATGGTCCCCGCCCCGCCGTGGATGACGATCGTGTAGCGATAGCCACCGGATGGCGACACTGCCGGTTGAGAACAAGCCGAGGAAGAACAGGCGATGAACATGATCGCCGCAAGAATGGTACGGGCATGCATAGGCTTCTCCTTCAGAGTCAACTCGTTTCATTCAGGCGGTTGCGTTCGGATCCTCGCGTGCGTGAGGCCAATTATCGGCGAAGCCATCGAGCGAGACATTCAGTGTGACAATGACGTTTCTCATGATGCACGACAAGGTCAGAGCTCAACGGAGGGAAGCAATATAGTCGGACCTCAGCGTAATAAACGAAGTGCTCTCAATTATTCCAAGGGATCGTCGAGTGTTGTCACCGCCGGAACGCACTGGAGTCAGGTGGAGGTGGAATACGTGATTGACACTGATATGACGAGTTGTGGTCTCACTCCGGCAACTGAGCATCGCCCCAATCTTTGATCACGAACGATTTCACCAAGCCCTCAAGGATGAACGGGTCCTCTTTTGAAAAGGCTTCTGCTGCCGCCCGCGTTTTGAAAATGGCCATGTTTCCCCCATCCGAGAAAGGCCCTATACCCAAGACGACACCCCGCGCAACGAATTTATCCACGACCACCTTGTGGCGCGGATAGACAGCCATGATTGCATCCCGGCTGGCACCCGACGACTCGCCGATAACCACAGCTTTCATAGAATCCCTCCAGAGATGATTGTATTGATTTCGACATCACATTCGGTGAAAAGGCCAATTCGAAGAGAATCCAGATTCTCATTTCCTCAATTGACTCGAAAGCCTTTGTCAAAGCGATCGGCACTGAACGATCGAAAAGCAATCAGCGCATCCATCAAACACTCTGATGGATGGGCTCCCAATGAGCGCGGAAATTCCTGCGACAAGTTACTCACTGCATCGACGGGTGTCAACCTCTCTGAGGCAATAGTGCGCGTTAAAACTCGAGAGACAGTCCGGTGGTCTCAGGATTTAACGTGTTCCGGGCGGAGGATAACTGGAGAATAGCAGAACTGCTACTTCGCGCGCAGGGGGGCAAAGAAAGGGCCCGGCGAGCCGAGCCTAAGTGCTACAGCAATGATGGTGCTAACGCACGAGCAAAAGCCTCTTCGTCTCCGCGAACGAGCCGGCCTGAAGGCGATAGAAGTAAACACCGCTCGCGAGATCCCTTGCGTCAAATTGCACAGTGTACATTCCAGGTTCCTTCACTCCGTCGACCAGTGTTGCAACATCCCGACCCAGCACATCATAGACCTTGACGGTTGTCAGTCGTCGATTGGCTATTGTGAATTGGATCTTTGTCGAAGGGTTGAAGGGGTTGGGGTAGTTCTGGCGCAGACTGAACGCGACCGGCAAGTCACTCACAGCCCCCCTTACCGATACCACCTGGGGCAATGGGCGTCGCCATACCCCGCGCCCGGTTGAGACAAAGAGGCTGCCTCCTTCCTTTCCTTCGTCAAGTGAACCGAACATTGCACTCACATTGATCGAGTCGGGGAATCCATCATTGAGGGAAGACCAAGAATCCCCACCATTGACAGAACAGATGACCCCTGACCCGTCGCAGGCGGCAATAAGAAATCGACCTACAGCGACTACACTCCTCACCCAGGCACCGTAAGGGAAGTCCACGGCCGGCCAAGTGGAACCATTGTCAGTCGACACCCAACAATTGATCCCACTGAATGTTACCAGACGAGGCCCTGAGACGACCAGGAACTGCCCTCCGATGCTCATGCTAACGAGAGACCAACTCCCCCCCCAATCTGTCGACCGATAGAAGCCATTACTCGTCCCTGCATAGAGTGCGCTGTCCTTCATGACGAGCCCCCACACCGTAGCATCGGTCAATTCCGCATTGGACGAATTCCAGGTCTTGCCGGTATCTTGAGAGCGAAAAACCCCATGACTTCCCCACGCAAATATGTACCTGCTCGGCCCGGGGTTTGGGGGGAAGACGGCGAAAGAGCCTGCCTGACTACTCGTCAGACCGCCGGCGACCGGGGACCAAGCGGTGTCACAGTTCGACTTCCGGAAGACGAAAGGCGGAGCCACTGCAAACCAGATGGTGGCCGAATCTTCACCCAACGAAAGCGCTGCCACGGATTCCACATCCCAAGTTCTCAACCCACTGTTCACGGTGATCCAATCTCCGCCGCTATTGGTTGTCCGAAAGACCCCTCCCCCGTATGTTCCGGCGATGATACACTCCCCGTCGTTTCCTTTCACGGAGTATCCAGCGAGCGATTCGACGGAACTATATCCGAGTCCATGGTTGGCGGAGGTCCAATGGTCTCCATTATCGGTCGAACGAAAGACACCAAATTCCGTTGCTGCATACAGCATCCCGGCAAGGGAGTCAGTTCCGGCATTTCTGGTCAAGTCCAAAATCCTCTTGTCCATTAGCCCGGCATTGATCGCTTGCCAGCTTTCGCCGTCATCGGTCGATCGAAAGACCCCGGAGAGCGCCGTGCCGGCAAATATCCACAATTGCGAACCGCCTTTCGCCGACTTGGTCACGATGCGACGTATTTCAAGCCGGTCACCGAAAAGGGAATCTTGAAGGCCACTGTTTTGGGCAGTCCACGTTGCTCCAAGGTCGGTTGAACGAAATACTCCGTCGTCGGTCCCGGCGAAAACGGTCCGACCGGATTTCGCAAGGCACCAGACGGGGAGATCGCCTATCCCCATATCAAACCAGCTCTTCCCCTCATCGGTGGATCGCAACAGGGAGCCGCCTGCCCATCCGTCATAAGTCCCGATGAACAGAACCGAATCGACCGGCACGACGCATTCAATCGGCCACGGGACGGAACCGCTCTCCAGAAGCATCCAGTGGCCCCCTTCGTCTGTCGAGCGAAAGAGGCTCGTCCCAGGAGCATCGAAAAGGATCGTGTCGAACACCGCAAGTGGGCCGACCTGCCCGCCCATGAGAGTGTCGTTTGTCTCGGACCAGCTAAGGCCGAAGTCTGTCGAACGGAATATTCCTTTGGAGGCTGCGAATAAAAGGCCTCCCATCGCCACGAGGCTCGCTGTGCCGATCGAGTCACCCTGCGGCAAGTTGCCATGGACCCAACTCACACCGTAATCACTTGATCTGTAGGCCGAGGAGAAGGTCGAGGCGAAGAGGTTGGAGTCCGCGCTCGCGACCGAGTAGACGGGGACACCTCCAAATGGGCCATTCGTTTGGGCCCACTGCGCAACGCCCGTACCGGTAGTGAGCAGAAACAAGGCGACGTATGCGACGCATCCGAGCGCTCGCGCCATGGGATTACCCTTACCTTCTTCGCACACTGAGCAACGTTGAGCGAAAAAGGGGATCGTGTTCATGCGAAAGAAACGCACATTCATCACCAGATGGACGGGCTTCTCAAAGAGCACGGAGAATCGCCATGCGAAGGCGCTACCCCGGCGCTCGGTATTCGGTTGTCCTTGCCGGCAAGGTACCGCTTCCATGTGCGACTGTCAAGGTGCGGAGCTAACACACCAAATGGCCGGTGAGAGTGATCAGCACGAGGAAGAGCTTCTTCGTCTTCTCGAGCGAGGCGGCTTGCAGGCGACGGCAAATCCTCGGACCATTCCAGTCGACTCACTGTCCCTGCCATTGAACCGCTTGTCATCTTCAACTTCTCGGTCGTGGTCCCGGCGTGGTCATGGGAGACGATTGACCGGAAGTGCTGAACTGCCCCGCGTGTTCGATCAGTCAAGGAGATGTCTGGGAAAGATGCGGTGATATTGCCCTGCCTGCACCGCCATTTTTCCCTGTCGATTTTTCGGCTGGCCGAACGACTATCTGTTAACTCTTGTTCCAACTCTTAAACAACGATGGAGGTTACAATGAAATTCGTATGCCTCGGGTACATCGCCCAGAGCGCCCTGGACGCGATGTCCGAAAGCGAGAGCCAGGCGATGCTGGACCAATGCTTTGGCTATGACGATATCTTGCGGGCGAACGGGCACTTCTCGGACGGGCAAGCGCTCCAACCAGCCACAACAGCCAAAACGTTGCGCTGGAGAGGCAGTTCCGTGGCAGTCACCGATGGCCCGTACACCGAAACCAAGGAGTTCCTCGGCGGGATATTGGTTCTCGAGGCGGAGAATCTGGAGCACGCTGTGCAACTGATGTCAAAGCACCCCGGCGTGAAGTATGGACCGTTCGAGATCCGTCCGGCGGCAGACCTCACCGAAATGGTTCATGAGAGTGAAATGCGGCGGGCAAAGAATCGAATAGAGCAACAAACGGTTGCGTAGGCAACCTCGCTGACTTTACGGTTGTCCTCGCTGCCGTGCCGTTCGAGACGTGACCTTGTAGGTCGACCAGACTGGTCGACCCAGATTGAAGCATGGACGATTTCAAATGTGTCCGGTCGGCGACTTCATTCGCCTTATTTAGTGGTGGGCCTGTCCGAGCTTCAATTATAGATTTGTGGGACGGTTCGCCTGAACCGTCTAACTTCGCGGAGTTGGCCGCATCCCGGACGGGACTCTACATTTTAGATTTTAGAGTTTCAATTTTAGATTTGTGGGACGAGTCGCAAAAGGAATGACGGCAAACTCGCCAGAGCCGGCCGCACAGAGAGTCGTGCGGAGAGGTGCCGATTGGTCGATGCTGAGTAGTCATTTTTGGAGTCCGTCCAGAAAAGCGGGACGGGACTCTCACAATTCCATCCCAACTGAAGTTAGCGAGGCGCAATAGGCGACGAAGCTAACTTCACTGTCGGGATGGGAATCCCGCCGCTTTCTGGCGGACGACGACGACTTCGCTTCGCCGCCTCCGCCAAAACGACGGCGGACAAATCAGGCGGATCGCTAAGTCGTGTGAGTGCAGAGGAATCATTTTGGAGTCCGCCCGGAAAACGGGCGGGGACTCTCAAAACGACGACGAGTCAGCTGCGCCCCTAGCGGGACTTGCCAAGTCTTGAAGCGGAAGGATGAACTACCGGGAGGTCATTTTGGAGTCCGTCCGGAAAACGGACGGGACTCTCAAAACGACAACGACTTAGCAAAAAACGCTAAGTCGTGTCGTTTTGGAGCGGGCGGGCGGATTTGCCGTTTCCGCCGAAGGCGGAAACGAGCCTCGTCCCGACGCGGTGCGTCGGGACGGGAACCGTCCATTTTTAGAGCTGGCGATCAGATTTGAACTGATGACCTGCTGATTACGAATCAGCTGCTCTACCAGCTGAGCTACGCCAGCAATCAATCTTTCCAAAAAGTTCTGTAAATATACGAAGTGTCTCTGACTATTCCAAGAACGCCCGTTCGGTCGGTTCTTTGCCTGCCAGCACGGATGGCGCAGCCAGAATGGAGGAATATCTCCCGCTGAATCCGGCACATCGTTCAGCGATCCACGTGCCAACCTTCTACAGCAAAGTGTCGCTGATCGATGTTAGAACGTAAACACCTTGTCGGCCTCAACCGTCCATGCCGCCAGATCGGCCATGTTGCTCATCGCAACTTCCCCGACAAGTTGCAGATTGCGGATGCCGGGGGCATCAGCACACGTCCCGCACGCTTTTATTTTTTCCCCTTTCGCAGCCACGGACTTGATCATCCGTTCGATGTTGTAATAGCCCTGCGGGGTGGTTTTGACGTTCACCTGTACGGCCGGATGATCTTTTTGCACCGCCATCGCTATCCGGAAAGCCTTGTACGCCTTCTCGGTTCCGTACGGTGCGTCGTTGATGAGTATGAGAATGGTCGAGCAGTCTTCGCGTCAGGCATTGCGGGGCGCCTTGATGAGCTGAATTCCCCAGTGATACGGCTCCAGGGTTTGGCCTGCGCCGCGGACCTCCAGATCGAGACCCCGGATTGCCTCTCGAATTGCCTCATCATCAGGCCGCTTGGATGCACGCGGACCGCGGGGCGTCTCGATATCCTTTCTCCAGTGAATGATGGCTGCAATGCCGGACGGTGCCAGGATTCGCGAGGCCTCTTCGACCAACGTCCGTCGTTCGTCGAAATGCAGGATATTGAACATCAGAACCATCCCCACGGAATCTGACGGCAGACCCGTCCCCGACTCGAGAACGTCGCGGCGAATGTACTTGATATTCGACAGTCCGGCCCCGTGCGCATTCTTCTCCGTTGTCTGAAGCATTGCAGGATCGATGTCAAAAGCATGGACCTCTCCGGCACATTCTCTGGCGACCGGCAGAGTGAAGGTCCCATATCCGCAACCGATCTCCACGATCGGAGGAACAATGGACTTGAGACCGAGCCAGCGCACGATCATGGGAACGTCGAAGAGACTCTTCCAATAGTTCTCCTCCGGCATACCGCTGTCGAACACTTTCATCTGTTCTCTCCCACGACTCGTCATCCACGCAATAAGAATCGCACCGCAAAAACATTCGTCATTCCAACGGATTCTCTTGCTGCTTGCTGGGACAGCGAACCGATCCGTACGAGCAAAATACACAACAGTCTCCCGCTTTCGGCCTCAGGGCGCTCTTACACTTCGTGCATTCGTAGAAGATCAGACACGAATCAACGGGCATCGTCTCGAGTTTCTTGTGGCCGCAGTGCGGACAGGTGAGCACGGATTCCAGAATGGGCTTCATGATATTGTCCCGTCACCCTCGCTTCTTCTTCCCTTCGACGATTGCAGTGTCTTTTTCCGCGAGAACGCGGAACTCGTACACGAAGGTATCGGGTGGGTTCATGGGGAAGATGTCTGTGGGTTTCTGCTGGCGAAATCTACTCGTAAAAGGAAGGAAATGCAATGGATCATGATTGCCTGCGGTGATGAAGCACCGACGGAACCATCATCTCTTCCCAGGTGTTCTATCGGAAACCGATATCGACATTCGATATGAACACGATGTTACAAGGTTTCTTTCTTGGTTTTGTAAAGATTCACATCCTGCATCATGCGGCGCAGAAACCTGTGTTTGGTTCGTGGGTTATCGAAGAGCTGGCCCGGCATGGCTATAGACTCAGCCCGGGAACCCTTTATCCGATACTCCATTCCCTCGAGAAGGGAGGACAGTTGAAATCGCATGAAGAAGTTGTTCAGGGGAAGAGACGAAAATACTACCGCGCCACTGCGAAGGGCAGGAGCACTCTGGGGGAGACGAGGATGAAAATCCGGGAATTGCTCAACGAGTTGACCGACGATTCGACCACCAAAAACCCTCGATGAGGACCCAACGTGAAAACCTTCAGAGCCACACTCGAATCCGATGCACCCCGTTCCGCAATCTTGGTCCGTCTGGCGGTCGGGTTGATCTTCTTCACGCAAGGAATTCTGAAATTCACGGATCCCCATTGGGGCGTGCTCCGGTTCACAAACATCGGCTTCCCGTATCCTGATTTTACCGCCCACTTTGTGGGCTCGTTTGAAATCGTTTGCGGCCTACTTGTCGTTATGGGCCTCCTTACACGTCTCGGCAGTGTGCCCCTGCTGATCATCAACCTCACGGCAATCGCTACCACAAAGATTCCCGAGCTCTTTCGTCCCGAACAGGGATTCTGGTTCATGGTGAGTGACGGAAGAACCGACTTTGCAATGTTGACCGGAATCCTTTTCTTGAGTATCGTGGGCGGAGGTTCGTGGGCTCTGGATGCTTTGATGATCAACCGGAACAAACCAATGGACCTTCGAGATGCTTCATGACGCCAACGTCCGCCGGGAGCCCGTGCCGATGCGCGTGCAGGTTCGCGCCGGATCGGTCTGCCGGATTGTTCTCCTGTTGCCTTTTCTGCTCCTTGCCAATCACGATGCCGGACTTGCCGGACCTCCCTTTCGGACCGATGACCCGATCCCGATAGGCTATCGACACGCCGAACTGTATCTCTTCTCTTCCGCGGTCACCGATGCGTCCGGACTCAGCGGGATCGGGCCGGCAATAGAATTCAACTATGGCGCCCTGCCCAATGTGCATCTTCACCTCATCATGCCCCTGGCAGTCGTAAAACCGAAGAATGAACCCCTGCGTGCAGGATATGGCGATACGGAATTCGGAGTGAAGTACCGCTTTTTCGAACAGACGGATTTCCTCCCCGACATTGCGACCTTCCCCATCGTTGAGGTGCCCACGGGCAATGCAGCTAAAGGTTTCGGCAATGGGAAACCGCAGCTGTACCTTCCCCTCTGGCTCCAAAAGGACATCGGCAATTGGACGATTTACGGAGGAGCCGGGTACTGGATCAATCCCGGTGAAGGAAACAGGAATTGGGACTTCTCCGGCATTCTTGTCCAGTACAACTTCTCAAGCGATTTCTTCCTCGGCGCGGAACTCTTCCACCAGACTCCCTCGTCCAATAATGCAGGAGACAATACCGGAATCCACGTCGGCGGGGGGATCCCTCTCGCACAGAATACACAGATTCTCTTCTCCGCCGATGCGGGCAACGGGATAACGAGCTACAAGCATTTCTCCTACTACCTCGGGCTCTATCATCAGTTTTGAGGCCGATGTCAGGTTGGCAACGAATGCTCTTTTCCGGTCCGCACAGAATTGTCTGGCGCAACGGTACTTGACCTGACGAACATTCTTCAATGGCGTGGATGGCGTTCATGAATGACGGGTCCCAGCAGGGTCGGCTGAAGGAGTTGGCAAGACTCTATTTGAAGCTGGGCTTCACCGCCTTCGGCGGTCCGGCTGCCCATATCGCCATGATGGAGGAGGAAGTGGTAAAGCGACGACAGTGGATATCCCACGAGCGATTTCTTGATCTGCTGGGCGCGACCAACCTTATCCCGGGTCCGAACTCCACCGAGATGGCGATCCATGTCGGCTACCTGCGATCGGGCTGGAGAGGACTGATCGTTGCAGGTGCGTGCTTCATTCTCCCCGCGACACTCATCACCCTCATCTTTGCCCACGTGTATGCGGTCTATGGATCGGTGCCGCGATTCGAACCGTTCATCGTGGGCATCAGGTCGGGGATCATCGCCGTCATTGCCGCCGCCGTCGTACGGTTGGGCAAACCGATGCTGAAGAACCCCCGGCTCGTCGTGATCTGCACAGCAGTGACGATCCTCAACCTCCTCCGCGCAGAGGAGATCCTTCTGCTTCTCGGTGCGGGACTTTTCGGCATCGCCTGGAACTACCGAAAGAAGTGGCCGCGAATGCTCTCGTCACTGATTGCCGTAGGTCCATTGCTGAGTGCGCCCGCACCGGCAACGTCGATAGGCGCCGCGGGCAGCGCGACGATCGTGGGACTCGGGCTCTTCTTCCTGAAGATTGGATCGATCCTTTTCGGCAGCGGCTATGTGCTGGTTGCCTTTCTGCAGGGCGGGCTCGTGGACGTCCGACACTGGCTGACGCAGAGACAATTACTCGACGCCATCGCCGTCGGTCAATTCACCCCGGGCCCGGTGCTCTCGACGGCCACGTTCATTGGCTATCAAATCCTCGGGGTCCCCGGGGCAGCTGTTGCGACTGCGGGCATCTTCCTGCCGTCGTTCATTTTTGTCCTCATCAGCAGCCCGTTTATCCCCCGGCTCCGCACGTCACCGCTGGCAAGCGGCTTTCTCGATGGCGTGAACGCCGCATCGCTCGGACTGATGATTGCCGTCACCGTTGTTCTCGCACAATCTGCGCTCACGAGCGCCGGCGCGTGGCTGATCTTTGTCCTCGCCGCAGCGGTCGTTGCGTTCCGGAACGTGAACGCTGCCTGGATTGTGATTGCTTCGGCGTTGCTAGGGTGGCTTCTCTCACTGTACGCGATGTAGCGGCATCCTCCCCAAGACCGATCTGCGGTTCAATCCAAAAACAGAAGAAGAGACTGTTGGTCCCACCTCACCGAATTCGGTTTCTTCATCCTGAAGACCGATTCCCAATCCGCGCGCTTCTCAGTCAATTGACCTGGGAAGATTCTGCTGCGCACAACCGACGTTTTGGCGCCTACAAAGATTTGGTGATGATCAAGATGCCAATGAGTGCTGCCAACGCAATACGATAGTAGGCGAACGGGACGAAGTCATGTTTGCGGATGTAATTCATGAGGAAGGCAATGACGCTCCATGCCACCAGAAAGGAGACCGCGAACCCTGTTGCCAGGGCCAACCACTCTCCGTTCGATGCGCTCCCGGCATGCTTGTACAACGAATATACGGAGGCGGCGATCATGGTCGGGATGGCGAGGAAAAAGGAAAACTCCACGGCGACAAGCCGCGAACATCCGAGAAGCATGGCACCAATGATCGTGGCCGCCGAACGAGAGGTACCCGGGATCATCGCAAGACATTGGAACAACCCGATCGCAAAGACCTGAGGATACGTCAGCGACGACACCGTCGTTGTCGCCCCGGTCTGCTTTCTCCGTTCAACAAGAACCAGAAGGACACCTCCAACGAACAGAGCTAACGCAACCGTGGTGGGATTGAACAGCAGCTCTTCAATCTTGTGCGCGAATGCTCCACCGATAATAATCGCGGGGACCACGGCGACAATGGTCTTCGTCCAGATCTCCCATCGTTCTCTTCGTTCTTCAAGACGGAGCCTACGGGAGAAAGGATACAATCGACTCCAGAAATACACGATGACGGAGAGGATCGCGCCGAGTTGGATGACCACATCGAACATCTTCGCGAACTCACCCGAGAAATTGATGAACTGGTTGACAAGAATCAGATGTCCGGTACTGCTGACGGGGAGAAACTCCGTGATGCCTTCAACGACACCCAGGAGTATTGCTTTGATGAAGAGTTCCATGAGTCTCCTTCCTTGTACTCTCCCTCAGTCCTTCGGCGACGCCACCTCTTCCCTTCGCCATGCCACGGGAGGTTGTCCGACATGAGGTTTGAACGCGTGGTTGAATGCGGCTTCTTGAGATCCTGATCAGTATCCATGGAGCTTTGAACATTGCCCTGCGGCATATGGTTCGGTAGATTGCGCGCCACTACTCGACATGGGAGGTCCGGGGTATCTTCGCCGTCGGACGTGGCTGCTTCAAGATCCAGGATCCCGAGGAAGACCGGAGAACCGTGGGGGAATTGCATTCAACTGTGGCCAAAGGGAAGGAACACTCATGGAACATATCGCTGAAATCAGCGGCGTCAATGTAACCAAAAGGCTGGAATGCAAC
>CAWESL010000004.1:0-83490 GCA_963811705.1 Ignavibacteriota bacterium
GATGTTTTACAGCACCCTCGACTTCTCAACGCATCAACTGACGTATTCCAACGCAGGCCACGACATCCCCTACCTGCTGTCGGCCACTGCACCAGTCCGACGGCTGGATGTCGGCGGCGTCCCTTTGAGCATGCTGGAACATTTCCCCTTTCAGGAAGAAACCATTCCCTTACAGCCCGGCGATATGCTTGTGATCTGCTCGGACGGCATCGCTGAAGCCATGGATGTCAACCAGGTACAATTTTCGGAGGATCGGCTCACGGACCTCCTGCACCGCCTGTACTCCTCCACGGCCACTCACGTCATTGATGGGATCGTCAGCGCAGTACGGGAGCACACTGGATCATCCCCTCAGACGGACGATATGACCATCGTGGTCGTGAAACGGAATCCGTCCTGACCGACAGTCCCGGGACGCTCATTCCCCCGGGCGGGCCTACGATAAGGAGACATTCTCATGCACATGCGGTTGCTGCAGTTCGAGGTGGCCCAGGGAGCAGTTCCGCCATTGCGCGAGTTGTATACTCACCGAATCATCCCTGCATTGCAGGATGTTGCGGGTTGCCGCTATGCGGGGTTGACGCAAAGTGTTCATCATCCCGAGCAATGCATCTCCCTGACCCTCTGGGATTCGCAGGAAGAAGCCTTGGCCTATGAGCAGAAAGGAACATATCAACGGCTGATTGACGAAGCGCGGCCTTACCTCTCTGCATCATCGGAATATACGACGCGACTCTCAGAGAATCTTACGCTTGAGTATGTTCCTCTGCCGATCGAGCCCCTCGTCCGGGGATATCCAGTGGCGGAGCGGAGCGAGAATGCCGAACCGGGGAAGGAACACACCAGCGCGATGTGGGTGAGAATTGTCTCTCTCAAGATTCTTCCAGGGAAGTTGACCGAATTCAGGCGCCTCTATGTTGAGCAGACCATTCCGGTCCTACGGACGGTAAAAGGTTCCAGGCACGTCTATCTGCTGGAAAGCGACGATCATTCCCACGAGGTCCTCTCGGTCACAACGTGGGAAAGCAAACAGGACGCCGAGGACTACGAAAAGAGCGGCCTCTTTGACCAACTGCTCGACGGTCAAAAGCACCTCCTTTCCAGTCTGTATCAGTGGAAACACGGCCTCGGCAAGGTACAGGCCAGCCTCTCGGCAACGAGCGAAGATGTCATGGTTGAACACTACACGGTTTTGACCGGGAAGAATCTCAAGTAAGGAACTGCATGATCGGCTCGATGATTTCTCAGTATCGCATTCTTGAAGAGTTGGGACGCGGCGGCATGGGTGTCGTTTACAAGGCCGAAGATACCAAACTCAAGCGGATCGTCGCACTGAAATTTCTGCCGGAGCACGCCGCAGCGCAGGACGAGGACCGACAACGATTTCTCCAGGAAGCACAGGCCGCCTCCGCACTGAATCATCCGAACGTTTGCACGATCTTCGATATCCAGGAGTTCAACGGACAAACGTTCATCGTCATGGAATATATCGAGGGGAAGACTCTTCGTGATGCAAAATCATCCCTGAACCTTAAACAGGTGGTGGACGTCGCAGTCCAGATTGCGGAAGGATTGGCAGCCGCACATGCGAAGGGAATCATCCACCGGGACATCAAGACCGACAACATCATGGTACGGCCCGATGGACGGGTCCAGATTATGGACTTCGGGCTGGCAAAGCTGCAGGGCGTCTCCGCCATCAGCAAAGCGGGGAGCACGATTGGCACGACGGCGTACATGTCTCCTGAGCAAATCCAGGGTGTCGAGGCCGACCATCGGGCGGATATCTTCGCACTCGGAGTCGTGGTCTACGAACTGCTGACGGGACAGCTCCCGTTCAAAGGGGCGCACGAGGCAGCGGTGATGTACGAGATCGTCAATGTCGACCCGCCGTCAGTCCGTGCCGAGAAGCCCGACATCGAACCCGACCTTGAACGGATCGTGATGAAATGCCTGGAGAAGGATCGGGAGGACCGCTATCAATCCGCCCGCGAAGTAGCCGTCGATCTCAGGCGCTTCAAGAGGGATTCCGACGGCAAGCGCCATCACACCGGGATTCGAGAACTCCCCCCGCCTCCTTCCCATCAACGTCCGCAATGGCAAAAGCTCGCTGTTGGAGCAATTGTAATCCTGGCTGGCCTTGCCGCTGTTCTCTGGTATTCGAACCGAAGTCAGGGGGTAGCGCTGGATTCGCTCGCAGTGCTTCCCTTCGATAATGCCGGTGGCGATCAATCGATGGAATATATGAGCGACGGAATTACAGAGAGCATCATCAACAGTCTCACAAAAATCCCAAACCTTCGCGTCGTTCCACGAAGCACGGCGTTTCATTTCAAAGGCGCAGATCCGCAGGAAGCAGGGACAAAACTCAAGGTGCATGCGGTGCTCGCGGGCCGGATCACGCGACAAGGCGACGACCTCATTGTTCAGGTCGACCTTGTGGACGTGGAAAAGCAATCTCAATTGTGGGGACAACAATATCGGCGCAGCACCAAGGACCTTCTCGCGCTTCAGGAGGAGATCACCAATGAAACATCCGATCGACTCCGACTCGGCCTTAGCGGTAACGTCAAGAAGAACGTGTCCAAACGATATACCGACAATGCCGATGCGTACAGGCTGTATCTCCAGGGTCGATACTATTGGAACAAGAGGCGGGCGGTGGAGATTCTGAAAGCGATCGATTGCTTCAATCAGGCGATCGCCATCGATCCGTCGTACGCGTTGGCGTATGTCGGCCTTGCCGATTGCTATGCAATCGAGGAACAGTATGTCGGAACACCGCTGAGGGAGACAAATCCGAAAGTGATTGCTGCCGCATCACGCGCACTGGAGATCGACAATACCCTTGCGGAAGCACACACGGCCATCGCATTCGCCGACGAAGGGAACTGGAATTGGGAGGGGTCAGAGAAGGAATACAAGACATCGCTCGCGCTCAATCCCAATTATCCTACGACATACCACTGGTATTCTATCCTCTTGCACACGCTCGGCCGTCACGAAGAAGCGCGTCGGGCAATCAAGAAAGCCCAGGATCTCGACCCGCTCTCCCCTGTTATCGGTCTCAATGTGGCGATGGCCGACGAATTTGACAAGAAGTATGAGGACGCTCTCCGCGAGATGAACGAGGTGATCGCGATCGATTCATCCTTTAGTCCGGCGTACTACCGACAGTCAATACCCCTGGTGAAGCTCGGGCGGTTGCAGGATGCTGTCGCCGTATGCGAGAAGGGCGTCAAAGCCTCAGCACGGTCCTCCGAATCGTTGTCGTTTCTCGGATATTGTTCGGCGCTTCTGGGAAAGCGTGATGTCGCGAACGGGATTGCACGCGAACTCGAGCAACGCTACGCGGCCCGAGGGTGCACCGGGTATAACATCGCATTGGTATACGCTGGTCTGCACGATGACACAAATGTCTTTAAGTGGTTGGATGTCGATTTCCAAAACCACGCAGGATCGCTGATCTGGCTCCCGCAGGACGAAGTGTGGGATGCGTACAGGTCTGATCCACGATTCGTCGATCTCATGAAGAAGGTCGGGCTCGCCAAATGATCGGCCGAACGATAGGACATTACCGGATCCTGGAAGAGCTGGGTCGCGGCGGAATGGGTGTTGTCTACAAGGCGCAGGACACGAACCTCGAACGGTTCGTCGCGTTGAAATTCCTGCCTCCCGACCTGTCGACTTCCGACGTCGAACGAGCACGCTTTCTGCAAGAGGCGAAAGCGGTCGGCTCCTTGTCACACCCGAATATTTGCACCATCTATGGCATTGAGGAGGAAGCCGGACAATCCTTTATCGTCATGGAATTCGTCGAAGGAAAGACGCTGAAGGAACTGCAGAAGAACATCCCGATGAAGCAGGCCGTGGAGATCGGGATACAGGTTGCCGATGGACTTGCCGCCGCCCATGAAAAGGGAATCGTACACAGAGACATCAAACCGGACAATATCATGATCCGGAAGGATGGCCGCGTGCAGATCATGGATTTCGGGCTGGCGAAATTCAAGGGGGTTTCAACACTCACGAAGGCCGGGAGCACCGTAGGGACCGTGGGGTATATGTCTCCCGAGCAGATCCAGGGTCAGGAAACCGATCATCGGACGGATATCTTCTCTCTCGGCGTTGTCCTCTACGAGCTGTTTTCCGGGGACCCTCCGTTCAGAGGATATCACGAGACGGCGATCACATACGAGATTGTGAACGTCGATCCCACTTCTCTTTCCGTCCTCAAACCCGAGATCAGCCCTGAACTCGATGCGATCGTCCTCGAATGTCTCGAGAAAGAACCGTCTGAACGATATCAATCGGTCGCAGAAGTCGGGAAGGACTTGCGACGATTCAAGCGGGAATCGGGACGCCACGCACAATCCCACACCATGCCGGCTGCAGCTGTACGCAGGCCTTCCACGCTGTCGGCCGACACGACAGGCCGCGGAAACTCACGGGCTGTACGCTTTCTTCCCTGGCTTCTTGCGGGCATCTGCATCGCGGGAGTCGTAGTCTTTGCCTTTGTCTTCAAGGGGTTCACATCGGCCGAGCGAACGACGATTCGCGCATTCCTTCCTCTGTCGGGCAAGTTCGCCTTTAGTATGTACGGGATCGACTCCGGACCGGCAGTGCTTTCACCCGACGGACGGCACCTGGCTTTTGACGCCTCGGATTCTACCGGCAAACCGTACCTCTTTGTGTGGGACCTGGATGCTCCTTCCCCACGGCGGCTCGAAGGAACAGAAGGAGCTCTCTATCCCTTCTGGTCTCCGAACAGTCAGTTCCTGGGTTTCTTTGTCCAGGGGAAGCTCGAACGCATCGACGCTTCCGGTGGGGCACCGATCATGATTTGTGACGCAAGGAATGCGCGGGGCGGGACGTGGAACGCTGAGGACATGATCATTTTTACTCCGAGCCCTGGCGATCCTCTGTTCCTCGTCCCCGCTTCAGGAGGGGCGCCTATCCCGATCACGAAACTCGACCTCAGCCAGAATGTGAACTCTCACCGCTGGCCGTGGTTTCTCCCCGATGGGAAGCATTTCCTGTACTATTCACGTACAACCGTCTCCGGTGGATCCAATGAAGGAGACGCGATCTGTGTTGGATCGACCGACGGGAAGGAAACCAGAGTCCTCGTTCATGCCTCCTCCAATGCTCAATACGCTTCAGGTTATTTGTTGTACACTCGCGACAACGCCCTGGTCGCGCAATCGTTCGATCCTGGTTCTCTCGAATTGAAAGGGGATAGCTTTACCATTGCCGAGGGTGTTGCATTTGATGACTGGACCATTCATTCTCTCTTTACTGCGTCGCAGAACGGGATCCTCATCTATCAGACGGGGAATGCTCACCTCGATTCCCGGCTCGTGTTCCTGAATCGGAACGGAACCCCTGATCGGATCATCGGCGACCGCGTCGAGTTCCTTCAGCCCCGCATATCTCCTGACGGAGAACAAGTTGCGACCGATGCCTATGATCTCCGCACGCACAACATCGACATCTGGATCTACGGTGCGCAACACAATAACAAGACGCGCTTTACCTTCGCACCCGGAAGCGAACAATACCCAACCTGGTCGCCCGATGGCCGGCAAGTATACTTCATGGCAAATCCGGGTGGAACGGCCGACCTCTATCAGAAATCGTCGAGTGGAGCGGGTCACGACCAATTGGTCCTTCGCACTCCCGGCGACAAGATTCCACTTGATATGTCGCATGACGGAAAGTACCTCCTCTATCAGATGTTTGGAGGGCCGCGTTCCCGTTGGGACCTATGGATCATGCCTGTTGTATCCGCCCAGAACGACTCCGCACACCGTTCATATCCCTACCTGCAGTCTGAGTTCAATGAGACGGACGGACGCTTCTCACCCGATGGTCGCTGGATTGCCTATACATCGGATGAATCGGGACAAAACGAGGTCTATGTGGGAACGAGTGCTGCAGCAGGCGGTCGATGGCAGGTGTCAACATCCGGCGGAAGGGGCCCGCGATGGCGACAGGATGGGAAGGAAATCTACTATCTGAGTCCGGAGAACAAGATCATGGCGGCATCGATTGCCTCCGATAACGGGTCAATTGCCGTCAGCAATATTCATCCATTGTTCGCCGTTCCACTGATCGTCTCCCGTATTCTTCCCAGTTACGATGTGTCTCCGGACGGGAACCGCTTCCTCGTCAATATGCAGTCGGAAAATCAAGACCAGACGCCGTTGTCGCTTTGCGTCAATTGGGACGCGGCACTTGGCCGTAGATGAGACGTGGGGACGCGGGGACTTGGGGACTCTGAGACGAAAGCACCAGGTTTCTTCCTCCTACCGACGTCTTACTTCGTACTCCATGCTGAACAACGTTGTTTATTGCCCGCCTTCCACCTCAGCCACTGCCTTAATGACGATATCAAGATCGTTGATGCCGCTGAACCCCACCGACAGCACAGTCCCGTCCTGGAGTCTGATAGGTTGTCCACCGTCCCAGCCAATGAGATCCGGCTTAACAATTCCGTATGTACTCTCGTCGATGATGCACACAGCCACATTCCCGCCGGCAAACGCATCCGCTGAATTCGAAGAGTACGTTGGGATGAGCTGATTGAGCCGATCAATGATCCGGTTGATTGTTGACTGGAGAGACCCTTCACTCATTGTGCACCTCCTTGATGGATTGTCACATTGTTAACCACTGATGGCGACATCCCGTCGTGCCCCGAACGAAACCGCGTCAGATGGCGCCTACTATCTTCGCAAAAGAGTTTGTGATATTCCATCCCAAAGCCTCTATGCCACAAGATCTCCCATTCGTCCCTTATCCATTTCTCCCTCTTCTCCGAGCCCTGTAATTGGCAAGGCGTGGGCGGACGGCGTGTTCTTGAATTTCTTCAAAAACCGCTCTACCTTTCAACCGACCTCCCTTTACCTCTCACTTCCTCCACTGGAACTCTCATGAAGCCGACAATTGTCCTTGCAGGATTACTCCTTTGCGCCGGCTCGCTGGCGCTCGGACAGGCGACCTTTCCGACATATTATTCCGCGGCGGATCTTTCCTTCACGTCTCCGGGCGCGCTGAAATTCGGATTGTACGGCTACGACAACCCCGCCCTGCTCACCTATCTTCGACAGCCCGACATGCAATTCAGCTGGACCGATGCAACAGGGAAATGGAACGCCTTCAACCGGTGGGGTCTTTTCGTCGCCGCACCAAATATCGGTTTCGGCGCTGTCAAGACCAAGCTCGGAACGGCATCATTGACGGACTATCGACTCGCAGTGGGATTCGGCGACAAGACCGCGGGGATCGGCCTGGCCTACAGCTTCGCCGGCGGCGACAAGGCCGCCTTCAATCGTACGAATGCCATCACGCTCGGCACGCTGGTGCGCGCAGACCGGCATCTGTCGATCGGACTTATCGGAAGTACGGCCACCACGGGGGGGCGCACCGAAGCGGCAATCGATCTTGGGTTCCGGCCGTTCGGGAATGAATGGCTGACGGCGTTCGCCGACTACGGCATTCAAACCGGCCAATCGTTGGGGACCGGCAACTGGAGCGTCGGTGCGGCCGTCGAGGCGCTTCCAGGTGTTCGGGTCACCGGACGCTATTTCGACTCGCACGCATTCGCCGTGGGGCTCTCCTTCAGCCTCGGCAATGTCGGCCTCTCCGGACAATCGGCGTATGACAGGAACGCAACTCACAGCTACAACACGTACTCCATCCGGATCGGTGCGACCGACCGCACGGTCCTCGCAGCCCTGAGCGACAGGTCGCGCTACGTCGACATGAATCTCAACGGGACGATGAAGTATCAGCGTTTTATCCTCTTTGACAATTCCAACACCCTCACGAGTGCCCTTGCGGCGATTCGAGCGGCAAAGGAGGACGAGGCGGTGGCAGGTATAGCCATCAACACCTCCGGCATGAGGATAGGACGGGAAATGCTCTGGGAACTCCGCAACCAGCTTGCAGACTTTAAATCCGCCGGCAAGAAGGTTGTCGTGTTCATCGACATCGCCTCTCTGGACACCTACGATTTTGCTTCGGTGGCGGACAAAATCGTGATTGACCCCACCGGGATCATCGAGATGATGGGGTATGCGGCGGGACGGACGTTTCTGAAGGGGACGCTGGAGAAGATCGGCGTTGGCTTCGATGAGTGGCGTTTTTTCAAATACAAATCCGCAAACGAGTATCTCTCCCGCGACAAGATGTCGGACGCGGATCGTGAACAACGACAGAAGCTGCTCGACGACGACTACTTCAGAGTCAAGACGGATATTTGCGAGAGCCGCCACCTCTCGGCTGACACCTTTGAGCAGATGGTCAATGAAGAAGGGATCTTCCTGGCCCGGGACGCATTGGCGAAGGGGCTCGTGGATACGATCGGACGATGGGAAGAAGTGAAATCAATGGTGAATCGAGTCGAAGGCCGTCCGATGGCAATGGTGGGACCCGGCGGGGTTGCCGGATTCAATCTTCCTTACGACAATCACTGGGGAGAACCCCCCCGCATCGCCGTGATCTATGCTCTCGGCGTCTGCGCGATGGATGAGGGGATCAGGGCCAGGACGCTCTCGAAGATCGTCGAGGCGGCGGGGAATGATCCTCAGATCAAGGCGATCGTATTGCGGGTCGACTCTCCCGGTGGCGATGCGATGGCTTCGGACTATGTCGCCGAGGCGCTGAAGATGGCGAAGAAAAACAAGCCGGTGATCGTGTCTCAAGGCTCTGTCGCCGCGTCCGGTGGCTACTGGCTGTCGATGTACGCCGACACGATCGTCGCGGCGCCGAATTCGATTACCGGGTCCATTGGCGTCATTGGCGGTTGGTTCTATAACAAGGATCTGAAAGAGAAGCTCGGCATATCGACCGATGTCGTTACGGTCGGCAAACACGCCGATCTCGGCTTCGGGTTTACGCTCCCCTTCATCGGTGTCGGTCTTCCCGACAGAAATCTTACGGAGGACGAGCGGGCAAAGATGGAGTACGCGATCCGGTCGTTCTACAACGATTTCGTCACAAAGGTCGCCGCAGGCCGGCATTCGACCTTCGACAAAATCGAGCCATTGGCTCAGGGACATGTGTATTCCGGGGTCGACGGGAAGGCGCTCGGACTTGTCGATATTCTCGGAGGACTGCAAACGGCGATCGAAGTCGCAAGGAACAGGGCGGGGATCGCGGTGTCAGAAGACGTAACTGTTCTCGAGCTTCCTCCCCCGGGCTTCATCGATTGGTCGGTGTTTATGCCCAGGTTGATCAGCTTCGAGGAGAAGGTCCTCAACGACCCGGCGATCGATCAATTGCGCTTTCGTATGGAACGCAACGGTCAGCCTTTGCTGATGCTCCCGCTCGACGACACGGATCTCAATGCATGGATACGATGAACCCTTGACGCATCAGCGATCGTCTTAGAACTGAATCTTTCCTCCGTTGGAATCGACATAATAGTTCACACCGGTTCCAGAATTCACGGGGCCGGTGATGAGGGTGCTCCCGTATTGCCCGGTCGCATTCGCGCGTTGGAAGCTTGCGATCCAGGAATTTCCGACGGCGTAGACGGTCTGTCCCCCGGAAAAGCCAACGCGGACTCCGTATTGCGAGTTGCTTGTAATGGTATTGCCGCCGGCACTACTCGCCGTTCCAAGGTCCGCGGAACCGCTGGGCCCTTCAAGATACACGCCGATCTGGCAATTCGATAACGCGGTGTTTCTGACAACGACAGAGGTCCCTGATGAGGCCTCGATGCCGAACAACGCCATGCTTTGCAGGGTCGAATTGCGGAGCGACAGCGATCCGCCGACCAACAAGAATCCAGACCGTTGTGAGCCAGAGATATAACAGTGTCGAGATCAAGACTTCCCCCGATTGCCAGAGGGCTGAATATCCTGAGGCAGACCCATTGCCCACGAAATAAGACGAACGGGCAACAACGGATGTTCCCGGATCTCGCATTAAGACCATTGACAATAGCCTCCGCTGACGAGTGGCTCGAAAAGGATCTGCGATGAATTGGACAAGTCCACCGCGCACTTCCCCCGGCACCATGGAGCCCAACATTCGAAATCGTACAACCCGTCAGGGTTGCGACGGAGACAAACGGCGATGTCGATGCCGGTGGCAGTCGATGGCTCATGGTCGTCCCGTTCAGAGTCACGATCGCTGCCATTGGAAATGCGATACAGTCCATCCAACGGCTGGCCACTCACGATGGACGAATTCACAGTGATCTGGGCAATGTCGGTGACCGACGCGACCCCGGCGTTGGTAGGGTGCATCACCGTCACCATCGCCTGCACATTGCTGGACAGCCAATAGAGGTATCGCGCATTTGTCACGGTGCACCAGTACGCCACGTGAATGCCGGAGGAGGGTTGCATAATCGATCGAAAGCCTTGAAACGAAGGTACGAAGCGTATCGTTCCCTGCTCCGTCAAAGGCAGTCTCTCCTGCTCCAATCAACGCTGCCAGTCCGGCCGTGACTGCCTCAACGACGACACCGCTTGGAATTGTGTCGGGATAAATCTGTCCGCTGGCGCCGTCATAGGTTCCCGCCTGAAGATCAACGTGTTGGCCGGCCTTGGCAAGAGACAGAGCCTTCTAATCGTCTTGAACGGAGCACCGTCTGTTCCGGAATTACTATCCGATCCGCTGGCAGGATTGACATAGATCCTGGTGATCCCTCCCGTACTGGTGTCGGCAGGGCCGGTAGGACTGTCGTTTTTGCTGCATCCTCCACCAAGGAGGGCAAGGGCAATGGCGAAGGCAAAGGCTCTTTTCATCGGATTTCCCTCTCTATAGACTGGAATGCCCCTCGTGAACAAAGAGTGCGCAGAATACTAAGAGGGAAACATCTCATTGCAGAAAAGGTTCCATTTGGATCCCAGGCTTCGCCCTCTCTCTCCGGATTTCCCTGTTCCGATCGCTCCCGGCAGCGTAGGAAAAGGGCTCGAAAACGGCGAAGGTGCATCACCATCACGGCAAGGGTGCACATCCTCATGCGAGTCCGCGGCGACAATGTCAGTCCAACGCGCTGACTCGCTGAAGATCCACGATCATATCGCCCTGTTCGTCGACATGGAACGCCGGCGCGAATCGCCGGCCGCGAATGATCTCGACGTGACTATACGCGTAGCGGGCATGAACGGTCTGGCGAAATGTATCGTCATACCCTTTGACCAGGACGAGCACCTCTGCCTGCGTCGACGCCAGGTCTTCAGCCGAGATTCCAAAGAGCGGCGTTCCCGGCGTGATCCGGTGCACGATAGTCCAGGTAAGAGGCAGGAAGAGAACAGAGGGGACTTCCACATCAAGGACATCGTATTTGCGAACGGCCCTTTCCCCTTGACGGACGACCGTCATCAGCAACAGACGCACTTCCACTTCGACAAGCGTTGTGCTTCTCCTGTTCGCCATGCGGAACATCAACGCATCGGCGTCCTTGTGTTGGGTGATGATCATGGCATCGCTAAAAACCAGCCGGGCACTGGCGCGTGAAAAACGCCCATAGAGGACGCCCGTGGCAATCGCGAAACTCATGAAACCAACCATTGCTTCGAATGAAGCGATCATATTGGCGGCAATACCCGTCGGGGCGATTGTCCCGTAGCCGACGGTGGTAAACGTTTGCGTGCTGAAGAAGAATGCGCTCAGAAAGGAGTGCAATAGGGTGGAACTGTCAGCGCCCGCGAGATTCCCGATTCCTACAAGAACATAGATGACACCGAATCCTGCGTTGACGACAACGTATCCGAGGAAGAGGATACCGACGAATGTCAACCAGTTGACGGAGACGAGGAACTGATAGATATGCAGATCGTGAATGCGTGTCCCGCGACGCTTGACGTTGAACGTGCCGTCCTTGTTGATGGTGCGCCGCAACGGGCCGGTGTAGGATCGGGTAAAGCCGGGGTCGAAGGTGTTTTCGGCCATATCCTGAGGTCTCAGAAGATTATTGTAAGGAACGAAGCCGGGCACAGGGGTTCAGCCGAATGCCCGCGTGGGGCATCTATTTGACAACCACCATCGACTTCGTTGCGGTAAATTTCCCCGCGGTCAATCGATAGAAATACACCCCGCTCGCAAGGCCCGCCGCATTAAAGGTGAACGAGTATTGACCCGCCGGATATCGGCCGTTCGTGAGCGTCGCCACCGGGCGACCGAGGATATCGTAGACCACGAGTCGTACATCACTCTTCCCTGTCCACTCCCCCCTGATCACTGTCGTCGGATTGAACGGGTTCGGGTAGTTCTGCTCGAGAGCAAAGTGCTCGGGGAGGTCGTGGTTCGTGGCAATTCCCGTTGTCGTTGTAGGAAGGGTGATCTCCCAGAGCTTCGGTGAGAGATTGCTTGAGTTCAAGCTGGTCTCTGCCACAAAGAGGGTGTCGTGGACAAGCTCGATGCCGAGCGGCGAAGTCAACCCCGACACCACCCGCCTGACGCGAGCCGTGTAGGTGCTGTCGCCGTGCTTCGTCAGGGCGATGGCGACCACATCACCACTAGTATCGCCGAGCGCGGCGACAAGAGCACCGTTCTCGTAACTGATGACGAAGGCGTTCCCCTTCAAATCTCCTCCAAGGATGGAATCTCTGTCGAAGACAATGCCGTCCGGCGAACGGTGCGGAGTGAACGTCGGTATGGGCAGGCCAAGGTCACTTGCATCCCTGACCTGTCCCGTCGCCGTGTCGCGAAATCGGTCGGCATCCGGTCCGTAACTCAGCACCGGGTCTGTGAAGGAAATACTATCGGGTCGGGGAGGATAGGTCGAGTCGTTGCTGAAAGTGGTGTAGAGACTTCCGCCTCCCCAGGCAAGGGGACTCAGGAGCGGATCTGTATGCGGGTTGTACGGAACAAACTGCTGCGGGGTCCAGTCGCGCGCAATCCGCCAGGGAAATCCATAGTGCCGGCCTTCACGCAGCCAGTTCATCTCTTCCGGATCGTCGCGATCTCCGGAGTTCTGGACGTCAAAAAGATCCCCGTTGCCCGAATACGCATAGTCGAAGGAATTCCGTATTCCCTCAGCGAACAGATATCCGTTCGCACGGAGCCATTCCCTGTCATCCTGCAGAATGATCCCCTGCCCGTTGACGGGGATCTTCAGGATGATCGACGTGAGCCCCACTTCTCGAAAGCCGCCATGGGCCTCTCCGTGGTCCGTTGCGGCGCCGCTGTTCACGTACAGGGAGTCACCCGTGGGGTTCAGGATTATTCCGCTCATCCGGTGATTGTAGATGTTCCCATAGTGATAGGGAACCGTCCTCGCCAGAACGGTCCACGTCCGCTGCTCGCTCCCGGGCACCGTCGGGACCCCTTTCACGATCATCGCAGTCCCTATCGGTCCGGTCGAGTCGTTCCCCACGAGATACATGGTCCCGTCCGGACCGAAGGTCATCCCCAGCGGCGCATTGAGTCCATGGTCCGCGGTCTGGTAGACCGTCGTCAACGTCGCAGTGCCGCTTGCACCTATGGTGACGCGTTGCACCAAGCCATTATTCTGCAGGACGTAGAGATTCCCCGAAGAGGGGTCGCGTTTGACGCGCACGGTGTTATGTCCCAGGACCCCGATTTGCCGAATGGTGATCCCCGGCATCCTCGCCTGCGGTTGTGCGAGGATACTCCTGGATAGAAAGAGCGGGAGAATGGTGAGCAGAATCAGCGTTGTGCGGCGGCGCGTTCGAATCATGACATGCCTCGCAATCCCTGATGAGTCGTTTTGCTTTCTAAGGAACATTCACGTAACCCCTCCCGTTCCCTTGTCTTCACCGTTCATCTCTCTTGCCATCCTGGCTCTTTCTGATCTCCGTGCGATCCTTCTCACTCCTGAATCGTTTCCTGGGAGCGCAGTCGAGCCGATTTTTCAGGCCGGGTTCGGACCTCGCTTCTTTTCGTCGGAGACGTTCGAGGAGCGATATTCACGATACGCCCAACCGCGTTGCTGCGTCGCAGTCGCAAACCGAGTTGTCCGCCGGCAGGGCAGAAAACGTAATGCCCCGGGAACGGGGCATTATCAGGTAAAGGTCGATGGGATGAGATCTCCTACCTCCTCCGCACGAGTACCAACGTTCCCCCCTCTGTCAACAGAAGATGATCGATCATCGGCCGAGGCAGCACTTGTCCGTCGAATTGCCATTGCAGGTCTTTCTCGACGCCGCGAATCCCGGTTTCTTTTCCGATGACTAGCTTCGTCCCCTTCCAGTATTTCCGATTGAGAGAGACTGTTACCGTATCGAACGCCGGTAATCCGAGCTGATAGCTGGCGGAGCCCGGACAATCCGGATAGATTCCCATCGACGAGAATACATACCAGCCCGATGTCGTCCCGGCATCGTCGTTTCCTGGAAGTCCGTCCGGCCCGACATGAAATCGGTCGCGGGAGATTTCTTCGACGATTTCTCGTGTCCTCCCCTCCCATCCTGGAACTTCGTTGAATAGATACGGATACGCCATATCCGGTTCGTTGTTGATCGTAAACATCCTCTGACGAAAACAAGAATTCAACTTTGTCGTGAACCCGGCGTTTCCTCCGAACAAACGGATCAGCCCGGGAATATCGTGCGGGACAAACCATGTATACTGCCATGCATTCCCTTCCACGAAACCTGGCCCTCCCGATCCCGACCAGTTGCCCGATCCTTCCGTGGCGAGAGGATCAAAAGGATCGAGCCAGCGCCCGTTGCGGAGCTTCGGCCGCATGAAGCCGCTCACAGTGTCAAACAGGTTACGATAGAACGCGGATCTTCGACGGAGTTGTTGTGCCAGTCTGTTCTCACCGGCGGCGCCGAGCATTTGAGAAGCGGCATAGTCCGCCGCGCAGTATTCCAGCGTCGTCGACACCGGCCCCCAGACCCACCAGGCCTGTGTCGTATCCTGATCAAACGGGATATAGCCATACTTCAGATACTCGTCATAGCCGGGACGTGCCGCACGTCCGGCATCATCCGTCGGCGAGAGGGTATGTTTCCTGATCGCCGCGATGGCCTCCGAGACATCAAAATCCCGAATTCCTTTCATATAGCTGTCCGCAATCACACACACGGCGCCATCTCCGACCATCATATGGGTTTCATTTCCGGCGAGTTCCCATTTGGGGAGCCGGCCGGATTCCTGGTACATATCCAGCATTGACCGGATCATCGCGGACTGGCGTTCAGGAAAAACGAGCGTCAGGAACGGGTGAAGCGTCCGGTACGTATCCCAGAGAGAATAGATCGAATAACGATCATACCCTCGATTCATGATCATGCGCCTGTTCATCGCAAGGTACTCACCGTTGACGTCACTGACGATCGAAGGATGAATCAGCATATGATAAATTGCCGTATAGAATTTTACGGCGTCGTTGCGCGATCCCCCGGTCACTCGAATCCGCGAGAGAAGTGAGTCCCATTCGTTGAACGCCGAAACCTCCACGGCGTCAAAATTCAAGTCCGGGATTTCGGCATCAAGATTTCGATCCGGGAGGCCGGCATAGGAAAGTCCGATTTTCACCAGGAGCGTATCGTGTGCCTGTAGATCGAATTCGAACCAGGCCCCCAATGCACAGTCGGCTCCCTGAATCGATCTCTCACGCGTTGCGCGGTTGCCGATCCAGGTCCCCGAACGCATTGCCGGCCGGCTTAACCTCGCAACGAAGTGTATCGTTTGCCTGTTCGACTCCCCGCAGAAACCTCCGGAAATGTTTTCGCCGCGGGCCTGTGTCGAAGATTCCACCTCACATATTCCACCCCCGGTCACGGCGAGGCCCGTGCCCGCGTCGATATAGACTCTGAGGGGACCGGGACGCTCGACGACGACGCGGGAAATTCCGCACCGCTGCGTCGCACTCGCTTCGTAGATAATGCCGAGATCCTCGAGCCTGGCACGATAGTAGCCCGGTCGGGCGACTTCGGAATCAAGGCGAAATGCCGATGGCGGTGCCACGACAGCCCCGCTATCACGCGAGAACGAAAGCACCACACTGCCAAGATCGGCACAACCCGTGCCGCTCAGGTGCACGTGGCCGAATCCGGTACAACGCGTCCTTCCATAAATGTACCCCGACGGACTTCCCGGAGCATTATGTGGACTGACGGAGACCATTCCCCAGGGTCGAACGGCGCCGGGAAAGGTATTTCCTCCGCCGGCCGTTCCAATGAATGGATCGACATAGTCCGCGGGACGTTGCGCCACCGCAAACGAAACGATGACAACGAATGCAACACCGAGCAGCGCGCAGGAGCGTGTCATGGAAGGTATTTCTCCGTTTTCCGGGCCGCATCGTCGAGACACTTTTTCGGGTCTCCTTTCCCAAGAGTTGCCTGCTCGATCGCTTCGGCCAATGCACGATTGACTTCAAGCTGGTAGCGCGGAAGGATATGCCTCCCCCGGCCCACCGACATCTGATCGACAAACACTTTGAAGGCAGGATCACCCGAGAGAAACGTCTTGTACTCCGGCAAATTCAACGTTGCCCGGCGGACCGGGAGGTACCCGGATTGCATGGAGAATTTCGCCTGCACGTCCGGCCTGAGAATCCATTGTACAAACGTCCACGCCGCGTCGGGATTTTTGCTTTGCCGGAAGATCGCGAGCTGCTCACCGTCCAGATACGTTGCGACACCGTGCGGCCCCGCGGGAAGAGGTGCCACGGCCCATTGAATTTCGTGCATGGTCCTGTAGCGGGGGAGATTCCACGGCCCGTCAAGGACCATGGCGACCTTCCCCGTGGCAAATCCCAGGTCGTGGGCCAGCGCAAAACGGCTGAAGTCTTCACGATCGTACAGGTCTTTCCAAAGGGCAAGCGCCTCGACGCCGGCCTCGCTATTGAAGGTCACGGATTGTCGATCGGCGCTGAACTCATTCCCTCCCGCCTGCCACAAGAAAGGCAGCCATTGGAGCGTCATCCAGATATTCAAATCTCCTGATGCAGGAAACACCGGCACGAAGAATCCGTATTGGTCCGTCTTCCCATCCCGGTTTCGATCGACGGTCAGAACCCGGGCATCGTCGAGAAGTTCTCCCCAGTTCCGTGGCGGCCGTTCGGGGTCGAGCCCCGCAGCCCGGAACGCATCTTTATTATACAGCAAGGCCAGGGACGTTGCTTCCATCGGGAGGGAGTACAGCGTGTCGTGGATGCGGCACCCGGCAAGGAGAGGCGGGAAAATGTCATCGAGTGCACTGCGCCATGCGGAATCGGGTCCAACGAGGAAGTCTTCAACCCGATAGACGGCTCCCGCCGTCACCAGCATCGGAAGAAAATCGGAATGGATCCACGAGACGTCGGGCGCCGTGCCGGATTGGATCGACGCCACGAGCTTTTGCCCGAGCGCGTCTCCGGTGGGCACGTACTGTGCCTCGATACGGATGCCAGGGTTCTCGCGTTCGAAGTCTCTCAGGAGTTCCGTGAGCGAGGGGATCGTTGCGGCAACGAAGCTATGCCAGAACGTAACGGTCACCCGCCCGTCGTTCCTGTCCCTTGCGCTCCTGCATCCAAACAGGAAGGACACAAGAAGCGCCGGCATGTAGACGAGAATCAGCAGAAGCGCGCGCTTCCTCATGACGAAGTGACGATTTCGCGATAGTGATCGAAGAACCGTCGCGCATTCACGCGGTCGGCCACGCAGTGCGGACCTTCGTCATTGCCGGCCTTGAATCGGGTCACGCCAAATCCTTCGCCCGGTTCCAGATCCAGCGACACTGTGCCCTGTTGATACGTGCAGAGCTCCGGCTGGAAGATCGTCGCCGCAGCGAGCGGATCATGGAATGTCGTGCCCGGCCAGTCCTTGAACCAGATTTCCGCCCACTCCAGGACCGGCTTGAACAGTTTGACGGAACGAAACGTCGAGCGGAATTCCTCCGGCGACATCGAAACCTGACAGGTGACATCGAGACCGATCGAGCGATGGAGGCTGACCTGCGAGCGGTACACAATGGACGATGCGTGCGCATCGACCACCGCATTCCATTCGACGGGGGAGTAGCCTTTCGGCACAGGATCAAAAAACCGTCCGCACATCATGACCAGGCCTTTGAGAAGCTTCGGAATCTCCGGATCCACGGAGAAAAGGAGTCCGATGTTGGTCAACGGCGCGATCGTCAACAGCACCACTTCGCCGGGATATTTCCTGATCGTCCTCCGGAGAAACTCCACGGCTTCACCCTGCGGAAACACGTTCTCGTGGGGCCACGGCGACAGCGCGGCAACCTGCTGTGCAACAGGCTGGCGCTGCGAGAGGAGCAACGGATCCGTCGCCCCGGGATAAATCGGGATGTCCCTGGCTGCAAGCTTGCACATCGCCGAGGCAAGCATCGCGCGTTCCTGCGCCATGCCGGTCACTGTCGTGATCCCGAGCAGATCACAACGGGGATGACACAACAAGTACGCAAGGCAAACGGCGTCGTCGATATCGGAGCCGATATCGGTGTCGAGAAGGACTTTCACCCTTTCAGTCATGGATCTCGCTCACCATGGGAACATCATCGTTGATGTCGGGTCCGAAGAACTTGAACATGACCAGGTCGTCTGCCCCGGTGTTTTCAATCGAGAACGGCTGCGTCGCTTTTTCATGGGCAACGAGCAATTCGTCATCTTTCCGGGTCCCCGCCGCAAATCTCCAGTCGGCCGTCGACCCGTCCTGTTCCCCGCCAGACCAGAATGCTGTAGACCCCCCGGTCACGGCTTGTGAAATTGCCCCCGGGTCGCACGGTGAGACGTTTCCCGCTGAACCGGCTTGAATTATAGAAGATCCAATCCTCCGTGCCGCCTTCGATTCCGGCGTCTCGTATCGGCACGGGAGGCGTGTGTCGATTCTCGTAGAAAAACGGGTCCGCACTGACATCCCAGTTCACCATGTCCAGGATCGCTTCTTCTCCTTTTGCTTCTCGCTCTTCCCGCCGGACGTCTTTGAACAAGAGTTCCTTGTCGATCGCGTGGTCGCTCACCTTTGCCTGAAGCATCGCGAGCACATCCGAATCTTCCTGCAGTTCGATCGTGAGGGCGGAGCCGGGAGCGTGAAGCGTCCCGGCCGGGATATGGAACCCGTCATTGGGAAGAAGCTTATACGCCTTCGAAAATTTCAGAATGTGATCGCTGTTCCAGTCTTTCAGGTACGGCAACAAGAGGCGATATTGTTTCTCCCGATGGATATACGGATGGACCCCGAGAAACGACTCCGGATGGGGGCCGAGATCGACTCCGTCCGGGAAGTAGTAGCTCTCCTCTTTGGAGTTTCTGCCGAGCAGCGACGCGTGCCGCTTCATTTGATGGAGATGATACGGCAACCGATCACCGTAGTCGAAGATCTTCGCCAGACGTCCCAGCCCCGGATGTTTCGCCGCGTACGCTTTTCCCATGATCGTGTCCGGCGCGGCTTCGACGGCAGTCCGCAGGGTCAACGATTGCCCCCCGTCGATGGCAAGGAAGCTCAACCCTTCATCCTGAATCTTCACCGCGTTATCCGCTTCGGTCGTGGAAGCGAGCCATCGCTCGCAGATTGCCCCGCGCTCGCCGAGATGATACGCCTCCTCCGGCAGTCCGAGGCGGCGGCCGGGGGGAAGAAATGTCCGCGCCACCCAGGCCGGGTGAAGCCGGAGAAAACCCTTCGAGCGCGCAAGCTCCCTCTCAACGATCGACCGAACTTCCTGTGCTGAATCCATGACTCTGCTCCCGTACAGTGGACAAAACCATCATGCAAACGGTCAGGCACGCTTGCCGGTCCCGTTGGCATTTCGTGAAACCTCTGGGCGAGCTATGCGTCAGCCCACCGCGCCATCGCACGTCGTCAAAAGTTGCCTCATCGACATGCTCAACGCTCTCGTCTATCGGTCCATCGCTTCATGCGGCCTCTGCGAAAGAGGCGGCCACAGCCCTCATGTTCCCGGGGCCGGACTCGTAATGGACGAGGATACTCTTCATCGGACTCGATGTCCGCCCTGTAAGAATTTTTCCGCCAATCCTTTGAGCGATCCATCCGGCTCATACACAACTTCAGGTGACCATTGCACGGCATACGCACGGCGCATGCGGGAAGTTGAGTTTGCCCCTGATCGATGGAATGTGACACTCGAGAAGATCGCGATGGAACCCGCAGGGGCATGAAACGGAATCCCGGGATCGCTCCCGAAATAGCCGACCCGATCGCTGGAACCCGCCACCGGGGTATGTTCCACTTTCTCGCAGACGCCGGCGCGAGAAAACGGCAGGATGGAGATGGTGCCGTTCTCCTCGCTGACATCATCGAGCGGTATCCAGGCGTTGACGTACGGACGATGCGGGTGATCGACATAACCGGAATCCTGATGCCATCCGAACTCCGCCCCCCTCTTGTCCGTCCCTTTCACGACAAACTGCTCCCAGAAGAGCATCGCCTGGTCGCCGATGGTCGCCCTGCAGATCTTCGCCATGAGATCGCTGAAAAGAAACGAACCAAGCTGTGGTCGATCCCGATAGGCCAGAAAGACAAAATAGCGGCTGTTTTTCCTGCTCAGATTCAGGACGTCGGTGCCTTTACGCTCCATCTCTTCGTCCTGCAACCGTACCAGAGCCGAACATTCAGTCCGCAGCATCTCGAGATCGGCGTCGGGAATCGCCTTCTCGAGAAACATGTATCCCTCGTCATGGTACAGCCGGCGCTGTTCGTCGGTGATTTCAAACGTCCTCTCAATGGTCATCAGGGCCTCCTTGGTCATGGTGATCAACAACCGCACGCTTCGGTCTCAACAGTCAGGTTGCGGGAAATCAGTGGCAGTAGCGGAACATCGCGGTATTTGCTCCCTGTCAGCTTTTGGAAGTCGGTGATTGTCCGGCAGTTACTTGACGAGCACCATCGAGCGCGTCATCACAACATTCCCTGCGGTGAGGCGGTAGAAATAGGCGCCACTCGATAGGCGTGCACCATCGAATGTCACTTGATGGTTTCCCGGAGCCTGGTTCTCGTTGACAAGTTCCTGCACCTCCCGCCCGAGGACATCATAGACCACCAACCGTACGTTGCTGTTCCATGTCCCCGGCCCCTTGTCCCCTGCTATCGTATATCGAATAATCGTGCTCGGATTGAATGGGTTCGGATAATTCTGGAACAACGATAGTTGTTCCGGTACCGCAGATCCGCCGGCCAACTGATCCACGCCCGTGATCGCATTCGTGTCCACCGACAGAATCCTGGTCGAGTAACCCGGCACAGGGATGACCAACGATGAGAGTGCCGCCGGCTTCCCGGGAAAGGACTCCCCCGTCACAAGGTCATTCAGAAAGTAGGTCCGTGAAGAGTCAAGGTGCATGCTTGCGGTCGGCACACTCACCGTCGGCGTAGCCGCCGCACCCCCCATATTGACCACGGTGAGCACGTTTTGGGTTCCCTGCCAGCGACGGAATGCATACACGGAGGTTGAGGGAGAAACGCTGATCTCATTGAAATTCCGACTCGTCAACGCCGGATGTGCGCGGCGGATCCCCGTCAGACGCTGATAGAACGGGAACAGCTTGTTCGGGTCATTCGCCTGGATCGATTGCCGGGCGTTGAAGATCGAAATGGCGTTGTAGGGGTGGGTGGCGGCGCCGATTTCCTGACCGTTGAAGATCAACGGAATGCCGTTAAGGGAAAACAGAAGCTCGGCGACCATTTTCGTCCGGGGGAGGTCGTGGGTAGCCAGAAACCGAAAGGTATCGTTGTTCTCCATATACCTGAAGATGATGCTCCCCTGATGATAGCCGCTGCCATTGTTCGTCAGCGAACTCCTCAATGCTGCGGCGCGTTGCGCTTCCGAGGTCGTGTTGAAGATTGTCGGGTTGGCGTTCGGATTGTACGTCGTCTCCCAGACCCAGTGGGAGACCCAGCTTTCTTCGGCGGTCCAATCATACGCGGCGTCGAAACGTTGGTCGAAGACGGTGGGCGACGGCGCCTTGTCCTCCGCGAGAAGAAGGATCTCCGGCTTGATGCGTTTCAGGGCGAGCCGCCATGCCTTCGTGAAGTCCGGAGCCCGTGCATTCACTCCCCATGCGACATCAACGCGGTAGCCGTCGATATCGTACTTTTCAATCCAGTATTTTCCCGCTTCCGTTATCCACCGCCGGACTTCGGGATTGTCGTAGTTGAGGTTCGGCAGGTCGTTCCAGAAGTAGTTGATGAATCCCTGATACTGGTGATAGTTGGAGGAATACGGTGCGTTGTCGAGGACGCGCTGGTAGAAATCCCAATAGTGACTTTGTGTTCCGTATTGGGACGATTCGACGGCATACGGATGATCGATGGACGTGTGATTGGGGACGAAGTCCAGCACCACGCGCAGCCCCAATGCATGCGCGGTGGCGATCATCGTCCGGAACTCCGCTTCACTCCCGAGGTCTCCCCGGAGAGAAAAATAATCGGTAACGTCATACCCCTGTCCGAAGGCGTGGGTTCTGTACACCGGCTGGACCCAGATCGCCGTCACCCCGAGCGACGCTATCTCGGGAAGTTTTGCCGTAATATCCGTAAACCTCCCGTCCATCACGAAGATCGAAGGAGTGATGCCGTAAACGATCGCCGTATCAATCCAGTGTGCGTGGTCTGTCCGGATGTCGAACGGATGTACCTGGCCCGAATCAACCGTCACCAGCGTTCGTGCGCGCGTGGTATCCCCCCTGTCGGAAATCGTGCGAAGATCAAAATAGTATTCGCCGTCAGGCGCTCCCGGGGGAAGCGTGCTGCTCGCGACCGAATCGGACCCGTTCGCGATGGTCAACGAGAAGGGGTTACGGATGTCGGCGCTCCACAAAAAACTCACCGCGGAGGTCTCCGGGTTGTCCACGACCGCCGCATGCAGGGTAATCTGCGTTCCACCTCCGGTGGCATACGCGTAGCACTCTGGTTCGAGCCGGTAGCCCAACGTAAGACGAAGGGTGTCCGAAAGGAACGGGATCCCTGCGCTGTCAATGCGTGCGACAATGCTGGTCGTTCCATTGCCAAGCCGCACGGAAACAGAAAACGTGGAGTCCGCCATCGCAAAGGGGATCTGCGCATCATTGACGTAGAGCGTTCCTTCGCCGAAGCTGCCCGAGACAACCCCGGAGATCACCTGGTTCTGTCCCCACACCGTAGCGGGCCCCATGGGACTGAGTCGAATTGTCACCGCATTTCCGTTCGCTGCGAGGAGAAGGAGCGGAGTGATCAGCAACCATCGTTTCAAAACTTGCACGCGCACCTCATGTATTAGTACTTTCCGTACGTTTCCGCCACTTCCACCATTTTGAACAGATTCGCGTGCGGCGTGTCGCGTCCGCATTGGTCGCCGGTGGAGAGCACGAACCCGCCCCCTGCCCCGGCATCGTCGATGAGCTTCTTGCATTTCGCTTCCACTTCAGCGGGTGTTGCGTGAAGCATGAAATCGAACGTATTGATGTTCCCCTTGATGCACAGCTTCGAGCCGTACCGGTGCTTCACTTCCTTGAGGTCGACGTTTCCACCGGGAGGTTCTTCCATCGGTTCCATCACATCGACGTCGGTGTGTTCTGCGACGATCGGAATCAATTCGCCCGATCGACCGCAGATATGCAGGTGCGATATGACGCCGGCCCGCCGGCACAGCGTCGAAGCCCGTTGAATAAACGGCAGCTCGTATTTTTTGAAGATCGAAGGTGAGCTGACACTCAAGCTTGCGCTGGATCCGCCGAGCATGATCTCGTCCGGGCGTGCTTCGATCATCGCGCGCACGTTGGCCAGCGCCCACTCCATCCAGAATTCATGCACCTCTTCCATAAAATCCGGCTCATCGACAAAATCCTGAAAGCACTGCTCGAATCCGCCGTGGCGATAGTGGAACCACCAATCCTGAAACACGGGAACCATCGCCACATACGCGCCGAGGTCTCCGATTCTGTCTTCGTCGGCAAACTCCCGCTCCCACTGCCAGAGTCCGTCGCCCATGTAGGCACGAAAGCGAGGGAAATCCCGCCGGAGTTCTTTGATAGGCTTTTCTTCCCTCCAGGGAGGCTCATCGACAAAATACATTTCCTTTTCTGACAGGTTGCCGAGTGGGGTCTCGCACGTCCGCTCCACCAGTTTTCCTTTTGGACGATCGACAATCGTCTCTCTGAACACCGGGGCGCCCGGGTAACGCACCTCCTTCAGCCCGCCGTATATATACCAGCCGTCGATCCCGAAATGCTTTACTGCTTCGACGTACGCTTCGGCGTACGTGGCAGAGGTCCAACCGTTGTGCTCCCGTCCGTCGAGAAACAATTCGTAGAATGGCCGTCCGGTCAACTTCGCCGGAACCATAACCGAAATATCCGGACACGCGGGCACGTGGTCGGGCTTTCCCCCGCGGAACGCCGTCATGAGACGCTCTTTTCTTGTCATCACTGTTTCTCCAATCCAGGTGGCGTAATATGCCATTCGTGCAACAGCTCCTGCAACCGGCGAAATGAGGCCTTCGGCGTGCAGTCTTCCTTCACGAGACCACCGTTCACGATAAACGGCCGGAAGTCCGAAAAGTCGTACCAGTTGATCGCTTTGATGTACGGCTTACTATAATAAAGAGTGTACACCTGCTCCAGCCAATCCGCCTGCAACTCTTCGTCCCACTCGCGGTGCCAGGAAAACGGCTCCTCGTTCGCGGTATTGACCGCGCCGGACGGATTGGGCGCGTGCATGTTCGAGCTTGCGCCGATCTCGGTAATGTAGACCGGTTTGCCGAACACGGAAAGTCGTTCCAATAACCGGGCGATATCGGAGAGGTCGCGTTGGGGGAAGTAGATCTGAATCCCCAACACGTCATATTCAACGCCGGCATCCTGGAGGTCCGCAAGGTACTTCCGGACAGTCCGGAGCGGTCGCGTCCCCTCCATCCTCGCCATTCGTCCCCGGGCAACGTATTCCCCCCATGGGCAACAGTTGTTCAAAATCCTTACGACCTTCGGGTTCTCCGCCTTCGTCCTGTCACACGCGAGCCGCACGATTTCCGTGATCTGCTCCGGGGTATGATTGAAGATGTTCGCCCAGTCGTGGTACTCGTTGACGACCTCCCATGCAAGGACACGATCGCCGTAGTGTGTGACGAGATCGTGCGTATGCTTTTCCACATAGACCTTTAACGCATCATAGGATTTTTGTTTCAGCCACTCCGGGGTTACTGTCGGATGAAACCAGAAGAGCGGCCGTCCCTGCGGCGTGATGCGGTTTTCAAGAAGCCATCGAAGGGTGTCATCCTTGATCCCCCAGTTGTATGTCCCTTCCGTCGGCTCGAAGAGCTGATACCAGCTGTCCCAGACATAGTGAGTAATGGTCGCAAAATTGAACAGCTCGACGAACCGTTTCGTAAACTCCTCCGATTTCGCCCAGACGATCTGCCGGCTTTCGCAGCCGATAAAGACATTCTTCGGTTGCGAAAACCGGCGGATGGCGTCCCTCGCGTTTTCGAGCTCGAGCGCTTCTCCAGCCTCGAGGGCATAGCGAAGCGAACGGTCCGCAATGCGCGCGGTCCGTTCGTCCGTGGCGTTCCGGCGGTTCGCCTCGTTGCACAATTCTTCCGAGAGACCCATCAGGTCCCGCACCTCGGATCCAAACTCGGTTCCATCACGTTCGTAGCGCGCTCGTACCGTCGCGTTTCGTGCGACGCGACTGCGTGCGAATTCGAGATTCAGGTTGAACGGTCCCCGCGACGCAATCGTCTCCCGGCTGTAGAACCGGCCTGCGTTGTCCGCCGCAAGCCAGACGTAGCCGAATCCATCCACGTACCACCGGGCGTTGACGGAAAACGGACTCTCGAGTGCTGTCTCCGGAACTGCGATCCCGTCGCGTGTCACGGAAACCGCAGACTTGAAAGGATCTTCATGGCGGTCGGTCAGATACGTAAAACCCAGATCAGGCGCACCGGCATGAGGGAACGGCCGGAACAGAAGCCCGTCGGCATTGACGACTTGCCGTGCGCGTGAGGCGGAGGGAAACAGAAACGCTGTCGCCCCGGCTGCCGTTTGAAGCAGGAATTCCCTTCGATCGATCATTGGCGTGCTGTCAACCCTTTCCCGTGGAGAGTTTTGCCCAACGTTCCTTCATTCGTGCCAGGCGATCCCATGACGCTTTTCGTTCCCCTTTCGGCGTGCGGAGAAGTCCGCCGTTGGGAATCCAGTGAAATGGATCGACAAAGTCGTACCAGTTGGCCGCTTCGATGGACTTGCGGCTGTACGCGAAGGTATACAGACCTTCCGCCCAATCGGCCTGCAGTTCTTCATCCCACGGGCGATGCCACACATACGGCTCCGGGCTGATCAAAAGCTTTCCGCTCTTCACCGAATCGTCCGTCGGGCCCGACGACGCGCCCACTTCCGTCAACTGGATCGGCTTTCCGATCGACTCGAATTTTTCGATCAGGATGCACGTATCGGCGAGGTCCCTGTACGGGAAATACATCTGGATCCCGGTGATGTCGAAGTCGACTCCCGCTTCCTTCAACTCCTTCACGAACTGGAACGGCGTGCGTTGCGGGTAGAACGCCTCGAGTTCCGTCATCTTTCCAAGCTGCACATACTCCGCAAAGGGAGCACAATTGTTGATCAGCCGTTTAACCTTCGGCGCGGCATCCCGTGCGACGTCGCACGCGAGGCGGGTCACTTCGATGATCTGATCCCGTGTGAGGCGGCATTCGTTCGCCCAGTCGTGGAATTCGTTCACGACCTCCCAGGCATACATTCCGTCGCCATAGTGAGACACGACTGCCCGGACATGGCGCTCAACATACGTGCGCACCCCGTCATATGTCTTCTTGCGCAACCAGTCGGGAGTGACCGTTTTGTACGACCACCAGAGGGGGCGCCCTTCGACCGTAATATCGCGGGATTTCAGCTGGCGGAAGAGCGCATCCCGCAGATCGAATTGCAGATCCCCTTCCTTCGGCTCGAAATCCTCGAACACGCCGCTGATAAGATAGTGGGTGATCGTCGCGTAATTGAAAAGCTCCGGGAAACGCGAGAGGAAGAGCTCGACGTCCATTTCAAAATATGCCCTTGCATCACAGCCGACGAAGAAGTCCGTGCGACGGCCGCGAGCCCCGATATCGAACTCCGCCTTCTCCAATTCGATCATTTCCGCCGCGCGCATTGCGTAGAGAAGTGCCATCTGCGCGAGGGCCCCGCACTTTCTGACGTCATCGCGCGCGCGTGTCGCATCGGCAAGGGAGGATTCTGCCAGCTCCGCGAATGCCGCACATTCCCGTGACGGCGCCCATCCCGAACCCGTGTGGCCGGCGATCCTGCGCCGGTTCCTGGCGATGCGTGAAGCGGCAAGCTCGAAATTTAGGTTGAGGACGACCGTCTTGCCCGGGGGAGGAAGCGCGTATCCCTCCCCGGCGTTGTCGGCCGTGATAAACAGGTACCCGAATCCTTCCACGTTCCAACGGACGTTGATGCCGAAACGCTCCCGTCCGGCGGCATCGGAGATGCGCACGCCGTCTTTCGTCACCACGATGTCAGACTTGAACGAATCCCATTCCATGTCTGTCGCGTATGCCCAATCCAACAAGTGCGGTCCCCGGCCGGCCTGCACAATCTGCGGGACGAAGAGCAGTGTTCCGGAAGTGGTTTTCGATTCAGGGATGACAGGGCCCGTGCCCTTCAAATGCACATGGTCATCAGGCAGAACAAGGCTCCCGATGCCTCCGTCGAGAGGCGGAAGATGGCTTGGCAGATCAGTCATGGGGTCTTCCTATTGAGGATGCTCGAGGCATGGTCTTCCAATCACGTTCCAGTGCGGCCAGCCGGTCGTAGACCGGCTTGGGTTCTCCTTTGAACGACCGGAGATACCCGCCGTTTTCGATATACGCGTCGGTGTCGACGAGGTCGTGCCAGACACAGCCGCTGATGAACGGTTTGCTGTACGCGAGCGTGTACATGGATTCAGTCCAATCCGCCTGAAGTTCCTCATCCCAAGGGCGGTGCCAGGGATAGGGCTCCTTCGGGAAGCCGACCGTTCCGCTCGCCACCGACGCATTCGTTGGACCGCCGGGTGCGCCGATTTCGGAGACGTGAAAGGCTTTCCGGAATTGTTCGAACCGCTCAAGATAGACGATGCAATCCTGAAGGTCGCGGTACGGATAATACATTTGCTGGCCGATCATCGTAAAATCGACCCCGGCATCGGTCAGTTCCTTTGTGAACTGCCACGGGGTCCGTTGACGGTACCGTGCGGGTTGACCGGACCATTCCTTCAATTGTACATATTCGGCGAACGGACAGCAGTGATTGACAATGCGCTGAACGCCCGGCGCGGCGTCTTTTGCGACATCGCACATCAGGCGGGTGAGTTCGATGATCTGATCGGGATTGAGCTGCACCTCGTTCGCCCAATCGTGAAACTCGTTGATCAGTTCCCAGCCGAACATCCCGTCGCCATAATGCTTCACCATCTCCCGGGTATGGTTCTCGACATACGTTCGAAGTTCGTCGTAGCGCATCTCACGGAGAAAGTCCGGCGTCACCCATTTGTGGAACCAGGTGACGCATCTTCCTTCGACCGGAAGACCATGCTCCCGCAGCCGCTCGAACATGACGTCCCGCAAATCATAGCGCGTATTTCCCTTCTCCGGCTCAAAATCTCCCATCGCGCTGCTGTCCTTCAGAACAAACGTGATGGTGGCGAAGTCGAACAGTTCGCTGAACCGTTCAAAGAACAGATCCGGATCCATCTGAATCACCGCCCGCGCGTTGCAGCCGAGGTAATAGTCGCCGCGCAACCCGCGCCGACGGATCTCCTGTCGGGCTTTGTCGAGTTCGAGTGCTTCCGACGCCCAAAGGGCATGCGTAAGGGATTTCTGTGAGAGCGCCGCTCGTCGTTCGAGGTCACGTACGTGTTTACCGGCATCGGCCAGATAGTCCTCCGAGAGACCAAGAAGCGTCCGGACTTCCCGGGAGGCGGTGTATCCTTCCTTTTCAAACTTGTGAAGACGGGTTGCATTGCGCGCGACCCGGCTCGCAGCAAGTTCGAAGTTCAAATTGAACGACGCCGTCTTCCCTGCCGGCGGCAAAGAATAACCCTCGCCGGCATTGTCCGCGGTAAGAAACGTGTACCCAAAGCCTTCGACGTTCCACCGGACATTGATCCCGAACTTCCCGTGCCCCTCGACATCCGAGATCCTCACGCCGTTGTGATCGGCGGCGATGTTCGAGTGAAACGCATCCCACTGCAGATCGGATGCGTACGCCCATTCCAGGAGGTGAGGCCCGTTTCCGCGTTGCAAAAAGACGGGCGTGAACACCGCCTCTCCGGCTCCCGTCACGACAGGGACGCGCGGACGGGTCAGGATCGATGGGGCAGACAGGATCGGCGTCGCCGCAAGTGCTGTCCCGATGCCGGCGAAAGCGGAGTCTTTGAGAAATTTACGTCGCGTGATGCGCATGAGATGGGGAACTCGCTCCAAAGTGGGGGATGGGGTTCGCTACTCCCCCGTTTCAAGAAACTTTCTGTACCGCTCCGCATACTCTTTCTTGTATTCCTGCACTGCGGATTCATACCCAATCGGCCCGGTCTTTTGAATCGTCCACCGCAACTGGACGGCCCTGGCCTCGGTGGGGAGAACAACCCTCCCGTTCACGACGGGCAAGATCTTCCCATCCACCGTCGCAGTGACGTGTGCGACAAACCACGGGAGATGGAGGATCACCGAGTCCGGTTTCGCAGTGAAGTTCGCCGAGAGACTGACGGTCGCCCCCTGATCGGAGGAGACCATCTCAGCATCAACGACGCCGAAATTCGTCGGCGCCCGCTTCAGGGAGATCCTCCTGCCCGGTTTTACCCATTCCGGAGAAATCACCGAGAACAGGTGAAGATTTCGTTCTTCTTCACGGACCAGCATATTCCGGAGAAGAACACGGAATTCGGCGCCAAACCATCCGTGCGGGGACAAATTCATCATGAAGTCACGCGTTCCCCATGGCCGGATGGCATATTCGAATCCTGTGTGCGTCGCGCTCGTATGCATGAGGACCGCATAGAATTCCTCGAGCGCTTTCTGCTGTTCACCGCGGATCACTTCGGTCTCCGTGTTGAACAACGTAACATAATGATGAAGATACCGTCCGTCCCCATACGTCATGATCCCTTCCTGGTATTTTCTCCTCGCGTGCCCCAACGTCGACGACACCATCGGATCATCGGGTTGAAGGATTTCCTCCGGATAAATCGATTGCAGATTCCCCCAGTCCTGGCCTCCCAGCGTGTCGAGCCCGGGAGAAATCGCGCCGCCGTCGCGCGCCGCCGCCACCTTCAGGCAGGCAAGAAAGGCCTTGTCGTACTCTTCATATTCCTGCCGGAAAGTCTTCGCTCCGTCGACCTCTCCCAAACCATCGGCGAGAGCGATCGCGTTCCGCAGTCCGCCAAGCGCGATGAAATTGTGACCGGTGATATGCCCCGAGATATCTTCGTTATCGCCCGGAGTTGTGACCGGCATGATGTGGTATGGGTCACCGGCGCGGGCTTTGCTCAGCCACGCAACGGCTTTTACCACCGAGGGGTAGACTGCAGCAGCAAATTCACGATCTCCCGTAAGACGGTAGTGCTGCCCATAGGCCCAGAGCGTTTGTCCCCAGCCGTCGTACTGTCCGCCCTGCGAAATGAAATTGCCGTCCGCCTGCTGCCATCGGGGAAAGAAGTCCAGGCATTGACGCGCAATATCGTGATACCCCGACACATCGTACATGCGGACGATGCACGATGCGTCGCGCAACCAGAAGGCGTGATACTGGAAGTCGTTCACTTTTTGAATGTACCACCCGTCTTCTTTGTTCCGGGCGATCAAATCATACACGAGGTTCGCCTTGAAGGTATTGACCACTTTTTCTTCCGGTACCTCGATGTCGATCCCGCGGGCAAAGATCTTTTCCCAAAACGCGACCGTTCCGGGCAGGTAGTCGGCGAAACGCGCGGTTCGCAGTCGGCTGAACTGCGGATGGTCCTGGTGCATCGGTTCGGACGGCATGACGAACTCGAGGGTCATGTTCTTTCCCGGACCGAGCGCGACGCGATATTGCACGATGCCGACCGGTGTCGTGGGTGAGACGTAAAGCGCGCTCGCGCGAAGATCGTGCTTCTCGTTATAGCCGGTCTTCAGCGTCATCATGCGTTCGGGGGCGGGGGAGGAAGAGAACCTGTACACCAGCGCGCTGTCTCGGAGAAGCATGTCGCCGTCAAAGGCATACACCCAGTCCCTGCTGAATGAAACGCCCGCCTGCTCGAACTGCCCGGGAATGTTTGCCTTTGCGGGCCGGCCGAATCTGTTGTCGGCCACGCCCCAGGTGGTATTGGACTCCCCTTCGTACCGAACCGCTGCACTCCAGAAGGTTGTCCGTGGCTCCGTGCCGATATTCGCGATGTTCACCTGGATGAAATTTACCAGGGGGCTTTCCGGGTTTCCGTCCAGCGTCGCGGCAAACGCCCGAACCTCATAGCTAAACCCTCCGCGTTCGAATTGATATTGCACAACCGGGAGATAACCGTTCATCAGCGTTTTCACGCGCTGGTTCACAGGCTCGGGAGGGTTCCCCGTAAAGAACATGAGCTCCCCCCCGCCGGTATAGAAATATCCCTCCGGCGATACGAGCGTCCCTTCTTTCCCGTCCATCACGCCGATGACATCCGTCGGCTTGCTGAAGTAGCAGAACGGTTCATCCTCCCGGTCGATTGCCGGCGAGAGCATCTGGGCGAGCGTTTTCTGTTCGGTTCCCGTAAGAAGAACAAGGAGCATTGAGAGCAGGAGCCGGGAGCGTATTGTCATGCCATTCTCCTATTCCGGAAGAGTCCATTCTGCGAGAGTCACCTTCATTGTACAGGCGCCGACGCGGGCATGACCGATGCTCAGTTCCCATCGAATGTCGCCCGTCCACGGCTGTTGCGAAGCCGTGTGAAGGAACGCCTGCACCGGAAGAGTCGTGCCGGGGGCGACGCGATATTGACCTTCTCCGGCGGTCGCAGACCATCCCTCCGGGAGGACCGCACGTAACGATACCGTCGTCGTATCCTTCGTCTTGTTCGCTATCGCGAGCGGCATGAACATGTAATTCCCGGCTGTCACAGACACCTCCGGCGTGACGATGCCCTGAAGGTGTTCGAGATCATGTGCCCGCAGGAAATCTCTGTAGAACGAAAAGACTCCACCGAATTCGAGGGTCACTCCCGTCCCTGGAACCGGGCGATACCCGGCAGGCCCGTGAAACGGAATCTCGCCGTGATGGACGCCCATGAAGAGATCTCCGGCCGGTGTTGCGTCGATTAGCGATTTTCCGAAAATCAATTTGAAGTCCTTCAACATTGCCACAACCGGCGCGTAATCCCCGGTTTGGATCGCCTTCAGGGCGGGCGCCGAGACATCTGCCTGCGTTCTGTGCGGAGCCATCAGCTTCGCAGCGAGTTCGGCATACGGGACTCCGCGCGAAGGAGAGATGGAACGCAGGTCGATCGAGACACCTTCCGCCTCTATCGGGTGGGACGCGTCGGAGAAGAAGTACAGTTTCTTCGTCTGCCAGGGACGAAGTCCTTCATTCGCGTTGTTGATGTCGGTGCGCTCGCGCGGATAGGCAACCTGCGCCGGATACACCGTTGGATCACCCGCCATGTCGAACGCTTCAGTCGCGATCACCCCCGAGGCCTGGTGATCACCGTGATTTTCGCCTGCGACGTAGGCGGGCAGCCACGTAAGAATCACCTCAGGGCGGGTAAGACGGACGATCCGGACCACCTGCTCGAGGATCGACCCATGGTTCCATGATTCGAACGATTGAAAGATGTCCTGCCCCGGAGTGTCGTGGCCATCGAGCACCCACACGTTCGTGATCCCGAACGCCGATGTCGCAGTGCGTGCTTCGATTTCCCGGATGAGACCCATTGCGGACGATTGCTCGACTCCTGCATTGTTCCCGCCGCCCGTTCCCCGGTTACAGTAGATGATGGATACTGTCCGGTGCTCGTCGAATATCGCGCGCGCGAGGAATCCGGCGACGGCGGTCTCATCATCGGGATGAGCGACGATGAGAAGGATGTCTGATTTGAATCGGACATCCGGAGCGATTTGGCCCGGGACGGATGATGAACCAAAGAGCACCAGACCGACAACCAGGAGCATCATCGTGCGCATAGCAAACTCCGTGTGAAAGGAACACTTGTTTCAGGACGATCAGCCTGCCGATTCTTCTTTGACGATACTCCTCCGGGGCTCGTCGACCATGGTATACCACCAGATGCTGGATGCAAGCGCGGCGATCCCCGCAACCGTAAAGAGCGATGCAAATCCGAACGCGTCGACGACCCAGCCCGCCATGATTCCCACGAGGACGAACGGCGCCGTGAGCAGGTTTGTCACAGCGACATACGACGGCCGCTGCGCCGGCGTGCACAGTTCTGCGATCAACGGCAGCCGAGAGATGCCCGTCAGCGTAACGCTCCACGATGCAAGGACAAAGACGATACTGTACACCAGGACTGTCGGCGCCGTGAGGGCAATAACGCAGGCAACAAGCGTCGTCGCGGAGGAAATCAGCATGTTCACTTTGTGCCCGAACCGATCAGCGAGGATGCCGAAGACCAGGCTTCCGGCGATCATACCGGTCATCATCACCATGGTGAAGGTGCCTGCGTATGCATCGGAAAGGTTGAAGCGGTCGAACGCATAGATGGTAAGAAATCCGTTTGCCATCCCTGCGGTAATCTGCAGCGCGTCGCCGACGACGAATCGCTGGAAACCGCCCGGCGTCCCGACGATTTCCCGGATGGTGGTCTGCCATGACCACGATGCCGCGCGGGCGGTCGGTGGCACGGGGGCGTCGGGTTCGACAATCCGCGTCAAGAAGTAGTACGAGCTCATCATCAGAAGAAACGCCAGCGCACACAGCAGGGCAAAACTCGCGGGAAACGGGATCGCCCCCAGCACGACGGCGGCAACTGCGCCGCCGAGAATGCCGAGCACCGCACCGAAGATATTGCGGGCCGCGAAGAGCCTCCCCCGACGACGGACAGGCGTCACATGCGCAATCAGATCGAACCAGACCGGAAGGTTGAAGCCGCCGCCCCACGACGCCAGCGTCCACCCGACGAAGACGACAATCAATCCGGCGGTCGTGCCGACATGCGGCAGCACAAAATACGTCGTCAATGCGAGGAACAGCCACGGAATGCGTTGGCCCATCGCCGTCTTCAACAGCAGCGACTTCTTTCGCTGTTCACGCTGGGCGCGGGAGACAATGAACATCTGCGAAGCGTTGAAGCCAAAAGTCCAGATGACGGGGATCAACCCGACGGCAATGTTTCCGCCGCCGATATTCTTGATGAACACCGGGAAAATGGTCTGCTGCGACATGAAGCTGATCCCGAACGCGTAAAGCGCTCCGTCCATCACGTTCGCTGTGAAGTTCCGTCTATCGTCCCCGGTCCACGCCGCCAACGAATCACCCATGGTAGACCTTCACCTCCATCGGACCGAGTGCGATCGCGCAGCTGACGACCTGATTCTTTGGAGTACACGTAATCTCTTCGCCGGAGAACTGTTCCTTCAGGCGAAGCGTGCGGAGGAAGGGGAGTTCCACTGTCGTCCTCACCGCGTTGGCTTCAAGGTTCCTGGCGATGAGCATGACCGCACCGGACTTCCCCTTGAGAATGTCCAACCGCACACGCGCGTCGCCCAGAACTCTCGGCCGGGGTGCAAGAGGAACGGTTTGTTCGATGAGGAACGGGAGGAATATCCCATTCTGCGGAGCGCGACCGTGAAAGAACGGGAGGGCCAGATAGCTGCCAATCAGGATCGCCCATCCTTTGCCCGCGCGCGATCGGGTGATCGCTGCCGTCCCATCGCCGAAATGTGCCAGCACTTCCGCTCCCGTGGACAAGAGCGTTTCGCGCACAAGAGCCCCTTTCACGATGAGGGACTTCGCGTCCTTCCAGAATCCGGCATCGACGTGAATGTCCACCTCGCCGTTGTCATCTCCCCGCGTCGCGGCGATCTGTCGCGCCTGGAATAGTCTCTCCAGTCCATGACCCGGCACGGTCGTGCTGTGGCGGCCCTCTTCAACGTTCCAGCCTGCCATGTACGCCTCTGCGATGACGGTCCCGCCCTGACCCACCCATTCCTCGATCACACGGCAGCTTGCCTCCGCCAGCCGGTACGGAAATGGAATGACAAGGACCCGGTGTTGCGAGAGCACTTGTGCGAGCTCGCGCTCATGCACAACGTCCACCGCAAAATTCGCTTCGTACAGCGCGCGGTGCATCCCGAGGAGAGAATCCGTCACCGTTTTTTCATTTCCCGTCGCCGCCCACCCGAACACCTGGTTTTCCGGGCTGTAGAGCAAAGCGACATCCGCAGTGCGCGGGGAGGCCTCAAGCAGAAATTCGGCGTTCCGTTGCAGCACGGCTCCGCAATCCGCAAAGGATTGGAGCCAGGGGGTCATCGATCCGTCGAGTTGCGTCAGGCCCCAGGCCGGAGCTTCGCGCGCGAGAGTCTCCGGGCGGTATTGCCAGAAGATGAACCCCTTGAGGTTGGATGCAATGCCCGTGAAGATATGGCGCTTCATCGCATCGGCAGTGGGGAGCGGAGAAAGGTCCAGCGTGTAGCCGAAGAGGACCAGCATCTCTGCAGAAATCACCGGCTTGCCGCGGGCGGCGTTCCGGAGCACGTCGCACATCATCGCATCGTCCATTTGCGTGATGCCATGCAGATCTCCGAGCTGTCCGAAATTCCAGGGATCGCTGCCGGTGGAGGTCACGGGGAACCCCTGGATGAACACATGATGACACATCAGGGGATGGTCGGGATCTTCCTGTCGTGCGATGGCGAACCTGCGCCGGACGTTCGCTGCCAGGGTGTCCGCGAAAAACATTCTCCAGTCGATGACGTCGTTGAAGCTGTTCCTCGTGCGCGGGATCTCGATTTCATCGAATCCGGCATAGTTCCGGTTCCATGAGCTGTTCAGCGCCTCAATCGTCTCGTACTTCCGCTCAAGCCAGCCGGGAAATGCTGCCTGACAATGGGGACAAAAACAGAGCATATCGCCCATCTTCTGATGATCGTCTGCCCAGAGGCGCAATTCCGCCATGCTCTGTGTGATTTCAGGTTCGCTCGCGACATTCCAGATATCGAGCGCAGGGTGATCGTGATACCTCCGGAACGTCGTGCGCAAAAACTCAAACTGATGCTCCATCACTTCCGCATGGTTCAGGCAGACCCCCAACCCGCCGATCTGCCGGTGGGGCTGCACCTGCGGTCCGATTCTCCGGCCGTCGAGCGTGACCATGGAGGCATCGGGGTATTCGCGATAGATCCACGCCGGCGCGACGTCGACGATGGTGTTCAGGATGACTTTCAACCTGTTGCGTTCCGCGATCTCCATCAGGCGATCGATGTCATCGAACTGGAACGTTCCGTGCGCGGGATTATTCCAGCGCCACTGCACCCAGAACTTGACGGTGTTCATGCCAAGTCGGGCGATCGCGGCAAGATCCGTCTCCCACTCTTCGGGGGGCGGCGAAGGGGCGCGATAATATTGTGTCCCGAATGGAATCATGCCATTGCGAAGCGGGGGTCGTCTCGACGCATCTGCCATAGGGCCCTTGGGGACATTACGTTCTTCACTCATACTGGCACGCGGAGGTCACAGGACGAATTGGGAAAGGTGTTTCAGGCCAAGCTGCAAACCCGTTTTTACTTTTTCCTCGCTCCCCTCCCACACGGGGTCTTCATGCTCGATCGAGAGCACGTGATCGTATCCTGCTTCTTGCAGGACCGCGATAAGGGAATGCCAGTCGATCGCACCCAGCCCGGGCATCCGATACCGCCACCAGCCGGATTTCCAGGGAACCGCGGAGAGCTGACGCCCGAACAGTCCGTGTCGATACGTTCCCTCGGCAAGGATTTCGGTGTCCTTGGCGTGCGCATGGAAAATCCTCGGCGCGAACTCGCGCGCCGCGCGAAGATAGTCGATGCCAAGCCAGTACAGGTGCGATGGATCGAAATTCAATCCGAAGTCCGCGGAAGGCACCTCATTGAACAGCCCCTCCCACAGCTCCGGCGAGTAGGCATAGTTCCCCGGAAGACCGAAACGCTGCCATCCGTCCATCGGACAGTTTTCGATCATCAGGCGAACGCCTTTGCCGCTTGCGTAGGCAACCAGGTTCCGGAAGACCTCTCCAATTTCCTTCATGGATTCGTCCGGCGACCGGTCCGGTCGCGCACCGACAAACGTCCCGACGAGGTTCACTCCCAGAAGCGCGGACGCATCGATCACTTTTTTGAGATGATCATGGATCGCCTTCCGTTTCGCCGGATCGGGGTCGAGATTATTGTCGTAGTATGCCATCGCGGAGATGGACATCGCGTGTTTCGCGAAGAGATCCCGCACCCGTTTTGCATCGTCGGGAGAAAACCGGCCTGCATCGATTTGCCGCGCCTGATAATCACGGCTCGAATCCACCGGCCAGGCAGCCAGTTCAAGCGATGAAAATCCTGTCTGCGACGCCCACGCGACCAGGTTGTCCAGCGGAACATTGGGAAGGCATGCCGTAAGAAATCCAAGTTTCATTGCCGGTCTCCGGATATCCGATTGTCGTTCACCGAGCGGGGTCCTGCACGTCAGCCCATTGCCGCGATCGATTGCTCTCCAGCACCGCGTCCACGATCAGGTTCTCGCGATGGCCGTCCTCAAACGTCGGGAAGTCCGCGGTGGTGCCGGGGGAACCCTTCCCTCGCCGGATCGCTTCATAAAAGCGGAGGAACAGGTTTTTCGGTCCGTCGGGATAGCCTTCGGGATGACCGCCGGGATAGTGCGCATATTCTCGCGCTTCATCACTCAACAGGGAGGGGTCTTTAATAAGCGATTCGTTCGCACGATCACGATGTCCCACCCAGAGCGTGTTCGGCTCCTCCTGGTTCCACGAAATCGCCACCTTGCTCCCGTCGATTTCGAACCACTCATAGTTCTTTCTTCCCGCGCTCACCTGTGAAACCGTGACCGCTCCTATTGCGCCGTTGTCGAAGCGCAGCATGACCGTTGCAGCGTCTTCGGTGCTCATGGCCGTTTCCTCTCCCGGGGACCGGGCCTGGGAGAACGTCTCGACAGGTCCCGCCGGCCGCACCCGCGTCGGATGAACGATCGCGAGAGTCGCACACACGCTCGTGATCTTCAGCCCCGTGATGAACTGCACGAGATCGAACCAATGCGAGCCGATGTCCGCCACGGCACGTGAGGCTCCGCTGACGGACGGATCCAGGCGCCAATTAAAATCGGTGTGATGGAAGAGCCAGTCCTGCAGGTAATATCCATGCACCAGGTACACCCTTCCGAGTTCTCCGCTGCGCACCATCGACCGAGCGTGCTGCACGAGGGGATAGAAGCGATAGTTGAAATTGATCCCGTGCACGATCCCGCGGTTTCGCGCGAGCGTCAGCAGTTCCGCCGATTCCGCCGACGTCATCGTCAGGGGCTTCTCCGATAAGATGTGCTTGCCTTCGCGAATCGCAGCGGCATTGATCGCAAAGTGGAGATTATTCGGCGTGCAATTGTGCACAACCTGCACCCGTTTGTCGGCCACGACATCTTCCCACCGGTCATAGACATTCGGGATGGAAAAGCGGCCGGCGAGAGCGTGCGCCTTCTCGGGCTCATTCGAAGCAATCGCGACGACCTTCACGCCGCCGATCCGCTGAAGCGCTTCAAGGTGTGCCGGACCGATGAACCCCGTGCCGATAATGGCTGCGTTGATGTCGGACATCACACGACCTTTCCGTCGGAGATGGAAGGGGGAATGGGTAAGAGGGCGTTCGCCCGTTCGATCATTGCTTGCGTTGCGGTCGAATCGATGGGTTGGGCCGCGTCGTAGAGACAGAGCGCGGGGAGAACTCCCAGACGTGCGTATGCTTCTTCCTGCATCGCAAACTGCGGATGCGACGGATGCCGCGTCAACAGGTGCGCCGTGAACCTGGTGAAAGGAGAAAAGAGATGGGTCGAGATCGGGTGCGCCGATCGCCAGGACGTTTGGCCATCAAGTCCGTGGACTTCAGCAATGCTATCGATGCCATGGATCTGCGCCATCGGAAGAGCCGCGGCGACATGTTCATGGAGCCCTTCCCCCCCGAACAGCACCGCCGGCATCGCCTGCTGCAGCCGCTGAATGTGCGATCGCATGCCGGTGACGAAGTTGGGCCCGCGCACGGCATTGAATGCCAGCAAGGTCTGATCGAGAAAGACTCCGTCGATCTTGAACCGTTTCACGAGACTGCCAATCGTTCGGATCATCAGGTCGCTCCATGCCCGGGCGCCCGGATTGATGTAGGCGAAGTATGGTTCTGCCAGCCAATCGCCGTCCATGTCGAGGCCCCAGGACTGCGGCCTCCGGAAGACATCGACGACCTGGTGCCGCTTGAACGACGGATACCGTCGATGGGTGAAGGTCATCGCCACCACGTTGGTATGGATCATCACCCGGAACCCGAGCGCGTGCGCGGCGCGGACGAGCGACCGAAAACCCGTGGCGCCGCCGAGCGCCTTTGCCGGTTCGTAATCGGGGGCGTGAGAGTCGATCCCATGTTCTGCAAATCCCGGAAGATACAACAACGTTTTTGCGGGATCGAACAACGTGCTCCACTCTTTCAACCGGCTCTCCATCTCCGCAAAGGTGTGATGCGGGCGCGGCTGGTCTTTCCGCATCCCCCAGAGCTCGAGGACCATGGTGATCCGCCTGAACCAGTCCGGAACAAAGGCATTCTCCTGCAGCCGAGGGATGTGAAATGCCTTTTCCATCCATGCCCGGTGATCGTCGACCGGGACCTTCCAATCGCCCTGATAGGTCCTGATATGCCATGTGGCGCTGATGGTCTTGAGTCTGACCGGTGCCTCTGCCTCGATGCCATACGAGAGAGAAAAGTCCGCGGCATTACGACGCACCCGGAGGAGCTTCAATCGGGGTTCTGTTTCCCGCGCTTCAAGAACAAGGCCCCCGTCATGCGACGGTGCCACGACAAATTGGGCGTTCCACCAGAATGGGTACTTGAATGAGAGCGAAGCGTCAACGGGCATTGATCCCGACAGCGATTGCCCTCCGAGCGCCGGGACGAGGACTTCTTCGCACTGGATGCCGGAGATGCTCCATTCCGCGAGCCAGACGGGAAACTGCGAGCGCACAATGCACTTGCACGCAATCCCTTCGCGATCCGGATCGAGAGAGAGCTCGGCCTCACAGCGCCGTGTCGAATCGGCAAAAAGCAACCGCATCGTCCCCTTCTTCCGGCGGGAAGCGCGAACGAGCGTCAAATAGGATGGCTCCGAGGGGTCGAGATGCGAGCGCACGAGCATCCGCATCTGCCCACCACGGCAGTGAAGGGTTCCGCCGGCCAGATGCTCGATCGTGACATTCCCATCGGCATCGATGGTCAGCCGCGTCTGTTCACTCGTAATTTGCACTGGAGAGATCATCGCGCCAGGTTCTCAGAGAATCTCCGTAAGGGGAATCTCGCATTTCTCAACGTCTTCCACAGGGGTTCCCCTTCGGAAGATCACAAAGTACGACTCGGTCGGCTGATTCACCGGGAAACAGGGACCATGCCACACTCCGCGATCGATAATCACGGCCTCCCCCACTTCGACCAGGAACGGGTCAACGACATATTTTCCATGGGCCTCGCGGACCAAGGGGAGTATTAAAGGACCGTCGATGGGGAGAAGAATTTCAGGCGTTCGGGTGTGACGCTCCGCACCGGAAATTGTCTGCTTCGCGCCGGAGAACACCGTGCAGATGCCGACTTCCGTTTCACCGTCGATCCGGTAATGCGCAATGTCAGACCAAAACTTGTAGCCCGGGCCCTCCGACGTCGTGCTGCCGGTCGGCACGGTCACGACCGAACCGTACTGGGCAATCGACGCCGGAGAAACGCGCGTAACCGTCACACGTTCCATTGCATTCCTTCCGTGAAGATGTTCGGGGAAATCGGAGACCTCGGCACGTTGCAGCGCTAGTGAATCTTAAGAATCGTTATTGTGCCGCCCGTAAGGTGAAGCTCGCGTATGCGTGCCGTGCCGCCCGTGAACGAGATGCCGGGATACGCAGACGATTTCCCCTGCACATCATACGACGTTGCGGACGTCCCCTTCACGCCGGGGATGGTGAGGGCAACGTCTTCCACGCGCGTATCGTTCAACATCCCCGTCGGTTGATCAAAGGTCTTCCCCTTGACGACCGTCTTCAGCCAGCCGACGACCACCGTACTCCCATCCTCCATCCGGAACACGTGGACTTCGCTCTCGGAACCGATAGTACGATCAATTGAGACCTGACCGTCGATGCAGGCATTCTTCTCGTCAAACAGGGTATTGAAAAACGTCAGGGCGCTTTCGGCGGGCTTCGGCTTCCACCCCACGTAGTCCACCCCCAGGTTGCGGTTGTTCACATCGCCGATGACATTTTCACCCGGAGGCAGGTCTTTCAGTTCATACCAGGCGATCGCGGCCATCTGGTTTGTCGAAAGGAGCAGGGTCAACGTCCGCCACATCGCAACGGCCTGAAATGCGGGGGTGTGTTCGTAATCGTAGGTGCAGGTGTACGCGTCCGAGACGTACCCATCCGGTTTGCGGAATGTGCTGTACCCGACTTCGGCCATCCAGAGCGACTGATGGTTCCCGTAGCGGCGGATAATATCGGCGAGCGTGTTCACGTACGGGACGACCGTTTCGAGCGGATCGCCGTTCCAGGTCTCGTAGTAGCTGTGGCAGTTGACCACATCGACATAGTTGCTGATGCCATAATCGCGGAACAGCGCCTTCGTGAAGTCGACATGCCCCGCGAGACCGGCGAGGACAATGATGGCTTTCGGGTCGGCCCGTCGCACGGCCTCGGCCCCAATCTTCGTCAGGCGGGCGAGGTCCTCTGCGTTCCCCGACCAGTATTCCCGGATATCGGGCTCGTTCCACAATTCCCACGACTTGATCCGGTCTTTGTACCGCGACACCAGCGCAAAGACGAATCGGCCGAAGGCATCGTAGTCTTTTGGCGTGTGGTTCCAATAGTTCGTCGAATCGCCGGTGGAATTCCAGCGCGGGGTATAGCAGATGTACGGGACAAGGGTGATTCCGTAGTCATCAACCGCTGACTTCACGTAGTCATCCCAGAAGAGCCAGTTATATTTCCCCGGAATGTCTTCGATGCCGTCCCAGCCGAACGAAATGCGAAGCAGGTTGATATGCGCGCGCTTCAGCATCTCCATATCATTGTGGATCAGTTCCGGTGTCGTCGTCTCTTCGGGATAGTCCTCGCAGGTTCCCACCGGGACGTGATACATGAGCGCACCCGTTGGCCGCAAGAGTTCATCGTAGATTCCCTTGCGGGTTTGCGCCTGGAGCAGGCCGCAGGAAAGGAGAACCGCAATCATGAGCAGTGACATGCGCTTCATCGTCATGGTCTTTCGTTGAATGATGGTTCGGACACTTCTTCGTTCCAGAAATCCTTTCGCCACGCGAATTGAACCAGATCCTCCAATTCGGGGAGGTCGAGAGCCGGGTCTTCCACCGCAGCACAGTTTTGTTCGACCTGACGTTCGTTGCGCATCCCCGGGATCACTGTCCCGACGACGGGATGGCTCAGGCAAAACCGCAGCGCGTACTCCGCCAGGCTCATCCCGGGATGCCGCTGGCAGACGAACGCCCTGATGCGTTCCACCCGCCGCACCACGGCCGTCAGATTGCGCCCGCGGAAATACCGCCGGCGGACATCGTTCTCGTCGAATGTCGTCGACTCGGAATACTTCCCCGTCAGCGCTCCCTCGTCGAACGGCACGCGGACAATGACGCCGGTCCCGAGGGCAGCACACGCCGGAAAGAGATTCAGGCGAGGATACTGCTCGAAGAGATTGTAGATCACCTGGACTGCATTCACGCGTCCGCGTGCCAGCGAGCCGATGACGTTGTCCGGCGTTGTATCGGGAACAGAGACGCCGATCGCGCGGATTTTGCCCTGCTCTCGAAGCCGGGACATCGCCTCCCACCATTCCTCCTGAACATTGAACGCCGTCGCCCAGGTATGAAACTGGTAGATGTCAATGCGATCCCTTCGGAGGCGTTGAAGCGATTTCTCACACTGCTCGACGATGTAGTCCGCCGGGTAAAAGATCTTCGCATCAGCGTTTTCCGGCGGGGGCCACGGATTGCCGGGAAACGGCGGGATCTTTGTGGCGACGAAAACTTCTTCCCGGCGTTCGCGCAACACCTTACCGATCAGCTCTTCGCTATGTCCTTTCCCGTACCCCTGCGCCGTGTCGATGAAGTTCACCCCCAGGTCAATCGCCTTGTGGAGTGCCCGGATTGACTCGGCGTCGTCCTGCGGGCCCCACATGTCCCCGCCGATAGCCCATGCGCCGAAACCGATGGCAGAGAGATTCCACCCCAGGGTACCAAAAGGTCGATAGTGCATGCTCAATCGAAGTCGACCCCCGAGACGAGAATGACATTAGAGAATGGAGAGGCCTCACCGGTGCGGACAAACGCCGTATTCCCGTCCGCGACCGTCATTTCCTTGAACACCTCGTGCGCGACCTTCTCAATCTCGATCCCCCGCAGCATTTCCATGAGCGCCGCGTACGTCTTTGGATTTGCCCGCTCCAGCTCCGAAGCGATGATCGCCTTCTCCACATGGATCTCGTTGAGAACGACCTTCACCGTGTCAAGGAAGCGGGGGACATTTTTAATGAGGGCGAGATCCACCTTTTCCCGGTCTCGCGGAATCGGCAGCCCGCAGTCACAAACGACAACGCTGTCCTTGTGCCCGAGTGAGGCAAGCACAAACGACAGCTGAGAATTCAGCACGCCTTGTTTCTTCATGAGTGCTTCCTGTTCTGATGGTCAGCAGTTTCACATCCACGCCAATGCCGCCATGTCCTTCAGCGTGGGCATCGACCCCTGCGCACCCAACCTTCCCACGGAATAGGCGGCGACGGCATTGGCAAAGACCATGGCATCGTCCAGGGCCTTCCCTGTGCCGAGCGAAAATGCCAGAGCCCCGTTGAAAGCATCGCCGGCAGCGGTCGTGTCGACGGCCTTCACCCTGAGCGCAGGGAACAGCTTTTCGGTTTCGTCGTTGACGAGCATCGATCCGCGGGATCCGAGCGTCACCACAACGTTCTTTACTCCTCTCCGAAGAAGGAGCCGGGCGGCCATGGCGATTTCTTTCAGCGTCCCGGTCTTGTGACGGGTCAATGTCGCAAGTTCGTTCTCGTTGGGCGTCAGAAAGTCCACTGTCCGAAGCAATGCCGCAGGCAGTTCACGCGCCGGCGCGGGGTTCAAAATCACCGTTGTCCCGTTCTTCCGCGCCGTTCTGGCTGCATACTCCACCGTCGCAAGCGGAATCTCCAGCTGAAGCAGAAGGACTTCGGCGGAGCGCAGCAAACCGTTTTTTGCCCGGATGTCGTTCGGGGAAAGGTTCATGTTGCTCCCGGACACGACAACGATTTCATTTTCACCCCGCCGATCGACCGTAATCAATGCGGTGCCGGTCGGTTTGTGCCGGTCTTTCAGGACATGACGCAACTGTACGCCGTCGTGCTTCATACTTTCCATGAGCTTCTGACAGAAGATGTCATTGCCCATTTTGCCGACAAACGTGACGCGCCCTCCAAGTTTCGCGGCGCAGACAGCCTGGTTGGCGCCTTTGCCTCCCGGGAACATGCCGAACGCTCCGCCGAACACCGTCTCCCCGGGACGCGGAAATGCCCCGGTCTTGACGACCATGTCCATGTTCACGCTGCCGATGACCAGAATCCTATTGCCTGCCATTTCGCGTTGCCCCCGCAAACGAAAGTGTGTAACGACGTTCATGGTGCAGCGTTGGAGCAGAGAAGAGACCCGACGGCTTGCGCACTCCTTCGAGCATATTGATGAGAGTGTTTGTCACGCGCAGTTCAATGCTGTTCTTCCCCGGTCGGATATGGGGACTGACGTCGATCTCGTACGGCGCCCAGGGGACGACGACGGCCGGGCCGTCGTTCACCTTCGCTTCAAGCACATCGTCTCCGCAATCAGCACGCAAGATCCAACGACCGTCTGCCGGGGTTGCGGGGATATCGACTGACATGCGGTAGATCCCGGTCCCGGAAAAGTAGGGATACCCCTGTGTTCCCCAGTCCCCGATGGCGATCGTGGACGGCGAAGGAATGATCTCCATGCCATCCGCGGATTCCGCCAGCGCGAATGCGCCGACAAGCTTCAGCGGATCCAACAACCCGTCGGTCCTCCGCCCGACGACGAGCCGTACCGCAACGACGTTGACTCCGACGTTGACGTGTGCCGTAAGATCGACCTCCTTGATTTCAGCATCCAGGGAGCTTCGGCGGCCGGGATCATCGATCCGTCGACCGTTCAGAAAGAGCGCGTGTTCCTTCCCGCTGAACCCGTCAATGAGCGCCCGCAGATTCCGGGGGACGAATGACGCTGCAAAACGCGTCCTGTACCAGACAGTGACGGGATAGGTGGCCGCATCCCGTTCCTGCCCGAGCTGCATCTCCCATGCGCCGCTCGTGACATCGAGCCACTCGTCATCGCGACTATCCGGTGCGGCATACGCCGCATCGTCTCCCACCTGCATTTTCCAGTTCCGAAGGAGCAGGGCGTTGTCCCCCTCCGGTTGAAACTCCATCGTGCGACTTGATCGGATGGGACGGGCCGGCCGATGGGCCTTTGCCTTCAGTTTCCTGGTCCGCTTGCCGTCCACCACGGTCGCGTACACGCTCGCGTCCTGGGTCGCTGACGTGCCGATAATTTTTCCGTCGTTGATCTTCTCCACGCGGAGATTGGTTTCGCTGACATGCACTCGCGCGGGACTCTCGTGAGGCACGACGATCACGCGCGCCTCGACCGGCGGAAAGTCGAGAACAAAGGACGTTCGGCCACCGGCTTGTCGGTACGTCAGCAGCGGATCGATGGCGCCGGTGTTCAGGTTCCAGAGTTCCGGCTGTCCCGATTGCTCAAGCGATATCTCCACCTGTTGTCGGGGGGATTGACTCGTATTCGCAAAGAAGTAGACGTCGAATTCGTCCTTCACACGGTGAAGATAGAAGATTTCTTCGTCGCTGATCACCACGTCCGCCGTGATCGCTTTCTTCAGCACCGCACGCAGAGGGTTGCGCCCGTTCCCGGACTGAAGCCCCTTCCCATGCAGCACGAAAACGTTCTTTCCGTTCTGCGACACAGTCGTCTTTGTTTTTCCTGCACGGGCGAACTCCTTCAAGAGTCTGCCCGGGTCCACACCGAAGAGCGACCTCACCGCCTTGAGGGCGTTCGTTTGTTTCGTCTCCATAAATTCAACTGGAAGAAGGGCGTCCGCGATCACGGTTCCGCCGCTCTTGACGAACTTGGCGATTGCGTCGAACGTCGATTTCTTCAGGTGAGTCAGGGGCGGAAGGATCAGGACCTGGAAGGTCTCGTCGCGAATCCCAATCGCGCCATCGACAATGTCCGCGCTACAGAGGACGTCTTCCTCGACGAAATCAAAGTCGTAGTGGAGGCGCAGCAACGTGTCCGTAAGCCAGTTAAAATCCCCCTCGATCACGTTCCCGATCGCGTCGCGTTTTTGTGGAACGTAGTTGGCCCAAATACTGGTCAGCGGATAGAGCACAAGGACCTTTGCGACGTGACGGCCGCCGGAAAGGATGTGACTCATCCTCGCCATATAAGTCGTAAACTCTCCGTAGTACTTCCACCATGTATGATGGTAGAATTGCGACGGCGGCCAGTCGCGCTTGCGTTCCCCTTCGATCGAGTAGTGATACCCGTGATTATTGAAGAGGTTCACGCCGAGGACATATTCCCAGTTCGCGATCCACTTCATCCGTTGAAGGGTGCAATCCCAGTACGCCCCTCCCATGGATTCGCACAGGAGGCGCGTGCTGCCAAAGTGGTGGGCGGCGGAACTTGCGATCTTCAACGCGACGTGCTGATCGGGTTCTTCCGCCGTTCCGATTTTGGGATACAGATGGTCGACGCCGATCAGGTGCATCTGCTCCAGGTACTTGAAAAGATTTCCCTCGCATCGGGCGTGAAGCCGCAGCCATTCCTCAAACAGCAGATGACCGGTAAACAGAACGCCGCGTTCTTCACACCAATCGTGCAGGCGCTTGTAATAGGTCTCCGTGTATTGTTCCGTCAGCGTACGCCAGAAGTCGTATCGGATGTGCGCCGTCCGCGGACCCATATTCGCGTATAACGCAGGAAGGAACGGCCGGAGGTCGTAACCCCGCCGTTCCCGGAAGATCTTGAACATCTGGCCCGTCCACGGGATCACATGATTGTCAATCCCGACGTGGTAATAATGCATTGCGGGCTCATCGGTGTAGAACCCGGGGACGACCGATCCGAATTCCTTTCCCACCGCCGCCTGGTAGCGATCATGGGTGAGCTCGATGAAGCGGTTTGTTGATTCGGGGTTCAGTGCGTCGATGTAATACGGAATTTCTTTTTCAAGAAAGTAGAGGAGTCGCCATTTTCCCGCCGGCGCCTCCCAGGGGATGACACGCTCGAAGGAAAGGTTCTGCGTCAGGTCGATCGGGTTCCTGATTTCGGTCTGGAACTCCTCTTCGGTGCATCCAAAGGCCGCAATGGGATACGAATCTCCGGTGTTCACATACCGATTGTCGGTCGCCTCAAGAAACGTGAAGAGCGGTCCATCGACATTGAGCGCGACCAGCTCGAGATACTTCTGCCGGAGGTGTGGGTAGAGGGTGGGGACTTTGCGTTCCGCCGTTCCGCTTGGCCAGTTCATCTCATCGTAGATCCAGGTGTCGATCCCAATCTTCTTCGCGAGATCCACGGCAACTTTCACTTTCTCGAACCAGGCGTCGGAAACATACGGCACCTTCAACCCGAACCGTCCGTGGATAAAGACGCCCGGAATTCCCTTGTCTTTGTACTCCCGCAGTTGCCACTCCATCTCGTTGTCATCCATCGCTCCATTCCAGAACCAGAACGGAAGGATGCCCATCTCTTTTGGCGGGTGGACGAAGTTTTCCCGTGTCAGCGGTACGCCAGAAAGCGTTGATTTCGCAAACGGCATAATGCTCTTCTTCTCCTCTTTGGGATTGGTCCGATGGTTCAGTAGCCGACTGTCAGCGAAATACGCTGCGGCGAAGAGAGATATTTGAAGCTCACGTACGAATAGTCCAGGCGCACGTTCAGGTCGCCGAGCTGTTTCTGCAGCCCGATCCCGAAGGAGGTGTTTCCGTCATCGTAATTGAAGCGATAGCCTCCGCGGAGAAAGAGGAATTCCGAAAAGGCATATTCCGCGCCGAAGTTCCATCGCTCGCCGTAGTCGTTGGAATTCACGGTTTCGAGCGCGAGCGTCAGGCGGTGTGCATCGCCGGCGGTCACAAACGCATCCGCGGGTTTGATCAGATCGATCGACGCCCCGATGGTGAAGAGAAGCGGGATGTCATACCCCTCCTTCCGATCGCTCACCGCGAGGAACTTCACGGAGTTCGCGAAGTTCTGGGCGCTCATCGCGAATTTGATCCCTTTAAATTCCGTGTCGTAGAATGTCCCTACATCGAAGGCGAACGTACTCGCGGAATAGACGAACAGTTTCTCCTGCAGGAATTTTGCCGAGACGCCGATCGAGAGGTTGGTGGTGAATTGATGTGCGAAGCTGAGCCCGACCGAAAGATCGTTGCCCGTGAACGTGTTGCCGGTACGCGTGTCGCTCGACCCGCTTGGGCTTACGGCGAGCGCTTCGGGAATATCGCCGTACGAAAGCTGGGAATAGCTCACCCCCACGACGCCGATATCGCCAAGGTGGAACCCGACGGCACCCGACATGTAATTGAGGTCGGCGAGCCATCGATTATACGAAAACGATGCTTCAGAAGAGGTGATTCCCGCCAGGCCAGCCGGGTTCCAGAACACGGAGTTGATGTCACGGACCACGGCAATCGAAGCCTCGCCCATGGCTGTCTGGCGCGCGCCCACGCCGATCTTCAAAAATTGGAACGAAGCCCGGCCGGCTTTGTTGAAATCCTGCGCTGACGCACCGGGCTGGAAGAGCAGGAGTCCGAGAAACGACGCAATCCAAAAGGATGAAGTTTTCATGGCTCGGCCGATGAGTTAGCGGATGATCATGATTTTCCCGGTGAACGTCCCGGAGATACCGGGAACATCGGGTTGGACATGGTACAGATAGAGCCCGGGCGCAACAAGGAGTCCGGAGTCAGTCTTCTGATCCCACGTTTCACTACCGTAGACATTGCCTCTCGCGTCCGGGGCGTGCTCCAGCGTCCGGACGAGATCACCCGAAAGCGTATAGATCCGGATCGTGGCCTTTTCCGGCAGGTTGCGGAACTCGATCGCGTAGGGATTGCTGCTCCCGAAGTTCCGCATCGGGTCGCCGTACACGTACGGGTTCGGCGCCGCGAAGATCTTCAATGTGCTGACCGGTCCTGGCGCCGGGGTGACCGGCGAGGAACGATTGACATCACTGCTCGCAAGTTCAGGCAGCCCCGTGACCTGCGAGCCGTTCGACGAGACCCAGGTCTTCGGCTGCAGCCTGTAGGCGGACACATAGTAGCCGTACCGGAGGCCGAACTTCACCGACACATCCACCCATCGGTATTTGTTTTCCGCGTTATCGAAGATGGAGGCAAACTGCGCCCGGGGGATATCCGCAATCTGAGTCCACGCCGCACCCCGGAATGCGGGAAGGACTCCGTCCCCGCTGTATTGGAAGTCGGAGGAGCGGTAGATCCGGTACCCATCAACATCCGCCGTCCCGTCGAACCAGGGATTCCCTGCGCCATCGGTGAACGAGGCATTCTCCGCCACCTTCGACCAGGTGACTGCCACTGCCGGAGTATCGAGCCCGAGAGAGGCGTTCACGGCGATGCATGGGGGCGGAGGCGGAGGCGGAGGAACCTGGGCGGCGATGGGAATGCCGTTCACGACGGCGCCCATTCCCCACTTCACCGCATTGCGCGCAAGCTTGGCGTTGCGCCGGATGGCGGCGATACTGCTGTCCGGGAAGTGATGATCGGGATCCCCTGCGACAACGTCGTTGTAGTCCATCACCCCGGCGATCTCGGCCACCACAAATCGCACCGAATCTCCCGGGGCCAACGTGTACGGCCCGTAGCTGAACGTGTAAAAGTTAAACCGGTGACCGGTATTTCCTAGAGCAACCTGCGTGTCCGGCGTCGTTGCGAACGCGTAAAACCGCTGGTTCGGGAATTTTCCGGGAACGAAATTTTCGAGGTCGAGAGTTTGCCCTTGCAGCTTCCCTCCCTTGTGAGAATCAACTCTCAGGATATCAGGCTTCGGTGTGGCCCGGGGCAGCCCGCCCTTCGTGAGCGGAGGCGCAGAGAGAGCTTCCCAACCGAACGCCGCGGGGCTCTGAAGCTCGTTGCCGAAACGCGCGCGCACGTCGGCGATGTTCTTCGGGGGAAAGAGATCGGCGTTGTTCGGCGACTGCCCGGCGTTAATGTTCGTCGAGTAAACGAGCGTGCTCCCGTCGTCGATATGATAATAATCGTGGAACGGGTACCCGTCCTTGGTCCCCCCCCACCCGAAGGCTCCCGCTTGGATGGCGGTCAGCGTGCTTTCCCAGTTGAGCTGGCTCTTTGTGGAGACCGAGATGCCGGAGTGGAATACAAAATACAGACCGTTCAGCGTTTGCTGGGGGAACCCCGGAACCTCCAGCGAGCTCAGGGTCGACACCATGATCCCCGTATTCTTGAAGATGTAATCGTAGATGATGAAATCCTGGTACCCCGGATACGACCAGACATAACTCCGCCGGGTCACGGTGATCCCGAGGTTGGTGTTCCACGAGGTGGTCGTCATCTCTTCCGGAAGACGACTGTCGAACCCGGCGACTTCGCTGTAGTTCGAGTCCTTCGCCATCGGCTGCAGCGTCTTCTCGATGCCCCGCGTATTGCCCTGCAGGCCGGATGCGTAGAATTCGTAGTCGGTGGGCAGCGGCGTGTTGGTGGGTGGAGCGCCCGGCGTCAGGAGATTCTGTCCGATGATCCAGATGCCGGAACGAAAATTGTGGAAGTTGCAGTTCTCGTATCCCTGCGCCAGCGCGTCGTCTTCATTGCCCACGGGGTGATTGTAGCCGACGAAGCCGGGGAAGAATCCGAGGGGCTGCGGAGTCTGGAAGTCCCAAGCTCCAAGACTTCCGATCCATCCGTCGTTTTGCAGATTCTCCCAGAGCCTTCCGCGCTCGTGCTGCATCTCGGCATTCACCTGCGCTCGCACCGACTGAGCGCCCACCACGAGAAGCATCAGGGTGAAGATCAGAAGCGTTATTATGGTTTTCATGGCCTTGCTCAAGAAGTAAGGTTACAGTTCCAGGTTGACACCAAGCACCACCGACCGGGGAAGGTTCCGGTACTTCGCCAGGTCGAGGTACGGGACGCCGTTGGCATCCTGGGCCGGGACGTTTTGGAAACCACTTTCGACGAGTTTCGCCTGGTCTTCGGGAGACGCTGTTCTGAACAGGTCCAGGTTGAGCGATTGAAAATTGAGAAGGTTGCGGATTTCAGCATAGAAGCCAAGACGGATTCCCTTCGCTGCGCCGAAGACAATGTCTTTCCGGATCCTCGCATTCAAGTTGTGGTCAATCGGGCGAAGATATTCTTTGCCCAGATAGAGAAAGATGTCGGACAGATCCTGGGGATTGGGGAAGATCGCCTGATAGTCCATGGTGAGGCTGAGGTTGTCGAGCACGCCTCCGAGGATTCCGGTTTCCCCGGGAGTTTCATAATAGAACCCCGCCTTCAACCGCGACGGCGAGTGGTTGATGACGTCGCCGCTGGGTTTGTAGAGGTAACCGTTTTGCGTGATCACGCTCGGGGCGCCGCTGGATCCGGTGATGCCGATCTGAGTCGTATAGTTCGCGTATCCCCAGACGGTTCCCCACGCGAAGCGGCTCGATTGCTTGCGCACCGAGATCTCCACACCGCGGACATCGCCATAATTGCCATTTCCCTGTGTGCGATAGATCCCATAGGGAGAGACCACAGTGACCACGCGAAGAGTATTCCGGATATCCTTGTAGTAGCCTGTCACCGTCAACAGGAACTGGTCGAAGAAATTCCGCTCGATGCCGAGCTCATACGCCACGGTTTCTTCGGGTTTAACGGCGCGGTTCCCCAGAACCCAGGGGATGGTCGGCGTCGAATTGTACAGGAGCATTGTCGTCAGGCTTCCCAGGGCTTCGTAGTCAGCGGTCCCCTCGCCGTAGTCGCCGAATGGGCCGCGTTCGAAGAAGTGACCGTAGGAGAAATGAAGCACGGTATTTTCGTCGATGGGATGCGAGATGCCAAGGCGCGGGCTGAACTGGGTAAACGGTTTTGTCTTCTCCTTCGCACCGACAATCGGATTAAAGGGATCCAGGTAGATGTAGTCGTTCGGATTGTAAAAGTCGAACCGAAAACCGAGGTTCATGACGAAGCCGCTAAACTCCAGCTTGTTCTGTTCGTAGATCGCCCCCTGCCACGGGTTGTAGGTTGCAGAATCAACACGATCCGGCGGCTTCGCCTGATCCCAGTGGTTGAGGTTGTAGTAGGTGAACTCGCCTCCCGCTTTGAGCTGCCAGAATTTGTTGATCTGACTTTCGTAATACGCGGTGCCCGTCCAGTCCGTATTCTTGTCATTATACCGGTAGTAGTATCCCAAGGTGTGGTAACCGATGATATCCTGATAGCCGCCGGGAACAGGAATCATTCCGAGGAGCGTCCCTGCGGAATCGTAGCTTGGCTCCACTGCTCTGAGGTAGTCGTACGACGGTCCGGCAGCATCCCAGCCGATGGGGTCGCCCGGAAGCACGTCCGTGGAGCGTGCCGCAAAAACGCGGGAGAGCTTCAGTTCATACATCGTGGCAACGTTCACGATATGGGTGAGCTTGAGCGTTTCTCCGTCGGTTTCAGATTTCGGCAGACCGTTGAAATCATAGTACGCGTAGCGGCCGCTGAGCCCATACGATGTGGCCCAATCGGTATACGGGACTGTGCCGAATCCCCAGGAGTCGTTGGAGTTGCCGACGAACCCGGAAAGCTGCACCTTTGTCGACGCATCAAGCGCGTACGTGAACTTTCCACTTCCATCAAAATATTTCCCGCGCGAAGCGAACGCATTCCCCATGAGCGGAGGCTCGACGTCATACTTCGCGGAGAGGAAAAATGTGGCTTGCGGCAGAAAAGGCATCGGACCGCCGATACTCATCTCACCCTGGAGACCGGGGACTTTATCGTAGTCGGTTAGCGGCTGATGCGTGGCACTGTAGTTGCCGAAAGCCTGTTCCGGTGTCCACGATACTTTCGGGTCGTTGCCGCGGAGTCCGTTCGGATCAACCCACTGATCCGGATGATCGATCCACCACTGAAGGTGGCGGGCGTGAGAGTTCTCCCAATACAGCGGCGACGATTGGTCGTAGAGCGAGGGACCCCAGTGTCGCACGCCGGCCGGCTGAAAACGGAACTCGCCGTAGAACGAGTACTTCTCTCCCCCTTCCTTCGTCACGATGTTGAAGATGCCTGACCGTGCTTCGCCGTATTCGGCATTGAACGACCCGGTGATGACTTCCATCTCCTGAACGGAGCTCAGGTTTACGCTGGTGAAGGCTTCCTGGTTCAACGGATTGCGGGCCCGGGCGCCGTCGACGATGAAGGCCACTTCGTTCATCAGCCCTCCACGCACGCTCATCACGCCATTGTCGATGTTGACGCTCGGCAAGGTGGAGACGACCTCCTGCACGGTGGTCGCCGGCCGTGAAGTGATCTCCGTCGATTCGAGGAAGACGCGCGTTCCGGTATTGTCCTTCGCGATGACGGGACGCTCGGCAGTGACCGTCACTTCCTGGCCCTCCACGAGTCGCTCTTCCATCTTGAAGTTCAACGGGGTCGTCGCATCGATGCTGACCTTGACGCCGTTCACCAGCATGTCGGAATACCCGACCTGGCTGGCTTTGATCGAGTAGGTGCCGGGGGAGATGTTCGCGATGAAGTACTCACCCTGGACGTCGGTTGCGGTCCCCCTGCTTGAACCGACGAGAATAATGTTCACCCCGATAAGCGGTTCGCCGGACCTGGCGTCGGTGACGCGCCCCGCGATCTTCCCTGTCGATCCTGCCAGGGCCAGCGATGCACACAGCATCAGGATGCTCGTCACGAGGAGAATCCTCTGAGCCATAGTTACCTCCTTAACGGTACTCTGCGGGAGAGACAAACCGACATCAGTCAAAGGCAATGATACCTTTCACAAACCCTTCCTGTTTTGCAGCCGCGGTTTGGAATGCCGCGTTGATCTGGTCCAGGCGGAACCGGTGCGTGACAAGTGATTTCATGTTGAGCTTGCCCGCCTCGAGCAGGCTGAGCCCTTTCCGCATCCCGTCGACGTAGATCTGCGGGCTGCGCACATGGCCGTTCACAATCGTGAAGGCCATCCAATTCCACCATCCCAACGGGATCTGTCGCGGGGCACCGGGATGGAACCCGAAGACTTCCAGTTTGCCCTCCATCCGCACCATGTTGCCGACGAGGTCAAGAGTGGCCTGAGACCCGGCGGCTTCAACGCCGATGTCGACGCCGCGGCCGCCGGTCAGGTTTTTGACGGCTGTAACAGGGTCGTCGACTTTAGCATTGATCGTGTGCGTCGCACCGAGTTCGCGGGCAAGGGACAGAACGCTTTCGCGCGTATCGACGGCGATCAGATTGCCGACGCCGCGGGCTTTGAAGACCTGAAGCATGATGAGGGCCATGAAGCCGCACCCGACCAGACAGACAGAATCATTGATCTGGGGATCCGCCTTCGCGACGCCGTTTGTCGAGCAGGCAATCGGTTCTCCCAACGCTTCCTCAAGCGTTGTCGACGGGAGAAGCTTGTACGCGTAGGCCGATTTCGTGACAAAATATTCCGCGTAGGATTTCCCTTCCGACCATACCGACACGTGATCGCCCGGCGCAAACCCTTCCACCTTGTCTCCGACTTCAATGACGGTGCCAGCCGGCTCGTGTCCGATGAATCGGGGATAATCGAGGCCTGGGGCTTTGCCGAGAAATATATCCAACTCGGATGTGCAAATGCCGCACGCCTTGGTTTTCACCAGGAGTTCATCAGGTTGAGGCCGCGGGATCGCCATTTCCTCGACAAGAAACGAGCCCGGTTTCTGCAGGATTGCCGCCTGCATGGTGCGTCGTGGTGGAATGGTGTCCGATACCATAACGATTCTTCCTTCGTTGGGTGGAGACCGGGTGACGGAGCCCCCTGCCATTCGCACGGCGGAGGGACCGCCACCCGCGTCTTCATTCAGCTATGGACTGCATTCCTGCGCTGCGATCAACAGCCAGCGAAGGATTACTTCAAAAGCATCATCTTCTTCGTGGCAACCACATTGTCGTCCACCGTCAGCCGGTAAAAATACAGACCGCTGGCCAGCCGGCTCGCGTTCCAATCGACCTGGTACTGACCCAGGTTGTACTGTCCACCCGCAATGGTCGCGACCATCTGACCGAGAACATTGAAGACCTGCAGCGAGACCTTGCCTGCACGGGGAAGTGCGAAGCTGATCTTCGTCGACGGGTTGAACGGGTTGGGGTAGTTCTGACTGAGCGAGTACTGTCCGGGGATTCCCGCGGTGCCGGTGATTTCCCGCACCGATGAGACCACCGAAGTGCTGTCCATCGTCAGCAGTGCCCAGAGGTCGGAGTTGATCAGGTTGAAGCCGCCCGGATCGCCCGGCAGCGTCGCGTCGGCCGACACGGCCGGCGGTATCGCAAACGGATCGTCCGGCACGTTCGGCTGCCAGGTCCAGTATGCATACGCGTCGCCGCTGGAGGCCGCTGCCGCACGGGAACCCTGACTGCCGCCAAAGTTGAAGCCGATGCTCGAGCCCGCCGCGACGCCCGGATTGTAGATCGCCATCTCCACGTTCCAGATTCCCGTGACCGTGTCCGTTGTCGCCACCGCACGGCAGATGTCGTACGCGTTGAACACCCGGTTCGTATCGGTCGGGAACTTCCGCCATTCCTCGGGAATGTTGGTGAGCGTGCTGTCGTTGAGCGTGATCCGGCTACCCTGAATCAGGAAGTGATACGGCCCTTCCGGACTGGCATAGACCATTCCCTGATAGTTGCCGTCCATCGGGATGCCCAGCCGGTTGGAGAGACTGACAAAGAGCTGATCGCCTGCCCAGTGGCTCCCTCCCTCGTTCCCCGGGAAGTAGAGCCCCGTGGAATCGTTCACCAGATCCTTGATGTGGATGAACACATAGAGCGTGTCCTTCGCCCACAACATCCGGCCGTTCAGCTCCGGATAGTCGGGCTCGGTCACCGTACGACCATAATAATTGAACCATCCACCGAATCCTGTCGGCGTGATCAGATCCGCCTTCGCGGCCCCGTTCCATGCGGACTCTGTCTCTTTGCCGTCGATCGTGATCATGGATGGATCAACTTTCGGCACGTTGACTGCAGCGCGGGGAAGATCGCCCGGACCCGGCGTGAAGTGGAGCAGTGCCCAGAGGTCGGAGTTGATCAGGTTGAAGCCGCCCGGATCGCCCGGCAGCGTCGCGTCGGCCGACACGGCCGGCGGTATCGCAAACGGATCGTCCGGCACGTTCGGCTGCCAGGTCCAGTATGCATACGCGTCGCCGCTGGAGGCCGCTGCCGCACGGGAACCCTGACTGCCGCCAAAGTTGAAGCCGATGCTCGAGCCCGCCGCGACGCCCGGATTGTAGATCGCCATCTCCACGTTCCAGATTCCCGTGACCGTGTCCGTTGTCGCCACCGCACGGCAGATGTCGTACGCGTTGAACACCCGGTTCGTATCGGTCGGGAACTTCCGCCATTCCTCGGGAATGTTGGTGAGCGTGCTGTCGTTGAGCGTGATCCGGCTACCCTGAATCAGGAAGTGATACGGCCCTTCCGGACTGGCATAGACCATTCCCTGATAGTTGCCGTCCATCGGGATGCCCAGCCGGTTGGAGAGACTGACAAAGAGCTGATCGCCTGCCCAGTGGCTCCCTCCCTCGTTCCCCGGGAAGTAGAGCCCCGTGGAATCGTTCACCAGATCCTTGATGTGGATGAACACATAGAGCGTGTCCTTCGCCCACAACATCCGGCCGTTCAGCTCCGGATAGTCGGGCTCGGTCACCGTACGACCATAATAATTGAACCATCCGCCGAATCCTGTCGGCGTGATCAGATCCGCCTTCGCGGCCCCGTTCCATGCGGACTCATCCATCTTGCCATCGATGGTGATGGCGGAGGGGTCGACCTTCGGGACCTCGACCGTGACCCTCTGAGCAAAGAGAGGGGCGACGGAGATCAGTAGGCAGAAGAGAAGTAACCCAAAAGAAGTGAACCTTCGCATATGAAGCCTCCCAAGAAAGGAATGATGTGCGACTGCAGATTTCCCCACATCCTGTTCTCCACGTGACGACAATTGCCGAAATTCATAAGGTCCTCTTTGCGCGGACTCACCTCCTTTCAGCGAAGAGACTCCAAGGGATTTGTGCTCTCATCTTGTTCTTGATGCTACGCCTTCAATAGGTATCGAAAGTCGCGGAAGCGTAGAAATTTCCGGTGCGTGTTCTGTTCCGTTGATCCCAGAGCCTGTCGGCGATCCACACATAGTACGTCTTGTTTCGATCCAGCCCGGATGCCGGAAACGCCGTGAAGACGCGTGTGCCCGGCACGGACTGACCCGCGGTGATCGGCGGCGGGATGACATCCCGCGTCCAGAAGACATCCGACCCGGACGTGGTATCCACGGCAAGGATCTCCCACACCACGCTCCCCACATCATACACGCTGCCGGAGGCGATCCCGATGTTCGCCAGCAGAGTGTCGGGCGCGCCCGTCTCGGTCACATGGAAGCTGATGATGGGAGCGTTGGAGGTATTCGTTTGCGTGACGGTGATCGAGCCAAGACGTCCGACCGCGGTGACGTTCCGGATGCCGATGAACAGATCAATGGGATTCGCCTTCTCCTCGAAGGAACGGGAGGTCAGGAACAGTGTGTCGCCGCTGACCCGTGAGGCGCCCGCCATGTTGGAATCAACCGCCAGGATTTTCCCGGCATTCGCCGCGATGGCTGACCAGACTTCTTCCCGCGCAATCCAGAACGTGTACATCTGGTCTTCCTGGAGAGCGGCAATCGGTGAACCGCCGAACTGGGTGGTCAGATTTTCCAACCCGGCCGGCGTCGTACCGAACTTCTCCTGGTAGCGGACGCCATCACCTGCTCCGTGGATGAGCCAGACAAGCGACGTATCCAACGTTGCTCTCGTCCCCCTGTTCACGCCGAGGCCGCTCACGTACCCCCCTCCCCAGGAGACACGCGGGGCATACACGCTGTCCTCGACCTGGATCGCCGTCAGACTCACCGGTCCACCTGCCGGCCCGGTATCCGGGTTGTACGGGAGAAGTGCATTGTCCTCTTTCGTGCACCCCGCGAAGAGACCCAGGCCCAGCAGTAAGAGCGCCCGAAGCAGTTCCGGTATCGTGTTGTTCTTTGCGATCATGGGAAGATCCTCTTCAGATGTTCACACATCTTCGCCTAATCTTTCATTCCGCTGAGCGTAATGCCCTGGATGAAGTACTTCTGCGCGATGAAAAACAGAAGGAGAATCGGAAGGGTCGCCATCACCGAGCCGGCCATGAGTTGTCCCCAGTCTGTCTGGTACCGGTCACGGAAAATGGCGAGTCCGAGCTGCACGGTGCGCATTTCCTCGGAGTTCACAACGATCAACGCCCAGAGAAAATCGTTGAACACGCCCATGAAGGTAAAGACCGCGAGTGTCGCCAGTGCCGGCTTTGCGAGCGGAAGAATGATCTTCCAGAGGATTCCCCACCGGCCGCATCCGTCGATGCTGGCGGCCTCTTCAAGTTCGCGCGGGATCGACATGAAGAACTGCCGGAGCAAAAACGTCCCGAACGCCGACGCGAGACCGGGGACGATGAGCGCCTGATACGTGTCGACCCACCCGAGCCAGTAGAGCACCATGAAGGACGGAATCATGGTGACCTGTCCGGGGATCATCATCGTCCCGAGGAAAATGTAGAAGAGAACATCCCGGCCGCGGAATTTCAGCCGGGCGAACGCATACGCCGCCATGGAGCAGGTAAGGATCTGTCCGATCGTGACCGAGATCGCCACAAAGAGACTGTTCGCATAGTAGCGCCCGAACGGGGCCGCTTGCAGCGCGCTAATGTAGTTCGACAAGGATCCGTGCTTCGGCCACCAGCTCGGCGGGTAGACCATGATCTCTCCGAGGTTCTTGAAGGAGGTCAGGACCATCCACAGAAACGGCGCAACGGTGATCAACGCCAGGGCGTACATCACGACGTGGAGCGCGAACGAACCCGAAATGCGTTTTATGGAGTGTGCGTTCATCCGGAGTTCACATCCCGTAGTGGATCTTATCACGGAGATACCGGGTTTGCGCCATCGTCAGAATGAAGACGATCGCGAAGAGGAGGTACGCGACAGCCGACGCATATCCCATATCAAAATATTTGAATGCCTGCTCGTACAGGTAGAACACAAGGACTTTGGTGGTGCCAAGGGGTCCACCGGACGTCAACACGTAGACCGTGTCGAACACCTGGAACGAGCCAATCACGGTCATGATGAGGACAAAAAATGTCGTCGGGCTGAGGAGCGGGATGGTAATATTCCAGAACTGCCGCCAGCGGCCGGCCCCGTCGATCTCCGCAGCTTCATAGTAGTGTCTGGGGATCCCCTGCAATCCCGCCGAGAAGAGGACCATGTTGAACCCGAACGACTTCCACACGCCCATCACAATCAGGGCGAACATGGCGGCGGTCGGGTCGTTCAGCCAGTTTACTGCCGGGATATGCAACAATCCCAGCAGGTAGTTTGCGAGTCCGAAATTGGGTTCATAGACCCAGCGCCAGATGACCGCCGCGGCCACCGACGACATGATGACCGGAGTGAAGAACATCGTGCGGAGAATCTTCTTGCCGGCGAGTTTTTTATTCAGGAAGAAGGCGATCACCAGCGACAGCATCATGTTCAGCGGCACGGTTCCGATGGTATAGACCGCCGTGTTTTTCAGGACGTCCCAGAATTCCGGGTTCTTGAGGATGGCGGAGTAGTTCGCCAGGCCGATGAACTCCCGCTTCCCGCCGAACATATTCCATTCCTGAAAACTGAGATAAAACGAGAACAGGACGGGAAACAGCACAAACGCGGAGAACACGATCATCGTCGGCGACAGGAAGCCGATGGCGGCGAGACCCGAACCATCCCGGCGGCGCCGGGTTCGGACTTCCGTGTCGTGCGATTGCTGCACCGCTCCGTGTTTGCGGTGAATCATTGTTGGCCGGCCTTCAAGAGCTCATCCGATTTCGCCGCAGCCTGGTCCAGAACCGTCTTCGGGTCCTGGTTGCCCAGTGTGGCCTTTTCAAGCGCCTCGGCGAGGTTCCGACTGATCTTGAGCGGGTTCGTATCGATGGGGTTCGCTGCCTGGGCGACGTCCATTTGCAGCACGTAGGTCCTCAGGTTCGGATGGTTTTCGAGGTAGGCAGCATACTCAGGAACGCTCCGGACCGCGTGTCGGATCGGCAGATAGCCGGACTTCATTGACCACAGCGCCTGGACATCGGGGCGGATCATCCATTTCACGAATTCCCACGCCTCTTTCGGATGCTCGCTCTGCTTGAAGATGGCGAGATACTCGCCGCCGATAATCGTGGATTGCTTTGCCGGGCCCGCCGGGAGCGGCGCGATCATCCAGTCAAGTCCTTCGATTTGTTTCCACCGCGGAAGATTCCACGGTCCATCCAGGGCCATGGCAAGCGTCTTCGAAGCGAACGCGGGTTCGTAGTCGATGCCGAACGTGCGGATGGAGCACTCTTCATACAGCGTCTTCCAGAACGTCAACGCCGTGACTCCCGCGTCGCTGTTATAGAGAACGTGGGTCTGTTCGAGGTTGATCACGTTGCCGCCGGCCTGAAACAGGAAGGGGTAGAATTGCCAGACCATCCAGTCGCCCAGCGGACCGGACGCGGGAAAGATCGGGACGAAGAAGCCGTATTGATCCATCTTCCCATCGCCATTCTTGTCGATGGTGAGCTTCTTCGCATAGGCGCGGAGTTCATCCCAGTCCCTCGGGCCGCGGGTGGTATCGAGTCCGGCCTGTCGGAACAATTCGCGGTTGCAGAGGAGAGCGATGCCGGTCGCTTCCATCGGCAGGCTGTAGAGTGTGCCCCGCCATTTGGCCTCCTGCATCAGCGGAGGAAAGATGTCGGCCAGATCGGCTGCCGGGAGACTGTCCGGTCCGTGGATGAAGTCATCCATCTTATAGATCGCGTCCGCCTCGATGATACTCTGGAGAAAGTTTGCGTGGATCCACGAAATGTCCGGCGCGGTGTGACTCTGTACCGAAGTGATGAGCTTTTGAATGAGCGCGTCGCCTGTGGGAACGTATTGTGCTTTTACCGTAATGCCCGGGTGTTCCCGTTCGAATTGCGCGATCAGTTCATTCAATGCGGGCACGGTGGAGGACACACAGCTATGCCAGAAAGTGATCGTCACCTTCCCATCGGCGGAGCTTTTGTCACTTTTTCCGCACCCGGGGATGACGAGTAGGGCAGCCAGAAGCAGTGCGGCGAGCGTACCGGTGAAGATTCTCATCGCGCGATGTCCTTTGTCGTCCTTAGGGCATTTCATGATCTGCACAATCGATTGTGCAACTTCAGAGAACCGATTCCTGCCTGACCGAGCCCCGGAGAGAGAAGAGAGAGGCCGGGATTCAGTGATTCAAACGATGAACTTCCTGGAGATGGTGGCTGCGAAGAGACTAACCGACACCGCTTTCAGCCGGCGCGCGAACGGGGGCGACAGAATCGCGGACTATCAGGGTTGGTTTGAGAACGATGGACCGGATTTCCGGGGATCCCCGTTGATCCCGAATGTGGTCTGTCAATAATTTGACAGCGATTTCGCCGATGCTTTCCTTGGGCTGCGAAACCGCGGTGATGGGACACCGGAAAAACTCCGCAGACTCGACGTCATCGAATGCGACGATGGAGACATCACGCGGAACTTCAAGCCCCTGCTCGGAGATGGCCTGGAGCGCACCAAGGGTGATGAGATCGCTGGTCGTGAAGATCGCCGTCGGCGGATGATGCGAGCGCAGGAGCAACGTGGTTTCGACATAGCCGTTTTCCCGCCGGAAGTCGTTCCCGACGATCAGCCCTTCGTCGACGGGGATCCTGTATTTCGCGTGAACGTCTAAATACCCCCGTAAACGTTCGCGATTTGTGATTGTTTCGCGCAGCCCCTGAATAATAGCGATGCGCGTATGGCCGTGATCGACAAGGTATTCAATTGCCTCTGTTGCGCCTGCATGATTGTCGAGCACCACACTGCTTGCCGGCAGATCCGGAAAACTTCGATCCGCCGTGACCAGCGGCAATCCACTGGCGATCACGGCATCAAGGTGCGCCCGCTTCTTTCCCACCGGCAGAACGATCAGGCCGTCGACGCCCTTCGCCTGGAGAAGCCCGACGTGCTCCACCTCGAGCTGACTGTTTTCATCGGAATCGCAGACAACGAGGGTGTAGCCGAGTGAGTGCGCAACGCTTTCCGCCTTTTTGATGATCGAGGCGAAGAACGGATTCGAAATGTCCGGTGCGACCAGTCCGATGGTGTGCGTCTTCCGCAACCGAAGACCACGTGCCAGCTGGTTCGGACGATAGTTCAAGTCACGCGCGGTCTTCAATACAAGCTTTTCCGTCTCCCGACTGATCCGGTATTTCGCAGTCTTCTTGTTCAGTACGCGCGAAACGATCGAAATCGAGAGGCCGGACTTTTGCGCAATGTCTTTAAGGGTCGTGGGCAATTCTGTACCGTATCTGCATTATTGCACAATCGATTGTGCTATATACTGTTTTGTTTTTCTATTGTCAAGTGAAAAATGAATCCTGTACGATCCTGATGCCGATGCCATGAAAATGCTTCGGAATTGACGATTGTTGAGCGGCGAAGTGAACTTCGGATTTTCCATTCTTCTGCTTTTCCATGAATAACCCGGGAATTCCGACAACGACGAGAAAATCCCATTTGCGCAAAAAGCCACAACCTTTCGTCCCGTCAATCCGACTCTCATTCTCCCGGCGGAGCGGTTGCTTGGGAAGATCCTCTGTAGCGCCTTTCTTTTTTAAAACCAGGGCGGACTCCTTCTTCTTCGCGGTGGTTGAATCGGCCACCGTCTCCCGGATCGACGCGCTCTTCTTTTGCGTCGACCGACCACTGTGCGGCGTCTTTCCCTGACACCCTGCCCGGCGGGAGTACTCCGGCCGGCCTGTCGTGCGCCGGGATATCGATGCGCCGCGGACATGCGCCCTCCGCGCCGCCGCAAGGAATTGTCGCTCCACCGCTTTTCTCTTACGCGGCATTTCCGTAAACTCTGAATGGATCCCCTGTCCGAAGTCCGGGAACCGCTTCACATCAATCGATAGAAAGACGCTGACGCACATGGATACGCAACCGCTCTACGATGCAATCCTGAACGGAGACAACAAAGTCGCGCGACAGTTCACCGAAACTGCGATCGCGCAGGGAACAGACCCCCAGCTCCTCGTGAACGACGTGATGATCCCGGCGATGAACGAAGTCGGCAGACGCTTCGAGACCAGCGAGTACTTCGTCCCCGAGCTGCTGATTGCCGCCCGCGCCATGAAAGCCTCCCTCGAAATTCTCCGGCCACTTCTGGCCGCGAAAGGCGCTGAGCTGATGGGGCGTGTCGTGATCGGAACGGTCCAGGGCGATCTTCATGATATCGGAAAGAACCTCGTGGGCGCCATGCTCGAAGGAGCGGGGTTCGAAGTCATCGACCTCGGCGTGGACGTTCCCCCTGAGAAATTCGTCGCGGAGGCGCGAAACACCCGCGCATCGATCGTCGGGCTCTCGGCCCTGTTGACGACGACGATGCCGACGATGCGATCCGTCGTCAAGGCGTTTGCGGATGCCGGCGTTCGCAACGACATCAAGATCATGATCGGCGGCGCCCCGACCACACAGAAATTCGCCGACGAGATCGGCGCGGACGGATATAGCAAGAACGCCACCGGCGCTGTTGCCCTCGCCCGTTCGTTCGTCGGGAGCGCATCATGACGACTCAGGCAACGCTGACCCGACTCCTCGCCCGCGGGACGGTGCTCACCGATGGAGCGTGGGGAACACAACTCTCCGCCGCCGGACTTCCTCCCGGCGAGGTCCCGGACTTCTGGAATCTCTCCCACCCCGAAAAGGTTGAGGCGGTCGCCCGCCAGTATGTTGAAGCGGGCAGTCACGTCATTCTCACGAATACGTTCCGGTCGAACCGGATCGCGCTCGGCCATCACTCCCCCCTGCCTGACATCCCAGCATTGAACGATGCCGGCGTCCGTATTTCCCGCGCAGCGGCCGGAAACCGTGCAGCGGTGTTTGCATCGATCGGTCCGAGCGGAAAGATGTTGATGGCCGGCGACGTGACCCCGGAATCGCTCGATGCCGCGTTCGCCGAACAAGCCACCGCTCTCGCAACTGCGGGCGCCGATGCGATCGTTATCGAAACCATGTCCGACATCGACGAGGCGACCATCGCGGTGCGCGCAGCGAAGCGCACCGGCTTGCCGGTTGTCGCAAGCATGGTGTTCGACTCTGGCCGCGATAAAACCCAGACGATGATGGGTGTGACTCCGGAGGACGCCGCCACGGCGCTCAGTGAGGCCGGCGCCGACGTCATCGGGGCAAATTGCGGTCTTGGGATCGAACACTATCTCGTCATTTGCCAACGCCTCAAAAAAGCTACACACCTTCCCGTCTGGATCAAAGCGAACGCCGGTTTGCCTCAGCTTGTGGACGGTGTCGTCTGGTACGACATCGCGCCGGAGCATTATGCGGCATCCGCGATGGAAATCCAATCTGCAGGGGCGGATTTTATCGGGGGATGCTGCGGGACGACGCCGGCATTCATCGCAGCAATCGCCGCCCGCCTGGCCGCGCTCCGCAACCCTTAGGATTTCCTGAAAGTGAGATGACGTCGATCGCAACGATTACGCTTGCGCCGCTTCACGCCCGCATCGAAGCCCCGCTTGGCACCCCTCTTCGCTCCCTGCTCTTCAGCCATGGAATCGAATTCCCCTGCGGGGGGAACGGCGCGTGCCGCGGCTGCAGGATCAAGGTCCTCGAAGGATCGCTCCCCGTGAACCTCATCCAGGAGTCGATCCTCTCCAAGCAAGAGCTGGCGCAGGGATGGCGACTGGCCTGCCAGTGCACGCTCGATGGGGATCTGTTCCTCGAGGTCGCCCAATGGGACACCCCGTTCCTTTCCGACGAGTCCTTTGTGGAATTCTCCCCACGTGAGGGGCTCGGGGTCGCGGTGGATGTCGGGACGACCACGATCGTCGCTCAACTCCTCGATTTCCGGACCGGGACGGTTCTCTCAGTGCAGTCGGGCCTCAACCAGCAGGCAGTGCACGGCGCGGACGTGATGAGCCGCATTGATGCCGCGGTGAACCGGGGCCATGGCGACGAGCTCACGTCGATCATTCGACAACAAATTGGCGCGATGATCTGGACTCTTGTCCGGTCGGCCGACGCCGATCCTGCGCGGATTATCGGTATTGTTCTCGTCGGGAACTCTGTGATGCACCATCTCTTCGGCGGTCTGGATTGTCAACCTCTCTCCCGCTATCCGTTCGTCCCAACACACCCCGAAGAATTGAATTTCGCTCCGACGGACCTCTCATGGAATCCTGCCCTCCAAGCCCACGTGCGGTTCCTTCCTCTGCTTGGGGGGTTTGTGGGGAGCGACATCCTTGCGGGGATTCTGGCGACAGCAATGCATGAACGTCCCGGCCCGACGTGCCTGATCGATCTCGGAACGAACGGAGAGATCGTGATCGGGTCGAAGGAAGGACTGGTCTGTTGCTCCACCGCTGCAGGCCCTGCGTTCGAAGGAGCGCGAATCTCAATGGGAATGCGAGCCGCAACCGGCGCGATTGCGGGCGTGACGTTCGACGGGTCCGGCCTGCAGTGTGACGTCATCGGCGGCGGCGAACCCCGCGGTGTTTGTGGAAGCGGCCTCGTCGATGCGGTTGCCGCTCTCCTCGATTGGGAAAAGGTTGAGCCGAGCGGCCTCCTTGCGGGGAAGGCGAAATCCGTTGCGCTCTCGGGGGACATTCGTCTGTCCCAGGCCGACATCCGGGAGCTTCAGCTTGCCAAGGGGGCGATCGCCGCCGGCGTGAACATTCTCGCTGAGGAATCAGGGATACCGCTTGAGGCGATCGAGACCGTCTACCTCGCAGGCGCTTTTGGCAATTACGTCAACCGGGTCAGTGGACGACGCATCGGCCTTCTTGAGTTCCCGCCGGAGCGCGTCGTTCCCTCCGGGAACACCGCTCTTCGTGGCGCGAAGCGGGCACTCCTTGCGGATGTCAGGACGTTCGACGCCATCGTTGGCCGCGTGCGACATGTCCCCCTGAATGCGCATCCGCATTTTCAGGACTACTACGTCCGGGAAATGGCGTTCCCCGGGCGTTCGTAACCAAGATATCCACAACACGACTTCCTTTCATTCCGTACCCCATGGGACGATTCAGAGCACTCGTAGAACATTCGAAACACCGAATCCCGCTGCCGATAGCGACCTTTCCTGCCGTCGCGCTCACCCAATGTACTGTAACGCAACTTGTGACCGACGCGCACGTCCAGGCCGAGGCCCAGCTTGCCCTTCAACGCCGCCTGGGAGGCGAAGTCCTTCTGACATGCATGGACTTGAGTGTCGAGGCCGAGACATTCGGAAGTGCGATTCGATTCTCGGAAGATGAGGTCCCCTCGGTTATCGGACAGGCCGTGACGTCACCGGACGAGATTTCGTCTCTCCCGGATCCTTCTCCGGGGGACGGAAGAACCGGAGTGTATCTCGAAACTGTTCGACGCCTCCGGGCGAATTCGGACGGCCGACCGGTCCTGGCAGGAATGATCGGCCCGTTTTCTCTTGCGGGAAGGCTCTTCGGCGTGAGCGAATGCCTGCTGGCGACAGCGACTGAGCCGGAGCTTGTCGAGGCATTGCTTGACCGGACGACGGGGTTTCTTCTGCGGTATGCTCGGGCAATGAAGACGGCGGGAGCCGATGGAGTCCTGATTGCAGAACCGACCGCGGGACTTCTGTCTCCAAGGGCGCTCGGGAGATTCTCGTCGGCGTGCATCAGGAAAATCGTGGAAGGAGCGGAGGACGACGCGTTTGACGTCGTTCTTCATAATTGCGGAGCCTCTGCGCACCACCTGGATTTCATCGCCCAATCCGGAGCGAGCATCTTCCATTTTGGAAAGCCGATGGCGATCCTCGCTGCGCTTCAGAAGCTCCCCGGCGATGCGATTGTCTGTGGAAACCTCGATCCGTCTGCAATCTTCGTCCAATCCTCTCCGGGCGACATTTCGAGGAAAACCAGGGAACTCCTGGAGATCACCGCCGCATTCCCGCGCTTTGTTCCCTCCTCAGGGTGCGACATCCCGGCCGCAACACCTCTCGAGAACATTGAGGCATTCGTTCGCGAAGTAAGAATGGATCGGGGGCTCACTCCTGCTTAAAGTTGCAGCAGCTCCAGGACTTTATACATGATCACCGCCGGCCAGAAGAGCGCTTTGAAGAAGCCGAGCACGCCGACCCAGAACGATGTCGCATGTCCGATGAAGTAGATCGCCGCGCCGATGAACGCCATTCCGTAAATGCCCCCGAAGAACCCGTTGTCTTTCATCCCTCTTCTCCCGTCATGATGATGCTTCCTGGATAACTCTTCTGTTGTCATTCAGACCTCCTTTGTCCGATGCGCGCATTCCCTGCGCCCCTTCCTGCTCTCAGAAAAGGCTCACGTCGCGATCTCTTATCCTCACGAGTACGAGTGCCGTGGGGCCCCGCAGCCCCTCGCGCCCACCAGCGGATCCGACGACCCGGCATCCGTCACCTTGCCGCGGAGTGCACCGGTCTGACCGAACACCATTATCGGAATGAGTGCAAGGACAATTCCGAGAAGTCGTTTCATGATTGGCATCCCCCGGAAAATGTTCTTCTCAATGAAGGTCCGGCTACACCGCTTCGAAGGTCTTTTCAAACCACGAAACAAGTCTCTCCTTGGTCGGAAAAGTGGCGATACCGACGAGAACGATCAACACCGTTGAGAGCATGTTGATCCAGTAGTTCGCGTCCGATGCCAGCACGCCGTTCGTCGCGGCGATGATGCAAACGGAGAGACCGAAGAAGGCGGCACCCTCCATGATCGCCAGACGAATGATGATCGCGGAGCGCTGCAGCAGGCTGCACTGGACCGCGAGGCCATCCGCATCAGCGCCATCCATTTCGGGAAGGCGATCCGGTGAAGCAATGCGGATGGCCATGAAGAACCCAAGAAACAGTGCCGCTACCGTGGCGGCGAGATGGACAACAGTCAGCCCGTTGACCATGTCAATTTCGTCCTGTGATGGCAAGCGGTTCTGTCCCTGCGTGAAAATCAGGAACACCGTCAAGGCCATGAAGAAGGGGCCCATCATCAGTGCCAACTGTATCAAACGGGTTACCCGTAGACATTCCGGGGTGAGCGCATTCTCGAAATGCGCGCGTGTCAGCCGGGGATGCTGTTGCATGTCTGTCACCTGGCGAATGGAAAAAGCCCATCCATCGCGAGATGAACGGGCCTCATGTCAATGAGCATGGGAAATCGTCAGCCGAAACGTCCCCCCCAGAACCCATGCCAGGTCTTCGGTTGGTCTTCTCTCATATTACTCCATTTCATCACCGGAGTCAAGATCCCGAACTTACTCCCACTCGATCGATTATCTACTAATACCGCCAGAAGTTCGGACTGTTTCGTGGAGTGCACCCCCGGGAGATTACTCGAACTTCGCCTACAGGGTTCGCTCAAGGAGCATGTCGTCTCTATCAAAGCTGTTTTCTGATGGCCTTCAATTCTTGTCGACGCTTCTCCGTCGTTTTCGGATATGCCATGTCGAGGTCTTTCAGAGTGTCGAGGACAATCTGAGATACGATCAACCGGGCATTTTCCTTGTCGTCGGCGGGCACGACATACCAGGGCGCGTAGGGAGCGCTCGTCGCACTCAGGCACTCCTCGTACGCCTGCATGTACTGGTTCCAGTATTTCCGTTCCTGAATGTCCGCGAGACTGAATTTCCAGTTCTTTTCCGGTTCGTCGATGCGCGCAAGGAATCGGTTCCGCTGCTCCCCCTTCGAGAGATGCAAGAAGAACTTGACGATCCTCGTGCCGTTGCGATAGAGATGGCGTTCCAAATCGGTGATGGACCGGTACCGTTCTTTCCACAATGACTTCTCGCCCGCGAATTCCTCCGGAATCCCCTGGGCAACGAGAAACCCGGGGTGCACCCGAACGACGAGCACCTCCTCGTAATAGGAGCGGTTGAAGACGCCGATCCTCCCGCGCTCGGGGAGCCGGCATGTCGTGCGCCAGAGGAAATCGTGTTTCAGTTCCTCGGCGCTCGGCTGCTTGAAACTGAAGACCTCGCACCCCTGGGGGTTGACTCCGGACAACACATGGCGGATCGCCCCGTCTTTCCCGCCGGCGTCCATCCCCTGAAAAATCAGCAGCAGCGCATAGCGATTCGATGCGTAAAGAAGTTGTTGCAGCTCGCTCAGCGCACCGACGTCTTCTTCCAGGATTTCGTGGTACCGTTTTTTCGACTTGAAAAACGGTTTTACCGTGGTCGGCCATTCTTTCAGGGAAACCCTGGATCCGGGCCGAACCCGGAAGTCCTTTGGATGAATCTTCATCGTCGTCCTTTCGTTCACGTCAGGCACATCCGTCTTCCTATTTCCGGACCTGTCCCGTCCCCCGGACCACCCACTTATAACTTGTCAGCTCGCGCAACCCCATGGGTCCACGCGCATGCAATTTCTGTGTGCTGATCCCGATCTCTGCTCCGAGTCCGAATTCGAATCCATCGGTGAATCGTGTCGATGCATTGTGGTATACTGCCGCGGAATCCACTTCCCGGAGAAACTTCGCGGCGTTCCCTGAAGACCGCGTGACAATGGCGTCGCTGTGGTGTGAACCGTACACATTGATGTGATCAATCGCCGCGTCGATGTCATCGACAACCCTGAGGGCAATGATCAGCGCGAGGTATTCCTGCCCCCAATCCGCTTCGGTTGCGGTGATGATGTCCGGGACAAAGCCCTTTGATCGATCGTCGCCCCGCACTTCCACACCCGCCTCACGGAGTCGCCGGACGATCCGCGGCACGAACGTCGGCGCCACCCGCTTGTGCACCAGGAGCTTCTCGGCGGCGTTGCACACCGAGGGACGCTGGGTCTTGGCATTAATGATAATGGCCTCCGCCATCGGCAGCGATGCGGTGGCATCCACGAAGACATGGCAGTTCCCGTCGCCGTGCGCGATGACCGGCACGAGAGCGTGTTCCCGGATATAGCTGATCAGTTCCTTGCCGCCGCGCGGGATCACGACATCAAGGGATTCGGATTGCCGGATCATCGCCAGCACATCGGACCGGTCGGTCGAATCGATGAAGGATACGGCGTCGGGAGAGAGGCCCGCGGTCCGGAGGGACTCCTTGAGGAGACCGACGAGGGCGCGGTTCGTCGCCACCGCCTCGGACCCTCCGCGGAGGAGGACGGCATTCCCCGCCTTCAGACAGAGCGCGGCCGCATCGATGGTGACATTCGGTCGGGCTTCGTAAATGATCCCGACCGTTCCGAGGGGCACCCGGATCTTTTCGATCCGAAGCCCGCCGGGACGTTTCACGCGTTCCATCACCTCGCCGACCGGGTCGGGAAGCGCCATGACCTGCTTGACACCGACGATCATCTGGCGATACCGCTCGGGTGTGAACGTCAGGCGATCGAGCAAGACCTCCGAGAGTCCGGCTCTTCTCGCATGGTCGACTTCTTCACGATTGATGGTAAGAACCCGTTCCTCGTTTGCCTGCAGCGTCGTCGCGATGGTCCGCAGCAGCCGGTTGCGCGTCGCAGTCGACGTTCGTGATAATTCTGCGCCCGCCACGCGGACTGATCGTCCAAGGGCCTCCACAGTCTCAGCGCTCATCAGTCCAACTCCAGGATGGCAAGATTGTCCTTGTGAATGATCTCGACGGGCGTCCCGGCACCGAGTGTCGCGCGCATCGTTGCGGTATTCATCCCTTTCACTTTCATCAGGTCGAGTGAAGAAAGGGTCACAATCCCGCGTGCGATCTCCCGTCCGTTCGCGTCCTGCAGGGATACCGTATCTCCGCGCTGGAACGATCCCATTACGCCGGTGATCCCGCCCGGCAGAAGACTCGAATGGTGGTGCAAAATGGCGGAGACGGCGCCATCATCGATGATGATTTCGCCGCGCGTGTGTGCCACGAATCCGATCCAGTGTTTTCTGACGTTCAAACGTGAGTGCGCGGGAAGGAAGAGCGTCCCGCGAAAGGTCCCCGAGACGATCTCCTCAAGAATGTGCGGCCTCGAACCGTTGGCGATGATCATGGCAATACCTGCGGTAGCGCACGTCCGCGCCGCCTGAAGCTTCGTGATCATCCCTCCGGTCCCTCTGTCCGACCCCGACTGTCGGGCCAGACGCTCGATCGCGGGCGTGACCTTTTCGACAATGGGGATAAGGGTGGCGTTCGGATTGCGCGATGGGTCGTCGGAATACAACCCGTCGACGTCGCTCAGCAGGACCAGGAGTTCGGCCCCGACGAGCTGGGCAACGAACGCGGAAAGGTTGTCGTTGTCGCCCAATCGGATCTCGTCGATTGCAACCGTGTCGTTCTCATTGATGATCGGGACAACGCCGTGGGAAAAGAGGGAGGAGAACGTCCGTCTCGCATTCAGATAGCGGGAGCGCACCGCGAAATCGTCACGCGTGAGAAGAACCTGCCCGACGGTACGCCCCCTGCTCCGGAAGGCTCTCTCGTACGCCGCCATAAGGAGCGGCTGGCCGACTGCAGCGGTTGCCTGTTTTTCCGGAATCGATTGCGGACGTTCCTGGAGTCCCAGCGCTGCGACGCCCGCGCCGATAGCGCCGGAGCTGACCAGTGCGACATGCGTCCCGGCTTCGCAGAGGTGGCTGATGGACTCTGCGTATTCCTCGATCCGGGCTGCGTTGACCCCCGCGGAACCGCTGGTGAGAAGTGCCGTTCCTACCTTGACGACGATTCGCCGGGGATATCTGGAGTCAGTCCGGGAGGTTTGCATTCTCCCAGTATAATACAACTTCCGACGAAATCAACGGTGCCGAACAGATACCGCGTTCATCGCTCAACGGTTGCATCGACTGTCCCCTGTCAACTGTTCCCTGTCCACTGTCCCCTATTACTTAACCAGCAAAAACGATCTCGTCTGCACAAAGCTTCCCGCCTGCACCCGATACAGATAGACTCCGCTGGAAAGATGCGATCCATCAAAGCGGACGTCGTGGTATCCCGGGCTGACTTCACCGCCTACCAACTGACCCACAAGTTCACCCAGGACAGTGAAGACCGTAATCCGAACCATCGACTGTTTGGGAACTCCGAACCGGATTGTGGTCGTCGGGTTGAACGGGTTCGGGTAGTTGCCGTTGAGGATGTATGTCGATGGAATGCCGAGCGTGAGATCGGCGATCCCGGTCGCCGGCTCGAAGACAGCACTCTCCGTGATCACGCTGTCCATGGCGATGCTCGCGGACGTATCGCTCCCGGTATAGGACCCCTTCCCAACCCCTGTCCATCCCGTAAGTTTCCATCCGGCGTTCGCCCTCGCCGTGATCGTCACCATTTCCCCGTTCTTGAACCATCCGCTCGATGGTTCAACTACTCCTCCGTTTCCCGCGTGGAGTGTAAGGTAGTAGGAGGTGTCGAAGAACGCCGTGTACGTCGAATTCACCGCCGGTGTCATGATGGAATGTGACATCGAGTCGCTGTCGCTCCAGTGGCTCCAGTTGTATTGCATCCCCTGAATAACAGGTTGCGTCTGCGGAGCACCGAGCCGGTGATTCGCCCCAGTCGGCCAGACGAACCACTTCGTCCCGGCGTATGTCGAATCATCAACGATGAAAGAACAATCCTGGGGATTGGTTTGGACTGTAATCAAAACAGATCCGGCCGGAGGCGGGTCCACCACGAACGTCGGCACTGTACCCCAGACCCCGCCTTCAGAAACGACAAACGATCCGTTCAGCAGAACCGTTGCCCCCGCCACGTGGAAGTATGCTCCTGAATCCGGCGGCATCATCGTGAAATCGAACGTATCTTTCGCTCCGATCGCCATTGCCCGCGCGGAAGACGTGCTCTGGAAATCATACACCGCTTGCTTGTCGCGATCGAGGGTCAGGGCGCACTCGACCGACTGCGGTATGCTACCTTGTTCGTTCGGATTGGTGATTTCGATGGAGACTTTTAGAAGAGTTCCAAACGGCACGGTTCCGGAGACAGGCGTTCCGAACCCATTCTCGTAGACCATGATGTTCGATGTGTATGGCGCGTTCCTGTGGAATGCCACTTCCGTAGTCTCCGCCCCCACCACAGTAAGCCCGCCGACTGTTCCCCAGTATTCGCTGCCATAGATCTTCGCGGGACTCGAGACGGCGGTATTCACCCGTATCGCATACCCGCTGTCAGGCCGAACGCCCTCGAACTGTGCCGAGGAGAGAGAATCGCAGTTCGTACTCTGGATGATCGCACCGTTCGTGTCCACCAGGGCGACGCTAGTGTTCGTTCCCACGGGCCCGTACCCCGGGACATTCTGGACACTGACTCGAAGCCAGCCAAATTGCGCAGCCACGGATCTGGTCATTTCAGACAGTGAACGTCTCCATACGCCGTTGGAACCGGTTCCGACAAAAAGATCTGTGTCGGAAACAGTCATTGATTTGATCTCATCTTGAGGCAAATCTTCACTGACGGCACTCCAATGTCTTCCTCTGTCAATCGAGCAGAAGACTCCGCCGGTCGAAGTGCCGGCAAACAGGCTCACGTCGCCATTGCGGCCCGGGGCTGACGCAAGAGACAGAATCACGGTATCGGTGAGTCCGTTATTGAGAGCAATCCAATTTGTCCCGCTGGTGGTGGTACGAAAGACACCGGCATTGGTCCCGGCATAGAGTTCTGTGTCGACCTCCACCATTTTGGAAAAATTCAAAAAAGGCGCGTCAGCGGAGGTCCAGTTCGTCCCATTGTTGGTAGAAACGAACACTCCCGCCCGTGTACCGGCAAAGAGATGCGTTTCGCTGGCTGCAAGAGACTGGTCGTCCCGAATTGTTAAGCCGGCATTGGCGGATGTCCAGTTCATCCCATCGTTCGTGGATAAGAAAACACCACCATAAAAGGTCGACGCAAAGAGATTCGTGCCTGAGAATATCAGCGCGTGAACCCAATTGTGGTCCGGCCACGAAACAACAGGCAGACCATCGTTGATTCCATTCCAAGTTGCTCCGCTGTCGACGGATAGATACACGCCGTCTTGCGTTGCGGCAAATGCATTCCTCCCGGAGATCGCGAAGGCGTATATGATGTAACTTCTCTCTGTGTGCGCGGGGAGAACATATGGGGGCAAGCCATGGCTCGCTGAGTGCCAGTCTCTACCTCTGTTGGATGAGACGTACACACCGCCGCCCGGGGTACCCGCAAAGAGAATTGTTCCGCTCGATTCCAAACACTGCACAGAACCTACCGTGCTATTGACTCCCCGCCAAGAGAGCCCTTTGTCTGTCGATTTAAAAATGCCGTAGTCCATTCCAACAAACACATTAACACCGCCAACTCCGTTCGGGCATGCCAGTAGAGAATAGACGTACCCTTTACCGTAGCCTATGCCTGTCGAAATCCAATTTGTTCCTCCGTCACTGGAAAGGAGTATGCCCCCACCGGTTCCGGCGAGTATGGTACTATCAGTAACCGCAAGGAAACCTATGCCCGAGTTCCCTCCATAGAGATCCGCCAGACCTACGTAGGTCCAGTTTGTCCCGAAATCCGTCGATCGGAACAGCCCGCCGTAAACCGCCAAATAAAGTGTCGTATCTCCGTTTCCATTGGTGGAAATAGCGAGAGGCGAGGTGGCTGTAGACGGCAACCCCGAGTTCACAGCATACCAGGTTGTGCCATGGTCGATTGAATGGAATATGCCACCTCCCGTTGCAGCGAAGAGATGGTCTCCAACCCCCGCAATAGTCCAAACCGTATTATTGGTCAGACCGCTGTCGGCCGGGCCCCAGGTTTCGCCGTTATCGGTGGAGGAAAATATTCCGCCGCCTCTTGTCCCTGCGAAGAGTTTTGATCCGGAAGAGGCGAGCGTTGTAACAATCATGGTGGTCAAACCAGTATTCCCGGCATGCCAGTCAGAGCCATGATTCGTCGAAATGAAAATGCCGCCACCATTAGTTCCGGCTATCAGAATCAGTCCTCCGCCACCACCATCAATCGGGAGGAGAGCGAGGACATTGGTGCTGGTCAGCCCGATAGCCGTCTCGGTCCACGTTTCGCCATAATCTGTGGACCGTTCAACATTCCCCCCGGTTAGACCCGCAAAGAGTTCAAATCCACCCGACCCAATCGGAGAATATGTCATAGAGTATGCATGCCCGGCGCCAGTCCCGCTCGTGTTGATCCATTGGGCGACCGAGAGATTTGAAAGCAGCGTTGATGTGAGAAGCAATACGAGGAACTTCCAGAGGTTTGTCATGGCGTGTCTCCAGACCGGATAACATCGAGAGCACCAACACTCACACAACCGTGGTTGCTTTTTCAGGGGAGGAGAGAGTTCAAACCCAAAATCTAAACTCTAAAATTTAAAATGGAAAAAGCCCATCCATCGCTCAAGCATGACGGACGGGCTTCTCAAAGAGCATGGGGGCTTCGGAGGGCACGAATATCTCCTTCCCACAACCCCATGCTAGTGTTTCGGAGGTCCTCTATTATAAAGTACTATTTCCCCTTTTTAGAGTCAAACCGAATTCCAAACGACGTTGCAAATGAGCGAATTCCCGCGTTCTTAAGGCGATTCTCGGAGGCGGTGAACTAATACTGCAGACGAACCGATGAGATTGTCAGCTTGTAGCCATCCGGATCACGCAACCGGAAGACGCGCGCACCCCAGGGCATGTCGGCGGGTTCCGTATCGAGAATCCCCCCATGGGCTTTGATCCGGTCCGCGATTTCGTCGATATTCTGTTCGGTGGTCAGTCGGATCGAGAACCCTTCGCCCTTGACCCGTTCCCATCCCTTGGCTCCGTCATCTTGGTTGATCGAAATCCGCACGTCACCGGCCTTCAGTGCCACGCCTCTGAGTACCCCGTCCCGCTCCAATTTGCGGTCTATCATGAACCCGACGACCTCGAGGTACCAGGCAAGACTCTTCTGGAGATCCTTTACCGTCAACGAAACGGCAAGATCCAGACAGCGCAACGACTCCTGCTCGGCCCGATTTCTTGTGTCGCCGGGGACTGTTGAACTGACGCTCATGCATTCTCCTTTTTTTCGTGCGGAGAAAGATACGCTGAGGCTGCACCATTGTCAATGCAGCATGGCTGGGAAACCCCGTCTTGTGCGCGTCTCGTGATTTTCGTATCGTCACCTCATGAATCTGAAGGGGAAAACATCGCCGGACCGATGGGTCGACGAGTATGCCGATGCCATGTTTCGTTACGCGCTCATACGGATCAATGACCGTGAGGCCGCGCGCGATCTCGTCCAGGAAACGTTTCTCTCCGGCCTTCAGAACATCGGTTCCTTCAAAGGCGAGAGTTCCGAAAAGACCTGGCTCTATGCCATCCTCAAAAACAAGATCGTGGACCACTACCGGAAGTTCGCGCGCGACGCGAGCCCGTTATTGGCGGAGGATGGAGAGGAATCCAATCTCGATCAGTATTTCGGCCAAGACGGTGAGTGGCAGAAGCAGGCAAGTCCGACAGACTGGGGCGTGAGCCCGCATGACGATTATCGATCCAAAGAGTTTCACGACATCCTTCATCGATGCCTTGGTATGCTGAAGGAGCAATGGCGTACGATCTTTACGTTGAAATATCTCGAGGAACTTGAGTCTGAGGAGATCTGTAAGGATTTGGGGATTTCTCCGTCCAACTATTGGGTGATCATGCACCGGGCGAAATTGACGCTCCGACGCTGTGTCGAGAAGAATTGGCTCCAGGCTTGAGAGCACGATGACAATCATACCCTGCAAAGAAGCAACTTTCCTTATCTCCAAACGCCAGGAGAACGGAATCTCATTGCGAGAGCGGTACCATTTGTTCATCCACCTGATCGTCTGTGAATTCTGCCGAAGATTCCGCAAACAGACAGATCTCATCGTCCGTGAGATCAGTGGCATGCAATCCGGCGAACGTCTCACCCCGGACGAGAAGCGGAGAATGCAGGATTTGTTGAATCCCACCTAAACTTCCTCTTCGTCCAATACCCCTCCGCACTTTTCCCCTTGTTGAGCGTTTATACAACAGAAGCACTTGACGAAATTCCGGCGGGAACAAAAATAGTTCTTTCGCGCTGTAAGGTTTCCAGCCGGCGGACGTCCAACCCTGTGTAGAGAATATAATTCGTCATAAGCGTCAGAAAGGAAGGGATTTGAGAAGATGGTCGTTCTCCTTGGTTTTGCGTTCCTCGCCGGGCTGGTCACGATTCTTGCACCATGTATCTGGCCGATTTTACCCATCGTTCTCTCCTCATCGGCGGTCGGTGAGGGCAACCGGAGACCGCTCGGAATCACCCTCGGCCTCATGACGAGCTTCGGGGTTTTCACACTATCGGTTTCATACCTGGTGAAGATCTTCCATTTCGATCCGGAGACCCTGCGGATTGCCGCGATCGTCATTATCGGCCTCCTGGGACTTGCGCTGGCCATCCCTCGCCTTTCGGTGCTCCTTGAAGGCTTCATCAGCCGGCTCAGCAGTTCCGTCGGCAGCGGTTCGAAAGAGGGGACGGGATTCCTCGCCGCGTTCGTCACCGGGCTCTCGCTCGGCCTTGTTTGGTCACCCTGTGCCGGGCCGATCCTGGCCGCCATTGCGACGCTGGCGGCTACGGGCAGGGTGTCGTTTGAAACTATCCTCGTAACCGTTGCCTATCTGGTCGGCGTCGGCATTCCGCTGTTCGCGATCGCGTACGGAGGCAGACGCCTCGTGACCCGGACGCGCTTCCTCTCCCGATACACCGCGAGGATTCAGCAGGTCTTCGGCATTGTGATGGTCCTTAGCGCCATTGCCATCTTTACAAACTTCGATCGATTGCTGCAGGCAAACGTCCTTGATGCGTTCCCCCTGTTGAACCAGACACTCAACGGGTTTGAAAGCAGCAAGGAAGTTTCGACGCAACTCGACATTCTGAAAGGTCGCCGGAACGCTGCCGCCATGCCGGTCGCAGACGAACATTCGTTTTTCAACACCAATACCCCGGCGCCCGATCTCGTGGGGGTAACGCGATGGCTGAACACACCCTCTCCGCTGACACTGAAAGGGTTGAAAGGGAAGGTTGTCCTCGTCGATTTCTGGACGTACACCTGCATCAACTGCCTCCGAACGTTGCCGCATGTCGAATCCTGGTACGAGAAATACAAGGACCTCGGGTTTGTCGTGATCGGCGTCCACACGCCGGAGTTTCAATTCGAGCATAATGCCGACAATGTTCTCGATGCACTGCATCGGTATAACATCACCTATCCGGTCGCGCAGGACAACGACTATGCGACATGGAATGCGTTCAATAACGAGTACTGGCCGGCGGAATATCTCATCGACGCCAACGGGAATGTGCGCCGGACGCACTTCGGCGAGGGCGAATATGATGAGATGGAGATGGCGATCAGAGATTTGCTCGCGCAGAATGGGCGGGCGCCGTCGGGCTCCGTCGATCGGCTTCCGGACACCACGCCGGGAGGTGCGCAATCTCCTGAGACCTACCTCGGTGCGGACCGGATGGAGTACTTCTTCAATGGTGGGCACACCGGAACGGGCGAGCGACTCTTTACCACTCCGGAGCATCTGCGGGCGAACTCATTTTCCTTTGGCGGCGATTGGGTCGTCAATCCGGAAGACGCTATCGCAGGCAAAGATGCGTCCCTCACGTACCGGTTTCATGCCTCGAAGGTATTCCTGGTTCTCCGCCCGGGGAAAACTGCAACCGCGCAGACAATCACGGTAACGTTGGACGGGAGACCAGTCGATGCCGCAAGCGAGGGGGCCGATGTCCAGAGCGGGAAGATCGCCGTCAATGCAGACAGGCTGTACAACCTCATCGATCTCCACGGAAGATCAGGGGATCACGTTCTCAAGCTTCAGTTCGATACGCCCGGGATCCAGGCGTTTGCGTTTACCTTTGGATGAGGCGGGGGCAACGCGACGCGTCAGTCGAACACCACCGTCTTTCGTCCATGCACGAGGACGCGGTCTTCGAGATGCAGCCGGAGCGCCCGTGCCAGAACAAGGCGCTCCAGGTCTCTCCCCTTGCGGATAAGGTCCTCAAGGGAGTCCTTGTGAGAAATTCGAATGATATCCTGTTCGATGATCGGTCCTTCATCAAGGACATCCGTCGCGTAGTGGCTTGTCGCGCCGATGATTTTTACTCCACGGTCGTATGCCTGGCGGTAGGGATTGCCGCCGGCAAATGCCGGCAGGAAGGAGTGGTGAATATTGACGATCCGTTGCGGGTAGCGACGGACAAACTCTGGCGAGAGGATTTGCATGTAGCGGGCCAGGATAATCGTATCAACCTTTTGTTCCTGGAGTAGATCGAGTTCCTTCGCTTCCTGCTGACCCTTGGTTTCTTCCTTGACGGGGAAGATGTGAAAGGGGACGTGGTAGCGTTCGGCGAGGTATCCGGCGTCGGGATGATTCGAAATGATGACGGCGATCTCCGCCTGGAATTCGCCGAGTTCTCTGCGCCAGAGGATTTCCTGGAGGCAATGGTCATGCTGGGAGACGAAGATCGCAAGGCGGCGTTTCTCGTTTCCCATACGGACCGCCCATTGCGCGCGGCACTCGGTGGCCAGGGGAAGAATTGTCTCTCCGATCTTCTCCGGTGCGACGGTAAAGTCGGTCATATCCCAGGCGACGCGGAGGAAGAACATCTGCTCCTGACGGTCGACATGTTCGTCCAGGTCGAGAATGTTCCCCCCGCGGTCAGACACGAACTGCGCGATGAGGGAGACCAACCCCTTCCTATCCGGGCATGACCACAGAAGTACCGCGGTGAGTTTCTCCTGCGGCGCTGAAGTTTTCTCGTGAAATTGTCGCAGTCCGTTCGCCCCCCCGGTTGAGATAACAAGACTTCGGTACAGAAGAAGAAGTCATCCTCCGCGAAGAAGGGACAACTCCTTTTCGTTCGGCCTTAGATCCCCATATTTGCCAGTGTCGTACAAATGGCGTTGATGTCTGCAACGAGTCGCGGGTGTGACGCCTCGAATCCTCTCACCGAGGCAACGAGGCCATCGAGCGAGAGCTTCAGCAATTCCGGGTTCTTCTCCCATCGTGTGGCCTCGTGCGTTGAGCGCTCGATGAAGCCTGCCACGCTCTCCGCATCGTCGGATTTCGACCCGGCGAGTTTGACGATCTCGGATTGAAGCCGATCGAGCAGGTTCAGCAGCTCGGTTCTGCTCTCCTCCTTGATGGAGCCCGCCGTCCGGATCTTGGTTTCAATATTCTTCAGCGTATCTTCAATCATGTGATTCGCCTTCCGCTTTGAGGGTTGTCAGTCGCTGTCGGCCGCTACCGGACCGGTTTTCCTGGACTCACTTCCGGCAATCTCTTCCCTTGCGCCGAAAGGGCCGTGAGTTTCTCCAGCCGCTTCAGGCGGGTTTCTTCCTTCTTGGCGCTGATGATCCACCATCCGGCGACCTTCCGATATGACGGCGGCTGATCCCGGAAGAACTTCCATGCGTCCTTGTTCCTTTTCAGCAGATGATTGTACGGCTCTTCCAGCTCCACACGCCGTTGTTCATACGAGTAGATGCCCGATCTGTTCTCCCGCCTCGCTTCAAATGATTTAAGACCGGCTGGTTGCATCCGTCCTTGCGCAATAAGCGCCTTCGCGCGATTGATATTGACGCTGCTCCAGGTGCTTCTGGATTTCCGCGGAGTGAAGCGAATGATATAGCTCTTATCGTCAATGCTTCTGCGGATGCCATCGATCCATCCGAAACAGAGTGCTTCATCGACTGACTCGGGCCAGGTAATGCTCGGCTTGCCGGAATCCTTTTTGTAGAAGCCGACCAGCAATTCGTTTGCCGCGGCATGATGCCTCGCAAGCCATTCATGAAATTCTGACGGCGCTCTAAAGAACGTCGGTTTCATACTGTCCCAGAAGACTTACGTCGTCGCGGCTTCAGGAAATCCCTTTCGGGCTCGCTTATTCCCGGTTGGATGAATGATATGAAAAGGAATGAGTTCACGGTCTTGTCAGCCTGAGATGACGTCGATCCGATCGGAGGTGATCCGTATCCTCATGATACATCAGGGATCGGCGGTTGTCAAGTTGAAGATGCCGAAGGGAAGGAGCACCACCGCCCCGGTAAACGCCGGCCGATCATCCTGTGATCTGGACGCACACGAGTGAGATATCGTCTGCCTGATCCGTTCCCTTCGCGAAGAAGTTGACTGCAGAGAGAATCTCTTCGCAGACGCGCCGTGAGGAGCCGGTGGCAGCGCGAAACGCTTGCGTTAACCGTTCGGCGCCGAACTGTTCATTATGTCCGTTGGTTGCTTCGAGAATTCCATCGGTATACATCAACAGAGAAGTGCCGGGCATAACACGGCACGCATCAGAAGTGAAGGTGGCGGCTTCTTTCATGCCTAATCCAATGTTCACCGTGCGAAGTTCCCGGACTTCGTTGCCGCCCGGAGATTTCAAGAGAATTGGCGGATGGCCAGCGGTGGCATAGCGCACCATTCCGGCCGATGGATCAATGAGCAGATACCCGAACGTCACAAAGATCTTCGCAGTGGACACCTCAAAAATCGTGCGATTCAGGTTTTGAAGAGCGTCCACCGGGACTCTGTTGTTTTGCAGTTGCGACCTTAACGCACTCTTCGTCATCGCAGCGAGGATGCCCGCACCGACCCCGTGGCCTGCCACATCAGCAATTGCCACCGCCAATTCCGGACCCGACAACTCTACAATATCGAAAAAATCCCCACCCACTTCGGTTGCAGGAACGGTCGCACCACTCACTTGGGCATAACCCTTCTCATGCGTTGTCAGCGGAAGAAGGGACTGCTGAATCTCCCGGGCAATCGACACCTCTGTCTCGAGTCGTGTCCGTTGCTCCAGTTCCTTGCTAATGACACGAATAAACATGGCATATCCCGACGCGATCAACGCGATCGCCAGGGCCCCCACTATCGAACGCTGGGTATAGATCGCATTGAGATCTTCTACGCTCCACGTTTCCGTGGGCGCAATCGTGCCCGACGTTCGGGCCTTCACGCCGCCGAGTTCAACACGCAAGCCCCGATCATCATAGTTGAAACTTATTTCCCCTGAATTCAGCACGGAGAGGGATGTCCAGATTATCACGCTGAGCGCCACCATCCACCACCCCTTCCGTGCGAAATAGATAATGCTGGCCGCCATACCACCGCTCGCGACCGTCTGAATGAGGATGAACCGCCATGGGACAACCCGTATTTGCGACTCCATCAGGGTGCTGAGGGGACCAATGACACCAAACACCAGAAACACCGCTAGCGCCAGCTGTCGCGTGGCAGATGGATTCATCGCTTTCCATAGCGGGAACTTCTTCCGTTGTCTCGCCATGATGCTCCTGTGCTCTCGGTGTATTCCGAATGTCTCGGCGATGATCTTCTTTGACGACTATCCCCTCGGGAAATCCCTGGACTTCTCGGCCAGTCCCTGTGCACTCAGGCCAAATGACGTTCCCTGTCTATCCATTGCGACGATAGAGCAGAAATCCAGCTTCATCCCGCAGATCGAGCACGTAGCTATCGGCTCTTTCCTGTATGAGGGGAAACACAAGCAGAACATCTCCGGATCCCGCTGCAACAAAGATGATCCCAAAGAGCATCAGTTGGGGGTTGACGAGAATCAATGAAAGAACGATAGGAACAAGCCCAAGAATGACAGATGGTGCGAGCGCAGAGATAATGTATTGAACCAATCGAATCGGCTCCGAGCAATGACAATATGGGGTCAAGTATTTCATGAGAATACCAAACGAAATTGCGTTCCATCCACCCTTTGCGTAGAGCGAAAAATACATTCCATGAATCACTTCATGGGCAAAGATCCCCACAATGATCAGCAAAAGCAGCATGACATTCCAAAGCAATCCGGTGTCCAGGAACGATCTGAGGATATCCGCGATGTCAATGTTCGCTCGGATCGCATAGAGGATGAGAGAAGGGACTGCCACGAAGAGCAGCACCAGGACCGAAAAACAATTAGCGAAGATGAGGTTGATGGAGAGCTTCGTCGGTGAATAGTCCGCCATTTGAGGCGGATTCTCTGGGATCATGGTGACGATTCCCTGAAATGGATAATGTGACCGGATTTAACGTGGGTTGTGATGTGGTCATGTGGGGCCAAGC
>CAWESL010000005.1:0-241193 GCA_963811705.1 Ignavibacteriota bacterium
TATACGGAAAGAGTACAACCAGGACCATTACTGGAACCCGCCAATTGGTTGTCATACCCACCGCCCCCGCGCTTTCATTGCCTTTGAACAATGCCGTTAACCAACCACTGCCGCTTTCGCTGAACTGGCGACCCGTTTCGGGTGCGTCCGCGTATCGACTTCAGGTTGCGGCGGATTCGCTTTTTGCAGGCGTCGTACTCAACGAACTCGAGTTTTGCATCCACCAACACGGGCAGGCTAATACCTGGCTCGACAAAGGCAAGACATACTTTTGGAGAGTCTGCGCCCGGAATTCCGCAGGCGAGGGGTCGTACTCGATTGCCTTGGCGGTCTGCTCTTGTCCCCAATCCTCCGCGGATTGTCCTCAGGGTCCTTCTTGAAGGTGCGTATCAGCCCGCATTAAACCTACTTGGGAACGCGCTGCGCACAAGCGGGGTCCTTGCTCTTCGCTACACAGGCCGAGCGATTCCAGTTCTCGGTGTTGACAGCCTCTGCATAGAGGTACGCGACTCGGCCTTCGCAGCAAGAAAGCCACCACGCGCCGCGAAGCATCGGCGTGGTTGATGACCGACGGAACGGTGAGAAGTCTTGGAGATACGACCAAAGGGTATGTCGAGTTCGACGGTTTAGCACCCGGCAACTACTACTTTGTTGTGAAGCATCGGAATCATCTGGCGATCATGAGCAATTTGGCAATTGCGCTCACTGATGCGAATACGTTCTACGATTTCACGACGGGGCAGGACAAGGCTTGGGGTACAAACCCGATGAAGCAGCTTGCCGTGGGAGTCTTCGGACTGTATGCCGGCGATGCAAACGGGAGCAGCGATGTTTCAATCCTCGATCGTTCCCTCTGGCGGACGCAAAACAGCCTGTCGGGGTATCTGGGAGCAACTCTGTATCTCACGGGGGATGTGTCCATACTCGACAGGGCGATTTGGAGATCGAATAATTCTGTGGCATCACAAGTTCCCTAGAACCACAGGGGTGTGATCATTTTCGCGCGGATGAAGGGCGGTCATGTCTTTCGCTCCAATTTTCTGCAAGGTAGGAGATTGGAAACGATAGACACATTGTGGAGTGGTCGATATTCTTCGCCATGATCCGCTGAATGGTGTGCTTGATTATCCTGGCGCTGGAGGATTGTCTTGTTGAAGTCAGTGGTTCATACACCTCATCCCGCAGATCTCTCTGCAACGTTCATGCCGGAATATTTAAGTGCCGATCGAAAATAGCCTTCATCCTGACCAGTAGATCCTGAAGGATCCACAACGTGAAACGTCTCACACAGAATTCCCCGTGGGTTGTGGCGTGCGTAATGCTCAGTAACCTCGATTATGACTTCTCGAGGAATATCTCAGTCGAGCAACATAATCAGCGGCGTAATTGACCAACTGAACGGCGGTGGGGACGTCATCGGGCTGGATTATGCAGCGGGTCAAAAGTGGATGCTGTACTTCGTGGCCAAGCCTGTCCAATCAGGTTTTGCCAGCGGTGGCATAAAGGTGCTCGTAGACTTGGATGATTACGCAGGTGTGACGGCAGAAGGGAGAGATGGTTGGGTGACGGTGTGGATAGATGTGGTGGCCGGGACTGGCGTAGGCGGATGGCCGATCGGGTTCGGCGTCCAGAAGAGGACATTTGGTGCAAACGCACCAGACTCCCCGATCGCGTTGTTCGATGTTACTGTGAATGCATCCGTCAACTCTATTCCAGTGGATCTGTTCAGCATAAACTCCTCAGGTGGGATCACTACCTGCGATCTCAAGCTTGGGGTCGCTTCTCCGTTGAGCGGTGGGGGAGAACTCTCAGTGCATGGCCTGAGCTTTGAGGTTCGGAAAACAAACCTTAATCCAGCACTCATTGTACGCGATGATCCCTGGACTTGCAATCGCCAGATACACGACGGAAGCTATTTCTGCCGTATGTTATCCTGGCTCATCGCAGTTGGGACTCAATTCTCTCTCAGGCTTCCGATTGACGACGGAACTCCGACGATCCAAAAGTCTTCCTAATCCAGGATGTCCGGGCAGCCCGCTTTGTTCAAGGACAAGCCGGGACTGCTACGGTGATAGTCAAGGTCCCGGAAAATGACATTTACAACGTTCGGGTTTGGGACGAGACCGGGTTGTTGCCTCCTCCCTGGGAGTGGACAGATGTGTGGTCGATTTCGCAAGATCTGGCCGTCGATGAGACAGGCTCATTCCCTTTCACCGTAACTCCAACTTCAGCATCGAGAGCCTTCGCCTTCTGGCTGTATCAGCGCGACTTTCTCGGTGCCGGGAAAATCATCGAAAGGTGATATGTAACCATTATGCTGCACCGGTCGGAGACGGGTGTCACACCGCCCACCATATCGATCACTTCGCCATCCTCAGGGAGTCAGATACAGGGAACGTTGAATGCATCTGTTGCAGCATCCGATGGGCAGAGCGGCATTGACAAAATCGAATTGTTTCTAAACAGAACAAAGATCGGAGAGTTGAGCTCAGCGCCATTCAACTTCCAATATCCATTGGCTGATCTCCTCCCTGGTTCGGCTACGCTACGAGCGGTTGGCCACGACAAGGATGGCAATGGCACAGAGACTTCGATCCTTGCGACAGTCATGCCATCCATATCGATTACAGGCATCGCTCTCGACAAACAGACATACCTGCCAAATCAGACAGCCGTGTTGACTGTGATACTGGGGAACTCGCTACAAAACGCTGCGGTCGAAGCAACAATCAATGGAGCGAGTCACTTTTCTCTCTGATGCGTCACCTGCGGGATCGTACGGGCTGCACTTTCACGACCCCAACAACCGGAACGTACACGATTTCAATTGTCGCACAAATGAACGGCTACAAAGTTGCGAGTTTAGCGGGAGCATCCAGCTCGTTATTGCAGACCCTGGGCCCACGCAGCTAGTAGCTCTGCAAACCCGAGTGAGATAACCTACACGGGGGGGACATCTTCACAAATTACCGCAAATGTGCGAAACACTCTTGGGCTTCCTGTGCAAGGGGTAACTGTGACCTTTCACTCCACCTCTTTCTGGCCCTAAAGGGTCGACAAATCCTGGGGTGGTTATCACTGACGTTAGCGGTGTGGCTAAGTCAACCTATTCACCTGACGGAGCCGGATTGGCTGTCATAGCGGTGGCCACAAATACCGGACTTTCCACGACAGCGAATGTCAGCGTTCTGTCTGCAGGATCAAGTACATATACTATCGTAATGACGAACGCAGGTACGGGGCGAACAGCTTCAAGTGAGACACACGCACTCTACCCATATGTAACTCTTACAGTTCCGGGCGCGGGGATTGATGGACAGTCGATAGTCCTTTCGTCGAATCTCGGTGCTTTCCAAAACGGGCAGAAGACTTGGACCGCCGTTCTTGGAGACAACACTGATCCTGGGAAGATCGCCCCGACGCCTCAACTCACTTCCACGGCTACCGGCACCGCTACCGTGACCGCAACGGTTGGTCCAACAGTCCAGACATTCTCCATTGACATGCGTCCGGGCCTTCTCCCGATAATTCCACCGTTCGCAACGGTCTCCGCTGGAATGATCGCGGAATATGAATCCGATCCACAGCTCAGGTTTTCGCCGGACGGGAAGATGCTTGCCAGTGCTCCTGGTTATGTATGGGATTTCCCATCTCTGACCGCGAGATTGACCCCCAGTGGCATGGTACAGGTCCGAACACTCTCGTTTTCACAGACTGGCAGAAACATTATTATGGGGACAGATCAGACAAATCCTGTATGGTATATCTACGACACAAAGACTGGATCAATTACTCAAGAGAGCCCGTTAAATACCTCCGCCTATTCGGTGGTGTGGTCTGATCAGTCTGATGACCGCCGATTTGCGATCGCAAACAGTGCGAGCGGCTTGAAGAATCAACTGAAGATATACGCCAATAGCACCAACTACTATCTGAATGTCGGGCCAACTACCTCAGATCGGTCACTTCCGTCGATTGGAAAGGAAATTACATCGCGGCGGTAACAAAAGGGACCGGAACGATCAGCATGTTCATGCCTCAAACTGGAGTCAGTTGTGGACAAATAGCTCCCTCGGCAGAGTAAACAAATATAGCGTCGTGATCTCACCAGATCGAACAAAACTCGCGGTCTATGGCAGATACTATAGTGGATCTAATCACCTGTTTCTTTTCAACATTGGTAGTTCCACCCCAATTCGACAGTATGGTATCCCTGCGATTCAAAATGGCCTTGGCCATTCTGTGGATTGGTCTCCAGACAACACAAAGTTGATATGTTGCGGACCGAACGGGTATCTTAGAATCCTGGATTGGGATTCGGGAACCGAACTGTACAATCTCGACATTGGGGGGACGAACACCTCGGGTAACGTGGGGTTCGAACAATATTATCGCTGCCACGAATGGGACGGTCTATTTGTACGCTCCGTTCGACACTGAGGGACCAACGATCATAGTGTCGAGCCCGCCTGTAGGATTCTCGACCACATTAGCAGATGTAACAATCCAGGGGAAGATCGGTAACGCAATCGGAATTCAATCCGCTGAGTACAGCACCGATGGCGCCAACTATTCCGCTTTGACAGTGAATCCCGATTCAACTTTCAGCCAGCTGGTACCCCTCCGATCAACTGACACGGATATTCACATCCGTGCAACTGATCGAGGTGGCAGGGTTACTGAAATCGTCAGGACTGTCCTTCGCACAGTGCCGCGAGTAGCAATTCGAATTCTGTTGCAGGGTCCTTACGACCCCTCATCAGGGAAGATGCTCACCACCTTGAACAGTAATGGATGCCTTGCCCAACATTTTACCGGGGTGACTATCCCCAGCGATGCTGTGGACAGCATTGCTCTTGAAATACGCAATACTCCTGATGCCGCCTCCGCCCAGGTTCGCAAGTATGCCCCGGCCTGGCTGGCGAGTGACGGATCTATTAGGATGTTCGCCAATAGCGCGAAGGCATACGTTGATTTTGATGCTCCAGTGGGTAATTACTATGTTGTGATTCACCACAGGAACCATATCCCGGTGATGAGCAAACAAGCTCTATCACTCGGAACATCAAATTCCACATTCGATTTTTCTGACTGGTCTAGCGGCCAACAATCCTATGGCACGAACCCGATGAAGCAGCTCGCGGCGGGTGTGTATGGGATGTTCGCTGGCGATGCAAACAGCAGTGGTGACATTTCGATTCTGGATCGTTCGATCTGGCGGACGCAAAACAGCCTGACGGAGTACCTTGGTGCGGATTTCAACCTGTCAGGTGATGTTTCGATCCTTGATCGGGCGCTCTGGCGTCAGAACAACTCTATCACCTCGCAGGTCCCGTGAATATAACGAGCTCATTGAACGAAGAAAGAACGATTAGTCCATTTCCATATCGAAAGGTCCGCGTATGAAAACGATGGCCACGTTGTGTCTTACGGTATTTTGCGCTATGTCTGCGCTGTCAACCACGGTAGACGGTCGTTTCGTTGTGTTGACCAACGACGGCAGCACTTACAGTGTGAAGGTGCAATTCAAAACGGATGTTGCGATGGGGATGGGTGGAACGACCGTGAAGTTCTCCTTCGACAACACGAATCTGAGTTTCCCCGCATCTCCCACCGCCGGGGTGGATTACAGCTACTCAGCGTTTTCCGGTGGTTCATACAGCCCCGGGTCCATCACTGTGGCTGGAAACATCCTGTCGATCAATACAGAATACAATGGAACTGCCGGGAGCGGGACGCCAGTGGGGACGAGCTATACGGACGTCGTAACGATCGACTTCACGACTCTGATCCCGGCAGGAAATTCGAATCTGCACTGGACCCAATTGGAAATCGTCGGCGACGACTATGTTCAGTGGACGAACGGAACGTTTCCGGACCTTGATACGAGTCCGCTACCAATTCAACTCTCCGGGTTTTCCGCAGCCCCTGCCATTCAGGCAAACACCATTACGGTGCACTGGTCGACGGCAAGTGAGATTGACAACTACGGGTTCGATGTGCAGCGCTCTGCGGACAAGTCAAATGGGTTCGCGACACTAGCTGGGAGTTTCCAGGCTGGGCATGGGACGACACTCGAAGCGCATACGTATTCGTATGTCGATAACGGCGCAGTACCGTCGCAACCGTGGTATCGTTTGAAACAGTCTGATCTCAACGGTACGGTCCATTACTCCGAGCCGATCAATGCGTCAGTCACCACGGGCATCGATCAGCAGGTCGCGCCGAAGGTATTTGCGCTCTTCCAGAACTATCCGAACCCATTCAACCCGACGACGATGATTCGCTTTACCGTCGAGAATTCCGGCCCGGCCACGCTTGTCGTCTATAACATGCTGGGACAGAAAGTCGCCACGCTCTTCAACGACATCGCGACGGCCGGACGGTATCAGTCCGTCAGGTTCAACGCGACAAACCTCGCCAGCGGCATGTACATCTACCGCCTGCAAAGCGCGAGCAAGGTCGATGTGCGGAAGCTCGTCCTGACGAAGTGAGGTCACATCGCGGAGGTAGTCTGCGAGGAGAAGACTGAGCGGAAAAGGAGGGGCGATACGAGAAACTTCGCCCCTTCTCTTTATGTTTGCGTCATCAATGACAAATCTTGTGAAGAGGGAGGCGTGGGAGGGTTCCATTCTGGCATAGAATGTGCGCCATGTGGGGCATCCCCGCGAGCCCTCCTGGTTTTTTCTCGGATTTGGCCGGTCGATTCTTTTGTGGGAGATCTTTTTGTGCAGATGGCGGAAAAGGGTGTTTGATTTGGAGCTTTTTTTCACTATATACCATTTATCGAAAAATTCTAGCGTGTGTATTCGTTGACTATCCCCCGGCCAATCCGCACTTCTCTTCAGCGGAATTGGAAAGCCATTAATGCCACAGTCAGCATTGTCGTCGATGCATTGATTCAATGCGTCGCGTATGCGCTCGCCGTCGTCCTCTACTTGCATCTGAAGGAAGGGGTAACGCTTAGCCACTCCCACGCCGGCTTCATAACGTTTCTCGTCCTCGCCTATACCGTCACGTTCACCATGCTCGGCGTCTATCGGAGAATCACCTACCAGTCGCTGGCATCGCAACTGTACTCCGCCGCCCGGGGCCACCTTTATATTTCGGCCTTCGTCCTGAGTACCATCCATTTTCTCCCGAATTTCGTCCCCCGGCCCGCAATCTATGCGCTCTTCATCGTCGTCTCTCCTGTCGTGTACGTCGGAACCTGGCTCGCGGTGCGAAAGGCGATTGCGGCATTGCGCCGATACGATTTCGGCCGGAGCAAAACGATCGCCATCGGGTCCGACCCCGACTTCCATGAGCTGATCCACCGGCTCAATGAACATGCCGACCTCCAGTTCAACCTGGTCAGCGTCCTCCGGACGTCAAAGAAGAACGCCTCCGACAAGACGGACCACGTCGACGTCTCCGCCATCGAGCGTTTCCTCAGCGAAAATGAAATCGATCAGATCGTCTTTTCCTCCTCGTACCAGCTCAATGGGTCGTTCAATCCCATCCACAAGCTCTGCAGGAGCAAAGGCATTACGATGCGGATCATGTCGCCCGAGTCGGATTCTCTCTTCTCCAAGATCGGACTGCGCGACATCGCGGGGATCCCGATCTATGTCCCCGAAGGACTGAAGCTCCGCTCCCTGAAACGCATGATGAAGCGCGCCTTCGATATCGCCGGATCGATCGCCCTGCTCTTGCTCTTCTCTCCGGTGTTCCTGATTGTCGCGGCGGCGATCAAGCTCGAATCGAAGGGGCCGATTTTCTTCCGGCATAGCCGCTCGCTCGGCGCCGATGATACGGCGTTCCATTTCCTGAAGTTCCGGAGCATGCACGACGACGCCGATAACGAAAAAGAGACGCTGCTCAACCAGAACGAAAGCGATGGAGCGCTGTTTAAAATCAAAGACGACCCCCGTCTCACCCGGGTCGGTAAAGTGATCCGCAAATTCAGCATCGACGAGCTTCCGCAGCTCGTCAACGTGCTGAAAGGCGACATGAGCCTGGTGGGTCCGCGGCCTCTTCCGGTGAAGGACTATGAAAAGATCGACGCCAACGATCATGTGGGCGGGTATGTCCACCTTCGCGCCAGAGCGAAACCCGGCATGACCGGACTCTGGCAGGTTTCCGGCCGCTCCCAGCTCGGTTTCCGCGAAATGGTGATGCTGGATTTGTATTACATCGAGAATCAAACGATTCTGTTTGATCTTGAAATCCTCGCGCAGACAGTGCCGGTGGTGCTATTTGGGAAAGGCGCTTATTGAGAGGGGGGGGGATGGGGGGAAGAGAGAGGGGGAGATAGGGAGAGTGGGAGAAGGGGAGAAGGGGAGAAGGGGAGAAGGAGAGCACTAAGTAGTGCGTCGCGGGTTCCATAAGTCCGGCCGGCTGATCATCATCACCAGCTTTCCGAGGACTTGATCATATTCCAATTTCAGTCGTCCCGTAGTTTCTTCAGAGATATATCCGCATTGCTTTGAAAAATCCAGCCAGACCTGAGTTTCTGCAGCTTCACCTTCAGCATCACTGAGTTTAGAGACAAAATACATCGGATAGCGTCGTTTTCGGAATGCCTCTGCAATGTTGGCGCTCACCGAACGGGATGACCGCCGGATCTGATCGACCAAAGAATACCTCTCTTCTTTCGGAAAGTGTTTTGTCAATTCGAATATCTGCATTGCAGCCCCGAATGAAAGCTTAAAGACATCGAGATCATTGTGTGAGCAGATCAGAGATTTCAATTCTTCTCCACGGAGTCCTGTAGATACTACTGTATTGGGACTGTTTTTCCGAGGTGTCGCTGAAATTAATCGTTCGACTATTGCTAATTCTCCGATTCTCCCCTTCTCCCATTCACCCGTTCCCCCCTTCTCGGTAGATTCCGTGGCTTCTTCCCGGAATATTCGCTATAATTGGGCTTCATCAAGAACAACCTAGGATCCTCCATGAAACTCAGCGTCATCGGCGCCGGCTACGTCGGACTCGTCGCGGCCACGTGTTTTGCAGAGAGCGGGAACGATGTTATCTGTGTCGATATCGATGAGAAGAAAATCCGCATGCTGCGGAAGGGCGAATGCCCCATCTACGAGCCGGGCTTGACCGACTATCTCGCGAAAAACATCGCCGAGAAACGGCTCACCTTCACCACCGATCTTAACCACGCGGTGGAGCAGTCGGACGTCGTGTTCCTTGCCCTCCCGACGCCCCAGTCCGAAGACGGCTCCGCCGACCTTCAGCACGTCCTGAGAGTGGCGAAACAGATCGGCAAATCGATCAACGGGTACAAGGTCATCGTCAACAAGAGCACCGTCCCCGTGGGAACGGCAGACAGGGTCCGGGAAGTGGTCGGGAAGGAGACCAAAACGGAATTCGACATCGTCTCCAATCCCGAGTTCCTGAAGGAAGGCGCGGCCGTCAATGACTTCATGAAGCCGGAACGTGTGGTCATCGGAACACGAAGCCAGCGCGCACTGGCGGTCATGCAGGACCTCTACGCGCCATTCGTCCGGACCGGCAATCCGTTGATCGTCATGGATGAACGGAGCGCCGAGCTCACGAAATATGCGTGCAACTCGTTCCTCGCAACAAAAATCTCATTCATGAATGAGATCGCCGGCCTGTGCGACAAGATCGGGGCCGATATCGATCTGATCCGGAGCGGCATGGGGACGGACCAGAGGATCGGCACGCAGTTTCTGTTCGCGGGAATCGGGTATGGCGGATCGTGTTTTCCGAAGGACGTCGCCGCCCTGATCAAGACCGCACACGATGCCGGTTATCCACTCCACGTTCTCAAGGCGGTGGAAGACGTGAACAAACGGCAGAAACAGTTGATTGTGGAGAAAGTGAAGAAGCACTTCAAGGGTCAATTGTCCGGAAAGACCCTCGCCGTCTGGGGACTCTCCTTCAAGCCGAACACCGACGACACGCGCGAGGCACCCTCCCTGACGGTCATCGATTTGCTCCTCAAGGAAGGCGTGTCGCTCAAAGTGTACGATCCCGAAGCGATGCAGGATATGAAAAAGCGGATTGGCTCCGTCGTGAAGTATGTCGACAGCAACTACGACGCCCTCAAGGGCGCGGAGGCACTCCTTCTTCTGACCGAATGGAACGAGTTCCGGCGTCCTGACTTCGACCGCATCAAATCCCTCCTCAAGGCGCCGGTGATCTTCGACGGCCGCAATATCTACAACCCGAAGCTGATGAGGGAGAAGGGGTTTGTGTATTACGGAATCGGGCGAGGATCGGGCGGAGAAGCATAGCCATGAAACGTCGAGGAGTAGGAAGTAGGACGTAGGCCGTATGAAGAAAACGGAAGCAAATGGTCGGGTAGAGTTTCCTTCTTACGTCCTACACCCTACGTCCTGCTATGTACAAAATCAATTGGCTGAGTGCATGTGGACAGTTTTTCCCTCTCCGTCGTGTGATGATGCAGACGGCTTGGATTTGTAGGTTAATCTCTACAGGACGCTAACGACGTCAGCCTGCTATTCGTAGTCACTGGGACTCATGCCCAGGCCACAGGTGGTTCATCCGAGGCGTCGCACCCTGTATACTGAGGGTGGAAGGCAACACACTACGTGAACGTGTATTCGACACAAGGACGTAACCGTTGCCCTTCGCATCCTCGAGGAACAAAGCTTTCAACCATGCCGTCAGTGTGCAGCATGAAGTTCAGGTTGATACGACCGGTTGTCCAGCAGGAGCCGTCGTGCAGTGAGTGCCAGACGACGCGCGATTGCCACGATAGCGCGTTTGCCGCCGATGTGTGCTTGCAGATGGTCGTACCGTTGACGCAGCGTAGCATCTTTCGCGATCGCTCGCCAGGAACACTCGACAAGCATGCCGCGTAAGGCCGCTTTCCCTGTGCGTGTGATATGGCCAAAGCGCACGTGTTCGCCGCTGGAGTCCTGACTCGGTGTCAGGCCCAAATACGCGGCCAAGGCTTTCGCTGTACGGAAGCGAGCGACATCCTGGAGTTCCAACAGGAACTCCATTGCCAGGATCATCCCCACACCGGGGAGGCTGTGCAAGAGCGCAACCCGCGCGCGATATGGTTCGGTCGCGGCCAGTTGCTCCAGCAACGCTGTCTGCTTGTGGATCAGATCCGTCAACTGGTCGTATTGGATGAGTAGCTGCTGAAAGCTCGCGTCCAGCCAGTGATCGTACAGTTTGAGCAGACCCAAGTTGACGCGATAGCGTGCCGTCCATTTCCCCTTTGGGGAGGCGATGGAGATACCGTACGTGCTCAGCACCGACTTGATACGACACTGGACGCGCTTGCGGTCGCCGATCAATTGCCGCCGTCGCCGGCTCACTTCGCGAGCCGAACGTTCAGCAGGTGTCGGCACATACACACGCTTGAGCTCACCGTTGGCCAGACACTTGGCCAGCTTGCGCGAGTCCTTTTTGTCGGTCTTGACCCGATTGCCGCGTGCTTCCGGGATCAGGCTGGGCGGTGTCACGATGCATTCGATCCCACGATCAACCAAATAGTCGTGCAGCCAATACCCAAAATAGCCTGCTTCGTACACCACCTCGATTGGGTGTGCCAGGTACGGCCGCAGGAACTTCAGCAACCCGTCGCAACTCGCCGGCATGGTCGTCGTTGCGATCTCGACGTCACGCGTTCGTACCGTCACCGTCCAGCTCTTCTTGTGCATGTCGATACCGACAAACAAGCGCTGGAGTTTGTCCAAAATAACTCTGATCTTAGGCATCAGAGCCTCCTGAGTACAGTGGTGGTTTTTGTTGGTACTGCGAACATCCCAACTTACCACACACACTCGTGAGGCTCAACTATTTTGTAACATAGCCACTACTCTCAGCACGATGTTGCACAACTTGCACCAAGGCACTAACCAGGCAATCACGCTAATGAGCCAATCTACGCCGAAGTTGCATACGGTCATCACCGGCGGTGCCGGGTTTCTCGGGTCGCATCTCTGTGAGAGGATGCTCCGTGAGGGCCACCGGGTCACGGCGATCGATAACCTCATCACCGGCAGCACCAACAACATTGCCCACCTTTTCGGCAACGAAGATTTCACGTTCGTGAAGCACGATGTCACGAATTACATCTTCCTGGACGGAAAGGTGGACTACATCCTGCACTTCGCCTCGCCAGCCAGTCCCATCGATTACCTTAAGCTCCCGATCCAGACGCTGAAGGTTGGATCGCTCGGCACGCACAAAGCCCTCGGGCTCGCGAAAGCGAAGAACGCGCGCTTCCTCCTCGCATCCACGTCCGAGGTCTACGGCGACCCGATGGTGCATCCGCAGCCGGAGGAATACTGGGGCAATGTCAACCCGGTCGGGTTCCGCGGCGTCTACGACGAGGCCAAGCGCTTCGCCGAGGCGATGACGATGGCCTATCACCGGTATCACGGCGTCGAAACGCGCATCGTCCGGATCTTCAATACGTACGGCCCGCGGATGCGCATTCACGATGGTCGGGCGATCCCGGCGTTCATCTCGCAGGCGCTTCGCGGCGAGGACATCACGGTCTTCGGCAACGGCTCACAAACCCGCAGCGTGTGCTATGTCGACGACCTTGTGGAGGGGATCCATCGTCTCCTGATGTCGAACGAAGTGTTGCCGGTGAACATCGGCAACCCTGATGAGATCACGATGCTTGAGCTGGCGAAGGAAGTCATTGCGCTGACCGGGAGCAAGAGCAAGATCGTCTTCAAGGATCTGCCGGCGGACGATCCGAAAGTGCGGAAGCCGGCAACGAAGCGCGCCGAGACGATTCTCCAGTGGAAGGCGCAGGTGCCGAGGAGCGAGGGCTTGAGGAAGACGATTGCGTGGTTCAAGGCGAATATCTAATTAAATGCAAGGAGTATGCAGTAAGCAGTATGCAGTAAGCAGTATGTAGGAAACGGTTATTGAAGATCCATGAAATCCCGCCTGAACTGAGACTGAATAGTAAGGATCGGCTCTCGAAAGGAGGGGATTAGCATGAATCGTTATGGTGGCTACAAGGACCTGAGAGTGTATCAGGACTCGTATGCCCTTGCAAAGGATGTTTTCGGTTCCGCAAGGAGTTTTCCTCCGAAGAACGCTACGTCACTGACTGACCAGATAGTTCGATCGTCGCGCTCTGTTCCGGCGAATATCGCGGAAGGATGGGAAAACGACGATATGAAAGATGTTCGTCAGCAAGATGGTTGATGCATCAGGGGAAGCCGGTGAGACAGCAGGTTTGGTTGGACTTAGCGTTAGAGTGTGGATACATACTCAGAGAAATCACCACGACGAATTTGTGGACGCTGTAACCGGATTTGTGCGATGTTGTACAGCATGGCTAACCAACCGGAGAAATTCTGCTATTAGAGTATTGACCATGCTTTCTGCCTACTGCGTACTGCCTACTTCCTACTCTCGGGCGACATCATTTGCGTTTCGACTGTCAGAAACGCTTCTCATCGTTGAAGACCTTTTTTGCGTGCAGGGGGCGAGTGCTCAACCTTCAAGAGACTCAACTTCAATTCGACCTTGGAGGGTGGCCTTGGTTGGTGGCGCTCTCAGTGGCACGATCGCGGCAATCCACTTCTACCAGCAGTCCGGCTGGTGGCGAGACAACCGTGCGCCGTTTCATTTCCAGGAGGACCTGAAGTATGGCGTGAACGTCGACAAGATGGGGCACATGTTAGGCGGGATCGCGGCTGCCTATGTTTTCAAGAAGTCGTTCGAGTGGGCGGGAATGCACGACACGCAGGCACTCTGGTATGGCTCCGGTGCGTCGCTTCTGTTTCAAACCTACGTTGAGTTGGAGGATGGTTTTTCCACCTGGGGGTTCGACAGGGTGGACTGGGCTTCCGATCTTGCGGGAGCGCTGCTCCCGATCGGCCAGCACTACTGGCCGCCGCTTCGCGAATTTGCCATGAAGTTCAGTTATCACAAGTCGAACCTGATCAACGAGCCGGGCGGATCGGGGTTCAAAGGTCAGAAGCACATCTTGTTCGACGACTATGAGGGACAGACCATCTGGTTTGCGTTCAACGTGCGCAGCATGCTCCCGGATGAGGTCGGGTCCGTCTGGCCTGCCTGGCTCTGGCTTGCGTTCGGTTACGGCGGTCGTGATATCGCCACCACGAACCCGTACAAGGTCTACTACCTCACGTTCGATCTGGATATGACGAAGATCATTCCTCAGGACACGGCGTTCCTGAGGACGCTGAGCGAGTGTCTGAATTTCTTCCATTTCCCGCTGCCGGCAGTCAGAATTCATCCGGGAGCGATCTGGTACGGGGCGTACTTCTAAAAACGGCCTGGGGTCAGGTGGGGGACAGACCCCGGAAACGGGTTTGGGGAATCAAGCATGAATTGGGCCTTTCGACAATCATTTGGCCGGCGCTTCCTCGTGGCCGCGCTTGCGTGTGTCATGGTTCCCGTGATGGCTCGCGCCCAGGCAGAGGACGTGCCGGCGGATCATCCGGTCTATGCGTTCCTGAAGAAAATGTCGGTCGAAGGTCTGATCGATGGCTACGACGGCACCATTATCCCGATCAGCCGCCGCGAAGTGGCCGGCTACCTCAAGACGCTCGACGGCGGGCGGAGTCGCTTGAGTGTTTCCGAGCAGGGCTGGCTGGACGATTACCTGTCGGAGTTCCACTTTGACCTGACGGGGAACACGGACACCTTCCATTCGTTGATCGACTCCGAAGAACCGAGCGCCGGTGACGCGCTTCTCGCCAGCTTCTCCAACCGGGAGAAATATCTCTATCACGCGCACGACTCATCGGTGAGCGTTTTCCTGAACGGACTTGCAGATGTCGACTTCCGCCGGATCCACGGCGACGATCTTGGGAATGCCAACGCCGCATACCTCCAGCTCGGGGCACGGTTGCGCGGGACCATCGACAACAGGCTCGGATATTTTTTGCAGCTGACCAATGCCGGCTTCCGGGGAAGTCGCGAGCTGCTCCAGCGCGACCCGGTCCTCTCGCAAAGCCATGAGCTCTTCGTCACGAACACCCGGAACTTCGATTTCGCCGAGGGCTATTTGCGCTATGACGGTGGAATGGTCAGCGCGCAGATCGGCCGCGAGCGCATCCTGTGGGGAAGCGGGTACGGGCAGAAAATGACCATCTCCGACAATGTCGGCTTGTTCGATTTTGTCCGGGCGGATTTTCACTACAAGGCCTTCAAGTACACGTTCATGCATGCCTGGTTGATGGGGCAGGAGTCCAACCTTCCGTTTACGCTTCCCTTCGACACAAGTGCGACGTTCTACGAGCCGGTCGCCTCCGACAAGTATCTCGCCGTGCACCGTTTTGCGCTGTCGTTTCCCAGGGTCCTCGATATCGGGTTTCAGGAGATGGTCGTTTACAGCAATCGTTCGCCCGACCTTGCGTACCTCAATCCGTTGATGCTGTTCGAGTCCGCCCAGCGGGCGCGGGGGGACCGCGACAATATGTTCTGGCTCTTCGACCTCCGGATCCATTTTCTGCGAGATCTGGAATTGATGGGCTCCATCCTCTACGATGACTTCAATCTTCCCGACCTCTTCAGTGACAAGTGGTCCGACCGGTACGGGTGGCAGACCGGGATGTACTACGCGGATATGTTCGGCATCCCGAACACCGCGCTGATCATGGAGTACACGCGCATCCAGCCGTACGTGTTCTCACACGGCCGGTCCCGCGACGACAGCTATACCTCCCTGGGAAGACTGATCGGCGCGCCGATCGGCCCAAATGCGGACAACATGCTCTTTGGCGTCGATTACTGGCCCGCACGGAACCTCACCTTTTCGGCGCGTGTTAATCTGATGCGCAAAGGACTCAATATCGTCGACAGCACGGGTGCGCTCGTGCGGAACTTCGGCGGCGATGTCTTTGCTCCGCATCGCGACTCGGACCCGGAAATGATACAATTTCTGGATGGCAACCTGGAAAAGATGCGCACGATCCAGCTGAGCGCGACGTGGGAAATCGTCAACCAATGGTGGCTCGGGCTACAGTTCCTCTTCGATTCAACAGAGGAGGCGCTCGGTGGCACGCGAAGCACAAACGGGACGTTCATCGCCCACCTCAGGATCGAGCTCTGACCCACCGTAAAAGTAACCGATGACATTCTGGAGGATGGTATGGTACAGGTAGGACAAACAGCACCCGACTTCACGTTGTACGACACGGAGAAGAAGCAACGTTCGCTGAAAGAATTTGCCGGAAAGAAGACCGTGCTGGTGTTTTATCCCGGTGCCTTCACCGGCGTCTGCACCAAGGAGATGTGTTCCTTCCGCGACGCGCTGGCAAATTTCAATTCGATGAGTGCCCAGGTGATCGGAATCAGCGTCGATTCGCCCTTTGCGAACAAAGCCTTTTCCGATCAGAACAAGCTGACGTTTCCACTGCTCAGCGATTTCACGCGCACGGTCAGCAGGCAGTACGGCGGCACGCATGATGCCTTTGCCGGTCTTGGTGCCTATGAAGCGTCCAAGCGTGCGGTGTATGTCCTCGACGCCAAAGGCGTCGTAAAATACGTCTGGGTCTCCGAAAACCCCGGCGTCGAGCCGCCCTACGACGAAGTCAAAGCGGCCGCTGCAAAAGCCTGATCTTCCACTTTACGACGATGACCATGCTCACTCCCGGGACGAAAGCGCCGGAGTTCGATCTTCCGTCGAACGGCGGGAAGCGCATTTCCCTGAAATCTCTTCGGGGGAAGAAGGTGGTGCTCTATTTTTACCCGAAGGACAACACCTCCGGCTGCACCAAGGAAGCGTGTGCCTTCCGCGACAACTGGGATGCGGTCCGGAAAAAAGGCGCCGTCGTCATCGGCGTGAGCGCCGACTCGCCGGAGTCCCACGAGAAATTTGCCGGGAAGTATGCACTGCCGTTCCCGCTGGTCAGCGATGAGGAAAAGGAACTGCTCAAAGCGTACGGCGTATGGCAGAAGAAGTCGATGTACGGACGGTCGTTCATGGGCATCGTCCGCTCGACGTTTGTGATCGATGAACGGGGTGTGGTCGCGCACGTGTTCCCGAAGGTCAAAGCGGAGGGGCACGTCGAAGAAGTGCTCGGCGTCCTTTAGCAAATGATGGTCGGAGGAGCACTTGTCGTCGATGGAGTGCGAATGTATTGACGGATGATAAGGAAGAACGCAACCATGGTGTATGTCACACGCAGGGCCAGCTTCAGTGCCGCCCATCGCCTGTACAATCCGCGCTGGCCGGATGAGAAGAATAACGAGATCTTCGGGAAATGCAACAACCCGAACGGGCACGGTCACAATTATGACATCGAAGTCACCGTCGGGGGCGATCCGCCCGTCGACACGGGGATGGTGATCGACCTGAAAAAGCTCGCGGACATTGTTGAGCGGGAGATCATCGATCGCGTCGATCACAAGAACCTGAACGTCGACGTTGACTTCATGAAAGGGACGATCCCGACGGCGGAGAACATGGCGATTGCCTTTTGGAAAATCCTTGCCCCGAAAATCACAGAAGGCCGCTTGTTCTCCATCAAGCTGTATGAATCGGCGAACAACGTCGTGGAATACCGGGGCTGACTCCACACGGACCACAACGACCATGGAAATGAAGACGGCAAATGGTGCAATGGAAGGGCTGATCAGCGCAATGCTGGGAGCGCTGGGAGAGGACCCGAACAGGGAAGGGCTGGAAGAAACGCCCGATCGCGTCGCCAGGATGTGGGAATTTCTCACGAAGGGTTACCACCAGAACATCGAAGCGGTCCTGAACGGGGCGATTTTCAGCGAGAAGTACAGCGAGATGGTGATCGTGAAAGACATCGATCTCTTCAGCGTGTGCGAGCATCACATGCTCCCGTTTTTTGGCAAGGCGCACGTTGCCTACATTCCGAACGGCAAGATCGTCGGGCTCAGCAAGATCCCGCGCATCGTCGAGGTGTTCAGCCGGCGGCTGCAGGTGCAGGAGCGGCTCACCCAGCAGATTGCGGAAACGCTGTTTGAAGCGCTGGACCCCGAGGGCGTGGGCGTGGTGATCGAGGCGAGGCACATGTGCATGATGATGCGGGGCGTGGAGAAGCAGAATTCGGTGGCGACCACCAGCTCCATGATCGGGGTCTTCCGCGATGACGAGAAAACGCGGAGCGAGTTCCTGACGCTGATCGCAGAACGGATGAAGCCGTGATGGAACTCGCGCGGCTGTCGGGACAAGTGGCGCTGGTCACCGGAGGCGGGCGGGGCATCGGACGCGGGATTGCGCTGACCCTGGCACCCGAAGGGGCGCATGTCGTTGTCTGCGCCCGGAGTGAATCCGAGATTCACGCTGTCGTCGAGGAGATCCGCGCACAGGGCGGAAGCGCGAGCAGCATCGTCGCCGATGTCGGAATCCCCGCCGATGCGGAGCGTTGCGCCCATACCGTACTGGAGCGCTACGGCCGGCTCGATATTCTTGTCAACAACGCGGGGATGGGGGTGTTCAAACCCGTTGCCGAGTTGTCCGTCGAGGAGTTCGACAGGATGTGGAGCGTGAATGTCCGCGGCGTGTTCCTCATGACGAAGGCATTTCTCCCTGCGATGATGAAAGCGGAACGGGGTGCGATTGTCAACATCGCGTCGCTGGCAGGGAAAAACAGTTTTCGCGGCGGTGCAGGCTATAGCGCGACGAAGTGGGCGCTGCGCGGATTTGCCGGATCGCTCATGCTTGAGGTCCGGGAACATAATATCAGGGTGGTGACGATTTTCCCCGGTTCCGTCGACACGAGTTTCAGCGCCGCCGGCAAAAAGGGGGACAATATTCCGCGGCCCGAAGACATCGGAGAAACGGTCCTCTTTGCCGTCACCGCACCGCAGCGGACAATGATATCGGAGATTGATGTACGGCCGACCAGGCCGTGAAGGGGGATGTGGAGACCAATTGTCACTTGTCGATTGTCAGTCGACAACTGACAAGTGAGTTACGAATTGCTCTCTTCCTACTGCCTACGTCCTACTCCTTACTCATAGCCGATAACAAGAAAAGCGGGTGAGGATTATCGCCGCACGCCAGAGGCACCTACGCGCTGGGCAACACCCGCAACCCGCCTTTTCTGATGCATCAGTCCGGTTCGACTGCACGCCGGACTATTGACCGTCGGATCCCATCCCTGCACCCATCCCGGCGCCCATTCTGCCGCCCATCCTCATTCCCATTCGCGCTCCCATCATGCCGCCGCGCGCCATCTGTCGCATCCGCCCACCGATCTGCATCAGTTCGCTCTTCCAGATCTTCTGTTGCTCCGGAGTCAATTGCGCCCTGACGGAAAACAGGTGATTGATGAGATCCATCTTCATCTGCGCCTGAATTCCGGAAATCGCTTGTGTGGTCTTTTCGATCGCAGCGCGTTCCGGGGCGTCTGCCGCGATCTCCGTGCGAAGGTCGACGCGCAATGACTGGACTTTCGCGCGCTGGGCGATCATGGTTTTTTGAAATTCAGCGCGGAGTTTTCCGATCTCCTGTTTCTGTTGATCCGTGAGGTTGAGCCGGTCCATCATTGCCCGGTGTACCCCCGGACCTGCCTGTCCTCTCCCACCAGGGGCGGGCTGAGCATACGCAGCTCCCGCCACGAGCGCTAATCCCAGAACGATCACAACAATGCGTTGTTTCATGGTGAATTCCTCTTCTCTGTTATCCATTGGACTCTTTGGAACCTGTCGACAGCCGTGCGCATTGAACTCCTGGCGATTACCATGGTCTCGCCCGCGTCCCTGCGTTTGCATCACCGGTGCCGAAGGAACTTCCTCCTCGCCTCATGTGCTGGTTGGATCAATTCCCGTCAGCAAAGGTTTAACCCTGGCCGGTTTGATTTTCGATGGAAATCTCGTTACGTTCAGGAAACGAAGTGATGGGAGTCTCACGCGTGGTCCGGTCATACCCGCCTTTTCGCCTCGCCCTATGTCTGGTGTTCTTCTCGTTCGTTCTCTCCGGTTGCGTTGTCGGGGACTTTCTCGGCGCATACTTTAATACGTATTACAACGCCGCGACGCTCTTCTCGCAGGCGGAAGAGGATATCTGGGGTCAACCCGATACCAGACTTTCCGGCCGCAACCTCCTCCTCCCCTTGAATATCTCGGCGGGCGCAAAGACCAAGCTCACGACGGTTGTCGAGAAATGCTCAAAGCTTCTCCAGGACCACCCCGATTCGAAATTCGTCGATGATGCCCTCCTCATGATCGGCAAGGCCTTCTTTTATCAGGGAGACTTCACGCGCGCGGACAGAAAGTTCAAGGAGCTTCTGACCACCTATCCGAATAGCGGGTTGGTCATGGAGGCGCGCGTCTGGATGGCCTACGCCGAATACAAGGAGAACAATCTCGACGGTGCCGAAAAGTCGGCAAAGCTGTTGTTGGACGACGCGAAACAGGCCGGCGATCATGACAACGAAGCGTATGCGGCAATGCTGCTTGGCCAGATTCGCGGAGACCGGCTTGACTATGCCGGATCGTGTTCCTATTACGAGATCACGGGATCGGAAGGAGCAAACGCCGACCTGCGAGCGACAGCGTATCTGCTGGCCGGGGACATGTTCATCGCGGGAGCGGATTCTCTTCAAGGGTACAAGATGTACGTGAATGCAGAACGGGAATCCAAGAGCTACATGAACACCTACCGCGCGTTGTTAGGCGAAGCGAAAGCGCTTTCGCGGCTGGGGCGCGGAGACCAGGCAATCGATCTCCTCACGCAAATGCGGAGAAATACAAACTATAAAGAGAACTGGGGTGAAGTGGATGTCGAGACCGGCAATGTCTACCGGCGGGGAGGGCGGTATTCCGAGGCGATCGATCAGTACAAGTATGTGGATACTGCGTACGCCCGGTCCGATTGGGCCACCGCGGCAGACTATCACCTTGGAAGACTGTGGGAGACGGTCTACGGAGATTTTGACTCCGCAAGGGTCGCCTACTCGAGGGGGAGGGCGGGAAATGCGCAGGCAGCGATCGCGACCCGGCTCGCGGTCCGCTATGATCTCATGCTCCGCTATTCCACGTATAGGAAGAGCATTCGCTTGAATGACAGCTTGCTCGCCGCCGAAACGAATGGACCGCAGAGGCAGGATTCGGCGGAAGCGGCTCCGGTCGGAAAGGATTCGTTGCGAGAAGCGGCTGTCGACACATTGCGACGCGGAGCAGACACGGCACGACCTGCCATGAAGCAGGCAGCGGTTCGCGTCCCCGTGGATACGCTGAACGCCCGGCTCGCCAGCGCCGTGAATGAGCTCGCCACGTTATTCTACACAGGGCTGGCGCTGCCCGATTCGGCGGTTGCCTGGTTCGATACGTTGCTGACGCGGTATCCGTCAGGTTTGAACACACCGCGTGCCTGGTACGTCATCGCTCAGGTCGAGGCTGCACGGGATACGGTGGGAGGAAAGCACGTTGCCGACTCCCTCTACCACCTCATCGTCCAGAACTATCCGCAATCCGGATTCGCCGCGGAGGCGCGCCGGATACTCGGCCTGCCTCCCGTCGTCGCGAAAGTGGACTCTGCTGAAGTGGGGTACCATCAGGGTGAAGAGTTGCTTCTCAAAGGGGAGTACGAGAATGCGATCGATACGCTTCTGCAGGTCTCCAGGGACTTTCCCCGTTCCCCGTTCGCCTCGCGTGCCCAATATGCCGTAGGATGGATGTATGAAGAGAAACTCCTGCAGGGTGACAGCGCACTTGCGACGTACCGGAGGTTGATCAAAGAATACCCGACCTCCACCTATGCAGCGATCGTGAGGCCGAGGGTGGATGCCGCGGATCAGGAACTTCGGAAGGCGGAGGCACAGGCAGCGGAAGAGGCGAAACTGAAAGCCGCGGAAGAGGCCAAACAGAAAGCCGCCGAAGAAGCGAACAAGAAAGCGGCGGAAGAACCTGGGGAGAAGAAGGCAGAGTCTGCGAACCCGATCGTCCCCCCGGTGTCTCCGACGCAGCCCCCCGATGCGCAGAGGGATTCTCTTGAACAGCGGGGATTCGTGCGGGGCAAACTTGGTCATGTCGCAGACGATGCGGACACCGTGAAGCATATTTTCCCCAAGCCCCCGGGCGCGGATTCGGCGAACGTCCACCAGGGTCCTCAATGAACGTCTTCCACTGCCGCGTTGTCCGTTCTCAGATTGTCGGCCAGAAGATCCTCTCATTACGTTTCCACGCTCCTGAAATTTCCTCTGCCATCCGCCCGGGCCAGTTCCTCAACATCAAGGTGGGAAATGGGTCCGATCCCTTGTTGCGTCGTCCCTTTAGCGTCTACCGGGCGGACGGCGACGACGTCGAAATTATCTATTCCGTGATCGGCCGCGGGACGGCACAACTCGCGATGAAGAAGGAGGGAGATGATCTTGATGTGCTGGGTCCGCTCGGTGTCCCGTTCAACGTACGGGACGAGGCGTACGACACCGCGCTCCTGGTTGCCGGGGGGCTCGGCATTGCCCCGCTTCCTATTCTGACCGACGCCCTTCTCCGTGAGGGAAAGCTCATTGCGACGTTTGTGGGCGCACGTTCGGGCGATTCGCTCGTTCTCAACCATCTCCAGGACGTGCGCGTCGCCACCGATGACGGCTCGCGGGGCCATCACGGAACGGTCGTTGACCTGCTGCGTGATACTCTTCTCCTCAGCAGTTTCCGACGTCCGAAGATCTTTGCCTGCGGCCCGACAGCGATGCTCCGGAATCTCGCGGAATTCGCACGGGATCGCGACCTGCTCTGCGAGGTGTCGCTCGAAGGCTCGATGGCCTGCGGCTTCGGGATATGCCAAGGATGCCCGGTCGAGCTTGTTGACGGTCCACAACGCTATGCGCTGATGTGCAAGGACGGGCCGACGTTCGATATCCGGAGAATCAGGATTTAGGTACGACGAAACGGAACCGCGCGGTCGACCCTGCCGAACAGGATAGTCGTGATGCCGAAAACCTCATTTCAACTTGGATCAATCCTCTTCAAGAACCGGGTTCTTGTCGCCTCCGGCACATTCGGGTACGGCGATGAAACCGCCGGAGCCGTTGACCTCTCCGGCATGGGAGGAATCGTCACGAAGTCCTTGTCGCTGAAGCCGCGTGAAGGGAACCCGCCGCGGAGGATCGCGGAAACTGCGAGCGGAATGCTGAATTCGATAGGGCTGGCCAACATCGGCGTGCAGCGGTTCATCGACGAGAAACTCCCGTTTCTGCGGAACGCGGGCACGGCGGTGATCGCCAATATCGCCGCAAGTTCCGTGGATGAATACTGCGCAGTCCTTTCGATGCTTGAGGCCGAAGCCGGAGTCGACGGATATGAGATCAACGTCTCGTGCCCAAACGTCAAGGAAGGCGGGTTGAATTTCGGGACGAGTTGCCCGGCGGTCGCAGAAATCACCCGGCGTTTGCGCGCTCTGACGGCGAAACCGTTGATCATCAAGTTGACGCCGAACGTCACCCATATCGCCGAGTTCGCCCGGGCGGTCGAAGGGGAAGGAGGGGACGCCGTGTCGGTGATCAATACGCTGATCGGAATGGCGGTGGACATTAACACGAGACGACCCGTTCTTTCAACGGTCACGGGCGGCCTGTCCGGCCCCGCAATCAAGCCCGTCGCTCTTGCCAAGGTCTACGAAGTTGTCCGCGCGGTGAAAATCCCCGTCATCGGGATCGGGGGGATTCGGACGGCACAGGACGCGCTTGAATTTCTTGTTATCGGGGCTTCCATGGTGCAGGTCGGCACACAGAACTTCGTCGACCCCGACGCTTCATTGACTGTCGCCGCGGGGATTCGCGACTGGTGCGTCGAGAAAGGGATCGGCGATGTCGCTGAGATTGTTGGATCATTGAAAGCCGATTCTTCAGTTTCCATCCTCGACACATGGCTTTGAGCGTTCTCGACTATTTATATTCTCTCCAGTCACGGGGAATGAAGTTCGGCCTGCGCAACAGCCGTCTTCTCCTCCGAGAGTTCGGTAATCCCCACCGGAAATACCCGTCGATTCATATTGCCGGAACCAACGGCAAGGGGTCAACGTCTGCGTTTCTGGCATCGATTCTTCAGGAGGCCGGCTATCGAACGGGCCTCTATACATCTCCGCATCTGCTCCGGTTCACGGAGCGCATCCGCGTCAATGGGAAGGAACTTCCGGCAAAGCGGCTTGTAGACTACGTCGAAGAGCTACGCCCCGCCATTGAACGGCTGAACGCGACATTCTTCGAAGCGACGACCGCAGTGGCCTTCCGCTATTTTGCCGACGAGGGGGTCGACATCGCAGTGATTGAAACGGGGCTTGGCGGACGCCTCGATTCCACGAATTTGATCCTTCCCCTTGCGAGCGTCATTACGTCCATCGGCCTTGATCACACGCAGATCCTGGGGTCGACGATCAAAGAAATCGCAGCTGAAAAAGGGGGCATCATCAAGACCGGCAGACCGGTAATCTCTTCGGTAACCCGCCGTGAAGCAGACCTCGTGTTGCGCCGGACCGCCAGAGAGCGGAATGCTCCTTTCCATCGTGCACGATCCATCGTGCATTTGGTTGATGGAAAGCACGTCTTCCGGTTCAGGGGAGGCATTGCCGATGGTGAAACCGTCGTTCCCGGATTGACGGGGAAACACCAGATTCGCAATATCGAAACGGCCGTGGCGACCTTGTCGGTCCTCCAAAAGTCGGGATTCCTGAAGACGATATCGGTGGAGAACATTATTCGGGGGTTGGAACGCGTTTGTGAAAATACCGGCATGCGCGGACGTTATGAGGTAGTGCGTACCCGTCGAGGATTGTTGACGTTCGATGTCGCACACAACCCGGACGGAATCCGAGCGCTCGTGGAACACGTCGAGTCACAGAGGGAATTCCCTTCAGTGATCGTCTTCGGCGTGATGGCGGACAAAGACTACCGGTCGATCCTTCGTTCCCTGAGGCGAATAGGGAGGACACTCGTCGCCGTTGCCCCCCACGGCGAGCGTGCATTGGGAATCGAAGAGCTTACAAGGCAAGCCAGAATCGCAGGTTTCCGGGCGACAGGAGAGTCCTCGGTCGCTGCGGGAGTGAGACGGGCGAGGCAGATGGCGCGCGGGAAGCGGATTTTGATTACGGGTTCCCATTATGTTGTTGCGGAGGCGATGATCGACCTCTAAGACGCGGAATCGCCGATTTTCGGCGTTGGGACGGGAATTTTTCTTGACATTCCTTGTGTTTAGATGTATATTCTGGTGGTCTGATGTGTTCCCGCATTTGGGGTTGCTTCGAGTTCCACCAATTCGCTTCTCATCGGGCATTCTGAATTCTCCCAACCACCTCTTCGTAATCCATCATTTCAAACCGTTTGTGAATGGGCGTGACGCCAGCATAAACGGCATTGCCAAGGGCAAACTTCCTCGCTATTCTGAAAGGCACATTCTCCATGCCGATGGACATTGCAGAACTGAAGTCCAAAAAGATCTCTGAACTGAATCAGATCGCCAAGGATCTTAATATATCGGGCTACAGCGATCTGCGAAAACAAGAACTTATTTTCAAGATTCTCGAAGCTCAGACTGAACAGGGCGGCCTTACATTTAGCCGGGGAGTGCTCGAAGTCCTCCCGGACGGCTATGGTTTTCTTCGGTCGGTGGACTACAACTATCTACCGTCGCCCGACGATATCTACGTTTCACCCTCGCAGATCAAGAAATTTAATCTCCGGACGGGAGACACCGTCAGTGGGCAGGTACGTCCACCCAAGGAGGGGGAGCGATTCTTTGCGCTGTTGCGCGTTGAGGCGGTCAACGACGAGAACCCAGAGCTCATCCGGGAACGCGTCCTCTTCGATAATCTCACCCCGCTCTACCCGAACAACACCATAAAGCTTGAGACCGCCCCGGGCGAATACGCGATGAGGATCATGGATCTTCTCTCGCCGATCGGCAAAGGCCAACGCGGCATGGTGGTTTCGCCCCCGAAAGCCGGCAAGACGATTCTGCTTCAAAAAATCGCGAACAGCATCACCCGGAACCATCCCGAAGTGAAGCTCATCGTCCTGCTGATCGACGAGCGGCCGGAAGAAGTCACCGATATGGAACGGTCGGTGAACGCCGAGGTCGTGAGTTCGACGTTCGACGAACCGCCGGAGCGTCACGTCCAGGTCGCCGACATGGTGCTGGAGAAGGCGAAGAGACTGGTCGAGGCGAAGAAGGACGTTGTCGTGTTGCTCGACAGCATCACCCGCCTCGCGCGCGCTCACAACACCGTGGTCCCGCATTCCGGCAAGATCTTGTCGGGAGGCGTGGATGCCAACGCCTTGCATAAGCCGAAGCGGTTTTTCGGTGCTGCGCGAAATCTCGAAGAGGGCGGGAGCCTGACGATCGTTGCGACGGCGCTGGTGGAAACAGGGAGTCGGATGGACGAAGTCATTTTCGAAGAGTTCAAGGGAACCGGCAACATGGAAATCATCCTCGACCGGAAGCTTTCCGATCGGAGGGTCTTCCCCGCGATGGACATCAACCGTTCCGGGACGAGGAAGGAAGAATTGCTCATCGACGCCGACGACTTGAACCGGATCTGGATCCTGCGCAAATTGTTGTCCGAGTTCAATACGGTCGAGGCGATGGAGTTCATGCTCGAAAAGATGCGGGGAACGAAGTCGAACAAGGAATTCCTCAAGATGATGAGCAGCTGATGACCGGCCACGATCACTGAACAAGTAACGCCCATGCGGGACTCACGACAGCTTCCGGATCCTGTACTTCTGCTTTCGCACTTCCCCGCCGCACGCACGTTTCCTAACCAGACATGCCAATGAACGAGCCGGTCATTCTCTCTGCGTGTCGCACTGCCGTCGGCAGTTTTCGCGGGTCGCTCAGTTCCCTCCCTGCGCCGAGAATCGGTGCCGTCGCCATCAAAGAAGCCCTGGTCCGGGCGAACATCAGCGCCGATCGGATCGACGAAGTGATCATGGGAAATGTCCTGTCTGCCGGAGTGGGACAGGCGCCGGCCAGGCAGGCGGCAATCTACGCCGGGCTCCCGCCGTCGGTGCAATGCCTGACCGTCAACAAGGTATGCGGATCGGGGTTGAAGGCGGTCATGCTTGCCGCCCAGGCGATCGCGCTCGGTGATGCGGAGATCATCGTTGCGGGCGGCATGGAAAGCATGAGCAATGCCCCGTATCTTTTACCGAAAGCCCGGGAAGGCTATCGCATGGGCAACGGCGAGATCGTCGATTCCATGCTCAACGACGGCCTGACGGACGCGTATAACCGCCAGGCGATGGGTGTGGCCGCCGAACAGTGCGCCCGGGAAATGGCAATCACCAGGGCCGAGCAGGACGAGTATGCGATCCTCAGTTACCGGAGAGCCCAGGAATCGCAGGCCACGGGCCGCTTTCAACGCGAGATCGCGCCGACGGAAATCGCCAACCCCAAAGGTGCTCCGTCCATTGTTGACAGCGATGAAGACGTCAGGAAGACCGACTTCGCGAAGATCCCCCAGCTGAAACCGGTGTTCGCCAAGGACGGGACGGTGACCGCCGCCAACTCTTCGAAAATCAGCGACGGCGCAGCGGCCGTTGTCGTGACGTCGGCGAAGACGGCCGAGCATCTGGGCGTGAAGCCGCTCGCCCGGATCGTTGCCCAGGCATCGTATGCGAAGGAACCTGTGCAGTTCACCACTGCTCCCGCCGATGCAATGAAACGGGTCCTGATGAAAAGCGGGCTCTCCTTGTCGAATATCGATCTGTTCGAGATCAACGAAGCCTTTGCCGTGGTCACGCTTGCCGCTATGAAGACCCTCGACATTCCCGTCGACCGGGTGAATGTGAACGGCGGAGCGGTTGCCATGGGGCACCCGATCGGGGCGAGCGGGGCGCGCGTGCTGGTGACGTTGCTTCATGCGATGGAACAGCGCGGCGTGCAATACGGGCTCGCGACCCTGTGCATCGGCGGAGGCGAAGCAAGCGCCGTGATCGTCGAACGGACGTAACCAGAACGGCAACGGCCTTCCTACCTGAAAGACTCCAATGGACAGTCGAAAAATCGTCGTGGTCGGCGCGGGGACCATGGGCAACGGCATTGCTCACGTCTTTTCGACCTCGGGCTTCACGGTGACCCTCTGCGATGTGTCGTCCGAACTTGGCGCCAAAGGCCTCGCGACGATCACCGCCAATCTTGAGCGACAGGTGAAAAAGGGGACGCTTACCGATGGGGAGCGGACGGCCGCCCTGTCGCGGATCAGCGTGACCACCGATGTGAAGCGGGCAGCCTCAGACTGCACGCTCGTCGTGGAGGCCGCCACGGAACACCCGGGGACGAAATTTGAGATTTTCCGCACGCTGGATGCCTTCTCTGCTCCCGAAGCGATCCTCGCGTCGAACACCTCATCGATCTCCATTACGGCGCTTGCAGCGGCGACACGACGGCCTGCGAAGGTCGTCGGGATGCACTTCATGAATCCCGTCCCCGTCATGAAGCTCGTCGAAGTCATCAGGGGTCTGTCGACATCGGACGAGACCACAAAGACCGTGGTCGACCTTTGCGGCGTACTGGGAAAGACCGCGGTCGAGGTCCGGGATTACCCCGGGTTCGTGTCGAATCGCGTCCTGATGCCCATGCTCAACGAAGCCATGTATTGCGTGATGGAAGGCGTCGGAACCCCCGAGGCGATCGATACGGTGATGAAGCTCGGGATGAATCATCCCATGGGACCGTTGGCGCTGGCTGACTTCATCGGACTGGACGTCTGCCTCGCCATTCTGAATGTTCTCCACGAGGGGTTCGGGGACCCGAAGTATCGTCCCTGCCCTCTTTTGAAAAAGATGGTGGCGGCCGGGCATCTGGGCCGGAAAACCGGGAATGGCTTCTACAGCTATGGAACGTCCACCGAGAAAACTGTGACAGGATCCCGGGATTAGGGGACTGAAGGTCCTCTGTCACTTTCAACAGGTTTTTCCCGTTACTGAGAGAAGAGGCATGAACCTCAATTTAACCGATACGCATCAAATGATCCGGCAAACCGCCCGGGAATTTGCCGAACAACAACTCGCGGCGGGCGCCATGCAGCGGGACGAAGAGGAGCGTTTCCCGAAGGAATTTGTCGGCGCGCTCGGCGAGCTCGGCTTCATGGGGATGATGGTGCCCGAGGAGTGGGGTGGGGCGGGTCTTGATACGGTCAGCTATGCCCTTGCGATGGAGGAGATATCGCGGGTGGACGCCTCGGTCGGCGTGATCATGTCGGTGAACAACTCGCTCGTGTGCTACGGCATCAACAGGTATGGAAACGACGATCAACGGGAACGGTACCTGCGGGACCTCGCCGCGGGACGAAAGCTCGGCGCCTTCGCGCTCTCCGAGCCGGAGGCGGGCAGCGACGCCTCGAACCAGCATACCGTTGCCGTTGTGGAAGGGGATTCTTACATTCTCAACGGCACGAAGAACTGGATCACGAACGGATCGACGGCCGATGTTGTTCTGGTGATGGCCGCGACAGACCGGACGAAAGGGCCGAAGGGGATCAGCACGTTTATCGTTGAGAAGGGAACGCCCGGGTTCAGCGTGGCAAAGAAAGAGAAGAAACTCGGGATTCGGAGTTCGGATACGGTGTCGCTGGCCTTTGAAAACTGCCGCGTCCCCGCGGCGAACCGGATCGGGGCCGAAGGCGACGGGTTCCGTTTTGCGATGACCACGCTTGAGGGAGGGAGAATCGGGATAGCGGCGCAGGCGCTCGGCATTGCGCAGGCGTGCGTGGATGCATCGATCCGGTATGCGAAACAACGCAAGGCATTCGGGAAATACATCGGCGAGCATCAGGCGATTCAATTCAAGATTGCCGATATGGCCACTGCCACGGAAGCGGCGCGGATGCTGGTGCTCCATGCGGCATGGCTGAAGGACCAGAACATGGCCTTCGGGCAGGCGGCATCGATGGCAAAACTTCTGGCTTCGAAGACAGCGGTGCAAAATGCCCTCGAGGCGATTCAGATTCACGGCGGCTACGGCTACGTCCGGGAGTATCATGTCGAGCGGTATCTCCGTGATGCGAAGGTGACGGAGATCTACGAAGGGACGTCGGAAATTCAGCGGATCGTTATCGCGCGTTCTTTGTTGAAGGATTGAAGCAACACCAACACATCACACATCCCCCCAGAAGGAGAGGTTATGAAACTTCTTCGCTTCCTCGTAGTCGTCGTCGCAGTGCTCTTGTTTTTCCCGCCCCGTTGGGCAGATGCGCAGGTTCGTTGGGTTATTGGTGGAAGACTCGGTATGTCACTTGGATCGGTGAGCGTCGCCGCACCGTACAACCCGTACGCGTACTATTATGGCACAACGAATCAATCCACGACGAGCACCAATGCAGGTCTGCAGATCGGGCCGACGGCGGAAGTGATTTTCGGCAGGCAGTTTGCCGTCACCACGGAATTCAACATCAATACGGAAGCAGGGACGCCGATCGAATGGGCGAATACGTTCAAGGCGTACTTTCTGATCAACGGATCGAAAATCCTACCGTATGCCGACGGTGGATTCGGACTGTTGTTCGTCACAGGAGGTCCGTTCTTCGGCGTTCGGGCCGGCGGCGGCGCGTTGTTCCCGATCGCGAAGAATCTGTATATTCCTGCCGACCTGCAATTGGGGCTGTATTTCGGCACCGGAGCGACGTTGTTCTGGCTGGCTGTGACATCCGGCATTCGGTATTTCATCTAACCGGCAAGGAAGCGATCCAACCAACCTTACCACTCACTAGATAGAGGTTCTTATGCGACGTTGCCTCGCAGCTGCTGCGGTTGTGGCAGGAGTCATCCTGTTGACAGTGCCGGCGTCGGCACAGATGAAGTTCGGTGTGGGAATGCGGTTTGGGATGAATTTTGGAACGCTGTCGTTCAATCCTGACATCTACAACGTTGGACAAAATATTTCGAAGACCGGCCGGACGGGGATCATGATCGGCGCCTTGTCGGAGCTGGAGTTTTCTCATATGTTCGCCGTGGAATTTTCTCCCACCTTTGCAATGAAAGGTGGCGGGTACGAGGACACGCAAGGGGGAACGGACATTGGGAAATACAACGAGTTGGAACTTCCCGTCTTGTTCAAGGTGAAATTCTTGCAGGGTATGATCCGCCCGTATGCGTTTGTCGGACCCAACATCGGACTGGTGATGAGCGCCACCGAAAGCCTCACGCCGGCGAATGGGCAGGCAAAAGACACCGACATCAAGAGCAACACCTCAGGCATCGACTTCGCGCTGGATTTCGGCGGCGGGGCCGAGCTCATGGTCATGAAGAACCTTGGCATCCTCATGGATGTCCGGTATTCGCTCGGGCTTTCGGATTTGAACAGCCCGTCGACGCCGCCACAGCAAGGTGCGACGGTCCCGACAATTCATGCAAGCGGATTCCAGATCATGGTGGGGTCGATGTTCCATCTATGATACGTTGCGGTAAAAGACAGATTTTATCCTGGGAGAGCAAGGGCCGGACGACGTTCCGGCCTTTGCGTTGCATTGCCTTCTCAACCTCGGAAAATAGAGCACTCTTTCGTGTTTCATAAAGGAACCAACGGAATCCCTTTCTTGTTATCAATTCGACGCAATCAGTCGAATAGTCGAATCATGACCGAAAAAGAGAACATTTCACATACCGGGAGGCAGGTCGCGATCCTGAAGGCCGCCCAGCGACGGTTTGCCCAGTTCGGTCACTCGAAGGTGACCATGGATGAAATCGCCGCCGATGTCGGCATGGGTAAGGCATCGCTGTACTACTATTATCCGACCAAGGAAGATCTGTTCCGGGCGGTTATTGATCACGAGCAGGCGGAGTTCCTCGCCCTCATGGAACCGATTTTGGAGGAGAACGCGACAAGTTCTGAAAAACTCCGCCGGTATCTCGAACGCCGGATGCGGCATTTCCAGGATTTCGTCAATCTCAGCAGTCTCAGCATGTCCGTTTTCAGTCAGGCCGATTCGGTCATGGGCGAACTCTTCCGCATCCTGACAAAACACGACTACCGGATGATTGAATCGATCCTTGCCGAGGGAGTCCGGCGGAATGAGTTCACGCCGATCGATGTGAATGCGACGGCAAGTCTCGTTGTCCACCTGCTTCAAGGGCTTCGGCTCAGGCTTCTCAAACGACTCGGGACGCATGTGCAAGAGGAGGATTATGCGGAGTTGAAGCGCGATCAGGAATTGTTGAGCGCGCTTTTGGTTCGCGGCCTCTGTCATCCTTATCACGATGGAACACACACCAATGAATCAACCAACTGAACAAGGCGGAAGGCCGCCGGCATCTCAGGAGATCGCGGAGGACGCGTCCGATATCGATGCGCTTCCCCTGTACCGCAAGAAGCGGGTGCTCATCCCCCTTGCGTTTGTCCTCATCATCGCAGCCGGAGGGCTCTGGTACTACTACACCCAGATCAGGGGATTCGACGCGACCGACGATGCGTTCATCGACGGGAACCGCGTGGCGATCAGCTCGAAGATGCTGGGAAGGATGGTGTTCCTGGCCGCCGATGAAGGCGATTCGGTCAGGCAGGGCGAAGTCCTTGTCCGGCTGGACGACGCCGATCTTCGCGCCCAGGAAACACAGGCGAAGGCGGGGCTGGAAGACGCCCGGCAGGCAGAAGCGCTCGCCCAGGTGAACGTCGATCGTGCGGAAGACGACTTCAAGAGAGCCGAAACCCAGTTCAAGACGAGGGTGATCCCGCAGGAACAGTACGAACACGCACGCTCGGCCCTCGCCGTAGCCCGCTCGCAACAAAAAATTGCCGTCACGCGCGTCGCCACGGCCGAAGCGCAGATCAACGTTGTCCGCACGTCGCTGACCAACATGACCATTACTGCGCCGATGAACGGCATCGTGGCCAAGCGCTACGCGCTTCCCGGGGACGTCGTGCAACCGGGTCAACCCATCCTCTCGGTGTATGACCTGGGCTCGGTATGGGTGACGGCGAATTTCGAAGAGACGAAGTTGTCATCGCTGAAGATCGGCGATCCTGTGGAGATCAGCGTGGACGCCTATCCCGATCTGACGTTGGAGGGGAAAGTGGTCCTGTTCGGGGCCAGCACCGCCTCCCAGTACTCCCTTATTCCACCGAACAACGCGTCAGGGAACTTCACAAAAGTGACACAACGCATCCCGGTGAAGATCCTGATTGACCGGTCTCCCGAGGCAAAAGGCGATCCACACCCGCTTCTTCCCGGCATGTCGGTCGAAGTCCGGGTGCGGACACACTAAGCGGGATCACGCATGGCCTCCTTGATTCATCATCGTGTCCGCTCGGCGCTGACGGATCGGTTCGAGTCGCTCCATCACGAGCACGAGTCATACCGGTGGTGGGTGCTGGCAAACGTGATGATCGGGACGTTCATGGCCGTGCTTGACGCGACGATCGTCAACGTCGGACTCCCAAAAATCATGGCCGCGTTCGGGGTCGACGTCGACAAAGTCGAGTGGGTGATGACGGCCTACCTGCTGGTGTTTGCCGTGATGCTTCCGACTTCCGGTTGGGTGGCGGACCACTGGGGATACAAACGCACGTACGTCGGTGCCCTCGTGGTGTTCACCCTGGGATCCTTTCTTTGCGGACTCGCGTGGGATGAAAACGCGCTGATTGTTTTTCGGATTATCCAGGGAGTCGGGGCCGGATTCCTCATGCCCGTAGGCATGGCGATCGTCACGCGTGAATTTCCGCCGGAAAAGCGCGGCATCGCTCTTGGCTTCTGGTCGATCTCCGCAGCGGCTTCCGTCTCACTCGGACCGCTGGTCGGCGGGTACCTGATCGACCACCTGGACTGGCAGGCGATCTTCGATGTCAACGTCCCCGTGGGGATCCTGGGCATTTTCGCGACGATGGTGATCCAGCGGGAATACAAGACGGAGCATGTGCGGTCGTTCGATTTCGTGGGGTTTGTGTCGATGTCGGTATTCTTGTCGTTCCTGCTTCTCGCACTTTCGGATGGCAATGCCTCGTGGAATACCGGCGGTTGGACGTCGACGTTCGTCATCGCGTCGCTTGCGATTGCAGGAGTAGCGCTGATAGTCTTCCTGGTCACGGAGTTCACAGTCGAACACCCCCTGATCGAACTGGGCCTGTTCCGCGATTTCAATTTCGCGCTTTCGAACGGTGTCCTGTTCATCTTCGGGCTCGGGATGTTCGGAAGCACGTTTTTGCTCCCCCTGTATCTACAAAACGCGCTTGGGTATACCGCTTTTCAGGCAGGCTCCGTGTTCCTTCCCGTGGGGATTCTCCAGGGAATCATGGCGCCGGTGGCCGGTATCCTGTCGGACAGGGTCAATCCCAAGGTCCCGGCAATTATCGGGATTGCCCTGCTCGCGCTCAGTCTCTACATGAATGGCTTCCTGTCGCTGATGTCCGAGCATCACCAGATCATGCTCATGCTGTATATCCGTGGCTTTGCCATGGGACTCGTCTTCACTCCATTGAGCACGATGGCGTTGGCCGGCGTGCCAAGGCACAAAATGGCACAAGCCTCCGGCCTATTCAACGTGATCCGGCAGGTGGGAGGGAGTTTTGGCGTTGCGATCATCGGAACAATGCTGACCCGAAGAATTATTTATCACTCCGCGATGTTCGGCCAGGCGATCAATGCGCAGTCGCCGGAGTTCAATCGGGCCACCATGGCACTGGCACATCATGCGCAGGTAACGATGGGCGGAACTGCGACCGAAGCGGCGATGCGTGCCAAAGCCCTGCTGGGAGTTCACCTCGGGCAACAGGCCTTTGTGCAAGCCATCAACGATGACTTTCTCATCGCTGCGGCGATCACCATTGTCGGTGTCATCCCGATCTTTTTCCTGCGCAATAGGAAAACGTCTTCCCCGGCGGGGGTGAAACCCGTCGCCATGGAGTGATTTCTTCAACCATTCTGAAAGGATACGGTCTCGATGAATACGTTACGGTCCATTGTCGTTGCCGGAGTTCTGTGCATTGCCAATGGACTCTATGCCCAACAGCCCGACTCCCTGACGATTGAGCAAGCGGTCCGTCTTGCCGTTCAGAACAGCATTCCGCTCCGGCAAGCTGAAGCACAGCGGGACGCCGCGCAGGCAAAAGTATCGCAATCGCGGAGCGACTACTATCCGGTGGTGGGTCTCTCGGCCGACTACACGCGCCTTGGCCCGATCGGAGAATTTTCCTTTCCCGCGTTCGGCTCGATCCCCCTCTATCCTTCGCAATCGATTAACGCCCGTGTCGCGGCAACACAGACGATCCTCGATCTCGGTGTCCGAAGCGCGAAAGTGGAGGCGAATCAGACGCTTGTCACGGCCTCGGATGACAATGCGCGCGCGATCCGTTCCGCCGTCATTCTTCAAGTGAAACGAACCTTCTACACCACCATGCTTCTCGAGCGAAGCGTCAGAGTCCAGGACCAACAGATCGAAGCGTTGAGCGAGCACCTGCGCATCACGGAACGCCGCGTGGAAAGCGGAAGCGCCACGGATTTCGACGCGCTGAGCACCTCCGTGCGCGTCTCGCAATCGGAAAATGTGAAGATCGATCTCGTGCAAGCACTCCACGATCAGCAGATTGCGTTGCGGAGAATTCTCGGGCTCCCCTGGGATGCCCCGGCTGCCGTCACCGGAACCTTCTATCAGCCGAAAGAAGATGTCTCCCTGGATTCGCTCTTGCGTGATGCACGGGGGACCCGGCCCGACCTCATCGCCGCCACAGACGCCGTGACAAGCGCCCAAGCGCAGGTCGCAGTGGCACGGGGAGACAATGACCCCGTGTTGCGCCTCCACGCGGCCTACGGGATCACGAACGGCTTTGAGCCGAACATCGACGTGCTTCGCGGAAACTGGGCCGCCGGCGTCTCGCTGGAAGTCCCCATTTACAACGGTTCGCGCACGCGGGGAAAAGTCGATGAAGCCGAAGCCAATGTCCGCGCGGCTCAGGAACACCTCAACGATATGGCAAGAAATGCGGAATCGGAAGTCCGGCAGGCCTACGGCGCAGTGCAGTCGTCCAGGTCCAAAATTGCCAGCACCGATCTGCAGGTCCGGGAGGCGGAATCCGCCGTTGCGAATGCCCGAATCCGGTATGAGAGCGGTGCGGGGACGAATCTGGATCTCCTTGACGCGGAAACGAACGTCGCAAAGGCCCATCTCGAGCAGCTCCAGGCACGGTATCAATATATGATTGCGAACGTTGCCCTGGATGCCGCGACAGGGGCATTCGGGAAATAGTTGCATCACCTGGTTTTTTTTGCTATTACTAATACGAGATTCTATTCTTCCACAGAGGCATCCTGCGTTCATGCACGTCGATCTCCCCGGAAAGAGCGTCATCATTACAGGGGCTTCTAGCGGAATCGGGAAATGCATAGCCCTGCGATTCGCGAAACGGGGAGCGAACCTCATCCTGGTCGCGCGGAACCGCGGGGCGCTGGAACAAGTTGCGCGTCAGGCACGAGCGTCGTCGCGGCAAGTGGTCATTGAAGCGCTTGATGTCGCCGACAGAAGCGCCGTGCAGGAGATGGTGGGTCGTGCGGTCGAACAGTTCGGCCGCGTGGATATCGTTGTGGCCGCTGCGGGACAATACATCAGGTTGCACGGGCGCGACATGTCCATCGAGGCGGTGAGAAACAGTATCGACGTCAACTTCTTCGGCACAGTGAATGTGTTCCTTGCGGCGCTCCCCGACATGCTCGAGCGACAATCCGGCCGCCTGATCGCGATCTCTTCCGTGGACGGCAAGAAGGGGCTTCCGCGGGACGCCGCGTATGTCGCCGCGAAATTTGCAGTGACGGGATTTATGGACTCCATGCGGCAGGACCTTCGCGGAAGCGGCGTGGAGTTGACGACGATCCTTCCGGGGAGAGTCGACACACCCATGATCGGGACGCTTGACGTCCCGTGGATATCCCGGAAGATATCTCCCGAACGCGTTGCCCTGGTGGTGGAACGTTCGCTCAAAAAGCACAAACCGGAAATCATTGTCCCTCTCCTTGGTCCAAAGCTCTTGCTCTGGACCGCAGCCATTTCCACGCGACTTGCCGACGGGCTGATACGCCTGTTCCATCTTGAGGGTATCTCATCGCTTGAACCACATGTCTCTGACTGAAAACGCATGATCTCTGAAGAAGCCAGCCGGGCACTGCTCGGAATTCGCAGGGCTGTCCCGATGACGCACCAGACCATGGCTGAAAGCCTGCGCGTGACGTTCTTTCCGTTCGGGCGTTCTTCGGAGCGTGTGGCGAAATTTGCGGAACGTCTGAAGCAGGCGATGGCGTCCTGCGGCGTTGACGTGGTTCCGTTCGAGAAGGCGGTCGGCCAGGGGAAGCGGGGAAAGATCCAGGAAGGGATCGTCATCATCGCACCCGGAGTGCTGGAGGAAGGACGCCTGCCCGTTGATTTCGTGCCGAATCTCCGCACCAACGCCGTCGTGGGCATTGTGGACGGTCCCTGTCCCGCGAGGGAGCGGACCGATCAGCAGGACAAGTTGAACACGATCGTTGAAGCGCTCGTCTGGAGCATCGTGCAGGTCGTCATCTACGTGGACGATCCCGCCTGGACGGTCTGTACAATGAACGGCGCAATCATCCCCTGTTTTGGGAATGCGGGGTTCGAGAGGGAGGTCTACGGGACGTTGATCCCGAAACTCGCCGCTCCGGTCGTTCCGCCGCATGCGTCGGATTTTCAGGTCGAAGAGGGAGCACTCGATCTTTCAGCGCTCCGGTGGGAACCCTATGTCCGTGATTTCGAAGAGAGCTCGCCGCTCTGGGCCGAGACCGGTGTGATGTTGTTCCACACCTCGATGAACGACGTGAAGTTCAGAAATACCTATTACCGCCGGGTGGCTGCGGCATATCTCGACAAACGTTCCGGGATGAGCTACGGCTTTCTTTCACGCCAGCCTTCCTTCCCCGTTCAGCCTGCCCTCACGCTCAAAGAGGCATCCGAACTGAGCTGCTGGGACAGCCTGCGCGAGGCCGGGATCGGACGAACCAATGGAACAATGTATGTTGCGCTGCAGGTACGCGGGCACACGATGGTCGCACCGCTCCATGATGTCTCCGTGCTGGCCACGCGATCCGGCTGCGACAAATCGCACGTCAACGGTCATCGCGACCTGGTCCTCCTTGGCATCCGCGGAGGCACAATCTACCTTCAGACGCCCAAGAACCTTGAAAAGGGGATCGACGCAAGGCCGTCGTATGATACGCTGACAATTCTGGCACATGCCATAGCGAACAGTATCATATCTTCGCTTCTCAAAAAGCTCGAGCCCGGAGCGGCATTTCTCCGGACATTTGAACGGAGCGGTGTCGCACTGGCGCACTGGCACGGATCGATCGATCGAACAGTGATACCGGCGGGGTATGTGCTCTTCGGCGAGGAAAATCCCCCGGTTTCTTGCTCGACCCACCAGGCCGCTTTGTATACGCTCATGGGGAAACTGGATGCGTTTGGAAAAGGGCTCGCTCGCAGCGAGTCGTATCTGGGCGATGTGCACATCGAGCCGCACCACGGCATCAACGTGACCTGGCCCACGCTGACCGGGCTGGCCACGGCGCTGCTCGGGCAGGGAGCCGAGGACGCCAAAGCCGCGCAAGAACGGATGACGGCTTGAATAGTGAGAAGGGATTTCGTACGTTACGGCATCATAATCCCATCGAAGATGCTTACCCGAGGAGTCTTTCTTAAGGAGAACCCATGACACGCGTGATGTTTGTGGTCGGATTGATCCTGGCTGCCGCGCTTTCGCGACTGATGCCACATCCGGCGAATGTAACACCCGTGACGGCACTTGCCCTGTTTGCCGCCGTCCACCTCGACCGCCGCTCTGCCTTCATTGTTCCCCTTGCAGCGATGTTCCTGAGCGACCTGGTATTGGGGTTCCACAATGAAATGATGTGGGTTTACGGGAGTTTCGTCGCCATCGTGGTGATCGGCTTCTGGCTGAGAAACCACCGTTCTCTCACCGCGACCGTTGGTGCGACCCTGGCGGGGTCGGTTCTTTTCTTCCTCGTGACCAACTTCGGCATGTGGGCCGCGACCCCCTCCTTCTACGCCCATACGTTCAGTGGGTTGATCGAATGCTACGTCGCAGGAATTCCGTTTTTCCGCAATTCACTGCTGGGGGACATGGCGTATGTCGGCGTGCTCTTCGGGCTCTATGCGCTTCTCGAGAAATACGTGCCGTCGCTGCAACCCGACAGGATTACGAACCGATAAGGTTTCATGACATCTCGTTCGAAGGCCCGTGCGCACCCGCGGACGGGCCTTTTTCATGGAATTTGAAAGATCTATTTTGTAGATTATGACAATTCGCTTTCTTTTTCCAATTTAATCGATTGCCTTTCCCGTGTTTCGAAGGCAACGATGCAACGGATCACTGGCAACGTTGTCTACTGTTCGCGTCCGATTCGCTCCAAGCCCCACTGGCTACCTGCATGTCGGCGGTTTGCGTACCGCCCTGTACAACTATCTCTTCGCGCGAAAAAACCACGGGACGTTCGTCCTGCGAATTGAGGATACCGATCGTTCCCGGTACGTCGACGGCGCCGTCGAAAATCTCCTCAAGACGCTGCAATGGAGCGGCCTGGAATTTGACGAAGGGCCGGGTAAGGGTGGGACGCGAGGACCTTATGTGCAATCGGAGCGACTCGCGCTTTATCGGAAGTATGCGGATGAGCTGCTCGCAGGGGGAAATGCTTACTATGCTTTCGACACTCCCGAGGAGCTGGAGGAGATGCGCAAGGAGCGGGAGAAATTGCGACTCCCGCCAAAGTATGACAGACGGGCGCTGAAGCTGTCCGCAGCAGAGGTGCAGCAGAAGATTGGCTCGGGCGCGCCATACGTCGTCCGCTTGAAGACTCCCGACGGACAGTCGATCGGATTTGATGACGTGGTCCGCGGCCGGGTGGAATTCGACAGCAACCTGATCGATGATCAGGTGCTTCTCAAATCAGACGGCTTTCCGACTTACCATCTTGCGAATGTCGTCGACGATCGTCTCATGGGGGTGACCCATGTCATCAGGGGGGAAGAGTGGCTCTCGAGCACTCCGAAACACATCCTCCTTTACCGGTTTCTCGGATGGGAACCGCCGGTCTTCGCGCATTTGCCGTTGCTGCTCAATCCGGACAAATCCAAGCTGAGTAAACGGCAGGGCGATGTTGCGGTGGAGGAATACCGCCAAAAGGGGTATCTTCCGGAAGCGCTCGACAACTTCGTTGCGTTTCTCGGCTGGAATCCCGGCGACGAACGGGAAATCTTCACGCTGGACGAACTCATTCAGGAATTCTCCCTCGACCGCGTTGGAAAATCCGGGGCCGTGTTCAATGTGGAGAAGCTGAATTGGCTGAACAGCCAGCACGTTCGCCGGCTGTCTGAGGACGCGATCCTGCAGGCGATCCGTGCGTATGTGCCCGAGAGCAGCCCCAATGTCGTACTGCCCGATGATGCAACCATGCGTCGCATCATCGGCGTCATGCGCGATCGGGTGACATTTGTCAGCGACTTCATCGAAAAATGCCGTTACTTCTACGAGCCCCCGTCGTCCTATGATGCCGACGGCGTTGCGAAACGGTGGAAGCCGGAATCGCCGGATCGCTTGAAGGCGTTTGCGGCGGCGGTCTCCGATGTCGAAGGATCAGGCAACGAGCCCTTCGAACGCGCACTGCATCAAACGGCAGAAGCGCTGCAGGTGAAGCCGGCGGATCTGATCCACCCGCTTCGTCTTGCGGTTTCGGGCACGACGGCTGGTCCGGGGCTTTACGATATTCTCTCGATCCTCGGAAAAGCCGAAACGGGCAGGCGGATTATGGCAGCTATTGAAAGAATTCACCAATGACAATGGACGCTCAACATGAGTCTTCACCTCCCGCGGCGGGGAATGTCGGGGGAGAGCGGAAGAACTTCATTCGCGAGATCATCGACGACGATTTGAAGAGCGGCAAGTTTGCGGGACGGGTGCACACACGATTTCCTCCGGAGCCGAACGGCTACCTCCATATCGGTCATGCAAAGTCGATCTGCCTGAATTTCGGGCTGGCCCGCGACTACAACGGGCAATGCAATCTTCGTTTCGACGATACGAACCCCGCCAAGGAAGAGACGGAATACGTCGATTCGATCATGAACGATGTCCGGTGGCTGGGATTCGACTGGGGAGACCGGTTGTACTACGCCTCGGACTACTTTGAACCGCTTTACCAGTATGCGCTTCAACTCATCAGCAAGGGGAAAGCGTATGTCTGCGATCTGAACGCCGATCAGATCCGGGAATACCGCGGGACCCTGACCGAGCCCGGCCGCGAGAGCCCGTTCCGGAATCGGAGTGTGGAAGAGAACCTGGACCTGTTTCAGCGGATGCGGAAAGGGGAGTTCCCCGATGGTTCGCGCACCCTTCGGGCGAAAGTCGACATGGCGTCGCCGAACCTGAACATGCGTGACCCGGTGATGTACAGGATCCTCCGGGCCACCCACCATCGCACCGGGGATACCTGGTGCATCTATCCGATGTACGACTGGGCCCACGGCCAGTGCGATTCGATTGAAGGCGTCACCCATTCGATCTGCACGCTCGAATTCACGGACCACCGGCCGCTCTATGATTGGTTTCTCAATGCGCTCGGCATCTACCATTCGCAGCAGATTGAATTCGCGCGCATGAACCTGACCTACACGGTGATGAGCAAGCGGCGGCTCCTGCAGTTGGTGCAGGAGCGACACGTGACGGGGTGGGACGACGCGCGCATGCCCACGATCTCCGGCCTCCGGCGGCGCGGCTACACGCCCGAGTCCATCCGGGAATTTGCCGATCGCATCGGCGTGGCGCGAAGCGAGAGCACTTCGGAAATGGCCCTCCTGGAGGACTGCCTGCGCGACGATCTCAATCGCCGCGCGCCCCGGTTCATGGCGGTGTTGCATCCGTTGAAGCTCGTTATCGACAACTACGACGCCAATCGGGTGGAGAGTCTCGAAGCGGTGAACAACCCCGAGGATCCTTCTGCGGGCACGCGCAGCGTGCAGTTCTCGCGCGAGCTCTATATTGAGAGGGAAGATTTCCGTGAGGACCCGCCGAAGAAATATTTCCGGCTCTCGCCGGGCGCGGAGGTGCGGCTTCGTTACGCCTACATCGTGAAATGCACAAGCGTCGTCAAGGATCCCCGCACCGGAGTCGTCAGCGAGATCCATTGTACGTACGACCCCGAATCGAAAAGCAACACGCCGGGAGCGGGGAGGAGGGTCAAAGGGACGATCCACTGGGTTTCCGCGGGCCATGCGCTGAACGCTGAAATCAGGCTTTACGATCGGTTGTTCACCGTCGAAAATCCGGCGGGGGACAACTGGAAGGACTCTCTGAATCCGGCGTCGCTCGAAGTCCTCCGCGAATGCAAGGTGGAAGAAGCGCTGGCATCGGCAACGCATCAGGACAGGATGCAGTTCGAGAGGATGGGCTACTTCTGCGTGGACGACGATTCGCGGAAGGGTGCGCTCGTCTTCAATCGCGCGGTGACGCTGCGCGACACGTGGGCGAGAATTCAAAAATCATAGGGTGCCGCATTGGTCCCCGGAAACGTCATCAGAATCAAGAACGCCGTCTTCTACGCCTATCATGGCGCCGTTGATGACGAACAAAATCTTGGCGGGAAGTTCGAAGTCGACGTCGACATGTACTGCGACCTTTCAGCCGCCGTCGAAAGCGATTCTCTCAGGAAGACGCTGGATTATGAAAAAGTGTATGGCTTGATCCAGCGAATCGTGCTCGCGAAGAAGTACCGGCTCCTTGAAGCCCTCGGCGGGACCATCGCGCGCGGGCTCATTGAAGCGTTCGCCGATCTGGAGTCGGTGACGGTGAAGATCCGGAAGCCGCATCCTCCGGTAAAAGGCGTTGTCGATTACGTCGAAGTCGAGGTATCACACCAGCGATGAATACGTATCGGGTGTTTCTGGGTCTCGGATCGAACATCGGGGACAGGGCGAAGTATCTTCAGCAGGCGGCCGATAACGTGCGGGCGATCCCCGGCGTACGGGTGATCTGGTATTCGTCGGTGTACGAAACGGATCCCTGGGGCAATGAAGACCAGGAGAAATTCTACAATGCCGTCGCTGAAATCGAGACGGAGCTTCTCCCCGGCGAACTTCTTGCGGGATTGAAAACCATCGAGGCCCGTCTGGGTCGAACCGCGTCGGTCACGCCGTGGGCGCCCCGGGAGATCGACCTGGATATTCTGCTGTATGATGGCCTTGTGGTTTCGAACGAGACAGTGATTGTCCCGCACCCGCATCTGCATGACCGGCGGTTCGCGCTGGTCCCGTTCCGGGAGATTGCGCCCGATGTTGTCCATCCTGTCAACGGGATGACGATCGGGGAATTGGCCGCCGCTTGTGCGGACAAGGGGAAGGTTGTGAAAACGTCGCACCGCATCAATCCATAACAGCGCCAGAGCAGGGAGCCAGCGTGAGTCCACAGGAACCACTCCAATCGCTAATCGCGCAGACCAATCTCCGCTACATCGCTGTCGAAGGGTGTATCGGCGCAGGAAAAACGACGCTTGCACGAATGCTGGGGGAAACTCTGGGTGGGCAGGTGGTCCTCGAGAAGTTCGAAGAGAATCCATTCCTCAAGGACTTTTACAAGGACCCCGAGCGTTATGCCTTTCAGACACAGATCTTCTTTCTCCTGACGCGGTACAAGCAACAGCAGGAATTGATGCAGGCCGACCTGTTCCACCGGTTCCTGATCACGGATTACATCTTCGAGAAGGACAAGATCTTCGCGTACCTGAATTTGCAGGACGAGGAATTGAAGCTTTATGAGACATTGGTCGCGAGCATCCAGCATTCCATCGTTGCCCCCGACCTGGTGATCTATCTGCAGTCTGCCATCCCGCGATTGATGCAGAACATCAAGCAGCGGAACAGGACCTATGAATCGGAAATGTCGAAGGACTATATCCGCGATCTGAATGAAGCGTACAACTATTTCTTTTTCCGGTATCGCGCGACGCCGCTCCTGATCGTCAATGGCGCGGAGATGGACTTTGTCGCTGATCAAAACCAGTATGATGACCTGCTGCGAGCGGTGTTCCGGCCGAACCGGGCAGCCGTGGAATACTACAATCCGCCTTCTTTGACGAAGAGCTGAAGGGGAGATGGTGTCGTGATACGTTTCGTGCTCTATCTGATCTTTTTCTATGTCCTCTGGCGCATCGTGCGTGGATTATTCCAGATGTTGACGGGTCCGGTGGGGGGACAACGGCCAGCGCCACGTCCACGGCACGCCCGGGATTTCTCGGACGTCCAGGAGGCGGACTTTGAGGATGTCACTCCTCCACGGGACCCGAAGAAGGATCCATCCTCCACATCGACATCCTGACCTTGTCCGGCTACCTCGATCGATCCGTCAAAAGGATAGTCATCGCGGCCTTGCGCCTCCGGTTCCCGGCTCAATCGATAGCGCATGCAGGCCCTCCTGAATCGATCCTCGTTATCCGCCAACACAATCAACTCGGCGACATGCTGTGCGTGGTCCCACTTCTTCGCGCCCTCCGCGCAACGTATCCCCACGCACGTCTCGTCCTGATGACCAGCACGGTGAACCACGAAGTGATGGAGGGGAACCGGTTCCTCGATGAGACGATCCTCTATGACAAGCGAGATTTCCTCGGCCGTCGGACAATCCACGTTGGGGCGCTTTGGGCGTACATCCGCCGACTACGCGGCCGGGCATTCGATACCGTCATTGTTCCGGCGACAGTCTCGATGTCGTTCACGAGCGACCTTTTTGCATTTCTCTCGGGGGCGACACGCCGGATTGGGCCCGGGAGCCTGAATGGAATTCCGAACCCCTCGGGTTTTGTTTATACTGAAAGGGTGGACTTGGATTGGAGGGGTGAGAAAGCGCGGCACCAGACGCGACGAAACCTCGATATCATGGCCGGTAAGGGCGTGGAGACAGACAACCTGACGTATGAAATCACGTTGAGCGACCAGGAACGGTCCATCGGGCGGGCCAGATTTGCTGATTTGCGGTCGAAGGGTTTCGCCCTCATTGCGTATCACCCCGGCGCAGGCAAAGTGGCGAATCGGTGGCCTGCCGGGATGTTTGCTTCAGTGGCTAACACCCTCAGCCGGCGTTGGAATGCCAGGACGATCATTACATGCGGACCGATGGATGACGAGCCTGTAAAAGACATGGTCTCCACATTAAATGCTGAGTATCAACTTATTCAAAATGAAAGCATAAGAGCTGTTGCCTCATGTCTTTCCGAGGTCGATTTGTTGATATCCAACGATACCGGTATCATGCACGTCGGGGCGGCAGTCGGGACTCCGGTTCTTTCGCTGTTCGGTCCGACAGATGCCGGTCAGTGGGCGCCCCTCGAGGAAGAGAGTGTCTCCCTTGAAGCACCGAACGGCATTATTGACGAAATTACGGAAGAGGAAGTGATTCGGATGGCGGACCAGATGTTGCGCCGGAGGAGAAACGTACCATGATCAGACCCCTGAACGGCAAAAGCGGCGAGGGACGTTCGAAGGAGGAGATGCGACAGGAGATCCTTCGGCTGAAACACGAGCTGAACGCGGTGATCCTGGCACATTACTACCAGGAGTCGGAGATCCAGGATCTTGCGGACTTCGTCGGGGACAGTCTGGAACTCTCCCGCAAGGCTGCGGCAACCACTGCCGACGTCATCGTGTTTGCCGGGGTACACTTCATGGCGGAAACCGCGAAGATCCTCAATCCCGGGAAACTCGTTTTACTGCCGGATATAAACGCGGGGTGTTCTCTCGCGGAAGGGTGTCCCGCGCAGCAATTCCGCGCGATGCGCGCGTTGCACCCGGATCACGTATCGATCACCTATATCAACTGCTCCGCTGAAGTCAAGGCGTTGAGTGACATCATTTGTACATCGAGCAACGCCGAGAAGATCATCCGACAGATCGCGCCGGACAAGCCCATCTTCTTCGCACCCGACCGGAACCTCGGACACTACCTTGTGAAGAAAACCGGGCGGGACATGCTGTTATGGGAAGGATCATGCGTGGTGCATGAGACGTTCAGCCTTCGGAAGCTTGCGGCGCTGCAGGTGGAACACCCGGAGGCGGAGGTCATCGCGCACCCGGAGTGCGAGGAAGCCGTTTTAGCGCGGGCTGCCTTTATCGGATCGACGACGGGTTTGCTGAAGCATGTTCTCGGTTCGTCGAAGCAGCAGTTCATCGTCGCGACGGAGTCCGGCATTCTTCATCAAATGCAGATGCAGGCCCCGTCAAAGGAGTTTTTCGCCGCCCCCCCGGAAGCGAATTGCGCCTGCAATGAATGCCCGTACATGCGGCTCAACACCGTCGAAAAACTGTACCGGTGCATGCGGGACCGCACACCCGAAATCACTCTGCCTCAAGAGATCATGTCAAAGGCCCTGAAGCCGATCGAGAGGATGCTGGAGATGAGCTGAGGCAGCGGAGAGCAGACAGCGGACAGCAGACGTGGACAGCGGACTGTCTGCTGTCGGCAGTCCGATGTCAGCTTCAATTTTGATAATTCGCTTTTCCTTCCGTATATTCCCAATCATCCTGTCGCGACGCGGCGTTCCTCTCACCTCAGTTCTGAATTCAAAGCGATGGCACGAACCTACATTGAAGACCTCTCCGGCCTTGTCGGGCAGGAAGTGACCTTGAAGGGCTGGCTCTACAACAAGCGCTCAAGCGGGAAGATCCGATTCCTGATCCTCCGGGACGGTACGGGCGTCTGCCAGGGTGTGCTCGTCAAGGCATCGGTCAGTGAAGAGCTCTTTGCGAAATTCGACCTGCTGACGCAGGAATCATCGTTCAGCATGACCGGCGTCGTTCGCAAAGAGCCGCGCGCACCCGGCGGCTATGAAATGGATGTGACTGCGGTCGACGTCATTGCCGTCGCATCGGAATACCCCATCACGCCGAAAGAGCACGGAGTCGAATTCTTGATGGACCGCCGCCATCTCTGGCTCCGCTCAAGCCGGCAACATGCAATCATCCGCGTCCGGCACCAGATCATCAAGGCGATCAGGGAGTACTTCGACAACCGCGGGTTTGTCCTTCTCGACGCGCCGATTTTCACCCCGGCCGCCTGCGAAGGAACGAGTACACTGTTCGGAACGGACTATTTTGACATGGGCAAGGCGTACCTGACGCAATCCGGTCAATTGTATGGAGAAGCCGGTGCCATGGCGTTCGGAAAGGTGTATGTGTTCGGCCCGACATTCCGGGCGGAAAAATCGAAGACGCGCAGGCACCTGACGGAGTTCTGGATGGTTGAGCCGGAAGTGGCGTTCAACGATCTGAATGACGACATGGATCTCGCGGAGGAATTCCTCGAGCATATCGTCCAGTCCGTTCTCACGCACCGGAAGCCGGAGCTGGAGCATCTTGGCCGAAACCTGAAATTTCTCGAGAATGTGAAGAGGCCTCTGCCGAGAATATCGTATGACGAAGCCGTGGACATTCTCAAGAAGCACGACATCGCGTTCGAGTGGGGCAATGATCTCGGAGGGACGGATGAGACCGTCGTTTCGGAGCAGTTCGACCGGCCGGTCATGGTGCACCACTATCCCGCGGCGGTCAAGGCCTTCTACATGAAGCGCGATCCGCAGCGGGCAGACCTTGCCCTCGCCGTGGATGTTCTCGCCCCGGAAGGGTACGGGGAAATCATCGGCGGAAGCCAGCGCGAAGACAATCTCGAAGCCCTGACGGAACGGCTGAAAGAACAAAACCTTCCGCAGGAGGCCTTCGATTGGTATCTTGATTTGCGACGTTTCGGTTCCGTACCGCATTCGGGATTCGGACTCGGCGTTGAACGCACCGTGGCGTGGATCTGCGGACTCGACCACGTGAGAGAGACAATCCCGTTTCCGCGCATGATTTATCGTCTTACCCCCTGACGAACACACTATGCTGAAAATCCAGAACCTTCGAAAAGAGTACGCCAAGGTCGTCGCCCTGGAGGACGTTTCCTTTGAGGTCGAGCGAGGTGAAATTTTCGGCCTGATCGGGCCGAACGGCGCAGGAAAGACAACGACCATCAGGATTATCCTGAACATCATCGAGGCGGACGGGGGGCGCGTCCTGTTCGAGGGGAAAGAATTCTCGAACGAACTGCAAAACAAAGTCGGATATCTCCCGGAAGAGCGGGGCCTCTACAAGAAGAGCACCGTCATGGACACCGTGTTGTACTTCGCGGAACTGCGCGGGATGGTGAGAAGCAACGCGAAGGTGCAGGCGGCGGAGTGGCTGAAGAAGTTGGGTCTGGGCGATCACAGCCGGAGAAAAGTCGAGGAGCTTTCCAAAGGAAACCAGCAAAAGGTCCAGTTCATCATTGCGATCCTCCACGACCCGGCGCTGATCATTCTGGATGAACCGTTCTCCGGGCTCGACCCGGTCAACCAGGAAGTGTTCAAGGAGATCTTTCTTGAACTGAAGCAGCAGGGGAAGGCGGTCATTTATTCCACGCATCAAATGGAACAGGCGGAGAAGCTGAGCGACTCCCTGTGTTTAATCAATAAGGGGAAATCGGTCCTCCAGGGTCCGATGCGGGAGATCAAGAGGAAATACGGCTCGAACACCCTGTTGATCGAGTTCAACGGAGACGGAACGTTTCTCGAACGCCTCCCGGGCGTTACACACGCGATGCGCTATGGGAACAGCGCCGAACTGCAGCTCGACGGCGTCGTGGATTTCCGACAGATGATTCAGGAGATCAATACGCGACTCGATCTCCGGAAAATCGAGCTGAAGGAGCCGTCGCTCCAATCGATCTTTCTGGAAGTTGTCGGGGCGCGCAAAAACCCTGCGGAGGCGACCCCATGAACAAGATCTTCGCCGTTGCCCGTTGGGAGTATGTGGAGAAGGTGAGAAGCAAGGCGTTTCTTATCGGGTTGCTGGTCACGCCGGTCATCATGCTGGCGATGGGTTTCCTCCCGATGTTATTTGTAACCCAGGAAGACAGCACGACGAAAGTCCTCGGCATCATCGATCGCAGCGGTGTCGTCGGCGATCAATTCCGCATCCGGATGGAATCGAAGTTCAAATTGTCGAATGGGAATCCGAACTATGTCGTCAGGATCATCGATTCGCCGACGACGGATCCGGATTCAGCGGTGAAGAATGCCGACGCGATGGTCCTGAACGGGGACCTGGAGGGCTTCTGCATGGTGGGCGGGACGGTGACCGGAGACAGCGTCAATCTGCAGTACCGTTCCCGGACCGTCGGCGATTTCCAGTTGCTCGACCGAATGGAAAAAACGCTCCGGGGGATCATTGCCGAGAAGCGTGCACAGAACATGGGATTAAATCCTTCCATCGTCAAGGATCTCACCGAACAATTCGACCTCAGGACCGTCAAGCTGAACAAGAGCGGAGGGCTGGAGGAGGCGGATTTCGGGAAGGTCTACTTTTCGTCATTCGCATTTATGATGATGATGTTTTTTATGATCGTCACTTCCGGACAGTTGCTGGTCAGGAGCGTGATCGAAGAAAAATCCAACCGGATCGTCGAGGTTATCGTTTCGTCTTGTACGCCCAAAGAGCTGATGGCAGGGAAGGTCCTTGGCCTGAGCGGGCTCGGATTCACGCAGCTTATCATCTGGGGGGTGATCGGGTTGTTCATTTCCCTGAAGACGGGAAATGTCTTTATCCACCCCGGCGAGGCGGGATTTCTCATTCTCTATTTCGTTCTCGGCTACTTGTTCTACGCCGGAGTGTTCATTGCAGCCGGTTCGCCGTTCAACACCGAGCAGGAAGCCCAGCAGGTGAATTCCTATCTGATTATCCTGCTGATTCTTCCGATCGTGCTTTCGTTTCCGGCCATGCGGAATCCCGAAGCAACATGGCTCCGGGTGATGACGTTCATCCCGTTCTTTACGCCCACGATGATGGCCCTCAGAGTGCCGATCCAGTTCCCGGCCCCATGGGAAATTGCCCTTACGGTTGTCATCATGGTCATCTCAATCTACGGAGCGATGGTCGCGGCAGGGAAGATCTTCCGGATCGGCATTCTCTCGACGGGGAAGAGTCCCAGCCTGCGAGAGCTCATCCGTTGGGTGAAGAACGGCTAAGGAATCTTACTCCATGTCAACGCGAACACTCCTCTCCCTCATTGCAGCGGCCCTGATCATGGGGCCATCATTCTCGAAAGCCCAGGTCGTCGTCTCCGAGCGCGGACGGGAAACGTCGATGCGGACAAACGTGTTCGGCCTCGGATTTGTCGGCGGTCCGGCGACGGGGCTCGGGCTCAGTTTTCGCCATCACCTGCCGTCGCCCTTCAGCTACCAGTTGATCGGCGGGATCATCAAAGCGACGGACCGTCTCTACTATTCGGCGGGTGTGGAGTTCCAGTATGATTTGTCCCGCACGTCGGTGATCCGATTCTATGCGGCGGGTGGGATGTCATACTTCTTTTCCGGAGTGTCGGGTCACAACGACATGGTCGCCCCGACGCGTGCGGGGATTGGTCTGGGTGCGGAAACAGAGACCGGCTCCGGCTTCCATGTGAACGGGGATCTCCTTTTTACGTACTTTAGCGACGGTACAGTGCTGCCGTTGCCGCAGATCGGATTCCATTATTATTTCTATTAGCCGTCCGCCGCGTGATGGAGCTTCTCCCGCTTTCCCCCTATGGAAACGCCGGACGCTGCGCCATCGCAGGGTGGGATTTCCGAAAAGGGGCAGGTCGGGTTTGGGTTGAATCTCGGTCGGTTTCCTTGTATTTTGAACCTTTGCCATCTCCCGCAAATAGCCAGTGAACGCAGAACTCCTTCTCTTTTTCTTCCTCGCAGCTGTTGGCGTTACAACCGCTGTTCTCATGATTACCCGGCGGAACCCCGTGGTGAGTGCAGTCTGCCTCATCGGGAATTTCTTCGCCCTGGCCGGACTGTATCTCCTCCTGCGGGCGCAATTTCTGGCAGTCCTGCAGATCATCGTGTACACGGGCGCCATCATGGTCCTGGTGATTTTCGTGATCATGCTGCTGAATCTGGGCGACGAGCGTCGGCTGAGCGAACGGTTGAAATTACGATCGACGATCGGCATCGTCTTCGCCGCCGGGCTTCTGCTCGAACTGTTTGTGATCATCGGCATCAGGGGGAGGGCAACGATCCCGGCGACCATGCATCCGCAAAGCGAATCCCTCGGGACAGTGGAGGGGGTGGGGAAGGCGCTGTTCGGGCGTTTCGTGCTCCCGTTCGAGATTACGTCGTTGCTGCTCCTTGTCGCGATCGTCGGTGCAGTTCTTCTTGCGAAGAGGAGACTATGAGCGTTCCCATTTCCTATTACCTGATCCTCAGCGCGACGATGTTCGTCATCGGCGTCGCCGGGGTCATGACGCGCCGCAATGTCATCGTCGTGTTCATGTGCATTGAACTCATGCTCAATTCCGTCAATCTCACGCTCGTGGCATATTCGTCCGCCCTCGGCGACCTGACCGGTCAGATGCTCGTGTTGTTCGTCATGGCTGTCGCCGCCGCGGAAGCGGCCGTCGGCCTGGCGATCGTCATCGCGCTTTTCCGGAACAAGCAAACCGTCGACATCGACGAAATCAATATTCTGAAATGGTGATTGTCCTCCCATGGCGTATCACGCAATCGGCATAGCGGTTTTTCTTCCCCTGTTCGGCTTTCTTCTCAACGGTCTTCTCGGCTGGAAGATCAGGAACGAACGTGTGGCCGGGATCATCGGCTCGTCCACCGTCGGGCTCGCATTTCTTGTTGCGGCCGCAACGTTTGTGCAAATGCTCGGCAGTCCGGTCGATGAGCGCACGCATGTGGTGACGCTGCTTCCGTGGATCCATGCCGGGACGTTCACCGTGAGTCTCGCGTACCAGGTGGATCAGCTATCCATTCTGATGATGCTGATCGTCACCGGCGTCGGATTTCTCATCCATGTCTACTCAATCGGGTACATGCACGGGGATCCCGGTTTCCGCAGATTCTTCGCGTACCTGAACCTGTTTATTTTTGCCATGCTGAATCTGGTCATGGCCGACAATTTTCTTTTGTTGTTCCTCGGCTGGGAAGGGGTCGGCCTGTGCTCGTACCTTCTCATCGGGTTTTGGTATGACAGAAAATTTGAAAAAGGGACGACGGGCGACGCCGCGAAAAAGGCGTTCATCGTCAACCGGATCGGCGACTTTGGTTTTCTGATCGGGATGTTCCTGATCTTCAAGACGTTCGGATCATTGGATTTCGCTTCGGTGTTTCCGCATGCATCTGCGCTGTCCGTGAATTCGACGGTGATCACGGTGATCACGCTCGCCCTGTTTCTTGGAGCGACGGGAAAATCCGCGCAGATCCCGCTGTTCGTCTGGCTCCCCGATGCGATGGCCGGTCCCACGCCCGTCAGCGCCCTGATTCATGCTGCGACGATGGTCACGGCGGGTGTGTACATGGTGGCGCGGTGTTCCGTTCTTTTTGCGCTCGCGCCGCTGACGATGGCGGTCGTCGGCGTCATCGGAGCGGCGACTGCTCTGCTTGCCGCGAGCATCGGATTGGTACAAAACGATATCAAGAAAGTCCTTGCGTATTCGACGATCAGCCAGTTGGGTTACATGTTCCTCGCGCTGGGCGTCGGGGCGTTCAGCGCAGGAATGTTCCACGTTACCACGCATGCATTTTTCAAGGCGCTGTTGTTCCTCGGCTCGGGGGCCGTCATCCACGCGATGCATGAGGAGCAGAATATTCAGAACATGGGCGGGCTGCGACAGTCCCTTCCTGTGACCGCGTGGACCTTCCTCGTAGGAACCGTGGCCATTGCCGGCATCCCGCCCCTGGCGGGTTTTTTCAGCAAGGATGAGATTCTCTGGAAAGCGTTTTCCGGCGGACATTGGTTTCTCTGGCTGCTCGGATTGCTCGGCGCGCTTCTGACGGCGTTCTATATGGTGCGCCTGTACACGCTGACGTTCGAAGGGACCCGACGGTGGGATGCAGGAAAGCATCCTCACGAAGCGCCCCGAACCATGACGATCCCCTTGATGGTTCTGGCGTTCCTCTCAGTGGTCGGCGGTTTCGTCGGGCTCCCGGCGAGTCTCGGCGGTTCGAATCCCTTCGAACAGTGGCTCGATCCCGTCTTTGAACAGGCGAACGCCATTCTGGCACCGGGCGATCACAGCGGTGCGATGACGGAGTACCTCCTGATGGGCCTGTCCGTCGCCGTTGCCGTCCTCGGGATCCTCATTGCACGCCGTTGGTACCTGGAACGACCGGCGATCCCCGAGACGCTGAAACGACGGTATGGAGCGGCCTACCGGTTGCTCTGGAACAAATACTACGTCGATGAGGCATACGACGCGGCTGTCGTGACCCCTGTCGTCAAGGGTTCCGAAAAACTCCTCTGGAAGGGCGTGGACGTCGGAGTCATCGACGGGACGATCAACGCGGGGGCAAGGATTATCGGATGGTTCAGCCGCACTCTCCGGGTTGTCCAGACCGGGGTGGCCCACAGTTACATCCTCGTATTCATCTGCGGTGTTGTTGCGTTTCTCGGCTGGGTGCTGTTTCGCTAACGGCGTGACGGCAATTCTCTCATTGACAGACACGTGCGTTGTTCATGATTGATTCAACGGTGCTCACTCTCCTCCTCCTGCTTCCGACCGCCGGCGCAGCGATTACGCTTGCGATCCCGAAGGATCGTCCGGTCTGGATCAAATCGTCGGGCCTGCTCTTCTCTCTGTTGACGTTTGCCGCATCGTTGATTCTCTGGTTCCGGTTCGACGGTGCCAACCCTGGAATGCAGTTTGTCCTTCGGGTCCCGTGGATTCCGGGGCTCGACATATCCTATGCAGTCGGAATCGATGGGATTGCCCTGCTGCTCATTGTCCTGACGACATTCCTGATGCCGATTGCGCTGCTCGCATCATGGGAGTCCGTCACAACACGGTTGCGGGGGTATGTTGCGCTGATGCTCCTCCTGGAAGTGGGAACGCTCGGGGTGTTCATGGCGCTCGACTTGGTCCTGTTCTACGTCTTCTGGGAATTTATGCTGATCCCGATGTACTTCATCATCGGGATCTGGGGAGGGAACGAACGGATCTACGCTGCCACCAAATTTTTCCTCTACACGATGGCCGGCAGCCTCCTGATGCTCATTGCGATCATCTGGCTCGGAATGTACGCGGCGGGATTGCCCGGCGGCCATTTTACGACGGACGTCATGAAGCTCCTAGCCATTTCGCCCGGGATTCCTCTTCGTCTGCAGTCGTGGATGTTCCTCGCATTTGCCATCAGTTTTGCCATCAAGATCCCGCTGTTTCCGTTCCATACCTGGCTGCCTGATGCGCACGTTCAGGCCCCCACCGCAGGATCGGTGATCCTGGCCGGCGTCCTCCTGAAGATGGGGACCTTCGGTCTGGTTCGGTATTGTCTTCCGCTCTTCCCCGCAGCGACCGTGGAATTCATGCCGTACATTGCCGCGCTGGCGGTCATCGGGATCATCTATGGGGCGCTGGTCTCCATGGTGCAGCCGGATCTGAAGAAGCTTGTCGCGTATTCTTCGGTGAGTCACCTGGGCTTCGTTGTTCTCGGACTGTTTGCGATGAACGAGGAGGGTGTGCAGGGGAGTGTGATCCAGATGGTGAATCACGGACTTTCGACCGGCGCCCTCTTCCTTCTGGTCGGAATGATATACGATCGGCGGCACACGCGGATGATCGGCGACTTCGGCGGGATTGCCAGGATCATGCCCGTCTATGCGACGTTCTTTATGATCGTCATGCTCTCCTCGGCCGGTCTCCCCGGACTCAACGGTTTTGTCGGTGAGTTCCTGATATTGCTGGGGTCGTTCAATTCCGCCGTGCTCGGGACTCCCGCGTACGCTGTCCTTGCGGCGACGGGCGTCATTTTCGCCGCTGTCTATCTTCTCTGGAGCTATCAGCGGGTTTTCTTCGGAACCGTCGTTCACGAACAGAACCGTTCTCTCAAGGACCTTTCGCCGAGAGAATGGGCGGTTCTGGTTCCGGTGGTCATCTTCATCGTGTGGATCGGATGGTTCCCCTCCACATTTCTCGACAAATCGGCGCTCGCGACACAGCAAGTCGTCCGGCGTCTGGAACTTGCCCGTCATGGCATGTTAACCCCCGCAGCGTTCCAATCATCGCAGGCCATTCCCCCGGCGGGGGCACCTCCGCGATGAGGAGATCCGCGCGGCTGTTCATGATGGTCGTCTTCTCCAGCTTTACGACCGCCATAGCGATTTCCCAGGAGACCGCCGCGCCTGTCCCTTCACCCTCACCAGTGATGATCGCTCCTTTTGTCCTGCTTCTCCTGGGAATTGCAGTTGTCCCATTCATCAGCAAGGCCTGGTGGGAACGTTGGTATCCGGCCGTCTCCCTGGGATTGGGCGCCGTCACCGTCGGGTATTATCTTCTTGGACTGCACGCCGGGATGCGGATGCTTCAGTCCGGAATCGAATATGTCAGTTTCATGGCGCTCATCGGCTCGCTGTTTGTCGTCGCAGGCGGGATCCTGATTCGGGTGAAGGGGAGATCGACACCGTTCCGGAACGTTGTGTTCCTCGGTATCGGTGCCGTTGTTGCGAACCTCGTCGGCACGACGGGCGCGTCGATGATCATGATTCGACCGTATCTGCGTGTCAACCGCTTCCGGATACGACCATATCACGTTGTGTTTTTTATCTTCATCGTGAGCAATATGGGTGGGGCGTTGACCCCCATTGGGGACCCACCGCTCTTCCTCGGATTCTTGAGAGGCATTCCCTTTCTCTGGGTGGCCGAGCACCTCTGGGTGAAGTGGTTGATCGGCATCGGAATTGTGATCGGTGTCTTCTACGTGATGGACCGCCGGGATTTTTTTCGTTTGCCGAAGAACGTGCGTGAATCCGCGGCCCATGAGGAGGAGGAGGGGGAGGTGTCGGGAATGCACAATATCGTGTTCCTCCTGATCATCCTGGGAGCGGTGTTCCTGACGGAACCGCTCTTTGCCCGGGAGGCGCTGATGATCGCGGCGGCGGCCGGCTCGTATCTCACGACCAGGAAGAAGGTTCACGAAGCGAACGATTTCAATTTTACTCCGGTGAGAGAGGTTGCGGTCCTGTTCGTGGGGATCTTTGCCACCATGGTGCCCGCACTCGACTGGCTGGAACTGCACGCGGCGTCGATCGGCCTTCGAACTCCCGGACAGTTTTACTGGGCCACCGGTTCCCTCTCTGCGTTCCTCGATAATGCGCCCACGTATCTGAATTTTCTGAGCGCAACGTACGGATTATTCGTGAAACCGGAGATCGTGACTGCGGTGCAACAATTGCTGGCGTCGCACGGTGCCGGAATGGCTTCCGTGATCGGAGAACACTCCGAAGAGATCAGGAACACGTTCGAGACATTGTTGAAGTATCATTCGGACGCGGTGGTGAGCGGGAACGCGACCTTTGAGATGATCGCCACCGCCTATATCATCGGCAATCACAACGTCTACCTTCAGGCGGTCTCCATCTCGGCGGTTTTTTTTGGGGCGTGTTCGTACATTGGAAACGGGCCAAATTTCATGGTCAAATCCATCGCCGACCAGCAAGCCGTCCCGACGCCGAGCTTCGTCGGCTATATTCTGCGGTACACGGTGCCGGTGCTGCTTCCGATGCTCCTCATCATCTGGTTTTTCTTTTTTTCGGGATTCGTTTGACGCAGGGATCGCCGCAGAGTGCGGTGTTGCCGTAGCGGAGATTCGGCGGGAAAGGTCGTTTCTGGAAATCGATAGGTGAGTTGTTTATGCTAACAGAATTCAGCGCATTTCTCCCTCTGGTGATCATCACCGCGACGGCGTTGGTCGTCCTGTGTGTGGATGCCTTCGCGCAACGATCGCTGACGATTCAGTGGTCGATCTCGCTCCTCGGGCTTGCCGGGTCCGGCGTGGCAGGGTGGATCAGTATTCCCATCGCGGGACAAGTGTTCGGGGGAATGCTCAACACCGGTGGATCGGCCGGGTATTGGTCGGCGGTCTTTTGCCTGGCGGGATTCCTTGCCACGGCCCTTTCGCGCGGGTATCTTGAACGGCACAACATTGCGCATGGCGAGTACTTCACGCTCCTGTTGTTCGGCACCGCAGGAATGATCCTGATGGGAGCCGCGGGCGATTTGATCGTGTTCTTCCTCGGCCTGGAGCTGATGTCGCTCTGTTTTTATATCCTTGCCGGCTTCGCGCGGACGAGCGCCGTCAGTAATGAAGCCGCGTTGAAGTATTTTCTCCTCGGGGCATTCTCGACAGGGTTTCTGCTGTACGGGATCGCGCTCGTTTACGGTTCCACCGGGACGACGCAGATCCGTCTTATCCACGAAAGCGTTGCCACCCATTCGACCGATGCGATCTTTTCGATCGGTCTCGCGCTCCTGGTGGTCGGACTCGCCTTCAAAGTCGCGGCCGTGCCGTTCCACATGTGGGTGCCTGATGTGTATGAAGGCGCCCCGACGACGGTCAGTGCGTTCATGTCCACCGGAGGCAAGGCGGCCGCGTTTTCCGTTTTCCTGATGGTGTTTTCACCGTCGCTTGTCCTCCTCATGCACCCGGTCCGCGATGTTATCGCCGTCGTCTCGGCCCTCTCGATGGTGGTCGGGAATCTCTTTGCCATTTCACAGACGAGCATCAAGCGGATGCTCGCCTATTCCAGCATCGCGCATGCCGGGTATATCCTCTCGGGCATTGTCGGGGCGAACACGACGGGAAGCAATGGCGTCCTCTTTTACCTCCTGGCCTATACCTTGATGAACTGTGGAGCGTTCGGGGTCCTGGCGCTCGAGGAGACGGAAAAAGGGGAGCATCTGACATTCGATGAGTACCGCGGGTTTGGTTCGAAGAAACCCGTGACGGCCTTCCTGATGTCGCTGTTCATGTTCTCCCTCGCCGGTGTTCCGCCCTTCGCCGGGTTTTTTGGAAAGTACTATCTGTTTGCCGGTGCGATTCAGGGCGGCTATACCTGGCTCGCCATCCTCGGTGTCCTGATGAGTGTCGTGTCCGCTTACTACTACCTGCGTCTCGTGGTGGTAATGTATTTCTCGGAGGGGGGAGCGATGCAGGTGCAACGCTCGCCGCTGGCGGGAATGATCGCCCTGTTTGCCGCGGCGTTTCTCTTGACGGGATTCGGCATTTATCCATCGGCGATCCTCAATGTAACGCGATTGCTTTTCTGAGTCCGACGCTCCGCTGATTGGGAAAGGATTCCGCGTGCAACTTCTTGCCACCGCTGAACAGATGCGTACGATCGATCGGATCGCGATCGAACAGTACGGCATCGGCGGACTGATCCTCATGGAGAATGCCGGACGCGCGTTCGTCGACATGCTTCACGCCCAGCATCCTCTCCGACCCGGCACACGCGTCGTTGTCATGGCGGGACGCGGCAACAACGGTGGAGACGGTTTTGTTATTGCCCGCCATCTGTTAAATCGTGGTTGTCGCGTGGATGTGTTTTGTCTCCCCGGAGAGCTTTCCGCCGATGCCCGCACAAACCATGACGTGCTGGAGCGCATCGGCTCCGATCGCCTGAAACTCCTGGCGATAAAGAAGTTCGATGAGGTCGGGAGAATTCATTCTCCCGAAGTGATCGTGGATGCGATGTACGGGACGGGCTTCACCGGAAGGCTTTCGGGCCTCGCCCTTGAATTCGCGACATGGGCGAATCTTTCGGGCGCCTTCATCGCGGCCGTCGATATCGCGTCGGGCGTTGATGCCAATGAAGGACGGGTGGAAGGCCCCGCAGTAAAAGCGGACCTGACAATTTGCATGGGACTCGCGAAGACCGGCCACTTCCTCGGAGAAGGACGAAATCACTCAGGGCTTGTTGCCGTTGCCGACATCGGCATTCCCCACGGGGCGATGGCGATCCGCGAAGATCCGGTCTTCCGTTTCACGCGAGAGGATATTCCGGGTTTGCTTCCTGTGCGAAAGTGGGACGCGCACAAATACGACGTGGGCAAAGTTCTCGTGATCGCCGGGTCCCGTTCGTTCACCGGTGCTGCGGTTCTTGCCGCGGACGCCGCGTTGATCGGCGGGGCGGGGGCGGTAATTCTGGCCGCGCCCGAATCGCTCCATGCGATCCTCGCGACGAAACTGACCGAAGTCATCATCCGGCGACTTCCCGAAACTGCCGAGGGTACCATTTCGCTTGCCGCGCTTCCGGATATCCGATCGCTCGCGGAGTGGGCGGACGCTGTTGTCGTGGGCCCGGGGCTTGGAAGAAATGCAGAGACCGATGCCCTTGTTCGACAGCTGGTGAACGAAATTCCGCGCCCTCTGATTTTGGATGCCGACGGGTTGAATGCGTTCGACGATGCACCCGAAACATTGAAAGACCACGCAGGCGGTCTGGTGATGACGCCGCATGCCGGAGAACTCGGCAGGCTTCTGCGCAAGTCCGGCAGAGCCGTCGAGGATGCCCGCATCCCCTCCGCCCGCGATTCAGCGCGCAGCTTCGGAGCGACCGTGGTGTTAAAAGGCGCTCCCACCGCCACTGCCTCACCGGACGGCAGAGTGGTTCTCAACAGTACCGGGAATAGCGGGATGGCCACGATCGGTTCGGGCGACGTGTTGACCGGGCTTATCGCGAGTCTCGCCGCCCAGGGCATGAACCCCGCCGATGCGGCCATCGCCGGAGCGTTCATCCACGGGCGGGCAGGCGACATCGCGCGCGATCATGCCGGGGAACGGTCGATGCGAGCGACGGATATTCTTCGCAACATCGCAGAAGCATTCGTCAATCTGGAGAATTGAACAGTGAAAGAGAGTGCATTCTACCGGCATCGGTATCAATTTGCAGCCCTGGCCTGGGCCCTCCTGATCTTCGTTCTGTCATCGATTCCGGGTCGTGACCTTCCGGATGTGCAGGTCGTGAACTTCGACAAAGTTGTCCACATGGGGATCTATGGTTGCCTCGCGATCCTGGTCTTTCTTGCCTTCCGCAACCAGCAGCGATATCCGGGCCTTGTACGGTTTGCCGTGATCGCGACAATCGTTGCCTGCTCTCTGTACGGCGTAAGCGATGAGCTGCACCAGATTTTGACACCTGGCAGGACATGCGACATCCTTGATTGGACCGCCGATACTTCAGGTGCTGTTCTGGGCGCAGCGTTTGTCGGGTTTCTTGATCGGAAGCGGCGGAATGGGTCTTCTTCAACTCCCGCTTGACCGTGCCAGGCTATCCGGGTACGCACCGGAGCGCGCATCCAACTCCCTCGATTTCCTCATTGTAAATCCTCGCCTTTCTTGATATATTTCATGGCTTGAGATTCCTCCTCGAACATACCCACGGCAGGGCGAGGGCCGGCCGATTGATCACATCGCGGGGCGAGATCCCGACGCCGGTGTTCATGCCCGTGGGGACGCAGGGATCGGTCAAGGCCATCGAGCAGCGTGAACTGGTGGGGGAGGATGCGCGGATCATTCTCGGGAATACCTATCACCTCTATCTTCGGCCCGGCACGGAGATCATCGAGAAGGCGGGAGGGTTGCACCGGTTCATCGGCTGGGATCGCCACCTCCTGACAGACAGTGGCGGCTACCAGGTCTTCAGTCTGTCCGACCTGCGGGGGATCACGGAAAACGGCGTGCAATTCCGTTCCCATCTTGATGGTTCGCTTCACGAATTTACGCCCGAGCGGGTCGTCGACTTTCAGCGGAGTTACGGCTCCGATATCATGATGGTGCTGGACGAGTGTCCTCCGTACCCTTGTGAGGAGCAATATGCTTCGCGGTCGAACGCATTGACTCTCCGCTGGGCCGGTCGGTGCAGGGAAAGGGTGGAACAGACGACAGGATTCTACGGGCATGAGCAGGCGTTGTTCGGGATTGTGCAGGGGAGCGTGTATCCGGCCATTCGCGAGGCGTCCGCGCGCGCGCTGACAGCGATGGATTTCCCCGGATATGCCATCGGCGGTCTTTCGGTGGGGGAACCGGCGGAACAGATGTATCGGATGATCGACCTTTCGACGGACATCCTGCCGGCGGAGAAGCCGCGGTATCTGATGGGGGTCGGAACGCCGGAGAATATTCTGGAATCGATCGAGCGGGGAGTGGACATGTTCGATTGCGTGATGCCCACGCGGAATGCGCGGAACGGAGTGGTGTTCACTTCCCACGGCCGGCTGAACATGCGCAATGCGCGGCACGCGGCGGATTTCTCCCCGATTGATGCGATGTGTCAGTGCTATACGTGCAGGAGCTTCACGCGCGCGTATGTGCGACACCTGTTCAAGGCGGGCGAAATCCTGGCGTTGCAGCTGGGGACGATTCATAACCTTACGTACTACCTCACGCTCGCTCGCAATGCGAGGGAAGCGATTCTGAACGGGTCGTTTCCTGCGTGGAAACACTCTGTGCTGCAGACGATTGCAGCAGAGGAAACAGCGGAATAATCCATCAATGTGAACAATCTGAAAAAGGAACAATAGCCCCATGATGCAACTCATCGCGATGGCTCCCAATCCCAGCGATCCTCAGGGCAGCATGATCAGCACACTGATCATGTTTGCATTGATCATCGCAATCTTCTACTTCATGATCATTCGTCCGCAAAGCAAGCAGCGCAAGGACCGGGAGAAGATGCTGAGCGCTGTGAAAAAGGGAGACAAGGTTGTCACCGCCGGGGGGATCCACGGGTCGGTGGCGGGGGCTGACGAGAAAATCATTCTCGTGGAAATCGCCGACAACGTGAAGGTGAAAATGGACAGGACGGCGATCACGGCGATTGTCCGCGAATCCGAACCCGAAGGGAAGAAGGGAAAGTAAGCGCGTCAAGGCATGAAGCCCAAGTTGAGCAACGAACCTCCGCAGACCCGCTTCAATACAATCGATGAAGCGATCAAGGAATTCCGGAGCGGGAGGATTCTGATCGTCGTCGACGACGAAGACCGTGAGAACGAAGGAGACTTCGTCTGCGCGGCCGACTATTGTGACGATCGGGTCATCAATTTTCTCGCCACGCACGGGCGCGGGATCATCTGCTCCCCGCTTGCCAGTGAGCGGGCGGACACGCTCGGTCTTCCGTTGATGGTGGAAAGCAATACCTCCCCCCACGAAACACAGTTTACGGTGTCCGTGGATTTTTTGCATGGAACGACGACCGGCGTTTCCGCTGCAGATCGTGCGGCCACTGTCCGTGCGCTCGCCGATGAACACACGCTCCCATCGGATCTGGGCCGCCCCGGACATATCTTCCCGCTCCGGGCTGCGGAGGGCGGCGTCCTGCGACGCGCAGGACATACGGAGGCAGTCGTCGATCTGTGCCGCATGGCCGGGCTGCATCAAGCGGGAGTCCTTTGTGAAATCATGAAGGAAGACGGGACGATGGCCCGTCTGCCGGAGCTGCTTGCCCTGTCAGAGGAGCACGGTCTGGTCATCATCTCCGTCCGCGATCTGATCGCGTACCGAATGGCAAGGGAGAAACTTGTCCACCGTCTTGTCTCGACGAATCTCCCCACCAAACACGGGGAGTTCGTGCTGCACTTGTACCGTAGCGCGACGGACAACAAGGAACACATCGTCCTGCTCAAGGGAGTGATTGACCCCGCCGTTCCCACGCTGGTCCGTGTTCACTCAGAGTGTCTGACGGGCGATGTTTTCGGCTCTCTGCGATGTGATTGCAACGAGCAGCTCGTGCGCGCGATGGAAATGGTGGATGCCGCGGGGTCGGGCGTAGTGCTCTACATGCGGCAGGAAGGAAGAGGGATCGGCTTGCTGAACAAGCTGAGGGCGTACAGCCTTCAGGATGAGGGGCTGGATACCGTTGAAGCCAATGAAAGACTGGGTTTCCGGCCGGATCTCCGGGATTACGGGATCGGCGCCCAAATTCTCCGCGACCTCGGAATCGGGAAGATTCGCCTCCTGACCAACAATCCCCGGAAGGTTGTTGGACTGGCTGGTTACGGGCTTGACATCGTTGAGCGCGTGCCTCTGGAAATGAGTCCAAATCCCCTGAATGAGCGCTATCTCCAGACAAAAAGGGACAAGATGGGGCACCTCATCCTTTTTGACCGTGACGCTGCCAAGCCCTGAGCCCTCCAATTCGCAGGGTTGAACGCTTGCTTTTTTCCTCAGCGTTCCCTTTATTGACCAAGAGTAGTTCAATATAGCCATTGTTCGTCTCCACGGATGATGGCTATTCTTTTTGCTTTCACTAAAGCTTTCGAGCGACACCATGAACGGACAATCAGAGACGATCTATCTTACCCGCGAGCGGCTTCATGAAATCGAACAGGAAGTGCGCGAACTCAAGACGAATGGTCGCAAGATGGTTGCCCAAAAGATCGCCGATGCCCGTGGCTATGGCGATCTGTCGGAGAATGCCGAGTACGATGCCGCGAAAGAGGAACAGCAGCACCTCGAATTGAAGATTTCCAAGCTCGAGCTGACGCTCTCCCACGCAAAGGTGATCGAAGCAAAAGACCTGCCCAACGACAAGATTTATATCCTCAGCCGCGTGAAGTTGAAGGACCTGAAAACAGGGAGAGAATTCGAGTATCTTCTTGTATCACCGGAAGAATCAGATTTCGACGCGAACAAAATTTCCGTGACCTCCCCGATCGGGAAGTCACTCCTCGGGAAAACGCCAGGAGAGTCCCTCGAGATCAAGGTCCCGGCCGGATTGCTTCATTACAAGATCCTTGACGTCACGAGATAGACAGGTGATCGGCAATGCGTGCCGATCCGTTTTCTGCCAAGAGTCCATGCGTGACGTTCTTTCCAATTTGCGAGTCCAGAGCGAGCCTTCTTTTCCCCGCGAACCTCTGACGGAATCCCGCTACCCGGCACCCTCTCATGCCAACGAACCTCGAACTAAAAGCGCGGATCTCCTCGATCGAATGGTGCCTGACGCGTGCACTCGAACGAGGAGCCACCAGTGCCGGGATATTGGATCAAGTTGACACGTACTTCAACACTCCTGCCGGACGCCTCAAACTGCGAATCATCAATGGAAGTTCGGCAGAGCTGATCGGCTATTTCAGAAGAGAAGTCGCCGATGAACGATCCAGCGCATATGAGAAGACCTCGGTTCCGGACGCCGCGACCTTTTGTGGAATTCTGGAACGTACGCTCGGCGTCCGTGTGGTCGTGAGTAAACATCGGAACCTTTTCTGGTACAAAGGATCGAGAATTCACGTTGACGCCGTCGACAATCTTGGCACGTTCATTGAATTTGAAGTTCCGACAGATGGCAAATACAGCGCGGAAGAGGTCATGAAAGAGCTTCGCACGATGTTCGACATTCGTGCGCAGGATATTGTCCGCGCATCCTACGCGGATCTCCTCATGAATTCCGAACACGCAGATGAGACGCCTGACAGACCTTGACTTTGATCAGGTGCGCTAGTATATTCCGTGTGTAACGTTGATACGTTCTTTCACCGACTCGCTGCACTGAGCCGAGCTTGATTCCGGAAAGTTGATTTTGTATATTGGTTCAGTGCCGCGGGAATAGCTCAGTTGGTAGAGCGCAACCTTGCCAAGGTTGATGTCGCGGGTTCGAATCCCGTTTCCCGCTCTGTCCCGGGTGACCGGGGCAACGGGATCGGACGGTAATCGCGCCGTACGTCCCGAGTCGGTATACTTCCTCTTTTTGAGACCCCGCCGCCCCCAATCCCACCAGGTGGCGGGGTTTTTTTATTGTCCGACCAGATCCACCTCGCTTATGCTCCCGACACAATCCATCATCATCGTCTGAGTACCACCCACTCCTCAGGAGGTCTTCTTCATGGAGAACCCAAAGGATTCGGACCATTCAACACTCGATCGCAGAGACTTTCTCCGGCTTGGCGTCGGGAGCGGCTTAGCTGTGGCGGGCTTTACCACCGCGGTCCTTGCGGAGCGTGTGCACAAAGGATTGAATCACCCCTCCGAACTCCCCGGGACGGATATCGAAGAGCTGACCATTGCGAACCTTTCCGAACGCATGGCGTCCGGCAAAGACACTGCCCGCTCTCTCGTCGAACAGTACTTTGCACGGATCGAAACACTCGACAAAGCCGGACCGACTCTCGCAAGCGTACTGGAAATCAATCCTGACTGCCTGAAGATCGCCGATGATCTGGACGCGGAACGGAAGGCGAAAGGCCCGCGGGGACCGCTCCACGGCATACCTGTGGTCCTCAAGGACAACATTGACACGGCCGACCGAATGATGACCACGGCCGGGTCGCTCGCCCTCGTCGGTTCGAAGCCTCCCGAAGACGCGTTTCTCGTCCAACAGCTCCGGCGTGCCGGAGCCATCATTCTCGGGAAGACCAATCTCAGCGAGTGGGCAAACATCCGGTCCTCGAAGTCGACAAGCGGTTGGAGCGGGCGGGGAGGATTGACACGAAACCCCTATGCCCTCGACCGGAACACGTCCGGCTCGAGTTCCGGGTCTGCCGTCGCCGTTTCCTCCAACCTCTGCACCGTCGCGGTTGGATCCGAAACGGACGGATCGATTGTGAGCCCGTCTTCGATCAACGGGGTGGTGGGAATCAAACCGACGGTCGGACTTGTGAGCCGGACCGGTATCATCCCGATTTCCCATTCCCAGGATACAGCGGGACCCATAGCGCGAACCGTGGCAGACGCGGCGATTCTCCTGGCGGCACTCGCCGGCGTCGACAAGGAAGACGCGGCGACCGCTTCCAATCCCTCAACGGCCCCGGCGGATTTCACGCAGTTCCTGAATCCCGCGGGTCTGCGTGGAGCGAGGATCGGAGTCGTCAGGAAATACTTCGGATTCCTCGACGGAGTGGACAAGATTATCGAGCACGCACTGGAAGTCCTCAAGCAGGAAGGTGCGGTACTCGTCGATCCCGTGGAGATCGACGCAATCGGAAAGATGGATGAAGCAGAGACGACGGTGCTGCTTTATGAATTGAAGGCGGACATGAAGGCATACCTGTCGCGGCTCGGTCCCGGTGCGCCGGTCCATTCGTTGAAGGATATTATCGACTTCAATGAAACAAACGCCGCCCGAGAGATGCCCTACTTCGGTCAGGACATGTTTCTTAAAGCCGAAGCCAAAGGACCACTGACGGACAAAGAATACATCGATGCGCTCGAGAAGAATCACACGATGTCGCGCGAAGAGGGAATCGACGCGGTCATGACGAAGTTCAATCTCGACGCACTTGTCGCGCCGACCGATGGACCGGCCTGGATGACCGACCTGATTTGCGGTGATCATTTCCTGGGAGGGAGCTCGAACCTTGCGGCGATCGCGGGGTATCCGAGCATCACGGTCCCCGCGGGCTTTCTGTTCGGCTTGCCCATCGGGATCTCATTCTTCGGTCGGGCCTGGACGGAGGGGACGCTGATCAAAATCGCCTTTGCGTTCGAGCAGGCGACGCACGCACGGAAGCGGCCGATGTTCCGTCCCACCGCAGTCTTGTGACGGTTGCTTTTCTTTTGTCATCTTCTTACCATGAGCGTGCTACGGCGACGTACCCAAGTGGTAAGGGAGAGGTCTGCAAAACCTTTATGCGGCGGTTCGAATCCGCCCGTCGCCTCGAGAAAAAAGCCCGCACACGGAGGAACCTGTGAGCGGGCTTTTTTTGATTTCGTGGAAGCTATGTGACGTACCCACCCGCCTACGCCCTGAGAGTCGGGCTCCGGCGGGTCCACTGGTAAGGGAGAAGTCTGCAACACCTTTATGCGTTGATGGGCCCGCCGGAGCGAAGCGAAGGCGGGCGCCCGAGTAAGGGAGAAGTCAGCAAACCCTTATGCGTTGATGGGCCCGCCGGAGCGGAGCGAAGGCGGGCGCCCGAGTAAGGGAGAAGTCAGCAAACCCTTATGCGTTGATGGGCCCGCCGGAGCGGAGCGAAGGCGGGCGCCCTAGTAAGGGAGAAGTCAGCAAACCCTTATGCGTTGATGGGCCCGCCGGAGCGGAGCGAAGGCGGGCGCCCTAGTAAGAGAGAAGTCAGCAAACCCTTATGCGTTGATGGGCCCGCCGGAGCGGAGCGAAGGCGGGCGCCCGAGTAAGAGAGAAGTCAGCAAACCCTTATGCGTTGATGGGCCCGCCGGAGCGGAGCGAAGGCGGGCGCCCGTCGCCTCGAGAAAAAAGCCCGCACACGGAGGAACCTGTGAGCGGGCTTTTTTCTTTTGTGTCAGCAGAGTTGAAGAAGTAGGCGGGACTGGAACAATGCCTTGAGTCCACCGGGGGCAGAGTGAAGGCTGACGCCTGTTGTCTCGAGAAGAAAAAGCCTGCGCACGGAAGAGCTGTGAGTGGGCTTCTTGTGTTCTATCCGTCTCCGGGGTGTAATACTACCGCCTTCGTCCGTGAAAAAGGGTTCCCGTGATTCTAATTTGCCGCGCACGGATTTCATGAGAAACCACTGATCATATTCTTATGCGAAGAGGGGTCGATGAGTACCAACGGAGAAGGATTTGTGGTTTATGTACTTCGAAGTGAAAGAACTGGGAGATGGTATACTGGCAGCACTGGGAATCTTGTTCGGCGTCTTGATGAACACAACCACGGCGAAACGATCTCAACGCGTAGACGAGGTCCCTGGACAATCGCATACGCGGAATGGTATTCCACAAGAACAGAGGCAGAAGAGAGAGAAAAATATTTAAAGAGTGGAGCAGGGAGGGAAAAGCTAGATCGCTTTCTAAATCGATAACGGATTGTATTTAGACGTACCCGCCCGCCTTCGCCCTGAGAGTCGGGCTCCGGCGGGTCCACTGGTAAGGGAGAAGTCTGCAAAACCTTTATGCGTTGATGGGCCCGCCGGAGCGAAGCGAAGGCGGGCGCCCGAGTAAGGGAGAAGTCTGCAAAACCTTTATGCGTTGATGGGCCCGCCGGAGCGGAACGAAGGCGGGCGCCCGTCGCCTCGAGAAAAAAGCCCGCACACGGAGGAACCTGTGAGCGGGCTTTTGTTTTGTGTGGCGGCCGGACTCGATGTGCTCGCGCGGAAGAAGTTCTCACACGCCATCGATCCCTCGCCACCGCTTTCGGATCGTCGTTACGATGATCATCAGGAGCGAAACCGCGGCATAACCCACAAAGATCCCGGGTGTTACAATTCCCCCCCAACCTGCGAAGTCGAACGCCGGCTCCGCCCTGGAGCTCATCGCAAGATACAGAAAGAGAAGAAAGACGACGGTGAACGCCTTGGGCGTGCCGGTAAGGAGTCCAAGGAACGTTGCGGCGGCAGCCACAAAAATCAGTCCGTTGAGCAAAGCCACCCCGGAGAAAGGATCTGCGATCGAAACACGGAGAAGCGGGACGATGGTCAGCACCACCAGGACGGACAGCGCCGATAGGAATTTCATGATGACCATGTGCTGACGGACCAGCGGGGCGCTAAAAATAAGCTGCGAGACGTTGGCGCTCCTGTCGCGCGTGGCTACCGAAGATACCGCAGGGACGAAGACAAAAAACGCGAGCGGGAGGATGGTCGTGCGAACAATCGTGAGCGGGGCCAGAATGCCCCCCAGCGAGATCGCAATGATCGCCAGGACCAGGACCGGCGTAAGCGCGAATGTGAGGTGAGCATCGAGAATGACTGCCTTCGTCATGCCGGGAGGGCCACCGAGGCTGCGGACAGGGGGGACAAGGCCATGGAGCCAGTTTGTGGTCAGCGTCCGTGCTCTGTGGTAGAGAGTGCCTGAGCGCCCGCTTGCGGATTTCCCTGCGGCCGGATCGAACCGGCGGAAGGCAGCAAGGGCGAGGCCGACGAACGGGACGGCCATAAACGCCGAAAACATCCGCGGCACAACATAGACGGGATTGAAGTCAAGACCCTGGAAGACGACGGGCGCGAGGGTTGCATCATATGGCGCGTAGCCGATGGTGAAATTGGTTGAACCGGTCACATGGATAATGTTCGGGATAAAGAACCCAATGCCGGTGAGGTCAAATCCGAGGAGCCAGCCGGGACCGTTACCCGAACTGAGGAGCGCAACAGGAAGCGTCAGGAGGAGTACCCATGAAAAGAAATACAAAACATCTCCGACCCTTCCGGAAAGGAATGGGACACATTCAAATGTGAGCGCGAGCCCTGCAACGGCAGGACCCATGGGAAGAAACATCACACCGAAGGTTGTGGCAAACACCATCGGCTCCAGAGGAGCCTCTCCGCGCAATGCATGGACCAGCATGCACGCAATCATGAAGATGAATGAGAGCGCGTACAGGAACACTGTATTTCCAAGAAACTTGCCGACCAGATACTGCGCCGATGCAACGGGAGAAGGACCGATAAGGCGGCCGACACCGGAGCGGAGATCGCGGGTTACCGAGTCGCTGATGAAGTAGAACCCAAACAGACTCAGGACAAATCCCCCCATCAGTGCCGACGTCAATGATGTCGCCGCTGAATTCAAGAGAGCCCGCCGTTGGCCGATCAGGAACATGACGCTGTTCGTACCGACATCGGGCATCAGGAGAAATGCCGCGATGCAGAGCAGGAGAAAGAGCACCCATGTGGAGGTGCGACGAAATCGGAGCTTCCATTCAATGAGGGCAATCGATCCAATTGAACGCAGCGTCGAGGTCATGAGGACCGGCCCTCACGTGTCAAATAGAGGAACGCGTCTTCGAGGTCCGGTTCAACCGACCTTGCGCCGGGGATCGATCCCCCTTCACCGACAAAGCGGATATGCATGCCGTCGGGTTTCTGGACCGCAGCGGAAATGCGTGCGCGGGTTTTATACCGATCGTATTCTGTCGAAGGGATGACGGCTTCCCAGACATGTCCCGCCGCAGAGGCAATGAGCTCCTCCGGCGGCTTGCAGTCGAGGAGGCGCCCCCGGATCAGGACCGCGATCGACCCGGCAATGGCGGCGACATCGGAGACGATGTGTGTCGAGAGGATGACCAGCGACGTCTGGGCAAGGGTCGAGATCAGGGTGCGGAATCGGATCCGTTCCTCAGGGTCAAGACCGGCGGTCGGCTCGTCGACGATCAGGAGTTCGGGGTCGTTGACAAGCGCCTGTGCAATTCCCAGACGTTGCTTCATCCCGCCGGAGAACGTTTTCACCTGACGGTGCGCCGAGGCGTGGAGATTGACCGCTTCCAGGACCTCCATGGTTTTTGCCCGCGTCCGGACGCCTTTCAAGCCGCCGAGGTACGAGACGAATTCGAACGCCGTGACATTCTCGTAGGCGCCGAAATCCTGCGGAAGATAGCCCAATCGGCCGCGGACATAATCAGGGTCCTTCCGGACGTCCCGCCCTTGAAAGAGAATACGTCCTGAGGTCGGCCGTGTCAGTGTGACGATCATCTGCATCAACGTCGACTTTCCGGCTCCATTCGGGCCGAGAAGACCGACGATGCCGGGTCCGCAATTGAACGAGAGGTCGTCGATTGCCACGGTTCCCGAGCGATAGCGTTTTGTAACTGATTCGATGGAGAGCACTGGGTTTCCTTGTTACGATTGCACCGCCGTATGGAGGGTCGATCGGAAGCTTCCGCGGCGACGGGGATGGCATTTGAGATTCATACGCGGTTTAGGGACCGGATGTTGCGCGTGCAAATTCCATGGAATGTTTTGCCATCGATTAGCGTTTCTTTTAGGACGACAAGATTCCTGGAATCCGGGGCCACTCCCCCCGGTGAACCGACATTCACAGTGTGCAGGAGAACCAATGGTTACCTTTACGAAAGCCATCCCGTCAATTGCGATTCTTGTGGCGTTGCTCGTTCTGCCGCGCGCTGCTGAGGCTGCTGGGACGGTGTCCCTGGCGGTCGATGCAACGGATTCCCCGCGAAATCTCCTCCATGCGCGGGAAACCATCGCGGTCGAACCCGGCCCGCTGACATTATTCTATCCCAAATGGATACCAGGTGAGCATGGTCCCACCGGGCCCATCGCAGACCTTGTGGGGCTGAAGATCACGGCCAACGGAACGCCTCTGCGCTGGCGCAGGGACCTTGTGGAGATGTATGCGATTCACTGTGATGTTCCCCGGGGTACCTCCACCATCGACCTCTCATTCGACTTCATCCTTCCGCCGACGCAGAAGGGGTATTCTTCGGCGGCATCCTCGACCCCCGGCCTTCTGATGTTGAGTTGGAATCAGGTGGTGCTTTATCCGGAGGGAGAGAAGCCCGCGGAAATTCAGGTCACAGCAAGCTTGAAACTTGTTGCAGGGTGGCACTATGGAACGGCGCTCAAGGTACAAGGTGAGCAGAACGGCATGATCCAGTTTGCGCCGGTTTCGTTGAACCAGCTGATTGACTCGCCGGTCCTGACTGGACTGCACTTCCGGAGGATCGACCTTACCGGGAACCAACCGGTACCGTATCACCTCGACATGGTGAGCGACGACGCATCCGCGCTGGCGATGCCTGACACGGTCATAGGAGAATACAAGAACCTCGTGGTGCAAGCCAACCGCCTGTTCGGCGCGCACCACTTTGAGCATTATGATTTTCTGTATACACTGAGCGATATGACCGCCCACTTCGGCCTGGAACATCACCAGTGCAGCGATGACCGGGTGGACAAGCGGACGGTCATCGACAGGGACATGCAAGTCGCGCGTGCGGGGTTATTGCCGCATGAATTTGTGCACTCGTGGAATGGAAAGTACAGGCGCCCGGCAGGACTCGCGACGGGGAATTATTCCACACCGATGAAGGACGACCTCCTCTGGGTGTACGAAGGGCTCACGGAATATCTCGGGAATGTTCTCACTGCCCGTTCGGGACTCCGCACACCGGAAGAATACAGGGAGAATCTGGCCCTCGTCGCGGCCGGGCTTGATAACCGGCCGGGACGCACCTGGCGCCCTCTCCAGGACGCGAATGACGAGGCTTCTGTGCTCTATGACGCCAGGGACGACTATGCCTCTCTTCGAAGGGGCGTCGATTTCTACGATGAGGGCGACCTCATCTGGCTCGAGGCCGACGTTACGATCAGAAATCTCACGGCGGGGAAGAGATCCCTTGATGACTTCTGCAAGTTCTTTCACGGGGCTCCGAGCACCGCACCAATGATGAAGCCGTATACGTTCGATGACGTGGTTTCATCGATGAATCACATAGCCCCGTACGACTGGCGCTCGTTCTTCGAGACGCGCCTGGAGTCGCTGAGTCCGCATGCGCCGCTGGGCGGGATCGAGATGGGCGGATGGAAGTTGACGTATACCGACTCCATGAGCGCGATGCAAAAGGCAATTGAAAACGCCCGGAAGGCAATCGATCTGAGATTTTCTCTCGGAGTCCAGCTTGGCAGCGACGGAGAGGTGAGAGACGTCATCGTTGGTTCTCCGGCTGCCGCGGCAGGACTTGTCCCGAGGATGCGATTGATTTCCATTGACGGAAAGGCATTCACTCCGGGAGCCCTTCGCGATGCCATCCACGATGCCCGGACGTCGACCTCCCCGATCCGCATCGTGGCGTCACAAGGGGACTACGTGATGTCGATGAGCATCGACTATCACGGGGGCGAACGGTATCCGGTCCTGGAGAGGGTAGAATCAAAGCCCGACGTGATCGATCAAATTGTCGCCCCTGTCGGGGGAAACTAATCTCTATCCATGAGGCGCGAATGAATTCCGATGAGCTCCGGTCTCTCCAAGCTCCCCTGAAAAAGCTCTACCAGGAACAGCCTCAGTCGGCGCTCATAACGCTCAAAGCTCTCGGTCGGATCGGCGAAGGCGTCACGTGCAAGGTTGACACCGGCAAAGCGCTCCTCGAGGCGGGACTTCATCCGGCGACCGGGGGGAATGGCTTGTCGGTCTGTTCAGGCGACATGCTGCTTGAAGCGCTTGTCGCTTGTGCGGGAGTAACGTTAAACGCAGTATCCACGGCATTAGGGATCCGGATCGATGAGGGGGTCGTTCGTGCCGAGGGAGACCTGGACTTCCGTGGCACGTTGGGCGTTTCCAAAGAGGTCCCCGTTGGTTTTCAAAATATCCGGCTGACCTTCGACCTCGATGCGGCCGCTTCGGCTGACGAGCTCGCCACGCTGATTCGACTCACGGAACGATACTGTGTGGTTTATCAGACCCTGCGACAAACTCCGAACATCACTGTTTCACTGGAGACACGAACTCCCTGATGCGGTCGGGTTGAGGATGAGCGTCTGCGCAATCAGGCGGGGGCGTGCTTTTCGTTCCCGCTGCCAGAGCCAGGTGCGAGAAATTTCGTGGGAGAAGATTGCACGAGAGAGTGATGTTGCCTACATTTCGTCGACCATTGCAGCGACAACAATCGGGGGATATGGCGGAATGGCAGACGCAACGGACTTAAAATCCGTTGGCTCGCAAGGGCCGTGAGGGTTCAAGTCCCTCTATCCCCACTATAATTGTTTATTGTCCATCGTTTATTTTCCATTGTCGATTGTCCCTGGCCCCCCGCAATAGATGACCGTCTCCCGCCCGATGGGATGTCCCGTCGATTTCGCTTGATTCCTTCTCAATCGAACGATACATTGCAGGCACGAATATCGTTCCTTGCTCGCCTCAACATCATTTCGTTTCTTCGTTCTCCACCAAGTGGCAATCTACCAGGAGGTATCGATGAATACTCGTGTGCTATTGTGGGTCTTCCTTACATTGTCGCTGGCAGTGGTCGCAACATATTCCCGCGGTTCCTCTACCGGTTCTCAGACGCAAGGATCGGTCGTCGCCAGTGAAGGATTCCTTCCCGGCGGATCGTTCGACGCTGACCTTGGACTACTCGGTGATCCGCCTGCACCTCGGGGAACACCATTCCCTCGGCCAGCGTACAACAGCGGCTGGCTCCGGGCACAGTATGGAAATATGGCAATTCGCCACAATCTGGGCGGGAACCCGGACGACTATGTGGTGAGCGTGGACAGCAAGGACTCAACGGGCCAAATCCACGACGTCGATGGGGTCTACATGATGGGCGATAATTGGGTGGGCATGATGTGGTACGGCCTGTCAGACACGAGCATCACCGTTTCGCTTGCCGGCGCTTCGCCAGCCACGCTCTACAGATATGTGCGCGTTCGAATTTGGGTCGTGAGATAACATCCATTCTCCTTCCTTGACCCTCGATTCTCCATGACACCGCGGTCATGGAGAATTGACCTCGCGTCTCCTCGCGTTATTCTGAAACTTCTCCGCACGTGACGAATTGTATCCTTCTGTCGAAAGAGGCACACAAACCTCTCAGCGAGAGAACGCCAACCCTTCCTTAATCTCATATTTTGCAACCTTTCCCTCTTTCTCGGGCTTGGAACGAATTTTGCTTTTTATCGCAAAGTACCTCGAACGGAATCCCGGCTCTCATTCGAAGGATGGAACCATGCTCAAAGAACATCTCCCCTGTTCGCTGAACGCGATCCTGGGCGCGCTTGATGCGAGCCTGAGACAGTCTGTGGACTGGCAGGAGTGGGGGATTGAGAACCGTCTCATCCAATCGCTCAAGGCCTCTCTCGACAATCCCGCCCTTCAGGAGCCTGAACGTCTCGAGCGCGCATCGGAGTCCATTCTTCAGCTCTACGTGACGATGTTCCTGAACAATGTCGCGCGGCTGGAAATCGGCGACGCGGTCGAGAGAATAGCGTTCTCCGGTAAAGGGACGACGATCACCCTCTCGGTTTTTCTCAAGACCGGTCAGGGGGATTTTTACACGAAGAGCAAATTCTATTCGACGATTGCCGCTTTGTCAAAGGTCCCGCTGTTCAGGAACCATTCCATCGACTTTCGCGTCTTCAACAACGGCGTCGACCCGCATCGGGGAAGGACAAGTCCCTTCGCACTGGAAACCACACTACGCTCCATTTCCATAAGCCAATCCTGACCGCAACAGGGTCAAACGGCGCAGATTCGCCCTCCGAAATTGCATTTTCTCACCAATGTAATTATATTTATCGATTGAACTGATGTACGGGCGGTTAGCTCAGTTGGTTAGAGCGCTACCTTGACATGGTAGAGGTCACAGGTTCGACTCCTGTATCGCCCACACTCGTCCCGCAAAGCAACGCGGGACGGACTTTTTTTGTCAACAGGCGATTGCGCACAGGTTCGAATCATGGATAATGTCAATATCACCCTCCCAGACGGCTCACACCGCGAGTTCGAACGCGGAACAACAGGGCGGAAAATTGCCGAGAGCATTGGTCCACGGTTGGCAGAGGCAGCACTCTCTGTCGGGGTCAACGGCGAAACCTGGGACCTTGCTCGTCCGATCCGGGACGATGCCACGGTGCAAATCTACACTTGGAAGGATGATGAAGGCAAGCGTACCTATTGGCACTCCTCGGCTCACCTGATGGCGGAAGCCATCGAAACGTTGTTTCCCGGGACAAAATTCGGCATCGGGCCCGCGATTGAGAACGGGTTCTACTACGACATCGATCCCGGCGACAGGACGGTAACGGAGGAGGATCTTCGAAAGATTGAGAACAAGATGCACGAGATCGCGCAAGGGGACAGTCCGTTTGTCCGCGAGGAACGTGCATGGCCGGATGCCGTCGAGTATTTTCGCAAGAAGGGCGATCAGTATAAGCTCGAACTCCTGGAAGGCCTGAAGAATGAGGAGATCACGTTCTATCATAGCGGGAAGTTTACGGATCTCTGCTCCGGCCCGCATCTCCCTTCGGCAGGGAAAATCAAGTCGATCAAACTTCTCAGCATCGCGGGGGCTTACTGGCGCGGAAGCGAAAAGAACAAGATGCTCACGAGGATTTACGGGATCACCTTCCCGACACAGAAAGAACTCGACGAGTATCTCGAACGACTGGAGGAAGCGAAGCGACGGGATCACCGAAAGCTCGGGCAGGACCTGGAGATTTTTCTTCTGACTCCGAAAGTGGGCGGAGGGCTCCCCCTGTGGTTGCCGAAGGGAACGATCATTCGCGAAACCCTGGAGAACTTTCTGCGTGAGGAGCAGCGGAAGCGCGGCTACCTTCCGGTCGTGACTCCGCATATCGGCAGCCTGAACCTTTACCGGACAAGCGGCCACTATCCGTACTACAAAGACAGTCAGTTCCCGCCGATCAAGATGGAGAACGAGGAGTTCCTGCTGAAGCCGATGAACTGCCCGCACCATCATCAGATCTATCTGGCCAAGCCAAGGAGCTACAGAGATCTCCCCCTTCGTCTGGCAGAGTTCGGCACAGTGTATCGCTATGAGCAGTCGGGAGAGCTCAACGGGCTGACCCGGGTCCGGTCGTTTACGGTCGACGACTCGCATATGTACGTCCGGCAGGATCAACTACGGGATGAGCTGTGCGATGTTATTGACTTGATCCAAAAGGTCTTTACGACCCTGGGCTTCAGTGATTTCAAGACGAGGTTGTCGTTCCGCGATCCCAAGAACAAAGAGAAGTACGGGGGAGAGGATCAGATGTGGGAGCAGGCCGAAAAAGACATCAAGGCGGCTGCCGACCAGATGAAGTTGAATTATTACATCGGGATCGGCGAGGCTGCCTTCTACGGCCCGAAAATCGATTTTATGGTCCAGGATGCCCTGCGACGGACATGGCAGCTCGGGACGGTTCAGGTCGATTATGTCATGCCGGAGCGGTTCGATCTGGAGTATACCGGGAGCGATGGTCAAAAGCATAGGCCAGTCATCATACACCGGGCGCCTTTTGGATCTCTGGAGCGCTTCATTGGGGTCCTGATTGAGCATTATGCGGGGGAATTTCCCCTGTGGCTTGCCCCAGTGCAGGCGGTCGTGTTGCCGATTACCGATTCTCAGCTTGATTATGCGATGAAAGTTTACGATAATATAAAGAATCAGGGCATTCGTGCGGAAATTGATGACCGGAACGAGAAGATCGGCTACAAAATCCGTGAATGGGAAACAAAAAAGATTCCTTACATGCTCGTGATTGGCGAAAAAGAACGCCAGGCCGGGAGTGTCTCGTTACGACTTCATAAGAAAGGCGATCAGGGTTCGATATCCGTAGCGGATATCATTCGCCAAATCCGTGAGAAGATCGACACGAAGTCGATCGGTTTCTGACGGAATTTTTCAATCACAATTTGAGGACCACACCAGCCACCGTGGCCACCACTCAAGGTTCAGCGAACGCAAGACAGCAGGCAGGAGCCCACAGCACCAAGCAAAAAGGTCCCCGGATCAACGATGATATTCGTGTCCCCGAAGTGAGGGTCATCGACCAGCACGGCGGCCAGCTTGGCGTGATGACGCCGGCGACCGCAGTCCGCATGGCGCGCGAACGGGATGCCGACCTGGTGGAAATTGTTCCCAATGCGAACCCTCCGGTCTGCAAGATCATCAACTTCGGAAAGTTCAAGTACGAACTCGCGAAGAAGGACAAGATCCAGAAGAAGCATCAGCACGTCTCACTCCTGAAGGAACTCCGCTTCCACGTCAATACCGACACGCACGATTTTGATTTCAAGGCCCGCCATGCGCAGCAGTTCCTCATGGACGGACACAAGGTCAAAGCCACCGTGGTGTTCAAGGGACGCGAGATCACGTACAAGGACAAAGGCGATCAGATGCTGACGCGCCTCGCCGACCGCGTGAAGGACTACTCGAAGATCGATCAGCCGTCACACATGGAGGGGCGAAGCATGATCATGATCCTTTCCCCCGAGCGAAAAAAGAAAGTCGAAACCAAAGGGGACGCGAAAGCCGAGGCAAAGCCCGAACCGAAACCCGAGATCAAGCAGCAGGAAGCATAACACGAAGGACACGACGCACATGCCAAAGATGAAGTCACGCAGCGGCGCACGCAAACGGTTCAAGCTGACCGGCTCCGGAAAGGTCAAACGTGCCACCGCCTACCGGAGTCATATCCTGACGTCCAAGACGACAAAGCGAAAACGAAAATTGCGCGGGCCGCACCTTGTGTCGAAGGCGGACGAACGCAACGTGAAGATCATGCTCCAATAACTCCGGAGTCCGAAGTTTTTCGATCACCCCTTCCGCATCAGGGAAGGAATCCATTCACCACCACCAAGAGCAACAATGCCACGTTCGCAAAACAAAGTTGCCTCCCACCGCCGTCGCAAGCGCGTTATGGCGCAAGCGAAAGGCTCATGGGGTGCGAGAAGCAAGGTCTATACGGTGGCGAAGCATCACGTCGACAAAGGGATGCAATACGCCTACCGTGACCGAAAGACCAAGAAGCGCCTGTTCCGCCAGCTCTGGATCACCCGCATCAATGCGGCTGCCAGATTGAACGGAACGACCTACTCACGCCTCGTTGCAGCCCTCGCGAAGAAGGAAATCGTGATCAACCGGAAGGTCCTTGCCGATCTTGCGGTGTCCAGTCCTACCGCCTTCGCCGAGGTTGTGAAGTTTGCCGTCGCTTCCTAAGATCTCCTTCTTCCCATCCAAGCGTTGCGGCCGGTGCCCCGGCTGCAACGGAGGATGGGAAGATCTTTTTTCACCCCAACCTGTGTGCCATGCAACCGCTCGTTGACCAACTCCTCGCCCAGGCGGAGAGCGATATTTCCGGAATTCGCGACCAGCAGGGTCTCGACGCTTTCCGGGTACGCTATCTTTCCCGGAAGGGACAGATCGCGGGGCTCTTCGAACAGCTCAAAAACGTTTCCCCCGAGGAACGGCCGGCGCTCGGGAAAAGCCTGAACGCCCTCCGGGCAAAGGTCCAATCGGCGTTCGACCGGAAAGCGGAAGAACTGTCGTCCGCTTCTTCGGCCAACGCTTCCATCGATGTGACACTCCCCGGCCGGAACCTGTTCGCCGGGTCGAGGCATCCGTTGACCCAGACGCTCGACGAAATCCGCCGTATTTTCGCGGGGATGGGGTTCGCGATCGCGGACGGGCCGGAACTCGAGGACGACTATCACAACTTCGGCGCATTGAATTTTCCTCCTGATCATCCGGCGCGGGATATGCAGGACACATTCTTCGTGAGCCGCAACGCGCTCCTCAGGACCCACACGTCGCCAGTCCAGATCCGCGTGATGGAGCACCAACAGCCTCCTGTCCGCGCCATCATGCCGGGCAAGGTGTATCGGAACGAAGCGATCAACGCCCGAAGCTATTGCATGTTTCACCAGCTCGAAGGATTGTGTGTCGACAAAGGGGTGACGTTCAGCGAGCTCAAAGGGACCCTGATTTCGTTTATCAAGCAGTTTTACGGAAGCAGCCTGAAATACCGGTTTCGTCCGACCTTCTTCCCGTTCACCGAGCCGAGCGCGGACATTTATATCACTTGCTTCATCTGCAACGGCAAGGGATGCCGCATGTGCAAGCAGCTCGGCTGGCTCGAGATCCTCGGTTGCGGGATGGTGCATCCGAATGTGTTCCGCTCGGTGGGATATGATGCGGAAAAATATACTGGCTACGCGTTCGGCATGGGGATCGAACGCATCGCAATCCTGCGGTACGGCATCGACGACATCAGACTCTTCTTCGAGAACGACGTCAGGTTCCTGGCGCAATTCTAATCGACCATATCCTTCTGCCATGCGCGTCCTTCAACGTTGGCTTCACGACTATCTCAAGTTTTCCATTCCTCCCGGAAAATTGGTGGAACGCCTCACCATGCTGGGACTCGAATTCGAACGATGGGAGGACCTCGGGAAGAAATTCGACGGGTTTGTTGTCGGGAGGGTCGAGGAGTGCTCAAAGCATCCCAACGCCGACCGCCTGTCGGTGTGTCGCGTCAATGTCGGGAACGACGTCCTCCAGATCGTCTGCGGCGCACCGAATGTCGCAGCCGGCCAGAAAGTCCCGGTCGGCCGTGTTGGCGCCACCGTCCCGAAGGACATGCACGATCCCTCCGGGAAACCCTTTGTGCTGCGCGAGGTGAAGATCCGGGGGGTGGAGTCGTTTGGAATGATCTGTTCCGAAGCGGAGCTCGACCTTGGAGGGGACGCCGACGGGATCATGGTCCTCGACGCCGACGCAAAGGTCGGACGGGCGCTTGCGGACTATTTCGGGATGAATGATGTGGCCTTTGACGTGGAGATCACGCCGAACCGCCCCGACTGGCTGAGCCATATCGGGGTCGCGCGCGAGATCGGGGTTCTCGTCGGCAAAATTCCTTCGCTTCCGAACGTGAAGATGAAGGAAGGGAAGACGCCGATTCGAAAACATCTCGCCATTCACGTCGAGGACAAAAAGAACTGCCTTCGGTTTGCGGCCCGGATGATCCGCGGCGTCACAATCGCTCCGTCACCGTCCTGGCTTCAGAATCGACTGAGAAACGCCGGGTTGCGGCCGAGAAACAACGTGGTCGACATTACAAACTATGTCATGCTCGAATGCGGACACCCGTTACATGCGTTTGATTATGCGCTCCTGCAAGGGGGAACGATCAACGTGCGGAAGGCGGCGGCCGGGACGCGGTTCACCACGCTCGACGGGAAAAACCATGCGCTCCCCGAAAATGCGGTGATGGTATGCGATGCCGAAAAGGAAGTTTCGATCGCGGGCGTGATGGGGGGGGAGAACTCCGAAATCAACGACCGGACGGTCGATGTTGTCGTTGAAAGCGCATACTGGAACCCGGCGTCGATTCGCAAAACGTCGAAGGCCCTCGGGATCCTCACGGATGCGTCGCAGCGGTTCGAACGTGGGGCGGACCCGAACGCAGTGCGCTACGCGCTTGATCGGGCCACAGCGTTGATCCACGAGCTTGCCGGTGGCGAGGTCATGAAGGGGGCGATCGACATTTACCCGAGGAGGATCGCCGAGCGCGTCGTCCCGTTGCGGCCGTCTCGCGTGAATCATGTCCTGGGGACGAATCTGAAGGCTGCGGAGATCGTGCAATCCCTCCGGCTCCTGGAGATCGCGGTCGTCCGCCAGACGAATGATGTGATCTCCTTCCGGATCCCGACATTCAGAGTGGATATCACCCAGGAGATCGACCTGATCGAGGAAGTCGCACGGGTTCACGGGTACGATTCCATTGTTCCTCAGACCACGGCGGCAATCGACTTTGGAGTCCCGCAGCGCCAGCTCGATACTGTCGAGAGGGCAAAGAGCCAGCTCATCGGCCAGGGCTTTCGGGAAATTATTACGAACCCCATGCGGGACGAGGAGCGCTCGGTGCCGCCGGATGTTACGCCGGTCCGGGTCCTGAACCCCTTGAGCAAGGATATGGCGGTCATGCGTCCCTCGCTTCTGTCAGGGATGCTGGACGCCGTCGCACTGAATCAAAACCACGGCAATGGAGATCTTCGTCTGTTCGAGGTGGGACACGTTTTCCGAGTCGACGCCGGGGCAGAGAACCGGCTGGTTGACGACTACGTTGAAGAAGAGCGGCTTGGCATAGCCATCTGTGGGCGGTCAAACCCTCCCCATTGGAGCGTACCGGACCGTGCGGTGGACCTTTACGACCTGAAAGGGGTTGTAGAGACCTTCCTTGAGGCCCTGGGGCTTGACAAAAGTCGCTTTATTTCCTATCCTACCAGCAATGGTTTAATAGAACAGGGTCTGGCCGTTGAAATTCAAGGACTTCCCTCGGGGACCCTTGGAAAAGTAGCGGCGGACACGCTTGCGCGGTACGGCATTGGTGGTGACGTTTTCGTTGCCGAGCTTCAGGTGGCGCGGCTGGAAAAGCAAGCATGGCATGCGTATCGGCCCTTGCCGCGGTACCCGGTGGTTCGACGGGATGTCGCCTTCATTCTCGACGCGGGAACGGAAGCCGGACGGGTGGAAGAAGAAATTCGCCGTTCGGGAAGTGAACTCCTTCTTTCCGTCTCGGTGTTCGATGTGTATCGTGGGTCCGAGCTACCGGCCGGGAAAAAGAGCCTCGCGTTTGCGCTCTCGCTGATGTCGCAGAGCAAGACACTTACAGAGCAGGAAATTGACGAGGCTGTGGCCGGTGTCATCAGGCACATCGAGACGACGTTCAGTGCCGTTCTCCGCAGCGCTTGAAATCCTGGTCGCAGGAGGCATAGTCGAACCGGATTACGGACAACCTGACAGAGTGGAACCTCAACTCTCAGATTCGAACACACTGGACACGTCTCTCAGCGCATTATGGGAGAGAGCCCGCGCTGCCGTCGATCTGATCGGTAGACTACGGGAAGAGAACCATGTGCTTGGGGAGAGGCTCCACGAACTCGAACTGCGGCTGCAGACGACGCAACAGCAGTTCCGAGAGATCCAAGAACAGCTCAAGGCGCAGCCGGTTCAGCAGGGCACGCACGAGTCTCCGCAGCCTTCCTTACGGAATGGTGAACTCGAAGCCCTGAAGGGGCGCGTGAAGGAAATTCTGACGAAACTCGACGCATATCTTTGACGAACTCGACACTCGATCACAGCGCATACCCGCAGGTCATGGAACGGAAGAGCATTAGAGTCAAGATTTTCGGGTCGGAGTATCCGCTTCGCGGAGAAAGCGAAGAATTCACCCGGCGGGTGGCGACATACGTCGATGAGATGATCAGTTCCATTCACGCGAAAATCCCTGAACAGCCCACACTGACCGTCGCGGTGCTTTCCGCGCTGAACATCACGGAAGACCTTTTGAAGGAACGTGATCACTCGCGCGAAATGACGGCAATGGTTCGCGGTGAGCTCGACAAGCTGACTGAGTATTTCGACACCTGTCTGCACGCATAGGCGTGCGGACCGCCTTCAGCCGTTCTTTGCATATTGCAGTACTGTCGTGTACGGATTAAAAAAATCCGCACCGTCAGCCGTCTCAACACAAAATAAAGAACCAACACTTTGTTTTCTGGGAGCCCGGCTCGCGTGCGTTGATTGCATGCCCCACGCCTTATCAGCAGTCTTGCCATGACACCCGATGTTTGGGGAGAGCGAGATGGGGAAGCGAAAAACGCGCCGGCGTGCACCCACTGTGCTTGGAAGGGTTCTTTAGATGTGCCTTCCTGATGCGGTTGCCTCGTGCGGATTTTTTATTTATTCCCGCAGGTGAATCTTTGCCACGGAGGAGGTTGTATGGCCTTTGAAATCCTTATCGCCGTCGCCTCATTGCTGGGGGGAACGGTGATTGGATGGGTCCTGAATGCCCGCAACGGGCAAAATAAGATCACATCAGCAAAAGATGCTGCACGGAAAATCATCGACGATGGTGCGAAGGAAGCCGAAACGCTGAAGCGAGAAAAGCTCCTGGAAGTCAAGGACGAGTGGTATCAGAAGAAAAAGGAGTTCGATGCCGATGTCCAGAGCAAGAAAACAAAATTGCAGGCTCAGGAAAAGGCGATCGAGATCAGAGAAGAGAACATCGACCGGAAAGTCGAGCTCCTCGGAAAAAAAGAGCGGGAGCAGGTGAATTTCAAGCGCCAGATCGAAGATCGGGCACGCTATGTTGATCAGCGTCAGTCGGAACTTGACCGGCTCATCGGTGAAGAGAACCAGAAGCTGGAACGGATCTCCGGTCTTGCCCGGGAGGAGGCGAAGAAGCTTCTCGTGGAGAACCTTACCAACGAGGCGCGCTCGGAAGCCGCGCAGTTGTTGAAAGAGATCCGGGACAAGGCACGCGACGAGGCGCGCAAGGAAGCCCAGAAGGTCATTATCCAGGCGATCCAGCGCACCGCCGCCGATCATTCGGTCGAAACCACCGTCAGCGTTTTGAACATCCAGAGCGACGAGATGAAGGGACGGATCATCGGACGCGAGGGGAGAAATATCCGCGCGTTCGAAGCCGCCACGGGAGTCGATGTGATCGTCGATGACACGCCGGAGGCGGTCATCCTTTCGGCCTTCGATCCGTTCCGGCGCGAAGTTGCCAGGATCGCCCTTGAACGCCTTATCGCCGACGGGCGCATTCATCCTGCCCGGATCGAGGAAGTGGTGGAGAAAGTGCGCGGGGAACTGGAGGAGGAGACGCTCCGGGTCGGCGAAAACACGCTGATCGAAGTCGGGCTTCACCCCACGCACCGCGAGATCCTCGGCCTTGTGGGAAAAATGAAATACCGTTCAAGCTACGGTCAGAATATGCTGCAGCACAGCATCGAGGTGGCCTTCCTCGCCGGAATGATGGCCGCAGAACTCGGCCTCGACGCGCAGATGGCGAAACGCGCAGGGCTGTTCCATGATATCGGGAAGTGCGTGGATCGTTCGATCGAGGGTCCCCATGCGCTCATCGGCTTCGAGCTCCTGAAGAAATACGGCGAGCATTCCATCGTGGCGAATGCCGTCGGGGCGCACCATGACGATATCCCGATGGAGTCTCCGATTGCTCCGCTGGTGCAGGCGGCCGATGCCATCAGCGGCGCGCGCCCAGGGGCGAGACGCGAGTCGGTGGAAGGGTATGTGAAGCGGCTTGAGAAGCTGGAGTCGTTCGCCCAATCGTTCCAGGGAGTCTCAAAGACGTATGCCATCCAGGCCGGTCGGGAAGTCCGGGTCGTGGTCGAGCAGGACCAGGTCGACGATACCCGCGCGGATCAGCTGGCGCACGATATCGCCGCCAAGGTGGAAAAGGAAATGGAGTACCCCGGGCAGATCAAGGTGACGGTCATCCGCGAATACCGTTCGATCGCCTATGCAAAGTGACCGCCCGTTCAGGCTCATCGGCGTGACGGGGGGGATTGGGAGCGGCAAGAGCACGGTCTGCAAGGTCTTCGCGGAACTCGGACGGCTGGTGGTCAGCGCTGATGCGATCGCCAGAACGCTGACCGAGGGCGATCCTGAGGTGCGGGCTGCGCTCCGTTCGACCTTCGGGAAGGAGATCTTCCGGGCTGACGGTTCGCTCGATCGCGGCGGTCTTGCGAAGATCGCCTTTGCCTCGGAAGAATTGACGGCACGCCTCAACGGGATCGTCCACCCGAGGGTGTTCGAAGAAGTCGACCGGACGCTGGCACACGAAGCCCCGGAGCGGACCATGCCGTACGTCGTGATCGAAGCGGCGTTGATCTACGAGAGCGGCATGGACGAATGGCTCGACCGCGTCGTCGTCGTGGATGCGCCGGAATCCACCCGCGTGGAACGGGTTGTCGCCCGTGATGGAACCACCCCGGAGGACGTTCGACGGCGCATGGCGGCGCAATGGCCTGCGCAGGACAAGGTCCGATGGGCGGATTTCGTGATTGTGAACGATCGGAACACCGTTGCCCTCAGGGAAAAAGTGCGGCTGATTGACTCCGTCATCCGCGCGCTGCCTCCGGGTGACCTCCCCGAAACGGAGTGAATCTCTCCATTTCTTGACAATCCCTCGGCGACCTTATATATTTTTTTAAGGGGCTGAACTGCAGATCCCGCCGCAGCATTCTGTGTACGACCAGCCATGACGAATCCGAAATACAAAAAGAAGCTGGAAGACCTCCTCGTCATTTGCGAGAAGAATCTTCCCAAGCTCGATGAAGCGCTGATCCGCCGGGCGTTTGATTTCGGCTTCAACGCGCACCGGCACGACATGCGTGCCTCGGGCGAGCCGTTCTTCGACCATCCCTACGAAGTCGCACGCATCGTGGCCAAGGAGATCCCGCTGGACGACATTTCGGTCGCCAGCGCGCTCCTGCATGATGTCGTCGAGGATACCGAATATCAGATCAGCGACATCCGCGAAGAATTCGGCGACACGATCGCCGACATCGTCGACGGCGCAACGAAGATTTCCGATCTCGTCAAGAGCCATGACGTCACCCAGGCCGAGAGTTATCGGAAAATGCTTCTCTCGATGGTCAATGACGTTCGCGTCATGCTCGTCAAATTCGCCGACCGTCTGCACAACATGCGCACGCTCGATTTTCTCTCTCCCGATCGGCAAAAGCGCATCGCCCGGGAAACGCTCGATATCTACGCGCCGTTTGCCCATCGGTTCGGCCTCGCGGGGATCAAGTGGGAGCTGGAGGACCTTTCGTTCAAATATCTCCACCGGGATGCGTACGACGCGATCGCGCGGGAGCTGAAATCGCGCAGGCGCGAACGTGAACACTACATCCGGAAGTTCAGCCAACCGATCGAACAGCGTCTCCGCGAGGGCGGGTTCAAGTTCGAGATCACCGGCCGCCCCAAACATCTCTACAGCATCTACAACAAGATGCTGAAACGGAACAAACCGCTGGAGGAGATCTACGATCTGTTCGCGATCCGGGTCATTCTCGACACCGAAGACAGCAACCAGTGCTTTGCCGTCTACGGGATCGTTTCCGACATCTATATTCCGAATCCTGAGCGCTTCAAGAACTACATCTCCGTCCCGAAGAAGAACGGCTATCAATCGATCCATACCACGGTCGTGGGGCCCGAGGGAAAGATGGTGGAAGTGCAGATCCGCTCGAAAAAGATGCACGAAGTCGCGGAGAAAGGAATCGCGGCACACTGGATGTACAAGGAAAATGTCGTCACCGTGGACGAGGAGCTTGCGAATTGGGCCAACTGGGTGCGCGACATTTTCGAAAATGCCGCCGAAGGGCAGGTCCCGACCCAACAACTCATGGAAAGCTTCAAGCTCAACCTCTACCAGGATGAAATCTACCTGTTCACGCCCAAAGGGGACCTGAAGATCCTGCCGACCGGCGCCACCCCCATCGATTTTGCGTATGAGATCCATTCGAATATCGGGAATCACACCCTCGCAGCGAAAGTCAACGGACGCATCGTCCCGCTCGACAGCACATTGAAGAGCGGCGACCAGGTCGAGATTATCACATCGAAAAATCAGACGCCGAATCCGGACTGGGAAAAGTTCGCCTCGACCCATAAGGCGAAAGCGCACATCCGTCGATGGATCAGGGAGGAACAGCGGAAAGCCATCGAAGAAGGAAAGGAAATCTGGGAGAAGCGTCTTAAGAAGGCGAAGCTCTCCGTCAATGAGGACACCGTGCTGGAATTCCTTCACCGGCGGAAGATGGAAAACCTCGCGAGCTTCTATCTGTCGGTCCGACAGGAGAAGGTGAACCCGGACGATTTCATCGCCCAGTTGCAGGAGGAGCAAAAGCACCCGCAGCCTTCCGCTCCGGAAGAAGAACGCATCGACGGCCTGTTCAATCGGTTTATCACGAGTGCCCGGGGGACGTCCTCGGGCATTGTGCTGAACGGGACCCTCGACAATTTCATGCACCACTATGCGAAATGCTGCCATCCCATCCCCGGAGATGATGTGGTCGGCTATGTCACAACCGGGGAAGGGATCAAGATCCATCGCCGTTCGTGCAAGAACATTGAAGGGATGATGCGGCTGGAACCGAGCCGCATCATGGATGTGCAGTGGCCGTCCGAAAGCGTCGCGACGTTTGTCGCGGGCGTGAAGATCGCCGGCGACGACCGCCAGGGAATGTTGAGCGATGTGACGCACGCAATTTCGTCCTACCTGAACACGAACATCCGGAGCGTCAATATCGACGCGCAGGATTCGCTGTTTGATGGGACGTTCATAATCGACGTGAAGGATACCGGACACCTGGACAGAATCCTCGAGAAGATCCGGCGCGTCCCCGGCGTGAAACGGGCCGAGAGGTTCGACGAATGAGCGCTCCCGCAGGTCGCGTCCTCGGCATCGACTATGGCACAAAACGGATCGGACTCGCGGTGAGCGATCCGCTCCGCGTGGTCGCGGGCGGCGTCGCGACGATCCCGAACGACGGACACCTGATGGACCGCCTCAGCGATCTCGTCCGTGAGCTCGGCCCTGTCCTTATTGTGGTGGGCATGCCGTATGCTCCGGACGGCGGAAAGGGCGCGATGGCCAGGGAAGTGGAACGGTTCATCGAAGACGTGAGACCGAGATTCGGGATCCCTGTTCAAACGTGGGATGAAAGTCATACCAGCGTGAAGGCGCAGGAGATCTTCCGTGCGTCCGGGATGCCCCGGCGACGCCGGCGGGAACAGGGCAGGGTGGACACGATGGCTGCGCGCATCCTGCTCCAGGAGTTCCTCGAAGGCACCGCGCAGACAGAGGGTTCCAGCAGCGAGGGAGAGCCGTGAAGATCCTCCTCTGGGTGAGAGGACATCCCTGGAAATCTCTTCTCCTCATCATCGGCGTCGTCGTTGTGGGGGAACTGCTCTCCATTCCGTGGATGGGGGTTGCGCGTCTTGCGCGCGAGAATCCCGCGGAAACCGCGTTGATGCGCCAGCGAATGGATGAGGCGGCGCGCGCGGATAAAAGGCTTCGGCTCCTCCATCTCTGGATACCGCTGAGCAGGCTCCCGCATTACGTCGGCGAGGCGGTGGTGGTCGCGGAGGACGGAACATTCTACGAGCACGGCGGTTTCGACTGGTACGAAGTGGGCCAGTCCATCGAGAAAAATGTTGAGCAGCGGCGGTTTGCCCGCGGGGGATCGACGATAACGCAGCAGCTCGCGAAGAATCTGTATCTCTCCACGTCGAAGGATCCCGTGCGGAAAGTGAAGGAAGCCATCATCACGCTTCTCCTCGAACATGATCTTTCGAAGGACCGGATCCTGGAACTCTATTTGAATAATATCGAGTGGGGTCCGGGAATCTTCGGCATTGAGTCGGCGTCGCGCACGTTCTTTCACAAGTCGGCGGCGGAGCTCTCCCCGGACGAGGCCTACCGGCTGGCTGCAGTGATTCCCAGTCCGCTCCGGCACCGACCCGACACCGATTCGCGCTACGTGATTCGCCGGTCGGCCATCGTCGAGCGCAGGCTCGATGCGCGGCGCCGGGGCATCCCCATCACAACGGAGGAGGAAGACTCGATCGCAATTCCAACGGAGGCAACACCGGATACGACGCGGATGACGGATTCCAGTGAAACGGAAGGCGAGTGACCATGGACTACAAAGATGTCGACAGCCTGATTGAACAAGGCGAGGGATTCGAAATTGAATTCAAACGAAAGGTAACGTCACCGGAGAAAATTGCGCGGGCGCTGATTGCATTTGCGAATACGGATGGCGGGCACATCCTGTTCGGCGTCGATGACGACGGAACCGTCGTCGGCGTCGAAAGCGAGAAAAGCGAGGTGGATTTGATCCAGCAGGCCGGACGGGATTTTTGCCTGCCGCCGATCGATCCCGAGATCGATATCGTCGCGTACGACGGGACGGACGTGATTGTGGCCTACATCCCGGAAAGTGACAACAAACCCCATCAGTACACGGGTCCGAACGACCACGGTGAACCGGGCTCGCGCGTCTATATCCGGATCCAGGACAAAACGGTCCTGGCGAGCAGAGAAGTGGTCAAGGTCCTGAAAGACGAGCGTCCGGACGCTCCGCCGCTGCGCATGGAGATCGGTAAAAACGAGAAGCAGTTGCTGGAATACCTGGACGGCCACGAGAGAATCACGACAAAGGAATTCAGTCATCTCGTGAACATCTCGGAGCGACGGGCCTCCCGAATCCTCGCCACGCTCGTCCGTGCCGGCGTCATCCGGATTCATACGTTGGAGCGCATTCCGTACTTCACGATGTCGTTCGATCTGTTCCAGTAGCCATGGAATTCCCCCCGGTATCACGGCGACCGCCAGATCCTGGAAAGCTCGAAGATGGCGATGCCGAATGCCACCGCGGCGTTCAAGGAATGTTTGATCCCGAACATCGGAATTTCGATGGCGAAGTCTGAGAGCTCGAAGAGGCCTTCGGTGACACCAGTCAGTTCATTTCCCACCACCAGGCAGAGAGGGAACTCGCTTCGTTGGATTGCATGGTACGGCCTGCTTAGCGTTGTCTGCTCCAGGATGCAGATTTTGGCTCCCCTGCCCTTTGCCGCCTCGATGGCCCTGCGTGGATCGTCAAAATACTCCCACGGCACGCTGTGCGTTGCACCGAGGGCGGTCTTTTCGATCTCCTTCCTTGGCGGCGTTGGAGTGTACCCGGTGAGATAGAGCGCATCGAGGAGCGCTCCGTCGGCCGTGCGGAACATCGACCCCACATTGTAGAGACTGCGAATATTGTCGAGCACTCCAATAACGGGGAGTCGGGTTGCCTGGGGGAGGGATGCGACGGTTTGTCGGTGTGCCTCAATTTCCCTGGTTCGGAGCTTGCGCATTGGCGAATAGGTGCGAAATGCGGTGATTTTTTGGGGCAGAACCTGTCCTGGATTCCCACCAGGTGTGAATAGCAGTCATGAAGAACCCACACGAAGGTTGCAAAAAGTGGAAAAAAACGGTAAATTACTATTCCATTCTCGAAAAAGGCGGAATTGCATTCCGGGCATTTTGTTGTTGCCATTGACGGGCCGGCAGCATCCGGCAAGAGTACGACGGCGCGCAGGTCTGCGGAGCAACTCGGATTTCTTCACCTTGACACCGGAGCAATGTACCGCGCAGTGACGTTGAAAGTGCTGCGGGAAAATATTCCGTTGGAAGACGAAGCAGCCATCCGAACGATGATGGAAGGGACGGAAATCGAGCTGAGGAATCCCGGAGGAACACTCACCGTGCTTCTCGACGGAGCGCGGGTGAATGCGGAGCTTCGGTCGGAAGCGGTAACGCGAGCGGTGAGCGCGGTCAGTCGGCTGCGCGAGGTGCGGACAGCAATGGTTCGTGAGCAACGACGCGCGGCGCAACATTCGAATATTGTCGCAGAGGGGCGCGATATCGGCACGGTCGTTTTCCCCGACGCGGATTTGAAATTCTATATGGTTGCCGGCATCGATGCCCGGGCACGCAGACGCCGGGCCGAGCTCGCCGTACAGGGGAGAGCGATCGAACTCGACGTGATCGCCGAGGCGATTCGAAAACGCGACCTCCTCGACTCCACCCGAAGCGAGAGCCCGCTCCGCAAGGCGTCGGACGCGATCGAGATCGATACCTCCGACCTGACGATTGAAGCCCAGGTGGCGATTGTCGTGAACACGACGCGGGAGCGTTTGAAGAGGACGGTCGGAAAATGAGAATCACTGTTGACCGGAACGCCGGTTTTTGCTGGGGCGTGGTGCGGACGATCGATGCGGCGGAGGACGAGTTGCGATCCGGCGAGCCGCTGTATTCCCTGGGACCGATCATCCACAATCCCCAGGAGATCGAACGGCTCCGTGAAAAGGGAATGGAGGTCGTCAGCCATGACGACTTCGAACGGCTTCGCGGGAAACGTGTCCTGATCAGGGCGCACGGGGAGCCTCCGTCGACGTACGCCAGCGCCCGCGAGCATGGGATCACCATCGTCGACGCGACCTGCCCGGTCGTGACGAAGGTGCAGGAGCGGATCAGAAAGTTCTACGACGACGGATACCAGGTGGTCATCTTCGGGAAGAAGGATCACGCGGAAGTTGTCGGATTGGTCGGCCACACGAACAACGAAGCCGTCGTCGTGAAGTCCGTGGATGACCTGGGGAAGGTCGACTGCACGCGCAAGACCGTCCTGTTTTCGCAGACGACGATGGACAAGCCGACGTTCTACGCGATCGCAGGAATCCTTCGTGAAAAAGTCCGGGAGTTCGAAGTCGGAACGTTCGAGGAAGCGGCGATCAGTTTCCACGCGAAGGACACGATCTGCGGCCAGGTCTCAGGACGGGACAAACGGCTGAGGGAGTTTGCGCAGACGAACGATGTTGTCCTGTTTGTCGCGGGGAAGGATTCTTCGAACGGGAAAGTGCTGTACGAGATCTGCAAGTCCGAAAATCCGCGGACGTATTTTGTCGAGCGGGTTGAGGACATCGAGCGGGCGTGGGTTCACGACGCGGCCTCGGTCGGGATCAGCGGTGCGACCTCGACCCCGCAGTGGCTGATGGAGGACGTGAAGAACGCCCTCGAACGCATGAACGGCGCGGCGTAAGTCGACCGGAACTTTTTCCGTCATCACAAATCACAGTCAAAACAACAAGAAGCTTCCATCCATGACCGTTGCAGCCTGACCGGAGATGACGGCGGCAAGGCGAACGAATCATGGGTGAGTCCCGGCGACAATCGGGACGTTATGTGAAACAAGAGGAGGATGAATGGCTGAGGAACAAACCATCGTCAGCAGTACAGCAACAGCTGCACCTGCACAGAAGAAGCAGTCGGCACGCTCGGGCGCGTTGCGCGCGGAAGCGATTGCCGACCGCGAATACAACGAATCCGAATACAATGAAATGAAGGCGCTCTACGAGCGCACCCTTGGCAAGATCAGCGAAGGGGAGATTGTGAAGGGGAGAGTTGTTGCCATAAGAGATTCGGATGTCCAGATCGATATCGGATTCAAGAGCGAAGGCACCGTTTCCCTTCAGGAGTTCACCAACCGGGACGATTTGAAGGTGGGGGACGAGATCGAGGTGTTCCTGGAGAGCGTGGAGAACAAGGATGGCCAGCTCGTCCTGTCGCGCAAGCGGGCCGACTTCATGCGCGTCTGGGAACGGGTGACGAAAGCCTTTGACACGGGCGAAGTCTTGCAGGGGCGTTGTGTCCGCCGGATCAAAGGCGGCATCGTGGTGGATCTCCTTGGCATCGATGCATTCCTCCCCGGCTCGCAGATCGACGTGCGTCCCGTCCGCGATTTTGACGCGTTCATCGGACGGATTCTTGATTTCCGCGTCGTGAAAATCAATCACCCCTCCGAAAATGTGGTCGTCAGCCACAAGGTCCTTGTCGAAGAAGAGATGAAGGGTCAGCGCGAAGCGATCCTGAAGAGCCTCGAGAAGGGACAGATCCTCGAAGGGACCGTCAAAGCGATCACCGACTTCGGCGTCTTCGTGGACCTCGGTGGCGTCGACGGTCTCGTCCATATCACCGACCTTTCCTGGGGCCGCATCAATCACCCCTCGGAAATTGTCAAGCTTGACCAGGTGATCAACGTCGTCGTTCTCGACTTCGATCAGGAAAAACGAAGGATCTCGCTTGGCTACAAGCAGCTCCAGCCGCATCCGTGGGAAAACATCGAAACGAAATACCCGGTCGGGACGAAAGTCACCGGCAAGGTCGTTTCGCTCGCGGACTACGGCGCGTTTGTCGAGATCGAAAAGGGGATCGAGGGGCTGATCCATATCTCGGAAATGAGCTGGACGCAGCACATCAAACATCCCTCGCAGGTCGTTTCCATGGGACAGATGGTGGATGCCGTGATCCTCAGCCTCGACAAGGATGCGAAAAAGCTCTCCCTGGGAATCAAGCAGATGGAGCCCGATCCGTGGCTGACGTTGATGCAAAAGTATCCGGTCGGATCCCGCCACAAAGGCGTCGTTCGCAACCTGACGAACTTCGGCGTCTTCGTCGAGCTCGAACAGGGCGTGGACGGTCTTGTCCATATCTCCGACCTCTCCTGGACGAAGAAAGTCCGCCATCCCGGTGAGATCGTGAAGAAGGGCGACGAGCTTGATGTCGTGATTCTGAGCGTTGACGTCGATCAGCGACGGATCTCCCTCGGGCATAAGCAGGTCGAAGAGAACCCGTGGGATACCTTCGGCGACCGCTTCAAGGTGGGGACCGAAGTCGACGGCAAGATCGTCCGCATCATTGAAAAGGGCGTGATCGTGGAGCTTCCGCTTGGCGTGGAAGGGTTTGTTCCCGTCTCGCAACTCTCGACCACCCCGGTCAAGAACATCGCCGACAAGTTCAAAGCCGGCGACGATCTCCCGCTGAAAGTCGTGGAGTTCGACAAGGATTCCAAGCGGATCGTTCTGTCCGCAGCCGAATTCCTGAAGGGAAAAGAGTCAAAAATCGTTCAGGACTACATGGCCGCGCACAAGCTGCAGGTTCAGACACTGGGTGAAACTGCGACGATCACCGGCCAGACCCCCGAAGGCGATACATCCATTCCGACGGAGAACTAACGCTGTACGCTTCGGAGGAAGAAAGGGACGCCTGAGAGGGAGACGTAATCCGTGAACCCATGATGCAAAAGAGCTGCCCCTCGATGCTTTGGGGCAGCTCTTTCTATTTTCAAAAGGATCAAGCATGTGATTGTCAATTGACGATTGTCCATGGGGATTTTTTTATGCCGCGAGTTGCTCTTCATACCCTCGGCTGCAAACTGAACTATGCCGAGACCTCGACGATCGGGAAGCAATTCCTCGATCGGGGGTATGCTGTTGTGCCGTTCGGTGAGCCTGCGGACGTCAATGTCATCAATACCTGCAGTGTCACGGAGAAGGCAGACCAGGAATGCCGCCAGATGATCCGCCGCGCCCTGCGAGCCGCGCCGGATTCCTACGTGATCGTGACGGGGTGCTATGCTCAGCTTGCCCCGGATGACGTCGCAGGCATTGACGGCGTCGATCTCGTCGCAGGAACAAGGGAAAAATTCGATCTCCTGACGCTCGCCGGCGACATCCGGAAACTTTCGTGCGCCGCCGTTCATGTATCGTCGCTTGACGTCCCGCAGACCTTTTCTCCGGCAAGGACGACCGAGGCGGGAGGCCGAACGAGGGCATTTTTGAAGGTGCAGGATGGCTGCGACTACTCCTGTTCGTTCTGCACGATCCCGAAGGCCCGGGGGGGAAGCAGGAGTCAGTCGATCGGCGAGGCGGTTCTCGGCGCGCGGCGGCTCGTCGAAGCGGGATACAAAGAAATCGTCCTCACCGGTGTGAATGTCGGAGACTACGGCCGGGCTTCCGGATCATCCCTCGACGAGCTCCTCGGCAGTCTTGTGGAGGTTGACGGTCTCCGGCGTATCCGTATTAGCTCGATCGAACCGAACCTTGTCACAGATACTATCCTCGATCTGATTGCATCGAACTCCATTATTTGCAAGCACTTACATCTCCCACTTCAAAGTGGATCGGATGCCATTCTTGGCGGGATGCGCCGGAGATATCGGAGTGGATTCTATGCGTCGCTTATCGAGAAGATCCATCGACGTATCCCCGATTGCGGGATTGGCGCCGACGTGATCGTGGGTTTCCCCGGTGAAACCGACGAGCTTTTTACAGAAACGCAGACGTTTCTTGCCGATCTCCCGATGACTTATCTCCATGTCTTTACGTATTCGGAACGCCCCGGCACGCCCGCGACCGCCCTGTCAGGAAGTGTCGCGCCATCGACGCGGTCCCGCCGCAATGCGCTCCTGCGCACCCTGGGAGAAAGAAAAAGGCGGGAGTTTCTCGAACGGCAGTTGGGCAAGCAGATGTCGGTCCTTCTCGAATCGGAGGAAGATGAGGGGCTCCGTTTCGGCTTCACGGAGAACTACTGCCGTGTGGGGGTCCCCTCGACGGGGACATCAGAGAATCAGGTTGTCGAGGCCCGCATCGATCGGGTGATGGGCGGATATTGTATCGGCTCTATGGTGAGCGAACCATGAAGATCATTGCCGTTGAACCCCGAAGCATCGCGGAAGAGCTGGGGCTGCACCCTGGGGACGAACTTCTCGAGATCAACGGGAAGCGCGTGCGTGACCATCTCGATGTGCGTTTTCATGAAGGCGATGAAACTATCACGTTGAAAGTGGCGCGCGAAGGGGAAGTGATCCTGTTCGATATCGAAAAGAACGACGGCGAACGGATCGGGATGGATTTCGAGGAGATGAGGATTCTCTCGTGCGGGAACGATTGCATCTTTTGTTTCGTGGACCAGAATCCGAAGGGGCTCCGGAACCAGCTCTACTTCCGGGATGGTGACTACCGGCTGTCATTCATGTACGGAAATTACACGACCATGACGAATGCCGGACCGGCCATTCTCCAGCGCATCGTGGAGCAGCGCCTGGCCCCGCAATACATTTCTGTCCACGCCACGGATCCCGCCGTCCGGCGAGACTTGATGGGTCTCAAGAAGGACGATCACATACTTGACAAGATCGCCTTTCTCCACGACAACGGGATCGACATGCATACGCAAATCGTCCTGTGTCCCGGCTACAACGACGGCGACGTCCTGCAGAAGACCGTCGAGGATCTCGCCCGATTCAAGAAACACGTCCGGTCGCTTGCGATCGTTCCGGTCGGGCTCACGGACCACCGGTTTGGCCTTGCGCAACTGGGGCGCGTCGACCAGCCGTATGCCCAGGCCTTGCTGGAACGAGTGCAGGAGTGGCAGAAAGAGTTTCGGGAAGATCTCGGCCGCTCCTTCGTGTACGCCTCTGACGAATTCTATGTCGTCGCCGGGAAGGGCGTTCCTCCCGCAGGCTGGTATGACGGTTTCGGCCAGCTTGAAAACGGCGTGGGGATGATACGGAATTTTGTGACCCGGTCGCGGAGTCAGGCACGGCGTTTTCCCGCCTCGCTCCGGGCATCGCGAAAGCTCGTCCTCATGACGGGCGAACTTGCGTCGCCGATGATCGCCACGGAAATTGTTCCGCTGCTTTCGCGCATCCGCAAACTGACTGTTGAAGTGGTTGTTGCGCCGAACACCTTGTTCGGGAGGAGCGTTACGGTGGCTGGACTTCTGTCGGGCAAATGCGTATATTCGGCTATGCAGCAGAGGGAACCGGGAGATCTTCTTCTTCTTCCGCCGGACATTCTCAATGCTGACAGTGTGTTTCTCGATGACATGACGGTTCCGGCGTTGGAAGAAAAGCTGGGGGGCGCGCGTGTCATGGTCTTCGACGGCTACTGGTCTCATGTCCTCTCATCATTGAATCAGATTTCGAGGAGTGCATAGCCTGGATCTTGGTCCCTCGTTTTACGCGCCAACGCAGTGATCCGCACACCCTAAAGGATTGACAATGTTGTCCAGGCCCCTCCTCCTCGTTCTGTTCGTTCTTGTCGCGTCCTCCGGCCGTTCGCAGGGGAGAGACGACCGGTTGCAGGTCGACCCAACTCTCTCGGCAGAGAAATCCACTCTTCTTCTTTCGTCCGAATCGTTTCGCTCTCTCGATCTTTTGTCCTCGATGAAACCATCGATGGATCAGGAGCAATCTCCCGTCATTGCAGAATCCCGGAAATCGGTCGGATTGGCTGCGTTGTATTCGCTGGCCGTCCCCGGCCTGGGAGAATTGTATGCCGGAGGGTTCTCGAGCGGGAAATATTTCCTCGGCGCGGAGGGACTTCTGTGGCTGACGTACGCGGTGTTCGACATCCGGGCAAACGCTCTGCAGGATGACGGGCGCGCTTTTGCGTCGGCGCACGCTGGCGTCCTCGCGACAGGCAAGAGTGACCAGTTCTATGTGGATGTCGGGAATTTTCTGACACTGGCCGACTACAATGCAAAGAAGATGCGCGATCGGACTCCGGATCTGGTGTACGATCCTGCCGCGGGCTACAATTGGTCCTGGGACACCGATGCAAACAGAATGGCGTTCCGCGATCAACGGGTACGGGCCGACAATGTTTTCAACAACCGGAAATTCGTCATCGGCGCCATTCTCGCCAATCACATCGCGAGCGCCATCAACGCCGCACGCCTCGCGATCTCGCACAATAAAGAACTGGCCGGCATTCTGGGAGACCTGAGGTTTGAAGCATCGGTCCAGGGAGGGTGGTCCAATCCCCAGGGTGTCACCGTCACCGTGATTCGATCATTCTGACCAGGGCGCGCCATGCACTGCTTCAAACTGGTTATCGAGTTCGACGGGACGAATTTCGTCGGCTGGCAGACACAGCCGAACGGAAGGAGCGTCCAGGAAGAGATCACGAAAGTCCTCGTGCAGGTGCTCCAGGAGCCGATCTCCATTATCGGGTCGGGGAGGACGGACGCAGGCGTGCACGCCCGCGGAATGGCCGCGGGATTCCAGACGAACTCGACGATGCGGTCCGGCGAAATCATGAGCAGCCTCAATGGCCTCCTTCCGGAGGACATCTACGTCTGCTCCGTTGAAGAGGTGGAGGAAAAATTTCACGCGCGCTTCGATGCCAGGGACAGGATGTACCGGTATTACATTACGCTTCGACCCACCGCCATCGGACGCTTCTACCACTGGCATGTGCGCTACCCCCTGCGCGTTGCGGCGTTGAATGAAGTGGCCGCGATGATCGTGGGAGACCACGACTTTACGTCGTTCTCCAAGTACGACGAAGCGACGAAAACGTATCGATGCACCGTGAGCGAATCGTTCTGGCAGGAAACACCGTCGACGCTTGTCTACCAGATTCGCGCGGATCGATTTTCCTACGGCATGGTGCGCGGATTGGTCGGGACCATGGTCGATGTCGGGCGTGGCTTCACCCCCGTCGCCGAATTTTCAGAGATTCTGAAATCGTGCGATCGTCGGCGGGCCGGCATGGCGGCCCCACCGCACGGATTGTTTCTCGAAGAAGTCCGGTACTGATTGCGTTTCCGTTATCGCGCCATGAGCCTCCTTTCCTCCATCGGTCACCCCCTTCTCGCTCTGTTCCGCCACCGTCCGCGACGCGGTCTCGCGAACCCCATCCGGGTCACCGTCGGTTCCGAACAACTCGCTTTTACGCCGGGCTCCCTCATTGCCGGACGGTATCTCGTCAGAAACGTGGTGGGAAAGGGTGGCTACAGTGTCGTCTACGAAATCGTGGACGGCTATGACCACAAGACGTATGCGCTCAAAACCCTCCGCGACGATATTGCGAAAGACCCCGACACAAGGCAGTTGTTCCGCAAAGAAGCGTGGGTCTGGATCTCCCTTGAGCCTCACCCCAACATCGTCCGCGCAGATTTCATCACCGAGCTTGAGGGACGTCTCTGCATCGGGATGGAGTTCCTTCCGAAAAACAACGACGGGTTTTCTTCGCTCGACGGATATCTGAGTTCCACGCCGCCCGACCTCGAACAGTCGATCCGCTGGACGGTCCAGGTGTGTCACGGGATGGAGTTTGCGCGCAGTCACGGTGTCCGCTGCCATCGGGACATCAAGCCGGCGAACATCCTGATCGACGGAAACCGTGTGGCGAAAGTGACTGACTTTGGCTTCGCAGAAGTCATCGATGCCGCCCGGGATGCAGACAACAAGGGGCGGCCCAAAATCGTCGAACAGGTCGGCTTCGGGACGCCGTTCTATATGTCCCCGGAGCAGTTTCTGAATGCCCCGCGATGTGACGAGCGAAGCGACATCTACAGTCTCGGCGTTATTTTGTTCCAGATGGCGGCACGGGGACGGTTGCCGTTTTTCCCCATTGGCAACGCCGACCCGGTGGACCGGGCGAAGTACTGGTCCGCAATGCACGACGTGCATGCCCACGGTCAGATCCCCCATCTCGCTTCCCCCCTTTTCCCCATCATCAAACGCTGCCTTGCAAAAGAGCCGAGCGGCCGATATCAAGTGTTTCGAGAGTTGCGGGTCGACCTGGAGGCGTTGCTGAAGGCCCGGTCAGGGAAAGTTGAACCACCGGCGATCGTAAAGAATGCCGAAGCATGGGAACTCTATAACCGGGGGTATAGTCTTGCCAACCTGGGGGATTATGAAGCGGCGGTTGTGCAGTACGACCGTTCTCTTGAACAGGACCCGTCGAATGCCGATGCATGGAACAACAAGGGCGTTTGCCTCCGAAAGATCGGTCGGATCCCGGAATCTGTCCCTTGCTTTGAGCGGGCAATCGATCTCGTGAACGACCACCGTGCCGCGCACATGAACCTGGGCGTCACGCTTCGGGTGATGGGCCACTACCGCGAATCGATTGCCTGGTTGGACAAGTGCACGAAACTCGACCCGATGAACGAGACCGCCTGGCTGAACAAGGGGCTGGCCCAGGAGCGGCTTGGTCATGAACACGATGCGTCCGAATCGTTCCGCATCTTTTTGGCGCTTCCCCCGGTGGCTCTCGTAAAATATGTACACCACGCGAGGGAATACATCGATAATCACCCAAACGCATTCTGAGACTTAGCGGTTACCCTCCCGATCACTCTCTCCGCTTCCTGCACATTCTATATGTTTTCCCGCTTTCGTGGGAACCTTCACCGGATCGCGAACGTTGCTAACGGGTTCCGGAGTAACCTCGTTCAACTCTCCTCACTCCATCCTCGAGGATTCGAATGCGAAATCGAATGCATGCGCCAATCGTTCCGATAGTGGGCGGTGTGTGCGTTGCGGCCGTGCTCCTGGGGGCGACCCATGCCGAAAAACAGTACCGGGATATGCACAATGCCGGTCTCGGGAAGACGATCTTTGAAGAACGATGCGCCCCTTGCCATGGCGAATCGGGGAGAGGGGATGGAGCGAACGCTTTCTTCCTCAATCCGAAGCCGCGGGACTTTACGACGGGGACGTATAAAATTCGGACAACCGAATCCGGATCGATCCCTACGGATGACGATATCCGACGGTCGATTACCCTGGGACTCCCGGGGACCGGGATGCCTCCCTGGGGGAAATTTATCCATGGCGATAGCCTCGACGCTCTTGTCAGCTTCGTCAAAGCGTTCTCATCGAGGTTCGTCGCGGAGAAGCCAAAGCCCATCCCGGTGCCCGCTCAATGGAACGTGACCCCTTCGAGTATCGCTGCCGGCAAAGCCGTGTACGTGAAGCTCGCGTGCGGAGACTGCCATGGGAGCGACGGTCAGGGGGCGAATGCCGTCTCAACGGATTTCGAAGACGATAGCGGGAATCGGATCCGGGCCGCGAACCTGACGGAACCATGGAGGTTTCATGGCGGCGCAAAATCCAGTGACGTGTATCTTCGGTTCAGAACGGGGATCGATGGTACGCCGATGCCGTCGTATGTCGGTTCCGCGTCGGACAAAGAACTGCGCGACCTGGCGGACTATGTCGTTTCCCTCGGGCGGAAGCCGCTCTGGGAGATGAATGCGGCCCAGGCGGAAGAACTGATGCGCAAAGAACGCTTTGCTGACAGCAGCGATCCCGTGAAGCGCGGAGAATATCTTGTGAACGGCTTCGGGTGTGCCCATTGCCACTCACCCATCGATTCTCAGGGGCAGTACTTTGCCGGTATGACCTTCGCAGGAGGGCAGAAATGGACACTCGGGCCGTATGGGACAGTGGTGAGCTACAATCTGACTTCCGATACTGCTACCGGGCTTGGGGGTTGGTCTGACGACCAGATCAAGGCTGTCCTGACGAAAGGTACTCGAAGGGACGGTTCGCGGATGCTTCCGTTCCCGATGCCGTGGACGTCCCTGTCTGAACTGGCCCCGTCCGATCTCGACGCGATCGTTGCATACCTCAGGACGATCACGGCAATACGCAACCGCATTCCCGGTCCCGGACCCGAAGGGTTTTTCACCTACCTCACCGAGAAATTCAAGATGCTGCTCCTCAGGGAAGAACTTGTTGTCTATGTCGATGGGGGAAATGCAGGGACGCCGGGAGCAGCACGGAAAGAGGCAAAACCATGAAACGAATTCTGAAATGGATTGGATTATTCCTTGCATGCCTGGTGGTTATAGGGTTTTTCTTCTTTTTGTATTTCATCCCCCCGTTTACGCTCGCTCCGGCGGCAGCGTTCATTCAGCCGGAGGAGAAAGCAGGACCGGACCTCGAAAGGGTTGCCGTTGGGTCGGATCGATTCATCGCCCGACGGGGTGAATATCTGGTGAAAGCGGCAGGGTGTTCGGGCTGTCATGTTGCCGCCGGACCGGGCGGGGCACCTGAGTTCGATCGTTACCTCGCCGGCGGTGCCAGGATCACGGTAATAGATGAAGGGGCCGCATACGCATATAATCTGACGCCCGATACGACATCAGGCCTCGGAAGCTTGTCGCGTGATCAGATTGTCCGGATTCTGAAAACGGGGCAGTTGCCGGATGGTCGTGTTTTGAATGACCACCAGATGCCCTGGACTATTTACTCGCATTTAACAGAGGAAGACCTTTACGCTATCGCGACTTACCTCAGTCTGTTGAAACCAGTTTCAGGGAGAATCCCCAGCATCGAACCGTTCGCGAAAGTAGGGATGCCCGGCGCTGTTGAGGCATTTTCCATTCGTGACCGATCGCAATATTGATTTTCTCTCGATCGGTGGTTATCATGTATTGTTTCCCGCCGGAATCCTCCCGCACGCATCTGTTCAACCATGCTGCGGGAGGATTTCATGCTTTCACGCGTCCTGAGCGCCACGACTTACGGTGTCAATGCCTACCTGATCGATGTCGAGTCGAACATCGAGTCCAATGTTCCTTCTTTTGCCGTTGTCGGGTTGCCGGATAACGCGATCCGGGAGAGTCGCGAGCGCGTCTGTGCCGCAATTCGGAACAGCGGCTGGAAATTTCCCTATCGAAAAATCACCATTAACCTCGCGCCGGCCGATATCCGAAAAGAAGGGTGCGGTTTTGATCTTCCGATAGCGGTGGCAATCCTGTCGTGCAGTGCGCAGATCATCTCGACCCGGCTGGATGACTATGCGCTCATCGGAGAGCTTGCGCTGGATGGCTCCTTGCGCCCGGTGAGAGGGGTTTTGCCGATTGCGCTGGAAGTTCGACGGCGGAAGCTCCGCGGGTTGATTGTGCCGAGGGAGAACGGCCGCGAGGCAGCCATGGTTGAAGGGATCGACGTCCATCCGCTGCACACGTTGCAGGAAACCGTGGATTTCCTGACCGGCGGCAATTCGGAGAGCCTCCCGCTCAAAGTTGACGTCTCTGAACTTTTCGCAAAGCAGCAGAAGTTCGTCCACGATTTTGCCGATGTCAAAGGGCAAGAGAATGTGAAGCGGGCGCTTGAGGTCGCGGCTGCCGGGGGGCACAACATCATCATGATCGGGCCGCCGGGGTCGGGAAAAACGATGCTGGCCAAGCGATTGCCATCGATTCTGCCGCAGATGTCGTTTGAGGAAGCGCTCGAGACGACCAAGATTCATTCTGTCGCGGGTTACCTGCCACCCGAATCCGCGTTGGTAGCAACGCGGCCGTACCGCTCCCCTCATCATACGATCTCCGATGCCGCGTTGGTAGGCGGAGGGACGACGCCGCGGCCGGGGGAGATCTCCCTTGCTCATCACGGGATTCTGTTTCTCGACGAGCTTCCCGAGTTCGCGAGAAACGTTCTCGAGGTTTTGCGTCAGCCACTGGAGGATGGGCATGTAACGATCAGCAGGTCGAAGCTGTCGGTTGACTATCCGGCGAATTTCATGCTTGTCTGCGCGATGAATCCGTGTCCGTGCGGGCATTATACCGATCCGCTGAAGCAATGCACGTGCAACGAGATGATGATCCAGAAGTACCTTGCGAAAGTTTCGGGACCCCTCCTTGACCGTATTGACCTGCACGTCGAAGTTCCAGCAGTTCGGTATCGGGATCTCTCGAGGAAGGAGACCGGGGAACGATCGGAGGATGTTCGTGCCCGGGTGATGAAGGCGCGAGAGATTCAACGGGCACGCTTCGTGAATAAGAAGGGGATCTACGCCAACGCCGGCATGCAATCGCGGGAGATCCGGGAGTTCTGTCGGGTGGATGATGCCGGAGAGGAATTACTGAAGATGGCCATCACGAAGCTCGGGCTCTCGGCAAGAGCGTACGATCGGATCCTCAAGGTATCGCGGAGCATCGCCGATCTTGCGGGCGTGGAGCAAATCAGGCCGGAGCACGTGAGCGAGGCAATACAATACCGGACGCTGGACAGGAGCCTGTATCCGATTACAGCATAGATGTAGGTCGGGTCGCTGACCCGACCAATTCGGAATTTCGAATTGGACGGCTCTGGCGAGTCTACCCGCCGGCTTTTGGGCGGGCCGTCCTACATTTGCGGAAATGCGGGGAATTCTGCAAGCGAGAGAAACGAGTCAAGAGCATTGTAGATGGCGATCACGAAGCTCGGCCGCTCGGCCCGGGCATATGATCGGATCCTGAAGGTGGCGAGGAGCATTGCCGATCTTGCCGGGGTGGAGCAGATCAAACCGGAGCATGTAAGTGAAGCGATACAATATCGCACGCCGGACAGAAGCCTGTATCCGATTTCCGGTTGAAGACTAGTGGAGGATGGAAGATTAGGCAAAGCACTCAGCGATCTCAACTCCCGAATGATTATTTCCAGGAGTACCCGGCCTTTGAGAGTCTTTGGCGGGCTTCCGTTGATCCCAAACGGGCCGCGCGGACAAAGCTCTCGAGAGCGGACTCGATATTGTTCTCTTCGAGAAAAATAACTCCCATGTTGTTGTAGGCGCTGGCATATTTCGGCGAGAAGAGGATGGCTTTCTTGAAAGACGCCAACGCCTTCTCCCGATTCCCGATGCGATACACGGTGCACCCCAGATTGTAGTAGGCATCTGCGTTGTCCGCATCGAGTGTGATCGCCCGCTCGTAGAGGGCAGCGCCTTCCTCCAGGTTCCCACCGTCAGTGAGGACGTTGCCGAGGTTGATGTACGCGTCAACGCATGAGGTGTCCAGGAGGATCGCCCGGTGATAACAGAAGATCGCTGAGTCGCGCATGCCCCTTGCCTGAAATATCACGCCTGCGTTATAGTACGGATCGGCGTAGTTCGGCTGCAGCCGTATCGCGGTTCGGTACATCTCCAATGCCGCGTCGAAATCCCCCTTGTCGGCAAGGGCCACGCCGAGGTTGTCGTAACCGTTCGGAATGGCCGGCGCCTCGCGCACAACCGTCCGCCACATGGTCTCCGAATCCTTCCAAATGCCAATTTGCTGTCTATCCATGAATCCAAAGATCGTGGCCGCACTTGTAGCAATGATGATTGTTGCACCCCGCAAACGGAACGTCCATCGTCGCCAGAGGACGGAGAATCCAGCGCCGACAAGCATGAACAATGCGATGGAAGGAACATAGGAATAGCGGTCCGCCCACGGTTGAATGCCGGCGGACAGTCCGGCGCTGACGGGAAGAAGGGGGAGGGCAAAGCCGCATAGGGCGAGGAGCCAGCCGACATATCCCTTCCTCGCTTGCCACAGAATCGCGGCAATGATAAGAAGAGTCAGAAATGCCCCTAACACCATCCACGGGGTGCTCGGCGCGCCATAGATCGGCGTAAGCCGGAGTGGCAGCAGGATCTTTTCGATGTAGAAAGCGGGCGAATACACAGGAAGAAGAGCCCGTTCCACTGTCGTCATGCGAACGACAATGTCACTCGTCAGACTTCCACGCGCCGCCCACATGGCGAGCACGCCAAAGCCTGCGCTCAAAAGAAGGAAGGGCGTCTTCTCAAGAATGAGTTGCTTCCAGGCTTCCCTTCTTGCACTGCGGTGCAACAGGAATGCGTCAAGCGAAAGAAACAGCAGAGGCGTCACTGTGGCAATAGACTTCGACAAAAGGGCCAGGACATTGAATACCAGCGCCGCTATGAACCATTTTACCGCGGCGCGAGTTCCTCGAAGATCGTCGTACCGAAGGTACGCGAGCACGGCGGGAAGAAGGAATAGCGCGAGCAACAAATCCTTTCTGTCCGACACCCAGGCCACAGATTCGACGCGCATGGGATGGACCGAGTAGAGCATCGCTGCGATGAACGCTCCGGCGATCGTGTCCGCGGTCAGGTTTGAGAACAATCCGGGGGCGTCGGTCCTCTTCTCTCTTCTCCCCACCCTGGAGAGTATGACCGCGCTGAGGAGAAACATGAGAACGACATTCACGCTATGGAGTAGAAGACTCGTGAAATGGTGACCCCACGGATTCTCTTTCCAGAGCGCATAGTCAATAGAATGTGAAAGGAGAGCTAATGGGGTATATGAACGGAAGAACGGCCGCGCGAACATCCCTGCCACTGCGACGACGTCGAACGTCTTGACATTTTCATTCTCGTATACATACGTATTATCATCATAATGCACGAAGGCGTTATTCAGTGCCGGAGCGTATACAGCGAATTGGAAGAGAATGAGGATGAGGGAACAACCCAGGAGCGTGATTCGCATATGAAATTTCATGGCGTGTGCGTTGCCTTTTCCCTCAGTTCCTAAATGTCATTCAGGATCCAGGATGCACGGATCTTCAGCGAATGTGGAGAGCGTGAGAAGATCTTTGAAGAACTTTCAAACGCCCAATGCCCGGAAGATGCGACCTGTGTCTTCCCATCGTGAACCCAGCTAAGATGCAATAAGTGATCCATCCTCAAATCACCTGCACTTCCTTCTTTCGCATTCCTTCACCGATTCACCAATAACCAACTGGCTAAGAAGTCAGGCAGAGTGTATCTGGGCAAGAGCATCGATTTGAATCCAGTGGAGTTGTTTCTCGTTGATAAATGGCCAAGCCATGAGAACAGTGCTGATATGGTAAAGCTTCTTGAAAGATCGGCCTCTCTTTCGTGATGTGAGGAAGGGAGTCTTCGTCGTAGCAGAACGGTTTGCGACTTCAAACAATGAGAGAAGTCGAAAGTTGTTAGGATTTTCAATTCGGAAAGATGGAGAAATGGGAGAGAATTTCCGGACTCCTGAATCCGTTCTGCTTTTTTACGAGAGCGCGATACGATGCGAAGGTTGCACATGCAGCTAATCTGCGCTCCGAAACGGAACAATTCGGCGCATCCAGGCGTTTCAAATTTGAGGATATCTCGCTCCTGACAGATGTGAGCGAGAGCGGAAGCGCACGCTGCGAGAATGTCCAAAGTGTAACACAGATTCTCGCTGGTTCACAACACGAAAGGAATCGACACACATGGGATCCATGTCGAATGATGCCGCAAAATTGATTTTGCGCCTCGCAGTCGGAGGCATGATGGTCCTCCATGGCATTTCGAAGATCGCCCACGGTATTGATTGGCTGGGGCCTGCAGCGGCAGCCGCTGGGCTCCCGGAATTCGTGAAGTACGGGGTGTATCTCGGTGAGATCATCGGACCGATCCTTCTCATCCTCGGCTATCATACGCGTATCGGCGCACTGTTGGTCGTGGCAGACATGGTGTTTGCATTGTTCATTGCTCACCGCCATCAGATCTTTGCGCTCGGCTCCGCGGGGGGGTGGGCGGTCGAATTGCCGGCCTTCTATTTGTTCACAGGCCTCGCGATTTTTTTCCTCGGGGGAGGCAAGTACAGCATCGGCGGAAGCAACGAAAAGTTTTGATTGCTGCAGCGCCCGGCCCGCTGGTTCACCCTGACCAGCGGGTGCGAGGAACCCGATCGAGCATAACGCTGTTTACGATTTGGGATCCTGAAAACAGAGGATATCCGCCGGATCGTTACCCAGGGCTTCGGTCATTCCCACCTTGCCTGACTCACCATTTCGACATTTCCGACGGAGTTAGCGATTCCCACTCCTGTGCGATGCGCGGCGCGATTCTGGGGTCCGCCTGGTATCGTACCGGAAATGCGCCAATCATTCTCCCAGGGGGGACGGAACAGGGGATGGTTCGCCTGCCGATTCTACGACTCGCGGTCGTTGCCGCGATGTATTGCTTCTCGCCTGCCGGTCAACCCGCCGCCATTGCACAAGAGGGAGTGGTGCCTTCGTTCCCACACGGGAACGACGCATGGCGGCAACGCTCTGAATCCGTTCAGAGCGATACGGCCGATGTGCATTGGGACGCGCGGTTTCTCGGTCCTCCCGGGATCGACGGAGGGATTGTCTTTGCCGTTGCTCGGATGGGAACGGACATCTACTTCGGCGGCTCGTTTTGGGGTGCGTCACGGATTGCTTCCCGGGGAATCATCCGATGGAATACCGTGAGCAAATCCTGGTTCGATGTTGGCGGCGGGATGAACGGCACCGTTTATGCGCTCGCCGTCCGAGACTCGCTCCTGTATGCCGGAGGATCCTTCACGGCCGCGGGTACAACGCCGGTCAATAATATCGCGGCATGGAATGGGACGATGTGGCTTTCGGTTGGAACGCCTCCCAATGACGGAATCACCGGTGGGGGAAAAGTCAATTGCCTCGCAGTGAGCGACTCGGTCCTGTATGTGGGGGGGAGTTTCACTGTTGTCGGAAACGGGATTCAAGCCGACTACGTGGCCCGGTGGGACGGGACAGCCTGGTCGTCCCTCTCTTCTCCGCTGAATAACGTAGTCGAATCCATGGCAGTCTGGGATTCCGTCCTCTATGTCGGCGGTGCATTCCAATCCGATTCTCCGCCTTACTTCAACCACATCGTCCGCTGGGATGGTCGCACGTGGTCAACCCTCGGTTCGTATCCTGCGGAAGGCGTCGATGATGACGTTCTCGCAATGACCGTTCTCGGGTCATCGTTGTATGTCGGCGGGACATTCACCACGCGCGGCCGCGGCGCAGACACAGCAGCCGGGATCTTGCGCTGGAACGGCAGTGCATGGTCCGCTGTGGGAACAGGATTTCGTCACGGCGCTGTCCGAGCATTTGCAGCAAACGGTGACTCGCTGTATGCGGGCGGATCTCTTGACACCTGTGGGGCGATTCGCGTCGCCGGCATTGCGTGCTGGGACACCGCGACGGGGAAGTGGTCCGCATTGAACAAAGGGATTCAGACTCCGCGTCTTGTCGACGCGCTCCTCTTCGACCGCAATCTCCTGTATGTGGCTGGAGTTCTGGGAGCGATCACAAATGTGACCGAGGTTCCGGCAAGCAATGTGGCCACGTGGGATGGCAGCGGCTGGGCTCCTCTCGGGGCGACTTCGCTGAATAGTGTCAACTATCCGTTCGTGATAACCGTGAGCACTGCAGGGAGCGATCTGTACGTCGGGGGGTATTTCTCTCTTGCGGGTCCCGTACAGGCGAACAATATCGTGCGGTACACCCCCGAATCCAATACCTGGACTCCGCTCGGGACCGGAACCGACAACGGAGTCAACGGCCCCGTCGAGACGATAGGAATAAGTCCCGCGGGCGATCTGTATGTGGGCGGGAACTTTACGGTTGCAGGGGGCCATCCAGTGCATGGCATCGCACGCTGGAACGGAAGTGCATGGGCGCCGCTCGGCACGAGCCCGAATGACGGAGTAACGGGCGGCATCGTTCCGACCGTAACGGCAATCACATTCGCCGGTTCGTCCGTCTATGTGGGAGGAACGTTCGATACCGTGGGAGGATCAGGGGGGATCGCCGCGTCGAACATCGGGCTCTGGGATGGAGTCCACTGGCATTCCCTCGGAAACGGAGTGGACGGAACGGTCAATGCGTTGAAAGTGTACCGCAATGAGCTGATCGCAGGCGGGACGTTCGTTCATGCCGGCGGCGTTGTTGCGAATCACCTGGCACGCTGGAACGGAACTGCCTGGTATTCGCTGGGCTCTGCGTCCGGACCGGGTCTCAACGACAATGTGTTCGCGCTGGAGACGAACGGGCAGTACCTGTATGCCGGTGGCCAATTCACACAGACAGGGAATGGGAATCCTGTCGTGGGGGTGGCGCGATGGGATGGCTCGTCGTTCGCCTCGCTTGGTGGAGGGCTGGTTGGTACGGTCATGACTCTTGCTGCCACAGGGAGCTCGCTCTACGCGGGAGGGGTCGTGACAAATTCGGGGATCCTCGCATTGAACAATATCGGTAGGTGGGACACGTCGACCAGCACGTGGTACAATCTCGGGAGCGGGATCGCAGGTTTTCAGGTGAATGCGCTCACGGCGAGTGCCAACGATGTGTTCGCCGGGGGAGAATTCTTCCAGGCGGGCACCAAACTCGCCTACTGCCTGGCACATTGGACGCCGACACTTATTGGAACCGCGGTACCTTCGGGGGATCGGCCACCCCGCGAGTTCTCTCTCTCACAGAACTTTCCCAACCCGTTTAATCCGACAACAGTGATTAGTGGACGGTGGACAGTGACCAGTGATGTCAGTCTTGTGGTGTATGACGTCCTGGGTCGAAGAGTCGCAACGCTGGCAACCGGCCGTTATCCTGCAGGGAGGTACTCGTTCGAGTTCAACGCAACAGGCCTCGCAAGCGGGGTGTATCTGTGCCGCCTCACTGCCGGTCACCTCGCAGCGACAAAAGCCATGATGCTGATTCGGTGAAGACACATCCCGGGCTCCGCCTGGTTCCTACATCGCCCCGGCAGCCTCCAGTTTGTCGAATGAAAACCCGAATAGATGTGGATTTTCGCCGATGACGGCAGCAGAGAAGATGTAATAGACGTAGTCGTACGTCTGGTGGGGGATCTTGTCGTGGTAAGCCTGGAGCAGAGACCAGAAATTGCGCTGGCGGGGGTTTTCCGGAAGTTCGCGAATGAGACCTCGCACGGCATTCGGTCCCCAGTTGTACGAGGCGAGGACAAGCAAACCGGATGCCTGTGCTTCCGTGTCATAAATGTCGCGGATGTATTCCGCCGCGGCAATGGTCGACTTTTCCGCGAGGTGTCGCTCGTCGCGTGGATCCGTCCGGGCGATCTGCACCAGGGGACCCGTTCTCAGCCCGTAGTGCAGCGCGGTGGTCGGAATGAACTGCCACATCCCTTTGGCGATGCCGTATCGTGTCGGCGGACCGCACAGCGCCGTATCGAAACCGCTTTCCTGAAGCGCAAGGTAAAAGAACTGCGGCGGCAAGTGCTGGTCGAGCATGCTTTGGGTGATGAGGCGATCGTATCCCAGTTCGTGCGCCCGTTCGATCGAACTTACGAGCCTGTCCGAACGCTTCCACTCCTTAATATAGTGTTCGACTTCATCCACAAAGCCGTCGGGCATGTCGAGCTCGCATTCGCCAAAAACGCGTGCAACGCGAAGTATGGTGAGTCTCTTCTCATCAGACGTGCCCTTGTAAATCCCGAGCTCATCGACGTACTGATCGTAGTTACGGTTCAGTGACGTTAGCTTGAGCCAGTACTGCTGCATCTCCGCTCTCGCCGTGGTATCCCCGGTGGCGAGGACCGTGCGCTCGAGGTTCCGGAAGCTGAGTTCAAGCTCCTTCATCTGGTAGAATACGTCTCGCGCCCTGGTTTCGAGCTTTTCGTACTGGGTGTGCTTGTAATATGCGTACGCGAAGCCGAGGAGGCCCAGCACAATGAGCGCGCCGACGTAACGCTGGTAACGCTTCCGTTCGTACTTGCCTGCCCGTTCGATGAATTTCCGAACGAGTTCTTTATGCTCCTCGATCGAAATGATCCGTGTGGAAGCGCGTATCACCTCACGAATGGGATTCGGGAGATGGAGCCCGCGGCGACGTTCGTGGTCGTTCACTGCCGCCATTTCAATCCGGAAGGTGAGTGCCGGACCTTCGGGCCCCAGACGGAGCGAAACGCCCGTTGCCAGCGGAACGGCATCGATCGTTTTTCCATCCAGAGAGAGTCCCTTGGAACCCTCGACCGAGCGAATCCACCAGCAGTTGTCCTCGATGACCACCTGGGCATGATGGGGACTCACGTTCGGAGTCTCGATCGCGACATCGCTGACAGGGTCGCTCCCGATGCTGAACGGTTTGTCGAAGCGCAGCACCGTCGCAGGGGCACCCTCATGCTCCAGCGAAACGTAGACAATGGGCCGGCGAGCCGATGAAGTGGTCTGCGGGCTGTGCTCCATACGCGTACTCCCTGCAGACGATTCTGGAGGAGTGGTCGGGAAAAAACGTGTCAGAAAGTAACAAGAGAGGAAGAAACACGCAAGAGCGAACCGCGCATTCCTGCCATTGTCGTGGTTGACTCTCGTTTTGCGAATGTTAGTTTACAATTCTGGAGGGAGACTATGATTGCACGCGTGAGATTCAGAGCAGCGGGTTTTCTTCTCCTCCCTGGAGTTCTCGCCACTGTTGGGCTTGCAGAGGGAAGGCACGCTGCCATAGTTTTTCGCGATTCCTCAGAGGTAATTGCCGATATCATTGCAGTGAAGGATTCGAGCATTCAGGTCACGAATACCCGGAAGGAATACCCGGTCAAATCGTGGAGAGTCTCGTCCGATACAACGGATGTACTGTTTTCACGAATCTCCAAAACCACCCTCCTCGGTCACTCGCACGTTGTCGAAGGTGCCGGAATCGGTGCCGCAGCCGGAGGGGTGATCGGAGCGATCATTGGGGCAGATGCTGCCAGGAGCTCGACCGGTGATCGACGAGCGTTGCTCTCGAGAGGGGGTTCGATATGTGGGGTGGGCTCCTGCTGGGCGTCCTGGGGGGATCCATCATCGGACTTGTCGTCGGGGGCAACGATGTCACCGATTCGTATGAGATCGATCTGGGAAATCCCGAACAGGTGGAACTTCTCAAGACACTCACTGCAGAATCGCCGCCTGATAGCAGGAAATAGAATGATGCGTCCCCGCTATCATCTGGTAGACAATATATTTAGTCGGCTTCTTTGAAGTTGTTCCTTGGCCTCATGGCTGATCGGATTTCTGAATGCGAGGCCTTCGAGCTGTGATCCTGGCGGTTGAATCCCACCTGATGATTCGATATGTTGGGTCTGTTCACATTCCAGTCTTCATTTCCCAACCCTTATCAGATTCTCCCCTATGCATACAGTCGTTTTGATTCCCGGTGATGGCATCGGCCCAAGCATCAGTGAAGTTGCGGTTCGCGTGATCGAAGCTTCCGGCGTGAAAATTGAGTGGATCCCTGTTGTTGCCGGAATGGCGGCGATCGACAAGTACAAGGATCCCCTGCCGCAGTCGGTTCTGGACGCCATATCATCGACCCGGGTCGCGCTGAAGGGCCCCCTGACGACGCCGGTCGGATCCGGTTTCAGGAGCGTCAATGTTGCGTTGCGCAAGGAGTTCGATCTCTACTCGAATCTTCGACCGGCGCGATCGTTCGAAGGGGTCCAATCCCGGTACGAGAATATCGACTTGATCATCGTTCGTGAGAATACGGAGGAGTTCTACGCCGGCATTGAACACTATATCGACCCGCAGCGGAGCGCGGCCGAGACGATCGGGGTGGTAACGCGTTCAGGGTCAGACCGTATTATCCGGTATGCCTACGAGTACGCACGCTCCCATGGCCGGAAGAAGGTCACGACCGTCCACAAGGCGAATATCCTCAAATATACGGGGGGTCTTTTCCTCGAAGTGTCCCGAACTGTCGGATCGGAGTATCCCGAAATTGCGACGGAAGACAAGATCGTCGACAACATGGCAATGCAGATGGTCATCAATCCGAACCAATTCGATGTGATCGTCACAACGAACCTGTTCGGAGACATTCTTTCTGATCTTGCCTCCGGTCTGGTCGGTGGACTGGGACTCGCGCCCGGGGCGAATATCGGCTACAATGCTGCAATCTTCGAAGCAGTCCACGGAAGCGCCCCCGACATCGCGGGAAAGAACCTGGCGAATCCGACTGCGATCGTACTCGCCGGCGTCATGATGCTCCGTCACCTGAAAGAAGGCGATGCGGCCGACAGGATCGAAAGAGCCGTGGCGGAAGTGCTCAAGGAGGGGAAAGCAGTGACGGCTGACCTTAATCGGGCAAAACCGGTGGGAACGAAAGAGATGGGAGATGCGATCATTGGTAAGCTAAGAGTCGGCAGTAAGCAGTAAGCAGGTTCACCCCCCCTGTAGGACCACCACTTCGCCAAGATTGAGGGCCTCGATCCCGGATCGAATGCTCTTGACGTCTCCGACGACGAGAATCGACATTGTCGATGAATCCAGATACTGTTCCGCGGCACGTCGCACATCGTCGAGCGAAACATCCTGCACGTTCTTCACATAGTGGTGGTAGTAGTCATCCGGCAGCCCGTAAAGAACGATATTCTGGAGGGCGTTGGCGATCTGAAGCGGCGTCTCGAAATTCAGGGCAAACGATCCGCTGATCCCTTTTTTTGAGAACACGAGCTCCTCTTCCGTGATACCGTTGGCATGCATCGCGTCGATCTCCGCCAGCAGTTCGGCGATAGCCCGGTCCGTCTTATCCGAAACGAATCCCCCCGTGGCAACGAACGGCCCTTCCCGTTTCGCAAAACGAAACGCCGACCCAGCCCCGTAGGTATAGCCGTGGCGCTCGCGAAGGTTCATGTTGATCCGGCTCGAAAACTGTCCTCCCAGGATCCTGTTCATGACGACGACAGGGAAAAAATCCGGCGTGTTGCGTGGCAAGGAGGGACAGCCGATTCGTACTTCCGACTGCGGGGCGCCGGGTTTGTCGATGAGGTAGACCTTGCGTGGCGGAGGTCCGGGGACGTGACCAATGGGTTGGGATTCTTCTGCTGACGGTTTCCAGTGACGGAAAATGGCGTCGAATTGATCCTTCAAATCCCCAGGCCGGGCATCGCCGACGACGATCAATGTGCTGTTATTGGGGCAAAGATGGGTCTCGTAGAATCGTTGAATGGAGGCACGCGACAACGTTGCCAGCGACGCTTCCGTGCCCGTGGGATCCGATCCATAAGGATGATCGCCGAAGAGGATCCTGTTGAATGCAACATTCGCGACGTAGGCAGGCCGGTCGCGTTGTTGGAGCAGCGATGTGAGCCGCTGACTGCGGACCCGCTCGATCTCCTCTGCAGGGAACGAGGGGGACGAAAGAATCTCTCCATAGACCGCGAGCGCTTCGCCAAGATGTTTTGTCAACGTGTACATGGCGGCGGAAGTCGCGTCGAGCGCGGCGTGGATCGAAATCGCGGCGCCGATGAAGTCAAGGCGGTCTGCGATCATGAGCGCCGGCATTGTTGAAGTCCCGGCGTCCATCATTTCCGCTGTGAATGCCGCCAACCCCGGCACATCGGCCGGATCATGGTCAGTGCCGGCATTGATGACAAGGTTCAGCGCGAGATGCGGCAACGCGTGCTCTTCGACAAACCAGACGGCAAGGCCGTTCGACAGGACTTCCTTGTGGATAGCGGGCAATGCGATATCGGGGGGAGGGAGGACCGGGGGAAGCCGTGTCCGGTCAAGCGTTGAACTGTTCGCCGTCCCTGATGTCCCTGCTGCGCTCATGAGAGCCTCTTGGTGAAGACTACTTCCCCGCGGCAAGATCGGTTTTGCCTCGCGGCACGATGCTAAGAACGACTTTTCTTCCCCCGAACACTTTGCTGGAGGCGATCCTCAGTTCCTGCGGAGTAATATCGGAGAACCGGTCGAATTCCCTGTTGAACGTGTTGGCATCGCCGGAGAGCGTATGCGCCGTCGCAAGGCCGTTGGCTTTTCCGAGAACGGTCGACAATCGTCCGACGAGCGATGCCTCCTTGTTATTAAGCGCGGTCTGGATTTCGCGCTCCGTCGGATCATGCGAAAGCGCGTCATCCAGAAGCGCGCTCATGACGGACTCCATTTCTCCCAGCGGGAATCCGGGCTTCGGCGTGATCTGGATCCCGGCGTACCCGTCGATTTCCGAGCCGATCTGGTAGGCCGAAACCGACTGCGCGATTTGACGATCATAGACCATCGACTTGTAAAGCCGCGAATTTTTCCCCGCGCTCAGGATGTCGGTGAACACGTCGAGCAGCGCATCTTCGCGGGTGTTCCCCGGGGCGCTTGGCCAGTGAATATAAAGTCTGGGAAGCTGCACATCGTCCTCTTCGACGAGCCGGACGTCGGTGGCGAGCGAGAATGGCGGCGCAGCAGGAGGGCGCGGAGATTTATCGGCTGGAATGTCACCAAAGTACTTCCGAATCCATTCTTTGACACGGGCAAAGGAAAAATTTCCTGTCACGGCGAGGCAGGCGTTTCCGGGCGAATAGTGTGCTGCAAAGAACTTCTTCACATCGTCCAGTGTCGCCGCGGAGAGATCTTCCATCGAACCGATGACCGGCCAACTATACGGGTGGTTCGGAGGGAAGAGCGCCCGGGAGAGAATTTCAAATGCCCTTCCGTACGGTTGGTTGTCGTAGTTTTGTCGGCGCTCGTTCTTGACGACATCACGCTGGTTGTCGAGTTTTTCCTGCGTCAGCGCCGGCAAGAGGAAACCCATCCTGTCCGACTCGAGATAGAGCGCAAGTTCGAGGTAGTTCGCCGGGACAACCTCATAGTAATTCGTCCGGTCTTCGCTCGTCGAGCCGTTAATGTTCGCACCGATCTCCTGGAGCAGGCGGAAGTGATCGCCGTCCGGCACATGTTCGGAGCCTTTAAACATCATGTGCTCGAACAGATGAGCGAACCCGGTCCGGCCAGGGTGTTCGTTTTTCGATCCCACATGATACATGATCATGACTGCTGCGACAGGGACGCCGGGATCACGGTGGAGGATGACGGTGAGGCCATTGGGGAGAGTGAATTGCTCAAACGGAATCGCGACCTGAGCGTTCACAGGACGATCCCCGGAACAGTTCGGACGCGAATGCGCATCGTCTGGGAGGGGTAAATCTGTTTGCTTTGAAGAATTCCCTTATGTACCATTCAGTCAGAAATAGGTAGTGGCCGGAGGTCGACAGACGTTGCCTGATAATATGCCAATTGACCGATGAAAAGTCCAGGCCCCGTATTCCTTGCATTGTTTGCGCTGTCCGTATTCGCGGGCTGCGGGGGACAACCGACGCTCGATCTCGGGCAGCCGGGGAAGAGTCTCTCCTATGTTCCCGGTTCTCCTTCCTTCGATCTGGAGGCGGTGCCGGAAGACTCGCACGGCGGCGTCCGGGTTTCGATTTCTATTCCTTCGACGTCGTTGATGTTCCTGAAGGGGCCAGTGGGTTTTGAAGCCCACCTCGAAATCGATGTGCGCGCGTTCCTCCCACGGGCGGACACGCTCTTGAACGACTACGCGTGGTCCGATACCATCTTCGCGTCGACGTACGAGGAAACCACGCGGGAGCAATCGTGGTTGATTTCGCGAACGCTTACCTTCCGGCCCGGAATTGTCGTCATCGCTGTGGAACTTCTCGATGATGCGACGGGAAAGAAGGAAGTGCGTTCGGAACGCCTGCGGATTCCGTCTGAAGGAGAATTGCGTCCGTTTCTGGGGAGGATTATTTTGCAGTCCTGGACGGATGAGGGAGGATGGGCGACAATTGTCCCGATGCATCTCCCCGCGACGCTCCCGGGCCTCAGGGCATCAGCCCGGATTTTCGGTCTGCGCGGGGCGGACGCGGATTCTGCGACGGCACTCCTCCTCCGATTCAAATTCGCCGATGTGATCCCCCAGCCGCCGTACTATGCGTCGGACTTTCTCCCCACGCCGGGAGAGCCGAAGAGCATCTGGTTTGATACACCGGACACGGTCCGGCGTGAGCACAGGATACCGCTCGATGGAGCCGACAAAAAGCCCCTGGTCACAATGGATCTCCAGGATTTGCGCACCGGGTTGTATCGGGTAGTGATGCACGTCCCGGTGCAGCTGGGCAGCGGGGAAGCGGATACCGTCTTGAGCGAGAGCCGCGTGTTCTCGATCAAATCGCCGACGTTTCCACGCCCGTCAACCCTGCAGGAATTGATCGATGCCATGACCTACATCCTGAACCCGCGCGAGCGGGAGCGACTCCGGAATGCGAAGACGGCAGCAGAGGCGCACGAAGTGTTCGACTCGCTCTGGATGACCTTCCGCCCCACGAAGGAACGTGCGGCGGCACTGATCAAGCGCTACTACACCCGGGTGGAAGAGGCCAACAGGCTGTATACCGACCTCAAAGAAGGATGGAAAACTGACCGGGGCATGCTGTATGTCGTCATCGGACCGCCGCAAGACATTATGAATTCCCTCGATCGCCAGATCTGGACATACGATGTGCCCGGGACGTCGCAACAGGCACAGTTCATCTTCCGGCGGATCATTGTCGGCGAGGGACAGCTTTCCATTCAGACCTATGCGCTGTACCGCGACGCTTCCTACGAGTGGGTGTGGGATCAGGTGGTGAGCAGGTGGCGGCGCGGGGGAAGCGGCTGGTAGGGCGGTTGAAAAGTCTTCCCGTTCTGCGTACGTTGATAGTATGAAGATCGGAACAATCGATATTGCGCGCCCCTTATTGCTGGCCCCGATGGAGGATGTCAGCGATCTGCCGTTCCGGCTGATCTGCAAGCGAATGGACGCCGATGTTGTGTTCACGGAGTTCGTCAACTCCGACGGCCTTGTGCGGGGGTCCGGGAAAACAAAGCAAAAGATGACCTTCCTCGACGAGGAACGCCCTGTGGGAATCCAAATCTACGGCGGCGACATCTCGGCGATGGAGGGTGCGGCTCACATGGCCGAAGAGATGGATCCAGATCTCATCGACATCAATTGCGGATGCTGGGTGAGAGACGTCGCGCTCCGGGGAGCTGGTGCGGGATTGTTGCGCGATCTGCCGAAAATGGAGCGGCTTGCGTCGACGGTCGTGAATGCCGTGCGAAAACCGGTAACCCTGAAGACGCGGCTCGGCTGGGATGCCCAATCGATTCGCATCGTGGACGTGGCGCGAATGTGCGAGGATGTCGGCATTCAGGCGCTCACCATTCATTGTCGGACGCGCGAACAAGGACATAAGGGCGAGGTCGATTATCGCTGGATCCCGAAAGTGAAGGCCGCGGTGTCCATCCCGATCATCGTGAACGGCGACATTACTACACCGCAGGGCGTGAAAGACGCGTTTGACGTCACCGGCGCCGACGGCGTGATGATTGGCCGGGGTGCCATCAACAATCCGTGGATCTTCCGGCAGACCAAGTACTTTCTTGAGACCGGAAAGAATCTTCCAGAACCGACGGTGCAGGAACGGGTCGAGCTTCTCAAGGAACATCTGCGACTCGCGGTTGAGCACAAAGGGGAGCGGACGGGCGTTATCGAGTTGCGGAAATACTACGCAGGCTTCCTCCGGGGTATGCCGAACGTCTCGAAAGTCCGCATGGAACTGATGCAGTTTACCGAGGCTGCACCGATCTTCGATCACCTTTCACGATGGCTCGAGCTCTACATTCCTGCAGGTCACCAGGTCCCTGTTGACTGGACCTCTCCGGCGTGAACGTCGGGACGCGCCCGGCAGTGGAATTATTCAAGCGATGTATCCGTTGAAAGACTATGGATACTTCATCCGGTTCGGTCACCCCGCGCATTCTCTCCCTCGGCACCTCCAATTCGCCGTATCGCTATTCCCAACGAGAAATCTACGATCTGTCGGTCCGCCACTTTCCCCAGTATGGCGACCGGCGGATTGAGCACATCTTCATGTCGAGCGACATCGACTACCGGTACTTCGCCTTCGATGCCGCGACTGTCGATCCGAATGAATCCGCCGACGAGATGCATGGGCGGTATGCGGAAAATGCGGTCCGGATGGCGTGCGAGGCGGCGGGCCGCGCCTTGGAGGGCGCGCATTGCACCGCGGAAGCGATCGATGCCGTCGTCACCGTCTCCTGCACGGGCTATCTTTGCCCAGGCATCTCCGCAGCGCTCGTCAAGGCGATGAACCTCAGGGCTGACGTTCGACGGGCGGATTTTGTCGGGATGGGTTGCTCGGGCGCCCTGCCGGGAATGCAGTATGCCGTCGAGTTCGTCCGCGCCAACCCCGGATGGAAGTGTCTCCTGGTGACGGTCGAGGTGTGTTCGGCGTGCTACTATGTCGATGACTCACTGGAGACTGTTGTCGGGAATGCCATTTGCGGCGACGGAGCAGCCGCGGTGGTGGTGGGCGCAGAGGCGCCCTCGGTATTCCCGGGCGTCATCGGCTTTGAATCCCTGGTTGACCCCTCCTACATCGATACTGTCGGTTTTCAGTTTCGCGCCGGCAAGCTGCGGATCGTCCTTTCGAAAGACATCCGAACCATCGCCGGGGGCATGGCCGCAAAAGTGATCGAGCACCTCCTGTGCCGACGGGGAGTGCCATTCGAGGCCGTTCGCCACTGGGTCATTCATTCCGGCGGGAGAAAAGTCATTGATGGGATTCGCACCGCTTTGTGCCTTACGGAAGCACAGCTCGTCTCCAGCCGGCGCGTTCTCAAAAACTTCGGCAACATGTCGTCGCCGACGGTTCTCTTTGTCCTCAACGACGTTGTCGAGACCTGCAGGCCGGAGCGCGGGGATCTTGGCGTCATGCTCGCGATGGGACCCGGTCTATCGGTCGAAGGAGCCCTTCTGCAATGGTGAACGACATGGAACTTCATATCTCGCGACTGGCCGTCCTGGAAATCGCTGTCGGGGCGCTGCATGTCGCTGCGGGGATCTTCCTCATGGTGGTTGCCGGCGGCACCCCGTTTCGTTTTGGTGTGCAGCAGGAAGAAACGTTTGTGAGCGTGATGGTTTCGCTCATTTCGCTCCTGCTCCTCGTAACCGGAGGAAGCGCGATCGTGGGGGGGCGGATGCTTCAGTCGCGGACGCAGAAGGGGAAAATCGCGGGCCTCTTTGCCGCCTTCCTGATGATCGTGGTCGTACCCTTCGGCACAATCGTCGGCTCGTATGGTATTTGGGTGTTGTTTCAAAATGAGGCCGACGCCTCCTTCCCCTCGCATCCTTAGCTGCTCCTTTCCGGTTGAATGTCAGAGGTGTTCTTTTTACTTTCCACCCACCTATGGACAAATCCGCCGTCGCCGCGATTCTGGACGAAATGGGAACACTGCTCGAGTTGCAGGGAGCGAACCCGTTCAAGTCCAGGGCCTTTCACAACGCCGCGCGTTCAGTCGAAGCTGTCACGGAGAAGCTTGACGCCCTTATGGCCGAGGAACGGTTGCAGGAAGTCAAGGGAATCGGATCTTCGATCGGGAACATTATCAAAGACCTCGTGACGACCGGGACCTCGAAGGAATACGCCTCGCTGCGTGCGTCGCTCCCCGCGGGACTCCTGGAGATGCTGAAGATTGAAGGGCTGGGGCCGAAGCGGATCAAGCTGCTGTATGATGAACTGCACATCGATTCCATCGAATCGCTGGAGCAAGCGGCACGGGCCGATAAGCTTGCGAAGATCAAGGGGCTCGGTGAAAAGAGCCAGGAAAAAATTCTGGCCGGGATCGGTGCGATTCGTCAACGATCAGGGAAGACTTTGTACGCAAATGCGGAGCGGCTCGCCGGAGAGATCATGGAGTATCTCCAAAAACAACGGGGAGTGAAGCAGCTTGCACCGGCCGGAAGCCTTCGGAGAAGAAAGGAAGTCGTCGGCGATATCGACCTCCTCGCGGTCGTCGAGTTGAAGAACCGGACAGGGGTCATGAAGGCGTTCGCTGAGAATCCTGCCGTCGAGCGGGTCCTCGGTCAGGGCGAAACGAAGTCGAGCGTCCTTTTGCACGAAGGGATTCAATGCGATTTGCGGCTGGTGGAAGAGGATGAATTTCCGTTTGCACTCCAATATTTCACGGGAAGCAAAGAACATAATGTGGAGCTCCGGTCCAGGGCGAGGAAGCTTGGCTGGAGCATGAATGAGTACGGGTTCACTGCGGTCGAAACGGCGTCTGGTTCCAAACATGACAGGAAGTCCGCGCCGAGATGCAAAGACGAACCGGCGATCTACAAGGCACTCGGCCTGTCGTACATCGAGCCCGAGTTGCGCGAGGCCAACGGCGAAATCGACCGGGCCGCCGCCGGCGCGCTCCCCGCGTTGCTCGAATGGAAGGATCTCAAGGGGACATTTCACTGCCACACGACCTACAGCGACGGCCTGCACACTCTCGAACAGATGGCCGGGGCGGCCAAAGCGCTGGGGTGGGAGTATCTGGGCATCGCCGATCACAGCAAAGCAGCGGCGTATGCGCGGGGGCTTTCCAAAGCGGACGTGCTGCGTCAGTTCAAAGCGATCGATGCCTTGAACGCAACGTTGGGCATTCATCTGTTCAAGGGAACGGAATGCGATATCCTGCCGAACGGCGATCTGGACTGGCCCGCCTCGATGCTGGCGGAGTTTGACTACGTCGTGGTCTCCATCCACAGCAATTTCAAAATGTCCGAGAAGGATATGACGGCCCGGATCATCAAAGGGCTCAAACAGAAGCACGTGACAATGCTGGGTCATCCCACGGGTCGGCTGCTCCTTTCGCGCGATCCGTATCCGGTGGCGATGACCGATGTGATCACCGCAGCGGCGGAGTACGGGAAGATGATCGAGATCAACGCCTACCCGAACCGGCTGGATCTCGATTGGCGGCTTTGTCGGAGCGCAAGGGACGCCGGGGTTCTGATTAGCATCAATCCTGATGCGCATAGGATCGAGGATCTCCAGTATACCCGCTACGGGGTCAATGTTGCGCGGAAAGGGTGGCTCACGGCGCCTGATGTGTTGAACACGCGTTCATTGAAAGCGGTTGCCCCGGCGCTCGGCCGTGAGGCGGGACGATCTCCCAAGAAAGGAAAGTCACGATGAACCGTTCAAACGGATCCTGGTGGGGCGGCATTCTGGTGGTGTTGGGGCTTCTGCTTCTCCTCGAGAATCTGGACCTGCTGAGCATCGGCGATGCAATCCGTGATTACTGGCCGGCGCTTCTGATTCTCGCAGGGATTTGGGTGATCGTTCAGGGAGGGGTGTGGTCGCATCCTTCGCCGTTGGGTGTGACATCGTCAATGGGGGAGCATCAGATCTTCGGCGACGTCAACGCGATGGAAAGCACGGATTTCCTCTCGTACTCTTCCGTGTTCGGCGACGCGAGAATCGCAGCGGAGTCAAAGCACTTTCAGGGAGGGGCCGTTTCGTCCGTCTTCGGTGACTGCACGATCGATTGCGCGGCTGTGGTGTTCGCCGACGGAGAGCAGACGATCAGGGTCTCGGGCGTTTTCGGCGACTTGACGGTGATCCTCCCCCACGACACGGTGTACGCGCTTGGCGCCCATACGTTGTTCGGAGGCATTCACGCGGGGACCGTGCATCGTGACGGCGTTTCGTCCACGGTGTCCTATCGCCCCCCTGAGTATGAAGGCGCGCGGACCAGAGTGCGGCTTGAGCTCTCGGCGGTGTTCGGTGACATCGAGGTGCATGCATGAGCGGCCGGACGGCCAGGGTCTCCTTCCAGCCGCTGAACCGTTCACGGGACATTCGTGTCGGTGCGACGATTCTCGCGGCCGCGAACCAATGCGGGGTGCCGGTGGGACAATCGTGCAGCGGCGAAGGGATCTGCGGGTGGTGCCGCGTAACCGTCGTTTCCGGCGCGGAGAATCTGTCGCCGCCGTCGGAAATTGAGCAACGCCTCATCGTTGACAAGCGATTCGCGCCCGACGAGCGGGCGGCGTGTCTTGCGAAGGTCACAGGCAATCTGATAGTCACCACAACCTATTGGTGAATATGAGCCGCTACCAGCGTCATGTCTTTGTCTGCATCAACGAGCGCCCTCCGCAGCATCCGAAGGAATGCTGCTTCCTGAAGGGGTCGGCTGAGATTCGGGAGCTGTTGAAGTCCGAATTGAAAAAGCGGGGCCTCGGGAGGATCGTCCGTGCGAATAATTCGGGGTGTCTCGATGCCTGTCAGCACGGTCCCAATATGGTGATCTATCCCGAAGGGATCTGGTACGGAGGGATCAAGAAGGAGGATGTCGCCGAAATCATCGAACGGACGATCCTGCGCGGGGAGGTGATCCAGCGGCTCCTGATCAAAGATGCACGGTACGCTCCGGACGCGCTTCAATTTCCGCCGCTCGAACTGCCCGGAGGAGGGGAGACGGGATCGTGATGTCATCGATGAAATCGGACGGACCGGTGGCCTATGTCGTAACACATCAGCCGAAGGACGTTCGTGTATCGGAAGGATATCTCCGGAACATCCGCGAACTCCATCGAAGGGTCGCCGAGGAGGCGTCCCAACGGAATGACGCGTTGCGGAAAACCGTCGGCGAGGCCATTGGGAGAGAGATCCAGGTAACCTATGGCGCCCTCACCCAGTTTCTCGTCACCCCGCTAAAGAGCGATCAACTGGAGGTGAAGAAGATCCTCGAAGAGACGATGGGCCGTGCCCTCGATATTCAAGGGTCGTTGTCCCGGGCAGGGTATCGTGAATCGCGGCTGAGTCGTACCGTGGTTTCCCGCAGCCCGGTCGACAGTCTGCAGCCGCTGCTCGATGCCGGGAAAGAGTACTATCGCAGTTTCGGTTTTCATCCGGAGATTGGCGGGATCTACGAATCGGATTTCGTTCTTGAGAGTGCGACGGGTCTTGATTTCATCGAGCACATTGTGCGCGACAGGATGGGCATTTATGACGGCCCGCATGGCCGGCATATCCAGGAAGCCGGCGCGTGGACCTTCGCGGCGTATAACATCGTCATCGAAGAGGCGACCCAAAGCGAGGCGCCCCGCGTGCTTGCAGAACTACCGCTCTCCAAACCGGCATCGCTTCGTTACGACGCGTTCCGCGAAGGGATCGGGCGCCTCATCGAACAGTTGAAAGAGCTTCCCGGTGTCCTCCAAATCGCGGTCTGGCAACGGAAACTGGGACTCGGCCCCGGCCGGGAATTTCTTCTCCGCATCGGATGTTCTGACTTGGACGGTGCAGCCAAGGCGGGAGACCGATTGTCCCCGCTTCTCCGATCGACGATATCCACCGACGACGATTCCCCATCCTCTTCGATTATGATAATCATGAAGGAAATCCTCTCACCGCTTTGATTGCACCGCGTTTGTTTGACATTCGGCGGGGGGAGCAGTATATTGGCTCACCTGTTTTAGCGTTACAAAGCCCTCTTGCATCTTCAATCTCATAATGACTCATCGTACAACATGCCTGGAGGTCCGTATGCTTCAACGTGCTACTGTGGTCCTGTGCATACTGGTTCTTGCGACGGGAATGGGTTTTGGTCAGGGTGCGAAAGTCGGTGGTGAAGCGAGACAGCTGGCGATGGGAGGTTCCACGCTGGGGACGGGGATCGTTCTCAATCCGTACCTGACGGAAGACCCGGCGCTTTTGCTCATCAACCCTGCGTATCAGACCCACTACATGAATTACTCCTGGTGGAATGTCGGGGGAGGAACGTTGAGCGGTCTGTCATCGGGTGACAATGGCTACGGCAAGCAGAGCGCGGGCGTCTCGTTCGGGTTCGGCAAGGAACTGGTCATCGGTGCTGTGCTGAGCTATGATCCCTCGGCTGTGAATGTCGTCAACAAGTTGCTCCAAGGCGGGACGCCGCTCGCGGCTCTTCCGTTTTCACTTCCGGCATTTGTTCCTGCTGGTGCGCGCGGCAATGTCGGGGGAGGGATCAATGGCGCGCAGACAATTCCCCCGGTCGCCAATGTCTGGGAGATCCTCGCCGGTTACCACATGGGATCCCTCGACGTGGGGTTCGGATTCATGTACGGCAATTCCAACTCTGACGAAACTGCGTCGGCGGCAAACACGAGTGCTGCGCGGGAAGCTTCATCCAGGATGTTCGGATTCCGCGCAGGCCTGATACTCGACATGGGCGCAGGATCCAACTTCGCGGCGCACGGCGCGCTGCGGCTCGACAATGCCACAGACAACGTGACGTTCAATCCTGCGGTCAATGGTCAGGGCGGGGAATATTCCGCGACCGGAACGGAGATTGAGTTGAGTGCCCGACTGAAACTCCGCATGTCGAATCGCTTCAGCTTCGTCCCCTATGCGGCCTTCACCACCCTCTCCGGCACGCCGTCGGAAGACAAGCCGCGTACCGGCGTTGCCAAGATCACGTATTCTGAGAAGCTTACCGCAACAGGATTGACGGTCGGAGCGGGCGGGGAGTACAAAGTTTCGAATTTCCTTCTTGCCGGCGGTCTGAGCTACCAGATGCTGAGCGGGAAGATCGAGACGTCCAATACCACGCCGCAGGTCTCCAATACGTCAACCGTCACATTCACGTCGATCCCCACGATTAATCTGGGCGCCGAATGGTGGCTGACGGATTGGCTCGCTGCCCGCGCAGGATATTTCCGGATGCTGGGGAAGGTGAACACGAAGCTGGAATCCTCTTCGGGTGGGACTTCGTCGACGGATGAGTCGAACCTGACGACACCGCTGAGCATGACGTTTGTCGGCGGCATCGGGCCGGCATCGTGGGACGGCGTCGTGACGCTCGGTATCGGCGTCCGGTTCGGGAGCTTTGCGCTTGATGCGACCGTCAGCGACGAAGCGCTTCGCCGCGGCTTCGGCCTGATCGGTGCACAGGACAACATCAACACGTTCGGTTACATCACGCTGAATTACAACTTCGAATAAGGAACCTGCCGCACCGGCGGGTTGGGAACGGGCGGCTCCTTGCGGGATGCCGCCCGTTTGTCTATTAGCGAATCGGGTATTGCGGACATGACACGCACATTTGATGTTCTCGTCATCGGCAGCGGCATTGCAGGACTCTCCTACGCACTGAAGGTTTCCCGCTACGGGACGGTGGGGATCATCACAAAGAAGGAGAAGGCGGAGTCAAACACCAACTACGCCCAGGGCGGCGTCGCCGCGGTCATGTCGGCCGTCGACACATTCGAGCTTCACGTTTCGGATACGCTCTCCGTCGGCCAGGGATTGTCGCACCGCGACGCCGTGGAACTCATGGTGCGCGAGGGTCCGACGCGGCTGCGCGAGCTGATCGAAGTCGGCGTCAGGTTCACCCAGCGCAACGGCGCACTTGACCTCGGTCGCGAAGGCGGCCACTCGGCGAACCGGATCGTCCATTCCGACGATCTGACCGGCCGCGAGATTGAGCGGGGCCTGCTCGATGCGATCGCCGAACGGGACAACATCGCGATCTTCGAAAATCACTCGGCCGTTGAGCTGATCACGCAGCATCATGTCGATCCCAGCCGGCTTGTCCCGCGGAGCGACATCCAGTGCTGGGGCGCCTATGTCTTCGATTCCGCAACGGAACAGGTCAACACCTTCCTCTCGCGCGTCGTCATGCTTTCGACGGGAGGGCTGGGCCACGTGTATCTCCACACGACGAACCCGCTGATTGCGACGGGCGACGGTGTGGCCATGGCCTACCGTGCCGGCGCAAGCGTGGGGAACATGGAGTTCATCCAGTTCCACCCGACGACGCTGTATAACTCCGGATCTCCGTCGTTTCTGATTTCCGAAGCCGTCCGCGGGTTCGGGGGAATCCTGAAGCTGCAGAACGGCCAGGAGTTCATGCAGAATTACGACGCGCGGAAATCGCTCGCGCCGCGCGACATCGTGGCCTATGCCATTGACACGGAATTGAAGAAGCGCGGCGACCAATACGTGCATCTTGACCTCCGGCATCTGTCCGCCGAGGAAGTCAAGAGCCACTTCCCGCACATCTACAAGACCTGTCTAACGCGATTCAAACTTGATATCACGGCGGAACCCATCCCGGTTGTGCCCGCCGCACACTACAGCTGCGGCGGCGTCGTGGTGGACCTCGACGGGCGGACCTCCATTCGCGGCCTCTTCGCGTCCGGCGAAGTGAGCATGACCGGCGTGCACGGGGCGAACCGGCTTGCCTCCAATTCGCTCCTCGAAGCGCTGGTGTTCTCCGACCGTGCGGTGACCGCCTCGGAGGCGTTTCTCGACGAACAGACGGTGCGGATCCCGGAGGTGGGCGCGTGGGACGATTCCGGAACGTTCAATGCGGAAGAGTGGGTCCTGGTGTCGTTCAACCGGCGGGAAATCCAGCAGATCATGTGGGACTATGTCGGCATCGTCCGGTCGACGCTCCGCCTCGAGCGCGCCCGACGGCGGATGGAACTGCTGCGGCAGGAGGTCGAGGATTTCTATAAGCGGACCAAAGTGACTGAACCGCTGATTGAACTCCGGAATCTCGCCCTCTGTGCCTCGCTCATCATCCGTTGCGCAATGATCCGGCATGAATCGCGCGGGCTTCATGTGACCACAGATTATCGAACCCGGGACGACGAACACTTCCTCAAAGACACGATCCTCTCCTGACAAACCCCCGCGAACCTTGTTTCGACTTTCAGCATCTCGTATATTACGAGTCTAAGGGAGAATGGGAAGGATCCGCCGTGCCGGTTGAAATCGATAAACCTCGCTGCCATTGCGCCGTTTTCGGAGTGTATGGTCATCCCCAGGCGTCGCAACTTACCTACTATGGACTCCTCGCTCAACAGCATCGCGGTCAGGAAGGATCGGGGATCGTCACCGCGGAGTACGACGAGGCCGCAAAGAAACGACGCTTTCATGTGCACAAGGACTTCGGCCTCGTCTCCGATGTCTATGGAGACGACCGGCTTCTCAGCAGAACCCTCCGGGGCGACAGCGCAATCGGACACAACCGGTACTCCACCGCCGGCGCCTCCAACAACAAAGCGAACATTCAGCCCTTCACGGTCTATTACCGTTCGGGGAATATCGCGGTCGCACATAACGGAAACCTGACGAATTTCCGCTCGATCCGTCAGCGTCTGCAGGACGAAGGAACCATCTTCCAGACGACCTCCGACACGGAAGTGATTCTGCATCTGATTGCGCGCAGCAGAAAAAGTTCGCAGATCGAACAGATCCGCGAGGCGCTTGCGGAGATCCGGGGAGCCTTTTCCCTCGTCATTCTTACCGAGCACGCCCTGATCGCCGCACGGGACCATGCGGGCGTCCGACCGCTGGCCATCGGCAAGAAGGGGAATACGTACGTCGTCGCTTCCGAGACGGTGGGGTTTGACATCATCGATGCTGAATATCTGCGCGACGTCGCTCCGGGGGAAATCGTGGTCATCGATGCGGAAACCGTTCGCACCGGGGAGATTACCTCGTTACGCATCGACGACCGTCCGGCCCGGCCGCATCACTGCATTTTCGAGTTTGTCTATTTTTCCCGGCCGGACAGCCAGATCTTCGGTCATAGCGTGGACAAGGTGCGCCGGAAGCTGGGGAAGAATCTCGCCAACGCCCATCCGGTGGTCCCGAAAAACCCCGACGACAAAGTGATCGTCATCAATGTCCCCGACTCCAGCAATACCGCGACGATGGGGTATGTGCAGCAGACGAACAAGAACGGGGGAAAAGTCCGGTTGGAAATCGGCCTGATCCGGAGTCATTACATCGGACGGACGTTCATTCAGCCAAGTCAGGACGTCCGGGAGAACAAGGTCAGGACCAAATTCAACATCGTGAAAGGCGTGCTGAAGGATCGCGTCGTAACCATCGTCGATGATTCCATCGTTCGCGGCACGACATCGAAGCAGCTGGTCCAGCTCATCCGGCAGGCGGGACCGAAGGAAGTCCACTTCCGCGTTACCGCACCGCCGATCAAGTTTCCCTGCCACTACGGAATGGACTTTCCGACCGAACAGGAACTGATCGCCAATCAATGCGGCGGGGACATCGACGCGATCGCCGCCGAGCTCGGCGTCGACAGTCTCGGCTACCTTTCCATTGAAGATCTTCTTGCGTCCGCCCCTCAGGAAAACGGGGAACATTATTGCACCGCCTGTTTCAGCGGCAACTATCCCATTCCCATCGACGTGAAGCAGTCCAAGGATGCGAACGAGACATGACCGATCGCCCCGACATGGCTCGCGCATCATCGAGGTTCTGGACTGTCTCCAACGTTCTCAGTCTTTCGCGGATCGTTCTCTCGATCCCGTTTGTGCTGGTCATGCTTCTCGAAGTGCCGGGCGCCCGCTGGTGGGCGCTGGCTATTCTTCTTGTCGGCGGCCTGACGGACAACCTCGACGGCGTCCTTGCCCGACGCCGCAATGAAATCAGCGAGTGGGGGAAGATCCTCGATCCCGTCGCGGACAAGATCGGGATCGCCGCCGTGGCAATCGTGCTTTATCTCAAGAATCTCGCGCCGGGGTGGTTCCTGGTGCTTCTCCTCGGCCGCGATCTGTTGATCTTTTCCGGAGGGATCTATCTCCGATCGATCCGCGGAATCGTTCTCCCGTCGAATATCGCGGGCAAGTGGACGGTCGGGGTCGTCGCAGCAACCCTCCTTCTGCTCCTCGTCGGCGTGGAGGGATGGCTGAGGGAATTCGCCTTGGGGGCAAGCGTCGTCATGATCGTCGTTTCCTTCGGTGCCTATGTCGTTCGATTCGTGGAGATTCTCCGCGTACGGGAAGGGGTGCATGGGAATCCTTAGCGCCATAGGACTCACAAAACTTCGTGACGGCCTGAGCAAGACGCGCGAGTCTGTTGTCGGCAGACTCACGCGGCTGGTGACCAGCCGACGGACGGTGGACGACGAGTTCCTGAACGAGCTTGAAGAAATTCTCATCGGTGCGGATGTCGGCGTTGACACGACTGCGGACATCGTGGAAGGACTTCGCGAACGGGCGCGAACGGAACGGTACGCCTCGGTCGATGAGCTTCTCGTTCTGTTGAAGAATGAAATGCGCCGCCACCTTGGCGGCAACGGCAAAGACCGTGGGGAAGCGTTCGCACTTTCCGGGCCTTCGCCACACGTCATCATGGTGGTCGGAATCAACGGAGTGGGGAAGACCACAACGATCGGCAAACTTGCCCACGGATTTGTCCGGGCAGGCAAGAACGTCTACATCGGCGCCGCGGATACCTTCCGTGCCGCAGCCAACGAGCAGCTGGAAATCTGGGCCGACCGGGCAGGAGCAACGTTGATCCGGCAGCTTCAGGGATCGGATCCCGCTGCGGTGGCATTCGACGCTGTTCGCTCCGCCGTCGCCCACCACGCAGACGTTGTCATCATCGACACCGCTGGACGCCTGCATACCAAAGTCAATCTCATGGAGGAACTCCGGAAAATCCGTCGCGTGATCGAAAAGGTGATCCCGCAGGCGCCGCACGAGGTGCTGCTGGTGATCGATGCCTCGACGGGACAGAACGGTCTTCAACAGGCGAAGCAGTTCGGTCAGGCGGTCGGAATTACCGGTTTGGTTCTCACGAAGCTCGACGGAACGGCAAAAGGCGGCGTGGTCCTTTCCATCGCACGGTCATTGAACGTCCCTGTCCAATATGTCGGCGTGGGTGAGGGGATCGAAGACCTGCAACCGTTCGACCGGGACGCTTTCGTCGATGCCTTGTTTGCCGCAGGAGGCGAGCGCTGACGTGCAGGAAGAACCACGGAGAAAAATACAGGTCCTCCCCGACCATCTCGCAAACAAGATTGCTGCGGGCGAGGTCATTCAACGGCCCGAATCCGTGGTGAAAGAACTCGTGGAGAATTCCCTCGATGCAGGGGCGACGAAGATCAGCGTCGTGGTCAAAGACGGAGGGACGTCTTTTCTCCAGGTGGCGGACAATGGGAGGGGGATGGATTCGGAGGACGCGGCGATCGCGTTTCTCCGTCATGCGACAAGCAAAATCGCGACGTATGAAGACCTCGAATCCATCGCGACCTTCGGATTCCGTGGTGAGGCACTGGCCTCCATCGCCGCCGTCGCGCACGTATCATTGAAAACGCGCCGTGCGGAGGACGACACGGCCACGATGGTTCGCATTGATGGGGGCGGCTCACCGCGGGTTTCCCGGGAGGCACGCGAACAGGGCACCACAGTGACCGTGCAGAATCTCTTCTTCAACGTCCCCGCCCGGAAGAAGTTTTTGAAGACCAACTCGACCGAGTTCCGGCATGTGTACGAAGCGGTGCATCGGATTGCCATCAGCCACCCGGAACTCGAGGTGCAGTTCATCGCCGACGAGGAGACCATTTTTTCCCTCAAACCGAACACGCTGGACCAGCGACTGATCGATGTCTTCGGCGAACAGGTCGTGGAATCGCTGTTGCCGGTCGAAGAAGGGACCGATGTCGTCGTGATGCGAGGCTTTGTCGGCAAGCCCTCGTTCGGGCAGAAGAGCCGGGCGCACCAATACCTCTTCCTGAACAAACGATACATCGTTCACCGGAACATCAGCCATGCGATTTTCAGCGGGTACGAGCACCTTCTCCTGAAGGGAACATATCCGTTCTTCCTCCTCTTCATCGAAATTGATCCCCGGAACGTCGACGTGAATGTCCATCCCTCGAAGATGGAGGCAAAGTTTGCGGACGAGCAATCGATGTACCATATGGCGGGCGCGCTCGTCCGTCACGCCCTCGCCGAATCCCAGGCCGTGCCTGCACTCAGTGCGGGGACGGTCGACACCGAGGGTGACCTCAATCTCAGTTTTACTCCGCGGCAGCACCGATGGGACGGCGGGCTGTCGATCTGGAAGCCCGGCCTGGAGTCCCGCCTCCTGGAAGACCGCCAGCGCCAACCCGCAGGCACACCGGAACCGCTCACCCTTCAGCACGAGACTGTGCGCCCGGAGTCGTCCGCCTCAGGCCTGATCTGGCAACTACACAACAAGTACATCCTCTGCCAGATCCGCAGCGGTGTTATGATCGTCGACCAGCACGTTGCGCATGAACGCGTGCTGTACGAGCGGATTCTCGAACGGTTCAAATCCGGCATGCACGCGGCGCAGCAGCTGCTCTTTCCCATTACGCTGCAATTCACCGGAGGAGACTACGGACTCCTGTCCGAACTCCTCCCGCACTTCCAGTCGATGGGTTTCGATCTGCGACTCTTCGGGAAGAACACCGCAGTCGTCGAGGGGGTCCCTCCGGAAATCAAATCGGGTGCCGAAGAGCGTATCGTTCAGGATGTGCTGAGTCTCTACAAGGAGTATCAGGAAAAGGGAATCAGCGATGCGCGCGACAGTCTTGCGAAATCGTATTCCTGCCGTTCGGCGATCAAGGCCGGTAACCCACTGTCGGAAATGGAAATGCGTTCCCTGATTGATCAACTCTTCGCAACGACCATGCCGTACGTGTGTCCCCACGGCAGACCGGTCGTCCTGCGAATTTCCATCGATGAGCTGGACAGGAGATTTGGGAGGATCTGAGACATGGCGAAGGATGGGGAAATCGGAAAGGGTCGCGAGCGCTGGTTGGGCCGCGCCCATGGTCAGCCTCTCCGGACGGGAGTGAGCTTCACCACCGTGAGCGGCGAAGAGGTGGATCCGTTATATACGCCCGAAAACATGCCGGGCATCGACTACATGGACGATCTCGGGTTCCCGGGCGAGTACCCGTACACCCGCGGGATTCACTCCACCATGTACCGGGGGAAGCTCTGGACAATGCGTCAGTTTGCAGGCTTCGGCACGCCGGAGGATACCAATGCCCGGTATCATTATCTGCTCTCGCATGGACAGACCGGGCTTTCCGTTGCGTTTGATCTTCCCACGCTCATGGGAAGAGATTCCGACGAGGCGGTGTCGGAAGGAGAGGTCGGCATTTGTGGGGTTTCCGTGAGTTCCCTGGCCGATATGGAAGTGCTCTTCCAGGGGATCGCTCTGCGCGACATTTCGACATCGATGACCATCAACGCACCCGCCGCGATGATGCTTGCCTTGTATGTCGCTGTGGCTCAACGTCAGGGAGCGGCGCCGGCGGAACTGCGCGGAACGATCCAGGCGGATATTCTCAAGGAATACATCGCGCAAAAAGAATGGATCTATCCGCCGCGGCCAAGCATGCGGATCGTGACGGACATGATCGAGTATTGCACGCGGGAAATGCCGCAGTGGAACCCGATCTCGATCAGCGGGTACCACATCCGCGAGGCCGGATCGACCGCGGTCCAAGAGCTCGCGTTCACCCTCGCCGACGGGTTTGCCTACGTGGAAGAGGCGCTCCGGCGCGGGATGGATGTGGACAGTTTCGCCCCCCGACTTTCGTTCTTTTTCAATGCGCATCTCGATTTCTTTGAGGAGATCGCAAAGTACCGTGCCGCCCGGAGAATCTGGTCGCGACGGATGAAGGAGCGCTATCATGCGAAGAATCCGCGGTCGATGATGCTTCGCTTCCATACCCAGACCGCGGGGTGCACCCTGACCGCACAACAGCCGGAAAATAATATCGTGCGGACGGCGTTCCAGGCGCTTGCAGGCGTTCTGGGCGGCACCCAGTCGCTTCATACCAACTCAATGGATGAGACCCTCGCGCTCCCGTCGGAGAAGGCGGTGAAGATCGCCCTGCGCACGCAGCAGATCATCGCGCACGAGACCGGCGTGGCAAACACGATGGATCCCCTCGGGGGGAGTTACTTTCTCGAGTCGCTCACGACGCGCATGGAGCGTGAAGCGGAGGCATACTTCGAACGGATCGACGCGCTCGGCGGCGTGATCCCCGCCATCGAGGGGGGCTTCTTCCAAAAGGAAATTGCCGATGCCGCGTACCGGTATCAAATGGAACTCGACCGCAGGCAAAAAATCATCGTCGGAGTAAACGATTTCGTGGAAGACGACGAGCAGATCTCGATTCCGATTCTGGAAATCTCTCCTGAGGCAGAACGAAAGCAACGGGAACGTATGCGGGAAGTCCGGAGCAGCAGAGATGCACGCGCCGTTGAACTCACTCTGGAGGCATTGAAACGGGCGGCACAGGATGGATCGAATCTCATGCCGCCCCTTCTGGAATGCGCGCAGACGTATGCCACGCTCGGAGAGATGTGCTCAGCTCTTACGGCGGTGTTCGGCGTCCACGAAGAGATAGCTGCATTTTAGCGCGTTCTCTGGATTTCCGGTGATGTCCGGAAAGGAGTCGCCCCCCGCGAGAAAAGGAAGGCCATGAAGAAATCCGTTGTTGCCGTTTTGAGAACGGCCCCCGAAACCGTTCTGGAAGACTATCAGAAGCTTGCCGATCTGGCAGGGATGGCGGAAGTTCTCGACACCGGTTCCCCCACGATCCTGAAAGACAATATTTCGTGGCACTTTCCGTTCCCCGCAGCGAACACCACACCGTGGCAACTCGAAGGGGCGATCCTTGCTCTGCAGAATTCGGGCTTCGCGCAGGTCACCTGCGTTCAAAACAAAACCGTGGTGACCGATGCCTTCAAAGGTGAGGATCTCAATCACTTCCTTCCGGTCTTTCAGAAGTACCATATTCCCGTCCTCTACAATTTTCGCAACACCGACATGCAGTGGGCCCCGTTCCGCCCCAAACAGAAAATGCATGTTCTCGACTCGATCTTTCCCGACGGGATACTGATCCCGGACTACTTCTTCGGGAAGAACATCGTCCATTTGCCCACTGTAAAGTGCCATATCTATACCGGCACCACCGGGGCGATGAAGAACGCGTTCGGCGGACTGTTGAACACGAAACGGCACTACACACACAGCTGGATCCATGAGACTCTTGTGGATCTTCTCGCCATTCAGAAGGAGATCCATAGCGGCATCTTCGCGATCATGGACGGAACAACGGTCGGCGACGGACCCGGGCCCCGGACGATGCGGCCGAAGGTCAAGAACTATATCCTCGCGAGTGCGGATCAGGTTGCGATCGACGCCGTCGCAGCAAAGATGATGGGGTTCGATCCGATGGGCCTTCAGTATATCAATCTGGCGCACCACGATGGGCTCGGGTGCGGTGATCCGAGAGAGATTTCGGTGATTGGCGCAGACATTTCCGGAGAATCCTGGAATTTCTTCGTGGGGAACAACGGGGTGAGTCTGTTCGGCAACCTCGCGTGGTTCGGACCCCTGCGCGCCTTCCAGAAGCTCTTCTTTCGAACGCCGATGGTTCATGCGTTCGTCCTCGGATCGGAACTCTATCATGACTATTATCGCTGGCCGTTCAGAGATCGCAGGGTGTTCAATTCATGGTGCGAGACCACATCCTGGGGCCATCTCTTCCAGGAATACGGTCGCGCGGTTCCCCACGCGACGCAACACGAGATCCCCCGATGAGTTCGAAAGCGCGCGCCGAACTGATGTTGTTTTTGATCACCTTCATCTGGGGAAGCACCTTTGTCACGGGGAAGATCGTCCTCGGGCAGGTAAGCCCTCTTCAGATGATGGTGGTGCGGTTTGGGCTGTCTTCAGTTGTGTTTGCGGGGTTCGGTTGGCGTCGGATCTTTCCCATTCCGTGGAAATCACTTGCCAAGGCCGCGTTCCTCGGACTTCTCCTTTTTCTCGGGTTTGCCGCCCAAACCTTGGGATTGCAGTGGACGACGGCATCGAAATCGGCGTTCATCACAGGGATGATGGTTGTGCTGGTTCCGATTCTTCAGGTCCTCGTGGAACGGAAGTCGCCGAAGATCGGCAATGTTGTCGGCATCCTGATCGTGGCAGGAGGTCTCTGGAGCCTCACGTCGCCCCAAGGCGGATCCTTTACGATGGGGGACGGCCTTACGGTTCTTTGCGCCTTTTTCTTCACGGGCTATATCGTCTATCTCGACATCATCTCGGCGGAAATGACGGCGCTGCAATTGACATTCGCCCATCTCGCGGTCGCCGGCGTGCTTTCGATTGCTTCGCTCCTGCTCTTTGATACGGTGCAATTTTCCTTTGACACGAGGGGGATCGCGCTCCTGCTGTATCTGACACTGTTTTCGACGGTTCTGACCACGCTCGTGCAGATACGGTATCAACGGGAAACCACCCCGACACGGGCCGCAATCATTTTCACGATCGAGCCGGTCGTCGCCGCCCTCCTGGCGTATGCCATTCTGAATGAGCAATTGGGAGCGGCGGGCGTTGCCGGAGGAATCCTCATCGTCGCGGGCGTTCTCATCTCAGAACTTTCCGAAGGGATTCCGCTCCTGAACAAACCTGTTCTTCGGCGATCCGACCTCGAGGATATCCGGACCTTATGAGCCGACGAATGAACGCGACGGCCGCAACGATCATCGTCCGTGGTGAGGTCCAGGGAGTCGGATTCCGATGGTTCACTCATCGGAAAGCCACGGAGGTTGGCGTTCTCGGCTTCGTCCAGAACCTGGGTGACGGAAGTGTCGAAGTCCAGGCGGAAGGGGAGAAGAGCGCCATCGATGCGCTTATCGGGGCGCTGCAAATTGGGCCGCGTGCGGCCCGAGTGGACAACGTCGCTGTAACGTGGTCCACACCGACCGGCAAGTACACTCACTTTGAGATTGCTCATGACTGACTTCAGCGCGTTTCGCGTCGGGTACGGTTACGACGTTCACCGTCTCACCAACGGGCGCAGGCTTGTGCTGGGGGGAGTGGATATTCCTTCGGAGAAGGGGCTGGAAGGGCATTCGGACGCCGATGTTCTTCTCCATGCGATCATGGACGCCCTTGCGGGTGCCGCGGCCCTCGGCGACATCGGGAAGCACTTCCCGAACACCGATGAGCGCTATCGCGGCATCTCCAGCGTTCGCCTGCTCCAGTTGATTGCAGGGCTGCTGGAACAGGAACATTGGACCGTCGTGAACGTTGACTCCACGATCGTCCTGGAAGAGCCGAAGGTTGGTCCGTACGTGGACGCGATGAGACGGATTATCGCGGAGGTGCTCGCAATAGCGGATTCGTGTGTTTCGATCAAGGCGACGACAAATGAGGGAATGGGATTTGTCGGCAGGGGAGAAGGAGCGGCGGCGCATGCGATTGCGCTGGTCCGCAAACTCGAATAATCGGAGAACCTTTCTTGCTGGAGACTCTGCTGCATTTCATGCGGTCGCTCGATCCGTGGCTCATCTATGCCCTGCTCTTTCTCGTGGCGTACATCGAAAATATCTTTCCCCCTTCGCCGAGCGATATGGTGGTGGTCTTCGGCGGTTCGATGATCGGGCTCAACATCATCCGACCGTTTCCCGCCCTCGCCTGGTCGACCCTGGGGAGCACGCTCGGGTTTATCACGATGTACGGCGTGGGGCTCTGGTTCGATCGTGCCATCGTCGGGAAGCGCCACCCGAAATTCCTGCCGGAGGCCTCCATCAAGAAGGTGGAGGAATGGTTCGTCAAGCACGGGTTGTGGATCATCGTCGCGAACCGGTTCCTTGCGGGCACGAGGGCGGTGGTTTCGTTTTGTGCGGGGATGTCGAAATTGAATTTCGTCGAAACCACGCTCCTCTCCCTGGTCAGCGCGCTCGCATGGAATGCAGCACTTCTCACGGGCGGGTATTTTCTGGGCCAGAACTGGGAACGGATCGGTGTTTATCTGAACGCCTATAGTCAACTGGTTACCGGCATCATCGTCCTTGTCATTCTCATCGCTGCCGGCAACTACTTTCTCAAACAGCGAAGGCGAAAGCGCACTCCATGACTGAATGGCTCTACGGCATCGATCGGGCTGTCTTCCTCTTCATCAACAGCACGCTGGCGAATCCAGTCGGCGACGTCTTCTGGCCGCTCATCACCGACTATGACAAGATTCTCGTCGTGCGCATCGTTCTCGTTGCGGTCTGGCTCTGGCTCATCATTCGCGGAGGGACGCGTGGCAGAACAGTCGCATTCCTGCTGATTGCCGTTCTGTTCTTCGCGGATCAATTGAGCAGTTCGATTATCAAGCCGTGGGTAGACCGCCTTCGACCGTGTCATTCGACCGACGGCGTCCCCATTGTGCAACACCTTCATCTCCTTGTCTCATGCGGTCCCGGCAAGTCGTTTCCCTCCTCGCACTCCGTCAACAACTTCGCCGTGGCGACACTCTTCGGGTTCTATTACCGGCCCATCAGGCCGTACGTCTACGGATGGGCAGGGCTGATCGCACTCTCGCGTGTTGCGGTCGGCGTGCACTACCCGTCCGACATCCTCGGAGGGGCGTGTATCGGGACCCTCGTGGCGCTTGCCGTCATTTATCTCTGGACACAGATCCTGGCGACGTATCACCGCATGCGCCCCCAACCCTCAACGACGGATCGACCGTGACGTTCCTGGGCCGAAAGCACATTCCCCGCTATCGTACAGGCGACGATCTGCTGCGCAAGAAAGTATTTCGCCTGCGCATCGGCCTTTCCATCCTCTCCGGCGTGTTGCTCGGGGCCGCGTTTCCCCCAAGCCCTCTCGGCGTGCTGGCATGTTTCGGCCTGGTGCCCCTGCTGATCGTCCTCGCGGACGTTGCGTCCACGGCGGTCGCGCTGCGCTACACGTACCTCGCGATGTTCGTGTTCCACGTGATTACCATCAATTGGACCGGCGGGTACGTGGAGATGAAGGATCCGTACATGATGATCGCGGGCGCAGTGACGATGACGGTCCATCCGCTCTTCTACTTGCTCCCAATCGGATGCTATCTTTTCATCAGGAACCGGATGGGTGCGTTTCCTGCACTGCTCGCTTTGCCGTTTCTCTGGGTGGGCTATGAATATTCCCACACCCTCAGCGAATGGTCGTTCCCGTGGCTGTCGCTGGGGAACACACAGACCTTTGACCTTGCGCGCATTCAGATCGCTGCGTTCACCGGCGTCTTCGGGCTGTCCTTCTGGATCCTCATCCTGAATGTGATTGCGTTCCTGATTTATTCCGCGGCGGCCCAACGGGCGCGGTTTGCCGGCCGATTCGGGGTGCCCCGACTCCTTCTCGCGTTTCTCATCGTCTTTCTTGCCCCCCTAGCCTACGGCATCGTTGTGCTGGGGCAGGCGCACGTGGACGGTGAACATCCTGCGATGGACAAAGGGACGGTGACTGTCGGCATCATTCAGCCGAATCTTGACCCCTGGGAACGGTGGGCTGCACATGGCCAGTCGATTATTGACAAGTGCTGGAAGTTGACCGGAGCTCTGACGCGAGGGAAGGAGCGGCCGCAAATCGTGCTCTGGCCCGAAACCGTCATGCCGTATTTTCTTCTCGTCCCCTCGAACGCCTATTTGCTGAATGACATGCGGGCACAGGCGGCGCGGGACAGCGTCGCCGTTCTGTTCGGCCTGCCGCAAATGGTCGAGTACCCGGATTCCCTGCACGCGCCGCGGAGTTCGCGGACCGATCCGATGACCGGCCGCCGATACGATATTTTCAATGCGGCGGCGTTTCTGCAGCCGGGAGTGGATTCGATCCCCTGGTATGGGAAGATGAAGATGGTGCCGATTGCCGAGCGCGTGCCGTACGCCGATTTCTTTTCCGCGCTCGATTTTCTCCGCTGGGGAGTCGGCATCGGGGGCTGGCAGATCGGACCGGGCCATGTCGTCTTCAAGGACAACCGCACGGGAGCGGCGTTCAGTACTGCCATCTGTTACGAGTCAGTCTACCCCGCGTTTATCGCGGAGTCCGTCAAGAAAGGCGCAGAGTTCCTCACGATTATCACCGTCGACAGCTGGTGGGACCACATGTCCGGCGCCTATCAACATGAGCGTTTCGCCGTGTTCCGGGCGGTCGAGAACCGACGGTGGGTTGCGCGGTGTGCACTCGGGGGAATTTCCTGCTACATCGATCCCTTCGGCCGAATCTATGATGCCACCCGACTCATGACGACGGCCGAACTCTCGCGGACCATCGGGAGAAGCTCGTCGCTGACGTTCTATACGCAGCACGGTGACCTTGTTGGAACGTCCTGTCTCTGGATCAGCGGGGTGTTTCTTGCCCTGGCCGCGGGGCGCGCATTTTACGAACGCACGAGGAGCAATCAATGGAGGAACGCATGATCGACCTTCGGAGTGACACCGTGACCCGACCAACGCCCGCCATGCGCGAAGCGATGGCGCGTGCCGAGGTGGGCGACGATGTGTTCGGCGAGGATCCGACCGTCAACCGCCTTCAAGCGGAGGTGGCAACGTTACTGGGAAAAGAAGCCGGCCTGTTCGTTCCGAGCGGTACGATGGGGAATCAATTGTGCATCAAATGCCATACGAGCCCCGGCGACGAAGTGGTCGCGGAACGCGGCGCACATGTGTTCAACTATGAAACCGCGGGCGCGGCGTTCCTTTCTTCCGTCCAAATCCATGTGGTCGACGGCGAGCGGGGGATCATGCGCGCAGACCAGATTCGGAAATCGATCCGCCCGAACCTGTACTATATGCCCAGGACACGATTGATTTGCCTTGAGAACACGCACAATCGCGCCGGCGGCACGATCTATCCCCTCGAGGTGATCCGGGAAGTCCGGGCGCTTGCGGATGAATTTGGCATCCGGACGCATCTCGACGGTGCGCGGTTATGGAATGCCTGCGCGGCGACAGGCGTGACTCCCGCCGAATATGCGGGCTATTTCGATTCGGTCTCGGTCTGTCTTTCAAAAGGCCTCGGTGCTCCCGTCGGGTCGGTCATTGCCGGGACGCGCGCCTTCATCGACGATGCCCGCCACTTCCGGAAGATCTTCGGCGGTGGGATGCGGCAGGCGGGCATCCTTGCGGCAGCAGGGCTCTACGCTCTCAACAACAATCGCCGGCGGCTTGCCGAAGATCATGAAAAGGCGTCATGGCTGGCGCGTGCACTGTCGACGATCCCCGGTTTTTCCATCGACCTTGCGACGGTCCAATCGAATATCATCATTATCGATGTCGAGGCGACGGGTCGACAGCCGGATGCGATCCTCGGGGATCTGAAGAAACGCGGCGTCCTGCTGAGTGCGGGGAATTACATGGGGCTTCGGGCAGTTACCCATCTCGATGTGAGCATGGGCCAGGTGGAAGAAGCGGCATCCGTTATCAAGGAGATCATGGGGGCACGGTGAGCGAGCGCCAATTGTTCCGCCACGCAACGCGATTGCAGGTGAGGAACTACGAGATCGATTGGCAGGGGATCGTTCACAATGCCATCTACCTGCACTACTTTGAGACCGGAAGAATCGCGTATCTCCAGTCGCTTGGCGTGCGGATCGACGTCAACACGATTCAACATGAAAACAGGGTCGTCGTCGCCCGGAATGAAGTTGACTACCGCTCGCCGGCCCGATTTAACGAATCCCTCATTGTTTTGACGCGGGTCGCCGAACTTGGAAGGACCAGTTTCACGTTTGAAGGATGGATCGAAGAGCAGAGCACTTCACGGCTTATTGCAGAAAACCGCTCGGTGCACGTTTGGCTTGATGGGCAGAATCGTGCACCCGTAGAACTCCCCGGGACGTTTGTCGAGACGGTCATAAAATTCGAGGGGAAGAATTGTGTGATTCGTCCAAAATAGGGGGGTTTCAAGTACCGGGTGCTCAGATCTTTCGGAAATTTGTCTCAACAACTACTTGAAGTGATGGACCCTCTTGCCTTTGAGTCGTCCAGTTCGTACATTGAAATGTTGTGGACAGCCCGGATTGGGCTTTTTTTATTTGCTACACAGCGGTCGCGCAGCCTGCATGGTTTCCTCTGAAGAACACCAAGCATTTTTGAATCTTTCGGAAACAGTGACGCGTCGGCACGGAGCCGAAGTCATCGAGATCGTCCTGCGGGGCGACAAGATGCGGCGCGTGGTCGAGCTCTATGTCGACAGCGAAGCGGGCGTCTCCCTTGGTCTTTGTCAGGAAATCAGCAAATCCTTGATCCAGGAAATCGATACGACAGCCCTTGCGCCCGGGACGTATCGACTGGAGGTTTCGTCGCCCGGCATCGATCGACCGCTCAAATTCCCGTGGCAGTACCGGAAGCATTCGGGTCGAAAAGTCGAAGTCTCCTGGAACGAGGAGACCGGAAAGCAGAGCGGCACCGGCAAGCTGCTATCCGTTGACAACGACGGCATCGTTTTCCAGCCGGACAAGGGAGCGGAAGAACGGCACATCGCCTTCGGTTCCATCATTGAAACAAGAATCAAGACTCCCTGGTAATTCGTTACCGCACACAAAGGTCTGGTTCCATACGTGGAGGTTGCAATGAATGCAGAGATTGTCGAATCATTTTCCCAAATGGTTCGCGAAAAGGGGATCGACAAGGATGTCCTCGCAGGCATTGTGGAAGACGTTTTTTCCATGATGGTGCGGAAACGCTACGGCCAGGATGCCAAGTTTGACGTTGTCGTGAACATGGACAAGGGAGACATCGAGATCTTTCTTGAGCGATCGGTGGTTGAGACCGTCGAGAATCCCATATCGCAGGTCTCGGTGGAAGACGCGCGCCGGCTCTCCGGTGAAGATCTGAATGTCGGGGACGACTACGTTGAGGTCATCCCTCTCTCCGCATTTGGCCGGCGTCTTGTGGTAAGCGCGAAACAGAACCTGAACCAGCGGATCAAGGAGATTGAACGCGAGCAGGTCTTCAACGAATACAGCAATGCCGTGGGCGACATCATCGTCGGTGAAATCTATCAGACCCGACGGAACGAAGTCCTCATCAGTCACAATCGGAATGAACTTCTCCTTCCGCGGAGCGAGCAGATCGCGAAAGAGCACTATAAGAAAGGCGACACCATCCGGGCAGTGGTGAAGGAAGTCCGGAAGAACTCCGGGACGCCGGTGGTGATCGTATCCCGTTCGGATCCCAAATTCCTCGCCAAGCTCTTTGAGCTGGAAATTCCTGAAATCTACGATGGGATTATCGAGATCAAACGGATAGCCCGCGAACCGGGAGAGCGCGCCAAAGTGGCGGTGGAATCGCACGACGACCGCATTGATGCGGTCGGCGCATGTGTGGGGATGAAGGGCGTTCGCATTCACACCATTGTGCGCGAGCTCAACAACGAGAATATTGACGTCATCAGCTACAGCGACGAATCAACGACGTTTATCGCGCGCTCTCTGGCGCCGGCGAAGCTGAAGTCGATCGAAATCAATGAGGAAGCGAAATCCGCGAACGTGCTCGTGGCGCCGGAACAAGTCTCGCTCGCGATCGGAAGGAACGGGCAGAATATCCGGCTCGCTTCGAAACTGACCGGGTACGAATTGAACCTGGTCAAGGAGGGTGGCGAGGAAGAATATGACATGGATTTGACCGAGTTCGAAGAAGAACTCGGCGGAGAGATGATCACGAAGCTTGCCGCTGTCGGGCTCAAATCGGCGAGAGACGTGCTGGAAGCGACAATGGACGTCCTGCTCTCGGTCGACGGCTTGACTGAAGGGCGGGTGGCGGAAATCCGTTCAATGCTCCAGGACGAACTGGAAGAGGCTGAAGTGGAGGACGAGGAGGAAGAGGAGGAAGAAGAGGAGGCTCCTGAATCGGAGCCCGTGGCGCAGCAGCAGGAACCCGGACAAGAGCCGGGACCCGTGGCGCAGCAGCAGGAGCCGGGGGCCGCTTCGGATGCACTGCCCGTTGAGCCGAAAGACCCTCCTTTGGAGGAAGAATCGAAGGAAGGTCAATAGCCGAACGACCCCGATTGGCGGAAAATCCGCCGGGTCATCGACCCTGAAAGGCGGGACAACCGCCGGGTCAATGGAGAAGGATACGAATGGCTGAGACAGTCGAAAAAAAGAAGAAGCTGTACAAAGTTGCCACCGAGTTGAATCTCTCGCATGAAACGGTCATCGAGTTTCTGCGGAAGAAGGGTCATGAGGTGAAGAACCACATGTCGACGCTCGACGATGGGATGATGCGCGACATCCTCATGCATTTCAAGAAGGAAAAGGACTCGGCGGAAAAGCACCAGCGGAAGATCCAGGAAATCCGCGACCTGAAGAAGAAGACCGACAAGAAGCCGGAACCTGTCGCGGAACATTTCCCGCTCGTTCAGTCGCAATTGGACCTGACCCCTTCAAAAATACACCCGACCGACGAGCCCTCGGACGAGGAAAGCGTCGATACGGTGGAGACTCTCGAAGCACACGCCGAACAGGCGGAGGCGGTCCCCGGTGAATCAGCGGCGGAACCCGCCGCAAAGCCCTTAGCCCCAGCAGAGATCCAGGCGGCGGAGCCGCCATCGGAACAGCAGGCCGAGGTGCCGTCAGAGGAACCGGAGATCGTCGGGGCAGGAGAAACCGGGACTCCGGAGTCCGCGCCCCCAACGCCCGCAGTCTATCTCTCCCCGCTCGAAAAGGAACGCAAGGCGAGGGTCGGCCTTACCATCAAAGGCCGGATGGACCTGAAGCCGAAAGTGCAACCCGGAGCTGCTGCCCGGCCCGGCCGAGGCGAAACGGCCGCGAAAGGTCCGGCGAAAGCGACGACCCCCGCAACGACGGCCGCGGAATCCGACGAACACAAGCGGAAGAAAAAGAAGAAGAAGGTGCGCGAAGAGGTCGGTGAGGTCGCGGCAGGTCACACCGAAGAAGCGGCAGGAGAGAAGAAGAAAAAGAAGAAGAAGAAACTGCGCCACAAGCCCATCGACCAGAGCGAAGTCGATGACGCAATCAAGCGTACGTTTGCTGCGATGGACGATACCCCGGTCAGCGGTCGCGCGACTGCGCGCCGCCGGAAACGTCGCGAACGGGAAGAAGAAGAACAGCGTCTTCAGGAAGAAGCGCTCCGCGATGAGGGCAAGCTGAAAGTCACGGAATTCGTTTCCGTCAACGATCTTGCGAACCTGATGCACGTCAACGTCGCGGATGTGATCAAGAAGTGCATGGAACTCGGCATCATGGTGTCGATCAACCAGCGGCTCGAGAAGGATACCATCCAGCTGGTCGCCGACGAGTTCGGGTTCGAGGTCCAGTTCTATTCCGACGTCGTCGACGAAGAACTGGTGGACGAAACGGAGGACAAGCCGGAAGATCTGGTGCGCCGTCCGCCGGTCGTCACCATCATGGGACATGTCGACCACGGCAAGACATCGCTCCTCGACTACATCCGGCGGTCCAACGTCGTTGCCGGCGAATCCGGAGGAATCACACAGCATATCGGTGCGTACGAGGTGACGTCGCCCTCCGGGAATCCGATCACGTTCCTGGATACTCCGGGCCACGAGGCCTTCACGGCCATGCGTGCCCGCGGGGCCCAGATCACGGACATCGTTGTCCTGGTGGTGGCGGCGGACGACAGCGTCATGCCGCAAACCCTCGAAGCGATCAGCCACGCGCAGGCCGCAAACGTTCCGATCATCATCGCGATCAACAAGGTCGACAAACCCGAATCCAACCCCGACAAGATCCGGCAACAGCTCGCCGAGAGAAATATCCTGGTTGAGGAATGGGGGGGAAAGTACCAGTGTGTCGAACTCTCTGCGCGAACCGGCAAGAACGTCGATCTTTTGCTCGAGAAGATTTCGCTTGAAGCGGACGTGCTCGATCTGAAAGCCAATCCCCACCGGCTGGCATTCGGGACCATCGTCGAAGCACAGCTCGACAAAGGGAAGGGCGTCACCGCGACCGTTCTCGTCCAGAAGGGGACGCTGCGCGTCGGCGATCCGTTCCTGGCCGGAGTGTTCAGCGGCAAGGTCCGGGCGATGTTCGACGAGCGCGGGAAACGCGTCGAAGCGGCGGGACCATCCGCCCCGGTGCAGCTGACGGGGCTTGACGGGTTCCCACAGGCGGGTGATCCGTTCATCGTGATGGCGACCGACCGCGAGGCCCGGGAGATCAGCTTGCGCCGGCAACAGCTGAAACGCGAGCAGGATTTCCGACAAATTCACCTGACGACGCTCGACGACATCTCGGAACAGATCAAGCAGGGCGGCGTGAAGGAACTTGCCGTGATTGTGAAGGGCGACGTGGATGGGTCGGTCGAGGCGCTTTCGGACTCGTTGATGAAGATCGCCCACAAGGAGGTCAAGCTCCGCGTGATCCACAGCGGCGTCGGAATGATCTCGGAGTCCGACGTCATCCTTGCCGCGGCATCGAACGCCGTCATCATCGGCTTCCGGGTCCGCCCGAACCTCAATGCGCGGCGTCTTGCGGAAAAGGAAAAGGTCGACATCCGCATGTACAACATCATCTACGATGCCATCGATGACGTTCACCAGGCGCTCGAGGGACTTCTCTCCCCGGAAAAGAAGGAAGAGGTCATCGGGACGGCGGAAATCCGCGAGATCTTCAAGGTGCCCCGCATCGGAAATATCGCGGGATGCCATGTGCTGGACGGGAAGATTGCGCGGAACAACAAGGTCCGCCTCGTGCGGGACGGGATTCTCATCTTCGACGGCGGCATCAGTTCGCTGAAACGCTTCAAAGACGATGTGCGCGATGTCGAGGCGGGGTTCGAGTGCGGCATCGGGCTGGAGAACTATAACGACATGAAACCCGGCGATGTGATCGAAGCTTACCGAATCGTCGAATCGAAACGGAAACTGATCACCTAGTCCGGCGAAGATGCTTCGCCGGCGGAGGATTCTCGCCGGGAACCCTGATGTCGATACGAACAGAAAAAGTTGCGTCACTCCTGAAGGAAGAGTTCGGGGCTATCCTGCAAAGAGATTATCGGGAGAAGAGCCTCGGGTTTATGACCGTCACGGATGTTCGTGTGACGCCCGATCTGCGCATCGCGAAAATCTATTTGAGTATTTATGGCTCGGAAGAGGTTCGCCGGAGCACGATGGCGCGGCTTGAACGCGATAAGGCGCTGTTGCGGAGTCACCTGGCAAAGCGCGTCCGCATCAAGTTTATGCCGGTGTTGGAACTGCACCGGGACGACACCCTCGATCGCGTGGATCGGATCAACGAGATACTGAAGAAGATTCATGACGACGAAAACGGCACCGACGGCAGTCAGGAATAAGGAAACGGCCGACGACGGGATGTTTCTTCTTGTGGATAAGCCGACAGGGTGGACGTCATTCGATGTCGTCAAGAGAGTGCGGTCCCTATTCCATGTGAAGAAAGCCGGGCATGCCGGAACCCTCGATCCGCTTGCGACGGGCCTCCTGATCATCTGCACGGGCAAACGGACGAAAGAGCTGTCGTTCCACACGGTGGCGGACAAGGAATACGAAGTCACCATGCTCCTGGGGTGCCGGACGGCGAGCGGCGATGCGGAGACACCGGTGCTGGAGACGCGGCCTCTGGAAGGAATCACCCCGGAACGCGTGCAGGAGGTGCTCCGGACGTTCGTCGGCTTGCAGATGCAGGTGCCGCCGATGTGGTCGGCGCTCAAGGTGAACGGGAAAAGGCTGTACGAATATGCCCATGCGGGGGTTGACATCGAGCGTGCACCACGGGAAGTGACGATCCGGTCGATCGATGTGCTCAGCATGGATATCCCGAGTGTAACGATGACGGTGCGCTGCTCGAAAGGGACGTACATCCGTTCCCTCGTCGAAGACGTCGGGAGAGCGCTGGGCTGCGGGGCCTACGTCACGGGGCTCCGGAGAACGCGGATCGATAACTGGCGTGTTGAGGATGCCTACTCCATCGCTGATTTGGAACTACGGGCCAAGGAGAGCGTCAGTCCGACTCTATGATCGTTGCGCGCGAAGCAGGTGCGATTGAGGCGAATGCTGCATCGGTGGTCACTGTCGGAACGTTCGACGGCGTTCACCTCGGTCACCGGGCAATTATTCGTCGCCTGAAGAACGCGGCGTACGAGCGCGGCGCACGGAGCGTCGTTCTGACCTTCGATCCGCACCCGCGGTCGGTGGTGGGTCCAAAACGGGAGCAGCCGGATCTGTTGACTTCGGTCGAGGAGCGTGTCGCCCTGTTCGAACAGCTCGGCGTGGACCTGATGGTCGTCATTCCGTTTACGCTGGAATTCTCCCGGCAATCGGCGGAAGACTTTGTCAGGACATGGCTCGTCAAGGCTGTCGGCGTGCGGCATATGGTTGTCGGGCATGACCATCATTTCGGCCGGGGCCGGCAGGGGAGCGTCGAAGAACTTGAAGCGCTCGGCCTGACCTATGGATTCTCCATCGAACAGGTGCCGGCGGTTATCCTCGACGGCATGGTTGTGAGTAGCTCGGAAATCCGTACGGCGTTGAACGCGGGCGATGTCGAGCGCGCGCACGCCCTTCTCGGATATCGGTACAGGATGGCGGGGACAGTCGTCCGCGGAGACCGGAGGGGAGCGACGCTGGGATATCCGACGGCCAACCTCCAACCGATCGTCCCGGAGAAACTGATGCCCGCCCACGGTGTCTACGTCGTCGAAGGCGCATGGGAGGGAACGCGGCGCTTCGGCATGATGAATATCGGCGTACGACCGACGGTTGCGAGCGGTCTGCAGGAAACGCGCGAAGTGCATTTCTTCGGGCACCAGGGTGAGATGTACGGGATGACCGTGAACGTGGAATTTATGGCGCGCCTTCGCGAAGAGAAGCGGTTTCCGTCGCTTGATGCGCTTGTCCGACAGCTGGAAGACGACCGGAACGCGTCGCACAGGATTATCGAACGCATGAACGAACAAACAACATGAACCGTTAGGAGTCATCATCGATGGCAATCACGAAGGAACAGAAAGGCGAGATCGTCAGGAAATACGGCAAAACCGTCCAGGATACCGGCACACCGGAAGTTCAGATTGCACTTCTGACCGCGCGGATCAACGATCTGGCGCCGCATTTTGAGAAATTCACGAAGGACCACCATTCACGAGTGGGACTGTTGAAAATGGTCGGCAAGCGCCGGCGGCTCCTGGATTACCTCCAGGAGAAAAATATCGAACGCTACAGAAAAATCATCGCTGATCTTCAGATCAGAAAATAACACTAGTGCAGAGGAACCTGATAGAACGGTATGAACATCACAAAATCGTTTGAACTCGGCGGAAAGACCTTCTCGATCGAGACCGGCCGTTTCGCAAAGCAGGCGGACGGTGCCATCATGGCCCGCTATGGCGACACGTTGGTTCTGGCGACCGTCGTCGCCGAAAAAGAGGTGAATGACAAGCTCGACTACTTCCCGCTCCAGGTGGAATACCGCGAGAAGGCGGCCTCCGCCGGGAAAATCCCGGGTGGGTTCTTCAAGCGCGAGGCCCGGCCGACAGAAAAGGAAGTCCTCTCGGCCCGGTTGATCGACCGGCCGATCCGGCCGATGTTTCCGGACTGGTTCCAATATGAGACGCAGATCATCGTCACCGTGTACTCGTCGGACCAGGAACACGACGGCGATGTGCTGGGCGCGGTCGCGGCCTCTGCAGCGCTCATGGTGTCGGACATTCCCTTCGAGGGACCGATTGCCGAAGTCCGCGTCGGTAGGGTCGACGGTCGCCTGATCGTCAATCCCACCTTCACGGACCTCCAGACGAGCGACCTCGACATCACGGTGGCCGGGACGGAAGATTCCATCGTCATGGTGGAAGGCGAATCACACGTGATCTCGGAGCAGGCGATGCTCGAGACGCTGTCGTTCGCGCACGAGTACATCAAGCAGCTCTGCGCCCTCCAGCGTGCCATTGCAGCCGAAGTCAAAAAGGTGAAACGCGTGGCCCCCGCAGCGCCCGGGAAGGAACCCTTGAAAGACGCGGTCCGGAAGGCCGTGGGCGACCGGCTCGCGACGCTTGCGGCGACCCCGATGCTGAAGGAGGCGCGTGCAGAGCAGACGCGATCGATCTACGACGAGGTCGAGAAGGCGCTCGCCGAGTCGTTCCCGGACCAGGAAAAACAGATCCGGGAGATCCTGCATGAGGTCGAGTACACCGCAATGCGCGAGTTGATTCTTTCGCAGGGGAAGCGCCTCGACGGTCGAGGGCTTCGGGATATCCGGCCCATCACGATCGAAATCGGCCTGCTCCCGAGGACGCACGGATCTGCGCTCTTCACGCGCGGTGAAACACAGAGCCTGACAACGATGACCCTGGGCACCAAACTGGATGAGCAGGTTATCGACGGGCTGTTGCCGGATTCGACCAAACGGTTCATGCTGCACTATAATTTCCCGCCGTTCTCGGTGGGAGAGACGGGACGGATGGGAACGGTCGGCCGCCGGGAAATCGGTCACGGCAACCTCGCCGAACGTTCACTGAAAAACACGATGCCGCCGGAAGCGGAGTTTCCGTACACCGTGCGCATCGTTTCGGATATTCTCGAGTCGAACGGTTCCTCGTCCATGGCGACGGTATGCGCCGCGTCGCTCGCACTGTTCGACGGCGGTGCGCCGCTGAAGTCGTCGGTCGCGGGCATCGCGATGGGTCTTGTCAAGGAAGGGGACCGGATTGCGATCCTCAGCGACATCCTCGGGAATGAGGATCACCTTGGCGACATGGACTTCAAAGTCGCGGGGACGCGTGAGGGCATCACCGCGTGCCAGATGGATATCAAGATCCGGGGCATCTCCCTCGAAATCATGCGCGCCGCGCTCGAACAAGCGCGCGAGGGACGCTTGCACATTCTCGACAAGATGGACGCTGCGATCAACGCACCGCGCGCCGACATGTCTCCCTTCGCGCCGCGATTGACGACGATCAAAATTCCTATCGATATGATCGGCGCGGTGATCGGGCCGGGAGGAAAGGTCATCCGGCAGATCGTCAAGGATAGCGGCGCCGAGATCAATATCGAAGACGACGGCTCGGTGGTCGTCGCGGCCACGTCGCAGGAATCCGCCGACAAGGCGTTGAAGGAAATCGCCCGGATCACGGAAATTCCCGAAGTGGGCAAGGTTTACAAATCGGTGGTGAAGAAGGTCACCGACTTCGGCGCCTTCGTGGAGTTCCTGCCCGGAAAGGAAGGACTCGTCCACGTCTCGCAGCTTGACGTGAAGCGCGTCAACAAGCCGTCGGACGTCGTCAAGGTCGGCGATGAGTTCGAAGTGAAGATCATCGACAAGGACGAACAAGGACGATGGAAGCTGAGCAGGAAGGTGCTCATGCAACCTGCGGAAGGTGAGTCGCAGGAGCGACCACAGCACGAGAGAACGCAGCACGACGGCGACCGGCACAGACATCACGAATAGGCACGATCGTCTGCACTGTTGAACCAACGACAAAAGCCCGCACGAAGCGGGCTTTTGCATTTCAAATGTGAAAAGAGGGACGTTTCGGCACTCACGTTCCACCAGCCTGAGTGACTACCGCTCCCCGTCTCTCTGTGCGAGAAGGGGCTGGGGGATGAGTTCGCCGGGCGGAGGTTATCGTGAAATCAGCTGGTGCTTGAAACCGTCGATCTCCAGTTCCTCCATCAGCCAGGATATCATGCCGGGGCCGTACTTGTTGAGGAAGAAGAGAATGTTGAGTTCCCGCTCCTGCATGCTCCCTTCCGGAAGGAGCATCGCGAACGAGCGTTCGATTTGTCGGACCGCCGTTTCATGTTGTCGCTGCTGCGCGACAACAGCCTTTTCCTTCAAGACGTTCAATTGCTGGCGGATCCTCGATAACGTGTTGTCGAGGGCCGGAATCAGCGTCGGATCGACTTCGTTCAATCCAAATTTCAGCTCGTTCAGCGACGATTGCAGTTGCTGATCCGCATTCCCGAACATGCCGTCGACCTTCACCGCCGAAATCTGCTCCACCACGCGCGCCACCAGCCGCTCCTGATCTCCAAAGAATTCTTCGATATCGAGCTCGAACTTCTCCGCAGCCCGCTTCACCTTGTCCTCAATGACGGACACGCTTGCCCGTGGATAGATGATGGGCTGCACCGTGCCGAAATGTTCATACACCGGCCGCAACTGCGCGTGATAGGCGATTTCCGACGGACCGGCGATGTATGCGACGGTGGGGAGAAGCGTGTCCTGGATGACGGGGCGAAGAACGACATTCGGACTCAGGAGCTCCGGAGTCTCTCTGGCGATGCCCAGGAGTTCATCCTTCGAAAGAAAATGACGGGTCCCTTTGAGACTGAAGTCCGTCTCCCGCGGCTCAATCAGGTATCTTCCCCCTTTGTGAAAGAGAAAGAGATTGATCGATTTGGTCTTGATCTGGGCATGATAGCGTTGTTCGAGCTCGGCGCTTTGCGTGATCACGAGTTGCGAGACGGCGGGGAACTCATTGAGTTCGCGAATAAAAATCGGAGACAGGAGGCGTTTCAACCGGGGGTGATTGGCCGAAATGAAGATCAGCCCGTACGCATGAAACAGGTACCCTAACCACCGGGCGAACGCTTCGTTGAACGTCTTCCCGGGAGCGTAACACGATCGCACCCCGGCGAACAAGGGCTCGGTAAATTCTGTGACCGGCAGGAGTTCGCGAAGACGTTCGACTGCCCGGTCTATCCATTCATCGAAGACAAGCTCTCCGATCGGACCGAGATTGCGTTCTGGCACGACTCCGCCCGGCAGGTACGAAACAGGAGTGATCCGGCCGTCCTTGTCGGGAATGGCGATGGCGCTCATCTCCGTGAAGTCATGATCCTCACCCTCGAGCCAGAATACCGGCACGAAGTCCTTGTCCGGGAATTTGACCTTTAATCTCGCCGCGAGCAGGATTGCCGTCGCCGCCTTGTAGCAGGTATACAGCGGACCTCCGAATACGCCGACCTGCTGGCCGGTAACCACCGCGTAGGTTGTCGATCGTGCAAGTCGATCGATATTCTCCAGCGTATTCGCTCCCGCGCCAAATGCGGTATTTTGGTCCCGCAAGACCTGGACGAGGGTCGATCTGTCAACAGGCCTCCCGTCGATATTGCTCATGACTGCTGCGAACCCGGTGCTGTCGCGAAACGTCCCGGCAAAATGTTTCATTACCTCGGGGTCGCCCCGAAGGTAGTCGAAAAAGAGAGAGGAGTACCCGCCTGCCGACTGTGGCAGTCGCGTGTATTCAAGCCAACGACCTGGAGATGCCATTGTGATATTCTGTGTTGGTGCCTGGGTGTCGGGAAGACAAGAGAAGGATTTCCTTGCAGCCGTCAACGGGACAGCGGAGGCAATTTTTTTGTTGGGAAAATATACGCCTTGAGCGAGGGAGAAGCAAGAAAATCCTTTCCCCCCGGGAAAACGAGGAAACGAACCGGTCCCGCCCGGTGTTACAAGGGAAACATTTTCACACCTTCGAGGAAATTCGATGACGCGACGCCTGTTGGTGGTGCTGGTCGGACTCGCGCTCACGCACGGTCTCTCGGGTGCTGGAGAGATCGACGGAAAGGTCGTCTTTCACGGGACGGCCCCGAAGCGCGCAAGGATTTTCATGGACGGCGACCCACGATGTGCGGCGTTGCATAAGGAGCCCGTCTACACTGAAGATGTAATCGTGAACCCGAATGGCACCCTCCGGAACGTCATCATCTCCGTCAAGTCCGGACTTTCGAAAAAGAGCTTCCCGCTTCCCCCGGGACATGCGACGCTCGATCAACGAGGCTGCCAGTATGTGCCGCACGTCATCGCGATGATGGTCGGTCAGAGTCTTGATGTTGTCAACGACGATCCAACCTTGCATAACGTCCACACGCTTTCGACGCTGAACCCCGCTTTCAATATCGCGCAACCCAAACAGGGTATGCGGCTCGATCGAACCTTCAGCCGTTCGGAAATCTTCAAAGTGAAATGCGAAGTCCATCCGTGGATGGCGGCGTACATCGGCGTGTTCGACTCTCCGTATTTCTCCGTCACCGGGGACGACGGATCATTCGTCATCAAGGGGCTGCCGCCCGGCGAGTATGTCCTCGAGGCCTGGCATGAGCGATATGGTGTGCGGACGATGTCGGTAAAGGTCCCGGCGAAAGGAAGTGCATCGATCACGTTCGACTACCAGCTCCGCTAACCGATCGTCTAACCCAGGAATCCGTTCGATCAGGATGCCCATCCCCGAAACAGAATTCCGAGTCCCGCTCCCATGGTGGCGAAGAACCATTGTCTCCGCAGATCATCGTGTTATCGGGATACAGTACGGGCTCACATCGCTGACCTTCCTGCTGTTCGGATTCCTGCTCATGCTCATCATGCGCTGGCAACTCGCGTATCCCGGAGAGGCAGTCCGCTGGCTGGGCCGGCTTTTCGGTCCCGAGCGGATGCCGGACGGCATTATGCTTCCCGAGTTCTACAATCAGCTGGGCGCGATGCACGGGACGATCATGGTTTTTCTGGGCGTCGTCCCGCTCGGGATCGGCGCGTTCGGAAACTACCTGGTCCCGGGGTTCATCGGCGCGCAGGAAATGGCCTTCCCGAAGGTCAATGCGCTGAGCTTCTGGACATATCTCCTCGGCGGTGCCGCCATGCTCGTCGGCTTCGCGCAACCGTCGGGCGGGCCAAGCTCCGGCTGGACATCGTATCCACCTCTTTCCGTCCTCGCGACGGACGGACAGTCGTTCTGGCTCGTCGGCCTGTTCTTGATCGGGATATCCTCCCTCCTTGGGTCGATCAATCTCATCACGACGGTCGTTCAACTTCGGGCTGAAGGAATGGGCTTCTTTCAATTGCCGTTCTTCGTCTGGGCCCAGTTCATTTCTTCTTTTCTCCTTCTCCTGGCGTTTCCGCCGCTTCAGACCGCCTGCATCCTGCAACTCATGGACCGGCTGCTGAACACGAGTTTCTTCATGCCGACAGGCTTGATCGTCTCCGGCCAGACCATTGCCCGAAGCGGAGGCGGGACACCGATTCTGTGGCAGCATCTCTTCTGGTTCCTGGCGCATCCGGAGGTCTATGTCCTTATTCTCCCGGCGATGGGGATCGTTGCTGAAATCCTCACCTCGTCGATCGGCCGGCCGCTGCACAGCTACCGGACCACTGTGATCGCAACGATCGCGCTTGGCGTCCTCTCGATGGTTGTGTGGGCTCACCACATGTTTCTGACGGGGATGGGGACCGTGATGAGCGGATTTTTCCAGGCGACAACCATGATCGTCTCTATCCCGTCGGTTGTGATTATGACGTCACTGCTGCTCACGTTGCGGGGAGGAAGGTTCGCATTCACGCCGCCGGTGCTATTCGCTCTCGCGTTCATCCCGATGTTCGGGCTCGGTGGACTGACAGGCCTGCCGCTTGGTCTCGCGCCGACGGATATTCCTCTTCACGACACGTACTACGTCATCGGGCATTTCCATTATATTGTGGCGCCGGGGACGATCTTCGCTTTCTTCGCGGGGATCTACTATTGGTTTCCGAAAATTACTGGCAAAGCGATGAATGAAACGCTCGGGAAAATTCATTTCTGGCTGACGTTTCCGTTGATGAATGGGATCTTCTTCCCGATGTTCATTTTGGGATTGGCGGGGGTGTCGCGCAGACTCTATGACGGCGGAGCGCAATATGCGCATGCCCAATCCGTGATTCACTGGAATGTGTTCATCTCCTACTGTGCGTGGGCGCTCGGCATGGTCCAGATCGTGTTTATGGCAAATCTCGTTCTGACCATCGTGCGGAGACGGCGTGCATGACGGCTCCCATCCCATACATCGAAGAGCCCCGCCCGGACACGGGAGTCACGAATGGGACTCTCGGGATTCTCCTCTTCCTTGCCTCAGAGTTGATGTTTTTCGGGGCGCTCGTCGCATCCTATACGCTTCTTCGCATCAGCGCGACAACTTGGCAATTCGATCCTCATGCCGGGGTGCCCGAGATTGTCGGGGCGACACTTTTGCTGCTGATCGGAAGCCTCTCCATCACTTTCGCAAATCGGCGTTCGGCTTCGGATTTTTGGAGCAAGACCATGCTTGCTCTGGCGGGCACTTTTGCGCTGGCATTTCTCGGAGTGAAGAGCATCGATCTCATCGCCCTTTGGACGAACGGCCTGGTTCCGGGCGTCAGTACTGCGGCAGGACTCTTCTACGCCTTCTCGGGGCTTCATGCAGCCCATGTGCTGGGTGGGGGAGTCTGGTCCTTCTCTCTCCTCAGTCATTATCCCTCCGAAGCCCGGAAGCGCAGAGGACGGCTGCTTTTAGCCTATTGGACCTTCGTGGATCTCGTCTGGATCGCAATCGTCGTCCTTTTCTACATAACCTGACGATAATTCCCCAATAGGGGTCAAAACACGGAATTTCTCCAAAAGGTGCGGTGTTAGAATGGGGATGCGGATCCACTGTCGGATACGATTCCCTCGCAATCTGAGACCCCAATGAAGGGTACCATACTCACGATTCTTCTCCTTATGGTTGCGTCTCCGCTGGGCGCATGCCCGGTCTGTTTTGGAGCGAAGGATTCGAGTGTAAGCCAGGCCATTGTTCCGACGATCGGTGTCCTCCTTGGATGTACGGGGATCGTGGCTGCGGGAATCGGAGGCTTTGCCGCGCGTCTCGTCCACCGCAGCAAGCTCCATATCCCGGCCCGTAAATCGATCTCTCTTCCTCAGGGGGTCTAACGCATCGGATGCCCGGTCTGCCACCCAACGGCGCAGTGCAAGGCAACCAGATCGACGGCATGATGCTGATCGTTCACGCGATCATGGCGACGGTTTTCCTCGGTTGGCTATTCTATTTTGTCCTGACTATACTCCGTGGGGCATCCGGCAACACCCAGGGACCAAAGGCGAGGAGGACGGTACGCCTGGCGATCGCGAGCGAGATCTTCATAGTCCTGGCTGAGGCCGTGATGCTCGCCGTCTTCGCGGTGCCGTTTTGGGCGACGAGGGTCTCAGCCTTCCCGGACCAGCGCAGCGCAACAGTAATCCGGGTGATCGCACAGCAGTACGTTTGGAACATTCACTATCCAGGCGATGACGGAGTGTTCGGCCGAACAGATCCGGCGCTTGTGTCGGCCGAGAATCCCGTTGGCCTCGATAGGACCGATCCGCACGCGAAAGACGATGTTGTTACCGTCGATGATATGCACGTTCCGGTCGGAATTCCAGTGATCATTTACTTGAGTTCGATGGACGTTATTCACAGCTTCTCACTTCCCTTGTTCCGCATCAAGCAGGACGCGATCCCCGGTGAACGGATTCCCATCTGGTTCATTCCAAACCGTACGTCGGAGGCCCTCCGCTCAGAAATGGTCGCACGGTACGCAACCGATCCGTCGGATTCCGTCCGCGACCTCTCGTTGCTGGCCCCGCTGGCCGATGTTTCGGATGGCAAAGGCGAGGTGATTCTGCGTGCGGGGACGCCGTTGACCATGGATTCGCGGGCGGCGCTGGCGAATGCTGGATTCGCATTTGTTGATGCGGCGCCGATAACACCGACCGAAATCGCGTGTGCCCAGCTCTGCGGTCTGGGCCACTACCGGATGAGGGGGCTTGTAACCGTAGAACCTGACAGCTCGTACCGACGATGGCTGGAGGAACGACTGGAAGCATCCAATACACAATAGTTCTCCACCTGTATCGAGACCGACAATGCCAAACGAACTAACTCCTTCCGAACGAAAGCTTCACCTCTATGCGCGCGTTCTCGCGTTCTGCACGTTTCTCCTCGTGATTGCGGGCGGCCTGGTCACAAGCACCGGCTCAGGCCTGGCTGTCCCCGATTGGCCTCTGTCTTATGGTCAAGTGATGCCCCCGATGGTGGGAGGGATCTTCTATGAACATGGGCATCGCATGGTTGCCACAGTGGTCGGCATCATGACTGTGATCCTGACGATCTGGCTCTGGAGAGTCGAAAAGCGGGGCTGGGTTCGGATTCTGGGTGGCGTGGCTCTCGTTGCGGTGATCGTCCAGGGAGTACTTGGAGGGCTGACCGTTCTTCTCTTGCTTCCCACGCCGATTTCGGTTCTGCATGCCGCTCTCGCACAGTCGTTTTTTACCCTCACGGTCGTCATCGCTCTCGTCACATCGCGGACCTGGCGTGCCTTCGAGCCGATGAAGCATGCATTGTCGGGAAGGACGAAGGTTCTCTCAACCCTGGCCGTCGCCGCAATCTTTATGCAATTGATCCTCGGAGCCTGGATGCGCCACAGCGATGCCGGGCTCGCCATTATCGACTTCCCGCTTTCTTACGGACATCTTCTCCCGCCGATGAATTCCCAGGAATTGGACGCCGTCAACGCTCTACGGTTGGACAGGGGACTCCCCACAGTCTCTGAAGGCCAGGTCTGGATTCACTTTGCCCACCGATGCGGCGCTGTCGTCGCGACGATCATGGTCCTGCTCCTCGTGCAACACATTCTTGGCACCTATACCAATGACAGGCGCCTTCGTGAACCGGCGATTATCCTCGGAGTCCTTATTGTCATGCAGCTCCTCTTCGGCGCGCTTACCGTGTGGACGGGCAAGGGTGTGGAAGTGGCGACCATCCATACGGCAATGGGGGCGCTTCTCCTCGCAACGTCGACATTCGTGACCGTGAGAGTATTTCATCTCTTCGCGGTTCCCTCTTCAACAGCAGCGTACGCCAGCGTTGCACAACCATCGCACGTATGAAGCCAACATCCAGCTTTAACAGCACGGTTGCCCTCGACCGGTCGCGGTTCATGGACTATCTCAGTCTGACGAAACCGGAGTTGACGTTTCTTTCGGTCCTGACCGCCTTTGCAGGGTACCTTCTCGGTTCGGACGGCATGATATCTCCGCTCAACCTGGCCGGTTCGCTCCTGGGGATCGCGCTGGTCGGTGCCGGGGCTGGTGCGTTGAATCAATTGCTGGAGCGAAAGTGGGACGCGCTGATGAGGCGGACGGAACACCGGCCTCTCCCTTCCGGTCGGCTGGCACCGCAGGAAGCGCTGATCTTCGGCGTGGCGTCGTCATCAATCGGACTGATCGATCTGTTGCTTTTTGCAGGGGTGCTCACTGCGTCGCTCGGTGCCTTGACGCTTGGATCATACCTTTTCCTGTACACTCCATTGAAGCGTGTGACTCCGTGGGCAACCATCGTGGGAGCGATCCCCGGAGCTTTGCCACCCGTCATGGGTTGGACGGCGGCGGGAAACACCTTGAACCTGACGGCCGTGTTTATCTTCGCTGTCTTATTTGCATGGCAGGTGCCGCACTTCCTTTCCCTCGCCTGGATGTATCGCCACGACTATGCGCAGGCCGGCTATCGGCTCCTGCCGCGATTTGATCCTGACGGCGGAAGGGCCGCGAGAGAAAGCTTCGGCTTCATGGGCGTCCTGATGCTGATCATCGGCGTCCCGTGTCTTACCGGCTATTTCAGCTTGATCTATATGGCGGGGGCATTTATCATCACCGGACTGTTCGCCGTGACCGGTTGGATTCATCTGCTTGAGCGTTCGAACAAGTCCGCCCGCGTGATGTTCATCGCCTCGCTCGTGTATTTGCCGACACTGATGGGGTTGATGGTCATCGATCGACTCCTCTTGCCCGCATGAGCCTGGCCCAATGCCGAACATTCTCCGATGACCTATAACGATCTTCCCGCCCTGAACGCCATCTTGAATTCGTGCAGCACGATACTGTTGCTCACCGGTTTTTATCTTATCCGGCACAAGAAGATCGCTGCGCATCGGGCCGTCATGATCTCCGCGCTGACGGTCTCTCTCCTTTTTCTCACGTCGTACCTTGTTTACCACGCGCATGTCGGTACGATTCACTTCACCGGAACCGGCATCATCCGACCAGTCTACTTCTCCATTCTTACGACGCACACGATCCTCGCGGTCGCTGTACCGCCCCTTGCCGTCATCACCCTTCGCCGAGGATTGATGAAGCAGTTCGACCGGCACAAAGCGCTTGCCCATTGGACGCTGCCAATCTGGCTCTACGTTTCCTTTACCGGCGTGGTGATATATTTCCTGCTTTATCGCATCTACCCGCCTGCATAAGAAAGGGAATGTGGGGACAGGGACAGGGAAAGGGGAGGACGAGGGGAGTTAGAGGCGCTGCAGGATACTGGAAAGCAACAAAGCAAATCGCTCCTTCACGCGGGAGGCAACTTCCGTCACTTCTGAATGATCAAGCGGTTCGGAACCGATCCCGGTCGCGCAGTTGGTGATGCAGGAGATCCCCAGGACGTTCATGCCGAGCGTTGCGGCCTTTTGCACTTCGAGGACCGTCGACATTCCGACCGCATCACCCCCCAGGCGGTGCAGCATTTCTACTTCCGCAGCCGTTTCGTATGACGGGCCTTTTACGCCTGCATACACGCCGCATTGCACCGGCAGGGATAAATCCTGGGCGGTGTTCAGTGCGAGCTCGATGAGGCGCGGGTCGTAAAGACAATGGATGGCGCGCGCGTCCTGCACCTCCGGCCCTGAAGGGGACGCGAGCGTAAAATTGATCTGGTCGCGGATGACCATCAGATCTCCGGGCCTGAAGCCTCTATGGATCCCGCCTGCCGCATTCGTGATGACGAGCGTCTTCACACCCAATTCTCCTGCGACCAGAATGGGAAACAAGACGGCATCGAGATCATTCGATTCATAGAAGTGAATCCGCCCCTGGAATGCCACAACGGTCTTCGTCGATCCGATTTGGAGGAACGCGAGGCGTCCTTTGTGGCCCACGACGGTGCCGACCGGATAGGATGGGATGGATGACGTTGCGATCGATGTGAGCGAGGGATAGCCGTCGGCGAAATCACCGAGCCCCGATCCGAGGATCAGGCCGATCTGCGGATGATCGTGAACCCTTTGGGAAATGGACGATACGGCATCCCTGACCGCCCGATCGACGTGCATCATCTGGTGGGCCTAATGGTCCTGAGTCTCAGGAGGCGGCACGAAGCAGCGCCGGCATCTGGCCTCATAGGAATCCTTCGCGCCCACGAGGACTCGCTCCTGGGCCGGTGTTGTCCGTTGTGTCCTGTCAGCGGGGTTCCCGCACACGACGCAGATGGCGAGGGTCTTCGTGATGTACTCTGCCACTGCAAGAAGCTGCGGCATCGGCTCAAACGGCCTTCCACGATAGTCCTGGTCCAGGCCGGCGATGATGACGCGCTTTCCCTGGTCGGCAAGCTGTTCGGCAATCGCGACGATCCCGGGATCGAAGAACTGTCCTTCATCGATGCCGACGACCTGCGCGTCCGCCGCAAGCGCCAGCACTTCCGCAGATCCGTCCACGACGGTCGAAAGGAGTCGCGCTTCGCTGTGCGATACGATATGATCGGAACTGTAGCGCGTATCGATGCGCGGTTTGAAGATCGCGACGCGCTGACGTGCAATCTCGGCCCTGCGGATGCGTCGGATAAGCTCTTCGGTCTTGCCACTGAACATACAGCCAGCGATGACTTCGATCCACCCGGTGTTTCGGGGGGAATCATGAATCGTGGGGATGGACATATTCGGCCGGGAATGATCGGGGAGTGGAAGCTTTTTACCGGGATTGTCTGACAATATAGAAAAGCGGGTCAGGAAATGCAACGCCGCGTCGCGTCACATCTTCGTCGGAGGCGCGGCCCGCAGGGTAATCCGGGTGACCTCCGGAGGGCAGTTCAGCCGGACAGGGATCCCGACCGTCCCGATGCCGCGCGAGACATACATGGTGGTGTTCCCATGCCTGTACTCGCCGGAGACGTACGGGGAAGCGAGTGCTGCCGGCGTGATCGCAAGCCGGCCGATGTTCGCGAGAACGATTTGTCCTCCATGCGTGTGGCCGCTGAGCATCAGATCGACGCCAAGCTCCGACGCCTGCGGCAGGTAATAGGGGCGGTGGCACAACAAGATTGTTGCTCCCTCCGTGCCGCCGGTCTTTGCGCGCGAGATCCGATCGTACGCCTTCCGGGGAGTGCTGACATCGTCGACCCCCAACAACGTCAGCGTCGCCTGTCCGATGTGCAAAACAGCTTTGTCGTCGTGCAAAAGCTTGATGCCACACTCTTCCACCTGCCGGATGACGCGGTCTGGATCGGAGACGTAATAGTCGTGATTGCCGGTCACTCCGAATATGCCGTGTCGCGCCTTCAGATTACTGAAACTCTCCGCAAACGGGTAGACTTCCTCAGTCAATCCGTTGACGAAGTCGCCGGGCACGACGACAATATCGGAGTGCATCTCATTAATGACGGAGACATACCGGTCCATTTCCTTGCGCGTCATAAACACACTTGAATGGATGTCCGACACCAGCGTGAGGGAGAGTCCATCCAGCGAGGGATCGAGCGATGGGAGCACGAATTCCCGGTTGTCGACCTCGTACGCATAGCGGCCGATGAGGACGCCGTAAGCGCTGCTGCCGAAAACGACCGCCGTTGTCCCTTCCATGCTCCGGCGGAGGAATTGCCTGCGATGGGCGTCAAACCGTTGAACCTTGCGGTTTGCGGTCAGCTTCGCCCACGCAGCGCGAACAGGTCCGAACCGCTTTGCCAGGGCAAGGGACGCCGTGAACGGAAGTTTGACGATTGCGACAATGAGGAGTAGGAGCCCGAGGAAGAATGTCGTCGCGTACCAGATCATGAACGGATACACGCCGCCGAGACGGAACCAGGCGGGAAATTCGAGAACGTGGGGACGGAGAATCAGAACGGCAATGAACGATCCGTTAAAGACGGTGAACAATGCGATGGCCGTGGGCATAATCCAGCGCACGTTCGGGTGATAGGACCGGGACCATCGGCGGACCGTGCCATAGACCAACCACTGGAGAAGGAGGATAACGCTGATGAGAACGACGCGAAACACGATCATCGTCAAGAGTGAATGAACTTCGCTTGGCATTCAGTACGCCTGTGATAGGTATAACGAAATGGGCATTCAGGGAGTTCAGTTGTTCCTCAACTGCGAATTGCCTATATTGAGGCATTAGAAAACCTTCCCGGAATGGCAGAGAACCCCCGACAAATCCTGTTCAGAAAATTCCGCGCATTGCTCAGGAGGAGACTTCTCCTCTATCCGCTCGCGTTTGTCATCGTCATCCTCCTTCTGAATTACATCATCCTCCCGTTCATAGTCAAACATGGCAAGACGCTGAGCGTCCCCAATGTCGTAGGCATCTCCGCAGATTCCGCGAAGCTTTCGTTGACGCAGCAGGGACTCGTTGCCGTTGAGGCAGAGACACGGCCGGATCCCGACTATCCGGCCGGAACGGTCACGAGCCAAAACCCGACGTCGGGAGCGATCGTCAAACAGGGACGCCACATCTACCTCAGTATCAGCGGGGGAGAGGTCCAGGTGTTTGTTCCCTCGTTGCGCGGCCGGACGCTCCGGGATGCCCGGTTTGCGCTCGAGCGGTACGGCTTGCGCCTGGGGCTCGTTTCGTACGCCACGTCTCCCACGTTCCCTGAAAATACCATCATCGATCAGACCATCACGCAGAACACGCGCGTCCAGCGCGGCTCGCAGGTTGGCGTGGTTGTCAGCATGGGAACGGATTCTCTCCAGATCGTCGTGCCGCAGGTGACCGGCAAATCGACGACAGAAGCAGAGCGGATCTTGATGGCCGCAGGGCTCAAAATCGGAAACGTGACCCTCCAGCCAAGCTTCGATCTTCTTCCGAATTCCGTGGTCGATCAGTTTCCCAGGGCGGGCGAACGGGCCGCAAGGGGACAAGCCGTGGACCTCTTTGTGGTACAGGCCGGAACACGACCCACAGAAGAAATTCAGCCACCACACTAACGAGCCGCACATGGTCCTGATCGCACCATCGCTTCTCGCCTCTGATTTCACATCGCTCGGACAGCAGATTGCACTCGCGGAGGTCGGGGGAGCCGACTGGATTCATATCGATGTGATGGATGGGCACTTCGTGCCAAACATCACCTTTGGCCCGCCGCTGGTGAAAGCCGCCCGGAGATGCACGAAGCTTCCCCTGGATGTTCACCTGATGATTGAGAAACCCGAGCGGTACATCGAGGCGTTCGTTGAAGCGGGGGCCGATCATCTCACCGTCCACTACGAAACCTGTCCGCACCTTCACCGCACCATTCAGCAAATCCACGCCGCCGGCGCAAAGGCCGGCGTGAGTGTCAACCCGTCAACATCGGTCTCCCTCCTTTCCGATATTCTTACCGACACCGACCTTGTCCTCATCATGTCTGTGAACCCCGGGTTCGGCGGGCAGACGTTTATCCCGCACACACTTCCGAAGCTGAAACAGGCCGCCGCGTTGATCAATGCGGCAAATCCGCGTACCCGCCTCCAGGTCGACGGGGGCATTGATGCGGACACGTGCCTGGCCGTCGTCAATGCCGGCGCGGATGTCCTGGTCGCAGGGAGTTTCATCTTCGGCTCGAAGGACATTCCGGATGCGGTGCGTCGCCTCCGCTCGACGGCGATGGGGACCCGCCCGTGAACGCAACGACTCCCGCGGAATGAGGATTTGGGATGCCTCTGTCTGAAATTGTGGTGCTTGCGGTCTGCCTGTCGCTTGACGCATTCGCCGTCGCCCTCGCGGCAGGAGCTTCGGGAAAAGCCCAAGGTCGAAAGGCGGAGTTCCGGATTGCCTTTCACTTTGGCCTCTTTCAATTTATCATGCCGATTATCGGCTGGCTAGCCGCCTATTCCATTCGAGGATCGATTGAGGCGATCGATCACTGGCTCGCCTGTGGTCTCCTCTGGTTCGTCGGGGTCCGTATGCTGGGGACGCGGGAAGGCGCAAACGTCAGCCGGGGAACGGACGGGGATCCGTCACGAGGAATGTCGTTGGTCGCCCTTTCCGTTGCCACCAGCATCGACGCGCTGGCGATCGGGATCTCGCTCGCGTTTCTTGGCGAGCAAATCGTCTGGCCGAGTGGCATCATCGGACTAATCACCGGGTCGATCTCCTTCGCCGGGATGAGGCTGGGAGGGAAACTCAGCAGTCGCTACGGAACGTGGATGACCAGAATCGGAGGAGTGATACTGTTCTTGATCGGTGCGCAGATTGTCTACTTGCACGTGTGTGGGTGAGGAGAGGGCCGTCCACCTGCGAAACCGGCGGAATGCTCGCTATGCGTCAAAGCGTTGTTCGCGAAAGGACCGCGGTCGGCACGGGGAATTCAACACAGCGATCTTGAGCTCAGAATAATACGAATACGTCATGCCTTGAATGATCGACCAGACCTCCTGTGCCGGCAGGTCGAGAATCCGGGCGACAAGAACCGCATCTTCGTATGTTGCTTTTTGCATGTACTTCCCCCTGAAGAAATATCCGAATGATGCCTGAAGAATTTTCCGTTCCTTCTTTGATCGGGCTGGACGCGGGTTGGGCATGGGACGCCTTGCGTCAACGTTTGTGAATGGATGTTCTGAAGAACCCAGGGACGTATGAGCGAACATCATCGACGAGAAAACATCGGAAGAGCCTGCGAGGACGTGGCGCTTGTCCGCGCGCAGGCGGAAAGCCGGCTCATGCTCTCCGGAAGAGACGGTCTCGACTTGCTCCACCGGCTCTCAACAAATGACTTGCTGCACTGGTCTCAGACCAGCATGACCGCGACAGTACTGACAAATGAAAAGGGGCGAATCATTGACGCTGTCCGTGTGGTACGGTACGGAGCAGGCCACCTCCTCTTGGGATCGGCAGACGCCGAGCAGGAGGTGCTTCGATGGATTACAAAATATACGATTGCCGATGATGTTGCTGTGAGGAGCATCACCGGGGATTCAAAATTGTGGATTCTCGTAGGACCGCAATCTCCTGCGACCGCGGAACGTCTCCGGGTCAACAGCGGCGACAACGTAGCATTCTTCCCCGATGCGACCACCCGCCTGCCGCGTGTCTACATTCTGGAGATGGGTAACACGGGCGCATCAATCGAGTCCCGGGCGGCCGAAGACGATGTCCCTCTCCTCGTACCGGAGGAGTGGGAGACGGTGCGGGTGTTGTACGGGATCCCGGCCTACGGGCATGAACTGGATGCGAAATTTAACCCATTCGATGTCGGTCTCGATGCCTTGATCAGCAGGACGAAGGGTTGCTACGTTGGTCAGGAGGTCATCGCCAGGATTGAAACGTATCACAAGAATCGGAAGACGCTCATCGGCTTCACCGCCCCGGGCACGACCCTGCTGACAGTGGGCCACGCGTTACGGCGGGAAGGCCTTGATGCAGGTCACATCACAAGCATTGCCCCCATCGCGGTCGGTGGCCGCGTGGCGGGGCTTGCCGTGGCGCCGGGCGACTCATCTGTCGCAGGAACAATCTTCGTTTCCGAGAGCGGGGGAGAGATCACGGTTTCCATGATCCCGATTCCGTACACTCAAAGAAATTCCATTCACGAGTGACTGGAGCATAAACACCCCATGGCCAATAAAGAACCGCTGCATGCGCCGAAGGCCTACAACAATCTGAAGTTCCTGAATAGTCCCGACGCAAGAGTGATCCGGATGCTGGCGGAGTTCCTGGAACCGCAACGTCGGTTCCGTGACCATAAGGTCCGGGACTCCATCGTCTTCTTCGGCTCGGCGCGCATTCTCCCCAGGGCGGTAGCGGCGGAAGCCGCACGCGCAGCGCATGAGCACATGAAGAACATCGTCCGGCCAAGCACGAAGCAGTTGCGCGAGTTCCGTTCCGCGCAGATGCGACTGGAGATGTCGAAGTACTACGAGGACACGGTCGAGCTTGCCCGGTTGTTGACCGAATGGTCGAAGGGTCTCTCGGAATCAAACCGGTTCGTCGTCTGCTCCGGTGGCGGCCCGGGAATCATGGAAGCGGCGAACAAAGGTGCCCACCTCGCCGGCGGAAAGAGCATCGGGCTCAATATCAGTCTTCCGTTCGAACAACATGCCAACCAGTATGTGACACCGGGGCTGGACTTTGAATTCCATTACTTCTTCATGCGCAAACTCTGGTTTGTCTCCCTCGCGAAAGCGCTGGTCATTCTCCCCGGAGGATTTGGGACGCTCGATGAACTCATGGAAGTCCTTACGCTTCTTCAAACGAAGAAAGTCACCAAAAGGCTGGTGGTCGTTATTTACGGGTCGGAATATTGGCGAAAGGTGTTTGATTTTGATACAATGATCGATTATGGCTTAATCAACCGGAAGGATCTCGAGCTCTTCAAATTCATCGATACGCCGATTGAAGCCTTCGAGTACTTGAAAAAGGCCTTGACAGCGGGATTTCCGGCGAAATCAGGCCTCACTCCGTAGGTTTGCCAGCGTCTTGCATTTGAAAGGTGTGAAGAGTAGATTACTGTCAATGGGGATGCCCCGGTCTCGACGGGGAATGGGATGGTCGTGATTGCGCATCGTGCTCTCCGCGTTGCACGCTAATAAAGCGGAAAACCAGAAGTGCCAACTACAACTACGCACTGGCTGCTTAAGTAATTAAGCAACCCGTCTTGCGGGACGCCGCCTGTCGTGTCCCAAAAAGGCGTCGACTTCAGGCAGGATAGTCCGGTATTGTCCCTGTTGGTGCCGGGCGAAGCCTGCTAACGCGGGATCAAGCGGGGTTGTCGTCGTGTTGACCTGTCCCTCGGTTGAACGGCGATGAGCCTTGATAGAGGGAATACTTGCGTAGTATATCGCGATGGTCCTTTCTTCGGACGCGGGTTCGACTCCCGCCATCTCCACATTGAGCGCCTCCGGCGACCCCGGAGGCGTTTCACGTTCAATCGAGAGTTCGCATCTGCCGATGCAGGCTAAGCCCTTGATTCCATGGTACAAACCCTTCCCTTCGTAAAGTGTTCCGGAGCAGGAAACGACTTCGTGCTACTTGACAACATGAAGCGTAAGTTCTCGCTCTCACTCCCGGACCTTGCACGCACCCTTTGCTCACGGCCCTTCGGAATAGGCGCGGACGGACTCCTTGTGCTCGAGCCGTCCAGTCGATCCGAATTCGTTATGCAGTATTATAATGCTGACGGAAGTTATGGAGGGATGTGCGGCAATGGCGGCAGGTGCGCGGCGATGTACGCCTATCGGCGTGGGTATGTGAAGGAGCTGATGCGGTTCGAGGCACTCGACTTCGAGTATCGTGCCCAGCTCGTAGGGGACGAAATCCGATTATTCATGAAGAATCCGATAGGAATTCGCGTAGAGAGCGAACTTCAGAACCAGATCGCAGAAGCAACGAGCGCGCCGATTTTCTTGAACACCGGCTCTCCGCATCTTGTCGTGCGAGTGGCAGACACGAACCGGGTCGAGGTCTTCGGTCTGGGCAGGACTCTTCGGTATCATGCCAGGTTTGCTCCCGAAGGAACAAACGTGAATTTTTTAACGGTGGACAAGGAGAATTCCATTACCCTTCGGACGTATGAGCGAGGCGTGGAAGGGGAGACCCTGGCGTGCGGCACGGGGTCGGTTGCTTCAGCCGTGGCGAGCGCCCAAGTGTGGGGCTGTGAACCTCCTATCTCGGTCCATGTGCGAAGCGGCGAGACCGTCGTGGTCAGCTTCGAGAAGAAGGATGAGCAATGGGCAAATGTGTCTCTTCAAGGGAGTGCACATATCCTCTTTAGCGGCAATATTTTCTATGACGATATATCTCACAGAATCCAGGTATCCCTCAAAGAGTGAAAACCTATTCCTTTATCGTCAACCGCATTGCCGGAAACGGTCGTGCCGCGAATATCATGGCGGCGTTCCGGGAAGAGCTCGCGAGGCGGGGAGCAGTATACGATGTCCGGTACACGAGTTGTACCGGAGATGCCGTTGAGCTGGCGAGAAATGCCGCCGGAGAAGTGATTGTAAGCGTTGGAGGTGACGGGACCATCAACGAAATCGCAAATGGACTGCCAGCGGGGAAGATCCTGGGAATAATTCCGGCAGGATCCGGGAACGATTTGATTAAATCATTGAGGATCCCGAAGAAGCCGAAAGAGGCATTCTTTTGTCTCCTCCAGGACAACGTGATCGAAATGGATGTCGGCACCGTTGAGTGCGGTCTTAAGGGAGGTTCGGTGGCGCAGGGGCGAGGCCCGGCGAGGATATTCACCAACGGGGTTGGCGTGGGTTTTGACGCTTCGGTGGCGATCCGGAAGGGAGAGATCTCATTCCTCAAGGGGACGGCAGTTTACGTCTTGGCGGTGCTGGAGACGTTGAGAACATTCGACGCGCCCACCTTCACGGTGACGACGAATGGCCATCTTTCAATAACAAAGCAGCTTCTCCTGGCTGCAATTGGCAATGGCAAGTGTGCTGGAGGCGGCTTTTACCTTACTCCAGAGGCAAACCCCTCGGACGGGCTCTTTGACGTGACGCTGATTGACGATGTGCCGATCAGGACCATACTCCATCTGATGCCGCGCGTCATGCGCGGGAAGCATATGGGTCATCCGTCCGTAGGGTCCCTGCGGACCAACCATATCGAGATGGAAAGTGCTACGCCGTTCAACGTGCATGCGGATGGAGAAATCGTTGGACGGGCGATTCATCGGGTAGAAGTGAAAATGTTGCCAAAGGGACTTAAAGTAATTGCAGGACATTAGATGAGGTAGAATGTCTAAGACATTGATTTCGTGTGGATTGGGGATTACTCATCACGTGAATCCGTGAAATACTATCACAGGCTATCAATAATGACGCGAACGTGTCAGCCTTCGATGGCCGATCGCAATTTGGGGCCAGTTCGCCCTGAGGAGGTCGGAGCGATATGCGGCCGAAGAAATCCATGTTTACAGGAAAGATGGTTGTCCCCGCAGGGTCCTAAATGGCACCCAGGTCATTTCCGAGACGGACTTGACAGGAGTCATGACTTAGGATGCTTTTGCCTACGCCGGGCGGGAGATTTTTGATTTAAGGTTGATTCGGTGGGCCTTACGGGATAGAAGTCGGTGGCGTTCATGGGTGAGAAGCGAGCCGCCAATTGAATGTCATATAATGTATATTATGTAAACTACGAAAACTCCCTCCTTATGCTACTCGGCAAGCGCACTGCTCAAGGCTCCGTTGTATGCGAGACGCAGCTCCTCCACTCTTACGTCAAGGCATCCTGTGATCGTCAAGGACTCTCCACCAACGGTTCCGATGATGCTCGCCGGCACTCCGAGATTGGCGGCGTGCAGGAGCGCCTCGTCTGTGCGCTCAGGCCGGACGGTCACCACGATCCGCGACTGGTCCTCACCGAACAATACGGCGTCCTTCCGGAGTGCATCAAACGAGAGACTGATGACGGCGCCAAGCGTTGGACGTGCTTCATCGACGACGCAGCATTCGGCGAGCGCGACCGCGAGGCCGCCTTCCGCACAATCGTGCGCGGATCGCACAAGGCGCTTCCGGATGAGACCGGTCAGACATTGCTGGAGCGTCCGCTCGAAGCCGAGATCGATCGGCGGCGCATCGCCTTTGGTGAGGCCATGGATACGCGCCAGGTATTCGCTCCCTCCCATATGACCGTTATTGGAGCCGAGCAGAATCACGACGTCGCCGGCTTCCTTGAACCCCGCCGTCGTGATGTCCCCAAGGTCCTCGATCAGTCCCAGCATCCCAATCACCGGCGTCGGGAACACCGACGTCGTCGGACTCTCGTTGTAGAAACTCACGTTCCCTCCGGTGACCGGTGTGTTGAACGCCCGGCATGCCTCCCCCATCCCTGCAACTGCCTGAGCAAATTGCCAGTAGACTTCCGGTTTGTACGGGTTCCCGAAGTTCAGGCAATTCGTGACCGCCAGTGGAATCGCTCCTGTGCACGCCACGTTGCGCGCCCCCTCGGCGACCGCGATCTGTGCCCCGCGGTGCGGGTTCAGGTAGACATATCTCCCGTTACAATCGGTCTTGACCGCCAGCGCAGTGTTCGTGCCCTTCAACAGGATGACCGCGGCGTCGCCACCGGAAAGGACGACGTTGTTCGTCCTGACCATGCTGTCGTATTGTTCGTACACCCATCGCTTCGAAGCGATATTCGGACTGGCGAGCAGCGCGAGGAGGACATCGCCGAGCGCATCGGGTTCGACAACCGATGCGGCATCGAATGCGTGGACCTGATCGAGATATGCCGGCTTGCGTTGCTCCCGGTGGTACACCGGTGCGCCGCCGCCGAGAACCAGAGAATGGGGCGAAACGTCCGCGACCGTCTCTCCACGGTAGCGGATAACAAGCCGGTCGCCCTCGATAACTTCTCCGATGTTCTCGGCATGCAGATCCCATTTCGAGAAGATCCCCTTGATGATCTCCTCCCTGCCTTTCTCAATGACAACGAGCATTCGTTCCTGCGACTCGGAGAGCAGAATCTCATACGCGCTCATCCCCTCTTCACGCGCCGGGACGCGGTCGAGGTCGATTCGCATCCCGCTCTCGCCGCGCGCGCTCATTTCCGACGTGGAGCAGGTGATTCCTGCCGCACCCATATCCTGAATGCCGACGACAAACCCCGTCTTGATCGCTTCCAAAGACGCTTCGAGCAGGAGTTTTTCCGTAAACGGATCACCTACCTGGACGGAGGGCCTTTTTGATTCCGATTGCTCCGAGATCTCTTCTGAGGCAAACGTCGCCCCGTGAATCCCGTCACGACCGGTCGATGACCCCACGATGTAGACAGGGTTCCCCACTCCTTTTGCCACAGCGCTCGCCCACTGTCCGACTTTGACGACCCCGACGGCCATCGCATTGACGATCGGGTTCTCCTGATAGCACGGATCGAAGTACACTTCTCCGGCCACCGTCGGAACTCCGAAGCTGTTGCCATAGTCGCCGATTCCGCGGACAACGCCGCGAACCAGGGAACGCGTGCGCGCCGATTCCAGATCGCCGAACCGAAGCGAATTGAGTGCCGCAATCGGGCGTGCGCCCATGGTAAAGATATCGCGGAGAATTCCCCCGACACCCGTCGCGGCGCCCTGATACGGCTCGACGGCGGAAGGATGATTATGGCTTTCGATCTTGAAGCAGACGGCAAGCCCGCCGCCGATGTCGACAAGCCCCGCGTTTTCCTCTCCGGCCCCCACCAGCAGCCGCCCTCCCGATCGCGGAAGCGTCTTGAGCAACGCGATCGAGTTCTTGTAGCTGCAGTGCTCGCTCCACATCACGCTATAGACGCCCAACTCCGTATATGTCGGCGTCCGTCCAAGGTGCTTGATGATCTGATCGTACTCTTCTTCGGTCAATCCGTGCTGAAGCGCAAGCGCGAGATCGACCGCGGGTTCCTTCGATGGGAGTGCTCGGGGCATGAGACGACGTCGAATCCTTTCCGACTTAGTTCCAAAAATAACTCACGTTGATTCCCACAACCGTCCAAGTCGATGTGTACTTCCCCGCGGGGATTGAGACGGAATTGGCATCGACAGCGGGCGAGATGGATCGGTCCAGAAACTGCAGATACTGGTACCCAAAATCCAGCCGGAGGCCTTCGCTCACGAAATATCCCAGCCCAACGCTCAGCCCTCGTCGGTCCGCGTCAGGAAGCGACGGAAGAAAGGTATCGTCCGGTACGGGCGTCTGATCGTAAATATATCCGCCCCTGATCACAACATCGTCGATCGAGAATTCCAAACCCGCGTGAAACGTCCACGTGTTCTTCCATCCCAGCGGAATCGACGTCCACAACCCGGGGTGCACCTGCAGTGCGCCGCCCCGGTACCGGATGGTAATCTCCTGATTTGCCGACCAGAAAGCATATTGTGCGTTTGCTTCGAGGGAAAGCCAGGGCATCACCTGGAGCGTGAGGCCACCCCGCAGAATATCCGGTGTGGTGAGAGAGAACGTGGCGTTGCTCTGCGGATAGGACGCCGCGAGGCTGTCCGGCAGCTCTGAATATGTTATTGATCCCTGGTCGACGTCCAGTTTCATTCGGCTCATGTAGGAGAGGCCAAGCGTGAGGCGATGACTCGGTCGAAACACGAGCCCGATTGTTCCGCCAAACGCCGTCGCCCCGGTGCCGTCAAACGATTCAAGCCCGGTCCCTCCGTCCGGCAACGACACGGTAAAACGGTGGCTCATTTGCATCCGGGGAAATCCGATGTTCAGTGCGGCCCCGACCGAGAATCGAGGGCTGAGAGAAAAGGAGATCCCCGGTGAGATGTAGACCACCCTGAAGTCCGATCGCACGGAGGACATCGCCCCAACCCACGTATCTCCCCACTCCGAATTCATGGCGAACGGTATCGAACCCGAGATGCCGACTGCGAACCCTCCGAAGTTGTGTGTCAGGGAAACGTTCGGCGGGAAGAGCACCTGGCTCAACATCTTGATCTCGGTACTGCCGACGGGCGTAAAGCGTATGTCCGGCATGACGACCGTCGACCCGAAGGAGAAGACCGTCCCGTTCAGGAAACCCATGAGCGCGGGATTGTCCTGCAGGAGAACCGGCTCTCCCAGCGAAGCATAGCCGCCATCGCCAAGTCCAAGGCTCCTGGCCGATTGCTGCGTTATTTGGAATCCGCCTGCGACGGCCGGACTGTCCATCCCCAGAACAATTGCAATGAGGAGAGCAAAGATGATTCGGCGCATTTCACTCGAGAGTTAACAGCAACTGATCTTTTTCGACGGTCATCCCCACGCTCACCCCGATTGATCCGACCCGGGCAGAGCGGGAGGCGCGCACATCGTTTTCCATTTTCATTGCTTCAAGGACCACAAGAGTCTGCCCTTGAGTGACGCTATCACCCTCCTTGACATTGACCGCACGGACGAGCGCAGGCATCGGAGCGCGAAGGTCCCTGGACGCCCCTGTCGCTGCGGGATGACCGAGTCCCTGGAGCATCAGTGCATGTTCTCCCTTGACGGAAAGGTCGAACGTCACCCCCGAGCCCGCGATTTCATAGCGATCACCGTTCTTCACCGCCGAGAAGCGATAGACCGTTTGATCGACGGTCAGAACCAACCGGTGGGTGCCCGGTTCAGCCGACAGCGTTGCGTTGGCCGGCTTCCCGTTCACCGATTTCAACATGGTTCCCTCAATCCTGACCAGGATTGATTCGCCGCCGATGTCGATGGTATATTGAGGCATTTTCTCACTCCGTCTGCACGCGCCGGCCGGGTCCGGGTCAGTGGTATCCGTCGAACCTGAGCGACTTCCACGCCTTTCCGTTCACGTCGGAGTCGCGCTTTTGTGCATGACCGTTCGACATTAGTCCATGTTCCAAAAGGGCGCAAGCGATCGCCGCCGCTTCACGGAATCCCTCCGTTCCCTTCGGTAGCTTTGAAGGCGTAAAGACTTCTTGCAGGAAATGGGTGGAGAAGTTCCCCTTCACGAACTCCGGGTGCGCCAGAACAAACTGGAGCAAAGGGATGTTTGTCCGGACCCCCAGCACCTCATACTCCTGGAGCGCGCGCGACATCCTGTGAATCGCCTGTGTCCGGTCGGGTGCCCACGTGCAGAGCTTCGCAATCATTGAATCGTAATACACCGGGATCTCGCTCCCCTCTTCGACCCCGCGGTCTTCCCTGATTCCCGGTCCTGCTGCGGGGCGGAGATGGAGCAGCCTGCCGGTCGACGGCAGGTACTCGTTCTCGACGTCCTCGGCGCATATTCTGCATTCGATCGCATGACCGCTCCAACGGACATCCTCTTGCCGGAATGGTAGCGGCTCTCCTTCGGCAATGCGAATCTGTTGCGCCACAAGGTCGAGCCCCGTGCGAAGTTCCGTCACCGGATGCTCGACCTGCAGCCGCGTATTCATTTCAAGAAAATAGAAGCTCCCTTTCGCGTCGCGGAGAAACTCGATCGTTCCTGCGTTGACATACCCGCACGCCTTCGCCGCACGCACTGCCGTCTTCGCCATCTCCTCCCGGTCTCCGGCAGTGAGGATCGGTGAGGGGGATTCCTCGACGATCTTCTGATGACGACGTTGGATCGAACACTCGCGCTCTCCCAGATGCACGACCGAACCGTGCTCGTCGGCGAGGATCTGAATCTCGATATGGCGCGGCGTTTCAAGGTACCGCTCGAGGTACACACGCTCGTCCCCGAATGCGGACCGGGCTTCGGATGCTGCGCTCTGAAGCGCCGACGGAAACTCTTCTGCTCGGCGAACCAGTCGCATCCCCTTCCCGCCGCCTCCGGCCGCGGCCTTGATCAGAACGGGAAAACCATGGTCGCGGAGAAACGCTCCGGCCTCGTCGACGGAACGGAGAGGGCCGTCGCTCCCTGGTATGACCGGGACTCCGGCCTTCTTCATCGCCTGTCGCGCCCGTGTCTTGTCCCCCATCATCGTCATCGCGGAAGCCGGCGGACCGACAAAGATCAGTCCCGCTCGCGCTACGGCGTCGGCGAAATCGTGGTTTTCGGAGAGAAATCCATAGCCGGGATGAATCGCCTCCGCGCCCATCGACCGCGCCGCGTTGAGGATGGCATCGGCATTCAGATAGCTCAGCGCCGACTGCGCGGGGCCAATATGCATGGCCGAGTCCGCCGCGCGCACATGGGGGGCGAAGCGGTCAGCATCGGAAAAAACCGCGATGCTCCGGATTCCCAGCTCGCGACACGTCCTGATGATCCGAAGCGCGATCTCACCACGATTGGCGACGAGGAGCGTGCGAATCCGCCTGATCATTCATGCTCCCGAAGTTCGACGATTGTGGCCCCGGTGCCCCCTTCATTCCACTCCCCGAGCCGGTAGCTGGCCACATGCGGATGATGGGCAAGGAAATCCGTGACATGCTTTCGCAGTGCGCCAGTCCCCTTGCCGTGAATGATGTCCACCCGGTGCAAGCCGGCAAGAATCGCCGTATCGATGAACTTGTCCACCTGCGGGATCGCTTCATCGCCGGTCATGCCGCGCAGATCGAGCGTTGTGTCGACACTTTCCGGCTTTTCGGGAGGGCCCTGTGCTACCGGCGTCGATTTCCTCCGCTGCTTCGCGACATGCAGGTCCGCGAGTCGCACCCGCATCTTCACCGTCCCGTACACCACCGTCGCCGTTTTTCCTTCGGGCCCGATTGCCACAACTTCGCCGACGCCGTCGCCCGTGCCGAGAGAAACAAGGGATCCAACCTCGATGGACTCCGGCCGTGCCGTCAGCGCTGGAGCGACGGTATCCTGCTCGTTGCGGAGTCGTTCCCGGATCGTCTCTACTTCGTGGCGGACGGAGCGCACCGTTTCCTGGTCCGCTTTCTTTTCCCGGATCTCCCTGACACTTCGCTCAATGACCGCATTGGCCTGGCCGACAATTTCCTGGGCTTCCTGCAAGGCCTTCTGCTTCATCACTTTGATGTCGCGATTGACGGACGCCATCTTCTCCCTGTACTCCGTCGTCATGCGGTCGAGTTCCGTTTTCTCTTGGAGCACGGCATCCTTGAGTGACCGGGTTTGTTGGAGCGACGACTCGAGTCGTGTCAGCAACGAATCGAGCCGTGCCTGCTGGTCGCCCAGGCGTTCCCGCGCCTGCGCAAGAAGTTCGGCGGGCATTCCGAGTCTCTGCGCCATTTCGAGGGCGTAGCTGCTCCCGGGAATCCCGGGGCGAAAGCGATAGGTCGGCGTCAGGGACTGCTGGTCGAATTCCATCGCGCCATTTTCCACTCCCGCCGTATCGTGGGCAAAAACTTTCAGCGCACTGTGATGCGTCGTGGCCACAGTATACGCCCCGGCATTCGTGAGCTGCTGGAGTACCGCGGCTGCGATGGCTCCTCCCTCCGCCGGATCCGTTCCGGAACCGATCTCGTCGATCAGCACCAGGGATTCTGCACTTGCACCGTCGACAATCGTTTTCAAGTTGCTGAGGTGCGAACTGAAGGTGCTCAGATCGTTTTCAATCGACTGGTCGTCTCCGATGTCGACATGCAGGTCACGGAAGATCTTCAACCGCGTCCCTTCTCCTGCAGGGACATGCAACCCTGCCTGCGCCATCAGGACGATGAACCCGACGCATTTCATGGCGACACTCTTCCCGCCCGCATTCGGTCCGCTGATGACCAGCGTCGTGTACCCGTTGCCGAGTTCCAGATCCAGCGGCACTGTCCCGTGTAATCCGTGGTTGAGCAGAAGGATCGGATGCCGTGCGCGCACCAGCGTCAACGGACCCTCGGGACCGACCTGGGGCTCCATGCCCAGGATTTCGATCGAGTAGCGCGCCTTCGCCTGGAGAAAATCGAGCAGGGCAAGGCGGTGCAGATTCTCCTCGAGGTTCGCCCGGCGCTCGCGCACCTGAGACGTGAGAACCTGGAGGATTCTCTCCACCTCGCGTTGTTCCTGGAACTGCAGACTCCGGATTTCGTTATTGAGCTCAAGGGTCTCGGTCGGTTCCACGAAAACGGTCGCACCGCTCGAGGACGCGCTATGGATGAACCCCGGGACATTCCGTTTGTGTTCGGTCTTGACGGGGATGACCATTCTCCCCTCGCGCGTCGTAATGATCTCCTCCTGACTGAAACCGAGATCCGAAACGCCCCGGAGGATCGTCTCCAACCGTTTCCGGAGCTGCTCCGACTTCTCCGCAATCGACCGTCGAATGGCCAGGAGCTCTTTTGAGGCGTTCGTCTTCACCGCGGCGGAATCGTCGATCGCCTGAGCGATATTGAACTCGAGGACTTTGTCGGCTCCGAGGCCTTCGGCGATAGACCACAGGAGGAGGGACAGGTCTCGTCGCTTCGCAAGCACGGCACGTGTCAGGCGCGACGCACGCACGGTCGTCAAAATCTGAAGCAGTTCTTTCGGGAGGAGGGTTGCCCCGTCAATGGCCGAGCGCGCGAGTGCCGGGCCGACAGGCTGCAGTCCTTCCAGCGGCAGCCCTTCCTCCTCCTCGAGCAGGCGTTTCATCTCTGAGACCTGCTGCAACGCGAGGCGCACCTGCGACGTCTCCGTTTCCGCCCTGAGTCCGCGCACGAGCTCAGCGCCGGGTTCCGATATTGCGTGTCGGAGAATCCGCTCCCGGATGCGCTCGAATTCGAGCTTCGACATTGCCGACTGCCACGAGCTCATGCGCCGAGCATCCGTTTGACCGTTTCCTGGACGACCTTGCCGTCGGCTTTTCCCTTGAGCGCCTTCATCGCGACGGGCATGACCTTTCCGAAATCCTTTGATCCGGATGCGCCAACGTCCGTTATCACCTGACGGACCGCATTCGCAATCTCTTCGGCCGACAATTGCTTCGGGAGATATTCCTGGATGATGGCGAGCTCGCGTTCTTCCTGGTCAACGAGCTCCATACGGTTCGCAGCCCTGAATTGCTCGATCGATTCACGACGCTTTTTCGCCGCGGTGGTCAGGACTCCGATCTCATCTTCCGGGGTCATCCCGGCTTCCGTCCCCCGTTTTTCAATTTCCTTTTCCAGCAGCGCTGCGCGGATCGTCCGCAGCGTCTCCCTTCGGAGTGTTTCGCCCTTCTTCATCGCCGACTGCAAATCAGTGCTGATTGTTTCCTTCAGACTCATGCGTCGTCACTGCTCCTTCCGGTGTCGAAAAAACGAAAAAGGCAGGAATCTCTACGTGGAGTCCCCGCCCGTATCTCTTTCGCAGGCCCCGCTGCGCGATGTCGTCATTCCACCGCCTGATCGAATTCCCGATCAGCCGGACATCCACCTGCCATGCACTGAAAAAATAGCCCTAATTCGACAAAAAGTCAACGCACCATTCTTCACACTCCTCCGAAGATTTTGATGACATTTCCGCTGATCGATGCGGCTTCTTTCGAACAAAGAAATGTGATGAGCGCGGCGATCTCCTCAGGCGGAACCCAGGCGGAGTGGTCCGCCTTCGGCATTCCTTCCAGGTTCGCTTTCGTCCGGATGATCGACGGCGCTATAGCATTGCAGGTTACTCCGGTCCCGCGAATTTCCTGCGCGAGTGTCAGCGTCATGGTGACGACTGCGCCCTTCGATACTGCATATGCCTCGCGCCGTGCTGATGGCTGGAGCACAGGCATTGCCGCTATTGTGACGATTCTGCCGTTCTTCCTCGCCTTCATTCCCGCAAGAGTCATTTTCACGGCATGATGGGCAGTAAGAAAATTCATCCGAAACTGTCCCTCCAGGTCATCATCCGACGTTTCTTCCACCAGGGATCCCCCGACAAAGCCGCCTGCAAGACAGATGAGGATATCCGTCGGGCCGACGTTTTGCTCAACCGAATCGAAGAACGCGCGCGCCGCGGGTTCAGCCGTGAGATCACACGCTGCCGCGTAGGTTGCTCCCCGGACGGCACCCGGACTGTTTCTTACGGGGACGGAGACCTTTGCATCGAGGCTGCGGAAAGCCTCGATCACGACCATTCCAAGATCGCCGGTTCCTCCGGTGACGACCACATTGTTCCCAGCAAGTTGCATGGCGCCCTCATGTCTTGAAAGTCTGAACAGATAACGGTAGATTGAGCACAATCTTAAGGAGGAGGTACGTGCTATGAAAGGGATTGTCTCACAATTCGCCCCGGTTTTTTCGGTTCTTCTCTTCGCCGTGATTCTTGTGTCCCCTGCTATTGCCCAGGAGGCCCCCAAGGTCGGCGATATGGCTCCTCAGTTTACGTTGCCAGCCGCAACGAAGGACACAATTGAGTTTTCAGGCATCAGCCTCAAGTCCGCGCTCGAAAAATCCAGGGTCATCCTGGCGTTCTTTCCCGCCGCGTGGAGCGGCGGATGTACGACAGAGATGTGCACGATGCGCGACAACTTCACGGGCCTTTCGGGATTGCATGCGACCGTGTTCGGGATCAGCGGGGACTACGTCTTTACCGACAGGGAATGGGCAAAGCATCTGGGGCTGCAATTCACGCTTTTGAGCGACCATGACCATGCCGTTGCCAAGGCCTATCACACCTACAACTCTGATTCAGGGTACAACGTTCGATCGATCTGGGTGATCGGGCAGGATGGGCGCATTCTCTACAAGGACCCGGCCTATAACGTCCAGAATCCGGATGCGTTCAACCGACTCAAAGATGCATTGGCATCGCTCAAGTAGATCGCGGATCGTCTTTTGGTCGAGAGGTCTAACTTCTTTCACACAGGAAACTTATGTTCAAATATAAGGTAGTAATTCTCGCTCTCTTTTTCTCTTCCGTTTCGTTTGGTCAGACATCGCCGGAGATTCGCGCGTCTGACATCAAATTGTACCTGAAGTATCTCGCGTCACCGGAACTGGAAGGAAGGGCGAGTGGATCGGAAGGAAACAGGAAGGCTGCGGCGTTCATCGCAGACTGGATGAGCCGTGACGGCATCGAGCCCAAAGGTGATAACGGGACGTATTTTCAGACCTTTGACTTTGTGGCGGCGGTTCGACTGGGAGACGGCAATGCAGTCTCCATGTCCGGAAAGACTTTCGAGGGAGGGACGGCATCGCTGAAAGTCAATGACGATTTTCGTCCCCTTGCATTCTCCTCGAACGGCTCGGTCAGCGGACCGCTCGCGTTTGCCGGTTACGGCATCACTGCCGGAGACCAGAACTACGACGACTACGCCGGCCTCGATGTTGCGGGAAAGGTGGTCGTTGTCCTCCGTTACGGCCCCGATGGCTCCGATCCGCACAGTCCGTTTGGCAAATACACATCGTTCCGGAATAAGGCGAGGATCGCCCGTGACAAAGGCGCGGTCGCAATCATTTTCCTGAACGGCCCCCGCGACGAGCAATCCGACGATCTCGTGAGGCTGACCTACGATCAGAGCTTCGAGACTTCGGGGATCCCGGCGATTTCCATGAAGCGCGACTGGATCGAGAGACTCCTCGTCGCCCGCGGTGTCAGTCTCGGGTCGCTCCAGGATTCGATTCGCGCCACGAAGAAGCCCATGAGCCTCCCGCTCGATGCTGAAGCGACGCTGCAAACGAATGTCGTGAAGGTGAAATCGAAAACCGCGAATATCATCGGGTTTCTTCCCGGGAATGATCCCGTTCTTCAGGACCAGGTCCTGATTCTCGGGGCACATATGGATCATCTCGGCTACGGAGGACGGGGGTCGGGCTCGCTTGTTCCGGATACGATCGCCATTCACCCGGGCGCGGACGACAACGCTTCGGGCGCGAGCGGTCTGATGGAAATCATGCAGTGGATGGGTTCGCGCAAGCAAACGCTCAAACGCAGCGTGCTGTTCCTCTTTTTCTCGGGTGAAGAATTGGGGACTCTCGGATCCGCCTACTATGTGGCACATCCTGAACTCCCGTTGGACCGGAGCATCGCCATGCTGAACATGGACATGGTGGGAAGACTGGAGGGGAAGAACCTTACGGTCTACGGTACAGGAACTTCCTCTTCCTGGACTCCCCTGCTCGATCGCTTCAACAAGGATTCCACCTTTGCGTTGAAAACCATTCCCGACGGCTACGGCCCGAGCGATCATTCGCAGTTCTACGGGAAGGACATGCCGGTACTTTTTTTCTTTACCGGCACTCACAATGACTATCATAAACCAGGCGATACCTGGGAGAAGATCAATTATCCCGGCGAAGAAAAGGTCGTGCGGTTCGTGGCAAATATCGCAGACGCGATTGACATCATGCCGGCGCGCCCCGCGTTCACAAAAGTGCAAACGTCAACGCCTTCCACCTCGGGGGACACGCGGTCGTTTTCCGTCACTCTTGGAATCATTCCTGACTATGCCGAAGGGTCCGATGGGATGAAAATCGGCGGGATCAGGCCTGGTGGACCAGCGGAGAAGGCAGGGCTCCTTTCCGGCGACATCATCACGAAAATGGGCGGAAAGAAGATCATGAACATCTATGATTACATGGGAGTGCTCGGGGAACTCAAGGCGGGAGATCAGGTCGACGTTGAAATAACCCGCGGCGGGCAGGCCATGACCTTCCATGCGACGATGCAGAAGCGTCAATGACGGGGTCTGCGATCAGTTCTTTTCCGGTTTTAGAATTCTGTGCGCGCTCATAACAAACCGCTGCACGATCCGAAGGCGGGCATCTTCGCTTCTCGCTGCTGAGAGGTCCGCCTGTTCATTTCTGATGAACGCTTCCAGCACCTTCCGTTCTGATTCCGTCAGCGAACTGACGTATTGTGAGAACATGTCAACTGCGGCCATTTCGCGTCTCCTGTCGGAACCACCTGTTGAATCTCTATGGTATTTCTTTCCAATAATTGAGCCCCGTGTCGCGCATCGCAAGGCCGACCCCGTCATCGTGAACTTCCGCCTGGACTACTTCGCCGAGGAAAAGCGTGTGATCGCCGCTCTCCATGAGCTGCCGAACCTCGCACTCGAGACAACTCAGACTCTCCGTCAAAACCGGATTCCCCGCTTCTGATCGCGTATATTTTCTCCCGTTGAAATCCCCCGACCTTGAGACCGGGCTGCGAAGGAAATCCCTGGCGATGTCTTCGCCATCGGCGGGAAGGACGTTCACGGAGAATCGTCGATGCCTCGTGATGGCGGCATGCATCGTCGATCCATGCTCGATGGCGACGGCAAGAAGGGGCGGTGTGAACGATGCCTGGACAATCCAGTTTGCGAGAATTGCCATGCACGCGCCATCTTCCCCCGGAGCACCGAGGACATAGAGGCCGTAAGCCATCTGCTGAAGAGCTTTGCGCTTGACACTCGGATTCATGAGGGGGTGTGCGATCCTTCGGGTTCACCGGCACATTCGGGACATTCACAAAGAGCCCGGAGTATCCCCCAACTGTAGATCCCGTCCACGTGTCCGTCACCCCAGGAAAAACGCATCGCATAGTTGCCGATTTGTTCGGCCGCGTTCAAGTCGTACCTGCCGGGTGCGTCGAAGTCAACGGGAGACGGTCCATAATGCTGGCCGAGGATGGTCTCCCCCCTGCATCCTGCGCATGGGCAGGCATCCCGGAGGCGTTTCAGACCGACGGTTTCCAAATGACCATCGTCCCAGAGTAACGATATTTCCGTTGATGATTTCCGGCTTAACTTGCGTACGTACATGATATTAGAGTTCTTCTTGTAATGCTTTCCCAGTCACCTGTTGTGCGGCGCACAAATGTGAGAAAACCGTGCCGGAGCAGAGTGCTGGATCCTCAAGGGGAGGGAGCGATTAGGACGGAGAGATTTCTGCCGAGGTGAGTCGGCGGGCAATCTCGCGGAGCGCGTCTTTCGTGAGGAATTTCTGCACCAGGGGAAAAAGAATATGATTTTCCTTGTGAATATGGTTGACCATGATTCTCACGATTCCTTGCGCAATTGCTGCAACATTCCTTGCCGCTTCTTTATCCTTCCGATTCTTGTCCAGGAGCGCAAACGCCTTCTGCAACCGGGAAAACTCCTTCTTTAGCGCGCGGTGTTCGGTTCGCATCAGTTCTGTGGGACCTTCGACATACCGTTCGAGAACCGGGAACAGCGCCTCCTCCTCTCGCCTGTTATGATGGGTCACCTCATCCCTGATAAATTCCACGGCGCGTGACAATCGCCGCCACTCATCTGCGGAATACCCTTCCGCTTCAATCGCGGCGCTTGCCTTCCGGAGCTGCGAAAGCTGCACAAGCGCTTCGTCGTGCTCCTGCATGAACTGGGCGATGGGATCGATCCGCACGCGCGTCAGATGCTCCGGAATGGCCGTGGTCTTTCTCACTCCGACTCCACCATCGTATTGAATTTGATCCCTTTCGCGTCGACCAGCTTGGACAGGCGGCCCATGAAAGCCTCTGAAACCTCATCGCCATCGTCAAAAATCTCCAGCTCTTCGATGCTCTCCGTGATAAAAACCTCCATGAACTGGTTCTTCCGGTTCTCCGCTTCGAAAACCCCGTAGTTCTTCTTTCGCTTCGTAACGAAATGTGCCTTCATCTCACGCGAAAGAGCAATGTATTGCTCGCGGCTATCAGGCTTTATTCCGTATGAGATGGTGAGCATTGCCTTAGGCATGATCTTCCTTTCAAGTTGACATTCACGTTAGTACCCTGCTTCTCGAATCTGCTTTTCGGTCATTCCGTAGTAGTGTCCCAGCTCGTGGATGAGCGTGTCCCGTATGTTTGCGCGGAGTTCAGCGGCGTTTCCCGAGATCGTCTCGAGGTTCGCCTTGAACAGCGTAATCCGATCCGGGAGCACCGGAAGCATACCATAATCGACGCCCCGCTTTGACAGCGGCACGCCCTCGTACAGACCGAGGAGCAGTCCTCCTTTACGTACCCCCGCCCTCCGGAGTGTTGTCTCCGACGGGGCGTCATCGACGACAATGTGCAGGTTCTCGATCCTGCTTGAGAACCGTTGCGGCAGGGTCGACAGAACTTCCTGCACAACCTCATCAAACGTCCCGTCGTCGGCCACGCCGTCATCCCCTGTGATTACACGCCGAACTTCACCATCCGGATCCCTGCTGCCAGGATCGCCGCGAGCACGGGTATGGAGAGCGCGGAAAAGAACGCGCGGGGAACAGAGAGCCGGTGTGCAACGCGAAGCGCATACACGAGCAGAATCCAGGACCAGAATACGGCGATGCTATCGAGCGTCAGCAACAGCAAATACGCCACAGGGTTAATCACGAACGGAGGTGGATTCGAATCGAAAAAGTAGCCTCCAAAGACCGCGAGTTCCACGGGAAAAATAAAGACAAGCGACCAGACAATCGGGACCGTCGCGTACGCTATTACCGCCATGGTTGCCTTCATGGAAGAATGACCGCCGAGAATTTTCGAGATCACGCGAAGAACGAAACTCATCAGCACCACCGACACGATCCCGAGCACCGGGCCGGCCAGCAACGCGACCAGCAGCACTCCCCCCAGTCCGCCGAGAATCCGACCGTAGTTGCCGAACCAGAGAACCGTCACCGCAAATGCAATGCCGAAGAGGGCTGTCAGGAAAAGCGTATAATTCTTGTGCCGGGCGATCGCAATACGGTGCATCGTCGATCGCGGGGATTCCAGAAGTCCCCACGATGTATGGAACAGATCGAGTGTGTCAACCTTCGTCTGGAGATATCCTTTGCAGGAGACACATACCACAGCAAGATCGTCGTTTTCTTTTCCGCATACTGGACAGAGCAGCATTGGACCTCCGGCGATAAGCGGACTGCCTCAACTGCCGAATTATCAACTACTTAAAGGTACATTTTTTCCCGCTCCCGATCAATTTCCCCGGGCACATGCGCAAACTACGTGCGGATAGGCTCAAATTTTGCGGTGAAATGCCTGAGCATCGGCGGCTCTTCGACGATGCGATATCCGGGGAGACGCTCACGGTGCTGATAGCATTCTTCGATGACTTCGATGACGTAGTCAATATGGCTCTGCGTGTACACCCGGCGCGGTATGGCGAGACGGACCAGTTCCATCCTCGCCGCTTGAAATGTTCCGCCGGCGTCCGTCCGTCCGAACATCACACTGCCGATTTCGACGGATCGGATGCCGCCGTGGCGATAGAGTTCGACGGAAAGCGACTGGCCCGGGAATTGCGACGGTGGAATGTGCGGAAGAAAACGTTTTGCGTTCAGATAGATTGCATGGCCGCCCGGCGGCTGCAATATGGGCACGCCCGCTGCCGTCAAGCGTTCGCCAAAATATTCGATGGAGCGGATCCGGTATTGCAGATAGTGCTCATCCAGAACCTCGTCGAGCCCCTGGGAGATCGCTTCGAGATCGCGGCCGGCGAGTCCGCCGTATGTGGGAAACCCTTCGGTCACGATCAGGAGATTGCGGGCGTTCCGGGCCAGCGCTTCGTCGTTGAGGGCAAGGAATCCTCCCATGTTCACAATGGCGTCCTTCTTCGCGCTCATCGTCGCGCCGTCCGCGTATGAGAACATTTCATGCACGATTTCGCGAACGGGCACCGTTGCGTATCCCGCTTCGCGGCGCTTAATGAAATATGCGTTCTCGGCAAACCGGCATGCATCCAGGAAAAACGGGATGCCGAACGAGTGACAGAGCTCACTCGTTTCCCGGATGTTCGCCATCGAAACGGGCTGCCCTCCCCCGGAGTTATTGGTCACGGTCATCATGCAAAGGGGAATTGATTCCGCACCGACGCGCGTAATTAATTCCTTCAGTGCAGCAATGTCCATGTTCCCCTTGAAGTCCGCGATGACGTCAGGATCCGAGCCTGCACTCGTCGGGAGGTCGATCGCCTCCGCCTGGGAAAACTCGACATTCGCGCGGGTGGTATCGAAATGACTGTTGTTCGGAATCACCTTCCCTTTTCCACCCACGATCGAAAAGAGGATCCTCTCGGCGGCTCTTCCCTGGTGCGTCGGGATGATGAAACGCATTCCGGTCAGATCGCGCACGGTTTGCTCAAACCGGTAGAAACTCCTGGCTCCCGCATAGGATTCATCCCCCCGCATCATCCCTGCCCACTGGTCGGCACTCATGGCCGCGGTCCCGCTATCGGTCAGAAGGTCGATGAGCACTTCTTCCGCGTGAATCATGAACAGATTATACGCCGCCCGGCGCAATACCTCCTCCCGTTCAGCAGGTGTCGTGAAGCGAATCGGCTCCACCGATTTTATTTTGAACGGCTCGATGATGGTTTTCATCGTTGGTGGGGTCGCCTATTCGTGTTGGTATCGGATCAGGGAAACCACATCTCTTCCCGCCAGCAATGCACGCCCCTTCAGAAACTCGAGCTCAATGAGAAACGAAATGCCCGCCACGGTTCCGCCGAGCTTCTCGACGAGCGTACATGCCGCGTTCATGGTTCCGCCGGTCGCGAGGAGATCGTCATGCAGAAGCACCCGCATCCCCTTGCGGACCGCATCATTGTGGATCTCGATCGTGTCCGTTCCGTACTCGAGCGAGTATTCCTGGCGGGTCACGGTCGCGGGGAGTTTCCCCGGCTTGCGGATCGGCAGAAAGCCGACGCCCAGTTTGTACGCGAGCGGCGCGCCAAGGATGAACCCGCGCGACTCGATCCCTGCGACGGCGTCGATCTTCTGGTCCCGATACTGGTCGACCAGCATGTCGATCGCCGTCCGGAACATGACGGGGTCCTTGAGCAGGGTCGTAATGTCACGGAACATGATCCCTTTTTTCGGGAAGTCCGGCACGGTCCGGATGGAACTCTGGAGGTCAAGGGTCATGCGCTACCATTCGTTGGTTTTGTGGAGGAGGAAGTTTCCTATCCCCTGCCTGCAATCCGGCGTCATCCTCGCCGCCGCATTCACGTTCGCAGCAAAATCCAACGCATCCACGAGGTTCAGGCCTTCGAGCTTTGCGATCAGTTCCTTGGTCAACGCCAGCGATGTCCCGCTGTTCTCAGTGCAAAGCGCGTCAGCCAATGACTGCGCGACCGTTTGCAGAGCGTCGTCGGGGATGACTTCGCTGACCAGGCCGATGGCATGCGCCTCGCGGGCGCTCAGCGCATTCGCGCGCAAGGTCAGTTCGCGCGCACGCCCTTCGCCGACACGACGGATCAGGAACGGCATGACCACCGCGGGCACGAAACCGATATGCGCTTCGGTGTATCCAAACTCTGCGCGCTTCTCCCCCGCAAGGATAAAATCGCATACGGTCGCAAGACCACACCCTCCTGCGAGTGCAGGACCCTGCACGACGGCAATCACGGGTTTGCGCAATTCATAAACCGTCCTGAACAGCGTTGCGAGTTTTCCGGAGTCTTCACGGTTCGCTTCGAGCGATTGATCGGCAATGCGCTGGAGATACTCGAGATCGGCGCCGGCGCAAAATGCCGGACCTTTGGCATCGAGGAGAATGACTCTCACCGAGGGTTCCCGGGCGGCCGCGAGAAAAACGGTCGTCAGCTCGGCGATGGAGGATTCGTCCAGAGCATTGCGCTTCTCGGGGCGGTTGAGCGTGATTATTGCCTTACGCCCTTCCTGACGGTAAAGGAGACGTGTGGAATTCATGGAGGAAAATAGCGATAAAACAGTGGAGAATCAACGAATTTCGTCAACAATCACGACTGACGAAAAACGAACGCTCCTGCCATTAGACTGAAATGGCAGGAGCGCAAGAATGAACAGGCGAGATTTTCGTCGTACGAAAGCGAAAGTTTAGACGTCGTAGTAGAGACCGAATTCATACGGATGCGGCCTGAGCGCCATGGGCTTCACTTCCTTGTCCATCTTGTACGAAATCCACGCATCAATGACTTCTTCACTGAAGACACCGCCGCGAATGAGGAAATCGTGATCGGCTTCCAGCGCGTGGAGGGCCTCTTCCAATGAGCCGGGTGTCGAAGGAACCTTGCTCAGCTCTTCGGGACCGAGTTCATAGATGTCCTTGTCAAGCGGGTCGCCTGGATCGATCTTGTTCATGATCCCATCCAGACCGGCCATCAGGAGCGCGCCGAATGCCAGGTACGGGTTGCACGCCGGATCCGGGCACCGGAATTCAAGGCGCTTGGCCTTGGGATTGTTTGAGTACATGGGGATGCGAACGGATGCGCTCCTGTTCCTCTGGGAATACGCGAGATTGACAGGCGCTTCGAACCCGGGGACCAGGCGTTTGTACGAATTCGTCGTCGGATTCGTGATGGCACAGAGTGCGGGAGCGTGCTTGAGAAGGCCACCGATGTAGTACAAGGCGATGTCGCTCAGATTTGCGTACCCGTTTCCATAGAACAGCGGCTTCCCGTTTTTCCAGAGACTCTGGTGAACGTGCATGCCGGACCCGTTGTCACCGAACAGGGGCTTCGGCATGAAGGTCACGGTCTTTCCGCGCTGGTGCGCGGTGTTTTTAATGATGTATTTAAAGAGCAAAAGGTTGTCCGCGCATTTGAGCAGCGGAACGAACCGCATGTCGATTTCCGATTGACCGGCAGTCGCAACTTCGTGGTGCTGCGCTTCGATGTCGATGCCTCCCGCGATCAGATTCTGGGTCATCTCGTTCCGAAGATCGTTCAAATGATCGGAGGGAGGCGCGGGAAAATATCCTTCCTTGTAACGGGGCTTGTACCCGAGGTTGGGCATCTCATCCCGGCCCGAATTCCAACGACCTTCAATGGAATCCAGGTAGAAGAAGCTGCTGTGCTCGTTGGTGTCAAAGCGTACATCATCAAAAATGAAGAACTCCGCTTCCGGTCCGAAAAACGCCGTGTCGGCAATTCCTGTCGACTTCAGGTAGGCCTCCGCCTTGTGCGCGATTGAGCGCGGGTCACGCTCATATCCTTCCCCTGTCAACGGGTCCCGGATGTCGCAGATCATGCTCAAGGTCTTGACCTCGACGAACTGATCGATAAACGCGGTGGAGGGGTCAGGGAGAATCAGCATGTCGCTTTCATTGATGACTTTCCACCCCCGAATGCTCGATCCATCGAACCCAAATCCATGATCAAACGAGCTCTCTTCGAGTTGGGTTACCGGGACGGAAAAATGCTGCCAGAGTCCCGGCAGATCGACGAATTTGAAATCGATCATTTTCACGCCGTTGTCTTTGATCATTTTGAAGACCTGACTGACGGCACTGCTGCCCGCCTTTTTCGCCATTGCTTCGTCCTTAATGTTGTGAAAGTGAGTTTGGAGGAGTCTCGAATATTTACTTTGTCGGTTCAAGCTTGAGCCGGAGCGTTTCCTTCGCGGTCGAGAGTACGACATTCGTCCGGGTGCTCAGAACGCCCGGCCAGGTCTGCACTTTCGCAAGCAGCTTCTCCAGCGATGCCGTGTTGTGCGTACGGACTTTCAGCAGGTGGCTTCCCTCTCCCGTAATTGCATGGCACTCGAGGATTTCATCGGACGCGGCGGCGTGTTCGAGAAACTGATGGTAGTGACGCGATGTATCCATCGTAACAAAAATAAACGCCGTGATATCGCGGCCGACCTTCTTCGGGTCAACCGTGGCGAAATAGCCCCTGATGATCCCTGCCTCCTCAAGCTTGCGCAAGCGCTCGCTGACCGAGGGGAGCGACAGTCCGACCGCCTCGGCCAGGTCATTCCGCCGGGTCCTCCCCTTTTGTTGTAACATTTCCAGAATCTTGACATCGATGTCGTCGAGCATGGGAAAAATGGAGGCGGCGCCAGCGGCGCCTTAATTTGTTAGGAATCTATGGTCTTGTACTTAACAAAATAAGGCGATTAGTGGCGCGAGTCAAGGGGAGGAGAAAATTTATTTTCGCGGGAACATTGGCCTTCCAGGCCATGTTCCCAAGACCGTCCCCGTAGGAACCACCATTCAGAGGAGGTCCGCATGTACATCACGCGAGAGGTCTTTCACTGCAAACCCGGCCATGCGAAGGATGTCGTGGCCATGTTCAAGAAAGCCGCCCCGGTTTTCAAGGAAATGGGCATGGGAGAGGTGACAATTCTGACCGATGTCAGCGGTCAACCGTACTGGACTGTGGTCGTCGAGCAGGAGGTGAAAAGTCTTGATGAGTTCGCTGATTCGACGCGGAAAACGATGTCCGACCCGCGCATCTCCGAGCTCTTCAGCGGCTATCACGATCATGTCCTCGGGGGGACGCGCGAACTCTATAAGCGGGAGTGATGGCGGCACGGCAATCCTGAACAAGACCTCCCGGGAAAGCAGCGTCGATCCCTCGGATCGAAACGCTGCCCGATTCCCGGGAGTCAAGACCGGGCTCAGTCGTCAGGATGACCGTCATGATTCCTGTCGTTCCCGCAACGGCCGCTTCCGAAGGCGTTGCGAATTGCCTGGTTAATCCGCACGTGATTGAGGAACGATGTGTCGGTCGGGTCAAGGAACGTTCCGGTGACGGGATCCTTGAACAGGAGGCTGACGTTGAAATTGAAAGCAAGGGTGACGGAAGAGATCGCCTGAGGAACCACGAACGTGCCCGGGATATTGACCGAGAGCTCGAGGTCCGAATGGAACACGAACGGGGTCCACGTCCCATTCTTCATTGCCGCGCCCCAGATGACGACACTCGACCCAACGACCGACGAATCCATCGGATCAATCACAACCTGCCGCTGATCGTCGCTGTCGAATCCATCGTCCCCCGCGTGCATGCGGTGAATGATGAACGAGATGTCATCATACGTTCCGGCGGGAATGCTCTGACTCGCGAAATCGACTGATACGGTATCGCGGATATGGACGATAAAGGGTCCGTTCAATGTCACATCGTTGCTGTCCCCCCCATTGAAGATACCGTCTTCGTGTCCGTCGCCGCCATGACCATGGCCATCGCCATCTCCTCCCATTTGCCCGATGTTCACGCTGTCCGCGGCATTGTGGAGATGAATCTTCTCAATAACAACATCGATACTGTCGATACGTATGGAATCGGCAAACGCCGTACCGCCCGTTTTCATCAAAGAGACACCTGCTGTCGAGCGGCTGAATGACATAGCCAGATGAACCTGCGCGCCGGAACCGAAGCTCGCTCCGACGGGGTTATCTGCAGTTTTTGTGCATCCAACGAATGTAAAGAGCAGGCCGAGACACACTCCTGCAATTGCCGCCAATGGCTGGTTGATAAGCCGTGCCATAACGATCCCCCCCGGTTTGATGAACGATGCGTAAATCGACCAATGACAGAGAACTTTGATGTATTAGTAACAATCTACGCATTGGATTCGTTGCAGGCATCTCGGGGAAAAGCAGGGACAAAAGCCTCTCACCGCGATGATGACCAACGATTATTTGCCGGATCGATGTCCGGAAGACGTTCCTCAGGGTCGATGATCACAGAAATGATGCGACTTGTCGAACCCGCCTGGAATGTATAGTCCCCTGATCGTTCCCAGATCTCCACGGGGAGGTGGACCATCGTCGAACGTCCGTTCGCTTCGTCAATGCGGATGGTCACCGGCATGACCAACTGACCGAGGTTTTTGATTGTCACGAGAGCACCTTTTGCAGAGTCGCCCTGCACATAGCTCACTTCGGAGACGGCCTGGTCCAGATTCCACTTTTCGATAAACCACCCCTTCCAGAACCAATCGAGGTTTTCGCCTGCGGCGTTGTTCATCGTGCGGAAGAAATCCATCGGCGAGGGGTGCTTGTACGCCCATCGGCGGATATAGGTTCGAAAGGCGTAATCAAATCTGTCCTTGCCAAGGATATCCTCTCGCAGCAGGACCAGTCCCAAAGCGGCCTTGTAATACTCGAGCGTGTGGACATACTTCCCCGGAATCGCGTCGGCAAACGTGACAACCGGTTGGGAATCCGCGCTCAGCAGATAGGGAACGATCTCGCGGGCCGGGTTTCCACCTTTCGGCGCGTACTCGTTGTCGCGCTTCGGCGCAAACTCCCCGCCGTTGAATTCGGCAGTCGCGGAGATGTCGATGAACGTGTTGAACCCTTCGTCCATCCAGGCATTCACACGTTCATTCGATCCCACGATCATGGGAAACCACTCATGGCCGAACTCATGATTCGCCACGATCCACATCCCTTTTCGCGAAGCTTTCCAGCTCCCAAAGATGACGCCCGGGTACTCCATACCTCCAACGGGTCCTCCCACTGCCGTTGCCTCCCCATAAGGATAGGGAAACCAGTCGCGAGAGAAGATCTCGACACTGTGCTTCACATACTGCGTGCAGCGCTTCCATGTCGTATCCAATGCGCTCTCCACGGGGTAGACTGCCATGGCGAGAGCGCTCTTCCCTTCCGGCAAGTTGATCCTGGCAGCATCCCAGAGGAAGGAAGTGGAGGAAGCCCAGACAACGTCCCTCGCATTCTGCATCCGAAAATGCCACGTGCGCATTTGCCCGCTGACACGTTCTCCGGCGGAACGCGTGACATCATCAAGGCCGCGCACCGTTACCGTTGAATCACTCTTGCGGGCTCTGGCGAGTCTCTGCAGCTCGGTTCGTGTGAGGACACTTGAGGCGTTCACCAGTTGTCCTGAACCCACGACGAGCTGGTTGGCGGGGACGGTCACACGATAGTCGAAATCTCCATACTCACAATAGAACTCCCCCGGCCCAAGGAATGGGAGAACGTTCCACCCTGCAAGGTCGTCGTAGACCTCCATGCGAGGATACCATTGTGCGATATCGTAAATCGTCCCGTTTTTCGTCGCGAGCAATCCCGTGCGCGCCAGACCCGCAGGGGGGATCGGGAAAGAGTAGACGATTACCACGGTCAATTTCCCACCGTGCGCGCCAAGGGGAACCGGCAAGCGGACCTGCATGCGCGTGTCGTCAACGATGTATTCCGGTTTTGACTTCTTCCCGTTCCGGATCAGTTCAACACTTTCAATCGCAAAACCCCCGTTGAATTGCGGAGGACTCAGCGAGAGTTTGGCCCCGCGCGAGACTCTCCGCAGTTGGTTCTGGTCAAGAGCCACCCAGAGGTAGGAAAGTTGGTCCGGGCTGTTGTTCGTGTAGGCGATACGAACAGTTCCTGCAATCGTATTCGATGCAACATCGAGACGTGCATCGATCCTGTAGTCGGCCCGGTTTTGCCAGTACAACGGTCCTGGTTCGCCGTTGCTGCTTCGGTAGGGGCTTTTTGATTGACTGTCGAACAGCGGATCGAAGGCCCTGTGGGGGTCGTAGCCACTTTGTGAATAGGCTGGGGAGGCGGTACCCAGGACCAACCAAGCAACGATTGCGGAGATTGCCGGCAGCGGTTTCATCGGAACGTCCCATGGAATAGTGACATTGTCTGGAGTGAAGCGCTCATCGGGGTTCATACATCTACGCAATCGGCGGGAAAACAGCAATGGGATGCGCGATAACGGCTATCGGCACAATTCCAACGTTCAACGCGGGGCGACGCGCTCGGCCGTCCCCGCGCAGAACGAGAGCGGAATTGGTGCGCTCCTCAGCGGTTACAGGAAACGTTGCTCCAATTCCAGCGCTCGCGGAAAGAGGATGTTGTTTTCGAGGTGCACGTGCGTATGCAGATCCCGTTCAAACTCCTGGAGTTCCTGCAAACTTACGCGGTACGTCGTACATGCGTCTGCCGGGGGCTGATATTCCCGCGTTGCATTTCGGATTGCTGCCGCAAGGTCTCCGGCGGATTCGTGCTCGGTTTCCATCATCCGGATCGGATTTGCCGCCGAGCCGAACGGTGCCCGGACAAACGGCGCCTCGCTCCTCGCTGCCATGCCCAACATCGCCAGATACGGGAACAGCACCCTCTCCTCTTTCATCATGTGGGAAGCAAGATCCGTCGCGATCTTCTGGAAATCGTTTGCGACGCCAAGAAGTTCCGGGTGATTTTTCTCGTGGACGGACGCGATCTTTTTGGTATGGGCCAGCAATGCAGGCGTGACCCTGCGGACATAGGCGTGATGCCGTTCGATGATGTGCGCGACCAGCTCATCGATGTCCATGACGTCGAATTTCCCCTTCTGTGCCTGCGCCATCGACTCCAAAAGGGCGATTTCGGATTCGACCCGCTGCAGTGGAACTCCCTGTTCTTCGCAGGCAGTGCTGAGCGGGACATTTCCGTGACAGCAGAAATCGATCCCGTATTTTTCAAAGACAGACGCGGTACGGAAGTCCTGAATCACAATCGACCGCACAGTGGGCTCGACAATGGTCTCCATCGTGTTCTCCATATTTGTTCCATTATGATTTATTTCAGAGTGCTTTGTCTTAAATACCTTCAAAAAAACTACCGCAGCGTGATCTTCCCGTCCTGATCGATTTGGAGAAGTCCCTTGTGCTCCATCCCCTTGACGGCGCGAATGACCGTTTCGACGCGAAGCCCGGACATGTCCGCAATTTGCTGCCGGCTGAATGGGACCGCGAACCCTTCTGCCCGGTTCTGCTCTCTCTGCCGGAAATATGTCAGGAGGGTCGTGATCCGGTGCTCCGCCTCCTCCACCGCCAGCTCGGAGAGCATCATCGATTTATATTCCAGTCGTTTCGAAAGCGATTCTGTGATCGAAAGATGGACGGAGAAGTTCCTTTTCAGAAGGTCGAGAAAATTCGCCCGCGTTAACTTCCACAGTTCACTCTCCTCAACCGCAACGGCTGATGCCGGGTAGGAAGTTCTTGTAAAGAACGGAGGCTCTCCGAAGCTTGCTCCCGCCTCGAAATAGCCCTGGACGAACTCTTTCCCTTCTTCGTTCATGCTCACCATCTTGACCCTGCCCCGTTTCACGATGAAAAATGCAGTCCCGGTTTCCCCCTGGCGAAAGATCGTCTCCCCTTTGGCGAACGGAACCACCTTGCCGCGATGCCTCCTGAGGAGCACCTCGGGAATCGCCATTCTTCCTTCTCGTGACTTCATGATACGATAGTCCGGGGGGAATTACTTATGATGTAGATCATACGGGCGGAAAGTGGCACGTTAGTCGGGCACAGACTCCCCTTCATCGTTCCTTAAGCAGGACAAGGAGGGCCTTTGCATTATTGAACTCTTCTTCCTTTGAGGAAAATAACAGAGTCACCGTTTTCCCCTTTCCCATTCCCCGGCAGGCTCATACACTCGCTTCCCTCGTATGGCCACTTCCTTCTCCAACAGTAGAGGTCAGCGTGTCTCCAGAGAGACGCTGCCGGCAGTAAGACCCTCAGCTTCCGCCGTCAGGTGAATCGTTCCGACTTTCCCCTTTTCCGATCGGATGATCACCTGGCACTGACCGTTAAAGAGATGGTACCGATCCGATCGAAACGAATCCATGCATGTCGCATCACCGTTCGCAACCGCGGCAAGCGCTCCCGGTCCGCTCAGGCGGAAACGCACCAGGTTCTCCGCCGATGGCACTTCCCGGCCTTTCTGGTCTATCCCAATGACCTTCACATAGCACAGATCCGTGCCGTCGGCGCGGATGACGGAGTCCTCAGGAATCACAGCAAGTGCTGAAACCGGGCCGGTGGTTTCTTTGACGTCGCGGGCCCATTCTTTTCCGTTTCGGTACGCGACGGCCAGGAGAGTCCCCGGCTCGTACCTGACACTGTCCCAGCGAACACGATACTCAAACGGCCCCTTCTTCTTCCGTCCCAACGATGTGCCGTTCAGGAAGAGTTCCACCTCGTCGCCGGAGGTGTAAACGTGCACAGGCGTAATCTGCCCTTCGCGTCCAGGCCAGTTCCAGTGCGGGAGAATGTGCACCATGGGGAGGTCGGGGCGCCATCGGGATTGATATAAATAGAACCTGTCCTTCTTGAATCCGCAGAGATCGACAATGCCGAAGTACGAACTCCGGGAGGAGGATGTATCTTCTGAATATGGAGTCGGTTCCCCCAAATAGTCGAATCCCGTCCAGACAAACTCCCCTGCGACAAACGGATTCTGATCTTCCGCTTTGAATTCTACGTCCGGGATCGTAGCCCACGGGGGTGCCGAGAGATCATAAGAATTGACCTGGCCATCAAACGCTCCCTTTGATTTGTCGTCGCTTACGGGGAAGAAATACTCGCCGTTTGAGCTAATGCAGGAGGCAGTTTCGCTCCCATACAGCGGCTTGGACGGATTCGTCTCTCTAAATTTGCCATAGAGGTGCGGCTTGTAGTTGTAACCGAACACATCCACGGAATCCTGGAACCCGTCGAAACCGGCCTTTGGATTGTCACATGCTGCCGTCACGGGGCGTGTGGGATCCTCGCTCAGGAATATCCTCCGCAGTTCTCCGACCAGCTTTCCATTCTCCTGTTCACGGACCTCGTTGCCGCAACTCCACATCACGACGCTGGGGTGGTTTCGATCTCGACGAACGAGTGCCCGAATATCCTTCTCATGCCATGCACTAAATAATGTGCTGTAATCGTTTGGCACCTTTCCCTGAATCCAACAATCGAAGGATTCGTCGAGGACGAGCATCCCCATCCTATCACAAAGGTCGAGGAGTTCTGGTGCTGGAGGATTGTGAGAGGTTCGGATGGCGTTGCATCCCATCTCCTGGAGGATCCTGATCTGTCGGGCGAGAGCTGCAGGATTCACCGCCGCCCCGAGCGGGCCAAGGTCATGGTGGTCGCAAACGCCGTTGATCCTCTCTCGGCTTCCATTTAGAATGAACCCTTCCCGGGGGTCGAACACCGCACTGCGAATTCCAAACCGGTCGGAGGTCGAACCGACGGCCTTCCCATTCTGGACAATCGTTGTCCGGAGGACATAGAGATGTGGGGTCCTTGTGCTCCAGAGTTTTGGAGAAGTGACAGAGGCTTTGCCCATCACTCTTAAGGACTTACCTCCAGGAACAAGAATTGATTTCTCGGGGAGTGTTGCCACCGTCTTTCCTCCCTCTTCTTCCTGGATTGCCCTGCGGACGACGAGTTCAACGGGAGCAGTCGACTGATTTTGGATCTCCGATGAGACCTGAACTAACGCTTTGGCCTGGGATACTTCCGGCGTGGAGACGAAGGTGCCCCAATGTGCCACATGAACCTTCCCCGTTGAAACCAGCCAGACATTGCGGTAAATTCCTCCGCCGGGGTACCAGCGAGAGAATCCTTCAGGGTTTTCCAGCCGAACCGCGATGACATTTTCGGCGTCAAACTTGAGATACGGAGTGAGTTCCAGTCGGAACGAGGCGTAGCCATAAGGCCATTCCCCGAGGTAGTGACCGTTCAGCCATACTTTCGCATGTGACATCGCCCCGTCGAAATCAATGAAGTAGAGAGCTCCCTTATTCGTTGGGGGGACGCGAAAGTGCTTTCGGTACCATCCAATTCCCTGCCAGGGTAGCTTCCCTGTATTGCTGGGGAGGTTCTTTCGAAAGCCCTCTTCGATCGCCCAATCGTGAGGGAGGTCCACTTTTCGCCAGCCGGCATCTTCAACTGCAGGGTTTTCAAGCCCCGCAGGCTCATTTCGAACAGATGCGTCCGGCATCACACCAAAGCGTGAGAAACGCCAACCGTCGTCAAATGACTCACGCGTTTCCAAACCGGCGGCTTTCAGCGATATTGACGATCTGGCGAAAACAGTAATCATACTTAGAAGTATGATAGACATGAGCCATAGTCGGTAAGTCATTGTTTATCATCCTCATTAGTAGACAGTTTTGAGTGATTTCTACGTCTCTCGTGGCCATACGGGAATGGCGGATTCTCAAACTTGTTTGGGAACCGAAGACGGATGCAGGGGGAGATCCCGTAAGATCACCGCACTATATTCGGGGCTGATATCCCGCTGGGGCTCAGCCAGCATCTCGTATCCGACCATGTATTTTTTAATAGAAGAGGATCGGAGGAGAGGAGGATAGAAATGCATATGAAAATGCCACTCGGAGTGTTTCTTGCCGTCGGTGGGAGCCTGGTGCAGTCCTGAAGAGTACGGAAAGGGAACCTTGAAGAGACCGTCGTACTTTGCGGTAATTGCCAGGATCGCATCGGCATAATCCTGCTTCTCGTTCCCTGCAAGTTCCAGAATGGAAGAACGCCTTCGTTTTGGGGCAATCATTGTCTCGTACGGCCAAACTGCCCAGAACGGAACAAGAACAACGAATGCGTCATTCTCGTAGACCACCCGTTCGCCGAGCCGACGCTCAAGCTCGAGATATTCCACCAAGAGGTTCCGTTGCGTCTTCGCACGGTATCTCTTGAACTCTCTCCCCTCCTTGAGAGGCTCCATCGGGATGCTTTCCTGCGCCCAAATCTGGCAATGAGGATGCGGGTTGCTGTTGCCCATGGCCGCACCCTTGTTCTCGAAGATCTGGACTGACGAGATGTGCGGATCGGATCCGAGAGTCCTGAACTCATCCTGCCAGACGGAGATGACGTCGACGACTTCCTTTTGGCTCAGATCGGCCAGCGTGAGATCGTGGCGCGGTGAGAAATTCACAACGCGGCAAATGCCCCTTTCGGCCTTTGCCTGCAAGAGGGTCGACGCCTTCGAATTCTGCGAAGGCGTGTCCGGCAATAATGCAGGGAAATCGTTTGTGAAGACGAACGTTCCGGTATAGGCGGGATTGCGAATGCCCCCGGCGCGCAAGTTTCCCGGACAAAGATAGCAGCCCGGATCATAGGGCGGTCGGACCGGATTTTGTGGTGCGCCGACCTCACCACGCCAGGGCCGGGATGTTCGCTGGGGGGAAACGAGAATCCACTCGCCGGTGAGGATATTTCTTCTGCGATGAGGATGGCCGTACAGTTCAGATTTTTGCATCTTCCCCGACATTGACAACTCCGGTTCCGGATCGGATGGATGTCACGTACGCATTCGGCTTGATTCCGAACCGTCGATAGTACGCATCGACAACTTTCCTGGTGACATCATCGACGGCGTCATGCTCGATGAGGTTGATGGTGCATCCTCCGAATCCGCCCCCCATCATTCGCGCCCCGTACACCTGGGGGATGCTTTCGGTGGCGTCGACCAGGAAATCAAGTTCCCTGCAACTCACCCCATATTCATCGCGGAGCCCGGCATGGGTCAGATACATCAGCACGCCAAAGCCATTAATATCTCTTCGCGTCAGCGCATCACACGCCTGAAGCATTCTGCTGTTCTCTTCAACGACGTATTGACATCGTTTGTAGACGGTCGGGTCGAGCGACGAGCGCGACTCCTCGAGCATTTCCGGGAACACATCGCGCAGACTCCTGACGCCCGGGAAATTCCGTTGAATGCCCGCCACGCCCATCGTGCATTCGACCCGTCGCCGGTTATATTCGGATGAGGCAAGCGAGTGGGAGACCCGGGAATCGAACAGGACGATGGCCAGGTTATCATAGTCAAACGGGTACGACGTATGTTCAAGGGACCGGCAGTCGATGCGCAGGACCTTTCCCCGTTGTCCGAAAATATTGATATACTGGTCCATGATTCCGCACTGGACTCCGACGAATTCGTTTTCCGCCTTCTGGGCGAGCTTCACCAGGGTCAAATTGTCGATGCCCAGGTCGAACAACGTATTCATGCCAAAGGCGAAGCCGGCCTCAATCGCGGCAGACGACGACATGCCGGCCCCGATCGGGATGTCTCCGCCATAGACACAACGGAAGCCTCGCAGGGGATATCCGGCGTTCATCAACTGATCCACCACGCCAACGACATAGTTCGGCCACGACTTCGTGGAGCGCGTCACCGAAGAAAGCGTGAAACGATGATCGTCGTTCATGTCCAGGGCGACGATGCGGCATTCCTCATCCGGTGCCGGGCCGAGGGCGAAATACATCGCCCTGCTGACGGCCGCCGGAAGGACAAACCCTTCATTGTAGTCCGTGTGTTCTCCGAGAAGATTCACTCTCCCGGGAGAACGAACGACGAGCGGTTTATCGCCGAACAATTCGACATAGGATTTCTCTACCACCTGAGCGTATTTCATTTTCTTCTCGCAACACAATGGGCTGGGCCTCCCCCCCCGCAACGACTACCGGGAGGATCGACCCGTGAATTCCGGGACGTGCAGTTCGCGCCTCGTCGGATCGACCGGGTCTCCGCGTTCGGGGGGCGCCACGAGAAAGGGACTCATCAGGTTGACCCGCGGACGATCAATTTTGCTTCAAGCACGTAGGTCGTTGGTTCCTTCAATCGACCTTCGATTGTGTCGATAAGGACCGCCGCTGCCTTCCGCCCCATGTCGAAGGATGGCTGATCGACCGTTGTCAATTGCGGGTCGACGAGGCTCGTAATCTTGTTGTTCGAAAATCCGATAAGCGCGATATCACGCGGAATTCTGAGCCCGGCTTCCTTGATGCGCTGAAACGCTCCAATGGCCACAGGGTCGTTCACTGCAAAGATCGCATCAGGAATGTTCTTTTCCTCAAGCAGCGCGCTCATCGACGCATAACCGTCCTGCTCGTGCATCCCGCCGAATCGGACGTGATGTTCGCTGACGGGAATGCCGGCCTCGGCCAGCGCGGCGACATAGCCCTCCCACCGGAGCCTGCAAATTCCGAGCTCACGCGGGCCTCCGAAGTGCGCAATCCGTTTATAGCCCTTGGATACAAGATAGCGGACCGCGTTGTGCGCGGTCGTCAGGTCGTCGATAACGACCTTCGACGCGACGATGTCGTTGCAGGCCCTGTCAAAGAAGACCAGCGGGACTTTCCGCTTCAGCACCTCACGAAAATGTTCGCTCCCGCCCGTATCCTGAGCGATGGAAACCACCACCCCGGCCACGCGATGATTGAGCAGCAAATGCGTGTTGATGCTCTCGCGTTCAGAGCTCTCGTTCGACTGGCAGACGAGGATCGTATACCCCGCTTTGTAGGCCACGTCCTCCACGCCACTAATAGCCGAGGAAAAAAAATCGTGCTTGATTTCGGGGACGATCACGCCGAGCGTCGTTGTCCGGCTGTTCCGGAGGCTGCGCGCGATCGGATTCGGCGAGTAGTTCGCCTCCGCGGCAATCTTCCGGATCAGCGTCCGGGTATCCTGCTTGACATCGGGATGATCACTGAGCGCACGGGAGACCGTAGAAGGAGATATGCCAAGTTTGGTGGCGATGTCGACGATGGTGGTTTGTTTCATCGGAGAGAAAGTTGTACCGCAAACGTTTGCAATATATCAAATTTATACGGTTTTCTCAAGTCATCGGAAGAAACACTCCCCCACGACTGAAATCTCCTGCGATTGAACCGCAAACGGTTCGCGATACGTCATCTCAGTAGGACAAGTTTCTCGGTCTTGACGTATGCATCCGACTTCATCCTGCAGTAGTAGACGCCACTTGCGGCGGCTTTTGGCGACCACTGCACGATGTGGTGACCAGCAGAGGCAAACCCATCGACGAGCTGGGCGACCACCTCTCCAAGAGCGTCATAGACCGTGATCGCCACAGGTCCGGCTGCGCGAAGGTCATATTCAATCGTCGTGCTCGGATTGAACGGGTTGGGATAGACATTCAAATCGTACCGGTGAGGCGTCTCTTCGTTGCCGACCGACGTCGCGTTGATCCCGAGGAATGCGTCCAGCGCGGCCGTGGGTTGTTTCGTCGACGGATTCCAGGCACCGAGGTTATACCCCATCCAGGAATAACTTTCGGGCTCCCAGTAAAAAACGCCCAGGCCGCCCACCGACTTCGTCTTCGCGATCAGATCGAGGAGATAATGGTTCGCGTTGATCGGATCGTTGTACAGGTATCCCGCTTCTGCGACCATGACTTTCGTCTGATACCGGCTGATCATGTCGTTCATCGTGATCAGTGCCAGGCTGTCATCGGTAGCCCAGGGCAGGTTTGCCCAGTACGGGTATACCGACATTCCGATGATATCCCATTTGGCTCCGTTGTTCCTGAGTCCATCGAAGATCCTCCGGTACATGGCATCGTTGTGCCCGTCGGAAAGATGCACAATCACCTGGATGGAACTATCGACGGCCTTTGCGGCATTGTACCCCGCGTTGATGATCGCAGCGAAGTTCGCAATATGTGTCGACGCTCTCCCATCCTCCCAAAGCGTCCCGTCATTAGTCTCATTGCCGATCTGTACCCAAGCCGGAATGACACCGAGAGATTTCAACGTATCCAACACTCCGAAAACATGGTCATACACATCTTGCAGCAATTTGGAAAGTGAATCGCCCGCCCAGGCGGCAGGTTTCGTCTGGTGGCCGGGGTCCGCCCACGTATCGCTCAAATGAAAATCCAGCATTACCCGGAAGCCTGCGCTATCTGCGCGGTGGGCCATATACGCGACATCCGTCTTGCCGCAGTATTTACCCGTCGGATTGACCCATACCCGAAACCGCAGGGAATTGATCCCCTTGCTTTTCAGAATATCCAGGCAATTCCTCTGAACCCCCGCATTGTCTCGAAACACCACCCCCTGGGCTTCCATTTGCGAAAGCCAGCCGATATCGGCCCCGTTGGCAAACTGTGCCGTCGCCGTGTGAAAGGCGCCAACGAGCAGCGCGAGGATGACGAGCATAGGACCGGAATGGTTCAGGTGTGAAACACCAGAATTCCTCATGAATTCTCCCATGGAAATGGTCGCGACGTTGACTTACGGAGCGATCGCTGACGGGACATGACTCTCGGGGCGCCGCGCAAGCGACTCCAGGGAATCCAGGACGAAAACTGTCGGACCCGGACTGCCGTCATCATTCCACACTCCGCGCTCGGGTGCCCAATACAGGACACCAATGCCGTTCGGTGAATGTTCCACCGTCTGCAAGAGATCAGCGATGAACTGAAGTCGACCTTGAGCAGTGACCGGCCACAACATGTCCTCATTGTTCTCCACCCGGGAACTGTCGTACCCCGTCTCAGCGACAAGGAATTCCTTGTTATATCGGTTTGCACACTCGATCATGTTCGACCGCAGTCCTTCGAGGGTGCCGTGATGCCATTCGGGATAGAAGCTCTCGGCAATGATATCATAGTCAACGCCGGCGGCTTCCAGGTGGTCGAAGAACCATTTCGTGACCGGCCAGTTGCCTCCCTGGTCGATATGAATCACGATACGGGGAGGCGTGTCTCCGGCCGCGTCCTTCACCCCTCGAGTCGCCGCCTTGATGATCCTCGTGAGGTGGTCCCATTGTCGTGCTTCATCGTACGGTTCCGGAGGATTGTAGCGGTTTGATCCGGGAATCTGTACCTGCGCCATCGGCCAGAGCGTCCCTCGCGTGATTTCATTTCCGATCTGCACCCAATCCGGCATTGCGCCCGCCTGCTTCAGCCGAGTGATGACATCTCGCGCATAGGTTTCGACACGCTTCTCGAGCGCATCAAATCTCAACCCTCTCCAGGCGAGGGGAATATCCTGGTGCTGAGGATCTGCCCAGGTATCGGAAAAATGGAAGTCGAGACTCAACAACGCACCTGACGTCTTAATCCGCCTCGCAAGAGCGATAGTGTTCTCCAGCGAGTTGTCCGGAGCATCCCTGACCGGTGATACGAACACGCGCAGGCGGAACGCCTTCCATCCGTGATTCGACAGGATCGTGAGTTCATCGCTGGGCTTCCCGTTCTCCTGGTACGTCGGCATGAGCGCGTATCTTCCGCGACCGGCTGCCGCAAGGAATGAAATGTCCGCCCCCAGTAAGACGTTTGGCGGATGCGTCGGTCCCTTCTTTCCCACGGTGAGAATCACTTCATACTCCGGGGAAAGGGTGAGCGACTTCACGCTGGCGATTTGCGTTGCGCCGTTAAAAGCGGGCCACATCGCCCCGGGGATATACACGGGAGCGTCTTTCCGCAAGGGCAGAATGCTCAATGCGAGCCCTTTCGCCAACGCTTCAGCTCCAAGTTGTTTCAGCCCGACTTCCCAAGTCCTTCCATTATAGAAATTGTCGCAAAGCAGGCGGTTGTTGTCGGACAACCGGGCGATGTCTCCGGCATAGGTGATGTTGAGGAACATATCGCTGAGGCCCGCCGGAATGGTTTTGGGCAATATCACATTCCACACACCGGCCCGTGTGAGCGTGGAATCATCGGGAGCGGTTGCGACGGCACAATTGCGCCAGGTGATGAACTTGCCCATCTTCACCGGTGGCACCGGGCGCGGATCGCGGATCTTCTTCAGACCGACAGGGATCGTCGTTGGCTCAACGGACGCAACGTAATGGTTGAACATTCCGTCGAAGTCTGTCATGCGCAACGGAACGTCTGCTGCGACCGGCCCGTGTACCCTGGGATACATGGAGATCTCGAACGATCGCGTATCGCGAGAGCGGAGGTGAATCCTGTCACCCGCGGCAAACACGTCCGCGGGGGTGAGGAGCACGTGTTCCCTCCCATTGAGTCTCAGTTTCCAGGTATTCTCTGCTTCTTTTTCGGACAGCAGCACGATGAGGACACTGCGGCCGCTGTTGGTCTTTATCGTGATCGCCCCGGCAGTTGATGGCAAGACCCCACGGATGGCGATGCGGCGCTTATCGCGAGCAACAGTGCCGCTCGTTGATCTCAGCGTGTCAATTGTCGTTGCGTCGAACACGAACTCTGATCTGCGCCCGGGAGAGGCCACGAAAAAATAGCATGATCGACGCCCATCCCATATTCGTGTCAACGGTTGGGCGGTGGCATACTTCAGAATGGCACCTTCCATCTCAAAGTTAACGGGCCAGAAGAACGATGATTGCGATGGGATGGAGACCGGCGCACCGGGAATGTCGATTGTTTCCGACGGAAGTTTGAGTCGAACCTGTATGTCGTGTTGATCAGCCAGCGGATAGTGGCGAAGATAATTGTTGAAGAAAAGGTATCCACGATCGCCCCGTGTTCGCGCTGAAACACGCAATGTCGTGGTATCGCGCGGGCCGGACGGGATGATGTCGGGGAGGATGGCCGTCATCGTCGCCAGGTCCGATCCGAATTCCTCGATGAACAGATGAAGTGCTTTCAGTTCCCGGAACGAGCGGTTCATCCGCCCGAACTCGTCCAACGGGGCCTGGAAATCGTACGACTTCACTGGTACATCATTCGGATAGCCCGTCGCTTGTGATTCCTGAAGCGTCGTGAATTTCCCGTCGGGATTTGTTCCTCCATGGAACATGTAATAGCCCAACAGATTCACGCCTGATCCGAGCGTACTGAGCGCCATCGCAGCGATGTCGCCCGACGAAACAACAACCCTCCGGTGATAGGTGTCCTCCATGCCCCCTCCCAGCTCCGCTGTGAATCGTGGGTAACGGGTATGGCCCACCACTTCGGCCGGGGGAATCGCCCCCTGCATGATTCCCGCGGTTCCGACCGGTGTCCCGATGTGAAATTGGAACACGCCCTGCGGATCGGGCTGAAGCTCATGGATGCTGCCGGACCACGGTTCATCGGGGTATCCGCCGTAAACGGGAACAAAGGCATGAGGCGGGATCACGGCATTGTCCCAGCCGGTGATCGTATACAGCGGCACATCAAGTCCGGCGTCCATCGCGATGCTTTTCAGTTTCAACAGGTACGCCTCGCCTGCATTGGCCGAACGGTCGCCGTACTCATTTTCGATCTGGATTCCGACAACGGGCCCACCTTCCTTCCAGAGCAATCCTCTCAATTGTTTTCCAATTTCGCCGTAGAAGGTCCTCACGGAGGCAAGGAAAGTCGAGTCCAGGACCCGTGTCGGGCCCTTGGCCATGAGCCAGTCAGGGAACCCGCCGTTTCGAACTTCCCCATGAGACCATGGACCGATTCGCGGATAGACGTAGAGTCCATGTCTCCCACACAGCTCAACAAACCTGCGCAGGTCGCGCTGTCCGGACCAATCGAATCTTCCCTCGATTTCTTCATGATGGATCCAGAAAATATAGGTGGAGACGATCTGGACCCCACCCGCTTTCATCTTGAGGATTTCCTGCTCCCAATACTTTTGCGGATATCGACTGAAGTGAAATTCCCCCATCACCGGAAGCCACGGTTTGCCGTCAAGGACAAGGTACCGGCTATTCACGCTGAGGGTGCTGCCGTCGGGTGACATTCCGGCGCGTTCGCTCCCCATTGCAAGATAGTCGGACTCCGGCCCCGCCGCCTGCCGGGTGGCATCAATGGTGAAGACCTTCGTTGCGGGTCCCGACGCCTGCGCAAAGCCCTGCGCGCCACTGACAAGGAATACCAGGATGCAGACCGCAGCGAACGATCGACAAGGGCGCATTGCAATCGGATTCGTCATGGGTCTGTTTGAATTATCGTTCATCGGAATCTCGCCGTTCTCCACGGCCGTTCATGAAGCGATCAATGCTGCTCCTCAGAACCAGGTGCGGGCGGCAACAGCGTCCGCGCCTGCAGCCGCAAATGGCTGCAGGCACGGAGCGTTCCAGTTACTTCATCAGGAGCATTTTCATTGTCGTTATGTTCTCTCCGGCGGTGAGGCGATAGAAGTATGCTCCGCTGGCGAGACTGTGGGCATCAAACGTCACAAAATGGGGACCCGCAGCGAACGTTCCTTTCGCCAGGGTCGTCACGACTTGACCAAGGGTATTGAAAACGACCAACTCAACATTACTCGATCGTGACAGGGTGAAAGAAATCTCGGTCGTCGGGTTGAAAGGATTCGGATAATTCTGGCTCAGGGTGAATTGGAGCGGCGTCCCGGTGATCGTCGGATTGACGCTGGTTGGACGCCATTGCGCCAACTGCGACGGGAACCAGTTCAGATCACCCAGTGCAAATCCGTCACTTCCTGCTGATTGCAGGGTGGTGTTGGAGTAGGCCAGGTTCTCAGGAACGGGGTATCCCTGGGTCGTCATCCAATTGCTCGCCACGCCATCCCATGTCGGCGGATCAAAGAGCTGGTAGACGTAGGGGCGGAGACCCTTTCCCGCCTGATTGTTGTGCCAGAGGGTATCGACGAACACGGCCATCCTGCTTCCAGCCGTCTGCACAAGCGCGGCGTTGAATCCCGGATCGACGCTGTCGTTGTTGGCCACATTGATGAACGGCCACGCGGTCTTGTCTGTCAGCATGCCGGGCTGAGAATTGATGAAATCCGGCGGGCGCAGCGGCGTGATGCTTGCGATCCCGGCGGAATTGAGAGCCTCCCATTTCGAAACGATTTGTTGCGGCCAGAAGTACGCATTGTTCGTGATCGTGATATGACGGCTCGCTTCCGTCATGTTGTACGGGGCCGCCGCCAGGGATCGGAGAGAATCGAGAGGGATGATCGAGGATCCCCAGCTGCCGGGGACGTTGTTGTACCATGACACCGGGTAGGCAGCGGACGAAACGCTATAGAATATGTTGTTCTTGATGACGGCGTTGTGCATCTGGTACAAATCGAACGCTCCTCCCTGCCCCGAGAAGAAAATCGTGTTGTGCTGGAAGTCCAGGAAGGTGCAACCGTACCCCGCTGAGCCCAGGACATATCCGCCGGTGATGAAAAATGTGTTGTTGTAGAACTTCGCGGTATCGCACGGGTAGGTTCCCGGGTCCACCCAGGCAAATCCCGGATTCTGCGGATTGTCATCCTGGTTGTTTCGGAATTCGCAATTGGTCACGTAGAAGCTGTTGTGATCATGATTCCAGGTATCAAACAGATTCGGCGTGCCGGCGCCCGAAATATTCTCAAGGATGCAGTGATCGAAGACGAACACATTGTTGTCGCCGGACGGGGCAACAAAGCGACCGGTGAACGAGATCGTATCGGTCCTCGTCCCCATGAAATACAATCCCCGCAGCGTAAGCGTGTCGTTGCCCTGCGGGCTGAAGAAATTCCCAATCGAGGAATTGTCCGGAGCGATCGACGGCGCAACGACAGGGGGATGTCCAGTCGTCGGGTTGAGGTAGCCGATGATGGTGACGCTTCCCTTCACTGCGATCGGTGCCGTCATCCAATAGACGGTATCGAGAGAGCTCGTGGGTTTCAGCAGGAAGACTGTGTTCGGCTTGACCATCCCTCCCGCCAGCGTGTCGGCATTGATGACATCATTGAGATTGCCGGGCGGCAACGCCGCGACAAGGACGGTATCGGCCGGCGCCGCGAACATCGTCGATGGCCCCAGTGATAGTGCCAGCATGGCCATCAAGAGGAAAAACGTAGATGTTGCCTTCATGACATCTCTCCTTTTGTTATAGGGTACGACCTCGGACAGCGTAAATGCGAACTCGTCAAGAGAACGGCGTATCCATCACCCGTTGCCGGAGCGATGCTCCCTCCGTGGTGACAATCCGGGCAATGGGCCACCTCACGGGGATGCTTCCTTCATGGTGTTCCTCCTTCCTGTTGTGCATGTGAATTGGTTCCTTATTCGGGTCTCCATCGCACTCCAAGGTCTGCCGTTAGTCCATAGTTTGATTCCGACGTCGGAAAGCCGGAACCACGGATCAGGTACACATCTGCTTCGCTGTTGATGTTGTTCACATCGGCGTACACCTCAAAGCCGTCCCACGGAAGTCCTTGCTTCACCGAAATGTCCCAGCGGAGGTACTTGTCCTTGTCCGAACGGAGGGAGTTGAAGAAGTTCGTTCCATTATACACTTGCGACTGATAAATCATCGACGCCAGCACGGAGAACTTCCCATAGTCGAAACCGAGGGAGAAGTTCACGATGTCGTTGGGTTGCTGAATGAGCCGGTCGGTATACGAGGTATCGACATGGCTGGTGAGGAACGGATAGGTGGTGGCCTGAACGGCGAGGTTGTAGGGATATTCGGCGCTGGAGAAAATGTGCGTGTAGTTGATATTCAACACCAGGCCGCTGAAGGGATCCGGGAGATACCAAAAATGCGTCTGCCATTCGGCTTCAATGCCGTAGACGTCAACACGGTTTGGATTGTTGATGAAGGTCGTGAGCGAGAACGTTTTGGTATAGGCCGGAACTCCAGGATACGCCGCAGGATTCGCGATGAAGCTCTGTTGACTGAAGAGCTGGTCGTAGATGCGCTTCAGAAAGGGACTGACCGCGAACAGGCCGATGGTATTGTCATGAACCGATACCTGAAAATCGTAGTTCTGGGAACGGGCCGGCTTCAACGCGTAGTTGTTCCACACCACAAAGTGTCCGGTGTTGCTGGAGGCATCCATGCGCGGAATGATCTGGGAAAAATCAGGATACGCGAGCGTGCTGGTATAGGAAGCACGGAGCGTCAGCCACCCGAGCGGATCATACTTGATGCTCATGTCGGGCAGGAAATAACCGTGATACTCGTCCTGCGTGACATTCGTGGAGAGGAGCGGTTGAGGATACGGATTCGTGGCGTCCGCATTGCCATCGAAATGTGCCGCCGTATAGGTGGTCTTCAGTCCCTGGTATCGGAAGCCCGCCATGATTGAGACTTCGGGCCCGATGGTGAAGGTGCCCATAAGGTATTCCGCGCTCCGGAACTCATTCCCGGTGTAGTCGCTCGCGACGCTCCCATATTGATCCGGAACGTAGCTGGGAACCGGCCCGACGGGCGTGGTGGTTGTCGCGCCGAGGATCTTCATTTCATTCATGATCTGATCGAGGACGTCGGCATTGACGGCAGACAACATCGCATAGTCGCCCTTGAGGAACTTCCCGAAGTTCATCGTCGGGTCATAGAGCCCGCGAATCGGAAACGCAATGTTGCCCGAAGGGTCAAAACTGTAGGGCGCCTGGGTCAGCCACGGGAGGGCCTGAAGAAGCCGCAGGCGGAATCCCGAAGCGTTGTTCCCGATAAGGCTGCCGAACCCGTCATCAAAATTGTAATACCGGGTGGTATACTTGTACTGCCCTCCCCCTTTCACGGTGGCGGTGACGAGGTCCGACAACTGAAAACTTGTTTCGAGATCAATCGACCCCTGCATATCGTCCTGCTTGTTGAAGCTGCTCCAGGTCGAATTTCCCTGCCATTTCATGCCGGCCAGGTTCACCGAATCCTGTGCCGCCTGTGCAATCTGGATCGGGTTGAGATGGTTCGGAATATTGGTCGTTCCGGCAGAAGCCTGTTCAAAGACCATCCTCCACCCGCTCGGCGTCCGATTGTCCGAATACGCATTCGAGAGCTTCGCCTGCAGGCGATAGGCCCCGAAGGTTTGCTCATATTCGAGGATGTTGGTGACCACGTTCAGTTGATTGGTGGAGAGCTGTGTTCCGAACTGGATGTCATTGCCGTAATTGGCAAGATTGTAGGTCTCGTCGTGAGATTCGTTTGTCGACTTGCCGTAACTCACCAGATTCACCAGCGCAATCTTCCCGCCGACCGTTTGATAGTCCAGTGTCAATGCGCCATCGTATCGACGCTGATCGGTCGGGGAAAACGACAGGTTGAGACTGCCGAGGGCGATATCATCGGGCTTGTTCTTGTTGAAGATATAGTACGATCCGCCGAGTTGGTTGGATGTCAGGTTCTGCCGTTGGGCAATCCCCTGCGCAAAGACACCGAAACGATTGTCGAAAAACCGCTGCTCGACGCTCGCCACAAACTTGTAGTCGTGATACGAATTCATCAGATCCTCGTAGGCACCCTGCGCAAGCAGCGTCACCAACGGGGCTCCCGACGCCGATCCTTTGGCTTCCCGAAGCCCAAAGTTCACCGTGCCGCCCAGCACCGCGGCATCCATATCCGGTGTGGACGTCTTGTACACTTCGATGCCTTCCAGTGCGTTTGACGAAATCATACTCAGATCCACCGCTCGGCCTCCGGGAGTGTTAGTCGGCGTGGCGTAGATCCCCCCCGTCGTGATACTCCCTGCATCGTTTGCCGGAATCGATATTCCATCGATCGTTATCGAGTTGTATTGCGGCGCAAGTCCACGGATCACCACCTGAGTCGCTTCACCCCCTGACCGGACCAGGGAAACCCCCGGAAGTCTTCCGACGGATTCCGCGGCGTTGGCGTCCGGCAGTTCCTGGATGCGCGCTGACGAAACGACATTGACGATGTTCTTGGAACCCAGCTGTTGCGCAATCGCCGTTTGCTGCCCCAGGGCTTGCGCGGTGACGACTACCTCGTTCCCCTGGATGGTCTGGACCTCCAACCGGAAGTTGAGCACCACAGTTGAATCCGCCGTCGTGGTGATCTCGTGCGTCGAAGTCGAGTAGCCGATCATGGAGGCACGCACGGTCCACTTCCCGACAGGGATTGCGCGCAGCGTGTACTTCCCGTCGATATCCGCGACACCTCCCATGGACGTACTCACAAGCACGATGTTTGCGCCCGCGAGGGCCTCGCCGGTCTTGCTGTCCTGCACCCGTCCTGTGAGCGTTGCGGAACCTTGCGCAGAAGCGGCGTAGCAGGAGAACAGGGACGCAAGAATCAACAGGATGGACACGATGTTGCGCCGGGAAGCGGTATGAAAACGCATGATTTCCTCCTTGAGAAGATTGGATCGTGAGGCTGATCGTGAAAAGATCGCGGCGTTGACCGGGGCACGTGTCTCAAAAGAGAGCGGCCGGGGTCCGGGGAGACGGGCTACGCCGAACTGCGGACGACAAGATCGGTATCGAGAACGATGGTCCGCTTTTGATCGTCACTCCATTTATTGTCGATTGCTTCAATCAAGAGTCTCGTCGCCACCTTCCCCATTTCGAAAGACGGCTGGTTGACGGTAGTAATCGGCGGGTCGACAAGACTCGTGATCCAGTTGTTCGAGAATCCTACGAGCGCGATATCCCGCGGAATACGGAGACCGGCCTCTTTGATCTTTTGGTAGGCCCCGATCACCACGGGATCATTGACGGCGAACACGGCGTCGGGGAATCCGGAATCGGTGAGGAGTCTCGCCATCGACGCATACCCGTCCTCCTCATGCATGCCGCCGTACGGAACGAGCTCCTCGGTGACGGCGATGCCTGCCTGTTTCAACGCATCGACGTAGCCTTCGCATCGTTTCCGACAAATGGCAAGGTCCCTCGGTCCGGCAAGATGCGCGATCCTCTTGTAGCCTTTTTGGACAAGATACCGTACTGCATCGAAGGCACTTTTGTAGTCATCGATGATGACTTTGCTCGCAGGCACGTCATCGCACGCGCGGTCGAAAAACACGAGCGGAATCTTTCGCTTGAGGAAGTCCCGGAAATGACCTCCGGTGATCGTCTTCTGGGAAATTGAAACAAGGAGACCCGCGACGCGGTGATGCATGAGAAGGTTGGTGTGGACCACTTCACGTTCGAAGCTTTCGTTCGACTGACAGAGGATGATGGTGTATCCCTGTTGGTAGGCAACCTCTTCGATTCCGCTGATCGCCGACGAGAAGAAATCGTGCTTGATCTCGGGGACGATCACGCCGAGGGTCCGGGTCTGATTGCTCTTCAGGCTCTGCGCGATGGGGTTGGGAAAGTAGTGCAATCTCTTCGCGAGGCGGCGGACGCGGTCCTTCGTCTCATTTCGCACGTCCGGATGGTCGATCAGCGCACGCGAAACCGTTGACGGCGAGATTCCCAATTCTCGCGCGAGGTCGATGATCGTCACGTGTCTTCCTGTATGCTTCATGGACGAATCCCGAGGAGACGCACGTTGGTTCGATTGTTCACAGTGCGAATGGCAGATGCATCTGCAGGCGATCATTCCTACAATCGTTGCCACAATCGTTACCACAATCGTTTGCAATCTACATTTTCCGAGACAAATGTCAATAGAAATCTTATGCAAACGATTGCAATCAGCATTCCGCCTGCCCGATGCTGTTTCCTGAACAATTCCCTTCCGGCATTGGAAAAGACAAAGTAGAGGAATGAGGAGTCGTCGAGTCTCCTATCGTCCAAGCCACCGGCGTGAGGGGATGTTCTGATGAATTCAGTCGATCAGGAAGTGTCTGTCGGTGGAGGATCCGACCTGTGTATGAGGAGGGGGCCGCAGTTCAAGCAGCTCTAATGACCGTTTCTTCAGGAGGGAGTGTAAGTTGCTAAACGCGAGAAGCTATTCTCCGCTGGGACTGTCCTCATGCAGGAGCGTCATGTCCCGCTGAATCAACGTCGCGCCACGCCGCTCCAACTCCTTCCAGGGAATCCCAAGATGTGCCGCAGCAGCGTCTTTCGCTTCCTCCGGCGTGGAATGCCGCAGATGATCCAGCACGATTCGTCGCTCTCCGTTCTCGATGATTTCCACAGCCCAGACGACGTCATTACGTGAGTTCATACGAAATCCTCTTGCAAAGTCCTTCGACGCTCAATTCGAAACAGCTCCCGTTGTCGGGACAACCAACAATTACTGACAGCGCACGTCTCTGGTCCGACCTGAAGTCCGCATTCACCGGACGAGCACCACTGCTATCGTTGCCCACAAAGGAGCCCGTCTCCAATCGACAATACGATACTTCGCTCGCGAGCCCCGACCCATTGAACGTCACTTTGTACGCGGCAGGTGGCTGTTGCCCGTTCACAAGCCAAGGACATCGTAGATCGCAGGCCGGACAAAACTTTCCGCCGTCCAGTTCATGTTCTTATCGCCGGTCCACCACCCTTCTCCGGATATTGTTCTCAGCCACGACTCCCCGCAACTCGTGCACAGGATCGCTTCGATCCTTTTTCAGAACCAGGGGCAATGGCTGCGAAAGGGCCTGATCACAAGGTGCGAGGACGAACGGCAACGAAAAGAAAATGCCCCTCCGAAACAGCGCCATTACGAACCCCGCTTGCCCCCGCGTCGAATGGCACCGGCACCTCTTGGCCCGGGATCGCCACGGTACATTGTCTTTGTCCCGCCATGAACTGAGGCACCACCGCGGTTCACGGCCGACAGATGAAATTCATCACCGGGTTTCAGATGCTTTACCCGAAGGGGACCTGATCCGAGATCCTTCGTCCGTAGACCCTCGATGGCATTTCGGGCTTCCGACTTTATGGGCATTTCGACAAAACCATACTTTTGCGAAACGCCGGTTTTCTTGTCTGTTACGACGACTGCCGATCGCACCTCCCCAAATTCGGCAAACATCGTCCGAAGGGAATCGTCGGTCACGTCCTCTGGGAGACTACCAACAAAAATGTGCATACCTCCCCTCCATCGGTTGGACATAACTGCAAAAAACGACCTCTGGTCAAAATACCCGCTTTCGGGCAGAAATACAACTTTGACGCTTCTGCCAAAGCGAAATGCCTGAGGTCGGGGGCAGGTTATCTATTTCGTGCGGCCACGACTGTTTGAATTTCAACCGGAGCATTTGCGGCCAAAAGGGTGGATCACTGGAGGCTGGTTGAAACGATTAGATAATAGACTTGAGAGGAATAAAGGTAAGGATATAAAAATATAGGAGGTTACGGCCATCAAGCACGAGGGATATATCGCAGGCCGTGCATAGCAGAAACCATGCCCTCTTACCGACATTCAAAAAGCATGGCGCAGCTTTACAGTGCCCTTGGAGGAACCAATGCCTCTAAGGAAGATCGGATGCCCCCATAAGATACTTGTCGGCCCCCTTCGCTGCCTTCCGCCCTTCTGCGATGGCCCACACGACAAGGGATTGGCCTCGCCGCATATCGCCAGCCGAAAAGACACCGGGAACGGTACTCATGTAGCTCTCGTCGGTCTTGACGTTTCCTCGCGCGTCAATGGCCACGCCGAGTTTATGCAGCATCCCCTCTTTCGTTGGCCCGGCAAAACCCATCGCCAGGAGGACGAGATCACCATGCAAGGAAAATTCGGTTCCTTCAATTGGCTCGAAGCGCGGAGGTGGACCGACACGGGCGGCGCGCAGCGCGGTCACATTTCCATCGGCATCCCCTTCGAATGCTATCGTCGCTACTGCCCATTCCCGTACGCCCCCCTCTTCGTGCGAACTCTCGGTCCTCAACTGAAGCGGCCACATCGGCCATGGGGTGATCGGTGAACGCTGGGCCGGCGGTTGCGGCATAATCTCAAACTGATGAATCGATTTCGCTCTTTGACGGATGCAAGTGCCCAGACAGTCGGCGCCCGTATCGCCGCCGCCGATGATCACGACGCGTTTCCCAGTCGCGAGGATCTCCACAAATGGATCGATGCGCTCCCCCGCAACCCTGCGGTTCTGCTGCGGTAGGAAATCCATTGCGAAATGGATTCCCTTCAATTCGCGACCGGGGACCATCAGATCGCGCGGTGCTTCCGAGCCCCCACACAGGAGGATGGCGTCATAGGTTCTGCGCATCTCTTCAGCACCGATGTTTACGCCGACATGCGTCCGGGTCGAAAACACGATCCCTTCCGCCTGCAATTGCTCCACTCGCCGATCGATCAGGTGCTTTTCGAGCTTAAAGTCGGGAATGCCATAGCGCAGGAGCCCTCCCAACCGGTCGTTCTTCTCATAGACCGTAACGTGATGTCCTGCGCGGTTGAGCTGCTGCGCTGCCGCCAGTCCGGAAGGCCCCGATCCGATGACGGCCACGCGTTTCCCGGTTCTGCTCATCGGCGGCTCGGGAACGATCCACCCCATCTTAAACGCATGATCGACGATTTCCCGTTCAATGACTTTGATCGTCACAGGATCGTCATTGATGCCGAGAACGCATGCGGCTTCGCACGGAGCCGGGCAGATGCGTCCGGTAAACTCCGGGAAATTGTTTGTGGAATGAAGAATGGCGATCGCTTCCTTCCAGCGGTTGCGGTAGACGAGGTCATTCCAATGCGGAATGACATTGTTCACCGGGCAGCCGCTGTGGCAGAACGGAATGCCGCAATCCATGCAGCGCGCCGTCTGCGTCTGCACCTTTTGCGACGGAAATTCAACGTAGACTTCCTTCCAGTCGCGGGTGCGCTCATCGATCGAACGCCGTTGCGGCAGCTCCCGCGTGAATTCCATGAACCCTGTCGGCTTACCCATGGACCGCCTCCTTCGCCGTCACCGGCGGCACCGTCCGAATGGCCGGTGTCCGCTCAATTCCGAGAACCCGCTTGTAGTCATGCGGGAACACTTTGACGAACTTCTCGCGCATGACGTCCCATCGGTCCAAAATGCATTTTCCCCTGGTGCTCCCGGTCGCGGTGATATGGTTGCCGATGAGGTCCTGCACGTTCTTCTCGTCGTCGTCGTTCAAGGGATCGAGGTCGACGATGCTCCTGTTGCATTTACGCCTTGCGAAATCCCCGGTCTCATCCAGAACGTAGGCGATGCCGCCCGACATGCCTGCAGCGAAATTATTGCCGGTCGGACCGAGAACGAGCACGGTTCCATTGGTCATGTATTCGCATCCGTGCGCACCCACGGCCTCCACCACGGCGGTGGCGCCCGAATTCCGGACGGCAAAGCGCTCGCCCGCCATCCCGCAGAAATAGGCTTCGCCGCTCGTTGCGCCGTAGAGCACGACATTCCCGACGATGACGTTTTCATTTGGCGTGAAGCCGGAATTGCGCGGAGGATAGACAATAATCTTGCCGCCGGAGAGTCCCTTCCCGACATAATCGTTCGCGTCTCCTTCGAGAAGCAGGGTAACGCCCCGGGCGAGAAACGCGCCAAAACTTTGTCCCGCCGAGCCGGCAAGGCGGATGATGATCGTGTCGTCAGGCAGTCCCTGCGACCCGTAGCGCCGCGCGATCTCGCCGCTCAGCATGGCGCCGATCGTGCGATGGATGTTGCGTACGGGAAGCGAAAGCTTCACCGGCGTTCCAGCTTCCAGCGCGGGCTTCGTCTTGTCAATCAGTTGATAGTCCATCGACTTTTCGAGACCATGGTTCTGCGGAACCATGCAGCGGCGTGCCACGCGGAGTGGCACCGTCGGCTTGTGAAGGATGGCGGACAGATCGATGCCGCGGGCTTTCCAGTGCTCAATCGCCTCCCGGGGCTGGATCATGTCCACACGACCGATCATCTCATCCATCGTCCGGAACCCCATTGCCGCCATCTGCTCGCGTACTTCCTCGGCAACGAAAAAGAAGAAGTTGATCACGCGCTCGGGAGTGCCCTGGAACTTCTTCCGCAGGACCGGGTCCTGCGTCGCTATGCCGACGGGGCAGGTGTTCAGATGGCATTTCCGCATCATCACGCACCCCATGGCGATAAGCGGAGTCGTGGCGAATCCGAATTCCTCTGCACCCAGCAACGCCGCGATAACGACATCGCGGCCGGTCTGGATCTTCCCGTCAGTCTGTATCCTGGTTCGACCTCGCAGATCGTTCAGGAGCAGGACCTGTTGCGCCTCCGCGATCCCCAGCTCCCACGGGATCCCGGCGTGCTTGATCGATGTCAACGGCGATGCTCCCGTTCCTCCGCTGTCCCCGCTGATGAGGATCCGGTCGGCGTGCGCTTTCGCGACGCCTGCGGCCACCGTCCCCACCCCCACCTCCGAGACCAGTTTCACCGAGATCTGTGCCTTCGGGTTGACATTCTTCAGATCGAAGATCAGCTGGGCAAGGTCTTCGATCGAATAGATGTCGTGGTGCGGCGGCGGAGAAATGAGCCCGACGCCAGGAATCGAATGCCGTGTTTTCGCAATGACCGCATCGACCTTGTGGCCCGGCAGTTGTCCGCCCTCACCCGGCTTCGCCCCCTGCGCGATCTTGATCTGGAGCTCGTCCGCATTGATCAGATAGTGCGCGGTAACGCCGAACCGTGCGGACGCCACCTGTTTGATGGCGCTTCGACGCGAATCGCCGTTCGCATCCGGTGTGAACCGGCTCTCTTCCTCCCCGCCTTCACCGGTGTTCGATCGGCCGCCGATCCTGTTCATTGCGATCGCGAGTGTTTCGTGCGCCTCTTTGCTGATCGAACCGAACGACATCGCCCCCGTCACAAACCGCTTGACGATCTCTTTGGCGGGCTCAACCTCCTCGATGGGCACCGGATGATCCCCTTGCCGCAGCTCCATCAATCCCCGGAGCGTGTACAGATCCCTGTTCTGGCGGTTCACGATCTCGGAATATTCCTTGTACGTTGCGTAGTCCGCCCGCAGGACGGCATCCTGCAACTTCGCAATAGTCGCCGGGTTGATCTGGTGACGTTCACCGTTGACCCGGAACTGATAGGAGCCGCCGAGGTCGAGCTGCGACTCCGCGTCCGAAACACGCTGAAGGGCATGGTGATGCTTCATCTCCGCTTCCCGGAGGAGGACGTCGAGCCCGACGCCCTCGATGCGCGAGACGGTCCCGGTGAAGTATTTATCGATGATGGTTTTGTTGAGTCCGATCGCCTCGAAGATCTGGGCGCCGCGGTAGCTCTGCAGCGTCGAAATGCCCATCTTCGAAAAGACTTTCAAGAGACCTTTGCCCACCGCCTTGATATAGTTGTGCAGAGCCTTTTCGAACGAAAGACCTGCGGGGAACAGGTTCTTTTGCGCGAGGTCCTCAAGCGTTTCGATGGCCAGGTAGGGATTGATGGCGCTTGCACCATAGCCAATCAGGAGCGCGTAATGCATCACTTCCCGCGCTTCCCCTGTTTCGACCACCAGCGCGACCTGTGTGCGGGTCGTTTCCCGCACAAGATGGTTGTGGACCGCTGTCAGGGCGAGAAGGCTCGGGATGGGAGCGTACTCCTCGTCCATCCCCCGATCCGAAAGAATGATAATCGTATACCCCGATTCAATGGCCAGGCTCGCCCTGCGGCACAATCCCGTAAGCGCCCGCTCCAGTTCCTCCGCGCCCTCGTTCACGCGGAACAGCATGGGGAGCGTCGTCGCAAGGAAATCCCCCTGCGATACTCTTCGAAGCTTCTCCAGATCGCGGTTGGTGACGATCGGATCCCTCAGCTTCAGGGTGTGGCAGTTCTTCGGGGTCTCTTCGAGGATATTGCGTTCCGTTCCGATGTAGCTTGTCAGCGACATCACCAGATCTTCCCGGATCGGATCAATGGGCGGATTGGTGACCTGCGCGAAGAGCTGCTTGAAATAATTGAACAACGGTTGCGGCCTGTCCGACAGGCATGCCAGCGGCGTATCCGCCCCCATGGAGCCAACGGGTTCTTCTCCGTTCTCCGCCATCGGCATCATCAGGATCCGGATGTCCTCTTCCGTGTATCCGAACGCCCGCTGGCGTTTGAGAATGTCCGCTGGATTAAACGCGTGCTCACGAGGAGGATCCGGGAGCATTTCCATCGTGATTTGATTTTCCTTGAGCCATGCGCCATACGGTTGACGGCTGCTCAAGGCCGCCTTGATTTCCTCGTCGGGAACCAGCCGCTGCTCGTCCAGATCGACGAGCAACATTTCCCCCGGCTGAAGGCAGGCCTTGATCTTCACCCGCTCGGGTTCAATCTCCAGGACGCCGGTTTCCGATGCCATGATCACAAGGTCGTCATGCGTGACGAGGTACCGCGCCGGGCGGAGGCCGTTGCGGTCGAGGGTTGCGCCGATCACACGTCCATCGGTAAAGGCAACCGCAGCAGGACCATCCCAGGGTTCCATGAGCGACGCGTGATATTCGTAGAACGCCTTTTTCTCCTCGCTCATGCTCGTGTCTTTGTCCCACGCTTCCGGAATCAACATCGCGAGAGCGTGCGGGAGCGTGCGACCCGCCAGGTGCAGGAGCTCCACAACATTGTCGAGGGAGGACGAATCGCTTCCTTTCGCTTCGACGATGGGTATGACCTTGCGGATATCGACGCCGAACAGGTCGGACTTCAGGACCGACTGACGTGCGTGCATCCAGTTGACGTTTCCGCGCAGGGTATTGATTTCGCCGTTGTGGCAGATGTAGCGGAACGGGTGCGCGAGCTGCCAGTTCGGCAGCGTGTTCGTCGAGAAGCGCTGGTGAACGAGGCACAGAGCGCTCTTGGTGGCGGGATCCGAGAGGTCCGAGTAAAAACGTTCGATCTGAGGCGCCAGCAGCAGTCCTTTGTACACAATGGTGTATGAGGACAGAGACGGGATGTAGAAGAACTCCTTCTCTTTGACGTTGGATTTCTCAATCTCGCTCTCGATGCGTTTCCGGACCACGTACAGTTTTCGTTCGAACTGATCCTGCGTGAGATCGGGTCCGCTACGGACGAAGATCTGCTCGATATAGGGTTGTGTTGCCCGCGCGATACGTCCGATCGCGTCCGCCTCAATCGGGGTGTCACGCCAGCCGATCACCGTGAGGTTCTCCTCCTGAACGACCCGGTCGATAATCCCTTCGCACTGGAGCCGTGATTGCGGTTCGACCGGGAGAAAAATCATCCCCACGCCATATTGCCCGGGCCCCGGCAGAGAAAAACCGAATTGTTTGCACTCCTTGAGGAAGAACTCGTGGGGAATCTGAATCGTTACCCCCGCTCCGTCTCCTGTTTCCGGATCGCTTCCGCTCGCCCCTCGGTGGGTGAGGTTGATCAGGATCCTGATCCCCTGGGTGACAATTTCGTGTGATTTTTCGCCCTTGACGTTGACGATGAATCCCAGACCGCACGCATCGTGTTCGTTTCGAGGATCATACAGTGGAAAATCGTCCCAGAATGGGTTCTTCATGACACTTGCCTCTTGAGAGAATGCCGCGTCCGGATTCGCTTCCCTTTGTATGCAAAAATGCTTGATCGGCTTAAGAAACGAAAGCCAGACCAAGCTGGAGGTTTACCAAAGTGAGGTCGGAGCGGCCGATACGGCACTAAATTTAATCTACGAGTTCCGCAATGAAACGCAAGCGATCGGCGGGATCACCTTCCTTCAATCGAAAAGTCGCAGTTTCTTGTCAACGGTTCCCCTTCGCGATTTCCCCATGATCCAGACGAATGCCAGACCCGCCAATCCTGTCACGACCGCAACGAGCGCCAGAAAACCGACAAACGGCAAAATCGCGACTGACATCACGAGCGAAATCCACGCAAAGATCTTATGTCCGGCCTTCCCTTCCAGCAGTTTGATTCCGCTGGCAGACCCGATGATGTAGACCAGGATGGCCGCTCCGCTCGGGATCAAGAGTGCGTCCTGCAGATTCATCCCCGTCACATAGTAGAGTCCCAACATGACCATCGCCATGCTGAAAAGCATGATCAGGCTCCGGTCGGGAACGCCGCTCCTCGCATGGAGATGCGCCAGGGAACGGGGAAAGCCGCCGTCTTTGGCAACCGCATAGATCACCCGGGACATCCCTGCGGTGTAAGCATTGGCGGCACCGAATATAATAAACAGCGCGAGGATCGCGGTCGCCAACGCCCCATAGCGCCCGAAAACGTTTGCAAAGATCGCCGCGAACGGCGCAACGCTTCCACCCGCCGTGTATGCCCCGGTTCCCACAGTGACAGTCGCCACGGCGACGTACAACAGTCCGATCAGGAGCACGCTCAGTTGGATGCTCCTTCGAAAATCGCGTTTAGGATTCTCGAACTCTTCTGCGATATTCGAGACGTTCTCGTACCCGAGGAATGACCAGAAGATGAGCGCTGCCGCGGTGCCGACCGGAAGAAGCCCGTGCGGCAGGAACGGGACAAACCTCTCCCGCTGGATCAATCCCACGGAAAATGCCACCGCTGCCACAAGCAAGATGAGAATGGCGACGACGACAGCAAGCTGCACACGGTTGCTGAACGTAATCCCGCGATAGTTGATGACGAACGCCAGAAGGATCACCCCGGCGGCGATCACGTAGCTTTCACCCCTCGCCATCGGCACAGCGTACGAGATATAGGAAGCGGCGATAAGGGTCACCGCGGGCGCCCCGGAAACAAACCAGAGGGCAAAGAGCCAGCCAACGACTGTGGCAATCCCCGGGCCGAAACTTTCCCTTGCGAAGGCGTAGACACCGCCCGACTCGGGACGTCTGGCAGAAAGGGAGGCGAACGTCGAGGCAAAGGGGTAGCTCGCAAGACTCAGAACGACCCATGCGATGAGCGAGGCCGGTCCGGCGATCTGCGCGGCGAGTCCGGGCAACACAAGCACTCCCGACCCGAGGACGGAGCTGATGTAGAGCGCAACCGCATGCCGCAACCGAATCGTTTTCCTGAATTGTGGCTCGCGTTCGTCGAGTGTTACCGTGACATCCTGCATTCGTCACCAGGTGTTGGGGTACGGGGGTTCATTTTTCCAACATCCGCTGGAGGAGCCGCCGTTCCCTGTTTTTGTCAAGAACGCTCAATTGCGTTCGATACCCCCCATGCCTTCACGCAAATGGGCCCCGGGTTGAACGCGTACCCTCTTCTTGTGAAAAAGTCTTCCTTCTTTTACTATATTGGAAAATGGAAAACAGTGCGAAAATAGCGACCACGATGACCCTGGAAAATCGGTACGAAAAGCTGATCAAGTACCTCACGGACTACATCTACACGGTGACGATCCGCGACGGCGTTGCGGCAGAAACCTATCATGGACCCGGCTGCCTTGCGGTAACCGGCTATACGTCGGACGACTACAAAGCCGATCCTGACCTCTGGTCAAAAATGGTCCCACGGGTAGACCGGGACAATGTCCTTGCGCAAGCCACCGTCGCCCTGTCCGGTCAAGATGTCCCTCCTCTCGAGCACCGGATTATTCACCGGGACGGAACGACGCGCTGGATCCGCAATACGATTGTGGTGACCAAGAACGACTCCGGAACCCCCGTCGCCTATGACGGTCTGATCAATGACATCACGGAACGCAAACGGCGGGAACTTGATGAAGCGGTCCGAAGCCAGCAACTGATTCAGGCGGACAAGATGGCCTCCCTGGGGATCCTTGTATCCGGTATCGCCCATGAAATCAATAATCCGAACAACTTCATCCAACTCAACGGACGCCTGTTTTCGAGGATCTGGACTGACATCGTGCCCATCCTGGACGAGTACCTGCACGCGAACGGCGATTTCAGCATCGCAGGAATGTCGTATGATTCATCCCGTGAGAAGCTCGCCCACTCCCTTGAAGGGATTCTGAAGGGTTCGGACCGGATCCAGAATATCACCCGGAGCCTCACCGATTACGCCAAACATGACGGCGCCACGCGCAACGAATCCGTCGACATCAATCACGTTGTTGGCTTGGCCATTGAAATTGCCGGCAACCTGATCAGGGAGTCCACAGAGGACTTTCGTGTCGATTACGGGAGCGACGTTCCGGCGATCAAAGGGAATGCCCAACAACTGGAACAGGTGATCATCAATCTGATCACTAACGCGTGCCAGTCGCTGCGAACAACGGCGGACGAAATCCGGGTCACGACATCGTTCCACAAAGAACGGAATGAGGTGCGGGTGGCCATCGTTGATCGTGGAGGCGGCATCAGAGAGACGGACCTGAAGCACATCATGGATCCGTTTTTCACCACCCGGCGCGACAAGGGGGGCACGGGCCTGGGTCTCTCCGTGTCGCTCAATATCGTAAAAAGCCACGGTGGACGCATCGTTTTGACCAGCGAACCCGGGAAAGGGACAATCGCGAAAGTGTATCTCCCGGTGATGCAATGAATGCAAAGATCAACCCCGCTCACCCGATCCTCTTCGTCGACGATGAGGAACATTACCTCCTCAGCGTCGAGCTGGCGATGTCCTCGAATGGGATAACGAATATCGAGACGTGTCGGGATAGCCGCCTCGTCCTCGACATGCTTTCCCGGAAGGCGTATTCTCTCGTCGTTCTCGACATTACCATGCCGCACCTTTCCGGCGGACAGCTCTTGCCGCAGATCGTGGACCGACACCCCGAGGTGAATGTCATCATGGTGACCGCCGTCAACGACGTCGCAAGTGCCGTGGCGTGCATGCAAAACGGGGCCTTCGATTATCTCCTAAAACCGATCGATGAAACCCGGTTGGTCGCAGCCGTGAAGCACGGCCTCGAACTCACCGAGGTCCGGGCGGAGAATGCGATGTTGAAGGAATCGTTCCTTCGCGAATCCGTCGAACACCCGAAAGCATTCGCCCCCATCATTACCCGGTCTCCGGGTATGCAGTCGCTCTTCAAGTATATCGAGGCCGTGGCCCCGACGGACCTTCCCATCCTGATTACGGGAGAGACAGGAACCGGAAAAGAACTCTTTGCACACGCGATCCATGCAGCAGGAGGAGCGAAAGGGCAACTTGTCTCGGTCAACGTTGCGGGAGTCGACGACAATCTCTTCTCGGACACCTTGTTCGGCCACAGGAAAGGGGCGTTCACAGGTGCGGATGCAGAACGAAAGGGAATGATCGAGAAGGCAGACAGCGGAACGCTCTTTCTCGACGAGATCGGAGACCTCAGCATCGAGTCGCAAGTGAAACTCCTCCGCCTCCTGCAGGACGGTCAGTACTATCCGCTCGGCTCAGACATCGCACGCCTCTCTAATGCACGGATTGTCGTTGCAACTCACCAGGACATTCACCGACTGAAGACCCAGGGAACATTCCGTCAGGATCTCTACTATCGGCTCAAGTCCCATCATATCAATATACCACCCCTGCGCGAGCGCAGATCGGATATCCCGTACCTGATCGATCACTTTCTTGCCGAAGGATCAAACGCCCTTCAAAAGAAGCGGCCGACGGTTCCGAGAGAACTCTACCCGTTGCTGGGCAATTACGACTATCCGGGCAACGTCCGTGAATTGCAGGGGATGATTTTCGACGCTCTGAGCAGGCATACGTCGGGCATCCTCTCGCTTGAGTCGTTTCGACGAACGATCAACGCGGATCGCTCTGTCGCCAACGGCAGTCTCCCGGGGCTGAGTACCGATCAATCCGCCGCCGACGCACTGTCCTCGCTGGGCAGCCGCTTCCCGACGCTGTCGGAGATGGAAGACGCGATGATTGCCGAAGCACTCTTGAGGGCGGAAAACAATCAGACAATCGCCGCGGAAATGCTCGGCATCTCACGACGGGCACTGAACAACCGCCTTCAGCGAAGACCCCCCTCTGACCTTCGATAACCCCCCGAAACCCCTGCCACGTTTCAGCATCGCTCCACTCATGTGACATCGGTCCAACCTGCTGCACCATCGCGTCTTGCGGCGATGAGATGATTCCCAGTTGTTCATTTTGTGGCACCCCTTTGGCTGTTTCATTTTCGACAGTCTACGGGCGCCGTCGTTGATAGGCAACGAGTTACAGAAGGTCACTGGTGTTGGCATTCTTTTCGCTAAACTCTCGTTCAAGCGAATCAAACGAATCACCAAACGCAACAAGGAGGGTATATGCGACGGAGAGCACGAACGCTGTGGCCGGTGGCGATCCTGGCACTTTCATTATCAGTAAGTGCCCTGGGGCAGACCAGGACGGTACCGAAAGTGCGTGATCATCACAAGCTCATGTTGATCCTGGAGTATTCCCTGAAGAGCGATATTCCGGGAATCGTCGAATCAACGATCTACGATATGATCCAGTACAAGAGCTACTATCCAAAGCAGAATTTTTCACGCTTGATTTCCGATCTCAACGACCTGTCGGCGTCATGCAGGGACTCTGCGATCAGCTACAAAGCTCATCTGGCGAGCATGTACCTCAGCTATGGTTCGAGCCTCGACAACGGCAGCGCGTTCGATCCGAGCGACCACGAGCGGGCATTTCAACTTGCTTCGGACCAGTTGTCGCGGAAGTTCCTCTTCACCCACGCCACGGAGTGATGGTCGAGAGGGGTTGCGGAAGAGTGGACGTGATGCGATAGGCTACAAGGAGCAGAATATTTCTCTCCGGAAATGTCTGCTCCTTGTCTGCTTCCCTATCCTTCGAGCATGGCACGCTTACCTGCCGGGCTCCCATTTGTCTAAATGCAATGGTCCCCGATGTGACCTTCACATCGTCGCCCTGCACCATGGCATTCCCGGTCAGAACGATCGAGAGCGAATCGGAGGAATAGGCGACGCGCTCGCCAGAGAAGTGGATGATCGTACGGTTTCCATCACCTTGAGTCGATAGAACATTGAATCACTGGGTCGGGTCGGTTCCCCACGCTCGTGGGTTGCCCCTGTATCGAATCTGCACTCAATACCGATCCAACCAGCGCCACCCAAAGAACGATCCGGGTCAGACTTCGAAGGTACGGTGACGTACGGTCTCCATGGAATGTTGATGAATCCTGCGTACACCTACTCCTGGTCCAGAACATCCGGAACTCTGGGCACAATGCGCTCCTGAAGGATGTCGACCCAGCCGACAAAGACATAGTCGGGTCCAGCGATTGCCGATGAGGTAATGCACGTGGTCTTGTGCTCTGGTCCGACCGCAACAAACCGCAACGATCCCAGCGGGTCCATTCCGGCGTCGGATTGGAGTTGCCCGACGGCCCATCGCGTCGACGATCTCGTAAATTCGAGCATGGCCCGAATCATATCGTCATCAAGGGAATCGTCGCCAAGCACCGCAGCAGGGAGAATCGAGGGTAAAATGTAGAGATGCATCACTGTGATTCCGTCAGCTCGCTGTGGGGTAAATGCCCGGGCACGCCGCCAAATCCTCGAAATCACCTGGACGTCGACAGAGTGAAATGTAGACTTCCCGGGTTCCGCAGTCAAGGTCGAGAGCGAAAAAGAGGATCCGGCTTCCCATCCAAATGGGAGGACTGCGGGAATCCCGCATGCGCCCTTGAAATTGAACAAGCGCGGAGCTACCTTGGTACAGCCAATCCTATCAGTTCCTCGCTTTCAGCATCCGAAGGGTGATACTGATCTTCGTGTCATCGGCGGATGAAGCGCATCAACTATCGGGGGGCATCTCCCCCACGCTTCCGTAAGATCTTCACCCGTTCTCTTCCACGAGCTTGCTCTCCTCTTCTCATCATGCCACGAACAATCCGTAAGGAATGAGAAATGAACATCTTCCGACGCATGGCAATTGCAGCAGTGCTGACGGGCCTCGCAACCTGCGCGCTCTCACAGGAATCATCTCCGCCGCCCAAATTAAAGGACGAGTACCGCATGCCGTGGAAACGGGGAGAAGAGACGTACCTACGCCTTTGGATCGTCGCAGGAGCGTTGCGGGGGGGACTTACGACGGATTGCTTCGCAGATAGTGGAGGCGAAGCCCGGCTCCGGCCCACAGAAGGCCAGGTGCAGAAAATGCCTGACGGCTCGACCCTCCAATGGCACTCTGAGAAATCCTGGTCGGACGAAGTGGGCTTTTCCAATTTATCGGGATCGCGAGACAGTGCCGTGGCGTACGCATTCACCAGGATCCCCCGTCCGCAAGCCGGGAAAGCGCTACTCTCAGTCGGAAGTCTCAACGGGATTCGGGCGTGGGTGAACGGCACGCTCGTTCTCTCGCGGGACGGAACCCGGTCATGCACGCCGGATGAAGATCAGGTCCAGATGTCGATGAGCGCCGGAGAGAACGACCTCCTCATCAAAATCCCGGCCGACGGGATGTTCTACGCGCGGGTTCTGGAGCAAGGGAGCGTTTTCCCGCGAAGGCAGGAAATTAGCCCTTCGATCATCCGGACTTCGCAGGACGGTTTCACGCTTAAGACCGACATCCACGGAGAGCGGGCCGATGCGGATGCAGTAAAGGTGGAAGTGATCCGCCCCGGGGGAACGTCCGTTTACGGAACAATGTCGCTTCGAGGAGATACCGTCGATGTCGATGCCCGGGATTGGGAGGACGGGCCTTATGAAGTGCGATGCACGACTCTCACGCCGAGAGGCCTGCTCGTCGCGAGTCATCTTCCGTGGTACAAGGGTGATTTCCTTCCCCTGGCCAGAGAGCTTGCGGCTACTGCCGCAAAGGCCGATGCTCTTCGTCCTGAGGGCGCCACCCTGAAAATGCTCGCAGACATGATCGAGGATCGGCTGGGATGCACGCTTGCCGACGTAAAAGGGAATCCGTGGCAGAAGGTTCACTCCCCGCTCATGGAATATCGGGAAATGGTGCTCGAACGGGAAGGTGCACCGGGTCGCATCAGACCGTACGGGTTCGTCCGCCTCGCATACATCGATGACGTGGACGGTTCACCACAATTCTGCCGTGCCTATCTTCCGGCCGGATATGATCCCGCAAAGAAGTGGCCCCTCGTGATTCAATTACACGGCTACAATCCCGCCAACCCGGTCTACGTCCGCTGGTGGGCCGCCGATGTGCGCCATGCGGGGAGCGACATGGAATTCCCGGGGCAGCAAGGAGTCATTTACGTTGAACCCCACGGACGTGGCAACACGCAATACCTCGGCATGGGAGACAAGGATATCCTTCACGTCATTGCCGAAGCAAAACGGTTGTTCAATGTGGACGAAGACAGAATTTACCTGACGGGTGATTCCATGGGTGGATGGGGCACGTGGAACGTCGCGAGCAGGCATCCGGATCTCTTTGCGGCCATTGCACCAGTGTTCGGCGGGTCCGACTATCACGCCCAGATGGCGGAAGAGGAGCTTGCACATCTTACTTCCGTCGAGCGGTTTTTCAATGAGAAATCCAGCTCATGGGGCATGGCCGACGGCCTGTTGAACGTTCCAATGTTTGTTCGCCACGGCGACGCGGACCAATCGGTAAACGTCGAGTACTCCCGCTGGGGCGTACGGCTGCTGCAACGCTGGGGATATGATGTGCGGTACCAGGAATACCCCGGTCGCGGGCATGAGGCGTTGGTATACCAGAACGGCACAATGAACATCGAATGGTTTCTGCAGCATCACCGGAATTCCACTCCGGATCATGTGCGGATTCGATCGGCGGAATTGCGCAACGCTTCGGCCTATTGGGTGCGGGTTCTGCAGGCGGCGAGTCCTCTGGCGTTCATGTCGCTTGATGCGGAGATCGTGGAGCGCAACCTCATCAGGGTGGACTCGGACAATATCCTGGACATCGAGCTCTCCCCTCCCCCGAAGCTGGTCGATCTCGAGAAGCCCGTCAACGTCGTCTGGAACGGAGTTCCGTTCGCTGCCAGACTCCACGACGGAACATTTACGCTAACCGCAAAAGAGTATCATCCTTCGACGACGCACAAATCCGCTCAGCTGCCCGGAACCATGACGGATTTCACGACGACCCCCTTTGCTGTCGTCGTGGGGACCGTGTCGAAAGACACGGCTATGGCCGCGATGTGCAGGGCGAAGGCATCGGGATTCATCGATCGGTGGAAGACCTGGCAAAACCAGCCGCCGCGCGTCTTCGCCGACACGTCGATCACGGAAGGGGATATGGCGAAGTACTCCCTCCTCCTGGTCGGGGGAACGGAGTCGAATCTCGTCACCGCGAAGTTTGCGTCAAGGCTCCCTCTTCAGATCTCTTCCGCGACAATCACGATTGACGGAACTGAGTTTCCTGCCGCCGATGCCGCAGTGCAAATGATCTACCCGAACCCCCTCAATCGGGATCGCTACGTTCTGGTAGCGGCAGCGACGTCCGTTGATGGGATGTACTTCAACGAGCTGAATCCCCAACGACTTTCCGGCTGGGATTACGTCATTACGGACGGTCGAGTCCCGACGTATCACCAGAAAGTGTCGCCAGGACAGATGACGCTCGCATCGGGGATGTTCGATTACAACTGGCGCTTCAAGACTTCGCTCGTGCAATCCGGCGATTCCACGGTACGCGCGAACGGGCTCGTACGACACCGGCCCGTTTCCGGTTTTGTTCCGGACTTCAAGTTGCTTGACGCGTACGTCGGTCGATACAGCATCTCCCATGGACCGGTCGTGATGATCACGAAAAATGGGAACGATTTAATCGCGAACATCCAGGGAGCCCCCGGCGACGGCGACAAGCTGTTGCCCGAATCGAACGCCAGCTTCAGTCTGCCGAAGTATGATCTGTGGCTCAGCTTTGTCCGGGACAAGAGCGGGAAAGTCGTCGGCATCGTCGGCTTCCAGGAAGGTGTCTTCGAAGCGACAAAAGTCGAATAGAAGCACCAGCACCCCGCGCTCATTCGCGCAGAGGAGGGGCGGCGCCCGCAACGCCGGCGGCATCAAAGGCTGCTCGGTCTTAGAAAGTCACTTTCACCGTTACGACGGAATGTGATCTTGTCGGCACAACGACGGTCCTCCCCTTCACCGGCACCGGCGCTCCGTCTTTTTCCAGAAAGTCTGAGCGTTCAACACTTCTGGGTGGCTTCGGCAATTGCAGTACCGCTGAGCAGTCCACTCCCGTGGCGTCATACCACTGGACTATCCACGCGTTCGAATTCTCGGCCTTTTTCAGGCTGCTGAGCACCAGGTTCGACGGCTCCAGGGTCAGAAACGAATGGCGATCAGGCAAGGGTCCCTTGTGGGAATTTGTGACGATTGCAATCAACGGATTATTGAACTCGTAGCCGCGCTGCACCGTCCGGGCATCACGCCAGTCCCCCGCATGAGGATAGAGGGCGTACTGAATGGAATGCTTCCCCCGGTCGGCTGTCGGGTCCGGAGACTTTGGGGAACGTAGCAAAGAAAGCCGCATCGTGTTGCCTTTGATGTCGTATCCATACTTGGCATTGTTGAGGAGGCTCACGCCATAGCCCCCGGAAGAAACATCGGCCCACTTTTCCGCCGGCACTTCAACTTTCGCTTTCTCCCAACTTGTCCGCATTTGCGTCGATCGCTGAATCCATCCGAAGGGAATTTCATACGAAGCCACGGTGTCCGTGACAGTCAGTGGAAATGCCACCTTGAGCATCGTGTGGTCTTCCCACCAGTCGACATCGGTCGTAAAGTCGATCCGATCCAGACCGTTATAGAGAATGATCTCTTGCGTGAAGAACGAAGATGGGAAATCCTCGGTCGGAAAATCCTTCACAGTACCGGGTTTCAAATAGTCACGGTGAAGGCGGAGGATACACCGCACGGGTCCGGTTTCCACGATTTCCGCCCCTCTGTACTTCGAGGGAAACTCGACGCCGGTCAACCCGATATTCCAGGCGTCGTAGTGTTTTGGCAGGTCTTCGAGAAGCTGAAGCCGATTGCCGGGGCCCTCAAGGAGCTCTTTCCCGTTTCGTTTGTCCTCGATGCTCTTCACCCATCCGCTCGTGGAGTCCACCATTACCTTGAACAGACCGTTGTCGAGAGAAATCGGTGATGTTGCCAGCGCTTCTTTGAACTCCGACGGCGTCTGCTTTCGAAGCTCGTAAACGGCATATCCCATTGACGGAACCTTCGAGGCGATAAAGAGGATCTCCCTGCGGTATTTTCCGACGTCTACGCTTTGCGAAGGAATTTCGTTCCCTCGCGCGTCAAAGATCGCGTAGTCGCTTGTGTCCCCTTCCGGAAGAGCGACGCGTGCGACGTCGGTTCTCTCCCATCCAAGAGTGTTGACGATCACCACCGGCGTCCCCTTCCGGAATGCCGACGTATTTACCTGACGGACAATCTGCTGGAGCGAGCCATCCAACTGGAACTGTCCGATATGACGGGCCTCGTTGTCCGTCGCCGTTGCGTCGATATAGACCTCCCTGATTCCCGAACCAGGAAGAATGTCGTGGAATTGATTGAACAACACCTTCCTCCACGCAGCCTCGAGATCAGCGCCATGGTAAGGCCTTCCGAAGAGCGTCGCAAGCGTGGAGAATTCTTCTGCATCGGTAAGAAGAAATTCATTGGAGCGATTGAACTTCTTCATGTTCGCCTGGGTCGTGAACGTCCCCTGGTGATACTCCAGATAGAGCTCATCCTTCCATACAGGCACTGTCGAGAGGTCCTGTTGCTTCAACCAATCGAGATACTGGGTTGCAGTCCCGAACTCGATCGTTGGGAAAATATCCAATGTTCTCAGGTGGTCGATGCGTGCAAGCATTTCAAGGGACGGCCCCCCGCCGTGGTCGCCGACGCCGAATAAGATGAGCATCTTCCGAAACCCGGTGTTGGCCTCGAACTCGCGCAGCCAATCATTCAACTGATACGGATTATCGATCGTGTTGACATAGTCAAACGGGAAGTAACTCAGGATTCGAGATCCGTCCGCAGATTCCCACCAGAAGACCCGATACGGGAAGACATCTGTTTCATTCCATCCGATTTTCTGCGTAATGAAGGCATCGATCCCCGCGTTGCGGTACAGCATCGGCATATTGCCATTGTACCCGAACGAGTCGGGGTTCCAGCCGATCTTCACATCCACATCGAAATTTCTCTTAAAGTATTCCTTCGCGTACAGAAGATGCCTTGCCCAGGAAACCCCGCTTGGCAGGTTGCAGTCCGGTTCGACCCACATTCCGCCCACGATTTCCCAGCGCCCGGTTTTCACCGCCTGCTGCATCTGGCGGAAGAGGTCCGGATACAGGCGCTGCATCCAGTCATAGTACGCCGCCGCGCTCTGGGTGTAGGTAAAATCCGGCCGTGCCTTCATCATGTTCATCACGGAAGAGAACGTGTTCCGGCAGACCTGAATCGTTTCCTTCGACCGCCACAGCCACGCCGCGTCAATGTGCGCGTTCGCGTCGAAGAAGAGGGTGAACCGCCTTGCGAATTCCTTGATGGGGAGCAGGTCGGCGCGCACTGCGGCGATGGATGCCTGGAATTGTTCGAGGTCACCCTTCCGGAGCGCTTTGATGTCGACGCGTTGGGCGAGGGACTGGAGCAATTGGTTCAGCCGGAACTTCTCGCCCTTATCGATGGTGGACCTGTCGATCCCCGGGTCCACTTTCGCGTTGGCATTTGTCTGATACGTATCGAAGCTCAGAAGCTTTTGACCGATCCGCAGGCTCAGGGCGAAATCGCTCACGAGGTCTCTGATCGATTTGCTTGTTCCGGTCTCCAACTCTGCGCGGAGAAGCCGGAGCGGACCGCCGGTATTGATCGCTTTGATCGCGATCAGGAAGCGTTCTCCGGGCTTTGCGTCCTTCGTCAATTCGAATTCGCCGTCCCACGGGAAACGTCCCTTGCTCTCGCCGTTCACCCAGAGATAGCCGTAGTCGTCGACGGAGACAAGAAACCGGACCGTGCCGCGGACGGGTTGTCCGAGGATGCGGTCCGGCAGCACGATCTCCTTGCGAAGCCAGCAAGAGTCGGGATAAATGCTCTCGCCGATTCCGAGGGTTTCCCACTGCGCATCGTCGAAGGCTTTGGATGTGGGATCGCCGACGATATGGGCGGCCTTCAGATCGCGACTCACTTTCCAGTTGTCGAACGAAACGACGGTGAGGGAGTCGAGCGCTCGGCTCAAGCGATCGACATTCGATTGAGCGATGAGCCGACCCGGAACAATGAACGTAACGCCAAGAAGCAGGAGTGCGGTTTGGGCGCATCGCCCAACGGAATCGATCAACTGGTGAGATGCGGAAGTCTTTTCCACCGGGACCATTTGCGTCTTCCTTTCGGGAAATGCAGCAAATTAGCGCAGAAAGGTGAGAAGGTCAATCGAAGAACAAGATCCAAGGCCCGGATGGGCACGGGCCTTGGATGATGAGAAGTGATTAAAGAAGAGACGACGACGGTCAATGTGCGTACCAAGCGGCCGGACGCCCCCGATACGCAGCATGACCTACTTCATGAGGCCTTTCAGTAGGTCCACCCCCTGCTCCATGATGTTGCCCTGGGGAATGCTGCCGTTGGGCGTCAGCTTGTCAACAATCTGGGGAAGGAGTTGCGAGAGGTGCGATGTCATTTCTTCCGACGACACGCCGGCAGACTGCGCGAGATTCTTCAACGTGTCCGCACCGATCCCTTGCTGGATTTGCGCCGGAGTGATCGGCAGGTTTTTGCCGGTACTGACCCATGAGTTGATGATGTCACCCAACCCGGACGCTTTAAACTGGCTCACGAGCCCTCCCAATCCGCCTGATTGCTGGTTCGACAACAAACCGAGCACGGCATTCAGCACATTGTTCTGCGTTCCCCCTCCGCCGAGGAGTGAACCGGCGAGATTGTCCAGAATTCCCATAAATCCTCCGTGTATGATGGATGTGCGATGAACTCGATCCCTGTCTGCTGGTCTCCGCTATTGTTTACTCCCCCTTGCTCATCTTCGGCCACGAATATCCATACATTGCGATGAGCGCAATACAAAAGAGTGGCACGAGGAAGCTGAACGACATATTGTAAAGATCCCCAAGGTATCCCATAAGCTCCGGCATGATCGCTCCGCCAATGATCGCCATGACGATGAAACCTGAAGCCCTCTTCGCCTTCACTCCAAGCCCGTGGATGTCAAGGGCAAAGATCGTCGGAAACATAATCGACATGAAGAAGAAGCTGAGAAACATCGCGCGCTGCCACTGCACCGACGAAATGCGGGTGTGACCAGATGGAACGGCTGACGTTGGAGTCGGTTGAGTCGCTCAGGTGATACTCATCCTCTGTATTCAGGTCGGGGACCTTGGCGAAGTAGAAGACCACCGCCATTACAAGGACGATCACTGCTACGGCAAGGTAAGGGATGTACAAATGACCCTGGGCGACTTCTGCGTCACCGGCGGAATAAAAGAAGACTCCCCCGATGATGGGACCAAAAATCCATCCGACACCGTTGAACGATTGAGCAAGATTAATGCGCGCTGCGGCAAACGACTTCGGACCAAGAACCGTTGTATAGGGATTGGCCACCGTCTCAAGAATTGTCAACCCCATGGCTATGACACACACTCCCAGCAGGAACGCCCAGAATGATGAGATGGATGTTGCAGGAACAAACCAGAATCCGCCCAGCGCGACGATCAAGAGCCCGGATATGATGCCTCCTTTGTAACCGAGTTTGCGTGCCAGCCAGCTTGCGGGCATGGCCATCAGAAGATAGCCCAAATAGTGCGCGAACTGCACCCAGGCCGACTGTGCCTTTGTCAAATGCAGTTGATCCTGAAAGTGCTTGTCCATCACATCGATCATCCCATTGCAGATTCCCCACAACAAGAACAACGTGCTGACGAGTGCAAACGTGAATACGTAGCTCCTGCCATCCTCACTCTTGAACATCTTGGAGAGATCCATGACGACTTCCTTTAGCAACAGCTTGACGAGTCGAGCAAGTGACGGCATGCTCATCATCAACATCTATGTCGACGCCCACATCGAATGACAGGGCTAAAGCATGCGTCGAAATGTATCCTTCACAAAGTTCGAATTCAAGTGAGGGGCAAGACAGATCGCGCAACCCGACTTCCGGCCTTCGAAAAAGCAGCATCGGCGGAGGAATTATATCGAATGGCGGGACTAATGGACGATGGTGGGGAGTGGCCTGGTGTAAATTTGGGACGAAATGTCGGTTGTCTCACAATCTTAGAGTCCCCATTCTTCATTCCTCCGGCCTCATCTCCCCTGCGCGCGGCGGCGAAAGCGATAGAGATTTCGTGCACAAACTTGGAATTGTGCTGAAGGAACTGAATGAATCTGCAATCTGGCTGACCTTCATCCAGGAAGGGAGGTACCTGATGGACTCAGAGCTCGGAAGGATTCAGGAAGAATGCACGACGATGTGCCGAATCATCGCTGCGAGTATCAACACGGTGCGGAAAAGATGTGAGAATGAGATGGGAAGGAGATTATCGAAAATTGAGAATCGAAAATCGAGGATCGGAAACTGATCAGCAATCCTCGATTCTCAATCATCGATCTTCGATTTTCGATTTTCGTGCACCCACCAGGACTCCCGTCTCGCCTTCGGCGAGACGAGGCTCGTCCCGAACTTCGTTCGGGACGGCGAACCTGGAAACTGTGCACCCAGTAGGACTCGAACCTACAACCCACTGATTAAGAGTCCCAGCTTGGTTAGAGCCGACTTGTGCGAACACCCCTTTTGACAGGATTCCTTGAAGTCTCTTCACTGGGTCTGATAGTTCCAAACCCAATTGGTCCACAGTCCTGTCTACAGCTTCCCTGCTCGCGCCGATGAAATTGTGTGGGTGATGTTCTTGACTCTACTTCAATTTACGAAACGCCAGTTGCCATAGCAAGCCATACATTCTCGCCGTTGTCCCGCATCACATCTTCGAGCCAGTGCCCCCCCACTTTGTCTCACAAAGATGCCCCACAACTGCCGACATCATGAACTCCTCGAGGAACAAGACGGCTTCGCAAGAATGACCGCGCATTCTTCACTGCGAGGTTGAATAGACGGCGCTTTCTTATGGAATGTCCTCATAATGTGACGAATCGAGAACTTGGTTAAACCAGTCGAATCGATATTCTCGCCCTTGGTTTCCTCGTCGCAAAGCCTACGGCCCCCTGTCCGTGCAGCCGACAAACAATCTTCTTACTTCATTCGAGTTGCATCAAGGGAGCAATTCACTAGATCGGCTTCAACACTCGCGTATGGGACGTTATCTTTGTATATAGCGACTCAGAGTCATTCCTTAACTCGCCTTCCGACATCATATTTGGCGTATTTGTTCCGGTAAGTTACCAGTCCACCCTCTAGGTAGTTAATGACTTCGATGCCAACAGGATCGTGGTCCATTGAACCTTCAAGAGTTACTCTACCTCTGTCTGCATCAGCCTCAAGAACGACGAAACTATCACTGTCAGAGGCTACCGCCAAGCTCGAATTATGAGTGGTGAAGATAAACTGACGCCTTTCCTTGCCCTTGCGCAATTTCATACAGACGTCTGTCCAAATGGATCTGATGTCAAGAGAATCTTCTGGCTGGTCGATCACAATGGGCATGCTTCCATCACTTAGAGCCATGATGAGCATTGCTGTGCATTTCTGACCGACAGATAACCTGGCCAAAGGTGCGTGGGAGCCATCCGATAGACAATACTGTATCTGAGGCCTGTCCTGTGGCACCGCCTTGTACTGCAGTTCCAGCAAGTCCTCTATTTCGACAACATCAAGAAGGTAGTTGGCCAATGTCACGACGGCACCCAATTCCAGGGACACTTTGCTTGCCAGATCTTTCAATCTTTCAGGCTGCCTTCGGGCTGCGTAGGTGATAATCTTGCCAATGAACTCCCTTGGAGTTACGGATTGACAGATTCTCTCGATATCGGTATCTCGTAGGTACGATCCCCTCTTCAGCTCACCTAGTCTTTGCTTGAACACGTCCACATTTGAAGCTTCCAGCAGCGTAATCTTTAGCTTCCCAGAAGATTCTTCCTCAAACATCCGGCATTTAGCTCTTCGATCGGCGCTGAAGGCGCCGTATATCTTGGCCAGCCGATCTAGTCGCTCGTTCCTCTCATCGCTGATTTGTTTCGCTTTGTCCACAAGCTCCTTCGCCTTGTCCAAGCGACTCTGCGTATCTGCTAGTTCCTTCACAAGCTTTGATCGCTTCGCGGCAACAGCCTGATAGGTGCCTCCCATTTGCCTTACAGTCGCTTCATAGTCTGCCTTGGCGGCTTTGTATGTAGAGAGCAGCGCGTGTTCCTCTGAGGAAAGACTACCGAGTATTTCATGCAGTCTGTCGCCCAACTCCCTGAGTTTGAGTTCCACCGCCGCTCTGGTTTCTGAAATCAGTTTTGCAGCCCTCCTCAGGCTTGGGTCATCCGCCACCGAAGCCGGGAAGGCTGGAGTGGGAACATCTAGAAAGTACTTCACAGCGGGACCTACTCTTGACGACAACCCCTTGACATAGGCGAGCGACGATTGAAGAGCTTGCTGTTTACCCTCTGCCTTGGCAAATTTCTCAAACACCGGATTCTTCAGTGACTCGTCGATGCCGATTACTTCAGCGTTGATTGTGTCTATTCGCTTCTTGAGCCCCTCGGTCTCGATGAAGGCTCGTAGGGCGGCCGCGAGCTGTTTGTCAAGACCCTTCAATTCCCTCTCGAACTGGTCAATGGCTTCAGTATGGGCTTTGAAGTCAAAGAACCTGTCAATGAAAGCGAGCTGTTCGTTTTCGTCTTCGGCAATTCTAATGATTTCATTCTGACTGAGAAAGAGTACGGGGAACACTCGCGTAACATCTACAGAAGCATCCTCTTGCGGGTTGTTTTCTTCCGGATCATAATGGCGTTTGACTGCTATTCGTCTTCCTGTTTCCAGTACCAAGGTTACCTCGACTGTTCCATATGTCTTCAGGCACTGTTCTAACTTGCTTCGATGATCGTCCGCTACACCCTCATTGGCTGAGCACTGATCAAGGACAAACCTGAGTAGTTCCACAAGGAGCGACTTGCCTGATCCCTTTGCACCGATTACACTTGTTAGACCCTCGTGAAATGTGATCGTGCAGCCATCGAGAAAACCACCGAGGATAGAAATGGTTTCTATCCTCGGAAACACAATCGGCTCGGCAAGTTCGATTCTAATTCGGACGTCTGGATCATCAAAACAGTTCCTCAGACTTTGGAGATCAACTCGCTCCATCTTGAAGTACGTTACTCTTATGCCGATGCCCTCGACACTATGGCCACTCTTACCTGCCAGGGCCGGATTGTCCGAAGATTGAATCACAGCAAGTTTCCGCTTATACTCTGGATCTGTCCCGTCCAGGAAGTCAATTGCCCTTCGTCTGTTGCTCCTCTTCTCCGGATCTAGATTGTCGGTTGCCTCCACAGCATGCAATGATGAATGCTGAATGACCAGCGTCCTTGAGCGACCCTTCATTTCTGTAAACAACCCGTGACTCGAATTCACGTGAGCCGGTATAGCCAGAGCATCACAATCAGCAATTTGTGCAATGACTTCAGAAGGAGACCTCTGAACGACAGTGGTTTCCCTGCCATGATCTTCCGGAGATAGACCCAACTTACTTAGAAGGTCTCTGACATGTTCTCCTCGTTTGGATGGATCAAAAACTGCCAGTATGTGGACCCCGGATCCTGCTTGGGTTGTGATCTCTACACCAGGGAAGACCGCAAGTGGTTTTCCCTCCGCGGCTGCCTTGATCTTATCAACCCACTCGCCACTGTTATGGTCCGTGATCGCTATGCCTGCAAGGCCTTTACTGATGGCTTGGGCCACGATATCGGCAGCAATCGCCTCAGCTTTAGCATCAGTGGGATGAATAAAATCTGAAGAAGCGGGAGTGTGAACATGCAGGTCGAGAGAAACATACTTTAATCCTGGCATTATCGACCCCTCCAGATGCGAATAGGCTTTTCGTGGTACCTCTTTTCCCCCTTGATTGCATGCTGCTGAAAATCTGCGAGCCAGTTTTGGTGATTTCAGGTAGAACAGGGCAAACGATATTCCTTCCGGAGGAGTGTGCAGCCCCTCTAGGAGACCTGTAGCCAGATCCTCGAGTTCTCACACCGGTTCGCGAGATCCTTCTCAGAGCACTATTCTAAGAGTCCTTCGAACGAGACGGGCAGGGACCAATGGATTCCGCAAAGCCTCCAATGGTATCGCTTCCCCTATCCTCGGATGTGCCAACTGATTCGCCGGTCCTTTGGCAGGCCAAATAGTGGCAAAGGCCGGCAGTCACGACTCCTCCTTGATTGTGCCGTTTTCCTCGACCCTCAGGGTAATCCACTCGAACCGTTCCCTCTCAACCGCTCTTTCAATAGATCGTTGGAGATCCCTGTGTTGCCCTGAAGATGATTCTCGGTCGAGCAACACGATACGTTTGACCTGATCGGCATTCTTCATTCCATCGAAAACGACAAAATCAATAGGATGAAAGAGAACCTTTGCGTCATCTGGATTCAGTCTGCGAGGAGTGAATACAGGATCGATCTTCTTGACAACTCTCCCCGCGGCAATGCGCCCTCTTTGCCGGGCTAGCTCCTGTAATTCCTGTTTACGCTCTTCAAGCTTATCTGCCAACGATTCAAGCCGGTCCGCCTCCGCATCAAGGGTATCCATCCAATCCGTTCTTGGCTTTGTCCTCAAGAAGACTCTGCAATCGCTTAAGCGGATAAACTCCCGGCACCTAGGACAAATGCCGAAAATCTGTCTCTGGACGTTGAAGAACTTCAATATCTCTTCTTTCATTTCTTCACCTCCTGCTTGTACACATCCCAAAGGAGGCGTTTCTTCGCTATAACCGATCGTATTTCCTTTTGGTGGTTGTTCAAGCGTGCATTGCCTGTCTTGATGTCCGTAAATAGAATGCGCTCAACCTTCCCTTTGGCGCTAAGACCCTCGAAAATGATATAGTCAATCGGGTCGAATAACGAACGGCAGTCATTGGAGTTGAAGCGGAACGATTTCATGGCTGGAGCTAGCCGCTCAGTATGAATCCAATGTTGATTGATTTGGCTCCCACCTCAGACCGCTTGCTGATGTTCCTTCTCTCTTCCCGCAGTTCCTTTACCTGCTCGCGGAGTTGGGCAACGCGCTCTTCATAGAGTTTCTCTGCTTCTGGAGTGAAGCTGTCAAGATGAAACAGATGAGCATCCCGAAGACGAATCGTTTCCTGGCAACTTGGACATACCACATAGAATCGCTCATGGGTGAGCGTATGGATGATCTGCTTGGCAATTCCCGAAAGATCCATCTATCGTGACTCCGAGGTCTCGTTAACTGCCCCCGCAACAAGGCTACACCAAGTGCATCATCTATGATCGGGAGGAAGAGAATCTGAATTTGGTACCAACAGTGGCCTTTGATCTGCCGGCACTCGTTTGTACTTCTTACCTTCGATAACACATGACAATGTGATTAGAACATAGTTCGCACCGATCCAGGATGCATCAACCATGTTGTCCTCATCGACGTGCGACGCTTAGTCGCATAGCTTCATTGAGCAGCGCTTCCATGTTGTTGCGAATTTCCGCCAGATCATCGTTTTGCCTGTTTGCTAGATTTACAACGATCTGCGCCGATCGCGGGGTCAGAAGTCGTTGCGTAAGTATCCCGAGGCCATATAGGGGACTCCATGATGACACCATTGCGGCCTTTACTTCACCTCCGAAGGAATTCGGTTTGAGTCCAAAAATGCGCAATGGAATTTGATCGGTATTCGATAAGGAAAGGCACCAGCCTCCCCGATTCTGTCTCCGGAAACATCATATTCACCGACCAACTCAGCAAGGGCCGCGATCGCCTTTTCTACGGTCAACGCGAGTGAATCTCCGCTCAGCCAACTGCTGACCCTCCTCGTATTACTCCCCCACAGTCCAAATCTGACGCATGTTAGGAAATCAATCTCATTACTCTTTACCACCTTTAGCCGCATCTTGAATCCACTCTTTCGATGTGTTCGGATGCCTACCGTAATCCAATGACGGCAATCTCACCTGCAGTCATCCCAAGTATTCATCAGACAATGTGTCGGTCTGACACCCTAGAGGTAGAGCATCCGCAAGATGTCCACCAGTCTTGGTAGACACGACGGTACCCACAAGGTCGGGCAAACGAAAGAGGACCTCCTCCCCCGTTAGATACTCTCAAGCCTATCCCGGGGATTTACGGGCTGCAAACTGGATCTAGTTCCCGCTAGGCCTCGACCGATTCAGAACATTCGGCAGTGTCGTCTCCTCTGAATCCTGACGCCTTCACATCATTTGTACAGCCTCGTAAAAGCAATGCTAGTGCCTTTACACTTGCGCCTATTTTGGTCAACGAATCCCAATGTTAATCTCCCCTCTGGTTTCTGGAAAATATCTAGCCCCCTCCCAAGCGTAATCCGCCAGCCACCGTCAGTTTCTATCCAACGATCATGCAGCATGCGATCGAATTTGAAATCCAATAGAACTCTGTCGGTAACTAGGTTTTGTTGCAGTTCAGTCAACTTCGCCGCGATATCCAGCTCTTGTTCCCTAACATCCGCCGAAGTGATAACCTCGAGGTTCACATTTCCCTCAGTGGGGCTTATCACTTCGCAGAGGCTAACAAGGTTCTGCAGCTGATAGTCAAATCGCAAGTAGGGATCTACAAGCTTTATCTTCCTAGCCCCACTAAGGTACGGGCCAAACAACCTAGCATAGGAGATCCCTTTTTTGCCCCTCTTTGATATCAATTGTGGTCTCCTGGGGAATCCTGTCGGGAGATAGAGGATCCATCTCTTTCTTTTCATTTTGAGTAGTCGGCTTTTCCGATGGATGATTTTGCTGAAAGTCATCGGGCAATTCGCTCCTGATTGTAACCCACCAAGTTGTACTCTTGGTCAAGCTTGGACAGCTCGTCACGAATTTGCTGTCGCATCCTGACGGCTGGGTTTACGCAGTACTCGACAAATTCCTCAGCCTTCAACCGCAAATCTGGAAATAGGATCTTCAGGTATCCCTCTGCAATTCGCGCTATTGCCTTGTTGTCCCGCATGTCTTCACAGTGCGGGAGTCGCATGCTTTGCGATACGTAGTCTGCGTATTGGAGATTGCTGCGCAGCTCATGCAGGACTTCGCTAAAGAAGTCGCCCTTGAAGCCGAGATCCTTGGACGGAGTGTTTCTAGAGATGCGAGGCAAATACCAACCTTCGAGAAGGCCGTGGACCCGATCAATGAACGCGGACTCCTGGAGAGCAGAGGGAAGTTCGTTGAATATCCCCTCTGTCTCGTACTGGGGCTTTCCATCAGCGGCCAACTGATATTCCCCAGTTGACGAAACCAGCCTCAGAACTTCCCATGTCCCCGGTGGCTCGGCGATATCTTCCACTCTCCAGGTACATCTTGAGCCCTGCCATTGCTTCACCGGCAGTGTCAGTATGGATCTTCTGCACTTCGTCCACAACGACAACGTCGTACCGTGGTATCAATCCAAGCTGCTTCGTCGAACTGTTGAAAAATAACGCAGGTGCAGAGAGCTTACCCCCGGGTATCACGGCCGCATAACGACTGATGTTATCGAAGACAAAGGATTTGCCCGTACCTTTGGGAGCCAATTCGACAACGTTCACCCTCGGCGGACTAGCGGAATTATCCTTGCCAACAAAAGCATCTTTTGCGGCAACGATAGAACTTCCGGACTGAATTGACAGCTAGATACAAGCAAATCGATCCACTCATCGAGGCTGAAGTTCTGCCGGCCATCTTTGTAGTATGCGAGATCTATACCTGACGTTTGAAATGGTTTCAGAAGTCTACCATCCACACTTGGCCCTTCCTAACCTCCTCTCCATCGGGCGGCACATATCGAAGCGTCCCCAAGCCCCACATCCCGGTTTTGAGAAGCATTGAGTTTTGATCCACAATGCTCTTGTGTATCATCTCACTGGTAGCATCGAGGATAGGGATGCTCAGCTCATGGGAGTTGTTCGATAGATTGACATTTACCCGGAAATCATCAAGGATTTTGACCTCCTCTTGTTCCTTCAACCTATTCAGCAAAATGTTTTTGTCCGCTTTTTGTGGAAGGTATGAAGAGACAATCCGAACGATTTCCTCGCGTCCTTCTTCTGTCAGATCATC
>CAWESL010000006.1:0-128190 GCA_963811705.1 Ignavibacteriota bacterium
TGACTCTCGGCCTCCTCTTGACTATTTTTCCGCGAAGCCGGATTCGACTTCGTTCACATGCTCGCCAAACCTCCCGGAAGGTGCTGTGCTATGAGGATCGCTCACGCTCTGTGTTTCTGCACGTTGTCGCTGACCGCTCTCCCGCTCGCCGCTCAAGATCTCCTCGACACACACCGGAGAAACCTCCTCCACGAGGCCCTCTCCGGAGAATGTGCCAAGGACTACGTCCAGCAGATCACACGGTGGAACCGTGTCCAGGCGTCGCGGGAGTACAGGGCCGCCGGGGCATATGTTCTCGGCGAACTTCGGAAGGCCGGGTATGATTCCACCGATGCGTGGATCGAGTCGTACCCATCGGACGGAAGACGCACGTATCAAACATGGCAGTCTCCTTCCGGGTGGGACATCACCTGGGGTGAGCTTCGGATGGTCGAACCCACTGCGGAACGAATCGTCGGCTATCCTGAAATAGGAATGAGCGTGATGCCGTACTCCAATCCCGGGGACGTCACGGCAGAACTGGTGTGGGTCGGGGCTGGCACATCGGACCGGGATTACGAAGGGAAAGATGTCCGGGGGAAAATCGTCCTCGCCACCGGCTACGGCGGCGACGTCCATCGTCTGGCCGTCCTGAAATTCGGCGCGCGTGCCGTTGTCTGCTATCTTGATGATGATCGGGCAAAGAGGTATCCGGACATGCTCCAGTACACCGGGATCTGGCCGAAAACGGACGAGCTCAGCCGCGTAACCTTCGGCTTCAATATTACCAACCGGCAGGGGACACAGCTCCGGGACATGTTGCTCGCCGGAAAGAAGGTGGTGCTGCGGGGCCAGGTCAAGGGGATCGGACTCGAGCCGTATTTCATGGACGTGGTCGTCGCAGTCATCCGGGGGAAAATCCATCCTGAACAGGAAATCGTGATGACGGCCCATCTCGACCATCCCAAAGAATCGGCCAACGATAATGCAAGCGGCTCCGGCGGGATGCTCGACATCGCCGTGTCGCTCAAACGCCTCCTGGCTGACGGTCGTCTCCCTGTGCCTGATCGCACGATCCGGTTCCTCTGGGTCCCGGAATGGAACGGAACCATGGCCTACCTCGATGCACATCCAGAATTTTCTGGGCCCGCACTCGACGGTTCGGTGCTCGCCAATCTTAACCTTGATATGATAGGCGAAAATCTGGAGTTGCTCCATTCCCGGATGATGATCACCAGGACGCCCTCTTCGACACCGTCCATCCTCGACGACGTGGTCGAGAATATGGCCGCAATGGTCGACGGGATGAACGTCCGTACGCCGCGCGGGAGTCTTTCAGCGATGAATTACATGATCACGCCGTACGGCGGCGGAAGCGACCATATGATGGCGATCGACCGAAAGATCCCGGGCGTTATGTTCGGTCATGAAGACTATACGCATCATACGTCGGAGGATACCCCCGACAAGGTGGACCCGGTCGAGCTGGAACGAACCGAGATCCTCTCCACTGGAGCGGCGCTTTACCTCGCAAGTCTTACCCCGGCCCAGGGGCTGGACCTCATGCGATTGGCGGGCGCAAACGCCGTCGGGCGTCTGGCTCAGGTCAGCCGCATGCTGACAACCCGGATCATGACAGCAGCATCGACCGACGTGGCCCCGGCATGGTCTGACGCTCAGAATGCGCTCGATCACCAGTTTGATCTCGAAAAGGAGACCCTTCGCAGCCTGGTGCTTTTCGCTGATGATGTCGCGATCAGAGAACAATTACAACTGCAGACAGGTCTCCTTTCAGCCGAGCATTCGATCCTCACAGAGGCTCTTTCCGCTGCAGCGCGGTCGCGAGGAGGGAAAGGAGACCGACCTGGACCGCTCCCCGACCCGATCGATCGGCGTGTTCCGCTCAGGCTCACCAGGGGTCCGCTGGATTTCGGGCTTCCGGCAAGCAGGCTTCCCGCGGATGAGCAACGCTGGTACAGTTCACCCGAATTCACCCTCTCCGGAGACGAGAGATTTGAACTTGCGAACTTCATCGATGGCCGACGGTCGGTCACGGAGATCAGGAATGCGCTGAGTGCCGAGTTCCGACCGATCCGGACTTCAGAGGTAGCCCACTATCTCGGCGATCTCGTTCGCGTGGGAGTTGTCAGATGGCGTTGACCGGAGGGAGCAGCGGGAACGAAGCAGCCGCGCGACCGAGGCCGCAGAGCGAACTTGCGCTCATGAGCGGCCCGTTGTCCAGGGATACGAATACTTGTGTTGGTCAGGGAACAGGGAATGACGAAGCGGCTGTTCGTTCGAACGGAAGGTACGCGCGGGGAGTTCCTCGTTCGTGAGGATCGACTGACCCTACTTGAGAAATAGCATTTTCTTCGTCTCAATAAACGAATCCGTCTGCAGACGATAGTAGTACATGCCGCTCGGCATGTTCGCCGCACTCCATTGCATGGAATACTTGCCCGCCGGCAATTCTCCATTGAAAATCGTCGCCACTTCCCTCCCGATGACTTGGAAGACTTTGAGCGACGCAAATGAACGGAGCGGAAGAATGAAGGATATCGTGGTCGAGGGATTGAATGGGTTTGGGTAGTTCTGCCCGAGGAAGTATCTTCCAGGAAGACTGCCTGTTCGATCGTGAATGCCGGTCCCAAGGTCTGCAACGAACAACCCTCTGTCGATGGACGTACCCATCTTCTGATATCCCGCCGAGTCCGGATGCAGGCCATCATTTTGATACGTCGACACAAGTCTCGTTGAATCAAGGGGGTCCCGCATCGTCGCATCGAAATCTATGCACCCGTCAAAGTTGCCCTTCGTTCTGATCCATTGATTTACCGTTGTCCGGCAGAGTTCACTGTACTGATTGTAGTACCCATTCCCCTTGAACGGCGTGATCGTGGCGCCATAGATCGTGATATTCTGATTGTGTGCTTTCGTGATCATCTGTTGGTAAGCCCCAACCAGGTTATTTGCAATGAGCGTGGCGGCAGCAGCGGTGTGCACTCCACCAATATCGTTCACTCCTTCGAACACTATGGCCCACCGTACGCCTTGCTGATGAAGAATGTCCCGATCATACCGGCTTACGGCTGTCGGCCCCAGACCGCCGGAAAGCACGCAATTCCCTCCAATCCCCATGTTGAGAACGCCCACGCTCCGCGTGCTCGAATCTTGGAGAAGAGATTCCGAAAGGACATCGGGCCACCGATTCTGCAGGTTCGTTGTCGAGCCCCGTCCATCGGTAATGGAATTGCCAAGAATTGCCACGCACGCAGCCGTGGAAGGTGCCAGAACCTCAATCGCGTTAATGTTGTACCAATGGTCCGTCGTGGCTGCCCCTGTGAAATCCGTCGTTGTCGTTGTATTGCCCGGTATAATGTACGATGTGGTTCGAGAACCGGGATGTCCGGTCACACTGGTCGATGTCTGGCCAAAGTAAATGGTGATGGCGACCTCCATCCTCGGTGTCAAAGGGAACGCAATCGGATCTGAGGTAACGACAGCACCGGGGTCCATTGTAACCCCGGCAGTACCATTGAATCTCAGTTCTCTGTTGGTCGGCGCGTTGATCGCACCGCCACCCGCCGACACCGCGATTTGGACAGAGTTCATCGTCACTGCGGCGGTGCTGAACTCATTCGAGAACCGGACGCGTAAGGTGTCTCCACCGATGGAGACCCGAACGATCTGCCGCAGCGAATTGTTGGTCAAGCCCGGCGATGGAGGCATGTTCCCCGGTTCAACAAGCTGCGGTGCCGTGCTCCAGGTCCCAACCCAATGCGGGGAAGCGTCGCCAACAGTCGCGGTTTGACTGTCACACAATGCAATGAAACTGAAATGTCCCAGGACGATGACCAGGACGAGGGGAAGTCGAAAGAGTTGCAGCCGGGACTGCACGGGTTTGGCATATGCGTCAGTCATGATCTTCTGTTCCTCAAGTTCAAGGTTCTTTGTACAAGGTTATTTCATGAGTAGCATCGTCTGCGTTGCGGTAAATTGCCCCGCCGTTAACCGGGAGTAATATACACCGCTCGCGAGTCCTGTCCCGTCGAATGAGAACGAGTACTTCCCTGCCGGATACTTGCCGTCGGCCAGTACCGCAACTTCTCGTCCGAGGACATCGAACACCACCAGCCTCACCCAATTTTCCCCTGGCCACTGTCCCCTGATCACTGTTTTCGGATTGAACGGGTTGGGATAGTTCTGACTTATCGAAAAACCCGACGGCATCCCGTTGGCCTCCTGGACATCTGTCACCGAGTACGAAAATGTCGATACATCGCTCCATGGACCGGATCCGGCAATATTGCTTGCCTGCACCTGCCAGGAGTATTGCTGGCCTTCTGAATGGCCCGAAAAGGTTTGGACTGTATCTGTTGTCGATGTTGACCTGAATCCCCTGTTGGGTGACTGCGTCGCGACGACCTTGATAAAGTATTGATCCGCGCCCCCGACCTTATTCCAAATATAGGTCGCAGAACCCGATTGGTCTTGAACCGGCGCGACCTGAAGGAGATGCGGTTTCGCAGGCGCTGCTATTGTGATGAACCTCCCGACATTGCTCCAGAGACTCACACCGGTGGTGCTTTGTGGTTTGACGCGCCAAGAGTATTGCCTACCCATCAGGAAACCGGTGAACGTCCGAACTGTATCACTGCATGCCGAATCGCTTTTATCCAAAACTGCAAACCCGGGGTCGGAGGAAATCTGGATGAGATACTGCGCAACATTTTGGACACTGTTCCAACGAAACGTAATGGTGGAGTCCAGGCCAGTTTGAAGATCCGAAGGATACCGCAGCAAAGTCCACTCAATGTCCGATGTTCCGATGGATAGCATCGGCCCGGTCCATGGAATCCACGGGGAGGGATCCGTTGTATACGGCGTCGTGGCGAAGTTCGTATTCACCGTGTCATTTCCAAGAAGGAACTTCTCCACAAAGGCTTCGATTTCGGGGATTTGACTGCTTGGAACTACGCAGTGCAAATGTCCACCGACAATCGAAAAACCAAACCGATCTGGGATGCCAAGAGTACTGTAGATCTGTTGGACGGCCTTACTATTGACATCGCACGACGGGTTTGACAGCCATGTATAGTCTGGATTTCCCGTGACATACAGTGCGCGGGGCGCGACCATTGCGCAGAGCTCATGATGGTCTTCAGGAAGTTTCGAAACATTGGTCCCGGAAAATTGGAACATCCCTTCGCTGAACCATTGATGACTGGTTGCACCGAGGGTTTCCACCGTTCCAGCCGGCTCGGTTTGCGAATAGCGCCACGATGTGGCTCCACCCCCACCCGACTCCTGGGCAATGGTCAGCGCAATGCGCTCGTCAAATGCCCCGGCAAAGAGCGCCATCTTGCCGGCATACGAGCACCCGGTAACGGCAATGTGCTTGAGATCAATGGGAAGGACATTGTGAACCAGCTCCAGGCCATCAATAATGCGGCTGACTCCCCAGGCCCATGCACTGTACTGTCCGGTATTGTCGATCGTAAGAGCCGGCCCATAAAGGAGGTAGTACGGATCTGAATTGGACGGGCTGTTATACGTCGTAACCTGATCATGATTGAATGTGATTTGCGCAATATTGCGACTGCTGAATATGGAAGATGGGAGACTTCCGTTCGGACTGTTCATGCCGATCACGGCAGGGAACGGTCCAGGCCCTGACGGAAGGATAACTTGTGAAGTCAGCGTGAGCGTTTTGCCGTTCACAGTGACGCTCACCGTGAGGATGCCTCCGGAAAACGCCGCCGTTATCGTGTCCGGGCGCACCGGCTTCTGGCCGATCTCATAGTATTGTATCATCGAGCCAATTTCGGCTCGCCGGTACCGCCAATCGGAGAAGTTCGCGATGCGCCCTCGGCCATCAGCCCATGCAAACGGGTCAGGCAGCGACGGGATTACCGGGAGGGCGCTGAACGAAGGGAAGCTCGGATTCGGGTAGTCGGCGCTCGTATTCTCGGACTGATAGACGAACGGGAAGTTCCCTTGAGAAAGTGATTCAACGACCAGACAAACGTTTAGCAAAAAGACCAACAGGAAACGATTTGTTTTCATATCGATGTTCCTGACGCCACACCGCTCTTCCCGAACTCGAGTGGGACCAGTATTTATCATTTGCGTTACTTCTTGAAGGTACTGAGATCATGAACCAGATCAAACACCAAATGTGCAATCCCGGTTTGACTCTCCCCCGCCGACAATTTACATTATATGCTTCGTATGCCCCGTTGCCCCTTGCACTGCCTCATTACCGTTCGCAGGCTGGGGGTGGACGGCTGGCACCGAATGCCGTTCATTATCATAAGGAACATTCAGCGGTACGAAATACCTTCTATGCCTAATCTCGTTGGCAGGACAATTTCCCATTACGAAGTTCTCGAACATCTTGGCACCGGCGGGATGGGATCGGTCTATAAAGCCCGCGACGTTAAACTCGACCGAACGGTCGCGTTAAAGTTTCTCCCTCCGCATCTCACCAGAGATCCTGAAGCGAAGCGACGATTCCTGCAGGAAGCCCGAACCACCTCTTCTCTCCAGCACAAGAACATTTGCGTTGTCTATGACATTGACGAGACCGACGACGGCCAGATGTTCATAAGCATGGAGTGTATCGAGGGCGAAACGCTGAACGCGCGGATCGCGAACGGTCCACTCACGATCCAGGAATCCGTGAGAATCACGATGCAGGTTGCCGCCGGGCTGGCCAGGGCCCACGAGTCAGGAATCATCCATCGCGATTTGAAGCCGGCCAATGTGATGATCACGCGTGACGGCTCTGCAAAGATCCTGGATTTCGGGCTGGCAAAGGCCGGCAGCGGGGCCCTCCTCACGCTCCCCGGGACCCTGTTGGGGACGGTCGCTTACATGTCTCCCGAACAGGCGAGCGGAGATGAAGTGGATCACAGGTCCGATCTCTGGTCGCTGGGAGTGATGTTGTATGAAATGGTAACGGGACAGCGTCCGTTTGCAGGTGAATATGATCAAGCGGTAATGTATGCGATCATTCACGAGCGACATCCCTCTCCGCACGCCGCCGGGATGGAAATCCCCGCCCCCCTCGAGACAATCCTCGACCGGTGCCTCGAGAAGTCGCCGGAGGGACGATACCCTGATGCCGCTTCGCTTCTTGACGTGCTCGGCCGTCTCGAGAAGGAGGCAAAGCATCCACAGGCGGATCATCCCAAGTCCATCGCCGTCCTCCCCTTCACCGACATCAGCCCGGAGAAAGATAACAAGTATTTCAGTGACGGGCTGGCGGAAGAGATCATTGCCAAGCTCTCTCGACTCCAGAACGTCAGAATCGTTTCCCAGAGTTCGGTGATCCATTATGAACGTGCGGGAAAAACAACGCACCAGATCGCCGCCGAACTTCGCGTGCAATACCTCCTCGAAGGCAGTGTGCGAAAGCATGGCACCAGCCTGCGCATCACGACGCATTTGATCGACGCCGGCCAGGACGCCTACCTCTGGGCGGAAACGTACAACGGGACGATGGAAGAGATTTTCGACATCCAGGAGGATGTCGCGGATCGGATCGTTCGCGCTCTCAAGGTGAGACTGTCGCCCGACGACAGGCGATCACTCAAACGGCGCGCGACGGACAATACCGGCGCGTATCAGTCGTATCTCAAGGGACGATTCTTCTGGTCCAAGCGAACGAAGGAAGGATTCCTCACCGCAATTCGCTATTTCGAAGAGGCGATCGGGAAGGATGCGCTTTATGCTCCTGCCTGGGCAGGGATTGCCGATGCGTATCTCCTCCTTACCGACTTTGCAGAACTTCCCCGATCGGAATCGTACGCCAAGGCGAAATCTGCAGTGCAAAAAGCGCTTGAGATCGATGACCACCTGGCGGAGGCGCACGCATCACTCGGTCTCCTTGCGTTGTTGACGGAGTGGGACTGGCCGACGGCCGAGAACGAATTTCGGCTGGCGATCGAGTCGAGCCCGAACTATGCTACGGCACACCATTGGTACGCCGAATGGCTCTCGATGCAAGGAAGGTTTGAAGAGGCGATTTCCGAGATATCCCATGCCGTGGAATTGGATCCGCTCTCCCCCGCCGCCCTGAAAGACAATGGGCTGATTCACTACTACGCACGCGCGTACGACAGCGCCATCGATTGCGCGAAGAAAGCGCTTGAGCTGGATTCGAACTTTGCTCTGGCTCACCGCGTCTTGTCGCTTGCCTATCAGGCAAAGGGAATGCATAAAGCAGCATTGGACGAGCACATGCTCTGGACCCGGACGATGAACATCGGGCAGGAAGAAATGGCCGCGCTTGCACAGTGCCATGCGATCGCGGGAAGATCGGAGGAAGCGAGGCAGATTCTTTCCCGCTGTCCGCCCAGGGAATCCGCCGGGGGAAATTTGGCACGCGGAATCGCCCAGGTCTACGTCGCCCTGGGTGACGTGGACGCGGCGTTCCAATGGCTCCATAGGGCTTGCGAAGCGAAGTCGGAAGCGCTGGGGATGCTGCTCGTCGATCCCAAGTGGGACCCGATCCGTTCCGATGACCGATTTGCCGTCTACCTCAAGAAGGTGGGGCTGAGGGTCGAGAAGAACCACTGAATCTCTCGTGGTGATTCCTCGATCGCAAGACTGCGATGCCGACCTTCACGACCCGCGTTCCGCAGAGACAAGGGTAAACAACACCACCGGTCGCACTCGATTTTATGCCATTCGTGAGTTCGTTCGCCAACCCCTGCGATAAAACGCTTCATTCTCTCGTCCCGTTGGCGATTGATCGCGACTTGTGATAACAAACATTGAACATCGTTATCACTCTGATTATCTTCTGTCGTCAGGGTTTTTCTCAGGAACCGAATTTGATCCAGCGAAGACTACTCACGAACCGAATCCGGTCCCTGGCCATCCTCCTTTGTGTTCTCGCGACGCTCACCGAGAATGCAACCGCTCTTGATCCTTCTCGCTCCATTCGCCGTTACCGCCTCGATACCTGGACGACTGAACAGGGGCTTCCGCACAACAGCATCAGCAGCATCATCCAGACCACCGACGGATTTCTCTGGATCGCAACGCTTCGCGGCGTCGTGCGCTTCGACGGAATTCAGTTTCAAGAAGTTCATATCCCCACTTCGATTTCCACCCGATGTCGCAATTTCGTGAGCCTCCTGCAAACTCCAGATGGAAGTGTCTGGGTGGCAACAGAAGGCGCCGGGCTCCTGCGCGTCATGGATGATTCTCTGCAGCTCTTTGATCCCACGCATGGTTTCCCCGACGATCACATCCAATGCCTTGCCCTCGATTCGACCGGCGGGCTCTGGATCGGTACCTGGTCCGGCGGGATCGTTCGACTGGTCCCTCCGTATTCCATCAATTCGGCCGAGCGGTTCAATACGCTGAACGGTCTCCCTTCCGATCGGATCCGGGACATCTGCGCAGGGAATGCGAACGATGCATGGACTACCACGCTCAGTGGCGATTTGGTGCATATCACTCCTGGAAGAAAGCCTGCGTTGTCAATAGAACGACCGACTCTCAAAGGCCCGTTCTACTATCTCCTGAGGCGAACGGACGGATCGCTGTGTGTGAGTACCACGGAAGGGCTCTACGCAATACAAGAATCATCCATCGTCGAGGAACTGCCTTCTCCCATTCCCCGGTCCGATTTCTTTGTTTCCATGCTGGAAGACCGGGACGGGAATCTGTGGTGCGGGTCCTACTTGTCCGGCCTTACGCGGAGGACTTCCACGGCATACGGGCGGTCTCTGTCCAGTCTCACGAGAAGTGATGGTCTGGCCGGCAACTACGTTTCTTCGCTTTGTGAGGACTCGGAAGGGAGCCTTTGGATTGGAACCGAGGTGGGACTCAATAGACTGAGCGATGGGTCGTTTATCACCCTTTCGGGGGATGACGGGTTTACAGATGACGGCATCGCGACGATCGTCCAGACCCCGGATGGTACGATTTGGGGCGGGTCGGACGGAGCCGGACTCTTGGAAGTGCGGAACGGCATGGTGACGAAGCGTTTCGGCGAAAAGGAAGGCCTTCACGATCCCTTCGTCACGGCGGCGACCGTCTCCAATTTGGGAACGCTTCTGTTTTCCACAGGCAACGGATCAGTGTATGAATTGAAAAACGGGAAGAAGCTCTCCCGCCTCTTCACTTCCGCGCACACGATCACCGCGTTGATTCAAACCCGGGACTATTCCCTCTGGTGTGCAACAACGGCAGGGATCGAGCGGTATTCATCGCCCGGTTCTGTGCGGCTCCCATCCCTCTTCGACGGACATGAGGCAAACGGTACGTGTCTTGCAACTATCGACGGCGCCTTGTGGGCCGGCACGCACGACGGTCTCTATTTCGCCGATGGCACAGCGTTCAGAGAGTTTCACACGAGTGATGGGTTGCCAAGTGAATACATCACATGCCTGAAGGCGGACTCCGCGGGGGTGCTCTGGATCGGGACGCCGGAAGGAATCGCCCGTTTCATCGCGGGTCATATTGAGCGGTTCGACTCGCGACAGGGACTGGTGGATCGCTACGTGACTTCGATTGTACCGGACGGGAGGGGATTCCTCTGGTTCGGAACATTGTCCGGCGTCTACCGGATCGCGAGAACCGATTTTGACAGCGTCGCCCGTGGAGCCTGGCTCAGCGTCAGGCCCCTCGCGTTCATGGAAACCGATGGAATGATGTCGAGCGAATGTGCGGAAGGAGACAACGTCAGCCTCTTCGACCGAACCACCGGGAAAATCTGGTTCAGCACAACGCGCGGCCTCGCAATCGTGAACCCGGCGAAATTGCGGTTCCATCCCGTTCTCGGTCAGCTGCGCGTGCAGGGGATTACGCTCCCCGGCGGCAGAGAGTATGCACGGCCGCCCTATGATTTTCTTGCGGGGGATAACAATTTTGCCGTCCACTACACCCTCCCGGCGTTTCTCATTCAGAATCACCTGCGTTTTCAATACCGGCTTGAAGAGTTCGACCAGGCGTGGGTCGATGCCGGAACACGAAGACATGCGTATTACACCAACGTTCCCCCCGGAACGTACACATTCGCCGTTCGCGCGTACAGCGATCTGCCGGGTTCCGTCCCGATCGTCAAAACCAGCGTCGACATTACCGTTGCGCCGCACTTTTACGAGCGCCGGATATTCTACCTCGGGCTCGGCGTTCTCGCAATCGCAAGCCTCCTCGTCTCACACTTCATCCGGGTCCGGAGGGCGGATCAGCGGGAGCAATCGCTCGCCCGGGTTGTCGAGCAACGGACCCGCGCACTGTTGAAAGAGATCGCGGAGCGGAAGCGCGCGGAAACCGCGTTACGCGAAAGCGAATCCCATCGTCAGGCCATCCTCCAGGTGATGCCGCTCGTATTGTACACGGCACGGACGCCGGACCAGTTCGGCGCAACCTGGATCACCGAGAACGCCGAAGCCGTCACCGGCTTCCCGGCCGAGCGCTTTCTTCACGAAGCCCACTTCTGGACCTCCCGCATTCACCCGGAGGACAGGAAAAAAGTTGACCTGTTTCTGTCGATGCTCCGGTCCGGGAGCGCCGGAGATGTCGAGTACCGGTGGGAATGCGCAGACGGCACGTACCACTGGTTCCTCGACCACGCCGTGCGATTCCAGGAGTCCGCAGACGGCCGGCTCGATTACTCGGGGGTCTGGTTCGATATCACCGACAAGATGGACGCAGAAGAACAGCTTCGCGTCTCATTGTCGGAAAAAGAGGCGCTCCTCCGGGAAGTCCACCACCGCGTGAAGAACAATCTCACGATTATTACGAGCCTCCTGAACCTGCAGGCCTCAACCGTGGAAGAGAAAGCGACCCGCGATGTTCTCCGTGAAGCCGAGGGGCGCGTCCGGTCGATGGCGACACTGCACGAGCATCTTTACAAAGCGGACTACCTCGGCGCGGTCGATCTCAAATCGTACATCATCTCGCTCGTTCGCTCTCTCTCCCGGACCTACAGTCGTCCTGGCGTGAACATCGTTACCCAGATCGAAGGCGTGACCCTCGAAATCGCACTCGCGATCCCGTGCGGTCTGATCGTCAACGAACTCGTGACGAATGCGATCAAGTACGCATTCCCGGCCGAGGGCAAGGGGATGATCGTGGTCTCTCTCACCAAAGAACAGGACTCTCCGTACGTGCTCGAGGTCCGGGACGACGGAAAGGGGTTCATCCCGCCGCCGGATCTCGAAGAAAGCCCGACACTCGGTTTGAAACTCGTCTCTATCCTCGCACGTCAGCTCGGGGGCACGGCATCCTTCACCTCCGATCATGGAACAACGTGCACCGTCCGATTTTCCGGGTCGCTTGCCTCGGCGAAAGCGGGAATCGAACCTCGCCTGGACTGAACTCCCCGCCTCACCGGCGTGTTTTAATCATGCTCCTTCTGTATACGTTATCGCTACGGGCCTGAACGCGCCCCGGGGCAACGACGCGCGCCAAGAACGACGTTCACCTCCCGATTGCATCGATTGCGCCGCACGCCGTCCGACTGCGGGACTTTGCATCCTGGAGGCGTGCGCAAAGAATCTCCTCAATCCCTATGGTCAATTGACAATTGTCTATTATTTGGTATCATACATGAAGAGGTTCGCCTCCATTTCATCGGCCAACCAGCGCGCGGTCCGGCACTCTGAGGGCGCGGTACGCGATCTCCCTCCTTTCAGCGCTGAAGACCAACACAGTACGAGCGCGGATTCGCGTTTGTGACCTATCCTCGAATATGGTATGGAGACTGCCACCATGTGGTACATTATCCCCCTGTTGCTTGTCATCCTCCTTCTCGGATTTGAGTATCGGCTCCGGACTCCCGATCAGCTGGTGCTCTTCGAAGCCGACGGCAAAATCGGTTTTCGCACCTCACGCTGGTACCCGCGCCACTTCAGTCTGGCGCTTTCGGGCACAACTCATCTTATGGAGTTGAAGCTTGAAGCCACCGCCAAAGGGAGCATGCCGGTGATCATCAAGCTCACGGCGAGTGTCGCGGCCTCCCGGGAAACGATCAGCGCACTGGTCCGCGTCGGTGGATGGAACGCCAGCGCGATCGAAAAAGCTGCGAAGGAGCTCGAGAGCGTGCTGCACGGGCAGGTGAAGGAGTACACGGAAAAGAATGGATTGGAGGAACTCACCTCGGAAGGCCTCCACAAGCACCTGCGAGAACGCGAATCGACCGGCAAACAGCAATTCGGCCTCGACATTGTCTCACTCACCGTCCAGTCCATGGACCCGGTTGACGCAGACATCGCTGAGGCACTCCATCAACGCGAGTCCGCCCGGATTCACGAACAGACGGAGGAATTGAACCAGCGTGCAAGAGTGACCGGCGCGCAGGCACGCCTCCGTGCCGACGAACAGATCGCCCGGACCGAGCACAATCTCTCGATCCTGCGCTTCGAGTTGAAGAAGACAGAACAGGATCAGGAATCTCAACTCGCGCAGCAACGCATGGAAGATGAATTGCGCCGGAATAGAATGCGGCTCGAGTTCGACCGTGAGGAAATGACCATCCTCAAAGAAAATCCGCAACTCCTGCTGCTGACGCCGCAGGCCGCACGGCTCGCGGAAGCGAGCCAGTCGATGAAGAACGCCCGCACGGTCGTCTCCCTCGCCCCGGGCGATGCAGAGCAGGGATTGAAACTTGCCGGACTGTTCCAGGTATTCCTTGAACAGATGATGAACGGTTCGAACAAGCTTCCCGAGAAGAAATCGAAAAGCTCGACGTGAGCCCCGCCTCCCCACAGAGCGAGCGGACGCCGGACGAGTATTTTCTGCTCAAAGAGGCACGGGCGGCGAAGGTTTCCGAAGTCAGTGAAGCTACCGCCGCAGCCCCGGTCCCCCCGGAAGAACGCGTCAATTTTCACATTGGCAACCCGGTTCAGGACGACCGGCTCGAATACGCATTTTTCCGGATTGCCCTCGGGTTGAATGTCGACGCCCAGGTGCCCGCAAGCCCGATTGACCAGGCGCTTGATGAAACAGGCATGGAGGAGTCTGGACGGACGAAACTTGAGCTCCTTCTCCGTCTCATCCACAAAAGCGCTCCGTACATGCCCCGAGGCGGATATCTCCGCTCCAACCCCCAGGGACTCATACGCTCGTTCAGCGATTGGCTGGAAAAGGGACAGGCGGAACCGCTCTCCTACGACCTGGGGGAAAAATCCGGACGCCGGGAACTCGTGATGTGCACCGGGGGTCTTTTCGAGACGTTTCGCGTTTTCTTTCACGCCCTCACGATCTCGTTGACCGAACTTCCTACGCGCATTCTGTTGTTCAACTTCCCCCTTCCCGATCATCTCTGCCACTTTGCAGGGATAGAACTCTCGGTGCTCCCTCCGGGAGAGCACGACTCCCTTTCCGCAATCGCGGAAACGTTTCGTCCCGACGGGAAGCGCCCGACGTTCCTCGTCCTCGGATCCATCGTCCAGGAGGAGACGCGGCGACACCTGCGTCAGCTGGCGTCGGAACAACCGCTGTTTATCGTAGAAGCGAACGACGCGCCGAACGCGGTCTCGATGGCGCGCGAAGCGCGCATGAGCAATCGCGTGCTGCGATTTCTGACACCGGGAGTGCTGCGACCCGCGCTTTCGTCGTTACCGACTGTGTTCGTCGCGGGGAATCCTGACTATGTTGCCGCCATCGAGGTTTCGCATTTCCAACTCAAGGGAACCCCTTCTGCTCCCGAGACAGAACACCTGGCTGCGATTCTCGAGACAACACCGTTGCCGCCCCCGTCCGAAGAACCGGCCGGCGTTGTGACACCCGAGGATCGCCCCGGCCCGATTCATTTACCATGGCAGACAAACGGATATTCGATGGTGGTCGCGGACCTCGTCGAGAATGCATCGAGAAGGATCAACGCTTCCGCCACAACCATCCTGGAACGGGCGTCGACCCACGTCGGGATTATCACGGAAGGGGCTCTTCGTCGGGCGGCAAAAGGCAAGGCTCCCGCCGACTATTTCGCCGACCGGGACTACGCGGAGTTGTACGATCAATTCCTTCATCAAGGGTTTACCCCGGCCTGGCAGGAAGCCCTGCGTTCATCGTTCCTTGCGGCATTTCTCCAGCATCACCCGGAGTATGATCCCGCCGCGTGCATTGTTGCGAGCGGTTCCTCCCGTACCGCGCTCGGGCTCCTGGGATTTCACTGCGGGATCACCGATGTCGTGGCTCCCGACCTGAGCTGGACCTACGAACATTGTTTCCCCAGCATCACCGCCGTGCCGCTGACCGAAGAGCTCGAACTCGATGTCGATGCGATGATCGCCGAGATCGAACGCAAGATCATCGCCGATCCGACCTGGACCAATCACGGCGCTCTCGCGCTGAATAACCCGCACAACGCGACCGGGCAGGCCTTCCGCCCTGACGATGTGCGGAGACTCCTTCAGTGGACGCTCGAACATGGCGTGTATGTCCTCGACGATCTCGCGTACCAGGATGTCGGGCCGCGAGCAACGCTCCGGGGTCCCGCAACACTCCGCCAGGTGGCCCAGTCACTTGTTCGCACCGGCTACCTGACGCAGCAGGATGCGGACCGACTCATTGTCGTTCAATCAGTATCGAAGACGGACAGTCTCGCGGGATCACGCCTGGCAGTCGCGGAAATCCGGGAGGAACGTTTACGGGAACGATTTTCAGCGGTCCACCGGAGTGTCATCCCCAACGTGGGGGCGATGTTTCTTTCCTACCTCTTCTACCGTCGCCGGCAACACGACCTGGACTCCTACTGGACCCTCAGGAACCAGGTATTCGAAGAGCGGATGAAGGCCATCGAGGAGGCGGTGACGGCGCTCCCCGCCGAGCGCAATCGCTTTGCCATCACGGTCCGCCGTCCAACGGGGAGCATGTATCCGCTGATGCGGATCGAGCACCTGCCCTTCGGCGTTTCGCTGGATTGGCTATCCTCCGGGCTCGCACGGCGCGGCATCGGGCTGCTCCCCCTTTCCGCGTTCGCGCGCACGGAGAAGGGATTCGACACAGGGCGCAAGGCGTTCCGCCTCACCCTGGGCGGGACCGACGGCGCTGCCCAACTCAGCATCAAGACGCGAAGGGTCGTCATCGATCTCAACCGAATGATGGCCGAGGAAGAATCACGCTATAATCGCCGGTCCCTCCTCCCGAAGCCGCAATCGCTGATCGCCCGCTTCGACCATCGCAACGTCATCGACCGATTCAACCGGCTCGCGCACGACGTCCGTGCCGAGGCCGCGGCAATGACGGTTCAGGGTCGAGGCCAGACGGTTCCGTTCCTTCTCCTCTCAGAAGAAACGCATCGCCGGGAGATCCTCGACTTTGTCGACAGGAGAATCGATGGCTTCCGGCAGCGCACACAGGACCGCGCATTGAGGATGCGCCAGCTCATCGCAGATGCCGATCGGGACGACGGGAGAGCTCTGGCACGAAGGCTTGAAGAGGAGCTCTACAAAGATGCCCTCGACGTCCGCCAGGACAAATTCCGTCGAAGGCTCTATGACAGAACCGTCCACCCGACGCAGATGTATTCCCTGAAAGCCGAGGCCTTGTGGGAAAAGACGATCGACAAACTCGTGGACGTCACCCTTGAAGCCAACGTTGAGGCACGGTCGCTGGCCGGCGCTCTGTTCGAAGAATATGCCGGCCTCAATGTCGCAATCACCTCGCGGGAAGAGGGCGAAGAGATATTGCTGGATCTCAAGGCGCTTCTTGGCGCTGACGATGCCCTCGGCCCGAACGCTCCGGACCGCTATCAACCGTTCATCTCATACTGGGGCGATTGGGATGGCAGCACGCGTCCGTCGGGCCAGGGGCACCAGCTTGTCGCCGCGGTGGTGCTGGAAAATGTGCGCCAGATGGCGGCATTGTTGAACACGGTTCTTGCCATCGAGCCTTCCGTGCAGGTCGACGCTGAGCTCCGCGAGGAGCTCGCCACCCTCACCCAGGACATGGCCGGCTTCCGGCGGCTCATGGATGAGATTACTGCGCTGACCAATCAGCTCGAGAAGCGGTACCGGGGCATTCTTCCTGTTCAAATGACGGCGGGGGCCTTCCGCAAACTTGGAATGCAGCTTCATCTGGCGAGCGATCCGCTCCGGTCCTTGTGGCAGCACAACGATCGTCTGGAACGACGAATGGTGAATCTCCGGCAACGGCGGCGGGACGGGCTGGTCTATTATTTTTCCCTGAACAAACATCTCCGCAAGACGCTGCACGCAGCGATCCCGGCCATCGTCAGGAATCTGCAATCTCTCCGGCTTGCGATGCGTGCCGCATCGTACCGCGATCTGCTGAAGCGCATCGTGATCACCCCGCGCATCCATCAAAAAATGGTTTCGTCCCAGGATCAATTTGCTGTCGACACGACGGTCCATAATATCACCGAGATCAATGAAATCGCGGGGAGCTGCGGAAATCCCGGCATGTTGCTTGCGCTTCAGGTCAGCATGGCCACCTCTCCGGATGCGCTCATCTCGCTCGACAGAAAGCTCCGTGCAAGCCGGGAAAGCGCGTTGCGAAAAACCGAAGCATCCGAGGTGGCCCCGGTCTGGCTGATTCCCCTCTTCGAAGAGATGGCGACCGTCAGCACGACGACCGAGTATCTGGGCAAAGTCTGGGAATACGCCGTCCAAAGCAGGCGGATCGATCAGGATGCCCGTTCCAGGTTTTCCGATATTGTAGCCGAGGTGTTCATCGCCGGATCGGACCTGAGCCAGCAGACCGGACAGACGGCGGGCGCCGGACTCTTTCGAGAGGCAAAACATGCCATTGTGACCTGGCTCGCCCAGCGAGACCTTGTCGACTCTGTCAGAATCAAAATGGGTAGCGGCGAGCCGATGCAGCGTCAGGGCGGCTATTACGCCCCCGTTTCCGGACTGCCGGCGTTTTCTCGATCGGAAGGAAACATCCGCCGGCTTGCAGGTTCGCTCAGCGCCTCCGCGAAGAAGAGCGCCGAGTATGCCACCACGCCCCTGATGGGCATTTTCGCATCGGGCGACCTGCGGACGTACCAGAGCAATATATCGGAACAGTTGCGATCGCTCCCCGTCCATGAATATGCAGCCCTTCTGTTGCACGTGCACGACGCACAGCGGTTTTATGAGCGTGAGCTGAAGCGGGCGACGGAGCCATTGGTCGATACGCGTCTCCGGTTTTCCACGCGGAGCCAGCAGGATCTTGAACGACTGACGTTTGGTCGAAGAGACACCGTGTTCGATGAGTTCGCCAAACTGACCACGGAAAATTTCCGGCACATCGTGTACGGAAAGCCCGAAGACGTGGCCGGCATTCACCTCATCTCCTATTTTATTGCACGCACGACTCCCCCCCTCCGTGACCGCCCCACGGTCAGGCCCGGACGAAATGTGGGTGAAGGCGAAGGGCGGCAGATTCTTGAGCGCATCGCGGGGACGATCCCCCTTTCGAAATACGGGAGCCTCCTCCGTGCCATCGCCCACAATCAGGCACAAACCGCGATCCTCGGCGTCAATCAGCTTACGACCGGTCTGTTCCGAGCGCTTGAGCTCTTTTCATCCAGACAATTCCGGGAAGGCACGGGGGCGTCGCTCCTCGCAGACAGGGTGCTTCCCGAGTTGCCGGTGTACGAGATCCTCCATTCGCTCAGGCTCTACCACGATCCCGCCTTACCGCATCTGCGTTCGATGGAGTTCGCATTTCCCGCCGGGAACTCCGCGCTGTCGGCACTTCGCGAAGACATGGACGCGATGCCTGCATATCTTGGTCAACTCAAGAAGGAACTCGTTCGTCGCCACGGTCTCAACGTCGCGGATTTCTTCGATGGAGAGATGTTCCTGCCCGGGCTCCTGCCAGCATTGCGTCCCGACCTTGCCGTCCTCCTTCAGCCGGATCTCTTCAATACTGACATTACTTCACTGGGGATTCGGATCGGCGGGCGCATCGATGAACGATGGTTGAGCGAAATGCGATCATTGCTTGCCATCCCTTCCGCGATCAGAGAATGGCGCGCAAAGTCCTGGACACTGCTGCACAAACCCGTTTACGCGCGAGTCCAGGGATTTATCGAATTGGCGATTGCCCTGTTCTCGCTTTCCGCGGCCGGATCACAAACGGCGCCTGCGCTGGGTGCGCATTTGCCGAAGAAAGTCCGGGCGTCACTCACCGGCCAGCCCGACGATTCCATGCAGGAATTCCTGAGTGCGGCACTGGAATTCCTCACAGAACTCACCCATCAGCAACTGGAAGTGCCCACGACGGTTGTGCGAGCGCTGCAGGAAGTGGAGCGGATCCTGCGCATTGAGGAACAGGCGCTTTCGGAGCGCCAACAGGAAGAATTGCGATTCTATATCTTGCAGATCGCGCGTCTCGCGGGCGAGAATGGATAGGCGGGGGGGATCCCGGGATCGAACGGTCCTAAGAGCGCAATTCGGATTCACTCACAGTGTACCCTGCCCGCGCAAGAGTCCTCACCGCCGCTTCATAAGAAACCGGAGAGGGATTATGAGGGAGGACAGGGACTTCCGGTAAGCCCTTCGATTTTTCCAGGACCGTTGCCGCTTCCGCTCCAGCGTAGCGCTCACACGATTCATACAACCCCCCCGATCCCTCCTCGAGCTGATGGTGGTGCGCCATGACCTTCTTCAGCATCTCAACAATGCCCTTGCCCGGAGGAGGAACAAGCAATGCCGCAATCGCTCCATGCTCGAAGCGCAGTTGACGCGCAATATGCAGGGGGGTGCCTCCCCGAGCGGCAAGAATCGCCGGAATAACGAACTTTTCTTCCATCGCGATGTGCCGGAGAATCCCTTTTCGGAACTCTGCATAGGCTTCCAGATCGAATTTCTCGGGATCGGCGGTCGCCTGTTTGAACAACGCCTCCAATCTGCGGTGATCCTGTTCGAAGAAGTTGTACAATGTCTTCACTTTCCCTTTGCGTGAGTGTCGTTGCCTCTCTTTCTTGAACAACGGAGCCTGAATCAGCGGTTCCACGGGGACCCCGTGGGAAGGGCAAAGCGCATTTGACTCTCTTCGAGTGGTTGTTTATACTTCCTTGTGTTTTGACTGACCCCCTATTCAGCCAACGCGGAACTCACTATCACGCCTTCGGTAACGCAATAGTTCACTGAGCCTAACTTTTGAAGGGACTTGCACGCCGGGTTTGAGGATCGCAACCTTTCGATCCCTCTCCCCTGCGGGGCAATGCAGAGGCGGAGCCTCGATCTTCTCGAGGCCTTTGAACGATGTCAACCTTCCGGTTACGTTCGCAGTCAAACACAGAAGATCATCCCTCCGCGCCATTGACGCCAGGGGAGTGATCTCCAATCACCCCTTACCATACCTCAATGACCATTCCTCCATTTGTTCTCCGCGCACCGTCGGCGGTCACCGGGTTCGTCCGGCATCGCCCAAAAGTGTCTCTAGCGATCGCCGCCGCATCGATACTCCTCGGCGCGTATGTTTTTAGTCCTGCGACAAGCAGCGAGGTCGCCACGGCGCTGGTGCAACGCGGGGACTTCGCCGTGAGTCTGAAGAACAGCGGTGAAATTCGTGCGGCCAATTCCTTCACCCTCACGACGCCTTCCAGCCGCGCCAACCAGATCCAGATCGTTTTTCTGGTTCCCGAAGGGACAACCGTCAAGGAGGGCGACGTCGTCGTGCGTTTCGCCACGACGGAGGTGGACAAGCAGATCCTGGACAAAGAGTCGGAGATGAGCATGCTCCTCTCCGATCTCCAGAAATTCAAAGCCGATAAGGCGCTTCGGGATGATGATCTCGACGGCTCGTTGCGGAATGCGGAACTGACCTACGAGCAGGCAAAGCTGCAGGTGGAGAAAATGAAGTTCGAAGCCGAGGTTCAGCGCAAGGAGTCCGAAATCAATCTCGAAAAGAACAAGCTGGCGTTCGAGCAGGCGCAGCGGAAAATGAAATCGCAGTCGTCGGTCGACGATTCCGAGGAAAAGAAACTCTCCATCAAAATCGCCCAGACCAAACGGGACCTCGATCAGGCCAGAAAAGAAAAGGACGGCTTCACGCTCCGGGCAAGCCGTGGGGGCCTGGTCGTCTACGAAACCAATTGGAGCACCGGGCGAAAAATCAACGTCGGCGATAACCCGTGGCAGGGGATGCCTGTGGTGAGCCTCCCGGATCTTTCGAAGATGCAGTCAGTCTGCAACGTCAATGAAGTGGATGTCAGCAAAGTGAAGGTCGGTCAATCCGTCAAGGTCTCGCTGGATGCGTTCCCCGACAAATCGTTCTGGGGCTCCATTGCCTCCGTCGCCACGATCGGACAGCAGAAGGATCGCAACTCCAATCTGAAAACGTTTGAGATCCTCATCAACATTGACGGGACAGATCCGATTCTGAAACCCGGCATGACGACAAGCAACGAAATCGTTATGGCGACATTGCAGGACACACTGTTCATTCCGCTCGAATCCGTGTTTGTGAAGGACGGGAAATCGCTGGTCTACCGGATGCTCGGATCGCGGGCGAAGGAAACAGAAGTCGCACTCGGCCCAAAGAACAGTGACTTCGTCGTCGTTTCCACCGCTGAGTTGCACCCGGGAGACCGCGTCGCGCTGCGTGATCCGACAATCAAAGACGAGGGTTCCGCGCAGAAGAAGGAGACTGCGCAATGACGGTCGGCGAGAGCGTCAGAATCGGCGTTCAGGGTCTCATCGAGCACAGAATACGGTCAATCCTGACAGCGCTGGGGATCATCTTCGGGGTCGCTGCGGTGATTGCCATGCTTTCCATCGGAGAAGGGGCGCGGCAGGAGGCGCTCGAACAGATACGGCTCATGGGGATGAACAACGTGATTATCAAGACCCGCGAGGTGAAGCAGCCAACCATGCAGCGTCAGGCAAAGGCGAGCTTTTCCCCCGGGCTGACGACGCTCGACGGCGACGCCATTCTTGCCATCTGTCCGGGCGTCAGGAATGCAATCCCGCAGTGGCAAAAGTCCGTTGTGGCGCAGGTGGCGGGCGACCAGGAAGAAGTTCGCGTCATCGGCACGACGCCGGAATACCTGGGAGTCTTCGGGTACTCCCTCGAATCGGGGAGGTTCTTCACCCCCACCCATGTCCGGGAGCAGGCCAACGTGTGCGTGCTCGGAAGCGATGCGCGGGCTTCCCTGTTTCGCTTCGCCGATCCGATCGGAAAGTCGGTCAAGATCGACAATCAGTGGTTTGAGGTGATTGGCGTGATGGGTCGCAGGACGCCTCCGGGGAAGAAGATGGAAAATCTGGAAGTGCGAAATCTGAATCTCGATGTCTATGTCCCGATCACCACGGCGCAGTACAAGATGGAGCGCTACACCTCCGGTGGAAGCGGCGGTGTCACGTTCATCGGGGGTGGAATCATTTTCGGCAGTTCGAGCGATCGTCGACCCGTGAACCGGAACATCCTCGACGAAATGACCGTGAAACTGGTCGACGGCACGAACCTCGAGGAGGCGTCCAGGGTCATTAGTCGCATTCTGGAACGCCGCCATTTCGGGATCCGTGACTACGACATCGTGGTCCCGGAGACGCTGGTGGCGCAGAGCCAAAAGACGCAGCAGATCTTCAATGTGGTAATGGGTGCCATCGCCGGAATATCACTTCTGGTCGGAGGGATTGGAATCATGAACATTATGCTGGCGTCCGTCCTTGAGCGCACCCGGGAAATCGGCGTCCGGCGGGCTGTCGGCGCCACGTTCACCGACATCCTCGGGCAGTTTCTTTTCGAAGCGGCTTTCCTGAGCGTTGCCGGAGGGCTCATCGGGATCTGCGTCGGGTTTGGAATGACCGCGCTGATCACGCTCTATGCGGGATGGCGGACCGTCGTTTCCCCCGTTTCGATTCTCCTGGCATTTTCCGTCTCCGGAGCGGTCGGTGTCGCCTTTGGGTACTATCCCGCCCGCAAAGCCGCACTGCAGCATCCTATCGAGGCCCTGCGCTATGAATAAGGAACCGCTCGTTTGCGTGGTTCTCTTCGCCACGCTATGGATCGTCTCATCCCCTGCCTCGGCTCAGGAAACGCACCGCTTGACGCTTAAGACCAGCGTCGAGCGCGGACTTGCAAAAGGTTTTCTCGCGAGCGACGTCACGGCACGGTACCTGGCCTCCAAGCGCGCCGCCGAATCGGCGCTCCGGAAGCAATGGACCTCCGTCTCATTGGATGTCTCCGCCCCGGATTTCACGGAATCCCTCAGCCAGCAATTCAATCCGCTCACGGGGACATTCGATTTCTTCCATCTCAAACAGACAACCATGCAGGGAGCGCTGACCATCAGTCAGCCGCTTTCGTTCACCGGCGGCACCATCCGGGTGAGTGAACTGGTTCTCCGCCGCGAACAGTCCAGCGGCCTGGTCGGCTCCACGCAGGACCTTCGCGACTACTTCGGGAGCTTCGCCGTGGAGATCGATCAGCCCCTTCTGACGCCCAATCTCCTTCGCATCAGCGCCCTCCGTGCCTCCCTGTCGCTCGAACAGGCCGAAACGGATTTTCTGCAGCAACAGACGGACCTGGTCTACGCGATCACGCAAAGTTACTACAACGCCTACCAGCTTTCCCGCCGGCTCGCGATCACGGGAGAGCTCGTTCGTCAAAACGAAGAGTCGTACCAGACCGCACTGAGCAAGAGCAGGATTGGACTGATACCGGAAGTGGAGGCACTCCAATCGGAAGTCGACCTCGCAACGAGCAGAAACGATTCCCTCACGGTTGCCGGGGAACTCAGTGCCGCAAAGAACGCCTTGCGCCTCCTCCTCGGCATCCCGACGGCGGATGAGATCGAGGTCGCTGAAGACGTCGCATTTCACCCCGCAATCATCGATGAAGAACAAGCCACGGGACAAGCCCTCACCTATCGGTCGGAAGTGCTCTCGGCATCCCGCGATGTCACTCTCCGGGAGGCGGATGTGGACCAGGCCCGTTCGCTGAATGGATTCAGGATCGACCTGACCGCACAATACGGGCTGAATCGGGACGACCAGCGGTTCGTATCCCTGTTTCAGAATCCCAACGCATCTCGGGCAGCCTCCCTGCGGTTATCCATCCCCATCTTCGACTGGGGCAGCGCGAGTCTCGGCGTTGAATCGGCGGAAATCCAGTACCGGAACTCGAGACAGCGGGAGGACTATGTCCGGCAACAGGTGAAACAGGAGGTCCTGGACCTGGTCAACAGGATCCGTGCTGCCGAGTCACGTCTGCACGTCCTTGAGAAGACGACGGACGTCGCACAGAAGAGTTACGACATCAGTCTCTCCCGATTCCGCAATGGAACGATCTCCCGGAATGATCTCGCGCAAGCGCAACAACGGCTGACACAGGCGAAGACAACGACGCTTGCTGCGTTGATCGATTACGAGTTGGGGATGGCGGATCTTACGAGGAAGACGTTGTGGGATTTTGCGGCGGGTGAGAAGGTGCAACCGCTTTTACCTGATAGCGACTGATCATCAACTGTCTCGCAGTCTGTCACGCGCTCTCCCCTTCAATCCGCCACACTCACTTCTCCCCTATTCGCTCGTACCATCCGGGAGTACAACGACAGGTTGCCGTCACTCAGAAATTTCCAGAGGAGTCTTGCCCACGATTTGTGCGAGACAAGGCCGGAGTAGAATTCCCTGGCCTCAGCATTCAACAACGGGAGACGATTCCACGGAATGGATGGAAGGTCGTGATGTTCATTGTGGAAGCCGACATTCAGCGCGACGATATTAAGCGGACCATAATAACTGTAGGTTTCCTGCGGAGGGGCGGAAAGGTAATGCTCCTGAATCCAGCGGGCGCCCAGCGGGTGAAGACCAATAGAAAACACGAAGGAGGCGGCGACATACAGGAATGACACAGGCCCGGCATAGATCAGGAGCACTGCGTCGAAACCGAAAACGACACACCAGTTCACGAGAGTCCACAGGTTGAGGAACTTAATCTCCTTCAGGCGCGGTGGACGGAGAGCTTGAAAGAGAGGGAAGAACAACAGCCACAACGCTTTTCCGGCAAATGAGGACCCGATAAGTTTCGCTTCCCACTTGCTCGCAAGATCGGCATCAAGGTCGTAGACTCCCTGGTAGGAGTGGTGTTTCAAGTGGTAGCTGCGAAAGGAGACGGAACTCGGAACGACGTTGGGAAGATCGGCGATCATTCCTGCAATGATATTGGAGGACTTCTTCTTGAAGATGAGGTTATGGGCGCATTCGTGGATGAGGACGAACAGGCTGTGATTGGCAAACGCTCCAATGACATAGGCTGTGATGAGGGCCAGCCACCACGGGGCCGACGACAGGAGAAGGGCAATTCCCAGTTGGAACGCAACGACAAGCACGATCAGACCGAACGACCAGGGGTTTCTCCCCATCAACGCCCGGACTTCGGGATGTGCTTTGAGGATGGCTTTCGTTCGTTCCCGATGGGGTTCAGGAGATTCCGAACGGGAAAAATCAACGGGTGCGGGTGCCATGCAAGCCTCTCTGGCGGCGATTGCACTAATGTAGCTCCGATTCGACTGAGAGGCAATTCGCTAACTCAGCGCGTTCAAATCATCGCCTTATCCCACGGGTACCATCGCTCTCGTCGCCGAAAAGCCCCCCCCCACGGAAAGGGAGATGGGGAGGGCCGGAGGAATTAAGAATTAAGAACGAAGAATTCAGAATTCTTAGTTCAATCAGCTTTAGAGGGCTCGGGGACGTTGGGACTCTGTGACACTCCGAGACTATGAGACAAGTGGAGAAAAGTGCAATACCGTCAACGAACTAAGAGCATGTTGCGAACCGCGGAAAATGCCCCTGCAGTCAAGCGATAGAAGTATACCCCGCTTGCCAGTTTCCTTCCGTCGAACGTAAACGAGTATCTCCCTGCTGGATATCTGCCGTTCGCCAAAACAGCCACCTCCCTGCCCAACAGATCATACACCACCAGCCGCACATTACTGTCCGCTGTCCACTGTCCGCTGATTACTGTCTTTGGATTGAACGGATTCGGATAGTTCTGAGCCAGCGCAAACAATCCTGTGACGGACGGCGCGGCCGGACCGCCGACTGACGTCAGGGTGTTCGTTGAAAAGTATGCCCCCTGCACCACAGGAGAAGAGAGCGAGATATTGACGAATCCGTACGTTCCGCTCCCCATGTCCGCGATCGCTCCCGCACCAGCGTAGGGTTCGATCGCCGAAACCGCCAGCGGAGATGTCCATGGCGCCGCAAGACTCGCTCGCGAAGTGAATCGCAGTTGGGCAGGAATTGAAGCATAGCGATAGAGTACCCCCAGGCCATTCCCGCTTTGCATTGTCGCCACCAGCGCATCGGAGCCTGCCAGGGTATCGCCGACTGTTTCGGCTGACCACACCGACCCGGTGATCGGATCCGTGGCGGCAAACACCATCGCGCGCGACAGACCATTCGCTGCAGGCGAATACGCAACGAGGACCGAATCATTCAGTGCGGTAATCGACGTGCCGTCAATCTGAGACGTCGAGAAACGCCCCTCATCCCTCCAGACCCGTCCAACGTCCCCGACTCCGATCGTTGTGTCTGGCAGTGCATCCACACAAAGCACCCCTGATGAGTCGATGAAGGAGATATACGCGAACGCCTGATGGAGCAGACTGTTGTTGTACGTCGTCGAGATACCGTGAGATCCTGAGAATTCGCTGCTGCCATACTCGAAAAGGTCTGCGGCGCCCGTGTCACGCGCGGCAATAAACCGCACATGCCCATCGTTGGAAAGTGCCGCGCAGTACACCCTGTTGTTGAATGTGTAAAGATTGGATGACATCGCGACTTCCGAGAACCGTTCCTGTCCCTGTGACCGGAAGGCTACTTGGGGGTTCAGAAACGAGGTGTCCAAAGGCGAGCCGTCAGAAGTGTAGAACCGATCAAGCAACACCTCTTTGCTGCTGTCGTAAATCCCCGCAACAATGAAAAACCCCATTGCACTGGTCACGCTGACATCCGGAATGGAATCACCGCTGGTGATACTTGCGGTTTCGAGCCATGTCGACCCGGCGTCGGAGGAGAACTCCATCGAGACTCCCGACACGGCGCCGTTGCCGGTATACAGAAGAACCGAAAACAAGTTCCCCGTCCCGGGATCATAGGCAAGAGTCGCCTTCTTCACCGAATTCAGGGACCCCAACGGCACATCGGTGACATTTGTCCGGGCAGGGGCGGCAATTCGGACAGGGCGGACGATCGCCCCTGACTTTGAAATCACCGATGGAGCATGATCGGAGCGACCATCGCTCCAATGTTGCGTTGCCGACGCGGATTCGATAGGGCCTTGGTGCGCAACCGGATTGCGAACCGCATCCGCTTGCCTGAACCACCCCATCCGGAATTGCGATGAAGCGCTAAGGGGAATGGAAACGAGGATGGTGAAAAGAATAAAGGCGCGCATTCGTCATTGCTCCCAACTGGAGAGATTAAGAAATGTGCCGATAGGGACGGAGAAACGCAAATCAACGAGACGACCTTCAAAGAGAGCGCGCAAGGATCAATCGGAATCTGCGGCGATGCCTCCGATTTGCATTCCGCCTGCACAGCTTGTATATTTCGATCTGTGATACGTCGTGATTTACGCCACTTGCAGCGACGGAAAACAACTGGCTAAATAGCATTCACCCGTTACGTACCCTGCTATTTTGCCATGGCAGGGTTTTTTCGTTCTGCCTGTAGACACTCGCCTCACCTTGATGGGAGTCCGACCATGGCGGTGATTCTTCCCACAGACTATCCTCTGCACAACCGGAAAGTGTCGCTCCTTTCCGAGGAGCAGGCGCTGCGAGCCGACATCCGTCCGCTTCGCGTCGGGATCATTAACGTGATGCCGCAGGCGGAGCGGTACGAGTATCATCTGCTCTACCCTCTTGCGAAAACGATTATCCAGGTTGAACCTGTCTGGATCCGCCTCTCGGCCCACTCGTACAAGAGCAGCGACACCGCCCATCTCGATCGCTATTACACGTCGTTCGACGAAGCGAATGCCCGACGTCCGCTGGATGGGCTGATTCTGACCGGCGCCCCGATCGAACAACTCCCGTATGAAGAGGTCACCTATTGGAATGAACTTTCAGAAATCCTTCTCTATGCGCGAAAGCACGTTCATTCGACACTGGGAATATGCTGGGGAGGACTTGCCCTCGCGAAGATCCTCGGCATCGAGAAGACATCGTACCCGATGAAGATTTTCGGCGTCTACGAAGCAAACAATCTCGATCGAGCGCACCCGATCACCGGGGACTTCGATGATGCCTTCGCGTGTCCGCAGAGCAGGCACTCCGGCATTGACGACGCGGTTCTTGAAAAAGCGACGCGGGATGGGACGGTACGCCTACTCGCTCATGCGGAGGGCGCAGGGTATGTGATATTCGAGAGCAGCGACCGCAAGTACCTGATGCATCTCGGACATCCGGAATATGAGGCCGAGCGAATTGCCACGGAATACTGGCGCGACCAGAAACGCGGCCGGACTGATGTCGCCGCCCCGACAAACTATGATCTCCAGAACCCGCTGAACCGATGGAGAACGAACTGCCTCGACTTCTTCACGCAATGGTTGCGGTTCCTGTTTGATGCGATGGGAAACGACAAATCCCGGTAAACCGTCCGGCAACGGTTTCCCGGGATTTTCCTGTTCCTCCGGAGTCCCATCAGGACTATTGATTCATCCCTCTCCTGCGCATCGGCATCTGCTCCATGATCTTCTGATACTTGCCGTACTGCTCCTCGGTCAAGATCGTCTTGAGTTTCGTGCTGGTCATCGTCCTGCTGCTGTCCATTGCCGCGCGCATTGCATCCCGGTCTCCCTGGTGGTCCTGGAAGGCCTTCTGCCGGAACGTATCCGCGTCTTTAAACACTGCGAGGACCTGTGTTTTTTGTGCATCAGAAAGCGACAGTTGCTTCGCAAGAGTATCCACTCGTTGCTCGGCGGTCATTCTTCTCATTCCCTGGGCGAATCCCAAAGAAACGGCTATGACGGCGATTCCAAGAAGGATCGCAATACGGCGTATGGTCTGGTGCATGGCTGGCTCTCCTTAATACATGGGACAGAGATTAGACACTCCCCCATCATTCCGGTTTAACAGGATTCGTGTTTCTCCGGTCGATTCCCAGTCAACACCCACCCTGGATCTTCTTCACCACCGCTTTCGGCCGGTTTGCCGCACTCTTGTTCTCCTCAATCATTCTCGCCAACAAGAGGCTCGCTTTGGTGCGGAACCGGTAGGTATCGACGAGATCCGGAGCGGGCGCCCCATCGGGTTGTTTGAAATGCAGAATGTTCAATTCCAATGCGGCGATTCCTCCCTGTAGCACGCGGATGTTCTCATAGCCTAATCGCGTCGCGAGCAATGCGGCCGAGTCCGCAACACTGCCATCGTAGTCCACAAACACCCGTTCCTTATGGCGCAAGGAGAGAACCGAGGCATTGTCCTTTCCGAACAGACCGTCCATGGTGAGGTTCACCGATCCCGGGAGGGCGAGCTTCCTGTACTCTTCCGCGCCCCGAATGTCCAGAATGACCATTCTGGGATCCTTGTCCAGAATCCTGAAGGCAAGTTCATCCGCGGTCATTTCATGAATCGGATGTGCCTGCCTGAATTCCTGTGACAGCGCCTCCTCCTTGAGGAACGACTTGCGGTCCGGGAGGAAGAGCACGATGGCACCAACAACGAGAAGCGCCGCCGCGGCAACGAGATGACGACGCGTGCGCCACGTGCGACTGTTGGCTTCCGAGGCGGGATTTATCTTCCGCTCAATTTTCGTTGTTATCGCAAATGCACTCACCGCGACAACGATCAGACCCGCGAGGAATACACCCTGCGAGATTCCCAGGGTGGAGAACACCCGGAGCGGGCCGAAATTGCCGCTGGTGTAGAACACGTCATACAACGGGTAGAGCTCGCCGAAAACGAACACTCCCAGGATGCCTCCGAACACAAACGCAAGCGCATCCTTTTTCCCGATCGCCGCAGCGCACACACTCGTCCCGGGACAATACCCCCCGATGACAAAGCCCACGCCCATAATAACCCCGCCGACAATCGCGGGACCAAGAAACGTCGGATTGATGAAGATCGCATCGAGATCCAGCCAGCCGAAGAATCCGAGAAGGACCACACCGAGGGCCGCGGTGATCCCCGCAGTGAAGAAGACGCGGAGCACGGTAAAATCGTAGCCGTAGAAGACACCGGCAAGTCTTCTGGACGAAGAGAACCCCGCCTGCTCGAGGACGATGCCGAAAGCGATGCCGATGAACAACGCGACCACGAGGTTCAGTTCGTCGGTAATAATATCGGGCACAAATGGTCCCATTGGACGTTCTCCTTAAACCCAGAGTTTTCGAAAGAGGAATGCCACGGCATACCCGGTTCCAAAGATTGCCACCATCGTCAGAAATCCGCCCGTAGCGAGAACACCCATCCCGCTCAGCGCCGCACCGCTCGTACAGCCCCGGGCGAATTGTGCTCCGGCGCCGAAGAGTGCACCTCCGAGAACGGCGGCGGCAATTCTTGTCGCCCCGCCTATCCGGGGGCCCTTTTCCGTGACCCAGTGCAATCGCCGGGACGCCGTCCCCGACAGAAAAGCCCCGATCGCAACACCGGCCACTTCGAAGACGAGCCATTGCTTCATGGGGCTACCCGAGTGTTCCGCCGTATAGTCTTTGTAAAAGCCCGACCCTGCAAGATGCGAAGGTGCAACAGCGCTCACGGATTCCACCACCACACTCTTCAATGCTCCGCTTGCCCCCAGACCCCGCCCTGTCACGAAAATCGTAACAAGCAGCACCAGACCCAGCAGTATGCCGGCCAAATAGGGATTCATGTACTTCGGTGTCATGCGCGTTCCCCTTTCTCAGACCTCTCGGAAGCCGATGGTGCGGTTCCGTCTGCAAGGTCCTCATAGCCGGTGATCATTGCGTGCAGGTTCGACGTGACCGTCTCCCCGGTTGTGATCAGATAAAGATGAACGATCAAAAACGCGACGAGAAAGAATGCGCCCGCCGTATGGAGCAATGCGATCGCCTGCAGTCCGTCGATGTTCAGTCCGGCAACTTCGTGGCGTTGGGGATACCGATAAAACATGAACAGGAGTCCGGAGAAAACCATCCCGGGGAAGACGACAATCTTCAGCGCCAGATAGACCAGCCGTTGGAGCGGGTTCAGTTTGCTGATCACGCTCTTCCTGGTGGGGTGCGGCGCATTCCGGAAAATCCCGAAAAGATAAAACTCCGCCTGCGCCCGAAGATTCCTTACGGTCGGCAGGTATTGCCTCCATTCCCCTGTTGTCAGGTGCCAGAAGATGGCAAAGATGATGAGGGTAAGAAATGCCATTGCCGCGAGATTGTGATACCGCACCGCCTGATCATACCCGAAGAACGTCACGGACCCGTGAATCTCGAAGCCCGTCAACGCGAGAAACAGAATGCACAGCGCTTGCGTCCAATGCCAGAATCGTTCAAACGCCCGGTACACATATGTTCGTTTCATGAATGCGTGCCCCCTTTCACCCTCGAACGAATGATCGTGCGCAGCGTCCCGTGCGCCAACACCCCGGCAAGCGCCAGAAGGATCGCAACCATTCCGATGCCATCGACTGCTGCGTTGTAGTCGCGGCCGGGAAGATAAAAGTCCTTGAGTCCCGCCAACCGGGAATTCTTCCGCGTATGGCATTCGATGCATGTCACCGTCTGAGACTTCGGCGAAACCATATGGTTCACCGGCCAGACCATGTCGGTCTCGATAAATCCCACCTTCCCGCTATACGGCTTTCCGACGATGGCCATCCCCTCACGCGATGCTTTGTCCCAATCAAAATCCTGCCAGAAGCCTCCTTCCCCCTTCTTCTCGGCGTAGAGCTTCGGCTGGATAATCCATCGGTAGGCCATATCGAAAGGCTGTTTCGCACGGTGGATCTTGACCGGAATGATCTTCGCGTCAGGATCCCGATAGTCGCCGTGGAGTTCGTTGAGATGGACAGGCACGGTTGTGACGGTGTCCCCCAGCAGGTAGTGGGACGCCGTGCCGTTGGACCAGACGTAGTCCGGCCGGAGGTTCTTCCCCCAGACGAATGATCCTTTGATCGACATATAACTGTCGTCGCCCGACGAATCCTTCTCTTCGTACGGTTCGCCGTTTTTCAATCGGCCTGCCGTGGACCAATCCCAGAACAACTTCGTTTTGTTGACTTTGGCGTAGATGGGGATATGGCATGTCTGGCAGGCAACTTTGTAGGTGTGCTCATTGAGGATGTCATCGTTGTGCGGCATGGCGCCGTGGCAATCTTCGCACATGACACGATTCCTGTTCATCGATGACAGCGAATACGACTTCCCTTTCATCTGGTGTTTTTCGGCCGTGTGACACGCCGTGCATTGCATGTCTTCTCCATCCGTCCCCATATGGACGTCCACCGATCGCGGCGCGTCGAAAAGGGCCTTTTCCAGGTCGCCATGTTTTACATTGTTGCCACCTCCGCCAAAGAAGTGGCAGGTCCCACAGGTCGCACGGCCAGGCTCTCCGACATGCTGTGCAACATACGTGAGGTTGACGGAGGAATCGGGATAGCCTGCCATCCCTGAGCCTTTCACGTACGTGTTGCTGTTGTCGTGGCAGGCAAGGCAGTCGACGTTCAGCGAATCGGCGAAATCAAATGAGCCGGTGTCTCCCCATCCATAGCCGATGTGACATTTGTTGCAGCTCTGGTGAGATCCGGCCGTGCCGATGCAGAAATTGTTCAGGATGTTCTTCTTCCCGACGTACCGTATGCCCCTCCCCGGGATATACTCCTCCCGCTCCCAGTTCCAGTGCGAGGAGCGCATCACTTCGGTATGACGGCCATTGTGACAGCCGATGCAGGCCTTCGTGACCTCCTGGGGGTGCGTGAATTTGCGCTGGAGCTGGGGAAACTTCGTGTGGTCGACGGACGGAGATGTTTTGTGTGCGTACTTCTCCCGTAAGGCCTCCGTGGGCGAGATTTCCTTCTCCTTCTTTTGCAGGGCCACAAGAATGGCGGCGGCGATTGCAATGATGACGAAAAGGCTGAGGACGATGCGTTTCATGCTCTTGAGAGGTTTTCCTTTGTGACTATGTCTTCAAGTTGTATTCCGGTGACTTTCGAGATGATATCTTTAATCCCGGAACAGGTCGTGGAGAGCCGGTAGACTTCGCATGCGCGGCAGTCTCTTTGTGAACAGGCGTTCCCATCATGGGTGTAGGTCCAGCACCCTCCATCATGCTCGCGATACGCAGGGCACCGGTTCTTTTGTTCTTCCGAACAATGAATGATCGACCAGCAGGGCGCGAGTGCCTGCATACGGCGGATTCCAGCAATGCTCATCTTCTCATGAACAATCGCTTCGCGGATGCACTCCAGGCGAAGGATATCCAATTCGGAGTACCGGCGCTGTCCGCCGTTTGACTTTCGCGAGAGGATTAGTCCTTCCGACTCGTACAGCCGCAGTGTCTGGACAGAAACACCGAGTCTGCGCGCGACACTCCCGATGGAGTAAATGGGAAAGTCCGGATCTCGAGGTACTTCGTTGTGGTTGGGCATGGGAACCTACATTTCTTATTGGCAGCTTTCATGCCAATTGCAATTATCAGGTATTGTGCCTTGATTCTTCAGGATCTCTTTCTTTTTTTCCAGCGATTAAGATTGCTCTTCTCAATTTCGTGAGAACATGTTTAATACAATACCTCGCCAATCATCATTTCTCGGCTAACTCTTCCTCCTGGATGCCTATGCAAGCGAATCAACGCCGCAGCCATTTTGTCAATCTGGACGCACGAGAGCGGAAGATCCTCGGACGACTCTCCGCCCCGACCGATGTTCAGGCGGTGCTCGATGGGCTCACCTACAGCTCTGATCCGTGGTACCGTTCACCCCATCGGGCACTTCGCGATGGGAAGGCCCACTGTTATGACGGTGCGGTCCTGGGAGCTGCGCTGTTGAGTTCCCTCGGACATCCTCCGATGATCATCAACATGTTTCCGAACTCGCGGGATGACGAACACCTGATTGCGCCCTTTCGGGCGCACGGGGCGTGGGGGGCGGTAGGAAAATCGAATTTCGTGGGATTACGCTATCGTGAACCAATCCATAGGACACTGAGAGAACTCGTGATCTCTTATTTCGAGCAATACTACAATGTCGCGGGAGAGAAGACGATGCGATCGTACACTCGTCCGTTGCGGATTACCAAGAGGCGCTTCGGCGCGTGGACCTCTGATGACGACGCCATGGACGTTATCGCGGACGCGCTCGAATCGATGCGCCGCTACCCATTGTTGACGCCGCAAATGGTTCGCGGGCTTGCGAAGGTGGATCCGCGTTCCTACGAGGCGGGTCTCAGGGGATCTGTCCCCGAGGGTCTCTTCAGACTCACTTCTGCTCCATCCGTTCCCAGTGCAGGTTCGAACCGACGTTCGGATTGAAATCTTCCTGCTCGCTGACCACATACTCACCGAGATTGTTGGTCCAAGCCTGCCGATATCCCGCCGGAAGTTCGACCTCGCGCCCTTGCAGAGGGTCATAGTATGCGTCAACACTTCTGATGTGGTGGCAGAAGTCGTCTGCAAGTCGGTCATACACCGCCTGCCGATCTTCATACGAACGCATCATATCGTCGGAAATCTGATCCGACGTCTGGCTCATGATCCTGCTCAGCTCTCCGACCTGGCGGATCCGCTGGATGTTCGCACGGATCAATGCAGCGACGACCTGACCATACTTGCTGTACCACTGCGGGTTGATTCTGAATGAGCCCAGGATGGTGCGAAACAGATTCCCCGAGGAATCAAGCGTCCCTTTGTCTGCTCTGACAGCAAAGAGAAATTCGGCGGTCCACATCGTATTGGTCGATCGCCCCGTCATTGTCTGAATCGGGATGCCATAACTCTTGACGAGGCCATAGAAATCCTCTTCCACCGCACGATTCGCGGCGCGGTACTCGATGCGCACCTTCCCTCCCTCCGCACTGCTCCCCCCTCCCGGAGCCGCCTGGACTTGAGCTCCCGCTGCACGCACAAGTTCAGGCAACGCCTCTTCCCTGATGACATGGAGCTTTTGTGCACCGTGTCGGAACCTCGGGAGGGCGATGGTTCGCAGCATTGCCCCCACACGCATCAAGGGGCGTACTTCGGCCCCGAAATAATGCGAACCCGGAGGGAACAATGATTGCGTTAATCGATTGTCCGTCCAGAAGAACGATTGATTGGGAAAGACGTTCAATTCCCTCCGGCCGTCCGGACTCGCAGTCTTCATCCCTCCAACGGCGGGCATGCCAGGATTCTCGATGTTCCATCGGATGTACCCCGAAAACGACCAGTCCGACGGTATCAACAGCCGAAAGGCCTCGATGCCTGTCCCTTCGTTGTCCATACAAACCGCAGTCTTGAACCGCAATTCCGGAGCACCGGCGTCCGCCACTGGCTTTTCCGGTTTGCCACAATGCACACCCATCATCACAGGAATCGCCAGCAGCAGGGGGAACATCCAGGAACGCTGCATAAGGTCCTCCAATGCAAATGGACCGCAATCCCGCCCGGTCACTTGGTCCGCAGGAATTCGTCCACGGTCCGGATGAACAGTGCAGGTTGATCGACAAACGTCATGTGGCCGCTTTTCGGAATGATGACGAGTTGCGAGCCGGGGATTTCGGCATGCATCTCACGGGCGAGCGATGGATCACACTCATCATGATCGCCGACCGTGATCAACGTCGGGACCTTCAGCGAAGGGAGTTTCGCATCGAATTCCACTGAAGAAAGGTTACCGTCGATGACAAACTCGCCGTGAGAGCCCCACATTTCCCGATAGAGGTCCCAGCTCATGACGCCATTACCTTCCGGGCTGAAGTTCGGATCCGGGTGGTTCTGGTAGAGATAAGGAAAGTATCCTTCCCCCCACGCAGCGATCATGTAAGCCGCGGGATAGCGATTATGCTCATAGTCCTTCCCCTTCCCGAACAGCCCGGCAGTCTCCATCGCATCGATCCGTTCACGAAGTTCGTTCGGCATCTTCTCCTTTATCGTGGAGAGAACCTTGTTCATCTTGGACGTGCTTTGAAACGTGCTGCACAACACAAGGTGTCGGAGGTTCTCCTGGTATTTCAACGCATACGCCTGTGCAAGGACGCCCCCGCAGGAATGGCCAAGCATATCCACCTTCCCCAAGCCGAGCGTCACACGGACGGCCTCGATGTCTTCCACCATGGCGTCGTTGGTATAGCCGGAAGGATTTTCAAGCTTCTCCGACCGCCCCGATCCACGCTCGTCAACAAAAACGAGGCGATGCGAACGTGCAAGGGGAAGCAGATACGGGAGAAAATAGTCGTGTGACGCGCCAGGCCCACCATGGAGGATCAAGAGAGGGTCTCCATGCCCCACGATGGAATAGTAGATCAGAACGCCGTTGGCGTCGACAAAACCATTTTGCTCAGGATAGACATTCGGCGCATCGGCAGGGGCACCCTGTCGTTCGCACGATGCAAGAAGGATCGACCCCAGGAGAACCAGGAGTGCTTGAACAGGGAAACGAGGCATAGGCGCTCTCCCTCTGTGGATGATGACGGCACAATGTAGTCAGAGAGAGGGAAGGAGTGCAAGAGGCAGGCCTGAAAAAAGGAAAAGGGCTCGCCGCGCCGGGACTCCTCCCACCAGGAAGTCGTCAATCACGGTCTGACAGCGAGCCCTTGCCTACAGGGAAACGTTAGACGGTAATGACCAGTTGGTTGTTTGCATATTGCGAGGCAAAGCGCTGAAGGGACGCCGTTGCCGGCCCATGGATCACGTTGCCATTCGTGTCATATTCCGCCCCATGGCACGGACACGTATAGATCCCCCCACTGAACCCGTCGACAATGCACCCCTGGTGAGTGCAAATCGCACTGATCACTGAGTACGTATCCGTCCCCGTGTGCGCGACCAGGAGGTAGCCGTTGCTGTACTGCACGAGGGCAGCGCTCCCAACGCCGGCGATCGGTGAACCGGAAGCGGTGGAAACGGTGATGGTGTTGTTCGCCACTGTAGCTTTGATCGTCGGCAGCGTCGGCACATTGCCGGGATTGTTTCCGCTCCCGGCACATGCGGAGACAATCGAACTCAGCACTCCACTGAACGCAATTACCGCCCCCGTTTGCGCAGCGCGCACAAAAAACTCCCTCCGTGTTTGCAGACTCGTGTCCATGGCCTTCCCCTTGAGATCGTGAAGTATTCCGGTTGTGCTAATGCCCTGGCGCATTGAACACCATCGTGAACGCGATATGCAGCGTGTCGTTGACCGGGATGAGCAGGAGAGAGGGACGTTCGATACCGTAGGCCGTCAGGCTGACCGCAGCACCCCCGGCAACAGACAGCTTGCCACCCTCTGATGTCAGCGTCGCGGGAAACGATATCGGTTTTGTCTGCCCGTGAAACGTCAGGTCCCCCTTTACTTCCAGATTCTGCCCGGATGCGTCGATGCTGCTGCTCTTGAACGAAACGACAGGAAATGTAAGCGCGTCGAGCACCTCCATCGCGTGCGAATCGCGGCTGCTGTTTCCGCTGTCGAAGGATGATACTTCGGCTTCGAACGACGCCGCCGTGACAGTATGCGTTGCATCGTCATAGTCCATCGTGCAGACCAGATCCTTTGAAATGCCTTCGACATGGTGCAGAGGATGAACCAGAATATACTTGAGGAACGAGTCGCCCTTTACCGCAGTCAGATGCTCCGGAGGTCCCGCGAGGCCTGCGCGCGCAAAAACGACACAGCACACGATCGTGAAAACACTCTTCCATTTCCCGATTTGCATGGAGTTCTCCCTCAGAAGGTAATGACGATCATAGCCGTGGCAAGCGCCGCAACCGTGCTATACCCTACGATCTCGTGGACTGTCCGAAGGGTATTTGCCTGATCGACGGTTTTCGCATGGGCCGCCAGCGAACCCAGGATCGGCATGGCCATCATCCCGACAAAATGGATCCAGGCGAGAAGCTTGTGGGTCGTAATCGTGCTTCCCTCATTTCGCCGTATCAAGGGTGGAGGCGAAAGCACTGCAAGTGCTGCTGTCGCCACGTAGGAGATGAATGCGAAGTTGGCCCACATCACGTGCGTGCGGTTGAGCTGCCGGTCGAACGGCTTGTTGGCCAGCACGGCGTCATTCCAATTCTGAAGATTCCGCTGGCCATAGATCATGGTGGGGACGAGCAGACCCAGGGTGACGAACCCTCCGATCTGATGGATCGTCAGCATTCCTCTTCGCACCACGAGTTCGCTCTTCCGGGCGCTGACCGTGTACGGTGCGATTCCGGTGGTCCGCATGAATCCACTCTCACCCCACAGGATATGCTCAACGGGACTGAGCGAGGGGGGCAGCAAATGGGGCGGCGGAAGCTTCACCATCGATGTATCCTGGCTGGTTGCCCGAGGCTCGAGGGCCAGCGGCATCGACGATGTCGGCTCGTTTTGCAGACTTCCAATGGAAGAAAAAGACAGCGCGGAATCAGGGGCGCCCAGGTCAGAAAGCGACATCGGGATTACCGTTGCAGTCCCTCCATCCGCCGAAACCGTGTCGTGAGGGAGCGGAATTGCTGCGGATACCGTAGACCCCGAAATCGGTGCTCCAAGCAGGACTGTGCAGAGCACTCCAATTCGTGTTGCGAAGTGCGTAGTGGTCCGGTGGACCCCCCGTGGGGAGGAGGACATGAGTGTCTCCTTCATCTAAGAACTTCGAGCTGATATGAGGGGATGCGGAAAGATTTGGAATCAGAACAGTGCGGCACAGTGGAATCCCGATGGTATGGTAACCGGTGCATCAGACAGTGTCAACGCAGGATTTCTTGTGCCTTTCGAATGGTGCGGGGAACCTTTGTTATATAACACCCGGCGAATGTAAATCGTGGCAGGAAACGACAATAAATAAAAAAAAATGAGAAGAGGATCTATCCGATTCAGGGAAAAAGGGCCAATATTGTGTTTGAACGGGTGCCCGGCTGGAGTCAATATTTCATTCGGTCATCAGCCGGACGTTCAGAGAAAGGCTGACGGATTCCGGTCGTCCCCCCCGCGTCCCCCCCTGACCGCCTTCACCTTCACCCTCCCCACCCATGCCTCCACGTCGCCCTCCCCTCATGCCCCCCTCGCGTCTCCCTTCTCCACCACCAAACTCGCCGGAAGTCCCTTCGGGCCTGGCACCCGACCGGTCAGTTCGACCTTTTGCTGTTTCAATATCCATGGCGAGGCGCTTTCCCACCACCCTCGAAAGCCCGAAACTCCTTTCGCCGAGTCGCCGAGGCATCTTCAGCTCAAACACCGCCCCCCCGCCCGAATCCCTCAGGGCAACCTGCAATCCGTATTCCCGCTCGGAGCTCATGGCAGGGATCTTCATGGCAACGACGTTCCCTTTGTGGAGAACCTCAATTTCGCTCGGCGCAAGCGGATGAAACAGTTCTTCTTCATTGCCTTCAACCGGAGAGACTCGTCTTCCGCCGTAGTGTATCCCCAACAGGTTCGAGTCGCCCGATCCGGGGTCAAACCAGACTGTGACTCCTCCGCGCATCATCCCGCGGGAGGTCGCCGGGTCGAGTCCCTCCAGACAGACGTAGACATCTGCGCTGTCGTCCTGTACGCCGACAAGAAGTCCTTTGTCTTTGAAGATGTAGAGCTTCCCTTCCCAGTCGTTTGCCTTCCCATCGACCTGCAGAGTCGGCGACACGCTATCACTCGACATTTCCATTGCTGACGAGCAGCCTGCGAGCGCACCTGCGATCAACGACACAAAGAGAGAGGATCGAAAGAAAACGGTCTTGAGCATCCGGGTTACCTTGTCCGATCAGAGATGGGTGGACGGTCTGGATTGTTCGACGCAGAAGATTCGACTCGGGTTTAATCATGAGGATTCTTCAGGCAAAACGCAATAGAGTGCGAAGGCCCTCTTCACTCCTGTCTTGCCTTCGATGTTCTCAACAGGGTCATGCGAATCCAAGAGACCCAGCCTTCCGTCTGCATTGCATTTCGTTGATTTTTTCTATTTCTTTTGGTATACGACGGATCTGCACGCCGTCATTCCCGACTCCTTCGACCTCAAAACCCCGTGAAGTTTTCTCTCGTTACTTCCCTCATCGGCGGCATGCTCCTGGCTTCAAGTCCGTTTCTTCAGGCACAGACGGGAACCGTCCCGTCACAGGAGCGTCCTGCCGCAGTGGACATCCGGGGGGTGGTGGCTGACAGTGCAAACGGCGACAGATTGCCCGGCGTCAATCTCCAGCTTAAGGGAACATCACGCGGGGCGACCACGAATGATAACGGCTTCTATATCATTACCAGCGTCAATCCGGGTGAGTACGAACTCATCGTAAGCGCAGTAGGGTACCAACGGCGAACCCTACGTCTCCACATCGCGGGAGGAGAAGCCGTCACGCTCAATGTCAAACTCGGCGCTCGAGTCATCCAGACCGGGGAAGTTGTCGTGCAATCCGAAGGGATCTCTTCCCTGGCGGAAAAAGGCGCGAGCGTCCATGTCATGACGCCGGCGGAGCTGCAGACCATCCCCGCGGTGGCCCAAAACGATTTGCTGCGATCGATTCAAATGCTGCCGGGCATCACATCGACATCCGATGTCAGCGCCAAATTCTTTGTGCGGGGAGGCGCGGGAGACCAGAATCTGATCCTTCTTGACGGGATGAAAATCTACAATCCGTTCCATGCCTTCGGATTGTTCAGCATACTGGATCCCGATATCGTGAAAGCCGCCGAAATTTACACGGGAGCGTTTCCCGCCGGCTATGGTGATCGCCTCTCTTCCGTTGTGAACGTCACGACAAAAGAGGGAAACCTCTCGAGGGTTTCTGGAAATGCGAACATCAATTTCTTGTCAGGCAAGCTCGAGGTCGACGGCCCCTTTTCTGACGACAATAGCTGGCTCGTGAGCGGGCGTTCGTCGCTTTTCAGCAACAGCATTAACAGGCTGATCCCCAACCCGGCCCCCACGAAATTTTACGACGTGTTCGCGAAAGGAACGGTCGGAACCCCCACCGGGAGAATCGGCGTTCGGGCGTATGTCAGCGGTGACGATGTTACTCCTGAAGATCCCGTCCAGCCTGATCACTCGTGGCGCAATGCTGCGATGTCGGCCGTTCTTTCCGGACTTGCCGACGACAGGACATATTTTGACGCGTCGCTCTCCTATTCGTACTCGAAAATCACGCGGACGCCGAAAGTTGCCTCCTCCGTGACCCCGGCATCTTCCATGCTCGACGAACTTGGACTCAACGTCGAGCTAACTTCGTTTCTCGACAATCAGAACAAGTTCTTTGAAGGGTTCGAAGTCAACTTCCCGTCGGTCAATGATTCGCTCTACACCAACGGCATTTTTCCAAACCAGATCAAAGACACCGATGTCGAATGGTTTGCCTGGTTCCGATTTCAGGGATCGATTGGACCGATTGGTATTGACGCCGGAATTCATTCCGACCTTCTCCTGTTGCTGAACGGCGGTCCCGTTCGCCAGGGACTCCAGCCCAGGATAACGCTCTCCTATGGATTGGGGGGCAACTGGATCGCCAAAGCGTCCTACGGGGTATTCACCCAGAATCTCATCACCGTGAGTAACGAAGACGATCTGATTTCGCTCTTTGACGCATGGATCATCCTTCCAAGCGAGCTCCGTCCCGAAGAAGCACATCATTACGTCCTGGGCATCGAAGGGAATGTCCTCCCGTCCCTGGCGCTCAGTCTTCAGACGTATTTGAAGTCGTATCGCTCATTGACGCTCTACAATGCTGCGAAAGTCTACCCGTCGGACCCCGATTACATCAATGGAACAGGTCGCGCCTACGGGACCGAATTCCTGACCCGGTACACGTCTCCGTTGCTCGACGTCTATGCAAGTTACACCCTTTCCTACGTGACTGTCAGTGCCAATGATATTACCTACGCTCCGCGATACGACCGACGACACACCGTGAAAGCGGTGACGACCCTCCATCTCATGCAAGGTCTTGATTTTTCGTTGCGATGGGACTACGGCAGCGGTTATCCGTTCACACAAAACGCCGGGTTTTACGATCGTCTCTCACTGTCCGGCATCGGAACCGATCCGTTCCCCGCAGGAGAAGGAACGCCTTCGAAAACCCTCGGGACAAAAAATGCGGCGCGTCTTCCCGCATATCACCGTCTAGATGCAAGTCTGACGTATGCGACTTCGTTTGGCATGTTCCGCAGCACGCTGGGTCTCAGTGTCATCAATCTGTACGACCAGAAGAATATCCTCTATTACGATCGCACGACGGGGAAGACCGACTACATGATCCCATTTTTCCCGACGGCATCACTGTCGATAGAGTTCTGACCATGCGCAAAGTACCCCACATACTCTTTCTCGTGCTTCTTGCCTTGGCTGTCACATCATGCAATCAGCCGTTCGAACCGGACGGACCCGTCAGCAACAAACTCGTCGTCTACAGTATTCTGGATGCCACTTCTTCCACACAATATGTTCGTGTGGGAACAACCTACGAGACCCCTCCGGGGCCGGCCGTTCACGATGCCTTTGTCATCCTTTCCTCCAACAGCGGGACCACATTCTTCAGAGACTCGACTGTTTCGATTCTCGACCCAGCGGGCGTCGCCACCCAAATGAATGTCTTCATCGCTCCCCGCCTGTTCATCAACCCCGGGACAACGTATACGCTCACTGTGGGGACTTTCGACGGGTTGAGGACTTCGGTGAGCACGACGACCCTCTCCCCACCGACCGCCTCGTTGACAAGCCCGCACATCGTCGACAGCACGGGCACCGGCCCCATTACGCTCAAGGTCCTGTTCAGAAGTTTCAGCGGCGCCGCGGTGCTTCATTTTTATGTCGATTACTATGCCTACGTGGACGGGGGGTGGGAGTTCCACCATGATGAAATCCCGCAATCCTCATCGTTCGACAACAACGGGATCGTCTCCAAAGTGTATCCTTCCCTCGCTCTCGTGAAATCGTTCGCATTGTCGCAGAAGGCCATCTCCATGCAGTTTGATCCTGCACAGTATTCCCTGGTGCGTACGGAGGCAACAAAGAAGTATCCTGATGCGCCGGTGATCTGGCTCCAGGCGGTTTTCGTTCTCACCCAAATTGACGATGCCCTCTACAATTACTACTATGTGAACAACGGACCTGTCGACAAGTCCAGTATCCGTCTCGACCAGCCTGATTTTACCAACATTCCGAACGGTTTAGGCGTCTTTGGGAATAGCCTGACTGTGACGATGACGTACCCCATCAGGCATTGACCATCCACATGTCTGGCCGGACATGAGACGTCTCGCATTCTTCGCCGCTCCTCCCGCTTTTCTCCTCTACTGCACGTGCGTCGCGTGGAGCCAATGGATCGTGGTAAGCCCCCCGCCCCTGTTCTCCTCGATTGTTCAGTCCTCCGGGATAGTGTACGTGGGGACGCACGGCGGCGGCGTATATACATCGTCGGACCAGGGGACAAGTTTCTATCAATCGAGAAGTGGCTTGACCAGTCTCGAGATAACCTCGATGACCAGCACGCCATCGGGGGTGTATGCATCCACCGCCGATGCCGGAATTTTCGTGACCTCGGACAACGGGATCTCGTGGGCCGCCGCAAACACATTGCTCATCAGCAATAACATTCGTTGTGTGACGGCGATCGGCGATACCCTCCTTGCCGGCCCCGTAGACTACGGAGCTTTTTTTTCCAACAACGGAGGTCAGAGCTGGCTTCCGTTGGGGAAAGGCCTCGGCTTTCTGACCGTGAACACGTTTTTCCGATCCGGGGCAATGGTGTTCGCGGGGACGACGAACGGCCTCTATCGTACCACGGATGGTGGAAAGAACTGGGCGGCGTCAAGTGTCGGGCTCCCCGCGAACGGGAGCGTCGTGGCAATCTCTTCCGTCGGACGGAGGATCTTCACAGGGATCCCCGGCAGCGGCGTGTATGTTTCAACCGATGATGGCGCTTCGTGGGCTGCAGCAAACTTCGGGCTGGCGGATCTAAATGTTTCGTGCCTGACGACCGTCGCCACCCTTCAACACACTCAGGTCAATCTCATTGCCGGCACGACCCAGGGAGGCCTCTTTCTCTCCGCCGACTCAGGAGCATCCTGGTTCCATGCCGCCGCGCCGCAATCGAGCAATATTGTCGGCGCGCTCGTTCCCGTCGACACTGTGATATTTGCCGCCATGGGCGAGGGGCTTCGGGTGTCGACTGATGGAGGAAGCAATTGGAGCACACGCGGCGCAGGCCTTCCGAACAGCGAAGCGACGGGTCTGGCCATTGCCGGCGGGACACTCTATCTCGGAATGAACCATAGCGGCGTCTTCGCCTCGCAAGACAAGGGGTCAACCTGGTCGAGAAGCAACCAACATCTCTCCAACAACGAAGTGACGGCGATGGCGACACTGGCAACAACCGTCCTCGTCGGAACCACCGGAGGCGCGATCTTTCATCGCAACGTTGCCGATAGTGGCTGGTCGATCGGGGGGAGCGGGCTCAACGGGTTCGGCGTCAATGCAATCGGCATTGCCGGTACCACCACGCTGGCAGCGTCCGGCAAACGGGGAATCTATTATTGTAACGACGTGGATCAAATCTGGAATTTCGGATTCGGTTCTGCCCCCGGCATTAATGGAACGCAGGCGATTTCCTTCGGGTTCGGGCAGAACGTCGCGATTGCGGGGACACTCGGTTTTGGGATCCTTCGATCGACGGACAGCGGGAAACACTGGGTTCAATCAAATTCCGGACTTCAGGATCTTACTGTGACTGCCGTCGCAACCGAAGATTCGTTATTCGTCGCCACAACCGCCTCCGGAATTTTCGTGTCTGAAGATGCCGGCATCAACTGGGTTTCGCGAAACGACGGTCTCGGATCGTTACAGGTTTCGACCCTGGCGATCACCGGCAATGTCGCTTTCGCAGGTACCATGGGAGGAGGCGTGTTTCTCTCGACCGATCACGGCAAGCGGTGGCACGCGACCGGTCTTGCCGGCGGTCCGCCAGCAATACACCTGCTTTATACCGACGGTCACGACCTTTATGCAGCCGGCTCCCTCGCGGGATTGAGTCGCTGCTCCATCCCGGATCTGCTTTCGACGATCGTCGGGGTGCACGACGGCGAACGACTGCCATCCGAGACTCTATTGTGGCAGAACTTTCCGAATCCGTTCAATCCGAAAACAGTTGTCAGCGGTCAGTGGACAGTGAACAGTGATGTTCGGCTGGAAGTATTCGACATCCTCGGTCGCAAGGTAGCAACCCTCGCCAATGGCAGATACCCCGCTGGGAAATATGCGTTTCCCTTTGATGGAACGAACCTGGCGAGCGGGGTATACCTGTATCGACTGACGGCAGGCAAATTCACTGCAACGCGATCGATGATCCTCATGAAATGATATGGGTGGAATCGCGGGGAGGAGACTGACAACTCATCGAAGGAGCAACATCGCCTTCGTTGCTGAGTACGTTCCCACGACCAGCCGATAAAAATACAAGCCGCTTGAGACGTTCCCGCCATCGAATCTGACCTGATGAATCCCGGGTGCCTGCCTGTCATTGACAAGCTCAGACACTTTGCGACCAAGAACGTCGTAGACGACGAGACGAACGACGCTGACGCCTGCAATCGTATATCGAATGGTCGTGCTCGGATTAAACGGGTTGGGATAATTCTGTTCGAGTCGGAAGTCGAGAGGCACGGCGCGACCCGATTCCACAGCCAATGACCCGCTGAGTTCATCGATCCTCCTCCGAACAACTCCCCCACTTCTTGTCCCGGCGTAAACAAATGTCGGATCGGCAGCAAGGGACTGGACTGTCGTCGAATTCAAACCATCGTTTGCAGCTTTCCAGTTGGTGCCGTCATCCTTCGATAGGTAGATTCCCTGCCCATTCGTGCCCGCCACGATTAGTTGGTCAGCTTGGAGAAGCGCCAGAACCGACGCTGAGCCGAACCCGCTTTTTCTCGGCGCCCACGACTCTCCGTCATCGGTGCTGATGAACGGTCCACCCCCAGTTCCGGCAATCACGCGGGTTGGCGAACCGATGAGAGCATAGACATCAAGCTGGCTCAGCCCGGAATCAGAGACAATCCACGACTTGCCATTGTCCGGTGATGTGAGAACTCCAAATCCTTCCATGCCCGCGAACACCGTTGATGACCCACGAGCGTAGCTGCGTACAAATGTCCCCGAAAGACCGCCAGGATTAGACCCTCGGGTACCATTCCAAGTGAGCCCGTCATCCAATGAATAGAAAATCGCCGGATAGTAAATCCCCGCCCCAATGAGACACGTGAACAGAATACTATCAACGGATTGAAGAGACAACACAGAGAGCTTTGGAAGTCCGCTTGACCTGCTCGCCCAATTGACATTCCCGTCTGCCAACGCGAAAACCCCGGGGGCCTTCGTGCCCAAAAAGAACGCATCGTGCGAACGGGTCAGGACGACGATGCGTTTGTCCGGCAGGCCACCATTTTCACGAGACCAAGTCGCTCCGTGATCAATCGACGCAACCACCCCGCCGCTTCGCAACCCTGCCAACAATGTTCCGTTTCCGTATGCGAGCGAAGTGACATCGGAAGCCAGCAGGCCATCGCTGAGATCTATCCAATGCGTTCCTGCGTCGATAGATTGGAACACGCCGTCGCCAGTCGAACAGTAAAGTGTCGAGCTGTCGGCGAACACAATTCCAATCGTGCTATCAATCAACGTCGGGCCGGCTAGCGCCCAAATTCCACCACCATCCGTTGACACGTACATCTCGTTCGCCACCGTGCCCGTGGCAATGCAGCTTCTGCCATCGTTATGGAACGCCACGAGACTGACGATTCCGACACTTGGCCCTCCAACTCCTGCCGTGCTCCACGATCCTCCACTGTCTGTCGAGACGAACACACCATTTGAAGCAGTCCCCGCGAAAAGCTTTGCCCCGTCTGTCGCGAGCGCCGAGACCGAGAGTGTCGGCAAACCAGTATTCGATTGGACCCAGATTTTCCCTCCGTCACTCGAAACGTACACTCCTCCAGAGGTCGACCCTCCAAAAATGAGGGAGCCTAAGCCGACGAACGACGTCGCCGTTCCCGAAGCAAAGCCTCTTCCAGCGGGAGCCCATGTTGCTCCCTCGTCAGTGGACAGAAAGGCACCAAAACTCATGGGCCCGGCAAAGACGATTGAGCCGACGGTGACGACAGACGCAATATTCTTGCTGATCAATGACGTGCTGCTCGCCGTCCAGGTTTCTCCACCATCCGTGCTCAAGAAGACCCCCTGATCGCTTGTTCCCGCAACGATAGTGGATCCAATTGTCGACAGCGATGTGATGTTAAGAGATGAAATTGAACCTGACCTTGACTCCCATTGCCCTCCGGCGCTCGGGAACACAAAGATGCCGCTTCCGTTGATTCCGGCAACGAGACCGCTCTCACCTTTGGCCATTGAGGTCACGAGGCCACCGGTCGGACCAATCGAAACCCATTGACATTGGGCCGATGGACAAAGGAGAATCAGCGAGTACCAGAGGCAGCTGAGGTATTTGAGCGAGTTCATAGGAGAATCGACGGGAGGTGAGTAGCTATATGAATGTTGCAACAAACATCCGAAACTCGATTGTGGCAGAACTTTCCGAACCCATTCAATACAACAACAGTAATCAGCGGACAGTGGCCAGCGGACAGTCGGGTGCGGCTTGCGGTGTACGATGTATTGGGTAGAGAGGTGGCCGTTCTTGCCGACGGCAGATACCCCGCTGGGAAATATGCGTTTCCCTTTGATGGAACGAACCTGGCGAGCGGGGTATACCTGTATCGACTGACGGCAGGCAAATTCACTGCAACGCGATCGATGATCCTCATGAAATGATATGGGTGGAATCGCGGGGAGGAGACTGACAACTCATCGAAGGAGCAACATCGCCTTCGTTGCTGAGTACGTTCCCACGACCAGCCGATAAAAATACAAGCCGCTTGAGACGTTCCCGCCATCGAATCTGACCTGATGAATCCCGGGTGCCTGCCTGTCATTGACAAGCTCAGACACTTTGCGACCAAGAACGTCGTAGACGACGAGACGAACGACGCTGACGCCTGCAATCGTATATCGAATGGTCGTGCTCGGATTAAACGGGTTGGGATAATTCTGTTCGAGTCGGAAGTCGAGAGGCACGGCGCGACCCGATTCCACAGCCAATGACCCGCTGAGTTCATCGATCCTCCTCCGAACAACTCCTCCACCTCTTGTCCCGGCGTAAACAAATGTCGGATCGGCCGAGAGCGATTGGATTGTTCCTGCGCTGATCCCGGTATTCGCACTCTTCCATGTCGCCCCATCATCATTCGACACGAAGACGCCCTGACCGTTCGTTCCGGCGACAAGCAGACTTCCCGCTTCGAGGAGAGAGAGAACGGACACGGAACCAAACCCGTTGTTTCTCGGTGACCACGTTTCCCCATCATCCGTGCTGAGAAACGGTCCCGCACCGGTTCCGGCAATAATCCGCGTCTGCGAACCGATCATTGCACGAACATCCTTTTGCGTGAGACCGGAATCCGAGCCAGTCCAGCTCCTTCCGGAATCTGGCGAGACAAGGATGCCCCATCCCTCCGTCCCGGCAAGCACGGCGGACGTTCCCGCCGCAAAACAACGGACAATCGTCCCCGCCAGTCCGCCGGGATTTGACCCGCTCCCGATTCTCCAAGACCCTCCCTGGTTCGCGGAAGAGTAGATTCCATTGAGGCCAGGACCCGCAAGCAACAACGTTCCCAGCACTCCCTGAAGTGAGGAAATGTTCTGGACCGGGAGAGAGTTCGATCTTCCGGCCCAAACCGTATCGCCCCCCTGGAGAGCAAACACCCCGCCAGCAGACGTCCCCGCAAATATTGTCGTGCCGATGCGCGTCAATGCAGTAATGCTGCGATCTGTCAACCCGCTGTTCTCGCGTGCCCACACACCGCCGCTATTCGTCGAGGTAACGATCCCCCCCTTTCTTAAGCCGGCCCATACACCGCCATCAGTACAGAGCATCGCTGTCGCATCGGAATTCGACAAACCGTCTCCGATATTTGTCCATCCGCCACTCGCATCACCCGATTGCAGGACACCGTCGCCGAAACCGCCATACAGCGTTGCACCGTCCGCCAACAGACAGCCCACCGTACTGTCGACGAGAACGGGACCAGCCGGGGACCAAGACACGCCGGCGTCCGTGGAGACGAGGACACGCCTGTCAAGCGTGCCGGCAGCGAGTAAAGGACTTCCGCCACTGAGAATTCTCACCAACGAAACAACTCCAATTCCAGTGAGGCCGGTAGGATTCCACGACGATCCGTTGTCTGTCGAACGGAATATGCCTTTCGACGCTGTGCCAGCATAGATATTCGCGCCGTCTGTGGCCAGAGCAGAAACCGAGAGAGTCGAAAGACCGGCGTTCGATTGGCTCCAGTTTTTTCCTCCATCGGTGGAGACGTACACTCCCCCCGATGTCGAGGCACCAAAGAGAATTCCCCCCAGCGTTGCGAAGGCCATTGCCGTTCCAGAGGCAAAACCCTTTCCAGCGGGGACCCAGGATCCCCCTCCGTCAGTGGACATGAAGGCACCATACCCGGATGGACCGGCGTAAATCACCGAGCCCACCGTCGTCAATGAAGTGATATTTTGACTGATCATACCAACGTTGCTCGATTCCCACGTCGTTCCATCTTCTGTGCTCTTGAGAACCCCAACATCGCCCGTGCCGGCAAGAATGGATGAGCCGATGGTGGCAAGGCAAGTAACCTTAAGACTGGGCAGAGTTCCATTCCGTGGCAACCATTGGCCGACAGATCCCGGAAGGAAGAAGACCCCTCCGCCAGACGACCCTGCAAAAAGCCCGTTAACACCTTTAGCCATCGATGTCACGATTCCCGGGGGGCCGACAGGAACCCATTGGGCTTCCGCCAGCGAAGCAAAGAAGATCAGAGTCGCAAGGATGCTTTTGCAGGGGGTGAAAGAGCACATTGGAAAGTTAGTCGGAGGTGAGTAGTTCATCGAATGTTGCAACAATTTCCGTAATTATCAATAACCTCATCCGCTTCCGTGCGCGGCAGATTGACTTTCCGATCTCACAGAAGTATGTTGTTTCGCACAATAGTCCGTTACCATTTGCCATAAAGACGAGGCTGCCATGGTTCGATGGTCCGCCGGCCTGTTTGCCTGCTGCTGTCTGAGTGCAATCGGTTCTTTTGCGGCCGGCACGAATGAAACGTTTTTCCGCGGCTACTCCAGGACACTCCATGGCCCTGTCCTGGAATACGCATCCTGTCAGCCGGACGCGAATGCGGCCTTGCTCGTACGATCACTGGATTCCGCAAACACGATCGAATGGGAAACGGAGAGTCTGCCGCAGGGATTCCCGGACGATTCGGCGACGTTCGTCTGGATTTTCGGGCTGAACGGTAATCTGGAGGTCCGACCGTTTCGAATGTCGGTCAACGGAACGCATTGGCTCACGTTCCACCGCCCCGAGGACGTCACGCAAAGCATCTGGAATGTGACAAGCAGAAACGGAGCGGTCCTGCAATTCCGAAGGACACTGATCGACAAAAACAACGACCTCTTCGGTTATGCGTTTCTGACGGTTCCGAAAGCCCTCTTGACCCCCGGCAAGCCCCTTCGAATTCTCGTCCAGGGAGAGTCGGCGGGATCGAGAACGTGGTACATGACTTTTCAGCACGCACTGCATGATACCATGGTCGTCGCTCCGCAGGATGCGCTGCTGCGCAACGGCGGCGAAGGATTGCAGCCGGTCTATGTCGACGTCACCCGCCTTCATGAATCCGGTTCCATTGCACTTCGGCCGGCCCACGGAAAGGAGGTTACTTCTGACCTGCGATTTGGTTTCAATCGTTGTGTCGTGAAGATACCGGGAGCGATCACGGAACAGGCCGAAACGTTAAGTGTCACGCTCAATGGCGGCAAACCGCAGTCGCTCACCTTCGTGCAATTGCCGATTCGCAAATGGACCGTCTACATGGTCCAGCATGCGCACACGGACATCGGCTATACGCGGCCGCAGACGGAGATCCTCCCCGAACATCTGCGCTTCATCGACTACGCGCTCGACTACTGCGACCAGACGGACAGCCTGCCGGACGATGCGAAGTTCCGATGGACATGCGAAGCATCGTGGCCTGTGAGCCAGTACGTGCAATGCCGGCCGCGTCAGCAGGTGGAGAGACTTCTCCGGCGCATCAACGAAGGTCGGATAGAAGTGACAGCGATGATGTTCAACATGTCCGAGCTCCCTGACGAGAACCAGTATGTTTCCTTTCTCAAGCCGATCCTCCAGCTCCGGCAACGCGGGATCCCGGTGAAGACCGCGATGCAGGATGATGTCACCGGCGCGGCCTGGTGCCTGGTGGACTATTTTCACGATCTCGGAGTGCACTTTCTGACGATGGGAGAGAACCCGGACCGCGCGCTGCGACCGTTTGACATCCCCACTTCTTTTTGGTGGGAATCCCCTTCCGGAAATCGATTGCTGGTCTTCCGGGCGGACCACTACATGACGGGCAATTTTATGGGAATCGAACGGGGTCAACTCTCCCTTGTCGAACCCGCCATGTTTGAGTACCTTCACGGTCTTGAAGATCATCACTATCCATTCGATCGTGTCGCGGTGCAATATTCAGGATATTTCACCGACAATTCGCCCCCCTCGACGGCCGGGTGCCGGGTCGTCGAAGCATGGAATAAGAAATATCTCTGGCCGCATCTTCGCAATGCCACCGATGGTGAATTCCCCCGGTATGTGGAGAACAACCATTCACAGTCGCTTCCTCGCTTTCGTGCCGCATGGCCTGACTGGTGGACCGACGGCACAGCATCAGCTCCGCGGGAAACCGCCGCCGCGCGTCATGCGCAAGCCGGAATGATCGTCAACGAAGGGCTGCTTGCCATGGCGAAGATGGCGGGGGAACCGATCCCGTCATCAGTTGTGAATGACATTCGTGGCATCAACGATAAGCTGCTATTCTACGATGAGCATACCTTCGGCGCGGCGGAAAGCATCACCGATCCGCTTGTGGACAATTCCGAAGTCCAATGGGCCGAGAAACGTGCCTACGTTTGGGACGCGGTGAAGAGTGCGGCCATCCTTCGCGAATGCAGCCTCGGAATGCTTCAACGGCACCTCCCCTCCGTCGACATCCCGACGCTATCGGTCTTCAACACCCTGAGCTGGGAACGTTCCGGGCTGACCACCGTATACATCGACAACCAGATCATCCCTCCTGACCGCACGTTTCGCATTCTCGATGCGCAGGGAAATGCGCTTCCCGTTCAACGCGTCGCAAGCCGGGCCGACGGAACATACTGGGCAGTGTGGGCGAACAATGTTCCGCCCATGGGCTCTGTCACGTACCGGATCGAAACGAGCGCTGCCCCCGCGCTTCCTGTTCGGGGCGATCAAAAGGGGACCACCACTCTGGAAAACCGGTACTATCGGATCGTCCTCGATCTTGAAAAAGGATCGATTCGAAGCATCTTCGACAAGGACTTGAACCGCGAATTGGTCGACAGCTCCGCCCGTTGGGGTGCGGGAGAACTCGTGAGAGAAACTCTGACGAACAGAGAACAACTTCAGCAATATAAGTTGGTCGGCTACGACAGGTCGACTTTGTCGAACGTCCGTTTCAAGGCGGAATCAAAGGGTGACATCTGGAACAACGTGTCGTTCACCGGGCAATCGGAGGCGTGCTACGGTCCCCAGGGAGTGACCTGCGAGATCCGGCTGTTCAATACGGAGAAACGCATTGAACTCCTTTTCACCGTAATGAAGCGACCGATCACCGATCCGGAAGCCCTGTATGTGGCATTTCCATTTGCCCTGCCCGGCGGGACTATTCGTTACGATGCGCAGGGTGGAGTGGTGACTCCGGGAGTGACGCAAATTCCGGGGACGGCATCTGATTGGCAGACTGTCCAGAATTTCGCCGCCGTGCGCGCGGCAACCGGTCAGATCGTGATGGGGAGCGACGAGTGTCCGCTGTTCCAGTTCGGCGATATCAACACGGGCAAATTCCAGCGAGTTGCACATGTCGATCACCCGTACATGTTCTCGTGGCCGATGAACAACTACTGGACGACGAATTTCGTCGCCGAGGAAGATGGTGAGCTGCGCTGGGGTTATTACCTAACGTCCACTCCCGACACATCGAATACCTTCTCGACGCGATTCGGATGGGGTTCGCGAGTTCCCCTGGTCGCAAGAGTCCTTCCGGCGAAAGCAGGGAGCGGGAACCGCTCCTCGTGGTCATTCTTTACGGCCATCCCTTCCAACATTCTCCTGGTGAGCACAATTCCATCGGATGATGGGTCCGGCGTGATTCTTCAACTCCGGGAAATGGACGGGAGGCGGACACCTCTTCAACTTGCGACTCTGATGGAGACAACAAGGTCGACTTCAGTTTCACTGGTCAATGCTCTCGGGGAGAACATCAGTTCTCTCGGAGGAGAAGTGGAGTTTGGGCCGTACGAGGTGAGATTTCTCAAGATCCATCTTTGAACGTGGCCCAATGACGGGGATCAGTCGTCCGTGACAATTGTGATCGGAAGCGGACAACCCAGTCTGGCTCTCAGGAGCGAGCATTACGGATCCTCGGCCCACCGTCCCCCGATCCCGGAGTCTCACAGTCACTCTATCTGACCGTATACGAAAATGTCATCATGACATAACGGGTGAGCACTTCATTTTGCGTATCGTCAATGTACGCTCCGGTAATGGCCCGGTTGACACTCTTGTTTTGACCGAGGACATCGGTCACTCCTACCTTTAACTCTCCCCTGTCCTGAGCGAAGAACTTTCGAGCGATGCTGACATCCCAGAGGACAGAATTCTGATTGAATCCCTGGGTAAGACCGCCGGTATAGGCATTGGTGACGTCGTTCCGCAAGACAAATCCACTCAGGAAATACCAGACCCATCGCAACGACACGGTATGCGAATAGTAATTGCTATTCGCGTCGGTCTGCTGAGTGTTTTTGGAAATCGTGTAGCTCCCCGAGTATGAAATCGTGAAGTCAAAATCCTCGCTGATGTTACTCCCGAGCACGATTCCCCCGCTCAGGCCGACGGAATTTCCGATGCTCCGGATACTGTTGAGCATGGCCGGCGTTCTCGCAAAGGAGACGCCGGAGTTGAGATTCAGCGTGCTCCCGAGCAGTTGGAACGGCAATCCATAGGTGAAGAACGAACGGACATTCCAATAGCCGTTCAGGTTCACGGGATACGTCAACTGCGTTCCCCGGGACACTTTCGTTCCATCAGACAGGACCGTATCTCTCGGAGGGATGATGGTCGCATTCGCAATGTAGTTGTCCGTCTGCGTGCCCGCGAGCAGGAGAAACATGCTGTGCACACGGTCAGGAGTGGTCAGTGCGTATCTCGCCAGAAGCGAATGGGAGGTCGTCTGGAGCAGGTCGGGATTGCCGGTGCTCACCTGTTGCGGGTTGGAATTATCCACCACCCGCTGCAACTGGGTAACGGTCGGGGGATTCGTAAACGTCCTGAAGAAGACCCGGAGCGTCCTGTGGTCAGGCATCGTATACATCAACAACGCGCTGGGGAGGAACGTGGCGAATCGTTTCGAGAGATCGGCTCCCGCAACGGAGTTGTCGCTTCGCAGTTCAGCCACCTGATAAGAAAGGTTCGTCATGACGTTGATCGACGATCCACGCCATCGGTATCCGACACCGGCGCTCTGGGTAAGGTAATCGTTGGCGTACGCATTGGAAAGCGCAAGGTTTGGAAGGGAATACAGCATTGCGGTGCGATCAAGGTCGTACGTTTCCTTGCTCGACGTACTCTTGGTCAGTGAGGGCGAGTAATTCACTTCGACGAGGCCATCAACGCTGATCGGCTCGGTAAACGCCAGGTTCGCGCTGATGGTATTTGATTGAGTAATAATGCCCGACTGCTGGGCGAGGCTGTCATTTGCCGAAGTCGCTCCCTGGAAAACATCCGACGCCGCAAGAAGCGTCGTCGTCCGCTTGCGATTCCCGGTTGCACCGACATCGAGGGAGATCGTGCGGCCGGGAAGATCAAACCGATGCCGGTACACCAGGTGACCCGACAGGTTGTACCCGTTGTTGGAGGCGTCGCTGTTCGTCTGGGATTCCGAGACCGCACTGTTCAGTGTCGTCTCGCCTGCCAGGTCGTTGACACTCCGATTGGTCTGAAAATAGAACTGGGGGAGAAACGTGACGAGGTTTGACGGATCCACGGAGTAATCAACCCTGCCGGTAAACCTGTTGTTGAAGTTCTTCCCTTGCGAATTTGTCTGCTGATCGTAGAGGCTCGTGGAATCTCCTCCCAGGAGATATTGCCGGTTGTCAATCTGCTGGTTGGTATTATCGACACGATTGAAAAAATAGCTGAGCTGGGTGAACAGACCCGTCGCAATCGAGTCGGAGTAGTTCGCTCCGATCATATTGGTCGTATTGATCCCCTGCTGCTGACCAACCAGATTCGCCAGTCCAAACGTATTGCCGGCCCGAGCGAATGGGCTCGATTGATTGGATCCAAACCCGCCGCCACCTGGCCCGCCGCCCGGGCCACCCCGCCGCTGACCCATGCCCGGCGCCCGGACCTGATTGTTCGGCGATATCACGCCGAGGATATCCTGCATGGAGAAGTTTTGCACGTTGACGTTGTTGGAGAGTCCGAGAATGGAGATTCTCCGGTCCCCGTCAAAAAGATGGATGTTCCCCCCGGCTTCATAGCGCTGGTTCTCTCCGTACCCCGATTCCAGTCTCCCAAAATCGAGGTTTCTGTTTCGCCGCCGGGTGATAATGTTCATCGCCTTCACCGATTGTCCGTCGTCGAAGCCGGTAAACTGCGCCTGGTCGCTCATCTGGTCAAACACCTGGATCTTGTCGACAACTTCCGCCGGCAGATTCCTGATGGCGAGCGTGGGGTCATCGCCGAAAAACGGCTTCCCGTCAACAAGCACTCTCTGGATCGTCTCGCCGCCGGAACTCACCTGCCCGTTCGACACCGTTACGCCGGGCAACTTCGTCAACATGTCTTCCGTCGTCGCATCGCGATTGACCTTTACCGAGGAGCCGAGGAACTCCGTCGTGTCCCCCGTCAGGACAGCCGCCGGAGGCTTCCGTTCAATGAGGACTTCACCGAGCGTGATCGGCAGCTCTGCAAGAACCAGGTTCCCGACATCGATCGGGTCGCGACGAAAAGAAACGTCCCGCGATATCGGCTTCCGTCCTATCGCCGTCACGTCCAGCCGGTAGAAGCCGGCGGCGAGGTCCGCAAAAAGGAATGTTCCGTCCGCCGCCGTTGGGATAAGAACCGATGCCGATGTGTCCTTTGCCGGGATCAGCCGGACATGGACTCCGGACAGGGGTATTTTGTGGTCGTCGACGATCCGGCCTCTCATTGAATACGATTGGGCGCTTGCGGGTGTCCAGAAGAAGACGGCAAGGAGGAAGAAAAGAGGAACGCGTATCATGGGGAGCGGAAGACCCTTTTTTCATGTGACCATCGAAACCGCTCCCGCGTTTAACCCCGCTCTCAGATTCGAGTTTGAAGAACGATGACGTAATTCCTTGGAGGCATGACATTCCCGATAAGTTCAACGTATCGGTGCTGGAACAGGTTATTGATGCTGAAGGTGATGGTGAGAGGAACGTCGCCGAGCTTCAGATCGGCGCCAATGCGGGCGTCAGTCACATAAATCGGGACACGTTGGTCTCCATCCGGAATAATCCCGGTGAGAATAAGTTCGTCATCAATTTGGTCCACCCTGCTGATATAGCGAAAATCGATGTCGACGGAGAGCCAGTCAACCTTTGACCGTCCATTCCAATAGAGAACGTGGCGCGGGCGGTACTTCAGGACCTGATGCAGCGTTCGATCTTGCGGGTATGAGTACGTGTACCCAAATTCCTGACTGAAGAGCCCGTCAGGAAGGCCCAACTTCAGCGATGTTTCGAATCCCTGAATCCTCGCCCGGGTCACATTCCTCCACTGGACTTCAAGATCCGATCCTGAGACAATTAGGCCCGGCTCGATCAGATCATTGATATCGGACCAGAACGCAGCGACATCGAGGAGGCCCGCCTCTCCGATTGAATGCGACATTCCGACTTCATACGAAGTGCTCTTCTCCGGACGCAACTCAGGGTTCGGCACAGCGATCACGCCGGAACTGCCTGCCGCGACAAATGCCTCCGGGAGCGATGGAACCCGGAAACCTTGACTGTACGAACCCCGCAGTGTCGTCCCTGCGAACGGGTGATAGGTAAGGCCGATCTTGGGATTGAGCTGACCCCCGTCGCTCGTCAGGCCGACAGTCTCAAAATCGAAGCGCATTCCGGCAGTCAACGTCACGTCATCGAAGACGCGCATCTCGTCCTGCCCGTAGAGCGCGAACCCGCCCAATGTCTGTTGTGCGAAAATGTCTCCCCCGATCACATCGACATTCCCGCTGAGCCCTACGGTCAGCGTATGCACGGGGGAAGGGATGATGGTTGAGAGCAGCTCGAGGCGGAGATCGTCCGCGAGAGAACCGGTTCGGGAACTCTGGCCGGTCTGCTCCACTCCCCAATCGTTATGATACCAGAGTGCCTTTGTGGTCAAAAGAACACGGTCGGATACGGCGACGCTATAGAGCCCGCTGAGGAAATACCGCGTCGAAGTCTCATTGTCCGCTTCATGGCCCTTCGGAGGTATGAGCGCGGAATCGATATTTCTCCAGTACAGAAACTGGCCGGCATTCTGGTGAACCAGACCGAAGTTCATCGTCAGCGAGGCCGCGGGTGGGAAGTACTCTTTCATCCTGGCGAGAAGAGTGTACCGATGGTGATAATCGTTTTGCCGGTACCCGTCGTCGGATTGATTTGACACATAGAGCGACATCCCGACATTCCCTTCGCGATGGACGTGACTGACCGATTCACCGGTGGTATAGCGGTTGCGGTCGGACCACTTCCACTCGCTGGCCGGGAAATTGCTGTATAGCCCGCCGTACATGCGGACCGTCGTTGCTTCTCCCTCGGGGATGGGCTTCGTAATGAGGTTGATAACCCCTCCGAGAGCATTGGATCCATAAAGCGCGGAGCTCGCCCCTTTTACCACTTCGATTCGTTCCACTTCTTCCATCGGAATCGATTCGAAGTTCAGCTCTCCGGTGTCGCCCGCAATGAATGGAATGCCGTCCAACAGCATCAGGACGCGGCTCCCGGCACCCAGACTGTATCCGCTAAATCCCCTGATATTCACCTGCGTCCCCGTAATATTGACTCCGGGGACATAGCGCAATACCTGGTCGATCGACTGTGCATTGCGTCGTGCAATCGCTGCAGCATCGACGACGGAGACGCTGGCAGGAACTTCGTCCAGCGATTGTTCGCGCTTGTTCGCCGTCACCACGATCTGATCCGTTTGAATGGGCACCTGTATCATCGTTACATTCACAACGGTTTGCCCCGAGTCGCGGACGAGGACACCGGGAACGATCTTCCGCTGGTAGCCGACCATCGAGAACACGACGGAGTAGTGCCCCGCCGAAATATCGGTGAGACGAAAATCTCCGGTGGCATCGGTCGTAGTGGCGCGCACAGTCCCTTGCAGGAAGATACGGACACCCTCGATACCGCCGCGTTCTCCATCCGATGTCACGCGTCCGGCAATCGATCCGGAGAAGGAAGTGGCTGAGTAGACGGTCACCAATAACGCGAGCACGAGCGGTTGTCGTGTGTTCATCGCCATGGTACCGGAGGAAGGGTGTCAAAATCCACATTGATGTCGATGCCGGGAGCAATGCGATGTAAAAGGACCCGGACAGGCAGAGGATCGAACGACCCAGCCAGCGAGGAATAGACACCGGCAGGTCGCCAATCAGTAAGGATATTCGGCCCGTACTGATACATCACGGCGACGTAAGAATACTCTGCCACCTGAAGGTTCGTTCCGGACTCGGTCGTGAATTCAAAGGGAACGCTGTCGACGAGCGTCGGAAGATAGTCCTGGTTGACCGGGGGAAACACCGCGGCCTTCCCGGCGAGGAGGAGCGGTATCACCCCGGCACTGTCCGTTGGAGTCTCCGAGAAGGCAACGAGACGCATTTCACGAATGCTCTCAGCCGGAGGCCAATGATGGAAGCGGATCACACCACTGAATCCGGATGGCTCATGGAGCGGACCGAGTTCCTGGTTGCAGCCCCAGAACATCAGGAAGAAAATCACAACAAGGGGTGTTCGAAACCTTCGACGCATCGCAGAACAGTCCCAAGGTTATTCGACTATGGGCTTCGTGCACAGAAGAGAAGAAAAAAACCCGTCCCAAGCAACACCATTCTCTCCCGTGATCGGGAAACCACCCAAAAAGGCCGCGTTTGGGGGATGGCCATGACCCTTCACCGGCAGGATTGCTTCATTCTGGCGGAAGGCCTATCTTGAAATTGCCGCCTGGGAGGTACCAGCACCCTATATCAATGACACCATCCAGACCCAACCGCCGCTCTCGAGCCAACCTGACCACGCCGAGAAATTCCCCACACCGCTCGCTGATTCGATCCTCAAAAGAGGCGCTTTTTCTTTTGGACGCCTCGGGAAAAATTGTTGACGCCAGTACGGTTGCCTGCAAACTGGTCGGTCGCGTTAGAAGCGAAGTGGCGGGCCTCTCCTTCTTCCGATGCGTCGAATCCCCGAACCCGGGCGGGCCGCACAAGCTCCTTTCGAAAATCCGACGTGGGTCGGGGAAGCACTTTCCCTGTACGCTGAAATCGGGACGCGGGAAACGCACACGGGTTTCCCTGGCTGTCCGCCCTGCTGAGAACGCGCGGTTCATCATCACCGCAAGTGTCAAGGGACCTATCGACCGAGCGCGGGGGAAGGGCGAATCTCCCACTGGCCTCCTCGGCGCCTTCGATGTGCTCTTCGCACATGCTGAGGACCGTGTCATCATGATTGACCGCGAAGGCCGGGTCGTTCAGGCGAACCCGGCATGGGAAAAGACGTTCGGGCTTGCAGATGGGGAATGCCGCGGCCGCCTGGTTTCAGACCTGCTTCCCCACGATGAACACTACGCTTCCCGTCTCCAACGGCTCCTCAGCGAGGTAGTCAAGAAGAAGGAGTCGATTCGACTTGAGGCACGGGCTGTCACCATCGCGAGCAAACCGGAAGGAGGTCCCACGTATTGGGACTGGACGCTTCAACCGATTCTCAACGCACGCGGGTCCGTGGAGTTCATCCTCTTTACTTCAAGCGATGTCACCGATCGGAAACGAGCAGAAGACGAGGTACAGCGCATCAACCGCGCCCTCAGGACCTTGGCCGCCGGCAGCCGGGCTATTCTCCGAATCAAGCGTGAATTCGACATGCTCACGGAAGTGTGCAGAGTGATTGTCGAGAACGGCGCATATCAGTCGGCACGGATAGGTTTGCTGGACGGGCATGCGATCGGGCCACTCCGACTCGCCGCCCGGTCTGGAGGCGACAATGGGATCACTGCAGATTTCGACAATGGCTGGTCATCGCTTGTCATGCGAGACACCCCCGTTGCGAAGATGCTGAAAACCGGAAAGACAGCACGGGAACCTCTCGCCGCAAAAGCCCCGCCGGAGGGTCGTCGCCGCGAAGCCATGGGGAAACCGGGAAGCATCGCGACATTGCACCTTCCGCTCTTGCATTCCAACGATCTTCTTGGTGTTCTCAGCATTTCATCCGGAAGCGCGACGGCATTCGCACCCGAGGAGAAACTTCTCCTCGAGGTTCTGGCTTCTGAAATCGCGGACGGGATCATTGCCCGACGTTCACAACGCGCACGCGAAGAAGTTGAGGCTGAAACACAGAGGGTGCAGGATGCGCTTGCCGAGCGCGAACGTCGCTACCAGACGTTGTTCGAGCTTTCGCCGTCGGCAATTCTGCTCCAGGACCTCTCAGGGAAGATCCTCGAAGTGAACGACGCGCTCTGCCGGATCTTTCAATACACGCGTAACGAACTTGTTGGCAATAATGTCCGCATCCTCGTTCCCCCGAAAGACATCGAGAGTGTGGACCGAAACATTGACGAGATCGTTTCCGGAACAGTCTTGATGCACGAAGTGATCAATCTCGCGCGGGACGGAACCCCGCGCCAGATGCAGCTCCGCGAGAAGGTCGTCCCCCTCCCGGACGGCGGACTGGGGATTCTCGTAGCATCCAATGATGTCACCGACCGCGCGCGCGCAGAAGAAGCCCTCAAGGAACAGGACCGCATTTCTCAGTCCTTGCTCCGGCTGTCAAAACAGCTGGAGCGCGCTACAAGCTACACCGGGGTCATGGATGCGGCACTTGCTGAATTGAAGTCCACGACCGCATATCAGTCCATTTGGGTTTACCTTTACACGCGGGACATGGAGTATGCCGAGGCGCTCGTCTCCAGCGGAAAGGAATTCACCCCCGATGTGTTGAGACTGAAGATCAAAGGTGACCGGGTCCTTGAAGCCACCATCGCCACCAAGGACGTATTGGTAATCCCCGAAGCATCCGTCGACAGCCGGTCGAACCAGGATCTCGCCGAACAGCACGCGATCCACACAATCATACACGTCCCGATCATGATTTTCGATCGACACATCGGTCATGTCGGAACCGCGACGTTCGGCGACGAAGGCGTCCGTGTGCCGTCCGAGATGGAGAAGGAATTTCTGGCTGCCATGGCGAGCCACATGGCAGTGGCGCTGGATCGCATTCATTCGCAGATCGAACGGGATCAGGCTGAGACCGCCTTGCGGGATAGTGAAGAACGTTACCGGACCTTGATCTATGCGTCACCAGACGCCATCACCGTCACGGATCTCTACGGCCGCATCACCTTTATATCGCCGAAGACCCTGGAGCTGTTCCATATTCCACCGGGGACAGACGTCATCGGGCAGAGCATCTTCGACTGGGTTGCGGAGGCGGATCGGGACCGGGCAATGACGAATTTACAGTCCATCCTTGCACGCGGAACGCTCATGGAGCAGGAATTCACGCTGCAAAGGACGGGCGGGATCCAGTTTCAGGCGGACGTCCATGCCGCGCTGATCCACGCCTCCGACGGCAGTGCGAAAGAAGCAGTCATTGTCACCCGGGACATCACCGACAGGATTCGCGCGCTGGAAGATCTGCGGCGGCTTTCGCATGTCGTGGAGCAAAGCCCGGTCTCTGTCGTCGTCACGGATACAACGGGATCCATCGTCTACGTCAACCCCAAGTTCTCCAGTGTGACAGGATATGCCTTCTCCGAAGTCATCGGAAAGAATCCACGCATTTTGAAGTCAGGGGAAACTCCTTCAGAGGAATATTCCCGGATGTGGGATGCGTTGAAGGCCGGTCAGGAATGGCATGGCGAGTTTCACAATCGCCGGAAGAACGGGGAGCTTTTCTGGGAGGCGGCATCAATCTCTCCAATCCGAGACGCTCTCGGGGATATCTCACATTTCGTTGCGGTCAAGGAGGATATCACCGATAAGAAAATGCGCGATGAGCAAATCCGCCAGTCGCTCGCCGAGAAAGAACTCCTGCTCAAGGAGATCCACCATCGTGTAAAGAACAATATGCAGGTGATCTCCAGCCTTCTGAGCCTTGAATCGCAGGGTGTCGAAGACCCTCGGACGCGGGAGATGTTCGAGACAAGCAAGAACAGAATCCGTTCGATGGCCCTTGTTCACGACAAACTCTATCGCTCCCAGAACATGGCGGCAATTGATTTCGGCGAGTACTTGGCGGTAGTGACCACCGAACTCCAGCACTCGTACGGGCGAACCGCGGTGAACTGCACCGTGACCGCTGAAAAGCTCGTGTTGAGCGTCGACACCGCAATCCCGTGTGGCCTCATCGTCAACGAACTTGTATCCAACGCCTTCAAGCATGGATTTCCGAACAACCGCCGCGGCGAGGTAGCCGTGAGCCTGCACAGGCGCGACAGCAAAACCGCGGAAATGGTGGTTCAGGACAACGGGGTGGGTTTACCGAAAGGAATGAACTTAAAGCAGACAGGAACCCTCGGGATGGCACTCGTGTCGGATCTCGTGGAACAAATTTCCGGCACCCTTATTGTCGCATCGACATCCGGCACAACGATCACCATCGTATTCCCTGCTCTCCTCGCCTGATCTGCGCGAATACCTGAGCAATCTTTATTTGTTTTGCCCTCTTCTTTCTCTTTTTCTTATCTGTTTGCTCCCCTTTTTGCCCGCCGCTGCATTGTGAATCCTTCATGCCTGGAGTATCTTCCTGTTTGACAATCGGAGGATGCGGCCATGATGCATGTCCTCTCTGCCTATGGGATGTTCTCCGTGCTGCTGGGCGCGTATGCCATACACACGGTGCTTCTCGTTCGGAGAATTCACAAACCGCGCGGGAATCGGACGGATGTCGAATTTGAACGGTCACCGCATGCAGATCGTGTGATGACGGACCCGAAGGAACACAGATCTCCGGCAATCCGCGTTCACGCTTCAAAGAAATAGGCAACCTACGCTTTCCGGTCCTCCGGGATTATTGCATCCCATCCAGAAGACCCGTGCGTGACGATCAAGAGCTGGCGTGTCGGTCGTTACATGGTATATCCGGTTTCACCATGCTGACTGAGATCGAGACCTTCGACTTCATGCTGGACATCAACCCGGAGACCGATAACCTTGTCCGTTATTTTGAGAAGAAGCCAGCTCACGACAAACGAATAGACGATCGCCGCGACAACGCTCCCTGCCTGAATCAGGAGGAGCGAGGGATTTCCGAAGAAGAGACCGTCCGCACCCGCGGCATTGATTGCTTTCGACGCAAAGAGTCCGGTGGCAAGCGCACCAAACGTACCGCCAACCCCGTGCACCCCCACAGCATCGAGGGTGTCGTCATACCCGAATTTCCCTTTCAGGCTGATCCCAAAGTAACAGATGACGCCTGCGAACAAACCGATAACGAGTGCCGGCATCGGTCCGACGAATCCGCAGGCGGGCGTAATTGCCACAAGTCCGGCAACAGATCCCGAAACCGCCCCAAGCACTGTCGGTTTCCCCCTGTGCCACCATTCGATCACAGTCCACGAAACGGTCGCGGCTGCCGAAGAGACATGTGTCGCGGCAAACGCTGACACTGCAAGGGCGCCCGAAGCAACCGCACTGCCTGCGTTAAAACCGAACCAGCCGAACCAAAGAAGCGAGGCACCAAGAACGGTCATCGTCATATTATGCGGCGGCGTCAACTCCCGCAGGTACCCCCTCCTCGTTCCAAGAACCAGGGCCGCTGCGAGGGCCGCGACACCCGATGAAATATGAACGACGAGCCCGCCGGCAAAATCAAGCGCCCCAAGATTGCGAATCCACCCTCCAGCGCCCCACACCCAGTGGGCAAGAGGTATGTAGACGAACGTTGACCAGAGAATGAGAAACAAGACATAGGCGCTGAATTTCATCCGTTCCGCCACTGCGCCGGTAATCAACGCGGGGGTAATAACCGCGAACATCATCTGGAAAAGCATGAACAGCTGGTGCGGAATTGTCGGAGCATAGGCAGGATTGGGATCAAGCCCGACGTTCCTCAGGCCGATCCACTCGAGATTCCCGATGAATCCTCCCGAGGACGGGCCAAACGCCAGACTATACCCGTAAAGCACCCAGAGGAGCGTGATCACGCCCAGCGCGATGAAACTTTGCATGAACGTACCGAGGACATTTTTCCTGCGCACCATTCCCGCATAGAAGAGTGCGAGGCCGGGCGTCATCAGCATGACGAAGGCCGTAGCGACAAGCATCCAGGTTGTATCGCCGGTGTCGATCGCCGGGTTCACCGGTTGACTGTAAGCAATCCCGTTCGCAATGAGGAAGCAACATCCAAGAAATAGTATTCTCTTCATACGATACCCTTCGACGTGGGGTACAATCCTATCAGTTCCTTCAAGGGGTAAATCACAGTTGAGGCGTGTCAAGCGGTTGGTGTCTGCGCGGGCATCTTACAGCGCATCATGTAAGCTAATAAAGCACGGCGTGAGCTTCAAGTGGGATGTGAAATGAACATGAGAAAGGAGGGAAACGCACCTAGAGCGGACCACATAAAGACAACATAAAGAAAGAAGAGGAGCCCGGAGGCTCCTCTTCTCTTGGAGTTTATTTCAACACCACCATTTTTCGTACCGAGGAGAAGTTCTTCCCCCCATCGATACTCAATGCGTGGAGACGATACAGATAGATCCCGCTGGAGACCAAACGACCGGCCCGATCCTTCCCGTCCCAAGTCACCGTATGAACACCGGACGCCTGGAATCCACTGGACAGGACTCTGATCTCCTGCCCCAGGAGATTGTAGACGATTAGCTGGACGTTGCTCGGATCCGGCAGCGCATATTGAATTTGCGTGCTCGGGTTGAACGGATTTGGGTAGTTCTGACCAAGCGAAAACACCACCGGGACGGTCGGGACGGGATCCACAGATGTGGCAATGGATACCAGGGAGAGGTTCATCCCGCCGACAAATGACTGACCGGCAGCGACGAACACGTCGGAATGCGAATACTGATACCCCGGCTGATCGGCAAGGACGGTAAGTTGTCCAGGTGGAACTGCAGCAAGGGTAAACGTTCCCGCTGCGTCCGAAACTCCGTAGCCCACCGTCGCCCCGGAGGCATTCAGGGCAAAGACGTTCGCGCCTGCGAGAGGGCTCCCCGAGGAAAGGACTTTTCCGGAGACACTCGCCATGCCGTTGCCAGCGAAGGCGTCAACACAGATGTTGATCTCCGTCAGGTTCCCGGTCCCGGACACGACAAGCGAATCCGCGTCCTGCCAACGCATGATCCCGCATGCATTCGCCTTGTAGAACCCAGGAGCAAAGTGGTCGAATGGTATCGCCATCACGAAATAGGTCCCCGGAACAATGTTGGACACACTGAAGGTCCCCGCCGAATCCGTCGACACGAAACTTCCGGAATGTTTTGACGATCCGTGGTTCACCGAGAGAATGAGCACGCGCGCCATTACTCCCGCGCCCGAAGAGTCCTGGACCATTCCTGCGATGCTGTTTTGATACACGGTTTTTGGCGTAAGCGCAAAATCTATCCCTGACGTATCGCCCGAAACGTTGATGGGATCGGCTTTCCGCGGATCGGACTCATGCTTGTAGAATTGCGGGAGATAGCCGTCCTTCAATGCGAACGCGGTATAGCTCCTCCCTGCGGTAACATGGGCGGTATAGTGACCGGCGGAGTCGGTTAACCCCCTCCACATCGACCCGCGCCAGTGACCAAACCCTTCAATGTCGGCGTCTTCCCCATGGAGCATCGTGCTGTCGCCGCCCGTCGCTCCGATGACTTCCATCTCGCCGATCGAACGAGCGAACACCACCGTCGCGCCATTCAATGGCATGCCCGACGTATCGGTCACCATGCCGGAGACGGAGGCAAGCGTCGGCGGGACGAGAGGTCGAAGATCAAAATCGGCCGTGAACTCTGAACTATCCGCCACGCTTGCTCTCGTTGCGTGCGCGGCGTCCGGTGAATCATCAAACCACTCTGAAGCATACCAGGTCCCCATCATGGGCCAGTGGTCGGATTCCTCACCATGGAATTGCTCCGCGTGAATCAGGTAGGAACCGGTATCCAGGGCAACTCGGTAATTGCCAGTGCTATCTGTCCACGCCTGGATGTCCCACTCGTCGTCAGAGGACATCCGAAAGAACGAAAGATGAATATGGGAGAGGGGCATCCCGGTAACACTATCCGTAACGATCCCGGTGATGAAGCCGTGAGGTTTCATCATACCCCCATTTGTGAAGGAGACTGAGGCAATGTTGCTCGGCCCGCTTGACATGTGCATTCCGTCTCCCCCGGAATTCTCCTCGACAAAGAAATAATAGACATGACCGAGGGTCACGTCGTGGTCTGAGTACGAGTCCCCGTTTGATTGTGAACGGAACATGAAATGATTCGTATCGTCCACCGATCGATAAACGTTGAACGAGGGTTCATCTCTTCCCGACATCGAATGCCAGGTGAGATACGCGACAACGCCGTCCCCTTCCTGCAATCGCGCCTCTCCGCGAAGCCCTGCAGGTGCAGGGATCGTCTGAGCGACGGTGGTCGAACCCGCCAGGAACATTAGAAGGAAAGCAAGGCCATACCAACGCGATTTCATTTTTGTTCCTCCCCCATACATTGTTTGACGATCACCGCTTTCGCGCGAGCGTTTGACTCAGCAAACGAGGATGTCCGCACGAAAGCACGAGAAAACGGATGATGAATATTGATCGGGACGGTCGGAAATCGGAAAGGAAGGCGGAAGATGTCCGGAAGAGCGTCTGTCAAGCAGTCTGATGCGGCAGCAGAGCAAGGCGTTCATTACAATCCCCCCGGATTCCTTATGAACGGGCCCCAGCCGCACCGTCCGTTTGCCCGGAGGAAACTTCGAGGATAGAGAACCAACGGATGGCTAATGCATTCTGAAGCCTTCACTTCGTAAACGCAAGACCGACTTATCGAGTTCCCCTAATACCACGAATCCGCAAAGAATTAGGGAAGGAAGATTCTACTTGTTCCACCAATAGGTCAGCTTGATCATAAAAATGTTATCTGGCTGGATGTTGACCAAGCGCTGGAAAGATGCGCGGAATGGCGTGTTCTCCCACTGGTCCGATTCTGAACGCGTTTGAGTCCAAACAAGGTAGAGCGTAGAACCCGGTGTGTATTCCCACCGTAGCACGGCATTTCCCCGAAGGGACCAGAAAGTGAAACTGGGATCGGAAAATGAGATCGGTGCGGAGGGTCCGGAGCCGTCTTCGTCGACGGTAATTTCACCATTGTTATTCGTTACCGTCGAGCCCTTCGTCCCGTACGTCAGGAAGTCGTACGATCCAGGTCGGTTGAGTGAACGAAAATCTCTGTACGAAGCGGAAGAGACTAACGGTTGGAGATAGAGTTGGAAACTCAGCTGAGGGGTAAACGTCCAATTCACCCGGATGTTCGCTGAAAGGGTGGTCTGATCAAGGAGGGCGAAGACATACCGGTTACCATAGGTCGAAGCCGCAGTCGGATCGGCGAATGCGCCAACCCACTGGGCGTAGTCGCCATTCCTGTCCATCTCGGGGCCGATGCTGATTTCGAGATTTCGCAACGGGTGTGCGTCAACCGAGGCGGAGACCGACCATGACGCTTCTCTGTCTCTATAGTAGTAGAGGGAGACGTTTCCGACCACATCCTTTCGACCGTCGGTCTGTGCCTGGAAATCGATTTCATATCCTTTGGGATTGAGCGTCAGCGGACCGCCGCGTGTTCGTCGGTCATTGGTCGTCTGCGGATTGTAGGCCCAGTTCAACGTCATCGAATAGTAGTTCAAGAACTGGTAACTCATGCTGGTCCAGACACCTTCCCAGGTTGTTGCACCATCGAAATCGAACGTCCGGAAGATGGCTCCGATCGCACTGATACTCCTGTACCAATCAGTTGGCGAAGTCCATTGATATCCCGCGCCGATGTGAGAATTGATCACATCGGTACGCCAGAGGAATCCAAGGTCGGTGTTGTCGAATTCAGGATTGATGATCCCGAGGGCTGAATTGACAAAAAAGTCACCCTTTTGTTTTGCGAGCATTATCCTGCCGGCATACCCCGAGAGCGAGGTCGCGTTGCTGTCGATCCGATTGTGGATCAGGTCGGGCCGTTGGCGGTAGTGCTGTGAGCTGGTCTGTAATGCGATCATCCGTTCGGGCGTACCGCGCACCATCGACCCTGTCCCCCAGCCACTCAGAACCCACGTACGGCTGCTATCGAGAAACGTCCAGCCGTCGAAGCCGAGGAGATGCGAGCTCGAATTCAATTGTTGCGGTAGACTCGCATCGTCGAAGAAGCGGTTTGTCGATGTGGCCATGAGCCCGAGGCCCTGTTTCCCGCCGCCGAATTCGTGTTCCCCCCGTGCAATGGTGTACGATGTCAGGGGCTCCACTTCCGAAGTCGACCGGACTCCGGCGATCTGCAAATCGGCATGTTCTCTTCGCGTCACGGCCTCGATGGCGCCGATGCTCCAGCCGACGTCGGGTTTGCCGGTGAGTTTGGCCGCACCGAGGATGGTCGTCCCCGTGGGCTCGTCGATAAAATCGGCACTCGGCACTGTTCCCTGCGGCGCGCGGCCAATCCTTCGGCTGTAGAACATTTGCGGGTCCGACCAATTGAACGACCAATGATTGACAGCCCCTCCAGTGCCAAAGTTGAATATCGAAGATCCTTCGATGAAGAATGGGCGCTTTTCATTGAAGTAGGTCTCGGCGTCGCTGAGATTGACCACGGCAGGGTCCACCTCGACCTGTCCGAAGTCAGGATAAATCGTTCCGTCCAGCGTGAGGTTGGACCCAATACCCACTTTGAGGTCTGCGCCGATGTGGGGTGTATAGCGCGAACCATTATTGAATGGATCCCCGGAGGGATGCTGAAGATATTCCGCCCTCGTCGTTATGTATGGGAGGATTTCCACCCTCTGTGGCGACGAGATCCCCTGGATCCCGACCAGATCGAGAAACCTCGAGACAAACCCGCTGCCGTTTTTCGGTGTAAACACGGCCCAATCCGTCTCATTCCGTCGGGCGATGTCTCTTCGTACGTCAACACCCCAGAGATAAATCTCCCGATCCTGGAATCGTAGTTGCGAAAATGGAATTCGCATCTCCGCGCTCCACCCGCCGGCATCGCGCCGCACTTTTGCCTCCCACACGCCATCCCAGGAATCGTCGCTCCAGTCGTCGTTGTACAATGTGCCGTCGTACATCGTCCCCGCCGCATCAACGCCGAAATAGTACCCCGATCGTTTGTCGTGGTACGTGTCGAGATAGATCTGGAAGAGATCGGCGTTCTGCTGGACATCGCGACGGCCCAGTCTGATGGTCATGGAGTCCGGCGCAGCATCCTCCATGCGCGCCGCGACATAGATGGCCCCGTCATCGAATGCGATCCGGACTTCGGTCTTCATCGTCGGAACAGCGTTCTCCATCGGGTCCCGCTGCACAAAATTGGAGAACACCGGGACCGTAGACCAGCCAGGGTCGTCCAGACTGCCATCGACGACGATCGGGTCGGCAAGCCGCACTGCTTCGATGTGACGGGGTGCCGGCGTCAGAGTATCACCAAGGAGTGCGGACAGCAGAATCGCCGCAGCGACCATGTCAGTGAGTCCCTTTGCGGATAGTGATGCTGCCCATCGACGCGTCGAGGGTGATCGAACCGGCCCCGCCGTTCAAACGATAGGTCGCCGTAATATCCCCCGTGCGATCATCCCTGCGGTAGGATGCCGAGGGGAAGTCGGACGTGATGGTCGATTGATCCGCGTTCTCCTGCCAACGGTCGGTATTGTGGATCTTCGCCACGATGGTTGCATTGGCATCGGGCGATATCTCCAGGAGAATATTCCCTCCGCCACTGCTCAGCCGGCCGTCACTCCGTTTTCCATGCGCATTCACGATGGCGGTGATGTTTCCTGCAGACGTCGATCCGTAAAACGAACCCTCCGCATGGTCGAGCATCACATCGCCTCCCGAGGTGGTGGCAGAGACTCTTCCACCGCTTCCATGCACAATGACGTTGCCGCCGGAACTCTCGAGCGTCGACTCATCAGCGACGGGTCCCACTTCAATGTCCCCGCCGGAGGTCGACAGCCGCGCTCCTCCTCCCACCCGACCGACCGACACATTTCCTCCGGACGTCCGCGCGATGATTGATTTCTCCACGTTTTTCACGTCCACATCTCCGCCATCTGTTTCCAGGTCCGCGTCGCCGGCGACATCGCCAAGCTGGAGATCCCCTCCGGACGATTGGACAGACACTTTCCCTTTGATATCGCCGCAGGTTATGCCGCCTCCGCCGGTGCTCATCGAGACATTTCCGCTGCAATTGCGGATGTCGATTTCCCCACCGCTGGTCCTTCCCCTCACCGTTCCGTTCAGGGATCCATCGATCTGGATATCGCCGCTCCCGCATTGAAGGTCCAGGTTGATGCGAACAGGAACAGAAAGTTGAACGTTGACATCGGACGATGAGCGCACCGTGACGTTGTTGCCGTTCTGCGACATTGAAATATCTTCGTCGTCGCACACCGCATTCACTCGTACCGTGTTGTTGTTCCACGGCGTGATTTGGATGTTCCCCGCCCCAAGCACGACCTTGACGGTTCCCCCCTCTTCTGCGTCGAATGTGCGGGAGATGATCTGTTGCGCACTTCCTCTGATTCCAACGAACGTCACCAGGCAGACAAGGGCAGAGACTGATCGGTGAATTCCGCGTAGACGAGTCGTCTTCATTGTTTCTCCAGAAGAACCGCCTTTGCCTTCAGGCGGATGTAGTCGTTGTGATCCGTGAGAGCACGTTGCTGCAACACCTCCCGCACGTTTTGGTCGATTGCTCCCGGTTGGTTCAACACGGGATCGAGCGCGTTGATCGCGGCGATTCTGAGTCCGGGATTTGAGTCCGACCGCAGGGTGCCAAGGAGCGCACGCTTGATGTCGCCGTCCATCGGCATGGACTTCAGCGCGACAATCGCCTGTTTTCGGACTCCGATATTGGGATCAAATGCCAGGGCCTTGATCATCGCCGCCTTGACGGCACTATCCGCCTTCAGCGGAGGGCCGGAGGCAAAAGCATTCACTGCGCTCAGCCGCACACCCGGGTTGTCGTCGTTGAGAACGGCACTGACAAGGACCTTCTGGACTGCCGGATCGTCGATCGTGCCGCGCATGTGAACCGGTGTGACAGCGTCGAAGGTGAATTCGACGTTGCCGCTCGCTGTCCCTCGGTCCAGAAATTGGACGTTCGTGATTCTCGTCCGTCCCGCCGATGGTGTGGATTCACGGGCAGGGGTCACCTGCGGGAGGGGGCCCAACCGTTCCGGTTCAGGATGCCAGCCGAATCGGAGAAAACCGATGCCGAGTCCCACCGCAAAGGTGAGCGCAAAACCGAGGCCATAGCCGAGAGCGGGGCGGGTCCACGGAGATCTCTCCTGACTGTGAGCCCGACGATGCAAGCGTGCTTCTCGATGGAGCAGCACACGGAATTCCTGTCGCGCTTCTGCGAGCAGTGTCTCGTCCACGGCATTGTCCTCTCTGAGGAGATCGGAGAGACTGTGGAGCTTCTCGAGGGCGGCTCGCTCTCTCTGGCACCGGGCACATTCCTGCACATGTCGCGCGAGATCTTCCTCTTCGTTGTCTTGAAGACCTCCGTTCAGGGAAAGAACGAGCAATCGCTCATATTTCGAATGTCTCATACCAGGTCCTTGAGATGAACCCTCATTTTGCGCGTCGCGTCGAACAGGTATCGCTTCACCGTGCCTTCCGCGCAATCCATCATCCCCGCAATTTCTTTCAGCGAATACCCCTCGAGATGCCTCAATGAAAAAACCATGCGATGTTTCGGTGCGAGCGTCATCATCGCCTCATCAACCCGTCGGGCAATCTCCGACCGTACGGCGCCCACGTCAGGCCCGTCCGCAGGGTCCGCGATCTCCCCGTCTGATTGCCGGTCGTCTTCCGACGCCTCGTCGTGTCTTCTCGGCCGCGAATACGCACGGTTGCTGGCCTTGTGAGACAGACAGACATTGACCGTGATGCGGTGAAGCCACGTTCCGAATTCGCTGTGAAACCGGAACCCCTTGAGCCCCTTATACACACGCAGAAATACTTCCTGATAGATGTCCTTCGCTTCATCGGCGCTGAAGACATAACGCGAGGCAATGGACAAAACACTGCGATCGTGGCGATACACCAGTTCCTCAAAGGCACCGGTGTCGCCGTCCTGGGCCTTGCGAATGAGCTCGTCGTCTTCCATTGCACCCCGCAGAGTGATGGTTTGCGCTGCGCAGATACTTCTTAGACTTGCCCCCCCTTTGAAAAGTTGCGGAAAGTGGCACGCCAAATTTGGATTCAGTATATTCTTCACGCGGTTCCACCTCCTCTTCCAGCGTGGAGTCCTTTCATGGCCCACCGAGCTCCACTTCGTCCATTCGTCTATCTCCTTGATATTGCAGCACTTGTCGTCTGTTGCGTCGGCATCGTTCATATCGCCGCGAAACCAGGACTGCCCGTCGATCTTGAGAGTTCTGCCGGCACGGTCTATTGTCACCGAACTGATGATCCCCTTTTACGACGGATTCGCGAGCATGAAGCAGTTTTGAAAATCAATGGTCAGCCCATCACCACCGTCGACGACGTTGAATTCATCCTCGACCGATTCCATGTCGGTCAAACGGTAGTCCTGACACTCAGCGGGATCGGCGGGGAGCGGACCGAGGAGCTCATCCTGGGGCACTATTACGAAGGGTTCTACCTGGCGACGGTGATCACCGTAAGTGCGCTGTTTTTTGGCGTAGGGCTCATTGTCTTCTGGCGTAAACCTGGCGACCCGGCGGCCAGGGTCTATCACTTCGGATCACTTGGCACAGCGATGATGCTTTCGACGACCTGGGGATCGCTCATCAGCATTCCAACTATTCTCGGCCCCGCTCTGCGCGTGATCTTTTCGACGATGTACGCGTTCGTCCCTCTCCTGTTCTTCCATTTCATGCGACTGTTTCCACGCGCGCGACCGATCCGCCGGGGCATGTTTCTCCCGGCACTGTACGGGATCGCGGCCCTCCTGGCGATCGGAAACGGCGCTTCGTTCATTGCTGCATGGTCATCGGCTTCCATCCCCCTTTTTCACACACACCTGACCTGGTTCACAGCCACGCGGTGGTTCATGATCGCCCTCGTCTTTAATGGACTCTGGACCATTCGGTCGTCGTACGCGCGGGCGGGGGACGAAGGCGAGCGAAGAAAAATCCGCTGGGTGGTCTGGGGGTTGTTTATCGGCTTTCTGCCGTTTGTCGTTCTGTGGGTCATCCCCCACATGATTCTCTCCTACGGGCTGGTACCGGAAAGTGTGATGCTCCTCGCCTCAGGCTTCATCCCACTTGCCTTTGGCGCTTCGATCATCAAGTACCATATCATGGATATCGACCTGATCCTGAACCGGAGCGTGGTTTATGGCACGGTCATGGGAATGATTGCCGTGATCTATACTGCGATCGTAGGAGGTGCCGCGAGCCTTGTTTCTTCATTGACATACGAAGAGACGGTCGGCGTCTCGGCCGGAGCGGCGATCATTGTTGCTCTCTTGTTTGAGCCGGTGCGGCGCATCATCCAGCAAGAAGTCGATCGAAGGTTCTTCAGGGTGCGTTATGACTACCGCAAAGCGGAGAGGAAATTCCAGGAAGACATTGCGACCTGCTTGTACGCTGAAGACGTGATCCATCTCTTCATCGATCGTATTGCGGCCATTCTTTCCCCCGAGCGTCTGCTGTACGTCCTCTACCCGGCAAACGGTCAACCGCGAGTCCTCGAAGAGAGGGGCTTCACCGATTCCACCGAAGCAATCGGCAATATGCTGCGGACCGAGGCCGAGCGCGCCCCGACGCTCCCCTTTGCAATCCCCGACCGTGTAGAGCCGGGTGTCCCAACGACTCCGTTTGTCCATCCCGAGTGCGAAGCCCTGGGGATCGCGCTGGCGCATGTTTCCCGAGCGTCCAATGGACGGATCCTCGGCCTTTTGCTCCTCGGGAACAAACTGTCCGGGAGCAGATTCAGCAGCGAGGACATCGATCTTCTCTCCAGCCTCCTCCAACAAGTGGGATTGGAAATCGAACGTCACCTCCTGCAGAAGGAAGTACTGGAGAAGGCCGAAGAGACCGTTCGGCTCGAGCGCCTCAATGCAATGAAGTCAGATTTCGTCTCGTATGTTTCCCATGAGCTGCGCACGCCGCTCACTTCCATCAAGATGTTCGCGGAAATGATGCAGCAGCGTCTTCCACGTCAGGAAAAGCATTCCCTGGAGTATCTGAGAATCATCGAAGGGGAAGCCGACAGACTTCAACGCATGGTCGATACCATCCTGGATTCCGCAAGGATCGACAGAGGTGATGTGCATTACGTCCGGAAAACCGTTCAATTGGAAACGCTTCTTCGTGATGTCTTGAAGACCCTGCGCTATCAGCTTTCGAAGGAACATTTCAAAGTCTCCGTCGCTTACGACCGCCAGAATGGTCATCGCAAAGGAGGCGCCCGCCGATTCACGATCTCGGCGGATTCAGACGCTGTCCGGGAGGCGCTCCTGAATCTTCTGTCGAACGCGATGAAATATTCCCTCGGGGAAACGCGAATACGTGTCACCCTTCGCCGGCAAGGCAAAACGATCAGATGCAGCGTGGAAGATCACGGAAGGGGCATTTCTCCGGAGGCAAAGGATCACATCTTCCAGAAATTCTATCGCGACCCGGACCTCCCGCGACGAATTCAGGGAGTCGGCATAGGTCTTTCCGTCGTCAAACACATCATGGATGAACACGACGGGTCCATCGAGCTCTCGAGCACGCCGGGTGCCGGGAGCACGTTTACGCTTGTCTTCCCGGCGATCTCCGCACCTCCCGGTGAAGTCGCACGGACTCTCCTGAGAACGGAACACCGAAGACGCGGGGCTGCCATAGCCAATCAGAAGAAGAGACGATGAAAACAATTCTTATTGTCGAAGATGACGCGGCAATTCGCAAAGGACTCCAGGACATGCTCGAACATGAACATTTCCATGTCCTGGCTGCGGGAACAGGTGAGCGCGGGATTGCGTTTGTCCTTCACGAAGGCGTCGACTTGATGATCTTGGATCTTGGTCTTCCCGATATGAACGGCGAAGAGGTCTGCAAACAGCTCCGTTCGGCGGGAATCACCATACCGATTCTGATGCTCACGAGCAAAGGCCAGGAAATGGACAAAGTCCTCGGGTTGGAGATCGGCGCGGACGACTACGTCACAAAGCCGTTCGGGATCAGAGAATTGCTCGCCCGCATCCGCGCCCTTCTGCGCCGCAAGGGTGCGATCCGTCAGGAAGTGGACGAAGTCTCATTTGGAGGGGTGCACGTCGACTTCGTCCGACAGGAGACCAAGCGGAAGGGGAAGAACATGAAACTGACGGTGCGTGAATACGCCGTCCTGAGGTTTCTTGTGCAGCATGAAGGAGAAGTGGTCACCCGCGAGATGCTGCTGAACAAAGTCTGGGGCTATGAGACCTTCCCCACAACCAGAACCGTCGACAACTATGTCCTCTCCCTGAGGAAGAAGCTTGAATCAGATCCCTCCACTCCGCAGCACATCCTGACCATCCACACAGCCGGATACAAGTTCATCCGTTCGTAAGGCTTCACGCGGCCTTCGCTTCGACATTGCGCGTGCGCGGCGTGGCCTGATCCACAATCCGACGGATCTTTACGCGAGCGTGATGTCTCTGAAACATGGAGAGTTTAAAGTAGATGAACGTCACGATAACCAGTCTCAGAAGATAATCCCTCCAGGACTCCGTCCTCTCCTGCTTTCGAAGGATCGTTAATAACCGCTTCAAAATGTTTGCCCACGAGTAAAACCCCAATGTCACGCTTGCATAGGCGGAGATGATCGCACGGTCGGAAAGCCGCTTGTGCCTGAAAACAATATGGTCTCCTTCGTAATGTGACAGGTCTTCGTCGACAATCCGCCCTTCCACTGAGATCGACTGGTAGAGAGGTGTCCCATAAAGCGGAATCGCCATCGACGGGAGAATGACGCTCGCCCCGACCGCATCGAGCATTCCCGGCAATTGATCATAGTATTCGACGGTGTCTTCCTCGAGTGCAAACATCAGTCCTGTGAAAGTCAGGATCCCCCGGCGATGAAGCTTGTCAAACAACCCGCGGTACTCCTCAACCTTGTTCTGCGGCTTCCGGACCGATGCCAGGCTTTGCGGCTGCAGGGATTCCATCCCGATGAATGCCATCCTGCAGTGCGCTTCGGCAAGGGCGTCAACAAATTCTTCATCGCGGAGGCATTCGATGCTGAACTGTGCCCCGATTCCCCAGAATCGGAGTTTTGCGATCTCGTGGAGCAAGGCTTTCGCGTAGGAAAGATCGCCGCCCAGGTTGTTATCGAGAAGCATCGCCATCTTCCGCTTGTACCAGGGAAGGGCTCCGGTTGCATGGAGGTCCCGGATGACATCGGCGATCGGGCGGGTGCGAAACGGCGTCCGTTTGATATTGAGCTGGCAATACGTGCAGGAATGCGGACAGCCGCGCGTCGCCTCCGTAACGACGGGTGTGACATATTGGGATTCAACGAGGTCATATCGGGGAGGCGGGATATTTTCCAGTGAGCCCTCCGGCAACGCTTCATAGCGCCGTTTCAGCGTTCCCCTCACCATGTCACGCACCATGTCGGGCCAGACGCCCTGCGCTTCTCCCACAAGGATGGCGTCGAAATGCGGTTCCACCTGATCAGGAAAGGTCGAGGCAAACTTCCCCCCGCCGATGACCGTTCTTCCCTTCGCCCGGAATCGCGCTGCGACCTCGAAGGCGTGAGGCGCAAGATAGTCCATGAAACTCAGCGCGATGTAATCCGCTTCTGTATCGTAGTTGATGGGCCGGACCATTTCGTGGAGCACCCGGACATCCACAATGTCGGGGGTAAGCGCAGCGAGAAGGATTCCGGGAAGCGGTGGCGCCGGACTTTGGGCGTAATACGGGTGATCCTCTCCCAGGTTTTGAAAGAGAACGATGATCTCGAGAAGTTTCTTGTTACGCGGCGTGCGTCTGCTCAGCGCGGTCATATTCCTCCCTTTCGAACTTGAACCTGGCCCAGACCTCTTCCACCGCTGTCACCAATCGGGCGATGTCCTCTTTCGTATGCGTTGCCATAACGCTGACCCGGAATCGTTGCTGGGCGACTGGTACAGCAGGATACTCGATCGCATTCAGAAAGATCCCTCGTTCGTCGAACAACTTTGCCGCTCTACGAATGTCCATCCATGGAGGAACGCGCAAGGGCACAATCGCGGACTGCGACGGCGTCGTAAATCCTAATCGCTTCAGTCCAGCGGTGAGGGTATTGATGTTCTGATGCAGTCGGGCCAATCGTTCCGGTTCCCTCTCCATGACGTCCAGTCCGGCCAAAACCGTTGCGATGACCACAGGCGGAAGCGATGCCGAAAACATATACGGCCGCGCAAAGTACCGGAGGTAATCAATAATCGGCTTTGCCGCAGCGACAAACCCGCCGGAGACGGCGAACGCCTTGCTGAATGTTCCCATGGTAATATCAATCTGCCCTTCCAGTCCGAACTTTTCGGCTGTCCCCCGTCCGTGCGGCCCCATGACGCCGGTTCCGTGCGCGTCATCGACAATCAGGTGGGCGCCATACGCCCGGCAGAGTGAAAGGATTCGGTCCAGCGGCGCAATGTCTCCGTCCATGGAGTAGACCCCTTCGACGCCCACGAACAGATCGTTGTGCGCCCGTTTGGAGGCCTGGTCAAGAATCGTCTTCAAATTCGAGACATCGTTATGTGCAAACATGCAAGACGGCGCGCCTGACAGCTTTATCCCGTCACAAAACGACGCATGACTGTATGCATCGTAGATGATCATATCTGCTTTCCCTGCAATGCCGGAAACCAGACCGACATTCGCGCCGTACCCGCTGGAAAATATCATTGCATCCTCCGTTCCCTTCAGCGAGGCAAGACGTTCCTCAAGGGCACGGTGCAATGTCGTGTATCCATTCAGCAAGGGAGGACCGCCCAGCCCCGCACCAAAACGCTGAAGCGCTTCCGCCGCCCGGAACTGTACGTGAGGGTGCCTCGCAAGCCCGAGATAATTGTTTGACCCGAACATGAGCATTGCCCGTTCGATCCCTGTGACATGATCCGCAACAATGACCTCCCGATCTGCGGGCGAGCTGATGCAACGCATGCAGAAGTTCTCCTCCCGATCCTGCATCGAATGCAGAAAGTCCTGGAACAATCCTGCTCGCTCGGTGAATGTCATCGATCTGCCCCGCAGGAGGATATCACGCAGATCGAAGTTTTCCCCGCCGTTGTAGGATCCTGTGGTTGTCATGGCTGATCTCCTCGGTTCTCATGACCAAGGTACGGCGCCGGGCCGGCCGGGATGTCACAAGAATGTCATGCTTGCGTCGATTTCCTGCACCTGGCTTCAAGGGAGAAAAGGAATCGGATGAACTCTCGAGCTCCGGCTGGTCCGGAAATATTATAGTTACGAATCTTTGCCAAATAGCTCGAACTGAATGTGCCCCACGTTCCCAAAGCGATTCCGGGCGTTTCGACGATCTGACCGATGCGATGGATACCCCCCTCATCCATGAACGGGAGAGCTTCCACCTCTTCCTGATGTTCCGGACGAACCGAAAGGACAAGTTCATATTCTCCGTGAGGACCGGCGAAGAGCATCCATGGGTGAAGTCCGATCGCTTCGGCCTTCGCACGCGCGGTCGCATCCAATTGTTCCTCCCACGTATCGTCCAGTCGAAATCCAATATTATTGAGACGCCCAAGTTGATCGAGAGTGGCAAAAAGACCGTCACTGGTGTCCATGCATGCGGAACCCAAAGGGCAAAGGGCAATACCCTCCCTGACTCTCGCGACTGGCAAGAATGTATCTATCGATCCTGATTCAAGAACCCTCTGCGCCGCGAAGGCATTCCCTGAACCGAGCGTTCCGGTGCAATAAAGAATATCACCTACCCTGCACCCAATCCGAGTGGTCGGCTTTCCTGCGTCGATCAGGCCGATCGCCGTCGCAGACATATGGAGTCGGTCACTTCGGTTGGTGTCTCCGCCGAGGATTGAGGTTTCTTCAGCGCGGCAAGCATCCCCAATCCCTTCCTGAAGGTTCTTCACAAACTCCACGCTGGCATCGTGCGGGAGGGTCTCCGAAAGGAGAAGACCAAGTGGACTCGCACCGACGGCCGCAAGATCGCTCAGGTTAGCCATAACGGTCATCCATCCGATGTGATAGGGGTCGATATAGATCTGCTGATCGATTTCTTCCACGATCGAATCGGTTGTCACGGCGAGAAATCTTCGCGGGTCTCCAACCAGGCGGAGGATTTCCGCATCGCTTTCGTGTGGTGCGTTCATCTGGCCCGGGTGTCGTGGAACGGATGCAGTCAATTTCGCGACGAGAGCATTTTCCGCTATCGCGTTCATCATGGGCATACCCGGAGACTGTTTTGCAGAACAGAGAATTGTGCCCGTCGACCAGTGAGAATCTCGCCGTCGACCTCGATGGTAAGGCTGTGCTCCGCCTCAATGGTGACTTCCGTTTCTGACCGGGAAAAGGTATGCGGAGTGCCAGAGAACTTCCCCCTGCAGAGATGTCGGAGCAGGTTGAGACGTCCGAAGAGGCCAAGATTCGCCGCCGCGAAAATCCCGAGCTTCCCATTGGTGTAATCGGGCACAACATCGTAGTGGAGACTGCCGGAGAAGTAAGGGTTCTTCACGATTCCCAGATTGGTGACCCGAACGTGTTCTTCTTCTCCTTCACCGAAGGTGATACCCACATCCACATTCTGATATGTTGCTATCGATCGAAGGGCGGCATAAAGGATACCCACCCCTGCGGAGCGCTTCTTCAACCAACGAAGCAGACAATCTGGCGTATTGAAAAACGCGTTCCCTTCGGCGGTCAGACCGATGCTGGCGTTGATCAGGAAGTACCGTCGGACGACTCCATTGTTCCCTTCGACGTTCACCAGGCCAATATCTCGTTTCCGGGCGTGTCGGAAATCGATCCGCATCGGGATCCCGCGATACGACTGGGCATCACCATGAGGCTTATGGAAATCGTTGCTCGAACCCAGGCCGATGGCGCCCAAGATGACATCCTGCTCCTGCGTAATGGAGAGCGGCAAGAGTGCATTCAGAACTTCATGGACAGTGCCATCGCCGCCCGCTGCCACGATATGGGGCTCGCCATTCTTGACGGCCTGTTCGATGATTTGAGGCAACGACGGTCGGTCTCCCACCGATTGAATCACTGTCTGTTCTTCCCGGAATGGAAGAGAATCCTTGATGCGCGCCCATTTCTCAAGAGCCGTTCCTCCCCCGGCACTGGGATTCAGGATGACGATCATATCTGGCTGACCTCCGGGCGGCGTCTGAGGACCTGCAAGAATACGCCGTAGTGAACAATAAGTAGCGCGGTCCACTCCGGCCTCAGGAATGCGGAAACGGCCGAAAGCACGAGGATGTACGATTGGACGACATGGATAATCGGTCGATAGGCGTCGGCATCCTGTTGATTGAAGTGCAATTGGACCTGCCCAGCGACGATATGGTAGAAGGCCGGAATGCCAAAGAGCAACGCCAGGAGGTGACCAGGCCGAGGAGGATAAACACTCAGACCCTGGACGGCCGTCCAAGTAGCGGCAGCACAAAATGCCAACGCGAGGCCATCGCTCGCGAATGCGGCGACTCTTCGCCCAAACACTACCGGAAGCGTATTGTATCCCGTTGCCGAATCCGCCTTGATATCCTTGAAATACCCTGCGAGGACGAAGTTTGCGTACCCGAAGAACACAGTTCCGAGTAACGGCAGAAAGAACAGAGGGAGGCCCGATGCAGCATCTTTGCGTACGGCAAAGTAGCTCATCGCGCATAGGACCACCACGATCCAAGCATTGTACCACGGCCCGCCCCACCATTTCCGCTTGAACGGCGTGTACGTGGAGAGGCCGAGGGCGGCAATAGCGCCCAGCGCAATGTTCCATGGGTTGCCTGCCGCGAACGTAGCTGAGCAGAGCGTAAGGCCGCCAAGACTCATGAGAAAGATCGGCCTGCGGGAGACAAGTCCCGCGGCAAGGGGTCGGTACGGAGCGGAGAGCGCGTCAGTGTCCGTTTGAAAACAATCAGTGAGCGCCTGTCCGAAGCCGTACGCAAAGAACGCAGCGATGAACGTCATCACCAGAGGCAAGGGCGATACAGTGCCCGTCGCAGCCATTCCGGCGACACCGGTGATTGCGGAAACAAACAGCAAGTACGGGCGCATCGTAGTCCACATTGCGCGGAGAAGCACGACCTCGTTCTTCATGACCCGACTCCTTTTGGTGCCTGGGTAAAAATACGGGCGGGCCCCAGAGGAGATGTCAAGAAATCGTCATGGAATCAGCAAAGAATTGGGGAACCGCGATGGGGGGAGTGGGAGAGAGGATGACTCTGATAAGGGAAGGCTATTGTTCAGATATCAAATATCGGATTTCTGAAATATGTTGGACCTAAGAATCACAATGAAGTGGGAAACCGGAACCCGGAAGAAGGGGACGGGCGGTCCCGCGGTTGAGAACGCCGCTATTCAGGAATCGGCCGGCCGACGGTCAGTGCATCGCGCATCTGCTTTTCAAGGTCGAGATACACGCCATCCGGCTCAGCGCCGAGCGCATCCAGCGTCTTGCTGAAAAAACAACGTGCCGTCGCAGTGACCGTAATATCAAAAATCTCGGCGTCCGAGAAACCATGTCTGCGCAAGCCGTCGATCTCTTCGCGATTCACCGACACGGCATCCCGAACGACATGCTCTGCATACTTCATCATGGCCGATTCTGCTTGTGTCAATACGGGGCCAGTCGGATCGAGCGCGATGGAGGTGACCTGTTCCGCCGAATAGAATTTGTCGTTCAGGATCGATCCGTGTGCGAGCATGCAATACGAGCTCCGGAGGGCGCGCGCAGCAGCAACAGTCACAAGCTCGTACCGCCGTGTATCCATGTTGCTCTTAATGCTCTTCAAGAGGCCGTTCCAGGCCTCTTTGACGCCGGGGCGAACCGAAAAGATCTTGGAATAATTGGGAAGATAGCTCTTCCCTTTCCGGTCTTCGTCGTAGATCTTCCGGACGTCGCCGGTAGCCTCATGTTCAGGAATGGTTTCGATGAATGCCATGAGAACCTCCTGCACGGAATGGTGGGGAATTCAGAGAATGATCGATGCAGGAGTAACAACAGGTCGGGTGGAGAAAGTGCCGCGACATTCCCCCTTTCTCCCCTTCCCCCTTTCGCGCGAGGGAGAGAGTGGGAGAAGGGGGGACGGGGGGAACGGGGAATGAGTTCAAACCCCGTACGGCACCCAGATATTCTTGACCTGGGTGGATTTCAGCAGGAGTTTTTCACACTTAATCCCCTGCCAGTCCAATATGCTTCCGTTGGAGACCCACGTCTGCTTCATATTGCTCGTGGATGCCTTCTCCATTGCGGCCGAGCTTTCAGCGCTTCCGAAATGCCAGATGGCATCCACGTCTTCGTGCTCCGCGAGGACCTTGGCCATAGCGTCGGGGTTCTGCGCGGTAAGGATGTTCACAACTCCCGAAGGGACGTCGGAGTGCAGAAGAACCTGGACCAGGTCCATCGCGGTCAGAGCATGTTTGCCGGCGACAAGAACGATGGTGTTCGCCATCGCCATCGCGGAAGCGATCACAGAAACCAAACCGAGCAGCGGCGACTCATCCGGCGCGCGCACCCCGATCACCCCCACAGGTTCCCGAAGGGCGACGACAAGGCGCCTGCCGAGAACCGGCTGCACCGTCCCGCCGAACTTGTCCGCGTATGCCGCGAAATCGAAGATCCGGCTGATCGCCTGCTCAACTTCTGCGTTTCCCTCATCGGGGGTATACCCTATTTGCGCCGCAAGCACTTCCGCAAACCGTTCCTTTTCGACCGCAAGGTTCTCCGCCAGGAAAAAGAGAATCTGTGCCCGGAGATGCGCCGCCGATTCAAACCAGGAAGGAAAGGCCGAGCGCGCCGCACCAACAGCATTGCGCACATCCTTCCTGTTTGCTTCGCCGACAACGCCGAGCAAATTCCCGCCCGGAGTGGTAATCGAGAAGCTTCCGGCCTGATCGGGACGCACCAATTTGCCGCCAATCAGAAATCGGAACGTCCGATCTACTTTCGCCGCGCCGTTGCCGTTTTGACCGGTGGACACGGTGTGACCGCGTCCGTCGAACTCGATCACCTTTTGCACCGTCACACGTCGCAGGGTTTCGGCGGGCTCCGCATGCGCCTCATCCACCAGCACATCGTACATGCCTTCGCGACCACCCTCGCGCCCGTATCCCGATTCCCGATAACCCCCGAAACCGGAGGCCGCATCAAAGAGGTTTGTCGAGTTGATCCACACTGTGCCTGCTTTGACCTGTCTTGCGACATGCATGGCGGTGTCGATATCCTGCGACCAGATCGAGGCAGCAAGTCCATAGCGAGTGTTGTTCGCGAGCTGAACGGCCTCTGCAGGGGTCCGGAATGTCAACGTGACGAGAACCGGGCCGAAAATCTCTTCCTGTGCGATGGTATGTGACGGCTCAACTTTCGTGAAGAGCGTCGGCGGCAGGAAGTATCCGCCAGATGGACACTTCACATTGGCCGGCTGCCAGAGGACAGCTCCCTCCTTCTGCCCGACCTCCATCATTTCGGTGATCTTCTTTAACTGTTCCGCATTACTGATCGCGCCCATGTCGACAGCTTTGTCCAACGGATTCCCGACGCGAAGCTTGCTCATCCTCCGCTTCAAGCGCTTGATGAACTCATCGTGGATCCCTTCCTGGACGAGAAGCCTGGAACCCGCGCAACAGACCTGTCCTTCGTTGAACCAAATGCCATTCACAACGCCTTCAATGGCTGAATCGAGATCCGCATTTTCAAAAACTATGAAAGGAGACTTCCCTCCCAGTTCCATTGTGAGATGTTTGCCCGAACCCGCCGTGCCCGTCCGGATGATCCGCCCGACCTCGGTGGATCCGGTGAACGTCACTTTCCAGGGGACCGGGTGTTCGTAGAGCATCGTTCCGGTTTTCGAATCGCCCGTCAATACGTTGACCACACCTGCGGGAAGATGTACTTCGTTCATCAGGATGTCCGCAAGCAATAATGCGCTCAAAGGGGTCGATTTCGACGGCTTAATGACGATGGTATTTCCTGCCGCAATCGCCGGCGCGATTTTCCAGGCGAGCATGAGAAACGGAAAATTCCATGGGACGATCTGCGCGATCACGCCTCCCGGTCGATAGCCGGGAAATTCGCTCGCCATGGTTTGCGCCCAGCCGGCGTGATAATAGAAGTGCCTGATGACGACAGGAATATCGATATCCCGCGTCTCGCGGATGGGCTTCCCGTTGTCCAGCGATTCGAGGACTGCGAAGACCCGTGCGTGCCGGGCGATTGCTCTCGCGATCGCGTAGAGATACCGTGCGCGCTGGTGTCCGGACATCCCGCTCCACCGGGGAAAAGCTGCCGAAGCCGCTTCGATAGCGGCATCCACATCTTCTTTCGTCCCGAGCGCCACCTCGGCGAGGACTTCGCTGCTCCGGGAGGGGTTGATTGTGGAAAAGTATTTCCCCTGCCGCGGAAGCTGCCACGCGCCGTTGATGGAATGGGAGAACTTTCCCTCGTGCGCTTTGAGCCATTCCCTGGCTTTCGCCTCGGACTCGGGCGCCGGACCATAATCCAGTGTTGCGATCAGGGAAGTGAGTGTGTCGTTGTTCATGGGGTTCGTCTCAGGCCATCGGATGATATTGCGCGTTCGCGTAGCGTCCGAACGCAAGGTGACGGAGCTGTCGTTCAATGTCGGTCAACAATCCGCTTGCGCCGATCCTGAACAGATCCGGTTTTGTCCATTCCTCCCCCAATTCCTCGAGCATGAGGATCAGCCACAACATCGCATCTTTTGCGGTCCGAATCCCTCCGGCGGGTTTGAACCCCACCCGCCGTCCCTCGAGTGCGCCGGAATCCAAAAATCTCCGTATCTGCCGGACCATCACGAGTCCGCTCGGAAGCGTGGCGTTCGTCGGTTCGAACCCGGTCGAGGTCTTGATGAAGTCCGACCCCGCGGCAATCGCCACTGCCGACGCAGCAGCGATGTTTGAAAGGGTTTCGAGGTTCCCCACGCCGAGAATCGTCTTCATCCGCGCGCGATTGCCACATACTTCGCGATATGCCACGATCTCGTCATACAGCGCTTTCCACTGTGCCCGGAGAACCTTTTCGCGGCTGATCACGATATCGATTTCTGTGGCGCCAGCCCGTATCGCGAGATCGATTTCCTTGAGCTTCACCTCCATGAAGGTCTGTCCCGTCGGGAAGCCCGTGGCAACGGACGCCACTGGGATCCTCCCCTTGAGATACGCTGCGGCTGATTTCACTTGCGCCGGATACACACAGACAGCGCCAGTCGTGAGCGGAACCGCGTGCAGACCGATTGCGCGCATGGTCTCAGCCTCGAGAGGAGAAAGGGCCTTTGCGCACAGTCTCGCAACACGTCCTTCAGTATCATCGCCGGCCAGGGTCGTGAGATCCATGCAACGAATTGCAGCGATGTAAGACGCCGCCTGGGCTTCAACCTTGAATGACCGTCGCGTTCCCAGCTCGACGGCGCGAGACTCGACGGCGCTTCGATTCACCCGGATCGATTGGACGAGTCCGATGTCGAAAGGAATGGGAACATTCGTGCGAATGCCTTCATCGATCCCGGTCTTGAGGGGAGAGGCGACGCGTACGCGTAGAGCGACGGTCCTCCGTTGCACACCATTCTGTTTCGTTCGAACGGCAGGAGCTTTGCGTTTCATGGTGGGTCTTGGTCCTCGGGTCTCACGATCGGCAAAATGAAAAGTGTGTTAAAAGTACCGATTTACACGGCGAAATTCAATGACGACGGCGGGTGCACCTATCAACGCACCAGGATCATCGAACGTGTCTCTGCAACACCGCCCACGGTGAGCCGGCAATAATACACGCCGCTTGACAGCCTGCTCCCATCAAAGGTGAACGAGTAGGTACCCGCCGGGTATCTGCCGTCTGCCAGCAGCGCGACCTCCCTCCCGAGCATGTCGAACACTGCCAATCGAACGTCACCGTTCATTGTCCACTGACCACTGATCACTGTCATCGGATTGAAAGGATTCGGATAATTCGGAAGAAGTCGCACGTGGACAGGCATCGCCACCGGGTCCTGACCCACAGCGACGGAGGTTGCGCTGCTATTGGACATCATCATCCCCGCCCCGAAGGTCGATACCCAGAGCTCGCCCTGCCGGAAGGGATTAAAGAAGACGCGTTCCGGTTGCCGGAACGGAAAATCCGCCACAAGGTTGAATGATGGAGATTCCACATTCAGCGAGGTTGAATGCCAGAGTCCGGTTGTTTCGGTCGTAAGATACATTTCCGAGGTATTGGCGGGGTTGATGCTGCAGGAGGTCACCCGGTCGAGGTCGCTGATGCGCTTCCAGGTAACACCCCGATCTCTCGAACGATAGAGACCGCCGAGACCATTGGGCGGCCCACCCCATCCACTGAATACGCCCACGTACCAAGTGTCCTGCGTTGTGTCCCCCGGATCGACAACAAGGTCCTTCGTCCAATACCGCATTCCCGGATCTGATGCATCACGCCATGTCATCAAGGGTGGATTGTAGACAAACACTCCGGAGCTCGCCGTGAACCCGGAAGAAGTCCGCCTTCCGGAATACGTGCTGACCAATGTGCCGTCATTCAAGACGACGAGGGACGCCGGATGCCCCTCGGTCCTCGGCGGATCAGGCAATTTCGTCCATTGCGAAGTTGCTCCATCCTGTAGGTCGTCGGTTACGTACACACCCCCTTGCGTCGAGTGAACCACGCTTGCGTACATCCGGTTTGGATTCCCCGGGTCAATCGCAATCCAGAAGACCGGATGATTAAATAGATGTGCAGTCGTCCAGTGAACGCCGCCATCGGTCGACGTCAGGACCTTGCCTCCTGCGTCGGCAGCGTCCAGCTGGGCATCCTGCAACCGTGTGCTCTGATACAAGTCGTGGATGTTGGATGTCGCGGCATACATCGTTCCGCTCCCATTGCCGCGGACGATCCGGTACATGGTGTTCGCATCATGTCCGGAGTAATTGAAGGACCATGATTGCCCTGCATCGGTACTCCGAACGCCCTTGATATCCGAGAACGCCGCAAACATGTTGTCGCGATCGACCCAGAAGACCTGCCAGCAGCTCGTGACTTCAAGCCCGATGCCGTGATAGCTCTTTCCGTCAGGGGTCGAATGCGCGGCAGCGTTTTCATCTGTGCCCGCGAGATACGCCTGTCGCCAACTCGTCCCGCCGTCGGTGGTTCGGTGGACAAATCCAAAATCCGTAAAGAGGACGCGCTGCGAATTCGACGGGGCGACAGTCAGACCGAACACACATTCTCCGTACCCCCAACCACGATCTCCACCGTCTCCGCTCCAACCTGTTCTTATGTTGGCGTTCCCCGAGGAGAGGAAAACGTGCATCCACGTGGCACCCGCATTCGTGCTCTTCATGATATTGGGCTCGCCCGAACTGCTTGAGCCGCCGAGGTAGACGGTTGCCGTATCGTTTTGCGCGGTGGCAACGAACATGAGAAAATCCGTTCCGGCGGTGATGCCGTTCATCCGGGAGACCCACGTGCCGGACCCGTCATCCATGGAGTAGACCCCCTTCATGAATCCCCAGTAGTCGCTTCCGGGCACGCCGACGTAGACGTCGTTCGAATCGGCGGTAAGACAATAGAAGCGAAGGCGGGCTCCCTCCTTCGCGGCAGCAAACGAAAAGATCCGCTCGCCGGGTCCAAGTCCGCTCGTGGGTTGAGGGGTAAAGGTCGTCCCCCCGTTGGCACTCACGAGGAGCCCATCACTCGTCCCAAGGATTATCGTATTGCCCTCGAAGTACGTCCCCCCGATGGTCACGCCCGCGCCTGAATTTCTGGCCGTATAGACAAGATGGAAACTCATCCCCCCATCCGAAGAACAATACACCGCGCCGTAGTAACCGATGATCACCCGGTTGGGGAGGTTATAGTCGACGGCAAGAGTGTATGTTTCCTCGCTCGGATCCGGATTTCCGGGGAGGTCCGCCCACGAGACGCCACCATCGGTGCTCTTGACCGGGACCGCCTGATCGTTTGCGTAGTTCACACTGTAGAGGATTTCCGGATTGTTGGTAAATTGTACTTTGGAGTTGTGCCCCCCCTGGATTTCCTGGAAGTTCATCAACGTGTAGGAGTCGCCAAAGTCCGTCGAATGATACAATCCGCTCATGTCACAGCCGACGTAGAATTCATCATTGTTCGTCGGATTTATGCTCGGTGAGTAAAGCGATCCTCCCCCGCCAACCCCGCGTGACTGCCACGGTAAGGACTGAGATTCCGCAATGGCGGGGGCAAGCAGCCAGAATCCGATGGTCAAGCCGATCGAAAAAACGTTCACGAGGAACAGATCAACATTCTTTGGCGACTGAGTCATGCCTACCCCAGGATGATCGTCCGAAGACGACGGCGGTTCAATGGAGGACAAAGGCGATCGATCCCCACCCAACCCAATGTTTCAAAGAGAACGGCGCAGTCGTTCCCATCGAGGTATTGTAGAGCGGCAGGACCTTTTCGGTCCAGGTGTCGGAATAGAGGAGCGGCACGGCGGAGACTCCGCCGTGGGTCTCGGCAGAAGCGAGTTTCATGACGAAGAGCGATCCGAAGGGGATGGAGTATTTTCCGCACCAGAGACTCTTCCCCGGTTCCATATATGTCGAACCCCACACATACTCGGTGAAATGACGCACTTTCCGCTCATCCAGCGTGCCGTTCAGTGCATTCACAATGATCTCACGGTCCAGCACTATGCCCTTCGCATGAGCGTTCGCATCCTCGCCGAAGGGAGCGTTGTCAAAGTCTTTGCCGTAATGATTGGCGTCCGATGAAATCAGGACCGCAAGATCCTTTCCGAGGACAAGGTGACGCTCCTTGATGTACTCCGCCACAATGGTCGCCAATGATCCGGCGATGCGGGACATTCGTTCAAGCGGCATTCCCGTCACCATGATCGGCACGATCGAGACATCCCGACGGTAGTACTGAAGGAAGGGAACGAGTGCTTCAATGGAATGTTCCAGTTCCTGCGCCTTCCGATTGATCCGCCAATCGGACGTGTCAAGACGTTGAAGGATGAACGACCGCAGCGGGGAAATCTTCACGGGGCCGTATGGACCCACCCAGGAATCGTAATCGTCGAACAGAAGCAGACCGTGTGGATCTCCGATTTCCTTCCGGACGGTACCGTGCGTGACCCCGATAATGATCACCTCCCGTGCTTTCATCATTGTATAGAGCGGGTAGTAAACCCGGGCCGCATACAGGTAGTCATCGTGCGGAGAAATGCCGCCGATGACGTTACCCTCGATGATTGGTCTCATGCCGCCTTGACGGGAGAGATATCCCATCAGAGAGTCCATCTCTGACGCCTGCCAGCAAAACCCGACGTTGTCGCGCACAGGTCGGACGTTCTGACTCAGAGCAGATGGCAAAAACACCATCCACACAGCGAGAAGAACGGAGCCGGCGATTGCGTTCAATGAGCGTTTCATGGTTGGTTCGTGACAGTTCATGCAGGACCTCGAAACGTCCAGGATCTCCGAGCTGTGGAGAGGCCGGCTGTTCTCAGAAATCCAGTGAGTACTCAAACGTTGCGGTGAGAATGAATTGTGATGACCGTGCCCCCAGGTCGGTGGGCGAATACTGGTACGCAGGTGCAAGAGAGGCGCTAAAGCCCTTCCCCAGGGCATAACTGACGGCAAGGGTGACATTCAAGCTACTGAGACCCGTAATCGATTCGGTGGTCACTGAGCCGGTCGTCCCCCCTCCCCCCTTTTTCGATTGCCCCTGACCATTGCCCATCCCTTTCCCACGATTTTTCGGGAGAAGAGCCACGTTCACCGATTGCGATGCTACGCACGCCTGCACCGTCGGACCGAGACTGAGATTGCCGAATTGCCAGGCCGCCCCGACTGTGCCGGAGAAGTAGTTGGCACTCGCATTCCCAAAAAAAACATTGTAGCCGACCCCGAAGGTTACGGGAGCAATATTCAATGTCGCCCCAAAACCCAGCGAGTTGGAGATCCCTGCAAGCACGCTGACCGTATCGTTGCTGTAGGAATAGTACGAATAGATTCCGCTGACTTTGAATGATTTCGTAAGCTCGCGTTCATACCCCAGGTGGAAGGAAGACTGCTGGTACCCGGAATGCTCGCCCGTCCTGCCCAGTGCATCGACTCCAAAACTCACCCCGCTCGCATGCGTGAGAGAGGCCTCGAGGAGGACCCCTGGCTCGTCCTCGCTCAAGTCAACACCAAAACTGGTGTATCGACTGAGGTAGCTCGCATTTGTCGAGACATTCCAGGGCTCGTCTACTTCGACAGAGTCCTCCTCCTCCTGAGACAGGCACAGATTGAGGGAGGTTGTGAAAAGTACGCCGAGAATCGCCAAGCCCCGCAATGAGCGGATACGGTTCGTTGTCATGTCTTCAATATGGCTCCTGACAAAAACAAATGCAAACAATCCCTCTCGTATTCCGACGCGCGAGTCAACAGGGGATTGCAGGAAAGCGGGATAATGATGAACTTACACCGTTGCGGTTCGTCAATCATAATCCGATGCGACATCATGACCATCACCAATCCACCCCAGCGAAGCAGTTGTTTCTCGTTCATGCTTGATTTCTCTTATCGCATCGTTGTTGGGATCGCTCCTATTCCCGTTGCAGGCATCGGCTCAGGACGCACAGAAGACCCGCCGGGCAATCCGCAAGGTCGCTGATGCAATCGTGGCAAGTGCGACATTCGGCATCATTGACTCTTCCACAGGGAGTCACTACCACTCTCTTGCGCAAGTGCCCGCCGACGCTCGTCTTCAACTGGAGAGCCCCTACAACGATTGGCGATACTGGAACGGCGTCATCGACGTGGCAATGCTTCGGCTCAGCGACTCTCTTGCCGAACCAGCGTACAGGGACTTTGTGGCCAAGAGCATTGCCTTCTGCTTTGATGCTTATCCCTCTTTCCAACGCCGGTATACCGATCAGGAGAAATGGGCCTACCCCTTCGCTCAGCTCTTCACGATGGAGGAGCTTGACGATTGCGGTTCGATGGGTTCAGCGGTAATCGAGGTCTATCAACATGAGCGGCAGGAAAGATATCGCGCCTACATCGATCGCGCCGCGGCATTTGTCATGAACTCCATCCATCGTCTTGACGACAGCACTTTCGTCCGCGCGTTCCCCCATCGCTGGACGCTCTGGGCTGACGATCTCTATATGAGCGTCGCGTTCCTCTCCCGCATGGGTGAACTCACCGGCGATGCAAGGTACTTCGACGAGGCCGCGCGTCAGGTCGGCAATTTTCAGAAACGCCTGTTCGACGAAAGAACGGGACTGCTTTATCACTGCTGGTACTCCGATATCGACCAGCACGGCGTCGCATTGTGGGGGAGGGCCAACGGATGGACATTGCTGGCGCAAGTCGACCTGCTCGATCGATTGCCGCGGAACCACCCGAAAAGGAACGAACTCCTCGCTCTCCTGAAGCGACAACTCGTCGGGGTCGCGCGTTATCAGGGCCCGAACGGGTTGTGGCACCAGCTGCTCGACAAGAATGATTCCTTCGAGGAGACCTCCTGCACTGCGATGATCACCTATGCGATCGCCCACTCCGTCAGAAAGGGGTATCTTGAACCGAGGTATGCCGCAGTTGCCGAGCAAGGATGGAAGGGCATCCTCACGAAAATCCGGGACGATGGACAAATCGTCGGAGTCTGCGCAGGCACAGGCGTGAGCGACGACCTTGTTTCCTACTATCATCGTCCCACGCCGTTGAACGATCCACACGGCGTTGGCGCGGTGTTGATGGCGGGGTTAGAAGTGCTTGCGTTCGAAACGGAAAAATGAAGCGAACCGGACAGTCAGTGGGGCGGGGGTTGCGAAACCGATTGGGAGGGGGGATTTTCCTCAAAGGTGCATTCATATGTATGGGCAATGCATGCCCCGGCGAACAGGCCCGTTATCGCTCCTATTGCTCCGACGTAGGCAGCGATCTGCCGACCGGTATATTGGGGTGTATGTTCGTTTCCGTCATACGTCACGGCCCACGATCCCGACGCGAGCAACGGCACAACACCAAGGACAAAACCGCCAACAGCTCCCTCCACAGCAAAATGATGCGAGAATGTTAGCCCTCGCACCGTCGACGTGGCGACCGCTACGCGCTCATGTGAATGAAGATCCTCCCACACAATGCTGTCCGGCGAAGATGCTTCGAGTCGACCCGTTCTGACACGGTCGCCTTCAATGGTAATCGAGACTTCGTCCCCTGCCGCTCTTTCTCTCAGGTCAGCATAGGAAATACGCTGCGTCTGCCAATAGGGTGTCTCCGTCGCAGTGGGTGAAACGACGCACACGGTCGTGCACCCTTCAAGGACTGAAAAGCAAAGACCGACCAGAGCGATCAGTCCGCTACGCACCCCGGGGATCCGCATGCTTTGATTCCAGCTTCCTCTCGAGTTCATCCAATTTTCGAAGGAACTTCTTCGCGTTGTGTGACATTCCACCCACAACGAACAGCTAGCGCAGGAACAAAACGATCGCCAGGATATCTCCGACCAGAGTCAGGGGCATCGTCGTTGACACGGGACCCGCGAATGAACGAATGTCGTGATTGGTAGTTGCGATGTCAACTAACAGCACGCCCCATCACTGCTTCCAGTGACGGGGCGTGCTGCTAAGTACTGTTTACTGCTCACTATTTCCTGACACTACTATTTCAGCATCAGCATCTTCTTAACCTGCACAAACGGCGAAACGCCGGTTCCGGTCGGCTCCGCGGCAATGCGGCAGAAATAGAGACCGCTGGCAAGCTGCGCACGGGATTCGTTCTTGCCATCCCAGACGACCCGGTAGTAACTCGCCTTCTGTGTCTCGCTCACGAGTGTGCGGACTTCCTGTCCGAGGATCGAGTAGATCTTGACCGTCACCCGGCTTTCCACCGGTAGCGCGTATTGGATCGTCGTCGTCGGATTGAACGGGTTCGGGAAGTTCTGTGCCAGAGCGAACGCGGAAGGAATTCCGGTCGGCAGTGACGCAATCCCTTCAACGATATCGGCCACGACATCCGTCGAATCGACAGGAAGCAGCTGGTATCCGGTTGACGGATTGCTGGACGAGAACTGACCCACCACGCCGGTGTAGGTAAATGTTCCGACCGGTGCGGTCAAGCCGCCGAGCTGCGTATCGGTCGCCCCCTGAACACGGAACGACACGGCTCCCGTCGTATCTGACGAGTCCGCGATCGAGTACGTGTGGCCATTGACGAATGTCCCGATTGCAGCACCCTTGAATTTCATCTTGTGAATCGTGACGAGCTTGGCCTCGTATTGCTCCCCGCCGTTTTTGATCTGCGCGAGCGTTACAAGCTTCGCCGCCGGAAGCGCATTCCCTCGCGAAATTCGCTGGAACCCGAGAATGTCAGCGGTGGCGATCTCCTTCAGTGAGTTGTACTCCGAAGTTCTCCCATCGACCTCGAGCAGATCGCCGGACTTGATGTAGCCGCTGGCAACCGAGTCATGTGCCGGAGCACCGATCGCATTGGAGTACATGATGATCCCTGCGGAGGTATCCTGCAGGAACGTATAGGACCCCAGCGTCCGCGTGACAATGCCACGCACGATCACCTCGGTGCCATTCGGCAACGCACGGGCGGCGGCAATGGTAATGACATCGTTCGCAGTCCCACGGAGGAAGAGCGTGTCAGTGACTTCCGCCGTGTTGCTCGTGAAGACGACGGTATCCGCATGCATCCCAGAGACAAATGGTGCGAATCGTACGAACAGACTCGTACTGTCACCGGCCGCCAAGGAATCCACCGCCAGCGAGACATGGAACGTCGTGTCCTTCTGCGTGAAGTGCGCGATCTTCAAGGTCAGTTCGCCGGAGTTCTTGAGCTTCAGCGTGTCGGACAGCGACTGGCCGACGCGGAGATTCCCGAAGTTGAAGGACTTCGGAGTCACCGTAAACATCGCCACCGCAGTGTCGCTGACGCCGTTGACGAGCAACGTGTCGAGGCCTTCAGGAGCATTGCTGGTGAAGACGATCGTATCGGCCTTCGCGCCGATCGTATGCGGATGGAACGTTACTCTCACGTAGGTGCTGTCTCCCGCCGGAACCGTTGTGGCATCCAGGGAAACCCCGAACACCGACGTATCCTTGCTCGCGACATTGCTGATATTCAGGGCGAGCTCTCCGGTGTTCTTAATCTTGACGCTGTCGGCCTTTGCCTGATCGACGAGCACGCGGCCAAAGGATTTCACATGAGACCCGAGCACCAGAGTTGCCTTTTTCACGGCACCGTACCCCGTGACAACCACGGTATCCTGGTGCGTGGCGGCGTTATGGTAGAAGATGACCAGGCCCGTGTCAACGGTTGCCGCTGTCGGATGATAGGTCACCTCGAAATCGGCGCTCTGCAACGTGTCAATCGTGGCCGTCGTCGGCGTTACGAGGAAATTCGCATTCGTCGATTTCACCGAGTCGATCACGAGCTGTACCGTCACGCTGTTGTCCGTGACTGTCAGAGTATCCGTCACCGGGGTATCAGTAAACACTTTACCGAATGCCAGCGATGTCGGTTCAACGAGAAATCCCTCCTTAAATCCCTCCCCGGAAAGCGTCACAACCGAGTCGGTGGCAAACTTCCCGTTGGTGTGAAAGGTGAGGGTCGCCGGGTGTTTCCCCGCCGACACGGGCGAAAAGGTGATCTTGAACCAGGCGCTATCCCGCGAAGCAATATTCGCCGTGGTCGGAGTCACTTTGAAAACCGTATCGCTGGAAGTGACACCGGTTACATCAAGGGAGAACGTCCCCGTGCTCTTGACAAGCACGCTATCGACCCGGATGGAGCCTTGATTAATCTTGCCGAAGTCGAGAGTCTTCGGGGTAATCTGCGCCGTTGCGCCGATGCCAAGCGCACCTGCCCACGACGTGTCGATGCGGATGCCGTCGATCGTCAATGTCGGAGCGTTTGACGCCGTTCCTTGACGCAGCGTAAAGAGCCCGAGACCGGTCGCGTCTCCCCTCGTCGAACCATTGTATGGTCCAAGATATGCGGTCCCCGGTTCCGTCGGTGGCAAGGAGGGGTCGGTAAGAGCATAGATCGTGCACACGTCGTTGGAATCACCGGCGACGAAGGCATATTTCAAAACCACCAGATACGTGGTATTCAGAGCGAGGGATGACGTCCCGTATGTCTGGGGCGTCTCATTGCTTTTCGACACGCCCAGGAAGTAACCGCCGGCACCATCCGACTTTGCGAACAAGCGAAACGCGTAATTTGTGGCAGCTGTGGGCGATGAGAACGCAAAGAAATAGTCTCCCGTCGCCTGCACGGCCGACAGATTGAGCATGAACGAAGCGTACAATGAGCCGGCTTTGACGCTGTCGGCAACAAATTTCGCGTAGAGATCCTGACCGGTGGATTTCAATCCTGCCGCATTCCCGATACCGGAGCCGGGATACACGCCGTACGTCAGACCGGGGCTCACGATGGAGATCGGATTGACATACGACGACTGAAGCGAATAACCGTGGCCGTTCAGCGTGTCGCCTGGCGCCCCGGTGAAATTATCCTTGAACAACTGCGCCGTTGCCGGCGAAGTCAACAGCGCGGTCAAGAGTAGGGCGGACAAAACGGTGATGATTCTCCTCATGCTTCCTCCAGAGAAAGTTGGTGAATGATCGGTGGGTCGCTCGAAGTGCTCACATTCTACCACGGAGCGGAAACTACCAGCAAAGGGTCCCCAGGAGAAGACAACGATGGTGGAGAGGGCTGACTGGCAACGTGAAGAAGTGTGGAAGAGCACACGGCAAGTGCGATACCGCCGTTGAAACTTGTACGTTCCTGTGATTAGGGCTCTTCCCTAGACGGGAAATCCAACTTCACGTACAGGCAATCAAATATACGTCGAGTTTTCACGCAATGCAAGGTCTATCCCCGGACTTAACAGAGTGTTAACATGGCTGGTGACCGGTGCAGGATATGCCTCGAACGTGGCACAACTGACCTCTTTATCGAAGAAGGGGCATCGATCGCGTTCCGGCAAAGGAGCCGGATGTCAGTCAATTGAAATAGATCCCGCTCGGGATCTTCAAACGTCGCTTCGTGCACTCCCGGCGCAACCATCCCGTCAACCAAGAGAGCAATTTCCCTCCCGAGGAAAGGGTCGTAGTCGCACTGTCGCGATAGTGAGATTCTCAATGATTGGGACCGAAACACTCGCCGGCACCCTTGCGTGTCTGGACATCGATGCTCCATCGTTCGTTCGCGCCTTCTGCCAAGTTCAGATGCACTACGATCGATCTGACGGTTCTTCACGTTGTCGAGGACAACGGCCGTACCATGATGGTTTCCATCAGTTCCGGGAGCGGTTCACTTCGAGGGCAGAGAGCCGCAAGAGCTTCTTGAAACCTCCAACGATTTCGTCCGGGGACACGCTGTGAATCGCGCTCACTTTGTGAAAATAGTAGAGGCTCTTACACCGGCACGTGAATTTGTCAATCACGATATCTTCGCAATTCGTGGGCATGAAGTTTTTCGGGGCCGGCCCGAGGAGGGTGATACTTCTGAGATCGGCCAGGTGAGCCATATTCCTGGGACCGCTATCAATTCCGATGAAGACATCACACAGCCGCATCATCAGGAGCGTCGTCTTCAAGTCGACTTGATTGACGAAGGAGTGCAGACGAAAATCAACTCCTTTCTGAATATAGTCGAATGACCTCGCCTCCAGATCCCCCTGTCCGACGAAAATAAACTCAAAGTCCCCAAGCAGGTGGATCTTGTTGATTGTCTCGCGCCAATTGTCATTATCCCAGAGTTTGACATGCCAGCCGGACCCGGTATGAATCATCACCCGCTTTCCCGTCCGGCAGGTCGCAAGAAGTTCTCTCACTCGGGCATACTCGGCTTCACTCACGTGGAAGATCTTTTCGAAGTCCGGCGCAGAATCTGCCCCCTTCATTCCAATGATCTCAAAATTCACGTCTCTCCATTGACGGACGTCTTTCTTTCGGGCGACGCTCCATATTACGTGGGCCCAATATCTGAGGAAGGCCACATCGTAGGTTGCGATATGGGTGCACTGAACCCCTTTGAGCATTGAAGCTGCATCCGGGCTGATTCTCAATACCAGCACGCGGGAGTATTCATTCGGAAGAGGGATTGGACGGTTATGATTCTCGATGTTGCGGTTGTAGATGGATCGGGCGGTAAAGACTCTCTGTACTCCCCTGATCGATTCAGCGATCGACTTTAGCGGCGGCGCTACAACGAGATCAACGTCCTCCCCAGCGGCTTCGATGAAGTGCCGAAGCGCCGGCAATGTCGCAACGAAATCCCCGATGAGGCAGGTGTCAATAACAAGAGTCCTGCCCCCGCCCCCTTTATTTTTTCCAAAGACTCGTTTGAGCCGGAGATTCATCAAGAGGGGGATTTCTCCCGCGATCTTAAATTCCTCCGGATTTAAGTATTCTCGCAGCATGGTTGTGACGGGAATGTAATCAACCACCCCCGATTCTGCAAATCCGATGTGCTGGCAATTCGATTACAAACGAACGGAGGGCCCCTCCGGCGCACGATTCGCCCGCGACAACGAACTCGGCCCTCGTTCCGCCAAATGCAGAATGGTCATCCGTCCCGATTGAATGCGCTAAATTGGTCCTAATCCTCCTTCTTGCCTTTCCCGTTCTCTTCTTTATCCTTCTTTGTGTTTACCTGAGAATGTTCCACGATCGCCCCATCAGGGGCAATGACCATTTCCGTCTTCCCTTTGCCCATCGTGAATTCATAAACAACCTTCTCTCCCCTGGTGGTTTTCTCAACCCTTGCGGCTGCCTTGCCATCTGATTCTTTGGCGAACGCTTTCTTCACCGCATCAGGAAGGTCGTTCATCACAACAGTTTCTTCGATCTCTGAAACCTCCCCTTCCGGCGTGTACAGCACGTCTCGCCGGGTCCTTCCGTCAACACTTTCCAGCTCGAAGAACGTCCCGCCGTTTTCAACCTCTTTCGCGTAGCCTTTGATCACGGCTTTGGGATACGACCGCACAAAGGCGTTGAGAACTGCCCGCGGGACTTCCTTTCTCGTGAGTTTCTTTTCACTGGCAGAGGTGGACAGGCTCGCGATGAGAATAACAAACAAGAGTCCGCAAATTGTGCGAACTGACAGATGCATAAAGCGCATGGGAGTTTCTCCTTTGGATGGTTTTCCTCAAGCTTTTACTAATTTCGTAATATACAGCGCGTAGATGAAAAGACGATGAATATCGGATTTCATGATTTGAAAGTGCGAGTAGGAGGATCGTCTGGATCGGACGGAATCTATCGCGCCCGCAGCTGCACTCAGGCGCCGGGAGCGAGTCCCACCCCAAAAAAAGACTCGCCCCACCCCTGTATCCTCAGGGCAGGGCGAGTCCAACAGCTCCGCGAATCTCCTCCCGACTCGGGATGGCAAAACGTGGTCGCGGCCAACGTAACAGGCGGGACATGACCGGAGCCAACGGGAGTCCCCCGCTGTCCCTCACCTTGCGGAAATTCAGGATGCGCCTGTCCAAGGGTCACCCGGAGAGCATGAATCACAGGCGCGGGGAACAGCAACGGTACTGTGCTCGGTACTACTTCATCAGCAAAATCTTCTCCGTGGTGACGAACGTTCCTGCTTGCATCCGGCAGAAGTATGCCCCGCTCGCCAGTGTTTTCCCGTCGAATTGCACCCGGTATCTCCCCGCCGGTTGTTCCGTATCGACGAGCGTTGCCACCTGCTGACCCAGCGTATTAAAGAGCGTAATGGATACATGCGTCGCTTTCGGCAGGTCGTACCCGATCGTTGTCGTCGGGTTAAAAGGATTCGGATAGTTCTGCTCCAGGGCAAACACCGTCGGGATCTTCGGTCCCGGTTCTTCCGACGATGTCACAACCACGTTCCCGGGGAAGAAAATATTGTCGAGCCACACGTAGCTGCTCTCAGCCGTCGCAGAGGTACTTGAATAGGTCCACGTTAGACGATGCTTCCCTGCGGGCAAATGTACGGTCTGGATGCTCCAATCATAATTGCCACCGAACAAGGCAGTTTCCACGCTATCAATAGAGAACAACACGTGATCAGACAAGGTCTCGGTCACCGTTCGGATCGAGAAGCTAATGCTGTCGTCTTTCGAGAATAAGACCTCAATGCCGAGGGTTGAAGATTGACCATTCGCTATTTGCCCGGGTTGCGCAGAGTAGCTACCCGTCTCAGGCAAGGTGTTTGAGATCGTCCACGGCACGTCACCATAACTCTTCCAGGGATATTTATCCGTGAGACCGGGGTGTTCGAACGTTTCTGTATAGTTATCGGGGACGATGATGTAGGCTTTGTGGTCGGATAAAAACGTCTTCTGCCCGTGCAGGGAATCGTTGAAGGAGACGTTCACAGCAACCTGATAGATCCCGCTTTTCGTCGGTGTCAGCGAAGCAGAAGAATCTCCACCCGCTATTGATACACTGTCACCATCGGGACCAGTAGCACTCCATGCAATTCCGACCGGTGATGGTGCCCCCACCGGGCGCGACATCCGGACACTGAGGGGGCTCGCAATTCCGATCTGCCCTGTGGAGAATGCGGGCAGGATGTCCGCCACGTAGAGTTGGTCGGGAAGATACAAATGAGAGGTCGTGTCCGAAGCGCTGTTCCTGTCCATGCGCGGGAAGTCCAAGATCTGTCCAGCGATGTTGATCCCTGCGGCGGAAAGAAGAGAATCTTCTCCGGGATCGATGAAGAATCCTGAGTTGTCGCTGATCCTCCAGATTGCGTCTTGTGTGGCAAAGTTGAAATCGCAGAACAGTCCTGCACTGTCTACGTAATGGAGGAGGTTTGCCAGGTATCCCGCGGCACGGATGCCGGTCCACTGGTTCAAGGGAGGAGCCACATCAAACACGCTACCGGTTAAGGGTATCTCGGAGTTGTGATCGACGCAGGCAGCATAGACTCCGTTTAATGTCCGTTGTCCCCCGGGTCCTGCGTAGACATAATCGCTATGAGTCACGATAAGGTCTTGCTCTGCATTTCCCCTGTTGACGAGTGGGGTCCCGACAGGTATTGAAACAAGTAAGCCCGGATGGGCAGTGATTTGATCGATATCCGACTGTATCGGCTTTTTGCTGGGGTCGGCCATCAGGTCGTTCTCGCTTCCATTTCTCGGAACGCTATACGTGTCTGTCTTTTTGAGAAAGTCCTTCATCTCATTAACGTCATACCCTGGAACCTTGGTGATCAGGTAATTCGCGAACGCACCGTCATCAGGGTACGACTGCCCTGTCCTGGCATTGGCCCAACTACCATCCGGCTGCTTATTATAGTCATCGTACCGGTCCGGGAGCCCCATCAGATGCCCTGCCTCATGTCCGTAGGTCCCCGGGGGAAGCCCCACCTCCCACGTGCCCGATCCGGTCCCGGAATTCACGTTCCCACTGGCATCGCTTCGATACGAACCGTTCGGGACGAGATCGATTTCATTGAAACCGGGTGTGTTGGGAGGCGACGTGGCGCCGGTGTTTGCGCGATCCACGAATCCAACCTGTACCTTTTGACCCGCGCTGTTTGTGACCCCGTCCCATTTTGCGGCTATGTCCTTCTCAATCGCATCGATGTTGGCCTGGGTGGCAAGTGGCCCCCAGAATTCCAGGAACAAGGTAATGGATATCGTGTTCGATGGAGGCGGGTGGTTCTTGTTGTTTACTGTCACTGAGACAGCGTCACCGAAGTAATTTCCTTTGCTTGTGAGATTCGCCCACCCACGTGCGATTGCGTCCTGCACGGTCTCGTTGTATGCCACCACCGTGCCGGGATGCGACACGTCGAGCGCAGAAACACGGCTGATTGTTGGCCGGATTGGGCCAGGGAAAACCCGTGTTTTGAAATCGAGGGAACGTCGGATCCGAGCGTCGACCTCCGGATTGCCAAGGGCTCCTAACGAACCGGAGCACGGATCTTGCGGAGTGTAATCAAATTGGTGGGGGGAAGTGAACGGGATTCGGAAACTGTCCGGCACGACCGCATTCAGTGAATCCAGTATCCCCTGGATCGCCGGTTGTGCGATGTTTCTAATCTTGACCTGTTTCGTTGCCCCGTTGGCAGTCACAGATATGCGCGCGAACATGCCATCGCCCACCGTCGAGTCGACGTACGCGGGGTCAAGAGAAAAGAAGCCGCTACCCTGGAGGGTGGACCAGAGTTGCTGCAAAGCGGTTGCGTCGATCGTGAAGGTGCCTTCGGCCAGGATCGTCGGAGGGCCGCCGGTCTTGGAACGGACATAGTTCGCATTCCCAACACTATCGATCGTGATTCTGACCATCTCGCTCCACGGAGCAATGCCTCCGCTCGTCGCCGAAAATTGAAAGTCCGCGGGTGGGGATTGGGCCTGAAGGGTCGGAGGTGATAGAAATCCGGCAACAAGAACGGCTGGAAGAAAGAGATGAAGCAAGGTTCTCACGGCGGCACCTCCTCATGATTCTTACAAGGACAGCAACCCTGTGGTCGCTGAACTACTGGAACGAAATCTTCTCCGCTCTTGGCGCCTGATCGAGAACAAAGGATGTCATTGTGCGTTGGGGTAACGGCAACGTCGGATTGCTGGCGTTCCGATTCTGAGCAGATCCTCAGTATTTGCCCGGCAGTGATGGCTGCTACGTTAACACGGCGGAGGCTACGGTGGTTCCTAAGAGAACAGGCTGTGGCCACCTGGTGAGGATTCCCGACTCGTAGAGGGGGTGACATTGAATGTGATCCGCAATTTCGTTATTTCATGGGGCAGATCCCAACAAGGTTTGTCCCAACCCCCATGATATCACTGTGCCGTCTGGCACCCGTGCTGTTGTTGTTTGCATTGCGTGGTCAGGCCCAGGTCGACCAACCGTCAAGCGCAAGGACGGGTCCCACAGCCGCAGAGATTCACGGTAAGGTTGCGATTTCTACCGCAAGGCAGGTCCTGGAAAGTCGTAAGCGGGACAACCTTCTCGGACGGTATGCTGGTCACGGGAATAATGAGTCGGCCTTCCTGGTGGTTCCACCCGCAGCGAGCACCTCCAGGCTCTCCGAACGCGCCGTGGTCTACCTTGAGAGCGACGAGCTGGACCGACACGAGTATCCCCTCCCCACCAAGCACCCCATGCTCGATCAGAAGAATCTCCAGTTCCATCCACAGGTGCTGCCAATCCTGGTCGGCACGACGGTTGATTTTCCAAATCGCGACAACCTCTTTCACAACGTGTTCTCCTATTCCGAAGCGAAGGATTTTGATCTCGGACGATATCCCAAGAATGATTCCCGGTCGGTCACCTTCGACAAGCCGGGGATCGTGCGGGTGTACTGCGATATTCATTCAAATATGTATGCGACAATTCTGGTGTTGCGGCACCCCTATTTCGCAGTCCCGGATGATAACGGCGACTATTTCATCCGCAACGTCCCCCCGGGGAAGTACAAAATCGCTCTCTGGTACGATCGCGATGTCGTGGAGCGTCGCACCATAGAAGTTCAGGAACACTCGCTGGTTGAAGCTGACTTCACATATTAGAGCCATGCCAACGAGTCCTGCTGAATCCCGCAGAGCGGGATGAAGGTAAGGTTATCCCTGGAATGAGCCTGCCCGCCGCCGGATGTTGAATGAAGGCGGCGGACATCCAGGCGCCCACTTTTATGTCGGGAACGGTCAAATGATCGTCGGACGGATACTTTTCGACGGGATGAACAAAACTTGCATTGCCGCAGCCCTGTTGCTGGCGCCAGTCATTGCAACATCACAGATCGTCGTGAGCGGTCAGACTGCCGTACAGTTCTACAAGAGCGCAGCGACGACCTCACCACGGTCCATGAACAGCGGGAGACCGTCGTTCGGTTTGGAGTCTGATTTGTTTCTCGACGGGTATGTGAATGACAACGTCGCCGGTCTCGTGAATGCGAGAGTCCTCGATAATGGATCCGCCTACTTCGACTACGTCGCCATCCGGCTTGCGAACCTTACTCCTCTCAACCTGAACATCCTCGCAGGGAAATTCGATCTCCCGTTCGGCAATCTTGGTGAAAGAATTTTCCCCCGACAGAACCCGCTGTTCGGGCTCCCGGTTCTTTATGACTATCGCACGGCTCTCCCGGCAAGGGTGACCACCGAACGGGATATTCTTGCAGCACAGGGGAGCGGATCCGGAATGTATCTCCTGGATGGAGGGATCTACGATATCGGGATGATGGTCTACGGCTCGTTCGGGATTGTAGATTATGCAGTTGCCGTGACAAGCGGGACAATCAGCGAGACGTCCTATGGCGGAGGAAATACAAACAGCGATTTCGGAAAGCTCATTCGTCTCGCCGTCACCCCGTTTGTCGGCCTGACCGTGGGTGGTGCCTACGCCTGGGGCCCCTATCTCGAAGAGACGTCCACTTCACTTCCCCGTGCGATCGATGTCAATACGTACAACCAGCGGGCGATGGAACTCGACATCGAGTTCAGCAGAGGATACGGCGTGCTGAATGCTGAAGGCGTCTACAGCACATATCAAGTCCCTCTCGAGGCCAACGATGAGACGTTCAGAGTCCTGGGGTTTTCCGTGGAGGGAAAATATACCGTCATGCCCCGTCTCTACCTCGCCCTCAGGCTCAGCGGGATGCATTTCGGGGAAGCGCTTCTCGGTGGGACGGAGCAACCCTGGGATTACGATGTCACGGAATTTGAAGGCGGCTTGGGATATTTCCTTTATAAGGATGTCCTCCTCAAGCTTGTCCGTCGCGAGACGAGGATCCATGGCACCACCATGCCGAAAGACAATCTCACCGTGCTCCAACTTGTAGTCGCATATTAGCGCCGATGACATTCCGCACGAAAATCCTCATCTCCATCTGGGGGGTGGTGCTCGGTCTCCTTGTCATCACCTTTTTCGTCATCAACTACTGGACGCGCGGCAAGATGGAGGAGTCGTTCACGGCCGAGCTGCGGACGGGATTCTCTTCGGTTTCTGTTTATGAAAAGCTGCAATCCGAACAGCTCATCCGCGCGTGTCTCGTCATTGCGGAATCTCCCAGGCTCCGTGCTGTCGCAGAGCTCGGAGACGCAACAACCGCGTACGAGCTGTTGCAGGAACTCAACCGGACGACCCTCAGTCAATTGTTGGTGCTCACTGATCGCGATGGCCGCCCGCTCGTCCAACTCCTCCGGGGGAAGAGAGACCAGTGGGATATTTCGAATGCCGCCACGATCACGAACGCCCGCCACTTCGTCGCCACAACGGATATCTGGCCGATTCGCGGAGTCATCTACCGGATCGTCTCGGCTCCGATCGTGGTCGAAACGGAACTCGTCGGCACTCTCACCATCGGGTTTGAAATCACCCGCAACGACATCGCCACCATCAAACAGGCGACGAATAGTGACTTGCTGCTGATCAGCAACCGGACCGCCGTTCTATCCACCCTGGACTCGGCAGAGGCCGCCGCCCTTCTCCCCCCCATACTGCTGCTCGAGCAACGTGCCCTTGACACGGGGGGAGACACGGTCGCGACGGCCATCAAATTTGCCACCGCGGATGAGACATACCTCGGGACGGCGTTTCGGCTGCACAGGGCTGCGGCCGGCGATACCACCGATGTGTTCTACTTGATGATTAAATCGTTGAGCCGTGAAGTGCGCAAGGCGATGGCGTCGATCCTGGGGACATTTGGCCTCGTCTCTCTCGTGTTCCTCGGCATTACAACGGTCATCGGACTCGTGATTTCGCGAAGCATAACACGTCCAATCCGTCAACTCGTTATGGGGACGACCGAAATCAGCAATGGCAACTATGATTATCTGATTCAGGTAAAGGGCAAGGATGAAATGAGTGTCCTTGCGCAACGATTTATGGAGATGAGCGCCTCGCTCAAAGACAAGGTATCGCAACTCGGGACGCTCAATCAGGACCTGGTGGAACGAAACAAAGCCCTCGATATCGCACTGCGTCAGCTCCAGACAGCCCAGCAGAACCTTCTGCGGAGTGAACGTCTGGCTGCAACGGGGAAAATGACCGCGCAGCTCGCTCATGAAATCAACAACCCTATTCACAATATTCAGAGCTGCCTGAAGACGGCACTTGCGAGGGTGCCGATAGAGATCAAAGGACGCGATCTCATTGACGTTGCCTACGACGAAGTCGAGCGCCTGTCGCGCCTCACCTCGCAAATGCTCAACCTGTACAGGGGTTCACCCGTCGAGGAAGAAATGAAGCTGACCGACTTGAACAGCATCCTCGACGAGGTGATTGCCGTAACCCGGAATGAACTCGCAGGCAACAACATCCATCCGGTGGTGAACATCGATGCGGGGCTCCCGAAAATCCGCGGTTCAAAGGACAAACTCAAACAGGTCTTGCTCAACCTGATCGCCAATGCGCGCGACGCGATGCCCCGGGGTGGAGACCTTGTCCTCGCGGTCTCGGCCCACGACGGGACAGTCAGAATCATGGTCAAGGACACAGGAGTCGGCATTCCGCAGGAGCACATCAATCGCGTTTTCGATGCCTTCTTCACGACGAAGGGAAAAGTGAGCGGGGTTGGCCTCGGCCTGTCCGTGAGCTACGGCATCATCAGTCAGCACCAGGGGTCGATCGAGGTCGAGAGTACTGTCGGGAAGGGATCGACATTCACCGTTCTTCTCCCCTATGAGGCCGCCGGATGAAACAGCAGCGCAAAAGGAAGATTCTGATTGTCGACGACGACCACGCATTCCAGGTCGGCACAACAGCCTTGCTGGAGGATCATGGGTATGCGGCGGGAAACGCCGCGAGCGGTGAAGAGGCCCTCCGTGTGCTTTCGGAAACCAAGTACGATCTCGTCCTTTCAGATCTGGTCATGCCGGGGATCAACGGCATTGAATTCCTCTCGAACATCCGCAAGAGCCAGCCTGACCTCCCCATTATCATGGTGACCGGCTTCGCCTCCGTGCCCACAGCCGTGGAAGCGATGCGGCGCGGAGCGTACGACTATGTCACCAAGCCAAGTGACAATGACGAGCTCCTGATCAAGATTCGACGGGCTCTCGAGGAGCAGGAAAAGACGCGGGAGTTGCTGAATTTGCGGGAAGAGGTGCATGAGATTTATACCTTCAGCAATATCGTCAGCCGGAACAGCCGGATGAAGGAGGTGTTCCGGCTTGTGCAACAGGTCGCGGGAACTGACGTTGCGGCCCTCATCCTGGGCGAGACAGGAACCGGGAAGGAACTCGTGGCAAAAGCGATTCATTACAATAGTTCACGGCGGGACAAGCCCTTCGTCGTGGTCAACTGCTCGGCCCTGGCGGAGACACTCCTGGAAAGTGAACTCTTTGGCCACGAGAAAGGGTCATTCACCGGCGCGAACCAACAGCACATTGGCAAGTTCGAGGCGGCTGAGGGGGGAACCATCTTTCTGGATGAGATCGGCGATGTTCCGCTGAATGTTCAGACAAAACTGCTTCGCGTACTGCAGGAGAACGAGATCCAGCGTGTGGGCGACAGGGAGACCATCAAGGTCGACATCAGGGTCATTGCAGCGACAAACCGGAACCTCGAAGCCATGATGGCCGGCGGTCAATTCCGTGACGACTTGTACTACAGACTCAACGTATTCCCTATCGTGATGCCCCCGCTCAGAGAACGACTGGACGACCTGCCGGGCCTCGTTGAGCATTTCATCAAAAAACATTCTGCACTCTCGCAAGACCGGGTGACGAAAATATCCCCTGCAATTTACCCGTCCATCATGAGCTACCAGTGGAAAGGCAACGTCCGGGAGTTGGAGAACCTTGTTAAACGTGCGATCATCAAGACCACCGGGGACACGATCCTCTCGCTGGAACTCCCCACGGTGGCCCAGGCGACCCATCAGGTCGCTCCACCAGCGGATGGGAATCTTGAGAACATTGTCCCGTTCAAAGAATACCTCTCGACAATTACCCGCCATGCCGAGGAAACCTACCTCCTCAGAATGATGCGGGTCCACAAAGGCAATATCATCCAGATCGCGAAGCTCATGGACCTCGATCGCAAGACAATCTACCGCAAGATGGCGGAGTATGCGATCGACCCGGCATCCTTCCGCGAATGAAGAGACGCCCCTGTCTCCCCTGCCATTCGCCAGGGTTCGATACTTCGACCTCAGGCAAAGTGCACGCGTAACGATACAGACACCCGACCCTGCTATTTCAACAAAAGGAGTCGCTTTGTCGTTACGAAGTCTCCTGCCTGTAATCGATAAATGTAAACTCCACTCGCAAGATTCGTTCCAGCGAATTGCACAGTGTACGTTCCTGGCTCCTTCACTTCATCGACCAGCGTCGCCACTACTCGACCCGACACGTCAAAGACTCTGACAATTGTCCGTTGACGATTGGGTAGTGAAAATTGAATCGTTGTCGAAGGATTGAAAGGGTTGGGATAATTTTGCGACAGTTGGAACACCTCCGGAACACTTTCGCGTTCGATGACATGGCTTGGAGTTGATTGTTCAATATCGATCAACTCAATACCATTACCTGTTCCGAGGTTCCGTGAATACTTCTTGTCGATCGCACTGTTCCAATGCTCATGGACACCCAAGCTTGCATAGCACACGCCGTCGTTGTCGGGATCATATCTGATGCCCCGCGGCCAGTTTGCCGAGTCCGCTGCTTGATGGAGATAGTCGTCGACGCCGGACATCTGCACAGAAGAGTCCGCCCCTCTCGCAGCGGTGAATTCAGACCTCAAGAAGTCATACCCCACTGATTCGATGGCAAGGGGATCCAATGAAACAAACAATGATGATGTGTAGTCATTATTGAAGGGCGACATCTGCCATTTCACCGGCTTGTCAAGCTCCCAGTCCGTCGACCAAAGGGCATCCATCACGTACACGAGGTTCTTGCCACTCAGCAGCTTATGACTCAACATGTCCACCAGAACTCGGTAAACGCCATAGCCGCTACGCCGCTGGTCTCCAGGTCCGTTTGGACTCACCAATCCTTCGTGAAGTTGGGAGGCGTACGCCTCTGCCTGGGATCCGAAATGGTTCTTCGCAAACATCGTCATCCCGGCGCGCTGGTGCCCCTTCAACATCGGAATGTTGAGTACATATTCCGTTTGTTCAAAGATCGCGTACAGATAGTCGCTGGAAACGGGTAGGACGGTACGCTTGTCAGAGTACAGAATTCTGGCCGTCGTACTGACAACCGCTTTTTCCCTCCCGAGAGAGCCATAGTCGTCATGGTCGAGATAGTGCACATCAGGAAACTCTCCGTGCCAGGTGTCGTAGAGGTGTTTGTAAATGTGTTTCATTGGGTCGCCAATAGAGATGTCGCCCTGCGCGACGCCGGCCACGTTGACGAGTTGACGCAAGACCGCACGCACGGACGCCATCGAAGTCTCGGAGACTCCGTAGTATGAGGTCGATGTCAAATCCGCAGGATTGACATGCATCGCACTCGTCGCGTTTATCTTGATGAAGATTTTCTCTCCCTTCACATAGCCAACAGCTCCTTTACCGCGGATTCCATTATGGTATCGGAATATTGCCCCCCAGGAGGCACTATCACTGGCCTCCCCGGTGACACTCTTGAGAGCAGCGGAAAGCATCTGGTCGACCGCTGCCTGGTTCATATTCTCGCTCTCGACCCATCCGTGGCCGGGAGAGTCCACCACACACTGCGCATTTGTTGCGTCGGGGTTATGGACCCAGACGACCCTCCCAGGGAGAATGCCTCTCGCGGTGCCGAACGGATGGTTCGCAGAGTCGCTTGGACCGGTGAATAAACCCGGAGTACCTGCAGAGGCGTGCGATTCGAGGCTTGTGCCAGAGAACGTAAACGCGCTTGCAGCGAGGCCGGCGACAAGAAGAAGTGAGCCAAGCATGTATCGCGACGAGTGGAGTAGCGCTCTGGCCTTCCCAAAGGAAAACACTGCAGCGGCCAGACCCGAAATAAACAAGAGGAAACTGCTTGCCATCGGCGCTGCAACTTTCATGCAGGGGTATTGCAGACGGCTGGGTTTCGGAACAACACGTACCAGGAACCAGATGAGGCAGACCACCCCGCCAAGGGGAAAAAGCCAGCGACCGAATCTGGCATTGATGAATGAACTGCAATGACGATTCTCTTTTGATCCGTGATGTGAGTTCGGAGACATGATTTCTTTCCGTTCAATGATCAGTCTGAAACAAAGGTGGTGACACTCGATGAATCCAAAGAAGCAGTAAATTGACCGCCCGATACCGCAATGATGCTGCCCGGGACGCAATTCTTGGAGCTCGACGTGACATACGGGCTCACCGTATTCACACTCCCGTTATGGATCGAGAATGCCTGTTGAATCGATGCCCCGGTGTTCACAGCAACGAGGACCACCGTGGAGCTGTTCGCATACGCAGTGACATACACATTCATCTGAGGATTCGGCGTCGCGTTCACCCGTGCATATCCCGGTCGTACGAATCTCGCGTACTGTGACATCACAAAACCGCGTTTGGAGACGGTGCCGTCTTCTAGAATCGGTCCATAGAATCGCACGATATACCACCAGACGTAGGCATTCATCCCTGCGACCATGCAGTCATGAATTTGCCTGCCGGTGGACAGAACAAAAGGCCAGCTGGTATCGAGATCAAGAAATTCGGTCATCCAGAGCTCTTTGCCCATGCTGTTGGCCAGAGGATAGACTGCAGGGTGCGCGCCATACAGGTGTCCGCCGACAATCGAGAGGTTTGCTGCAGCGACCGGATCATTCAAGATCGCGTCCGTAATCCCGTGGCCGAATCCCGACGACTCGTCCGCGATAATCCTGACTCCGACCGACGGGGCAAAGTCCTTCACAAACGAGAGCATTTGCGATGCGTTCCAGGAACACGATTCATAGTTCACGGTCACATCAGGTTCGTTTTGAACGGAGATTGCATAGAGCGGCGCGCCGTTCTTTGACATATAGTCTGCAAAGGATTTCAAGTACGCCGCAAACGCCGCGTACGAATCTGTCCTGAGTTGCCCCCCAATGATATCGCTCCCGCTTTTCAGTGAAGCAGGCGGAGACCACGGAGAAGCAAACAGCGTGGCGCCAAGAGAAGCTGCCAGGCGAGCGGTCGGGACTTGCATCGCGAATTCAGCCGTATCGGACGGCACACGCAGGCGAAGCAGGCTGAAACCGAGTTGTCCGACTCCTGTGCCGAAGGCGGTGTTGACTTCGTCCGGCGTCATATCAGGGCGCCAGGGAAGGATGTTGGCCGCGCCGTACCCCCGGATGACTTGCTGTGTGTTGGTCAAGTCAATTGAAGCGGTCCCTGGAGTATCTGAAGGTCCCGTCACAGTCTCATTCTTCGAGCATCCTCCCACGAGCGCTGCGCATACCGAGAGGAAACCCATCATTCTGAAGATCAGTCGCGGTGGTTGCATGGCCTAGCCCTCTGGACGTATCGTATATTGCTTCTGCGAGGGATATGCTGGCGAAGAGATGAGTCCGGAAGAAGACCCTCCGGGGAGTGGAGATTGCCAGTTCCCCATCCGCCCTATCTGTTCGATTGGCAATGTTGACCAGCGCAATCCCTTTGATCTGCAGCTTCCGATGGCTGAGCGGCGGAACCCGGGAGTGAATCCGTCAGCGCCACTCCAAGGAGGTTTGGAGCGCGTCGCCGCGATCGCGTTCGCCGCTTATGCCGATGGACGGTGTGCTCTATGAAGGTACTCCCCATTCATTCAAGATACAACCGCTGTCCGGTCCTCATTGCTTCACAGGCATTGAGGGGCATCCCGGTGAGTGGGAATCTCGGATTCATCATCCGCACGCGCAGGGACCCACAGATCGCTGGCAACGGAAGACTATGCTCGAAATAAACAGGTCGGATCGGCATACAGTGCACTACGACCGATGCGATCTCCAGAATGCGAGTCGCATCCTGGAGGGACCGATTTCGCAGATCCTGACTCGAGTGCTCTTGACTTTGTGCCCACCAGTTCTTACTTTGTACTTCAAAGTACTTTGTTCCGTTCTACTCCCGAGGCACCATGGACCCCCTTGAAGATAGACTTGAAGATATCAAAGAGATCCGCTCGATCATGGAGCGGTCGTCCCGGTTCCTCTCGTTGAGCGGGCTCTCGGGCGTCTCGGCAGGCATCGTCGGACTCCTCGCCGCCGTCACTGCGCAGTGGTACCTGGTCTCCGCCGGTCTTGAAGTCGGAGACCGTGCGGCTCGCGAATTCCTTGTTGTCTCCGGAGCCGTCGCTCTCATCCTTGCCGGTTCGCTCTCCCTCCTGTTGTCGTACAGGATGGCCACCCGCCGCAACCTCGCATTCTGGAGCCCGGTCGCTCGTGATGTCCTGGAAAGTCTCCTCGTCCCCCTTGTTGCCGGCGGCATCCTCTCGTTTCTTCTCATTGGTCAGGATCATATGTCGCTCGTCCCGGGAACCACACTGCTTTTCTATGGCTTGGCGCTGTTCGCAACGTCACGGTACACTGTCCGCGATCTCCGCGCGCTCGGGATCCTGCAGGTGATCCTCGGACTTCTGGCAACGGCGCTGCCGCAGGTGTCGATCCTCCTCTGGGGGCTTGGCTTCGGGCTCCTCCATATCGCGTATGGCCTTGTAATGTACAGGAAGTACGAACGATGAAACCGTTCCTGGACGGCCTCGACCGGCTTTTGGAAAATCGCATCCGTCTCGGCGTGATGTCGCTTCTGGTGGTCAGGGAGGAGGTGGACTTCAACTCCATGAAGCAACTCCTCGGGGTAACCGATGGCAACCTCGCCTCCCATATCGCGGCCCTTGAGCGTAAACGTTACGTAACCGTTCACAAGGAATTTGTCCGTCGCAAACCCCAGACCACTTACACGATCACCGAGGCAGGCCGCAGGGCCTTTTCCGAGCACGTTGGAGCGCTCGAACGTATTCTCCGGAAGGCACGTTGATGACTTCCCTATTTTTTGTCGTCTATACTTTGTCACACAAAGTACTTTGAAAGGAAGACTCGATGACAAACCGCATTCCTGCACTGCTCCCCCTTTCCCTGACGCTCGGCGTGCTCGCCGATAGCCTGCTGCGCGCGGAGCCGTGGGGCATCAATGTCCTCTCCGGCCTGCTCCCCACCGCCGCCGCCCTTGTCTGGCTCAATGCTCGATCTCCCTACCCCCTCGCTCAAGGCTGGCAGTACACACTCACCGCCGTCCTGGCAGCCGCTACTCTCCTCGCCTGGCGCTCTTCTGATCTCCTCCAGGTCACGAATATCCTCTTCATTCTCCTTGCCCTCCTTACCACAGTCTCCCGGCCGGCCTCCGGATCCCTGCGCGGGGCCACACCATCCAACCTTGGCGCCGCGGCTCTCGTCTACGGCGTGCACGCGCTGGTTGGACCGGTTTTCCTGCTCGCCAGCGAGCTTCGCGGCACCGCTCCTTCACATTCCACGGCCCCTTTCCTGCTCCGAGTGGCAAAAGGGGCCGCCCTCGCACTTCCGCCGTTCGCTGTCTTCGCCATCCTCTTCATGGGTGCGGATCCCGTCTTCAACCACGACGTGCACGCTGTCCTCGATATCGACTTCCGATCCGCCTTTTCGCACCTTTTCCTCATCGCGGTTGTCGCATGGCTCATCGGCGGGTCCCTCCGGGGCCGCTTCCTCGCCGAACCGGTGCCGCTCCAGTTCGGGAGCATTCCGCAGTCACTCCGCCTGGGCATCACCGAAATCAGCATCGTGCTCGGCTCACTGATCGCCCTCTTTGCGGCCTTCCTCATCATTCAGTTCCGATACCTTTTCGGAGGCGCCACCCTCCTCGATGTCGTCCCGGACCTCACGTACGCTCAATATGCCCGCACCGGCTTCTTCGAACTCGTGATAACCTCCGCAATTGTCCTTCCGTTCATCCTTGCTGCCGACTGGCTCCTACTCCCGGCCATTGGACGCGACCGCACGGTATTCCGTATTCTCGCACTGATCCTCGTCGTCCAGGTTTTCATCGTAATGTTCTCCGCACTGCAACGCATGATGCTTTACCAGAACGAATTCGGCTTGACCGAGCTCCGATTTTTTGCCACGGCATTCATGGCATGGCTCGCGCTCATGTTCCTGCTCTTCGCTGCCACAGCCCTGCGCGGACGCCGAAACACGTTCCTCTCTTCAGGATTTGCCGTCTCCCTGGTGTTCCTTGTCGCCCTGAATGCAGCGAACCCCGACAATTGGATTGCCCGCACCAATCTTGCGCGCGCTTCCGAGGGCAAGCCCTTCGATGCGGAGTACAACGCCCGCCTGGGAGATGACGCCGTACCGGTTCTCGTTCAAAACCTCGAGAGCTTGAAAGAGACCGATCGCCAGGAGTTGATGAAGGGACTTCACCGTTCTTACCAGCGGCTCGACAACGCTGACTGGCGCAGCTGGACCCTTTCACGCTCCGAAGCCCGCCAGATTCTTGGATCGATGTTTCAGGCTCATGGCGACGCGGGGCATCAATAGCTCGATACGCGGACCGACCATGTGAATAGACTGGAATTTGCTTTGGAACAAAAGGCGGGCCGGATGCTGAACAGGTTGCGCGCGTCAATCAACAATCACCGTTCCGCCAGGCCGCTCACCCGCTGAAGCCTGACGCCTGACCCCTGACGCCTCTCCAAAAGCACACTCGCCCCACCACAGCAGCCTGTGATGGGGCGAGTCAGAGTACACACCTCGGCGCTATCTTGACAGGACCATCTTCATCGTCGCCGAGTACCTTCCCGCTGTGAGCCGATAGAAATATACACCGCTTGCAAGTCCATTCGCATTGAACGTGAACGAGTACCTCCCCGCCGGATACCTGCCGTTGGCCAGCGTCGCTACCCGGCGCCCAAGAATGTCGAAGACCTCAAGACGCACGTCACTGGTCACTGTCCACTGTCCACTGACCACTGTTGTGGGGTTGAAAGGGTTGGGGTAGTTCTGATCCAACTGGAATTCCGCGGGACGAGTGGCAGCGGCGATGGAAACACCTGAGGTGAGTTCTGCCACGCCGGCAGAGTCCAGCACCCCGATTGAATCCCCCCCAACAGTGCGAAGCACGACACGTGCCACCTTCGCCCGGGCAGGTATGGGAATGGTGTCGGAGAACGCGCACTCACGCAGCGGCGTCACGGCGTGTAACGGGCCTTTGAGAAGTAACTGGCCACTTCCATCCGCAAACTCGACTCCGAGAGTGCCCTCATGGAACACGCCGTAGATTCCCGCGAGAACCTGGGTGGATGGTATGTAGGAAAGCTTTGCAGCAATCGCCCCACACGTGTTGACATCCATGACAGGCGCACGCATCTTCGCCGTCCACCAGTTCTCCGTAAACGTGTACGATCCACCCGCAGGATCGAGTGTCACAAGTGGACCCGTCGTCTCCACCTCCAAATACCACGGATTGCCCCCGCTCACATACACTGCAGCCCGACTTCCACTGTCCGGATACTGCATCCCTTCGAAGACGTCGAACGTCTTCGCAAAAATCGCCGAGTCGGAGAGACTTGCGTAGGCAATCCACCCCTTCTGTGGATCGGCGAAGATTTTCTTGTTGTCCGCGACAAACTGAACGCCATACACTCCGGGCGCGACCTCTCCTTTCCACGCTTTGCTCGTCCCGTTCGTTTTCACCCCTGAGGTTCCGTAGAGGCTGTGCGGATTCGTCGGAAAGTAAACCCAGTAGTTGGAATAGTCCGTCATCCCCGAGTGGTTCACGATTGATTCGGTCACTCCCCAGACGCTCCAGGTCACAGGGCTGGATCCCTGGTTGATCACTGTCTGCTCCATCTTCACGTGCGTGCTGCCTTGATACAACGTTGCCTTCCGCACGAATCTGATACCCGTGGCGTACCATTGCTCCACGGGGCTGACGACTTCCACGGCAACGGAGTCGGCAGTAACAACCGAGTCCAAGATGGTGTACGCGCCATAATCCAGGGTCGGCGGGGGAGGCCAACCGCCGGCGTTCCAGGCACTTTGCGGGGCAGGCCACGTTTTATATCCGCCGAAATTGTACCAGTTGGAATTCATCGCGGGAGTGTAGGTCATTCCCAGCAGATTCGGATTGACGAACACGGAAGGGATAGTTCCAAGATCGTACTGCATCACCCTCCCGCCAATCGCGGGAACCGTCGCCATGGTAACAAGGCCGTTCTGCATCACGACACTGTTCCACCCCCAGGACTTGTAGTTGGGAATGATCTGGAGGGAAACGGTGGAGGGTTGAGCGTTGGACAATACGCAGGCGGAGCACAACAATGCAAGGAGGGGGATCTTCATGGCCAGGATGGGGTCGTTCGTTGAGTCAAGGGTGGAAGCCGAGCTGCAGGTGGTATAGCAAGATAACCCGACTCCAGCAGCAATGCAACCCTTTCAAGGGCAACGGTCCGGGTCAATTACTTCGCCAGGATGACGTAATCCCTCCCATTCATCTTCGCAAGCTGCTTCAGTTCTTCAAGATCTCCTCGGATGAGGGCTTCCTTCTTGACGCGGGACCAGCATTTGAGCTGGTTCTCACGTGTACGAGCTTGACCCAGGGTTCCGAATTTTTCCAGGTGTACAACCTCTACCGCATGATCGAGACTCGTGGTTCGACATGCGGTTCTCCGAAAGTGCGCTTCCAGCCTCGCCTCTGTTCCGCTTCAGTTGAAATTGGACTTGTGAAGGGGTAGAATATGGGAACCCTTTACAAGGAGATACTGCTCTGGAGCGCAAGATCATCACCGCCGCAACGAAGGCCGAGATCGTGCGGGAACTCTTGGAGAACCAGGTGCCGGCCTCGGACTTGAGCGAACGCTACGGCGTGAACGTGAACTCGATCTACAACTGGCGGAAGCAGCTCCTGGAATCCGCGGCCGATGTCTTCGGCGCGAAGCATGAGCGGCAGTCGCAGAAGGCAGAAGCCGAGGAGACCAGGCTTCAGAAACAGCTGCAGGAAGAGGATGCGCTCATCGCCGATCTGGCGCAGGACAACATCACGTTAAAAAAAAAGGATCGAAAGGCATGAAGTGAACGGACTCTGGGTTGAGCCGGACATCCGGGACGCCATCGTGCGCTACGTCGAGACCATCACCCGCCGCTCGGGGATCCGCTTGAAGAGGGTCCTCGCGTGGCTCGGCCTGAAAAAGAACAAGTACCACCAGTGGCGCAAACGTCTCGGACAACCCAACCATCACAACGGCGCGATCCCGCGCATGACGTGGATCCTGCCGTGGGAGCGGGAAGCGATCATCGGCTATCGGAAGAACCACCCGGTGGAAGGCTATCGTCCCTTGACCTATATGATGCTCGATGCCGATGTCGTCGCGGTGAGTCCATCGACCACCTATCGTGTGCTCAAGAGTGCCGGGCTCCTATCCCGGTGGAACACCGGAAAAGCCTTGAAAAAGAAGGGCTTTGACCAGCCGCTCCGGGTGCAGGAGCATTGGCATGTGGACATCAAGTACGTCAACTTCCACGGCGCGTTTCTGTTTTTGATCAGTGTCATCGACGGTTACTCGCGTTACATCGTCCACCACGAACTCCGACTCACCATGCAGGAGAGCGCAGTGCAGATCACGATCGAGCGGGCGCTGGAGCGTTATCCCGATGTCCACCCGCGCATGATCAGTGACAACGGCACACAGTTCATCGCCAAGGACTTCACCGAATTCATGCGCGTGAAAGGTCTGCAGCACGTTCGAACCTCCGTGAACCATCCGCAGAGCAACGGCAAGCTCGAACGCTGGCACCGGACGCTCTCCGAAGAGTGTCTCAGGACGAAAAGCCCGCTCGACCTCGACGATGCGCGCCGTGTGATCGCCGGCTATGTCACGTTCTACAACACCGAGCGTCTGCACAGCGCGATCTACTTCCTCACACCGGAGGATGTCCTGAATGGTCGCATGAGCGAGCGCTTGCAGGTCCGTCAGCAGAAACTCGATCAAGCGCAAGAGCGTCGGCGTCTTGCACGGAAGGCAGCGTGAGAATGCGACTCGCGGAACTTCTCGATGGCAACGGTATGTTCTCAGCGAGGCCAGCGCAACGTTCTCGCCTCCCGTTCAAGCACCAGTGGACGAGAGCAACGCTGAAGAGACTTTCACAATCAACCCTACCCCGAAAGTCCATTTCCCGCTGAAGCTATACAGAGGACCACTGCAAATTGAAGGATTCGTCTATTTCGCTCGAAGAAGAAGGACTGGCACGCTAATTTTGTGCTGCACGCGACTGGCGGTGGTCCCTAAAAAGATATCGCCAATAAGGCGATGGCCGTGTGTACTCATTGCCACCAAGTCACAGCCCTTTTGCTGAACCCATTTGACTATTTCTTGGGCAGGATCCCCGTAGGCAAGCTCCGTCTCGGCCGTGATGCCAGCAGATTGAAAAACCTCGCGAACTCTCTCCAGGTATGTCGTGTCCTCGGTAATCTCGGGGCTTACTGCATCTGGCCCATGGGTTCGGGCTGCCCAGCCTGTCGCCACATGGAGCAGCACGAGGTGACTACCCGCAAGCTTCGCGAGGTGCTTGATATGTTCGATGATTGCCAGATCAGTCAGTGTGCCGTCTAGTGTCACGAGTATGGTCTTATACAAGTCTCACCTTTCCTAGCTTTATCCACCGAGAATGACACGGAGGGCTTCTCGCAATGAGTCCGGCAGTCCCCAGATATCCATCGCGGTAATCAGAACGGCGCTGCTCCATCCGGCTGCAAGCAGAAATCGACCGAGTTTCCATTGTCCCATGCGTTTACGAGAAGATGCAAAATGCAACATCGGAAACATGGCGAATGGGAGTTGAAGGGCAAGGACGACCTGGCTGAGCGTTAGCAAATCATTTACACTGCTTTCCCCGCGAATCCCAATAATGAGAACCGCAGGTATAATAGCAAGTGAGCGGGTAATGAGACGCCGGGTCCAAGGGGTGATTCTCCAATGCATGAATCCTTCCATAACCACCTGCCCGGCCAGTGTCCCAGTAATGGTGCTGCTTTGTCCGCTCGCGAGCAACGCCACCGCAAAGAGCGTGCTTGCCACAGCCGTCCCTAGGAGCGGAGCAAGAGTAAGATACGCGATCCTTATCCAGTCGCTGTCGGGCGCAAAAGCAACTACCACACCCCCAGCGACAACTACGCTGCTCTTTCCAAAGAAGACCAGTGCTGCCAGCACCAGGATAGCCGCGTTGACGAAGAAGGCAATGGTAAGAGCCACGGTTGAGTCAATGGTGTTAAAACGGATCGCGCTCCGGATTGACGCCTCATCTTTTTGAAACTTGCGGCTCTGGACCAGGGCCGAATGCAAGTAGAGATTGTGAGGCATGACCGTAGCGCCGATTATGCCGATTGCGACATAGATCATTCCGGCCTGACCGAAGGAGGGCCTCATGAAGGCACGCCCCATCTCCAGGAATGAAGGCTGGGTCTGAGGAAGAATGAAAATTTCGATGAAGTAGCTGACCCCGATTGTCGCAACCAGCACGAGCACCACAGCCTCAATAGTTCGCATCCCGAATCGTTGCAGTCCCAGGAGCAGCAGCACATCCAGCCCCGTGATAATCACTGCCCAGAGCAGCGGAATATGGAACATGAGGTTTAGGGCAACGGCGCTGCCAAGCACTTCTGCCAGGTCACAGGCGCCGATGGCCGACTCAGAAAACATCCAGTTGGGCCAGCGCGTCCAGCGGGGGTACCAATCTCTGCAGCATTGGGCCAGATCCTTTCCGGTCGCCACCCCCAAACGTGCGGAGATCACTTGCATGAAGATGGCCATCACGCTGGCAAGGCCGACCACCCACAGCAGTCCGTACTTGAACTGCGCGCCCGCCGCAAGATCCGTGCCCCAATTGCCAGGGTCCATGTAACCGACGCTCACAAGAATGGCGGGGCCGACAAATGCGCGCCATTGCCGCCAGAAACCTGACTGATGGTGTGGCACTTCAACCGTATCATGCATGCCTTCGAGCGAGAAGGACCCAACGTGCGAGCCAGACGCGTCTTTGCCTTCCGGAGATGCACGAGGACCGGGAGGAATCTTCTTCTTTTTCTTCACTCTGTTTGCTCCCCTCTTACTTAGATGGATCTATGCCGCATTATATCCGAAAGGTCGTTCCTAGCCACAGATGCAGGTTATCCGCCGCAGGCGTCACGCCGAGGTACGCACCACCGTCGAGACGCATGTTTTCGTTGCATTGGAAGGTTAACCAGGTGTCCACCGTCCCCACCCATGGGGAACCCTGTTCCGTACTGAAATTGGTGAAGAATTCCGCCGCCAAGCTCAGATGCCCAAGAAGAGTATGCCCGATGCTTACAGAATTGTCCAACTCTGAGTGGTATCCCTGTGCACCGTCGTTCTTGTTGATGTGAAATGTTGTTTGGAATCCGACGTCCCAATCCGGAATGTCCAAGGAATACGGGATCCCAAGTCCGCCTTCCACTGCGCCATTACCAAGAGGATTCTGCGCTGTCGGAAATTTAACGAAAGGAATGAGCGCCAAAGCGAAAAATCCTCTGTCATTCCCGACCAGATTCACTTTGATACGTGGAGTGACGTCGCCAAACCCGGAATTGTCTTCACTTCTGCCGGATCCCTTGGCTTCCGTGCGTTGCCGCAGGAGAGGCGACAAAACCAGCTGGAAGTCGACGCTGTTGGAGAGTCCAACCTTCAGCGTCATGGGGACGATCTGGTACCCCTCGTACTTTATGTTTTCATTGACCGCGTTAGCACTCTGAGAGGTGAGGTTGAGAAAATCCATTTCCACCTGGAAGTGTCCGGCGTCCACGGTGAACGGACAATCCGTCTTGTCAGGCCGATCCGCGCTCAACTCCCGCATGAATCTCACTGGCGTCGGGTTGAACAGTGTATGCGTATTGTTGTCTTGCCCGACGTTATTGTCTTGGGAAGCTGCTGGATTCACGATGCCCAGGACAAAGGCAAGAAGGCAAAGACTCGCAGGAGCGAGAAGCTTTTCCCCCAGATGTTTCGGGTGAGCAAGCATATTCGAGAGCAGGCATCGATGTGGAAGGGCTGCTTCTTGTGAGGACATATGTTTTAATCATCCAACTATATAGTTAGATATATCTAATATAACTCTCATACAAAGTCAAACCTTTTCAATGGATTTATCAACAATCTTTTCTATATTGAAAGCATGAAGACTCTGACGGAAGAAAACTACTTAAAAACACTGCTTTCCCTAAGCGGCGACTCAGAGGAAGTAAACGTCACTGCACTCGCGAAAAGACTAAACATCACTCTGCCTACCGTTACCAGCATGATGAAAAGGCTCGCGAAAAAGGGTTTCGTCAAGTACAAGGCTTATAAACCCCTGCGCTTGACTGCAAAAGGACGAGAGGAAGCTTTCCTGATCACTCGGAAACATCGCCTGATCGAGATGTTTCTTGTGGAGAAGATGAAGTTCCGATGGGAGGAGGTACACGAGGTGGCAGAACAGATCGAACACGTTCAGGCGCCCCATTTCTTCGAGCGCATGGATGAAATGCTTGGTTTTCCGAAGGTCGACCCGCACGGGGAGGCAATTCCCGGCAAGGATGGCACGGTGCTATCGACCTCTCATCATAAACTCAGCAGTTACAAGGCGGGTGATATCGTCAAGCTTCAAGCGGTGGCCGACTCATCGGCGGAGTTTCTGAAGTTCCTCAGTAGCCGCGGCCTCCGCCTGGGATTGAAAATCCTCGTACGATCAGTCGAACCGATCGACGGAAGCATGCTCATCAGTTTTGGCAAAAGAAGTCGCGAGATGTTCAGCAATACTATCTGTGATCGGCTACTGGTAGAAAAGGTGTGACTGAGGGTTCCGGAATGGGTACGTCAACTTGAAGCCCTTGAACTATGGCCGGAAAGATAGTCCCGCTGCATTCTCGCGATTCTGTCTCGCAACCCGATGGAGAAGGACCCCGCAACCCCCTAAAACAAAGAGCCCAGACGAACAATAGCTTCTTCCTCTCCACGCACCTTCCGGCGTGCGGTTTATAGTAGTAAACTCCGCTCGCAATCCTTCCTTCCGTCTTGCAATGATAGAATCAGATATGGACTGCAAGCCTTATGATCACATTCCTTCGCTCTTCCCAACTTGCCCCGCTGAAATAGGCTCCTTTGATGAGGTGGTTATGGTCCAGCACATTGGTGATATACAGCGACGGATCAAGTGTCGCTCCGCCCGCGAAGTGAAATGTATAGCCGAGACCGAGATTCAGAATCCAGGATGGTGCGGTATGTGTCGCCGTGTTGAAATCAAAGAGCCCCGTCTTGTACGCAACGCCGTCGGGGTTTCCGTTTGTCAGCCCTGACCCATAAATTCCGGTCAGATTGACAAACCAATTCCGCGGTTGATAATTTATCCCTGCCACCACGGAGAGCCTTTGATCATGGTCAAGGTCGGTCGCGGGTCCGTCATCACTAATATCGAGAAAGCCGCCTGTCACCGGACCGGAACCATACGCGTGAATAATAGACCCATTGATGTACCCGGATACCGGAATCTCCTCGCTGGTGTAATTGAGCCCTAATTCGATTCCGGTAATCTTCACCAACGAGATGTTCACGGGAGTCTTGATCGCGCTACTGCCGACCGTCTGATCGTCGAGACCGGGACTGGCCTGCTTGTAAAAGCCATCCAGCTTCGTGCGCAAGCCGAAGGAGAACGAGCGCGTATACACTATTTCATAGAAGTCATCTCGCTCAGGAAGCGTCGGCGTGAGGGAAGTACTCACATTCAATGCTATCGACCTGAGGCCCTCGACGTTCGTCGGCATGAAGAGTCTTCCGTAATAGAGATAGGCTGAATTCGATTCATCGAAGAAGAAGTTCCAGCGGATTCTCGGGCTTACCTGGCGCTGGAGAGGCACGTCCGGAGCGATATGTTGGTCGTACCGAATCCCCAGCTCGAAGGAGGTCCACTCAAATGGGTGCCAGTCCGTTTGGGCAAAGACGCCGAAATCGGACCCTGCAAAATCCGTGACGATGGAGGGCCCGGCGGTGCCCGTCGAATCGTGCGAGGTGAAGTTTTCCATTCCTTTTGTACTGCTGAAGTTGAAACCCACTTTATAGCCAAATTCGTGAGAAAATCTGCTGTCAATGGTCGATCGGATCCCGACCGTCGTAAAGCTCCTGTCTTCCGTCAACAGGTAGTTGTGGATAGTGTCTCCAGCGAATTGAAAGTTCGGGGGATCACTACTTCCCGGAGTGTAGAGGAGTCCTCCTTCACGGGCGTAACCACCGACAAAGAAATTGGATTCATGATCGATGTCAGAATTGAGCGTCCGGAAATACGAAAGGGTTTGAAATCCATTTGTGGTTTGTTGATCATCGGACGCGATTTGTTCGACCGAATCGTACGGGACCTGAGTTTGGGTTCGACCAAAATTGAGATTGGAGGTCAGGTAATCAACGTCGCTCAGGATGTAATCAAACTTGCCGTACAGGAAATAGTCAAAGCCGTGATCGTGAAACAGCGAGGCGACGGGTGGATCGATCCGGCGGTCCGTCTCCTGCCGGGATCCGGAAATGAAGAAACCAAGATTCCCGAGGTGATCGCTGATCGAAAGCTGCTGACCGTTTGAATTGAGCGCGCGAAATGGTCCCACTCGTGATCCAAGAGTGTCGCCCGAAGATCCCTTCGTCCCGTTGAAGACAAGATAACTTCCGCCGTATGTCGAGGCATCAAGGTGGAATTTCCCCGTGGGGACGTGATTGTTGAGGTCGACAATCGCCGCCATCTGTCCGCCATATTCTGCCGGAAACCCTCCGGTCATGAAGGTGGCACGGTCAATGACTTTCGGGTCGACGACTTCGTTCAGCCCGCCAAAGACTCCGAGGGGCACAGGCAATCCATCGACATAGTACGTGAACTCTCCGTGCATGCCCCGGATGTGCACTTCGCCGGTCGGTGCTCGGGCTACGCCCATCAAGTTTTCCTGGATGAGGTTCGTCATCCGTGCCGTAGGGGGAGCATGATAGGTTTCCGATTCAAAAATCTGGTTTCCGGTCCTTGGGTCGATGTGGGAGATCGGCATTTCTCTGTCACCGATCACTTCAACTTCTTGTGCTGAGCTTCCTTCAGTGTGAAGGGCGATGGCGAATATTGTATGCTGGGCATCAATCTCAAGCGTATCGACGTAGGTCGTGTAACCGACAAACCATCCCGAAACGGTATAGCGACCAGGCGTAAGGTCTCTGAATCGGATGTTGCCTGCAGGATTTGTTGCGTCCTGGGCGATGATCCTTCCGTCGCGCCGGAGCATAACGTGAGCGAGCTCGATTGGAAACTTCTGGTCCGCGTCGGATACAGTGAAGCGGACTTGTACAGTGGGTCCCGCCGGCGGGACCTTTGTCGCCTCTCCTGACCACGCCGTGCGACCAAGCATGAAGGAAAGGAGGAATACAAAGAATCGGATCAGTTGAGATCGCATACGAATAATCCTAGTTTTGAATGGAAGACACCTGTCCTAAGCTGGGCTCGCAGAGACAGCGATAGTCGATTTGGGCTCGGATATTCCAAGTCGCTGTGAGTCTCTGAATTCGGCCGAAATGAGGTACGATCGGTCCGAATTGCTGACAACCCGAGCCGATACAATACTCACCTAGTCTGTTTCAAATCAGAAACGGTGACTGAACCCCAAAACAGAGATAGCTATAGACTAGGAATACAAAAGGAGGGGAGGTGCGCGAGCAGTTTCCGCTTCGAGGGTTAGATGAGGGAGGACAAAACTTTGTGCAGAACGAAAGAACTGACTGGCAGTACAGCGTGGAAGAATGACATCGTGCTGGACGAGGTGTCCGGAAATGATAAGGCACGCAACACAAGGACCCGTCTCGGCAGCACGAGCAACTCCGCCTGAAGGTGGGGAATGTAACTCAATGGCCTTCGAGCGATGAACCGACTCTTCGTCGGAATGTAGGAACCCCAACGAAAGGCTTAATGGAACATACGTCGCCAAGAGGAAGACGGCGAACCGATGGGAAATAGATTTCTTCATAACTGATGAGTATAACCTGAGGCTCTTCTCGGAAGTTCCCGCTGTTCTACACACAGCTGAAACAAGTCCTATTGTGAGGCTGCTTCTAGGCCATAACTCGGTCTTTCGCAGTTCGGCCTGCGCTCCTTTCACTCTGCACGTTACTCCGTGTGCGATGTGGTGAGAAAAATGCCGTCACGCCAGAGGAATTGAAACAAATCGACACCAAATTCCGAATGCGTGTCGAGGGTCGATTGGGAAATCTCGGATATTTCAGGTTATGGAAAGTGAACCTACCCTTTCCCGATTCTCCGATGGTGATCTTCAATGTTCACGGGCCTAATTCTCAGTGTCAGGCCCTCTGTCAAGCGGTCGAGTGAGGCATTTTGATTCGATACTCGGAGGACGCCCAGATCAACATAAAAAAATGACTCCTGGCCTCCGGCCGGGGACGCCCCAATCAGACATCCCCCCTGGTATCAACAGAAGTGCTTGAGGAAAATACATCGCCTCGTAAGGATTGTCACCGGATTAACAAGAGCTTGCGCGTCTCCACGAACGATCCGGCTTGGAGACGATAGAAGTAGACGCCGCTGGCAAGATTCTTGGCGTCGAATTTCACAGTATGTGTTCCGGGATCCTTCACTTCGTTCATCAACGTCGCCACCTCCCGACCCAGCACATCAAAGACCTTGACAGTTGTCCATTGTCGATTGGCTATTGAGAATTGAATCTTTGTCGTAGGGTTGAAGGGGTTGGGGTAGTTCTGCGACAATGTACATGTGGAGGGTTCATCGCCGTGGAGCGCGGCGACTGATGTGGAAACCATCTCAGAGAGGATTCGTAACCATACGCCATTATTCGTCACTCCGGCATAGAGAGCAGTGCCGGACATGGCAAATGCTCTGATGGGACCGGGGTTGACCAATCCGGTGCTAACGGAATTCCAACTCGTCCCGTTGTTCGTGGATAAGAAGACGCTGCCCACCCATGTCCCTGCGAAGAGATTTGTTCCTGCGACCTGAAGCGCGTAAACAGCTCCGGCGCTCTCCAAACCGACGCCGCCTGAACTCCAGCTTGTCCCGAGATCCGTGGACAGGTAGACACCATCGCCGGTGGCCGCAAAGAGATTCTTACCGGAAAATGCCAGTGCATAGACGGAAAGGTTCCCCAGATTGGAATTGACGGCATTCCACTTTGTCCCGCCATTCGTGGACAAGAACACGCCGCCGCCCAAGGTTCCCGCAAAGAAATTCGTGTCTGCTATGGCGAGGGCCCGGACTGTCGTGTTGGTCAATCCTGACTTGACGGACTTCCAGGATGTTCCGTTGTTCGTCGACACATACACACCATTGTTGGTGCCGGCGTAGAGATTCGCGCTGGAAACGGCAAACGCCGACACGCCGATGCCCCCCATTCCCGAGGTGGCTGGGCTCCAGCTTGAGCCGTTATTCGTTGAAAGAAACACCCCACCGGAGGTACCCGCAAAGAGGTTCGTGTTGGAAATGGCAAGCGCCCATACATAACGTTCGGTCAGGTTGGTGTTCATGGGATTCCATGAAGCCCCACTGTTGGCGGTGAGAAAGACCCCACCGCTATCAGTGCCTGCAAAGAGATTCGAGCCGGAGACGAGGAGACAACCCGTCTTGTTACCCGAAATAGGTCCATTGGTTGTTGTCCATTGAGCACTGGCCTGTGCAACGAACAAGAGCGCAATGAACGAGAGAGCTGCGAGACCGTGACGTTTCATGATGACCCTATGAGTTATCACTGAATAGGAGCGAAGTCTGGTCCAGAATTGCTTCAGGAAGACTACCGGGAGGGGCAAACATCACTCTCCGCATCGGTCCAGAGATCAATGGAATTCTTTGAATCCCTATGAATCTCAAAGAGATGGAAGAGCGTCCGTGAGGGATGCCATCCGCCGAGAGCGCTTCACCCCTCCTGTGAGATGTCACGAGAATCCGGGCGAAGAAGTGACATTCCGGCAATCGTGGAGAATGCAAGGGATTTCACCTGCAGAGGTCTGACCATGAGGTTTGACCCTTGCGCCTGGCAGCTTCGGAAAATCAGGGCTGCAGGAGTATATTCTGTGAGGGGTCAGGATTCGGGCGTCAGACGTCAGTGGAATGGCTCGGAGAACAGCATGAAGATCAGGAGCTATAAGGAGCTTTCGGTCTGGCAGAAGTCAATGGACCTGGTTGAGGAGTGCTATCGTCTTACGGATGGCTTCCCGCGCAACGAAGAGTTTGGACTAAGGTCGCAAATCCGCAGGGCAGCAGTATCAATCCCATCGAACATCGCCGAAGGCAGCGTTCGTCGGTCGTCGGCCGAGTACTGCCGATTTCTTTGCATCGCCCTTGGTTCTACCGCAGAGCTCGAAACGCAGATCGAACTTGCGAAAAGACTGGGTTTAATGTCGGAAGACGAAGCGGGGCAGTTGACCGAACATTGTCAGGAGGTGGGCCGGATGCTGAACGGGCTGCGCGCCTCAAATGACAATCACCGATTCATAAGGCCCTTACCCTTGATGCCTGATTCCCGAACCCTGGCGCCTCGCCGAAAGCACACTCGCCTCAACACCTCATTGAATCCACAAATCGGCCCATGGTGAAAGCCGCGCCTACATGGATTCCGAGCGTTTTCCGAGAGAGCTTGCGTATTCAGACGCCGAAATCCAGAGCCGCCCCCAGAAGGAGCTTGTTCATCATCGTCCGGGAAAAAACGAACGATAGCGCGCGCCAAATGACGACCATTCTCAGTCAGGGCTCAGCGGCGGTCCCAGAAGAGTCATATCGTATTTCGCAAAGAGCGGGCCGAGTACCTTGGGATCAGGTGGGCCACTCCTGGCTGCCGGCCCGAACTCTTCATAAAACCTGTGTCCGCCCCCGGGGGTATAGACGACAATTATCTCGCCCGGCTCATCTGTCAAATTTAGGAACGCGTGCGGAACTTTGGATGGAAGGTACGCAAAGCCACCTTCCGTCAAGTAAAAGATCTCTCCGCCAATCCTGATTTTGTATCGGCCTTTTAATACCTGGATTGTTTCCTCCTGCTTGTGATGGACATGCAATGGAGGTCCGCCGTTCGGTCCCACCTCAACGATGAAGTAGTCGAAGGCTCCACCCGTATCCTGGCCCGTTACTTTGAAAATAAGATCCCGGCCAGGGCCTGAGGTGAGTCTAAGGCCTTCTCCTGGGGCCAAAACCTTGTATTGTGAGGATTTAACCTGCGCCGGAGCTTCCGGTTCTTGCACAAGTGTACCCATGATGTCCTCCCTGTTCTGATGCTGATGATATTATACACCACGGAGGACGGGTGATGCCTTGACGTTGGTTAGGATTTTCGCGGTTTCTCTGAGAGCCGTTTTCTCATTCGGCTGAGTGATTCGGGCTCGATACTGAGGTAGGAAGCGATATGATGAAGTGGAACGCGTTGAAAAAGCTGAGGTTGATCCTTCATGAGGAGAACATACTTCTCTTCGGGTGTCCCGAGTTTTGCAATGGAAAGTCGTTTCAATGTTGCGAAGTGGTTTCGCTGGACCTTCTCGTCATGAAAGGTCTTGTACTTCGGCAACTCAACACACACCCGTAGGAAATTCTCTCGCGACAGGAGCATCAATTCGCTGTCTTCGAGA
>CAWESL010000007.1:0-884656 GCA_963811705.1 Ignavibacteriota bacterium
ACGATCCGGCGTTCATCCTAATGTAGTATGACCCTGAGCTAAGCCTTGGAGAAGCGTCGAATATGACGCTGTGCAAACCCGGCAACGTGACGGCGGACACGAGAGTCTGGATCACGCGACCCAGCGGGTCGTAGACCTTCAGCTCAACATGTTGCGTTCTGGATGTTTGGAACCAAATCGTGGTACTCGGATTGAACGGATTGGGATAATTCGCGAGCAAACCATATTGATCTGGCAGTTCCTGTTGCCGTCGCTCCACCGCATCGGTCAAACAGTTGCTTTGAAACGCTTTGAAGGAAAAGCCCGGGCTACTGTGAGGGTTGTACTCGAACTGAATCGAGCCAATCAGCAACGGCTGGGACAGGAAAGGAAACTTCTTGTGCCAGTCCCGGTAGATGACTGCTCTATACGCGCCAGGAGTGGCACCTACAAATGAGGTCCGAAGGTTGAACAAACAATCACAAAGTGCGGTGAGGCTTGACGTATCTTCTTGCACGATATAGAGCGTGTCCGACGACAAGGAGACTCTGGTGACAAACACAGAGGCACAGTTGCCGCAAGCGGTGAGGTCCCAGATATTGATAGTGTCCGCGACAACTTCGATAGTCAGGGAATCCTTGCCCTTGAAGTCGCAAAGCGGCTGGGCGAGAGAAATGGTCGTGCAGACGGCAACAAATAGATATAGAATCAGGGTCTTCATGGAGACCTTCGTAAGGTTGAGTGCAATTAGAATGCCCGCCTAACGGCCGCGGCCCGATTCGACATAACTTAACGTTTCTCAGTTAAGTTGTAGTCGAATCGAGGATCCCGCTCATTCGAATTTCCATGGAGCGGGAGCGGCGGCGGATATGGAAACACTATTGATTTAGGGTACGTTGAGATGTCAGCCGCAATGTTGTATCGTCTCTTGAACTCGTTTCATGCCGGCCACTATTGATGGAGGGACCTTCCGTCAGCTCCAGTTTACCCGCCATGCTTCACCTTTTGGCGGGCCGCTTGTTAGGTGGCCGCTGTTGACATTATGTCAGACTTGACATATATTGAACCTATGGAAAAGCCGGACAAACCTCTCGTCTGGTTACACGGGGAAGTAAAGAGTCCGCCCTTTTCTCGGTCGGCAAGACTTGAAGCAGGCTTCCTATTGCGCCGACTGCAGAAGGGTGATCGACTTGGTCTCCCCTTTTCCCGTCCAATGCCGACCATTGGACCGCGCTGCCATGAACTCCGAATAACTGACGCTGGTTCAACCTTTCGAATCGTCTACAGGATCGATTCGGATGCAATTGTGATTCTTGACGTGTTCCAGAAACAAACCCAAAAGACACCTCAAACGGTGATCGACACCTGTAAAAGACGTATCCGTATGTATGAGAACAAGGAGTAAGCACCATGAAAAGAGCAAAACAAGCGCGGCTTGCGGCAACAGGCTGGCGCGTCGGTTCAGCTTCCGAGTTTCTGGAACTCTCTCCAGAGGAATCGACCTATCTGGAGATGAAACTCGAGTTGAGTCGCACGCTCCAGGACCGACGGAAACGCAAACGACTCACTCAACACGAACTCGCTCGCATTTTGAAATCTAGCCAATCGCGAGTCGCCAAAATGGAGTCCGGAGATCCCTCCGTCTCGCTTGACTTGTTGGTACGCTCACTTCTGGCACTGGGCACACCAAAGAAATCTCTCTTGCGAGCGCTCCCCTTGCCACGTTAGGTGCGGCCACCTAACGGCCTAACGGACTGATCCCGATTCGACACAACTTAACGATCCTCCGTTAAGTTGTAGTCGAATCGAGGATCCCGCTCATTCGAATTTCCATGGAGCGGGAGCTGCGGCGGAATCAGTTACACTGTTTGGGAACGGGTACGTTGAGAACTTAGACGATCCGTTGTTTCGTTTCTTGAACTCGATTCAAGCCAGCCGTATTCCCCAAACGGTACTTCCGTCAGCTCCAGCCGCTTGTTAGGCGGCACACTCAATTGTTGATCTTAAAGCGAAAGAAGATTGCCATTGAATTGACATCGACTAGGTGATCGCCCTCCAAATTGGTATCGTCTGGCCCACGATCGTAGCTCAGCTTGAAACCAAATGCAATTAGACGGCTTGGGTGGATCATCAGACCGGCGTCCAGTCCCCAATCGTAATATGGCTGATGCGTGTGAGCATAGTAAGAGTGATTGGGATAGAAATTGTAGGAGAACTTCGGGACGATGAAGAAGTACTCTCCGATCTGGACTCCAACGAATACTTTTTGGAACAGAATGGCATCAAATCTCGGCTGCATAAAAGTGGTAACGCCTCCAACCACGTAGAATTGGTGGAGCGGGAGTGGATGGAAATACTCGCCTGAGTAAGAGTAGCCCACTCGGTCCTGAGTTCCGACGGATAGTTCTACCCCACTCGAGTACTGCGCCACTGCAGATAGAGAACCACAACACATAAGAATTGAAGAAACAATGACCCGAATCGTTCGCATGAGCTCTCATTCAGTACGGGCAATTACATCAGCGTGTGCCGCCTAACGGCCGCGGCCCGTCCCGACAGTGTCGGGACGCGGTCTCGTCTCGTCCGAAGGACGAGACGGACTGATCCCGATTCGACACAACTTAACGATCCTCAGTTAAGTTGTTGTCGAATCGAGGATCCCGCTCATTCGAATTTCCATGGAGCGGGAGCTGCGGGGATAGGGATACACTATTGAATCAGGGTACGTCGAGAAATATGCTTCACCGTTGTTTCCACTCTTGAACTCGTTTTACGCCAGCCACTATTGTTGAAAGGTCCTTCCGTCAGCTCCAGCCGCTTGTTAGGCCGCTGGCAAGTGAATAAACAAATGCCTAAATTTGCCCCTGAAAGTCAACATATGAGACAACAATGACAGGACTACCAGCCGATATCACGCAAATTAAGATACTGTGCACAAAGTACAGCGTCAGTTCACTCTCCGTGTTTGGGTCCTATGCACGAGGAGAGGCCCGCACAGACAGCGATATCGACCTCTTGGTCTCCTTCTCTGAACGTGTCAGCTTTTTGAGGATGGTCGCTCTTGAGCGCGAATTGGCTCATCTGCTGGGTCGAGAGGTAGACCTTCAGACTGAAGAAGCCCTGAGTCCATACCTACGGGACCGTATCCTCAAAGAACGGCAACTCATCTATGCCGCATGACGACGGCGTTTACCTTCACCACATTCAAGATGCCATCGGCCGGATAGAAGAATACCTTCGCGGCGTTGACGAGGCAACCTTCAAACAACAAACTCTCATCCAGGACGGTGTGATTCGCCAGATTGAGATTATTGGCGAAGCGACAAAACGTCTCTCCCCCACCTTTCGGACCTCTCACAACCAGATACCGTGGCAAGATATTGCCCGGATGCGCGACAAATTGATTCACGACTACTTCGGCGTCGACGTCGAGAAGGTCTGGCTCACCACCAAAGAAGACATCCCTCCGTTGAAGGTCGTCGTCGATCGCGTCCTCTCCGAGATGTAGGACCTTGCCAGCGGCCTAACGGCCGCGGCCCGTCCCGACAGTGTCGGGACGCGGTCTCGTCTCGTCCGAAGGACGAGACGGACTGATCCCGATTCGACACAACTTAACGATCCTCAGTTAAGTTGTTGTCGAATCGAGGATCCCGCTCATTCGAATTTCCATGGAGCGGGAGCTGCGGCGGAAATGGGTACACTATTGGATTACGGTACGTTGAGAAGTCAGCTTCACCGTTGTTTCCACTCTTGAACTCGCTTCACGCCGGCCGTAATCCCCAAAGGGTGCTTCCGTCAACTCCAGCCGCTTGTTAGGGCGCAAGACGCGTTAGTGAAAGCTAACCAACTCTTCGAATGTGCCAATCTTGTCGAAGGTGACCACCCAAACACCGTCAACAAGTTCCCTCCGAATCTCGTGGAAGAGCGTTTGGCCTTCTTTGCCAGGAACAGGATCGGCTAACTCACGTTGCAACTGTGCAATCAATATCGGCTTGTTATTCTCGACATGATACGTCTCAGAGTCGTAGCACCCTGCTGCACAGGTAATCGAGGACACTGTGATGCAGTGTGAAGATTCGTTTAGGCTAGGATCGCACGCAACATCGGTGAAGGCCTCACTGAATTCGAATTTGCTTTGAGCCGGGTTGAAGAGCCAAACGTTATAGTTGGTTGCCCCATGATTTCCCAAGTTGCATGGGCATAAGATGTCCAGGTATCCATCAAAATTCATATCCTGAAATTGGAGCCCGTATTCCAGTGCTTCAAGTTCGCCCACTCTCTCGCGATGGACGATAACTTGAACGGTGTCTTTGCAGCTACCTAAGTCTGAGACACGATAGGCCACGAGATCATAAAAAGTCGCATTGGAATCTCTTTGTTCCAGCGCCTGCAATCGAATCGCACATCGGGGCAAGCTCGGGTTGAGCTGGACTACAAATATGCTGTCATATATGATGACGGTGCTGTCGGCACTTGGCACTGCAAACAAGTCAGTGGACAGATAAGGAAGCATGAGTAGCAGCAGAGAACAAATTCGCATGGTAGACATATCTGTCTTGCGCCCTAACGGCCGCGGCCCGTCCCGACAGTGTCGGGACGCGGTCTCGTCTCGTCCGAAGGACGAGACGGACTGATCCCGATTCGACACAACTTAACGTTTCTCAGTTAAGTTGTAGTCGAATCGAGGATCCCGCACGTACGACATTCCAATGAGCGGGAGCTGCGGCGGAAAGGGATACACTATTGAATCAGGGTACGTTGAGATCTTCGCCGTACCGTTGTTTAGAATCTTATACTCGTTTCACGCCAGCCACTTTCCGACCACCGTACTTCCGTCAGCTCCAGCCGCTTGTTAGGCCGCCACAGCTCACTTTCCAGTCGAGTCGTGCAACTTTTTGTATTGCGTCCACCATTGAAGTATGCTATCCCTGGGCCATACAAACGAATCAGAGTTCATTTGTGGAGGATAAACATTGCATCTGAATCCCAAGATCAGAAAAGCAGCTTCCCGTCCGACGGTGGATCTCGTCGAATCATAGAAGGATGAAAAGGCAGCCGACACATTTGCACAAGAGTTCGTGTTGTCAAGTAGAGTAAGCAGGCTCGGAATGTCACTCTCCTTGACCCAATCTCGGACCGGCCACATAGAGAACGGCTTCTGGTGATTTCGTAGTGTGTCCAAGAACGCAACCGGACGGTTCTTCTTGAAGAATTCTGGCCAACGAGTCTCGGCGACAGCCCGGAACCGCTCGCCGGGGCATCCCGTGGATTGTGGTACGGCTTGGCCACAGAGGGTCGCACATAAAATCGCAAGAGCAACTAGTAGTCGCATGACGTCGTTGAAGTCTGTGGCGGCCTAACGGCCGCGGCTGATCCCGATTCGACACAACTTAACGATCCTCAGTTAAGTTGTTGTCGAATCGAGGATCCCGCTCATTCGAATTTCCATGGAGCGGGAGCTGCGGCGGAAACAGTTACACCATTGAATTAGGGTACGTTGAGATCTTCGCCGTAACGTTGTTTCAATTCTTGAACTCGTTTCACGACGGCCGCATTCCGACCAAGTTACTTCCGTCAGCTCCAGCCGCTTGTTAGGGCGCACAATTTCGCTACATCGAGGAATTGAAAAGCATATAGGTGATTCCCCATTTCTGTTGCTGTTTCTGCAAGACCACAAACACTTCGAAAAATCCATGTTCGATCTCGGATCTCCTGAAGTAGACCAGCGCCTGACCTTGTGTCGAGTCGAACCCAACTCGCGAAAATCGAATGACGCCATTGGACCTTAGCCAAAAATCAACTGGAGCTCGTTTTCCCGCCACGCTGGAGGACTGGAGAAGATACGGCAAGGCAAGGTGAAATCGAGCACTGTCCAATGAGGTCTTGTGAGCGTTGACGATGTCGAAGTCACGAAAGATATGGACTCAATCCAATCGTGGCAAATTTTGAACAAGGTGCGGCCGAAGAATCGGCGGGCTAATTGGGAAACGGTACGCGGAGTCCATTGGGTTGAGAATGAAGCCAGACGCTGACGCAGGAAAGAACTGCCAAAGCTTCGGTTGAGGGAGAACCGTACTGTCTTCAATGACAATCGCCCGGATCCGTCCGGCTCGAAATGGCTCCCACCGCTCCATGTAAACAGAATCGAGGATGCAGTCGTATACCGCGTACTCCTCCGATCGCACTTGATTGGGCGGAGGGAGCGGCTTGTTGCAGGCAAGAAGCCCGAACACTATCACGGCAATGAAGTTGCGAATGTGCATTGTGCGACCTAACGGCCGCGGCTGATCCCGATTCGACACAACTTAACGTTTCTCAGTTAAGTTGTAGTCGAATCGAGGATCCCGCACGTACGACATTCCAATGAGCGGGAGCTGCGGCGGATATGGGTACACTATTGAATTAGGGTACGTTGAGAAGTACGCTTCATCGTTGTTTCCACTCTTGAACGCGTTTCACACCGGCCACTTCTGATCGAGGATCCTTCCGTCAGCTCCAGCCGCTTGTTAGGCGGCGGACGCGCTGGATCTCGCGACCTTCTAGTTCGGAGGTCTAGCCAGCTTCAGGAAGTCCGACTTTGTGCAAATCCGATTCTTGCAGATACCCTTCGACTCCGTCAATGCGAACGTGCAGCCAGTAATTGAGTCCATCCTTGCAAGCGTCCAGAAACTGAATCCGTGAGTCTCTTGCAATTCGAATGCGCTTTTCGACCGGGCTGGTAGATTCGGGCTTCCGATAGAGAGTGACGGTGTCGTCGCTGCTGCTCTCGAGGTATCGTTCCCTGTCGTTCAGGGCGGAGATAGAATCGATCCTGACCTGGTACCTCGCCTGATAGAATTCTGGGGGCGAATTTGGCCGCCACCAAACTGGATAGAGCCTGAGAACAGTGAAATTGCCAGTCCACCAGTCGGATTCGATTGCTGGCTCACCCGTGCTATCGCTAGCATATTCTGACTCCGTTCTGTGGCCATCGGTGGTTTTAATAAGGACAGGTCGAAAGGCAGAAGAACTAAAGCCATTTGCGGTCGGAGATATTTCCATCGAATATGGAACCAAGTTGCCAATTTTGTCGAGCCCATAGAGAGTCCCACTCAACCCCTCACCTGGTGCATTGGGCTCAGCGTCCGTCATAAACAGAATTAATGGGCCAACTCGGGGAATCACTATCTGTTCCGGTCGCAGAGACGTGGTGGATTCACCGACGCCCCACTGATAATCTATGCGACGGAGAATCTTGCCGTGTGAATCAATGAACGTATACCCGAAATCCGTATCATCCCAACCTTTCGAATGCCCAGAATCCAGATGAACGTGTTCTATCTCGACAAACACTTGCACAGTATCATCCGAATGGTTCAGAAGGATGAAGGGTCCATACCGGAGGGTGCTCGCAGTGAATGTTGTGTCAGACTGTGTATGTCGAGTCTCCACCATTGGTTGCGGTGGAGCACCGTGTGCCTCTGGAGTTTCGGTGGACAGCTCGGTCCGAACAGTTTTGGCGGCCTCCTTTGTGTCAGAGTGACAGCCAACTATGCAGAAGAGCGCCACAGCCAAGAAGATGTGCAGCTCTGATTGCATACAGCAAGACCTCCGTTTGGATGACAAGCCCTATATCCTCATGGGTTGGAAACGGCCACCGCGGACGCCGCCTAACGGCCGCGTTTCACCTGCGGCGGAACAAACTCTACCTTACCGCAAGGGTCGCGTGCAATATTGAATTTCATTTGCTGAACATTCTAAACTTCGACATTCGGCGGCCACATACTGAACCGCGTGATTCCGTCAGGTGCAAACGCTTGTTAGGCGGCGCGATTTTTCCATACACGAAGTAGAGAGATTAGATACTTGCGCTGGGCATTGCTGAAGGACCAGCCAAATCGGACGCGGCTTCCAGACTCAGCCTCTACTTGAATTGCGCGGTATTTTCCTCTGCCGGTACTAAGCTCGTATTCGGAGATCAAGTCTTTCGAACCGACCATCAGACGTCGCCTCCTCGTTATGGGGCCAACCTTGGTTTCAACCGTGAGGACCCTCTGCTCAAAAGTGAGTATCGCAACACCGAAGATGCGTTCAGCAGCAAAGTACCACAAACTGAGCGAGCTGACGAGAATGTAGATGAAGCCCACAACTTTCAAAGCACCCGTTATATTCGGTTTGACTACGATCTCGAGATCGGACTCGAGAAAGACCATTAAGTAAGTCATAAGAGCGGCAAGGATCACCAATGGGATCGCCCAGTAAGACGTCAAGCTGGCTTCTAGGCGGAAGCCCAGTGGAGTCTCGGCATATTGGATGTCTAGATCTTTGGCTGTCAGCATGGTTAAACTCGTTCGCGCCGCCTAACGGCCGCGGCTGATCCCGATTCGACACAACTTAACGATCCTCAGTTAAGTTGTTGTCGAATCGAGGATCCCGCTCATTCGAATTTCCATGGAGCGGGAGCTGCGGCGGATAGGGATACACTATTGATTTACGGTACGTTGAGAACTTGGCTTCACCGTTGTTTCCACTCTTAAACTCGTTTCACGCCGGCCACTTTTGATCGCGGGTCCTTCCGTCAGCTCCAGCCGCTTGTTAGGCCGCAACTACTTCGCACGGAGAACAAACAACATTTCCATGGAGCGGTTTCTGACCTGGAGCACATTGCTGGAATAGCTATTCTGGAGAGTTGGACTAAAGCGAAATTCCGCACCGATCATAAACCGATCAAAAGCGGTCGTTTCAAATCCAAGTCCGAGTGTTAGTCCGAGTTCGGTCGACCGAAAATCCTTGATAACGGCACCAAAACCCTGGTCTCTATAACCAAGCAGAAAGTCCACACGGGGGCCTGCTAGAGCGTAGATACTGGACGATGCAATATCGAGTCGACATCTCGCGAGAATCGGGAGTGAAAAATACGCCACCCGTTGAGACAATGTGACGAAAGTCCCATTGCCGTCGGGAGACTGGGCGCTCGTCAAAGACAGAGTAACTTTGAAGCCTTTTTGGATATAGTGCCCTTCAGTGCTGACACTGAATACGGGCAAGGTGAACCACTCGATGAATGCACCGACGTCGACACCCCAGAGGGTATTCGCATCCATATTCCGGCCGTTAGTGGAATAGTTCCAATCTTGTGAGGCGGCAGAAGTCCCGATCTTAAACCCAGCCGATCGAACGAGTTGAGCCTGCGCAAAAGACGAAAGTGTAAATACGCAGACGAATAGACTGAACACTAAACGTCGCATGGTGGAATCCCTGGATGTTGCGGCCTAACGGCCGCGGCTGAGCTGCGGCGGAACCACCTTCCATTCACCGCAAGGGCACGTTGAGAACTTGGACGATATGTTGTTTCCGCTTTTGCCTTGATTCAAGTCAGCCATTTCTGGATACGGCTCCCTCCGTCAGGTGCAAACGCTTGTTAGGCGCTTACTCGTGCGACTGTCTCCCCTGCCGGTCCTAGCGGGTGGCGAAAGGACGCACTTCCTGGAACAACCCTCACTCTTCTTCGCCACCCGCGTGCAACGGAACTACGCGGGCGGCGCGCACCTGATACGGTTTCAAACAACGGAACCAATTCCCTTTTACCGCAAAGACTCACCAAAGAACAGTGCCTGGTCAAGGCAACACAAAATCGATACGCTCTCTCCGCATCGAATCCCTCCACGAGATGGACAAAGCCCATACCCACATTCTCTTCCTTCCATGCGCGCCGCCCGCTGAGCGCCTAACGGTCGCGTTTCACCTGCGGCGGAACCAACTCCCACTTCACCGCAAGGGTACGTTGAGAACTTGGACGATACGTTGCTTCCGCTTTTGCGTCGCTTCAAGCCGGCCATTTCTGGATACGGCTCCCTCCGTCAGGTGCAAACGCTTGTTAGGCGCTTACTCGTGCGACTGTCTCCCCTGCCGGTCCTAGCGGGTGGCGAAAGGACGCACTTCCTGGAACAACCCTCACTCTTCTTCGCCACCCGCGTGCAACGGAACTACGCGGGCGGCGCGCACCTGATACGGTTTCAAACAACGGAACCAATTCCCTTTTACCGCAAAGACTCACCAAAGAACAGTGCCTGGTCAAGGCAACACAAAATCGATACGCTCTCTCCCATCGAATCCCTCCACGAGATGGACAAAGCCCATACCCACATTCTCTTCCTTCCATGCGCGCCGCCCGCAGAGCGCCTAACGGCCGCGTTTCACCTGCGGCGGAACCAACTTCCACTTCACCGCAAGGGTACGTTGAGAACTTCGACGATACGTTGCTTCCGCTTTTGCGTCGCTTCAAGCCGGCCATTTCTGGATACGGCTCCCTCCGTCAGGTGCAAACGCTTGTTAGGCGCTTACTCGTGCGACTGTCTCCCCTGCCGTTCGAAGCGGGTGGCGAAAGGACGCACTTTCCGGACCAACCCTCACTCTTGTTCGCCACCCGCGTGCAAACGGAACTACGCGGGCGGCGCGCACCTGATACGGTTCCAAACAACGGAACCAATTCCCTCTTACCGCAAGGATTCACCAAAGAACAGTGCCTGATCAAGGCAACACACAATCGATACGCTCTCTCCGAACGAATCCCTCCACGAGATGGACAACGATCATACCCACAATCATTTCGTTCCATGCGCGCCGCCCGCAGAGCGCCTAACGGCCGCGGCTGATCCCGATTCGACACAACTTAACGATCCTCAGTTAAGTTGTTGTCGAATCGAGGATCCCGCTCATTCGAATTTCCATGGAGCGGGAGCTGCGGCGGATAGGGATACACTATTGATTTACGGTACGTTGAGAACTTGGCTTCACCGTTGTTTCCACTCTTAAACTCGTTTCACGCCGGCCACTTTTGATCGCGGGTCCTTCCGTCAGCTCCAGCCGCTTGTTAGGCGCTTACCCCTGCCTCGTGGTCCCCGGCCGTTCGCCGCGGGCGGCCATGAGGTCTCAACGCCCCCATTTCATATCATAACGCGTTCGCACTCGGAATCGGTCGCCATAGCGGTTGCCGCCCGCGGTGCGATCACCACCTCGCGCGGCGCGCCCACTAGCCAGGTCGCCACGAAGGATGCACCTTGATTTGATCTCTACAACCTCCACAACGGCATGTCATTTGACAAAGTGAACCGGCCGTTCTGCTTGAAGACTCCTGACGACGAGAATGTTCTTGAACTCCCAAAAGACTCAGCGGCGCGCCGCGCGTGAGCGCCTAACGGCCGCGGCTGAGCTGCGGCGGAAATGGATACACTATTGAATTAGGGTACGTTGAGATCTTCGCTGTAAGGTTGCTTCGTTTCTTGAACTCGTTTCGCGCCGGCCACTTTACGACCACGGTACTTCCGTCAGCTCCAGCCGCTTGTTAGGGCGCAGCAGTGAGTCTGAGGGACATCTTCACGATCAATTCTCGCCGCCCGACTTAATGTGATCAACCACTCGCCTTGCAGCAAGCTGGAATGCTTGTCTAGGGGGATTGGAATACCTGCTATCAATTGCCTCGCCAAGGGAATAGAGCTCAAACTGAACCGCCCCGTTGTTCTTGTCGATCACGTCGAGTGCAATAGTGACTGTTGTTTTGGCGACCAAGGATCCAAATATGTTGTCGATCCTCCGTGAGATCGAAACTCCACGCACCTTTATCTCGAAGCTTGCAGAATCCCGGTCAACTTCTCGATCTAGTGGATAAAGACGTAGCTTCGGAAGGCCGACAGCAAATTCCACGTTAAGGGCTTGACTGCACATACTGCACACAGAGTCGACACTCATGTGCAAGAGAGTGTCAATGGCTCGACTGGAAGTCCGGCGCGCACCGACTACAGTTGGACGGTATGACGAGTCCTCAATGCAAATGATCGGGTTGGCAACTGAATCAATTGCCAGCCAGGTGGAGAGAGCAGACGACGTCTCAAGGCCACTAAAAAGGATGGGACCCTGTCGAACTCGATCGTATGGCACGGATGGAACGCTAAACGTTTGTTTGACAAATGAGACGTTTTGACTCCCGCACCCAACGACAAGAAACGAAGCCCACAAGGTGAGGATTGATATCGAGAATGGTGTTCTCATTGAGATGCTTGACCTTCAGGATGGATGCGGTGCTACTGCTGCGCCCTAACGGCCGCGTTTCACCTGCGGCGGAACCAACTTCCACTTCACCGCAAGGGTACGTTGAGAACTTGGACGATACGTTGCTTCCGCTTTTGCTCGCTTCAAGCCGGCCATTTCTGGATACGGCTCCCTCCGTCAGGTGCAAACGCTTGTTAGGCGCTTACTCGTGCGACTGTCTCCCCTGTCGGTCCTAGCGGGTGGCGAAAGGACGCACTTCCTGGAACAACCCTCACTCTTCTTCGCCACCCGCGTGCAACGGAACTACGCGGGCGGCGCGCACCTGATACGGTTTCAAACAACGGAACCAATTCCCTTTTACCGCAAAGACTCACCAAAGAACAGTGCCTGGTCAAGGCAACACAAGATCGATACGCTCTCTCCCATCGAATCCCTCCACGAGATGGACAAAGCCCATACCCACATTCTCTTCCTTCCATGCGCGCCGCCCGCAGAGCGCCTAACGGCCGCGGCTGAGCTGCGGCGGAAATGGGTACACTATTGAATGAGGGTACGTTGAGAAGTCAGCTTCACCGTTGTTTCCACTCTTGAACTCGTTTCACGCCAGCCACTTATGATTGAAGGGTCCTTCCGTCAGCTCCAGCCGCTTGTTAGGCGGCACTGAATGCGGCTACGCGTTTGACCGTTTGTTCAGGAGTCTCTTCGAGTTGTCGATGAACCACTCGTGCGCGAAGACTGCACCAGTGAATTTTGCTCGAACTCTCACCCTCTGCCCGCCGGCCACCCAGTCAAAGCGCTGCGAGTCTCGGGCAATGGCAACTTCGACTCGAGGATGGAGGATACACAGACGCCACGCAATTGTGTGTGTGTCGAAAAATGCTTTGTATTCGAGATATGCTGCCGGTGGCATTTCATGCACCGTTGCATCAACCACCACGTTTTGATGCGCTCGCCTCCCACGAGAATAGCGGCAAATACATCCGCATGAACTTGAGCTCGCTTGAGTCGGTGCTCCTCCGTTTGGAAGGGGCCGCGGTTCTTCCCAAATGGGCCTTCCGATATCATCTTCTGCGATGCGCTGCCACCCAAAGTCTTTCGCAAGCAACATTGAGATCGTTGTCTTTCCACTTCCGCACGTCCCTGTCAGAATGAGCACGAAAGACATTTGAGTAGACCGACGTCGATTTGACAAAGGTTGCCAGTGCCGCCTAACGGCCGCGGCTGAGCTGCGGCGGATATCAGTTACACTATTGATTTAGGGTACGTTGAGAACGTCAGCTGTCACCGTTGTTTCGGATCTTGAACTCGTTTCACGCCGGCCACTTTTGATGGAGGGACCTTCCGTCAGCTCCAGCCGCTTGTTAGGCGCTTACCTGTGTGCCTGTCCACTCAGCCGTTCGAAGCGGGTGGCGAAAGGATTCACTCTCCGAACCAACCTTCACTCTGGTCCGCCACCCGCGTGCATCGCAAGTCCGCGGGCGGCGCGCACCTGATACGGTTCCAAACAACGGAACCAATTCCCATTTACCGCAAAGATCCACCAAAGGCGACTGCCTGAAATGGCAACACACAACCGACACGCAATCTCTCCTCGACTCCCTTCACGAACTGGACAAATTTCATACCCACAATCATTTTGTTCCGTGCGCGCCGCCCGCTGAGCGCCTAACGGTCGCGTTTCACCTGCGGCGGAACCAACCCCCACTTCACCGCAAGGGTACGTTGAGAACTTGGACGATACGTTGCTTCCGCTTTTGCGTCGCTTCAAGCCGGCCATTTCTGGATACGGCTCCCTCCGTCAGGTGCAAACGCTTGTTAGGCGCTTACTCGTGCGACTGATCTCCCCTGTCGGTCCTAGCGGGTGGCGAAAGGACGCACTTCCTGGAACAACCCTCACTCTTCTTCGCCACCCGCGTGCAACGGAACTACGCGGGCGGCGCGCACCTGATACGGTTTCAAACAACGGAACCAATTCCCTTTTACCGCAAAGACTCACCAAAGAACAGTGCCTGGTCAAGGCAACACAAGATCGATACGCTCTCTCCGCATCGAATCCCTCCACGAGATGGACAAAGCCCATACCCACATTCTCTTCCTTCCATGCGCGCCGCCCGCTGAGCGCCTAACGGTCGCGTTTCACCTGCGGCGGAACCAACTCCCACTTCACCGCAAGGGTACGTTGAGAACTTGGACGATACGTTGCTTCCGCTTTTGCGTCGCTTCAAGCCGGCCATTTCTGGATACGGCTCCCTCCGTCAGGTGCAAACGCTTGTTAGGCGCTTACTCGTGCGACTGTCTCCCCTGTCGGTCCTAGCGGGTGGCGAAAGGACGCACTTCCTGGAACAACCCTCACTCTTCTTCGCCACCCGCGTGCAACGGAACTACGCGGGCGGCGCGCACCTGATACGGTTTCAAACAACGGAACCAATTCCCTTTTACCGCAAAGACTCACCAAAGAACAGTGCCTGGTCAAGGCAACACAAGATCGATACGCTCTCTCCCATCGAATCCCTCCACGAGATGGACAAAGCCCATACCCACATTCTCTTCCTTCCATGCGCGCCGCCCGCAGAGCGCCTAACGGCCGCGGCTGAGCTGCGGCGGATATCAGTTACACTATTGATTTAGGGTACGTTGAGAACGTCAGCTTCACCGTTGTTTCGGATCTTGAACTCGTTTCACGCCGGCCACTTTTGATGGACGGGACCTTCCGTCAGCTCCAGCCGCTTGTTAGGCGCTTACCTGTGCGCCTGTCCACTCAGCCGTTCGAAGCGGGTGGCGAAAGGACTCACTCTCCGAACCAACCTTCACTCTGGTCCGCCACCCGCGTGCATCGCAAGTCCGCGGGCGGCGCGCACCTGATACGGTTCCAAACAACGGAACCAATTCCCATTTACCGCAAAGATCCACCAAAGGACGACTGCCTGATCAATGGCAACACACAACCGACACGCAATCTCTCCTGCGACTCCCTTCACGAACTGGACAAATTCCATACCCACAATCATTTTGTTCCGTGCGCGCCGCCCGCTGAGCGCCTAACGGCCGCGGCTGAGCTGCGGCGGATAGGGGTACACTACTGAATCAGGGTACGTTGAGAAGTTAGCTTCACCGTAGTTTCCACTCTTGAACTCGTTTCACGCCGGCCACTTTTGATGGAGGGTACTTCCGTCAGCTCCAGCCGCTTGTTAGGGCGCGGCACCGATCACCTGAATGTGAGTGCGTGATAGATAGATCCGGTCCCGATGGCGCGCATTGCCACCATGGGATCATCACACAAATAGAAAACGTACGCATCGGCTACGTCGTCTTTGTGGATCACGGATATGACGCAAAACTTGTACCCCGTCGCGAACTCTGAGTCGGTTCGTACGGCACAGGTTCCTCCCGCGTCCGCACCAAATTCCCTCTTCACATCCTCCGGTGGATAGCGTGTCGCTTTGGGCTCGATCCCATTGGAAATATTGAGGCCCATCGTCATTAGCATTGTCATGAACATACTATTCCGGTTCGGCTTCGCATTAGACTGAGCATCGAACGGCCAAATACGATAACGAATCTCCAGCTTGACTGTTTCCGACTTCAGCGCAAAATCATACTCAACGTCCCCGTTGGCAACCACGGGAGTTCGGACAAATCCAGAGGGAACGGTGAATCGCATCCCGGTTTGCTGAAGAAGCTGCTGAAACGAATCAGGCAATGATTGGGCATGCAGCTCAGGATATCCTGAAAGAAGCCAAATACAGATCGCCATGAAGAAACGGACAACTTTCATTTGCTCCCCCACTCTGGATAGGTTGCACGAAGACAGATTAGGCCGCGCCCTAACGGCCGCGTTTCACCTGCGGCGGAACAAACATTACTTCACCGTAAGGATACGTCGCCGTTTTGATTTATGTATGCGAAAACCTCTTGAACTTCGCTCTACTCCGCCACTTTCTGAACCAACGTGATTCCGTCAGGTGCAAACGCTTGTTAGGCGGTTGCCACCCGCTGTTAGTTTCTTGACGTTGTCGGAATGATCCTGAACTGAGGTGAATCAAGAACGATAGATTCGGACGAATCGATTGTTACAGTGAAAGGCACAGAGGCGACGATAATACCAAGTCGATATGTGCCAATCGCAGGTCGAATTGAGCCGTCGTGCAAATACACGTTTGAGGTGTCCCCCGAATATCCAAATACACCCATCGATGGAACCGATACCTTGAGTGCCGATCTTGGTCGTATCGGGAAGGTGGTATCACATATTCTCGAAAGCAGTTGCACTGATTTGAATACAGGTTCCCATTTGGATGATTTCTCGTTTAGCCTGAATATATCTGCGTATGGATAGCAATACAGGCCGGATACGTAAATGGTAGAATCGCTGTCATTGAACAACGACGGCTTGATTTCTTGGAAGCTTGTATACTCATTCTCGATTCCAAGCCAACGAATGTGATCGCGTGACGACTGCTGTGCAACTGAAGGGAGTGCAAGAGTCAGAAAGCACACCGTAATCAAGGATATGCGTAGGGTTGTCATGATTTTCGTGGTGCAACCGCCTAACGGCCGCGGCTGAGCTGCGGCGGAAACTGATTACACTGTTAGGATCAGGGTACGTTGAGAAGTACGCTTTACCGTTGTTTCCACTCTTGAACTCGTTTCACGCCAGCCACTTCTGATCGCGCTTGACACCGTCAGCTCCAGCCGCTTGTTAGGCAACAACACCTACGGCATTAATATGGGACAGCGACCGACTGGGATGGAAACTGGTACCGATATCCGACCAGGTAAGTCTGAGCGGGCTCGACCGATTCACAACCGTGGCATCCATGCATTTGAGCGGCCGTTTGTTCGGTAATCTCGGCTCGCGACGTCGGAATCGCAATAAAAGGGCTCACGAACGTGGGTTTGTCGGCCGCACCGATGAGGATAGCTATGGAATCGGCTGCAACGTTCGACTGAATGTCAAGGTAGAACGAACCACTTGTATCGGTTATCGCCTTGATTGCTGGACTGGCGTGGCGGACCAAAGAACCCTCAATACTTACGGAAGAATCAGGGTCAAACTGTCCGAATCGACCGACCAACGAGACCACAAAATTCTGCCTGCTCGCTCCACCCGGACGGGTAATTGAGCCGTACAACAAATATTCATGGTACGGAGGAGGCATGGGAGATGTCCCGAGAACTATCGGCACAAGAAGTAATGAGGAGATGCCGAAACGCATTGTAGCTGACACTTTGCCGAACAAGGTACACCTCCGGTGTTGTTGCCTAACGGCCGCGGCTGAGCTGCGGCGGAATATGGTTACACTGATTGAATCAGGGTACGTTGAGAAGTCAGCTTCAACGTTGTTTCGAATCTTGAACTCGTTTCACGCCAGCCGTACTTCCCCAAATGGTCCTTCCGTCAGCTCCAGCCGCTTGTTAGGCAACAAAAAGTCAATGCAACCTCTCATCTTTGCTCTTCTTGTCCGTTGTAAGAAGAACTCTTAGCAAATAACCTATTGTCTGATTGGCCGATAGGTTGCGACCTTCCGGTACGTCCTTAATGGAATCGCCAAACACCAAGTCAAGTTGATGGAGTAATTGTTTTCTCTCGGTCGATGTTATCAACAGATAGGTCAACTTGCCGTTCGGATCTGGAATTGTATCCAATAGGGAGAAGGCCAAGAGTTGAGCCGATTTTGATAAAGTGCCCATCAGATACTCATGCTGGGTAGAGATGTCAGTCGCATTATTTATCATTGCACCAGCATCAATATTGGCATCTGATTCAGTTGTGGCGTTAAGCAAGTTTTGGGATTGGGCGACGACGTTCCGGAAGTTGCGGATTAGATCGCTGTAACATTGAACCGTAACCTCAGCGACCTCAGAGACTAGCGGATTGTGCGATCGTCTGTACTCGAGAAGGGAGTTGATGCCCGTCTGAAGCTCGAGGTTGAAGCGCTTCGCGTTCCGCATGTTTACTATAGACATCTTGGTCAAGTCACTGCCAGCTTCCTTGAGTTCTGATTGAGCGGCAACTTCAATTGCATATTGTCCCCCAAGGTTGTGGATGTAGGTTCGGACAAAGACGAACTCGTGTGTCTGGGAAATGCCTGGATCAATCGTCAACACAAGGAGGATGAGTATGCTAACCAGTGGTTTCATGGATTCGGCCTGTATGTTCTGCCACTTTTTGTTGCCTAACGGCCGCGGCTGAGCTGCGGCGGAAATGGGTACACTATTGAATGATGGTACGTTGAGATGTCAGCTTCACCGTTGTTTCCACTCTTGAACTCGTTTCACGCCAGCCACTAATGTTGAAAGGTCCTTCCGTCAGCTCCAGCCGCTTGTTAGGCGGCACTGAATGCGGCTACGCGTTTGACCGTTTGTTCAGGAGTCTCTTCCGAGTTGTCGATGAACCACTCGTGCGCGAAGACTGCACCAGTGAATTTTGCTCGAAGCTCTCTCACCCTCTGCCCGCCGGCCACCCAGTCAAAGCGCTGCGAGTCTCGGGCAATGGCAACTTCGACTCGAGGATGGAGGATACACAGACGCCACGCAATTGTGTGTGTGTCGAAAAATGCTTTGTATTCGAGATATGCTGCCGGTGGCATTTCATGCACCGTTGCATCAACCACCACGTTTTGATGCGCTCGCCATCCCACGAGAATAGCGGCAAATACATCCGCATGAACTTGAGCTCGCTTGAGTCGGTGCTCCTCCGTTTGGAAGGGGCCGCGGTTCTTCCCAAAATGGGCCTTCCAGATATCATCTTCTGCGATGCGCTGCCACCCAAAGTCTTTCGCAAGCAACATTGAGATCGTTGTCTTTCCACTTCCGCACGTCCCTGTCAGAATGAGCACGAAAGACATTTGAGTAGACCGACGTCGATTTGACAAAGGTTGCCAGTGCCGCCTAACGGCCGCGGCTGAGCTGCGGCGGATAGGGATACACTTTTGATTCAGGGTACGTTGAGAAGTAAGCTTCAACGTTGTTTCGGATCTTGAACTCGTTTCAAGCCAGCCGTATTCCCCAAAGGGTACTTCCGTCAGCTCCAGCCGCTTGTTAGGTTGCCGTCAACGTCATTTGAGAAGCACGAGCCTTTTTGACAGGGTCTGTTCCCCCACTCGGAGTTGATAGAGGTAAACTCCGCTCGCCAGGTTGTGCGCATCCCATCTTCGTGTGTGGCTGCCCTGATCCAAGAACTCTGATATGACATTATCCACTAAGCGTCCAAGCAAATCAAATACGCTCAATGAGACTTGCGCGCGCGTAGGCAATTTGAACGAGAAGGTTGTAGTGGGATTGAACGGATTCGGGTAATTCTGATTGAGGACTATTTGAGCAGGCAATCCCATGGGTGTGCGGTCCGCAATTTCGGTGACGATCGAGCTGCGAAGTGTATGATGGGTTTCCCAGTATGGCCATCCCGTAATACCAATAATCGTGGCGACAGAGAGCAGCCCAGTGTCTCTTTTGAAGACAAATAGATGGAGTGGTACAGCAGGCATTTCATATGAACGCAGTTCTCGTAGGCCCGAAGAATCGACGACCGCGTACCGACAAACTTTTGCTGTATCTACGAGATTAGAGGAAAACGGAATGACTGAGGTTTGCACCTCCCAGGGATCGCCGGTTCGGTAGAGTTGATGGCAACCAAAGTTGAATTCAATAACTTCAAACGAATCCACATGAATTGTCGGCCCAGACCAGGCCTGGTTATTTGTCTGAGTCCAATGCACTCCCCGCTCACGGATGAGCCAACGTGTGGAGTCGAGGAAACGGGAACAGTCGACAATATCAAGGGTGACTGTTCCAGTATCGGCATAGGAGTCAATGACTGCGTTGACGTCCGAGTATTGATAGTCATAGCAATAGACCCACTGGTTTCCAACAGCAAGAGGGAACACATCAACAAGGGAATCACCACTCGCTTGCGTACAATTTGAAGCCGCGGCGAAGTTTACACACAACAGGGGGACGAGGAGGCAAAGGACCTTCGAAGCTAGATGATGCATTTCGACACCGTAGCTGATGTGAGATGGACGGCAACCTAACGGTCGCGTTTCACCTGCGGCGGAACCAAATTCCACTTCACCGCAAGGGTACGTTGAGAACTTCGACGATACGTTGCTTCCGCTTTTGCCTTGACTGAAGCCGGCCATTTCTGGATACGGCTCCCTCCGTCAGGTGCAAACGCTTGTTAGGCGCTTACTCGTGCGACTGTCTCCCCTGCCGTTCGAAGCGGGTGGCGAAAGGACGCACTTCCTGGAACAACCCTCACTCTTCTTCGCCACCCGCGTGCAACGGAACTACGCGGGCGGCGCGCACCTGATACGGTTTCAAACAACGGAACCAATTCCCTTTTACCGCAAAGACTCACCAAAGAACAGTGCCTGATCAAGGCAACACACAATCGATACGCTCTCTCCGAACGAATCCCTCCACGAGATGGACAAAGCCCATACCCACAATCATCTTCGTTCCATGCGCGCCGCCCGCAGAGCGCCTAACGGCCGCGTTTCACCTGCGGCGGAACCAACTTCCCACTTCACCGCAAGGGTACGTTGAGAACTTCGACGATACGTTGTTTCCGCTTTTGCGTCGCTTCAAGCCGGCCATTTCTGGATACGGCTCCCTCCGTCAGGTGCAAACGCTTGTTAGGCGCTTACTCGTGCGACTGTCTCCCCTGCCGGTCCTAGCGGGTGGCGAAAGGACTCACTTCCCGGACCAACCCTCACTTTTGTTCGCCACCCGCGTGCAACGGAACTACGCGGGCGGCGCGCACCTGATACGGTTTCAAACAACGGAACCAATTCCCTTTTACCGCAAAGATTCACCAAAGAACAGTGCCTGATCAAGGCAACACAAAATCGATACGCTCTCTCCGATCGAATCCCTCCACGAGATGGACAAAGATCATACCCACAATCTTTTCCTTCCATGCGCGCCGCCCGCAGAGCGCCTAACGGCCGCGGCTGAGCTGCGGCGGAAATGGATACCCTACTTGAATGCAGGGTACGTTGAGATCTTCGACGTAACGTTGCTTCCGTCTCTTGAACTCGTTTCACGCCGGCCACTTCTGATCGACCTTGACTTCCGTCAGCTCCAGCCGCTTGTTAGGCGCTTACCCCTGCCTCGTGGTCCCCGGCCGTTCGCCGCGGGCGGCCGTGAGGTACTCAACTCAGCCATTTCATATCATAACGCATTCGCACTGGGGATCGGTCGCCATAGCGGTTGCCGCCCGCGGTGCGATCACCACCTCGCGCGGCGCGCCCACCAACCAGGTCGCCACGAAGGATCCACCTTGATATGATCCTGACAACCTCCACAACGGCACGTCATTCGACAAAGTGAACAGGCCTTTCTGCTTGAAGACTCCTGACGACAAGAATGTTCTTGAATTCCCAAACCACTCCAGCGGCGCGCCGCGCGTGAGCGCCTAACGGCCGCGTTTCACCTGCGGCGGAACCACCTTCCACTTCACCGCAAGGGTACGTTGAGAACTTAGACGTTACCGTTGTTTCCGCTTTTGAACTCGTTTCAAGCCGGCCATTTCTGGATACGGCTCCTTCCGTCAGGTGCAGACGCTTGTTAGGCGCTTACTCGTGCGCCTGACTTCTCAGCCGTTCGAAGCGGGTGGCGAAAGGACTCACTTTCCGGACCAACCCTCACTCTTATTCGCCACCCGCGTGCAACGGAACTACGCGGGCGGCGCGCACCTGAATACGGTTTCAAACAACGGAACCAATTCCCTTTTACCGCAAAGACTCACCAAAGAACAGTGCCTGGTCAAGGCAACACACAATCGATACGCTCTGCTCCGACTCGAATCCCTCCACGAGATGGACAACGATCCATACCCACATATCTCTTCCTTCCATGCGCGCCGCCCGCTGAGCGCCTAACGGCCGCGTTTCACCTGCGGCGGAACGGACTTCCACTTCATCGAATCAGGGTACGTTGAGAACTTAGATGCAACGTTGTTTCCGACTTTTGAACTCGCTTCAAGCCGGCCACTTTCTCGATACGGCTCCTTCCGTCAGCTGCAGCCGCTTGTTAGGCGACTCATCGCGATCATACTGACTCTGGCACGAAGTGTGCCCGATGAACTCGATAACTGATCAGAGTGCGTGCAATGAGTCGACTGATCGTCAAGTGACTGAACATCGAATCCCTGGCATTGTGAAGAATCGTACGTGATCGTCAACACCAAGATACGAGCTTGCACGAATTGAGACTGCAACGTTATTCAATTGCTCGAAGATGCCGCGCTGCGTCTGAGCACGTACTGGTCCGATTCGCCTCATCAAGATCCACTCCAACACAGTCGTATGTTCGACATAAGTAATTCACGCCTGATCGGCGATAGGATGACTGTTGGATCAGCCGTCAGATCGAATGACACTCGCTGACAGCGACCGTCAACACTGATGTGTCGAATGACCTGCAACAAATCTCGAAGATCGCGATGTAGAACGGATTCGACGATCGAGCACCTAAGTTTCAAAACCGACTTCCCTTTAGCCGATGGCACACGAAAGCATGCAGTGTCAATCAACAATTCTGCACTCTCGACACGACATGCATGCTCAGAATCTGCATGGAGCTCCGCTGAGCCGCCTAACATTTATTAAACTTCAATGAACCTTCGGAAAACGACCGTCGCCAGAGTAATATATGTAGAGAGTATCCCCTCGAGGGGGCCGGCTTGACGGAAGTCATGCAGTCGAACTGCGCCGTCGAGCGGGAATGACTGTTTCCGCAGACGGGAGGAATAGACTGCAATGCCTGAAATGAAACTCCTCGACCGCGTCCGAAATCTGGCCGCGCTCCGCCACCTCAGCCCCAGAACCACCGAGGCCTACCTCTATTGGATTAAACGCTTCGTCCTCTACCACAATAAACGCCACCCGCTTACGATGGGACCACCCGAAATCCACCGCTTCCTCTCTTACCTCGCCCAATCCCTCAACGTCGCCGCCTCAACCCAAAATCAGGCCCTCAATGCAATCGCCTTCCTCTACCAACAAGTCCTCGGCCGGAACCTCGGCGATATCGGTTCCTTCCCTCGAGCCAAAACCCCCAAACGCCTCCCCGTCGTCTTCTCCCGCGATGAGATCGCCCGCGTCCTTAATGCCCTCCCTCAACCTGAACGCCTTATGACTGCCCTCCTCTATGGCTCCGGCCTCCGCCTCGCTGAATGCGTCTCCCTCAGAATCAAAGACATCGACTTCCAGAATCTTACCATCAATGTCCGTCATGGAAAAGGCGATAAGGACCGCGTTACCCCCCTCCCCCGATCCTGCACCCCCGAACTTAAACGCCAAATCGAATTCGTCCGCGAAATCTACCGCAAAGACCTGGCCCAAAATTACCGCGGCACTACCCTCCCGGATTCCCTCGAACGCAAATACCCGAACGCCGCACGTGAGTTCGGCTGGCAATTCCTCTTCCCCTCCTCCCGTCGCTGCCAAGACCCCGCCTCCGGCTTCGAACGACGCCACCACATCGACGAATCTGCCCTCCAACGCGCTGTCAAGTCCGCTATCCTCCGCGCTGGCATCACGAAAAACGGGAGCTGCCATTCGTTCCGCCACTCGTTCGCTACCCACCTCCTGGAACAAGGCTATAATATCCGGAACGTCCAGGAACTCCTCGGCCATGCCGATGTGCGAACAACAATGATCTATACCCACGTCATCTCAGGACGCCGCCCTGCAATCCGCAGCCCCCTCGATGACCCTCCCCCCCAGTCCTAAACATCCCTGATCTCCGGTCTGCCGAACAAGTCGATCCCTATTGTGATGAATGTCTACCCGCCTCTCACAATGACAATGTCTAATGTCGAACTCCGATAACCGATGTTTACCTGCAGTCACGCCGACCCGGGTTCGCGCCCGTATGGAACATCCATATTCGCGCCAAACACCAATGCGGGAAATGAAGGCAACACTCCGTTCTCTTCGTTCTCTCCTTCTTCGACCGGTGCAAGCAGTCCAGGTGTTTCCGCTTCCTCTAACAATCGAAAATCTAAATTCAAAAATCTAAAATGAAAAAGCCCCTTCATCGATCGCGACGAAAGGGCTTCATGTCAATGAGCATGGGCTTCCACCAGCCGAAACGCTCCTCCCCACACTCATGCAAGGTTCTCGGTTGTCTGCTCCTGAAAATTACCTCTTTCTTCGAATTGTGTCAAGGATTTGTGACATCTATCACTCGAAATATCGACCATTTGGGATAGCACATGGGTGAATCTCGGCGAATCCTGATGCCAAAGTGCCGTAAACGTCCCCCGACTCCACTCACCGGTCATCATCCGCGCTACATCGTCCATTTCTCCGCATGAATATCAACCTCGTCCGACCACCGGCGATGCAGGAGTTGGATTTCCCTGACTATGTCTTCCGGGAGAGGCATCACCGCTTTTACAGAGGCCAGGAACACGTTAAGGTTAGCGCTCTTGCTCGTTGATCCGACTGTGGCTCCGACCAGCGGAAAGCTATGGGCAAATCGGACGCAGAATTCCGTCCAGCTCCCTGCGCCGGACCTCTCGAAGATCGGGGCAATTTCCACCGCGCGCTTCTGCAAGTAATCCTTCCATGCAAAGCCCGGCACGTCACGCAATTGATGGACGGGTCCTCCGGACACCGTTCGCATGGCAATGATCGGCTGTTTCCGCGAAAGGAGTTCATCCCACAGTGCATTCGAAGCGAAGCGCTGCAACGGGTTCAGATAGAAAATGAACCCGTCGATGACTCCCTCAGTATGTCTTGCGCGCAAAGCCCTCAACGGTGACTCCGATGTCCAGGGAAATGCCTCGACAACATACCCCTGCACCAGTCCTTCTTCCTTCAGCTCGCGGAACACTCTGTAGCATTGTCCACCGTTCGCAAAATCCTCCGCAAGCGCACCGCCCAGACAGAGTTGTCCAAGTTGCACGCCATTCACACCGAGAGGCTTCAGGCATTCTTCGATCGACCCCCGAACCTGTCGCATGTTCTCCCAGCCGATCTTGATGATCAGCTTCGGCACTCTCTCCGGCGATTCTCTGAACACCTCGCCGAGAATCTCCAATGCCTCGCCGTACATTCTCGCCGTGTGAAACCACACGCCTGCATTCATGGCCTCGCGGGCAATCGCCAATCGTTCTCCGCGCGGAATCTTCTCGTCACCGAGCCGTGTCGTTCCATAAATGTATGGGGTGATGCCGTCCAACGCCGATCGGGTCTTTGTCATATGTGCCTTTCATACCATGACACTGATCATCGCCCCCGCCGCTGTGCAAATGATGTTCACCGCATCGTTGGTCATGGGACGGATTCCCGCTACATGGATCGATGGCTCGTCGCAATGGTACGCGTTCTCCGTCGACTTCCCGCAAACGCGACAGAGAAACCGCGCTTGTACCAACGCACCCAGCACGGAATCGACAAGACTCCCTCCGAACCCGGCAATGACCAGCCCGATCAACACTGAAAACCCCAACCCTCCCAACCAGAAGATCGCCGCCAGCACGACGAGTCCCGATCCACCGATCGCTCCCAGCATCCCCGCGAACGTCACTGCGCCAGACGTCCCGCTTTGCACTTCCCGCCCCGACGTGATTAACCGGGGCCGCGTTCCAAAAACGGTGCCGATCTCCGTTGCAATCGTGTCCGCGGATGCGGCCGCGATCGCGCCGATATACGCGTGATATACCCTTGAGTCGTGGACGAACATCCCCAGGAGTACAAGCCCTGCCGCTATCCCTCCGTTCGCAAGCACCTGGACAGCATCCCGGGTTGACCCTTTTCCCTCCATCGTCGCACGACGCATGGGATCCGCGAGTTTGGAGATGACGCTCGCCGCCGTGAAGAATGCAACAATGGGGAGCGCCGCAGCCCATCCCCCAATCCCAAAAATCACCACCCCCATGCACCATTGGACAACCGCGCCTCCTGCAGTGAGCAATCGAAGGCGGTGCGAGACGACGGCGAGTACGAAGGCACCAAGGATGCCCGCAACAATTTGAAGCAGGGAGGGCGAACCAATAATGTCTGGCACCGGTGTCACTGCGCTGGAATGGGTGTTTCGAAGATCTCGATGAGGAATGTTTGAAGAAGGGTCAGATCGTCGCCGCCGAATTTCGTCTTGTCGTCGACCGTCAGGAGAAGCGCAAGCGCCTGCTCCAACTGAAATGCTGAAAAACGGTTCGTCGCCTCAAATGGGTCTCTCAGCGCGTACGTGCTCTTCCCCATCTCGACCGCCGCTTGTTCCAATCGCATCCCCTTCCTCCGGAGATCATGAATGCGTCGGGCGCTCACAAAAAACATGGTCAGCATAACCACGAAGTACGGCGCTCCGTTCCCGTCACTGACCATCCTTGTGAGAATTTCGACCGCGCGCGCGCGATCCCCCCGGGCGATGGCGTGTTGAAGCTCCCAGATATTGTACTCCTTCGATACCCCGACCACGGCAGACACGTCCGCCGAGGTCAGCAGCGTCCGCTCGCCGGCGTACGACGACAACTTGTCAAGCTCCTGATCGAGATCCCGCAGGGAAAGGCCGGCGAGGGAAGCAAGAAGCCGGTTCGCGTCCTGCTCGATCGTCCGCCCTTTGGCGGCGAGACGACCCGCAATCCACTCGGGGAGGTCGGCCTCCCTGAGGCTTTCAAACTTGTGCGCCCATCCGGCGTTCCTGATCCTGGCGAACGGATTCTTCGTGGTATCGATTTTTGCGGAGGTGAAAATCAGCACCGTGGTGGCGACGGGATGCTCAACATACGACGTCAGGGCCGCGATGTCGCCTTGCTTCTTCAGGTTCTCGATCCCTTTCACCACGACGGCCCGGTGATCCGCCATCATCGGATAGGCGGACGCCTTCGCGATGATGTCCGCCACTTCGGTATCCGCCCACTCGACGACGTCAAGGTTGAAGCTCCGATCTGCGGACGGAACTGCAACATCCAGGATCGCCTGAAGGGCTTCGTTACAAAGGAGTTCTTCCTCTCCATGAAGGAGATACACCGGGGAGAGGTCGCCCTTCCCCGGTGTTCGGAATTTCTCCCCGGACGATTTCTTGGTGAATGCCACGCTATTTCCCCTGAGCAGCCTTCGAGCCGGGTACCCGCTCCACCACCTCGATTTTCACGTGGGGCTGCCCGTCCGGCATCTTGATGATCGAAACACTCTTCATCACGTAATCATTGATCGGATGGCCGTCGGACGGATTGAAACCGGGAGTGATCTCCGCCGCCGCGATCCGGTCGACGACTTCCATCCCGCTCACAACTTTGCCAAAGATCGTGTAGTTCTTCGGCATCGTCTTGTTGTCGGCAAGCATGATGAAGAACTGGCTCGTGTTCGTATTCGGTCCGCGATTCGCCATCGCGACAACACCGCGGACATAGCCGGCTTTGTAAGAGGCGGTGTTGGGATTGAGTTCGTCCGCGAATTCTTTGCCCCATGCGCTCTTCCCTCCCGATCCCGTGCCCGTCGGATCACCTCCTTGTATCACAAAACCCTTGGCAATCCGATGAAAGGTGATTCCATTGAAGTATTTCTTCTCGGTCAACTTGATGAAATTCTCCGTTGTCTTTGGAGCGTCGTTGACATACAGTTCGATTTCGATGACGCCGAGGGGTGTCTCTTTCACGGTCGGTCTCTTTTGGGTTTTGGTTGATTCTTGTGATGTCTTTGCAGATTTACCTTGCGTCGCCTTCACCTCATGCTGAGGAAAAGCCAGCCAGGTGCCGAGAAGAACCGCCAGGACAACCCCGGCGAATATCCGTGTGTGCTTCATGGAGTTGATCTCCCTCTTCCGTTAGTGATTCACAATGCGTAGGCAAATCCTATCCTGACGCTTGGCGCAAACATCGTCATCGTCGTGGAACCCACAACGTACGCCGGCTCCATCCCGTGGGAATCCGTCAACGCACCGATCCATTCCCACCGGAGATTGGCTCCGAGCAACGCAAATATGTGCTCACTCACCGCCGTCATCCCTTCGATCTCGAGCACTCCCCCAATCCCCGCCGCAGAATAGTTTTCTTCCTGGCCGAAAAACGACGTCGTCAGCCGTCCAAAATGATACCCGACGCCTGCGCCGATCCGGACCGTGTATTCCGGACGGTCTGCAAGGATGTATTGAATCATGACGCTCGGGAGATTTGCCGAAAGGGTGTAATCCACCGCGCCGGCTGCGCCGTACGCGGAAGCAATGCTGTATGAGGCGAGAAGGTAGGAATACTCCAGCTTTACCGCCCACTGAGGATACATCGGGATGGTGAGAAGTCCCACAAATTGGATCCCGGTCTTGTACTGCGGCAATTGCTCCTGGGCACCGGGAGTCGCATCGATCAGGCTCACGACTTCAGGCGCGGAAATGTACGACACCGCCATCGCTCCTGCGATCGTAATTCTCTGGGAAAGCGGAGGCATCGAAGACAACCCTTGCTCCTGCGCCTCTGCGGAGCATCCGAGGAACATCCACGCCCCCAGGACGAGCGCCGCCACACTCCTGCTCATTTGTTCTTCCCCGGAAGTTTGATCGCATCCGTGATCGCCACCTGGTCACGCCAAAGATAGTACCCTCCGATAATCGATACGAGGATAAAGCTGAGCGCGTGCGTCAGCGTCGCATAGCTGAGGGCGGTCGGCGCATCCACCCCGAACAGCTTCGTCAACGCCTGTGACGTCAGAACGTGGTAACTCCCCGTACCGCCCGGCGTGGGGATGGCCACGCCGACACTCGCGACGGCGAGGACGACAATCGCCGACGCAAAATCCAGTCTGCCCTGCAGGGTGAATGCGAAAAATGCCGTATACGTCATTTCGGCATAGAGGAACCAGATGAGCAGCGTCAACACCGTGATGGAAAAAAGATGCCCGGGTCGCGTGAGCGTCTTGAATCCGTCGAGAAACGCATGGACCAGCCGCTCCGCTCTATCCGACATCCAGCCCGGAAGATATCGTGTGCAAATGCGTAGGACGCGATCGGTGAGGTCAGGACGAAGAATGAACGTGACGACTCCCCCGATGGCGACAATAATAAAGATCGATACCACGATGCCCGAAGGGACCAGCCACGGAAACGCCGTTACCAGCGGCCCGTTATACACGAGCGGGATAATACCGACCAGCAGGAGAAACATCGCGACATCGAGAAGCCGCTCCATCACGATGGTGCCGAACGCCGACGAGGCAGGGATCGATTCAAGTCGTGACAGCGCGTATGGCCGTGCAATTTCTCCGGCCCGCGGGAGCACGTTGTTCATCAGATACCCGATCATGACGCCCGAGAAGAGATTCCGAAATCCGATCGACGGCTTGATCGGATCAAGCAGATACCGCCAACGGTACGCCCGGACGGCATGGCTCAACATCAGGCAGGCAAAGGATATTCCCAGCCACGCGTAGTTCGCATCGGCAATCGAGGTGGCAAGCTGATGAATATCCGTCCCGCGGAACGCAAGGAAGAGAAAGACGAGCGAGAGGGCGGCGCTCAGCAGATATTGGACCGGACGGCTCACGAGCGAAGATCCACCACTTCGGCGCCCTCCGGCGGCTGGAAGGAAAATCGGGACTCCGCAATGCCCGTGTTGATCTTCAATTGCTGGACGGTGTAGGTGGTCAATTTCCCGTTGACGTCCGTGACTTCGACCTGCCGGACCGTCCAATCATGATCGTCCACCCAGAGACGCACACTGCTGACCATCGACTGCTCATCCTGCGGTGTCAGCTTCAGGATTTTTGTTTCTGTTTTCCCGAGGCGGTCCGTACCGACCAGGACGGGCGTGTATCCACCAGATGTTCCCATCAAGAGATGGTCTGGCGTCAACGAACGTTCGTCTTCCTTGTACTTGTCGATAAGAACCTGGTTCAGTGGCTTGGAGTAGGACCAGACCGTCACGCCGTCCGTGACGACGATCTGATCGCCCATTTCCAGACGATACTTCTTCGGCTTCTTGATCTGCAACGTCCCCGAGGAAGTGGCCTCCGCTGTCGAAAGTGAGAATTTCACTTTCTGCGTGAAGCGGATCTCCGCATCGGTCACGGACTCATATTTCTTCCGAACGAGATCCAGCACATCCTGGCCGGAGTCCTGCGCCTGGCCGAAATTCGGGGCGACAAGAAGCAATGCGAAAAAACAGAGTGCGACGGTACCGATGCTACGTGTCATTCAGGAGGTTCTCCAGTTCTTCTTCTGTTTCGACCAGGACCGCCCGCGCCTTGCTCCCGTCCGAAGGCCCGACGATCCCCGCAATTTCGAGCTCGTCCACCAGCCGCGCAGCGCGCGAATACCCGACCTTCAGCCGTCGCTGCAACAGGGAGACGGATCCCTGCTGGTGACGTACGACAAGCCGGGCAGCTTCCTCAAATAATTCATCCCGGTCGAAGCCCGACCCTTCCGCCCCGGCTTTCTTCCGCTCCGAAATCGAAGGGAGCGTGAACGGGCGCTGATACCCGGCTTGCTTCCCGATCGATTCGACGACGGCTTCAACTTCTTCCGGTGAAATGTATGCATTCTGCAACCGCACCGGCTTGGGGCTCCCGCTGGGGAGATAGAGCATGTCGCCGTTCCCCAGGAGCTGTTCTGCGCCGTTCATGTCCAGAATCGTCCGCGAATCCGTCTTCGATGCCACCTGGTATGCGATGCGCGCCGGGAAATTCGCCTTGATGACCCCGGTGATAACGTCGACGGAAGGCCGCTGCGTCGCCACGATCAGGTGAATCCCCACCGCACGGGCAAGCTGGGCGAGCCGCGCAATGGGCTCTTCGACTTCCTTCGCGGCCGTGATCATCAAATCCGCGAGCTCGTCGATGATGACCACGAGGTACGGCATCTTGACGTGAGTGACGGTTTCTGAGTTTTTGATCCGGCCCGATCGTATCCGCTCATTGTAGTCGACGATATTCCGGACGCCGGCTGCGGCAAGACGTTCATACCGACGTTCCATCTCCATCTCTACTCCCCGCAGCATCATCACGGCATTGTGCGGAGTCGTTATGATTTCTTCGTCGACGTCGCCTGAACGAGCAAGGAAATGACTCCGCAGCGTCTTGTACAGGGCGAGCTCGATCTTCTTGGGGTCGACAAGGACCAGCTTCAGATCCGATGGGTGCATCCGGAAAAGCAGGCCGGCAATGATGGTGTTGATCCCGACGCTCTTCCCCGATCCCGTCGAACCGGCGATCAACAAATGCGGCATCCGCGTGAGATCGTCCGTGAAGACCTCGCCCGAAATGGTCTTCCCCATCGCCAGGGGCAACGCGCTGGTCGATTCTCTGAAAATTGTCGAGTTGATGACGCTCCGGATCGTCACGATCGACCGGTGAGAGTTCGGAATCTCAACCCCGACGGCGGACTTTCCCGGGATCGGCGCGATGATCCGGATGCCACGGGCCGCGAGCTTCAGGGCGATATCGTTTTCGAGACTCACGATCTGACTGATCTTCACGCCCGAGGCCGGGACAAGCTCGTATAAGGTGACGACGGGCCCGGGCGTAACGCTTACGCTGTCAACTTCGACGCCGAACTCGAGCAGGGTATCGCGAAGCAAATCCGCATTTGCCTTCAGTTCTCCCTCGTCGACATCTTCTTTCCCCGGCCGGGGGGCATCGAGGAGTTCGACGGACGGAAAGACGTAATCGATTTCTTCAAGCGCTCCCGCCGGGACCTCGACAGGGGCGGCTTCGCCTGCGTCTTCTTCCGGCGCCTCGGCCTTTCGCGTGATTTCGAACGCAAGCGGCTTCTTGTCCGCGATTTCTTCCTGAACAGCGCTCCGCGGGCCGGGAACGTCCTTCTTCCTCACGGGAATCTCTTCCACCGGTGGACGTTTGATGCTGACAGGCGCCCGGACTTCGGGCTCATCCATTGGCAGAGGCGGTTCTTCCTCCTCTTCCTCGTGTGTGCGGTTGAGGCGAATGCTCTGCGATTCCTCCCGTCGTTCGGCCCAACGATCTTTCATCCGACCAGCCCAGTCAAGCAACTGGAGAACCAAGTTCCGGATGCGATCCACCGTCCGGTGAATGTCGAGATCCACTGCGAGAACGACGAGAATCAGGAGGGAGACCAGGAGGACGATCGATCCGCCCGCCCGGCCGAGCAGGCGTGCCAGGAGATCGGAAACAAAACTGCCGATGGTTCCGCTCCATTCCATCCCGGGATATGCTGATGGAAAGACAAGTCCCAGCATGCCAAAGGAAGACGAAACGAGGAGCGCACCAATGACAAGATAGTTTGAAAATTGCACGGCCGGTCCAAGCGGATGACGGCGAAGGAGCGTCCAGCCCCACACCAGCATCAGGACGGGAACCACGAGAACGGAATAGCCGAAGGTCGATTTGATCATCTTGTCGGCGATGACCGCACCGACCAATCCCAGCGCATTGTGGACCCGGTCCGCCTTTGCCTGGGCGTCGATGTCACCGCTCACGCTGGTGACGATGTCTTTCGCGGAAATGTGGATGGAGGATTCATCTTCGGCACTGTAGCTTAACAACGCAATCGTGATCAGTACCGCCGCGGTCATCAGGAGGAGAGCAAGAATTGCGGTACGGCGCGCGGAGGGTGCGCGACCAGGGGCTTTCCGGACGGGCGATGCGACGGAAGCCCGTCCCCTGTTCCGATCATTGACGGCCATGGATATCTCCCTGCCTCAATTCGGAGCTCCGGTGACTGTGACGGGGCCGCGCTCGGCGTCGCGCTTGAGTCGCAAGACATTATCTTCCAGGAGCGGAAGGACGGGAACCGCATTGACGGCTCCACAGTAGGCAAGATCCTCGGCGAAGCCCAGCGCGGCAAGCAGCCTGCCGTGTTCGCCCAGCTGGAGGACCTGCTCGGGTTTCTTTCCGAGCGCGGCGTAGAGCGTCCGGGCCGCGAGTGCGCCGTCCGACAGCTGCACGTTTCCTCCGTCCGCCTTCACAACGTCGTCAATGAGCATGCCGGCACAGACGGAATCTTCAAGCGAGAACGTCCCGTTTGTGCCCGAGCAGATGATCGTGAAGTCCCTGGGTTTTTCGGTGAGAAACGTCTTGACAGCGGAGATATTCAAAAAGGAGCAGACGACGAGCTCGCGCGCCATCTTCGCGCTCGCAAGCGCTCTCGCGCCGTTCGTTGAACTGAACACGATGACCTTCCCCCGCACTTTGTCCTCGGTGTATTCGAGCGGAGAGTTGCCGAGATGAAACCCGGGAATCATCTTTGCGTTCCGCTCGCCCGCCAGCAGCACGATGTCCGCAGAAAGATTCGCCGCGATTTTCACGGCGCCTTCCACGGTCGCAACCGGAATCACTTCGCGCGCACCGTTCGCCAGCGCCGTCGTAATGGAACTGCTTGCCCGCAGGACGTCGATGACGACGGCGGTCCGTTCCCGCATTGCCATCTCGTCCACGTCCTGGGGAGTGAAGAACAGATCGATCCGCATGCGCCTCGACGTATCTATGGGTCCTGGTCTCTCGACCCCGGGGAAAAGCCCGGAAGTCAGTTCCTTGCGACGAAGGGGAATGACGTAATGCTCGCAGGGTAGTCGCGTTCCCGAATGCTTACGGAAACATCCGTTCCCGTCTTCGCAACTTCGGCCTTCACATACCCCATCCCGATTCCCCGGTCAAGGATGGGCGAGAATGTCCCCGACGTCACGGTGCCAACGTCGCCGCCGTCGATGCGAAGCTTGTATCCCGGGCGCGGAAAGGCTTTGTCCTTCAGCGCAAACCCGATGAGCTTTCTCGTCGGCCCGTCCTTCTTGACCCTCTGGATGGCCGATCGACCGAGGAAGTCTCCTTTGTCCGCCTTCGTGATCCATCCGAGCCCGGCTTCGATCGGGTTCGTCGTTTGATCGATGTCGTGACCGTACAGGCAGAACCCCATTTCCAGCCGCAGCGTATCTCTGGCACCAAGCCCGGCAGGCCCGATGCCGTATTCTTTTCCAGCGGCCATCAAGGCGTCCCAGACCCGCTCGGACGTGCCGACATCGGACGGTAGATACAATTCAAACCCGAGTTCGCCGGTGTAGCCGGTGCGCGAGATCGTCATCTCCACGCCGCAAACCTCGCCCGTCGTATGATGATAATACTGGATGCCGGTCAGGTCGACGGAGGTGATTTTGCGAAGCGTATCGAGCGACCGCGGACCCTGAACGGCAATCAGGGAGAATTCGTCCGACCGGTCCGTCAGGGTGACATTCCCGGCGCGATGCTCGCGGAGCCACGCGACGTCTTTGTCGATGTTCGCGGCGTTGATCACCAGGAGATAATGGTCGCCCATATGATAGACCAGCAGGTCGTCCACGATGCCGCCGTCCTCGTAGCACATCGCCGAGTATTGCACGCGACCGGGCGTCAGGCGCGACGCATCGTTGATGGTCATGCGTTGAACAAACGCCAGCGCGTCGGTTCCGCGCACTTCCACCTCACCCATGTGGGAAACATCGAACAGTCCCACCCGCTCACGCACCCGGCGGTGCTCTTCGATGATGCTCGTGTATTGCACTGGCATCTCGAATCCCCCGAACTCCACGATCTTCCCGCCGAGCCGTTGATGAACGTTGAAGAGCGCGGTGCGCTTGAGACTCTTCATTGTCGGGCACATCCTTTCGCGTCTTACTTGTAGAGATCCGTGATGTCCTTGTCCTGCCGCCGGGAAAAGAACCGGAACTCTCCCTGCGGCAGCGCGGCATCCACTTCGAGCCGGACCATCACGAAGTATTTCACCATGATCTTCCGCAACCGGTTGTACGTGCCGTCACGCAATAATCCCGCGAGCTCCGGCGTCGTCCGCAGGGTCAGCCGGAATTCCCTCGACTCCGTCTTGAACCGCCGGATCCAGCGCTCGATGTCGTTCAACGTGGTCGTCTTCGAACGGACGAGGCCCGTGCCGCCACAAGCGGGGCAGGGTTCGGTGAAGCTATGAAGAATATTCTGGCGGACCCGCTGGCGCGTGATCTGCACCAGACCGAATTCCGTCATCGGAAGCACGGTGACCTTCGCCCTGTCGCGACGAAATTCTTTCTTGAGTTCCTCAAAGACCTTGCGCTTGTTCTTCTCATCTTCCAGGTCGATGAAGTCGCAGACGATGATCCCGCCGATGTCGCGCAATCGGAGCTGGCGGCAAATCTCCCGCGCGGCCTCAAGATCCGTTCTGAGGGAGTTCAGCTCCTGCTCTTTCTTGGCGGCGTACCGGCCGCTGTTGACATCGACCACGACCATCGCTTCGGTCGGCTCGATGATAATGTATCCACCGCTCTTCAGCCACACTTTGCGGCTGAGCGACGCCTCCAGTTCTTTCTCGATCCCGTACTTGTCGAAGATCGGCTGACGGTCCTTGTGCAGCTCGATCTTGTCCGTGAGCTGGGGGGATGTGTACTGAATGTACGCGCGGATTTCCCGGTAAAGGGATTTGCCGTCGACGACAACACGAGACACTTCGTTGGAGAAAAGATCCCTGATCACGCTGGACGTTGTCGCCATGTCCTTGTACAGAAGAGCGGGGGCCTTCTCGGTCTTCACCATCTCCTCGATCTTCCGCCACGTCTTGACGAGGTCCTCGAGGTCTTTCTTCAGCGATTCGTCTTCTTTTCCCTCTGCCACCGTCCTGATGATGACGCCGAACCCTTCAGGGAGAAATCCCTGGACGATCTTCCGGAGGCGACGCTTCTCCTTGAAACTGGAAATCTTCTTCGAAATCCCGATCTTCCCGTCAAACGGCAGGAGAACAAGGAACCGCCCTGCAAGGGAAACCTCGGAGGTCACCCGGACCCCCTTTTTCCCGACGGGCTCCTTGATGATCTGAACGATGATCTCCTGGCCCTTGACCAGTTGAACGTCGCGCGAAGGGGCCTGCGGGGGACGGGATTCCGGATGATCGGCAGGGTGTTCCCGCGGCTGGGGATAAGCGGAGGGTTGATGGGCTTCCGGAGCGCCACCGAAGGACTCGGCGGGCTCTTCCACAGCGACGGACGCAGGTCTCTCGGCACGCTGCTCTTCCTCCTCCTCATCCCCGATCATTGCCGTATACTCTTCAAACCGGTTGCCGATATCGGAGAAATGGAGAAAGCCGTCCTGCTGAAGGCCCAGATCGATAAACGCTGCTTTGATTCCCGGCATCACCTTGGCCACGCGGCCCAGGTAGATGTCGCCAATCATCTTCTCTTTATTTGCTGTCTCAACAAAAAGTTCTGCTAACCGGCCGTCTTCCGTAATCGCGATGCGCGTTTCGTTGGCCGCAACATTGATAACGATTTCCTTCTTCATGACTCGTGGTTCGTCCCAACCTTTCTTCCAGACCCTGGTCTGGATGGCGGCAGGTACCCGGCGAGTCAGGCCAGCTCTTGTGCTGATACAAGAGACACAATTTGATCATGGCTCATGCCTTCATCGATCCTGGATATCGCGCCCCGTCCCGCGCTTGGCGGGACGATTGACATTGATGGAGTTTCCGAACAATCCCGATCCCCTGCAATCCTCAATCCACTCGGGATGTGTCCGGCTCTCAACCGCCTTGCGGCGTGAGAGAATGATGGTGTATAGGATTTGCTGGGCTCTCTTCCGGACGATGGTCCGCCCACGGCGGTAGTACCTTGCCGTGGAACGCTCGTGCGTTGTGCGGAACACTTGGTACGGATAAGCCCGCCACCCTCGTCCCAACGCTGAATTGCCGGTCGCATGGCAGAGGCGCCGGCGGTGAAGTTGCCGGGACGAAGGGCTGATGGAGGAGGTTGCGCGGGTTCTGGTGAATCCAAAAAACAAAGAGGTCAAGCTTCCCTGCGTCACACCTTGGCTAACCGACCGTTGCTTCCTTCCGGACCTGGCGGGGTTGAGTTACTTACAGTTGCGCAGGACTTGACCTCTACACTCAGACTGGACATGGTCGCTCGACAAACCTGCCTCCGGTCGTTGATGACGGCGGATACGTGGAGCTGATCGGGTTCGAACCGACGACCTCCTCGTTGCGAACGAGGCGCTCTCCCAGCTGAGCTACAGCCCCATGTCCCCATCACCAAACAACGGAACATAGTCAGAATATACGTCTTCTGGCCGTTGAAATCAACTATCTTCGTAGCTTCCTGCAGGAACTCGCCACGGGACAGCCCCTTGGGGGGATTCTTGACACACGCCCGCGAAATACGTATTTTTTTCCGTATATTGGTTAGTCTACCCAGGGTGGAGCATGGCAGGGGATCTTACTGAACGCGAGCGAACCGTTTTGCGCTACGTTGTGCGCGATTTCATCGAAACCGCCACTCCGATAGGATCACGGTATATCTCGAAACGCCACCAGACGGAACTGAGTCTGAGCTCGGCTTCGATCCGGAATGTTATGTCCGATCTCGAAACGTTCGGGTATATCGATCACCCCCATACCTCCGCCGGTCGCATCCCGACCGACAAGGGCTACCGGTTCTATCTCGATAGCCTGATGGAACTCGAGAAGGTCTCCCGGAAGGAACAGAAAAGCATTCGGGAAAATCTCGACGCCACCGACGATCGGGATCAGGTGCTCCGGGAAGTGACGAAGGTCCTCGGCCGCATCTCACGCCAACTCTGCATCATCACCCCGCCCAGCCTGACCACCGGAACATTCGAAAAACTCGAACTCGTTCCCATCCTGGGAAATAGAATCATGGTGATCATCTCCATCGCCTCAGGATTGATCCGCACGATTATGATGGAAGTCGACAGCGAAATCCCCCGCGATAAACTGGACGACCTGAGCAGAACGATCAATGAGCGACTCGCCGGGTTGTCACTCGAAGAAATCCGGAACACGTTCGCCGAACGCATGCGCGAGGTCCAGCATGATGAAACCGGCCTCATCCGGCTGTTCATCGATTCGGTCGATAAGCTGTTCGTCCCACCGAAGAATGAAAAAGTCCATATCGCCGGAGCGCGGGATATCGTCGATCAACCGGAATTCGTCAACGCGGAAGATTTCCGCAGTGTGATCGAGCTGATCAACGATGAAGACATCATCATCCACATCCTGGAACGCCACGACCGGCCGCATGGCGCTGTACGCGTGACCATCGGCGGTGAAAACGAGGATGCGAAACTCCGGCAATATAGCGTGATCGCGACAACGTACGAGGTGGGTACTGCGATGGGCACTGTCGGAGTCATCGGTCCCCGCAGAATGCCGTACTACCGGGTCATCCCCCTCGTCGACTATGTCGCAAAATCAATTTCAGACATGTTCAATAACGTACACCAGTCATGATGGAAGAAGGGTCGCAAAAGGAACGCATGAGAGAAGAGAACCCAGTCTCAGTGTCAACCGCTGGACCCGATGACGCAGTGACCGCTGCATCGGGACAACGGGATATCCAAAAAGAACTTCTCGAAGCAAAAGCGGAGAATGACCGACTGAGAGACCAGCTTCTGCGAAAGGCTGCAGAATTTGAGAATTTCAAAAAGAGGAATGAGGGCGATTGGCAGAATTTCCAGCGACTGGCGAATGAACGGATCCTCCTCTCATTCCTCCCCGTGGTCGACGACCTGACACGCTCTCTTAAGGGCGGCAGGGATGCGCAGGGACACGAAGGATTCTACCAGGGCGTCGAACTCATCCTCTCGAAACTTCTCCAGATTCTGAAAGCACAGGGAGTGGAACCGATCGAAGCGCTGGGAAAACCCTTCAGCGTCGAAGAACATGACGCCCTCCTTCAGATTTCACGGGCCGACGTTCCCGACCATACCGTCGTCGAAGAAGTGGAAAAAGGATACCGATTGAACGACAAAGTGCTGCGCCATGCAAAGGTGATCGTTTCCGGAGCGCAGGCGAGCGGGGAGTCCGATGAGCAAGCGTGACTACTATGAAATTCTCGGCGTGGCAAAATCGTCGAGCGTCGAGGAGATCAAGAAGGCGTACAGGAAGCTTGCCCTCCAGTACCACCCTGACAGAAACCCCGGCAATGCAGATGCCGAGGAGCAGTTCAAGGAGGCGGCGGAGGCCTACGAGGTTCTCTCCGACCCCACCAAGCGTCAGCGCTATGACCAGTTTGGGCACGACGGGTTGCGCCGCGGCGCGGACTTCCACGACTTCGGGAACATGAACGATATCTTTAGCGCCTTCGGCGATGTGTTTGGCGGATCGTTCTTCGAGGAGATGTTCGGGGGTGCCCGATCACGCGGGAGAAGCGGACCGGCGCAGGGTTCCGATCTCAAAATCCGGCTGAAACTGACGCTGGAAGAAATCGCGACCGGGGCGGAGAAGAAACTCAAAATCCGTAAATGGAAGGCGTGCCCCGACTGCCAGGGGAGCGGCGCAAAAGGCGGCGGTGCGACGATGACCTGCCCCGTCTGCAAAGGGAGCGGCGAAATCCGTCAGGTCACGAGAACCATCCTCGGTCAGATGGTCAACATCGCCATGTGTCAGAATTGCTCAGGCGAAGGACGCGTCATCAAAGAACCATGCCTGACCTGCAAGGGAGACGGCCGGATTCAGGGCGAGGCGACTGTCAAGGTCACAATCCCGGCCGGTGTGAGTGAAGGCAACTACCTTCCTCTTCGCGGCGAAGGAAATGTCGGCCCGCGTAACGGCCCTCCGGGAGACCTGATCGTCGTCATCGAGGAGCAGCCGCACGATGTGTTCACGCGTGAGAATGATGATGTGGTGCTCGACCTTCTCGTCAGCTTTTCCGACGCCGCCCTGGGCGGCGAAGTCGACGTCCCGACACTGACGGGAAAGGCGAAACTGAAGATCGATCCGGGCACCCAGTCGGGGAGCGTTCTCCGGATGCGTGATAAGGGGATTCCCCATCTCAATAATTACGGCCGCGGTGACCAGCTCGTCAGGGTCAACGTGTGGGTGCCGAAGTCACTCAATTCGCAGGAGAGGACCCTCCTGAAACAACTGGCGGTCAGCGAAAACATGCACCCGAAAGAAGGCGACCGCTCCGCACATTCTGAAAAGAGCTTTTTTAAGAGAATGAAGAACGCCTTCAACTGATCGTCCCGACGCAGAAACCCCGCAGCATCCACTCCCCCCTTCCGCGCATCCACCATTCTTCGAAAGAAGGCGCGCCATGTCTCTTTTCCAGACGATTCGCCACAGGATCGGTTTCACGCGCAATGAACTGATCGTGATCCTCTTTCTTTCAACCACCCTCTGTATTGGGACGGGCCTCAGAGTCCTCTCCCCCGTTTCCGCCAGAGTCGAGGTTCCTCTCTTCGATTATTCGCAAGCCGACAGCGAGTATGTCGCCCTATCCCGGGCAGCGGCGGAACTCGCCGGAAAGTCTTCGGACGGCGCCGGCGGGGGAAGCCGCACGAAAGCGAAGCCCCTCCCGGCAAAGGAAGGCATCAACATCAATAACGCAACGGCGGAGGAGCTCACCGGCCTCCCGGGCATCGGCCCGGCCATCGCCGGGCGCATCGTCGAATACCGACAGCAAAAAGGGAAGTTCTCCTCCGTCGAAGATCTTGCCAATATCAAGGGAATCGGCCCGAAGAAGCTCGAGAAGCTCCGGCCGTATGCCCGTGTCCGTTAACATGGATCTCCCTTGATATCATGCGGACAAATTCGGATATTAACGCGTTGGTAACTCCGGAACCCTATGGCCGACTACATTCTTGGCGTTCACATCCTCCCGCAACAGATCCGTGCCGTCGCACTCGAGCGCGGTTCGCGCGACAGTCGACTCCTGCTTCTTGGAGAGATGACGGCACAGTTTCCCGCGGGACTTCACGATCCTGCAGACCCTGACGAAGCCAGCAACGCGTTTGCCTCGACACTCGCCTCTTTTGCCCGTGCTCTCCACGGCCCGGTCCGCAACGTCGCGGTCACCTTCGACGCCGGATTCCTTTTCCTCGCGGCGATACCGATGGAACCCCGATCGTCTGAAGCGGCACTCTCCGATCGTGTTGCCTGGGAACTCGGACAATTCTTCCCCGGGGCGCGGCCTGATCAGTTCGTCACCGATATGCACGTCATCGCAAACCCCGGCGCACAGAAATACGACGAGTTGCTCGTCGTCGCAATTCGTCGGGATCTCACGCGTTCCGTGCGGAAAGCACTGGAGAAAGAAGGATTTGCGCTCCACCTTGTGGACGTCGATCACTTCAGCACCGAACTCGCACTCAAATTGAATTATCCTGACACGTATTCACGCTACGTCGCACTCGTGGGCATCAAGGATCTCCGCCTCGACGTCAGTCTCCTGCGCAACGGCGCACTCGAATCCTACCGCTACTATCAACTGCATTCACGAACGGACTCCATCCAGCACCTCGGCACGCTCTCCCGCGAAACTCCCGGGCTCGCGTCCATCGTTGCCTATGGACCCGCCCTGGACAACGGCTTGCTTGTCCAGTTGCGACAGGCATCGGCGATCGTCGTCGAAGCGCTGAATCCCCTCCGTCATGTCGGTGTGGCCGAGACGGTGCAATTGCCGGAATCGGTCGAGTCCCCCTCCTACCGGTTCGCCCCGGCGATCGGCGTCGCGCTCCGGCGGGACTGACGCATGCGCATTATCACCGGTGTGTACAAAGGGCGACGATTGAGCACGGTCCCTGACCTCTCCGTGCGGCCTGCTACGGAACGCGTCCGGCAGACACTGTTTAATATGCTCGTCAATAGGATTGCGTTCGAGGGGATCACGGTCGTGGATCTCTTCGCGGGAAGTGGAAGCCTTGGCTTCGAAGCGCTGAGCCGCGGCGCGGCCAGGGTGATCTTCATCGAGCGCGAACTGAATGCCTTGCATCACCTTGAAGAAAATGCCGCCGCCCTCGGATGCCTCGATGCGGTCGAAATCCTCTCCATGGATGCCATGCAGTACATCAGGACGACGGCCGACCACACCCTACTGGCCTTTGCCGATCCTCCCTATGCGTATGCAGAGACAGACCAGATTCCCCGGGAAATGTTCTCTCGAGGAATCGTGCATGAGGGCGGGTACCTGTTAATTGAGCATGCCTCCGAGCTGCATTTCGAAGGGACGGATCTGTATTCCGCTGGGCCACAAAAGAAATTCGGTCGGACGTGCGTAACGTTTTTCCAGCCCCGGAAGGGGGAGCAATGAAGACGCGTACCGCAATCTACCCCGGAACCTTCGACCCCATTACCTACGGCCATCTCGACGTTATCCGTCGGGCCGCGGCCATTTTTCCCCGTGTCATCGTTCTCGTCGCACGGAACGCCAGCAAGGAACCGCTCTTTTCGGCTGAGGAACGACTGGCAATGGCCGCTTCCGTCGTCCGCAACATCCCGGGCGTCCATACGGACACCTTTGACGGACTCCTTGTCGAATACGCACGGTCCCACGGGGCAACGGTGCTTATCCGCGGTCTCCGGGCCGTGTCAGACTTCGAATATGAATTTCAAATGGCCCTGACGAACAGAAAGCTGGAACGCGCGGTCGATACGGTTTTTCTGGTGCCGGACGAGCGGTACACCTACCTGAATTCTTCCATTGTCAGGGAAGTTGCGCGTCTCGGAGGAAACCTCTCGGATTTCGTCCCTCCGCTCGTCCGCCGGCGTCTCGTCAGCAAAGTGGGCACGCGGCAGGGTCTGTCACATTCGGGGAAGGAGTGATGGGGGATCGGAAGAGTTTGTCCCGGCGCGTAACGGAAATCGAGGAATCCCAGACGATGGCGTTCACCGCCCGAGCGCTCGAATTGCGCCGCGACGGCGTGGACGTCGTGATCATGACGGCGGGAGAACCGGACTTCCCCACTGCAGACCACGTGAAACTGGCGGCGAAAGAAGCGCTTGATCAGAATTTCACTCACTATACTTCCGTCCAGGGGATCCCGGAACTCGTCCAGGCGATTGCGGAGAAGTTTCAACGTGTGAACGGATTGCCGTATTCGGAACGCAACGTCATGGTGACCACGGGCGCGAAGCAGGCGCTCACCAATGCCCTCTTCGCCATCTGCGGCGACGGCGATGAGATTCTGATCCCGTATCCTTCCTGGGTGAGTTATCCATCGCTGGTCAAGCTCGCCGGTGGCGTTCCTATTCCCGTCCGCTCCCATCGCTCGAACGGTTTTCGGCCCGATCTCCACGGTTTGAGAAAAGCCGTCACCCGGAAAACGAAGGCCATCCTCCTAAACTCACCCAACAATCCGACGGGGGTTGTCTACTCGCGTGAGGAGCTGTCGGAAATCGTCGCCATTGCCACGGCACATGACCTGTACATCATCAGCGACGAGATCTACGAAGAAATGCTCTTCGACGGCCGAACGCACGTCAGCATCGCAACGCTCCCCGGCGCAATCGATCGGACTGTGACAGTCAACGGGTTCTCCAAGACGTATGCCATGACGGGTTGGAGAATCGGATACATGGGCGGTCCGGAGGAGATCATCCAGTCCGCGGTTCGCATGCAGGGACAGGTCACCTCGAGCGTGAATTCTCTCTCCCAGAAGGCGGGGGTCGCGGCCCTGCGGGGACCGCAGGAGCGCGTGCGCACAATGGCGAAGGAATTTCAACGCCGCCGCGACGCAGTCTGGGAGTCCTTGCGCGAAGTCCGCGAGCTGGAAGTCGTGAAACCGGAAGGCGCAATGTTCTATTTCATCGGCGTCCAGAACCTGTTTGGACGGACCGGGATGTCCGGAGCGCTCTCCAGCTCCTTCGACGTCGTCGAATATCTTCTGGACAGCCAGCATGTGGTCCTCGTCCCCGGCTCGGCCTTCGGCGACGACGAATGCATCAGGATGTCGTTCGCCTGCAGCATGCAAGAGCTGAACGAGGGACTTCGGAGAATCAAGAAAGGAATTGAAGCGCTGCGATAGGTACTCCGGGACACACCCGGGAACGGATGAACAGCAGAGGGGGTTTTAGCAACGAGAGGATGCCATGCCAACATATCAATATCAATGCAAAAAATGCGGTCACACGCTTGAAGAATTGCAGTCGATGTCGGAACCTCCATTGGTCCATTGCCCAAACTGCAACACGGATTCCCTTGTGCGGGTGATCGGAGGTGGAAGCGGACTGATTTTCAAGGGAAGCGGCTTCTACCTGACAGACTACAAAAAAAGTTCTTCGAAAGGATTTGAGAGCACAAAGAAAGAGCCGAAACCAGACAAGGGCAAACCGGCCGCAGATCCAGGGAACCAGACAAAGAAGGACTGACAACGATTGTCAAAAAACACCGCAGGCTGCCCGGTCTCCCAGGCAGCCTGCCCTCAGCACGACCTCCTCATCAATTACTTCTTCGGCGGCTCCGCCTCCTTCATTGCGGTAACATCCAGGGTGCTCCCTTTCATCGAGCCGGTGACCTCGGCGAACAAATGATCCGCACGCGTGGATTTCTCCAGCATCGCCTTCGCCAATTCGGAACCCTTGGCATCGAACGGATGGTACTTGCCGTTCATGAACAACCCGAATCCGCTCGCTGCACACGACGCCGAGAGCGCACAATCCTTCGTGTGAGCCGCGGCCTTCGTCATACCGTCCGACTTCTTCGCCATCCCGCTTCCGCACATCTGATCAACGACATAGCCGCTGTACGACATCGCCTTCGTTTCGGTCTTCTTCTTGCCCGAAGCCGATGCGCCCGTTGCAACCAACAACGCTAAAATCAGGACTCCGACGAACTTCATCATCTCGACCCTCCTTTTTGAACAACGTGTCACATCCTGCCAACCCCTCAATACCTACCTAACACCTTGTCCAAAGGCTTTGTTCCCGCTATTGATACCGGTCGAGCTTGAATTTTTCCCCGAGATAGAGCTTTCGGGCCTCCGGGTCATTTGCGAGCATTTCCGATGTTCCGGCCTTCAGGATCTGGCCCTCGAACAGCAGATACGCCCGGTCCGTGATCGACAGCGTTTCGTGCACATTGTGGTCCGTCACCAGGACTCCGATCCCCCGTTGTTTCAGGTTCCCGACGATCTTCATGATCTCCTCGACGGCAATGGGGTCGATGCCTGCGAACGGCTCATCGAGCAGAATGAATTTCGGCTCGGTGGCCAGTGCCCGCGCAATCTCCGTCCGCCGCCGTTCTCCGCCCGACAGCATATATCCTTTGCTTTTCGCGATGTGCGCGATATTGAAATCCGCCATGAGCCGGTCGCAGCGCGCCTGACGTTCCGCGTCGGTGAGTTTCATCATCTGCAACACGGCGAGGATGTTTTCCGCGACCGTCAGTTTCCGGAAAATCGACGCCTCCTGCGGCAGGTACCCGATCCCCATCCGTGCGCGCTTGTACATCGCCAGGCGCGTGATCTCTTCCGACTCCAGGAACACCCGTCCCTCCTCAGGCCTGATCATCCCGACAATCATGTAGAAGGTGGTGGTCTTCCCCGCTCCGTTCGGACCGAGCAGGCCAACCACTTCGCCTTGGCGGACCGAAACGCTGACCGAGTTCACGACCGTCCGTTTCTTGTACCGCTTCACCAACGCGTCGGAACGCAGAACAAGCTGTCCGCCGTCTTTCGAACCGCTGGGATCCGTCATGCGCATCTGTGCTTTCTGTCAGTCAATCATCAACCCGGCTTGCGTCCTGCGCAGCACGGGCTTGTCGTTCCTCCACAGCGCTCCCGGAAGCGTGTACGAGGCGTCGCGGCCGTGGACGAGATTTTCGGGAAAGTATTGTCCCTCGACTCCGCCTACCACCTTGATCGTCCGGAGTTTGCTTTCGCCGAAACGCATCAGAATCTTGTCACCGCTGATCTTGTTCAGGCCGTTCGACGTCGTGTCATCGTACAGATGATAGACCCCGATTGCTTGCACGTTGACTTCCAGCGAATGGAGGGCCTGGTGTTGAAAGTTCATGTCCATCGTCTCGCCGACCATCTGATCGAAGCGATAGGGATGCAGACTGTCGCTCTGGGAAACGGCAATGGCGTTGCCTTCCACAAAGACCCGGTGGAGGCGCCGCTTGATGAGATAGATTCGCATGGAATCGCCGGATACCTGGGTATGCTCGTACCAGATCACGGGCTGCTGCCGCAGGATCATGCTGTCGCCGCGGGCCAGGAATAGCCCGTACCCCGCCCTCCCGGCGATATCCTTCCCGGCAAGTCGCACGCTGTCGATGGCAATCAGTCTTCTCGTCGAATCACGGAAGGATTCCATGACGCGACTCCGTACGAGAAGCGTGTCGCGCGAACCGCCCGCGGTATCGACCTGGACCAGGACCGGTTCCCTTGTCATCCGGCTGTACGCTGTTTCCTGATTGTGCTCCAGCTTGCCGCCGAAGATGGAGACATTGTCGCTCTTGGAATCGACGCGGACGTTCCCGAACGCCAGCGTGGTCCGGCTGTTCCGGAAGTACCGCATCGAGTCGCAGGTTATCACCGACGAAGTATCGACGACCCGGACGCTGTCCCGGAAGAAGCCCTCGCGGGGGCCCGCATAATATTCTCCGTATCGTGCGGTGAGGTGCGCCGTCCCATCATCCAGGCTCACGCTGTCGAACGCCTCGGCCCGTCGTTCCGCCCGGTGATACATCCCGCGAGGCATGAGCATCACCGTATTCGAATCGCGGACCACGACATGTCCGGTGAGCACGTACTCCCCGCGGAGGCGAAACTCCAGGACGTGGTCGCAGGAAATCGTCACGCGATCCTGGATGAGCCGGACATTGCCGATAAGCTCCCGCGCATCCTCGCCGTTGATCACTCTTCCCAGCAGACTGTCCGCATGGTCGAGAACAATGACCTTCGACTCCTGCGCACGGACAAGGCGGGTCGCGATCAGGAGCAGCAGCAAAAGTCCGAGATTCTTCATTCCGTGCACTTAGAGATCCTTCGCGACAGACCGCCCGCTGACTTTGAAGATCTTGTAGTTTTTCAGCCCTTCGTCGCTCACCATGCCCGTTCCGCTGATGTGTTCGGTGGGAGAGAGGATATCGACAAAGGCATCGGTGTGGATCGAGCGGTCGGCATTCGTCCAGTACAATCGTTCCGTGCGCAGCGTGGTGCCGCTGTCCGAAACGACGACGACATTGTCGTGCGCCTCAAAATTGTCCGTCGCATCATCCACCTTGCCGCGTCGTGCCGTCAGCGTGGAGGAATGCTCCCCCTGGGCATTGAAGAAGTCGACATGGACGCTGTCATCGAGCAGGGTGTAGTGCCCGGCTTCGTACACGGAGATATGGCCTGCCCAGAGGATCGCCTTGACCTGGGAAGAATCGGAGAAGATCACGCGGCTCCGCCAGCTTTCCTGGGAGGGAATTTCCTGCTGGACGCTCACGAATGACGGGCGGAGCCTCTCTTCGCACGAGGCAAGGAGAAGAGAGAGGAGGAGGAATGCCAGTGCGCGGCTCATGACGCGTCATCGTCCCGCAGGCCGGCCTTCACAAGGTCGTGGAGGTGAACCACCCCGACGGGAATGTTCCGTTCATCAACGACAATCATCTGGGTGATGGAGTATTCCTCCATGTGCTCAAGGGCGTTCACTGCGAGCGTCCCCGGACCGATGGTCTTGGGATGTTCCGTCATCGCCTCGCCCGCGGTGACCGAGGAGATGTCGTGGATGCGGTGCAGCAGTCGCCGGAGGTCTCCGTCGGTGATGATTCCCTCGAGCGTTCCATCCTCGCGGACAACGCATGTGCATCCGAGCCGCCTGGTGCTGATCTCGACAATCGCCTCCGCAAGCGGGACGTTTCGCTTTACCCGGGGGACGGCGTCGCCATCAGTCATGAGCTCGTCGACTTTCAACAAGAGACGCTTGCCGAGCGTACCGCCGGGATGGTACTGCGCAAACTGTTCCTGGGTAAATTGCCGGCGCTCGAGGAGCGCAATGGCAAGCGCATCGCCAAGGACGAGCGTTGCAGTCGTCGACGACGTGGGAGCCAGGTCGTGCGGGCATGCCTCTTCCGCCACGGAGGCATCGAGGACAACCGTCGAATCGCGGGCAAGCGTGGAGTTCAGGTTCCCCACGATGGAGACCACGGGCACCCCCAGGCTCTTAAACACGGGCAAAAGCGTGTTGAACTCCGCCGTGGTTCCGCTCTTGGAAATGCAGATGACGACGTCGTCCTTTCGTACGAGACCGAGGTCGCCATGCATGGCGTCCGACGGGTGAAGGAACACCGCGGCGGTCCCCGTGGAGTTCAGGGTTGCGACGATCTTCCTCCCGATGATCCCCGATTTCCCCACGCCCGCGACAATCACTCTTCCGGAGCACCGGGCGAGAAGGTCCACCGTCGTGGCGAATTCCTTTCCAATGCGCGATTCGAGCGCCTCTACCGAGGCCGCCTCGATCCGTACCGTTCTCTTCCCTGCCGCAATTGCCTGCGTGTTATCGTCCATTCGTTGCCCGATGGTCGAGGATAAAATCGATGAATTCCCGTACGGCGCCGTCTCCGCCGGGAAGACCGGTGACGAGATCGACGGCCCGCCGGACTTCCGGCCTTGCATTGCTTGGCGCCCCGGAGAGACCGACAAGACGGAGCAGGGGAAGATCGAACAAATCATCCGCGATGTAGGCGAATTCTTCGTCATCGTGTCCGTATTTCTTCTGGATCTTCCGCATTGCGGCGACTTTGTCATCGATCCCCTGATAGACATCCTTGATCTTCAGAACGTGAGCGCGTGCGTCGATGATCGGAGTGCTCCGTCCGCTGATGATGCCCAGGGTCAATCCCGCTTCCCGGGCACGCACAATCCCGTAGCCATCCTGGGCATTGAAGCGCTTCATCTCCTGCCCTTTCGCGGAGTAATACAATCCGCCGTCCGTCATCACCCCGTCGACATCAAGAAGGATGCACTTGATGTTGGCCGCACGGCGGGCCAGGAGGGATTTGCTCCTTCGAGATCTCATGCGCTGAAACCGCCTGAGGCGCGTACCGCGTCGTCGATGGCCCGAACCTGCCGGAGAAGCGATTCCAGCGACGCGAGCGGAAGCTGACTTGCCGCATCGCTCAACGCGTGCGGAGGATCGGGATGGACTTCAAGAAAAAGACCGTCGATGCCGGCCGCAACGCCGGCACGCGCTATCGGGAAGATGAACTCCGGCTGACCACCGCTTCTCTTTCCGGCTGCGTCGCCTCCCGGAAGCTGGACGGAGTGCGTGGCATCCAGGATCACCGGAGAGCCGAGCCCACGCATGATGGAGAGGCTCCGCATGTCGACCACCAGGTTATGGTAGCCGAACGTCGTCCCTCGCTCTGTAAAGAGGATATTGGCATTCCCGGTTTCCCGAATCTTCTCTGCAGCGTACATCATCTCTTCCGGCGCCAGAAATTGTCCTTTCTTGACATTGATCACGCGACCGGTGCGTCCGGCCGCACGGAGAAGCTCCGTCTGGCGGCAAAGGAACGCAGGGATTTGCAGCACGTCTGCAACGTCTGCAGCCGAAGCGGCCTCCGCCTCCGAATGAATATCGGTAACGATCGGAAGACCGAATTGATCCCGGACGTCCCGGAGAATCGACAACGCAAGATCCATCCCCAACCCGGCAAACGATCCGCCGCTCGTCCTGTTCGCTTTCTTGTAGGATGCTTTGAAGACGAGAGGGAAGCCGAGGCGCGATGCAATCGCTGCAATCGCTTCCGCAGTCCTCATGGTGATATCCTTCCCCTCGACAACGCAGGGACCGGCAAACAATACCAGGGGCTTTCCTCCGCCAATCGGATGGTTGCGTATGAATACGGGAGTCATTGGCGGGTTCGTTGGGTTAACAATTGCGAAGGATTTCGGCGAGGTGGTCTCTCATAACGCTGCAAAGTACGAAAATAGGGGAAGAGTGTCAAAGAAACAGCACGGAAGACTTTCCCTTCTTCGTCCTTTCGGCTATATTAGAACGAACTTCTCGTTGTCCCCTGATGCCCCTTCAATCGCGAGCATACGCAAAGATCAACCTCGGGCTGTCTGTCGTCCGTCGCAGGGTGGACGGTTATCATGATATCGAGACGGTATTTCACCGGATCGACCTCTTTGACCTTCTGACCTTTGAACGCCACGATAGCATCGTCCTGAAAGCGGATTCCGCGGAAGTTCCGACCGATGATCGGAATCTGTGCTACCGTGCAGTCCTGCTTCTTCGCGAATATCTCGGCATTCGGAAGGGCGTCGCCATCACTCTTACCAAAAGGATCCCCGTCGGAGCCGGACTGGGCGGCGGCAGCAGCGATGCCGCAACCACGCTCCGGGCCCTGATATCGCTCTGGAGCGTCTCTGTTCCCGAAGCGGACCTGGCGGCGATGGCGCTTCGCCTGGGTTCTGATGTTCCGTATTTTCTGAACAACGGATCCGCGGTTGCGCAAGGACGCGGCGAAATCCTGGAATATTTTTCCCTCATGCTCCCTGCCGCGATTCTCGTGGTGAACCCGGGGATTCATGTTTCAACGCAGTGGGCGTACAATCGACTCTCCCCTCCGCTGGCACGGCCGAGAGCGTCCTTGAAGCGCACTCTTCTGGACAATCTCCCGCATCCGTCGAACCTGACCGACTGCATCAGTAATGACTTCGAAGAAGTCGTCTTCAGAGAATACCCGGCGATCGGCAAACTGAAACAGGAGATGATCTCGGAAGGCGCCGCATTCGCTCTCATGTCCGGAAGCGGGTCGACGGTCTACGGCCTGTTTCCCGAAGAAGACGAGGCCGCCCGGCTCGGAGAACGGCTCAAACACCGCGGCTTCCTGGTTTCATTAACTGCACCCATGTTCACCCCGTCAAACCACATCGGAGAAGAACCCTGATCACGCCAACCCCGGGGAGTGGGCGCCTCTCCTCGTTCTTCGCCCTCTGGTTCCTGCTCCTGCCGCTGATGCCCGCCGCGCATGCACAGGAGCATAAACCGGAGCGACTCGAGAAACCCCGCAAAGCCGACTCAACGAAGGTCGAGATTGACTCGATTCAGTTTCGCTTCTATCTGCCGCCGAATCCTGGATCCGTCGACAATTCCCTCGATACCGCACTGGTCATGGGTCGATCGGCGATGCGCTGGCACGATCCATCGACGCTCACACGGCTTGTCGGCACAATGCCCGGGTTTATTCTGCTGGACCAGGTTCAGATCGGCCAGTACACGGTGCCGACCGTGGACGGCATCGACTGGCGAGGGATCGGCGTGCTCTCGAACGGGAGAACGCTTTCCGATCCTGCTTCCGGGACGTACAATCTTGAATACATGACGGAGGAGAACCTGGAGCGGCTCGAGGTCATCACCGGCCCCCGGGCGTTTCTGTACGGTTTGAACAGTACCGGTGCGACCATCAATCTCGTCACCCGCAACTACAACAGCAACCGGCCATTCACGCGCCTCTTCTATTCGGAGAGCTCGTACGGCTATGCGCAAACAGACGGCTCCTTCGCGCAGAATGTCAGCAGGCACGCGAATGTGACAGCGGGATTCCATTTTCAGGGAACCGACGGTCGTTTTCTGAACGAAGCGGATGAATCATGGCAGGTCCGCGGGAAGATTCGCTACGCCCTGACGCCGAATCTCTCAATCCTCCTGTCGGACTATTTTACATCGACGAATACTGATCTCAACGGAGGAATCGTTCAGGACAATTTCTCGTTTGCGGCACTGGCCCAGAATGTCGTGGTGGCCAACAGCGATGCCTATGAGAAGATTACGCGACACGATCTCGACCTTACGGCGATCGGAACGTTCTTCCCGGACAGTACAGACGTCACCACATTCACTGCATACTACTCCGGAGATCTCCGGGAGTACCGCGACGAGGAAAACCGGTTGAATACGAATGGGCTCTTCGTTCAACAAGACCAACGATCCTCGTGGTCGGGCGTGCAGGCGACACAGAGACTGTCGAGTCGCGTCGGATCGATCGATGCAGGGGTGATGACAGAATTCCGCCAGGTGGAAGGAAGTCCCACCATCGGTCGGCGCAAAACGACCCTTTCCGCGGCGTGGCTTAAGGACGAATACGCATTGAATGACAACTGGCACCTTGCCGCGTTCGGGCGGATACAACACATCCTTGGAACGACGCGTGCCGGAATCGGCGCCGATGCCCGTCTGGGCATCGCTGAAGGCCTCGCGGCTTTTGGTGGGCTCTCATCTTCCTACAGGGTCCCGAATTTCACGGAGTTGTATTGGACGGACAGCACCGCGCACGGTGATCCCGGCCTCGGCCCCGAACATCATATGGTGTACGAAGCCGGTCTCGAATGGCGGACGGACCGCGAGAACTACGTCCGGATCACACTCAATCACCGTGCGATCGGCAATCCGATTTTCATCGAGCGTATCGACACTCCCTTCATCTTCCCCCGGCTGCGTTTTGTTCAAGGGGACCATGAGGACCTCACGGACATCAACGTCGGTTTTGCGTTGCGGGTCTGGCGCCTCCTTTTCGAGGGGAATGGGACCTATTTCATTGCACGGAACGGAGGGACATCGACCGAAGACCTCCCCCGGTTGCGGATTGCCGGTGGCGCGTATTTCCGCGATGAGCTGTTCAAGGGCCACCTCGACCTGAAAGTGGGGGTCCGGGGATGGTACCGCACAGGATACAATGGGGACGTCTTCAACCCGCAGGTCCTGGCATTTGTCCCGAACGCGGGTCTTCCCCTGGGCCGGGCGGCATCGGTGGACTTTGTCCTCCTTGCTCACCTCGCCGATGCACAGATCCACTTCATCTGGGAGAACCTGCCGGGCATTGCGTACTTCGCATCGCCGTCATACCCGGGACTCGACAGAGTTCTTCGGTTCGGCGTCAGCTGGGATTTTTGGAATTGATCGACGCATTCCGCCGGAATCGATTGAGCACCACCCATGAGCGAAAAATCAAAAGTCATAACCCTGTTCGGCAGTTCAAGACCCAGGGCAGGCGACGAAGAGTATCAGCAGGCGTATGACCTCGGAGCCGCGCTGGCACACGCCGGATTCGTCGTGTGCAACGGAGGGTATAATGGAATCATGGAAGGTTCCGCGCGCGGCGCAAAGGAAGCCGGCGGGACCACGATTGGAGTGACGTTCACCGCACTTGGACCGCGGTCCCACAACCGCTGGATCGACCGTGTCGTTCAGGAAGACACTCTCATCAACAGGGCGATGAAGCTCGTCGAACTCGGCGATGCCTATATCGTCCTGAAAGGCGGAACCGGGACGCTTCTGGAACTCGCGGTCGTCTGGGAACTGGTGAACAAGGGACTGATGCGGGAAAAGCCGATCATCATCCTTGGTCCGTTCTGGAACGGGGTCGTCGACACCTTGAACGACGAGTTGGCCTGGGAGGGATTGGAGGGTTGTACGCGGTACGTAAGGAGGGCGAAAACGATCGGCGACGCTGTTCGCCTTCTCGATTTGAATGTTTAGGGTTTTGCGATCGGGCCCCTGAGTCCGCCTTTCACGCCCGGACCCGCGATGTCGCTATCGAATGAAGAAGATTGAGTGTCTCCTTTGCAGCGACATCCCAGGAGAAAGTGAGAGAGAATTCCGCAGCGCGCTTCCCCATTGTCTCCCGCAGGGACGCGTCCGAAAGCAACCGAACCATCCTCTCCCCCAGCGCCGATCGGTCGGCGTACGGAAACACGAGGCCCGTCTCCCCGTCCAGGACAGCGTCGCGCAATCCGGGGACATCGCTCACCACTGCGGGCGTTCCGCAGGCGTTCGCTTCCGTCACCGTCAGCCCCCACCCTTCCTTGGAGGAGGGCATCGCGAGCGCCCACATCGACTGCAGAAGCCGCACCTTCTCGTCTTCGTCCACAAAACCGGTGAAGTTCACTGAGCCGCTCAGGCCCTTCGCATCGACGATCCGCTCCAGACGGGGCCGATCGTCTCCCTCCCCGACGATGACCAGGTTCGCCGTGGGGAATGTCTGAAGCACGATTGGAAACGCTTCAATTGCGTGGTCGACACTCTTGTACCGCTTGATGCGACCCACATAGCCGATCAGGGGAGTTGGACTCTTCATCGGAGGCGATGGTCGGTAGCGGTCATGATCCACGGCGAGATGGACAAGGGTGAGAAGCGACGGAGGATATCCCCGCCGGATCATGTCATCCCGTGTACTCGGAGAAACGGCAATGAATGGTACCTTGTCCCGACGGTAACGGCGCAGCGCACGCCACTCCATGAACGCGACATAGGATGCGGACAGGGGGTTCGTTTCGCGGAAGACGCTTGCTCCGAAAAGATGATGAACAATTCCGCAGACAGGCACGCCGGCATAACGCTGAGCAAGAAAAGGGATCTTGTTCATATCGTCAACGACGACATCAAACGCATGATCCTCGCGGAGCCGACGGTACGCCGCCGGCGCGACAACGTTGAAGACCTCTCGGGCCCCTCTGCGCACGATCCGAAGACCGTCAACCGTTTCCTCTGCCGCAGCGCCGGCGAACGTCGAACACAAAACGGTGACCGTGTGCCCCATCGCTGCGATACGGGAAAAGACCTGATGGAGATGGACCTCCGCCCCGCCGCCGAGAGGATTGCGGATGTCCTGCCAGTTGATGACAAGGATCTTCATGGCATGCGCCGGGATCAATGGGCGCCCGCGGTATCGGCGTGTCCGGTCGAATCCGTACCGGCGCGTATCCGTGCTTCTTCCTGCGAGATCCGGGTCTTCAGCGCTGCATCATTTGGATAATATCCCTGCAGCACCTTCAGGAGGTCAAGGCTTTTCGCGTAATCGTTCTTTGCATCATAGATCTCCAGAAGGACCCGGAAAGGGTTCCAGTAGCTGTTGAGATTGAATTTCCCCGAATCGATCATCCCCCGCAGTTTCGGCTCAAGCTCGTCGGCGATTGCATTGAACGTCTTGTCCCGGCCGATGCGGTGATAGAACATCGCGAGGTCCGACGAAAGCTCCCACCCCATGTCGATCTTCGAACGCGGGATGAGCGCCTCCATCCTGTCTAACACCTCTCCTGCCTTCGCCGTGTTGTTCTCGACATACGCATAGTAGTTTGCGAGCTTGACGAACGAATACCGGAGGTTCACCATCAGACGGGTGATGTTCTCGTCAAAATACGCCTTCGGATCGTTCACGCCTCTGAATTTATAGCCGTACTGCGGGGTCCGGGAGAACGTCCCCGGATCGGTGAGGAGATTTGCTTCGACGATGCTTGCGTCGATGCCGCTCTCCTCATGCATGACCTTGCGGGGTTCCAGGCGATAGGCGAGGCCGCAAAACCAGAGATAACTGTCGAGCCCGATGCGGCTGTCCGGAGCGCACGTGACGGCGAAGTAAATCGGCCGTTTCCACTGGTTCGTTCGCACGATGTCCAGGATCATCATATCCTGGACGCGGATTGCCTGGGTCTCGCCGTATCGAATGGTCGGCTGCAGAACAAACTCTATCTTCTTCTGATTCGTATCGGCAGTGTCTGCAACGCCGTAGCGCACGTAAGCGTCGGGAGGAACGGGGATCTCGAATTTCTTCGCCCGCCAAGGGATCGCTTGCATCGTCGCGATCCGTTCGTCCGAATAGCTGATGGGAACCGGCAACGCGTCGGTGAAATACGGCTTCTTCTTCATCTGCTTGATGTACCAGGGAGTATTCACCAGACTGAGGTTCACGATGCGGACGTCACGTCTGATCCCTTCGACATCCTGCAAATACCAGAGAGGGAAGGTGTCGTTGTCGCCGTTGGTAAAGAGGATCGCATCCTTTTCGCAGGTCTGGAGCATATCGTAGGAATAATCCCACGCAACGTAGTTCCCCGAACGGTCGTGTTCATGATAATTCATCCTGATCAGATTCGCCGGCACCACGGCAGCCGCGATCACGACAAGAAGGAAACCGCCGGCATGGCGCAAGGACAGTTTCTGAATCCGCTCGATCACCAACTCGTAGATCCCGAAGATCGCGTACGCGATCCAGGTCGAGAGCACCATGTACGCGCCCACGTAGAAGTAGTCGCGTTCCCTCGGCTGCGGCTGCTGTTGATTTTGATAGAGCGCGAGCACTGGTCCCATGATGATGAAAATGGCAATGAACACGACCCCGAATTTCCAATGTCTCCGCAGCTGATAATACAGACCGAAGAGGGAGAGCAACAGCGGGATTGCCCACGTCTGGGAGGCATCGACACCCGAGTCCTGGGCATCACCGGCAGCCCCGACATAATTCCAACCGATGTAGCGGAAGAACATGTGGTTGAGCTGATACCGGACCAGGTAATCCATGTCACTGGTATAGTTCTTATAGATTCCCTGCTGGTGTGGTTCCTGGCTCCAGCGCCGGGGCATAAACAACGGCTGGTTCCCGTACTGCTCGCGGCTGAGATACGATGTCAGCCGTTCGAGATTGCTCGGATCGTTTTCGTTCATGGGAAGGTCGGCATTTGCGCGGATGATCACCATGACGTACGTGGAATACCCGAGCAATACCAGAACGCTCGAGAGCAGCGCGATGTGAACCATCTTCTGCCGATTCTGGTATGCCCGATACGCGCCGTAGATCAGGAAAAGGATGATGATCCAGGGGATCCAGGCGATGACCGCGCTGTGCGTTCCCTCGAACTCACCGTCCATCAATCCGGGGAGAACCTTGACGAGTCCGGGATACACGACGAAGAATATCGCCAGTGCGGTGATCGCGAAGTACACCGCGGACCGGAGGGTGAGCTCGTATCGCCGGAAATAGATCATCATCAGGATCGGAATCACCACGAGGATGGAGAGCAGGTGCACACCCAGCGAAAGCCCGATCAAGTAGGCGATGATCAGCACGTACTTTTCATTGTGCGGCTCGTCGGCCTTGTCGTACCACCGCATGGCGAGCCAGAGGATGATCGTCACAAAGAACATGCTGGCACCGTACACCTCGGCCTCGATGCTGTTGTCCCAGTAGGTGCCGATGAACGCGAGCGACCAGGCACCAATGGCTGCGGAAGCATAGTACGCGACCTTCCCGCTCAGATTCTCGGGAGCCTTGCGAAGGTGCTGGAAGAGTTCAATGATGATGAGGTAGAAAAAGCTGATCGCCAGCGCACTGAGGATTGCGGAAAATGCGTGTGCACGCACCGCCTGGTCGGCGGCGTAGGGAATCATCATCATGATCCTTGTCCCGAGCAGAAACAGCGGCGAGCCCGGAGGGTGCGGCACCTGGAGGAGCTTTGCGGCGGCGATGAATTCCCCGACGTCCCAGAACACCACCGTGGGAGACAACGTGAGAAGGTAGAACGTGAGCGCAACGGCAAAGACGAAACCTGCAACGATCCTGTTCAATCGGATGTGATTCATGCATTTCCTCAAGGTGCGAGCTTGGGATCAACCGGGCGGCAAACAGGCTGGGACCCACGGATTGGCGAAGAAGAAGAAATCACGCAAATCAGATGAAGAATAGGGATAAATCGTCTCAGGTTCAAGGCATGAGGCGGCAGGCAATCTCATCACAGAGGAGGTACCCTTTGTCCGTCAGGCGATGGCGTTCGCCCTGGACGATCATCAACTTCTCTTCGAGGAGCCCGCTGATGATCGAGCGCTTTCCGACGGCAACATCGATTCCCGTCTCCTCCTGCAACCGCCGCAGATCCACGCCGTCCGCCCTGAGGCCGAGGAACAGTGCTTCCCGCGCCAGGGCAACCGGCTCCAGCTCCTCGTGAAAGGACACTGGACGGTGTCGTTCGGAGATCTGACGAATGTAGGTGGATACATTGGCAACGTTGCCCCAACGCTTCCCTCGCGGACCAGGGGTTTTCTCAAACGAGTGCGCCGATGGTCCGAAGCCGAGATAGTCCTGGTGATGCCAGTAGGCAAGATTGTGCCGGCACTCGCGTCCCGGTCGCGCGTAGTTCGAAACTTCGTAGTGCTCGTATCCGGCATCGCGCATGAGATCCATCGTGACCTGATAGAGATCCGCCTCCGCCTCGCCCGGGTTGGGGACCACACTCCCTTCGGCCACCATCCTGAAGAGAGGCGTCCCCTCTTCCACGATGAGGCCATACAGCGAGAGATGATCCGGCATGAGGCGAAGGCCGCGGTTGAGTGACGTGAGCCACCGCTCCTCCGTTTGACCGGGGAGCGAATACATCAGGTCGATGCTGACATTCTCGAATCCTGCGGCCCTTGCGTCTTCGACGCAGCGCTCGGCCTGGACGGCATCGTGGATCCGGCTCAGGAATTGCAATTCGCGCTCGTCAAAGGACTGAATCCCGATGCTGAGCCGGTTCACGCCCAGCGAGCGATACGCGGACAGTTTCTGACGATCGACCGTGCCGGGATTCGTTTCGACCGTGATCTCTGCCCGGGGATCGACGTCCCAGCGCAAATGGACCGCCGCGAGAATCTGTTCCAGCGCCTTCGGTTCCAGAAGCGATGGGGTGCCGCCGCCGAAGAAGATCGTTGCAACCCGTTCACGCTCCTGACCGTCGGCAACGAGCCCGATTTCGCTGAGGAGACTCTCCTGGAATTTCGCGAACGAACTCTGCGATTCGATCGAGTAAAAATCGCAGTACAAACATTTCCGTTCGCAAAAGGGGATATGGAAATACAGGGAATGCAACGATTCGATGCCCCGGAGGTGTGTCAATGAGTCAGCATGCCGACGCGGTCCCACCGCGTACGCGTAAGCCGGTCGAAAAAGCCTCTCCCGTCTACATCGGGATCCCGCGACCAGTATGTCACGATCGCCTTCCCGAGAACTCGTTCGAGAGGGAGCGGCCCCCAGGATCGGCTGTCCGAACTGTCGCCAAGATTATCGCCGAGGACAAAAAGATAGTCGCGTTGGGCGACATAGGCCGTGGCAGGGACGTCATCGATGCTGAAATCCCCCTCATGCAGATCCGCCACGTGATGTCCCTCCCCCTCGACCACCGGCAGCCACAGCGCAACGGAATTCCGGTCGAGCGTAATGCGGGAGCCTTTGGACGGAACAACATACGGCCCGAAATCGCAACCGTCGCTTGGATCTGCCTCGCTGATCAGAACCGTCCGATTGACGCGGAGCACCCCCCGGCGAATCGACACCGTGTCGCCGGGGAGTCCGACGCACCGTTTCACGTACAGCGATCCGTGCTGGTCACGATTGCCAGACGGCCCGATTGGAGCATCAAACACCACGATGTCTCCTCGTCGGGGGACATCGGTCATTGATGCGGGGACAACGGGAATTCCGGCGGCCAGGAACAAAGTACGTTTGAGAAGGGGGGGAACACTGAAGCTCACCTTGCTGAAGAAGACATAGTCGCCCGGGAGCAGCGAGGGCTCCATGGAGGGCGAGGCGATCCGGCAGGCGTCGAGGACGAAGAACTTCAGCAACACGCTCGCAACGATGGTGACCGCTCCGACGACAACGCCGTCGCGGCCGTTCAGCCCAACTCCCTTCTTCACTCCTGCACCCCGGCATCGTTATTTAATCAGCGTCCCGATGCGTCCGAGTCGTATGCTCTGCAGCTTGCCGACGATGTCATACAGCGGCAGGTCCGGATCCCACGACCAGTAAACGATCATCGGAGTACCCACGATGTTGTCTTTCGGCACAAAGCCCCAGAACCGGCTGTCGAGACTGTTGTCACGATTGTCACCCATCCCAAACACATAGTCGCGTTCCACGGTATAGGACGAGGAAGGAACCCCGTCGATGACGATTGATCCTCCCTGCTCGGACACTTTGTGACCTTCGCGGGCGATGAACGTGCTCCACCGCTGGATATTCTCGCGTGTCAGAGTTATGAAGTCCCCCTTTTTCGGGACGACCATCGGCCCCCAATTGTCCTCGTTGAACGGCGCACCCGGGGGAAAGATCCTGGGGTCGGCAAGATCGGCCGGCTGAATGCGATAGGTGTTGAACTTCATATTCCGCGGGATGGGAGCCGGCTTGCCGTTGATCATTAAAACGCGATTGATGATCTGCACCGTGTCGCCGGCGACTGCGACGCACCGTTTCAGGTAAAACATAAACTCCTGCGACTGAACCTCTTCGCGTTGCCCGGGAAACTCGAACACGATGACATCTCCCCGGTGGACGTCACGGAACGCCGGGAGGCGAATCCAGGGAATTCTAAGGTTGGTGAAAGGGACGACCCGCGGTGTGGTCCCGCCGTAAATGAATTTATTGACAAACAGGAAGTCGCCGGTCATGATTTCATTTTCCATGGAGCCGGTCGGGACCTCAAACGATGCGATCACAAAACTGTTGAGAAAGAAAAAAGCGACCAGCACGAAGAGGAGGTCCTTGAAAAAATCCTTGATCTGGTCTGTGCGGGCGGACGTCGACCGTTTTTGCTGTGGCTGGCTGCGTTTCACCGGGGGTGTCATCATACGGGATCCGAATAAGTTGTAAGGCCTCCGCTCAAACGCCGATGTTCGGAGCGGAATGAGAGACTACCGAAGCTTCATTCATCTTCCATGGAGAGCACGGCGAGAAATGCTTCCTGGGGGATTTCGACGCGACCCACCTGCTTCATACGCTTCTTCCCCTCTTTTTGTTTCTCGAGGAGCTTGCGCTTCCGGGTAATGTCGCCCCCGTAACATTTGGCAAGGACGTTCTTCCGCATCGCCGAAATCGTCTCCCGCGCAACGATCTTCGATCCGATCGCCGCCTGGATCGCGACTTCGAACATCTGCCGCGGGATCAGCTTCCGAAGCTTGTTGCACAGCTTCTTGCCCCACTCGTGCGCTTTGTCCCGATGAACGATGGTGGAGAAGGCGTCGACGGATTCGCCGTTCAACAGGATGTCCAACTTCACCAGGTCCGCCTCCCGGAATTCCAGAAAATCATAGTCGAACGATGCATAGCCACGGCTTGTCGACTTGAGCTTGTCGTAGAAATCGAATATGATTTCAGAGAGCGGCATTTCATAGGCGATGTCGGCCCGGGTAGGGTCAAGGTAGGTCGTGTTTCTGTAAATCCCCCGCCGGTCCATGCAGAGCTTCATGATATTTCCGACAAATTCCGTCGGCACGATGATCTGTGCCTTGATCATCGGTTCTTCCACCTTCTCCACATCGCCGACCTCGGGCATTGAAGACGGGTTATCGACGAGGATGACGCTTCCGTCCTTCCTGGTCACCCGATACTCGACATTCGGGACGGTATTGATGATGCTCTGGTTGTATTCCCGCTCAAGCCGCTCCTGAACGATCTCCATGTGGAGGAGGCCGAGGAAACCGCAGCGGAAACCGAACCCCAGCGCGGTGGAAGTCTCGGGCTCGAACATCAGGGAAGAATCGTTGAGCTGCAGCTTCTCGATCGCCGTTCGGAGACTCTCGAAGTCCTCCGCCACGGTCGGATACATACCACTGAACACCATCGGCTTGACTTCCTTGTAGCCCGGCAACGGCGTGAGCGCCGGGGACGCCGCCGAGACCACGGTGTCGCCCACTTTGGTGTCGTGGACGTCGCGCACCCCGGCGATCAGATAGCCGACGGATCCTGCGGTGAGGACACCTGTCCGGGTTCGCTTCATCTCCAGCACGCCGACTTCCTCCGCCTCGAAAACCCGCGCGTTGTGGAAGAATCGCACCTTCTCTCCCTCGCGAAGCGTGCCGTCAAACACACGGAGGTAGACAATGGATCCACGGAACGCGTCGAACACCGAATCGAAGATTAACGCACGCAACGGTGCCTCGTCATCTCCGTTCGGCGCCGGGACCCGCTTCACGACCGCGTCGAGAATCGCATCGATCCCAACACCGCTTTTGGCGCTCGCAAGGAGGATCTCTTCCTCGCTGCATCCGATCAGGTCTCTGATCTGATGACGCACGGTATCCACCATGGCGCTCGGGAGATCGACTTTGTTGATCACGGGAATGATCTCCAGGCCGGCGTCGATGGCAAGGTAGAGATTGCTGATCGTTTGCGCCTCGACTCCTTGCGACGCATCCACGACAAGCAACGCACCTTCACAGGCGGCAAGGGAACGGGAGACTTCGTAGGAAAAGTCGACGTGGCCGGGCGTGTCGATGAGATTGAGGGTGTACGCAGAACCGTCGCCCGCGGTATACCGCATCTGCACCGCATGCAGTTTGATCGTGATGCCGCGCTCCTGCTCCAGGTCCATATCGTCCAGGACCTGGTTGAATTTCATTTCCCTGGGGGTTACCGTCCCTGTCTTTTCGAGAAGACGATCGGCGATCGTCGATTTCCCGTGGTCGATGTGCGCGATAATGCAAAAATTGCGTATGAACTGCATTGCGTTCGGCGTTGTTGGGACCCCCCCACTACAAAAACAGAGAATCCGCCCTGCAGAACCCGGGGCGGACGATCGAGGCAATGAACATCAAGAAAAAATATACGTTTTGAGCCTCAGAGATGCAAGCGGGTTGCTTTCTCAGGGTGAGAGTGATACTTTTACGGATAACTCGCAATTCGATCAAAGGCACGGAATTTTGGCAAACATCCTCGAGAGCAAAAACCTACGTCAATTCCTCGATACGGAGGGGTCAAATGGCAGCCCGTTGACGGCGATCTTCGATTGCGACGGGACGATCATCAAGGGCGACGTCGGGGAGGCAATGCTCTATTATCAAATCGAGCATTTCCTGTTCCGCAGGCCTCCCGCAGATGTCTGGGCAGACTATCCCCGCCCCGATCATCTCCGCGCCTTGTTTGCATCGCTGTCGGAGGCGTCGCCGGAAACACGCACCTCTCATCCGGCCTTCGGGGAGTTCGCCGATGCCATTCTCGATCGTTACTTCGGTCAAATCGACGACGGGCACGTTGCCAAAGCATGCGCCGATATCGTCAGGCTCTTCTCCGGCTACAGGGTTGACGAAGTCCGACAAATCGCCTCGGCGTCATTCGAGTTCGAGCGACGATCGGACGTCATGACGCGAAGTCTCGGCAAACGAGTCCTCCCCCAGGGTATACGGTATATCGGAGAATCTCTGGATCTGCTTCGTACCCTGCGTGCCAGGCATTTTGATCTCTGGGTGGTGTCCGGAAGCAGCAAATGGAGCGTGGAGCCGGTGTTTGCTCCGCTGGGAATCCCCCAGGACCACATCATCGGCATTGAATTGATCGACGATCATGGCGTGCTCACTTCGCGGGAAATCGTCCCCGTGCCGATCCGCACCGAGAAGGTGGCCGCCTTCCGGCGTCATTCGGACAGGATTCCCCAGCTTGTCGCCAGCGACTCGCGGAACGACATCCCCCTCTTCAACTTCGCCTCACGGTTGAAAGTGCGGATCAATTCCCGCGGCCGGAGCACGGAAGAGTTCTTCCGGGACCTCGGGCAAGAAGAGGACGAATCCTGGGTCAACATTGAAAACCCGACCATCGTCGAAAACGGAATTTCCTAAACGCATTTCGGGCTACTCTACAATGGCTGATGTCGCAATCACAGTAATCGGGGGAGGGGTCGTCGGGCTTGCCATCGCAGCGGAGCTTGCGCCCCGGCACGCGCCGCTCGTCCTTCTCGAGCGAAACACGAAATACGGACAGGATACGTCAAGCCGGAACAGCGAGGTGATCCACGCGGGCATCTACTATCCCGAGGGGACTCTCAAGGCCGCACTGTGCGTCGAAGGCAATCGCATGCTGTATGATCTCTGCGCTGTGCACGGAATCCCCCATCAACGCATCACGAAGATCATCACCGCCACAAAACCAGACGAGCTCCCGGCGCTCGAACAGCTTATGACGAAAGGGATCGCGAACGGCGCGCAGCTTCTCATGAAATCCGCACGCGAGATCCGCGACCTTGAGCCCCGGATCGAAACCGTCGGCGGAGTGTTCTCCCCGAATACGGGCATTATCAGCGCCCATGGCCTGATGGATTACTATGCCCACGTTGCCACGGCAAACGGTTGCATGATCCAGACCCGGAGTGAGCTTCGCGCCATCGAACGGGTCGACGGCGGCTACCGGCTCGCCATCGCGGAACCCTCGGGAACATCGACCTTCACGACTGAAGCGGTCGTGAATGCGGCAGGCCTCGAGTCGGACACCGTTGCTGCCTTGGCGGGGATCGATCTTGATGCAGCGGGCTATCGACTGCATTGGTCGAAGGGCAATTATTTCGCGGCCCCATCTTCGCTTCGCGGAACCGTTTCCCGTCTCGTGTATCCCGTCCCGACAAATACCTCCCTGGGAGTGCACGTGGTCATCGATCTCGGGGGAAGGCTTCGATTCGGGCCGGACGTGGAATACCTCAAGGAGCGGGTTGCAGATTATCGCGTGGACGAAACCCGGAGAGACCGGTTTGCAGAATCGGCGCGGCGGCTTCTCCCCTTTCTCAAAAACGAGGACCTCACCCCCGATATGTCCGGAATCCGGCCCAAGCTCCAGGGAAAAGGCGAGCCATTCAGGGACTTCGTCATTCGGGAAGAGTCGGACCGGGGGCTCCCGGGCTTCGTGAATCTCATCGGCATCGAATCTCCCGGTCTGACAGCTTCCCCCGCGATCGCACGCCGCGTAGCATCCCTCTTGCCGGACTGACACACCCACCTCACGATTCTTCCTCACCGCCCACCGGAACCCTCCGGAAAGAGAACCTCGTTAAGCCTCTCGGCAACATAGGGAGCAATCACGGAGAAGGTCGTATCGCGATAGTGCACTTCGTCCCGGAAGAATGTCAACGTTTTCGGAATGATGCTGTCCAGATCAATGAAGGGCACATGTTCCTCGGACGCGATCGTGCGGAGACAGTCGTTGTACCGACGCATTCCGTTTACGACCGTCTGGTTGCTCCACACCAGGGAATCGTTGATGGCCTCTACCTTGAGCATCGCCACGACGGATTCCTCCTCCGGTGTCATCTGCGGCTTCACGAGTGACGGCTCCGACATGAGGACGACCGTTGTACTGTCCGCCTTCGCCATCTCGATGATCGTGCGGATATTGCGCGCATACGCCACCAGCCCCGGGAATGTATTGGTGGTTACTGCGCGCCTCGGTTTCGCATACCAGGCGTCCTTCAGGACATCCATGATGTAACGCCACAGGCTTCGCCGATCGATGATGCGATTGACCGGACCATAGAAATGACCGTAATCCTCGCGGAACGGGCCGTGGCTGAAATACGAAAAATCTGCGTTCTGCAAAAGGTCATTCACCGACTGCATGACAAGGATCACCGAAGGTTTGTACTGCCGGAGATTCGTCTCGTAGTTGATCAGGGTGTGGAGCGAAGTATACCACTCCATCCCCAGGTTGAACACTTCGACATCGGATCTCCCGTAGGTGTCACGAAGAATATGTTCGACGCGTGACGGCCAGTCATGCCCGGATTGGTCCGGCCATTCTGTGGTGGAGCCGCCAAGACAGAATACGGTGATCGGGTGTTTCAGATCGTTCCTGGGAACGTATGTCGCAGGCATGATCTGCAGATACGGGTGATACAGCTTTTCGTGACGATCGAACCAGTGTTGATACCACGCGTCGGCGACATCATAGGCAATGAGGAGTCCGATGGATGTCACGACGATCATCAACACGACCGACCCGACAGCCACCGTCCGGGATCGCATGTTCACGTACAGGACAACCAGTCCGGCGTAGAAAAGGGGGAAGAGAATCCTGATTGCCCAGACGAGGCGGCGTGCCATGACGCCGTACGACATCACGTAGATGCCGGAAAAGTAGAACCCCGCATAAACGGCGCCGAAAAGGAGAAACGACACTCCAAGGACGATCGCATCAAATGTCCGAAGCGATTTCATCGGTTTCCATGTTAAGGGCGGCATGACAGAAAGGTGCGAGGATTACTGAACGCTGGCCTCACATTGAACGACATGTTCCGATCCTTGGGAGGAAACCTGGACCGGGACAACAAGCTTGAGCTGTTTGATCAGACAAAGACTCTCCGCTTTTTCTGCACAGTAATACACCACCAGATCGATTTCGAGATCGGTGGTTCCCTGCGCGAAGGTCACCGGGATCTTCAGGGGGAATTTCGGCTCCGGGATGTTCTGCTCAGCCGACCCGGCAGGGATGCGGAGCACCGTGCTATCCGACGATGAGCACCCAAGAAAGAACGGCGCGGCATCGTTGATGTGATATCCGCCGGGAATCGTGACCGAGACCTCGATCGTGCCGGGACCGGAGGCCACCCGGTGTTCATCCAGTCTGACAAGATCGCCGATAAACGCCTTCTTGTGATTCCGTCCAGCGTCAACGAACCTGGCCATGCCGCGCAATGGGAGCGTCGTCACGAGACCGGTGGCCGGATCCCATCTGCGGATCAAGTGGTTGTTCGTGTCCGTGATATACAGGATTCCGTCCAGGAAACAAAGGCCGCACGGCTCGTTGAGTGTTGCCTGCGACGCCGGCCCGTCTTCCATCCCGCTCTTCCCTGTCCCGATCAGCGTCGTGCAGACCCTGGTTGTCGGATCGATCGTTTTGATCTTGTTGTTATAGGTGTCCGCGATGTAGAGGAGACCACCCGACGCGCAAATTCCGATGGGATGCTGCAGCCGGACTTCCTCCCCTTTTCCGTCCCTGTCTCCGAAATCAAACAGACCTTCGCCGACAATCGTGCGCACATTTCCGGTCCCGCGTGCCGACATCGACCGCACCCCACTGTCTTCGCTGTCTGCGATATACAGGACATCGCCATCCCGCGTGATCCCGCTCGGCTGCGCCAGTGATGCTTCACGGAGCGGAGCATCGAATAGATCCTCTCTCCCGGACCCGGCATAGGGCAGTGCCACGTGCGTGGCGACATCCAGTGTCCAGATTTGATGGGAGCCCGCCATTGCGATGAACAGTGTTCCCTTGTCAAAGAGCAAGTCCCACGGGGAATTCAGCGCAACGCTCCGCCCTTTCCCCGAAACGTTGAACGCTTTCGCCTGCTCCCCCGTACCGGCAAGGGTCGAAACGCTTTTTGCGGCCAGATCAATCAACCGGATCGCGTGGTTCTCTGTATCGGCCACATAGATCGAATCGCCGTGGATCGCAACGCCCTGGGGTTTCCGGAATTGCGCCCCGGCAAATGTGCCGTCGGCGAATCCTTCTTCACCCGAACCAATGACGTCCCGAATCGTGGCGTCCGGCATCGACAAAATAATGATCCTGTTGTGATCGGAGTCGGAAATGACAAGGCGGCGGTTCCGTTGATCGGCGGCGATCTTCCCGGGAAAGGAAAGAAATGCCTGGGGTGCCCGCGAGCGCTCGCTGGCAAAATGGATCGGCCTTCTGTCGAGTCTCCCCCGCGCTTCGAATTCCCTGATCATCCCGTCAATCACGGGGTGCAACGCGTCGTACACCCCTTCGCCGGAGTGTTTGCCGTACACCTTCCCCTCAGGGTCGATCAGAATAAACGTGGGCCAGGCGTTCGCGGTGTACGCGTTCCAAATCTCGAGGTCCTTGTCGTTGACCACGGGATGTTGGATCCCGTACCGGAGGATTGCCTCGCGGATGTTTTGTGTGCCCTGCTCGGTGGTGAATTTCGCAGAATGGACGCCGATCACGACGAGCGCGTCCGGAAAGGCCTCTTCGAGTTTCCGAAGATCGGGAATGACATGAATGCAATTGATGCAGCAGAACGTCCAGAAATCGAGGAGAACGATTTTGCCGCGGAGTTCACGCAGAGAGACCGGATGGTCGGTATTCAGCCAATCGAGCCCCGGCGGAAAGTCCGGCGCATTGACTTTTCCGGTGTACGCGATCTGTGCCATCGCTTGTTCCTCTCGTTGCGGGCTGCCACACAACAGCGCAATGAGGCCGCATGCCGCTATGGCAGGAGCTGCTCGCATAGAACCCATGGGATATGATCGGAGAAACGATTGCCGAGCGACCTATGGCTGCTCGAAATACCCCGTCATGCTCACTTCTTCCAGGACCTTTCCCGCAATGGCGTTTTGGAACTGCCGGAGAGAAGTCAGGCGCGGAAGATCGATTTTCTCAACGGTGAGCGCATACAGGGTCGCGATATACGGATGAGGGCCGGACCCCTTCGGCGGCGCCGGACCACCATACCCCTGTTCACCATAGGTGTTCATCAACTCGCGGGCGCCTTTGGGCATCCGGTCCAGGTTCGAGGCGCCTTCCGGAATTTCACGGGCGTTAAACGGGATGTCGACGACGAACCAGTGGACCCAGTTGTTCGCGACGGGATGCGGGTCAACGATGGAGAAGACGAACGACTTGGTTTCGACGGGACCACCGTTCCAGGCAAACCCCGGCGAAACATTCTTGCCCTTGATGCTGCGGTGGGTGAATCGGGGTGGAATGGATTCCTTATCCTTGTACGCCGAGCAGGTGAGGGTGAACATGGGAACCTCCGCGAACGTCAGGAAAATGCTTCGTGAAGTGCGTCATGGTTAGCAGCAACAGTGCGCTCGATGTCCTCACGCGTATGAGCAGCGGACACAAACCCCGCCTCGAATTGCGATGGGGCGAGATAGATCCCGCGATCGAGCATCGCGTGGAAGTACCGTCCGAACCGGACGGTATCGCTGGCCCGTGCACCGGCATAGTCCCTCACTCGCGGCGCGCCGAAAAACAGGGTCGACATTGAACCCACGCGGTTTTGCGTCAGGGGGAGACCCAGCGATTCGATATTGCGTTGGATCCCGTCCGCCAGGAGCGCACATTTCTGTTCGAGGGTCCGGTAGAATCCTTGATTCTCCGCCAGAATGGACAGCGTCTCATACCCGGCAGTCATTGCGAGCGGGTTTCCTGACAACGTTCCCGCCTGGTACACGGGTCCACTGGGAGCGACGAGTTCCATGATTTCGCGCCGGCCACCGTATGCGCCGACGGGAAGTCCGCCGCCGATGATTTTCCCCAGCGTGGTAAGGTCCGGCCTGATGTTGTACAGTTCCTGCGCCCCGCCGCGGGCGACGCGGAATCCGGTCATGACCTCATCGAATATCAGCACGGCGCCGGATCGTTTCGTCAACGCGCTCAAACCGTCGAGGAAGCCCGAGGACGGCGGAACACAGCCCATGTTCCCGACGACAGGTTCAACGATGACCGCCGCGACGGTGTCCGGATTTTCGTCAAGAAGTTTTTCCACGGAATACAGGTCATTGAACGTGGCGGTCAACGTCCCGCGCGCAACCGGCGCCGGCACCCCCGGGCTGTCCGGTGTTCCGAGCGTCATCGCGCCGGATCCCGCCTTGACGAGAAAGGAATCCGCGTGCCCGTGATAGCACCCTTCGAATTTGATGATGAGATCCCGCCGCGTGAAGGCCCGTGCCAGGCGGATGGCGCTCATCGTGGCCTCCGTCCCCGAATTCACCATACGAACCATCTCCACCGAGGGAACAAGCGTGCCGATGAGTTCCGCCATTTTCCCTTCGAGCTCGGTCGGTGCGCCGAAGCTCGTGCCGTCGGCAATGGCACGTTGCAATGCTTCGAGGACGCGCGGATGCCCGTGCCCCAGGATCATCGGTCCCCAGGAACCGACGTAATCGATAAACTCATTCCCATCCACATCCCAGATCCGGGACCCCGAGGCCTTCCGGATGAAGAGCGGCGTCCCTCCGACCGATCTGAACGCCCGCACCGGAGAGTTCACGCCCCCCGGAATGCTCACGCGTGCCTGTTCAAAGAGACGGGCCGAGGTGGACGTGATCATCGCTGATTTCCCCGGGCGAGGACTTTGGCCGCTTCTTTCGCGAAATAGGTCAGAATCAAATCTGCCCCCGCACGCTTGATGCTCGTCAGCATTTCCATCATCACCCGTTCCCCGTCAATCCACCCGGCGCGCTCGGCCGCTTTCACCAGCGAGTATTCCCCGCTGACGTTGTAGGCCGCCGTGGGCATCCCGAACCGCTCCTTCACGCGATGGATGACATCGAGATAGGCGAGCGCAGGTTTGACCATGACGATATCCGCTCCTTCGCGAATGTCCTGGGCGACCTCGCGCAGCGCCTCGTCTGAGTTCGCAGGGTCCATCTGATGCGAACGGCGATCGCCGAATTTTGGTGTGCTCTCGGCCGCTTCGCGGAACGGGCCGTAGAACCCCGAAGCATACTTCGCGGCATACGACATCACCGGAAGATTCGAGAACCCTTCCTCATCCAGCGTACGGCGAATCGCGCCGACCCTACCGTCGAACATGTCCGAAGGCGCAACCATGTCCGCGCCCGCGTTCGCGTGACTCAGCGCTTCCTTCACGAGAAGTTCGACCGAGGGATCGTTGAGGATCTCGTTCCCCTGGACGATCCCGCAGTGACCGTGCGACGTATATTCACAGAGGCAGACATCCGTGATCAGCAGGAGGTCGGGGACTTCTTTCTTTACAGCCCGCAACGCTTCCTGGACGACCCCATGGTCATCGTACGCGCCGGAGCCCACTTCATCTTTCTCCGGAGGAATGCCGAAGAAGATCACCGCCGGGACCCCGAGGTTCTTCACCTCGACGCACTCGCGCACGATGGTATCAACGGACATCTGATATACCCCCGGCATGGAGGAAATCTCCTTCTTCACGCGGCTTCCCGGAACGACAAACAACGGGTAGATAAAATCGTTGGGAGACAATTCCGTCTCCCGCACCATCGACCGCAGGACGCCTGTCATGCGCAATCTGCGCAGGCGTGCGACCGGGTAATCGGCAACAACTGTCGATTCGTTCACCATACACAAGCCCTCATCATGGACGACATCATGGTTTCTCTTGAAGAACAGTCCTCTCGGCTATTGCGTTCTCCTCTGCGGCGAACGGTACTCCGAGGTACTCCATCGCACGTCGGGCGATACGCCGGGCGCTCATCAGACAATCGCCCACGGCGATGCCCCCCCTGTAGTTTGCGCAGAAGAACATCCCGGGGTGATCCACTTCCGCCCGATCGATGGCTTCCATGATCCGCGCATAACCGATGTTGTATTGCGGAATCGCGTGGTCCCACCGGATAACCTTCCGGTACACCGGAGGGGCGCTCGCCCCGAGCAGCGAGGAGATTTCCCGATGGGTGATCGCAACGAGCTCGTCATCCGTCTTCGCCGCTACCTCCGGTTGTCGCGCTCCGCCGACAAACGATGTCAGGGCAACGCACCCTTTCGGCGCGCGGTTCGGAAACAATGAGGAAGACCAGATCGTGCCGAGGATCGATCGACGTTCCACAGCCGGCACGAGGTAGCCGAAGCCGTTGAGAGGGTGCGGAATATCAGAAGCCTGATAGCCGAGGAACACCTGCGCGACGGGAGGATAGGAGATCGATCTGAGCATCGAGGCTGCCGCGGGGGCAAACGTCTCCACAAGGTCGGCGGAACGGGCGGCCGGTACGGCCACGATCACCACGTCCGGCTGCAACGCGGTCACGGCGCGCGCTCCGGCTCTGGACACCGTCGTCACGTTCCACGCTTCCCTTTTCTCCCCGGGTCCCAGAGCGCTCACTTCTGAACCCCCATGGAATGCGTCTCCAAGAAAGCGGGCGATCGCATCAGGGAACGCTTGCATCCCTCCCGCCATCGAGAACATCTTTGCCCGGTCCTTCGATTTTTCTGCACGTCGCTTGCGCGCCCGTGCCCCGCCGATCATGCCGCGCACGAGCCCGCCGTAGTCCCGCTCGAGCGCATAGAGTTTCGGAAATGCGCTTTGCACACTCAGCATGGACGGGTCGCCCGCATACACACCGGAGACGAACGGGTTGATGGCATAATCGAGAAACTCCCTCCCGAGCCGTCGTTCGACGAAGGAGGCGATTGTTTCTTCCCCGGTGCCGCGACCGACGAACGGTTCTTTCAGGAGCCGGACCTTCGCACGCGTCGTCCAGAGTTTGGTTTTCAAGAACGCCCCGGGCTTCATGGGCAACACATGCAGGCGGCCGTCCCGGACAATGTACCGTTTGTCGGAGGAAGGATCGGCATAGAGACGCTCCGCCAGGACACCCAGCTCCCGGAACATCTCTTCAAACAATGGCGTCGTTTCCAGCGCACTATTGGGACCTGTTTCAATGAGCCATCCGGCGTCATGGATCGTCTTCATGGTCCCGCCCGGCCCGGCCGAGGCTTCGAGCACTTCGGTCCGGATTCCCGCTTTCGTCAGCCAGAATGCCGCGCTCAACCCCGAGATTCCTCCGCCGACGATCACCACATGGGGTGCGTGCGTCATTGCCTCGCCCTTTCGCGGACGAGATCGGCGAGCGCACGAATGAACAGGGGATTCGTGTTCAGCGCCGGGCTCATGTCATAGCGCTTGATCCCGGCCCGGAGAGCCCGATGCCTGACCTCCATATTGATTTCATAGAGCGTCTCGCTGTGATCGGAAACGAACGCGATGGGAATGACGATCACATGGGATACGCCCTCGGCGCCGAGGGTGTCGATCGTATCGATCAGGCTCGGCTCAAGCCATCGTTGCGGGCCGACCTTGCTTTGATAGCAGAGGTGGTGAGGAAGTTCGAAGCCTCCTTCCCGCACGACGGAGCGGTACGTGCGGATAATCTGCTGCTGATAGGGGTCGCCGTTGCGGACAAGCTTAACCGGCGTGCCGTGGGCGCTGAAGACAAGATGCACTTTGGCGCGGTCGGCCTGTTTCACCCGCGCGAGGGCGATCCGGATGTTCCGCACGATTGCCTGAATATACAAGGGGTGCTCGCAATATTCCTGCACAAGGTCCGCGCGGACATGACCCGCGCCGACACGGTCGAGAACACGGTTCCATTCGTTGAAGCTCGATCCGGTCGTCGTGCGGGAATATTGCGGATAGAGCGGCAACAGGATGACCCGTTCGATCCCCTCCCGTTTGAGGTCAGCGACAACTTCCTCCGTCATCGGGTGCCAGTACCGCATCGCAATGAACAATCGGACATTGAGCTCCGGACGGAGTTCCCGTTCCAACGCCACCGCCTGACGGTTTGTGAGCCGCAAAATGGGAGACCGGCCGCCGATCTTCCTGTAGTACTCCGCCACCTTCGGGGCGCGACGGGAAGAGATCATCTTCGCAAGAAGCGGCCGAATGAGAAAGGCGAGAGGCAGGTCGATGATGTCGGGGTCCGAGAAAAGATTGAAAAGAAACGGCTCGACGGTGTCAAGCGAATCCGGGCCGCCCAGTTGGAGCAGGACGACGCCGATGGGAGGATTTGAACGATTGCCGCTCACTCTGGAGTCTCACCCTTTATGATATGTCAGGCTTTCCTCATGGACCGCCCGAACCATGGCCCGGACATGTTCAACCGGGACATTGGGAAACACCCCGTGCCCGAGGTTGAAGACGTGGCCGGGTTCAGCGCCGAACTTCTGCAAAATCGAACGCACCTCCTGGCGAATTCGTTCCGGCGACGCATACAGGAACGACGGGTTGAGATTTCCCTGCAGCGCGACGCTCCCGCCGGTCAGTTCCTTCGCGACCGCCATATCCACCGTCCAATCCAGACTGACAACATCCGCTCCGATCTGGGAGATTTCCCGCAGCGAGTGGTTGGCCCCTTTGCAGAAGACAATCACCGGCTGTCCGTCGCGATGGAGACGAGACACGATGCGCTCGATCGGGTCGAGCGACCATTTCTTGAAATGGTCCGGCGGAAGAACACCGGCCCAGGTATCGAAGATCTGCACGGCATCGGCGCCCGCGGCGAGCTGTGCTTCCAGATACAATTGCACGGACAGTGTCAGCTTGTCGATCAGCATTCCGAACGTCTCGGGATCGTCGAGCATCATCCGATTGATGTGCTGGTACTCTCTGCTCCCCCCGCCCTCGACCATGTACGTTGCGAGGGTCCAGGGCGCGCCGGAAAACCCGATCAGGGGAACCTTCTCTCTGAGGGACCGCTTCGTGAGTTCAATGGCGTCAAGCACGAACCGCAAGGCGCGGGACGGGTCCGGAACCTGCAGGGCCTCCACATCCGCCCGCGTCCGGATCGGAGCGCGAAAGCGGGGCCCCACGGATTCTTCCATCTCAAAAGGAAGCCCCATCGCGGCGGGTACCACGAGGATGTCCGAGAAAATAATCGCGGCGTCGACGCCGATAAGATTCACCGGCTGGAGCGTCACCTCCGCGGCAAGCTCGGGTGTTCGGCACATCGTGAGAAAGTCCGCCTTTGCCCGGATTGCGCGGTACTCCGGGAGATAGCGTCCTGCCTGACGCATGATCCAGACCGGTGTCGTACTGACGTTCTGCCTCTTGCAGGCGCGAAGGAAGAGATCGTTCATGAGTGCGTAGTGTAGAAGGAAGCGATGGCGTTGGTGAGACCCCGCGCGGAAGATTCCGATGCGATGATCTCCGGCTCGGCACCGAGTGTTCGCACTGCATCGGCGGTCGTCGGGCCGATGACCGCAATGCGGAATTTCGCGCTGAGTGTGCGAAGGTCCCCGGCGTGAAGTATCGCAACGAAATTGTTCACCGCCGATGGGCTGGCGAACGTGACAATGTCGATGGACCCGAGCGTCAATTCGCGAAGGACGTCTTCCGCACCGGAAACGTCAGGTGCGATCGTCCGGTACACTGTCACACAGACGACGGAGGCGCCGAGCCCGATCAGCCCGTTCGCCAGCTCATCCTTTCCCAGATTTCCCCGCGGAATCAGAATCCGTTTCCCGCGCACCCCGATCTTCGCGAAATGCGCGACCAATGAAACTGCGGAATATTCCTCCGGAAGATGTTGTGGCGCAAGCTTCAGTCGCTCGAGCTCGAATCCGGTCCGTTTGCCGACGACCGCCAGTTCACACCGTGCAAGGGTTTCCGGAGTGATCCCGAGACCGACGCACCGATGAAGGAAAAACGTCACCGCATTCACGCTGGCGAAAACGATGAGGTCAAAATCCTGGAGCCGTGACAGCACACGATCGCATTCCTCCCAGGATTCCGGGGGAACCACCTCGATCGTCGGGAGGAAAACGACGCGGGCACCCAGCGACACCAGCCCGTCCCGCAATTCCCCTGCCTGTTCCCTGCGACGGGTAATCAGGACGGACTTCCCTTTAAGCGTCGAGGGCATTGGTCTCCGTCCCGCGAATTGCAGCGAGAATTGCATCAGCCCCGTCGAGGAGGAGCGTTTCCGCCAGCCTCCGACCGAGTTGCTCTGCTTCCGTTGCCAACCCCTCGGCATGGCCGCGGATCACATGGGTGCCGTCGAGTGATCCGACCATGGCATCCATCACGAGGGTCGTCTTCCCCTGTCCCGGCGAGATGCGAGCGAACGTTCCGACGGGGATTTGACAGCCTCCTTCAAGTCGTCGGAGGAGACTTCGCTCCGCTAGAGCGGCCGCGCGGGTCGGTTCGTGCGTCAGCGGAGCAACCTGGTCCCACACCTCCGGATCGTCCTTCCGGATTTCGATTCCCAGTGCGCCCTGACCCACCGCGGGAAGAATCACATTTGCCGCGATGACGTCGCCGATCCGGGATTCCCAACCGAGGCGGACGACTCCCGCACGTGCCAGGATCATGCCTTGCCACTCCGACGCCTCAAGCTTCCGCAATCGCGTCGCCAGGTTTCCCCTGATTTCCACGATGTGAAAATCCGGGCGGAGCGCCTGCAGCTGGCATCGCCGCCGGAGACTGCCGGTGGCGATGGTCGCGCCATGCGCCTGGGCAAGCAATGTCCGGATCGGATTTGAGGGATGCGGGAGAAAAACGTCGCGCGGGTCTTCGCGCTCGGTGATCGCGCCGAGCTTCAACCCGGCAGGCAGTTCCGTCGGCAGATCCTTCAGGCTGTGGACCGCCAGATCAATCTCCCCCCGGAGAAGCGCACTCTCAATCTCGCGGGTAAACAGACCCTTGTCCCCGATCTTTGAAAGCGGAGCGTCCAGGACCTTGTCGCCCGTCGTCTTGATGATGGTGATCGAGACGTTCCGTCCCGGCCGCAGGCGCTCAAGCTCGCCTTTGACCCAGTTCGCCTGCCAGAGGGCGAGATCGCTCCCGCGACTTCCGATGCGGAGTCCCTTACCCTGCATCGGGGTCCTTCCTTTCGTTCCCGATGCCGAACAACTCCCGAAGCGCTTTCACCCGCGCAATCGTGTCCTGCTCTCCATCCGTGCTCGATTCCTTGAGGACGGTCGTCGGCATATGCAGAATCTTGTTGACGATGCGGCGGGTAACCAGGTCGACGAGTTCCCGGTCCTCCTGTTTGAACCGGTTGATGTTCTTCTCCACTTCTTCCTGTCGGATGGACTCGAGCGAGGCCCGGAATTCCTGGATGGTCGGACCGACAGACAGCGACTCCACCCAGTGCGAAAACTCCGTCAGTTCTTCCCGGACAATCGCATCAACGGCGGGCAGTTCGGCTTTCCGGTGGTCCAGATTTCGATCCACGATCGAGCTGAGGGCGTCGATATCGTAGAGAAAGACATTTTCGATTTTGCGTGACGCCGGATCGACATTCCGGGGAACGCCAATGTCGATCAGGAACAGCGGGTTGTTCGCCCGTTGCTTCATGACCTTGTGCACGTGCATGGGAAGGACGACGTAGCTTGGACTGTTGACCGACGTGATGACGATGTCGACCACGCCCAACGTGTCGACCAGGTTGTCGTAATCGACGACGCTCCCGCCGAGCTCGCGGGTGAGGGACTCCGCCTTCTCCCGGGTGCGGTTCGCGAGATAGACCTTGCCGATCCCCTTGCCGACAAGATGCTTCATCGTCAGCTCACCGGTTTCTCCCGCACCGATCAGCAGCGCGGATTTCTTCGACAGATCGGCGAAGATCTTGCTTGCAAGCTCGACGGCCGCATAGCTGACGGAAACCGCGCCCTCGCAGATGGCCGTCTCGGTGCGCGCGCGTTTCGCGACATGGAGGGTCGCCTGCATCAGGCGGTTCATCACCGGCCCAAGCGCGTTCGCTTCCCGCGCGAGACCAAACGCTTCCTTCACCTGATTGAGGATCTGGATGTCGCCGATGATCAGCGAGTCCGCCCCGGTCGCCACGTTGAACAGGTGCTGGACGGCATCCTCCGCCCTCGACCCGTAAAAATGTTCCGGCCGGACCACCTCGGCGGCGCCTTTGAACCCGATCAGAAACTCTTTCAATTCCTGTTCCTGGATTCCCGCTGCGCCGTTCAGTCCGTAGACTTCTGTGCGGTTGCACGTGGAGACCAGCATCACTTCGCTGAAGAAACGCTCTTTCAACGCCGCCACGGCACGGCGCATCTCGTCCTCGGAGAGCCACATCCGCTCCCGGACTTCAACGCCGGCTGTCTTATGACTGATGCCGATAGAAACGAGATTCATGACGCGGGCCCGGCCCTCTCAATGGAAACTATGGAAGCCGCTCAGCCAGAGATTGATCACCGTCATCGAGAGGAAGACACATCCGAAGGCAATCAACGACAGGACCATCATCTTTCTTCCCTGCAACCCGAAGGTTCTTCGCGCCGCCAAGCCCACCGCGTAGAGGAACCATATCCCGATGGTGCCAACAAGCTTCGGATCAAGATAGGAGAACTCTTTAAACACCCTGGGCAACCACAGCAGTCCGATCCCGATCGCGACCGTCAGACTGACGAAACCGAATACCTCCGCCTTGTGGCTCATGATCTCGAGGGTCTCGAGGTTCGGAAGTCGGTTATAGATGACGCCGAACCGCGTCGACTTGATTTCATGATAGAGGAGAAGGTAGAGGAGCCCGTAGACCGCGGAGAGGGAAATCGCCGTGTATCCGAGGAGGGCCGACGCCACGTGGAAACCGAGAACGAGACTGTGAAGATAGTCGGGGATCTGCACCGCATTCCGGATGAAAAGAGATGAAGCCGTCTGGAATGCCAGAGCGAGCAGAAGGATAAAGAACCCCGTGCTCTTTGTTGCCGTCCGCCACTCAATATACTTGTAGGCCGTAATAATCGCCGCGGCCATGAGCGTCATGACTTCGAACACGTTTGTGATCGGAGGATGATCGAATGCCACAACTCTGAGGGCGAGGTAGGCGACGTGCAGAACGAGCAGAGTGATGAGAAACGGCGATTGCAGGCGCCCGGTTTTTGCTGACGGCCGGAAAAAAGCGAGACCGTACAACACGACACCGATGCCATAGAGAACGGGAAGCAAAGCCGAAAAGATCTCAACCACCATCAGGATGTTTTTTCCATCCATGCCAGATTGCCCTTCCGGGAAGCACCCCCCCAAAGAAACCTGCAACACGCTTTCTTAAATATACGAATTTCCCGCCCTTGAAGAAAGATTGGGGAAGGAGGGGTGTTGAACGCAAACCGAAGAGTTCGTACCGTCACAATACGGAGGCGGAAAGGAACGGCGATGGAACTCGAGGCGACATTTGTGTGCGCATATTGCCTTCAGGTGAATGCGATCACGGTGGATCCGTCCGAAGGCACAGTGCAGGACCTCATCGAAGATTGCCAGATCTGCTGCCGGCCCAATCAATTGCACGTGACAATCGATCAGGACCTGGAGGTGGTGGACGTCAATGCCGACTTACCCTGACGACCACCCTCAGGACCCTTCGAACAGCGCGATCGATTGCACGTCGCCGGTGAGGACGATCATCAATTCGAGCAGAAGATGTTCGTACTGAATGTCTGTGACCATTCGGTGAAACCGGGTAATCATTGTCGGTGATACATCGTAGGTCGCACGCAGGATGAGCTTCCACCCTTCCGACGCACCGCTTTGCAGAGAGACGATCGCCTGGACTTCCGTCTTGTCGGCAACTGCGCTCAGTTCCTTGTGAATTCCTTCCGCGATCCTCCGCTGCTTGTTCAACACCCTCTCCAGATCGCGAAGATCCAGGTGCTTCCCTCCGACTCCCGCCGACGTGAAACTTGACCGATGCCGGTCGAGCTCGCGCCGCTTTTCCAGCGTCGGGTTCTGCTGCAGGTCGGCAAAGCGCATATCCTGTCCGGAGACCGTGAGGATCCAATGCCGGGTCTTTTCGAGTTTCTCCAGCGCCGGGCGCGCCCGCGGAATGACCGCCGCAAGCTTCTGCTGGACATCGACCCAGCCTTTGACAACACTTCCGAACTCGAAGGGAAGAACATTGCCGTGTAATCGAAGATCGTTGATGATCGACTCGTGGACTCCTCGCAATCGGATGGAATCCTGTTTGGGAAGGAGAAGGACCCCACCCCGCCCCAGCGCCGCACTTTCCTCCCGCATGAGACTGAGGTAGAACCGAAGGTTGCTGAAATCCCACGCGAAGGCAAGATGTTGTCCGTCGATTCCTTTTTCTTCGAGAACGAACGGCTTGGCCGAAGCCTGGTCGTCACGGGGCACGCATGCGATGCCATGACAGTAAAAGGCTCCGGATTCGGGGACCTCGAACGTTTGCTTCGACACAACGAAATGACGGGAAATCACTTTATGCTCCTCTTGCGCGTCAAAGCGGTCAGGAGTCACGGTCGCCGCCTGACGGGTGAAGGGGCCGGGCGTGACGACCGGGGGTGCAGGAATGTGGGTAGACATTGGAACTTCTTCCGGCGTCCGGGTCGGAAGCGTCGGTGTCTCCGGTATCGGTCGCGCAATCGCGGGCACGGGGATGGGGGGAACGGGCTCCACCATCATGGGCGGGGCAATTTTTTCCCGTGCGACCGGAGGTGCGATGGTCGCAAGGTGTTCCTCCAATTTGTCGGCCAGCGTCCGAACGAGATCGTCTTTGCCGTAGGTCGTGAGAGATCGGTCAAGAAGATCCTTCAAGCGTTTCCGACGGGTCAGCTCGGCAAAAAGCTCTCCCAGGACACTCGCGGCACGGCTCTTCGCATCCGGTTCACTCATCATATCCCTTCTTCCTGCCATGCAAAGATAGCGATCATTGGGAATAACGTCAATGGATCACAAATTCTCGGCTCCCTTGCACAACCGTCCAAGAATCCCTATTTTTCAACGCTTCTGACTCTCATACTATCCTGGGTGCATCCTATCCGTGAAGACTTCCAACGTCTCCGCCATTGCTGAAGATCAACTCATCCGTTCCGCCGCAGGCGGAGACCATGCCGCCTTCACCGAATTGGTGAAACGCTACGAAGAAACGGTCTATCGATTCTCGCTCAAACTGTGCAGGGATCCCGGCCGGGCGGAGGAGGTCCTTCAGGATACGTTCATCAACGTGTTCCGCAAGCTTCGCACCTTCGATGGTAAATCGAAGTTCAGCACGTGGCTCTACACGATCGTCACGAACAATTGCCTGATGAAGCGGCGCAAGCGGAAGCTGGATGAACTGGAAGATTCCCTCGAGGAGCTTGACAACCCCTCGACCGACAGCGAGGGAAGATTCGCAAGACGGGTGGCGCGCTGGGATGAGACCCCTGCGGAACTCATGTTGAAGAAGGAGTTGCGCTCGGTGCTCGACGACGCGATCCGGAAACTTCCGGATCTGTACAGGGCCGTGTTCGTGTTGAGGGATGTCGAAGGCAATTCCACCGAAGATACCGCGAAGATCCTCACCATTTCGGTGGAGGCGGCCAAATCACGACTCCGGCGCGCACGCGCATTTCTCCGCAATGAGCTGGATCCGTACATGAGAACACGGGGAGGGCAGTAACCATGCGATGCAAGGAAGCCTATCAGTTCATCTGCGACAATCTTGACCAATCGGTCGACTCCCCGGAGTGCAGGGCGATTCGTCGCCACATCGAGGAGTGCCCCGATTGTCAGTCCTACCTCGATTCTCTCAAGAAAACGGTCAGTCTGTACCGAACAGAGCCTGCGGCCGATCGCGTTCCCCAGGCGGTTCATCTGCGCCTCATGAAGATCATTCGGGTCAAAGCGGCATCGCCCCCAAGCGCAAAGAAATCCCGCCGAACTGTCTCGCATAAGTAAACGACCCGTTCCTCTGTTCCGGTGCATCCAACGGTACACACCGGAATACTCCGGACCAACAACAGAGGAACCCCAATGAAAAAAAACATCGGAACTGTCGACAAGGTGCTGCGTGTCGTCGCCGCGCTGGCCATCGTTGTTCTGCTCCTTACTGACACGCTTTCAGGCCCCTTTGCCTGGGTGCTCGGAATTGTCGCGGTCGTATTCCTGCTGACCAGTGCCGTAGGAATCTGCCCTCTGTACCTCCTCTTCGGGATTTCGACCACCGGCAAGAAGGACCCACAACCCGCCAGCCACTAAGTCAACGGGGCTGAAGGGAACATGGAAATGCTCGATGGTGAAGGCGACTCGCCGGTCCAGAATCGCCAGGACAACTTGGTGGAAGAGTTCTGTGAGCGGGCGCGGGATGTCCTCCGCAATGCGCCCGACAGACGCAGCGCGCAACTTCTTGCTGTTGACCTTTGCGCGAAGTTCTCCGACGAATGCATGAGCGATCTGATTGTCAACGCAGCTCGGGGGTACATTGAACGGTGGATCAATGATCGGTGGCGGGACGAGACGGATGCCTATCGACCGTAACATCACGATCGAGGATCTTCTGAAGATCCCCGGTGCAACAACACTGCTGATCCGGCACGGTCTTCCCTGCCTGGTATGCGGCGAGCCCGCGTGGGGAACGCTCGACGATCTTCTTCGGGAGGAGGACCTGGAGCCGGCGCAAGCCGGAGAGCTGCTTCGCCTGTTGAACAATCTTGTGGATGAAGGGAAATGATGAGGCACTTCAGGAAATACCGGCGGCTGTTCTTCCCGCTCCTTGGCGCGGGAGGCGGATTCCTCTATTACTATTTCATCGGATGTGCTTCCGGAACCTGTCCGATCAGTTCCAATCCGTATATCAGCACGCTCTATGGCGCGGGGGTGGGATTCCTGCTGGCATGGTCGGCAAACGAAAAGAAGCCCCACGAGAAATCCTGACGCCACCGGGCGCCGCACTGTGACGGCGCCCGATGGACAGCGTTCGATTCACACGTCTCATTCCTTCCCGGCATCGCCGTACCGCGCCACAGGAATCGCTGCCGGTTCTGCCGCCCCACGCCTGCCGGCGAGCCGTCGGAGAAACGCCGATGGGCGCGCAAAAAGCGCGGGGACGGATTCCTTCCATTCGTCAACCTTGGTGTAAATCACCGGCACCAGGACGAGGGTCAGGAGCATCGAACTCGACAGTCCACCGACGAGCGCCCACGCCAGACCGCTCTTCCATTCCGCGCCGGCACTCACCGAAAGGGCGATCGGCAACATCCCGATCACCATCGCCAACGTCGTCATAAAGATCGGACGAATCCTGCTTTCCGCGGCCTCCATCAACGCCTCCCCCGTCTCCATCCCCTGACGCTTCATCTCGTTTGTCCGATCGACCAGAAGGATCGCGTTTTTCGCCACGAGTCCCACCAGCATGATAATCCCGAGAATCGAGAAGATGCTCAACGATTTGCCCGTCATCGCGAGGGCAAGCATGGCTCCCACCATGGCCACCGGAATGGAAAACAGCACGACGAAGGGGTAGACGTACGAATCATACAGCGCGACCATGATCATATAGACAAAGAGCACCGCAGCGGCAAGAGCCAGTCCCAGACTCCCGAACCCCTCTGCCCGGTTCTTTTCGTCGCCAAGGTACGTCAAGGACGTCCCCGGAGCGAGTTTACCCGCAATCGCTTTGCGGAAGTCCTGGACAACGGTGCCACTCGGCCGGCCGATCACCTGGGAGAATACCGTCACGGCAGAATTTCTGTCTTCGCGCTGCAGCTGTGTCGGGCCTGTCGTCTGATAGACCGTGGCGAACTGCTGAAGCTCGATTAATTCATTCCGGTTGTTCATGAAGGCGAGCGTATTGAGGTCTTGAATGCTCGACCGGTCGAATTTGTCCAGCTGGATGCGGATCGGATACTCGTTCGGTCCATCACGGAATTTCGAGTCGTCATCCCCGGAGAGCGCTACGCGGAGCGCCGAACCCACATCGTTGACGTTCAACCCGAGGTCGGCGAGCTTCTGGCGATCGATTTCGACGCGCGTCTCGGGTTTGCCCAGTTCCGTCGAAAGCCGAATATCGGCCGTCCCCGGAATTTTTGCGAGAACATCCGAAACGGTCTGCGCCGACTGGGTGATGGCGTCCATATCCGTGCCACCCACGACGATCTGGATCGGCGTCTGGTTCGCGGTGCCGAAGATCCCGATCGGATTGACCCTCACCTTCGCCCCGGGAATGGCGGCAACCGCGTTCTTGATGGCTTCGCCCACCTGATCGGTTGTCCTCCTTCGGTCGGCCGCAGGGACGAGAGTGACGTTCAATTCGGCGGAGTTGTTTGACGTCTGACCGAGGAGCCCTTCGCTGGAAACACCGACGTTCGTAAAGACCTTTTTCACCTCGGGCATCGCCGAGACAATGGACTCCACCTTTTGCGAAATCCGGTTCGTATACTCGATGGTCGAGCCGGGAGGATTTTCGATGGTGACCGTGAACTCCCCGCGGTCGGCCTGGGTGATGAACTCGTTCCCGATGAATCCGAGCGGCGGGAGCGCGAGGGCAAAGACGAACGCCGCAACCGACGCCGCGACCACTTTCCCCCTGTTCTGCAGCGCCCATTCAAGCAGCAAAAGATAGTACTGCGTCAGCCTCCGGAACTGGGCTTCGAACCAGACGGCGAACCTGCCCAGCAATGTCCCCCGCGTCATGCGCTCGATCTTTGAGAACCGTGAGGCGAGCATCGGCGTGACCGTGAAGGAAACCAGCAGACTCGTCAGGGTCGAGGCGACGACGACGAGCGCGAATTCCCGCATGATGTTGCCGATGAGACCGGATGTCGCCGAGAGCGGCACGAAGACCACGACGTCCACTAGCGTAATTGAGAGCGCCGCGAACCCGATCTCGTTCCGGCCGTTGAGCGCCGCTTCCCGCTGCCCCTCCCCTTTCTCCAGGTGATGATAAATATTCTCGAGGACGACGATGGAATCGTCGACCAGAATGCCGATCACGAGCGACAGCGCGAGAAGCGTCATCAGGTTCAGGGTGAACCCGAGAATCCACATGATCAGAAACGTCGACACCAGCGACGTCGGGATGGCCACCATGACGATCAGCGAATTGCGAATGCTGTGCAGGAACAGAAACATGACGGCCGCAACAAGAAGGATCGCGACGACCAGATCGTGTTTCACCGCGTCCGCGGCGTCGATCGTGAACAGCGAGCCGTCCTGCCCGATGTCGAACCGGAGGGCAAGGTCCTTCTCGTCCGCCTCGATGCGATTCATTTCCGCCCGGACGTCCCTGCTCACATCGACGGCATTCGCATCCGACTGCTTCTGGATCAATATGCCCACGGAGGTTTTCCCGTTGATCCGGTTTGTGGTGACCATGTCTGCCACGCCGTCTTCCACCTCCGCGACATCCCGCAGGCGAATGTTCCCACCGTCTTTCGACCGTGCAACCACGAGATTCCTGAGTTCATCCACCGAAGAGAACTTCCCCGCAACGCGGACCACATACTGGGTCTCCTGCTCCTTGATGTTCCCCGTCGGGAAATCCAGATTGGCATTCTTGATCGCCTGGGTGACTTTCGTGATGGATTGACCGTACGAGCGGAGTTTCTCTTCGTCAAGGTTGATCCGAATTTCACGCTGGTCGCCGCCGACAAGAACCACCTGTCCCACCCCTGCGATCTTCGAGAGTCTCGGCTGAACGTGATCCTTGAGGTATTGGTAGAAATCCCGCGAGGGCATGTTGCTGGTCACGCTGACCCGCAGGACCGGGATGTCATCCAGAGCGATCTTCGAGATGACCGGCGCCTTGATATCGTGGGGCAGGGTCGCCACGATCTGGTTGACCCTGCGCTGGGCTTCCTGCAGCGAAAAGTCCACGCTCGCGGACTGATCGAACTCCACCTGGATATTGGAAAGCCCTTCCGACGAAGTCGACCGGACGGCCGAAATTTTTTCCAGCCCGTACAACGCATCTTCAATCGGCTTCGTGACACTGTTCTCCACTTCCGTCGGCGAAGCGCCGGGATACGCCGTGGTCACCGTGATCATCGGCGGGGAGATCTTCGGCAACAGCTCATAGGCAAGCTGGAAGTATCCGTACAACCCAAGGACGCCGATCGCGGCGAAAAAGACCACGACCAGGGTAGGACGTTTAATCGATAATTCTGTGACTGTCATGCGCCAATCCTCTTCCTCTCCTGCTACTGGATGACTGCAACAGCACTGCTGTCGCGAAGATTGTTCTGGCCATTCACGACCACGACGTCGCCGTCGTTCAGCCCTGTCTGAATACCGAGCGTGTCGGCGCTTGCGGTCCCGATGACCACCGATCGAAGATAGGCTCTGCCGTCACGGACGACAAATACCTGGGGGTCCCTGACGCTTCCGATGAGCGATTGCCGGGGGACGGCGACCGTGCGCTTTCCGCTGAGACCCGTAAAGGCGACGCGTCCGAACATCCCCGCTTTCAACGGATGGGTGGAGGAATTAGGGAGAACGATTTCGATGGGATAGGTGTGTGCATCGTCCCCCTTTGCCGAGATGCTGGAGATTCGACCGGCAAACTCGACGCCGGGATACACTTCCGTGGTAACGTCGACCTTCTCTCCGACCTTGAGCTTGAATGCATCCTGCTCGGCGACGTTCAGACGGACTTTGAAGCTCGCGATGTCCACGACATTGGCAACCAGCGTCCCCATCTGGAGAGTCGTCCCGACATCGACGGGACGCGCGGTAACGTAGCCGGAAATCGGAGACTTGATTCGCGTATCGTTCAACTGTCGGCGGGCGATGATGTACTGTGCTTCTGCGCTTTTGTCGGCGAGCCGCGCCTGGTCATACTGCGTCGCGGTGATCGATTTCTTCCCGAAGAGCACCTGGTAGCGCTCCCAGTCTTTTTTCGCCTTTTCGAACGAAACCTCGGCAGTCGAAAGATTGGCCTGCTTAAGTTCGTCGTCGACGCGAACGAGTACATCGCCGGCGTGGACGAAACTCCCGACCTGCGCCTCCACGCCGGTGATCCGGCCGGTGGTTTCGGATGTGACATTGACATCGTTGTTGGCCCACAGAGTCCCGACGAGGGACAACGCTTCGCTGATTCGCCGAAAGTGCGCCGTGGCCACTGTCACCGGGACCTGACGAAGCATGGTATTGTCCGGCGTCTGCGCCGCGCGCGTACTCTTATTGTAAAACAGCAATGCGACCATCACCACAATGACACTGCCGACAATGATCGTGAGTTTCACCTTGTTGACCGGGGGCAAATTCTCGGCATTCATGCGTTCCTGTGTCATCGCCCATCTTCTCCCAGGGATTTTTCGAGTCTTCCTTCCGCAAGTTCATAATCGACCAGACTCTGCGTGTAATTCGTTTTTGCCTGCAGAAGGGCGACGTCGGCGTCGAGCACGTCGGTCGTCAACGCAAGCCCTTCCTTGAATTTGTCGTTGGTGATGCGTGAATTTTCCTCTGCCTGACCGATCGTCTGTTGCGCGACAACGATCTTCTCTTTTGCCTGCTGAAGCGACAGGTAATCCTGGGTCACTTCGAGCGCCACAGCGTCCCGGAGCGAACCCTCCGCGTCCTTGGTCTGGGCAAGCTGCGCTTCCGCCTGGGCGGTCTGGTGGGCCGCTATGCCCCAGTTCCAGACATCGAGCGACACCTGAACACCGAAGTCCCACGTGTCTTTGTAGATGTCCTGCGCCGGCACCACCCTCGGGTTTGGCCGGGCATTCACGTAGTCGCCGAACACTGAAATCTGTGGCCACCAGGCCCCACGGGCGGCGCCGACATTCGCCTCGCCCGCCTTGACGCGCAAATCCATCGCATGCAAATCGGGGCGCTGTCCAAGGGCCTTCTCCACGAGCGACGACCAATCCTGCAGAACCCCGGGATCGTGATGGATCGTCGTCGTGATCTCTGTCAGCGTGGCCAACGGCAACCCGAGAAGATTATTCAGATTGACCTGCGCGAGTTTGACGCCATTTGTCGCGTCAATCTGGAGCAACCGGGTGTTGGAAAGTTGAACCTCGATCTTGAGAAGATCGTTCGTTGTCAATAGTCCCTGATCCACGAGGTTCTGGGCGTCTTTCAGATGGGCTTCCATCAGCGCGACGTTTTCATCGACAACCTTCTTGACCTCGTTCGCTTTGTACAATCCCCAATAGGCGCTCTTCACCGCATACACGACCTCTGATCGGTCTTTCGTCAAATCAGATTGGGCGGCTTCCACTGCGAGGTTCGCCGCGGCAACGCTGTTTTCAAGTTTGAATCCGGTGAAGATCGGCGCGGAAATACTGGCCCGGTAACTGTAATTGTTCAAGATCGTCGGAGAGATGACAAACGTGTTCGGCACCAGTCCCGGGATCGGTACCGTGATGGCGAACGGCGTAATATCGCTCATCCTGGTGTAGCTACCGTTGAACTTCAATGAGGGCAATCGCGCAGCATTGATCTCACTCGCTTTGGCATCAGCGAATTGCACGCTCATTTCGGAAGCATTCAGCGCTTTGCTATTGTCCAGCCCGAGCTGTATTGCGTCGTCGAGCGACAGTTGCCGACCCGAACCCTGGGGAGGGACGGCCGCCGCTCCGCCGAGGGATATGGCTATCAGGGATACCATGATCCAACCAATCTTCATCGTTCCAGCGACCTCCACATGCATAAAAAGAGATGATGCCTGGCAATTATAACACTCAAAAGGACCTATTGAATTCCGTCCGGACCGAAAAACGTCTCTTACAGAGACGTCGACGTGGGTTCACTCTTCGTCCCAAAATGACGCAGACGATTTTCCCAGTCGCTGAAAAATGCCTTCCGTTGTTCAGGCGACATGCGGTAGATCTGTTCATCCATCATCCTTCGCCAGCGTTCATGCTTCATCCCGCGGATGAAATGGTGCGGTGGGCCGCTTTTGACCAGAAGATGCGCGAGGACAAACAATCCCATCGCCTGCCAGTATGAAACCGCCGCGACTCCGAACACCTGGGGAATGATCAGGTTCCAGAGAACCATGACGAGTGCACTGAGACCAAACACCCCGGCAACAAGTCCCGCGACGATCAACATAATCCGGTGCCTTCGATGCTTTATCATCGGACTCTCCTATTCTTGTGTGATTTCATCGTACAGTTCCTGTAAGCGCTCGCGCAGAAACAGTATCGCGTACCGCTTTCGCGAGAGCAGTGTATTGATGGAGACACCTGTCTCGGCTTCAATCTCCTTGAAACTCTTGCCTTCAAGCTCGTGGGCTACGAACACCATGCGTTGTTGCTCGGGCAACTCTTCCAGGGCCTCGTTCACCTTTTCCCACATCATGGAACGCATGGATTCGGAAGCGGGATCCTGCGACGGATCCACCAGCAACTCTTCGATGAGGTTGTGATCCCCCGAATCGACATCCAGCGACGTCGACGCCTTTCGCCCGCGATACCAGTCGATGATCCGATTTCTGGTGACACGGAACAGCCACGCAGTCACCTGCTCTATCGGTTCGGCCAGCGTCGAGGCACTCACAAGCCGGAAGAACACATCCTGGAGGATGTCCTCGGCATCGGCGCTGTTGTCGACTTGACGCCTGACGAATGCAAGTAATCTCGGACGTTCCCTGTGCGCCACCTGGAGGAGATCATACGCATCACCTGCCGGCCGCACGGGCGTGAGTTGTTGTTCCATCTGTCATGGAAGACGTCGTTGAGGAAGAAATATTGTACGGCAATGTAAGGAAATTGTTCGGAGCGGGAGGAATGACAGAATCGAGGAAAATCCGAGGGATTCGCGTTCGACGGAGAAAATTCGAGGGAAAACGCCTCTTGTTGTGCTACGGAGATTCCTGGTAAACGCGATAGACTGCTGAAAAATCGTCATTCGCAAGGCCAAGGTCGATCGCATTCTGGTAACGTTCGCGCAACAATCCGAGGTTCGCGGAATCGATCCCGATTGCAGAGAACAGGTCGGTCAGATAGGTGAGATCCTTCAGAATCGCGGAGACGGAAAATTGAGGAGAGAAATCTCCCTGGAGTAGCTTGGCCCTCTTTGCCTGGAGAACCGTCGAGTTTCCGGCGCCTGCCGCGAGAATCGTGAGGACTGCTTCAGGATCGATCCCCGCCTTTTTTCCTGCGGCCACGGCCTCCGCAAGTGTCGCCATGAATGAACCCAGGACAAGATTGTTAATGAGTTTCATCCTCGTCGCAACACCCGGTCCTCCGACAAAGAAGATCTCTTTGCACAGCAGCTGAACCGCCGGGCGCACCTGCTCCAGGACCTCGCGTTTCCCCGACGCAACCATCGTCAGCGTCCCTTGCGACGCAGGTCCAACGCTTCCCAGTACCGGAGCCTCAAGATAGCGTCCGCTCTTCGCCTCCAGGAGCCGGTGGAATTCCCCCACGCGAGCAGGGTGGTTCGTCGTGGTGTCGATCACGATTTTGCCCGCGCAGTCGCCCTGCAACAGTCCGTCGGGCATTGTTAACACGTGATCCACGGCGGCGCTGTCGAACAAGTTAAGAAAAACCACATCCGAACCTGAAAGTAGCTCGGCAGGAGAAAACGCGACCGGGACCCCGAGCATCGCCGATTTCGCCGGCGTTCGGTTCCAGACCGTCAGGTCAGCGTCCTTCTCCTTCAAGCGCTTCGCCATGGCAAAGCCCAGGTTGCCCAGACCGAGAAATCCGATCTTCATAGACTGTTCTCCGCGAGATTCACCGGTGACATGGTTTACCGTCCGGGTTCATTCCTGGACAGAATACCCCTGAGTCCTTTCCAGGGTACGGCGATTCTGGTGGGGCCAAACACGTACGGAGCGATCTCATAGGGATTGTAGAGGAAGACCATCCCGGCGCGCGTGAGCCCGACATTCAACGTGAGCGCGAATTTCCCGTTGGGAAACGTGAATCCGGCCTTTGTGAGGTCCTCCCCCGGGGGGATTCGTCTTGCCGTGCGAAAAGATATCTCGGCTTCCGCGGTGAGCTTCTCCTTTTGATCCTGGGAAACAAGATCATCGAGCGAAAGCGTCTTCATGGTCGACGGTGCCATCATGGACAATAAATGCATCGTCAACGGGTGGGCGCCGCCCGTGCTCCGGAATTCCTGCACGTCGAGTGTCAGAATTCCCAGCGTATCACCGATGATGTCGATGGTCCGTTCGATAAGCCAAGGAATGCCGGCCTGTTCCGGAGCCAGGGTGCGGTGTTGAGCCGCAAGCGTATCCAGCACGGCCGAGAGAATCGGGGCGACTCCGCGGGGATCGAACTTCCCGAGGAGTGTCTCCTGAATGAAGGCGTTGAGGGAATCGCGAAACCGCGGCGGCTGCAACTGCGTGATCAGCGGATAGCGCACCCGGAGCGTCACGCACGGTTTTCCCAAGCAATCGCCCCAGGAACGCTCGAGGGAGTCCATCGTGAAGCGGGCGGTGGGACCTTGGCCGGCGAAAAGGCCCCCGGGGGGCGAGAGCATCAGAAGAACCCACGCCGTCAGCAAATGGACGAGAAATTGTCGCATGGCGCCGAGTCTAGTGTCTCGCCTCATAGTAACGAAGCGCTTCCGGGATCTCTTGCTTGATCTGTTTGATGCGCGTTTCATCGGATGGATGCGTGCTTAGGAACTCCGGCGGTTTCTGTCCTCCCATCGCAGACATCCGCTCCCAGAACGAGACAGCGACGTTGGGATCGTAGCCGGCCATCGCCATGAAGATGAGTCCAAGGTGATCCGCCTCGCTTTCCTGCGTCCGGCTATACGGCAGCAGGGCACCGTACTGAACGCCCACACCGAACGCGAGGTTCCAGAGCTGGCGCGTCTGTTCCGGTTTGTTCGCCAGCGCCTGATCCAGCGCCGCGCCGCCCAGTTGCGCCAGGAGGGCCTGGCTCATCCGTTCGTTGCCATGTTCGGCAACGGCGTGCGCAATTTCGTGGCCGAGGACAACCGCGAGTCCGCTCTCGTCTTTGGTGAGCGGCAGGATCCCGGTGTAGACGACGACCTTCCCGCCCGGCATGCACCATGCATTCACCTCATTGCTCTCAACGAGATTGAATTCCCATTGATAGCCCTGCAGACGTGAAGCAAGGTTGTTTTCCGCCATGTACTTTTCGACCGCGTGCTGAATCCTTTCCCCCACCTTTCTGACGAGAGCGGTCGACGCCGCATCCGCGCTGATTTTGTTCCCTTTGATGAATTGCCCGTATTCCTGCGCGCTCATCGAGAGCATCTGCGACGCCGGGATGAGATTCAACTGCTGCCGGCCCGTCAGGGGGACCGTGCTGCAGGAGGAGAACACGAGCGCAAGGAACAGCATAGTTCCCGGAAGCACCCTCGCTGCGTTCACCATCGCAAGTCCTTTCATGATCACAGGCCGGTGGACCCCAGATTGATCATCGCTGCGTTTTCAAAATGTCCCGGATCTCCGAGAGAAGCACAATATCGGCCGGCGGAGGGGCGGGAGGCGCGGGAGTCTGGGCCTGCTTCCGTTTCAGCGTGTTGATCCCCTTGATCACCATGAAGATCACCCATGCCACAATGAGAAAATCAAAAACGGACTGCAGGAACTTTCCGTAACGGAGGAACACTCCCCCATCAGGGGTCGAAGCTTCCTTCAATATGAAGGAGAGATTCGAAAAATCAATTCCTCCGATCAGCAATCCCAGCGGCGGCATGAGGACGTCGCTCACCAGTGAGGAGACGATCTTGCCGAACGCCGCCCCGATAATGACACCGACGGCCAGATCGACGACGCTCCCCCGCATCGAAAATTCTCTGAATTCCTTCATCAGGCTCATGAGTGACTCTCCGAAAGTTGATGGGATGCATTGCTCGATTTACAAAATATTGTACGCGAAACCAAAGGCGAATACCTGTTTGATCTGCGTCCGCGGACTGACGTTGACGTCATTGAGAATCTGAACGCCAATGCTTGCAGAAAAGAACTTGTTGACTTTCGCGGTGATCAAATTGTCGGTCCGAAAGAACAACTGATCGAGAGACCGGAAAGGATCAAAAAGTTCGACCCGCGAATCCAGCGTCATATTCTCGGCGATCGCGAACGATCCTTCCGTTACCCACTCCACTCCGCCTTCGACCCGTGTTTTCCTGACCGTGTTCGATCCGTGTTCGCTCGCGTACTGGTTGAACTCCGAGGTAAAAATCTCGCGGAGACTGAGACCGATGCGGGTCTTCACTTCCGGCACCGGCTGATAGGCTACGCCGCCGCTCTGTGTGACATACCCGGGGTCGAAGAATTTCGACACCGGCGTGGCGTTCCCTGCGTTGTCGTAGGTGTAGCCAACGGCGAATTGCGTCCGGAGCGTCGCCGAAAGGTACGGGTTCACATACACGCCGAGCTTATAGATCAGGAGCGATTCGAAATAAATCTCATCGTCGGTTTTGCGGATTCCCTGACTCCCCAGCCGCGTCTGACCGAATGTGAACTTGTAGGAGTTCCCCCAGTTTATCGATTCCTCGTTGAGCGTTGAACTTCCGTTCAGGTAAAGCGCATACGAGAGCGCATTTTCACCTCCTTGCGCCCAATCCTTGAACGAGATCTGCGTGAGGTTGAGCCCCGAAATCATCGCATGTTTCCACCCGAACACCGTATCGGCGGGAGCCCCGGCAGAACGTTCCTGGAATTTCTTTTCACGGTCTTGATCCTCTTTCGACACCTGTCCCAGGACAACCGATGTTGACGCCGAAAGCAGGACCGCACTGATAAGGAGAAAGGCCTTCATGGGACTTCCTTTGCAGAGAAGTTGGAGAATATGAGAACCGGGGGAGATTGGCACGGTCAAACCCCGGAAGATGAATTCTGGCGAGCTTGGGGATGGGTGGGTGCGGTTGTACGGGTCCCACCCTCCTCAAGGATCACAATTTATGATGAAGTCGCCGCTTAAGCAAGTGGAGACCGCCGCAGATGGCTGTGTGAATAGCCGTAAAAGAAGTAGACGACCATCCCCACGACCAACCATATCCCGAACCGCGCCCACGTAATGGACGGGAGACCGAGGGCAAGATACAGACATGAGACGATGCCAAGGATCGGCACCACCGGGACCCAGGGCGTCTTGAAACCCCGGGGTCGGTCGGGCTCACGCTTCCGCATCAGGATGACGCCAATGCAGACGAGAATGAACGCGAACAACGTGCCGATATTCGTCAGGTCGACCATCTCGTCGATGCTGGTGAACATCGCCGTCAAACCAACGGCGACGCCGGTCAGGATGGTCGTGACATGGGGCGTCCGGAACCGGGGATGCACCCGCGCAAATTGCTTGGGAAGCAAACCGTCGCGAGCCATCGAAAAGAAAATCCTCGGCTGACCGAGCTGAAACACCAGCAGCACAGCCGTGTGCGCGACCACGGAACCGAATGCGACGATGCCGACCGCGATGTTCCCCCATCGCTCGATATTGGCATACTGGAGAGCAAGGGTGAGCGGCTCGGCCTGTTGCGTCGAGAGCACTTTGACGAGGCTCGCATAGGGGATGATGCCGGTGAATACCGCTGCGACGACGATGTAGATCAACGTGCAGACGATCAACGAGCCGACAATCCCGATCGGCAAATCCCTCCGCGGATTGCGCACTTCCTCGGCGACCGTGGACACGGCGTCGAATCCGATATACGCGAAGAACACGATCGCGGCCCCTGCCTGAATTCCGGCCCAACCGTTCGGCGCAAAAGGCCTCCAGTTTTCCGGCTTGACGTATGTCGCCCCGACGATGACGAAAAACGTCAGGACAATCAGCTTCACGATCACCATCGCCGTGTTTGCCCGGGCACTCTCCTGAATCCCGATCACCAGCACGATCGTGATAAGCGCGACGATGCCGAAAGCAACCAGATTGCACACGATCGGAACGCCGAAAATGTGCGGCGCGCTCTCCAGGAGCCCGGGAATTCTGGCGGCCGTCCGATAGTCGGTCGAGATCCAATCCGGGATGGACACGCCAAAGCCCGCAACAAGGGTTTTGAAATAGTTTGTCCAGCTGATGGCCACCGCAACGTTGCCGACGGCGTACTCAATAATCAGATCCCAGCCGATGATCCAGGCCACAAGCTCGCCAAGCGTCCCGTACGAGTACGTGTAGGCGCTGCCGGAGATGGGCACCATCGCCGCAAATTCCGCGTAGCACAAGGCTGCGAACCCGCAGGCGATACCCGTGACGACGAACGACAGGATCAGGGCCGGACCCGCGCCCGGGCGGGCGGCGTCACCTGCCGCCGCGGTCCCGATCGTGGCAAAAATCCCCGCACCAATGATCGCGCCGATGCCGAGCATCACCACGTCGAAGGCTCCAAGAGCACGCTTCAGCTGGTGCTCCGGTGCGTCACCCTCATGGAGGATCGCGTCCAGGGATTTTCTTCGGAAGAGCTGGGAGAGCATGACCGTGAGGGACCTCCTGTCGTGTGCTTCGCAGGATAGCAAGCACGATGGAGAAAAACAAGAGTGGCCGGAGAAAGGATGGACACTCTTGCGCCTCCCTCTCCTTTTTGTATATTGAAGCGATCACAAAGTTCCCATCCTCTCCCCCTCTATTGTAGGAGCGTGTTGCTCATGCGACGCACTGTTATGGTGTTCCTCTTTCTCCTGGGCAACGGGTTTGCGCTGAGTCAGAATGCCGTCGAACCCGTCGACACTGCGATGATGACGCGAATCCGTTCCGAAGAGATGAATCACTCTGAGGCGGCAGCCACCCTTGAAGGCCTCACGGATTATTGCGGGGCGAGGTTGTCCTGGTCGCCCGAATTCCAGGCTGCGGCCGCGTGGGTCATGAACAAACTCAAATCCTGGCACCTCGAAAACGTGCACGAGGAGGAGTTCGCCCCCTCGGGAAAACCGTGGAGCATCAAACGGTTCAGCGCCCATATGATCGAGCCGAGAGTCGTACCGCTTATCGGCGTCGCAAAGGCCTGGTCCCCCGGGACAAACGGAACGGTCCAAGGGCCGGCGGTCTATCTCGATATCAAATCCGACTCAGATTTCGCCAGATACAAGGGAAAGCTTCGAAAGACCTTCGTGTTCATCTCCGATGTGAAGCCGATGGAGATGAACTTCAATCCCATGGCGACGCGCGTCCCGGATTCAACGCTGCTGAAACTCGCCAATGCGGCTCCGGGCGCGGCCCGCAGGAGAGGCGGCCCATTCGCCGATACGGCGATGATGAGACACTTCCGTGAAGAAGCCCGTCTCGCCGGCAAGAAACTGGAGTTTTGCATCCAGGAACGGGCATACGCGATCATCGACGAGACGCGGGGCGACGGTGGGACCATCATGACGGGCGCCGCGAGTGTTCCCCAACCCGAAACCACTCCGGGGACGCCGATGCGGAGAGTCAGCGCCTATGAAGCGGATGCGCCGAAGATCCTCCCCCAGGTGTCCCTCGCCGGCGAACAGTACAATCGCATCGTCCGATTGCTGAAACAGAACATTCCCGTCAAGCTCGAGATGGAGCTTGACGTGGATATGCCCGACAAGCCGGTCCCCGGCATGAACGTGATCGGCGAGATCCCGGGCACCGACCTCAAAGATGAAGTTGTGATGGTCGGCGGGCACCTCGACAGCTGGCATCCGGGAACCGGGGCATGCGACAATGGTACCGGGGCCGTGACAGCGATGGAAGCGATAAGAATCCTCGCGGCGCTCGACGTCAAGCCGCGCCGGACGATCCGGGTCGCCCTCTGGGGCGGTGAAGAACAGGGACTGTTCGGATCCAAAGCCTATGTTGCGCAACATTTCGGCGAACGCGAGGGGGAGTCGTTCAACCCCTCAGGCCCGCTCAAGCCGAAACCGGACTACGACAAGTTCTGTGCGTATTTCAACGATGACAACGGGAGCGGCCGGTTCAGGGGAATCTATCTCCAGGGAGACGAAGAGGCTCGGCCGATCTTCCGGGCGTGGTTGACGCCATTCGCGGACCTGGGCGCCTCGACCGTCTCGGCGGCGAACACCGGCGGCACGGATCATCTTTCGTTTGACGCGATCGGCCTTCCAGGATTTCAGTTCATTCAGGATCCCCTCGAATACGGCAGAACCTATCATACGAATTTCGATGTGTACGAGCGCGCTTCCGAAAGCGACCTGAAGCAGAGTGCGACCATCATGGCGTCCTTCGCCTATGATGCCGCCATGCGCGAACAGAAGCTCCCGCATCTGTACGTGCCTGGCCTCATGACGCCGACGGGCGAAACCACGCATTGAGAAGTGTTCGAATTCCAAAGGGGGGGACCACGTCCCCCCACCCGGGCTCTCGCATGGCAAACGAGGAACGGCAATCGGGGGTACTCCGTTGGAAGCCCGCCGCTTCAAAAAAAGTTCTGTTGGCGGCAGGCGGATGCCTGTGGGCATGTGCAGGAGCGATGCTTGCTGTTCGGGGGTACGGCATGCTCGCCGAAGGAACCTCCCGGATCGTGATGCTGGAGAGCATTGCAAGCCTCGCGGGAGTGGTTCTCTTCGTCGTAATGTTCCGCTCCGTTGCCGATCGGTACATTGCGAGGATTATTGCGCTCGGGAGCGAGCGTCCCTGCTTCTTCGCCCTGATGTCCACCCGGGCCTACTTCGTGATGGCCTTCATGATTACGCTCGGCATCACGTTGCGGAACATCCCTGGCATTCCCCGCGCCGATCTCGGAACCGTTTACGCTGCCATCGCCGTCCCGCTGCTCTTCTCTTCCGCCCGCTTCTTTCGTGAAAGCCTCTCAAGGAAAGGCAAGAACCTCCCGTCTGCGCCGAACGGCGGCGCGGAGTCTTCAGAGGTTCAACAAAAACAATGACCCGGCGGATGGTGCGATCCCGCCGGGTCATCGTTGCACTCCGATCAACGTGTTACTTCGCTTCCTTGCTGGCTTCTTTCGCGGGCGTCGAGTCGCACTTCATCCCCTTGGCTCCCGCTTTCGTGCACTTCATCGCTTTCGCGTCATTCTTCATTCCGCAGCAGCATTTCCCGCACATCCTGCCCGGTGCACCCTTGGGAGTCTGAGTTCCTGTGGTGGTCGTAGCCTTATTGTCCGTGGTTTTATCCTGTGACAGTGCCGCGGTCGAGCATGTCAAAAATACGACGATCATCAGGAAGGAGAGAAAACGCATCATGGCAGAACCTTTCTTCAAGTTGACTTGATGGGGAGAGCATGGAGTTGCTTCGGGTAATGATACGCAGAGGAGAATGAACATTCAATTCCGCCTGTTGAGTGTGTGCCGGTGCCCGATGAGCTTCATGAGACGGAGACGTCTGATAAGAGAAAGGTCACATATGGGGTGACAACTTTTGGACAAAAGTACAAGCCAAATCGAAAAAAGTAGAATCTACAAGAACCGCGGAGCGATATCGAGGTGCTTTCGACGAAATTGAAGCCTGGATAGGACGCGATTTCAGGCATGCAGCTTGTGATAAGAAGACTCAGTAAAACCGGGGGATTTCATGACTATTCTTATCGGCGTCTCCATTTATGTTGGAGTGGTTGTCGCACTCCTCACCTTCTTCCGCTTCGTGCACAGGACTGACGATGTTATGCGGGCGATTCACGCCGAGATGCCCACGAACGAAGAGGGATTTGAATCACACGTCGCCCACAACAGAGTCGCGTAACAAATCTGGACCTCCCCTTTATCCCCCTACTCCATCCCCAGGGAGAACATCGCCTCGAGATCGTGGCGTGAGTACGCACGAAAGGCGATGAGCGTTTCTGTCTGTCGAATCCCTGCAATCGTTGCGATCTGTTTCGTCACCAACTCCGCAAGGTCTTCGTTCGACTTGACGCGAATCACGGCCACAAGATCGTAGCGGCCTCCCACGGAATACACTTCGCTGATCCCCGGATATCCGGCCAGTTTCTCCGCCACTTGCTGGACGGATCCGCGTTCGATGTTCAACAGCACGATTGATGTCACCATCGTTATTGCCCGTCTGACGTTTGCGTCTCCAGTGAATTGACCGAAGCGACCTTCCGCAGAATATCCTTCACCATGTCCTTGTGGATCGTGAACCCCATCATTTTCAACTTCACGTAGTCTTCCTGGAAGAAGTAGTAGCCGGGGTGACTGTTATTCCGGGACCCCGAACCCGAGTCTTTGATCAGGTACCAATCCTTACCGTCGACCGTGGCATATCCGACGAGATGGATTCCGTGATCGTCGGTGGTCGTTCTGTTGGCAAACCGGAATTCGCGAGCATTCTCGTCGATGTAATCCGATGGGATATCGAACGAGGGAATGATGGCGACTCCGGAATGGCCTTCGTACCCGGGTTCGGACGTGTCCCCCCCGAGCGAAAGCGTATACCCCGCACGAATGGCCTTCTTGATTATCCCCATGAAATCGTCAAGAGGGACATTAACATAGTCTGCACTGTGCCACCAGTTGTCCGGAACTTCATATTCCGCTTTCGCGTAGTACGGCTTCTCCATGAGCGACATGATTTCGACATAATCATCAGGATCGATGCCCAGGACATCGTGCAGATACTCCTTCGGTGAAAGTTGTTTTCCGTCGACCACGATCGTCATCGGCGGCTCACCCAGATATTTGTCGAGAATGGTGCGCACGGTCGCGACGACTTGATCCGCATTCCAGGCATTGGCAGTTTTCACGGCCTGCAGATAGCCGTTCAACTCAGAAAACAAAGCCCGGTGATCGTGCACTGACTGCCCGGGCAGAAGTCCGGAGTATGCCGACGCGGGAACAACACCGTACTTCTTCCAGATACGCATGACGGCGTTGGATTCCGACCCTTCGCCAAATTCTGTCGTCCCGCCTGACCGGACGTACCCCCGGGCTTTCTCGACATATTCCCAATACACCGTCCAGAGTTCCGAGAGTTTCACATCCATCCCTTTCAGCCGGTGAATCTCCGATTCAAAGAACGATGTTGTGGAGAAGCACCAGCATGTCCCGGTGAGCCCTTGAGAGACCGGCGGCGTATGCCAGCTTGTCGTAAATGCGCCGATGGACTGAGGGAACTTCTTCGCACTCAGATCGACACGGAGATCACGGTGAACAGCTTCCCGCGTCTTCTTGAAGGCGTTGGCCTTCTGTTCCATCTGCTCATAGAATTCATTTTTTGGTGCAACGAAGATAGCCTTGTCGCGCTTTGCATTTTCCTGCGCTTCGACGGTCGTGAGGAAGACGGAGATGAACCCCGTGACGAGAAGGAAAACCGGGGACAGTCGCATGAAGGAGTCCTTGATCGGTGAGGAGGGAAGGATCGGGGGGAAACCCGAGAAAACGCTATTCATAGGAATCGAGGAGACGCACCTGCCGGACATTCTCGAACAGTCGTTCGGCGGAATAGTCCGCGTCGTCTTCCATGGTATACTTCTCGAAAAACTCTCTGCATAACATCAAGAGCGCCTGGTCATCGGCCTGGCGCTTCTGCCCTTCGTGCAGACAGTACAGTGCTGCCGCCTTCACGCCGCGGGTCCAAAGTTGCTTTCGGTGTTCGAGCGCGAGGGCCGAATCCCGCGGATCCGGTTTTGGCGCGGGCTTGAGCTTCGGCAGAAGGTCCTTCGCATGGACCTGGAGGTGCACAAGGGCGAGGAGGAGCCCGCGTTCCTTCTTCATCCCCGCGTCGACATCCATCAGGCGATGGGTCTTGTCGATCCGTTCCTCCTTCGTCAGCTTTTCGTTGCTTTTGAACGCCGGCATGGTCAGCGGGGTGCCGCCCCCGACGCTAAACGTCGTGCTGGCACGCGTCGCATACGAATTCTTAAGGATTTCTTTCCTTTCGTCTTCGAGCGCACGGACACGAACCTGCAGCCCCGCCCGGAACTCGGGCATCGGGACATCGATGATCGATTCCCCCCGACGAACCGTCAGCAGTAAGTTCGAAGTACGCTCTGCGGGTCGGGCACCGACAATTCCTGCTGCCCGTAGCAATTGAAGTGCCTGGAAATCTGTCATGCGATTACGGCAACGGTTTCACAAATCAAACGATGACCCTCATCTTCGAGTATATCGAATTGACGCCGAAAAGGCAAGAAAGGGGGCGGGGGAACACTTTTGATGATTCTTTGATGGATATCGACGGATCTTTGTATCACCTTCGATAAGCCACCCTTTGCACGCTTCGCTGCCGGAAAGTGGATTGTCTCTTAAAGCCGATTCACGTACCTTTGCGCATCGACTGCGTCGATCGTGGGACAACCCGTACCGACCACAAGGTTTTCATGGTCTCTCCCGAGCATACCCGTCCGAACCCGGACACACTCCTGAGAAATATTGCACGCCAGGACACCGAGCTAACGCGCCCCCGTCTCAAAGTGTTTCTCGGAATGAGCGCAGGCGTGGGCAAGACGTATGCCATGCTTCGAGCGGGGCACGACGCCAGGACGAAAGGCATCGACATTGTCGTCGGAATCGTCGAGAGTCATGGTCGGAAAGAAACAGAGGCTCTCGTCCAAGGCCTGCCGGTCCTCCCGCGGCACCGCCTGGACTACCGCGGAACCCTCCTCGAAGAGATGGATCTCGACGCCATTCTTGCGCGGCATCCTCATCTCGTTCTCGTCGACGAGCTCGCCCACACGAACGCGCCGGGAAGCAGACATGCGAAGCGCTATCAGGACGTCCTTGAGCTTCTGGACAACGGCATCAGTGTTCTCACGACGCTGAATGTTCAGCACCTCGAAAGCCGCGCGGATGTCGTCGCCCGGATCACCGGCATTATCGTCCGTGAAACCGTCCCGGATTCCATTCTCGACCGGATCGATGAAGTCGAACTCATTGACCTGTCCCCGGACGAACTGCTGAAACGACTGGCAGAAGGGAAAGTCTACACCGGCGAACGGTCGCTCAGGGCGACGCAGAATTTTTTCCGGAAGGGAAACCTGACGGCCCTGCGCGAAATGGCGTTGCGCGTGACAGCCGAGCGCGTGGACCGTCAGCTTCGTGATTACATGCAGACCCGGAATATCCCCGGCCCATGGAAATCCGCGCAACGCATTCTCGTCGCGGTCTCACAGAGCCCGCAATCCGTGGAGCTCATCCGGTGGGGACGAGGGCTCGCGCAGACCATGGACGCGACGTGGGTGGCAGTATCGGTCGAAACGCTTCAGATGCTTGGCGAAGCGGAACGTGCACAGCGGGAAAAGAACCTCGCCCTTGCACGGGAGCTCGGCGCGGAAGTCGTCACGACGACCGACACCGATGTCGTTCGTGGCGTTCTCCGGGTCGCAAAAGAGCAAAATGCATCGCAGCTGCTCGTCGGCAAGTCCCTGGGCCGGGGTTGGCTCTGGGGCAAGTCGATTCTTGACCGCTTCCTGGAAGAGAGCGGAGACCTGGACGTCCTCGCGGTCGGAACAGTCCACACCAAAGGAGTGAAGCGACGACTCTTTCCCACGCCGACGCGACACTCGGGGCCCTGGCAATATCTCCTTTCCGCGGTAACGATCGGCGTTGTCCTGCTCCTGAGTTCGTTCGCCTCCCCATTCCTTGGGTACCAGTCGGTTTCGTTCATTCTCCTGCTCACCGTGTTGCTTCTTCCACTGTTTGTTGGACTCGGCCCTGTCCTCCTTGCGGCCCTTGTCAGCGCAGCAGGGTGGGATTTTTTCTTCATCCCGCCCCCGGGAACGCTTGCCGTGGGACGACCCGAGGACGTGTTGATGCTCCTCACGTATTTTGTTGTCGCGCTGGTGGCCGGAACGCTATCCTCACGCAACAGGATCCATCAGCAGGCAGTCCGACAACGCGAGGAACGGGCAACCGCGCTCTATGCGCTCACCAAGGATCTCTCTGTCGCATCATCGAAGGACGGCGTGGTAAAAGCGACCGTCGACAATCTGGGGAGAAGTTTCAATGCCGACGTGGTTGTGTTTCTCGGCGAACCCGACGGCGACATTTCTTCGACACCGCACCCGGCAAGCACCCTCGCTGTCGATGAGAAGGAATACAGCGTTGCCGCATGGGTCTATTGGAATGAACGGAAGGCCGGCAGGTTTACCGACACGCTTCCTTTCGCCGGGGCGACGTACTATCCCATTTCCGGACCGCGCTATTCGCTTGGCGTCGTGGGGCTTCGCACGGCATCGGATGCCGCCCCGAGCTCGGACCAGGAAGCGCTCCTCGTAAACCTCCTCAGCCAGACCGCCTCATCCCTGGAGCGCGAAACGCTGAACGAACTCACCAAGCAAGCGATTGTCGTGCAGGAATCAGAGCGGCTCTATAAAACCCTCTTCAATTCCATTTCGCACGAAATGCGCACACCCCTGAGTGCGATCCTTGCGGCGACCGAAGCGCTGAGTTCGACCCCGGGGGAGGCGGCGGAACGCAAGGAGCTTGAAGAAGAAATCCATACCGCGGCACACCGGATGAACCGCCTGGTCGGGAATCTTCTCGATATGACGCGGCTGGATTCCGGCATGATCCGGCCGTCCTTCGACTGGTGTTCTGTCACGGACGTCGTTCAAAGCGCTGTGAGGAAATTGCAGGAGGAACTGAGCGATCATGCCGTGATGATCGCGATTGCGGATTCCGTCCCGTTGATCAAGGCTGATTTTCCGCTCCTGGAACAGGCATTCGCGAACGTCCTGCACAACGCGGCCCTGTATACGCCCACCGGCTCGAAGATCGAGGTTCGCGCACGGATCGAAGATGACAATTGTGTCGTCACCGTCGAAGATAATGGTCCGGGCCTTCCGGCCGGAGCGTTGGACCACGTGTTCGAGAAGTTCTTCCGTTTGCCCGGAAGCAAGGCCGGAGGGACGGGGCTGGGCCTTTCAATCGCGCGCGGATTCGTCGAGGCTCACGGCGGGACACTGGTCGCGGAAAACCGCCCCGAAGGCGGGGCACGATTCATCTTCAGGCTCCCCATAGAAAAATCCGAAGCGGCCCATGATCCGTGAACCCATCATCCTCGTTGTCGACGACGAAGCGCAAATTCGCCGCCTGCTCCTCAGGACGCTCGACGGTCACGAATGGAAAATCCTCGAGGGGAAAAACGGCGCGGAGGCCTTGACCCTCGCATCAACGCACCAGGTCTCGCTCGTCATCCTCGACCTGGGACTGCCTGACATGGACGGAGCAGACGTGCTGCGTCGCCTGCGCGAATGGTCGAAGATCCCGGTGATCATCGTCTCCGTCCGTAACGCCGAAACGGACATCATTGCTTGTCTGGATGCCGGAGCGGACGACTACCTGACGAAACCGTTTCGAACAGGAGAGCTCCTCGCGCGGGTGCGGACTGCCTTGCGCCGGAGTGAACAGGAGAAACACGTCAAGCCCTATGTCCGTGGCGAAATCGTCGTCGATCTGGAAGGCAATACGGCCAGGAAGCGGGGCGAGTTTATCAAATTGACGGGAACGGAGTTCTCCTTGCTTTCGCTGTTTGTACGCCACGCGGGACGTGTCCTCACGCATCGGTTTATTCTGGAACAGGTTTGGGGGCAGGCCTATGCCGAAGAGACCCAGTATACCCGGGTCTACGTGGGATCGTTGCGAAAAAAACTCGAAGACGATCCCTCGAAGCCTTCCCTGATCATCACGGAGTCCGGAATCGGGTACCGCATGGTGGAAGGGGACGAACCCTCGTAGCAGCCGAAAGCGGCGTGCTCATTCTTCCGTCTGGTCGAAATGCTGGCGGAGGCGCTCCGCCAGTTTCTCTCCGACGATCTCGGCAAGTTGTTCCAGCGTCGCGAACTTCACTCCCTGAACGGATCCGAAGGCTTCCAGCAATTCCTTCGCGCGTTTCGCCCCCACCCCCGTGATCTGATGCAGTTCTGTCGCCAGCGTCCGCTTGGCCCGCAGCGTCCGGTGATAGGTAATCGCAAACCGGTGCGCTTCGTCCCTGATCTGTTGAAGGAGGCGGAGCCCCGGAGAATCCTTCGGGATGAGCTCGGGGTCCGAATTTCCCGGCAGGTACACCTCTTCAAGCCGCTTCGCCAGTCCAATGATCGGCTGATTGACAATGCCGAGCGCGGAAAGCACGTCCACCGCGCTGGAAAGCTGCCCCTTGCCGCCGTCGACCATCACCAGATCCGGCATGGACCCATGTTCTTCAAGAATGCGTGAGTAGCGGCGCCGGATGACTTCCCGCATACTCGCGAAATCGTTCGGTCCCTCGACATTGCCGATCTTGAATTTCCTGTATTCGCTCTTCCGCGGCTTCCCATCGACAAACACCACCATCGACGCAACGCTGTCCGCACCCTGAATGTTTGAAATGTCGAAACACTCGACCTTGCGGGGAAGAGTTTCCAGGCGAAGGTCACGTTGCAGGGCGGTGATTCCTGCAGGAACGTACTCCGCACGCTTCATCTTCTGTAGCTGCAACTCCCCCAGCAGAAACTTTGCGTTGGTTACCGACAGGCGAACAAGCTTGGCCCCTTCCCCTTCCGGCGGAACGGAAAGCACCACCGCTTCGCCCCGGCGCGCCGTCAGCCATGACCGCATCGCTTCATCGTCCGGCACCACGCCGGGAAGATAAATTTCGCGAGGGATGTCTTCGGCATCGAGATAGTATTGCTGGAGGAATCCTTCCAGGACTTCCTCCGGAGCGACCCCGCCGACCCCTCCGAGATAATAGTGCCGACGGCCGACCATATTCCCGTCACGGAGACGGAAAACGACGCCGCACGCATCGCCTTCTTCGCTTGCGATGCCGACGATGTCACGATCCACGGGATCGAGATCGGTGACCTTCTGTTTTTCGCTATAGGCCTCGAGGCCGCGAATCCGGTCACGGACAATCGCCGCTTCTTCAAATCGTTTGTCCGCAGCCATCGACTGCATTTCCGCCTGAAGTTCTCCAATGAGTTTCCCCGTCTTCCCCTGCAGGACGGAGGCGACCTGATCAATCATCGCATTGTAATGCGCGCGGGTCGCCAGACCTTCGCACGGGCCTTCGCATTTTTTGATATGGTAGTCCAGACAGACCCGAATGCGCCTGCTCTTGACCACCGCATCGTCCATGAAATAATTGCAGCTCCGTATCATGAAGAGGTCCCGGACGGCCTTGAGCGCCGCGCGGACATTGCGGACGTCGGTATAAGGGCCGAAGTATCGTGAACCATCGCGCCGGATGTCGCGCGTCACGAAGACCCTGGGATACGGTTCGTTCGTGATGACGATGTACGGATAACTCTTGTCGTCCTTCAGATTCACATTGTAGCGGGGCTTGAGCTGCTTGATGAGGTTGGCTTCGAGGATGAGCGCTTCGACTTCGCTGTCGGTGACAATGATTTCAAGATCGGTCGCCTTCCTCAGCATCGCCTCGATACGCGGATCCATCGACCGGGCCTTCTGAAAATACTGCCGCACCCGGTTGCGAAGGTTCTTCGCCTTCCCGACGTAAAGAACCGTCCCCTCAGCGTCTTTGTGTTGATAGACCCCGGGGCCGGCAGGCAGACTTTCGAGCTTTTCCTCGATGGTCGGCCCTTCGGCTGAGAGACGGAATGTGATCGATGACGGCATAGAAATGAAGGGAGTAGGGATCTGGGACCAGGACTGGAAAGCAGGGGCCTGCGGCCGGCGTTCCCTTATCGAACCAATATCATTGATCTCGTCGCCGTGAAGTTCCCCGCGCTGAGGCGATAGTAATACACTCCGCTCGCGAGTCCTCTGGCGTTGAACGTGAAGGAGTATTTCCCGGCTGGATACCTGCCGTCTGCCAGGACTGCCACTTCCCTGCCCAACACATCATACACCACCAGTCGCACCCGACTGTCCGCTGTCCACTGTCCGCTGATTACTGTTGTCGGATTAAACGGATTCGGGTAATTTTCCTCGAGGCGCGACACACGAGGATATCCAAGGTCCTGCGAAGAAATACCCGACGGCGCATTGACCACCTGCTTGAGAATCCAGTCATCAGGGTCGAACGCGACGGAATCCGGAGTGAAGGACAACGGCTGGACGAAACTCTGCAGGCGCAGCGAGTCCATGACGACAAACGTCGTGTCATGCCCGACCGCTGAGGCACGTACTTGAATCGGCATCCTGTACGTAGGCCACGAGGTATCCTGCCGCTGATAAATCGTCATGGAGATCGCGCCACTCGCGTACGCGCTCTTGAAAGCGTATTGCGGCCATCCTTTTCCAAAAATCCATTCGTTGAAGAACCAGCCGAGGTCGCGATGGGCGACGGAATCGACGACATCGCGAAACTCATCGGTGATGGCCGCGCCACCTTCAAACTTCGCCCGGTAGGCACGCAGCGAGGCAAAAAAAACTGAATCGCCCAGCACACCGCGGAGCGTATGCAGAACCCAGGCGCCTTTCGAATAGACGCTTGTTGGGAAATACCCGAATCCCTGCCCCACGGGATCATACACCGTCCCTTGCCATGAACCATACTGAAACTGCGTGAATGCGGATTCCATATACTGCCGCAACGCCGCCGAACCTCCCAGAGACTCTTTCCACAACGCTTCGACGTAGCTCGCGAAGCTTTCGTTGAGCCAGATGTCCTGCCACTGGCCGCACGTCACATTATCGCCCCACCATTGATGACCGAGCTCGTGGACAACCACCGATTCGCTCGTCTCCAGGCTTCGCGCAAGGGTGGTAATGGTCTGGTGCTCCATTCCACCATAGGCAAACGGCGCCACTCCTGTCATCCCATATTTGTCGAACGGATACGGGCCGAACAGCTTGCCCAAATTGCCGAGCATCTGCGCAACAGTCGGGAGGTAAGTAGCGCACTGGGAAGAATCCGGACGCCAAACATAGTACTGGACAGGGATCGTATCGCCCGGCCCTCGTACAAATGGATACGAAGAGACCGTCCACTTGGAAATCGTCACTGCGATCAGATAGGTCGCGATTTCATGGTTCTCTCTCCAATGCCAGGTCACCGTCCCGTCACCGTTCTGGAGAGTTCCGAGGAGCACGCCGTTGGACGCCGCGACAAATCCGGCAGGGACAGTCGCCCTGAGCTCCAACGTCGCCTTATCCCAGGGCTCGTCATAGCAAGGAAGCCAGAAACGGGCGTCCGACGGTTCTGACATCGTGTAGCCGAGCGTATCCGGAAGGCCGCGCAGTCCCAGGGTGTCCGGGACAAAATAGTAGTACCCCTGGCGACCAGACGGGCGGCTCAATCCGGGAGGCCGGTGGTAACGGATCGCCACCGCCAACGTCTCCCCTGCTTGCGCCTGAGACGGCAGGGAGAAGACAACATTTTCTCCTGAAAACATCGCCCCCGAAAGAACCGGGATCCCATTCACCATAATGGAATCCAGCTGCAAATCGACGGCGTTCAGCGTGAGAGACGAGAGCGCCTGGGTGGGGATGAGTGTCATGGTGACCGTTCCCCCCATATCCGCAGTCGTCATCGCAAAATGAAGATCCAAATCGTAGTGGAGAATATTGAACGGCTGAGTCCCGGTGAACAGAACACTGTTCATTTTCGCCTGATCCGTCGCGCCTGCACCGGGCGATCCCCGTTTCTCCGGCGCGAGTTCCTGGGCGTTTCCGGGGATGGGGAAGACCAGTACGGCCAGAGTCACGAGAAGAAGGGTCAGGAAGATGCTCTGCTTAGCTGAGTTCACGGTCGGCTCCGTCGATCAGGTGGATCGAATCTTTAACATAATGGCCTTCCCGTTGGTTGCAAGAATCCCTGCGAGAACGAGTATGGCTCCGACCGCGACGGTCGGTGCGAGTCGTTCGCCCAGGACAACCGCACCGAGGATTACCGCGATAATCGGGTTTATGAAGCTGGAAAGGGAAAGGTAGACCGCTTCAAGATGTTTGAGCAACCAGTAATACGTGACGAAAGCGACCACCGAACCGAACACCGCAAGATAGAGAACGGAGCCGACGGCGACCGCATTCCATGTCGACGGCACATTCCGTTCAAAGATCAACGACAACAGGAGCAGGAACACCGAGCACATGCTCATCCCCACGAAATTCATCACCACAGGGCTGATGTGCGTTCCGTGTTTCTTGATGGGGACAAGCGAGTAGGCCTGGAGCACCATGGAAAGGACGACCGCCCCCATGCCGAGCATTCCTTCCGTTCCGGTCCAGCTGAGGCCGGGGGCGAAGATGATCACGATGCCGACAAAACCGATAATTGTTCCTGCGATCTTGTAGGCGTCCAGACGTTCATCGTCAGAGAAAAAATGCATGCAGAGGCCGACCGTGAAGGGAAAACCGCCGAACAGAATGCTGCCGAGGGAACTCGGGATAAATTGTTCGCCCCAATAGACCAGTGCAAACGGAAACGAGAAGGAAAGAACGCCGATCGCGGCGTACGTGATCATCGCTTCCCGACTGAACGTAATGCGCAGTCCGCGCAGCCGGATGATGCCGTAGAGGAGAACCGAGGCGACGACGAAGCGCACCCCTGCGGAGAAGAACGGGGGGAGATACTCGAGACTCAGCTTGATGCCGAGCCACGTCGAACCCCACACGGTGCTGACAACGGCAAAGCCGAGGACAACAAGAAGTCTTTTGCTCAAGACCATTGGCATAGGATTGACCGGCGTTCTCGATTCGTCAACGATCCTCCCGGTATCCGAAGCGCTTCACCCATTCCTCCTTTTCCCGCCATCCTTCGCGCACTTTGACGTGGAGGTCCAGGAACACCTTCTTGCCGAGGAACGCCTCGATGTCCGCCCTCGCCCTTCGGCCGATTTCTTTCAGGAGTGTCCCGCCCTTTCCGATGACGATCCCCTTCTGGGAATCGCGTTCAAGGATGATCTCCGCGCTGATGAACCATTTCCCTTTTTCCCGCTCCTTGAACTGGACAATCTCCACGGAGCTGGAGTACGGAATCTCGTCATGGGTCTGCAGAAAGATCTTTTCACGGATGATCTCTCCGACGAAGAACCGTTCTTGTCGATCGCTGGCAATGTCGAGCGGGTAATACGCGGGATGAATCGGGATGTCCTGGGCGAGGGCAGAGACCAGGTCTACGACGCCGGTCCCGCGAAGGGCGGAGACTTCGAATACCCGGTGAAAGGCAGCGGTTCCGGCATAACGTTGTCGGACGTCCGCAAGCGCCGCCGCATGGACGCAGTCGATCTTGTTCAGCACAAGGTAGGTGGGCTTCGAAAGCGCACGAACCAACGCGGGGATTTCAGTGTGAGCGGCACGCTCGGCGTGAGGAGTATCAATCAGCAACAGCACGACGTCGGCTTCTTCCAGCGCCGACGCGGATTGCTTCATCATCGCCCGGTGCAGCGCATAGCGGGGTTCGATAAGACCCGGCGTGTCAAGGAACACGGCCTGCAGAACGTCGGTGGAGAGAATCCCGAGAATCTTATGCCGGGTCGTCTGCGGCTTGGGGGTAACAATGGAGATCTTCTGCCCGAGGAAGGCATTCAGCAGGGTGGACTTGCCGACGTTCGGCTCGCCGACGAGGGCAACATAGCCGGAGCGAAAAGGCGGTACGTCTCGGTGTGAACCTTCCATACGGTCCGGTCAGTCCGAACGATTGTTCAGTTGCGTTCGACGCTGCGCAACGCTACAGCGCCTCTTCCCCTGATTCGCCGGTCCGAACCCGTACTGCGTCCTCCACGGGATAAATGAAGATCTTCCCATCCCCCACCTGCCCGGTTTTTGCCGCCTTCACGACAGTTTCCACAACCTTGTCCACCTGTGCATCCGGCACGACGACTTCCAGCTTCAACTTGGGAAGAAAATCAATCTGATATTCGGATCCCCGGTACAATTCCGTGTGGCCTTTCTGACGTCCGTAGCCTTTGACTTCGGTCAACGTCATTCCCTTGACGCCGATTTCGGCCAGCGCTTCGCGGACATCGTCGATCCGGAACGGCCGGATGATGGCTTCAATTTTCTTCATGCGAGAAGTCCTCTATTTGCCGTGGCATTGTTTGTATTTCTTCCCGCTCCCGCACGGACAGGGATCGTTTCGTCCGACTTTCTCGCCGACATGGATAGGTTGCGCCTTGCCGGCGCGGGCCGCCGGGTTTTGTTCCGGAGCGCCGGGCACAGGCTCCCGGTTTCCCTGGAACCCCATGCCGGCCGCGGAGTCGTGCATCATATGCATCGGCTGCGGTCTCCGGCTCGCCGACAATGGAGCCAATTCCTGCGGCTGTGCGGGGAAGAGGCGGAAGATGGACGATACCACTTCCGCGTTCACCAGATCGAGCAATTCCATGAACATGCGGAAGGCCTCCGTCTTGTATTCGACCAGCGGATCCTTCTGCCCGTACGCCCGCAGATGGATGCCCTCTTTCAGGTCGTCCATCTCCCGGAGGTGGTCCTTCCACCTGTCGTCGATCACCTGCAGCATCACGCGCTTTTCAATCAACCCCATCACTTCTCCGCCGAGGCGCTCTTCTTTCCTGTGATAGAACTCCTTTGCGGCTTTCACGATGAGATCCTTGACACCCTCCGGACCGGCTTGCTGCCATTCCTTCGGGGTGACCGACAGGTCCACCAGGAGTTGCGCCCGGAGATCCCTCTGCAGCGGTTCGATTTCTCCGTCGTGATAGTATTTGTCGATCAGTTTCTGCGCGTAATCCTCGATAAGATCGACGATGTCATCCCTGATCCGGTCGCTCACCAGCGCCCGTCGTCGACGGGAATAAATCACTTCGCGTTGCTGGTTCATGACGTTGTCATATTCCAGCAGGCGCTTTCGAATGCCGAAATTATTCTCCTCCACCTTGCGTTGCGCGCGCTCGACGGACCTCGTGATGAGCGGGTGCTGGATCACGTCTCCTTCCTTCAATCCCAACCGTCCCATGATCCCGGCGATTCGTTCGCTGCCGAACAGACGCATCAGGTCATCCTCGAGGGAAAGGAAGAAGAGCGACGAACCGGGATCTCCCTGTCGGCCCGACCGTCCGCGCAGCTGGCGGTCGATGCGCCGGGCCTCATGACGTTCCGTCCCGACGATATGAAGGCCGCCCACTTCCCGGACTCCCGGTCCGAGTTTGATGTCGGTGCCGCGGCCCGCCATGTTTGTGGCGATCGTCACCTGACCGGACAACCCTGCGAGGGAAACGATCTCCGCTTCGCGTTGATGGTGTTTTGCGTTCAGGACATTATGGGGGATCCCCTTGCGCTTCAGCATGCGGCTGAGCGTCTCGGACACCTCAACGCTCGTCGTCCCCACGAGGGTCGGTCGCCCTTCCTTCCGCTTCTGCTCGATCTCCTCGGTGACGGCGTTGTATTTTTCCCGCTTCGTCTTGTAAATCACATCGTTGACGTCGTCACGGACCATCGGCCTGTTCGTCGGCACGACGACGACGTCCAGCTTGTAGATATCGAAGAACTCGGCAGCTTCCGTTTCCGCCGTTCCGGTCATCCCCGCGAGTTTGCCGTAGAGGCGGAAGTAATTCTGCAGCGTGATGGTGGCAAGGGTCTGCATGTCACGCTCGACTTTGACCCCTTCCTTGGCTTCGATCGCCTGATGGAGTCCGTCCGAGTACCGCCTCCCGGGAAGCAGGCGTCCCGTGAATTCATCCACGATCATGACCTTCCCGTCATCCGAGACGACGTACTCATCGTCTTTCGCATACAGGGCATACGCGCGAAGGAGCTGGGTCACGGTATGGATGCGTTCGCTCCGTTCGGCATACAGCAGATTCAATTCATCCTTCCGGGCCTGCTTTTGATCCTCCGTTTTCGCTGTGTCCGTTTCCAGCAGACTGATCTCCGTGCCGAGATCGGGCAGGATGAAGAAATCCTTGTCGCCGACCATCGGCATAAGATAGTCGCGCCCTTTTTCGGTCAGATTGATCTGGTGGTTCTTTTCGTCAATGGCAAAGTAGAGCTCGTCGTCGATTTCATGCATCCTGCTCCCCTGGTCACGGAGATAGTCAATTTCCGTATCCTGGACGAGTTTTTTGTTCGACGGCTCCGAAAAGACCTTCAACAGGCGCGGATGTTTCGGCAGACCGCGCGTCGATCGGAGCAACAGGACGCCGGCCTCGTCCTTCTTTCCCTCGGTGAGCAGTTTCTCGGCGTCGGAGACAAGTTTACTGATGAAACTTCGTTGCTGGTTGACGATACGCTCGACAAACGGTTTCATCTCGTCAAACTTGTGGTCTTCGCTCTTGACCGGGCCGCTGATGATCAGGGGTGTCCGGGCTTCGTCAATGAGCACCGAATCCACCTCATCGACGATTGCGTAGTAATACTCCCTTTGAACCAGGTCCTCTTTGTCGACCACCATATTGTCCCGAAGGTAATCGAACCCGAATTCGTTGTTGGTTCCGTAGGTGATGTCGCACCCGTACTCCCGGCGCCGCTGCAACGGATCGAGGGAAGTTTGGATGCACCCAACCGTCATGCCGAGGAATTCAAAAACCTGTCCCATCCACACACTGTCGCGTTTCGCCAAATAGTCATTGACCGTGACGAGGTGGACGCCTCTTCCCGGCAGAGCGTTGAGATACATCGGCATGGTCGCAACGAGCGTCTTCCCTTCCCCCGTCGCCATCTCCGCGATCTTCCCCTGGTGCAGAACCATTCCGCCGATCAATTGGACGTCAAAGGGGATCATCTCCCAGATCACCGGATTCCCCAGGAGATCGAACCGATGCTTGCTTTCCGTCAGCCGCCGGCAGGCGTCTTTGACGGTGGCAAAGGCTTCGGGAAGCAACTCGTCAAGGGTCTCGTTCGTTACCGTGTCTCTCTCCTCCTCGGCCCCGTCCAACTCCTCAAGCAAGGCCTCGCGTTCAACGGTGTTCAGGTCCGCCTTGAGTTTCTCCCGAATCTCCGAAATCCGCTGTTCGACGTCCTTCAGCGCTTCCTGAATCCGCCCACGGAACTCATCGGTTTTCGCCCGCAATTCGTCGTCCGAGAGACTCTGGTACGTTTCGGTGTACTGGTTGATTTCCTCAACGACGGGGAGCAGCAACCGTACATCTTTTTCGTGTTTGCTCCCGAACAGTTTCTTCAGAACCTGTAACATTCTTTTCCCGCGATAATCGTTGATTATTTGAGCAAATATAGGGAGATTCGCGAATGGAAACAAGGAAGAGTATTTCTCTCGCGCTTGCGCTCGTAATCTCCATGTTCCTTGCAGGATGCACCGCTACCCGGTCCCTGACGCCGTACGTAAGCGAGAAGGGCGGTAAAATTCTCACGAAGAACGTGGAATTCGCCCGCAGGCTCGACGAAATCGTCCCCGATTCACTCTTTCCGCCGTCGAACTTCTCGCTTCTCGTTGGAACCCTCGACGACCGCTCGATCCTGTACGAGCGAAACGCCGACATGCTCTTTACCCCGGCATCAAACCAGAAACTATTCACGAGTGCCACCGCACTCGCACTGCTTGGCCCGGCGTATCGTTTCGAGACTTTCGCGGCACTCGACACATTGCGCGGGACGATCTACCTTCACGGCGGAGGAGATCCGATTCTCTCCCTTGCGGATCTTGATGGCCTCGCAGACACCGTCGCGCTCTACGTCGGCGGCGCACGGACCTGGAATGTCGTGGGTGACGCTTCCCGGTTCGACAGTCTCTATTGGGGAGAGGGATGGATGTGGGACGATGCCGTGGACCCCTCGGGGATGGGCGTCTCCGCACTGACGGTCAACGCCAACACGATCGATGTCCATATCATGGCCGGTGACTCAATCGGATCCCCGACGTTAACGTCCACGGCCCCATCCACATCATACGTCCGCATCCTCAACCGGAGCATTGTTGTCGATTCGGTGGTTCATCCCCTTCACGTGTCACGGCCGCTTCAACATCCATCGAATACCATTCTGATTTCCGGCGAGGTCCGTCGCGGCGCGCACAGAACTGAGACGGTTGCTGTCTGGGAACCGGAGCGTTTCGCGACGACGCTGTTCGCCGAGGAGCTGGCACTGAAGGGGGTCCATACCGGCGATATCCTGATCGACACGGTGCCCGCCTCCGCCTTCCCCGTCGCGAGGGTCGGCCATACGCTCGATACGATTCTCACCTACATGAACAAAGTGAGCGACAACCTCTCCGCAGAGTGCCTTCTGAAGACGTTGGGCATGCCCGCGTCGGGGACCGACGGGAACTGGGACGACGGCACGCGCGCGGTTCGCCGGTATCTTCAGGAACAAGGCGTGGACACCACGAAGATCGTCATCGTGGATGGCTCAGGTCTTTCACGGTATGACCTGACGAACACAAGGACGATCGTTACTCTTCTTGGGGCCGCGTATCATACTCCGGCCCTCTGGCCCATCCTCTACCATTCTCTCCCCATTGCCGGCCGGGATGGGACCCTCGAATCACGAATGCGGGGAACAAGGGCGCAGGATCGCGTCCACGCGAAAACCGGCACAGTATCGGGGGTTTCGACACTCAGCGGTGTCATCGACCGGAACGGAACGTCCCCTCTCGCATTTTCCCTCATGATGGAACATTTTCCGACTTCGTCCCGCCCCTATCGTGCAGTGCAGGACAGCATCGTCTGCCTGATCGAGACGATGTTCGGCACTCCCTGAGTTGCCTCCGCAAACGAAAAGCGCCGCAAGAGAATGTCTCGCGGCGCCTTCATTCTGTCGGATGACGGAGTCCTTACTTCAGCGGCCGGACGGTGACGTTCCCGCCCGATGTATGGCCATAGACCCGCTGCCCGCCGCCATTCAAAGTCCCGCGCACTTCATCGCTCCGGATCTTTCCGGAGATCGTAATCGGGAAATCGCATGTCACTTCGCCGCCGCTCGTGGAGAGGTCGAGATCGGCCGCCAGATCCTTCGGCACCTCAAAGTCGATATTGCCGCCCGAGGTCTCCGCATGGATCCCCTTCCCCTTCCCGTTGAGCCGGACGTACACATTTCCCCCCGATGTCCGTGCATCAACTTCCCCATCGGTGCCATCCACTTCAACATTGCCGCCTGAAGTTTTAGCGACGATGTTCCCGACGATCGACTTCGCATGGACGTCTCCGCCTGAAGTGCTCAGACGAACATCGCCGTTCACTTTCTGCGCCGTCACGGTTCCGCCGGACGTCCCTGCATTGACCTGCCCCTGGACATCATTGACAGAAATGTCGCCGCCCGAAGTCGCACCCTCCACGGTCCCCTGGATCGCGGCCACTTCCACATTGCCCCCGGAAGTCTTCACGTCAAGGTTATACTGACGCGGGACCGTGACAACGATTTCGACGTCAAAATTGTTGAAGCCCGAAAACCAGGAGCCGCCGATGTGGTCGGCCTCGCCCCGGACTTCCACATCGTTGCCCTGCTGATCGGCCGTCATCCTGAACCGATTGATATCGCGCTCCCGTCCGTGCATATCTGCTACGATGGAGACCTCGTTCCCCGCACCTCCTGTCACACGGACGTTCCCGATATCGGTTTTGAGACGCAATGTTCCGCCTGCAGCGACCGAGAATTTCTTCTCAAAGTGCTGGGAATCCATGGGTGAAGTGTCAAGGCGTCGCTCAGCGCAGGAAACAAACGTCAATGCAGAGCAGAGTGCAGCCGTGACAAGGAAGAAACCGCGCGTTGTGGTCATTGTGCCTCCGGAGGTCAGTGGGATTACTCTATAGTCTTTGACGGGCACGATGCGGAAAAGGTTGCATTTCAATCGGTTCTTTTAGTTTATTGGAGGATTCTCATTCACTCCCCCTGGCCATTCGTGAAGCAAACGATCGCATACGCGGTGCTGTTTCTGGTAATGACGGGCTGCTCACAAGACCGCCAAAACAAGCAGACCCCTCCTCCCGCCGCTCAATCCACCACCCAAGTCGCAATGATTGCACCGGCTCCGCCCAAGTTCGACGGCCGTTCGGCCTTTTCGTACCTCCTGAAACAGACTGCCTTTGGCCCGCGCAATCCCAACTCGGCCGGTCATGAATCCTGTCTGTCGTATCTTGTCCAGACGCTGCGTTCTCTCGCAGACACCGTTGAAGTCCAGCCATTCGTCCAGGAGGGCTATGGGGAAAAACTCTCCCTGACAAACATCTTTGCGCGCTATCGGCCGGACGTCCAGGGAAGGATCCTCTTCCTCGCCCACTGGGATACTCGTCCCCGTGCCGACAACGATCCGGACAAGTCACATTGGAATCAACCGATCCTCGGTGCGAATGACGGTGCAAGCGGCGTCGCAGTCCTGCTTGAGCTTGCTGCTCTCCTGAAGAACACCCCGCCGGCAATCGGCGTGGATCTCCTGCTCGTCGACGGAGAGGACTACGGGAAGGAAGGGCAACACGATCTGTACCTTCTTGGGAGCCGTCACTTCGCCGCACACCTCCCAACCGGCTATGCCCCGCGTTTTGCCATTCTCCTCGATATGGTCGGTGATGCGTATCTCGAGCTTCCCAAGGAGGGGTATTCCGTGCAGTATGCCCCGGATATCGTCGATCTCGTTTGGGACACGGCGCGGAATCTTGGAGTCCGTCAGTTTATCGACACCAAAGGGGAAATGATCATCGACGATCACTTGCCGCTCAATGACGCAGGGATCAAGACGATCGATATCATTGACTTCAACTACCCCGATCAATCCAATCGCTACTGGCATTCGTTGAATGACACCCCCGACCATTGCAGCGCAGAGAGTCTCGAAGCCGTCGGGACGGTCATGACGAATGTCATCTATCAACAACGTCCCTGATGGAACCGACCATCGAACTCTCCGTTGTCGCCGAGGGCGAAGCAGCCGGGGAAATTGTCGCGCTGCTGAGTGCGGCCGGGTTCGAGGGATTCTGGGAGGATGGCGAATACCTCCGCGCCTATATCCCCCTTTCCAAGTGGGATGATCCTCTTCTGGCCGACGTTCAGCAAACGCTCAAGGCATACGCCGCCACAAAGGGAGCCCAACCTCCCAGGATTTCAATTCAGACAATCCCTCCCCGGAATTGGAATGCGCAGTGGGAGGAATCCATCCAACCGCTGCGAATCTCCCCCCGGATCATCATTGCACCGTCCTGGCATACAGTGAAGACCGAGCCAGGAGAGGTTCTTTTGACGATTGACCCCAAGATGTCGTTTGGGACGGGTCATCATGAGACAACGCGGCTCATCCTGTCACTCATGGAACCACGAATCCACAGCGGCGACACAATGCTCGACGTGGGAACAGGAACGGGAGTCCTGGCGATTGCCGCCGCAAAATTGGGTGCACGACGCGCCGTCGGGGTCGACATCGATGAATGGTCCTGGGAGAACGCCAGGGAGAACGTCCGAATCAATGGGGTGGAAGCGTGTGTGACATTGTATCGCGGGGAACTTGCAGACGTGCCGGAGGGTGCTTTTGACGTTGTCGCCGCCAACATCCAGCGGAACGTGATCGAGCCGATGCTCGCTCGCCTCGCATCGCGGACGGCACCCCAAGGCCACCTGCTTCTGGCCGGTTTGCTCTCCTCGGAACGTCAGCCAATGCAGACCGCCCTCTCCCTGCACGGGCTGCGCGTCGAAGAGGAACGGTCTGAAAATGAATGGACTGCATTTGCGCTCCGTCATGCCTGAGCAATCGCCGAACCCCCACCGGACCGTTGCCGTCATCGATATCGGCACCAACACCATCCTCCTCCTCGTTGCGAACGTCCATCCCGATGGAATGGTCGAACCACTCGCCTACGAACAGCGAATTCCCCGCCTGGGACAAGGGGTCGATGCCCAACGACGTCTTCATCCTGATTCGATGCAACGGGCAATTCGCGTCCTGGACGAGTACAAAGCAATGATCAGTCAATTTCATCCGGCCCGCACGGCAGTCATCGGGACAAGCGCCGTCCGTGACGCCCGCAACCGGGATGAGTTTTCCTCACGCATCATGTCGCAGACCGGAATGGCGTTGGAGATCCTATCCGGCGGCGATGAAGCGCAGTGGACTTATCGCGGCGCAATCAGCGGAATGCCGGGTATACGAAGTGCTACCGTCGTGGATATCGGCGGCGGGAGCACGGAAATCATCGCCGGGACAGGGACGTCGGTCAGGAATTCATGCAGCATTGACATTGGATCCGTCCGGTTGACGGAGCGTCACGTGAAAGGCGACCCGCCGGAGAAGAAGGGGTTGCAGGAGATGGAACGGTTCATCGCAGAATCACTCGATGCCGTGTCGTTTGAGCCCGATTCCGGATCGACGCTTGTGGCCGTGGCCGGAACCGCGACAACGCTTGCTCTTCTCGTTCGTGGCTGTACGGAATTCTCCCTGGAAACTGTAGTCGGCGCTACGCTCAGTGCAGCGGAAATCGAATCCGTCGCCAACGACCTGTCACGCATGAACGTCGGCGAAATCCTTGAGCGAGGTTCGTTTATGCAAGGCCGGGCGGACGTGATCACCGCGGGTGCGTTCATCCTGAGGGCGATTCTCAAGAAATTCCGATTCAGCAGCGTCACGGTGAGCGAGCGAGGCGTACGGTACGGGATTGCGCTGAGAGAAGCGGGACTGGGGGATGCGGGGAGAACAATTCCGATGTTAGATCTCTGAACTCAGTTATCGGAGATCGACCGGCATTCGATAGTGAAACGAACCTGTATCGGGATTCTGGGACTTGGAGACCTCCTCTTCCTTACTCGTTGTTCAACCTCGCCAGAACGCTGGAAAACCGTTCGACCGCGTCCACAACATCCTCTCGCGTGTTGGCGCGACCGAACGAAAATCGCACCGTCCCCTTCGCGGTCGAGGCGTCCCGTCCCATCGCAAGAAGAACATGCGATGGCTGCATGCTCCCGGACGTGCACGCCGACCCGCTGGTGACCGCCACACCTTCGAGGTCGAGCGCGGGAACGATCATTTCCCCCTCGACCTTCCGTTGCGCGCTGTCGACCGACACATTGAGAATCGTCGGAAGGCGATTCGCCTGATCGCCATTGACGATCAGAAAGGGAAAGCGCTCCGTGAGGGCCGCCTGCAACCCGTCGCGCAGTGTCTTGATGCGGCGTGACTCGGCATCAATGTCGTCGAGCGCCAGCTGAACAGCACGGGCGAAGCCCACGATCAGCGCGACATTCTCCGTTCCCGGCCTGCGTCCACGCTCCTGCCCTCCTCCATGCAGCAGCGATTCCACCTCTGTCCCTCTCCGGATGTAGAGGGCACCGATTCCCTTTGGGCCGTACAGTTTGTGCGCCGAGAGGGAGAGTAGGTCCACGCCCAGGTGATCGACATGTACCGGAATTTTCCCAAGCGTCTGGACGGCATCCGAATGCATGAATGCGCCGGAACGGTGCGCGATTTCCGCAATCTCCCGCACGGGGTTGATGGTCCCCACCTCGTTGTTCGCATGCATGACGGAGACCAGGGCAGTTCGGGCAGTAACAACGGCAGCAACCCCGGCAGGGTCTACCCGCCCGTCCGTATTGACCTGAACGATGGAGACAAGGGCCCCTTTTTCCCTGAGCGCCTCGGAGGTATCGAGTACTGCATGGTGTTCCACGGCGCTTAGGACGAGGTGATCGCGTCCCGCTTTCCGTGATGCTTCCCACGTTCCAACGAGAGCGGTATTATCGGATTCCGTCCCGCCGCTGACAAAGAACAGCTCGCCCGGAGCGGCACCGATTGCGGCGGCAATGCGCGATCGCGCTTCTTCCAACGCCGACTTCGCCTCGCGACCGAACGAGTGAACGGACGAGGCATTTCCATAGGTGGACGTCAGGAATGGGAGCATGGCATCGAGCACGCGCTGGTCAAGCGGTGTGGTGGCGGTGTGGTCAAGATAGATTGGTCGACTGCTCATCGCGCTCTCCGTGGGAGCTACTCAAGGTCGTACGACCGGTCCCGGGCCCGCGCCGATCTGTCATGTCCGCTCGGCTCCATATGGACGTGGACATGCGATCGCGGAATCGCTTCCTGGATGTCTCTCTCGATGCGATCCGAGAGGTCGTGCGATGCTTCGAAAGACAGGGTCGGATTTGACTCGAGCGTCATTTCCACAATGATGTCGGGGCCGGCCGACCGGACGCGGATCTGTTCCACTTTTTCCACATCGTCGTACACTTCCAGAAGCTCTTCAATCTTCTGCGAGACGCCCTCCGGAGCCCTGTCCACCAGAACGCTGACGGACCGCTGCCCCAGTCTCCAGCTCACGCCGAGAACAATGACGGCAACAATCATCGACGCGATGGAATCTGCGACTTTGATATCGAAGGAATAGCAAATGAGGCCGATCAGGACGACTGCAGAACTGAAAATATCGGAGGAAAAATGGAGCGCGTCGGCTTCCAGCGCCTGACTGTGGAATTCTCGGGCGGCTTTGTATAACGCCCTGCTCCGCGAGAAATCCACCACGATCGCCACGAGGATGACGGTGAAGCTCCATGCATTGACTTCAATGTCGAGGCGGCCGGTCATCAGACGGTGCGTGGCCTCATAGACGATCCACACACAGGTAATCACCAGGAGAAATGTCTCCATCAGCGCGGAGAGATTTTCGAATTTCCCGTGTCCGAACTGATGCTCCCGGTCCGGCTCCTTCTCCGCGACACGGACGGCGACCAGCGTCATAAAGGCAGCGACCAGGTCGAGCCCGGAATGAACGGCCTCGGAAATGATACCCAGGCTGCCCGTCGACAAGCCAACGGCAAGTTTGAACCCTGTCAACCCGATGGCGGCAATAAACGATGATCGGGCCACTCCGATTTTGTCCATAACCTTGCCAGCGCTGGTGGTCAAACAAAGAGGGCGCTGCTGAATTCCCTCCTTTTGATTCGGGTTACCGCACTCTCGTCGCCGAGAATCCTGAACAGAGCGATGCAGGCGCGCCGCGCCCCCTCTTCATCATACGCCTTGTCCTGCCGGATCACCTGGATGAATCCGTCAATCGCTTTTTCCATTTCGTTCCGCGACATCGCCGCGATGGCGGAGAGATACGGCTCTTTCGCGGGGCCGGCAGGCAAGCCGGCAGGATTGCCGGCACGCAATTCCAGATCGGCAACGGTATGGATCGCGTCGGCCATCCCAAAATGTTCGGAGTCGGCTTCGATGTCTTTGACGAGGAGCCCGGCTTCGGCATGGTTGTTGGAAAACAGTGCGGAGGCCAACGCAACACGCGCGGCGATGTTGTTCGCGTCCTTCTCCACCACTCCGCGCAAGAGAAGCACCCCTTCGTCGTTTTTCCCTTCTGCGATCAGTGCACGAGCACGTTCGACTTCCTTTTCAGCGGCATCCGGCAGATTTTTCCGAAGCCACTGGACGACCGCGGCTTCCGGAAGCGCACCGGTGAATTCTGCAACGGATGCTCCGTCGATGAACATCCGCACATTGGGAATCCCCCGGATCCCGAACTCCCGGGCCACCTCCTGATGAACGTCCGTGTCGACCCGGGCGAGAGTCCATCGACCACCACTCGCCGTCTCAAGGCGTTCGAGGATCGGCCCGAGGACGCGGCATGGACCGCACCAGACGGCCCAGAAGTCGACGACCACCGGCATGGACCGGCTCTTTTCCAAAACTTGCTGCTGAAAATCCGTGACGTCATAGCTCATCGGCTGGTTCTCCTTATGGCGATTGCTGAATCCCCGACCGCGCCATCCGATGCGCGAATCATCAACATCCGGAGCGAGTCTCCTGACGCTGTCAGAAGACAGAAATGATGGACCGCTTCCTTGTACGCAACCCACGCGCTGTCTGCGCGGAAATCATACAACGGTGCACCTCCGCCCCCCGTCACTATATACGTCGTCCCGTTGATCGGATTCGTTCGTTCGTAACAATGATCGTGGCCGGCAAATACGAAATTCACGTTATTCTCCTCCATGAGGGGGCACAGGACCGTACGAACGTGCAGATCGCTTCCATGGTTGCTCGTGCTGTATGGCGGTCGATGCCAGTATGCGATCCGGAACGCCGCGTTCCGACACGCGGGGCTTGCCAAATCCGCCTTGAGCCAGGAATATTGCTCGCTCCCCGGATCGAAGTCGATCTCAGTGTTTAAGGCAATGCAATGGACTTCTCCGGCAGTGAACGAATAGAAATACGCCAACCGGGCAGAATCGGCCGTTGGAAGAACTTCTTCCTGATAATACATCGGCCCGTTCTCGTGATTTCCTGGCGTCGCGTAGTAGGCAGAGGATCTCCCGATTCCGGAGGAGTCGCAGAGATCCCGGAAAAAGGCATTCCAATTCTCTTTGGTGTTGGAAGCGACCAGATCCCCGGTGTTGACGACGAACATCGGCCGGTACAATTCCATGCGCCGGAGGACGGAAATGTGGGCGGCATGGTCTGATCGAGTGTCTCCGTAGATGGCAAAGGTCAACGGCGCTCCGGCGACCGGAAATGTCGTGAACTGGGACACAGTAGAGCTGTCACGTCCGGCAATAAGACGATAGCCGTATTGCGTTCCCGGCATCAGACCACTCAAGGGGATTACATGCCTCACGGTCGAATGGGAATCGACAACCTGCTGATCGAGTCGCTGACCGGGACCAAAATCGACGCTCCCTTTGACAGGCTCCTTCGTGGTCCATACCACGGTCATGGTTGAATCACCCGCCCGGGCAAGCCAGGGACCCTGAGCGATCTGGGTCGTGGATGGAGGAGAACACGCCGCCACGACCAGGCACACGGGCCCGAGGAGTAATACGAAAAACTGTTTCATCCATTTCCCGGTGAAGTGTTTTTTTCGAAACGAAAGATATCGCTTGATCGCCGAACAAGCAAACCATTTTTCGTGATTGCCTTGATTCTTTACGTGCTTTTGCTCAATTTTCGGATCGCCATCGTTACGTGACCGGCCCCTTGTGTGCTCGACCATTGTCATTAGGCCCCCCGTCCGATCATGGGACTCGAAACGGTCTCCTTCATATATCTCTCGGAACTGATCGGCGCCCCCGTCGTCAGTGCGCAGACGAATCGACGCATTGGTCGCGTGATCGACATGGCCGCCGTCAGCAGCCACGTGTTTCCGAAAGTCTCGGGGGTCTTGATCAAGCCCGCCCGCAACGGCACCCCAGCCTATCTGCCCTGGGCCGCATTCCGAAGATCTGAATTCTCGGCGCGGTTCATCGCAGACCGGGAGCCCTCCGCCCTCGGCACAGAGAAAGGCATTGACGGCGAGATCCTTCTGCGCCGGAGCTTCCTCGACAAACAAGTCATTTCCACCACCGGTTACAAACTTGTCCGCGTGAACGACCTCCAGTTGCTCATTGACAACTCCCCCAGAGACAACGCGAACCTGTTTCTCGTGCACATCGACGTCGGCTTCAAGGGACTTTTGCGTCGCCTGGGATGGCTGCGGCCGGTCAATGCCGTGTTCCGGTGGATCGTGGCGCGCGACATGAAGGACCAGTTTCTTTCGTGGAAATACATCCAGCCCACGACGACCACGACCGTGATGGGTTCCCTGCGACTAACGACCGATGCTTCCAAGCTGTCAGAGATCCATCCCGCCGACCTCGCGGACATCTTCGAAGATCTGGGAACAGACGAGCGGAAATCCCTCCTCGAATCCCTCGATCCATCGACCGCCGCTTCGACGATCCAGGAGATGCCGCTGAACGTCAGGGTGCAGGTGGCCGAAACGTTGGAAACCGAGAACCTCGCGCGGATTATTCAGGCCATGCAGCGTGACGAGAGCGTCGATCTGATCGGCGAATTGGCAACGGAAGTGCGGTCGGCACTGTACAGCGCTCTGCCGGCGGAGACCGTAGCCGAGATCAAGGAGTTGACAAACCTCTCGACATTCGGCGTCGGAAGCATCATGAATACCGAGTTCGTGTCCGTCCCGAAAGGACTCCGTACCGGCGAAGTTCTTGACCGCATCCGGGCCGAGGCCGGCCGCGTCGAATTGATCTATTACGTCTACGTCGTCGACGGCGACGAACGTCTGGTCGGCATCGCAAGTCTTCGGAGCATCCTCGCGGCGCCGCCCGAAACACCGCTCGAGGAGATCGTCAGGGAGAATTTTGTCGCCGTTTCGGTTGACGATCGGATCAAAGATGTTGCGCCGATCTTCCTGAAGTATAACTTCGAGGCGGTCCCCGTCGTCGACGACCAGAGCCATATTCTGGGAATCGTTTCGTTGCGGGATACTCTGGAATCGGTGTTTCCCAAGCTCCGCGAGGATTCCAAGGCCTGACATGTCATTTCTCAAACGCCTGCGCGATCGTCCGCTTCTCCGAAACCTCGTGATTTTCATGGGTATTGTCGGCCCGGGAATCATTACGGGGAGCGTCGACAACGATGCCGGCGGAATCACTACGTACTCGGTGGCCGGCGCACTGTATGGATACAAGCTGCTCTGGACGCTGATCCCGTCCTTCATCGCGCTGCTCACCGTCCAGGAAATGAATGCGAGGATGGGCATTGTCACCGGCAAGGGGTTGGCGGACCTTATCCGGGAAAACTTCGGCGTCAAGATTACGTTCTATATCTTCATCTTTCTGCTGGTGGCCGACATCGGCAATACCGCAACAGAATTCGCCGGCGTCGCCGGCAGCATGATGGTGCTCGGTGTCAGCAAGTATGTCAGCGTCCCCATCGTTGCCGTCATCGTCTGGATTCTGGTGGTCAAAGGAAACTACAAAATCTCCGAGAAGGTGTTCCTCCTGTTCAGTGTCTTCCTGCTTTCCTATGTCTTCTCCGCAATCCTTGCGAAACCGGACTGGCAGGCGATCGGGCAATCGCTCGTCAAGCCCGATGTGGAGTGGAATCAGCAATATATTTACACTGTCCTCGGGCTCGTCGGGACAACCGTGGCGCCCTGGATGCAGTTCTACATGCAGTCGTCGGTCATCGAGAAGGGCATCAAGGTCGGGGACTACAAATTCACGGTGTATGATGTCGTGCTCGGTTGTATTGCGACGATCGTCGTGGCATTCTTCATCATCGTTTCGTGCGCCGCGACTCTCCACGTGAACGGAGTGCATATCGATGAAGCGAAGGATGCGGCAATGGCCCTCCGGCCGCTCGCGGGGGCGATTGCCTCGCAAGTGTTCGCCTTCGGCCTATTCATTGCGTCAGTCTTCTCCGCAGCGATCCTCCCCCTTGCGACCGCATTCTACGTTTGCGAGGCCTTCGGTTTTGAGGCGGGGATCGACAAGAAATTCCTCGAGGCCCCGCAGTTCTACTCCCTGTTTACCGTGATTATTCTCATCGCCGTCGTGATCATCCTCATTCCGAACGCCCCGTTGATTTCGATCACGATCGGAACACAGGTCCTCAACGCCATTCTTCTCCCCGTCGTCCTGATCTGCATGATGATTATCGTGAACAAAGTGGAGATCATGGAAGAGTACACCAACAGCCGACTGCAGAATATTATCGGCTGGTCGACGTCGATCATCCTGATCATCCTCAGCAGTCTCTTGCTCTTCAGCGGCGGACTCTCCTAGACCGCGCGCCGTCCGGCCGCAACAATTCAATGTCGATTTTCCGGTGGATTTCCTTCGACGATTTTTCCTCCTTGACACGTCCAATCGTCGATCATCCCATGGAGCGCTTATGCAATCGTTGCCCCCTCAGTCGGAAATGGAGCAGGCCTATCTGACGCGCAATGCATCGTATGATGGCATCTTTGTCCTCGGCGTACGCTCGACAGGCATCTTCTGTCGCCCGTCGTGCGGCGCCCGCAAACCGAAGCCGTCGAACGTCGAATATTTCCGCACAGCGCGCGAGGCCCTCTTCGCAGGGTTCCGACCGTGCAAACGCTGCAAGCCGATGATGGCCATCGGAGCCGTGCCGTCGTGGGTCGAGCGCCTCTTTGCGGAAGTCGAACATGATCCGTCCCGGCGCATCAGCGACGCGGCCGTACGGAAGCTCGGGATCGATCCTGCGCGCGTGAGGCGCTATTTTCAGAAGAACTTCGGGATGACCTTCCAGACCTACTGTCGGGGCCGGCGGCTGGGCGCTGCCCTGCAAGATATCCGCAATGGGGCACGCCTTGACGATGTGGCGCTCGGACACGGGTTCGAATCGCACAGCGGTTTCCGCGACGCCTTTGCGAAGACGTTCGGGACACCACCCGGGAAAGCCCGTTCAACGGAGAGCATCCTGTTCACATGGATTGAAAGTCCTCTCGGGGCGATGATCGCCGGTGCGACGTCGGATACCCTGGTCCTCCTGGAATTCACCGACCGGAGAATGCTTGCAGCCCAGATCGCCACGCTCTTTCGCATCTTCAAGAGACCCATCCTCCCCGGTGAAAATGCCGTCCTGCGACAGCTCAGAAAAGAGCTCGCCGAATATTTTGACAGGAAGAGGAAACACTTTACGGTCCCGATCGACTTTCCCGGCAGCGAGTTTCAACAACAAGTCTGGCAAGCCCTGCGCAAGATCCCGTACGGCACCACCGTCTCCTACGAAGAACTCGCCAGATCCATCGGAAAGAAGAACGCCCAACGCGCTGTCGGCCATTCGAACGGACTGAATCGCATAGCGATTGTCGTCCCGTGCCACCGGGTGATCAACAAAGGAGGGAAGCTCGGCGGATATGGTGGAGGGATCTGGCGGAAACAGGCCCTGCTGGAATTGGAACGGGGGGAGCGCCTCCTCCTCGTTGCCTGAGCGACACGGCTACCAGAGTCTGCGGAAGAGCCAGACCACGTATCTGAAGAGGTCAATCTGCGCGGATGGCATCCGCAACGCGGGATTGAAATGGACCTCCTCATAACGCCTGGCGGTCATCGACATTTGCTCGAAAGCGGTCAACGGAGGCGGACGCCGTGGAAGCATGCCGCTCAAACCGGCGAGCATGGTGCGTCGTGATGCCCGCGGAGGCAACGAGAAGAGAAGTCCGCCGAGAACCATCCGGCGGCATAACGGGTTGCGGCGGAGATAGGCAGTCAGGTCTTGTGCGGAAATTTCTTCGACACTCCCGTCGGGGAAATTGAGAGCGAAGACGGATTGCAAAGATTCCGCCGGCGCAGTCCGGATGCTTCCCTGCTTCTCGACTTCTTGTGCATTCCGCACTGCCGTGTGGTTCGTGTCCAGGACTTCGATGGTATCCGAAGGACCGACGTCTCCTCCTTCACGAAGGAGACCCAGAAGGATTCCGACCACGAGAGCGATCATGACGTCAACCCAAGAACCGGGACCCGACGAAGTTTGCCCTCAAACGCGCGTGCAAATCCCCCCTCTCCTCTCCCTTGAATTCTCCTCCATGGTACCAGTTCTCCATTGAGAAATCAAGGCTGATGCCCGGAGCAGGATCCCAAGCTGCGTCTTCGATCTCCACGTGAACCATCGTCTTGGAGTTGAGGACACTGCTACCGGAGAACATGAACTGCTTGTCGGACGATGGCTCATGGCCGAGAGAATCCCCGGCATCGTTCTGCACGGGCTCCGCGATCTTCACCATGACGCCATAATAGCCGGCGACCGTTTCCTGAGGGAGCGCCATGGGCATGACCACTGCTCCATTCTTCCGGCACCCGACGCGCCTATTTCATCGCACGTATTCGAACCTCGATCTCCTTCTCTCCGCTGAGTAGGGTGACAAGTTTCGCAGGATCCGTTTCACCATAATGGTACGGGTAGAGGATCTTCGGTTTGAACGCTTTCGCCGCATCGGCGACCATTTCCGGCGTCATGGTATAGGGGAGATTCATCGGCAGGAAGGCACAGTCAATTCCCTTGAGCGCCTTCATCTCGGGAGTGTTCTCGGTGTCGCCGGCGACATAGACCCGCGTGGTCCCGAACGTGATGACATACCCGTTCCCCTCCCCCTTCGGATGGTACGGGAGCCCATTGTCCCGCTTGTGCACAAGATTGTACGCAGGCACGGCTTCGATGGAAATCCCGAGTTCGGTTCGCGTGTCACCATTCTGCATCACGATGCTGCCAGGGATGTCGTTTCCACAGGCGCGGGTCAGAATCACGATCGTACCTTTTTTTGCCACTGCCTCAATCGCCTTGGGCTCGAAATGGTCGCCGTGCTGATGAGTGACAAGAACCAGGTCGGCTTTCGGGAGCGATCCGTAGTCTGCATAGCGGCTCACGGGATCGATATAGATTGTTTTGCCCTCGAAGACGAACATCAGCGACGCATGGCCGAAAAATGTTATCTTGAGGTCACCTTTCGAAGTCTTCAGCACGTCCGTTTGAAAACCGGATGGTCCTCCTGTCGCGCCGGAGGCGACCAGGGAAAATACGAGAGGGAAGGCGGAGAGTGTCATTGCAGATTCCTCCTATGTTACGAGAGCGGATCCATGAACTGTTCCTTGGTTTCCTGCCGGACCGCATCGAGGATCCTCAGGGCCACGAATTCGGGAGTATCGACGGGCTGACCGCTCACCGGTGCACCAGACCGTTGCTGTTGCCGCATGCGTTGATCTCCAAGCGAATTTCTACCGAAATTCGTCGAGGTCATCCTCGGGAAAACGGAAAGGACGCGGATATTATCCCGTTCCAGCTCGACGCGCGCAGTGTCGGAAAGCATATTCAAGGCCGCTTTCGTCGCCGCATACGCCCCCAGGCCGGGGAGACGCATTTTCGATACCATCGAGCTGACGTTCACAATGACGCCGCCGCCGCGTTCACGCATCGCCGGCACGACAGCCTGGATCGCGTACAACACGCCGAAAATATTGAGGTCGAGGATTTGGCGGAAGTGATCGATGTTGATCTCGGCTATCGCGCCTGCGGCTGCCTGCCCCGCATTGTTGATGAGAACGTCGACACCGCCAAAGGAGCGAATCGTTTGTTCGACGAGGGATGAGACGGCACTCCGATTCCGCATGTCGGCAACGACGGAGAAGACTTTGCACCCTTCCTGCAGCAACTCACGAGCGATGATCTCCAGCCTGTCCTGCGTACGCGCCGCAAGCGTGACATTCGCCCCGGTCCGCGCAAAGAGCTTGGCTGTCGCTTCACCAATTCCTGCCGAGGCTCCGGTCACGAGCACCGATTTTCCCTTGACTTCCATCGTATCTCCTTTCTTGACGGTTGAGCCTTCTCAAAATTCTTTCTCCCGCTCTGAGCGGCCACCGGAGTGATGGACCGAGTTCCGCCATAGTATACTCATGCGATCAACACACATGCAACATGACCGCCTCGCTCTTCAATGGCTGATATTCATTTAACATGATGGGCCGGGTGTTTGATTCCGTGGGCGAAATTCTGTACCCTTGCACGATTTCTCCCTATGCTCTCTCCACCATTCTCGGAGGTTCCGACCGTGAAGACCTCGATATCCGTTATGATCACTCTTTCGCTCCTCACCCTCGATGCAACGTTCGCACAGGATTCCCTCATCGTGAAACTCCCGCCCGTATCGATGACGCATGACAAGCCGTTCATGCAGGCATTGCGCGAGAGAAAAAGCACCCGGGAGTTCCGAAGCGAGAAACTCAGCATTCAGGATCTCTCAAATCTTCTTTGGTGCGCCAATGGGGTGAACAGACCCGACACCAAGCACCGGACAGTCCCGACTGCGATGAACAAGCAGGACATCGACGTGTATGTGGTGTCGCAAGAGGGAATCTACCGCTACGATCCATTTGGAAATGCCCTGTGGCTGATCCGCGCTGGAGACTTCCGGGCTGCGACAGGGAGCCAGGACTTCGTGGCCAAGGCCCCTGTGAATCTGGTCTACGTCTCAGATTACACCAAAATGAACTTCACCGCAGAAGAATCAGGCAAGCTGTGGATGGCCAGCATTGAGGCGGGGCACTGTTCGCAGAATGTCTATCTTTACGGGGCGGTTGCAGGACTCGGCGTCGTCGTCCGGGCATCGATTGACAGGGAACGAATCGCCACCGTACTCGGCCTGGGCCCCGAACAGCATGTCGTCCTCGCGCAAACGGTCGGGAATCCTCTCGTGAAATCACGAAGCGATCAATGACACGGGAATCCTGCTAGGCCGGTTGGATGGGGATCAGCACGTTGAACGTCGTGCCATGCTTGCGCACAATGGAAAGCTTCGCGTCGATCTGATCGGCGAGCATCGCCACGAGGCTGAGTCCGAGCGATGTCAGGCCGGTGAAATCCACCTCCTCAGGAAGTCCCACCCCGTCGTCCTGCACGGTGAGGGACATCGTTGACGGATCCACCACGTGACAGGAGACTTTGACCTTCCCCGAACCGCGCCCCTGGAAGGCGTATTTGTAGGAGTTCGTCAGCAATTCGTTGACGATAAGACCGCACGGGACTGCCTGATCCAACCCCACGGCAATAGTGTCCACTTCCACCTCCGTAATCACCCCGGGAGGACCGTAACTCGAGCCGACGGATTGGATCAGGTCCTTGAGGTAGATCCCAAAATCGATCGAGGAGAGGTGTTCGGATTGATAGAGGTTCTGGTGAACCTTCCCCATGGCCTGGATCCGGGACTTGGTTTCCTCGAACAGTGCAACGTCTTCCTTTGCCTTGACAAACCGTGACTGAAGACTGAGCAGGCCCGCCACCACGTTGAGATTGTTCTTCACGCGATGATAGACCTCCTTCAGAAGGACCTCTTTTTCCTTGAGTGACGTCTGGAGCTGCCGCTCCGCTTCGAGGCGATCGGTGACATCGTGAAGGATCGCAAAGAGCATGGTCCGGCCATGGGACACGATGGGGCTCGCATGGATTTCCACATCGCGGACCGATCCATCAGCGATCTTGTGACGAACAAAGAACGTATCCCGTTCTTCCCGCTGCGCCTGCGTCAGCAACTCGCGGACCACGCCTTCGGGGCGAACGTTGAACGCGAACACGTTCATGGTCTTCAATTGCTCCAACGGATACCCGTAAAATGCCGCTGCGGTCGGGTTTGCATCTGCAATTTCACCGCTAACCGGGTCTACCAGTAACATGACCGTGGCATTTTTCTGGAACATCATTTCCAGCATCGCTTCGCGTTGGTGGATCAACGCTTGAGCGCGTTTGCGTTCACTGATATCGCGCAAAATCCCGACGGAACCGGTCACATCACCCTTTCTGTTGCGGGTCAAGGTGATGAGTGCGGAGACATCGATCCTCCTGCCCGTTTTGGTGACGTGGACAACTTCAAGATCGACAGCCCCGTTTTCCTGGAGGTGGCGGGACATTTCCTCATGCGACATCGTGGGAAACTCGGCCTTCAGAAGGTCATAGACCACCTTGCCGATCGCTTCCTCCCGGGTCCAGCCGTACCGCAATTCGGCGCTCCGGTTCCAGCTCGCAATATGAAACGCGTTGTCAGTTGACACCACGGCATCCGACACGAGCTCGAACAGCTCGGCCTGGGATTCAAGCGTCTTCAGCGCCTCCCGTTCTTTTGTGATGTCCGTGAACGACGTGGCGACAGCGTACGGGACCGCGGCGTGCCGTTCGAGAAGCGGTTGCGAATTGACGCGGATCCATGTGGTCGTGCCGGCCACACCCACGAATCCCATGACGACGCCGAGGATGGGTTTCCCGGAGCGAAGACACTTCGTGGGAGGAGCATCCTCCGGGGGGACCGCCGTTCCGCTGTGATCCAGGAGAACCCGGTTCCCGGCAAAGCCGTTTCGTCCGACAATTTCGTTCCGCCGAAGATTCAGAATTGATTCTGCGCTCCGGTTACAGTCGAGGACTGTCCCTGCAGCGTCTTGAAGAATGACGCCTTCGTGAAGCGACGTCACGACGGTGCGATAACGTTCCTCGCTCTCCCGAAGCGCACGTTCCGCCGTCTTCCGGTCTGTGATATCGCGGACGACCACCAGAAACACCTTCTTCCCGCCATAGACCAGGGGGGAAGCGGCGACTTCGACATCGATCGTCGTCCCATCCATCCGGATGAACCGCTCCTCGATTACCGGAACGTTCGCTCCCTCATCGGTCATTGCAGCAAAACGTTTCCCCACGATTTCGCGCGAATCCGGATGGATAAAGTCGATGATCGGGACAGCATAGAGTTGCTCGACGGTCTTGGCTCTCATTATTCCCAGGGAGGCGGGGTTGGCATATAGAATTCGCCCCTTGTCGTGAATGATGATGCCATTCGGAGAAATCTCGATGACTTTCCGGTAGCGTTCCTCGCTGTCACGAAGGGCGTCCTCCGCCACTTTCCGATTGGTAATATCGTTGAGCGTTCCGGTCACCCCCAGGATTTCGCCCGTGTCGGTACGCATGAGGCGGGTATAGACTTCCACCCACCGCGCCTCCGCATCCTTCGTCGTGTAGCGGAGTTCAAGCCGTTGCGTGTCGGCTTCTCCCCTGACAAGGCGTTGGAACTCTTCAAATACTCTCGTTCGATCCCCGGCGTGAATGTAGTCCACGAACTGTTTGCCGATGCTCTCTTCAACGTCGAACCCGGTAACATTTTTCCACGCCGGATTGAGGAACACCCACGCCCCCGCAGTATCGATTTGAAAAACCACTTCCCGCAGATTATCGACCACGCGCTGATACCGATCATCGACCGTGCCCGCGGTATGCCTGCGTGAATGATCGGCCGCGATCTCCTCTACCGTCCCTTCGATGCTGTGAACGGTCCCGTCAACATCGCGGATAACCACTCTGCTCTCCCGGACCCGAACCGGTGTGCCGACTTTATTTAGCCAGGTGGATTCGACGCCGCTGAGGTCGAGGAGTTCCTTTCCCTGCTCCTCCGGCGCCTGAAGTGAACGAAGGTGCTCCTGGAGTGGGGACTTCTGTAACTCGGCGAACGATGTGAAACCCAGGAAGGTGACCAGCGTCCTGTTTGCATAGCGCAACGATCCGTCGGGATCAATCCGATAGATGCCAACAGGTGCGTCGTCGAGGATTGAGTGATACGGAGGGAAAGTTCGTGAAGGCATGCGATCGCTCCAGTCAAAAGCTTGCAGGGCTAAATCACGGTTCTCCGGTCCGGATCGGACGACCATCGTTCGTCAGGAAACCACGGAGCAGGAACTGACATCGCCGCACGACCTCCAGGAGGATCGACTCGAAGATACTACTTTTCCATCAAAGGAAGAGGGTGCAAACGACACCCGGCACTCCTCGGTGTGAAGTGCCGGGTTCAACATCTGCAACAGCCTCACGCGCACAAGCGTCCATTCAGAAGAACGAGAGCATTATCTCTGACGACCTTCGTGTCCGTCGTGCCCCCTCCCTCCCCGATCATACCGTTCGTGGCGGTCCCGATCCCGACCGCGATGATTTTCCCAGTAGCCTTCCCTCCAGGCCCAGCCCCTCTGAGAATGCATCCAACGGCCGTCTCTCCAAGCGAAACCGGGTCTCTCGGCCACCCACCGTCCATCGCACCACTCATAATGATTTCTTACCCTGTTCCAGGCCCAATACCCATGCATCCACACCGCATGGGCAAAAGGTGGCGGGCCAACGCGTTCGTACCTTACTGCCGGAGGGCCAACGCGTACGCCGAACCCTATCGCTACCTGCGAGAACGATGGGGCAGGAGCAACGAATGAAACCAGTGCCAGCGCAAAGGCGGAGACCATCAAACGCATTTTCATGACTTTTCCTCCCGTTGTAAGTGAAGCATGCTGGCTTGGGAAGGTCAAGAGGTGTGCCAGACTCCAGAGCGCGATTTCGCGCAGCGTACGGGAATTCCTCGTTTCATGGATGTTCAGTTTTGTCACCCAACGTCCTCGGCAGTAGACAGTCCCGTGAGAACATCTCCGCGAGCGAAGAGACCTACAGGCCCAGGAGAATGCGGCCTCGATCCCAGACGCGCATGTCGAGTCTCCCTAACTGATGGAACTCTCTTGCCTCTTCAAAAGTAAAGCGCCGGGCTATGACCCGGCAGTCGGCTGAACGACACAAGGACGGAGCGTTGTCGTGGATGCTGCAGCCGTTCTCTGCGAGATAGATGCAATCTCCGTTCGGTTGATGCGCTATCATGCGGGCATCCGCAATGGACGGATGAGGTTCGGTATGGTAGGTTTCCGATTCGTCATCCGGGAGCACTCGGATCGCATCGCCCTGACAGCACAAGGTACAGCCATTGCACGGAACGGAGCGCGCGGGATTCTTCGGCCGGGGCATGAGGGTTTTCACTCCTGGAACATTCCTGCGATGTTCCAAGAGTACGGAATCAAGGTGAGGAGAACAAGATCCCGCGCACGTTGTGTTCCGGCTATTTCAGAAGGGCAAGAATGGTCCTGGAGTTCTGAAACGTGCCCGCCTCCTCCTTGCCGACCATCTTGAAGAACTCGCATTCCATGCAACTCACGAGCTTCGTGGCAAACGATCCCTGCACTTTCCCCCCGCAAAACGTCCCGGTGACTGCCCAGCACGAACGTCCGCCGTTGGACCCATGGTGGATGCCATTAGTTCGTGTTTCAATGCTGGCAGGGCAGACGCCCATCTCCGCAGCTTTTGCCCCCCCGGGTTCCCGGCCGCATTTCTTGAACTCCCAGCAATTCTGAGTGCTCATAATTCCTCTCTTTGAGATAATCTGATAATGACAAAAGGCATGCCACGGATCAGAGCGGGCGGGCACGCGCTTTGGTCGATATTGAGAGAAATTCAGAAGAGTCGCGATACAACAGAGGTAAATATGTAGAATCACGGAACGAGAGAGCCCCCGGGCCGACAAAGGGGGCCTGGGGGAATACTCGCCCTGTTAGTTTCGTTGCCAGCGGACGGAGGTTGTCTTTCGGAGGCCCAGGAGCTGCAGGAAGAAATGAAAGAGGAAGATCGCATTCAAAATCGTGTATCGCTTGAAGAGACGGAAGAAATCCTTGCTTAAGAGCCGGAAAAGCCATTCGAAGCCCGACTTCCGGATAAACTTCGGTGCCATTCGAATTCGACCGCCGAAGAAATCGAACGTCGCACCAGACGCCAGCATGACCGCCCCCCGGATGCGGTAAAGGTGGTCTTCGATCCAGTAGTCCTGCTTGGGAGTCCCGAGACCAATAAGGATGATGTCGGGGTTCAACGCATTGATCTCCTGGATGATCTTCTCGTCCTCGTCCGGCGTCAGCGGTCGAAACGGCGGCGACATCGTTCCGACGATCCGTATGTGCGGGAACATCATTTCAAGATTCTTTTTCATGGTGGACAGAACCTGCGGGCTTCCACCGTACAGATAGAAGGTGTACTGAGTTTGTTTTGCGCGCTCTGCCAGCTTGAGGATGATCTCTGCGGCACAGAGATGATCGCAGGGCATCCGCCGGATGTAGCGGATCCAATAGAGAAATGGTGTCCCGTCGACCCCCATGATGTCGGCGCCGTTGTAGATCTTCCGGAGCCGCTCGTTCTTCATCGCCAGGGTTGCACAATAGGCGTTGACGGTGGCGATGTGAAAGGACCTGGCCGGATCGGACGCCAGCCAGTCATCGATCTTCTTCAGCATTTCACCGAAGGTCATCGCGTCGAGCCAGAGATCCAGGAAGTTTGTTGTTTTCATGAGGGGAATGTTCGGTATGACAATTTACTTCGCACCGATCGTCGTGTAGATCTTCTCCAGCCGCGATCTGACTTGTGATCCCGCAAAATGCTCGATAGCATATCGGTAGTTGAAGCGAGAGATTTCCCTGTAGAGGTCCGGTCGCTCGTAGAGTTCTCGAATGAACCCGGCAAACACCGCGGGTTCCAGGCTTTCCGTGCTGAATCCGTGTTTCCGTTGGAGAAAAAAATCCCTGATCCCTCCAATGGAACGAGTGACGACCGGCAAGCCCATCGCCATTGCTTCTACAAGCGATATCGGCAGGCCTTCGGTGTAAGAGGGAAGGAAAAAGACGCAACTCTTCGAGAGAAGTTCTGTCTTCTGACGATTCTGAATGTAGCCCATCATTTCCACGCCGCTCAACCTCGATTGTTCAAGAAAGGTGCGAACGTTTGCGGACTCCCCACCGTCTCCCGCGATGAGCAGCCGCATGCCGGGATAGTTCGCGGCCAGCAGCGCAAAGGTCTCGAGCGATTCGTACAGCCCCTTTTCCCTCACCAACCTGGCGAAGAAGACAATATTGAATGGACCATGTTGTCGCGCGGCGATCGCCTGCTCAAGATCGAATCCTTCCGTCAGGCGCTCATCAAATGCCGTGGTTTCAACAATCACATCGTCGGCACGGAATCCCCACTGGACCAGCCTCTCTTTGAACTCGCTTGCGAGAACCAGCGTTGCATCCGCTCTCCCGAACACGAAACGAAACAGACGCAACTTCCAGCCGCGCACCGTCTCGGCATAATCCACTTCCCATCCGTGAAAGAAGACCACGGTTCTTTTGCCAAAGAGATGGCCTGCGATAAGCATAAAGAGCGAGTCTCGCATCACGCCCTTGAGGTTCAGCGACGGGTTGATATGGACGATGTCGTACCGTTCCCGCAACAGGACTCGTGCAAATCGGAGGTAGTCACCAAAAAGGCGGAAGAACGAGAAATGGACCGCTTTTTCGTCCGGTCGGCGTCCATTAATGAAATGACGGGCTTCCACGGACTTGAACGGTTCCAGAATCTTGAAGAAACTCGCCACCCCGCCCAAATCCTTGGCGTCGGGGTGAACCAGGAGGACCTTCAGTCTGGACGATGTCATGAGCACAACCTGGGACTATTCAATTCCGGTAAACCATCATTGTGCTTTATCGCCCAAACGTCATCCATGTAGATACTCACAACTTCAAAGCATTGCAATGAGCGATTGGGCATTGGCGCTGCTATGTGACTTGCATCACATGGGGACACACTGCGTGATGCTTATGATGAAGACACGAGCCAACGAAGAGCAATAGGGCGTGGCTGGGAAACCATTAGGGTTAGCCATCAGCTGCCGATGACTGACAAGGAACGGGGAAAGAGGTGAAACCACATAGTTTTTGCGGGCCCCGGTGTTGGCCGAAACACTCCGGGTCGGGCGTGGACCAGGAACTACCGCGTCGGGCGAATAGTTGTGCAATGTGCGGAGAGCGCAGGATTCGAACCTGCAAGCCCTTGCGGGCGCCAGTTTTCAAGACTGGTGCAATAGCCGTTCTGCCAGCTCTCCAAACAGAACTCAATTCAAACCGTGCGCAGGGTGACCATGAGTCCGTTCTGCCTGCCCGCCGGAGCTCGCTTCTCAGGGCGTAGGCGGGCCAGCTCTCCGCCGTATGATGCCTTCTGGCCTCTCACCTGACTATGATGTTCTTTTGTTTCAGCCAGTCATAGCCCGCCCGGCTTTTGAAGAATCGTTCACGCAGGATAGCGTCGTGCTTCGAATCTAACTCTTCCGTGTAGTGAAGAACAAGAGGGCGACGGCCTTTCGTTGATCTCACTTTCCCTGCATTGTGCGCTTTTAGCCGTTCTCCGATATCGGTCGTGCTGCCGTAGTAGAAATTCCCGTCCTTTAGACTCTTGAGGATATACGTAGTCGCCATTCCGTCGATACTTAGTGCGGGCGCCAGTTTTTCCCGGTGGAACTCCTCTGGACTTCCGCCGGGATCCCTTCGGGACAAGACTGGTGCAATGGTTCTGTCTGCCCGCCGGAGCTCGCTTCTCAGAGCGTAGGCGGGCCAGCTCTGCCGGCTCTTAAAGAAACGCTCGCGCATGATCGCTTCATGTTTCAGAGTGGACTCTTCTCAATACTGAAGGGCGAGACACGTCGAGCCTTGACGGATCTCACCCTCCCTGCATTGTGGGCCTGCAACCGCTTGTCGAAATCGGTCGCGCCACCGCAATAGAACTTTCCGATCGATATTTTCTTCCCCACGCTTGCGATGAGCGAACCGGCCCGTTCTTCCCGGGAGATACTGCGCGGCACTAATGCCTAATATAGACAGACTTCCCCCACCGAATCAAGAGAAGTCAGGCCATAAGTGAGCGGCCAACCTCATTGCAGTGACACCTTATAGAGCATCGTTTTGTCGTTGGCATCATAGCCGGAGACCCAGAAGTTCGTCCCATCGTAGGCAATACCGACTGCAGTTATTCCGGGGATTTGATACGCCGCCGAAGTGCCAAACGGAGAAAGCGTGCATTGATTGATCACGCCGTTTACGACCGTGTAGAGCCATCCGTTCGCAAATGCGAGTCCTGCGGGGGACACCCCCGATCCAAGCGGATAGGTGGTGAGAACCGTGTTCGTGGCCGGATTGTACCGGTAGACCGACTGTTCATTGTTGCTCGTGCACCACAAAACGTTCCCGTCCCAGGCGATCCCATAGATCCAGGCGCCCATGGCGACGCTCGTGGAAATCGTCGCCCCGGTCGACGGATTCAATTTGAAAATGGACCCATCACCGTCGGAGCTCGTCCAGAGATTCGTCCCATCCCATTCGACAGCCCATGCATAGTTGGTTGTCGGGAGCGTGTCAACAGTTCTCGTCGTCAAGTTGATCTTATAGAGGTTGTGCGACGCGTACGCGTTCCCATACCACATCGTATCGCCGATGATGGCCATATCCGTTGGTGTATTGATCGGCGGGGACATCGTATCCAGGATGGCGAGAGATTTTACCCAGTCGGAGTCTGAAGGAGCGGTCGTGGACGAGAGGCAGACAATTGACTGACCGGGTGCCGTCAGGCGAAGCGTGTCCCCGCTGATCGCATAGTTGAACACGGACTGGCCGCTATTGTAGTTGGTGAGCCCAAGATCGATCGTACCGTTTGCGACCTGGGCAACCCCCGCCTCCATGGAGCGAAGTCCGTATGAATACTGGTGAAGCAGGAAATACAGATTGTCGCTGTGGACGGTCAGATAGCTCGTGTACTGCATTCCCGAAAGCACCTGCCATTTGCCGACCAGCGCGCTAATGGACGGACCGGATGATGAAGGAGCAGTCGTTGAAGAATCCTTGGTGCATCCAGCAGCGAACAACCCAAGCACCAGGGCAAGGCACAACACAGAAGGGATTTTCATAGGGGAGTCTCCACGATGATGAGAGTACAGAGAGGAATAATGGAGGAACCTTGGATGGGACGCAAAAGTTCCTTCCGTGGAGACCGCATCTGCGGGAATCTGCTACCCCCCGGGAGCCGGTGCCCCGGCGTCCGGTTCAGGCAGCTTCACCGGCGGAGGGGCGTACCCGACGACCGAGCCGGCTTTGACGCGAACGAGATACGGAGAGAGAGTGGCGCCGGGAAGTGTGCGCACGTTGTCCTCCATCAGCATCGGCCCGATCCCCGTACCGGCGCCAATGGTGCAGCCGTTGCCGATCTCGATGAGTCCGTAACGAAATTTTCCCCGTCCTTCGTAGGCATGGACCGTGAACCTCGAGTATGCGCCGATGAGGGTGTTGTCACCGATGAAGATCAACTCAGGTCGGAAATGGTCGAGCCACGCCATTTGCATGATCTCCACATTCCGTCCGATGTGCACGCCCATGAGGCGGAAGATCCGGTTCTTCATCGGCGTCCCCTTCATGAGGAACGTGATTCCCACGAGGACGACCAGAAGCGAGCGCCGCCAGAGCGGAAGATTGAGTACGCGCCAGTTGATGGACCCCGACTCTTCAGGCGATCCGAGACCGGCGATCGTGTAATGGCGCGCGGGGACGGAGAGGAACGCCTCGAGCCGTGCACGCCCTTCGGGAGCGGCGGGATCAAGCTCGCAGACGTTGATCCCTTTGCCGCGGGCAGTCTTGCTGATGGTGATGGTCCGCCCTTTTCTTCGGGCCAGGCGGGCTGAGCGTCGGACAATTTCAGCGGTGACGGAGCGCATGACGGATTCTGGGGAGGGGGTCATGCCCTGTGCCTCATCGGCAATGGTGAACGAGCGTTACTTCAGGTGCAATTTCCTGAGCTTGGGAGAGATGACGAGACTGCAATACGGAGCGTTGGGATTCTTGTTGAAATAATCCTGATGATAATTCTCTGCAGGGTAAAAATTGCGCAGTGGTTCGATGGCGGTGACGATCGGTTCAGAGAGTTCCTTCTGAACGGCCGCCTTTGAGTCTTCGGCCTCCTTCTTCTGCGCATCGTTATGATAGAAGATCACCGACCGGTATTGCGTCCCTTCGTCCGCCCCCTGCCTGTTGAGCGTCGTGGGATCGTGACACGCCCAGAACACTTCGAGGAGGTGGCGGTAGCTGACCTTCGCAGGATCGAAGACGATGCGCACCGACTCCGCATGCCCGGTCGTTCCCGTGCAGACCTGTTCGTAGGTCGGATTGGCGACGGTCCCTCCTGCATAGCCGGCCTGGACGGAAAGAACGCCTTCGATACGCTGGAACACGGCCTCGACGCACCAGAAACACCCTGCGCCGAACGTCGCTTCTTCCTGCTGGTTCATTGCGCCCCTCCCGTTCATCACCATTGCGAGTAATGCGACCAGGGTCAGATTCATGCACGTTCCTCCTCTTCACATTTATCAACACCCTGACACCATCGAGAATTCCCGTCGGGCGCACGACTACCCGAGCAGCCGCTCCACCAGGTCAGCATATTCTTCCGGGAGCGCGAGGCGCTTCCCGACAAGATGACGACGAACGAGTATCTCCATCCAACGTTTCGAGACACTTGTCTCGCCGAGAAGCAAATGCCGGCCGGCTCCGTCAGCCACGACTTTATAACCCCGGACATCGACGTGAACGAGGTCCGGTTCGTCTTCCAAACGGATGTCGATGGTCAGCGTATGTGCGGATGTATCGATCGCCAGCGACTCCACCGCGCCGACTTCTTGAAGCAGATCGTTGAGCCGCTGGCGGAGGAACAGTCCGAGAATTCTGTCTTTCCCTGCTGAAAGGATGCTCATGACGACGGGCCCCGGTTCACGCGAGCACTCCAACCGCGGATTCGACGGCAGCCAGAATCTTCCCCGACTGCACCAGCGTCTTCATCGCATTGTGGTCGGTGTATAACGGCCGGTCCTCGTCGAGGTGCGAGACACACGCCCGGATAACGCCCTTCGCGGTTTCGACGCCGTGTCCCGGTGTAAAGGAACGGAAATCGAGTGCTTGTGCCGCAGCCATAAATTCAATCCCCAGGACTCCGGCGGCATTGTCCAGAATTTGCTCATTTTTCAGGGCGGTGTTCATCCCCATCGAAACAAAATCCTCCTGGTCCGCAGCAGCCGGAATGGATTGGATCGAAGCTGGCGTTGAGAGAATGCGTTGCTCGACGATAAGCATGTCCGCGGTGTATTGACTCAACATCAGACCGGAAAACATCCCCGCTCCTTTGGTCAGGAACGCGGGAAGGCCGACGCTCAGTGCCGGGTTGGTGAGTCTGTTCAAGCGCCGCTCGGAAAGCACGCACACCATCGTAACGGCCGCGCCGATCATATCCATCGGCAGTGCGACCGGCGTTCCCTGGAAATTGGCGCCGGTCAGCGTCAGTCGCTCCTCGGGAAGAAAGATGGGGTTGTCTCCGACGCCGTTCAATTCGGTCTCCACCTGCTTGCGCGCGTACGCCACGGCGTCGTGGGCGGCCCCGATCACCTGGGGCGTGGAACGCATGGAGTACGCGTCCTGGACCTTCGTCTTCATCTTCCCCGTCAACAAATCGCTCCCTGCCACGCACTGCATGATGGCTTTCGCACTCCGGACGGCACCGGGGAACCCGCGGAGCTGATGCAACCGCAGGTCATACGGCTTGAGATTCGCAACGAGAGCTTCGAGGGACATTGATGCGGCGATCTCCGCCTGGCGAAGCCAACGATCGATGTCTGCCAGCTGCAATGCACTCATGGCGGTGAGGACGTTCGACCCGTTGATCGTCGCGAGTCCGTCGCGCGCCATCAAACCGGGGATTGGAATCCCGGCCCGTTCCATTGCGACCTTTCCCGGCAGGCGATCGCCCTGAACATAGGCCTCTCCCTCACCCATCAGCAGGAGTGCGATTTGGGCCATGGGCGCCAGGTCCCCGCTCGCCCCCACCGATCCTTTGCGGCAGACGACCGGCGTCACTCCTTTGTTCAGCATTTCGACCAGGGTCAGGGTAATTTCCGGTCTGCATCCCGAATTGCCGTGCGCATGGACATTGATCCGTCCCACCATTGCCGCCCGGACGATCTCCTCGGGAAACGGTTCCCCGATGCCCGCCGCGTGGTTGTAGATCAGGTACCGCTGGAACTGGCTCACCTGCTCGTCCGTGAGGACAACCTCGGAGAATTCGCCGATGCCCGTGTTGATACCGTACATGATCTCGTGCGCGCTGATTTTCTCCTCGAGCATTGCCCTGCAGGCCTTGATGCGAACGAGCGCATCGGGATGGAGCGAAACATGTTCTCTCCTGCGCGCAACCGCTTCAACTCGTTCCAGCGTCAGTGAACTGCCATTGATTACGATCGACATACGTGTTCCTTTGTGAGCATCATGCGAGCATGGCCAGAATCTCCTCCACCATCTTCTCGCGCGGGACAGTCCGCTGGACGCTTTTCGAGCGTTGGAGCCACTGGTCCCGTTCAACTCCCGGAGCGGCACTCTTCTTTTCCTGGAGCTGTGCCCCCTGCTTCAGATCCTTCAATGTCACACTGTTCTGCGCAAATTCGTCCCCTCCGACAATAACTCCGACGGGGATTCCGAGCCGATCGGCATACTGGAGCTGCTTGCGCAGAGATTTTTCTTCCCCGACGTAGACCTCGGTGTTGATTCCTGCGCGCCTGATCTCCTGGCCGATGGCAAGGTAGTCCGGCATCCGGCTGCGTTCCATCACAAGAACCAGGACCTTCGCCGTTGCGGAGGATTCGTCGATCGAACCGGATTTCGACAACGCAGCTAACAATCGGTCCACGCCAATGGATCCCCCCACGGCGGGGATCTTTTTGCCCAGGAATCGCTCGACGAGCCCATCATATCGCCCCCCGCCGAACACCGACCCGAATTCCGGGGCGTCGAGAAGCATCGCTTCAAACACGGAGCCGGTATAATAGTCGAGGCCCCGCGCGATGCTCAAGTCAAGCGCGACGCGATCATCGGGCATCCCGAGTGACGTCAGGCTCGTGTTAAGGAAGGCAAGGTCCTCGAGCGCCGCAGAGGATGAAGGGACACCGTCAAAAAGCGTCGCGAGATTCCTTAGAACGTCGTCCCGCGTCCCCTTCGGCAGGGCGACGAATTCCCTGATCTTGTTTACCTGCTCTTCTCGAAGGCCGAGGCCGGGGATTTTGTCTCCGGAAACATCGACCCTGCCGACGGTCAGCTCGGCCGACACGCTATCGAGACCGATCTTCTCAAGCTTATCGAGAACCCGGAACACACCATGCGCCATCGAGTGAGGGATTCCGGCAAAATCGAGGAGGCTGTCGAGCACCTTCCTGCTGGAGAAGCGAATGCGAAACCGGGGAACGCCCAGAGCGAGGAACGTATCATGCATCGCACAGAGGATCTCGACGTCGCCTGCCAATGACGAAACACCGACGGAATCGATATCAAATTGAGTGAACTCTCTGAAGCGGCCGGGATCGGGCTTGTCGGCACGCCAGACAGGTCCAACCTGGTAGCGCTTGAAGGGAAACGGCAGCTCGGGATACTGTGCCACCACGCGGGCAAGCGGAACCGTCAGATCAAACCGGAGGGCAACATGTTCTTTTTCGGGATTCTGAAAATCAAAAATTTGTTTCGTGTTTTCATCGCCGTAACCCATCAGAGTAGTGCGAAACTCGAGAGCCGGCGTATCGAGTGGCCGGAACCCATAGCGTTCGTAGACCGAACGGATCGTGGCAATGAGACGTTGCCGGGCGTTCATTGGCCCGGGGAGGTAATCCCTGAATCCGCGGAGCAACCGCGGTTCAACAATCTGTTCTTCGGGCATCCTGGGAGGTTCCAATGGTGACGGTGAGCGCCATGAGGTGAGCCGGGATGGATCGCTGGACCGGACCGTGCGGCAAAGATGTCGTCCTTTACCGACGATTTAGCATGAAAATACGAAGAAGAGGCAAGAGTATCAACAGGTGAGCGACGACATTGCGCTGGACCCCCTGAATGCCGGCGTCTTTATCCTATAGTTGACTGAATGTGAAATTCGGCGGTGAGAACGAAGGGAAATGTTACGACACCACGCTTTTTTGTAGCCCGGCTCGCGAGGTAGTCTACGCTGGTGATCATTCTGATTGAGTCGCCCAGAAGGCAACGGTCACGGAGCAAAACAGATAAGCCGGAATTTCTTCCGGCCTATGAGACCCTGTATGACAGAATCGCTGTCGTTGATTGACGTACACCTCAGTCCCATTGGGAGCACGTCGTCAGCGGTGATTCACGCCGTATGATGCCTCGTTCCAGCGGATCTCGTTTTGGAACTGGGGCACGGACGTGTTGCGGTCGATTACCAGACACTCGATGTCGACGAGCTGCGCATACTCGCGCATGACATCCGATGTGAGTGCCTGACTGAAACCGGTATGATGGGCCCCTCCTGCAAGAATCCATGCCGTCGCGGCGGTTTCAAAGTCGGGTTTGGGCTTCCAGAGTGCCCGCGCAACCGGCAGCTTCGGGAGAGGCTGTTCGGGGGCGACGACATCGACCTCATTGACCACCATACGGAACCTGTTGCCCATGTCAAGAATAGTGGCATTGAGGGCGGGTCCTTTCGCCACGTTGAACACCAGGCGCGGCGGTGCCTCCTTTCCTCCGATGCCCAACGGGTGCACTTCGAGTTTTGGTTTTCCCTCTGCGATCGAGGGACAGACTTCGAGCATGTGGGCACCGAGAACGAGCTTGCCCCGGGGATCCATATGATACGTGTAATCTTCCATGAACGAGGTCCCTCCCTTCAACCCCGCACTCATCACCTTCATCGCACGCAGCAGCGCGGCGGTTTTCCAGTCTCCTTCGGCCCCAAATCCGTATCCGTCCGCCATCAATCGCTGCACAGCAAGACCGGGAAGTTGTTTCAGCCCGTGGAGATCTTCAAACGTCGTGGTGAACGCTGTGAAATTGCCATCCACCAGGAAATTTCTGATACCGAGTTCAATGCGCGCGCCCTCGCGGAGCGATTCGTAATGCTGGCCCCCCTTCCGTGCACATTCAGCAACATCGTACGTTTCCTCATACTCCGCCACGAGTCGCGCTACGTCTTGATCGCTCACCGCTGTGACACGGCTTAGGAGATCTCCGACGCCATAGCCGCTTACGGAGTAGCCAAACCGGATCTGGGCCTCGACTTTGTCTCCTTCGGTCACCGCGACGTCCCGCATGTTGTCGCCGAAGCGGGCGATCTTCCCGTGTTGCGCGTCCGTCCATGCGGAAGCGACGCGCGTCCACTGGGCGAGAGACTCCTGCACCGACGGTTCCTGCCAGTGGCCGACAATGACTTTCCGCTTCTTGCCGAGCCGTGAGCAGATGAACCCGAATTCACGGTCGCCGTGCGCCGACTGATTCAGGTTCATGAAATTCATGTCGATGGTGGACCAGGGAATATCCCTGTTAAACTGCGTGTGCAAATGAACAAACGGTTTCTGGAGTGCCTGCAGGCCGGCGATCCACATCTTCGCCGGAGAAAACGTGTGCATCCACAAAATGAGGCCAACGCACTCAGGAGCATTGTTCGCCTCACGGATCAACTGGAGGATGGCTTCGGGAGTGGTGAGCACCGGTTGTGCAACAATGCGCGCCGGGATCTTTCCTGAAGCGTTCAGTCCCGTTACGACGGACTGGGAATTCTCCGCAACGCTTTCAAGCGTTTTGGGTCCGTAGAGATGCTGGCTGCCTGTGGCAAACCATACCACATTCGATTGTGCGCGTGTCATGGTCATCCTTCTATGAACGCTGTCCGTACGTGGCACCTGGTCCGTTTTTCCGGAAGAAGTGCCGATGGAGAAGATACGATGGAATTACCGGCTGTGCCGGTGCAAGGACCATGGTCCCGAAGGCCATCTCCGCCACCCGCTCGAGCACTGTGGCCGTGGCCACGGAGTCGATTGCATCCTTTCCCCAGCAAAATGGCGCGTGGCCGGCAACCAGCACTGCCGGGACATCAACGGGGTTGAGGGCGGCAAAACATTCGACGATGACATGGCCGGTGTTTCGTTCGTACTCTGAATCCACTTCTTCCTGCGTTAGGAATCGAGTCACCGGCACCGCACCCGCAAACTGATCCGCGTGCGTTGTGCCAAGGCATGGAATTTCCTTCCGGGCCTGCGCGAACATCGTCGCAAAAACGCTGTGCGTGTGCGCAATGCCTCCGATGCCGGGAAACGCTTTGTACAACTCGATGTGGGTCGGGGTGTCTGATGAAGGGCGTTTCGTCCCTTCAACGGTGCGCCCGTTCATATCGACGATGACCATGTCATCCGGAGTAAGGGTATCGTATGCGACGCCGCCTGGCTTGATGACGATGACCCCTTCCGTCCGGTGAATGCCGCTGACATTGCCCCAGGCTTTGATGACGAGCCCGGTGGACACGAGCGCCTTGTTCGCGGCGCAGACATCCTCCTTGAGTTGTCGCAGCGTCATCCACGACCCCGCATGACAGTTGCCATTTCTTCAATTACCGCCACCGGTTGCACCATCGACCACCCTGGCACAGAACGCGTTCGTGCCCGGATCAGTACCGACCTCCTGTCGACATTCAAGTCCTCAGTGAGTCTGCTTTTCGCTCGAACGATGGGGGAAGAACTTGATGAAATACGTGAGACCCAAGGCAATGAGAAGGATCCCCCACCAGACTCCAAAGTGCAATTCCTTGAGAACCACGTCCGGTCCGGCGCTTGGAACGAACACCTCATAGATGTTCGCAATGGCGATTGCCACACCATAGACCAGGAGGAGCGTTCCGATAAAGAACCAGATGGATATGGAATGTTTCTCGGTCATAGACCCTCCTACCAGAAAATGACATTGAGCACGATGAAGACCGCAAAGACAAGCGTCGCCCAGAAAATCGGACGCTTGTACAATGGCATGTCGCCCTCGCCCGGCAGAATCGTGGCGCCGCGAACGAGATTCACCAGATCTGCTTCCGCCCTCGGTTTGGTCATGTAGCTGACAGCGACGGTGACAATAACGCAGATCAGCCACGACCAGAGCGCGCGATACATATTTTCCGCCATATCCTTTGCATACGGAGACAGCGCGATGTACTTGAGCGCAGAAGGATCCAGTTTCACCCAAGCCCACATGCCGATCGATGATCCAATGCCTGCGGCCAGACCCAGAACGCCGCCTGCTGCTGTCGCCCGTTTCCAGAACATTCCCAGAATGACTGTCCCGAAGAGTGGCGCGACAAAAAAGCTAAACAGCGCCTGAACATAATCCATGATGCTGGCGAACTGTTGCACGAGATAGGCCGTGCCGATGCTGATGATGACACCAATAATCGTGCACCAGCGGCCGATCTTCACATAGTGGGCATCGGTCCCTTCGTTCCGGGCCAACTTGATATGGACCGGTTTGTAGATGTCGTATGTCCACACCGTCGCAAATGCACTCACATTCCCTGCCATCCCTGACATGAAACCTGCAATCAGCGCGGTCACGCCGAGGCCGAGGAGGCCGGGACCTGCATACCTGGCGAGCATCAGGGGGAGCACCTCATTATAACTGTGTCCTCCGGTCGCAATTGCTTCATGTTCGCCGACCAGCCCTGGGATGACAGCGAGGCCCAACAATCCGGGGAGGATAACAATGAGGGGAACGAACATCTTGAAGCCGGCACCGATGATCGGGGCAAGTTTCGCCGAACGAAGATCCTTGGCAGCCAGGACGCGCTGCACCACGAGGAAATCGGTCGTCCAGTATGCGAACGAGATAATTGCGCCGAGACCGAAGACGATGCCGGTCCAATGGATCCCCATCGGGTTGTCCTGGAACGAGCCCATCGTGCTCCAGAGATGCGTGTAGTCACCTGCCGGGAAGTTGTGATGAATACGCTCAACCATGCCTGTCCATCCGCCAGTTTCCACCAGGCCGAGAATCGGGACAATCAGCGCGCCGAGCCAGATAAGCATGAACTGCAGGACTTCATTAAAGATGGCGGAAAGCAATCCGCCAAGGACCACATACACCATGACGGTGATGGAGGAGACCCAAATGCTGAAGTGAATATCCCATCCGAGGACCACCTTCATGACCAGGGCCATGGAGTACATATTGATGCCGCTCATGAAGACGGTCATGAAACCGAAGGAGACCGCCGACAACATGCTTGCGCCTTCACCGTACCGCAATTTCAGGTAACCGGGAACGGAGTGGGTTTTGGAAATATAGTAGAACGGCATCATGATAATGCCGAGGAAGAGCATTGCGGGGATTGCACCAATCCAGTACCAATGCGTCGCGAGAATGCCATACTGGTACGCTGATGCCGCCCACCCCATCAGCTCCAGCGAGCCGAGGTTCGCTGCAACAAAAGAAAGACCGGCGATCCATGCCGTCATGCTCCTTCCTGCCATGAAGAAATCATTGCCGGTCTTGGTGTAGCGCATCAGATAGAAACCAATCCAAAGGACGAACCCAAAGTACACGACAATGATGAACGTGTCGAGTCCCCCAAGGTTGACAAGACTGCCTTTTCCACCAGGAAAGAACGAGAGGAGTAGGGTGAGGATGTGGGTCATGGCGATACCCGGTTAAGGTGAGCAGATGAGGTGATACTGAGCTCTGAGACCGGAGAGGTTCGGGGATGCTTGCTCTCGATCACTATGTTCTTGAAAATAGAGTCTATTCTGGAATATGGAAAGCCATCTCTTGACTTCTTCTAACCATTTTGCGCAAATTGGGTGAAAGAAGTGATACGTTTCGGAATATTCATTCTCAGACCAAAGGAGTTCCCCTTGGAGGCAGGAGACTGACATGGAAGGACTGAAGAAGGTCATTCTTCTGGTCGAAACCTCGCGGGAATTCGGCCGGGAACTCCTGTACGGCATCGCGAGGTATTCCAAGCTTCACGGTCCGTGGTCGTTTTATCGAGAACCACGCGGTCTGAGGTCGTCCGTTCCACGACTCGAACAGTGGGGTGCGCATGGGATCATCATGCGGAACTCGGGGATTCGCGGCGCACTCCTCTCCCTGAAGATCCCTGCGATTCTCGCCATTCACGATTCGACACGGCCGGCGTTTCTGCCGGCAATCGTTACAGATCCGACTAGCATTGCGAACCTCGCGGGCCAGCACCTTCTCTCCCGGGGACTTCGGCACGTTGCCTATTGTGGTTTTCCCCACATCATCTGGTCGAATGAGCGCCTCCAGGAGTTCGAGAAGTTCATGGCAGGTGCTGGACTCAAGCCCCATGTGTACACCGCCGTATCGTCATCCGGCGGGCGTACATGGTATTCTGAGAGGTCACAGATGCGCGAATGGGTTCGCCGCCTCCCGAAACCCATTGGCATCATGGCATGCAACGATGATCGCGGTCAGCACGTTCTTGAGGTCTGCAAGGAATTGGATATCCGGGTGCCCGACGCAGTTGCCGTTATCGGTGTGGACAATGACACGATGGTGTGCGAGCTCGCCGATCCACCACTGACGAGCATTGCGCTGAATGCCGAACCGGCAGGATACGCCGCGGCCCAGCTTCTTGACTGCCTCATGCGGGGAGAGCCGATGCGAGGTCAGGAGATCGTTGTACAGGCAACACATGTTGTCCCGCGCCAATCCACGGACCTGCTTGCTGTTGATGATCAGAATGTCGCCGAGGCAATACGATTCATCCGCCAGAATGCGCGCTCAAAGCTCAGGGTCAACGATGTGGTTGCCCATTCCCATCTCAGCAGGAGGGGTCTGGAATACCATTTCCGGAACACCATCCACCGAACCATCCAGGAGGAGATTCGGCGCACGCGCGTGGAACTCATTGCCACCCTTCTTGCTGGAAGTGACATGCCGGTTGCCGAAGTCGCCGACCGTTTCAGTTTCACCGACGTGGAACACATCTCTCGGTATTTCCGGCGTGAAAAGAACATGGGGTTACGCGAGTACAGGCGACTGATCAGGGGAACATAGCCATACTACTCATCAGCCCGAAGCGATGGTCAGCAGGTTTAGCGGGCATTGGAGATGGAGGATCGAAGATGGAAAATCGAGAATGAGAACTTGTACCGACGATTGAGCAACAAGATTCGAACTGTAGGAACGCTCTGTAAACATTGAGCGATCTCCATTTCGAACGTTTCTGCACCACGCTTTTTTGTAGACCGGCTCGCGATGTGGTAGACACAGTGCAGACAATGCGTGTCGGACAATTCTAGAAGACAGCCGACCTGAGACAAAGAAGTCGGAATCACTTCCGGCTTCAGCAATCAATCGTGACTGAATCAGTATCTTGTGTAACCTCTGCAGCACTATTTCAACAAGAGCAATTGCTTCGTGGCAACGAAATTCCCCGCCTGCAATCTGTAGAAATATACGCCGCTCGCAAGATGCGACCCGTCGAATTGCACAGTATATGTTCCCGGCTCCTTCACCTCGTTCACGAGCGTTGCAACGTCCCTACCCAGCACATCAAAGACTTTGACAATCGTCAATTGTCGCTTGGCAATTGTGAATTGAATCTTTGTCGAAGGATTGAAGGGATTGGGGTAGTTCTGATCGAGACCGCACCGGGTTGGGGGCAATGAATTAAGATCACCAATAGCAGCCGACTTTGACAGGATGTCGACATGAAATGTTACGGCTGAATCTGACAATGAGTGAATCGGCCCGAGCCGGATATGAGCGCCAGCGAGTTCAATCCTGCTTGAATCTCGCAAAGCAACCTCGAGAAAGGTAGTTGGAGATGTGTAATCTAAGTCAATTGTTACCATCGTTCGAATTAACGACGCATACTGTTCATACCCAAAATAGCCCCAGCTTACATTAGCAATTATTCCACGCGTATTCTCAGGAAGCATTGACTTCATCCCGGAATCAAATCCCGTCCCGTTGCGATATTCAAGCATCACGCCAAATCTTGTGGTGTCCGACGCAAAAATCTCAGCCCCGCGCATTCCAAGTGATCCCTCAAGAGGCCGCAAAGTGTAATCACCTGTCTGACGTATTTCAAGGATATTTGTACTATCAAGCCACCCCAGCTGCTTCTTGTGAAGTGCGGTGTGAAGATACCCGCCCCCTTGCGAACTCCCATAAGACATGACATCAACGGGGCTACCGTTGGCAAAGAAGGAGTCGGTTGTCGGATCCCACAAGTCCGGATGATCAAGGTTGAGATTGTGGCCGAGTTCATGACATAGAACATAGTCCATCCCATTTGCTGATAAGCCTGCAGAGGTTCGACCTGCCGCGTGAATGAAACACGTGCCAAACTTGTATACCTTTCTCAAAATGGAGTAGTCATTGCGGTCAATGGTCCCCATGCCAGCTCCAACAAACCCGTCCTCCGTATTCATCAGCCAAACCACGTGATCGTACTTTGAGAGATCGATGTTGTGATCCTGAATGATTTGAGCAAGTTCCTGTGTTCCTGGCACGCCGGCATCCTGGCCAGGCCGCGTAAGGATGCTGTCTGGGAGCAAATACCATCCGTACGCATCTCCGGTCATCTCCGATTTTCCGTACGATGACTCCCTGTAGAATCTCCGGCTACCACTAGTGTCTCCGAACCAGTATCGCTTGATGTCAATTCGGTTAAAGAGGGGTGCGGGACTGGAAGGAAAATCAACGAGAAGCACAAGAACATTGAAGGGTCCCTGAGGAAAAACATTTGCGGGAGCATTGCCGATCGAGACTATGCTCTCCGCAAAGAAAACGGAGTGTCCCATCACTCCATCGGCCCTGATCTTCTGACCGTTCCGCAATTGGGGGTTGCCTTCTGGTGGATAGAACCTCAGCACTTGTTTCCCGTCATCAAGAAAATACGCACTATGCGAACGGCAGTTTTCAAAATCATCAACGACAAGTCTTATGACACGGCCAGTAATCCACGATCTCGTCTCGATTTCCGCTTGAAGAGCTTTGGGTAGATTGTTTGTGAATTCCTGATTGAGCAGGCAGAGCTTTGCCCTTGGTTCTCGAGCTTCCAGCAGACTCGTCAGGAGCTTAATGCGACTCCGGGCAATCGCGACGAATTCTTCGCTTGCTACGGAACCCGAGTCGTACTTCGCATGCTTCAACTGGGAAGTCATCTGCTCCAGCGACTTCAACGACTGATCCCTCGTTTGTCCACACGAGGCTTCTCCGGCTAGGACCCAGAAGCCAAAGAGAATAACGCTGCCGAATGCTCGATTCACTGACATTCAATTCCTCGCTCTTGTGCGAGAGCAATTTTCTCGTGAAAGTCGACTCTCTCCATATTTTCCCAATCTTCTGTCCTTATTTGAGTAGAACCATTGACCCGACTTGACTCTGAGTCGGAGTCGATAGCCTATAGAAGTAGACGCCAGCGGCGAACATTGTCCCATCAAACGAGACTTCGTAGAATCCAGGATCCTTTTTGCCATGATCGAGGAGAGCGATTCGCTGTCCAATGCCGTTGAAGATTTCTAATCTGACCTCTGTCGCTCGGGAGAGTATGTAGGATATCGTTGTTGAAGGGTTACAGGGATTAGGGAAACTCTGTCTCAATTCAAATGGATGCGTTCCAGGAAGAACAGACAATTCGGGCGAGCTCGTGGCACCACTGAGAGTTATTCTCCAGACGCCCCGATCCGTCGCAGCATAAAGGTAGCTGGAGTCAAAAGAGAGGCATGCAATTGGGCGCTCTAGGGAATCACCGAATCGGAACCAGGTAGCCCCGTCGTCGAGTGAGTAGCTGACACCGTCAGTAGTACCAGCATAGAGACGGTCCTTGACCCCAAGGAGGCAAGTGAGTGTTGATCCCGCCAATCCACTGAGCTGCACTTGAGCCCATGAATTGCCGTTATCGCTGGAGCGGAAGAGCCCGTTCAATTGGCTTGTTGCAAAAGCCATCTCTCCCAGGGATCCAAAACTCGTGAGACCTCCATTCGCAAGACCTTGGATAACAATCGGGAACCAGCTTGCGCCTGTATCGCTAGAGACGTACGCTCCTGCACTGCCCGGGAGTCCTGGGCCGGCGAGGACTGTATTCCCACCAAAAGAGGCTATAGGATGAGGCGGGAAGAGATTGGCCCCGACAAATACTTGCCTCCAAGTTTTTCCGAAATCCCCGGACAAGAACACGCTATTATAGTCAGTTGCAAGAATTGCATCTCCCACCCCCGCGATATCGCGAATCCCTGTGGGCGATAGATGATACCATGGTTCCCACGTATAGGGTCTCGTCCAAGATGTGCCGCTATCCGAAGACACAAACACTCCCATCGCTGTTCCCGCGGCGAGCTTCGACCCGATGCGAATCATTCCCCTTACCTCCCCGCGATCGCCGGGCCAGAGTGAGTCTTCGATAGTCCACTTCTCCCATTGAGCTCCCCCGTTGTCACTTCGGTAGATTCTCCCCGAAACAGTTCCGGCAAGAATTCTCGTCCCGAGAACTGTAACGCAAGAAACCTGCGCGCCTCCAATCCCGACATTTGCAGCTCCCCAAGTCGTGTCGTTTTGTAGCTGGACGTAGACTCCGTCCCCGATAGTCCCGACGATTATCCTGTCGTCCAAGAACAAGATACTCTCGATCCCATTTGAGGCCAAACCGAATCGCTTGGCTATTCCGACAGTATCGTGATTCGAAACGATCCAGGCGCCGTCAGATTCGGTACCAATCGTGAGGGATGAATCAGACAGTTGGACCATGCTTATGAGACTATCAGCGGCGGGCAGGAGGAGCTTTGTCCAGTGTGCGCCAACATCGGAAGAACAGTACACGCCGTTCGCTGTTCCGACTGCAATACGCGAATCATGGATTGACACTGACGAAACATGAAGGCTCGATAACCCCGCGCTCACTGACTTCCAGTGCATGTCACTTGTTCGTGCAACATACACTCCATCCACGGAACACCCAGCCACAATCAAAGAATCATTGGCCGCCAAAGTACCGATACTGAATCCTGAAAGTCCCTCGTCTGTCTCGTTCCATGATCCACCGTTGTCAGAGGATCGAAACACGCCGCCGTCGAGAGTCCCCACAAAGACAGAAGATCCATTTGTGGTCAGGGAATTGATGTAGAAGCTCGTTAGGCCAGAATTCACGCTTTGCCACGATTGTCCGAGGTCGGTTGATCGATATACTCCCCCCTTCTTCAAGCCACAGAACAATCCAATGGAATTCGCAGCGGCACAGCTGACGTCTGAACTCGGCAACCCGGGCGTAACATTGCTCCAAGAATCGCCTTTGTTGGTCGATCTGAAGATCCCGATCCCCTCTGCACATGCAAACATTGCGCCGTTTGTCGCAACGATAGAGAGAACTTTCACACCGTATCCATCGAACGGACCATTGAGCTGTTGCCACTGACCATGCGAAAATGAGAGCCCGAGAATCACAACTATAGCGGACGAGAACACTCGTCTCGAGAAATGACGATTCTGCGGTGACCTGTTTGGCCGTGATGTGGAAACACCGAGTTCAGCGCTCGGATTGCTTTTTTCGCGCATGATGAATTCAAGCATTGGAATGCACCTCCTAGGACTCTCCTTGAGTTGACAGCAACGCGATCGTTTCTAAGCGAGCTTCTTGGGCGAATGCCGGCAGAGACCTGCCCTACATCCGCACGCGTTCCTTCGGGGGGGCTGAATGCGCACTTCCACCGATCGGCACCAGCCGACAACGCAGATGGACCTTCTCCCGGATGCCGGAAGCTTTGAGCCAATCTCAGGAAATCCCGAGATTCCGACTGCTGGTTGATGCTCCTCGTTGAAGACCGAGTGATAGCGATCTCCCACCTTCTACCAATATTAGTCCCGACAGTTCGGAACATATGCGGAATGGCGAGAGTGAAATATTTGGATCTGACGCGGATGATTTCTTAGAGAGATTGTGTTTGAGATGCGAAAGTGAATGGTCGAACGTTCAGCGGTAAGCCAAGAAAACCTGATGTGACGACCTCGAAGTATCCTGACGAAATTGAGGCAGTGAATTGCGGGAAGATCCACTCAGTTCAGTGTTTGTTGACGGCGGACTTTGTAAGGGCACTTATGGAACTCGACACCTGTGTCCTGCCCCCTAAACCGATCCAATCCGGACATTGAGATTTGGGGGCAATGTCAACAGATTGAGACGACTGCCCCAGGAGTAGGTCCTGACCCTCAAAAAAAGCAGTGGAGGCTGGGTTGATTGAGAATGGAGGATGGGAAATCGAGGATTGATGACGAAAAGCATTGTACCGACGATGGAGCAAGAACAATCGAACTTCAGAAACGCCTGTGATTATTAGCGATTCCCAATTAGAACGTTTGGGCACCACGCTTGTTTGTAGACCGGCTTGCGATGTGGTCTACACTTTGTAGTCTATCAGTTTTCGATTGATGTTAACAGCCAGGATCTCGCAAACAAAGAAGCTGGAATCTCTTCCGGCTTCGAGAGTAAGCGTTCAGATCACTACAGGAGGCGATCCGCTGCGATCATGTCTACTTCAACAGAAGGAGCTGCTTTGTCTGCACGAACGTTCCCGCTTGCAGACGGTAGAGGTACGCCCCGCTCGCAAGATTCGAACCCTGCCCGCCGGGCAGGCGGGCGTCAAATTGAACAGTGTACGTTCCCGGACTCTTCACCTCGTTCACCAGTGTGGCCACCTCCCTTCCCAGAAGGTCGAACACCTTGATAATTGTCGATTGTCTAATGGGAATCACTGCCGTCCAATTAAGGGCGGGTTCACATTCTGTAAGTTGTTAGGTTGATATTTCTTAGGCGGTTTTTTGAGTTGTGTCGATTTGAACTGTGGTGTACCTTCCAGAGACGATTTTTCTTTCTGCCCACCTCTCCGGAAGGATCCTTGGCATGAACCTTGGAAGAACCGTCTTCGCGCAGCTGATGGACTACGTTGATGACCGCGAGTTCGAGCGCATCGAGCGGACACACAACGTTCACCCTCGTAAGTATCGCTTCACGTGCCGCGAACAATTTCTCTGCATGGCATTCGCGCAACTCACCTACCGTGAGAGTTTGCACGACATCGAAGCATGCCTCGGTGCGTTGGGCCCCGCACTGTATCACGCAGGGATCCGTTCCAAGGTTTCGCATTCGACATTGGCGCATGCCAATGCCCATCGCGACTGGCAGATGTACCGGGCCGTTGCCATGGCACTGATCGAGCGCGCACGGATCCTGTACCAAGGCGAAACGTTTCTGACGGAGATCGATTCGGCTGTCTACGCGCTCGACGCAACGATCATTTATCTATGTTTGAAGCTCTTCCCCTGGGCCACAGCAGCGAACCACCAGAAGACGTGCGCCGGAGTGAAGCTCCATACCCAATTTGACGTGCAGTCACATTTGCCAGTATTTGCAAGGGTTTCTGAGGCCAATGTGAACGAGGTCCATTTCTTCGATGACATCGTCTTCGAGCCGGGCGCCTTCTATGTAATGGATCGAGGGTTCACCGACTTTGCCCGGCTCAACACGATTGACCGCGCCGGAGCCTTTTTCGTCATCCGTGGCAAGAAAGGATTTCGCTTTGCCCGCGTCTCCTCGCAGCCCGTCAACCTATCGCGTGGCATCAAAGTGGACCAGACGATTCGACTTGTCATCCAACGTTCGGTCGAAGGCTATCCAGACTGTCTGCGTCGCATTCGGTATTTCGACGTCCAGCAAGAACGCACGTTCGTGTTTCTGACGAATAACTTTGTCCTCGATGCCTTCATCATTGCTGAACTCTACCGCTCTCGCTGGCAGATCGAACTGTTCTTCAAGTGGATCAAACAACACTTGCGCATCAAAGCATTCTACGGAACCACCCGCAATGCCGTCTACACCCAGATCTGGATCTCCCTTGCCGTTTTCGTGCTGGTGGCTATCATCAAAAAAGACCTGAAGCTCGACCTCTCGCTCTACACAATTCTCCAAATTCTCAACCTTACTCTTTTTGAGAAAGAGCCGATATTCCAAGTACTTACACAACCACAACTTCAAAACGAACTATACCCTAATCCCAACCAGTTGTCACTCTTCAACTTGTAGTTGGACGGCTGTGAATGGGAATTCTGAATTGGATACTTGTCGAAGGGTTGAACGGGTTCGGGTAGTTCTGCACTAGTCGACATTCGTCCGGCAACACGCTCGTCGTGCGATCCGCGGAAGCAATCATTTCCGAGAGGGCGCGCCTCCAGACGCCGCCAGTGGTGGACCCGGCGAGCAAGGTCGTGCCCGACACGAAAAGAGACCTCACCTCAAGATTCCTCAGGCCGGAACTTGCCGGCGTCCAGTTTGTGCCGCTGTCCGTCGAAAGATAGACACCGCTGACCGTTCCTGCGAAGAGACTCACGCCGCTCATAGTAAGACACCGCACAAACCTGCTTGACAATCCGGGTATGGCCGGAGTCCAGTCTGTGCCGCTATTGGTCGATCGATAGATGCTGTCGGGGGTTCCCGCATAGATATATGTGCCGTTCACGGCAGGAGATGTAATGTACATTCGCCGATACCCCGGACTCGCCGGCGTCCAACTCCTGCCACTGTCTGAGGAACGATAGACACCGTCTCCCCACGTGCCGGCAAAGAGGTGTGTCTCCGATTCGGCAAGCGCTGTGACGTAGGCGTTTGTTAGCCGAGAATCGACGGCCGTCCAGGTTATTCCGCTGTTGGACGAACAAAAAACACCGCCGTCAAACCAATTGCCGGAGATGAGATTTGTCCCGCAGCCAACAAGAGCTCTGACGTACGTATTCGTCATGCCAGCGTTCACCGTCGCCCAGTTCAAGACGTTGTTTGTCGTGCGGAAGACGCCCGCGCCGAAAATCCCAGCAAAGAGGCTCGTGCCGTTGGTTGCAAGAGCAGCCAGTGTGTAGGCAGAGGGATTCGTCAACGTCGCGCTCGCGAGAGTCCAGCACGCACCGTTATTGGTCGACACATAGAAGCCGCCATCGTAGGTCCCCGCAAAGATATTCGTGTCAATGGCAGCAAAAGACCATACATCTGTATTCGTCAAGCCGGTGTTGGACTGTGTCCAGCTTGCGCCGCTGTCCGTGGAAAGGAAGACACCGCTGCCCCAGGTTCCCCCAAACAGGTTCGCCCCGGACACGACAAGAGCTTTGATTCTGGGATTCGTCAAGCCACCGCTCGCCGGAGCCCAGGTTGTGCCGGTGTTCGTCGATCGAAAAACCCCACCGTCAGCCGCGGCGAACAGATTCGTGCCCGAAGCGACAAGAGCATTGACGACGTGGTTCCCCAAGTCGGTACTCGGGAGAGTCCAGCTAACGCCTTTGTTGGTCGAAAGATAGACACCGGTACCAAAGGTCCCAGCAAAGAGATTCGTGCTTACCCCGTCGAAGGAGGAAGAAGTGGAAAAGGCATAAACATGGATGTTATTCAAACTGTCGCCGGGAACAGACCAGTTCGCCCCGTTATCGACGGAGAGAAACACCCCATCATTCGTCCCGGCAAAGAGATATATCCCGAAGGAAGCAAGTGCATAGATGAAAGTATTCGTCAATCCGGTGTTTACTGCAGTCCAGCTTGTGCCCTTGTCGGAAGAACGAAGAACGTCGTCTCCGTATGTCCCGGCGAAGAGATAGTCGCCGTTGTCGGGGGAGATGGCCAGAGCCCTCACATCAGCATTTGTGAGGCCGACATTGGTCAGAGTCCAGTTTACGCCATTGTCGGACGACAAGAACACAGCGCCGCCAGAGGTACCGGCAAAGAGATAGGAACCGCCTATTCCGAGGGACAATACGTCACTCTCGAACAATCCCGCCTGAGTCCAACTTGTACCGTTATTTGCCGAACGGAAGACGCCTCCGTCTGTCCCGGCAAAGAGATTCGTCCCCATGACGGCAAGACAATTCACGGTGCCATCGTAAGGGCCGTTTGTTTGCACCCACTGAGCAGATGCAATGGGAACAATCGGTACAATGGTGATTGCGAGACAGATGGATTGAGTTCTCATCCTGTTCTCCTTTCAACGCAATCGCTGTAGTAGATTCGCGACCTGAAGTAGGACTAAGTGGACCGTCAAGGTGGGCTCTACAACGGAGGATCCGGAACAGGGTCCAGCGCGGCGTGGTTGGAGGCTGATGAGGCTGTCGTGTTCACAACCGAGCAAATATAGCCTTGCTCACGAGCAATATCAACTGGAACGGACAGCTATCCTGGTGTAAGTTCTGACCCTCATAGAAATGCGGGGAAGGCTGGCCTGATTGAGAATGGAGGATTGAAAATCGAGGATAGAGAACGAAACGCACTGTACCGACGATAGGATTCGAACCTATGACCCCTAGATCCACAATCTAGTGCTCTAACCAACTGAGCTACGTCGGCAGGTTACTGCAGGGAACAGAATCTCTGCGTGCTGAACCAAGTTACGATTTTTTCTCCGCAGGTTCAAGTTTGGCGGCGCTCATCCGCGTATTGCGACTCCCCTCCTGCTACTCCGAAGCGTTAGAGAAGCCAACGCGCTCCGGGCACCCCGGGATATAATCCGCTTCCGGGTTCTGCCGGCTTCGAAAACCCGGCATCACTCGTGCGTCCGCAATTGACGGCTCTTCATCAAGTCATAAATCCGCTTCGACAATTCCTTCATCTTCGGCCCGGCGACGGACTCCTCAAGTGGCACGAAGCACGACAGAACGTACCGCACCGTCCCGTCGTCAACGATGCCGACATCGTTCGTCCAATACATGAACCATCCTGTTTTGTGATAGAACACCGCTCCTCGCGGCAAACCGGCAGCGCATTTCGTCGTGTCCATCTGCCTCGCAAGAAGGGCTTTCATTTCCTGACTTACCCAGGGGTTCACCAACCTGTTCGTGGAGACCCTCTCCATGAAATCCGCCGCGTGCAATGCGCAGGTTTCCGTCCCGCGAATCGCTGCGTAGCCGGAATCCTCGAATTGACGCTTCAGAAACTTCCGGGTCACTTCGCTCCCCTGCCAGTGGTATCGCGCGATGAACGCATTGATGTTCTCTCTCCGGGCAATGTCGATCAGGCAATTCGCGGCACTGTTGTCGCTCCGCGTGATCATGAGGTCGAGCAGATAGTTGATGTTAACCGTATCACCGTCACGCAGCAAGGGACGCGGATCGTAGTCGAGTTCTCTCGACTTGTCGACGTCATTCGGGGAATGAACGACATACGGCGCCCAAAGGGAGAGCCGGCCGTCGGAGACCTGATCGAGGACCTCCGCCGCGACATACATCTTGTAGACGGATGCCGGGTAGATGAAATTGTCAAAATGCACTCCCCCCAACAGGGGCGGGTTCGAATTCAGATCGATGACCGCGAGTGAAATCTGTTCGATCCCGTCCTCACCGACGTCAAAGTTCCCGTCCAGACCGAGATCGGCGACCATACCATGAAGACGGTTGCTCAGAGTCGTATCGAGCGATAAATCCGGTGGCACGACCACCGTTTGGCCGGTTGCGAGAAGCGGCATCAAAAACCAGAACAGCGCAATTCGTCCCATATGGTCATTCCTTCGATTTGCAGGAAGCTTTCCCGGCAAGCCGCCTGCCGGGCTGATCCAATCAGCCCAGCGGCATAATAGAAATTACACATCTCCGAACCTCAACGCCAGTGCTTCAGACATTCCGGCCCGTCATCCATCGACTATCGACTATTGAATCTTAGTCGTATATTACAGGATGACTCTCGCCCCCCTGCGACAACCCTGGATGCTCTGGCGCCACATCCTTCGCGCCCACGCAGGACCGTTTTTCTTCTCCCTGTTCACCCTGATGTTCCTTTTTCTCCTCCAGTTTGTCATGAAATTCGTGGATCAGCTGGTGGGGAAAGGGCTGAGTGCCTGGGTCATTATCGAGCTGATCGCATTGAACCTCGCGTGGATGCTCGTCCTCGCCGTCCCCATGTCTGTCCTTGTCGCCACATTGATGGCCTTCGGCGATATGTCGTCGAAAAACGAAATCACGGCCATGAAGGCGACCGGCATGAGCCTCTATGTCATGCTTGCGCCGGTGTTTCTTGCCGGTCTTGTCGTCGGCGGCGCTCTGGTCTACTTCAACAATCATGTCCTGCCGGACGCCAACCACCAGCTGAAGATGCTCACCGTCGATATCCGGCGGAAGAAACCCACCCTCACGCTGGTAAACGGCGTGTTCTCCCAGGACATCCAGGGGTACAGCATTCTCGTCCGCAAGACCGTCCCGAATACGAACGATCTTGTCGGCGTGACGCTCTACGACTATACCAACCCCACCACCAACGTCACGATCACGGCCGAACGCGGCACCATCTCGTTCTCGCCCGATTTTCGAAAACTCATCATGGATCTCTACGATGGCGAGATTCATGAGGTCGACCTACAGAATCCCGAGGTCTACCGCCGCATCCGCTTCGAAAAGCACAGGATTGCAATGGACGTGGAAGGATTTGATTTTTCCCGATCGTCCGAAAGCGCCTTCTCCCGGGGGGATCGCGAACTGAGCGCCCAGGCGATGATCGTCATCGCGGACAGTCTCGTGGCCGACAAAGCCGCGATCGAAGGGGAATTCCGCACTGCAATGCTGAACACGGTGAACCTCCGACTCCGCGGCCTGCTTGATTCGCTGCCTGCGCGTTCGTTCAGGCCTGATCTTTCTCCGCAGGTCCCCATGCTCCCTCTTCCCGCATCGCAACAGACTGAGGCGTCGGTTGCGACGTATCTATTCCGTCTCGAGAATATCGAGCGCCAGATCGATTCGTACTACGTCGAAATCCACAAGAAATACTCGATCCCCACGGCCTGCGTCGTCTTCGTGCTGGTCGGGGTTCCGCTCGGCATTATGGCACGCCGCGGCGGCTTCGGGATCGCCGCGACCCTCAGTCTCGGGTTCTTCGTCCTGTATTGGGCGTGCCTCATCGGCGGAGAAAAGCTCGCCGACCGGGACATCGTCCAGCCCGCGGTCGGGATGTGGATCGCCAACGTGCTGATCGGGATTTTCGGGATTCTCCTCTGTCTGAAGATCGGGCGCGAGTCGGTCCTGATCAACTGGGACCACTTCCAACGCTGGATCCCCCGACGGTGGCGATCGAGACTTCAGGATGAACCGCTTCCGGACGACCAGTGAAGCTCATCGATCGATACATCATCCGGCAATTCCTGACGACCACCCTGTTCTCTCTCGGGGCCGTCCTCCTCGTGTTCATCATCATCGACGCGATGGAGAAGCTCGACGATTTCCTGGACAAGCAGGCGGATCTCGGGATCATCCTCAAATACTATGTCTTCTTCGTTCCGGAGATCATCAAACTTATCACGCCGGTTGCGCTGCTGCTTGGCAGTCTCTTCGTGACTGCGCGGATGTCAACGCAAGGCGAGCTGACCGCATTCCGGGCCAGCGGGACAAGCCTGTACCGGTTCATGCTTCCGTACGTGACCGTGGCCTTTATCGTCAGTGGAATGCTGGTCTATTTCAACGGCTGGATCGTTCCGCTTGCAAACTCGAAGAAGTTCGCCATCGAACGGACCTACCTGCACAAGGATGTCATCAACGCGTCCGGCGCGAATATCTACGTTCAGGATTCGCCGACACGCATTCTGTCGATCGGGTTCTTCGACGATTCGCGCAACGTGGCAAGCCGTGTCTCCATTCAGGAATTCGACGCGGCCGACCCGACAAAAATGGTGGAGCGCACGGATGCCGTGAGCATGGCCTGGGACTCCAGCGGACACCGGTGGGTGCTTTCCAATGTCACCCGGCGGATGTTCTCCGGCGACAAGGAAACGCTTGAACGATTTTCTCTTCTCCCGGCAGGCCCCCTGCACTTCAGTCCCGACGATCTCAGGAAGAAGCAGGAAAAACCCGATGAGATGAGTTACGGTTCATTGAAGCAGTTCATTGAAAACCAACGGAGAGCGGGGCAGGATGTTTCGCAGTGGTTGGTGGACTTCTATGGGAAGATTTCGTATCCGTTCGCAGCGGTGATTGTCGTGCTCTTCGGAGTCCCATTTGCTTCCGTTCGGCGCAGGGGAGGGACGGGCGTACAACTGGGGATCAGTCTGCTGATCTGCTTTATTTACCTTATCGTGATGAAGGTATCGCAGGTCTTTGGATACAATGGCGACGTCAATCCGCTCCTCACGGCATGGGCCGCCAATTTCGTATTCCTCGCCGGAGCATTTGTGGTGATCGTGCAGGTGCGGAAGTAGCTTCCCCGATTGTTCGAACACCGCTCAAAAGTCGAAACTCAACTGCAGGACCGGCACGCTCGAATACCCCGCCCCATCCGGGATGTTCCGAAACCCGACCGAAGCATGCGCCTTGTTGAACCATGAAGCGCTCAACGCGGCGTCCAGGGCGCTCAGGACGTGGTTGACCACAGCGATGGTCACAAACGTGGTCGCCCGGCCGTAATAGGTGTTTGCTTTCGCCCGCTCCCCACCGTAATAGAGAAACCGCGCAGTGAGGTTCGCCTTCTGACTCTGATAATCCGATGGGAGAGCCGGATTGGCATCGTCCCATCCCATATTGAACTGCTCGTACTTCCCGATCATTTCGTAATACTGTTGATCGCCGTGTACCGCAAGATTATGGGAGTAATATCCCCCGATCGCTGATTCCATCCTGTTGACGGTTCCCCAATTGACACCGACCCAGGGGTCCTGGGTATTGGGAGTTCCCGTCCAGAATTGATTCTCGGTAAAGGGTTGGCCGGTCGTCGGATCGACCGGTTTGAAGTTCGCCAGGGCGCGCTGGACATAGCGCACCACACTCCAATGGGAGTCGGCAAAATCCTGGAAGCTGTTGGTTTGACGATTCCCCTGGTTGTCCCAGTAGTAGGCAAGCACCCACATCACCGCTTCCACCGCAAAGAACCCCGCGGACTTCCAATAACTCTCCGTGTAGAATTCTCCGGCACCCGGAAGCACCAGGGAGAGACCGCCTGCAAGCCAGGGAGATTTCCGTGAGGCAAGACATGGTGCCTTCCGGTCCGTCCTGCAAAGCCCGCGGAACAGGAGAAAGATCGCGCATCCCGAACAAGTCGAGAGCGATGTTCCCGGTAACCGGAAGGTTCGAAGAATCCCGGGGGGTCTCAGCCGCCCTGATCAGCGGAGCGATGAGTACCAGGCAGAAGAAGAAACTTGTCGTTTTCATGGGTATGTATTCCTTACCATCGGCCCAAAACCGGCTGCCCGGTCGTGCGACCCCTTAATCGAGATCGAATCCGAACAGCACTCCGAAGTAAAACCTCCATTCCTTGCCGTACGTCACCGTCGCGTTTTGCGTCTTGATGAACCTTGAGAACCGGTCAAAACCATACGACGCGTTGAAAAAGATGGAGGTGGGGTATGAGTAGAAGGAAAACGCCTGAAGCCGCAATTCTGCGCCGGCATCTTTTTTGAAATCGCGCAGGCGCTGGCCGGTTTCCGTCCAGGCATTGCCGAAGTCGCCGTAGACCGAGGCGTACAATTTGTCAAAATAGATCTGGCCAATCCTGAGGTCAATGTCGGAGATCAGCGGGAAGCGGTACGTCAAACCCACCGACGCCAGCGAGTTTCCGCTGAGGGCGTAGAACGTGTAGCCTTTCATCCCGATCAGCCCGCCGGCATAGAAGTCGAAGAACTCATCAACGGGCGGACCGAAGATCGAACCGCCGCGCAACCAGAGGGTGAGCGTGTGACCCGTGAACAGAAACGGAAAATACTCGTGCCAGTTCAGCTCGGCGCGGAGGAAGTCGATCTTGTCATACCGCGGCTGCAGACCGGTTGGCCCAAGATCATACACCCTGTATCCGGCGGAATCGGTAGACCCGAATTTGTTCAACTCGCCGCTGATGCGCAAATTGATCTTCCTCCCGATCGGGTTGATATCCGAAGTGCTGGAAGGGACGATCGCGTTGAGATTATACGTCAGCGTCAGCGTATTCGCAATGAGGTAGAGATCGCTGGAAGCAGGGACAAGCTCGCCCGTGAGCTCATTCGTGAAGCTTCCCAGCGCCGAGCTGTATCTGCTGTGGGCGTAGCGCAACTCCACGGTCCCAAATTGCGAGATGAACGGCTGGTTCAGCGCCGCGTCGAACTCGAACAGATTGTATGTCACCCCAACCGGAAACGGCGGCCTGTCGGGGAGAGAGACATGCGTATCGGTCTTTCGCGTGACATTGTACAGCTCGAGCGAACCGACCGGTTCGAGGCCGATATCGTAGAGCAGCGGAAATCGCCCGCGATAGAAGAACTGCAGGAACAGATCGGCCTCGAGCTTTCGGTTCACCGCCGCGCCCGCGAAGAAACCGGTCTTGTCCAGCATGTCATTCGAGAACAGGTACAGGCCGGGTTTGAAGACGTCCAGACCGTTGCTGGAGATATTGTAATTGTCGATGCGGAGAAACGGAACAACCGTCAGACTCGTGAACATCGGCTTGTAGGGGCGCGAGTCGAGCGGCGCAAGCTTGGTATCGTCGTAATTCCGGAGCGACGGCCAGTCGAACTGTTTCGTATCCGTTGGGGTTTTCGGCGCATAGGCCAGGATCCCTGTCGTTGGGGCCGGTGACGCATCCGGAGATGTTGGCGGCAGGTAGTCGCTGCTGTCCGCGTGTTCAACCGGAGACGGTGACGCGAGCCGGACGATTTTGAACCCGCCCGATGTGTACGAGGTGTAGACGATGGACCCTGAGTCATTGACCGTGGGGAAGAAGGCGCCCCCGAGCACGTTCGTCCACTGCGTCGTCGCACGGCTCGCGATGTCATACGAGTAGATGTTGAAAATTCCCGTCACGTCGGAGCTGTAATAAATGCGTAACCCGTCATGGGAAAACGTCACGCACCGCGTGTCTTCCGGCCCGGTGATGAGAAACGAGAGATCGCTCCCGTCGGGTTTGACCCACGCAATGTCGCGACCGTCCTTCATGGAATAGTCGAATACGATCCGATCGCCCCGCGGGCTCCACTTTGGTCCGTACACCTGTTCGCCTTCCGCGTACGGCGTTGCGACATGATACTGTGATCCGTCCGCGTCCATCACGGCAAGATTTGTCGTCCCATCGGCGTCGACGACGCAGGCGATCCGGGAGCCGTCCGGCGACACCGTAGGACTGTACGCACGTTTGCCATGCGTCAGCCGCGTCTCTTCCTTCGTTGCCAAATCGTACCGGTAGAGGTCGAACTGGTATGACCAGTGCGGATGATCTCTCGTTGCCTTGCCGTAGTAGAGCGTTTTCCCGTCAGGAGCCCATGCAGGCGCGGTGCGGACCCCGGGCATGATCAGCGAATCCACGCCCGTGGCAAAATCATAAATGTACAGAGAGGAGGTCATGAAATAGTCGCCTCCCTTTGTGCTGACATACGCGAGCCTCTTCCCGTCAGGCGAATACGCAGGATACATGTTTGCAAAGCCGGTCCCTGCGGCGTACACGCAACAGGGATCCTGATGCGCGCCGTCCGGAAGTCCCCGGGGCTGAAGGATGGTCTCGGTACGAATCCGCTCCCCCGGGCCGACAACGGATGCGTCCTCTTTGAGAAACGGGACCCCCTCATGCAGATTCTTCCTGATCGGGGCAACCCGCGCTGTGTAGTCGCGGACCATGTCACGGCGCCAGTCTGCATACACCTCCGCGCCAGGCTTCCCGACAGCCCGTTCGATCGCCGCGTCGATCGTGACGACCGGCAGCGAGCTGAGATTGCGGGAGATTTCCCGGAGCTTGTCCTCACCATACGTCCGCGCGATATAGCCCACGAAGGCAAAGCCCGCGTTATAGGCGGATTCGTTCCCCAGGCTCGTTTTCCCGAAGACGCCCATCTGCTCCCATGTCAGCATATTGCTGTCGAGTGCATATGAGCGGAGGATCATGTCCCTGTGGGTGTCCCAGAAATCGTAGCGCAGATCGGTCCGATTGTACTGCGCGATGCCTTCCGCGAACCATGCGGGGACCACGAACCCCGAAAGCGGATAGGACGCGATGACATTGGGATACCCGTACAGGACATCAGGTCGGCGCTCCGCTTCGTACCCAAGCCACTGAAGATAGATCGCCGGGACTCTGCGGCCGAATTTCATCGATGTTTGAATCTGAACGATGTGCGTGAACTCGTGCGTCACGACATTCCGGAGCCAGTCATGCGTTCCCCGCAGCTCGAAATCCATGCTGGGCGCGAAGATTTCGATCTTGTTGTCAAAGAAGTACGCGCCGCCGTTCGAGATATCATCATAATCGCGCACCACAAACGTCACTTTCCCGTCCGGCTTGTGGTGATACAGCGAAGTCACGGGTTCGTACACGTCCTCGGCGACTTTTGCAATGACTCGCGCCGTGCGCTCCGCCCCATCATGGTAGAGCACGTAAAAGTGTTCGGTCTCAATGGTCTTCCAGTTGAGTTCGGGATGGTAGAACTCATCCTGCGCGACGCCTGACGACGGAGAAAGAAGGAGGAGACCATTCACCAGGAGACCGAGGAACGCGACGTTCCTGACAGCAGCTTGAAGAGTCTTCACTATCGGACCACCGCGATCTTGATTATCCGGACTTGACTTGACGATGGGCCATCCGCCTCAACCCGCGCAAGATAGATGCCGCTCTGGACTCCCGTGACATCCCAGGTGACTTCATTGTCGAGTCCGCCGACTCCCGGCCCGTCGAGTTCCGTAACCAGATCGCCCGTCAGCGTAAAGATCTTGATGTGCACCGTCGCACTTTGTGAAACGAAGTACCGGATAGACGTCTTCGCCGAGTACACCGGGTTCGGCCAATTGTAGGCCCTGTCTTTCGGCATGAATTCACTGCTCTGCGGCACCCCGCCGGCCGGTGCCGAGACAAGCTGGCCCGAGTGGAGGGCGTCATATTGATATTGCGGCCAGGGATCGCGGGTGGTGTCGCCTCCGGCGTACGTCTTCCAGGCATGAACCCCTCCATCCTCCGAAGACACGGCGATCAACGCCTTCCCCGGGCCGGCAGCGCCTGCGGACAGCCGCACGACAGCGATGTCCTGACGTCCGCGTCCCGCCGACAGCGGGAACCCCGGAGCCATTTTCCCCTGACGGGTGAACGCCCCGATGAGTCCGTCGGATGTCGCTGCGACAACCTCGGAACGTCCGTCGCCATCCACATCCGCGATCACCGGGGCCGAAACGATCGGGGACGACGAGCTGAGCGTGGCCGGGAAATAATCGACGGAGGCACCGTCCGTGTGATACGCGCAGACGCGGCCGCCACTGAATACCACAATGTCTCTTGTCCCGTCGCCATCAATATCCGCGAATGCAGGAGGTTGGGTAATTGCCCCACCGGTCGCGATGGGGAAGCCGCTCACAACATGCAACGCAAGATCGTCCAGATAGAGATTCCCGCTCGTGGTGGCAAACGCGATTCGCGGCGGGTCCGAAGCGCTCGAACCGCCCATGGAGACCCCCGGTCCTGCGATCGGATCGGCAATACGCTGCGTGACGAAACCTCCGCCGGTCGTCATCACCGGCACGCTCCCGGTCACTGCGATCGTGCCATCGGACATGGTGATCAAAAACCGATAGGGCAGCGGTAATGCACTCACGCCCAGAACAGCGGCGGTCGAATCGCCCGACGGGCGCACGCTGTCCGCAACGCTTCCGTCGAATCGGAGGAAGTAGACAAGACCCCCTTCCACTCCCACCGCAATGAGGGAATCGCTTGCCACAAGCGGCGTGACGATGTTCTTTCCGAGAGGACGGAAAAAGGTTTCCGTTGCGAGACTGTCCGATGTCCCGTCCGGCTTCAGGGAATAATCCCGGATTCCGGTGCGCCCCGGCGTCGTCGAATTGACCGCGATGACCAGACGCTGCGTCGCGGGATCTCCGAAGGCGCCGGCAAGCGGTCCAAAGACGACATCGTCACCGACCTGTAGACGCACGACCATGCCGTCGGCACGCCCGCCCACGAGCGCAGGTGTACCGTTAGGTGTCCAACCGAAGACGCCGCCGGGTCCCTGCACCGCCAGCTGGTTGACCTGCGATGTCGCCGCGGGAGTTCCGGTGTACGCGACGAAGAATGAAGGAGATCCTGTGCCCGCATCGGGAACGACCGGTGCGCGCAATGCCGGCACGTAGCCCGAGATCCTGGGATACCCCGGGAGCGGGGAGACCTGCGCATCCCCTCGCTGCACAGTGAACGTCATGTGCGGAGAGCGCTGGGAAAAGTCGCCGATCGAAATGTGCGAGTTCGCCCCTGCGTACGATGCGGAACTCGGCAGCGTGGTCGGGGAGAATTGGTTCTTGTAGAGCGGAGCGATATTTCCGGCAAACCAGAAATCCAGGACCGTTCCCTGCTCGCTGCCGGAACCCGCGGTAAACAAGCCGTACGAGCGACCGATGTCCTGCGCTCCGTCCGCTTCCATGACGCTTACGCCTCGATGGTCCGGATTCGCATTGACGGCGTCGCTTGAAATTCCCTGAGCGATCACGGATTCATCGATATGCCAGATAAGGGCGCCGCCATTATAGAACGATCCGTCGGGATCGGTTTCCCCGGGGAGACTCCAATCGGGGACAGTCACGTCCGTTACCGTTCCCTTGATCAATGACAGGTCAAATTCGTTGAAGCCGATCGTGTCCCTGGTGAAGGATTGTTGACGAACGCTCCCCTGATACAGTGTTGTGACCGTGATTCCTGTTCCGAACGGGTCACGGCTCCGGTTTTCGACCAGGAAGTATTCCTCGCTGCTGATCGGAACCCTGTAGGCAGTATCGGCAAGTGCAACAGCGGGCAGGGAAAGGGTGGTATCTCCGACCCCGACGACAGGCGTGGCGATCCAGCCGAGCCAGTACTTTTCCCATGCCGAGGGTTCGGGGGGAAACGCGCCGCTGAAACTGAAGATTGCCTGACCGTCCATCAGGCCAAAGCGCCCGATCCCGGAAGCCCCCGTCTGCGTATCAAACAGATCCGGAAGACCGAGAAAATTTCCGAGCGATGCACAGAGCAAACCATTGATTCCGAGGACGAGAGGGACATCGCCGACGGCGCCGGGAAGGAGACGCGACTCCGTTTCCGGTATGACCATGCTGTTGGTGATGTAAAACGATCCTCCCTGCACCGGGATCCCCTGGAACGAAGAACCGAACACGGCGCGAAATCCGGAGAGACCAAAATACAGCGACGGAATGTCATACGGCGTCGGATCGTAGCCGAGCTCCGACACAAGATCGATGTCCCTTCCGGAGCCGGCATGAAATACGACAAAGCTCTGATAGGCGTGAAAATCGGGGACAAGATTGAGAGAATCGACGGCATGCCAGGTGTCACGGGCCAGGTTTGCGACGGGCAGATTCGTTCCGCCGCGGGGGGGAGAATAGGACTGCATCTGCGAGGGAAGCGTGACGACGGAGTCGAGGAGCGTGGTTTTGACAATCACTCTCCCTTTCGAGACACGCCTGAAGTAATTCCCAAGAAACTGCAGATGCGCGCGAAAGTACTGGCTGTCGTGAGGCGGCGCATCGAGCACCGTGTCCGCGGGGCCCGCCGTCAGGCTGAAGGTACCGTTGCCCGTCGTCCGCGAATCGCTGTCTGTACGGAACTGAACGCGCACGGCCAGAACGCTCACCGTTTCTGCCACCGCCTGGAACATCTGCGGCGTCCGTCGGGCACTTCCGCCGGCGGCGCTCAGGGGATGATTCAATCGTTGTGCGAAAGCCGCAAAGGGCAACATCAGAAACCACAGGAGGAGAAGGCGGCGCGTCATGGAAGAGGAGGATTGTTGGAAAAAGCTGATGGCGGATTTCAGCATCCGCCATCAGCGAAGCATTGTATCAGCGACTGGAAGAACTCATTTGGCGCTGGCATCGCCCTCAGGGCCGCCCCAGGCGATCAGAAGAGAGAACCGGATGGTGTCCGAAAGCGGTTCGTCCGGTCCGGCGGAGATGTAACTGAAATCAAATCCGTAGATGTCGTACCGGATTCCCGCGCCAAAGGTCAGAAACTTCCGGTTGCCGAAATTCGGATCTTCATAGAAGTAGCCGATGCGCAGGGCGATGAGTTTCGGCGCGCCGTACCAGTACTCCATTCCACCGCACGTAATGACCTTCCTGATACCACCGTCGCCCCATGCGGTGATCAGAGACTTGGGAAGCGCATCCGACGTTCCGTCGTCGCGCCGCCGGACAAGCAGCCTGCTGAAATCGAGCGAGGCTTCGAGCGAGTTGTACTCGTCATTGAAGATGCGGTAGCCGATCCCGACCCGGAGATTCGTCGGCAAAGGATCCGCCTGCGCTGCGTCCACGTACGTCACCTTCGGTCCGAGGTTGCTGAGGTCGGCGCCCAGACTAAAGTGCTTCCCGATATCGCCGATCAGAGGGATTTCCAGCGTCTGTGGCCTCCACATCATCGCGAGGTCAACGCTCATCGTTGAGGTGATCCCGTTTCCTTTTTCCGCCTCGGTCCCGACCGGTGAGAGGGCGCTGTGAATGAACCGAAGGTTCACCCCGAGGCCGAGGTCGTCGGTTGCCTTCGTGGCGTACCCCGCCGTCACTGCGTACTCATACGAACGAAATGTCCCGATGACCGTCGGACCGTCCGATCCGGTGATCTGGAACTGTCCGAGACTGAGATACGTCACGCTCGCTCCGATCGTGCCGCCGATGGCGTCGATGCGCTGACGATAGTTCAAATGATCGTAGAACAGATCCGGCAGCTGAAACTGGGGCAGCCAATTGGCGTGCGTAATGCTCACCTCCTGCCCATCCATGAATGCCAGCGCTCCGGGGTTCCAGTAGATTGCTGACGCATCATCGACGGAACCCGTTCCCGATTCTCCGATTCCTGCGGCGCGGGAGTTGGGCGCGATCAACAAAAATGGCACAGCCGACTCACCCTGGGCCGAAACATCCTGCGGAACAACGAGAACCGCCAGAAATGTAACGACCGCAGCAATTCCCGCTTTGCCGCACATGGACTTTCTCATAATTGGCCTCCAGGTATTCAAACGACGAAGATAGATTATAAATATAACAAGAAGTATGCCTACTTAACAACGGCAAGCTTTCCGAGCGCTTCGCTGGTATAGCGTCCATCGACGGTCGATGCCACGACCTTGTATAGATAGACGCCGTTCGCGATGCCGTCCCCGTCGGCGTCCCGTCCGTCCCAGGGGATCTTGACGAAGGACTCTCCGCCGGTCGTCGCCTGGATCGTTTTGATCGCCCGTCCGGCCACCGTGTAGACCTTGATCAGCACGTTCAACGGGATCATCTGGTTCTGATGGAACGTGAAGTAGGTCGTCCCCGACGAGAACGGATTCGGGAAGTTCATCACGTCGGTGATCACCAGGTTCTGATCGGAGGCGACCTGAAACGCGGTCTCGACCATATTGGAGTTGTTGAACGAATCCCAGGCGCGGATTTTCAGGGTGTTCCTGCCCACCGGCAGATTGCTCAGCGGGTATTGAATCGTCCCCTGGCGGTAGTTGTCCACCGTGCTGGTATAGGCATCGGTCAGATCCACGCTCTGCGCGCTGTTGTTGAGCCATGCCTCGATCCGGTGACCGATCCCCGAGGCCGACGTGTTGATGCCGTTCGAATCGGCCAGGTCGACGATCAGCTCCGGGTTCGGCCCGACCAGGTCCCCTTCCTTAAACGTTCGGTTGTTCAGATAAATCGTCATCGCCGGCCCGGCATTGTCATGCGTCGTGGTCGAGTCCGTCCCCCGGAAGGCGACATTGCCCGTATACCCCTCGGCGTCGGTGGAGGCGTTCGTGCAGTAGGCCACCACGCGCCCCCGGCCGGTCGAGTCGCCGAAGAAGATGTCCTTCGGCACGACGAACGTCGCATGGAAGCGCCCGTGGGCAACGGTATTGTCCCCGCGGAAGATCGTGCTGCCGGTGGCGATGTACGACCAGTTGACGCCGGGATAGAAGTTCACGATCGTTTGCACACGGCTCGCATCGTTGACGAAGAGCGTCATCTGTCCGTTGAACGAAGGGTCGACGTTGTCCGACGCGTCCCGGACGCTGCCCGAGACCGTCACGGTCGCCAGCGACTGCATGGCGATCGGCGCCGAGCGCAGCGTATTCCCGACACTGTCCACCGAGGCGTTGTTGATGCTGTCGATCGAGGCATAGCCCGACGGGAACTGCAGCCGCATCGTCGGATCCCCGAGGAAGAAATACTTCTGATCGTTCTCGAAGTTTCCGCCCTGTTTGTACTGGAAGAGCGCCGTTGCAGGGCGTCCGACAACGATACGATTGAACGCGTCGTGGGTAAACATCGCCTGGTAGGTACCATAGTTGAGCGCGGCGTTGCTGCTCGCGTACACCTTCCGGCATGCGGATATCACCGCGATCCCGCCTCCTTGAGGTCTGTTGACCAGAAGCTCCCCGCCGGAAATTTGAGAGGGGTCGTCGAACTGCGAGAAGTTGCATGTCGCAAGGAAGAAGAGCGTCAGTCTGTTCGCGTTGACAAGCTGCGGAATCGACGTGAGAGCGTTAAAGATGTTTTCGTGCGCCCATTGCTGCGGGTTCCCGTGACCGGTGAAGTTCAGGAGGAGCGTTCCCTGGTTGATCTGATCGATGATCGCCTGATAGGCGCCCGGCTTGCGCCTTCCGAGTGCGTCGTAGACCGTGGGGTATTCCGCGATGTAGATTTTCCTCTTCTCCATCTCATCAGGCGTATAACTCGAAGACGAGAGCGTTTCCGCCGCATCGCTATGAATCGTCCCGTCGCCGATGTCCCCGCCGTCCGATGTCCAGGCGTCGTCCGCGACAAAGGTCACACGTGCCTTCCACCCGTCGCGGGCCGATTGTGTCTCGTAGCTTTCGATCTTGTCGACGACGACGTCCGCGTCCGCAGCAACGCGTGAGGGAATCCTGCCGATCACGAGCGAAGGTTGTGTCCCTGCGCCGAACATCGCGAAGAAATCGTCGGTCGAAAAACTGTCGACCCCGTCGACGGAATTCGGACTCTGCCACGTCGGGACGAACGAGCTCTTCTTCCCGAGGATTCCCTTGTAATCATACGACGCCCCTCCGAACAGCAGCACGAACTCCGGCTTCCGCGTCCAATTCGTGTAGGCGTAGTACAGGTAGTCCCGGATCGCCGCGATGTCCGCGATCCCGCCGCCGAACTCGTTGTAGATCTGGCTGACATCCGTGACGATCGTCTTGAGGTTCCCGTGCGCCGGATCCTGGCGCCAGGCCGCGAGGCGGTCCGCCGCCGACCGGAACTCCGAACTCGTGATGATAATGTAGTCGGCGCCGTCCGCGTAGCCGTGCAGGTCCTGATTGGCCGCCGGTTGAATCCCCGCCGGCTGTTTCCAGGACGTCGGCCCCGCCGCCACGAACTCCTGCACCGCCCCGGCAGTCGAAGGCGCGCGGAAGGCATACGTGCCGTAGACGCCGCCGATGACTTTTACATCCGACGGCGCGGTCACATCGAAAATCGTCGGCTGTTCGGTGAACTGCTGCAGCTGGTACTCGACCACGGCATTTCTGTCCGGGCCCCAGAAGTGAAGATAGTTTCCCACGGCAAAGAAGAACCGTGGATAGTCCCACTCCACCCAGTCGATGTACCCCTGCGACCCGGCTCCCGCCAGGTTGAACGAGAACACGAGGCGGCTCGTATTCGAAGCGAGCGTCGAGGAACCGGAGGTACTGAACGTCTTCGCGTAGGCGTACGTATACGAGGAAGGGATGAACCCGGAAACGACGAACCTGCCGAGATTCGTAGTTGACTCCGTGACATCGAAGCTTGCGCCGCCCTGCGGCGGGTAGGCAAGGAGCGTGAACCGGTAGTTGATTACGTCGCCCGGCACGAGTCCTGGCATCGCTTCGACGTACGTGAAGGTCGGGTTCTTGTCGTCCAGGATGTGCGCATACCAGTCCTTGCCCGACAATACATTTTCGACCGGGTTGAGCAGCTTGACGTTCTCTTCTTCCACGGCGATCTCGTCGCGGAACCGGTCCGGCGTGTAGGTGGCGGGATCCGCGTCCGACTGTTCGCTCGCCATCCGTTTGCCCGGCGACCCGCCGTAGGTCAGCCAGTAGTAGTTCGTTTCCGAGTAGTGGTTGATGTAGTGGTGCATCGTCTTGCCGACCGGATCGTACGTCCATCCCCGCACCGACTTGCCGTAGAACAGGATGTAGTCCCCCGTATCGAATTTGCCGTCGGATTCGCCCTGCACCGTGATCGCATTTTCCACCAGGTCCGAGGGGCGCGGCTGGGTGATGTCCTCGGAGAGTTCCTGTCCCCCGTTGCCGTAGATCTTGATCGTCCGCGGATCGAGCGACGCCACATCGACGCCCGCCGCCGTCAGGTATGCGGCATCGAGCTTATAGACGCCGTCCGAGGTCACCGCGATCCGGAACCACTTCCCCGCGCTGAGCACGCTCGAACGCAGGGCCGCCGTCCGCGCCAGGCGCACCGCCGGCGCGAGCAGCGCGCCGTTCAAGAGCCCGGGTCCCACGAGCTGCCCGTCCTGGCTGGTCGTGGCAGCTGTCGCCGCGGCGCCATAGGTCACCTCGACGACGATCCGACTGTAGCGACGCACGGTCCGCGTTGCGGGATTGAACTGCACCGGGGAAACGGTGAGTGTGCTGACGAGAAGACTCCGCACACGGACCGGGACGCCGAGGGAGACCAGGTCGCCGGGGAGAAACTTCGATGCGCCATACGACTTGCTGTCGGGATTATACACGGGCGCGCCGAACATGCCGTTTTCGATCTTCTCTTCAGGGACGGGTGGAATCGTTGTTCCGGCGATATCCTTGTAATCTGAGGCGATGACCTGGACGGAATATCCCTGCATTGTCGGCATGCTCACGGCAAAGCGCCTGCACGAAAGGTCCGGCGCACCGGCAGCAGGATGCGCGTCGAACGGCGATGCTCCCGCGAAGTCATACGCGGTAAAGGTCTGTCCGGCTCCTTGGATCACTCGCGGGACGGCATACTCAGGCCGGTACTCGAATACAAATGAACGAATGTCCGAACGGACAACGCTCACGCCGGACGCGGTCGATTGCGTTGCCGCATGCGCAGAGATCCCCCACACGGCGAGAGCGGCGAGCGCGAACCGACGGAGAGGATTCTGAATGATCATGCAGTAGGAAGTTCTTGATGTGATAAAATGAAATCGCCGAACGTTATTATCCTGCATAACATTCGGCGGCCCGATCACGGGAGTCACCACAATTAAGAGCCGGCCGAACAGGTTTCGCCCATGCATGAGCAATTGCACGAGCCCGTGCGCGCTTACAAGGATCAACGACAGAAACCTGTTAACGAACTTCTCTTATAGGTTCTCCGTGAACTATTCCATCAGTAGGAATACAAGATAGAAAAGGGAATCTTCATTGTCAACCCTGTCCGGGTCAATCGCGCCGGATGTGGATCGACAGACAATTCGTTGATTCTGTAGCCACAATGTCGTAGATTACGAAATCGTGAACCAATTCTTCCCCCTTTTCCCACTCGAAACGCCTCCATGGCCAAGCCGCTGAACATTCTTTTTGTTTCCAGTGAAGTCGATCCGTTTGCCAAAACCGGTGGCCTCGCGGACGTCTCGGGGGCTCTCCCCCAGACAATCAAGGGACTGGAGCACGAAATCCGCGTCATCATGCCCCGCTACGGAAGCATTAATGAGAGGAAATCCCGTCTTCACCAGATGATCCGACTGAACGACATCGTGATCCCCATCGGTGCGAAGACATACCCTCTGACGGTCAAATCTTCCTTTATCACCAACAACCAGGTAAAGGTCCAGGTCTATTTCATTGATAATGCAGAACTCTTCGGGCGAACGGGGCTGTACGTCCATCCCGACACCAAGAAGGACTACCACGACAACGACGACCGGTTCTTTTTCTTCGATCGGGCCGTGCTGGAACTGCTGAAACATCTCGGGTGGCGGCCGGACATTATCCACTGCAATGATTGGCAGACGGGACTCATCCCGGCGTACCTCAAGACCATCTATCGTGACGACCCATTTTATGCCGATACGCGAACCGTCTTTACGGTTCATAACATGGCCTATCAGGGGGTGTTTCCGAAGAGTTCGTTTATCAAGGCCGGCCTCCCCGCAGAGGTGTTCTCCGAAAATGGTATCGAGGCCTACGGCAATGTCAATTTGATGAAATCCGGACTTGTCTTCGCCGATGCAATCACCACGGTCAGCGAGAAGTATGCTGAGGAGATCAGGAGTTCCGAAGAGTATGGGTGCGGACTCCAGGAAATTGTCAAGAAGCGGAAGAACGACCTGTCCGGCATCGTGAACGGGATCGACTACACACTTTGGGACCCTTCCGTTGATCGGTTGATCCCCCACCGGTATGATGCCCGATCGCTCGATCTCAAGAGTGAGAACAAGAAAGAATTGCTCCGACACATGAACCTCCCTTACGATGAGCACGTCCCGCTCGTGGGGATCATCTCCCGGCTGGCGGATCAAAAGGGGTTCGACCTTATCGGAGAAGTGCTCGACGAGATGATGAAACTGGGTCTCCAGTTGGTTATTTTAGGAACAGGCGACAAGCGCTACCATGAGTTGTTCGAGAAGGCCCATAAGAAATATCCCTCGAAGATCGGTGTGTCGCTCACCTTCAACAACGATCTGGCGCATCTGATCGAAGCGGGGAGCGACATGTTCCTTATGCCCTCGCGCTACGAGCCTTGCGGGCTGAATCAGCTCTACAGTCTCCGCTACGGGACGATCCCGGTGGTCCGCGCGACCGGCGGTCTCGACGACACGATCGACGATTATGTGTCGTCCTCCGGAGAAGGGACCGGCTTCAAATTCAAAGAGTATGACAGTCGCGCGATGCTTCACGCATTGCAGCGTGCGGTCCAGGTGTATGCGGATCATCCGGCCTGGCGCAAATTGATGCGTAGCGGCATGGCGAAGGATTTCTCCTGGGAGACGTCGGCCCGCAAGTATATTCAATTATACAGGAACCTGGTGAAGAAGTGAGCGGGCAGCGCGTGGCAGTCTTTCTCGATCGTGACGGCACCATCAATGAAGAGCTGAATTTCATCCGGCGTCCCGAAGAACTCGTTCTCCTCCCCGGGGCTGCGGAGGCGATTCGTGCTCTGAATAGGCGCAGCGTACTGGCCTGCGTGATCTCCAACCAGTCGGGCGTCGCCCGCGGGTATCTTACGGAACAGGACCTCATCCCCATCCACGCCCGTCTCGAAGAAGAGCTTGCACGATCCGGGGCCCGTGTCGACCGGATCGCGTATTGCCCGCATCACCCCACCGAGGGGATTCCCCCGTACAACATGCCATGCCGTTGCCGGAAGCCGGGCACGGGAATGCTCGATGACGCCGCCGGCGCACTGGATATCGACCTCACCCGATCATTCGTCGTGGGTGATCGACTCACCGACGTTCAGGCAGGTCTCAATGCAGGCGCAACGGCGGTCCTCGTTCTTACCGGGTACGGGCGGCAGGCGCTCACAGAGCTGGAGAAGAACAACGAGATACAACCCGACTGCATCGCAGAAGATCTGTCTGCAGCCGTCGAGTACATCACTCAAATCATCGATCGGAACACATGACGGTACGAACGCGAAGCGCTTTTCGGAACTCCTGCGGATTGCTGCCGGCTCTTCTGCTGGCGGGGATCCTTGTGTCGTGCAGCGAAGATCCTACGGCACAAAATTCCATTGTCGCCCCTTCCTCGCTCCCGGGAGTGACCTTTCACGACACGACGATCTTCGCAACCCAGGACAGCACGTATCTCACACGCCTTCCGATGAACGGCGCAACGGACCTCGTGGGAATGGGCGGCGGCTATACTGCGATGGCACTCCTGCGCTTCTACCCGCCAGCGAGCGCCATCGACACGGCGGATATCATTTCCGCGACCGTCAATTTGTTTGTTACCTATCACCAGGGACCGGCCACGGGGACGGTGTCCTTCGACATCCATAAGATCGAGCGCCTGTGGGACCCGTCGTCGATCGATTGGGACAGCGTGCAGACCGGTTTCTACGCCTCGACCGCAACGCTTCCCCCGTTCTCGACCACGGTTCCCGCCGATTCGCAATATCTGACCTTCGCCCTCGACACGGCGATCGTTCGGAAATGGATCCAGACGCCGGACTCCGCAGATCTCGACCAATTCGGCGTGGTCCTGGCACCGACTGCGGGATCGAACGCCATCATTGGATATCACTCCTTCTCCTCGGACTCAGCGGCGTATCTCCCGACACTGACGGTCCTGACGCGCGGGAGAAACACGACAACGGTCGACACGACCGTGTTGAATTCCGGCACAGCGACGTTTATCGGGGACTGTCAGGCGCCGACCGATCCGACATCGCTGACATTGCAGGCAGGCGTAGTGTACCGGAGCTGGCTGGGATTCGACGTTTCCTTCATGCACCAGGGAACGATCATCAACAGCGCCCAGCTTCTCGTGGACAGAATGCCCAATCCTCCGTTCAATACAACGCTCACCGATTCGACTGTCAACGCACACCTTATGACCGGCACGACAGAGTCGTCGTATGAATCGATCGGCGCCATCCTCTCGAAGGTTGCCGGCACATCGACAACATTGTCCGGCGACGCACGACATATCGTCCAGTCATGGCTCCATGGGACGAATTACGGCGTCCTCCTCCGGACCTCGTACGCGGCGGAATTCAGCAGCTTCGACCGCGTGCAGCTTCAGGCCCTGGGAAGCTCGACCTCTGCGTCGAGGCCGCGGCTGCATCTTGTCTATTCTTCGATGGGCCTGGAGAAGAAACCATGACGACGAAACGGCTTCTCTTTCGTGCCGCATCCCTTTGGATCGTGATCGTCGCTGTCTCCACGGTCACCCTGGCAAGCGGGGGTGGATCGGTCTACTCTTCTCTCGGCATCGGTGATCTCATGGGCGGGCTGAGCGTGAGAAATCTCGGCATGGGCTATACCGGCGTGGCTCTCTCTTCGAGCAGTGCGCTGAATATGGACGCCCCTGCGACCTGGGCCGGCCTGACGAGAACCCGGCTCGAAGCGGGCGCGGCATACCAGGGATTTTCGTCGAGGGATGCGTTCGCCTCCCGGTACATCGCTGATATCAGTTTTCTTGACGCCAAGGTCGGGTTCCCGATCGCCCCGTCGAAAGGCATTTCGCTCGTTGCGGGGTTCACCCGTTACAGCAACGTGGATTTCGATACCTACGAGGCCGGCACGGGGTATACCTCGGTGGACACCATCCCCTATTCCATCCATCATCAAGGAACGGGCGGACTCGGCGTCGGCAAATTGGGACTCTCTTACGCCCCGATCCGGTGGCTCGCTCTCGGCGCTTCGTTCGATTATTACTTCGGGACGATCAATTACATCAGAACATTCTTGCCCACCTCCGCATCGTTCCTCGGAAGCCGGTTCGACCGCACGACGTCATACCACGGTCCGGGGGGAACGTTCGGCGTGTTGATGACAGACTTCGGCTGGTTGTCCGATGATCTCAAACCCCTGGCAGTCGGAGCATCCGTCTCTTCGCGCAGCGATGTCACGAGCTCGACGCAAACCATTCTCACCTTCGGCGGAGACCCGGTCAACTCCCCCTCGGAAGCCGACACGACAGCAAACGTGGACGGAACCACGATTATCCCGCTCTCGTATACCGTCGGCGTTTCGTACGTGGTCGGAAGCCGGTATGTCCTTGCCGCAGATTATTCGTCCCAGCTCTGGAAGAAGTCGTCATTCAATGGCACGGCGCCGACCGATCTGGGAAATTCTTCGAGATTCGGCCTCGGCATAGAGCGCGGGCCGTCGAGAGAAACCAACGCCTCCTGGGGTGAGCGTGTCGCCCTCCGTTTCGGCGGGACGTTCGGGACATTGTACTATCGCCCGAAAAATACGGCGATCGATCAGTGGCTCCTCACCGCCGGCGCGTCATTCCCCATTTCCAGTACCAGCCGCATGCACATGGCGTTCGAGTACGGCGCACGGGGGACGTTCTCAAACGGATTGATCCGCGATCATATCTTCCGTTTGACCGCCGCCATCAGCGTCGGCGAAGAGTGGTTTGTTCCTCTCCCCGAAGAATGAGCGAGTCGAGGATCCGGGGTCGACCAGATTGAACGACCTCTTCGAAGCAAAGAACGACTGAACGAGAGTTGCAAGAGAAGATGCCCCCTCCATTCGGAGATCGATTATGAACCCACTTGAAAAAGCAGATCCGGACGTCTACCGCGCGGTGGCAAATGAGATCCATCGTCAGAATACGAAACTCGAGCTCATCGCCTCCGAGAACTTCGTCAGCGCCGCAGTCCTTGCCGCCGTCGGTACACCGCTGACGAACAAGTACGCGGAAGGTTATCCCGGGAAACGCTATTATGGCGGGTGTGAGTGGGTCGATGTGGTGGAGGAGATCGCCCGGGATCGGGCACGGAAGCTTTTCGGCGCTGAGTACGCGAACGTCCAACCGCACTCCGGCTCTCAGGCCAATATGGCGGTCTACTTCACGTTTGTGAAGCCCGGCGACACGCTGATGGGGATGAACCTCTCCCATGGCGGTCATCTCACCCACGGATCCCCGGTGAATTTTTCGGGACAATTTTACCGGTTCGTCCCGTACGGCGTCGATGCGAAAACCGGGCGCATCGATTTCAACCAGGTCGAAGAGCTTGCGAAACGCGAGAAACCGAAGATGATCACCGTCGGGGCAAGCGCCTATTCACGCAACATCGATTACAAGGCGTTTCGGCAAATTGCCGACAGCGTCGGGGCATTTCTCTTTGCCGACATTGCGCATCCTGCAGGGCTGATCGCAAAGAAGCTTCTGGATGATCCCCTTCCGCATTGTCATGTCGTGACGTCGACCACCCATAAGACGCTTCGCGGCCCGCGCGGTGGATTGATCCTGATGGGGAAGGATTTCGACAATCCCTTCGGCCAGGTTGCGGCCAAGTCCGGGCGGACAAAGAAGATGTCCGAGCTGCTCGATTCGATGGTCATACCGGGAATTCAGGGGGGACCGTTGATGCATGTGATCGCGGGCAAGGCAGTCGCCTTCGGCGAAGCCTTGCAGCCTTCGTTCGAATCGTACGGGCGCCAGGTGATCCGCAACGCGCAGGCCCTTTCGGCCAGACTCGTTTCATACGGCTACGGCGTCGTCTCCGGGGGAACGGACAACCATCTCCTTCTCGTGGACCTGCGAACCGGGAACCTCACCGGGAAAGACGCGCAAGAAGCGCTCGACCGGGCCGGGATCACCGTTAATAAGAACGCCGTCCCGTTCGACGACAAAAGCCCGCTGATCACGAGCGGCATTCGCATCGGCACGCCCGCCCTGACAACGCGCGGGATGAAGGAAACAGAAATGAACACCGTCGGCGAATTGATCCATGAGGTCCTCTCGCATCCGGGCAACGGCGAGATCGAGAAAACCGTCGCGCACAAGGTGGAAACACTGTGCCTCCGGTTCCCGTTGTATCCGGACGAACTCTCGTCGACCGCGGAAGGGATGGTGTCGTACCATTGAGACCACTGGTCACTCCACGAACATTCCAAACGTTGCATGGCTGATTCGATCTATCCCGGTGTCGAGGACGAACGACACGACGATCAGGCGGAACCGGAAGCGAAAGAGATGTCGTTCTTCGAACATCTCGAAGAACTCCGGTGGCGCATTGTTCGGATGTTGATCGGCATCGTTCTGGGGACCATTATCTGCTGGATCTTCATCGACTATCTCATCGATGGCGTGCTGCTCCGCCCCATTACCCACCTGAACGCGAACCTGTCAGGGAGTCAGCAGCCGATTCATCTCCAGAACCTCAAGCCGTTCGGGCAGCTCTTTCTGTATATGGAAGTCGCAATCGTCGGGGGGTTTCTTCTCAGCCTGCCGAATCTCCTCTTCCAGCTCTGGGCCTTTATCGCCCCGGGCCTGATGCCGAAAGAGCGCACCTATGCCCGTTCCATTGTGTTCTTCTCCACGTTCTGCTTTCTCGCGGGCGTTGTGTTCGCCTATTTCGTCATGCTCCCCGCCGCGCTGCAGTTCTTTGCCGGGTTCGGGTCAACGACGATCCAGAACAACATCGCGGTCAACGAGTACATGAGTTTCGTCATCAGCGTCCTCCTCGCGGCCGGCGTGGTGTTCGAATTGCCCATGGTCTCATGGTTCCTGTCGAAGATCGGAATCCTCAAGCCGGAGTTCATGCGACGCTACCGCCGTCATTCGATCGTCGTCATTTTTCTTCTTGCTGCAGCACTGACTCCGGGAACGGACCCGGTCAGCCAGATCCTCCTAGCCATCCCTCTTGTCGTGCTCTACGAGATCAGCATTCTTGTCAGCGTCTGGTCATGGAGAGGCAGGAGGAAGAAAGAATCACCGTCCCAGTAAGCAAGAGCGAGCAGCCCGTTTGGACCTTCACACCATTTCCCGCCCCATCCAGCGCCATCTGGGACATTTTGAAACCGTCTTCCGCGAATCCATCAAGTCGCAGGTTGGACTCGTCGACCTTATCACGAAGTATGTGCTCAAACAGAAGGGGAAGAAGGTCCGCCCCCTTCTGGTTCTGCTCACGGCCGAAGCCTGTGGCGGCGTCAACGAAAAGAGCTTCCGCGGAGCGACGCTTGTCGAGATCCTTCACACTGCCACGCTGATCCATGATGACGTGGTGGATGAAGCGGACACCCGCCGCGGACTTGCCTCAATCAATGCCATCTGGAAGAATAAGATCGCCGTCCTGATGGGGGACTTCCTTCTTTCGAAGGGACTTTTGCTCTCCCTCCAGAACGACGATTTCCGTTTCCTGCAGATCACCTCGAATGCGGTGCGTCGGATGAGCGAAGGCGAAATCCATCAAATTCAAAAAAGCCGTAAACTCGATATGGACGAGCAGACGTACTTGAAGATTATCGGGGACAAAACGGCTTCATTGATTTCGACATGCTGCGAGATCGGGGCGTACAGCGCGACGGAAGAGGAGAATCTGCATCAGCTCATGCAGAAGTACGGTGAACATGTGGGGTTGGCGTTCCAGATCCGGGACGACCTTCTCGACTACGTCGGACGCCGGTCCATCACCGGCAAGCCGACAGGTCTCGATCTGAGCGAGAAAAAACTGACGCTCCCGCTCATCCATGCGCTTGCAACGGGCCCCAAGAGCGATGGGCGAAATATCCTCGGAATCATCCGCGCGGGCGGAAAGAACATGGATATCAAACGCGTCGTCCAGTTCGTCGAATCCAACGGTGGACTGGAGTACGCCGCCCGACGTGCGCGCGAATATTCCGATAGTGCGATTGCCACCCTTGCATCGCTCCCGGACTCGGAAAGCAAAACGTCCCTCAAGGAGTTTGCGGATTTTGTGGTCGACCGGGAGAAGTGATCTGAAGTAACGCGGGAATGCTTGCTGCTGCTCGTTGCCGTTCTCCCGTTGATTCCTATTCTTTGCCGTCGACTGCCGCAACCGGCCGTACCGTCAGCACAGGGCATTTTGCGTGGTGAACGATCCTGTCGGCGGTGCTGCCGAAGAGAATCTGCTCCACACCGCTGTGTCCGTGCGACGCAACCACAATGAGATCGACGTTCCGTTCTTCCGCCTCATCCAGGATCTCCTGGTGCGGGCTTCCGGTACGCACGGACGCCGTGGCGACGATGTTGCCCTCAATTTCCTTCTCGATCAACTGCTGAAGTTCGTCCGCCGCCTTCTGCCGGAGCTCATCTTCCAGGCCCGGCAACACCACCTGTCCGAAACCGAGGTCAGCCGGATAGATCGTCGGCTCGACGACATAGACGAGGTGGAGGCTTGCCGAGAATTCCTCCGCGAGCGGAACGGCATACTTCAGCGCATTCCGTGAGTGAACGGAGAAGTCGATCGGCACAAGGATGTGGGAAATGGACAGACGCGGCCCGGGCCGCCGTGGAGCAGGTGACTGTGTCGGACGACGCGCTGCGGTGACCTTCTTGCGTGGCGGGGATTTCTTCTTGCGCGTTGAGGTTGCGCGCCTGGTGGTGGACGATATCGTGCGTGAAGAGGATGCCATGCTGCCTCCTTTCAGGAAGACATGAATGGATGCTTACTCCCCCCGACCGATCACGGTTTCACGAACCGCAACCAGCTGTGGGGGTCGACGCCATTCTTCACAATGTCGAAATATGCCCGCTGCAGCTCCATGGTGATCGGCCCCGGTTTTCCGTCGCCGACCGGAACCCGATCCACGGAGCGGATCGGAGTCACTTCTGCCGCTGTGCCGGTGAAGAACAGCTCGTCGGCGGCGTAGACCATCTCCCGCGGGATCGCGGTTTCATGGACCCGGTATCCCATTTCTCCTGCGAGAACGATGATCGAATCCCGGGTGATGCCGGGGAGCAATGAACTTGAGAGCGGCGGCGTCAACAGAACACCGTCACGCACAAGGAAAATATTCTCGCCACTCCCCTCGCTCACGTAGCCGTTGACATCCAGGGCGATGGCCTCTTTGAATCCCCCCTGAATGGCATCGATCTTCATGATCTGGGACAAGGCATAGTTTCCTCCCGCTTTCGCCATCGTGGGAAGCGTGTTCGGCGCTGGACGGTTCCACGTTGAGACACACACATCGATCCCTTTGTCCAGGGCATCGGGACCCAGATAGACGCCCCATTCCCAGACCGCGATGCTCACATCCACCGGACACGGCAACGGGTTCACCCCCACATCCCCGTACCCGCGGTAGACGACGGGGCGAATGTAGCATGCCTTCATGCGGTTTGCGGTGATGGTTTCGAGGATCGCTGTTTCCAGTTGTGCCACCGTGTAGGGGATTTCCGTGCGGTAGATCTTTGCCGAATCGTAGAGACGGCGGAGGTGACGGTCAAGCCGGAAAATCGCCGATCCTTTCGCCGTTTCGTAACAGCGAATGCCTTCAAACCAGCTCGACCCGTAGTGGACAACATGGGAGAGGACATGGATGTGGGCGTCGTCCCAGTTGACGAGCGTTCCGTTCATCCATATTTTCTCGACCTTCTTTACGGGCATGGTACACCTCGATGCGTGCGTTGATCGCCTGCCGCGGGAAAGCAACGCCGCAACCATGTGGATGCAGCGTCCGGGTAATCGTCAGGCGGAAAAGTTCAATTGATAGAGCCGATACTTCTTCGTCAACTTCCCGTTCAGCAATTTCGCCCCGCGGTTCATCATCACGTTGTCTTCCAGCACCCAGCTCGCTTCTCCGTACGGATAGCCGTTGGCGACCGCCCGGACGGCGGTCTCGTAAAAGAGGCCCACGCCCACCCCGGACATCTGGTATTCCGGAACCACTCCGAGGATGATGATGCGAATATTGGCAATGCGTTTCTTGAAGAGAAGCATGCGTAGCAATGCGGGGAGGAGCCGGCCGCTCTTGTTAAAGCGGAAAATCTCATTCAAATCCGGCAACGACAACCCGAACCCCACCGGCTTGCCGTTGATCTCCGCGATGACGATCAGTTCCGGGTCGACGACCGCCTTGAGATCCTTCGCCATGTAGTCGAACTCATCATCAGTCAACGGGACTTCGCCCCAGTTGCGTTCCCATCCGCGCGTGTAGAGGCCGTGCACGATCCGGACCTCCTTGTCGAACTCCTTCATGTTGAACGTCCGGAAGGTGAAGCCATCGCGGTTCTTCACCGCCTCTGCCACTCGCTTCAGACGTTCGGTCATCACATCGTCGCGATTCACCTGATAGGCAAAAAGGTCCTTCACTTTCGAGAATCCGTACCCTTCAATCAGCGCTGCATAATACGGCGGGTTATAGGTCATTAGGATGGAGGGTGTGCGGTCAAAGCCCTCGATCAGCAGACCGTACTCGTCATTGACGGAAGGACTGGCGGGCCCGCGCACGGCGGTGACCTTTTGCTCTTTCAACCACGCAACGGCGGCGTCGAACAGGGCATTCGCGACCTCCCGATCGTTCACGCACTCGAAGAATCCGAAGAAGCCGATGTTCTCGTTGTGCTCACGATTGTGATTGTCGTTCACGATGCCGGCAATGCGTCCGACGTACTTGCCTTCGCGCTCCGCAAGAAACATTTCCATCCGCGCGTGCGCGTAGAACGGGTTGTGCTTCTTGTCGATCAGTTTCTTTCTGTCCATCAAAAGCGGCGGTACCCAGTACGGGTACTCGGCGTACATCGCGTACTGAAGCCGGATGAAGGCCCGCTCATCGGCGCGGGAACGGACGACCCTGATCGATACGTGTGGACTCATTGGAATACGTAGCTCCGAGTATAATGACCCCGGCGCGGCCGGGAGCGACGACAGCAGGTAGGAACAGCCGAAAGCAGACCGCCCTCCTTCCGGCTTACGCCAGGAAAGAGGGCTTCGTACGATCGCATCAACAACCACCCTGATCGACAGTTCTCAGGCGATCAGTTCGAGCTCTTTGCCGATCGATCGGAACGTTTCGAGGATCCTGTCGAGATGGTGCTCCTCGTGGGTCGCCATGTAACTTGTTCTGAGCATCTGCAGGCCGTTCGGAACGCCGGGACTGATGAAGGCATTGACGAACACGCCTGAATCGAACAGTTTTCGCCAGAACACAAACGTCCGCATATCGTCGCCGATGATCACCGGGACGATGGCGGTCTGACCGTCGATAATCCGGAACCCCATGGCCTTGAAACCATCACGCATCTTTTGCGCGTTTGCGATCAGCCGGGCGATTCGTTCCGGTTCTTTTTCGAGGATGTCCAGCGCGGCAAGCGTTGCGGCAACGGAAGCGGGCGTCGGGCTGGCGCTGAAGATCAGGGCAGGGGCGTGATGCTTGAGGTAATTGATGACCGCCCGTTCTCCGACGACAAAACCGCCAAGACTGGCAAAGGTCTTGCTGAACGTTCCCATCGTCATGTCGACTTCGCTTTCGAGACCGAAATGACTTGCCGTCCCTCGACCGCCTTTGCCGATGACGCCCGTGGCATGGGCATCATCGATGAGAATGCGCGCACCGAATTCGTGTGCCGCTTTCACTAGGTTTGGGAGGTCAACGATTGTCCCTGAGGTGCTGAACACTCCGTCGGAAACGACAAGCTTTCCGACGTCTTTCGGCAGCTTCGAGAGCGTGCGCCGAAGGTCCTCCATATCGTTGTGCTTAAATCGCACGAATTCAGCAAAGGAACCCTTCGCCATCAAATTCCCCGCGACAATGCACGCGTGATTGTCGCGATCAGAAATCACATACTCTCCTTTTTGAACCAGCGTCGGAATAATGCCCTGCGCAGTCTGATATCCGGTGCTGTAGAGAAGACACGCCTCTTTTCCATAATAGGAGGCGAGTCGTGCTTCAAGCTCATTATGAAGATCCAACGTCCCGGTCAGATATCGAGAACCGGAGCACCCGGTGCCATACTTGTCGATTGCCTTTTTCGCTGCCTCTTTGACACGGGGTTCGGCTGTCAGACCGAGATAATTGTTCGATCCCGCCATAATGACCTTCTTTCCCTCGATCGTCACGACAGGGCCTTCATTCTCCTGAATCGGGCGAAAGTAGGGATAGTATCCGGCCGCTTTGATCTCGTCAGCTCTTGTAAACGACCAGCATTTCTCAAAGAGATCGCTCTTGGTTTTCTTTGTTGCGGGCGGGGTGGGTTGGACTTTGGTCACAGGATCGGCAGAGGAAGGGTGGTGGCCGTTTGTTGTCATAGGGTTCTTTACTTGAATGGAAAGGCGGAATTGCAATTAAACATTCTAGTTAATATACTTACACAGCCCAATAAAGTCAATCCAATCTTCCTCTCCCCTCTCTCTCGATGAATAGCCTCGTCACCGGTGCAACTGGATTTATCGGAAGCCATCTCGTCGCACTTCTCCTGTCAAAAGGTCATCACGTCCGATGCCTTGTCCGAAAGACCAGCAACCTGGTCTGGCTGAAAGACCTCCCCGTGACATTGATTGAAGGCGACGTGTTCGACGACGCCGTTCTCCGGAAAGCAGTGGACGGAGTCGACTACATTTATCATTCGGCAGGACTCACGAAGGCGAAGACACGCGACGACTATTTCAAGGCCAACGCCGAGGGAACGCGGCGCCTGCTCCGCGCGGCCGCGTCGTTCAATCCCAACCTCCGGCGATTCCTGCACGTGAGCAGCCAGGCCGCTGCGGGCCCGAGTCCGTCAAGAATTCCGATCACCGAAGAGACTCCTCCGCATCCCATCACAAATTACGGCCGCAGCAAACTCCAATCGGAAGTCGAATGTCAGGCATTCGACGGAAGACTGCGCTACACCATCTGTCGGCCGCCGGCGGTGTATGGGCCGAGAGACAAGGATGTCTTCGAATTTTTCCGCACGATGAGCAGGGGACTTCAACCGATGATCGGTGTTCACGATACGTATGTAAGTTTGATCCACGTGCGTGATCTGATCAGAGGCTTCGTCATGGCGGCCGAGTCCGATGCCGCCATCGGTCAAACGTACTTCATTTCAAGCGCCCAGGTTTACACCTGGAAAGAAATCGGCGATGTTACGCGTGAGGCTCTGGGGAAACGCGCGCTCAGACTCCGCATTCCCGTCCCCGGGGTGTATGCCGTTGCGGCGGTCGCCGAGCTTCTGGCCAAATTCAGCGCCAAGCCCGCCCTCATTAATATTGAGAAGGCCCGGGATATGGTTCAGGACTACTGGACATGCGACGCGTCAAAAGCAAAACACGATTTTGAATTTGAGCAGAATGTCTCCCTCCGCGACGGCGTGAACGAAACAGTGCAATGGGCGCGGCAACAGGGATGGCTACAGTGAGCTTTTGGGGGCGTACAGGACTGCCGCCTTTTCCGCCGACGTAACAATTCCCTTTATCATCGCAGAGCTAAACCCATGGTGTTCCATCTGGTTGAGTCCGGAGATGGTGCACCCCTGCGGCGTTGTCACTTTGTCCACTTCCATCTCCGGGTGATTGCCCGCCTGGACGAGCAACGATGCGGCGCCCCGCGCAGTCTGCGCAGCCATCAGCAGCGCATCTTCCGCATGGAACCCAATCTCGATCCCCCCCTGGGAAGCGGCGCGGACTGCGCGAAGGAAGAAGGCGATCCCACACGCACAGAGTGCGGTCGCCGGCACCATCAATGCTTCTTCGATCATCACCACTTTCCCCATTGCTTCAAACAGTTCTTTGACCTTCTCGATCTCCCTGCCGTCGGAAGCATTTGTCGAGAGACACGTCATGGATTCGCGTATGGCGATCGCCGTGTTGGGCATCGCGCGGACAATCGTCGCATCTTTCCCAAGCCGCGCACGGATTTCGGCCATCGATGCGCCGGATACCACGGAAACAATCGTGTGCCGGTCGATTTCGACCGCCTGGCTGATTTCCGCCAGCAATGGATTCAGTTGCTGCGGGGTTACGGCAAGAACAACAATGTCCGCGGAACGAACGGCCTCAAGGTTGCTGACCGACACGCTGAAACCCTCGGTCTTCAGATCGCCGAGGTGCTCGATGTTCCGCCGGGTGAGGAGAATATGATTCTTGGGATAGAGACCGGCCGCTGCCACACCGTGGGCGATGGCGCGCCCGATGTTTCCGGCACCAAGGATGGCGAGGCGTGTATCGTGTGCACTCATGGCGTTCCCTTTCTCTCCAGAAGGTAGGATTTCAATGCTCCGAAATCTGAGGTCAACTTCACGGACGTTTTCTTTCGATGGAGGACGGCGGCGAGTCGCTCAGGCATGGGGATTCTCCGCCGAAGAGTCTCGTCGTAGGCGTCAAGGAATTTTGCGGGATGTGCCGTCTCAAGAACGACACCGAAGGCGTTCGTTCGGTGCTCTCCGCGCCAGCGCTCCAGCGCGGCATAGGCGACGGCACCGTGTGGATCCAGAATGTACCCCTTGCCCTCCGAGACCCGGCGAATCGTTTCCCGGGTAACCTCATCCGTCACCGAATAGGAATCAAGGATCGATCGCACGGCATCGACACTCCCGGCAAACATCACGATGATCCGCGCGAGATTGCTGGGATTGCCGACGTCCATCGCGTTCGAGAGCGTCGGCAGTGCCTCGCGAGCATGGAATGTCCCGCTCTGCACATAGTCCGTGAAGACGTTGTTGGCGTTTGTCGCAGCAATGAACCGTCCGACAGGAAGTCCCATGCGCCAGGCGAGAATACCGCCGGTGAGATTGCCGAGGTTTCCGCTCGGGACGGAAAAGACGATCGAACGTTCCTTCCGGGGCCGGCGCGCAAAGGCTTCGAAGTAATAGAACGACTGCGGAATCAATCGCGCAATGTTGATGGAATTCGCCGATGTGAGGTGGCAGCGGGCGGAGAGCTCCCTGTCCGCGAACGCCGCTTTCACCAGACGCTGACAATCGTCGAATGTCCCTTCGATCTCCAACGCCGCAACATTTCCGCCGATGGTGGTCAGTTGAAGTTCCTGCGTCGCGCTTACCCGCCCGCTGGGGTAGAGCAGGACGACATGAATCCCCTCCGCTCCGAGGAAACCCTGGGCGACAGCGCTCCCGGTGTCGCCGGAGGTGGCAACAAGAATGGTCGACTCCTGCGCATCCCGTTCGCGGAAATACGACAGTGCCTGGGCCATGAATCTCGCGCCGAAGTCCTTGAACGCCAGCGTCGGTCCGTGGAACAGTTCGAGGGCTGCCGTATCCGGATCGATGGTGCGAAGAGGGACGGGGAACGAGATCGCCCTCTCGATCATCATGGCAAGGTCCTTTTCCGGAATCTCGCCATCGAGCAAGGTCCCGGCAACAGTCAGTCCGATCTCATGAAATGTGCGCTCCGACAGGCTGTCGAGCACCGTGGAGTCGAGCACCGGAATCGCAACCGGAAGATAGAGTCCCCCGTCGGGAGCAATGCCGGACGTCACCGCGTGGCGGAACGTAACGACCGGTCCCTTCCCTGTCGTACTAATGAGTTGCATGCTCTTGTCTTTGGGACTCACTTTGATGATGACAACACTTTCGCGCCCGAACCGTTGATCGTCGACACAAAGACGGAGAACGAAATTTTCTGCTCCAACATCGCCCCGCTCATCGCATCTTTCGCGTCCATCGCGCTTTGCCTTGAATCACACAGGGCAAACACCGCAGGCCCCGACCCGGAGATATTGCAGCCAAGTGCTCCCGATTCGAGCGCCGCCTGTTTGATGTTGGCATAGCCCGGTATTGAATGCTTCCGTGCGGGTTCCGCGATTCTATCATGAAGCGATCGGCTGATCAGTCTGGCGTCTCCCGTCATCAGTCCCGCGATCAACCCGGCAGCGTTCCCCGTTTGCGCGATCACGTCGGAGAGAGGAACATGCGTCGGAAGAAGTTTCCGGGATTCGCTCGTCCGGATTTCCACTTCCGGCACGATGACGGCGCACCAGAGGGAAAGGGGTGAAACGACGGGCACGATATCGATCGGATCATAGCCGCGGACAAGGACAAACCCGCCCCAGAGGCATGGGGCAAGATTGTCGACGTGGAGCGCGCCGCTCGCGATCTTCTCCCCTTCGATGGAACATTCCAGGAGGTCGTGCCTGGTCAATTCGCTTCCCAGCAGGGCGTCGGCGGCAACGGCGGCGGCAACGGCACTTGCCGCACTCGAGCCGATGCCGCTCCCGACGGGGAGACCTTTCCGGATATCGATCTCGATCCCTCCCGTGTATCCGTACCGTTTCATCACCTCGCGGACGGGGGGACCGGCGGTGTTTTTCGACGGATCCGCCGATATCGGACACCGGCTCCCCTCGATGCGGTTGATGTGGACGCCCTTTTCGTTCGAATGCCGCACTGTCACTGTGTCTCCGGCATCTCCCAAAGCGAACCCCATGATGTCGAAGCCGCATGCGACGTTCGAGACAGACGCCGGAGCAAATGCGGAAATTTCTTTGCGCATGGGCATCAACCCTGATGGTGAGCAATTCGGATGATGTCGGCGAACACTCCGGTGGCGGTAACATCCGCGCCGGCGCCGGGCCCACGAATCACGATCGGATGCTCGCGACAGTTCACAGTCGTGAGGGCAATAATGATTTCGCTTCCGGAAAGAGAGTAGGCAGGGTGGTCCGGGCCGACCTGGAGAAGCGATACTTTTGCCTTCCCGTCGGCAAACGACGCAATATAGCGAAGCACCTTGCCCTTCGCCGCGGATTCGAGGCGGAGTTTCTCATAGTGTGCGTCGACGCTTTTCAACTTTTGCATGAAGGACGCCACGCTCTTTTCCCGCAGGAGCGGCTGCGGGATCAATGGATCGACACGCACATGCTTGAACTCCAGCCGGTGACCCGCTTCTCGCGCAAGGATGAGGAGTTTTCTCCCCACATCAAGGCCGTTCAGATCATCGCGAGGATCCGGTTCCGTGAACCCGCGCTCTTTCGCTTCGGCGACGATCTCGCTGAACGAGGAGCCGTTCCCAAAGGAATTAAAGAGGTAGCTCAGGGTTCCGGAAAGCACGCCGTCGATCCGGAGGATCGAATCTCCTCCCGCGACGAGGTCGTTCATGGTATTGATGATCGGCAGACCCGCGCCGACGTTGGTTTCATAAAGAAACCGGACGCTGTGACTGAGCGCGCTTGCATGGAGTCGATCATAGAGACGCTGCCGGCTCGCATTCGCCCGTTTGTTCGGCGTCACCACCGAGACGCTCGCCCCCAGGAGTCGTTCATAGAAGGCGACGGGGGCGTCGCTGGCGGTGCAATCGACAAAGACGCTGTTCGGAAGGTTCAAATCGTCCACCGTCTTCACGAACGCATCGAGATCCATGGGACGTCCTTCTTCGGCGAGCCGATTGCGCCAGTTCACCGACAGCTCGCCGTGCCCGTCGAACAACATCTTCCTGCTATTCCCGATCGCCTGGACGCGCACGTCGATATGGCGCGTCCGGAGGAGGACCTGGCGCTGCTGCGCAATCTGCTCGATGAGGCGACTGCCGACAACGCCGAGGCCCACGAGAAAGACGTTCAGTGAAACGGTACCGGAAAGGAAGAACGCTTCATGGAGGGCATTGAGCGCCTTGGCCTCGTCATCCCGTCCGACGATGGTGGAGATGTTCAATTCCGACGACCCCTGCGCGATCGCAATCACATTGATGCCGTTGTTCCCCAGGGCCTGGAAGAGTTTGCCGGAGATCCCCGGCGTCTTGCGCATGTTTTCGCCCACCACGGCGACGGCGGAAAGGCCCGACTCGATGACGACCTCCTGCACGTGCCGGTCGCGCAGTTCGATGCGTAGTTCCTCCTCGACCGCCCGTTTCGCCGTCTCTGCGTCACGCGGCGTGATTGCAAGACAGAGCGAATATTCGGAAGACGCCTGGGTCACCATAAACACATTGATGTTCTTCTGCGCAAGCGCGTTGAACACTCGGCGTCCGATGCCCGCGGTCCCCATCAGTCCGCTCCCCTGGATCTTGAGGAGGACGATGTCGTCGATCGAGGAAATCCCTTTCACAAGGAACTTCCCCTTCGGACTCCGACGGGTAATCAGCGTGCCGGGAAATTCCGGATTGAAGGTGTTCTTGATCCGGATCGGGATGCTCATGTCGAGCGCCGGCTGCATTGTGGGCGGATGGATCACTTTCGCGCCGAAGTGCGACATTTCCATCGCTTCATCATACGTCATCTGGTCGATGGGAAATGCTTTCTCGACCTTTTTCGGATCGGCGGTGTTGACGCCGTCAACATCCGTCCAGATTTCGATTTCCTTTGCGCCGAGAGCGGCGCCGTAGAGTGACGCCGTAAAATCCGACCCTCCCCGGCCGAGAGTGGTGGTGTCGTTGTCCGTCGTGGACGCAATGAAGCCGCAGGCGATCTGAAGCGAGGGATGTTTCTTGAAGTACGAGCGGATGTTCATGTACGAAAGGTCGTACTTCACGCGAGCCATGCCGAATGAATCGTCGGTTTTGATCAGCGCCCGGCTGTCGAGAAATTCGCTCGGGATGTTCCGGGCCTTGACGGCCTCCGCGATGATGGTATTGGAGAGCAGCTCACCGAAGCTCATGACATAGTCAAGGATGCGGACCGTGGCCTCCTTGGTGAAGAAGATCCCGTGAAGGACATCCGTGAGCTCGCTGAGGAGTGTTTCAACGCGGGCCTGCGCCGGCTTGCGCTGGCGGGCGGGGACCAGCTCGGCAAGTGCCGCGATGTGCCGGTGTTTGAGCGAGCGGAGCCCTCCCAGGTACGACTTGTCCCCCTCTGAAGCAACACTGCTCAAATCGACAAGCTGGTCGGTGACACCCTGGAAGGCAGAGAAGACCGCAACAATGCGCCGGTCCCTTGTGCGGGCGTGCTGGATAATGCCGATCGCGTGCTTGATGCGGGCCGGTGTGCCGACGGATGATCCACCGAATTTCATGACGAGCATAGTGTCCTCGAGACCCTAAGAGTGGGCAGTAGGCAGTAGGCAGTAGGCAGTAAGCAGTAAGCAGTAGAAGGAAAGCGGGTTAAGCCAGTCCACGTTTCCCCCCTGTTACTGTCGGGCGTACAAATGAAAAAACCGCCTTCACTTGTGATGAAGTCGGTTCTTGTGTGGGTACAGTCCAAGACAAGCCAACCTCATCCATCCCTGGCCGGGGTAGTGGGGGTGGTCGTCGTAGGATGCATTGACCGGGTATGGTATGCAGAGGCTGTACTCATGTAATCACGATAGCACATTTTGGGGACTTTGTCAACGGGAGGGTTCAGGGCAAAACCCGGGCGCGAAGAGCCGGAATCGATGAGCAGGAACAGGTCCATTCATACGGTGGGGCCGATTTTCATTACGAATTCCGATCTCATCGAGAACATAGTCTCTGCATTGTGGTATATTCCGATGTTCAGTTCAAAAATGATCCCGCAAATCCGAGAGAGATGCGTCGTTTCAGGACGAGACGGTGATTCGCGGTCGCACCATTCGATCGGACCGGCTATGCGCATGATCATGGAGAGCATGGGATCGAGCCTGCTCAACTTGCACACCGCTGACGGAAAGTTCACAAATGACAATCAGGAGGGAGTATGAGAGTACTCGTCTTCGGCTCAGGGTTGATCGGCCGCGCAATGGCAGCGGATCTCGCTGCTGAAAAATCTTTTGACGTTGCCGTTGCCGACATCAGCAAGGACAACCTTGGCAAAATCCCCTCATCGCTTCCTATTCGCAAGCTGTCGGCGGATCTGTCCGACGGCGCCCGGATCAGTTCCCTTCTCGCCGGTTGCGATCTTGTCGTGAATGCCGTCCCCGGATTTATGGGCACTTCCACATTGAAAGAAATCATTACGGCCGGAGTCAATGTTGTCGATATCGCTTTCTCTCCCGAAGACCCGTTTGACCTGGATGCGCTGGCGAAAGAGAAGAATGTGACCGCAATCGTCGATTGCGGCGTTGCCCCCGGCATGAGCAACGTGCTGGCTGGACACGTCGAAACGCTTCTGGACACCACCGATACGATTGTGATCTATGTTGGCGGGCTTCCGGTTATTCGCGAATGGCCATTCGAGTACAAAGCAGGATTCTCTCCGATCGATGTGATCGAAGAATATACACGTCCTGCGCGCTACGTTGAAAACGGCGTGTTGATTGTGCGTCCGGCGCTGTCGGATCCGGAACTCATCACATTCCCTGGCATCGGAACGCTCGAGGCATTCAACAGCGACGGTTTGCGAACCCTTGTGGCGACGATGCACGTTCCCACCATGAGAGAAAAGACGCTCCGGTATCCGGGTCATATTGAGAAGATCAGGGTACTCCGCGAATCCGGATTCTTCGACCGTACGGAACTCGACGTGCGGGGTGTGAAGGTACGCCCGATTGACGTTGCCGCAGCGCTCCTCTTTCCGCGATGGGAGCTGAGAGACGGCGACCGGGATTTTACGGTGATGCGGGTGATCGCGGAGGGAACGAAGGATGGGAAGAAAATCAGATACCTTTACGACCTGCTCGATTATCACGATGAACAGAGCGGCATCCATTCCATGGCGCGCGTGACCGGCTACACCGCAACGTCCGTCGTTCGTCTCCTGTCGAGAGGATTATTTAACAGGAAAGGAATCTCCCCTCCGGAGTATCTGGGCCGTGAAGCAGAATGCGTACGATTCATCATGGACGAGCTGAATCGCAAAGGGATCAGGTATCGCGAGACAGTCCAGCCACAATGAATTATCGGCAGGCGACGGCTTGACTCGTGGAAGGGCCGGGCTCAATGAAGAATCAAGATTTAAGAACTCGGAATTCTGAATTACAACAAAAATGGTCCCTCGCGGAACCATCTGCCTTGGAGAAACGGGTTTGCCCAAGGTCCGACCGGGCGGGCAACGATGTCAAGTTCTCAGGATGAAGGCGAAGGGTATGAGCCACAGGCGCTGCCTTCTAAGCGCTCCTGGCGCAAAAGCGCCCGGCTTCGGCTAAGGGAAGGGCCGGGCTCAATGAAGAATCAAGAATTAAGAACTCGGAATTCTGAATTACAACAAAAATGGTTCCTCGCGGAACCATTTGCGTTGGAGAAACGGATTTGCCGAACGTCCGACCGGGCGGGCAACGAAGTCAAGTTCTCAGGATGAAGGCGAAGGGTATGAGCCACAGGCGCTGCCTTCTAAGCGCTCCTGGCGCAAAAGCGCCCGGGTTCGGCTAAGGGAAGGGCCGGGCTCAATGAAGAATCAAGAATTAAGAACTCGGAATTCTGAATTACAACAAAAATGGTTCCTTACGGAACCATTTTTGTTGTAGCGGGGGGAGGACTTGAACCTCCAACCTTCGGGTTATGAGCCCGACGAGCTACCAATTGCTCCACCCCGCGATCACATGCTAAATTCCGAGGGCAAGCCCTGAGCGAGCTTCCTCGCCGTTCATCTGGGCGAGTCGAAGGGCTCCACCCCGCGGTGTGTATAGCGTTATAATATAAGCAACTTCCGACCCCAAGTCAAGCAATTTCCACGGTCATCCGCCTGATTGTCCCCCTACGGCCCTAGAAGTGCATCCCCAGCTCAAACCCGATCGAGAAATTCCCGGCTGTCCAGTTCGAAAATCCCCACTCCGGCATCCCCTGGAGTTTGACTCCCGGCAGGAACGTGTAGTCCGCCGCCAGTCCCAGGGTAAGATCATCCTGAACACGCAGATCGATACCGCTGAAGACCGTCAGGGCGAGTCCGGAGTCGTCGGTCGCATGCTCTGTCACCGTCGACGATGTCGGCCATTCTCCGCCTGTTCTGTACAGAACCTCATTGCGAACATCATACGTGCATTTTCCCAGGCCAGCTCCGCCCCCAAGGTGAAAGGACCAGGGCTTCTTGACGACCCCCGCAAATGGACGCGTGTCAATAGTCAAGAACAGGGCATGCCCTTCGAATCGATAATGCTTCACAATTACAGTTCCTGCCGACCACTCAATGGGATGCGAATTGTTGTCACGCCCGGGTTCATTCAACAACGTAAACCGAACGCCAATGTCCATGCACTCCGATAGCGAATAACCAACGGAGAACGAACGGAGCAGGTTGAAGTTGGAGCTGGTAGACTCTTCGTCTCCTTGTTCGCTGAACAGCGGCCAGTCCACCGCAGACGGTACGTGGACGGCTCCGGCCGAGACATTCACGTGATACCGGCCTTCGTATTCCCACGCGTCGTCGTCCACGAGCGTTGAAACCTTATACTCCAAGCAACGCCATTCATGTTCTCCATTTTCCCCGTTGACGCGGAACGTCGTCTGTGATCCCTGAAGGACTGCTTCAAGCACCACACCCAATGCCGCAAGGCCGAAGGACAGGTATGTAGGGGTTGCCGGTTCCCGGGGCGACAACGTGAAGAACCAGCCGGGCGTTGTGCTGGTTGTTGCGGCCGTGGCCGTGAGCCCAAGGTATGCACCGATCAGGAGTGGCCCGGGACGAAATTCGTTCGCCATGTGGATCGATGCAATATCGTTGCGTCCGAGGACGATCAATCCGTCAGGCACCTTGAGAACGATCGAATCGGGGCCGATCGAGAGCAGCTGCCCTGCCATCCGAACACCGTCCGTCCGGAGCAGTCGAATCTCCACCAGGCGGTATTTCGGCCTGACGTCTTCCGGCCTCCCGTTCGCAAAAGAAAGGCTCCCGATAAAATACTCCAGGATGAAGAAGGCAAGAATTGTACGGTGCGAAATCCAACGCATAGGCGCTCCTTCGGCTCGACGCATGGTTTCACATTGCGTGGTTCGATGAAGCACGAACATACCATATGCTGTCAAGTGGGACATCCTGGAATGCACCGTTCTCGAGTCTTCCCCGCAGCACACGTTCTCCACGCAGAATTCGGACCCCGAGGCTGTCAAATTGAACCAATTGGCCCTGCCTGAGAATGATCTCCGATACCGATGTCACAGTCCCCATGGAAACGCTCTCAAGTGGCACTATTGAAGGATTCCCAACCCTGAATTCGAGGATATCGTCCGCACGAAATGCCACTGCCCCGCCGGTGATCCAGTTGCCGATCACTCGTCCATGTTGTGCATCCAATTTCCCGCCTTCCTCGTCAAACCGTTTCACCGTTGAGTCCTTCTTCATCACAATTTCGCTGATCGGCCGTGTCCCAATTTCGCTCCTGTCGAACGTGAGAGGAGTCCGTGTTCGTACTTCGACGATCAAGGTATCAGGAATTCTCACGTCATGGCCGTCGCGTGTTCTTCCCTCAACGCTCCAAGGCGTCACTACCTCCCCCGGTTGAATGCTGGTATTGAACTGATACTCAACTCCGGAACGCAAAACCACAGAACTAATGTCGGATGTCGGGAAGTTCTTGTCGCCCCGGTAGATTTCATCATCGACCCTGCAACCCAACACAAAAAAGGCAAGCGGCAAAAGGGGCATCAACAATCCCAGAACTCTCGTGGGCATCACTCTACCGTTCAATTGTTCAGTTCCGTGGTCGAGAGCCATCGCAAGGGGATGAATTCCTTCGACCGCGTCAGGCAGCAAAGAGCCACGATCAGAATCACTGCAGCTCTTTTACTCCCCACGTCTGCGATATGCTCTCCCAACGAATGATGTTCGGCCTCACAAATTTCCGCTCAACGTCACCGATCGTCTTCCCTCGGATTTCGATTTCATCGATGGACGTCGGCATCATCCCCCCCTTCTGCGCGACGAGAAACGTGGGCACATCCCGGTTCTCGAACCCCATGATCCTGGCTGCGACCATGTCCGCGGCCAGGGGATTCGTGCCGGCAACGATCACCCCCATCGTTACCAACTCCCCGTCCGAGGGCCCGTTTCCCTCCATCGCCGTTGAACCGTCAATAACCACCAGACCTACCTTGTTTGCTTTCACCATATCCACAATCTCATACGCAATTCCCGGGGACCCCGCTGCGGCGGCATGATCGTGAACCCCGGCCCTGACTGAGGAGTAGACCGTTCCAGGATATAAACCGATGAGGTTCTTCATTCCCAGACTGACTGTCGCAAGCACGTGAGTCTTCATCATCGGCACCGAACAGATCATGTCGGTCTCCGTCACGGCACGATGGAGAGTGAGTTTTGTGAATGCCTTCCCACCCGGGACCGGCACCTCAACCAATTCGCCGGAGTGCAGATTGACAAGCGGGATGGCCATCGATTTCGCAAGCTCGCTATAGCCCAGTTGGTCGAACACATACTGCTGCATGCGGTCCAGGATTTCCCGGTTCTTCGTTCGAAAGGTCTCACCGTTCAGGAAATTGAACCCGTTCGCCGCGGCAGAACCTTCACCGATCGTCACCTCCTTCCCCGCAGCCTTCATCAGTCGCGCGAGGGTCCTGATGACTTCGGGCTTCGTTGTACTATAAGGGGTTTCAGCGACAAGATTGGGCTTCAGGAAGATCCGTGTCTTCCCTTTCGTGACGGCCCCCGTACCACCCAGAAGATCGATCGCTTCCTCGACGGCATAGGCAATGTTGTCGTTCTTTACTTTCGTAATGGCGACGACAGGACGAGATCCTCCGGAAAGTCTCTCGAGGTTGCTCATCCTCAGGGGGGCGTATGCGACAGCCACTCCGAGACTCGTCTTCAGGAAATCTCTCCGGGACAACGAGGCTTTTATCATGGCTTGAGTGCTCTCACGGTGAGAGTGGATACCAAATGCGTCTGCAGCACGGAGAAAAAGGACCCATCACTTTGATCTCGCCGGTCCCGCGCCGACACGAACCATTCCGCCGAAGATATCGCATCCGGGGTGAAGCCCGCAAAGAAAATGCCGGCCGACCAGCCCACCACAATCGTCGCACCACGAAAGAAAGTAAATAATGCACACCACTTTGAAACAAAGGAGCCCATCCGCGACAATTCGATCTTCGAACTGACGAATGGGCATCTCAATGAACAGAGAACCTGAGCCGTTGCTCTACCCTCTTCGCACGACACAGGGTTTCCAGCAGCTCCCTGCTTGAACTTAGCGTATTCCTCGACGCATGTCAAGAGACCCTTCTCTTCGTTCGTTGATATTAAAAGAAACACGCTCAATCCTGATCCCACTGCGTCTATCATAGACGCGACATCCCAGACATTACTCTATTTTCCGCGCCGCTCGTATGAGGCCAACGCCGAGCGTCAACACCCTTGCGGCAAGAAACAGAGCTCCGATCTACGCCAGATTGATCAGCCCATTCGGCTGAGCCGATGTTGGAGAAGCCACCGAGAGAAACAAAGCCGCCGGAATAAGGATGGCGGCAATCGGTACACCCGTGCGGGCGATCCATTTCCAGAATGGCGTAAGCATCGCTTCGTCAATATAGCGGAGCATGACGAGGGAGAGGACGAGATAGAGGATCGCACAAGGAACAACGTAAATCATCAATCCGGCCGAACGAAACCACACTTTCCGCGCAATCGAGTCGACAAGTTTCCAACCGCTCCGTGCAAAAATGATGGGGCCCTCCAACCACGAAGGGCCCCCTCTCCCCTACTTGCATCGTTCCAGAATCCAATCAGTAATGGTCTTCAACACCATCGGGGAGATCGTCTCTTCAATCGTTGCATATTCATCCGGAGTCCCTTTCACGGCGGTCTGGAAAAGATGATTCAGACCGGGAAGCTTTCGAATGGTTACATTGGTATTCCCGCCCGCGCGAAGCGCCGATTCGATTGCCGGGAGATTCTGATCAGGCGGGACCTGGAGATCCTTCTCACCGTTGAGGGCGAGAACCGGACAATGCACCCTCTTCAACGCCGGACGGGGGTCATACGTCAGGAAGAACCGGAACCAGGGCGACATAACTTGGCGGACCTGTCCGTCGACGGCGGCATTGACTGCCTTCTCATCAGTCTTTGACGCGGAGTCCGGTGCGCTCATACCCTGCCGGAGAAGGGCCCTCACTTCCGAGACGACGGACAGACTGTCTCTCCCGGATTCTACGAGTGCATAGACTTTGCGATTAAGCTCGTGAGCTTTCGACACCATCTCCTCACTCGCACCCATGCCTCTCGCGATGAGCTCGGCTTGTTTGAGAATGACCTCATCTCCCGGAACACCGGTCCCCGCCATCATCACAATGAATGCGACATCCTTCGAATCAGCCGCAACCATCGGCGCGATGATCCCCCCTTCACTATGACCGATCAAACCAATCCAGTCATGGCGAATCTCTCTGCGCGTTTTCAGGAAGGCAATCCCGGCCCGGGCGTCACCGGCAAAATCCCGCGATGTCGCCCCGGCAAAGCTCCCGGTCGATTTCCCGACGCCCCGGTCGTCCGCGCGGAGGACGGCAATCCCGTGGCGCGTCAGATGATCGGCGAGAACGAGGAAGGGATGATGGCCGAAGACTGTTTCGTCTCTGTCCTGAGGACCGGAGCCGGTAATCAGGAGAACAGCGGGAAACGGTCCGTCACCTGAAGGCAACGTAAGCGTCGCACTGAGCGTATCGCTTGCGTCCGGGTTTGCATACCGGACTTCCTCCTCGCTATACGGATAGGGCCTCTTCGGCTCCTGGGTATGCTTGGGTGCGGCCACCTCCACCCCCGCATATTTCAGCACGAGCGGGAACTCCATGCCACCCTGCTTCCAGACTCCTGCGATGCTGTCAGCGCGGGCCTCTCGCTTCCCGTTGAACGTCCCTCCGATCGCAGGCGCGGCGATATGCACGGAAGTTTCTACCACGACAACGGAATCGCAAGGGATTCCTTTGGCCCCCTGGTCGGGACTATCGAGCGTAACAGCGTACCCGCCTCCCTCTTTCGCCGTGAAATTGAAGACCACCCTTAACGATCCCCCCGGAACCTTGAGCGATCCCTGCCACGCACCCGTCAAGCCCTCACCGGCTGATTTCTGCGTTTCCTGGGCATGAATGTCCCATTGCAGCGGGCTAACCAAAATGATGATCGCGAGCATGACGCTGGAGAGAATCCACTTCATTGTAACCTCCGCAGTTTGAACCACGAGACTCGGCAGGTAACGCCGTCAATCATGAGTGTGACCGTCGATCGGCAAACCTATCGTTTGAACAATTGCGTGCTCCGGTACGAACACCGCAGCACCCATCATCACACCACGCATGACAACGGCATTCACTTCGAGAGGACGTTCCAGAAGTGCCTCACGTTCTGTCGATGGATGTCGAGAACCTCCCACTCCGTTCCAGGGAGCAAGACGTTGGAGAGAGAGGCGACCTGGGGAAAATCCTTGAGCGGCATTGCCGTTTCCGCTTGCTCCAGCGTCTTGCCGCTGACTCTGGCATTTCGTAGTCCGTTCCACAATCCCTCGAGATAGGCGACCAGATTTCCGACCGTGTGCCTGTCCATCACGGCCCGACCGTGGCTGGCAATGAACTTCGTACTGTCGTCGGCTCGTTTCAACAATCCTCGCATGACAACAAACCAATTGTCGACGATGGCAGGAGTTGCATCCTCCGCCACCTTGTCCGTCACCGGGACTTTGTCAGGGTACAATATACCGGCCGTGAGGACGAGGTTCTCCTCGGGGATGCTCACAACAATATCGGCAATCCCGTGGGCATATCCATAGTACTCCATCTTCACTGTAACATCCCCCAGGGAGAGCGTCATATCATGCCCGAAGGTGACCGAAGGCGGTACTACCGCCGGATCTTCCCGGTAGTCGGCCTGGATGATCCCCCAGGATTTCTCGTACTTGACAAATCCGGGGTCTTCAAGAAGTTTCGGATTGTTCTTCCGCAAATAGTCCCGCGCCCGGGCGATTTCACGCTCACCGACTTCGCGGACGCCGGATGCCCGCTTGGGATCAGCTTTCGACTTGATCATTTCTTTGCGGAGGGTCTCATGGCCGATAATCGAAAGGTCAGCGTACGCCTCATTGCCCCCGACATGGCACACATGTTCATGGGTGTTGATCAGGAACGCAAAGTCATTGCGTTTGAATTCGGTTTGGATTGCTGTGCGGAATTCTCGGGAGATCGTCTTCGAAAACGGGGCGTCGACAACAACGAGCCCTTTCTCCGTCGCCAATGCGACGACGGCGTTGTCCCACGGTCCGCCATAGAACAACCCGATCCGTGGGCTGAGCCGTTTCACAGTAATGTCGATCGAGGAAGAATCCGTTTTCTGGCGCGCTTGCGCCGGAAGTTCCGTAACCGCCGACATCGCGCAAATGATTCCAATGACAATACGTAGAATCTTCACTGGCGTAGTACCTTCTATTGAAATGAATCGGAACGGGTATTCTGCTGGATGTCTTGAAGGGCATACGTTTAATCAGAAGGAAAGTTGAGGAGAGTTCTCTTCAAATCCTATTCCAGTATCGTAATCGTCGCATCAGTGAGATTCAGCGGGTTGCCTGATCATTCAACTACCGGGAATACTTATAATTCAGGCCGCGCAGCAGCGCATGGAGATAATTCGAATTCAGCAAATACGTATTATTGAGGCAGGGGAAACGCCATCCTGGAAGCCATCATTGATGTTCGACCTCATCCGCGCACATATCGAAAAGCGCGTTCATCTAACGGATGCTGAATTCCGCCAGTCCACGACATTCCTGGTTCCGAGGAAAGTAAGAAAGCGCCAGTTTCTCCTCGAGGATGGGAATATCTGCAAGCATCTCGCGTTCGTCAACAGCGGTTGCCTTCGGGCATATTCCGTCGATCACAAGGGTGACGAACACCTGATGCAATTTGCCATCGAAGACTGGTGGATCTCGGAGCTGAACAGCTATCTCTCCGGATCGCCGGCAACGTACAACATCGATGCAATACAGGATTCCGAAGTCTTGCTGCTGGAAAAGTCCGCAAGGGACCGCCTGCTGGAATCCGTCCCCCGCATGGAGCGCTTCTTCCGTCTCCTGCAGGAGGCGAACTACATCGCAACGCACAAACGCATTAATGAATCCTTAAGCGCATCCGATGAAGATCGGCATCTCTCATTCCTCTCTACCGATCCGGCCCTGGCTGAACAGATTCCTCAAACCTCCATCGCGTCATATCTCGGAATCACTCCCCAGTCCCTGAGCAGAATCCGCAAAGAGCTCTCCCTCAAGTGATAGCGGGGACTTACCATCGGGCAACGTCATTTCTTACCCTACGTGACTGGAACATCGATCCCACTCACTCCGAAGTGAACTTCAAAGTGAAACATCTCGTGGTCTCCACCGTCACGGGACATTTTGACAGCTTCGAAGCAACAATCGAGTCTTCTCAGGAAGATTTTAGCGATGCGACAATCGCGTTCGAGGCGAATATCGCGAGCGTCAACACCAAGAATGAGCAGCGCGATGGCCACTTGAAGTCTGCTGATTTCTTCGATGCGGCGAACTATCCGAAGATGTCGTTTGTGTCCACGTCCGTAAAGAAATTCTCCGAACACGAACTCCGGGTGGTCGGCAATCTGACATTTCGCGGCGTAAAGAGGGAAGTCGCGCTCGATGTGATCTACAACAGCATCGTCTCCGGATTTGGGGGCACCACAGTCGCCGGGTTCGAAATCACCGGAAAACTCAACCGGTTTGACTTCAGTCTGCAATGGAACGGCCTGATAGAGGTTGGTGGCGTCGTGGTGAGCAATGAGGTGAAGCTCGAGATCCTTGCCGAATGTACGAAGGTGATGGGTGCCCAAAAGGCTGCATAGACTGCGTAGCGATTTGCAGATGTGTCCCTTCGACGACCAAAATCAAGAACCCATAATTGAGGAATATCATGACGCACAGAAGATGGAATTTCCTTTTCGTTTTTTCGACCGGCCTGCTTGCGCTCGTGCTTACTGGTTGCAGCGGAACCGAAACGCCCGACGTTCAGGCATTGAGAGAACAATTGAAAGAGCTGGTTGGAGTGAAGACCCTGATTGACGGACATTTGGTGACATTCGATACACTCGATTACACCGTATTCTCCAATCAGCAGTGGACACGGTTGCATGAAAGCCACTCGCCCGATGTAAAGGTCCACTGGCCCGATGGACACATGACCCAAGGGTTAGACCAGCACATAGCCGACCTGAAGGCGCTTTTCGTCTACGCCCCTGACACGAGAATCAAGGAACATCCGATTCGCTTTGGGTCCGGAAAATTCACTGCAGTGACCGGCGTGTTCGAAGGAACCTTTACCCAACCCAAGCCCATCGGTAATGGCAAGTTCATTCAACCCACTGGCAAAGCATTCAAGATGCCTATGGCGACGATCGGCATTTGGGAAAACGGCGTGATGGTGGAAGAACATCTGTTCTGGGATAACCAGACCTATATGAGGCAGATCGGCCTGGCAAAGTAACACGACTGAATCCTTGGCGGCCCGGACATGATTCTCATGTTCGGGGCCGCGTAGTTCATATTAAGTCGTACTCATCCGTCGCGGATATGAACGTTCTCGTGATCGCTCAGGCTCCTCGTACCAAGAGAATTTCGTCATCAATAACAGCACTCCTTCGCACCCGCTCTGATTCGGGAACTCCTAAAGAGCGCCTGCTAGGACCTTCTGTTCTGTTTACGCTTCTCTGGGACGAAGTGTGATTCTCCACTTTGGGGGATACTCGGATCCCAGACGCGAATAAAGACGACCGACCGGAGAGAGTGCCTACCGTCACCAGAAACACGAAGGCCCGGGGCGACCCGAGCCTTCGTGTCAATATGAAACGATGGGGAAAGTTATCTGTGGTCTACTTCAGCACACGGAATTCAATCCGTCTGTTGTTCGCCCGACCTTCAGCGGTAGAATTGTCATCGATGGGATCATCAGATCCCTTCCCGGCCACCGTCAGGCGCTTCGTAGATATACCATTCCTTACCAACCACGACTTGACTGCCTGGGCCCGGTGTAAGGAGAGTCTCTGGTTGGTGACTGCACTGCCAACATTGTCTGTGTAGCCTACAATCAAGACGTTGACAGCCGGACTGGCAGTAAGTGCGTTGAGTGCTTTTTCGAGAGTAAACTGGGAGTCACCCGTCAGAGCCGCCTTGCCGGACTCAAAGAAGACGCCTTTCAGGACAACGGTTTTGCCTTTTTCGAGGACCATGAGTGTATCTGCAAGTCGGCGCGCATTCTCGTCTGCCAGGCGTCGTACTTCTGCATCGGTCGAATCCTTTATTCGCTGTTTCTCTGCTTCGGCCTGGGCCTTTACTCTCTGCATCTCCGCGTCGGCCAGACTCTTCACGCGCTTCACTTCTGCATCGGTCGAATCCTGGATCCGCAGCGCTTCGAGTCTGGCGAGCTCTTCTTTTTCGGTTGCGCTGGTACCGAAATAGATGTTCACGCCCGCTTTTGCGGTGGCATATCCATCAATCTTCCCGGATTTGAGTCCATCGGTGTAGTCGTCCAAGACCCTGTAGCCGGCGTCAACAACAAGTGCGACGTTCTTCGACGCATAGATTTCGACGCCAACGCCAACCGGAACATGCAACGAGGTCTTAAACTGGCCATTCGTGACACCGATATTGCCGCCAGACGTGCGTTTGTAGAACAACGCTCCGACCCCGAGATACAGATAGGGATTGATTTGTTGGTTCGGGGCAAAATGAATCCATCCTATGAATGAGGCTGGAATCGCCTGTAACTTCAGATAGGTGACCCCGTTCAACGCGGGATCCTGGTTCGATTTGAGTTCTTCATATCCGGTAACAAATCCGGCCGAGAACGCCCGACTCATGCCATACTGCAGCACGACTTCCCCTCCCTCACCAATCACCACCTTGTTGTAATCATCGAACCATTTATTGCCGCCGCCGTGGAGCCCAATCATCCATCGCCCTTTGGTATCCTGTGCGCTCCCCGAGTTCAGGGGAAAAAGGAAAACGGATAGGAGCAGACACGCGGACAGAATCGAATGCGAAAGAGTATGCTTTATCATGTATCCTCCTGAGAGTTATTGGCTCATCGCAAAAAGCGATTTGCGCATGCTATCGTAAACGCAATTGCTATTCCCTGTCTTCTCCTGCAGAATGATGACCCCTGTCTCGTTCGCCGGTCATCTCCGCAGGAGACACGGAACCTGGATGTTGAACTCTTCAGAAAGGTAAATGATAACCTGCCGCAATGAAATTGACTAAAGGAATGAAAGAGTAGCTAATCCCTGTTTAGGGACGAAACGTGGCGCTGGACAGCGATTGGCCCCTTTGCGTACCACTCGATTCAGGCTATTCACATTCTGAAGTTTCGGCCACATTCTAACGGCTTCTCGGTTTTGCCGCCAAAACACGTGCATGGCCGAAGATCCGACCATCGGAAGGAGCGGTTTTTCCTGGAATGCTGGGGTATTCCCCGACTGCGGCTCTAGCTCAAGCTCAACCGTCCGATCCGATGGACATGGACAGGACGCCGCCCCATGCTGTCGGGCGTTGCGAGGATCATGACGAGAAATTCTTCCGCGACGGCCAGGTCTTCCACGAGTTCCTCAAAACCCTCGACTTGTTGTCCTCCTTCCTTCAGAAATGCGCGCACCCTCTCGACGGTCCAATACGAGCATTTCACCTCTTCGAAAGAAGCCACCTCACCGTAACTCGCAGGAAAGTAAGCATAGACACCGATCTCACCTGCGCGCTCCATTTCGGCGGTCCATGCCGGCCAGAGCCTATCGAAGTTGGCGTAGATTGCTGACAGGAGCGACGCGTATGTCATAGCAGATCACCATTGTTTCTCAACGGTCTTCCCCCAGAATGTGCCTTAACGCCAGTGAACTTTTCTTGACTTCCCCCCCTTGTTTTTCCCCGAAATGACTCGCTTATTTGTAGTGCCCACATCGTTGTCTCGATATCTTTCGTTCTGAGGAGCGCATCCTCGCTTCTTCATCCCAGCTTCACACTTGTTCTCTCCATGAGGATCAACAATGGTTTGGGTGCCTGATCGCGTCCTGCGGCTCATTTCCCGGCCCGTCGCAGTCGGCTTCATCGCCGGCTGCCTTCTTTTAATGGTGACAGGGTTCATTTCCTACAGGATGTTCAATGTCACCTCCCATGACGAATTCGAGGAAACCACAACCGTCGCAATGAGCGCGCGGAATCAGCTCGAGATCGTCCTGATTGAAGGACTCTCTGCGACGCAAACTCTCGCGTTGTGCATCGAACAGGGTGTGCTCCCGGCCCGGTTTGACTCCATCGCACCGAAGGTCCTGACGTCCTATCGTTGCATCGATGCCGTAGAGCTTGCACCCGATGGCATCGTCCAGCAAGTGTACCCCGCCGTTCCAAACCAGCGCGCAATAGGGTTTAACATCCTCACAGACTCCATTCAGAGTCACGAGGCCATTCTTGCGATCAGCCACCGCTCCCTCGTCTTTGCGGGACCGTTGAAGCTCGTTCAGAATGGCATCGCGGTCGTCGGTCGACGCCCCGTTTTTTTACCGCGAGATGGGAAGGATGTCTTCTGGGGATTCTCCGTCGTCATTACAAAGATCTCCACCCTGTTGAAGGCCGCACGGCTCGATGAGTTGGAGCAACATGGCTTTGAGTATCGCCTCTCCAAGAAAGACCCCGTGTCCGGCACGGAAAACGTCTTCGTCAACGGCGATCTTGTCCTGCACGATCCTGTCACGGAGGCCGTCCAGGTTCTGGATGCGGAGTGGATCCTCGCCGTCGCTCCCCGCGGTGGCTGGAAGGCGGCTGACAAGACGATGCCGGTCCTTCTTATCAGCGGACTGTTGTCCCTGCTCGGAGGGTTCTTTGCCTGGTACAAGGCACGTCAACCGGAGATGTTGACAAACTTGGTCGAGGCCCGGACCGCAGAACTCCGCGAAAGTGAGAACCGGTTCCGATCGCTGATCGAGGAAGCGCCGCTGGCGATCATCATGCTCCGCGGGACGACCATCATCTACGCGAACCCGACCATGAAGGAGATGATCGGGCTTCGGTCGTCTGAGTCCCTCGTAAACACGTCGTTCACAGAGCTCCTTTCCCCCGAGAGCGCCGGCCTTGTTGCCGAACACCTCACGCTGCTCCCAACGCATCAGACGCCCTCCCCCAGCATCGGACTCGTGGCCCTCCGCAAAGACGGTACGCCCGTTCCGATTCTGTTGAACAGCCGGACCGTAACACTCACCGACGGCCCCGCCGAGTTGGCGTTCATCGCAGATATCACCGAGCGCCATCGCGCGGAACAGGAGATGCAGAGTTCCCTGCAGGAGAAAGAACTGCTTCTCAAGGAGATCCATCACAGGGTAAAGAATAACCTGCAGGTGATCTCCAGTCTTCTGAGCATGCAGGCACGGCTCGTGGAGGATGCGACCGCCCGCGGGACGTACATGGACAGCATGCGCCGCATTCGATCCATGGCGATGGTCCACGAAAAGTTGTATCGCTCGAAAAACCTTTCGCAAATCGACTTCGGCGAATACCTGAGGTCCATTGCTGAGGAGGTCCGCCATTCGATTGGCAAGGAGGGAACGTTGTTGCGGGTTGACGCCGAGCCCGTCATGCTGGGGGTTGACGCGGCCGTCCCCTGCGGACTGATCGCCAACGAATTAATCTCCAATGCCTTCAAGCATGCGTTTGCCGACAAGCAATCGGGGCTCGTGGTCGCATCGTTCCGCCGGCTCACCGATGCCACGCTGGAATTGAAAGTCGAAGACGACGGGATCGGTTTCCCTGCCGGTGCAGACATTTTCAATATGCCCTCCCTCGGAATGAGCATCGTCACATCCCTGACCGAGCAGATTCAGGGGACAATTACGCTCTCCAGGGAAAGCGGAACGCGGTTTACCATCACCTTCGCAGGGTGATCTCCGCTGGGTGACATCGTATCAAGGGTCTCCATATTCTCAATCGGAACGCGACGGCAAGGAAAGGGCCCTGCACGACGCTCACCGGACAATGGCCCCGAGATGTTCGATCAACGTCACAGCGTCCGGGAGATTGAAGACGGCATTCTTAATATTGTTGTTCATCGGGTTGATGCTATATCCGCGGCACTCCCGAAACTCCACGCCCATCAACGACTGAACACACTCGCCCCGAACCTCGCGCCGGAAAAGTCCGCTGAGGAGAAATCACAGTTCTCAAAAGTGCACGAGTCGAACTCCTTCGCTTCAAAATGACCCTTGACACCGTTCACTTTGGAGAACGTCGTGTGATGATACTCACATTCATCAAGAGAGTCCACGCAGGGGATCTTCTGTGTGTCGGTCATCGTCGTGAGTCTTTCGCTGGCACTTCCTGAATAAGGTACCTTCTGTCATGAGGATAGTCAAGGCAGGAAGCTCGGGTCCTCCCGGCCAGTTGTATTTCGCCAGAGGTTCTCGTACGTTTGGTCGTTCGAACTGCTCCGGAACCGCCGGGCAATCCTTCTGGTATTGACATCGCGTCGCTGACTCCCATGGAACAAAAGATACGCTGGGGCATCCTTGGTACCGGATGGATCGCAGAGAAAATGGCCGTGGCTCTTTCGACGGTCAACGATGCGGCATTGGTGGCGATCGGTTCCCGGTCCTCTGCGAAGGCGAGGGAATTTGCCCGTCGGTACCACATCGAGAGCGCTTACGGATCGTACGAGGATCTCGCAGCCGATCCGGCCATCGATGTCGTCTACATCGCTACCCCGCACCCGTATCACTGTGCAAACACACTGCTGTGCGTGCGGAACGGCAAAGCGGTCTTGTGTGAAAAGCCGTTCGCGATGAACGAGACCGAGGTGCGGCAAATGATTTCCACCGCACGCGAACACGGAGTCTTTCTGATGGAAGCCTTCTGGACACGTTTCCTGTCCTCTGTGGGAAAGACCCTTGATCTCGTCGCATCGGGGGCTCTGGGCCGGGTTCGCTACATTCAGTCCGACTTCGGCGTTTTTCGGCCGTTTGACCCGTATCATCGCGCATTCAACAAAGAACTTGGCGGCGGCTCCCTGCTTGATATTGGTATCTATCCCGTCTTCCTCACACTGCTCCTCTGGGGAGAACCGGACCAGATCGTCTGTGTCCCCCATATCGGGTCCACCGGCGTCGACGAGAGTCTTGCCCTCACGTTCAAGTACAACGATGGGAGGATCGCCAACCTCTTTTCCAGTTTCATCGTCGACTCGACAGTGGAGACGCACATCTGTGGGACCGAAGGAAGGTTGAAACTCAACCGCATGTGGTTCTGTCCTGTTCCCATAGTCCTCACGCGGGGCGACAGTCCGCCGGAAACGATGACGTTCGATTACGTCGGGAACGGTTATAATTACGAAGCGGAGGAGGTCGTACGTTGTCTTGGTGCGGGGAAAACCGAAAGCGACATCCTGCCACTTGATTTCAGCATTCGCCTCATCACGCTTCTTGACAGAATCAGGAAGGATATCGGGTTGGTCTACGAGGCTGATCTCCATCGTCAACCATCAAAGAATCGACTATGACACAAGGATTGCCGGCGTTGAAACTCAGTGAGAAGATCGGCTATGGTTTCGGCGACGCCGCCTCGTCGATGTTCTGGAAGCTCTTCGGGATGTACCTGATCTTCTTCTACACCGATATCTTCGGCATTCCGGCGGCCGTCGTCGGGACGATGCTGCTGATCACCCGCATCGGCGATGCCGCGTTTGACCCGCTTGTCGGGATTCTTGGGGACCGCACCAACACGCGCTGGGGTAAATTCAGGCCCTATCTCCTCTGGATGGCGGTACCCATTGGCATTATCGTGGTGTTTACCTTCACGACGCCCGACATGAGCGTCGGCGGCAAGATCGTCTATGCGTATGTCACCTACTCCCTGATGATGATCTTCTATTCCTTGATCAATGTGCCGTATGCTTCCCTGATGGGCGTCATGACCGACGACGGAAAACAGAGAACAACCCTCGCAACCTATCGCTTTATTTTCGCCTTTGGCGGAAGCTTCCTGGTCCTGGGCATGTTCCAACCCCTCTTTGATGGATTCGGAACCAGGACGTTCAACGAGTTCACTTCTCCGAAGACGGTCGAACTGCAGGACTCTCTCTCAAGGACCTCTCAAAGGATCATGGTGTGGGATGGGAAGACGCCGGATGCCGCTCTGACAAATCCGATTGATTCGCTCCTGTTCATCACGGCAAAAGTGAATGCGAACACCAAAGCAGAGTTCAGCCTTGGCGTCTACGACATCAGAACCAACATGTATCAGTGGTTTGATTTTGCAGAGGGGAAGGATACGTTGGGTCTGCTGCGGTCGGGCGCTACGTGTGACCTGAAGATGAAACTGGATCAATTCGCTTCGCGCGTGAGCCTGGCAGACCTGGGCGATCTCCGGTTCGCAAGCAAGAATCTGGATGAGCGATCCATCTCCATCAGGAACATCGCGTTGAAGGAGATCGATTATCGCTCCGGGACGCAGAAGGCAGTTATCGTCATCGCCATCCTGGCAGTTATCTTCTTCGTCCTTACGTTCTCTCTGACACGGGAAAGGATCACCCCGACTGTGGTCAAGTCTTCTCTGAAGGACGACCTGAAAGACCTTGGCAAGAATGGCCCCTGGTTCATTCTCCTCGGGGCCGGCATTTCGACGATCTTCTTCAACACCATCCGTGATGGTGCCGCGGTGTACTATTTCCTGTACTATTTCAAGGGAATGAGCAACATCGAATTCAGTTCGTCCATGATTCTGGCCATCAGCACCATCTATCTCCTCCTGGGGCAGGCCGCCAACATTGTGGGCGTCGTCCTTGCCAAGCCGGTGTCCGACAAGATCGGCAAGAAATACACCTTCCTGATTGCCATGGTGAATGCCGCAATCCTGAGCGTCATTTTCTTCTTCCTGGACAGGACCGACATCACGCTGATCTTCGTGTTTCAATTCCTCATCAGTGTCCATGCCGGGATCATCTTCCCTCTCGTCTGGTCGATGTATGCCGATACGGCAGACTATTCCGAATGGAAGAACGGCCGACGGGCGACAGGGTTGGTCTTCTCTGCGGCCTCCATGTCGCAGAAATTCGGGGCGTCCATAGGGATCGCGCTGGTGGGATGGATTCTCGCGATCTATGGCTATCAGGCGAACGTGGAACAGACCGAGGCAACGCAAAACGGCATCCGCATGATGCTCAGCATCTATCCGGCTCTCGGGGCGTTGCTCGCCGCGGGATTTATGTTCATTTACCCGCTGACGGAGTCTGCCCTAGAGAAGATCAGTCATGAGCTGACCGTCTTCCGCTCGACCGGGAAGAAGCCCGGCTGAGCCGGGCGAGCCGGCGAGATCGTGAAATCGCAAACGGAGGCCTGGCGACATTTCGGAAGGAACAGCAGGCATATTCCCCCGATGGCTTGAAGCGTCCGGACGGCAGTCGGACACCGCGCTCCTCACCGCGCGCTGATTTCGTCCAGAAGGACCCAGGCCGCCTTCCCTGCAGCTTCATGCCAGGGTGGACATACGCTTCGATTGAGCGCACGCACCCGCAGGAATCGTGCAGTCACCTCCGCGAAGGCGAGAGTGAAATCGTGGGTGCGAATCTCTGCGTCCGGTCGGGTTTCTCCATTGTCGTACCGCGCCACGTCGCGAAAGTTCTTCCCGTCATCGGAGACTGCAATTTCAATAGCCGTGGGATAGAAGATTCGTGAGACCTGGTCCTGAAGGCAACCGACCGTGACGCTCCTGAGTTCGCGTTGATTGCGCAGATCGATCGTTGCCTCGGAGTTCACACCGAGGAACCCGACCCAATTCCCGTCCATTCTGTCAGTTGTCCCTCGTATTCCGTCAACAAGCGACGCGACACCGTGACCTCCGAACGGCCGGGTCGGTCCGCCGGCCAGGGTAACGTCGACGTCGCCAAGGGCACCTCGTTCCACGACCGGAATGACGCCAATACTCTCGACAGTGGTGTCGACATCGAGTCGGATGATCGTATCGCCCTGGTCATGATTTCGCGCCCGCCTGGTGATAACGAGCGACGTTGAATCCGCGGCGACGTTTACATCCTTGCCGGCAGTAAGCACAGAACTCTTCTTGATTCCGGTCGGTAATGCCGGAAGCTCCAGCCGGTCTCCGTCCCACCTCAGAATATGGAGGTAGATGGAGTGTCCTTTCCACGTCGACCCACCCCATCGACCGTTACGGTATGGACCGCCGCGTGTTCCGTAGATGCTTTCGCCGTAGGTATTCAACCACGAGCCGATCTGCTTCAAGACTTCGACCTGTCGCGGTTCAATGCGCCCGTCCGGCATCGGGCCGACGTTGAGGAGAAGATTGCCATCTCCCGTCACACATTGGACGAGAATCCGAATGCATTCTTCTGCGGTTTTTATGGTGTCCTGCGGTTTCCACGCCCACTGGGTCCCGAGCGTCATGCACGTCTCCCACGGTCGTTCGATGTTAAACGCCCCGACCCGTTGCTCGGGTGTCGCATAATCCGCATCCTTGTCCGGATTGTCCGGACCGAACGGTGTGCCCCTCCCGATCCCGAGCCGGTCGTTCATGATGATCATTGGCTGCAAGGAACGGACCAACCCGTACGTTTCACGTTGGTGCCACGGGCATGGTCCCCCCTCGGAGTCGAACCAGAGGAGATCAATCCTCCCGTATCGCCCGAGAAGCTCACGAAGATGCCCCTGCATTTTGCTGACGTAGATATCATTTCTCTCCGTACGGCAGTCCGGATCGCGCCAATCCATCGGAGAATAATACCAGCCGATCTTCATCCCGGCCGAATGCGCGGCCCGCGCGAGCTCGCCACACACGTCGCGGCCAAAAGGCGTTGAACCCATGGAGTAGGGATCAATTTTCGATTTCCACAGACAGAACCCGTCGCAATGCTTTGCCGTAAGGACCATGTACCGCATTCCCGCAGATCGCGCGACGGCGACCCACTCGTCGGCGTTAAAGTGTATCGGATTGAACTGCTTATAAAGATTGTCGTAGACCTCCACCGGGATGTCGCCTGTGCCGCCGATACCACGGCGTTCACCACCGCGCGACCAGCTGATTTCCGTCCCTTTCAAGCTCACCGGCCCCCAATGGATGAACATGCCGAACCGACCTTCGCGCCACCAGCGCATCCGGTCAGCCTTTTGCCGGGCCGTTTCGTCTCTCCCGAGTGCGATGGAACCGACAAGCAGCAATACCGAAAGAACAAACCACTTCATAGGAACACCTGAGGTGTATAGGGAGGAAGAGCGGAAGCAAGCTACGATTCCCCGCAGAAAAGAGCAATCGAGAGTGGTACGGGCAACGGGAAAACGATCCGCAAGAACGGCTCAGCTTTGGAGGAGGCAGTGCGTGTGCGAGGGGCGGCCAGCGAGAGAGACCGCAGCAAATCAGGAGTGCATACTTTCGGTTAGCGCATGGCAAGCGCTCTTCAGGTCAGCGAAAACCTTCACCACCTCGTTGACTCTGGTCTTTTCCAGAATAAGATTCACGACCGGGACCGTGCTCAGGAAAACCACCTCCCCGCCTCGTTTCCGGAGCGCTTTCGCGCTCCGGATCAGAACACCGATCCCCACGGAAGCAAGGAAATCCACACCCGTGAGATCAATGACGACAAACGCCTTTTCTGCCGCCGTTTCGACCGCCAGGCGAAGGTCGATCGTCTCGGTTCCGGCGATGTCCATCCGCCCGAGGATGCTGATCTTCTTTATGCCGTCCTGAATCTGCTCAACCGAAATTTCCATCGGGCATCGCTCCGCGGGAGGAAAAAGGGAAATGTACGTCCTGAACATTACGCCATGATTTCGAAATTGTTATGGGAATGTTACCTCCCACGAGGATCGCCGCGCTCATACCCCGCTGAAAGGGAGAGGGGGGGCCGGAGGAATTAAGAATTAAGAACGAAGAATTCAGAATTCTTAGTTCAATCAGCTTTAGAAGGCTCGGGGACTTTGAGACTCTGTGAGACTCCGAGACTATGAGACAATTGGAGAAAAGCGCAATTCCGTCAACGAACTAAGAGCATGGTGCGAACCGCGGAATATGTCCCTGCCGTCAAGCGATAGAAGTATACTCCGCTCGCCAGTCTGCTTCCATCGAACGTAAACGAGTATCTCCCTGCTGGATATCGACCGTTCGCCAAGACAGCAACCTCTCTGCCCAAGACATCGTACACCGCGAGCCGCACAAAACTGTCCGCTGTCCACTGTCCGCTGATCACTGTTTCTGGATTGAACGGATTCGGAAAGTTCTGGTCCAACGTGATCGACGTCGGACGAACCGGCGGTGCCTCCTGGACCGATTCGGTGCTCGCCCGGAGGATTGTGAAAAGCCATGCACTGAAATCGGCGATGGCACTATCCTGCTTAGTCGTGTCGCCGTCCAATTCGTGGCCTGCCCCGTAGAAAAGTCTTAGACCCGAGGGGATCCCCTTTTGCTGAGCGGTCATGAAGATGTACTTACTTGAATACTGGAACGGTCCATACGCGGGCACATGAGTATAGAAAACAAGCGAATCAGACGTTCCGTGAACACAGTACACCGGCACGTCACCCATTCGAATCCATGCCGTATCTCCTATCGCACCCCAATTGCTGATTACACCCTGGACAGCGGAAGAATAGCCGGGATTCCCGCTCGACCCCTCGAATGAACCGTCCACCCGGGACCAATCGACATAGCCGGGGACCTCCGAGGAATCGAGGTACGCAAGATGAAGCGCTGTCACCGCCCCCGCAGAACTTCCCGCGGAGAAGATCTGCGAAGGGTCTAAACCGTAGGTAGCCGCGTTTCTTCTAAAGAATCGGACTGCGGCTTTCGCATCATGCAACGCCAGCAACATAGCCTCGAACAACGCCGTGTCGTTCGTTGGCGTCGGGGACAATCGATAGTCAATCGACGCGGCGACATATCCACGGCGCGCAAGTGAAGTGCAGACCATGACTGCAAATGGTGTTGCTTTCGTTCCCATGCGAAATCCGCCCCCGTGGATGAAGACCACAAGCGGGCGCGACCTGGCAGTGTCGCCGGCTCCGGTATAGACGTCGAGGTCAAGCTGCTGGCTCACGGCCTGTCCGTACTTGACGTTTGAGAGAATGTGCGCTGAGGGAAAGACCTCGTCCTGGTATCGCATCTGCGCTAGAGCAGGAGCCACCGCACCATAGAGAATGGCCGCACTGAAGGCGATTCTGAGGGGGACGACCACGTTAACCCCGCTAACATACTTGGCGTTCTAAGGGATTGCGCAATCACCGGATTAAACCCTGGATGCCTTCCGCAGGTTCCGCGGGAAGTGGCAAATCTGACTTGGAATACAGTGCATCGTCCGAATACGGCAAAGCTTTTTTGACCGCTGCACCATAAACTTCATATCTGGAGGATCACCCTAATGACTTCCCTCTCTGCTTTGAAGCGGGAGTCTCACCGTCCGCCCTGTCTCCGCGGATCGTCTGGCGGCGTCAAGGATCTCGCTGACAATCATATTGTTCTCCAGTGAGGAGAGTCCGGACGGTTCGAGTTGCCGCCGTACAACGGCGGTCAAATAATGGAGGGGATCGTCTTCAGGAGGATCAATCGCTTTCGAGGTCAGTACTGCCTCCGGCTTCTCGCCAACACGCAACCGGATGATCTCCTTCCCCATCGTGTAGGCCGAACCGGTCACCCCATAAACCTCGAGGTCCTTCCTGTCGAATGGCCAGTTCCAGGAGGCTTCGATGATTCCCTGGGCATGAGGATACGTGAGAATGATTGTCGCCTCATCGTCAACCCGCGGATAGACATCGGGCTTCAATTGTTGTGCGACCGCTGTGACCGCCAACGGCCGTTGGTTGTTCATCAACCACGTAAAGAGGTTGGCCCCGTAACACCCGAAATCCATCAATGCACCCCCGCCGTTCAGACGGGGATCGGTGAGCCACTTGAGGAATTCCGGTCCGACCCCGATTTCTTTCGGTCCCCGGTGCCCGTCGTGTGCGACCAGCTTTCGGATCTCCCCGAAACCATTTTTTCGAATGATTGCAGGAAGTTCATGATCGTTCCTGTACCAAGTCGTCTCATAGTTTACCAGGACCTGGATCTTCCCGGTCCGCGCTGCACGTTGGATCGTCTGCGCGTCGGCATAGCTCACCGCGAGCGGCTTTTCCATCATCACGTCGATTCTATGTCTGCTGCAGGTTTCCACAATCGACCGATGGTCGAAGGTAGTGCTGTAGGCAGCAACCGCTTCAGGGCGGCATGCGTCAAGCATGCTCTCCAGCGTCGAATAAAACAGCCGGTCGGGCAAATGAAAGCGGCGCTGATATTCCTTCGCGAGCTGCGAATCAGCTTCGGCAATCCCGACGATCTCGATGTCCTTTCGTTGCTCAACCGCACCGAGCATCCCGGCGACATGCCCGTGCACGAGACCGGCGATGCCGAGACGGAGCGGCGGCGTGCTTGATGGCACTGACTGCGCAGAGAGCATATTCGACCCGATCCCCATGAACAACATGATGGCAACAACATGGCGTGCGGTTCTCATTTTGTCCACAATGGTAGTCTTATGGTGGCAAAAGTGCCCTTCGAAGATACGCTGCGACGAATGCAGAATCAACGTGAATCGAGGATTGCCTTTAAACCCGACGGCCGAAACAAGAGTCTGAGTTAATGGACCGACGACCGACTAAATGTCCTACCTCAGGGATGGAATGTGATGATTCAATTGGCCCCGTTTCAGCTCCAGGACTTTGAGACGCTTATTTCCTGGATTGACACGCCCGAGGGATTGGTTCGCTGGGCGGGACCCCGCCGTTTTGTACACCCCATCGACGTCAAACAGTTGACCGTTCAGTTCTATGAAACACTCGGCCCTGAACCCCGGAGCAGGATGTACAAAGCCCTTGCCGATGACGGGCGTGTGGTCGGGCACATCGAATTCGGCGGGATCGATTTAAGAGACGGGATCGCGACCATCTGCTGCGTCATCGTCGCTCCCGAAGAGCGCGGCAAGCATCTTTGTCTCCCGATGGTGCGGAGCGCCCTGCGCGTCGGTTTCGAAGAGCTCAATTTCCGTCGTATCGAATTAAACGTCTACGACATCAATGATCGCGCAATCGCATGCTATGAGCGGGCGGGCTTTGTCCGAGAAGGGGTTCAACGCGAATCCGTGCAGGTTGGCGGAAGGGTCTGGAATACGATTGTGATGGCGATTCTCCAGAAGGATTGGCACCCGGGACCCGCCGATGTCCTCTAACAGCGATGAGTAATCGTATGCGCGCTTACTCGTAGCGCAAGCTTGTGATCGGGTTAGCTGTCGCCGCCCTGAGCGACTGAAAGCTGACGGTAACAACGACAATCACAACATCGACAAGAGCGGCAAGACTATAATCAAGCACCCCTATTCCGACACGATACGCGAATTGCTTCAACCATTGGTTGATCAGGTAGGTCGCCAGTGGGAAACGAGGTGTTGGCCCCTTCAGACTCGGTCGACCAGTCTGGTCGACCTACTAAAGTTCGTCGCTTCTGTCGGTCGGCGATATAACTTCCTGATACAAGCCCGATGAACAGAGCCACCAAGAAAAAGGCCCCGACAAAGCCCACGTTGTGGAAGTATGAATCTGCAATGGTCGTACCCAAAAGCGCGGAGAGATCGCGAAGGAAGAGTTCGACCAGAATTACCGCGATCGGTAATGAAATCACTGTCACCACTATTGCCTCCACAAGCGTTTGCGCCAGGAGATCGAAACGGCGGGCTCCAAACACTTTCCGTACTCCCACTTCTCTTATCCGCAAACTCGCTCTCCCCAGACTTACGAGAAGGTAATTGACGCACGAAATGAACAGTATCAAAACCGCTACCGCTGTATAAATGTAGACATTCGCGATATTCCCCTGTCGAAAGGTATTGTTAATCATGAAGGAGGAATGGAAATAAACATCCCTCAAAGGAAAGAGATGAAACGATTCCGTTCGTGCCGGATCGAGGTGACGCTTTGAAAACTCGATGATATTGGTTTCCAGTTCTTTGACGTTCGCTGATCAGACGGTCGACCAGTGTGGTGGACCTACAAAAGTCGTGTTCCTGGCGGATGGCCCAGGCTACCCTCAACAGAGGCGATTGAGAGAAACAAGGTGTTGGCCCTTTCAGACTCGGTCGACCAGTCTGGTCGACCTACTAAATCGTCGCTTCTGTCGGTCGGCCCGCCTGCCGCCACACAGATGGCGATCGAGAACAAGCAGCGGGCAAGCTTGCCAGAGCCGATTTAGAGAAGGTACGGGATGATCCGTTTTGTTTGACGCGCATACTCAGCGTAGTGCGGATACATGTCGAGCAGGAGCTTCTCCTCAGGAAACATTCTCAGTACGGCGCCGGCGATCACCAGCATACCCAGGAGAACGTTGACAGTTCCGGGGTGCGAAAAGATCCCTGCCCAGGCAAAATAGAGCACGGCGGCATAGATAGGATGGCGAATATATCGGTAAGGGCCCGACCTCACAATGCCGCCTTCCGTGGGATTCGCAGCGGCATGGAAACTCCTCCACTTGAACGTTGCCCGGGCCCAGAGCATCAAGAGCACTGCGAGAGTCTGAACCACGATCGGGAGGGGGCTCGAGCCAAACAGTGATTCGCGGAAAATCAAGGCGACCATCGCGGCGACCATCAGGAGAAGTCCGGCCACTGATATTGTCTTGAAGGACACGAGGAGACCTCCAGATCCTTTTCCGAACCAGGGGGACTACAAAGCGGCAAATGCCTCAGGCGTAGAACGCTCTTTCGTGAACGGAGCCCGGACGATTTACAGGATCAACAGCGATCCCCCGCCCACCTCTGGTTTCTTCTACGACCAGACATCTGGGCCGACCAGGAAACGTGTGGGAAGTATCGTGTTGGATCGCCTTCAAAGAGGGATCGTTAACGTAAACGTTGTCCCGTTCTTTTTCTCGATCCGAACCGTACCGGAAATCTGCTCCGCAAGGGCATCAATCAGCATCATCCCCATCGTCGCCTTCTGGTTTAACGCCTCCTCGAATGGGAATCCGATGCCGTCATCCTGCACGCGAAGCTCTGCGCTCGCGTCGCCGACCCGCCTGAGCGAGACCGTGACCGTCCCCTGGCGTCCATCCGGGAATGCGTGTTTCAGCGCGTTGGTGACCAGCTCATTCACGATCAACCCACAGGGAATCGCCAGATCGATTTGCAGCAGAATCGGTTCCATCGCCATGGCGATCGTCACCCCTGTTTTCCCGTGCGATCGGTAGAGGTCGTCGGTCATCGTGTTCAGATAATCCCCGAAGTTGATCTTCGACAGATTCTCAGACCGATAGAGCTTCTCGTGTACGAGGGCCATCGCCCGCACGCGCCCCTGGCTCTCCGCAAGGATGGGTTTCAATTGATCGTCTTTCAGGCGATCGGCCTGGAGGCTCAGCAGGCTGCTGATCACCTGGAGATTGTTCTTGACACGATGGTGAACCTCCTTCAGAAGAATCTCCTTCTCGCGGAGCGATGCGACAATCAGTTCTTCCGCGCGTTTCCGCTCCGTGATATCCTCAACGATGGAGACCGTGGACAGGAGCGCGCCCTGCGAATCACGGATGGCCGATACCGTCAAGCTCGCCCAGAGGATCGAGCCGTCCTTCCGAACATAGCGCTTTTCCATGCGGGCGCTTTCCGAGACGCCGGCGATCATATTCTTTAACGCGTCCATGCCGATCTCCCGGTCATCCGGGTAGGTGAATTCGTTGAAGGTCATGCGGACCAATTCATCTTCGCGGTAACCGATAATCCTCTCGAACGCCCGGTTCGATCGGATCACCTTTCCCCGATTGTCCACGCTGAGAATGCCGACCGGAGATGATTCATAGATGACGCGGAAGCGCTCCTCGCTCTCGCGCAATGCCTCGACTGCTTGGAGCCGATTCTCTTCCACCGCGATCGCAGAGGCAATGATCCCGACTATACGCTGTTGACCCTTGTTGGGCAGGAAGTCCTTCTGGTACACAAGGCACAACGACCCGACGAATCGGTTTTCGAACCTGACCGCCTGTCCGACGTACGTCTTCAACTGATAGGGAGCGACGTTGGGGTCACTCTGGAAGTACGGAGTATCCGGAAGGTTCCGAACAATGAACGGATCTTCTTTCCCGAGTGAGATGACATCGTAGCAGATGTGACCTTCCGGACTGTCTTTGGGATTGTAGCCCGGCGGGGTATGCCATTGTCCCCAGGAGCACAGCATGCCTTCGTCCAGACGATTGTAGAGCGCACAGTCCGCCTCCAGCAGCTCTCCCGCAAGCGCTGTGAGACGGTTGATGTTCTCCTTCGGATTTGCGCCAAACCCCAGCAGGCACTCATTTAGTTTGGCAAGTTGTTCCGCGGATTCCTTCCGCTCGGTGATGTCCTGCGCCGTCCCGATCATGAACCGGTCACCAGCCATCTGGATCGATTCCACCGAAATCCGAAGGTCGCGAATCTCCCCCGATCTCATGCGGGATCTGATATCCATTTCCCCGATGATCCCCTTCTCGGAAAGTTGCCGGACCATCTCGTCCCGTTGAGTGAAATCCGCCCACAGATGAAGTTCCGCCGCAGTGCGGCCTACGATCTCATCCGGCAAGTAGCCGTGCAGTCGGGCGAACGCCTCGTTGACGTCGACAATCGTTCCTTCAGGGAAATGGGTCAGCACGATGCCCACCGGGCTGTGCCGGAAGATCGCCGAGAGTCGCGCCTCGCTTTCACGCAGCGCGGATTCGGTGGCCAATCGTCCCGTGGTAATCTCGGAAAAGATGATGATCCCGCCGACGTCGCCGGTGTGGCCGTACCATGGATGAACCTCCCACCGGAGACGGTCGACGCGCCCCCCGGGGTGTTCAAGGAGATCATCGTCCGAACTCTCCACCGAGCCCGCAAGGCACCTCCGATGGATCTCTTTCCATCGCTCGGGTATTTCCGGAAAGACATCGTAGTGGGAACGTCCGATGATGTTTTGGGCGGTGAGTCCGTTCTCCGAGTAGAAACGACGGCTCACGGCAACATAGCGCATGGTCCGATCCAACATCGCAATGGAAGCGGGAGCATTGTCGACCAGGAGCTTCAGCGTCTGCTCGCTGGCGTGCAGTTCATTCCTGGCGCGCCGGAATCCCGTGACATCCTGGGCAGTGACCAGCAGAGCGCTCCCACCGTCGGAAGTGATTGCTTGCGCGCTAAGCTCGACGTCAGCGATCGACCCATCCTTCGATCGAAGGCAGGCGTCTTGCAAGGAGAGCGATGCCAACCCGCCGACTCCGACCTTCCCGGTAACGTGCGCAACGAGCGCCTCCGGATGAAACTCCTTCAGGGGGATGGCAAGAAATTCTTCGCGCGAATAGGCATAGCGGTCCGTGGCTGCCCTGTTGACATCGAGACAGGCAAACGTCTGAAGATCGTATACCCACATCGGGATAGGGTGGTGAGAGAAGATCTGTCGAAACATTGCGGCATTGGTCACAGGCGACACGCGAAGACCTTCCAGGAAAACCGCTCTTTGTGGGATGCGCTTGGGAAACGATAATCGGGTGCCCGAACGGTAATTCGTGATAGCCGTCACTCATGACCGAGAGGAAACACCCGATAAGGATCTCAGGAAACGTAAGCAAAGTGACCGCGAAATGAAAGACCGCTTCGGACATCCGCGCCGGACCACCTCGCCTTCTTCGCTTGTATTTTTCGAATCTCTTTTGCTCCATACAAAGAGAGGATGTCCAGGATTCAATGGTGAAAGTCCAACCGCATCCTTGCACCCTGCGAGATTTCGTTGACCCTGCTTGAGTTTCCCGCTGCGTTCCCATGGAAGGTTATTTCTTCATGATATCTCGGAACTTCATTGTATTCTTGTGTACCGTGCTTCCCCTTTGCAGCTTCTCGCTGGCAGAAGAGGATCCGGAGGAGATCGATTCGACACGTTCAGCGACGGTGAAGGCGCCGCGGGCATATACGGCCGCACGCCTTCAGGCTGGAGCTCCGGCGATTGACGGCGTTCTCGACGACTCTTGCTGGACGATGGGCCAATGGTCGGGAGGATTCATCCAATGGATCCCGAAGGAAGGGGCACAACCATCCCAGCCAACCGAACTCAAAGTCCTCTACGACGACAAAAACATCTACGTCGCGATTCGGGCCTTCGACAATGAACCTGAGAAGATCATCCGGAAGGGCGGGAAACGCGATGGTTTTTACGGCGATGTCGTGGGGGTCACCTTCGACAGTTACCACGATCACCGGACGGGGTTTGAGTTTGATGTGACCGCCGCGGGTCAAAAGATCGACCTGGTCCTGACCAACCCCTCCACCCCGGATTTCAACTGGAACGCTGTCTGGGATGGCGCTGCTGGAAGCGAGGACTCCGCCTGGACGGCCGAGTTCCGGATTCCCTTGAGCCAGCTTCGCTACAGCGGCGATTCCGAACAGGTCTGGGGCATGCATTGTTGGCGCTGGATCGATCGGCTGCAGGAGGAAAGCGATTGGGAACCCCAATCCTCGACCGGGCCCGGCATCCTGTATCTGTTCGGTGAGCTTCACGGCATCCGGGATATTCCTCGCTCCCGCCGCATCGAAATTTTGCCGTACACCCTCGGCAAACTCAAAACATCGCGGGCGGAGCCCGACAATCCGTTCTCCCGGACCGGGACATCGTGGCTTGGCAACGGGGGCCTGGACGCGAAGATCGGCCTCACGAGCAATTTCACCGCAGACCTCACCATCAACCCCGACTTCGGTCAGGTCGAAGCGGACCCGTCAGTGATGAACCTGACGGCGTTCGAAACATTCTTCGAAGAGAAACGGCCGTTCTTTGTGGAAGGGAGAAACATTTTCGCGTTCGACTTCGACGACGCAAACATGTTTTACAGCCGGCGTATCGGCCACACCCCGACGTTTGTGCCCGCACTCTCTGCCGGAGAATACATGTCGTTCCCCGACTACACGACGATCCTCAGCGCACTCAAGGTGAGCGGGAAGACGTCGGATGGCCTCGCGATCGGCGTCCTCCAGAGTCTTACGAGCAAAGAGAATGCGACAATCAGCGGTCCGGGCTTCCGACAGAGTGTTGCCGTCGAACCGCTGACGAGTTACACGATTGCCCGGGTGGACCAGGACTTCGAGGAGGGAAATACCGTCGTCGGGGGTATCATGACGGCAACGGACCGGATGATCCGCGATCCGCAGCTCAGTTTCATGAACCGCGATGCGTTTACCGGGGGGATTGACCTGCTGCACCAATGGAATGACAAAGAGTACTTCGTGACTGCCAAAGTCGTCGGGAGCACGATCGCCGGAAGCACCAATGCGATCACCAGCCTGCAAACGGCCCCGGCACGATACTACCAGCGACCCGATGCCGGGGATGTTCGGTTCGACAGCACCCGGACGCGGCTCTCCGGCTATGGGGGTCAGCTACGCGTGGGGAAAGGAAGCAAGGGGCTCTGGCGGTATTCAAGCGAACTCGACTGGCGATCGCCCGGCCTCGATCTCAATGACGTCGGATTCATGCAGATTTCGGATATCATCAAATTCAGGAATTCGGTTTCGTACTTTGTCAATCAGCCGGAGGGGATCTTCAGGACCTACTCGCTCGGCGCTACGCAGACCAGCAATTGGGATTTCGGCTTGCACTACCTCTCCACCACGTTCGGGAGCACGGTGTACGGGGAATTTTTGAACAACTGGGCTCTGTCCGTCGGTTTTGCGTATTCCCCGGTAGCGCTTGACCCCCGTCTCTTGCGCGGAGGTCCCGCAACACTCGTGCCGTCCACGTGGACGATCAACCTCTACGCGCGCACGGACCCCTCGCGACAAATCATCGTGGAGTGCAGCTACAACGCCGGCGCCTCTGGTGACAACATCGGCCGCCTGTCTTCTGTCCAGCCCGCCGTCACCTTCACGCCATTCACGTCATTACGATTGACCGCGAGCGTCAATTATTTTTCGTCGCAGGACAACCTGCAGTACGTCGAGGTGCAACCTTCCGGTCCCGACAGGCATGACCTTCTTGCACGGATAACACAGCGCTCTCTCGGCGTCACATTTCGCATCGACTACAACATTACACCGGAGCTCTCGGTGCAATATTATGGAAGCCCTTTTGCTTCGGTCGGCCGATATGCCCATTTCAAATCCGTCGTGTCGCCCCGTGCGGAAGCATACGGCCAGAGGTTCATGGAAGTCGATGCCCTGCTCCGCGGACAAACCTACGATGTCGTCTCAGCGTCACCTTTCTCGTTTGCCAACCCCGATTTTGCATTCAGCCAGTTCCGGTCGAACCTTGTCCTCCGTTGGGAGTATCTTCCAGGGTCGCAGGTCTATCTTGTCTGGTCGCACGAACGGACGACATACGAACAACCGGGGGCGGGAACAGTTGGCGCGGCGTTGGATGGACTTCTCTCCGCCGCACCGGGGAACATATTTCTGGCGAAACTGAGTTACTGGTTCAGTCTTTGACGTGACTGGATGTACGAGGATTCAAGCTGCTACTACAGAGAATGTCTCGCCCCCAGCACCTCGACCGTCGCTTTCGAGGCGGAGTTTCCGAATCTCCACTCCCGCGATGGTGAGCGTCATCGCGATGAACGGGCGCACAGCCCCGCGGTGGCATGAAATCACCCGGTGAAATCTCGCCGCGCCGTCGTGCAGCACGACGGATTCGAACGGTGTCACGATACGCCCCTCCTCCCTGCCCCCAATCACCCATGGAGAGTGTTCAGCAACCTGGTCCAGCGTTAATCCTTGCCCTTTGAGTGATGCCTTCGGCACGGATGTCGAGCCGCTGGCAGAGTTGGAATCGATCGCCACGGACATTCTCATTCCTCGGAAAATGGGCATTCTGGTCGAATTAATTATTGGATATTTCGGCCGCTACTGCTGGCATGCGATGCGATGTGATTTGTATAAATATCAAGGATGCTGATATGTTGATATCCTGGAATCATGACCGCAGAAGCGCTTCCATAAACACCTGTTTACACCATCGGAGTCGTCGCACGCATATTGGGCGTCTCCGTTCATACTATTCGTATGTATGAACAGTCAGGACTGCTGATTCCATTCAAGGCCAAGAGTGGACAACGGCTCTACTCGACGCGAGACATCGATCGACTTCGGTGCATGCGCAATGCCATCACCCGAGACAAAATCAGCATCCAGGGGATCCGCCGGATCCTCTCTCTCTCGCCATGCTGGAAAATCATCCATTGTACTGCTGAGGACCGTGCACAGTGTCCGTACTTCAACAGTCATTCGGCGCCCTGTTGGACCATGAGAAAACACGCCGACTACTGCGGAGTCCGGGAGTGCCGGTCGTGCATCGTCTATCGTGAGTTCGGCGATTGTCGAAGCATCAAAGATGTCCTGCTGCAACTCTTGCCTCCGGAATAACCTGACCGCGTGATCGATTGGCCGACTCTGGAGGTCGATCTTCCCCGTTCTTCCTCATTATGGAGCGAATCCCATGAAGCGCATTGTTCTATTGTTCTGTCTCGCGTTTGTCGCCGCCTCAGCCGCCCTGGCGACAAACGGTGTGAAAATGATTGGGTTCAGCGCGAAGACCGTTGGCATCGGCGGCGCATCCATCGGTACTTTTGATGGTACGGTTCTTATGATGACGAACCCGGCCGGCCTCGGCTTCATCGATGGCTCTGCCCTCGATGCGAATTTTTCGTTGATGATCCCTTCGCTGAAGTTCACCAATGTTTCGAACGGCGAGACAAACGGGAAGACGAACTATTTCCCGCTTCCCGGGCTCGCCTATGCCCACGCGAGTGCGGACAACCCGTTTGCCTGGGGAGTCGGCGCGTTCACGCAGGGAGGGATGGGAGCGGATTTCTCGCTCATCAACCCCCTCTTCCGGGACCAGACCGGCACCCTCACGCCGCAGGAGTATCATTCTCAACTTGCCGTCATGGAAGGTGGACTGAGCGCGGCCTATCGGTTGACCGACAACTTTTCCATCGGCGTGTCGGCCCACCTTGTCTACAGTACCCTCGAATTCACCATGCCCTACAGTCTCTCTCCGTCGATCATGAAGGGGATTGCCCAGCCGGGGATGACGTTCGGACAGATGTTTGCCGCACCGCCGGCCCAGGGCGGCTTTGGCTACACGGAAGTCACCGCACTTGCGGCGATGACGGATCTGACCGCAATCGGCTTTTGCGGCAAGATCGGCGTCGCGTACAAGGTCAGCGACCGGTTTACCATCGGGGCCAGCTACACGTCCGCATCCCCGCTGACCTACAAGAACGGCAAGGCGACGATGGATATGACCGCCCAGTTGACCGACGCGTTCGGGAAGGCCGTTCAAGGCTACATGGCTTCGAACCCTTCCGCAACTGCGGTCCAGGCGCAACAAGCCGTTGCCGGGCAGTTCGGTCAAATGGGAATCGATCTGACCAAGGGTGCAGTCGCCAACTACAACCTGCAGACCACACTGACACTCCCCCAGTCAATCGGGATCGGTGCATCATATTCCGCGACCGATCAACTCCGGTTTGCACTCGATGTCGAATGGGTCAACTGGAGTGCGGCATTCGACAAGATGGGGATCTCGCTTTCCAACGGCTCGAATGCCAATATCAACACGATGCTGGGAAACAGCGGCGCGTTCTCTCTTGATTTTCCGATGAACTGGAAGGACGCCGTCAATGTCCGGTTGGGTGCGGAGTATGCGCTCGTACCGGCCGTGCTCGTCCGCGCAGGGTACGCCTACGGAAAGAACCCCGTTCCTCCGTCAACCATTTTCCCTGTGTTCCCCGCCATCGTCGAAAACCATGCAATGGTCGGCGCTTCATGGAATATCACCAGCATCATCGGTCTCCATGTGGCGTACGAAATCGCGCTCAACAACAAGGAGACGGCAAGTACGCCGAGCACAGTCGCCCAGGAGTACAACGGATCCGTGAGCCAACTCCTCGAAAATATCTTCCACGCCTCCATTTCCTGGAGCCTCAAGTAGGAAGTCGGCAAAAGGGTTTTCACAAAAGGCAACGGCGATCCCGAACGAGGTCGCCGTTGTTGTTTTCGTTTAATGAGGGCAGCGCCGGAGCGGGAGTTACAGCGCAGGAGGGACGGGGTTCACCGCAGCCAGGAATGCCCGGCCGAAATCCTCTTCCGCCAGGCCAGGCGACGTGATCGGCAAATCGCGATAGACTTCACGCACGCGGGCGACGACAGAACGATCGTCTGCATGCACACCGCGCAATGCCGTCTCAACACTGCCGAGGCCGAGTGCAGGGAGCATCGTGAAATCGCCCGACAGGGAAATATCTTCGATGCGGTCCCCCGTGAGCCGCGCCGTCAGACGGAGAAGTCCCCCGGGAGCCTTCCATGCCCCTTCGACAATTCGTACATCTTCATGGATCTTCACTCCCACGGGGCGCAGCCCTCCCCGCTGCAGCATCCATTCCTCCGATTGGAATCGACGATCCACTTCTACCGCCGCCGCCTCTTCCCGCTCCGTCCACACCCCCGGGAGGATTTCCGCATCAAGCACTTTCTCGCAGTTCCGAACGTAGAGACCCTTGACATCATCACGAGGAGGCGACGAGCCGAGCTGCTCGGTGATGGTGGTCATGTACTGCTCGAGACCCTCGACGATTTTGTCTCGCATTTTTTCCGACGACACCCTGAGAACCTTCGCCATCGTCTTCTTGTCGAACGTGAACATGAGACTCCCGACCACGACATCGGCGACGCCGATCTGCGCCGCCCCCGTCCCGCCGATTTTCTTTCCCCCGACATGGATATCGTTGACCGGTCGATGATAGGCATTGATCCCGAGTGCCTGGTAGGTCTCCACAAGCGGTCGGATATACACGGCGAAGCGCTCGACCAGATCCGCCGGAAGATGTCCCGGCTGGAAGATCCATTGCGCGAAGACCTGTCCGCTATCGAGATAGACGGCGCCGCCTCCCACTTCGCGACGGTAGATGGGAAGTCCGCGCGACCGGCAGTGGTCGACATCGACTTCCTTCCGGAGATCCTGATGGTAGCCGATGCAGACGTAGGGACTGGAGGGACTGGCGAGGATGATGGTGTCCGGAGTTTCGGGGAGCATCGCATGACCGACCGCGTGGTAGACGGTCTGCGACCGGAGGGGGGAGACGTTCGTAAGATCAAGCAGCCTCACACGCTTCACGGCAATGGCTCCGAGCCCGGCGGGAGGGTTTCCAGGTCGCGCAACTCATCGTTCATCTTCAGGAAGCCGAAAATCTCCGCCGCCGCTTCTTCGTCGATCTTGCTGAGCGCGAATCCGACATGGACGACCACATAGTCCCCGACCTGGACATCAGGAACGTAGGCGAGGCTCACGTCTTTGGAGATTCCGCCGAATTCCACCTTGCCGATGGTCATGCCGAGCGGATTGGTCTCGATGCGCACAACTTTGCCGGGAACACCTAGACACATTTTCGAATTTGGCGTTTGAATTTTGGAAATGGGAATGGCTTGCTTACGATGTTCCTGACTCCCAGTCTTGGAGGATCCGCTTCACCCTGGCCGTCATCTCGTTCGACACGGCTTCCACCGCCGACGTCATGCCGAATCCAACCGAGATATCCATCGGCTGTACCCCGATGAGGTGCAGATGTTCCGGCAGTTTTCCCCTGATCTGCGCAAGACCCAGAACCTCCTGAAACGTCACCTGGTGCTGGGACATTTTCACTCCTGAGAAGAGCGGGATCGCATCTCGGGAAAGCTCGACCACCGTTGCCGGCGGCTTCCCGGCATTGACCGCATCGAGGAGGAGCAGATGGCTGCACTCCTCCACGAGCGGCAGCAGATTCAGGCCGAGCGTACCGCCATCGACAAACTCGAACGACGTCCGGGATTCCATCTGCTCCCGCAGCCTGGCGAGCAGATGGACCCCGACACCTTCATCCCGGTTCAGCGTGTTGCCGAGACCGAGCACGATTTTCCTCCCTGCCGCCGGTTCGTTCATTGCAGAACAACGTTCAGCTCGGTGGAGACGTTCCCAACGTCCTTGCCTTCAGCGTCGATCATGTGGATGGCACACGCCATGCACGGATCGAAGGAATGGATGGTGCGCAAGATTTCGAGTGGCCACTCGGGTTTTTCCATTTTCGTCCCGACAAGAGAGGATTCGTAGGCGCCTTCCTGCCCCTTGTGGTCTCGCGGAGACGCGTTCAGGTCGTCGGCACGACGAGTTGGTAGTTCGCGATCTTGCCATCGTCGATGACGATCCAGTGTCCGAGCGCGCCGCGGGGTGCCTCCATGAAACCGAACCCCTCCGCGTGTGACGGCCAGGTGCCGGGATCCCACTTGTCGTTGTGAAGGTCCGAGTGTTCCCGGCCTTGATCTCGGCGATAAGCTCGCCGTAAAACTCGCGCAGCCAGTCTGCGATGACTTTGGTCTCGATCGCCCGCGCCGCCGTCCGTCCAAGCGTCGAAAACACCGCGCTGATCGGCGCATCGAGTTTCTTGAGCGTCAGCCGACAAGCTCTCGCGTTTGCTCATGGCCTTTCGCGTACAGCGCAAGGACGCGCGCGAGGGGGCCGACTTCCATCGGCGCTTCATTCCATCGCGGGGACTTCAGCCAGGAATACTTCTGTTCGACCTCGAGGTTTTTATACGGCGATTTCGGCCCCGTGAAATTGAGTTCTGTTTCGCCGCGCCAGGGATGAAGACCGACCTGGTCGCCACCGCTGTACTTGTACCAGCTATGGGCAATGAATTCCTTCATTTTGTCGAAATCCCGCGGATCTGGCTCGATGATGTTCGCGAGATCCTTGTTCATGATCGCGACACGGGGGAACAGGTACTTTGACGTGTCTTTCGGATCAACGCCGGGGAATTCTCCCACGTCAGGAAATTGCCGAGCTCACCGCCGATGCCCGCGTAGTCTTTATAGTACGGGGCTATGGCGAGGATATCGGGGATGTAGACCTGATCGACGAACTCGACGATCTTGTCGATCGAATCGGCGATGATCGCGAGGCGTTCCGCGTTCAATGCGGTGTCGCTGTTGAGATCGATCGGCATCGGGATGCCGCCCACCACGAAATTCGGGTGCGGTTCTTTCCCCCGAAGATCGTGTGCATCTTGTCACATGCCGCTGCCAATCAAGGGCTTCGAGGTAGTGCGCGACGGCGAGCAGGTTGATCTCCGCCGGGAGCTTGTACGCCGGGTGCCCCCAGTAGGCATTCGAGAAGATCGACAGTTGCCCGCTCGTTGCGATGCCTTGCACCTTCTTCTGCACATCGGCGAAGTAGGCGGGAGAAGAATTGCCCCACGCGGAAATCGCCTGTTGGATTTCCGAGGTCTTCTTTGGATCCGCCTTGAGCGCGGCGACGACGTCCACCCAATCGAGCGCATGGAGGTGATAGAAATGCATGACGTGATCGTGGATGTACTGTTGCGCGATCATCATGTTACGGACGATATTCGCCGCCTGGGGAATCCGGATGTCGAGGGCATCTTCGACCGACTGGATGGACGCAAACGCGTGCACGGTGGTGCAGACCCCGCAGGCACGCTGGGTGAACGCCACGCTTCCCGCGGGTCCCGCCCTTTCAGGATGATTTCCATTCCCCGGACTATGGTGCCGGATGAATATGCCTTCGTGATGGTGTTGCTTTCATCCAGTTCGGCTTCGATCCTGAGGTGTCCCTCGATGCGGGAAATCGGATCAACGACGATACGATGTGCCATACACGTTCTCCTATTGGTTGCGGAGCCAGTCGAGGCCCTCGGCTTCATTCTCGAAATTGCGCACCGCGTGGGCGTAGTAACTCTCGTCAATATCCAGTGTCCCCGGCGGCAGGATTCCCCCGATGATCGCCGCCACCGGCATCATGGGCCGGAGCTGACGAATGTGCCGCGCGCATTCCACGACAGGAGTGCCGGTGAGATCGATGAGGAGTTTTCCCCGATAGTCCCTGAAAAACGTCGCGAGCGATTGGATGTCTTCGGGCGAAAACGTTCCACTATGCCTGCAGCGCATGATCCCTTTTTCCACTGGTGTCAGATTGAACGATGCCATGCTATCATCTCCGGGAAAAGTTCGGGCAGCCAAAGACTATTCCATTGCTTCCGCCACCATCTGCGACAGTCCCCTGACCTTGATGTCAAGATGGAAGTGTTCAACGCTGTCGGTGTACTGCAGTCTGCAATTGGAACAGGTCATCGTGACGGTCTTCGCGCCGACGGCCTGCAGTTGCCGCATCTTCAGCTCGAACACGCCGTAGCGGTTCGCATCGGCTTCTTTGATGGCGATCACCCCTCCGCCACCGCCGCAGCAGACCGACTGCTCCTTGTTTGGCGTCATCTCCTTGAAGGCATTCGGGGCAAGGATTTGCAGGATCTCGCGGGGCTCCTGGATGTGTGATCGCGCCGCTGGATCTTGCACGCGTCGTGAAACGTGAGAACGCCGTCCCCGTCGAACGCCCCCTTCTTCAGGGTGAGTCTCCCCGCCTTGATGTAGTCCATGGTAACACCGACGATGTGAACAATCTCCAGGCCTTCGGGGACTTTCATCATGTTCGCCGCGGTCCACCGGAGGGCGTCGTAGGCATGTCCACATTCCGTGACCAGCAGCCGCTTCACGCCGAGATCCTTTGCCGCGTCAAAGAGCCGCTGCATGAACAATATGGTCCGCTCGTTGCTTCCTTCAAAGAACCCGAAATTCACCACCTCGCGACCGGCGCTGCTGACAGTCCATTTCTCCCCGGCCTTGGTGAGGATCTTCGCAATCGCGGCGATGGTCTCGGGGAACTTCATGATCTCGATGGAGGTGAACACCACGAGCGTGTCGGAACTCTTGACGTCCGTCGGAATTTCGACCTCCCACTCGTCGGCGATCCACTCCATGCGCTGTTCCCACACCGACTGGGTGGCGCCGAGCGGACTGCCCTCCTCGACCTGCTTCTTGACCGCTGCCATCAGGTCGGCCGGGACAACCCCGGCATTGGACATCGCTGTCCGCACATCGTGGATCATTGGACTGAGCTGGATCCCCATCGGACAGACCATCGCGCATTTATTGCAGAGCGTGCACGCTTCATACACGATGGTGCTCCAGTGCGCGATGTCCTCATCGGTTATTTTCTTATCCATCCCGAGTGCGAGCTTCGCCCGTCCGCCAAGGGTACAACGCTGCTCGTACGCCCGGCGGAGAAGCTCCACTTTCCACACCGGTGCAAACTCCGGGTTATTCATCGCTTCGTAAAAGTGACACGCCTCGGCGCAGATGCCGCACCGAGTGCACGCTTCGAGCTGCGAGGCCAACCATCCGCCGGTCTCCTCGATGAACGTCGTGAGGGCTTGTTCGGTTGCCATGACGGGCCTCCTCGTTACGGTGTGACGGCGCGTTTGCCGAACTGCGCGCCGTGAATGGTCCGGGAAAAGAAATAGAACATGAAATGCGAAATTCTGCTGAACGGAATCCAGAGCAACATGATGTCGACCGAAAGCACATGAAGCGCAAACAGCATTTGATACGGCGAGAACAAATGATGCGCCATCAGGTACCCCGTGATCATCGGGAGAAACACCACGAGCCAATTCACGACCTCCGCGACACCGGTCAGGAGCTTCAATACCGGATCGATGAAGCGGTTGATCAGGAGGGCCGCCATGGCGATGATCGTCACTGCGGCAAGCCAGTCGATGATCGGTACCGGGATCGTCGTCCAACTGAGCCCCAGGAGACTCTTCCACACGAGCATGTGCGGCGTTCCGAGGAAGACAATCACAAATAGCCCGAGATGGAACAGGCCGCCCGCAAGGTACATGACCGGTTTTTTCGAAAACGTGTTCTTCACCCAGGGGATAAACGGCCAGATGACAATCCCCTTGAGGTACGTGATGGCGACCCCTTTCGCCTTGCTCTCTTTGGACGGGACCCTGTCGCGACTCCATCCCAGCAGAAGGACGCGCATCAGCCGGTACGCCATTCCGCCGACGAACACGATGAGCGCCACGTTAAAGAAGGGCCCCCGTGCGAATTCAAGTGTTTCATTCCAGTTCATGGCAGTCTCCTATTCAGCAGTGACATGCTTCTTGGAGGCGCGATTGCCTGCGGCCACTCCCGCGCCAACCACCGCGCCAGCGCCTGCGGCGATCCCGAGGGCGGTGAGTGTCGGCTTGCTGAGCGGCGCCGATTGACCCTGATAAAACCCTCCGCCGTCCCAGAAATTCGGCTCCGAGCAACCTAGACACGGGTGCCCCGATTGGATCGGGAACGAAAGACCGCGGTCCCATTTGATTGTCGCGCACGCATTGTACGTTGTCGGACCTTTGCAGCCGAGTTTGTAGAGACACCAGCCTTTTCGCGCTCCTTCGTCGTCGAAGGAAAGTGCGAATTTCCCGGCCTCATAGAATGGCCTGCGCAGGCAGCGGTCATGGATCGTGTTGCCGTAAAACGTCTTCGGCCGGTTAAGCTCGTCGAGCTCGGGAAGCGTCCCGAACACCAGGAACTGGGCGAGCGTGCCGGTAAAGACTTCAGGAATCGCGGGACAGCCCGGAATATTCACCACGGGTTTGTCGGTGATGATCTCCGCGATCCCTTTCGCTTCGGTGGGATTGGGCTTCGCCTTCGGAATCCCGCCAAAGGTCGCGCAATTTCCCGTCGCAACGATCGCCAACGCACCGGCCGCCGCTTCTTTGAGCAGGTCGTTGGCCGACCGGCCGCCGATCGTGCAATAATCACCGTTGATGCCGAGAGGCACGGAACCTTCTACCACGAGGACATACTTCCCTGCGTACTTCTTCATTGTCTCCATCTTGTTCTCTTCGAGCTGAAATCCCGAAGCAGCCGAAAGCGTCTCGTGGTACTCAATGGAGATCTTGTTCAGGACGAGATCAATCAGTGTGGGCGATTGTGAGCGCGTGAGCGCTTCGCTGCATCCTGCACAGTCCTGAAATTCAAGCCAGATGACGGGCACCCGTGGCCGCGACGCAAGCGCTTTTCCCACCACGTCCGCGCCGGTGCCGTTGGACGCGAGAACAGACTCCGGGAAACCGCTCGCCTTCCACGGGGGAAAAGAATTCAACCCCATCGCTCCTGCCAGGAGACCGCACAGCTTCACAAAATCCCGGCGCGTCACGCCTTCACGCCGGAGATGCTGATAGATTGTCTCTTCAGACATGTGTTCCTCCGCAAGGATTCACTGACATGAGATGCCGTCGGCTTCGAGCTTGGCCTGATACTTTGCAATGCCTTCGGGTCCGGTGACAAGGGTGCCTTTTTCACCATCCCAATCATTGGCCTTCATCTCCGCGATCCACCCTTCACCGTAAGGATCGGCGATCGCGATATTCGGATCCTGCGCCAGCTTCTCGTTTGCGCGCTGCAGAATGCCGGTGACCGGCGCCGGCACAGGCCCGACGAACTTGCTGCTCTCCACGGTCGCGACACTCTTCCCTTGTTTGACCTCCTGGCCGATGTTTTTCGCCTTTACGGTGATCGCCGCGAGCTTCCCGCCGGACAGCTTCGCCGCGACTGAGGTCATGCCGATGCGAATGATCCCTCCGTCCATCGGTTTCGCCCAAACGTGCTTCTCGATATTATAGAAGAGATCGTCGGGCAGATGACAGCCACGAATCGTCGCCATGGTTCGTTTTTCTCCTTAGAAGGTCAGTGTCGTTTTGGCTTCTTCGGACATTTGCCACATCGCTGCACCGCCCACCATCTTTATTCCATCAAGCAAATCGGATGGTTGGAGGTCGTGCAGTTCCGTCGAGGCGGTGCAAGCGGTAAACTTCACCCCTGCGTCCATGGCGTCCTTGAGAAAGTCCGACACCGGCTTGCCGCCGGCCTTCGGATAGACGGTTTCCGCCATTCCCTTCTTCAGGAGCAGCGTTCCGTCGATGGTAAAGAACATGGTGACGTCATATTCCATGGCCGCTGCAAGCGTGGCGAAAAAGAACGGCGTCGCACACCGCCGGGGTGTGTCGGGACCGCTGGTCATAATAATGAGAATCTTGTCATCCATGATAACAGTCCTCGAAGAGCACATCAGGAATTTGAGTGGAATGGAAAGAACGGAACCGCGGGAGAAGAGTCAAAGAGCGTTCAGCGAAATCGAACAGCGTTGCGTTCAGAACGTCAGCGTGATGGCATTCCTGCTGGCAAACTCCAGGAATGTCGCGGCTCCGCCGATCTGGAGACCGTCCATGAGTTCTTCCTTCTTGATGCCCATGACGTCCATGGTCATCTGACAGGCAATCAGTTTGACGCCGGATTCCACGGCGATGTCCAGCAGCTCGCTCAGCTTGGCCACCTTGGCTTTCGACATCCAGCTGTTCATCATCATGGTGGCCGCCGCGGTCATGCCGGGGAGCATTCCGATGATGTTCGGCATCGGGACCGGCATCGCGGGGTTTCCGATCGGGGCGACTTTCAGATGGTCGGCTTTTCCCTTCTTGATGATTTCGAGTCCGTAAAACGTGAAGAAGATCGCCGCCTCCATCTCCATCGCCGCGGCAGCCGTGGCGAGAATAAGCGGCGGGTACGCCGCGTCAAGAGAGCCGTGCGAGGCAATGATTGCAATGCGTTTGCTTGATTCTTCAGGCATGGGGTTGTTCTCCGGCAGAAATCTTATTTGGTCTTCTTGATGTAGAACGTAAACGTCCCACTGTTTTCTTCATGACTCAGCAACTGGTGTCCGGTCTTTTGCGTCCACGCCGTGACATCCGGCACCGAGCCGGCATCGGTGGCGATCATCTTGAGGACCTGACCGACCTGAAGGCTGTCGACCGCCTTCTTCGTCTTCAAAATCGGCATCGGACATGCCAGGCCGGTGCAATCGAGCGTCTGATCTGCATTCGTGGCCATGATCTGCTCCTGAGGAGTGATTGATTCATTCGTTGGGTAAGGTACTCATGTGCGCGATGGAGCGGAGACGATTGATTAACTCGGCCCGCTCGTGCGCAACCTGTTCAAACGTCATCGCGACCTTTTCGAGCCAGAGGCCGAGCTGGTCCTCGTAACGGCGATCGATACGGCGGATGTGTTTGGCGGCCGTGTGGAGATCGTCCGCAGGGATGTCGTGCATTGCGGCCAGCTTCTCAATCCGGGCGCTCTCTTCCTCGGGATCGGGGGCGTCATCATAGAATTGGCCTGCGATAACCATCGCAACAGGAGCTCCGTTGAGTTCAATCCGGGAGCGCGCGTATTGCAGGCCGGCATGACAGGTCACAAATTTCGGGACCTTCTCCGATTGTTGCGCAAGCTTCTCCCACGACCCGAGACATGCCTTTTTGCCGGATGGGCTTTTGAGGATCAGCGAGCAAAAATCACACGAGTTACTGATCTCGGTAAGCGGTTCCCCCGTCGGCGATGTGGTCAGGGAGCCCACCTGGGCAATCTCGGCAAACACTTGTTGAATCGGAAGAACACAATGGATGGGAAGTGGGTCACTTGGCAAGGTTTCAAGGTCAGGGCGAACCGCGCCTCCGACGAGCGCGTCTACTTCGTCCTTCGAAAACCTCCATTGCCCTCCCACCCTGACACCGGTAATGCGGCCGTCCTTCAACATCCTGTAGATCGTCGTTCGATCAATCTTCAGAAGTCCCTGCAGTTCCTTCGTCGTAAGAAGGTTGGCCACAATCCGTCCAGATCTGTTACGTTGCTATAGTTTGCTACAACTTGCCATAGCATATTATTGAAATTGATCGGAATTGTCAAGAAAAATCTTTTCCATGGTTTGCTTGTTCGGGCAATTTTTGGGAGCCAGGACTATCAGGGAGGGGGGCGCCGAGCTTCAAGAAAAGAGCGATTAGGGAAGCAGGATTCGCGCTTGGCGCGACTTGGAGGGGTGGGAATCTGTAAAGACGGAGATGCTACGTTCGATTCGTCGAAGTTTCAGCAAGGACAAAGTGGCTGTAGACTCCGACGAAACCCGAGTCCAGGATCTTCCAGCCGTTCGATTCGAGCGTCTGTATCACCGATGCCAGGGCCACGCGATGCGCGGCTGGTGGACCAGGAGGAGAAGCCATGTCTGCACGCCAGTCGACAATTGCAAGTCTGCCATCCTGGCGGAGGACCCTCGCCGCCTCGGAAAGCACCGACGGGAGTTCATCCAGTTCATGCCAGAGATTTGCCATGAAAACCATGTCGACACTTTTCGCCTGCAGCGTTGTCGACGTTGCTGAACCCGAGACAAGCTCGACATTTGTCAGTCGCTGATATGCATCGAGTTTTGCTTTGATCTTTCCGAGCATCGCAGATTGGAAATCGACCGCCACGACCTTCCCTCGTGAGCCGACCATCTCCGCAAACGGGATGGCGAAATACCCTGTCCCCGCTCCGATGTCCGCGACAACGGAATTTTCTTTGAGTCTGATTTTTGCAATCACATGATCCGCCGACAGCCAGGTTGGCCTGTTGGGGTCATCAAGGACATGGGCCCTGTCCGCGTGAAATGTGCGTTCGTTCATTGCTCCTTTGTGTTCCGGCTCCATCGACGCCTCTCGGTGATGATTCAGGTATTTATGAGATGCACTGCATGAACTGAACGGGTCTCTCGATCGATGCCAACGGCCCGCTTAATCGAATCGATGAGGATTCAGCAGCGACACATCGTGCGATGGTTTCTCCCCACGGATCATCTCCGTCACAAGCTTCCCGGTCACCGTCGCGAGCGAAATCCCGAGCATCGCATGACCTGTGGCCGCCAGCAGGTTCGCATATTGCCGGAACCGACCGATGTATGGCATGCCATCCGGGCTGACAGGCCGAAGACCTGCCCACAACGTTGGCTCGCCGGATCCCGTGAGGGCAACGTTCCGGAAATACCGTGGCACTGCGTCGAGGATCGCCTGGACCCGAAGGTGATTGATCGACGTACTCATTCCGGAGAGTTCCATCGTTCCCGCCAACCGAAGGCTCTCCTGAAACGGCGTGACCGCAACGCGGCGTTCCACAAGAATGTAGGGGTGGACGGGCTTCACCGGCGGGTTGCGGTAGGTGATGCTGTACCCTTTTCCGGGCTGCATGAGGATCCGGAGCCCCAGGTGTCGCGCGATCGCCGGAGACCAGGCGCCTCCTGCGAGAACAAACTCCCCGGCACGAATCTCCCCTTGCGACGTCACAACGGACGTCACGCGATTTCCGTTCACGGCAAACGTTTGGACTTCGCACTGACGCAGGATCGTTGCGCCCGAACGCTCCAGGAAGAGAGCCATGTCACGTACCAGCGTCGCGGGGACAAGGTGTGCGTCGCCCGGGTAGAAAACACCACCCCTTGCGCAAAAGTCGACTCCGGGATCCAGGACCTGGAGGTCTTCCCGGTTTAGAACCCGCGCCTCCATCTTCAATTCGTCAGCAAGCGCCGCTTCGTGCAAGGCCGAACGTCTCCCCGCCTCCGACTGGAAGAGCATGCAGAGTCCCTGACGGGTAAAGTGAAAATCCATTCCCGGCTCGTGCGACAGCGATTCCATAAGTCGCGATCCATCGAGAAGCAGGTCACGGAGGACGGGCATCGCCCGCCGCATCGTCTGCTCATCCGAGGACCGCCTGAACTCCCACGCCCATGCGATCAATTCCCTGCTCACCCGGGGTTTGACATAAAAAGGACTGCGGGGATTGAACATCCATTTTACCGCCTGCCCGAACACGCCCGGTGCGGCAAGCGGAACGAAGTGACTGGGGCAAATGTATCCCGCGTTATGGAGCGAGCTCCCATGCCCCATCTCGCCTTTGTCCACCACCGTGACGGAAGCGCCGGCCTTCAACAGATAATATGCGGCGCACAGACCGATGGCGCCGCCGCCGACAATCAAGACATCCGTTTGGCTATCCACAGACATTCCCCGACCCGATTTTGCCGAAGGCATATCACTGCACCTGAAATCCGTGGGCATACGGGTCGCGGTCGTCGATAAAGATCGTATTGAATCCTGTGACGCGCGCCCATCCTTCGATGCTCGGGATGATTCCGTCTTTTTCTCCGACCCTGACAAGATCCTCGACGCGTCCGGTGAACAGGCTTCCGATGATGCTCTCGTGGATGAACTGATCCCCCTTCTTCAGGCGTCCTTTCGCCGTCAACTGCGCAAGCCGGGCTGACGTCCCCGTGCCGCAGGGGGATCGGTCGATGGCGTTGTCGCCATAGAATACGGCGTTCCGCCCATCGGCCTGAGGATGCCGCGGCTTCCCCGTCCACTGGACATGACTGCACCCTCGGATGGTTGGATTGTGAGGATGCACAAAAGAATATTTCGCGTTAATCTCCCGGCGGACGACGGGACTGAGCCGAAGCACATCCGAGGCAGTCAGCTGGTCCAGGCTGTTGAACCCGTCGCGCGGATCGACAATCGCGTAGAAATTCCCTCCGTACGCGACATCGAAGTGCAGTGGACCGAGGCCGGGAACATCGACGGTCAGATCGGAGGAATCAAGATAGGATGGAACGTTGCGCAATCGAACGGATTCGACGAAGCCATGCTCCTCCCGGTATTCGGCCTCGACGACCCCGGCGGGCACTTCGAGTCGGAGACGGCCGGGCGTTCGCGGCTTCACCAGTCCGTGTTCGATCATCACGACCACCGTCCCGATGGTCCCATGTCCGCACATCGGCAGACACCCGCTCGTCTCGATGAAAAGGAGAGCGGCGTCAGTATCGTCGCGGATCGGGTCGTAGAGAATGCTCCCGGACATCATGGCATGGCCGCGGGGCTCGAACATGAGGCCCGTTCGAATCCAATCATACTCGGCAAGGAAATGCTGACGCCGCTCGCTCATTGTCGCGCCGTGAAGCGTCGGCGCGCCGCCGGCGACGACGCGCACCGGGTTTCCGCAGGTGTGGGCATCGATGCAGAGAAACGTGTTCCGCGCCATGGTCGTGTTTCCGCCTCCGTGACACCGTTGGATGGTTTGCGATTGCACACCCGTCAGCCGGGAGCCGTGTAGCAGGTCTTGACCGACGTGTAGAATTCGATCGCATACCTTCCCTGCTCCCGAGTGCCGTAACTCGATCCTTTGCGCCCCCCGAACGGAACATGGTAATCGACCCCGGCGGTCGGGAGGTTCACCATCACCATCCCCGCTCCCGCATGGTCCCGGAAATGACTCGCATGCTTCAACGACGTCGTGCAAATCCCCGCCGAAAGGCCGAACCGCGTATCGTTGGCGGCGGCGAGCGCCTCCTCGTAGTCCTTTACCGCAACGATCGCCGCAACCGGGCCAAAGACCTCCTCGCGGTTGATCCGCATGGCATTCGTTGTCTCGGTGATCAAGGCAGGTGACATGTAGAATCCTTTCTTCCGCCGCACGAGGCGCTCACCGCCAAACGCCAGCCGCCCTCCCTCCTTCTGCGCAACGGCTACATATTCCAGGTCTTTCTCCAGTTGTGCCGCGTCGACAACAGGGCCCATCTCGGTCCCTTCCGCGAGCGCATCGTCCACCTTCAGGGCGCGAAGTCGGTCGACGACGGCCTTTTCAAACCGCGAACGAATCCCGGAGGTGACGATGATCCGGCTCGACGCGGTGCAGCGTTGACCGGTCGAAAAGTACGAGCCGTTGACGGCGGCATTGACGGCGACATCGAGATCAGTGTCATCCAGAACCACGAGGGGGTTTTTCCCTCCCATCTCCAGCTGCACCCGTTTCATCCCTGCTCCGCATTGTGCGGCGATCTGTCGGCCGATTTCCACCGAGCCCGTGAAACTGATCCCATCAACCGCGGGGTGAGAAACGAGGGCTTTCCCGACCGTCCCGCCGGAACCCATCACAAGGTTGAAGACGCCGTGAGGGAGTCCCGATCGCAAAATGATCTCGGCAAGCGCCCAGGAGCAACCCGGAGCGAGTTCGGCCGGTTTGAACACGACGGCATTTCCAAAAGCAAGCGCCGGTGCGATTTTCCATGACGGAATCGCAATGGGATAATTCCAGGGCGCAATCAGGCCGACGATCCCCAGCGGATGCCGCAAGACATCGATGTCGATTCCGGGACGAACGGATTTCAGATGATCGCCCGGTTGCCGGAGCGCCTCTCCCGCAAAGAATTTGAAAATGTATCCTGCACGAACAACCTCGCCGATCGCTTCCGGCAGAATCTTCCCCTCCTCTCTCGCCAGCAATGTGCCCAACTCGGCCTTGCGCGTGAGGATCTCGGTGCCAATCGTGTCCAGGACATCGAACCGCTGCTGTGGTGTACTCGACGCCCACCCCCGTGCGGCGCGTTCTGCGGCCTCGACCGCGAGGTGAACCTGTTCCGCGTCGCCCTGTGCGTACGTCCCGATGATGTCGTCGGTGTCCGACGGGTTGACATTCGGGCGTTCACTTCCCGATTCCACCCATGCCCCGCCGATGAGATTCTTGAACATGGGCTACCTCCTTGGAAGTTCGATTTCCGGCAACGCCGGGCGGGATGCTAGCGCATTCTGCACCAGCCCCTCGATATGGCGACGTTCTTCGCCGGTCAGAACGAGGCGCGGCGCCCGCACAAATTCAGTCCCGACACCGATAAGGGATTCGACCAGCTTGATGTAGTGAACAAATTTGATTGACGCATCGAGATGGAGCAACGGCATGAACCAACGGTACAGAGGGAGCGCCTCATCGATCCGCCCGGCCTGCACAAGACGGAATAACGCGACCGCTTCCCGGGGAAACGCGCAGACCAGACCGGCAACCCACCCGACAGCACCAAGGATGATGCTTTCGAGGGCAAGATCGTCCACGCCGATGAACAGCTCATAGCGATCGCCGACCAGATTTCGGATGTCAGTCAGCCGGCGGACGTTCTCGGAGGACTCCTTTATCGCGACAAACCGGGGTTCGTCAGCAAGCTCTGCAAACATCTCAGGAGTAACATCGACGCGGTAGGCAACGGGGTTATTATAGAGCATGATCGGCAATCCGGAGGCGGCGGCTATTGCCCTGAGATGGGCGATGGTTTCTTGCCGGTCGGACACGTATTGCATCGGGGGAAGAGCCATAAAGCCACTGAGTCCCAGCGTGGATGCCTGATCGACAAACCGGCACGCGCGTGCTGTGCTGCTCTCGGCGACTCCCGAAAGGACCGGGATTTTCCCGCCAGCAACTTCAACTGCGATTTTCACCAGTTCAAGTTTCTCTTCGGGTTCCAGTGCCCCATTTTCACCGAGGGAACCGTTCACGACGAGTCCATCGACGCCGCTGTTTACTTGCCAGGCGTAGTGCTTTTTGAGCGCCTCCACGTCCAGAGATCCGTCGCGTCGGAACTTCGTTGTCAGCGCGGGGAATACCCCGGTCCAACGGGGCTGCGGAATTGTTGGAGACATGCATGTGTTCCTTTGGCTGAGGACGTCTCATGAAAGATACGTACCGGGGGATTTTGATGGTTGTCCTGACAGCCCTCATAGCTGCAGGGACGGCGCCCGCCCAATGGGTGAACACCAACGCGCCGAACGGAGTTCAGAATAAGACGTCATTCTTCGCGACAAGCTCTGCACTATACGTGACGTGTAATGCCGGGATCTTTCGGACCACGGATTTCGGCGCGACTTGGGCTCCATGCGATTCCGGGCTCATGTCGCTCTTCGAGAATTGCAGGGACCTTTACGCTCGGAACATTCCGCGCGAACGACCCGGCAGGGTTCTGGACCATGGCCGGAACCGGATTCTTCTGAAATGACGGCGTATGGCATCAACAACCTGCAACTGGACAAGAACGATTTCTATGCCGGGACCGGTGGCGGAGTTTATCGATCAACGGCAACAATCTCTTCGCTGCTGTGTACGGATCAGTTGTTACCTCCATCCCCGCTGCAAACGATCACGTTCCATCCGGATTCGTCCTGTCGCAACACTATCCGAATCCCCGCCCGCCTGACTAAGCATGGGCCCAGGGCAGGCGGTCGGGCGGGCGTTCAATCCAAAAACAGTCATCGGCGGACAGGGGACAGTGAGGTTCGGCTCGAGGTATTCGACATCCTCGGACGCAAAGTGGCGACCATTGCTAATGGCAGGTACTCGGCGGGGAAATATACGTTTGCCTTTGACGGGACGAACCTTGCGAGTGGGGTGTACCTTTGCAGACTCACAGCAGGTTCATACTCTGCTCTTCGGACGATGTTGTTGATCCGTTGATGGGAGCATGCTTCTTTCCCATTGCCTCAGAGTCACAAAGTCCCCGAGTCCCGTCATCTTCGGGCTCACGTTCCTTGACGCTGACAGAACTAAGAATTCCGAATTCTTCATTCTTCATTCCTCCGGCCCCGTCTATTCCCCTCACGGGTTCACTACGGTCTTGTCGTGATAGCCGCCCTGGGCGTCATACCACCAGAGGTAGTACACTGCCTGGTCATATTCATTGTGATTTTGAATCTCCGTAAAGAGGATGGTAACGCGGCGCGCCTCATTCGACTCCAGCATTCCGATTCCCACCCCGGATTCATCGACAATGAGATTCCCGCTCTTCAACTTCACGCTGCAATTCACATCGATGGCAGTGCCGCCGGACCCGGAATTTGCCACCGTCATGTCGACTTCGGCGAATGCTCCGGGGGCTGCATTGTAACGATGGACGTCCGAGATCGAACAATCCGGAGGATCAAACAGAACACCGAGGGCTGAGTCGGGGCTGCATCCCACGAGCGCTGTGGCTGAAAGAACGCCGACGATGAGTGGTACCTTCAGGGAGTTCATGGTGCCTCCTGATATTCTATTGACTAACGGGCAAAACCGATGCCAGATATTTCGCCGGACAATTCTAACATTATGCAGTCCAGGAACGATTCAACGTCTTTGTGACTAGACGGAATCCGAAGGGTTGATCAGATTACTCGACACCATCGATGCGACAAAGCGATGTCAACGCAATCCAGATTTGATTACCTTTATCGTGCAGGGTCATGAGTGAAGCATTGAGACAAGCACAATCGAAATAGGAAGACATTATGAAAGCGATGGTTTTGCGTGCCATTGCGGATATTGAAAAAGAACATCAGCCACTTGCACTGGAGGATGTCCCCGCGCCAACTCCGGCCGGCGACGAAATCCTCGTCAAAGTTGCCGTCTGTGCAGTGTGCCACACCGAACTGGACGAAATTGAAGGGAGGATGCCGCCCACCCGATTGCCGATTATCCCCGGGCATCAGGCAGTGGGAAAGATCGTTGAGATGGGAAAGAGCGTGAGCGGGTTTTCGGAAGGAGACCGTGTGGGTGTCGCATGGATTTTCTCTGCATGCGGAACCTGCAGCTTTTGCCTGGAGGGGCGCGAGAACTTGTGCGAGAATTTCAGGGCGACGGGCCGGGATGCGAATGGCGGGTACGCCGAGTACATGGTGGTTCCGGGGTTGTTCGCCCACCGGATTCCCGATGCCTTTTCTGATGTCGAGGCGGCTCCCCTCCTCTGCGCGGGAGCGATAGGTTATCGCTCCCTCTCGCTGACAGGCCTCTCCGACGGAGAAAACCTCGGCCTCACGGGGTTCGGTGCATCGGGACACCTCGTGATGAAGCTGGTCCGGAATCGGTATCCGAACAGCAACGTCTTCGTCTTTGCACGCGGAGAAACTGAACAGGCGTTCGCACGCAGCCTCGGTGCCGCGTGGGCCGGCGACATCACGGATTCCTCCCCGGAGAAACTCCACAGCATCATCGACACAACGCCCGCATGGAAAACGGTCGTTGCATCACTCAGGAACCTTCGGCCGGGGGGACGTCTGGTAATCAATGCGATCCGAAAAGAAGAAAAGGACAAGGAAGAACTCATCAGTCTCGACTACCCTGTCCATCTATGGATGGAAAAGGAAGTAAAGAGTGTCGCCAACGTAACTCGGAACGATGTGAGAGAATTTCTGCAGATCGCTTCCGCGATTCGACTGAAACCTGAAATCGAGGAGTTTCCGCTGCCTGATGCAAACCGGGCACTCCTCGAGCTCAGGCAACGGAGAATCCGTGGAGCAAAGGTCCTGCGCATTGCAGACGGGCATTGATGCGGCACAAACACCTGTAACGAATCCCGGTCGGACCGGGCTGTTATGGACCCCCAGTTGTAGAATATCGCGCACTCTCGTTCACGCGTCGATGCCTCTCCGGCCCTCCTGCCTTCTCCCCTTCGATCACCACCGTGAAGAATCGCCCGTTTTTCACGGGGGTCCCAACGCCTCTCGGCTGGGCAGTTCCTGGATTGACACCAATCGCTGGTGCCCGGCTATCTGGCACCCGTCTTGCAACTACGGTCTTGCTACGGATTCCTCTGGCGAGTCGCCGAACCGTGAGGCCGAAAATACGGTCTCACGCCGGGTACGTGCTGATGCAGGTCTTCTTCCTTCGGACTCTCTGTCCCGCAACGTTGCCGGGTACACCATTCGCGAATAGGTTCCATGCACTGGAATTCGATGCGCAACGAATCATCCACGAGTCGGAAAGTCCATACCATGAATGAACGGCACGGTTTTGTCGGCGCTTCGGTGCGCCTCCCCTTGCTTTGCGCTTTCGTTCTCATTGCGGTCCTCCCCTTGTCGCTGCATGCGCAAGGCGGTTGGGCGCTTGGGTTCAACGGTTCCAGTGATCTCGTGACGATCACGGACAATTCGATCGATCTCTCCGGGGATTTTACTGTCGAGTTCTGGGTGAAGTTCAATGACGTCTCCAGCGGTCAAATGATTATGTCAAAAAACCGAGGGGGGCAGTCTCACTCCTATGAATGGGAACTCGGCGTCAGTATGGACGGGGACGGGCTTATACGGTTCGAGGTCGGCTCTTCAACTCCCTGGGCGTTCCAGCAGCTGGCGAGCACGACGGTGTTGACCGCAGGAACCTGGTATCATGTCGCTGCCACGTTCGAGGGGACCGCGATGTCGTTGTACATCAACGGGACCTTGGATAACGGCTTGTCCAATGGTCTCACCCGCTGGACCGACAATGTCAACCCTCCCCTGGTTCTTGGGGCTCCGACGCTTGGTTCAAGCGACGGGTATTTCAATGGCGTTCTTGATGAGGTACGGATATGGAATGTTGCCCGATCGGCGTCCGATATTCAGTCCACGATGAATGCGGAGTTGACAGGGAATGAGACAGGCCTCATGGCATATTACAGCATGAATGCCGGAAGCGGCTCTGCTCTTTCGGACGATCAGTCGAATGGAACGGGAAATTCCGGGATCATCAGCGGGGCGACCTGGCTTTCATCGACGGCACCGCTTCCCATTCAGCTCGCAACCTTTGCGGCAACGGCATCCCCCGCAGAGAGGAGCGTCAGCCTTGCCTGGACGACAAAAAGTGAGGTGGACAATTACGGGTTCGAAGTGCAGCGCTCAACCGACGCGAAGAGCGGATTCACAAGCGTCTCTCCTTTGATCCCCGGGCATGGAACGAGTGCGAGCGGATTCAGCTATTCATACTCCGATGACAACGTGCCTGCAGGGCTTCATTTTTACCGGTTGAAACAGATCGACCTGGACGGATCCGCCCATTTTACCGAACCGGTGATTGTGCAATCGTTGACCGGCGTCGACGCGAGCAACCCGGTACCGACCGTGTTTTCTTTGAACCAAAATTATCCAAATCCTTTTAACCCAACGACGACGATATCGTACGGGCTTCCGAAGGCAACAACGATGACCCTCTCGGTCTACAACGCCATCGGACAACACGTGGCAACGCTCGTCGAGGGGCAACAGTCCGCGGGATACCATCAGGCAACATTTGACGGCTCACAGCTTTCTTCGGGGGTCTATCTGTATCGTCTCGAGGCGGGAACGTTCGTCGCAACACGAACGCTCGTCATGGTGAAATGAATCTTGTCAATCAGCAGCCGACAGACGACAACGCGTCGTCTGTCGACTGCGTTGTCCTTTGTTCCCTGTCCCCTGACTATTCCCCGCCCCGGAGCGACTCCGCTGCGAGAACGAGCTCCACATAGCTCACCCCCAGGTTCACGACGTACTCATTCTCTCCCCAGAGGAACGGCCAGTCCTCCTTGTTTTCGGGGAAGTCCGGCTTGACGATCAGTACCCCCGGGACGACCCCGCCCGGAATGGAGGTAAAATCCGCACGGTTGTTTCCGTACACGACGCGTTTGGAGCGCGATCCCACACCGGAGACGAAGGAGATGTCGGAACCGGGGTGGCAACCAAAGAGATAGTCCAGTCCGCGGAAGACAGACTCTCTGTCAATAATGTCCGGGAAGGCCCTGGGCAACGAAAAGTTGTTCAGGGAGAAATCGAACAGCGAATAGTCGTAGCGGAGATACCTCCCCCACCGATGCAGCGTTGCATGATAGACATCGACGAGCCGGCCATCCTCTTCGACTTGCAGGAGTCTCGCAGCTTCTTGGGTCCGATCGTTCGGGTCGAGCTCAATGACTGCGACCTTTTCGGCTTCGGGCAAATATCCGACCTGCGAATGGGCTATGACCGGCAGTCTGGTCCAACCGGGCACCGTCCCTGCCTCCAGGTACCACTCGACGACGGTACCGGTTTTGTTGGAGGGCAGAAGGGTCCGGACTACGTACCACCCGTTCTGGGCAATGTCGCGGCCGTCATAAAGAAGGAGATCGCCCTTCAACGATTGAATGTGAATTCTTCGTTCAGGTTCCTCGGGCGCAAGGACGAGGTTCTTCCCCTTCCCCAATGGTGCGGGTTCGATGTCCTGTCCAGGCGTTGTGACCATCGGTCCTCCCGCGGAAAGCGGAAACACTCCGCCCCTCCCGTCGATGAGATACCCCTTTCCCCAGTACGCCGGGGGGAGGAACTCCAAATTGAATCCCGCACGTCCTGCCAAATCATGGGGAAGAGGACGTTCAAGGGCGACCCGGACGAGTATCCCCCGCCCCTGCGCTTCGGCGTGCACGGTGTACGAAAAGTCGTGACCGGGGTACTCGAGTTCGACATCAACCCGTTGGGAATCCCGGACGACAGTCCGTCGGACCAGCCGGGGGATCGGGTCCCACTGCGCCGGGGTCGGACTCAGGCGCACATCGCCGTTGGTCGCGGTTCGGACTCCATGATGGATGATCTCCACTCCGCTCATCTTGGCGTCGCTGAAGTTGCCGTCGTACCAGTTGTTGAAGACGAGGACGTCACAACCGCGTTCTTCAAAGTAGCCGGCGCTGTTCAGGGAGAACCCGGACTTTGCCTGCCGGGCTTCGACCGAAACGCCGTACACAAGAACAACGATCAGCGACACGATGGATGACCACCGGGATAGTCGGCGCTTATGCTGCATGGACGGGAAACTCCTTCACTGTTTGAAGAAATGCCCGGATATTCTCGGAGCTGACTCCGGGCGGCATGCCGCCGCCGCAGGAAAGAATGACGCGTGACCGATCGTCCAACGATGTCAGGAGTCGCATGGTTGCTTCCACAACCTGAGCGGGATTCCCGGCGGCGAGCACATCGCGGGGAGGGATGTTCCCCAAGAGCGTCACCGTGTTTCCCGTGAGACGCTTGATCTCGTTGAGGGTCACATCGAACCCCATGTTGAACAGGTTGACGCCGATCTCCGGGAGGAACGGCGCAGAGACTTTGCACGGGGCGTCATTATGAAGAAATCGCACCGAGACGTCCGTCCCAAACAGTTCCTTGAAGTACGGCAGGCCGAATGTCCGAAATTGTGCTGCACCGATAAACCCGATGATGTCGTCAAGGAGGAAGATCCCGTCAATGGTCGGAAACGCTTCCCGCTGGACCTCGATCCACTCTTTCAGGTACGTCGTGATCTTTGTCAGGAGAAGCTCGGTCTTCTCCGGCTCGAGCATCATGGCTGTCAGGAACTCCGTCGTTCCCATAAGGTAGCTCGCGATATTCAGGGGCCCGCGGGCAACCGCGAAACGGATCCGGTGCCCTGCAGCCTCGATGTGCGGCCGGGCAAGTTTGAGCCGGTTGATCACGAATGGCAACAGTCCGTCTTTCCTGGGGTTCGGCGTTGGAAGCGAGGCGATGTCGTCCACGGAATCGATGATCTTGTGGGCATAAGGAAATTCGTCGGGGGGAAACGTGCACCGGACGCCGAAGGCCGAGGGCTCCGTACACATGCCGAATTCCGACCAGAACCCGGGAAGGAACATCGCGTCCGGAAATTCCCGGATCGTCCTAAGGTTCGCTTCCAACCAAATCGCGTCGTTTGAAAAATAGTCGAGGATCTTCGCCCCGTGCCAATTCGGGAGCCAGGGAGAATCGATGATAAAGCCGGAGGGAAGTGTATCGGCAGGTTCGCCGCGGATGGTCGAGAGGAGAACATTCCATTGTGCATCGGTCATGGGCTGGGTCTTTCGGATGGTGTACAGTCGTCGATGCCGGAGAAATCAGTGATCCCCGGTGTGTCGGGTGGAGGCATTCCTGGCGACGGGGCGCTTCCTGACGGAACGATACGTACAGTCCTTCATCCCGCATGCATCACAATGATATCGTGCCCAGGATACGGCAGGACCGATCCCGATCACCCCGCTGATGGATTTCAACGGAACCATCAAGGCGGATTCCAGAAGCGTGATGCCGCAGAAGTCTTCCGGGAAGAGGCCAAACACAAGGTGTTGATCTCCCACCGACCAATCGCAGTACCCCGGGCTGTAGCGGTTCGTGATCTTCATTCCCCGGTGGCCCATTGATCGGCCGACATGGTCATGCAGCATGTTCGCCGCATTCTCGACGGCGAGGGACGCCACGGTGTCAATCAGGAACGCTCCCACAAGATCGCCGTGCTTCTTTGTCTCTTCCGCCCAGCTTTCCATTCCCGGACCGATCGTGCAGACAAAGAACGCCAGTTTTTCCGCCTTCCGCAAAAGGCGGGTCACAATCTTCTGCATCCGGAAGAACGATCCCCCGGCAGAGAGTCCGTCGGACCGAAGAGGGTCATACCGGACATCGAGAATCCGGAAGCCGGCCCTGATCATGCAATGCTGTGGAACGTCGGCGAGAATCCTTTCGATCTCGGGTCGAAGGTGTGCGGGGACCGCACGTGCGGGATACCCGAGCGTCCGTTCGACCTCCTCGGCGTCAATGCGTAGATGCGACGCCGGAATGTCGACTTCAAAAACATCGCGCGGGAAACCCCGTTCAACAAGAAGCGAGCGCGCGCTTTCGCCCCGGGGGTTTTCAGAGAAGTCGATCATGGGAAACCACGGATTGATCCGGCACAACGGCCGTATGAAATACTCCCCCGTCAAAACCCGATGGAATTCCCGCCGTCGACAGGGAGGACAATTCCCGTGATAAATTTCGCCTGGGATGAGGCAAGGAACAACGCAGCACTGGCGACATCGCCGGGTTCGCCCAGGGTGCCCATCGGCGTGCGCGAGAGCACCCTCTTTTTCCGTTCAGGATCATCATCCAGGGCACGGGACGACATTGCCGTCGCGATAAATCCGGGTGCGATGCAATTGACGCGCACTCCGTGCGCGGACCACTCAACGGCGAGCGCCCGGGTCATCCCTTCCACCGCGGACTTCGTGGCCGTATATCCGACAACGTTCGGAATGCCGTAGTGTGAGGCCATCGAACTGATCATGATGATGTTTCCGGACTTTCGGGCGACCATTCCTTTCGCGACTTCCCGGGTCAAAGCGAACACCGCAGTCTGGTTTGTCAGAACGACGTCCTGAAAATCCTGATCCGACACCGACAGCGCCTCGCGCTTCAGGTTGATTCCGGCGTTGTTCACCAGCACATCGGGATCGCCAACCTGCTGGTGGATCTGTTGAACCAGATCACGCAACGCTCCGATTTCATTCAAATCGAAATTCAGTGGATGGACAGTAGTGCCGAGATCCCTCGCGGCCCGGTCGAGCTTCGCTTTGTCCCGGCCGACGATCACGACGTTTGCCCGCTCACGCGCAAATGCCTCAGCGATGGCGAAGCCAATGCCGCTCGACCCTCCTGTCACGATGACGTTCTTCCCTGTGAGGTCGGAGTACATGTTGGTCATTTCGGATTCACCGTCAAACGCAATCTGGTCATAGAAGATCGGAAGTTGTCTCCATACTTACAGCGATTTCAGGCTCCGCTGAAACCATTGCTCGCCCATCATTTCTTGTTTCATGACCGGAACGGTTACCAATCCGGTCTTTGCATTAACAAAGGTAGACGTCGATGGCAAAGAAATGTCAAGAAGAACTTCGATCATGGTATGCACCGCTCCACTCAGTCGAAATCTCCCTTGACTTTTGAGGAAAAATTGAACTGATTTGAATGTCATTGAATCGCTTTAATAAATATAGGCCGAGTCGCAGGACATAAGCAAGAGCGTTCCGGATTCCTTCTATTCGCTGAACATTCGACTTTTTCTCTGCGATGAACCCTCCAACTTCGACGATCAGCCTCCACCATTCGCCTATCAATCATGCTCAGCATTGGATTTGACCTTGGAAGTTCCTCCATCAAGTGTTCCATCTGGGATGTTGCCAACGGTGTTGTTGTCGCTTCAGGCCAGCATCCCGCGACGGAAATGGAGATGCGGGCACCGAAGCCCGGCTGGGCGGAACAAGACCCCGACGTATGGTGGGACTATGTTGTCCTTCTGACCCGGAAGCTCCTGCGGGAATCCAACGCCGCCGCGGACCAGATCCGAGCGATTGGTATCGCCTATCAGATGCACGGCCTGGTGATCGTCGACGCATCGGGGAAAGTTCTCCGGCCGTCCATCATCTGGTGTGACAGCCGGGCGGTGGAAACCGGTGAGGCGGCTGCACGCGCACTCGGCGCAGAATATTGCAGGACTCACCTGCTGAATGCTCCCGGGAATTTTACCGCTTCAAAATTGCGATGGGTGAAGGACCACGAGCCGGAAACGTACAGGAAAATTCACAAGATCATGTTACCGGGTGACTATATCGCAATGAAAATGACCGGCGATGTCACCACGACAGTCAGTGGCCTGACAGAGGGGATCTTTTGGGACTTTGCTCGCGGAGAGATCAGCAAGGAGCTGCTGGAATATTACGGTATCAATTCCGGACTGCTTGCCGAGGTGAAACCGACGTTTGGCACCCAGGGTGTTCTTTCTCGTGCCGCGGCGACGGAACTGGGCCTGGGAGCAGGGATCCCGGTTGCGTATCGTGCGGGCGACCAGCCCAATAACGCTTTGTCTCTGAACGTTCTCGAACCCGGGGAAGTGGCAGCCACAGCCGGCACCTCGGGCGTCGTGTTCGCCGTTACGGAGTCCGTGGTCACCGACCCCGAATCCCGCGTCAACGTTTTTGCCCACGTGAACCACTGCAAGGATCGGACCCGGCTGGGGATGCTCCTGTGCATCAACGGGACCGGCATCCTGAACTCGTGGCTCAGGAAGAACGTCGCTGCAGACCTTACGTATGACGCGATGAACGCCCTCGCCGCGACCTCCCCTGTAGGGGCAGGCGGCCTCAAATGTCTGCCTTTCGGAAACGGGGCTGAGCGCATGCTCGGGAATGCGTCGATTGGTTGTCATTTTGCCGACGTCGACTTCCAGCGCCACACTCGCGCCGACGTCCTGCGTGCTTCGCAGGAAGGCCTCGCGTTCTCGTTCCGGTACGGCACCGATATCATTCGATCGCTTGGAATTCCGATTTCCGTTGTCCGCGCAGGAACGGCGAATCTGTTCCTGAGCCCGCTGTTCAGCCAAACCGTGGCGACGGTTCTCGGTGCGTCTGTTGAACTTTTTAAGACGGACGGCGCTCAGGGAGCAGCGCGCGGCGCGGCAATCGGCGCCGGCCTCTACCCATCGACGTCCGATGCGTTTACATCACTCACCCGTACTGCGACCATTGACCCCGTACCGCAGGCGGCGGAGCGGACCGCCGAGGCGTACGCCGAATGGTTGCGTCATCTCGAGCTCCTGCTTGAACGCAGGGGCGCAGTCTGATCACTAGAGCATTGCAAGGAGCACTCTATGACCGTGCGTACGTCTGGAACGAAGGAATACTTTCCTGGCATCGGAAAAATCCCATTTGAGGGGAACGATTCAAAGAACCCGCTGGCCTACCGCTGGTACGACGGAAATCGGATGATCGGCGGCAAGACCATGAAAGACTACTTCCGCTTTGCGGTGGCGTACTGGCATAGCTTTGGCGCCACAGGGAAGGATCCTTTCGGCGATGAAACGCGGGACCTGCCATGGAACCATGCCGCGGACGCGGAGTCGAAAGCGAAAGCCAAGATGGACGGCGCGTTCGAGTTCATCACGAAGCTCGGCCTCCCCTTCTATTGCTTTCATGATTTCGATGTGGTCGAGGAGGGCGAGTCTATTCCCGAGTCCGACAAACGCCTTCAGATGATGGTCGATCATGCCAAACAACTGCAGCAGAGCACCGGCGTGCGGTTGCTCTGGGGGACGGCGAACCTTTTTTCGCATAAGCGGTACATGAACGGCGCAGCGACAAATCCCGATTTTGCAGTGCTGACCTATGCCGGGACCCAGGTGAAGCGCGCGCTCGACACGACCATTGCCCTTGGCGGGACCAACTACGTCTTCTGGGGCGGAAGAGAGGGTTACAACACCCTCCTAAACACGAACATGAAGAGAGAGAAGGACCACATGGCCCGGTTTCTCTCAATGGCGAGGGACTATGCCCGGCAGCATGGGTTCAAGGGGACGTTTCTGATTGAGCCGAAACCGATGGAGCCGACGAAACACCAATACGACTACGACGCCGAAACGGCAATCGGATTCCTCCGCCACTACGGACTCGACAAGGATTTCAAGCTCAATATCGAAGTGAACCACGCAACGCTGGCAGGCCACACGTTCCAGCACGAAATTCAATGTGCGATCGACGCGGGGCTGTTCGGCAGCATTGATGCCAACCGGGGCGACCCGCAAAATGGATGGGACACCGATCAATTCAGCGTCAACCTGTACGAAATGGTCGAGGCGCTGCTGGTAGTTCACGAGGCGGGGGGGTTCGGCAACGGCGGCGTCAACTTCGATGCAAAGATCCGGAGACCCTCGACCGATCCGGAAGACCTGTTTATCGCACATATCACTGCAGTCGATCTCTTCGCACGCGCTTTGCTCGTGGCAGACGCCATCCTCCGGGACTCGGCGTATCTCAAGTTCCGAAAGGAACGCTATTCTTCCTTTGATGCGGGGGAAGGGAAGCGTTTCGAGCGCGGCGAACTGACGCTGGATGACTTGCGGAAGATTGCTCTCGCCCAGGGAGAACCCCGTCAGATCAGCGGCAAGCAGGAACTCTACGAGCAGATCCTTACGATGTTTACCTGACAGAACGCAATCGGCAAAAGCGCAAAGGCCTGGAGGACATCCGGGCCTTTGTTGTTTCCTCCCCACCTGGCGGACCAGAAGCATCCCCTCGTCGCCCTTCATTCCGCCATCGGGTGTTCATCGAATCAGGACCATCGACCGTGTTGCCGTGAATCCATTGACATTTAAGCGGTACATGTAGACACCGCTGGACAATCCTGCACCATCAAATGTGAAATCGACCGTACCCGCTGGATATCTTCCATCAGCCAGAACCGCCACCTATCGTCCGAGCACATCGTACACCACCAACCTCACCCGACTGTTCCCTGTCCACTGTACCACGCTCTCCCCACCGCGCGATAGGGAGATGGGGAGAACGGGAGACGTGGAGATTAATCGTCAACGGATCAACAACATCTTCCGTATTGCAGTGTACGAGCCTGCGGTGAGTCTATAAAAGTACACGCCACTTGCAAGGTCCGTCCCGTCAAAGGCAAACGTATATTTCCCCGCGGGGTACCTGCCATTGGCCAGCGATGCCACCTGACGACCGAGAACGTCGTAGACCACCAGGCGAACATCACTGCCCCCTGTCCACTGTCCACTGATGACTGTTTTCGGATTGAACGGGTTCGGGTAGTTTTGGAACAGGTCAAAGGCGAGTGGCGTTTCATCCGACGCATCCACAGAAAGGATCTGATCTCCTGTCGTGAAGCTTCCGGTCAGCGAGTACGAACTTGTGCCGCTGTCGTTCACTGCAGAAACGTGCCAGAAGAATTGCGTATTCGACGCCAGGGGGCTGAGCCTGGCAACGGTATCAGGAACGGTTGTGTCTGCCACGAGCGATGCAAACTGCCCGTCGGTTGCTACCTGGATGCGATACGTAAGCGCAATCTTCGAGGGATGCCACTGGAGAACCGCATTTCTCTGGATCCCGCTGGTGCCGAGTGGCGACGCCAGGACCGGTTTTATGGGAGAAGCCAGATATCGGCGCAGCCATTGGAGTGCCGGTCGTTCCGTTCCATTTGACCGGAGAAGATATCCGTTTGTCTGCCAAATATACCCCTGTTCATATCCCCACAACGTGATCCCGGCGACGCCTGGATTCTCCCAAAATATCGGGAAGTATGTCTGATAGTTCTGCAATTGAATCGAGTCCACCGGTTCATTGATATCGAATTCGGAGATATACACCGGCAAGCCAAGTGCCGTCAGTCTGTTGAGATTGCTTTGGATTGTGCTGATCGGGTAGATATATCCGCCCGATGTGGCCGCAGGGCTCCTGAATTCGAAATAGTGCCCTTGAATTCCGATGCCGTCGATAAGGTGCCTGACCTTCAGCGTATCAATGATCCGAATGTAGGTATCGGTAGTCGAATTGCTCTGGAGGATGTTATAGTCGTTGATCAGCAGCTTCACGCTGGGAAAGAACGCATGCCGGGCCATCGCAAACGAGGCGACGACCCAATCCCAGCCGGTCGCGCCGGCTCCGCCGAGGGCTGCGGAATACGCCGGCACAGCGTGGAGAGGTTCGTTGACGACGTCAACCAACGAGGTCGATCCGTATCGCGCCCCAATCGTGTCGATCCATTTCTTGACCTCGGCCCGCTGACTCGCTGTATCCAGCGACGCGATCCATGACGGCTGTTGGTTTCCCCAGACGAGGTTGTGGTGTTTGTACGGAAACGAGTTGTTCACAGAGAATTGGTAGATGTTGTCAAGCGCGGAGAATGAAAAATTCCCCTGGACTCCTTCGACGCTCCCCCATTTCCCGTCGTTCTCGGGAGTGACCTGATTGAAGTAGTTCAAGAACGTGGGCCGCATGGTCCCGAGGCTGGAGCCAAGGAATTTCGGTTGCCCCTTCGCAAGCTGCGCAATCGACGGGGTGGATACTCCAACCATGAACCACCCGAACAGGATTGCTTTCACAATTGTACTGGATGCCTTCACCATGAGCCACCTTATTGATTCTTTGTTGATTGCTCCGACGATATTGCCGGAGGGTACGCGCCGACGTAGCCGTTGATGGACGCGGGGGAACGCAACAGCCCCTTGATCTCCGCGGGGATCGCCGCGCCTGCAGTCGAAGCGGAGAACGTCCCGACCGTTCCGAAGTTGCCGAGCTGACGGCTTCTGAACAATGGGCCGTCGTAGTCCAGCATCGTACGATTCTCGTGTGCGAAGTCCGGTACGGCCTTTTGTAACTCGGCGAAAGTCCCAAAGCCCGATTGGCATCGGCCGTTCGGCGCAGGGCTCCAGAACATCAGGGGGTACGCACAGTGCGCAGCCTCGCGCACGGCGATGTTGTTGTCTATCGCCCGAACCTGAGGCCGCGGCAGCCGATCACAAAGCATCGCCAGTTGCCATACAAAGAGGAGCGGGCGCTGATACGAAGCGTCCCCTGTCAGAAGGTTGTTGACGAATTCGTGCCCATCCCTCTGCTCGACGTCCGGCCCAGTGCTTGCATGCCAGCCGAACCGATCCCCGGCGGCAACCCGGGCATTCCTCCCAATGCACGCCGTGCTATTGACGAACGTGTTCTGATAGATGCGGACATTTGAACTGTTCAATACCAACATGCCGTGATCGCAATTCACAAACACGTTGCCGGCACAAATGGCCCCTTTGGAGATTTCGAAAAAGAACCCGTTGTCGCTCGGCCACAGTTGGTCAGTGGCGATGACGGGTGTCTTCCTGCCGACATCCTGTACCCAATTGTTCGTGAAGACGCCGTCTACCTCCCCGACGTCGTACCAGATCCCGTTCGAGTGCGGCAGATCGATGATCAGATTATCGTTGCAGGTGGCCCGATGACATTGATCGAAAATCTTCACTGCGGCAGGAAAGTATCCGGTGATGTTTTCAATGTTGTTCCGGGTGAAAATATTCCCTTCCAGCAACACGTCGGCTGAGCCAATGATATAAACCCCCTCGGTACTCGTGTCGCTTACTTTGCAATGACGCATGGTAAAATGATCGCCGCGAAAGTACCCGGCGACACGCGAGCAGTAGGATATCGTGCAGTTATCCAGCGTTGCTCCAACGACATCCTTTCCAAAGGTGGATGGGTCGGACAATCCGACGGGCTCTTTCCCCTCGATTTCAAGGGCCCGATAGGCATACTGCGTGAAAGTGATACCCCGGATGGTGTACCCCTTGCGATCGGACTGTACGCCGTGACAATCCTTCGTCGTCCTGAGTATTGCGCAGTCGTGCGCCGTGAGTTCCACGAGATGCGTTGTCGGGTCAACTCCGATGTACACGTTCCCCGAATCATAATCGATGCAGTACGTGTTCGAATCGACTTCTCCTTCCCATCCCACGGCCTGCAGAAACCGTCCGTCGGCGAACACCATGTCGTTGTTGAACCGATAGAGCGGTGTTGTCTTCCCTTCCCGTTTCCGTGGCCACCAGTCCGCCGGCGACGAAGGGAAAAGGTGCTTCCATTTTGTAACCCATAACCCGTTTCCCAGATTTTCCCAGTTGGTCGCAACCTCCGTCCCTTTCAGAATCGGTTCTTCATCCGCGTACGGCTGAATCGTGACTCCCTGGTTGAGCTCGAGATTCCCGGTCCGATAGATCCCTCCCCGCATGACAATGACGTCGCCTGTGCGTACCCTTGCGATCGCGGATGCAATGGAGGTCGGCTTCTCGAGCGATTCACCCGATTGATCTGCCAGCCCGTCGACGGCGACGTAATAGACCGTCCCTGCCCCCGCGGGAAGCGAGTACGTCTGCCGGACCGGCCCGTACGGTCCTCCCGAGGGTTGAGCGGAAGAGGAGTCTGCGATCAGGCATGCAACCAGGAACGACACTCGAACCGTTGAGGCGAATCTGGTTTTTAACCAATTCGGAGTTGGAGCGATCATAGCGTGGCCTAGAGATGTTGCGTTAGTCCCGGCAGGGAACTTCACTTGGTCTCGATCGCAGTTCCCTTGTATGAAAACCGGTCAAACGATGCCCTGTTTGTGCTCGGCGTTCCGGCGGACGTGGCATACAACGCGTACATGCACCCTACAAATCCGCCCGCGGTCTTTGTGCTGAGAAACGTAGCGTCGACGTCGGCTTTCAATGTCTCCCACGTCGTTCCATCGAGGGACCAGAGGAAGGAATAGGTAGCGTCGTGAGACTCAATCCGAAGGTGAAGTGGGTGATCAGCTTTCGTGTCGCTCAGATCATGCGATGCAAGAAGCGCAAGATTTGCAGGAGGCTCGGCCGCCTTGAAGAGCTGCACAACCTGCCTGCCGTTCACTTCCGACTTGCAGAGGTAGTAGAAATGCGTTTCATTCTGGAACACCAGCAAGCCCGCCTTCTCTTTTTCGCCGCGCGGCATGAAGTCCAGCACCGTCTGTGCGGAACTCCGCGCATGCGCCTGCCGCCGTCCAACGAAGCTCGGATTCTCTTTTCCATTGCACGTTTCAGGACGCAACTTCAGCGTAAGGAACCCGGGTCTTTCCTGAAGGCTGTACCATCGCGTGCGAGGAGCTCTCAGGAATTCCCAGTTCAGATCGAGCCGGGTTTCGTTGAAGTTGTCCGTGTACGCAAAACTCCCGCCATACGGCTGTGACCCGCGTTCGCGACTGGCAGGGAGAGGATACGGTGACGTCCGGGGAACGACTTCGCCCTTGGGAATGATGAACGGCCACCCGTCTTTCCATGTCACGGGCGCGAGAAACGTTTCCCTTCCCGTGTTGAAGAAGTCGTGCGCGTAAGGCTGACACCCGAGAAAGACCGCCCACCACGTCCCGTGTTGCGTCTCAACAAAATCCGCGTGTCCGGTGCAGGTAATCGGATCAGCTCTTTCCGGGCTCAGGTCCCTCTGCGTCAGGATCGGGTTCTGAGCGTACGGCGTGTAAGGGCCTTCGACGCGCTCGCTCCGGAACACCACTTCCGAGTGATCCTCCGCCGTTCCCCCTTCCGCCGCGATCAGGTAGTACCGACCATCGACCTTGAAGATATGGGGGCCTTCAATCCAGACGGGCTTCATCGCGATGTTCGTCCCCCCGTTGACCAGGATTCGCTCGTCATCCCGTACCGTCGCCTTCGCCATGTCGAACCCCCTCATCCGGATCGTTCGATGTCCGGGATACAACGGGGTATTCTCGGGCGCCTCACTGTTGTAGACAATGTATGCCTTCCCGTCGTCGTCAAAGAAGAGCGACGGATCGATTCCTGATACCTGGGGAAGCCACACAGGTTTTGACCAGGGGCCGGCAGGATTGGCGCTGGTCACGACGAAATTGCCACCCCCGTCGACAAAGGTGCACGTAACATAGAAGAGTCCGTTGTGGTATCGTATTGCTGGCGCGAAGATTCCGCGCGACACGCCAAGACTGTCATACTTCAGCTCGTCCGGTTTGTCGATGCAATATCCGATGAGCCGCCAGTGAACAAGATCTCTACTGTGGAATACCGGAATGCCCGGATAGTATGCGAACGTGGAATTCACCAGATAATAGTCGTCGTTCACCCTGCAAATGCTCGGGTCCGGATAAAATCCTGCAAGGATGGGGTTCGTGTATTCCTCCTGTGGCTCCATCGACTTCGCCTGCATGGGAAGCATAAGCGAAAGGACAGACGAGAGCATTGCAACCACTATCAGCATGATCAATTCCTTTCGTGTGACTATCGTTCCGATTCGAAGGGTGATGCGGACAGCACCTCTCTATTTGAATTGGCTTGCGGCAAAATCCAAAAAATACGGCCAGTTCGGCCCCACCGTGTGTCCGTCAGAATGCTGGCGAAAGGCGAGAGTTCCGCTGACGAGAGACGTCTCGATCGGCGGCATCGTTCCGGTCCCCAGGTCGCGCCGGCCCAATAAGGAATAGACCGGCCCGGCCGCCACCGCTGCCATGAATTGCCCACGATCATCTACCCATCGACCTTCGACTTCGGGCGAACCACAGCTGATGAACACCGGCCGCGGAGCACACAGGGCGATGAGTTCATGCGAATCCACATGGAGCGCCTCCGGAGACGAAGCATACTTCATGAAGTTGCCCGCGAACCAGTGGTATTCACCCGAGGAGCAGATATTCCCCATCGATTCACCGAAGTCTCTTCGATAGAGAGCCGCTCCGCCTTTGCCTGAGGACGCGACAAGAACAATGGCGAACCGGAGCTCGCTGGCCATGGTCAGCAGAACCGCCTTCCCGTACCGGGAAACGCCTTCGATTGCCACTCTCCGGGCGTCAATGGAATGGTCGGTCTCGAAATAGTCCAGTACCCGACTTGCCCCCCAAGCCCACGCCCGCAACGCGCCCCAATCATCCGGCTTCGGAACTCGGCCCTTGTTGACAAGGCCGATAATTCCTTCCGTAAGCCCTGCCGCATTATCGGGTTGTACCGAAGTCGGGACATAGACAGCGTACCCCCATCCTTTTTGAAGGACCTGTTCCTGCCAGGTCGGGCCCTGGGATTTGGGCATTCCCGGGAAAGTGAATCCGGGCGGAAAGACGAAGCCGAATTCCATGATGATCGGGACGGGATGCGCGGCGACAGCCGGAACCGTGACGGTCAATTGAATGTCCACCGTAATGTTCGGATCGGAGGAGTTGTCAACGTGACCGTTGACATCCTTCACGACAACGCGCGTAGTGCCGACAGTGGTGTCTTTGGAACTCACGACGGTCCAATGGACCGGAGGAACCCTTTCCGGCACCTTCCCAAAGATCTCGTCGTCAAATTGACGTTGGAGCTCCGGTCGTCGCGCGCCCCACCACATCGCCGAGTCGGCAACCCTCCGCCCATCTTCCATTCGGAGCGGATCGGGCAAATTGGAATGCGGATTCGCGCGCGCTTCATCGTAGTTGTTCCAGGTCCCCCAGGGCGATCTGACGTACGTGTTCCCCGCACTGTCGTTCCAATTGGAAGATCCTTTCTTCTGAAACGTGTCCCGCGGACGATTGGGATCATCAGCAGTGGGAGGCAATGCGGACGGGAGTTTGATCCCGAGAAGCTCAATCATCTGTTTCCAGTGCTCATCCGATTCCCGTCCAATTCGCGTGAAGTATGCGGTACGCTCTTCCGCAGTCATCTGAAAAGGATTTTTCGACTGACCATACCCCTCCCGACCCATCAGGATCAAGAGTATGAACAGCAGGGGTGGGCTCTTTTTCATCATTTCATTTACTCCTTTCCAACCGATGATAGCTTTCCGGCGGGCCGAGATAGCTCGGGCGGACATTCCCGACGCTCACGACCACCTTTTCGAGCACGACCTCAGGATCCACCATCCAGATCTTCAAGGTGTGATAGCCGGGCGTTGTGATCCGATGTGTTGAACGGCTGATCTGGCCATTGTTCTCCACAAGTCGCTCCCAGATGCTGTTTCCGTTCTGGGCGCTGAACGACTTCGGAAGAAGAGAGACAACCTGAGGGTGTTCCGCGTCAAAGGAGACTCCGTATCGGACACCTCTGTCGGGGTCGAAGTTCAGCGAGGGACCGAAATACCCCTGCACGTCGACGTTCCCTGTGTCGAGCAGATACATGCGATATTCGAGGCACGAACAGTTTCTTCCGGGCTCTAAGGGTGGAGAATTGATGGGAAGTGTGGCTCGCATCCCGGAGAGTGTGTGTCCATAGCCCTCGACTTTGATCCATCTGCCTGGGCCGATTTCCGATCTTTTGGTGAAGTGTTCCGCCGCCATTGACACGTAACCTTCACCCTCGAGGAATCCGCGCAATGTGGCCGTCACAGCAGATGGCGGAAGAGAGGTCTTCACAAGAACCGCGACTTCTTTGTCAGCTCCCTTGATAACGACCGTCCCGATCTCACCACTGCTTCGCACTTTAGCCCAATCGATGCTCACCCAGATTCGGTTCTGGAGATTGACGGTCCCCGCCGGCTGGTCGATCCTCATCCAGGGTCGATCACCAACGGCGATGTAGGAAAACGGTTTCTTTCCCCTGTTGAATATTTCGATCGAATGACGGCGACCATTGAACGGATCGAACAACGGAAGCGCGGGGACCTGTTCAGAGCCCGGCCAGGAATCCTGCGACCCTTCCACGGCCACGCCCATCGCCGCCGAATCGGGCACGGTCAAATCCACGAGGGGGATTGCCTGAAGGCTGTTTGTCGGTGGATCGGCCCACGTAGTATAGCCGAGATGTGTTTGGTCCATGAAATGATCCCACTTCCCCCCGGCCAACGTGCGATTGAAATAACCCATAAGTGCCGTATCGCTCGAGAAGAGCGCCCGTGTCCGGTCTGCCATCGATGTGGTGATCGCCCTCCCCTGCTTCGCATACAATGCATTCAATCCTGCAGAATAATAGAGCTCGTTCACGATGGACGAGGCCTGCGTTGGAAACAGGACAAGCTCGAAGAATGCGTCTTGTTGATTCTTCGGCAGGTCCGCTGAGATCGTCTCCGCTTTGCTGGTCAGGGCTGCGAAATCCTTCACCACCCTTTCCGCTTCCTGATAGTTGACGAGACTATAGGTGTTTGGACTCAGGAGTTCAGGTTTCCGTCTGCCATTGTATTTGGTATACGACTCAAGGATTTGTGCGATCCCGTCGGCGTGTTTGCCTCCAAATTCTCTTGCCGCCCACTGCCGCGTGTAATCGTCGATGTTCGAATTCGTCCATCGACCTGTATTCCAGGCCAGGTCCATGAAATATTCCATCGGCAGCTCATATCCCTTGAAATGGCCGACGTTGACAATCCAGATGCGGTCCGCGCCGTATTTCTTGGCGAGCGACATTTGTTCCCAGATCTTGGGCAGCGGATTGGTATTGACCCATTGATAGCTCCTGGGTCCCCCGTGGTAGTCAAAATGATAGTAGATGCCGGCACCGCCGCTCCGCTTGCGTTCATCAGCCGTCGGCAGCCGCCGGATGTTACCCCAATTGTCGTCGGGCCACAGGATGGTAACATCATCGGGGACGCGCATACCGGCATTGTAGAAGTCAAGCACCTCCTTATACGGGCACCAGAGCTGGGGAATCTTCGTCGCATCCGGATTCATTTCTTCCGACAGGATCTTTCGTTGCACCGTAACGATATCCTTCAGGAGCGCCATGTTTTCTTCCGGCCCACCGGGGGCCATCGGCGTATCGTTTGCCCCTCGGAGCCCTATCGTGATGATGCTTTCATAGCGTTTGTTCCGCCGGATCCCTTCGCGCCAGAAATTCTGCAGGGTGTCCGGGTATTTGGCGTAGTTCCAGGTGCCGAGCGAGCTCAGGTATCTCCTGTCCCACTCCTTTTGCGCGCGCAACATCGGCTCCTGGTGCGAGGTCCCCATGACAATCCCCAGTTCGTCCGCGAGGCGTGCGTTGAGCGAATCGTCCTCGTTGAACGCATTGTTCCACATGGCCGGCCAGAGATAGTTCGCCTTGAGCCGGAGGAGGAGCTCGAAGATCCGCCCATAGAAGACATGGCCATAGTTGGCGACGTCGGGAGGAACAGGCGGGTCTGTACGCACCGTGGCGGACCCGTATTTTGCCGCGACCCATTTTGTCAGGGCCGGGTATTCGTCGTTCAGAAAAATCCCGCGGTATTTCACGGAGGGAGGGCCATCACGGTGAGAGCCCGGCGTTATGCAAAGGTCGGAATGATGTTTGACCGGCACGTCGGCCCACCAATACCACGGCGATACACCGATGCGTTCTGAAATGCGAAAAAGCGCATACATGGTCCCGCGCTTGTCGCTCCCGACAACAACAAGAGCGCGATCAACCCCGGGAACCGGGTTCGCAACCTGCACGATGAGAGACGATTCCCATTTCCCCGCGATCCCTGAGACGTCGATCTTCTTCCTTCGGACCAGAGCGTCAATGACCGGGTTCCTCCCGAGCGTGCCAACCAGAACCACCGCTTTCGCGTCGGGCACAACGTCGATGCAGATTTCCGGACGGCTGCCGCAGACGGAATCAAGGTCGTTTTGAAACAGCGAAAGCACCCGGAGGACGCCCGGGTAATCCCCGGCGCTCGCGCACAGGGGGACAGGCTTTCCCGAGGCCGCGAGAGGGAATCCTCCATGGGAAATCTCGAAGCGCACAAATGGTTCACCACCGATGGCGAAGGCCTTCCCGGCATATGCCGAGAAAAGGAGAACCAGCGAAACGACGAATGGCAAATACGGTGCCGGGGGTCGGGAGGGGCTTGGACGATTCATCGTGGACCTCGTTCATTCAGGACATGCTTCAACCACATGGCCTGTGGGATCATAGATTCTGAAATTGCCGCTCACCTGGAGCATTCCGAGCAGATACAGCATCCCGTCGTAGTACCGATACAATCCGGACGGGGTATTCGCATCCCAAAGTTGACGCACGAATGTTCTCCTGATATCGAGAGTCGACGCGAGACAGGCCGAGGCATTCATCGCCACAAGCCCGGTGCTATGGTCGTTGCTGAGTTTCGTGCCGCCTAACGAGTACTGGTTGCCATAACTCTCCTCTCCCTGAGAGTGAAAGAAGGAGAGCAGCCGGTTCGACCGATTCACCTCTCCCCGGTCTTTCGCAAACCAGACCCAGTCGATGGCCTGATTCATTCCCACGCGCCACGCGTCGAAGCGGAAATCGTTGTGCTGCCCCGGCCAGGACACCACTGGAGTCCCGTCAAAGTTGCAATAGTCCGGCGAGAGCCCGGTTGCGGTATCGGCGGTCCTGTTCAGGAGGGTCCGGCTCGCAGATGCTGCGTCGCACCAGAACCCGTTGTCCAGGGCGGCCCAACGGGCCCACAACTCATAGAAGTGGGGAGTCTGATAGGACGGGTCGGAGAAATGATCGGCGTTTTTCGATGGAACAAAGGCGACGAGATGATGTCGGGCATTGAACATGTTGGAGACCGATCCATGACCGGGCTCGGATTCTTTGTGGAGCATCGTCTGCAGGATGGACTCCGCTTCGTGCCGGTAGTCGTAAATTCCCTGCCCGTCCCCCCACCGCGCAGAGGCGAAGAACAACGACATCACAAACCACTCTTCCCCGTCGGATGCAGCCGTCGAATCCAGAATTGCCCCTTCGTTGGTGCAGTGCCATGCAAAATACCCTCTGTGCGGGCCTTCCTTCATCTGCATGTACGTTGTCGCCCACTTCCACAACCGGTCAAAAACATCCCGCCTGCCCAGCTGAACGGCGATCATCATTCCATACGACATGCCCTCGGTGCGGACATCTTTGTTGGCGACATCGAGAACGTAGGCCATATCCTGCCCGGCCGGATAGTACACCCGCTGGGTACGGTCGTCGCCGAAGAACAACTGCTCGAATGCCGAATCAATCTTTTCGTTCACTTGGGCGGAACGCATTCCCAGCAGTTCGACGAACAAATTGGGATAGCTTCGGGTATAGTACGCGCCCTGCGCCTTCGCCTGCGGGAACGTTCGGAGCGAATCCTGTCCGAGAGCCGTCCCGGTATGTCCGGCGGCAAGGAGGAGGACACCAATGCAAAAGATCGCTGAGATCTTCATGAGAGTATGCCTGTGCGTTGTTCCTGAAGGAGGACTTCTGCAGGAAGAAGAAACTCGTCGGTGTGACGTTTGTCCTTATTTCATTAAAATCATGGAGCGCGTTGCAGCAATGCCACCGGAGGTCAATTGATACACATAGATGCCACTCGCGAGTCTCGTTCCGTCGAAACGGATTTGATACGTGCCGGCGGCCTGCGTTTCGTTGACCAGCGTTGCTACTTCCCGGCCGAGAACATCATAAACAACAAGCCGCACGCTCCTGGCGCCTGTCGCCCGAAGGCTCATCGCCGGAACGGTATATCGAATGACTGTCGTCGGATTGAACGGGTTTGGATAATTCTGGTCGAGCACGAACGTCAACGGGGCGTCGTCTCCTGCGCCCGGTATGCCATTCACCGTTTTCGTCAACCCGTTGATCGCCGCCTGGAGGCTGTCCACGGCTTTCCCCAGGGCGGTATCCGCCGAAACAGAGACGGAATATGCGCTGTCGCGCGCAGCCGTGGATGCGGTGAGCATGGTTGCGAAGTGTGACCAGGAATCTGTCGTATAGTCGCTCTGCTTCAACGTATCGGCGAAGGTGATCAGGGAGTCGAGCGTATTGTAATGCATCCCCACGTCGACCACCGCGAAGAATGCCGGTTTGCATTTGTTCTGCGCGTCCCACAGCGACGTAGCCTGATTCGCAACAAAGGTGTAGGCATCGTTCAAGCCGTCTTTTGAGACGCTGATGATCTTTCCCCGCCCCGAGAGCGCGCTGCGTTCGACGAAACACTTGAAGAGCATCCCGTATTGATTCGCCTGCCGGGCGAGCACGGCGCTCGATGGATTGGCAACGCCGGTCGCGACATCCAGCTCCGTGACAGACATTTCGCTGCAGATCGGAGCAAATTTGTTATAGGTGGCGATGAATGCCTGGGCGGTCGGATAGGAGAGACTGTTATGCTCCTGCATGCCGATTCCGTCAAGCAACCCGGCTTGAAAGATCGGAGTGCAAAGCCGGACGATCCCATCGGCCTTCTTCGGCGTGTCCGTATTGTAGTCGTTGTAATATAGTTTGATCTGGTTCTCGCCATACTGGAGAGTGTACTTGCGGGCGATTTCAAATGCCTTCATAACATATGTTGTGTCGCCAAATGTCGTGTACCAGTCGTTCCCCGACCTTCTCACCATGCCCGTGTTATCGTCGATCGCTTCATTCACGACATCCATCGCCACGAGCAGGCCTGGCCAGCCTTCATGAATGAGCCGGAACACTTCATGCATGTAGTTGTCCATTCGCAGGATCATCGTGTCTTTCGACACCCGGCCTCCGGAAGCGGAGTATCCTGTCAGGAAGAATGCCGCCGGTGTCTGATTATGCCAGACGAGCGTATGCCCCCGAAAGGTAAATCCCTGACGTGCCGCCCAGTTGAGCTGGGCGATCATGTCGCCGTTGAACGCCACGATGGGGTGAATATTGATGGAGTCCTTCGCTGGCTGTGTTGTTGCGGCGGCATAGGCTGCGGCGGAACTCGTGATATTCACCGTGTACATCGGCTTCATATTGTTGCCCGGGGACATATTATTCATGTGGAACTTGATCAGGTACCCGCCGTTCGGCGTAGCGACGGCCGACTGGCCGGGGACGGGCGGATCGGTCGGGAACCCGATATTCCTGTAGGAAAGAAGGCAGCCGATTCTGAAATCCTTTGCAAAGACATTCTTGAGTTGCGGCACAGTGGTCTGAATGGTGTCCGATTGGGCGAACCCCTGGACAACTGCTCCTCCCACGAAGGCGAGTGCAAGAAGGAAGGCGAGGGAAACTCGAACGGAGCGAACGAAAGTGTTTTTCATGGGCGATAGGACTCTTTTTAGTTTGAGACGAATGTCGTAATGCTCGACGGGTCGAGCGTAGCCTGGAAGCTTCCGTGGACAGTCGGGATGTCGGTTCCCCGGGTGCAGTTTTTCGCGATCGACGTTGTATAAGACGAAAACGACGCCGCGGGCCCGTTTGCCATGACAAAGCCTTGTTGGATCGGCGACGACCCGGTGTTTATCGCGACGATGACAATCTTCGAAGTGGTGCCGTCTCGGTATGCCGAGATCCAGACATTCCGCTGGGGAGTGGCGAAGCAGCCGATCCTCGTATATCCCGGGCGTACGAACTTCGCGAATTGCGACATAACATAACCGCGCTTGGTCACGGTCCCGTCCTCGGCGATCGGTCCATAGTACCTCACGATGTACCACCAGACGTACGCATTCATGCCGGCGTTCAGGCAATCATGGATTTCCTTCCCGGTTGCGAGGACCGCCGACCAGCTCGTGTCAAGCACCAGATGTTCCGTCATCCAGAAGTCTTTTCCTTTGCTGACGGCAAGAGGATACGGACCGAGCCCTCCGCCGTAGATATGTCCGGCGATGATGGATAAATTCGCTGCTGCCGCAGAATCATTCAGCGTCGGGTCAGACAATGCGTGGACGAAATTCTGGGATTCCGGCATCATCACCCTGGTCCCGATGGACCCGGCATTATTCTTGGTGAACTTCAGGAACTGCGCGCCATTCCAACTGCACGACTCGTACGTGACGTTGGCGTCCGGTTCATTCTGCAGCGATACGGCATACAAGGGCACGCCATTCCCTGCCATGTAGTCGGCGAAGTTCCTGAGGTGCGCGGCATAGGATGCGTAGGACGAATCGTTGAGCACCCCCGCAACGATACTGTCACTGCTTTTCATCGCCGGCGGAGGGGTCCACGGCGTCGCGAAAACAATGGCGCCGAGCGATTGCGCAAGCGTCGCCGTCGGCAGGTTTGCACTGAACTCGCTCACGTTATCCGTGAAGGGGATCCGCAGGCGAAGGATCGTCAGCCCGATCTGACCGGGCCCTGTCCCGAATGCCGTTTGAACCTGGGCGGAGGTCATGTCGGGCCGCCAGGGCAGAATATTCGCTCCTCCAAATCCCCGGATCGTCTGGAGCACGCTGTCCAGCACCACTCGCGAAGTCGGTATCGCGACCTGTGCATTCACAACGAAGTCCAATGTGGTATCGCTTTCGACGACAACATTGTCAAATTCGGCGGGAAGCACATTTGGCGAAGTTCCGACCGCCGTGTCTATGCGCACGGAGAATGCCGTCGCTGACACTGTCCGCAGGATTCCTGGGGCCGTGTTTGGTGCCGGCAACCCAAGGGGGATTTGCAGCGAGGGGACACCGCCGTTTCCTTCGCCGAAGACCATCTTCCTTGTCTGCATTTCGTTCCCTGCCTGCAGACTATAGAAATAGACACCGGCAGCCACCCGGTGCCCGCTGCCATTGTTGCCGTCCCAAAGAACGCTATGCGTGCCCGGTGACTGGGTCCCGGAACGCATTGAACGTATCACCCTCCCGAGAATGTCATAGATCGTGACTTTGATATCCTCTTGCGTCTTGAGCTTGTATGGGATGGCCGTCGACGTCATAAACGGGTTCGGATAGTTCTGCTCGAGTTCAAATTTGGCCGGCAGAGTATTGGCAGGCATAACGGAAGTGAGGGAGAGTTGCATCTGGTATTTTCCCGTCGAGTCCGTACGCACAGAAGTAGCGTTCGTCGGATTCGCGGTCTGCGCAAAGGTGATAGAGGCATTTCGCACTGGTGCAGTCGACGTCGTCACGCTGCCTTCCACGACGACAGTCTGGGCGGAGACGATGGCGGGAGGCAGTGCCAGGCCAAGGCAAAGGGCCATGAGGATCAGGCGGCCGAAGGAAAGCTTTGTCATCTGGTTGCAGTCGCCGCTGAACAGGCAGGATTCATGGCGGGGAGTCATGTTCACAATGTCCTTTGCGCATCTCCAATGGTTTTTCAATTCCCCTGTTTCAATGATGCCATGGGGCAGAACTTTTCGATTTGGTTTCTGAGATGACGAGGGTGGGATGGGGAATGCCTCCTCCGCACTCGCCTTATTTGTATGTATAGAGTCGCACCTTTTGAATGCCGAACGTGCTCCCGGGAAGATTGAGATGTCTTCCCTGATGGTCTTCATCGCCGTTCAAGCGACGTCCCGCACTCCATCTTCCGTTTATGATGTTCCCTTCCTCGATGCTCTCGATCCCTGCGGTTGAGCCGTCAGCGGAAGAGGGCCTGAACGTGACCACCACGCCGCTTCCCGCAACATAGTACTCGTTGCTTCCCGTCATGATAATCAGCCCGCCGTATCGGGGGACGCTCCCTTCGACCCTCGCCGCATAAGGCCAGGAGTATTCGTGTTTCACCGTAAAGGTGAACTTCCCGAGAGTGATTTCCTCCGTCTGGGCAGCGCTGTCGAGGAGAAACCCGGCCATTGTCCCCGTGCCCTGGTGCTCGAGGATCAGCGGCGTGAGGGAGCGCAGAATACCGTATGCGCGGCCGATATGTCGGACCAGGACGCTGTCCGCTGATTCGATGGAGAATGGATCGTACCCCATGGCATTGTGCGCGCCAAAAGCGAAGAAGGCATTGGTAAGACTCTGATGGCGGTCCACCTCGGGGACAAAGACGGCGTTCCCGTCACGATCATATTTCCCCAGCCATTCGGCAAAGCTCGGGAAATAGATGTCGGGAGCAAGAAAGTCGATACGCGGTGCAGCCGCTCGCCACACGTCCATCAGGTGAGGAAGCGGACCGGCACTGGGATATTGCCCGGGTCTGTAATTGGGACGAATCAGGGCGGCGTTGACATACATCGGGAGCGGGTATTCTGCTTTTCCCGCTGCCGCGACAGAATCTGTATAGACGGCAAAGCTCCACGCCATGAAAATTTCGTCAGTCGCCAGCCCGGTACCGAAGACCTGTTCCCACGTCCCCGTCGTCTTCATCCCCTGACTGGCCCAGGCCTTTCCTACTGCTTCATTCATCGCACTCTTGTTGTTTTGAAGATCGGCCAGGAGCTGTTGCGGAACCGGTTGCCCGAACGCGTGTTCGGCCTCCACACAATAGTCACGTGCCTGGGGAATCATCCCGATTTCGTTCTCCACCTGGACCATGATGACGGTATTTTGCACCGCATCGACGGCGCGGAGATGCTTCATCAAAGCGGAGAACGCCCTTGCATCGGCATTCCTGTTTGCGGCGCTGAAGGGGGTGAGAATCTCCAGTGCGCGCCCTTCCTTCGTCCGCGCACGCGGAAACCGCTCCTGGTTGGTTTTCACCCAGGATGGAGCGTAGCAGGACATGCTGTTTTTCCACGAACCAAACCAGAGGACGACGATCTTCAAGTCGTAGTGCCGGGCGGACGCGATCAGCTTGTCCAGGAGCGCGAAGTCAAATCTGCCCTCCCGCGGCTCGATGAGCTCCCAGTACACGGGCATCAGGATGGTGTTGAGGTTCATCGCCCTGAGCTTCGGCCACATCGGTTCGATGTACTTCGTATCCGACGCGCTCGAATTTCCAAGCTCGCCGCCGATGATGAGATAAGGCTTGTTATGGACGATCAGCTGGGTCGCCGTTCCTTGCTTCTGCAAATGAGGGAGTGCGAGCGAAGATTGTGCCAGAGCGGACGAAACCGAGAGCGCAACCGCCAGGAACGCCGCAATGCCGATCCGGCCTGCGTGCAAACCCGGGGGCACCCTTCCCCATCCGAGGACTCTCCGGAAGATTCTCATCGCGGGCATTGTCCCTCCGGGGAGACCGATTTCTTGAGAGTTGTGATCCGGTTGTGCCACACCGTTCTTTCGGGAGACAGGAATAAAAATGCGGCCCGCCCAGAGTGGCAGACGGGCCGCATTTCTCGGGTTACGAGATTACTTCATCAACAGCAGCTTCTTCACGGAGGTGTAGTTGGCCGAGCCATCCGCACTCTTCGCGGTCAACCGGTAGAAGTAGACACCGGTACTGACATTTGTCGCATTCCATACGACACGGTATCTGCTTGCCGACTGCACGCCGTCGACCAATGTCGCCACCACGCGACCAAGAACGTCATAGATGACGAGTTTCACCTTGGCGGCCTTGGGAACGTCATAGCTGATTGTCGTCGTCGGGTTGAACGGGTTCGGATAGTTCTGCGCGAGATTGAACACGCTCGGGAGCACTTCCGTCGGTTCAACGGCAAGCAACGTTCCGGTCGTGAACAGCCTCGCGGTCGAATACGCGCTCGCACCGCCGATATTCTGGGCATTCATGCGCCAGTAGTAATCCGTATTCTCCAACAGGGGAGCACTGAGGGTTACCACTGTATCGAGGGCGACCGTGGTATCGGCCACCACCGTGGCGAAGGCATTGTCTGTCGCGACCTGAACACGATATTTCGTCGCATTCAGGACAGGACCCCAGACAAATCGCGTCAGACGGTTGACGCTGACCGCAGCACTTGCGGGCAACACCGCCGAAGGCACCGCAGGAGCAGCCACGACGGTCGTGAACGTATTGGCGCCGGTGAAGTAGCTCGTCCCACCAGCGTTGATGGCCTCGACCTTCCAGGTGTAGTTGGTGAGTCGCGCGAGGTTCCTGACGAGGTACGTCGTGTCCGAGATTCCGGAATAGGTGACTGTGGAGTTGACGGTTGAGAGCTGCAGATTATAGGTTGCCGCAGTGTTCACCATTCTCCAGGCAAAGAGAACGCTATCCGTAATCACGTTCTGCGCACTGTTCGCCGGCGCAACGAGCGTCGTTCTCGCGGGCGGAGTCATGATCGTGAACGTATCGATGGCAGAGAACGCAGACTGTCCGAGATCGTTCATTCCGCGCACGCGCAAATAGAACGTCTGACCACCCGTGAACTGCCCCGGGTAAGTCGTGTCTGCCGTTGAATCGTTCGTGAAGAACGTCGCGAAGGATGGAAACGTCGAAACCTGCCACTGGTAACGGGATGCATCAGCCGTCTTATTCACCACCAGGGTAAGATTCGACGGCCAACCTGTGGCGCCGCCCGAAAGCGGGTCTTTGACAACCACAGATTGAATGTCGGAGGCAGCCCAGCCAATGTGACTTATTGCCGCTCCGACCCCATAACCTTCGAAGTTCTCCGACGGACCCATACCACCCGTTGTGTCGACAAGTGTTACGTTGTCGGCATACCAGATCGTCGGGACTCCGGTACCACCGACGTTCCCCGTCCCCGCACAATTGAAGCCAAAGTCAACATAGATGGTATCATGCAGTGTGGTGGCGTTCTTGATATCGACCGTAATATTCTCCCACCCTGTGGAACCCATGAGGGAACGGGTATACGCGCCAAGACGATTGCTCGTGTTATCATAGGCGTGACCTGTCGGCATTGTCTGGAACGCTTCCACAACAATGTCCTTATAGCCAACGTCTCCCTGCGCAAAGTAACCCCTGAACGTCAGGGAGCCGTAATACGACAGCGGTTTTCCAGCCGGGAGGATAAATCGTAGAACCGGCGCGGCATTATAGTTGCCGACTGTATTTTTCAGGACCTTGGAAACAGAAGAAGGCGTAACAATGGTGGGAACTTCCGCTGCCGCGGCACCTGCCGTCGTGAAATTGTCGGCAGTGGTGTAGTCGCTGGTGAAACCACCGTTGACCGCTGCGACACGCCAGTAGTACTTTGTGGCGGCGCCAAGGGAATAGGCATAGCTGGTGCCGGACACCATGGCATCGACTGCCATAAGCTTCTTGTTCGCAAATGTCGGATCCATGGATACCTGGACATTATATCCCAGGGCATCCGTGGCCGCATCCCACTTCAACGTATCCATCGCTGCGACAGAGGTCGCGCCATTGGCCGGGGATTGGAGGGTCGGCATGTTCGGAATGGCCGAACCTTCCTTGACCGTCCAGTAGCGGTCGACAGCGAGTCCTGTGTAGCTTGCGGTCGTGCCATCAGGCCACTTCACATCAACCCGGTCGATGGACGTATTGATTCCGGTGCCGAAGAGGGCCCGCATTTCGCCGTGCCCCGCAGCGTTCCCTTCGCCCTTGATGTAGCGGGTCTGTTTGAAGGTACCACCCTGGGTATACAGGGTGAAGACGGCCCCGATGGCGTTCATATTATGACCCGTACCGACTGGCGTGAAACCAATCCAGTGATTCGAGTTGCCACTGTTTTTCTGCAGCACCGAATTGAGCCCGGTGTAATTGTAAATATCCAGGAAGCCGTCGTTGTTATAGTCCACAAAGCCTCCCGCGCGCCCGCCCCCGGCGGTCGCAACGTAATCCTGTGTTGTAACCTCCGTGTACGTGCCATTGCCGTTCCCCCGGAACAACCGTGTGGTCCCGAAGGTCGTGCTTGCGTAGACATCCGGGATTCCGTCGTTGTTGTAGTCGCCGATGTCCCATGCCCGGATGCTGCCTGAGGTCGGCAGTCCCGAGTCAACGACGTTTGTCCCGTTCCACTTGTACGTGAATGTGCCGTCTCCCTTTCCGTACACAACTACGATACCGACGGCACGGCCCAGGCCATCAATGTTTCTGGCCTCTGTGCCGGTCAGAATCAGATCCACGTTGCCGTCGTTGTTGAGATCTCCCCAAGTGCTGCCGATGGCATTGAAGTGACGCACGGTATCATCAACGATGATACCCGTATCGGCCACTGCTCTGCTGTACATGACTCCGGCCGCTGAGATAGAATCGATGTTGTAGAGGGTTCGGCCGACGGTTGCTGCGTTCGGAACGTAGAATTTACCGGTCCCGTCGTTCAAATACAGAATGCATCCCTTGCGGGCGCCGATGGTGTCAACCTGAATGTCAAACGCGTTATACCCATGGCGGAAACTCGGCATGAACAGATCCTGATAGCCATCATTATTCGCATCGAGGAAGTGAACATCCCAGGTCTCAAAGGCACGGGTGGTATCGATGGCAAGATTGCCCGCCGTTGCGCCCTTTCCTGCTCGCGTGAAGCCGGAGGGACCGCCCTTCAGCAACTCGATACCGGTGTTCTTCGGGAGAATGGCGCCATCAGCCCAGGTTCCCGATCCAAAATAGGCCCATGCAGCGCTCAGGTAGTTGCTGTGATCGATGTCTGCAACTGCCATGCCCTGGAAGACGCTCCCCGTCGCTCCTGCGCTCGCAAGGTCGCCTGTCCCGGTCGGGACAACAAAGACTCCGGCGCTGTCATAAAAGAGACCCGTTTGCGGTGCGCCGTTATTCGTCGACCACAGATCAGGCACGCCATCGCCATTGATATCCGCGAAGAGGCCGCCGACTGAGTTCACACTCCCTGTCAGAGGTGCCACCGCTGTGGACGCTATCGGAGTAAAAAACGTGAGGTGATTCAGCAACACATTGTTCGGCGGAATGAAAACATCCTGCGTGCCGTCGCCGTTGATATCCAGCCATGCGAACCCGCCGTTTGAAGCGCCGTTCGGCGGAGTAACGGCAGGTCCAGCAGAGAACACGACTTCCTGGGCAACCAGAGAGGTTACCCCCAGGAAGAGGAGAAGTGCCCCTGCTAAACCAAGAGAGAAGAACTTGCTCATAAGACCTCCGCTCATAGATGTTGATGGAGTTCTGGAAGTTGAAGGTGCTGCGTCGTGCTTTACGGAAAGTCAGACGTCGGACAGAATCACCTCCTTCCGGGTCGATCGTCAATGGAATTAACCGTCACGGAACTGAGACTCTTCGCCCAGGAACACTGGGCGCCGTGCCGATCCCTTTTCCGGGATCGGCACGGCGGTTGACTACTTCATCAGAACCAGCTTTTTCGTGAGAGAATTGGCACCCGCCTGCAGCGTGTAGAAATAGACGCCGCTGGCGAGGCTCGCGCCATTGAACGTCACCGAATGCTGTCCGGCGCTCTGCGTGCCTTCGAACAACGTCGCCACTTCCTGGCCGAGAATATCGTACACCTTGAGTGAAACGGTTCCCGCTTTTCCGAGAGAGTATTCGATATTGGTAACAGGATTGAACGGATTCGGATAATTCTGACTCAGGGCATAGCTGGCCGGGGCAGACGACTGGTTCGGCACGCCCGTAAGCCCGTGTTCAAGATAGTCCTGAATCTTTGCGTCCTCTGATGCGCGCTGGGCCTTCCACCCCGAGTAGTAGGTGGGAATATTGTTCCACCATCGAGACAGATCTCCGAGAGGGAATCCGCCCATGGCGGCGGTCTTCAGCGTTGCGTTGGTGTACCGCATCTGTTCATTCGTCGGCCAGACCTGGTTGACGTCCGAATGGGGGTCAAACGCCCAGGTCGTATCCGAGTTGTCCGTCCATTTCCGCAGGAGGAAGCTCTTGATGCCATCCTGGTTTGTCGGCGGAATGAGGAACCCCGGGTTCGTCGAGTCATAGATATTTCCCATCGAGATGTAGGGCCAGGTGTTCTTGTCCTGGAAGAACACCATCGTCTTCGCACTCATGATGGGCTGAGGTCGCGGTACGCTGTCGGGATACGCAGAAAAAACCCGATTGCTGTAGGGGTTGCCTCCTGTGGGGTTGGTCGTTGCGTCGTAGGGCGCCATATAGTTGATCAGCCACTGATCGTACGAGTAGCTGTTGTTGGAAAAGAGTATGTGTCTATCGGCCTCGGTAAAGGGGACGGAAAAACTAAAGTTTGCCGACCCGATGGTGTCGATATTCACTGCTCCGCCGACAGGAGTTGTACCGTCGGTCGCCGGAATATACCCGAACATGAAGGGGTTCACAAAAACCGAATTGGTCACGGAAAGCCAGTGCCACCAACCGGATTCCAGAGCGTACATGACGACGTTCAGGAAGGTGCAATGGTTGAACTTCACGTAGTCGGCGTACTCGGCGCCTTCCTGCATATACACATATCCCATATTCGCGAACGTCGTATTGACGAAGGAGAGACTGTCAATATGCCACCCCGAAGTGTTGAACGTAAAAGACACGGCTCTTCCATAATACCGGAAGTGCGTGTCTGTGCAGTTACGGAAGTAGCAATTCTCAAACGACAGCCGGGCATGGCTTGCCGAGACGGTCACCGCTCCACCCCCGCCCCCTATCGGCGCATAATCGAAGATTACATTCTGGAACACGCCGTTGTTCACATTATCGGTCGTGTCCTGGTCGATGTTCAATGCTGTGCCGACCTGTGTCCCAACGCCATCCGTATTGGTGGTGGCATACAGAAGCCAGATGTTCTTCATGTAGATATCACCATAACAATCGAAGTTCCACGTCGTGGTGACCCCACTTGCCGGAGTCCAGCAGATCATCGGCGGTGCAGTTTCCTGCGTTGTTCCCGGGTCCGGAGCGACGATCGTCAGCTTCGATCCGGCGGGGACGGTGATCGTGGCGCTCAGGACATAAATACCCCACGGCTTCAACCGAAAGACCGTGTTGGAGAGAGTTCCGGCCGTGATCTTGGCAGAAACTGCTGCGTTGAGGCTCCCTTCACCGCCGGTCGGGTCAAGAAAATCCGGGACATCCACCGTATCGGTCTGTGCAAAAAGTAGAGCGGGCCAAAGGACCGCGAACAAAGCAAAAGCGTATGCACATTTCTTCATATGACACCTCCTGGTGTTCTGATGATTTGATATGCGAAGAGGACTATTGTCTACATGGTATACCTCACCCCGAAATTCGCTGTGAGGCCATAATATTGCTGGGATGTGAAACCACCGATCGAAGCCTGCGCCGCGTCATTTCTTCGATTGTTGAGATTGCTGATATCCAGGAACAGCTGGAGGCCGGTCCAGGGAAGCCTCTGCCGCACTGACGCATCGATGCGGAAATAGTCTTTGGTAAAGCCGTCTTGCTCTGCAAAGGCTCCGATTGTGCTCACGGAATTCCCCTGGAACAGGAAGGAGAGTCGACCTGAAAACCCCTCGTAGTCGTAGCCGATGTATGCGTTCAGAACATCGTCAGGCTGGTTGAGTAATCGTCCGGAACGCGTGCTGTCAACCGTGACGACTTTCAGCGTGCGGGGAGGGATGATAATGGTTTTGTCATTCCTCCAGGGATAAGTCGCACTCGACGAGATATGAGTGTAATTGATTCCGAACACGATTCCGTCCAACGGTGCGGGCAAATACCAGAACCTCGTTTGGAGGTCAATCTCAAATCCTCGTATGTACGCTTTGTAGGGACTGTTCATGTACGTGTAGAGTTGCGCACCATCCTTGGGATGGACTATTCCGCTGCCAGTGCTTACCGCGAATGAATTGATGGAATCAAGTCCTGGCGGAGCAGTAGGGTGTAACGCATACTGGGTGTAGAACGCAAAATTCCTGACTTCCTTATAGAAACCCCCGATCGACAGGAGTCCCAGCTCATTACTGTGGAAAGTAAGGAAGATATCGTGATTGATTGCCTCAGCCGGCACCAACTTCGGGTTCCCCGCCCAGACATTGAACTGGGTATAATCCATATTGAAGTGCGGTGAAAGCTGCGAATAATCAGGTCGTGCAAGGGTCTTCGTGTAGGAGTAACGCAGATCGGCCCAATCCACCATGCTCCATCTTGCCTGGACCATGGGGAGCAAATAGCGATTGCCGGGATGAGCAAAAACCGTATCAACGGTCTGATGCGTTGCATCACGCCCATCAGCCAGGTTGAAGGCATCAAAGTATCCCTTGACTTCCTCCCACCGGACGCCTCCCACGACCATTACATTTTCCAAGAAGTGGAGCTCGGACATCAAATACCCGGCATAGTACCTCTCGATATATTTGTACTGGTTCGGCAAGCGCTGGTACGGCGAGTCAAACCACCCGCCGGCGTTGGTCCCGGTGCTGTTAATTGCGCTTACCGACGGGTCGGTCCGCAAGAGATCCACGATTCCGTTCAAATTGGTCGGATCACTGGCCCAAAGAACACTTCCGAATCCGTTGTTGAGGAAGGAGCTTGTAAGTTTCGAATCTGTTGAGGTAAAATCCTCCCCTGTAAAATTCGCTCCGGTTTGATTATCAACGACGAACCATGGGTAATGCTGCAATATCAACGCCTGCATTTGATTCGTGATCGGAGAGCCTGCGCGAAGGCCCGCATAGGGAGTACCCTGAGTATTCGTGTGGTAATTGTAGCGAAACTCGCCGCCGAACTTGAGGAACCCCGAGGTGAGGTTTTCCAGGTTGAAGGGGACTTTGAAGTCGCCTTTGTAGACCTGGTCGTTTTCCTTATAGTCGGCGCTGAACAAGCTGACATTCGTGAGATATGTCCACGACGGATCCTTGTACTTGACGGAAGGAATGAGAGCCTCTGGCACCGTGTTCACCTCTGTCTGCCCTGGGATTCCCCCGGTTTGGGTGAAATCAAACTGCGGGGATGCGGGAGCAAAATTCCGGGAATACGTATTGGCGGCTTCAAGCTCTATAGAAAGAAATCCCAGATCGTTCTCATAGCTAAGGGAGTTGAGTGCCGCGTCTGTCTTGGTGTTCCCCCCCCGGTACCTGAAGTTGATATTGTGAAATTGATAATCGTAGATGGTCCGGTAATCCTGCGCGTCGGAACTCAACCGGCTGAGAACATTGACCGATTTGAGGGAACCCGAACCCAGTTTGTAGTCAAGAATCAGATTCCCTCCATATCGGCTCCTGGTTTCCAGATGGCGATCGAGCGTCACATTCGTCACAATGACGGGTCTGAATCCGTCCGGTTGAGGAATACTCCCCTGGGGTGAATAGGAGGCATTCATGTTGTCCGCATCCCGGTCATATTTCTCAGCGTTACCCAGGACGTAGACGCCCAGGGCACCGTCAAGGAACCGATCGCTGGCGGAAGCAATGAACCTGTAGTTTCCATATTTGCCGCTCTTCTGTGTGTAGCCGGACTGCCCCAAAATGTCAGAATGGAAACCCTCGGGGGCCTCTCTGAGTTGCATATTCACATACCCGCCAATCGCGTTTGCATCCATGTCCGGCGTGAGCGACTTATAGACCTCCACTGTTTTGATCATGTACGGGGTGATCATCGAAAGGTCGACGCTTCGGTCGGTATTGATAGACCCAGAGGTGCCGCCCTGGGAGGCGGCCCCGATCTGCGTGCTCCCCGTTGATGCGAGCGTGATCCCGCCTACGGCAACCGCGTTAAATTGAGGAGCCAATCCTCTGATGACGACCTTGTTCGCTTCTCCGGAACTCTGAAGCGTTGATACCCCCGGCAATCGGCCGATCGCCGCTGCCGCATTGAAGTCCGGCAGTTCCTGAATCCTCGCCTCCGAAACGATGCTCGCGATTTTATCCGAAGAAAGCTGCTGGTTGATCGCCTGCATCTGCCCTTTCGCCTGCCCGGTCACCACGATCGTCTGGCCTTCGATGACCTGCGCGACAAGCGATCCGTCGGCGATCACATCCTGGTTATCCTTGACCGTGACCTGTTTCTTGATCGTGACATACCCGACGAACGAAATCTGCAGTGACTGCGCTCCGACCGGGACGTTGTAGATGATATAATTGCCGTTGAGATCGGTCGCAGCACCCAGGCCGGTTCCCACCACGATCACATTCGCCCCCGGCAACGCGTCCTTGCTGTCCCGATCCGTGATTTTTCCCTTGAGGGTTCCTGTCCCGGCCGCAAGCAGCGTCTGCGCGGCGAACAGGACGAGGACCGCCATCCGAGCTCCCACCCTGATCCCCTGCCTCCCGAATGTACTGTTCAGGAATCGTAACGAGTTGCCCATAGGAGTATCTCCTTGATTGATCATGCGGTCAGACTCCGTGATCCGATGGCGTCCGGTCGTCCGTGCTATCCGGATTGTCCTTCGACCTGAGACCACGGGCGACCTCAGAGTGCGTTAAGCGAAACTCTTCCGGCGTTCTGCCAGTTCATCCTGGATCTGCAGATTCATTTTCTTGTCGATGCTGTAAAACGTCAATGCGATAACGCCGATAAAGAACGTTATCGCCGGATAAATACTCGCCGTCATGCGGATGCCGAAGAGCGCCTGCTCTGACTGGGCCGCGTTGGGAACATAACTGTACGCAGAGAGCAGCCAACCGCCGATCGCTCCTCCGAGTCCCAGGCCCGCCTTGAGCGCGAAGACGATCCCCGCAAACACCACTCCCGTGGCCCGCCGCCGCGTTTGCCATTCGGCGAAATCCGCAACATCGGCCATCATGGCCCAGAGCAGGGGGATCGTCGGCCCGTACGCAAGGGATTTCAGGATGTTCAGGGAGAACACAAGGCCGACGGATTGCGCCGGGATAAAGATGAACAATGCCGTGAACAGTGTCGTCAAGATCAGCCCGACAAGATAGACCAGCTTCTTGCCGTATCGCGCAGCAAGAATGACCGAGAGGAGAACGCCGATGATCGTGACGATCTGACCGCTCATGTTGAACACGCTGAACCCGACAGAAGAGACATTGCTCCCCTGACCATGGACGATCAATCCAAACGAGTCCAGCATTCCCTGCCACCATCCCATCACCGGGCCGTTGGTGACGAGCCCTGCGTTCTGAAGAAACACCAGAAGAGAACCCTTGTCGACGTAGTAGGTGAAGAAGTAGAACATCGCACTTCCCCAGAGAGCCAGCGTGATGAACAGGAACAGGGTGAGGACAAACATTGAAATCCACGGCCTGTTCTTCGCCAGGTCGGCGAAGTCTTTTTTCGCAGACGACTGTTGCTTCGGATCCGGCTTGACCCGTTCTTTGGCGCTGAGAAACGTGATGACAAAGAAGACGATGCTGAGCAATGCGAACAAGCCGATCGTGTACGACCATCCTTTTGCCGGATCCCCCTGGCCGAATTTCGACACGAGGGGAAGCGTCAGCCCCTGGACCACAAAGGCCGCCGCCATCGCGAAGAAGAAGCGGTACGAGGAGAGACTCGTCCGCTCGTTGACATCTCCCGTCATCACCCCGTTCAGCGCCACGTACGGAAGATTGTTGACGGAATAAACGGTCATGAGGAGAATGTAGGTGATGTACGCATAGACCAGCTTCCCTGCGCCTTCAAAGCCGGGGGTCGTAAATGCGAGGAAGAAGACAATCGCGAACGGAATCGCAGACCAGAGGATCCACGGACGGAACTTGCCCCAGCGTGTGTTGGTCCTGTCCGCCATGACCCCCATGAACGGATCGAACGCTGCGTCCCAGAACCGGCCAACGAGAAGCAGGGTCCCGGCCGCTGCTGCGGAAATCCCGAAGACATCGGTGTAAAAACCAAGCTGAAAATACAGCATGGTCTGAAAAACGAAGTTCGCCGCTGCGTCACCTGTCCCGTACCCTGCTTTCTCCCTGAACGACAGTTTTACGACGGATGTCTGCAATGCGCTCTCCTGAAACATGCCAGTATTGGCGATTCATGAAACGCGAGCGATTTCGCGAGATAGGGGCGGAGCCCTTCCTTCAGCCGCGGAGCAACGTCAGAAACGACCCTCTCGATTCCATTACACAACGTGAAGCAGCACGGTCTGGACGTCTTCGTCCCGAGACGATGTGCCGATCATGAGTTCAAAATCTCCCGTCTCCACGAGAAATTTCTTGTCGATGTTTGTAAATGCCAGTTGATTCGGACCGACAGGAAGAGCAATAGTGGCGGATTCGCCGGGTTTGAGGTGGACCTTCTGAAATCCTTTCAATTCCTTCACAGGGCGTGTGACAGAACTGACAAGGTCGCGGATGTACAACTGGACGACTTCGTGACCGGCACGGGGACCGTCATTCCTGATGTCAACACGTATGACCGTCGATTCGTCAGCATGAATGGTCGATTTTTCCAGCCTCGGATCGGACAACTGGAAATGCGTGTAACTGAGACCGAAGCCGAACGAATAGAGCGGGGTTACATCGTCGAACAAGTATCCCCGACGGGCGGAAGGCTTGTAATTGTAGTAGCAGGGAATGTGGCCCGCCGACCGCGGGATCGAAATGGGGAGTTTCCCACCCGGGGTATGGTCGCCGAAGAGGGTGTCGGCAACAGCGTTGCCTGCTTCTTGACCGAGGTACCAGCAATCCAGTATCGCCGGCACGTTCTCATGGATGAAATTGATGGAGTTCGGCCGGCCGTGGAAGAGCACGACAACCGTGGGTTTCCCGGTCGCAAGAACCGCCCGGACGAGATCCTCCTGCAAGCCGACCAGGTCGAGCGAGGGCCTGTCTCCCAAATGGGTTTTCAGCCACGCTTCCCTCGAGGTTTGCTCGTTTCCTCCCACGGCGAGGATGACGATATCGGCTTTCCGTGCCGTTTCAACAGCCTCCTCGATAGATTTACGATCCTCGTCGCAGTTGGAGGGCGTCACAGCGTCTTCCGACCACGATCCGCCGATCGTGATCTTGCACCCCTCACTGTAGAGAACAGACACCTGCTTCGGAAGTTTTTCCTGAATTCCCTTCAAGAGCGTCGTGTAGAAGAGCGGCGTCCCGCTGTATCCCCCAAGCATGACCCGGTTTGCGTTCGGTCCGATGACCGCGATGGAACCGATTTTTTTCGCATCCAGCGGAAGAAGGTTCCCCTCGTTCTTCAAGAGGATGATGGTTTCGCGCGCGGCGCGCAGGGCGAGTTCCCGGTTGTCCTGGGCGGTAACGTCGGCCCGGATCGCGTCCGGGTTCACGTACGGATCCTCGAACAGGCCGAGGAGGAATTTGTACTTCAGCACAGGGAAGAGCAGATCGTCGAGAGTCGATTCCTCGACGGCTCCACTCTGGACGAGCTCGAGCAGGAACGGATAGCAATCGGGGTCGGGGGTCTCGATATTGACGCCGGCATTCACGGCCAGCAGTGCCGCATCCCGTTTGTCCTTTGCCAAGGAGTGGCTGAGCGTATCGAGCTTTTGATGCAGTTCGGTGATTGCAAAGTAGTCCGAGACGACGTACCCCGAGAATCCCCACTCGTCTCGAAGTACGTCCCGCAACAACCATCGATTGGCGTGCGACGGGACGCCGTCAATTTCATTGTAGGACGCCATGACGCTGACTGCGCCTGCTTCCTGGAGAACCTCCTTGAAGGGGAAAAGAAATGTATCGCGGAGGAGTCGCTCGGAGACGTTCACCGGAGCGCAGTTCGTTCCGGATTCCGGCTGACCGTGTGCGGCGAAATGTTTGAGCGTCGCGATGAGATGCCTCTTGTCCTTGAAGGTGGCATCACCCTGTAAACCACGGACTGCAGCAATGCCCATCCGTGAGACCAGATACGGATCCTCGCCGAACGTCTCTTCCACCCGTCCCCAGCGGGGATCACGGGCTACATCGACGACCGGTGTCAGAGCCTGGTGGACACCCCGGGCCCGGGTCTCTGCGGCAATGGAGGCATAGATCTCTTCCACCAGTGCGGGATTGAACGTCGCCGCAAGACCGATGGGTTGTGGATAGCTCGTTGCCTCTTTTCCTGCAAGGCCATGAAGGCACTCCTCGTGAACGATCGCCGGGATCCCGAGTCTCGTGTTCTCGATAATGAAGTGCTGGAGGGCGTTCGCAAGCTCCGCGGTTTCACGTGCTGTCAGTCCTCCGTTCGTATCACTCAGCCGCGCAATCTGTCCGAAACCATGCTTGAAATGACGTTCGAAACTGGCGGGACTGAGATTTCCCTCCTGATCGAAGAGCATCTTCTTTTGAACCCAGATGCAGAGCATTTGCGCAACTTTCTCTTCAACCGTCATCCGGCTTAGTAGGTCGGCAACCCTGTCATCGACCGGCGCGCCGGCATTCCTGTAGTCGAGCACCGCTTCATCATTTACCGCCTGGGTACGAGAGAGTCGGTCCGTCATCGTAGATTCCATGTGAGTAGGGAGAGCTCAGAAGAGAATGAGGCCCGCATGCTAAAGTGCCACGCTGGCCAGAAATCCGTTTTCGAACATTGGGGGTGCAAACATCTGAAGTAAAGAGTGCGTTGCCTGCGGTAGCAAGAACGGGTTCATGGCATCAGTTCGTTCTTAATTGCATCAGTTCAAAAATCATTGAATCGATTTGATTTTACTAACAAATTATCATCATGTCAAGCCCAAAACGCGCGATTCGGCCCGATATTAGCACAATAACCGGTAACTGTTGACTTTGACGGTAGGAAGCAGGATACTTACACGAGTAAGTGCAGGAAAAGACAAGTCCACCATGGGTTTCTATACACAAGCAGATATTGCAAAAAAATTTAATGTCTCTCGTGTGACGATATCAAAAGCGCTCCAGGGCAACCTTGATATCTCTCCGGCCATGCGAAAGAAGGTCAAGGAGTTTGCTGACGAGGTTGGCTATAATCCGAATCTCATCGCCAAGAACCTCCACGCAAAGAAGACCCTGACCATTGGCATCGTCATCCCCGATCTGGAAAACAGCTTCTTCTCCTATGCGGTGGACAGCATGGTGGACGCTGCTGCAACGCATCGCTACCATGCGATTCTCACAGTGTCGCGAGAGAACCAGCGGATCGAGAAGGACAACATTGAGAGTCTGCTCGGAATGCGGGTCGACGGATTGCTCATCTGTGTTTCTCAGCGGACGACCGATCCCCAGGTGTTCAGGGAAGTGCAGAAGATGAATATTCCTTGCGTCTTCTTCGATCGCGACCTCGAAGAAATGGATTGCAGGAGCGTGTCATTCGACGACACCCGCGGCGCGTTCGATGCCGTCGATCGCGTCATCAAGAATGGCTACTCACGCATCGCACATTTTGCAGGGTACTCGAATGTCAGCATCGGCCGGAAACGCTGTGAAGGGTTCAAAATGGCGATGCACAGCAACGGACTGGACATTCATCCGGAGTGGATGCCAGAAGGAGGATTTGAAATGCTGGACGGATACCATTCCTTCATGACAATAGCGCGAAAGAGGAACATACCGGAGATCATTCTTGCGGTGAATGACCGCGTCGCGTTGGGCGCCTACAAAGCCATTAACCAGGTCGGCCTGGACATTCCGAACGACATTGGCATCATGGGATTCGGTTTCAACGAAACCGCAGAGATGTTTTCACCCCCTCTCTCTGTCATTCACCAGGATCCCCGGAAATTGGGAACCGCCGCCCTGGAAATGCTTATCGAAGAAATGGTCGGACCGAAAAACAACGGACCTCGAAAAGTTACTATCGATGAGGAGTTCATCTGGAATCGTTCAATTCTCAAAAGGCAATAGCGGGAACCTTACCATGAAGAAAGTCATTGTTGCCGGAGCCGGGGGATTCATCGGCGGCCACCTGACAAAAGCACTTGTCGCCAGAGGATATACCGTACGCGCCGTGGACATCAAGCCGTTAAACAAGTGGTATCAGATCGACGCCCGTGTGGAGAACATGGTCCTCGATTTGCGCGTCAAACAGAATTGCTATCAGGCGGTGAACGGGTGCACCGAAGTCTTCAATCTCGCGGCGGACATGGGTGGGATGGGATTCATCGAGACCCACAAAGCGGCATGCATGCTGAGCGTACTGATCAACACTCATATGCTAATGGCCGCAAAGGACTGCGGTATTGACCGATACTTCTATGCATCTTCGGCGTGCGTGTACAATGGAGAGAAGCAGACGGACCCCGACAATCCCGGGCTCAAGGAATCGGATGCCTATCCTGCCCTCGCTGAAGACGGCTATGGCTGGGAGAAGCTGTTCAGCGAACGCATGTGTCGCCATTTTACCGAGGATTTCGAGTTGATCACGCGAGTCGCCCGGTTCCACAATGTGTTCGGCCCGTTCGGCACCTATGATGGCGGCAGAGAGAAAGCTCCCGCGGCGTTATGCAGGAAGGTTATCGAAGCACAACTGCTGGGGAACAAGGAAATTGTGATCTGGGGAGACGGGCATCAAACACGGAGTTTCATGTATATCGATGACTGTGTGAAGGGAATCCTCGCTATCATGGAGAGCGCGATCACGGAACCGATCAATCTCGGCAGCAGTGAAATGGTCTCCATCAACCGCCTGGTCGGATATGTCGAAGAAATTGCCGGCTGTACGTTGGAACGAAAATACGATCTTGCTGCTCCAAAAGGTGTGCGCGGGCGGAATAGCGACAATACAATGATCAAACGCCTGCTTGGCTGGGAACCTTCCATTCCGCTCAAAGAGGGATTACAAAAAACGTTTGATTGGATCCATGAAGAAATGCTCAACAGCACGAAGAGGGGATCAAGAAACGCTGTCTTCAATGAAGTGTAGAAAAACGGGACCACGTACTCCATGGACAGAACAGTCCTCGTCAGTGGTTGCTTTGACCTCCTTCACGCAGGTCACATCGCTTTCTTCAAAAGCGCAGCTCAGATTGGGAAGCTCGTCGTCGCCGTGGGCGCAGATGACAATGTCCGCACGTTGAAAGGAAGAACACCATATTTTTCCCAACAAGAACGCGTGTACATGGTCAGTGCAATCCGCTATGTCGAATGTGCGTTTGTTGCGTCGGGGTCGGGCATGCTGGATTTCGAACCCGATATGATGCGCATCAAGCCCGATGTCTTCGTCGTGAACCAGGATGGTCATTCTTCTGACAAGGAAGCGCTGTGCAAAAGGCTCGGTGTCGAATATCGGGTCTTGGACAGGATTCCTGAACCGGGGCTCCCTGCCCGCTCGAGTTCGACGACAAAACAGGAACTGCAGTTTCCGTATAGGATTTGCATCGCCGGCGGTTGGATGGATCAACCGTGGGTATCGGAGATTCACCCCGGCTCCGTTGTCGTTGCGCAACTCCGGCCAACGATGGAATTCCACGATCGTTCCGGGATGGCGACGAGTTCACGAAGAGTCGCCTGCGAAATCTGGGGAAACACGGTTCCGCCAGGAAACCCCCTTGTCAACGCAAAACTCCTGTTCGGGGCAGAGAATCCTCCGGGTTCACAGTACATTTCCGGTTCTCAGGATCACATCGGCCTGCTGAACCCGGGAATAAGTCGTCTGTATTATGACGGAGACTATTGGCCCAGCCATATTGATTCAACGCGAGACAAGCACCTCTGCGAATGGCTTTCCAGCATCATCCACTTGATTCCCCTGGAACCACGGCCGAGTGGTTATGACCCTCTCATCGAGAAACACCTTACACGAGCGATCGTTCAAGAACTTGGCGATGCGGGCGAGCAATGCTGGAACAGCATTCTTCAAAGAAATGCGGCAGGCCTGGGCCGCTCGATGACAAGGACTCTTCTGGCCTGGAAGAAGATGCTGCCCTATACTGTCCCGGATGACGTGATGAAGGAAATGGAAACGAAGTACTTCCCTTTCACGCTTGGTGCAACGCTTTCCGGCAGCGGCGGCGGGTACGCTGTCGTCATATCCGAAAAAGAAATTGCCGGGTCCCTCAGAATCAAGATCATGTTCTGAGAAATGAAGTCGGAGTCATCACCGTGGCAGTTGTCTGATTCTCAGGTTGTAGCATCCACCGGGCCAAAGGAAGTCACCATGGACCTGTCCAAGATGTTCAAGAGCGAGGATGGCAAGAGCTATGTCTTTACCTTCGCGCTCGTCAGCACCCTCTTCCTGTTGTGGGGCATCTGTAACGGGATGATCGACGTTATGGACAAACACTTTCAGGATCAACTCCATCTGACGAAAGCCCAATCTGCGTGGGTGCAGTTTGCCCATTACCTGGGGTATCTGCTGATGGCAATGCCCGCCAGCTGGCTGGCGCGCAAACTCGGCTACAAAGGGGGCATCATTTCCGGGCTTTTGATCGTAGCGCTGGGCGGATTCTGGTTTATTCCGGCAACGTATATCTCATCGTTCTGGGCCTTCTTGCTGGGGGTGTGTGTCATAGCCATGGGACTGACCATCCTCGAAACGGTCGCGAACCCTTACACAACGGTCCTCGGTCCGAAGATGTTTGCCGCGGCGCGTATTAATCTCGCACAATCATTCAACGGCGTTGGATGGATTTTCGGACCGATCATTGGAGGAGTGTTCTTTTATTCCGCGGGTGGCTCAGCGGTCGCTCAAGGTCAATTGTACATTCCGTACCTTGCCGTCGCTATCATCGTCCTTGTGATGTCGATTGTCTTCTATTTTGCCAACGTCCCCGATCTCAATACTGAAGATGAATATCACGTGAGTGATTCAACCGGCGGCATGGTCAGCCGTTCCATCTGGTCTCACCCGCATTTCGTCGGTGCAGTCGTGGCGCAATTCGTCTACGTCGCGGCACAAGCAGGGATCTTCAGTTTCTTCATCAATTACGTCATTGAAGAAATGCCTTCGATTTCTGTCGGCCTCTCCAACAGTTGGTACTTCCGGGATCGTACCATGCTGCGTCAGGGCGCCAACTACGTGAATGAACAGGGGGCCACGTTCCTGCTCGGCACGATCGGGTTTCCCTTGTTCCTTCTGGGACGTGCTACGGGAGCGGCAATCCTGAGAAAATTGAAGGCCCATCGTGTGCTGGGTTCTTATGCGATCGCGAATGTCCTTCTCTGCACCATTGTCGTTACAAGATTGGGCTGGGTGTCGGTCGCAGCAATGTTCCTGAGCTTCTTCTTCATGTCGATCATGTTCCCGACCATTTTCGCCCTTGGCATTTACGGGCTTGGTGTAAAGGCAAAGCGAGCATCGGGGTTCATCGTCATGGCGATCATTGGTGGAGCAATCATGCCGAAGCTGATGGGTTACCTTGGCGATGTGCAAAATATGTCCGTGAGCTTTCTCGTCCCGCTTGCCTGTTTTGCGCTTATCGCAATGTATGGTTATGCGTGGCCGAGACTAAGCAAGGCGGAAACACTGGGGACGGCGCCGGGCGGGAGAGGGCACTGAAGAAGACGGGATGACGGCGGGTGTTATCAATCAACAACTCCGCGCGAACACCCGCCTCCTGAATCCCACTAATGAGCGTCGACACTTCCTTGCCAAGGACATCACGGTATGATCATGGTGCCATTCAGTGTATCGCTGCCAGAAGCCACGACGACAGTCTGTTCTCTGACGGCGGCTGAAAGACCTTCGGTGATGGTGGGATAGACTTGTGGAACAAAGATGGTACGCACTGCAGCGTTGGCATTCAGGCGACCGTATCCGTAGTATTTTGAGAAGGGTTGCCCATCCATGCCGCTCACCTTGTCGGCGGAGAGCTGAATGGCCGTTCGAATCTGAGAGGGCGAAAGATAAGGATTGACCGAACGCTTCAAGGCAGCCGTGCCGGTGACATAGGGCGCGGCCATTGAGGTACCCTGCATCCGCCCGCGACCCCGGCAATGCCGGTCGCATCAGAATCCGATGCCCACGAGTCGCTTGAAAAGTTGGGGCCCAGAAGGATTCTGTCGGGATTGCTGAGGTCCGGATGACACAATGACCGGTTGCTCATGGGAATGCCGGAATCAAGGATCACAACGAGAACGTTAAAACTCCCCTGCGTGAGATCCCATGCCTGGGTAACGCGAATGTCATCCCCGGGTGTTCCTCCATTTTGCCCGGTATTCAAAAGGGCCCATTGGTGCCCATCCTGAAAATACCTGTCGTTCGGACTGAGCGAGGCGTGGCCAACCATCTCTGGCTCGATCGCTTCGATCAAGGGACTCTTTTGCGAAGCATGTCAAAGTCCTTCACCAGGGAAGCGCCATGAAGATCGAGCACGGCTTTGATATCGTGCGCTTGAACACCTGTCTTGATTTTTACCGCAATCCTTCTGTCGACGTACTCAATAAGTCGATCGTTCCTTCTCTCCTCCTTGATGCGTCTGTTTGCAAGCATGTTTGCGCGCATGCGGACTCGAACAAGATTACAGAGGCGAATACAGTTCGACAAGGAGGATCAACAATAGATGCCCGCCGAATCGCATGCTTGGTCTCTTCGACTCTATAATAATGAGGTGCTCGTCCACGTCTGGATCAATGGCAGACGCGAAGGTTGTGGACTTCAATTGAGGCGTTCCTGGGGAGCTCCGTTGGAACGAGATGGCTCGACGCTGATTACTTCCTCTAAAACATCGGGCGGCAGGTGGTTTTGTTTCCCGTTCTATTCGTTAATTTGGGGATGGCCATTGTACTGGATCCGTTTCAATCCGGCAGTCGTCGAAACCGTGCAACCGTGCCCGGATTCAGCCTTCTTGTGAAGCGCTGTCTGCAGGATTTCGTTCGCCTGCCGGCGAAAGTCATCGATCCCCTACCCGTCCCCCCGGGGAGTATACGCGTTTTTTGTTGGTCGTCGCCGAAGATTAGTTACCGGAACGAGGAGTCGAAGTTCCCTTCAACATTGTCAGGGTTCTTCCCCAACAGCTTCTCGACCTGCAGACCCTGAACAGGTTAGATCAAACAAAGAGAAAAACAGTCGGAACAGAAGCGACTTCAACCGAAGTGAGGCAAAGAGGATTCCCTTCCGGTTGCCGAACCTGCAAATCAGGTACAGGCCGCAAGGTGCTCGCGATCGATGAGGTTGTTCCCGTGGTGTGCGGTCGTCCCGGGATAGACAACTGATCGATGGTGAGCTTCTTCTGCCAGCTCATGAATACGAAACGTGACACCAAAAGGTCGCTTTCCCACTGTCGGCTTCCCCCGCGGGCTGGTGGATTGAAGGCCCGAAGTGAACCCACCGTATGGATAGGGACGCAAAAAAAGCGTACTATGACAACACGGCGGAACCTATTGCAATAGCAGACCTACACGTTGCGGCCCTGTCGAGGTTCTCCCCACTCAGAATCTGAAAAATTTTTGATTACCTTGCGTCGAACCTCACTCTCAAACTCATCAAGGAGTCTCTGATGAAATACTGCATGCTCATCTTCGCCATGTTGTTGCTCGTGTCTGTGGGTACCTGTTTTGCCTCCGATATCGATGGTAAGTGGACCGGCAAGATGCAGGGTCCCAATGGCGAACAGGATATGACATTCACGTTCAAAGTGAGCGGTGACACCCTGTCCGGCACCGTGGGAACCCCCATGGGCGAAATGCCGATCTCCAACGGCAAAGTCAATGGAAAGACGTTCACGTTCGATGTCTCCATGGGCGATATGGTGATCGGCCATCAGTGCACACTTGACGGTGATACGATCAACATGAAGGTGAACGGATTCGGCGGAGACCCGATGGAGATCCTGCTGAAGCGAGTCGTTGAAACGAAGTAAGTTCTTCTGTTCCCTCAACCACGATCTAGATCGATTGCTTCGTCTTCTCGATTTCTCACTGCACTCCCCCACCTGGATGGAGTGCAGTGGGCCTTTCGAGTCTACCGGACATTGCAGCTTCTCTGAGAATCTCCGGAACCATTCGTTGTAGAAAACGTACTCCATCAAGGAAACCAGCACGTGAAACAGACACCGTTCTCCGTCGCGATGCTTGTGATGTTCATCGTCGCACTTGGCCAGGCCCAGCAGCCCGCGCCGGTGAAAGTCGACGGTGGTATGGTGCAGGGAATATCTGAGGAGGGGCTGACAGTCTACAGGGGCATTCCGTTCGCCGCGCCGCCTGTCGGTGACCTCCGGTGGCGTCCTCCTCAACCCCCCGCGAAATGGGAAGGCGTGCGCGAGGCGACGAAGTTCGCACCCGGTCCGATACAGGGATGGAAAGTGCCGTCAGGGACAAGCGAGGACTGTCTGTACCTGAATGTCTGGACTCCGGCGAAATCCTCGGCCGACCGCATCCCCGTGCTTGTCTGGATCTACGGCGGCGGATTTGCCGGAGGGTCCACGGCCGAACCGGTGTACGGCGGAGAGAACCTGGCCAGAAAAGGCGTGGTGCTCGTGAGCATCGCCTATCGCGTCGGCCAGCTCGGATTCCTGGCACACCCGGAGTTGAGCGCCGAGAGCCCGAATCATGTTTCGGGTAACTACGGTCTTCTGGATATGATCGCGGGGCTTCAGTGGGTACAGAAAAATGTCTCAGCGTTCGGCGGCGATCCTAAGAAGGTCACGATCTTCGGAGAATCCGCAGGAGGCATCGCCGTCAGTATGTTGTGCGCTTCGCCACTGGCCAACGGCCTGTTCCACGGCGCCATTTCGGAAAGCGGCGGCTCGTTCGGTCCTCCCCGGCTCACCACATATCCCGGTGAGAACCTGAAACGCCTTGCTGATGCGGAACGTGCAGGGAAGGCGTACCTGGACAGCGCGAAGGTTTCGTCCATCGCGGAATTGCGAAAGCTCAGCGCCGACAAGCTGCCGGCAGGCCGGGGACTCGGCATGGCATGGCCGATCATCGATGGATACGTGATTCCCGACGATCAATACAAACTCTATGAGGCGGGCCAGTTCAATGACACACCGATCCTGGTGGGCTATAACTCGGACGAGGGCGCAAGCTTCATGCCTGCCCGCACGCCGGAGGATTACATCGCCAGTGTGGAGAAGCGCTATGGTCCTTTCGCGGATAAACTTCTGAAGGCATACCCCGTCGGCTCCGGCACGGTTCCCAAGACCGCGCGCGACCTGATGCGCGATGCGGCGTTCGGCTGGCAGACGTGGATCTGGGCACGACTTCAGTCGAAGATGGGAAAATCCAAGGCATTCTATTACTACTTCGATCAACATCCGGACTTTCCGGCTGACTCGCCAAAGGCAGGGCACGGCTCTCCGCACGGCCAGGATGTCGGCTTCGTGTTCCAGCATCTCAATCCTTCGAGCCCGGAAGCAACGAGTACCGACCAGGCAATCTCCGAAGCGATGGCTACCTGCTGGACGGACTTCGCCAAGCACGGAGATCCGAACGGCGAGGGTGTCCCTTCATGGCCGGCGTTCAGCGATGCGAACCCGGTGGTGATGTACTTCAGTCAGACTCCGCATACGGGCCCGGTACCGAGCGCCGCGTCACTCAAGGTCCTTGACGCCTATTTCTCATGGCGGCGCAGCCCTGAAGGCGAGGCCTGGGCAAAATAGGGAGACCTTCGAATGAAGACTATGATGCTTTTCTGTGCGATGATCACCGCCGGGCTTGTTATTGCACAACAACCGGCACCGGTGAAGATCGAGAGCGGATTGTTGCAGGGGACATCGGAGGACGGGGTCACGATCTACCGAGGGGTTCCGTTCGCGGCTCCGCCCGTTGGCGATTTGCGCTGGCGCGCACCGCGTCCCCCGGCAGCCTGGAACGGAGTACGCAAGGCGGATGCATTTGCGCCGAATCCTGTGCAGGAGATGCGGGATTCGTTCGGACCGTGGACGGCGGAATATCAACCGCAGGGGGGAGTGAGCGAAGACTGTCTCTACTTGAACATCTGGACAGGAGCGATATCGTCGGGAGAGAATCGTCCGGTGATGGTGTACATTCCGGGCGGCGCATTCACCGGTGGATCGGGCAATTGTCCGGTATACAATGGCAAGAACCTTGCGAAGAAAGGGCTGGTTGTTGTGACGATCAACTACCGGGTAGGCGTGTTGGGATTTCTCGCGCTTCCGGAGCTTACGAAGGAATCGAAGCACAACGCCTCCGGCAACTACGGGCTGCTGGACCAGATGGCAGCGCTCCAATGGATCAAGAGGAACATCGCGGCGTTCGGCGGCGATCCGACCCGCGTAACAATTATGGGACAGTCGGCGGGCGCGGCGTCAGTGCACTACCTGACAGGGTCGCCACTCGCCAAGGGACTCTTTCTTCGAGCAATCGCTCAAAGCGGCTCCTACCTCCCAATCGGCCCGGGGGAAAGTCTTGCGTCGGCTGAGCAAACCGGGGTACGGTTCGCCAAAGGCAAGGGCGCCGCTTCATTGGCTTCACTGAGAGCGATGCCGGCGGCCGAGGTGACCTCTCCTACAAAAGAAGAATTCCACTTTCTCCCGATCGTCGACGGATGGTTTCTACCGAAGAGTGTGGATGAGATCTTTGCAGCCGGCGAGCAAAGCGATGTTGCCACTCTTACCGGCTGGGTCGCGGACGAAGGAAGCTACACTGATGACTATGGCAAGGTCCCCGCGGAAGAATTCGTGAAACGGGTGAGACAACAGATTGGGACTCAAGCGGACGTCATTCTGCCCTTCTTTCCGACGACAACGAAAGCCGAAGCCGCAGAGTCCCAGAAGGCATTTGCTCGTGAGATGGCCATGATTACGATGTTCGAGTGGGCCGAGAAGCGCGGAACGACCGGCAAGACGACTGTGTACACGTACCTCTTCACGCATCCGCAACCCGGAGCCACAAAAGAACGTTATCAGACCTTCCATTCATCCGAACTGCCGTACGTTTTTGACAATCTGAAACAATCACCCCGACCATGGACTGCGGAAGACGCGAAGATCGCCGAGACAATGTCGGCCTACTGGACGAACTTTATCGCAACGGGAGATCCTAATGGCAAGGGATTGGCGCGGTGGCCAACATTCAGGGAAATCCCCGACGAGACTATGGAATTGGGCGACACGATGGGACCACGGCCAATTGCGAGCCGAGAGAAAATCGAAGCGATCAAAAAGATGTGGCAGGATGCGGCACACTAGCGTACCCATGCCCGACATGAGCAAGAAGACTCCGGATCTCTTCCTTTTCGGAGTATTCAGCTCCGGTCTTTTCGGCGGGATAGGTCGGCAACCTGCAGAGTCATTTGATCCTGAGAACATTATCACCGGTATTCTCCATGGCTGTGGGTGAGCAGGGTCCGGAACTGGAGCCCACTCGAGAGATGGTTCGGACCATGAAGAGCAAAGGGCTGAGGGTTGAGTTCGCGTCGTTTCCCGGAAGCCATGAATGGCAGGGATGAGAGAGGGTCAATTGAAGTGCTGTCGACTGTCTCAAAAGCGCACACAAGGAGACCTCCTAATGAGACGAACATTGCTGTTTGCCCTGGTGAGCGTCATAGCGGTTTACGGGATGTGTTTGGCCCAAACGGGCCAGGCTTTGCTTGGTTCACATCCATCAGACACAGCGTTTGCCTCACCATATAATATCTATGGAGCGGCATTTCCACGGATCGAACCTGATTCACGAGTGACCTTCCACTTCAGAGCTCCCAACGCAAAAAGGGTGCAGGTCGCAATCGCCAACGTTCCTTACGACCTGGTCAAGGGCGATGATGGCGTGTGGACGTACACCAGCGAACCGCAGGACAAAGGTTATCACAACTATTGGATGATCGTCGATAGCGCAATCGTCATTGATCCCGCCACCAACGGATTCATCGGTTACGGGCACCTGTGCAATGGCTTCGAAATCCCCGATCCGGACGGCGGTTTTTATGATCTGAAGGATGTGCCGCATGGCGACGTGCTCGTCGAGAACTACTTTTCAAAAACAATCAATTCGTGGCGACATATTTTCGTCTACACACCTCCCGGGTATGAGGCAAACACTTCCGCACGATATCCGGTGCTCTATCTTCAGCACGGCGGAGGCGAGGATGAGCGAGTGTGGATAGAAATGGGAAGGACCAATGTCATACTCGACAACCTCATCGCTGAGGGGAAAGTCAAACCCTTCATCGTGGTGATGGAATCCAGTGCGGCCTACAAGCCGGGGGAAGTCCCTCCCCAGCCGCCGCCTCCCGGACCAAGACCAGCTGGCCAACCCGGCGCGGCCGTTCGTCCACGCATGGTGTTCTCGTTTGAAACGTACAAAGAAGTTATGATCAACGACCTCATTCCCTACGTTGATACCAAATTCAGGACGTTAACTGACGGTCCACACCGTGCCATGGCCGGTTTGTCGATGGGAACGTTCGTGACCAGACAGGTCGCTCTGGCGAATCTCGACAAGTTCTCGTATTTCGGTATTTTCAGCGGGGGAACCATTGCGCCGGCGGATATTACTGACAAGACGAAAGTCAGACTTATATTCATGAGTTTTGGCAGTCGTGAAAGAGGCGCCGATGGTCTCAAAAACGCAGCGGAGGTCCTCCAGCAAGCGGGTATCAACGGTGTCTCCTATGTTTCTCCCCTTACCGCTCATGAATGGCAATCATGGAGACGAAGCTTACGTGAATTCGCTCCACTCCTGTTTAAAGACTGATCAACCACCAACAGACCAAACCTTCGAATCATTCAGGAATGCACTTGACCACCATGAGAGCATCCATCCTGCAGACGTTCTGTTCCTGCATCCTGATCGGGACGGCATGTGCCGTCGCCGGGACGAATCCCTCGCGGTTTGACTTCACCGGCCCGCGTGACCCGTCGCTTATTCGGGGTTTCAACTATACTCCTGCCAATGGCGTCACACCACGGCATCATGTCGACTGGTGGTTACATTACGATTCCGCCACAATCGAGTTTGATCTGAACCTTGCCAAGCGGCTCAATCTGAATCAGGTCCGCGTGTTTGTCCCCTACGCGCTCTACTCCGAGGACAAGGATGCTCTTCCGACTCAGCTACGCCACTTCGTGCGCGAGTGTTACAAACGTGGGATCGGGGTGATGCCAGTCGTGGGAAGCGGCCCCTGGATCAAGGACACAACACAGCGGCCCAAGGGAAGAGAATGGGTCCAGTTCCTCGTGAACGCGATATCCAATGAACCGGGATTGGCGATGTGGGACGCGATGAACGAACCCGACTGGCCGCCGACACCGGCAGAGATGGTTCGCGTGAAATTCGAAAATGCCAGGTTCATGGCCAGGACATTTCGCGCGATTGATCCGAATACGCCGGTAACGATCGGAATGGCATTTGTTGACGGTATGATTGATCTCGCGGACGATGTGGATGTCCTCCAGTTTCACGACTACATGCAGACACGCGAAGAAATCAGAAACAACATAACGCGCGCGAAAGAATTTGCCGCGAAGGCCAAGAAGCCGCTGATCAACGGCGAGATTGGCTGCATTGGGCGTGCGAATCCCTACGATATCACCCTTCAGGAACACATGAATGCGAAAGTGGGATGGTATATCTGGGAGTTAATGATTGTCCGCGAAGGCTGGGGTCGCATCCACGGCGTATTTTATGAGGATGGAACCGTTCGCGATCCCTCGATCGCCGCTGCGATCATGGGGTTCTTCCGCAAACGGTCCGCGGATATCCTTCCGGCTGTCCCTGACAGTGAAGGGTGGGTCTCGAGAATTGTCGACAGCAGCAAATCCTGGCTGATCAACCCCAAGAGAACCTGGAAGGATGGGTTGGACATTGCGGAGATATCCGCCAATCTCCTGGAATCAGCGGAACTTGCTCCGATGAGAATTCCTCCAACATGGGAGGTGGAGAGATTGAGGACAGGGGAAGTAAACATGAAGGCCCTGGAAGAGATCATTTTCCGATTCAACAAGCAGCTGGAACCATATCGATTGCCCAGGACCCAACGGCAGTAACATTACAACCAGCGACACGCTCACGGTAGAAAGTTTCACGGCGTGATTCACTTGAAGTGCGATGTCGCTTTGTTGCTTCCCCAACATTTCACCCGGCACTGACCTCTCCTCGTCTTCGCTCCGCGGGGGCCCCTTCATTTCCATCGCTCGCGGCCGACTCGTCAGGGGGCAACCGTCATCCGTGACAGCTTTGACAGAATGGAATGGAGTATCTTCACGTTTGCTGCCCTTCTGAAGAGGATTAGGGCACTAACAATCAGAAGAATGCCTCCAACGAAGTTGGGCAGTCCCACAGTGTATACTGCAGAATCCGTCATGTTCCTGGTCAGGTAGAGCGCCGTCCCGGCGAGAAGAAGACCCCCAACGAGAAGAAGGAGATTGGCCGATAAGCGCATAGAACGAATGCCCCGGAATTGACCGGTGAGGAAACCGTCCAGGTAGGACTGCTCGTCCGGCGTGAGTGCAGAATTCATATCATCCCTCCCTTTTGTGAAATTGGACTCAAGACAAAGAAAGACTTCCGCCTCGCTTCCTCGAATCTTCGTCTATAATGCTTGTGCGCGACTGGCAGTTACTCCCTGATCCGTTGTGTCGCCGGAGTCGGGAGCCGCTATGCCTTGCGTACCACAAAGTACGGCTGATTCGTCAGCTCCGCTTCGAACCCCGGGTACAGCCATGCCCTCTCCGGTTTTTCCCTCACTTCGAAATAATACTGGAGTGGATATACCGTGTCAGTATAGTCCGCCGGAATCGTCGCCCGATAGCTCGTGCCTGTCAATTGCATTTCCACTGTTTGATAGCGCTCGGCCTGGTTCACATGACGATAATACAACCGGACCGATGATACCGTGTTCTCGACCGAGAATTCGAGATCCAATGGTTCCCCTGCACGAAAATGTTCCGGTTGCACGTGGTAAGATGCCGGCACATCCCGTTTGGGATGTCCGACGGCTTCCTTAATGGCTGATCGCACGTTGTCCGTTTGATTCACGGCGCCGATATGCGTTCGGCCCAATTTCTCCTTCATCAAGTCAATATCCGCATCCATGGCAGGCAACCTGTCGAGCCAGTGTCCGCGGATGACACTGTCCTCGCCAACAGTAATGTCAGGTTTGTAGATTTCCCGGGCACCGTTTGCAAGCTCGGCCCAGAAGCTCCTCGCCTTTTGATAATACTTCAGAGAAAACTCCAACGAGGTCCGGTCGCCGCTTTGTTCGTAGATCGCATAGAGAACGCCCGACCGGAACTTCGCGCCAAAGAAACGGCCCAAGCCAATCACGATGGCGGTATCAAAAGCCATCCGGCGGAATTCGGGACGCTGTCTCCCCTTCGACCTCGACTTTGCCTCCGCAAGGTGCTTGTCTGATGCATCAGCAAAGTCTTCTATCCATTGTGCATATTCTATTGGCGTGTATTTGCCGCTGCGTTCACCCTTCAGCAACTCACTCGCAAAGTCATTGATCCGCAAGAACAATTGTGGATCCATCGGACTGACGTTGCCGAAGACTTTGGGTGAAGGGGTGTCAAAGAATGGATTGCTGTTGTTTGGATCAGGTATCGAGAGATTCGTGTACATCTCCGGCCAGTACAGATTGTTCGCAGCCGAGACCCCGTGGGTCGTCAGGACAATCGGAAGAATGCGGGAAGCGTTTGCCAGTGCCAATTCGACGGCCTCCGCTCCGTCACCGAATTGCGCGTTCAGGTAACGGCGCCATACATCCGGTTCAGTCTGCGGATTGTAGGCCAGTCTCCCAAAGACTCGAAGACTGTAGAGATATTTGTCCCAATCCCATCGGGGCTTTAACGATGAATCCAAATAGGCACAGCGATCTCCGGCAATTCCTGACCCGCGACGCCCCTTGAACGATAGCGGTTCCATCAGTTCAACCCCCACGCTCCCGCAGAAGCTGAACGCCTTCGCGTGCGCTGCGCTCGTTTCCGGATCCCCCCAGAGCAGAAGTCGTTGCGTGCCCGGCCAGATTCTGTGCAGGACACCGTGATGACGGTCTTCCTTGAGAAGGTCGCCATACCCGTACCGCATGAAACTGCGCGAACCGGCGCTCAGACTCATGAGCCCTTCTGCTTGTTGGCCCGGCTTGGGGATTTCAAACGCACGAATGTCGGCCTGGTGATACGGCAGGCCAAGATGCTCGGCCCAGTATTTCGGAGAGACGTTGACCGGCATTCCTGTAGAGAGAGCGACATCGATCATCGCTTGATTGATCCCTTTCGCATGCATATCGATCTCCACCGTTCGCCCGCACGTCGCCGCCCCGTCAAAGACAGTCTTCCAGAAGTTGTAACTCCCTTCAGTAACACCGCTCTCTCCATGGATGCGGAATGTGACTCCGCTGATGGCTGGGCACGCCTGCAGAAGTTGGCGAAGAGCATCCCGGCAATACGGCCCGTGTGTCTCGTGCGTGAGTCCCTCGATGGTGTAATTTGGATGAGGGCTGTTTAGCCATTCGTATCCGTGCATCCAGAGACCCAATTGAAACTGAATCCCTCGCGCAACAGCCTGCTCGCTGATGTATTTCAGCGTTTCGAGATTCTTCTCTCGTTCTGCTTCCGGCAACTGCGGTACTCGAACGGCATATCCCGGGACAGACAAAAAGAAGGGATACGCAAAAAGGAAATATGCATCGGTGACGTTCTGAAGAAAATCGTATCCGATACCCAAACCCAGGCTGAAGCGGTTAAAACGTTGCGTTGCCAGCATGGTGAAATATCGACCCCACATCTCGCGGTCGTAAAACCAGGGTTTGTCTTCTAATTCGCTGACAAACAGTCTGTTGAGACTGCGGGTGACATTCGCAGGCTGTTCAATGACCGGCTTCTGAATGGTAAGCGAGTCGAGTGGTTCAGAGGAATATCGGACTCTGTCTGCCAGTTCAAGCAGGGCATAGACGATCCCCCGAACATCATATCCGCTCGCCAGCAGGACCTGTTTTCCGTCCGATATTCCCGGTACGAGAGCAAGGGCTTCATTCAAAGGCGGGATCGTCACTTTCGCATCGCCAAGGAACTGATGGGCAACGGAGGATGCCGACCCGGCAATGACGATGCACAAATCATCCTTCTTCGCCTGATCAATCCGCTCACATCGGGATACGCGAATCCCCTCAGCCGTCAATGAATTCTCCAACTCTTTTGCGGCCCACTGCGACGGTTGCGCACCCGCAGTCTGGTCAGCGGGGTCAATGACAAGAGAGACACCCTTGGTCTTGATATTTGCATACCCCAGGGAAGACGCCCACAGGGCAGAAACGCCGGCAATTTTCACAAACGATCGCCGGCTCATGCCGCGGCGATCGCCTGAGGACTCCTGAATCTCAAGGGGTGTCATTGATCATACCTTTCATCATCTGCTGATACAGGACCGATTCGAATATTTTCGCACCCATGCGCGGTCGACTAAACACTTGTGAATGCGATCCCAATTACGTAAAATGGTTGCGCAGAGAGCTTCACTCCCGCTTCGCGTGCAACCCCCGAAAACTCTTGCGAGGAGTATCCCATGAGCATGTCCCGCTACTGTATGACACTGGCATTCGGCGGTCTGGCTGTGTTGGCGTTCCAACCATCGTCTGCCGTTTCCGGCAGCCCTGCCCGCGGCAGTACGACCGTTGATACCACCCACAGCATCGCGCCGTACTTTACGCTGGCCGCTTCTGATGCCAAGGCACCAGACGCGGACGGCTTTCTCCAGCGCTGGTTGCTCCTCGAGCCGATAACCAAGCCGAACCGCACGAACACCGTGTTCACCGACAGCTACATCCGGAACGCATTCACGACCGAGTATTTTCCCAACCAATTCACCGTGATTCCGCACGACGGCGACAAGGTGACGGTTGACGGCGAGCAACTCGCATGGCACGCGCTGGACGCCACCAATTTCAATGTCAAGCTCTTTCGCTTTGCCTACGGCGAGAACAAGCGGACGTATGGCGTCCTGTTCTGGGCGGTTACCGTCGTCAACAGCCCGCGGGAGCTGAAGGACGTTCGCATGGCCGTCGGCTCCAATTCTGCATCCATGTGGTGGCTCAACAGCAAGGAAGCCGTCATACTCTCGGGCGATCGGCGCATGGTGATGGATGACTGCGTCTCCAAACGCGTCACACTCAACAAGGGCAGAAACGTCATCCGCGGCGCCGTTATCAACGGCCCGGGACTAAGCGATTTTTGCGTCCGCTTCATCGATGAGAATGGTAACCCGATCAAAGATCTCACCCAAAGCCTTGAGAACGTTGGGAACTAGGCAGCTTTCCAGAATCTTCTCTCAATCGTCTTGTTTCCGGAGGATAAATGAAATCCCGCATTTTGGCAGCAGCGGTTCTGACCATGCTCTCTCTCTGGTTGCCAAGCCTGGTGTTCGCTCAGGGCGGCAAACCGTACATCCACGATCCCTCGACCATCATGTTCTGCGATGGCAAGTATTACACGTTCGGCACCGGAAGTGGCGGCTTGATCTCCGACGACGGGTGGGAGTGGCATAGCGGCGCTGTGCGTCCCGGTGGCGGAGTAGCACCGGATGTCATCCACATCGGCGATCGCTACTACATGGCCTATGCCAAGGGAGGCGGAGGAATGTCCGGCGGACACGCGAGCAATGTCTACGTCATGTGGACAAAGACCCTCGACCCAAAATCCCCGGACTTCGGATTCAAAGACGAAACCCTCGTCGCCTCGTCGAATGGCGTTGAGGACTGCGATGCAATCGATCCCGCGTTCCTTCTCGATCCCACTGATGGGAGACTGTGGCTCACCTACGGAACATATTTCGGCTTCATCCGGCTTGTCGAGCTCGATCCAAAGACGGGGCTGCGCATGCCCGACAACCAGCCCCTGAACATCGCCATCGACTGCGAAGCCACCGCCATGATGTATCGCGACGGCTGGTACTACCTGCTTGGCACGCACGGCACATGCTGCGACGGCCCCAATTCGACATACAATATTGTCGTGGGGCGCTCCAAGAAAGTAACTGGCCCCTACCTTGACAACATGGGAGTCGACATGCTTAAAGGCGGTGGCAAATTTGTGGTGGGTGCCAGCGGCCACGTTTTTGGGCCGGGTCACTTTGGATTGCTGGATCTTGGAGACGGCGTTCAAAAATTCTCCTGCCATTATGAGGCCGACCTGGACCAGGGTGGGCGGAGCGTCCTGGGCATTCGTCCGCTCCTGTGGAAAAACGGATGGCCCGTTGCCGGCGACAACTTCAGGGAAGGCACGTACGAGATCCAGTCCGAACGCAGCGGCTACGCCCTCGAATTGGCTGTGGATTTCGTGCGGATGGCGGTCGGCAGACCGTTCTTTCAACGCCCGCCTGATGAACCCGTAAAACCGATTCTACCGCAGGAGCTCGCCGACGTGTCAAAGAACTGGCCGACCGGCAACATCGATATTCGCATCGGCGACTACATGGTCCGGCCCCATCAGAAGTGGACAATCACCCCAGTCGCCAACGTCGGCGGCTATCCCGGTTCGCCCTATTTCAAGATTACGATCGCCGGAACGGATCGCGCACTGGCCGCTACCGCAGACGCGGAGGTTGTGGCGGTTCCCTCGTTTACTGGCGGTCCCGAACAATTGTGGCGCATTGACCAGTTGATTGATGGCACATACCGCATCATGCCCAAGGTTGTGCCCAATTCCAAAGAACCACTGGCTCTGACTGCCGTTGGCGAGAGCACGCCTACGCTGGCCAAGTTCGACCCATCGAGCGACAAGTCGCGCTGGAACTTCAAAACGCCGTGAAGAAGAGTCCCCGTTGTTGATGAACTCTACTTCCCAACGGACAGTTGTCGATACAGGACCGAATCGAGTTCCTGCAGGCCGGTGATGCTGTACAGGTGATTGGCCGAAATCCATGGAAGCCAGAACCGGTGCCCTCCGACGCCGCGTCCGGGACCGCCCGGCCCCATGCGCCATCCCTCCTGCTGAAATCCTGCGGCCTTCATGTCGTACATCCGACCCGGAAGTGCGACCATGGATTTTGTATCGTGGAGAAGCACCCGTGCGACGTCACGGTAGTGCTCGTCCTTCGTCTCCTTGTACAGCTTCGCATATGACGGCACGGCCCAATCCAGATACTCATCCGCGCTCCCGGCAACGCGCGCCGTGATGCCCTGAAGGCCGACGGTCGAGACGCCCTTTTTCCAGTGAAGATGCGCGTCGTCCGCATCGATGGGCATCGGCAAATTCCAGATCCAGATCCAGCTTTCGGCATAGTCCGCTGCCGCCTCCGCACGTTCCAGCCATTTGGGTTCCTTTGTTGAGTCATAGAGACTCAGGAAGGCCTCCATGCTCAGCATCCCTGCTTCCTTGTCGGTGATATTCGGATTGTCGCTCGCACCTCCGACAAACAGTCCCCGATTCCCCCAGTTTTTCCAGACATAGTCAGCAGCGCGGATGGCCGCCTGCGTGTACTTCGGGTCGCCCGTTTCCTCGGACATGATGACAAGCAGCGGCACCGGAGAGTAGCTCGTCGTCCCGGTCGGTTCTGCGACTTCGCTGCTGCCGGGTTTCCATCGTCGCGGAAACGATCCATCCTCGCGTTGCTGCAGGATCAGCCAGTCGACGTAGGACTTGACCCAGTTGTACCATTCCGGATGCTGGCGGTCGAGGGCGCGCTCGCGCCGGTACGCGCGCATCAGCACGCGCATGTCCTCGGTGGCGTTCCGCAGCCATGGGGCAAGCCAGATGTGGTCCCAGGGTTTTCCAGTCGCAAGATCGTAGCCGGTTGCTTCGAGCGGCACCTTCGAAAGCGCTTTGATCATCGACGATATAATCGACAGGCCAAGTTTGCGCATCGTTTGCCCACGGGCCGTACTATCACGGTCTCCCTCGCGCAGCAATTGGTCAGCGCACTCGATATTCTTGCTTACGAAGCCCATCGCCGCCATCGTCCAATTCCATTGAAGATGATTCGTATCGTACGTGGCGACCGCAAAAGGAATGGCCGCGCGCCCGTCAATGGTGGCGGCCTGGGCTGCCAGGTGATCGGTCAGGACACGACGCATTTGTTCGACGTCGATCAGGGTGACCGCGGGCCTCAACGTGCTCCATGCCCAACGCCAGGCATTCCGCGTCACGCTTCGAAACGACTCGTTGGCGCCAAACCGGAAACGCACTTCGTAGCTGTGAGTAAATCCCTGAGCGATCGGATGAAAACGTCGAAACCACTTCGCTTCTTTCGGCGCATTCGGGCCGAACGGGTACATGCTCATCGAGCCGGGAAACTGAAACCCGAACTCGATTGGTGCCCCGCGTGCCTGCCATGCCCCGAGGGCACCGAACTGAAATCGGCCATCGGTCATCACCTCTTTCCTGAGCCTGGTTTCATCGACTGTCGATTCTCCATTCGGCGAAGGATCGAGCATGGCGACCGAGCAGCCATTGCTAAACGAGAGCGCGAACAGGGGAGCCGGAAGCATATCCTCGCGCAGGATGAAACGCCGCGCCGCGTAGTTCAACGTCCCGCCGGGCGAGCGATCGCCATCGTATGTCGGGTCGCCGTACAATACGCTCGGCGCCAGGCAATTCACGTCAGACCAGTGCACGGACGAATCGACCGTGAACACGACCGATGAGTTGAAACCCCCTGGAGCATTCCCCGCCACTTCCACCGTTCTGCCCACCGAGAGCACGGCTCCCTTCAGGCTCCAGCGGTCGAGGAGACGGAACACGACGCTATCGCCAAAGTCGAGTTCGGCGCGGGCTTCGACTTCCGAATCGGATTGCCGGACCGTCGTGTACCCGGCCGCGATCTCGCGAACGTCTTTCTCCGATTGAAAGATTTCAATCTTCGCGGGCTTCTGTTGTGCGAGCCGCGGGGCGTTCCCGCCGGAGATTTCGATTCCCCACCCGCCGCCTGCGTCGCGAACAAACGACACTGCCTCACCCGTCTGAAGACGTCCGAGTTCCAATCGATTGCTTTGTTGTGCAAACCCAACCGATACGATCAGACACAGACCGACTATGGCACTCTGGCCGAGCATCAAGGTGTTCCTCATAAGAGTAGAATAGATGGGCCACCCGAGATTCAATTGTCGGGAGTTGAGACAGAATTCACGTTCTCTTCGATGCAAGTCAAGACTATGAAACAGCGGGCAGACCCTGCGAGAGACCATCGAGCGTTTAGGCGCCCGTCTACAAAGTCGCGTGGCTATTCCCGGATTTCGGAAATATACTTTGCACCGCAACGATAGCACACCGACAATGGCTTCTCACGCCGGTACGTGCGGAATCGCATTGCCCTCGGGCTGTTCCAGATTTCCTCGATGCTGGCATCCAGGACGCTTCCGATGGAATAGTCGGGAAAATCGACGCAGAAGTTCGCTTCTCCGTTCGGCTGGACATCAAGCAATCTTTCGACATTGAAACATGTAGGCGACCCAACCAGGGTGCTCTGATCCGCAAACCACGTCCGATACTCATCTTCAGTAAAAGGCATATACGGGAAATTCTGAATGCCGTCCAGGCTTCCGAGGTAGGCCCTCAATTCCAGGCTGAATCTGCCAAACTCAACTCCGGAGTTCTCGCGGTGGAATCCTCTCCACGAGAACGGCGTACATTGGAAATTGTCTTGCAGGTCCCTCTCATATTGCTGCCCGATGGCGTTTGAAAAGTGGTAGTATGGAACAATGTTCACAGAAGAAATCGACAAGGTTCGCGCGACGTCTGCCATGGCCCCTACGGATGCATAGTTGTCATTGCTGATCGTGAAACAAATGCTCTTGCTGATGGTATTGCCATAATTCTTCTCAAGTGATTGCAGCAACGCGATGTTCTCCCGGATCTTCGCAAAGCTCCCTTTGATTCCGCGTACGCTATCGTGAACGTCTTCCGGGCCGTCCACTGAGAACGTTATGTGCATTCGGCTGATCTTGCTGAGGTCGTCGGCAAAGCGCTCAAGAAGTGTTCCATTGGTATCAACGGAAAGAAAGATTCCCTTGCTGTTGACATACCGAAGCAGGTCGATGATTCCACCGAAGAGAAAAGGCTCCCCTCCTCTGATGAGGACGAAGCGGATTTTGTGACGCGCTGCCTCATCGACCAACCGCTTCCAGTCTCCCAGTTTCATTCGCGATCGCATGTCAACCGCATGATTTCGCACGTATCCTTCGTCGCTCCATTGACCGCACATGCGGCATCGGAGGTTGCAGGAGTTCGTAAGCGTGAATGACAGGAACTGCGGAAAATCCATCGCGATTCTCCGGAAATGAAAGGTGGTCGAACAGAAGAATCCTCAATTGATTTCTGTGGTGTCTTTCATTCGTACCAACCGAATGGCGTACACCGCACCTGCGGTGCTGCCTGGCAGCGACTGGAACTTCAATCGAATGTGATCTTTTCCTTTGACCATCGACGCTGGAATCTCATACGTGATGTCCTGGAACTTCGACTGAGACCACTTTCCCGTGTTATCTTCTGTAAGCAATTTGGCATCATCGACGAGAATGTCGAACTTCCGGTTGCCCCATTCATTTCCCCAGTAGCGCACTATCAAGCTCACATCGGTTTCGCCATGTGTCGCCAACTTGTAGCTGAAATAACCCCCGTTCCCGGCATCACGCCAGAATTCATCGAAGTTCGTACCGGTATTGGAATTTGAACTCAGTAACGCGTGATCGACTTCGGGTTGCTGCTCGCCCGGTGCAACAACGTCGATGGTCCTTGCCTCGAGTACCAGCTTTTCTTTTTCCACCTTTGCCAGAGAGTCTATGTATGTTCTATACTCCGCCTTTGTGAGTGCCATCCAATACATCATATAGCGTGAATCGTGGATCTGGTAGAATGGCTCGAACACGACGTTTATCGGGTTGACCATCTCGAGCGCGGGAGCTGTGAAGGTCAACGGCTTGTCTGGTACCGGATTGAGGTCACTGGGGATGGTCGCAATTTTGTCGGCAAGGATGATGGGCGCCTTGTCGATCGGAAGTTTCTTTCCGCTGGGGATCTGTCCCCATCGACTGTCGTCGGCAACCAGACCTGCGAGATCCTCTGTTCCCGCTCTTGCGGCGAGCACAATCGGGCCGTGGAGGAACGCAATATACGCCGGCACATTCGGCAAATGTTCGATGGCATTGTGCATTGGCAGCGTAATCTCAACAGTGTCGCCAGTCGTCCATAATCGGTCAACGGACACAAACGACGACGGATGCGCGGAACACGGTATCGCGTGTCCGTTGACGGAAACGCTCAGGTCGCCGTCTTTCACCCATGCGGGATACCGAACCATAAGCGCAAAGTGCGAAGACCCCTGCGTCACAACCAGTTTGGTCTTCTCTTCAAACGGGAATTTGGTCTCCTGCCGCATCGTCACTCCCTTTTCTCTCCAGTGGAGTTCCGACGGAATAAAGAGGTTCAAGAACAACGAGTCGTGTTGATGCGTGTAGATAAACTCATTGTATTTACCATGGTTCTCCATTCCACTCCCGACACAGCACCACATTGCTTCGTTTGGGGCTGAATACACGCGGTAGTGTCGGGGACGAACCGGGGTGAAATAGACGTAACCGCCGTGCACCGGATTCTGCGTTGACAGGATGTGGTTGTAGAGGGTTCTTTCGTAGTAATCGACATAGCGCGCCTCAGGGTTCGCCCTGTACAAATCCTCCGTCAACTTCAGCATATTGTACGAATTGCACGACTCGGGTCCCTCGACGTCGTTGACATAGTCCTCGCAAGCCGCGGCGCTCGGAAAGAACTCTCTTCGGCTGTTCCCTCCGAATACCAGAGTGCGATTTTGCGTCACCGTCTTCCAAAAGAACCTGCTGGCCCTCGCATACTGTTCGTCATTTGTAAGTTCTGCAATGCGCGCGAAACCGATGACTTTCGGGATCTGTGTATTCGCATGCTTGTTGTCGAGATTGTCATGACCCGCCGCCATAGGATCGAGCAACATTCTGTGCGAAAAGCGCCGTGCAGCGGTTGCGTACTTTGCATCGCCCGTCATCTGAAAGGCATCGGCGAAGATCTCGGCCATACCGCCATGTTCCGTAGCGAGCATTGACTGCATTAGTGAGTCGGACAACCCCGCTGTGATGGCAATGCCCCAGTCGCAGAATGTCAGAAACATATTCTTCGCATCCTCGTTTCCGGCGTAGAGCCATGCGTCTCGTAGCCCGGCGTACATCTTGTGGACATTGTACCATGGGACCCATGCCGCACGGTATGCTTCGAAATTACCGTTCTTCAGGGTAGACCACACAGCCTTACTCTTGGGCACTCCACCGACATAGCCAGTGCCCCAATCGGGGTTGTGGAGAGCATTTGCCTCCTGACACGCCTTGAGCTCCGATAGCATGTACTCCATGCGTCGCTTGCATTCAGCGTTTTGCGTGGCCGCAACGTTCATGGCGAGGGCCGACAGATAATGCCCGGCGATGTGACCGTCAAGTCCCTCCCAATTTGAATAGCTCGCCGCTTTGGGCGAAAGTCCTGCCTCCTTTCGGTACGGCGCCAGCAATCGGTCGACGTCATATTTCAACAGGACCTGGATGTTCAGGTCGCGGGCATGCCTGAATGGGCTGTCGAGGAGAGCTACGTCCGCCAGAGGAAAGGTGTTCTGATAGAGTCTTTCCTGTGCAGATGCGCCACTGATCACGAGAATGGAGATCAATGCTGCGCGGCAAAGAGGTGCTGTCATGCTTTGTGCCTCTGCAATTATATCATACGAGCCTGATACGTAATCCTGCAATAAGAGACGGCGTTCGCTTGTCTGGCAAGGCATCCGTCATCTGAACAGCAGCGGTGCAAAGTCATACAGATTGTGTCTCCACACCGGCCAGGTGTGGCCTCCGGGATAATCGTTGAAGATGTACGAGATCTTCAGCTCATCGAATTTCGACCGCATGACCTGACAATTCTTGTACGCGATGTCTTCCTGTCCTCCGATGCCAATCCAGAGAAGCTTCAGGTTCCCTCGAATCTTCTCATCATTCTTTTTGATGAAGGCATATTGCGCATCTGCGACAGTGCTCAGCATCGGCAGAATCCAGCCGGAACTGAACACGCCCAACGATGAGAACAATTCGGTGTTCTTCATTCCCACATACAGCGTTTGGAGACCTCCCATCGAGAGACCTGCGAGCGCACGGTTCTTTGCATCCGTCTCCGCACGGAACGTCTTCTCGACGAGCGGGATGACGCACTGTTTCATCTCCGCCTCAAACATCCTCAGAGTATTTTCCCCGAAACTGCCGAAGCCGGGGGCCCCGACGTTCCCATCGGGCATGACGACAAGCATCGGTTTTGCCTTCCCGGCGGCGATGAGGTTATCAAGAATCTCATTTGTCCTGCCCTGGCTTGCCCACCCTGTTTCGTCTTCGCCGCCTCCATGCAGGATGTAGAGGACGGGGTACTTTTCGCTTGGGGTACGATCATAACCAGGAGGGGTGTACACAAACACCTGCCGCCACCTGTTGAGGACCGTGGAGAAGTAGGGAACGCACCGAATCTCGCCGTGAGGGACATCCTTGATGGCGTAGAAGTCATCCCCTTCGAACGGGATTTCTATTCCGCTCGCCATACGGCCCATGCCGTAGAACGTCTGGCTGGCCGGATCTGCAACGGCCAAACTATCGATGACCAGCGAATAATAGTGGAATCCGATACTCTGAGGATCGGTGGTGACCCTCCACACTCCCAGAGTGTCTCTCTTCATATCATACAATTTCCCAAGATCGATCTGCACCTTTTTTGCGGCGGGTGCATTGGTCTGGAAGATCACCCTGTGGTCGGGGAGAATGCGCGGATACTTCGCCCCCCGTACGTTTGTCGATGCCGGCAAACCCACGACACTGTACTGAGGAAATGTTGAAACATCGACAGGCTTGAAGATCAGCTGGGTGAACATGTAGAGATCGTTCTTCCAGACTTTGAAGTCGTGGACACCGGGTTCGACGTAGAAGATGTGGGGCACATTGTTCGCGTCCAGGTATTCGTGCGTGCGCTGACTGAACGTGATCAGGCCGTCATCGTCGCCGCAGGAAATCCAGAGCAATTTCAGCTTCTTCTTTGCTTCGTCGGGATTAGGCAATAATTGTTCAGGTGGTTTCGTGTTGGGTGCAGACGAGAATCCTCCGATCCATGCGAATTCATCGAGATTGCCGAGCCCAAAATTCAACGACTGTCCGCCGCCCATGGACAGTCCTGCAATTGCCCGATGTTCCCGGTCCTTCTCGACCGGATAGGTCTCTTCAATAAAGGGAATCAGATCGTCGATCAAGTCCCGTTCAAACGTCGCAAATGCCTGCACTTTGACGCTGTCGAAGATATTCCCCACCGCACGATCATCTTTCATCGCGCGGCCGTTGGGCATGACGACGATCATCGGTTCAATTTTCTTCTCCGCGTAGAGATTGTCCAGGATCACCTGGGGGTGACCGCCATTGAGCCATTCCTTTTCATCGCCCCCGATACCATGGAGGAGATACAGCACGGGGTATTTCCTGCTCCTGGAGAATCCCGGCGGGGTATAGATGAGAGCTTTTCGTGTCGTCCCGACCGTCTTTGACGCGTAATGGATCGTATCGATCGTCCCATGCGGTTCCCCGACGCGAACCGAGTCGAATCCCTGCGGGGCATATTTGACAAAAGTCTGGGCATGAGCACAGTAACTCAACGCAAACAATACAGCGACGAACAAGAAGAACGGTTTCATGCTTTCACCTTTGTTTGCCATGGATGGACACGTTTCAGAATTCACGTGTGAACGACAGCCGCAGAACTCGATCGTCTCTGGAGCAAGTGCCCACGATCGGAGTTCTGAAACGAGCTTCATTCACATCAATGTCTCTTCGTAATGCGCAATCCGCTAAACGGCTTCTGCGGCATCTGCACGAGCGATGTGCCGCTAAACTGGCCTTCAATGGGTGTGATGGTCATGTCCCAGGCATCGATAACTTCAATGTCATACGTTGAGTGTTCCGGCAGGTTGAGAATCACGCTGCGCGGTTGATCCATATTGTAGTAGACCAGATAGTACTCATCGTTGTACCCTACCGCTGAAAATGGCATCCACCATTCGAAGATCGCGGCAGGCTGGAGGAATCCCGGCGATGATTCAACGATTTGTCTTAGAAACTTTATGCGTTCCGGACTCTTCCCTCTTAAGATCCCGCCTTTTGACCACCAGAGAACGTCGTTTGATTCTTGTGGCCACTTCGCAGGATGTTCGGTGACATACGTCTCCCCGTGTCCGACAAATCCGCCATTCGTTACTCCCCGCCAGAACTTGTTGACCATTTCTTCGGCCGTCAGGTTTCCCCACGACAGGGGAATATTGCCCTCATACCGGCATTCATCGAACATCACGGGCTTTCTGTATTTCAACCTGATTTCTTTTGCCCTGGAGGTTTCTTCGTTCTGAATACTGGCATGCGTTAACAGCGGGTTCGCGTGATCATACCAAACGGCGCCATTGTGGATGCTGCGGAGGTGGTTGTACGGATCCTTCTCTGCAAACAGTTTTATGTAATGATCCCAATCCTCCAATGTCTTCCCTTTCATGAAATCATATTCGTTGGCCATGCTCCACCAGACATTTTTGAACGCCGCAAAGCGCGCTATTATATAGTTGATGTACAAATCATCCGTTTTTCTGTCCATCGTACTGAATCCCCAACGATCGTACGGATGAAAGACGATCAAATCCGCTTCAATCCCCAATGAATCCAACTGAGCGATCCGCTTTTCGATATTTCGGAAATACGCCGGATTCAATCGCGTGTAATCCCAGTCGGTCAATGGTTTTCCTTCAAATGGGTAAAGCGAAGGCTCATTCTTGTTCCAGTTGTAGTCCTTCGGGAAAATGCACATGCGGATCTTGTTGAAATAGCCCTTTGCCAACGTCCGAAGCGTTTGTTGGGCCAGAGAATCCCCTTGATGCACCCAGGCATAACATGTAGTTCCAAAAGAATAGTGCGGTTTTCCGTCTGCGTAGGCGAAAAAGAACGTATCCTTGACGACGACAGGTCCATGATTATTCCCTGTGGGTGCGATACACTCAAAACTCCCGTTCGTACTCCGCAAGGACGGTGTGTTGGTGAACGTTTTATAGCTCCACACTCCGAGTTCATTCGGCATGAAACGTATCCGATAAAGACCGTCGCCGTCATAGAATCCTTGGACCGTCTTCTTGACTTTTCCATTCGTAAATACCGCGCCGACCTGGACTTCGGTAAACGGGTTCCCTTTGTCGGTCCCTTGAACTGTTGTCTCAAACAGACGCCATTTCTCGATTCTGCTTTGCGATGCGGCATTGACGAACGGCAGCGTCAGGAGAGCGATGAACAGAACAATTTTCAACGCATGGCATTCCGCCCGTCGGAAAGATTCCTTTGTCATCCTGGTCATCTCCAAATCGCGATTGATTCCTCACCCCTTGGGCACTGCTCGGTCAGTGCCCACGGCGTGCGACGCTAGTCGTCCAGATTTCTGTTCAGTCGACTTTGACCTTAATCTGAGTAAACGAGTGCGGCGGGAATGAACAGCTGACTTTATTGCCATCAACCTTGATCTCTTTGATCACTGGTTTGTATTGATCCTGCTTGTCGATGGTAAACGGCTCTTCGAGTGACGCAGCGTCCATGAGACTGGTCTGTGCTTTCCCAGAAAATGCACCCGCGCTGTTCCTGATTTCAGCGGTAATGGCTTTGTCCTTGTGCCTGTTGACAACATTGATGTAGACGGTTTTCGTCTCTTTCGAATACACTGACGTGACGTCGAGATACGGAATGCCCTTGTATTTGTCGGTATTGAACGTATCGCATGCCACGTACGTGTCAATGGAATTCCCGCGACAGTTGGTCGAGAAGAGTTTGAACGTCTCAAACAGGGGCGACTTGTACGTCCCCTTCTCCCGGTCACTTGCGAGCAAGCCGGTGAACATGGTGAAGTTGCCCATTTTCACGACGTCCGCATGACGAATGAACGAGTTGAAACATTCGGCGATCGGCAGGACGGACAAGAAATTCCTCCCGAACGTTCCCCACTCGTCCACGGAAACATAGATCGGGTTTCGGAAGTCTTTCATGGTCCTGACGGCTTCAATTTCTGCAGCTGCCGTAGTGATCTTCTCTTCAAAGTCCATCGCGCTCGCGCCGATGAACTCATAGTACTTGGGTGAGGGTTCCCAGTAGCGGTGAATGGAGAGGTAGTCGATCATGTCGCCGAGCCCGGTGAGGACTTTCCGGTTCCACTCAACCCACTGGCCGGTGCTCTCGTAGTACGACGACCCGGATGCGACGAACTGGATGCTGTGGTCCACGGACCGCATCGCCTTGGCCGCTTCCCGCGCGATCTTGACATAGTCGTCTGCATCCTTATGGCCGAGTTCCCACGGCGCTCCGTCCACCTCATTGCCGAGATCCCAGATCTTCACTCCGTACGGCTGTTCGTGACCGTTCTTGATGCGGATGTCGGACCAGTATGTCCCCTTCTTGTAGTTGCAATACTCCACCCAGCCGCATGCGTCTTTGATTGTGGCGAGACCGAGGTTCACACAAACAATGTTCTCGCTCCCGAGCGATTTGTTGAGCGCAATCCACTCATCGGTGCCCACATGATTGTTGTCGAGTCCTCCCCACGCAAGGTTGATGCGGACCGGGCGCTGGTTCTTCGGCCCGACGCCATCCTGCCAGTCATACGCCATCACAAAATTCCCGCCCGGCCAACGCATATTGGTGACCTGCAGTTCTTTCCCCGCAGCAATATAGTCTTTCCGGAATCCGTCCGCGTCTGCCAGCGGCGAGGACGGATCGTAGAGATTGCCATACACGGTGTTGAAGTCGGCGGTGTCCGGAAGTCCCATCCTCCTGCCGTTGAAATGGATCGGCTCCATAAAGACACCGTAGATCTTCGGATCAATCTGCCCAATGGTCCGGTCAACATCGATCTTGATCGTTGCCGTCTGAGAAGACAACGGGACAGGAAGCACAAAGAACAGCAACAGAAGGAGCTTCTTCATGGCGATTATCCGATGGTTTGTAATGAAAGGAGTGACTTGTCTACACCCACGAGGACTGGCCGCAATACGATACTGTCAGATTCACCTCAGATGTCTCATTCCTCATCGTCTCTCTTCAAAAATCATTTTGTCAATGTTGAAATAGTCACCGTCAACAACCAGTTTGAGCACATGTCGACCGGCATCAAGGTGTACGCTATGTTCAACAACCTCCCACTTTTGAAATCCTTTTGTCCTGGGGATTGAAACCACCCCCGTTATGTCTACGCCATCACTTTCGAGATGGAGCTTCGCTGTATCATACGTTGAAGCAACGGACATCGAAACCTGGTACGTTGCGGATTTGTCTACGGTAACCGTATATGCCATCCATTCTCCGGCATGGGTCCAACCGACATTGTAACCGCCCGCAGAACATTTTTCAATATCCACGCCTTCGTTGGGGCGATACTGTCCGCCTTCATTCGTACCGTCTTTGTCGTAGTACGCATCCCCGGGACAGCCGGTGTCAAAGTCCTCAGCCTCAATGATCCCCGGAATAGTATGAGGTTTGAAGGCCTCCTGTTTTATCTCACAAACTTCGAGGAGTGCCCAACTGAATGAAGCACCGCTTTCCGGATCGAGGGACCCAACTTTTCTCCCTTCGGCAATTGGAGTATTGATGGCCAACATGACATGGGGAAACTGTTTACTGGTGATTGTGTATAGCCCACTACGTGCACTCTGAATGTTCCATAACTGATTGGCTTTTCCGGTCACCTTTGCAATGAGCGGCTCATGACTCGTCGCACCGCACTCGAATGCCATATCTTCATGGACGCGGTTCAGGATTCTATAAAATCCTCTCCCTGCAGATTCTAGTTTCCACTGGTTTGTCAGGTCTTTCCTCCTCCCGGTCAGTGTCAAGTCTGAACCAAGGACAAAACTGCCCGTGTTGTCGCCAGCAACGAGAACATAATGTGGAGAGCAATTGAGGTCTGCATACTTGTCAATTGTTGGAATTCTACCACCGAAGCTCATCTTAAGAACATACGCCAACTCTTCAATTGGGCGTTCGGGAAGATTGACGTGGAGCCCTGCTGAATCTTGTTTGAACGTGAGTGGCAGGTATGTCTTCGCTTCACCATTGATGAGTTCGACCGATTTCAAGTTCTTGAGATCGATTCGGTCGGAGGACAGTGTCATAAGATTGATTTCTCTCTCCCCTTTTTCCCAACCGAGCAACATGGCGTACAGTGTCGTGTTATCTTTCGACCTGGTAAAGCGGACATCCCTGGCTGTTCCGGCAGTCGGAGCTGTCATGACGCCGTACGCAGCTCCCATTTTCGTCGGACCTTCTCCATATACTTCCCACGCACGCGTTGCATAAATGGCTTCACCATATTTCTTCAGCCATGCGCCCATGGATAGCAGCACATCCTTCTGTTCTTGAGGGATGGTGCCATCTGGTTTTGGAGAAATATTGAGAAGCATATTCCCGTTTTTGCTTATCCGATCGATAAACGCATGGAGAATTTGTTGTTTCGAATAGTATCCAATTCCTTCAGTGTAGCACCAACTGGAGGAACTGATGGCATCATCGGTCAGCCAGTAATTGTCGGTAATATCGGGCGGACCTCCACGCTCATAGTCCAGCACAGCGCACTTTTTATTCAGACCATCCTTGAAAGTGGCCACCACTTCTTGGTTCCATTCTGCGGCTTTGTTGTAGTAGTAGGACAAAAACTCCAGAAGAACAGACTGAGAAATGACATGCAGGTTGAAATCCTGGTAGATGATATCGGGCTTGTAGTTGTCTATTATTTCTTTAAGCTTTGCGAGCCAGTACGCTTCATTGTTCTCTTTTCCTTGTTGCCCGAAAAGCTTCTGGAGCTTTGGATCGTCTGTCTTGGGCACATATTCATAATATCCGGTGATATTATATGCATGATGCATGGAGAGGATTATTCGCATGTCATGTTTGCGAATGGCCTCAGTCAACAATCCCACCAAATCAAGTTTCGGTCCCATGTCTTTCGCGTTCCAAGGATTCACTTTGCTTGCCCACATCGAAAAGCCATCGTGGTGTTCAGCCACCGGTCCGGCGAATTTGGCTCCTGCATCGGCAAACAGCTGCGCCCATTCTTCAGGATCGAATTTGCCGCCTTCCGACTTGAGTTTGGGAGCAAACTGCACAAAATTCCCCTGCTTGTCCTTTGCACCTGTAATGAAGTTGTTGTATGGCCACTGAGACACTTCGCCATACACCTCTGAATGGTGCATATTTTCCGGAGATCCCTTCAGATAGATGTTGCGAGGATACCATTCGTTCGCAAATGCCGGAACAGAGTACACTCCCCAATGGAAATAGATGCCGAACTTGGCATCTTTGAACCACTCGGGGACGGGGTTCGCCTTTTCCAACGATTCAAAGGTGGGTTGAAAAACCTGCTTCGGAGTCTGCGCTGAGGTTTTGCCAACGGCCGCTGTAATGAGCAGGAATAGAAAGAGGATACGTATGTGTGTCATGGATATTTGCCTTTTTGTGAATTGACGACCTCGATCCATTCGTCGGGACAAGCAGCTATGCCGCCGTGATACTTGCACACCCAATGACATCCGATTGGGCATCCGCACGCGGCATCATACCGGGCAGAACAAGAATCGACAAGACGGACTGAACCTGCGAACGTCTCATTGCTCTTCACTTCAGGTGTGATGATGTGGTGGGGAGCCGGAAAACCGTGAGCGAATTGCCAGGAAACGCACGCACCAGCGATGTCCCGGAGAATTGCACGTTCTCGGTCCTCGGCGACACCTTCGTCGGCTCGGCCAGCGTATTTTCATCCAAAGGCGACCCCGACGTGAGCACGATGGCTTTGCCGTTCCCCGAAAGCGTTCCGGCGCCCTTCAGGTCGATCTGCGCGGCAGCAGGTTCAGGGGCAGTGTTCACCACTTTCAGGATGATGTCGCCTGTTTTGTCGTCACGGGATGCACTGGCACAAAGACTCTTGACATTTGCACGAGTATCGCCGACCTCCTGGAGGAGCTTGCCGTCGAGATACCCCTTTACCGTGTTGCCCCGGATTTCAATCTTGATGTCATACCACCGTCCGGTCTCGATTGTGGCATTGATGCTAGCCGAGGTGACACCAATTTCCATAAGATCAACCGAATTCCCATAACCGCCGAGATCCCAACGGACCCGTTCACGCCTGCCCCGATTATGGAAGTAGATCTGGAAACCATTTTCCCCGGAAAGCTTTTGAGCCTTCAACGTTATGGTGTAGTCTGTCCACGTGGTATCCCCGATAAAAGCAGTAACCCCGGGGGACATTGACGTTTGCCTCAGGACACCATCCTGAACAGACCATTCGCCTCTCCCGATCTTCGCCCAATCATCAATGTTCTTAGAGAAGTCCGATTGGAACAGGACTGTCCCCTCAGGTGAGACAACTTTGAGGTCCTTGAACTCTGCCGCATTATTCCATGTCCCGAGACCGATCCGCCCCGACGAATACGGCGCTGTGATTGTCGCGGCGCCCTCAATCGTCACAGGCAAGTTCACCGTACCCTGGTTCTTCGCGAACATTTCCTGGACGTAGTAGCTCGGCAGACCGAACCACCGATCGCTGTCGAAGTTAATCAGATTGACCGGCCATGCTTTGTGATTCACGTTGCAGAAGAGCGGGGCGTACGACCCCATCACGACCACATCAGAATTCCGCTCCATGCCGGTCATCCACGCAGCTTCGCCAATTGCGCCCCGCAGGTTTCCGTTCCCAGTGTTTTCCGTTACCGCATATTCGCCGATGAAGATCTTTGGGCCTTTCCGATCGTAGCCGTCGTATTTGTTTGCATTCCAGATGAACCATTCGGGATTGCTATAATAGTGTTCATCCACAATCTCCGGCGCCGGATCGTGCGGATGGCCTCCTGCCCATTCATTCGCGACGAGCACGATGTTCGGATACGTTGCATGAATGGCGTTCGCCATCAGTGCCCAGCGCTCGGCATACGGGGCCTGGCCATTTTCATTCCCTATTTCAACATATTTAAGATTGAAGGGCTGGGGATGACCGTTCTTTGCACGCAAACTGCCCCACACGGAATTCACCGGGCCATTGGCATATTCAATTGCGTCCAACGCATCCTGCACCCATTGCCCCATTTTGTCGAGGGGTATGACATCCCGCATGGATATGCCCGCGTTGATACAAAAGAGGGGTTCGGCACCCAAATCTTCCGCCATCTGCAAATATTCGTGGTAGCCAAGACCATGGGTCGCATTATAGCCCCAGAGGTTCCATAATGGCGTGCGGGTGTCGATAGTCCCGATGGTGTTCTTCCACTGATACATGTGGGCAAGGTCGTCACCATCCACCCATGATCCGCCGGGGAAACGCATGAATGTCGGGTGAAGCGCATCGAGGGCCTCAGCGAGATCGATGCGCAATCCATGGCTCTTCCACGTGTGCTCGGGCATCAGGGAGACCATGTCCAGATACAACGTGCCGTTTCCTTTTCCGGAGATCTCCAGATGTGCCTTGGGGTCGCTCCCGGAAGCCGTCAGTTTCGCCGAGGAATATTCCCAAGCGGAGCCGGGGCCCTTGATTTCGCCCGAGGCGAGCGCTTCACCCTTGGAGTTCATGATCCGCACAGTGAGGGGGGCGTTGAACCCGTCAGATGTTCGCGCGGCCAATCGAAACGTATAGCGATCGCCTTGGACAATATTCATCCCCCAGTAGCCTTCATTTTCCAATCGAAACATCCCCCCCGCTTTTACACAGAGGGATTTGCGGTTGAAGGGGTTGAGCGACGGTGTCGGCGGCCTGGTGCGCGCATCAGCGCTCCAGATTGTTGCTACGCTCTTTCCGTCGAGGATTTCAAATTTCCAGTTTTGGAGCGTGTCTGCATCCTCAAAGGAACGATTGCGGACCAGCTCCGGGTAAATGCCGCCATCCGCGGAAAGGTTGATGTCTTCAAAGAAGATCCCGAAGAGCGTCGGGGAGATCTTGTGTCCCGGCTTCCCGACGTCCACCGTGATCCTGGCCGACCCGGATCCGGAGGGTTTGGCAGAGACCGGAGAGGTTGCAGCGCAGAGAACGAGAATCAACAAGGTTCGTGGACCAATTGTTCGCTTCATTAGTTCACCTCGAGTGATGGGTATTTCCGCAGAGCAGCAGCACGCAGAAACCGGCCAGGGCGCGGCCACAGGAGACTGCCCGGACCAACTCCAAGGTCTTGAGCTACGATCCGTAGCTTAGTGGGCACTACTCGTCCTGAACCAATCGAAATCGACATAGCCGCCTGTGCTCAGAGAAGCGTAATTGAAGAGACAAAACTTGTTGCCCGTGAAGATCCTGAGATTGAACTTCATTTGAAGAGCATTCCCGATCTTCACGAAGGACCGGTTATCCAGGCTATAGGAGAACGAGGCCATGCCTGAACCGGGTACCGTTTTGCCCCCGTAATACGGTGCAGCGCCGGATCCATGAAGTGCACTCGCGCGCAAATAGAGTGTTGATCCCTCTACTCCCGCGGAATCGATGGTCTTGCCATCATTCACCATGATGATGAAGTTCTTCCCGTTTACCCGTTTGACTGCGATGAAGGCGTAGGGATCCTCAAAAATGGCAAGCCCGGCAATGTCACCGTCCTTCATATGACTGAAATCCATCTTGGTGGTACCGATGGAGAAGAGCGAATCAGAGTAATACGCGAACATTCTCTGCGTGAGCGTGTTCCGTGCTTTGGGTAGACTGTCGACCACCGTTGCCGCTTTGAGCCTGAGATATCCCGGTCTCTCCTTCAACGACCACTTCGTCGGAACCGGGTTGTGGTTCCATTCCCATTGCATCCCGAGTTCCGGCTTATCGAACTCGTCCGAAGTCGGGAGCACCGTGATCGGAGAGGTCTTTCCGACGTTCGGGTTCTTGTAGGTGACGACGGCCTTCCCGTCGACCCCCACCATCGGCCAGCCTTCTTTCCACGTGACTGGTTGCAGCGAAGGGAACCGTCCGAGCGGACCGTTGTCGACAAAGAGCATTGTCCACCATTCGCCCATCGGCGTTTCCACCAGCGCGCCCTGGTGAATCCCGTAGTTCACGCCATGGGTGGTGTCCCGAATGACCACCTGTTCTTCGTACGGTCCGTAGATGTTGTCCGATCGTAGCGCGGCCTGGAAACCGTCCAGTCCGCCATATGTGCAGTAGAGAAAGTAGAAGCCACTGATCTTGTAGACGTGCGTCCCCTCAAGTCCCCGGCGGATGTCCCCCGTGAAGACGAGTGAGTCGGGTCCTTTCGGAGCGAAGTTTTTGTCGAGCTCAGTGATGAAAATCTTATTGTAGCCATGCGCAACATAGATCCTTCCATCGTCGTCGAAGAACAGTCCCGGGTCGTAGAACCCTTTGGGCAATTTCCGAATCTGCCATGGACCTTCGGCCTTCTCTGCCGTGCAGAGAAATCCGCCTTCGTCAAGGGTGATAAACAACAGGTAGAACTTCCCGTTGTGATACTTCAGACTCGTTGCCCATTGTCCGTGCCCGTACCTGTTGCACCCATGCAGGTCATAGCAAGGACTATAATCGAATCGTTGAACAGCGTTGCTGCAGTATTCCCAATTCACAAGATCGCGCGATTTGAGAATTGTGACACCCGGGAAGACAAACATGGTCGTATTGACCATGTAGTAAGTGGAGTCGACCCGGATGACGTCGGGGTCCGGGAAATCAGCGGGAATCACTGGATTGGTATACGTCCCGTCGCCGTTGTCGCTCTGCAATTTCTGAGCAAAAATGTTCGTGGATGACAGGAGCATGAACAGCACTGCTGCTACGAGAATGCTCTTCATTGTGACAATGATTCCTTTCTTAATGGAGTTCGCTGGTTCTGAAGGGGGTAGCGGGCAAACCTTCCTTATTAAAGAGGTTCGCGCCTTCTGGATTGTTCGCCCACGCATAGCGCACGGCAACCGGAGTGCGCACCGCATCGGACCAAACCACCACCGTGTTATGCACGATTTTTGCCTGTGCGGGGAAATACTGGTTGTCAGCGCCACAGAGTTCAAACCACCGCAACGTATCCCCATTTTTTGCAACTAAACCGCCTCCTGCGTTGCTGAATGACAGGATGACAGTTGAACCAAGGATCTTCATCGACGAATACACCGGCCCCGAAGACACGATGTGCTTCTCACCATACGCTACTCTCTCTGCCGCGAGCGCCAAACGATAGCCAAGATCCTTCTTGTCGACGGGATGAATGTCATTCCATTCGCCGATGTCGATGCTGACTGCCATTCCCGTTCGCCGGGATGGACAAGGCTTTCAACTGGCTCTCGCGAAAGAGCGCCCAATCGTACTTCGTCGTCTCGACGTTCACCTCGACGAAGTTCGGCAGCTGGGCGTAGATGAACGGGAAATTGCCCTGGTGCCAGTTCTTTCTCCAGTCGCGGATGAGGAATTTGAAAAATCGAAGTGCTCAAAGGCCCGACTTGTGTTCGATTCGCCCTGATACCAGAGAACGCCTTTGATTGTGTACGGAAGCATCGGCGCAATCATATTGTTGAAAAGCCCGTCGGGATCTTTCCCAGTAAAGAGACGGTCTTCGAGGGGTTCGGCAGATGCGCCAAGCCGGTAGCGCCAGCGTCCTTCAAGGTCGATGGTGTCACTCCCTGTAGAGAGATCATACTGCTTTCCCGGCACGAAACCGCCGTGACGAATGTAGCTGATGACACGAACGACGATGGAGTTCTCGCCCTGTCGCAAGAGATCCGGAGGTACTTTGTAGGCCCGCTGCGCATATTGAGAACCCGTCGTCCCGACGAACTTACCGTTGATGAAAACGGAATCCGCATCGGCGATCCTTCCGAGCCTGAGTGTTGCGGGTTTGGAGACCATAGAAGCGGGCACAGCGAAGGTTCTTCTGAACCACACAACGCCGTTGACCGGGCCGAGTTTTGCATCGGCCCAGTAGCCGGGGAGGCTCATTGTATCCCATCCTGAAAGGGTGAGCGTAGGGTCCCACCAATTATGCAGGGAGTCTTTGTAGCCTTGGTCGTTCTGCTTCAATTGTCTGTTCCAGTTGCCGACTCTCTCATCATCGAGTTTGTTGAGCCTTCCCAGGAGTCCGGGATCCTTGAATCGCTCTGCGTCTTCGTAGTATTTCGGGAACTCCTTGATCGATTCCTCGCTGATCCACGCCTCCGTCGATGACCCACCCAGGGACGCATGAATCAGTCCGACCGGTACTTTGTATTTCTCGTAGAGGTATTTCGCGAAGAAGTATCCCACTGCGGTGAAGCCGCGCACATTTTTGGGGTTGGCGCGAAGCCACTTCCCGAACTTATAGTCTTTTTCGCGGCCCTGGAAACTCGTTCCCGGCACTACCATGAACTGGCGGATGAACGGGTTGTCACTCTGTTCGATTTCATCGTGGTAGACGCTCCCCAGCCAGCCAAGCATGAGTCCCATATTTGACTGCCCGGAACAGACCCAGACATCGCCAATAACGATATCATTGATGGTGATTGAATTGCTTGCATCGATCTGCATAACGTACGGTCCGCCCGCTTTCAACTTCGCAAGCATCACGTCCCACTCCCCGTTCTTGTTTGCGGTCGCCGTATAAGTCGAATCGACGAAATGGATCGTGACCCTTTCGCCGCCCGACGCCCAGCCCCAAATCCGTACCGGTGCGTCCCGCTGCAGCACCATGCCATCACAGACGAGTTTCGGCAGTCTCACTTCGCTGAAACCCGCGCTCCACGCGAGTAGGGATAACAGGATCACTTCCGCCGTTCTCGCAGCGATCACGCCGGCAGAACCTTGTCTGATTGTCATCGAGGTATTATCCTTCAATCCTTATCTCTGGCACACGCCGATCCGTCGGGACCGCACCACACGCTCTCTCTCTTCTCATCGCACTATTGACCGTACTTCCCTCCCGTCGTATTTCACAGTCCTGTCGGCGGCGGCTGTCATTCCGACGCCTGTCCCGTGATCCGGCGACACAACGACGAGTCGAAATGCCCGTGTCTTCAACATCCCGGGGAAACTCCCCTGTCGCTTACCAACCGCAAGAGTCCGGGTATTGTCATTCCAGCTGAACGCGATAGTCGAATACCGTCCCGCTTCATAACCGTAGCCGTCGTTTTCATCTTCATACAACTCGAACCGCCCATCTGCCCCCCTGTAAATGCGCACCTCCAGGGTGTCGTCGGCAGTCTGATCGGCATACTGGACAGGCCTGCCCATCGGAATGATGGACCCTGCCCTGACCATCAGGGGAATTTCATCAAGAGGCGCGGCCACGTTCACTGTCTGAGCGCCGGCTAAGCGCTTGCCTGTCCAGAAATCATACCAGAAGGCGTCCGCGGGCAGATAGACACTCCATGCATTGGTGTTGGGTTCGGTGACAGGAGCAACGAGGAACGCATTGCCGAACATAAACTGATAGCGCTGATTCAGCGCGGATGTGTCGCCGCGGAAATCCATCACCAACGGACGCATGATCGTCGACCCTTCGCGAGTCACCTGCCATGCTTCCGAATAGATGTACGGGAGGAGACGATAGCGAAGGCCCAACATTTTCCGCATGTTGCCTTCAACTTCCTGCCCGTAATGCCATGGCTCGGTCTCCGTTTGGTAGCCGTGAATGCGGAAGATCGGGTTGAAGGCACCCCACTGATACCATCGGGTGAGGAGTTCTCCGTATTGTGGGTCGGTGTACTGCGATTTGCCCGGGCGGAAGAATCCGCCGATGTCGGTTGTCCAATAAGGCAGGCCTGTAATTGTGTAGTCGAGGCCGGCCACGATTTGCCGGCGATACGAGTCCCACGTTCCCCCGACATCGCCCGACCAATTGATCGTGCCGTATCGCTGCTGCCCGAGAAATGCAGACCGCGTGAGGATACATACGCGTTTGTCAGATGTCGTTTTGCGTTGCCCTTCGTACACTGCCCGGCTGACAAACAGCGGGTAGGTGAGGCGATAGAAATCACCGAGGCCAAGGTAGGTCCTCGTGCCTTTCAGGGCATCGTTCTCGGGTTCAGTAGCATCCATCCACCACGAATCAACGCCGTAGACGAAGAGGTTCTGGTTCAGGGCATTCCAGTGGAATTCCCGGGCCTTGGGGTTCAACATATCAACCCAGGGTGTGCCCGGAATAAAGAGGTCCTTCGCGACATACTCCTTGCCGATGTCGGACTTCTTGTCCAGGTTTTCCCAGACGGAGATGGAGAAGTGTGCATGCAGATCGTGAATCTTTTTGATGAACGCTGCCGGGTTGGGGTAGTTTGTTTCATCGAACTTCATGACGCCCCATCCGTATTTTCCCCAGTATTGCCAGTCCTGGACAATAACATCCATGGGGATATTTCTTTTGCGGAATTCACTGACCGTCTCAACGAGGTTTGCGCCTGAGGTGTAGCGTTCACGACACTGCCAGAAGCCATAGGCCCAACGGGGAAGCATCGGGACATTCCCCGAGAGGTGTCTGTATGTGGCGATCACGCTGTCGGCCGAAGGTCCGTAGAACACGACGTAGTCCATCAGCTTTGCATTCGGGGAACGGAATGTGGTGAGGTCTCCGTCTTGTTTCCATGATACCTTCGGTGTGTTGCTTGACTTGCAGACCACCTGAATGCTGTGATTCCCAGCCTTAAGACGCACACGGGCGCAGGCAGTCGGCGGCAGCCAGAAATTGCTGATGTCCAGGCAGGGCGTGCCGTCGACGACGATGAGATGACGATTGTCCATATCGCCGAGATTGAGGAACATGGAATACATCCCATCCTCGGGAACGCTGAATTCGCCGAGATACAGTGACTGATTTTGCGATAGCTTTTGTGTCCCGGACGTCGTAGTAACTTCAGCACTCTTGTCACCCTGCGGAGAGGGCCCATCCTGCTTCTTCAACGGAATGACATTGTCGGCAGGATTGAAGTCCGTCAGCCCATATTGATGCCAGAGGAGTCCATAACCCTTGTTTGAGTAGACAAAAGGAATTGCGATTTGCGAATTCACCTGCGTGAGACGGCGGACCACATTGCGTAGATTGAACTGCCCATCCTGAAATTGCCCCAATCCGAAAAGGTATTCGTCGGCAGGAGATTCGAAACTCTGTTCCGCCATGAAGCACGGTTCGCCCATTACAGAATCAGGCACCAACTTCCGGGTCCCCGCTCTTTCGCTGAGGAACAATCTTCCCGATCCATCTTCAAAAGAGAGGTCGCCGTCTTGTTTGTCAACAGCGACAACCATGCCTTTAAGTCGCACTTTAAGGCTGGATGGTGAATCTGAGACCGCAAACCCCGGCGTTCGAACCGCTGAAGTGAAAACAAGTTCGGGCACCTGGACGTCACTATCCTTCGAGAACTTGATCCTGACGGCATTGTCAGTCAAGGGACAAATGCTGAGTGTTCCGTCCGACAGGGTGACGGTCACCCTGTCGGACAGCTGCTCATGCTGTCGCACCGCTTGCGCCAAACACAACGAGGGAAGCAGAAAAACGACCAACCAGAGAATCTGTTTCATTGTTCTCTCGCCTGTCCAAAGGTGGCTTCTATTTGTGGCCGATGGGATTGCCACTTTCTCGCATTGGAAATTCCGAGTTCCGAAATCCCACATGCATTTCCAATTCCGCATTCCTCATTCATCCGTCATCTCGAAGCGGTCCGTGTAAGGCGTCTGCCCCCGAATGATGAACTCCCGGTTCACTCCTTGAACAAAAGCGGAGCAAATTCTCGAAGGCTACGTCTCCACGACAGAAACTCGTGAGCGGTTTCCGGCGAAACATAGAAGACACTATTGATGCCGGCGAGTTTCAGCGCCTCGGCATTCGCCTTTGGGTCGCCGCCGAAGAACCCTGGTCTGTTACCGCCGAGTTCGCGGCTGCCAAAGCTCACGAAGACCAGCTTCACCTTCTCCTTGAAACCCGGGGTTTTGTTGACATCATCCATCGAGAATGTCCCACCGCTCAACAAGCCCGATCTGCGAGAACTTATCGAGGTTGGCCATGGTGATCATCTTTGTTTCCATTCCGCCCATGGAGAGACCCGCCATGGCACGATGGGATTGATCGGCGAGCGTACGGAAGTCGGCATCGACGTAAGGGATAAGCTCGTCGACGAGAACCGTCTGGAATGGTTTGATGTCGAAATTTCTTATACCGCCGAACTTGAATTTCATTCGTCATGCCATAGGTCATGACAATGAGGAAGGGCTGGCTCTTCCCTTCGGCGATCAGGTTGTCCATGATCAGATTAGCGTGCCCCTGGTTACTCCACGCGGTTTCATCTTCGCCCCACCCGTGCTGGAGGTACAAAACCGGATATCGCTTCGTCTGATCCTTGTCGTAATCCGGTGGAGTGTAGACAAATGCCCGGCGAGAGGTGCCTGTACTCTTTGAGGGGAAGAGAATCTGCTGGACCTTCCCGTGGGGGACATCCTTGAGGGCGTAGAAGTCCTGGTCCGGAGCGGGGACTTCGACACCGCTTTCCCAGCGGGTAGAGCCATAGAAATTCAACGTGCCCGGATCGTTGAACACTCCGCCGTCAATCGTGAGATGGTAGTAGTGAAACCCCTTGTCTTCCGGTTTTGCCGTCGTGCCAACCCACGTGGTGTCTGCAGCCTTCGTGAGCTTCGTCCCTTCCCTTCCGCCAAGACTCGCGATGACACTCTGGGCAAACGGTGCCACAACGCGTAATCGAACATAGCCCTGCGAGTTGACCTGCGGGTACAGCTGACCGGGCTGGTTCAGCGTGGAGGGTTTGAAGTCTTCCTTGATTGTTGGTTGGTCCGACTGCGCCAAACACAACGACAATGAAATAATCATGAGAACAACGAAGGCGAGAACATGCCGTCTCATAGCTTTTCTCCTTTAGTCTTTGAACAACAGTGGTGCGAATTCATGAAGGCTGCGTCGCCAACTTTGCCATTCGTGAGCCGTCAGCGGTGAGATATAGAAATGCGTATTCATGCCGGCTACTTTGAGCGAATCTGTGGTTGCCTTGGGGTCTCCACCAAAGGGACCGCCAGGTTTGCGATTATCCAGTTCGCGACTGCCATAGCTGACAAACACGAGTCTGACCTTTTCTTTGAAACCGGGAGATTTGGCAACATCATCCATACTGATGGAGCCGCCGCTGAAGATGCCGATGTAGGAAAAAGTCCCGGGATTGGCGAGGGCGATGACCCGAGTCTGCATGCCACCCATGGAGAGTCCGGCCATCGCCCGATGGGGTTGATCCGCAAGAGTGCGATAGTTGGCATCGATTATGGGAATGATGTCGTCGAGAAGGGTTTTCTTGAATCCATCCGCCCATCCCACCGGCGGCCAGGGGCCGCTAGGACGCTCGCCTTGCCGCGGCGGGCGAGTTCCCTCCGGCATACGCCAACTGCCATTGTCCATGACAATGATAAAGGGCCTGGCCTTCCCCTCGGCAATCAGGTTATCCATGATGAGATTGGTCTTTCCCTGATTGGGCCAGCCCGTCTCATCTTCGCCACCGCCATGTTGCAGGTACAGGACAGGATACCGTGTCGTGGTCTCCTTGTCATATCCAGGTGGAGTGTACACGAAACAACGGCGCATAGCATTGTTGCTTTTGGAGAAATAGGGTTGCTCGCAGATCTGGCCATGAGGCACGTTCTTGAGGGCATAGAAATCCTGATCCTGTGCAGGCACTTCAACTCCACTACCCCACCGACCTGCACCGTAAAAGTACAGGCTTCCCGGATCGGGAACCGCTGCCCCGTCAATCCAGAGCTGGTAGTAGTGGAACCCTGCGTCCTGCGGGTTCGACTCACCGGTCCAGACACCATTCGAGTCCTTGATCAAATCGTACTTCACGGCGCCGATATCGAGCTGAACTTTCAAAGCCTGAGGCGCTGAAATACTGGTGCGGACCCGACCTTCAGCGTTGACCTGCGGATACTGCCTTCCCGGCTGATTGGCGGATGATGGTTTGAAGCCCTCATCCGGAGTCCGATCCGTTTGAGCGTACCCACTCCCACAGACAACGAAGAGTGATACCAGAGCGCACAGGAACCTGTTGTTCACTTGAGAAACCCTTTCAATAGTTTGTGAAGATTCATTGTGCCGGCCGAAGTGCAGATGGACTTCCACCGGCGTTCGTTTGATGGATCCCTTCTCCTTTATTTCACCACCGTCATCTTTTTCACTGCCGTGAAGTTCCCGCTTGAGAATCTGTAGGCATAGACTCCCGAAGCAAGATTCGTTGCATTGAATTGGACTTCGTGTAAGCCTGATGGTGTATAGCCATTCACGAGAGTCGCCACCTCGCGCCCGAGCATATCAAACACTTTCAGACTGACACTCGCCGCGTGAGGGAGGGAGAACGAAATTGTTGTGCTCGGATTGAACGGGTTTGGATAGTTTTGGCCAAGAGTGAACTCTCCAGGCACAACCTGTTCGCTCACAGCGGTTGGATGATGCATTGCATTATCGAATGCGCTGTATTCTGCATCTCGTTGAGCCAGCCATGCAGCCTTTACCGTCGGGAACCAGTTTACGTCACCAACGGGGAAACCACCCGATGCCCCTGTCATTAATGTTGCATTGGTGTAAGAAAGGTCAACCGGAATTGGCCAGTCGGGATTGAGATACTTGCTTGTTCCGGTATTGACCAAACGCCACTCGGGTAGCATATCCGGGCTGTTCGTATCAACGATAGCGACAGCAAGTGCTTTCAAAATCCCGACCCGAGCTCCCAACAGGTCTTTGGGATCAGTAAAACTGGGTCTTTCCGTATAGGTCGTGCCTTCGATCAGGAAGGGATACATCGCATCATCATCAAACATGGCCTTCGTTCGCGAATTCATGAGAATCATTTGTGATTGCCAGTCGGATACTCCATTGACTTTCAACTGATTGACCGTGTCCACGACGTTGCCCAGGGAGGGATCCCAATAGAGAAGATTCTTATCCACCAGGAATCTCCGAGGTGTGTGATTTGCCACATCCGCACTATCAGGATACACATTCACCAGTCCCATGGGCAGCCAATCCGGATCCTGTTCGCCCGTATCAATGGAATGAATAGCCGGGTACGGCTGGACATTACAATTGACAAAGAGGTTGTTCGTCAGACTGACATTGCTTTGATAACCATTATTCAAGAATACCGAACCTGCACAATCGACGAACGTGTTATGATTGAGAAGTATTCTTTTGAATTGGTAACCACCCCTGAACCTGTACATGGTGCCCTGAGCGTTAATGTGGGTACAGTTCTCAACAAGCAGTGTGTCCACATTTGCGAAACAATCGAAGAGACCTCCGTTTCGCCTGCATGGCTGACCGTTCATATTCACGAAGTAGCAGTTTCGCAAGGTGATATCGCAGTTGTCATACGTCACGGCCACAAAGACCCATCGATCATGTTCAAACAAGCAGTTGTCGTACACGAGACGGAGGTTGGGAGCACTTGGACCAGTAAACGACCAGCCCAAAGAGAGGTCCGGTGCGGCGGACGTAAGAGCACAATTCTTTATAGTCATATCACCATTCGCAGAGATATAACCAGTGTTCGAGATGATCCCTGCAGCATAACCGGAAATCAGTGGGGGACTTGATGCTGTATCCATATTGGTCACCACCATTGTAGGATCAGATCCTACAATCATCGTAGCGTGTTTTGCAGACGTTGAGGGGTTATTCTGGAGAGGGTACCATCCGCCTGCCTGCAACTCATAGACGCGTCCGGCAGGAACATTGCTCGTGTCCAGACGCAGAGCTTCATACAAAGAGTTCGGTGTATTGCCCATATCTGCATAATTCTTTAAGACCAGGGTATCGCCTCGTTGCGCAAGAACATAATCCATCAGCGTCTGGCAATAGGTAGTTGATGGCGAAATGAGGACCACCAACGCGAGCAGGAACAGTATCTGCTTCATTGTAAGCCTCCTCCAGTTGTTCCACAGCAACACAGTGCTCATCTCCGAGCCGGGATCCATCGAGCGTCATCGTTCCGAAGATTTGCCGTTGTCCGGGAAATCACATCGCATGATCGCAACCACAACGTAATTGGATGGCTTGAATTCCTGGTGCAAAGAGCAATACAAGAGGCATCGGGCAGAGATTCCTTACTTTGCTTGAATTACAACCTGCCCCGCCTGAAGCCCAACAGATGCTGCAGAGAGCTTCATTGCCCCAGGTTTGCGTGATGATTGCACTACTGCAAGACAGAGTCCATGGAATGCCTTTCGCTCGTGCGCTTTGAATGCCTCGTGGCTGATCGCGTTGCCGTTGCCCACACCGGCCAGGCTGCCCTCACCGTTTAGGCCAAACGTTATCGTGTTGTCAGCGTCAAGACAGACCCGCCCTTCCTTGTCCACGATCTTGACCGTGACATACGAAAGGTCCTCTCCATCCGCTCCGATCTCCCTCCGGTCGGGGACCAACACAATCTTCGTGGGCGTTCCCGTGGTTTGGACTTCGTCTGTGCACATCTCCTTTGCGTTGTTCCGGGCAATGGCTTTCAGCGTTCCGGGAGCATAGGGGACCATCCATTCCAGGTGCAGGTCCCTCGTGTCCTTTGCCCTCTTTACGCCGAGCGATTTTCCATTCAGGAAGAGCTCCACGGACTCGCAGTTGGTGTAACACCGGACAGGTATCTCTTTGCCTTCAAATCCCTTCCAGTTCCAATGCGGAAGTAGATGCACCATGGGCTTGTCCGTCCACTGACTCTGGTACAGGTAAAACCTGTCCTTCGGGAAACCGCACAGGTCGACGATTCCAAAATACGAACTGACCGACGGCCACGGGAACGGCGAAGGTTCACCGATGTAATCGAATCCCGTCCAGACAAATTGCCCGGCAATCCATGGAGAGTTCTTGATCGCCCTGAGCGTAGATTCAGCAGTACTATCGTCATAGGACGAACACTGGTTCTTGAGCCGATACTCTATCGTCAGCGAATCGTTGACCTGCACCAGGTTGTATTCTCCCCGTGTGCTTACCGCCGAAGCCGTTTCGGACGCGACGAGCTTTGCCTTGCCGCGAAGTTTCTCATAGAAGGGCATATTGTAGTTGACGCCGAAGACATCCAGCGCTTTGGAGAAACCGCTCTTCTCCGCCTCAGCCGGACTATTGCAGGCCGAAGTCACAGGTCGCGTCGGATCGTTCTTGCGACAGATATCCGAAAGCCGATTCGCCATGTCGTATGCATCGGCATTGTCCTGTTCGGGGATTTCATTGCCAATACTCCACATCACGATGCTGGGATGATTTCTGTCGCGAAGGATCATGTCCGTCAGGTCCCTCTCGCTCCACTCGTCAAAGAACTGGCCATAGCCGAACATCGTTTTGTTTCTTTTCCATTCGTCGAAGGCTTCGTCCATCACGAGGAATCCCATGCGATCGCACAGATCCAGCAATTCGGGATCGGGCGGGTTGTGGCTGGTGCGGATGGCGTTGCATCCCATGCTTCGCATGATTTCCAGCTGACGCTCGATCGATCGTCTGTGGATGGCAGAACCCAGACATCCTTGGTCATGATGCAGACAGACGCCGTTCAGATTGACGTGCTTTCCGTTCAGAAAGAACCCCTTGTCCACGGTGAATTCGAACGTCCGGACCCCGAATGGTGTAACAAATGCGTCTGCGACACGACCATTGACATGAACTGTGGCTTGAACGCGGTAGAGCCGCGGCGATTCCAGCGTCCAGAGTCTCGGATTCGGCAATTTCAAGGTCTGCTCAAAGATTGCGGTGCTATCTCCCTCCACCTTTTGACTGAGCGTCCCGTTTGCGAATTTGCGCCCTGCATCGTCCACGAGAACGAGGTCAAGCTCGACCTTCTGCGTCGATGACGATTGATTCCGGATCTTCGTTTCAACGCGAACCGTCGCCTCGCGCTCGGACACGGCAGGCGTTGTTACATACGTTCCCCAATGCGCGACATGGACCGGGTCCGTCATCGTGAGACGCACATGCCGGTAAATCCCGGCGCCCGAGTACCAGCGCGAGCATGGCTGCTGCACCCTTGCCCGGACGGCAATGACATTGGTTCGACCGCCGAATTTCAGGTACGGGGTCAGTTCATACTCAAAGCTGGAATAGCCATACGGCCTGTTGCCGAGATGCGTACCATTCAGCCACACATCACTGTTCATGTACACGCCGTCGAACTCGATGAACACATGTTTGCCCTGAACATTCCCCGGCAGCGTGAACTCCTTCCGGTACCATCCCGTGCCGGCGTTGATGTATCCGGCGCCGCTTCCCCCCGGGCACGTCGACTCGAACATGCCGTCAATGACCGTCACTCCGTCATCATAGATGCCGCCTCCCTGGATGCCGTCGAACACCCGGACGGCAATGCTGTTCTTCGCCCCGTAGCGAACGAGATCATGCGGCACTTTGTATCGACGTTTAATGTCCCAGGCACTGACGTAATGCGGCGGGAATTGCCCCATGCCTCCCACCTTCACGCCGTTGAAATAGGTTTCGTCCGCGTCGTCGATTTTGCCGACATTGATATAGATATCCTTCCCTTTGAGATCCGCGGGGATAATCACCTCTCGGCGGAACCAGCCAAAAACATTGTCTTCTGTGTAGTTCGAGGATTCCTCCCACGTCGAGGGGAGATTTACCGTTTGCCAGGAAACGTCGTTCCATGCGGGGTCCTTCCAACGAAGGTCGTCGCCTTTGCTGAATTTCCACTCACCCTTCACGACGGGAATTTCAGCGGGTTCGTCCATTTTCGTTGTTGAGGGGGCAAGCCCTTCGATGCTCCAGTCATGGGGTACGCTGACTTTGAGCCACGATGCGTCATTGTATTGCGGTCGTTCGGCGCCGTCGATCTCTCCGGCCCGAAATCGCCAGCCAGCATCGAACGATTGCGTTTTCCTGGGTCCTCGCTCGCCGGCAGTGAATGCGGTCGAGACTGCAACAAGAACGCCAACGGCGAGACATATGACGGGGGTATACCTGACGGATTGCATGGAAGTGTTCACCTCTCGGATGATGAATTCTCGGCGCTGATGGTTGTCTGCGCATCAGCAAGTCCCGCCGAGCGTACGGCAAGCGTAATTGTGCCCGTTCTCTTTGTACTTCGGATTACCACAAGTGCCCGACCGTGCCAGGCCTTGCGTGTCGTGCCAACATACGAATCAAGATCTTTGATATCCGCATTCCCTACGGCTGCGATGACGCCGGGGCCGTCGACACTGAACTGAAGCCGGTTGTGAGCATTCGGGTCGACGGTTCCGTCGGCATCGGTCACTTCAACGGTGACAAACGATAGATCCTGTCCCGTCGCTGATATCGTAGTCCTGTCCGGGATGAGCCTGACTTCGGCGGCAGGACCCGCGGTCCGCAAGACAGCCGATTCCACTTCCTTCGAATCCACCACACCAACAGCGCGCAATTCGCCCGGCGCGTAGGGGACCGGGAACGTCGCCTTGAACTGTTGCTCCTCCGTCGTGGCCTGTTCGCCAACAAGTTTCGCGTTCAGGTAGAGACGGACCTTCGGATACCTTGAATACACTTCCACCAGGAGCTCCTTGCCATCGTACCCCGGCCAGCTCCAGCTTTCCCATGTCGGCCACACTGACCAGAGGGTCTCCTTGATTTCGCGTGGAGCAACACTCGGCTCCCGGACAGCAAGGTAGAGCTTCTCCGTTCCATTATAGAGGATGTCGCGATAGTGGGAGATCGGCTTCCTCCATCCGGTCAAATCAATGTCTCCGCAATAGGCCGCATGCCAGGGAAACAGATCCCGTTCCCAATGCTCCCCCGGGACATCGCCCGAGTAATACCACCGGCCGATCCCCGACTCGCCAAGGTAGTCGAGCGCCGTCCAGACAAAATCGCCAATGATGTAACTGTTGCCCTGCATCATCTTCCAGTTCGAGAAGGCATCCCTTGGGAATGATTCGGTCTGCACAATGACCCGCGTGGGGACCCTCGCATGATCAGACGGTGCACGCTGGAGTTGATAGTTGTATCCGCCGATATCATGGACGGCAAACAGCGTGTCGAAGATTTCCCAATCTTTGTCCCATGTGGTCATCGCTGAGGTTACGGGACGTGTTGGGTCAAGCGCCCGGATGCATTCTGCGAGCATCTGTGCGGTTTCAACTGCTTCAGGCTTCTTCCTCTCAATGATTTCGTTTCCCGTGCTCCAGAACATGATGGAAGGATGATTGCGGTCACGCAGCACCATGGCTTCAATATCGCGACGCCACCATTTGTCAAAATACAGAGCATAGTCATACGGGGTCTTGCTCTCCCGCCAGCCATCAAATGCCTCGTCCATGACCATCATGCCGAGTCTGTCGCACGCATCAAGGAACGTCTCTGAGGGCGGATTATGCGAAGTGCGGACCGCGTTGAATCCCGCCGACTTCAGGAGTTCAACGCGGCGCTCTTCCGCACGATCAAAAGCGGCGGCCCCCAGACAGCCATTATCATGGTGGACGCAGCCGCCGTTGATCTTCACGCTCTTTCCATTGAGCTGAAATCCCTTGTCGACTGAAAAACGAACGGATCGAATTCCAAAGGTGGTTGTAGTTTCGTCAAGCAGATGGCCGTCCTTCAGCACACGCACGGTTGCCTGGCAGAGATGAGGAGCATCCGGCGTCCACAGCAAAGGTTTGGAGACAGCGATGCTCTGCCCTATCTCCTTTTCCCCTTTGGCCGGGAGGTCCACCTGGACCTGATCGGATCCTGTACCGTCTGCATTTGCGCCCGTGAGTCGTACATCGAGAATGATCTTCTGCGACAGGTCCGTTTCGTTTTTCAGCCGCGTCCGTATCTGAACGGTCGCTCTCTCGTTCGAGATTTCGGGTGTCGTGATCCCCACGCCCCAATTGGCAACGTGGACGGGGTCGGTGACGAGGAGCCAGACGTGGCGATAGATCCCGGAACCGCTATACCAGCGACAATTCGGTTGGCGTGAATTATCGACACGTACAGACAGGACATTGTCGTTATTGAAATCGAGAGTGGGAGACAGGTCGTAGCTGAACGCCGTATACCCATAGGGATGGACACCAAGAGATTTTCCGTTCAGGAAAACCTCGGAATTCATATACACACCTTCAAAATAGATCGAAACGCGTTTCCCCTTCCATGCAGCGGGAACGGTGAATGTCTTTCGATACCATCCGATGCCCGCAGGGAAGTACCCGCCTCCTCCTCCCGTTGGATTTTTCGGACTCGGGCTTCCTTCGATGCTCCAGTCATGCGGCAGATCGAGTGTCCGCCAATCTCTGTCATCCGCCTCCCGTGAGGCGCCTGTTGGAGAATCTCCCAAGAAGAATTTCCAGTCATTGTCGAAACGCTGCTTGCGTTCGATCTTCTCCTGCGCATTGATGCTCGCGACCGTGCTCAGTATCATGACGAGAGCAATCAGAAGAAATGTGGAGTGTCGTTCCATAAGCATGCTCCGGTGTCCCTGTCACTACATTTCCCTCATCTCCGGTCGGCAATGCAATCCCTGGCGCAATTGCCTCCAAAGGAGATTCATCAATAGGTCAGTCCTGGAAAGCTCTTCCAATGTGCAGATCAAACGATCATTGCACACTGATCTGCAAGTTCTGCAAATCCTTGGGAGCAGAACTCGATCCGTAGAGTATCTCATACGCCCCCGGAGTCTGCGTCATCATTCCGCTGGGCCTGTCGAAGAACTCGAATGCACTGGGTGGAAGCGTGATCGTTGCCTGACGAGTCTTGCCGGCGGCAATTGCAACCCGCTGAAAGCCCCGCAAAGTCTTCAGTGGACCGTTGGTATCGTCCACCTTGCGCACATACACCTGAACGATCTCGGTCCCATCGCGCTTGCCGGTATTGGCCACCGGGATCGTCAGCGCAACGCTCTCCCCGCGTTTGATCTCCGGCGCGCTCACCCGGGCAGTCCCGATCGAGAACGTCGTGTAACTCAGCCCAAACCCAAATGGGAACAGGGGATCGGTCATAAAGCGGTAGGTCCGACCGATCATCGTGTAGTTTTCGAAATCCGGAAGCTGCTGAATGTTCTTGTAGAACGTGATCGGCAGCTTCCCGGACGGATTGTAATCGCCGAACAGAACCTCCGCGACCGCCTGACCGCCGGATTCTCCGGGATACCAGGCCTGAAGGATTGCGTCGCAGCTTTCGGTCTCCGGCACCAACCCGATCGCCGAACCGGAGCAATTCACAAACACAACCTTCTTCCCGGCTTGCTTCAATGCTTTCAGGCAATTCCGCTGGACCGCAGGCAGCTCGATATCCGTCCGGTCCCCGCCCTTGAACCCCGGGTAGGAGACCGGCATTTCTTCGCCTTCGAGTAGTGTCGAAATGCCGCCCACAAATACGACATCTTCAATCCCTCGAAGCTTCTTCAGAAGGTCAGTGTAGTCGACTTCCACTTCTTTGCCGAAATTGAATTCGATGTTTGCCTGCCAGTCGTTCAACTGCGCATAGCGGATCTCGATTCTGTACTTCTTCCCCGCTTCGACCTTGAATGGGACCCTCGAAGGCAACGTCCTCCAATTTTCGTACCGAGCAAGAGATTTACCGTCGACCAGCAATTCAAAGTGGCCGGTGGCTCCGGACTTGAACACGATCTCTTCGCTCGCCGGGGCGTTGAACTCCGTCTCATACTTTGCTGAGAAGTTCTCAAGCCGAACTCCCGAGGCAAATTCGTGCTGGCCGGCAGCGGTGAGTTTGATCGGGTTTACGATTTGTTGCGTGGCAACAACATCACCATTGAATTCTCTGTTGTTCCAATACGTCGCCTTGAAACCTGTCTTGCCTTCAATGGCGCAGTTCGGGAAATAGCTTTCTGTCACTTTATCCTCGACCAAATCGCAGCCTTTGTCGTAGAGAACCTTCTTGCTCGAGAGCTTTGATGTAATGCCATCGAGGATCGTTATCGTCCTGACGGGCGTTCCATTGTAGTTCCCCCACAACACAGGCTTGTCAGCCGCATTTGGACCGATAACAGCGATCTTCTTGATGGATTTCTTCAGCGGAAGGATATTGCCCTTGTTCTGAAGCAGCGTCATGGTTTCACGGGCCATATCCAGGGCAAGCTTTCTGTGCGCCGGATTGTTCACCACCGACATGGGGATCCTCGCCCAAGGTACCGATCCCGCATCGTCCATCTCACCCAGGTCGAATCGGCCCACCAGAACCCTCTGCAGATGCCGATTGATTTCGTCCTCACTCACCAGGCCTTTTGCCGTGGCGTCGGGCAAGGTCTTGTAGGCATAGCCATCCCAGACGCACTCGATATCGGTTCCGGCAATGACACCTTTTGCTGCGGCATGGGGAGCATCCGATGACACCTTATGACTCGTGTAGAAATCGGTAATTGCCCCGCAATCCGAAACCACCAGGTACTTGAATCCCCAATCGTTGCGAAGGATCTCCTGCAACAGCCGCGAGTTGCCGCAGCACGGTTCATCGTCCAAACGCTGATAGGCACACATGACCTCACGGACGTCCGCATCCTGCACCAGCGATTTGAACGCTGGGAGGTATGTTTCCCACAGGTCGCGCGGATCGACATTGTTGAGGTTGATCGTATGCCGGCTCCATTCAGGACCCGAGTGAACCGCGAAATGTTTTGCGCATGCCAGGAGTTTCCTGTACTTTGTGCCGGGCGGCCCCTGCAAACCCTTGACGACGGACACACCCATGCGTGAAGTCAGATAGGGATCTTCGCCGTAGGTCTCCTGCCCACGGCCCCAGCGCGGGTCGCGGAAGATGTTGACATTGGGAGTCCAGACCGACAGACTCAGGAATCGCCGGTTTTCCAGCCCCTTGTTACGCGCGTCGTTCACCTTGGCGCGCGTTTCGTCCGACACGGCGTCGAAGATATGATAGAGAACGGAGTCGTCGAATGACGCCGCCATGCCGATCGGCTCGGGAAACACCGTGACATTATTGTTGTTTGCGAGACCATGAAGTGCCTCGCTCCACCAGTTGAATTTCTTGATTCCCAGGCGCGGAATGGGGTCAGACACGTCGCACATGAGGGCCACTTTTTCTTTGAGGGTCAGTCGGGAGATCAAATCCTTCGCCCGTTCTTCGGAACTGAGATTGGGGTTTTGATACGGCAGGTTCTGACCCCATGCGCTCATGGCACAGAGGAGGATTGTAGCAACGCACAACCCTCTCCGAGTGGAATGTCTTGAGAAATTGTCCATCTGTCTCTGTCGTGTGTAGTGGTCGATTGGTGTCTGAGTGTCATCACCACGCGAATCGCGGGCTCAATTATGGTTGGACAGTAACGTTGTGTCCATTATAGACGACGACTTTGTCGAACTTTGCGTCGGGACCCATCCCTGCCCCCTTCCCCTGGGAAACCCATACGATCCCGAATTTCCTCTCCGTGAGCATTCCCGGGAATGAACCCTTTCGCTCGCCGATCGTCAGGGTCTTGTTTGCGTCATTCCAGGTGAAGGTGATGGTCGACCTGACCCCCTTTTCATAGTTGTAGTTGTCGTTTTCGTCCTCGTACAACGTGAACTGACCATCGGCTCCCGGATATATGCGAAGCTCGAGATTATCCCACGGCTTTTCGGTGGCAAATTGCACCGTCGGTCCAATGGGAAGGATGGAACCTGCCTTGACGTGCAATGGTATCTCGTCGATCGGGGTCTTCGTCGCGCGTGTTTGTCCGCCCGCGAACTTATCGCCCGTCCAGAAATCAATCCAATCGGTCCCCGCGGGGAGGTACACCGGAACGGTTTTAACATTCCCAAAATTCGCCGTCCGGGCGGTGTCTTTTCCGCTAATGAGGGTATCGACATAGAGAGGTTGAGTCACCGGACAAACCAGCAGCGACTTGCCGAACAGGTATTCATTGTTAAGGTCCAGTGCCTTCCGATCGTTCGGAAAGTCCATCATAAGCGCACGCATCATGCTCGATTGATGTGCCGTAACATCCCATGACGTCGAATAAATGTACGGCAACAGCGAGTAGCGGAGAGTGATCGCTTTGTCGATCGCATCAAAGATCCTCTCCCCTTTCTTCCCGAATTGGTAAATCTCGCGGGGGGCATCGGTGCCATGGGAACGCATCATCGGGCAGAAACCGCCAAACTGCATCCAGCGCACATAGAGCTCGCGATAGTTGGGGTCCTCCAGTTTCTTGGGGAAATTCCAGAGAAAGAAACCGCCAATATCGGAATTCCAGTATGGCAGCCCGGAGAGTGACCAGTTCAGGCCGGCGGAAATCTGATCGCGCAAGGCTTTCCATGACGCGACGACATCCCCCGACCAGATCATGGACCCATCGCGCTGCTGTCCGGCAAACCCCGAGCGCGTGAGAATGAACACGCGTTTGGCGGAGGTCACCGAACGCTGATGATCATAGATGCCTCCGACATGCATCAGGGGAAAGGCGTTCCGCACTTTTCGGAATGACCCCAGGAAAGTCCTGTCGTCGAAATCGGACGGTTTGACGTCCATATGATCGGGCTCCGACGAATCGAGCCACCATCCGTCCATGCCCAGCGAGAAGATGCCTTTGTTCAGGAAGTTCCAGAAAATGTCACGGGCTCCCGGGTTGTACACATCGTACACTCGTACGCCTGAAGGGAACTTGGGGTCGGGCGGCCATTCATCTTTTGAACTCAACGGCCACGTCTTGATGTCCAACAACATCCCCTTGTCCTTCATGATCTCGAATTGTTTCGTTTTCGGACCGAACGACGCCCAGACCGAGATGATCATGTGGGCGTGCAGCGCATGGACCTCGTCGATCATCTTTTTCGGATCGGGAAACAGGGGGTTCAGAAATTCCATCGCGTTCCAATGGAAGTTGTCGCCCCAGTACTGCCAATCCTGAATAATCCCATCAAGAGGAACGCCCAATTCACGGTACTTCTTGACCACGTCGATGGTCTCATCCTGACTTTTGTAACGCTCCTTGCTTTGCCAATAACCAAATGTCCAGAGGGGAAACATCGGGACCTGCCCCGTGAGACCGCGCATCTGCGCAATGACGCCGTCAGCATTGCCGCCGTACATGAAATAGTAGTCGATACAGTCGCCGACGTCCGACGTAAACGATGTGCCTGTCGAATCGTCGACAAAGAGCGTCGGCGAGTAGTTATCCCAGAAGAGCCCGTAGCCCTTCACAGACTGGAAGAACGGAACATAATCATCGGTGTTCCCCTGAATCATATGAAGGACCAGGTTCCGTTGTACCATTTTGCCTTGCTGTTGCTCACCCAAGCCGTAGATGGCCTCATCCCCTTCCAGCACGTAGGACTGGCGGACGCCATAGGTCTTGGTCCCTGCATCCATGTCCCTGGTAAACACAGCACCGGCTTCTTTCTCACGCAGAAGAGGACTGCCAGATGGAGTCGTGAAAGAGACCCTCCCGCTCTTGAGATCCAAAAGCACGCGGAGGCTCGCGGCTTCGAGGAGGAGACCATCGCCGACTTGCTTTACGGTGAATGCGACCGGCTGCGGGGATTGAATCACGGAGAGGCTTTGTTTCGTGAAGGTCGTCCCTGCTGGCGATTTCAGGACCCTCACCAGTGAGGGGCCATAGAATTGAATTTCGGTGGTAATGGCGTTGATGGTCGACCGTACGCCCCCGTCGGTTTTCTGATAGGGTTGAGCGTACCCTTCGACGACCATGGCGCATGCACACGCCGCGAGCACGAGAACAAATCTGTTCATAGTCCTTCTTTCATTGAAGTGTTTCATCGTACCACTCTTGGCCCGGCGCACTTCCCGGCGGAAATCCCGCGACCTGCAGGCAATGCGCGTGTACGTACACGCAGCAAACGATCCGATCCGGCCTCTTCTTGAAGCCGCGGCCGCTTACGGAAGCGGCATTACCGACGCGACAAACCCTCCCCGGCGCAGCATCTTCACTTGCACAGAGCTCGTGTTGTCCACCACCGAGTATTCGACGACAAGATCCCTGTCATGGATGCCATCGGCGATCAGCGTGAGTTTGTATCGTCGGCCATTCGGCAAAAAGCTGAAACCCACGGTTTCGGTCTTCTCGATCTGCTCGCCATTGAGTCCACCGATATACCACGCGGGGCCTTTCTGGCGGGCGATGACCAGATCCCGCCCCGGATCGCCATCAAGCAATTTCGTCTCATCCCAGGCGTTTGGCACCTCCTTCAAAAAGCTTATGGCGGGCTCGGGCAAGTCATCGTAACCGGACGGTCGGTCTGCCATGTGCTGCAGTCCGGATTCGAACACCACACTGAGCGCCAGCTCGTGGCCGAACGACGTTGTATGAGGATACTGAGAATTGGTGAACGTCACCGGAGTGTAGTCCATGGGACCCACGACGTTCCTCGTGAACGGGAGGGTCGTATTGTGTTGAGGTGCCGTCGTTGTGAACTCCGGGCCATTGTTGTACCACTCGGCACCACGCACCCCCTCTTGAGTCATCAGGTGAGGATAGGTGCGGCTCCACCCACGAGGTACCAGGCAACCGTGGAAATACACCATCAGCTCGTACCGGGCTGCGTCATCCAGAATGTCAAGATAGTACCTGATCATCTCCTGCTTCTCGCACTCGAAAAAGTCGACCTTAACGCCGGCAACGCCCATCTTCTTCAATTTTGAGAACTCCTCCTCGCGGCTTTCATGCGTCCGCATGCGATCACGAGGCGTTGACGTAATCCATGGATTGACACCCGAGTTATACCACATCAGTGGTTTCACACCTTTTGACCGGATGTATCTGACGGCGTCGTCAAGCGTCCCCCCGTTTCCCATGGCATCCCATTCCCAGTCAAGAAGCGTGTAAGGCCAGTTCATACGGGCCGCCAGATCGGCGAACTCGCAGACGATCTTGTAGTCCTTGGTGCCATGGTTGGTCGACCAGTAGTTCCACGACACGAGCCCTGGTTTTATCCAGTCGGTGTTCTGGACAACAGACGGTGGACTAACATCCTCCGTCAGTGTTGATTCGACGATATCTGAGAGATGACCCATGATGATGATCCGCCATGGCGATTGCCAGGGGAGCGTTATGGTTGGTGTCGATTCTCCAAAACCAACGCCGTCCTTTGGGTCAGGGAATGTAATTTTGTACTGGGATTTCTCAGCAATGTTGCTGAGTTTGGATCCGCAATAGCTTCGATTGACGTCTGCTTCGTGAATCAGATACCAGCACAGAGTGTCAGCGGTACGAAAGAGCGCCGGGTAGGACCAGTCGTGTTGCACGGAATCGCCGGTCATCACAGCATAGAGTCCTTCGTTGGCAGTGTTCCATTTCTCGAGCCACCGCGTTGCATCACGCGGAATTTCATACGACGTTCGCTCGTCCAGGACGACGAATGATCCATTCTTCCCCGGGAATTCATACCGGAATGCCACTCCATCATCATAAGCCCGAACTACCAGGTTCAATCTTGCTTTCTGCGAGTTCTCGAATTTGATGATGACCTCATTGGCGGAATTTCTGCACTGCGCGCGTTTCCCGTGCAGGGCGGTATACTGCTCTAGTATTTTCTCGGGTTTGCTCCCCTCCAGATATCGCAAGTTCTTGGAAAAATCCTGATCGCTCCGTGTTAGCCCGAGAATGATCCGAGGGATCGCCTCGCACGGTCTGCCATTGCTGTTGTAGGCAACCTTCAGGTACCATTCGCCCGACTCGGCCGTGGGAGTATTATTATAGAGTGCAACAACGATTCTCTGGTTGGGTGAAACGACTGTTGCTTTCTGCGAAAAAGCAACCGATGAACCCAGGAAGATAAGCCCCACAACTGTTGTCCACCTCATAGCACCGCCTCAATGAAAAGATGAAGGGTACATCCTGGCCGTTTGATGATCCATTTCAGGCCGGGAGAATCGACGACTAACGAACGCGTATTGCATCAATAGACACCGGTCCGGGTCCACAATTCACAATAGCGATGACGTGTTTGCCCGGAGCCAGGCCAGTAACCTCGCTTACTACCTGCTCAGCCAGCGGGGCGTCCATTGTGGACAGATCCACAGTTGCGCGGGACTGTCCGTCGATCTGAACCTGGATCTTCCCGGTCCCTCTTTTCTTGGGGGCGATCACCGAGACGGTGCTACCGGTGAACGAACAACTCCAGACCTCCCCGGGTGTATCGCTGCTCGTGAGATCGTTGTTGAAGTCCCCTGTTCCCAAATTGCAGTGACGGATCCATCCAGGAGCCGTTGTGCCAGGGTCATCGTCGTTGATCCAGCCTTTGTCATGGGTGATGCGGAGAACACGACACCGGGACGCCAACTGCTGATCAGCAATACCCGGCAACGGAGGCACCGACCCGCTGAGCCTTACTGTCAATCCTTGTTCGTCTTGAACAAATGTCAGCACAGTATTGGAGCCGAGCATTTCGACGCCGGAAACCTTGCCCAGGGTTGCCCCGCCGACAGCGAGCGCCTTCAGGGTGATTGCGCCGCCCTGCCAATCCAGGAGAGTGGCATAGACATTACCATTGTTGCGAGTGTAGCAGACGGAGGTGTCACCATGGACTTCAAAGGGACGAGACCCGTAGACTGCTTCGCCGTTGATTTTCAACCAGGCGCCGATATCTCGGCAGATGCGGATCACCTGAGGATCAAGATCGCCGCGACCGTGCTGGGTGACGTTGAGCAACATGGATCCATTGCGGCAGACGTTTTCCATCAGGGAGCGGATTGCGGCCCTGGCACTCATGTATTCCTGCCCGTTTCGATAGTGCCAATCCGCGATGCTAGTTTCGGTCTGGAATGGATAGGCCATGATCTCCGATTCTATGAAGGCCTCCGTGCTCTTGACCAGGGATCGGTCGACGTCGGGAAGCAATTCAGGGTTGTTCTGGAAGCTGTTGTATCGCCCGCCCACGCCTTTAAGATTGATCACCACGTCCATTGATCCATGGTTCCAGTGCAGAGACTTGTTGTAATAGTTCGCCACCAGCGGCGGAGCGAGAAAGCCAAGTCCCATGGACACGCCCAAATCCAATTGTGAATCGCCCGCATGCTCATCGAAATAGATCACGTCGGGATGATATTTCGTGATGGCGTCATCCACCCGCCACATAAACTGGTTGGCAAAGGGTGAATGCAGAGGATCCTTGTCGTCGTGAACTGGTCCGTAGAGATCCACCGGATCCATGCCTTCCCACCATTTTCCTTTTCCGTCCAGAATCGTCTGAAGCGCATCGTAAGGCACGCCCTTCATCGGCCCCGTCCTGTCGCTCGTGTACCGTACCGGCATGAACTGACCCCAGGTTCGAGCCGGTGAGTCGTGAAAACCGATGCCGAACCGCAGTCCGTGATTGCGCGCCGACTTCTCCCAGGTACCCACAATGTCAACGTTGGGACCGACGCGAACCGAGTTCCACGGCTGATATTTCGAATCATAGCAGTCGAAGTTGTCGTGATGACAACCCATCGCCATAAAGAACCGCGCGCCCATTTCGACAAACAGGTCCATCAGTGAGTCGGGTCTCCAACGATCGATCACCCAATTGTGGCAGATGTCCTTGTAGCCGTATTCCGACGGATGACCAAAATGTTTGAGGTGATATTCATATTGCCCGCTGCCCTGCATGTACATCCCACGCGCATACCAATCTCCTTGTTCGGGCATGGATTGCGGATCCCAATGCGCCCACGCACCAAACTTCGCATCACGCCACCACTCCGGAACGGTGTACTTCCGGCTCAGCCCCCTCCAGTCGGCAGGATAGGGACCGGCGGCCACCGGCAACGGCGGAAGATTCCAGATATCCGGAGGGAGTCCCAGGTTACCGTCGCCAACGATGATCTGATCGATACTCACAGCGATGTCATTGGTAACGAGAATGATAGCCAGCTTGGCGTCGGCAGGAATCGCAATGTCAATTTCGGCGTGCAGGAAGGAACCTGTAAGGCTTCCCGATGAATGCACATTCACTTTTTGGACAGGTTGATTGTTAACGGAGACACCGATCACACCCACTCCTAACGAGGCATAGCGAACCACCAATTTGTGGGCAGCCGGCAGACCGGCTAACCTGATGCCTTCGCGCGGATTGGTCAACCTCACGAGATAACCCCCTGATGCCGCGCTATCAGCGACGACGGATGCCTCTCCGATTAGGGCGGCAGACTCTGCTTCGACTATGTGCTCTTTATTAGTGATAGCGATAGGATCATTCGCGCTGTTCTTCCTGCCAAACTGCCAAAAGTCAAGGTTGAAGAGGTGTCCCCCGGCTTTGCCTTTGAATACCATGTAGAGGTCGTGGATCCCCGTAGCGTGGGATACGTCCCCCGTGACAGTCTTCCACTCCTCCCAACCTCCGGTGCGGGAGACGTGAACTGATCCAATCAGCGTGCCATCCACGCCACCGAGATGAAGTTCGATTATCCCTCCCGCCGTCCCGCCGGCGACGCTCGCGGAAAAGGTTGCAGCTCCGGCATCGCCGAAATCGACACCCTTCACCTTGATGTAGTCTCCGTTATCTATGTCGCACACATTCATGTCGCCTGCACTGCACGGTTCTGTATGAACGCCCGATGACCAGCAGATCGTCTCCGCCTCAGTCCGTACATATGGATTCAACGTACCTACCTGAGGTACCCCTTCCTTGCTCCACCATGGATCCTTCTCGATGGTGCCGTCATCGTTGTACGTCATCTTCTCCACACATATCGAACGCCTCTCGCGGTGAGTAGACGTCTGAGCAAGATTCAGGGTGTAGTTGAATCCGAAAACGTAAGAAGTTCCCTTGTACTCGATTATTCCGGGATGATTGCCGGAAGATCTTTCGTCCGGGTCCATTATGGTCCCTTTGCATTTCCATGGTCCCGTTGGACTATCGCTCATAGCATACCCGATTCCTTCGGGACAGCACCGGGACGCCCAAGCCAGGTAGTAGTGGCTATTCTTCCATAACCACGGGCCTTCCGTGTAGGACGCCTCCGGCGGAGTTCCTGAAAAGTCGATGGAGGCAATTTTGATGTCCCCCGACGTAGAGATCATATCTTCGTTCAACTTCACATAATAGCAGGGGCCGTTCCCGCCCCAATACAAATAGGCCTGCCCATCATCATCGATGAACACCGTGGGGTCGTAGCTGCCTGAGACTAAGGGATGCCCGAGTGGATCAGTGAACGGTCCATAGGGGCTATCCGACACCGCTACGCCGATCACCATCTGATTCTTGAATGGGAAGGGGCAGTACAAATAGAACTTGCCGTTTCTTTGGATACACTGCGGAGCCCATGCATCCTTTCCATCAGCCCAACCGAAAGTCTTATAAGGTTCCTTCACACCCCCGATGATTCCACGATCGGTCCAATTGACCATATCGGTCGAAGTATAGAGCATCCAGTTGAACATTTTAAAGCCGGTCGCATCATCTTCGTCGTGGCTGGTGTACAAGAACACGGTGTCATGATACACCATGGGTGCTGGATCGGCCGTAAATTTTGTTTGGATAATAGGATTGTCAGCGTAACATAACGATCCAATTGCCATTGCGGCGACAGCAGGAACAGTCGCTGCAAGAAACCGCATTCGAGCTATCGCGATTGCATTTCTCATTCTTCTGATCGCCGTCATAATCCAGACATTCAGGATCCAGGTAGAATCGTGTGAATTCATCTGCGTCATTCGGTTTGAGATTTCCAGGGGAACATTTCTTCTATTCAATCGGCACTGAAATAGCGGGCGTATTGTATCCTTCGAGTTTGACCCAACGAGGCTCACCGCCCTTCCGAACGATTCCGTGAATCTCGGCAGATTCGCCGGGAAAGATGCTAATGTAATTGTCATCGTATTCGATCGGGAGAATCTCGTTGCCATCGCGCTCGGTTGAGATAGTAGCCCGCTCGAAAAATGCGATGTGTCTTTGATGGATTGTGAAAGCGGATGGTAATATGGCTTTCCGTTGCCAATCTTCTTTTGTTGGGCTTCTATTGCAACGGTCACGGGCGGCATGGTATTCAGCGCGGTCATGTCGGCCCACTTCTCTTGCCGCAGTGTCATGTACAATATCATTTGTTCGCGGCGCCGAGGTCGTCATCTTTCTGCGATTTCCAATACGTGTTGTCCACGACGAGTTTTCCTTTGTCGTCAAACAATTGGCAGCGCACGAAGAAGACCGGCGAACTTTCGGGATACCGGGGCAGCGTCATCACCTGTGTTGTGCCGTTGAAACGGAACGGCGATACGCCGTTTGTGGAACGGTCGTCGCGCACCTTGCCATCGAGATCATAAACGCGCACACGAACGCGCAGGCCATGCACGTCGCCAGGAGTTTGATTGAAAGCAATGATTCTGGCCTGGCTGTTGTCGCCGGTCGCATAAGTAATCGAAAACCACAGAAAGCGGACGCAGACCTTTCTTGGCGCCGAAGTATACACCGCCCGGACTCAGATAATAGTCAATGAGGTTGCCGTAGAACGAAGGCCAGTGGCTATTCAACATCCAGTAGCCGACCATTTTGTGAGTTGCCCAGCCGGAGGCGGCAAAACTTTCAAACTGCGCGCGGGTGTTTTCGTAATGGGCAAGTTGGGCTTTCCGCACAAAGTCTTCCACGTTGGTGGAGGGGCCGTAGCGCTGTTCCAAAGCCAGTTGAATGTTGGACGAGTGTGGCATTTCCGCCCCATGCTCCGGCGTGCATGAACCAGGTGTCGTTGATGGGCCAGAGCTTGTCCGCCGGGAATGAATTTCTTGAGGCTTTCCAACGTGGGAATGTGCTCGTTGTCGCCCTGCTCGACGTTGGAGCCGAAGGTAGCGGGGTATTTTCCGCTGAACCAGTACGTTCGGAGGACGCCAGCAATACGGGCCTTCCATGCGAATACCATCCCAAACGCGGTTCTCCATTCGGATCCTTCGCAAAAGCAGAGACGGTATCCACCACGGCGTTTTGCCAATGCAGTTCGGAAAGAATCTGATGGTATTCCTTGCGAATCGGCTCCGGAGGCAGCCCATCGCTTGCGTTTGCCCAGACGAACACGGACGCATGAGGACGAAGCATCAGGATTTGCGAGCGAAGACTTTCCGGCGCGACGCTACGGTCTTCTTCGCTGCCATTGGTTCCACTTCTCCCACTGATTGCAGCACATCCAGCCGAACATGAGCGGAATGCCCTGCTCATCGGCGAGTTCGACAATGTGCTCGCTGGAGATTTTCGATTCCCAGCGGAGAAAGTTGATGCCGAGATCCTTCACGTAGCGAAGGATGTCCGCTTCGCGCTCCGGATCGTAGCGATAGAGAAGGTCGGGAGTATAGTCGCCGCCGCGGACGAGGAAATCGCGCCCGTTCACCTGCAAGTAGAAATTCCCGCCTTTGCCGATGTCGGGGAAATTGTTCATCGTTATCGCGATGCTGCGTGATGCGTGCGGATTCCGAAGCGAATATGAGTGCTGTCCGAAATGAGTCTCGTTCTGCACAAATTCCAGCTGAAGATCGTAAAGGGCGGGTGTGCCCATCGTATAAGGCCACCAGAGATCCGGGTTCGTCACGACGAATTCAGGGAATTTTTCCGGCGTAAACTCGACTTCACGGGTCCTGGCCAGCGAGAAAGATTGGCGACAGATTGCTCGAAATGAGATCGATCGGCTTCCCCGGTCGCGAAATCGTTCCTTTCAACATGCCGTTGACCGACTGCGTCGACAAGATTGTGCAGATTAGCGAAAACCGTGAGCCGGGCGATGGAATCGACGAGAGAGCAGTTCTGAATTCACGAACGCATGGTTGACCGAAACGCTGCCCGTCACCCGCAAATACACGGGTTTCCAGACGCCGGCATTGCGATCCGGAACAAAAGAAACACCAGCCCATGGATTCATTCTCCTTCGGACCCTTGTATCCGAGGTATTTCCAGTTGATCCAATCAAACCAACTGTCGGCCAATTCGACACCGTCCACATCCTGGATCAGTTGTTCGGGAGTCACTTTTACGGCGAGGACGTTCCGCGAGCCCCGCTTGATCCATTGGGTAACATTGAGTTCGTGAGCGGCATACATGCCCGCCACTTGCTTGTTGTCTGCGATCTTTTGTCCATTAAGCCAGATTTCGGCCCGGTAGTTGATCCCCTGGAAATTCAAGCGTGTAGAAGTCGTTCGGCCGGCGCATCGAACGTCGTGCGATACCACCAGTCCTGCTTGTATAAGTCCTGGGGGACCTTCTCCAACAAGTTCTTTCCAACATACAGGTCGGTATAAACACCATCTTCCTGAAGTATTTCAAGAACCGTGGCCGGCATTCGGTGAATCGGATGCCAACGGTCATCTTCGTAGGTGGCAACAGAAATCAATGCTCCGACAGACTGTACTTCCTTCGAAGACGCGAGTCTCCAATTTTCCGCCAGTTCAATTCGGCAGGGATGTCCAGACGCCGCAAACAATCGAATGGTGTCGATACTGAAAAGCAGCAAGATCACAGAGACAATGAGGGACGTCGTTCCGGGGATGCGCCGTGATCTTCTCATTCTTGTCGTTCTCCAAATGTTGCTCTGCGTCTTTCAGACATCACCGGAGGATTTCCACAAACTCCGGCTCGTACGGTCCGAGGGTGAAGCCGTCCTCGTATTCCTGATCGCGAAGGACGCTGTGAGAGCGACCTTTCAACTCCACCTGTTTGGCTACGCCGTCCAGGTTGAGGTACAGGATGTGTGTTGGGTTAATCTGTCGCGCCATCACGCCTGCCGGTACCTCCGGCCCCGTCTTGATTGCGAGTCGATTGATTACTTCACCGATGATAGGGTCAATGAGTTCTTCTCTTGCCGGCAGTCCGATGTACACGGCGGTGCCTGCCCCGAATTTGTGCGTAGTTACCACCGGATAATCCCGATCCAGGCTCACGATCCGGCCAAGGACCTCAGCGTCCGCCGGCTCGATGACATCAAAACGCGGAGACTCACAGGCGAGATCGTGGTCCCGGTACGCCACGCGAAGCTGTCTGCCTTGAAGACCAACCCGCGACAATTCATTCATGGATTCAGTTTCCTCAAAGCCGGACACACGGATACCGAACACATCATTCAGTCGGCCTGGAAGTGTGGTCGAAAACACCTGATTGTGTTCGTCGAGCATCGCCGAATAGCTGGTCATGATCGCTGTGCCGCCACCTCTGACAAATTCGCGGATCTTGCCTGCGCTGATCTCATCCAAAACCGCGACACCGGGGATGACGAGCAATTTGCAGGGTAAGCGGCTCTGGATAATATCGACCACGCGTGTGTCCACGTTACGCTTGTTGAAACACTCGAAGGCGGTCTGAACTTGACCGTCGTGCGGTTCTGGAAATTCTCCGCTGGCGATCTGACTCGGAAACGAAAATGCCAGGGCAACTTCCGGGACCGGCTTGTACGGGAACCCTTGGCCTTCGATCTTCCGAAATTCCGCGGCGATATTTTTGTACTCATAATATTTTCGGTTGGGTCGGCCGTCCCAATCGACCATGCCTTCAAGAAATTGCTCTTCCCCGGCGTGCATGCTCTGCCACGTCCAGCCGCAGATCAATTGGTTGCCAAGCATGAGCGAAGCATACGCCGACTTGCGTATTGAACCGGGCACTGCCGTCATGGTGGTGAACTCCGTGCACCAGAACGGCGTGGTATTCTCGAACTGGATGCGTGCCATTCCGAAGAGCGCCCCCTCGAGGCCTTCGTTTTTCCGCAATGAGTTGCCGGGATAGAATCCGCAACCGCCGCGTGCAATCTTTCCGCTGTAGGCGATCTTCGTGTAATCGAAGTACTTCATTGTGCTGTAATACCACATGTTGCCGGTGGTAAGGACACCGGGTGCATCGGCCCTTACCTGGTCGATCAATTTCTCCTCGAATCCACTTACCTCGTCAGAGACGAACCGACGGAAATCGAGTACGCGCTCCGGGGATCCGACAGCACCGACTGAAACCGGGAGGCCCACCTGATCGAAGTTGCCAACCCGGCGTGACCACCGCTGGCCGGCCCACGCCTTGTTGAGGTTCTCGACGGTGCCATAGTTTGCCTTCAGCCACGCAATGTAGCGCGCCTTGACCGTCGCCGAATACGAAATGGGACCGTCGCCCGGCTCATTGTCGATACCAAACGCGAGCAGGGCCGGATGCTTGGCATAGTGTCGTACGAGCGCATTGGCGAAGCGCAGAGCATACTGTTGGTAGTGGGGATCGCCGACGTCTTCCATGTAGCGGTGGTTAGGATATTGGAGGATGCCATCGACATCCCCCACGTCGATTGAAGGGTGCTTGTGATGCAGCCAGAGCGGCGCAGGTCGCACGGCAATATCCAGAATCACTTTGATGCCGGCGGCGTGCATCTTGTCCATCACCTGGTCGAACCAGGCGAAAGCGAAATGTCCATCCTCTGGTTCGTAACTGTCCCAGGCAAGGTGCCCCATCCGAACGACACCGAACCCGGCCTGTTGCATCAGCTGAATGTCACGCGACCAAGTCTCCGGGTCTGCATCATGCGGATGATAGTTGGCGCCGACATATAATTCCTGCGCGTAGCTCATTGCGCCAACACAGAGGACGAGCAGGCCGAGGACGCTTTGGATGATATGACGTGGAAGTGCGATCATGGGTATCGTGTTCTGCCGCATTCGACGAAAGGGATTGCAGGTCTACTACTGTCTGATTCAGCGCTGAGGAAGATTCTGTTTGCTACATCACCTGGTCAGCCCATTCCAGCGGATCATGTTGTCCAATCTTCAGATGGATATCCACCTGCCTTTTTTCCGGCAAGTGCAGGTTGCAGTTGGCCGCACCCTGCTGGAGCGCCTCCGCCAATACTCCGTCGGGTGCAGAGATTTCCTCGATTCCATAGCGGGCTATCAACGTGATGTCCTGTTTCCTCACCGAGGTGATCGAGAGGTCCACGGTCCGAGCGTCCATGTCCCAGGCCAGCTTGTCGATCCTCGCGAATGTCCGGGCCAGCATCCCGTTAATCGATCCCTTCTTCAACGAGGGAGGGAGGGCGGGAAGCATCTCAATCTCTCCTGGACGCGAATAGGCCAGCATTTCCATGATGATCGTTTGAATCCCGCCCTGTGCATCCGGCATGGGCCAGGCGTACGGATCGTGAGAACAGCGCAGCGTCGTGCCGACGTATCCCTGCTCGATCAACTGCCGCAGCTCGGTGTCCACCATGAAGCTGTCTTTAAGTCGCGCTCCGACCAATGCACGATGGCAGCGGCCATGGGCCGCCAGCCTCTCCGGCACGCGCCTTCTGTCGGCGATCATCGCAGCGCGGGCAAGTTGCGGCGTTCGGTCTGGATCAATTTCATCGCCCGGCCAGGCACCGTACAGGTGAGAAACATGTCGCTGGACGTAGTTCTCCTGCAGCGTTGGCCAGGCCCATTCCTTCAACGTGCCATCCGCCTCGAGCATGTACGGCGGCATCTTCTCCAGCATCGCCTTCCATTTCGGCACGTTGTCGAGATCCGTCCCCAGAATCTCCGAGGCCTGAATCAGATTGGTCAGCACTTCCCTGCACACCGAGATATCCATGGTGGCGTTGATCACCAGCATGCTCGAAGTGTTCGTGTTTGCGGGCCAGTTCTCCGGCGAGAAGGATGGGACGAAAATGAATTTTCCAGCCTTGTCCGTGACCGTCAGAAAATCTTCGTAGAACAACGCCAGCTCCTTCAGAGCCGGCACGACGCGGTTGCGGAGAAATTCCAGGTCCCCCGTAACCAGATAGTGATCCCAGAACGGGCGGCAGCACCAGCCACCGGCGGAAATCCAGTACGGATGAGGCCACAGCTCTCCGGAATTGGAGGCGTTTGCGTAATGGTACGCAACGCCGAGCCGTTTGTCTGGCAGGAGCGAATAATGCGTGCCGCGCATCCCGAAGATGTTCCTTGCGTTTACCCGGAAGTCCGGCGCCAGGCTCTCCATCCAATTGAAGTACGCATCCATGCCTTCCCGCAAATCGCCTTGCGGGCCGGGCGATATCTGCAGGTTGATGTTGGCGTTGACCTCGGCTGCCATGGTGGGATATTTGCCGCTCGTGAGGATGAACCAGTAACGCCCCATTTCGAAGATCTTTTCGAGCAGAGCAGGCGAATAGTCCGGCCGCGATCTCTGATCGGCCAGAAGTTCTTCTGAAGACAATCCATATTGATCGGTGCCGCCAAAATCCACGGTGACGCGGTTGAGGGCCTCCGTCTGGACCTTCCGGTGCCGCTCTACCATCGCATCATAATCGGGTGTGAGTTGTTCCACCGCCAAGCGCAGAGCTTCCACCTTGTCCTCGGTGTAGTCGGCGAACCATTCGATGCGAGTGAGAAGCATCACCGACGCCGCCTGTTCGATCACCAGGGTGTCGTCCTCCATCCGGGCCGAGCCGCCGGTGCACACTACGCGGGTCACCCCGGCGTAGCCGCTATTGTCTGTGGAAGGATCCAAACGGCACTTGTAAATCAGCCGCTGTGCATTGAAGTCACGCCGGATCTCGCTTTCGCCGCTACTCGTTATGGCACCCTGGTTCATTCCCTTGAATGCCGCATTGGGGCGCATTCTCCTCGGGGGGTCCAACAGTCCGATGCGGACGTTCACAGACTGCCCCTTTGGGGCGATGAGCAGTTGAACCACGACGTTGTCGGGCCGGGACGTGAACGTTTGACGAAGCCACTCGCCGCGCTCATCATTCCAATGGACCTTCGCCTCACTGCTCTCGAAATCGACTGTTCGGAGATAGTCTTTGACCGACGCGGTCGTGGGAAAATCAAGACGCATCAGGAAAGCCGGGATTGTGGGGTGCCCAAATGTATTCAGCTTTATGGGCCCCTTCTCCATTTCCTTGAAGGCGAATTCGATGGCTTCGCGATATTTCCCGTCCATGACCATTTGCCGCACTTGCGGGAAGATGTCCGCGACGTTTGGGGCCTCAAGCGGCCTCCTCCATGGCATGAGCAGACTTTCATGATGGAAGAGAATCTGTTCCGCGTACGGATCGCACGTCATCTCGATATTCATCGCCCCGTTGCCGGAGGTGAGCCCCTCGCTGAGTGTCGCGCCGGGAGCAGTAGTGCAGAAGCCGTGCCGCGGTACGATGTTGCGCTTGAGCCGTTCCGCCAGTGGCATTGGCGATACCCGTACGGAAGGCGACTGATATGATTCCGCATATACCGGCTGCCCAGGCAAATACTTCTCTGCCTTCAGGCGGCGACGATAGTCAGCTGAACGGATGTCCTTTGGAACCGATTTTCTTGATCCTGAAATCTGATCAAGGATCCGAGATGTCTTCTGGGAACTCATCCCGAGAGAGCTCAATACACCAGCAGCAATCGCGGATTTCCTAAGAAAACTTCTACGCTTCATAATGCATTCCTCGGGCTTGTCCGAAATTCATTTCGCGATACCCAGTCCGGTCGGAGCCGTCGGCCGCCTGGTCCTCCTCATTGGATCACCACCTTCGCCATCTTCAGATCCTTTGCGGCGGAACTGTTCCCATACCACACCTCGTATTCTCCTGCAGCTTCTGCCATCGCGCCGCTGGTCCGATCGAAAAACTCAAACGCTGTCGATGGGAGCGTGATCGTGGCTTGTTCTGTCTTGCCGGCGGCGACCGCGACCCGCTGAAAGCCCCGCAGACTTTCTAGCGGCCCATTCGTGTCGTTGACCTTGCGGACATACACCTGAACGGTCTCTGTCCCGTCGCGTTTGCCGGTATTGGCAACCGGGATGGTCAGCGTCGTGCTCTCTCCACGATTGATCTTCGCTTTGCTGAGGTCGGCAGTGCCGATAGAGAAGATGGTGTAGCTCAAGCCGTATCCAAACGGGAACAGCGGATCGGTCATGAAGCGATAGGTCCGTCCGATCATCGAATAGTTTTCGAAAGGTGGCAGTTGCTGGATATTCTTGTAGAAAGTAATAGGCAACTTGCCGGAGGGATCGTAGTCGCCGAAGAGCACATCGGCGACGGCCTGACCACCGGATTCCCCGCCGTACCAGGCCTGCAGGATGGCATCGCAGCTTTCGGTTTCGGGCACCAACCCCATGGCCGACCCGGAGCAATCCACGAAGACGATCTTCTTGCCGGCCTGCTTCAATGCCTTCAGGCAATTCCGTTGGACCGCAGGCAGTTCGATGTCGGTCCGATCGCCACCCTTGAAGCCGGGAATATCAATCGGCATCTGCTCTCCCTCCAGCAGAGAAGAAATCCCCCCCGCGTAGACAACCAGATCAATGCCTTTGAGTTTCGCGATGAGGCCGTCATAACGTACAGGGGATTCCTTTCCGAAGTCGAAGTTGAGACTGGCCGGCCAGTCTCCCAATTGAATGAAGCGGGCGACGATCCTGATATTCCTTTCCTTTTTCCACGTTCAGCGGAATGCGCGGAGGGATCGGTCTGAACCGTGCGGCTTTGAAGAGCGTATCACCATTGACGACAAGCTCGAATCTCCCAAACGCTTTAACCTTGAAGACGACTTCTCCCGACTGCGAAGGCTTGTAGACCGCTTCATATTTCCCACAGAAGTCCTTCAGATGAACACCGGTGCTGAATTCATGCTGCCCTTCCGTCGTTAATGCAATGGGATTGAGAATCTGCTCCGTGGCTGCCGGTTCGCCAGCGAACTCCCTGTTGTTCCAATACATGGCCTTGATTCCGGCCTTGCCGTCAAGCGAACATTCCGTGATGTTGCTTTCGATAACCTTGTCTTCTGTCAGGTCACATGCCTTATCATAAACTATTGCTTCGGCTGGGAGCTTCGTTTTGATGCCATTGAGAATCGTCACCGTCCGAATGGGTCGGCCATTGTAATTGCCCCACAGGACGCGTTCATCGTTCGCATTTGGTCCGATCACCGCGATCTTGCCGGCAGACTTCGACAGCGGCAGAATATTGTTCTTGTTCAACAGGAGTGTCATTGCCTCGCGCGCCATGGTCAGTGCGAGGTTCTTGTGTTCATCATCGTTGACCACGGACATCGGGATTTTCGACCAGGGGACCAGTGCGTCATCGTCCATCTCTCCAAGATCAAATCGTCCCTTCAGGAGACGCATCACATGTTTGTCGATTTCCTTTTCGGATATCAGTCCTTTCGCAACAGCGTCAGGCAACGTTTTGTACGCATAGTTGAACCCGCACTCAACGTCGGTTCCAGCCAACACGCCCTTCGCTGCAGCATGGGGAGGATCGGATGAGACCTTGTGGCTCTCGTAGAAATCCGTGATCGCTCCACAGTCGGATACCACCAGGTACTTGAAGCCCCAGTCGTTCCGGAGAATATCCTGGAGCAGGCGGGAGTTGCCGCAGCATGGCTCATCGTCCAGGCGCTGATACGCACACATGATTTCACGCACATCTGCCTGTTGGACCAATGCCTTGAATGCCGGCAGGTACGTTTCCCACAGATCCCGCGGATCGATATTGTTGAGGTTCATGGTATGCCGGCTCGGTTCAGGACCCGAATGGACTGCGAAGTGCTTGCCGCACGCGAGGAGCTTTCGATACTTTGCATCGGCAGGCCCCTGCAGTCCTTTCACGACGGAGACGCCCATGCGTGACATCAGATACGGGTCTTCTCCGTAGGATTCCTGTCCCCGACCCCAGCGCGGATCCCGGAAGATGTTGATATTCGGCGTCCAAACCGAAAGGCCCAGGAACCGGCGATAGGCGTTTCCTCTCGCCTTCGACTGGTTGTATTTGGCCCGCACTTCATCGGAGACAGCGTTGAAGATCTTGTACACCAGGGCGTCATCAAACGATGCTGCCATGGCAATCGGCTGCGGAAACACTGTCACGCTGTCGTTATTTGCCAGCCCGTGCAACGCTTCGCTCCACCACTGAAATTGCTTGATGCCGAGGCGGGGAATGGAGTCGGAGATATCGCACATCAGTGTTGCCTTCTCAGTCAGTGTCAACCGGGCAACAAGGTCTTTCGCCCTCTCATCCGAGCTCAAGTTCGGGTTCCGGTACGGCAGTGTTTGCGCCCAGGCGCTCACGGAGAAGACCAGGCTCAAGAGGATAACGAAAGCATGTTTCATAGAATCTCCTTTGACTTCTGATGGTCGTTGGATCGGTCATCGGGCGCCGGTTGCGTTACCGTTAACGCAACTCTCGGTGCGATTCCGCGCTCCTTCGGGCAAGTTTACACAAAGCTTCTCTGTTTGACGTCGCGGTCGGCCATTTTCTTCATACGTGATCACAAGACGCGATCAGCGTGACCTTAGCGTGCAGTCCGGCAGTCCAGGAATTGATTGTCACACGTTGGTCCCCGCCATGGAAGGGCTCCGTGGCGAGTCTTAGAGAAGCGGGTCACCTCCCCACGAGGTGGCCCACTTCGGGGAGCAGGAACTGCTATTTCACGTACATCATTCTGATCGTATGGGCGAATCCGTTGGTTTCCATGCGGCAAAGGAACACTCCACTCGCGAGGCCCTGGGCGCTCCACTGCAGGCGATGCTCGCCGGCAGGAACCTCACCCTGAATAAGGGTTTCCACCAAGCGACCCGAAATGTCGTACACCTTCACCGACACGTTTGCGTTGTGCGGGACGGAAAACATGATCATGGTCGATGGATTGAACGGGTTCGGGTAGTTCGAGCACAGTTGAAATGCCGAAGGCTGTTGTCGCGTGGTTTGCTCACCCACTGACGTTACGAGTGACGTTCCATCTCCGACGAGCTGAATCTGGCTCAGTTGATTCGTGCCGACACCCTTTGCGTTGAGGAGAGCGAGGTGGTTGTCGGTCGTCGATGAGGTAACTCCTCCGTTGGTCATGGGCGCCGGCAGAGGGAATGTCGCCGCTTCGGGATCCAGCCCCATCAGCTTCGCGCCGATGCTATCGGTCGCGACCGGGTCGATTCCCGCAATAAGCGCGTGCTTCTGAACAAATGCGAAATTCGGGCACCAGGCACCTTCTCCCCCCGTCGAGTTCTTGATTGCATCGATCACGGCGAGATGGACTGGACGTGCCGCATTCAGATCACAGATGCTTCGTGGCAAAAAGACCCACTCTGCCCCAGCGTTCGTAGCATGGTGAATTCCACCCCGGCGACCGTTATCACCGGTAATCGTGTACAACGATTTCGGGACTATCCCAACCTGATTCTTGAGCGCGCTTGTGAGACCGGCAGCGGAATGGTGCTTCAACTTCGGGATTGACACATAGACGTCGACAGTCTGAAGGATCTTATTGAGGATCAGCGACGGAAAGTTGAAGTAGCCACTTCCCGTCGATACCGAAGCAATATTCGCAGCGGTGGTGTCGTTGAGGTCAACCACGTTGCAGCCCAGCGCCTGCTGAACTGCCCGATAGCCGAATGCGTCGTTGGAGCCGAACGGCGCCGTCGAGCCGGTGTTCTGCCAGTTGGTATCCCAGAACGAATCCACGATGTAGAGATCGGCCGGATGCACTCCGGCATCGAGGATGTACTGGCCGACCGCCTGCAGCACTGCAGGGTGAGTCCACATCGCATCAGTGATGGTGTACCCGTGCAACCCCGCGGCGGTGCCTGACCCGCCGGTCAGATTGATCTTGATTGCGACTTTCTTCCCCGCGCCGAACAGGGCGGAGACCGCGCCGGCCTGGTTCTGGTCAAGGAGGTCAAGGAGGGCTTTCACTTTCTGTTTGACTCCGCCGCCGGCATCATCATACGCGTAGTTGTCCGCGGGTGTGCCTGTCGTATTGCTTATCCCGACCGTCGCAAGAACGGAGGAACCCTGCATATGGTTGTAGGCGAATACTCCCGACGGTTTCAGGTAGGGAATCACAAGAAGCCCTGCGGCTGCGGTGCCGACGTGCTTAATAAAATTCCTTCGTGATGTGCTCATGTCGTCCAAAATCTTCGCATCATCTTTTTTCATTTCGGCTCCTGATTGTCCATGTAAATCGCTCACCTCGTTGCATCTATTCAATGGTAACCGTGCCCTGTAATCGTATATCCTTGGATGAACTCCCGATCGCAATCTGCCACGACCCCGGCGCTGTCTTCATGGCGTTCGACCGTGTGTCATAGAACGAAAACTCCGATGCAGGGATTGCGAACGTGAGGGTCTTCGTTTCTCCCGGCGCAAGGGTGATCCTCTGAAACCGCTTCAACTGGTTGATCGGAACTTTTATCGCGGCATGGAGATCGTGAACATAGACTTGTGCAACTTCATCACCTTTCACGGTGCCGCTATTTTGCACTGAGAATCGTATCTGAAGCTGTCCGTCATTGCTGACTTTGGTCGGACTGAGTTCCAGATTGCTATAGGTGAATTTCGTGTACGAGAGTCCGTACCCGAAGGGATAGAGAACCGGCTGGTCGAAATACATGTATGTCCGGGGCTGATTGATAAGATCATAGTCGGACATGGGAGGGAGCTGTTGCGTTGATGCATAGAATGTCTCAGGAAGTTTGCCCCCTGGGTTGACATCGCCGAAGAGAACCTCTGCAATTGCCGTGCCACCCAGCTCTCCCGGGTACCACGCTTCGAGGATTGCATTGGCCTTATTTTCAGATCCCGCGAGGGCGACCGGTCCTCCGTTCTCCAAAATGACAATAATATTCGAGTTGACAGATGCGATTTCGGAAATCAGCTCTCTCTGGACTTCCGGCAATTCGATTGAAGTACGGTCCAGTTCCTCCCGGGAGAGTTCCGGTGAGGTTCCGAGAACGAGGACAACGACATCACTCTTTGCGGCGATCGACTTGGGTTCGTCGAAACCCTTCTCACCGAAGTCCCACGTCAGCCTTGCACACGCACCCTGCGCATCCTCATAGTATTGGATCTCGACGTCATAGGCTTTCCCCGGTATCAGATCAACCTTGGCCTGATCCGGAGTTTCCGCATGATCGGTCCAGTCGTTGATGATCAACTTCCCATCGAGATACAGCCGGATGCCGTCATCGCTGCTTGTGCCGAGATAGTGAATCGTATCGGGAGGAACAATCTTCCCCTTCCAACGGACGGAAAAATGATCCACCGGCAGACTCGGCGCGGGAGAACCCGTACCATAATTGAAGTTCACCATGGAATCGATGCGTGTCAGGACGGGCTTGCCGGACAACGTCATATTGTCAAAGTACTCCCCTCGCATGCCGGTTTGATCGGTTCCTTCAACCTTCGCGAAATACCGGGCATCGATCGGTCGCAGCGAGGCACCGCTGATGCCGCAGCCCATTGCGTACTGAACGCGAATTCCGAGCGCACTTGCCTTGCCGAGAATCCCTTCGAGAGCTCCGATGTGCACTTTCGGCCAGCCGCTATAGATCCCGAGTTGGGGTTCGGCGGCATTCGGACCGATCACTGCAATGGATTTCACTTTCTCCTTGCTCAACGGGAGTATGCCGTTGTTCTTCAGGAGCACGATCGATTTCCGCGCGACTTCGAGCGCAAGGTCCCGATGCTCCTTGCAGTCAAGTCGGTCCTTCGGTATCGCGCTGTACGGCACCATATCCGGAGGATCGAATTCGCCGAGACGGAACCGTGCTGACAACACGCGTGTCAGGGCGCGATCAAGGTCCCGAACGTCCAGAAGCCCCTTGGCAAGCGCTTCTCCGAGATCGCGTCGATATTCCCAGCCGCAATCCAGGTCGCATCCTGCGAGGATGCTCCTCGCCGCGGCTTCTGGGCCGGTCTTGAAGAAGTGGTGCCCCGCCACCATGTCATTGACAGCGCCGCAGTCCGAGACGACGTATCCTTCAAACCCCCACGTATGCCGAAGAAGATCAGTCAACAAGAACATGTTCGCGTTGCACGGGACGTGGTTGACCTCATTGTAGGCTCCCATGATGGAGTACGCCTTCCCTTCGACAATGGCCGAATGGAATGCCGGCAGATAGTATTCAAACATGCTGCGCATATCGACATCCGATGATCCCGTATGGCGACGCGCCTCCTCATTGTTCGCCATGAAGTGTTTCGGCGTGGAAACGACCCTCAGATAGTATGGGTCATTCCCTTGCATTCCCTTGACAAACGACACTCCCATTCTCGACAGCAGGTACGGATCTTCGCTGTAGGACTCCTCGTTCCGGCCCCACCGTGGATCGCGTGCAATGTTGATCGTGGGGCTCCAATACGTCAGCCCTTTTCCGTCAACGGCATTTAATACGCGCGCTTCCTCGGAGATTGCCGTTCCGACACGATAGATCGCATCAGGATCCCATGTCGCACCCATCCCGACGGCCTGCGGAAATGACGTCGCGCCGTCGCCAAGCACTCCGTGCAGCGCCTCGCTCCAATAGTTGTACTTCCGGATTCCCAGCCGGGGAATGGAATCTGACTCGTTCGTCAGTTGCCTGATCTTTTCGTCAACGGTCATCAGACTGATCAGATCAGCGAGTCGCTCCTTGTAGGAATGCGGCTGGCAGACGTTCACAATCACGGAACTGCCCGCCGAATCCTTGCCGCGCCCCGTGGTGGAGAGAATCAACAAATAATAGCCTGGACGGGGAAACGACACTTCGGTCACAGGACTGGATGCATCCTTGAAACGGACGTCGGGGTTCTGGGGGCACGTCCACTGCGCTTTTCCCATCTCTGAGGAGACACTCCCCTTGAGCTGGGCGGCGTGTGCCTTCTCCCAATCGATGACCTGGTTGCCGCCCGCACTGATGGTCACTCTCTGCGGGAACGACGAGGCCGAGGCGAGGAGCAAAAATGCCGCACTCATAATTGCTGATCGGAACATTCTGTGACTCATGGTGTTTTCCATAGGCAGTGATGATCAATTGAACTTCCGTTCGCGGCACGGGAGGAACCCGCCGAGCCCGAACCGCACGCTGCTATTCAAAACGGACCCAGTCCAGCTCTATCTTGCCGTTGTTGCTGAGCAACACGACCACGTTGTGAATTCCCGGTTGATATGTCAACACGGGAGTCTTGACGACATTCCATCCGTCGGACCGACGGAGATCCACACGAGCCATCAGGGGGCCATCAACCCTGTCGAGCCGAAGTTCCAGTGTGCCTCCTGTTTTCGAGAACGTGCGTGCCAGGACGCTCGTAAAATTGTGCTCACCGAAATCGACACTATTGTATTGAGCCCATGCGTTTGCGGTATCGAATATCGTCATCCAGCCTCCCAATCTGTTAAGCGTGTCGAGAAAATCTATCGTGACGCCTCGTTCACTTCTCCGGCTGTATCGATCAATCTGGATTTCCCTGGAAGCACTTGTCACTCCGACGCCGCGGAGTGTGGGAACCACTTTCCTGATCGTGCCATCCTCGTTGAAGAACATACTATCGATCCTGACGGACCGGTTCTTGTCAAAGTTCGGAGAGAGATCATTGTGATGATAAAACAGGTACCATTGATTCCTGAACTCGATGATGGATGGTTGGTTCGTCCAACACTCGGAGGATTCATCCATGATCACCCCCGCAATCGTGAATGGACCCATGGGAGTATCGCCCATCGCGTATTCGAGTCTCTCCGTCTTGTCCTGCACGTGCGGATAAGTCAGATAATACTTTCCGTTTCGCTTGAACAAAAACGGTCCCTCCTTGAGCCCGACGGAGGGCAGTCCTTCAATCACGTGCGGCGCCTCAGCAAGCTCCACCATGTTGTCCTTCAGCTTCGCCACCTGAAATCCCCACCCTGCCCAGTAGAGGTATGCCTGTCCATCGTCGTCGATGAACGGATTGGGATCGATGCCGCGGACCCCTTTGATGGGCTCGGGCTGGGGGGTAAATGGACCAAACGGTTTGTCCGATACAGCCACACCGACAGAAAACCCTCTTCCACGCGTCGTATCCTTCGCCGGATCCGGGAAATAGAAATAATACTTGCCGTTCCTTGCGATGCAATCCGGGGCCCACAGGCTGAAGGCTCGAGCATTTCCCCAGGGGACCTTGTCCTGGCTCACGATCACCCCGTGGTCTGTCCAGTCTACTAGGTTTGCCGATGAGAACACGTGGTAGTCTTCCATGCAAAACCAGCCGGGACGGCCCCGCCCTTCTCTCGCCAGAATGTCATGCGAAGGATAAAGGTACACCGAGTCTCCGAACACTCTTGCGGAGGGATCGGCAGTGAACTGGTCCCGGATGATCGGATTCTGCGCGAGGAGATCCTCGGGGAAGAGCATCACCAGGGCCGTGAGCACGGAAAAACAAAGACGATGGATTTGCACCTGCATGTCCATTCTCTATGTGTATGGAGATTTCATCCCTGCGTCACGCAAACCTGATCCGAAGCGCGTAGGCAAAATCGCAGGGCTTTGCTAGAGGTTTCTGAACACTCAATGAGTCGGCAGACTGGTTCCAATCCACCGTGTCGACGCAACCGAGGAGCTCAACGTTCGCCACTTTGGCCGGGTGCAGCGGTAACGCCGTCCCCAGACTCTGTACCTGAAATTTATCACCGGTTGGCCACCCCAGAACGATAGCGTAGAGGACATCTCCGCGCTTGGAACACGTGAACCGGATATCACTCGCATCGAGAGCCGCTGTGCTGTTGCCTGCGAAGGCACCCGATTTCGCGGTGTGGGGTCCTTCACCGAAACTCTTCCACGGCCTGGTTTCATAGATTGCTTCGCCGTTCGTTTGCATCCAGCTTCCGATGCCATCGAGGATTGCCACTTCGTCTGCATCGATTGTTCCGTCCGGCCTGCCGGGGATATTGAGGATGAAGGTGCCATTCTTGCTGACCGCATCCACCATCCAGCGGACAGCTTCGACCGGCTTCATATACCCGTGATTCATGAGGAGCATCCGGTTATAATGCCATTCGCCAATGCAGGTTTCAGACTGCCATGCGTACGGCATGATGCGGTCAGTCACTCCGCGCTCGTAGTCTGCAACGACGGCTTTCGCCAGTGAATCAGGCACATTCTTGATGTTCAACACGGCATCGAGCTTGCCCCCGTGGGTCTTCAGAGAATGGTTGTAAAAATAGGCGCCGATGTTCATGCCCGCCCAGCCGAGAGGCAATCCGCCGTTGTCGAAATACAGAAGGTCGGGATCATGTTGATCCAAAAGATCGCGCACCCGGTCGTAGAAATTCCGGACGTATGCCTCATCAGGATTCTCTTTGATCCCGTGCTTGCGTCCGTAAAGCGCCTGCGGATCGAACCCTTCCCACCATTGATCCTTCCCCATGTCCGTTGTCAGATGCCCGTCATACGGTACTCCAGCGAGCGGGCCCGACTTGTCGCAAAGATGCGCCACCTGAAACCACCACCAGTTTCGCGCCGCGTGCACGGTGACACCAAAGCGAAGTCCTTGTCGCCGTGCAGCAGTGGCCCACCCGCCGATCACGTCCCGCTTCGGTCCGATCTTGCCCGCATTCCATGGGTGGTGCTTCGAGGCCCACGTATCGAACCCATCGTGATGATTGGCAAGCGCCACAAACAACCTGGCACCGGCCCGCTTGGCGCGCTCGATCATCGCTTCAGGGTCCCAGTTCAGCAGAGTCCATTGTGCGCAGAGATCCTTATAGCCGAATTTCGACGGATGACCATATCGGGCGATCTGGTTATCGTACTGTCCTTGTCCCTGGATGTACATATTTCGCGCGTACCAATCGCCGGCCTCAGGAACGCATTGCGGACTCCAGTGGGCCCAGATGCCGAACTTGGCATCGCGGTACCACTCCGGTGCCTCATAGGCAAGGAGCGATTCCCATTCCGGTTTGAACGGCCCTTCGCCGGCAAGTCCGGGAATGTTGGGAGACTTCAATGGCACTCCGTCCCACGTGCCGGATCCAGCCGAGGCTTCACCGGTTCCCCACCCGGTGTCGACCAGGGCTTGCCAATCGGATACAGGGAAATTCGGGACGCCGCCGTGGGACAGTATCCCTTGAAGACTCTTTGCGCTCGCGCTCAGCGGGAGAACCGCGGCAGCGCCGGCTCCCTTTCCCAGAACTTCGAAGAATTTTCTTCGTTCCACGGTGATAGCTCCTCTACGGTTGCTTCGGCGCGTATCAGGGACACATCAGCAATCGATCAATGCCGCGTCACTGGCCGGTTGATCTTGAGAGAATCTGAAGCCCCGGTCACGGTGAAGCGACCAGCGTGTATTCTTTCCCCGCTTCTGCCTGGAAGTCGTACAGATACGTATCGCGAATCTTGACCGGCTCAAGCGTCGCCTTCGGCGACACGAGAGGCGGCCTGGTGTCCGGCACCCGGTAAAACGGATTGCGATTCTCCCCCGTCGCACGTACAAGTTTCGCACCTCCTTCAGCCTTCAACGGCCAATACGATCGAATGCGGCAGTTGCCACCGAGAGTCGAGTGAATCACCAGCTTCGTGATGGTTCCGTCTCGCCATTCCATATCCTTGATCTCATATCCTCCCCGTGCCCGAAGGCCCTTTACGGTACCGGTTTTCCAGACATCGGGCAGCGCGGGGAGAACAAAGATCGCACCATCGTCACTTTGCACGAGCATCTCGGCGATGCCCGCGGTAAATCCGAAATTCCCGTCGATCTGGAACGGGGGATGCGCGTCAAACATGTTCGCATACGTCCCCCCCTTTTCAAATTCCGGTTTGTCGACCAGGCTGATCTGGTTTCGGATAAGCGTATAGGCATGATTGCCGTCAAGGAACCGGGCCCAGAGATTGATCTTCCAATTCATCGACCAGCCCGTTGACGGATCGCCCCGGAAAATGAGGGACCGTCGCGCGGCATCAAACAGTTCCGGCGTACGGAACGGAGAGATCTGATTCGAAGGGTAGACTCCATACAGATGCGATACATGCCGGTGGTGATCTTCGGGATTATCCCAGTCTTCAATCCACTCCTGCAATTGACCATGCTGACCGATCTGCATCGGCGGCAGTCGCTTCAGCGCTCCGTCGACTTTGGCGCTAAACTCTTTATCGATCCCCAGGATTCGCGCGGCACGGATGGTCTTTGTGAAAAGATCGAACAACAACTGGTTATCCATCGTTGTTCCGGCAGAGATGGAAGACTCGGGATGAGATGCCGGGGCATTTTCGGGAGAGACGGACGGACACACGACAAGCCAGTCGTGACCGGGGTATTCGACCAGGAAACTCAGGAAGAACTCCACCGCACCCTTCATCACCGGGTAGACCGATTTCAGGTAATTCGTATCGCCGTTGAACTCGTATTTTTCCCAGAGATGCTGGCTCAGCCAGGCTCCCCCCATCGGCCACATTCCCCAAAATGAGCCGTCGATCGGTCCGTTGATCCGCCAGAGATCGGTGTTGTGGTGCAGCACCCACCCCTTCGCCCCGTACATGGTCTCGGCAGTCTGCCTGCCTGTCACGGAGAGTTCCCGGATCATCTGGACAAGAGGCTCATTCATCTCACTGAGATTCGTCTCTTCAGAAGGCCAGTAGTTCATCTCCGTGTTGATGTTCACCGTGTACTTGCTGTCCCAGGGAGGATACAGTTGATCATTCCAGAGTCCCTGCAGGGTTGCCGGTTGCCCGCCCGGTTGGGAACAAGCGATCAGAAGATACCGACCGAATTGAAAATAGAGCGCCGCGAGTTGGGGGTCGTTGCCCCCGGCGAATCGGGCAATGCGAACATCGGTGGGATTCTTTACCGAATCCGTGACTCCCAGATCAAGGCTGACCCGATTGAAGAATTTCTGATATGCCGCAACGTTGTCCCGGAGCGCCTCTTCAAAAGTCTTCTTCAAGGCACTCTTGAGATACGCATCGGCCCTTGCACCTGCATCCGCACTAATATCAGCATAGTTCTTCACGCTGGACGCAATCGATATAAAGAGCGTGGCACTATTGGCGTTGGTGACCGCCAGAGCTGTATCGGTAGCATGCACTGCCCCGCCGTCTGCGCGAATTTCAACCTGCGCCTGAAATTGCACCCTGCCCTGCACCGAATCGCAGTCGCCCGTGACGCCCGACATGATCAGTGTGTTATCGCCCTTTGTCGAAATCTTGACCGCCGCCGGCCTGTCCATCGAAGCCGAAAAGTGTATCGACCCGGGCTTGTTCGAAGAGATTCGGACAACAATGACCTGGTCAGGAAGCGAGGCAAAGGCCTGACTTTCGTACTGAACGCCATCAACCGTGTAGCGGGTCGTCTCCACGGCATTGGCGATATCGAGTTCCCGGTAGTAGTCGGCATACTGTTCATGTCCCGGAAACATGAGGCGGAGACTTCCAACCGTCTGGTACGGCATTCCCTGGGAGGTTTTGCTGATGAATTTCTGGTTGACCAGGTCCTGGGCTTCCTTGTACTTGCCGGCAAAGATTAATCGCCGAACCTCCGGGAGAGCCTCCCGCGCATCGGGATTGTCGTTCCGATTCGGTTGGCCGCCCCACACAGTGATCTCATTGAGTTGAATGGTCTCCTTGCTCGGATCTCCATAGACCATGGCTCCGAGTCGACCGTTCCCGATCGGCAGCGCCTCGACCCATCGCCTGGCGGGATGGTTGTACCTCAGCTTCAGGAGAGAATCAGTCTGGGCGAAGGCGTCACTCAGCATCACCACACAAAGCGCAATTGCCAACCGTCCTTTTTTCATGCTTGCCCCGGGCGAAGAACGTCAGGTTCCTTCGATACAACAACTCCCTTTTTCAGGATGATATTCGCGTACAACGCCGATTCGCCTGTGGCAACAACGGCAAACGCCTTTCGTGCCCGTTCATAGAACGCGAAGCGTTCGACGTATTCGAACTCGGTGAACGGTTCCTTGCTTGCCAGAAGGATCTTCCGGTACTCTTCCCAAATGACGGGTCGAACGTTGTCACCCGGGGTCACGGCCATCAACCCAACCGGCTTTTCGACATATGTATCAAGCGGAAACAGGGTCATCAGAGATTCCAAAATCTTTGGAATTCCATGCCCGTCGAGACGGACAAGTCTCCGAGCGACCGACGCGGCCGGGAAATTCCCGTCGGCAAGAACGATCTCATCGCCGTGCCCCATTTCCATGAGGACGTTGAGCAGGGCCGGACTCAGGATACTGGGGATTCCTTTGAGCAATTGTCTCACCCCTTTGTTTTAAGAACGCGTACACCTCGATCCGCGGATCGCTCCAAATCTGACGACGCGTTGCCGCACCCGCCACCAACACGCAGACCCCTCCGACATCCCTCTCTGGAAATCTGTGCCGGAGAAGCGTGCCCGGTTTCTTCTTCCATGCGCCCTCTCGCTGTTCCCGCGACATGGAGAACATCAACGAGCGGTTTTGCCCGAACCGGGTTTGCCATTCTTCATGAACCGGAACGACGTCACCACGACGACCAGATAGAAGAAGAGCCCGACGAAATATGCCGGCGTGAAGCCGTACAGCATAGAGAACACCAAAGCGATCACCGAACCCAGGACGGACATGGAGCCGTTGACGCCGTACATCCAGGGGATAAAGCGCTCGTTGTGACCTTGCGTCAACAGTTGTATGCACGACGGGAACGGTATCCCCAGGAAGAAGGCAAGCGGAAGGACGACAAGGAAACTTGTCGCCGCGCGCATCGGCAATGCGAATTCAAGGCTCTTCGTAAGAACAAGGGGAGAGAGAACGAATTCGAGAATGCCGACGACAACAATGGCAACACTCACTGCGTACAACCGCTTCGTCACATCTGCTCCAAACATGTTCCTTCCCAGCATACTCCCGGCGCCCATCCCGACGAGTATCGAACTCAACAGTATCGACAAGGATATCGTCGGCGACCCCAAATACAAAACGAGTTTCTGAAAGAGGGAAACCTCCAGGACCATGAATCCTATCCCCGAGCAACTCAGGACGGTCAAGGGGAGGATGACGTTGGGGAGGCGGCCGTCCGCGGACTTTCGCCGTAGCCACCTGAACGGCAGCCAGACGACGAGAAGGCTGAAGACAACGGTCCCCGCCAGAAGCAATCGGTATTCCCGGGGAATGCCCTTGAATATCTTGTAGAAGTACGGCATGTCGTCCGTGCACGGAGAGATATCGTACTTGGATTGACTGATATACATCTTCAGCCGATCTGGAGACTGGGATATTCCCGCGATGAACCGATTGATGGGCGATGAACTGCCGTCTTTCATCCCGTAAGGCAGGTACGTTGCAGTGGGAATACCGGGGGGCAGGGTCATGCAGGTCGTCGCCCATCGCTGCGCTTCGTCACGATCGAAGATACTCTTCTTGATCACAACTGTGGGGGCGTATTCCGCTTCAAATACCGCAAGATGATTCTCGAATTCCGCGGCCGGGATCCCCATGTCCTGGAACACCGTGGCCGCCGTCGCGATGAGTCGCATGAGTTCCCACTCGTTGTGGACCGTGAGAATCAATCTGCCATCGGCATTCAGTTTCTTCAGATAGTCTTCGATTGCTTCAGTCGTAAGGAGATAATTCTCGCTTGTCGCAAACGGTTCGATGTTTTGCATTTGCGCCGTCGAAGGAAGCGCCATCACGATAAGGTCGAACAGCGCATTCGACTGTCTGACATAATGTCTCCCCTCCTCGACGACAATCTTCACATTGGGGAAGTCCGTGTAGATCCCCCCGTCAAACGCCTTGTGGTCCTTCACGATCTTCACAAAATCCGGATTGACCTCCACGCCGGTAATGGTGTCGGCCTCGCCGAACAGGCCCAGCAGAACCTCTTTCCCGCCCCCGGGGCCGATGTCGAGCATCGACCGCTTCTCGCTTTTCTTCAGGCAGAGGAACGGGATGGCGTTCGTGTGTTGGAGCAACAACTGCTGCAGCATTGACTGGGTATTCCGGACGTTTCCGTTAAAGCGATACACCTGAGTTCCGGCCGCTCCGTCGACAAAGAGCTGCCGCACCATATCCTGCTGGCTGTATTGCACCAGGTCCGATCTCCCGTAAATACTCCAGCGGCTATCGATGATATGGGAGCTCGTTGCTGCGTCCGGATAGACGTAATAGAAATCCTTTTCAGGAAAATTGCCGATGGGAACCATCCCGAGAAATTCGTTCCGGCCGTTGACCAGGAGAGCCGCAAAGGAGATTCCGACGATCGCATACACGAAAACGCGTTTGCGCAGGGTGATCAGAGGCGACAGGAACAACGCAGACAACGCGAACGCCACGAGCGCGACGAAGAGGACGCTATTGGGCGCGCCGAGGAGGCCGATCAGCCCGAGGGAAGCGACCGAACCCACCGCAGCGCCCGACACGTCCAGCGCGTAGAGACTGAAACTCGATGCGGGATAGGCCTTGTAGATCTGTGCGTAGACGATGCCTGCGGCGAAAAACGGAAGGAACACGAACAGAAGAAAAATCGCCGGGCTGGTGATGGAGAGCTTAATGGTCGCGGTAATGAAGAGGCAGAGCAATGCCCCGAGGAGAACCAGGGCGCGATACGCGATCTTCGCCAAATCCTCGGCTGCTTTGATCTTGTAGAATGAGAAGACGCCGCCGCACCCCAGTCCGAGAAGGGCGAGCGAGAGCGTGATGAAGGCGTAGTCCTGAACAAAAATGACCGACGCGATGCGCGTAGAGACTATCTCAAAACAGAGAATCAAGGCCGACAGAAGAAAGAGCGACAAGTACACGAGGGTGCTGCTATGTTTTCGCCTGACATCGGTCATCAGTCGGTTTCCGCAGGACAGGAACCATATGAAGGGTCTCGCACGAATTCCCTTCCGCACTGTTCTCTTGCCAGGGCTCGATCCGTTTGCCTCTCCCCCACGCTCCCCTCCCTCCTCAGGAGCATCGCAGTATCGGGGATGGATACTGGACGACTCCTGAAGGAGAGATGCAACGGCGTCGAACCCGCGATACTAGGTTCGCCTGATACTATTTCACCAGCACAAATTTCTTTGTTTCAGAGAAATTGCCGGCATGGATCTGATAAAAATAGACGCCTGTCGCGAGGTTCTGCGCGTTCATCGTCACGGTGTATTTCCCGGGGACCTGGATCCCATTCACCAGGGTCTGGACCTCTCTCCCCAGAATATCAAATACCCGCAGCGTCACTCGCGAAGTGAACGGAATGGTATACCCGATGCGTGTCGTCGGGTTGAATGGATTGGGGTAATTCTGGTCCAGCGCGAATGCGGACGGAAGGCCCGTGATCGCCGCCGGTACGCTCATCGGGTTGGTCTTGACATACTGCGCCAGCCACGAGAACGCCGGTCGCGTCGTATAGTCTGCGCGAATCAGAAAACACGTGGGCTGCCACATCTGCCCCTCAAGATATCCCCACAGAGTGATTCCGCGTATTGCATGATATTGCCAAAAGAGCGGAAAGAGCTTCTGATAGAGCTGCAATTGCTGAGTGTCGTTGGGCGTTCCCGTGTCGCCCAGGTTTCCAAGATCCATCTCCGAAATATAGATCGGCAACCCGGTGGCCGCAAGCCGGTCCAGATTGCCTCTCATGATGCTCGTATCCGCACTCTCAATTTCAAACCGATGGCATTGCACGCCTATCCCGTCAATCAAGCCGTGCTGCTTCAACAAATTGATGATCGTGAGATACGAGGTTGTGGCATTGTTGTCGTTGATGATGCCATAATCATTGATCAGCAGTTTCGCGTTGGGGAGATACGTCCTCGCCATCGCGAATGCATTGACGACCCAGTCCCAGCCTGAGGCACCGTTGCCGCCGAGAGCATTCTTGTAGTTCGCGCGTCCGCCCACTCCGTCCGGCGGATTATGTCCGTAGAGCGGCTCATTGACGACATCGATCAAATCGATTTGCGGATATCGCTGCCCCACCATCCTGATCCATGTCTCGATGTAGCGGGCCTGTGTCGCCGAATCAAGGCTGGAAATCCATGAAGGCTGCTGTTGTCCCCAAATCAAATTGTGATCCTTGAAGATCAGGTGATGATTGATGGCATAATGGTATGCCGTATCGAGTCCGCTCCAGTTCCATTGCGTCGTATCGGTTGAGACGCCGACAGACCCGAACTTCCCCGCGTTTCCGACTGTCAGCTGGGTCCAATAGGTCGCAAACCCATTATCCGGCAGGTCATACGCATTCCCGAGGAACTTCCCCTGTCCTTCCGCCAGCGGAGGCCCGTTGTAGACAATGGCAGTATCCGTGACGCCGACGCCGATCTTGTCGAGAATACCGACGGTGTAATGCAGGCTCGTCTTGCCAAAGGCGAACTTGTCGATCTCCAGTCCCTTATTTCCTCCGCCGATCTGGAAGGTCGCTTTCAGCGTGTCCTTGTTGACGATAAAGGGGCCGCCTCTGGCACCTTGATAGGCATTCCTGGTCAGGTTGACCCACTTCCAGATCCCGATGCCGAGGGTACCGGGGCCATCCACAAAGGACCCCTGGTTCGCGACTCCTCCGATCGAGAGCCCGTCGACGGCAATCCAATCGCTGCTCAGAACGGCATCCCGTGTCCCGAACCCGTTGCCGTAGAAGAAGCTCCCGGTGGTTCCGCTCGAATCGACGCGAACGCGCGCGAAGAGATTGTAGAAACCGGAATCGGCAAACTGAACCTGATACGTGATCACGCGGCTGGTGTCCCCAGGGTTCTCTGCATTCGCCGTGTTGGTGTCCACCTCAACGTACGTGACGCTGGAATCGGACAGCATCGGGAAATTGCTTCCGCGTTCTCCGGCTTCTGCTTCCACGACGACAGGCCGCTTGCTCGCGTTCGGATCCACAACCTGCAGGTTGTCGATGTAGATGCTGTTGCCGGTATCGACCGTTCCGTAGAAATGGATCGGCGCCCTGATAATGGACTGGCCGTCGGTGACGGTGAATTGCAGAGTATACTTCTGCCAGTGAGTGCTCAGCGTCGCGGGACGGAGTGCACCATATTCAGAATACGAATAGTTCCCAACCGTGAAATTCACCGTCGCGCCGGCCCTCGCGCTTTTTGCCCAGACGGAGTATGTGTATGTCGCGCCGGGAATCACCCGAATGCTGTCCGCGACGGTTTGAATATCCCATTGGTTCGTTCCCAGACCATGCACCGTAACCTTCAGCGCGCGGCTCCCCTCCTCGATCGAATCGCTCACAATCTCGAACACTGGTGGCGGGGTGATGCCACTCGCGAATTGCACGAGCCATCCTTTGGTGCCCGTCGCCGTAACGTCGCCGACGTTGGAGCTCTCGAACCCCCCGTTCGTCACGATTTGGGCACGCAGCGAAGCGGTGCCGGATAGCATCAGCACCGTGGTCGCGACGATCAGTGTCACCAGGTTTTGCAATGCACGTCTCTCCATCTTCGCCTCCTTTTGCTTTGTTCGATCTTCAACAACTCGTTGTACCCCATAGCTGCTTCTGTTCGGCCAAGGGTCGGCAACCGCCTGCCGGCTTCTCAGTTCTTGCCATTCAAAAGTTCATTGGCCGCATTCGCGAGAAAAATGTAGTCCGCACAAATATCGATGACCACTTCATTCTCCCCCCACAGGAACGGCCAATCGTCCTTGTTCTCCAGGAAGTCCGGTTTCAACAGGAGCACTCCGGGGACAACTCCGCCGGCGATGATTGAAAAATCCGCCCGGTTGTTCCCATAGGCCACCTTTTTCGAACGCGTTCCCACACCTTCAACAAAGGAAATATTGGAATAGGGATGACAGCCGAAGATGTAATCCAGCGCCTTGTAGACATATTCGGGTCCGATCACCTCCGGAAAGCTCTTGTTCAGATAGTAGTTGGTGATGGACCAGCTAATCAGCTCGGCGTCTCCCGCCCAACCTCGAGTTCCGATGAGAACGCCATAGGGATTCTGCTGCCCGAGCTTTTCAATTTCGCCCCGGTACTTCAGAACATAGTTCTCCAGTTTGGACTTGAATTCTTTGGGCATGTAGGGAACCGCTTTTGCGGCCGATGCAATGTTCCAATCCAGCGCAGCATCCAGTTGAGGCCAGAGGAGTTCATTGAACCTTCGCGCGTACTGCTCGTCCCTGGTCGTGATGTAGAGCTGCAACGCCGCGCCGGCTTCCGCATTACCAAGGAACCACATCATCCTGCCGCTTGCGGGCGGCGGTTCCTGATGTTCCTTCACCCAGGCACTCTTCGCGATGGCGAGCGCTTCAGCCGAGAGCTCGTCGTTGTACCCCTTCAATGCGCGACTCGCGGCTGCCAACGCAGCGACTGCCGCATAATTCAGTCCGGGCATTTTCGGCGTGAAGACCCATCGGTCATCCAGCGTTCCGCTGGTCAAGCCATCCGACTCGTACGGTTTCAGCTTCGGGTTGTACAACTTGTTATCGGTGATTGTGGATGCGTCGCCAAGATGATGATACTCATACAGGTGCGGGAAATTAATCCCCCGGACCGCAAAGCCGACACTCTTGAATTGGGCGACGAGTTGGAGCGTCCCCTGTTCGATCTGTTCCAGAATGTCCGGTTTGCCGTCGGGGCGATGGATCTCCACGAACCTGGTTTTTTGATCCACGAACGTCTGATCGCGTCTGGGGGCGAATTCCTCCCAGGCATCCACAAAACTCTGGATCGTCGTACAGTGGTGCGCGGTTTCGATATCAAAATCCCCCGCGTCAAACCACCCTCCGACGTCCAATCCGGGAATATGTTCCAGGGGCTTGTATTTCGTGTGGGTTGTCGAATCCATCCAGTACCCGTCGAAGTGTCGGATATTGACGGGGGCCTGAAGCGCATCATCGAGGAACGCCGCACCATGCCAGATTCGGTATGCTTCGCGGACAAGCATATGATCCATCTGGACGGGGAACCAGACATCGAGCGTCGGGTGCCACACGTCGCGGTACACCTGTGTGCCGATCGGGAAGGCATTGGTGGTCTGTCCGCCGTATTCGATCACATACAAACCGCTATCCCTCACCGGCGTGAAATCGAACTTGACGTAGTTGTAGCGAAGGAATTGCCCCCACGGTTGAGTGGCGCCGGTGAGCTTTTCGACGCGCCTGCCGTCCGGCATCACCTGATACACCGTCGCTGTCTTGAGAGCGGTGTCGTTCTTATCCAATTCGATCACCGCGACTTTGGCCTGTGAAGGATGATACCCGACTTGCGAGAAACCGATGACCGGTGTTCGCGTCCAGTTGGGTATCGTGTTCGGCTCAATGTACCATTCCACAACCGTACCCGTCCTATTCGCCGGAATAAGACTGCGTACAACGAACCACCCGTTCTGCGCCAAAATGCGGCCATCATACAGCTTCAAGTCTTCCGTTGAAGTATGAATCCTGACACACCGTTCCGGATCTTCGGGAGCAAGGACCAGTGTCTTGCACGTGGCGAGAGGATCCGGAACAAGAAACTCATTTCTCCCACGGTCGTCGAATGTTGAATAGCCGTTAAACTGAGGAATCTTCTGCGCGAGCGGACGCACTTCCGCGTTGCTGGATGGATAGAGCGGGAAGATGGCCGGCCGGCCATCGGCGAGATACGTCTTTTCAAAATATGCCGAGGGCAAGAACTCGAGATTGAAGCCTGCGCTGCCGACGAGCTTCTCCGGAAGCGGCTTGTCGAGACTCACCCGGATAACGAATCCATCGTCCTTCGCCGTCACGGGTGACTCTGGAGTCGAACGCGTACTCCTTGTATCGCAACGTGACTTCGATGGCATTGTTCTTCTTGTCGACAGTGCGGTTGGTCATCACGGGGATCTGGTCCCACTGTTCCGGCGTCGGCTGCAATCGCACCGCACCGCCTGTCGCAGTGCGCACACCGTGATGGATGATCTCTATGCCCGAGGTCTTCTCATCAAAAAAGAATCCGTTGTACTCGTTGCTGAAAACGAGGATGTTGGCACCTCGCTCCTCAAAATATCCCAACTCGTTGATTCGAAGCGTTTGCGCAAGCCCGCTCGACACCATGAATAAGCATAGCACAACCATGGAAATTCGCCGCGGAAAACGGTCGGAGAGATTCATGCGGACCCCAAACTGTTCATTGCTGTATAGGGACTACCTGGGTACTACAGAAGCGGCCTCTAGCAAGAGACGTCGGCTTCCAAACTTCTCCGGAGAGGAGGCCTGCAATCGTCGGTACGTGCCCTGCTAGTGCCCCTCCAACTATATGATCCTCCCCAAAAAAAAGGGGACACAGTGCTCGTTCCAACTACAAAAAATGACCAGGCTTGTCAATTGAATTAGTTGGACCGGCACTAGTTCACCGGCGCGCGACTTTGTAATAGCATCCGATCCAACGCTGTCTCTCGGACGGATGCCGAGTATTTGGCTCTCAAGGACTTTTCCACACTTGCTTCCAATTTCTCCCGTTGATACTTCACGAAATCCTGGCCCATTGTTGCAAGCGCCTCCTCGAAACTCAACTGTTTCTCCTCGCGGACACCAACAGCTTTAATGAGGGCCACTTTCGTTTTTCCCATTTCGTCCTGGAATTCAATCGGTCCCGCAACTTGGTTCAGAACCAGCTTCATTGCGGCTTCAGCCAGGTACGGTGGCTCGTCCCCGAAATACGTTGCCAGGGTACCGTCCTTCTTCCGAATGTACGTCTTGACGTCGATGACCGGCGCGAGTTTCTGGAACGGGGTCCCGGCCGCGAGTTTTTCCTTCATCGCTTCGATCCTCGCGGGGATTGAGTCGATCACGGCGTAGATATTGACCTTCGCAAGCTGATAGTAAAGCGAGTCCTTGTTCGCGGCGTAGAATTGTTTCTGCGCCTGTTCCGTCAATGCGGGGATCTTCTCCTCGATCTCCTTCTGGTTATACAGCCGAACGATCCGTTCCTTGAGCGTTGGGTCTGTGCTGTGCGGGTTAAAGACGGATTGCTCAAGTCCCAGCGACCGCGCCATCCGAACAAGCCGATCCAGGCGCAAGGCTTCCGTGATCACACTTTTAATATCACCTGCCGTGAAGGTCCCCTTGTCCGGCAGGGTCAGAACGTCGCGAACGAGACGGAGATATTCTTTGAGATCAACGACCCCGCCCTTGTACCTCATGATCACGGGGTTCACTCCACCCGCCAGGACCCGCTCCAGCGTATCGACGTACGGTCCGGCATAGAATCCCGGGATGTTGGACCAGCGGAGCAGGGTTTTTATCGCGGCCGCATTCCAGTGCATCCCTTTGTCATTGACCAAACTGGTCTTTAGGCGGTTGTACTCGTCCTGACTCTCCTGGGTCGACGAGATGGCTAACGCACTGACAATTTCGTCTTTCATTTTCGTGAAGGGTTCAACTGTCACAGGCGTGGTGCGCATCGCTTTTGCAACGGTGAGTCCCGTGGGTGTCAGGAAGACCGTCGATTGTCCCGGCGCGAGGGCGAACATGATGGCCGCGGACTCATCGTTCAGACTGCGTCTCCACGAGACGGTCTCTGTATCCTCCGGCGCCAGCGGCGCCTGGATCCACGCTCGGCACGCAGCGACGAGAGATTCATACGACGCGCCCCGACGTCTGGCCGCGTCGAGCCGCCCGGCGAAGGAACGCACGGTCCCCCCCTTTTTTGTTCGTGCAAGTCCGGTGGTATCGATGACAAACACGCGGCACACAAGTTCGTGCTTCATTCGCTCGTACGTCGCTCTCACCGTCGTCTCATTGACGTATTTCCGGACAATCTGGGTATTGTAGTACGCAATCGCGAGTTCCTCGCTTATCACGCGGCGATTATGCGCGAGAAGCGCCTCATCGTTCTGCAACCCGAGTGCAATAAAGTCGAGCCGCTTCATCTGCTGGATAATCATGTCATCCAGGGCTTTTTTGTACGCGAACCCGAAGGGCTTTCTGTCGTACATCCGATCATAGAATTTGTCCCGCACCGTCTTCGCGACTTGCGCGAAAGTGATGGCACAGTCCGGACCGATGGTCGCGACGGTATCATCACCCCCGGGGTACGATTTCCCGGGCGTTGCTATGACGAAGACTGAAAGCAACAGCAAGAACAACACGTGGCTCTTCATTGTGTCCCCTGGCCTGGTGGTTCGCAGCGGCAAAAATGGTCTCCACAGTGTGACGGCGGTTGATGCGGAGGGAAGCGGGAGCAGGCTGGTACCGGGGCGATTGGCAGCGGAGTATCCGCCGCAGGCAGTAGTACCGCAGACTGTGATCGCACCTTCAAAAGGCAACCGCCACCAACGTGGAAGATCTCCTTAATAAACCGCCTTGCGGGGGGCCGCCGAAACTGGCCGACCCTGCCGCAAGGCTGCATGATCCTAGTGGACAAGACTCAAACACTACGCTACGTGTCCACCACACCACTCGTTACTTCATAAGAACCATCTTCTTCGTCAAGGTCTGGTTCTCGGTCTGCAGAGTATAGAAGTAGATGCCGCTGGCCAGGCCGCGGGCATCGAACTTCACTTCATAGCTTTGCGCCGGCTTGAAGCCGCTCATCAACGTGGCCACTTCCTGACCCAGAACATCGTACACCTTCAGACTGACGTTTCCGGACTTTGGAATCGTGAAGCTGATGAGGGTGCTGGGGTTGAAGGGATTCGGATAATTCTGATGGAGCGCGAACGTCGACGCCACGCCTGTCGGCCCGGCAACGCCGGTGGTCACGAGACTCCCATTGTCCAATGCCGTCTGGATCTTTGTGAGTTCGGTGCCGCGCTGAGCGTTCCATGCGGCTTTCTCCGAGGGGAACCAGTTGAGGTCGCCCAACGGGAATCCGCCGATACCGGCTGTCTTGAGATCCGCATCGCTGTACGAAAGGTTCACGGGAATCGGCCAGTCGGGATACAGCCACAGCGTAGAGGCCGTGTCGACAAGTCGCCAGTCGGGGAGAACCGCTGCGCTGCCTGCTGCACCGGTGTCAACCGTGGCAATGGTGAACTTCTTCAACTCGTACAACGCACCGCCCTGCGACGTGCTGAAGAGGTTTGCGGGATTCGTGAACGCCGGCAGCTTGTTCTTCCACGTGTCGGTAACCAGGTACGAATAGACCGAACCCGTGAACCGGCCGATGTGTTGGAACATGCTGTCGGTCCTGGAGTTCGCAATGATCGCCTGCGACTGCCAGGTGTTTACACCGTTCAAATTCGCAGTGTTCACCGTGCTGACGATGTCGTTCAGATACGGATCCCAGTATGCAAGGTTGTCCTGCACGAGGAATCTCCGGTTGAGGCCATTGGCAACAGTGGCGCTGTCCGGATATACGTTCACCATACCCATCGGCAGCCAGTCAAGATCCTGTTCGCCGTCGTCAATGGACTTCATCTTCGGGTAGGGCTGGATATTGCAGTTCACGAAGATGTTGTTCGTCAGACTCATATTGCTCTGGTTCCCAAGGTTCATGAATTGATAGCCGGAGCAGTTGACGAACGTGTTGTGGTTGATGATGACACGGTTGAACGGATAGTTGCGGAACTTGTACATGGTCCCCTGGGCGTTGATGTGCGTGCAGTTTTCGACAAGCAGGGTGTCGGTCACATTGAAGCCGTCAAGCACGCCGCCATTGCGCCGGCATGGCTGACCGTTCATGTTCACGAAGTAGCAATTCCGGAGGGTCAGCTTGACGCCGTCGGTGGCTATTTGTGTGAAGACCCAGCGCGTACGTTCGAAGAGGCAGTTGTCAAAAATAACCGTCGGCTTGTCACCGCCGATGGCAGTATAGGCCCAGTTGAACGCTTTGGAGTTGTCTGCCATGATCAGCTGGCAATTCGAGACCGTCAAATCGCCATTGCCACCGATACCATTCGGGTTGGAGGTGGTTCCGTCGGAATACCCCGTGACCATTGGCGGTGCTGCGTTCGTGTCGGTGTTTGCCACCAGTGGTGTAGTCGTTGCACCAAAAATGACAGTCTTGTGCTTGCCGGAACTCGCCGGGCCGTTGGCGTTCGGATACCACCCGTTCGTCTGCAGCTCATACACGCGTCCCGCCGGTACACTATTGGTGTCCGCGAACAGCGCGACATACAGCGAATTCGGGCCGCCCAGTTCATCGTACGTTTTGATGACCAGCGTGTCACCCTTGATCTGCTTGGTGACATCGGCCAAGGTCTGCGAGTAGAGCGTATACATCGGCAGCAATGCAGTCACTACTGCCAGAAGTAGTAGCTTCTTCATACATGCCTCCAAAAGATGGATGGTTAATGAGTGTGGAGCGAGACAACACGAAATGCTTTGCAGGGTGATGGATCCTCCTTGTATTATTGAATCTTCCGTGAGTTCTTAGTAACTGTACCGAACATTGAGCTGTATCGTGCGCGGAGAGTAGTCAATCGACTGCTCGTTGTGCAGTATCGGACCGTTGATTTCTCTCCGGAAATCCTGATACGTGTAGATTGGATTGTTGAGGAGGTTCGTTCCGCTCAGGGCAACGCTCAAACCCTCAATGGGCAGCTTCTGCTGCAGGGTCATGTCCCACCGATAGATATTCCCCGTATACGAGGATTCTTCCGGACGCGACCCGATCGCTGTCATGATGTTCCCCTGAAGGTTGAATGAGATGCGGCCGGAGAACCCCTTGTAGTCCGCACCGAAGGAGATGTTCACAACATCGTTCGGCTGGAACAGGAGTCGCGCATTCCGGACCGTGTCCCTCGTATGATACTTTTGGACGGTAAGGCGGCCTACTTTGATATTTTCCACACTGTAAAGCTGCTGCTGGTAGTCCATGTCGGACCACGTCTTGGTGTAGTTCACATTCAACACGAAGGTGTTGAACGGCTTCGGGAGATACCAGAAGTTGGTCTGCCATTCCACTTCAAAGCCGCGCACGCGTGCAGGGTTTGGATTGTTGACATAGCAGGAGATCTTCTGGGACGCCGCCGGCATCTGTGTCCCGGTATAGCCCATCATGACCCAATGAGCGGAATCGGGAAACGAAACATTGTACCGACCGAGGTCGCTGAAGTAGACACTCGCCTGGTAGTTGAAATCAATGATCTTCTTGTAGAACGGAGAGATCGTCAACAGCCCGATCTCATTGGAATAGAATGACAAGGCGAGGTCCAGGTTCGTCGAAAACGCTGGTTTCAGCTGGGTGTTCCCCGCGACGGCAAACTCACCCGGAGAGAAGTAGACTCTCGGAAGGATCCTGTCATAGTCAGGGCGCGCGATACCCTCGGTGATCGCAATCCTGACATCGCTCCAGTCATTGAACTTGTAGCGAACCTGCGCATTGGGGAAGATATTTTTGTCCTTCCGATCCACCGACGTCGAAATCCCCGCAGCATCCAGATTGGCTTGCGGCACGAGGAACGCGTCGCCATAAACCGAATGAGTTACATACGTGAAATTGGCTTTGTAATGCATGTTGTACTGTTCGATTCTCGCACCGGCCATGACGGTGAGGCGCGACCCGAAATCGAAGGTCCCCATCAGGTACGCCGCACTGAAGAGCTCGTCACCCCAAAAGTCATTGTTGTCGGTCCCCGGCCAGTAGATCTTCGGGCTCCAGTCCAACTGCGACTGCGTCATAAAGATGTCGTAGATCGTCTGGTCAATCGGGGCTCTGAAGGCGTACTGTCCGTTCAGGAAATGGTCCGCCCGCTTATAGTTCTGCCTGAGGATATCGCTCAAGAGAAGACGGGACATGTCTGTCGCGGCGTTCATCGTCTTGCCGGGGAACATCTTATTGACGCTTGGTCCGTACAGTTGCGGATCCGATGTGCCCTTGAACGTCACCCAGTCCTTGTCTGAACGTGCCATGCGCATGACCTTGGCCCCAGCCTTGAACTTCGCAGAAACGTCGTTGGAGAGAGACACAGGCAACGTGAAATCGAGAGCGGCATTGTAGATATGCTCGTTGAACGTTTCGTTATGCGCACGCACCCAGCCGTTGAAGTCGGAACTATCCGGATCGGTCGGGTTGATAATGAGGTTGTACACGCCCTCCAGGGTCAGATATTGCATGAGTGATTCATACGTTCTTCTCGTACCATCCGGTGTCCGTCCGAACGGGTAGGCATTGACCTGGTTGCCGAACGTCATATTGTCGCCGGCCCACCCGTAGGCAATCCGCGTGTATTTGTTCGATCCCGAGTGGGAGAGGTTCAGGTCGACCTTCAAGTCCCCGAAGTTGTTCGTGGCCTGCAGCCCGTTGATCCAGAGGTCCCGGCCGTACGCATTGCGATTCAGACCATACGTGAGAGACCCGTTGCCGGGGAAATTGTACGTATCCGTCATTGTCCCCATATTGTTATCGGCGTGCGAGTAGTTGTTCTGGAGGATGATCTTCCCGTTGGGAAGCTTGTAGTCCAGAACGAGGCTCCCGCCATTATTCATGACAATGTTGTCATCCAGCGAGAATGTTGCACTGTTCGTCTGGTAAACGCCTTCTCCGTAGGGGGCAGAACCCACCTGCTGAAACCCGAGCGAACCGTGGTCATCGCCCGTCAGCATTCGATCAGCGCTTGCCTGAACGAACACGCCAAGAGCGTTGTCGAAGAACCGGTCACTCGCGGAGAACCAGAGTTTATAGTCGTCCAGGCTGCGGGCCAGCGAAAGGTAGCCGCCCTGCGCCAGGACGTCGAAGTGGAAATTTTCCGGAGCCTCACGGAGGGTGAGGTTCACGACACCGCCGATCGCATTCGCGTCCATATCCGGCGTGATGGCCTTCGTCACCTCGATGCCCGACAGCATATTCGAGGAGATGAAGCCCAGGTTGACAGACCGGTCAAACATGTTCGTTGACGGAATGCGCACGCCGTTGAGGAGGATCTGATTCATCTTTGCTTCAACACCGCGCACAACGACTTCATCGCCAAACATCAATGATACACCCGGCAGGCGCGCGAGTGCTGCCGCGGCGCTGGCGTCGGGCAGTTCGTGGATCTTCTCCGCCGAAACGACATTGGTTATCGTATTGGACGATAACTGCTGGTTGATCGCATCCTGCTGTCCCTTTGCCTGGACAGTTACCACCACTTCTTGTCCTTCGACTGCCTGCGGTGAAAGCGCAAAATTCGCTACGACCGTCTGATCAGGCTTCACCTCGACCGAGATCTCTTTCCCAACGTAGCCGATGAACCGTATCGCGAGAGTATAGGTCCCCGCAGCCACATCGCGGATTACGTACTTCCCTTCAAGATCCGTTGATTGCCCCAGGCTGGTTCCTTTGAGCCAGACGCTCGCGCCTGGCAGTGCCCCGCCTGTGATTGCGTCTGTGATGGTCCCGGAAATCTTACCGGACTCCCCTATGGCAAACACGCCCGAGGTGCCGAGCAACAGGACTACCATCAATGCGCAAGACAGTCTCAAAATTGTCATGGCTGACTCTCTCTGTTGGTTGTTGGAATGAAGGACGCTAAACTGTACCGCGATGGATCCTGAGATCTGACCCTTCGATCAGCGGTCGGTGAATTCATCGTGCTCCCGCAGCAGGTCCCGTGACCGAAGCACAGGCCAGCCTCGAAGGTCTGACCGTATTGTTCCCGATCGTTCGCAAGGCGCATCGGTGTCGTGCAAGCGTTGTTCTCCTCTGGGATTCCGGACGGCGCATTGCGTGTACGTACACGCTCGTTGGGGCCAGACGCTTCGTCCTCCCGCCTCCTCTGTCCTCCGGCACCGACACTCACGTTGGACGGAAATCCCTCTTGTCCGAGAGAAGTGACGTCCACCGTTTAAGCAGTCTGGGCGACGAAATGTTTCCTCCGTTCCGTGAGCTCTTCGGTGATCTGCCGTTCAGCCTGCTTGGTGATTCCGTAGAAGAACAGGCATACCGCGCATATCGCGAACGTGAGCGCAGGGAACACACTCATCGTCATCACGATGCCATTCAACGCCGCGGGAGTCTGAACGGCATTCGGGACGTAGCCATACATAGAGAGGACATACCCGGTAATTGCACCTCCGAATCCCAGGCCGGCCTTCAGCGCAAACACAATCGCCGAGAAGATGATCCCGGTTGCGCGCCGTTTGTTTTTCCATTCCGAATAGTCTGCAACATCGGCCATCATCGCCCACAGAAGCGGGATCGTAAATCCATAGACAAACTGCCGGAGCATTTCGGCCGCGAACATCAATTGAATGGCATCCGGTGGAAGCACACTGAACACTAGCGTAAATACCGCGGTCCCTGCGAGCCCGGCGATGAAGACGTTGCGCTTGCCATATCGCATCGCGAGACGCTTGGAGAAGAAAATCCCCACGATCGTCGAAACCGTCCCCAGCACATTGAAGAGGCTGAACATGCCCTCATAGTTCTGGGCATGTACGTAATATCGAAAATAGTAGAACACCACACTGCCGCGCATTGCGAGCGTGATGAAGAGTACAAGGGTCAGCACAAACATCACAATCCACGGCCGGTTTTTCATCAGGTCGCCGAAATGTTCCTTGAGTGTGGCTTTCTGTGCAGGGTCCGGCTGGATCCGCTCGCGGGTGGAGGCAAATGTGATGAAGAAGAGGACAACGGCGAGAGACGAGAATATCGCCATCGTCAACTGATAGCCGTGGGCACTGTCACCCTTCCCGAAATAGCCCACCATCGGGAGGGCCAGTCCCTGGATAATCAGTTGCGCCAGCATGGCAAACACGAACCGGTACGACGACAGGCTTGTGCGTTCCTCCAGGTCTCCCGTCATCACGCCGCTCAGCGCCGAGTATGGCAGGTTATTCGCCGAATACACCATCATCAGGATGATGTACGTCACGTAGGCGTAGACGAGCTTGCCGCCCTGGCTGAAATCCGGCGTGACGAAGGCAAGAAATCCCATGATCCCGAATGGAACCGCGGTCCAAAGAATCCAAGGACGAAACTTTCCCCATCGTGTCGACGTCCTATCAGCAAGCACGCCCATGACCGGGTCGAAGACCGCATCCCAAACGCGAACGACCACCAGCAGCGTGGCGGCTGCCGCGGCAGTGATCCCAAACGAATCGGTGTAGAATGCCAGCTGGAACATCACCATCGTCTGGAAGATGAAATTCGCGGCGGTGTCCCCGAGTGCGTATCCTACTTTTTCCCGGACAGAAAGTGCAATCCCGGATGCAGACACAAATATCTCCGATCGTTTAGTTCAGTACGATGATCCTCGAATCCATGAGAGACTTACGTTCGCCATGGTATGGGCCACTGACAGCGCGCAGGATTTCCCTGCAGAGCTGACTTCGACAAACGCCTGCTTAGATTGGAAGACCTCGTTGACTTGAATATCGATGGATCCAGCGGAATTCTCCTGCGACTCGGCATGCCGGCCAACAGGGGACCCGCTGTCTCCGAATAACTCCGTTCTTGGAGCGCCGTACGGAAAAACACACTGCTGATGACCGATTGGCACTCGGCTGCAAAAGCCGACAGGAAAACAGGTACTCCCGCTTCGTGATTTGATCTTGGTAAATTCATTTCAATAAGCAATTGAAAAAACCGCTGAGTAATTAAACAGTTCAAAAACCATTGATACGGTTCAATTCAGTAATGATCAGCAAGGAAAAACTCCAATTTCGCTACTATTTCGCGATGTGAAGCTCGTGATACTCTTCGACAGGGGGATTCAAAGATTGCGTTGTTTCACGAGCGACGAACTCGGTTTCAAGGACAACGCGCTCGATCGGGAGTGAATGAGACGCTTCAATGTTGCGAATGAGAATTTCGGCAGCACGCATCCCGATCTCATGATGCGGAGCCCGAATGGTCGTCAGCGGGATCGGGTACATCTTCGCATAATAAATGTCGTCAATCCCCACGAGCGAAATTTCCTCTGGGATTCTGATCCCCAACTTGCGCAATGCCAACATCACTGCGAGCGCCTGATGATCATTGAAACAAACGATGGCCGTGGGGTACTCCTCGCGTGCCAGTCCCTCAAAGTACTCGATGGTCTTCGCATAACTTTCATCAAAATGCGAGCCGATCGAAACGACATACTCCTTCTTGAATACGAGGGGACTTTCACTGAACGCATAGCGGAAGCCCTCGACACGCTCAAGAGTATGCGATGACTGTGGCGGTCCGGCGAAATGCACAATCCTCCGGTGGCCGCTGTCAATCAAGAACTTCACCGCCTTCTTTACCGCTTTGATATTATCGATCGCAACGACATTCGCCTGAATCCCCTGAACGTCCTCGAGCAGCACGAACGGGTAGTTGACCATTTTCAACAAGAAGAGGTGTTCGATTTCCGCCGTTCCAGCAATAATGGGGGCGATAATTGCTCCCTTGATATCCTTCGCCGAATAAAGCCGGGTGAGCTGCTTCTCACTTTCGTGATCATCATCGGAGCTCCCGACCACAATGGAGTACCCTTTGCTCTTTGCATACTCTTTCGCACCCGCGGCAATCGAAGTATAGAACGGGTAGCTTAGGTCCTTCAGAATCACACCAATGCTCTTCTCGGGCTGCCCCCCCTTCAGGTTCCTCGCGATCCCCTTTGGGCGATAGTTGAGTTCCTTCATGACTTCCAGGATATGATCTCGTGTCGATGGCTTGACATTACTTTTCCCATTGATCACCGCCGACACAGTGCCTTTCGACACTTTCGCGCGCTTCGCCACATCGACTATTGTGAGCTTTCTCATTCGCCCCAGAACCCGCTTTCGGGATACTCTGAAACCAAGACCCGCGTTTCGCGCTGGTTAACTACCTCCTCGACCCTTCAATTAAACTTAGAGGATTGGATGAATACGGTCTATCCCCTCAGAAAAACTCTCCAGGGATTCAATTAAATGAAACAGACCGAAGTGGCCTGGAAACTTCCTTGCCGTTGCCTAGGAGGATAGAGTGTCTGATTTGACAGAAAAAGGAAAGAACTGTTTGGATTCGGTTGGTAGCTTAATCATTCTGTAGAAGCCTGAACCGGTTCAATTGTACAGCGGCAAAAAACAAAAGTCAAGTGCCTTTGGACTTTTTTTTGGAACTTCCTCGCAGGTCCCCTTTTCCATCGAAAACACCGCTATAATGCAACAAACACACCTTCATTTTTTGCCTGGCAGAGCCCTCGCGGTGCCCCCGTACCGCGCCTGGTCGATGGATTGATCCGATGCCGTTTCAATCGACTGGTTCGAAGCTGTTTCAATTCAGGCCCCAACAGTCTGGAATTCTTGAACGCCCTGGCGGTGTTACTAATAATTACCTCACATGAATTCTGCAGTGACATTCTCGAAAGGATATCCTTCGGGAGTTTTCTTATGTTGTCATTCCGCTCCCCGCAACGAACCCCGGAATCGAGTACGGCGGCATGCCTTTGCGCCCGGTTCGAGAGAGCGAACTACCGGTTGGTTCACCGCCTGACCGGGCGGTCAGCAAGAATCTTCACGCGTTCAATCTGGAACCCAAATGAAGGATCACTTATAGAATGGCACTCGAACAAACCTGGCGGTGGTTCGGCGAGCATGATCCGGTTTCGCTCAAGGAAATCAAACAAACCGGTGCCGAAGGCATTGTCACTGCGCTTCATCAAATACCGGTCGGAGACGTCTGGTCTGTCGAGGAGATCAGCAAGCGTAAGGCAATGATCGAAGCTGAAGGCCTGCGGTGGTCCGTCGTCGAAAGTCTCCCCGTCCACGAGGACATCAAGAAACGCCGCGGGCAGTATCGACTTTTGGTGGAGAACTACAAGCAATCTCTGCGGAACCTCGGGACCTGCGGCGTCGACATCGTGTGCTATAACTTTATGCCGGTCCTCGATTGGTCGAGGACCGACCTGGAAGTGACATTTCGCGACGGGTCGCTGACGACGAAGTACGAGCCGGATGCATTTGCCGCCTTTGACCTTTTTTTGTTGAAGCGCGACGGGGCCGCGCACGACTACACGGCAGAGCAGTCCATCCGGGCGAAGGAGTTCTTTGAACGACTCAGCGACAATGGCAAAAAGGGACTGGTGCGGACCGTTCTCTTCGGCCTCCCTGGGTCGGGAGAATCGTACACGCTGGCCGAACTTGGCAAGGCGATCACAGAATACCAGGGAATCGGAGAAGCCGAGTTGAGGGATCATCTGAAGGAATTCCTCCGGGGCGTCGTTCCCACAGCCGAAGAATCCGGAATGCTCCTCGCCATCCACCCCGATGATCCCCCGTGGTCGCTCCTGGGTCTGCCGAGAGTCGTCAGCAACGCGCGCGATGTCGAGCACATCCTTGGGGCCGTGGATTCTCCGTCGAACGGCCTGACCCTGTGCACCGGATCATTCGGAGCGAACAGCAGGAATGACCTCGTGGCCATGGCAAAACAATTTGCGCCGAGGATCAATTTTATCCACCTGAGAAATGTCCGTCGGAACGACGACGGCAACTTCTACGAAGAGAACCACTTCGACGGCGACGTGGACCTCTATCTCGTGATGAAGACCCTCCTCCTGGAACAACAACGTCGCATCCGTGAAGGACGACGCGACACACGGATGCCGATGCGCCCCGACCATGGACACCTGATGATTCCCGATGCGACCAGGGCAACGTTCTATCCGGGCTATTCGCTGTTCGGCCGTTTGCGTGCGCTGGCGGAACTGCGCGGGCTCGAGCTGGGAATCCGGAGATCGCTGGAGCTCTGACTTCACCCCCGGCGCTGCGCCGTCAGCCTCTTCTTGCATCTTTGAGAAAAGCGCATAGCTTTCCCTCTGCCAATCCAGGAAGGACCGAAGCATGCGATCGTCCCGATGCCTCTTCGCCATTCTCTTGTTCATCCTCATGAATTCCCCGTCCCCGGTGTTCGGCTATACAAAGCAGGCTGACGGGGTCCTGTTCGAACTCACGAAACACCTTCCCACCGACCCGCACCTCCTCAGGATTCAGGTCTGTACCGAGGATATTATCCGGATCAGTGCCGCCCCGGGCGATTCGCTCTCCTCGAGGCCGAGCCTGATGGCGCAGCACCCGCCATGGGCGCCCGTCGCATGGACTGTCAACGAACATGATGGTCTGGTCGACATCACCACCGCCCGGCTCATCGTACGCGTCAATCCTGCAAACGGGTCGATCGTGTTCTGCGACACTGCCGGCCGGCCGATCCTTCAGGAGAAAAGAACGGCGGCAACAATCATCACCCCCGCAGAAGTCATGGGTGAGAAGACGTTTCACATCCAGCAGCTGTTCGACTCCCCTGCCGACGAAGCCTTCTACGGTCTCGGAGGAAACCAGAACGCCCTGATGAATTACAAGGGTCACGACGTCGATCTCTATCAGCGAAACATGGTCGAGGTGATCCCCTTCCTGGTTTCGAACAGGAACTACGGAATCCTCTGGGACAACAACTCCCACACGAAGTTCGGCGACATCCGCGACTACCAGCCGCTCGGCCTCCTCAAGCTCTTTGGCAACGATGGCAGCGAAGGCGGCCTCACCGCCGAATACTTCCGTGATAGCCACTTCGATTCGCTCTACGCATCACGTCGGGAGTCGTCGATTGACCACGAGTATACTGACGTCCATGATCCGTTTCCCGACGGCTTTCAGAACACTGTGGCCGCCGTCCGGTGGAGCGGAGAACTGGAATCGCGGACCGCAGGGACATTCACCTTCAGGCTCTCCTGCTGCGGCTACACAAAAATGTGGATCGACGGGAACCTTGTCGTCGAATCGTGGCGACAGAACTGGCTTCCGTGGACGCATTTCCCCCGCCTCGAGATGCAACCCGGACAACGCCACACGATAACGATCGAGTGGATTCACACCGGCGGTCTCATCAGCCTGAAATGTCTCGGCCCCGCGGAGGAGTTGTACCGCAACAGCCTATCGCTTTGGTCGGAGGTTGCGGACCAGATCGAGTACTACTTTGTCCGGGGAGACAACCTTGATCAGGTGATTCACGGCTACCGGGAAATCACCGGAACGGCGCCCATGATGCCACAGTGGGCCATGGGGCTCTGGCAGTCCCGGGAACACTACGCATCGCAGGATGAGATCCTTGACGTTGTCGGGGAATTCCGGAAGCGCCGAATTCCCCTCGACAATATTGTTCAGGATTGGTTTTACTGGAGAGAAGATCAATGGGGGGATCACGAATTTGATCCATCCCGCTACCCTGACCCTGCGGGAATGCTCCGGACACTGCATGATGAACTACACACCCATTTGATGATTTCCGTTTGGGCGAAGTTCTATGTCGGAACGAAAAACTTCGATGCGTTTAAACAGCACGGCTGGTTGTATCTGCGGAACGTGGAGAAGGGACAGCGCGACTGGGTCGGCCCCGGCTACGTCTCGACATTCTATGATCCGTATTCGCAGGGAGCGCGCGATCTCTTCTGGAAACAGATCAACGAGAAACTCTTCAGCAAGGGGATCGATGCCTGGTGGCTGGACTGCACGGAGCCGGATATTCAATCCAATCTGTCACGGGACGAGACCATCCTCCGTCAGGGTCCGACTGCCATTGGATCAGCTTCCCGGTATCTTAATTCGTTCTCGCTCATGCAGACACGCGCGGTGTATGAAGGCCAGCGTGCGACCCGTCCGAATCAGCGGGTCTTTATCCTGACCCGGTCGGCTTTTGCCGGGACGCAACGTTATGCTGCCGCCACGTGGAGCGGCGACATCGCAGCGCGCTGGTACGATCTGAAAGCGCAAATCTCCGGAGGGGCCAACTTCTGCCTGTCCGGCGTTCCATACTGGACGATGGACATCGGCGGGTTTGCCGTGGAGTCGCGGTATGAACATCCGACGGTTGCCGACCTGGAGGAATGGCGTGAGCTGAATACGCGCTGGTTCCAATTTGGATCTTTTTGCCCGCTCTTCCGTGTCCACGGACAATTCCCCTACCGGGAGATGTTTAATATTGCGCCCGAAAATCACCCCGCGTACCAGTCGATGCTCCGATACGACCAACTCCGGTACCGGTTGATGCCGTACCTGTACTCTCTCGCCGGGATGGTGACGCACAACGACTATACCATCATGCGTGCGCTGGTGATGGATTTCGGGAACGACACCAACGTTTTGGGCATCAACGACCAGTACATGTTCGGCCCCGCGCTTCTGATCAATCCGGTGACAGAATACAAAGCGCGCACACGGCAGGTCTATCTTCCGGGGAAGGGCTGGTACGAGTTGCGGACGGGTAAATATTTCGCGGGCGGGCAGACCATCCAGGCCGATGCTCCCTACTCGGACATCCCCGTTTATGTGCGCGAGGGATCCATCCTTCCCTTCGGGCCGGACATTCAGTACACGGCGCAGAAACCGGCCGATCCGATCAGGGTGTATGTTTACACGGGAGGGGACGCCACGTTTTCCCTTTACGAGGACGAAGGCGTAAACTACAGCTATGAGCAAGGGGCATTCTCGACAATCCCATTGACGTATGACGAGAAAGATCATACGCTGACGATCGGCGCAAGAAACGGGGCGTTCCCCGGGATGCTCCACCAGCGGACGTTCGAAATTGTCTGGATAGGTCGGCTGCGGCCTTCAGGGATCGATTTTTCAGCTCCCGCGGATGCCGTTGTCCACTATAGCGGGATACCACTCACAGTCAGCATGAACGAATCGCTGCGGTAGCGAGCGTGCGGAGGATTGCCGACCGAATAGCATGAAGCTCCCTTTTGCTGCGGGAACGGGTTGGCTCTTCCCGTCCCCTGTGCCCCGTTATCGTATCGGCATCATCGATTTCGTGGCCGCAAGACTCCCCGCGCTCATGTCAACGGACCAACACCATCTCCCGTACGGCAGAGAACGACCCTGCGGTGAGTCTATAAAGGTACACACCACTTGCAAGATTCGTCCCTTCGAAGGTAAACGCATATTTCCCCGCGGGGTACCTGCCATCGGCGAGGGTTGCCACTTTGCGTCCGAGGATGTCGAATACTTCCAGCCGAACGCCACTGTCCGCTGTCCACTGCCCGCTGATTACTGTCTTTGGATTGAACGGATTCGGATAGTTCTGCTCCAGCCGGAAATTTCCGGGCATATTCCAACCTTCACTTTTTACCGATGAGGCGGGCGATTCATTAAAGTAGCCCGCGACGAACACCAGCGGCGCATTCCAGTTAATGCAGATTTCATTCGAAGCGTAACTCCCCTGGTCGTCGATATAGCAGCTTGCCGGCGGACTGGCGCTCGTGTAGTTCGCCTGCAGGACTGCGTCGTCCCGCCATTCATCCGGGCCGCCCGCGAGCAGGCCCGGCACGGGGGCCGCGATCCCATCAGCGGCCGATGGCCGGTGGTGGATGTGCATTGGAGAACGGGCACCCACCCCCGTAAGATATGACATCGCCTTGCAGTTGCATCCGAGGATATAGTTCAGCTGCTCCAGGGCAGTGGTGGAGTACGACGCGTTGCCGGAAATGCCGTACCCGACAATCAACAGGATGGCATTGTTCAGCACGTTGCTGTTGCTTCCCCACGCGTATTCCCAGGTGGCGAGCGTGACGTTCAGTCCGTCAGTTGCCGCACGACCGACCAGGGAGGCGCAATACGAGGCGAGACCTGAACGGAGAACCGACTGCGCTGCCGAGTCGCTGGTGGCTTGCTTCCCGACGAGATAATCGATCTGTGCCATCGTCTGCACATTGGGCCAGCCCATCGTGCTCGTGAACACGCCCTTCGCGGTGTAGTGCGTCAGAAAATAGCTGTTGAACGTAGCTTCTCCCGTTGTCTCGAAAAGCTCCGTGGCTGCCCAGAGACGTTCATCGGTGTCGCTCCCATCCCCATATTCGCCTGTCGCTGTCCCGCTCGGATTGTGGAAGCCGGTCGGCGGAACGATTCCGGGATTGAGGACGAGATAGTCCCAGGCCAGACGCGCCGCGGCGACACAGCGCGAAGCAAAGGCGGTATCGAACGGAGCGTAGATCCGCCCGGCCTGCGCCATGATCGCGGCAAAATCGCCGGTCGCGGTCGAAGACTTCTGGTAAATGTATCGCGTCGCAGCGTCCTGGCTCGGCATCTCGAAGCCGTCGAAGTTCGCCGTTGTCACTTTGAAATAGACGCCGCCGTCGACGGTGTCCTGCATTTCGAGGATCCATTCCAACTCATACCGGACTTCATCGAGTAAATCCGGTACGCCGTTTCCGCTCTCCGGGATGTTCAGATCGTCCTGGGAGAACTTTTGCGGGAACATTTCATAGCCGAGCAACAACGTGCCGACAGAGATTCCTGCATTGACAACGTACTTGCCATAGTCCCCTGCATCATGCCATCCACCTCCGGTCGACGCCGAACCGGTTTTCCCTGTGGACGAATGGAAGGTGGCATCGTGCATGTGGCAGGTGGCCCGCGCATACGCGCCCGCGTACTGTGCGAGGAGCGCCTCGCCGCAGCGCTGGAAATAGAACCCCTTCAGCGATTTTCGATAGGCTTCGTCAAATACCGTATTGCCAACGGCAAACGTGCCCGACGTGTCTCCGAGATTCGTCGTGATGCGGTATATCCCCGGACGATTCAGAGTAGTGAAGTCGGCCTTCGACGTCCGAAGACCTGTCGCGGGATCCGACGTCGATGTCAGCTGGAGGGGACCCGAGAACGCCACGCTCCCGCCCGACTGCGAGACGACGTGAAAGCTGTCCGCCGTGCCGATGCAGTAGGCTTCCTTCTTCTGGTCGGTGAGGTAGCCGGCCTGGTTGACGAGGACATTTTGCGCACGCGCCCCGCCCGGCAATGTCAGCCAGAAGAGGATCAGCGTCAGACCTTGTCGCAATGATCTCATCATGAGTTCCTTTTGCTCCGATTGAAAGGGATGGACTACAGTAGCTTGTAGATTGCGTACGCAGTGCCGGGCACCGCGACCGTCATGCTGGTTCCCCTGCGGGAGATTTCAAGCTCGCGACCCGCGAGCAGGGATTGCCGCTCAAAGGCAATATTCCATTCGAACTCCGCCGTCGCACGACGGGCAGACGGATTCAGAACGACGAGGATGACCTCCGAACCCTTTGCCCGTGCATAAATGAACGGATACTTCCCATGACGCGCAAACAACGGAACGAACTCCGCATAGGCGGCGAGCGCCGGTTCAGTATATCGCAATCTGATCAGGCGTCGCGTCCGATTGAGAAGGGAGTTTGGATGGGGTTCCTGCGCGGCGACGACCGGAGCATCGTTGCCGGAATCGACGGGAAGATAGAGCTTTTCCGCGGGCGCGGTGGAGAAGCCGAGGTTCCTCTCCGTATTCCATTGCATCGGGGTCCTTGCTCCGTTGCGCGGACGGTAGGCACCTTCCACCTGGGGCCATTGTTCTGGCATCTGCCGCATCCCGATTTCATTGCCGTAATACAAAAATGGCACGCCGGGCATGGTCAATCCGAACGCGTAGATGATCTCGAGATCGTCGTCCGTCCTCCGGTTCCCCAGACGTGCGTTGTCATGGTTGCCAAGCGGGATGGAAATGTATCCCTTTCCCTTCGTCGCCTGGTATTGCTCGAGGTACCTTGACAAAAAGAATGTGATGTCCCCTTTCCCCTCCGCATCAAAGAAGCTGTGACCCGTCGAGTACCCGTTGAGTATTCGCCACTGTTCCTTCTGGAAGAGATCGTTGTATCCTTCGAACCAGTGAAAGAAGTCGGCGTGAAAGCACCCGTCGAGGGCGGATTTCGGATCGGACCATTCGGAGACGATGAAGGCCTGAGGATACTCTTTGTTCAGAATCGACCGAATTTCCTGCCAGAACGCTTTTGTTCCATCGCTTTGCATCCTGTAGAACTGCTGGTTCCCTTCGACGCCGGAGGACTTCACAAGTGCACCTGCCATATCAGCGCGAAAGCCATCGGCGCCCATGTCCATCCAGAATCGGAATACGGACTTCATCTTTTCGCGCATCGCGACGATGTCCGGATGATCGATCGGCAGTTGCCAGGGTTGATCCGGGTCGGGGACGGCGAACCCGTAATTCAGTGCCGGTTCGCTGTAATAAAAATTCTGCAGGTACTGCCCGTTGCGGGTCCCATATCCCTTGATGAAGGATCCGCGAAATCGCTCCGGGGGATCAAGCCAGATATTGTCGGTCCAAATATACCAGTTCGAAAAAGGGTTCTTCTCCTGTCGTGCCGACGCTTGAAACCACGGGTGCTGAATCGACGTGTAGCTCGCGACAAAATCGAAAAGGATGCGCAATCCCTTTCGGTGGGCTTCGTTGAAGAGCGTCCGCGCGTCCTCGTTGGAACCATACCGGGGGTCCACGGTGAAGTAGTCGGAGATGTCGTAACCGCCGTCCCCGAACGGAGACTGGAAGAAGGGGCTGATCCAGATGGCATCGACTCCCAGGCTCTTGATGTAATCGAGCTTCTGGAGAATGCCGCGGAGGTCTCCGATCCCATCGCCGTTGGAATCATAATAACTCTGGGGATAGACCTGGTAGAAGACCGCACCATGGACCCATGCGGGACAATTATCCGGGATGAGCGTCTCCCCGGTGACCTTCCCTCTGACGATGTCCTGCGCGCGAGTATCCGAATCCGATGTGCGGTCGGCTCGCTCATCGTTGCCGCCGTGTGCACCGAGGACTCTTGGTGAACGTTCGGAACCGAAGAAGGGAAGAGCCATCAACGGTGGAAGGCTTCCGAGGAACGTTCTCCGGTCGATTCGAAATCGCTTCATGGGGTACCTTCGTGGGACTTTCTCAATAAGGAGGGGAAGAATGCCGGAGAGGCGCAGTCGACTGGAACCGTGCGTGAGACGTCCGGCGTTTTGTGCAATATACTGACTGAATCTGCAAGTTCCATGGAAAAAATAGAGCGGGGAGAGTTCCAGCGCAGGTTCAACGGCCGAACCCTTCGCGCATCGTCGACCGTCCTCCGCTGTCATTCTTGACTTTGAAGGGGCATCGATTTAGATTGCTTGAAATTAAAACGGGTTGAATCGATTTAATGAAAAGACGTTTCTTCCAGCGCTTCGCGCGCGAGACCGTTGTGTGTCCAGCAATCCATCCGGGAGATAACCAGTGAAGAAAGCAACGATCGCTGACGTAGCCCGGCTTGCGGAGGTCTCTATCGGCACCGTCTCCGCAGTCATCAATGAAAAGAACATCGTCAAACCGGAGACCCGGAGCGCCGTGCTTGAGGCGATCAAAGAACTCAACTACCGGCCCCAGGGGAGTGCGCGCACGCTGAAGAACAAGCGAACGGAGCATGGCAGTATCGGCCTGCTGGTGCGCGAACTGGATAATCCGTTTTACACTGCTGTGGCTTCCGGCGTTCGGCAGTATGCAAGTTCGAAGGGTTACGTCGTCGTGCTTGCGAGTTCAGAAGGGGACCATCGGTACGAGGAGGAAGTCACGAGCAGCTTCGCCCATTCGGACCGGAGGGGTGCGATTATCGCCCCCGTCCTGGAGGGGACCGCGGAGATCGAACACCTCTTTCGATTGAAGATGATCAACTTTCCGTTCGTGCTTCTTGAGAACGTGAAAGGAATACAGGCCAACGTCGTGAGCATCGACAACATCAAAGCGATGAAGAAGGCGATGAAGTACCTCATCGACAGCGGCCATTCGCGGATCGTTCACTTCGCCGGTCCGACGCATGCCTCGCACACTTACGAACGGATCGATGGCTTTCGGCGTGCCTACAGCGAATCCCATTTTGCGTTCGACAGCGAGATGATCGTACCGACCGGCGCCCACCTGGAAAACGGGTATGAAAAATGCGTCGAGTACCTCCAGAAACGGCGCAAAGAGGATTACCCCACGGCGATTGTCTGCTACAACGATCAGGTGGCACTCGGGGTGCTGGCGGCGCTGAACGAGATGAATATCAAGGTCCCGCAGGAAATCTCCGTGGTGGGGAACGACGACATCCCTCTTTCGCGGTACATTCCGACGCAGTTGACGACGGTTCACGCGCCGATGTTTGAGCTCGGAGTAAAGGCCGCGGAGATCCTCATAAACAACATTGAATCCCCGAAGCCTCTACCGATTCAGAGGGTCGTCCTGGACGCGGAGTTTATTTTGCGGGAGTCGACCAGGGTTTTGCATGAACCGGGCGACCCGCAGGAATCGCAGGGGACACGGACTCCGCTTGAGCCGCTGGTGCGAGGAACGTCGCTTTAACGTTGCAGATGTGTCTCGGCCGCATTTCAGGACAATTGATCCGACCGCTCCTTCACTCCTGAGATCCCACTCCAAGGATTGCCAATCCGGCTCAGATTCACCGATTTTTCGCATCAGCAAAGTTGAAAATTTCACTTGACTTTTTGAAAAAGGTCGGTATATTTCAATCGCTTCAATTTTGTGTCAAATCTGCTGAATCGCTTCAATTTCTATAGTTACCGGTTACGTTCTCTTCTTTGCGCATTACGCGTTAGGTCAGGGCATCGCGCGATCGTTTTTTTTAGCGCACTTCAGCCCCCTCTCAGTCAACCGGCGCGGATCATCACAGACAGTAGTCCTGGACATTCGAACCATAAGCCCTTGGTCCAGGGAGAGCTCCACCAACACGCATAACTGGCCTTCTTCCCGGATGTGTTGAGTTGCAGCGCTCGTTGACGAGCCTCCTCCATCACGGTCGTCGGGCCAAACCAGTTCCCTCTCATCACGCATCATTCTCTAAGCGAAGGTCCATCCCGGGGCAGGGATTTGACCGAGGGAATGTTAAACGTTCATCAATGTTAAACGTTTGTCAATGTTGATCGTTGTTCATCGGCGCTGTTCTCATCAAGTAATGGGGAGCTGCTGAGGTTGGAGTAATGTGTTTCGTCAACGCCTGCAGTCTCTCCAAGGCTGCAGGCGTCTTTCTTTGTCGACTGCATTCACCGGAGATATCTCGCCATGAGTTCAAGAACCCTCCGTCATCTTGTCGTGTTCGCTGTCTTCCTCTTCCCGAATGTGCTCCCCGCCGCAGACATTCCGAGGCTGATCGAGAAGAACGGGCGCCATGCCCTCCTGGTCGACGGTAAGCCGTACTTCATTCTTGGAGCGCAGATCAACAATTCGAGCGCATGGCCCTCGAGCCTGCCATACGTCTGGCCGGCAATTCATACCATTCATGCCAACACCGTCGAAGCACCGGTCTACTGGGAACAGCTGGAACCACAACAGGGACGCTTTGACTTCTCCAATACCGATACATTGCTTGTCCAGGCCAGGAGAAATCGCGTTCGTCTGGTCCTTCTGTGGTTTGGCGGATGGAAGAATGGCTCCATGCATTATGCGCCCGAATGGGTCAAGAACGACACCGCCCGGTTCCCCCGCATGGTCGACGCCGGAGGGAACCCTTTGGACATCCTCACCGTGTTTTCGAAAGCAACGCTTGATGCAGACCGTTCGGCGTTCGTTGCCCTCATGCGACATCTCAGGCAAGTCGATGGTCTTCGGAGAACGGTCATTCTCATTCAGGTTGAGAATGAGACGGGTTCGTATGGGACAGTCAGGGACTTCTCGCCGGGCGCGCAGACCGCGTTCGCAGAAACGGTCCCGCCAGATTTCCTCGCTGCGCTTCACAAACCACCGGGGACCTGGAAGGAAGTGTTTGGAGAGAACGCCAACGAAACCTTTGCTGCCTACTCTGCCGCCCGCTACGTCGATCAGATCGCCGCGGCCGGGAAGATGGCGTACGCGCTCCCGATGTACGTCAACGCTGCACTTCGCGACCCGGGCGAGCCCAACGCCAGACCGGGCACATACTACCCGAGCGGGGGACCGACGTACAACATGCTGGATGTCTGGAAAGCCGCCGCGAAATCCATCGACATCCTCGCCCCCGATATCTATCTGCGTGACCGGTCGGCATACCTGAAGACACTGTCCCTTTACTCCCGACCGGACAATCCCCTGTTCGTCCCGGAAACGAGCAACCATCCTGCCAATGCCCGGTATCTCTTCACAGTGCTTGGAATGGGCGGGATCGGATTTTCTCCATTCGGCGTTGATTACACCGGCTACGTCAATAGTCCGCTCGGGTGGGGTGAAGTTTCTGAAAAGGCGCTGCGCACCTTCTCTGAGGAATATTCCCTGCTCGGCCCCATGATCGGAGAAATCGCTCAATTCAGTTACGATGGACACGTGAAGACCGCGGTGGAAGAACGCGCGACGCCGCAAACGACGTTGGATTTCGGAAAGTGGCGCGTGAGCGTATCCTATGGACTCCCGCAATTCGGTTATGGCAATAATCCGCCCGGCAACCCGGATTCTGACGGTTGCGCACTCGTTGCGAAACTGGGCCCCGATGAATTTCTGGTCACCGGGATTGCATCCCGCGTCAGCTTCGCTCTCGACCCGGCATTGTCCGGACAACGCATGGACTACCTCCGCGTTGAAGAAGGAACGTACGAGAAGGGCAAGTGGCGATTTCTCCGGATCTGGAATGGCGATCAGACTGATTGGGGGCTCAATTTCAGATATCTCCCGCAAGTCCTCCGGGTGCGGCTCGGAACATATTGACGCCATCTCAATCACCCGGGGCCATCGTTCCGGTGATGCACTTTCAAAGGAGCGTGATCATGAAGGCGTGTCAAATGAAATTCCCTCTTTCCCTTCTGGCAGCTGTCATCATCGCCGTCGCGGCCCCGGCCAACGCTCCGGCCGAAGTTGTCTCATACGCCCGGGAATCGCACGGCCTTCATTTCGTCCTCGACAAAGGCTCCATGGCTGTGTCGATATGCGCCGATGATATTATCCATGTGCAATACACGGCATCGACCGGGATGCCGGCAGGGAAATCGCTGGTCGTCGTCGCACCTTGGACGACACCCACAAGGTTCAGTGTCGACGAAAGCTCCGAAACGATTATCATGACGACGAAGCGACTCAGGATCCGCGTGGACAAGGCGACAAATGCGATTGCGTTTGCAGACCTCGAGGACAACATCATCCTTGCGGAGGACGGAAGAGATGGGAAGTCCATGGATCGCGTCACCGTTGCCGGAATCCCTACCTCCAGATGTTCGACCAAATTCCTTTCCCCCAGGGACGAAGCGTTGTTCGGCCTGGGATGCCATCCGGAGGACTCACTCGCGATGAACTACAAGGGGCGCGAGCAGGATCTCGCAATCCGGTACATGACCGGCGCGATCCCGGTCCTCCTTTCGACTCGCGGATACGGATTGTTGTGGGACAATTATTCCGCGTCACAGTTCTTCGGCGGAGAAGACAACAACACGGCGTTCCGGTACGTCTCGGAAAGTGGCACCAAGGTTGATTACTATTTCTTCTACGGCCCCGATTTCGACCGCATCATCGCCCTCTATCGTCAGACAACCGGCCAGGCGCCGATGTTCCCGAAATGGGCGTTCGGCCTCTTCCAGTCGCAAGACCGGTACAAAAGTCAGGCCGAAGTACTCTCGGTGAAGGACAACTACCGGAATAACCACCTCCCGGTCGACTGCATTGTCCAGGACTGGTTCTATTGGGAACCAGACGTCATCGGATCGCATGTCATGGATCCCATCCGATATCCTGACCCGAAGGCGATGGTGGATGCACTCCACAAGGACCATCTTCATGCCATGATCTCCATCTGGCCGGTGTTCGCCAAGGGAACAAAGGATTATGAACAACTCAAGGAGGCAGGGTGCCTGACGTCCATCACATGGGACAACGTCATGACACACACGTTTGACAACTATTACGATGCGCACAACCCCACGGCACGCGACATCTACTGGCAGCAGATCAGGGACAGTCTTGTTGGACGGTACGGATGGGACGCGATCTGGGTGGACCAGTGCGAACCAGACAACGGGAGTCTTCTGGATGAACGGCGAAAAGCGGAATTTGCGATCGGCAAAGGAATCGACTATTTCAACACCTACTCCCTGATGCACACGACAGGTTTATACGAACACTGGAGAAAGGACATCCGGGGGAAACGGGCCTTCTTTCTGGCCCGCCAGGCCTTCGCCGGGCAACAGCGTAACGCAACAACGCTCTGGTCCTCCGACATTACGTGCACCTTTCATTCGTTCAAAGATCAGGTGCCGCAGGGAATCAACGCGTGCGCCTCGGGAATCCCATATTGGACATCCGACATCGGCGGATACCATTACCAATGGCAGTCCCCCGATTGGACGACGCCTGCAAACCGGGAATTGTTCACGCGATGGTTTCAGTTCGGGGCCTTTTGCCCAGTCTTCAGGATCCATGGCAAAGGAGAGCGGGCATTGTACTCACAGAATTGGGATGCCGGCACGAAGAGCATCCTCCTGAAGTATGACAATCTGCGTTATCGCCTCATGCCCTATCTTTATTCGCTCGCGTGGAAAGTGACCGACAGCGCGTACACCATCATGCGAGCGCTTGCATTTGATTTTCGCGAAGATCGGGCCGTTGACACCATCAAGGACCAATATATGTTTGGCCCCGCATTCCTGGTGAACCCCGTGACCGAGCAAAGGGACAAGTCGCGCTCTCCCGGCAAGGAAACACGAAAAGTGTATCTGCCGCGGCCCGCCGGCTGGGTGGATTTCTGGACAGGTAAGACATTCACGGGCGGGCAGACGATCGATGCATCGGCGCCGATTGAAACGATACCGCTCTACATCAGGGCAGGTTCGATCGTTCCCATGGGTCCGTTCCTCCAGTTCGCGACCGAATCTCCCAACGACACACTGGAACTCCGAATTTACCCCGGCGCCGACGGCACCTTCACGTTGTACGAGGACGAGAACGATACCTATCACTACGAACAAGGTGTCTTCGCGACGATCTCCTTCCACTGGGACAATGATCGGCGTGAGTTGAGTATTGCGGACCGGGCCGGCACGTTCCCGGGGATGCTCCCGGCGCGGACCTTCAACGTCGTCCTCGTGGACGGGATCAACGGATCCGGAATTGAACCATGCCGGAAACCCTCGACAACGGTTCATTACGAGGGGAAACGGATCGTCGTCGGGCTCTGAAGCAGCCGCGCATGGGAATATCATGCGCCCGGGAAGAAGTATTGTTCGAGCTCGGAGAGGAACTTGGATGGCTCAGCCGGGATGGGCTCATCGCGGACGATGCGCCCTCGGCTGAGCACGATGACCCTGGAACACACGCCGACGACATGCGAAAGATTATGACTCGAAAGAAGGATCAGAGCGTTTGTCCGGTCGCAGTACTCACGGAGAATTTTCTTGAGAAGGAGTTGTGATGTCGGATCGAGATTCGCGTACGGTTCATCGAGCACGACAACACGGGGACTTCCGAGAAAAGCCGAAGTGATTCCGACCTTTTGAATATTGCCTTTCGAGAGACCGCGGATAAGAGTTTTGCTTTCAAGGATATTGTCGCCGTTGAAGAAGATCCGGAAACGCTCGAGGGTCTCCTCGCGTTCACGCTTGGAGAGGCCCCGCACCGCTGCCACAAACCGGAGAAATTCCGCGGCGGTGAGATAGTCGATCAGAAATCCTTCGTCCAGATACGAGCCTGTGTAGGTTTTCCAGCGTTCACCGCGGGAGACGACGTCTCCGTCGGAGCATACCTCTCCATCATCCGCCGCAATGAGATCCAGGAGCAACCTGAGCAAGGTCGTTTTCCCTGCTCCATTGTTCCCCACCAGTCCGACGATTTCGCCTCGATCCATCGCCAACCATTCGATGTTCAGAACCTCCTTACCGGAGTATTCTTTTCGCAGGTGAGATACTGCGATACCCATGCATGATCGCCTTAGTGTGAATCGATATTCATGGACCGGCTGAGCAACGGCGCGGTCGCCAGAGGAACCAGGGCAGCGGCGGCGCAACACCCAAGCAAAGCCGCGCCATCCCCATGCCGCAAATGGGAAAAGACAAGTCCCAGCGCTCGCGATCCCGATTCAACCAAGGCCGGTCCATCCCCGCAAACCGTCACGGCGACGCCCAGGAAGGCAGGAATCACCCATCTCCGCATGTCGGCCGCGAACCATTGAACAGGGATGTTGAGCGCAATGAACACCAGGTGAACGCAGAGGAGCCCGCAGAACCAGGAGAGACTCGCCCGGGCCGGAAGAAGAGGCGCAAGGTTCTTCAGCCAGAATGCGAAAGCGGGAAGCAGAGGGACGACATTGATCCGTTTCACAAGCACCGAGAAGGCATAGAGCCCGAGAATGGACGATCGCCGGACCGGAAGAATCAACAACGGTTGAACGACAACGGCCGGCGGTTGGTCGAGAACGCAGCGAAGCACCGCAAGGGCGACAAACACGAAGAGCAGATGAGTCTCGACGAGTGAAACCACGTCCCTTCCCGGCGCCATCGCCCTCAGAACCACGTCGAGGAAATAGCCGGCGGCGGTGAGATTTATGGCAACGAAGAACCCTGTCATCCAACCCGTCCCGCGGACCAGCATGCGGAACGGTGTCCAGCGGTTACGGGTGAAGGATTTCCACCTGAGAGTTGCACTGTGCAATAACAGCCGGGGAAATGAGCTCACGGCATCCTCACTGGCGACGAGACTACAGGTCGAGGAGCTGATGTTTCTTTCTGAAGAGATTTTTCACGATCACGGTGGTCATCCGCCCCGTGAACGCCAATCCCGCGAGGCCCACAACAGCGGTCGCTCCGAGAGCCCACACCGTCATCCCATCGATGACAAAGAAGGGAGTCGTCACCGGCAGGACAAAGAGGACTGCATACCACGGAGTGTGTTGTGAGGTGAAGAACGGTGATCCCCGCAGATCGATTTTCGATCGATTGAATGTCGCAACATACAACATGAGGGGGCCTCCGAATCCCGCATAGTACAATGCGAATGAGACGTAGGCCGCGATCACCAGAGTGCCGCCGCGCAGCACGGGTGGCAAAAGGACAACCCAAAAGAGCAGCGAATACGTTCGAAGGAAATACACTTTCCATCGCACATACGCCCGCACCGTGAGTCTCGTCATGTACCCCTGCAAAGAGTACCCGTCCTTCGCAAAACAATAGCTGGCATAATTGATCGCAGGTATGGAAACGAGCAGAGCCGTCCCGGAAAGCAGCATCTCGAGATCCTTCGGACCTTTCCGGAAATACAGCAGATAGAGCAAGATCGGCACCAGCAGGAGATTCCCGAGAAAGGCAATGGTCAATGGAGCATTCCGGGAAACCGATCGCACTTCTGTCAGATACAGCGGCTGCCAGAAGTCTCCCCCGGCGCTTTGACGGCGCCGGGGGAGACCGATCCAATTGGCAAAGGCGCGTTCTACCCGAAGCATCCCACTGCCCCCACCATCGCAAGCTGCGCCCCGAAAAACCCGAGCGGGTTATACCAGTTGGATGCGGCCACCGCAACACCGAGGCCGAAAGCAAGGCACGACGCGGTCGTCGAACCTCCGGTCAGAGCGTCCAACGTACTGAGTTCCACGTTCTTCATTACGATCTTCCTTTCATGAAATGCGTGTTCACATCGCTTCAGTTTACTTGAAGCATCCGCCTTCAGCGGCCTGCCAGAGCAGGAATCCGGCCCCAATCCATCCGACCGGGCCGCCGTAGCACATCGAAAGGCCGGCTGCAAAACCCAGGCCTGCGCATTCCGACTGCGTGTATTCCCCGCCAACAACATGGGCGAGCTCTTCAAACGAAAGCAGCCTCATGGTTGTTCTCCTTGTGCACTATGTGAATAGTCGCCCCGCGGTCACGGGCATGATCTGTTCGCCGCTCATCTGATTGCTCCGGACCAATCAGATTCTCCCAAGTACCGAGACAATGTTCCGTATTGACGTCAACCCGGCAATTCGTTCCCGGATGATTCCTTTCCGATCAACGAAAACCATCAAGGGCACAACTGTCCGGCCGAATGCCCTTCGCACCTCCTCCTCGTCAAGAGTGCCGAAGAGAATCGCAGGAGAGGACCGGAGGTGTCCCCATGCCTCGTACAGCGAATCCACCGCATCATCGCTTCCCGATGCGATCAGGTACAGCCGTGTCCCCTTCAACTCTTCCGTATGACGATCCAGCAACCCAAGCAGCTTCTGGCAGTGCGGACAGTTCCAGCGGAACAGCACGATGATCTCGCCGCATGTGCTGTCGTGCCCCAGAAGGACCGGCGACGACCCTGCCCGAACGAGAAGCGGGGGAAATGTCGTGCCGACCCGCATGACGTCCGGCCGTTCGAGTACAAGCCAGACGGCAATCGCGGCGAAAAACATTCCCGCTCCAAGAATTTTCCAGGGGATGGACTTCCCCGTGGGCTGCCCCGTATCCATCACAGAAGCCCCCCGCTGAATACCAGCGCTGCGCCCGCCTGAACAAGAACGGTTGCACACCAGACTGCCAGGACGATGAACGCCGCGTCGCTCCACGGGATCGGCTCTACTCTCCTGACGCCGTTCCATACCAGGATGATCCAGAACAGCTCGAAGAGATTGGCGTTCTGCAGCACAACTCGTGCGGCGGGAGAATAGCTGTCGATCCCCACAAGACTGGCCAGCGACAACGGCGGAACCATGAGCATCGATGCAGACACCACCAGAGGTGGATCGGTCGCGTGGATCCAGGCCTTCGCGCAAAGCATCGCTGCTCCTGTCAAGGATGCCACCAGAGCGATGCGAAACACTTTCTGGAATGGCAACTCGATCCAGAGAAGGAGAAATCCGAATTGCAGAAGCAGGGCGACAATGGCCACGCGAACGCCAAGAACCACGGGCTGGAGGAGGTGGCCGGCAAGCGACACCTGCCGCAGAGTCGATAGCGCCTCGTCGATGCGATCGGGATCCACCCGCCCCGCAACAAGTTCCCGGACGACAGAGTCGGTCATAACGATGTCTTGATAAAGCAAACCCGCGGCGACATGGATGGCGGCGACGATCAGAAAAAGCCTCCAGATCTTCCGGGGAGAAGCTTGCGGTCGTACTGACAGGGTCGCTTGCGACAACGAGGCTATTCTCTCCATATCAGTTCCCGATGAAGGAAGAAATTCGCGTCGAAGCTTCAATGCAGGAGAGGACCGGCGAGAGGGTTCCGCCTGAAAGCACATAGACCCGGTCTGCTGCTGCGATCTTCTCCCGGTCGTGCGTGATCAATAAGACGGCATGTTCCCGCGCGTAAGAACGGAGAAATTCCATGATACCCTCCTCGAGACCGGCATCCAATCCCGTCAGCGCTTCATCGACGATGAGAACGTCCGGCTGACGGACGATCGCCCGGAGGGTTGAAACCACCTGTCGCTCCCCCCAGGACAATTGCAGTCCGTCGTCACCCACCATTGCCCCCGACCCACCCGGGAACCGCTCGAAGAACCGTTCCAACCCGAGCCTTCGGACGATCCCGAACAATTCCGCGGGCTGGAGCCCTGTTCGACCGAGCAGGATGTTGTCCAGAAGACTGGCATGAAAAAGCTTCGGTTCCTGAGGGATGATCCCAACCCGATCACGATAGACCTCGAGGGCATAGTCTCCCGCGGGCACGCCGTCGACGAGAAGGGTGCCGGAGGCAAGCGCGGTCTTCCGCAGGAGAATGTCCGCCAGGGTGCTCTTCCCCGATCCACTCGGTCCCCACAGGGCAGTCATGGTTCCACGGCTCAGCACAAGCGACACTCCTTCAAAGAGATTTGCGCGCCGGTTCCACGCGAAGGTTCCGTTCCGGATCGCGAGATCCGCTTGAATGGCAAGATCCCGTCGTCCGGTACTTTCCTCCTTCTCTGTCAGGACCATGTCCCGCAGACGATGCATGGCGATCGTTGCGCTATTGTAGACGACCCCCGCTTCGACCAGGCGGAGGACCGCCGGGAAGGCAAATGCCGACACGGCAAAGGCGGCCATCATCTGGCCGATTCGCAGCGTCCCGCCGATTACTAGCATCGACCCGATCACGAGCATCGCGAAAGAAAGGAGGTTCGAACAGAGCTCAGCGAAGAACGACAACCGCGCCTGGGTGAATCCCAATCCCAGGAGGCTGGATTGAAACCGTGTGAACCGTTCGGCCGAGGCACGGACAAAATGGTTACCGCAGTTCTTGTTCAGAATCTCCTCGATTCCGTTGAGAGCGTCGATATAGCCTGATTCCACCTGCGCGTAGGTTCCGAGGACCTCATGATTTTGCTCGCTGATGGTCCGGGTATTTCGAATCATGAGATACAGAAACACAGGGATCACGCCGATGGTACAGAGAAAGAGTGGTTGGGAGAGGAAGGCGAGAAAGGTGAGCGATCCCGCCAGGACGAAGAGGTCCAGGAACCCGGACGACAAGACACGCACGAATGCCTGCTGCACCTTCGCGGCATCGCCAAGCCGTGACGTGATGTCGCCCGTTCGCCGGTAGGAAAAGAACTCCTTCGGGAGATGGAAGATTTGGCTGAGAAATTCTCCGGAAATGCGCTCCGCGATATTACGCCCCGCGATGGCGACAAATTTCTGCCGGAAGTATCCCAGGGCCGCCTTTGCAGAGACGACGACACCCAGAAGGAGTGCAACAGCAATGACCGGGGACATCTTCGTTTGCGGCAGGACCTGGTCAATGACAATTTGCACGGACGATGCGGCAAACAACCCGAGAAGGGTGGTGATGATTCCAAGAAAGACCGTCTGGAGCAGCCACGGACCCGATCCCCGGACATGGGAAAGTAGCCAGACCGGAAGCGTATCCCCTTCCGCCATAACCAGCGGAGCCACGGGGGCCAGGAGAAGCACGACCCGCGATTTCCAGATCTTCAGAAATTCGCCTTTCGTAAGTCTGATGATCCCCTTGGCCGGGTCGCCCATCACAACACCCGAGTCGCGCAGACGGTAGAGAACGACAAAATGGGGGAGCAACGATTCCGTGACCACATGGGCGATGCACGGCATCTGTTCCCTCTGAAGCGATTCATAGTCGCCCGTGGCGCCCCGGGCTTCAAGGCCGAGTCCACCTGCCGCGACAAGAAGGTCCCGCATCGAGCACCCCGTCGTTCCCGTTCTGCAGAGCCGGCGGATGTGCGGGAACGGGGCATCTCCCCCGAATGCCCTCAAGACGCTCAGAAGCGCGGCCGGCCCGCAATCAGCTCTGTCATACTGCCGCACGAGAGGATATCTGGAGTCCGGTGCCAGCGCGCGGATCCATCGGAATAGTCCCACAATCGCTCCTGCTGAACAATGTTAGTTATTGAACGCCACCACGCTGCGAACGCCCGCCGGGTTGCACAGCCCCGCTCCGTGTCGCGACGATCATGCAGGCGACGAGCAGAAACGCGTCCCGGATCAACACGCCCGAACCCACCGGATCGTCGACCAGTCCGCCGAAGCATCCGCAGCCGCCGCCCAATCCTCGCACGACTCTCGAGCTCACCGCAACCATGAACAACGCCACAAGCGCGGAGAGGATCCGTGCCGACAGCCTCGCGCCCAGATTGATGATCAATGCGAACCCGCACCCCGCTTCAAGGAAAACAAGTATCACGGCGAACAACGGGACGGCGTCATCCGGGACCAGAGCGTACTGACGGATCTCGATCATGAACGTGCGCAAAGCCGCAGCTTTGAGTATTCCGGCGATGAAGAACAGCATTCCCACCCCGACGCGGAGAAGGTTGAAAAAGGTCTTTCGCAGATCCATCAGGGCTTCCTTCCCCCCTTATGTATATGGTGGGGAAGGCGATTTTCCGAGGTCGGGAGAAAATTTCTTTGGGGATGAAGAGATGTCTGCGCGGAGAGAGATTAACAGAAGAGACGCTGAGAAAGGAAGGCGGAGAGGACCGCCAGACGTGTCAACGTTCTGTCATGATGGCCGACGTCGTTCTGACGCGACCAATCCTGGGAAAGATCTCCTTTATGGCATGCGTGTGTCCATCAAGCGAATACGACGCCATGGCATCTTCGGGGAACACCAATTGGTACCCCAGCTCATATGCCGAACGTGCCGTGCTCTCCACGCCGATATCCGTGGATATGCCGCAGAGGACGATAGTGGTAATTCCGCGTCTGCGCATTTGCAGGTCGAGCTCTGTGCCGTAAAATGCGCCCCACTGGCGCTTCGTAATCACGAAGTCCGACTCCTGTTTATTCAGCTCCGGGACCAAGTCGCTCCAGTCGGGCATGGAGTTCCAGCGCGGGGTGAACGTCACGTCCGACACCGGACGCAGAGCGTCCTTGCGATCGGGCGACGGTGTGACTCGGACGAGGAAGACTGGCAGCGAGCGCCTTCTGAACTCTCCCGCCAGCACCGCCGCATTGGCGACCACTTCGCCCGCACCGCGGGGGAAGGTATTTTGAGAAGTGATCCCCTTTTGAAGATCAATCACCACGAGGGCAGTCGCGTTGGGAGAAATGAGAGTTTCCGCCATCGCCTTCCTTTCAGACTAGTCGCCGGTCCGGCGTTACTTCCTCAGAAGCTTGAATGCGTGCATCCAGTCATTTTGCAGGAAGCCCGGTATACACCAGAGAATCGTGAGCGGCTCGATCGCGCGCGCCGCCTCCGCCTTCCCCATGTCTTCCACCTCAAACCCGAACTGCACGAGAATGGTCTTTACTTCGTCCTTTGCTCCGTCATGATTTCCGCAAATGAACATGGTCGGTTTTCCACCCTTCAGTTCGGGGTCGACCATCAACGAGCTTCCAACGCAGCTGAACGACTTGACGACATGGGCCTCGGGGGCGGCCTGCTGAATCCGTTCCATGAGTGACTCCCCCGGTTTGGTGAAGAACGAGATGATGCCGTTCACCGGCGGAGCATCGGCGATCGGGTTCGTCGTGTCGATCAGCGTCTTCCCCTTCAGGGCGCCCTGCCCCGCGGCCTTCAAAGCGGATTCCGCGCCTGAGCCCTTCACTGCGAGAACGAGAATCTCACCAAATTTCGCGGCGTCCTCGAATGTCCCTACCTGTGCTTTTCCGTTGGTCTTCTTCTTCAGCTCCTCCCGTTTCGCGGGGTTATTGGATCCGATGGTGACTTCGTAGCCATGCTTGAGAAATCCGTTTGCAAGCGTTTGTCCGACAATCCCGGACCCGAGAATACCGATCTTTTTCGCCATTGCGTTCTTCCTCTGAATGAATGCGCCCTCCTGCCTTGCGCCTTTAACCAAGACACACTGCTTGAAGTTCCGTGAAGGGAAGCGTGGAAACCTTGGGAGAAGTCACGGGAACACTCCCCGCCTCTGTTCCCCCGGGGACTGCGGGAGAGAAGCAAAGGCGGAGATGAAGTGGAGGTGACGAACGAATTCGAGGCTTCAGTTCTCTTGTGCGCCCTGTGAGATCCAGCGCATCAGCGTCTTCAATTCTTCCGCCGGCAGCGGAGTGATCTTCGATGTGTCGGGCGGCATACGGAAGTGCGCCTGAGACGTTGCACAGAGGACATAGAGTCTGCTCTCCGTCGGACTCCCTGGTACAACCAGGGGTTGCTTCCCGGAGACCTTCGCACGCGTCGTCATCAGATTTGCGTAGGAGGTCAGATCGATTTTTCCCTTCGGCCGCTCCCCTCCGTGGCAGCTGACGCAATGAGCGTTGAGAATGGGTTGGACTTGCGCTTTGTAGCTGACATTCTGCTCTTTCTGGCATCCGGCAAGAAGAACAACGGCAAGAATTATGATCGTGGTCTGCTTCATGGTCCGCCTTTCAGAAAATCCGGAATCGACATGACCAGGAAAACGAAAGCGCCTTCGTATCCCGGTGAGACGAAAAGGCGTCGAATGAACAAATACGCATCTGGAAAGAAAATACCTCCCCCGCCGTCGAAAATCAAGAGATTTCCTCGACGACCACGCGGCCAACGCACGACCGCCATTCCCAGGTAACGCACTGAAACGCCCGGGAATCCGCTTCCAGAGGTGAGCGGACTTGACATTTATAAGGAAATATCATACTATTGACTTAGTAACAGAGGCAATGTCCTTGAATTGTGGAATAATTCAAGGACATCACGGCATACCACAAAAATCAACCGAATTCTACAAACGCGAAAACGAGGAAAGGTATGAATCCGCACTTGGATGATGTGCTGCACTCCTTGAACGTTCGTCGGGCGGAATTGCATCGTGCGGCGGAATCGATCGGCGTCGCTGCAGACTCGGTCGGATCCGGATCGCTGGCCCCGGGGCAGATGGCGCAAATCGCGGAAGGCTTGCGGGATCTCCAATGCGAGCTTCAGGACATGGGGGACGCGCTCCGGCGCACCGTTCAGGATGTCAGAATCGCCCGGTGACCCGGGCGATTTCGGGGGGAGTGCAGGTGGGCACTCCCCCGGTCATTCATCTTCTCTTCCGCGCACAACCCTCTCACCTTTCCGCTTCCCCTTCTGCTCCGTCACGACCGTGCATTGACCTTCGCCATCGGCGCCCGAATAATACACGACGACCCAATCGTCTGTCTTTCCCAGCTCGTGCGCCGTCGCGGTGTTGGAGAACATGACCGTGAACTTCAACCCGTGCGATGTCGTCGTCATGACCGGAAGCCACTGCTTCTTTTCGGGATTCTGAAGCCGCGGGGCAATTTTCTTCAGTATTCCTGCCTTGGCCCTCTCCCGGTATTGCTTGTCGACTTCCAGAATGATTGTTGTCGGTACGAACATGCTCGCGGCAGAAGGGAGACCGCTCCTCTTCCCTTCCAGCGCTTTCACCTTGTCTTCCGGGACCTCCTTCGAGAGCGAATCTTTCAGCGCCACGGTTCCGTTTTGCACAAACTCGAGAATGAGCCCGCCGATCTTCTCCCCGACCCCCTTCACCCGGCGGATGCCATCGATCCCCTCCTTCTTTGCCGTCGACGCGATTGACACGGAAGTCGTCTCGACCGCCCGCGCAGCATTGCGATAGCTGTTGACACGATAAATGTTCTCTCCTTTTGCCTGCAAGAGGTCGGCGATCTCCCGAAGGATTTCCGCTATCGCACCATTGGAAGGTGTGTTCAGGGTCATGGGTCTTCTCCCGGGATCACCCCCGGGGATGCCTCACCGTCCACGATCGAGCGCGTTCAAGGCAAATGCGTACGCTCCGATCGATACTGCCTTACTGGTCCCGAGTCTCGAGACGCCGATGCCGATGCGCAATTCCGGATCGTACTGCACCGTCCGCGCACTCCCGTACACGACAATGTCCTTCGTCGAGCCGCGAAGAAACTTCTCCCGATCCGAAGGCTCTTCGAGATTGTAGACGTGGACCAACAGTCTCGGCAACGCCGTTCCGTCCGGCTTCGTAAACGTGCTGTTCATTTCGCGAACGATGTACGGCAAAAAGATCTCTGCGGCTCCGGCGAGACCGCCCCCGAGAACGATCATCCCGTCGATGAGCGTGATGGCATTGGCGAGTGCATCCCCCACCGCTTCACCCATTTCCTGGAATGCCTTTGTCGCCGCGGCCATGTTCCCCGCGATCGTCCCCTTGCAGATTTCATACATCTCCTTCGGTGAGGGGGCGTCATCCGGGCGGATCGACGCTTCGCGGGCGTAGATCCGGCGGAGCGCGCGGATGCTCGCGTGCTCCTCGATATTGCATCGCGGCATAAGCTTGTTCCGCAACAGCCAGATTTCCCCCGCATCCGAATTGTCTCCGTGAAACAACTCTCCATCCCGGACGATCCCACCGCCAAACCCCGTACCGAGAGTGACCCCCAGGAGGTTTTTGAACCTCTTCGGACTACCGGCATGCTCGAGCATGGCATTCACGGCCGGCAGAAACCCCGCGATGGCTTCACCGTACGCGTAAAGATCCCCGTCGTTGTTGATGTACACCGGCAACGCAAATTTGTCCTGAAGCATCGGACCCAGCGCGACTCCGCCCCGGAATGCAGGGAGGTTCCCGAGATCGCCAATGATGCCTCTCCGATAATCTGCGGGTCCCGGGAACGCGAAACTGATCGCGACCGCCGGGTCCGTCAGTCTCGATTGCACCGCGGAAAAACCTTCCAGCAACGATGCAACGCACCGATCGAGATTGTCGGCATTCGACGGCAGCGTCAGTTCTTCGACGACTTCCTTGTTTCCCCGAATTGCGGAAAAGACAAAATTCGTCCCGCCCGCGTCGAGCGTCATCACCGTTCTTCGATCGTTGCTGACATCCACAGGACAGTCCCCTTTGGTCATTGAAGCGCAGCGTCGCGCGTACGTCGTCAGCCCAACGACCGGGCAAGCGTGCCCGCCTCGTTGAGGACGAGATCCACGACTTCTTCCCGGGTTGATGCGCTCAACAGCGTTTGGCGGTACTCTTCATGCATGAGTCTTCGGGCCAGCGCTGCGATGATTTTCAGATGAGCGTCCGCAGCACTGCGCTCCGGTATGGCAATGAGGATCACGAGCGCAACAGCATGCTCTTCATCGGACCAGCGAATGGTCTCCGCCACCCGGGCGACCGCGATCGACGGAACGACAACGTGCGGCGATTTGCAGTGCGGGAGAGCCATCCCGTATTCCATCGCCGTGGAAAAGGAGTCTTCGCGCTGCCACACGGCTTCTTCCACGGCATCCAGGTCATCGACCCTTCCTCCATCCTCGAGCATCCCGAGCAGCTCCCGCAAGACTTCTTCCTTGTTCCGGGAGCGCGACGAGAGCACCACAAGGTCATTTTCGATCAGATCCACGATTCCCGGTCGGGCAACAAAACCCTGAAGAATCGCGTCGATTTCGTCCGCCGACCGGGCCTCCATCGTTTCCCGGACCACGCCAATGCAATCCGATCGTCGGAGAGCACGGAGTCTCGCCTTCATCCGGGGAACGCTCAGCGGCCCGATGCTGATCTCGTCGAATCCCAGGCCGAGGAGCAGCGGCAAGGCGGACTCCTCGCCGGCAAGTTCGCCGCAGAGGCCCACCCACTTCCCGTGCTTATGCGCCTCATCGAGGACCTGATGGAAACTCCTGAGCAATGCGGGTTGAATTCCCGTGCACAGACCTCGGACTTTCTCGTTTCCCCGATCCGCGGCGACGAGATATTGCGTCAGATCGTTGGACCCGACGCTGAAGAAATCCACGGCCTCGCTAAAGTGGTCGATCAGCATCACGGCGCTCGGGATCTCGATCATCATTCCGACGGGGACATTCGCATTGTGGACGACGCCCGCGCGGGCAAGATCGAGATGACACCGGTTCAACCAGGCTTTCAAGTGCTGGATCTCCGCCGGGGAGGCAATCATGGGAAACATGATTTGCACGGGGCCGCTCGTCGCCGCCCGAAGAAGAGCGCGCATTTGTGCGTCAATCACCGTGGAAAATTCGTCGTACATCCGTACTGCCCGGTACCCGAGAAATGGATTGTCTTCCCGGGGAAGCGGGAGCCACCGGACAGGTTTATCCCCTCCCACGTCGAAGGTGCGAAAAATCACCGGCCGACCTTTCGAAGATTCGACCGCTTCGCGGTACACGGTCAGCTGGGCCTCCTCGTCCGGTGGCGTGTCGTTTCCCGCAAAAGCAATTTCCGTTCTGAAGACGCCAATCCCTTCCGCACCGTGCGCGACCGCCGCCTGCACCTCGAAGACATTGGCACAATTCGCGCCGATCTCCAGCCTGGCCCCATCGCGGCTCGTCGCGGGCTGAGCGCTCTCCCGGAGCAATCGTGCCGACCGTTCAGCGCGCAGCCAGGATTCAGTCTTGTAGAACTGTCGGACCTCTTCCTCCGGCTCCGGGAACACCAGGCCGCGAAAGGCATCGACGATGACGTGTTGCCCGGCAGCAAAATGTCGCGCCCCGCGAACGCCGGTCACGCAAGGGATCCCTGCCGCCCGGGCAAGAATGACGGTATGGGAGGTCGTCTCGCCACGCTCGAGAACGAGCGCAGCCAGTTTGTTCTTCTCGAGCGCGACAAAATCCGAAGCCGCAAGTCGTTCTGCAATGACGACCGACCTCTCCGCGGGTGACCGAACCGGAGCAACCGTTCCCGGTCCGGAGAGCAGTCCCAGGATCTTCTCCGAGATATCCTGCACATCGAACGCGCGTTCCCGCAGATAAGGATTCTCCGCATCGCCAAGCATGCCCGCAAACTTCCGCGCTACAATGATCACTGCGTGCTCCGCCGATACATGCTTCTCGCGGATGCATGCTTTCACCTTGTCGCCGAATGCCGGGTCCGACGCCAGCGCAAAATGAACACGGAGCACGGCATCAGCCGCCTTGGATGCGTTGTTGTGCAGCTGCGCTTCGAGCGTACCTTTCACTTCCTCGACCGCATGCATGAAGCGAACGACTTCGCGTTCCGGCGGTCCGGCGTCTCCCCGGATCGGATCGTGTCCGACCCCGGATCCGCCGGCAATGTATGCAGGGCCCTGTCCGATTCCCGGGCTGACCGGAGTCCCCATGAGCGGCGAGGCCCCCCTGAGCGCACGTGGGCGCAATGCCGGATCCTGGGTTCGCATCCGCACCGGCTCCCCGGCGTCATCAACATGCGGCAGGACGCGTTCGACGAATGCCCTCAGCGCCGCATAAGCCGAGGTCGCATCATCGCCTTCGATGTGCAACAGACATTCGTCACCACGGGCGGTGAACGTGGATATCAGCGCGAGCGTGCTCCGGACGTCGGCGCGAACGTTCCGTGTACGATTGACGAACGTAATCGCGGAAACGAATTTGGCGGCTTCGTCCTGAAGCATCGCGGCCGGGCGGGCGTGAAACCCGGCAGTCAGAGGAAAAGTGAACGCGAGATCCATGCGCTGGCGCTGTTACTGTGCGAGTCGTTCAAAGATTGCTGCGGGGTTCTTAATCGCCTCCTGGACGGGGACTTCGACGATCCTGGAGGAGGCAAAACGTTCGGGATTGCGCACGGGGATTCCCGCCGCAAAAACAACGACGTCGGCGGAACGGATGTCGTCCGCCGTCAACGCATTCTCAATTCCCATCGAACCCTGGGTTTCCACCTTGATGGAATGCCCGAGACGCTTCGCGGTCTTCTCCAGCTGTTCCGCCGCCATGTACGTGTGCGCGATGCCGGTTGGACATGACGTCACAGCCACGATGTTCATGCTTGAGTTCTTCCTTTCCTGCGAGATCGCGATCGCTTTCAGTCCGTTGATGACTCCTGCGACGACAACGGACCCGATGATGATGGCAAGGATATAGACGATCTTGTTGTCGACCACCGGTAGCACGATCGGCCCGCCGTGCGGGGCATGATCCCCCACTCCCCCCAGAAGGGCGATGACGGAACCGACCATCGAGCCGGCCATGATGGTGGGAATGACGCGGATCGGGTCGGCTGCGGCAAACGGTATCGCCCCTTCGGTGATGCCGATCATCCCCATGGCAAGCCCGGCATATCCCGCCTCCCGCTCCTCATCGGTCCAGAGCTTTTTCCCGAGAACGGTCGCGAGCCCCATCCCGATCGGAGGGATACAGATTGCCGTCGCGCATGCCCCCATGACGGCGTAGTTTCCGTCCTTGATCATCGCCGCGCCGAAGAAGAAGGCAACCTTGTTCACCGGTCCACCCATGTCGAAGGCGATCATCCCGCCGATCGCAACCCCCAACAGGATGCTGTTCCCCGTCCCCAACGCCGAGAGCCAGCCGGTGAGAATCGTCATCCCGTCGTGGATCGGCGTCCCGATGATCTTATACATGACAAAGCCCACGACGAACGACGAGAGAACGGGGATCACGAGGATGGGCATCACCGGCTTGATGGCGCGCGGGATCCGGACTTTCTTGATCAGTTGCACCACACCTCCCGCCAGCAACCCTGCCACAATGCCGCCGAGAAAGCCGGCGCCGACCTGGTTCGCAATATATCCCCCGACGAATCCGGCGACGATGCCGGGCCGGTCGGCGATCCCGAAAGCAATGTATCCCCCCAGGACCGGGACCAGGAAGGAGAACGCCGCATTCCCGATATCCAGAATCAGCTTGAGAAACGGCGCGTTGTCGAAATTCGGGCCGGACGACGTCATTGGCGCAAACCCGATGGCGATGGCGATCATGATGCCGCCGCAAGCCACGAAGGGGATGGCGTACGACACGCCGGAGAGGAGGTACTTCCGAACCGTCTCAATTGGAGATGTCATGCACATTCCTGCGTAACGGGTTGATGACGAAGTTGCGTCCTCGTTCACTGCGACTAATCGATGTCAATCATGACTCCCATCCCGATTCCATCCACCCTGTTGTCCGCCGCGTGGCATCGATCCTGGTACAACCGCGTTTCGGCCCCGAACCCGGCGATCCGGAGGACAACGCGCGAAGCCACAAGCAGTTGTTGAAGAATGACGAGGCCCACGAGGACCGCGGTTGCCGATCCATCGATCTCCCTTTCAATAGCCAGGTATACCAGAAAGAAAGCCGCCCACACGAGGACCATGAGCAGCGTCAGGCCACCTGCGGCGAATTTCGAAGACCAGAGAAACGCAAGACTGTGCTTCAGGCTTTGGAACACCGATGTCTCCCGTTCCACGACGATGGCAATTCTCGTATAGTCATCGACAAGAGACAAGGCGTACAGAAGGATGCCGGCAACAAGAATATCCAGACCGATCGCCCAGAAGGTGGGATCTTCACTGGAAGCCCCGCCCGTTATTGCCGTGTCCGCAATCATCAGGAGAACCACTATGCCGATCAGTGAGAGGACCGCGATGCCCACCATGAGCAGGAAGAGGCGTGTGAACCTTCCCATGTATTCTGCACAGCTTCGGAAGAACTCCCGGACAGAGGTCTCGCCGGAGTCCGCAGCCGCAATGATCCCCCCTGCGAAAAAGAGGTTAACGATGAAGGAGAGGGCCAACGCAGGGAGAAGTCCCCCGAGCGAGGCGGTGAGCTCGTTCCCGTGATTGCGAACAATATCGCCGAGGACGGTGAAGTCAAAACCCGAATTCAGCGATTCCGCAGAGAGCGATGCATCGAGGGCCGAATTCAGGGAAGACCGGAAACTGACGGCAGGGATGAATGCGATCAGCGTCAGCGCGCAATAGATGACCGCGGCCATGGCACGGAATGAGACGGCCTTGCGACAACCCTCGAGGAAGTATCGGACAATCGCCATTCACCCCTCAGAAGATGGACGCCAGTTGAAAGAGATTTTGGACCCAGAAGAGCATTCTGGCAAAGTACCTGTCTGCAATTGACGACGATGGGGAAAGGGTCTTGCTGTTATTCAGGACGTTGATATCGAGTGCAACAATGTGATCCGGGTCCACGACCGCCGCGAGGGCCTTCGTCGGACGCGTGAAGCCGAAACGCATGTATCGCGATTCTCCGTCCCAGTGCTCGCGTGCCGTCGTTCCATCGGCGAAGCGCACCTCGACATCGACCGGCAACGATACTTCTCCGAGACGACTTACGACGACGGTCGTTTCATAGACGGGCTTTGCAGAGTCTGCACGCGCATCGGCGGACGAAGAGAGAGAGGTCAATTCGTAATCGCAGATGCCCGTCCCGTTGAGCGTTTGATTAAAATACCAATTCAGGTCCTGTCCGCAGCGCCCGTGCGTCAGGGAGGGGGCGAGTTCATTGAACACGTTGATGAAGTCCCGCCCGCACGGATGACGGAATTTCCACCGCTGGAAGTAGACCTTCATGATGGAATCCATGACCGGACGGCCGAGGAGACCTTCCAGCGTTTTCAGCACCATCGCTGTCTTGAAATACGTCAATGATCCGCCGCCGCGACGCGGAAGCTTCCAGGTTGGCGTCGAGAGCGGCGCGATGGAGGGGTTCTCCATGCTCGTGTAGGAATATCGGTCGAGTTCGGAATCCCCGATGCGTAGTCCGCCGACAACAAGTGCCGAGGTTGATTGTCCGTACAGCGAATCCATGATGCGCATTTCGTAGTACTGGTCGATCCCCTCATCCATCCACCCTTCCTCAAACTCGTTGCTTGCCACCATCCCGTACCAGTAGTTGTGCCCGAATTCATGGATCGTCACAACCTCCGGGAGCTTTGCATACCGTTCGATCCCTTTTACGGTTTCAACCGTGATCAGGGTCGGGTACTCCATCCCGCCGGCGGCTTCGCCGCCGAACGGCGGGTCCACGACCGTGAACGTGGGATACGGATACCGACCGACGTGCGCATCAAAATATTCCAGGGCGTTCTTCAGCGACGAAAGATATCGCGCGCCCGCCGCAAGATGTTCCGGTTGAACGAGAATCCTCAGTGATACGCCGCGCCAGGCATCGTGCAGAACGACAAATCGCGGCGAGGCGGACCAGGCGAAATCGTGGACGTCTTCTGCGTGGCACTCGACGGTCTTGGTGCCGTCACCGTGATCAACCTGCCGAACAATCGATCCCACCGATCCGACAATATAGTTTGCGGGGAGGGTGATGTCGACGTCATACACGCCGAAATCAGCATAGAATTCAGTCTGTGCGTGGAACTGATGGCAGTTCCACCCTGGAGCGGTGGCAAACCGCTGACCCGGGACCTCAAAGACCCCAAGCTTGGGGAACCACTGTCCGACAAAAATGAAGTCCTTCCAGTATCCTGTTCGCGCGACGACACGCGGCAACTTCGATCGGAAGGCGAGATCGAGGACGATGGAATCGTGGGGCAAGACAGGCCGGGGAAGCGGGACACGGGCGACCGTTCGGTCCGCGTGATTCGTGTCATCGGGCTGAATGAATTCCAGACCACTGCGCAAATCGATCCCACCCGACGTCCGGAGGGAATCGATCTCGATCCAGCCTTCTTCATTCTTGCTCAAGCGCTCACCGCGGAACATGCCGCCAGATTCCCTGGCAAATGTCGATGTTGTTCCCCGGAATGCATTCAAATAGAGATGGAATTGGAGCTCGTTGACGGCAACGTCGGAAGGATTGTGCCAGACGATGCGTTCATGACCGTCGAGGATCTTTTCTGCGGGATGATATGTGACCGTGATCGCATAATTGGCAATCCGGGGACTCAACGGCGTGGGGAAAATCGTTGGAATCCCTCCCCCGGCAGCCGGGGCGAACCCGACAATCAGGCAAGGGAGAAGGCAACACCATCGCACCAGCTGAGGGGGAGTTTTCACGGGTTGATCGGGGGACCGGGAATTCGTGCCGACGCTTGGAGAAGAATATAGGGGAGACGCGTGCGAATGTCAACGCATCAAGGGGAAGGATCGGCGCCGATGTCCGCCAACGGGATCTCTTCGCGGAAGTAATACCGGAATATCACCCGGAATGAATTCACCGGCGAGATTGCAGAGGTGAGCAGTCGCGTTCCGCCGGCCGGGAGATGATACGCATTCAGGATGGTATGCGACTCGTCACGCATGCCCCTCCCGGGAACGATCCTCGATCCGTGATCCCCCTGGATGATGATGATCGGATCACGAGAGGAGTGGGCGAGGATGGTGTCAACAACCGGCAGGAGCAGTGTGTTTGTGCCGATCAACTGGTTCAAATATGCTCGGAGGGAATTCCATCCGCCCCGGGAAAACAGCGGAAGCACTGCGCCATCACGGTCGAACCCGAACGGCCCATGCGGGGTCATGAGATGCGCATACACGAACTTCGGAGACGACGGGGTGTCTTCACCGGCCGCCACGAGCTTCGAGAGAATGCGAAGATTTTCACCGGGCATCCCCTCGACCCTCAGACTGGCGAACAGGATCCCCGGGCCGGTATGAAAGAAGTAGAACATGAACCCTTCTCCGGACCCTTTTGCATCGGTAAAGTACGAATAAAACGCGGGGCTCCCATCAACGTCGAAGGGCGAAAGATTCTCGATGGTGTAATGCCTCGATCGAAGGTAATGAACGACGCGATTGTTCCGGATCGCAAGGAAGGGTTCTTCTCCCTGCTGCAGGGTGTCCATGTTCAAGGTCGAGGCCATCGACTGCGCCGTCGTCGTGTACTGGCTGCGACTGTCACCGGCGATGTAGAATCCCCGTTTTCTCAGCTCCGACAAGAAACCTGCGTTGTCGAAATTCCAGTATCGTGACAGACTCTTTTGTGCCGTGTAGGCATCGAGCAGAATGTAATAGATGTCTGGATCGCCGTGCAAGAGGTTCGTCGAGCGAACATCGGTCAGAACGGGATTGGGTTCTGGGGGAACGGAGGTGGCATAGGCCTCTTTGAAGAACGGGAGAAGAGACCAGAGGACGAAGATGATGGAGGATGCATTCATCGCGCCGTGCAGGATGGAGAGATCCCCTTTCATCCGCCGGAGCAAGACGAACGATGCGGCAACGAAGAGCAGAAAGAGCGGTACGACCACGCCGAATTCTGCAAGCGTGGGCCTGAGCGTCGCCAGGAACTGGCGCGTTTCCTGAAAGCAAAGGATCGGAACCAGAACGACCGTCGTCGCGATCCCTCCTCGCACGGGATCGGAAAAGGCCTTCGTAAGGACGATCTTTGCGCCCGCCGACCCGATGCCAAGCACAACCAGGAACGCAATCGCCGCACCGACGTCCGGACGCCCCCCTCTTCTGCTGACGTCAAGGACGAACCAGGCCCCCAGCAAGAATGGGTGAATAGCAGGAGCGGCTATCAACACCCCGCGGAGCCGGCGAAGAAAGGGAAGGGTCACGAAATCTCCGAGTCCTTTCTCCGACAGAGGTAAAGAATCCTGCCGGAGTTCTCGAGGGGAATCCGTTTAACGATGAGAAAGCTGTTGCACAGCGTCGACTCGAAATTCTCTCGCGTATACTCATCGAAGACGTCGGAGCGTCCGTGCAGCATGATGGTGACATTCGGATCGTCTTTGGGGACGTATTCGATGAGGAGATATGTGCACCGTTGCCGAAAGAGTTCGAAAATATTCCGGAACGGAAGATTTCTGCCGATGGCAAGATGATGAACCAGGGCAAGCGCCAGACAGAGGTCGCAGGCACCACGATCCAGGAACGGTCGGTATTCCCGGTTCATCCATCCCGTTCCCGGTGTCGGAAACGCGATGTCCACCACGAGCGGCAGGATGCGCGTCTCCCCTTCGGCACGCAGTGACTGATAGAGCCGGTCAACGGAGGCGTGGTCCTGATCCAATGAGACCACCATCGCGCCCTCGCGGGCAGCGATTGAGCTGAAGCCTCCGTTGTTGCAGCCGATATCCCATACCCTTGACGGTGCAATTTCCCTGATCAGTGCGGTGACCAGGGCTCGTTTTGCGTCGACATAGCCCTGGCCGCCCGAGGAAGTCGGATCATATCCCGTCCACGCCGATGCCGAGTGAGCCGGCTTCAGTCGGAGGATCGTCCGTTCGAGACTGGTCAGCAGGCCCTTCAATGCTATCGGATTTACGGTGTGATGGTTGAAGGGGCGCTGCGCGGGCCGTCGTCCAACCATCCGCTGAACGGCCGACTGGAGATGGAGATGCATGAAGACACCGGGCTGCAGGAACCCGCGCTTCCCGAGAAGACGGACGGTCAGATCCAATGAGGCACTTCCGCCGGAAACCTGCGTCAGCGCGAGCAAGCGCTCGTCCAAATGTGAAGCGAGGACAAGGGGAGCAAGAAACTGTTCGCAGAACTGTCGGTAGGCAACCCAGGGGCGGCCGCGCTCATAGCGCTCGAAGGAAAGCAAGTCGATCAGCATCGGGCGGCCGTCAATGAACTGCACGTTCAGCGAGCTTCCGTCCTTCAAGGTCATCCCATGAGTGAGCGCTTGCTGCTGGATGCTTAACGTGGCGAGAGCCGCGTCCTTCAATTGCGAGAAGGTCCACTCCCAGGGATAAGACAGAAACGGGACTTCGCGCGGCGCAAGAATCCGGACGATATCGCTTGTGGCGAAGCTGGACGGATCGATTTCATCGAACGGAACAAGAAGCCGATCGCGAATCAGTTGGGCAGCCAAGCCCGAGGATTTCAGCAGTTCGTAGTGCGGCTCATAGGAGGCCCGGATGGCACGGTAGATTCTCCCGTTCTCCCGGAAAACAAATCCGGCGGGATCGCGATACGAGTCGAATCGTAATGCCCCGCCGATCATTCCTCAGGCTCCTTGCCCAGGAGCCGAAGCGTAAGCCGCTTGAGCGAATGCCGGATGCGGGAAAAGAAGAAGATCAGGATGGTCAGGCCGGCGACGATCGCCTGAAAGAGAAAACTCCCGGAGCCCGGGTCGAGGTACTGCGCGCGGGCGAGGTGCGAGAGGATGATGACAAGAAAGGCAACAAGCGAAATGCGCCGGCGTCCCGTCTTTCTGATGCGCGTGCGATCGATCATGTGTCGGACCTCACCCTCCTCACTGTTGATCCTTCCCGCCCGTCCGTCAACGATCGTCCGCCCGAACATCCGGGGCCGATGCTCCGAAGCGCCTGGACGGGCATCTCCTCAGTGACACGCGAGACGCCGTCCGGGTTTAGTCCTTGCACCGACGCCCGGAAGGGAATTCTTTTCCGGGGACACTTTCTATCAGAAGCCCGCGACCTTCGGAAGATGTTTCATCGCCTCCTCCACAAGCGCCACGGGGTATTCGTAATCTTCGAGCTTATGGTGCTGGTAGGCCTCGTACGCCGCCATGTCAAAATGCCCATGACCGGACAGGTTAAAGGCGATGACCCTCTTCTTCCCCTCCTTTTTACAGACGAGCGCCTCGTCGATCGCTGCCCGGATCGCATGTGCCGACTCGGGCGCCGGGATGACCCCCTCCGAGCGCATAAACTGGACCGCCGCCTGAAACGTCTCGATCTGTTTTACCGCCCGGGCTTCGATGTCACCGTGATCAACCAGCGCGCTGATGCTCGGGGCCATTCCATGATAACGCAATCCGCCCGCGTGAATCCCGGGCGGTATGAACGTGTGACCCAGAGTGTGCATTTTCACCACCGGCGCCATTGCGGCCGTATCCCCGTAGTCGAAGGTGTACTTCCCTTTCGTGAGACTCGGACAGGACGCAGGTTCCACGGCGACGATGCGTGTCTTCTTCTGCTCTGTGAAATTTTTGTGGACGAACGGATAGGCAAAGCCGGCAAAGTTTGACCCCCCGCCGGTGCACCCGATCACGATATCCGGATATTCTCCCGCCATCTCCATTTGCTCCAGCGCCTCGAGGCCGATCACGGTCTGGTGAAGCAGCACGTGCCCGAGCACAGATCCGATTCCATATTTTTTCGTCCCGTTCGAGACAGCCGCCGCCTCCACTGCTTCCGAGATGGCGATCCCGAGGGACCCCGGAGAATTCGGATCCTCCTTCAGCAGCGTGCGGCCGTACTGGGTCATTGCACTCGGACTTGCATAGACCTTGCTTCCGTAGCTCTCCATCACGATACGTCGGTAGGGTTTCTGGCCATAGGAGACCTTCACCATAAACACTTCGAGATCGATGTCGAAGAAGTTGCATGCCATGGCGAGAGCCGCTCCCCACTGTCCCGCGCCGGTCTCGGTGGTCATGGCTTTCGTCCCCGCTTCCTTGTTGTAGAACGCCTGGGCAACGGCGGTGTTGGGCTTGTGGGAACCGACCGGGCTCGCCCCCTCGTACTTGTAGTAAATGTGCGCGGGCGTATCGAGTTCCCGTTCCAGACGGACCGCGCGTACCATCGGCGTCGGACGCCAGAGCCGGTAGATCTCCCGGACCGGTTCGGGGATCTCGATCCATCGGTCCGGGCTGATTTCCTGCATGATAATGCTCATCGGAAACAGAACGCTCAGGAAATCCGGGGTAACCGGCTGCAGCGTGGTCGGATGCAATGGCGGAGGCATCGGCACGGGCATGTCGGCGTTGATGTTGTACCAGGCCTTCGGGATCCTCGATTCGTCCAACAGGAAGCGTGTGCGATCTGTCACGAATGTTCTCCGGGATGTTGAATGTGATACGGTGGTGGACAGCCGGATGGCTGGTATCACAACAAAGGAAAAAAGAGGGCCTCTGTCAACAGCGGACCGCCACAAAAGTCGGATGCCCCGGGCTCTACACCGGAAATTCGAAAACGAACGTCGTGCCGCCGCGGCGTTCCAGGGAGATGATCCCTCCGACCTGTTGCGTCAGGGAGAGAATCAGTGTCATCCCCATGGACGTCATCGATCGGAACTCCGCGTCGACCGGGAACCCGATCCCGTCATCGCTGATGGTGAGCCGGATGGATGACGGTGCGGACTGTGAGAGGACGATCGTTACCGTTCCGGTCCGGTTGTCAGGAAATGCATGCTTGAGGGCGTTGGTGAGAATCTCATTCACGATCAGTCCGCACGGGACCGCTTTGTCCAATTCGAGCGTGACCGCATCTGCGGTCAAGACCTTCTTCACCCCGGCCATATTAAAGGAACGCCAGAGCTCCGTCGAGACGACCCGGATGTACTCATCGAACCGGATGTTCGCCAGGTTTTCGGACCGGTAGAGGTTTTCGTGGATGAGCGCCATGGAGCGGACCCTGTGCCGGCTCTCTTCAATCGCCGTTCGGGCCCCCGCGTCGTCGATCTGGTGTGCCTGCAGGCTCAGAAGACTGCTGATCACCTGGAGATTGTTCTTGACTCGGTGATGGACCTCCTGCAACAGAACCTCCTTCTCATGGAGCGACGTCCTCAGTTGTTCCTCAGCACGTTTGCGTTGCGTCGTTTCGATGCAGTAACCGAGGAAGCGATTGTGCGCGATTGCGACTGCGACCAGGAACACCCAGATGGTCGCTCCATCGCCCCGCGTCAGTCGCAGTTCCTTTTCGAAGCGGCCTGTCGACAGGAAGTACTGGAAATTCTTCGTCGCTTCCACCCGGTCGTCCTCGGGAATGAGAGTGCGGATTTGCATGCCGATCAGTTCCGACGTCGGATATCCCAGCAGAACGGCGGATGTTGGATTCGCGTCGGTGATCCGGGCATTCTCGTCTGAGACCAGCACCCCCAGAGGAGCATTTTCAACATAGGACCGGAACCGCTTCTCGCTCTCTCGCAGGGCGCGGTTCGCCTCAACCCGCTCGGTGATATCGCGGACGGTCCCCGTGATCTTCAAGGCCCGCCCGGTGTGTTCGTCACGAACGATGAGTGCGTGTTCGGCGATGTGCCGGATTGACCCGTCGGACCTGACGATCCGGTAATCCTGGCTATATTCCCGGCCGTGTTGAACGGCGTCCGCCTCACGTTGAAGGACTTTTTCAAGATCGATCGGGAGGATACAATGCTGAATAGACTCATGTGTCAGGCGCAGGGACCCGGGCTCGAACCCGAACACGCGATAGCACTCGTCGGACCACCAGATGTCATCGGCGAATTGTTCCGACGGTCCAAGGGTAAACTCCCAGCTTCCTACGTGGGCAAGGCGCTGGGCGTCCGCCATGCTTTCGAAGGCCTTCTGAACTCTCTGCTCGGCAAGTTTCCGTTCCGTGACATCGGTCACGAAACCATGCCAGAGAATGCTCCCATCCTCCTGACGCTGTGGCTTCGACAGTCCCTCAATCCAGATCTCTCCCCGTGTCGGATGCTGCACCCGGTATTCGTCGTGCCACGGCGCCAACGTCCGCGCCGATTCCGTGATCGTCTGCCTGACGTAACCCGCGTCCTCGGGATGGATGATCGCGAAGACACGTCCGGCGTCCCGGGCGACATCCTCCGGGCGAAGGCCATAAATCTGCTCGATCATCGTCGTAGTGAACGGCATGCAGGCCGAGCCATCCGGACGGAGCAGGAAGGAACAGATCATGCCGGGAACCGTCTCGGCGATTTTGGCAAGCTGGTCCTGGAGCTGAAGCTTTTCCTTGAGCACCGTCTCGGCCTTCTTCCGTTCCGTGATGTCCACGTGGGTCCCGACGAACCGAATCGGCTTCCCCTGGGCGTTCCTCACAAGCGTTCCCCGCGAGAGAATGCTCAGGTGCCGCCCGTCCTTGTGCCGCATGCGAAATTCTTCTTCAAAGTGGTTCGCGTTGCTCGCGAACAGGTTCTTCATCGCACGTTCCGCCTTCTCGACATCGTCCGGGTGAACCAGCCCCTTCCAGGTATCATAGGAATCAGGAATCTCTTCTGCCGCATACCCGAGCATGGATTTCCATCGAGGGGAGAAGTACGTCTCGCCGGTGTCAAGCTGCCAGTCCCACAGTCCGTCATTCGACCCCTGGACCGCAAGATGAAATCGCTCTTCGCTTTTTCTGAGCGCCTCTTCATAATGCTTGCGCGCGGTGATATTGTGGGAAACGGTGACCGTCCCGATGATCGCGTTGTTGCCGTCGCGGGCAGGCGACACTCTTGTGCTGAACCAGAAGGGGAGTCCATTCCAGTGAATGGCATCATCGCTGGAAATCGTTGCCCCGGTCGCCATCACTTTCCGATGACGGTCAAGAATCAACGCTGCCGCATCCGGGTCATGGAGGTCCGACGGACGTTTCCCGACGACATCGGAGGAAGCCATGCCGAATTGTTTCGGGCCGCTATAATGGACGTACGCTCCGTCTGCATCCTGCATGATGAGCACATCTTCCGAATTCTCGATAACCAGCTGGAGCCGCTCCTGGTTTTGCCGGAGTTCGCCTTCCGCTCTTCTCCGTGCTTCGAGTTCCGCGTTCCACCGTCTGAGCTGGCCCCGCAACGTAATATAGAGAAGCGTCCCGGTAACGAGGACGAACCCCCAACCCTTGTAGGTTGAAAGCTTCACATAGAGATTCGGATCGGACGTAAAGGAGTTGACTGCACGATCGGAAAAGAGGATCCAGAGGCCGCCCAGAATGACATACAAGGATGTCGTACGGAACGCAATCGCAGTAATCTTCGTTGCCATGAGCGATCTCCTTGCGAAGATGACACGGAAATCAGGGAGAACAAACAGTGCAGCCAGGCAGGAAATCCAACTCAACGTGGCCACGCTTTCCTGTCAGACACATTCCGCGACAGGGTCAATCAAAAAATGTACACCCCTCTGCACCAGGAATCAAGGGCTCAGCACCCGCTCCGTTGAAAGGCCTTCAATGCGAAATGCCTCCGCCGAACTGCGGACGTTTGCCGTCAATGGAGTGCCGCCTTCCGGAGCGCAGGTGATTCCCCGCGGGTTTGAGTGCAAAAACAGGACCAAGAAGCGATCGCCGATATCGTGGTTGGCAGGACAACTTTGCCACAATTTGGGCCCTTTCTTCAAAAAGCAAAGACGATCACTTGAAGAAGCCGTGGCCTGACGTTACCCATGCACGCTCGATGATCGATTTCCGTCTCTCGGCGTTGGCTGCAGCGGAGAGAAACGCCGCGCTGAACGGTTTCCACGGTGCGATGGATCCGTGGGAGTCCGACGAAAACGGCGACGAATCGTGCCCGCGGTTCGCATACCAGAACGCCCTGTATGAGATTCACGTCACTGGCGATGTCGCCCTGACGCAATGGGAGTATTATCTCGGAACAGGAGATGTCGACTGGCTCCGGACGAAGGGATATCCCCTTCTCAAAGCGACCGCCGATTTCTGGTCCAGCCGCGTCCGATACGATTCGTCAAACAACTCCTACCGGATAGAGCATGTCGTATCAGTCGATGAGGGACTTATCGGCGTTGATAACGACGTGCATCCGATGGCGATTGCGCGGCGAAAACTTAAGTCGGCACTGGAGGCGGGAAAGATCCTCCACCAGCGGCCCAATCCCCCCATGGGAACGCATTGCTTCGAAGCTGACAATTCCCTATGATTCCCGGAGAAAGATCCATCCGGCATACGAGAATGTCCCCGATTCAATCGTGGGAACGGTTGCTCCACTAATCTGCTATCCGATCGGATTCTCCGCTCCGCCGGAAATCATCGGGAACGACCCGCAGAGTGCGATGGCCCCCGAGCAAAAACACGGGCAGGGGGTAATGATGGGAGCCACGCTTTATCCCATCACGGCGGCGGCGATTGGAGGGGTGCGTTCAATGTTTTCGCGGAAACGCCACAGAATGAGTCCACCAATTTCCTCACCGGCCAGGGCGGCCTGCTTCAGCAGGTGATCTTCGGCTACTCGGGGCTGCGCCTGGGAAAGAGCGAGCTCGAGCTCCGGTACAAACCGATGCTCCCCCCCGGCGTCACCGGCCTGACGGTGAAGGCAATCCATGCCCGTGGAAAGACCTACGACCTCGATGTTACATCGGAAAATGCAAACCTCACCCCCCGCAGGTAAGACAGTGAGATCGAACAACCTCCGGATCCTGATTGGAATTCTGACCCTCTTGCTCGTTCTACGTGGACCTCTTGTCGCAGGAGAGCAGCCCCACAGAGGATTCTATGTCCGGGTGACGCCAATGCTCGACTCCCTCCTGGCCGATGAGGATACGGACGGGGATAAACGGATCACGATCGACGACCCCCACATCGCCGGTACATTCCGCGGCGACAAGCGATTCTGGCTTCGAACGACGGACGGAGCGCCGATGGAGGTCTCCGGAACGTATCCTTTGGCCAACCTCCTGGCTCTCCTGAAGTCGGCTCAAGATGAGCGGAAGGATTCTCTGCGACTTCAGGTCAGCAACGTTTTCTCTCCACCCTTTGATCATGTTGCCACGTCGATCAAAACGTCATACTGGAACGGTCTGACCAGAAGAATCGATGCGACGGGCCTGACCGCACTGTTCCGGGATGAGAAGACGACAACCATGAACGGAAGGCACTACGTTTATGTCCCGCCGTCGGACACAATGGCCTACGATTATTTTTCGAAACTCGCGATTGCAAGTCCGTCGCTGGCTATGACTGTCGTCAGGATCCCGGATCCCGTTACGCCGGCATTCCTGCGGAGCCTCGAAGGAAAGGAAGGAATCCTCAGTCTTGCGTTGCGAAAGAAAAGAGATGGGACAATAGAGGGAGTTCCCTTTGTCGTCCCCGGGGGACGGTTCAACGAAATGTACGGGTGGGATAGTTATTTCATCACGCTCGGTCTTCTTCAGGACGGCAAAATCGATCTTGCACGTTCGATGGTGGACAATTTCGTCTATGAGATTCGGAATTACGGCAAGATCTTGAACGCCAATCGCACCTACTACCTCACACGCTCTCAGCCGCCGTTCCTGACCTCAATGGCCCTCGCGGTCTATGATCGCCTCCCGAAGTCTGACGCCAGCAAGCGCTGGCTGGCGCGTGCGCTCGAAGCCGCGATCCAGGAATACCGGAACGTTTGGATGGCACCCGACCATCTGACGCCAATCGGGCTGAGCAGGTACTTTGATACGGGGACGGGCCCGCCGCCTGAAGTGGAACCGGGGAGATACAACGCGGTATTCGAACGCTATGCAAGCCCCCGCGGCGAAACCGCGGGACAACTCGAAAAGCAATACTCCAATGGGACGGTGACGATCCCGGAACTTGACAAGTTCTTCAAAGACGACCGGAGCATGCGTGAGTCCGGTCACGACGCGAGCTACCGTCTTCTGGATGACTGCGCCGAGCTGGCGACAGTCGATCTTAATTCACTGCTGTATAAAGCCGAGTCGGACCTTGCGGCTGCGATCACAACACTCTTCCGAGGAACGCTGGTCTTGACCGACGGATCAGTGACGACGGCAACGAGCTGGGAAGTCGCTGCGCGCAAGCGCAAAGCGCTCATGGAACAGTATCTCTGGAACGAAAAGAAGGGGCTGTTCTTCGACTATAATGTTGTTGAAGGGAGACAATCGGCGTTCGTCAGCGCGACGACTCTGTATCCGCTCTGGGCCGGTCTCCTCAGTCCGAGTCAGGCACGCCGTCTCATTCGGACTGCGATCCCGCTTCTTGCGATGCCGGGAGGGATTGTCGGTTCCACCGAAGGGTCCAGGGGACCCATCACGGCGGAGCATCCGCAAACACAGTGGGATTATCCCTTCGGGTGGGCCCCGCATCAGATGTTGATCTGGTCGGGTCTCCGGCGGTACGGGTACTCCGCACTTGCCCGCGATCTTGCCTATCGCTGGCTGTATACCATCACGGTGAACGCGTGCAACTACAACGGCACCATTGCGGAGAAATATGACGTCGTCATCCGCTCGTCACAGGTCTTCGCAGAGTACGGCAATGTTGGAACGACATTCTCGTATCTCACAAAGGAAGGCTTCGGGTGGACCAACGCGTCGTATGTAGTGGGCAGAACGTATCTCGATGACGAAGATGTCACGATGCTGGATCGCTTGATCCCACCGGAGTGGCTTTTCCCTGGTCTTTCGCCGGAACGCCCGCCGAAGCCGTAGAGATCAGGCGCGGAAGCTCATGACGCCGATAGGAAACGACACCGGCGTCTGTGGCAGGACGGAAGAAACACTATTTTGCTCAGACATTCTCCGTGATCTTTTTCAGCTCTCTGACCATATCAAAGAATTCTTTCAGGTCCAGCTCTTTCAAAAAGATCATGCCGCGCGCCGCACGCAATCGCGGATGATCGTTCTTCAAGAAGAACTCCGAGCCGAGGCACGTCTTCAGCATCCCGTACTGCTGGACCTGGATCGTCTGCGCGAGTTCGGAGAACGGACCGTCATGCTCATAGCTCGGGAACGAGGCCGCGCTCTGCGAACTGAAACAGGTCATGAAGGCCGTGTGGAGCATCGAGAGCGTATTCAACGACACCGGCGGCATGACATCCGCTTCCGCAATGCGATAGCGGTACCAGACATTCCGGTAACCCCAGATCTTCACCTTCGTATCTCCGCTTTCCTTCTCGTAGAGCCGCAGGGCCTCGCTGACGGCCTGCAGGGCCTTGTAGTGCGTGTCGGGTCCGCTCCCTTCCGGATCGAAGGCAACGGACACAACGTTCGGCTTGACCTTGCGCAAGACATCAAGAATGGGGAGCGCATCACGGTTGACTTCGGGTTCCGGCGTGAAAATATCGCCGGTATAGAAGCCCAACCGCAACGGAACCACGCGATTGTTTTCAATGCCGAAATATGCCCAGAGCCGTTCGACTTCGAATTCGCGGATCGTTCCCTTCAGAAATTGCACCTGCGGCGGATCCTTCGCTCCCGGGTACTGTGCATCGACGTAGCGAATAAGCTCGTTGACCTGCTCCTTCAATGCCGCGAGGTCTGAGGTATGGAAATACCCGATCAAATTCCTCAGCATCCTCCTCCCGTCCGCCTCGTCCATCCACTCGCTCGTCCGGGAGGCATGGCCATCGAGATACAGATAAACGTCCTGCATCTGCTTGTGCCGGTCCTGCGGGTCGAAATATCCCTGCTTCAGCAGCGCGGAAAATTCGCCGGAAGCGAGAAAGGACGCAACCTTGATCAGGATCGTACGGAAGAACGTGTTCGACACCGAGGTAAACCCCGACGTCAGGTTGGCGAAGTAGTGCTGGTTGGTCGGGTCGCGGACCAGATGGTAAATGTATGCCAGGTAACCCAGCATGATGTCATCGTGGTGCGGCTCCGTGTGCAGGAAGGTCGTATTCGAGATCGGCGCAAGGCCGCGCTTGATTTTTCCGACAATCGACTCGTAGGCGTCCCTCGCAAGCAGATGCGATGCCTTGCCCGATTTCTTGAGGAGAATTTCCCCGAAGCGGTCTGTCTGGACATCTCCGGCGGTCAATTCCAGGAGAGGCTTGTTTAATTTGAGCGCGATGGATGAAACGACATCCTCCTCATCCCGGGGCTTGAGGGACTCACGACGGGAGAAGTCCTCGAACTGCCGCTCCACAAGGTCCTTCGCTGCGCCCTTCGTCAGGTAGAACCTCGCATGGGGCAGTCCCTGCAGGCACGACGCCGGGTACTGCTGGCTCTTGGGGCTCTGGATCGCCAGCGCCACCACGCCCGATTTCGACTCCCCCGCCGCAATGATCAGCGCCGTGACACTCGGGTTGAACGTGATCGTCGCGAGTCCGATCGTGATCACCAGCCGTGTCCGGGAAATCTCGATCCCGCCGAGGTCGGTCGCGGCGGCGGCCTGCGTTTCGTAGTTCGTTCCGGTCAGCCGGGTGACCGAATAGTGACTGGAGCCGCGGACGTTGAACGCGATATGACCGTCCGGCCCGATCCCTCCGAGGAAGAATCCGATCCCTCCCATTTCCCGGATGCGCGTCTCGTATTCCGCGCAGAACTCGTCCACCCGGTTGATCACATCCCGCTGCAGGCGTTCGAGGTCCGATCGGGTTTGCCGGACCCGAAGCGTGAGATCGACAACGCCGTTGGGGAACACCTCCGACATTGCCTTGTCCGGCGGGAGACCGAGCGATGTCGTGTTGATCAGCAGGGCGTGAGAGGGGGTGAGGCCGAATCCTTTCAGATAGAATTCGTTGACGTAGTAGTGAAAGCTGTTATGATGACCGGCATCAATCGGGTAGAATTCGTCGATCTGCACGAAACTCAGGCTCTTCATGTCCGGTTTCTTGCTTCCGCTGATCCCGTTCTCGCCGAGAAGCTTCTGGATCTCTTTGGCGTCCCACTGCTCCAGAATCCGTTGCACCCAGCGGATGAAATGCTCGGGCGTTTTCCCTGTCGGCAGGGAAATCACGCCCCCGGGGTTCTTGATGACCCATTCAATGAACCGGAGCGCTGTCATCTTCCCCAGCATCGGAAAGTTGGCGACCTCGATGACGTTGATATGCTCGGTCGGTGCATAAATGGCTTTCCGCCCGCTTCGCTTCATTTCGCGTTCTTCAACTTCAGACGTCCCGTCGTACACTCGGAGTTCCATTGTGCTTTCGTGGTTGTCAGACATGATGTTCAGTGAGTTCATCGGCAGCGCTTTTGTCCCAGAGCCTGCGGACGACAACGAGCAGGGCTCCTCCGCTCACAAGAAATGCGGCAAAGAGCATTCCGGCATATTCCATTCGGCCATAGAGGACGTTCCCGACAACGAACAGCGCCGACCAAATCATCGTGCAGCCGGCCACCCATCCCAGAAGCGCCATGGGGATGTTGTCGCCCGACACGTATTCGTCATCCTTGAAACCCGCCGCCAGCCGCACCTTCTTCCATCCCGGGCCGAATGGGCGGACCTTGCGATAAAACGCGATGAGCGTCTCCATATCGGTCTGAGGACCGACATACGCCGTCGTCACCCAGCAAACCGTGGTTATCGCGATGGTGACAAGGAGCGCCAAATGCGTGCTTAGATGGATACCGTTCCTGCCGAGAATCAACAATCCTGCGGAAACGATGAACGAGCTCCCCATCGCGACGATCTCGCTCCAGGCATTCACGCGCCACCAGAACCAGCGGACCAGATAGAGCAGGCCGGTCCCCGCGCCGACTTGAAGAATGATATCAAATGCGTCTTTCGCCGTGTCGAGGAAGAAGACGAGTGATGAGGACAGAACAAACAGGATGATGGTCGCAATGCGTCCTGCCATCACGTAGTGTTTCTCCGTCGCTTCGCGCTTCACGAACCTCCGGTAGAAATCGTGCACCAGGTACGACGCGCCCCAGTTCAGATGAGTCAGGATCGTGGACGAATTCGCCGCAATGAGCCCGCCGACCATCAGTCCGATGAAGCCCACCGGGAGAAACCGGAGCATTGCCGGATACGCGATATCGTGACCAAGCAATGCAGGATTGAGATGGGGGAACGCGTGCTGGATATCGGAAAGTTGGGGATAAACGATGATCGAGCATAAACCGACGATGATCCACGGCCAGGGGCGAAGCACATAGTGGGCGACATTGAAGAAGAGCACCGCGCCAAGGGCGTCCTTTTCCGATTTGGACGCAAGCATGCGCTGGGCGATGTAGCTGCCACCGCCGGGTTCCGCCCCCGGGTACCAGACCGCCCACCATTGGACGGCGATCGGCATGATGAACACCGCCACGGCGATATCCCAGGTGTTCGTGAAGTCCGGCAGGATGTTGAGGTAGTTGACGCCGGATGGGCCGCGAAGCGCCGAGAGTTTTTCGACCATCCCGGAGAGTCCGCCGATCTGGGGAAGCTGGACGGCGAAGTATGCCGCGGCGATGACGGCGGTCATCTTGATGAAGAACTGGACCATGTCGATGACGAGCACTCCCCAGAGACCCGAGTGTGTCGCAAAAATCACGTTCAGCAGCCCGACCGCGAGCAACGTTTGCCAGCGGTCCAGACCGAAGAGCACGGCCGCAATCTTGCAGGCGGCAAGGTTGACTGTGGCCATGATCATGCAGTTGAAGAACAGGCCGAGGTAGACAGAGCGGAATCCCCGCACAACGCCGGCGACTTTTCCCGAATACCGCAGCTCGTAGAACTCGAGATCGGTCATGACGCCCGACCGCCGCCAGAGTCTCGCGTAGAAAAATACCGTCGCAACGCCGGTAAGAACAAACGCCCACCAGACCCAATTGCCCGATACGCCCTGCCGTCGGACGATGTCGGTGACGAGATTCGGCGTATCACTGCTGAAGGTCGTTGCCACCATCGAGAGCCCGGCGAGCCACCAGGGAACAGAACGCCCGGAGACAAAGAATTCCGACGTACTTTTCCCGGCACGCTTGCCGAAGAAGAGGGCAGGAAAGAAACAGATAATGAGTGTCCCGGCGACGATGAACCAATCGATAAGCTGGAGATGCACCTTCAGATCCCTTTCCGGTGATGTGAGGGGACGATCGCGTGGGGCCTGCGCGAGGGTGAAGTTACTGAATCTTCGGACGAGATTCGCATTTGTTCGGCAGCACAACTAATGAATGACAAAAAAAAGCTACAGGCCTGCAATCGAATTCTCCGGGGGGAATCGCATTGCATGGGATGACCGTTCGTGCTTGCGTGCGCGTTGCATGGTCATAATGTGGGAAGATTTTTCTTTCAAACAAAATCTATCCCTGAAAAATCCTGCAATTCCGCGGAAGCGCTTCCATGCCGTATAAACGCAGAGCTGGATGATCCCGGGCATCACCGTCTGACTGCCTTAGGATTCGACCCAGCCCGCCGTTGTGAACTTGTGCATCCAAGCGCGCTCATTCGCGACCGGAGGCCATCGGTTTCGCTCCGGCGTTCTCTCGTTCCCTTTTCGTGGCTTCGAAGACCACACGGAAAACTTCCGCCTCACTATCGCTCATCGTATGCTTCCGCCGTGCTTGCACCCGACGCGCGACTTCAAGGCCTTTTTCGAGATCGTAGACTTCAAGCGATTTGGCGCCTCCCCAACAAAACGACGGGATGTGCTTCGGCGGAAAGTCGGCCCCAAAGACATTGCAGGAAACGCCCACGACCGTCCCCGTGTTGAACATCGTATTGATCCCGCTCTTCGAATGATCTCCCATGGTCAACCCGACGAACTGCGAGCCGCTGTCCACCGACCTGCCGTTGATGAACACTTTGACGCTGCCGTAGTTGTTCTTGAGATCGCTGTTGTTCGTATCTGCTCCAAGATTCACCCACATCCCGAGGTACGAGTGCCCCAGGAACCCGTCGTGTTGTTTGTTTGCGTACGAGTGGATGATGGACGCCTCGACCTCGCCTCCCACTTTGCAGACTTCGCCGATGCTTGTATTTTCATAGATCTTCGCCCCGGCCTTGATGGAACTCCCCTCCCCCACGAACGCCGGTCCTTCGATCATCGCGTGCGGAAACACGGTCGCATTCTTCCCGATGACGATCGGCCCGTTCTCGGCGTCGAGAACCACCCCCGGCTTGATTTTGGCTCCTGCCTCGATGTAGATATCCCGTTTCGCGACCATGACCACGCCCGGGTAGATTTTTCCCCGGAGACGTTTCTTCTTTGACGCGAACAATGCGAAATCGCCGACGAGGGCCTCGCCGTTGGACGCGATCAGATCCCAGGGATATCGCACGAGGCGGTCCTCGACGACTTCATGCGGAAACCCCGTGAACGCTTCGCGGGAGAGCGGCCCGGCCTGCAGAGCGCGCTCCAGCGAGTCGAGGTGCGCGTCACTGACACGCGCGGCGACAACCGTTTCCCCGGACAGAAAAACAACGTCGTTCCCTTTGAGACGGATTCTCTTCGCCAGTGAAGCGTTGGCCAGCAGTCTTCCGTTCACGAAGAGCGTGTGCCGGGGGGATCCGGTGTTCACCGGGATATCGGGATTCTGTTCCCGCAACAGCGTCGTCAGAAACCCGCGGGCGTGAAGCCGGACCGGTGTCTCCGGATAGCAACGAACAATCTTCTCCCGAAGCGACGTCATGCCGCAACGCAGATCGTACGTCGGACGCAGGTAGGTCAGGGGGAGAAGATTCCCGTATTGATCATCCTCGAAAAGGCATAGGCTGTCGGCCATACGGTCTCCGTTATCGTTCAAGCATGAAGGAGGATTTCCAGGTCCCGGGATAGGATCCCCGGAGCTTGCTCGCCGCGTCTCCGTCGACAATGACGTAAGTTCTCCGGTGGAGCTGGATCACCGACGCCGGGCATTGCCCGGTCAATGGTCCCTCCACGGCCGCCTGAATGGCGTCCGCTTTCAAGGCACCGTTTGCGACAAGGACAAGTTCCTTCGCGTCCATAATGGTCCCGATTCCCATCGTGAGCGCATATTTCGGGACTTCGTTGGAGGTTTTGAAGAACCGCGCATTGTCCCGGCGCGTTTTTTCGCTGAGCGTCTTCACGCGCGTGCGTGATCCGAGCGACGAGCCCGGTTCGTTGAAGGCGATGTGGCCGTTGCCTCCGATCCCCAGAATTTGAAGATCGATCCCTCCGAACGATTGGATGCGGTTCTCGTACCAGTCGCAGAACGAATCGATATCGTGCGCCATGCCGTCAGGCACGTGAATGTGGGTGTCCGGGATGTTGAGCTTGTCGAAAAGATTCTTCCGCATGAAATAGTGATAGCTCTGCTCGTGCGTCGGTAGCAACCCCACATATTCATCGAGGTTGAACGTGACCACTTTCGAAAAATCCAACCCCTCCTCGACGTGCAACCGGATCAGTTCATGATAGAGACTGAGCGGAGTGCTTCCCGTTGCGAGCCCGAGGACAAGATTGGGTTTCTTGCGCAGGCGGTCGACCACGATCTGCGCCGCTTCTTTTCCCATGGCCTCATAGCTGTCTTTGATGATGACGAGCATCGGACCCTCCATACACAAAAGAGCCTCCAGTGCCGGGTCGACAAAGGAGGCGTTTCGCGAAAATTCTCAACTGCACGCCCTTCGATGACGGACGTGATAGGACGGCGGAAGATACATCAGAAGGTTGCGAAAATCAAGGCAGCGGCAGGCGGAAACCTATTGAAGGGGGAGGAAAATCTCGATTCCAAAGAGTTCGCTGAAGGTAACGGCGTACCAGACCTGCCGATCCATCTCCTCAAGGAGCACCATTTCCAGGAATTCCATTTCGCTGTTCGAAAGGCGGGCAAAACGACGACGCGGTTTCATGGCCTGCTCCTTTCTATTGGGGACTCTCTGCTCCTCTCTTACCATACGCTTTTCGTGCCAGAAAAGTTGCCTCAATTCACCTTTCTTTGAAGGTCTCCGCCCCGGGAGTGACTACATCGGAAGACATCCAGGGGGCCGGTTTGCGTCACTTCGATTCGGTCGAACTTTTTCACTCCACCCATTGCACGGAAATGCCTATCTCTGTATCTTAAGCTGGTTTTGAATTTCAGGAAAGTCCTGCTGGTTCTGCTCGCACCATGATTGCTGTTCTCTCGATTCCCGGTTCTGTCCCTCGATGTTCCCGCGTCCATACGCCCTTCATGCCTGTTGTATTCCATCATTCATCGACGGTTCACAATGTCCATAACGGTTAATAACCTCCGGAAAAGCTACGGCCCGCGCGAGGCAATTCGAGGGATCTCGTTTGCCGTGAAGCGGGGGGAAATCGTGGGTTTCCTCGGTCCAAACGGCGCCGGGAAAACCACGACGATGAAGATCATCACCTGTTTCATGCCGCCGACGTCCGGCGAGGTCCAGGTCGAAGAAATGGACACCGTGGATCGTTCGCTCGACGTGCGTCGGAAAATCGGCTACCTCCCCGAAATGAACCCCTTGTACCTTGACATGCCCGTGCTGGAATACCTGGAGTACTCGGCGTCTCTCCATCGACTCGTCGGACCACCCGCACAGCAACGGATCGCCCACATGGTCGACGTCTGCGGACTCGGGACGGTCAGGCGACGCGACATCGGCGAATTATCGAAAGGGTTCCGCCAGCGCGTCGGGCTCGCCCAGGCAATGCTTCACGATCCGGACGTCCTCATTCTCGACGAACCGACGAGCGGCCTCGACCCGAACCAGATCGTGGAAATCCGTTCGCTGATCCGCGAGCTGGGGAGAGCAAAGACGGTCGTGCTCTCAACGCACATTCTTTCGGAAGTCCAGGCCACCTGTGACCGCGTCCTGATCATTAACGAGGGGCTGATCGTCGCGGATGGTACTCCGGACGAATTGCAGCATCGTTTCCGCGGCGAAGAACGGGTCCTCGTCGAATTGAAGGTCCCCCCTCCGGTCACGTTCGACGGAGTGATGGTGCGATTGCGGGAACTCCCTGATTTTCTCGGCGCAACGCTGCAATCGCATCACGACGGTGTGCTCGCATTCGACATGCAGGCAGCGCACGGGTCCGACATCCGCGAATCCGTGTTTCGCCTCGCCGTTGCGGAGAACTGGGTCCTCCTCGGCCTGAGCCGTCAATCCACGACGCTCGAAGAAGTGTTCCACAAACTGACGACCTGACCATGAACCTCCAGAATGTGCTGCCGGTGTTCCGGCGGGAGATCCGCTCCTATTTCAACTCTCCCGTCGCCTATGTCGTGATGATCGTGTTTCTCTCCATCATCGGCTGGTTCTTCGCCAGCAACCTGTTCCTGCAGAACCTTGCCACCATGCGGGTCGTGTTCGAGCTTGTCCCGCTGGTGTTCCTCTTCTTTGTCCCCGCGGTGACCATGCGGCTCCTGGCTGAGGAAAAGAAAGCCGGGACGCTGGAACTCCTGAGCACGAAACCCGTGTCCGACCTGGAGATCATCCTTGGGAAATTCCTCGCCGGCTGGGCATTGGTCGCGGCCACGCTTGTCCCGACGCTGATTTTCCTGATCACGCTCATGATCCTCGGTTCCCCCGATGTCGGCCCCGTGCTGACCGGGTATGCCGGGCTGCTCCTGATGGGAGGGGTTTATGTTGCGGTGGGACTGCTTGCTTCGAGTCTCACCGAGAACCAGATCGTCGCGTTCATCGTCGGCTTTCTCATTGTCTTTATCCTCTACATGCTGGACAAGGTCCTCATTTACATCCCCTCGGGGTTCGCTTCGACGTTTGAATTCCTGGCGATCGATACGCACTTCTCCAACATTGCCCGGGGGGTGATCGACAGCCGCGACGTCATCTATTTCGCGTCGCTGCTCGGATTTTCCCTGCTGCTCGCAACCGTCTCTCTCGAACGGCGGAAATGGTGATGACACGATGACTACTCGACCGCTTAAAACACAGACATTCCTCCGTGTCGGACTCGTAGCGCTCATTCTGATCGTCCTGAACTTCGTTTCGGTGCGCATCTTCAGCCGCATCGATCTCACGCGGAACCACGTCTATTCGCTGTCGCAGGCGAGCAAGAACCTGATGAAGACGCTGGACGACAAAGTCACGATCCGCGCGTATTTCACGGAAGACCTTCCGGCCCCGTACAACGCCAACCGGCGCATGCTGATCGACGAGCTGAACGAATACAAAGCGTACGGCGGGGGAAATCTGGAATTCGACTTCATTGATCCTTCGTCGGAAAAGGCGGGGCAGGATGCGCAACAACAGGGCATCGCTCCTGTTCAGGTGCAGGTGATCAATCAGGACAAACTCGAGGTCAAGAAGGCGTACATGGGACTTGTCTTTTTGTACGAAGACAAGAAGGAAACTCTCCCGGTCGTGCAAAACCCCGGCACCCTGGAGTATGACATCAGCAGCACCATCAAGCGACTGACGGCGAAGTCACAGAAGAAGATCGGGTTTCTCACGGGGGATGGTGAACCCGCATTGAATGACCTGGGCCAGGCACAGGAAGCGCTCCGGCGCCAGTACGTGCTCGAACAGGTCGACGTCACCAAGGGCAAGCCCGTTCCCCCCGACGTTTCCGTCCTCATGGTCGTCGCACCGACTTCGCGCATTTCCGAACCCGAGAAGTTTCAGATCGACCAGTACGTCATGCGCGGCGGCCGCGTCGCGTTCCTGATCAACCGGATCGACGCCTCGTTGCAGCAGCAGTACGGCCGGCCCCTGGATACCGGCCTCGACGACCTCCTGGAATGCTATGGCGCACGCATCAACCCGGACCTCGTCCGGGATGTCCAGTGCGCGAACGTCACCATCATGCAGCAGCAAGCCGGCTATTCCATCCAGTCGCAAGTCCCGTTCCCCTACATCCCGATCGTCAGCGCATTCGACAAGGGCAACGCGATGGTGAAGGATCTTCAGGGGATCATCCTGATGTTCGGGAGCTCGGTCGATACCGTTGGCCTGGGGTCGAAGGGGTTAACGGGGGAAATCCTTTTCCGGTCGTCAAAGCAAAGCGGAAAACAGACCGGCATGTTCGCCTTTGATCCGCTCGCCCACTGGTCGCGGGATGAATTCCCCGACCAGGGGATTCCCCTCGGCGTGGTCATCGAGGGCGTGTTCCACAGCCTGTACGCTGGAAAGCCCGCTCCCATCGACACGGCCGCAGGATCGATCCCGCCGGCGTCAAGCCCGCTCACCACCAGTCAGCAAACCCGCATCGTGGTGATCGGCGACGGAGATTTTGTCAAAGACCGGACAACGAGCCGTGACAACATCACCTTCTTCGCCAACCTGACAGACTATCTGGCCGACGATGCAGGTTTGATCTCCATTCGTTCAAAAGATGTATCCGAGCCGCCGCTCGAACCGGTGTCCGACGCATCCAAGCAGGCCATCAAATATGCGAACATGATCCTGCCGCCGCTGCTGGTGTTGGGATATGGCCTGGGGCGCTGGAGAAAGCGACAATTCATGAAGAAGCTTCAATAACCGGGGGATGATCCCTGAGACCTTTTCATCGAATCCGTACCACTGCACGGCAAATGAACCATGTCCCGATCAACCTGGACCCTTCTCGCAATTCTCGTTCTCCTTCTCGGCGTAGCAGTGATCGTCATGCAACGACCCGGTGAGCACGCCGGGGGCGACACGAACGGCAAAATGCTGGTGAATTTTGATTCCGCCGCGGTCGATCGGATTGAACTCCACTCGACCGAAGGAAGCGTCACGCTGAAGAAAGACAACGGAGCATGGATGCTGGAGACGCCGCTCCGGTACCGCGCCGACCAATCGGCGGTCGCGGCCCTGATCGGGAAGGCCCGCTCGATACCGGAGAAGAACGTGGTCTCCTCAAACGCGGAACGGTTCGGGCTTTTCAAGGTTGATTCGACCGGAACCAGCGTCCGACTTTCCGCCGGGAACTCCCTGCTCGCTTCCTTCATTGTGGGAAAACCCAGCAGTTCCTTCACGGAAACATACGTCCGAAAGGACGGTTCGTCCGATGTCATCCTTGCAGAAGGGATGTTTGCCTATACCTTTTCACGGGGGGCGAACGATTGGAGGGACAAGGCGATTCTGACTGTCCGACAGGAAGAGATTCAGTCCGTACGCTTCAGCTATGGTGACACCACCTTTGCCCTTGTCCGCGCCGACAGTGGATGGACAATCGACGGAGCAAAGGCAACCGGGGCATCCATCGACCGCCTCGTCGGAGCCCTCGGCGGCTTTGCCGCGGACGGGTTCATCGACACGACATTTTCACCGCCGCAGAGTCCGACGGAAACTGTTTCCGTCAACGGCGTCGATCTCCGGTTCTATAAGCAGACGGGCAACTATTCCGTGCAGAGTTCTCTCACCCCGCAATGGTATGTCGTGAATGACTGGAAGGCGCAGGGAATACTGAAACGCAAGAGCGATCTCGTTCCCGCCGTCGCCGCATCCGCGCGATGACAGCCATCTACTGCTGTTCTTTGACGAAGGTCCAGGTGCATCGGTCAACGATGGACGCCTTTCCGTCACCCGCCTTCGCGACGACGGCGTGAACACCGGGGGAAACGTCGACGTCAGTCCACGTGAAGATGTTGCCGTCGCTCGCTGCCGCCGTGAGCGCTTTCCCGTCGATCGAGATGCGAACGTCCGGAAGGTTCGAATACACTTTGAACGACGTCTTCCCTGCCGGTCTGGGATCAAAGCGCTTGCTCGTGATATGCACCATCGGCTGGGGATTCCACTCTGATTTGTAGAAGTAGAAGGCATCCTTCCTGATCTTGCGGTCGTACGTCATGAGCCCCTTGTCATTGCGTCCGGGTTGTTCCCCTTCCGCGCGCCCATCGGACGCGAAATCGAACATATTCCAGACGAACGTGCCCCACAGGAAGGGGCGCTTTGCCATCGCTCTCCAGATGATCTCGTGCAGATGCGCCTGCCATTCTTCCGGATGCCAGTGCCCCTGGGGAACGGGTTTTCCCGGAGACAATTCGTGCTGCGTCGTCCCGGCGCCCGCCCCGTACTCGCTGATCGCCATCGCACGCTCCGGGAAGCGGCGGTGCATGTCGTCCGCATACGCCGCAAAATCCTCCGGCATCGCTTCGTACCATCCTTTGTACACGTTATAGCCGATGACGTCGGTGGCGGTGTTCATCAGCGCGGCGCCGTCATAATTCCCCCTGCTCGCGACCGTCGTCAGTCGGGTCGGATCCAACTGCTTCGCAAGTTCGTGCAGCTGTTTCACGACGCCCCCGTAGTACTGGGGATCCGCGTCCGGGATGAGTTCGTTTTCCATGCTCCAGAAACATATCGAAGGATGATTGTAGTTCTGAAGGATCAGTTCCGTCAATTGCTGTTTGCAGTTGTCCACGAATTGCTGCGACTCCGTAACGCGATCGACCAGCGCCAATTCCGCCCAGGCCACCATCCCCCCCTTGTCGCACAGATCGTAAAATGCCTGCGCATGCTGATAATGCGCAAGGCGAACAACGGTGCAGCCAAGTTCATCGATGAGGCCGTAATCTTCCTTCTGTTCCTTCTCGGTGATCGCCCAACCCATGTTCAGTCTGTCCTGGTGCCGGTTGACCCCGTGAAGAGGGTACGAGGTCCCGTTAAGGAAGAATCCCCTGTCGGGATCCACCGTATATCGGCGCAGTCCCAGCGGCTGGTCCACCCGATCGAGGATTTTGCCGTCGACAATCACCTCCGTCCGCACAGTGTAGAGGTAGGGGTTTGTTTTCCCCTGCCACAAATGCGGAGTAGCGATCGCAAGCTCCCCGCGCAGCGCGGACGTGGTCAACGAGTCGATCGTGAAGGTGGAATCCCGTCGTGCCACAACGTTGCCCGCCTTTCCGAGGACGGACCATTGGATAGTTGCTGTCCGGACATGCTCATCCTCATTTCGGACCATCGCGATCACTTCGACCTTTGCCATCGAGTGATCGATCGCCTTTTGCGTCAGGTAAATCCCTGATGAAGCATGATCGAGGGGGGTGACCGAAAGAGGGTCCAGGATCAGAAGGTGAACGTTCCGGTAAATTCCTCCGAAAACCGTGAAGTCCCCGCTCAACGGGGTGACGTCGGGGTTCCGTGCATTATTGACCCGGACGGCAATGACGTTGGATCGACCGAATTTCGCAAAAGGTGTAATATCAAAACAGAACGCGGCGAACCCGCCTTTGTGAGTGCCGACCTCGGTGCCGTTGACATACACCGTTGTTACCAACGAAGCGGCTTCGAAGCGCAGAAACACATGTTTTGACCTCAACGTTTCCTCTAACGTCAACACCTTCCGATACCAGCCGGTGCCGCGGTAGTAATCGTTTCCCCCATCCTGCCCGTCAAGAGCATTCCATGTGTGAGGGAGCGTAACCGGCATCCATCGTGCATCGTCAAACCGGACCGCCGCCGCGCCGACGGGATCCGACCGCGTGAATTTCCATTGGTCGTTGATGATCCTGTCGATCCGCGGATCCGTACCGGCCGACGTGGAATCGATTGCGACGATGAGCAGGACGGCAAGAACAACAAGGTGTGTCCAGTGCATAGGCGGGCCGTAAGATTGAGAAGGAAAGTTTTTTTTCTCCGTACGGATCAATCGAGCCTGGAGTACCGTATCAGCAGAGGTGCATTCAATCCTCCTGCCTTGTTCACCAGCGAACGAATCCAGTCCCCCTCTCGTTGAATGTCTCCGTGTCTCGTCCAACCGGCTCCGGCGTAGTAGAGAAACGGGGAACCATGGGTTGAGGGTGTCAACACGAGAAACTGCGAAGCATCCTCCGTGAATTGGGCATAGGTCCCCTGTGCGATGACGATGCCCGTCCCGAGCGAGCCGTTCACGGTGTCAGAATTGGTCAGTCCCCAGAGGGCGATCCAGTGTCGCTCCGGGTCCTTTGTCAGGTGCGTGTTCGCTCTTTTCACCAGACCGCAGGCTATGACCAGAGAGTCGGGAGTCCGGCGCCCTTCGAAGCGCACTTCGACTTTGTTCAGGTTCTGCCCGGCATCGAGCGAGATCACTTTTCGTTCCGTCAGGGTATCGCGCCCCTCGAGCACCCACCGATAAGAGAGTTCGAATTTCACCCGAATGGGCCCGTCGGCGATCGTCCGCTGATTGACGAAAACTCCCGGTTGACGCAATGACCCGGCAATCCAGAGCCCCGATCCGCCGGCGCCCAGGGATTTCCCCACTTCAAAAAAGTCCGCCCCTTCTCCGCGATCCTGGTGATAGGAGTCCTTCCCCGGTGGCGATGATTCACTTTCCTTATACCATTTCTTCACGATCAGATAGTTCACCCGCTTGGTCCACACGTCGATGCCATTATTCACTTCCGCCGCGAGCGCGGGGCCGTACATCCGGAATGCCATCCTGTCATTTTCCCACGCGTAGTCTTCGCGTGGAAGGACGTATCGTCCGTCGACAAGCGATGCCGGAACAGTGTGCTTCGGGGTTCCGGCCCGGACAACGAACTCCTTCGTTCCATGCGGAGCGAGAGTTGTCTGGAAAAGGAGCATCGACCCGTCGACTTGTGCCCGCAGCGCTGTGTCCCCACCCAGTTCAGTCACCATAATGCTCGATGTGTCGACGGCACCGAGCGTCCGGAACACCTCGACCAAGGGAACTTCGATCGTCTCGTGAGCGCGGGGGAAGGAAGCCGGGTTTTCAACGCTGATCCTCAGCGCATTCCCTTTGCCGAACGCAAACGAAAACGAGAGGAGGAGGAGAAGAACGGAGAGCGATCGTGGGATCATCGTGGACAGTCTCCCGGAGAAGTGCTTGCGTTTGCTGAGATCTTAGAGCTGCAGAAGATGAACGGCAAACCCGCCGATTTCCTTCGCGAGATACACGGACGCCAGCGTACCGTTTTTCTCCGACCGTGTCTCTTCAAGAACGCTGATTCCCTGCGTTGAGAGATAGGCGATGGCGCGGTGGATAAAATTCGTTCCGATTGCAAGATGTCCGTTCGTCCCGCGGAATTTCGATTTCACGAACTCAAATTGCGAATCGACAAACACGGATGAGCTCCCGTCCTTCACTCCCATCCGGAGAAGGCGGGCAAGCGTTTCGGCGCCCTCCAGAGCCTCCGCCGGCCCCCCGGCGTTGATTCCCACATGAGCAAGGCGAAGTCCAAGCATCGTTGAGATCGCCCGCGACGAGATCCTCGTGATCTCTTCGAAATTCCCGGAGGTGATCAAGTCCGCCCTCACCATCCAGCTCCCGCCGCATGCCAGCACGGCCGGATGTCGCAAATAGTCAAGGAGGTTCGACTCGTCGACGCCCCCGGTCGGGATGAACTTCAACTGTCTGTAGGGGCCGCTCAGGGCTTTAAGGTATTCGACGCCCCCGTTCGCCTCTGCAGGAAAGAACTTGACCACGGTCAGGCTGAGCTCCAGTGCATTCTCGATGTCGGTTGGCGTCGCCACCCCTGGTGTTACCGTCACGTCGCGCGACCGGCAGTACTCGACCACTTTCCGGTTCAATCCGGGGGAAACGACATACCGGGCACCGGCTTCGATCGCATCCTTCGCCTGGTCGATGGTGAGCACGGTTCCTGCACCGATCATCATTCCCGGCACGGCCTGGCGGATCTTCTCGATGGCATCCCTGGCCGCGTCGGTCCGGAACGTCACTTCCATTGTCGACAACCCGCCGGCGAGGAGAGCGTTCGCCAGCGGCACGGCATGCGATTCATCTTCGATAACGACAACGGGGACGATACCGCCCAGTCCCAGCGCCTTCAATACGTTGACCATACACGTTTATCCTTGCTTCGGTACGACGAGCGGTAAAGGGTTTCCTGCAGTGACCGGGCAGTCCGGCGCATAGGCGACGGCGGCTGCTCCGCGATTGCATCGAGGGATGCGTACCATCATGGACCGTATGACCTTCTCAATGCGTGTTCACCGGACATACGCGTGCAAATAACCATCGGAACAGATTTCTCGCCGTAAGGGCGTTGTCATACCCTGCAGGCAGCCGCCGGCCATCCATATACTCATTATAGAACCAAGGATCGCCAACCGCAAATATCATCCCTTTTCCGAAGTCCGCCGTCGCAATGATACTATCGCCGCCGTCCACGAGCAGCGAATGGGCGGGATCGCGGACGGTGATCGTCGAGATCTCCTTCAAATAGATCTTTCGCACGCCGGCAAACATCGGGTGCGCAGGCAGGGCGGAAAACGTTCCCGCATCGAAATTCTTTCCCACGACCCTGTTACGACTGTTCTCGTTAAAGGAAATGCCGAACCGGGCGGCAAGCCGGTTGAAATGCGCGAACTCGGCATTCCCGCTGTCATTCCCGAACAGCAGAAGGATCCCCCCGCCCCTCACCCATCGGCTGATCACGGCCGCCGCCGTGTCGTCGATGTACTCAGGATGGGACGTTTCCTTCGGTGTGTCAGGGTCGACGATCAAATAGATATCCGCCGCAGAAAGGGCGCCGTCGGTCGGAGCCCGGCAAATCGTGTCGATTGTCCCACCGCATGATCGGACGATCGAACCGAGCTGCGAGAATCCCGAATCCAGCGTGTCGGACCAGACATAATGATACCGCCAACGGTGTCCGACAGAATCCGTTTTCCACTCATTATTGAAATAGCAGTCGAGGAGGACTCGGGGGGAGCGGCTTTGGGCGACGGAATCAGCGGCGTGGCACCGTGCGCCGACACAAAAGACCACAACCGCTCCCATCATCAACACGCTCTTCATCAGGGTGCGCTCCCGACTCGGACTGTCGAAACCTGCCTGGCCAGGGGAGTTCCGATGCAGGTCTCTCTAAGAACGAGCTCGGTCGGAATTACCAGATTGCCCGGGGCGACAGCTTCGGGTGTTTCGATCATCTTCATCATCATGTTGACCGCCTCTTCGCCGAGCCGTTGCGTCGGCTGGGAAATACAGCTGAGCGCGGGGGTAATCAGCTTCCCGACGTCGCTGTCTCCGAAACAGATGATGTCAAGTTCATCCGGAATGCGGATGCCCAGCTCCTTCGCGGCGGCGTAGATTCCGAGCGCGACAGGATAGGTAACGGCAAATATGCACCGGGGCAATCTCCCCTTTTTGTGCAAGCCCTTCAGACCCTCATACCCCGCGTCCGTGCTGTAGCCGCCATGAACGATGTACTCTTCATTGAGCGCAAGCCCATGATCCCGGAACGCCTCGGAGTATCCGCGGAAACGATCTCGTCCGATGTTGATGTTCCGCTCGCCTCCGATAAATGCGATCGATTCGTAGCCGAGGGAGATTGCCTGTTGGACCGCCCGACGGGCCCCTCCCGTGTCATCCACCAGCACGGCGACGGAGTTCTTCGGAGCCGGCTCGGGAAGCCTGTCCATGAACAGCAATGGAATGCCCACCTTCTTGATCCATTCGAACACTTTGATATCATGCGTCCGTGCGGAAACAGAAATGATGATCCCATCGACACGCATGGAGACCAGTGTCTGAAGATTGCGGACCTCCTGCTCGTCGTTTTCGTGCGACACCATCAGGATCGTCTCGTACTTGTGTTCGAGCGCGCGGTTGTACACCGATTCGATCACCGAACCGAAAAAGAAGTGGGCGATCTTCGGGACGACCAGGCCGAGAAGATGCGACCGACGCGAAGAGAGATTCCGGGCCATGCGATTGGGGCTGTACCCAAGGTCGGCAGCCATTTTTCTTATCTTCTTTGCCATCTCCTCCGAGATATCGGGATGGCCACGGAGCGCCTTCGAGACCGTCACCCGTGAGACTGAAAGGCGCTCCGCGATATCAGCAAGAGTGATGTGCGCATTCCTTCTCATGGCGTTCGCTCCATCTGCTCAAGTTGGATTGCGGCCCGGAGAAACGGGCCGAGTCCCTTGAGGTCGTTTATCCGCTGCGGTTCACTGACATAGTATTCATAACTGCCATCGCGGTACGGTGTCCCCCCCAAGCCGGCACCGCGACAGGTGTGGAGGAGGTTGACAGACCCCGACGGATCAACTGACACAAACTGCTTGAGGATACCGCGGAACGCCTTTCTGGCGAGATGGGCGTACGAAGAATCCAGATATCCCCGGGCGGCGCCACGGGCAAAGACGTAAGTGAACATCGTTGATGCCGAGGCCTCAAGATAGTTACCGGATCTTCCTGGCTGGTCAATCACCTGATACCAGACACCGGATGTTGAATCCTGAACGTTCGCAACAGCGCGCGCGGTCCGCCGAAGCATTGCCAACAGCTCCCCTCTCTCTCTTGTTTGCACGGGGAGGATATCCAGGACATCCACGAGCGCCATCGCATACCATCCTATCGATCGTGCCCAGAAACAGGGCGATTGCCCCGTTGCCTTGTCCGCCCATTGCTGTTCCCGGCTTTCATCGTATCCGTGATACAGCAGCCCGGTTTTGCGATCGAGGGTATGTTCTGTAACAAGCCGGAATTGACGAATGATATCGTGGATAGCGACAGTATCGGCGAACGCGACTGAATATTGCGCGTAAAACGGCTCTGCCATAAAGAGTCCGTCAAGCCACATTTGGAAAGGATAGACCTTTTTGTGCCAGAACCCACCCTCCCTGGTCCGGGGCTGCTCGCGGAGTTGTTCCCTGAGGGTATCCGCGGCACGATGATACTTCTCATCCTTCGTTGCGCCGTATACTGCCAGAAGCGGCCGGCCGGGCCCGATGTTGTCCAGGTTATAATCGGTCCGATTGTAGGTCGCGATTCGCCCGTCATGGTCGACAAAATGATCCAAATTTTCTTTGATGAACCGGAAATACCGTTCGTCCCCCGTCCACCGCCACATGCTCTCGAGGGCGACAAGCATCAACCCCTGCTCGTAATTCCAGCTCCGTTGCGTGAAGACCGAATCGTAGGTTACGGCCCCGGGATGCCGCGCGAGAAAACTCTCCGCGATTCTCACCGACCACGGGAGTGTTGCCGGCTCGGCACGATCGCGCCGGGAGGAATCAGGGTGAATGACGCTGAGATCACGCACGTCGCTGGTGTCGAGAAATGGGGAATGCCCCGTGCCGGACAGGGAACGAACATCGTCGATAAGGAGGGATCGGCTGTGCGCGATTTCCAGGGCGGGACCAAGCACCCGGGAGATCGTTGCGTGCGCTACCGCGATGCTTTCGGCATCGACAATGTGAATACCCTTCATCGAGGTCATCGCGAGAGAATCCAGCGTGATCGATCGCACCGGCATTTCAGGGATCCCCAGAATCTCCAGGGCGTATCCCTCGCCGGAAAGCTGCCGGATATCGGTGAAATGGAGGTCCCGGACGACCGGCGTCGAAGAATCAACCGCGCGAACAGGGAGACGGGTTCCGGTGTAGAGCATGTTAATATGAATGGCTTCCATTTTGATGTGGTCGCCGGTGATTGCCCGGAACCGCATATTCTCCAGAACCCCGCCCCGACCCCGTTGCGTCTTGATACGAATCATCCGATCGGTCCCGGAGAAAGTGCAGGAGTCGGCGATGATGCCGCGAATGCCCGCCGCCGTTTCACTGCCGATGACGATCCCGCCATGCCCCTGGCGGCCCGTGCAGTTCCGGATCACGACGTTCTCGGTCGGAATGTTCACGCGTCTCCCGTCGACATCCCGTCCGGCCTTGATGGCAATGCAATCGTCGCCAGTCGCAAAATCGCACTGTTCAATGAGGATGTTCTTGCAGGATGAGGGGTCGACCCCATCTCCGTTCGGCGTGTGTCCGTAAGCACCCTCGGTCTCAACCTTCACGGTGCGGATGATGACATTCTCGCAGTACGTCGGCGTAATCGTCCAGAAGGCGCCGTAGCGAAACGTCACTCCTTCGACAAGAACATTCTTGCAGCGGATGGGTTGAAAAAACGCGGGGCGAAGGCGACGGCCGTTTCTGCCGTCGAAGACTCTCTGCGCAACAGGCACGTGTTGGTTGCCCATCGCCACAAGAAGCGACTCTGATGCCGCGTATTCGGATTTCCATGCCCACCACGGCTTTCCCTCCCCTTCGAGGACACCCTGTCCGGTTATCGCAATATCCGTCTTCGCGTCGGCGTAAACGAAGGCCGAGTATTTGTAGCATTCCGTATCTTCATGCCGGGAGAACACCGCGGGAAGGTAGTCGGCCGGATCCTGGCTGAAGACAAGACGTGCGCCCGCGTCGAGGTGCAGATCAACGTGGCTTTCCAGGTGAATAGCACCTGTCAGCCATGTCCCGGGGGGAATGACGACATGGCCGCCGCCGGCCGTCGCGGCGGTCTGGATGGTCCGACGGATGGCTTCGGTGCATTTCATGCGCCCACCCTCGACCGCACCCGCGGCACGGATGTCAAACTGCCGATCCGGGATGGATGGCCGTGAGAACCGTGGCGAATCCGGAAACGACCCGGCGATTCCGTTCACGGCGGCAAAGGAAGCCGATGTGAGAAGAAGGGCGATGCGGAAATGCATGCTATGAAATTGCATGGTCTGGATCCGACCGGCGCAGGAGAACTCTCAGAACTGCACCGGCTTCATTCGTGGCACAAGAACCTGGATCGCGACCAACGCCAGGAGATAGGCCGATCCCGCAATGAGAAACAGCGACACATAGCTCCCGGTCAATTCCAGGATGTAGCCGGTCGAGGCGGAAAACAGCATCCCGCCGATCGAGCCGGCCATTCCGCCCAACCCAACGAGCGAGCCGACGGCTTTCTTCGGGAACAGGTCTGAGGTCAGCGTAAACAAGTTTGCAGACCAACCCTGATGCGCTGCGGCGGCGAGGCCGATGACTCCCACGGCGACCCAGAGGTCTGAGATGCCCGCTGCCGTGACGATCGGGACGACAAGGACGGCGCAGAGGAGCATTGCAAGCTTCCGGCTCTTGTTGATCGTCCACCCTTTTCCGAGAAACCACGAAGAGAGCCATCCGCCGCCGATGCTCCCGATCGATGTCAGGGTGTAAATGACGATCAACGGGAGACCCAGGTTGGTCAGCGTGAGGCCGTACCGGCTGTTCAAAAAGAGCGGAAGCCAGTAGAGATAGAACCACCAGATCGGATCGGTGAGGAATTTTCCCACCACGAAGGCCCAGGCCTCTTTGTGAGCGAGGAGGACGCGCCATGGGATCTTCTCGCTCGACAGTTCTTCATGATCATGGAGAATATACCGGAGTTCCTCCCCTCCAACCCGTTTGCTCACCTCCGGCTTCTCATAGAAGACGATCCAGAAGATGAGCCAGAGAAATCCCAATCCGCCGGTCACGAGGAAGGCGCCGTACCACTCGAACCGCTCAACAAGAAAGGGTACGATGGCGGGAGCCACCACGGCCCCGATATTTGCGCCCGAGTTGAAAATGCCCGTCGCCAGTGCGCGTTCCTTCGCCGGGAACCACTCCGCGGTCGCCTTGATGGCACACGGGAAATTGCCCGCTTCGCTCAGTCCGAGGAGTGAGCGCGCGATGCCGAAACTCCAGACGCCTGACGCAAGAGCATGTCCCATCGCGGCGAGGCTCCATCCGATGATGGACACCGTGTAGCCGATCTTCGTACCGTAGCGATCGATGAACTTCCCGAAGAGCGGCAGGCCGAAGGCATAGGCACCCTGAAACGCCATCACGATGTATCCGTATTGGATGTCGTCCCAGCCGATCACCTGCCGGAGCAACGGCGCGAGCAATCCGAAAATCTGCCGATCGACATAGTTGACCGTCGTTGCGGCGAAAAGAAGACCACAGATCGTCCAGCGATATCGCCCGATGAAACCGGGTGCAGCCTGCTCGACGTTCGTCGCTTGCATGGAATGGTTCTCCTGCAGAAGAAGAGAGTGTGTTGGATTTAGCGGAGATCGCTCATCGCAACGGCGTCCATGTCTCCGAACTCCTGATTCTCACCGCCCATGGCCCAGACAAACCGATAGTGTTTCGTCGCGGCAGCGCAATGGATCGACCAGCTCGGGGATACCACGACTTGCCGGTTGCGGATGATCACACTCCGCGTCGCGTCCGGTCTCCCCATCAAATGCACCACAATATCCTCCGGATCCAGGTCATAATACAGATACGCTTCCATTCGTCGCTGATGCGTATGCGGGGGCATCGTATTCCAGACACTGCCCGGTGACAGCTCCGTCATTCCCATCACGAGCTGGCAGCTTTTGGCACCTCCGGCATGAATGTACCGGTGGATGGTCCGTTTGTTCGCTCCCCCGTCCGTCCCGAGCTGGGCTCGCTCGGCATTCTCTTTGGAAACGACCGCGTTCGGGTGGCTCGCATGTGCCGGGAAGGACGCAAAATAGAATACACCGGGTCTGGAAGGATCATCGCTTCTGAATTGAACCATGCGTGTGCCGCGGCCGACATAAAGCATGTCGTTCGCATGAAGGGCAATCTCCTTGCCGTCGGCAACGACGCTCCCATTGCCGCCGATGTTGACGATTCCGATTTCCCTTCGTTCCGCGAAATACTCGGAGGCCATCTCCTTCTTGCTGGAAAGAAGCTCCAACGGACGGTCGGTGGGAATCGCCCCCCCAACGATAATACGGTCGGCATCGCAGTAGGTCATGGAAACGGCGCCGGGGACAAACAGTGTCTCCAGGACAAAGGTCGACCGGAGTTCGTCGGTGGTCATGCGTTCATAAGAACGGTCGTCGGGGAAATACCGGACTTCCACAGGTAACTCCTTGCATGAATGATTATCGGGCCATCCAGCCACCATCGACTACAAGAACGTGGCCATTCACATAATCCGAGGCCGGGGAGGCAAGAAATACCGCCGCACCCTGGAGGTCCTCCGGCATTCCCCATCGCCCCGCCGGAATCCTGTCGAGGATGGCCTTGCTGCGGACAGGATCTTCCCGCAGGGCTTTCGTGTTGTTTGTTGCCATGTATCCCGGGGCGATCGCATTGACCGTGATGCCGGAGGCGGCCCATTCGTTGGCGAGCGCTTTTGTCACCTGGGCAACGGCGCCCTTGCTTGCGGAATAGGAGGGGACAATGATGCCGCCCTGAAATGCCAGGAGCGATGCGACATTGATGATCTTTCCGTAGCGCCGTTTCATCATGTCGCGCGCCGCTTTTTGGGCAAGGAAGAAGACCGTTTTCGCGTTTAATGCCAGCACGTCGTCCCAGTCTTTTTCCGAAAAGTCGATTGCAGGCGTGCGTCGGATGATGCCCGCGTTATTCACAAGGATGTCGATCTTCCCGAATTGTTCGAGCGCCTTCTCGATCACGGAATCGAGCGATGGCATGAGCATCAAGTCAGCGCTGAGCGCAAACGCGCGTCGGCCGAGTTTCCGGATTTCCTCCGCTACCGCGTCGGAGGGGACGTGGTCGACAAGAAGGAGATCCGCTCCCGCAGACGCGAGCGCCAGCGCCATTCCCCGTCCCAGGCCTGTGCTTGCGCCGGTGACAATGGCACTCTTGCCGCTGAGATCAAAAAAGGAGCTCATCGCGCGCCCTCCTTTTGTACCACCGCCTTGTTCGACGCGGGCTCACGATTGAGGGAGGGGAGATCGAGATATCGCTTGACATTCCGGTAACAAATATCGCGAACCATATCGCCGACAAGTTCGATGTCCCCGGGAATCATCCCCCGCTCAATGTCGTTCCCCAGAATGTTGCACAACAACCGGCGAAAGTACTCGTGGCGCGGGAAGGAGAGGAAACTCCTCGAGTCCGTCAGCATTCCGACGAACTGGCTCAGAAGTCCCATCGTGGACAGGGCATTCAATTGTTGCGTCATACCGTCCAGCTGATCGAGGAACCACCATGCCGAGCCGAACTGCATTTTCCCGGGGACCGATCCATCCTGGAAATTTCCGATCATCGTCGCGAAGAGCGCATTGTCGCCGGGATTCAAGTTGTAGAGGACCGTTTTGGCAAGTGTTCCTTTCGCGTCCAGCCGATCCAGGAAGCTTGCGATTGCCGACGCCATGGGGAAATCACCGATGGAATCATACCCGGTGTTGGGACCGATTGCGCGCATCATGCGCTGGTTCGTATTGCGGAGCGCGCCCAGGTGAAACTGCTGGACCCAACCGCGTTCCGCGTCCATCACGGCAAGCTCGTGCAGAATCGCCGTCTTGAGCGCGCGCGCCTCCGCCGGGGCGATTGTCTTCCGTTGGAGGAGCAGTCCGAACACCCGCTGTGCGTCTTCCGGCGACAACGTCTCGGAGAAGAGCTGTTCGAGACCGTGGTCGGAGAGCCGGCACCCGTTATCATGAAAGAACGTGTGGCGTTTGGACAGCGCATCGAGGAATGTCCCGAACGACGAGATCTCCTGGTTCGCGGACTCAGCCAGCCGGCGCAGATACATGTTGAACGCATCGACATCGTCGAGCGCCATCGCGAGGTCCGGCCGGAAAGTCGGGTAGACACGCGTCGTCATCGCCCGGTCGTTTCGCATGGCCACATGATACTCAAGCGTATCGACGGGATCGTCGGTCGTGCACAGCGCTTCGACCTTCATCCCTGCGAGGATCCCTCTCGCGCTGAATCCCGGCGTCGAGAGTTTCGCGTTGCATTCGTCCCAGATGGACCGTGCCGTCTTTGAGTTCAGGAGACGGTCCGTGATGCCGAACGGTCGTGCCAGCTCGAGGTGGGTCCAGTGGTAGAGAGGGTTCCGGAGGGTTTTGGGAACAGTCTCGGCCCATCGTTCAAACTTCTCCCACGCCGTGGCATCGCCCGTGATGTATCGCTCGTCGACGCCGCATGTGCGCATGGCTCGCCACTTGTAGTGGTCGCCCTCAAGCCAGAGTTCGGTCATCGTCCCGAATCGCCGGTCTGAGGCAATATCTGCCGGCGGGAGATGGTTATGATAATCGATGATCGGGAGTGACTCCGCGAACCCATGAAACAGCTCACGGGCAGTGCGCGTCTCGAGCAGGAACTCGGGGTGGATCAATGTCTGGGGCATGGGCAGGGAATCGCAAGTTCGTCGTGCATCAAACCCGGATTGACGACTTCCTGGCGACGCGCAGCGTAACTTTAACGATTACTTTAAAGGTGATAAAAAATATGAATCAGGGCATTCGAATTCAAGCGTCACCACCATGCAGCACCGATCCCGATTCATACAGGAACATCGACTCTCGGAAGGTCCCTTGTCAAGCCTTCAACCGGCGTGAAGCACCTCGAGATTTTTCTCTCCGCGCTTCCAGGGAGGCGTGGACGGGAGCGCCTCGGCAAACTCGGCACACAGCGCTTCTTCCTCCTCCTGCGAATAGGAGTCGTGGAGAAAACTCTCGATGATCCCGTCGCGGAATTTCTGCCAGCTTTCATCCTCGTGGCCCGGGACGATGGGAAAGAACCTCGCATGCACTGCCCGCGCCGCCTTCAGATCGCCGAGTGCGTCGCCCACCATCAGCACTTTTCCGGGCTTGTACTTTCCTTCGGTCGTCAGCCCCAATTGTTCTTCCTTTTTCCCCAATTCCTGACCGGCAATCAGACCGACAAAGCGGTCGATCCCGTGTTCCACCCATTCCCGTCGGAGGGCTTCCGCAGGCGTCGCCGAGACAACCATCGTGTCGGCCTTGCCCGCGATCTTCTCCAGAGATGCCCGGGCTGCCGGAAACGGTGGGAGACCTTTCACCATCTCCTCGATATCGCGATTCACCGCCCGGCTCCACTCCATACAATGCTTGAGGGAGGGATCCCCGGAGACATCGATCGCGGTCTGGAGCGCGGGGTTGCCGAGGGAAGGAGCGGTGCGAATGAATTCTTCAAGCGCGGTGGTGACGGGGAAGCGGACTCCGCGGGCCGTCACCTCGGGCCGTTCTTTGAGCAGTTCAAACACTTTCACCAGGCCGGGGAACCTGTTGATCCCCCGCCAGTGGGAGTAGAGATTGACGAACTCCGCGGCCTCGCGGGCATATTTCGAGACGGGCTGGAGATCGTAATACTTGATGATATTCGGGATGAAGCACTCCTTGTGCTTCAGCTCCATGGAATCGAACACACATCCGTCCGAATCGAACCCGACGAAGTACTCGTGCCGGGGAACAAACGCTTTGAGCGTCGCTTTATCCATGGTGGTGATTCCGTGTCTGATCAATGGTCCGGGAACAAACTGCACAGCAGCGTGGATCTACGGGGCCATCAGCGCTTGATGCGCGCGCTGCCGCCTCCGACGACATGGAGGACCTCTTCCATCGTTACCATACTCGTATCCCCGCGGGTACTTTGAAGCAAGGCGCCGTGCGCAGCGCCGAGTTCAACGCACTTCTGCGGATCCATTCCGTGCAACAGCCCGTAAACGAATCCTGAACAGAAACCGTCCCCTCCGCCGACCCGGTCTTCCACTTCGAGATTCTCGTATCGACGCGAACCGTAGAACTGCCCGTCATAGTACATGATCGCCGACCAGTTGTTGACCAATCCGCTGACGACTTCGCGCAGGGTGGTTCCCACCGCCTGAATGTTCGGATAGGCCTTCACGACCTTCTCCACCATTCTCTTGTATTCTTCGACGGGGAGGCTCTTGAGATGTTCGTCGGCACCTTCCACGGTGAATCCGAGAACCTTTTGAAAATCCTCTTCGTTTCCGATCAGCACGTCGATGTACGGGACGATGCTCTTCGTGACTTCGATGGCTCGTGCGCTTGACCAGAGTTTGCTGCGGAAATTCAGGTCGTAACTCGTGATCGTTCCCGCCTCATGGGCCGCTTTCATCGCTTCGATGGTCACCGCCGCGCAGGAATCGCTGAGCGCGGCAAAGATGCCGCCGGTGTGGAACCAGCGGGCTTTCTTTTTCCCGAACAGGCTCTTCCAGTCATAGTCGCCCGGTTTCATGTGCGCCACCGCAGTGTGGCCGCGGTCGTACATCGTGACGCTTGCCCGGACACCCATCCCCACTTCCGTGAAATTGAGCCCGACTCTGTCGGCCCTCCCGGAACCATCATACGGGACCCAGAGGACTTCCTTGAAGTCCATGCCGCTGGTCTGCGCGTGGTTTCGGATGAAATGGCCGAGAGGATTGTCCACGAGCCGTGACACAAAGGCCGTACGCATGCCGTACCGGGCAAGCGCGTACGCAACATTGTACTCTCCCCCTCCGGCGTACGCTTCAAAGACAGGAGTGAGCTCGATGCGCTGGTGGCCCGGCGGAGAGAGCCGGATCATGCACTCACCGAGCGAGACCAGATCGTATGTGACCTCGTTTGCGTTTTTGACCCGAAGAGCCATACATATTCCTTTTGCCATTCATGGAGAGAAGAGTTTTCTGGAATCGACTTCCGGAAGAAGGGTGGTGCTCTCTGAGGTCATTCCTCCCAATGGGTGTGGAAGGTTCCCTCTTTGTCGATGCGCTTGTACGTGTGGGCACCGAAGAAATCCCGCTGCCCCTGCAGGAGGTTCGCCGGCAACCGTTCTGTGCGATAGCCGTCGAAATAGCTCAATGATGCCGCCATCGCAAGCACGGGGGTGCCGCCCGAGACCGCAATCGCCACGGTGGACCGCCATCCCGGTGCCGCGGCGTTCAAGACACCTGCGAACGCCGGGTCGACCATGAGATTCACAAGCGCTGGAGTGCGGGAGAATGCTTGCATGATCGGCGCGAGAATTTTCGCCCTGATGATGCACCCGCCGCGCCAGAGCGCGGCGATTTCGTTCAATCGGAGATCGTAATGGTACTCCGCCGATGCGGCCCTCAGCAATGCCATTCCCTGCGCGTAGGAGGCGATGATCGAACCGTGCAGGGCGTCGCGAAGCGCCGAGACCTGTTCGGCTGTCCCTGACACAGACTTCGTGGTTGGCCCGTGCAGGAGGGGCGCGGCCGCAACCCGTTCGACCTTCAGGCCGGACAGCATCCGGCTCTCAACCGCCGCATTGATCGTGGGAATCGGAACACCCAGGTCAAAAGCATTCTGCGAAGTCCACTTCCCTGTCCCTTTCTGCTCCGCGGTGTCGAGGATCATCTCCACCAGGGGTTTGCCGGTTTCCGCATCCATCGTGCGGAGGACCTTGATGGTAATCTCGAAAAGATACGAATTCAACTCGGTGGCATTCCACTGTTCGAACACGTCCGCACACTGGGAAGCCGAGAACCCGAAACGGGACCGAAGAATGTCGTAGGTCTCGCAGATCAACTGCATGATGGCGTACTCGATCCCGTTGTGGACCATCTTGACGTAGTGGCCCGCACCGCGCGGCCCGATGTACGCACAACACGGTTCACCGTTGACGTGCGCTGCGATCGAGGTGAGTACGGGGGCGACGAGGTCGTACGCTTCCCGCGCCCCGCCGGGCATCAGACTCGGACCGTTCAAGGCACCTTCTTCGCCTCCCGAAACGCCCGACCCGATGAAGTGCACTCCCGCGGCGGAGAGCTCCGCGTTCCGACGCTCCGTATCGTGAAAGAAGGAATTCCCTCCATCAATCACGACATCGCCTTTCGACAGATGCGGTTTCAACGAGGCGATGACATCATCCACGGGTTTCCCGGCGTTGACCAGGACGACGATGCGCCGCGGCACGGACAGGAAGCGCCACAAACTCCTCCGTGTTACCGGCACCGACGATCTTCTTCCCTTTGGCCTTCCCTGCAAGAAACTCCGCGACCTTTTTCGTGTCACGGTCATACACCGCCATGGAATGGCCGTGACGCTCGATATTGAGCGTCAGGTTCTGCCCCATGACACCGACACCAATGAGTCCAAAATCCTGCTTTACCATAGTGATCCCGTCATCCATGATATTGAGACACAAAACCAGAATTATTCCGGTGCATTCCCAAAGCGGTCGCGGAAAGCCCACAGCCCGAGGGCGGGCTGGGAGCAGTAAAAAATCTCCTCGCCGTCCGTGAGCTTGTTGATGCCGTCGTGCAGCACATTCGGGTCGTACATCTTCAGCATCGCCCGGAGATCCCCGTGGCGGAAGTTCACCGATTCAACCTCTTCGCGGGTCAGACCGCCCGGGCAGTAGGTGATCGAGAATCGTTCTTCCGAGGAGCCATGGATCAGATGCGCGGCGGCACTGAGGTTATTTTGGAGATCGGCCTCGCAGCGGATTTTCTCGAGCACGGCCGGCGTGCCGACATACCCATATTTCCGGATCAAGGCATCGATGCCCTGGTCCTCTCCGAACTTGGACACACCGGGAGCCAGGACGATTAACTCCCCGCCGTCCGCAATCGCCATCCGGGTCCGATAAATGCTCTTGTTCCCCAGCCAGGTACTTTTGAATTCACCGGGATCAAGGAACACAACCACTTTTCTCAGCGGTTTCTCAAGCAGAGTGAAATTCACCTTGAGGGAGAGTTCGGCAGCGAGATGAAAACACGTGACGTCGTCGCCGATGAACAATCCGCGCGTGACCAGCGTTCCTTCACTGTCGCGCCCCACGACGGTGAGGACATACACCACAGGAAGGTTGCGCGCAAAATTGTCCGACCCATAGTTCAAAACCTTGCGCACGGGATTGTCGGCACGTCCCATGATCCGTTCCATCCCATACGCAGCACCGAGGAAATGCGTACGGTTCAGACAATCCACGCCGCCCGCCCCCACGAAGAGATTCTTGTTGTAGTTTGCCATCCCGACGACTTCATGGGGGACCACCTGTCCGATCGAGAGGATGAGATCATGCCCGCCTTCGGCGATACGGCGATTCACCTGAATCGGGACGGAATACGATACCGTCCCATCGGAGACCGCACTCACGAAATCAGCAGGGACTTCACCCAGGGTGGTCAGTCCGGACCGGAAATTGTGCCGTTGGAACAACTGCCGGGGAAGATCGCCGAACATCGAGGCGATTTCTTTCTCGGTCATGGGATCGTGCGTACCCAGGGCGGGCAGAATCGTCGTCAGGCGGTCGCCGTAGTATTCGTTGACGAATCTCGTGAGGATCCCCGCCTGGGAATGGAAGCGCGTGTAATCCGGCGGCAGGGCCATGACATTCCGGCGCTCTCCCAGCTTTGCCAGTCCTGTGAAGAGCCCTTCGCGCATGTCCGCCGCAGAGAGAACGTCGGCTGAAGACCCACGACTATAGTAGAGCATCCCCTGCGTCCCCCATGGTTCGACCGGTCTGTTCACACCCCTGCGTAGGCATTGAATCCTCCATCCACGGGGACAACAACCCCCGTGATGAACTTGGACATATCCGAGAGAAGGAAGAGCGTCACGCCCTGGAGTTCCTCCGGCTGACCGAAACGACCCATCGGCGTCCCCGCGATCACTTTCCGTCCGCGCTCAGTCAGAGCGTTGGTCTTTTCATCCATCATGAGAAAGCGGTTCTGGTTGGTCAGAAGGAACCCCGGCGCGATCCCGTTGACACGAATATTGACTTTCGCAAGGTGGACCGCGAGCCATTCGGTGAAATTGTTGATCGACGCCTTGGCCGCGGAGTACGCGGGGATCTTGGTGAGCGGACGGAACGCGTTCATCGAAGAAATATTCAATACGGCACCTTCGCCGTCACGGATCATGTCGAGGGTGAAGACCATTGTCGGGAGGATCGTCCCGAGAAAGTTCAGGTCGAAGACTTTTCGGAACCCCTCGATATCCAGTCCATAGAATGTCCCCGACAGATCCCCGGTGTTTTCCGGAAGGACATATTCCTGCCGGGTTGTCGCCTTCGGGGAATTTCCTCCCGCGCAATTGATCAGCAGGTGGATTGGTCCAAGCCGCTGATTGATGTCGACTTTTGCGCGTTGCAGCGAATCCTTGTCGAGGACGTCGGCGACGGAGGCGATGGCCTTGACGCCATGGGCGTCGGTCAACGTCTTCGCAAGCTTCTCCGCCTCCTCACGGGCGACGTCGATCACCGCCACATTCACTCCCGCCTTTGCCAACCCATCGCAGAGCGACCGGCCGATAATTCCGCCGCCGCCGGTAATGACACAGTTTTTTCCTTGAAGACTTTGGAACGATATCGGATCGTTCATGGGCGTCATCCGTTGAGTATCGTTTGCGATGGACCTGCTCCGCGCGAACCATCACCCCTGAAAAAGCGGGAGAATGTGCCGACGGTACAGGTTTTCCGTCACATTGTGTTCCACTGCCGCGCGATTCTCATCCAGCAGCTGGTCGAACTGCGAACGGTGTTCGGCGGCGATTTTGTATCCGACGTGCAGCAACTGCCGGAGATCCGAATTAAACCGTGGCGACGTCTTGTCGTGCCGGATAGCCTCGGCAAACTCGTCCCCCGTCCATCTGTTGACGGCTTCCGGCGACGGCAGCCGTTCGAGTGCGATATCGACCACCGCGAGATACGGCTTGACAAGATCGTCGTACCGGCGAAGCGATTCGGCAAAAAGATATTTCGCGAACGCGAGTCCTTCCCCTCCGCCTGCTGCAAGCCCGATCAATTCTTCCAGCCACGTCGTTCCGGCCGTTTTGATATGGAGGCCGGTGTCGTGTTTCTGGACCATCTGGTGAATGGCCGGATAGACAGAGAACTTGTCGCTTCCGCTATGAACACTCAGTTTCAGTGACGCGGGAAGGTCGAAGTGCTCCCGCGCAAAGCGGATGACCGCGAGATCGATATCGAATTGCCGGCCAAAGGCATCGATGTCGCCGACGTAGTCGACCCCCTTCAAGAACTTCCCCCCGAACTTCGGAGCGATGGTCTGCACGGGGATCCCCTCCTGGGCCAGGGCCGCCAGGATGAGAAACAACTCCTCCGGGCTCTGATCGACTTCCGCCTCGTCGAACGAGACCTCGATGACGCACTCATCGGATTTTTTCCGGTCAGCGATGCGATGATACACACCGGCGGCTTTCCGGACAGCGAGATAGTACCGCGCCACGAAAGCGTTCAGCGACCCGCGAGAAAGTGTAATTTTCTTCGCGACCCCGGGCAACGGAATCTCACCCAGTGATGGTTGCATCCGGCGAAGAAACTCTTCCGCCTCGCCGGCGGGGGGAGTGATCCCGATCCAGTCGGCCACATCAATCGTGAAAAAATCCGAGGATTCCAGGAACAGCCCGACATTCCCCGCGCTGATGTGGTCTGCGTCCACATAATACGAATGTTTCCAGCCACTTTCACGTACAGCGGCGTCTGCTTCAGCCCGCGTATCGGAAGGAACGGTGCCGATGATCGTATGTTCCCGGTGCGACTTGTTCCAGACCGGGACAACATCGATGCCGATTCCCCGTGCTCTCGACAGGGCGGCGAGTTGTGCGTTGCCTTCGCGGCCAAATCGATCGCCGATGCCGAGCGAATACTTTTCAAGAATCATGTGTTTCCTGCAATGAACGGTCGCTCCACGTCGCGGGATTGCGACGTTTCATGCCTTGCCTAATTGGTCAAGGTGAAATTCCAGAGAGGTCCCTTGATGGTGTCCTGCCGGGTAATGGCATCCACGCGCCAATAATAGGTGACACCCGGGGTGATGCGGGACCGGACCAGTGAATTAGTTGATTGTATTGCCACCAGCGTCGGCGAATCCGTTGTGCCGAAATACACCGCTTGCGAAACTGCATCCAACCCCGGCGTCCATCGCAGCATCACGTCGTCGGTCACCTTCAGCCGTGAACCGGATCTTGGCAAGGGAAAAGCCGCGAAAGGGAGAACGGAGGGTGGATGAGATTCAGGATCCCACCGTCCGTCGAAGGTCCATCGCGCGGTGATCGTGCTATCGTCGGGGGACCCATCAGCCGAAGCGATATTATCGGCAAACCACCCGTAGTCGCCCCCGTCGCGATGGCAATCAAAGTAATAGTGTCGGTCGCCCCAGCTCCAAGGTGCACGGCTGGACGGCGGCAGATAGAACGGTCGATCCGCCATGTTCGCGGAGAACCGGCAATGGAGAAGAAACACCTGGCCGTCGCGGTGGTTCCGCCCGAGCGGGAAACCCGACCGGCCGTCGAAAGTCGAATTACGGATGACAAACTTCTGTCGTTTGTCAGCACTTCCGTCATGCCAGAGGCTGGCACTCTGGATATTATAGCCGAAAAACCGCGAATCGGCAATATAACACCACCCGCGCGGGCAGACATAATCGACCCATCCTGCGAAATCGCAGTCGGCATGATAGTACATGCCGTCCTCACGGTCCCAGAGACTGAGCGCGTCTCCGCCGTCGGAGAGGATTGCGCAATGGAGGAGGATAATCCGTGTCCCTGCACCGCGCAGTGCAAACTGGTGTTTGTTGTCGTCGCCGTACAGGCTGCCGTAGTTATTGTAGATTGTCAGGTTGGCGATTGTCACGTCCGTCACGCCGGTATCGATATTCACCACGCCGGCGCCCCAGTCGCTCCCGTTATGCGTCGCCCGCCACGTCTCACGCAGCACCGGGAAAACAATCCGGGTATGGTCCTTCTCTTCGCCAACGATCGCAACATGACTTTTCTTCACAAAGACCTTTTCCTGATACAGACCATTCCTCACGCTGATGATGACATCGCGCGACCCGGACACGGCGGGATCATCCAGAGCAGCTTGAATCGAGTGGAACTGCGCCGACCCATCGGCGGCGACAATGAGCCGCACGACAGTGCTGTCCGATGCGAGCGCGTAGGTCGAAGCAAGGACGATCAGCGCAAAAAGAGTGCGACACATGGTGCCACCGAGATGAAGCGGACGCTGAAAATGTGGGACTTCGGGACGGTACGACCAGTTCAGAGTCCAGCAGACAGTAGACAGCCATACGAGCGCTGCCTACTGTCCACTGTCCACCGTCTACTTTACCTTAACAACATCATCTTCTTGACGCTTGTGAACTGGCCGGCGGTGATACGATAGAAGTACAGACCGCTGGCAAGATTCTTCGCGTCGAACGATACCGTGTGCCTGCCGGCGGCCATGCTCTCATGCACCAGAGTCGCGACTTCCTGGCCCAGCACATTGAAGATCCTGAGCTCGACGTTCGACTGCTTCGGGATCGCGAACTCAATCTTCGTGCTCGGGTTGAAGGGGTTGGGATAGTTCTGGCTCAGCTCGTAGGAGTTCACCATGCCTTGACCGGGCTGCACGGACGAGACCGGATCGGCCAGCCACTGCGTCAGCTTCGACGGGAACCAATTCAGGTCGCCGACGGGATAACCGCCGGTCCCCTCGGTGTAGACGGCGTTGCCCGTGGAGTAGGCGCAATTGAGCGTATCGCGGAAGTACGCATAGCTGCGGCGGTCAAAATCGAACTTTGCTTTCCACGCAGACACGGTTTTCGTCTTCCCTGCCCCGGAATCCGGGAGGGCCTGTGGTCTGCGGTACCACTTCATGAATGCGGTCATCAGTGCAGGTGTGTTCGGAAGGTCGGCGGTGTGCGTCCGGAACGCCGTCGCGGAATCTGCACCGATACGACTGTTGATTTTATACGTCAGGGGGCTCCCTGCCACGAGCGCCGGATTGGCCACGATCGGCAATATGGAGGCTGAATCGAAGAACGATTGACCTGCAGGGGTAACGCGGAAATAGTTATTCTTGATCACCCACTGCGTCGTGTCGTTCGGATTCGAGATGACCCAGGTCATGCGCGGGAATCCGAATGCATCCTTCTCGCCGCTGTCCGTGAATTCCGACTGCCGTACCGCATCCGTGTCCTGGCCGAGGGCAAAGGCATCCACGAGCAGGTTATCCTGAATAATAATCTTCTTCCCAACGCGCCCGAGGGAGAGGAACCCGTGATAGGACATCCCGTTCACGCAGGTATTGTGTTCGAAGCGAAGGTACTGAATGCTCGCCGTGCTGGAGAAGTGGCGGATGATGCGATCCTGCCAGTTGACGAAGGTGTTGTTCACCACAATCATCGAGTCCACGGACCCGGCGCGAACATCAATCCCTTTTCCCGCACCGAGGTTCGACTTTCCTAAATACCCCATATTGGCAAAAATGCAGTTGGTGATCTTGAGGAGATGGGGTGCTTGATCCGTGCGAACATGGTTCCCATTGGTATTCGTAAGAATGCAGCTGTCCAGCTGCAGATTCAGGCCGGCCGATGCGGTATTGAACAGTGCTCCCTGAAGACCCAGCAGGATGGTCGGATCGGGCTCAAAATAACCATCGAGAATGACATTCTTCATGGTGAAGTTCCCGCGCATCGAGACGAATTGACCGGGAAGGGTCTGGCTCGTTGCACCGAGATAGAGGTACACGATGGGCTTGCTCACATTCCCCGTCGTGTCGTTCGCCTTGATCTGCAGCGGCCAGCCGATGTTGGTAATGACAGCGTTTGAAAGATAGGCCCCGCCGCGGGTGAGAACATACACTGTGTTCGAGTCTCTTCGCGCGCCACCGGTAAGGGTATCTCCCATAATAATGTTGTTGAGATAGTTCGTCCCGGAGAACGGTGGTACGCGGACTTCATGCTGCGCTACCGCTCCACTGGGTACGAGGGTGACAAGGGCGACAACGAGTAACACTGTTAGGGACAATGTGCGCATAACGACCTCCTCTGGTGGTGTGGACATCTGAGTGGTTGCTGGTGTTATATCGCCGGTACTTCTGAAAACTGAATGTTCATGGACGACACAAATCCGATCAGGACCTTGCGCCTCCTAAAACTCGAGTCGGAAACCGAGATCGGCGGTCAGGCCGTACTGTTGGCTCGACCGTAACGCGTCCCAGTTGTCCTGACGGTTTTCGGTACGCACGTCTTCGATGACACTTGTCAGGTTATTCACGCTTGCAAAAACCGAAATTCCGGTTGTCAGTCGCTGCCGGAGTGAAATGTCCCAGCGGGAGAAATTCTGAACAACAGGATCGCTTCGTCGCCCTGCAGAATAGGAACGGTTGTATGCACCCTGGAAGAAGACTGAGATCCTCCCGGAGAATCCGCCGATATCGTACCCGAGCGCCACGTTGCCAAAAAAGTCCGGCTGTCCTTCAAGTTTCTGTTTTGCCTCAATCAGCCTCGTCGAATATTTCGGAACGGGTACGGGAAAACCCGGAAAGGTAACGTACGTCGTATCCGTGGCGTACGAGAGGACGTATGTTTCCGAGCGCACGAACGAGAAATTGTAACTGACCACGATATTCGACAAAAGGCCGGGAAGCCACGTCAGGTTTGCCTGATGTTCGACTTCGAAGCCCCAGACCTTCGTCGGTTGATTGCTGTTGACGGAATAGGTCAGACTGATCAGTAACCCATCGGGAATCGGTGGTTGCCACGCGATGCCCAGGGTGTCAAGAAGCGACCCGGGATTGCCCTGATTGTAGGTGCCGGGGATTCCCGAAACCGTATGGAACATGTCATCGATCACGCGCAGAAAGCCCGAGACCGTAAACAGCCCGATTTCATTGTTGAACACGGACGTGTTCACTTCATAATTCCACGCCTTTGCGTTCTTGAGGTTCGGATTGCCGATCAGCAACAGGTCGCGAGGATTGGTAATCCGAACAACGTTTTTCTCAAGGCGCGCATTGAAATCAGGCCGCGCAATTGCACGATACGCGGCAAACCGAACCGAGAGGAAGTCTGTCGGACGAACGGTGAGATGGAAATTGGGGAGCCAGGTTGTTTCCGAGAACGTACTGTTCTCATTCGACAGATTTCCCGTCGTCGGGAAGCCGCTGAGCGCCGCAGAGGAAAATTTCGCGCCGTAGTCATTCGTCTCTTTTTCCACGCGCACCCCGGCAATGAAACTTATCATCGGACCGAGCTCCAGCGTGTTCATAAGGTACATCGCCTGGACTCTCTCCGTAATGTCGTAGTAATCCGCAGCCGTCTCGGGATTGTCCCAGTATTCGCGCTGGCCCGTACTCCCGATCCCATTCTTGTTCAGCTCATACCATTGCCGAATCGCGTCCCGGTCGATCAGCGGGTTCAGCAGGTACCTATCGAAGAGGTTCCGTTGCGGAGTCGGCGAAGTGAGGAAATTCGTCAAGAGGACTTTTCTGTTGTCGAGCATGAGGTTGGCAAAACGCGTCCCGGCAAAATTCTTCGGCGTGATGGTCCCGTCTCCATTCAGAACATTATCCTGGTAGTATCCCAGGTAGTAGGGCGCAAGCAATTCATCGGAAGATTTATTGCGATTGGTATACCGGTACTTTCCGCCGATTTTCAATTCACCCGAGACCAGGTTACCCATGGAATACTTCCGCGCGATGTCGAGAAACAGCGTGCGTTCGCGATCGTTATTCAATCCCGTATCAAATGCGCCGGTGTCGATGTAGGACGCCGCGAAATTATTGTAGGCGAACGGAATCAGGGATTCTGGTGAGGTCGTCTGTGCCGAACGAGTAACCGGTCGCATGCCAGCGGCGCCGTTGATGGACGGTTCCTGAAATGACATCCGGTAGTCGTACGGGGTCTCCAGGTTTGATTCTGCATAGGAGGCCCCCCATGAGAGGTTAAGGTTCAGGAGGGTGTTGTCGCCCCGGATCGAACTATTCAACGTCCTGATATTCTGTTGGATGTCGCGAGCCGTATAGGCCACATAGTCGGTGGTCGCCGGATAATCCCTGCCGTAGATCGTGTAGTCCCGGTCCGTCCGGTTGTAAATGTTGTTAATCCGAATTGTCCCACCATCCGGGGTGTTAAAGTCGATCAACGCGCTGATCCCGCCACGCCGCCGGATTTCGTCCGTAAAGGACACCGTAAGGTCGTTGTACAGAAACCCGATGGCATTGTACGTCTGTTGATCCTGTACGCTGATGTTGGATTGTTCGTTGCTTCTGTCGCGGCGTTCCAGATTCGCCACAAGCTGCACGCCGACCACGTCATTGAAAAATCGTTCCCCGTACCTTCCGATGAAATCGTACTGGCCGTAATCGTTGGTGAGATGGCTGTATGCGCCTTTGGCGTCAAACCGGAGCAAACGTTCCGACGGGGCTTTGCGGGTCACGAGGTTGATGCTCCCGGCGATCGCATCGCCGTCCTTATCCGGCGTAATGGCTTTATAGAGTTCCACGCCGGCAAGAGTCCCCTGCGAGAAAACGCTCAGATCAACTCCGCGGGTGTCGGGGTCCGTCGGGGGGATTTTTACCCCATCGATCGTAAAAGTCGTGAACTTGTCACTCATGCCACGGAGAATGACCTTGTTCGCTTCACCGCCCGACCGGAGGATGGAAACGCCCGGAAGCCGGCCAATGGCTTCGGCCGCATTCGCATCGGGAAGTTCCTGGATCTTCTCCTCGGAGATCACGTTCACGATGGTCGACGAGTTCAACTGCTGGTTGATCGCGGCCACCTGACCACGGGCCTGACCCGTGACGACGACCTCGCTCCCCTCGATCACATCGGCCGGCAGATTCGCGTTGAAGGTGATGGATTCGCCTTCGTGGATGGTGAGACCCCGTTCGCGGCTCTTGTATCCAACGTAGGAGACCCGGAGACGGTAGGTGCCGGCCGGAATGTTCGTGACTTTGTATTTCCCCTCGAGATCCGTGACCCCGCCAAAGGCGGTCCCGACAAGGTGGACGTTCGCCCCCACGAGGACGTCATGCGTCGTGGAATCCGTGACCGACCCGTGGATCGACCCCTGGGCCAGGAGGAGGGACGGAAGGAAGAGGAGAACAATGAAACCAGTCAGAGAACGTTTCATGAGCGATTGCCTCCGTTGGTGATCGCACAGCGTGATGAGACTTATTCGACGAGCACGGCGTCGGAAGGTACGTCCTCTCCGCGCTCCGTTGAGACTCTTCCCCCGGGCACAGCGACTCCGTCCAGACGGATCGCATGCGATGTTCGACCTTCGACTCTGATTGTACAGCCGAGTGCCGACTGATAGGAGCCCTTGGTGATCGCAATGTCGCGCCCGGCATTCACAATGATGGCAGGCCCCCCGCCGGCAATGATGTTGCATGCATTGAAGCGGACATTCTCAGCATCAATGCAGCTGATTCCCTTCGCCGCGGTCATCCATACGGAATCGAACTCAATATTCCGGATTGGAACTTCAGGAAGTCCGTTGATGAGGATGGCCCGCGCGGCACCGTTGCAGACGACATTCCTGACCACAAAGTTTTGAAACCGCGGTGTCCGGGGCGTGATGGGCCCGGCGTCGCGGTGCGAGCGGTCCTTTGCGGACTCGACCTCCGGCGCACCTCCGCTGTAATACATATCGAACAGGATCCCTTCATTTACGATCGACCGCATCTGAACGCCGTCGATCCAGACATCCTCGACCAGCCCTCCCCGGCCCCTTGCAGACTTAAACCGGATGCCGACGTCGGTCCCGATGAACACGCAGTTCCGCACAACAATGTTCTTCACGCCGCCGTAGCTTTCACTGCCGATCACGAAGCCGCCGTGCGCCCGGTAGACGGTGCATCCGGCGATGACGATCTCGCTGCAGGATGGGCCGGGTCCCTGTTCCTTCGACGGTTCCGCAGGTTTCAGGCAGAGGCCGTCGTCCCCGACATCCAGCATGGAATTGTACACAACGACCCTTCGGCAGGAGCTCAGGTCGATACCGTCTCCATTCATCGCGAACCAGGGAGTAAGGACGGTCACGTTTCGGATGACGACGTTCCCGCATTGGATCGGGTGAATGTGATAGCGGGGGGAATTGCGAAACGTGGCGCCGTCGAGGAGGATGCCGTCACAGCGGACGAAACGAACGAGGTCCGGGCGCAGGTACTGTCTGGCCTTCTCGAAATCGGCCTTCACGGGATGGGGAATTGTGGCGTGAAGACGCTTGAGGTATTGTTCGCCTTCGAGCGCGTCTTGTGACGGCCACCACTGTGCGCTGTCGGCGGTGACGACGCCCCCCGAGGAAACCAGGGCATTCCATTCTGTCGTCGTCTGCTTTGCGCGCAGGACGTACCGCCACGATTCTCCCGCGCCGTCGATGATGCCCTCTCCGGTTATGGCGATGTTCCTGGCATCATGAGCGGAGATTGGCGAAGCGACGTGGTACCCCCGCGTGCTGTCCCCGTCACGGGGGACGAGCGGGAAGTCATCCATCCGTCCACTCATCTGCAGGAGGGCCCCGCGTTCAAGGTTGAGGCAGACGTTGGACTGGAGCTCGATGGGCCCTGTCAGCCATGTTCCGGGTGGGACATCGATCGTTCCGCCCCCGACGCTCACGCACGCAGCGATCGCGGACGCGAACGCCTTTGTATTGAGCGTCCGACCATCGGCGACAGCACCGAATTTTCGGATGTCGAAACGGATCGCTGGAAACTGTGCGATCTCCACCTGGGGCATGACGAAGGGGAGACCGGAACAGAGCGCGGAAACCTCGCCGGCCAGGGTCGATGCAGGCTGGGAGTGGGACTGCACGGAACCCAGAAGCAGGGCGGCAATAACGCACTTCGGCGATGCAGTAATCAAAGGGTGCATTTCGAGAGGAAAAGATCGGTGAGTTTTTATAAGGATTACCGGTTACGTTACCGGTAACTTTCACGCGAAAGAAACTACAAAACTCAAACTGCTTTGTCAACCCTTTGATCAAATTTAATGTTCGATTAGGGAGATTGGCAGTATTAAGGCGGGAAAACGGCCGATTCCCTACCGGACCCGGCCGTCCCAGATATGTGTCCTACGGAGAGACGTTCAAAAACGTCGTCAAACGAATATCCGATGAGGACGCTCCAATCTGCAGCTCATAGGTTCCCGGACTGACGATGTAATCGTCCTTTTGCTCCTGGAACACTCTAAAACTCCGGACCGGCACAGGGAGCGAGACGACCTTCGCCTCCCCCGCCTTGAGATGGACCCGACGGAAAGCCCGGAGGGAATGGATCGGATCTTCCGGTCCAACCACAGGCGCCCGCTCATAAACCTGAACAACTTCATCACCGTCACGCGTGCCGGTGTTCTTCACTGCGACCCTGACCTGAACCGTATCGCCAACGCCTGCCGTTGCGGGCGAACATTCAGCCTTCTCATACGCAAACGTAGAATAAGAGAGTCCATAGCCGAATGGATACAACGGCGATCCTGAGAAATATCGATAGGTCCTCCCCTTCATCGCGTAATCCGTGAACGGAGGGAGATCATTCACGGATTTGTAGAAGGTCACTGGAAGCCTTCCGCCGGGGTTGTAGTCTCCAAACAGAGCATCCGCCACTGCATTTCCCCCTTCCTGCCCGGGGTACCACGCTTCCAGAATCGCAGGAACGTGTTCGTCGGCCCAGTTCACGGCGAGCGCGCTCCCGTTCAGCAGGACGAGCGCCGTCGGTTTCCCTAACGCGACAATCTGCTCCATCAGCGCTTCCTGCGACGACGGCAGAGCGATGTCCGTCCGGTCTCCACCGAGGAACCCGGGCAATTGAATCTCCATCTCTTCTCCCTCAAGGGAGGGCGACAGGCCAAGGACAAGAACGATTTGATCGGCGTTTCTGGCAGCGGCGATCGCTTCGGCGGGCTGGTCGATCCCCTTCCGCTTCCACTCGAGCCGCGCGATAGCGTCACCGTCGTCTTCATAATATTCGAGCCGGATCTTGTGGGGTTCTCCGGCCACCAGGGACATATTCTTCGCAAAGGCCCGGGACGATCCGTCCCTCCAGTCTTCGAGAAAGGGCTGCCCGTCAATAAAGAGCCTGAAACCATCGTCGACAGTGACCCCGATCAGATAGTCACCGGTCGTATCCGCAATCAGCGTTCCCACCCACCGGACGGAGAATTTGTCAGCCGGCATATCCGGAGCAGGCGACGCTGCGCCCCAGAGAAAGTCGATCGTCGTGTCCACACGACGCATCTTCGGACTCCCCTCCAGCTGCATGTTGTCATAATAGAGACCCATGAGCCCCTGCGCTGAGAGCCCGTTCTGAACCGTCAAGAGATTTCTCGTGGGGATGGGATCAAGCTTGTCGGGAATCCCCTGGGCAAGTTCGCACCCCCGGGCATAGACTACCGCCGTCCCCTTCCCCACCTTGTTCCGAATTCCTTGAAGGATGGTGACGGGGTGTGACGGCGTGCCGTTGTAATTTCCGAGCAGCACGTCCACGTCGTCGGCGTTCGGACCGATGACAGCGATGGATCCTCCGTCCCTGCGCAACGGAAGGGCATGGTCTTCGTTCTTCAGCAGTACCAGGCTTTCCCGGGCTACTCGCAGCGCAAGCGAGTCGTGACCCTTCGTGTCGTTCATCGTGATCGATATGGAGGAATACGGATCTTTCGCCGGGGGATCGAACATGCCGAGCCTGAAGCGCGCGGTCATCAGACGACGAACGGAACGGTCAATATCGGCTTTCGTGAGAAGCCCCCGTGTCAACCCTTCCACGAGCGATTCGTATTCATTTCCGCATGTCAGGTCGCAGCCCGCTTTCACCGCCATCGCCGAGGCTTCTGCCTCCGTCTGGACGACCCGGTGCCCTGTGAAAATGTCACGAATGGCGCCGCAATCGGACACGACGTAGCCGGCGAACGCCCAGCGACCGCGAAGCGTTTTTCCAAGGAGCAGGTCGCTCGCGCAGCAGGGCTCCCCCATATAACGGTTATAAGCTCCCATCACCGACCACGCGCCCCCCTCCGTCACGGTCGCTTCAAACGCGGGGAGGTAAGTCTCGAAAAGGTCGCGCCGGCTCGTTCGTGCATCAAACGAGTGCCGGAGGGGCTCCGGTCCGCTGTGCACCGCGAAGTGCTTTGGTGTTGAAATTACCTTGAAGTACTTCGGGTTGTCACCTTGCAGCCCCTTGACGAACGCAACGCCGATGCGTGACGTGAGGTACGGGTCTTCGCCATACGTTTCCTGCCCGCGGCCCCATCGCGGATCGCGGAAGATATTGATGTTCGGCGACCAAAACGTCAGCCCGGTGTAGATTCCCCTCTTCTCTTCCCTCAGCGCTTCGTTGTGTTTCGCACGGGCTTCCGTGGAAATGACATCCGCCTCTGCATGTATCAGATCAGGATCGAATGTCGCTGCCATTCCAATCGCCTGAGGAAACACTGTCGCGATTCCATTCCGGGCGACTCCATGAAGACATTCATTCCACCAATTGTATGAGGGAATCCCGAGCCGGGGGATCGCGCTCGCATCATACTGCATTTGACCTATTTCTTCCTGAACGGTCATCCGGGATACGAGATCGTTCACTCTTTGTTCGACCGTGAGGGAGACATCCCGGAATGGATAGGCCAGACTATCCTGCGCCTGCGACGGCAGGACGGCGAGAAGCAGGAGAATAAGCAAAGAGACGATTCTCATATCGATACCCGTCGGATATGCTTTGAATTCAGGGCTTGAGCGCGGCACGACGTGGACAGGGGACTAACGTCCACTTCAGGGAAGGCAACCACTCTTTGAAAGTAGAGGAAATGGAGCAATTACGCAACCTGCTCGTGGGAATGCATTGCCGGAAATGTTGCATTTTAGCGGCTAAAACTCCATTTTGCCATCGATTCAGATGCGCTCGAGCGATAGCGTTGCATTTCCGCCGACTCAACTGATTGAATAACAGTCACTGGAGATCCCGTGAAGATAGTGAAAGTGGTTCTTGCTGTCCTGGCGGTGGCATTTGTCGTTATCCAATTCATCCGACCGACGCTCAACATCCAGAAAAGGAGTCCGGGGCAGGGGCTTGCCGACCTCTTCCCCATCCCTGATAGCGTTCATCAGGTTCTTGTTGTTGCCTGCTTCGATTGTCACAGTGACAGCACGCGGTACCCGTGGTATGCCTCGCTCCAACCCTCGGCCTGGTACCTCAGCAATCATATCGCCCATGGGAAAAGGAATCTGAACTTTGACGAGTTTGCCACCTATCGTCCCTTCCGTCAATTTGGAAAACTGGTCCAGATAGAACGGCAACTCAAAGAAGGTGAGATGCCGCTTTCGTCGTATCTCCTGATTCACCGCGATGCCGTCCTCTCGCAATCACAAAAGGATCTTCTTATCAACTGGAGCAGAGCTCTGCGCGACTCCCTCCGGCAACGATATCCCGCCGATAGTCTTGAGCGACGGCGGCCGCGGGAGAATCAGGAACGCGGCATGGAAGGCGAAGGAGAGAGGGGAAAAAGGGGAGAAGAAGAGAGCGGGCGATAAGATCGAATTCGAGTCACGAGGCTGCGGGTCGTCGTGATTATGAGCACCGGGTGTCGGGGCGGCCGTACCCCCCTTCATCTCCCCGACCGGCAACGGCAAAGGAGTGACTGTCGATCGCGCGCATCGTTGCAAGAATGCCCTCGAGGTGATCGCATTCGTGCTGGAGGAGTTCGGAGAGCGCGCCTTCAAGGAGCATCTCCCGCTCAATCCATTCCGCATCCCTGAACCGCACACGACATCGCAGGTTGCGCCGGACGCGAACGAGAAGATGCGGAAAACACATGCAGTCATCCCAGAGATCGAAAGTCTCCTTGCTGAACCGGTCAAGCACGGGATTGATCAAGATGACCGGTGTATCGATGTGCATGTAAACCAGATTTTTCCTTACGCCGATTTGCGGGGCGGCAATCGCCCGGCCGACGCCGTACCGCGATCGGAAAACCATCATGGTGTCCCGAAGATCGTTGATGACATCCCCCAGGGCCGCCAGTTCCGACCGGTCGACATCGAGGGATCGCTCATAGAGTTGAGGATGCCCAAGGAGGAGGATTGGTTTGACGGCCACGACCGGACTCAGCGACCTCCCTTCTTGGTGAAGAGCAGCGATGGCGGCAAGGGATTTCGAGGAATGCCGGGTCCTTCCATCTCCACCGACAGTCGTTCAGCCCCCGTGCATTCAAAATAGTCGATCGACAACGCATGGAAGCCCGGTTCAAGGTAGATACTACCGGTCTTCACCAGATATCCATGCAGCCCGTCATTGTCGACGACCACGGTTGAGTCCATCCGAAGCCGCGATCCGTCATCCGATCCGAGGGTGAACGTATATGTCCCCGCCTGTTCGACTTTGAGAAATCCGCTGAAGGACAATCCAAAATAATCCGGACGGTGGAACACGTTGTCGAGCGAACATTCATACGCCGTCCAGGAGTTCCCCGCCCTCACGGAGTCGAAATCCGGCAACTGTTGCCACGCGCCTTCATAATAACTGCATGTCAATCCGTTCTTCCCGGGATCAATGAACGAGTAGAGCCGGGTTGCGACGAAACTCGGGAATTTTCCTTCGACGAACATCCTCGCCGACACGACGGTATTCGCATGAAGGTGGAGCGGGCGGACATAGACCGGCGAATGCGCATCGGGCAACGTCCCATCGACGGTGTACCGGATGACGCCCGCAGGGTCTTGGGCCCGTATGACAACATCGATGCCCGATCTTGCGGTGACGACCACCGAATCGGGGGCGATCACCGGGGTCTCCGACAGAGGAAACGGTTCCCCCCACCGCGCGAGCATCCGGCGCGCCGCGTCGAGAGGGTGATCAAGTCTCACCGGCGTCGACATTCCATGCTCGAGGGTCCACGCCTTTTCCCAGGCGATCAACGAATCCCCCGGCACTTCTCTTCCCGGAGCCAGTTGCCGGAGAAGCGAGAAATATTCCCTCCAGCGGCCCAGATAGAAATCCCTGACCAGCCCGCTCCAGAGTTTTGACGCATAGTCGTACAGATCGGGACCTCCCCACAACGTCACTTGAAGTCTGGCGTTCCATTCGTAATAGTCTTGTTCTTTCGGAGTGGCTCCCCAGGTTCTGGCGTCCGCGACCCACCGTTCAAGTCTCCGATCCGGGCGTGTGTTCAGAAGAGCATCGATGTCCTCCATGATGGCGAGGCCCTGCGACTCCAGGGAATCGCGCAACTCCGGGGAACCCGAATCGTGGGCCAGGATCGCATCGCGCAAGCGTTCATCGGCAATTCCTCCCAGCCACTGGACGACAAGTTCGACGGCGTCGTCGACGAAAAGACGCTCTCCGCTCAATACTGTTGCGCACGAGAGAAAGTCCTGGACCGCGGCATGAAACTCCGGGGAAACATCGACATTCCCCATTACTCCTCGGTGGGGCCGCTGCTGAAAGGCATGACGGATATTCCCTGCCCCCTTGCTGTATGCAGAGGCGACCAGTTCACGCCATGCACGTTCCATTCCCTCCGGGCAGGACCCGTATCGGGCGCGCGCGTAATGGAGGAGCCAGGGCGTCAATGCGATCGTATCGCTACGCCACATCATATCGGTTGCAAGCTCATACACCACGTCGTTGTTTTCGATCCCTTCAGGGGCGAGACCCATCCCGACGCGGTGGCCGGCCTCCGGCGATGACAGGGATTCCACAGGGTCCCTCGCAACAAGCGGGAGATTTCCGTTCAAAGGATTGTTCCCGCCGAAATTATGGATCATACTATAGATCCACTCTTTGCCGTAGAATCCATGCTGGACCTTCCACCCGTGGAACGCTTCATTCGCGAGATCAAGGATGATCATCCTGTCGTCGGGGACATCTCGCAGCAAGGCACGGACTGAAGAAGAATCCCAGAATGCCGCGTCGTTATAAAATAGCCATCCCTGCATGACCCAGACCCCGTTTGGGTCCGCATCCGAGATCGGGGAGAAGACCGCCTTGCCGAACGACGCCAATTCGTCGTACCGTCCCTCCGGTGTTACAGGAACCGCCATTTCGTTAAAGCTGTCAGCCAGATAGTACCGAACCGGGCCGAATGTCCTGCGGTATTCCCGGATGAACTTCACCCCGATATCATGAAACAGCGGCGAGGTGGGAAAGAGAAGATGGGTCCGGTAGTCCTTTGGAAAATTTCCCCAGGCGGAAAGCATCTCTACATGTGCCTCCGGGTGAAGTCGCTCCAGTGCGGCAGGGACGAATCCGGAAAATGCAGGCACCACCGGGTTCATGTTCAGCTCCCGCATTCTTTTCAGAATCTTCTTCTGGAGGAGCTCCTGCCCATCGATCCAACCCTGCGGAAGCGGACCGGCATGTTTGTTCACGTTTCCCATCCGGTGCCATGGCAGGAACGCCGGCCCGGTGAAATAGTCGGAAAGGTCGCTATCGGCGATCCCCATAGACTTCCACACGCGTTGCCAGATCGCTTCCTCTCCCACCATTGCGAGCGGCATATTGATGCCGTGAAGAGCCATCCAATCAAGCTCTCGTTCCCAGCGCGGCCAATCCCACCATACCGTGGAATAGCCGAATGTGCAGACATTGAAATATTGTCGGAAGCGATTTGGACAAACGACGCGGGTCCTGGCGAAATCCGGAAATCGGCGTGGGAGGGAACAGTGGGTACCGCTCCATGTCACCTCCACAGCGCAGGCGGTCCGAAGATAGTAGTAAGCCCCCCGACACATCGCAACGGCATCCGTCCCCTTGATGTTTACCGTTCCTCCCGAGGCGGCCACCTCGAACAGATCCTTGCCGTCGACTCTTGATGTTTGCGAAAGGACAAACGATTGTGCCCGCGAGCCGAGGAGACGTGTCAAGACGCCCCGTGCGGCATCCTCGTTCGGGTGGTCAGAGGAAATCGCGAAGAGGGAGCCCGGGATCAATCCCAGGCAAGCCACGAGTGTCGTGCCGGCAATGACGGTCCTAAGAACTCCCGTTCGTTTCATGTTCATGAGATTCCGGGAACAGAGGTGATTTGTGAACTTGCGGGATGAATGGTCAAATGTAGGGAACGGCGCCCATATTTGCATCTCAGGCCCAAATTCATTCTATTACAATCGGTTTCCCCGCCTCAGGGGACATTATTGCAAGGATCTCAGACAAAAGCCTTCTTCGCTACCGCAGAGAAATTGTTCACACCGAATTTCAAGACACATGACGTGTCGCCTTCAAGAATGTTATTGAACTCAGCATAACCTGGGAATTCCGGGGATCTTGCCTCGTTTTCAAATTTCGGGGGCGCTGGGCTTGTGCCGCTTTGGGAAGACGAGCGTTCAAGGGCGTATCACCCGGCCGTTTCGCAACGGTGATCCGTTGAGACATTTTCAAACGAAAGGAGCAAATACGCCTCGGCCATGATTCGACGACTCATTGCCCTATCGACGCTTTGCATGATTCCTCTCGTCGCCCTGTGTCAGATTTCGCCAGGTGAGCTGACAATCGCACATGCAAATCTCGAGGGCGTCCAAAATTGCACCAAGTGCCATACGATCGGCAAGACCATTGCGAACGATCGGTGCCTCTCCTGCCACACGGAAATCTCCACCCGCCTCCAGGCAAAAAAGGGGTATCACGCCACGGTGAGCGGGCAGCCATGCGCCACGTGTCATAGCGAGCACCACGGCAGGGATTTCAGCATCATCCATTTTGACCGGACGAAATTCGACCACAACACCACCGGTTATCCCCTTGTCGGGAAGCACATCGGCGTCTCCTGCGATTCCTGCCACGTCCGGAGCAGGATATCGGCCGCGGATATCAAATCACTCCTGCCCAAGCGTCGCCTGACATACATGGGCCTGGAACGGGTTTGCAGGGATTGCCACACCGATCAGCACCGCGGACAATTCACGGGCACATGCGACCAATGCCACACCGAGAGCGGATGGAAACCGGCGGTAAAATTTTCGCATGACCGGTCCCGCTATCCGCTGACCGGCAAACACGCCAAAGTGGAGTGCGCTTCCTGTCACAACAAAAAGGTCCCGAACACGGCAGCGATTCTCTATCGGGGCCTGGCATTCTCGGCATGCAACGACTGCCATGCCGACCCGCACCGCGGCAAATTCACCCAGCCGTGTACGACCTGTCATACGACGCTTGCGTGGCAACAGGTCTCGGGGAAGGATTTCGACCACACGCGGACGAAGTTTCCCCTGAGGGGAGCGCACGCAAAGCTGCAATGCGCTTCCTGCCACGCGAACTCTCCGCGCGAGCGCAACGTGAGTGGCGAACTGGGATTCCACGTTACACGGTTCCAGGCGTGCGCAGACTGTCATGCCGACGCCCACGCCGGACAGTTTGCGCACCGACAGGACAAAGGGCGATGCGAGACGTGCCACACCGAACAGAGTTTCTCCGTTGTGACATATACCGTCGAAGACCATGCGAAATCTTCGTTTGTCTTGACAGGCGCTCATCTTGCCACACCGTGCGTCGCGTGTCATGTCGCCAATGCGGTGAAAGCAAAAAGCACGCGGCGATTCCATTGGGAGGGAACAATAACGTGCACGACCTGTCATAGAGACGTGCACCAGGGGCAGTTCCGGGCCCGGGAGGAGTCGTGTGAACGTTGCCACAAAACCACCGCCTGGAGCGACCTCCTCTTCGATCACGCGAAAACGAAGTTCCCCCTGGAGGGCAAACATGCGTCCACGCCCTGCGAGAAATGTCATGCGAAAGCGACCCCGGTTCGCTATGTGGGGCTGACAACGGTCTGCGCCGACTGCCACAAGAACGATGAGCCCCATGCCGGTCAATTTGCCGTGAACGGCACGACACGCTGTGAACCGTGCCACACCGCGGCCTCCTGGAAAAAGTCGACGCTCGATCATGCGAAGACGCGTTTTCCGCTGACGGGAAGGCACGCGGACGTTGCCTGCGACCAGTGCCACAAACCGGAGACCCTCGGAGGCAAAAGCGTGGTTCGTTATCGGCCGATGGGAATCAAGTGCGAAGACTGCCACGGCACCGCGCCACAAAAGAAAAGTCAAATGTAGAAGCATCCCGTCACACAAATCGATCGACAACAGGTGTTCGTGCATGCTCAAGGCCCTCGTCTTCCTTTCCCTCTGGCCTCTCGCGATCTTTGCGCAAGAATCACCGCATGGCCCTCTTTCCATGCCGTGCAGCGATTGCCACACCACGGCCTCGTGGAACCAGGTCACGATTCCCACCACGTTTCAACACGACACGACGTCGTTCCCGCTTCGCGGCGCCCACCGGCGGGTCGACTGCGTATCGTGCCACCGGAACCTCCGGTTCGCAGGCACGCCGATGGAATGCATCGGATGCCATCGCAGAGACTTCAACGGGGCTCCGACCGTGGACCACCGCCTGGCCGGCTTTTCGACCGACTGCACGGAGTGCCATGCATCCGACCAATCTTCCTGGCTGGTTTCCTTTGATCACGATAAGACGGATTTCCCGACGCGGGGTATCCACGAAACACTTCCGTGCACGGCGTGTCACACGAATAACCGGTTCCGCGGGACCCCGGTCGAATGCGTCGCCTGTCACCGGGCGGCCTACCTTGCGACGACGAATCCGAATCATCAACAAGCCGGCTTTTCCACCGAGTGCGCGACCTGCCATCGTGCTCTGACATGGCAGCCCGCATCGTTCTACCCGCACGACAACTTCTTCCCGATCAGCGAAGGATCGACCCATCATCCCGGCGTCTGGAATACGTGCAACGATTGTCACCTGCAGCAGCCGATCTACACAAACTTCGAGTGTATCTATTGTCACGAACATTCCAAATCACGTACCGATGCGACGCACAGCGGACGCGAGGGGTATGAGTACAAGAGTACGGCATGCTATCGCTGCCATCCACGGCCTTAGCGGCGGATCGTTGACAATCCGGATCCTCTCCCTCCTTCTCCTGATCGCGGGAAGCAGGTTGGCATGGTCGCAACCCTCATCGGCCCTCACCATGAAGGTTACCTACGTCACCTCGGACAATGTGTACTTCAGTTCGGGGTCTGATGAAGGCGTGATGGTGGGCGACACCGTGGCCATCCTGCGCTCAGGATCGGAGATCGGAACGGCCGTTGTCTCAATGCTTGCGGTACATTCAAGCGTCGCACATATCGCGGTCCGGGATTCGCTGTTCCACGAAGGCGATATCTGTGTTCTCCGGAGAGGCGGAAAGCCAATCCCTCGACCATCGTCCGGAACTGCCGACACAACGATTGCAGCGTCGACGATCGCCCATGGGGAAGGACCTGCAGGCATCTCTCCGACCCCGCCGGCGGAAAACAGAATCCGCGGCCGTATCGCGATCCAATATTTCGGGGAGATCGCGGAGGATACCCGGCTGAATCTCCAGGAGCCGGCCATCGCGACCACCCTGAGCATGGCCAATATTGCCGGCACCGGGATGAACCTCTCCCTGAATGCCCGTGGTGTTACGGATTTCACGAATGCCTACACACAATTCGGCACGGGGAACAAGTCGCGAATCAGTCTGTATGATTTTCGACTGTCGATGGATAGGCCGGCAGATCATTTTGGATTCATGCTCGGCAGGATGGTCTCGGGATACGTGGGTAGTCTCGGGCTCCTCGATGGTGGACAGGTCTTTGTCCGCGAATCGGGAATTGTCGCGGGGGCAATTGCCGGAAGGTCTGTGGGGCAGTCGGCGTTGGCGATCAACGGGGGCCAGGTAAAATCGGCGGTCTTTGTCGGCTATCAGGATCAAGCCGGCGGAACCCGGGACTATGAAGGAACAATCGCCTATGCGCGACAGACGCTCAACGGAAGTCTCGACCGGCAGTTTATGGCATTTCAGGGTTCGGCGTTTCTCGGGTCTTCCTTCCAGGCCTTTGGAAATGCCGATCTCGAGTTGAACGGCATCCACAATGGCCAGAAGACCTCGTCGGCAAGTCTCTCCGGCGCATCGCTCTTTCTCAATTACTCGTATGCGTGGTGGCTCTCCGGAAGTGTCAGCTATGATGAATCCCGCCCCATCTATCTCTTTGAGACCATGAAGAGCATCCCGGACAGCCTGTTCGACGAGGCGCTGCAGCATGGATTCCGTCTGAGCCTGACGGTGCGGCCGGCAAAGGATCTCGCCCTTTCCGGGTCGGCAGGGTACCGCTTCCGTCAGGGCGACGCCCGCCCATCGCATACTCTTTCCGGCTCCGTGCGTGCGTACGACGCCTTCGAGACCGGGGTCAATGCCACGGTGCGCTATACCGGCGCGATCGGACCCTTCCTCACGGGAAACGATGCCACGGTCGAACTGGACCGCATGCTGTTCCGGAATCTCGATGTCACCCTTCGATACGACCACTACGCCTTCGGGATCGACGTCCTGCACCAGGTGTATTTGACGCAAACGTTCTCGCTTGACACGCAGTACCGGTTCTCCCGAAGGTTCTATGGCATCCTCCGGGGCGATTACATTCTCGACAACACGATGAACAGCATCCGGTTCCAGTTCGAGCTCGGGCTCTGGCTGTAGCCGGAGAAGCCGGGCTGAACGACTCGCGTTAGGATCGCTCCACCGCGACAAGTGTGATGTCGTCCGATTGGGGCCAATCCTTTCTGTGCGCATTCACTGCCGCAATAACGGCATTGACGGTCGACACGGCCGAGTGATTCCGCGTTTCATGGATGAGACGGAGAAGCCGGTCTTTCCCGAAGAGTTCCTGGCCCTGGTTCATCGCTTCCGTGATCCCGTCGGTGTACATGAGAAGAAGATCGCCGCTTCCGAACTCGACGGATTCCTCCTCGTACTCGAAGTCTTCCAGCATTCCGAGACCGATCCCCCCCTTCACGAGCTGAACGGCACTGCCATCGGCGCGAAGGAGCACGGGGTGTTCGTGTCCGGCGTTGCAGCAGTGAAGCCGATGGAGGGATGTATCGAGAATCCCATAGAAGAGCGTCGCGAACTTCTCGGGACTGGTGCTTGCATGAAGAAGCTGATTCGCCCTTCGCAGGCATTCGGCAGGACCGGAGCGCAGAAGAGTCTGTCCCCGGAGTGTTGCCTGCAGATTCGCCATGAGAAGTGATGCGGGGAGTCCTTTCCCGGATACGTCGCCGATACAGATCGCGACCCGCGTCTCGTCCATGCGGATAAAATCAAAGTAGTCACCTCCGACGGCGAGCGCCGGGATATTCCGCCCACAAATTGAGTATCCCGCGATATCCGGCGCTGACTGCGGGAGCAGTTCCTGCTGGATCGTTGCCGCCAGACGGAACTCCTCCTGCATGCGCGCCAGTTCTCTCCCCTGTTCGTGGAACCGCGCATTTTCAATTGAAACGGCGATCTGCGTCGACAAGAGACGGAGCACCTCGACGCGATCCGGAGTAAAGGCCCCCTCGATAAGGTTGTTTTCGAGATACAGGATTCCCGCGAGTTTTCCCTGGTGCATGATGGGGGTGCACAGGACGGACCGGGGATGATTCGCGGAGAGATACGGGTCGGGAGCGAATCTGTTGTCATGTTTTGCATCGTGAATGACGATGTCTTGCTGCGTCCGGGCCACGTAGCGAACGATCGCTTCACAGACGAGCGGTGAAGCGTAGAGCGGCTCGGAAAGTTGGACGCGCGACCGGTTTGCGCGAATATCGCGTTCCGCTTCAATGATCAACGTCGACTTTCGCTCCGTCACGAAGATCGCCCGTTCGGCCCCTGCATTCTCGACAACAATCTCCAGCATCCGATCAAGAAGCCTGGGGAGAACGATTTCGCTCGAAAGGGCCTGAGAAGCTTTCAGGACGGAGAGCAAATCGAGGGACAGCACGGACGCACCTGTCAGCGTCTGGCGTGATCCGCCGCTCTTCCCCGACGCGACAGCGTTCGTTTCGCGCGGAAGCAGCGCAGCGAACTCCTGCTGCAGGTCCTTCGTCCGGGCGGTTGCACCCCAATGGGTGAATCCCTCCATGGCGGACGTCAGATAGTCGACGGCAATTCTCTGACGACCCTGTTCAAGGTGAAACCTTCCGGCATATTCGCTGGCAAGGGCTTCGACGTGCGTGAAACCCTGTTCACGCGCCGATTGAATCGCCCGGTCATAGGCCGCCAGGGCCGATTCTGTCTTGCCGTCCAGGCGATCGATTTCCGCCCGCACCAGGAGGTGACGGCACTCGAGGTTTGCCGGACCATAGGCGGCCCATTTGGCAAGTGTGCGTTCCAGACGGCGAAGCGTCTTGGTTCGATCAGGCGAATCCGTTGTCGCACGCGCAAGAGCGAGCGCGAAGAAGAAGGTGAATTCCCACTCCGCCACTTGCCCGATCAACGCATGCCGGAAGGGTTCCGACTCCTTTGCGACGGCGACCGCCTCATGATAGAACCCCCGGAGGCAGAGGCATTGCATTTTGAGGAATCGATAGTACATCCTCGGCGGGGTGTACTTGGTTGAATCCAACGAGATTTGATATTCCGACTCATTAAATTCGCTGTCTCCGAAACTCGACGGCGACGCTGTCTTCCCCTGCAGGTTGCGGACATATTGGCGGGGAACGATGAAATAGTGTGCGATATCGTCAAGGTGAATTGATCGGACGAAATCCAGGGAGGAGTTCGATTGTTCTTCCACCATCCGGAGTTGGGCGCCCGTAACAACGAGCGTCATCACTTGTTGTGACAGAGCATACGACGCGTAGAGAAGGTCGCCGTTCTCGAAGCTGGAACGATGGGCGGCACGGATGAAGTCTGCGTTCGAGGCAGCGTGGTTGACCCAGTGATTATGAAGGGTCCCCATGACGAAATTGCACCGTCCCCTGAGCAAGGGACTGTTGAATTTCTCGCTCAGTCGCACGCCGAGGAGGCCCAATTGATAGGCTGACCGGTGCGCCCCAAATCCCGCGCGCAGCAGAAGTCCGTAGATGCCGTACGCGTATGCCGAAACGTCGGCATTGCCGTATCGCAGCGTCAGGTTCAGCATTTTCGAGACAACAAGACCGCTGAATTCTTCGCTCTCCGAGTACGCGATCCCAAACAGCCGCATCAGCAAGTTGATCGCAAGGCGGGGTTTTTCGGCCGTCATCGGCGGGAGGTTGATGAGGTCTTCGATCGTGCGTGCGCGGACGCGCAGTCGGGCAACCGCCATCTCTTTGAACAACGACAGCCGCGATGGACGGCGGGACAATCGGACACCGAGTTCCCGCAACGCTTCGATCCCGGTGTTGAGCGCGTTATCCAGGTCACTGATGTGACTGTACTGGTCAATCTTCAGGCTGTAGACGCGTGCGCGGTCTGCAACGCGGGTAAACCGGCTAAGACACTCGTCAAAGGCGTGTTCCGCTTCCGCGAATCGGCCGAGAAGGTAGAGGCATTCTCCCTCTTCCAATCTGAGGTCCCGGCAAAGATCATAATCCGTCGTCCAATCCTCTTCGCGGAGCAACGCCATTCCCTGCGTCACATATTTGAATGCCGCAGCATAGGCTGAGGAAGCTTTGGCGCGTTTGCCGGCAAGCCGTTGCAGTTTCATGACCAGCCGCCGCTCGTCGTTTCCTTCGATGTGGTCGACACCAAGCGTGAATTGTGCGACGATATCGAACAGACGTTGACCGCGCTCCCCTTCGATCCCACCTCCGCCGAGCATTGTTCTGGCGATGACGTGGTGCATTTCTGCACGTTGAGCGGCTGTCTCGCGCAAGTACGCGGCCTGCTGGACGCGATCGTGCGAAAAACGATAAGAGACCCCAAGAAAATTCGCGGGAGGAACGTACGTTCCGTCCTCGCCGTGATCGCTGCCGTGCCGAACGAACTTGTAAGAATCGCCGATGGGAAAGATCAGACCTTCCCGGACTGCAGGCCAGAGTGCATCGGCACCCTGGGCATGGGTTTGGCCCGTCACCAAGGCGAATGTGTGCAGATCGAAGTTGTTCCCGATGCACGCGGCGATATGAAGCCCTTTCCTCGTCTTCTCCGGCAGCTTGTCAATTTTGCCCGCGACCAGCGTCACGACATTGTCGGTGATCCCTCGTTTGCGGATTTCCTCGATGTCCCAGACCCATTGATGCGACGTTCGGTCGAACCGGAGAAGCCCTTCTTCATGGAGTGACTTCAGAAACTCGAGGAGGAAATACGGATTCCCATCGGTTTTCGCGCCGATCATTGCGGCGAGCCCTGTCGCCCGCTCCGGTTCGCACCGCAGAGCTTCGGCGACCAGCAAAAGGATGTCGTCTGCGGTGAGCTCGGCAAGCTCGATCGATTCGACGCTGACACCGCGTTCGGCGAGCTCTTTGAACGTCGCAAAAACAGGGTGGCCCGCCGGCGTCTCATCCGGTCTCATGGCGGCGATGAACATGAGCCCCTCGTTATGTTCGTCGGACAAGAGGAGCTGGAGGAGGGCTGCGGACCCGTTATCCGCCCATTGAAGGTCATCAATGAAGACGACGAGCGGACGTTCCTTGCTGGCAATCGTTTGCACAAACCGGAGGATGGCACTCTTGAATCGGTTTTCCGATTCGGCGCGCGGCAGCTCTTCAAGGGCCGGCTGTTGCCCGAGAATGACCGCGGTCTCGGGGATGACGGCGCACAATACCGCTGCAAGGGCCCCAAGCGATTCGCGGAGCGCATCCCGGATCTTCTCGAGTTCCGCTTCGCTCAAGGAGAGCAAATGATCGATCAATTCCCGAAAGGCATGGGCAAACGGCGCGTATGGCGTGTCATGGGAAAACTGGTCAAATTTTCCGGAGACAAACAGTCCTCTTCGACGGAGGATCGGTTCCTGCAATTCACGAACGAGTGCCGACTTGCCGATCCCGGCAGGCCCTTTCACGAGAAGGAGGACGGGACGCTCGCATGCCCGATCGAACGATTCGTGAAGCGACCGGACCGCTGCATCCCGGCCATAGAGCCGCTGCGGCAACTGGAAGCGTTCGGAAAAGTCATTCAGCCCCGGGGTAAAGTCGCCGATCCGTCCGCCGAGCGCGGATCGACGGAGACACTCTTCCAAATCGGACTGGAGCCCGAACGCTGTCTGATACCGTTCATCCGCGTTCTTTGCAAGGAGCTTCATGACGATGTCCGATACCGCTTTGGGAATGCCGGGGTTCAGATCGAACGGCGCGGCCGGGTTGCGCGCAATGTGGGCGTGGACGAGCTCCAGGGGGTCTTCAGACTGGAACGGAAGCCATCCAATGAGAAGTTGATACAGGGTCATGCCAAGCGCGTAGAAGTCCGCCCGGTAATCGATCACGCGGTTGACGCGACCGGTCTGTTCCGGCGACAAATACTCCAGTGTTCCTTCCAGGACGAGCGTCCCGGTGACCGGTGCCAGTTCGCGCGGGATCTGGGAAGCGATCCCAAAGTCCGTGATCTTGATCTGTTCCGTGACCGGATTAATGATCAGGTTGGATGGATTGATATCCTTATGGACAATTCGCTGATCGTGGATGCGGGCCAATGCGACCGTGACTTGCACGGCGATACGGAGCGTCGTCGGAACGTCCAGCCGATGAGAATGGAGGTACACATCCAGGCCCATACCACCGAAGTCCTCGAGGATCAAGGCAGGAACGCCTGCGGTTGTTTCGAGGCCGAGCGCCCGGATAATCCCCGGATGGTCGAGCAGTCGAAGGAGCTCGTATTCATGGTACAATCGAACCCCCTCACTCAACCGTTCCCGCCCGGGAAGAGGAGTCTTGATAATTACCGGGAGATTGTCCGCAAGCCGCTTCGCCCGAAAGATCAGCGACGCATTTCCGCGCACAACCTGCTCGGGCGGGCTGAAGCCCGGCACTTCAAATGGCAGACGGGATTGCACGAGTTTCAACCCTCCTGAACCTGAACGTCAGATAGATGTAGATCGCATCAATGACAAGCGACATGAGCCCGAGGGAAAGAAGGAAATGTTTGTCGGGATAGTGGTGCAGAAGAAAGATCGTGTTCAATCCGGTTCCGATTGACCGCAACCAGGTCACCGAGGACAGCTCGACGACCGCGGCGGTTCGCCGGAGAAGCAGGAGCAGGTAGAGAACCGAAATGAACATTTGCGCGATGTACGCGGAGGTCGCACCGATGGGCGTGTCGTACCCGCCCGATTTGAAAAAGTAATAGAGGACCGCCCACCCGACGACCGAAAGGACCACGAACGGTTTGAAATACGCCTTCAACTCTGGTGTCACGATTTGCACCGATCCATACCGATAGACACCATAGATGATGTAGAGGTCCAGGAAGAACCAGGCACGGTACGCCCAGACGAGCAGCGGCCCCATATCCGTCGACGGGGGGATCACTCCCCAGACGATCTCCCAGCCGAAGTTGCTGCACGCAGCGAACACCGGCATTCCGATGCTCTCCCCTTTGGCAATCCGTCGGATATAGATGATATAGACCACGACCCACAGGTAACAGCCGACACCGAACAGGACAAGCTCGAACGGCGAGTAGTCGCGGAGGTTGACCAGGTGCTCCATACCTCATCCTTTCATGGTGATCTCAATTGTTGTCAATTTCTTTCAGCTCTTTCATGTCGACCGGAACACTGAAGGTCACCTGCCCTCCATACGAAGAGGAAATCAGATACTGCAACAGTCCCATACCGAAATGACCGTCAATATGCGGCGCGACGCTCATATAGGGACGGATCAAGGCGTGGAGGTTTCTCAGAATCCAGCGGAGGACGACGTGCCCTCGAAGCGGTTCAACGGCAAGTCTCTCAATCCCTTCCGTTCCCATCAATTCTTCCATGCATATTCTCGGCATCGACCGAAAGCCGAACAGGCGGAGAGGGAACGGGATCATCTGCTCGAGCATCGCGACGTTGGCCTGACCCAGAGCGACGCCATCGGGGTTTTGAGCGGCATCGACATAGTGGCGCCGTTCATACAGCCCATAGAATGCTTCCGCATCGTCCACATCAGCGGGAATGTAGGAGATATCGTTCGGGTTCGCGTGAGGATAGATGCCCATCATCCGGGAAAAGACCAGCCACAGGTAGAGGAAGTCCTCCTCTTCCTGGCGGGACAATCGAGCCCCGAGGGCCCGGAGACCTCGCAGAACGAGGAGGGAGAATCCCATGACGGTGCCCAGCATATCTTCCTGGTTCACGGGAACGCCGTAACGCGACGCATACTCCGGCCGCGACTTCTTCGTCAGGTGACGGATGCCGGAATGAAGAAGGCGCAGTTTCTGAGCGGTGATGACCGCTCTGCCGCCCTGCTGAAATCCATGGCAGGAGGAAACATTGATCACGGTTTGCAGCGTGGCAAGAAGTCGTCGGAAGGTGTGCGTTCGAAGCTCGCCCGAGATATTCAGAATGATCGATAGGTTCGGTGCGGCATAGCCCTCCGGCAGACTCTTGGTCAGAAGGGCGAGCGCGGCGAGATAGACGTTCCGGATGAAAACCCGTTCACCCCGGAGAATCCTCTGCTGGTCGACGCCGGGAGGGAGGACATTGGTTTGTTCAAAGAAACGGGTGAGGGCCGGAAAGACGTTGCCGGGAGGGACAGCATCGTTGGCGTTCATGGTGCGAAAGAGCGAGCGGATGACGCCCGCTTCATCGGCATGGACGATTGATTGAAGGCTTTCGTCGGCAAGCGGATCACCCTGCGTTCGCATCTCATCCAGGTATGTTTCGGTCCAGCGTGAAGCGCTCATGATATTCCCTTCGATCGTCGGAGACAATCATACAATGGATGGTGGACAGATTGGGAGAAAGAGAGGACGTGGTTCTGCGCTTCTGGCAGACACGCCATATGGGACGCTGAAGGATGATGAGCCGAAACGTTTCGACCGGTCATCAAAGGGAATTTGAGGAAAAGAACTGGAGCCCCTGAAGATGGGGTTAATATATGACATTAAAAGGAATCTTTCAAACCACTCAGGGGGGTCAGACCCGGGTCTGGCCCCGATCTGTCCCCGACCTGTCCCCCTCTCTTGCATCTTCTCCCCTGTTTCCATAGCTATGTATTCTACGCCTACCGCTCACCGTGCAGGATCCCATTATGAAAGCATTGCTTCTGGAACACGTGCATTCGAGGGCGTTCCCGATTCTCAAAGCGAACAGCATTGAGTTCCTCGTCGAGGACCGGGGGTTGACAGAGGATCAGCTGATCGATGCACTTCAAGGAGTTTCGATTCTCGGGATCCGATCGCGCACGAACATCACCAAAAGAGTCCTTGCGAACGCCCCCGACCTCCTCGCCATCGGCGCGTACTGCATTGGGACGAACCAGATCGATCTCGACGCCGCGTCCCTCCGGGGCGTCGCCGTGTTCAATGCCCCGTTCAGCAATACCCGGAGCGTCGCAGAACTCGTCATCGCCGAAATCATCTTCCTCATCCGGGGCCTCTACGACAAAGTGGTCAAAGCACATGGCGGTACGTGGGACAAGTCGACGAGGAACGCGAGGGAAGTCCGGGGGAAGAAGCTCGGCGTGATCGGTTTTGGCAATATCGGCTCGCAGGTCTCAACGCTCGCCGAAGCAATGGGGATGAACGTCTTCTATTACGACGTCGTCGACAAGCTGACCATCGGCAACGCCACCAGGGTCTCCTCGCTCCAGGAACTTCTCTCGATCGCGGAAATTGTGACGATCCACGTCGACGGAAACCCGAACAACACCAACCTGATCGGCGCCCGGGAACTCGATGCGATGAACGACGGAGCCATCGTTCTCAATCTTAGCCGCGGACACGTCGTCGACATCGACGCCCTGGCCGTGTCAATCAAACGCGGGAAAATCGCAGGCGCAGCGGTGGACGTGTTCCCCCAGGAACCCCGCGATGGTCATGAAGCGCTCCGTTCTCCTCTCCAGGGTCTCCCGAACGTGATCCTCACGCCCCATATCGGCGGAAGCACCGAAGAGGCGCAGGAGAACATCGCGGAGTTCGTGTCGAGCAAACTCGTCGACTATGTTCGCACCGGCACAACGTTCACCAGTGTGAACTTTCCGAAAGTCAGCTCACCGAAATCGGACGATGCCCACGCGCACCGCCTCATGCATGTCCACCAGAACGTCCCCGGCGTCCTGTCACAGATCAACGGCATCTTCGCGAAGAACAACGTCAACGTCCTTTCGCAGTATCTTCGGACGAATGAATTGATCGGCTACGTCGTTGCCGACGTCGACAGGCAATACGAGGATTCCCTGTTCGGTGATCTTCGGAACGTCGCACACACGATCCGCGTACGCATCGTGTAGCGCCGCGGCCGCCACGCAACTATCGCCCGCCCAGCAGCAGGAGCATCGCGTGCAACGAGTCGATCTTCCGGACATATCCCAGAGTCTCCCGGTACCGCCAGTTGGGGATCTTCGGGGCGACTGCCGCGACACTTTCCCAGATATGCGAGTCCAGGCTGTCCCGATCTGCGACGGACTGCGCCTTCAGAATCCTCGTCGGCCCCGCATTGTAGCTCCCGAAAGTAAAATGCAGACGTTCCCCGGAGTTCTCCTGATCGTTGAACCGCATCCACAGCTTCCGGTTATAAAAGATCCCCGCGGCGATATTCCATTGCGGATCGTCGATCCGATCGAACTCCGGGTTCTTGGTCTGGATTTCCTGAAATGTGGACGGCATCAGTTGCATGAGGCCGAAGGCCCCGACATGGCTTGATGCGTCCGGCGTCAGGTTGCTCTCCGCCAGAGCCTGAGCTTTGAACACACGCCAGTCAAAGGCGACACCGAAAAACCGTTTGGTGTATTTTCGGAAGTGATCGTCATATTGCGTCGGAAACCGGTGGCGCTGCGCAAAAGCACACACCCCGGGAATCAGCAGCATCAAGACAATTCGTGCGGTGACGGTCATTGCAGAGACTTCCCGATGATGACGGCAATCGAAAGAAATGTCGCCGCAATCACGATGGCAACGGCGATATTCCCCTTCTTCAATTCTTCCCCAAAGCTTACTTCGGGGGTTACCCAATCAAAGACCTTGAATGCGAAGAACATCAGAATAAGTCCGAATACCGCATAGAGAAAATTCATTCCGACAATGGTCCATTCCATGAGGCTTCCTCCTGGTAGTTGCGCTGAAGTTTGAGAACCCCTGACGCTTCACTCACTTCCCTCTACAGACAATGACAAACGACTTCCTGCATTCGACGCTCGGGAAAACCGGCCTCCCGATCCATCGGCTCGGACTTTCCGCTACCTACCGCCCCGGCCAGAAGACGCTGCACCGGGCACTCGATCTCGGGGTCAACCTGTTCTTCGGATTTGGCGTCGATACGCAGCTGACCCGGTTCATTCGCGGCCTTGCACCTTCACAGCGGGAAAAGATTGTCCTCGCAACGGGCGGCTATAACTACATCTTCCGGTATCAGAATCTGACGAAGGCGCTCGAGGCCCGGCTGAGACAGTTTCGGACCGACCGGATCGACCTCTTCCTCTTTCTCGGGGTCATGAAAGAACGGGAGTTTCCACTGAAAGCCCAGGACGAGCTTGCCGCCTTGAAGGAAACGGGTAAAATTCGGTTCACCGGCATGTCCTGTCATAACCGCGCCTTTGCCGGAGAGATGGCCGCGAAGGGAGATCTCGATGTGCTGATGATCCGATACAATGCCGCGCATCCTGGCGCTGAAACGGACATTTTCCCCTTCCTTGTCCGACACGACCCCGGCGTCGTGAGCTATACCGCAACCCGGTGGACCTACCTTCTGCGAAGACCCAGAGGATGGCCAAAGAACGCGCCGATCCCCACTGCAGGCGACTGTTACCGCTTCGTTCTCTCGAACCCGTCTGTCCACGCTTGCCTGTCAGCGCCTCGCTCCCTGAGGGAATTCGAAGAGAACATTTCCGCACTCCAAAAGGGTCCACTGAGCGATGAGGAAATGCGCTTCATGCGCTCCTTCGGCGATGTCGTCCACCAGGGGAAGAAGTGGTTCATGTAGCATCACTCGAGAAGCACGGGTTCATGGGCATCGGCGGCAATCTCTGAAATGGCCGATCCATCAATGCTGATCCTGAACAGGCCCGTCGCCGGTCGGGCGCCTTTGCGGAGCGGTCTCGTCGCCTGAATGCCGGTAAAGATAATCGTGTTCCCGTCCGGAAGCCACACCGGCGGCTCGAAAGACATCGCAATGGTCTTCGGGCTGACCCTCCTCAGGGTCTTCCCTGTCCGGTCATAAACCATCATGATTCCGTACAGTTCCTCTTCATCATAGATCGCCGCGAAGTTCCTGCTCCCGTCATCGGCTCCTGTCAGAATCCAGACCAGGTACCGCCCGTCAGGTGAGAAGCTGAGAATATCCGCGCTTGAAGGGGAGAACTCCGTCCCTCCCAGGGTATCGAGAGAGAGCGGTGTCGATTTCACGATGGATCCCGAGCGATCGAGCACGCTCAGGGTATCGTTTCCCATGACGGCCAGTTTCCCATCCGGTGTCCAGGCATACACAAAAAACCCATGGTCCAGAAGAGGGTTTGAGAGCGGCGCAGACTCTCTGAGGTCCGGCCCCGCAATCGTGATCCGCCATTGCAAATCGTGCGATGTGGTTGAACGATAGAGGCGGTCGAACGCCAGGAACCGATGGTCGGGCGACCAGCGCGCTCCGAAGGAGTTCCTTTCCTGAGTATCCGGGATCCGCGCCCGTTCCGAGCCATCGATGCGCGACAGTTCGATGTAACGCTCAAAGTCAGGTTTCCCGGAACCTTTCGGATGTTTCACATCGACGGAAAGCGTATAGGCGACCCTTATACCATCGCTGCAAAGTTGGAGGTCGTCGGCTCTTGCCGCGTTCCCGCCAAGCCGTGCGGTCTTGCGAAAAACCTTGCCGGCCAGATCTCCGGTGAGAATATCCCTCCCCCGGACAAATGCAATCTGTTGTCCGAAGCCTTGCGCCACGAGCCCCGGGAGGATCAGAGCGAAGAAGAGCAACCGCCTCATTGTCCAGATTCCCGTTGTGAACCGGATAGTGAATTTGCACCGACAATCCTGGGAAGAACGTCAGCCGTTTCATGACACGACGTTGACCGGATGACCGGAAAGAAAAGCCGAAACATTCGAGACGACAACATCCAGAAGCCGTTTACGGGCCGCGTGTGTCGCCCAGGCAATATGCGGCGTGATGAAGCAATTCGGGAGCCGGGTGAGCGGATTGGTCGCCACCGGCGGTTCGATCGCCAGCACATCGAGACCGGCGCCGGCGATCCTTTGCGCGCGGAGGGCTTCGGCCAACGCGTCCTCGTCCACCAACGGGCCGCGACTCGTATTGATGAGCAAGGCGGATGGCTTCATTGTCGCGAGACGGCCTCGATTGACCAGTCCCCGCGTTGCTTCCGTCAGCGGGCAGTGGAGGGTAATGATGTCGCTCCGAGGGAAGAGATCGTCAAGGCCGACGTACTCGACATTCGCATGCGAGCCGCTCATCTCGTGGTCCGGTTCGTACGCGACAACGATCATCCCGAAGGCCCTCGCGAGATTTCCGACCGCCTGGCCGATCTTTCCATAACCGACGATGCCGATCGTCAACCCCGCGAGTTCGACCAGATCCGTCTCCCAATACGACCAATCTTTGGACGAGCTCCAACGTCCATCCCGGACGGAGCCCGCATGATGCGCCAGCCCCGAAGCGAGATTCAGGATATGTGCGAAGACCATTTGCGCGACGGAAAGGGTCGCGTACGCGGGCACGTTTGTCACGATGATCCCCATCCGCCGCGCGGCGTCGACATCGACGTTGTTATAACCCGTCGCAAGGACTCCAATGTAGCGTAGCGCCGGCAACTGCTCAATGCTTCTGCTATAGATTCGGGTCTTGTTGGCGAGCACAACGTCGGCACCGGCACAACGTTCCACGACATCCGAGGGTGCCGTACGGTCGAAGATCGAGCAGTCCCCCAACCGCTTCAACGGGTCCCAACTGAGATCTCCCGGATTTAGCGGGATGCCATCAAGGACGACGATCCGCATCTTAGAACATCATCCAGAGTGAGGAAGGCGCTTTCGGATCGAGATACGTGCGCACAATGTGGGGATCACAGTAGAACCGTTCTTCGTCGACCCTGAACAAGCGTGGATCGGCATCCGGACCGAACATGAGGTATTGCCAGGACGTCGTCGCCGTGACGCGTTTCCAGGTGCCGTTCCCCGGATCGATTTCGACCGGCATGGTAAATCCCGGAACAACGCCGCTCCATCGATACCGCACGGATGTTGAATCGCCCCGTTTCACAACAAAAGCGTCCAGCCGGGGAATTCCCGCATGGCGGAAGTATTGATCAAAGAAGGGATGGTAGTCCTTCCCCGTGACCTCCGAAATGTAGGTGACAATCGTATCGTACGAAATCGTTTTGTACCGGTAACGACTCTGAATCCCTCGGAGGATCGCAATCCAGAGTGAGTCGTTGTCGATCGCACTGCGAAGTGTGTTGAGGACGAGCTGTCCTTTGTCGTACATGTCCCCCGATCCTTCGTCATTGAGGCCATAGATGCCCTGCATCGGCGCCGTGTTCCGCACGTTCTGCTTCTTGGCATTTATGTACCGGAGGGAAGCTTCCCGGCCGAGTTGCCGTTCAACGTACAATGCTTCGGCATACGCCGCAAAGCTCTCATGAATCCACATGTCGGCGTTATCCGAGGCGGTCACGCTGTTCCCCCACCATTCGTGGGCACTCTCGTGGATAATAATGAAGTCGAATGTCAGACCTTCGGCCGATGAGGCAGACCCACGGTACCCGTTTGTGTAACCGTTCCCGTACGCAACGCAGCTTTGATGTTCCATCCCGTTGTGCGGAGCATCGACCAGCTTATAGCCGTCCCGAACGAATGGGTAAGGACCGAAATAGTACTGAAATGCATCGAGCATCGATTTCACCTGAACGAACTGCCGTTTCGCTTTCTCAAGATTCTGCGGCAGAACATAGTAGTCCAGGGTTACCGTATCACTGTTGCGATATGTGTCGGAGAAGTGGGCAAACTTGCCGATGTTGACCGTCACGCAATAATTGTTGATCGGAGAGCTGACAAACCAGTTGAACCGGGTCCAGCCGTCCGGCAGAACCTCCCTGGACCGGAGGCGGCCGTTCGAAACGTCTTCCAGACCCGGTGGCACCGTGATGCTGATCAGCATGCTGTCCGGCTCGTCGGCGGGATGGTCTTTGTTGGGCCACCACAGGCTCGCACCCTTCCCTTCGCAGGTGACAGCGACCCAGGGACCGCCGGTGCTGTCCTTCGTCCAGGTGAATCCGCCATCCCACGGCGGCCGCCGTGCGACGACGGGTTTCCCCCCGTAGTAGATGAGGAACGAATGATGCTCCCCCTTTCGCAACGCTACGGGGGCGGTAATGAACATCGCGTTGCTATCGCGACGCACGGCGCACCGTTTGCCTCCGTCCAACACGACGCTGTCGAGCTCCATATTCTTGAAAAGATCAACCTGCAACGTGGTGCAGTCGTCAAGAACGGTGAAGCGGACCTCGTTCGACCCCATCACCGTCTGTGCCGCCGGGTCGATGCGCACATCCAGATGATAGAACGACACATCGTAGCACCACCGGAACGGCGTCCATCCGCCCCGGAGCGAATCGGCATGGGTAAATGTTCTCTCTCGCGATTGCGAGGACGCAGCGGAGACCATGACGGTCGCTGCCGCGAATGCAATCAGGACAAGGATCTTTTTGTTCATGCGCTTTCAGGAGTGAATGACGTAAAGCTCGACTTGCGGTTCCGACAGATACTTTGCTCCGTCAGAAGTGACCTGGACCATTTCCTCAATCGTGACCACCCCGTATCCAGGGACAGTGAGACGAGGTTCAAGGGTGAATACCATCCCCTCTTCCAGCAGTTCAAAGGGCTTTCGTGCATATTTTTCCCATGTGGGGCCGAGCAGAGCCGTTCCGTCGTGGGCAAACCTGCCGACCTGATGCCCTAATGCGTGAGGGAACTCCTCGAAACCGGCTTGCACGATCACTGAGCGCGCCGCGGCATCGATTTCCATCCCCTGGACGCCAGGACGCATCTTTTTGCGCGCCTCTTCGATCGATGTCCGGATTACCGTGAATCCTTTCATCACTTCCGCCGGCACGTCCTTTTCGCCATGTCTCGCCACGTAGTAGGTCCGTTGCAGGTCCGAACAGTACCCTTTTACGCGAAGACCAAAATCCATGTTGAGAACGTGCCCTTCCTGGACCTTCCGATCGGTCGGCCCATAATGCGCGCCGGCGGTGTCAGGCCCGGTGAACACGGACGGGCAGGTCCCCTCATCCCAGGCGAATGCGACGCCGAGCGCGCGAACGCGTTCCTGCATGAACGCCGCGAGCTGTTTCTCCGACACACCAGGCTTGATCTTCTTCCGGACTTCGTCATAGATGCCGAGCGTCAGACGAATCGCCTCATTCATCGCCGTGATTTCGTCGGCTGTCTTTCGCTGTCGAAGCGCGGAAATGATCTTCTCCGACGAACAAACGCGATCGGACATGCCGATTTCCGCGAGCACCTCCATGAGCGTGAGGTACATGCCGTGGGTGATGCCGTCGCACACTTCGCTCCCGGTCGAGTAGTTCACGGCGATCCGGCGGGGTTGAATCTCCCGGAGGAACTGTTGGAGGGGCTCTTTGAAACTCTTGACGTACCCTTCGACGGAATCAAAGGCATGGAGATCATCGATCGTCGCCTTGTCGAGCGACCCGACGATAGCCTTCGTTCGTCCGGACGATGTCACGATGAATGCGGAATGCCAGGTGACATTTGCCGTGACCAGAAAGGCGAGAATCGGGTCGCCGTTCAGCGAACTTTCCCGTACAAACGTCAGCCAGCAGTCGATGTCGAATTCCTTCAGCAGTTGTTTCGCCTGTGCGACTTTTTCCTGGATCAGTGTCATGGTCTTACCGTCGATGTTGTCATTGAGCGATTTATGGATGCAGCGTCAGCGCAGATTCTCCGAGCCTGACAGTCTCGCGCACCTCTCCCGCCGGCCACGGATGCGGCGGCAATACGCGTTCTTTGATGACGTCTTTCGATTCGATTGTCACTTCGTGCGACGCAGGTCTTGTCATGCCAACGGCGTAGACTGTCGCCATTCCGGTCCACTCCGCCGACGAGGCGATTTCGATAGTGGTTTCCCGGCTCGAACTCCGCACAGGGATGACGAACCAGCGGGAGATCCCTTCGGCATTCCCCTGCGCCGCCGGCGTTTTGACTCCGTCGACCACGGCACGCACCTGCAACGTTGGCTGCGTCCCCGTCGCGCGTGTCGGCGTCACAAGGACTGCAAGAGCGACAGAGGTCGCCTGCGACGAAAACTCCGTCGACACATGCAGACCTGAAACCTCCGGATTCACGACGGCACGCTTCGTCAGCAATCCTGCCGTGTCGGCGGCTATCAACGGCAACGGCCCGTTCGTTGATACGGCTTTCCCATCGATAACTACCGACGAAATACGCTCCGGATTGAGCATGCGGGCGTCGGAACCCGCGCCCACCGTTGAGAGCGTGCAGCTCTTGCCGTTTCCGCCGGGACCTGCCGAAAAGCTCACGCCGGCGAGGAGCGGCCACGACACACTCTTCAGCGGGTACAGTTCGTATACCGCGGTCTCGAACGCCCCCAGAGGAAGAGAAACGGAATCTCCAGCGTGGTACAGCCGGGGAGCAATCCACCGGGTGGGGTAGACCCGTTCGAGAACCAGGTCATCCGCCGTGCGAGCAAGCCCGAGTGCCGTCGACAGACCGACATCCAATCGCTGAGGATCAACCACGGGATTTCTCGCCGCAATGATCCCCTGCGTTCCACTGAAGTGTGCGTAACCATAGGCCTGGCGCTGGAGGGGGTTTCCGCCGACCATTTCCGTGTGCATCAATGATAAAAACCTGTCTTTCGCCCACGCGATGGACTGCGCGATGGAGGTCCATTCTCCCTCCGACATGATGTCCGGGGAAATGTACAGTTCGTACATCGAGACGCCGCGCGCCACATAGAGAAGGACGTCGTCGGTGAACTTGTCAAGGGGCTCGTCCGCATTCCCGAGCATCTCGAGCTTGCCTTTAATGATGCCGTGGGTCATCAGATTGGCAACAGGAAACCACAGTCCCTTCAGGTGAAAATCTTCGTACAACACAAAGTCGCGGTAGGTAATGGCCGCGTCGCGCTTGCTGATCGACGGGACATCGGCATAACCGTAATCTTCGCCATCCATCCAGATGGTATTGGCATATTTCAACCACCAGGGACTGAGCCACGTGCCGGAAGTGATATTCAAGAACACCGAGGGGTTCGCCGCACGCACCGAGCGACACATGGCAATGACCGACTGCAACACTGCCCTGCGGGAATAGACATCGATCGGGTGCCCGTGGTCCGGCTCGTTACAGACGAATTGAATCCCGTCCCATTTGAAGTATCCGACGTCGTCGTTTCGTGTGAAATCGGTAACGCGTTTCTTCAACAACGCGCCATACCGGATTCCTGCGACGCACATCTGATCGCCGACGACTTCGTAACCATGACTCCGCATCCAATCGATCCTTCGACGACGAAACGAATACCCTCCGGTGGGTCCCAGCCAGAGCCCGAGACTCGTGTGCATCGTTCTCAGCGTGTCAGCCAACGGCCGGAGACCGCGCGGCCACTGTTCCTTCCGCAATTCCCAAGCGCTGTCGTAGTTGTCCCATCCGTCATCGAGGACAAGCGCATCGAGCGCGATCCCGTGCTTGTGAACCATATTCTCACGAAGAAGTGCGGCCATCTTCAGAGCCGATGCTTCGCTCATGACGTTTTCTTGGGGAACGTGCGGATACTCGGGCGAGCGGAGATCGTACCACGAATTGTACAGCACAAACGGTCGGAGGGGGGCGACGCGAACCTCGTCGAGATACGCGAAGAACCACCGCTTGACATCGGCGTCGGGCGTCAGGCCTTCCGCGACCCAGTCGCTTTCGATCCACTGCTTCCCAATGCGCTCGCCAATTTCCTGTCCGCACCGCAGGAGGCCTGCGGAATCAATCCTGTTCTCCGAGGTCGGCAGCTCCAGTCCGAAGAACACTCCGCCTTCTGCCAACCTGACTGCGATAGGCTGGCCAAACTCTCCGGGATCAACGATTGACGCCAGATGTTCGATCTTCCCGCGCCGCGGCCAGAGCCAGCGGAGGAAATGCCCCCCGAATGTGGTATCGCGAACGCCGACGCTGGTCCGGAGTGTGGAAGAATTCCTATCCAGACGGTACCGGACGCGAAGATCGATGGACTGGTCGACACCTTTGAAATACAGCGTCAGAATTTCCGATCCACCGTTCTCGGTCGAGTCCTCTTTGGAAACGAAACGGAAATTCCCGGGGCCCAGCATCACCGGGTTATCGCCATTGTTTTGTCGTCCCGGTGCCCGCCAATCGGCATACATGACGTCGATGCCGAATGCAGCGTCAGTCAGCGCGGCGACCGGTTGCACCTGGCCTTCGCTTTTCAGCCACCCGGAATCTCCTTCAAGTCGGTCTCCGACCAGGACCCCGTCCACGATCCGGACGACGCACCGGACCTTATTGCTCGAGACCGTGAAGGACTGTTCAGCGGCTGTTGCCAGGGCCCCGGAGATGGAGAAGAGGAGCAGGTAGAGACTACACCATCGGGCGATCATGGGATTCACTGTTCGGCGCTCAGAATGGCCGGCGGCCAATCCCCGGTTTGCTGAACAACTCTGCGGGGAACGGTTTCCGTATCAGATATTGGTAATAGAATCGCATTGTTTCGTTTCGGAGAAACGTGGCTTTGGGCCCGCCCCATCCGTGCCGCTCATTCGGGTAGGCCATGAATTCGAAGTGTTTCCCGAGATCTTCCAGCGCACTGATGAACTGTATGCTGTTCTGCATATGGACATTGTCGTCCACCGTCCCATGATTGATGAAGAGCACGCCTTTATATTTGTCGACATATGTCAGCACGGCGCCTTCTTTATATCCCTCAGGATTTTCTTTGGGGGTATCCATGTAGCGTTCGGTATAGTGTGTATCGTAGAGTTTCCAATCGGTCACCGAGAAATCCGCCACGCCATAATTGAAGTAGTCCGCTCCTGCGGTCAGCGCCATGCAGGTAACGTATCCTCCGTAACTTCCCCCGGTGATGCAGACGCGCGTACTGTCGACAAACGGCTTCGTTCTCAGCCATTTCACCACTTCGATGTAATCATGCATTTCCCATTTGCCGAGATGGCGATACATCAGTGCGACGCCCTTCTTCCCGAACTGACCCGAGCCGCGGTGGTCCATGGAGACCTGAATGACGCCCTCCTCAGCCAGCCACTGGTTTCCGATTCCCGGCCAACGGTCGTACACCGTTCCGGCGTTTGGTCCGCCATAGATCGAAATCAGCACCGGATACTTTTTTTCAGGATCGAAAGGCGTCGGAAGTGTCCAGGTCACAGGAAGTGCATAGCCATCCGAAGTGGTAACGCGGAACAATTCCGTTTTCGCGACAGCAAACTCGTCTAAGACCGCAGTCTTGCTGTCCCCCAACTCCTTGAGAATGTTCCCTTCGCGATCGCAGAGTGCGACTTTCGTGGGAGTCGACACGTTGGAATAGGACGTCACAAAGTAGCTCCCCCCCGGAGAGACTTTTACCGAATGGGTGTACTCGCCGAAGGTGAGGCGTTTGAGGCCGGAACCTTCCAGGGAAACACGATAGCAATCGATCCGGGTAGAGTTTTCCTTTCTCGCCGAGAAAAACACCTGACCATGGTGTTCATCCACCACGTCAATGCCGGTCACACTCCAATCCCCGCTCGTGAGCTGCTTCCCTGCAGTGCCGTCCATGGCATACCGATACAGGTGCATCCAGCCGTCCTTATCCGACTGTACAATGAAGCCCTTCCCGTTTTTCAAGAACCAGATATTCTCGAACCACTCCACCCATGCCGCCTGTTGTTCATCGTAGACTTCCTTCTTCGCTCCTGTGGAAGGATCCACGGCGTAGATCTTCAGGTCTTTCTGGTTTCGGGGCATCCATTGGACCCAGAGCGACTTGCCATCCGGGGTCCAGAACGGCATGCCGAAATACTGGTCGTCCTTCGGATTGAAATCAGCCCAATGCACGGCGCCGCCGTCCGGCGAGACGGTCCCGACACGCACTTCCGGATTCGCATCGCCGGATTCGGGGTAATGAGTCTTCTCTATTGAACCGTGTTGTCCGTCCGCATTGAACAGATCAAACACAGGAACATGCGAATCGTCGAACCGGTAAAACGCGATGGTGCGACTATCCGGAGACCACCAGAAGGCGCGGTACCGCGAAGGACGGCCGAGGATTTCCTCGTAATAGACCCAGGACGCCCAGCCGTTGTACACGACATCGGATCCATCGCTCGTCAACTGCGTTTCCTTGCCTGTCGCGCAGGAAATCGAGAACAGATTATTCTCTCTGGTAAAGGCGACATACTGTCCGTCGGGGGAAATCGTGGGGTTCTTCTCTTCCGCGTTCGTCGTCGTCAACTTGCGGAACGTTTTCGCCTTTGTATCGAGGAGATAGACGTCACCGCCCTTCTCGTAGACGAGAATGCTGTAATCCTCTGTTGCCGATGCAGGGGCATTCAGGTTGATGGTTGAATCGACGATCGACTTGAATTGCGACAGATCGTGATACGGGCTCTCTTTTCCGGTCGACACATCGACAGAGACTTCTCCTTCTCCGCGGCCTTTTGCGAGGAGGTAATGGCTGTCGTCGGCCCACCCGGCAATGATCGGGATCTGTTTCGTCAAGCGGGGCTCACCGTTCCGATAGATCTGATCGTAGGTGAGGGGCTTCTTCTCCTGAGCGGGTGCTGTCCCCACCATGAGAAGAAGAAAGAGAAACGGTAACGACAACCAACGACGGACCGAGGAGATGCGCATGGCAGACACCGTTGTGGTGGAATGAAGTGGGCCGGAAAGGGATGGAGGGAAAATACTGATAGATTGCTGCAGAATCAATCGGGAAATTTGGTAATGGAGACTGACGGCAGGTGAAGGCATGTGGAAAGGCGCCATTGCCGTAGTGAGCGTCAAGAGATTCCTGACTCTGAAACTCCACGGGAATTATCATCACCATGGACGAAGAAACGGCGCGAGAGATGCGAACGCGTCTTCGCCCATCGCGCGGAGCAATCCCGTGTCGACGGGGGGCATCGCTTTCGCAGCGGCGTCGGATCCACGTTCGACCTTGCAGAGATCTGAGAGAGGCGGAGCATTCCTTTCTGCGAACCCTGATGAACATTCAGGAAACTGCGAGGCAAAGTCATCGAGCGGATGGCCTGTCGAGGGACGATTGCCTGATACTCCTCGACAAGGCAGTCAAACATCTCGCCTCCCAACCACGCAGTCAAAACCGAACAGTTGATTTCAAGAACTTCCTGCATGAGAAGAAGATCCATCTGCCGGTAGGTGCTCATTCGCTCCAATTCCATTGCCATGGATTAGAGGGTCGTTCTGCAATTTTTCTTGCCGAATAGCGGAATACAGGTTGTTTTTCCCCGGTCACGTTGACATTCTTCCTCAGAATGTTAGGTTAAAGAAAGAGGGTACGTATGACACCGTTCTTTTTTACGACAAAACACGACCAGACACTTCTGCTCGGGCGGCGGGCGAGAAATGCCTCCGAACTCGCTGAAGGAATCAGCGAAGTGCCTGCAATGTCCGTGTACTATCATACTCACCGGTATCTCGAACAGCATCACTACCTCTCTCCCGAACCGCCGAACGATTTTGCGTACTGGGTCACGAATGTCCTGAATGACGATCTCCTCGGCGAACAGTTGACCAGCATCGACGTTATTCAATGTCAGACAATTGAGGAGATCCGCGAGCGCTTGCTCCAGGTACTCGACCATTATCTGTCGGGGGCAAAGCACTTTGTCGACAGCGTCCAGGGAGAGGAATTCCATTTCATGGCGTGCCGGACCTTCACTCTCCCGACGCCGTACAACGCGAAGTCGCTGGCAGAGTTTTGTGAAGTGCTGGCGAAGGTCAGCGTCAGTTCGGTCTACTATCATATGTTCGATGCCCGGCTGCGACCGGAGCTGGGGAGAAATGATTTCACCATATGGTTCCGGGACAATGGCTACTCCGAACTCTCGGAGAGCTTGCAGAACCTCGACCCGTACACCTACACACTCGAGGGATTGAGGAATACGATCATCAAACTTGTGAAAAAGTATGATCGCGCTTGAAGAGTATGTTTCCATCGTCGGCCAGGGCGCCATTGACGATCTGCGCCTTATTGCGCGGCATCTCGAAGGCCACAGCATTCAGAACATCAACTCGACTGCAGTCGGCGGCGGCGTCGCGGAGATTCTCAGCAGGATGATTCCGCTGATGAAAGAACTCGGTGTGGATGTCCGATGGGACGTTATCAGGGGGGATGAGCGGTTTTTCGTCATTACCAAGAAATTTCATAACGCGCTCCACGGCACCGTCACAGACATATCCGCGGAAGAGCTCGACTATTTTCTTGCGGTGAACGATGAAAACGCCAGGGAGATGAAATTCAGCGAGATGGTGTTCGTTCACGATCCGCAGCCGGTGGGACTGATCGCTGCGCGAAAGAATCGCGAGGGCCATTGGGCGTGGAGGTGTCATATCGACTTCTCGCGACCGAACCGGAAGATCTGGAATTTCATCGAGGAGTATGTCAAGCGTTATGATGTCGCCGTATTCTCGGCCCCCGCGTTTGCCCGTCCCCTGGAAATCCCCCAGGTCCTAATTTCACCGTCCATCGACCCGCTGAGTGAAAAGAACCGCGAACTTCGGGAAGAGGAGATTCAGTCGGTGTTCGACAAATTCGGCATTGACCGATCCCGGCCTATTGTGACACAGATCTCACGCTTCGACTACCTGAAGGATCCCGTCGGGGTGATCAAGGCCTACCGCATGGCACGACGCAGGGTGGACTGCCAGTTGATCCTGGCAGGAGGCGGTGCGACGGATGACCCGGAGGGACCAGTGATCATGGAGCAGGTCCGCGCAGAAGCGGCGAAGGACCCGGACATCCATTTGCTCTTTCTGCCACCGTCAAGTGACCTGATCATTAATGCGTTGCAGCGGGGATCGACGGTGATCCTTCAGAAATCACTAAAGGAGGGTTTTGGCCTCACCGTCGCCGAAGCGCTCTGGAAACGCCGTCCGGTCATTGCCGGGGCCGTCGGAGGGATTCCGCTCCAGATCTCGCACCGCTATTCCGGAATTCTGACCCATTCCATCGATGGGACGGCGCACTGGATCAAGCAGCTGCTCAATGAACCGACGTTCGCGGCCCGGCTGGGTGAGAACGGCCATGAACATATTCTCAACAACTATCTTATCACCAGGCATATCAAGGATTACATGCTCCTGTTTTTGTCGACGATCTACAACGGAGATATCGTTCATCTTACATAAGCCCCCCAGGCCCGTACTGCCACCGATGGATCAGGAACCATGAAGATCACACTCCGACTCATCATTTCGCTGATTCTGGCTGCAGCCGCAGTGGCATCCGTCTTCTCGTACCTCCAGGTGCAGAATGAACGGGATCGCCTTGTGCAAGAGCTCGATGTACGGGCGAGCATCCTTGCCGAAGGCCTTCAGGAATCCGTCAAGGAGCTTCTTCGCACGAATTCGCCGGACCGGTTGAACAATTTTGTCGAACGCTTCGGCAACCGGGAAAAATTGGTCGGCGTAAGTGTATACGACAGCGTCGGCGCCCTGATGGTCGCCAGCCCGGGCATGACAAGGGACACCAGCGTCACCCCGCCCTGTGTCGTCGAGGCGATTTCGCGGGAAGAGAACATCTCGACCCTCATCTCCGAAAATGACCGCGAAAAGCATTTGTATGCGGCCCCCCTCCGGCTGGATGGAAGAAACATCGGTGCGTTGCTGATTGAACATGACGCATCCTATATCGAATCGCGCCTCACCGGGATCTGGCAGGCGAATTTCATCCGACTTCTCGCCCATGCGCTGGTCCTTGTTTTGACGACCGTGGTCGTGGTCCGCTGGAGCATCACCGGCCCCATTGCCAACGTCGCCACCTGGATGCGCGGGTTGAGAATGGGAAAACCGAGTCAGCCGCCGGCGCTTCCGCGGGGTGATATTCTCGGCCCGCTGACCGAGGAGGTGAAACTGCTTGCCCGGAGTCTCGCCTCGGCACGGGCCTCTGCAGAAAAAGAGGCGCGTCTGCGCGTGGAGGGCGAATCTCTCTGGACCCCCGAACGATTGAAGGAGCACGTTCGGCTGGAACTTGGGGGAAAAAGTCTCATTGTCGTATCGAACCGGGAGCCGTACATGCATGTGCGCCAGGGGGGAACGGTCGTGTGCATGGTTCCCGCCGGGGGACTTGTGACCGCGATTGATCCGATCCTGCAGGCATGCGGCGGGGTCTGGATCGCCCACGGCGACGGCGATGCCGATCGCGAGCGCTCTGATGAAAAGGGTCGCCTGCGGGTTCCGCCTGAAGACCCGCGCTATACACTTCGACGGGTCTTTATTTCCAGGGAAGAGGAAGAGGGATACTATTTTGGCTTTTCCAACGAGGGAATCTGGCCTCTCTGCCACATCACGCATACGCGGCCGATCTTCCGGCGCGACGACTGGGTCGACTACCAGAATGTCAATCAGAAGTTTGCGGATGCAGTATTGGAAGAAATCTCAGACGAGACCGAGCCCCTGGTCCTCGTCCAGGATTACCATTTCGCGCTGCTTCCCTTGTTGATCAAGTCGAAACGTCCCGACGCCCGCGTCGCGATCTTCTGGCACATCCCATGGCCGAACCCGGAGATGTTCGGAATCTGTCCCTGGAAGCAGGAGATTCTCCTGGGACTGCTTGGCGCCGACCTCATCGGATTTCACATCCAGTTTCATTGCAACAATTTCCTGGAGACCGTCGACCGCTATCTTGAATCCAAGATCAACTGGGATCAGTTCACCGTCGAGAAACTCGGGTCGACCACCGTGGTCAAGCCGTTTCCGATCAGCGTCGCATTCCCCGGCCTCATGGACGGGGCCCCGGATGCGCCACCGAACACAGCGGCAATTCGTGAGACCGTTCTCCGCAAAATGGGAACGCTGCCGAAATATCTTGCGGTGGGGGTCGATCGGATTGACTATACCAAGGGGATCGTTGAACGGTTCAAAGCGGTCGAACGTTTCCTCGAAAAATATCCCGATTACATAGGGCAGTTCACGTTCGTCGAGTTGGGCGCGCCAAGCAGGACGCACATCAAGCGGTACCATGACCTGATGGCGGAAGTGGAGGAAACGGTTGACAAGATCAACTGGCGCTTCCATTTCAAGGACTGGAAACCGATCGTTTTCCTCAAAGCGAACCATGATCATCAGACGATTCAGCCCTTCTACAAGACTGCTCGGATCTGCATGGTCACCTCACTCCACGATGGGATGAACCTTGTCGCGAAGGAATTCATCGCCGCACGCGAAGATGGAGACGGCGTGTTGATCCTGAGTCAGTTTACCGGCGCCTCGCGGGAGCTCCAGGATGCGCTGGTCATCAACCCCTATGACGTGGAAGAGGTGGCAGAGGCCATTCATACGGCTCTCGTGATGACACCTGCCGAACGCACGGAACGGATGCAACGGATGCGCGCCGTTGTGCGGGATCGCAACGTCTATCGCTGGGCCGGCAATATCGTTTCTTCCATGTCCCGATTACGACTCCCCAAACAGCCCGCCGAGGAATCACGCGAACCGTCATAAATTCCGCGAAAGTGTTCCCCCGGCGCGGTGTCCTTGATCCAACCGTCTACCGGAGGCTCCGCCGTTGCAGTCGAATCGCGCTCTTTCTTGATTTTGACGGGACGCTCGCTCCCATCCAAAAGACCCCCGCGATGGCGTTGCTGTCTCCCGAGGTAAAAGAGTTGCTCCGCCGGTTATTACGACGGCGGGATATCTTCCTTGCCGTCGCGACCGGGAGATCGCACGATGACATCGCTAACAAGATCAGACTACGCGGCCTCACGCTTATTTCGAACCACGGATTTCGCATTTCCAGAGGTCGACACCGTTGGGTGCATCCTATGGCCAGAGCAAGCCAACCACGGATGCGTGCCATCGCGCGACGACTGGAAATTACCCTTATGCCTCTCCGCGGGACACTGGTCGAAAACAAGGGCTACACCATCTCCGTCCACTACCGGAACGTGCCCGCAAATGCGCACCGTCGTGTAGTCGAAGCGGTTCTCCAGTACGTCAGGACGTCCGGAGAACCGCTGAGGACGACTCGTGGGAAGAAAGTGATTGAGGTGAGGCCGAATGTTGATTGGGACAAAGGCCACGCTGTATCGCGCGTTCTCCGTGCAGTCGATCACGCACACCGGTCGCTGATTATGTACATCGGCGACGATCGGACCGACGAGGATGCTTTCAGAATACTTCCACGGAGCGCCATGACGATCATTGTCGGGAAAAAGAAAAACACGTCTGCGAGGTTCCGCCTTCGAAGTCCGACGGAAGTCGCACAGTTACTTGCCGTAATCAGTGCTCTTCCCTACCGTGGCCGGGCACAGCGGAGCTGAGTCCGGTTTTCTTTGCTATTGTCGAAATCCAACGGCCCGCCTGGAGTTCTGCGGCACAGGCTGTATGGTCCGATGGAATCATTCTGCGAAAGGCCCATCATGATACGACGCATTACAGAGCCAACAGTCCTCTTTCTCAGCATTATCAAATGGGTGTTTCTCGCGTCTGTTGCCGGGATCATCGTCGGCGGTGCCACCGCACTCTTCCTCAATATTCTGACGTGGGCAACATCCTATTCACATCAGTTTTCGCTCTGGTACCTGATGCTTCCCCTCGCGCTCTTCGTCAGCGCTCTGCTCATTAAATACCTGGCGCCGGAAGCCGAAGGACATGGGACGGAGAAGGTCATCGAAGCGATTCATAAACGCGCGGGGAGGATACCGATCCTTGTTGTCCCGGTCAAGTTGCTTGCCACCATCATTACCCTGGCGCTGGGCGGCTCCGCAGGCAAAGAGGGTCCCTGTGCCCAGATCGGTGCAGGATTAACATCGCTCATGAGCGACTTGCTCCGTTTTGACGAGCACGACAGGAAGAAGCTGGTGATTTGCGGGATCAGCGCCGGGTTCGCAGCAGTCTTCGGCACGCCGATTGCCGGTTCGATCTTCGGTGTCGAGGTCCTCTTTATTGGCGCCATCCTCTACGATGTCCTCCTTCCCTCCTTTATTGCGGGGATAACGGCATACCAAATCTCCTCGTCGCTTGGCGCGACCTATTTTCATGAACCGGTGAGTCTGGTGCCCGTATTTTCAGAAGGATTTCTCCTGAAAGTCATGGCGTCGGGAATCTTTTTCGGAATTTGTTCCATCATCCTGGTCGAGATGCTCAAGGTCGGCGATCGGCTGTCCGCCCGGCTAAGAGTCTGGCAACCGCTGAAAGGCCTCGTCGGTGGCGGCGTGCTGGTCGGGCTCTCGCTTCTCTTTTCGGCGAACTATCTCGGGCTCGGGCTTACCACGATCGAATCGGCGCTTCGGGGCGAACACGTGGAATGGTATGCCTTTTTGCTGAAGCCGCTGTTTACGAGCATTACACTGAGCTTTGGCGGCAGCGGGGGGATCGTCACCCCGATCTTCTTTATCGGGACCACGGCCGGGTCGTTCTTCGCGAATGTCACGGGGCTGAATGCCGCGACATTCGCCGCGATCGGTTTGGTGGCCGTGCTCGCCGGGGCCGCCAACACGCCGATCGCCGCGAGCATTATGTCGGTGGAACTCTTCGGACCCCAGATCGCCCCATATGCGACTGTGGCCTGCGTCATTAGTTTCCTGATGACCGGTCACCGGAGTGTGTACCCTTCGCAAATCCTGTCGATCTCAAAATCACCCTCGCTTCAGGTTGAGATCGGGCAGGAACTCGAACACGTGCAAACCACTTATCGGCCGAAAGACAGGGGCTTGATACGGCTCATCCTGATCTTCCTGAAGAAGGTCGAGGACTTGGTGAATAAATACCGAAATGCGCCGGACGAAGATGCGTCAACGGTGGATAAGGATGGAAATGGGGACACGGGGAAGGGGAAAAGGTAAAAGGATCAGCCTAGAAGAACGATGAAGGCCGACTCTCTCCAGCTCGTCTCAGACGATCCCCGGTCGAGTCGGCCTCGTTTGTTCAAAGCCCGGCCGTCGCGATCGACGATCGTCAATGGACTACCGACTGCTGTCACTCAAACCTTTCGGACACGATTGGCAAACCGGAGATGTAGCGGAGGAAGTGCGGGGTGGCTGACTCAATTGTCACTTGTCAATTGTCAGCTGACAAGTGACAATTGGTCTTTTGTGCGCCTGGAGGGACTCCCAACCGTCGGGGCGGACCTCAAACACCGGAACCTCTGACAAAAGCCGGCGCATCGAGATTCGTTAGCACCGTCTCCAGTTCTGTCGGCCTTATCTGCTCAAAGCCCGGCCGTCGCGATCGACGATCGTCAATGGACTACCGACTGCTGTCACTCAAACTTTCGGACACGATTGACAAACCGGAGATGTAGCGGAGGAAGTGCGGGGTGGCTGACTCACTTGTCACTTGTCAATTGTCAGCTGACAAGTGACAAGTGGTCTTTTGTGCGCCGGGAGGGCGAACCTGAGAAGGCACAGGACGCGTTGTCTCCCGTGAGCGAATCCCAGGCGTTTTGAAAAACCCGCAAGCGCTGAGGTGAGGACTTTCGCTCTTGCATGAGCGTATTTGCCTGGAAGCCTATCGGAATCTCCCGATGTTTCCTCCCTTTCGTCCTGCAGTCTGGCTTGTCCTGCGCCACCTGGGAACGGCTCCCATCAAATTCTGTCAGCACAAGATCGGAAAACACTCCTCCTCGCAGTATACTATTGGGAGGGGCAAATAGAATGGCAAAGGGCGACGATATTCGCGAGCGTCTGGTAGATTTTGGCGTGGCTGTCATGGCCCTGTGCGACCAAATTCCAAGGACTACGGCTGGATCACATATTGCGGGTCAGTTGATGAGATCAGCGACATCTGCCGCTCCAAATTATGCCGAAGCCAGGGGCGCGGAGAGTTCCAGGGATTTCTTACACAAGCTCGGCATAGCATTGAAGGAAATGAACGAATCAGAAGTTTGGCTCGACATGATCGTTCGACGGCGGTTGATCCAGTCCGAAAAGACTGAGGCGGTCAGGCAAGAGTGCAAGGAGTTATGCCGAATCCTATCGGCCAGTGTGAGGACGCTTTCAAACCGGATCGGGAAACCGAACGTGTAGCAGGAGGAATTGCGGGGTGGCTGACTCAATTGTCACTTGTCAATTGTCAGCTGACAAGTGACAATTGGTCTTTTGTGCGCCGGAAGGGACTCGCAACCGTCGGGGCGGACCTCAAACACCGGAACCTCTGACAAAAGCCGGCGCATCGAGATTCGTTTGCACCGTCTCCAGTTCTGTCGGCCTTATCTGCTCAAAGCCCGGCCGTCGCGATCGACGATCGTCAATGGACTACCGACTGCTGTCACTCAAACCTTTCGGACACGATTGGCAAACCGGAGATGTAGCGGAGAAAGTGCGGGGTGGCTGACTCAATTGTCACTTGTCAATTGTCAGCTGACAAGTGACAATTGGTCTTTTGTGCGCCTGGAGGGACTCCCGACCGTCGGGGCGGACCTCAAACACCGGAACCTCTGACAAACGCCGGCGCATCGAGATTCGTTTGCACCGTCTCCAGTTCCGTCGGACCTATCTGCTCAAAGCCTGCCCGTCGCGATCGACGATCGTCAATGGACTACCGACTGCTGTCACTCAAACCTTTCGGACACGATTGGCAAACCGGAGATGTAGCGGAGGAAGTGCGGGGTGGCTGACTCAATTGTCACTTGTCAATTGTCAGCTGACAAGTGACAATTGGTCTTTTGTGCGCCTGGAGGGACTCGAACCCCCAACCGTCTGATCCGTAGTCAGGCACTCTATCCAATTGAGCTACAGGCGCAATTTACAGCAGTACAAATGATACCAAATTTCCACGGAATTTGCAACGATCGGCGAAGCAGGATTTGGAGCGAGAAACCCAGCCTCGTATATTTGTTCAGTCATTTCTCTCCAGAGAGGCTGTGATGATCGTCACAATCGAAGAGTGGGTCGAACATCGGTCGGCCATATCAATCGTGTCGGCTGCGGCAATCCTGCTCGCACTGATCGGGTTCGTCGACCACATCGCCCCAACCGAAGTGGCCCTTCTCCTGTTTTATCTCATCCCCATTTTTCTCGTCACCTGGCGGTTTGACAATCCGTGGGGGTATGTTGCCGCCATCGTCAGCGCGTTGGTCTGGGGTTCAAGCGAGTACTCCGGAACGAACGTCAGACCCTGGGTGGCCGGATGGAACCTCTTTATCGAGGTGGGACTCTTCCTCAGCTTCGCCGGCGTGATCGGGTCTTTGCACGAACATCTCGTGCTCCAGAGAACGCTGAACCGGCGGTTGGAGGATGTCGTGGCGGAAGTAAAACGCCTCAGCGGTTTGCTGCCCATTTGCGCATGGTGCAAGAGGATCCGGGACGAAAACGGCCAATGGCATCAGATGGAGGAGTACATTCGCTCGCATGCAGACGTCAGCATCACACACGGAATCTGCCCGGAGTGTCGGGAGAAGAACCGACGCTGAGAAATCGATTGCAAGGCTGCACGCGCATCGTCACGTTCCGTACTCCGTTCCCGACCCTTCCGACGTCCCCGGCTTTAGAAATTAATCCGTATCACCGGCGAGATCGCGATATAGTTGTCGTACTGCCAGGGAGGCAGACCGTCGGAACGGATTGCTTTGAAATAGCGCAGGTCCAATCCCACCGTGTTGCTTAACATCAGTGTCGTTCGCACTACAAAGTAGCCGTAGTTATCGGTAAGACTGTAGTTCACTTGTGTGGTGATCCCATATTGGAGAAGACTTCCGTCCTGCGATATCCCCACCTCGATGAACGGGAGAAGGTTGTTCGTCGTCGGCCCGACGCGACGAAGCGGTTCATTCTCCGGCGTATAATGAAGGACATGATGGAGGTCGTGCCAGGTGATGCCCGCCCCGAAGTTAAACAGCCCCGCGTGCTTCAGATATGCGGCCAGGGTAAGGTAATTGCGAACGCTGTAGAACGTGTCAGGAATGCTGGCCGCGTAGAGTTTCTTTTCCTGGAGCGCGACTGACCCTTCCACGACAAACTGCAGATGTTCCTGAAATTCCTGGGTGATGATATTCAGTTTTGACCAGGGCGTATACGTAGCCTTGAGATAGAATCCCGTTCCTGATCCTTCCACCTTCCGCTGTTTGAACGGCGAATTCGTGGGCTGGTTCTCCCACCCCATCACGGAGAAATTCGCCGGCAATTCCGCTCCGACAGAAAGGCTGTACAGCGTGTAATCCCGGTCGAGTTCCAGGATTGAGGTGTTGTCGATGTATGCGAGCCGCATTCCTGCCACCACCGTTCCCTGAAACCAGAACGGCAGATCCAAATAATCATCCCCCATCCGGCCGAAGGCGGAGAGCCGGTAAACATGGGAACTGTCGGGCAGGGTCGACCAGAGCATCATTTCCGGATTCATTGCATGGAAGTACAGGTCGCAGGATTCGCCCTGATGGGAGTCGAAATGCGTCGTCGGATTGCTCCTCACTTTTGCGTACGTTGCCGGTCCGAGAAGGGTCCGGATGTAGGCATAATCCGAAAGTGATGCGATCGGCTGCGTGTTGTTCCCCATCTCAAAGAAGTCCATCCGTTCAATTTCATCGTCGTGCGATCGTTTCCGGCATTCGATCCGAAGAAGCCCTTCACCGTTCTTCCGGACGAACGATCCGCTCTCCTGCCGGATCCGGATCAGTTCCCGATCCCCTTCTCCCTGGAAGTTCACCAGCTCGAAGAGGACCTCGCTGATCAGCCGCTGGTCCCGTATGGTCCACTGCTCCTTCGCGAACATGTCCGTCTTCTTCTCAAGGCTCTTGTAGATCGAGACATAGTCGTCAATGGTCAGAGTGTCAGACTGTTGCGCAAAGGCTGAAGTCGAAAAAAGTCCGATCATCACGGCAAGGACGATCAAGTGATTTTTCATTGCATTACCGAGGTTGTCTGAATGAACGCGACCAGTGGTTTGCGACCGGTGTCCAGTGTCGTCAAGATGTAGAACAAAGGCAGGAGTGTGTGGTCCTCCCGTCCCAGGGTCTCACAGTCTCAACGTCCTGCTGCACGCTAAAGCCCATACCGGTACCTCAGAATCATCATACTCCCCTTTTCCGCCTCCCAGGGATAGAGCGAGCGCCCGAGGGGAGCGGTGATGGCGGAAAACTCAAGCCGAACTTCATGACTGCCGCTCCTGAACACTTTGATCCAGGGATTGACGGTGAGTCGATTCTCAAAAAAGCGGAGGCGTGTGCCAAATTCTGTCAGCGGTTGATCTCGTGTCGGCTCATCGCTTGCATCGTGCGAATAGTCCAACCCCAGAAGGACCTGGAAGTTCTTTGTTCCCTGCATCTCCGTCGATCCCAGCACGTGGTGCAACGAATCATACACGACGTCCCAGACATCGTGCGATCCGATCCCGAGATCGAGTCGCATCCTGTTGTATCCACGCTGGTCCATCTTCCAAAAGTAACTGAGGTAACTCTCGAGTTGTGTCGTGCTGAAGTACGCCCGCTGTTCGCTGCCGCGGTCATAGGTAATCATCGGATTGGAGAAATCCTTCGAACCGCCACCGAAGTAGAAGGTCACAAACGGAAGGCGGCCGTCAAAAAACCGTGTGCCGATTGCCAGCTCCATTGCGAACCCGGGTTGAACATTCATTCTCGGCGGATCAAGGGAGAAGACGGGGTCTGCGGCATACAGCCTCGAATTCACGATGAACTTCTCGGTATTCACTTTGGAACGACCGAGGATGCGCATGTCAAGGAACCCCGCGCTATCGAGGTTGCTCCAATCCCCCTGGAAGAAAATCAGAAGTCTTCCTCCCCAGGAGACAATCGGCGATTGGTAGGCAAGCATGTTGAGAACCCTGCTCCCGAAGCCCGCCTCGAGGCCGAATCCCTTGACACCGAATGATTCCTTTTCGCTGAACAGCGCATCGGAGAAATTGACCTGATAGGGGGAGATGTCGAGAGAGATCTGTTCGCGCGGCGGGGGACCGAAAGGATAGCCGCTGTTGACTTCCGCATACCACCGGTAGTCGCTATTCCCCACAGAGATCTTGGGATCGTTGGTCGTCTGGAGAACATGCTCCCAGAGGGGATAGCCCGGTTTCGATGCGATCAATCGGAGGATTTTGCCGTAGGTTGCAGGATCTGATTTGTTCAGAGCATGAAAATCCTCCGGTGTATAATAGCTCACATAAACTTCATTGCTGAGGGTGGAGTCCCCGGATCCGTAGCGTGATCGGACAACCTGACTTACCTCTTCCATCTGTTTTATCAGGAGAGGGCGAAACACGGACCGATACTTCTCCGCGAGATAGATGAGCGTGTAGGTATAGTCGTGCGAAACCGTTCCTTGCGGGTTCGTATGACTCTTCTGGAACACGAAATCGCTCCCATCGGCGCGTTTCAGGGTCCCCGCCGGCGCAATCCGTGCGCCGGACTTCTGCAGCGTATCCGTGCTCCAGAGCCGCGTATAGCCCGGGTCGAGAATGATCTTCTCCTTGATTTGAGAAAAGACCCAGTCGAACGATTGCGACGATGTTGATCGCGGCAGAAGAATAAGCACTGCAGCGACAATCAGGCGAATAAGACGGAGCGTAGTTCTCATTTCTCATACTCCGAAGAGAATACCTTGGCGGCATAAGCCTGCCGGAATTGCTGACCCCACTGATCTCTGAACTCGATCGTAAGAGAAACAGTGGCGGGGGTTTTCGCGGAATATCCCCGCAGAAAGGCCGGGTTCACATTGATCGTGGCGATTCTCCAATCCCCGACGTTCGTCCAGGTGACAGGATTACCGGGGAGAAGGAACTCCTGCGGGGTGCTCCGGACGATCTGCTGCGTGGTCCTTGGTCTGACGTAGATGGAACTTGTACCGATAGGGGTCTCGAAAATGAACCGGAACTGCCGGCTCGTCAACCAACCGATCTGTGGAGAGACATCGAGGAGGTTCAACCGATCGCCTGGTTTTGCCGCCGGCACCCAGAGCGAAACGCCGGTGGGGACCGCCGGGATTGCCACGCTGATGTGCCATGATGATTGTTCGATGACATCGGTAGACTCGTTGCGGTAGCGGAATGGACTCCCCGCATACAGACCCTCAACAACGTATGCCGTATCCTGGAGATCCTCATCGATTCCCCAGAGAGAATCGATCCGCACCACCGACCCGGTACCGGAAAAGACCTGGACTCCATCGCTGGCCCGGGAGACCCGATAGCCATAGTTGGCGTAGTTGAGATGCCCTGCGGCGAAGTTCAGGACCGCGGACTGGCCGAACACAAATGCCGTACGCGGCGTGGTTGCGAGCGAAGGCCAGTGAACGTTGAGGATCCAGTAGGCGGACGCTTCCTGGAACTCGCCGATTTCATCCGGACCCCGGGCAACGCGCCGGAGATAGAATTTGCCTGCATCGTGCAAGGTATCGACGATGATGATGTTGTATGCTCCGGGGTCGCTCTGGTAGGATTTGTCGCGTTCCCACGTGCTGGTACTCACCTGATCCTGGAAACTCGGATCGCGGAACACGGAAACCTGATACCAAAGTGCGTTAAAGCTGGAGCTCCAGCTCCGAAGACGGTCTTTGGCAGTAACAGGTGTGCCGACGATGACGTCGATGCTGTCCTGGAAAACCGGCCGGCTCTTCTGTGCGGTGCCCGTCTCGGCGACAACCAGAAGGCAGAACGCAAGAGAGAACGACAGAGCGCGGACCATCGTTGACCTCGGGGCGGGAAGAAGAGCGTCGTTGCGATTCGTGAGCGCCATGGATCATTCCACGTGATGTCGGGTTCCTGTTGAACGGAAGTTGATGAATTCGATATTGCTCTTGACGCTCAGGGATTTGCCCAGGCCGGATTCTTCCCGGAGCTTCGTCAGCAGCATCCCCTTCAACGAGTCCGGATAGTTCAACGGGGGACACCGGACGGTCGCACATTGCACGAAGACCGTATCGTTGAACGCAGAAGCAACATCCCGCGATTGGCGCCGGAGGTAGAAGAATCCAAAGGTCTTCGGGTCCATGAACACACTATCCCTCCCGATCGATCGACCGCCCTCGCCCCGCCGCAATTGCGAAGTGTCGCGGGACCTGCCGCCCACACCCGCGACGCGAATCACGGTGAGATCCAATGAATCTTTTTCGGCCGAGGACCAGAGGTTGCTGATCGCCACATAGGCCTTCATTTCCGCAGGTTGATTCCCGGTAGACATTGAGCCCGGCACCGCCGATGGACTATGGGCATGGAGAACGAGCGGCCGGGAATATTCGACGGCGAGATTCTGGGCGAGGGTGTCCAGGTCGCGCCCCTTGGATGACGCGTTCTCGATCGCCTCATCCCGTTCGACGATGAACGTGAGAAGCTCGAGGATCATCGCCACGTAGAACAGGAAATAGATGCCGATTTTCATAACCGTCAATCCTTACATTGCGAATCGATCCTTCGAGACCTTTTCATGAGCGCTTCGATCCGCCGATGCGATCGAGCCCCCCGCGCAGATCCTGTAACCCCTTGTCAATGGAGGTCACGTCCGTGGAAAGTCGTTGATGATCATTCAGAAGCTTCTCGACCGTTGCACGCAACTTCAAGAGATCGTTCATGGAGGGTATTGTCGGGAGGCCTCCTTCGCCAATGTCGGATCGCTCCGGCTTAAAGAACTTGAGAAGGCCGAGCAGTCCGATAATCGAGAATTCGACGAAGAGACTGAGGATGATCGGTTCAGGATTGTCTTTGGTGATGTAGTTGATGCCGCGCAGGCCGACGACCACAATGAGGAACGCCGCTCCGAAATACGCCAGCGCTTCGACGTTGTTCTCGTAGTGCGGAACCACCTCCGCCACCATCCAGCTGGAGAAGGGCCGTTTGTATTTCAGGTCGGCTTCGAATCCGTGCTGAATGTAGTGGCCGAGAAGATGATTGTCGAGATAGGCTAAACGCTCCTTTTGCTTTTCGGTCAGCTCGTCGGGCGGCACTCTCTGGAGACGGTCGAATTCGTACCAGAGGGGGAGCGTCTTCGCTGTCCCGACCACTGTCGGAAATCCCCAGAAGAGGATCCTGGCCAGGAGCAGGAACAGCTTCCCTTCCATGACGGAATCGATCACTCTCAGCACGAACACGAGGATGATTCCGGATGCCGCAACGGCGGGCACATTTCCCCCGGGGAAATGCCGTTCGATGGATGGAAACTGAAGAAGAATGAAATAGCAGAGAGTGCCGAGGCCGACAAGAAGAAAAAAGATCCACAGAAGTCCGACGGCTGGCCTGGATCTGAGCTGACTCCTGGTCAGAGGACCCGCTTGATCCACGGGTGCAGCGGTGTTCGGGAACTCCATCGTAAGGCCCTCCAATGCTGTTTGTTGAGCTATCGTTCGTTGGATGCCGGGAGCAAACCACGAAGCCCGGGACGAGGGTTGCCTCTCGTGGCGTCTGGCATCCGGCAGCAGAGAACGGGGGAAGAACAAAGGATTTCGTCGGTACCCGGCAAGAATTGGCGTGCTGCCGTACGGCGGTCGATCACTCCTCGAGAAAGTCATCGGTCCCTGGCATGACGCGACAGCTGACCGGAGCAAAAACCGGACTGTCGCCCCAATCGGCACGGTGTTCTCCCGGGGTTGTCAGGAAGGGCTACAACGGTCGGAAGAAACCCAACGAACTGCGCGGAGCACGACTGCCGCGCTTGAAGGCAGATGCCAGGGTAAACAGGAAAGAGTAGGAGCCCAAGAATGGTGGCTTCTACCGGATCAGGATACCAAACAGTGCGGAAAGAATCAAGGAGCGGTGATCGATGGAATGTTGTTTTCCTGAGGGATCTCAGGTGGACGCTCCGGGGTTGGCGGTCTCGCGGGGATAAGTCAGCCGCTCTTCCTTCCCGATCTTGCTCCATCGACGAATTCATCGACTCTGTGGTGCGGCGGTGCTTTCAACTCTCTTCCCAGGCTACGATAAAATCTCATTAGGAACGCACTCATTGTTCTACAGCGGAAGCAGGTCCGAAGATGCTGCCTCGCCTGGATACCCAATCCGCGTCTGGCAAGCAGATCGAGCTGTTCTTCCGTGTAGTGTTGTCGGAGTATCGTTGCCGTTTGATTGCCTCCTTTCGGTCCCTTCCTCTTCCTACTATCGTCGCAATCTACGACCTCGCAGAAATTCCAAGGTCTTTCATGACCATTATTTTGAGTTCCCGCCTCGCTTGCTTCGCCAGATACTCCAGAATCCGTTTATCTCTCACCTGATATTGATGCTCGCTCATGCCCGGGACATGGTTTTGGAGAGCATGCAGAAATGTTGACGGGCCATCTTCTCCCGGCGCTATCGCACTCACGAAAATATCCCGAAGTGCGCGGAGATGGGATTCAAGGAGGGCACCATTCATCTTGGATGTCTCAAGGTACGTTTTCACCGCTGCAGGTCGAAGCCGATGGATCGTTCGGTCAATCATCTGAAGGATCTCTTCCTCGGTAATGTCCTCAAAGGGTGGTCCGATGTGTTCCGCGATAGGAGGTGCTGTCGTTCGTGTGAGAACCATTAATGCAACGGCGTTGAGAGACACCGCATCTCGGTACCCGGTTTCCTCGCGAAGAACCGACTCCAAGGCGTCCAGCGTGACCTTGAGCGTTTTCGGAGACGAAAGACGTGCCTGGCATTCGGCTTCCAAAAACTCCGGGAGCAATTCGGGCAAGGGTTTCCGTTCGTCACAGCGATTTCTCAGCGCGATCACCGTGGAACCGCCACTCTCCTGCAGTTGAAGGCCTGGACGAGTTCGCAGGGCGAGTTTGATGTTCCTGATCAGTCGCGACAGAGCGGGGTCGGCGTCATGAAACAACCGATAAATGTGCTGATTGACCGCTCCGAAAATGATTCTCCGGAACTCCACCCAGAGTGCGTCGTCGGTCAACTGGTCAATGGAGCTGTTGCGGTTCAGCCAATGCGAGAGTTTCGGGAATCCTGCTCCACGCCGCTGCTCGAACAGGTCGGCGATCGCATCCAAAGAGACCTCTTCAGGGGTCAGACCATTCATGATTCGTCGATACATCATTGCTTTGGGGCGCAGGTACGCAATCGCGACCTTGTGGCAAAGATTGACGAGCTCCTTGATTTCTCCGCGGGCCGCCTGCGGGCGGAGGCCCCGGAGGAGGACATCACGGATCGGTGGCAGTAAGGGTTCAAGTGTCGACCGTCGGGCAATCTTCCGTGATGGTGCGGGATTCCGCAAGGGCAACGTCGTACTCGTTGATGCCCTGGACATTTCGTTTGCATGCAGTGTTGGCATTGCTCAGTGACCTTCCTTGAGGGATACGATGTTCCCGCCACCGGGCATTGACTCAGGAGGAATCCGGGATAAGGCCGAAGCGGCTACGTGTGCAAAGAGAGATCGAGGAGACAAATCAAAACCGCCAGGGGAGAGATACCCCGTCGGGTTCTATTCGATCTCTACTGTATATACTCGTGGAGGGAGAGGATTTGGAGAAAATCCAACGAGGGAAAAGCTCGGAAAACGAGCGGAAATGCATATGAACGAGATATCGCTGGCACCTTACGCCGTTCTGCCGACGTCGCGACCGTGAACCGTTGCAAGGATATCAGTTGTGAAAACAGAGAGTCCCGGGTCGCTGAAGCAGGATCAAACGGAGGCAAGTAAAGACTGAGAGGAACGACTGGCGAAGAGAACTTCTGGAGTGGAGGACAGGAAATTCACGTACTTGCATGGAGAAGTGGTTTTCCCTATACTGACATGTTTCGCGCCCATGGTGTAATGGATAGCACTTCAGTCTTCGGAACTGACAGTGGGGGTTCAAATCCCTCTGGGCGCACAAAAGAAGGAAGGGGGGATGGGGAGAGGGGGAGCAAAGGACGAATTGGAAATTGGCAGTTTGGAGTTCCCACTTGGGAATTCGGAACTGCCAATTTTCAATTTAGGACGCAGCGCTGTGGTGAAAAGCCCGAAGACCACGAGCCTTTAGCACTTCAGACGTGGAAACCTTCGCGCTTGTATTAGTAGGGGTTCTGCCAAAGGCATTCCCGCTACGACAATCCCTGGAGAGAAAAATCCTTTCTCTTTCAAGTCACTTCATCAATACCATTTTCATCGTGGATGAATTGCTTCCCGCCGTCAGTCGATAGAAGTACACTCCGCTCGCCAGCCCCGTTCCGTTGAAACCAAATGTGTACTTCCCTGCCGGATATTGTCCGCTTGCCAGCACCGCCACCTGACGGCCGACGATGTCATAGACAAGCAGATGAACATCACTGGTCACTGTCCACTGTCCGCTGATCACTGTCGTCGGATTGAACGGGTTCGGGTAGTTCTGGTCGAGCCGGAAGTCGTTTGGGGAAGTCGCTTGTTTGCGTTCGATCGACGTTGCCGTGTCCGCGCAGAAACGGAAAACACCCGATGTCCCCGTGGCAGCATAGAGAACGTTTCCCGAGCCTGCACAAAGTGCGAGGACCGTCGAGTCCGTCAGACCTGCATTCATCGGTGTCCAGATTCCCCTACCGGTGTAGACGCCGTGGCCTCCGGATCCGGCGTACTCGTTTCCCGCGCTATCAAATATCACACACAACATCGATCCTTCGTCATACACCGGTACTCCGCGATCACGCAACAACCATTGCCCCCCCGAGAGGAAATAAGCCCCGAACTGATTCTGCGCTGCGATGATTGTCCCGGTAGAATCTGACGCCAGCCAATTTACCGGCGCATACGCCAGACCACTCGACATATCACCCCAGGTTTCTCCGGTATCGGTCGAGACAATGACGTCTCCATACAACCCCGCATAGATTGTTCCAGTTGGAGTGATGGTCAAGGATTCAAAATTCACATTGGACAACCTTGTGTGGAGCGTCTGCCACGTCCCTCCGATGTCCGTAGATCGAAAGAGTCCTTGCCCGGAGTCTCCCGACGACGTTCCAAATACTATTTCGCCTCCCGGCCCGGATGCAAAACAAAGCGCTGAATGTCCGGGAAGTCGAGGACTTGCAGCGTCCCAGGCAATCCCCTGATCGGTTGAACGGTACATCGCGACCCCGTCCGAGTCTGCTGTTGCTCCGACAAACAGCGAGCCGTTCGGTCCGCTTCCAACACAACGGACCCGCTTGTTCAGGAGGCCGCCCGAAGCTGTAGATATCCACGTCTGTCCACGATCGGTCGAACGAAACACTCCCCCCACATTGCTCGTCCCGACAAGCATGGTCCCGGCTGAGTTTGCCGTTAGGGCGATGCACGAGGTGCCGGCGATCCCGGTAGCGGATTCCTTCCAGGTCCCCCCGTCATCCGTCGAGCAATAAACCGTCATGCCGGTGCCGGCAAGCAGAAGACCTTGCGGTCCTGTCGCGATTGATTGGATTGTGAAGTTCGCGATGCCCGAACTGGAAAGGCTCCAGGTCATGCCGTCGTTCGTCGACCGAAAGATCCCGTCCGATGTTCCGGCCAGAACGTCCCCGCCCCTGGTCACCACCAGGCAGTTCACTATCGGACGTATGAGGCCGTCGTTGACGCTTCCCCACGAATCCCCGTCATCTGTCGATCGAAAGATCCCCCCGCCCATCGTTCCTGCAAGAATGGTCCCGGAGTCCGTGATGCACAACGCCCCGACCGTTCCTCCGGCATCCGACAGGACCTCATCCCAGTGCCCCCCGCTGTTCGTGGATCGAAATACCGCCCCGGAATTCGACGCCGAGGAGTTGCTGCCGACAAGTATCTCTCCGTTCTTCCCACAAGCGATCGATGCCAGGCTCAGGACCGGTATGTCCGAGGATATCGACGTCCAGTGAACGCCCCAATCGGTCGAGCGAAAAATGCCCCTCTCCCCGAACGTGGCGGAAGAAGTGCAGAGAAGATTGCCTGCCGAGTCGGCTGCAAACGCAGACGGAAGGATCGTACTGGAGACAAATATCCAGCTTGCCCCGTCATCGGAGGAACGCGCGATGGAAGGCTGATGAATTGCATCGGCCGCGGCCACAAGGACCACCCCTCCCCCGGCGCAAAACACAGGGCCGGCAAATACCGCAGGCGGCGCCATGTCGACATGCGTCCATGTCCTTCCCCCGTTGCCCGATCGGTAGAGGGCAATGAAACCATAGTCAGGATAGGAGACCGCGAATGCAGTGCCTTCGCTGTCCGACGCGCAATACCGTATGTTTCCGCCGTAGGGTCCGTTGGTTTGAACCCAGGCCTGCGCGGTCGCGCGGCCTGACCAGACACAGAGTCCTGCACCGACGATGACCAGGAGGAGCGTCTTCATGCACGCTGCGGTGGAAATCGTGACCTCATTTTATGACAATCATGGAACGAGTCGCCGTGAAACAGCCCGCGGTCAATCGATAGAAATAGACACCGCTCGACAGCCCGTTCGCGCTGAAGGTGAAGGAGTACTTGCCTGCTGGATACCGACCGTTCGCGAGAGTCGCCACCTTACTTCCGAGGAGATCATACACCTCAAGCCGCACCTGACTGTCCGCTGTCCACTGTCCGCTGATGACTGTCGTCGGATTGAACGGGTTTGGGTAATTCTGCCAGAGAGCGAACTCCTGAGGCGTCGGCGGTCCGTTTTTTTCGGTCGGGATCGAAGTGACCTGGTTGTCAAGACTCACGGAATCATCAAAACTGCCATGCATTCCATGATCGAGGAGGACTTTTACAGGTGAATGCTGAAGATCTTGCCAGACCGGAGCAAACTTCGCCGAAGACGCCCCTGAAAGCTGTACATTCGAGTGCTTGAAGACTCCCATGACATTTTGCATTACACTGATGAGTTGTAAATCGAGTGATTGCGGGGCACCGGCGTTCACGAGATCGATGGAACCATCTCCCCGGATTGCCAGTCTGACCGAGTCTCCCGAATCGGCGACTAGTCCGGAAATCTGACACAAGGTCTCTTGGTCAGATTGGGAGGCAAGGCCGGTCAACCGGAGACGGCAGGCTGAGGGATTCTCGTTACGAATGGACAGCCCGCTCTCAAACGAGAGGTGATCCGCGGTGCCGGCAGGCCCTCCCGATCGTTCGTATTCGTAAATCGTCGAGTCAGTCACCACGCCAATAGTACAGTTCGTATCTGCATAGACAGCGCCCTCAATAGAATAACTTCCCGGCGGCAAATCGTAAGCGAGCGCAGTCCGGGCCGGGCGTACCAGTGGCCGGACGAGATTCGCGGAGGCCATCGTATTAACGAATCCGGTGTTGTCCCAACCGATCATGTCGCCCGCAGTATTCGTAATGAGAAACCTGTCACTTTGCGGCGCATAGACCTCGAGGCGCCCGTTGCCTGCCGCCGATCCCCGGTTCGAAGCAACTTGCCGTGACTTCAGAAAGAACACCGGCTGAGCGAGATAGCCGCTCGATGGATCGGTCAGATACATGTCATCTGATCCGGACCAGCCATAGCGGGGATAGGTCCACGTGTCCGATGCCGTGTTGACCACGAACCGGGCAGTTGTGTCGCCTGGGAAGTTGTTGTCATACACGTAGATGTATTGAATCGTCGGGTCGATGGCATCCCGTTCAATCTTATAGGGAACAACTGCATGCCCCTCCCACTTCGAAAGCGGGCCTGAACTGTAGCCGAACGCAATCGCGCGGTCGTCCCGGGTATCCGAATCGAACATGGTCTTGATGTGTGCGAGTGCCACGGAAGGGGGATCTTTGTCGGAATGCCATTCATTCGCCTTTGCAATGGTGCTGAACTGGCCAAGAAAAACCGAATTGATGACCTCTCGCACATGGTCGGTCAAACCGACCTGCTGCAACGAGGAGAAAGGACCGAGACCCGCGAACATCTGAAACAGCGTCGGATTGTCGAAGGCAAGCAAACTGGTAATCGCGAGACCGTGACACGACCCGGCCCATCGCGACTTCAGCAGGCCCCAGAGAAGCACTGTCTTCAGTTTGTAGATCGGGGGATTCGAGAACTGATTATGATAACAGGCATTGGCGCCGAACGTATAGACGAAGAGCGGCCAGTCGGGAAAGTCCGGCGGATTCGCCAGGAGAAAATACGGCAAGAGAAGCGGATAGCCTGCTCCCGTGTACGGGTCAAGGCTGTCTGCGTAGTCGAAACGCGAAAACCAGTTCTGTGGCCACAGGTGAACCGAATCATTCCGAAAGTTCCACGCATCGAGATCGGGGCGGAATGGGATAAAGGAGCTGTCGGGAGCGTATTTCGTGAGGATCCACCCTTTGATTTTGAAACGGTCGCTGGTTCCATCGAGCATGGTGTCTCTCGGGTCACGCACCCGCACCCGGCATTTTGCAGAGAATTCCCGTGGAACCCTCCAAACATATTCGCTCCTGTCACTCAGGACACCCAGTGCAATTTGCTTGTACGACTTGCCGTCGTCGACGCTGTACGCGATATCGACGCCGCCCGTGTCCGACCGCTTCCACATGATGGTGTCCTGCTCGCCGACGATCCATAGAACTCCGTGCTCCGGTTGCTCCACCAGAATTCTCTTGCCTATCTCTTTCGAAAATTCAGAAGTATTTCCAGAATCGTCCGTGGCGGTCGACGTCACCGCCTCCGACGGGGACACGACCGCCGGCAGACTGACTTCGAAAGTGTTGGTGCCTGGGGGGCCGGTTTGAAGTTGAGCACTACCGAGGTACCGCATTCCCTGCCCATACCCTGTGGCGTCGCCTACGGAGTCGGCAAAGAACTCCACCCGATAGGATCGCGAGGGTGAGGTTATGAGGTAACCAAACACCTCCGTGTATTGAGGGAATCTTCTGAGGGAATCCAACACGGGATAATTCTGCATGGCGTTTGCACCGGTGTCGGTGTCAAGCGAATCGTTCGGGTTCACTCCTCCGGGAGCAAGCTCGATACCGAGTCCATCGTTGGAGTATATCGAATTTGTGCTGATCGTGTTATCGTTGCCGCTTTCCACTGAAACGCCGGCTCCGAAATTGCCGGCAATCGTATTCCCGTCGCCTGCTTTTGGTCCGCCGATTGTCGTACTCGAAGCGTTGAGAAGGATCCCATGACCATTGTTCCCAATGAGCGTCCCCGAGACCGGTTCCACTCCGACTGCATTGGTTCTAATGACATTATTGATCGCGCCGGGACCACGAATCTCAATCCCGTGGAGGACGTTCCCGGAAACGGCATTTCCTTCAACAAGGTTTTCCGGCGACCCGTTGATAACGATCCCTTTGCTGTTCGGAATGGGGGTAAGCCCGTCAATCCCGACGCCGATGTTGTTGCCGATGATTTGCGTGCGGCGAGCAGCGCTATCGATGAAGATCCCGGGTGAACCATTTCCGCTGATGACATTCCCGGATCCAATTTCCAAGCCGCCGATCGATGTGGAGTCCGCCGATGTGAGGAAGATACCGTTCCCATGATTGCCGAATGATCGGATCCCGGTGGCATCGGTACCAATGAGATTTCCCAAAATCACGTTCCCGTTCGACATCGGTCCGACGATGCTGATGCCCGAGGCCTGCATCGAACCGGCGATGACATTGCGCGACCCCGTGCTGATGCCTCCGATGACATTGTGCCATGGTCCGCCTTTGAGGATGACCCCTTCGCTCCGGGTGCCAAGCTTGTTGGTGCCCGCTACATCGGTTCCGATGTAATTACCTTCCACCGAATTCCCTGTTGCGGTCGTCCCGCTGAGCGCGATCGCCGGTGAGCCAATCCCTGCGAAATAGTTCCGGTTTTCCGTAAGCGTCCCTCCGACACGATTGCCCAGTCCGAAAACTACGACTCCGTTGTACGCGATGGCGTTCGTGGACGATCCTGACGGATCCAACCCGAAGTAATTGCCGGCGACGGTATTGTCGTCACCATACAGGACAATCCCCGATCCTGCGGGAACGCGGTCAATAGCAAGACCTTTGATGACGCACTCGTTTACGAAGACATCGAGCATATCGTATGCGCCGAGGTTGACCCCGGAGAGTTCAATGATCGGAGTGCCGTTGAAACCCGGCTGAGATGTTCCGTCGATGAGAACGGGATCCGTAATGTTCGGAAGCTTGAGGATCGGCGCGATGGTGTGGACGCCGTTGCCCGGGATATTGAACATGATCACGTCCACCCCGGGGATGCTGTCAGCGTCCATGATTGCCTGACGCAGGGTTCCTGCCCCGGTATCGTTCACTGTTGTCACGACAAGAGTGGTCGTTTGGTGCGCGTTTGATCCGGGAAGTGTGCTCGCTGAAAAACGATTTTGTATGTGATGGTCCCCTTTCCTCCACGAAACCAATGGCCCCGTCCGCGTAATCGAAACTGCAGGAACGGGTGTCTGTGGGGCAATGACGACTATTCTCCTGGGCCGGTAAATTCAACGAGCAGGTGAAGATGGAGACAATCAGAAGACAACGGATAGGCGCGCGACGCATGGACTTCTCTCCGTTTGGGCTATCTGATTAGCAGCATCGCTTTCGTCGCGGAATATTTACCGGCCTCAAGTCGATAGAAATATACCCCGGTCGCGAGACCATGCCCATCAAACACAAACGAAAATCCCCCCGCATGCATTCTTCCGTCCGCCAAAGTTGTGATCTTCGATCCTAACGCGTCAAATACCTCCAGCTTCATCCAACTGTCAGCTGTCAGCTGTCCACTGACGACTGTTGTGGGATTGAACGGGTTCGGATAGTTCTGAAAGAGCTTCGTTTCGATCGGCGTGGCCGGGGGCGTCCCCGGCACTCCTGTTGCCGACATTGCATGAACAAGGGAGTATTTTCTTTCAGAGATCTGCGAGGACATTCCTGACACGGTGAGGGTTACACTGTACCTTCCTTGCTGAAGATAGAGATGCGATGGATTCTCCTCCATGCTGGTGCTCCCATCCCCGAAGTCCCACAAATACGACCGTACATCTTCCCAGGACCTGTTCACAAATGCGGTCGCCAACGGCACGGGACCGGCAATGTTCCCCGCGTCGAAGGCCACATGAGGTTGAAGGGTTCCAAGAAAGATGTCGCCGCTGTCAGCGGCAGGCGGAGACTGCATTTTCCGCCATTCGACGAACCCCTTGTCCACATGAGCGTCATTCAGAAGATACCCCGACCCATCATAGAGTGGGCTGATTACCGCCCCGTCGAAAACAACAGGATTATTGTCCGCAACCCATGCAATCTTCCCGTCGCTCATCCATTTCCAGGACGTCGTGCGATACGGGACATGATGAAGTCTGCAGGGTACGCCGCCGATTTGATCCAGGTAGACGAGATCGGCGTCCACAAAGGTTGCGCTGATCACCGGGTTCTCGAACCAGGCAATCGCCGTTCCATCCGTCAACGGACGGTATTTGTCCCCTCCCCCTGTCGTCAGTTGACTGGTCACAGTCCGTGACACATCATGGACAAATACCTGTGCGACCCCGTCACGGACCTCTGTCCATGCGATGATGCCGCGACGGAATACATAATCCCCTGAGATCGCTGAATCACTGATGACTGTCGTTGTCCCGCCCACGTGAAGCAACAATTGATTCGAACCCAGGTTCTCCCAACAGGCAGTATCACCATCGCAGAGGACATTTCCGACGTTGCTGCTGTCCGTACTCAGTTGCGTTAGGCGCTGATGCGGGATGTCGAACAACCAGGGATATTTCACTGGATCGTTCTGATTGAGTTTCACCCCGAAGAAACTGATGGACCCGCCTGCCGTATACGGATTCTCGGCCTGAACGCTGTCGAGGAATTTTACAGGGGGGTGAGACCAATCCGAATAGAACAACGAGTCGGCATCGAGCCTCCAGATCGCATATCCGTCATTCGCCATGACGAGATCCCGCGTTCCGGTGGAATCGCTCAACCGGTTCACCGCATTCCCATCCCACGCAAACATGCGCATGTGAAGAGCATTCGAAAAATTCCCCCAGATGACCCGGTTGCTGTCGATGGTCTTGAACTTCGTTTGTTCCCAGCCGTTCATGCCATCCGTTGTCAACTGACGGTAAGAAACAAACCGACGCAGCTCAACGGCATCGCCGTACGTCCAGGCGATTATGTCATGATCAAGAACGGGATTCTCCCCGGTCGTCACGTCGGCAAAGGATGCATAATGAACGTCGTATGAGCGAATCCGCCGGTCCGGACCGGTGCCTGACTGCCAGACCACGAGCCCGTTGCTGATGTGCGGACTCCATACCCCGTTCGAATCGGACAGTGTCGTCATTGACTTCTGTTCCGCAGTGTAGATCCGGATGATCCCGGCGGACCTGGCCGTGTCCGTCACTCCCGCAATCGCTACGCCATCGCTGAGATCGTATCCCGTGAGAACGCTGTCCGACCCACGCCAGCGTGCGAGGGTAATGAGCGAATCCCCTGTATAGCACATCACGCTCGCACCAGACGAGTCTACCTCGCGCCACACCACCTGCCCATCACGAACGCAGGGCCACCGGCCTCGTCCGCGAGCGGTGCCGCTGATGATCGAAGTCGATCGCCCGTCAAAGAAGAGAATGGTCGACGACGCTGTCTTCGCCTCCGAATCGGAAGCCACCCAGGCGACTTCTCCCTGGTCGACGCTCGGCTCGGTGTTCCATGTCGCGCCGCTCAGCATTGTATCCATACCGTCGACAAACCGATGGAGCACGATGGTCGAACCCGTCCCGACTTTTCGGCGGGCGTACACGGCACGTCCAGCGTCCGCGCAAATCGGCTGGACCGCGTCGGGATTGTACGATTCCCCGAGCAGGTCGGTCGTTCCCGTCCGCAGATCATACGCCTTCGCGATTTCGCCTGAAGTATTCCAGACAACATGGTCCCGGCCGAGCGCGAGCGTGACCGCGGAGAGTTCCGAGTCCAAGGTTACGATGTCCGCGCCGGAAAAATATTTCACAAAATGCATTCCGGTAGTACGGTCCGAATCGCTCCAGGCGAGCCGACCGCGATCGATCGCGAGGCGAGTGGGTGCCGACGTGTTCAGCGTTATCGTGAAGACCCGGTAGTTGTTGACTTCCTGCGCTGCCGAAGAAATCGGAAGAAGAGCGATTGCCGGGATGCAAATGCAGAGTGATCGTAATTGGCCCATGCTCTTTTTCCCGGGGATATTTCTTCAAGACCGGGGAACAATATAAGGGACAGCGACCGTGCGGACAACAGCACAAACAGGTGGATTTGAGGAGAGTGGACGTGAAGGAGATTGGAAGACCCGCACATCTGTGCGGGGAAGGATTCGCCGTTGCTACACGATCTTACCCTTCAGCGCTTTTGCAACGGCCTGGGACTTTGAATGGACGTGGAGCTTTTCGTAGATGCTTCGGATATGGAATCGGACCGTATGAACGCTCAAGAACAGGTGATCGGCGATGGTATTGTAGCTGTTCCCTTGAATGATTTCGTGGAGGATTTCCTCCTCGCGCTTGGTGAGGACGTGCGGCTCCGCGGGGTCAGGAATCACCTTTCGAAAAGCCTCCAGGACCTGCCGCGCCGTTTCGGACGACATGCTCGCCCCACCTGCATGAACCTCCCGAATGGCTTCGAGGATCCTCCCGGGGGGTTCTTTCTTCAGAATGTACCCGGTGGCACCAGCCCAGATCGATCGAAAGATCCGGTCGTCATCCCGGTAAACGGTAAGCATCACGATCGCTGTCGATGGGAACCGCTCCTTGAACGCCCTTGCTCCCTCGATGCCGGATACTCCGGGAAGGCCGATATCGGAAAGCAGCACATCGGGCGGCTCCGTGAGAAGGGCGAAAGCGTCTTCATACGTGCGGAAATCGCCGACGCATGCATATCCTTCGGTATGGTTGAGGATATAAGACAGTCCCTGGCGGACTTCCTTCTCATCTTCGATCAGGGCGACGCGAATTGCCTCTGCTTTTCCCATAGCAGTCAATATACGCTGGGGGGCGACCCTTCACAACCGCACATTCATGCTGTTTTGACTTCCAGGGAAATTCTCGTTCCTTTCCCCGGGGTGCTTTCGATTGAGCACCCAATTCCCGCCCTTTGACCTCTTTCCCGCAGACTGGTGAGACCATGGCGCGACGTATCCGGTTCAGGGGGTAGTCCGATCCCGTCGTCAAGAAGTTCAAGAACTGCGCCACGGCGCGTGGGCCGGAGTCTGAGCCTTGCATGGGTCGCCCGGGAATGTCGCACAACATTGGTGAGCCCCTCCTTAAAAAAGAGGTAGATGTCGCGACGACGGTCTAATGGAAGCCGTACCGAATCAAACGAGCCATGAATATCCGTCTCGAAAATGACGTCACCGCCCTCGCACACTTCCTGGCCGAATTCGACAATCCTGCGGACGACATCTTGCAGAGTGTCGTGGCGAGGGTCCACCGACCAGACAATATCGCTAAGCGATTCAATCAGGTCCCGCGAAGCGTCGCCGATCCGGAGAAGATAGCCCTGAACTGTGTCGTTCTCCGGATTCTGCCGCCGTGCCACCTCCGTCATCACCGAAATGCGCGTGAGCGTGGAACCGATATCGTCGTGGAGGTCCATTGCGATTCTGCTCCGCGTTCGTTCCAGTTCGAGCAGCTTCGCCAATCGGTACCGGTAAAGAGCGTAGATTGCCAGAATGATCACCAGGCAGGAAGAACTCAGGAACCACCACCGGGCCCACACCGGAGGAAGGATCACGAATGATTCTTGTACCGGACGGAGGCTCCAAACTCCGTCACCGGTTCGCGCGATGACAGCAAATGTATAGGAACCGGGTGGCAGGTGCGTATAGCGGACCTCACGCAATGATGTTGGGGTGGACCATTCACGATCGAATCCCTCGAGTCTGTAGCGATACCGGACGTTCCGTTCGTCCGTAAAGCTGAGCGCTGCAAAGTGGAATGAAATGACCGCAGCGTCCGGTTGTAGGACAATTCCGGATCCCGACGACGTGGGCCTGCCGTCCACAAGAGTTGCCGTGAGGTATAACGGCGTCGGAACATCGCTTCGGTAGAACGGAACGGGCTCGATATGCGTGACTCCGGGATAGGCGCTCACCCAGAGGGAGCCATCATTTTCCACGGCAAGACCGTGCATTCCGATTTCGCCGAAGCCCTCCGCATGGCCCAGGCTTCGGATGCACTTCCCGTCATAACAACTGAGCCCGGTAGATGTGCCGAACCATACGTGGTGAAGCGAATCCTGCGCGATCGCGAAGACTCTGTCTCCGATCAATCCGTCGTCCCGTCCGAAATGCTCAAGGGAGTCTCCGACTTTGCAGAAAGCACCGTGGCCGTTCGTCCCGAACCAGACGCGGGCGTCCGCGTCACGGAAGACCACATAGACATCCATCCCCGAGAGCGGGCTGACCGACGAAGGCGCGGCCACCTGGACCAGAGAGTCCGGCTCGTCACGATAGACCTTCACGCCGTCACTGGTTCCAACCCAGATGGTGTCATCCCGACCCCTCGTGACGTCGAAAACCGTGGGCTTGTTGGCGTCCGCGCAGACGGTTCGTATGACTCCATTACTCTCGATCGTTGCCAGCCCCGCCGCCGTTCCAACGATCGTCCGGCGCGCTTCTTCCAGCGCGTGGACATTGTCCGATGGCAGACCGTCGCGAACCGTAACGACGACCATCCGGTCGGCATGTCGGAGAAGAAGGCCACCCCTCCATAGTCCCGCCAACAAATCGCCGTTCGACCGCGAGAGGAGGGCACTGACGGTACGCGCACTCAAGGGTTGGGGAGGAACGATACGCGTAAGTTCCTTCCCCCGCAACACATATATCCCGCTGTTGCGTGATCCGAGATAGAGCGATCCGTCGCCGCCAAACGTAAGGGGCCCTGGTACGACACGTGCCAGCTCCCCGCTTCTGCGGAACGGGGTTGTTTCTGCAATGCGGAGAAGACGACGAAGACCCGGGGAACTGGCAAGCCACAAGTTCCCTTCCGTATCGAGACACATATCGTAGATGATTGCTTCGCCGAAGGAGGGAACCTTCAAGAACCCGAGACTCGATCGGGACGGTGCAAGACGATAGAGTCCAACCATCGTTCCGGCATAGAGCGCGCCATCCACATCCTCCTGAAAACACCAGACCCCCCCTTTCGGGACTCCGTGCTCCGGTCCGAAACAGTGCACCGTATCGTGACGAAGGATGTACGCCTCGCTGAAGCCCCCAAAGAGGAGGTCCCCGTCATTCGTTCAAAGAATGAGTATGGCCGAACGTGCCAGCGCTTGTCGTTTTGTCCCGTCGCGAAAATGCAGACCGGACGATCGTCCACGACTTTAAAGAGGCCCCTCGCATCGGCAAAATACAATACGCCAGTCCTCTTCCTGTACAACGCCGTCAGGCTTGAGTCTTTCCAGGTGTCGACAGTCCACCGCGTTCGTGTCGAGTCAAGAAATCGGATCCTCTCAATTCCCGCCTCGGTACCAACCCACACGTCATTCTCGATCCCGTCCACGACATCGAACGGTTGCAGACCCATCAAACCGTTGCTGTGATCGATCGTCAGAACGCTATCGTGCCAATACCGTGTAAGACTCCCGGTCCGGAACCCCGAACAGGCAAACCAAATCGCTCCGAAACGGTCTTCCATGATCGATCGCCCGAAGATGCCTGGAATATCATGGGCCTGTCCGAACGTCACGAATTCATTGCCATCGTAGCGGGTCAATCCGGCTTGCGCACCGAACCAGATGTATCCGCGACGGTCTTGAATGATGGGGGCGATACGGCTGTCCGGCAGACCATCCTGCGTCGAGTAGTCCCGAAAGAGCAGGGATTGGGCCGGGAGCAGAGTGATGAGGGTAGAGTGGATTGCAGCGAGCAGAATGATCCGGAATTTGCTCATGAGTATGTCTTGCTGAACGATTCAGCTCTGCCGCCGCCGCATCGGCATCGCCGTGGGCACTGGACTGAAATGATAGGGGCGACCCGCTGGAGAAATGGATCAGAGGTCATCGCACGGTCAGCACAACAACAGTCAACGAATCAAAAGGATAAATGTCAGGAGAGCAAGGAGAGAGAGCAGTGTTATACCCGCGGGGACTACGACCGACATGAGCGAGGACGAACGGTCCGGATACGGACATTCATCATACTCGGGACAGGAGACACACTCGATGGAAAAGTCATGCACGCAGAGATGAAATGAAGCGGAGAGTTGAGATGACGGGTGTCCACTTCCGCCGGCATAGAGCGACCGATCCGAAAGGTTTTTTGCGTCGTTTTCCATGGCGAATGCTAAAAGATGAATCGGATTGACTAAAGGATTGAAGTGCAACCCATCTTTAGTAATTAAAGATTATCTGCAAATAACGCAAGCCAAATTAAAGAAATTCGCAATTTGCTAAGGAAATGGCGAACTTAGCGACAAATGAGGGGTTTTTCGATGAAACGCTTGATCGCCTACCTTGTTCTTCTCGTTTCAATACTGGCATCTTATGCCTTTGCGCAGGACCTGGTGCGACTCCAGGAAAACTATACGAAAAGTGTCTACAGAATCCCGATGCGCGACTCGTGTACCTTGTACACGGTTGTCTATGCGCCCAGAGATACAACCCGGCTGTATCCGATCCTCCTTATCAGAACCCCTTATGGAAGCGGTCCGTACGGGCCCAATGACTATCCCGCCACGCTCGGGCCTTCGCCGGGATTCGTCCAGGAAGGATTCATTTTCGTTGAGCAGGATGTGCGGGGACAGTATATGTCCGACGGAACTTTCGTGAACATGAGGCCGCACATTCCGGTCAAGCACGGGAGTCACGATGTCGACGAGAGTTCGGATACTTATGACACGATCGACTGGCTGGTGCGGAACATCCCGCACAACAATGGCCGTGTCGGCATGTGGGGAGTATCGTATCCTGGATTCTATGTTTCGGCAGGTGCCATCAATGCCCATCCGGCGTTGAAGGCGATTTCCCCGCAGGCGCCGATCGCCGATTGGTTCATGGGGGATGATGTCTATCATAATGGCGCATTCTTTCTCCTTGACAACTTTCGATTCTCTTCAGGGTTCGACAGGATTCACTCGCATCCGACCACGGAAGCGCCACCGGGTTACGCATTTCCTACTCCGGACGCCTATTCGTTCTTTCTCCGGTCTGGCACGCCGGCGGGATTGAACAATCGCTACTGCGACGGTCAAATGCCGTTCTGGGACTCGATGATGGTCCACGACACCTACGACGCATACTGGACGTCGCGCGATATCCTCCCCCATCTCGTTCACATGCCACCGGCCGTTCTCATTGTCGGCGGGTGGTTCGACGCTGAAGATCTCTACGGCACGCTCCATACGTATGAATCCCTCCTGAAGTTAAATCCACAATCGTCGGTCTCATTTGTCATGGGACCCTGGCAACACGGCGGATGGGAATGGCAGGAGGGCGAGAATCTTGGGAGCATTGTTTTCGGGCAAAAGACTGCGCGCACTTTCCGCGACAGCATCGAGCTTCCCTTCTTTGTCCATTACCTGAAGGATCGCGCCACGCAGTTCTCCCCGAACCGATGGATGTTCGAAACTGGATCGAACGTCTGGCGAACCTATCAGGCATGGCCACCGCGCAATGCCGAGCCATGCACTGTTTATTTCGAGAGCGAAGGAACGCTTTCGTTTGCTCCATCACCACGGGCCTCGGGATACGACGAGTTTGTCAGCGATCCCGCCAAGCCCGTCCCCTACGATCCCGCGATCCGCAATTGGCGGGCTGGAGACTTCATGGCTTCCGATCAGCGCTTTGCAGCATGCCGGCCGGACGTCCTCGTCTACCAGACACCTCCTCTCGACCATGCCATGACGATTGTCGGCCCACTCGACGTTCATCTTGCCGCGAGCACCTCCGGCACCGACTGCGATTGGATCGTAAAGCTGATTGACGTATTTCCCGATTCCAGCACCAATAGCGACGAGCAATCTAAAGAGTACCGGATGACCGGATACCAGATGCTCCTGCGCGGCGATGTCATGCCTTCGCGTTTTCGCGATGGGTTCGTTCATCCAATCCCCATGGTTCCCGGGAAACCCGCCGATATCCAGTTCACCTTGCAGGACATCAATCACTGCATCCTCCCCGGCCATCGATTGATGGTCCAGGTGCAGTGCAGTTGGTATCCGCTGATTGAACGCAATCCTCAAGAGTTCATCTCCCCCCACAGAGCCGACGGGGATGCCATGCGCAAGGCAACCCAGCGCGTCTATCATGCCGACGGCCAACGATCGTTCATCTCGTTCCACATTTTGAAGACACCGTAGGAACTCAACCGGGGAGCAAAGGACTACACGCAGCGACTTCCCAAGAAAGAATCACCATGGAACCCTGGAAGACCCTCTCACGACGGGAAGCCTACCGTCACAGCAAATGGCTTACGGTGGAAGACCACGCCATACTCCTTCCTGACGGAAGAACCATCGAAAAGTGGCCCTGGATTATTACTCCGGACTATGTGAACATCGCGGTGCTGACGGACGACAGAACCTTTCTCTGCTTCAGGCAGACGAAATACGCCGTGGAGGGGGTATCGCTGGCCCCGGTCGGGGGATACATCGATCAGGGCGAATCGCCTCTCGCTGCCGCGAAACGGGAGCTTGGCGAAGAAACGGGATTCACGGCGGTGGAGTGGAAGGACCTGGGTTCGTTCGCGGTGGATGGAAACCACGGCGCCGGACGAGCGCATTTGTTTCTCGCGCGAGGTGCGACGAAACTACGGGACGTGGTCAGCGATGATCTGGAAGATCAGGAACTCGTGTTTCTGACCTTCGATGACCTCAGGAATGCAGTCGTCCGCGGAGACTTCAAAGTCCTAAGTTGGACGGCCGTGTTCAGCCTTGCCTTGCTTCATCTCGCTTAATAGTCGACCGCTGCCGTTATCCAGAACCAGCCGTCCCTGAACGTCGTTCCATCGGCAAGATACCGGAGAGAGCGCAGCATGAGGTCCGCGCGGAGGAAATATTGCCGCACAGGCTGCCATTCCACATGGAGCATCCCGATCGTTCGATCCACTCTTCGCCCTTCAAGAAACACGTTCGGATGAACGAGGTGATCCTGCCCGAGAAGAATGTTGCTCCCGGCATCGTAGACTAGGTTTCCGTTTTGATCGAGGATGTTCTCCCCGCTTCTCTGGAAGCGCACGGAGCCACGGAGAGAGAAACGGGCGCTGACGGCGTATTCGGCCTGGAACAACCATTCGTCGGTATTCGGCGGAACGGAGGGACCAAGAGACAGTCCCCAGTTTGTATACCCGTTGTAATTCGTCCAGTGGGTCAGGACGAACGGATTGATACGAGTATACTCACCCGTGAGCACGAGCGTCGGGACATCGAAGGCATCATTGACCAGGAGGCCCGCCTGCCAACCGAACTTGTTGCTATTCCCGGAAATGTCATTCTTTCCGATCGTACTGAACTTCACGTCATCCACCAGAATCGACCCGAAGGTCCTGATGTTCCTGATCGGCGTCACTTCGACATCCAGCCAGAGCAGGGTATTGTGGGCATTGTCCTGCTTTTGCGGCATCTCGGTCGAGAGCTCCGCGCTCGTGAGAAACGTCAGCGGATTCATGAGGGCGAAATTCATGGGTTGGAGACTGTAGAGGACGGCCTCGCTGAATCCGATCCTCACCCGTTTTCCCACATTGAACTCCACCCGGTGGGCGGCAATATACTTCGATGAAAGCGTATGCCCGGTCGAATCGGCGCCGACCAGACTGCCATGCAGGAAGGCATAATGGAAGCTCCCCTCCTGCAAATCGATCCGAAAGAAATCAAACGGAACCGTGTTGTCGGAAAACACCGCCCGGTCTGCGTACCCTGCTCCCCAAAGGACTTGTTCCCGTCCGGCCATAACGCTCAGCCAGTCGACGTCGTACCGGAGATATCCCTTTGTGATGTCGAAGTTTGACGATCCTGGTTCGCTGAATTTGTGGTTGGCCTGCAGTCGATTCTCGAGCAGGGCAACGTCGCGCGATCCTGCCAGAAGACTCCCGTTTGTTGCCTGGAGATAAAAACCGAGACGGTCATGAAACGTCCCGCGAATTCTGACGCCGAGTTCTCCGAGAACTGCGGAGGCCTTTCCGAGAGAATCACCCCACGTGTCACGGCGACTCGCGTCACCCAGAGCATCGATCACGACTGTCACAGCAGTGTCAGCGTAGCTGTACAACGACTTTTGCTTTTCGTCCGAGAAGAGTCCGGAGAGGCGCCAGGAAGGGATGAAGGGTTCCGAGAGTCTGTCCGTGCGATCAAGGTCCTGTGCAAACTCCACACTGTAATCGGAGAGAATCTTCCGATCCGTTTCCGAAAGGAGTGCCTGAATGCTATCGGTCCGAAGTGTTCGAAGAAACCCTGTCACCTCTCTTCGCGAAAGCGGCAACATCCCCCAATGAAAACCGTTGATATGCTCTTCCATCTGCTGCCGGAGCAAGAACTGATAGATCGGATGATCTGACGGGACGAGTTCCCGCTGCGCCTCGGCCCGCTGGACCGCGAAGAGGCCCATCAACGCTGAGACGAGAACGATCGCTGCACGGCGAACGGTGTGAGTCATGGGAGAATTCTGGCGAGATGCATCTGTCGTGGGTTGGGTACGAGAATATAGCGAAATCGGCGCTGAAAAGAAGAGGGCGGCTTTCCTTTTCCGGCAATTCTTCGTAGGTTGTGGTTTCCGGTTTCTTCCGCGAGAGATTTTCCGCGTCATGAGGATAGCAGTCATCTCCGATATTCATTCCAATTTGCCGGCGCTCGAACGTGCCCTCGACTACGTGCGATCCCTTCGCGTGGAGGCACTGTATTGCCTGGGAGACATTGTCGGGTATGGTGCCAATCCGAACGAGTGCGTTGAACTCGTCCGCAAGGAGGCCACCTACGTCGTCCGCGGAAATCACGATCAAGCGGTGTTCGATCCTGCCATTCTCGAGAGCTTCAGCAAAGTCGGCCGGTCGGCGTCTGAATGGACGCGGCAGGAGCTCTCGATTGAAAATCAGGAGTACCTCGCATCCTTGCCGATCCGGCTGGAGGTAGGACGCTGCACCCTTGCCCACGCTTCGCCTGCCGCCCCGGAGAGCTGGGAGTACATTCTCTCGCTCGATGCCGCGGAGCGTCAATTCGAGTCATTCACCACGCCAATTTGCTTCATCGGACACACCCACTATCCCATGGTTTGCGGCGAAGACCTCGAGACGTTTGACTTCAAGAAAGGCCTGCGATTTCTCATCAATGTCGGAAGTGTCGGCCAACCCCGCGACCACAACCCGCAATTGAGTTTCGGATTCCTGGACACGAATTCATGGGAATACAGAAACTTCCGATTGGATTACGATGCGGAGAAGGCCTCGAAGGCGATCAAAGCCGCCGGTCTGCCGAGATTCTTTGCCAAGCGACTTCTTCGGGGCGTCTAACGAATGACCCCCGACGAGCGGTGGATGGAATCGGCGTTGCGCGAAGCAGAGCAGGCATCGCGCCGGAAGGAAGTGCCGATCGGCGCGGTAATCGTTCAGGACAGCCGGATCATCGGAAAAGGATACAACCAACTTGAAACCCTTCAGGATCCCACCGCCCATGCGGAAATGATCGCGATCACCGCTGCTGCGACCTGGCTGGGGAGCCGCAGGCTCGAGGAGTGTACGATGTATGTCACCCTTGAACCGTGCACGATGTGCGCAGGGGCGATCGTCGCCGCGAGAATCCCGCGTCTGGTCTTTGGCACATACGATCCGAAGGCGGGTGCGTGCGGGACGCTGTTCAACATCGTCCAGGACTCGCGGCTGAACCACAGGGTGGAAATCCTCTCCGGCATCCTCGAAGCGCGCTGCTCTGCAATCCTCAGTGAATTCTTCCTCAAGGTTCGCTCCGGGTCCGTCGGGAAACCGACAGGAGCCTGAGGCGAAGTTCACCTGAAGATTCCGCAGTCCCCAACATCTCTTGAGCCGATTCGCTTTCTGAATTCAGAACTCGGGAATCAGAATTGATCTCTTCGTCGCCCCTCTCCCGTTCTCTTCCACTCCCCTTCACCCCCCCCTTAGCTTCTCCGCCCGATCAGCAATCTTTAACTGCTCTGCGATTTCGTCCAGCCGACCATCAATGATCTCCGACAAATTGTACAACGTCAGCCCGATCCGGTGATCCGTTACCCGGTTCTGCGGAAAATTGTACGTCCGGATCTTGTCGCTCCGGTCCCCACTCTTCACCATCTCCTTCCGCTGCGCCGCAACATCTCCGACCTGCGCCTCAATCTTTGACTCGTACAACTTTGCCCGCAACATCTTCATCGCCCGCTCCCGATTCTGAAACTGCGAGCGCTCCTGCCGACACGCGACCACAATCCCCGATGGCCTGTGCGTAATGCGCACCGCGGTCTCGACTTTGTTGACATTCTGCCCCCCCTTCCCCCCCGACCGAAAGGTGTCAATTTCAAGATCGGCAGGATTGATGTCCACGTCCACCTGCTCCACTTCCGGCAGAACGGCAACCGTTGCCGCTGACGTGTGAACACGCCCCTGTGCCTCCGTCTCGGGAACCCGCTGAACGCGATGAACCCCGCTCTCAAATTTCATCGTGCCGTACACGTCCTCGCCACTGAGGGAAAAGGAAATTTCCTTGACCCCTCCCATGCCCGTCTCCGAACTGTCCAGAACGTCGACTTTCCATCCCTTCTTTTCCGCATACCGGGAATACATCCGGAGCAAATCCGCCGCAAACAACGCCGCTTCATCGCCCCCGGTGCCGGCCCGGATTTCAACGATGACATTCCGACTGTCATTCGGGTCTTTCGGGATGAGAAGGACCTTGAGCTCCTCCTCCAGCGTCTCCATCTTCGACCGCGCAGTTTCCATTTCGTCGTACGCCATCTGGCGCATTTCCGGGTCGTCGGACTTTTCTGCCAGCTCTTTCGTCCCTTCGAGATCCACCTTCGCTTTGCGGTAGCGTTCGTACGCCGCCATGATCGGCGTCAGTTGACTATGCTCCTTGCTGAGCGCCCGGAACTTCTCCTGATTCCCCACGACCGAAGGGTCGCTCAGCAGCGCGGTGATCTCCTCGTACCGCTCCCGTACCTGTTCAAGTCGATCAAGCATAATGGGCATCCGTTATGACCGCGACGCGGCCGTTGTCCTTCGTTTCCGGACGCGCCAATGCGGCTTCCAACGCCGCAACCGCGACTTCAAGCTGATCGGTCGTCGGCTTCCGCGTGGTGAGCCGCTGGAGCAGAAGTCCGGGAGATGTGATCAATCGACCGAGCCATGACCCGGCATGCCTCGCGGAATATCGAATGATCTCGTATGCCATGCCGGCGACCAACGGGAGAAGAAGCAGGTGCCAGAGGAGGCGTAAGGGCAAGGTGATCGTCCCGATCACGGCGATAACCACCGTATCGGCAAACGCGAACAGGACGATCGACGCGACGACCACGATAAGAAGAAAACTCGTTCCACACCGCGGATGAAATCGCGATTGTGCCGCTGCCGCGTCGACAGAGACTTCGCGGAGGCGCTCATAGCCGAAGACCGTCATGTGCTCCGCGCCGTGATACATGAAGAGTCTCTCCACATCGGGGATCCGGGCGATGGCCGCCAGATACCCCAGGAAGATCGTCAATCGAATCCCTCCCGCCAGAAGATTGAACAGGAGCGGGTCCTGCGAAACGTCGAACAGCGACGTCGTCACAAACAGAGGGAGGACAAAAAAAAGCCCGACGGCAAAGAGAAGCGACACCAGGAGGGCGACCGCCGTTCCCAGGCGTTCCCGGGTCTTTCCGGGTGCGGGCGAGTCCTCTCCGTCCAGATCCTTCATCGCGATGGAAGCGGACAGGTTCAACATCCGGACCCCGAGAACCATCATCTCAAAAAATCCTCCGACGCCGCGAAGGACGGGGAGGCCCCAGAACCGCTTTCTCTTCGAAAGCGGCACGAAGGGCTCCGAATGAATCGTGATCGTCCCGTCCTGCCGCCGGACCGCCATGGCAATGGCGTCCGGTCCCCGCATCATCACCCCCTCGATCACCGCCTGCCCGCCGAGAAGAATTTGATCGGCCGTGGGTTGAGCCTTCTCCGTTCCCTTGCTTGTCGACATCACCCCTCAAGAGTGTTTAAGTTGACTGACGATTCCAGTATCGCAACACCTCATGGACGCGTATTACCCGGAACAGGAACAGCGACGCGGCAAAGAGGGCCACAAGGCCCATCTTCCAGAGGAGGGGGACGACGATCGGCGGAACGTGCAGATAGATCGCATAGCACGCCAGACCGCTCAGCAGGATCGTACCAATCCGGCCCCATTCATAATCCACCGGATAGAACCGCCGTACCACAATATACAACGTGAGCGCCATACCTGCGTAGGCGATGAGCGTGGCGATTGCTGCGCCCATCATCCCGAGCCGGGGAATAAGAAGGATATTTGTTACGACATTCAAAAGAGCGCCAACGAAGGTGATGGCCGGAAGATACTGCGTCTTTTCCTTGATGTAGATGCCGGCAATCAGGTTGTTGTAAATGCCAAGGAAGAGATAGCCGCTCAGAACAACGGGAACGATGGGCAATCCGCCCCAGTATTCGCTGTTGATGAGCGAATGCCCGAGGACCCGGATCTTGACAAGATCCTCGATGAACAATGAGAGCACTACCGTGATTGCCGCTCCGACAAGGACGAAGTATGTCATGATGCGCGAGAACAGCGCGTTCGCTTCCGGGTCCTTCGCGTGCAGGAGAAAGAACGGCCGCCACGCGTAATCATACATCGAAACGATCAGCATCATGAAGATGCCCAGCCGATAGTTTGCCTGATAGACGCCGACTGTGGCATCGTTCGTCATGGCACGCAGAATCGGCCGGTCCACCACCTGGATCATCATGCTCGCCAGGCCGGCAGGGACATACGGGATTCCGAACCGGAACATGATCTTGAATAGCGACGGGCTCAGCCGCCACTCGAATCGGCGTGCAATCACGGGCAGAAGAAGGCCGCAGGTTGACGCCGAAGCGATAAGTCCCGCAAGGAAGATCCCTTCGACGCCGGCGTGATACACGACCAGGAGAACAACATTTGCCGCCACGTTGACAGCGATATTCAACACTTTCAGGAAAGCAAAGAGCCGGGCCTTCCTCTCCAGCCGCAGGGCGGCAAAGGGGACGGCCGCGATTGTGTCGAGGAAGAGAATCCACGCCGCGTAGGTGACGATCATGGAGTGGTCGGCGGGAATCTCGAACACACGCGCAATGGCCGGCGTCGCGAGGGAAACGAGAACCGAAAGCACGAACGACGAAAGGGTGAGCGCGATCAGGGGTGTGGAGAAATTTTCCCGATCCGAGCCGTGATCGCGCGTCGACGCGTACTTAAAATACGAGGACTCCAGACCGTATCCGTACACAATCCCCACGAAGGCAATCAACGAATACACATAGGCGACGATGCCGTACTCCCCCGGCGCGAGCACGTTGGTGTAGAAGAAGACGAGAAGGAAATTGAGGAACCGTCCGACAATCGTGCTGATGCCGTAGACCGCGGTGTCTGCTCCCAGGCTCCGGATCTGTTCACGCATGGTGGACATGAGCACCGGCGGTGAGTTCGAGGGAAATGTCGAGCGCAGGGACAGAATGGGTCAGCGCACCCACCGAGATGAAATCAACTCCTGTAGCAGCGACAGCGGCAACGCTCTCCAGGGTGATGCCGCCGGACGCCTCGACTTCCACCTTTCGGTCGATCAACGCGACGGCTTCCCGCATCAGCGGGAGCGGGAAATTGTCAAGCATGATTCGCTGCAGTCCGCCGAAGGCCAGCGCTTCACGGACTTCTTCGAGGGAGGTGGTTTCAACCTCGATGCCGATTGCAAGCGAGCGTTCGCGCAGGTACGCCTGACATCGCCGGACGGCCGCCCCGATTCCCCCGGCTGCGAGGACATGATTATCCTTGATCAGAACCATGTCGTCCAGTCCGAAACGATGGTTCACCCCCCCGCCAAGTCGCACGGCAAGTTTGTCGAGCGCACGGAGGCCCGGCGCCGTCTTCCGCGTATCGGTAATGCGCGCATGCGTCCCCCGAACGGCTTCAACGTATGCCCGCGTGAGCGTCGCAATCCCGCTCATCCGCTGCAGAAAATTAAGCGCGACACGTTCGGCCCGGAGAATGCTCCGTGCATTCCCTTCGACCACCGCGACGATGACACCGCGCTCAACCGTCGCTCCGTCGGACACCAATGGCCGATAGATGGTCCTCTCGTCGGCCATCGCGAAAACCTGCGCGGCGATCTCCCCGCCTGCAAACACTCCGGGACGCTTGACGAGAAATTCTCCTCCGGTGTTCGCATCCGCATCGAGCGTCGCGTCGCTTGTGATGTCTCCGAGACCAATGTCTTCCTTCAGCGCGTTCTCGATCGCCTGGAGTATTTGACCGTCATAGGTTGCTGACACGCGTGCTCCGCTCACTTCAGCTGACTTTCAATGGCTTCTAAAAATCGCGCGGGCGCCCTGCCCGGCCTGCCGGTCTTCGCGCTTACAAAACTGTGAATCGTATACCCCGTCGCGATCGGATCCTTCTCCTCCGGAGTCCGGACCTCATAGTGGATTCTGACTTTCGCCACCGGAACCTCCCGGAGCATCGTCAGCACCGACAAGAGATCATCATAGCGTGCCGGCCGCCGGTACTCGGCGTGCGCCTCGATCACCGGGAGATAATAACCCATCTCTTCCACTTCGCTGTAGGGCAATCCGATTGCCCGCAGGAGGTCGGAACGGCCCTGTTCAAAATACTCGAAGAACTTTCCGTAGTACGCGAATTTCATCTGGTCCGTGTCCGCATAACGCACCCGGACTTCCGTGACGTGCTGGATCATTGCCGTCCTTTATCCGATATACACGCCCATGCGGGAAAATTTTTCGATCCGACGCTCAACGAGTTTGTCGGGTTTCACCTTGCTCAGCTGTTTCAACTCGTCAACCAACGTCTCTTTCAGGATGTCGGCCATTTGCTGCGGCGCCTTGTGAGCACCACCCATCGGCTCGGGAATGATCATGTCGATCACCCCCTGTTTCTTCAGATCTGCCGCGGTGAGTTGGAGCGCTTCTGCAGCCTGCTCTTTGTATTCCCAGCTCCGCCAGAGAATGCTGGAACAGGATTCGGGAGAAATGACGGAGTACCAGGCGTTTTCAAGCATAAGCACCCTGTCACCCACACCAATCCCCAGCGCGCCACCTGAGGCGCCTTCCCCGATGATGACGACGACGATCGGCGTTTTCAGACGGGCCATTTCGAGCAGATTCCGGGCGATCGCTTCCGCCTGTCCCCGCTCTTCAGCTTCCAGGCCCGGATAAGCTCCCGGAGTATCGAGAAGAGTCACCACGGGGAGCCGGAATTTCTCGGCGAGTTTCATCAACCTGAGCGCTTTGCGGTATCCCTCGGGGTTCGCCATGCCAAAGTTGCGATAGACGTTCGATTTTGTGTCCCGGCCTTTTTGATGGCCGATAAGCATGACTTTGGAGTCCCCGATTGTGGCGAAGCCGCTGACAATCGCGTGATCGTCCTTGAAGGATCGGTCTCCGTGCAGCTCGAGGAACCCCTTGGTCATCATTTGAATGTAATCGAGAGTGTAGGGACGTTCGGGGTGCCGGGCAAGCTGGACTCGTTGCCACCGGGTGAGCCGCGAATAGATGCTTTGCTGTAGCTGGTTCACCCGCTTCTCGATCTTTACAATCTCCTGCGCGATATCGGGGTTGCCGGAATATCGCCGCATCTCCTCGACCTTCTGCTCGAGTTCGATGATGGGCTTTTCGAAATCTAACACGATTTTCGCCATAAGCACCCTTGCAGATGTGCAGTCAAATGTCCCTGTCGCCGAGCGACGGAGGTCCCAAAGGCTGAAGTGCTCAGTGTCCAGTGACCGGTGACCAGTGTCGTAGATAGATGAAAAGGCGCGGCTCCCTTGACACTGGCCACTGACCACTGGTCACTTCAGAAACCAATAGCCTTCATGAGTATTTCGATATCGAGCGCCATCGAATGATTTTTCGCATAGAACAATGCATATCGTTCCATCTCTTCCTCCGTCATACCCCCGTGGCGATTAACCTGGATCAGGCCGGTCAAGCCAATCGGGCCGAGGTCCGCACCACCGCATCGCTGCGACAGTTTCGAGGCGAGACGGCCCTCATCGTCGGCGGGAAGTCCGATCAGGCTTTTTTGTCCGGTAAGCACCGTCGGGAATGATCGGATCACGCCCCCCTGGCGATTCCACCCACGCACCAGGCGCCAGGGCAGGTACACGAGCACGATCGCGACGAGGGCAATGAGAATGTCTGCAAACCGCTTGAACGCCCGGTGCGACGGAAGATGCAGATTGTACTCAATCTCCACCAGCGGAATCGTGTCCAGCTGATCGACGCTCGACTTCCCGATGATCGCCTCCAGGCTGTTCGGCACGAGCCGGAAATTGACCACGCTGCTCTTACTCCGGGAAATCACCGACAACAACTCTCCGTACGAGAGTCCGTCGCTCGAAAAGATCACATCGCTGACGCGGAGAGAATCAATGACCTTTCCAACGTTCTCAAGGCTGGCTACCACCTCCACGCCGTCGACAACTTCGCCGACATGAATTCCCGTGGTGTCGACAAACCCGACGACATCGTAGGCGCCGTCCATGATCGCGCGTATCCGTCGCAACAGCTCACGCGCCGATTCACCGACTCCGACAATCAACGTCCGGCCTCCGAACAGCGTTCTTCGCTGGCCGCTCCGGGTGCTCCGCAACCGCACACGCTGCAAGAACACTCTCCAAAGGGGAATCGCGATGATACTGACGATGCCGGAGATGCCCACAACGGCGCGACTGTAGGCGAGACTTTTGAAGAAGAACACCACGGCGGAGATCACGATATAGCCGCCAAGGACACCCATGGCCGCGCGCGACGGTGCATAGCGATGGGAGAGATACGACCCTGAGGTCGCCAGCCCGGCGATGACGAACAGCGACGGGGCGATCCACACGATCGGGTTGGCTCCGTCGATGAACACAAACGACGACCCGAAATATACAAACGCGGTCAGGAAGAGCGCGATGTCTACGAGAATGAAATCCGTCGCCATGAGGACGAGCGGGGGCAGCACGCGGTTGATCCACGCGAGCGATTCCCGGACGGAAATCCCGAGCGAGAGGAACAACTGCTGGATGAACGATCGCCGGAAATGCTTCGCCACGAAGAGCTCCATCGCCTTGTAGAACAGGCGCACTTCGTTGATCTCGCTGCGCCGTGTGCTCTCCCCCTTGTAGTGGATGACGGAAGTCTCGTGCACATACATCACCGCGTAGCCCGCTTCGCGCACGCGGAAGCACCAATCCAGATCCTCGCCGTACATGAAATACGACTCGTCCAACCCGCCGATCTTTTCATAGACCTCGCGCCGGATCATCATGAACGAGCCGCTCACCGCATCCACCGGGTAGGTGTCGTCGGGGCTCCGATAGGTCAGGTTGTATCTCCCGAAGAGCCGTGTTGAAGGCAGCAGCGCGGAGAGGCCGAACATTTTCGTAAAGGCGACCCATGGCGTCGGAAAACTCCTTCGGCACGGGAGTTGGAACGTCCCGTCCGGATTCAGGACCTTGCACCCTGCCAGTCCGGCGCCGGGATGGGTCTCCAGGAACCGGATCATGACGCGGAACGTATCCTCCTGGACGATCGAATCCGGGTTGATCAGCAGGATATACTTTCCCTGCGCGATGCGCAGCGCCTGGTTATTTGCACGGGCGAACCCGACGTTTTCGTCGTTGGCGATGATGCGCACCCATGGAAACGCACGCTGCACCATGGCAACGCTGTTGTCCTTCGACGCATTGTCCACCACGATGACTTCGCCGTCAATGCCTTCGAGGGCACGGCTGATGGACGTCAGCGCGTTCTCGAGAAACTGGCGGACGTTGTAGTTGACTATGACGATACTTAGCAGCATCGCAGCAGACAGCGGACAGCAGACAGCGGACAGCGGCAGTGTCCGCGAGTGCTGAGCTGTTTCTTCCTCATGTCTTCTGTTGGAATTCCAGACTCCTGATCAATCCATATATCATCTTCCGAATCTCGCCGATTTCTTTTCGCGCTTCAGACAAATCGTCAGAGCTCAGATAGTTCAGCTCTCTGGCCACAAAGAGCTGAGTGTCCACTTCTCCCAAGGACCCTAGTGCGATCGTGAGGAATCGCTTGAAGTCATTAATCGATCGTCGCTGTTGACCTTCAGCGATATTGGAAGGAATAGATACGGCCGCCCTCTGCAACTGGCTGGAGAGACCGAACATCTCCTTTTTGGGGAACATCTTGGTAGTATCGTAGATTTTCTTTGCCAGCGTGATCCCACGCTGCCATACCAGTAGGTCTCGATAATCCCGCACATTTGGTGTATCCGCGTTCTTGGCAGAATCAGATTGCATGGCGAACCCCATTGTGAAATCTGTTCTGCGGGAGTGCGTCGATTGCGGGTCATTTTGCCATTCCTTCAGCCCCAATCACTGTCTGCTGACTGCTGTCCGCTGTCCGCTCTAGAGTCGCCCCGTCCACGCCCTCACCCTCAGCGTAAACAGCATAACCAGCGCCTCCCTCACAATCTGTTTGGACATCTTTGATGAGCCATGGCGGCGGTCGAGGAACGTGATCGGTATCTCCTCGACGCGGAACCCTTTCTTCCAGGCTTTGAACGTCATCTCAATTTGGAATGCATAGCCGTTGGAGCGAATCGTGTTCAGGTTGATCGCTTCGAGGACGGCGCGGCGAAAACACTTGAACCCGCCGGTCGCGTCGGTCACCGGAAGTCCGGTCATGATCCGCGAATAGACGTTGGCAAAATAGCTCAGCATCAGTCGTTGAATGGGCCAATTCAGGACCCGGACACCGTTGGCGTAGCGAGAGCCGAGCACGAGGTCCGCGTTCCTGACCGCGCCGCAAAAATTCGGAATCTCATGGGGATCATGAGAAAAATCAGCGTCCATCTGGACAACGTAGTCATAGTGATTGTCCAGCGCGAACTTGAATCCGAGGACGTAGGCGCTGCCGAGTCCCATCTTCCCCGGCCGTTCAAGGAGGTGAACCCGGGTGTCGTTCTGGCCGTATCCCCGGACGACGTCCGCCGTGCCGTCCGGCGAATTATCGTCGACGACAAGGACTTCCACCCCCTCGACAATTCCAAGGACGATCGGCACAAGCCGACGGATATTGTCCGCTTCGTTGTACGTGGGGATGACAACGAGAATCGAAGAACCGTTTGTCTGCGGCTGCATACGCTCCATCAATGAGGTCGCTGGTCGACGTGTTATCTGTAGAATTCCCTGATCGCCGACGTTATGAATTCCTGCTGGTCGGTTGTCAGTTCCGTGTGCATCGGAAGAGAGAGCACTTCCGCGGCTGCCTTCTCGGTGACCGGGAAGTCGCCTGTCCGTCCCCCCGACATTGCGAATGCCTTCTGGAGATGCAACGGGACGGGATAGTAGACGGCATGCGGAATCCCTTTCGATTTCAGGAACTCGGCAAGCGCGTCGCGCCGCGGAGCGCGGATCGTGTACTGGTGAAAAATGTGTTGACCGTAGTGGGCCACCTCCGGAGGCGTGACCGGTGTCCCCCGGAGCAAATCATCGTAGCGACCGGCGGCACGCTGCCGTGCGGCGTTGAATTCCTCAAGGTGACGCAATTTAACCTTGAGGATGGCAGCCTGGATGGTGTCGAGACGGCTATTCACTCCCAGGACATCGTGGTAGTACCTGGTCCGCGAGCCGTGCGCCGCGACAACCTTCATCTTCTCGGCAAGATCCTTATCATCGGTCACCATCATTCCTCCATCGCCAAAGCAACCAAGGTTCTTGCTGGGGAAGAACGAAATGCACCCGATCCGGCCGATCCCTCCGACCTTCTTGGCTTTGTACGATGCGCCCATCGCTTGCGCGCAGTCTTCGATCACGGGGATGTTCTTCCGTTTGGCGATCTCCATGAGGGGATCCATGTCGGCCGGTTGACCGTACAGATGCACGGGAATGATGGCTTTGGTCCGTGCCGTGATCGCCGCTTCGATGCGACCCGGATCGATATTGAAGGTCTCCGGCTGGATATCCACATACACCGGCTTCGCTCCGAGGATCGCGATCGTCTCCGCCGTCGCAACAAACGTAAACGGCGTGGTCACCACTTCGTCCCCGGGACCGATCCCGAGCGCCATCATGGCGATCTGGAGCGCATCGGTGCCGGAGGCACAGCCCAGGGCGTATTTGACGCCGAGGTAGCCGGCCGTCTCGCATTCGAACTCTCCCACCTCTTTCCCATTGATGAACTGACCGGAGTCCAGAACGGTATGGATGGCGGAATCAATTTCGGTTTTGATGTTCTGGTATTGGCCGACGACGTCGACCATCTGAAGTTTGGTGGCCATGGCGTTTCCTAGTGAGTTCCTTTGCCGCTGAGCGCGACAAGGATGGTTCTGAGGATGATTTTGAAATCGAGCGTGAGCGACATATTCTCGAGGTAGTACAGATCGTATTTGATTTTCTCCTTGACGTCTTCCAGCGACCGGTCGTACCGATGCCGGACCTGCGCCCATCCCGTGATGCCGGGTCGGATGAGAAGGCGACGGGAGTAAAAACTGACATCGTGTTTGAGCTGCTCAACAAAATAGGGACGTTCTGGCCGCGGTCCCACGAGGCTCATTTCCCCTTTCAACACATTCAGGAACTGGGGAACCTCATCGATCCGCAGTTTGCGCATGAATCTCCCCGCACGGGTGATCCGTTTATCGTCCGGCTGAGCCCAGACCGGGCCGGTATCGCGTTCGGCGTCAGGGACCATGGAGCGGAATTTGTACAGCGCGAATAATTTTCCTTTCTTCCCCACCCTCTCCTGGACATGGAACACCGGGCCCCGCAAATCGATCGGAATGATGAGTGCGACGAGGATCCACAATGGAAGCAGCGGTACGAGGACGAGCAAGGACACGATAATGTCGACTAACCGCTTTGCTATCCACTGCCAGCGGCGCATGTTCGTCGGGTGCAGTCGAATAAGCGGGTGACCGACGATCTCTTCAAACTTAAATCCCCCGAGCACATCCAGGCTTTCCGGCACGACTTTGATGTCCGGCACCATGCCGTTGCATTGCCCGAGGATATCGAGAATTTCCTCGCGCGACACATACTTCGCGGCGACGAGAATTTCCTCAACGCGCTTTTCCCGCACGGTTCCCGGAATGTCTTTATACGTCCCGAGGACCGGCAACCCGTGAAACTGCGCCACTCGTGGCTCACGGTCGACGACGCCGATGACCTGGTACCGGAGTTGCGGCCGCCTCGCAATGTCGTCAAGCAGATCTTCTGCAGCAGGAGAGATTCCGACCAGGAGGGTGTTCCTCCGGCGGAACCCCAGGATTTCCCAGCGGCGTTCTCCGGCGATGATCACCATGCGAAACAGAATAACGAATGCCCCGACGGCACCCCCATAGACAAGGGTCGTCAGTCGACCCTCGACGGTCGGGCTCTCAAAATCGAATGTGAGGACGAACAGGACCACAGTCGAGACGGCGACAACTCGAAACACCTGGAAAACATAGTCAATGCGTGACGCGTCCCAGGGGATATCATAGAGACCTGCCAGAGAGAAACTTGCCAGCCACCCAAGCGTCAGAATCAGCATCGCCGGACTGATGACATACATTTCGAGCGGGACGAACCCGTCAGCCGAGACCATGCCGGACTCGAAGCGGAAGAAATACGTCACAGTGAATGCGAGGATAACCGCCACGGCATCGGCGAAGACAAAAAGCGCCCGGTCGATCACCCGGGCGACGCTCAAGGGTTGAACCGGCGACTTTGTCTCTCCCCGCCGCATCTTCAGTTCTTCGATGTAGCCAAGCCGGTGTATCCCCAGATACCCCGCGAGGACGACAATCACAAGAAGAACGGCGGCGTACATGCTGTCCACATAGATGAACAATACCGCGACGATGGCTTCAAACATCGCGATCGTGTAAATCGTGACGACCGTCTGGCGGTGCGTGAATCCAAGATCCATCATCCGGTGATGAATATGCTCCTTGTCGGGCTTCAGGGGGTGCAAGCCGCGCCGCAACCGGCGAAAAAATGCCACCGACGTATCCACGATCGGGACAGCGAGGGCGACGACGACGGCGAGAAGCGAGACCGGCAGATTGTCGCCCGTGGGATAGTGAATGATCCTCAGGGAGAGGCACCCGAGCACAAAGCCGAGGAACAGGCTTCCGATATCCCCCATAAAGACCGATGCCGGGTGGAAATTGAACCGCAGAAATCCCAGGCAGCCCCCGACAAGTGAAAGCGTTGCTGCGACGAGGACCCAGTCGTGGGCATGGACACCCATGATCAGGAACGCCGTCGCAACGATGGCGGAAACGCCCGCCGCCAGTCCATCGAGCCCGTCGAGGAGGTTGACCGCGTTGGTGATGCCGATCAACCAGAGCATGGTCACCACCGGAGCAAAGATGCCCAGATGCAACGGAGGGAGAAAGGGGAGGAGGATCGTCTCGATCTTGAGACCGGACATCAGAACGAGCAGCGAGGCGGCGAATTGAACAACGAGTTTCCCCAGCGAGCCGACCCCAACGATGTCGTCATAGGCCCCGAGACCGACAATCATCCCGATCGCGACGGCGAGGACAACCGCGTGCAGGAGGGGGCTGCTGAACCCCGGGGGCATGAGGATCAATGCCACGGAGAGGCCGACCACGGTCGCCACAATGAAGCCGACGCCGCCCATTCTCGGCATGAAGACCGTATTCACTTTCCGGACTCCCGGATAGTCCCCGATCTTCCACCGGGCTGCAAGGGTCCGGGCGACCGGCGTGACCAGGAGGGAAACACCCAACGCAGAAAGGAAGGCAGCGACAAGAGGAAGCGTCATGAACCGAGTGTCTTGTGTGGTAATCGACGATCAATCTCGACAGCGTCAAGGAACTCTCTGGCAACCACGGGCCATGCAAACTTCTGCGCCACGACCGCGCGGCCGGTATCCGCCATTTTCGCCGCCTCTTCTCGATGCGTCGCGATATGGCGGATCCGTTCGATCAATTCTTCCGTCGTGTCCGCGAAATAGAGAAACCCCTCATTGACCCGTTCGACTTCTTTTAAGCGGGTGCTGATGACCGGCTTTGCGTACGACAGATATTCGAAGAGCTTCAGAGGCGATACGGCGTGTGAGACATTCGTTTTATGAAAGAGATTCAGCCCCACGTCCATCGATTGCACCATCTCCATCGCACGGGCGTGGGAAAGAGCGCCGGTCAACGTCACGTTGGCAAGGTGCAGCCTTTCCGTCTTATCCCGGATCCTCGGAAAATCCCGCCCTGCCCCGACGAGGAGGAATCGGACCTCCGGGAGCGATGCCGCCGCATCGACGACCTGGTCGAGCGCCATGGAATACTCAAACGCTCCCACATAACCGACAGTGAATATGCCGTCGACCCGCGGGCCAGTGTCCGCGACCGATGCCGGCGGGATTGGCGCCCCGTTGGGGATGATGAATTTCCTCGGATGCGAAATCGTCTCGTACAGCGGACCGGAGATGCAGATGACAACATCGGAGCGACGAAACATCCAGTGCAGACAGTACTCGGCCAGCTTGTACAACGGATTCCGGGGCGAAATGGACAGTTCCGACTCGAGCATCCCGAGCAGATCGTCGGCGAGATCGAACACCACCCTTGGCCGCCTACCAATAAGATACGGGAACTGCGGGATATTATAAAGGTAGAGCAGGTCGATCTGTTCCTCGCGCTGCAAGTGTTTAATTACTGCGAGTGCCTTGAGACTAAACCCCAGCTTTTTGACGAGTTTTTCCATCGGAAAAGCGGCATTCCAGAACGCGCGATTGAACCCGACAGTGATCACCCGGACATTCGGATGCGTAGGGAGGTCGACGTCGATATCATTGGCTTCGATCGAACCGCGGGAGGGCGGCTGAAGAACGATGATCTTGTAACCCATGTCCGCCACATGAGTGAGAAGATGATAATAGCGTGAAGCGTGGGCGGAGCTCCACCGGGCCATGTACGGGAAAAGTATTGTCACGAGGGGTGAGGTGTGGAAAGACTGTGTGGGTCTCTTGGTGTCTTCAGGAGGTTGCGATAGGCAGAATCGACAATCGACCCGATGGATTGCTCGGAGTGATGCGATTCGACGAATCTCCTGGCTGCAACGGCAAGTCTCTGCTGCTCTTCCGGATGTTTCAGGAGTCGTTCGATTTCCGATGCCATTGCGTCCGGTTCATCCGCAATGATAATGTGCTCGCCATGCGTTACCGCGATTCCTTCCGCCCCGATGCTCGTCGATACAACCACAATCCCCATGGCCATGAGTTCGAGGATCTTGACACGGACGCCGGATCCGACAAGGAGTGGAACGACGGCAATGCTTGCCAGCGAGGAAGCCTGGTTAAGATCCGGAAGAAATCCGACGAATTCGATCTCGGGAGGTATTCCCTGCTGTTCGACCTTATGCAGGTCCTTCCCCACGACGACGGTTTTTAGCGATGGCAGTCTCGAGATCAACCTGGGGTGAACGGCCCTGAGATAATAGTCAAAGCTCTCCCGGTTCGGGAGCCAGTCGAAATTAGTCAGAAAGAGCAGGCGGTCAGGAACAAATCGCCGTTCAAACCGCAGTGCTTCGAGCGAGACCCCATGAGGTAGCGCCACATAGTGTCCCCCGGGGGCAAGCGCTTCCAGTTTCAATTTATCTTCTTCTGTGACAGTGAAGACGAGATCCGACCGGACAGCCATTTCCTTTTCAAACGCGGCAGTTTTCGCGAATTCCCGTTTGGCGTAGATACGGACTATGGGATTTCCGGCCGTCACAACATAGCGTCGGAGGATTTCCGATTCGAGGTTTTGTTCGTGGAGCACAAGCGGAAGGCCAAAAGTCTCTTTCAACGCCACACCGAGTCTCATCATGTAAAGATGTTCAACGTGGATCGCGTCAAAGTTCCGTTGCTTCACCAGGGCCGCGATTTTATGATACGCGTCCCGCGAAAAGAACTTCTCGGCGGCATAAGGCAGCGCGCCAAACATATAACGCAGACGCCCGCTCAATTTGGAGCGGGGATCGAGATCGATCAGGTGCAGTTCGACTTCACGTCCAAACCTGTCACTGTCGTTAGCCCGTGATCGTGGAGCGACGAATATCACTTGATGTCCATAACGCTGAAAGTATCGAACCATGTTCAGGATACTCACGCGGCCGCCGTCATCGGCGGGGCAGGGGACCATCGGGGAAATCATCAAGATCCGCATTGGCAGAGACGGTGCACCAGGCATCACGTGCGCGCCTTTTGCGAATGACCTGCATCTGTGGAACGTAGGCGCCCCTCTTTATGCATTGACCGACCTTTCAAACCACGGCTGCAGAAGCGGCTCGAGTCTCGCGAAGAAATCGTCGACCGTAGAACCAGCAATTCCGTTCTTAAGTTGATCTAGCAAATCTCGTGCCCGACCGGGATTTCGAAGCAGGGCTTCCACCCGGTCCGACAACTCGGCGGCCGAGGTGAATCGAAGCTCCGGAGTCGACACAATTTCCCGCTGGCCACCCGAGTCGTGGACAAGCGGGATGCATCCAGCATTGATCGCGTTGACCACAGCCATCCCGAAATGTTCAAAGGGCTTGGGACCGATGAAGAACCGTGCCGATTCGAGAATTCGAGATATCTCGTCTTCCGTCAGGTCCGTTTGGGTTTCCAGTGGAAGCTTGAGAACCCTTGCGCGTTCGAGGACGGCCGTGTAATAGTCCGGATCGCTCTTTCTACCAATGATAAGAAACGATGCATCGGGACATGCTTCACGCAGAACCGCAAACAGATCGACCAGCTCAACCAGATTCTTGTCGGCCGAGAATCTTCCCACAGAAACGAATCGCATCGGTCGGTCATCCCACGGCGTGACCGCTCCTCGCTTCCCCGATTGAAATGCGGGAGGAATTACCGTGGCACGCACGCCATATTCCTCGGACAGGATAGACTGGATAAAATGCGAGTTGACAACCGTAACATTCCTTCGGAACGCGCTCGCATGCATCCCACCGTACCAGAGAACCGCGGTGTGGTAGAGAAAAGCCGCCATAGGCATCTCGTCGAGTATTCGGTGCGGTCCGGCCATGTGATATTTCCGCATTACCCGGCGTGAAAGAAAAATCGGATGATGGATATACTGAAAGCCAGTCCGGCCGAAATTCGCTTCATTATACGTGCTCATGCAGAGATCGTACGCGGACGCCATACGTCGAGCTCGACGGTGTACATATCCAATTTTGAACTGAAAGAGTCCGGAAGAATCCCGGAGCACTTTTGGCATCGGCAATTGCTGGATATGCAACGAACCGCCCGCCTGGAGATGATCAACCAATTGCAGACCCGCGGAGTCGTCGTCGGTGGCGCACATGAGAAGCGTAACCTTCGCCTGCTTCTTCCCTACCAGCCATTCAACAATTCGCGCGGCAACAACCTCCGCACCTCCGCCCTTACCGAAGAAAGGATGGACCACCAGAATTCTCGGGTTGTTCACGGTTGCATTCATGAGGAGCGTTCTGCGATATCAGCGCGGGTAGGCAGGAGTTCCCGTAATGTCTCGCAGATCACCTTTGCGAAGGTTTCGGGGGAAAACAATGACGAACGCTTCCGTCCTTGCTCGATGAGACGGATCCGGAGCGCAGGATCGTCACGCAAGCTCATAATGCAACGTGCTAGCTCGGAAGCGTCTCCTTCCGAGAAGACCAATCCCGCCTGACCTATGACGTCGGGGATCGCACCGGATGAGGATCCGATGACCGGTACTCCCAGGGTCATAGCTTCGACGAGCACTCTTCCGTATTGTTCTTTCCAATGTCGCGTGGTCCTTGATGGGAGAACGAGCACATCCATTTCGCGAATGACCCTCCCGACCTCCCCGGAGGGGACTGCCGGGAGAATTCGCACGCGTCGTTCAACCCCCCGTGCGAAGCATCGTTGAGCCAGGGCGTCACGGTAAGGCCCGGATCCAACCATGACCGCTGAGACACCCTCCGGGATCAGGGCAATTGCATCGACCAATTCATCCAGACCCTTCATCTCGAGGAGTCGTCCCAGGTATCCAACAACAAGGTCCCCGCGGGGGGCTGTTTCCTGCGCCTCAGGAAGATGAGAGGTTGGGAGTTGAACCCCGAAATAGATTTTCTGAACCTTGCCCCGCACAAGCGGCCGAAGAAATTGTTCTCCCTCCGCCGTCGCACATGCAACAAGGTCGGCCCTCGCAAACGACCTGTTGGCGATGAACCTGTAGAGCCGACGATAAATCCACTTCCCCGGAAAATGCGTCCCCTGTGAGAGGTTGTCCCACGTATAGAAGGCCAGTTTTGCATTCGGACAAGCGATCGCGTGAAGAGCGAGTGCCTGTGCCGCAAAAGCGCTGAATGGCTCCTCGAAACAGAAAAGAATCTCGGGACGGAAGGCGCGGATTTCTCGGATAAGCCCCGCGATATTCACGTAGAACGCTCGGTTGTAGTAACGCGGCCATACGACTGTTCGTGGGGTGATCGGAAAACCAGGACGAGCATCAGAGGGAAGACGGAGCATCCGATAATTTTCCTCCCAACGGTCCGGGGTAACGGCTTTCAATTCGATTCCATCCCGTTCCGCTAAGCGTCTCCACTTATCGTGATTGATTGGGTCCACGAGATTCTTATCGATCAGGAAGATTCTCATATCTCTTCGTTATCGCGTAAGATGGAGCCGCGGAAAATCACCGACAATCTTTCGCACATCGTCCACGGTCAACAGGCCACTAAGAAATACGCCGACCAATGAAATCACGCCGAGGACAATCAGATGGAGCAGCGCGCCCCACGAATCGGGAAGAATGAGCGATGCACCCAGTATCGAGAGAATAAGGATCCCCGAACGGAGCACCAGCGCCCGAAGCGGCTCCAAGGATACCTTCGATCGGGCAAGCCACATATAGGCAAATGCAAGCGTGGTCTCCGTCCCAAGGGCAACCATGGCGGCTCCCGCGGTTCCAAAAACCGGGATCAACAGGAAATTGGCCAGAATATTCAGCCCCGTCACTAATCCAATATACCGGTTTGCTCGTTGTTGAAGCCCCGTCGCCGCGATAAGTGTTCCGAACACAAAACTTGCGCCAACGGGAATCATGGCGAGCGCTATAATCCCGACCACTCGACTCGCTTCACGAAAGGACGGACCGAAGAACAATTCCGTCACCTCGCGTTGCAGCGCAAAGATCGGGATCGCGATGCAGATCGTGAGGCCGATGACGCCGCGAAATGCATTTGCCGCAAGAGCGGAGAGCACTTCCATGCTTTCCCCCGGCTTGCTGAATCGGGCAAAGAGCGGTGCGGTAATGATCCCTGGAAAAAGCATGTACGACTCCACCAGCCGAAATCCGGCATTGAATTCGCCGACAGCGTCTTCGCGACCGAGAAGCCACCCCAGCATGACCGTCCCCGATCGGAAATAGACAACGGTAAAAATATTCAGGAGTGCAAAAGGCAGCGCTGGACGAAGGATGGTGGACCAAAGAGATGGGAGAAACGTCAATCTCCAACGCGGCAAGCCGACGACCTTGATCATCAATCCAAGCGTCAGGAGACACGAGAGGAAGTAGGCTGCGGCATAGCTTATGGCGAATCCTTCGGCGCGGGCGCCACGCAGCAGGACGAAGGTCCCGAAGGCGATCACCAGTCCTTTTTCGACGACAATCGAAAGTGCCTCGTTCTGCAGAATCTCGAACGCCCGGAAGACAAACCGGGCGTGAATCATCAGTGCGTTCGACACCGAATACACCACGGCAGTCACGAGAAGAACAGGCGTTCCGATGGGAAAGTGAAATACATACCCTATTGCGATTGCAGCGAGTCCGGCCGCGAGGGAGAGCCCGACACGCGTGACACTCGAGCGGGCGAAGAAATCGACAAACGCCTCCTTGTGTATCGACAGTTCTCGAACAGCAAGGAGATCGACACCGCCGTCAAAAAACGCAGAGACGATGGAAACAAAAGAGAAGGTGAACATGTAGGCCCCGAACTCTGCAGGTCCGAGGTATCGCGCGGAAAAGAGGAGAAAGATAAACCAGAACGGTTTCACGCCGAAGTTCGCAGCGGCAAGCCATCGGATGTTATGCGCGACGCCCAGCCGCCGTCGTGCGGCATCGGTGACTGCTGTGGAGCGGAGTGTCACCATGTTCGTGCATATCTCCGGGGGAATATTTCTTGGTTGTTCCATCGGCGTCCAAGTTCTACTCGTCGACCGATGCCAACCGCAATATTCCGCTCTACCCGAACCAAATAGATCCTTTGCATCAGTTCAGCATAATCGAAGCAAGCTCGACAGAAATCGCATGATGAGCTACTTGACACTTGTTTCTCCCTCTGCTTCAGTCATCCACCTTGATGCTGGCGATCTTTTCCTGAAACACAAGGGAATTCGGCACTCCATAGAGATTACCTAGTGGGAGACATGAGGATGGACTGACGGGAATTCCGGGAAGGTTGGAGTCTGTCAGCAAGGGCAAGTATGCAGGCAGCTTCAATCCAGAAAGGAACAGCCACTTTGTCGATAATCAAGAAATCGTTGAACAATGCATGAATTGCATATGTGAGGATACCCGAAACACACCCCAAAACAAGACCTTTTTCAAGGCCTCCCTCAAGCCTGAAGTACGCGCGAATCCCAATTATGAGGATGCTTACAACGAAAATTGTCCAGCTGGCAAAGCACAATACACCTCCTTCCGCGAAATAGAGCAAATAGTCGTTATGCGCCATGGCGTATATCCCGGAGATGGGTGTTTCGAATTGCGGATCACGGTAACGTTCATAGGCGTCCGGGTACACTCCGAGTCCCACGCCAGTGAGAGGATGACTCTTGATGATATTCAGCGCCGCAACCCATCGATTTAAACGCTCAAGATTTGAAATATTTTGCTCTAGATCTCCCACAGATGCAGCGTTGCGCTCGAGGGACGAATTCACACCCTCGCGAACAAAGATGCCGGCAAGTATGACAACTGAAGCGATGATAACAATGAACGTTCGAAGCTTGAAGAGATCCTTCGAACGTACAATTGCGACAAGGGCTAGCACAACCGCTATTCCTACCCATGCCGCCCGAGTATAGGAAAACACGACCGCAAAGAACAATGTAATCGCCGTCAGCCATGCAATCGATCGAGTGACAGGTCCTCCGCTTTTTGTGATCGCGAGTCCGAGCGCTGGTCCGAACATCAAGGCGAGGTACGCGGCATATGAGCCATGTTCCGTAAAAAATGGGTACGGTGCCGCGTTCGATGCGCCGGGCCCGAACCCCATTGCAGCATGTCGGAAAATTGTATAGGTGGCAACGATCAACGCCGAGATAAAACCGGCGATAAAAAGAGGAACAAAATCTCGCACCTGCGCCACTCTTCTTCGCACAAAGAAAAAACAGCTCGAGGCATACCAAAGCATATTCGCTGACATCTTCACAGAATGAATGGGAATCAGACTAAAGAGAATAGACCCCAATATTGTTAGAATGAATAGTCCCAGGAACAATCTGGGTATCTGAGTTATTCGAGAAGAAATCCCCTCTTTCTCTCTTCTGTAGAGGAGCTCCAGAACCCAAAATCCGAGAAGAAGCAATATCATCGGTTCTGTGGGAATTTGAAGCGCGGATCCTGTACCCGGAACTATCATCTCAACAGAAAACGGCGTCGCAACAAGGATTAAGAAAATCATTATCGTGCTGTTTTGGATAAGCACCATAACCAGCAGTAATGCAAGAGGGGCCAAGAGAAGCCAAAGAACTCCACTTGCAAGAGACACCGCCGTGAGAACCAAGAAGAGCGAAGAGGCACCGACTAATGCAGATGTCTCTCGGCTGGATAAATCAGCGGGGAAAATTGCTTTTGTAATCACGCCATACATCTCAATGGATCCCCGCCGGATTACGATCGGTTCTTTTTGCGACGCATGAGATCACGGATTTCCTGCATCTTTCTCCTGTGTTCGGGATTCGTCGCATTCAAGAATGACAATCGCTCCCGGAAAAAAACAATTGAGAGGGCGAAGAATAATGAAGCCGCAGTTGTTGCGAGGACAATCCACAATCGCTTTGGGCCTGCTTTTCTTTCCGCGGGGACTGCTTTGTCAAGCACGAGAATCACAGGTACATCTTTCTTTTCATCGATTCTTGATTGTTCGAGCATAGGTATGAGATACTCGAGAATCTTCTGACGGATGAGGACATTCTCGTAGAGGCGCGCCGACATCAGACCAACTTCCGGGAATGCAGACACCTTCCGATCAATTTCCTGAAGCTCCAATTTCACTTGTTGGACCGCAGGATCTGAAGAGTCAAACGATCGCTGCAGAATGCTCAATTCCACTTCCTTTCGTGCTTTCATGCCGTAGAGCCCGGCCACGACAGATAGAGTGGCGGTCTGATCCGGAGAGATCATGGTCCCTGTAGTCTCCTGATATCGACGCAATGAATCTTCGGCCAAATGAAGTTCATTCATTAAACCATTGACGCGAGTTTCGATGAATTCTCGATTGTCGTGCGCTTCCTTCGTCCCCAATCGAATGCTGATTTGATTCAACTCTTCGACGAGAAAGTTCGCCATTTCGGCGCACCGCTTGGGGTCTCGATCTGTAACATCAATAGTAATGTAATCCTCCTTCTGAATCTCAATCGAGACATTCTCATCGAGCTGCCTCAAGGCATCTTCCATTAGACTATCAGCGATTTTATATTCTGCGAAGAGATTGAACCGTTGAACAACAGCTTCACGCGCACTTCTGCTGTTAAGAATGGCGAGATAGTTATACGCCCCGGTCGATTGTCCGAGACTCCCCAAGCGAGAGCCTCCCAGGCCTCTAAGCAAGCTGCTCGCTGCAGAGAATGGGGAGGGGCCAGAAGATTCTTTTGGGGGTACAACTGATGCCGTCGCCTTATAAACTTTTGGGAGCAAAAGACTCACGATGATAGCGATAACCATGCTAGACAAGACAATGCTAAGAATGAATCGACGCCACTTGACTGCGACGGCCAAATAATCCAGGAAGTTCCCTTCTTTAATCGCAAACGACGAGTCGCTGGACCCGCCCGTTGAATTCTCAGAGTTCATACGTTTCTACCCGGTAAGCGAGTGTCGAATCGGTTGATCACCAACTACTCATGTTTAGACTGCATTACAGCGAGGAATGCATCCCGTAGGGACGCGTCATTTCTTTATCTGCACCACCAGCACCGCCAGGCTCACCGCGACGCCGATGATTCCAGCGGCCTGCGAAATCACACCGACGTAGTATGCGAAGTTGTGCTCCGTCACCATCGGCACCCAGATGTAATCCCCCTCTTCAATCTGCGTGTCGCCCGGGTCTAACCACTGCTTCGTGCTCGCTTTGACAATGCGGATTCCACCTGACCGGGCCCGGTCGGTCACCCCTCCGACCTTCTCGATATAGTATTCGTAATCCTTCCCGGGCTCGAAAGGGACGTGTCCCGGAAGGACAACTTGACCGAACACGTACACCGTCCTGTCGATGGCCGGAATACTGACCAGATCCCCGTCCTTCATACTAACGTCGCGCGTCGTGTCTCCATGCTGAAACAGCGCGACGAAGTCCGTGGAGACACGCTCTCCCTGAAGCCTCGAAGCCGTTTCCACACCATAGTACAACGTGTCCTCAGGAGGCACTCCTCCCGTATAGCTTGCCAATCGCTCTGATTCAAGTTCCTGCGGTGTCGCTCCCTGGCGCACCACCGCGGCGCGCGAGAGCGCCGCTTGCGATGTGAAGCCTCCTGCCATCGCAATCACTTCGGAAAGTTTCGTCCCTTCGCGGGAGATCGGATAGAACCCGGGATATCTCACCTCGCCGACCACATTTACCCTGGGATCCCCCCGCAAATCCGGCTTTCTTCTCACGACGATCCTGTCGCCTGCCTGCAAAGGAACGTCCGATTCGGCGGTCGACAGGTTCAGCGATATCGACTGTAATTCCTTCCCGGAACGGTCGTAACGATACAGGTCCACACTGTCCAAGAGCGCGTCTTCCGTCAGGCCGTACGCCAGATCGATGGCCGTATGCACGCTGTCTCCGGGAACAAACTCTACTCTCCCCGGAAGATGGACAGCCCCGTACACGCCCATCAATCCCCTTTGCTCGCTGATCCGCGGCACGACGATGACGTCTCCGCCCTGCAAATACGGGTTCAGCGAATCAATTTTCTCGGCAGCGTAGCGCGACAGGTCCACCGTCTGGTCCGTCCCATCGCTGTGATGGACCACAATCAACCGACGGGACTGCTGCCGCCGCATATACTGGAGGTTCATCTCCTCTTCCACCCTCTGACTCCGCATCACCTGGTTGGCCGCCTCGATCGCCCGTGACACACGATCGGTCGGCGGAAGCGTGTACGTCCCCGGGACCAGCACTTCCCCCAGTACGGTGACCACGACGTTACGAGGAATCGTCAAGGTGACGGTCGCGCGTGCAGTGATAAACCGTTTGTGAATCTCATCCAGGACAGCGGAGCGTGCCTTCGTCAGGGTCATGTCCGCCACGCGGATCTCTCCGACCAACGGGATAATCAGCGTCCCTTCCGGGGAGACGAGCGGGTTTGCGACAATCGGCGGGCTCGTCCAGATCGTCACGCCGAAGCCGTCCGAGGGGCCGACGATGTACCGATCGGGATTGATGACCGATTCAAGCGCAACGGCCCGACCCGAAACAGCGGCCTGGGATGGCTGAACAGCGGTGCCGCGATTGAGGGAATTCAACAGGTCCCCGCCCAGGTCACCCGTTCCGGTTTGCTGTGCATGGGCGAGCGTGCCAAGGCCAAGCACCAGCGCCAAAAACACCTTGACGTGGAAACGGATCGTTTCAGCGATTCTCATATTGCTTTCGATAATAGTCCTTGTATTCCCCCGACATCACACGCGACCACCATGCTTTGTGCGTTCTGTACCATTCCACTTTTTCGGCAAGTCCTTCTTCGAAGGTGTGGGCGGGCGTCCACTCGAGCTCACGGAATATTTTCGTCGCATCCATCGCATACCGTCGATCGTGCCCGGGCCGGTCCTTCACGTACGTAATCAGCGACTCGGGTTTCCCGAGGTGCTTGAGGATCAGCTTTACGATGTCAATGTTCTTCCACTCGTTGTTTCCCCCGATGTTGTACACTTCGCCGACCCGGCCGTTGCGCATGACCGTGTCAATGGCCGAGCAGTGATCGTCGACGTGGAGCCAATCCCGGACATTCAGGCCGTCCCCGTACACCGGAAGCGGTTTGTCATTCATGGCATTGATGATCATCAACGGGATGAGCTTTTCCGGAAACTGATACGGGCCATAGTTGTTGGAGCACCGGGTCATGACGACCGGCAGTCCGAACGTGTGATGATACGCCAGCGCCAGCATATCCGAACCGGCTTTGCTCGCCGAGTACGGACTGTTGGGGTGGATCGGCGTCGACTCCACGAATTTTCCTAAAGAGCCGAGCGATCCATATACTTCATCGGTCGACACATGGACGAAACGTTCGATGCCGATTGCGCGCGCGGCGTCCAGGAGCACCTGGGTGCCGAGGACGTTGGTCTTCACGAAAACGGATGCGCCGAGGATGCTCCGGTCCACGTGCGATTCGGCGGCGAAGTGCACGATCGTGTCGACAGCATGCTTTTTGATCGCGGCAATGACGGCGTCGGAATCGCAAATGTCTCCGCGAACAAATTGGTAGCGAGGATCCGTTGCGACATCCTCGAGGTTTTCGAGATTCCCCGCGTAGGTCAGGGCGTCGAAATTGGCGATGCGAACGTCGGGGTACTTGCGCAGAAGGTGAGTGAATAAAATTCGAACCGATGAACCCGGCGCCGCCCGTAACGAGAATTGCCTTCATTTCAGTCCAGGAGGAAGGGGGATTGAGGATCGCTTTCGTGTCGGATTTCATCGACCTGCTGCTTCTTCTGCTCTCCTGCATACAGCTTGTTCGGCAGATTCACGACCATCCCGGGTTTCCCGCCGATGTTCTTGTAGGCATGGACGACGCCCGGAGGGATGATCAACGAGCGTGGCGCGTTTTCACCCGCGAAGATCGTCTGCTTGATCCGATACGTGGGCGATCCCTTGCGGTTGTCCCAGAGGTAGATCTTGAAATCGGACGGCCCGATAAACGCAAAGTTGTCCGACTGGTCGACATGTTCATGCGGGCCCCGTGGCACGTCCGGGAGGGTGATGGAAATGTAGCCCATCACGGGGTGAAAACGAGCGTCGAGTTCATCGCTGCGATAGAGTTCCGTCAGCCATCCCCGTTCGTCCACATATTTGGGGAGATCTTTCACGACGATGTCATGGATCTTGCCCTTGGTGAACATCGTGTCGGCACTTTCAGCTGTGGAGGAAATGGTGTGAGACCAGCGAGCTATCCCTGCGGCGTAGCGATGCCGGAATCTCCGGGTTTGGGGCTGAAACTATTCAAGATACGGCTTTTGGCGGGAACAATCAACGAATGGGGTTCTGAGAACGGCGTGATGAGAGCTTGAATCGCCACTTTTGGACCAGAGGTTCCAGGCGCTTCGTCCACAAGTCGCGATGATGGAATGCGACCACGAGGAGGTACAATGCGACATTCGGGCGGAGGATCCCTCCGCGGGTAATGGTCATGCGACCGAACCCTTCATCCTTCGCCCCCATGGTGAACTTGTAGGGGGTTCCTCCCTCGCCGAGATCGACCGTGCTGCATTTGCGGTTGATCGCATCGCGAATGACGTGATTCATGAGAACAATGCCGGGACCGTATCGCGCCAACGCGTGCGAAGGATCCCTCCCGGTCAGGTAGAGCGAACAGCCGTCGCGACTGTAGAATGCGAGCAGCGCAGCGAACCGGGTCTCTTCCTTTTTCAGGAAGAACCAGCACGCCCGAACGGAGGGTCCTGGCGTGGCGGACACACGTTTCAGGAATTCTCCGAACCGATCCTTCGAAACAAAATGCCCCCGGACGGATCGCGCAGCCATGGCGCCTGAGTGCAGTCGCACAAAATCCTCAAACACCTGAGGATCATCGATCCCGGCGAGAGCCTCAATTTCGACTCCGTTCTTCAACAAGACCCGCTCATGCCGTGCACGAAGGTGACGGTCGTTTCGGGCAAGCGATCGGAAGTACGTCCGCCAATCGTGGGGAGGCCTCAAAACAAGGTGCACGGTACTGCGTCTTTCCCATCGGACGTACGCCCCTCCCCGTCTCACATGCAGACTGAGCTTTGAGAAGAACGTTGACTCCGTCGGGAAATGATGAAAGTCCGCGACGTCGATTTCTCCGTCCCGCAGAAGTCGCAGCAGAAGATTCGAAGCTGCCCCTGCAACTTCTTCCAGGGAGCTCCCGAGAACGAGCGGCTCATACTCGCCGGAAATTTCCAGTTCGCCCATCATGCGAAGGCGGCGGAGCTTCAGCCCCGCCGTCGACTTCACTTCGACAAAGAACGGCACAATTCCGACGAGGTGATCGCCGTCGCGGAGGATCAGCAGCGCCATCCGGATCGTGTCCCGGTACACCCGCCACCAGGAAAACAACCAGTCAAACGACTGAAAAAGATTGCCTTGCGCTTCTTCATGCAGGGCATCCCAGTCAGACTTTAGGGCCTCAAACTCTTCATCACTCGTCAGAACGAATTCGGTCATAGCAGCGGATGAATGCCGGAATAGGCATGAGAAATTGCAGGGAACGCTTCGTCGTATGTCTCATGACATTGTACGACGAATCGAGCATTCGCGCAATGACCGACGGTAACTTCTCTCGAAGAGACTTAACGATGAGCACCCGTTCCGAGACGAGCTTTCTCCCTGATTCGCGGATCCTACTTAAGGAGAAGCAGGCGGCGGACTTGTGTAAAATATCCTGCTTCCAACTGATAGAAGTAGGTGCCGCTGGCGAGATTCCTCGCATCAAGGACAACCTGGTGGAGACCCGCTTGCTGCACGCCGTTCACCAGATACCGGACCGTCTGACCAACAACGTTGAACAAAATCAGCCGTACCATTACCGGGTTGGGGATGCTGTATCGGATTGTGGTTTGAGGGTTGAAGGGATTCGGATAGTTTTGCTCAAGGGCGAACGTTGCCGCGACAGGCGCATTCGGGTCTGACGGAGTCGTGAACGCAACCAACGGGGTGAACGGACTCTGGGCACCCGATCCCATTGCGCGGAGACGAAGGAAATACCGTGTTTGGAACAAGAGACCGGTCAGTGTACGCGTCGTATCCGTATACGAGGAATCGTTCAGCACGATTGAGGCGAAGAGTGAATCCATCGCCACCTGGATCTGGTACTTCGTCGCTCCCTGGACCGGCGTCCAGGAGAGGTTCAACGCAACGTTCTGTCCGACTGCGGTACTGCCTTTGATTTGTACCACGGGCGCAGGGAGTATTGCCACCTGTGTTGTGAAGAAACGCACTTCGCTCGGGGTCCCGAGATTGACGCCATCCGAAGCCCGGACTCTCCAGTAATAGGTCGTTTGATGGTCCGGGAGGTTGACGGTCCGCACACCGGTCGTCGCCGAGTCGAAAATCACCCTTGCGGTGATTGCCGGATCGGTGCCGACTTCGAGATAGTACTTGCTCGCGCCGAGCACCTGTTGCCATACGAACATGATGGTCAAGGGCAGGTCTCGGGCTCCTGCGGGAGGAGCGGTGAGAAGGGGCGCTGCGAGAGTACCGCTGGGAGGAGGCGCAATCGTGAGGAACGTCGACGTGCCGCTGAAGGCGCTGGCAGCCGTCGGACTTAACGCACGCAGTCGAAGATAGTACCGCGTGGAAAACGAGAGTCCCCGGACCTGCCGGACGGTATCCGACACGGTCGAATCGTTGGTGACGAGCTGAGTGTACAACGAATCCGTCGCAAGCTGGACATGATAGAGCGTCGCGCCCTGGACCGGGTGCCAGACGAAATCCACAACCTGCGAGAGGTCGGTCGTCCCGGAATGCGGGAAAATCAACCGGGGCGAAGAGAGCGTTACCGGCAGAGGATTCGTGGACGTCTGTGCCTTCAGGACGATGTTGTCCACCCAGTACTGGTCGCCCGCCTTGGCGTAGGCATTGAACGAAAACCGAAGGCGGGCATCGGACACCGTGTCCTTGAAATTCACCGTTGTGAAATCGATCGTGTAGAGCGTCCACTGATTCGTCAGCCGTATGCCGCGTGATGAGAGCCCGTACGGCGTGAAGGGCGCGACGTGCTGGCCGATCGAAACATCCATGGAATCGCCGGAATTGCTGAAGGCGGCGAACGTCAATTCGTATTTGGTCGACGGGAGGAGCACCAGATTGTACTGATACAACTGCGTGTTGGTTCCGGGCGATGTGACGGAGATCTCACCTGCATTTGACCCGTCGATGCTCGGGCCCCCGACCGTCAGTGATCCGCCTCCATTCGTAAAGAAGTACCACCCGTTGGTCCCGTCCTCGAAACCCGAATTGGTAAGAAGGTTCCCGCTCAGGTCCGGCGGATGGGCCCCGACCGAGACCGAAGCAACATACTGGATGCTCCCGCCCGGGCCGTTGAGCGTGAGCACGAAGGATGTCGACGACGTTACATTGACCCCGAGACTATCCTGGAGCGGAACCGTGCCAAACCCGTTATTGAGAGTCGCAGATGTCGCATTTGACGAAGTCCATTTCAGGGAGACCGTCCCTCCTCCGGGAGGGAGCGTCGTCGGATCCGCGACGAAATTGCCGGTCGGAGGGAACAGGATTTGCCCGGCTCGACTGGCCAGGGAATCTGCAAGTTGACGTCGGACCTGTTCGAAGAGATACCCATGTTCTGCGTAGACCGGCTGCTGATCGAAGCTTCCGGCACTGGTATACGAGCCGCCCCAGTCATCAAGCGCATGAGGAACGATCGTATTGACCATGGCAGTGACGTCGATGCCCGCTTGTTTGGCGAGCCACAGGTATTCGTAGTCCTGCTGCCCACGGCGCATATTATTCAATCGAATGCATCCGATCGGGCCTTGAAAGCCGCGGGAATCTCCCGGGTAGATCACGTCGATGCCAGGATAAAACACCATCCCTGCTCCCCAGGCGGTCGTGGAACCGTACGGTGTCCCGCCAGGGATATAATTGTCATTCCAGACATCTTTCGCATTGGGGCTCGGCGGGAGGTCCTCGGCATAGAACGACGTCGTCCAGAAGAAGAAAAGATCGATGCCGTATTTCCAGGAGATCCAGGGATTGACCCGGCTATCGGTCGCGAAGTCGTCGATGAGTTCCATATTCCCCCACATCGGTCGTGTCCCGTTGTAGGTGCTGAAGAGATCTCCCTGGGGTTTTCTCGCAGCCAGATCGGACATGCGAATTCCCGGCTGTGCCGAAAGCGACCAGATGTCGATGTAATCGTAGAACCCCTGAAACACAAATTCTTTGGTGAAAAACCGGTGAAGATTTTTCCCCGGTCCGGTGCTTGCTTTGATCCACGAGCATTTGTCCTGAATCAACTGGACCACCGCCGGGTTTTTCACGTCGCCTTCGTCATCCATGTACTTGAATCGAAGGACGTCGGGGGCATTGCCTTGAAACCACCCTTCCCATGCATCGGCCGCGGATTGCCACGCGTCCGGCGTGGCAGGAGCGAACCCGCTGAGCGAGCCGTTATTGGGCTGATCATAGGTTCCGATGGAATACACTTTGTTCCCGACGCCGACACCGGGGCCGTCATACCCATGTTGCGCTGTGTACGCAGTCCCCGTATAGTACTCGGCAAGATGGGTCTTAAAATTGTCGAGGGATTGCCGGCCGTCAACAAGATCAATCCGATGACGATGAGAAAAATTCATGAACTTCCGGAACATGTCCCAGTACGCCGGAGTATTGTAGACGAGGCCGTAACGCGACACCAACAGGTCGAAGTCCCATGAGAAAAACGTTTTCGCATGGGTCTCGTCAGGAAGGGAAAAGTTGTACACCTTTAACGTCAACGGAAGAGTGTAGGCGGTCACGCCGTCGACCGTGACTTTCACCGTGGCGGCATAGGTGCCGGTCGCGGCATCATTCGGAATGTAAATGTCGACCCAGACCGCCTGCGTATTCCCGCCCGCGACGGGGAACGGAGCGCCCCCCTGGCCGTTTGCAGGAGACTTCACGGGAGCCTCGAAGGGGACAAGAGCATCCGGAATCGGACCGACAAAATCATCATCCGGAAGCGGCCGCGCATTGGAGAACCCGTAGCCTCCAGTGAACGGCGATCGCTGGGTGACATTCGTGTAGCTCTCGACGAACAGATCAATCCGCCTTCCGACGAGGTAGTCGGGACCGGCGGAACTCAAATTGGTGATGATTGATGAGCCATTCACAAGGCTATCGAGAACGACGTTCACATTATTGGCACCTGTTCCGGCCGCCTCAAGGATCAACTGGAACGCGACGGTTTCATTCTTTGCACCGAACAACGAAATGGCATGACCATCCCATACGGGATTATTTGTTCCGTCTTTTCCGGAATGGTTGAGATCGTTTTGTTTGACTTTCTCCCCGTCGTCGATGGCCCACGCAGCGGTGATGCCGGGCTGAGCCGAAGTCTTTGCGCAGGAGCAGAAGAGGAGTAGAAGGGGAATACTGAACCAGTATGATCGCATTAAGAGGTTACCCTTCTCTGGAGGCTTCATACAATGACAGTACTGTCCGGTTGATCATTCGTGCGATTCGCATAGTCGCGTGACTCCTCTTGAGGCCGGAGAATTCCGCGCCCGCTGCGATTTCAAATCACGCGTTCCGATAAGTAGCAGAACAGTTGTTGTCACGAAGTGACTTAGTGCGGTGGCACACACCCTGTGACGAGGTCAAACCGGAAAGAACTGATACAATTACACGAAATTCATTTGGAAATCAATGTACAATCAAAGATAAAGAATGTCAATTGCAAGTAATATTTTGCGAATGTGTGTATTTTGTTGTTATCTGGTTTTGATTAGCAGGAATTCCATCAATGAGACCCACAATGACCGCCGTATGAGGATGGGCTTTTGCCGCAGCGTGGATAGATCCTAAACGTCTGCCACCCCCTGAAAGGTGAAAGAGGAGCCCCGCACTTGCAGGGCTCCTCTTTGGGACCTCTTTTGCTCAAGGAATAACGCTAACCCTATCTACCTCAGCAGCAGCATCCTCACCGTCTGAGAAGACTGCGGCGTTGTCAGTCGGCAGAAGTATGCCCCACTCGAGAGACCCGCGCCGTTGAACTGCACCCGGTGAACTCCGGCGGCTTCAACTTCTCCTTCCACCAGCGTCGCCACCAACCGGCCGAGAGGATCGTAGACCTTCAGCGATACCGGAGCGGCCGCAGCAAGCGCATACGTGAGTTGTGTCGTGGGGTTGAACGGGTTGGGATAGTTCTGCTGCAGCCCGTAGCGTACCGGGGCTGCAGCGCTCTGCCCATTCGGTGCCACCGCTGTCGTCGTGTTGACTTCCAGCAAACTCACGTCGTCGATCCAGTATTCGTCGCCGTTCTGCGCATACGGTGCGAACGAGAACCGGAGCCGTCCGTCGTTCACGGTCGTCAAGAAGTTTTTCGTGGTGAAATTGATGGCGTAGTCTTTCCAGCTGGACTGCAGCGCGACAGGGTTCGAAGCAAGACCGTAATTCGTATACGGCGCGACATGCTCGCACAACGATACGTCCATGCTGCGACCTGAACTCGAATACGCGGCGAACGCGAGCACATATTGCGTGTTGGGCTTCAGAACGAGATTGTACTGATAAAGCTGCTCGTTGGACCCTGACTGGACGATGGCAACGTGTCCCGCCAATCCGCCGTCACGCCCTGCGGCGTTCGCATCAAACGTCGCCTGGGCGTTCGAATACGCGATCCAGGGGTCCGTTCCAGTCTCAAACGACGCGTTGGCCACGACATTGGCCGTGTCCAACTCGCCGGCTTCGACATTGACCGTCGTTGAAGCACGAATGGAATCCGGCCCGGCAGCGGCAGTCAGGGTGAACGTGGTCGTGCTCGAAACCTGCACTGTCCGCGTCCCGCTTGCACTGACGTTTCCAATCCCGTTGTCGATATGCACAACGGAGGCACCGTCGGCATTCCATGTCACGGTCACCTGACCACCGCCTGCAGAGAGGATTTCGGGAGTAGCCGCGATGGTCGCCGTCGGCGTCGCGCCTGCCGATTCACCGTCAAGCAGTTGCGCTACGGCCCGGCGGGCGTCTTCATAGAGATAGCCTTGCTGGGCATACGCCGGCTGCTGGTTGAAGCTTGCGGCGCTCGTGTAGCTGTCACCCCAGTCGTCAAGCGCGTGCGGGACGACCTGGTTTACAATCCCGGAAACATCGATGCCTGCCTGTTTGGCCAACCACAGATATTCGTAGTCCTGCTGCCCTCTTCGGAAATTCTTCATCCGGATGCAGCTGACCGGGCCCTGGACGCCTCGGGAATCGTCCGGGTAGAGGACGTCGATTCCCGGGTACATGTACATGCCCGCGCCCCAGGATTTGATTGAGCCGTACGGGTTGCCACTCGGGAGGTAGTTGTCGTCCCACACGTTCTTCGCGTTCGGGCTCGGTGGAACGTATTCCGCATAGAAGGCGATCGTCCAGTAGAAGATCACGTCGACACCATACTTCCAGCAGATCCACGGGTCGACCCGATTATCGGTGGCGTTGACATCGATCAACTCCATATTCCCCCACATCGGACGGGTCCCGTTGTACCCGCTGAACATGTCTCCGCTCGGCCGCCGTGTCTTTATGTCGCTGAGGAGCAGTCCGGGTTGCGCAGAGAGAGACCAGATATCGATGTAATCGTAAAAGCCCTTGTAGACGAACTCTTTGGTAAAGAATCGGTGCAGATTCTTTCCGGGACCGGGACTCGATTTGATCCAGGTGCACTTGTCCTTGATCGCCTGAACGACATCGGGATTGTTCACATCTCCCTCGTCGTCCATATATTTGAAGCGAAGGGTCTGCGGAGCGTGATTTTGAAACCACGTTTCCCAGGAATCGGCTGCGGATTGCCAGGCGGCTTGGGTATTCGGATAGAATCCCGAGACGAAACCGCTGTTCGGTTGGTCATACGTCCCGATCGAATACGTCCGTTCGCCCGTTCCCATCCCCGGCCCCTCATAACCGTTGTGTGTCGTATAGGCAGCGCCCGTATAATATTCTCCCAGATGGGCATCGAAGTTCGCCAGGCTTTCCCGACCGTCGACCAGCGACATCCGATGACGGTGTGCCATGTTCATGAACTTGCGGTACATCGCCCAGTATTCGGGGGTATTGTACGTCAGGCCGAAGCGATTCTCCAGCAACTCCTGACTCCATGCGAAGAAATTCCGTTGGTGGCTTTCATCGGGAAGTGTGATGTTATTGACCTTCAGGCTCACCGGAATGCGGGAAGTGGTTGCCCCGCCTTCCACAATACGGACAACGCCGGCATAGGTCCCCGCCTGTGCGTCTTTGGGAATGTAGACGTCGACCCATACTCCCTGGTTCAGCCCCGCGGCGATCGAAAACGGCGCCCCACCCTGTCCGTGCGCAGGCGATTTCACCGGCGCCTCAAACGGGACAAGGGCGTCGGGGATGGGCCCCAGATAATCGGCATCCGGAAGCGGACGCGAGTTCGGCAAACCGTACCCCGCCGTGAACGGCGATCGCTGCGTGACGTTCGTGTAATGTTCCACAAACATCTCGATGCGCTTGCCGACATAATCGGTCGGGTCCGCCGTGTTGCCCGTGTTGGTGATGACCGATCCGCCGTTGACCAGAGAGTCCAACGCGACCGTCACATCCCCCGCCGTTGAAGTTGCCGCTTCGAGAATGACCTGGAATGCCACGATTTCGTTCTTCGCACCGAACAGACTGATCCGACTTCCGTTCCACACTTCGTTTTTCGGACTGCTCTTCGCCCAGTGACTCAGATCATTCTGACGAACCTTCTCTCCATCATCGACCGCCCATACTGCTGAGAGATGTGACTGACCATAGACAATAATCGGATTCGAAAATATCAATACGCAAAACGCGATCCTGAGAATTCCCTTCATTGAATCCTCCGCCCTCTTAGTTGATGTGACTCACACCGTGTTCTGGATCACTTCCTGTGCCAGAGTGAGTCGCAAATTTTCGCGTGCCGATTCCATCCGTTTTTTGCGGTAATTTCCTAATGCTGAAGGATGAAGAGTGTTCAGATCGGAAATATTACCAGTTTTTTGAAGCCTGTTTCTTCAAAGCAGGTTCGGCACCTGCTCGAAATGAGTGTTTTCGGCAAAAAGTGACACCGAACCCCTGAATGCGGTGACAGCGAGGGCGAGTTGCATTTCCAGGTGGGCAGTACTACTTTGGAAGCCAGCCATCAAAAACATCGTGTCAGACATGAGTGAAAACGAAAAACGCGTACCAGACATCGCCGTCGTCATCATCACGAAGAACGAGAGCACGAATATCGCGTCGTGCCTTGAATCCCTTCTCGCCTGTAAGGGAACCCGTGGCGTGGAAATCATCCTTGTTGATTCCGCCTCCACCGATGCGACGACCGAAATCGCTTCCCGGTATCCGGTGACGATTGTCCATCTTGAACCCTCTCCTCTCCTCTCTCCAAGCGTCGGAAGATTCATCGGCACCCGCTATGCGACCGCACGGATCATCCAGTTCCTCGATGGCGATATGATCATGCTCCCGGGCTGGATCGAAGCGGGGATCAGCATGCTGCAGGACGGCAACGTCGGAGGCGTTGCTGGTCTTCTCCACCGGTCACTGCCAGGCGACGGGGAACGTGCCATGAGGCGGGAAACATCGGAAAGCATCGAGGTGGAGTGCTTCGGCGGAGCGGCGATGTATGCGCGGGAAGCTCTCGAGCGCGCCGGAACGTTCAATCCGTACATGCTCGGCGAGGAGGAACGGGAGCTGGGATACAGAATCAGGAAGAAAGGATATCAGCTACGGAAGCTGCCCGTCGACATGGCGGTCCATATGGAAAAGGTCCAGGACCACGGCGAGGTCAATGAAAAGTCGCGGTACTTTCGGGGCGTCGGCCAGTTGATCCGGGCATACCCCTTCGCGCCGATCTTCTGGCGGATCATCGCCCTTCAACGCGATGAAGGCGTGAATCAAGTGTTGATGTGGGGACTACCGGTCGCGGCTTTTATCCTGGCGGCTTCGGGACGACCGATCGAAGCAATCGCGGCAATTGCCCTCCTGATCCTGGCAGTCGCAGCGCTCATCGCCTGGAAAGGACCGCGGAAGGTCATTCTCTTCGCAAAGCGACGCGTACTGATCCCCTGGAACATTGCACGGGGACTGTTCATCGGAATTGGCAATGCGGAGAATTTCCAGGTGGAGCTTCATGTCGATACGCCGAAAGAGTATCGCCAGAAGCAGAAAACGTGAACCGTTAGATGGCATCCTGCAGGGCATTGAGAAGCCGGGCCGATGAGTTCTCAATGCTGTGCTCCCGAAGTGTCTCCTCCCCGCCCTTCCGAATTTCCTCCCAGAGGGTTTGATCCTGCTGCAGACGACGGATGGTCTCGACAAACTGAATCGGATCAGCCGCAAGGAGGCAGTTTTTCCCGCCGACCAGAGCGAAGTGTTCCGCCCGCGCGATGACCGGAGTACCGGTGCGCCACGCGTCAAGGATAAAACCCCAGCCAAAGGTTTTCCCCGGCGAAAAGACAAACAGACCCTTTCGGATGAGCGCGATCGCCGCATCCCGATCGATCCGGTCGCGGAGGAGAACCTGACCTGTGCTCGCCAGACTCTGCAACGCCTCCATCGCTGCGTTGCCGGCATCGTCGACTGGGACGCCGATGAGCGTGAGTTTGAATTCGGGGATCTGATCAAGCGCAATCTTCCAGAATGCGGCCAGGTCAGCCGCACCTTTCACCCTGCTCATGGATCCGATGAACGCCGAACTGTTGTTGTCCCTTCCTGCATGGCCCGTCGAATCCACCTCTCCATAGTAGGGCCATGGGAGATATCGCAGCGATCCGTATCCTGCGGGAGCACCTTCACGGAATTCTCCCGGGTCCGACGAGAGTATCAGTCTGGTTGAGCGTACGAGATGTCTGCGATACGCATTGGCTTCGATTCTGCGCAGCAGACGCGAGCCCAGATGATATCGTCGCCGGACGAGGTATCCATCGTCCAGAAAGAACTCCGTGTGGAGCACAATGGGTTTCCCCAGGGCCCTGGCGACGGCGCGCGCCGCCGGGAGATTGTGTGCCACAGCGCAGAAGATGACATCGGGATTCGCCGACCGTGCGGCGGCGAGCAGCCCTTCGTCAGCCCGCACTTCCCGGTATCTCCGAATCGTGAGGTGCGGCTTCTCCTCAACAGACTCCGAAGAGTCGAAACCCTTCAGGGTGTCATGCATCCTCGCCACGACGGAACAGTCGACGGCGCCACTGGCGGCGAGTCGACCCCACACCATGGCCATCTCATTCATCTCGGGATCAAACGACGGGTATATCGCAAAGACGCGGATCATGGTCAAACGTCCTGAAGGGTGAACGCGCGGAATACCTCAGCGTCCGGTAAGGTGTGCGATGACCCTGCGCGATCCGATCGAGAGGTTCGCGAGGCCGATGACGATTGCGGACTCTTTCCGCCGGGGGATGACGCGAACGGCATCAAATCCTCCGGTAACATCCTCCAGCGGGACTCTCCGCGCGTCGGCGATACTGTTGCTTACATTCCTGCCGTGGATGCCCTGCAGCCATAGCGGCTCGACTGCGATCTGCCGCATCGGACCAAATTGGGAAAGCACCGGATGCGCAGCGCACCATACGGTGATCGACCCCGCCATGGTTTCGACAAGGCTGACAAACGGATTGGAGTGATGGCGTCGGACATAGAGACGTTCCTGGATCGTGTCGTACAAAAACCCGTTCGTGAAATTCAGGAACTCGCGCTGTTGCCCGGAAAACTCCTTCTGGATATGTTCAACAAACCGCGCATGGACCGCGTCGTCGTTGTCAAGATTCGTGGTGATCAGGTGGGTTGTCCCCTCGTGCAGACGTGGACAAAAGAGCCTGTCCTTCATCGCCGCAAATGAGTCGATCGTCATAACCTCATCGACGTAGCAGGGAACAAACGATTTCCAGGAGGCGAACCCGGCGATCTTCTCCTTGTATTTCTCCGGTGTCGATGCGTCGAAGAGCACCAGCCACGTAAAATTCGTGTTCGTCTGCGCCCGTACCGACGGATAGCAAAACTCTTCGAAGAGGCGGAAACGATGGTCCATCCAGGCGTCGTCGGGTGAGAACGCCCCGCCGTGCTTCAGGCGAACATTGAACACCGTCAAGACGAAGTGTGTAAACGTCGCCATCAGGCCACCAGAAGGTTAGCGGAGATGCCGAGGCTGTTCAATTGTGCCCCGATTTCCTCGCGGTAGATCGGGTTCATCACGACGACTGTTTCCACCTCCAGTGCGCGGAGACGTTCGGGAGGCACCACCGGGTAGCCGGTGCCGGCAACGTACATTCCTTGTTTACGCGGATTGATATCCACCATGCACGCGACCGCCTCTCCGGGTTTCAGCGTATTCAAAAACATCGTTCCTTTCGACCCGCCCCCCCAGATCGCCGCCCGCTTGCCGCGTCGCCGGAGATCGGTAAAGATGTCGGTCCACTCGGAAACCTTCGACTGATAATTGTGGACGAACTTCTTCACATCCCCCACCATCGCCGCCGGCCCACCGTCCGCATGGAAGACCGAGTGTCCCGTCGATGTCCTCAGATCGATGCCAAGGAACTGTCCCTCGTAAAGCTCTTCCTCTCCGAGGACGTCGAATCCCTCCTCGGTGAACACGCGCGCAAGCGACCATCGGGAGAAGTAGGAGCAATGTTCATAAATAAGATCCCAGATGCCGAGGTCCTTCAAGGTATACATGACATTCGGCACTTCGAAAAACACGACGCTCTGCGGACGGTCTCCCACCGCATCGCGTACATTGCGAACGAAGTCCCGCGGCTTTTGAATATGCTCGAGAACATGTCGACAGGTGAGGAGGTCCGCGGAATAGTGCGTGTACCGCGGAGAGTAGAAATCCTGGACGATGTCCATTTTCGCCGCAGCCTTCGCTTCCATGTGCTCGGGGACGTAACTCGGATCAAACCCGACTCCGGTATTGTCTCCCTGGAGGCAGAGCATTGCGAGGAAGTCCCCTTTCCCGCAGCCGATATCGATGACGTGCTTTCCCCGTATGCCATAGGTCGCGATCAGGCGGTCAGCCAGCGCCGTTGCGTACGTTTGAAACCTCGGAGAAAAGTGCAGCGAGTTTTCGTACGACTGGGTGTATTCCATGATCGACGGATCAAACGATGTGTTGAACACATGTCCGCACTCGGGGCAGAATCCAAGGTGCAGATCGCCCCGGGGCGCGCTGAGCGCTTTCCCGGCGGTGTCCCACAGGACATTGCAGTGAACCGGAACGCCGGTGATCGTGATCAGCGATTCCGTAGAGAGTCCGTTGCAGACGGGACAGGCAACGGAGGGTGCAGCCTTCGGAGAAGTCACGCGATCCCTCCCGAAACCTTTTCATCTTCGACGATCGGGATAACCTGAGGCGACACCCCGAGGCGTTTGAGGTCCTGACCAATTTCCCCCAGATAGATCGGATTCATGACAATGACGACATCGGGTTTGTAGGTCGTGAGAAACTCCGGAAGGACAATTTCCTGGCCTGTCCCCGCCATGAATGTCCCCTTCTTGTACGGGTTGATGTCGACCGCGTACCGGATCTGGTCGCGGACGTTGAGCTTCGTCAGAAACGCCACGCCTTTTGATCCCCCTCCCCAAATGACGACGCGCTTATGGTCCCGATCGTACTCCGCAAGGCGCTTCCGCCATCCGTTGATCGTCCTCTCGATCGATTCTGAGAACTTGCGCACGGCCGCTGCGGTGGCCTGGAGATCGTCCTCCTGCGGGAGGGCGGGCGTCCCCTGACCTGTTCCTGGTCGGGCCTCGATCATAAGGTATTGGCCGTCATATTCCGTCCCAAGATCGACTACATCAAACCCCGTGTTTCGGAAGAGTCTCGCCAGAGACCCCTGGGTAAAATATGAGCAGTGCTCGTAGTACACATCCCAAAATGCGTCCTCATGAAGAATCCGGGTCATATCGGGGATTTGGAAAAAGACGATGGTGTCACGCCTGTCCCCGATGGACCGGCGAACCGTACGCATGAATTCGGCAACGTCGCCGATATGTTCAAGCGTCATCTTGCAGCAGACAAAGTCTCCGTGGTACGACGTGTACTTTTCCGAATAGAGATCCTTGATGAACGTAATCCGGTCACGGGCAGGGCTCGTATTGCGTTCGCTGATGTAGGCCGGGTCGAACCCCACCCCGGTATTTCCTCCCATCTCACACAGCATCGTCAGGAATTCCCCCTTGCCGCACCCGATTTCAATGAGCGACTTCCCTTGCAGGTGATAGCGTTCAATCAATCGTTGCGCCAGTCCGCGGTGGAAGTTCTGGAATGTTCCGGAGAACCCCTGGGTCTCTTCGTACTTTGATGAATACTCGTGGACCGACGGGTCGAACAGGACGTTGGAAATGAACCCGCACGCCGGACAGAATCCCAGGGCGATGTCTCCCCGATGATACGTCAGGGCCTTTTCGCGCGTCTCCATCAGGAGAACACTGTGGACAGGCACCTGCGCTATCTCATAAAACATCTCCATGGCGCGAAAGCCACAGGATGGACATCGATACTCCCGTTTCTGTTCCACAATGGACTCCTCTTCAAATGAAACGTTTGCGTGATTGACTCATCGACGATCCATCAACGTCATGTTTGCTGCGATCGAAATCTCTTGAAGACAATCGAGACGATTTCCGTAACCAGCGGCCGTTGCGCCCACAGGAGCAGGAGCACATACACGATCGCACCCACCACCACCATCGCCAGAAGCGATGAAATTGTATGATGTCCACCCGCGAGTTGCAGGAGAGGATGCTTGATGAGGAACACGGCGGCGACCATTGCGGCACCGCACGAGAGGGCGGGCAGAATCGACACGACCATCTCTTTCGCCTTCCCGGGGAGGAGGAGGTGGAGTTGATACATGTTCACTGCGAATCCGAAGATGTGCGACGTCAGGACGGCCGCGGCGACTCCTTCGATCCCGTAGCCGAGGCCAAGGAGCAGGAAGATGAGCGGGACCATGATCACGAGCAGAACGAGACCGGCGCGGAGATTGTACGCCGGGTGTCCCGTGGACGCAAAGAGAGCCCCCGTGGTCCCGGAGAGCGGCTTGACCAGTCCCACGAACGTCAGAATTTGAAACGCAGCGATCATCGGCGCCCACTTCTCACCAAGCAACTTTGTGATCATTTCCGGAGCGGTGACGAACATCCCGAGAGCGATCGGGACGGTAAAGAACGAAAGAACGCGAAGACTCTTGAAGTACGCTCTTCCAAGCCGATCCTTATCTTCCTGGATCTGCGCGTAGGAGGGGAAAAGGACCACGCCGATGAAGTTGATGATCCCATCCACGGTGCGCAGGCTGAAATCGTACGCTTTCGCGTAGAACCCGAGGGCAACCGTTCCCAGGGTCCTCCCAACGAGGAGGTTGTCGACGATCGAGTAGAAAAATGATACCAGCCCTCCGCCGGTTGTCTGCGTCCCGTAGGAAAGCATATCCTTCATCACCGCTCGATCCCACGGCTTTCGGCGAAGCCATTCCCACCCCGGGACGAGAAACCAGATCATTACAAGATAGACCACGCTCTTTGCCAGCGGCCCGAAGACGAGACTCCAAAAACCGAACCCTGCGATGGCAAGCCCGATCGAGACCCCGATATTGACGAGATCGGATGATACGACGGCGATGCTCTGCCGCCCGAAGAGCATATCGCGTTGAAGAAGCCCTTCCGGGACGCTGACCATCGAGCCGAGCAAAACCATGACCGACATCCATCGCAGGACCGGGACGACGATTTCGCTCCTAAGAATCTGCGCGAACATTTCCGCTCCGGCGAAGACGACAACGAAGAGGACCACGCCGGAAATTGTGCTGATGACAAATCCCTGAAACGCGACGATCCCCCGGTCCGCCCTGCTCTGGACAACCGCCATGTTCATCCCCAGTCCGGAGAACAGGCTGGTCGTCGAAAGCACTACGCCGGCATACGCGACAATGCCAAAGTCCGACGGATTGAGCAGTCGGGCCAGGATGATGCCGGAGATGATCGAGAGGATCCGGAGAGCGACGGTCGACCCTCCCATGATGAGACTGCCTCTGAATGTCCGAGTCTTAAGGTCGCTGATGGTGAACCCGTGCCCTTCTGGCAATGTCGAAAGGAAGCGATGGCTGAATCGCGACCGCCCGGAGTGCGGACACGGTACCCGAGAGAACCCGTCCCTGAGCAAGATCAAGCCGGGCGATCCTCCATCGCGCATCGGCGGACCGTCGTCGTGCAACACCCACCCATGATGGCGCCTGTCGCACGGCGAAATGGACAACATCGTTCCAGAGCAAGGCGGATTCTTCCCAGTACGATCGCGTCTTGTTGCCGTGCGTCTGGGTCAAGCGTGTCCCCTGGGCGGCATCGTCCGACGTCTGGATGGTTCCGAAACCTGCGACGGCACACGCTGCACCGCCGAGACAGAGTTTCAGGAACAAATGCGTGTCGTGTGTAAGCCAGAGTTTCTTCCACAGACCGCCGCAATCCAGGTACCGGGATTTCCTGAATACTCCGCATTGCAGCATTGTCGGCTGGCGGTCCATCATCACCCAGGCCGAAGCATCGTCGATGAATTCATGGGGCGGGCGAATATGGAATTCGATGGAGTCCCAGAGACTTCCACCTCCATCCTCCGGCGTTTGCTCCATATCCGAGAAATACACCGGGGCCCGTCCCTCGGTGGATTCGATGGCGGCAGTCATCCGTTCAAGATGCGTCTTCGTCCAAATATCGTCAGAGTCCAGGAACGCGACCCATTCCGACGTCGCGAGTTCCACGCCATGGTTTCGTGCGACCGATGCCCCGGCGTTCTCCTGTCGTACATATCGTATGCGCGGGCCGAACGACGCTGCGACCGCAGGCGAGTCATCCCTCGATCCATCGTCAATGACAATCACTTCAGCCGCGGGGCACGATTGCGTAAGAACGCTTTCAATGGCCCTGGCAAGAAGCGACGCCCTGTTGTACGTCGGTATGACAGCGCTGATCGGGATCATTTTGTGAAGAGAGATTTTTTCAAGCTTTTCCGTCGTTACCGCTCCTCAACTGACGGATTCCTTTCTGAAGTTCAGACCACAGGTGGCCGCGATGCCTCCGATACCAGTTCGCCATGTACAACGAACAGTACAGCTTGTCCCTGGCTGACGCGGGCGACCGGACGATCGCAGAGAGATATTCGCGGGACTGGCGCCAAAGGGGAAACACGACTTTGCCCGCCTTCGATGGGTCGAACCAGGCTGTCCGGCTCTGCCAGTCCGTAAATGCCTGCGTGGACATCCCCTTATGCACCCGATGGTAGAAGAGCACCTCGGGGACTTCCACCAATCGGCCGTACAGGGCAAGTTCGGCGAGGAGGGTCCGGTCCGAATCGGTATAGCTCTGAATGAGGCGCGTCTTCCTCAGGACATCGCTCCGGATCAGCCCGAAAACCTCTTCGCACGTATAACCGAGGCGAACGAGATAGCGAAACCGCAGGTGCGCCGCTGGCCACGATCCCCGTTCTGCCCGCGGGAGGTCGCTGATCTCCTTGCCGACGATCGGCTCCCCCCGTTCGTCGATATCGATCATTCGGGGGAATGCAAGGACGACCTCGGGGTGCTCCTGCAACGTCCGCAAACACTGTTCGATGAATCCCGGCGCGCAAACGTCATCGTGCGCAGCCCACTTGAAATACTCGCCGCGCGAAAGCTCAAAGACCTTGTTGTAGTTCTTCCCTGCCCCGACGTTGACAGGGTTACGATAATATCTGATCCGACGATCCGACGCGACAAACCGGCGGCAGAGTTCTTCCGTCCGGTCAGTCGACGCATTATCGGAGATGATGATCTCGAGATCGGTCCAGGTCTGGCTGACAAGAGAGTCAAGCGCCTGCTCGAGGAAATTCTCCGCATTGTACACCGGGACGCCGATGGAAACGAGAGGATGTGGGCTCATTGGCCGGCGGTTCCGGATCGATTACGGTCTGAAAGGTACGTCGGCTGCGACATTCGGTAAGAAGGCTTTGTTATTGGTTCAAAGAGCGCAAAGAGGTGCGGATTCGCTGTGCCTGGAATCACATGACCGGTAATATAGAAATTCGCCTCCCGAAAATAAACCGGCACCTTCCTTCCCCCGATCCAAAAAAAGACTCCGTCTGTTCTCGCAGGACGGAGTCTGACGCAACACCCGGTACCAAGTTCCGCATTGCCAGGAATGGATGTTCTAGCTCCGGATGACCGGAGTCGGGATGGGGACGATGAACTTCCCCCCCTTGTCTCGGTATGCCTGCAACTGTTTCATGATCTCATCGGCGAAATTCCAGGCAAGGATGAGAACATAGTCCGGTGCGTCCTCGACGATCCGAGACGGAGGGACGATCAGGAGGTGGTTCCCCCCCATGTACCGACCGTGCTTGAATTTGTTGAGGTCCGCAACATAGTCGAGCGACGACCGGTCGATGCCGACGTACGCGAGCATGGTCGCCGCCTTTGCCGCAGCGCCATAGCCGACAATGCGTTTTCCTTCCGCCTTCAGGTCTTTCAGGATCTTCCGAAGACCCGTCTTGATATCCTCGACCCGACGGGCAAAGCCCGAATAGTATCTGAGCGTGTCCGCACCGACGGCGTGCTCATCGGCAAGGAGTTTCTTCACTCTCGGGCCGACATTTTCCACCGGTTCAACAAACAGTCGCATCGAGCCGCCATGAACGCTGGTCTGAAGAACATCGTTCAGGAAGAGTCCGTGCCGCCGGAACAGTCGATCGAGGGCGGTCACGGAGAAATAGCAGAGATGTTGATGATAGATGGTATCGAACTCGCAATGCTGGATGAGATCGAGCAGGTAGGGCGCCTCGATCACCGCGACACCGCCCGGCTTTAACAGGGTTTTGATCCCATCGACAAAACCATTGAGGTCAGGGACATGGGCGAGCACGTTGTTCGCAAGAAAGACATCCGCCGCCTTCCCTTCTTTTTCCTTCAACTCTTCTGCGAGTTCCCTGGTGAAGAAGGTGTTTCGCGTGGGGATTCCCGCCGCGATCGCCTCCTTTGCAGGGCCGTCCGCCGGGTCGATCCCGAGCACAGGGATCCCCTTTCCCGCAAACGTCTTGAGCATGTAGCCGTCATTGCTGGCCGCCTCGATGACCATGCTCGATGCGGTGAGGTGTCGCCGTTCGATGATGTCGAGAGCACTCTGATGAAAATGATTCATCAATGACGGTGAGACGGAGGAGAAATACGGGTAGTCCCGGCAAAAGAGGATCTCGGGATCCACCGATTCCGTGATTTGCACGAGCGTGCAATCCGGGCAGAACGCGAGATCGAGCTGGGCAAAAATCTCGGGCTTGTCGAGGTCCTTTTCCCACACGAGAGCGTCTGCGAGCGGGGTTTTTCCAAACGAAATGATCAGCTGAAGATGGGAGCCTCCGCAGGATCGGCAGGGAGGCATTGAGGTCTGGGTCATGGATGTACGATCTATCGTTAATGTGAAGGGGTGGCTTCCACATCGGCTGCCCACCGGAGGTCAGGAGTCAATCGGCCCGAACTCAGGAGTTGTTTGATGTGGTCGATGCGCTTGTATTTCGGCCCCTCAAAGTCTTCCAGTCGCAGACCGATCCGCTTGTACGCCTGGTAGAGTTCCTGTGCGCCTTTTCGCGCGCTCCACACCGGCTGAAAGGAAGGGAGCGTGCGGAGGATCTTGCTGCTGTCGACCCGATAGCACCGTTTATCCGGTCCCGCATCTTTGGCATATTCGATCGTGCAGTTCGGCACGGTTTCCTTCACAATGTCGGCGAGTTCGCGAATGCGGTAGTTGTCCTCGTTCCGTGCCACATTGAACGCGGCATTGTGGACGACGTCCCGCGGCGCATCGAGAACGGCGATAAACGCCCGGGAAATGTCCGCGATATGCACAATCGGCCGCCACGGCGTGCCGTCACTCTTGATAAACACTTTTCCGGTCGTGAACGCCCAGGCGACCAGATTGTTGAGCACAAGGTCGAAACGGAGACGCGGCGATACGCCGAACGCTGTCGCGTTCCGAAGGAACGTGGGGCTGAAACTGTTCGAAGCGAGCTTCGCGACATCCTGTTCCACTTTCACTTTGGAGATCCCGTAAGGTGTCACCGGGTTGAAGGCGGATTCCTCATTGAGGAGATTTTCGCCGCCGGCGCCGTAGTTGCTGCAGGAGGAGGAGAAGATGAAACGCGGCACACCGGCTTCTTTGGCGAGCGCAGCCAGACGAACGGAGGCGAGATGATTGATTTCGTATGTCAGTTGCGGGTTCAAATCCCCGAGAGGATCGTTGGAGAGACCGGCCAGGTGGATGATGGCATCGAATCCCTTCACATCGTCGATCGACGCGTCACGGATGTCTTTCCTGATCGACGGGACCTCGACGATGCCGTCTCCAAACGTGGAATTCTCGAACAGGTCGCTGTCGAATCCGACGACATCGTGTCCGTCCTCGAGAAGCATCGGAACCATCACGGTCCCGATATAGCCGCTATGGCCGGTGACCAAAACGCGCATTTCAATCCTCCCAGGTTTTCCAAGGTGCTTTGCCGCCCTGCCAGAGTTCTTCCAGCAAGCGTTTGTCGCGCAACGTGTCCATACACTGCCAGAATGAGGAGTGGCGATAGGCCATCAATTGTCCGTCGGCGGCCAGACGTTCCATCGGTTCACGTTCCCACTGCGTGTCGTCGCCGTCGATGTAGTCGAATACCTTTGGCTCCAGGACAAAGAAGGCCCCGTTGATCCATCCTTCCATCGTCTGCGGCTTCTCGGAGAACTGCGAAACCTTGTCCCCTTCAAACACAAGATGCCCGAACCGGGCCGGAGGACGAACGGCGGTGAGCGTGGCCAGTTTCCCGTGATGGCGATGGAAGGCAAGCAGGTCGTCGAGGTTGACGTCCGAAACGCCGTCACCCCAGGTGAGCATGAATGTTTCCTTCCCGATATACGGGGCAAGCCGTTTGATTCTCCCCCCCGTCAGCGTGGAAACGCCGGTATCCACCAGCTCCACCGTCCAGTCCGGCCTGATCCCGCCGTGCGGCGTGACCTTTCCTGACCCGAGATTGACCGTCAGATTGCTGCTCAGGTTTGCGTAGTCCACCATGTACTTCTTGATCACTTCGCCTTTATAGCCCAGCGCGATGACGAAGTCCTTCAACTTGTACTGCGCGTAGTGGCGCATGATATGCCAGAGAATCGGTCGGCCGCCGATTTCGACCATCGGTTTGGGTTTGACTTCGGTCTCTTCGACCAGGCGCGTGCCGACGCCGCCGGCGAGTATTGCTACTTTCATGAACAGAGTTCCTGTTGTTGCCGTAGAGGAAATCGAGGGGACAACGGTTGAAGAATCATAGACCCGGAAGCTAGCGGGCACCCCGTCCGAACACCATGACAGGGATGGTCTTGAGCAGTAGCCAGAGATCGAGATGGAACGACACGCTCTGACTGTAGAAGAGGTCGAGGATCACCATATCCTGAAAGCTCACCTTGCTCCGTCCGACGACCTGCCACATTCCGGTGCAACCCGGGGTCACGCTGAGGCGTTTCTTATGCCAGTCCTCGTAGTGTTTCCACTCATACGGCAGGCATGGTCGAGGACCGACAAGACTCATATCCCCCTTTAAGACGTTGAACAACTGCGGGAGTTCGTCGAGGCTCGTGAGACGAAGGAAACGCCCGACCTTTGTCACCCGTGCTTCATCAACAATTTTCAGCGGTGCGCCGGCGTCGCTGTTGGCCTTGTACTCGCCGCGAATCAGCTCCGCGTATTTCTGCTCGCGATTCGGATCCGAATCGCTTCCCACCGACATCGAACGGAACTTGTAAAAGTCGAAGGGCTTTCCATCCTTGCCGATCCGGACCTGTTTGAAAAACACCGGTCCGCGCGAGGTCATCTTGATGGCGGCAGCAATGGCGGAAAAGACGGGCAGGAGGAGAACCAGTCCAAAGAACGCGAACACGGCGTCAAAGGATCGTTTGTAGGCGACGAACACGGGGCTCGGGCCAAATCGCGACACCGCAACGACCGCCACTTCACCATATTTCTCCATATCCAACCGGGACGGGACAACGTCATAAAGCGGAGAGGAGATCTTCACGCTCCGGTCGGTCTTGATGCTCTCTTCGATCACTTCGAAGAGGCGCGATTGGGAAACATTTTCGAGGCAGATCAGAATTTCGTCCACGTCGAAGATTTCGGTGATCTGCCGCAGTTCCGACACGGCACCGATGACTTTGGCGCCGTCGTACACCACCGTTCCCGGCGACACGTGATCATCCAGGAACCCGACAACGGAGAGGCCGAGATAGTCGTGGATATCGATATTTGCGACGAGGTTTCTGCCGCTGGTGCCGGCGCCGACGACAAGCACTGAACGCTTAAAGAGCCGGGTCCGGGTAACCCACAGATAGAGCGTCCGAAAGATCACCACCCGTCCGACCAGCATAAGGGCAAAGGTGGAGGTGGCGAAGTAAATCATTGCCAGACGGCTATCGACGATAAACGTCGCTCGCGTAAAGAACGAAAGGATGGCGATGGCAAGTACCGTAAACGCCAGCGCTTTGACGATCCGGATGATCTGATCGGCAACGCTGACGATAACATTGATCTTGTAGAGATTGAGGTAGCGGAAGATAAACGTGCTTCCTGCGGCGAAGAAGAACAGGAAGATATGCTCAGTGTCGAACGGTTCACCGATAATCGTAAACTCACCGGCAAACGACCGACCTCTCAGGACGATGGCCATGATCAGGCAGGCCAGGATCGTGAGTCCGTCAAGGACTGGCAGGATCGATGCGTACGGTGGATGTTTCTTGAGAGATCTCATATCCGCATACCCCCAGGGACCACAAAGAACTTCATGATCACCGCCGGGCGCCCGAAAATCGGAAGGATTGTTCGGAGTCGCCGAAAGATACTATTTACCAAAAGAAAAAACAACCACGTTTGACTGTCTTCGATTAGTCATTTACTCTTCAAAAATCCAGGACCGCTGGAGAACCGCTGTGCGATCAGCCCCTTGGAACGTTGTCATAGGCGAGGGAATGGTGCCTTTGTTCCGGGAGAGGGTTGTTCTGGACACTGACATAATATACGGATCGGCCTTTGAAAAGCGGTGTCCTGTGTCACACATTCCGTGGAACCCTTGTCCCTACATCGACTTCCTCATTGTGCAAAGAGCTTGTGGTACGCCTCCAGAAGGACGTTCGCCGAGTATGTCCAGGCAAGCTCATTTTCAACTCTTTCCCTTCCCCAGGATCCCATCCTCGTCCGACGATCGGGATCAGCAAGCAATTCGACGATCTTATCCGCAAAATCTCTCGCATCATTTTTCCTGGAATATAACGAGGCATCCCCGGCGGACCTTCGACCTTCCGTCAGGTCGAATTGCACGATGGGCTTCGCCAACGCCATGTACTCCATGATCTTGTTCATGGTGGATTTGTCATTCATCGGGGATGCGACATCCGGATTGACACAAACGTCGGTCGACGAGAGATACGCCAGCATCTCCTCATCCGAAATCCTCCCGGTGAACCGGACAACATCTGCAACGCCAAGCTCCTTTGCATACTCCTGGAGGGCGACGAATTCCGTCCCGCTCCCGATCAGCACAAAGAGAATGTCCCGCCGGCCGCGGTCGCGGACGATCCATTGCACGGCACGAAGGAGATAATCGAGTCCTTCCTGCTTACCCATGACCCCGACATAGCCCACGAGGTAAGGGAACCCCTCCTTGGCATCCTTCCGAGGGGGGACCGGACGGAATGTGTCGAGGTTCGGCCCGCTCCGGACGATAAAGACATTCCCGGGATCCATTTTTCCACGCTCGACGGCAATCTCTTTGTATGATTGGTTCGTCGCGATCGAAAGATCGGCCGTCTTGAATGTCAGACGTTCGCAGAAGACGATCAGCCGATACAAGATTCCCTTTCGGCCAAACTTTGCCTCGTAGAGTTCCGGATTGATATCGTGATGGTCAAACAAAAACTTCTTCCCGAACAGCTTGTAAAAAGCGCCGATCAAAAAAATCAGGTCGGGCGGATTGCACGCATGGATGGCATCAAACCCCCGCTCCCGGAGGACGCGGAACGAAAGGATGAATTCCCACCAGAGGGCCGCGGAGTATTCCCGGACGTACCCGAGCGCGCCGTTCCCCTCGAGCGGAAGCGGGTGGCGGTACACGGCGATGCCTTCGAGAAGTTCGCGACGGGTTTCATATCCTTTCCCTGTCGGACAGATCACCGAGACCGTGTAGCCTGCTCCCGTCAGCGTCGTCGCTTCGTTCCAGACTCGTTTGTCAAATGGAACGGGAAGGTTCTCCACGATGATGAGGATGCGTTTACCAGGCGAGTCCAATATAATTCCCTTTGGTGATCCATTCTTTGTCGAGACGGACGAGGTCAATGACGAGCTTGCCCGGAGGCATGCCGTCGATGAACTCGCGGAACTCCTCGCCTTTGTTCCCCACGACGACGACATCGCACCCATCAAGGACTTCCTGCGGAGTATTTTTCATCAACGCTGCGACGTGCGGGATATGTTGCTCAACGTACGATTGGTTCGCTCCCATGAGACGTGCGATCTGGACATTCCGGTCGTAGAGCGCCACCGTATACCCCTTCCCCACGAGCGTTTCGATGACCTGGACCACAGGGCTCCCGCGCAGATCATCCGTGCCCGCTTTGAAGCTGAACCCGAGAAACCCCACACGTTTCTTCCCGACCGCGGTAATGCGCGTCACGACGTTTTCCACCTGTTTTTGATTGCTGGTCATCAAGGACTGAAGGAGTGGAGCTTCGACGTCCATTCTCTTTGCGTGGTAGAGCAAGGCGTTCACATCTTTCGGCAGACAGGAACCGCCGAAGGCGAAGCCCGGCTTCAAATAGTACGACGAGATGTTGAGCTTCCGGTCTTCGCAAAAGATATCCATGACTTTGTGGCTGTCGATACCGAGGGATTTGCACAACAGCCCGATTTCGTTGGCAAACGTGATCTTGACCGCGTGGAAGCTATTGTCGGCGTATTTCACCATTTCGCCGACTTCGATCGATGTTTCAAATATCGGCCCCGGCAGTCCGGCGTATATTTCGCGGAGCTTCGCTGTGCAGCGGGAATCGTCTGTCCCGATCACCGTTTTCGGCGGATTGAAGAAGTCGTAGACCGATGTCCCCTCCCTCAGGAATTCGGGATTGAAACAGACGCCGAAATCCTCGCCGGCCTTGCGTCCGGAGAATTCCTCGAGCGTGGGGATCACCACTCCGCGCATGCTTCCCGGAAGCATCGTGCTGCGCACGACGATCAAATGCGGCTCCGCCTTCTTCTTCAGCACCTGACCGATCTCCATGCACACCTGCCGGATGTAGCGCAGTTCTATATTGCCGTTGGGCTGCGACGGAGTCCCGACCGAAATGAAGGAGATTTCCGACTCGTTGATAGCGGCCATCGGATCCGTCACCGCCCGGATCCTTCCTGAGGCAACGCCCTGCTGCATGAGCTCGTCGATTTCCGGTTCGACGACCGGCGAGCGGCCCGCATTGATCATATCGACTTTGACTTGTGCCACATCAACGCCGATCACCGTGTGTCCCTGCTTTGCGAGACAGCCGCAGGACACCGCACCGACGTATCCGAGCCCGAATACCGAAATGTTCATCGCATTCCTACATTGGTTCGAGTTGAATCCTGGTCACAAACCGCGTTGCTCCGTCCATGGTTCCTGTCCAGCATGCCGTTGTTGCGGCAGTCTTCCGGTCGAAGCCGGGGGAGAACCATCCGCCCATCGGATCCGTGGAACCCGTCAAAAGGCGGGGCTCCCCGAGCGCTGGATCGGCCCGGAGCGTGATTGCTGCACCGCCGTTTCGCAGATGCACCGCTTCGCCGTCACGGCTGCTCCGGCAGTCGGGAGAAAATGTAAACGTGAGATCGATGGTATGAGAGGCCTTCGCGTTCAGCGTGTCTGTAATGATGAAGGCATTCGCATCCCGGTCAAATCTGACTTCGCGTGCATGGGTTACCGGATCCCGCAATCGTTCATAACCGTCATGGGACCCCGCCACGAAATCCGGTCCGGCTTTCAGCAACCGTGCCCGCGCTTTTTGCAGCCACATAAAATTGCCTCCGATCACCGACTGATCCTGTCCGTCGACGCGGAGCGTATTGTGGGCAAACGTCCCACGAAAGTAGTCACGCCACTCCCGGTGCGTGTGATAGGCATAGGTTCCGGAATCAACAAGGAATGGCACATCCTTGTACGACAGGAGGATGCTGAGGGCGTCGGCATGACCGTGTGCAGCAAGCGACAGATATCCGAGCGGGCCACAATCGAAAAGCAGCGTCGCCTCCCCGCCTTTGAGAAGGTACAAACCGCCCTCCGGGAATACCATCCTTGGCACGTATGCGCTCCGCACGTCCTCAACCAAAGCCGGTCCATCTCCGAGAAGCCAAAAGGCCTGCTCCGAGGCTTCTGCATTGTCGGAGCCGCCGGAGCTGCACCCGGACAAACGAGCAGCCTCGGCGAGCATTGTCCCGTAGACGTCGGGTGAATCGTCAAGAGCGATGACCCTGCCGTCATCATCATCGCCGAGCGCCGGCATGAATCCCAACTGCACGCGAAGCGACCGGACAAACTCCGCCGAGCGTCGCAGGACGTCCCAATATTGTCTACTGAACGAAACGCCGTTCCGTGTCCCGGCGATCCCCGCCAGGAGCAGGAACTCGAAGACAAACGCCTGATACCGGACAGCCTGCTCTTTGTTGACGCCGTCCGGCCAGTGCTGGCGCATCGCCTCCGCTTCCAGACTATCACGCAATGCGCTTAAACTTTCGTGTAACCCGGATCCGGAAAAGCACAGGAATCCGATGAAGGCGCCTGTCAGTTCGCCGATCAAATGATTATTCGCCGAAGAATAGCGGGACCGGTGTTTCAGCAAGAACTGGAGATGGTCACCGATGGATCTCCTCCACCGCGTGTGTCGATCCGCATTGCGTCCGAGCACATCTCCGGGTGAGCATAAAAGGAACTCGTATGTGATGCACCAATTGATGAGCCGGATCGCAACCTCAAGCGTGCTGGCCCAGTTTGCGCCCCGGGGATACGGGCAGGCCGCGACCCACGAATCAATCTGACGCAGGACCTCATCACCGTATTCCGGTCTCCCCGTGAGGTAGTACGCTTTCGCCAGCTCAGGGAGGTGGAGAAAACGATTCGGCTCCCAAAGATACTTAATATCGCCGCAAAGGGCGACGTCTCGATAGTTGATCGCCGGTCCATACCTCAGCGGAGCCGTCACCCCGCTCAAGGGGTCGGTGTTCCATTGTATTTCCGGTCCAAAACTCTTCCGCTGAAAGGTAAAAAAGGAGAACTCATGCGCGAGGATGCGATCGGCTCGCACGGGAGTCCAACGGTACAATCGTGCCACAATGGTGACAATTTTCTCCCGGTCTTCGAGATGGGGAAAAAGCCTGGCGGGAGTTCGGACCGCCATCCTCCGTTCCGGCCGCGGGAGTCGGACACTGAAAAAGACTTCTCTGAAACGCAGGCCGATGAATAACCGGGCGCGATATGCGATCTCCCGGGGAGACATGAGCGAAAGGCGGCGGAGATACCATCGCAGATGCATAGATGCGTTCGGAAGCCTGCCTTTCAATTTCGTTTGTGAAGAACGTCCTGATAGACGGTATCCAGTGAAGCCATGATGCGGGCGCGAGAGAGACGCGCATTGAACACGTCCCGCGCAGCGCTCCCGAGACCCTTTCGCAGAGCGGGATCATCGATCAGCCGATCGAGGGCGTTCGCGAGTGCATCGATGGCTCCGACAGGCACGAACAGCGCAGATTGCCCGTCGGTGAAGAATTCCGGCAGCGCTCCCACGGGCGTCGTGAGGATTGCCATCCCCGACGCCGCCGCCTCGAGCACCACGAGCGGAAAGTTTTCAAACCGGCTTGGGAAAAAGAAGATCGATGCACGTCGGAAAAGATCGATCTTCTCGTTGCCCCATGCCCCATCCAGAATTTCGAGGCGGTCCGCGATGCCGAGTTTCCCGGCAAGCGCGCGCGCGTTCTCGAGCCCGTCCGGTTCCCGCTCCGGTCCGACCAGCACGAATTTCCACCCGTCGGATTTCCGCGTCCGCGCAAAAGCCTCGATTGCATCGTAGGCTCCTTTGTTCAGCGAGAACGCTCCAAGATAGAGAATGTAACCGCCTTGCCTGTCGGCTGACATGGTCAATGCTGCGGTCTCAAACTCTTCGTCGATGGGATTGTTGACGACATGGATTCTTCGAAGGTCGATCCCGACCTCCGTATGGACCAGATCCTTCCATCCGTTGCTGAGAACGATGACCGCGGCAAGCGCGGAGATTTCGCCTTGGGCCATCCGTTTGCGCCACGGCGGCACGGTTTTCCAGAACGTGACAAATGCCCCGGAATGGAGATGCCCCACCGTGCTGGCGCCGCAAAGCCGGGCCGCTTTCATGAAGAGAAGACTTTTTTCAAGATTCCAGTACGAGCCGAGAGGATAATGTGCGATTGTCGGGCGATACATGATCGTTCGAGCGATCCACAATAGGAAGTGCTTGGCAAAATAGAAAAGATTGACGGGATTCAACGCCGACGGGCGTTCACCCCCGTACTTCCGATTCGCATAGTGGGCGACGAAGCGGTATTTGTCGCCCAGTCCGTTCATGAAAGCCCGCGTGATGGTCGCGATCGCTCCCGGCGTTGTCGTCGAAAGAGACCCGATCAGAACCAATGCCCGTCTCCCTTCGCCTTCCCATTTCCCTCTCGTCATCGCACTCTCACTTGACTTCCTGATTCCCGGCCTGTCCGGGCATTTGCGATGCCCCTCAGAGGAGTAACATCCCGCGACCAACCTTTCGGGCGGACCATAGCCAGATCCGCCTGCATCGCCTGGAATGACCGCGGGCGGAAAGGATCTGCATCGTCACGCAAGCGGAACTGCCTCCGCCCCATAACCGTTCGGAACATTGGAGATGACCCAGCGGAGTTTGGGGCGTCCGTGATTGTCAATGGAGTCGACCGCCTCGACGTCAATGCGAATTTTCTCGCCGACACAAGTTCGGAGATTTTGAATGATTGCCTGGTCGTCCACCCCGGCGGCGCGATCCTCACAGATCACGCGGATGGTCAGGTGGTCGGGGGCATCCTGCTCGATTTGCGTCCGCGATATATTCCCGATGCCATGCAGAGCCATCATCAGCCCGTTGCCGGGCACAATCCGCCCTTCCGGCGTCACGATGAGATCGGCGCTTCTTCCTTCAATGTGTCTCAGCAGAGTCGAGGCCCGGCCACAGGGGCAGGGTGCGTCTGCCAGTATCGCGATGTCGCCTGTTCTATATCTGATGAGCGGCATGCCATAATTGTTTAATCCCGTCCCAATAATTTCTCCCGATTCTCCGGGGCCGGCCTCTTCCCCATCATGCAGGAGTTCCATGATGCCATATTCCGGGTTTACGTGGAGCCCTGCATGACGTTCGCATTCGGTCGCAAGAACCACCCTTTCCGACTGGCCGTACAGGTCGAAGACCCGCGCACGGAAGCTCTTTTCGATGACGGCCCTGTGCACGTCATACAACCGCTCCGAAGACGTAAACACGGCAGTCAGAGGAATTTCAATTGCCCTTTTCTTCATGAATTCCGCAAGAAAAAGCAGGGTCGAGGGAAACCCCTCAATGAACACCGGTTTGAACTTCCGCAATCGTTCCAGGTACAACGGAAGGGTCTCTTCAGACATATGATAATACGAAAAAAGGAGTTGTCTGTCGGCCGCATTGTAACGCCAGAACGGCGGACGATCCTGGGTCGACGGGACGATCGTATCATTCCATATTGTCCCCCACACGGCGACTTTCCGATCTCCCGGATTGACCCGCGCAAGGCGTCGCTGACGCCAGATTGCAGCGCTTTCGAAAGCGATCGAACGCTTGTCACGCATGGCATTGACCGGCATTCCGGTGGAACCGGTGGTCCAACCCGACGCCAGGACTGCCTTCGGAATGTTCCGTGCAAGAAACAGGCGGCTTTGAGACCGAAGAACTTCTTTTGTGAGGATCGGAAGTTTCTTCAGGTCCCCCTTTGTGCGGATGTCCGCAGGAGTGAGGTGCATCCGCTCAAAGAGCTGTCGATAGTATGGCACGTTCTCAAACGCATCCGCGACAAGATTGCGAAGCTTTTCATCCTGAATGGCGTCAAGCTCGGACTTTGAGAAATTCTGGCTCTGCTCGAGTTCCGCTATTCTTGACCTGAACTCTCTCCCGAATTTGATCCGGTTGACAGCGAGAGCCTTCGCCGACAGATAGGCACTCGTCGTGACATACGACAGGAGAGTCCTTGCCGAAGAAGTGGTCGCGTGGGACATCAAAAAGCTCCTCAAGGTTGTTTACGGGAGATAGCTATCGATGGTTTGATCCCGTTCGGTTCCCCGTTCAAAATAGAACGGCGCAACGAGTCGGAGCATGCCCTCGGGGAGCCAGCCGTGTCGAACCACCTGCAGCCCGGCGGTGTAGTAGCGCGATACACCATGGATCCGCTCTGCATTCTGTTTGGTTTCAGCGAACCTGCGGAAGGCATATTCCTCGGCGAGAACGTGCAGAGGAATATTGCTCGAAGCGGACCGCTGGATCAGCTGCCTGATCCTCGCCGCATTGTGCACCCGGAAATAGCCCTCGATATACATATCGGACACTCCCAGGACTTCCATTCTATTTCCAATGACGCCGCCGCAGTTCGCCGCGAAATATGGAATGGAAAGGATCCCGCGACGATGGAGCACCGCCTCAGCCTCGTCCGTCACGGGTGTATTGGCACCCGGTCCGACGATCGGTGCGAGAATCTGGGATGCATTGTGTGCCCCGATGCAGAACTGACGTGCACAGGGAGAAAGGACTTCGACATCCAACGTGAGCAGTTCGTCGTTCCCGATCCGTTCCGCATCCTCATAATGCAAGACGACCTCATTCCCGTGCCGCGCATGCACATCCTGCAACCGGGCCAGGTCGAGGCCCTTGCGGTTGTAAATCGCCCCCTTGGTGGTCGAGATCGCCACGACCGTTGTTCCACATTTGTGCGCCATCAGCCATGCAAGCGCACTCCCAACGGAGCCAAATCCCTCGATGGCGATGCGGGCCTTCGAGAGGTCGAGTTTCTTCTCGGCAGCAGCAGCCTCAATAGCCACCATGACGGCCAACGCGGTAAAGAGGCCGGATTTCTTCCCTTTTTTGCGGCGTCCGCGCGGGACTTTCAATCCGGCTGCCGCGAGAAGCACGTCAATGTCGTCATGCGAGACACTCATATCCGGACCGGAGATGTAATAGCCGGTCTTGAGCAGCGGGGCGATCAGTTCACCAAAACGCTTGAGCAAGGCACGTTTTCGTTCGAGGGGCATGTCAGGATCCCCGACGATCCCTGCCTTCGCGCCCCCCTGAGACATCCCGCTGAACCCGTACTTCAGCGTCATTCCCCGGGCCAACGAAGCCATGTGGTCGCCGGAGACATCGGCGGCAAGCCGCAGGCCGCCACAGGCATGCCCGTTAATACTCGAGTCGACGACGACATATCCTCGGAGTCCCTGCGATGAATCCGTTACCTCAGTGACGAATTGCGGGCCGGGCCGGGTTGACTGTCCGTGCTCGGGAGAAGCGGAATGGCCGGCCAGGCCATTCGGTTTCCGGGTACCAACATTGTCCATGGGTGCGATGAGAGAATCCCTCCTAGAATAATTCAGTCGTGGCAACTTCCGTGGCGATAAACGGACAAATACTCGTCGACAATGCGGGGAGGAGCAAATGACGTCGCCAGGCGACGATTGTTCGTCCCCATTCTCGATCGGAGAGCAGGCTGGACGAGCAGCTCGATCAATCGCTCCGCCAGATTGTGCTCATCACCGGGTTCGATCCACAGGCAATTGTCGGGTTCCCGGAGATAGTCGGCTGCGGCCCGGATCTTGGTCGTCACGACAGGCATGCCGGAAGCCACTGCCTGAAAAATCGTCATGGAAAAGCCTTCGCTCCGGGTGGGCATGACGAGGATATCGGCCGACAAATAGTATTCCGTTGTCTGCGGCTCCGGGACATACCCAACAAACGAAACGACATCGTTGAGGCCGAGGGCATGGACCATGGTTGTCGCGGCTTCCCGTTCCTTCCCGTCGCCGACGCAAAGCAGCTGAACAGGAACGCCGCGGTCGACGATGATGCGCATCGCCCTGATAACATCGAGGAGCCCTTTCGAAGGGATGAACCTTGCCATAAAGAGCACCCGGCACGGACCGGAGGTTTGAGAACGAGGCCCCGAGAAGCGATCGACATTAACGGCGTTTTTGACGACGACGATTTTCTCCGCCGGGTGTCCACCGCGAATAAAGTTCCCGCGCTCCTCCGAAGAAAGGACCCCCACGAAGCTGGCCTGACGAAAGACATAATCAATGAGCTTGCGTTTCAGCCCTGACGAGCGTTCGGCGAGAATCTTGCTCGATCCATGATACTTGACAAAGAGCCTCGTGCCCAGAAGTGGGGCGAGAAAAGCATAACCGGTATCCCTCAGCAACGCTCGGCTGTCGAATGCCGAATTCAAGTGCACGATGTCCGGGCGTTCGCGTCGGACGGCAAGAGCGAACCGGACCAGATCGAGGAGAAGCCGGAAGGACTTTCGTATGCGCGATTCGTATGTCGAAAGCCCCCCAAACGGAAACGTCGCCACATGCACGCCCGGGCGACGCTGGAGTTCCTCGAGAAACGGTCCTTCCGTCGCGAAAATGCCTCCCGCCCGGAGCGGGTTGACCTCGCTGACGAGAATGCGGACGGGAAACGCCTTCAATTCCATGAAATTCCGGCAGGGCCGGCCGTAGGAAAACCACATGCACAGGCATTGCATCGCCCGATTGCGCGCACTCCAATGCAACCCTGCGTACTATGTCCGCGTCCGCTCAACGATGCATGTCGCCCGGAATCAGGCGACTCTCGACTTTCGCCACGAGGTCTCGCATCGTAAGAATCGAAAGCTCTCCGTGGTCCCTTTTTGCCGCGCAGTACGCGAGGAGGGGAATCAGAAGTTCCCGAATCGCTGTCGGTTCCATCGAAGGATGGTACCAGAAATGTGCGGCGAGTCTTTCGCGAACCGCCACATCGACGTACTCCTTCAGTCGCGAAAGGCGTTCCGTCATCGTCCAGGCTGTCCCCCGTTCGAGGGCAGACGATGAATGGACTGCCCACAAGCCGTCGGGACGGCGAATGGGGAGAGACACCCGCACCGAAGGATCGGGAAATGACCGGACAATTTTCACGCCTTCGGCAATCAACTCGTTGAAATGGCCTTCGGAGTTTCCGGGAAACACCAGCGTGCTCGGCGCGAGGCCGTAGGGCCGCATCGCTTCCGCACAGGCTCTCAGTTCCGCCCGCACTACATCGGCGGGGCAATACGCTCCCAGCCCGATGTGCGAAAATCCGTGGCATCCGATTTCGTGGGATACTTTCGCATTAAGGATCAACTCGATCAGATCGGGAGCATACCATGCAGGTCCCGTCCGGACGTCCGAGCACGGATCGTTCCGGAACCAATCTCCACCGTCATACACCCAGTTCTCTGTCTGAAATGGAGGGACCGTCGGGATTTCCGGATGCGCTTGTCCGGAGGCATTCCTCGAACAGGAAGAAAGAAAAAGATGGCCTACGGTGGCCCAGGTCGAGGGAATTTCATACTTCTCGAGGAGCGCAAGAATGACGGGAACCTGTTCCCGTTCTCTCAGCCCGAGCGAAACGAAATCGAGATCGTCGCGACGCGAGTATTGCCATGCCCAGGCGAGTTCAAAGTCGAGCGAAAATGTCACCGCTCCGCACTCCAGCCCTTCGGGGGGATGCTGAACAGGATCGCGGTAGATGTGTATCCGCCGTGTTCTCGCGTAGTCCACCATTCCGACCGCCCGTCGGAGCGGTCGCGGAAGGTCCTTCATAATCCTCTTGTACCCCGTCTTCAACCGGGTAGAGAAGTGAGAGCGCATGCCTGTTCAAAGTTCTCGGTGATGTGTTGCACTACCGGCGTACCATGCTCGGTTCCGACACCGGGACAGTCGACCGGCCAGGAGAGCCGGCCAGCCCATCAAGCTTGGGAGCGAGAACATCGCGCACGATCTCCTCCCAGGAATACCGTTCACTCGATGCAGCAATCGTCTTCGAATCGTATCCCGACAATTTGTCCGCGATGGCATCAAGCCCCTGACTAAATCCTTCAACACTGTCTTCCGTCAACACGCCGTTGTCGTCGTTGATCACGCAGGCGTTTTCGGATGTACTCGTTGCAATCACCGGCATCCCCGCGAGGAGGTATTCAAAGACCTTTGTCGAGGGTTGACAATCATAGAATGGGGTTTTCGGGACGTACGCGACACCGACATTGCAGTCCCGGAGGAACGGTTGAATTTCGGCATTCGGCAGTCTTCCGTGAAAGCGGATCGAGTCCCGCAGGGGGCTGTTGGCGATCGCCGCGCGCAGCGCTGCATCCTCCTCGTCACTTCCACTCCCGACAATGTCATACGAGACCGACAGCGAAGGGTGCCGTTTGTTCCACCAACGGTCAAGGCCGAGGACGGTTTCGTGAATGGCCCGGTAGTTCAGCGTGCCGACGTAGAAGAGTCGGAGGGCGTCGAAGCTCTTGGGCGGCAGCGTCATTCTTTCGCCTCCGAGGGGGAGGACCAGGAAACGCGCCCGGCCGAGAGAGAGGAAACGACGGAGACTCCCGGACACAATCGACCGTTCTCGATACAGAAGACATTCGATACGAAGAAGAAGGTTCTCAAATTCCCTGCGCCACCAGCCGGGGCGATCCGAACCCGTCCGAACATCGATCATCGTATGCGCTCTCCGCGTCCAGGGAAGAAAGAGCGAGGCCCCGGTAAAATAGACGACGATCACTGCGTCGTAGCGCTTCTGCCGGAGCTGCGTGATCCCGGCGAGCAGGTATCGCAACAGGCGGACCGGCTTGCTCCCGCTGCGCGATACATACTCGATGGTGACACCAGCGAGATCGACCTTCTTCGCTCCGTGATCCCATCCGACGTAGGTAATGTCCCAGTCGTTCGCAAGATACCTGCACCAAGCGTACGAATCGGTAAGGTAGCCAAATTGATGCTGGTTGAGAATCAGAAGTGTTTTCATCTGGCGATTCGCTGTAACGACGTCGCCTCGACGGGTTGCTCAGTCTCCGCAACCGGTTCTTCAGGGCTGACGATCGAGGAAAGGCCGCCACTCTCGGTCCAGACGATAAAATACGCCACGATCGGCGCGAAGACCCGGTCGAACAGTGCTTCGTTGTAAACCCACTGCAGGGCGATACTGAAGAAGAGGAAGAATTCAAATCGCCGGAGGGTGAAGACCTTCACATACGGCGAGCGGACAAAGGTCATGGAGGCAAATCCCAGGACAAGGACTGCAAGCAATCCTCCCTGGATCCATGAGGTAAAGAGGAGAATGCGCGAACCCGAGAGATAGGAAAGCGATCGACCGAAGTGCGTGACTCCCAGGACGTCGTTTCCCAAGAAGAGGCCGTACCCCAGGCCTATGGTCTCAAGCAGAGGGTCATAATCCATCAGGCGGAACATGATGGGGATCCTGGCAAATCGCGGAAGGTCGTCCTCCTGGGTATTGTAATAGAGATATTTTTCGGCGAACCGGACGTCAAGGATCTTTGACGAATCCTCCGCTGTTTTGCTGTAGTAGAAATTCAAGAGATAGACCAACCCGCCGCCGACGACAAGAAACGGAATTGTCTTGTACCATTGCTTCCGGGTCACTGACATGAGGACCACGGAGGCCGGGAGAAGAACAAAGGCGATCTTCGTTTCGTTCAAGGCACAGGGAATCAGGAGAACAAGAAATGGAATGACTTTACGAAGAACGAACGATGTCGCATCCTTCGATACTGCTGACCGTGCAATCAAATAGAAACTGATAAGAAAGGCTTCCTGTGTTACCAACCCGCTCCCGCCCGTCAACCCGTAGGTCCCACCGACGGGATCTCCCGCACCATATTTGAGAAACTGCCACACAGACACGGGCACCTGGACAAGGGCGTATCCCAGGACATACACGGTGAACCACTTCGAAAACGAGGCCCAGTGGTCCGAGTTCGCCACGTCGTGGACATAGACAAGTGCACCCAGGAAGACAAGCGGCTGGCGGAGCCCGTTCAGCTGCGAGACCACGCCGAGCGTATCATAATGATACAGAACAGTGACGAACGCAGCGAACGCGAAGAGAAGGAAAGCCTTCGTTCCGTAGTAGTTTCTGTTCCGGAACAGGACAAGCCCGCCGAGGACGATGATGGTCGCATCACCGGCCAATCCCGCCAGGCGGAAGGGGTATTGTAACGACGGTAGAAACTCCGTCGAGAGGAGCCCGGAAACTGAGTTGAATATCAGAACGGCAAAGAGAAGAAGAAATTTAAATCGCATCGCCCGCCACCGGTTGTGGATCGTTAATCATGAGCTCGCTGTCCGCCGAGACTGTGGCACTTTGTGGCAGATCGTACGCAGTATCGGCATCGAAGTGGAGGGGCGACCTGACCGAAAGCCATCTTAGTGGCGCGACGCATAAATGACGCTCGCAACAGATCCCGTAATAATGGCGGCCGTCGTGATGATATTGACGATGTCTTTCACCTGGAAGGTCGCCGCATCCATGTAAATCGTATCGCCCGCTTCGAGAGAGAGCGACAAGGCGTCAAGGCGTTCGAGGTGATTTAGATTCACCGTGTATTCCACTTTTCTGATCTGGTTATCCCGTTGGATGATCCGCGTGATCTTCACCGATCCCAGATCGGCATCCGGCAGCGGACCTCCGGCGTAGGAAAGCAGCTGAACGAGATCGGTTGAAATCGGGACTTCATATCTTCCGGGATTTTTCACAAACCCCCAGAGATTCACCGGCATGGTAATCTCCCCGGACTTCGAGATCAGATAGTAGGCCGCTTGAGACGAGCCCGTAAATCCCAGTCCGGACCCGAGGTTGCCTTCCATCTGTGCATGGGCAACGCCGGAGAACAGGATGGTACAGACAAACGCTCCGAGTATTATGCTTGCATTCAACGGTTTCATGGTATGTGGACCTCTCACATTTGATAGAGTGGTGCAGCAGATTCAACAAGCATGAACACCCTGGGATCCTGACCGGAGAGGATCTATTTCCCCTTGCCATTCCCGCCGGGTTTTTCGTGTTCGACGGCCGCGCTTTTCTTGCCGTACAACGGAGTCTGTTGTCCGTAGCGCTGTGCGTATGTGCTCCGATACCCGAATCCGTACGAATGCCGCAAATCAAGGTTATTCAAGACAACGCCCACCAGCTGTCCGCCGACGTTGGCAAGGATTTCGTTGGCATGTTCCAGGTTCTGCACCCGCGATGTGCCGGCCGAGACAACAAGGATGACTGCGTCGGCAAGCGTCGCCAAAATCGCAGGGTCGGTGACCGCGAGAACAGGAGAAGAATCAAACATCACAATATCATAGGCTTCCTTGAACTGGGCAACAAGTTCGCGCATCTTTTCTGACCCGAGGATTTCCGACGGATTGGGGGGAATGATGCCGCAGGCGAGAATGGTTAAATGTTCGATCGCCGTGGGTTGAAGGGCCGCCTGCACGGTCGAGGCGCCCGAGAGGACATCCGACAATCCAGGTTCCCGTCGCACGCCGAACAGGGTATCCGCGGTGGGCTTTCGAAGGTCTGCGTCAATCAACAGGACCTTCCGTCCGGATTGCGCGAAGGCAATGGCGAGATTTGCGACCGTCGTGGATTTCCCCTCCCCCGGCATGGGGCTCGAGACCATCAGCACCTTCGGCGCAATGGATTCGTGGGCAAACTGCAGGTTGGTCCGCAATTGCCGGTAGGACTCGGCAACGGGCGAGAAGGGATAGTAGTGCATGATGATATGCGGATCCAGCCCCTTCTTCCCCGCCTTGTCTTTGGCGATCGCATCGAAGTTTTCCACGCTCGAGTTCATCGACGCGACGGCCCCGATCACTTTCAGGCCCCGCCGTTTCAGATCGTCCACAGTCTGCACGCGCACATCGGTGTATTCCTTCAAGAACACGAACCCAAGTCCGATCGCAAGACCGAAGATCGCGCCAAGCAGAAGATTCACCAGCTGCTTGGGACTGGAGGGTCGGAAGGGGATCGCCGCAGGCTCAATGATCTCAATATACCCGAGGTTCGATTGCTCGGTGATGTTCGCCTCATTGTATTTTTCCTGAAGTACAAGAAAGAGCTTCTCGTCACTCTGCCGTGTCCTCTGCAGTCGGGCGAGTTCCATGCTCGTTTGCGGGATCCGGTCGAATTGCGTTTCATACTGCCGGATGACTTCGTCCAACGCACGCTTTTTCGCCTGGAGCGCCTGCAGCTTCACCTGCGTTTCGATGATCTGCTGCTTGATCGTCTGCAGGTAGCCCGTCGCGTTCATCCCATTGCCGCTCTGTGACGGCGTGAGGTTTCGGAGAAAGGCATCGGTCCGTTTCTGAAGCTTTGCTGTCAGCGCCTGAATCTGCAAATCGATCTCTTTCACTTTTTCATTCAGAATATCCCGTCCCATGGACGAAGGATTCTGCGCAACGGTCACGTCGCGCTGGACCTCGAGCTTTGCGATTTGCTCCTGCAGGAGTTTGATGTACGGGTCGTTTGCCTCTCCCATGATGCGGGCGGCATTCGTCTCCTGCTGGGGAAGCTGTTCCTGGTAGGACGCGAGTTCCTTCGACAGCTCCTGGACCTGGATATTCGCGGCATCCCGGTTGGCCTCAAGCTCCGAGAGCTTCTCAATGACATTCTTCGACTCTTCATCGAGCGAAACGATCCCCTTCTTCTCCATGAAAGTCTGGAGGCTCGCCTCCGTCTGGTTGAGCTCTTTGCGCTTCTCATTTGCCTGTTCATCGAGGAACTCACGGAACGACCGGGTCTTCGTCCTGCTGAGATAAATGTTGCGATCGCGGTAGGCCTCCGCGTAGGTGTTTGCGATGATGGAAGATTCGACGGGATCCCCGCTCTTGGCCGAGATGGTAATGACATCCGACTCTCGCACAGGGTCGAAATCCACGTCAGCGCTCAACCTTCCTGAAATTTCGCGCAGGGAAATGACGGAGTCCGGGAATTTGTCCCCCTTGCCATACTGGATAATCGGCAGCAGGCGTTTGCTTTGCCGATCAAGGTAGCGGATCTGGAGCAGGCGCTCCGCCACCGTATCGGCAAGAGATGTGGAATTCAGCATCTGGAGTTCATTCTGCGTGATGTTTTTCATTCCATCGGGGCGCACAGCGTCGAGAAAGATGGTGGACTGCAGTTCACGCGTATTGATAAGGACTTGCGCGCTGGCCCGGTACACCGGGTCGACGACCTTATTGATGATAAACGCCAGGAGGAGACCGACCCCCAGGGCTCCGATGATGACCCATCGACCGCGGGAGATAATTGCGATATAATCCTGCAGTTTCCGGTCTTGCGAACCTGAGTGGGAGCCACGCGCACGAATTCCGAGATCCATAAAATTACCCCTTAGAAAGAAAACGCTCTACCCGCACATCGTAAATCCGGAAGCGGGATGCTCCGGAAACTCCGATATGCCCAACCGTGCCAACTCGCCGAGAATGATGGCTGATCAACTATTACCCGGGAGAGTTCCGTAGGACTTGACAGGAAGAAACAGCTTTTGTATGTTTCTTTCAACTACCTGATATCCCTTCCGCCCGGCCAACAGAGTGTTCACCGTGACCCTCGTTCTGGCGCTGATTTCATATCTTCTGATCGTTGCGTGTATCCTCCGGTTCTTCCGGACGCTCGCGCTTTTGGACCGACAGATGCGGGTCATTTCCGCAGAACTCACGTCCCCCCCGTCGCCCAAGCAGGTCTGATCGGCTACCGACGCCTTGCCTTCGTCTCAAACGTCAGAAGCCGCGGATCCGGCTCCTGACCGATCTGCTGATGGACCTCCACCCCGAGGGTCACGACCTGGTCCGGAACATCGTCGGCGGTGTTCAAGTACAAGATGGCGTATTGGCTTTGCCCCGACGGAATATCCCCGACTTCAATCGAATCGTTAAAGGTAACGCCGATCGGTTTATCGATCGGCACGAGCTTGGCGCGGACGTTGCGAACGACCACTTCGCTTGTATTGGTGATCGAGAGTCTCAGTCTTCCCGTTTCCCCGCCGGTAAGAAATTTTTCTCCTGATGGCGTTGTAAACTGCATGTCGAAGAGCAATGCCCTGTTCTTCAGCACATTGGCAATATGTGCACTGTCTGAAGGAGCGAGCGGCAGCGGTCCCGGCTGGCTTTGCCCGGAGACCTTTTGCGACCATGCAAGGGTCGGAAGACTGGCGAGAACAATGCCGAGAACAGCACATCGCAAGAAAAAGAGTTTCATTGCAGTCTCCGAGAGCACAAGTGTCACGGTCTATCAGGAGGAACAGGGAAATTTGGCTGTGGAGGAGGACGGCGGCGTGGTCGTGCCGTGTGCAAGCAATGCAATCAGACCCCCCAGCACGAGGGCTCCGCCACCAACATACCACCATGGGTCCAGGCCCTCCGATGCGGGGGCTTCGACATCGATCACAAAGTAGTAATCATCGCCCGGTAGACCGGCCGGGAAATCTTTCAGGAAATCCCAGGTCACCCGTCGTTTGTCGCCGGGCAGGACGATTCCCCCGAGATCACCCGACACATGCATGGGAACAGCCGAGAACGTCGGGTCGCTTTTCCGCCGAAGGGTGACCGAAACCCGGTACAGCTTATCGGGCGATCCGCTCAGATCATAGTAGATGCGGATCAGTTCGCCGGTGATTTCAAACCGAACGTTGCGGACGGCCAGGTCATCCTGAGCAACGGCTCGCAAGGGGAAGCACTCGAGTATCAGCGCCCCGACAAGGAGATACGTCACGGCAGCGAAGGTTTTGGACACATTCCTCATTGCTGTTCTCTGCCTATTTAATGAGCAACATTTTTCGAGTGAAGCCCGGTCCCCCGGTCACGTTCATTCTGCAGAAATACACGCCCGTCCCCGTCATCCTCCCGCCCTCATTGGTCCCGTCCCATTGGAAAAAATGCCTCCCTGGCGCAAGCAGACCGCTCTGCAATACTCTTACCCGCGCTCCAAGGATATCGTAGATCGTGACCGTGACGTTGGCCTTGATCGGCACCGTCAGGGAGATGGTCGTCGTCGGATTGAAGGGGTTCGGGTAGTTCTGATCCAGGCTGAACTCCTTCGGCCCGATCGCCGCGAGCTCTTTCTTGACATCGGACTCCGACCCGACGAGGATCGTAAACTGCGCGGATGGACCGATTGCCGTGAAGGAATATGCAGCGTTCGCGCGAAGATCCTGGTACGTTTCGCGCTTCCGATCCACCAGGTAAATGTCACTTCCTGCAGGGACACTGCCAACCCCGGCAAAATGCACTGTGAACGGAGTTTTTCTCGATTTGGGGTCCGGCGTCAATGCCGTAACTATCCAGCTGGTCACTGCCGATCCGGGAGGACGAATGTCGGACGCGTACCGCGGAGCCCGCTGGTCCCATTCCGGTCTGTCGAATTCCAGTTGACTCTGTGTTGCGATTGAACGAGGCTTGTGGAAATCATGCCGGTCGCAATCGGGACTGGCATCCGGCGCAACACCAAACCACGTGGATCGATCGACAAGGATCCCCCCTTGTTCGAGCGTCATGCTGACCGACCAGGACGTATCGCTCGGGGTCGACGGGAGGGCAGGCTTTGACAGACTCAGTCCGCCGGGAATCACGAGCGACTTCAAATTGGATTTATTTTCGAAATAGTAACCGAGATACGGATTGAAGGTCTGCTGGACCCCCATCGTCGTCCCGTCGAAATTCCAAATGCTGTCTCCAATCCCTCCATTCGCCGATTGCACCTTTGACCAGGGAATCGTCAAGTCGCTGAAAGGATTTGTTATGATGTTCCATCCGGAATGGAGCGCGATGCGGAGATACCCGCTGGAGTCGGGCATCATTCCAGAAACCTGACCGGTAACGGTCCAGGTTCCGCGGCGGAGGATCCAGAATGCCCGACCCCGGGCAAACGTGAATGTCGTATCCCCAGCCGAATATTTCACGAGATAACTTGAGTCCGCGCCATTGTCGTAATAGGCGATCCAATCCGATCCCGCCGTGCCGTCCAGATATTTCGAAATCAGACTATTGTCCGCCCCCGGGACGCCCAGGAGACGGTAATCGTTCGCGCTGTATTGGCCGGGAGAATCATGAACCGGGAACGGGACGCTGTTGTTCAGCGCGATTTGGGCCGGGTACGTGTTGAACGTCCACGGGGTGCAGTACCTGCTCATGATGCCGCTCGTCCGCCTGGCTCTCACGCGCCAGAAATATGTTGAGTACCTGCTCAAGGGCCCGACCTGGATGGAATTCCCGGTGACGGTCGAATCCACAACGCGCGTGGCGAACGTCGTGTCGCCGGCGATCTGCACCTGGTAGGAGGCGACAGAATCGCTCAGGGGCGGACTCCATTGGAGGGTCACCTGCGTCGTTTGAACGGAATAGCCCGTGGGTGGAGCTGCCAGCACCGGAGGGGAAGACGGGTCGGCCTGGACCGAGAAGGTCACGCCCTGCGAAGTCCCTCCTCCCGGAGGAGCATTGACGACCGTGATGAGACGGTCGCCGGTTTGCGCGGAAGCCGCGATTGTTATTCCCGCGGTAATATGCGTAGCGCTGTCAACCACAAGGGTGTTCACCGTAATGCCCTGGCCGAATTCGGTTGTTGACGCGCCAGAAACGAAGTTCGAGCCGACCAGTCCAACGGAGATCGATCGGCCCAAAACGCCGGAAGGGGGATTGATCGACGTCAGCGTCGGCGTCGGATTGTTTCCGACGTAGAACCCGTTTTGAACGACAACGGTCCCTCCGCCCGGCTGGATGTTCGCGATGGTCACATTTTTGTATCCGACCGTTGTTGAGGAATCGATCTGGACGGTCACCCGCAATTGTGTAAAAGAATCGATGATAGGCGTGAAGGCCCGTACGCGGGCATCAGAAAAGAGCACGACCGTCACTCCCGGAATGAATCCCGTCCCCCGTATGGTAATCGGAACGGTAGACCCCGCACCGCCGCTGCCCGGCGCAAGAGAAGTAAATGTGGGGGGTGGATTTTGAACGGTGATGGTATCGCTGAGGCCTGTCTCATTTCCACCGGTACGGCGCACGGTCAGAACATAGGTGCCCGAAGAATCGAATGTTATGAGATAGGAATCAAGCACGCCATTCACGAAGTTCGGTGTCACGCCGCCCCCGCTCAGGAGCGGTCCCGAACTTGCCACGGTGGCCGTTCCGGAAAATCCCGTGGCGATGTTGCCGAAAGAATCGCGCGCGGCGATGCGTACAGGAAACGCCACCTGGGTGTACTGCGTTCCAATCCGCCCGCCATTGGTCGACGTAAGGGAGAAATTGAAGATCGGGGCCGAGCTGTTGGTGAGCGAAAACAGCGCGGCCGTAGCCCCGTGAACGGAAGCCGTATCGCTATAGGTCCCCGAAATCATGTTTGCCTGCATCGTCGGCGCGGTAGCGACACCGGAGGCGTTCGCCACCACGCTGGTATCCTGGCGTGTGCCGAAGAAGCTCGAAGGACCGGACAAGGGCGACGAGAATCGAACGATGGCGGCGGGTACGGGGTTCCCGGACGAGTCGACAACCTGGGCTGCCAGCGGCGTGGAGAACAGCGAGCCGACCAAAGCACTCAGCGGCGTCGTCCCCGGCATGGGCAGGAGCGTCGCCGCTGTACCGTTGACCACCGTGAGCGTGTCCGATCGTATGCCGGAGAGCGAACCGCTGCTTGCAAGGATCTGCGCGCGACCGACCCGGTGTCCGGTGAAGACAGCGCTTTTCTTATCCGAGCCTGCAACGAGGTCGGTATCGGCGATCCCGCCGGATAATTTGACGACCAGCCAATCGGACGCGATGTTTCCGACGAAATTGTTGGAAGCATCACGGGCGATTGCATACATCGTGATCGCATGGCCCGATTCCAGCGATTGTGCCTGGACGATCTGGCCCGTGCCGTTGCTGGCGGTCTCGACCGCAACTTTCGTCGGCGACCCCGCCTGCACGACCGTAATAGTGTCCGTCGGGATGGAGGTCAGTCCCGTCACCGCCACGGTGATCCGTGCCGTCCCGATGACATGACCGGAAAACACGGCGCTTCTCCGATCGCTGCCGGGAACAAGGTCCGAAGAAACGATGCCACCCGAGAAGACCGTCAACGACCACCCTCCCACGTTCGCCGCCGCGTTCGCAACATAATTGTCGAAGCCATCGCGCGAGACCGCATAAAGCACAACAGATGTACCGGAAGAGACCTTCTGATTGAGAAGTTGATCTCCTGTTCCGTCGGCAAGGGTCTCGATTCGGACCTTCTGTGCGGCGCCGGGGGCAATGGCGAACGTATCACTCACGGCAACTCCCCGCGTGGGTTGAACCGTGCTTCCGGAAACTGTCAGGGTATATCCATGACCTGCTTTATCAATCGATACGCTGGCAAACGACGCACGACCATTCAACGTGTCGACATTTGCCGTGAGCGAATCGACCCTTGTCGTATGTGACGGGTCCAGCAACGCCCCGCCGGCGACGGCGGTATCCCTGATGAACAGGGCGACCTTTTGATTGACGCCCGTGACCGCGTTGCCATACTGATCCTGCATCGTTACGACAGGCAGCTGAGGAAGCGTTATCCCGGCTGTGCCGTTCCCTGGCTGGGTGGTGAACACCAGCTTGGTCGCGGTCGCCGGCCTCACCTGGAAGCTCGCGCTCGTTGCGGGGGTCAAATTCTTCGCCGCCGCCATCAGCGTCTTGCCCGATCCCGATGCTGTCACAATGAGACTGTCAAACGTCGCCACCCCCGATGAAGCCTGTTTGTTGCTTCCGCCGAGCAGCGCCCCGCCGCCGAGGAGCGAAAGACCGATGGAATCGGAGGACGTCGATACGACGTTCCCAAAAGTATCCTGAACGGCGACGACGACCGAGGGCTGGATCCGGTTCCCGGCTACAACCGTCGTGGGCTGTTGTGTGAAGGCCAATCGCACGGCAGGTGCAGGGGTGATGGTGAACGAGGCGCTCAGACCGCTTTTCGGCACGCTGATTGAACTTGCCGTCAACGAAAACGTCCCCGTCCGATTCACCGACAGCCCGGGAAACGTCGCACGCCCTGTGGTGGTCGACACCGGAACAGTTGTCACTCCATTGAGCGTTGCGCCCAGCGGGTTCGTCAACGCAACGGAGACGTTGAGCGCAACGCCGGTGACCGTATTGCCAAAACGATCCCGTACCTCAACGACTGGCGCCGTGGCAAACGCCGTCCCCGCGGTCGCATTGGATGGATTGGCAACAAATGCAAGCGTGTCAGGCGACGATGCGAGAACGGTAAGCGAGTCGCTCACCGCACGGACAAGAGCCGTCGAGGTAAATTGCAGGCGCCTTCCGCCGACTGTCAGGAAGGAGAGATCAGAGAATGTCGCCGCGCCCGACGCGTCGGTCGCCCGGACCTTCGTTCCCTCCAATTCCGGATTCCCGCTTCCAACAGCGACCGTCACATTCGTTCCGGATTTTGCTACCTGATTTCCCGATTTATCGATCAACTGGACTTTGAGGGCCGGTGAAAGCGTGGTTCCGGCGCTCACGGAGACGGGAGGTTGCTGCACAATCGAGAGGCCGTACGCAGTATCGGCCGCAACAGTGATGATGTTCGTGGTCGCTGACGAAAGGCCGGGACTCGAGAACTGAATCCCGATCTGTTCCGCGATGGCGTAGCTCAGGTTCGTGAATACCGCCTGACCATTCACGGCAGTCAACGGGTTCGTGCCCTGCAACAACCCCGTTCCTTGTGTCAACGTTGCGGTGATCACCGAACTGTTATCCGTCGTCACGATGTTCCCCGCCGTGTCCTGCACCGAGACGGTCGGCTGAGGGGTGAAGGTCCGTCCCGCAATCTGCGACTGATTCGGTTGCTGCAGGATGACGAGTCTCCCCGCGGCCCCGGGACTGGCATTCGCCGTAAAAATAATGGGGCTCCCTTTGACCGCAGCGCTTGCCTGCACCGTGTAGAGTCCCACCTTGTTCCCCAGCGTCAGGACACTGCTCGCGTTACCTCCGGGGGCCGAAACGGCGTTTGCAGGATTCAACGAAAAACTTCCGGGCGCCCCGGCGGGGAATCCCGTCACGGCGAAGGCGATCGTTGCGCTATCGACGGAGTTGCCGTACGCGTCGATAACGTGAACGACCATCGGACTCAGAGAAGTTGAGATGGGGGCCGTTTGCCCGTTTCCGGACACTCGCGACATGGAATCCGCGGCGGCGTGATTCACGACGATCGTCAGCGAAGTGTCTGCCGTCAATCCGCCCGTGCTAAAACGAAGCCGTATGGACTCCATCTTTGTGTAGTTCAGATTCGCGAACGATGCTACCCCCGCAGCGACCGTCACCGAAGACGGGCCATTCAAGGTGCCACCCGTCCCGCCAATGACCTGAACCCCGATCTGCGAACTGTTGTCACTCGTGATCACATTCCCCAGCGCGTCTTCAACGGAAACCTGCGGCTGGGTGGCAAAATTCTGTCCGGCAATGGCGGTCGACGAGGGCTCACGGGTGAGGACGACTTTCGCAGCTCCTCCGGAGCTGACAACGATGGCAATCGAAGTATCGGCGATCAGGCCGCCGGCGGTGAATCGGATCTGAATCGTCTCCGCTTTCGGATAGCTGAGATTGGCGAACTTTGCGACCCCCCCGGAGGCCGTGGCCGTGACCGTTCCGCCCAGAGTCCCGGTTCCGCCGATCGCGGCTGCCGTGACAACCGTCGCGTTGTCACTCGCGATCACATTCCCGAGTGAGTCTTCTATCGAAACCCATGGCTGGGTGATGAAAGCCTGGCCGGCCGTTGCCGTCGATGTCGGTTCCTGCGTTACCGCGACCTTCTTTGCTGCGCCCGGATTGACGGTGAACGTGCTCGAAGCGGGAGACGATGTAATCGATCCGCTGGTCGCCGAAATGGTTTTTGAGGAACCGGCGACGGTCGGCGTAATATTGACGTTATCGACCAATCCGTTAGCGTTGATGATCGCAGGCACAGTCCCCGAGAAAGCCGTCGAAGACAGGGTCACGGTTCCGGTAAAGGTCGTTACCGTGTTCCCGTTCAAATCCTGCGCTGTCACGCGCGTCTGGAAGATCACACCTGCTGTTTTCGCCGCCGCAGAAAGCGGTGTCGTCCCGCCCGACATTGTAACGGCAAATTTCGCAAGTGGCCCCGCAGTGAACGCCACAGAAGCGGTGCTGGTGATCGGGTTGCCATTGATGGTCGCGCTGGCGGTCGACGTTCCCGCGGCAGTCCCGGATGTCAATACCGCCGTGTAGGTCCCGTTCAAATTGTCCGTCGTCGAGCCCATTGTCCCCACTCCCGGCGTCGCGGACACGACGACGGTTCCCCCGCTTGCGATCAGATTGTTGCTGTTGGCGTCTTTGAGCTGCACCGTGATCGTCGAGGTGCTCGTGCCGTTTGCAGTGATCGACGTCGGGTTCGCAGTGACGGTCGACGTGGCCGTAGATGCCGGACCGGGATTGACGGTGAAGTTGCCGGATCCTCCGGCGTTGATCGTGCCGTCGCTGGTCGTAATGACGCGGTCCCCCACTCCCGCCGACGTCGGGGTCACGGCGATGCCGTCCACCAACCCACCGGTGGCGATTGCAGCGGGCACGGAACCGACAAACGCATTCGATGTGAGATTGACCGTGCCGGTGTAGCCCGAAACGGTATTACCATTGACATCCTGTGCAGTAACTCTTACGAAGAACGGGGTTCCCGCAGTCTTTGCTGCTGCGGAGAGCGGGGTTGTACTGCCGCTCATAGTCACGGCGAATTTGGAAACGGCTCCCGACGTGAATGCGACCGAAGCTGTGCTCGTGAGCGAGACGGTATTCAGTTTGGCGCTGACGATGGCCGTCCCTGCCGTCGCTATCGATGTGAGCGTCGCCGAGTACGTGCCGTTGGCGTTGTCCGTTACACCGCTCAGGCCCCCGATGTTCGCGCTCACGGTGACTGACCCTCCACTCCCCGTAAGGTTGTTCCCGAAAGCATCCTTCAGTTGCACCGTGATTGCGGAAGTGCTTATTCCATTGGCGACGATCGACGTTGGAAAGGCGGTGACCGTCGATATCGCCGTCGATGCTCCGGCGGGATTAACGAGAATCACGTTTGACGTGGCCGCAGCGAGACTTCCGCTGGTGAATCGAAGCGTAATGGACTCCGCCTTCTGATCCGAGAGGTTCGCGAATGCCGCCACACCGTTGATCGCCGTCGCCGTCAGCGTCCCCTGCAGCGGTCCCACGCCCGACGCAAGCGCCGCGGTAACAATGGTGGAGTTGTCGCTTGTCACGACATTCCCATTGGCATCCTGGATGGAGACCGACGGTTGCGGCGTGAATGCGATTCCGGCAGTGGCGGGCGTCCCCGGTTGCACTGAAATGACGAGTTGTGTTGCAGGCCCGGGGCCCACCGTGAACGTCCCGCTCGTCCCTGCGAACAGGGGATCACCTGCTGTCTCCGTTGCCGTGACGGATACATTCGATTCGGCTTTTGTATATGTAATGCCGGTAATCAGGACCGAATCGAGACCGGCAGGGATCACGCCGGAAAGGGTTCCTCCGAGCGTTCCCGTGCCCGTTGCTTTGCTGAGCTGCACGGTGGTCCCGAGAACGACGGGCCGGCGAACACTTGACCCGTCCACGGAATAGACGACGATGCCGAAGCCGATGCCGGCGGAGGGCGAAGTCCCGCCGTTGATGGGACCGAAGGAGAGGTTTGTAGCAATCTGCGCGAAGCCGACACCCGGGACTCCGATCAAGACGGTGGAGAAAACGAAGGCACGGAAGAATCTCTGCACAAGCGTCATGGCATTGGTCTTCATGGAGTCCATCATCTTAGCACACTGTCACGATTCGTCGGATGATTCTCTCGATAAGGCACCCGGGCGCACGCAACCAGGGAAGACGACTGTCGACCCTCTTGTTGCGTCAGGACATACGCACCGCTTTTCTACATGAAAATCTGTTTCAGGTATGACGGCCGCTTGCACACGGGCGCGTGCAACGAATCAGCGTCCAAGCGGATCCCCGGGTGACCGGTGATGTCCGGCATGAACGGATCACTCTCCTCGTCCAACGGCACCGTTGTTATCTGAGCCTGTTCGTTGATCTGTATATAGAAGAGAAGGAGAACAGTTGGTGTGAGGCAAATCACACTATACTGTCCTCCGCCATGAAGGAATCCGCAGCGTGGCCCTTGTGGGCCTCGATTTGGACGGGAAAACGGCCTGCGTCTGGAAGGTGGATCGAAGCCCCGAACGGACACACTCTTGACCGACAAAGTCAGGGCGATCGATTTGTCCCTTACAGTGCAGTTCCTTCTACGATCCGATGCATCGCATCGGGAGCGGAAATCCCGAGCAGTTCGAGCCCGTTGCGAATGACCACTCTCGTGGCTTTGCACAATGCGAGTCTCGCAACGGTCAACGCCCGGTCGCTTGTCAAAACATCACATTCATGATAAAAACGATGAAAGAGACCTGCAAGGTCGTAAAGATATTCCGTCAGGTGATGCGGCTCAAACGTGTCGGCAGAAGACTGGACCACGCCGGGAAACTGGAGAAGCGATTTCACCAGTTCAAGTTCGGAAAGTGTTGAAAGCAGGGAAAAATCGGGGGGTACAGTTCCTTCCCAGTTTCCTTCTGCTTCAGACTTTTTGAAAATGCTTCTAATTCTGGCATGCGCGTACTGGACATAGTACACGGGATTATCAATTGACTGCTTTCGTGCCAGGTCGAGATCAAAATTCAGGTGGCTGGTGATGGTTCTCATCAGGAAGAAATAGCGAACCACATCGGCACCGACGTCCTCGATCAACTCATCGAGGGTGATAAAATTCGCCTTCCGCGTCGACATCTTCACGACTTCCCCCTGCTGCAAAATCGTCACAAACTGATGGATGAGCACCGTAATTTTCGATGTATCATACTCCAGGGCTTTCAGTGCCGCAAGGACATCAGGATACGTTGCAACGTGGTCGGCCCCGAAGACGTCGATCAAACGGTCGAACCCGCGCGCATACTTATCCCGATGGTAAGCGATGTCCGGAAGTCGATATGTCGGCTCCCCGGTATTCTTGATGATGACCTTGTCTTTTTCTCCTCCCAGCGTCGACGTCCGGAACCAGACGGCACCGTCCTGTTCGTAGACCAGACCGCGTTCCCGGAGATCGGCGACCACCGCTTCGATCTTCCCGTTTTCATAGAGGGAATTCTCGTTGAAGAAGGATGAGAACTCGACACCCAGGCATCGGAGGGTCTTCTTGATGTCCTCGAATATTTCCCTCTCCGCCTGGTCTTTAAACGCTCCGGTTGCCGGTTCGTTCCGAAGGGCGTCGCCGCGCTGTTCCAGAAGATGTCGGGCAATGTCGCGGATGTATTCGCCCTGGTAGTAGTCCTCCGGAAAGGGTGCCGCCTCCCCGAGCAGCTCCAAATACCGCAGTCGCACGGAATCGCCGAGGATGCGCATCTGTCGCCCGGCGTTATTGAAATAGTATTCGCGCTCGACGTCGTACCCGGTCCATTCCAGGAACCGCGCGATCGTATCGCCGAACACCGCGCCTCTGCCGTGACCCACGGTCAAGGGGCCGGTGGGATTCGCGCTGACGAATTCCACCTGCACACGTTTCCCGCGACCGGCCGTCGAACGGCCGTAGGTCTCGCCGGAGTCAAGAATCTCCTTGAGCTGATGCTGGTAGAAGAACTCCGTAAAAGTCACATTGATGAAACCGGGACCGGCACATTCGACGCGCCGGATGTATCGCGGATCCGATTCCAGAGCGTCGATGAGTTGCAGGGCGAGGTCGCGCGGGTTTCGTTTGAGCCGTTTGGAAAGCGCGAGGGCCACGGTCGTCGTGAGATCGCCGTGCTCCTTCTGCCGTGGCGTTTCAAAGACCGGCTCGACATCCGTCGGAAGACCGAGCCGCTCCATCGCGGCGAGGATCCGGGAGAGAAGATACTGTTTCATCAGGAAGCAAGTTTTCGGCGCGTCGTCGACGCCGATTTTTTCGCCCGGACGGGGGGCTTATCCTTGACCCGCTGGATCTTCGCATCGCCCCACAGTTTTTCGAGGTTGTAGTATGGACGTGTATTTTTGTGGAACACGTGAAGCACGACATCGACAAAATCCAGCAGGACCCAATTTGGACTTCCCCCTTCGCGATGCCAGGGAGCGCTGTTGACGATTTCCATCCCATTCTCCACGCCGTCACTGATGGCCTTGACATGCGTCTCAGAATCGCCCGAACACAAGACAAAGAAATCCGTCATCGCGGTCAGCCCGCGTACATCGAGGATCACGACATCCTGCGCTTTCTTCGCGATCGCCAGTGCGGCAATCTTCTTGGCCAAACCGGGTGCTCTCAATGTCATCCTCCTACTGTGAAGGTTTCAGTGAATGATAATCCTTGCCGATAACGACGGTGACATCGACATAGTAGTCGGGGTTGAGCTGTTCGACAATATTGGATTCCGCAACGCCGAGGGCGTAGGCGACTCGCTTCGCATTTTCCCGGTCGGCCACACGATCAATGATCAACGTCTCCTGGACGTCGAACGTCTTATAGTTCCGCAAGTCCACGACGTCGAACCCCCTCGCACGAAGATACGACGTGATCTCCGATCCGGCCCCCGCGGAGCCGCAGCCGTTCAGGACGTCGAGCTGGATCGCCGCGCCCGCTCCGCGGAAACCGACGCCTGCGCGGCGGGGATCCACCGACGGGTGGAGGAGCGTGCGTTCAACAAAGGAATAACTGAGTGCGAGGACAAGAACGGCAAGGACGCCGATCGTCACGTTCAACACGATGCGGCGTGTTCGGCTGCGCCGGGACGTTGGCGAAGACACGGTGATAGAACGAGGATGCTGCTCACGAATCGGAGAAATCATGCTCTCCCGGTAAAAAAACAACAACCGGACACGCTCCGCCCTTTGTGCGAGTTGCCCGGTTCACAAACGTATCCATCAAATTCTTCAAACGCGACACAAGCCGTTAATATCCTCCACCCATGTACCACGGATCGTAATACGGCGAATAGTAATATCCGCCGAATGGAATCTGTCGGAACTGGACCTTCATGAGCACATTGTCCCACGGTTTGTAATTCACTTCGGCTCTGCTCAGAAAGATCGAGCTCATGTCCGTCCTTCCCTTCGTCCCGATTCCGGAAAAGGAATTGTATGGACTGTACATGAAACTGACGTCCGCACGGGCGTTCAAACGATCGGTGAAATCGTACGTCATGCTGTTCGTGTACGTCCCGAGGCTCATTCCCTCGCCGCCCATCGTCTGGTACGACAGGCTGAAGGAATGATGCATATGAAACTTTTCCGGATCGAAAAACCCCAGGATCATCGAGGGCTGATCAGCAGACGCCACTCCGTCGGAAACGCGATCTCCCGAGCCAAGTTGCGATTTAAACTGTGCTTGCACGCTTCCAACACCGATCAGAAGGAGCGCGAGAAGAAGAATTCCGTCCTTTCGCATTGACCTTCCCTTCGAAATGACGAGATTATGAAGAAAGTATACTGAATTGCCCATTCAGAATCAACTCCCCCGTCCCGCGAGCACCGACCGCGCTTCCTCCAATTGAGCGAAGGTGTTGACCCCCCGGACCTCCAGCGGATCGTGACAAACAACAGCCGATACGGGAAGCTGGTGTTTCCAGTAATATCCGAATACGTCCGTCAGATAATACTCCTTTTGGGCATTGTTCGGGGTAATGTGCGACAAGCCTTCAAACAGTGAATCCCGCCGGAAGACATAAATTCCCGTGTTGATTTCCCGAATTTTCAATTGGTCAGCAGACGCGTCCTTCTGCTCGACAATCGCCGTGACATCGCCGCCCGCGTCCCTGATGATCCTTCCGTATCCCGCCGCATCATCCAGGATCGTCGTCAGCACCGTGGCGGCGGCTCCGGAGTGACGGTGGTCCTCGACGAGCTCGATCACCGTCGACGCCCGCAGCAACGGGACATCGCCGGACAGGACAAGGACATCGCCCTGAAATCCTGCCAGCGATGATTCTGCCTGCATGACCGCGTGTCCGGTTCCCAATTGCGGCGATTGCTCGGCGCAGATCACCTGCGGCACGGCACGTCCGAGATGGTCAATCACTGCGTCCTTCTGCCACCCGACGATCACGATGGTGCGCTCTGCTTCAAGCCCGACCGCGAGCCGTACAACATGTTCCACCATCGGCATCCCGCCGACAGGATACATGACTTTGGCGAGATCCGGATTCTTCATCCGCGTGCCTTTGCCGGCAGCCATGATGACTACTGCGAGAGCGTTCATAGATGAGGGGTCAGGAATTTGGGGTTGGTGTTAGGGTTTAGGGAATGGTGACGATAATATTGTCGATGAGGCGCGTGGTTCCGAAGCGGACGGCGAGTGATATCATCATCGACTTTCCGCTTTGAAGTCGGGACTGCTCCTCGAGGCTCGCAGCGTCGGCAATGGAAATGTAATCGATCGCACCGCCCGACTCGCTGGAAATCAGCTTCCGCATCCGCTCTCTCACCCCGGCTGCGTCGCGCTCCTGATTCAGGATGAGCTCCTCGCCGAGGCGAAGCGCACGATGCAGCACCGGCGCCTCCGCCCGCTCCCGGACCGAAAGGAAGACGTTCCGAGAACTCATCGCGAGCCCGTCCGGCTCTCTCACGATCGGTCCGACAAGAATCTCCACCGGAAAATTCAAATCGGCGACCATGCGTCGTATCACAGCAACCTGCTGACCGTCTTTTTGGCCGAACACCGCCAGGTCGGGGAGCGTGCATTGCAGCAATTTTGTCACAACCGTCGCCACGCCTGCAAAATGTGTCGGCCGCGATGCGCCTTCGAGGACCAATGTAAGGCCGTTGACGACAACGTTCGTCGAGTAGCCCGGAGGATACATCGCTTCGACGGTCGGGGCAAAGAGGAAGTCCGTTCCCGCATCCGCCGCGACGGCCGCATCGCGTTCGAACGGCCGCGGGTACCGGTCGAGATCCTCTCCGGGCGCAAACTGCGTCGGGTTTACGAAGATCGTCGTGATCACGCAATCCGCACGCTCGCGTGCAAGCCGGATGAGCGAACGATGGCCTTCGTGGAGAGCGCCCATCGTCGGGACAACAGCAATCGTCCGCCCCGACTGTCGGACGGCGCGGGAGGCTTCCTGCATCGCTTGTGGTTCGCGGACGATCGTGGACATGAAGAGATCAGGAAAAGTAGGTCAGCATTTGCGCCACTGTCGCTTTGAGTTCCCGCCGATGCACGATCATATCCAGAAACCCATGCTCCAGGAGAAATTCCGATCGCTGGAATCCGGGAGGCAGATCTCTTCCGATGGTCTGTTTGATGACGCGCGGGCCTGCGAACCCGATGAGCGCGCCGGGCTCGGCGATATTCACGTCGCCGAGCATCGCAAAGCTCGCAGTAACCCCGCCTGTCGTCGGGTCCGTGAGGATCGAAATGTACCCGACGTGCGCATCGGCCAGACGCGCAAGCTTCGCGCTGGTCTTCGCCATCTGCATCAACGAGAGCGCTCCTTCCATCATCCGCGCACCTCCACTTGCAGAAACCACAAGCAGCGGCGACTTGGTCTTCCAGGCCTTGTCGATCGCCCGACCGATCTTCTCTCCGACGACCGAGCCCATGCTGCCGCCGATAAATTTGAAGTCCATCGCGGCGAGCACAACGGGCCGACCCTCGATCTTCCCTGTCCCCCAACGCACCGCGTCGAAGAGACCCGTCTTTTTGATCGCCTCGGAAGCCCGATCCCGATAGCGCTTGGAATCGGTGAACTTGAGCGGATCAGTGGAACGCATTCGCCGGTCGTATTCATGGAACGACCCTTCGTCGAGCAGGATCCCGATATACTCCGCGCTGCCGATCCTGAAATGGGCATTGCATTTCGTGCACGTGAAGAGGGCTTTCTCGAGCTCCATCTTGTGAATGATCTCGCCGCACTGCTCGCACTTCGTCCAGAGTCCATCCGGCATCTCCCTCTTCTGCGTTTCGGAGGCGATGTTCTCCTTGGATCGTCGAAACCAGGACATCGGATCAGGTCCTTTCCGTCAAGTCAGCGTTCAGGAAAAATTCCAGGGCATACAGCGGCTCCAGTTTTCCGACGTCATCATGTTTTCCTTCTGCGATCAGCCGTTCGCCGAGCAAGCCGACGGCCGATGCGCTGCAGCGCCGGATGGAGTCTTCCACGCATCGTTGCCCAGGGCGTAGCGGCACCTGGGCCAGGTCCCCTGTCAGGACGGTGTTGTCCGGGACCGGTGTCGAGGCGATTCGCGCCGCGCGCCGGATCTCCACTTCATCGCTCCCCTCTCGCGCGAGGAAATACTCCCCCTTACGTGCCTGAAGGAGCGCAACAATGGTATCGCCCTGCATCACAATCCTGCTTTCCTTCCGCGCCCGGCTGATCAACGCCGTGAGCGTCGGAACCCCAACCAGCGTTCTCCCGGTGCCGAAGACCAGCCCTTTCGCCACGCTGACGCCGATCCGGAGACCGGTGAACGAGCCGGGGCCGATCGAAACGGCAACCGCGTCGACGGCCCCGATGCCGCCGTGGTCGCGCAGGACTGTCGCAATGAGATCCATCAATCGCTCGGCGTGGACATTTTTTTCGTCCACCTCCTCCCGGGAAATCACGCGGCCGTCCTGGATGAACGCCGCACCGCACATCCGTGTGGCCGTCTCAATCGCAAGCGTCGTCATCCGGAGACCCGTTCTATCGAAACGATCCTCTCCGTCTCCTTCATCCCGTGCCGGATTTCCACCGAGTAGTGATCGGGCGGCAGCATCCGCTTCACCAGTTCCGGCCATTCGATAAGGCAGATGCGATCGCCCGTAAAATATTCCAGAAGTCCAAGGTCATTGAGTTCTCGTGCGTTCGAGAGCCGGTAGAGGTCGATGTGAACAATCCTGGCACTCGTCCCCGAATATTCGTTGATAAGCGTAAAGGTCGGGCTCCCGACGTGTGTCCCGATGCCCTGGGCTTCGCACACGCCCTTGACGAAACAGGTTTTCCCGGATCCCAGTGTCCCGGAGATCGCGACTACGTCGCCTCCGTTGAGTCTCCGGCCGAATTCCCGTCCAAGAGCCATTGTCTCTTCCGGCGTCGATGTCGTCTTCCTGCTCATCCTTTCGGTTTCAGCCGCACGACAGGCAGAATCATCTCTTCCATGGAGACCCCGCCGTGTTGAAAACTATCGCGATAGTAGTTCAAGTATTTGTGATAGTCCGTCGGGTACACAAAATAGTAGTCTTCCTTGGCGATGATGTAGTTCGTCGTCACGCCGCGTTTGGGGAGCTTGAAGTCCAGAGGGTTCTTCACGAAGATGGCGCTTTTGTCGTCACACTTCAGGTTTCTCCCGTACTTGTACCGCAGGTTGGTCGACGCCTCGCGGTCACCAAGCACTTTTGCGCCCCGCAGGCACCGAATGCTTCCATGATCGGTGGTCAAAATGATCGTAACGTTTGGCATGTGCGAAAGCGCTTTCAGCATGCCGAACAGCGACGAATGAAGGAACCAGGATTTCGTCAGCGACCGGTATGCGGACTCGTCCGGCGCGATTTCTTTGAGCAGTGACGAATCGGATCGACCGTGCGCCAGCATGTCGACAAAATTCACGACAATCGACGTGAGCCGGGACTGCGCATAGGACGTAATATTCCCTTCGACGCTCCGCCCGAATTCCGCATCGAGAATTTTAATATACTTCGCTTCCGGTTTCAGAACAACGCGCCGGCGTTCGAGGAGCTTGTCGAGAAATTGCCGCTCGTAGCGGTTCCTGCTGTTCTCATCATCCTCGCTCATTTCCCACAATTCCGGGAAGCGCAATTCCAGATCGCTCGGGTACGAGCCGCTGAAAATCGCATTCCGGGAATACGGTGTCGCCGTCGGCAAAAGACTGTAATAGAACCGCTTCGTGATGTCGAAGTAATCCTGGAGCGCTTCCTCCATCATGAGCCACTGGTCGAGCCGGAGACAATCGATCACAAAAAAGAATATCGAACGCCCCTCCTGGAGCTCCGGGATGACATAGCTGTCGACGACCTCGTGCGAGAGGATCGGACGGTGCCCCTTTTGCTCAAGCCAGTCACGATAATTGCGTTCGATGTACCGGCCGAAAGCAAGATTGCAGTCCCGCACCTGGTCGAGAAGCGTCTGTGTCAGTCCGAGCTCGGGGTGACCATCGAGCTCCACCCCCCAATTGACGAGTCGCGTATAAATGTCGATCCATTCCTCATAGCCGAGGGTATCCCCCAATGCCGAGGCGATCTGATTGAACTCCTGGATGTAGTCTTTCGACACCGCCGCCCCCCGGATCGACCGGGTCTCGAGAAACTTCTTGCACGCGGCAAGGACCTGACTGGGATTGACGGGCTTGATGAGATAATCGCTGATCTTGCTCCCGATGGCGTCTTCCATCAACGACTCTTCTTCGCTTTTCGTCACCATGACCACGGGAAGATTGGGGTGCAGTTCTTTGATTTCTCCGAGGGTCTGAAGACCTCCCTTGCCAGGCATCATTTCGTCGAGAAAGATCAGGTCAATCCCTCCCTGGCGGACGAGCGATACTGCATCTTCGCCGTTCGAGGCGGTGTCGACAACATATCCGCGCTCCCTCAGAAAGCGGATATGTGCCTTCAGGATATCGATCTCATCGTCAACCCAGAGGATGTGCCCTTTCTGCTCTTCCATCATCGTTTCCTCTTTCCTTTGAAAAAAGGATAGCAATTCCCCTACAGAGAATCAAACCCCGACAACGTGGGGGGATCTTACTGGATGCTGATATGTACGTCAAGGCCGGCTTCGTTCGTTGTCGACCCGGGGATGCGCGAGCCGGAAGCATCCGGCGCGACTTTGGTCATGCGGTAGTAGACCGATGCCGTCACGCGGGAACTGAGGACGTACTTGATGCGGGGCTCCAGCGTCGTCGTCGTGCTCCCTTCAAGGGGGGTCCCGGTGACGTCCGTATCTAATGTCGAGACATCGTACGTCGTGCGGGCATTCTTGGAGACGGAATAGGCAGCGCTCAAATCGATGTCGTTCTGGAGCGCAAGCCCGAAGAACGGAATTTCGAAGCCCCGGCGCGTATAGTTCGCGCTGAAGGTGACTTCCTGCGTGAAGGCTTCAACGATATTGCGCGAGGAGGTCGTCAGATCGTAGGAGGTGTTGGTGTTGTAGCGGAACGTGGCGCCAAAGCTCCCCTTGGCAAGTTCCTTGAAGGTGAAATTGAGACCGATCAGCGGCGCGAATCCATACCCGACATGTTGTCCCGTCGTCTGCTCACCGCCACCGAGGGGAAGTTCCTGATACGAACGTGTATAGTTGGAAGTATACGCATGGTCGAGTGACAACCGGCTGACAAAGGACTGGAACATCGGGAGCTTCTCCAGTCCGTCCCACCGGAACGCCCAGTTCACGCGAGGCATGAACTGGCCGAAAATTTTGCTGAAAAGCGGAAGCGCTTCAAAGCCCTGCTGGAACGCCTGGCCGAGCTTCTCGTCATCCGTTGTCGTCGAATCCCCCGAGCTCTTCAGCGCCGCATATTGCTTGCTAACTTCCTTCAGACTCGTTTTGAACATTCCCAGGAACAGCACATCGGGCATGGTCAGGAACGATCTGTCCACGTTGCCCGTAGTCGTGATATTTTGAATGGTCGGAACGCCGAGGGAATCGGTGGCAATGTTCTGCGAGCGGTTGTACGACCATCCAACATTCCAGTTGAGATCGAGATGAGCCCCTTCCCAGAGCGCCCGCGAAGTCTTGAAGGTCAGCCTGTTTGTCTGGCGGTACGTATTGACGAGGACCCCGCCGGCAGCGCGGATGCCCGGTTCCACGTCCCAGGCGAAGAACGGCGGTTTTCCCGTGAACCGGAAGTTCGTCAGCCGTCCCGTGGGGTCGGAAATGAGCCCGAGCTGGTACAGGCGCGAGGGACCGTATTCCGGCACCGATTGCTGGAAGAACGGAATGCGGGTCCAGAAGTTGAGAAAGCCCTCCCCGCCGATCACGCCGCTGTTTTGCGCGCTGTTCGACTGCGTGAAGTTGATGGACACGTTGTCATAGTCGAGCAGCGGCGTCTTAATGAACACTCGGAGAAGATTTTTCAGCTGGTCGAGGACCTTCTTCCCGCCTTTGCCTTTCGTGGTGTCGGCAACGACCTTGACAGAATCGGCACCCATCGGCTCGGACTCACGGGCCCTGCGTCCGCGCGAAACCTCTCCCGGCGGCACAGCCTGCGGAGCGGAGCTCTCAAAGAGCGGGTCGAACATTTGCTTGAGCCGGACAGTCATGCCGACCGTGATCGAGTTGTTGAACCCGACGGACTTGCCAAGAACTCCCGTGAGCGTGTTCTGCCATGCGTAGTCGACCCCATACCCGAACTGAATGTCGAGGTATTTCCGTATGCCGAAGATATTCGGTATCACGGGGCGCGTGTTGAACTGGTTGTGCTGACTGTATCGCGTGTCCTGCCCGAAGTTGATCACCCGATCGTTGAAGAAGATGCTGCTGAGGATCCGTGAGAACGGCCGCTGTTGATTGAAATTGTCCAGCTCCATGTTGAGAAGCGAAGACTCCACCGAGACGCTGTAGTCACCAGAAGGGCTCAGGAGTCCGCCTTCCGAAAGTTTCCAGGAAAATCCCATCTGGCGTGATGCGCTGAAGTTCCTGGAAATGATTTCCTGCGCGCCGAAGGTCCGCTGCAACGACCGATCGCGCGAGCGAACGGCGGAAACCGACCAGCTGAAATTTGTCGGCGTGTAATACAATTTCCAGTCTTTGAAGTCGTCGAATAGCCAGAGCCCCGCAAAGATATTCTTGAACGGCTGGATGTAGTAATCGGGGGAGAAGGCAAGCCCGTATTGGAAGCGGGCGTTCCAGGCCCATGATATCCGGTAGACCGTTGAAGGACTGCGGTCGTTCGATTTGTTGTACGAAAAGCCGAAGGTGAGCTTGTTGATGATATCACGGATGTACCATGCCGTCGAGGGAACCGAAACACGAAGCGACGGGGCCGCCCAGGTATCGCCGACGTGCCGCGTCTCGGAAACGAACGTCACGCTGTCAGCGATGGCCGACGCCTGATCAGCGCGCCCTCTGGCAATGGCTTGCTGGCGGGAGAGATCGGCCGCTTCGGAGACGAGGACGTCCGAATTCGGCAGGTACTTCGGCTGTGCCAAACCCTCCTGATGGGTGTAGGATATCGGCAGCGAGCTTCCGCTCCAGTCCGCCGGGAGAAACTTGGAGAGCTCGATCGACGTGCTGATACCCCAGTTCGTCGAAGTCACCCGCGAGCCGAACCGCTGTTCCAGCGTATGGAAATTCGGATCAACCCGCGAATAATTGAATGCGACGGATCCCAGGTCGGCAAGCTTGAGCTGGGAATCCATCCGATACGCCCAGCCCTTGGTATTATCGACCGAAATCACCCGGAGTTCATTGAACCATACCTGGCCGACAAGCGGTCGCCCCGAGCTGAAATTCCCCGGGTTGGTGACCCCAATCGCCAGATAGACGACCTGCGTGAGCGATGGATTTCCCCTGACACTGTAGGTCGAACCCGGTGGTCCGCCGTTCACCGGGACGAGCGGTGTCGGTTTGTTGATGGAATCCCGTCCCGTTTTCAGCGCGGTCACATCGGCAAAATTGATGATGACGTCGTTCTGCGGGTCCCATCCCGCATGGATCGGCTCGCGATATTCGTAGTAGTTGAGACTGTCCGTCCCAAACCGGAAGTACATCTGCGCGTCGTACCGGGTCGGGCTTGTGTAGGTGAACTGCAGATCACCATGCACAAACATCTTCATCGTCCTGTAGTTGAACAGGTCGAGCGGCTTGAAGGAGTAGAACCGGACTGCCTCTGCATCGTGGTGTTCCTGAAGGCCGGTGAGGAAAATCGCCAACGATTGCTCGTTCGCCCGCACGTTCTGATCGGGCTGGGTCTTGTCCTGTTCACGGATGACGCCGGGAGGTGACGTGTATTCGGGCCAATTGTCCTCGATGCTCACAACGCCGACGGAGAAATTCGTGTCGGCCGGAGTCTTCTGGACCTTCTGCCACTGATTGCCGACCAGGTTGAAATCCTGGATGCGGACAAAGACGGTGTCCGTCGCATTCACGAACGCAACACGGATATACTCGACGTTCTCCGGCGACGGGCTCCCCACCGTGCGGACCCAATCCTTGATCGGGATCCGGTACTGGTACCACCCGTTGCTCCCTCCGCCTGAAACATACGGATTGGAAATGCTCGAAGAATCCAACGGCAGCTCATATTCGAAGTATGAGTTTGCCAGATCGCAAATGCCGTTGCCGTTGATGTCTTCCGTGTCCGGGATTCTCCCGCCGGGTCCGTCCTGGTTGTTCTCAGTTCCATTGATGTGGCTGAAATCGTCCCGGTTCCCGATGGTGCTGTTGTTGTAGGAGTAATCGTCCCCGCTGGGATCGGCCTTCAGCGAAGCGTCACCGGGATTTGCCGCCAGGAGATCCGCATGGTCCACCTGTTCTTGACCGTCGCTCCGCATGTCCAGACCCACGTCCTCGCCCACATTCAAGACGCCGTTGGGATAGTCGCTCAGCACGAGGTCTTCCGAGTTGGGCGTCGTGCTCCCCGCGGCACGCGCCTTCGGCCCATTGGGGATCACCCGCTCCGAAATCGCCCCCAGATCAATGATCATTTTCGCGGAACGGTCATTCGGAATCTTGTCGATCTGCATCCAGATTTCGATGAAGTTGACGTTCTCCTGAAGAAGGTTGACGGCGGAAACGGAGAGGGGCTTCATGATTCCGCCCCAGTTTTCCTGCCGGGTCAGGGTGCTCTTGAGGTTGAGGCTGTAGTTGAACATCCCGCGAGTGAACGGATAGTAGCAGAGGTCCAGCACCGTTGCCATATTGTTTGCAGGGTTGGTGCCGACAAGTTTCTGCGGGTAGATGTCCGTCAAATGGACGTCGCTCGGAAGCCGGTTGAACCAAACCGTTTTCGCCTTCGAAAACATTTTTGTTGTGTCAGGTCCATCGAACCAGTAATTGCCGGCCAGCGGGCTCGCCTGGGTCCACTGCGTAAACGTAATCCCCACCGGGACGGTGCGCCGGGATCCCTCAAAGTCATCGATGTAGGCGATGGCCTCTCCGTTGTCGGCCGGGATCGTGCTCTTGCTGGTGTTCGGATCGGGCATCATGTACGCCGCCTCGCCGCTGATTTTGAGCGACGATGGCTCATGCGTCTGGAGCATCGGCAACGCGTCGAGGGCGCGGGTCAGGAACGGGAGATCGAACGTGGTTCCCCCGTCGATGCCGAAGATGCTATTGTTGCTCGGTTCTTCACCGAGGCGAACCTTGTCGGACAGCGTCTGCTGGTTCAGGTTCATGATCGTGAACCCGAGACTGGTTTTCGATCCAAGGGCGAGTTCACCGCGAGCGCCGAGAAGCGTTTTCGATGCAAGCTGGAAGAGGTCGTTCTGTTCGAACTTGATGGAAAGGTTTGCACCGGGAACGAGCGCGCGTGCGTTCTTGATCACCACCTCCCCGAGGATATAATCGACGGTGTAGTCGATGTTCGGCACCAGCGCAGTGCCGTTCAAGAGCACCTGGACGCTCCCCTCGACCACATTGAACCCGAGCGAGAACTGCGATGTCGCTTCCCCCGTCGCCTCGCCTTTCATGGTGTAACGATTGCGAAGACTTTGCTGGGCAAACGTGACTGTCGTATCGTAGACTTCCGGGTACAGGTAGGTAGAATCCAACGGCAACCCCTTCTTCGCGAAATACTCGACGATTCCGGACTTGAAGGGTTGGAGGTACGGGAAGATGATCTCTGCGCGGGCCGTACTGACCGTCCTCCCCGGCCGGAAGTCGAAATTCCCGTCGGGGGTGGGCGTTTGTGCATCCGACCCCGAATACTTGTCAAGACCAAAGACCTGCAGAAGAGGCGCGTTGGAGATGTTGTTCACATCCGACTGGCCCGGGATCGACCGGAAGATGTCCAGCTTGAATCCTTCTTGTTTGAGATTGCGTCCGATCCCGGGGATGGAATAGACATTCTTCAGCAATAATTGCCAGGCGATCTTGTAGTTCGGTCCGGAGGCGATGAGGTTTTTCGGCTTCACCATCTTCAGGATGATCCGCTTCCCCCCGCTCGTGTCCTGGAAGTCGCGCGCAAATTCGCCGAACTGATTTCCGTTCGCTGTCCGAAACGCGAGAGCAACGACCTGTGACTCGCCGACATTGACATTCAACGACAGCTCCCCGAGGTATCCCTCGCCGTCGAGTTCATATTGAGAAGGGTCGAGCCGGACAAACGGGGCCGTCTCCACGACGCCCGGGCTGTCAACCGCCGTTCGCAGGGCGGGATTGTATCCCTGGCCGCGGGGTGGGAGAGAGATAAACGCGAGCCCCTGCCGTTCGTTGGGATCGGGGATCGAGCCCTGGCGCTGCACCCAGACTTCCGCCTCGACGATTTGCGTCGCCTGCATGTCAGGAGTCACCGTCGGAGGTTCCTCCTGCATATAGGGCTCATAGTACGCCTGGTACTGCGAATCGACGAAATAGTGGTTGGTCGCGTATTCGTACGGGTGGAATTCGAATTCCTGTTGCTTGGCCCCTCCCGATACGTTGACCGTTTGAATCTGCCCCTTCTTTTGGGAGGCCAGCGTGGTCAGCGTCAGCGGACCCAGCTGGAATCTTGCCTTGACGCCAAAGAGCGCCTGGCTGCTCCCGATGAACGACGATGGCGTTTGCAGGGATACGTTCCCGGCTTCAACGCTTTGCACTATCTCATCATCGTAGCCCGTATATTTGATCTTCAGCTGATTTTCATATTCGAACTGCCGCTGGGTGTTCCAGTCCGCCATGATGTTCAGCTTGTCGCCGATCATGCCGTTAACGTTGACCTGCACCTCCTGGCTGAAGTCCGGCTCGTTCCGGGTTTGGTCGAGAACGGAGAGGGTCGTTTGATCCGATTTGATATTCCGGAATCCGGCCTTGATGTCGACTGCACCGCTGACATTAATATTGATGTAGTTCTTCCCGAAAATGCTGAAGAGGGGATTCGGCGGGATGGGGATGCTGATCTTCGTGAAGTTGCTGAGGAGCTCGCCGAGATCGTTCTTCGCGACGAGCTGCTTTGTCTTTCGTGCTTCGTCAGCAAACATCTTGTGCAACTCGTACTTGCGTCGTTGCTCGATGTAATCATGAAGAGAAATGGAGACGGGAATTCTGATCGGATCGCCGCCCATGGTTTCCGTCGCGATGACATTCGTCCCGGTCGAATCGATCATGAGGTCGCGCTTGATCGCCGTCGTGTGGAGTGTCCCAAACAACGGATACTCCCGATCGGGGAACAGTTCCACATACGGGGAGTCCGAGCGCTGGTACGTGAACTGACGGAGCCGTGCCGTCGAATCAAGGTCTACGACATAGGTCGTGTCTTTGATGAGCGACGACCGTTCACGCAGAGAATCCAGACGGAGGGAATCCTGCATTTTTTTTGCCAGAGAATCGGCCGCGAGTCGGGCCTCCTGGGCGGCCCGGGAAGTGTCGCCGGGAAGAAATCTCTTCACCGTTTTGCCTGTGTCCTGCGGGTTGATTTGCGGGGCTGTCGGCGCGGGGTCTCCGTCGAGCGGAAACGTCTCTGCGAGAATCCTGTCTGAAGTCGAGGCGTGTTGATCATCTGCCGGTGGAGCGGAGCGATCCGTGGCGAACGAGGAATCCGGAAGGTGGATCGGGACTTCCTTGACGGAGGAGGAGAGCGAAAAGGCGTGGAGGATTTCGTCGGCCGTGGTGTCGAGCACCGGCTTCGCAAAATACACGACATCCGGGATGCGATCCGTTGACGAGTCCGGGCGAACGATCGCACTTCCCCCCGCATGCGCGATGGGGACAATCAACGAGTCCTTCGGCATGGGTATGCCGATGGCCGTCAGTTGCCCGTTATCATGCAGACCGGAAAGTCGCGTCGGAGCGGCAAAGACCGACAACACGAGGACGAACAGGGAACAATGATACAAAAATCCCTGTGCGATCCGTCCGGAGGCAATCGGATGCCTTTGGAGAGAGGAGCCCAATGTCAGATTCTATTCTTCCCAAGAAAACTGAAACGCCCTTAAGTTAGGATGCACCGGCGTTTCGTGATTCGCTATCGAACAGAACGATATAGGACTCCTTACCGTTTGGAGGGATGGAGAATATTAGTCAATCGCCCCAACAATAGCAAGCTGCCGTCAGCAGCGGCAGGCGACAGTCATGGAGCGGTTAGGAGTAGGATGTTGAAAACCAGCAATATGAGGTAAGCGAAGGACGCTGCCTGAATACGGCGGAAATGTCCCTATTTCATCAACACCATTTTCATCGTGGATGTATTGCTTCCTGCCGTCAGTCGATAGCAGTGCACTCCGCTCGCCAGCCCGCTCGCGTCGAAGGTGAAAGAATACTTGCCCGCGGAAGGGGAGACGGGGGGGCCGGAGGAATTAAGAATGAAGAATGAAGAATTCAGAATTCTTAGTTCTCTCAGCCTCACGGGACTCTGAGACTCTGAGATTTTGAGACAAGGAGAGAAAAAGGGTTATACCGTCAACGAAGGAGAAGCATCGTCCGAACCGCGGAAAATGACCCGGCAGTCAAGCGATAGAAATACACCCCGCTTGCCAGGTTCGCTCCGTCGAACGTAAACGAGTATCTCCCTGCTGGATATCGACCGTTCGCCAAGACAGCAACCTCTCTGCCCAAGACATCGTACACCGCAAGCCGCACAAAACTGTTCGCTGTCCACTGACCGCTGACTACTGTTTTCGGATTGAACGGGTTCGGATAATTGGGGTACAATTCGAACGCAGAAGTTGGAGCGGTCTGCGGCTCAATTGCCGAGGGAGCCGCCGACGTGCGGGCGACAAAGGGCGCCGACCAGTGCGAGAAAGCCCCCCCGGCGTCCCTGACTCTGACCCGGTAAGAGACGTACGTTCCTCCTGCAGAGTCATAGGTGACCCCGGGATCGGTCCAGCCGAATAGAGGACCCTGATAGACAAGATCCCATTCTTCGGCCCCAGCGGTCTTCCGCTGGAGTTCAGACCAGGTAACGCCGGGTTCGATTGGTTGACCATCCGGCCACTGGTCCCCCCACGCAAGTGGAGCTGCTCCGCCCTGTCCCAGCTGCGCCCCCGGATCGATTCCCACAAATCTCCGGGCGGGCGCTGAACTTGAAACATCGGAGAATGTAGAGACCGTCAGGACGCCGTCTGTGTTCCCGGAAACCTCCAAGGTCAGGCCACTTGCCTGGCCGTCCCACGTATTACTCGAAGGGTTGCTGAACCCCGAAAAAACCGACGAGCCGACGGTGTCGAACGCGCCGACAAACGACTCCCCCGCAAAGAACTGTCCGCAACGGACCGAGTCGTTCGCATCCTGAATCATCCGGAGCCAGTTGACGTCTGTCGCCTTTGTGGCAATCATGTCACGGTGTGAAATCCCGAGCTGAACGGCAGGTTGGCCTTTCTGGAACAGCGTCTGGGGCTGACCATAACAAGCACTGCGGATTCCCCGATCGTCCCATTGCCATCTTCCATCTGAGGGTTCTGTGCGGAGATTATCCAATTCCTGATACGGACCCTGCTGGTGAAGGACCCACAATCCGCGGTCCCCGGGATTGAGTGTTGCATCGTCGAAGACTGACATGCGTTGATGATTCTCGAAGTAGAAGTACTCGAGCGGGGCTCCGTTGTTGGGGTGATACTTTAGCGATGCTCCCGTGGTGAGATAGTCGGAAAGAACGTACGTAGCATCGGCCCGCAGTTCGGGAATCGTAACCCATCCCAGTTGTTCACGTTCGTAGGCATTCATGCACGATGCGACGCGGTTCCCATCGCACAGGATCCCCCAATAGGCGTGTTTCCCCCCGAGCACGCCGCCATTATACGGATGGGGACCGCCGAGCAGCCAGTGTCCGATCTCGTGCACCATCGTGCGCATGACTTTCTCGGGCGTATCGCCGTAGAGGTATTCGCAGGTGACTCCCGATCCGAGAGGATTGGAATAGTCTTCCGGATACCCCATCCCGACTTTGACGCCATCGAGAACAAGCGTCGGCTTGCGTCCGAGCGATGCTTCACCGACGTACGGGAAGATATTGGTACGCCAGACCATGACAATCATGTCGACCACGCCGTCCGCCACCGGCGCGTTGACGTAGTCGGCGACATTGGTCCAGGAGTCGTAGGCCGAAAAATCGACAAGAGAGTCAACCTGTTCGGTGAGAAGACTGGTGTTGGCTCTCCCGTACGAGCCGTTACTATACTCGGTCATCGAATGGCGCGACTCGACCCAGAGGACGTCGCCGACGAGATGAAATTGTCCCAGCGACATTTGCCGGAAGTAGTTCGTCAGATTACAGGATGCGGTCGATGCTGTCGTTGTATCGGGGTCGATGAACTGCCGCATCGCGAGCGGGGGCTGATGCGGCGGCCAAAACGGATTGGACGCCGTATCGTCGGAGAAACTGGCAAAGACGACAAAAATGCGAAGCGTGCCGCGGGCTGTGATGTGTCTCCCGCCCGCCTGGTCGGTCGCACGGAACAAGGGCTGGATTCCTTTTGTGCCGCACGGGATCGGGCCGGCCGCGATGTCCTGGGAGAAGGATCGGGCGGCGGCGACGGCGAGCGCGACAGCAAGGAAAACGATTCTGCGCATCAGGTCTCAGAAAAAGGCAAAGGCAGACAGCTTTCGCCGCCTGCCTTTGCATGGTTGAACTGCATTCACCTATCGCGCTGAACGGACGCCGTTACTTGAGAAGAAGCATCTTCTTCGCAGCGACGAAGTTCGAAGACTCGAGGCGATAGAGGTACATGCCGCTCGCGACCTTCACACCGGACTGGTTTGTCCCATCCCATACGACTTCCTTGTTCCCTGCGCGGACCGCTTCGTCAAGAAGCGTCTTCACGAGAGAGCCGGTGATGTCAAACACCTGCAGCTTGACCGGGCTTTCTTTCGGCAGCGAGAACCGGATAACGGTTGACGGGTTGAACGGGTTCGGATAGTTCTGGTCGAGCTTGTAGTCTGACGGGACTGCTCCGGCAACGTCCTTCACCCAGAGCGGGTTCCAGCCAAGAGTCTTATAGAGCAAACGGGCTGCATACTGTGCATTGTGCACGCCCATGCTCTTGTCGTTCATGACGAACTGATAGTTCCAAATGCCGGCGACGAGGTCCAGGCGATTCTTCAAAGCAACCGAATCGGCATGCGTTACCTTGCTGCCCGTCGCGGCGATCGATACCACACCATTGACCGTATCCTTCGGCAGAATCGCAAACACCTGATTCAGAAGACCCTGGATTTCGGTCTGCGTGCCTTCGATCCGGCCGTTGCGGTCGAAATCGTAGAACGCCTTGACATCGTTGAAGTCGTTGATGGCGCCGTGGCAGTTCGTGCAGACGGCCTTCGGATTGAAGCCGTACGCAGTATCCGACATCGACATGCTGTGGTTCGCCTGCGGGTTATTGTTCGACTTGCCGTTGGTGATACGGACGCGGTCCTGCATGTGGCAGGTAACGCAGCCGTCGGCAAGCCCCATGTGCGTGTTAACACCTGTGAACGACGTGTCACCGAACTGATAGCCGTTCGAACCGACGAACATGTCGTACTGCGGGTTGTCGTGGGGTCCGAACCGTGAGGTAATGCCGTAGTACGGAGGGTTATTGGGAAGAATGCGTGTTGTCACGCTGTAGCGCGAACTATGGCAGAACGAGCAGACCTCGCTGGCGCCGGGAGGCGTGAATTGAAAGCCGTTCCGGAGATGCCCGACCGAAAGGTCACGCAGTCCTGGATCCAACGAACCGTCGGAATTGATCGTTGCAGCCTTGTGCGGATCGTGGCAGGCGACGCAGCTGATCGGCGTATTGAGCTGATCGGCGGTGAGTTTCGATGCCCATCCGGTGGTGTCTTTGCCGCTTTCAGCCCACTTGACGATAGAATAACCCTGATGGCAGGGAGCGCAGGTCGACTGCGGTTCAGCCGGCGGATACTTTGCATGGATCGAGAGATTGAAGTAGGTGCCAATGGTGTGACGTGTTGAACCATTGTGACATTGATTGCAGAGGTCGGCGCTGTAGGAAATAGCCACCGACCCCTCGCCCGCAAAACCGCTGTTGAAATCACCATGTTGGGTCAAGGGACCATGGCAGCTCTCGCAGCCGATGGTACCGAGAGCCTGCATGTTTGCCGGCATCGCATGGTAGCGAGCACGGGTCGGATCGGACGGAATGAATAAATCGCCGCTCCCATCAGGAGCAAGCGGAAGTCCTGCGAACCAGGTTGAATCCCAGCCTTTTTGGCCGGGGTTCGTCACATGGCTCGTGTCGGTCACCGTCCAGTGAGCAACGTAACCGAAGTTCCCGTTGTTCTTCGCAGGCTCCCAGCCGACAGTGTGGCACTGCACACAGCTCCCTTTGTAGAGGCCGGATCCTACGAGCGCATCGACTTCCAGTTGTCCGGAAATTCCCTGGGCGAAGATCTGTGCATGACCGGTGTTCTGCCAGTCTTCAAATGGGCCGGTCAATGACGGCGGGATCGGTCCGGACCGATGGCACGTGGCACAGGTTCCGCCGACGCTCGCGATTCCCATGTAGGTTCCCGCAAAGATCGAGTCGACATCACTCTGGCTGCCAACACTCACGGTAATGTAGTAGTAGCCAATGCTGTCCGTCGTGAAGGAGGTGCCGAGACTGCTGGTGCTGTCCAGCGCCGCGGCGGATCCCGAAGGCTTGCCAGCCATCGCCCACGCAACTGTTCCACTGGCCTTGCTGCCAGCGGTATCGACTACCAAGAATACCTGCACTCCACGTGGGACAACACGAAGTCCATTGACGATGGACCACTTCATCCCGGGGTTATCGTTGAGCGCTTTGCCGACTTCCCGAATACGGATCGCTGCTGTTGCGTCGAGGACTCCGATGCAGAAGGCGATCAGGAGGAGGGCGAAAGAAGCAGAAACAAGGCGCTTCATATTACTGTGCCCTTTCTGTTGATTGTTCAATTCACGATACCCGGTCATGCCATTCGAAGGATCAACGCCGGGGCCAACTGAAAATCGTGATACTGTCTGACGAGATTGCGTGCAGAAGACGTTACTGCATCGCTTCTGGAAAGAACTACCTGATCTCTGGAGACATCCTTGAAGGCGGGGTAATACCTCTTTGACCCTCAGGACGTGAAAAAGAACCCAAGAGTTATGCCAAACGGAGCGAAGAGTTGCTTTTGGGAATTCCGACAGCTGGATGGGAAAAGTGTGGAAAATCAATACAGATTCGTCGGTTCGATCGGAAAGATGATTTGGAAACTCACCAACAATCCGTTCGGGGCGAGATCTCCTTTTCAAACATGCGAAGATTGATTCAAGATTGAGAATTCTCCGATTCTTGGGAAATCTCTCCAAAGACCATCGGGAACACGGCATCGGGGGAAATACAATCGGAAAACGGGAAAAGCCACATCGTTCATTGCCCGTTCCGACGCATTCTGGCCTGCCGTATGGCGTCTCTTAGCTCACTCTCGAAACGACGCTCGAACAGGAGAAGCTTCCCCCGCTGCTCTGTCGTCAGAATATCCTTCAAGCCGATGAAGAAATTGCGGTTCTCTTCGGAAAGCTTCTGGTCGAGCGCCGCAACCTGTGAAAACGGTTCATCATACTCCGCGTCGGCGGCATGATTCCTCACCAGTCGCTCAATCTTGTCGAGAACGTCATTCCGTTGCTTCCGAATTTCATGCCGGGCCTGGTCGTGCTCTTTAAGTCGTGCGAAGAACCGAACCGACTCCTCTTCCTTCAAGTCGAGCATCTCTACCATCCGGAGATTCCGGAGTCGTTCGAGCCGTTCAATCGGCTTGTCATCCGGTCCGCCCCCCCCAAACGGTGGCTGAGCCATCGCCGGTGCGGCGGCCACGAGCACGACAAACAACGCTGCAGTCAGGAGTTTCATTGACGGTACCTGCCCTCTGGGAATTAACGGTTTGACAATGCGGTGAGAAACGCGTTCGCCTGTTGTTCATCCATCGATTCGACAAGCTGGGTTTCCCTCCCATTGTCGATGAAATACTCGGCGATCTGATCCCGCGAAACCTGGATAATATCGTCACCAACACCCACCGCCGGCAGCGCCCCGTCTCCCTGCCCCGCACCCGCTACGAGAAGAGAATCGACTGTTCGCTCTGGCATCGTACGAACCACCGAAGCGAGGCTGTCTCCGCGATCGGTTCGAACGGGGGCATAATAATGAAGGGCGATGACAAACGAGAGCACGGCGACCACGCCCGGAATCGCGACGCGGGCTGCCCAGCTGAGCGAAAGCGCCTTGGTGCTCGTTGCTTCATCGATCCGCCGGTTTGTCCTCACAAGCAGATTCGCCCAATAGACATCGGGCCGCGCGTCGTGTTCGGAGGACGACTTGCCCGCGAGCGAACGGATCTCGTCGGCAAGCGTGCGCTCCGCCAGATCGTCACGAATGGTCTTTTCCTGTCGAAGTTTCATTTTTCAAGAACTCCTGCACTTTCCGCAGTGCGTGGAAATAATTCGCTTTCAATCCGCCGATCGATGTCTTCAGGATCTCCGAAATCTCCTCGTAGGAGAGTTCGTCGTAATATCGGAGGACGAACACCGCCCGTTGCTTTTCCGGCAACGTGGCGACAGCACGTTCCACAAGCGACTCCGTTTCCTTCAGCTCCACTTTCGCGGAGGGATCGTCACCCGCAGGAAAAATCCTGTTGATGATCTCGCTCTCACGCAGGTAATTCACCAGCTGACGCTTCCGGACGACGTTGAGCGAAAGGTTGACCGCAATCCGGTAGAGCCAGGTAAAGAGGCTCGAGTCGCCGCGAAAATCGCCCAGCGAAACAAACGCCTTGACGAACGTTTCCTGGGCAACATCGTCCGCGTCTTCATGCGTGCCGACAATACGACGGGAGACCCAGTAGACCCGGGTCTGGTAACGTCTCATCAGACCAGTAAATGCCTGACGGTTGCCGTTTCGCACTGCCTCCACGAGTTCAAGGTCTGAAGGCGGTTCCATGCAACCATTCAGGTCTGTGTATCTTTGACATTACCTGCCGGTAAACGTTTAATGGGTCGATTTTCCCCGTTTCTCAGAGGAATTCGGTTCTGAAGAGGCCTGATCGTTCACCTGGTCCTGAAATGCCTGCCGCAATTTGGCCAGGGTTGATTTCATGTCTTCGGATATCACCTTCGTGTCTGCAATCACAGGCATAAAATTGGTGTCGCCGTTCCATCGGGGGACAACGTGAAAATGGACATGATCGTCGACCCCCGCCCCGCCGACTCTCCCAAGATTCGCCCCGATATTGAACCCTTCGGGGTGAACCGTCGTCAACAACGCGCGCACGGCCATTTGGATCGTCGTCATAATATCCGTCTGTTCCTCAGTGGACAGGGAGAGAAGGTTATCGGTTTGACGATTCGGCACGACCATGACATGCCCGCTGTTGTAGGGATAGCGGTTCATGATCACAAAGCAGAGCGCGGACCGCCAGACAATCAGATTCGCGGTATCGTCGCCTGCGTTCAGCGCCGCAGTGAAGATGCTTGCATCGCCGGGCTTTTTCGCCTCGGCTTCATGAAACGTGGCGATATACTGGGACCGCCAGGGAGACCACATGCGATCCATACGTGTTCCTTTCTTCTCGAATCAAACAGAACAGGTAGCGAAGAGCACAAAGCGCCGAGTGCTCAAGGCAACCTCTCGCTATATGCTGCGCGCTACCTGTTCGACACCGAAGAGCTGAGGTTCCGGCGGACAGACTTCCTGGGGTGCGTAGCTCCGGCGAGCCGTGGACCTATGCCTCGACTTCTTTGTTCTTGTTCTTCTCCGCCGCCGCAATCACCTTCTCGGCCTGATCCCTCGGCATCTCTTCGTAATGGGAGAACGAGGCCGTGAAGACCCCGCGTCCCCCGGTCTTCGATCGCAGGATGGTCGCGTATTTATGCAGCTCTGCCGCAGGCACCGTTGCCCGGATGACCTGATACTTCCCGACGGATTCCATCCCCGCAATCTTGCCGCGCCGCGAGGAGATGTCTCCCATGACATCCCCCATGGCATCCTCGGGGACCTTCACCTCTATAGTATAGATCGGTTCCAGCAGCACCGGCTTCGCTTCAAGAAATCCCTTCTTGAAAGCCTGCGACCCGGCGATCTTGAACGCCATTTCAGACGAGTCCACATCATGGTACGAACCGTAATGGAGCGCCACTCTGACATCCACAACAGGATACCCGGCGAGGACCCCTTCCTTCATCGATTCGATGACTCCCTTTTCAACCGCCGGGATGAATTTCCCCGGCACCACGCCGCCGACGATCTCATCCAGAAACTCGAACCCCTGGCCGCGTTTGAGCGGTTCAAGACGGAGGTGAACATGTCCGTACTGGCCGTGCCCTCCGGTCTGCTTCTTGTGCTTGTACTCGGAATCCTTGACCACCGCCTTGATGGTCTCGCGATATGCGACTTTCGGCTCCACCAGCTCGACGTCGACGCTGTACCGCTGTTTCAGTCTCTTCACCACAATGTCAAGGTGCAGCTCTCCCTGCCCGCTCAGAATGGTCTGATGCAGTTCGCCGTCGACCTTGATCATAAATGTGGGGTCTTCCTCGTGGAGCGTGTGCAGACCCGTGGCAATCTTGTCTTCGTCGCCCTTGGCTTTCGCAACGATTGCCGCATGAAAGACCGGCTCCGGGAATTTGATGGGCGCGAAGACAAGCCCCGCACCTTTCGCGCTCAGCGTATCGTTGGTGTGCGTATCCTTGAGCTTCACGACGGCACCGAGATCGCCCGCCATCAGTTTCCCGATTTCCTTCCGGTCCTTGCCGTTCATCACGTACAATTGCGCCAGCCGTTCCGTTTTTCCGTTGGATCCGTTCACGAGGTCCAGCCCCGGCGACGCGGTTCCGCCGTAGACACGGAAGTACGAGAGTTCGCCGACGTGCGACTCGGACACGGTCTTAAAGGTGAAGAGCGCCGGTGGACCGGCAGGGTCCGCCGGGATCAGGATAGGCTGACCGTTCGCGGCTCCCGCCGTCGTCGCTGTCGCCGCTTCCCGCTCGTTTGGGGCCGGAGTGTCATCGACGAGAACATCGAGGAGACCGCTCACGCCGATATTCTGCGTCGCGGACAGACAGACCAGGGGAAATAGCTTCCCGCGGCGAATGGCGTTTTTCAGTCCCGTGCGGAGATCATCTTCCGAGAGTGTCCCCGCTTCGAGATATTTGTTGAGCAGCGCTTCATCCGTCTCTGCCACGGCTTCAAACAACTGCTGGCGCATCGTGTCGGCTTTCGCCTTCGCATCCGCCGGAATCTCCGCCTCCACGGCCTTGCCGTTGCCACCCGCCGGATACTTCATCGCCTTCATTTTCACGACATCGATGACGGTATCAAAGCCCAGTCCCTGTTTCGCTGGAAACTGAAGGGGCACAATATCGTGGCTGAGGCTGTCCTTCGTCTGTTCGACCGCCCTGTCGAAGTCGGCGTTTTCCTGATCCACCTTATTGACGGCGTATACACATCCGCATCCGTATTCCGCCGCATACCGTACGACGATTTCGGTTCCCACTTCCGGACCTTCGACCGCCTTGATGAGGACGACGGCCGTGTCGGCAACGCGGAGTGCTTCCTTCACTTCTCCCGTGAAATCAAGATAGCCCGGAGTGTCGAGAATGTTGATCTTCGTGTTTTTCCACTCGGAGTAAAGGAGGGAGGTGTTGATGGAAATCTGGCGGGACGTTTCATCGGAATGGTAATCGGAGAGGGTGTTCCCCTCTTCGACCTTGCCGAGGCGGGTTGTACCTCCGGCGGAGAAGATCATTGCCTCAGCGAGAGAGGTCTTCCCCGCCCCTCCGTGGCCGATGAGGGCCACGTTGCGGATGCGGTCAGGCGTATATTCCTTCATACTGTGTCAAGTCCTCCAGCATAGTCACCCGTCATGGCAACGGGGTGGTCGATGATGTATCATCCTCGGGGCTCTTCCGAACGACCCGGCAGTGTTAGACTGCAAACCGTACGGGGGTTGTCCGGTATCCCACTCAGGAACGGATGCGTTCAAGAAAAGTCCGGATGCCGCGCACAACAGCGGACGCGAACGATATCCCTTCCAGTAACGGCCCCTCGATCCGATCCTGCACGCGGCGTTCGAGCTCGACAATGTTATCGGCGACCTGACGGATGGACGCAATGGAGTCACGCACCGTCAGAACCTGATCGTCGATGCTCTCGGCGATGCTTTTCAGACGTGTCGTGACGTATTCGGTATTTTCAAGAATCGGGACAACCCGCGCACTGATATCCCTCACGTCCCTCTCCACTTCGCCAAGCGTTTTTTTGAAGCGGACCAGCACCGTGATGAGATAGATACAGAGGATCGTGAGGGAAAGAAGGGCGATAATTTCGATGATTGTCAGGAGATCGTTCACAAGCGGCTCCAGGAAGAAGGGGATTTCCGCGGGCGCGGATTGAGGTTACCCCGTGCCTCCATGATGAAGAGTGGAGACGCGGGGAGAACACGCTGGCGTTACGACCGTCGGCGCTCGTCTTTGTACGCCTCGACGCCGGCTTTCAAGGCATCCTTCACCTTCTGACCCTCTTCGACGATCGGGGCGACCTTTGTGCGAGCATCGGACAGGACCTTGTCTGCGTCCTGCAGCAGAGAGTCGGCCTTCTTCTTCGCCTCGCCAAGGAGCTGATCGGAGCGACGCTTGGCTTCTGTCACGATATCTCCCGCCGTGCTCCTTGCCTTCTGAAGTGCTTCTTCTGCGTTGTCGACGAGGTCTCCGGCTTTTTCTTTGATATCAGCCCGGAGCTCCTTGCCGCTCTTTGGCGCGTACAAGAGCGCGACAATCGCGCCGACAGCACTGCCTGCAAGAAGACCGATGACCAGACCTTTCAGCAATCCATTGTTTTCGGCCATATGTGCCTCATGAGGAAATTCACTATTCAATGTCAGTATATCAACTTCGCCCGAAAGAAGCAACGACACGCAGCCGACCGGCCATGAACAACGCGCATCCCGCCGGAAGAAGCGGGATGCGACAAGAAAATCTCAGCACCGAGCCTCGAGCTTGATGCTCACGATGCGTGGCCGATTCCCCTGGGGCTCGCTGCATCACGTCGTCGAGGAACCCGTCGGTCGGAACACCAACGCCGGTCAAGCTATCGTTGCATGATCCCGACACAAATGAGGTACGGGACACCCGCCTGCCTCGTACGCAATTCGACGGCGGGCAGGCTCATTCCATCAATAATTTTGACTTCATCCCGCCCCTGCAGGACTCGGCAAAATTCCTTGGAATGGTACTAACGGATCTTCTTCTTGTAACGCATCTTTCTCAGGCGCTTCTTTCGCTTGTGTGTCGCCATCTTGTGGCGCTTGCGCTTCTTGCCGCTCGGCATGATCCCTCCTTTCTTAGATACAAGTATTGTCTATTCGGCTAAGAGTATGAAGTAGGACGTAGGGAGTAAGAAGAAATCGTGTCCAAGTCCCATAGTCTCAAAGTCTCAGATCTCCCCCTCCCCCCATCTCCCCATCCGCTTCACTGCACGCTCCCGTGCTGTTCAAGAATTTTTTGTGCCCGCTTTCCCAGGTCCGTCTGGGTGTTGATCGCCGTCGCCCTCCTGAACCATGCGTTCGACGAATCCATCTCCCCCATCTGCAGGAATACGATGCCGAGGTTGAATGCCGCCGGCTGATGGGAGGGAACCTGTTCGAACGCCCGTCGCATCTCCTTGACGGCCGTGGAGTAATCGTCGAACGCGTGTACCGAGTCCGTCAAGCCGAGATTATAATAACAGACTCCCATATCGACCCTGGCATTCGCATTCGTTGCTTCTTTTGCCAGGTACTTCTTATAGTTCTCGATTGCGGGAAGATAGAACCCTCCGTCCTGTTGCATGTTCGCGAGGTGGAGGCGCAGCGACATGTCGCCGGGGCTTGCCTCTGCCGCCTGTCTCGCCTGTTCGATTTCCGCGGCACTGACCTTCGGCGTCTGGTTTGACGGGAACTCTTTTGTCTCCGTCGTGGTGCTGGAAGAAGATGGACGGGAAAACCATTCGGTATACGCGATCACGCCGGCCAAGGCAAGGATGGCGACGAGCGCGATGTACGGCCAATAGTCCTTGCGCTTTTCGCCGCTTTGAGATTTCACGGGCCGCTTCTGCGCCTTCGGAGGCTTCGGCTTGGGAGGCGGGAGCGCCTTCAATCGGACGCCGCAAGACTGGCAATAGTCGGCAGCCGGATCATTCTTCTGGCCGCACGCTTTGCAGACGACGGCTTCCCCTGGGTCGGTCGCTGTGAAATCGACGGGGGTATGGCAGTTTGGACACACGGTGTCACGGAGCGTCAACCGGTGACCGCATTGTCCGCATGTAATCAGTGCCTGCGCCATGCGTCGTTCCTTCTTATTCCTCGACCTCGGCCGCGCCCTTGTGCTCCGACGCGAGTTTCTTCATGCTTTCATTGACGAGGGTCTTGACCTCTTTGGAGACCTTGAAGAGGGGGACCCAGTGCTCTCCCACCATGACCTGCTGACCGGTCCTGGGATTGCGCGCAACGCGACCTTTCCGCTTCTTGACCTTGTAACTTCCGAACCCCCGTATCTCGATGTTCCGCCCTTCCTTCATCGCATTGATGACGGTGGAGATGAACCCATCCACCACTGCTTCGGTCTCCACCTTGGTGAGCCCGGTGGCGCTGGCAATCGTATCAACGATGTCCGCCTTGGTCAACGTGTTCCTCCGTCGGGATATGAGAGTAAAAGGAATTACGGTTCGACAAACTTGAAGGACAGGACAGGGCGATCGACGATATCCTGCTTGATTTTCCTGACCGCTTCCTCAGTGTCGCCGAAAAAAGATTGGAACAACCCTGCCCGGTGATGTTCACGAACGATCGCCGGCTCCCCTTTGATCCCCGCCATCGTTGCCGCAATGTGGATCGCATCCTCGAACGTGCCGATGGTATCGACCAACCCGAGCCGTACTGCCTGCTCTCCCGTAAACACGCGACCGTCCGCAAGCGAGTCTACCGCCGCAGGACTCATCTTCCTCTCCTTCTCCACGACCGAGATGAACTGCTTGTGGACATCATTCATCAATGACTGGAAATACGCCTGGTCGCCTTCGTTCATCGGCCTGGTCGGTGAACCCGCATCCTTGAGTTTCCCCGCCTTGATCGTCTTGACGTCAATCCCCAGTTTTGCCAGCGCGTCGTATACCTGGAGGAATTCCGATATCACGCCGATGCTTCCGGTGAGGGTCCCCCTGTTCGCCACGAGGCGTGAGCCGCCGCAGGCGACATAATAGCCGCCGCTTGCGGCAAGAGAGCCCATCGAGACGATTACCGGCTTTCCGTCGTCGCGTGTCTTCTTCACCTCCTCATACATTTCCTGGCTCGGCACCACTCCACCTCCGGGCGAATCAATCCGGAGGACAATCGCTTTGATGCCATGCTGGTCCCGGTATTTCTTGAGTTGACGAACAACATCGTCCGATGAGGAGATCACCCCTTGAAGCTCAACGATGGCGATCTTCTCGCCGGATCCTGAGACCACCGTCTCATTGTCGCTCCCGGTACTGCTCACAATCGCGAAGAAAAGGAGAACAAAACCTCCGGCGATGACCGCCAGAAATAGCAGGATGGCAATGAACCATTTTGCGGATTTTGACATTTTCATGCCTTGTGTCGGGAAATGAACAGCATTGATCCGGTGTCAGTCATGCCACGACCCGCATTTTCGCGAACATTTCGGCTTGACTGGCATTCGTTACCAAGGAAGGGCTGTAACTTGTTGATTTGAAGGGAATTGTACGAAATAGGCGGGAGAATGTCAACGGGATCGGGAATCTCTAAGCGAGACTTTGAGACTTAGGGAATGTGACGACTCGGCGAACTTGGGTCTTAGCCACCAAGTGTCAAAACAACGCAAGGCGAACGCCAACGTGCAGCGCCCGCCCTGCATCTTACACAGTCCACTGTCCACTGTCCGCTGTCCGCTTTCTGTTTTCAGTTTGAAGCGTGCGGATGGAGTTCGGGGACCTTGAGCTGTTGTTGCGATTCTTCAAGCGACAGCAACGCGACGTCGAGGACCGACTGCATCTCTTTCACGAAGTGGAACTGCAACGGCTCCTTGCCTTCGAGCGCGGACTTCGGCACATCCTCAAGGTCGAGTCGGTTCCGTTCCGGCAAAATGATCGTCTTGATTCCTGCGCGGTGTGCCGCGAGGACCTTTTCTTTCACCCCGCCGATGGGCAACACGGACCCACGGAGAGTGATTTCCCCAGTCATCGCCAGGTCATTCCTGACGAGGCGTCCGGTCAGCAGAGACGTCAGCGCGGTCAACATCGTAACGCCGGCCGACGGCCCGTCTTTCGGTATCGCCCCTGCAGGAACATGGATATGAATGTCCACCTGCGAACGGAAATCCTCCGGCACTCCCAGCTCCTTCGCATTCGCTGCGATATAGCTGAGCGCCGTCTGCGCAGACTCTTTCATGACGTCGCCGAGCTGGCCCGTAAGAATGAGTTTCCCGGAGCCCTTCATTTGCGTCGCCTCGATGAAGAGGATGTCGCCGCCGACGGGAGTCCATGCGAGGCCGACCGCGATCCCCGCGCGGTTGATTCGTTCTGCCACGTCGGGGAAGAACCGCTGTTGCCCGAGGTACCGGGTCAGCGCGTCGCGGCCAACCGAGACCTTTTCGGCAGACCCTTCCGCCACCTCTTTCGCCACTCCTCGCGCGACCGACGCGATCGTGCGCTCAAGAGAACGCACCCCGGCTTCCCGCGTATAGCCGGCGATGATGTGACGGAGTGCATCGTCGTCAATCACGAGATGGTGGTCCGTGAGACCATGCTCCCTCAGCTGTTTGGGAAGGAGGAACTTGCGCGCGATGTGGAGTTTTTCATCCTCGACATAACTCGGGATCTCGATGATCTCCATCCGGTCGCGCAACGGCGCCGGGATCGTCTCCATGACGTTCGCGGTCGCGATGAACATTACCTTCGACAGGTCGAAAGGAATCTCGAGGTAGTGGTCGCTGAATGAGAAATTCTGTTCCGGGTCCAGAACTTCAAGGAGCGCGGACGAAGGATCCCCGCGGAAGTCCTGCCCGATCTTGTCGACTTCATCCAGCATGAACACGGGGTTGTTCGATCCCGCTTTCTTCAGCCCCTGGATGATGCGGCCAGGAAGGGCTCCGATATAGGTGCGCCTGTGCCCACGGATTTCGGCCTCATCATGGACGCCGCCGAGCGAGATCCGGACGAATTTTCTCCCGAGCGCATTGGCAATCGATCGGCCGAGCGACGTTTTGCCCACGCCCGGAGGACCGACAAACACGAGGATGGGTCCGCGCATATCGTTCTTGAGTTTCCGGACAGCCAGATACTCGAGAATGCGTTTCTTGACCTTGTCGATTCCGTAGTGATCTTTTTCGAGAATCTCACGGGCGTGCGCGATATCGAGGGAATCCTGGGTCGCCACGCTCCAGGGGAGGTCGAGGATCCATTCGACGTAGTTCCGTGAGACCGAGTATTCCGGAGAAGCCTGATTCATCTGGGAGAGCTTGCGCATCTCCTTGTCGACGACGGATTTGGCCTCTTCGGGGAGTTTCGCCTCCTCGATCCGTTTTTTCAGGTCGTTAAGACCGACATTCTGATCTTCTTCTCCAAGCTCTTTCTGGATCGCCTTCATCTGCTCGCGGAGGTAATATTCCCTCTGCGATTTGCTGATCTCTTCCTGGACTTCCGACTGGATCTTCGTGCCGAGTTCGAGCTTCTGGAGGTACTTTGACAGCATCAGCATCACTTGTTCCGCGCGTCCGCGAAGATCGTCCTGTTCCAGGATCGCCTGCCGCTCCCCGACATCCACGGGCAAAAAAGCCGCGATCATGTCGGCAATGGCCTCGGGCTCTTCAATGTTGAGGATCAACGTCAGTTGGTCCTCCGAGAGCTGAGGCGACAGCTCAACGGCTTTCTTGAACTGGCTCTTCAAATTCGCCGCAATGGCCTCAATTTCCGGGCCGCCAGCGTTCTTTTCGGCGACATCACGAACCACTGCTCTCACATAGGGTTCCGCGTGGAGCACCGAGAGCAAGCGTACCCGCCGCAGGCCTTGCACCAGCACGCTTCGTGTACCATCTGCCAGGTTGAACGTTTTCAACACCTTGGCGAGCGTTCCGAACCAATAGATATCCCGTTCGGTCGGGGCTTCGATGGCGCCGTCCGTTTGGGCCACGATGACAATCGCCCCGTCGTCCTTGAGACTCTCTTCCACCGCCCGAATGCTCGACTCCCGGCCCACGGTAAGCGGCGAGACCTGTCGCGGGAAAAACACTGCGTTCCTCAGAGGCAGAACGGCAACCGCCCGTGGAATCGGCGATGGTGACAGGCTCTTTTCATTCTCTGCATTGCGGTCCATAAACACTCGTCCAGTCTGGTTCATTCATGAAGGACGAAGACGGACGGCCGATCCCACCTCCGGCCATCCGTCTTCGCAGTAGTGTGACAGCGCTTACCGAACTTTCACGTCGATCTGTTTCGCCTTTGCCTCTTCGGCCTTCGGCAGTCGGATCGTCAGAATGCCGTCCTTGTATTCGGCATCGATCTTGTCGTTCCGGACGTTCCCGGGAAGCTCAAAGCTCCGCTGGAAGGATCCATAGAACCGTTCGACACGGTGGTAGTTCGCGTCCTTCTCGTTCTTCTCCTGGGCCTTTTCCCCGCGGATGGTGAGGACGTTCTCTTGCATCGTGATCTTGATGTCGTTCTTATCGACGCCGGGCAGTTCCACATTTGCCACAAACTCCTCGGCGCTCTCAGCGATGTCGACGGCAGGCTTCCAGCCGGTGGCCATCAGATCGGTATCGTCCACGCCACCACGGAAGAAGTTCTCGAACATCCTGTTGATCTCCTTCTGAAATCCGAGGAGGTCCGAAGGGTAGGCCGGAAGATCATGGACAGGCTTCCATCGTACGAGTGTCATAATTATCGCTCCTTTCTTCATCCATCCTGTTGCACATGCATCATCGAATTGTGATTTCGCGGGCTTTCACCTTTTCGCTCTTGAGGAGTTTCAGGACAAGCACGCCGTTCTCGAGCTGGGCATCGACGCTGTTGGCATCAACATCATCGCCGAGAGTGAAGGCCCTGTCGTATCCGTCCGCCACATGCTCGCGGTGCAGGATGACGGCATCGTCTCCATGCAGGGGCGAGAGTTCCGCCCGGACGAGCAGGTCCCCCCCCTCGATCCGCACGGAAATGTTCTCTTTCGATGCACCGGGAAGATCAATCATCAGCACGTACGCATCCGGTGTCTCGTAGACGTCCGAAGCTGGAACGCGGTACTGGCGTTCGATTCTCGAGGGAAGATTCCGCGTCCGCTGATCGTCCCGGGTTGTGAGTTCTTTGTCGTTGGTCGTCATAGTATCATCTCCAATAGTCGGACAGTTGCTGATCCTGTATCGATCAACCTGGATCACCGAACGGCGATCTCGCGGGATTTCGCTTCTTCCGCTTTCGGTATGCTGACACGCAGGACACCATTGGTCAGTTCCGCCGAGATCCCTTCCGCGTTGATCAGCTCCGGAAGCTCGAGCGTGCGGGTGAAACTGCCGGCCCACGATTCGCTCCTCAGCCATTTTCCGTTGTCAGGCAACGTTCCTTTCTTCCGCTCGCCGGAGATCGTCAGGACACTTCCCTTCTTCGTGATCTTCACATCTTCTTTCTTCACTCCAGGAACATCGAAGGTGGCGACGAATTGCTTCCCTTCATCCACGATGTTCATTGCAGGCGTGCTGTTCGTTGAGACAACCCGAATGGGCAACACGGCGGGGGTGAACAACTGATCAATATCCCCTTCGAGATTCAGAAGGTCTTCCAGCATCGAATTCAACATGGCATATCTCCTTATCGTTATTCTACCATTTTGTTTGGTTCTGACAAAAGAGGATCAAGAGATATGCCAATCGCCAAGGCAACGCCTGTAACATATTGTAATATAACATGTTGCGTGAGTTTACGAGGAGTGCATAGGTTATGTTAACATGCCCAATAAGCAATATTGACACACTAAAGCGCCAACATGGCGTACGAAGTATGACAAGATGATGGAATACGTGCGCCATACTGACTCCTTGCATGACAGGAAGTCGCTACGGACGAAGAGACCAATCGGGGATGAGAGCGAAGGGGGGGAGAAAAAAAAGGCCGGGAAGAAATCCCGGCCGTCGTTGGTCAGTCGTGCAGACTTTCCAGCCATCGCTCCGCATCAATGGCAGCCATACATCCTGTTCCGGCGGCTGTTACCGCCTGGCGGTAGACACTGTCGGCGACATCGCCAGCAGCGAAAACGCCGGGGATGTTCGTCCGTGTGCTGGGCCCATCCAATTTAATGTAGCCTGTTTGAGCGAGCTCGATCTGCCCGGCGAAGAGTTCAGTGTTCGGTTTGTGACCGATCCCCATGAAGACCCCATCGGTCCGAAGGACGGTCGTTGCATTCGTCCGCACATCGCGCAGGCGGACACCGGTCACCACTTTCTTCCCGTTCTCCGATTTCCCGAGCACTTCTTCGATGACCGAGTTCCAGACAAATGCAATCTTCGGATTGTGTTCTGCTTTGGTCTGCATGATCTTCGATGCACGCAGCGCATCGCGGCGATGGACGATCGTGACCTTCGATGCAAACTTCGTCAGAAAAGTCGCTTCCTCGATCGCGGTATCTCCTCCGCCCACGACGACGACTTCAAGGCCGCGGAAGAAGAATCCGTCGCACGTCGCGCACGCCGAAACGCCGTACCCCATAAACTCCTTTTCGGAGTCAATCCCGAGCCATTTTGCCGTGGCCCCGGTCGAGATGATCACCGATTCGGCCGTAAACTCTTCTTCGTCGCTCCAGAGATGAAACGGGCGTTTGCTGAAGTCGACTTTCGTGATGTTCTTGAATTTAGTCTCGGCGCCGAAACGCTGCGCCTGTTTCCGCATCAGTTCCATAAGTTCAGGACCAAGAATCCCGTCGGGAAATCCAGGATAGTTCTCGACTTCGGTCGTGATCGTCAGCTGTCCGCCGGGCTGGATCCCCTCGAATACGATCGGGTTCAGATTCGCACGGGCACTGTACAGTGCAGCCGTAAGCCCGGCGGGGCCGGACCCGACGATGATGAGCTTATGATGAGATGGCATAGGCGATTCCAGAATTCATGATGTTCAGTGAACCAAACCTGGTCCATACTTCTATGAGATGAGCGAAATGTATCCGATGGGTCAGGATGCCGGTGGGGTCTCTCCCTCGTTCTCGAGAACAATCCGTATGTTCCGCATCAGCCCATCCCATTTTGCCCTGCGGATGGGGCTCCCGGCGAAATTCGCTTGAAATGATTCACGACTCATCGTCGCCCACTCGCGCAACAACGGCGCTTCATTTCCGGAACGGGGAAGGAATCTGTTCTCCGACGAAGGTCGGGCGAATTTCTCGTTCCAGGGACAGACGTCCTGGCAAATATCGCACCCAAAAATCCAACCGGAAAAGTCGTGCGGGCTGTCGGCGGGGAGGTCTCCACGGTGCTCGATCGTCAAATAGGAGATGCACTTCCCGGAGTCGACAAGATATGGTGCGACGATCGCATCGGTCGGACATGCATCGATGCAGAGCGTGCATGACCCGCAATGGTCGGTCGCGGGTTCGTCCGCCGGGAGGTCGAGCGTGGTCAGAACCTCTCCCAGAAACAGCCAGGACCCAAACTCCTGGGAAATAATGTTGGTATGTTTTCCCAGCCAGCCGATGCCGGCCCGGGCCGCGATCGCCTTCTCCAGGAGCGGTCCCGTATCGACGTAGGCAAGTGCCGAACAGCCGGGATACGTCGTCGTAATCCAGCGGGCATACGCCTCGAGCTTCTCGAGGATAACCTTGTGATAATCCTCCCCCCAGGCGTACCGGGAGATCTTCCCTGTTCCAGGTTCCCCGGCATGCGCAACCGGTGTAAAGTAATTGAAAGCGGTCGCGATGATCGAACGCGCCCCTGGAAGAACCTTCCGCGGATCCCCGCGTTTCTCTGCTGTTCGCGCCATCCAGCCCATCGAAGCCTGATAGCCCCGGTCGAGCCATTCTTTCAAGTGCTCGTGTTCACTCTCCATGGGCTCGGCACGAGCGATGCCCACCGAGGCAAATCCCAGCGTTCTGCCATGCCGCTTGATTCGCTCCGCCGCTTCCAGGGGGGCGTCGTTGATCATCCCCGGGGCTCCTTTGAGACCGAGACCGATTCACCATCGAGCACGACGTCAAACACCGGCAACTTCCCGCTCCCTTCCACCGCGATTCCGCTTTCCAGGGAATACCGCCAGCCATGCATCGGACATCGGACCGTCAATCCTTCAAGCGTCCCTTCGTGCATCATGGGGAAATGTTGGTGGGCACACACATTGCCGACGGCAAAATAGGTGCCGTCAACACACCAGAGAGCGACCTCGTACTCACCGACCCAGATCTTCTTTGCACGACGGTTCTTCAAATCCGAACGGGTCCCGACGACGACGAATTCTCGTGGCATGTCATTGCTCCAGCCGGAATTCCCCGGCGCGTTCTATCCCTTTCGCTCCGTGTTTCACGGTAACCGCCTCAACCAGCGGGTCGTGTTCAAGAACCAGGCGCCACGATTCCTCGGCGGCTGATTCAAGAACGCGGCGCTTCTCTTCCAGGGTGATCAGTGGTCGGAGGTCATATCCCATGATCCAGGGCAACTGCAGATGCGCCGCCAGAGGGACAAGGTCGGCGCAAAAGAACAGCGTATCGCCGTTGCTCCGGATCACGGGGCACTGCAGTGCGGTCGTGTGGCCGTGAAACAGCTGAAGGGAAATGCCGGGGAACAGTTCGCCCTCGCCGTCGAGCAATTCGATCACCCCTTCACGTTCGAGGGGGAGAAAATCATCGGGAAAATAACTTGCCCGATCACGCTCCGTCGGTTGAAGGGCAGCTTTCCACTGGTCGCGTTGAACGTAATATTTTGCTCGGGGGAATGCGGGTCGGGGACCTTGCGGTGTCATGACCGTCGAGCCACCGGCATGATCGAAATGAAGATGCGTCAGGAGGACATCGGTGATATCGGCGGAGGAAAGACCGTATCGCGAAAGCTCACGGTCGAGGGTGGCGGGACCGGCATCCATTTTGTAGATGTCGACGAGTTTTTCTGGAAACTTGGCACCGTTGCCGGTGTCGATCAGGATCGTGCGGCCGTTGCCCACGACGAGCAGGCATCGGGTCGCCATGGCTATTCGGTTTCGCTGGTCGGGAGGGTTCGACCGTTCCCAGAGCGGACGGGGAACCACGCCGAACATGGCGCCTCCGTCCAGCGCAAAATGCCCGGCGTTGATTGCGTGAACCTCATACTGCCCGATACGCATGCGGACCCTCTATGTAAAGAACAAGGTCGGCCCCTTCCGGGACCGACCTTTCTCAAGGAAAACCCTCGTCCCTCGATTATGCCTTCTGGAAATGTGACGTTGCGGTGCCGAGGCCCGCAAATTCCTTCTCGGGATGCATTTCCTTTGCGCGGGTAAACAACACTTCCTCGGATTCGACACGGTCGGGATCCGGGACGCAGCAGTCCACCGGGCACACTGCAGCACACTGCTCTTTGTCGAAATGTCCAACGCACTCGGTGCATTTCTCGGGGACAATGTAATAGAAATCGTTCGATAGCGCATCAAGCATCTGCCCCTTGTACTCATACTGAACGCCGCCCGCGTAAATTGCGGTGTTCGGGCATTCCGGTTCGCACGCGCCGCAGTTGATGCACTCTTCTGTGATCTTCGTTGCCATTCTCAGTATCTCCTAATTGGATTCTCAATCGATGCCGCCGGTACTCCGGGAACGGGAGAAAAGCCTATAAATTTCATGAAATATACTCAACCGTCAAAGGAATTGCAAGCAACTGTTTAAGAATCCTGCAGGGTCATTTGATGGTGAAATAGCGAGCTTCAGGATGGTGGACGATTATGGCGTTTGTGCTCTGTTCCGGATCGAGCGAGTACTCATCTGTTAACCGCACTCCGATGCGCTCGGCGTCGAGCAAGGTAAAAAGCTTGGTCTGGTCTTCCAAATTGGGACAGGCCGGGTAACCAAAGCTGAATCGCGATCCCTGGTATCCCTGGGAGAAGAGTCGCCGGATGTCCTTGGCATCCCTGGTCCCGATCCCAAGTTCCTGACGGATGATCTTGTGCCACAGTTCAGCCAGGGCCTCCGTCGATTCGACGCTCAGCCCGTGAAAATAGAGGTAGTCCTTGTAGTTGTTCGCGCCGAAGAGCCGGGCCGATTCCTCGGACGCTGCACGACCCATGGTGACCAGCGAGAACGCCACCGTATCAATCCTGCCGCTCTGCTTCGGGGCGAAGTAATCGGCAAGGCAGAGATGACGATCGGCGGTCTGGCGTGGGAAGGTGAACCTGAGCCGCTCCGCCGTCCTCTCGTCGTTGAGGATGATGAGATCGTCCCCTTCCGAATAACAGGGAAAATACCCGTACACCACCTTCGGCTGCAGCAGACGTTCGCGTTTAATCCGCTCCTTCAGTGCGGTGTAATCCGGAAGGATCTTTTCGGCCAGGAGCTTCCGGTACTCTTCCTCAGACGTTTTTCCCTTTCTCACCTGCCACTGACCGCGGAACAATGCCACCTCGTTGACGTACGAAAACACTTCGTCGAGATCAATCTGCTCGACGATGCGCGATCCCAGGAACGGTGCAACAGGGATCGGGACATCGACGTTCACCGCCGATCGCAGAGAGGACGCAGTCGATCCACCCTCTTCCCGAAGAGCCATGGCGATCTTCGCCTCCGAGCCCGTGAGGCGTTCTTCATCGTCGTCCTTCACCGCCTGCTCAGGATAGTCGAGGGCGTTCTTCTTCACCTTCTCCATAAAGTGCAGCCCGTCGAACGCATCGTTCGCGTAGAACACTCTCCCCTTGTAGATCGAACGGAGATCCCCTTCAACGTAACGGCGGGTCAACGCCGCTCCCCCGAGCACGACGGGAATAGTGATCCCCTGCTCGTTCAGGACTTCGAGATTCTCCTTCATGACCAGGGTGGACTTCACCAGCAGCCCGCTCATCCCCAGCGCGTCGGCGCCGTGTTCGTGCACCGAATGGATCATCGTTTCGACAGGGCACTTGATCCCGAGGTTCACGACGCGATAGCCGTTGTTCGTCAGGATGATGTCGACAAGGTTCTTTCCGATGTCATGCACATCTCCTTTGACGGTCGCGATGACCATGGTTCCCTTGTTGATGGACTCGGATTTGTCCATGTACTTTTCGAGGTACGCCACTGCGGCTTTCATCACTTCGGCCGATTGCAGGACGAACGGAAGCTGCATCTGTCCGCTTCCGAAGAGCTCGCCGACCTTTTTCATCCCGTCGAGAAGAATTGTATTGATGATGTCGAGAGCGGCGTACGATTGGAGTCCCTCCTCGAGGTCCGCGGACATTTCCACCCGGTTCCCGTCGATGATGCGCCGTTTCAACCGTTCTTCGATGGTTCCGCCGGTCTCGATGGTTTCCGTCTTTTCCGCCGAGGTTCCGGCGTAGTGCGCCATCAGCTCCGTCAGCGGATCGTAGACCACCTTGCGCATTGTGCTGTCGGAACTCATGCGACCGCCTCGTCGAATTTTCGCTCGTCGAAGACCACCTGTCGGGCCAGCTCGCGCCCCTGGTCGTCGATCTTATAAAGCGGCATGATCTTCGATGCGTGGACGATGGCAAGATCGAGCCCGGCATCGATGGCAAAGTGCAGGAACACGCTGTTGAGGACATGGCGCAGGCGCGCCGAAAGACCGAACGAGATATTGCTCACCCCGAGCAGGGTGTGGACTCCCGGCAGTTCCTGCTTGATCCGTCTGATCGCTTCCATCGTCTCGATCGCCGCCCGCCGGAACTCCTCGTCGCCTGAGCCAAGCGTGAACGTCAGCGCGTCGATGATCAAATCGTGGGAGCGCAAACCGTGTTTGATCGCAAGGTCATGCAGTCGGTGCGCCACGGCCAATTTTGCGTCCGCTGTTTTCGTCATCCCCTTCTCATCGATGGTCAACGCGATGACTGCGGCCCCGTACTGCCGACAGAGATCGAGGATCCGAACGGCACGCTCCTCCCCATCTTCCAGGTTGATCGAATTGATCACCGGACGCCCGCCGATCAAGCGCAGCGAAGCCTCGATCACGGCCGGCTCGGTTGAGTCGATGACGATGGGAAGGGGAACCTGCGTATTGAACCGCGAGATGATCTCCCGCATGTCGTTCATTTCGTTTCTGCCGACATAGGCGGCGCAGACATCGACCATGTGGGCGCCTTCGCGTACGGCGTCCTTTCCCATGGCGGTGATCCCTTCCCAATCTTCCTTCGCAAGGAGATCGCGGAACTGTTTGCTGCCGTTGGCATTCGTCCGTTCACCGACCAGGACCGGTGCCGGATCAATATGCAGCGGAACGGTCTGATACAGGCTGGCCGTCCCCGGGGTGAACTCCACGGTCCGCTGCCGGGGCTCATGCGATCCGACCGCATTCACAAGCTGGCGGATATGTTCGGGCGTGGTCCCGCAACACCCCCCGACGATGTTGGCACCGAGATCGTCGACAAAATGGGCAAGCGTGGAAGAAAATACCTCGGGGGTGAGTTTGTAATGCGCGTGCCCGCCGACATTTTCGGGAATGCCCGCATTCGGCATGATGAACACCGGCCGGGGGCTGGACGACGTCAGCACACGCACGTGCTCGGACATTTCCTGCGGTCCGGTGGCGCAGTTCATGCCGATCGCGGCGAGATCGAAGGGCTCGAGCGTTGTCAGGGCAGCGGCAATTTCCGTCCCCAGAAGCATCGTCCCCATCGTCTCGATCGTGACGGAAGCGATCACCGGGACGTTCCTCCCGAGTTGCCGGAACGTCGAAAAGATCCCGTACAACGCCGCCTTCGTCTGAAGGACGTCCTGGCATGTTTCAACGCAGAGCAGATCCACGCCCCCTTCCACGAGACCGCGTGCCTGCTCCGCATAGGCGTCGGCCATCGCCGAAAATGCAATGTGTCCGAGCGAAGGGAGTTTTGTTGTCGGCCCCATCGACCCGGCGACGAATCGGGGGTGTGCCGGTGTGGAAAACCCGTGCGCGACTTCTCTGGCGATCTCCGCCGCGCGGCGATTGAGCTCAGAGGCCCGGTCTGCAAGCCCGTATTCCGCAAGCACGATCGATGTTGAACCGAAGGAATCGGTCTCGATGACGTCGCAACCGCTCGTCAGGTAATCGTTGTGCATTCGCTGAACGGCGGAAGGTTTGCTGATAACGAGAAACTCGTTACAGCCGTTAAGGTGCTCTCCGCCGAAATCGTCCGCCGTGAGGTTCTGCCCCTGCAAATGGGTCCCGGTCGCGCCGTCGAACACGATGATCTTCCGGCGCATCGTTTCAAGAAATGTCCCGCTGGTCATCCTGCAATCTACCCCGTCCGTTGAACCTCTGTTACGGCAGCTGGGCCTTCGCCGCCTGGTATTCCGCAATCATCCGCCGAACAACCTCTGCAGCAGGCAGGATCGCCTTGACAAGACCGGAGCTCTGTCCTGCCTCGAATTCCCCCTCCTCGAGGTTGCCTTCAAAAATGCCTGCGCGTTCACGCTTGGATCCCAGCAAGGCAACCTGCGCATCTTTCGTCGCCCCGGTTCGATCGCTTTCCGCCGCCTTGAGGGCGAATGGCGTTTTGATCATCCGGACCGGCGCGACCTTCTTCAGCACGAACACGGTGTCACCGTCGCCCGCCCGCACGACCAAGTCCTTGTAAATTTGATGGGCTGACGATTCCTCTGTGGCCGCGAACCGTGTTCCCACCTGGACGCCTTCGGCTCCCAGCGCGAATGCGGCGGCCATTCCCCTTCCGTCAGCAATCCCCCCTGCCGCAAGAACGGGCAAGGGAACCGCGTCCACGACCTGGGGAACAAGGGCCAGGGTGGTGATTTCATCGACGCCGTTGTGCCCGCCCGCCTCGAAACCCTCGGCGACGACGGCGTCGCACCCTGCATCCAGGGCCTTCCGTGCATGCTTGACGGCGGCGACGACATGAACGACCGTGCACCCGGAGTCTTTCAGAAATTTCGTTTGCAGCATCGGGTGACCGGAAGAAAGGAAGAAGATTTTCACCCCTTCCGCAATTGCAATGTGCAGAAGTTCCCGTACGTCTCCACGCATCAACGGGACGTTCACGCCGAACGGTTGGGTCGTGGCTGCACGCGCTTTGCGCAGATGCTCGGCCAGGAGATCCTGGCTCATCGAACCGGCACCGATCAGGCCCAATCCGCCGGCCTCGGAGACAGCAACGGCAAGTTTCCATCCCGCCGCCCAGACCATTCCCGCCTGGACGATCGGATAGCGGATGCCAAAAAGACTGGTGATGCGGGTGTGGATGGAATCCGGAAGTTCTGGAGGCGACATGCCGCGCGAAGTCTCAGTTGGTGGAAATCAGATCCGGAATGAGCGATGTTCCAAACGAGATCGCATAGACGGCAAGATCGCCGCCCGAGGCGGAGAGTCGCAGGACGTGTTCTCCAAATTCCTTGTTCCGGGCAATGCTGTAGAGACGGGGTTCGCCGACCAGGAGAACGCTTGATCCATCTCCACCGATCACAATGTCGCTCCCGCCGTTTGCACGTGTCAGGGGCTCGTCGTCCTGCTGGACGGCCACTCGTACTTCGGTTCCTTCTTCTGCGGCAAACACCCCGGAGACATCGGCTCCCTGATACGAAACGATGATCTGTCCTTCCTTTTGCGCCGGCATGCCCAGACGAAGCCGGTCGCGACCGTTGAGCCAGATCCCCTCGGCATACATCTTCCCCTCGATGTAAATGCCGGGATCCATGTACTCGACGTACGATTCGGGTGAGTACCCTTCCACATTCCCCAGCGAGCCATAGCGGTAGCCCGCCTGGAGCTCGGGGGTGGGATGAAAGACGATCGAGCCTTCCCTGTCGATTTCGCGGAGCGGATCTGTCAGGTCCGGCAGTTCTCCCAGCAATCCGATGTCGTAGATATACCCTTGCAGTGTCCGTTCGGCGCCGACGAAATTCCCGTCCCCGTGAATCATCACCCTCACATACCCGTATTTGTCGATGATAACACCGAGAGGAAGTGATCGCACGCCGTAGCCGGCGGCGATGAATCCTTCATTGTCCATTGCGACGGGGAACTTGATGTCGAGTCGGTCCACCGCCTTCTGTACGCCGTCGGGATCTTTCGCGAAAGGAAACCGGGGCGTATGCACGCCGACAGTAACCAGCCCGAACGGCTGGTACTTTCGCGACCATTCCCTGACGTAGGGAAGAAAGCGGAGGGACTGGGCGCAGGAATAGTCCCAGAAGAAGAGGAAGACGACCGAGCCCTGGAGGGCTGGCACAATCACTGGTTCGCCATTCAACCAGTAGTCAGCATAGAGCGCAGGTGCTCTGTTCGACCGCGGCAGCAATTCGGTAAGAGCCATGGTGATCGTCCCCCCTTCGAGGAGTCTCGATCCCGTGCATCGGGATCAGCCACACCTCAGAGTATCACAAAAAATATATCCAGATCACGGAAGAATTGCAACGAAGGCAGGGGAGATAGACCGGCGGTGAAAAAAGCGCTACAACCCTGTAATCCTGCTGTAAAGGAGCTTGAGCGTCGTCAGAATGACGATCGTGAGAAAGATGGGCTTAATCAGCGTTGCGCCCCGTTTGACCGCCATCCCGGAGCCGATCCGGGCGCCGATCACCTGGCCCACGGCCATGAAGATGGCGGCACCATACTGGACATTCCCCCCGAGCACGAAGACCGCCAAAGAAACGATATTGCTCGTGAAGTTCATGACTTTCGTATAGCCCGTTGCCTTGATGAGATCGAAGCCGAGCAGGGCGACGAACGCAATGGCCCAGAATGAACCGACTCCGGGTCCGAAGAATCCGTCATAGAACCCGAGAAAGAGGCCGAAGACGCCATAGAACCAGTGCCGGGAAAGCGTTGATCGTCGCTCACGAAAACCTGACGTGGGCGTGAGCGCCATGTAGACGGCGATACCGAGAAGGAGAAACGGGATGATCCATCCCAGGGCGTCCGGCCGGATCTGCTCCACCGCGAACGTTCCGATCGCAGCGCCGGCAAAGGTAAATGCGATTCCGGGAAGCGCGTCGCGGAGCGGGACGATACTCCTTCCGGTGTAATAATACGCCGCCGTGAAGCTGCCGAAGCTCGCCTGGAACTTGTTGGTCCCGAGCACCATCGTCGGCGGAATGCCCGTCGAGAGCAGCACGGGGATGGTGATCAGCCCGCCGCCACCCGCAATGGAATCCACCCAGCCAGCAATGACGCCGGTGACGAAGAAGAGCGGGTAGAGGAATATTGGCTCGATCACGAGGATGCCTGTTATCGTCAGAGAGGTATCAGTCACCTGAGAAGCAGCATCGTTCTGGTCGCAGAAGATCCTCCCGCGATCAAGCGGTAGTGGTACACTCCGCTTGCTCGACCTCTTGCGTTGAAAGTAAACGTGTATTGCCCGGCAGGGTATCGGCCATCTGCCAGGACCTCAACCTCCCGGCCGAGCATGTCGTAAACAGCGAGCTTCACCCGACTGTCCCCTGTCCACTGGCCCCTGATGACCGTTTCTGGATTAAATGGATTCGGATAATTCTCCTCGAGGGCGAACTGCGTCGGCTGCTGATCTTTTGCGGAAACGCTCGTGGGCTCCAACGTGAAATTGATCAGGCTGAGATTATAGCCACCCGTCGTCTCATGGAATTCAAAACTGTGTACTCCCTGCGGGAGCACGTAGCTTCCGAAATCGATGTCCCGCCACGTCTGCCATCCTCCCGTGCCGGGGATCGTGACGTCCGGTGTCAAGGATACGCCGTCCAAGGCGATGTTCGCCTTCCCGCCGTTCCCCGCCGAAGCCGCGCGCACGTGGATTCGATACATGCCGGCGGTTTGCACCTCGACCGTGTACGCTAGAAATTCCCCTGCCGCTATCCAACCGACGTCGAATCCATTTCCCGAAGAATCAGAGCTGGATTCGATGTCAACGCCGTCGTTGCGATAAGCCCAACCAAGATTGTAGGAACCGCTTCCCGTGTTCTGGTAGTCCACGTCACTATAGGCGATTCCCTGTTTGCCCATGTCATAATTCGCCGCGAAGATCGGTCCGGGAATGAGATTGCGGCTGAAAGGTTTTCTCTCGTTCGAGGCGGGCAATCGCATCAGGGCGTCAAGAAAATCCGGGTGCAGCGTGCAGTTCTCCGCATCGAACATGGCGGCTTGATCGTTCAGCGCCTTCAGCGCCGCATCCACGGTCGGCTGCGTTCCATGGCCATTCCAGTAATCGATCAGTGCAGCAAAACCCGGAAGCCGGCGCACGGAGAACGGACAGGAGATGCCTTCGATTTTCTTGAGAGTCCACCACGACCACCCGATAGTGAGATGCTCGCAGTAAAAAAGGCAATCAGCGAACCACTGGTTGGAATTCTCCCCCGATTCTCCCAGCCAGAGGGGAACATTCGTATTTGCCCGAAGTTGAAGAAACCCCTGGAAGGCGGTCAGGTCGTTGGTGTTCCAGTACTTGTGAAAGCTCCAGGCCATATTGTTGTCCCAGGCCGGAGTCAACCCGCTGAAATCCGTAGCGTACCAGTTCCCTTCCATAAACAACAAATGGTTGTGGTCGACGGTCCGAATGCTGTCGGTGATCCTCACCAGGAGATCGCGGAGGGGTTTGTTGCCGTTCGGGAACGTGAACGCCGTTTCATTCAGAAGATCGTACCCGCCGATCCAGGCGCGATTTGCGTATCGTTGCGCGATGAATTTCCAGAGGTCCGCGGTCCACGTCTGGTACGTCGATTCCTCCCAGAGCGACGGCCATCCCTGATAGTCGCTGATGTTGGCCGTGTTCTGTCCTCCGGGTGCACAGTGCATATCGAGGATTAAGTAGACATGATCCGCTTCACACCAGGAGAGGAGCGAGTCGATGATGGCAAATCCGGATTCCGAATACGTCCCCGGAGCGGGTGAGAGAATCGCATAGTGAAACGGTAGCCGGACCGAATTGAAGCCCCATTGAGCGAGACTGTCGATGTCTTTCCGCTGGACGAAGTGGGTTCGATATGTTGAAAAAAACTGTTCCGCGTTGGAGGCGCCGACGACGAGCGCGACTTTGTTGTAGATCTCCGTCGGCGAATTTGCGAAGTTCGACGTTCCGAGCATGTACCCTTCGGGGACAAGCCATCCTCCCAGCCCCATTCCGCGAAGAAGGAAAGGATTGTTGTTGCCGTCGACGATGGAGAGGCCGGACGCATGAAGATACCCCTGAGAATATCCGGCCTGAACGTCGAGGGCCATCAGTGACGCGATGAGAAGAGAGAGGAGAAAAGAAGTACGCAGAGTCATGAGAGATTCAGGCAGAGTGTGGGTGGTCCTGCCTGTAAATGCAAAGGCGGTGCCAACGCATGGAAGAGTCCGGGACTCCGACATTGATCGTATTCACCTTAATACAGATACGACGGCATTATCAATTCGAGAATGCCGTCGCAATGATAAGAACAATGCTGCCGCGTTCAGCGCTTATGTTCCAACGGGCGGTTTGTCTTGGCCGTATCGGTCTTCGCTTCATTCCCGGTCTTCACGGTCGTGTGGCCGGGCTCTGCCGGCACTCCCGTCGGCGATGAAGGGGGAGGCGGAAGCGGCTGGGCTGGTGGGGGAGATTTCACGGGTCTCTTCGACTGGCCTCTGTCGGGATTGTTGGTGGCCGGCGGGGGCGTAGAGACGTCGCCGCGTTTCTGTCCCACGGGGAGATCCATGGGCGACTGCGTCGGCGGCGTGGTGGGAGGAGGGGGCTGGCTCACACCGAAGGGCTCATCAGACCGGAGTTCGACACGCTGCAACTCCCTGCCGTGCTGCGTATACGGTTGCGACTCGGTCCGGTATCGCGGCACCTCTTCTCCGCGCGTCTTGCCGATCAGCCTGGCATCCGGTGGACTCGTTCTCGGAGCACCGGACAATCGGGGATATTCTCGATAGCGATGAGCATCGATATCCGGAGTGACGAAGTCACGCGCATCGACAAACGACCACCATCGTCCGGTGACATCGTCATCCGGTCGGGGGATCGCGATGCCTCGCGGCGGAAGAGGCGCCCATCCGACAAAGTCGTCCGTGACGAACCACGCGACTCTTGCCGGAGACCATTGGTATCCCGGGACCCAGAGCCACCCGAGCGTGTCGTCGTATTCCCAGAAGCCATAGTGGTACACCACCCACCCGAACCGTTCATCGCTCATCCAGATCCAACCGCGATCCGTCCATTCCCACTGGCCGATGCGGTACGGGGACCAATCATTCGGAACATTCGGCCTCCACACTTCGCCGCGTCCCGGGACCGTCTCCCATGCGCCGTAGCCATCGAGCATGGAGAATTCCTGTTCGGGTGATGATGGAGTGATCAGACGGTTCGGTTCCGGACGATCAACGCCTCCACTGCATCCGACAAACGCGGCGATCATGATGATGGTTCGAAGAATGCTTCCCGCTCGCAGCATGCATGCCTCTTCCTTTGTCCAAATCATGAATGCAATGTATCAAAAGAGATCTTCGATTGAAAGGTACCGTTCACCCGTGTCATAGCAGAATGTCAGAATACGCTTCCCTTTGGGGAGTTCGGGAAGTTTTTTTGCCACGGCAGCGAGCGCCGCACCGGAGGAGATCCCCACAAAGATCCCCTCCTCCTGCGCGGCACGCCGTGTATAGGCAAACGCCTCCTCCTTTGTGATCTGAATTGTGCCGTCAAGGAGTGCCGTATGAAGGTTCTTGGGGATGAATCCCGCGCCCAATCCCTGCAACGGATGGGGGCCGGGAGCTCCTCCGCTGATCACCGCCGATGCCGCGGGTTCCACGGCGTAGGTTTTCAGAGCGGGAAATTTCGCCTTGAGTATTTCCGCACATCCGGTGATATGGCCGCCCGTGCCGACCCCCGTAATGAGAACGTCGATGCCGTCGGGGAAATCGTCGATGATTTCTTTCGCCGTCGTCCGGCGATGGATTTCGATGTTCGCAGGGTTGTCGAATTGCCCCGGCATCCAGGCACGGGGATTTTCTTTCAGCATCTCTTCCGCGCGCGCGATCGCCCCCTTCATCCCCTTCTCGCGCGGGGTCAATTCGAACGTGGCCCCATACGCCGACATGATCTTTCGCCGCTCGACGGACATCGAATCCGGCATGACCAGGACAAGCTTGTACCCCTTGACAGCGCAGACCATCGCCAGTCCCACGCCAGTATTACCGGACGTCGGTTCGACGATCACGCTGTCCTTCTTCAGGATGCCCTTGCGTTCGGCGTCCTCGATCATGCTCAGCCCGATGCGGTCTTTGATGCTCCCCCCGGGGTTTGCCCGCTCCAGCTTCATCCACACTTCGGCCTGGTCGCCGAACAATCGGTTGATGCGGACATGGGGGGTACGCCCGATCGTTTCAAGAATCGTTGCAGCTCTCATCGATTTCCTCCTGCTCCCTGTTCGTTAAATGGAAAAATCCACACCGATCACTTCGTCGCGTTTGTCCCGGACGCGAACCTCGCTCTTGTGATACACGACCGAATGCGGCGGAACGCTTTCGGTCAGCCAGACGTTTCCACCGATCACACTGTCGTGCCCGATCACCGTTTCGCCGCCGAGGATGGTGGCGTTGGAGTAGATCACCGTATTGTTTTCGATCGTCGGGTGGCGTTTGTGCGAGGCCAGCGACTTATCGACGCTCAGCGCGCCCAGGGTCACTCCCTGATAGAGTTTGACATTATCGCCGATCAGGCTGGTTTCGCCGATCACGATCCCCGTTCCATGGTCGATGCAGAGCGAACGTCCGATCACTGCGCCCGGATGGATATCGATTCCTGTGCGTTGATGGGCACTTTCGGTCAGAATGCGGGGAAAGATCGGAACATCCATCGCATAGAATTCATGCGCGATGCGGTAGATCGCGATCGCGTAAAATCCCGGGTACGCCGAGATCACCTCGTCCACGCTTTCCGCCGCCGGGTCGCCCCGGTGGATCGCCTCCGCATCGAGGAGAAGCTCGCGATAGATGGTCGGGACCGCCCGCGAAAACCGATCCGCCACTTCGGCGACGGTGCAGTGCATTTGCGGCTCGAGCGGCTGCAATACCGTACGAAGGTCCCGCAGGAGGATCCTGAACTGCCCTTCGATTTCCGATTCGGAATAGAACACCTCGTCGGAAAAGTGGGGGAACATCAGTTCAAGCAGCTCCTCGATAAAACGCGCGGCCTTCGCCTTCACCGGCAGCGAAACCTGCCGGGCCGTCCTGAGGCTCAAGAGTTCCCGGATAAACTGCTCGTGTGACACCGTTTCCATGCATCACCTTTTCAGTTGGAGGGGCGTGACGACGACGATCGCCCTTCGATGATCACAACGAACTCCCCTTTGATTTCCTTTTGGCCGAGTTGCCTGGCAAGACTGTCTGCCGTGCCGTGGTAGATCTTTTCGTCGGGCATCGTGAGGTTGTACGCGATACAGATGCGCCGCCCCGCGAATGCTTCAGCGAGATCATGCAGGAGTGAAGAAAGCCGGTACGGGGTGTCCATCAGCACGGTGGTCCGTCGCTCAGTCAGGAGTTGACGCAGCTCCGCGCGCCGGCGTTCTTTTTTGGGAGACAGCCACCCGTAGTAGAGAAATTGGTCCAGGGAAAAGCCGGACACGATGAGCGCGGGCAACAACGACGATGCCCCGGGAACCGGGACGATCCGGATCCCCGAGCCGATCGCCCGTTCGACCAGGAGTTTTCCGGGATCGGAAAAGACGGGGGTGCCGCCATCCGAGACGAGAGCGACCGAGCGGCCGTTCTTGAGGTACTCGAGAATATGATACGTGGCGGCAGCCTCGTTATGTTCGTTGAGTTCTTCGGTCGGGCGCTCAATATGGAAGTGCCTCAGCAAGCGTTCTCCCTCGCGGCGTTCCTCGTAGACGATCACATCAACGATTTTCAGGGTCTCGAGAGCCCGCAATGTGATGTCATCGTAGTTCCCGATGGGGGTGGCGACCAGATACAATGTGCCGGATCCCTTTGTCTCTTCGCCCATCGCAGCCAATCCTGTTTGAGTAGGGGAAACGTCAGGCGTTGTTCGAGCCGGTGCCGCTATGACCGAACCCGCCGCTTCCGCGTGCGGTTTCGCTCAAAGAATCCTCCTCCTGCCACGAAACCCGGGAATACCGCGCGACGATCATTTGCGCGATGCGGTCGCCCCGATGAATGACGAAATCGTGCGCTCCGAAATTCGTGAGGATAATCTTCACTTCCCCCCGGTAGTCGGCATCGATCGTCCCGGGTGCATTGAGGATGCCCACCTTGTGCTTCAACGCCAGGCCGCTCCGTGGTCGTACCTGCGCTTCGAACCCCGGGGGGAGGGCGATCGCAAAGCCGGTGGGGACAAGGAGCGTTTCTCCCGCCTTCAAGACGATCTCTCCAGGGACGGCAGCGCAGAGATCCATTCCTGCCGATCCTTCCGTCGCATAGGAGGGGAGCGAGATGTCGCCGTTGTCCGGGCCGACGCGCGTAATGTGCACTACCAGTTTTTCGGTCATGCTCCTTCCAATAAAATGCCAAAGCCTCACAGGACTGTGAGGCTTGTGGTGGACGAGGTCGTACAATCGCGGCCTAGGCGACCAATTCCGCGCTCACAGTCGCGGGAGAAGGCCTGATACATTTTTCAAATTCGTCACGGAACCGCTTGATCATGCTCTGGACCGGCCAGGCGGCAGCATCGCCGAGAGCACAGATCGTGTTCCCTTCGATGTTGTTCGCGATGTCGAGCAGCAGATCGAGGTCCGCTGCGGTGGCTTGCCCCTCCTCGAACCGGCGCAGTATCTTCGACATCCATCCTGTTCCTTCGCGGCAGGGAGTGCATTGCCCACACGACTCGTGATGATAAAAGTCGGTGATCCGCCGGATGACTTTGATCAGGTTGGTATCTTCGTCCATCACGATCAAACCCGCGGTCCCGACGGAGGATCCCGCCGCTTTCAGGCCATCGGCGTCCATCGTGATCCCGGCTATCTGCTCTCCGCGGACAATCATGGTTGACGAGCCGCCGGGGATGATGGCTTTGATCGTTTTCCCGCCCGCCACGCCTCCCGCGTACTTCTCGATGATGGTGGTGAGGAGTTCGCCCGTCGCCATCTCGTAGACGCCGGGCTTGTTCACATGACCGCTCACCCCGACAAGGATCGGGCCGGGATGTTTCGGGGCGCCGATCTTCGCATAGGCTTCCCAGCCGAGCCGGAGGATGACGGGAACGTTTGCCAGCGTCTCGACATTATTGATGGTCGTCGGGCAACCCCAAAGACCATTTTGTGCGGGGAACGGCGGCTTCACGCGTGGGTAGCCCCGTTTTCCCTCGAGAGAATTCATCAGAGCGGACTCTTCCCCGCAAATGTACGCTCCGGCCCCGCGGTGCAGGAAAAGGTCCGTGCTGAACGAGGAGCCGAGGACATTCTGTCCGATATACCCCTTCGCATAAGCCTCATCCACCGCCTTCTGGACCAGCGTGATCCAGTGATTGTACTCACCGCGGATGTAGAGGTAGGCCGTCTTCACACCCATGGCGTAACACGCGATCACGATTCCTTCGATGACAAGGTGCGGATTACTCTCGAAGATCTGCCGGTCCTTGAACGTTCCCGGCTCGCTTTCGTCGCCGTTGACGCAGAGATATTTCGGTTTGTCGGTCGTCTTCGGCATGAAGGTCCACTTCAAACCGGTCGGGAAACAGGCACCCCCGCGCCCACGCAGGTTTGACTTTTTCACCTCGTCGGTGACCTCTTCGGGCTTCATGCCCAGCGCTTTCCGCAACATCGCGTACCCGCCGTGGGCTTCGTAGACGTCGATCCGGTGCAAGTCGGGAATTTGCGGGAGGAGGAGCGGTTCCATGTCACTTCAACTCATTGAGAATGGTATCGATTTTTGCCGTGTCGAGATTTTCGTAGTAGGTGTCGCCGACCTGCATTGCCGGCGCGCCGCCGCACGCTCCGAGACATTCCGCCTCGACCAGGGTGAAACGGTCGTCGGGCGTTGTCTCCCCGACACCGATGTGAAGTCTCTCCTGGATATGCTGGAGGATCCGGTCGCTGTTCCTGATCATGCAGGAGACATTCGTGCACACCTCGATCTTGTGCCTTCCGACAGGCCGCTTGTTGTACATCGTATAGAACGTCACAACGCCGAGGACATCATGGTAGGGCATCGCCAGCAAGTCAGCGACTTCCTTCATCCCCTCTTCCGACACCCAGCCATTTTCGTCTTGCCACATCCAGAGCGCAGCCAGGACAACGGATTGTGGGTTCTGATAGCGAGCTTTCAGAGCTTCGATTTTCTCTTTGCTTTCTGCGGAAAGCATACGCGCCTGTGCCATGTTATGCTATGAGAATGAAGTACGACGTATGAAGCAGTTCAAGAAACGATCAAGCGAAGCGCAATTGGGAATTGGCAGTTGGGAATTTCCAAGTGGGAATTCGGAACTGCCAATTTCCAATTCATCTGTGTCTCCCGATCTCCCCCTCTCCCATTTCCCCCTTCTCATTTGTCGGCTTCACCCATGACGGGATCCAGGCTCCCGATGATTGCGACAATATCCGAGATCATCCCGCCTTTGACCATCAGCGGCAGGGCCTGGAGATTCGTCATCGACGGCGAGCGGATCTTCATGCGCCACGGTTGGCCTGTTCCGTCACTGACGATATAAAACCCCAATTCGCCTTTCGACGATTCGATCGCAGAGTAGATTTCCCCGACCGGCGGGTCGACGCCGATGTTGATCAACATGAAATCGTGGATCAGTTCTTCCATCTTCGTGTAGGTCCGTCCCTTTTCCGGGAGGACGCGCTTCGGCTCATCGGCGCGGAAGGGGCCCTCGGGCAACTTATCAAGCGCCTGGCGGAGGATCTTCGCGCTTTCCCGCATCTCCGCAATCCGAACGTAGAATCTCGCCAGCGCATCGCTCTCCGTCGCCGTGATGACGTTGAAATCCAGCTCGTCATACACGAGATACGGATTGTCCCGCCGCAGGTCGCGCGCGACGCCGGCAGCACGGAGGATCGGGCCCGTGAGGCCCAGGCCGACGACCTGTTCGCGTGAAAGGTATCCCACGCCTTCACACCGGTCGATGAAGATCCTGTTGGTTCGGAGAAGTTGCTCGACTTCGCGAACGTCCTGTTCAAATTCCGCGAGGAAGGCCTCGAGCATCGTCGTGCATTGCGGCGTCCAGTCCTGCGACGTCCCGCCGATGCGTGTGTAGCTGGTGGTGAATCGTGCTCCGGTCAGCACGTCGTACACATCGAGGATCTTCTCACGCTCCCGGAATGTCCACAGGAGGACCGTCAGCGCACCGACGTCCATCGCCATGCTTCCTGTGGCGACGAGATGCGAGGCAATCCGTGCCATCTCGCAGCAGAGCACCCGGATGTACTTTGCGCGGACGGGCAACTCGATCCCCGCGAGTTTCTCGACGGCCATTGCGTAGCCGACGTTGTTTGAAATGGGGGAAAGATAATCGAGGCGGTCGGTATGCGGAATGAATTCGTGGTACGTCGTATTCTCCGCGATCTTCTCATACCCGCGGTGCAGGTAGCCGAGTTCGGGCACGGCCGCGACGACGGTTTCGCCGTCCAGCTTCACCAGGAGTCGCAGAACTCCGTGCGTCGCCGGATGCTGGGGTCCCATATTGAGGATCATGGAGTTCTCCAGCGGGTCGTCGACGATGACGGACGTGTCCTGGTCTTCCAGGGCGGTGAGGATCTTGCTTTTGCGGGTCTCTTCTGATCGTGAAGTCATGCGATAGCAACAGTCCGATTGTCCATCCATGTCCTGCGGCGGGAGCAAGAAGCTTATCGACGCGGGAGCGGAAGCGAATCCGGGACGCCGAGAAGGGGGAAATCTTTCCGCAGAGGATAGTATTCAAATTCATCCGGCATATAGAGCCGGCGGAGATCCGGATGTCCCTCGAACCGGATTCCGAACATGTCAAAGGTTTCCCGTTCGTGCCAGTTGGCGCCGGGCCAGACAGTCGTCACGGTGGGAACCACCGGGTGCTCCTCATCTGTCGCCACCTTCAAACGGAGATGACGCTTGTGGGTTGTGGAATACAGAATGTACACCACTTCAAATCGCTTGTCCGGCCGATACATGTCCACCCCGAGCACATCGATCACCAGATCGAACGCCAGAGCAGGATGGTCGCGGACGGTCTTTGCGACACTGGCGATCTCCTCCTTCTTCACGACGATCGCGAGATCGCCGCGAAATTCCGAATGTCCTTCGATGCTGCCGGGGTGTGCAGCGCTGAGTGCTGCGACGATTTCGTCGTTCGTCATGACGCAGGAGTTTCGGGAATGAATACCTGTTCGCCGTGGAACAGCTTGCCGAGGGTTCGGTCGCCTTCGATCTTCTTCTGGAGCGTCATCAACCCATTGAGCAACGCTTCCGGTCGGGGTGGACATCCGGCGACGAAGACATCGACCGGGACAAACTGGTCGATCCCCTGCACCACCGAATACGACCGGAACATCCCGCCGGACGAAGCGCAGGCGCCCATGGATATCACCCATTTGGGATCGGGCATCTGGTCATAGATCTTGCGGACGACTTTGGCCATCTTATAGGTGACCGTTCCCGCGACGATCATCACGTCGCACTGGCGAGGGGTAAACCGCATCACCTCGGAACCAAAGCGTGAGATGTCGAACCGCGGCGACGCCGTCGCCATCATTTCGATCGCGCAGCACGAGATGCCCATCGGCATGGGCCAGAGGGAATTCTTCCGGGCCCAGTTGATGACTTCGTCCAGCCGCGTTGTCAGAAAACCGTCCTGCTGTAATTTCTCTAACGCCATTCCAACGCCCCCTTCTTCAAGATGTAAACATACCCCACGAGCAGCACGGCGATAAAGACCAGCATCGCGATAAACCCGTCCATTCCAAGAATCCGGAATTCGACTGCCCACGGATACATAAACGTGATTTCGATGTCAAAGACAATGAACAACATCGCCACCAGGTAGTACTTGACAGAGAACCGTTCACGGGCGGTCCGGACCGGCTCCATCCCGCTTTCGTACGTCGAAAGTTTTTCATCGGAGGGATGGCGGGGGCCAAGCCACTTGCTGAGGTTCACCATGGTGACAGCCGCAACGACTCCCAGCAGGATCATCACGCCGATGGGAAGATATTGTTCCATCGTCTACCTTTGTAAACACGTACGGTCGGGAAGAAGTTTGGAAGTGCTGTAAAATGTAACGATTCGCCCCCTGAATGTCAAAAATCCGGGCATTCCCGGAGGATCCCCGAGGTTCCAAACGTTCACTATCCGCGCTCCATGCGATACATCCCCTCGATGAGATGGGCGTACCGTTCCTCGACGATCTTCCGCCGCACCTTCTGGCTCGGCGTCAGCTCGCCGTCCTCGATCGTAAAGGGCTTGTCGAGCAACGTAAACTTGCGCACGCGTTCGTAGCTCGAGAGTTCCCTTTGAATTGTCGCGATGTTGCGCTCGAGCAGAGCATTGATCGCCTCGTGGCCCACGAGGTCGGCGTTGTCGTCGTACGCGATGTTGTTCGTGTCGGCATACTCCCGCAGCGCTTCAAAATCCGGAACAATCAGCGCTGTGAGATAGGTGCGTCGGTCTCCGATCAGCATGAATTGTTCAATATACTGGCTCGAGAGAAACAGGTTCTCGATCGGCTGCGGCGCAATATTCTTCCCGTTGGAACTGACAAAGAGATTCTTCTTTCGGTCCGTGATATGGAGAAAGCCCTCGGCGTCGAGGACGCCGATGTCGCCGGTATGAAGCCAATGGTCCCGGTCGATCATCTGGGAGGTTGCCTCGGGCTGTTTCCAGTAGCCCTGCATGATGTTGGGCCCGCGTGCGAGGATTTCTCCGTCATCGGCGATCTTCACTTCCACGCCGGGGATGGGTTGACCGACGGTGCCGAATTTGTGGTTCCCCAACCGGTTCACCGCGATCACTGGCGACGTCTCTGTGAGCCCGTACCCCTCCAGAATGGTCAGACCCACGGCCTCGAAGAACTCGCCGAATTCCCGGGCGAGCGCCGCGCCACCGGATACAAAGTAACGGATATTCCCTCCGGTTCGTTCACGGAGTTTCGAATACACAAGCTTGTCGGCGAGCGCGTGTTTCGCCGCAAGCACCGGGTTGACGAAACCGCGTCGTCGCGCCCTTGCAGTCTCGCGGCCAACCCCGATAGCCCAGTGAAAGATCCTCCGGCGCAGCGGCGGTCCTGATTCCACTTGCTTCAGGATACGGGCGTGGATGCGTTCAAACAGACGGGGCACGGTGGTGATGATGGTCGGACGGACTTCGAGCATATTATCCCGGACGGCATCGACGCTCTCCGCGTAGGCGATCGTTCCGCCGCATGCCATCGCGGTGTAGTATCCCGCCATACGTTCGAACGAATGGCTGAGCGGGAGAAACGACAGGATGACGTCGGTGGGGCGGAAATCGATGACTGACGCCGCGCTGATGATGTTCGTGGCAAGATTCAGGTGGGAGAGCATCACCCCTTTGGGCTCGCCGGTGGTACCGGAAGTATAGATGATGGTCAGGAGGTCTGTCCCCCGCACCATCTTCCGGGAGAGGTCGAGGTACTCGGGGTTCACTTCGGCGAATAGCCGCCCCCGTTCCGTGATGGCCTGAAAGCTGGCAACGTGCGCGTCGGTAATTTCCGAGCGATCCGTCATCAGGATGATCAGTTCGAGGGAGCGGACGGCGGCGGCAAACTTGGAGATCTTTGTATACTGGAAGCGATTGGAGACGACCGCCATGCGAACACCGGCATCGCGGAAAATATACTCCGTCTGCTTGACGTTCATCGTCGGATAGACCGGGACGGTGACAGCGCCGAGTGCAGCGCATGCCTGGTCGGCGATCACCCATTCCGGTCTGTTCTCGGCGATGATTGCAACCCGGTCTCCCTTCTTCAACCCGGCGGAAGCGAGCCCGCAGGCAAACGCCTCGACGTCCTGGCGCAGTTGTCCGAAGGATATTCCTCTATACTTCCCTTCGGACTTTACCATGAGCGCCGGACGCGTTTCACCGGAGAGTTTCCCCGTGAGACGGTCAAACAGCTCAGGAATCGTGGAGAACGGAACAAGGACGGCCATGAAGGAGCTCCCGTCGAGGTGGAAACCGATATCGGAAAGAATGGGAAAAATACGCCGTGCATCTCGGAAAAGCAATGCATGGGAGCATTTCAGATCCTCGATCAGGAATCGTTTCGCGGGAACATCTTGAAGGGCTAAGATGTTGGGAATAAAGGCCTAAGTGTGTTTGGACAAAATTTCACTTGACTTCATTTGAGCCTCATTGTATATTCTTCGGCGCTATTGAGCGATCGTTAAAGCGATCGCTGACCAACGCCCCTCAACCCAACTGTTCTCATATGCCGAGGGGCGAATTTTTGGTTTGGATTTCTGTATAACGGTCATCGCCCGCCGGTTCGCCGGCACCAATCGACCAACGAGCGATGTCTGGTGCGGCCTGATAGCTTCAAGACCTCTTTTCGTAGTACCGCAGGCAGCAGACGAAGTTCCGGCGATGAAGGGGGACCCGCCCGCAAGTCTCGTGTCTCCCTCCCCCGAGTCACCGATGTCTGTCGTATTCTGTCGTAACGATGTGATGAAACCGGCAGAGAGGCTGCCACCGCGACGCAACAAAAGTTTGTGTCGGTTCACAAGAATCCATGGAAGCCGAAGTGACGACGGTTTCCGCCCCCCATCGTCAAGTATTCCAGAAGGATATGTGCCATGGCCCAGAAGGACGCGACGCCGTTGCATCCCGTTGTTGTTCCGGGATCCGACGCACGAAGTGCGGGTTCTCTGAACGATCAAATCATGGATCTTGCTCTCGATTGCCGGGATTATTACGGGGACAACGATCTCGCTGCAGACGTGCTGCGCTCAAAGTACCTTGCACCGTCTGAAAAGGGACCGGTCCACCTCTGGAACCGGATCGCTCGCGCGATCGCCTCCGTGGAGACCGACAAGGAATTCTGGTACCAGAAGTTCCTCGCCCTGCTGTTCGATTTCAAGTTTGTTCCCGGCGGACGGGTCATGCATGGCGCGGGACGCGAGGATGCACGCAGAAGACCGACGCTCTCCAATTGCTACGTCATCCCCATCAACGAGGACAGCCTCGAAGGGATCTATCAATGCATTACCGAATCGGCGCTGGTCTACCGGACGGGAGGCGGCGTCGGGACGGATCTATCGACGCTTCGCCCGGAAGGCGCCGCGGTCAACGCGACGATCGATCACTCCCCCGGCGCGACGGCGTTCATGAATCTCTTCAGCGAAAGCACCAACACCGTCTCCCAGGCCGGACGCCGCGGGGCGCTGATGCTGACGATGCGCGTCGACCATCCCGATATCGAACATTTCATTACCATCAAGAACGACTCCCGGAAGATCAAGGTCCAGTACGCGAACATCAGCGTGCTCATCACCCATGAGTTCATGCAGGCGGTCATGCAGGACGGAGAATTCCCCCTTCGCTGGGGCGGCAAGGTCTATCGAATCGTCAAGGCCAAGGAACTCTGGTTCAAGATCATCAAAAATGCGCATGCCTCCGCCGAACCCGGGATCATCTTCTGGGACACGATGCGCGACTATCATAACGTCGAATACGCGAACCCCCTGACCAGCACAAACCCGTGCGGGGAGCAGCCGCTGGCTTCGTATACCGCGTGCAACCTGGGAAATATCAATCTCAGCAAGTTCGTCGACGAGGAAGGCCGTTTCGATTTCAAGGAACTGGCGTCTGTCGTCCAGACCGCGACCCGGTTTATGGACGACATTATCGACTATAATATGGAGAACCACGCGCTCGAGAAGATCCGCAACGCCGTCGCCTCCGACCGCCGCATCGGTCTCGGCATCACCGGACTCGCAGACGCGCTGGTGATGATGAAGATCCGCTACGACTCGGAAGAAGCCCTGACAGCCGTCGACCAGGTCATGCGGCTCATCCGGGATGAAGCCTATAAGACCTCCATCGAGATCGCGAAGGAAAAAGGATCGTTCCCGCTGTTTGCGTGGGAAGGATACTCCAACAGCAAATTCGTCCAATCGCTCCCGGAGGAGATCCGCAATGCCATCGCTCATCACGGGATCCGCAACAGCACCGTCCTGACTGTTGCTCCGGTCGGCACCGGCTCCATCGTTGCCCAGACCAGCTCGGGAATTGAGCCGATTTTCTGCACCAGCTATCGCCGACGCGTCAAAAATCATGACGGGGAAACGTTCTCGGAATACAAAGTTTATCATCCGCTGGTGAAGAAATTGTTCGGTGATGATGATCAGCTTCCGGAGTACATCGTCACCGCCCACCAGATTGATCCCTATTTCCGCGTGAAATTGCAGGGGGTGATCCAGAAATATGTCGATAGCAGCATTTCCTCGACCGTCAATCTTGCCGAGGACGTCAGCGTCGACACCGTTGCGGACATCTATCTGACCGCGTACAAAGCGGGGCTGAAGGGGATCACGGTGTACCGCGAAGGGAGCCGCGAAGGAATCCTGCAGACCGAGGAGTACGCGAAGAAGAAAGAGGGCGAGCAGCAGGTCAGGCAGGCGCCGGAAGAAGCAGGCTTCTCCAAAAGTCCCCGACGTCGCTCGCAGCGGACATTCGGGGTCACGGAACGCGTCCGGACCGGCGAAGGCAATCTCTACGTGACGATCAACGAAGATGAGAATGGGTTGTGCGAGGTTTTCACCACCATCGGAAAGGCAGGCGGCAATGCCGCCGCCCAGTCGGAGGCCATCAGCAGACTGATTTCGCTCGCTCTTCGTACGGGCCTTGAACCACGCGAGATTGTGAAACAGCTCAAAGGTATTTCTGGGCCGACGCCGGTGTGGGATGGTCACGGCGGTCAAATTCTCAGCACTCCGGATGCCATCGGGAAGGTGCTCGAGCATTACATCGAAAACCGTGACGAAATGTGGGCGAACAGAGCCCGCGGACATGCCGAACACAAACCCGCCTCTGCGGTTCCCGGAGAGGCAACACCTGCGGGGAAAGCCGAAGCAGAACACCACGGTACCAGCCAGACCACCTGCCCGGAGTGCGGATCAACAGTTGATCACGTCAGCGGATGCGTGCTATGCCATAATTGCGGGTGGAGCAAATGCTGAGGTACGGCAAGGAGATGGGGGGAGAGGGGGAGAGGGGGAGACGCTATTAAAAAAACTGCTCGGAAGCCAATGCGCTCCGAGCAGTTTCTTTTTGACCCTGTTGCCTGAATCCTGAACCCTAATCCCTAAAGCAGCTCTTTGATCTTCTTTTCAAACGCCGCCTTGTCCATATAGCCCACGTGCGAATCGACGATGTTGCCTTTCTTGTCGACAAAGAACGTCGTCGGGATCGCTTCGATGTTGCCGTAGGCTGATTTCAGCACTTCGTCCGGCAGGACGATCGGATAATTGATTTTGGTCTTGGCAATGTACGGCTTCACCACTTCCCACCCGTTTTGATCGAGCGAGACCCCCACGATTTCCAACCCCTTGCTCTTGTACTGCTTGTAGACATCGATGAACCCGGGGATCTCCTGCCGGCACGGTGGACACCAGGTCGCCCAGTAGTTCACGACCACGACCTTGCCCTTGAGTTTTTGGAGTTCAACCGTGGAACCATCCGCCGCGGTCGCTTTGAAATTCGGCGCTTTGGATTCCTGGGCCAGCGCAATGCCTCCAACGAACAGCATCAGTATCAACGCCACAGCAAGTTTCTTCACCATGGATGCCTTCCTTTGAGAAATGAATCAATCGAACTACATGACATGACGGAGCAAGGTCTTACGGAACCCATCAACTTACTTTGCCCATTCCTTCAGAAAGGCAAGAACCTTGGCAGGGTCGTGCCCCTTTCCGGATTCGAGCGCCCCGGTGTCCTGGGAATGCAACAGCGTGCCGTCGCTTCCGAGAACAAAATAGTGCGGATACCCGGGAATCTTCGGATACTTCGAAAGAACCTTCTCGTTCTTGTTCTCCTTGCTGTAATTCACCTTCACGAGCACATAGTGTTCCCCGAGGTAGTCGGAGAGATCCTTGTGTGATTCGTACAGAGAATCGAGACGACGGCACCAAATGCACCACTCCCCGCCGACGTCCAGGAGCACTCGTCGATGCGTCCGGGCCGCTTCTGCAACGGCGGTGGCGATATCGGCGGCGGCATCACGGGTCGGGTCGAATTTCTGAAGAGCCGTCGGGTTCGACCGCTCGGGCGCCTGTTGCGCCGGTGCCGGGATCACGAAAAGGAAAAGGGCGCCGAGAAGGGCGCCCGGGAACACGCGTCGTGCCATGCTGAACCCCTTGAGAGAATGCAAATCCTCCCTTAATGTACGAATTGCGCAGCGTGAGATGCAAGGATCATTCGTACCGGAGGGATTCGACGGGGTCCAGGCTCGCCGCCCTTCGCGCAGGGAAAAGCCCTGCCATGAGACCGATAATGGCGAGGATCCCGGCCGTGAGCGCCATAATGGAACCCGAAAGCGTCGGCCGGCCGAGGAATTGCATAACGCCGCTGTCCGACGGGAAGAGATGGACAAATCCCACCACTCCCCAGGAAAAGAGAATCCCAATGCCGCCGCCGATAAAGGCAAGCAACAGCGCCTCAAAAATGAACTGGGCGAGGATGTAACTCCGGCGTGCCCCCAGGGCCATCTTCACCCCGATTTCGTGCGTCCGTTCTTTGACCACCACATACATGACGTTCGCAACGCCGACACCGGCGATCAGCAGCGTCAAAAATCCGATCGATCCCAAAAAGATCGAAATGCCAAGTTCGACCTTCGTGATCATCTTCTCGCCCTCGATGAAGTCCCAGATAAACAGCGTCCGTTCGTCCGTCGGATCAAAATGATATTTCCGGGCAAGGACGCGGAAGATCTCCGACTTGACCTCCTGCTGTTTCGACGGGTCGACGGGATTCACGACGATCTGATTGACGTAGACGGGACCGTACATCGATTTGTACGTGGTGTACGGCATGATTGCCCGGTAGGAATCCGGCCCGTTGTTCATGCTGGTCTGGATCTTGTCCTGAATGATTCCGACGACCACGAACGGGATCCCGTCGGCCATCACGGTTTGTCCGACAGGAGGGTCGTCGCCGAACACATCTTTGGCGATCTTCGAACCCAGGACGAGGACACGCCGCTCCTGCTCGACATCGAGGTCGTTGAGGAATCTTCCATGAGCCGCAGGGTACATCCGGCGCATTTCTTCGAAAGAGGGATTCACCCCTTCCAGCGTCGTGGATGAGGTTTTCTTCCCGTAGGTCAGTGCCACGTTTCCCATATACCCGGGACTGACGTCCGCGATCAGCGGGATCGCGCGCTTGAGCAGGTCCGCGTCCTCTTCCACCATCCTGATCCTACGCCCTTTCGGCACCCCTTCATAGGGTTTCCCGGTCTCGCCCCCGTAGAGGATCATGATCCTGTTCCCTGCGTTCAGGAATCCGTTCATCAGTTGCGTGTTCAACCCTTCGCCGAAGGCAAGAAGCAGCACGACGGCGGCGGTCCCCCACGTGATGGCAACGAGGGTGAGAATCGCACGCGTCCGGTGCGTCTTCATATCGAAAAGGAAATCGCGAAGCAGTTCAAACCACATGAGGTGACTCCCTGGTCAAACCTGTTATCAGACGCGCAAGCAGTCCACGACGTTGAGATTCGCCGCCCGTCGCGCAGGGAACAACCCCGCGGCGAGACCGATGATCGCAAGAACGACAGCGGTGGCAGCCATGACCTCCCAGGATATCTCGGGTGTGCCGACCTGATCCTTGATCGGGACATACTGCAGGGCCTGCGTGATGCCGTAGGCGATGAGAGAGCCGATGGACGACCCGAGGAAGATGATGAAGAACGTCTCGGTAAAGAACTGCATCATGATCGCGCGTTTCGGGGCACCGACGGCCCGTTTCACGCCGATCTCCTTGATCCGTTCCTGCACGACGATGTACATGATATTCGCGACGCCGATCCCTGCGACCCCGAGCGTGAAGCTCCCGATCAACCCCATGAAGATGTTGAAGGCGAGGAAGAAATAGAAGAGGAATTTGTCGAACTCGCCGGTGTCCCAGATGAACACGGCATCGGTGTCGGTCGGATCGAATTTGTATCGTCGACCGAGGACTTCCCGGACTTCGGTCTTCGTTTCTTCTGCCCGCGTCGGGTCGGCGGGGGTGAAGATGATATTGCGGAGGTGCGTGGCGCCGAACACCGAGGCAAAAGTTGTCGCGGGGATGAACGCACGATCCTGATCGCGGCGGTTGTACGAGGAATTCTGTATCTTCTTCATCATCACTCCCACGACCAGGAACGGCACGCGCCCGATATAGATGGTCTTGCCGAGCGCCTCGCTCTCTCCGAAGATCAGCTTTTTCAACTCGTCGCCGATCAACACAACGCGTCGGCGTTCGCGCATGTCGAGTTCGTTGATGAACCTCCCGCCGGGCGCGGGAATCACATTCCGCATTTCACTGTAGATGGGATAGACGCCGCCCACGGAGGTGTTGGTGATGTTGTCCCCGACGCGGATCGCCGTGCCGCTGGTGGCATACTCCGCGCTGATCATCCCGATGTCTTTGATCTGGGCCTGGAGGAGCCGGGCGTCATCCTCGATGAACGACATCCCCCGGCCTACCCCGAACCCTTCGAACGCCTTCGAGGTCCGCCCGGGGAACATGATCGCGACCCGTTCCCCGATCCCGTGCATGCTAATGGCAAGCTGACGCTTGAAGCCCATGCCAAAGGCAAGGAGGACGATAATGGCGACGGTCCCCCAGATGATTCCGAAGACGGTGAGAAATGTCCTGAGCTTCTGCGCCCGGAGGTCCCGGAGAAACTCGTTCAGCGTTGTGCGAAAACCTTCCACGGCGGTTGTCCTCGTTGGGGGTCCGATTATTCGATCTTCTTTACCGGCTTCTCAAGGACATCGTCTCCTTCTTTCAGCCCCTCGGTCACTTCGATATTCACCGCGTCGCTCAAGCCGGTTTTGATCAGCCGGTCTTCGCTTTTCCCCTCAGGCAGGGCGAGTCTGACGAAGGCGGAATCGTTCCGGAACGTCACGAGCCGCTCGGGGATCGTGAGGATGCTGTCCTTCTTCTGGATGATGACATTGGCATTCGCGGAGTACCCGGCGCGCAACGTCGCGCCCTCCTTCGCGGGCACGAGGATTTCGATCGGAAAGACGGTGGCATTTTCCTTCTTCTCCGCCTTCAACGAAATCTTCGTGAGCGATCCGACGATTTTGTCGGTGGGCAGGGCGCCAACTTTAATCTCAGCCGTCTGGCCTTCCTTCAGCTTTCCGACATCGATTTCATCGACCGATCCCTTGAAGAGCAGCTTGCTCATATTCGCCATCTTCATCAGGACCGTTCCTTCCTGATAGGTCGTCAACGGCGTGACCGGATCGCCGACCTGCACGGCTTTGCTCAGCACGTAACCACTGATGGGCGCCTTCACGATCGATTCGATTTCGGTGTTTTCGATCTTCACGCGTCCGCTCTCCATCAGGGCCAGGTGTTCGCGGGCGATCTTGACATGGAGCTCCGCGGTCTGGAAGTTGTGCTGAAAATCGTCGTATTCCTTGGACGAGATAAGCTGTTTGTTAAACAGCGAATCCTGCCGGGGCTTGTCCCGCGCAAGGCTCACCAGGTCCACTTCGGAGAGCTGCACCTGGCGCTTCGCGTCGGCAAGTTCCAGCGGTGCCGGGTCCGGCCGCACCTCGAGCAGGGGCTGCCCTGCTGCGACATACGACCCCGCGTCGGCGTAGATCCGGCCGACGACGCCGGAGACTTTCGCCTTCACGGAGATCTCATTCTCGGGCTCGATGGTCCCGACGGCAAGAGCCTTCTCCACAATTTCGCCCCGCGTCACCTTGACGGACGAGAGACCATTCTCATCGGTCTTTTTTGAGCCTCCGAGGATGAAAAACGCGCCGACGATCACGACGCAGGCTCCCACAGCGGGGATGACGATTTTCTTCTTCATGATTCTGCTCCGGGATGACGCAACGGGGAAATGAGGACAGGGTGTTGATAAATCTTTGTAAATGTACGGGGATACAGGCGAAAATGTTCCACCCGGAGTGTCCTCCGCGCCTCTCCTATCGATGGGATGACAATCTTTTACATCAGCCGCCGGGCGAAACCGGCCGGACGCCCTTCCCTTTGTCTCTCCTGAATTCTTCGTATCTTAGGCTGTTTGAGCCACTGTCCGGGGCGCTCAAGTACGGCAATGCGTCCGCAAGGCGGAACGATCTGTAAACGGGGCCATCCATGATCAGGCAAACGATTCTCGACGAATTTCATCCCCTCGTGCGGGAATGGTTCCTGCTGAAGTACGCTGCGCCGACTCCCCCACAGGAACTTGGCTGGCCGCACATCGCCGCAGGGCACAACACCCTGATCCTTGCGCCAACAGGATCCGGGAAGACTCTCGCATCGTTTCTCTGGACGATCAATCATCTTGTCGATCAATATTCGCGCGACACGCTCGAGCCGGGAATCCGGGTCGTGTATGTTTCTCCTCTGAAGGCGCTGAACAATGACATCGAACGGAACCTGCGATCGCCGCTTGCCGGGATCCATGCCCTCGCCCGACAACGCGGGGTAAGCATCCCGGAAATCCGGGCCGCCGTTCGGACCGGGGATACACCGACCTCGGAACGGCAGGCGATGCTCCGGCGACCGCCAGACATCCTCATTACCACTCCTGAGTCGTTGTACCTCATGCTGACCTCCTCGAAACAACGCGAATTGTTCCGGCATGTGCAGTATGTGATCATCGATGAAATCCATTCTCTCTGCGGCAACAAACGGGGCGTTCACCTTTCCCTCTCTCTTGAACGAATGCAGGCGGTTGCGGAACAGGAGTTCGTGCGGATCGGCCTTTCAGCAACGCAGCGACCGCTTGAAACCGTCGCGGCCTATCTCGGAGGCTTTGCCCGCGAACAGGACGGACGCTTCGTCCCCAGACCGGTTGATATCGTCGATGCCGGCCAAAAGAAGTCCATGGACGTCCGTGTTGTCTGCCCCGTTCCGGATTTCTCACTCCTGCCTGAAGAAGGCGCATGGCCGCTGATTTTCGAAGCGCTCTTCGAAGAGATCGAACGCCACACGACGACATTGATCTTTGTCAATAACCGGAGGCTCGCCGAACGGATCGCCTCAAAGTTGAATCTCATGGCGTCCGGAGCGGAGGACGGGCGATCGTCGGGAATGGTCAACCTTTCCGCAGCCCCCGTCCCGGCACCAACCGAATCTGCATCCGATAAGGATCCTGACGCAGCGTTTGCCCAGGCGTATCACGGAAGCATGTCCCGGGAAGCACGGGAAGCGATGGAATCAGCGCTGAAGGCGGGCAAACTCCACGTTCTGGTCGCGACGTCGTCGTTGGAGTTGGGGATCGACATCGGCAGCATCGATCTTGTCGTCCAGATCGAATCTCCCAAGGGGATCGCGCGCGGACTCCAACGGATCGGGCGCTCCGGGCATCTGGTCAACGCGACAAGCAAAGGAAGAATCATTCCAACCCATCGGGAGGATCTCGTCGAAGCCGCGGTTGTCGCGCGGGGGATTCTCGCGCACGATGTCGAGGCCACCCACGTTCCGGAGAATTGCCTCGATGTTCTCGCCCAACAAATCGTGGCCGCCGTGGCCGTCGACGAATGGAAGGTCGACGATCTCTTTCACCTCGTTCGTCAGTCATTCTGTTACCACAATCTCTCGCGTCCTCTCTTCGACAGCGTCCTCACGATGCTGGCGGGACGTTACAGTGTCGACTCCCTCGGAGACCTCCGCGCCAAAATCTCGTGGGACCCGGTCAACAACACTCTTCGAGCGCTGCCCGGGACGAGTCATCTTGCAATCACCAGCGGCGGCACGATCGCGGACCGCGGATATTACGGCGTCTATCTCGAGGACGTCCGGACGAAAGTGGGTGAAGTGGACGAGGAGTTCATCTATGAAAGCCGGCCGGGAGACCGGTTTATTCTCGGCAGCACCGTTTGGGCGATGAAGGCCATCGACGCGAATCGCGTGATCGTTGCACCCGCGCCGGGACAACCCGCGCGAATGCCGTTTTGGAAAGGCGAGGGCATCGGGAGAAGCTACGACCTCGGAGAGCAACTTGGGGCTTTTCGCCGTACTGTTGCCGGGCGCATCGATGATGAGGATGCACTGCAGTGGCTGCAATCAGCTTATCCCCTCGACACCAATGCCGCCTGGAACCTCCTCGACTATTTCCGCCGCCAGCGCGGAGTGACCGGTACAATCCCGGACGACCGGACGATCATCATCGAGCAGACACGGGACGAACTCGGCGACATGCGGGTGATCGTGCATTCGTCCTATGGCCGCAGAATCAACGGGCTTCTGGGCCTGCTCCTTGAACGTCGCATCAAGGAGCAATCCGGCGCGACTCCCGAGATGATTTACAATGACGACGGGGTCCTTCTCCGGCTGCCGGACGACCGTGATTTTCCGATGGAGGTGTTTTCCGAACATTCCCTTGCCGCGGCGCGGGAAACCGTCCTTGAGGAACTGCTCTCGACGCCGCTGTTTGCAGGGCAATTCCGGCAGAATGCCGCGCGCGCCCTCCTGTTGCCGAAACCGGGACGAGGGAAACGAACTCCGCTCTGGGTTCAACGAATCCGCGCCGGCGATCTTCTGCAACTCGTGCGAACCCACGAAGACTTCCCCATCGTTCTGGAGACCGTGCGCGACGTCCTTCATGACGTCCTCGATCTCCCCCATTTTCTCGCGTTGCTGGAGAAGATCCGAACCGGCGCGGTTCATGTGACCAGAGTGTCGACCGAAACGCCTTCCCCCTTCGCCGCGGGGCTCCTGTTTGCGTTTCTGGGTGCTTCCATGTATGCCGGCGACGCCGTCCCGAGCCAGGGTTCGGCCGATGCCCATCGCCTGAATCCCCAATTGCTCGATGACCTGATCGCGCGAGGACCGACAGGGAATTTCCTGCGTCCTGAGGCGATCGCGGCGGTCGAAGCACGTCTGCAGCATGAAGCCGCAGGCTCCCAGGCACGATCGGCTGAGGAGCTGATGCAGATCCTGCTGCGCGTGGGCGACCTCGACGACGATGAAATCCGGTCGCGAACCGCAGGCAACGCAATGGAATTCGTCCGGTCACTGGAAACAGAACGACGCATTTTGAAAGTGCACCTCGGTGAGCGTGAGAAGTGGGTGGCGGCGGAATACGCCGAACTTTACCGTTCCGCGGAAGACGCGTCAAGTGCGGAACAAATTGTCCGGCGGTACCTGCAGGGGCATGGACCCGTTCGTCCTTCGGATCTCGTTCGACGCTACGGCTTTCGATCCGAGGGGATTGCGCTCCTAAAAGATCGGGTCATCGACGGAAAGCAGATCCTTCAAGGGAAGTTTGGGTGCGGAGAAGAGGAAGAATGGTGCTTCCGTCAGAACATCGATCAGATCCGGAGACAGACGATTTCGATCCTCCGCAAAGAGATCGCTCCGGTGCCTCTCCGGCTCTTCACGCTATTTCTTCAGCATTGGACCGGCATATCGCCCAGCGGATCGCATGGCGACCTTCTGTCACTTCTCGACCAGCTCCAGGGACTTCCCCTGCCGATCGAGAGCTGGGAACGGGATATCCTGCGTCTTCGCAGAATCGGGAAGGACGGCGGAACCCTTGGTGCGCTCACCCACGACGGGACCATCGTCTGGATCGGCATGAGCGGCGGGAGGGTGATGCCGGTATTCAGAGGAGGTGCGTCGCAGTTCACTTTTGGAGACGACCAACCGGAATCCACAAGTTCTGCAGGGCAACGCGTCCACGAATACCTGGCTTCGCATGGAGCATCGTTCTTCAGCGATGTCCGTTCCGGCACCAACCTCTCGCTGGAAGCGTTGAACAACGCCTTTGCCGAGCTTTTTTGGAGGGGGATGATCTCCAACGATACGCTCCTTGAACTTATGACGTTGAAGCGCTCGATCCGGGAGACAACGACGATAGAGCCGATCCGTATCATCGATCCGAAACACAATCCGGCCCGTGGCCGGATCCTGGGTAAGGCACGGCGGTCGCTCCGGCAAGTCCCGGGATGGTCGGGACGGTGGTTCCGGATACGTGATGCGGCCGTCGAAGGCGATCCGATGACGCTGGAACAACGGGCGTTTGCGCAGGCTCGGCAGCTCCTCGCCAGGTACGGAATATTCGCCCGGGAATTTATCGGACGGGAATCATCCCTTCCATGGTCGGAGTTGTGGCCGGCATTCCAGACGATGGAATTGCGCGGGGAAATCCGGCGGGGGTACTTCGTGGAAGGGCTCTCGGGGATGCAGTATGCGCTGCCGGAAGCCGCAGAAGAACTTCGGGCCCTTCTCAGCGAACGCGGAGCGGAACGATCCCGGAAGATACTCCTGCTGGCCTCCTGCGATCCCTCCAACGTCTACGGACCAGGCGTTGACGTTCAGGCCGGAGCGGCGACGGCTCCGCTTCGAGTCTCCCGGCTCGGCGGCAACTATCTTGCCTTCGCCGACGGGAGCCCGATCCTCGTGATTGAAGGGAACGGTTCCGCCGTTGTAACTCTCGGCGATCCCGCACCTTCGCTCGTCGAGCAGGCGATGCGGGATTTTGTCGCGTTGTTGAAGCTTCCGGAAGGTTCACGGCCGTTCAAGGAAGTCATCATCGAATATTGGAACGGCATGCGGCCCGCAGCGATTCCTGAATCGGGGATGTTGCAGAGCCTTGGATTTCAGCGCGATCGAAACCAAACCGTCAGGATCGACGCGTATTCCGTGTAGCAGAACGTTGTGACTGTCGAAGGATTGCCCATGGATAGGACCACCGCGCTTCAGGGAGTTGAACGCATCCGCTATAACGTCCTCGCCGAAACCCTTTCCGACGAAGAGTTTAACCGGCTTTTCCCGGCACTGACAGAACGCCACTTCGAAGCGGACGCGGTGATCTGCGAGGAAGATTCGGCCGGCGATGAGCTTTTCCTTGTGGCCAAAGGGCGCGTAAATATCATGAGGCGAACCAAAGACGGAGGAGACATCAGGCTCGCAGTCCTTCACCCCGGCGACTTTTTCGGGGAACTCGGACTCCTTGACGGCCGGCCGCGTTCAGCCCGTGTGATTGCCGCAGAAGCGTGCACGGTGTACACGCTTGACCGTGCCTCCTTCGAGCGCATCGTGCACGAGAGCCATCCCTTCACGCTGCGCCTTCTCCAGGTCATCAGTGTCAGGCTGCGCGCAATGAACAACCACGTCGTGAAGGAGCTGTCTCGGTGCCGTCAACACAGTCGTACTGAGGTCGAAAAAATGAGCCGGCTTGTGGACGCCGCACGACACCTGAATTCCACGCTCGATCTTTCCGAGGTGCTGGACAGGATCCTGGCGACCGCCCTCCAGCTGGTCAACGGCGACCGGGGCACGGTCTACCTCATTGATGAAAAACGTCAGGAGCTCTGGTCACGGGTCCTTACCGGATCGCAGCGCCTGGAGATCAGGCTCCCCTTCGGAAAAGGAATCGCAGGGTATGTTGCGGCGACCGGGGATACGCTGAACATCGAGGACGCGTATCTCGACCCCCGGTTCAATCCGGACGTCGACAGACAAAGCGGCTATCACACGCAATCGATGCTCTGCATGCCCATGCGGAACAACGCCGCAAAGATCATCGGGGTTTTCCAGTTGTTGAACAAACGCGACGGCGTGTTTACGAAAGATGACGAGAAGCTGATTGATGCGATGTCCGTCCACGCGGCGATCGCGGCGGAAAATGCGAGGCTGTATGAGCAGGAAAAGGAGAAGTTGAAGTACGAAAAGTACCTTCACGCCGCACGGGAAGTGCAGCGGACGCTGCTTCCGCACACCGCCCCCTCGCTTCCCGGACTGGACCTTGCCGCGTCGATGGATCCTGCCGAGGAGGTCGGCGGCGATTCTTATGACTTCATCCCTCTGGAAGACCATCGGCTTGCCGTCTGCCTTGCGGATGTCTCCGGGAAGGGCTTGCCCGCGTCGCTCCTCATGGCCAATCTTCAGGCTGCGGTGCGCTCGCAATCAATGACAACGCTTACTCCGACCGAATGCCTCTCACGGACCAATCGATTGCTGTTCCACAGCACTGCACCGGACAAGTTTGCAACGGCCTTCTATGGAATTATCGATCCCGAAAAAGAAACTTTGTCCTTCTGCAATGCCGGCCATGAGTCGCCGTTTCTCATCGCGCCTGACGGCTCGCAGCGCGCTCTTTCCACCGGCGGGATCATGCTCGGCGTTATCGATGGGTTCCAGTTCCAGGAAGAGACCGTACCGTTTCCCCCGGGGAGCACCCTTGTCGTGTACAGCGATGGGGTCACAGAGGCGACGAATGAAGAAGGAACGATGTTCGGCGCCGATCGCGTTCGGGAAACCGTGGCGCGGCTGTGTGCCCTCCCAGCGGAGTCCCTTCGCGTCGAACTCCTGAAGGAACTGCGCATCTTTGTCGGGGCCGCCCGACAGTCGGATGATATCACCGTCCTCGTTGCGAAGCGGTCCTGGCAATCCACCACGTCTTGAGCCGACCTGCACCCGGCGCCGAAGGAAAGGCAAAATCGCGGGCTTCCACAACATCGAATGCCGCCGCACGCAACGCCTCGCGGATTTCCTTCTTGAGAAATTGACGCTGGACGATGCGTTCCTCCACTCCCGGCGACCCATCGGCAAACGTGACCGTCACCTCCGAAACTGCGCGTCGCGCTGCAGCGTCAAAGCTGTTCGTGATCGCCATGGTGAAGTCGTGGTGGCGGATCACATCGTTCCTCCGCCAAAGACGGCGATACCCGCGTTCGTTATTGACATCGAAGACAAAGAGACCATCCGCAAGAAGGAAGGAGCGGATCGCGCGGAAAGTCGACACGAGATCGTCGACTTCTTCAAGATGGTTGAAGACGTCGTAGAGCGATACCGCGGCGTGAAACTCCCGTTCGAGCGACAGTCCCCGGATGTCCCCGGCCATAAACTGAACAGCCGTGGAATCTCCCCCGCCCTTTTGTCGTGCCTGCGTAATCATGCCCTCGGAGGTATCGACGCCGACCACCTTCCATCCCTCCTTCGCAAGAAGAAGAGCCATTGTCCCCGTCCCGCAGCCGATCTCGAGAAGCGAAGTCGGAGCCATCGTGTAACGGCGAAACGTCTGAAGTAGCCGGGGAAGGATGCTTTGGTTATATTCCATCCCGTACGACCGCTGCCAGCGGTCATAGACCGGCGACAGGGATGTGTATGGAGGCCCGGGCTCAGGCATGTATCAGGGCAGGGACGACGCGAATTGTACGGGTGCGCCGGTTTCCATCATTGCGAGAAAATCCCGGAAGAGATAATCGCTGTCATGAGGTCCGGGTGAAGCTTCAGGATGGTATTGAACGGAAAACAACGGAAGCTGTTTGTGGCGGATCCCTTCGTTCGTCTGATCGTTCAGATTGACATGCGTGACCTCCACGATCGTGGAATCAAGCGAGGCGGGATCGACTGCGAAGCCGTGGTTCTGCGAAGTAATTTCGATTCTTCCTGTGATCAGGTTCTTCACCGGGTGGTTCCCCCCCCGATGACCGAATTTCAATTTGAACGTCTTTCCTCCCAGAGCAAGGGCGATGAGCTGATGGCCAAGACAGATGCCGAATATCGGTTTGCGCCCGATGATCTGCCGGATGCTCTCGATCGCCACTGTCACCGCGGCGGGATCGCCCGGTCCGTTCGAGAGAAAGATACCGTCGGGGTTGAGTGACAAGACGTCCGCCGCCGAATAACGTGCGGGAACAACAGTGACGTTGCAGCCGTAGCGTGTGAGTCTTCGGAGGATGTTCTGTTTGATCCCATAATCATACGCGATCACATGCCGGATGGCCCGATCGCCGTCGGGACCTTCCGCCGGCAATGCGAACGGGGTCTGATCAATTCCCTCCCAGCCGTAGGAGGTCCCGCACGAGACTCCTGTCGCGAGATCGAGGTTGACCATTTGCGGCGAACGCTTGACACGGGAAAGCAACTCCTCGACCGGATGATCCTGCGTCGTAAGTATTCCGCGCATCGCACCATCGATCCGGAGGATCTTGGTCAGCATTCTCGTATCAATTCCCTGGATCGCAACGATCCCGCGTCTCGTGAGCCACTCGCCCAGGCTCATCGTTGCACGAAAGTTGCTGAACCGATGCGTGTATTCTTTCACAATCAGCCCTGCTACGGCGGGTTTCGATGACTCCATGTCGTCCTCGTTGATCCCGTAATTTCCGATCAACGGGTAGGTCATCGTCACGATCTGCCCGGTGTACGACGGATCGGTCAGGATCTCCTGGTAGCCCGAAAGGCAGGTATTGAAAACCACCTCGCCGGTCACTTCGCCGTCGGCACCGAACGCTTCACCGACAAACTGCTGGCCGTTTTCCAGAACGAGTGTTGCTTTTCGTATCATCATTTGGGCAAAAAATTATCCACAATTCGTCCACTGCGAAGGAACTTCGCGCCAAACTACGCGAGCCCCGACTCCCATAAATCATTCGCCACAATAAACTTAAAAGGTTTTGCTAAAGTAGCGATTCGCCGAATCGCTCACTGCATAACTTGTGGAGAACTCTGTGAACAAGAATTCCTGCGTCGTTGAACAGGAGCGTGTTGACCGACCTAGAACGGAAGATCTTCGTCCTGGGCTCCGTCGACCTTGCCCGTCGCTCCCCCCGTCGAACCCGTGTCGTTGCCTTCGGCAGGCGCACTGTTCGACTGACGGGTATATCCACCCGAGGGAGAGGCGTACGAAGACGTTCCCCCTTCTCCTGTGGGTTTTGGGTCAAGCATGATAATGTTGTCGCTGACGATCTCGGTGAAATTCTTCTTCTGACCGGTGTTTTTGTCTTCGTATGAACGTGTTTGGATTCGCCCTTCCACGTAGACTTTCTTCCCCTTCTTCAGCCACTCTCCGCAGAACTCCGCCAGACGCCGCCATGCGACGATATTGTGCCACTCCGTTCGTTCCTGAAGATTCCCTTCCTTGTCCTTCCACGCTTCGTTCGTTGCAAGGGTGAAGGTGGCGACCGGGTCACCTCCAGGCGTATAACGGACTTCCGGATCTTTGCCAAGATTCCCGATCAACATGACCTTGTTGAGGCTTTTTGCCATTGCATTCTCCTGGATGGTGGAATATCTTAGCGAGAATTCGGGTCTTTATCAAGGATGGCAGAAAGCGGGATGATTGTCAGACCGCCGGGTCCAATCAAATACGCTGCGGACGAGGTGAGCGCACAACCGGAGGGTTCCTGCGATCGCGTCGAGTCCGGCAGATCAATTCGGCCGATCAGATGCTGCTGAGCGTCAAATGCAAAGACCGCCATGGTGTCGAGCACGACGATCATGGTTTGGGTGGCGCTGAGCCCGGCCGGATGGGTGAAAAGGCCTGGCCCAAGCTCTGCAATGTAGTTGCCGAAGGTGTCAAACACGATGATCCGCGGTGGGTCAAGGACATACACATCGTCGTTGGGGCCGCAATCGATTTGAATGGGTTGGATCAACCTCCCTGATCCGGCGCCGTATCCGCCGAAGGTCAGATCGATCTGGTTCGAGGCCCCAACTTTGGCAATGCGGTTGTTTTCGCCGTCGCAAATAAAAAGTTCTCCCAGACGGGACAGACTGACTGCTGTCGGGTACCCGAAGCGTTTATCCGGGTCGCTGTTGTCCCTGGTATAGAGCGTCGACACATAGGCAAGACCGTTGTCAAAGCGTTGAATGCGATGGTTCCCATAATCCGCGACGAAGACATCGATCCCATTCTTGGCCCAAACCCCGGAGGGGCGGTCGAACTGATCGTTCCCCCACCCTTGTCCTCCGATTTCACGAAGCAGTGTCCCCCCCGGAGTGTACTGTCGGACGGTGCATGCGTGATTGTCGACGACAGTCAAGACTCCGGAAAGGTCGACGCTGATGGAGGTTCCCCGGATGGGAGGGTTCTGGCTCACTGCCGAAGCGGGTCCGAGGACGACAAGCAGAACAGTCATGCCGAGTGTTACCCTGCCCAAACGGTTCATCGCTCCCTCCCGAGGGAAAGAAGATTGCTCACAATGTGAAACGCTCCCGGATGATAATTCACCAGCTGGGACATGACGTCCAGAGCAACCAGGGTAACTGTCCCTTTGCCCACCCTGACAGTCTGCACAAGGTGATCCGGTCCTGAACTCACATCGAGAACCGTTGCCTCGCCGCGGCGTATCTCTTCGATCCGGTCGAACGCCCGCGACTCCACCCATCCTTCCCACGCATCAGGTTCGAGGCGGTTCGGCCGGAGTTCAAAAGCCTTCGACCCAAGGTTGATCTCCGACGTCGCAGGGAGAGGATCGATCCGTGCAAACGCGCAGCCGCAGAGATCCTCGAGCCACCGGGCCCGGTTCCCATGCTGCGGGAAGACAACGGCTCTTCCTCCCGCGCGGACCCATTCACCCAGGGACTTCCACATGCCGGCGGTGCACTTTGGATCTGCGCTCACGTCCCGGTCCACCAGAAGGACGTCGACCCCCGCCAGCGATCCGGCGAAATCCTCAAAAGTTACAGACTGCCGGGGTTGATGGATGACGCGCAACGCGTCCTCCAACGGAGAACCGTCAATCCCTGAGAGAAGGCCGACCACCTGGGCCGAATCAACAGCCGTCGTGAAGTTCCGGGCGGTGATGGAGCGCTCTCCGCCTTTGCCGGACAGCTCAAGGACAAACCGGTGATTGCGCTCAGCGTGCGACACCTTATCGGGCGGGAACAACGTATCCTGAAGAATCTCGTCTTTCCTCTTTAGTGCCACCGGATCTCTCAGAACCTCGCCGGAACTATCCGACAATGTCACAACTCCCTTGTAAGCGTCGCGGGAAAAATTTTGAAGCGCAAAGATGATCGGTGATGAAGGATCCTCGAAGATGAGCGGCGTGCGCAACGCAAACGATCGTCTCGGTCCGGTTCTCAGCACGACCTCGCCCCGAAGAAGGAAATTCCGCTCACGTTGAGCATCCCTGTGCACAATAATGTACGGAAACGTCGTCCTCATACTCGGCTGACGGAGTCCATACAATTCTGCGGGGATTGCGAACGGAAGTTCCGGAGGAGTCAGGACGTTAAATTTCTGTGGAGGTTTCAGCGCAAAGTGGTACGTCAACGTCTCATTGACCGGCCAATCGCCGTTGATGGCAAGCGGAAAGACAATTTCCGTCGTCCCCCCAGCGGGAAATGGCTTGAGCGCCGCAACGCGCAGATCCCAGATCTGGCTGGCAGTCAGCAGGGTCTCGCTTTGTGAGACCGTCGCGGTAATTCCGAGGAGGGCGCAGCGCAATGCCTCGAGTCCGTTCTTCCATGAAAGCATCAGGCGTTGCTCGAGAGGGCTGAAGGAGGTGGCATACACGGTGAGAACGTGTTCCGATTTGTCGATCGCCCCGGCAACTGCGCCAAGGTCGGCGTGCTTGACTCCGGCAGCGTCGGTTCGGACGGCGTTCCGTATGGCATCTCGAATGTCCGTAAGAATCGCAGTGAAGTGCGGGAGTCCCTGCATCAGGTTTTGGGGTGATGTCGATCGGACGGCGATGCCATTGCCGCGCACTTCGAGGTATCGTCGACCTTCTTCGATCCAACTGCCCAACTGGAGTCGGAGCGTCCGATAAAGTCTACCGACTTCTGCGCCCATGTCGAGAGCAGAGCGATGAAAGAGAGGGTGTTTCTTCGCAAACGCTTCGGGCATGGATCTGTCGTTCTCCTGGACATAGAGACGGGAAACGGACCAGGGGTAGATCCCTTTGCTGTTCGATGTGTCTGCCGGCAGCGTCGCCGCAACCATCGATCGGCGTATTGTGGTGAGCGCGGCTGAATCCCGGTGCGTTGCAGAGCCCCCGGCCCTCTTGTCTGAGCAAAGCACGATGACGTCGGGTTTGAATGAACGGATCGCATAGACCAGCCGCTTTGCCACACCGGCGCTGTCCCACACGGAGGCCAGAGCCCCGGCACTCGAAGCGCCGGGCAGATCGGGGACATTGAGAAACCACGCCTCGCTTCCCAGCGCCTCGGCAACGCGATCGGCCTCCAGTTTTCGTTCGCCCGTCATCCAAAGGGGAAACCGGGACAAGGTATCTCCGGGCGTCCCTTCACCGTTTGTCAAAAAGACACAGACGGTCTTGACGCCGAGGTGGAACCGGAGGTATGCCATCAACGGCAGATCTTCGTCCCCCGGCTGAAGGGCGACGATCATCGCCACCGCAGGGTTCTCGATATCAAGGCATCGTTGATGCACTGCAGCTTTTCCCCGGTCCGGGAGCCATCGTGCTGAGGAAAAACCCACCGACGTTCCGCCGGCCAGCAGAACAAGAAGCGTGAGAATGAAAATACCCGGAGCGCTGGCGTGCAGACGGGTTAGGAGCGATGGCAACGATTCGTGGTTCAAATGCTGGTCCATGAGCACAGGGGGCCTTTGTGAGGGGAAATGACAAAAAGGCCGGCATGTTTCCATGCCGGCCTTTGATCGAATGCATCCGAACAACCACAAGGCGATCGTTAGAATCCAACCTTGAGCGTGACCACGTTATTGCCGGTGAAATACTTCATGTGGCGATAGGCGTAGTCGAAGGAAAGATCAATGCCGCTCATCGAGTAGTGCAGTCCGGCGCCGAGGGTGTAGTCGTAAATGTAGCCGGTCTGACCGAGCACGTCTTTGTTCGTCTGCGGGGCAAACGTATACCCGCCGCGCACAAAGAAGAGATTGTTGAAGTTGTACTCGGCACCCAGGTTGTACTCATCGTCCTGAAAGTTGTTGTTCCGGAACATCCCGCCGATGGTCGCCGAGTTCATCTCGTCGAACTTGCGTGTGTAACCAAGTCCGATTTCGAGGCTTGACGGCAACTCGTTGGATGCGGCATCAACGGAATAGAACTGCGAACCGCGCAGCCCGGACGATGCCGTCGCCGTTGTCAGCAGGTTGGATCCTGAGAATTGCATATTGGTCCCGATGTTTTTCACGGTAATGCCAAGGTCGAGACCTTCCACTGCCAGGTTCTGGTACTGGATCCCGAAATTGAATGCAACACCGGTCGCACTCATTTCCAGAATCCGTTCCGTCACGAGGTTTGCAGTCACGCCCACCGAGATGCGGTCCGTAATCCCCTTCGCATACGTCGCGCCGAGGGTGATGAACGAGGGCGAATACTGCTCGCCGGTCCCGTCGGGGAAGGCGGTGGTGGTCACCGGGATGTTCCCGAAGTTCACCGACTTGACGGTGAATCCCAGGGTTCCGAAATCACCCGCCTGGACGCCGATGGCACCATAGACGATATTGATGTCCGCGAAGTACGACATGGTGGAGACCATGCCTTCGACGGAGCTGTTCATTCTGCCAAGACCTGCAGGATTCCAGTAGATGGCATCCACGCCGTTGGCAAAGATCATGCTTGATCCCCCGATCGCGATACCACGAGCTCCCACCGGGATCAGGAGTTCCTGCGCGCCGGCCGTCCCGATGCGGCTCTGGTTCGCGGCGTCCGATACTGCGACGACGCTCACCACGAGCAGCAGGCACAGGACCGACCGCATTAGTGCGTTCTTCATTGATTCTCTCCTTAGAATTCCGATTTCGCGTGAAAGATTGTCCATCCCCCGGTCCGTCTTCCGACGGACCGAAGGACGGCGTGGAATCTTAATAGCGATCGAGATACTGTTGTTCTGGAATAATTCCGAGCTTCAGCGTCTTCGTGACTCCGAGGTCCGGCATGTCGATGTACACGACATACATCCCTGCTGAGACCGGGAATCCGGATTCGTTGTTGAGATCCCACTGGGCAAACTGGGTCTTGGGATCATTCTTCACGATCGTCCGGATGAGGATCCCCGCGAGGTTGAACACGCGGATATTCGCCTTCGCCGGAAGATGGTTGAAGGTCACGAACCGGGCGTACCGGTTGGTCTCCTGCGGGTTGAAGCCGATATACGGATTCGGGAATACATTGATCATCTTCACATCACCCTTCGCCTGGTCCGTACTCTGCGTGGTCGCAGGAGCGGTGATGGTGAATTGATCATTCGGCGTATTGGGTTTTGTCGTCGTGATGCGTAAGACTGTGCCTGCTTCAGGCATTTGTTGCGCATAGACTCCCGTCCCGACGTCGCCGAAATTCCACCCGACCAGGACAAAGCGTCGCAGGACATCCGTTCCTGCAGTCCCTGCTCCCAGGTAGGCATCCTGTCCACCCGAGATCGCAGCCTCAACGCCGGCAACAATGGCGTCGTATCCTGCATGTCCGGGAGCCGTGTTTTCCGGCTCGACCCAGTAGATCCAGTCGGTAAATGGATCGTTGGTGCCTCCCGAGATGGTATGGTCAGCACCGCCACCGCCCAGGTCGGCAGTGTCGGTACCGGCTTTCGTCAGGAGGTTGAACTTCCCGTTGTTGTCGACATCGAGAATGTTCGGGAACATCTGGTAATCATCGCTCTGATCATTCGGAGTCCCGCTGCCGATGTTCCAGAGTTGGAACGGAACATCGATCAGGATATCCTTGGGTGATCCGAAATCTGCGACGATCAGGGCTTTGCCCGGAGCGAATCGGATCTCGTAGTCATTGGGGATAATCAATGGCCAGCGGGCTCCGCTGTTGGTTACGCGCGCGACGAACTGATCGTAGTATGGACTCATTGTCGGCGAATTCATGCCGGTTCCAACCACCCAGCCCTGACTCACGGTGAGTCCGGCAGACTGCTGCTTTGTGCCGTCAGGAGTCCCGTCGTTGAACGCATGGGGATATCCGTAGGCATCCGTGTTGATTGTGGCAGCCTGCTCGGGGCTGATCGGACCGGAGGCGTCTGCAACCACGCCGAAGTCCTTGAAGTCGTTCGGCGCACCGGTGACGCGGATTTCGATTCCATCCACGATCAACGCACCGCCCGGTTCTCCGGTCTGATCGGTCATATTCCTCGCCAAGGTGTCGGTCTTCCCGTTCAGGATGCGGAATACGCCCCAAACCGGGTTGCCGCCCGACTTCGAGAAGAACACTTTGTAGGTACCACCGGTCAACGCCTGCGGATTGGCAACCCTCGCGAGGACCGATCCGTCACTCACGCCGGCGCTGTGCACCACTGAAACCAGGGTGTCACCTGCGGACGCGCCGTAGTGCGTTCCGGGATCCGGGGAGTGGGGAACAATCGCGATCGCTGCTCCGGACGGCGGATCTTCGAGACTATGAGTGCCGGCCGCTGCAGGCGGATTGGCGTTGTAGCTGTAGGCCGTGACGCCGAAGTAATAGGTGGTTCCGTCGACAAGCGGACCACCGGTCACTTTGCTTCCGGTGAGAGTGATGCTTCTGATGATGCCATTATCCGTCCCCATTTGAAGGACGGTCGGCATATTCAGACCGGTATTGGCATCATACACGGTGTCCGAAATGATCGTAATGCCATCCTTCAAGTCATACGTGCCGAGGAGAATCGGATTTCCACCGAGCGTCGGCGGCGGATACTCATAGATGTTATAACCCTCAAACGTAAAGCCCTGGTCGACACTCCCCTCGGTCCTGCGGATGGTTGTCGTGTCGCCCCAGGTCAGGACGATCTTTCCGTCCAGCGGTGCAACGGTAACAACCGGTGAGGGGGGCGGTCCAGGGATGCTGAACAGGTTGTTGTACGCAGCCTGCGCCTTGTCATCGACGGTACGCAACACCGTGATGCTGGAAAGACGGTCAGCACCGAGTCCGGCAAGATTCGCCACGACGAGTTCCTGCGTGTCGCCGGCCGCCATGGTGAACGGACCGGTCACGAGGCACATGCGGCGATCCTGCGGTGTCAGTCCGGCCAGACCATCAACCCATCCTGCGGATCCGTCGGTGGCTTTCACCGGGTCACCATAGAGACAGAATTTTGTGGTCTGGTTCGTCGTCGGATCGACAAACGGCACCCCGCTCGGAGCAGTCGTGCCATTCATCAGGCGGTACCACTGGATGTCTCCGCTCGGGCCCTGTGCCGGGTCGGCGTACTGCGCGAACCCCTGCGAGAAGAAGTCGAACGTCGTCATCGGAAGATTCTTGTACCCGTGACGATACTGGAGCCGGAAAATGGCGGAATCGCCGGGGGAAGCAACAATGGGACCCTGAAAGAAGTCGAAGCCGCCGGCCGGAACAGCGACGCCATACATAGCGTCAACTGCACCACCGTTGTAGACGTACCCGAGGCTCCGCGTGGTGTCGCAGCCGACATAGTCGTCGCCCGCATCACCCAGATCGGGGTCGGCCCATTGCACCATGAACATGCTGTCAATGGGGGCGCCGCTCTTGTTGATGATCAGCGTGCTGGCGAAGATTGTATTGCCGAGTGCGCCGGCCCGCTTGTAGCCCCAGATGGTCCGCTGCATTTCGATGCCGATGGGCGGGCAGCCGGCCAGATTCTCCGTCCGTGAATCGTTCACATCGTTGGCGACATACCAGAGGGTCTGGTCGGCACCGGGTTGTCCGGGGATGTCAAATTCCGGATTGTACGGTCCGTCCGCCGCTGTGCGTTGATGCCCGGTATTGTCGACGCCATACTTGAATGGCGCGCCTTGGTCAGCCGGCCAATTCTGCCAGTCTGCAACATACTGATTGTAGATGTCCTGGGCAGACTTGGATTCATAGCGGCCGATGAACGCGACCTCTTCCGTGTTGATCTTGGACTCGACAGCGGAGAAGTCGACTTTCGGATTGATGTCCGGCCGAACCCGGTAAATGTGGTAGATGGGGTTGCCCGCATCGTCAGCGACGGGATCAGTGGTCGCGGTACCGTTGGTGAGGATCCGCCCGGCCTGAAGCCCATGCCGGTACACCGATCCTCCAACCTTGGGGTTCGCACGTCCCTTATGGTACCCTCCCCACACAACGCCGTCTTCGAATATGATGGTCTTCCCTGATCCTTTGTAGAATTCGAATCCCTCGTTGTTCGTGGAGAACTTGTTGTAGGATCCGTCACCGTTGTTGCCGTAATAGTTGAAGACGTTGTTGATCAGGAACGGTGCATAGAGATCGTTGTCGCTTGTTTTCGCCAGTTTCGCGCTCTTGTCCTTGACGGGTAGTCCGGCCAAGGCCAAAGAGCTTACGAAGGCTAGGAGAACAGCGACGGAACGAATCACTGTCCACACACGTGGTTGTTGCATCATCGGATATCCTCCTAGGGTTTAGTAGTCCAGTTTCAGGCCGAATCGAATCTGCCGCGGCGGTCCGAAGTTGCCGGAATTCTCGCCGAGGGCAACGGTCCGATAGAAGTTCACGTACTGCGCGCCATGCGATTGCGCATCGGTCGCACCCGCAGCCGTTGAGAACCATCCGTCGTCGCTCGGATCGCCCGTACGGAAGAATGCGTTCGTCGGGTTATCCGTGCCCAGCAGATTGATGACATAAATGTAGACGTTCAAATCAAGCGGACCAACGCCGAAGGTCTTGTCCAACCGTGCATCGAGCTGGAAGAACCACGGAGTCGTCGAAGCGCCGATCGGCTCAACTGGAATACGGAACCTTGGATCGGTCGGAGCAGAACCTCGCTGCTGAGCGATCAACCGCGTGAAATTGTGTCCGCTGTTGAAGTTCAGGAAGACGTTCAGACCGAGCTGCTCGAGAACCGGGCCGCCGTCGTTCTTGGCGAATCGATAATCGAACATGATGTTTCCACGGTGCGTCTGATTGAAGTCCGCGGGGAACGTGTAATGCGGCAGAGAAACGATGGAACCCGCGGCCCAGAGACCGGCTGCGCTCGCCGTGTTCGATCCCGTCGCGGTGACCGATGAGAAGGTGTAGCTCATGGACGCGGTGATTCTGTTCGTCCGGCGCATCGTGAACTTGAACTCGACACCCTTGGAGGTTGCGAAGTCCCTGTTCACAAGAGCGGCGTAGTTTTGTCCGCTTCCGCCCGACGGCGCAATGTTCGCCCAGTCGATCTGGTCCTGGATATCTTTGAAGAACGCGTTGATATCAAAGGACGCGAAATCCGACACTTGCTGTGAGAAGCCCGCTTCGTATTGCGTTGTCCGCGTGGGCTTCAGTCCCCATCCCCAGGTGCCCGTCACGAAGAAACCGCCTTTGATAATGCCGGCCATCGTCGATGCACCGAGATACGAATCGCGCAGCTGTGTCTGCTGGATGAATTTGCCGTATTGCGCATGGAAGACCGTCCGGTCCGTGACCGGGAAGGAGAAGCCAATGCGCGGGCTGACCTGGTTGGTCTTCCCCGTCGCAATGATGTTTCCGGACTGGATCAGGTCCTGACCGGTAAAGGTGAGGCTGGAAGGATCCACGACATCCTTGCTGTCCGGGTTGATGTAATCGTACCGCAAACCAATGTTCAGGATAATGTCGGAAAGTTCGATCTTATCCTGAATGTACGCGGCACCGAACGTCGGGTGGCGCGGCCCCATGTAATAGAAAGCCCCGTTCTTGACGACATCCCCGTTAATCTCGTTTCCGAAGACGTCATACCCATACGTGTTCGTCCCCGTGCCACCGATCTTCATGAGCTCGAGCTCAAGTTGATCTGCGGTCGGCGCAGGATTCGCATTCTTCAGGGCGTACCAGAAGAACGCGTTCGTCCCGGGATTGTATTCCCGGATCGTATAGCGCTGGAACGATCCGCCGACCTTCACTTCGTGCTGTTTCAACTGCGCGGTGAAGTCGATGCGCCCACCAAGGGATCCCTGGCTGCGTTTTTCAAATCCCGCAACCTGGGTGCCCGGCTGGTTGACGCCGAAAGCACCGCCCCAGAGCGAATACGCTCCGTAATTGAGCGAGTTCCCGTACAGGTGATAGCCCAGCGCTGCGTTGGCAGCGGAGTCGCCGTACGCGAAAACGTTCGAACCGAAATCGGGGTCTTCCGTCTGGAAGCTCTGATTGTAGTAATCGAAGTTCGCCTCGTAGAACATCGTCGGAGAGAGCACGTGCGAAATCTTTACGTTTCCGAACCCGTTCTTCGTGGTGTTGATCGGCAGACGACTCTGGTTAAAGACGTTCGCCAGGGTGGTCGTGTTCTTCGAACGGTCGTACGCGTACGATCCGGCGAACCGGATCTGCACCGGGGAAAGGTCCACAAGGAACGTGCCTGATCCGATGTATGTCCTGTCGTACCCGCCGAGCGCATTGCCGCCGGGAAGGACGATGTTCAGCGTGTCCGGGGCCGCCGCTCGGTGCAACGCCGTGATCGCAGGATCCGTCACCACAGCATTCGCCCCGCTGAAATTCCAGGGGTTCCGGAGTGTAACCGTCGGATCACCATAATACGTCGCTTCCAAGCTTCCAAAGAACCGGAACCTGTTGCTGACAATGGGGCCGCCCGCGGTCGCGGTCATGTCGCCGTAGCCGTAGGAATAACCGCCCAGTGAGGAAGCCTTGTTCAATCCCATGTACTTGTCGGTCTCACCCAGGATCGATGCCTTCCAGCGATCCGGGCTTCCGGTACGCAACTGGGTCTGCACGATTCCCGCGTTGGCTCCGCCGTACTCGGCGTTGAACCCGCCTGCCTGCACCTGAATCTGTTCAACTGCTTCGGCCGTCACACTCACTGCGCGTCCACCGAAGACGATGTCATTGACGCCGACACCCTCGAGCTGGTAGCCGACTTCATCGGCACGACCGCCGCGGATGTAAATGTTCCCGCCCTGCAGAACGACGCCGGGCTGGGCCGCGATCGCCGCGTTAATACCGCGCGCCGGAACATTCTGGAAAAAGTCGGCATCGATAATGTGCGTATCGTTGGTGGAATTCTTGTTCACCAACGGACGCTGGGCCACGATCTCCACCGTCCCGACCGTTACACCTTCACTCGGGAGTTGGAAATTCGCTTCCGCCGTAAGGTCATTGTTCACGTGGAAGTTCGTGATCGTAATGGCCTGATACCCGACATACGTCGTCTTGAGCGTGTATACCCCGGCGGGGACGTTAAGAATAACGTACTCACCGGACACGTTGGTCGCAGCACCCATCTGGGTACCTGCGACGACAACGTTTGCTCCCACGAGAGGTTCTCCTGTCCCCGCGTCCGTTACCTTCCCTTTGATCTTGCCAGCGGCAAAGACCAAAATAGGAACGAAGGCCGCGACGAGTAGAGCCAGGAAGAGCTTACGTTGCATGTTGTGCCTCCTTAGTGTGTTGGCTAGGTTGAATCAGACTGCGAATTGCCCCTCAACAAAAAGTAAATCCAATCACCGGATCCCTGAAACTTTTTTTCCGGAGGGATCGTACACTACATACATTCTATTGAGGAACTGCGGTGCATGAACTTCTCGGAATGGGTTGGGGAAGGTTCAGCGCCGGCGGTGTTCTACACGTCCCGCGTAAATCATCGGACGCTGCACCGATGTGATGGACATCATTGCGCGACGGAAATGATTACCGCGGAATCGAGGGTGTTTAGGGATGATGATCGGAATGCCGTAACAAGTCTACACCCGGCTAAATTCACCTCCTCTGAAGAAGAGCAATAGGACGTCAGTGAAACAATGGAATGAACTGGAAGGTCATTGATGGTGGTTGGAATATAAACAGGCCACTTTGCTTTGTCAAGTATCCTATCAAATTTTCCGCCTTTTTGGGGTGATCGCTCGTCCATTCCTTCCAAACACCGACCGTAAATTCTTTCTTACTCGCATTTTCTCTCCACTCCTTCCTACTTCCTTTGCGAATCTGAGTCGATGTGCCAGGACCGCGCGGAACTTGTTTCTTGTTCCACAGGGCTGAATACTTCTGTCTACTCATTCATTCACCCCTCGCCGCCAGCCTTTCATTCAGTACTCCCCTCGCGGAACCAAGGGCAATACCGGATGCCTCCGCATGCAGGCAGTCTGCCACAGCTCTCTCTATCCCCTCGACCGCCGCAAGAATATCCATGTCGTCATGAAACCCGAGATTCGAAACGCGGAGTATCTTCCCCAGAAATTCCCCCTGACCTCCGGCAACCCTGAGGCCATATCCGTGCCGGAGAATCTCCCGAAACTCCTTCCAACCGACGTCGGTCGGAAGCCAGGCGGCGGTCACCGCCGGAGAAGGACTCCGGGAAAAGAGCTTCATCCCTGTCGCTTCCAGGCCGGCGCGAAGCGCCGCGGCATGACGGGCATGTCGCTTCCAGACCTCCGCAACCCCCTCGTCGTGGATCATCTGCAAAGCCTCATCAAGGCCCACGACCAGACTGATCGCCGGGGTCCACGGCGTATCATGTTTCTCCTGGGCCTTCAGGGCGCGGCGAAAGTCCAGGTAGTATCGCGGGGTGACGCTCTCGTTCACCGCGCGCACGGCGCGCCGACCAAGTGCCGCGAAGGCGAGCCCGGGGGGAATCATCAACCCTTTTTGAGAAGCGGTGATGCATGCATCGATTCCCCATTCGTCGAATCGAAATTCCATCGCCCCGACCGAACTGATTCCGTCGACACACACGAGCGCCTCCGACTCGTCCCGCACCGCCGAAGCGATCGTCTTGAGATCGATCGACGTGCCGGTTGATGTCTCGCTGTGGGTCAGGAGGACGCCACGAGCACTCCGATGCGCGCGGAGTGTATCGCGGATTCTGACGGCGTCGACGGCGTCCCCCCAGGGGACGGTGATTTCCACCGGGATCATGCCGAACATCGTCAGCAACTCCGTCCACCGTTCCCCGAATTTTCCCCCGTTCACCGTGATCACGGTATCACCAGGGGAAAAGCAATTGACGACAAGAGCCTCCATCGCCCCCGTCCCCGAACTGGTAAGGGTAAGCACCGGGCCGGTTGTCAGGAAGACCGATTGCAGCCCGCTCTGGACCCGTTCAAGGATCTGCCGGAATTCGTCCGAGCGGTGGTGCGGGAGTTCCGCCGCCATGCGCAGCGCAACGCGTTCGGGGACCGGTGTGGGGCCGGGAGTGAAAAGGCGGGTTTTCATGGAAAGATCATTTGACAATTGTCAGCGGACAATTGACAATGGACCATTGAAGATTAGTCGCACAGCTCGCCCGTGATGGAATGCAGCAGCTCGGTCTTGCCGGTGCCGTCCAAGGAGGAAAAGGGGATGATATCCTTGCAGCGCGAGAATTTTCCGAAGACCTGGCGGGCATCCTGGATGTACCGGGGCATTTTGCTCACCGGCAGCTTGTCTGCCTTTGTCAGGGCCACCAGAAAATCGATTTCGTAGTAGTCGAGCCATCCCACCATCATCATGTCGAGTTCCGAGGGCTCATGGCGGGCGTCAATCAGCTGGACCACAAGGCTGAGGGTTTCGCGGGACTTCAGGTACTGCTCGATGAGTTTTCCCCAGCTCGACCGCACCTGGGCCGGGAGGCGCGCATATCCATAGCCGGGGAGATCAACAAAATAGAACTCTTTGTTGATCAGATAGTAGTTGAGCTCCCGCGTCTTCCCGGGGTCGCCGCTCTTGCGGGCAAGCGCCTTCCGGCCGCACAACCGGTTGATGAGCGACGACTTGCCGACGTTCGACCGACCGAGAAAGGCGACCTCTTTCATACCGTCACGCGGGATTTGACGGAGATCGCCAGCTCCCAGGACGAATTCAGCCGAAGTGATCTTCATGCAGTTGGCACTGATGAGAATAGCAGCAGATTACGTCGTCGATGAAGCGGAAGCCGCAGCGGCCTTCTTCTCGGCGGGTTTCTCTTTTTGCGCAGCACCCGATTTCTTGAATTTCTTCGGCTGCGACACCTTCTTGTCACTTTCCACACGGCCGGTGATTTCCGACCCGGTGTTGAAATCCACCAGTTCGATCACTGCGAGCTCAGCGCCGTCGCCCGGCCGTTGGCCGAGCCGCACGATGCGCGTATAGCCGCCCGGCCGGGTGCCCACCTTCTCGACGATGGTCGAGAAAAGTTCACTGAGGACTTTCCGGTCGTGGATCACACGTCCGACTTCCCGTCGCGCATGCACCGTCGCCGCGGGCGCGTCTGACGCCTTCTGCATCGCGTTGCGTGCACGCGTGATCAGCTTCTCCACCATCATGCGGGTTTCCTTCGCTTTCGCGACGGTCGTCGTGATCCGTTTGTGCCGCAGCAACGACGTGGAGAGCGAGTTCAGCAGCGAACTCCGATGACTCGCGGTGCGTTTAAGTTTTCTTCCTGACTTGCGGTGTCGCATGATCTCTATCCCGGAAAAACGTTCGTACGCGTAGGATTACTCGCCATCTTTCAGATACTTTTCGACGTCCATGCCGAATTTCAGCCCCTGCTCATCGATGATTTCCGAAAGCTCGGCGAGCGATTTGCGGCCGAAATTCCGGAACTTGAGCAGCTCCGCCTCATCACGGCGGACGAGGTCGGCGATGGTCTTGATGTTCGCTGCGCGCAGACAGTTGTGCGAACGAACGGAAAGCTCAAGGTCGTCGACCGACGTCATGAGGATTTTCCGGACACGCTCGACTTCCGCGTCCTGCGGCGTCTCTTCCTTCACCGATTCGGGCTCGGCGTCGAAGTTGATGAACAGCTGAATGTGATCGCGCAGGATTTTCGCCCCATAGGTGAGCGCATCCTCCGGCGCGATGGACCCGTCGGTGTCGACCTCGATCGTCAGCTTTTCGTAGTCCGTCTGTTGTCCGACGCGCGTGGTTTCGACGAAGTACCGGACGTTCGTGATGGGGGTGAACACGGAGTCGATCGCGATCACGCCGGGCACATGGTCCGGCGATTTGTTTTCCTCGGAGACGACATAGCCCACGCCCCGTCCGATCCAGAGATGCATCTCAAATTCCGCGTCGGCGTTCAAGGTCGCAATGTGAAGTTCCGGATTCAGGATTTCGACGTCCGGCGCCGCGTTCTGAATATCCGCCGCCTTCACTTCCATCGGGCCCTTCAACGGCACGGTCACCCGGTTGGTCTTCTTGTTGACCATCTTGAACCGGACCTGCTTAAGGTTCAACACCACGTCCGGGACGTCTTCCACCACCCCCGGAATCGTGGAGAACTCATGCTGCAACCCCTCGACCCGAAATGCCGTGATCGCGTATCCGGGAAGCGACGACAATAAAACCCGGCGCATGGAATTGCCGAGCGTCACGCCGTAGCCCTTCTCCAGCGGTTGTACGATGAAGCGCCCCGACCTGCCGGTGTGGGTCGCCTCGTCCAGCTGGATCTTCTCCGGCATCTGAATTGTTCCGATTGTCATTGTCCTCTCCGCGATTACTTGGAATACAACTCGACGACCAGTTGTTCGTCGGCATTGAGCGGGATGTCGGCTCGAGCCGGTACGTCCAGAAATGTTCCGACCATGCCCGCCTTGTCGAGGCTCAACCATGAGGGCATGGCATTATCCTTCATCCGTTTCATCGAGGAATGCACAATTTCGATGGTCCGGCTCTTCTCCCGAACGGCAACCGTGTCTCCCGCACGCATCTGGAACGACGGGATATCCACCGGCTTGCTGTTCACCAGGAAATGGCCGTGCGTGATAAGCTGTCGCGCGGTCTTCCGCGACGGTGCAAACCCGAGCCGGTAGACGACGTTGTCCAGCCGGCGCTCGAGCAGCTTCACCAGATTTTCGCCGGTGCGCCCGGTCTGCTTCAACGCTTTTTCAAAATAGTTGTGGAATTGCCCTTCCATCAGCCCGTACATCCGGCGAATCTTCTGTTTCTCCCGGAGCTGAATTCCATACTCGGAGATTTTCGTCCGCCGTGATTGTCCATGCTGACCCGGCGGAAACGCCCGTCGTTCGACCGGACATTTCTCCGTGAAGCATTTCGTGCCTTTCAAAAAGAGCTTTTGCCGCTCACGCCGGCAGAGCCGGCAGCTTGGAGCAGTATACCTTGCCATGAAGGATTATCCTTTGCGTTCAACGATCTGTTACACTCTGCGCCGCTTGGGCGGGCGGCATCCATTGTGCGGAATCGGGGTCGCGTCCCGAATGCTGGAGATCTCCAGGCCCGAGGTCTGCAAGGCGCGGATGGCCGCCTCACGGCCCGAACCGGGTCCCTTGACGAACACTTCGACCTTGCGCAACCCGAGCGCATGGGCCGCCCTGGCGGCAGCTTCCGCCGACACCTGCGCGGCGTACGGCGTGTTCTTCCGCGATCCTTTGAATCCGTTTTTCCCTGCCGACGACCAACTGATCGTGTTCCCGTAGACGTCCGTAATGGTCACGATCACGTTGTTGAACGTCGCTTTGACGAAGACCTTTCCACTGACATCCACCTGGATCTTCTTGCGGCGTTTCGCCGTATCGACATTCTGGGTTTGGGTGGGTTTTGCCACGATTCCTCCGTTTTCAATCCTCAAGTCTTGGCGGCTGTCTTCTTCTTGCCCGCAACAGTTTTCCGGCGGCCTTTCCGCGTGCGCGAATTGGTCCTCGTCCGCTGGCCGCGGACGGGAAGACCCTTCCGGTGTCGGATCCCGCGGTAGCACCCGATGTCCATCAGGCGCTTGATGTTCGTCTGGGTCTCGCTCCGCAGCGCACCCTCCACTTTGTAGTCGGCCGTGATGATGCTCCGGATCTTCGAGACTTCATCGTCGTTCAGGTCGGCGACCTTTTTGTCGTAGGAAATTCCGGCCTTCGTCAGAATCGTCCGCGCGGTATGCCGCCCGATTCCGAAAATATACGTGAGGCCGACTTCCGAACGCTTCTTTTTGGGCAGATCTATACCCGCGATGCGTGCCACGCAGAACTCTCCTTGTGCTTAATGTCGTGAACCAAGACTTCGCCCAGCCCCGGGGATCACCCCTGACGCTGCTTGTGTTTGGGGTTCTTGCAGATCACGCGCACCTGTCCCTTGCGACGGATGATCTTGCAGTTGATGCACATCTTTTTTACCGATGATCGGACCTTCATTGCCGGCTCCGTCCCTTGATAGTCTTACTTGTATCTGTAGGTGATGCGCCCTTTGTTCAGGTCGTACGGCGACAGCTCCACCGTGACCCGATCGCCGACGAGAATTTTGATGAAATTCATTCTCATCTTCCCGGAGATATGGGCGAGCACGCTATGCCCGCTCTCAAGGCTCACCTTAAACATCGCGTTGGGGAGCGTCTCCGTGATGACTCCGTCAACTTTTATCGGACCCTGTTTCCCCATTGTGTCGTGAAATTCTCCGTTGCTACCGTGTGAGGATGTCCGCGTCGCCCGATCGCACGACCACCGAGTGTTCAAAGTGTGCGGAAGGCCGCCCGTCGGATGTCCGGACCGTCCAACCGTCCGCATCCACCATCACTCTGTAGGTCCCGGCATTCACCATCGGCTCGATGGCCAGGGTCATGCCCGCCTGGAGCACGAGCCCCGTTCCTTCCGTTCCGAAGTTCGGCACCGCCGGTTCTTCGTGCAGATTCTTTCCGATGCCGTGCCCCACAAGATCGCGGACCACTGAAAATCCCGACTCCTCCACGTGCTGCTGAACCGCGGAGGAGATATCGTGCAGATGGTTCCCTGCTGTCGCGTTCCGGATTCCCTTGTACAGCGCTTCTTCCGTCACCTTCATCAACCGTTCCCGCTCCTCCGATACCCGGCCGACGGGAAACGTCCGCGCCCCGTCGCCAAAATAGCCGTTCTTCTTTACGCCCACATCGATCGAGACGATCTGCCCCTCTTGCAGGCGCAACCCACCGGGGATTCCATGCACCACGATGTCGTCGATTGAGACGCACAGGGTGGCGGGAAACAGATTCCGCCGGTCGCTTCCGTAGCCCTTGAAGGCCGGCACGGCCCCCTGCGAACGAATATACTCTTCAGCAACCTTGTCCAGTTCTTCGGTGGTGATGCCCGGGCGTATGTGGGAGCCGATCAGGTTGAGCACCTCCCCCACGATCTTGCCGCTTTCCCGCATGAGGTCGATTTCACGCTCGGACTTGATGCCGATTCTCGCCATAGGTTCCCGGTCAGCGATTGCGACCCTTGAGTTTCCCCGCCTTCATGAAGCCGTCGTAATGCCGCATCAGGAGGTGCGACTCCACCTGCTGAAGCGTATCCAGGGCGACGCCGACCATGATCAACAGGCTTGTGCCGCCGAAAAATTGCGCGAAGTTCACCGTGACGCCGAACCGGACCATGAAGGCCGGGAGGATCGCAATGATCGCCAGGAACACCGACCCCGGCAAGGTGATCTTCGTCAGAATGTTGTCAATGAAATCCGATGTGTGCTTGCCCGGACGGATGCCGGGGATAAAGCCGCCCTGCTTCTGCATGTTCTCCGAGACATCCTTCGGGTTGAACGCGATCGCGGTGTAGAAGTACGTGAAGAAGATGATCATCAGTCCGTAAAAGAAGGAATAGGTCATCGACGTGTACTGGAAGTACTGTGACATGTTCTGCATGAATTCGCTGTCGGGAAAGAACGTCAACACCGTGCTCGGGATGAACATGATCGACTGCGCAAAGATGATCGGCATGACGCCCGCCGTGTTGACCCGGAGCGGGATATACTGCGTCACCCCGCCGTAGACCTTGCGTCCCACGACGCGCTTTGCGTATTGCACGGGAATTCTTCTCGTCCCCTGGGTCACGAGGACGACGCCCGCGATGATCGCGACCATCACCGCCAGGATTAGGAGCGTGATCACGACGTTCTGGCTGACCTGGAACTGTTCGATGATCGAATGCGGGAACCGCGCGATGATCCCGATGAAGATGATCAGCGAGATGCCGTTGCCGATCCCCCGCTCGGTGATCTGTTCGCCCAGCCACATCATGAACATCGTTCCTGCCGTCAGAAAGATCACGGCGCTGATCGTGAACCCGAGTCCCTGGATCTCGATGGGGACGATCGGTTGTCCTTCCACGTTCAGGCTGGTCAGCCGGACGCTGACGCCCCATGCCTGCAGTGCGGCGACGAGCACCGTGCCGTACCGCGTCAGCTGGGTGAGCTTCTTTCGTCCCTCTTCCCCTTCTTTCGAAAGTTTCTGGAAGTACGGAACGACCGCGCCCAGTAACTGGAGGATGATGGAGGAACTGATGTACGGCATGATGCCGAGCGCGAAGACCGCCGCGTTTTTGAAGGCACCGCCGACGAACAGATCATACAGCCCAAAGAGCGTGTTCGACGCCTGATTGGCTTCCGCCCGGGCGAGGAGCGACGCATCAACGCCGGGGAGGGTGATATGGGCTCCGATTCGCACGATAATCAGCAAGGCCGCCGTGAACAGAATGCGCGTCCGGAGTTCCTGGATTTTGAAAACGTTGCGAAGACTTTCGCCGAGAGTTGCCATTACTGTTTCGCGCTCGCGGAAATGGATTGGATCTTGCCGCCGGCCTTTTCGATTTTTTCAATGGCCGACTTGCTGAACGCATGTGCGCTGACGTCGAGTTTCGCCTTCAGCTCACCGTTGCCGAGGATCTTCACCGCCACGCCGGCCTTCCGGACCACGCCGAGCTTCGCGAGAATCTCCGGGGTCACCACGCCCCCCTGGAGTCTGCCGTCTTCCGCAAGCTTGTTCAACGACTCCACATTCACAATCTGGGATTCCTGACGGAACGGGCTGAAGAAGCCGCGTTTGGGAAGCCGTCGGACGAGCGGCATTTGGCCGCCTTCAAACCAGGCGCGGGTTCCGCTGCCGGAGCGCGACCCCGCTCCCTTGTGGCCCCGCGTCGAGGTCCCGCCATGTCCCGATCCCTGCCCCCTGCCGATCCGCTTCGGCTTTCTCGTCGCGCCGACCGCCGGCTTCAGTGTGCTGAGAATATCCTTCGCCATGTTCTGCCCTTAATGCTTGACCGGTGAATCGACTTCCTCCACCTTCACGAGGTGGAAGACTTTCTGAATCATGCCGCGGACCTGCGGCGTATCACTTTTGACGACGGACCAGTTCGGCCGACCGAGGCCGAGCGCTTCGATGGTCCTTTTCTGCGGTGCGATCTGATCGATGACGCTCCGCACCTGGGTAATCTTGATCTTCTTGGCCATGGAAAGTGTTCTCCTCAATTGGTCGGCTGCGGTTTCGCAGCGGACCCGTCTGACCGTGTCGCCCGGGCGGGCCCGAACAGTTCGCTCATGCGCATCTCGCGCCGATCGGCCATCGATTTCGCATCCACGAGGCTGAGCAACGCCGCCATCGTCGCCTTGACGGCGTTGTGGGGATTGGATGAGCCGATGGACTTCGTCAGAACATCACGCACACCCGCCGACTCGAGCACAGCGCGGACCCCGCCGCCCGCGATCAACCCTGTCCCGGGCGACGCCGGCTTGAGCATCACTTTGCCGGCACCGTACTTCCCGATCACCGCATGCGGGATGGTTCCTTTGACGATCGGAACCATGACGACGTTCTTCTTCGCGTCGTCAACCCCTTTCGCGATGGCATCGGCCACCTCGTTCGCCTTTCCCAGGCCGACCCCGACATGCCCGTTGCCATCACCGACCACCACGATGGCGTTGAAGCTGAACCGACGGCCGCCCTTCACCACCTTCGCGACGCGGTTGATGTGGACGAGTTTGTCCTTCAGTTCAAGTTCACTTGCCTTGATTCGAGCCACGATAGTCCCTCAGAATGCGTTTGTCGTTACGTCGTTTTCTCGCTGTCGGGAGAGGAGTCGAACCTCTACTAACGGCTCCAAAGGCCGCTGTCCTGCCATTAGACGACCCGACAATACGTTCGATGTTCGGGCGTTCTCCGCTCAGCGTCGTGTGTCAGAACTTCAACCCGCCCTCGCGAGCTCCCTCGGCCAGGGCCTTCACCACCCCGTGGTAGAGATAGCCGTTGCGGTCAAACACCACGGTGGTGATTCCCTTTTGCGAAGCCGCAGCCGCGACAAGCTTCCCGACGCGTTTGCCGATGGCGATCTGCCCTTTGGCCTCCTTGAAGTCCTCGCGGGCGGCTTTTGAAAGGTCCGACACCGCGACCAGCGTCTTGCCCGAAGCGTCGTCCACAACCTGGGCATAGACGTGTTTCAGACTCCTGAAAACCGTCAACCGGGGCCGCTCCGCTGTACCCGCCATCTCCAGGCGAATGTGGTGCTTGATGCGCTTCCGGTTTGCAACTCGACTCTTTGTAATCATGGCGTATGGTACCCGTCAGAGATTAAGCTTTTGCTCCGCTGGCAGCTGCGGCCTTGCCGGCCTTGCGGCGGATGAACTCCCCTTCATACTTGACGCCCTTCCCCTTGTACGGCTCGGGTGGACGGAACGAGCGGATCTTGGCTGCGACCTGGCCGACCAGTTGCTTATCGATTCCGCTGATGGTGATATTCGTTTGTGTCGGCGCTTCGATCTTGATGCTGTCCGGCGGAGCGAACAGAATCGGGTGGGAGAATCCCAGTGCCAGCTGGAGCTTCTTCCCTTTCATCTCCGCACGGTACCCGACCCCGACGAGCTCCAGTTTCTTGTAGAAGCCCTCGGTCACCCCTTTGACCATGTTCTGGATCAGGGCGCGCCACAGGCCGTGCAGGGCCCGTTCCGACTTCAGGTCGCTCGACCGTCCGACGACGATCTGATTGTCCTTGACTTCCAGCTGGATCGCGCGATGCACTTCTGCACCGAGCTCGCCTTTGGGACCGGCGACCGTGATCGCTTTACCCTTGATTTGGACCTTGACCCCCTTTTCGATGGGGATCGGTTTTCTGCCGACTCGTGACACGGCGACTGTTCTCCTTGCTGTGTACCCGTTACCAGATTTCGCAGACGACTTCGCCGCCGACATGGGCTTCGCGCGCCTGGCGATCGCTCATCAATCCCCTGGACGTCGAGATGATCGCGATGCCGAGTCCTCCGAGGACCCTCGGGATCTCGCCTGCGGGGACATACTTCCTCAGGCCGGGCGTACTGATACGCTTCAGTCCTGAGATGACGGCTTGGCCGTCATGATACTTGAGCTGAATCTTCAACGTCGCCTGAGCGGATTCCTTCACCTCGGTGTACCCGCTGAGGAATTTCTGTTCCACCAGCAGTTTGGTGATGCTCCGTTTCAGATTGGACGAAGGGACATCGACTTTCTTGTGTCCTGCCTGAATTGCATTCCGCAGCCGCGTAAGATAGTCGGCGACGGGGTCGGTCATAGTCATGCGAACTCCTGCTTCTGCGATCGAGAGTCTATAATGTTACCAACTGGCCTTGGTGACGCCCGGGATCTTCCCGTCAAGCGCCAATTCGCGAAAGGCGATGCGGGACAGGCCGAACTTGCGCATATACCCGCGCGGCCTGCCGCTCACCGAGCAGCGGTGATGGAGCCTGCTCGGACTGCTGTTCCGCGGCAGTTTCTGCAGACCCTCAAAATCCCCCTTCTCCTTCAATTCCTTCCGCAGCGCCGCATACTTTGCCACAAGCTTTTCGCGCTTCAACTGGCGTGCTTTTGAACTTGTCTTAGCCATAACGAGCCTTCGGAATTCTGAATTCTTGATTCTTAATTCTTCTTGGGTGTTTCCAGCACTTCCTGTCTCTTCACGAACGGCATGCCGAACGCCTTCAGGAGCTCGTATGCCTCCTGATCCGTCCTGGCCGTCGTCACAAACGTGATGTCCATCCCGAAGATCTTTGTAATCTTGTCCACATCGATCTCCGGAAACACCGTGTGTTCCTTGATCCCGAGCGTGTAGTTGCCCCGGCCGTCGAACGACTTGTCCGAGAGCCCGCGGAAGTCGCGGATACGGGGAACGGAGATGCTGATGAACCGGTCGAGGAACTCGTACATGATCGCCCGGCGCAGCGTCACACGGCATCCGATCGGCATCTTTTCCCGGAGGTGGAAGTTGGAGATGGATTTCTTCGCCCGGGTGATGACGGCTTTCTGTCCGGTGATCGCTTCGAGGTCGCGCGCGGCGGCTTCGACCAGCTTCGGGTCCTGCGTCGCCTGACCGACACCGATATTGATGCAGACCTTTTCCAGTCTCGGCACCTGCATGACGTTCGTATAATTGAATCGCTTCATCATGGCAGGGATGACTTCGCGGGGATAGGTCTGCGAGAGTCGTGCGACGACTTTTTCCCGCTTCCCGCTTTGTCGCGGTGCCTGTGCCGGAGCTGCGTCGCCTTTCTTTCCTCCGCCGGTCCCCTTCGCTTTCGCGGGGGCCGGAGTCTGCTTTTTGGGTTTCTCTTCGCTCATGCCAGATTCGTCCGTACGTTGAGGTTAAACCGTTTCGCCGCTGCTCTTTGCGACACGGAGACGGCGCGTGCGCCCCGTCGTTTCATCCCTTACCACCTTCGCTCCAACGCGCGTCGGCTCGCCCGATTTGGGGTCCAGCAGCATGACGTTGGAAACGTGGATGCTCTCTTCGCGCTGCACGATGCCGCCCTGCGGGTTGCGCTGATTCGGCCGCGTATGCCGCTTGATGATGTTCACCCCTTCAACGATGATCCGCAGGCGGTCCGGGAAAACCTTGAGGACTTTCCCCTTCTTGCCGCGGGCGTTGCCGGAGATCACGATTACGGTGTCATTTTTCCGGATCTTCATTGCTGTTCCTGCAGGTTAGAGCACTTCCGGTGCTAAGGAAACGATCTTCATGTACTGCTTCTCGCGGAGTTCGCGCGCGACCGGGCCAAAAATGCGGCTGCCCCGTGGTTCCCCGGCGTCATTGATCAGCACGGCGGCGTTCTCGTCGAACCGAATAAAGGACCCGTCTTTGCGGCGCGTCTCCTTTTTCGTCCGGACGATCACCGCTTTCGCGACGTCGCCTTTCTTCACGGCGGCGCCCGGGATCGCGGACTTCACTGCGACGATCACCAGATCGCCGAGACCGGCGTAGCGGCGGTCGGAACCGCCGAGCACGCGGATGCACCGCACTTTTTTCGCGCCGGAATTATCGGCAACGACGAGATTCGTTTCTTCCTGGATCATAGCTTACTCCATCGTCGACGGTGTTACTTCGCCTTTTGCACGATTTCGACAAGGCGCCAGCGTTTCAGTTTGCTCATCGGCCGCGTTTCCATCACGCGGACGGTATCCCCGATGCCCGCTTCGCCCTTCTCATCGTGGGCCATCAACCGCGAGGTCCGCTTGAAATACTTCCTGTAGAGCTTGTGGGGAACCCGGCGTTCGACTTCCACCAGGATGCTCTTGCTCATTTTGTTGCTGACGACTTTCCCGACACGGGTCTTGCGAAGAGTCGTCCGGGCTGGTTGCGCTTGTACGGCTGCGTCGGTCATGATGCCTTGGTCTCCGTCGTCTCGGGTTTCTTCGCCGTGTCCGCCGCGGCAGGCACAGGACTCGCTGCCGGGGGCGCCCCGGCCGTGTCGTTCTGGTTCAGCTGGATCATCGTCTTGAGGCGCGCAATGTCGCGCCGGACGGTCCGCACGCGAATGGGGCTGTCCAGTTGACGCGTCGATAACTGGAACCGAAGATTGGAAAGATTTTCTTCCTCGTCCGCCAATCGCTTCTTCAATTCATCCAGCGCCAGCTGGCGTATTTCGGTGGTCTTCATTGAACGTTCCTTGTTTCACAACACGTACTTAGGCTTCACCTGCCTGCCGGCAGGGGCGACAGGAATTAGGGACTAAGGAACAGGAAGTTTCAACGGGCTACTGGCCATTGACGATCTGTCTCCCCCTCTCCCGTTCTCCCCATCCCCCCTTCTCAGGTTTGCTCCATGTCCGTCCGCGAGCTCACTTTCGTCTTGACCGGGAGTTTGTGGGACGCGAGCCGCAACGCTTCGAGGGCAGTTGCTTTGCTCGTGCCGCCGACTTCGAACATCACGCGGCCGGGTTTCACGACGGCCACCCAGTACTCCGGTGCGCCCTTTCCTTTTCCCATGCGGGTTTCCGCCGGCTTCTTGGTCACCGGCTTGTCGGGGAAAATCCTGATCCAGATCCGGCCTTCACGTTTCATCATGCGCGTCAGCGTGACGCGGGCCGCCTCGATCTGTCGCTGCGTGATCCATCCCGGCTCGAGGGCCTTCAATCCATAGTCACCGAATGCAATCAGTGCGCCGCGTGTCGCCTTTCCACGCATGCGGCCGCGCTGGGCTTTGCGGTATTTCACTCTCTTGGGCATCAACATGGTGCAGGGTCCTCGTTCAAATTATGACGCGCGCCGTGAGGGCTGGCTCTGGTGCTGCTGCAATGCCGCCCGGGTATCGAGCACTTCGCCCTTGCAGATCCATACCTTCACCCCGATCGCTCCGTACACGGTCCGCGCGGTTGCGGTCGCATAGTCGATATCGGCCCGGAGCGTATGCAACGGGATGCGTCCTTCCTTGTACTGCTCCCGACGGGCGATTTCCGCGCCGCCGAGCCGCCCGCTCGTCATCACACGCACGCCTTCGGCACCCATCCGCATCGCAGCGGTGATCGCATTCTTCATTGCCCGGCGGAACGCGATTCGTCCTTCGAGCTGCTGCGCGATGTTCTCGGCGACGAGATAGGCGTCCAGCTCGGGACGCTTGATCTCGTTGATCATGATCTTGACATCCGTGTTCGTGATCTTCTTCAGCTCTTCTTCGAGAAGCGAAATTTCCTTTCCGCTTCTCCCGATCACAATGCCGGGGCGCGAAGTGTTGATGGTGATCACGACACGCTTCGGCGTCCGCTCGATGACGATCCGCGCGATCCCGGCCTTCTTGAGCCTGCTGCGCACGTACTTGCGGATCGTCATATCTTCCGACAGCTTTACGGCAAACGATTTCTCATCGTACCAATTCGAGTCCCAGGATCGGATGATACCGAGGCGGAGCCCCACCGGATGTGCTTTTTGTCCCAAAATTCCTCCTAACGGATTCGTTACTTCTTTTCAGGCGTTGTGGCGGCAGGTTTCGTTTCCGCCGGCGCTGATTTCGCTGTCGTTGTCGTCTTCCCCCGTGCCTTCGTCGTGCGGGCGCTCACGTCCTTCTTTGGTGCAACCGCCTCGACGACGACGGTGATGTGATTCGAGCGTTTACGGATTCTGAACGCTCGGCCCATCGGGGCCGGGCTGATCCGCTTCATGGTCATGCCCTCGTCGACCGTGACCCGCTTCACCAGCATATCTTCGGGGTCGACGCGCCCGCCCTCGTCCTGGTTCTGGAGATTCGAGACGGCGGAGCGCAGCACCTTCTCCGCGACCTTCGATGCGGACTTCGGTGAAAAATGGAGGATATGCAGGGCTTCGTCGACGCGCTTCCCGCGGATCAGATCGATCACCAGGCGCATCTTGCGCGGCGATGTTCCAACATATCGGTTGATTGCTCGTGCTTCCATGACATTCATCCTTCGGTTGCGCGGATCACGCCGCCGTGGTGGTTTCTTCTTTCTTGATTCCGGGATGCGTGCGGAAATTCCGCGTCGGCGCGAATTCCCCAAGCTTGTGCCCGACCATGCCTTCGTGCACATACACTGGGATGAACTTGTTCCCGTTGTGCACGGCAAACGTATGGCCGACAAAGTCCGGCGTGATCGTCGAAGCCCGTGACCAGGTTTTGATCACTTTCTTCTGGTTCGATTTGTTGAGCTGGGCCACTTTGGCCGAAAGCTTCACGCTGACAAACGGACCTTTTTTGAGCGAGCGTGCCATAGCCGTTTACTTTCTCCGTTTCACGATGAACTTGCCGGATGGCTTCTTATGCGACCGGGTTTTCTTCCCCTTCGTGTGCCATCCCCATGGTGAAACCGGGTGGGGATTCCCCTGGGGAGACTTTCCCTCTCCGCCGCCGTGCGGGTGATCGACCGGGTTCATGACCACGCCGCGTGATTGCGGGCGGATCCCCAGCCAGCGTGACCGTCCGGCCTTGCCGATGCTGATGTTTTCATGATCGCTGTTCCCGACGGTGCCGATGGTCGCACGGCACTCGAGCGGGAAATTTCGGATTTCGCCCGAGGGGAGGCGCAACTGGGCGAACTTGCCTTCCTTCGCCATGAGCTGCACACTCATCCCCGCGCTGCGCGCAATCTGCGCGCCTTTCCCCGGCCGCATTTCGATTCCGTGGATGAACGTGCCGGCCGGGATGTTCCCGAGCGGCATGGTATTTCCCGGCTTGATTTCTGCATCACTGCCGGAGCGCAGGACGTCGCCGACCACGATGCCCGTCGGCGCGATGATATAGCGGCGTTCGCCGTCCGAATACTGGAGGAGTGCGATCCGGCACGTGCGGTTCGGGTCGTACTCGATCGCGGAGACCCGCGCGTCCATGCCGTCTTTGTTCCGCTTGAAATCAATGATACGGTAGAACCGCTTGTGGCCCCCGCCGCGATGGCGCGAGGTTACCCGCCCGGTGTTGTTCCTGCCGCCCGACCCGTGAAGCGGTTCGAGCAGGCGTTTCTCCGGACGGCTCTTCGTAATTTCGTCGAACGCCGAGACCGACATCCATCGGGTGCCCGGTGTCGTTGGTTTGAATTTGCGTATCGCCATGGTCGTAGTATCCTGCGCTCGTGTATGCCGGTCCGAATCAGACGTTCTCGAAGAACTGGATCTGGTCACCTTCCTTCAGACGCACGATCGCCTTCTTCCAGGACGATGTGCGGCCGGGGAACCTTCCCTTCTTCGTCATCTGCGACTTCATTTTTCCCTTGAGGCGCTGCGTACGAACGCTCAGGACCGTAACATTGAATTTCTTTTCCACCGCCTTCGCGATGTCGATCTTGTTGGCGGACGGGGCGACTTCAAATGCGTAGTGCCCCTTCTCCTGAAGCACCGTCATTTTTTCGGTGACGATCGGGCGTCGCAAAATGCCGGTCATGATCTCTTCCCATCGATTGTGTTCTTGAAGGTGTTCTCGAGCACTTCGACCGCGCTCTTCTGGATCAGGAGCATCGCGTTGTTCAGAAAGTCGTAGGTCGACGCCTTGTCGGCGACCATCACCGAGAGCACGGGGATGTTCCGGCCGGACTTCACCACATTGACATCGCTCTTCGGCGTCAGGAGGAGGGTCTTGGTCGCGTCGAGCCCGAGCGCGCGCAGGACGGTGGCCATGCCGCTGGTCTTCGGCGCATCGAACGAGAAATCCTCGACGACCCGGATCTGTCCCTCTTTTGCCTTCACGGAAAGGGCGGACTTCCGCGCGAGGCGATGCATTCCTGCCGGGAGCGTGTTCTGATAGTTCCGGGGTTTCGGTCCGAAGATCGATCCGCCGCCGACCATCACCGGCGAACGGCTGGAGCCCTGACGGGCCATGCCGGTGTGCTTCTGTTTGAACGGCTTCTTTCCGCCGCCGCGCACTTCTTCGCGCGTCTTCACTTTCGACGTCCCCTGCCGCTGATTGTCAAGATAGACGCGGACCGCCCGGTGGAGGACAGGTTCGTTCGGTTCGATGCCGAAGATGTCGGCGGAGAGCTTTACGGTCTCACCGCTTTTGGTACCGTCTTTTCGATAGACTTCGAGTTCCATCGCCGCGTTCTCTGATTGTTACGCTTTAAGTTTGTGGATTTCCACGAACCCGTTCACCGCTCCAGGGATCGATCCTTTGACGAGGAGAATGTTGGAGTCAGCGATGACGCCGACAACCCTCAGGTTGCGCACCGTGATCCGCGTCCCGCCCATCCTGCCCGCCATGCGCATCCCCTTGAACACCCGCGAGGGGTAGGACGATGAGCCGATCGAACCCGGCGCGCGTTCCCGGTCGCTTTGTCCGTGCGTCCGGAATCCTCCGCCGAAATGGTGGCGCTTCACGACGCCCTGAAACCCGCGCCCTTTCGATGTGCCGATCACCGAGACGACATCGCCCTTGGTGAACACCGAATCCACGCGCAACTCCTGTCCCGGCTGAAACTCCGCGCCGGTATCCAGGCGGAACTCCCGCACGAAGCGAAGCGGCTTGGTGCCCGCGCTCTTGAAGTGGCCCTGCAGCGGCTTCCCGACCAGGCGTTCTTTCTTCTCTTCGAAGCCGAGCTGCACCGACGTGTATCCGTCGCGCTCTTTCGTCTTGACCTGGGTTACGAAGCAGGGACCCGCCTCGATGACCGTGCAGGGGATGACCTGGCCAGTCTCGTCAAAGATGCTGGTCATCCCGATTTTTTTCCCGAGTAGTCCTGTCATACCATCGTCCATGTAAGAATGCACATCCTCATGCGACGCAGTTCCCGGTCGCATGCACCCGATGCCGTTTCATCCTCACGGCCGGCATATCGCATTCCGGCCTGAGGCATCCACCCGAATCAAAGGTATGGGTTAGACCTTGATCTCGACGTCGACTCCCGCGGGGAGATCGAGTTTCATCAGGGAGTCGATCGTCCTGTTTGTCGAATTGAGGATATCGATCAGCCGCTTGTGCGCGCGGGTCTCGAACTGCTCCCTCGACTTCTTATCGACATGAGGAGAACGAAGCACAGTATACACCGTACGCTTCGTGGGCAACGGAATCGGGCCGGAAACCACAGCGCCTGTCGACTTCACAGTCTTGATGATCTTTTCCGCGGACTTGTCGATCAGGTTGTGATCGTACGATTTCAGTTTGATGCGAATCTTCTGTCCGGCCACGTGTAGAGTTACTCCGATTAATCGAACACGTTTCTCCCTCCGGAGCATGCTCCGGAGGGAGACCTGCTTTGTTATTCGAGAATCTTGGTCACGACGCCCGAACCGACCGTGCGACCACCTTCGCGGATGGCGAAGCGCAGCTTCTCTTCCATCGCGATGGGTGTGATCAATTCCACGACCAGGCCGTCGACGTTATCGCCCGGCATCACCATGTCCACCCCCTGCGGGAGGTTGGCGACGCCGGTGACGTCCGTCGTGCGGAAGTAGAACTGCGGGCGATAGCCGTTGATGAACGGCGTATGCCGTCCGCCCTCTTCCTTCTTCAGAACGTACACCTGTGCGTTGAACTTCTTGTGCGGGGTGATGCTTCCCGGTTTCGCGACGACCATGCCGCGCTCGAGTTCATTCTTGTCGATCCCGCGGAGCAGCAGCCCGGCGTTGTCGCCCGCCTGCACCTCCTCGAGTTCCTTGCGGAACATTTCGGCGCCGGTAATCACCGTCTTCTTGTGCGCGCCGAGACCGATGACCTCCACTTCGTCGCCCACCTTCGCCTTGCCGCGCTCGACACGACCCGTGCCGACCGTGCCGCGGCCGGTGATGGAAAAGACGTCTTCCACCGGCATCAGGAACGGCTTGTCGGTCTCACGCTGCGGAATGGGGAAGTAGGTGTCGACCGCGTCCATCAGTTCGTAGATGCATTTGAACGCGGGATCGTCGGGAGAAACTTCCGGCTTGATCGCCTGTTCCATCGCCTTCAATGCGCTTCCACGAATGATCGGGGTCTCGTTCCCGGGAAACTCGTACTTCGTCAGGAGTTCGCGGAGCTCCAATTCCACCAGATCCAGCAACTCAGGATCGTCCACCGCGTCAACCTTGTTCATGAACACCACGATCTTCGGCACGCCGACTTGGCGGGCAAGAAGAATGTGCTCACGGGTCTGAGGCATCGGACCGTCGGTCGCGGCGACCACGAGAATCGCGCCGTCCATCTGCGCTGCGCCGGTGATCATGTTTTTCACATAATCGGCGTGACCCGGGCAATCGACGTGGGCGTAGTGGCGTTTCGCCGTCGAATACTCGACGTGTGCCGTGGCAATCGTAATTCCGCGCTCACGCTCTTCCGGTGCATTGTCGATGCTGTCGAACGTCCGGACCGTTGACAAGCCTTTCTTCGCCAGAACCATGGTAATCGCCGCCGTCAGCGTGGTCTTGCCATGATCGACGTGGCCGATGGTGCCGACATTGAGGTGAGGTTTATCACGCGTGAACTTCTCTTTTGCCATTGGTCTACTCCTCTCAATACGGGGATGATGTGAACACGAACGGGAAACCGTTACGCCGCGCCGGCCTGTTTCCCTTTGACCTTTTCAATGATCTGGTCCGCGACACTCCGCGGGACCTCATCGTAATGCGAGAGCTCCATGCTGTAAATCGCCCGCCCCTGGGTCATGGACCGGAGAATGGTCGAATACCCGAACATCTCCGACAAGGGAACGCCGGCCTTGATCACCTGCGCGTCCTTCCGCGGGTTCATCCCCTCGATCTTCCCTCTCCGGGAGTTCAGGTCGCCCATGACGTCGCCCATATACTCTTCCGGCGTCACCACCTCGACGGCCATGATCGGCTCGAGGAGCACCGGGTTCGCCTTTCGCGCGGCATCCTTGAACGCAATCGAGCCCGCGACCTTGAACGCCATCTCCGAGGAGTCGACCTCGTGAAACGAGCCGTCGAAAAGCCGGACCTTGACATCCTCGACCGGATACCCTGCCAGGACGCCGTTCCGCATCGCCTCGACTATCCCTGCTTCCACCGGCTTGATGTATTCCTTCGGGATCACGCCGCCGACGATGTCGTTCTCGAACACAAACCCTTTGCCTTTTTCGTTCGGCTCCACTTCGATCCAGACATCGCCATACTGCCCATGCCCGCCCGACTGGCGAACGAACTTTCCCTGCTGCTGGACTTTCTTCTTGATGCTCTCTTTGTACGCAACCTGCGGTTTGCCGATGTTGGCTTCCACCTTGAATTCGCGCTTCATCCTGTCGACGACGATCTCGAGGTGCAGCTCGCCCATCCCGCTGATGATCGTCTGCCCGGTCTCTTCGTTCGTGGACACGCGCAGCGTCGGATCTTCCTCGGTCAGCTTGGTCAGGGCCTCAGCCATCTTCTCTTCGTCGACCTTCGTCTTCGGCTCGATTGCCACGTGGATCACGGGTTCCGGGAAGGTCATCTTCTCAAGAACGATCGGGTCCTTCTCGTCACACAACGTGTCGCCGGTCCGCGTGTGCTTGAGCCCGACGACGGCGATGATGTCACCCGCGTACGACTCTTCGACGTCTTCCCGCATGTTCGCGTGCATCCGGAGGATCCTGCTGATGCGTTCCTTCCGGTCGGACACCACGTTGTAGACGTAAGAACCCTTCTCCAGGGTCCCCGAATAAACGCGCAGATACGTGAGCCGCCCGACGAACGGGTCGGTCATGATCTTGAATGCCAGCGCAGCGAACGGCTTCGAGTCGTCGACGGCGCGGTACACCTCGTCCTTCATGTTTTGATGGTGACCGCGGATCTTTCCATCGTTCAGATCGAGCGGCGACGGCAGATAGTCGATCACCGCATCGAGCAACATCTGCACGCCCTTGTTCTTGAAGGACGAGCCGCACAGGACCGGGATGATGCTCACCTTGAGGCACGCCCGGCGGAGGACCGCCATGACTTCCTTCGGTGTGATCTCCTTGCCCTCAAGATATTTCTCGAGCAGCGAATCGTCCTCGTCGGCGACGGCCTCGAGCATCTTCGTCCGGAATTCTTTCGCCTTCGCCTGCATGCTGTGGGGAATCTCGATCTCGTCCCACTCGGTCCCGAGCGTCGACTCGCGGTACATGTACGCCTTCATCGTCACCAGATCGATGATGCCGGTGAAGAGATCACCCTCCCCCACCGGGATCTGGATCGGAACCGCGTTCGTGGAGAGGCGGTCCTTCATCATCTGTACGACACCGAGGAAGTCCGCACCGATCCTGTCCATCTTGTTGACGAACGCGATCCGCGGCACGCCATACTTGTCCATCTGACGCCAGACGGTTTCCGATTGCGGTTCGACGCCGCCCACCGAGCAGAAGAGCGCAATGGCGCCGTCGAGGACGCGCAGGGACCGCTCGACTTCGGCGGTGAAATCGACGTGGCCGGGGGTGTCAATGATATTGACCCGGTGATTTTTCCAGAAACAGGTAGTCGCGGCCGAGGTGATCGTGATGCCGCGCTCTTTCTCCTGCTCCATCCAATCCATGGTCGCCGCACCTTCATGGACTTCCCCCATGCGGTGCACAACGCCGGTATAGAAGAGGATGCGCTCCGTCGTCGTCGTTTTGCCGGCGTCGATGTGCGCGCTGATTCCGATATTTCGTGTCCGATCGAGCGGATACTGTCTGGCCATACGTCCCTACATCATCCCTTCAATGTCTATTACCACCGGAAATGGGCGAACGCCTTGTTGGCTTCCGCCATGCGGTGAGTGTCTTCCTTTTTCTTGATTGCATTCCCTTCGCCGTTCGCCGCTGCGATAAACTCGGAGGCGAGCTTCTCGGACATCGACTTTTCTTTCCGATCGTTGGCGTAGGTCAACAGCCACCGGATCGCCAGGGCGGTGCTTCGATCGCCGCGCACTTCCGTCGGCACCTGATACGTGGCGCCGCCGACGCGACGAGCCTTGACTTCGAGCATTGGGCGGGTGTTCTGGACGGCCTTTTTGAACACTTCGAGACCGCTCGGTTTTCCGCGTTCCTCGATCAGGGCCAGCGCCTTGTACAGGATTCCCCGCGCAAGGTGCTTCTTCCCTTCTTTCAGAAGGTTGTTCACGAATTCCGACACCAGGACATCCCCGTACTTCGGATCGGGAAGGGTATATCGTCTAGAAGCTCGTTTCTTTCTCACGGAGACCTTTGCGTAGGATTATGACTTTGCCTTCTTCGCGCCGTACTTTGACCGTCCTTGTTTCCGGTCGGCGACGCCTGCCGTATCCAGCGTTCCGCGGATGATATGATACCGGACGCCGGGAAGATCCTTCACGCGGCCGCCCCGGATCATCACGATCGAGTGCTCCTGCAGGTTGTGCCCTTCACCGGGAATGTAGGCCGTGACTTCGATGCCGTTGGTGAGCCGGACGCGGGCGACTTTGCGAAGAGCGGAATTCGGCTTCTTCGGCGTGGTCGTATAGACGCGCGTGCAGACGCCGCGTTTCTGAGGACACCCCGCCATCGCCGGCGCCTTACTTTTGTAAGTCACCGCATGCCGGCTGTTCCGGACCAGTTGGTTGATCGTTGGCACGTAATGCTCCCTTGCGCTGGAGGTTTGGAAAGTCTCAAATAGCCTTTTAATGTACGAAAGAAAAAATATAATGTCAAGAAAACGAACTTTTCGAGGCGCGTGGCCGGGTATTGCGCACAGGATGGGGCCGGCCCCGGTAGGTGGATGGCCGGCCCCAGCGCCTGTGGAATGTGTACGGATTAATCGTTGACGTCTTCCGCCGCCTGCAGAGCAGTGCGGGTCCCGCTCTTCTCGGGCTGTCCGGCCCCTTCAACCGTTTCTGCCGCTCCGGTGGTGACCAGCATGATATTCCGGAAATGCTTCAGTCCGGTCCCGGCAGGGATGAGATGACCCATGATCACGTTTTCCTTCAAGCCGAGAAGCGAATCGACTTTCGCCTCGATGGCCGCGTCGGTCAGGACCTTCGTGGTCTCCTGGAACGAGGCTGCGGAGATAAAACTGTCCGTCGAAAGCGCGGCCGTGGTGATCCCGAGCAGCACCGGCTCCGACGTCGCCGCTTTCGCCTCCCGGAAGATCACGCGTTTCTTCCCGCGCTTGCCGAGATCGCCGTCGACTTCCGTCACCCTTCGCCGGGAATTCAGGGTCCCGTTCTTGAATTTCGAGTCGCCCTTGTTCTCGACAAAAATCTTGTCGCGCAACCCGTCGTTCTCTTCTTCCAGACGGAGCTTGTCGACGAAGTCCCCTTCAAGGAACCGCGTGTCGCCCGAATCGACGATCTTGACCTTCTGCATCATCTGTCGGACGATGATCTCGATGTGTTTGTCGTTGATCTTCACACCCTGGATCCGGTAGACTTCCTGAATCTCATTGACCAGGTACTCCTGCACCGCTCCGACGCCCTTGATGCGCAGCACGTCGTGCGGATTGATCGCACCGTCCGAGAGCCGTTCGCCGGCCCGGATGGTATCGCCTTCCTGCACGAGGACATGCTTGCCGAGCGGAATCGGATAGTGCTTTTCGTACGATTCATCATGACTTTTCACAACGACGTCGCGGTGACCACGGCGCGGCGCGCCGAAATGCACCAGGCCGTCGATTTCCGAAACGATCGCGGGATCCGCGGGGCTCCGGGCTTCGAACAGCTCTGTCACTCTCGGCAGACCGCCGGTGATGTCACGCGTGCGGCCGGTATCGCGCGGGATACGCGCGACAATGGTCCCGGCCTCGATGTGCTGGCCGTCGTTGACCGCAATGTGTGCCCGCGTCGGAATGATATAGGACCCGACACGCTCGTTCTGCTTGTCGAAGATCTCGATCGACGGCGCACGGGTGCGGTCGCGGGAGTCGATGACGACCTTCTGGATGTGGCCGGTCTGTTCGTCGTCGATCTCCCGGTAGGTGAGGTTCTCGACAAGATCGTGATACTTCACCTTTCCCGAGCGCTCGGACACGATGACCGCATTGTACGGGTCCCACTCATAAATGGTGGTGTTTTTCGCAATGGGGGACTCATCCTCCGCCATGAGCAACGCGCCGTACGGGACATCATACCGTGTCAACACCCGATTGTCGTGGTCAAGAATATTGATCACGCCGCTGCGGCCGGAGACGATGGCTTTGGTTCCGTCGTCGGTCGGCACCGCCAGGACTTTGAGGTTCTCGTATTGGATGCGCCCGTCGAATTTCGCCCGGACGTCGGATTGCGACGCGATACGGCTCGCCGTGCCTCCCGTGTGAAACGTCCGCAGGGTCAGCTGCGTGCCCGGTTCGCCGATGGATTGCGCGGCGATGATCCCGACCGTTTCGCCCGGCTGGATCAGCTTGCCGGTTGTCAGATTCCGGCCGTAACAGAGGGCGCACACACCGCGTTTCGCCTCGCATGTCAGCACCGATCGGATTTCCACTGTTTCGATCGACGTCTCGGCGATGCGCTCCGCCTTGTCCTCTTCGATCAGCTCACCGGAGGCGACGAGAATCTCCCCGGACACCGGGTCGACGACATCGTGCACGCTGACGCGGCCGACAATGCGCTCGGCGAGCGGCTCCTTGACGTCTTCCCCTTCTTTCAGCGCGCCGGTGACGACGCCGCGGATCGTTCCGCAATCCTGCATCGTCACGATCGCATCCTGGGCCACGTCGACCAGCCTGCGCGTCAGGTACCCGGCATCGGCGGTCTTCAACGCCGTATCCGCCAGACCCTTTCGCGCGCCGTGCGTCGAAATAAAGTACTCGAGGATCGAAAGACCCTCACGGAAATTGGCGATGATCGGGTTTTCGATCAGCTCGCCCGTCGCGCCGGAGAGGCTCTTCTGCGGTTTGGCCATCAGTCCGCGCATGCCTGCAAGCTGGCGAACCTGTTCGCGTGAACCGCGGGCGCCGGAATCCACCATCATGAAGAGCGAGTTGAACCCATCCTTCGATCGCTGCAACGTTTCCATCAGACGGTCGGCCACCTTGTTGCTGGTCGACGTCCACAGGTCGATGACCTTGTTGTAGCGCTCGCCCTGGGTGATGATGCCGTTGAGATACTGGTTTTCTACCTTGTCCACTTCCGCCTGCGCGGCGTTGATGAGCGTCTCCTTTTCGCGCGGCACGATGACATCGTCGAGCCCGACCGAGAGACCGCCGTACGTCGCATACCGGAATCCGATCTCCTTCAACTTGTCGAGGAACTCGGCGGTGTGCAGATTGCCGACCCTCCGGAACACCGTTGCAATGATCTGGACGAGGCGTTTCTTGTTCATCAGTTCGTTGAAGAACCCGACCTCTTTCGCCACAATCTGATTGAAGATCACGCGGCCGGTCGTCGTCTCCACGAGCTGGGACCCAATGCGCACTTTGATGCGTGCGTGCAGCCCCACCTTCCCGTGATTGAACGCGATCAACGCTTCCTCTGTCGACGCGAAGAGCATGCCGTCGCCGAGGTCGCCGGGCTTCGACTTCGTCAGGTAATAACACCCGAGCACCTGGTCCTGCGTGGGCGTCACAATCGGCGCTCCGCTGGCGGGAGAAAGGATGTTATGGCTGGAGAGCATCAGAATGCGCGCTTCCATCTGGGCGTCGAACGAGAGCGGGACGTGCACGGCCATCTGGTCGCCGTCGAAGTCCGCGTTGAACGCAGTGCAAACCATCGGGTGGATCCGGATCGCTTTGCCTTCCACCAGCACGGGCTGGAACGCCTGGATGCCGAGCCGGTGCAGCGTTGGCGCGCGGTTCAGCAGGACCGGATGGCCGTCGATGATGTGTTCGAGAATTTCCCACACCTCCGGGCCCTTCTTGTCCACCATCTTCTTCGCGCTCTTCACCGTTTTCACCACGCCGCGCTCAATGAGCTTGCGGATGATGAACGGCTTGAACAGCTCGACCGCCATGTCCTTTGGCAGTCCGCATTCGTGCAGCTTCAATTCGGGTCCGACCACGATCACGGAGCGGCCGGAATAGTCCACACGCTTGCCGAGCAGGTTCTGACGGAAACGGCCCTGCTTCCCCTTCAGCATGTCGGACAGCGACTTCAGGGCGCGATTGTTGTCGCTCCGGACGGCGTTCACCCTGCGGGAGTTGTCGAACAGCGAGTCGACCGCCTCCTGGAGCATCCGCTTTTCGTTGCGGAGGATGACGTCGGGCGCCTTGATGTCGATCAGGCGTTTCAACCTGTTGTTCCGGATGATGACGCGGCGGTAGAGGTCGTTCAGATCCGACGTCGCGAACCGTCCGCCTTCCAGCGGAACGAGAGGACGGAGTTCCGGCGGAATGACGGGGATGATGTCCAGCACCATCCACTCCGGCTTGTTCATCGTGCTGTCTTCCAGCTCGCGGAAGGCCTCGATGACGCGGAGGCGTTTCAAGGCCTCGAGTTTCTTCTGGGCGGATTTCTCGACCTTGATCACTTCGCGGAGCTCTTCCGCGGTCTTGTTGATATCGGTCGCCTTGAGGAGGCTTTTGACGGCCTCGCCGCCGATCTGCGCGACAAACTTCCGCGGATCGTTCGATTCGAGATCGTCGTGGTTTTCCGGAAGGGTCGCGAGGATTTCGAAATACTGGTCTTCCGAAATCAGCGATCCCGACTTCAACCCGCTGGTCCCCGGATGGATCACGACGTACGATTCATAATAGATGATGCGTTCGAGGTCCTTCGTCGTCATCCCGAGGATGTAGCCGATCTTGGACGGGAGCGAACGGAAGTACCAGATATGCACGATCGGCACGGCGAGGGCGATGTGCCCCATGCGTTCGCGACGCACGCTCTTTTGGGTCACCTCCACTCCGCACCGGTCGCAGATGATGCCGCGGTAACGGATTCTCTTATACTTGCCGCAGTGACACTCCCAATCGCGTGTCGGCCCGAAGATCTTCTCGCAAAATAGTCCGTCCTTTTCCGGGCGGAACGACCGATAGTTGATCGTCTCGGGTTTGGTGACCTCGCCGTGCGAGCGCGCGAGGATCATGTCCGATGACGCCAGACTGATCGTAATCTTGGTGAAGTTCTTCTTCTGATCTTTGGGTTGATGGAACAATGCCATTGTGCTCTCCCGAGACATGCTTCGTTAGTCCAACTTCACATCCAGCCCGAGGCCCATGAGTTCGCGGATCAGGACGTTGAACGATTCCGGAACGTTCGCTTCAGGCAGGTTGTCTCCCTTGACGATCGCCTCATAGACCTTTGCCCGGCCCGAGACGTCGTCGCTTTTCACCGTCAGGATTTCCTGCAACACGTGGGCTGCGCCATAGGCTTCCAGGGCCCACACCTCCATTTCTCCGAACCGTTGACCGCCGAACTGCGCTTTTCCGCCCAGCGGCTGCTGGGTGATGAGCGAATAGGGCCCGATCGAACGCGCGTGGATTTTGTCGTCCACGAGGTGGGAAAGTTTCAGCATATAGATGATGCCCACCGTCACTTCCTGGTCAAACCGTTCGCCTGTCCGACCGTCAAACAGCACCGAGCGTGAATGCAGGTTCAGGCTCGCCTTCTCGAGTTCCTTCTGGACGTCCTCCCACGTTGCTCCATCGAAGATGGGGGACGCATACTTCACACCGAGGATCTTTGCCGCCCACCCGAGAGCGGTCTCGTAGAGCTGACCGATGTTCATGCGGGAAGGCACGCCAAGCGGGTTCAGGACGATATCCACCGGGGTCCCGTCCGGAAGGAACGGCATGTCGGCCACCGGTACGATGCGCGACACGACGCCTTTGTTTCCGTGTCGGCCGGCCATCTTATCGCCGACAGAGAGCTTCCGCTTCTTTGCGACGTAGACCTTCGCAAGCTGGACAACGCCCGGAGGCAATTCGTCACCGAGCTGCACCTTGTTCTTTTCGTGTTTGAACTCTTCCTCGATGGCGTCCGACTTCGCGATGTAGGCCTGGAAGATCTTCATGATCAGGCCGTTCTTCCGCTTGTCGTCCACCCACTCGTTCGTGGCGTCGAGCTTTTCGAGGGCCTCACACCCTTCGAACAACTCGGACCGGAACGCCGTCCCCGCGCGGAACACCATGTTCCCGTCCGTGTCGCGGACGCCCACGGATTTTTCCCCGTCGAGGAGAATGGTGAGCTTGCGGATCAGGCGCTCGCGCAGGTCTGCAACGATCTTCCTCCGCTGCCGATCGAGCGCGTCGGTCCTGCGCTTGTCTTCGCGCTTGGACTCCGCGTCCTTCTTTTTGCGGCTGAACAGTTTCGTGGCGATCACGACGCCCTTCATTCCGGGAGGCGCTTTCAGCGACGCGTCCTTCACGTCGCCCGCTTTCTCCCCGAAAATCGCCTTCAGCAGTTTTTCTTCCGGCGTCGGATCAGACTCCCCTTTCGGCGTGATCTTCCCGATCAGGATATCGCCTTCCACCACCTCCGCGCCGACGCGGATGATGCCGTTCTCGTCGAGGTCTTTGGTTGCTTCTTCGGAGACGTTCGGGATTTCCCGCGTCAGTTCTTCCTCGCCCCGCTTGGTGTCGCGGACCTGGAGTTCAAACTCTTCGATATGGATCGACGTGAAAACGTCCTGCGAAACGATCCGCTCGCTGAGGATAATAGCGTCTTCAAAGTTGTATCCGTTCCAGGGCATGAAGGCCACCAGGACATTCCGCCCGAGCGCAAGCTCGCCGCCTTCGGTGGCGGCGCCGTCCGCGAGAACGTCGCTCTTCTTGACCTTGTCTCCCGGCTTCACCACGGCCTTCTGGTTGATGCAGGTGTCCTGGTTGGTCCGGAAGAATTTCGTCAGGTGATATTCCACCCTCCGCTTGTCGTCGAACGAAAGGAGTGCCTCCACGCTGCTCTCGTCGATGTCGTACACCACGACGATCCGGTCGGCATCCACGTACTCCACGAGCCCGTTTCGTTCCGCGACGATCAGCGTGCGTGCATCGCGCGCGATCTTTTCCTCGAGCCCCGTCCCCACAAGCGGCGCTTCGGGCCGCAGGAGCGGGACGGACTGGCGCTGCATGTTCGATCCCATCAGGGCGCGGTTTGCGTCGTCATGCTCCAGGAATGGGATCAGTCCGGCGGCGGGGCTGACGATCTGGTTCGGTGCCACGTCCATATACTGGACCTGGTCCGGCTTCACGACCGGGAACTCGCCTTTCACCCGGGCCTTGACGCGGTCCGCCTCGAAATTGCCGCGGGTGTCAAGCGGAGCGTTCGCCTGTGCGATCGTGTAGTTGTCTTCCTGTTCCGCGGTCAGGTACTCGATCTCGTCGAGGACCTTGCTGTTCTTGACCTTCCGGTACGGCGTCTCGATGAATCCGAATTCGTTCACCCGCGCGTGGATGCAGAGCGACGAGATCAGCCCGATGTTCGGACCTTCCGGCGTCTCGATCGGACAGAGGCGGCCGTAATGCGTGTAATGGACGTCGCGCACTTCGAACCCGGCGCGTTCCCGCGTCAGGCCGCCCGGCCCGAGGGCCGACATGCGCCGCTTATTGGTCAGTTCGGCCAGCGGATTCGTCTGGTCCATGAACTGCGACAGCGGATTGGTTCCGAAAAAGGCGTTGATGACGCTGCTGATCGTCCGCGCGTTGACGAGGTCTTGCGGCGTCAGGTTTTCGTTGTCCCGGATGTTCATCCGTTCCCGGATTGTCCGCGCCATCCGGGCCAATCCGATGTTGAATTGCTGCGCAATCTGTTCACCGACCGTCCGGACACGGCGGTTGCCAAGGTGATCGATATCGTCCACCGAACGCTTCTTCTGCTGCAGGTCGATCAGGTAGTTGATGATCGCAATGATGTCGGTCTTCGTCAGCGTCGTGGTGGAGACCGGCACATCCAGACTCAGCTTGCTGTTCAGGCGATACCGGCCGACGTCGCCGAGATCGTAGCGCTTCTCGTTGAAGAACAGCCGATCGATCAGGGTCTTCGCGGTTTCCAGATCCGGAGCGTCTCCGGAGCGCAGTTGCTTGTAGATCGCCGTCAGCGCATCCTCTTCCGACCGAACCTGATCCTTCGAAATGGTCTTCGCGATCACCGACTCTTCGCTGCCGGTGGCGACGAGGAGGCGGAGCTTCTTCACATTCTTCTTTTTGAGGAGCTTGATATGTTCCTCGTCCAGGACCGTGTCCTTGTTCAGGAAGATTTCACCGGTCTTCCGATCCACGACGTCGCCGCAGATCACACGACCCTGATATTCGTCGAGGTCGACCTTTGCCGTGTCAATCTCCTCGACAAGATTGAAGAGCTCGAGGATTTCGTCATCCGATGAATAGCCGAGGGCACGGAGCAGCGTCGTGACCGGGAATTTCTTCTTCCGGTCGATGTACGCGTACATCACGTTGTTGATGTCGGTCGAGAACTCAACCCACGATCCGCGGAACGGGATAATGCGCGCAGAATAAATCGGCGTGCCGTTCGGATGAATCGACTCGCTGAAAAAGACGCCCGGCGAGCGATGCAGCTGGCTCACGACGACGCGTTCGGCACCGTTGATGATGAACGTCCCCCGGTGCGTCATCGTCGGCAGGTTGCCGAGATACACGTCCTGTTCGATGGTGTTGACGTACTCCTTCCCGTTCTCGGCTTTCTGCGAAAGGCGCAGTTTTGCCTTGACCGGAACGGCGTACGTCAGGCCGCGTTCTTCACACTCGGGGACCGAATATTTCGGCTTCTCGACATAGTATTCGACAAATTCGAGAAGGAAGTTCTCCCGCGTGTCCGTGATGGGAAAATTCATTTTGAACACCGCCTGCAGCCCCTTGTTCCTTCTTCGGGCCGGCGGTGCGTCAGACTGCAGGAAACTCTCCCAGGACTCCAGCTGGATATTCAGGAGGTCCGGAGCGTCGATGATGTCGGGAATCTTCCCGAACGAAATCCGTTTGGATTGGTTCTTCAAACCCCACTCCTTCACATGACGGGTGAAAAAGAATTGTCGCCGTGATACAAACGGCAAGCCGATAACGGCCCCTCGGACGGGATCGCATTATCGGCCTGCCGGCATCACCAGGAGATGATCATAACGAACTGATTCTCGATGCTCATTGAACTGTCAATGACGCGAGGCGTTGACCGCCGCAGCGCCCCGGCCCCCTCTCTCCCCGCCCCGGAAGGGGCGCGGAATACCGGAGGCCGGCACACGGAGCAAGCTACTTCAGTTCGACTTTCGCTCCGGCTTCTTCGAGTTCCTTCTTCAGCTTCTCGGCCTCGTCCTTCGGGATGCCTTCCTTCACGGGCTTCGGCGCGCCATCGACGAGATCCTTCGCTTCCTTCAGGCCGAGGCCCGTGGCGGCGCGGACGACCTTGATGACGTTGATCTTCTGCGCACCCGCTTCTTTTAGCATGACGGTGAATTCGGTTTTCTCTTCGACTGCAGGGGCTGCGCCCGCGGCCGGGGCCATGCCGCCTGCCATGACGACGGGGGCGGCTGCCGTGACACCGAATTTGTCTTCCAGGGCTTTCTTCAACTCCACCGCTTCCAGCAGCGAAAGCTTCTCGATCTTCTCAACAATCTCAGCAACGACGGACATTGGATTCTCCTCGTGGATAGGGTTCAAACTCTTTTAGGCTGCTTTCTTTTTGCCGACCTCGTCGATGACGCTGACAAGGTCACGGATGACTGCCTGCAACACGTTCGGCACGCCGGCGAGCGGGGCCTGGACGCTTCCAAGAATCGCCGCCAACAATTCCTTCCGTGTCGGCATCTTGGCCAGCTCGTCCAGTCTTCCGCCATCGTACACCTGCTTCTCGATCACGCAGAGTTTCAGGGACAGCTTCTTGTGCTTGTCCGCGAACTTCTGGATGACCTTGGCGGGCGCGACCGGATCGTCGAACGCGAATGCCACGGCGGTCGGACCCGCGAGAGAATCATACACGGCGTCGAAGCCGGTATTCTTCTCGAGCGCCTTCCGGATGAAGGTGTTCTTCACGACTTTGTACTGGACGCCGACCTTGCGAAATTCGCGCCGCAATTCGGTCGCCTCTTCCACCGTAAGACCGGCGAAGTCGGTAAAGAACAGTCCTTGCGCGCGGCTGACAATCTCCGCGACCTCCGTGACGATCTGTTCCTTCTTTGACCGTTCCATTGTTCTTTCTATCGTAGTGTGTTCAGGGAGAAGCCCCGGTCGAGCCGTTCAATATCCCGCCGGGCAATGAACACGGATCATGAGTTGTAGAGTGCGTAAACCTTAATGTGCCAGGCCGGCGATCTGGGTCTTGTCAATGTGAACCCCGGGACCCATCGTGCTCGACATGGAGATGCTCTTGATATAGGTGCCCTTTGCGGTGGCCGGTTTGAGACGGATCACCGTTGCGAGGAATGCTTGTGTATTTTCAACAAGCTGCTTCGACTCAAAATTTGCCTTGCCGATCGCGGCGTGCAGAATCCCGGCTTTGTCGACCCGGAATTCGATCTTCCCTCCCTTCACTTCCTTCACTGCCTTGGCAACATCGGTCGTGACGGTTCCGCTCTTGGGGTTCGGCATCAAACCGCGCGGACCGAGGACCTTCCCGAGTTTTCCGACTTCTCCCATGACGTCCGGCGTCGCGATGATCACATCGATATCGGCCCATCCGCTCTGGATTTTCTGGACGTACTCGGCAAGTCCGGCATGTTCAGCACCTGCGGCCTTTGCTTCTTCGTCACGCGGCGGCTTTGCAAGCACCAGCACGCGAACCTGCTTGCCCGTTCCGTGCGGCAGCGCGACTGTCCCCCGGACGGCCTGGTCGGCCTTCTTGGGGTCCACACCAAGAACGACGGCGATATCCACCGACTCCGTGAACTTCGTCGTTGCCGATTCTTTCACCTTGGCGATGGCTTCTTCTATAGTATAGGCCTTCTTGGCGTCGACCTTCTGGCTTGAGGCCTTAAAACGCTTGGATTGCTTCATGATGAGTCCTTATGAGTGGTTCCGGCGTGCCAGGCTAGAACTGAGAGTAGGACGTAGGAAGTATGCAGTATGAAGAAAACGTGTGCGGGTCATCCCTGCTTCGCTTTCTTCCTACTGCCTACGTCCTACTTCATACTCCCAGCCCTCATTCTGACGCTCCCACGTGATGAGTTTGCTATCCTTCGACCGTGATGCCCATACTGCGCGCAGTCCCCGCGACCATCCGCATCGCTGCCTCGACGTCGTTCGCGTTGAGGTCGGGCATTTTCAACTCGGCAATCTCCTTGAGCTGCTTGCGGGTCACCTTTGCTACTTTCGTCCGGTTCGGCTCGGCAGACCCCTTTTCCACCTTTGCGGCTTTCGCGAGGAGAACGGCCGCCGGAGGGGTCTTGGTGATGAATGTGAACGATTTGTCGGAGAAGACGGTGATGACGACCGGAATGATCATCCCAGCCTGCGCCTGGGTCCGCGCGTTGAACTGCTTGCAGAACTCCATGATGTTCACGCCCTTTTGCCCCAGGGCGGGCCCCACGGGCGGAGCAGGATTGGCCTGACCCGCAGGGATTTGCAGCTTGATGAAACCGACGATTTTTTTCATGCGATGTTCTCTTTCCGACTGAATCCAACGCTGTTATTTTTCAAGTTCGACCTGGCTGAAGTCCAGTTCCACCGGCGTTTTCCTGCCGAAGATGGAGACCATGACCTTCAACTTCATTTTCTCCTCGTTCACTTCCTGGACGAAGCCGCTGAAGTTATTGAACGGCCCGTCGGTCACTTTCACGGCTTCTCCGATCTTAAAGGGGACCTCTATGACTTCAACATCTTTGCGTTCCTCGATCTTGCCGATAAGCCGGCGGACTTCCGACGGTTGAAGCGGAGCGGGAGCGTTTTTCGGCCCGACAAAACTGAGAACGGATGGCGTGTTCAGGATGAGATGGGTGACCACCTTGTCCAGTATTGCCTCGACAAGGATATAGCCCGGAAAGAATGTCCGCGTCCGACTCTTCTTTTTCCCATCCTTCACTTCGAACACCTTTTCCGACGGAACGATCACCGCGCCGACTCGATCCGCGAGGCCGCCCTGGGCAACCTCGTTCTCGATGTAGGCCTTCACCTTATTTTCATGGCCGGAGTAGGTCCGGACCACATACCATTTCTTCTCCACTTCGCTCCTTTGTTAGAGGATCTGCTGCAGGACCAGGACCAGGATCGTGTCGACGGCGTAAACAAACGCCCCGATGATCAGACAGGAAACCAGGACGATCACGGTGGACTCACGCAACTCTTCCTTCTTCGGCCAGGTGACCTTCTTCATCTCCTTCGTCACATCGGAGAAAAAATTGATGATCTTTTCTTTCATGAGCGTCTCTTCCGTGTTAAGTCCGGCTCTTCACGTTGTCAATTATTCACTGTCCATTGACGAGTGACAATTGGTCTTTGCACGTCAGGAGGGACTCCCGTCCCGACTTCGTCGGGACGAGGCTCGTCCCGCTTCTGCGGGACGGCGAACCCCCAACCGCTTTTCCTCACCAACCCATTCGCTCCTGTCGGTTCACTGCCTTCCGACTACCTGTGCACGTCAGGAGGGACTCCCGTCCCGACTTCGTCGGGACGAGGCTCGTCCCGCTTCTGCGGGACGGCGAACCCCCAACCGCTTTTCCTCACCAACCCATTCGCTCCTGTCGGTTCACTGCCTTCCGACTACCTGTGCACGTCAGGAGGGACTCCCGTCCCGACTTCGTCGGGACGAGGCTCGTCCCGCTTCTGCGGGACGGCGAACCCCCAACCGCTTTTCCTCACCAACCCATTCGCTCCTGTCGGTTCAGTGCCTTCCGACTACCTGTGCACGTCAGGAGGGACTCCCGTCCCGACTTCGTCGGGACGAGGCTCGTCCCGCTTCTGCGGGACGGCGAACCCCCAACCGCTTTTCCTCACCAACCCATTCGCTCCTATCGGTTCAGCGCCTTCCGACTACCTGTGCACGTCAGGAGGGACTCCCGTCCCGACTTCGTCGGGACGAGGCTCGTCCCGCTTCTGCGGGACGGCGAACCCCCAACCGCTTTTCCTCACCAACCCATTCGCTCCTGTCGGTTCACTGCCTTCCGACTACCTGTGCACGTCAGGAGGGACTCGAACCCCCAACCTGCGGTTTTGGAGACCGCTGCTCTACCAATTGAGCTACTGACGTATCGCCTGGATCCTTCCGTCACCCGGCTGAATGCCCAACCCGCTTCGGCGTACCGGCGGGAGCGCATCGCACGGACAGGCGAGGTCTCCGGCATTCAGTGCTCCGCCCGGTTACCGGGTCTCCTTGTGCACTGTATGCTTGTTACAACGACGACAGAACTTCTTGTATTCGACGCGGCCGGTCTGTTTCTTCTTGTTCTTGGTGGTCGTGTAGTTGCGGTTTTTGCAGTCGGTGCATTCGAGTGTGATAATGTCGCGCATGGCCGGCATCCGAAGTCGTGATAACGAATGATGGTGAAGAGCTTGCGACCGGGATTGAACCGGTGACCTCTTCCTTACCAAGGAAGTGCTCTACCAACTGAGCTACGCAAGCACGAAATCTTAAATTTCAGATTTTAAAATTCGGATTGGGGTTTCCCGGCACGTCGGAGCTGATACGTCCTCCTTCAATTCTTTCCTCTGATCTCCCGCTCCGCAAAATCTTAGCCCCAAATTTAAAATCTAAAATCTAAATTTTAAAATTTAGAGAGCGGGAGACGGGACTCGAACCCGCGACCAACAGCTTGGAAGGCTGTGACTCTACCAACTGAGTTACTCCCGCACTTCCCGATTGTCAATTATCCATTGACAACTGACAATCGACAATTGTGTTTGTAGAGCAGTGGACAGGGGAGGATTCGAACCTCCGAAGGCCGGAGCCGACAGATTTACAGTCTGTTGCGTTTGACCGCTTCGCTACCTGTCCGCAGTCTGCCACCATCGGTGGCCTCCCCTCGTTCGTCCAACACCGTCTTCTCCTGTGGAAGAGCTGGCGATGGGACTCGAACCCGCAACCTGCTGATTACAAATCAGCTGCTCTACCAATTGAGCTACGCCAGCAAGCACAAAAAACCCGTGTGAGGCCCCAATGGCATCACAAACGGTTGAAGAGCGGAGCAAATAAATTTAACAAATTTCAGGAAAGAGTCAACTGAAGGGTGAAGAAATCCTGCCTCGGCACGGGAATTGGTGCTATCGAAACGGAAAAATCGCCAAAAAACATCAAGGAATTCTTTCGTTTTGGGCAGTCCTGACGACCCGCAGCCGATCGACGATAAGCGGCGCTCCCGGCTCGAATTGGAAGGCCGAATCGTATGACCATGCGGCTTCTCCCCTGTCTGCCCTCTTCAGGAAGTAGTAGTCCCCCCGCGAAAGAAACGCATCCGCATACATCTTCTTGACCTGATCTTCGAGCCTTCCCGACCGGTCCAACGGCCTGTAATAAAACTCCGGTCTCGAGGTCGGGTGAAACACCGTGTCCGCATACAGCCTGAACGCGAGGCCGGTCGGGACTCGCTGGAACCCTGCCGTATACCTGGCCTCAATCTCTGGGCAAACGTAAACCGGACGATCCGAAAGATTCTTCTCGATGATGCTCCGAAGCATCGCGGCGTACCGGGCTTCGATGACTGCGCCGTTGTACGGGCGGTCGTGCTCGAATTTGTCGAGCTCGACGAGGAACGCATCGACTTCCATTCTCGAGCGCGCGATCAGCCAGGGGAACCGCACCTCGAGCTGATGGAAATACCAGGACCTCCGGAGAAGCTCTTTGTCGATCACGACCACATCGCGGCGATCGCCCCGCACCAACTGTTCGTAGTAAGCGGCCGACACCCAGTAATCCCACTGGTAACTGATGACGATGGCATTCGAATCGAACGACGCAAACATGTTCCTTGTATAGTCTTCAACCAGATGGTTCCGATGTTCATTTTGCCGGGGATACATCATCACCAGCGGGATCAACCCGAGAAGCACCACAACGACGAGTTGGGGAACCCACCGGGTCTTCCACGCACCGAACAGTCGCCTGAGGACGACCGCAATTCCGAAGCCGGACCAGATCGCCGTGGTTATATAGGCCAGGAGGAAATACGAATCGATATCGTGAATGTCGTAGTTGATCGAATACGCAACGCATCCGACAAACAACAGGATGGTGAAAACAGCGAGCTGTTTGTTGATCCACCAGAGTCGCACGATGCCGACGAGCGCGAGGATCCCGCCCAGGTACGCAAATTCCGAAGGGAACGAGGAGAGGAAATAGGAAAATTGTTTCTCCGCCACCTCCATCGAAGAAAAGATCCAGCTCCGATACTGTTTCCCCGTCCATTGCCACAGAAACCGTTGCAGCGTCACCGGGTTCCCCCAATTCATGACCGGGTTTTCGGCGGCACGAAACGGAAGATAGAGATAGAGCGAAAGACTGAGAAGGAACGCCGGTGCCATCGTGAGAATCCGCCGCCACGCCCGGCGTCCAATCCCCTGACGGGAGAAGTAGTAATAGAGACAGGCCGGCGCAAGGAGAATGGTGGTCATGTGGTTGGTAAAACTGAGACCAAGGAGGAAGGCAAACAAGAGCCAGTGCGCCGTCGTCCCCGAATCATTGGCGCGCAAGAAGGCATACAGGACGCTCATCACGAGGAGGACATGCAGCGAGTAGACCTCGATCGCCGTCGCTTGCGACCAATAAGTTTCGGAAAACGCGAGAAGCAGTCCCGCTCCCGCAGCGGAAAACCGGGCGGTGTCGGCTTCGGATTCGTTCAGGTCGAACCGCTCAAAAAGATACAGGAGAAGTCGGACGAACACGGCAATCCCCGCTGCACAAAAGAACGCAGCCATGAAGTTCAGTCGATCGATGGGTTCTGCGCCAATCGGGATGCGGGCAAACAGATGAGCGACCAGGGTAAAAAGGGGATAACCCGTCGGGTGCGCAATGCCGAGCGTGGTCGCCACCGTAGCGAGTTCGCCCGAGTCGATGAAGTCAAGACCCGGTGCGAGTGTGGCGACGTAGACGATCAGTGCCATCGTTGCGACTGCAAGCGGAACGACGTTCGGCCGGCGAAGAGAACGCTGAAAGACCGTCATACGCTCTCGGCGGCGAATCGGCCGCTGATTTCGGAGAACAGGCCTCGTACTTCTTTCATCCGTTTCGTGATCTCATTCCGAAACTGGTCTTTTTCGAGATGGGCGGTGCAACGTGCAAGGGTCTGCAACGCGGCCCCGGACGGCAGGACGGCGGATCGTGCTTCCAACGCCAGGCGGATCATCGCTTCCGTTCGGCGGAAGAACGCGTAGTGTTCCGCCAAGAGTCGCTTCTCCTGGTGGGTTACCCCTGGACACTCCTCGTCCCGGAGAAGGTCGTACACTGAGCGTTGCCGAAGCGCCGGCATTCTTTCCCCGTGGCGTAATTGAACCATTTGCGTGATGAACTCCACATCGATCATTCCCCCCGCGCCCCGTTTCATATCGACAGACCCGCCCGCAGTTGTTCGCGTCTTGGCTTCCATTTTCTTTCGCATTGCCACGATTTGCCCGACCCAATCGCCCGGAAGCGGAGTCCCGTAAACATAGGATTCGATCATCTGCCCGACCTGGCGTCCAAGGCCGGCATCGCCGGCAACCTGGCGCATACGCGTCATCGATTGACGTTCCCAGAACGACGCGCGGCTCTGGAGATATTTCCTGTACGCCTCCTTATCGATTGTCAGGGGCCCGTTTCTCCCTTCGGGACGCAGACGCACGTCGACATTGTACAGCAAACCGTTTTCAGAAACCGTGCCGAGTTCCCGGAGAAGCCTTTCCGCAAGATGCTCCCCGAATTGTTCGCCTCGATCCTGACGGCGGGCGGTCACGAAGACCAGATCGAGGTCGGCGTCGATCGTCAGCTCGCGACTGCCGAGTTTTCCCATGGCGAAGATCGCGAGGCCGTTTTCCTTCCCGAATTCCTCTTCCAGGACGGCGTACACGGCACCAATGACGTTCTCTGCAAGTTCGCTGAGTTCCGCCGTCAGTTCTTCCAGGGCGGCAAACCCGAGCAAGTAGCGCAATGCTGCGCGGAGTTCGGCCCGTCGTTTGGCGCGATGAATGTCCCCCGGCAGCCACTGATCGGGGCTGGCCGGAACATGGAGTCCCATGGGATCCCCGATCACCTGCTCAAACGCGAGCGGATCGGCGGCGAGCCTGCGCGTCACCCAGGTACTTCCGCTCGCGATGTCAAGGACGAGCGTTCTCATATGTTTGTCGGTAAGCGCATGGATCATCGATCCCGGGGACGGGTGCGACGCCAGAAGGTGTGCGAGGTTCTTCAGTGTCAGGTCAGGATCAGGTGTTCTCGCGATCGCGCCGAAGAGCACTCCGGCCGAATCGCGAAGCGTCGTCCGCGCCCGGGCATCGAACCGCCGTTGACCCGCCAGATCGTTTCCGGCGATGCTGCGGATCGACCGAAGCGCAGCGTGAAAATCCGTGATCCCATACTGGCGCAGAACATCTTCGGTGGAAGATTCTCCCAAGACGCCGTCGATCACGCTGGTGATCCCCAGAGTCTCCCCCTCAACGTCGGCCGACATGACGCGGTCAAAGATTTTCCGGACGGCGTTGTAACTCCGGTCGAGTCTCCTGAGGAGGGTTTGCTCATTCTTCATCCCCATCCGAAGCGCGAGGCTATGGAGTTTTGCATGATCGTCCGGCAACGTATGGGTTTGCTGGTTCTGCATGATTTGCAGGCGGTGTTCGAGCGTCCGGTAGAACACGTAGGCTTCCGCGAGGATCGACGCGTCATCCGATGACAGAAGACCATCGGCGGTAAGAAGGTCGATCGCTTTCAGGCTGTTCCGCTCGCGGAGGTGTCTTCGTATCCCGCCGTTGATCAGCTGAAGACCCTGGACGATGAACTCGATATCGCGAATGCCGCCGGACCGAAGTTTGACGTTGGCCCGGTCGCCGACTTTCTGTTCAATGCGCGTTTTCATCCTGATGATAGCGTCAGCCGGATGCTGGAGGAATGTTCGGGGAAAGACAAACGGGTCAAGCATCGAAAGGAACCCTTCTCCGAATCCCGTATCCCCTGCCATCGGCCGTGCTTTCAGGAGCATCTGACGTTCCCAGAGGTCTCCCCGCGCCTCGTAATAGCCGATGTACCCACGGACCGAACGGGCCAGCGGCCCCGCTTTCCCTTCCGGCCGCAGTCGGGCATCGACACGATACAAACTCCCGTCCGAAGTTGACTGCGACATTGTCCGGATGAACAGCCCGGACAGAAGATTGAAATACTCCATGTACGTCGACTCTCTGTCCGACCGGTCCTTCCACACGCCTTCTTCCCCATACACGAACAGCACGTCGATGTCCGAACTGTAATTGAGCTCTTGTCCCCCGACTTTTCCAAGACCGATGACAGCAAAGGGGGCTGTGGGAGCGCCAAAATATTTCTGCGTCAGCTGCAGCGCACACAATTCGAGAACGGCCACGGACATCGCGTCGGCGAGATCCGACAACTGTCGGGTCACCGATCCGAGCCCCGCCTTCCCCATGATATCCTGCGCGCAGATTCGCAGAAACTCCCTCCGGTGAATCCGTTTTATTGCAGCAAGTCGGCGTTCCTCAACCGAAAAGAGCCGGAACGACGCCTGGAGTTCGGCTTTGATGAGCACAGCGTTGACCGGCTGCGTGAGCGTCTCGTCTTCCCGGAGCCAGTCAAACAATTCCGGGTCCCGGATAAGCATCTCACCGAGAAATTGTGAAGAGCCGAACAGTCCCAGGAGCAGATCGAGCGTTGACGGATAGGCGGTCAGGTCGGTGAAGAGGGTTGACGCACCGAAGGACGCCTCAACGAATCGAAGGAAGTGGGCAAGAACGCGATCCGGGTCGGGTGAATGCCGCAGCCGTCTTTCGATCGTTACCATGAATTTGGACAGAGGCTGCGGGGTACCGGAAGAGACAAACGTTTCGCCGAGGGTCCGGAGGTTCTTCGCGCCCAGCTCAGGATTGCTGAATGGAATTGCCAGCGCCGAGGATCGTTGCATGGGGTCAATATACAAGAGAAAGGGATGAGTTTACAGGCCGTTCCGCGGGCTGAGGTTTGCATTTCGAAGCATGCATTTCTATATTCCTCACGATTATCCTGTCCGGTCTCCGCACTTCCTGGCTCGGACGCGCGATTCTCGGAACGCTGCTCTGACACAATCCCGCTGCCGCCATGGTAAAACTCGTCGCACTCTACAAGATACCTCCCGACGCTGAAGAATTTGACCGTCACTATCAAACCGTTCACACTCCGCTTGTCAAGCAGTACCCCGGACTCCGGAAGCTGGAAATCACGACAATCACCGGCGCCTCCCTCGGGGATGCGAAGTATCATCTCATGGCTGAAATGTATTTCGATTCATCCGAGGCCATGCAGTCCGCGCTTGCTTCCCCCGCCGGGAAAGCGGTCGCGAAGGACTTGATGAGTTTCGCCGCCCCGCTTGTAACAGTGTTCGTCGGTGATGTCCGCGAGTGAACCGTCATTGTACATCTCCTGGACTGGTATGGCATACACAGGTCGACCCGTTGGCGATTTTGCCTTTCAGAATATCCTCTACGAAAAAACCCATTGGCGCGCGACGATCACGCTGAACCGTCCGCAGGTACTCAACAGCCTTGACCTGGTCACGCTTCGCGAACTGGGCGATGCGCTGCAGGACGCAGCGTGGGATGATGGCATCGCCGTCGTCGTGCTCACCGGTGCGGGGAATCGGGCCTTCTGCACGGGCGCGGACATGAAGGAGTGGAACGCGGAATTCCTCCATTCTCCGAACGACTTCTACAAATGGATGGGCGTGTTCCTGGAGACGTTCGAACGGCTCCGAAATCTCGGCAAACCGACCATTGCGCGACTCAATGGCATGGTTGTCGGCGGAGGAAACGAACTGCAGATGTCCTGTGATCTCGCGGTCGCAGCGGACGACGTCGTGATTCATCATGCCGGAACTTCACGGGGCAGCGTCCCGGCTGCCGGCGCAACGCAGTGGCTTCCCCTGATCGTCGGCGACCGAAGGGCCAGGGAAATCCTTTTGTTGAACAATGAGATCTCGGCCCGGCAAGCGCTTGACTGGGGCCTCGTCAACAGGGTTGTCCCCCGTGAGAAGCTGGACGAAGAAGTCGAATCGCTCGTCCGGCAACTCGTCGAAAAGCTCCCCGAGTCAACCCGCTACACCAAACAGCAGCTCAATTTCTGGCGCGACTTTTCGTGGGCGTTGACCGTCGGGCATCTGCGCGACTGGCTGACCGTTCACACCGGTTCCGCGGAAGTCCGCGAGGGGATCTCGGCCTTTGTTGAAAAGCGCCCGATCGACTATGAAAAACTCCGCCGTGATCAGGGCGGGTCAACGAAAGACCAACGGTCATGAACCCTCGCATTCTCCTCTCATGTCTGTTCATCGTAGCCATTGGCGCCGGCGGATGCAGTTCCTCCCCTGAAGCGCGCGACGCGTGGACCGGAGTCGGCGGGCCGTACGCGCGGGAGGTCTCCGCCGTCGCGCCCGACCCTTCACGGTCCGGCATCGTCTATGCAGCGCTATCGACGGGAGACATTTATCGTTCAGAGGACAGTGGAGGGAAATGGCTCTTCCTGTCGTCGCTTGGATCGCAGGTGCACCCCTATCGCTTCGTGGTGACCCCGGATACGCCTCTCGTCACCGCCCTGCTCACGGACGCAGGGCTGTTCATTGCATCGGCGAACAAGCATCAGTGGAAGGCGGCGTCCATCGGCACATTGCCGCCGGGCACGGGGGCTCATGCAATTGCCTTTGATCCATGGAAGCCATCCACGTGGTACGTCGGAACGGACGGCCACGGCATCTACCGGTCAACCAACTCGGGTCAAACCTGGAATCCCTCGAACGGCACAACTCCCGACCTGTCCAACGCGACCGTCGCTGACATCGCAATTGAGTCATCCCATCCAAACGAAGTTCTCGCCGCCGTCGATGGGCTTGGGGTTGTCCTTTCGCCGGACGAAGGGGCACACTGGACGAGACTGACAGAGGAATTTACGCCCTCGGGATCGCAAGTCGTCCGCATCTTTCGCCGGGGCAATATGATTCTTTATGCGACCAATTCCGGGAGCATGAACCGTTCCCTTGACGGCGGACAGTCGTGGAGCCCGACGAGAATCGCCCATGCCGGCGATGCAACCTATTCCGTCGAGCTTTCGCCATGGTCGCCTGACGTGATCGCAGCAGGAACCTCGACGGGCCCCGTTCTTTCAACGGATTTCGGTTCGACGTGGAGTGACCTCTCGGGCTCACTCCCGCACGTTCCCTGTGCGGTGGCATTCCGATCCGACGCCCGGACAAACGGGTACTTTGCCTTCGGTGAAGCGATCGGCTTGCAGCGGACGTCTGACGGCGGGATGCACTGGAGTCCCGCAGATCTCAATCTCGGCGGCTCGACGATCCGTCTGCTGGCGACGAACGAGGATTGCAGCCTCATCTATGCCGCACTCAATGGGTCCATCCTGACGTACGACCCGGCTTCCGGCGCATGGTCGCGCGCCGGGATTGGGTTGGAGGGGGACACCGTTGAGGCACTCTCGGTCGCAATGGAGTCCCCGCTGAATGCCATTGCCGGCACGAATCTCGGCGGGTACAGAACGTCGGACGGCGGAAAGACCTGGAATGCCCTCTCCGACCGACTCCCGGTGGTCCCGAAGGCGCTTGCGCTGTATCCCCGTGTGAAAACAAGAGTGCTGGCCGCGGGAAATCAAGGAGTGTTCATCTCGACAGACGGCGGGACCTCGTGGATCCATTCCTTTCCCATCGCCGACCGCTACGACGTCCGCTCGTTCACCTTCATGCCGACCGATGTCAGCATCGTCTACGCGGCAACAGGCAATACCGCCTCGGTCATCAGTCGTGATGGGGGATTTCATTGGGAGCCCTCCCGCTACGGCATTGACACAAAGTCGATCAACCTGATCACCCTCGACGACCAGGACCCTTCGATTGCCTATGCGTGGACGCCGCAAGGCGAATCCTACAGGACGACAAATGCCGGAATGGAATGGAACCGCTACGCCCCACCGTGGTCTTCCACCGACACGGTAATCATCGCTGTCGACCGTTACCAGCCTTCGAAGGCCGTGGCTTGCACCAATCATCACCTGCTCTATTATACTGCGAACGGTGGCGGGACCTGGTTTCCGTTCGGGGCTCACGATCTCCCGGGCACTGTCACTGCACTCCTCTGGAATGAAAATGCCGGGATCGTCTACGCGGCGGTACGGCACAAAGGACTCTTCATGCTTTCCCTGCGCGCGTTGATTGCTTCGCTCACAGCCGGTTGAAAATGATGCCCGCAAATGCTGTTGAGACAACCCTCGATGGTGCGATCGCAGTCGTTCGCCTCAATCGGCCGGAGGTACTGAACGCCCTGAATTACGCGCTGATGGATGAACTGGTTGCCGCGGTCGAGCGTCTGGACAACGACGAGGGAATCCGGTGTATCGTTCTCACCGGCAACGAACGGGCCTTCGCCGCGGGCGCAGACATCAAGGAAATGGCTGATGCGACGGCGGTCGAGATGTTCCTGCGCGATCGATTCTCACAGTGGGAACGCATACGGAAGATCAAGAAGCCCCTTATCGCAGCCGTGAACGGGTTCGCCCTCGGCGGCGGTTGTGAACTGGCAATGGCATGCGACATGATCGTGGCGGGCGATACTGCGCAATTCGGGCAACCGGAAATTTCCATCGGGGTAATTCCGGGTGCGGGGGGAACGCAGCGTCTGACACGCGCGACCGGAAAAGTCCGCGCGATGGAAATGGTGCTCACCGGGAAACCAATTTCTGCGGACGAAGCATTCCGCCGGGGTCTCGTCAATTGTGTCGTCCCCCCCGAAACCGTCGTCGCCGAAGCCGTTGCTTTGGCCAGGGTCGTCGCTTCGAAACCTCCTCTTGCCATCAGGCTCGCGAAGGAAGCGGTTCTGAAGGCGATGGATTCGCCGCTGAGCGAGGGACTCGAATTTGAGCGCAAGAATTTCTATCTCCTGTTTGCATCGGAAGACCAGAAGGAAGGGATGCTCGCATTTCTCGAGAAACGCAATCCCCGGTGGAAGGGACGCTGATGGAAACGCTCTCCATCACCACCGAGCAGGCGGTCCGCATTATTGTCCTGAACCGGCCGGAACGCTACAACGCGTTCAACGATGGGATGAAGAACGAATTGAAGTCGGCCTTGAAAGATGCATCGCGTGACGACTCCGTGCGGTGTCTGGTGATCCGGGGAGCAGGCGACAAAGCGTTTTGCTCGGGACAGGACTTGAAGGATTTCACGGAAGAACGCCGATCGCTGAAGGATTCCCTCCTCTCCTATTATAATCCGATCATTACATCGATCAGGACCATGCAAAAACCTGTCGTCGCGATGATCAACGGCGTCGCTGCGGGTGCCGGTTGCAGCCTCGCCCTTGCCTGTGACATGCGAATCATGGCTTCGACGGCGAAATTGATCGAGGTCTTCATCCGGATCGGCCTCGTACCCGACTCGGGGTCGCATTGGTTTCTCCCACGCCTTGTGGGATTGGCGAGGGCCTTCGAGTACGCCGCAACCGGGAGGGACATCTCCGCAGACGAGGCCGAGCGGGTCGGGCTTGTGAATCGGGTGGTGGAGCCCGGGCAACTCGAGGCTGACACTCTTGCTCTTGCACGATCGCTCGCCCAAATGCCGACGAAGGCCATCGGGATGATCAAGAAATCCCTGAACCGGGCACTTTCCACCGACCTGGAGGCGTTGCTAGAGTACGAAGCCAGAATCCAACAAGCCGCCTCGGAAACTGCGGACCATCAGGAAGGACTCAAGGCATTCCTGGAAAAACGGCCGGCGCACTTCACGGGGAGATAAGAACGGAGGGTACGATAATGCAGACACCGCAAACAACAACGCGCAGTGCCGCGGAGCGCGAGGTCGCGATGGCCGGCAAGCTATCCCGTCGGGAATCCATTGAACACCCGGACGAGATGAGCGACGAATATTTTGAACTCCTCACCAATCTCATGACCCAACAGGCGGATTCGGAGCTGGCCGGAGGGTTTGGCTATGTTCCCTGGATTATGCGGGCGCCGACGACGGAAGAGAAACTGGTGGTTTCCCAGATCGTCCGCGATGAAGTCCGACACGGCCGCGCGATGTACCGTCTTCTGGAAGACATCGGCGTCCCCGTCGATGATTATGTCGAACAATTCGACTTCACATATCGCGTCGAAGGCAAAACCGATCTCGGGGCGACGCGTGCCGGAACCGACAAACGGGTGAATATCTTCTACTATCCGATCGACTCCTGGGCGGACTTCGTGATGTTCAATTTTCTCATGGATCGCGGTGCCGGCCACCAGCTCGAGGATGTCCGCGATTCCTCCTACGGACCCTGGCGGAGAGAGATCGAGAGGATTTTCAAAGAAGAGCAGACACATGTCGCACATGGCGACTACTGGGTAAAGCGGCTCGCACTCGATCCCAAAACCCGTCCGGTGATCCAGGCGGCGCTGGAGCGGTGGTGGCCGCGCGTCATGGCGATCTTCGGACGACCCGGCTCCCGGAAGAACGCCCGATATCGGGCGTTGCGGCTAAAGCTCCGCGACAACGACGATGTCCGGAAGACATTCGAAAAGGAGGTACGGGAAAAGGCGGAGTCGTGGGGACTCGTAATCCCTGAGTGGATTCCGGACTGGCAGCGCCTCCCCGAAGATGCCGTGATCAGCGGCTAATGCGATGCCAGAAAACGCCCCCCTCAGCGTCGGGGTAGTCGGCACCGGGACGATGGGGTCCGGCATCGCCCAGGTGGCTGCGATGCACGGTCATACCGTTCTTCTCTACGACATCGATGCCGCGGCGATATCCCGCGGCATCGAAGCAATTGAGCGTGGCCTGCAGAAAATTGAGGAGAAGGGGAAGATCGACCCTGCAGAGGCCCGATCAATCCTTGGGCGCATTCACCGAACATCAACGCTTGGAGAACTTGCCCGGACGAACATCGTGATCGAGGCCGCCGTGGAGGACCTCGCCATCAAGCGTGCAGTCATCCGCGAATTGTCCCGGACCGCTTCCCCCCATTTACTGTTCGCCTCCAACACATCCTCCCTTTCCATCTCTTCGATCGCCGCCGGATCCGTACGACCCGAGAACATCATCGGGATGCACTTCTTCAACCCTGCACCCGTGATGCCGCTCGTCGAAATTGTGAGGGGAGCGGGCACCTCAGAAGAAACGACGGCGTCGGCTCTCGCTTTCTGCCGCGGGCTTGGGAAGACGGCTGTCGTCTGTGCGGACACTCCGGGGTTCATCGTCAACCGTGTTGCCCGGCCATTCTACGGAGAAGCCCTCCGCCTGATGGGAGAAGGGATCGCCCGCTTCGAAGAGATCGATCGCATCATGAGAGAAGCCGGAGGGTTTCGCATGGGGCCCTTCGAACTGATGGATCTCATCGGCATCGACGTCAACTTCGCCGTCACACAGTCCGTCTATGAACAGTTTTCCCGTGAGCCGCGGTTTCAGCCGCATCCCATCCAGCGCCGGATGGTGGAGGCTGGTACGCTCGGACGGAAAAGCGGGAAGGGGTTCTATACGTACGACGGGCACAAGGACCGGGGCTCGAAATGAACTCCGCTCCTCCCCGTGTCAGGTTGCTCGGCGATGCTTCGCTCTGTCGGGAATTTGCAGAAGTGTTTGCCGACAGGATCGTCGTCGTCAGCGGCGACACCGGGGAGGATGCTCCGGCAGACATCGGTCTGGAAGTCAGCGTCGCGCATGACCCTGGGAAGGAGCAGAATCTCCGGGCGCTTGAACGCAGTGTTCCGTTCCCGGGACTCCTTCTCACCAACGTCGTCGCGTGCCCGCTCTCTGAACAGGTGCGCTGGTTGAGGGCGCCGGGGCGCCTGCTCGGCATCGGCCTCCTTCCCTCCGTGTTGCGTGTTCCACTGTTCGAATGCGTCAGGAGTAACGCAGCAGACGACGTCAGCTTCGCATCCTTCCAGCAGTTCGCCGCAACCCTGGGCAGGTCAACGACGTTCGTCGGCGATGTCCCGGGACTCGTCCATCCCCGCATCAGGAGCATGATTCTGAATGAGGCGTTCTTTGCTCTCGAAGAGCATGTCGCAACCCGCTCCGACATTGATCTTGCCATGCGCCTCGGCACAAATTATCCCACCGGCCCCTTTGCCTGGGGACAGGCGGTCGGGCTGCAAAACGTCGTCGCCATCCTTCTCGCACTTCAGAGGTTCTATGGAGACGAACGTTATCGGCCGGCACCGCTCCTCCGTGAAGCCGTTCGGAGTGTTCGTTGCGGATAATCCGCATATTTCGTTCCTTGATGCAGTGTGTGCAACATCCCGGGACGGTCCATGCGAACAATCGCTCTCTTCGTTTCGCTCACCATTGTTTCCGTGAGCGCATTCTCCCAGGCAAAGATCTTCATTGCCGGCGGGACGACGTTTTCCATCGGCTCGATCCCGCGTGGAAAAATTGTCGATCATGAACTCACCATTCAAAATCCGGGGACGGACACTCTCGTGATCGACCGCGTCGACGTTTCCTGCGGCTGCACCGGAAGCATGCTCTCGAAGGATCACATTCCGCCCGGTGGCAGCGGCTCGCTGCAGATCACCTTCAATTCCAAGAACTTCCGAGGACCGATCCACAAGACGGTGACCCTGAATTCCAACGCTCCGGGCGATCCCGCTGTCCAGATCTCGTTTGATGGGACGGTGGTCGAGGAAGTCACCTTCACGCCAGAGTTCCTCTGGTTCCAGGACGTCGAAGTCGGGACGCGCGCAACGAAGACCGTGACCATCAAGAACGAAGGGAAGACGGATTTCCGTTTGACGGGATATTCCACCGCCGTCGCAGGCGTAAACGTCAACCTCCCTGCCGGCGATATCCATCCCGGCGACAGCGTCGTTGTCCCGATTGAGTTTGTCCCCGAGAAAGCGGGACCGATGATCGCCGATCGGATCGTCATCCGGACGACGCATCCCACCCAGCCCGAAATTCCCATTGGGTTCTACGGGAACATCCGCACCGGCAAGGAGAAATGACGACATGACCGGACGTCCGGACGCGTGGCTCGTGGACGCCGTGCGGACCCCGATAGGGCGCTATGGGGGCCGGTTGAAAAGTGTCAGGCCGGACGATCTTTCCGCGCTGGTCATGCGTGCATTGCTTGATCGTACGGCACTCGATCCTTCCATCATCGACGACATCTACTGGGGTTGCGCAAACCAGGCGGGAGAAGACAACCGCAACATCGGAAGGATGGCAGCACTGCTGGCGGGGATTCCGTTCACCGTCCCTGCGACGACCATCAATCGCCTCTGTGGTTCCAGTCTCGATGCAATCGTGTTTGCGGCACAGGCAATCTGGTCGGGTTCGGCATCCGTGATCCTCGCCGGCGGCGTTGAGAGCATGAGCCGGGCGCCATACTCCGTGCCCAAGAACCCATTGGGGAGCTACGGAAACCTCACAGCGTACGATACGGCGCTGGGCTGGCGGTATCCGAATCCGGCCATGGAGAAGTTGATCCCCCTGGAAAGCATGGGGGAGACGGCGGAGAACGTCGCCGAGCGGTATGGAATTCGACGCGAGGAGCAGGATCGGTTTGCGCTCGAAAGTCACCAGAGAGCAATAGCAGCGCAGCAGCAAGGGATCTTTCGGGACGAGATTGTCCCGGTACCGGTCGCGGAAGGCCATGGAAGCACCGCTTCGGTGATTGCAGATGAAGGGCCGCGGGCCGATACCTCGTTGGCGAAGCTTGCAGCGTTGAAACCGGTGTTCCGTTTGAACGGTAGCGTGACCGCGGGCAACGCGTCCACGCTCAACGACGGCGCAGCGGCGCTCCTGGTCGTCGAGGCGGAAACTGCACGGAAGCTCCGGCTTCGCCCGCTGGCACGGGTCATCGCCACAGGCATTGCCGGAATCGATCCGCGGATCATGGGCATGGGGCCCGTCCCCGCGGTCAAGAAGGCCCTGGGCGCCTCCCGGATGTCGATCCATGATCTCGATGTGATCGAGCTCAACGAGGCGTTCGCTTCCCAATCACTTGCGGTCATCCGGGAGCTCGCCTTCCCGTCCGACCGGACAAATCCCAACGGCGGGGCGATCGCGCTCGGTCATCCTCTCGGATGTTCAGGGGCCCGGATTATGACGACCTTGCTCTACGAATTGCGCCGGCGGAACGGCCGCTTCGGTCTGGCGACGATGTGCATTGGCGTCGGCCAGGGCATTGCCGTGGTCGTCGAACGTGAAAGGAGTTCCTCATGATCCCCCGGGAAACCGCGCTGGCATTTGTCGATGCCATCAACAAGCACAGCGTGGGGTTGATCGCCGAGCTGATCAGTGACCACCATGTGCTGATCGATTCCCTGGGAACGGTTCTGGAAGGGAGAGACGCGATTCGAAAAGCGTGGATCGCGTATTTCTACCTTGTGCCGGATTTCACGATCCGGTGCGATCAGGTGTTCGAGCAGGGAGACTCTGTCGCGATCTTCGGGACAGCCGAGGGGACATGCCGTGTCGGCGCGCGCATCGATCCGGGAAATCGATGGTCGATGCCGGCATCATGGCTCGTTTCCCTCCAGGGTGACCGGGTCTCCCGGTGGCAGATCTTCGCCGACAACGAACCCGTACGGAAGATTCTCGGGGGCTGAGTCCCGCTGCGGGTGCGAAACGGGCGCTATGGACGATTAAACCGATTTCATTCCCGAGTGTCAAAGATATTCCGGATTTGAACAACACGCGGTGCCATCCTCTTCCTATTACGAAATCCGATCATGAAGCTTCCATTAAAAATCGTCATTCCTGTCCTTGCCGTCCTTGCCCTGATCTCCATTGTCGTCTACCGGTTTGCCGCAGGGAAATCCGCGGCGGACCCGCGCCGGACGCTGGCGCCGTTGGTGGAGGTCGAACCGCCTCTGAAGCAGCTCGTGGTCTACGAACTCAACTTCACCGGCGATGTTCTTGCCGTCCAGCAGGCCGGCGTCTATGCCAAAGTGACCGGGACGCTGGAACACGTCTACGTCGACATGGGAGCGCTCGTATCGCGCGGGCAGTTGCTCGCCCAGATCGACACGACGGAACTCGCACAGCAACGGCAACAGGCGGCGGCGACGTACGAGAACGCGATGCTGCTGTATCGTCGGAACAAAGGTCTGTTCGAACAGAACCTTGTCGCCCGTCAGGACCTTGACAATGCCGACGCTGCGATGAAGATCGCGGCGGCGGGATTCGACGCGGCAAAGACCCGCCTGGGCTACGCGTACATCACCGCCCCGTTCGCCGGCTATATCACGCAACGATTCCTTGATCCGGGAGCGGTCGTTTCTCAGAACAATGCCACGCTGTTCACCCTTCAGGACATCGACAAACTCAAGGTCATCATCAACATCCTGGAGAAGGACATCCCGCGCATCAAGATGGGGATGAAGGCGGTCGTAACGGTTGATGCCTTTCCGGGAAAGAAATTCACCGGGACGATCGTTCGCTTCGCCCAGGCGGTGGACCAGGCGACGCGGACGATGGCCGTCGAGATCGACATCGACAACCACGATCGTACGCTGAAGCCGGGCATGTTCTCGAATGTGGCGATTGCGGTCGATCAGCATCCCGATGCGATTACCGTCCCGACGATGGCGATCCTGAATGACAATCAGGGGCATTATGTGTTCGCCGTCGAGAAGGATACGGCATACCGTGTCCCCGTGCAGACCGGGCTCGAGCTCAACGGCAGAACCGAGATTCTCTCGGGGATCGGCGTCTCCCGCCCGGTCATCACGTCCGGGCAGCAGTTCGCAAAGGATCACAGTCCCGTCCGGATCGAGAAGCGAGGAGAATGACATCATGTGGCTGACCCGTCTCGCACTCCGGTACCCGATTTCGACATTTCTTTTTGCGGCGACCGTCCTGATCTTCGGTTACGTTTCTTTTTCCCAGCTCCCGGTCGATCTCCTTCCCAACATCACGATTCCCACGGTGAGCGTCGTCACGTACTACAATGGCGCGAGCCCGCTCGACATGGAGCAGACCGTCACGCGGCTGATCGAGCGGACGGTCGCGTCGGTGAACGATGTCAACTACGTCCAGTCGAACACCCGGGAGGGCATTTCGGCTGTCCGCGTCAATTTCAACTGGGACGCGAACCTCGACGCCGGCCTCGTCGACGTCGTCCAACGCATCAACCGGATCATGTCCCTGCTCCCCACGGGCATTGTCCAGCCCTCGGCGTTGCGTTTCGATATTACCCAGTTGCCCGTCTGCGTTGTGGCGGTTTCCGGCGACATGGATGAGCGGGACCTGTATGACCTCGCGTTCAACACCATCGAACCCCAGCTCGAGCATCTTGACGGCGTCGCATCGGCACAGGTGCTCGGCGGCAGGATCCGCGAGATTCATGTTACGCTCGACCGCGACCGCCTGGAAGCCCTGCAGTTGCCCGTTTCCACGGTGATGAACGCCGTCGCAAATTCCAACATCATCATTCCCTCCGGCGACCTGAAGACCGGTCAATTCGATTATTCGCTCAAGACCGAGAGTCAGTTTAACGTCGTCCACCCAATGGAAGACATCGTGATCAAGACGGTGAACGGTGTGCCGATCAAGATCAAGGATGTGGGACACGTTGACGACAGTTATCAGGAACAGACCGAACTCATCCGGGTCAACGGGCGTCCGGGATTGAATTTGCGCGTTCAAAAACTTGCAAACGCGAACACCGTCGATGTCGTGGACAATGTCGTCAAAGCGTTGCCGAAGCTCAGCGGCATCCCCCCGAACGTCAACCTGAGCATCTCCTTCGATCAATCGGTCTACATCCGGCAGACGATTGCGGGGTTGCAGCGGGAAGCACTGCTCGGGGCAACGCTTGCGATGATCGTGATCCTTTTGTTCCTGCGGAATATCCGGGGAACAACGATCGTTCTGGTGGCCATCCCGCTCTCGATCCTCATCACCTTCATCTGGTTCCGGTTCGGCGGGTCGACGCTCAACATCATGACCTTCGGAGGTCTCGCGCTTGCGGTCGGACGACTCGTCGATGACTCGATCGTTGAGCTTGAAGCGATATCCCGCCATTACAACGAACGCAAAACGGGGCAGACGAAGATCGAGGCGACGCTGGAGGCGGCCAAGGAGGTGGCATCACCGATTTTTGTTTCGACGCTCACGACCGTCATCGTGTTTTTGCCGATCGTCTTCCTGAGCGGGATCGCGAAGCTGCTGTTCATTCCCCTGACGATGACGATCGCCGTCGCGCTGTTCGGCTCGTTCTTCGTTTCCCGGACGGTCACACCGCTGATGTGTCTGCGATTTCTCCCGCCGGAAAAGCATTTGAACCGTACTTCGGTCGCATTCTCGGATCGCATGCGTGTGAAGGCCCACGATGCCCTGGAGGCCCTCGATCAGTGGTACGAGACGCGCCTGCAGTGGGTGCTCCACCACCGTCGGCTGATCATCTATGGCACGCTCGGTCTCGCCATCGCGTCCCTCGGTCTCCTGAAATTCATCGGGACGGAGTTCTTCCCTGATCAGGATGAAGCCCAATTCTCCGTTTCCATCAAACTTCCGGTGGGTTCCCGCGTCGAAGAAACGCTGAAGGCCACGCAGAACCTCGAGAAGATCATCCAGCAAAATGTCCCCGAAGCCCAGACGTTGATCTCTGACATCGGGGTGCCGTCAGCGAAGTCGGGGAACTTTTTCGGAAGGAACTCCGGCAGCCACGCCGCGAACATCCAGGTGGCCCTGACGCCGAGTGAAAGCCGGAAGCGGAGCGTGTTTGACATCGTCAAGGCCTTGCGGCCGAAGCTGGCCGCGGTTCCGGGGATCGCGACCTTCGTCACGCCCGGGGGATTTCTCCGTTTCCTGTTGAATTTCGGCTCGAACGCGCCGATCGACGTGGAGATCCGCGGGTACGATCTTGCCACGGGTTCGGCGATCGCCAAGCAAGTCTACGCGGCGGTCAGCTCGACGCCCGGCGCAACCGACGTGCAGGTGAGCCGCGAGGACAACCTCCCGGAACTGCGGGTGCAAATTGACCGCGAGAAGGCAGGGACGCTGGGCGTCAATGTCGCCGACATCTCGAACACGATCAATACGTGCATCAATGGCTCGGTCGCGTCGCTGTTCACCGATCCGGTATCCGGGAACCAGTACAACATTCTCGTCCGACTGAACGAGTCGGACCGGTCGAACATCGACGACATCCGCAATCTTCTGGTCCAATCATCGAGCGGCCAGGGGGTTCGCCTGGGCAACATCGCGCGGATCGACAAATCGTCATCGCCGGTTCAGATCGACAGGAAATACCAGCAGCGCATTGTCGACGTGACCGCCAACGTGACCGGCCGGGACCTGGGAAGCGTTGCCAAAGACATCAACGACAAGCTTGCACAGATCTCGATCCCGCCCGGATTCGAGGTCAAGCAAACCGGCAACGTTGAGCAACAGCAGGAGACGTTTCGCGATCTCGCCCTGGCGTTCGGCCTCGCGATTATCCTTGTCTACGTCGTCATGGCATCGCAATTCCAGTCGCTGATGGATCCCTTCATCATCATGTTCACCGTCCCGCTCGGCATCATCGGCGTTTTCTGGATGCTCGCGCTGACGGGAACAACGCTGTCGGTGACCTCCTTCCAGGGAGTGATCGTGATGGTCGGCATCGTAGTGAGCAACGGCATCCTCCTGGTCGATTACACCAACCGCATTCGCCTGCGCGGCGTCGAATTGCATCAGGCCGTGCTGAGAGCAAGCCGCACACGGCTCAAACCCATCCTGATGACGTCCCTGGCGACGGTCCTCGGTTTGATTCCGATGGCCGCCGGGATCGGAGGAGAGTCGACCCAGGCGCCCCTCGCGATCGCTGTTATCGGGGGACTGACGGTCTCGACCGGCCTCACGCTGTTCTTCGTCCCGGTTCTCTACACCGTGTTCGAGGAGCGATTCAAACGCGTCCTGAACAAAGAAGAAGGCCCGGAGCCCGCCGGATCGTTTGGGATCGAACCGGCGGACGTGAAGTGAACGGGAACTGTCAATATTCAACCGACCATTCGGACGACGTCCATTGAAGAACGTTTTCATCGCCGTACTCGCACTCACTGCACCCATTATTCTCGCCTGTCGCGCCCCTGCGCAGTCCAACGACCTGATCGTGGATACGCTGACGATCGGCAGGGCGATCACCATTGCCCGCGAGCACCAGCCACTCCTGGAGGCCGCGGAAGCTGGAGTCGCATCGGCGGAGGCCGGCAAGCGATTCGCTCTCTCCAATTATTGGCCCCAGATCGGGTTCTCGGCATCGGGGTCACACACCGAAGGGACTTTTGTGTTCAATCCCTCCATCCCGGCTCGCGACCAGATTTACAGCACCTATACGACGGGGTTAACGGCCAATCAACTGATTTACGACTTCGGAAAGACCAGTTCGCGCGTCGGGGCAAACACCGACCTCGTGTCTGCGTCGAAGCAGGATTACCGCCTCACCTATGCCAACGTGGCGACGACAGTCGAAGTGGCGTTCTATGCGGCAATGCAGGCGAAGGATTTGACCGTCGTCAACGAGGAGACGGTCAAACAGGCTGATGACCACCTGCGAAGCGCGAAAGCTTTTTACACCGCGGGGACGAGACCGCTGCTGGACGTAACCCGCGCGGAAGTCGACCTCGCCAATGCCAATGTCGGCTTGATCAGGGCACGCAATGCCGAGCGGGTGTCACTTCTTCAATTGGAAAACGCGATGGGCGTTCATATCCGCCCCGGGTATGCCCTCAGGGGGAACATCAATACCGGGAGCCCGGGCTTCTCCCTGGATTCAGCGCGAACCGCGGCAATGCTGAATCGCCCCGACATTCTCAGCGCGCGCGCCCGATATGAGGCTCTTTCGTCGTTCGCAAGCGCGACATTCGGGTTGCACCTTCCGACACTTTCCGCGACCGGGACATACAATTGGAGCGGCTTCGACGTAAAGTTGTACGGCCGTTGGACGGCGGGCGTGACATTCACGCTGCCGATCTTCCAGGGGTTCGGCATTAATGCCCAGGTGGACCAGGCCCAAGCCGCCGCGCAAGCCCAACTGGCACAGGTCCGATTGACCATCGAGAACGCGATGCTCGATGTGGAGCAAAATTACCTCGCCGTCGGTGAAGCCGCCGAACGCATCGCGGCGACAGGGAAGCTGGTCGAACAAGCCGACGAAAGCCTTCGCCTGGCGGAGAAGCAGTATGCGGCAGGAGTCGGCACGGCAATCGATGTTACGGACGCCCAGGTCGTCCGTGCCAACGCTCGCATTACCGCCATCCAGGCAGTCTATGATCACACCATCGCCCTCACGCGGCTGAAACAATCAATGGGTTCGATCACGGTCGAACCGCCCACCGGTCAATAGTTGAAAGCCGGTCGACGAGCGTCGCCCGACTGGATCCAACCGAAACCCAACCATTCCGGGGCACCCCCATGGGAATCCTGTTCTTCTTCCTCTCCATGCTCGTTATCGCCCTCCTGATCGTCCTCTTCTCTCACATTACATCACTCCGAAAGAACGTTGATGTCCTGAGGCTCGAAGTGGCGGACCTTCGGAGTCGCGTGGAAGGGTCGCATCGCGAGACGACTATTCCCGCTGTCGCTCCTCTGCCATCGCCTGCCGCGAAGGCACCAGCGGAGCCCGGGCGCCAGCCCTCGGCACCCCGGCCTGCGCCGTCGAGGACGCGTGAAGAGTGGGAAGCCCTCATCGGCGGCAAACTCCTGAATCGTATCGGCGCCCTTGCCCTCATTATCGGGGTCGGATTCTTTCTGAAATACGCCTTTGACAACAATTGGATCAGTGAATCCGTCCGCGTTTCCATCGGAGCCCTGTTCGGCTTGTCACTCCTGGTTGTGGCCGCAAAGGCCCATGCGAAACAGTTCGAGGTGTTCGCCCAGGGACTCGTCGGCGCAGGGATTGCGATCCTGTACATTTCTGTTTATGCGTCGTTCAATTTCTACCGGCTCGTTCCGCAGTCGATCGCCTTCGTCCTGATGGGCGCCGTCACCATCATTGCGTTCACCCAGTCGTTCAAATACGATTCCCTCGCCGTCTCGCTGCTTGGCCTGGCCGGCGGGTTCATGACCCCGTTTCTCCTCAGCACGGGACAGGCGAATACAATCGGTCTCTTCTCGTACATCGTGCTCCTCGTCGCCGGCATGCTGACCATCGTCTACAGCCGTCCAGCGTGGTACGTGTTGCAGCCGCTCACCGCCGCCGGGACGGCCGGTGTGTATCTTGCCTGGTATCGTACTCAGTACACAGCGAATGAGTTTGGTCTCGCAGTCAGTTTCTTAACCGTTCTCTGGTTGCTATTCTTTCTCTTCGACATCGTTGCAGAGGCCAGCGGTCAGCATCCGCGCACAAAATTGCCTCCGATCGTTGCCGCCGCCGTTGCCGTCGCAGTCCAGTGGATGGTGATGGTGCTGCTCACTCCTGCGCATGAATCCTGGCAGGGCGCCTCGACGTTTTTCCTTGCGCTGATTTATTTCGGGGCCGCAACATTCGTCCGTCGCGGGCACCGGGATTCGACACTCGGATGGACCATGCAGGGCCTGATCTCAGTCTACTTTGTCGCCGCGGGAATAGGAATACAATTCCACGGAGACTGGATTCTCATCGGCTGGGCGATTGCCGCGATCGCCATCCTGCAGATCGCCGCGCGGGCCGAAGCGCCGTCGATAGCCGGGATTGTCCTCCTCCTTCCAACAATGAACGCCGCATACCTTGTGGCGCGATCGCTTCTCGGGGAGCCGGCAGACTGGGGACACTACCGACCCCTGCTGAGCGAACGCACACTTGCCTTCGTTGCGACCATCGCGAGTATTGCGATGGCTTCACGCACATTCCGGAGCAACCGGAAACCCTGGGCGGGGCGGGTCTCCCAAGCTCTGGCATACGCGTGGCCCATCCTTCTGTTCATTCTCCTTACCGTCGAGACGAACGACCTCTTCCGCTTCCGGGAATGGTCCGGGGAAGGTCAGGACCTTCTCGATTTTCAGCGTTGGCTTGCGATGAGCCTTGTTTGGATGACGTACGGAACCGTCCTCACCTGGGCAGGAAAGAGGCTCCAGGGAAGTGCGTTGCCGGCGATCGGCGCAGCAGGTATTCTTCTCGGAATGGCTCTTGCGTTCGGTCGGGGATTTCTTGCAGCGCCCCTGGCAACCTATTCGCCTCTCCTGAATGAGAGAGTGCTGGTGCTCCTGTTGGTCGCAGGCCTGGGGACTCTTTCGTTCTCATTCTTCGGAACCGCTCACCGGTCCCGCGCCACCGCGTGGATCCCGGGTTCGATACGGATCGGGGTCGCCTTATTGTTTCTCAGTCTGGCGACAGGAGAAGTCCGCGATGCGTTTGAACGCGTCATTGTTTCGCTGAAGGCATCCTCCGGGGACCAGAGCGCAGCACTTCTCCACCTGCAAAATCTCCAGCAGCTTTCCCTTTCGGGAGTCTGGCTGCTCTTTTCGATCATCGTCATGGTGACCGGGCTGGCTCGTCGGACCCGTTCGTACCGCATTCTCGCGATTGTCATCTTCGGGATCACGATCCTGAAGATATTCTTCTACGATCTCTCCTTCCTCGAAACATTGTACCGGATCTTCTCGTTTATCGCATTAGGCTTGATTCTCCTGGCGACATCGTATCTGTATCAGCGGAACAAGGATGTCATTCTCGGCCGTCCGGAGTAACCCGTCCGCCCTTGTCCCCCGGCCCGTGCGGCGGCCGCCCTGCAGCAGTCGGCTCGTCGATTGCGGGTCCTCCGGGGAAATTTCGCAGCCATGTCAACCAATCCGCAACCCGTGCTGTCTAATCCGTAAAGGCCATCCACTCGAGGCTTGGAAATGCCTGATGTAGACGAGCAACAACTCGTCCTTGAGGCTCGCAACGGCAATCAGGAGGCATTTCGTCGCCTCGTCGAACGCCATATGCGGCGCGCGTATGCGATCGCATATCGTTTCATGAACGATCACCATGAGGCCGAGGAGATCGCACAGGAGGCATTTGTCCGCGCATTCGAGTCTCTTGACGGTTTCCGTGCGGAAGCCGGATTTGGAACTTGGCTCTACCGGATCATCACGAATCTTTCGCTGAACCGTCTGAAAGACGGAAGACGACGAAGAGAACGCAGTGCGGACATGAACCTCGCGGCCACGGTATCGGAAGAGACGGTGTTTGAAGCTTCGCACAACGATGACGTCCGGATGCACGTCGAACGGGCGCTTCATGAGCTGCCGACATTGCAGCGCGCCGTCGTCATCCTCCGGCATTTGAACGGGCTGTCCACAAGAGAGGTGAGCGCCATTCTCCATTGCACCGAGGGCACCGTCAAGACTCATCTCTTCCGTGGGATGGAGAAGATGCGTCTCAAGCTGAGCTTCCTCAAGGAGGAAGTCCGATGAACAAACACCAGGAGATACGCGACGCGCTGTACGAGTATCTGGCAGAGGAGCTGGATTCCCCGTCGCGCGATCGGATTGAGCGTCATCTGCAATCATGTGCCTCCTGCCGGCGGGATCTTGCCATCCTCCGCGAGGCGTTTGTCGTTCTGCCAACACCGGACGACGACCCCGCCGGAGCACGGACGCCCGCGTTCTGGGAGGGCTTCCCGTTTCGGATAGAGCAGGCAGTGAGAGCCCGGCAACAGGGCACATGGAAGCGAGTGCTTCCGCACCTCCGCGATTCCCTCCTTTCGTTCGCCGTCATGCGCAAGGGACAAATCGCCTTGGCTGGCGCAGCCACCGGATTGTGTGCCCTGGCATTGGCGTTGTTCCTTCGTTCCAACCCAACGCCCGTCGCATTGGAGAGTACCCGCGGGACGCCTCCTCCGTTGGCGGAAGTACATCCCCGCCAGCCTGTGGATACGACGTCCCCGACGCCGTTGGTGATCCCGCCATCACGATCCTCGGCAATCGCTTCGACGACCAAGATTGGGCACGAGCGTGTCTCGGATTACTTTCGCAAGTCCAAGATACTCCTGATCGGCGTCGCCAATTTGAAGGACGGCCAGGATTCCCCTCCGGACCTCAGCACGGAACGAAGTGTTTCGCGCGCGCTGGTCCGTGAGGCGCGGTATCTCAAGCAGGAGCCCGGTCTCAACCCAAAGGCAAAGGAGCTGATTGACGAACTGAACCGCATCCTGATCCAGCTTGCCAACCTGTCGGAGCAAAACGACGCGTCGGGGATCGAAATCGTCCGCGGCGGGATCCGTCAGGAAAATCTTCTGTTCAAGATCCGCATGGCGGAAACCGCCATCGATGCGCCCCGACCAGCACCGGTTTCCATGAAGAAAGAGAGTTCAACCTTATGAGACATCGATCAGTGTATCCGCTCGCCGCCCTCTTCTGCATCGCCGTTACCCTTCCGGCGTTCACCTTCGGACAAGGAGGAGGGAATCCGGCCGTGGCCTTTACGTATGTCGCGGACAATGAAGGCGACCCCGCTCAGGCGCTGTATAAAAGCGGTTACAACGAAATCCTCGCTGAACAATGGGCGAAGGCGCGAAAGACGTTTGCCGATCTGCTCAAACGATTTCCGCGAAGCGGATACGCCGACGACGCACACTATTGGTCGGCGTATGCAATGATGCACACGAACAGGATAGAGGCGCTTCAGGAGTACCGGGAGTTCATCAACCGTCATCCCAAGAGCACATATCTCGGCGATGCGATCGCCGATCTCGGCAACCTCGAACGGGAGGTCCAAACCGAGAAAATCCAGAAGGAAGTGGAACTTCTTGCGCGCCAACGCGCGGGCAATGACTCCACGGTGTCGAATGCCACGCAGCGCCTGGCGGAAGCCCGGGCATTGGCGGACCTGAACAGAAGATTGGTCCGACTCCCGCACACGGGGATGGTGTTCGACAGCGCCTTCCCTGGTGTTCAACCCGCGGAGATCGGCGAAGGTCCCTCCTTCGGGAACATGGACCTCCGGGGATTTGCGATGAGCATGAAGCGGCTCGGGTGGAGAATGCGCCGGACGTTTGCCGCGGAACCCGAGGGAGGCCTTGACAAGCAGACCAGGCTGCGTCTCGAGGCTCTTTCTGCGATCGGCCATGGAGAAGAAGATGACCGCGGTTTCGCCACCTTGAAAGATGTCGCGCTGGATCGGTCGCAACCCCCCGTCCTCAGGATCGAGGCGATGGACCAACTCGCCGATTTCACCAACCATGACCCTGCATCGGTCTTCATCGACATTGCCCGCACCGACTCCAGCGAGGACATTCAGTCCGAATCCCTGGACCACCTGCGCGCCTGCATCAAGGACAAGGACAAATCCGTGCAGACGCTTGCCACACTGTATCGCACGATACCGTCGACGCGCGGCAACCAACGGTCAATGATCCTGTTCGAAGTGGCCGATATCGGCAATGATCCCGCCGTGGACTTCTTGAGCAATGTCGCGAAACGTGATTCGAATTTTGATCTCCGTTCGGAAGCCGTCTACTACCTTGGGAACATCGGCGGTGAGAAGGCCCGTACGGTGCTGTACGATGTCTTGTTGAACAAATAAGGATGCATGGAGGAACGCATGAACGCAGCTTTGGTGATCCTTTCCGTCGTTGTTCTTCTCGGCTCGACTCCTGCGGACGCTGCGGCCCAGTCGCACGAACGCGAAACCATTATCGAGAACTTTTCAGGCCCCGGGAACGGAGGGTGGTTGGGTGTGTCGATCGAAGATTTGACTCCAGAGGTGTGCAAGGAGCTCAAGACATCGACGAAGGAAGGGGTCGTTGTCACCTCGGTGAAGGAAGAAAGCCCTGCACAAAAAGCCGGGTTGCAGAAGAACGACATCATCGTCGCAGTGAATGGTCACGCAGTCAGCGACCGGTGGGACCTGTTGAAACGAATACGCTCAGAGGATCCGGGAAGCTCAGTCTCACTGAGCATCGTCCGGACGAATGAGAAGCGGACGTTGACCGCCGTTCTTGAGGGGTCGGATGAACACGAAATGCGGGTGGAGCCGATGCTGGGAAGCATCTCTCCACCGTTCTATCGCATTTCGGAATCAGAAACGCAAGGGTTGCGCCTCAAGGATCTCAACGACCAGCTTGGTGAGTTCTTCGGTGCACCGAATGACCGGGGCGTTCTCGTCGAAGAAGTTCTCCATGATAGCCCTGCCGCCGTTGCCGGGTTCAAGGCCGGAGATGTGATCGTCCGGGTCGGCAAGGACCCCATTGAAGATATCCTGGACGTTCGCAATGCAATGCGGCATTACGATGGCGGCGATTCGGCGCTGGTCGAAGTGTTGCGGAAGGGGTCGTCATTGACACTTTCTCTGAAGCTCGGCGGACAGGAACATGGTCGCTATCAATTCCGGTCGGGGGGAATATCCCCCTCCTGGCATGACGGTTCCTTTGAACGGGATTCGCACGAATTTCAGAGTCGCATGCGGGATTTCGGTGATCGGATGAAGAAATTCGGAAAGGACCTTGAAATCCGGATGAAGGGGCTCCGCGACCGCATCCGTGACCAGCTTCGCCATATTGAAGTCTGACCCAGCACCTATCTGACACCTCGCGTTTGGCAGGGGACACTGTCTTCCCCTGCCTCTTTTTTTGCTCCCTCCGGAACCTCTCTTTTCCAGTTGAGGAATTACCCTTTTTTCTCTATCTTCATGCTGTTCTTCAGGACCCCCCGAATGTACCCAATTTACTTCACCCTGCTCGTCCACTTCATAGGCATCGGGCTTTTGTTTACCGCCCTCCTCGGCAGCTGGATTGTAGGAGGCCAATACCGGTCTGCTCCGGATTGGCAGACAAAAGCGCTCTACCTTAAGACACTCCGGCGTATCGGCCTGATGAGCCCGGTCGGCATTGTCATCATGCTTCTGAGCGGTATCGGGAACATGACGCTCGGCCCCCACAAATACACCCTCTTTTCCGACGGCTGGTTGAGCGCAAAGCTGGCGCTCTTTCTTGTTGCCATCATCATCGGCGTCCTCTCTTCGGTGCAGGCGATGCGGCGTTCGAAAACGGTGAGCCGGCTCGCTGCAGGACAGACGGAAAATGTTGACGAGCATGCCCTCCGCTCCGTCGAAACACAGTTGAGAATCTCCTCGAGCTTGCAGTTCTTGTTGATCCTGGCCATCATCATGCTCTCAATCGTGCGCCCTCTCGGATAGCACGGCGATCAAATCGGAAACGCTTGAACGAATATTCGCTGTATATCGGCGGTACGTTTGTCGAGTCCACAGGTGGGAAGCGATTCACTTCGATCAACCCGTGGAATCAGGAATCGGTGGCAACGGCAGCGCAGGCGTCGGCCTCCGACGTTGCAAGCGCGGTTGCGAGCGCCCGCGCCGCGGTCGATCGTGGACCCTGGCCCGGGATGACCCGAGAAGAACGTTCCGCCATCCTCAACACGATCGCAGACAAAATTGCGCAGCATTCCAAAGAGCTCGTCGCGCTCGAAGTCGCAGATTCAGGATCAACGATCCGGAAAGCCAAGGAGGATATTTACCTCAGCAGCCGCAGCCTTCGTGGATTCGCAAAGATCAGTGCAACGCAGGCTGACGAGACGTTGGAGTCAGCATCCCGTCCCGGTCTCAGCAGGAATTATCTTGTTCGGGAACCTGTCGGCGTCGTTGCGGCCATCATTCCCTGGAATTTTCCGCTCAAGATGGCGGTGTGGAAATTGGGTCCGGCACTTGCGACAGGCAATGCCGTTGTCCTCAAGCCATCGGAAGAGACTCCTGCGACGGCGATGGAACTCGCGCGCATCATCGACGAGTCCGGCGTTCCTCCCGGCGTTGTCAATATTCTCACAGGATACGGACCGGAGGCAGGCGCCGCGTTGGTGCGCGACCCGGGGGTTGACAAAATTGCGTTTACAGGATCGACTGCTGTAGGGCGTTTCATCATGCGGGAGGCGTCCGACACCCTCAAGAAGGTGATGCTCGAATGCGGTGGGAAGTCGGCAAATATCGTTCTTGAGGATGCCGACCTTTCGATCGCCGTGGATGGCGCCCTCTATGCAGCGTTCTATCATCAAGGTCAATGTTGTGAAGCAGGGACCCGACTGCTCCTCCCCGAAACACTCGCCGACGCCTTTGTCAGCGCAATGGCGGAAAAGGTGCGGCACATGGTGGTGGGCGACCCATCGGACCCTTCGACGGATATCGGACCGCTGATCTCCCGGAAGCAGCAGGAGCGGGTGCTGAACTACATCGCTCTCGGCAAAGCGGAAGGCGCGACGCTGATCGTCGGGGGCGGTACCCCCGGGAACTCAGCTTTCGCAAAGGGATTTTTTGTTGAACCAACAATCTTCGATCATGTGGACAACCGCTCCACCATTGCGCGAGAAGAGATCTTCGGCCCCGTCCTCTCGGTTATCCGCTACCGGACAACGGAAGACGCCATCAGAATCGCAAACGATAGCATCTATGGTCTCGCCGGTGGCGTCTGGTCGCGGGATCCCGAGCGTGCAATGTCTGTCGCACGGTCCCTCCGGGCAGGAACCGTTTGGATCAACGAATGGCATCTTCTGAACGAATGGGCGCCGTTCGGCGGCTACCGGCAAAGCGGCATCGGTAGAGAGTTCGGGGTCGACGGCCTCAGGGAGTATACCGAGGCAAAGCATATTCACGTGGATGAGACGGGCTCGAGGGAGAAGAAGAGCTGGTATGACACGGTGGTTAAACGGTGAGGGAGGGGGAATACCAATTGTCATTTGTCGATTGTCAGTTGACAACTGACAAGTGAGTTAGAACCTGAGCCGTTGAGACTGTGGGACTACGGAACCGTATAATCTGGACACCAAACACTGGTCACTGTCCGCTTTTAACTGAACGTTGTTCATTCATCTTTCACCATACGATAGGTACGATCATGCGAAAGCTCTCTGTCATCACGCTGGCCCTTCTCACAGCGTTCGTGTTCCTGTCGTTGACGGGATGCGGAAAGAAGGAAGTGGTTCCCTTGCCTGTCCCGGAGATGACGGATTACCGCGACCCGGGATACGGGTTCCATATCTCCTTCCCAAAAACCTGGCTCACGAATGCCGAGGTCGGACGTGCGCTCTTCTTTAGCGCCCAGGATGTGGACAAACGCTTCCTCGATCCGGAAGGAGCCTTTGCGGACGGAGCGATCATTGAGATATCCCTCGTCAAAACCCCGAACCCTGCCGCGCTTCGTGACAGCATCGTCTCCCAGATGAAATCGATCGGCTATCAGGTCAGCCCCGCCGAGGAGATAACGGTCGCCGGGAAGAAGGCCGAGAGATTCCCCTACACCGCACGGTACACGTCCGGGATGTCGGAGGGAGAGCACATTTATGTCGATGTGGACTCGATCCTCTATGATTTCTGGTTTGCGGGTTTCGGCGACTACTACAAGGCCAATAAGAACATCTTCGCGGCATCGCTGAACTCCTTCCAGTTCCCGAAGCCGGTTGCGCAGGGGGTCGATGCCACCCTTCCATCGGAAACGTACACGGAAGGCGATAACAAGTACTTTAGCTTCAAGTATCCGGAAAACTTCAACTTTAACCCCGATGTCAAGAAGGGGTCGTTCGAGTTCTCCGTGGAGCTGCACGGGTACCGGGAGGACTGTTCGATCCGGTTCGATGTCTTTGATGCGAAGGGACAGGCGGTTGACAAGGTTTTCGACCAGAACAAAGGAAAGTATCGCGCCGCCGGGACCGGCAAAGAGACGATTGCCGGCGAGCAATCCATGTACGTCAATTACTCGCCCACACGGGATGTCAGCAGCCGGGCGTATTTCCTCGTCCATAACGGCAAGGCATTCCGCATTACCACCAACTGGTACAAGCCGCAGGAGAAGGAATATTTCGGCGCGTTCTCGAAGATCCTCTCCTCCATTAAATTCAAATGACGAACGAGGAAACTTCCATGTCACCAGTAGAACTTCCCATGGTCACAACGGCATTCACGTTCGATGGATACCGAATCGTCAAGAACCTCGGGATTGTCAGGGGCATCACCGTCCGGTCGCGATCGATCATCGGAAATATCGGTGCCGGGCTGCAGACAATCTTCGGCGGGAACATCTCGATTCTGCAGGAACTCTGTGAACGCACGCGCGCAGAGGCGTTCGTCCTGATGGCACAGCATGCCTCCGAACTCGGCGCGAATGCCGTCATCGGTATGCGGTACGATGCGAATGACGTCATGTCCGGCGTCACCGAAGTCCTCGCATACGGAACAGCAGTCGTAGTTGAGAAGGACCATTGACCTGAATCCTGAATGGCGGCGCGACAGCGCCGCCGTTCCCGCAGGTTGTCACTGACCCTCACGCTCTTTCACATCCAGGAGTCTCCCATGGCAGGCCGCATGCTCTTCGCCGTCCTTTTCGTTCTGGGGCTCCATGCCTCGGCCCAGGAGCGAAAGATCCTCAGTCCCAGAGATTCCGTGTATCAGACGTTCGGAAAGGATTCCATCTCCGTAAACTATGGCCGCCCGTCGATCCGCGGACGCGTCATCATGGGCAAGCTTGTCCCATGGGACACCGTGTGGCGCACGGGAGCGAATCTGGCCACCCACCTCAGAACGAATTTCGATGCCATCCTCGGCGGCATTCCGCTTCCCAAGGGCCTCTACACGCTCTGGACACTTCCTTCTCCCAACGGGTGGAAGTTCATCGTCAACAAGCAGACGGGACAGTGGGGGACCCGGTACGACGAGCGCCAGGACCTCGCGCGGTTCGATGCGACGGTGGAACATTTGGACGCGATCGTCGATACGTTCACGATATCGCTTCCGGCAACCGGGCCGACGAGCGGACGACTCGTTCTCTCCTGGGAACACACGCGCGTTTGGGCCCCGTTCGAGAAGAACGATCACATCCGGCCGCTCAGCCCGTTGGATTCCTCGATGACAACCGTTGGCACGTCAGAGGTAAAAGTCGTCTACTCCAAGCCGTATGTTCGCGGAAGGAGAATCTGGGGAGTCGTCGTTCCGTTTGATTCCCTCTGGCGCACGGGGGCGAACAGCCCGACCGCTCTTACGACCACGGGGCCCATTGCCGTCGGCGACATCCGACTCGAGGCCGGGTCCTATGTCCTTCGATCCATTCCCTCCCGGGACGTTTTGACGTTGCTGATCAGCAAACGCCCGACCTCACCCGGTCCGATTCCCGACAATCTCGTCCTCGGACGGGTCCCGATGACCGGAGGCGCCCCGGCTCAGACCATCGATCCATTCCACATCTGGTTCACCGCGGGTGTGCAGGGAGAGTCGTTGCTGAAAATCGGCTGGGCCGATCGGGAATATACCGCGAAGCTTTCGCGGTAGCATCGTCCCCGTGCGCGCGGGGCGACGCGGCAGCGGATTGTTGTATCAGGCCATCGTATGGATATCCTGGGCAAAACCGTTCTCGTTCTTGGCGGATGGGGACTCGTGGGATCCGCCATCTGCCGCAAATTCATGGAAGAACACCCACGACGGATCGTCGTGACCTCTCTTCGGAAGGAGGAAGCGGAAGAAGCCGTCGCCTCGCTCCGGGCGGAGTTTCCACGCGTCCGTCCGGATTTTTTCGTTCCGTGGTCCGGGAACATCTTCGTGAGGGAGGAATTAAAGGATAAACCCCGCGGAGAGATCCTCGGGAAAGCGAAGAACCGGACGATGATGATCGAAGACATCGTCGAAGAACTCTCGGGACCGGTTCTTCACCGCTCGAGTCTCCACCGGCTCTTGATGAAATACCGCCCGGAGATCGTCGTTGACTGCGTAAACTCTGCAACGGGAATCGCCTACCAAGACATCTTCCAGGTTTCGCGCGACGTCATCAAAGAACTCCGGCAGGCGCGAAAACACCAGGGTCGCGAAGACGCGCTGTTCGAAGCCACCGAACGGCTGCTCTGCACGCTCTACATCCCCCAGCTCATCCGTCATGTCCAGATCATGTATCGCTCGATGACGGAAGCCGGCACGACGATCTATGTCAAGATCGGGACCAGCGGGACCGGCGGGATGGGGCTGAATATCCCCTACACCCACAGCGAAGAACGGCCCTCACGCGTGCTGCTTTCAAAATCGGCCGTTGCCGGAGCACACACCCTCCTGCTGTTCCTGATGGGCAGGACGCCGGATGCGCCGATTACCAAGGAGATCAAACCGACCGCAGCGATCGCCTGGAAGAGAATTGGGTACGGGCACATCACGAGACAGGGACGCCCCATCCCGCTGTACGATTGCCCCGTCTCGAAACCGGTCAAGCTCCGGAAGCGGCTGACCCTGCGCCAGTCCAACGCCGCATCACCGACCGGAAACCAGCTGAAGTCCGTGTTTATCGACACCGGAGAGAATGGATTCTTTTCCCGCGGGGAATTTGAAGCGATCTCGACTCCGGGGCAGATGGAATTCGTCACGCCGGAAGAAATTGCCGAGAACGCCATCTTTGAAATCAAGGCGGGGAACACCGGTCACGATATCATCAATGCTCTCGACAATGCGACCCTTTCACCGACGTACCGTGCCGGATTTATGCTGAACGCTGCGGTCTCGTCGATGAAGAAGCTGGAGATGAAGCACGGCGTCGATTCCGTTGCGTTCGAAATGCTTGGACCGCCCCGTCTTTCAAAATTGTTGTACGAAGCGTACCTCCTGAAGATGTGCTTCGGCGACATCCGGAGCGCCTCTGCGGCAACGCCGCGGATGCTGAGCCAGCGGCTGTTCGACCTTGTCCGGGACGATCAGGAACTCCGTGCGCGGATCATTTCCATCGGCATTCCCATCCTCCTGCCCGACGGCGCATCATTGCTGCGTGCGGAGACCATCAAGATTCCACCGTTCCGCGGTGAAGCGGAACTGCCTGTCACGCCGACGAACATCGATCAGTGGGCGCATGACGGTTGGGTCGATCTCCGGGAATCGAATATGCGCCTGTGGAAACGTCGTTTCCTGGAAATTGTCGCGGCCGTGGAACATCTCTCCCCCGATGAGACAAGCTCGCGCACGATGCACAGCCGCGACTACTGGGACAATCTGGCCGCGATCGACCCCGGAAAGATTTGTGGTTGGATTTTTACGTACGAAGAAAAAGGAAAGCGCATGAAGGCATGAGGAGTCCCGAACCCACGAACCCGTCATTCAGAAGGTGGTGGCAAGCTTGAACTCTTCGCCCTGAGGGCGGATCTGATCATACATGCGACGCAATGCCCGGTAGGCGTCCTGGCTTCCTCGCGACGCGGCGTTGCGATAATAGGATGCGGCTTCACCGGCGTCCTGCCGCGTTCCGATCCCCTGTTCGTAGGCGTACCCGAGGGCGAATTCGGCAAGGAGACTCCCTTCGCTCGCCGCGGTCCTCAGGAGCGCGACCTGTGCCGAGTGCATCTGCGGATCCGTTGGTTCACGCAACGCCGTCACCGCCAGACGAATCGACGCCTCCATACTTCCCAGGGATGCAGCTTTGTACCAGAGCATTTTCGCAGCAGCATGATCCTCTGGCATCAGCACTCCGGAATAGTGCCACAGTCCAAGCTCGACGATGGCGGGGACATATCCGGCATCGACGGATCGTTTCAACAATTGGACCGCCTTGGCCTCGGATACTCCCGACTCTATTCCCAGACCGGCCAATCCCGCCGTGACAAACTCTGCGACCCGATCCCCCCGATCGGCACGGGTCTTCAATGTGGTGGCGAAGGGACTGCTTTTCAACAGGGAGATGATCAATGCCAGGGCGCGGGGCGAATCCATCCTCAGTGCCCGGACATACAATGCGGCGGCTTCCACAGAATCGATCTTGACTTCGATTCCACGCTCGTAGCACCGGCCCAGGACCATGAGCGCCTCCGGGCTGCCGTATCGGGCCGCCCTTCGCACAACGTCGAGATCCACCGAATCCACCCTCGAGCTGTCGTCCATCATCTTTGAAATTCCGAGAGACCGCCGCAGTTCCTCCGCACCGTGAAATACCTCCCTGAGCAGACGGGGGTTCGATGCGCTGTGGGTCGTGTCGATGAACTGGGCGACGATGGGGAGCGGCGCTTCGGCAACTTTCTGCGTATCGCGCTTCAGGTGGGAGGCGAATTCGGGCAAGGCGTTCTTTGCGGGCTCATAATCAGCATCCGCGGACTTCTTCACCCATTCGTAGGCTTTCTGCCAGTCGCGCGGAATGATGAGATCTTCGGTGAGCATCGCGCCGAGAAGGAATTCGGCTTCCGGCATCTCCGCATCGGCGCATTCTTTGACGAGACGGTACGACTCGAAGGGGTCCCACCGCATGCCCCAGCCGTGGAAGGCGAGAATGGCCAGGTTGAACGTCGACGCCGTGAGTCCCTGCTCCGACGCCTTCTGAAACCAATAGGCCGCCTTCGCGGTGTCGCGTTCCACGCCGCGGCCCGTGATGTACCGAAGCGCGAGCTCGTGCTGGGCAAACTTGTCGCCGGCCTGCGCCTTCCGGGCGACGACGAATGCCTGCCAGATTTGTTCCAGCGCATCGGATTCGGGAACCTGAGGGACGACGAGGGGGGGACGCTTGTTCTTGAAGACCGGGCTGTTCGGTTCCGGCTTTTGCGATTGGGGAAATACCGAAGACGCCGCAAGCATGACAACAACAACGGCCTCAACGCCAATGACGCGTGCGCGCACCTTCATTGAAAACACAACTCGCGGATGTGAATTGCCGGGCACTGATTCTTCATCAATGAACGGAAAATCCGGCCCCAATGCAACCGGCTCTGCCCGCTACTCGTAGCGGAGCGATTCGATCGGATCGAGTGCCGAAGCTTTCCATGCAGGATACACGCCGAAGATCAGTCCTACAAGCGAACAAACGCCGACGCCGATTGCGGCCCAGTCCCACGGGATCACGGCGGGGGCGTCGACCAGGATACCGACGACGTTGCCGCCAAGGATGCCGAGGATGATTCCCACAAGGCCTCCCATTTCACACAGGATGACCGCTTCGACCATGAACTGCGCCAGAATGTCGCGTTTCATCGCCCCCACGGACTTCCTGATCCCGATTTCATGCGTCCGTTCGGTGACCGAGACCAGCATGATATTCATGATCCCGACTCCCGCGGCGAGCAATGCGATGGAACTCACCAGAAGTACGCCGAGGCGCAAGTAGAGCGTGAACTCGTTGAACTGTGTGACCAGAGAGTCATTGGAGAAATACCCGAAGTTGTCGTCTTCTCCCGGCGCCACTTTTCTCGCCGTCCGGAGAATCAGCCGTGCCTCTTCAACACAATCTTCAAATTCCTCGCGGCTCTTCGCCTTGACCATGATGTGAATGTCCGTGGATTCCTTGCCGTAGGCATTGAAAAATGCGCTGAGCGGAATAACCAGGAAGTTGTCCTGATTTCCGCCGAGGGAGCCCCCCTTCTTCTGAAAGACGCCGATGACCTTGTACAGCGTTCCATCGAGGCGGATGGTCTGACCGACCGGATCGATGTTCGGCGGAAAGAGTTTTTCGGCGAGCGTGCTGCCGAGGACGGCGACCTTCGCGGCAGCCTGCAGGTCCTGCGGTCCGATGGCCCGCCCGTTCCCGACAGTCCAATCGTTCGTCGGGATCCCTTCGACATCCTCGCCCGCGACCTGGATGTTCGGATTCGTCTTCTGAGCGTTCCACACGACGGTTCTTCCGAACTTCCAACCTTCGATGCCCACCATCTCTGCGTGAGTGGTCTTTTCCTTCACGGCCTGCGCCTGTTCGTACGAGATGTTCTTGCGGTTGCGGTACTTCCTTCGCATAGCATGATCATCGCCCATCACGACAGGGAATTTCTGGATCTGGAAGGTATTCGCTCCGAGTTGGGATATTCCTTCTTCGATCGCGTTACGAAGCACGGAAACAGCGGTCATCACGGCGATAATGGAGAACACGCCGACCGCGACGCCAAGGAGGGTCAAAATGGAGCGAAGCTTCGAGGACCGCACCGCCGCGAGCGCCATCACCAGGCTCTCGCGAAATTGAGACCATTGATGCGCAAGCGTACTCATGGCGTTACGCTCCCGGGGGGAACGGGCCAGAGGCAACCGTGCCAATGGCAGGGGGAATGTCTATTCGTAGCGGAGCGATTCGATCGGGTCGAGAGCCGACGCCTTCCAGGCAGGGTAGACGCCGAAGATCAGTCCGACCAGCGAGCAGACGCCGATCCCGATCCCTGCCCAATCCCACGGGATCACGGCGGGGGCATTCACCAGGAGACCGACGACGTTGCCGCCGAGGATTCCCATGACGATGCCGATGAGTCCGCCAATCTCGCAGAGGATGACCGCTTCCACCATGAACTGTGTCAGGATATCGCGTTTCATTGCGCCGATCGATTTGCGGATCCCGATTTCCCGGGTGCGTTCGGTGACCGAGACCAGCATGATGTTCATGATGCCGACGCCCGCGGCAAGAAGCGCGATGGAACTCACGAGCAACACGCCCATGCGAAGATAAAACGTGAATTCGTTGAATTGTGTTACCAACGAGTCGTTCGAGAAGTATCCGAAATCATCGTCCGCACCCGGCGGAACTTTGCGCGCCGTGCGGAGGATCATCCGCGCCTGCTCGATGCAGTCGTCCAGCACTTCCCGGCTTTTCGCCTTGACCATGATATGCAGGTCGACGTCTTCCTTGCCGTAGGCATTGAAGAACGCCGTCAGCGGAATGATCATGAAGTTGTCCTGGTTCCCTCCCAGCGATCCTCCCTTTTTCTGCAGGACGCCGATGACCTGGTACAGGTTTCCGTCGACACGGATCGTCTGTCCGACGGGATTGATGTTCTCCGGGAACAACTTTTCCGCCAGCGTGTTGCCGAGGATGGCGACTTTCGACGCCATTTCCAGGTCCTGCGGCCCGAGCGCCCGTCCGTTCGCCACCGTCCAGTCGTTCGTCGGGATGCCGTCGACGTTCTCGCCGACCACGCCGACGTTCGGATTGGTCTTCTGCCCGTTCCAAACCACCATCCGTCCGCCCCGCCACCCTTCGATGCCGATCAGATCGGCCAGGGTCGTCTTGTCACGGACCGCCATGGCCTGCTCGTAGCTGATGTTTTTGCGGTTGCGATATTTGCGGCGCATCGCGTGGTTGTCGCCCATGACCACCGGATATTTCTGCATCTGAAACGTATTGACGCCAAGCTGGGACATCCCTTCTTCGATCGCATTCCGGAGGACCGTCACCGCGGTCATGACGGCGATGATGGAAAACACTCCGACGGCAATGCCGAGCAGGGTGAGAATGGAGCGGAGCTTGGAGCCACGGACGGCCGAGATGGCCATCGCCATGCTCTCGCGGATTTGCGACCACTGCTGGACGAATTTACTCATAGCGCAAGGCTTCCACGGGGTCCATTTTTGCGGCGCGATAGGCAGGAAGGAAGCCGGAGATTACGCCGACGAACAAGGAGATAAGAATTGCAATGACGATGACCGAAACAGGCATCGCCGTCGGGAGAAACTGGTTCACGATAAGACTGAGGGGGAAGGCGATCGCAAGCCCGATCAGACCACCGATCAGACAGATCGACGCGGATTCCGCCAGGAACTGCAAAAGGATCGTTCGCCGCTTTGCCCCGATGGCCTTCCGGATGCCGATTTCTTTCGTGCGTTCGGTGACGGAGACGAACATGATGTTCATGATGCCGATGCCGCCGACAAAGAGTGAGAGGCCGGTGATGAAAAGGCCGATGGTGGCAATGATGGTGCTGATCGGGCCGAACACCTGCACCAGCAACTCCTGCTGGTTCACGTTGAAATCGTTTGGCTTCCCGGGGGGAATGTCGCGGATCTGGCGCATGATGCCTTCCAGCTCCATCTTGGCATTCTCCATGTCCTTCTGGTCCACCACCCGGACCTGAATGGTGACGTCACGTCGTGCACCAAAATGGTTTTCGAACGAAACAAGGGGGATGAAGACGCGGGAATCCGTGGTGAACGTCCCGAAGAGGCCGCCCTGCTTTTCAAAAACGCCCACAATGGTGTACGGATATCCTGCCACGCGGATCACCTTTCCGATCGGGTCGGCATTATAGAAAAGGTTTTCGACGATGCTCGCTCCCACGGTGCAAACCGGTCGACCTCCCGCCGATTCCTCCGCCGTGAAGAATCTTCCGTCGGCGATCGTTCCTCCGGAGGCGTTCAGGTACTGGTTGGTGGTCCCGCTGATAAATGCCGATTCGACCGAGTTGCTGCCGTACGAAACGCGACGCACCGTCCCGATCACCGGGGCGACGGCATCGACAAGGGTCGCCTGCCGTTCGATCTTCGCCGCGTACTGAACCTTGATATTGCGGCGATTCCTGATCGTCGACCAGTCTTCGTTCGACACCCACGGCCATTTCTGCACGTACATCACGTCGGTGCCGAATGCCGCCGCGCTTCGATCGAATGCCCGGTTGATGCCCTCGATCGCCGTCGCCATGACGGTGACGGAAACAATGCCGATGACGATCCCGAGGGTAGTAAGAATCGACCGCATCTTGTTCGCGCGGATGGCACGAAACGAGATGGCGAGTCCCTCGACCACTTCTTGAAAGAAATACATCAGTTCACTCCGTTAGGAGGCCATTGCAGGTTTTTTGTCGTATGTCCGGCGCTTCGAAATCAGCTCGTCGGTTTCGATGTGACCGTCGCGCAGACGGATGACGCGGATCGCGTGCTCCGCAATATCCGACTCGTGGGTCACGAGGATGATGGTATTGCCCTGGCGATGCAGCTCCTCAAAGAGCATCATAATTTCGTCGCCGGTCTTGGAGTCAAGATTCCCCGTCGGTTCATCGGCGAGGATGATCGACGGCTTCGTCACGAGTGCTCGCGCAACCGCGACGCGCTGCCGTTGGCCGCCGGACAGCTCGTTCGGCTTGTGGTGCACCCGGTCGCCGAGCTGGACGTGTTCCAGGGTCTCCTGGGCGCGCCGCTTGCGCTCCGTCGACGGGACTCCCGCGTAGATGAGCGGAAGCTCAACGTTATGCAGGGCGTCGGAGCGCGGGAGAAGATTGAAGGTCTGAAAGACAAACCCGATCTCCTTGTTTCTGATCTTCGCGAGGTCGTTGTCGTCCATTTCACTGACATTGACCCCGTTGAACAGATACTGGCCGGAAGTCGGGGTGTCAAGACACCCGATGATGTTCATGAGTGTTGATTTCCCCGATCCGGACGGCCCCATGATGGCGACATACTCGTTCTTGGCTATCGACAGGGACACGCCGCGCAGCGCCTGAACTTCCTGCGCCCCGCCCATGTCGTAGCTCTTCACAATTGAAGCAAGTTCGATGACGTTCATTGTTCGTTCCTTGTCTGAGACTCACGAAGGATTGGGATTGGATTGCCCCGGTTTCTTCGCTTCTTCGATTTTCACTTTGGCCCCGTCTTCGATTTCGCGGTTGATCGCCTTGTAGCTCCCGGAAACCACCTGCGCGCCTTCGTTCGGACCCTGAATCAGTTCGACATACGAATCGTTGCTGATGCCCCGCTTGACCGGCACGGCTTTGGCGACGCCATTCTCCACGACGAACACGATTTCCTTCGGCTTGTTTTCCGCGCGCGAACGGAGGCTCTGCGTCGTATTCGTGGCGGTGGTCACTTGACCGGACTGCTGATCGCCCTGTCCTTCTTTCATCTCCATCTTCGGCATTCGTGTGGTGACGCTCTGGATCGGGACGGACAGGACGTTATCCTTCGTCTGGCATTCGACATCCGCGGTCATCGACATTCCGGGGCGCAACGGCACGTCCTTGTCAAGAATCCGCATCTTGACCGTGAAGTTCGTCACTTCTTCCTGTGTCCCGGCACCTGTCGTCGTGCCGGTGTTGGCAATTTCGTACACCACGGCGTTCACTTTCCGGTCTGGCATGGCATCGACCGCAACACGGGCCGTATCACCGACATGCACGAGGATCACGTCGTTCTCGCTGACGTCCACCTGAGCTTCCATCCGCGTGAGATCCGCAATCGTCATCACGTTCGTCCCCTGGAATTGCTGCGTTCCCAGGACCCGTTCGCCAAGCTCGGAATTCAACTGGCTGACCGTTCCGTCCATCGGAGAGAAGACGGTGGTCTTTCGCAGGCTCTCTTCCGCCTGGTCGAGCGACGCTTTTGCCTGTGCATAGCTCGCCTCCGCGGATTCGTAGCCCGCCCGCGAGATGTCGAAATCGGCCTGCGAGATCAGCCCCTTCTTAAAGAGCGTTTGGCTGCGCTGGAAATCCGGTTCCGCTTTCACCAGCGAGGATTTCGCCTGGAGAACAGCCGCCGCGAACTGGTTCCGCTGTGCAACGTAGACATCGGGTTTGATCTTCATCAGAAGGTCGCCCTTCTTGACGTGATAACCCTCTTTCACGGGCAGCGAGACGATTTCCCCTGACACCTCCGGGGAAATCTGCACCTGGACCTCGGGTTGGATCTTTCCTGTCGCTGTCACCACTTGCGTTATCGTCCGTCGCGCAACCTTCTCCACCTGGACGGAGATGATAGGCTCCTTCTTGCTTCCCATGAAGACAATGATTGCCAGGGCGACAAGGACAACGCCAAGGACTGAGAAGATGATGATTTTTTTCCGTTTCGACTTCTTGCCATTCGTGGCCATGGATGGTGCTCCTTCCAAAATGAGAGGATCGGTCAACCCGTTAGTACTGGCGTTCTCCGATCACATATTCGACATTCTTCTTTGCGATGATGTAGTTGTACGAGGCATTCACGACGTTCGCCTGTGCGTTCACCAGGTTGGCACTCGCCGTCAACAAGTCAAGCAGCGTCCCCGCTCCCAGATTGTATTTCTCTTCCGCGATCTTCTGGTCTGCGGTCGAGGACTGCAAGCCCTTCTGGCTCACCTCGTATTGTTTTCTGGCAGCATCAAGATTGAGAAGAGCCTTCTTAATATCCACTGCGATGTTCAATTCCGTCTGTGAGAGGTTCACTTCGGCGATCCGCTTTTGCGCGATGGCGTTTTGCATCGACATGTTTGTCTGGAAGGCGTCAAAGAGATTCCATCGAAGGCTAAGACCCCAATTCAGTCCCCGGTAATCCGAAATGGTTGAAATTTCTGTTGCTGGTCCCAAACCATAGCCTGCGAAGGCGCTCACCGTGGGGAAGTATCCGCTCCGGGCGGAGGTCACCCCGGACTGTGCAGCGCTTAGTTGATCGGTCGCGCTCATGTAATCGGGCCGCGCGCTTATTGCCCTGCGGCTGACATCCGCAATATTTGTATAGAGCGCCAGAGTGGAATCAACGTCCGCTTTTGTCACCACCGTCGAGACGGTGGAATCGGCAACCGTGTAGTCATCTCCGGCATTCAAACCCACAAGCGCAAGGAGATCCGCCTTTGCCCCGTCATATGTGTTTTGCGCCGTGATGAGCGCCAGCTCGTCGGTCGCGACAGTCGATTGCTGACGATAGACGTCGGCGATCGCCGCAGCGCCAACTTTGTTGGATTCCACAATGCGCTCGAGTTGACGGTTGTCGCGTTTCAGGTTCTCTTCGTTGACTTTGACCAGCTGTTCGTTCCGGAGGACATTCAAGTAACTGGTCTCCACCTGATAAATCACACTCTGCCGGGTTCGTTCTCCGACATGTTCCGTGGAGACGGCGTTCATTTTGGCGCGGTTAAATTGACCCTCCCGATTGAAGCCGTCGAAGAGTACGTAGTTCAGGTTGAGGTCAGTCGAAAACTGACTCTGGACGGTGAGTCCCGATGATCCCGAACTGATCGGGATACCGTTGAAGTATATGGGCTGGCTTGCGGGCCGTTGCGATTGATACCGCTGCGCGGTTGCGCTCGCGGAGAGTGTCGGGAGGTAACTCCCGTATGCGGCAAGGACCGATCCCTGCGCGGCATTGACATTGTTGTCAGCCTGTACAACCGTCAAGTTCCGCTCGAGCGCAATGGCTTTTGCATCGCTCAGCGTGAGTACTTTCGGTTGCCCGAAAAGGGTGGCGGGGAACATTGTGATTATCGCAAGCACAAGGCCGCCGGTCAGTCGCTTCATCGTTGGCTCCAGGGAAAAAATTCTCGAAGGTTGACTCAGAATAGGGTTACTCTCCGGTGGGCAAAACGACACCAAAAACCGCCTTTCTGAGGTCAAATCACTACATTAGTTAGACGGTCGGAGAGGGTGAAAGTTTCATCATCACAGGCGAAAAACCGCATTTGTTACCCGGGAATGTGCGAATCTTTGATCGACAAAAGGTATTGGAGCGCCGCATCATGCTCGTTCGGGATCCGTCCGTCAAGAATGGCCTCCTCGATGGCTTTTTTCAGAACACCGACCGTCTTGCCGGGCTGCAGACCGCACGTCTGCATGATCTCTTCGCCTCTCACGGGGGGTTGCCAGTTGCGGAGGCGATCCTTTTCCTCCACCTCGACGATCTTTTGCATCACCAGGTCGTAGTTCTTCAGGTACTGCCGGACCAGCTTCGGATTTTTCGAGGTGATGTCCGCCCGGCAGAGCTTCATGAGGTCGTCGATGTCGTTCCCGGTATCGAACACCAGACGTCGCACCGCAGAGTCGGTGACCGTACTATCGACGAGTGCCATCGGCCGCAGGTGAAAGCGGACGAGCTTCTCGACGTACGGCAACGGGTCGAGGGGTAGTCGCATTCGCTGGAAAATCTTCCGCAGCATGCGGGCGCCGACTTCTTCATGGCCGTGAAACGTCCAGCCGGTTCCTTCCTTGAACGCCTTGGTCCTCGGCTTGGCGATGTCATGGACCAACGCCGCGAAGCGCAACCAGAGGTTCTCCGTCGTCTCCGCGATGTTGTCGACCACCGTGCAGGTGTGGAGAAAGACATCCTTGTGATGATGGTCCCGACGCTGGTCGACTCCGGCCATTTGTGCGAGCTCGGGAAAAACGATGTGCATCACCTGCGTTTCGTACATCAGGATAAGCCCCGTTGACGGCGTTGGGCATCGAAGGAGCTTCAGGAATTCCTCGGTGATCCGCTCCTGCGATACCACCTGGAGCCGGTCCTTCATTGCGCGGATCGCTTCGCGCGCTGCGGGATCGAGCTGAAACCCGAGTTGTGCCACAAAGCGGATCGCCCGCATCGTCCGCAATGGATCGTCGGCAAAGGTCTGCAGCGGATCGAGCGGCGTCCGGAGGACCGCTTGTTCGAGGTCCCGCATTCCGCCGAACGGGTCAACGATCGCGCCGAACCGGCCGGCATTCAACGAGGCCGCAATTGCGTTCACGGTAAAATCCCTGCGCAGGAGGTCTTCCTGCAGCGTGCCGGCCTTCACATCGGGATTGCGTGAATCCGGATGGTACGCCTCCCTCCGCGCTCCGACAAACTCCACCTTCCCCTCGGGGAACGGGATCATCGCTGTTCCGAATCGGTCGAACGTGACCACCGTGCCCTGACCGAGCGCCCTTGCCGCAGCGCGGGCAAACGCGATGCCGTCGCCGACGACGACGATATCGATGTCTTTTCCCGGTCGCTGCATGAGCACATCACGGACGAAGCCGCCGACAACGTACGCCTCGATCCCGTGCTCGTCCGCCACCGCGCCGATGCGTCGCAGCAACTCGTTCTCGATCGGTAGGGTCTGTGGACTCATTTAGAGCACTATGCTCTGTTCCGCGATCTTTTGAAGAATACGATTCGCAACCTCGAGCGCCCGCCTGCCGTCATCGCCGCTGACCACCGGCCGCTCACCGCGGCCGATGCATCGGGCAAACGATTCGAGCTCGTAACGCAAGGCATTGACCTCCTTCACTTCCGGCTGCTCGTACACGATTTTCCGACGATGTTTTCCGGAACCAAGCGCGCCGAGCATCAGTGTTCCTTCCACTCCAGGTTCCTCATCTTCCACGAGCCGGAAGACTTCGGCTATCCCCTGCGAAAAGTCGATTGAGATGTACCCGTTCTGCTGAAAGAGCCGCATCTTTCGCATCTTTTTCTGCGAGATCCGGCTCGCGGTGACATTCGCGACGCAGCCATTCTCAAATTGGAGCCGGGCGTTCGCGATATCGACGCTGTCCGACACGACGGCGATGCCGCTTGCCTCAACCTGCCGGACCGGCGATTGCACAAAGCTGAGGATCAGGTCGATGTCGTGGATCATCAGGTCGAGCACCACGGCGACGTCCGTCCCCCGGGGGTTGAACTGGGCAAGACGATGCGACTCGACGAACATGGGACGGAGACGGTACGCCTCGAGGGCGAGAATGGCCGGATTGAAGCGCTCGACATGCCCGACCTGCAACACAAGGGTTCCGGCGGCGGCGGCTGTGCACAATTCCTCCGCCTGAGCGACGGTTTCCGTGATCGGCTTCTCGACAAAAACATGTTTTCCCCTGTTCAGGGCGTACAGGGCGATGGCATGGTGTGCGCTTGTCGGCGCCGCGATCGTCACCGCATCGACCTGGTCAAGCAATGCATCCATCGTGGGAAACGATCGTGTTTTCAATTCGGCGGCGAGAGCGACCGCCTTGGTCCCGTCCGCATCGGTAATTCCCACCAGCGCGATTTCGGGAATCGCCGCCAGCATTTTCGCATGCAGGGAACCGAGGTGGCCCACGCCGATGACGCCGATTGAGATCATTGTTTTCCGTTCACAAGATGAATGTCCAGCCACACCCTGAATTCGTCCACCGTCTCGAACCAGTACTCCGGTCGGGCTGCAGCGAGCCGCGTACGGTCGTAGGAATCCCAGAGCACCGCGGCCATCGGAACGCCCGCACCGCGGGATGCGCGCAAGTCGCCGAGCGTGTCTCCGACCATCACGGTACGATCGGGACGAACGTCAAACGTCTTCAGGACCTGCTGGATCCCTTCGGGGTCCGGCTTGTGTCGAAGCACGTCGTTTCCGGAGACCACAAGGTCGAAACCTCCCGCAATGCCGAGTTTGCGCAGCGTGATTTCGGTCGTTCGCCGGCCCTTCCCCGTGAACACTGCCGCCCGCCCTTTGCGCAGGCGGACGAGCGCGACCGCTTCCTTCATCCCCGGATGGAGAGCAGCCAACGCATCGTGCTCCCGTTCATAAAACAGACACAGATCCTCCATGGCCCGACCGACAAGTTCCGGCGGAAAGATTCGCGCCAGTGCGCCCTCCTCGGGCGGACCAAACAACGGGATGATCTCTGCCGGCGTATATTCCCGATCGAGATACTTCTTCGTCACATGGTTGAAGCTCGCGAAGATCAGCTCGTTGGTCCGCGTCAGCGTCCCATCAACGTCAAAAATCACGCACTCGATTGAGGGCATAAGGAGAGGAATGAATTTCCTTTCAAGCTTAGAAATATATCCACTCCCTCAGGCAATAGCAATCCGTTCGTCCCCGATATTGCTATTCCTTTCGCTTCTTCATATTTTTTTCCATGACAGAACTCCATCTCTCCCTCCAGGTTGTCCTCAAGAAGAACGAAGATCGACGGGTTGTCAGGGGACACCCGTGGGTCTTCAGCAATGAGATCCGGGAAATCGTGGGCCAGCCGGCCATCGGCGATGTTGTCGAGGTCATGAGCGCAGGCAGGAAGACGATCGGCATCGGATTCTACAACCCCCATTCGCTGATCGCGGTTCGCCTCCTCTCACACTTCGTCGAAGAGGTCGATGCGACGTTTCTCCGAAAGCGACTTGAGCGCGCGCTCCAGCTGCGACGCGCCGTGTACCCTGACGGCGACGCCTTCCGGCTCGTCCACGGCGAAGCCGACTTCCTTCCCGGACTCCTGATCGACAAGTTCAAAGACCATCTCTCGATCCAATCATTGTCGTACGGCATGGATGCGCGACTCCCGATGATTTGCGATATCCTCGAGGATCTCCTCCACCCGGCGGCCATCATCGAGCGGAACGAGACATCGCTGAGGACGATGGAGCACCTCCCGCTGCGCCGCGGGGTCCTTCGCGGGTCGCCGGCGACATCGGTCACATTTTCCGAGAATGGCATTCTCTTCGCGATCGACCCGATGAAAGGACAAAAAACGGGGTTCTTCCTCGACCAGAGGGAGAACCGGGCGATCGTTGCGCGGCTCTGCAGCGGAGCGCGAGTCCTGGATTGTTACTGCAACGACGGCGGGTTCGCCCTCAATGCGGCAAAGGCCGGCGCGGCATCAGTGCTCGGGATCGACAGCTCCGCAGAAGCGATCGAGGCCGCAACCCGCAATGCAGAAAGGAACGGACTGACCAATGTCACGTTTCTCCACGAGGATGCGTCCGACGCGCTCGTGAAGCGCGTTCAGGAGGATCCGTTCGACGTGGTCATTCTCGACCCTCCTTCCTTTACGCGAAACAGAAAATCCGTTCCCGCCGCCCGGCAGGGGTATCGCGAGATCAACTCCCGTGCGCTCCGGCTGCTTCGGCCTGACGGTTATCTTGCGACTGCGTCATGCTCACACCATATCGAGCCTCAGGCGTTTCTTGAGGACGTAATGACTGCAGGGCGGAAAAACCAACGACAACTGCAGTTGCTTGAATGGCGGGGTGCACCCGCAGACCATCCCACGCTTCCGACGGTCCCGGAAACATCCTATTTGAAATTCGCGGTCTTTCGGGTCGGAAAATCGTAGGAGAACCGGCTTGTGCAGCGTTGATCGGAGAAACCAACATCATCCAGGAAGCGTTATAGTGTGTGTGAGGGAAAGGAAGAAGCTATGCATACCCGAAGGTGGCTCGTCGTCGTTTTCACCCTTCTCCTCGGTGGGATTGGTTGTACGGCAACGGCACAATCCACCGTGGGGAAAAACCCCGGCGCTATAAAACCCCCGCAAGCGAACCCTCCCGCGACCACTCTTGCCGAAGGAGAGGAACCGTACAAGAACGTCTGGGGTGCGGACATTCTGGTGTCGAATGACGGGTTTGGCCTGGGGACATTTTATCGCCGCGCCCTGACGCCGGATATCTCGGGGGTCATCGCATTTTCCATTTCCGAATCCAAGGACAGCCGTGAAATCGAGCGGTACGATCCGTATTTCAATCAGACATACATTCCCGGCAAGCTGAACCGCTTCCTCGTCCTCCCGTTAACCTTCGGCATCCAGTACCGCTTGTTCCGCGAAGACATCGTCGAGACGTTTCGGCCGTACGTGACGGCGGGGGTGGGACCGGTCATGATCTATGAGATGCCGTTCGTGACGCTTGACAAGACCGTATCACCCGTGAATGCGAATCCGGTGGATTTTTTCAAAGCCATCGGGCTCGGGCACCCGCATTACACGGGAACCGCGTTCATTGGAGCAGGCGCAAATTTCGGATCGGATCAATCAAGCATGTTCGGCGTGAACTTCCGCTACTACTTCACCTATCTCTATTCGGGGGGTCTGCCGTCGATGTTTGACCTTTACACGGGAGATGTCGACGCGACAAAGAAGGATTTCGGTGGGTTCTTTATCACTCTCAATATCGGCATGGGCTACTAGCAGCATGGGATCCGCATAAACGGCTGAGCGTAGGAAGTAGGACGTAGGATGTAGGAAGAAAGCAGAACCATTCCGAATCTAAGGGATCACACGCACGTTTTTGCAGGTGAATTCTTCCGACGTCATGCGACCTACGTCATACTCCTGGCAACCACTGACTTACCGGCGATAAAAAAAGGAAAGGGCACTTGCTCGCTTCTGGACCTCCCCTAAATCCATCCACGAGCCGATGCCCTTATCAATTCCTTAGGCAATATAGCTCATGGACAAGGCGATTGCGGTGATCAAAGTCACGGTACCGATGAATAAACAACGGTAACAGTCTGTCGCCGCCGCCGAATTATCTCTTTGTTTGCTTCACAAGTTGCCGGAGAAAGCGACCTGTCAAAGAAGAAGCATGCGCCGCGATCTTCTCCGGCGGTCCCGTCGCAACAATCTTCCCTCCTTCGTTCCCGGCTTCCGGTCCCAAATCGATCACCCAATCGGCAGATTTAATCACATCAAGATTGTGCTCGATAAGCAGGACCGAATTGCCGGCATCGATCAGCGCATTGAAGCATTGAAGAAGCCGCGCGATATCATCAAAATGCAGTCCGGTCGTCGGTTCATCCAGGATGAAGAGCGTGTGCCGTTCCCCATCCGAAGTGCCGAGATGCGATGACAGTTTCACGCGCTGCGCCTCTCCGCCCGAGAGAGTCGTCGCCGACTGACCGAGACGGATATAGCCCAGCCCGACATCTTCCAGCACTTTGAGCTTCTTCGTGATTCGCCGACCCTGGGCTTCGGCATTGAAGAACGCGATCGCCTCGGTCACGGTCAGGCCGAGAACATCGTCGATGTTCTTTCCACGATAGCGAATCTCGAGGATCTCCGCTTTGTACCGTTTCCCCTTGCAGACATCGCAGGGAAGATACAGGTCTGCGAGAAACTGCATCTCCACCTTGATCACCCCATCGCCCTCGCACGCTTCGCACCGCCCGCCGGGCACATTGAACGAAAACGCGCCGGGCTGGAGCCCCTGGATCTTTGCCGCTTGCGTCGATGCAAAGAGCGTCCGGATCAGGTCGAACGCGCCAATGTAGGTCACCGGGTTCGACCGGGGGGTCCGACCGATCGGCGACTGGTCCACGAGCTCGACGGCGCTGACCGATTGAAACCCTTCAAAGCGCTTGAAATTTCCCGGCCGCGCCGTAAAATCACCCAACGCCCTCCGAAGCCCGTCCGCAACGATATTGTGGACCAGCGTGCTCTTGCCGCTCCCGCTGACCCCGGTCACACACACAAGCATATGGAGGGGAATGGAAATATCGAGCTCATGCAGGTTGTGTTGCGATGCTCCCTCAATGACGAGCTTCTCGCCGCTCTCCTGTCGACGTGACTTCGGGACTGGGATGGTCTTTGCGCCGTTAAGGTACGCACCCGTCAGCGAGGCGGGATGCCGGCGGAGTTCATCGAGGGTTCCGCAGGCGACGACCTCACCTCCCCGCTCCCCGGCGAATGGCCCCATGTCGACGATGACGTCGGCTTCCCGAATCATTTCGGCGTCGTGTTCGACGACCATCACGGTGTTTCCGATGTCGCGCAGCTTCTTCAGGATGGCAATGAGACGTGCGTTGTCCCGCGGATGAAGTCCGATGCTCGGCTCATCGAGAACATACAACGCGCCGACAAGAGAGGACCCGAGCGATGTTGCGAGGTTGATCCGTTGCGATTCCCCGCCGGACAGCGTGGTCGAGAGCCGGTCGAGCGTCAGATAGCCGATGCCGACGTCGTCAAGGTAGGCGAACCGACGCCGGAGTTCGGCAAGAATTCTTCTCGCGATCTCCGATTCGTGCGGAGTGAGCGCCAGCGACTCGATGAACCGGCGCCCTTCGGCGATCGTCATGGCGGTGACGTCCGCCATGTTTTTCCCTTCAATTTTCACCAGCAGCGATTCCGGCCGGAGTCTGGCCCCTCCGCACGATGGGCAGGTGGTATAGCCGCGGTAGCGGGAGAGAAGCACTCTATAATAGATCTTGTATGCCTTCTTCTCGAGAAAGGCAAAAAATCCTTTCACCCCGCCGTATTGGCCATGCCCGTCCATCACAATCTCAACTTCCCTGCGTGTGAGATCCTTGAACGGCACATCGAGACGGAGCCGGGCTCCGGAGGCCGCGCGAGTGAGATCCCCATACCACTCGCGGAACTTGGGTGTCGTCCACGGCTGTATCGCCCCCTCCGCGAGAGACTTCGTTGAGTCGGGAACGATCTTCTCCATATCGATCCCCATCGCCCTCCCGAACCCCTGACATTCCGGACACGCACCGACAGGGTTGTTGAATGAAAACATCCTCGGATCGGGCTCATCATAGACAATATGGCAATCGGGACAAGCGAACACCTTGTTGAAGCGAAGGGTTTTCGTCACATCGGGTAGGACGAGGACCGCGTGACCGCTGCCGGAAGCGAATGCTGTCTCAAGAGAATCGATAAACCGTGGATCGTCGTCCCCGTTCCTGTAGACGAGACGATCGATCAACACGTACACGGCATCGGGTTTCGTGGTTCGCGGAAGGTCCTCTTCATTCAGATCGACAATGGCACCGTCGACGACGACCCGGAAGAACCCTTCCTTTTTCAGGTTGTCGATAGCCGCGGAAAGTTTTTCGCCGGGATGCACGGGGAGGGGAAATGTGAGCAGGACGCGAAGGGTGCGATCGCTTCCGGATTCGGCGTTCAGCGCCGTGAGAACGGTTTCCACCGAGTCGCGGGTCACGAGACGTCCGCATTGCCGGCAATAAGTCTTGCCGACGCGCGCAAAGAGAAGACGAAGATAGTCGTTGACTTCGGTCGTGGTTCCCACCGTCGACCGCGGGTTCCGCGTCGTCGTGCGCTGCTCGATCGCCATGGCGGGACTGATCCCCTGGATCAGATCGACATCGGGCTTGTCCATGCGTTCGAGGAACTGGCGCGCATAGGAGGAGAGGCTTTCGACATACCGCCGTTGACCTTCGGCGTAGATGGTATCGAACGCGAGACTGGATTTCCCGGATCCGCTGACCCCGGTGATGACAATGAGTTTGTTCCGCGGGAGAGTGAGCGAGATGTTCTTGAGATTATGAACGCGGGCGCCGCGAACGATGATATCGGTGGTCACGCTGGTCGATGGTTGAACGAAGATCCGGGAGAGCAGGAACGTCACTTCAAACTACAAGAATCGACCCCGAAAATCAATGAACGCGAAAATGCCCAACCCTCCCGCGCGGGCGGGACGGTTGGGCATTCCCTGGCTGTTCGCGACCGCAACGGTCGCCGGACAATCGACGTTAATGTACGACGCCGGTAATGGTAGACGTTACCGGGCTCACCGTATTGGGGCCCGTCACCGTAATCGTGATGGTGACCGGTGTTCCCGCCGAATCCAGAATTCCCCATGAACCGTCCTGGACGGTCATGCTGAACTGCGTGGTTCCCGGCCCCGGAAACACGACGTCGGGAAGAATGACGCGCCCTTGATCACCGAAGAGCAGGAAAACCTTGTTCTGTTGCACTCCATCGACCGGCGGCGGAGGAATGGTGGCCGTGACGTTAATCGCGGTGGCTTCCGCCAGCGGGTGGTGGAGGATATCTTCGACGTTGAAAACGATGGCCTGCGACCCGGCATTCGGAATATTGAATGTCGTCGGGCTGATCCTTGAGATCATTGCTCCTCCGCTCCAGAGGAGGTAGAGACTGTCCTGCACGACAACGCCGTTCTGTCCCAGCGTCCGCGCGACGACATAATGGTAGCCGTCGCCAAACGCCTCCGCACGATAGGGTGGCCCGATGGGCTCGGGGTTTCCGCTGATGAGATCCACTGTTCCCTGTCCGTCGAGTGTCGTGATCGCTCCGGAGATCGTCCCCTGGATAACGCCTGCGCTCGATCGGAAGTAGACTGCCGTGGGCGAAGCGGGGTTGCTGTACTTGTCGCCGACAAGAACGGAAATCTGATGCCGTGCGCCCGCAATCCCGAGTGCCGGGAAATTGAACGCCGGCGTGGAGATGGTGAAATGGGCCTGGTCGGGGAAGCCCCCGTGGATCACGATGCGGACCGGGGACGATTCGATCGTCCGCGTGGCCGTCGCGACCGTTGCCAGCACCTGCACGACTCCCGCCTTTGTCCCGGAATTTAATGTCACCGCAGCGGAACCCGAGGCATCCGTCGTTATGGATGAAGGCGAGATGTACTCCCCTCCTCCAAGCGGAGAAAGCATGCTGAAGGAAATGGTCGCCGGGTTCAACCCATCCATCGGGTTCCCGAGACTGTCCCGCACCTGCCAGGTCAGCACCGAGGTCTCCTTCCCGCCCACGCCGTACACCGACAATTCGGCGGGGACCGCATTCAGGAAGGCGATCGTCTGGGGCGTGCCGCCGGACGTGCCGCTCACCGCCTGGACGGACACCATCGAGACGCTGAGGGTGGTCGAGGATCCTGCGAACATCTGGATCGCGATCGAGGTATCGCGGTACCGGTCGCGGCTCAATCGCAGGGTGATCGTGGCAACGCTATCCATGGAGAATTTCACATTGAACGCACCCTGGTCATCCGAGACCACCGTGCCGACGTCGCCGTTGGCGCCGCCGATGGAAATCGACACGCCCTTCAGCGCAAGACCGGAACCGGCGTCCTTGATCGTTCCTGAAATTGCGCCCTCGCTGGGAAGCGGTGCAGTCGAATCGTTGGTGCATGACCACAACCCCACCGCAAGCACGACGAGAAGCGGAACAAGCATTCGAGTTTTCATGCTATTCATCCTTTCAATTCCACGTTCGTCGTTAGCGTTGAGTGTTGTCCGGGGTAATATGCTGCTTCATCCGATCCTGCTCCCGGAGCCAACGGTCGAAAATTCCATCTTCCTTCTTCTTCTGGGCGATACGTTCCTGGATCGTCGGGACAAGCTCCGCTTTCAGGAGGATGATCAGCTCTTTTTTGATCACTTCGTCGCGGTTATACCCGAAAATGTATCGGAGACCGAAGACGTACCACGGCAAATCCTTCAGGAACGGAATGCCGCTCCGCGTGGCATTGACCGTATGGCTGTATAAGCCGCCGATGATGCTCTCTTCGCCGTCGAGCAACAGAAGGTTCGTGTTTGCCTTGGTCCTGTTGACGATCGTGCTAATCGCGCCCGGGGTCACGTCGCTGCGCTCGACCTCCACCTTCATATGGATGAAACTCACCCCCTGCTCGCTGATGACCTGCGGCCGGACGGTGATGATCGTGCCTGCGCTGTAGAACTTGTCGATGAGGTTCCCTGCAAAATCCCGCTCCCTGATGGAGAAGTCCTGACCGACCTGGATGCGGCCTTCTTCGCCGGAACGGACGATCACCTGTGGACCGGAGAGAATTTCCCCGAGGTTGTAGTTCGAGAAGACCTTTGCCAGGACATCGATATTCGCGAAACTCACCTTCGGCGTGACGGACGCCTGGAAGATATTGTCGGACACCTTGTCGGCGGCGCCGAAACTCCCGGCCACCGAGACATCCTTGTTGCTCTTCATGAAATTCCAGTTGAGGCCGACCTCGTCGAGTTTGCTCAGATTGACTTCCAGGAAGTATGCGAAGATCTTGACCTCCCGGCTGGTCAGGTTCGCGGGCTCCTCATGGAAACCGACTTTCGCGGCCGGCGCCACTCCTTCCGCCCCCGCCTTCGAATCCGTGGCTGTCGAAATGATCTGGATATAGTCGTCGTACTCGTTGTACCAGAGATCATTTTTCCGGCAGATCGCTTCCAGGGCGTCGCGCCACTGCATTCCCTGGATATCCAGTTTGATCGGGAAGGTGTGATGGTCGCTGTCGATCACGATCTTCCCGGTGAACCGCTTGCTCACCTCGCTGATGATCGACAACGCCCGGTCGAAGGGCGTCGTCGGCGCGATCGAGACCAGTTCCTGCGGCGACGTGTATTGTCGGAGCGCCCGTCGCTCGGACTGGCTCCCTCCCTGCCCTTGTGCGAACGTCGGTCCCGCACCAATCAGCATCACTGCCACGACGAAGAAAAATGATGTTTTCATGTCCACCTCGATGTCGGTTTGTTTCGCTTAATTCTGTACGGGGCCGTAATTGATTTTCAATTCCACGCGGTTGATGATGCCGCCTTTGTTCAGTGTGCACTCGACTCTTCCGTTTTGCGGGTCGATGCGCGTCACGAAGCCCAGATACACCTCATCCCCCTCTTGCAACGTCCTGATCGACTTGGCCTGGTCTTCCACGAAGGCTTTTCCCGGGATCACGGCTTTCAGCGATGAGCGCTCGATTTCGACCAGCGCCCGGAGGTTCGGAGGAATGCCGCTCGATATCCCCGGCGTGAACGGATCGACGTAGAGCGGGTTCGGGCTGAGTTCCCGGTCGATCAACGAGCTCGAAAGCTCCGACACCGTGGAGTAGTATGCCTGGACGGACATGTCAAAGGTGACGAGGACTTCCCCGGCCTTTTTGTCGGTCGGCGCGACTTCGACTCCGCGGAGTGTCAGGGTGCTGATCTTGTAGAGCCGGCGGCCGTTCTCGAGGTACCAGAGAAACCGGTAGAAATTGTCGAACGTGCCTTCCCCTTTAAGCGAATAGGAATTGAACCCGTACGTCCCCTTGTTCGCGTTTCCGGCGTAGGCGACGTCCAGGCGGATCGGTCCGCTGATGTCGATGAGATGGCTGAAGTACGAATAGCTCTCGGCGGTGTTGTCGCTCGCAGGGATGATCTTGTTCCGCGCGCCCCACCGCTTCTGCGTGTCATTCAGCGTCGAACTCAGGTCGTTGAACTGGTTGACGAGATTCGGCGTATTCTGGAGTTCGTCATCGATCTTTTTGACCGAAGCTTGGATCTGCTTCATCTTTCGGGGCTGATTGAATGCCCGAATGTAGGACCCCACGGCGAGAATCAGGAACAGCAGGATCCCGAGGGCGATGCTATTTCGGATTTTGTACGACACGGGTGTTCTCCTTATGCTGTTCCTTTAATGACCCGCAGGACCTGCGGGGACGTCGACGGAGTAGTGGAACACTTCCTGATCCCGGATCGCCTGCACGGTCACCTCCTTGAGAAGAGCATTGTCAAAGAGGCCGGTGAACCGCGGGATGCGCATCCGGTACTGTGCGAAGCCCGTCAGATTGATCGACGATTCCTTACCGACGGTGAGATCGGTCACCCAGATGGAGTTAATGTCTTCCACGCCGTGGCTAAGACGGGTGAGAAGACGGCTCCACCGCTCGCTGCCGGGGACAAGCGAGTCGTAAAGGGCAAGAGACGTCTTGAATTTGCCCAGCTGCGCCTGCAGGGATTCGATCGAGTTCGCCAGCTGCAGATTCTCCGCCTGCTGGCTCTCCTTGAGCGTGAGCGACTCGCGCATCTCCCGCAGTTCCCGCGTCTTCGACGAAATCTGCCACGTGAAAAACAGCGTCGAGGCGAACAACAGGAGTAAGAGCAGATAGCCGTGCCACGCAAGCTTGAACATGCGCTGTCCTTCGCGGACCGAGTCCGGGAGGAGGTTCACATGGTAGAACGCGTTGCTCCTCTGTTCCAGGATCCGCCACGCCGCACCGATCGGAACCGCAAACGCGGAGATCTCGGCCTGCTGCTCAGGCGGCAGCGGCGAGGAATCGACCAGCGGCATGAGCAGGTAATCGATTTCCTGCCCCGGCAACTGCTGGAGGAGGAAATCCTTGAAATCGATCCTGTGGCTTTCGCCTGCCAGAACGATCCTGTTGATCCGGGGAATGCCCAGATTGTCCTGTTCCAGGAGCAGTCGGCTGTACACCGTGTTGTGCAGATTCGGCGAATCGTATCCTTCCCCCAGGATCGGGGCGAACTGGTAGAAGTGCGTCCCGCGCATGAAGATCAGGCGCGTATACTCCACCCCGACATAAATAATGACCGTGACCTCGTTCGGGCTCAGCTCGTAGTTCCGGCGGACGACGTTCATGAGCGACACGTCCGCGCTGTCGATCCCCGCAATCAGCGGCATGCGACCGCCGAGGAAATTCTTGATCCCCTCCAGCGAGTTGATCAGGCTCAGCCCGTCCTCGCGCACGATCGTCAGCAGACCGCCTTCGTCGGTTTCAATGGTATCGACCGCATCAATGGCCGGCTGGAACGCACGGATGTTGCGCAACTCTTCGAGGATCCGCTGCTTGAGCTTGAGCCCCTTGAGCCCGAAATTCGTTTCCATGCCGTGGTAATAGATCGCAGGCTCGGCAAGGCTGTAGATCAGCGAATACTTGTTGACCGGGTACGAAGCAAGCAGACTGAGGAGTACCGAATCGTTGTCGTCGCTGTGCATTTCCGTGGCCGGGCCTTCGCTCGCCGGAAGCGAATTGAGCGAAAAACCGTCGGTCGCGTCGAGACCCGCGGGAATGCCGAGGTCGACGCTTTTGTGTTCCGCCATCTTTGTCGCAAGCGTTGCGGTGCGAAGTTCCTCAACCACCACCCGCCTGCCGCGCAAAGAGAGATGCGCCAGCTTGATATCGAGCCCGTCGACAAAGAGTCCGATAACGCTGTTCTTTCGACCTTTCATTTTCGCCATGCGTTTCACCTTGAGCTATCGTAGAACCCTGCCGCCGCGCAGAGAATTAGTCGGCGATACTTCCTGCCATGTTGAGAATTTGTTGCAGCCGCCGCTTGTTGTTCGCGGCCACGAGTGCGTTTTCCAGGGAAATCTTCTTTGCCAGGTAGAGCCGTTTCAAGTCCTGCTCGAGCGTCATCATCCCGAGATCGGATGATTCCGCCATCATCTGGTAGATTTCCCCCGTGTTGTTGTTCTTGATCGCCGCCCGCACAGAAGGCGTCATGACCATGATCTCTTTGGCGAGACTCCGTTTTCCATCGAGGCTCGGGACCAGTTTTTGCGACATGACACAGCTCAGCGTGTCCGCCAGGCGAAGGCGGACGCGTTCCTGCTCCACGGGCGGCATTTCGCCGATGATTCTGTCCACCGTTTCGACCGCCGATGCCGTATGGAGGGTCGAGAATACTTTATGACCGCTGTCGGTGATTTCCAGCGCCGTCATGATGGTATCGGGGTCGCGCATTTCGCCGATGACAATGATGTCCGGGTCCTGGCGCAGTGCCTGCACTGCTCCGTCTTTGAACGAGAGGACGTCGCGTCCCACTTCGCGGTGACGGATGATGCAACGGTCGGGCTTGTGAACATATTCGACCGGCGAAGCGATGACGATGACGTGGCCGTCGACGGTGTGGTTGTTCGCGTCGATGATGCTGTCCAGCGTCGTGCTCTTGCCCGAGCCGGTGATGCCGGTGATCAGGGTCAAGCCTTGTTCCGTATACGCGAGGCTGAGGACTTTCGTGACATTCGGGTGCAGGTCGATGTTCTTGTAGGGGCGGATGATGTTGTTGATCGCCCGCATGTTGAGCGCGAGGTGATCCAGGTCGAATGCCGCGTTCGCACGGAACCGGGACATCGTATCGCCGTCGACGATGCTGTAGGAGAAATCGAGGTTCCGGTTCTCGTACAAGAAGAGTCGCTGGCGCTCGATGAGGATGGCCTGGATCAACACGTTGAATTCGTCCAGCGAAAACTGTCCGAGGTCGCGGCCCGGCTTCTTGTCGCCGAAGATGCGGTACCAGATCCACCCCGCGCAGCCGTAGCCGCCAATATCGATGTCCGACGCGTTCACATGAGCCATGTTCCGGAGATAACTGTCCATCAGCATCCGCAGCGTCGTCCGCTCGGCCGGCGAAAGTTTTGCCACCAGGTCGCCGATGAGCATTTGTCGCTCCATACCGGGGACAGAATCGGGAACCGTCGACGCGATTTCTCTCAGGACCTTGATTGCAGTTTCAATCATCTCAATGCCACGTTAAGTAGGGGGCCCGCTGCCGACCGCATGGCCCGACGAGGATACACTCCGGCGGAGTTATTCAGGACAAGACCTGTGCCATAGGTCACATCGGTGAAAAGGGGTCGTTTCCCGAAGAATAAGGGGACTGGAAATCAGGGAGGCGCGAGGGGGTGATGACTATTCGCCAAAGTTCCGAATATGGTCAGGGCGAAAACAAGGTGGGATCGGGATTATTCTCTTTTCCGGGTAAACAGACAGAAAACCCCGGGAGATGCGATGGAACGCTATTCCCGGGGCTTCTTCGACAATCCCACAAGGCCTGCAACGATGGGCGCGAAGGACTACTCGTACCAGGCCAGGATTTCATATGTCTTCGTCGTCGGATAGAACGGGGGGGAACGCGTCCTCAGGCGATCGTCGTAGACAATCCGCACGGAGAGCCCGTTCGTGATCGAGGTGTTGGTCGTCGCCGCCAAATCCTGAACCGTCCATCCCCCGAGCGTTGTAAGAATCCCCAGCGGACGGCTGTTGTAGTTCTCCACCTTGACAGTGCCGCTGTAACTGAACATCGAGGCCATCACCGTCACGTTGTTTCCGTTGGTCGCGTGGTTGTCCTTGATGGTGATATCGCTGTAGGCGACGATGCCGAGCATGTCGGTCGATGCGGAGTTCGTGCGCGGGTCGGTATTGTAGGTGATATTGTTCTCGACGTTGACCGAGCCGTGACTGGGGTTGGAGGTATCGACCGCGCCGACTGTAAATTGCCCTTTGACGGTTCCCTGGATATGGATCGTTCCATTGCTGTTTTTTAGGACTATGGCGCCATTCGGGGAGAATGCCGATGCCAGCATTGTTGTGTCCGGCGTCGCCGCGGATCCCTGATGATACTTGATGGAATCTCCGCAGAACTTCAGATACAAATCCGAGTTGCCGGTGAACGTCTTGCCGCCGGACGCTGCGGAGCTCACCAGCTTTGAGAAATCCTTGTTGATCGGAACGCTGACGCCGTTTTCGAGGCCGGCATTGAAGATCGGGTGCCCCCCCGCACTCGTGCTGTCAACGCCGTTCTTGGTTGTGACCTTGCCTCCGAAGTACGGCGTGCCGGTCGTTTTGAGCGTCCCTTCCACGTGCACCGGCCCGCCCAGGGTTGAGTCGCCGGTCGCCCAGTACACGGCCGCTGCGGAGGTCCCCGCATACAGGGCGAATTTTGAGAAGCTGCTTGGACGGAGAATCGCACGCACGGTGAAGGAGCTGTCGCGATACGTGCTGACACATCGCAAGGTGAGCCGCTTCTCGCCTGTCATTGGATCCACGCTGGACGTTGAATCGACTCTTGCGGTGAAATACCCGGATTCGGGATGACCACTCACGAAGTAGACCGGACTTGTGTATCCATCCCACCAGGGATTCCCATTCATGAGCGGCGGGTAGAGGAAGAGATAGTTCGCCGCCATGTTCGCTCCGGTAATCGCGATATTCCGGGCAACGGCTCCTTCATAGTAATTCATCGCGTTGTCATACGCCTGCACGCTCGTGTCGGAAAGGTCCTTACCGGTTCGAAGAAACAGGAGGATCGTTCCGAGGACGAGAATGATCGCGGACTTACCCATGGGTACCCCCCCTAACGGTTTCTGTAATTGCGCGTCGACATCCGCATTTGCTGCCAGAACGCCGAGGAATACTGCGCATTGAGCGGTGCAGTCTCCGAAATCGTCGAAGCGTAAACGTTCTCCACGCTTAGTGTAATCTGAATGGTCTGAATCCGCTGGAGGTTTGCGGCGGAGACCGGCGTCGTAATGGGATTCCCCACGGCATCGTAGTACTTGAGCTTGAACGACGTAATGCCGAGGTTCGCTCCCTTCGGAGGGACGGCATTCACCTTGCGATACAAGTATCGGTCCCGCGGATTCGGCGTCAACGCGAGCTCGCTCGCAGGACCGAGATAGTAATAGATGCTGTCGAGAACTCCGTCCGGCTCGATATCGGTGAGGAATTTGATGGAACTCGTATCCGCAGCGAGAATCGCCTTCGTGGGATCCGGCAGGTTGTTGGGCTCATTGCAGAAGCCGATCTTCCGGAAGTCGTACTCGAGCAGCTGGGTGACTTCCACAAGATTTTCCTGAACGAGAAGATCCCCTTTCAACGTCTGGATGTTCTCGTTGTTGGCGATGTTCCCATTCAGCGTCATCAGGAACAGCCAGCCGAATACCACCAGCGACCCGATGATATCCATGATCGTTTGATTTCCCATGCCAGGCCTCTAGCGAAAGTACCAGTAGCTGTACACCGTTTGATACGAGACCGTATCCTGCATGCTCTTGGAACTCACCCAGACGGTCAACCGCTTATGGTATGTTCTCACCGAGGAAGAATCGATGACATTTCCCCCGGTGATACTGACATACTGGACCCTCGCACGGATATGGAAATCCGCAGTCGGCAGGGCCAGAGTATCGCCCGAAACGTCTTTTTGAAAATTGTTGTAGTCGTCGATATCGTTGAATTTGAGATCAGATCCCACCGGACTTCCTTCGGTACCCTCGGGGCCCAGTGCCGACACTGCCGTCAGGGCGCTGGCGGAGGAAACGTCACTGGAGACGGTGTTTTGATCGAATGATAGCGCCGTCGCTTTTTCCACGACGGAGGTCGCGAGCGACGAAGCGACAATTTCCCATTCCGCGCTCTCGATGCTCTGCCGCTGATCAAGAGTGTTTCTGTTGTTCGTCAGGAACAGTGACCCCAGCAATGCAAGGGCAAGGATGGTGAGAAGCGTCTGGCCGGTACCCATGGTAGTCTTTCCTCGTCAATCGTCGGTTGTCGCCGCAGCGATTTCTTCGAGCGTTGTGATGCCTTCCATCATGCGTTCGATCCCTGCCCGCCGAAGCGTCCACATTCCGTCCTTCATCGCCTGGGTGCGGACTGATTCCTCATCGACTTCCTTCCCCGAACGGATGATGAGATTGCGAATTTCCCTGGTGAAATACAGAGCTTCGTGGATCGCCGCCCGGCCTTTGTAGCCGCCGGTACACTTGTCGCACCCGGCCGCCTCGTAGAAGGTGTGGGAATCCAGGTCTTCCTTCGTCAGACCGAATTTCAAATAGGCCTCCCGGTCAATCTCCTCTGGAGGGATCGCCCGCTTGCAGGCCTTGCAGAGAGTACGGATCAAGCGCTGTGCCACGATTATATTGATCGCATACGCAATGAGGAAGGGTTCAATACCCATTTTGTACAATCGGGATACCGCACTCGGCGCATCATTGGTATGAAGTGTAGAGAATGTCAGGTGACCGGTGTTTGCCAGCTTGATGGCAATTTCGGCCGTAATCTTGTCTCGCATCTCGCCGACAAGCACAATGTCGGGGTCGTGCCGGAGGATCCCCCGGATCGCGTCGTCGAAACTCATCTTCGTGCCGATCTTCAGTTGCCGCGCACCCCGGATGATATACTCGACGGGATCTTCGACCGTGAGGACGTTTACCGTCGGGTCGATCACCTGATGTAATGCCGCAACCAGCGTCGTACTCTTTCCGCTCCCCGTCGGCCCGGTCAGAATCACGATGCCCTGCGGTTTCCCGATGGCCTTATCGAAGAAGTCGCGTGCCGGCCCGCTCAGACCGAGCTTGTTCAAGTCTGTGATGACCTTCCGATCGTCCAGAACGCGGATGACGATGCTTTCGAACTTGTGCCGGAACTCCATGCCGATCGTCGGGAGGATCGACACCCGGAAGCGGATCATATGGTCATCGATCGAACGTTGGATGAACCCGTCCTGCGCCGCTTCGCGCTCGAAACGGTCGACGTTCTTCGAACGGTCTTTCACCACCGCCGCCACCGCTTCCGGCATCGTCCGTTCCTGCACGTGCCACAACCTGAGCGAACCGTCGATCCGGAACCAGAACTCCGTGCGATTTCCTTCCTTGGCCACGATATGAATGTCACTCGCCCCCTGGCGGACGGCTTCCACGAGCGCGCCCTCGACAAGGTTGATGAGGGCGCTCTTCGTGATTTCCGCTTCGAGCGCTTCCTCGTCGACGTTGCCTTCGTCGTCCTCCTTGACCTGGATCCCGACTTCCGAGGATTCGAGTTGTTTCAGGAACTCGTTTTCCGGGGGAACAACCTGCTCGATGAGGGTTTGGACTTCCTTCATCCGGCAGTACGCGACTTCGTACTTTTTGGCCCCGAAGTTCCGGGCAATCAGGGGAATCTGCCTGTCTGTCGGATCCGCTGCAACGATGATCAGTTTGTCCGGCTGCTTCTCGTCGAACCGCAGGGGAAGCATCCGAGTCTGAATCAGCATGTCCCGGACATTCTGGGGGAGCGCTTCAATGTACCGGCGAATAAAGTCGATCCGCGTCTGATCGATTTTCTCGTCGGCAAGGTATATCTCGCGGAATGCATACAGGTCCGCGACCTCGCGGAACACCGAATCGTGGTCCGCGTTGAAATCGTTGACGAGGATCTGGCCGAGATTTCTTCGGTTCTTCTTCTCCTCCGACTCCTTGACCTTCAGGGATTTCTCGAGTGTCTCATAGTCGATGATCCCCTTTTTCAGGAGCGCGAAGCCTATTTTATCCGTGATGTCCAGGTTTGCCATGAGACCATGTACTCATGTGGGGAGTGCGTGACCCGGAGGACGCCTCACGTGAGACGTCCATCCTCCAGAACGCGAACGGCCGGCGTGAGCGCACCCATGCCGGGGTTCTTGGGCCGGATCGTCGCTGTTTCCGAAGAAACGATCGTCAGCGCCGTCAACACCACCATGATGATCATCGAAATGATGAGCTGGATGAAGTCGATCGCATTCCGCATCTTGTACGTCGTCTCCTTCTCATAGTACTCCGCGAGCTGGAGCGCCGTGTTCTTTACCGTCCCGGTCTCCGCGCCGGAATGGAAGCGCGATACGGCGGTCTTCGTGAAGACCCCCGTCGCTTCAAACGCCTCGGTGATGCCTGCGCCCTTTTCGATCATCATCGGTATCGCGATCGTCTTGATCTTCATTTCCATGAACTTGTTGCCGCAAGCCTCGGCGGCAAGCCGGATGACTTCGATGTTCTCACCCGCCCCGGAATACAGGGCATAGAATACGCGGCAGAAGATTTCAATGGATTGCTTGTGCATCAGATTGCCGACGACCGGCACGCGCCATAGGTACTTGTCGAGCATGAACCGTCCCTTCTCGGTGGCGAAGTACCGGAAGAGCAGGCCCATCGGAATCAGCGTCAGGAGCGTGATGAGGAAGATGTGCGCGGTAAGAAAATCGCTGATCGCCAGGGTTGCTTTCGTCATCGGCGGAAGGTCGATGCCGAATTTCCGGAACAAGCCCGCGGTCGCAGGGAAAATGTACCCCACATAGTAGATCACCGCGCCGAACAGAACAATCAATGTCACCACCGGGGTGATCAGCGCGGATTTCAGGTTCTTCTTGAATTCGGTCTGCCGTTCCAGGAACCGGGCCGTGCTGTCGTAGATCTCCGCCATGTTACCGCTTTTTGACGCAAGGCCGAGCATGTGGGCGGTGAAGCGACCGAGCACACCCTCATGTTTGATGAACGCTTTCTCGCTGTCTTTCCCCTGCTTGAGCTCCGTGTTAATGTCCTTGATCGACTCCCGGAGCGTCCGGTTTTCGATGTCGTTGACCAGCAGTTGCATGATTTCGTTGAAGGGCAGCTTTTGCCGGATCAGGTCGGCGCTGACGCGGACGAATGTCACAATTTCCGCCGCAGGCGGCTTCATTTTGAAATCGATGAACCGCTTCTGGACGAAGAGAACGCGGTACCCCATCTTCACGAGCGCTTCCTGCACTTCGGCCTTGGTGAAGGCCTTCTGTTCTCCCGTGAAAGGCTTTTCCGTTCCCCGCTGCACCTTGTACAGGAACGTCGACCGTTGGAGGATCTGCACCAGCTTGAATTTCCTCGCCACGGCGAGTTGCTGTGCCTTTTTCCTGGCTTGACGGCTATTCTCCGCTTCGATCACGCCTTGGACGGGTTTCCCCGCAAGTGAGACTCCTTCGATCCTGAATTCCATGAGATCTTTCCGTCTGAATGAGGTACGGTTGTTTAAACGCGCACAGGGCGGCACCCGACGAACACGCGGCCTTGAAGTCCGGCCGGATCCCCCACCCAGCCGAACGGTCGCACTTCGATCGCAGTGCCCCCCTGTTGTGCTCTCCATCGACCGGCCTGCTGACAGGCCGCACGTTTCTAGTGTCCCTCTGCTTCCACTGTGTACATGCTGTCCGGGAATACCTGCATAACGACCTTCACTTGCATTCCATCTGCTGCTGTTTCCGTTCCGACCCCGGTGATTTTCACAAACGTCGCGGTTCCCGGAACGGGGTCCGGCGAAATGGAATAACTCCCGTTCAGGTTGTTCACCCGGCTCGTGAGTCTTTGCATCGTCAACCCGCCAAACGATCCCCCGCCCCCACCCAGCGTCGTCGGCCTGCGGAAAAACGTCTGGGCCCGGACTCCGAGTTGCGCAAGATCCATTTCCAGTTCATCACGATTGCTTGACGCAGCCTGGTCCTGAAACATCGTCACTCCCACGGCAACAGCCACAGCGAGGACGACGGCGGCAATGGCAATGATCAACAACTGTTGATTACCCATGGATCATGACTTTCAGCGTGGAACGAAAGACGGGCCTCTTTTTCCGGGAGACCCGTCAGCGCATGGCATTAGTGAATGACCACCAGACTATCTGCACGACCTGCATCGCGGCAGAAGATCTGCTGCGTGACTTTGTTGCCATCAGGTGCGGTTTCTGTTCCGACGCCCTGGACCACAACCTGGTTGTCATCACCGGCAGTGGTGATCGAATAGGTGCCGTTCGCATTCTTGCCACCGGCCATGTTCGTCAGTTTCGAAAGACCGGCCGCATCACCGGTCAGACCCTGGAATGAGTTGCCACCACCGCCCAAAGCGGTCGGACGGCGATAGAACTGCTGTGCACGCGCCGCGAGGTTGACCAGATCGTTGGACACCGCATCCCGGTTCGCATTGACGGCGTTGTCAGAGAACATCGTGATACCGACCGCAACCGCGATGCCGACCACGATGACGCCGAGGATGATGAGCAGAAGTTGTTGCTGTCCCATGACGGGCTCCTATGAAGATGTGAGTATGTGATGATTGTTGGTGAATGCTCGCGGGCCAAACATGGCTCTCGATTTCTGAGTCGATTACTTCAAGACCTGTGCCATTCAGGGCCCGAGTGTCCGGGGTCAAACCCGCGCTCAAAATTCTGCGATTCGTTGCGTTTCCTGTCGAAACACGCAATGGGACGGTAATTTTTTCCACGGAAGGTTTTTCCCTTCAATCGGGACCAGGCCAGGTGCAGTCCAGGTACGGCGGCCCGAATTCCATCGATTACGATAATACCGCCCAGACCTCTTCAAGTGTCGTCAGTCCCGATTTCACCAGATCCGCCGCCGTTTCAACCAGGGTCCCACCACCGTTCGAGCGGACGGCGGATCGATATTGCTCCTCCGTGACAGCACCGTCGTTAAGAATCAGTTGCCGCACCTGGGGAATCATGGGGAGTGTTTCGTGCAGAGGCACTCGCCCATCGAACCCTTGATGGCATTCAGAACACCCGACACTTTTGAAAAGCGACACGCCCGGCAACTGGATGCCAAGTTGCGCGAGACGTCCTGTTTCAGCCGTTGACGCAGTTTTGCATTTCGGACAGAGCCGCCGGACCAGTCGTTGCGCATGGATGATGGAAAGCCCGTGGGCGATCAGGTACGGGTCGACGCCCATTTTCTGGAGCCAGACGATCGCGCCTGCCGTGTCCCGCGCTTTCATCGTCGCAAAGATCTGGCGACCCTCGAGGGCCAGCCGAAGCGCCCGTGAAGCCAGGTCCCGGTCGGCCAGATCGCCGATCAGGATGACATCGGCGTCGGATCGTTCGACGATGTCGATGCAGTTCGACGCGCTGAGTTTCGACGTGCGGCGAATGTGACTGACCCCGTCGATCATCCAGGAGCAGGCATCCTCAAGGGCGATGGCACGCACACTGGGGGATGTCGAAAGACGGACAAGCGAAGCGATGGTCGTGGATTTCCCCGACCCGGCCGGTCCGGTGATCAGGAACATGCCTGAACGCCGGGAGAGAAATTCTCGGAAAGCGGACGCGGACGGTTCCGGCATCCCAAGCCCTTCGAGGGAATAGTGCGCTTCCGGCTCCTGGCTCAATTGGACGATGATGGTTTCGAATTTGCCGGGATGGTCACGCAGCGAGACCGGCACCGAGGAGACATGGAGGTGAACCGATCGACCGTCCACGGTCTTGCCGATATGGCCTTCCTGCGCCGCGAGCCGCTCGTAACGATCCATGCCCGGGGTGCGCACTTTGACGGCGGCTGCAATCGCTTCGGCTCGCACCTCTTCGATCGACATCCAATGTGACAGCGCACCGTTGACCCGAAATTCGATGTCGGTCTTGCGCGCGGTCCTCGGTATCATGTGAATTGCGCCGGCGCCGCACTTGATTGCCTCGTTGAGAATCTTCTCGACCGTGGCGGGGAGTTGCGTCCGGGCGATTTCACGATCCAGGACGCCATCGAGATCATTCTCGATCACCTCGGGGGGAACGTCGGTGATGACGGAAACCGGCTTCTGAGGTGGCTTGTCGGAGGAAAGCATCCGATACAGTTCATCCCATTCCCGTTCCTTCATGTAACAAATCTCGAACTTCTTGAATGGGAACGTGCGGGCAACTTCCGTAACTTCGCGGTCCGATGGATTCGGTGTGACGATCACGAGCTTGTCGGACTGCGCCTCGACGAGATCATACGGGAGGATTTTGTGACGTAATGCCAGAGTCCGGACCGGCTCGGGAAGACTCTTGAGCAGCCGCAGGACTTCCGTGCCGGGGAGTTTTCGGGGAGAGCGGTCATTGATGTCGATGGTCCGAAAAGCGTAGAACTGCGCGATCTGATACTGGAGAACTTCGCGGGGAACCTTGAACTCTTCCTGAAGGATTTCCGTGACACTTCTTCGGTCGGTCGGATTCGACTGTTTGATGCTGATCGCGCGCTGCGCGACATCCGCGGCGACGATCGCATTGCGAACGAGATGGTCGAGAAACGACGCCATAAACGGTCTGGCACCGTTGCCGCCCGCCTTTGTTCCCCGATCGTCTGCTGCCTTACTCACAGCCGCATTTTCCATACTTGGCATTCACGCCTCCTCATACTTCGAGGTGGTTTTCAAAAGGACATCCTCCGACAATCATGTGGAATGCATTCTTGCCGTTCGTTCCAGCGATTCGAGCAGCCTGAGAATCGTGTCCACCGGTGTTGTTTTCGAGAAGAAGAAATCCTTGTCAGGATCGACCACGAGCGAACGAGTCCGTTCGTCATCGTAGCCTGAGATGAAAATAAACGGGATGTCGGCATTCTGGCTGAATTCGCGGACGTAGCTATGAAATCGTGCGCCATCGAGTGTGGGCATGAAAACGTCCGACATGATGACATTGACCTTCTCCTCTTCGAGCAACTCACGGGCAACTTTGCCATCCGTCGCGACTACAACGGAATGACCGGCGTCCCGCAAGACATCCCCCATGACGTTCAGAAAACCGTTTTCGTCGTCTACCAACAGTATTCGCATAGGGCTCCCAACAGAGAAATGGCATATTTATGCAAACAGAAGATCTACAAAGAGTACGCCATGAGTCAGGAAGGGAGGAAGAAGAGCGATTGGTCTGGAATTCGACAAATAGCCGTCGGATTGAGGGATGGGGTTAAGGAATCCCCGCTGTCTTTCCGCATGTGACCAAAGATGGCCACCCAATGTGGGGAGCGATCGATGCGAAACCGGCGGGTGATGGGTATCCCAGCCGGGAGTGGGAATCCTCCCGCTCAGTTCCGGAGGCGGTCGAACCTTCTCGGGACCGATGAACTTTCGCCGGTTGCGCGGAGTTATTTCTGGTAGAGGATGAATCTATGGCGAGGAAAAGCAGCGCGACAGAGGCGTGGGCCCTGCAGGACTTGAACCTGCGACCGACGGATTATGAGTCCGCTGCTCTAACCAACTGAGCTAAGGGCCCGTACAAACGGGCACAAGGGAACAAAGATACTCACCAAACAATTCAATCGCAAGACCTTAGCTTGACTCTCTGGGCACCGCTTCGTATCTTGATGTAGTGGCTGTGAGTCTCCCCGTTCATCCCCGGACCGAACACACCAAGGGCTGGTTTCTTCATTTCATGGAGGTAAGGATGGCAAAGGGAAAAAGTATTCTCCATCATTGTACCCATTGTGACCGAACCACAAAGATGGAGACTGTCGGCACGGTCGATAATCAACCGACAAAAACCTGGTATCGTTGCACCCGCTGCCGACATGCCATGCTGATCGATCAGGAGTCGCTCCAGCATGAAATTGAGGAATCCCGTAAGAAACTGGACCGGGCTACGTGTGCAGAATATCGTCCTGACAAAACGTACAGCGTGGGAGATGCCATTTTTCACTCCGACCTGGACGATATCGGCAAAATTGTTTCGAAGGAACGCACTTCTGGCGGTGGACGGGCGATTGTCGTGAAATTCGAGCGAGAAGGCGAACGACGCCTTCTTGAAAGTGTTTCACCGGATACACTCGAATAACGCGGAGACGATTCGCGAGAGTCTTTTGGTACTACCCTACGTATGGAAGGAGGTGGATTGAATGGTCGGCATCGTGGTCGCCGAAGGCGAACCCATCGATCGTGCGATAAAGCGTTTCAAGAAGAAGTATGAACGCTCCGGCGTCTTGAAGGAGTTTAAGAAGCGCGCATACTTCACAAAACCTTCCGTGAAGAAGCGCATGAAGAAACTCAAGGCTATTCGACGCGCTCAACGAACCATCGCTGAGCAAATGTAGGAAGTCAACGAAAAAACCCACCAATGGTGGGTTTTTTCATTGTGTGTGCGCTCCCGGGACGACCGACTGAGAACGTTGGCTACGCGTTCGGTGTCGAGTCCCCAGACCCCTCGGGGCTTCCCTCCATTTTCGCCTTCAACTCCTGTACTTCCTTCCGGATCTCCTGCGCCTTCCGCTTGAGTTCGTTCATGTGCTTCCGTACGCGGGTTCCTGCGGACTTATTCCCCTTCTCATAAAACTTTGAGAAGTCCTTCTCGAACGTGACCAGCAGATCCCTCAATTCCTGTAAGCGATTCATTGCAACCTCCTTTGGTTGATGGGGTGGCTTCTCAGTTCCTGAAGTCGTGTTGTTTAGCGTTCGTGGCGCTTCTTCGATCGTGACCCGACGTATTCCCTGCGAAGTTTCTCCACAAGCTCCGATCTGCGATCATAGAGGCGACGAAGTTTCCTGGGACGTCGCCGACCCAGTGCGTATGATGTAAGAATCGGCATCGCAACCGTTGAATCAATATAGACAACCACGGTATCCGGAAGCTGGTCGGGGTCGATCTTTCCCCAGCTTACCGCCTCGGATGGTGTTGCGCCGGAGAGTCCGCCGGTATCTGGTCTCGCATCCGTTATCTGAAGGAAGAAGTCATGCCCCTTTTCGTTGATTTTCAGGACTTCCTGTATTTGGGGCTCTGTCTGGAGCACGAAGTTTTTTGGTGATCCGCCACCGAAGATGAGGACGCCACTCTTTCCTCCGGACCTTTTCGCTTCCAGGACGATGGCAGCCGTCTCATTCACATCGAGAAGGACGTCGATTTTGGTTTTGAATCCCGACAACGCCGTTTCCGCAATGTTCATACCGATGGAGCTGTCCCCCGGTGAAGACGTGTAGATCGGGACGCCACAGCGGTATGCAGTGGCAAGCACGGAACTGTTGCGGATGTGAAGGATTCTCTCCCGTTCCGCGACGTATCGACCGAGCAAATAGTGGAGCTCGGCGGTTCCCATCTCCTTCTGGAATTCCTCTTTCCGCAGAAGAGAACGAAAGAATTCGTCCGTATCCAGAAGCACGGTGTAGTCGAAGAGAATATCGTAAATTCTAATGACTCCATGCTTCCGCAGAATTCTATCATCGACAAACGGACTTCCCCGATGGAGTGAATGCCCGATGGCGAAGTGCGTATCGTGATAGAGGTTCGCCCCCGTACTCACGATCCAATCAACGAATCCGCTCTTCATCAACGGTACGATGCATGATCCGCCCAGACCCGCAGGCGTCAACGCACCGGTGAGGCTCATCCCCACCACGACATCACGCGCCAGCATTTTTTGCGCGAACAGATGGCATCCTTCACGCAGCCGCGCAGCGTTATAGGCTTGAAAGTATGAATCGACGAGGGATCCGACCCGGATGTTCTTTTGAATTGGGGATGGGACGATTTGTTTTCCCCGGAGATGCGGATTCTTTGTCGATTTCATGAACTTTCAGAGAAGAATTCTTCAGCGGAATAATCGTACGAAATGACGCCAAATCTCCACAAAAAATCAAGGTAATTCCCTCGATTCTTAGGGCTCGAAACTTCTTCAATGCGGCTTGACATAGGCATGCGGAAGTCTTATATTGATTTGGACTAAATCTAAATAAGGAGCATGATGGACGGCGAAGGCGCACGCGATATTCTATCAAAATACTTGAAAAGTACGGGGAAAAAGCGCGCAACACAGGAGCGGAATGCGATCCTTGACGCGGTGATGGCCACGCAGGGACATTTCGATGCCGAAGGTCTCTTCTATCGCCTTGTCTCAACCGGCGTGAAGGTGAGCCGTGCAACGGTGTATAATACGCTTGATCTCCTCCAGGATTGCGGCCTCGTCTCAAAATACCGGTTTACCGAAAACAGTTCGCGCTACGAACGCTCCTTCGGACGCCCGCACCATCATCATATGATCTGTCTGGAATGCGGCGACATTATTGAGTTCGTCAATGACAAACTGGAACGCCTACAAAACGAAGTGTGCTCGGAAAAGAGTTTCTCCCCACAGAGCTCAACAGTCCAGATCTTTGGCCTCTGTGCACGATGCAGGAAAAAGGAATAGACGCAATGACCCACACGGAACATCTCTCTTCACTCGGCGATGTCCCTCTCGGTTGCGAGGTCACCATCCGACAACTGCGCTACCCGACCCCGGGGATCTCGAACCGGATGCGGGAACTCGGCATTCGGGAGAATGCGAGGATCCGGCCAATGCTCCGCGCCAATGGGAATACCATCTGCGCGCTCAATACCATGAGAATCGGCATCGATGAGGCGTTGGCAGAGGCTATTCTTGTCGACTACCCCGCGCGGAGTGTGCCGGCATGAGACGGAGTGTGGCAGAACTTCGAGGATCCCTCAGACGATGGAGCAGGCCGCAACGCGTGGTGCCGAATGCGCCGCGCGTCATCGCGTTGATCGGGAACCCGAACTCCGGAAAGACCACCCTCTTCAATGCCCTTACCGGTCTTCGCCAGAGGGTTGCGAACTATCCCGGCGTGACTGTCGAAAAGAAGGAGGGCCGCCTTGCGTTGCCCAACGGCTCACCCACGGTGGTCATCGATCTTCCGGGGACCTACAGTCTAACGGCCAATTCTCCCGACGAGCAGATTGCTGTCGACGTCCTCCTGGGGAAAACCGACCATACCCCGCCACCACAGCTCGTCGTGTGCGTCGTCGACGCCTCCAATGTCGAACGAAGCCTCTATCTCGTGAGCCAGTTGATCGACCGGCAGATCCCCCTCGTGGTTGCACTGAACATGGTGGATGCCGCAGAACGCGTCGGCATCACGGTGAATGCCAGGACGCTCTCCAAAGAGCTCGGGGTCATGGTCGTGCCGACCGTCGCGACAAAAGGAGAAGGCCTTCAGGAGTTGAAGTCGGCGATCCAGGAAACCAGGAACGCCACCGGACTTAACAACCAGTGGCATCTCCCGGAGCCGGTGGAGAGGGAAACCGATGAACTCATGACCCTCTTGCATCAGCACCACGGAATTCACGGCCACGAGGCCTATGACGCCGCTGTCGGGTTGCTCTCCGCGGAGAGCGTCCAGATTGACGAGGAGACGCGCTACGTCGACGAGATTCGGAAGCATGTGCAACGGGACCACCAAAAGCTGGAGTTCCTCGGGTTCGACAGGCGCTCGGTGTTCGTTGAATCGCGCTACCAATGGATCCGGCATGTGTGCAAGGAAGCGGTCGTCCAGCGTGGGAACAGGGAGAGAAGTCTCAGCGACAAGATCGATGCAGTCGTGACGCACCGGTTCTGGGGGATCATCGTGTTTCTTGGAATCATGGGATTTCTTTTCCAGTCCATCTTCTCATGGGCACAGGCGCCGATGACGTGGATCCACGACGGGTTTGACCTGCTCGGAACGGCCGTAGCTGGGTTCATTCCCCCCGGGGATCTTCAGGATCTCATCGTCAAGGGAGCGATCGGTGGCGTCTCAGCAGTCGTCTCGTTCCTTCCGCAGATTCTCCTGCTTTTCTTCTTCATCGGGATCCTCGAAGACACCGGGTACATGGCGCGTGCCGCGTTCGTCATGGACCGTGTCATGGGCAAAGTGGGGCTTCACGGAAAATCGTTCATTCCTCTCCTGAGCTCCTTTGCCTGCGCCATCCCGGGCATCATGGCAACACGGACCATTGAGAGCCCGAAAGACAGACTTGCGACCATGCTGGTTGCCCCGTTGATCAGCTGCAGCGCCCGGTTGCCGGTTTACACACTCATGATCGCCGCTTTTATTCCCAACGTGATGCTCCTCGGGCTGTTTTCACTCCCCGGAATGACGCTCCTTTCCATGTATCTTCTCGGACTCGTCGCTGCTCTGGCAAGTGCGTGGCTGTTCAAGAAGACGTTTCTCAAAAGCGCACAACCCGTCTTTCTTATGGAACTCCCGCAGTACAAGATCCCATCGCTGAAGTCGGTCATGCTCCACATGTACGAACGGGCCATGGCGTTTCTGCAGCGAGCGGGAACCATCATCCTCGGGGCATCCATTATTCTCTGGTTTCTTGCCACGTATCCCAAGACGCCGGGCACCACCTCGTCAGCGAATCTCGAGCACAGCTTTGCGGGGATGGCCGGACACGCCATCGCCCCCGTCATCAAACCGCTCGGATTCGACTGGAAGATCGGGATCGGCCTGGTCAGTTCCCTGCTCCAGCGTGAGGTGTTCGTGAGCACGATGGGGACGATTTATGGGATCAACACGGCGCAGGGGGAACAGGAACGGTCGTATCTCGGGGACAGAATGCGGGCCGACAGAGATCCTGTGAGCGGGAAGCCGGTCTTCAGCGTATTGACTGCTATTTGTATCATGGTATATTACGTGCTTGCGATGCAGTGTCTTTCGACGGTAGCCGTCGTGCGCCGCGAAACGAATACATGGCGCTGGCCGTTGTTCCAGATCGGTTATATGACGGCGCTGGCATACGCCGTCACGTTTGTCGTCTACCGTGGTGGTCTGTTGATAGGATTCGGGGGATGATCATGAATTGGGAATCAATTGCATCGTTCGTCATCGTTGCGGGTGCGGCCGTGCTGATGGTCCGTGGCGCGTTCCGAAGGACGCCGCACAAAGGCGCGTGCTGCGATGCCTGTGGAAAATCCGACCCGCATTAGGCGGAGGCGGCGTTGCAGGATGAGGACATCGAACAACCATTGTTGAAGTCTGGAGAAGTCATGGAAAGTCAAAGTGCGACAACCATCACCGAAGAACAGGTGTACGCGGCGTTACGCAACTGCTATGACCCGGAAATTCCGGTCAACGTCGTGGAGCTGGGGCTGATATACGAAGTGAAGATCATCGACGATTGGGTGGGAGTAAAGATGACGCTGACGGCACCCGGGTGCGGAATGAGCGGAATGATCTCCAGAAGCATCCGCGAACAGCTCCTCTCGCTTCCCGGCGTGAAGGATGCCGATGTCAGGATCGTCTGGGACCCGGCATGGACGCCGGCAATGATGTCGGAAGATGCAAGGAAGCGCCTGGGAATCAAACCGTAAAGCACTTCCCGGACGGGCGGTTACACGTTGAATCGCACGAAGATGACGTCGCCGTCGCGGACCACATACTCCCGTCCTTCAACACGCACGGCCCCCGCTTCCCGTACCGGATGTTCGGCTCCGGCACGGAGAAGGTCCTCGCTTTTCATGACCTCCGCACAGATGAACCCTCTCTCAAAATCCGAATGGATCTTGCCGGCTGCGGCAACGACCAACGTCCCTTTCTCCACTGTCCACGCGTGGACTTCTTTCGGGCCGACCGTGAAGAACGTGAGAAGATCCAAAAGCGCGTAGCCCGACCGGATAACGCGATCGAGACCGGAATCGACCAGCCCCAGCGCATCAACGAACTCCCGGCGATCGTCGGGCGGCAAAGCGGCCACATCTGCTTCGATCGCGGCGCTCACGAGCACGACGGGAGCACTTTCGCGTTTCGCGTGCGCTTGAACGCGGTCGACGTAAGCGTTCCCCTTTCCGATATCCGCCTCCGGCACGTTACACACGTATAGGACCGGTTTGTCGGTCAGAAGGTGCAATTCTCGTTTCCACTGTGATTCCTCGGGGTTCGCCGGAGGCACATACCTCGCCAGACGTCCCTTCCCCAGGCTCTCCTGGAGCCGCTCCCAGTACTCCGCTTCACTCTGCGCTTTCTTGTCGCCGCTTTTTCCACGCCGGCGCGCTTCCATCAGCCGTCGATCCACCGAATCAAGGTCCTTCATCAACAGTTCAGTTTCGACGATCTCGATGTCGCGCACAGGGTCCACGCTTCCATCCACATGGACGACGGACGGATCGTCGAAACATCGAACGACATGCGCAAGCGCATCCACTTCCCGGATGTGCGCAAGGAAGGTATTTCCCAGACCTTCTCCTTTGTTCGCGCCACGGACGAGGCCGGCAATGTCGATAAATTCGAGGATGGTGGGAACGACCTTTTCGGGTTGATAGATGCGGGCGAGTCCATCGAGCCGTGGATCAGGAACCGCGACAATGCCGCGATTCGGTTCGATGGTGCAGAAGGGATAGTTGGAGCAATCGGCGTGGCCGGCGGTCAGGGCATTGAAGAGCGTCGATTTGCCGACGTTCGGGAGTCCAACGATGCCGCAAAGAAAACCCATAGGGTCCGGACAGTGATCGCTTACGAGGTCTGCTGTTTGAGGAGTTTGCGCACTTCGATCCGGGGGTTGAAGTCCTGGTCGGCCCCTTTCCAGAAGTCAAGAAGTCGATTGCCGATCTCGTGCGCGAGGCGGCGGTCGCCGTTGGCAGAGTAGATGCGAACGAGCGTGAGGAGGATGTCCGGTGAGTTCGGGCTGAGCGAGAGCCCCTCTTCGCACGCACTCAGACCGTCGTCGTACCGTTTTTGCCGGAGGTTGATCTCCGCCATTTGCCGGTAGATCGCGGCCCGGGACTGCGTTGTCGAATAGGCGAAGCCGCTATCGCACATGACCAGCGCATCGGTCAAGCGGCCGTCGCTCATCTTCACGAACGAAGATGCGAGATAGTACATCGCCATCGCGGGTGATGTGAGAATTCCCCTTCGTTCGAACTCCAGGAAGATGCGTCGGAGGACTTCCCCGGCTTCCGCGATGCGCTTGCTTTTTGCGAGGGCCATGACGTACCCGAATGCAGCGTCGATATTGAGCGTATCCATATCGAGCGCTTTCCGGTAGAGTTCCACCGCCCCGGCGGGATTTCCCCGGAGGAGTTCGAATCGCCCCTCGGTGCTCCCTTCCGTCGCCTCGAGCTGCCGGTTGTAGGGAAGCATCGCGAAGGATTTGTGGTACTGATCTTCGGCATCGCGGAGCATCCCCTTGATCGCGAAGATATTCCCGATTTCACGCACCGAATACCAGTAGTCGGGTTTTAAACGGAGTGACTCGCGGTACTGCGCGAGTGCCTCGTCGAACCTTCCCGCCCGGACCAGGATGTCGGCGTAGCTTGCGCGGGGATCGGGGTCGTGCGGCGCCAGTTGGATGTAGCGCTGCATCTGGGCGATGGCCTTGTCCTGATCGCCGATCGTCGAGTACGCATACCCGAGCGTCATCACGGCCACGGCATAGCCGGTGTCGGCCTGAACCGCCTGTTGATAACAGCGGATGGCCGCATCAAAATTCTTCGCCTGTTCGTAAAGGTTGCCGCGGAAGAGATACACTTCCTTCTCATCCGGGTACTGCTTGGCAAGCGAATCCGCGGTTGCGGCGGCGGCTGTCGCATTGAAGTGCAAACGGTAATACCACATCCGGATGAAGAGTTGTTCGCGCTGTGTGGCGTCCGGCGCGAGGGCCATCGCCGTGTCCACGCATTCTGTCGCCCGTGCCAGGTCACGGATGGCGAGGTGCACAAGACCGAGTCGCAGCCACGCCATGGCAAAGGACGAATCGGCGGCGACGGCGTGTTCGAACGAGGATTTTGCTTCAGTGTAGGCGAATTGATCGAACTGCGTCTGCCCCGCCCGGTACGCATCGAGAGCGAGGGGGGAACGAGTGGAGAGATGGTGTTCCTGCTGGCATCCCGCGGCAATCAGGATGAAGAGAAGGGAGAAGGCGCGCTTCATGGGAAGTCGGTTCAGAGCGAACCGTCGTTCTGGTCTTTCTCGACTGAGGGGGAGCCTGCCATGATGCGGAGCTGGCGAATCATGCCTTCAATCCGGTCGATGTTTTTCGCCATCATCGTGTAGTACTCCCCCCGCTTGGATTCATCCGGCTTCGCAGTCTCCAGATAGTACACCGCCATCCGGAGGGTCCCCAGGGGATTGCTCAGATCGTGAGCAATCTGTCGCATGCTGAGCTTGAGGGTCTCCAACGTCTTCGTGGCATCGACGCCGGCACCATTCGTCTCAGCGATAGGAGCAGATTCCTTTTCCATCGAGCGATCCTTTGTTGGAGATACGATGCGATAACCCACCCGCAATATACGGGAAATTCCCAGTCCAATCAAAGGAAGAATCACGCCTCATCGCCGGCGTCGCATCAATGCCAGCGCGCACTCTCGATATTCCCGATTTCCCGCAGAAGGTCGCGCTTTGTAAACGAGGATTTGCTCATCAGACCGGTTACATATTCGCTGAGCTGTTCCTGAGTGTCCTCATCAAGATCCATCGAGGTAAGGATGATGATCGGGATCCCGCGAGTGGCGGGTATCTGCTTGAGCTGATGGGCAACATGGAACCCCGACATTTCAGGCATGATCAGATCGAGGATGATCAGATCCGGCCGTTCGCGCGCCGCAAGTTCCACGCCGGCAGTCCCCTCGTAGGCCTTCAGCACCCGGTATCCTTCGTTTTCGAGGATCACCTGGACGAGATCGGTGGCCGCGCGGTCGTCATCGATCACCAGCACGGTCGGTTTGTGCTCGCTCGATCGCCGGATCAAATGCACCCGGTCGAGGGCCTGGACCAGTTCGTCCTTGTTGACGGGTTTGACGAAATAATCCACCGCGCCCAGGCTGAACCCCAGGTTCTTTTCGTCGGCGATGGAAACAATGATCACAGGAATGTTCTTGCAGAGCGGATGGCGTTTCAAATCCTTCAGGACCTGCCATCCATCCTTCACCGGAAGCATAAGGTCGAGCGTGATCACGCTCGGTCGGAGGCGTTTCGCCATTTCGACCGCATCGACGCCGTTCGGCGCTACCGCCGTTCGGTAGCCCGCGGACTCGATATGCATCCGCAACAATTCGCTGGCCTGCGGGGAGTCTTCCACGATCAACGCGAGGGGTTTTTCGCCCAGCTCTTTCGACCGGTGTTGACGTTCGAGCGCTTCGAGCAGCATCCCCGCCTGGCTGGCGCGCTCCGATGCCGTGTCGACGATGAGGGGGATGCGGAACGCGATCGTTGTCCCTTTCCCCACTTCGCTTTCAACCCAGATGGATCCCCCGTGAAGTTCGACGAGCCGCTTCGTAATGGCAAGACCGAGTCCGATCCCCTCGCGGTTCATCTCCCTGCCTGTGGATGCCTGCCGGAATGGTTTGAAAAGATTGGTCTGATCGTTGTGCGAAATTCCGATCCCCTCGTCCCGGACCGCAAACTGGAGGTCGTTGCCGATCCGCGTCGAGGAGACAACGATCTTCCCGCCGGGGTGACTGAACTTCACGGCGTTCGACACAAGGTTGATGAGGACCTGCTTGAAGCGTGTCTGATCGACGACGAAGGATTCGATCTCGGGCGTGAAATCGAACGCCAGAACCGCCTTCTTCTCGTCGACGGCGGCGGCGAGGACGCGCCGGACCGCCTCTTCAAAGTAGCCCGCAGGATACGCCGCGAAATGCAGGTCCAGCGTCCCCGATTCGATCTTGGAAAGATCGAGAATGTCGTTGATGATCTGCTGCAGGTGCCTTCCGCTGATGTTGATGTTCTTCATGAACTCACTCACCGTTTCCGGCGGAAGACCGTCGAGCTGACGGGTGAGAAGGTCGGAAAAGCCGATGATGGAATTCAGCGGGGAGCGCAACTCATGACTGAAGGTCGCGAGGAATTTCTTCAGGGTGTCGCTCGCCTCGACCGTCTTTTGCGTCTGCGCTTCAAGCTCGAGGTTCTTTGCACGGAGCTCGTCGATCAGGCGTTTGCGATTCATGCCGTTCGCGAGATCGTCTGCAGCAGCGGCAAGGATCGCGATTTCCGGTTCCACGAACCCGACGCGCTTGATGGAGAGGACCTCGAGGACGCCCTGGACTTCGCCCTGCACGGCAAGCGGGATGGCAATAACGGACTTCAAATCCAGGCGGCGGACTTCATCGGCGAAAACTCCTGCGAGGGTGCTCGAAGCGAGATCATCACCGGTCTGCGTCTTCTTCGTCAGCGCTGCGCGCGCTGCGGGGGTCGTGCACTCGACGTCAACCTGCTGATGGACAACATTCATCGGGAACTCGACATCGGACAGCGCCGGGGCAACAAGCCGGATTTCATTGCCCCTCGCATCGTAGAGAAATATCGCCACCAGTTTTGCCGGGATGCCGAGCAGCAACGCGATCTTCTCGCCTGCACGGACACACAACTCGTCAAGGTGACGCGAGGAATTCACTGCGTCCGAGATCTCTGCCAGGATTTCCTTCTCCCGCTGCTCTCGTTTCTTCGCGGTGATGTCCTGAAAGAAGACCGAGAGGCCGCTCTGTGCAGGATAGATCCGGATGTCAAACCAGGCTTCGAAACGATCGTCTTTGTACGCCGTTTCGCAACTCTGAAACGTCTTCGTTTCCATCGCAAGACGGTACAGCTCGCCAATCTCTGCTCCCTTGGCGTTCGGGAACACTTCGAAGACGTGTTTACCCATGACCTCTGCCACCGGGAGTCCCGTCCCCTCCTCCGCCGCTTTGTTCCAGTATGCAATCCTATACCCGGAATCCAGCGCGAAAAAACCGCCGCTGAAACTCTCCAGGATGCTCTCGTAATCGAATTCAGGTATCATAGTCATAATTTGCCTTCGCTGGGGCGCGGGAAGAAGTGGGTAGACGAGCAGAAAAGGCGGGTCCGCCGGTCATACTTAGACAATTTTCCAATGAAATGCAACCGTTTGTGAAAGCCTGACTTTAGGCCTCAAGGAGAACCCTTCGCATCATAAGGGGATATCCCCTTGCAGCTCAATGCGGGGTTCCGGGACTGCGACATAACACTAAGAAATAGTGCAACGGGGGATGGGAACTGCAACATCGGGGGAGAAAACGGTGAAAAACTCTATTGCAAATGCTCGCCGGTCAGATTCTCAAGAGCCTCCGCGTATTTGCGCGTTGTGGTCTCGATGACTTCCATCGGAAGCTTCGGCGCAGGGGGCTTCTTGTTCCATTTGACTGCGAGCAAATAGTCACGCACAAACTGTTTGTCAAAGCTCGGCTGCGGTCCGCCAGGGACGTACGAAGCCACGGGCCAGAAGCGCGAGGAGTCAGGGGTCAGCGCTTCATCGATCCACACCACCTCCCCGTTTTCATCGAGCCCAAATTCAAACTTCGTGTCCGCGATGATGATCCCGCGCGTCAACGCGTATTCCGCACCACGCTGATAAAGATCGATTGTCAGGTCGCGGATCCTCGTGGCGGTCTTCTTCCCAAGCAAACGCACAACTTCATCGAATGGGATATTCTCGTCGTGCGTCCCTTGCTCAGCCTTCGTGGATGGGGTGAACAACGGGGCAGCGAGTTTATCCGACTCCTGCAAACCGGCCGGAAGCGGAATCCCGCACACGTGCCCGGTGCTTCGGTAATCATTCCAGCCCGATCCCGAGAGATAGCCACGGACGACGCATTCCACCGGCAAGGGGGCGGTTTTCGTCACCAGCATGCTCCGTCCGGCAAAGACGTCGGGGTTCGAACGGAAAGGAGGAGGAAAATCAGCAAGATCGACGCTCAGGAGATGGTTTGCGACGACGCTCTTCAATCGCCGGAACCAGAATGCGGAAATCCGGGTAAGCACTTCACCCTTGCCGGGGATCCCGTCGGGAAGAACCACATCGAATGCCGAGAGGCGATCCGTGGCCACAATAAGGAGCCTGTCGCCGAGATCATAGATGTCACGGACTTTTCCTTTTCGGGATGGCGCTTGGTCTCGAGTCGAGGTGGCCGTGGTCACTGGAGCAGGCATGAAGATCCCTTCAGGCGCTAAAAAAAGAACGTGGATCAATGCGGGAGCAATACGCGCGGCGTGGGGACGCGCTTCGCAGCCCCGAAAACACCGGGTCTTTGCAGCGTGGTCGCGGACGCCAGGGAGAGAACATCTACCGTACCAATTTTGTTCCGAGCATCTCCTCGATTGTTCCTCTGACAAACGTTCGATTCGGCGGCGCGGCATTCGTCGGACGGCTGAGACCTCCAAGTTTCAGGCCCTTCCACTCCGACGCGATCTTGTGCTGCACAAAGCTCTCGACGAGGTTCAGCGTGTTCTTGATCGCCGAAGGGAGCTTTCCCTGCTGCTCGACAAAAAAATCAATCAGCACCTCCCTGCTCGAGATGCGTTTGGGCACAATCATGTACCGCATATGGCTCGACCGGCGCCATTCGTACGATCGATTGATGGTGCTGAATGTCGTCGGGACGTTTTCATAGCTGTGTTCTTCAGCGGTCGGGAAGAGGGTGATGGTGACCCGCTCGACTTTGTGACTCCCACGAGGCACAGACATAGAGAACTCCTTTGCGCGATGCAGCATGTCCTGTTTATACTAATAAAAGCTCGCGTCTTTTTCCAGTGCCGTAACCAGCATGCGAAGATACTCTTCTCTCGGAATTTCGACGGCGCCGAACTGTCGAACGTGATCGTTGACAATCTGAGAGTCGAGCAGAGTAAAACCACGCGCAATCAGATGCCGAACAAGGAAAGCGAGGCAGACTTTTGAGGCATCGGAAATCCTGGTGAACATTGATTCCCCAAAAAACGCTCCGCGAATCGCAACACCGTACAACCCGCCAGCCAGCTCTCCTTCAAACCAGGCTTCGACGCTGTGCGAAAACCCCAGCTGGTGCAGACGCGTATAGGCATGGATGATCTCTTCCGAAATCCATGTCTCAGACCGGTCCGCACACAATTCAATAACATCAGGAAAGGACTGATCTATTGTGATGGAGAACACAGATCGGTCGATAATCCGCTGGAGACTCCGCGGCACACGAAATCTGTCAAGTGGGAGGATGCACCTCGGATCGGGGGAAAACCATTCAATTGGGCCGGTTTTTGACTCCGCCATGGGAAAGAAGCCAGCCCTGTACGCGGCGAGAATCCCTTCGGATGTCAGTTGTCCAACCTTCGAGTGTGTCAAGCGATTGTTCCTACCAGTTCCTCAGACGTTCCGGGACGTACAGGTCGTAGAGTTCCTTGAGACGCATTCTGGTGTGGTTGTCCAGATCCTCGTCGTCCTTGTCACGTTTTACCATCATGTCAAATTCTTCCTGATCGCGTCGCTTCATCTTCTGCGCGTAATCCTTGAGTTCGGCAATCATTTTATGCTGTTCAATGTGGGTCATGCCACACCTCGGGTTCAGGGGGAACGTCGGCGGAAAACGAATAATAATCAAAGCGATCGTGTCTCACAAGACCGCGGACAGGTTGCTTTTTCAGGAAGGATTTCCAACCATACAGGAACGGCATTTGGAGAGCAATCGTGTCTTCCCCCTACATTCGATTGATGCGACCCCGGCAGTGGGCAAAGAACGCCTTCGTCTTTGCGCCGCTGGTCTTCGCGCGGGAACTCTTCGAATTGCCGCAGGCACTTCTTGCCTTGCAGGCTTTTTTCGCCTTCAACGTCGCGGCGAGCGCGGTGTATGCAATCAATGACGTCGTCGACGCTCCGATCGACCGGTTGCATCCAGAAAAACGGACACGCCCCGTGGCCTCCGGCGCTCTCACCGCGGGGCAGGCGCTCTGGTTTGCCGCAGGACTCATTCTCGTTTTGATCGCGATTTCAGCAACGCTCGATGTCCGGTTCATCGCGGTCGTCGCGATCTATATCGTGATGAACCTGCTCTACACCTATCGGCTCAAGCGGGTGGTCCTCCTCGATGTCTTCATCATTGCCGCGGGGTTCATGCTGCGCGTCATCGGCGGAGCACTGGCCATCCGGGTGAGCGTTTCCAGCTGGCTTGTCCTCTGTTCCCTTTTCATCTCCCTGTTCCTCGGTTTCGGGAAACGCCGGGCAGAGATTCTCCGGATCGAAGACATCAAATCCGGATCGGAACGGTCTGTTCTCTCGGCCTACAGCGTAACCTTTCTCGATCAGATGATTACGATCACCGGGGCAGGGGCGGTCATCTCGTATGCGCTTTACACCGTTGCCCCGCGCACCGTGGAAATGTTCGGAACCGAAAAACTCATCTATACGACCATCCTGGTGTGCTACGGAATCTTCCGCTATCTTTTTCTCACCCATCATTCGACACAGACGGAAAATCCCACCAACCTTGTCACCACGGACCGAGTGATCTTCATAACCGTGCTGCTCTGGATAGCCTCGTGCGTCCTGATTATTTATCAGGGCGGAAAATTCCGGCTGATGTAGGATCTGCCATGGCTCGCCGTACCTGATCCTCTGGCACGTAACGTGTTTTCGGTTCCCTATGTCCCTTCGCACCTGACGCGTTTGCCTTGATGCGGATGTGTCGCGCAGGATTGCCCGGAAATGCGTCCTTTCGCGCCCGAATTCAACCATTTGACATGGGACGGAGGATTCTCTATATTGCCATAAGAATGCTCCTGCGGCACGCCTCTCTCCGGACTCCCTCGATCTCTCCGTGGTCAGATGCAAGCTCACTGTCATCTGCCACCAAAGGAACCGGTAAGGAACCGGCAGGTGTTGATTGAGTAGCAGCCGGGTTCTTCGCGTCGCATCATTTATGAAATAGGGATCCAGAATGGAAGGGAATTTTTCCAACCGAGTACAGGAAGTCATCCGACTGAGCCGCGAAGAGGCTCTCCGGCTGGGTCACGATTACATCGGGACGGAGCATCTCATCCTCGGCGTCATCAGGGAAGGGGAAGGGATTGCCGTCAAGATTCTTCGCAACCTTGGCGTGGACCTCTACAAGCTCAAGAAATCCATTGAAGACACGGTCCGGACTTCCGGCGGGACCCTCACCATCGGGAACATCCCACTGACGAAGCAGGCGGAGAAAGTCCTCAAGATTACCTATCTCGAGGCGAAGCTCTATAAATCCGAGGTCATCGGGACGGAGCATCTCCTGCTCTCGCTGCTGCGTGACGACGACAATATCGCCGCGCAGATTCTCCACCAGTTCAACATTCACTACGATACTGTCAAGGGGGAGCTGGACAACATCATCAGCGGAAAACCTTCGAACCCGGCGCACACTCCGGCACCCGAGAAAAAACCCGAGAAATCCAAGACTCCTGTCCTGGACAACTTCGGGCACGACCTCACGCGCCTTGCGGCCGAAGACAAGCTGGATCCGATCGTCGGCCGGGAGAAAGAAATCGAACGGGTGGCGCAGGTGCTCAGCCGGAGGAAAAAGAACAATCCGGTCCTGATCGGCGAGCCCGGCGTGGGGAAGACCGCGATCGCAGAAGGCCTCGCGATGCGGATCGTTCAGAAGAAGGTCTCCCGGGTGTTGCATGGGAAACGCGTCGTAACGCTCGACCTTGCGGCGCTGGTCGCCGGCACCAAATATCGCGGCCAATTCGAAGAGCGGATGAAGGCCGTGATGAACGAACTCGAGAAAGCAAAGGATGTCATCCTGTTCATCGATGAACTGCACACGATCGTCGGGGCAGGCGGCGCCTCCGGATCTCTCGATGCGTCGAATATGTTCAAGCCGGCCCTGTCCCGCGGCGAGCTGCAATGCATCGGCGCCACAACGCTGGACGAATACCGGCAATACATCGAGAAAGACGGCGCACTCGACCGCCGCTTCCAGAAGATCATGGTCGACGCCACGACCGTCGACGAGACGATCCAGATTCTGACGAACATCAAACACAAGTACGAAGACCACCACGGCGTCCGGTACTCTGCAAAGGCCATCGACTCATCGGTGCGGCTCAGCGATCGTTACATCACCGACCGGTATCTTCCGGATAAGGCGATCGACGTCATGGACGAAGCGGGCGCGCGCGTGCACCTTGCAAACATCCACGTGCCGAAAGAGATCGTCACGCTCGAAGGCGAAGTCGAGAAAATCAAGCAGTCGAAGAACAGCGTCGTGAAGTCGCAGAACTATGAAGAAGCCGCGCGCCTGCGCGACCTGGAGAAGAAGCTCCTGAACGACCTCGAGATCGCGAAGCGCGAGTGGGAGCACCAATCGGAGAAGGCGGTCCATGATGTGACCGAGGAACATATTGCCGATGTCGTCGGGATGATGACCGGAATACCGGTGAGCAAGATCGCCCAATCGGAGTCCGAGAAACTCCTGCAGATGGAAAAGGCGCTGACGAGCCAGGTCATCGGGCAGGACGAAGCGATTGGGAAGCTCTCAAAAGCCATCCGACGCACGCGCGCGGGGTTGAAGGACCCCCGGCGTCCCATCGGGTCGTTCATCTTCCTCGGGCCGACCGGGGTCGGAAAAACGGAAATGGCGAAAGCCCTCGCCCGGTACCTGTTCGATACCGAGGACTCGCTCGTGCGGATCGACATGAGCGAATACATGGAGAAGTTCTCCGTCTCAAGACTCGTGGGCGCCCCTCCGGGCTATGTGGGATACGAGGAAGGGGGACAGCTGACCGAAAAGATCCGGCGCAAGCCGTATTCGGTGGTCCTCCTTGATGAAATCGAGAAAGCGCACCCGGATGTCTTCAACATCCTCCTGCAGGTCCTCGATGACGGCGTACTCACCGACAGCCTCGGCAGGAAAGTCGATTTCAAGAACACGATCCTGATTATGACCTCGAACATCGGGACGCGGGACCTGAAGCGCGGCGGCGGAATCGGGTTCGGGACATCGTCGCCCACCGCAGATCATGGATCGATGAAATCCACGATCGAAGAGGCCCTGAAGCGCGTGTTCAATCCGGAATTCCTGAACAGGATCGATGACACGATCGTGTTCCATTCGCTGGAGAAAAAGCACATTCTCGAAATCATCGACATCCAGATGCGCGAGTTGATGAAGCGAGTCAGCGCGATGGGAGTTGCGGTGGAGTTGACCAAGCAGGCGCGCGAATTTCTTGCGGACAAGGGATTCGACCCTGCCTTCGGCGCACGCCCGTTGCGCAGGGCGCTTCAACGCTACGTCGAAGACGCGATCGCGGAAGAAATCCTGAAAGGCAATTACCCCGAAGGGACTAAGATCCGGGCCCGGGTCAACAAGAAGAAGGATGAGCTGAAATTCAGCGCCGTCCTGCCCGAATCAAAGGGAGACGAAAAACAGGAGGAGAAGCCGGCCGGCGTCTCCTGATCCTGGCGCAGGAAACCTTGGTACGCAAAAAAGGCGAACGAGCGATCGGTCGCCTTTTTTTCTTAGAGCGTATGAGAGTAGGCAGTATGCAGTAAGGAGTAGGGAGAGAGCCACTGGATCGTCGCATCCGTTTTCTGCCTACTGCTTACGGCATACTCCGTACGCTATTCGAGACTCTTGTCGAACATAAGTTCACAGGCCGATATCCACTTGGATGAACGGCGCAAACCATGTCTGTGTCGGCATTGCCGAGCCGTCTTCATTCATCAAGTCCGGAGCGAAGGCCCACCGTGCGCCAATGAGGACCCGTTGCGATGGGCCAACGGAAAAGGAAAGGCCCGGCGACAAGAGGAAGAGCACCGCCGACGCCTCTGCCGTGGTCGAGGTCCCGTGGGATTCGGTAGTCCAACCGTTTCCGAAAAGTACCGTGTGGCTTGGTTCAAAGGAAAAGAACCGCTCTTTCGACAGCGTGATGTTGACGAAGGGCTGCACCCACCACCCGGAGACTCTGGAATTCACCGTCATCCCGGCATACCATCCGAACGAACTCCCGGAGCCGACATCTTCATAGAATGTCGTGTAGGTGCTGGTGCTGGACGAAAAGGGAGAGGAATATTCCGTTTCAACCGCCGTGTGGACATCGTACGACGTTGGGGTCCATTGGAATCCTGCGCCAATTCTCATCCCGAGGACTTCTCCTTCCGACATCAGCCCGAGCCCGACGTGGCCTCCCCAGAGATCGACCCCCGATCCGGAGGCGTAGCACAATCCACCTTCGAGGGCAAACGCCTTGCTCACCGTATAGTCGAGCGAGAGCATCGCGTTCACGGCCGGCGTCTCCCAGTGGAAATTCGTCCCCGAGTAGGCGAACGTATTTGCCCCAGGATGAAACGCCACCGTGCCGTTCGTATTGAAAACCGTATCGACGACGTAGTGTCCTGCCGCGTTCACCTTGCTGTGTCCGGGGATTCTGGAATTTGTCGTCACTCGCGGGGACACGGTGAGCGACGGTGAAACCGTCAGCACGCCGGGCTGAACATCCTGTGCTATCCGCACCGGCAAATGTCCTGTCGGCGCCGTAACAGTCGCATCCTGGACGTAGACGTGCTCCGAGACCGCGCAGCCGAACTGCGCCAGCGCACCGAGCAGAGCGACTCTGGAACCTACGGTTGTCATTTTCATGGAGGAATCCTGGAAGTCGTATGAATGAGCGGAGCGAAGAAGCTTTCCGGGCATTACACCGTGCCGCGCACCACTTTCACCACGACAACGGTCTGGTCGTCGTGCTGGGCCTCGGATCCGGCAAAGGAACGGACGCTTTCAAAGAGCGTGTCACGCAGGTCTGCGGCGCTCAATTGCGTGTTCGATGCCATCACCCCCTCGACCCGTTCGTCGCCGTATTGTTCACCTTCGGTGTTCATCGATTCAGTGATGCCGTCGGAGAGAAGCACGAACAGATCGCCCGTGTTGCAGGGGTAGGTCCGTTCCTCAAGCTCGGTAGCGAACTTCTCCGTCTGATCGAGCGCGAGACCGAGTCCGCGCGGGACCAGTTTCTCCACTTTCCCGGATCCGGCATTGAACCGGAACAGCGGCAGATGTCCCGCCCGCGCAACGCTCACGGTATGAGTCTCCGGATTGAATTTGGCCCCGAGGGCGGTAACGTAAGAGCTCTTTTCCATTCCCTGGGCGAGGAGTGAATTCGCGCGACGGAAAAGATCGAGCGGAGAATCGACGAACGTATGCAGCGACCGGAGCACCCCCTGCATCTTCGACATGTAAAGCGCAGCCGACGTTCCCTTTCCGCTCACGTCCCCGACGATCACGGTGAGTGAACCGTTCTTTCCGGGGAGGTAATCGAAGAAGTCGCCGCCGACTTCAAGGGCAGGGACAGAACGGCCGGCGATATCCATCCCCGGAACCGCCGGAGTCGTCTGCGGAAGTGACGCAAGCTGGATCCGGCGGGCAATCTCCAGCTCCTGCTTAAGGCGCTCCTGTTCGGCGAGTTCCTCGTAGAGGAACGCATTTTCTATCGCCACCGACGCCTGCAGGGCGACGGATGCGAGGAAATCGATGTCTTCCGCCGTGAACGGTGCTTCAGAAAGCTTTTCTCCGAGAACGAGGACGGCAATCAAACGCTCCTTGGACCGCACGGGAATGATATGTTCGAACTGGTAGCGCTTGAATTCATCGCGCAATACAGGAGGAAGCAGTTCGCCTGATATCGGTCCGGTGGCACTTCCGGCCGCCATCGCAATCAAAGACTCCCGGTCGAGGCAGAATTCCGACCATTCTCCGATTTTTACACCTTCCGCCTCCCGGCAGCAGCAGACTTTCTCATCCTTAAAGAAGAATACCGCAGCACGACGGAGTTTCATCAGATCGACCAACCGCACGACGATCCCCTTTCCCAGGGCCGTCATGTTGAGATTTGTCGATAGCACCGTGGACACCTCTGCGAGCGCAAGACGATAGTCATATTGCGTCCGGTCAAACCGCCGGTCGATCCTCCCCTGGCCGAACTTCCTCACTCTTGAGATGCCGACCCAGGCAAGAAGCCCGAGGCAGACATAAAGAAGGCGTTCAACCCCATTGGATTGGCCAGGAAGGACCGACGCGTCGGAGACTTCGATCGACAGGCCATGGATGGAGACCTGCGGGAGACTCAGCGGCACCGCAAGCGAAAAAGTCAACAAGGAGATGCCGAAGCTGATGACCAGCGTCGCCCAAAGGACGCTCGTCAGGACGTATTGGATCGTCCGCTTGATCCGCAAATTCATCCCAAGCAGACGGTACCGGCCGATGGTGTACAGGGTCGAGAGCGGGATGAGAAGAAGCGGGATGCCGATAAAACCATACTGGTCGAAATTGTTTGTGACGAGAAGCGCGGTGACGGCGACGACATTGATGACTCCGACACCGATGCCGGCGAACTTCATGATTCTCCGCCGTTCGCGGGACGCGGCATCGACCCCTTTCCGCGTGATCATTCGGGCGATCATCCCATAAAGCACGAGGAGAAGCATCAGCCCTCCCAGGCCGACCACTTCGATTCCACCCTTCAGCAATCCCCTTGCGCCCAGCACCACTGTGACGGCGATCAGGACAATCGCCAGAATATATTCGACGCGCACGAGCCAGCGGTGCCGCAATGCTTCTTTGTTTTCTGATGGGAAGAGCAGGCTTGCGTGCCAGGAGAAGGCGATGCCAAGGAACGCGGCCACGACCATCGTGATCCATCGTCCGGCGATGAAGACCGAAAGATCGGGCTCGCGACGGATTCCGAGAATAGCGACCAGGAAGCCAAGGGCGATATACCCGAGACTCAGGAGACGAGCGGCGAGCACGTCGGGTCTCTTGAGCCCGATGAAGGCACCGATCCCCATGAACACCAGCCCGCTGATGCTCAGGAGGAGGAGCGACAGCGGGAACCCGAACCGGGCAAGCGTCACCGGAAGGCCAATCGGAACCAGGTCCCGAAGCACATCGTAAATGATGACGTGACCGCTTTGCGCGCGCCGAAGAAGGACATCGCCATCCTGAGCCCCCATGAACGCATCGCCGTTGATTCGGACGATGATATCCCCCACGCGCATCCCCGCACGGTCAGACGCCCCCCCTTCCGTCACCGAAACCACCAGCGCTCCGCTTGGAACCTCTTCAAAGAGACTATCCCGAATGGCGAAACCGGAAACGCGGATCGTGCTTCCGAGCCTGGAGGAAGGACGAATCACGTAGAGCGAGACGGCGGAGTCCGCAGTCAACGGAGAGATCGCGGAACGCAGTTTTGCCAGTGATGGAACGGAGCGACCGTTCAGCAACACGAGCATGTCACCGGTCCGAATGGTGTCTTGAAATCTGCGGCTGCCGGCACGACCGATGGCACCCAGGGGCTCCCATGAACCGAGGAACGCCCGCTCGCCGTGGCGGAAGGCCAAATGACCGGGGAGATCACTAAAAAGGTTTTCGTCGGTGGGAGAACCGGCAAAATTGTAAAAGGTGAACAGCACTACCGCAAGAAGGAGGGCGCTGAGTACGCCGACGAGGAGTCTAAAAACCATGGCCGTTCAGGGGTTTCTTTTATGATACGAAGAATCCCCGGGAAAGTCACGCGACCAGACGGCTGAGAAGCTTTCTCTTTGCCACCGGCAGCATCGTTTCCGAATAGGGAAAATCGATGTCCACCGCGCAGCGATACGTTGCGGGATTCGGCATGTCGGAGTATTTTTCGAGCAATTGGAGTTTCACAGACTCCGGGGTCTGTCGAATGGACTGCTCGTGAAGCGTTTCCAGGAGCACCGTCTTCAGCGTTCTGTAGCGTTCCTGTGTCGACGAATACAAGGAGAGTTCATAGCGGAGGAGGTGGAGCGTTGCCGTTCGGAGGTCAGGAACGAGCCAGTACCCCTCCTGGTTGTACATCGGGATGATACCCACTTCCTCGATCGAAATGTGTTCCTCGACAAACGCGAAGATGGTCATTCCTTCCCGAATCGCGCGATTGATCTGCACGAGGGCCCATGTGACAAACTCCATGACCACCGAAAGCTCGGGAAGTCCGGCCTCAACCGGCTCCAGGATGACCTTCTTGTTTTCGAGATCAAGGTCGGTGATCGTGTGCGGCAGGTGTGTCCGAAGATTCTCGTGGGAATCCAGAATAGCCTGCAGGGACTCTGCAATCCGGATGAGATCGGCGAGATCCGGATACAAACGATTGTGGGAGAACCGTTCGTAGCACTCCTTCAGTCCCTGGAGTACACGGTATTGTTTGGTTTCGGGATCCGTTCCCGCTGCAAGGATCAACTCGAGCGACAGCGTACTCATCGCGCCTCCTCAGCCATTGAACCGCACTTCAGCGAGAGGAATCCAAAGACCATGCCAAGGAGTGGAGTCCCCTATTCAGCTGGAATACGACGGTTGGGGGGCGGGTGTGGAACTCCTGTGTACAATTGGCTATTCGGGCGATTGTTTTTCTGGTCGCTTCTGTCACGATGCAGCGGCTTTGTCCGCACGGGGAAGCCATTTGGTGATCATGGCATAAAGATCGGCAGGTTTGACCGGTTTCGCAATGTAGTCATCCATTCCGGCTTCCAGGCATCGTTCCCGGTCTCCCGTCAATGCATTGGCCGTCATTGCAACGATCGGAAGTCTTTCCTCTCCCGACTGACGTTTCCGAATCTGTGCCGTCGCCTCGAACCCGTCCATTTCTGGCATCTGGCAATCCATGAAGACCAGATCATACGGAAGGCACTCCACAGCCTCGATGGCTTCGAATCCGTTTCCGACGATATCGATCTGACATCCGGCCTTTTCCAGCATCCGCTTCGCCACTTTCTGGTTCACCGCATTATCTTCCACCACAAGGATGCGAACGTTCCGCAACGATGCCGTGACGAGAGGAACGTGTTCAGTCAGCCCGGCCGATTTCGGTTTAATTCTCAACTCGCTCATTCCGACCAGACTCGCAATGCAGTCGAGCAGTGCGGATTGTCGGACAGGCTTTTTGAGATACGCATCGAGTCCGGCTTTGGTCAGAAGATCCCTTGTCGCCTCCCCGCTGGAGGAGAGCATGAGAAGCTTGAGTGGCGTGATGGAGTGATCCAGCCGGATCATGCGGGCAAGCATGATGCCGTCGATATCGGGCATTTGCATGTCGAGGATGGCCAGGGTGAACGGCCTCCCGCATTGCGTCGCGGATTGCAGGTTGGCCAGCGCCTCCTTCGCTCCCGCGGTAATGCTGTGGTCGATCCTCCAGGAGGTCAGCTGGTGGTGGAGGATCATCCGCGACGTCTCGTTGTCGTCGACCACAAGAACATTCAGTCCCCCGATGTCCGGCAACGAATCCGGGTGATGCAGGACCATTTGTTTCTCCAGGGTCAGCGACACGCGGAAGATGCTTCCGGCGCCTTCCGTGCTTTCCATGGTGATCGCTCCGCCCATCAACTCCGCAAGCCGCCTGGAAATGGTCAGACCGAGTCCCGTCCCGCCGAACCGGCGGGTGGTCATTCCGTCGGCCTGCGTGAACGGCTGAAAGAGTTTTCGCTGACTCTCCGGAGAGATCCCGATTCCCGTGTCACGGACGGCGATGACGATGGCACAGTCCTTTTCGGTTTCGCCGGTGGATGTCACCTCCACATGGACGCCTCCCCGGGCCGTGAATTTGATCGCATTGCCGAGGAGATTTGTCACGATTTGGCGGATCCTACCCGGATCGCCGAACAACGACGTGGAGACGGAGGAAGCGATGAAACAGGTCAGTTCCAGGTCTTTGATCTTTGCGGCCTGGGCATGGAGATCGACGGTCTCTTCGAGCACCTCTCGCAACTCGAAGGGAAGGTGTTCCATCGTCAGTTTTCCGGCTTCGATCTTGGAGAAATCGAGGATGTCGTTGATGATGTTGAGAAGAATCTCACCCGACTTATGGATGACTTCGGCGTACTCCCGTTGCTCGGAACTCAATCCGGTGCCGAGGAGAAGCCCGGTCATCCCGATGATGCCGTTCATGGGAGTCCGAATCTCGTGACTCATGTTCGCGACGAACTCCGATTTGTAGCGAGAGGCCTCGAGCGCCGCTTCGCGCGCTGCACGCAGTTCATCCGCCTGCACCTCGAGCTCCCGTGCCTGGTCTTCGGCGACAAGCCGGGCGCGCTCGAGTTCTTCGTTCCGGTTTGCAAGTGCTTCTTCCGCGCGTTTTCGTTCCGTAAAATCAATGCCGATCCCGACGAGACCGGTGATCTCCCCGTGGTCATTCCGGAGCGGAAGTTTGTTGGTGAGGAGCCAGCGCTTCCTGCCATCCTCTTCGAGAATGTACTCTTCCCTGTTGATCACCGGCGCCCCGGTTCTCAGGACCACCTGGTCGTCCTCATAGAAATGCTCCGCGCTCTCTCGCGGAAAGAACGCAAAATCGTCCTTCCCCAGCACTTCGCTTTCCGATGTGCATCCCATGTTGAGAACATCAGCGAGGTTTGCGACAGTCTTCCGACAGGAGAGGTCTTTAACGTATATCGCGTCAGGCAGGTTGTCGATCAGTGTCCTCAGGAGAATCCGGTCGTTCTGCACGGATTCCTCTGCGCGTTTCCGATCGGTGATGTCCCGCATGATTCCGTCGATTCGGGCAATTTTCCCATCGATGATGATCGGCATCCATCGGTCTTCGAAGCAAATGTGACCGCCGTCTTTCCGACGAAACCACCACTCGTTGCAGTGAATCGTTGGGGCGGCGTCGCGCTTCCCTTTTTCGAAAATCTTCGCGAAGTCGACATCCCGATCGCCGGCGATGACCTGAAAGAGAAACGCCCGCCTCCCACCCATCGACAAGATCTCTCCTTCCGTATAGCCAAGGAGTTCTGCAAAATTCTGGCTGGCATAGAGATATTTGTCGGCAACGGGATCAAAACTGTAGATGATATCCCCGACGCCAAACAGGAGTTGATGATAGTCGATGGTCGAAGGACGTGGTTCCGGGGCAGCGGTGCGTTGCCGGAGAGGTTCGGTGTGTTTGTTTTGTTGCATGCAACTCTGAGGGTATGTGGATCTCCCTGAGTGGGCAGATGAGCGTCCCCCCTCATTCCTGTATGCCATCGGCCCCTTAGATCATCCCTGAAGTTGCAACAACGGTGCCATAGAAATCTCGATGCGACCCTAAGAAATCCTTAAATCTAGAAGGTTTTGCGGGCAATTTGAAGATTCGAGAATCGGTTCCGGTAGCGTACCCCGACGGACTGATTATTTTTAGCCAAAAGGTGAAAAATCCGGCGATGGCCCACTTCTTGACCGGCTTCATCTTGGGCAGAACACCTCTCACCAGCGCCTTGTCCCCTCTTGCCCAAGCGCAGGCCCCGCTGAGGGGGAGAGGGGGAAAGGGAGAGAGGGAGAGGGGGAGACGAGGCCGAAGGGATTAAGAATTAAGAACGAAGAATTCAGAATTCTTAGTTCAATCAGCTTTAGAAGGCTCGGGGACTTTGAGACTCTGTGAGACTCCGAGACCATGAGACAAGTGGAGAAAAGCGCAATACCGTCAACGAACTAAGAGCATGGTGCGAACCGCGGAATATGTCCCTGCCGTCAAGCGATAGAAGTATACTCCACTCGCCAGTCTGCTTCCGTCGAACGTAAACGAGTATCTCCCTGCTGGATATCGACCGTTCGCCAAGACAGCAACCTCTCTGCCCAAGACATCGTACACCGCGAGCCGCACAAAACTGTCCGCTGTCCACTGACCGCTGACTACTGTTTCCGGATTGAACGGATTCGGATAATTCTGTTCCAACGAAAACGCCAGCGGGGGTTGGGATTTTCCGACAGAGGCAGGCTGTGTTGAGATCACAAAGTGATACACGCTCATGGGAGACAATTCGAACGAGAACTGATTGTCCTGAATGGAAGCAATCCCCGGGAGAATGACGATATTCGTGTCGCCGGCATGGAGAGCATAAACTCCCGCGGAGGTGAGCCGGGCCGTCGCAGCGACCGAGAAGTGCGCCGCGATGGTTTTGCTGAGGCTCCGGTTGATCGCCATCAGGTGCACGGTTCCCCCGTTCTCCATATCCAGCGCAGCATGGATCGCACTGTTCTGGTTATCCGACGTGCTCGAGGAAACACGCACGTCTCCGAAATTGCCGCCATGGCCGTTGTAATTGCGGTATATCCGGTACGCGGAAGCAATATAGCCGGTGATGTCTCCCCAGTACGAAGCGAAGTACACTCCCGCATCCCCGAATATGCCGAGGACGTCCGCGATCGCAACCGCGCCCGAGATATCCGTCGACCCACCATAATTGAATTCCGATATGGAGAGTTTCGTCCCCGGGTATTGCTGGCCGATAATGCGCTGAGTCTTCCGCAAAATCGCGGCGCTCTGAGGATGGAAATATCGTCCGATCCAGCCGTTCTCGACGTATGACGAGTCCCAGAGCGTTCGCGGCGCCTCGACCCTATTGTAAACGGTGAGGGAGTCGACGTATTCATTGGTCACGGGTACGTACAGATCGGGGTACCAATGCATGTCGAGCACATCAAGCAAGCGCTCCCCCGCTGCGCTCGACGAGTCCCGCATATTCGCGAGGAATGCGGCAGCATAGTTTTCGAAGGTGTTGAACGCGTTCCAATCCGGAGCCGTCTGCATATTGTAGTATTCATTGAAGCCATAGAAAACTCCGCCGAAAACTTCTGCCGACGGGTCGACGGACTTGACCGCTTTCGCTGCACCGGTCACTTTTGTGATGAGCTCCCTGCAGAGCGTCTGTGCGGGATGAATCCGCGGATGGGTGCTCGGCCACAGCGCCGGCTCGTTGTCGATGTCGTATCCTTTGACCCCTGTCGTTCCCGAAGCAGGGCCGTATCTGTTCAGAAGAAAGTTGACTTCCTCATCGACATACACATTTCCATCGGACGTATCGGGAGTCGTCGTAAAGGGCGAGCCCTTGAAATTGCGGACCTGTCGCCACCGGGGGGAGGGGGCGGTCTGGGCGGCTGTGACCGGTCCATCTTTGTCCCGGGCTACGTAACCGGCTGCGGGCAGCGTGAGGAGAGTGTACCAGCCGTGCGCAAGCGACGTGTCATGGAAGGCAGTCAGGGTGATCCCCGGGACATTTTCAAGCGAAACGGGAATTCCGAATACCCATGTCATATAGTCGTCGCTCGAATGGATATAGTCGGCTCCGGCGTTCGACGCGTTGTTCTCCCAATTGTACCCGGTCATCCTGTTCCCACCCAACCGTCGCGCAGTGATCCCCAGGCCGGGATCGACCGTGCCGGCGTTCGATCCGTAGATATAGGGGCTGATGCGCGCCGTATCCCGGGACACGTCGATCGCAAAGTTGACATCGAGGGATTGTGCCCTGGCAAGCGTTATGAAGAACGCCATCACAAAGCAACCGAGCAAGCGTTTCATTCCTCCTCCGCAATTCTCAAAGGATGAAACGAAAGTCAGTCCTAAAGTGCAAGAAGGGCCGACGCAGAAGTGCGAGGAAACCCGGGATTTCAAACCCCGACCCATCATTTCACAAGTACCATCGCCTTCGACGCCGTGAACCCACCTGCCGTTAACTGGTAGAAGTACACGCCGCTGGCCAGTTTGCTCCCGTCGAAGATGAACGAATACCTTCCCGCCGGATAGCGTCCGTCGGCCAGGACCGCCACGTTTCGGCCGAGGACATCATAAACCACAAGCCGAACGTCGCTGGTCACTGTCCACTGTCCCCTGACCACGGTAGTCGGGTTAAACGGGTTCGGATAATTCTGATCGAGCGTCATCCCCACAGGGACATCCCTGGAAGGTTTCACCGCAGTCGTTCCGCTTCCCGCCGAGATGCTCCCTACCCATTCAATCTTTTTCCCCGGGCTCGTGTTGAGGCGCATAATCTGACCGCTTCCGTCCAATGCAATTGCGAAAAGACCGTCAGTAGTACCGATCGTCCCGGGGGCGACGATATACTTCGCATCGGGGGTTATTGCCCCGTTGAGCCGGAACCGGCTGCTATCGGATGCCTGCAGGAAGGTCAACGGCGTCAAATCGCTCCCGTCAGGTCGAATCTTGTAGAAATTGAGCATCGGAGGAAGCGAGCGATCAGGCGCCGACTCTCCCCGGGAAAATGTGATCCACTGCCCATCCGGAGTCCAATTTGGGAAGAAGTCACCCGGAAGTGTCTGCGGGATGAGTTTCAGCCCGCTACCGTTGCTCTTGCCGACCCAGATTCCTTCGTGAGCATTATGAAAGGCCAGCGCCGTATCCATCGGTGAAAGCACGGGATTGTCATCCCAACAATCGCCGCGGCCGACGATCACCGTCGACGTCGTTGCATAGAGCTTTTCCCGGTATATCCCACAGTTATAGTCGAAGTACAGCGTCGAATCTCCCAATCCGAAGCAGAAGTCCACGGCATTATCGGTATTGGCAAAATCCAGGGAATCCTTCCCCGTTGTGAAATCATAAAAGTAGAACCACCGCTGCCACGGCACCGGCGTGTTCCCACGGTGAAAGGCCAGGTACCGTCCGGTCCGCGAGAGACGCGGCCACGATCCTTTCGTGATGAGCGAGTCGTAAGAACCGTTGCCGGCCGCCTTCCATACGGTCCCGTCGACCGTATCGAACCGGCTATAGTAGATCACGCCATTCACCGTCCCTGTCGGGATTGAAAACGGATACCCCGGGGAGGTGATGATCGCCATCGTGCGGGAGTTCACACTGGTCTGCGATCCGTTGGACGCCCGGACCCGATAGTAGTACGCAGTCCCGGAGTCGAGCCCGGAGACCTGTGCGAACGTGTCGGCGACTGCCAGGTTGCTGTACCCGCTCAGGAAGCTCCCGAACTGCATGTCCGTGGAGACATCAACATCGTATGCAATTGCACCGGAGACATGGGACCAATTCGCACGGAACGATGTACCGGACACGGCGCTCGCCGGCCGGATAATGGGAGCGATTGGTTGGCCGAATGCATGAAGAGAAACGACAGCAAGAGTGAGAACGACCGCCCACGAATTTAAAGAGCGAACCATTGCGCCTCCGATGTGCGATGTGGAAAAGAACGAAGGTCAAATATCGGAAGGCTGACAGAGGGCAAACAATACCCTGAAGCGGGTAATTATCGGACGAGACCCTGTTTCAGGGCTTTGGACACGGCGCCGGGTTTTGAGTGGACCTGGAGCTTTTCATAGATCCGCTTGACATGAGAATGGACCGTGAGCGGACTGATAAAGAGTTTCTCCCCGATCCGACGGTCGCTCAGTCCCTCCACAAGCGCGTGGAGAATATCCAGTTCGCGTCGGGTGAGGTTGTATTCCAGCGCTGCATCAGCTTCGTTGCGCATGCCGCCGGACCCGCTCCGCAGGAGGTCCAATACCCGTCGGGCAATGGACGCGCTCATCGGCGCGCCGGTTTGAATGTCACGGATCGCTCTGATCAATTCCTCCGGTGGAGCATTCTTGAGGAGGTATCCCGAGGCTCCCGCCTGAATAGAATCGAAGATCTTCTCGTCATCATCGTAGACGGTCAACATCATGATATTGATGGAGGGGAATTGTTCCTTGATGCGACGGGTCCCTTCAATCCCGGACATTCCCGGAAGTCCAATATCCATCAGGAGGACATGCGGGATTTCTCCATGGAAGGCGGCGATTGCCGCTTCGCATGTGGAAAATCCGGCAGTGCATTCCAACCCATCGGAGCCGTGCAATAGATCCTTGAATGCACGACGAAGCCTGTCATCATCTTCTACGATGGCAACTCGAATTTTCCTGGTCCTGGATCGTCCGGATGGTGTTTTCATTGGTCCTTTGCTTCTTGATACTACCGGATAGTGCCCCAAGCGACAATACCCGATTCAGGGTAATCTGCACCGAAGGGTCACTACCGTCCCGCCGTTCGCCGCTGGTCCGACGAGGAGAACGCCGTTCAGGAGTGCGGCGCGTTTGCGCATATTCCGAAGACCGTTCCCTTCCGTCGTCGCCTCATGGTCGAACCCCCGGCCATCGTCCTCGATGGTCATCACAAGCCCGCCTCCCTCCGTCTCGATCGAGAGAAGAATCTGCCGTGCATGCGCGTGTCGCAGGATGTTATTGACTGCCTCCTTGAAAACGAGGAAGAAGTTTCTCCGGAAGTCCATCGGCATCTTCAGGGATGCGACGTCGTCGGAGATCCGGAAGGAATAGTCCATTCCCCGCGCTTCCAGAAGTCTGCGGGTCTGGGTTTTCATCCGGAGGAGGACGCGGTCGAAGGAATCGTTCCTGGGTTCCACCGCCCACACGATGTCGCTCATCGCCTCGACGATGTCGCGTGAGGTTGCGCTGATTTCTTCAAGCATCCGGTTCAGCTTCCGGTTCTTCCGTGCGCCGCTCCGCGAGGCATGCAGTTCCCGTTCCACGGCCTCGCTGAAGAGTGTGATGCGAGTCAGACCCGCCCCGATGTCGTCATGGAGGTCCGTCGCAATCCGGGACCGAATGCGCTCGATCGCGACCAAACGGCGAACGCGTGCCCTGAATGTCAAGGCGACGGAAGCCACAAGGATCGAGAATCCCAGACCCATGAACCACCATCGCCGCCAGAACGGAGGCAGGATGACAATGCGGACCGATGCTCCCTGTTCGTTCCACCTGCCGTAGCTGTCCGCACCGCGCACGCGGAAGAGATACTCGCCTGCCGGGAGGCTGGTATACCGCATGGTATGGGAATTCCCCATGCGTACCCAGGAATTCTCGAGTCCCTCCATCATCAACTCGTAAGAGTTGCGTCGCGGATCGACAAAATCGAGAACGGCAAAATCCATCGAAAGACTATTCTGGTTCGGCCCGGCGACGACCGCGTCATTTCCCCGGGGCAGGGAGACCTGTCGGTCGGAGAGCAGAAAGGCCGTGATGGACATCGGAGGAGGGTCATCGCCAGATCTGAACGCATCGGGTCGGACGCTGAGCATTCCCCCCTTGCCGCCGAAGTGCAGAATCCCCGAAGAGTCACTGAATGCGGCGCCCGGAGAAAAGGAGACGACGGGATGGTCTCCCCCGGGCAAAAGATTCGTGAACTGGTGCTCGCGCGTCGTGCCCGACGGGGCAAAGCGTATGATGCCGCTCCTGGTGGAAATCCAGAGATTTCCGTACCGATCCTTCAGCAATCCGAGGATGAACGTATCATGCAACCCTTCTGCCTTTGTGAAATGTACGAGCGAGCGATCGCGAATATCATACCTTCCCAAACCGTGTGCCGTCCCGACCCAGACCTCCGGTCCGTCGGCGAGCAGACTGAGGACCGGAAAGAGAAGTGCATCGTCGGTTGAGTTCGCAAGGATCCTTGTGCATCGACCGTTGGCGCGGTCAAAAGCATCAAGCCCTCCCTTCCCCCCGATCCAGAGACGGCGGTCGGCCCCGATGGTGAGCACGTTGATGTGATCGTTGCTGATCGAGGTCGTGTCGCCCTCGCGGTGCACCCAGTGTTGGGCCTCGCGAAGGTCAGGAGAGAGCCGAAAAAGCCCAAGGGAGGTCCCAACCCATACGAAGTGCAAGGAGTCTTCTACCAGTGCCATTACGTCTCCCTCGGGAACCCTCGGTGTCTTCTGGACACCACCATGCTGACCATCCAGAAACCACAGGCCCTTATCGGTTCCAATCCAGATGCGGCGCCGGGAGTCTTCAAGCAGAGCGTTGATCCTTCGGTCGCCAAGGATTTGGAAGGACCGCCTCCGACCCGGAGGCTGCAAACAGGCCAGGCCCTTGTCCGTTCCGATCCACATCGACTCGTGTCTGTCAAGCATCAGCGCGGAGACCTCTGTCGCACCGTCGATTCCCCCGGGCCCGGGGTTGAGGTTGGCAGTTTCAAAACGAGGGTCCGGGGCGATAATCTTGTTGAGTCCATTCCCCGTTCCGATCCAGAGGCATCCTGATCGGTCGCGGCACATCGTGGTCGAAAAATTGTCGCTGATACTCCGCGGATTATTCGGATCAGACTTCCAGTGGCGGATTGCATGGGTCTGAAGATCGATGCAGCCAATGCCGTTCCCTTGCGTTCCATACCAGACACCTCCGGCGTTGAAACTGAACGGCGTCGGCATGGCATCGGCCGCCGCGAGACGGAGGTGTTCGAATTGCCCTGTCGCCGGATCGTACTGATCGATTCCCCCGTGCTCGAACCCGAGGAGGATTGTTCCATCCGGTCGGGCACAGGCATTCCAGATGTCGTCCGACGCGGGCGAGTTGCGATTGCGCGGATCGTGGCGGAAATGCCGCCATCCGCCCGTCGTGCGATCAAAGAGATTTAGACCCGCATGGGATGTTGCGGCCCAGATATTTCCTCGCGAGTCCTCGAATACATCTTCAATGGCGTTGCTACTGATGGACGCTGAGTCACGATCGCCATGACGGAAATGCAGGAAACTCCGGCTACCCGGCGGAAGAAAGTCCATCCCGCTGTGGTCTGTCCCCACCCAGAGCCCTCCGAAACGGTCCGCATGGATGGACCAGGTGAAGTCATCGCTCAAGCTGGTCGGGTCATTCTGGTCATGGTGAAATTGCGTGAAGAAGGATCTTGAGGAATCGAGGCGAGAGAGTCCGCTTGACGTGGCGATCCAGAGGCCACCATCGCGGTCCTCGGTGAGGTCGGAGATATTGTTGCCGCCAATTGACGTGGAATCGCGCGGGATATTCTGGAATACCTGGAACGCATTGCCGTCGTAACGGTTCAACCCGTCACGCGTGCCGATCCAGAGGAAGCCGTCGCGGGTTTGCAGGATGGCGTTGACCGTGAGGTCCGAAAGACCGTCCGTGAGCGCGAAACGATCGAAATGTCCCCACGGACTCTCTTGAATCAGGGTCTGACCGACGGCACCGATGGCCAGAAACAGAGAGCAGAGGGAAAGCCAGAATTTGCCGGTTTTCATCAGTCAGGGGACTCACGATCTTCCCTGATCCCAACAAAGAAACCGATTGGATTGGTTCTACAGTGTCTTGAGAAAGGCGATAAGCGCGCGGTTCTCTTCCGGAGAGAGATCAAGCCCGAATTCGTGTCCCGGAACTGATTGGACGGAGGGTGGAGGCGGCGCCAACGGATCCATGAAGGTGATTGGGTGAAAAAGAAACCCGGACTTATAGCCCGGGATTTTTCAAATCAAATCTGGCTCAACGAGAGTTGTTGTTGCTGAATCGTTTTCGTCCTTGAATGGAAGGTTTGCTAAGCGTTCCCCGTTGCCGTGCTTTGGACTCTATATATATAGGTTCTTTGACCGTTTCCGTAAAGTATCAGGGCAAGATCATCGAGCGGATGCGAGGCGGTGTGCATTGGAAGGCTCAGGAGCGGTTGCGGGGGGGGGCCGGAATAGCGGGGATGGCAGAACAAGGCGATTCAAGTCGTCTGTTCGGGATCGCGTTCGGAGACATCAGGGACTGGACTCAATGCGCTAGGGTTCAGATCCAGCCTTTTGATTGCAGGACATTCCACGCAAGATCAACTTGTTGCGGACTGAACTGCTTCTTTCGATCATTCCACGCGTAGACTTGTTCCACGGCCGCGGCTCTGTCACTTGCTCCTTCCTTGCTGGCCACCCAATGGACAGTGGAGAGTAGCTCGAGACCGAAAGGCGACTCAAACCCTTCTACAAGATCATCCACTCTCTGGAACCGGGCTCGTGTGTCCGGCAATTCTTTGATGAGGGTTTCCGCATCACTCACGGAGCCTGGAACCAACGTCAGCTCAGCTTCCGGCGCGTCGTCCTCGCCTCTGTATCCTGAAATGTAGTACCCTTCAATCGCGTTCAGCACGTGCCTCAGATTCTCGGCATACGGGCCATATGGACCTTTGGAGTAACGGAGTCTCAATGGTTCGCCGGCCTCCTGAAGGAAGTACATAAGCTTGTGAACTTCGAGCAAGGATATGAAAGGATCGAGCAAACCTTGGAGATAGCGATTCATTAGGCCGATCAAGCCTGCGCGTCCCGGCGTCATGGCTGGCGCCTGGGCTTTCATCGGCTTCTTGAACTCATCCGCCTGATCCCACGGTTCGTACAAAATAACTTGAACATCTGCAAGTCTCCCGAGCGTCTCCACGATCTTCGGACGCACAACGGCCCAACGGAGTCCGCCGAGGCCACTTCCAAGAGGAGGCACTGCGACAGAGCGGATCTGAAGTCGTAGAAGTGTCGTCGCAAGATCTGCCAGCCCAGCTTCGATATCTTCAATTCGGCTGGCTCCACGCCAGTGCCGCTTCGTCGGAAAGTTGATGATGTAGTGGGGAACCGTAAGTTTTCCTGTTTCGGTAACAAACATCTTTCCGGGTTGCACATCCTTGCGTTTGCACGCCGACGCGTATTTTTTGAAGTTTTCCGGAAAGGCTTTTTTGAACTGGAGCGCGATTCCGCGCCCCGCAATGCCGACACAATTCACGGTGTTGACAACGGCCTCCGCATCGGCTCTGACGATGTCTCCCTTCATCGACTTGATCATAGGATGGCCTCCATCACTTAATAGTACCAATTTTGCTGGACAGAAACTGAGGGTTTGTGAGTCGCCTTTAGAATGGCGCGTTTTACCTTTCCTTCGACCTTGACAGAGTACACGCCGATTTCTTCGACTAGTGTCCACGGGAACGAGCCTTTGATCAGAAACTCCGCCTGTTTTCCCTCCTTCACTTGGGGGTTACGGAAATCCACGTTTGCGACCGCGTTCCAATCTATCTGGTTCAGGTCCTTAATTGCGGCCCAGAACTGTGCATAGTACGCTCCGGCGTTCGACGAGCTGAATGCCCATCGGACTCCGCTCCCCTTTGCCCATCTGATCACCGCATGCAAATCAGCTTCAAGATGGAGAATCGGTTTCTGGCCGCCACGATACGTCAACGAAGGATGATTAGCACAGTGGATCACATACAACATGATTGACCGTGGGCAGAAATAAAAGGGAACAAAGTCACCTACGCAGTCGCCAGTGTGACAACTCACCGGCAAAGTGAGGCGTCGTTGCTTGATTGCCGACATTCCGATCACCGCTTGAGGGCCATCCCTGGCAATTATCGCCGCATCAGAGATCAGCTCTCCATCGTTGATGATTGATGGGAGATTGTCCAGATGTGTTATGTGATAGATTCGGGGGTTCTTTGGAGGAGTGCTCACTTGATGGATCCCTCGCAGGCAATATCACTCAGGGGCAATGCCCTGTCAGATTCGTTTACTGCTGGAGCATATGCCGACAGGTCAGTGAGCCGATTAGCACGCCTGGCAATTCATCTGCAGTCAATCAGCCAGCTAAAGCAGACATACTAAGCTCAAAAAGGTTGTTGTCGCATCCAATACCTGGGGGACTACGTCTGCAAATCTCGAAGATTCCTGACATGCTTGAATTCCACTTCCGGGAACTCGTCGAAGTGGCGATATCCACACTGAATTCTCTGCCATTCGTTCGAGCGAAGATCACCATAATGTAGATGAGACTTCGTTTCTGCAACGAAGTAAAGCTTCTGCAAACCTTTGAGCACCAACGCCCAATCCGGAGTATAGTTGCCGATGGGGGTCTTGATCGTGAACTTCCTTGGGAGCTTGAAAAAGAACGCCACATCTTCATTGTCTTCGCAATCCTTGGCAAACCGCTTCTCTGGCTCCGATAGGGAGTCTATCTCGACATAATTGTAGAGCGTCTTTTCCTGCTTGCGCACTGTATAGAGGTTATCGATGTACGCTTCAATTTCACCATCTGCGAACAGCTGCATTTCGTAAACCTCGCCTGCAAGCTTTAGGTATTTCACCCCCTGGACCATTACTTCAGCCAGAACCGCCCTGATCTCGCGGACCACACAGTCCAAGTACATCTGTGGGTTCTTCAAGGCATCGCAGAGCCTGCCGGACTCTTCAAAAATGCGCATGATCGTTGAGCGCGTAAGGTCCGTCTTTGACTGCACGTAGCCGAGCAGGTCAGGGATTTCCACACCGGAAGATTCTAAACGGTGCACTTGTGTTTGCCGGGTTTCTCCCACAATGCCAGTCTTCTGCATGACAACTTGCGTTCGCTGTGCGATGATGCGTGGCGTCACAATAGGCTCCATTTGCTTCACACGCTTCGCCGCTTCCCGGGTCAGTTCCTCGGTGGAATATTGCACCCGATAGCTCGTTCTCTGGCGTATGCGCTCCCAGAGTGCCAGGAACGCTGGATCAGTCTCGTAGCCCTTCTTTAGACGTACCTGAACCTTGTCTTCCTTTTTCTTGATCCGCCCTTCGAACTTCTCACCCGTATCTTCCTCAATCTCCTTCTGTAGCTGCCGCGCAAAATCATCATAACTTTCATTGGCAACGACGGTAAGCCTGTTAATGGACTTTTCGAAGACCCGGTTGCCATCAGAATTTACAGCCAGTCGGAGGCCGCGCCCTATCTCCTGGCGCTTCTTCAGTTCTGACTTCGTTTCATTCAGCGTGCAGAGCTGGAACACGTTCGGATTATCCCACCCCTCCCTGAGCGCCGAATGGCTGAAGATGAACCTGAGCGGCTCAGCCGAGTCCAGAAGCAGCTCCTTCCTCTGCATGATCTTTTGGTACGCGCTGATATCATCCTCCGATGGCTTACCCTCCCTGGAGTCTTTCAGTATTCCCTTCTTGTCTTGAGCAAAATAGCCGTCGTGGACTGCCTCCTCGGAAAACGGAATCATGCCTTCATACTCGGGCTTTGAGGCGAATTCTCTGTAAATCGCTTCAAACCAGCCAGCGAACTTCCCTTTCACGGGGGCACCATCATTGTACAGCCTGTAATTCTTTACCTTGTCGATGAAGAAGAGCGTGAGGACTTTGATACCCAGCGGTTTTAGCTTCGCTTCCTTACGGAAGTGCTCTTCGATGGCCTTCCGCATCTGCACCTTCATGATGTCATCATGATACGCACCTTGTGAGGCCCCCAGCTCCAGTCGGACCCCGCCAGAGAATTCCACGTAGCGGTCTTCAGCATTGATCTCGTTCACAATGTACCCGTCTCGGTACTGGTCCCGCTCATTGGAGAGGTCATAGAGATTGTCGCCGTTTTTCACGGTGAAGGTTCTGCGGATGACCCCTTCCGCACCCATCACATCAATCGTAAGTTTCGCCGTGAGTCTTGTCTTTTGAACCTTGATGCCCACCATACGAATGAAGGCCTGGTTGAAACTCTTCTCACTCATGACCGAGTCGACTTCGATCTGCTTTACCAGTCCCAGGTCATATGCTCTGACGGGAGAGAGCTTGTAGACCTGATTGTAGAGGTTCGTGTGAGTGGCTGAATAGCGCAGCGTGCAGATGGGGTGCAGGTTCTCGATGGCCTTCCGCCTGATTTCCGTCTCCATGTTCTGCGGTTCATCCACAATCACGATAGGATTCGTGTGCTGAATGAACTCGATGGGTTTGTTCCCGGTGAGCCGGTCATTTGGTTTGTTGATGACGTTATCATCCTTGGCAAAGGAATCGATGTTTATGACGAGCACCTGGATAGTATTGCTGGAGGCAAAGCCCCGGAGGATAGAGACGTTCCGCGAATCATACACATTGTAGGAAAGGGGTACCCGGGTGTAGAGATCCTGGAAGTGTTCGTGCGTAATCTGCAGATTCTTGAGCACCCCTTCGCGGATGGCGATGCTCGGGACGACGATGATGAACTTTTTGAACCCATAGACTCTGTTCAGCTCATAGATCGTCCGCAAATACACATACGTCTTGCCGGTACCGGTCTCCATTTCAACAGAAAAGTGCTTCCCATTGAGCTGGGGCGATTGCGGCAACCCGTTCGCTCGCTGGATTTTTCTGACATTGTCCAGCACTTCGCCTTCCGTGAGCTGGATGGAGTTGCCAATGCCGTATTCATTCAACTCAAGGCTTGTTACCGCGGAGCGCATCGAGAACTCGAACTCACCCACACTGAGAGGTTGGCCTTCAAACAGGGTAACGATGGATCGGACTGCCTGAAGCTGGTAGTCTTGATTGGAATCGAAGTGGAGTTTCATATGGTTCTGAACTCGATCCCTGCGTCCTTCATTTGCAGGGCGGTGTTCGTCTTCATCTGATCATTGCCAGCAAAAAAACGATCCAGACAGATTACGCGTTTGGGCTTGAGTGCTACGACGGCGTCAACACCAGTCTGGTTGGCCGCCTCAAGTATGAGGATCGTCTCGTGTTCGTTGACATTATAGATCAACATCCCACCCAGGTCCTCTCTCTGCATGGGTGTCGTAAGATCGTAGCCCAATTTCAGGAGTATTTCCCAGGCCATGTTATCGGCCTGGAATCGTGAACGGACCGGGTCGCCAAAAGCCTCTAGCTGATTCCTCAGTTCTTCCTCGGTCTCGACTGTATCTGTCCGCCAGATCTTGAAATTTGACGATTCGACCATGAAGCTTCGAAAGCCAAAATCTGCTGTTTTCTCCTTGAATAGATCTTTCTTCTCTTCTATTTCCGTTTTTCTAGCCTTACTGGCTCTACGCAACCTCTCCACGCATAGGCTCGATATAGTCTTGAATCCATCCTTGCAAGCCTCGGAATCCTCCTTGGTTTTCTCAGCGAGCTGTACGAGCACGAAGTTACGATGGTCAGCATCCGCTATGTTGAGCAAGAAGACTGCATGCCCCAGGCTGCCGATGCCAGCGAAGAAGTCAAGTATGGTGTCGCCGTCTTCCGTGGCCTGTAGCACCAGTTCTTTCAGCAACTTCGTCGGTTTGGGAAAATCGAACACATCTTTCCCAAAAATCTCCCGAATTTCTGCAGTTCCGTCGGCAGTAAAGATGTCGTCAATGATGCTTGGGAAGGAAATTCTCTCACTAGTAAGGTCCGACCTGTACTTCCTTTCCCTTGGGCGCCCGTCAATTCTTGCTGGAAAAATGATACGGTTCTCGCGAATCAGTGCATCCATTCGGGCTTTTGAGTATCTCCATCCAGTGTTTGCGGGAGGCTTAAATGTCCACCCGGTTGATGGATCTGTTATCTCAAAGTGTAGATTAGGACGGTCCTTCTTAGATGCCAAGCCAAGGATGCTTCTCGACATCCAAGGCCCGCGAGGATCTCTATCTGGATTAGAGAACTTCGTTTCATCTCTTTGTATTCCTTTCAGTCTAGCGGAAGAGAACTTGGAGTACACGAGCATGTATTCGTGGTCGGTCGATACCTTAGTTACGGCCCGCGCATCAGGGAATTGTCTGCTTTTCCAAACCAGTTGTGCGATGAAGCATTCTTCGCCGAATACTTCATTCATAATCAATCGAAGATTGCTAAGTTCCTCATCATCAATCGACACGAAAATGACTCCGTCGTCGCGCAATAGGTTCCTTGCGAGGAACAGCCTCGGATACATCATTGACAGCCAGTTCGAATGGAACTGCCCATTTTCACGAGAGTTCTTCCTGAACAACCCCTCCTTGGTAAGGTAACCCTCCTCATCCTTGTCGCCGATGCGCTTGAGATATTCCTCCTTGCTCTCAGAGAACTTGTCCGGATAAATGAAACTATCACTTCCTGTGTTGTACGGCGGGTCGATGTAGATCATTTTCACCTTGCCGTAATACGATTTCTGCAGGATCTTCAGCACCTCCAAGTTCTCACCCTCTATGAAGATGTTCTTCGTCGTGTCGAAGTCTACCGACTGGTCGGGCAGCGGCTTCAACGTTGCCGTTGTCGGCGTCTGGATCGCGCGGAAAGCTTCGGATTTCCCGGCCCAATTCAGAACATATCGCTCGTTGCTGAGAGTAACATCATCGCCAAGTGTTGCACGAAGCCTCTCCCAATCGACGCCTTGCTCGGAGACCACCTCAGGAAATGCTTCCCGGAGTTTCTGGATCTGCAACTCTCTCTGGTTCAGTGATTTACCGTCCATGGTTACGACCGTCGATGACAAGATGTGGTGAAGAAACCAGGCAGGCTAGCCTGCGGACGGACCGTGGGTATTATCCCGCGCATCTTCTGCGGGAGCTTGCGACGACACGATCCTCTGAATGAATACAAATGTCGTCATTGAGTTGCAAACGATCAACACTGGGATCATGAAGGGCGCGGTGAATCGGGCTTTAAGAATCCCTGATCGGCGCAATCGAACTGGAACAGTTCCCGAAGGAGATCCTGGAATTTGGTGAGAGAGTCCGTCATTTCATCACCTGTCTTCCTTCACAGACATTGATCAGCGCGCTCAGCGCAAGGATTTGCCCGCGTCTGCCGCTCCCCTCCCGGATGACCTTTAGGATTTTCGCCTGCTTGAGAGCACCCAGGAGGTTCATAATCATCGGCTTGCTCGGCATCGTTGGTTTGCCTTCAAAGAAGGACGACTGCACGATCGGTTGCTCAAAGAGAAGATCCAGGAGGGGGACCGCGAACTGCGAATGGGTCAATGTGATGACACGTTCCTTCAGATTGTTGTAGAGATGTATGATCGCGCGCGCCTTCTGCGCGTTTGCCCTGGCCTGCTCATCGATTGCCTCGAGAAAGAACTGTATCCACGCATTCCAGGCGCCCCGTTCTTGACCAATTCTGCGGAGGTGATGGACATAGCTGTCTCTCTTCCTGTCCAGGTACGCCGAGAGGTAGAACATCGGCCGCGAGAGGAACTGCTTTTCGTAAAGGAATATCGGGACCAACATTCGACCTAACCGTCCGTTACCATCGAGAAAGGGGTGGATGATTTCGAACTGCGCATGCACCATTGCGAGCTGCACGAGAGCGTCCGGCCTGTCGAGGTGGTAATACTTCTCCCAATTGTCGAGGTACTCAGCAAGATGCCGGGGCTCAGGGGGAATGTATTCTGCCTGCTCGATTGGTGTCCCCTGAGCGCCGATCCAATTCTGGATGGTCCTGAAATTCCCACGGGCCATGTTCCTTCCCCGGACGCTGTCCAGCAGGATTGCGTGGAGGCGTTTCAGGAGATTGAGGTTGAACGGGCGTGTCTTGAGCTCTGTCTCCGCGGCTCGCAGTGCCTTTCGATAATTGATGATCTCATGAATGTCCTGATTCCGCGCCTCGTCCTTCGGGGGCTCCCCGGCTTCGAACTTCAGCACATCGCCCAGCGTCGCCTGCGTCCCTTCGATACGAGAGGACAGGACAGCCTCCTCGGTGGTCATGGGGGAGAGCAGGAGTGCGGGATTTGCCACGCCCTGCAGGACTCCGTCAAAGTACGCGAGGGAGCGATTGGCTCTACCGATCAGTGGAATGAGCGGCTCCCAGTCGACAGCTTGGATGGGGAGCCTTTGTGGAACGGAGGGTTTCATAGTGGCAAGCGCAATATACGTAAACGTATTTGTGTAAAGCAAATACTCTTTCGCTTTATACAACGCAGATACCGGGAGGTCTCCAGCGAAGGAATCGAGCTGAAATGGCAGGCAGGGCAAAAAAAAATCCCCTCCCGGATTGCTCCAGGAGGGGAAAATCAAATCTGGCGACGACCTACTCTTCCACACGCTCACGCGAGCAGTACCATCGGCGCGGAGGGGCTTAACTGCCGAGTTCGGAATGGGATCGGGTGTAACACCCTCGCTATGATCACCAGAATTTGAATATCGGAATCAGAGATGGGCGTCCGCAAAGATCACATGAGATACCGTACGCTTATTGATGCACCCGGCATCGATGTCAATAAGAACTAATGGCTAAGTCTCACGACCAATTAGTACCACTCGACTGAGCGCATTACTGCGCTTACATCTGTGGCCTATCAACCTCGTCATCTTCGAGGGGTCTTTAGTCCCGCTTGCGCGGGAGGGATACCTCATCTTGAAGTGGGTTTCGCACTTAGATGCTTTCAGCGCTTATCCCATCCGGACATGGCTACCCTGCGTTTGCCACTGGCGTGACAACAGGTACACCGTAGGTCCGTTCACCGCGGTCCTCTCGTACTAACGGCGACGCTTCTCAAGTATCCTGCGCCCACATAGGATAGGGACCGAACTGTCTCACGACGTTCTGAACCCAGCTCACGTACCACTTTAATTGGCGAACAGCCAAACCCTTGGGACCTTCTCCAGCCCCAGGATGTGATGAGCCGACATCGAGGTGCCAAACCTCGCCGTCGATATGAACTCTTGGGCGAGATCAGCCTGTTATCCCCGGAGTAGCTTTTATCCTTTGAGCGATGGCACTTCCACGTGCAACCATCGGATCACTAAGTCCTGCTTTCGCACCTGCTCGACTTGTCGGTCTCGCAGTCAAGCTCCCTTATGCCTTTACACTCGACGCATGATTACCAACCATGCTGAGGGAACCTTTGAGAGCCTCCGTTACAATTTAGGCATCAATGTTTTCTCTCCACCGGAACTTTGTAGCGCATCGTCGGGATGATGTAGGGATCCACGATCTCGCGGAACCGGTCATACGACCGACCCGAAACGTAGATTTGCATTCCCTCGTTTTGCTTCCGCGGCGTCGCTTCAAGAGCGAATTGGTCGCGAAGTGTATCGACGAGGCGTTGGACATCGTTCTTGACAAACCCTTGCGTGTTGAACAACACGCCTTTGGACTCTTTCGACTTGATCGATCCGTCGTCCATGAACCAATACGCGATCCCGCGTTCGGTCAGGTAATGGTGGATCAATCGTGGAACACATTTACGGCGGTCCTTCACGAACTGGTGGGCGTAAAACCGGAATGCCTGGTGGCTCACCGTTTGAAACCACACATTGTCATGCGTGGGATCAGTCTTTCGTTGGGGCGGAGTGAGAATCCACTCTTTGAACAAGCCGCGCAGATGTTCGGCATAGGCCAGCTGGTTCCAGGCATATTCGAACTTGACGCGGTATGTTCTGCCGCTGTTTTGTGTTTCGAGATGCGCATCTCCGAGAAGGATTCCGACGAGGACTTCACGCTGCATGTCGGAAAGCTTCAGCGAGGATTTGCCTTCTTCGATTGTCTTGGAGTACATAGGGTTGTTGGTGGACGGGAATCTCGTCGTGGAGACGAGACTTCGTATCGCTACGAAGATCAGACTATATCACTTCCGCCGCGATGCATTGCAGTGGAATCCGGCGTATAGTCGTTGAGGGGTCCTTTGCAGGACTTCCCTGCTGATAATCCGCACTGCTGACTGTTTTACCCGTCTTGCGGCGGGTCTCAGCAGATGCTACACCACATCCTCATTCCGGACGGAGTTTCCGGTCTGAGGTGTGAACGGATGTTCCAGCATACAGCCAGATGTTGGTCCTGATGTTACCACCAGGAAGCCCCAAATTTCTATTGCGGTCGAGGCGACCGCCCCAGTCAAACTACCCGCCTAGCACGGTCCCTTCGGCCGATTCAGGCCGATAGGTTAGAATTCAAACAGAGCAAGGGTGGTATTTCACTGTTGGCTCCATGGCACCTAGCGGCACCACTTCAAAGCCTCCCACCTATGCTACACATGCTTTGACCGAACCCAATGCTAAGGTATAGTAAAGCTTCACGGGGTCTTTCCGTCCATATGCGGGTAACCGGCGTCTTCACCGGTACCACAAGTTCACCGAGCCCATGGTCGAGACAGTGACCAAATCGTTACACCATTCGTGCAGGTCGGAACTTACCCGACAAGGAATTTCGCTCAGTCTTGTTGCTCCGTCTTTCGACGGGGGTTGAACATTTCTGTCAACCTCTCTGTATCGCTACAGAGCTCGGACTATATCATTTCCGATTCAATCGAATCGGAATCCGGCGTATAGTCTCTGAGGATTCTCTTACCGATAAAAGGTAAGAGTCTTTCCTGCTGATTATCTGCACTTGAACGTTGTTACTGATCAGATGAAGCTATCACAGTAGTTCAAGATACTCAGACCTTCCAGCATATAGCCAGATTTTACTAAGGCTAGGTAGCGTTTGTTAACCTTAGGACCGTTATAGTTACGGCCGCCGTTTACCGGGGCTTCGGTTCAAAGCTTCTCCCGCTTGCGCAGGATGACCTCTCTCCTTAACCTTCCGGCACCGGGCAGGTGTCACACCCTATACGTCGTCTTCACGACTTCGCAGAGTGATGTGTTTTTGTTAAACAGTCGCTTGGCCCGTTTCACTGCGATCCGGACATGCTCTGGGGAGTAAATCCCCTCACACGTCCAGACACCCTTTATCCCGAAGTTACAGGGTCAGTTTGCCGAGTTCCTTGACCATGGCTCACTCGAGCACCTTAGGACATTCATCCTCATCTACCTGTGTCGGTTTGCGGTACGGACTGCCTGCAGTCTCCCATACGAGGTTTTTCTTGGCAGCATGATTACGACCAGTTTGTTCCCTTGCGGGATCCTGTTCGGCTCTCGGAGATAGCTCCCGGGCGGATTTGCCTACCCGAGACCCCTACGGCCTTAAACCGTCTAAGCCAACAGACGGATGGTCTTCACTCCTGCGTCACCCCTTATGGTCAGACGACTGCAAACAGGTACAGGAATATTCAACCTGTTTTCCATCGCTTACGCCGTTTGGCCTCAGCTTAGGGTCCGACTAACCCTGAGACGATTAACGTTGCTCAGGAAACCTTAGATTTTCGGTGTCACTATTTTTCATAGTGATTATCGTTACTTATGCCTACATTTGCGTTTCTCTGCGCTCCAGTACGGCTCGCGCCGCGCCTTCGTCCGAAGACTCCCGTTCACCGGGATCGCACAGAGAATGCTCCTCTACCACTCCACCTTGCGATGGAATTCACTGCTTCGGTACGAGGTTTAGTCCCGAGAATTATCGACGCTGGGTCGCTTGACCAGTGAGCTATTACGCACTCTTTGAATGAATGGCTGCTTCTAAGCCAACATCCTGGTTGTCTGAGCAACCCAACATCCTTTGTCTGTTAACCTCGATTTTGGGACCTTAGCAGGTGATCTGGGTTATTCCCCTCTCGGCGTCGAAGCTTATCCCCCGTCGCCTGACTCCCAGGAAACATGTCAACGGAATTCGGAGTTTGTCTGGGTTTGGTATCGTTGTGACGACCCTAGCCCAATCAGTGCTCTACCTCCGTGACACTCTTACCTGAGGCTAGCCCTAAAGCTATTTCGAGGAGTACGAGCTATCTCCGGGTTCGATTAGCTTTTCACTCCTACCCACAACTCATCCAAGAAGTTTTCAACCCTCACTGGTTCGGACCTCCATGAGGTTTTACCCTCACTTCATCCTGGTCATGGGTAGATCACCCGGTTTCGCGTATACCGCACGATACTGATCCCGCCTTGCGACGGGCAAGCGCCCTATTCAGACTCGCTTTCGCTACGGCTGCGTCTCTAGAGAGACTTAACCTTGCATCGTACGAGTAACTCGTAGGCTCATTAAACAAAAGGCACGCAGTCACTCTCCCGCCGCAGCAAGCTGCAACGGGATCGCTCCTACCGTTTGTAAGCACATGGTTTCAGGTACTATTTCACCCTCCTGTTAGGAGTGCTTTTCACCTTTCCCTCACGGTACTTGTTCACTATCGGTCACCGAAGAGTATTTAGCCTTGCGAGATGGTTCTCGCTGATTCCCACAGACTTCCACTTATTCCGTGGTACTTGGGAACGCTCGCCAGAGAGCTGCTTCATTTTCGCCTACAGGACTTTCACCTCCTATGGTTCCACTTTCCAGAAGATTCGGCTAATGAAACAGTTTCTTACTCTCCGACCTCTATGCGATTTGGTCAGCAAGCGCCCCACAACACCGCCGGTACAACGGTCGCATCCTTTACTGTACCAAGCGGTTTAGGCTCTTCCCGTTTCGCTCGTCACTACTCAGGGAATCGTTGTTACTTTTTCTTCCTAGGGGTACTGAGATATTTCAATTCCCCCTGTTCGCTCTCACGCGCCTATGTATTCAGCGCGGAGTTCCGCCACATGACTGGCGGAGGGTTGCCCCATTCGGAGATCGTCGGGTCAAAGGTTGTTTCCACCTATCCGACGCTTATCGCAGGTTACCACGTCCTTCTTCGCCTTTCGGTGCCAAGGCATCCACCATGTGCCCTTAGTAACTTAACCAAAAATCCTTATTGACTACCGATGTCTATCCAGGTGCATCAATAAGAATACGGACAACATTACAGATTACCTCTGTGATCTCAGCGTGTGATGGCAGTGCGTTTGTGCGATTCCGTTTACGCGGAACCCACGACTAGCATCGCATCACTGACGCTCATCCTGATTGTCAAAGAACAATTCAATTGTGGATTGTGAATCCACCATCCACAATTGTCGTGGAGCTAACCGGGATCGAACCGGTAACCTCGTGGTTGCAAACCACGCGCTCTCCCAATTGAGCTATAGCCCCGTTCAGAACTCTGAATTCAGATATCTGAATTCTGAATTCTTCGGGGGTCGCTCTGGACCCTTGCACAACCTGAGTGGGCCTGACTAGAGTTGAACTAGTGACCTCACGCTTATCAGGCGTGCGCTCTAACCACCTGAGCTACAGGCCCATCAACAATTTTAAAATTTAGTGTGCATAACCACCAGCAGTACTCGTTACGAGTTGTCGTTTCATGCAGTCGTTCCGCTTGCGCGGAAGTTGACTCCATAGAAAGGAGGTGATCCAGCCGCACCTTCCGATACGGCTACCTTGTTACGACTTAGCCCCAGTCACTGGTTTTACCTTAGTCGGCTGCCTCCCTTGCGGGTTGGCGCGCCGGTTTCGGGTACCCCCAGCTTCCATGGCTTGACGGGCGGTGTGTACAAGGCCCGGGAACGTATTCACCGCGTCGTGCTGATACGCGATTACTAGCAATTCCAGCTTCATGGAGTCGAGTTGCAGACTCCAATCCGAACTGAGACCGCTTTTTTGGGATTAGCTTCACCTTGCGGCTCTGCAGCCCTCTGTAGCGGCCATTGTAGCACGTGTGTGGCCCTGGGTGTAAGGGCCATGAGGACTTGACGTCATCCCCGCCTTCCTCACTACTTGCGTAGGCAGTCCACTTAGAGTGCCCAGCTTGACCTGATGGCAACTAAGTGCAGGGGTTGCGCTCGTTGCGGGACTTAACCCAACACCTCACGGCACGAGCTGACGACAGCCATGCAGCACCTGTACCAGTGCGTATTGCTACGAGACCGACTTTCATCGGCTGTCACTGGCTTTTCAAACCCAGGTAAGGTTCTTCGCGTTGCATCGAATTGAACCACATGCTCCACTGCTTGTGCGGGCCCCCGTCAATTCCTTTGAGTTTCAACCTTGCGATCGTACTCCCCAGGTGGGGTACTTAATGCGTTAGCTTTGGCACTGAACCTTACGGCCCAGCACCTAGTACCCATCGTTTAAGGCGTGGACTACCAGGGTATCTAATCCTGTTTGCTCCCCACGCTTTCGCGCCTCAGTGTCAGTAACGGACCAGGAGACCGCCTTCGCTACCGGTATTCTTCATGATATCTACACATTTCACCGCTACACCATGAATTCTATCTCCCTCTGCCGTACTCAAGACTTCCAGTTTCGGAAGCAATTCTGCAGTTAAGCCGCAGGATTTCACCACCGACTTAGAAGCCCACCTACACGCCCTTTACACCCAGTAATTCCGGACAACGCTCGGATCCTACGTATTACCGCGGCTGCTGGCACGTAGTTAGCCGATCCTTATTCGCAGGGTACGGTCAAATCCCTGAAAGGGACTATTCATCCCCTGCAAAAGGAGTTTACATCCTAACGGACTTCATCCTCCACGCGGCGTCGCTGCGTCAGCCTTTCGGCCATTGCGCAATATTCCTCACTGCTGCCTCCCGTAGGAGTCTGGACCGTGTCTCAGTTCCAGTGTGGCTGATCATCCTCTCAGACCAGCTACCCATCGCAGGCTTGGTGGGCCGTTACCCCGCCAACTACCTAATGGGACACAGGCTCATCTTTAGGCGCCTTTCGGCTTTTAACAACATCACCATGCGGTGCCGCTGCATAATCGGGTATTAGTCCAGCTTTCGCTGAATTATCCCCGTCCTAAAGGCAGATTGCCTATGTGTTACTCACCCGTGCGCCGGTTTACTCGGGATATTGCTACCCCTTTCTCCCTGACTTGCATGTGTTAAGCACGCCGCCAGCGTTCGTCCTGAGCCAGGATCAAACTCTCCGTTGTATAGTCTCATACAATGTTGAGTCTGATGAATGGCGATTCACTTCCCGCGGGATCGCTCCCGCAAAAAGGGATTGCCAGGTTGACAACTCGCTCAGAGTTGACTAATGGCTATGCACACTAATTGTCAAAGAACTCTCGCCTTTCAGCGAAACCCCATTTCGAATGGGGCTTATAATATACCGAGAAATTGAACAGAAGTCAAGACCCCGGAGAGACTTTCTTGTACTTCACTGAAGGCAACTGCAGTCTCGAAGCAGGATTATCAATATAGCATTCTCTACCCGTATTGTCAATGAATCCGTCCCATTTTTTTGCCACGCATCTCCCCCGCCCTTCCTTGCACCTCGTCTTCTTCTCCGCTATTTTTCCTCATCGCCATACTGGAATCCGCCGCATGCCCAATCGATCTCTGCTCTGCGCCTTCTCGCTTGCCCTGGTCTCCTACTTCACTGCTCCGTCAACCGCGCTCTCCCAGCCTCCAGGGGCAACCGGAAATCCTCCTCGATCGATCGCGTCGTCGATCCCCCCAACCTGGCCCTACCGTTGCGATACCACCACCGCGTCTTCCCGCGGGGGCATGGTCGTCTGCGACGCTGCGCTCGCAACTGATGTCGGGTGCCGGATCCTCCGCGAAGGAGGAAACGCCATCGATGCCGCCGTCGGTACTGCCTTCGCCCTCGCCGTCGTGTTTCCCGCCGCGGGAAACATCGGCGGAGGAGGATTTCTTGTCGCACGGTTCGCAGACGGATCGCGCGCCGCGCTCGACTTCCGCGAGACGGCTCCCCACGCGGCGTCACGGACGATGTACCTCGACGCCCTCGGCAACAGCACCGACCGGTCACTCACCGGCGGTCTTGCATCAGGCGTGCCGGGAAGCGTCGCGGGCCTCTGGGAAGCACACAGAAAATTCGGGTCTCTCCCCTGGAAACAGATTCTCGACCCGGCAATTGGACTCGCGGAGAACGGGTTCATCGTCGATGCGCGGTTCACCGCAACGGTCAGAGACGATTCTGCCCGACTCGTTCACGATCCTGCCTCGAGAATGTTGTTTCTCCCCGAAGGGAGTCCCGTCACAACGGGATCGCTCTGGCGCAACCCTGCTCTCGCGCGGGTGCTCCGGAGCATCGCCGGCGAAGGCCCGGCCGGGTTCTATTCCGGCACGACGGCAGAACGCATCGTTCAGACCATGCAGACCCATGGCGGCATCATCACCCGCGACGACCTCGCCCGCTACGTCGCGCGCTGGCGAACGCCGATCAGCTTCGCGTACCGTGGCGATACGGTGATCAGCATGCCCCTCCCGTCATCCGGTGGTGTCACCCTCGCCCTCATTGCAAACATCGTCAGCGGGTTCGATCTCGCCCGTCTCGGATGGCACTCCCCGATCGCCATTCATCTTGTCGCCGAATCAATGCGACGAGCGTTCGCCGACCGCAACAGTTCGCTCGGCGATCCGGAGTTCGTCCGTGTTCCGCTGGACACGCTCCTCTCGGAGACGTACGCTGCCCGCCAACGTGCCACGATTGCCCCCGACCATGCCACCCCCTCGTCATCGGTGACGCCGTTCCGCGAAGGCAACAATACGACACACCTCTCCGTCGTGGACAGCGCCGGAAACGCCGTCGCACTCACGACGACTCTCAACTTACTGTACGGTTCCGCTGTCACGGTAGACGGAGGGGGCTTCCTGCTCAATGACGAGATGGACGACTTCGCCACGAAACCCGGCAGCCCGAATGTGTTCGGTCTCGTCCAGGGCGATGCCAATGCCATTGCCCCGGGCAAACGCATCCTCTCCTCCATGACTCCGACCATCGTCGTCGACACGAAAGGCCGGACACTTCTTGTCACCGGCGCGAGCGGCGGGCCAAGAATCATCTCCGCCGTGTTCCAGGTGATCTCCAACATCGTCGACTACGGCTTCTCCCCCGTCCAGGCGATCAACGCTCCACGCTTCCATCACCAGCATCTCCCGGACAGACTCTACCTCGAAGAACCCGGATTTCCCACGTCCGTCATTGATTCTCTCCGCCTCCTCGGCCACGTGACCGAACCGACATCCCATGTCGGCGACGCTCCTTCAATCTTCCGACAGTACGGCAAATGGTGGGGGATGGCGGATCCACGCGGTGGCGGAAACGCACGAGGCGAGTGAGAGACTTTCAGACTCAGAGAAGGGGAGATGGGAAGACGGGGGAGAGGGGGGAGAAAGGGAGATTGGGGGACTGTATAATTTTAAATTCGTCGAGTGTAGCCGTTGACGGTTGTAGAAGACCTCGATGTAATCGAAGAGCTTTGCCGTCCTTCTTGTCGTCTGGTTTAATGTTCGAAGTATATGAGTTCGGTTTTGAACGTATGGAAGAAACTTTCGGTGACAGCATTGTCGTAGCACGAGCCTGTTGCTCCCATACTGAAGCGGATACCGTATTCTTGCGCCAGTCTGCGGATCTGGTGGCTCGCGTACTGCGTGCCCCGATCAGAATGCAGGATCAACTCCCGCTCGGGTTGACGACGCGCAAGTGCTTGTTTAAGGGCGGCCGTGACGAACTCCGCTGTGAGCCGATCTCCGAGTTCCCAGCCAACGATACGACGGGAATACAGATCGAGGATGACCGCCAGATACATCCACCCTTCACGGGTCAAGATATAGGTGATATCGCTGGTCCAGACACTGTTCGGTGCCGACGCTTCGAATCGACGTTGGACAAGATCCGGAGCCACGCACGCGTCCTTGCAGGGGCGGGTTGTGACTTTGAAGCGACGCTTGGTTTTAGACCGTAGGTGCTTCAGGCGCATCAAGCGGGCCACGCGATTACGGCTGCAAGGCACACCGCGCTGCTGCAAGGCCTGGTAGATCCGCGGACTGCCGTAGATCTCTTCGCTTTCGTGGTGCGCCTGGGCAATCTGTTGGGCCAGCAGCTCGTTGGCCTGCGCTCGCGCCCCGGACGGTCCCTGGCACCAGCTGTAGTAACCGCTGCGAGAGACAGCCAGGACACGACAGAGCGTCGCCACACGATACTGTTTCGCATAGGCCGCGACGAACTGGTACTTCATCGCGCACGTCGCGAAAACACGGCCAAGGCTTTTTTTAAAATGTCCCGCTCCTCCGTGACCAGTTCCAGCTCACGGTGAAGCCGCGCGAGTTCGGTCTCCGAGTCTTTCAGCTTCCCGTTGCCCGGGAAAGACTCCTTGGCACCGTCGACGAGCTCATGATGCCAACGGTACAGCATGTTCTTGTTGATCCCAAGCTCGCGGGCAAGCTCAGCAACTGGCCGATGGCTCTCCTGCATCATGCGGAGCGCATCAAGCTTAAATTCTTTCGTGTACTTCGATCGTGGTACCATACGGACACCTCCCTCTGCAAGATAGTAACTTATCTGGGTGTCCGAATACTGGGGCAAGATCGGGAGACTTGCACCCGCGTTCTTCCTACTTCATACGACCTACGTCCTACTCTCTGACGTTCCTACTGCAAACTGCCTCCTTCCTACTCTCCGACGTTCGTACTGCCTACTTCTTACTTCCGAGCAGTTTCTTTATGAGCTGAATTTGTCCGGCGTGATAGATATCGTGTGCCGCGACGCCCAGGATCATCCTCTGTATCGTGCCGCGGCCGCCTTTGGGCGCGACACCAAGGGATGCGGGATCGAGCGTGGTGATCGTGTCGCGCAAGCTCTGATGTTCCTGCTCGAGAAGAGCCAGATCATCCGCCCACGCTTTCATGATGCCTGTCTTCCGTTCAGGACGCACAAAGAAATTTGATCCTTTCAACGGAAAACCCCCGCGTTTCTCCCCGAGCAGCCTGCGACGAACTACATACTTCCAGTATGCGCAGTGCAGAGCAATTTCCCAGACGTTGTGCCGCCCTTTCCCGGGTCGCCGGGAGGCCACGGCGGCGTTCACACCTTTCAACGAGCCACGCAGATTGGGGCCGTGCCAGGAGGACTCATTGTAAGCGCGATCGAAGGATTCCAGGAGGAGAGTGATGCGGGTGTCCATAGATGCTCCAGCGTTGAATGCGCTACGCCCTTTTCATCCCCCCCGACGTATTCCCCACTGTTTGAGCTGTTCCACCATTGATTGGTCCGTCAGATCGTAGTGAATCGGCGTGACAGAGATGAAGTTCTCCCGGATTGCCACCTGATCCGTGTCCGGGTCTGTGTCGGTGACATTCATTTTGCCCGTCAACCAGTAGTATTCCCGGTTCGCCGGATCCCGCCGGACATCAAACGTGTCGTCCCATGACGATCGACCCTGTTTCGTGATTTTCACGCCGCGAATATTCTCCTCCGGAACGGCTGGAACATTGACGTTGAGAAGTGTTCCCGTCGGCAAACCTTTCGCGTGGACCATCTCCGCCAACTCCCGCGCAAACCGCGCCGCGGGACCGAAGTCCGCTTCGTCATACGTGGTCAGGGACACGGCGATCGAGGGGATCCCCAGGATCGTCCCTTCTGTTGCAGCAGAGACGGTACCGGAGTAAAGAATGTTGATCGCCGTATTCGAACCGTGATTGATGCCGGAAACAAGCAGGTCAACAGGGTCCTTCAGCAGGCAACGGACGGCAAGTTTCACGGCATCGGCAGGCGTTCCCTTCACCGCATAACCGAAGAGCGTACCATTTTTTTGAAACGGAATCGCCCGCAAAGGGTACTGCATGGTGATCGCGTGCCCGACGGCGCTCTGCTGGCGATCGGGAGCGACGACGATCACCTCACCGATCTGCCGGAGCTCTTGCGTCAGGGCATAGATTCCCTGGGCATCGATTCCATCATCATTTGAGACAAGGATGCGCATGAATTGTTGTTAGAGTATGGTACGAAAAGGAGGGGCGACTCTCAAGGACTTACCGTTGTTCAGAGAGGTCGAAGAGTGTCAGGACGTACGCACCTGAGCCGAACCCAACCATGGGAATCGATCCGTCATATCTCCCGGTCTCGCGGTTCAGTAACTCGGGAATGAGGTTGAAATTCCTCGATGCGTGATCCGTGACCCAGTCAAGGAACCAGCGCGCTTCTTTCTTCCTCCCGAAGGCGTTCAACGCCGTCGCCGTGCGGAGGTCCAGCAAGAGCCATTCTCCCGTTTCATACGCGTCGCCGAGATTGATCCTGGCGAACCCTCTGTTCGGGCTGTCGATCCTCAGGGATTTCTCATATGCCGAGTAATGCGACTCGAACAAGATCCGGTCCGGCATAAGGTTCAAAGCAAACGCTTCGATGGTCCCGCCGTCGAAGAAATCATATTTCTCAGGGTCGTTCGACTCCATGTTGCCTTTGATCAGGCGGCCATCTACGACAAATGTTCGTCGGATGCCGTCGACAAGGTCCTGTGATGACTGCAGGTACCGGCTCCCCGCAGTCACGCCGAAGCGCAAACACAAATTTCCAAAATCGCGCAAGCCGACCGCACCCATGATGGATGCGTAGGCGAACGTTTTCCCCGGGAGATGTCTCTCCCATGGCCCGGAATCGATCCGGATCACTCCATCCGGCGTGATTGCGTGAACGATCGCATCGGCCACCTTCGATGCGACCACCTCGAATCTGCTTTTGAAAAAGAGCGAATCCCCGCTCCGCGTGAACATAGTCGCTGAAGGCGGAGAGGAACATGCCGAAGCCGTCCAGTTCGATATTCGGTCCGTCGTCGTTGAAGTCGGACTCTTCCTTGCCGTTGCCGAAATACCGGCAAACGGAAATCTGATACGGGACTCCGACACCGTAGTCTTTCTTGTCGGTGAAGACGTAATGGACGTAGCCGCCGGAAGGGGCATCCAGCATGAACGCGAGATACTTCTTCGCTTCGGCAAACATCCCGAGTCTGTTGAGTGCGCGGACGGCGTACATGCCGTCCCGCACCCATGCGATATTCCAGTCCCCCGGCGGCAGGGACGCCAGGATTTCTCCTCGTCCTCCCGCGGGGACCTCTCGATCGCTGACCTGAGCCATCTTCAGGACTGCGATCGACTGCTCAAGGACACTGCGTTCCGCCGGTGAAATGCCATCAGGGATATGCGCAGCCGAGATGATCGAGCGCATCCACTCCACCTCATCTTCTACAAGTCGTCCTTTGCGCCCGACGATCGCGCGTAGTGCGCGTTCGACCACCGTCCTGTCGGTCTGGAGCGAATCGACATAGCCGAAGAGGACATACTTCCGGGACAAACCGTTGGGCATCGACACGATGGTTGAATCGACGATGAGTGCAGTCTCCGTTTTCTCCCAACTCAACGTCGTCCGGCGGACTTTCGATGCCGGTCCGGTAATCGCAGCGCAAAAGATCTTCTCCCCCGTAGTAAACGGGCAGAAGAGTGCGACGGTCAGGCCTTCGCCCTGGCATTGAATCACATGGGTATTGCGAAGGTACGATGCGCCGGTGAGCCCTCCCGGCACAATGGGCTTCACGCGCAGGACGAATGGCCGGACGTATCGCGCAGAGTCGAAGGCCTGGAAGATGTGCGGGCGCACAGACTCGACATACCCACGCCGTTCATCAAAGACCGCAGCAACGAGTCCATTGGTCGTGGAAAGCCGGAACCAGGTGCGATGCGTCAGCGTCGGCGATTCGTAATCACGGCGGTAATCCTCCGGCGAGGAGATGCCGATCGGACCCGCGACGATTCCTCCGGGGCCCATCATATCATTCACCCGGACAGCGAGGACGTTCTGACGTTTAAGCAGCCCCGGCGGAATTGGATATCTTCGTTGCAGACTGTACGCGGTCACCGCATGCGGGGGAAATTCTCCCATCCCGCCGACCCGCACCCCGTTGATGTATGTTTCATCGGCGTCGTCGATGCGGCCCAGGAGAAGCACCATCGGCTTCCCGATATAGCGATCGGGGACGTCAAAATGTACCCGATACCATGCGATGCCGTCATAGCCGTCATACCCTTCGCGTTCCCACCAGTCAGGGACGTCCATCATCCCCCATCCCGTTTCTTTCGTGCCGGGAAGGGCGAAGGAGGAATCGTCGCCGGTCTTGAAAGACCAGCGTTCAGGAAGAAGGATCGTTTGCGGGCGGACATGCGTCGGAAGGACAAGGCAAAGCAAGAGGAACGTGAGGGCGAACAAGACGCTATGATGCAGCCGCTGGAGTGGGGTGCGATCGGGCATGGATTGCGGCTCCGGTTGAATCAGTAACTTTCCTTGGACGTGGGAAAATCTTTCGCTTTGACATCGGCAATATACTGACGGAAAGCCGCGCGCATGTCGTCGGCCAGATGTGCATAGCGGCGAAGGAAGCGCGGATGGAATTCCTCCGTCAGACCCAGCATATCATACACCACAAGAACCTGGCCGTCACAATGCGGCCCGGCGCCGATGCCGATCGTCGGGACGGACACGGCTTCGGTCACTTCCTTTGCCAGCGGCGCTGGGATCTTCTCGAGAACGATGGCAAAGACACCTGCCTCGGCGATCGTCCGCGCGTCGTCGATGAGCTGCCGTGCCTCGCCGGGATCTTTTGCCCGCACCTCGTACGTTCCGAAACGGTTAATCGATTGCGGAGTCAGACCCAGGTGTCCCATTACCGGGATGCCGATGGTCACCAGGTGACGGATGATCTCCGCCAGGTAACCGCCTCCCTCCATCTTGACCGCGCCGACACCGACGTCTTTCATGACCCGGCCGCAATTGCGAACCGCATCATCGACGCTTGTCTGGTACGACATGAACGGCATATCGACGACGATGAGCGCGTTGTGGACCGCCCGTTTCACCGCCTTGGCGTGGTAGATCATATCGTCGACGGTAACCGGAAGGGTCGTCTCGTGCCCCTGGACGACGTTGCCGAGCGTATCTCCGACAAGGATGATATCCACGCCCACCTGATCGAGAAATCTCGCCACCAGATAGTCATACGCCGTCAGCATGGCGATCTTTTCGCCGGAGGCTTTCATCATCTGCACGCGCTTGGTCGTCATCACACGCGGCGGTTTGCCGGGCGAGGGCGGATCGGGATCTACATTGAAGAATTCAGGCATGGGTCAATCCCAGTTCGTTCATGAAAATTGTGTCGGCGTGAAAGCTCACTCCCCATTCCCGGGCGAATCCCTCCTGAATGGCCTCGGCGAGAAGAGGAATGTCGATCTGCCGGTCGAGGAGCCGGGCGAGGTCGATCGTGTGATCCTGAAGAATGCGACGGACTTCGGCAACTGCTGCCGGGTCGGTGGTGTGAAGGTACCCGGGAAGTGTCAAATGTGCCGGACCGCAGAGGATGGATCCGTGCTGCAACACGACATCGCGTTCCCCGCCGCTGAACCGGCGCTGGGCGCTGCCGACGAGTTTTTTTCCCTGCGCTTCGATCTCGTACCGGGCGGAACTGGCGAAGCAAGGGATGGATGCTGTCTTCCGGTACTCAGTGCGAAAATCCGGCTGAGACTTCTGAAGCGCGACGTCAACACCAAAGAGTCCGAGGCCTGCGACCAGGGCGCGGCTGATGTCGTTGTAGACATCCAGGACGCTCCTTCGCCCTGCCGGCATGACAAGACAATAGGTCAGCTCTTCCGCATGAAGAATGGCCCGCCCGCCTGTCGGCCGACGGACAACATCGATCCCGGCAGCGGAGGCCTTGAGAAGGTCGATGTCGTCCATTGCCTGGTGATGACCAAGCGAAATCGCCCATGGTTTCCAGCCATACAGCCGGAGGACCGGGGGCATTCCGGGGTCGTCTTGCATCCGACGGGCAAGGAGTTCGTCGAGCGCCATGTTATGCGCCCCGCTCTCCAACCCGTATCCGAGCAGCAGCCAACGCTCCGAATTCATGTCAATGAACGCTCTTGTTTCCGAAAACTCGTCGCCGGGTCAGCCCCTTGAACGCGGTGCACCGATCACCCCGCGCTGGCTTGCAGCAATGAATTCCACCACCTGCTGCACTTCCTTGAATCTCATCAAATGCTCGGTCGAAGTGATCCGCGCGAGAGCCTGGGAGACATTCAGTTTCGCACGGTAAATGAGCGTATACGCCTCGTCGAGCGCATGGATCGCCTCCGGCGAGAACCCCCGCCGCTTCAGGCCGATCGAATTCAATCCTTCGAAGCAGAGCGGCGCACCGCCTGCAAGCACGAACGGCGGCACATCTTTGGGAACACGCAGTCCGCCTCCGACCATCGCATGGCGACCGATCCTGACAAACTGATGTACAGGTGTAATCCCGCCGATGATCACCCAATCTTCCACGGTAATGTGTCCCGCAAGCATCGCCGCGTTCGACATGATGATGTGGTCCCCCAGCACGCAATCGTGCGCCACGTGGGTCAGGGCCATCAGGTAGTTGTCACTCCCGATGATCGTCCGCCCGCCTTCACCTGTCCCCCGGTGCAACACGGCATACTCGCGGATTTCCGTCCGGTCTCCGATCTCGCATGTCGTCGGCTCATCTGCATACTTCAGGTCTTGCGGGGCATGACCGACGACGGCGCCATGATGGATCTTGCACTGCTTTCCGATCCGGGCTCCGCATCCGATCAACGCGTTCGCAGCGATGGTCGTGCCCTCCCCGACAACTGCACCGGCCTCGATGGTGGTGAACGGCCCGACCGTCACGTTGTCGGCAAGTACGGCTTTGGGGCTAACATTTGCCCGTGGATCAATGTTGGTCATGGTTGGCTTCTAGGGCGAGGAACATCCTGAGCTTCGGCTGGGAGTAAGAAATAGGGAGTATGAAGTAGGGAGAAGGAAGAAGACGTAGCAACGTGCTGCAATCGCCGGTCCGCAGGCAAACCGTTTGGTTTCTACCTCTTTTTCCTACTTCATTCTTCCTACTACCTACTCCAAGCTATTACTGTTTCCCGTCTGTTGGTTTCTCGATAATCGACGCCATCATGTCCGCCTCCGCGACGAGAGTACCGTCGACAAACGCCTTCCCCGCCATCGTGCAAATCTTGCTCTTCCGTTGCGTCATTTTCAATTCGAACACCAACTGGTCGCCGGGCGTCACGGGTTTGCGGAATTTGGCGTTGTTGATCGCCATGAAATAGACGAGTTTCCCTTCGGGGTTCTCGATCCCGTTCAGCAGCATAATGCCGCCCGTCTGTGCCATCGCCTCGAGGATAAGGACGCCAGGCATGACGGGCTGTCCGGGAAAGTGCCCTTCGAAGAAGGGTTCGTTAACGGTGACGTTCTTCACCCCGACGATCGTCTCGTCCATCTTGAACTCGATGATCTTGTCGATCGAGAAGGAACGGATACCGGTGGGGAAGGATGCGTTTGATGGCGTTGATATCAAATACCACGCCTTCCTTCCGCTCGTGCTGGTACTTCCGCACCAGCTTTTTTTGTTCGTACAGACGCCGGATTTTCCTCGCGAATTCGATGTTGCTCGCGTGGCCCGGGCGGGCAGCGAGAATCTGCGCCTTCAGCGGTACTCCGATCAGCGCGAGATCGCCCATGACATCGAGGAGCTTGTGCCGCGCGGGTTCATTCGGGAAATGGAGCGTGCGATTGTTGATCACGCCGTTCGATCCGAGGATCACCGAATCGTTGATCCCGAGCTTCTCGCTGATGCGTTTGATCTCCGACTCCGGCAGATCACGATCGACAATCACGATCGCATTGTCGAGATTCCCGCCGCGGATGAGACCCGCACTGTGAAGCATTTCGACTTCATGGAGAAAACAGAATGTGCGGCAGGGGGCAAACTCCGAGACGAATTCCTTCTCGAGGTCGAACAGTCCGGTATGCTGACTGCCGAGCGCAGGGTTTTCATAGTCCACCAGGACCGTAATCCGGTAATCATCGGTCGGCAAGGCGACGATCTCGACTTTTTTCGCCTCGTTCTGATAGTGGACGGTCTGGTCGATGATGAGATAATCTTTGGGCGCTTCCTGGATCTCGAATCCCGCCTGAAGCAGACATTCTACATACGGCTTTGCGCTCCCGTCACCGATGGGCGGCTCGTTGTTGTCCAGCTCGATGAGGATATTGTCGATTTGCAGGCCCACAAGCGCAGCCATGACATGTTCGACGGTATGGACACGCGCCGTTCCAAGCTCGATGTGGTCCCCCGGGAAATATCGACCACATGATCGACGTCCGCCGGAACCTCCGGCTCTCCCGCCAGGTCGATCCGCCGCCACCGGACCCCGTAATTCTCCGGTGCAGGCTTGAACGTCATGGTGCGAAATGTTTCCGGTGTGCAGCCCAACGCCGCTCATGGAAACGGACTGCTTGATGGTGCGCTGCTGAACGAGCATTGAGAGTTTGGAGTTTGGAGTTTGGAGTTTGGAATTCTGGCTTGAGACCGCTCACGGAGAACGCGACAGTCCTCTGGACGGACTTATCGCGCTCCAGTGGAGCCCGGCTACGGTTGTCGGTTCTGATCTGCCGGCGGCGAAAGCTCGTTGATGCGACCGCGAAGCTCGTCGACCTCGTGCTGGAGGCGACGAATTGTTTCCAGCAGTTCCGGGAGCTGCGTGATGGCCCCCTGGATTCTGAAGGCTTCCCGCTGGGGAACCGCCGGAAATCCGAAGATGATCGTATTGGGTTTTGTCACCGATCGGTGGACGCCCGATTGCGCGCCGATTTTCGTCCCGTCAGCAATTTCTAAGTGTCCGGTGAACCCGACCTGCCCTCCGATCATGACGTTCTTGCCAATCTTCGTACTTCCCGAGATCCCGGCCTGCGCCGCGCTCACCGTGTTCTCACCGATCACGACATTGTGGGCAACCTGAATCAGGTTGTCGAGTTTCGTCCCCTTTTTGACCCTCGTCTCACCGAGCGTCGCGCGATCGATGGTCGTGTTTGCTCCGATTTCAACATCATCTTCAAGCACAACGATCCCGACCTGCGGGATCTTTTCGTACGTCCCGTCAGGCTGTGGCGCGAACCCGAAGCCATCACCTCCGATCACCGCTCCCGGCTGGACGATCACCCGGTCTCCGGCAACGCATCCTTCGCGGAGAACGGTGTGAGCATAGAGGATGCAGTCAGCGCCGATGGTAACGCCCTCTCCGAGGACGACTCCGGGCCCGATCATGCTCCGGTCGCCGATCCGGCATCCGGGACCGATGACCGCGCAGGGTGCAATGCGCACGGCATTTCCGATCACGGCACTGGGATCGATCACAGCGGCGGGAGAGATTCCCGGAGGAACAGGCGCCGCGGGGGGATGATAGGCGACGACAGCATGGACAAACGACGCGTATGGATCATCGACCCGGAGAAGCGCAACTTCGCCGGCAGTCCTTCCGGCGGGGAGGGAGACGGACTGACCGACAATGACGGCCGATGCCCTTGTGTCGGCGAGGAATCGGGCATATTTCGGATTCGCCAGAAATGTGAGGTCGCCTTCGCCCGCCTCTTCAATCTTCGCCACCCTGACGATCTCGCGATCCGCGTTTCCGATAAGCTCGGCTTTGAGAAGTGCTGCGATGTCTCGGAGTTTCACGCGTGGTGCCCCGGGGTTTCCGCGTCAATGCTACTTGCCGAACGCCTGCATGCGCTGGATGACTTTTGCGGTGAGGTCGTTCTTGTCATTCGCATACACAAGCAGGACCTGGCCGCTCTTGTCGAAAATGTAGTCGTAGCCGTCTTCCTTCGCAATATCTTCGAGCACCTGGAAGATCTTGTTCTGGATCGGCTTCATGATCTCGTTCTGCTTCTGGAACAGTTCGCCGTTCTGACCGAATTTCTTGTTCCGGTAATCCTGGATCGACTGATCGAGCGCGCGCAGCTCTTTCTCCTGATCCGCCCGCGCGGCTTCGGTCAGGATCAGCTTCTTTTTGTCGTACTCGTCATATTTCCGTTTCCAGTCCGCCTGCATCTTCTGCAACTCGCTCTCCCACTGCGCGACAAGTCCGTCGAGCGTCTTTTGCGCGTCGATCGCCTCCGGGAGGGTCTGCATGATCGACTCGGAATTGATATGCCCGATTTTTGACTGCGCGTGTGCCGAGCAGACGATCGCCATTCCGAAAGCGATCATACAGAGTATGCGTTTCATTGCGTTTCTCCAAGGGAGCGAAAAGACCTCGACGATCAGATCACGACGGGGACACCGGGACGAAGCAACGAGAGCGGACGGCTCAAGAACACGAAGCGACCGGGGAGACTCCACCCAATCGCTTTCGTCTTCACGCATCATTGCTCCCGTTCACCGCTGCGGCCGCTATCTCCCACGGATGAGGTTGTCGAGGACGCGATTGGTCAGATCATTTTTCGGATCTGCATACAGAACGATATTCACCTGCTCATTCTGATCAAGAATGAAGCTGTACTTCTCCGCCTTGGCGATTTTCTCGATGGCTTTCAGGACCTTGTCCTTGACGGGTGTGAAGATCTTCTCCCGCTGCTGGGCGAGTTCCTGGTCTTTGCCTTGCGCGAAGTCGCGGGCTTTGGCCTGAAGGTCCTGGAGCTCCTGTTGCGCGGCGCGCTTGGATGCGTCGTTCAGCAACGCTTCCCGCTTCTGGTAATCATCATATTTGTCCTGGATCTGCTTTTGCATCATCTGCAGAGAGTCCTGGATGGGCTTCGCGTACGACTCGAGTCTCTTTGCCGCATCGCGCGCCTCCGGGAGCTGGTCAAGGATCTTCGCTGAGTTAACGTACCCGATTTTCTGCTGCACCTGCCCGAACGCCACAGCACCGGCCAACACAAGAATGACACAAGAGAAAGCGATGTTCTTCACAATGACCTCGATGAAATGGATATTGAAGAGTCGGTTCAATAAGATGCCAACCTGTACGTCCCCCCCTCGACCTTAAAACCCGCGGCCGAACACAAAATGAAAATGCCAGCCGTCGGGTTTCCCATCCTTCGGTGAAACATCGTCGAATCCATATCCCTCGTCAAACCCGATCAGACCGATGGGGTTGATCTGGATCCGCGCACCCAACCCCGCCGAACGTTTCAGATCGAAAAAATTCGCGGTTGCGGGAGAGGGATAGACGTTTCCCCCTTCGGCGAATGCCAGCAGGTAAATCGGGATGGGATTGATGGAGACGGCGAAACGGAGTTCCATGGTTTGCTTCGACATTGCCCGTCCGGCCACGATCGTGCTCCCGGCAAGAATCGGGCCGACGCTCTGGTCTGCATACCCCCGCAGCGGAGTCGTATTCACGTACCCCAGACCGGTGCCACCCATGGAGTAATAGTCGATCGGCGAGATGTTGCCGGTCCCGCTTCCCAGCGGCGTGATCGAGCCGTACATCGAGCTCAGGTAGAGGGCGAATTTGCGGCTGTCGAACAACGGAATGTACCAGTCCGACTGAAACCCCCACTTCACGAATTCCACATTGCCGGGGAGGAACGGTCCGCCCGACAACTGGAACGACAGGGAAACGTTGGATCCCTCGGTGGGGAAGATTGGATTGTCGGTGCTGTTACGCGAAATAACCTGCGTCACGCTCACCTGGGTCGTCACCCCTTCCGGATAATAGCCCAGCCCGTTCCGGACATCGTTTCTCTGTCCGGTCAGGATCCAGTCGCCGCGGAAATAGTCGTCGGGCCAGCGGAACCGCCGGCCGACGCGAATGGACCCGCCGAGCATTTCCAGATCGAAGTTGTAACTCTGGCGCGTATCAAAAAGGCTCACCCCCAGGAGCGTGGGAGTATTAAAGAGCCATGGTTCGGTAAATCCCAGGCTGAAGGTCCGATAGATCGACGTCGCGCCGAATTCCCACTGGAAATTCAGGATCTGCCCGGCGCCGCCCGAGAGCGGTTCCGCGATGGAAAAGTTGTTGATCGTGAATCCGAGCGCCCCGGTGACGCCGAAGGCGCCGCTGTATCCGACCGAGGCGTTGATGTTGTCGCTGGATTTTTCTTCGACCTCGTACGCCAGATCGACGGTCTTGTCGTCCACCATCTGGTAATCCGGCTTCAATTTTTCCGGGTTGAAATAATTCAACTGCTGCAACTGCCGGAGACTCCGCATGATCGCGGCACGGCTGAAGTAGTCCCCGGGCCGCGTATAGAGCTCCCGGCGGATGACTTTTTCCTGCGTCTTGGTATTCCCCTTGATCGCGACGTGGCCGATGCGGAATTGATTCATCTCGAATACGTTGATCTGGATATCCACGCTATCCTCACCCACCCGCGTCTCCACCGGTTCGAGATTGAACCGCAGGTAGCCGTTGTCGAGATAGAGCGATGCGACATCCGTCTGGGAATCGTTCCCGCGGAGATTCTTCTCGAGCTTGTCCGCGTTGTAGACTTCTCCTTCTCTGACGCCGAGCCGTTCGTTAAGATTGGCATTGGTATAGACCGTGTTCCCCTGCCAGGTGATGTGGCGGATGAAGTACTGAACACCCTCGCGGACCCGGATCAGGATATTCATCTTCTCCTTGTTCGCGGAATAGGTGATCGAATCGCCGAGGACCTCGGCATCACGGTACCCATTCTTCCGGTAGAACTGCAGGATCAGATCCTTGTCCTCATCGAACTTCTTGCGATCGAACTTCGCAGAAGACCAGAACTTCCACCAGTGTTTTTCCGAGGTGTTGTCCATTGCGCCGCGCAGGTCGCCCTCGGTGAACGCGCGATTGCCGCTGAAGAAGATGTTGTCCACCTGCACTTCCGGTCCTTCGTCGATGTCGACTTTCACAATCACCCGGTTGCTCGACGTGTCCGCCGGGGCGGTGGTGTCCCGGATTTCGGCAAGCAGATAGCCGTCCTTGACGTACAATTTCTTGATTTCACGCCTGATGAAAACGAGTTCGTCGGAAGGGAACACCTGGCCGCGGACGAGGTTCAGCTTCTTCATGATATCGTCTTCGCTGACCTCATGCCGTCCCGTATACTCGATCTTCTCAAACCGGGGAAGTTCGTGAACGGTGATCGACAGGTAGACGCCGTCGCCCGCCCGCCGATCGATGGCGACCTGGATATCGTCAAAGATCTTCAGGGACCAGAGCTTCCGCACCGCCTGTCCGACCTGATCGCCGGGCACGGTAATATTATCGCCGACCTTGAGTCCTGAATTGGCAATGATCGCGGCGGGATCGGCAAGCGAGTTCCCCTCGATGGAAATGCCGAGGATCTTGAGGACTTCTTGTTGAGGCTGGGTTTTTTGTGCGTCCGCTCTGGAGAGGGTGCAGAGTGCCAGCGTGATGACTGCCGACACGAGCAGAAGCTGTTTCATATTAGGGTCCCGTTACACTCTTGATAAACCGTTGGAGCGCGCCGCCGGCACTTTCCTGGGCGCGCAGTTGTTCACTGACCATCCCGAAGCGGCGCTCGCGCCGGCGGTAGTCCGTGATCGCGGCGTACAACTCATCCCTCCGGAAACTCGGCCAGTGTTTTTGGGTGATGAAGATTTCCGTGTACGCCAACTGCCACAGCAGGAAATTGCTGATGCGGAATTCCCCGCTTGTCCGTATCAAGAGGTCGGGATCTGGTACTCCGGATGTTGAAAGATAGGAAGAAATCGTTGCGTCCGTAATCTGGTCGGCATGGAGCGTCCCGGACGCCACGTCCTCGGCCATGCGCCGGCAGGCCCGCGTCAGGTCCCAGCGACCGCTGTAACTCAGCGCCAGGATCAGCGTGAGGCCGGTGTTGTTCTTCGTCTTCTCACTGTCATCGAGCAATTCCTGCCGGACCTCGGACGGGAGCGCATCGATGTCGCCGATCGCGCGGATCTTCACATTATTGGTGTGCAGGCGATCGGTTTCGTCCTGAAGCGCCTTCAACAGGAGGCGCATCAAAAGGGAAATTTCGTCCTTCGGCCGCTTCCAGTTCTCGGTGGAGAACGCGTAAAGCGTTAGGTACTGCACGCCCAGCTGTCCGCAGGCCTCAACGGTGTCGCGGACCGACTCCACGCCTTCCGTGTGCCCGGCGATCCGTGGAAACCCCCGGAGCTTGGCCCACCGGCCATTGCCATCCATGATAATGGCGACATGCCTCGGGATTTCTCCCGAGGTCTTCAAGGCATCCTGAACGCTCTTATCGTCGGGAGCAGTACGGTTGGACAGCATTCCCACAGGCAGGGATCTCCCCTCAGCCGGATGTTTCCATAAGAAAGTATAATGGAATACTATTGTACGCCATTCCGCTCAGAAAGTCAAGAATTGGGCCGGACCGCCGCGTTGACAATCCACGGGCAATAGACTATATTTTGACTCTATTCGTACAGAATTCACGATCCACTCTCTTTTGAAGAAGGCACTTCCATGGGCGGCATTCCGAATATGGCGGGGATGATGAAGCAAGTGCAGAAGATGCAGGAGAAAATCGCACAGGTTCAGGCCTCCCTGGAGACCATGACCACGGTCGGTGAATCGGGCGGCGGGATGGTCAAGGTCACCGTCAATGGAAAACAGCAGGTCGTCCAACTCCATATCGACAAAGAAGTCGTCAATCCCGCCGATGTTGAGATGCTTGAGGACCTGATCATCGCCGCGGTCAACAAGGGGGTTGAGGAATCCAACAAGATGGCGCAGGAGGAGATGGCGAAGGCGACGAACGGACTTCTCCCGAATATCCCGGGGCTGAACCTGCCCGGCATGTAGTCGCTCAGATCCGGTCCCCGCAAACGATCCATCGGCATCAACCGGCCTCCGGTGTCCAAGAATACCTCCTTATGCTCCATACGTCCGAATCACTGCAGCAACTCATCGATGAATTCGCCGGATTCCCGGGCATCGGGCGCAAAACGGCGCAAAGGCTGGCCCTTCACGTGCTGAAGCTCCCGCGCGAAGAGGTCGTCAGGATGGCGAACGCGCTTGTCGCCGTGAAGGAGAAGATCCGTCACTGCTCCGTCTGCTCCAACATCACCGAGCAGGACCCCTGCGTCATCTGCTCGAGCACGAAGCGCGACCGGTCGCTCATTTGCGTTGTCGAAGAGCCAAATGATGTGATCGCTCTCGAGAAGACCAATGAATATCGCGGACTCTACCATGTGCTCGGGGGCTCTCTATCGCCCCTGGACGGGATCGGGCCCGAACAACTCCGCATCAAGGAGCTTCTCGTGAGGATCTCCGCCGAAGTGGGCGAGACCATCCTTGCGATGAACCCCAACGTCGAAGGCGAAGCAACGACGATTTACCTGACACGGCTCCTGAAGCCCCTCGGCGTCAGGGTTTCCCGCCTTGCGCGCGGGCTCCCTGTCGGCGGTGATCTGGAGTTCTCCGATGAGGCGACCTTGACCAGGGCGTTGGAAGGGCGCATCGTGCTGTGACGGCAACGTGCTGGAGTCCCCGATGGATTTCCTCCCGGTGCATCCTGGCCGCCCTCGTCGTCTTCACCTCGTGCGGCCTCTTTCAAACCCGATCTCCGGAAGCACCGACACAGCCCAGCGATACGTTCATCCCTGCGACCGATCCTGATGCCGTCGTCGAGAATCTGCAGAGTGCCATCGCGGAGAAAAATTCCGTCAATTACCAGCGGTGCTTCCCGGATCCGACCCACGCAAAACAGCCCTACACGTTTATTCCGTCCGCTACCGCGGCTGCGACGTACGCAGGGGTCTTCGCGCACTGGACCGTAGACGACGAGCGGCAGTATTTCCAGAATCTGGTGGCGAGGACCGCCGGGAGGCCGTCCGCGTTTTCCAATCTCGTCCTTGCGCACAAAACGATTATTCTCTCCGGGGACTCCACGATCGTTTCGTACGACTACACGTTCACATTCGAGCACAACGATCCGAGCTTCCCGACGGTCGCGACGGGCACAATGCAGCTTGTCCTCGGGCCCGACAATACGAACGCGTGGGTCATTTATCGCTGGACGGATTACAAGACCACGAGCGACGTAACGTGGAGCCATTTCAAGGGGAAGTTTTCCAACTAAATGATCCGCCGTCGGAGTGCATGTCGATTGTACCGCGGAGCGACATCGGCCGCCGTCCGGGCGCGCGTGTTCCTGCTGTCCGCCGCCCTCCTCGCCGGCGCGTGCGTGAATCCCTTTGCACCGGGGATCGACAATTCTCCGGCGCAGTCGACCTGTGATCCAAAGTCGATCGACGGCATATTCCGGTGTTTCCAGTCCTCCTATACGTTTCGGGATACGACGGTCTATGGCCAGCTGCTCGACGACAGTTTCGTCTTCGTCTACCGCAACTACGACCTGGGCGTGGACATCAGCTGGGGGCGCGAAGAGGACATGCGGTCGACCTACGGCCTGTTTCAGAACGCACAGAAGCTCGATTTGATCTGGAACAACATCATCTCATCGACAAGCGATTCGAACGAAGTGAATGTCGTCCGCGGGTTTAATCTCACGATCGTGTTCAATCCGAGTGACGTCGAATACGTCAACGGGTACGCCAATCTCATTTTCCAGCGGGAACGCGTCACCGACCCCTGGAAAATCGTACGCTGGCGGGACGAATCCAATTACTGATCATGAACGGGCCTTTCGGCATGAGTCTCTCGTATACGCTGCGTGAAAGTTTTTCCGGGTTCCGACGTGCAAGGTTGTCCACGGCGTTCGCGGTGTTTACACTCTGGATCGCCCTGGTACTGCTCGGGTTGTTCGTGATCGTCAGCGTCAACACGCAGCGGATGATGACCGCCCTCAAGGCCCGCTTCGAGATGGAAGCATTCCTGCAGGAGCCGCTGAACACCGAGGATCTCCGCCGGATCGAACGATCGCTGACCGCATCGCCGGGCGTGGACTCTCTCCACTACATTTCCAAGGAGGAGGCCGCGCATATTTTCGAACAGGAGTCCGGCGAAAATGTGTACCGCGTCCTGAACTTCAATCCGCTCCCCCCGTCGATCAAGATCTACCTGAAAAACGACTATACCACCGCCTCCGGGCCCAGGAACTTTACAACCGGTTTTCCTCGATCGCCGGCATCGATACGGTGCGGTATCGTAGCGCGCTGCTGGAGATCGATCGACGCGCGCACCTCCGTCGTCGACCGGGTCACCCTGGGGGTCGGCTCCTTCATCATGCTCTCGGCGATCCTCCTCGTCGCCAACACGATCCGTCTCGCCATCTATGCGAAGCGACACATCATCCGGACCATGGAGCTTGTCGGCGCCACATCGATGTTCATCCGCTGGCCGTTTCTCATCGAAGGGATCGTGCAGGGGTTCCTCGGCGGGGTACTGGCAGCCGGCCTGCTGTATCTCGCGATCGAGCGGTTCACCCATTACCTGTCCGAAGACCTGGCGATGTTCGTGCACATGCCGCTCTGGTTCTATTCGGCCGTGGTGGCCGGGGGCATCCTTCTCGGGCTCGTCGGAAGCATCGTGTCCGTGTCCCGGTTTCCTCGGACGCAACTTGAATCGATAACCATCATTTACTACATTCCCATGTCTCCTCAGGCGTTCTTCCTTCAGCGCTTCGCATTCCTTCACTTCCCAGACGAATTCCATGCGAAAGAAACAATCCTTCTTTGCTTCATCGGTCGGGCGTAAGCTGATCGTCGGCCTCTCGGGCTTTTTCCTTTCCTTATTTCTTGTCTTCCATCTCACCGCAAACCTGTTTCTGTTCAAGGCCGACGGCGGGAAGCTGTTCAATACGTATGCGGAGTTCCTCGCAACGTATCCCCTCCTGCGACCCCTTGAGATTGTTCTCTTCGCCTCTTCCTGCATCCATGCGATCTACGCCGTGTGGCTCTGGTTCATCAACCGTACGGCCCGGCCGGAGCGGTATGCCGTCAACCGGCGAGGAGGACAGCACCTTGAGCTCGCGCATCATGATCATCACCGCGACGGTGGTCCTGGTTTTCCTCGTCGTCCACATCGACACATTTTTCATCCAGTCCCGGTTCGTCGACAGGGACAACGGTCCGACAATGTACGACCGGGTGGCAGTCGGCATTTGCAGCAGCCCGTCTACGACATGTTCTATCTCGTCGCACTCGCATTCCTCGGGGTATCATTTGAGGCATGGATTTCAATCTTCCTTCCAGACGCTCGGCATGCGCAATCAGAAGTATCTGACGTTCATCGAGGGCAGTCGGAGTCATTTTCTGGCTGCTGATCCCTCTCGGCTTTGCCGCCATGCCGTTGTACTTTCCTTTCCGGGCTCACTAAGCGGACTGCTACAATGACCCTCGAATCACAGAATCCCCGAAGGCCCGATCGAAAAGAAATGGGATCCTCATCGCTTCACCATGAAGCTGGTGAATCCCTCCAACAAGAAGGAAATATCACATCATTGTCGTCGGGAACGGGATTTGCGGGAGCCTCCGCCGCGGCATCGCTCGCGGAGCTGGGCTACAAGGTCACTCGCCCTCTGCTATCATGAATCCCCCCGGCGGGCGCACAGCATCGCAGCCCAGGGCGGCATCAACGCGCCGAAAAATTATCCGAATGACGGCGACAGCATCTACCGTCTTTTCTACGACACGGTCAAGGGCGGAGACTACCGCTCCCGCGAAGCCAACGTCTACCGGCTCGCCCAGGTCAGCGGCAGCATCATCGACCAGTGCGTCGCGCAGGGAGTGCCGTTCGCCCGCGAGTACGGAGGGCTGCTGGATAACCGGTCCTTCGGGGGCGCCCAGGTGTCGCGCACATTTTATGCCCGCGGCCAGACGGGACAGCAGCTTCTGCTCGGCGCCTATTCGGCGCTCTGCCGGCAGATGGGACTGGGACCGGTCAAGTTCTATCCGCGCGGCGGAAATGCTCGACCTGGTCGTCATCGACGGCCAGGCGCGGGGCATCGTCGCGCGCAATCTCGTCAACGGCTCGATGGAGACCTACGTCGGACGATGCGGTCGTGCTGGCAACCGGCGGTTATGCGAACGTCTTCTATCCTCTCCACCAATGCCAAATGTCCAATGCGACGGCAATCTGGAGGGCCCACAAGCGCGGAGCGTTTTTCGCCAATCCCTGTTTCACGCAGATCCACCCGACCTGTATCCCGGTCTCGGGCGGAGCATACAGTCCAAACTGACACTGATGAGCGAAAGTCCTCCGGAACGACGGCCGCATCTGGGTCCCGAAGAAGCAAGGGGATACGCGGCCCCCGGACAGAAATCCCGGAAGAACGAGCGGGACTACTATCTCGAGCGGCTGTATCCGTCGTTCGGCAACCTCGTGCCCCGCGATGTTGCGTCGCGCCGCGCAAAGGAAATGTGCGACAAGGGATTCGGCGTCGGCAACAACGGCAATGGCCGTCTACCTCGATTTTGCGGACGCGATCAAGCGGCATCGGGAAGGAAGGATCGACGAAAAGTACGGGAACCTGTTCGAAATGTACCACGCAAATCACGGCGGAGGATCCGTACGCGGCGCCGATGCGGATTTATCCTGCCGTCCATTACACCATGGGCGGGCTCTGGGTGGACTATAATCTGATGAGCAACGTTCCCGGCCTGTTCGTCCTCGGCGAAGCGAATTTCTCCGACCACGGCGCGAACCGGCTCGGCGCCAGCGCGCTGATGCAGGGACTCGCCGATGGATACTTCATCGCTCCCGTATACCATCGGGGATTACCTGGCGCCGCTGCGCCACCGCCCGATGAAAGGTGATGAGCCGCCGTTTGCAGCGATGCAGAAAGAAGTCTCCGAACGGGTGCAGAAGCTTCTGGCCGTCAAGGGGAAGCGCACCGTGGATGAATTTCACGGGCTCTCGGCAAGATCATGTGGGACAATGTCGGCATGGCGCGCAATGCGCAGGGGCTGAAGAAGGCCATTGAAGAGATCCAGTCGATCCGGGAGGAATTCTGGAACAACGTAAAGGTGGTCGGCATCACGGGAGTCCTTCAACAAGGACCTTGAACAAGCGGGTCGCGTGGCGGACTTCCTCGAAGTCGGCGAGCTGATCGCGCGCGACGCACTGCACCGCGACGAATCCTGCGGAGGGCATTTCCGCGAGGAACACCAGACGCCGGACGGCGAGGCAAAGCGCAACGATAAGAAGTTTTCCTATGTCGCTGCATGGGAGTCCAAAGGGGAAGTGGGCAAATCGGTCCTCCATAAGGAGCCCCTCGCCTTTGAATACGTGAAACCTTCCCAGAGGAGCTACAAGTAATGAACTTCACGCTCAAGATTTGGCGCCAGCCCGGCAGCGATGTCCGCGGAGAATTCAAGGTGTATCCGGCAGGAAACATCTCGCCGGATGCATCATTCCTGGAGATGCTCGATGTCGTCAACGAGACCCTGATCCGACAGGGCGAGGACCCCATCGCGTTTGATCATGACTGTCGCGAGGGCATCTGCGGGAGCTGCGGGCTGATGATCAACGGCCGCGCCCATGGCCCCATGCGCGGCGTCGCGACCTGTGAATTGCGCATGCGCAATTTCCATGACGGGCAGTCCATCGTCGTTGAGCCGTGGCGCGCGAAGGCGTTCCCCGTGATCAAAGACCTCGTCGTCGACCGGACGGCATTCGACAGGATCATTCAGGCAGGGGGATTCATCACGGTGAAAACCGGTTCCGCTCCTGATGCCAACGCAATCCTGGTCCCGAAGGACCGCGCCGAGGAGGCATTCGATGCCGCATCCTGTATTGGCTGCGGCGCCTGTGTCGCAACGTGCAAGAACGCTTCGGCAATGCTGTTTGTCGCCGCAAAGGTCTCACACCTTGCCCTTCTGCCGCAGGGAGAGCCGGAGCGCAAGGAGCGCGTCGAGAAGATGCTGGCGCAGATGGACGCCGAGGGCTTCGGCGCATGCTCCAATACGTATGCCTGTGAGGCGGAATGTCCGAAGCAGATCTCCGTGTCCACGATCGCACGGCTCAACATGGAGTACATGCGGTCGAAGCTCGTCTGAACCAGCTCGGAGCCGCTTGGCTTGTGCTCGGTCTCGCGGTGGTTGCGGGCGTAAGCATTCCGGTGCTCGGCGCGGGCTACGGCGCAGACCCTGATGCCTGGCTTGTCGCGCAGTCGGCCGAAACGCTGTGGAAGACGGGCCACTATTTTGCATCGCGGCTTCCCGGCTACCCGTTGTACGAAATCGTCAGTGCGCCGCTTGTGGGACTCGGCGGATGCCTGGCCTCGAATACGGGGACGCTCGCCGCCGCGCTGGTCCTGACGTTCCTCTGGTATCTCCTTTCGCGCGACATCGGCAAGAACCCCGTTCCCTTGTTCCTGTCCCTCATCTTTGCGCCGATTGTCCTGACGAACGCGGCGACGACGATGGATTATCTCTGGTCGCTTGCATTCATCCTTGCAGCGTTCATTGCCGCCCGCAGCAAACGCGCGATCCTCTCCGGCATCTGCACCGGAGTTGCCGCAGGGTTTCGACCCTCCAATCTCACCCTCGCGATCCCTCTGTTTGTCTATCTTGCGCTCCGCGAAGGACGCGGAGAGAGAGCACGCTACCTCGTCGCTGCGGGCGTAACCGCAATCATCGCAACACTCCCACTCATGCTGACGTACGGGGGACCCTTCCGATGGTTCGCCCTCACGCAAATCGCGATGAACGACATTCATCCCCAGCCGGCTGCCCGCGTGTTCGATTTCTCCTATCGCTCGGTCTATGCCCTGGGACCGCTCGCGTTTCTGGCGGTCTCATTCGCGCTCTGGAACGGAAGGGCCAGAATCCGGGAGTCATGGCACGAAAAGGACCCACTCATGGTGGCCTCGTCCGTCGCAGTCGGGATCATGGCCATTCAGTTCTTTGCGCTTCCACTGGAGCGTTCCTATCTCCTCCCTGCAATCCCCTTCCTTCTGGTTCTTGTCGACCGTGTGTCGTCGACCCGGCTATCGCTCGTGGTGCTCTTGTGCATCGCGAGCATGAACATCGTGAACCCGGACATCACGGTACACGCATCGAACCGTCCTGTATTCTCTCCCGCACTCCGCGAAGGGCGAATTGCGGAATCGTGCCGGGACCGACAGGCAATGATGGTTCTCCAGCAGAAGCTGCATAACGCAAGCCCATAGTCTCACAGTCCCAAAGTCCCCACGTCTCCCCCTCTCATTTGTATCCCTCCCCAATAACCAGTACCTTTACGCATTACCCCAGCAGACCTGACTACCGATAGCACCATTATGCGGACGTTGAAAATTCGATTCCTCTTTCTGGCATTGCTCGTCGTTTCGCCCTGTCTGGCGCCGGCGCAGGACTCGAAAGAGAACGGTGATTTCAAACTCGCCCTCAACCTGTTCAACGATGGGTTGTTTGATCTTGCGGCAGAGCAATTGCGCCAATTTGTCGCCGCATACCCGAACACTTCGCAAGGGATTGAAGCCCGTTTTTATCTGGGCCTGACGCAGTTGAAGCTGAAGCGATATGAGGACGCGAGGATTACGTTTCAGACCTTTGCCCTGACCTACCAGGACAACCCGCGGGCACCGGAGGCCTGGTACAATACCGGCGAAGCGTATGCCGCACTCAGTAACTACAAAGAGGCCGCCCTCGCCTACGAGCGGGTGAAGGTATTCCACCCGAAGAGCAAACCGGCGCCCGACGCCCTTCTTCAAGCGGCAAAATATTTCATCCTGGCGGGAGACCGTGACGACGCGCGCAGGGATCTCCGCGTGATCCTCCAGGAATATCCCGCAAGCCCGGCGGTTCTTAAGGCCCGGACGCAACTCGGAAAGATGTATTTTGAGGACGGGAACATCGACCAGGCGCAGACAGAACTTCGGCGCGTCATTGACGGCGACCCCTCGCCCGAAGCGAAGGCCCAGGCGCTCCTCATTCTCGGGAACATCAACGCCGCGACACGGAAATTCGATCTGGCACAATCGAACTACCAGGAGATCATCACCAAGTACAAGAACTCCTCGGCAGTGCAGGCGGCATACGTCAATTTCGGAAGACTGCTCGCCGACAACGCCCGGTACGCGGATGCCGAGGAGAACTTCAGGAAGGCCCTGGCCCTGAAGAGCGTTTCCGATTCCACCCTCCTCCGTGATGCGATGCTGGGGGTCGCAGAGGCCCAGTCGGCGCAGAAGGAGTACCAGGACGCGCTGAAATCGTATCAACGATTTCTCGCTGCGTTCCCGGCGGAAGAACGGGCGCCCGACGCACTCTGGTCGCTTGCGCTCACGGCCAGCCGTGCCCGACGGTACGATGTCTCCGACGATGCATGTCAGAAGCTCCTCCGCGCCGCAAAGACGGACGTTCTCCGCAACCGTGCGCTCACCAGGCTTGCTCGCAACGCGGAAGAGCGCAAGAATGGACAGACGGCAATCAAGGACTATCTCGCGTTCGTTGATCAGAATCCCGACCTTCCCTCTGCGGCGGAGGTTCTGTATCATGTCGGCAGTCTGTATGATCGCGATGTGAACGATTATCGCAAGGCCGCCGTCGATTACGAGAACGTCTACTCCCGCTATCCGCATTCTCCCCTCGCCGATGACGCCCTTTGGTCGGCCGGTCGGTGCTATGAGCGGATGAAGGATTTCAGCCGCGCGATCATGATGTTCCATGAATTGCTTGATCATTACCCCGCTTCCGACTCAAGCGATGCCGCGGCGCGGAAGATCGATTCCATTGAAATCTTCGAAGCGAAAGACAAGGACGCGGGGCTGGAACGACTCGCGTTGCTGGTGGGCGATGTCGTTGCGGAGAAGGACAAGGTGGGGCTCAGCTATCGACTCGGAGACATCTATTTTCACGACCTGAAAAACTATGAGGCCGCCGAGGTTCAGTTTTCGAACGCCATCAACAGCGGGATGACGGATGCAAGGTTTGTCGATGCCCTGTATTTCCGCGCCCGCTCGTACGAGTATCTGACAAGAAAGGACGAGAAGTACCGGTCAAAGGCCATCAGTGCGTATCAGACGTTCATCCAGACCTACAAAAGCGACCCCCGGGCAAAGCAGAGTGCCCTATCGCTGTTTTTCCTCCTGGCGACCACTCCTTCGGCCGCCCAGGAAGCGCTTGCCCAGACAAGCGACACGCAACGTCTCGATACCATGCTCCTCCACATTGGGACACTCCTCGAGCAGGCGGACAGTCTCGTGAGCGCGCTTTCGGTCTTCAAACAGGTCGTTGCATCGTCTCCGGGTACGCCGTCAGGCATCGAGGCCCGGTTCCACGAATCCGTTCTCTTTGGAAAAGAGGGGCTGGTTGATTCCATGCTCGCGTACGGCAAACAATACCTCGATCTTGCTCCTGAAGGAGAACACTGCGCGGTTCTTCTTCACACGATGGCCACGGCGTTGGAGCAACAGGGGAAGTTCGCCGATGCCGCTGAGTTGTACCGGCGCCTGGGAGAAGAGTTCGGGTACGCCTCCATCGCGAGTGACGCTCAAGCCGACCTCGCAACTTCCCTCATGTCGGCCGGAAGCGCCGACGAAGCACTTCGGCTTTATAACGTCCTCGTCCAGGAACAGGAAGAAGACCCTCTTCGTGACCAGGGGGCTGACATCAATCTCCTCCTCGGTCTTGCCCGGGCGGAACAGCTCTCCGGAAAGAACGCCGATGCAAAAGGGCACCTCTTTGAGATCCTCTCCCGCGGGCCCGAAGGATCGGTGGCGGGCCAGGCGTATATGCTGCTGGGGATGATTGCGAAGAGCGAAGGGACACCGGACGCAGCGACGGCATACTTCAAACAGGCGGAGCAAGTGTCTCCGGGAATCGCCGCGACAAGGGAGGTCGCGATGCTGATGTTTGAGACCGGGAATTATGCGGATGCGATCCGCCAGTTCACCGCCCTGTCGCATGATGCGCAGAACGATGCGGACCGGCGTTTCTATGATGCGCATGGCATCACTGCACGGTTCCGCAATGACGATCTCGCCGGTGCCGACCGGGAAATCGTGCAGTTCACCTCGAAGTATGAGAAGACTGACGAGGAGCTTGCCTCCTTCGAGCTGGAACGCGGAAGCTACTATTTCCGGAAAGAGGATTACGCAGGAGCCCAGAAAGCATTTACCCAGGTGGCGAAGAAGTATGACGAAACCACATCGGCCCCGACCGCCCGGTACTGGATCGGGAAGACTCAGGAGGCACTGGGAAATAATCAGGAAGCGATCACATCGCTCGAAGAGTTGATCAAAGACCATCCCGAGGCGCAGATCATTCCGCGTGCACACTTCGCCCTGGGGATTCTCTATTACGACGCAGAGAAATGGCCGCTTTCCATTCAGCACTACCGCGTGGTGGTCGACGATCCGAAACCTGATTCGTCACTCCTGCCATTCGCGATCAGCAACCTGATCGAAACGTACAAGGCTGCCGGGGTCAACGATGCCGCCCTCGCCCTCACCCGCCGCTACCTCGAACTCTATCCAAACAACGACGACAGCTTTGACAAGAAGATCGACATCGGGATTTTGTATGATCGCCTCGGGTATTACGACCAGGCCGTTCTTCAGCTCCAGGGTCTGCTCGACCAGGCGGGGAGCGATCTCGAAGGGGAGATCCGCTACTATATTGCAGAAGCGAACTACAACAAGGGGGATTATCAGCAGGCGATCCTCGATTTTCTCAAGGTCCCCTATCTCGTGACGAAGAAGGGAAAGATCGACTGGACGGCGAATTCGTTGTACATGTCGGGCCAGTCGTATGAGAAGATGGGCCGCTTCGACCAGGCGCTCCTCATGTACAAGCAAATCGTCGACCGGCCCGGGATCGATGAGACATTCAAAACGGCGGCCAAGAAGGAAATCAATCGAGTCAAACTCGTCCTTCAGAAGACACCGAATTCTCCATGATCGAACAGTATATTGAACACACGTGTGGCAGAATTCAGGAGCGGTCGGGCGGGAGCGGCGGCATTGCCGTCCACGAACTCAAGCCCTTCCTCCCTGCCGATGCCCTTGCGTGGTGCAAGGCCGATGCGACTGAACATCTGATGAACGAGTGGTCCGAAGGCGGTCCAACGTCACGGATTCTGAACGCGAATGCGGAGAATCCCCGCGTCGTGCGCGCCGCAGTGGGTTCGCTTCTCCCGTTTTATGTGTATGACAACGCCATCGTCGTCGATACGGTACGGACAGCGCTGACCTTCGCTGCACAGTATGCGAGCAAACCCCGGGAAACCCTTGCACACCATGTGTTCCGCGGCGCACCCGGCATTTCAGGGGCTCTTCTTCAGATCCGACTCTCGGCAGCGGTCGAGTACCGCTACCTTCCGACGTTATTGACGCGCAATCTCGGGTCACAGCAACACATCACGCCCGGCCAATTCGATCACGCCGTTGCAGCAATCGACGATGCAGCGATTCGCCAGCATAACCCCGATGAGTTCGCCCGGCTCATGAGACCGATGATCCGTTGGTCGGCTCTCGCCGGCGGCGACCCGAACGGCGTGCCCGTGGACGCGCTTCTGGATTTCCTTGCAGACAAGCGACTGCAGGTTCTTCGTGATTATGTCGCATCGATCGCTCGGATCAGGTCACGGACCACGATGGACTTCTCCGAGATCGCAACGCTGGTCCGCGATATCGAGGTGAAGGACGTTACTCACTTGAAGGGCGCACCCATCCCGGAACCGTCCATCCCGGAGCAGGAACCGGTGCCGCTTCCCCCCGTCCCCGAGCCCGCGATCCCTTCAGAGATCGAAGGATTGCCTGAGGAACAACCAGCGGAGGCAGTTGCGCCCGACATCCCGAATCCTCCGATCGTTGAAGCGATCGAGAAGGAAACGACGGATGATTTTGCGCTGACCGAACCAGAAGTGACGCCTCCGGTTGAGCCGCCACATGCGGCACCGCCTGCCCTTCCGGCACTGCCGCCTCGGATCTTCAACCCCGACATGCGCGCAAGCCTGTCGAATTCCCTGTTTCACGGGAACGTTGCCTACTTCGATGTCACGGTCAACGAATTGAGCCGCCTGCAAAATTGGCGCGAGGCGGCGACGTATCTTACCGATTTGCTGGAGATCAACCGCCTCAACCCGTACGCGGCGGACGTGATGCAGTTCACCGACGCCATCAGACGATGGTTTGTCCGGGACGACGAGGAGACCTCTTCATGAAGTTTGTCGACATAGCACAGATCAGCGTCCAGGCAGGTCATGGCGGGGTCGGATGCGTGAGCTTCCGGCGGGAGAAATTCGTGCCGAGGGGCGGACCGGACGGCGGCGACGGCGGCCGCGGCGGATCGGTTATTGTGCGGGCGAACCGGCATTTGACGACGCTCCTGGATTATCACTACAAGAACCAGTACAAGGCCCATCGGGGAGAGCACGGGCTCGGGTCGCGGAAAACCGGGAAGAGCGCGGAGGATATCGTGCTCGAAGTGCCTGTGGGGACGATCTTGCGCAATGCCCAGAACGGCAAGCTGCTGGGCGACCTCCTCGAGAATGGACAGGAGATTATCGTCGCTCATGGGGGCCGCGGCGGCAAAGGGAACGCCGCGTTTGCCACCTCGATCAACCAGGCCCCGCGTCAGTATGAGATGGGGGAAGACGGCGAGGAAGCGGAACTCGAATTGGAGCTGAAACTCCTTGCCGACGTCGGCCTTGTAGGGCTTCCAAACGCAGGGAAATCAACGCTCATCTCCGTGATTACCGCGGCCCGCCCCAAGATCGCCGATTACCCGTTCACCACGCTGATCCCGAATCTTGGAATCGTCAAGGCAGGCGACGGTGCCGGGTTTGTGGTGGCGGATATCCCGGGCCTGATTGAAGGTGCCCATCTGGGGAAAGGCCTCGGGATCCAATTCCTCAGACACATCGAGAGAACGCGTGTCCTTGTCTTTCTCCTTGACGCGACAAACCCCGATCCAAAGAGTGACTATGAAGTCCTGCTCGGAGAACTAAAATCCTTCAACAAGGAATTGTTGAAGAAGCCGAGGATGGTGGCGTTGACAAAGATGGATGCGGTCGATCCGGCACGTCGAAAGGAACTTCGCGCCTTCCGTCCCTCGAGGATTCCGGTCCATGCAATCTCCGCGGTCACCGGTGACGGCATCAAGGACCTGGTTTCAGCCATTGCCAAAAAGGTTCTGAGCCGGCAACGGAAAAGCAGCGCAGAGGCCGCCTGAGCCCCGGCTGGAGAGAGCGTCTCCGCCGGATTTTTTCACCATTTCCTCGTACATTCCCTCCACGGTCCAGCTCCCTTCCATGACTACGAGAAAGATCTCCGCTGATGAAATACGTTGCGACGTTGCTTCTGGGCGCGCTGGCAAGTGTTGCCCTGGGGCAGTCGAACCGATCGCTCACACTCGATGACTGCATCGCCCTCGCCCTCCGAACCAATGCCAGAGTCCAGGCATCCGGCGAACAGCGCCGCCTGATCGAACTCACGGGCTCGGAACTTACGACGTCAGCGCTCCCGAAGCTGCGCGTCACCGCGGGAGGGCTCTATGCGCCGGTGAATCCCGGGTTCGGTTATGACCCGGTCATTTCCAACCAGGGACAACTCAACGGGCAACTCGTTGTCGAGGAATCGGCCTTCGATGGAGGAATTCGGTCGCTCCGAAAATCACAGATCGACATCGACCTTGATCGATCCATTCACGAGCACCGTGTCGTTGAACGGGACCTGACGCAGGACGTCACGACGCACTTCGTCGACATCCTCCGGGCCCAACGGGAAGAGGCCCTTCGCGCCGAAGGCATTGCGCAGCTCTCGGACTACCTCGACCTCGTCCGCCAACTGGTACGGGGGGGAACAGCGGGCCGGACCGACCTCCTGAAGACCGAAGTCCAACTTTCCAACGACCGGGTCGCCCTGGAACAGGCGCGCGAGGCGCTCTCTGCAGCCAAATATCAACTGGCCGAAATACTGGGAGGCGCCATCGACACAGCATTCACGGTGTCAGGCACTCTTGACAGTCTCGTCATCGGTCCCCGCGACACCCTTGCACCACCGGATTCTCTCCCGCAGAATCTGGACCTGCGCATCGCCGACCTTGAACTTCAAAGCAGTCACCTCGACGCGTCGATTGCAGCCCATGAGCGCTACCCGGTGGTTTCCATTTTTGCGGATGCCGGCCTTTTGACGTCGATCGAAAATCTCCGTCTGCCTGCCGACCAACGGTCAAGCATCTGGGGCTACTCCGTGGGAATCAGCGTCGATGGAGCGCTGTTCAACTGGGGGGCAACGGATCTTCGCATAGAGCAACGCGAAGTGCAGTCGGAAATTCTCCGTCTTCAGAACGTCATCCTCAAGCGCTCTCTGGTATCCGAATATGGACGGACGCGCCTGCAGCTCTCACGGGCATTCGCCCGACTCGATCAAATTCGATCGAACTTGAGGATCGCCGAAGAGAATTATCTTCTCACCAAGGCGACGTTTGCCGGAGGCAAAGCCCTTGCGCTCGAGGTGCTCTCCGCCCAGCAACTTCTGACCGACGCCCGTCTCTCCGAAGTACAGACACTAGCCGACATCCAGATGGCTGCGGCAAAAATCCGCCAACTCTCACAACAGTAGATCCACATGCATACGCGCCCATTGCTTCTTCTCCCGGTTCTGGGAGTTCTTTTGTCCGGTTGCGGACAACGCAGCGCCTCAGGAGACGAGGAAGAAGGCGGACCCACGCCGACAGCCACAGTGCCGGTCAAGATTGGAACGGTCCGGCAAGGAGACATGACGATCGCGACAGAAGTGACCGGGACCGTCGATGCTCTGCGGAAAGAGAAGGTCTTCGCGCCGATCGCGGGACGATTGACGGAATTCAAGGTCTTCGAAGGTTCGCCGGTGACCCCGGGACAGGTCGTCGCGGAAATTCAGACACGGGAGTCGCAGGCGGCGGTTGCCGGTGCCGAAGCATTCTTGAAGGGCGCAAAGACTTCGGCGCAGATGGACGAAGCAAGGCGAATGCTTGCGCTCGCCCGGTCCGGAGAGACCATCCTGCCCGTACGCGCCCACGTCGGCGGGATCGTGGCATCGCGGGCAGTCACAGAGGGCGAGCAGGTCTCAGAGAACGCAGAGTTGTGCACCGTGATCGATCCGACGTCCCTCTATTTTCGGGCGGATATCCCTTCGCGGAAGCTTCCGGAAATCCGTCCGGGTCAGGTTGCCCGGATCCAACTGACCACCCTTGCAGCGACCCGGGGACTGGATTCCAGAGTCGTTGCCATCAGCCCTGTCACCGATCCCGCAAGTCAGACCATTTCCGCCCGGCTCACCTTCAGTGACGTCTCCGGGCAGACCCGGTCATTGTTGAAAGCCGGAATGGTGGGAGTGGCCGATATCGTGACAGCAACGCATCGCAGTGTGCTTCTGGCCCCACGTGCTGCATTGCTGCGCAATGACGAAAACGACACCTACACTCTCTTCACCGTGGGACCCGATTCCATCGCCCACCAGCTCGCCGTGACGGTCGTTGTCCAGTCGGACACCATTGCCGAGGTCCGCGGGACCGGCCTCGCACCGGGCATGGTG
>CAWESL010000008.1:0-535109 GCA_963811705.1 Ignavibacteriota bacterium
AAATCCAGCACTGACATCGACAACCACCGGGAAACCACGCGTCCTCTTCTGCCGCAATCGTCTCACCGAGTGCAAGGGGACTTCTATGCGCCAACACAAAACACACGACCGAATCTCTATGAAGAACAGCAGGATCAGCAACACCCGCATTCACAAATCCTTCGTCCAACGAAAAATTAACTTGACATTGAGCAAGGAGTCTCGCCCAACAACGTTTACCCGTCTTCTTTGTGGCGGGCAAGCTCGCCCACCACTGGTTGCTATCAACAAAGGGCGGGCTTGAACGACCGCGATTTGTTTTCCTACACAGCTCCATCATGGCCACATCAACTGCGGCAGCGGCGTTGTTGGGCGTGTTATGAGAAGATTGGCGGCGCGGTCGCTTTTGTTGTTATTTGATTTCAAGAAGGTCGAACAGCACCGTGTCGAGGTACCTTTTGATTTGTTCCACTTCCAATTTGGTGGCTTCCAAATGGGTCGCCAGAGAGGCCCGAGTATACACGCCGCGGGCAATCTCACCAGCAAGCTCCTCAATTAGGTCAATGGATTTCTCAGTGCTCGTACGACTGGATTTCGAGCGACGGCGCGATCGTAAGAGATGTTTCACCTTCTGAGCCATTGTGGGCTTCGTTTGGTCGGGCTCATTCCGGTAGTTTGGATCGATAGCAACTTCTGCGTCAGGTGCCAAGTGGTCAAGTACATTGCGCAGAACCTCGCGTAGCTCAGAGGCTATCCCCTTGTATGACAATCGATCAGTCTTCGCTTGAAGGTCGATCAGAGCTTGTTTGTAAGAGTCCGCGGCCGCGGGAAGCATTTTGTCGAGGGTGGCAATGAGTTTGTCTTCGTCAGTGGTGAACACATTCAATGGGGGAGGTTGACCCGGCATAGTTTTGGAGTATATACTGATCTCGGTCGTCATACGGTAAAGTTGTGTCACCACTTTCTGATAAGTTCTCTTGGCGTTGTTGCCATGGGCGAGCCTGAGCAGAGACTGCCACAAAGAGTCGTACCTCTGAATGAACTCTGGAGGCTTTCCCAGGGCAGCGACTAACGGTCGGCACGTCTTGAAATAGAGCGTGCCGGTTTGGATGGCGATTTGCTTGTCGTCATCCGTGTTGACATTTCGAGTTGCGACATGTTGGATGACATCTCGGAGAAAACTGACTTGCTTGTGAAGTTCGTCGATCATTTCGCGCGTGTCGATGTCTTCTTTCTGCTTGCCTTTCGTCTCCTACGAGGCAGGGTTGTTCGGTTACTACCCTCACCACGTGGCAGGTTATGGACGACCAGATTGTAGCCGACAGCGTTAAGTTTATATTCACCCGTCCCAACCAAGTCGAAATAGCCGGCGTTCTTTGCATTTCCAAGCAGCTGTTGGAGAGCCGTCGGGAGACGATACCCCGCAATCTTGAAATATGTCTCCATATCTTTCGTCGTAACGGTGGGCTTGCGGTCACTGGTGGGAGCAAGCTCCGAGAGGAAGTAAGCAACGAGCGCCGCCATTTCAAGGGCTGTTTTGGGTTTCTTGAGATCCTTGAGTTGGCGAATATGAGCGACCTCAGAAAAAGAACTCTCGGCAAGAAAGTCTTGCGCAGACTTGCTGATCGAAGGCGGTTGTGCCGACGGCAGAGCCTGCCTGGTGCCCAACGCGAATCGCTTCAGTACGTATTCGATTACCCTCTGCTTTCCAGAATCATCAAGCGGCTGAAGGGCCGATGAGATAATGCGGATAGCTTCGACTTCTTGGTCAACATCTTTGTCTGGCATGTAAAGCTCCTTTCAGACCAAATGAATCTTTGGGAATACGGATCATAACGTCAAGGCCGCCACATTTCACATATCGTATCGGCAAACAACGCCGCCGTTTTGCGAACTATCAAATGACAAATTCTCTGTGAGCAAAACGGCGGAACGAGCACAACTGATTTTCTGACCAAGCTTCAACATATCCATATCAAATGAGCGAGTGTTGTTGTTTGCCGTGTTATGCGCAGCCAATTGGGCCTATGGCAATATTGAATCAAGTGTGTGTGGTTTCCAAACCATTCCAACATCAGATTGATCTTGAATACGACCTGAGTAAATACCGAGAAATCTCGTTGCGCTTCCCCCGAGTTGTTGTGCTTGTGATGTCTGTATGAAGCCAGACCTTCGGGCTACAACTGGAGAGCCGGACATACCAGATTTTGTGGTGGCATCGATTAGAAAAACTGGTTTGTTGTTGTAGTCCAAATCGATGTCGGAAGCGATATGCCCAGTTTTCCAAATGGGGAATTTCCCTGCTGAGGCAAGTCCTAATGGAAACCCGATTATTGAAACTGGCTCGGAGGGTGTGACAATCAAATCGGTGGTTGCGAGACTTCTGTCCAATGAATACAACGTCGTGTCAGGATGATTGCTCAATGGCAATGCTACCACATCGATTTGTCGGCCAGTCGGATGCTCAAGCCATCTCCGATTGCCCGTTGCGGGATCTATGAGCTGCTCGCTCTTCAACAGCCAATTGCCAAGACCTGTTGCAGCGTGAAACCAAATTCGAATTGACGTCGGATCTGCTGCGCCCGTGTTTGAAATCGGCTGATTGCTATTAGGATCACGTCCTGTGACCATATGCCAGTTCGTGATCAGATAGTTAGATCCGTTGTGTGCCAGCACAAAACCCGTTCCAACGTACGGAAGGGGTCCAATCATACACTGAAGCGACAGTGGAACTACAGACAATGGATCAATCGTAATTGTCTTTGCCATATTTCACCAAATTGGTTGCGCATAACTCTTGCATTATCGCATCGCGTACTTGAATCAAAGGTGGGACGGAGGTCGCATGCAATTGCGTTTTTGAATCTCGTCTTTGACCTCTTCACCCATCTTCCCGTCCATCGGACTCCGAACCCTTCCGGACAACTCGCACCCAATCTCATGTGCCTCTTGGCATCACGCTCGAAAGTCAGAAGCACGTCAGCTTCCCATCCGAATCCGAACTCCAGATCGTGTCCGCCATCGTGATCTCAATGACATATCAATCTGATTTGGTGGGTGTTGCAGCCTATTGCAGACAGCATGGGTAATGATGCAATAAGATCGATCGGTGAACCGGTAAATCTAGTGATACGTCAGGCCTCGATTCCTTGGAACGAATTCTCAAGCACTTCGATTTTCCTCTGAATACTCGCTATCACGGGCTCGGGCCTCGTTTCATCTCCAAGAAAACCGTATACATCCTTCTGACATTTCGGACAGACGGCATCCTCTTTGTCATTCTTGCCGCCGCACTCACACATCCATCTCTGCTTGACCGATGATGTCAACTTCGATTTCTCTTCGATGAATTTCGCGCGCACGACAAACACCGAGCGAATAAGCTTAATCAGATTTAAAAACCGATCGATGTCTTCGGCAGTGAAGAACTGCTTATTCGATGTTGCGAGAGCAAGAGCGCATTTCTGAAGTCTGAAGTCCCCGGAACGAAGAAGGGCGAACAAGCTGTCAAAATCGAACAAGTCGCCTAGAGTCACCGCGTCTCTAACGAAGGGGAACAGAAGATCGTTATGAAGCAATGTTTGATATAGTGCTGGGATAGACTGTTCGCGAGGGAGGGACAAGAAGTACCTTCGTCTTCGGTCGAAGTAGCCCTCTTGCTGAGCCACAGGCTGCTTGAGAATGAGTTGAAGGCTGCTTAGCAGCGGAGGTGCGATTTCATGAATCTGATTTTCAGTGGCAAAAGCCCACTCGTCTTCGGTAAGAGATACCGGGATCGTCTTGCACTTTTCGATTATCAGTTTCTTCTTCAATGCGATTTCGAGTTCATCAGAAGTAAGGAATGACGCATTCTGTCGATTGTTCTTCGATTGTGATCTCTGGACAGCGCGAACAGCTGTACCCGATGCGGTCACCATGAACATCTGCTTCGCTTTGCCTGAGATTTCGTCGTGGTCAATCCTGAACCCAAGGACTAGATTACCGCCCATTAGTGACGCTTTGGTCTTTAAGAGTTCAATCGCCTCAGTGTTTATTGCGGAGAGTTGGCGTTGATACGTCTGCGACCGTCCCCCGAAAACATCCGAGAGACCCGCCGCGAAATCGCTGAAGAACCCCGTGCCAGCAACAATATGCGAGAATACCGGGCCGAGGTAATGTTCAATGTCCCAGCCCTCAACGCTCGAGGTTGTGCTCACGAGCATTTCTCTGGTGTTCATTTGGGCCTCACATCAGTTCCTTCAACTTCGATTCTTGCCATCGCTTGCACATTGGGACATATTCATCAAATGCCGGTCGACCCCTGGTGTTAGTTGTCCGTGTAGCGCACAACGTCTCGCCGCACCACGTTTACCCGCCTCCTTCTGGCGGCAACGGCGAACGCCACGCTCTCTATGAATGAGCGAGTCGTTGAGCGAGACTTTTCATCCTGCCACCTTTTGATTCAACTCTGCCTTCCCCAATGACGAGCGGCGTTGCCACCGTTGTTATGCGCCCGTGCCGCGCGAGTTTGAAAACGATCTGCCAAATCACTATCTTCCATCAAAGGAGCATGCCCATGGCCAGCACCGTTATCCAGGTGAGTAAGCAGGAGCTCACTCAATTGATCTCGACCACGATCGAGCAAAAGCTCCTCGAGCTGTTTGGGGATCCCGACGAAGGACTCCCGTTGAAGGAGAACATCCGTCGACGGCTCGTCCGCCAAAAAAGGGCAGTCGCAAAGGGCGACCGAGGTGTCGAGTTGAGCTCAATTCGAAAAAGACTTGGACTGTAATTGTATTCCATTCGACTCCTCAAGAGCGCGTCCAAGGAGCTTGAAAGGCTCGATCGGGATATTGCCAAACGTATCCTGGATCGAATTGACTGGCTCTCCTCGAATTTGGACTCGACCAAGCTGTTTCCCCTCAAGGGCGAGCTCCGCGGTCTGTACAAACTCCGCGAAGGCTCGCACCGCATTATTTTCGAAATCCTCAGATCTGAGAACGCGATCCTCATCCACGCCATAGGGCACCGTCGCGATATCTACAAGCGACGCTAACCTCTCCAACCCCACCACGCGCGCGGCATGACGCATAACGTTTAGGCAACACGCCTACCCCGACGACTTTTGTCGGGGGCGTTGCGAGGAGCCAGTACCGAACGGTGATCAGCCGTCTCACCCACAGCCATCAACGCAAGCAGTCCAGCAGAGACATCGACAAGTACCAGGAGAACACGCGTCCTCTTCTGCCCCAATCCCCTCACCGAGTGCAAGGAGACTCCTTTGCCCCGACTGAAGGACACCACACAAATTGATGAGAGAAAGTAGTGCTGTCCCACTCTGACAGCAACACCGAATCAAACATATAGAGCAAAAAGGACTTGACATTGGGCAAGCAGGCCGCGGCTAAGCTGCACCGTCAGCTTAAGCCGCTTATTCGGTGGCCGGCCCTCTTTGCTGCCTTAGCTCTTGAATGGACACGATACCTTGCGCAACGGAGACCACGAAGGTTGCGACAAGCACCAGCTCAGACATGGGAAGTGTGAACTCTGGATGACCCTTCAGAATGAATACGCCATGAAGTGCAAACGCCAGCACCCCACAGCCCGCTTGAAGCAGAGCGAACCATAGCCCAGCTCGCCTCTTCAGGACAACATACCGGAAACCGAGTAAGCCTACGGTGATCAGGACCATGTCCATGAGCAGGAAGAACTGGATACCACCGGGCAACCCGAAGAGTTCCCATTCTCTCCAGTACGCAGAATCCTCCTCGTGAATGAACAGCAGCACCGAGTTCACCAGGTAGAGGGTCTCGTGCTTGTAGAAGCCTTTCATATTGGGCTCTCCGAGGATTGAGTTTCGGCCGCCGAACGATTACTATCACCGGGAAACCACGCGTCCTCTTCTGCCGCAATCCCCACCCCCACGGCAATCAGCAGGGAGAGGAGAACGATGAAGCCTTCATATGTGCGTCCGAGCGATTCCAATGTTTGAGCGTGTGATTGTCTTTAGAAGTGGACAGCGGTCACTTGACTGTCTGCTGTCCGCTGTCATCTGACAAGCATCATTGCTTTCGTTGCCGTGTACGAACCGGAAGTAAGCCTGTAGAAATACACACCACTCGGCAGGTTTCTTCCATTGAACCGCACTTCGTACATCCCTGCGGCTTGCTTTTCGTTGACCAGCACTTCCACCTGTCGACCGAGAACATCATAAATCACCAAACGAATATCGCTGACGCCTGAGGCCTGAGGCCTGGCCCCTCCCACAGTGTATCGTATGACCGTCTGCGGGTTGAACGGGTTTGGATAGTTCTGAAGCAACCTGTACGCCATAATCTGCTCATGCGCCCCATCGGCAACTCCCGTGACAAGAACCGTCTGATGCAGGACAGTCATCCCGTCACCCGCCAGCCAGATATGCAACAGATTCCCTGCTCGGTATGTCGCAAAGCTGTTCAGAGCTTTTCCGGTGTACGTCGGAAGATCATAGACGTACGTGTCTCCTTGTCTGAACTGCGTCAGGCTTCCATCCAACCCAGCTGCAAACATCCACACTCCCCCGTAATAATTCCCGTCGCGGTACGACACCATATCCATCGGCTGCGACGCATACGGTCTGTCGACCAATTGCCATGTCGTTCCTCCATCTGTCGTCAACGCCATCTTCGTGAATTGTCCTCCCCAGATGGACACCCAGCCGGTGAGCGAGTCGGCGAAATCAAACGCCTCAAAGGCCCCATCAATCGGAAACAGTGTCCAGGTTCTTGCCGTGTCCCGTGATAACCACGCTCCATATTGATTCGAGAACCAGATGTGCCGAGGATCGGTGAATCGTATCTTCAGAAAAGATGAGACGAAAGGCTGACCATTGATCGTCTGTCGTGTCCAGGAATTCCCTCCGTCCGTCGTCACGTAATTATATGTTGTGTCGCCTTCCCACACTTCGAAGACAATTCCAACGCGAGCGTCGAGGAATTGAATTCCTCTCATCACAGCAATGCGGTCACTGAGTTGAGAAGCGCGCCAGGAATTGCCCCCATCAACGGAATGGTAGAGTGAATCGTATGACGTGGCCCAGACATTGAGCGAATCAAGCATGTCAAGACCGTAGAAGCTCTGCGTCGGCGATTCGTAGAGAACGTTCCACGTACGGCCACCATCAAGTGTCTTGTAGATTGACTTGCCGCCCAGCCCGATGCCGATGGACGCAGAAGCAAAATCAATCTTCTTCAGATCCCCATCCAGCGAGTTGCTGACTCTCCTCCATGACGTTCCTCCGTTTGTTGTCACCCAGAATCCCTCGCTTGAAAGAAAGCCTTTAGAAGGAGTGAGAAACTTTATCGTGCCGGTATAGTCATAGTGTTGGTCGACTTGAATGGAGTGCCAGTGCAGTCCGCTGTCGGATGAGGTCAGGACTCTGCCACTCCCATCCACCGCCGAAATGAATACACCATCGGGTGATGAAATCGATCTGATAGGGAAACTCTGCACAGGATCGAAATACTGGAGGCTCCAGGAAATTCCCCCATCTGTCGTCCTGTAAATTCTGTTCGTATCGGCGCCCAACCAACCCAGGGAGTCGTTGACAAACTCGAGGGCATACGAGCCATAGGGGAAGTCGCTCCATAATGTGCCCCATGAATCTCCTTCGTCATCGCTCTTCAGGATAAACGAGACTGAATCGGTGATCACGCCTGCACGTCGTGCCCGGTCATTGGACCCGAGAGCAAGTATTCTTCCCCCGGGCAATCGTTGAAACTGCGTGATGCTGCCATAGGGAACCGTGACATCGATGTCGACAAAATAGCGCATCCGGTATGTTTCGGTCCACAGTCCGAAGAAGTTCTCGAGCTTGCCAATAGTGCCGGCGTCGGCAGATTTGATAACTGCAGAGGTGGACAACGGGAGAAACGCTATTGCATCACTCATCACGACGGGTGCGTCTTCCCAGTTGAGCCCCCCATCCGTTGTGAAGATGAAACCGATATCGTCGTCAATATGCGAATGTGGAGAGATCGCAAAACCGTTGTGGCTGTCGATAAACTCTATCTGCGAGAAAACATCCCGCTGATAATGGGCTTTGATGTTCCATGAGCCGCCTCCATCGGTCGTCATCAACACGCTTCCTCCGGAGTTCACCGCAAATCCAGTCGACGGATTGATGAAGAGTATGTCGTTGATCTTGTCGGGCGGTATGTCCGGATAAAGCCGCTCCCATTGCGCATTCAGAGGGGTCTCGTTGAGGACAATGAGCATTATTGTTGCAGCAATTTGTCGTGAGTTGTTCAAGGCGCGTGCTTCTCTTCGGTTGTTAACGCCAGCGAGCAGAGAACGCGGTCACCAGCAAGAATTGCAGGTTTGGCACCGAAACTCCAAAGCTCGTGATGTGCTGGTCAGCCGGAATTCCTTCTGCAAACTCTTCAAGACCGTCCCAAATCCATTGCGTAGGATTCCATGTCATCAAGTAGGTCGGCATCTATTCCTCATGGGTGCAATTGCGCTTAACTATTGCATTATCGCATCGCGTACTTGAATCAATGGTAGGACGAAGGTCGCATGCCATTGCGTTTTTGAGCCTCGTCTTTGACCCTTTCGCCCATCATCCCGTCCATCGGACTCCGAACAAACCAGCAGTCGAAGGACGTACTCCACGGTGAAGACCGCAACGGAAAATACCTCAAAACCCCACAGGAAGGATCTGTACCGGAGTTCTACCTCCTGAATGGTCTCCGCCACGACTGCTATGACGTTCAGCAAGATCAGGCTGAGGATGAAGAACTCGAAGATCCTGCCACCCCGGCTCGGCTCTGTAGCAGGATTCATAATTCGATAAGTTGAGAGGCGAATACGATCGAGCATGGGTGTTGTCCTGTCCTACAATCCAGAGAGCGTCCGTACGGCCATATGCTGTTTTGGAAGCGCCAATGAGAAACTGACCACCCAAGCGACGATAGTCCAAGCTTGCGCCATTCCGTGCGCGGTGCCACTTCAGGCGCGGAGGATATCTCTACCTCCTGTCGAAGATCCCGCCTTCTTTGGCGGGCTTGTCCGCCGTTTTGTGGCGGACCTGTCCGCCGCTCTATGGCGGAGACTTTCACCTTCCATAAAGTGTTAGGCGCAGGCAAAGTTCTATTATCTTCGCGTTTTGCGCCGCACAAGCACGCAAGACCCGTGTCAAGGACGGCTCAGCGCATCTGCTCCTTCCGTTCAACCAGGTTGCGCTCAACCCGCTCCTTGAGGGTGAGGAGCATCTTCCGCATCATGATGAAGTCTCCTACGTCGAGGCAAACTGCAAACACGGCTCCCCTGAGGCTACTCCAGTAGTAGTGCGACCTCAAGCGCTCAACCAGACGCGTCGTGCTGTCTGACTGCGGATAGAGAGCCATCACCCACGAGATCTTCGGGCCCAAGACCAGGTAGCGGTTGGCCTCGAATTGCATCACCTGAAACTTAGGCCCACTTCCGATGCCAAGGCTGTCCCCGGGTCGTAGGGTTACCTGCCATTCTGGAACGATGCGTTCCGCACTTGGTCGGCCCCCGTTGTCGAGTGCGTCGTAGCTATACCACCCACCACGCCCTGGCCCCATCTGCACCAGCCAAGGCCAAATCTGTTCTGGTCGTGCGCGAATTGTTATTGCGCGAGTCGTATTGAGACTTGCATCGGAGATGAGGCTATCGCCAGGCATCGACCTGTTGACCTCCTCTTCTGTCGCACCCCAATGCAGATGCCATGGGCGAATGACTGTGAGATACGCCGCTACGGCCAAGAAGAAGGCCGCCAGAATGCTGACGAGAGTACGCCGGACCCATCGTTTTCGGAAGAATGAGAACATTGTGTGAGCCTTCTCTGACAAGAGGAAACAGCTGCGGCGCACAACACCCGAAGAAATAGATCTTGGCTCGCGCAAGCAGTTTAGGCAAACCGCCGTCTCGCTCGAGCGGGATGGAGCCACTACTTTACGGATTCGAACTCAGGCCCGAACTTCGCTTCTACAACTGAAGAAGCGATGTGGTTTGAATTGTAATGTGAAGTGCTGGCGCTTAGATGAATCGTGTCCTCATCTAGGGCGTTCGCTATAAGTGGTGTAGTCAACAGCTAGTTCTTCACCGGCGCTTATATTTCTTTTGGCAAAGAAGTTGTAGTTGCGATTACAAACGACGTTTGCTTCTTTCTTTGAGTGATTGAGATACCATGCAATAGTCAACTGGTTAAAACTCTTTGGACAAAGCAAGGCCCTACCGTTGTCCTGGATAACGGGAAAGTCCCTATAAAGTTTCTTGATTGGCTTGCGAAGATTCTTCAGCTGTATCGAACGGACGATTATCATCGGCGCGGTGTCGTCCGGAAAGATCGCTGTGCCCTTCTTGATGCTGATAATAGCAAAGACTCCAACTCCTCCCTTGTGAATCTTCGAGGGACGGAGGCGCGTGCAGACACCAAAGTGAGGAAGTCTGTTCTTTCGCTTCTTAGTCATGGTATATCCTATCTATTTGACGTTTCACTTCTGATCTCATCATTGCCGCCGAGACTGAAAGTGATATGAAAAAGATGACGAGGCCGAGGATTGGCAGGTACCCCTCCGTTGACATTGATCTCCATCGAAGGATAATGAATAGAAGTATTCCAAGAAGTAGATTCATATCCAACTCGTACCATGTGTAAAACCATTCTTCAAGGTTCCCCAATTGCTCTTTGGATCCGGAAACAAAGAAATTCCAGTTGATAGGCTGCAACCTATCGAACGCCCACTCAAGTGCGTCTCGGACCGCATCGAGAAAATTCCCTATTACGAAACCAAATACAGCAAGTGCGATCAGATTCAGCGTCGGACCGATGTCAGGAATTTGGCCTACGAAGGGAGATTCTTTCTGGTCAACAAACATAATTGCAAGCACCGCGGCAAAACCAGGCAACCAAACAGCAATCAGCGGATTCGGCTTGAGTGATAAATTCATCGCGTCATTGCCTCGCTTTCTATTGAGTTCTCCAATCGCCAGCATTTCACATAGCGTTTAGCCAAACCGAATCCCTGGGATTGCTCCGTTCGGTCGGGCGGGCACTTCACATTTAGCCAACCCTTGTTTCAACTCCACCTATCCAGTGTGCGAGTCTACCCGCCTGCAGTTCGCTCCGGCAGCCTGACCGACCGAACAAATTCAGGGGTGAGTGTCGCTCATTCGAGCGTGCAAACCTGCCATGCTTCCAAGTTACTTGCGTCCGCCGTTTTCTGGCGGAACCCTTTGGCGAGCGCCGGTTTGCAGTTTGTTGTCCGCAGTAGGCCTTCTATTGCGATGGTACCACTTCCCGCAGGATTTCTTTGTGCACTTTGATGATGGTAGGATTCTCCTGGTTCCTGTTCACGCTGATGAGATAGGTATGAGCGCCACGGAGATCCATTTCACCGAAGATGGTATCGACACATTGATAGTACTTGCTGTGCTTCGACATCACCTCGTACCGATACTTGTTGGTCTTCTGAACGCGGAGGTACTCAGCGGTAACAATTCGGATCAACAAGCGTTGGCCCTTCATGGCCACACTACCGACGACTGTCCGCTTCTGTGAGAGTTTTCGTCTGACCTGAACCACTGTAAGGGCTGGATTGGATGCCGACTTTGCCGATTGTTTCGCCAGCTTATCCACGGCCTTGTTGTGTGCATCGGTTGAATGACAACGAACCCAACGAATTTCAAATGTCTTGCGACCAGAATAGAGCCGCTTGACGAGTTTGAGAAGTCGCTTCCAAAGTTCAGCGTTGGCGACCGGCTTTCCATGCCTGTTGCGCCAACCCGATTTCTGCCAAGTCCAGAGCGCGCGTGGATAATTGTCCTTTATATGCAAGCAGTCCGTGTGAATGACGATTTTGCCGACATCTAGAATGTAGTCTTGCGAAATCGCCTCCTCTACTCCCGTGATGCAGGCGAGGAGCTCCATCTGGATGTTAGTGGCTCCCTCATAGCCTGGGCAGGTAAGATCCTTGATGAAAGTCTCGTTTCCAAGGCGATCGACGCAGATGAATCGAATCCCAATCCCGCCGACTCGGGGAGATGAGTAAGAAGAGCCATCGGTGTAGATGTTCAGAGCGTTATCTTGAACCATTTTTAGCCTTTTGCGGCTTATTGCGCATAATGCTTAGGCCACACGCAAGGCCATGCACAATGCTCTTGGCTTTCTTGACATAGAAGAGCGCGGCCTTGAGCGAGCTTAATTTCGATGTCAACTTTGGTTCAACATCGCCTTGCCAAATGATGCGAGCGGCGTGTGGTCGGTTGCTACGCGCCGCTGGCGTCCTGCCTTTTATCATTTTCGACTGCATCTTTGATTTGTTGCAGGGCTTTTAGAAACTGATTCAGCAAAGTGAGCCACGCTGCTCGGAAATCGCTCACCGGATAACCAATGCCTAAGAACTTGTGTGCTTCTCGAACGCCATCGGCAGTATCGGTGTGTACGGGATAGGCTACCCGCAGCCGGACTAGAGAACGTAGGATTGGAATCGCAGGCTCAGGCTTACCGCCAAGCGATTTCATAAACCCTTCCAGAAGGGAAATTGATTTCACTTGACAATCATTCTCGTCTGTCAGCTTGCGCAGCTCAGACTGATTAAGTCTGTCTATCAGTTGTGCCAACGAAATGACTCGAACGATGTATTCTTCTTTGTTGTTGGCCGGCCTTACCAACTCTAGTGTTGCACGAAACTCTTGAGGAACAAACAGTAGGTGACCGAAACGATCGTGAAAGACCGCATTGATGTTGTCAAGGGTATCGACAATCCTACCTCCTACCTGAAGGCCTTCTCGATTGTCAGAAAGGTTCGGCTCTTCTATAGGAACAGTCACCTCAACTCCCTCTGGGTTGGGAATGCGGCTGGTGTCGAACGGTGCCTGATTGGTAGCGTTTGAAGTAGCAAGCTGCAATTCAACCATCGAAGTCAGTGTGCCATCCTTAACTTTCTCGACAAGATGACGCCTGCCAAGCTCGAATAGGGTCTTTACAAGGGGCAAGCCCTGCAGGCCCCACATTGATTGTAGAGTGTAGGAGATGCCAACCACCAGGTGATAAGGCTCGACCATTCTAAACTCCTCAGGCGCACCAAGATACTTCGAGTCAACCGCCGTGAAGTCGAACAGAAAGTCAAGCCCAGCACGAGTGACTGGCAATTGTTTGTATGTCCCAAACCTTATTTTGATTTCCTGAGGCATTTGTTCTCATGACACCAGTGGCGCATAGCGCCCGAGGCCACAGGCATCCCGCGCAAGCAGGATGAGCGAACCCCTTTCCGTGGACTTCCCCGGCGATTCCTAGCCTCTGCAAATGATGTGGGCGTCGTGCCGCTGTTTGTTATTCATTCGTGCACGGCGGCGTGCCCGCATGGCAATCAAGATCATCGCCTTCTTTTCCAGTCAAGTTCCACGCCGATGCGTTGTTTGATGTTGTTGGTCCAGTTGACTCGAAACCCGTATTGCCGGAGAGTGTCGGCGACTTCGCCCGCGATAGTGAGATCAGCTTTTTCATCGTCTACGAGCGAACCGTATCCGAGGTGAATGCCTCCGTGCAGGACCGCGTGTTCCGTGTCTTGTTGGTGAAAGAAAGCAAAGCCACGAACGGTTTTGCCTGCCTGTTTCACTTTCTTGAGTTCACCCCAGATCTGTGCATACCCGCACGATAGACAGTCAGCGAAATCTTGCCTACAGATTATACCGTTTCTGTCGAGCTCGGCGAAAGCAGCGTCGAGTCGATCACAATCCGTGACTTGAGGCCATAAGGCTTGGTTCTTCTTGTGCTGCTCTAGGAGTCCGTTTACTATGATAGTGACAATCGGTCGGATGGTCCTCATGTCGTAGTCAGGAGAGTACATCGCAAGAATCTCTGGGATGATGTCGCCTTCGGGAACGAGACCGGCTGCAACTAGGAAGTACGTGTCGTCCCAGACATATTTGAAGGTATCCTCGCTGAAATAGCGCTTCTTGTGAAGTCGTGAGCGTCCAATTTCTCTGGAAATGACACCTTTCGGACGAAACGTGGAGTAAAGCTCATCGCGATAGTGTTTCAGTTCATCTTGTGTGTAGCCCTTGGACTGACTTGTCGATGAATCATAAGCGTCGTGATGGTCCAGGCAAAGAAACACAAGGTTTTCAAGCGAGTCATTCGACGGATTCTGATCTATATGGGCAATTTGGCCTCTCTGCTCATCTTGAACCTGGTCAATGGCGAAACAGAGAGCACATCGCCTTCGGCTCAGGACCAGAACCTGAGTCTCGACGTCGATTGGTATCTTCTTACGACTTGACATATTGACCATCCCCGAGTTTACTTGACAAAGCTTGACGGAACTTGCTTCGAGCCGTCGTGCATGACGCATAACGTTCAGGCACCACGCAAGGCCGCCAACAATGCTCTTTCTGTTTTGGCATGAATGAGGCCGCCTTGAGCGAGCTCCCTATGTTGCGCTTTCCTGCCTCAGGGTTACCTTTACAATTGAGCGAGCGCCGTGGTGCCGGTTGCTATACGCTGCACCGTGACTACATCAAACGATTACCAAGTCTTATCGACCTTCGAAGTATCAATCCTTGCGCGCGTCTGGGTGATTTCTTTCCAGAGCCTGTTTGCCGTCTCTGCGACAATGATAGCTGTCTCTCGGGGGCTCACAAGAGGCTTGCGAAGTTGACTGCCGCCATGAGCTCCTTCGTTTCGCATTGTTCTCAAATAGTGAAGAAGTGCCCTCGTGTCGGAACTAATGAGGCGCAAACCATTAGCTCGCCATCGAATTCGGTACAGAGCCTCAATTAGGTCGTTGAAATCGGCTTCCCTTCCAGGAGTCGTAACTCCCTTCGCCACGATAACTATTTTCCTTTGATTGGCTATCGATCGGAGAACTCCTTCAAATGCACGCCCCGCGATCAGCAGACCAACATCATCAAAACCTACTGAAAATAGGTTTCGCGCCAATGTGAACTCCACCTTGAGTTCTTCCGGTAGGTCAAGGTTCTGGACAATGAGACGGTTGTCACTTTCGACCATTTGCTGAAAGCCTGATAACAGCTCGTTGACATCTTTGACAAGTTGATCGACTTCTCTTGGGATCCTGCGGGTGCGGCTGTAGCGATCCCAGTGCTCAAGGATGTCATGTGAATGAAGAAACCCGTACGCGGCATCGCTAACCGCAAGACGCTCATGACAAAGCAAGAGTTCCTCTCCAGCGTAGACGATGTCTTCTACCAGGTGGTAGGCCGTGTGCTCAATCTCGTCGCCACTGGGTGGTTGGTTTTCGTCCTTCCCCGTGAACCCAAGCTCAAAAAGTGACTGCAAAGCATTGTTTATCTTTTGGCCGGCCTTGAATAGTCTCTCTTCGGTTTCAAACCAAGAATCGTGAAGCGTGGCCCTGAGGCTTGCTGGATTGGTGACACTATTGGGGTTGACTCTTTCGATGAACTCATGCCAAGATGACCAGAGCCACGCCATGCTTGCCTCCCGTAAGTAAGTAGCCACGGTTTGTGTTCCAAAATGTAAACAGCGCACGATGTAGCGTATAACGTCTCGCCCAACAACGCAACCCCGTGCCGGTGATTGCGAATGATCTGTTTTAGTCTCAGATCCGGCGCGGGGTTGAGCGAGCTCTTTTCGTTTTGCCAGCCTTTGAGTCACCTCTGCTTTTCGAGATGACGTGAACGTCGTTGTTGGGCGTGTTAGCCGCGGGCGGCTGCCGAATCTTGTCGAGGCATTCGTTGATATTTGTCAGGGTCTTGGAGATTTCGTTCAGATGATACACAGTATCGTAGCTGAGAAACCTCTTCTCATAAACATAAGAGGCAACATCGATCTCATACGAGTCCGAGTAGCGACGAAAATTGACATCCCTGTATTTGATGTCAATCTTGAACTTGGTAGTAACACCTTTTTCACTCAGTACCTGAACACTTGAGGAAACGAAGTTTCTGATCTCTGTTCCCGGAGGCAGAAAAGTCTGCCTGAGCATCGGTGATGAAGCTCCTTTGAATGCTTCAGAGGGGGCGATGACATCCAATGAGGGATCCACCGTAATCTGCACATCATAAGCGGGTCGATTACCAATGTTCTTGAGAGACAAGAAGATATCCATCTGTTCCGATGGCAGACTCACAAACACGTGCGGTTGGGGTCGTGTGGAGTCTAGAATTTTGTATGTGAAGAATACGTAGGCCCCCGTGAGCAAGGCCAAAAGGACCGTTGATATGCTGTCCAGGCGCTGGATAGGCCAAGAATCTGGAAACACGAATGCTACGAGAGCTAAAAGGGTGCAAATAATGACGACGATGCGTCCAATATGTGGTGTTGTCCTGATCATATAAGTGGCAGCCGTTTGCGGCTAACGTCTCGCCGCACCACGCAGCGGCGAGCACATTAGCTTATGTATCAATTGTGCGAGCCGTTGAGCGCACATAACTTATCACGCCAAGCTGCGTTCTAACCTCGCCTCTGCAGATGAGTGCGCAACGTGGTGCGGCGTGTTATGCGTTCGTGGCCGGCCGCCGTATTTGATGCGGGGTGATCGGTTGAATGTACTCTTTGAAATGATCGTACAATCGCATAGCGTCTTTTGAAGATGTTGTGCTGACAGGGTTGAATCTCGCCTTGTTGAAATCATACTCGATGAGCTCGTTGGGATTGGAATATCGTGCTTGGTAGATAGTCAAATCGATAACCTCATTTTCTTCGTTTATGAAATAGTAGTGAGCCTTGTCGTTATCACAATACGCAACAAAGCCCGCAGGAATCAAATGATATTCTTTGAGGAATCTTGTCATCTGCGCACACCAACCATACGTCGGATTCGAGCTGTCCCAGCGCGTGTTGGAGTCAGCGGTCTGTGTTGATTTCGACCAAGCCTTGAAAGCTCTTGATGGCTCAATCGTCGACATCTCTTTCAGGAATTGATTTTCGCTCAAATTGAAAACATCTCTCAAGAATCGTCGATTATTCAAGAGCACTGCCCTCAAACTTACGCGCAAAGGATCTTTCATCGGTACTATCCTATTCTTACAGACAGAATATGCCGCTGAGATGGCGTGAACTTCTAATGCGGCCGGCCATGACGCATAACGTTTCGCCGCCACTACGCATCCCGCTCAAGCGGGATTGAGCGAGCACTTTCCGTGTGCATCCCCCAGGTTTTACACTGCCTTATTTGATGTGCGAGCGTCGGGCTTGATGCTGTTAGGCGCAGGCACGCCCCTCGGTTGTTTAGTCAGCACCCCAACCAAGCCTGAAGTTCTCGCCCAGATCAAAGACGAAATCCTTCACCTGGACAACTTTGCCGCCGATCAGTGTGATGACACTGACACCGCTGTTCTGGCCGACACGACTCATGCGGTTCGTGAGGAATACCTTCCAGTGAGCCGTCATGACATTGGTGCCACTCATGGCAAAAATGTTCTCGGCACAAATCTGCTGGACGTCGAAGTTGATCTTCGGATACTGCTCCAAGAACTTGCGACACCACTCAGACACCGCAGGCTTGCCGGTGAATGTGCCGCTGGCCCACATCTCGCCAGGGTAGATGAAAACACCATCGTCATGCCACGCGGACATGAAACCGTTAAGATCATGGTTACTGAGAGCTCGATAGGCACTGCGGACAGCCTTTTGGGCGAGAAGGGCGCCGATCATGAGAGACCTCCAGTGATAGTGAGTGAGACGCCTGAGCCGATAAAGGAAAAGCAAAAAGCGTGAGGCGGCGACTATTGGAAGAGCGGATATTCACGTGCGGTCCTAATTGTTTGCTGGCGTGCTTGCGCCTAACTACTGCAACATCGCATTGCGTGCTTTGCTCAGCCGGCGGTCTGAGGTCGCTGAGCATTGTGTGTTTGACCTTCATCTTCTGGGGCAGCTCTGCTCATCATCCCGCCCATCAGACTCCGAACCTTCATCCGGCTTGGTCCCCACCACTCAGTTCGCCCGGGGAAACGACCGATGCGAATGGAAGACCTTCCATTGCCCCTCTGCAAAGACAACTGCTGCGAAATAACGGCAACCGTGTGAGGTCAGATCATCCCCTCAAGGCTTGTGTAAAAACTTAACTCGGAACTCGGAATGGGCAATGGACATTTTGGGGTTCGACCGATCCTACCGGATCGGCTCACCCCCTTCGGTAGTTCGGAACTTGAAATTTCCAACCGCGTCTGTCAGACAACAATGACAGCCGCCTCTCATTGACGGACGTGCGGCTCCGACTTGGCAATTACACGTTCCGAATTCGTGCTAGCGGGTGAGCAGACAATCCTCTGCCGGACCTGTCGAACCCCCACTTCCCCAATCGCCATTGCCCATTTCGAGTTGTGTTTCTATCTCGTCCAATGGGCCTAGGCGCTATGGGACAGGTCGGGGACAGGCCTCCTTCTCGCATGCTCTCTGCCCATTCCTTATTCCGTGTTCCGAATTCCCACATCCGCATTGAGAATTCCGAATTCCTCATTCGGCCTCTAAACGAGTCGAAGGACTATCCCCGCGGAATCGACCGATGAGAATGGAAGACCTTCCATTGCCCGTCGGCAAAGACAAAGACGACCGACTGCGCAAACCGATTTGTGAACGTTCTGCCGTCGGCGGTGGTCACTGTGGAGGCACCTTCTCCCGTGGCGAGGGCGACGGTTGGAGAGAGCAAGGTGATTCGCTGCTCGTCCATCTGATACCCGATGCTTCGAAGCGCTTGAAACCCCTGCTTCGTGGACTCCAGCGCCTCTTTGCGCGTGAGAAAGAGTTTTCCGTTTTGCGCAAGTGCGCCTTCGTTGTTTTCCAGCACGTAACTGAACACCTTGTCTGCGTCAAGGGATTCTGCGGCGGTCTGGATCTCGGCGAGTCGGGCGAGTATTGCCTTCCGCACTTCCGGTGGGGCGGAACTATTGCTGGACTGAGCGTGCGAAACGGTCGTAGCTGCCAGGAGTCCAAGTGCCAATGTAGCCGACAAGTATAGTGTCGTTCGTATGGTCATTATTTGTTTTCCCTTTGTGTGATTTACGGCCTGCTTCAAACCTGCTCCGGACCCGCTCACTTTTGCCGGATTCCGCTTTCCCCTTGCCTGACCTCATGATCGCGTGTCGCGTTCGCGTTCTTGGAGGCCCTCCGCACGCCATCACTCATTTTGAAAAAAAGTGACCTCATAGGCCAAGGGGTCATCTGACTCCTGCTCCGGAAAGCTCACGGTGAAGGATTTGCCGGGAAAATCCCTTTTGAGTTTGCATTCCCACATCTCTTTCATGAGCCGCCCAACATGAATTAGCATCTCATGCTTCGGTGGCGTGCTCCACCGAAACAGATCCGAGATGTGCCGATGGTTGAGGACCTCTTCGACTGCTCGCTTGCCCCTTTCAGTCTGCCCCATGAAATCGTTATATGCCTTTGGGGTAAAGCCCAGGGCGAGAAAGACGGCGCCGTCATGCTCGACAAAAGCAGGCCAAAACAGCGAGCCAATGCCGACGGCGTGTTCCAGAGAACTTACCGCCCAAATCCAGTCTTGAATATCAATTCCCTTGCCCTCGTTCCAGTCCTTGAGTTCAGGGATGAGTTTGGAAAAGTCGGTACTTTCCGGTGTCGATGGCATACAAGTAGACCCTCAAATGCGGCATGCGTTGCACTCAACTTCTACGGTATCGCGTTGCGTTCCTTTTTTATCCCCCATCCTCTCCGTTCGACGATCAAAGCAGCGGGAGATTTCAACCTGCACGCGTTCGCGAACGATCTCGTCGAACTCACCCCACGCCTTCGTCCTTCGGACTCCGGCGTGCAAGCCTACCCCCCTCTCCCGCCAGAAAACGGCGAGGTCTTCGACTTAGAAAGAGAGGGGGAACGATGGCAACGATCCAAAAGGAGATGCTACCCCCCTTCTCTTTATAAGTCGAAGATCCCGCCGGATTTCCTCGCCGTTGATCAAGCGGAGGCGGAAGAAGGGGACGGGCCTGCCCGCCGAAGTCAGCCGGAGGCGGACGCAGGCGGGGGATGAGTTCAATCTTGAGCGATGGGCCTGAGCGTAATGAGGGGGTTCGACAAGCTCACCCCCTACGGGAATTCTGATTGGGCAACTGGGATTTTGAAATTCGGAACAAGGAATTTCCAATGTTCCCGCCCAGCATAAAAGCAAAAAGGCCTCCCTCGCTCCACCGAAAGAGGCGTTCCCTTCTACCTGACGATGCTCTTGCAAATAATGTACCTTCGCGTGCGGAGATTGTCAATCGTTGAGCACGGTCGGGGAGTATCTATTTCTCAAAACATGTCGAATCCTGATCCCACCGGAGTCAGGATTGTGGGATTTCGGAACTTGAAATTGCCAACCACCCCGCGCGTAGGCTGAAACCTGCCTGCAGGCTGGTTGGGCACTTGCCTGACGAACTTGCACGAATTGAGAGACCCGAAGTTCAATACCTCCATCCACGCCCTCTTGTGTGCGTCAGCTCTTCTCATTATGCTTCATGTGAGATTCGATGCGCGTGCACAGGTAACAATTCGGGAACACGTGGTCATTTCGCCCTGAAATGAGTACAAGCCTGTTTCCCTGAATGACTACTATTACGAATCCGCGTGTTATCAGGGGATACAGCTCTGGTGGTGATCACCCAGGTTCGGCCGGACGGGAGCGAAATACCGTATCTACCCGAACAACTCTTCGACGTCAGTATCACCGAAGGAGAGGAGTTCGGAACACTCTTGTCTGCAATCGGTGACACTGCCACATCGTTCACCGGCGTCCCGCAACCGATCCGATTCATCGAAGGGTACTACCTTGGCGTACATTCGACCATCACAGCGGTACCCAGCGAACCGCCAAGTCCAAAGGTGCAGCGGAGCCCTGCCAAGACGCGCAGCGATCGGATAAAAACGGTGTTGGCTAGTCTGCAGCAAGCAGGTGGCTTTGAATGTCTAACACCACAAGCAACAGCTTCCTCTCATATGGACATCCTTCTTGGCGAAACGAAGTATGTTCGTGCCGTCTATTCCCTTGACGGCTCGAGATTGCTGATCCAGGAAGTACCCATGGGTCCTACGCTTAATCAAATAGCAGAGAACGCATGGGGAGCGGACCCGGTCTCAAGAGTCTCGGGGCCAAAGATCGGTGTTTACTGGGAGAAACAGGATGATAAGAATAACGTTCTTCCCAAAGGGTATATCAGGCTTGTCGGAAGATATTGGGATAGCGAGCACCAATACAGTGTAACGCTGACAGCATCGGATGGTGCGCAGACCTTTCTCGACACGGTGAATGTTGTGAAGCCATCACTTCTCGGCAATTCTTCTCATCTGGCACCGGGAATCGCAGGACAATGCAACATTGATTCTCTCTGCATAGCAGTCGGCGGAAAATACGGTTTCCCGCCACAACTCCTGAAGGCGCACATCTCGAAAGAAGCTGTCCGCTTCCACCCGAGCTACCGATATGAACCGTTCACAACACAGGCCGAGATTCAACGCAGGTACGGCTACTGGAATGCAAATCAAGGATTTGTCGACGAGAGCGGGAACATGGGCGTCGTATCTATCCCTAACCATGCGAATGTACTTTACTTCAGCTACCCTACCGAGCCCCACACAGTTTGGTGGTACGTTCAGCAATACTCTGGCTTGGAGGAAGTCCATCCCGGTGGAGATCTCTATGGGATAAGGAAGTCGGATGGTAAAATGGACTTTAAAAGCCTCGGTTACACAGCAGTCCAGAAGGAATACAACAACTTCCTGAAGCGGAAGCAAGATCTGCAAGGAGGATTGACGCCCGAGAGAATTGATTCTGTCAGGCTGGAGTTCATTCACCACCTAAAAACTAAGTACCACACTGGTCTCGACAGCAACTTTGCGCAGACACGAATCGCAAGTTCCTATGGGCTCCTGCAGAGGATGTTCACCCTTGCGGTTTCAGAGGACAACTACCCATGGGGGACGGATCCCAACGATTCGCAATGGCCCCCTGAAAGGCTTAATGACAATTCAGTGTTTTTCGATTTCGCGATGAAACACTATTCTGACCTTCTGGCCGAGGCGGTTACGAATAGTTCGTCCGACAACAATTGGAGCGGTGGACTTGACGCCGGGCTTCACCGGACCGTGGCCCTCTGGAACCAGAACAGCGGGAATGGCAATCAAGCCTATGCAGATGACGTCTTCACACGGATGCACCAACTCTATTGGCCAGCGAAGTGACTAATGAGGGATCCCATGATGAGGCTCATTACGTTGTTTTGTGGGGCGGCTCTTGCAGGTTACAGTCTCCTGTTTGCTCAGGTGCCGGGGGTGACCGGACAGGATTGGTCCGCAGCTCAGGCACTTCTCAACTCCCATTATGGTCCGAGAGCTGAGTTGGAGGACCTCATCAACGTTGACCGCTCGATGAGAAGCATGAAGGTTGCCGACGGCCACATTGAGGATCCCGAAGGCTTGCTGCATGGATGCTATTTGATGGTCGGCAAGGTCGGTGGCAAAGGCCTCCTCGCCGTTCTCCGAAACAATCAGATGCTCTGGAATTCCGACACAGTCATGACCGACGCTGCTTATGGTCCCTATGGGTCTGTCGATTGGGTCTGCAATGCCCTCCGGGATCATTCTGTTGTAATTGTTGTTGGCTGGAATACGGGAGGCGAGTCGAAAGCATACTGGTTCTTTCGGTGGGACGGTGTGCACGGAACTGTCGCAAACGCACTCGATAGCCGTAGTCGCTCGATGATCTATTCCTCGTGGCTGTTCCGGTTTGTGGACATCCGAGGGGACGGATTTCTCGAAGCACAGACCACGGATAACGACTCGCTGGTGACGCATGGATGGGACGGGAGCGCATTTGGGCCGTGGGCCTCCGTGCCGCAGCCCACACGATGGTCATTCTATCCCACGAACAAATTCTCGGGCCACATTGAAACGAAAGTCAGCCGGATTGCGGATTCATTGTATCAGTACGACTATGCCATTACCAATGATGCCGCGAGTCTGCAGCCAATCAGCTGTGCCGTTTTTTGGTGCAGGGTGCGAGAAGGGATTCAGATCCGTCGCCCAAAAGACTGGATAGGATATGCAGACGCACTTGGGTACCAGTGGAGTCCAATGGCCGATCAGGTCAATTCAGTGCTGCCGGGTGCAACACAGAGTGGTTTGACGATCCTCTCCAGCGGACTTCCGAAGATACTCGTGTGCTATACACAGGGCCTGAATGGAGACCCAGTAGAAAATGCTGACCAGGACGCTGTTCAGGAGGATCTGCGGACGAACTCGGTGATTATGAGAGCGGTTGGTCCGGATTCCGGGATGTTGTCGATGCCCCTGCCTGAAATGGTGGATTCGCTCGTAGGAATGGTCGCAACGTCAAAGGATCTTGGCTGGATAAGGAGCCAGTCAATCGCTGACAAGTATACTACCAGCCTGACGTCAGCCAAGACAGCCATTGAGCAGGGGAACTACTCGGTAACGAGTTCAACGCTGCATCAAATTCTCGACGATGTCAGGCAAGACAGCTCCGCATATCTCTCAAGCGAAGCATACGCTCTCCTTCATTTCAATAGCGAATATTTACTCAATCACTTACCAACGCACCCCACTGGCCTCGCGGTGAGACTCTTGAACAGTGTCGGCACTCTTTTAACCACCGGCACGCTCCAGTACTACGAAGGCACCTGGAAAGCCGCCACGAGCAACGGCGACGGCACGTTCACGGTGAATACCACACAGACCACCGTGAGCCTCCGCATGACCTATGCCTACGGGTCTCAGACGAAACAGAACGTCCCCGTCTCGGGCGGACCGGTGGTGTTCCAAACAACGAACGTCAGCGCGAGACTGCAAGACAGCTTCGGCAATCCTCTCGATACCGGCACCGTGCAGTACTACGCCGGCGCCTGGCGGGAGTTCGGGACAACCTCCAACGGCGTGGCAGCGAAGGATCTCCTCCCCGGCACGTACAGCTTCCGCATGACGTATGCCTCCGGAGGCAACGACAAGCAGCAGGAAATCGCCGCAAACCCGACGGTGGTCTTCCAGACGGTCAAGGCGACGGCTCTCCTGCAGAATAGTCAAGGGTCCCCGATTGATGGAGGGACTGTACAGTATTATGCGGGAGCGTGGAGGCCCTTCGGAACGACCTCCAGCGGCTCCGCCACGAAGGAACTCCTCCCGAGAAACTATTCCTTCCGCATGACCAGCGATTACGTATCGATCGATAAGGCGCAGGATCTCTCGGCCAACGCCACCGTGAGCTTCTCCAAAGTGCTCTGTACGATCGACGTGAAGAACACGCAAAACCAGCCGGTGAGCGGCGCAACGGTCAGCTACTACGCGGGAGCGTGGCGGCAAATCGGCCAGACGGTGAACGGCACGATCACGAAGGAGCTCCTCCCGGCGAACCTGACGTTCCGGGTGAGCTATGGCGGGGCAACGCAGGACAAGACGCAAAATCTGGGAACAAATGCGATGGTGGAGTTCGTAGTACAGTAGCCGGCCGACAGCGGACAGCTTATGCGATTTCCGGGGACAGGTCAGGGACAGGCCCCCTTCCCCTGAAGGCGAATGCCGCTGACACGACGAGCGTCCTTCGTTTAGTCATTTTTGCGCCTTGACTTCTGTGAAACGTGGTGCACAAAGAAGGCTTGCTTGCAGGCAATTTCGGATAAATATTCGTTATTGAATTCTATCAAAAACAGGCCTGCCATTTTCGAACCTGAAATAGGCACACTTGCCGAAGTCTTCAATGAAGAACTGAGTATCGGAAATCGGGTGTAGCACATACCACTCATCGAACACCAATCCGTACTTTCCGTAGCGTATCGTCCTGGTCCTTCCATTCAGAAAGAACTCTTGTTCGTACTTCCGCAAACCCGACTCGGAGAGTTCACGGTAATTCCCTTCGTCTGCTTTCGCTTCAAGAGGAACGAGTTTCGGCGATGCGGCTGGCGCCAGGGTCCGCGCGGCGATCACCAATCGAACGTAAAGCCCGGTTCTCGTGTCGCCACCCGAACCGGCGAATGTATCGTGGCGTTGCACGAGAACAAGCTTGTATTGCGGGACGACTGCCAACACATGTCCTCCCCATCCGAGCGCCATGGACATCGCTATGCTGTCGTCAAGAACTTCCGTCCACCACAAGTAGCCGTATCCTCCGCCAGGGGCCACATCGTTCGTGGCCGAATATGGCGTGAAACTCTCTGTGATCCACTCCTTCGAAATCACCTGCTGACTGTTCCACGAACCGCCATTACAATAGAGCGTCCCGAATCGCGCAAGGTCTCTCGCCGACATCTTGATGTCATATTTGGGATAGATGGTCTGCCGCGTCGTGTCGCGCCAGAATCTCCCATCGATCGGTCGGAAATCTTCCATCTCGAGAGGCTGGGCCAGGGACGCATCGAATGCTTCAAACAGGTTTGTTCCGGTGACCTTCTGGAAAATCGCTCCAAGGACGTTGAAGTCCCAATTATTATAGTAGAAGAATGTATTCGGCGGATGACTTCCTCGCGCGGGTCTGGAATTTGCCATGCTTTTGGCTTCACCGAATGCCGGGATGTATATCCCGGACCTCGCTTTCAAGAGATCCTGGATTGTGGCTGAGCGTTCCACTTCGGTCAGCTTCATGGTATCATCAATGCCGATCTCCTTCAGCGTCTTGTGGATATCGATCGTTCCTCTCTCGCTGTAGATACCGTAGAGCGCGCTGATGAGGCTCTTTCGCATGGAATGGGTATCATAGCGCCGGGTAATTTCCCCTTTCGAGATCAAGACGTTGCCGTCGTAAACGACAAGAAGAGCGGAGGCAGCGTTCTTTTGGTAGAGGTCCTCGACAGCCTTCAGTTTCCCGGATGAAAAGCCCGCTTCCTCCGGGGTGGCATATTGCATCCATGTCTTCCCCGGATTTTGCGCAAGGGCGTGTCCCCCAAAAGAAATGCTGAAGATTATTGCGGTTGCGATCAGTGCGTGGCCCAATCTGTTCATCGTCGATATCTTCCTGAGAGAATAGAAATCGTTTGCCGCCGCTGCCCGTAAAAAACCTGGCGGTCGAATGTGCAGTTAGCCAATTACCGCTGTTTTTCGCTCAGTGTAGAGAATTCGGATGTATGCGATCGCGAGAGCGAACTCAATTGCGACGCTCACTAGAATGCCCGGTCCGACATGTCCGGCGGCGAGCTCGTAGAGACCAAGGAGAACCAGGACCGACAACGCAACCGCTGTTCCGGTACTTAAAGCGGTGCGGGTAACAGACACCGGCGCAGATCTGGCGAGAAAAAACATCACCGATAAGCCAAGATAGAGGGCGCCAATGCGTTTGCCAAGGAGAAGCACGCCGTCGGTAAGCTGGATTTGCCAGCGACCGACGACGAGATCCCCGACGAGGATATAGCCACAACCGAGTGCGAGTGCAACGGCTGCGGTGATGATTGCGATGATCCGGAAACTCATGGCTGATTCCTTTCAATCGTGGCGCTTCACTGCTGCAATATCGCATGGCGCACTTGACTCAGCCGGAAGCCTGAGAGCGCTGAGGAATGTGCGTTTGGGCGGGAAAAAAACGCAACGAGGAATCGAGAACGAAGAGTCCTGCCTTCACGACACTACTTTTCCCTCCCCGTCAGAATATTCTCCAGCCGTTCCCGCTTCACATAATTCTCAAAACGAAATGACCGGGCGAGCGCGACAATTTCTTCGTTCGAAAGACCTTTGAACAACCTGCAGTATTCCGGCAACAGCGCTTCCGCGATGAGAATATGCCGTACCAGGAGGCTGATCTGGGACTGCGAACCGGACGGATACGGAACGTAGTCGGGGAATTCCTTCTTGAAGAGTTCTTCCAGCGGCGTCATCACCTGCCGGATGTTCTTGTCGGTCGATCCCCAGGCATCGGCCCCGAGGGAGTCTTTCTTTCTCAGAAACGATGCGACGAGTTTCATGTATGGGGTATTCGCGTTCTGATGGATGACGGCCTGCAACCCAAGGTCCTTGTACAGCCAGATGCACCAGCTGACCTTGTACTTGCGATAATATGCCAATTGATCCTTCAGGATCTGGTACCGCATCTCATCCTTTTTAGGGTCGCCTGTATACACGGGGCCGAACTCACCTACCCAGAGAGGAACGTGGCGGGTGAACATGAACTCGCTCCTCTTAAGGAAATCGCGCTCCAGGGCGTCCTTGTCGTAAAACTTTCCCCTGGTATCGCCGGGATAGTCACCGCCGTTGATGAAGCCCGGTACTGCGTAGTCGTGATTGGTATAGACGACATTGTCCCAGACTTCCGTGAACATACTGAAATCCACGGCATAACTATTGCCTTCAAGAAACATGATGTGGCGCGGGTCGATCTTGCGGATGGCGTCGTACAGGCGTCGGTAGAAGGGATAGACCTTCTTGCCGGTCGGGTCTGCCGGTTCATTGATCAGATCGTAACCGGCGACCCATGGCTGGTCTTTGTAATGCGCCGCGAGAGCTTCCCACAGGCGGACCGCCCTGTCCTGAAAGTCCTTGTACTCCCAGAGCATTGCCTTATGCGTGGGATTGTCGCTATGCCAGTGCTGGTTCTGACATCCCGGCAGCGCATGCAGATCGATGATGGTATAGATCTGGTGCCGGGCACACAGGTCAATCACGCTGTCAAGGTAAGCGAATGCCTGCTCCTTGATGACACCGGGATTCATGTCGTCTTCAAAAAGACGGTAGTTGATCGGAATGCGCACCAGGTTCAGTCCCAGGCTCTGGATGTATGCGGCGTCGGGTTCGGTGAAATAGCTTTTCAGGAATTGATCGAAGTACAGGTCGTATTTCTCCTGCCCCAGCACCTCGAGCATCCCTTCTCGCATGGACTGCTCGTTGTCGGGGTAGCCGTCAATGAAATTCTCCATGTGCAGCATTCCCCCCAGTCCGAAACCTCGCAGGTAGACCGTCTCTCCCTTCTGGTTGACGATCTGATCTCCCGATACCTTGAGCCAGTGCTCATTCGTTGACATGTCGTTCGTTGCTCCCTCACAATGGATGGAAATCATACTGACAATCAGGGCTGTCGTCAGGAAACGATGGTTTCTGGGTATCATCGGCTTTCTCGCTCATCATGAGATATGTGCCACCATCACGGAATATAGACCACGTCTATCGCACTTTCAACTTCATTAACTATCTTCGTTTGCTTACTGTTGGGGTGCTCTGTTCCACAATAGTTGTCAATTCCTGACTTCACAGGACTCGGGATTGGAAGATATTGGCGAGATCGTGCCCGGCCTACCTGGCTCGCCTGTTTTTTTCCGCCAACCGCAATTCGGCAGCGCCTTTCTCCACAAGCGCCGTGATCGGCTCGCACTGGAAACACTTCCCGTTGTGGGTGGAGATCAATCCGGAACAGGTCGAACAGCGGTACTTCTTGTATTGCGCTCGAAGGAAGCTCCGGAGTCCCTTCTCCCTGATCTGCTCGAGGTTCTCCTTCACGCTCATCCCGTAGTGCGTTCTGTATCGCTTGTCCATGTGGTCGATGCGCTCGCATGGATACTGCCGGCACGCAAAACAGAACCTGGCCTTCCGTCCAGCGCTGTCCCTGGGGCCTCCACAATCCCGGAAGAGGTATGTGCACTTCTTCGCCCTCGGCCGACAGCCGATGCATTGGCTTCGCTTCAAACCGTTAACATGGGCAAGATAGCGGCCGCAGACGGCGCAGTTCATGCCGCAAGGAGCGATAAGATCTTCGGGTGTTGCGGGAGCTTTGTTCAAGGAAATCCTCTTTGTCAAGAAATTTCCAATTCCGTGTTCCGAATTTGGAATTTCACATTGGCAAGTGCCGATTCCTCCTTGGGTTCCTGATTTCGAATTGCGAGCGGCCACCAGTAGGTCGACCAGTCTGGTCGACCTACGTTCGGAAAAGGAGCCACCAGTCGCTGACAAGCCAGCGGATCCCACTTGGCAATTGGAAGTTCCGAATTGGAAATTTCCTGTTGGCAACTGCCAATTCCTCGTTGCGTATCTATCTTGGGTGAAGCTGCTTCATTTTGAATGACGCAATGAGGGGCTCGGCAGGCTCGCCCCCTTCGGGAATCGCTGGAGTTTCTCTTTCGTTTCTTTCAAGGCTCTCTCTGCAAATCCGTTGCTCAACGCAGTCAACTCGCGTAGGGCTTTCTCATGATTGTTCTCGTACAGGCGGAGAATGTCGCCTTCCTTCGCCGTAACAGTTCTGAAGATCTCTGCCTGAAAGCGCTTCTTCCATTCGCGAAGTGATTCCCGCTCGTTGCTGGTGCAGCTATCCGCTTTGTTGGCGAAGTCGTCAAAAACCCAGCAGGCGTGACCGGGATACAGATGGAAGTAGTCCCGGTTCTTGTTGCTGTAATTCTCGAGCGCCTCTTGATAGGTGGCCTTTTCGTAGTCCGACGATATTGTGTCCACGCCGTAATACCACGGGATGAACGGCTGAAGACATGGATAGCGTGGTGCGATCCAGAGGACGTTCCCGATCCCGGGCGGAAGCCAGCTTCGGAGTTGCGTGATGCAGGCGTAATCATTATAGACGTTGCAGACCGTCATCGTGTCCCTCACGCTTAGTCCGCTATGACGGTGCGGCGATCCGCGGTCAGTCAGAGAACCCTGCGCGAACACCGTCTTCTCATAATGGTTCGCCAGCGCATCGATGAGCATTTGCACATCGATCTTCGTTCTCGGCTTGATCGAAAATGGAAAATCGGCGTGGTAATCGTACTGTTGCGGTGAAAACTGATTGAGAATCACCCACTTGCGTGCAATGTTCCAGGTCGCGTCGAGCCGGTTCGTATGACCGTAGACCTTGCGGAAATTGAATGTCGTCTCCCTCTCCGGATCGTACCACCCTTGCTGAGCGGCGTACGCGATGAGGTCGGGCGCTGCGAGGTACTGCGTCGTGTCTGCAGGATGAAAATCGTCGATCACATAGTAGTTCGGAACGATCGCGACTTCATCGTCGGGGACACGACGTGCGACCCAGTGCTTGCCGTTGGCGACTTCAAATACCCAGGCCTCCTGAGGATCTGCAATGGAATAGATTCTCCCGGAGCTTGCGTAGCCGTACTTCTCCACGATCGCGCCGGCAATGTGCACCGCTTCCCGTGCCGTCCGCGACCGCTCGATGACCAGTCGACGAAGGTTATGGTCGATCTTGCCGTTGCCGTTCTGCACCTTCGACTGGCTGCTGTTCGAGGTGATGGCCACTCCCCACTCGTTCACATACTGTTCTTCCGCATATTTTGACCCGGTAATCCAGAAGTACGCGAACGTCTCTCCGACCTCATCGATCGAATCGGTCTTCCCCAGGAAGATCTGCTTTTCGCCTGCCGGATGATGTATCCGCGGGACCTTGTGGAGGTCGACAAAATTGTGGTCGTTGAGATCGTCCTCGTTGTGGGCAACGAAGACCGAGCCGTCGGCAGAGGCCTTCCTGCCGACCAGAATGGTGAAGCAGTTGTGGCCGGACTCACTCTGACATACGCCGGCGTCAAAACTGATCCCGCTGAGAAATAGCAAGAAGAGCAGTCGTTTCATTGAATTGCCGATTGTGGAAGGTTGAGCCGGCGAGACGATTTCCAGCATCTGAACTGGCGCCGAGCCCCCACTCCTGAAGCCTGACGCCTGACGTCTGACCCCTTATCTTTCCTACCTCATCAACGCCTTCAACACCGCAATCCTTTGCCTTCCGTTGACATTGGCCGGATAGATCGTGACCGAGCGCTCATAGTTCGCCAGCGCCAGGGCATACTCTTTGTTCTCCATGTACGCTTCGCCGAGACAATCGTACCCGTGCGGCATTGTCGGATACATCTCTTTGACCAGTGAAAAAATCCCTATCGCTTTCCGGATGTCACCTTCACGCAAGAGCTCGTAGCCATAGTTCCCCAGAACGTGGATCATGTAGTCGTGCTCCATCAAGTCGCTGATCAGCGCAGTCCTTCGTGCTGAATCCCTCGCCGTGAAGAGGAACGCCAGAGAGTCGAAACCCGCTTTCAGGTTGAGCATCCCCTTGTATGCGGGGTTGATGACGTCAGGAAAAAGGTCCGGGATCCGCAGAACCCGATTCCCCTTTTTCAATTCTTCTCTGATGGAGAAATGCACGACGTGGGCATAGTTGTGGAGATGGAAGAGGTCGATCGTTCCGGCATCCAAATCATAGATAGTCGTGTACAGCGTACTCTGCTGGTGGACGGAGTCCATCAGCGTCGTGCAGTACTCCGTGGTTGCTTCACAGCGGCTCTTCAGCAGCGACATGGCCTTCAGGTAGCGCTGGCAGGTGATCGCTTTGTCTTCTCCGAGTTCAGACTGACGGAAGTTGGTCTGAACAAAGTAACGATTGTCCCCGAGCGCTTTCGAATCGCCGTCAACGACGAGATAGTCGCCCGCCCTGTCGACGAAGACCCACACCGCGTGGGACCAGAAATACAGATTATACTTTTCGATCAATGCCTTCACTTGCCCGACCGTCGAGCATTCTTTCATGATCGTCCTCTTCAGGTCAAGCTCGAACACGGGGGCCTTGCCGGACGTGTCCCGCAGAGGCTTGTTAGGCATTCCAAAGGCATCGAACATCAGTCCCGCTTCGTTGACCCCTCCTTCGGGCATCAGGCTGTTGTATCCGACATAGACCGCTCCGAACTGGGCGCCAGTCCCAGGTTCGAACCAGATTCTCGTGTCGGGGTTGGAGAAGTCCTCGTTGTTGCCGACGACGGTTTTTCCCTTGACCGTCATTTTGACGAGAGTACACGCTGATCCATCGGCGGGAACAAGCGACCAGAGAAGACCGATGATACAGGCGATGGCGAGCAGTCGTAAGGCAGTTCTCATGTTGGATCTCCTATCGTATTCACCCTCGACGACGGACGCAGTTTCGTCGGGCATCCGATCGTGTTTCCAGAACCTCTCTATTAGACTCCAAGAGGGAATCATGAGTTGCAGGCGGGGAAAAGGCAAAGACTTTGAGAATTGCGATGCTCGTCCGTTGGAAGCGAGAAAACTTTTCTACCCGTTAAGGCAGGAGAAAAAGAGAACCCGGTGAGAAAATGTGAACAGCAGAATATAGATCGGAGGCGAGGGATAGTCAATGAAGAATACGAAAAGCGGCATCGAATCTACTAATCCCGGAACATGTTGAGGCATAATTCTGTCTGCTGTCTGCTGTCTGCTGTCCACCGTCTCCTTCCCCTGCCAACGTTTTCTTCGTACGTCCTGCTATGTACAAAATCAATTGGCTGAGTGCATGTGGACAGTTTTTCCCTCTCCGTCGTGTGATGATGCAGACGGCTTGGATTTGTAGGTTAATCTCTACAGGACGCTAACGACGTCAGCCTGCTATTCGTAGTCACTGGGACTCATGCCCAGGCCACAGGTGGTTCATCCGAGGCGTCGCACCCTGTATACTGAGGGTGGAAGGCAACACACTACGTGAACGTGTATTCGACACAAGGACGTAACCGTTGCCCTTCGCATCCTCGAGGAACAAAGCTTTCAACCATGCCGTCAGTGTGCAGCATGAAGTTCAGGTTGATACGACCGGTTGTCCAGCAGGAGCCGTCGTGCAGTGAGTGCCAGACGACGCGCGATTGCCACGATAGCGCGTTTGCCGCCGATGTGTGCTTGCAGATGGTCGTACCGTTGACGCAGCGTAGCATCTTTCGCGATCGCTCGCCAGGAACACTCGACAAGCATGCCGCGTAAGGCCGCTTTCCCTGTGCGTGTGATATGGCCAAAGCGCACGTGTTCGCCGCTGGAGTCCTGACTCGGTGTCAGGCCCAAATACGCGGCCAAGGCTTTCGCTGTACGGAAGCGAGCGACATCCTGGAGTTCCAACAGGAACTCCATTGCCAGGATCATCCCCACACCGGGGAGGCTGTGCAAGAGCGCAACCCGCGCGCGATATGGTTCGGTCGCGGCCAGTTGCTCCAGCAACGCTGTCTGCTTGTGGATCAGATCCGTCAACTGGTCGTATTGGATGAGTAGCTGCTGAAAGCTCGCGTCCAGCCAGTGATCGTACAGTTTGAGCAGACCCAAGTTGACGCGATAGCGTGCCGTCCATTTCCCCTTTGGGGAGGCGATGGAGATACCGTACGTGCTCAGCACCGACTTGATACGACACTGGACGCGCTTGCGGTCGCCGATCAATTGCCGCCGTCGCCGGCTCACTTCGCGAGCCGAACGTTCAGCAGGTGTCGGCACATACACACGCTTGAGCTCACCGTTGGCCAGACACTTGGCCAGCTTGCGCGAGTCCTTTTTGTCGGTCTTGACCCGATTGCCGCGTGCTTCCGGGATCAGGCTGGGCGGTGTCACGATGCATTCGATCCCACGATCAACCAAATAGTCGTGCAGCCAATACCCAAAATAGCCTGCTTCGTACACCACCTCGATTGGGTGTGCCAGGTACGGCCGCAGGAACTTCAGCAACCCGTCGCAACTCGCCGGCATGGTCGTCGTTGCGATCTCGACGTCACGCGTTCGTACCGTCACCGTCCAGCTCTTCTTGTGCATGTCGATACCGACAAACAAGCGCTGGAGTTTGTCCAAAATAACTCTGATCTTAGGCATCAGAGCCTCCTGAGTACAGTGGTGGTTTTTGTTGGTACTGCGAACATCCCAACTTACCACACACACTCGTGAGGCTCAACTATTTTGTAACATAGCCACTACTTCTTACTTCCTACTCAAGTCCCTCCCCGCTCTAAGCCGGCGCCTTGAATAGACTGTATCCGCTGACCTGGCTTTGGTACATGTTATCGTACTCGTCCCACCACGTGAGGTAGAGCGTGAGCTTCGTCGCCGAGCTTGGGTATTGGGACATGGTTGATTGGAATGTCCACAGACGTCTCCGTCCACTGGCGAGCATCGAGACTGCCAAGATAGATGCTCGTGCTGCCGATTTCGGTCGGGCCATCATCCACATAGATCTCTCCCTGAATGTCATACGCCTTTTCGACATCGAACGCATTGCTCACCTTAACATAGACCGTCATCGTCCCACCACGGCCGGTCAGGAAGAAGGCTGATGTCATTGCTACGCTTCCAGAGACACTCGGCGGACCTGGCGGGGGCGGCTCGTAGTAGGAATCATCTTCCCATACCGGATTTTCGAGACACCCGGGAAGAACACTGGCGAGAAGCATGAGCGGAACGAACATGTAGAGCCGTTTCATCGTTGCCTCCGACCGTTGTTACATGTCCAGCGCAAGATAAGTGCCACCGCGGTCGATCAAAATAGCAATAATCTCGAACGCTTCTCTCGGCAGAGTGAGCAGTGGAGTGGACATGATGCTCCCCAGTGTTCATGCACGTGAACATCGGTGGGGGGCGAACGCGTCGGTTGACAAATGCAGGGAGAAAGCGAAGATACATTAGATTGCGGTGGAATCAGCCGGATTGGGGGGTCTGGCTCATGTGTCTGGCATGTGTGTCTGGCACATATGTCTGGCAAGTGTGTCTGGCACACGAGTCTGGCATCTATGTCTGGCACACGAGTCTGGCATCTATGTCTGGCACACGAGTCTGGCATCTATGTCTGGCACACGAGTCTGGCATGTGTGTCTGGCACACGAGTCTGGCATGTATGTCTGGCACACGAGTCTGGCATGTATGTCTGGCACATGTGTCTGGCTCGGGTGTCCAATCGATCGAGAGAGTCACTGAGGCCGTCACCGATAGAAAAATGGCGACTTTTGAAATTCGACGTCGATCCTTCGGGCTGCGGCGCTGTACTGGACCCCGGCATAGAGCGTATCGACGATCGTGAACGTCGTATCCTTGGACACTTTGTCCGGGACAGTCACGGTGAGAGTGTGCGTTCCTTGGGTTACGTTGACGGGGATTATTGCCGCGAAAGCGAGGACATACCCGGTGCTCACCGTATCCTGAAACACTCGTGCGTGGTCAATGGATACGATGACTGGGGTATGGGCGTATCCTGATTGCAGATGAACCGCGAACGCCTGCGCCATGGGGGGCTCCGGCTCTACTGTGCCCGTATCGGCGCATCCATAGAACGCCATCAGGAAGACCGCGAAACAGATCGAGGTTCGCATGGCTGTCCTCGTTGAACGAAAACATTCCACCGCCCGGATTTCATCGACCGCTAGTCCCTGACCACTCGTCCCGGCTTTCGCATAATGTAGTTCGGGTCCTGCAGATTCGCAACAGGTGGGCCGGGGGACTCCGGGGATTTGAGATGTGCGGATTTGAAAAACCGTTTTTCCGAATGAGAAACGGCGCATTCCAATCATCGGTTTCACCTTGCGTCGAAGGTCACACTCCCACTACGATTCTCTTCCCTACGACTTGCCCTCCCGTACCATAGAAGTTTGACTATCGAACGTTCATCGGCTATATTGCCCTCGTTCCCCTCTGTGCGATGAGTGCTGCGGGCAATTTGCGTGTCGGCTGCTTCAGTCCTTTGGAAGAGAGGGGCGCAACAACGTCTCGCATCGCACTCATCCGAGGGACATCCCGGCATGAATCTCCTGCGCCCTGCTCTCGCCTTCGCTCTCTTGCTCGTCGTCCCTGCAATACTCTTCGCACAAACCAGCCCTCTTCCGGACAGCGTCAGCGTGATTTCCAACGGTGGACGGGAAGAAATCATAGGCGGCAACTACGGCGGTCTCCTCACGATTTCGAAGTACTTCAAGGGACTGGAATATGCGGCTCACGATACGATTGTCACCGTGTTGGGGTATACGCCGAATTTCTTCACCGGGCCCGGTCTCAGCGATGCCACAACGGGGAATTTCGACAACGACCCGCTCTCCGAGATTGCAGGGTTTTGGATCTCCAATCAGCGAGATAGTCTGGGCCTCGCGCTTCTCAAGCCGATGGCTGCTTCGCTTTCCAACCCCTCCGTCGCACAATGGGCGCGGACAACACATATCATCCAGACCTCTCCCCGACCGTTTTTGGGCGGTCCAAAAAGTCGGCTCTTTGAATCCCGCATTGTGACCGGCAACTTCGACAGCGATTCGCTGAAGGAAATCGTTGTGGGGTATTGGGCACGCGTGGGGACGGACGACCCGCATGTCAACCTTACGCTGTATGATGTCGGCGATACGTTGACACTGACACCCAAAGCATCCATCGCCGACTTCGCTCTCCCGGTTCCTCCAAGGGAACTTGCCACCGCCGAACAAATCTTGCAGGGTGGATACTTCGATTTCGCCGCCGGGGATTTTGACGGTGATGGCCGGGACGAGATCCTTCTCGTCGGCCGCGTCCCCCATGCGCCGTCGGGTCGTGCAATCGTGGGATGCGTTTATTCCTACGATCCGTCCGTCCCGAATTTTTCTCTCCGAAGCACGGATACGATCTTCGTCTCGAGCGACACTCTGTACGAAGCGTGCAACCTCCACGCGGTCGCCGGCCGCCTTGCTACAACCAGCCACGATGATGCGTGGGTCCAGTTCCAGCTTTCGAGTCCGGAGAATAACCTCGACACGCTCAGCATCCACATCGCAACGCTCGGCACAAAGGGCGGACTTGATACCCTGGTAACCTATCAGCAATTCTGCGCCTACAAGAATGTCGAAAATATTTGGATGTTGGAGTATCCTCCGCCCTCGGTCTTAGACATCGACGGCGACGGTTTGCTGGAAATCAATTGTTCAATCCTTGCCGGCAAGTTCGACAAGCTCTATCGTGTCCGGAGCGATCACACTTGCTCCGTCGTCATGGCATTTGACGCAAGCCTGACATCGCTCGTGAGCGCAATGGGGGATTTCCGCGCGGATTCAACGGGAGCCGAGGTGATCGCGTTGGGAGACTATCAGTCCGGTTACCCTGCTTCCGTCTATGCGCTGGAACCGGCGGGCGGCGGCGTGACGTTGGGCCCACTTCGTGGAACGGGCAAGCTTCGCTCGATTCTGGCCCACGCCGATCTCGACGGCGATCTCCGCCTCGGGAGCCCGAAGAAATTCCAGCTCACCCAGATCCTGCAACCGCTCATCATCCTCAACGCACCGCCGATCCATTTCGATGCGTTCAATGATTCGTCGTTCGATGTTGCGAACTGTTACCCGAACGGAGGAAAGTTCACCGCTTCCTACTCGACCTTGTCTGAAGATACCAAGGCCGTTGACGTGAAGATCAACAATGACTGGGGATACTCGTTCAAGGCGACGCTGGGATACGACTTCTGGGGGTTTAAGGTGAGTTCCCATTTCTCGGAGACCGTCGGCCAGAAGTTTTCGAGAACCTCAGGTTCCTCAACGTCGATTGCTGTCACGGAAACGGCGCAAGCACTCGTTGACGACAAGATCTACGCGACCGTGCTCGACTACGATCTCTGGGAATACCCCATTCTGTTAAACGGCACCCACGACGGAAATTTCCTTGTCGTAGAACCGAAGCTGGTCGAGAACCGCTGGTTTCCGAGCAAGAGCTGGAGCGGCTACACGTACATCCCGAACCACGAAGTCGGTAATATTCTCTCTTACAAAGAATACGCATCGATTGCCGACAACCCGTCTGTTGCTGGAAGCGTGAAATGGCTGACGTCGGACAGGAAAGGTCTGGACAACAATTCGTCGTACGACTGGTCCCTCAAGTTTACGGATTTCTCAAGTCAAGGATCAGAAACATCATTTGAGACTTCCGATGAATGGGGTGCGTCCGTCGATGCGTGGGGGAGCGGGATCGAACTCAACGGGCATTACAATCATGGAGTCATCAACACGCAGAGGACGGACGTCTCCAGCGGGCTGTCCATTGCCGTTCATCTGGATGCGCTCGACTACAGCGTCGGAGAGGTGGGATATAACGTTCTCCCATATGCCTACTGGGGAACCAACGGAGCGTTGGTGGTTGACTATGCAGTCCAGCCGGAAGTTGCAGCGCCCGGTGGCACACCGACCTGGTGGCAGGTCCGATACGGGAGCAAATCGGATCCGGCATTCATTCTCCCCTGGCGGTTGGATCCGGAAAAAGGTTCTCCGCTCGAAGACCCGGAAAAGCGCCGGCAAACCAAAGACATTACTGTGACCCCGACGAATGCCCTGCCCGGGGCGCCGGTCACTATCCGCGCCTTCGTGCACAACTTCAGCCTTCTTCCCACTCCTCAGCCGGTGGGAGTTCGCTTTTATCTCGGCAATCCTGACAGTGGTGGAGTGTTGATCGCCGATCCGCACGGCGCCACGGAGGTCTACACGCATCTTGCTGTCCCGGCGCGCGGTTATGACACCGTGAGCATGTCCTGGGTTCTTCCTTCGACGGTGGGATCCTTCGGACGGATCTACGGAGTGCTCGACGCCGGTGTATCGATAGACGAAGTGCACCGGGAGAACAACGTCGGGTGGAATATTTTCACAACGGCAAGCGGAACGAATGGGATCAGGAACATTCCGGTGCTCGACCCGGAAGAATTCCAGCTCGAGCAGAACTATCCGAACCCCTTTAACCCGGTAACGACAATCAAGTACAACGTTGCCAGAGCATCCCTGGTCAAGGTCACTGTTTACGATATCCTTGGACAGGAGGTTCAGACGCTGGTAAACGAAGCAAAGCAGCGGGGATCATATCAGGCGACGTTCAACGGTCAGCGGCTGGCAAGCGGGATCTACTTCTGCAGGATGCAGGCGGGGTCGTTTGTTGCAGTGCGCAAGCTCTGTCTTCTGCGGTAGCGGCCCTCAAAAAGATGGCTCTCAAAAAGATGGTTGCCTAAGCAGCCATGTTTTGGATGCCCCGAAAAGATGGTTGCTTAGGCTGCCATGTTTTTGCAGTTGCAAACCATTGGACAGCCGTCAGTTACGGTCGAATAGTTTCAGGTCGCCCCCCAAAAACGTGGTTGCCTAGGCAACCATGTTTTGGTATGTCCCAAAAGATGGTTGCCTAGGCTGCCATGTTTTTTTCTTGAGCCCGTGGGAAACAAAAAAGCGGCGCCAGAATTGCGCCGCTTTCTTCCTACTCCTACTGCCTACTTCATACTCCTCCGACGTTATATCCAGCTAGCCGTTCTCCAGCGCCTCCGCCCCTCCGACAATCTCCAGCAATTCTTTCGTGATCGAGGCCTGTCTCGCCTTGTTGTATTGCAGCTGCAGCGTGCTGATCAGCTCGTTCGCATTTTCCGTGGCATTGTCCATCGCTGTCATGCGCGCGCCTTCCTGGGCGGCGTTCGATTCGAGCAATACGCGCCAGATGCGGAAGTCAAGAAAGCGCGGGATCAGGGCGCTCAGGATGGTATGGACGTCCGGCTCGTAGATGTATTCCGGTGGCCTGCTCTTTGAACCTTCCTTCGGCTTCTCCGCGCGCAACGGGAGCAGCTGATCCACGACGATCTTCTGCTGCGCGGCATTCTTGAACTCGTTGTAGATCACCTCCACGACATCCGCTTCACCTTTCCGGAACAAGTCCACTGCAAACCGTACGACATTTTGCGCCGTCCGAAACTCCAGCCGGCCGAAGACTCCGGGAAACGCCTGCGCGACCGGAAACCCGTGCTTTTTGAAAAAATCGCTTCCCTTCTTCCCGACACAAATGAGGCGGAGTTTGCCGCGACTGTGATACGACGCATATTCGCCCGCAATGCGCGCCTGCGCGGTCTTGATGATGTTGGTGTTGAACGCGCCACAGAGCCCACGATCGGATGTGACGATGACCAAGGTGACCTTCTCTACCGGCCTGGCGATGAGCAACGGGTCCGCCTCGGGACCAACGACGGACGCAAGATGGCCGAAGAGTCCCTGCATCGCCGATGCATAGGGGCGCGCCGTCAGGACGGCCGATTGCGCACGCCGCAGCTTCGCGGCTGCGACCATCTTCATCGCACGCGTGATCTTCTGGGTTTTCTTGACGCCGGTGATGCGCCCGCGGACTTCGCGGAGTGTTGGCATGGCTGCTCAGTCGAAATGGTTCAACGCATCACGATACTGCAACAGGTGCTGCAATCGACGCGACAAAGCTCGTTTTGAACGTCTCGATGACGCTCTTCAGCGTCGCCGTGGTCTGATCGCTCAGATCCTTTGCCTCCGCGATCGTCGAGAAAATTTCCGGATGCTTGAGCTCGACGTATTCGAGGAACTCCCGCTCAAACCGCTGGATGTGTCCGAGCGGAATGTCGTCCAGGTAGCCGTTCGTCCCCGCGAAGATGCTCACCACCTGTTTCTCCATCGGCATCGGCACATATTGCCCCTGCTTCAAAAGCTCGACGAGCGCGGCGCCGCGCTTGAGCTGCGCCTGCGTCGATTTGTCAAGGTCCGATCCGAATTTTGAAAACGCCTCGAGCTCACGATACTGCGCAAGATCGATGCGCAATCGTCCGGCCACCTTTCTCATCGCTTTCGTCTGTGCGCTCCCGCCGACGCGGGAAACCGAGATTCCGACGTTGATTGCGGGACGAATGCCGGCATTGAACATATTGGGCTCGAGGTAGATCTGCCCGTCGGTGATCGAAATGACGTTGGTCGGAATGTACGCAGACACGTCGCTGGCCTGGGTCTCGATGACGGGAAAGGCCGTCAGACTCCCGCCGCCAAGTTCGTCACTCAGCTTCGAGGCGCGTTCGAGGAGCCGGGAGTGAAGATAAAACACGTCGCCCGGATACGCCTCGCGTCCCGGCGGGCGCCGCAAAAGGAGAGAGATCTGACGGTACGATTGCGCCTGGCGCGTGAGGTCGTCGTACACCACGAGCGCGTGCCGTCCGTTGTCGCGGAAGAACTCGCCGAGCGTCGCGCCGGAGTACGGCGAGATGTATTGCATCGGGCTCGGATCGCTCGCAGTGGCGGCAATGACCGTGGTATAATCCATGGCGCCTTCGGACTTGAGCTTGTCGACCACCTGTGCGACCGTGGAGCTCTTTTGCCCGATGGCGACGTAGATGCAGAACACCGGTTTGATTCCGAGTTTCCGCGCCTCTTGCGTGTGGGTGAATTTCTGGTTGATAATGGCGTCGGTCGCGATCGCCGTTTTCCCCGTCTGGCGGTCTCCGATGATCAGCTCGCGCTGGCCCCGCCCGATCGGGATCATCCCGTCGACGGCTTTGATGCCTGTCTGCAGCGGCTCCTTCACCGGCTGGCGCTGAATGACCCCGAGCGCTTTCCGTTCAATCGGCATATAGGTCTCATGCTCGATCGGTCCGCGACCGTCCAACGGCTGTCCCAGCGCATTGATCACGCGCCCGAGCATGGCTTCGCCGACCGGCATCGAGGCCACGCGCCCTGTGCGCTTGACCGTGTCGCCTTCTTTGATCTCGGACGATTCGCCGAACAGGATGCATCCGACGTTGTCTTCTTCGAGGTTGAGCACCATGCCGAAGACGCCGTGCGGGAATTCGATGAGTTCGCTCATCAACGCCTTCGAGAGACCGTAGATGCGCGCCACACCGTCGCCGATCTGGAGCACGGTGCCGACGTCATACATGTCGGCCTCCTTCTCGAACCCCGCCAGTTGCTTCCTGAGGATTGCGGATACTTCTTCTGGTCGAACGTCAGCCATATGCATTCCTTGGTATTAAAGAGAGGAAACCCTTACGGTTCCCGCAAACCGTTCTCTTAGCCGTTCCAGCTGCCCCCGAACGCTCGCATCGAGCACGGTGTCTCCGATCTGCACCACCAGCCCTCCCATGATGGATGCGTCCTCCTTCACGTGAAGCTTGACCGTCTTTCCGGTGCGCTTCCCGAGTTCACGGGCGAGCGCCTCTTCCTGGGAGCGGACCAGCGGGCCCGCGCTTGTCACACCGACGGTCATGATCCCGCGAAGTTCGTCGCGGAGGGCGAGATAGTGTTCAATGACTTCCTGCAGGTTGCTCTCACGGTGTTTGCGAATGAGGAGGTCGACGAATCCCGACGCGACGGCATGGATTTTTCCGCCGAAGAGCGCCTTCATCACGGAGGCCTTCTTGAACTCGGAGACCACCGGGCTTGCAAGAAAGAGGCGCAACTCCCGGGAGCCGGCAAGCGTGTTCCCGATCAGCGCGACGTCGCCTGCCACGACATCGACGGCCTGCTGCTCTTCGGCGACCGACATTAACGCATTGGCATAGCGCCGCGCGACGCGAGGATTCTTCATGGATCAGGCTTTCCTGGAGAGTTCCTGGATCGCCTGATCGACGAGCCGTCGCTGCTGCGCATTGTCAAGGTTCGCGTCGAGGAGCTTCCCCGCTGCGGCGATCGCCAGGTCGGAGACTTCACTCCGGAGCTGAATCAACGCGGCGTCTTTCTCGCGACGGATCTCGTCCTTCGCCTGGTCCACCATTTGTCGGGAGCTTGCCTGTGCCTTGTCGAGAATTTCGCCTTTCAGTCGTTCCCCCATATCTCTTCCGTCGCGAATGATCTTCGCAGACTGTGCTTCGGCCTCAAGAAGGACCTGCCGGTTCTCGTTGAGAAGCCGTTGCGCTTCAATGCGCGCTTTCTCTGCTTCCTCGAGCGTCGAGCGGATTTTGTCTTCCCTGTCCTTGAGCGCCTGGACGATCGGCTTCCACGCCGTCCCGCGCAGGATCAGCAGAACGATGAGGAATGTGACAACCGTCCAGACGATCAGGCCCGGATTGATCTCCAGCATGAGTGCTCCCGGGGGATGGTTACCTGGTGGCCAAAATGATGCAGATCGCGAGGCCGAAGAACGTCGCCCCTTCGATCAGTGCTGCGGCGATCAGCATGCTTGTCCGCACCTGACCCGCCACCTCCGGTTGACGGCCGCTCGCTTCCATTGCGGCCGCGGCGAGCTTGCCGATGCCCAGGCCGCCGCCGATAACGGTGATTCCCGCGCCGATGCCTGCCGCGAGGTAGCTGAGTGCTTTGGGATCCATTGGAATTCTCCTTCGTGAACGGGTGAGAGTTGAACTGAGATCAATGCGCGGACCCGTGCGATTCATGCGACTCGGCCTGCATCCCGAGACCCATGAACAACGACGTCAGCATGGTGAAGATGTACGCCTGGAGAAATGCCACGAACAGCTCCAGGAACATGATGCCGACCACAAATCCGACCGGCGCCACGGCGATGAGATACGACTGAAAGATGAAAATCAATCCGATCAGCGAGACGATCACGATATGCCCGCCCGTCATATTCGCGAAAAGACGGATGCAGAGCGCAAAGGGTTTGGTAAAGAGTCCGAGAATCTCGATCGGGATCATGATCGGCCACAACGCCCAATGGACGCCGCCCGTGAGATGGGCGAGATAGTGCCCGATGCCCTGGGCGCGGATCGCGGAAAACTGAATCATCACAAAGGCGATTATGGCAAGGCCGGCCGTAATATTCACATTTCCCGTGGCCGTCGATCCGTACGGGATCAATCCGAGGAGATTCATGACAAGGATAAAGAAGAACGTTGTGAGGAGGTAGGGGAGGTACCGGAGTCCCGCAGCCCCCATATTCGGAATGATGATTTCGTCGCGGACGAACACGACGAACACCTCCATCAGGTTCCCCACTCCCGTCGCGACGATCCTCTTTGCATTGTGCCGGGCGGCCCGGACCGCCACGAGGATCAGGATCACCGCCGCAACCCACATGAAGACGACGTGCTTCGTCAGCGAAAGGTCGAGGAGCGGCGCGGCGTGGGTGTCGGCACGAACCGGGATTTCTTTTTCCGTGAGCGTATACAGCCCCGCTTCGTGCAGGCTCTCCCCGGAACGATAGATGTGCAGCCCATCGCCGTCCACCAGGATGTACGGAAGCGCCAGATGCCCCCCGGGATACTCGATCTCGTGCGCATCCTGCGTATGGTGGAGAAGTTCGGCGAAGATATTCCCCTTCCCCGCGGCTTCTTCCGCTTTGTGCTCCGTTCCAGTCGGAATCACTCCCGAGGGCGCGCCGGTCACCGGCGCAGTCGCGGACGTGTCCTGATGCTCATTCATGTCGTCTGCGGCCCGGGTGTGTTCGCGTTCTTCAACGTCACCTTTCGCTGAATAAAGAGGACTTCCAAAAAGAGATACACAATGTAAAAACCGAGCAAGGAGAGCGTCAGTGCAAGTGCGTGCACCTGAAGGACACTAATCAGGAGGGCGAGCAATCCCAGCATCAGAACCATCCGCACGCCCATCCCTCCGATGACCGTCCGCACGAACACCGTGTACGATTTCTCAAAAGAAAACTCTATCGCAAGCCACCCAAGAAATACATTGACCGTGCTGAGTGCCGCTCCTACGATCACGCCGGTAATGACTTCGCCGGAACCGTACCGGATCAGCGGGTACCCCCCCAGCACCGCGGCAACGACCAAGGTTGCCCCGACCTGCAATGGAAATCGCGTGTCGATCTTCATACTCGCGGCGGTGCCGACTTATCCCTGGCATCCTCCTCCCGTCCGACCTCCATCGCCGTCCGGAAGAATTTGATGAGCCCTCCGACGATCCCGATGAAGATCCCCGCCAGCATCAGCCAGGGGGATGTCCCCCAACGACCGTCAAGCCATTCTCCGAGAAAAAACAATACGACGACTGTAAGCGCGAGCTGTATCCCCTGTGACATCAGCGGGCCCACGCTTGAACCAAGCCGACGATCGCGTCGTTCTGGACTCACGCCATGTCCTCCTTGATCACCGGCGGGGGCGATCCGGGAAATTACTGCGGTTTCGGCCCCGGACGCTCAGGTGAGCCCGACATCGCACAGTTGCCGTCGAACATCGCACCTTCGTCGACAACCAGTCGCTGCGCACGGACATCTCCGCGCATCTGGGATTTCGCTTCGAGCACGAGTTTCTCGGTTGCCGCAACCGTGCCTTTCACTTTTCCGGCGAGGGAAATGTTTGCGCCGTGGATCGTGCCTTCGACCGAGCCGGTGGCACCGACAGTCACATTCGCTTTCGAAGTGATGTCTCCGATGAGCCGCCCATCGATTCGCACACTCCCATCGGTAACGAGCTTCCCTTCGAACACCGTGCCGGAGCCAATCAGACTCAACACACCATTGATTTGCTTGTCAGCCATGCCCCTCCCTTCGATGGGTTAGTTGTCTATTGTGTTTTATCCTGAACAAGGAGGTACTCGCTCGGGTCGCGCGGCGTGCCGTTCTTCCACACCTCGAAATGCAGATGCGGTCCGGCACTCGTTCGCCCCGACGCCCCCAGGAGAGCAATCGGCTCTCCTCGTCGAACAAAGGATTGTAACGTCGTCAACACCATCTGATTGTGCTTGTACACGGTCATGTACCCGCCATCGTGCGCGAGAATGACCATGTTGCCGTCGTCATACGTCCAGCCTGAAAACACAACGTGACCGTCTGCCGCGGCATACACCGGCGTGCCGCGTTTGCCGGCGAAATCCAAACCATAGTGACTCTGCGCCGGATCAAATCCCTGGGAGATGATCCCGTCGACCGGAGTCAGCAGGGGAAACGTGCCGCGTCCTGCATCTGTCGACGTCACAATATTCGCGTACGCGCTTTCCGTCGAAAGATCGAGACCCTCACTCGATTCATCGAGAGACGGAGACTCCTGTCGGGACGGAGGCGGCTCCGGCGTCGCGGCCGCCTGCACCTCGGTCCTTTGCGGGGTTTCTCCGATGGCCAACGAGAGCACCGATCCATGCGACGTCGTCGTGTCGCCGGTCGAGCCCTCACCCAGCGCCTTGCGAAGCTGGGTGTTGTAATCGCGAACGATCTCGAAATTGCCGGCCAGCGAATCAAGCCTTCGCTGAAGATTGGTCAGCTCCCTCCCATAGCGCGCTTCAAGGACAGGGTTTGGAATCGGGAGATAGATCGCGATGGGAGTGAACACAAGAACGGCCAGTGAAGCGATGACAGCCGTCAACAAACCGGCAATGCCAAGCAACACCAGGGTCTTCCGGCTCGCGCGAAGGGTCTTCGTCTTCTCCCCTTCGCCGACCGGAACAATGATGATGTCAAAGAGGCGCGGCGGTTTCTTCTTCCGCCGGATGCCTTCCGGTGGCATTCGCGCTTCCTTCCAGACTTGAATTTACAATATAGCGAAAGTGGCCGGGAATGTCAACGAATCGAGGCGATAACTTCTTTGTTGACTTGCAGTTGAGGGAAATCAATCCGACCCTGGCACATCGGTGGAAAGGCGGCTTTCGATGTACCGCGCCATCTGCGATTTGTACTCTTCCCTGTCGAATCCAAGAACCTGCTTTCGGATCGTGAGGGGATCGAATGTTCTCCCGAGAAAGGTCTTTACGGCGTTGATCAGTGCATCCGAGGACTGCTCAAAAAAAAGGACACCCGTTTCCATCCCTGGTGCTTCGCTGACAGTCTCCAACGCACCTCCCTTCGCAAAAGCAATGACAGGCTTCCCATGCGCCATCGCCTCCACCGGGACGATCCCGAAATCCTCCTCCCCGGGAAAGATGAGAGCCCTGCACCCCGCATAGAGCCGGTCTACCTCTGCGTCTGTCGTCCATCCACGAAATTCGATGGTCGGGCCGGCCAGCGACCGCATGCGGCCCGCGTCGGGACCGCTCCCCACAATAATGAGACGTTCCTTCAACCGGTTGAACGCTTCCACCGCAATGTCGACACGTTTGTAGGGCACCATTGCGGTGACCATCAAATAGTATCCTTCATCGACACTGGAGATATCCACCCCTGCAACATTGACTGGAGGATAGATGACGTCGGCTTCGCGTCCGTAGATCGACTTGATGCGTTCCCTGACGTTGTTGGAATTCGCGATGAAGAAGTCGGGACGCGATGCCGTTTGTACGTCCCATCGCCGAAGTCGGCCGACCATCGACGCCATCGCGATCCTGGTGACGAAGCCGGCCCGTCCCGGGCCGAAATAGTCGTCATACTGGTTCCAGATGTACCGCATCGGTGTATGGCAGTAGCAGACGTGAAGGGCATCCGCGCGCGTCCGGACCGCTTTCGCCGCGCAATGGCTCGAACTGATGATCAGGTCGTACGCTGAGAGGTCGAACCGCTCGATCGCGGAGGGGAACAACGGAAGGTAATTGCGATAGCGGTCATGCGCGAAGGGAAGACGCTGGATGAAGGAGGTATGGACAGTGTGACGTTCGATCGTCGGGGAGGCCGTACCGCGGTTATAAAGGAGCGTGAAGATCGGAGCGTCCGAATAGAGCTCGCACAACGCCTCGAGGCATTTCTCCCCTCCCCGCATTCCGGTGAGCCAGTCATGCACGAGAGCGACGCGCCCATTGCCGCGTTGAAGGTATGTCATGCCGCAGAACTCCAGGGAAGGCACAGGAAAAGCAAAACCGTCACGACGATCGGTGCGGTCGTTCTCAACGCACCTCCCTTTTCCGCCGCACGATGTTTGCGTAAACTTCCCTTTCTCCTTCCACGATGGGCTTTTGCATCGCCTCCGCCGATTCGCGGTCACGGAAGGCGAGTTCGGCGAATTCCCTGGACCCTTCGTGCGTGAAGATCTCCGCGACGGGATGAACAATGCAGTCACGGATTGCCTCCGCGACGCGTTCCGGAGGGATGACGCCCTCTATTGCGGGGAGCGACACGTGACGTTCGTCCGCGATCCGCTTGATGATCGGACCCGATTCCGAAAAGAGGGGAAGCATTGCAGAACCTTCAGTGACGCTCGCCCAATCGGTCTTGACGCCCGCCGGGCAGATCACCGAAGCATTGATGCCTGTCCCGAGCAGTTCCATGCGGAGGGCATGGGTAAATCCCACCGCCGCATATTTCGCCGCGACATACGCGCTGTTGAAGGGAAAGCCCACCTTTCCTGCCATGCTGGCCACGGTAATAATATGGCCGCTTCCCTGTTCGCGCATCGCGCGGAGTGCAGGCCTTGTGGTATACCAAAGCGCGAATGCGTTGAGCGAGAACATGCTGTGGATCACCGCGTCGTCGGTCTCCTCCACGCTCGCCAGGTGCCCCCGCCCGGCGTTGTTGACGAGGACATCGACGCGGCCGAAATGTCCCAGCGCGCTCTTGACAAGCCGTTCCGCCTGCTTGACATCCGTGACATCGGTCGGAATCGGAATGGCGCGCGAGCCTGTCGGATCGATCTCGTTCGCAAGACGGGAAAGTTCATCCTGCCGGCGCGCCCCGAGGACGAGGCGTGCACCATCTTCGCCCAGAAGTCGCGCCAGCGCTGCCCCGATTCCGGAAGACGCGCCGGTGATGACAACGACGCGGTTGTTGATCCTGGGATTTGTGTTTGGCGTGTTCATGTTGTCGATTGCCAGGTTTGGCCGACGGTGTCGACGGCGACCGCAAGGCCCGCATTTTTCGCCGCTGCATGCAGCCGCTCGATAGGCTCCCGTCGCGGTTCGTCACTTTGAATAAAAGTATTCCAATGGATCGGGAAGATCGTTGCCGCCCCCATCTGTTGTGCCATCGCCACAGCCTGCTCCGGGTTCGCGTGATTCCGGATCCATGGGTCGTACGCGCCGATTGGCATCATCGCCATCTCGACGGCAATATTTTTCTCCCTGACGCGGCGGAAGAACTCGTGATACGAGGTGTCTCCGCCGAATACCACGTGGCGGCCGTTTTTCGAAATGAGGTACGCGTTATAGCTTCTTCCGTCCTTGAATCCCCTCGAGCGATCATCCTCCCACGGGAAGCGCCAGCCAAAGTGACGGACCTCCAGGGCTTCGACGCGGAGACCCGCGACCGAGGCCCATTGCCCCCAGTCCAGTTCGTACACGCGTTCATAGTCGAGGCCGCCGATAACGTCTGTGGTATTTTTCGCCATCACGACCGGCGTGTTGGCGTCAAACGACTTCAATGAAGGGAGATCGAGATGATCCATATGCGCGTGCGAAAGCAGGATGACATCCAGCCGGGGGACTTGTTCCACGGTTAAGGCGGGAGCAACCAGGCGTTTGGGACCGAGCGTGAACAATCCTGCGAGGGTCAGACCGATCCGTTCGGAAAACACGGGATCCGTAATCAACCAGGTTCCAAGGAAATTCATCAACACCGAGGAATGTCCCAGCCAGGCGGCCGTGATCGTATCGTCCTTCCACGATTGGGGATTGGGCGTCAACGGCGGAGCCTCGGTCTTCTCGCTATTGAAAATCAACTCCCAGCGGGACCGGCGTTCGCGATCGCTGGCCAGACCGGAACGGGGCAAAAGCAATAGTGTTCCCAACGTTGTCAGCACTGAACGACGAGACGGCATAACTCTCCTGCATTGACAAGACGTGCATCTTCAACACGCCGACGGGGGGCCGAATTCCGTCAGGTGGTATTCCGTGACAATTGATCGCCCGCCAGCGCCCCCATCGAGAAGGCGGCTTGCAGATTGTACCCGCCGATCGGTCCGTCGATATCCAGAACTTCGCCGGCAAAGTAGAGACCGCGGACCTTTCTCGAAGCCATGGTATGCGGATCGACCTCCGGCAGGGCAATCCCGCCCGCCGTCACTTCGCCGCGCTCAATGTCAACACCTTTCACGCGGCCGATGGTCCACCCTTTCAACATACGAACAATCGCCCTGCGCTGCACGGCGGTGAGAACATGGCCGCGGGTTTCGGGTGGAACCCCGATCGATGAGAGGATCGGCGGCACGATCCGGTTCGGCATAATCTCGAAGAGATGCGACTGAATGAACCGGCTCCGTTCACCGGCGACCCGATCGCGGAGCATCGCGTCGACATCCCGTTCCTCCATTTCCGGAAGAAAGTCCCACGCTATTGTGACATCCTCGTGCGTCGCCGCTGCATTGCTCGAGTCGAGCGCGGCGGGTCCGGAGAGCCCCTCATGGGTAAAGAGCAAGTCCCCGGCGCAACGTTGCACCCGTTTGCCCCGGGACAACACGTTGAGCGCGCCGTTCCGAAGAGCGATTCCTCTCCATGACGGCGGCACCGCCGGAGCGAGGGCGATCGGCGCCAGCGCGGGCCGGAGCGGCACGATCGAGTGGCCGAGATCGCGCGCCCATCCGATGCCGTCACCACTCGTGCCTGTCCTCGGGTAGGATACTCCGCCGGTCGCCACGAGGACCGCACCCGCTTCGAGCCTCATCCCGTCGACGCTGACGCCCGCGACCCCCTGATCGTCGACAAGGATCCGGGACACGCGGGCATTGAAACGAATCTCTGCGCCGGCACGTCGCAACGCCCGAACGAATGAGAGGACGACATCTTCCGCCCGGCCGCTTTGGGGAAACACTCTCCCGTTCTCGCGCGCGAACGTCGCCACTCCCTCCTCGCGCAGGAACGTCCGGACCTGTTCGCCCGAATATCGGTAGAGCGCAGGTTTCAAAAATCGTCGCTGCCGGACGGAGAATGCCGAGAGAATGTCTTCCTCAGATCCTTCGTGAGTGACGTTGCACTTTCCTCCGCCGGAGATCAGAAGCTTGATTCCCGCTTTCTTGTTTCGTTCCAGCAACAGCACATGACTACCGCGCGATGCCGCGACGAGCGCGGCGAGCATCCCTGCCCCTCCCGCTCCGATCACGATCACTGTTGAATCCGATTTCTTCATGGCCTTGAATAATACAAAATGCTTCGGTCGAACTCCATCGCCCGCGCGTCACCGATGATCGATCTGCGGTAACATTGGATAATTATTTTTCGTCACGCGCTCTTACATCTTGCGTCTTGTCACATCGGCGGGTATATTTCTATTGAGATTCAACATTGGGGGGAACATGAGACACGGTCATTCGTCGAACAATGTGACAGAGATCATCAAGAAGGCGGAGAAGCACATCGCCTCGGGGGATCTCGGACGTGCCAAGACTCTTCTCGAAGATGCGCAGAAAACCGATCCGGACAACGAGTACATCAACGCCATTTTTGAGCGCGTGTTGTTGCTCAATTCGCGAGGCGAGGAGACTCCTGCGCAAGAGAATCAGGCACGGCAGATCGAAGACGAAGTGACGGCGTCTCAACCGGTCCACGCTCTTCTTCCGGAAGATGAGGTGCAGGTCCAGGTGAAGCGTCTCACGTCGATGGCGCGCGATCTTTTCGAGCGCGGCTCGTACGACTCGGCATTCGATTCGCTCATGAGAGCGTACATGCTCGACCCCTTGAGCAAAGATGTCGCGCGCGAGGAATCCGTGATCGTCCCCGCGTTCGAGCTGATGAAGAAGCGCGGGACCATCGCGACGACGATGGACGAACCGCGGCCGACGACCGCGCAGATCCTCCAGCGAGGACTGGCATCCGGCGGGTCGGGATCCAGTGGTCAAGTTTCGCGACTCGATCAACTCAAGCAGCAGAAGGAACAGGAGCGAATGGTCCGCGAACGGGAAATGTGGAGGAAAGCATCCGGAACCCCTCGTCTCGTTGAGATGGAAGACGATCCTGTTTCATCGTCGGAGCCTCAATTTGTCGCCCCCACCCCGCAGAAACAGAAGGACGGAATCTTTTCGCGCCTTCGCGGCGGACTCCACATCGGCTAATTTTCCGCGCATCGCAACAGCAGAGATCGATACTTCGTATATTCCGTGAGGCGGCCATGCCGCCTCACGCGTTTCTTACCTCCCACATGATCCTGGTACAGCATGTTGCGATGCTTCCCGTTGGTCGTAGCCGGGGCTCTCTATGTCGCGGCTGCCGGTCATTTGTATGGTCAACCCTCGTCGTTCCCCGTCCAAGGCCTTGTCCGTGATGGTTCTACCGGAGAAGCAGTGAGCGCTGCAACCGTTCGCGTTTTCGGCACTCCGCTGGGGACGATTGCCAATGCAGAAGGCCGGTTCGCTCTGGACGTTCCCACCGGCTCGCCGGTGATCGTGGTCAGCGCGCTCGGGTATGCTCCGGATACGCTGCACGTCCGGAGCGACAGTGCGCTGTATCAGATCCGCCTGACGCCGTCGGAAATTGTCATGCCCGAAGTCGTAGTGTCATCGGAAGACCCCGCGATTGAAATCATTCGACGGGCCATCGCGCGGAAGCACCAGTGGATCGACCGGCTCGCATCGTACAGCATGCAGGCGTTTACCCGTCAGATCATTCGTCGCGATACCGCCATCGCAAGCATCACGGAATCGATCACCAGCGGCTACTGGCGCGCCGGCGACACGCTGCGCGAGATCATCAGTCAGCGCCGCCAGACACGGAACGTTCCGGAGTCCTTCAACTTCGCTTCCGTCGGGGTCATCCTCAACTTCAATGAAGACCGCGTGCATTTTGTGGGATACGATTTCGTCGGACCGACCGCCAACGATGCGCTCGACAATTATGACTACAAGCTTCTCCGGACGCGCGTCAACAATGGTCATGAGATTTACGACATCGCGATCCGGCCTGAGACGCGCACAGTTCCGCTCTTCACGGGCACGCTCTCGATTGCCGGAGATTCGTACGCGCTGGTCGGGGTCGATGTCCAGCCCAACGAAGCGTTCGGCCTTCCGTTTGTCAGTGATTTCACGATCCGCTATCAGCAACAGTTCGGCCTGTACGATTCCACGTTCTGGATGCCGGTGGATATCCGGATCGCCGCACATGTTACGATCAGCCTCCCGGGAATTACGCTTCCTGCCATCGGCTTTGAACAGACGTCTTCGATCTCTTCCTATGCGATCAACGTTCCGCTTCCTGACAGCCTGTTCCAGAAGCCGAGGATTTCGGTGGACTCAACAGCCGCACGGTTCGACTCATCGGCGTGGGCTTCGGAAGTGGTGATCCCGATGACGCACGAAGAGCAACAGGCGTATCAGTCGCTGGACAGCAGCAAGACCCTGGAAGCGCAGTTTCGTCCGGGGGGTCTGCTCATCACCCTCGGCGGTGGCGAGGGCCCTGGCCTTGAACTGCTTTCCCATCTCGATCTCGCCTTCAACCGCGTCGAGGGAGCGCACGCAGGCCTTGCCGCGGATTTCGATTCTCTTTCACCGTACGTCCGGCCCAGAGGACGGTTCGCGTACGGCTTTTCCGTGGAAAAGGCCAGTTGGGAGCTCGGGACGATATTCTATACCGGCAAGGAACGCCGGTTCGGAATCGGCGGGAGCATATACCGGCGCTACCAGCGCACTCCGGGATTGCTGCCGTACGACCCGCTGTTCAACGGTCTCGCGGCGTTGCTCGCGAAGGTCGACATCTACGACTACTATCGCGCGGAAGGATGGAATGTCGCGACCACATTCGACCCATCGCCGGTCGTCAGCGCGCGGTTGACGTACACCAACGACGACGAATCGACAGCACCGAAGGTGACAGACTACAGCCTGTTCTATCGCCACTTGCCGTTCCGCGACAATCCTCCTGCCGATCCCGGGACGATGCGAAGCCTCCGTCTGGAGTTTCGATTGGGGCGCGAGCCTCTTCCCATCGACTTTGTGGCATACGATGGCCTCGGCTTTTCCGTGGAGCACTCCGACCGGTCGCTCCTTTCGAGCAGTTTCGACTTCACGCGGTACGAGGCATACGGGACATTCTCGTTAGTGACCTTCGGACGAAGTTTTCTCTTCAAGCCCCAGCTTCGCGTCCGCGCTTCCGCGGGGATAAGCACGGGGACACTTCCCTTGCAGCGATACTTCAGCGTGGAGAGCGGCGTTGCGGGGACCGCGCCGTTCGGCGTGATGCACGCGATGGGGTTGAAGGAATTTCGCGGTACTTCCTATGTCGCGGTCGGGGTTGAACACAACTTCCGGTCCATCCCGTTCCTCTGGCTCGGACTTCCCCAATCGATCCGACACAATCTGGAGTTGCTTCTTCACGCCGGGGCCGCGAATTCCTGGGGCGAGGGGATTTTTCCCCACCACAGACAGGGATGGTTTTATGAAGCGGGGTTTGGATTAAGCAGGATCTTCGACCTCTTCCGCGTGGACGGAACATGGCGATTGACATCGCCGGGGGGATTTGTCCTGACGCTCGGAGTAGCGACGCTGTTTTAGGAATTGCGCGGCATCGACTTGCTTCCGGCTGGGCGTGGAAAGAACTCTTCGAAATCGACAGCCCGGAACTCTCCGGGTTTCAACGTACCGAGCGAGACGCCCCCGACCATCAGGCGAACCAGGCGAAGTGTCGGATGGCCTGCCGCGGCAGTCATTTTTCTCACCTGATGATTCCGTCCTTCCGTGATTGAGATTTCCAGCCATGCCGTCGGAATGTTCTTTCGGTAGCGGATAGGAACGGGACGTTCGGGCAGTGCGGGCTCCTCCGGGAGGAGACGCACGATTGCCGGACGAGTTTTCTTCCCCCCCACAATCACACCTTCACGCAATTGCTGAATCGCCGCCTGTTGGGGCACATGCTCGACCTGAACCAGATAGGTCTTCGGGTGGTCGAACTTTGGGTCTGCAAGACGGTGCTTGAGCCCGTTGTCATTCGAGAGGATCAGAAGTCCCTCGGTGTCCCAGTCGAGACGGCCGACGGGGTAGACGTCAGGCGGAAACGGCCCGAATTCCGCGAGGGATCTGTGCCCGGCGATGGGAGTAAACTGTGAGACGACATCGTAGGGTTTGAAAAAAGCATATGTGAGTCGGCCAAGTGACGGAGATCTGGATGGCGTTTTTTGAGGAGGCATGGAAGAATGAGAAGTGAGACGTAGGTGGCAAGACAAACGATTTTGACACACCAAATATTAGATTTCCCATGCGAGAGTCAAGGCGAGTAGGGGGGGTGTCAGACACACATGCCAGACACATATGCCAGACACATATGCCAGACACATATGCCAGACACATATGCCAGGCACATATGCCAGGCACATATGCCAGGCACATATGCCAGGCACACATGTCAGGCACATATGTCAGGCACATATGTCAGACTCAAGAATTCGGTCCCATTTATCTACCTTTTCCCCACTTTTCCCACAAACTCTATAAGCCTATCGATCATTTCTTTTCTTTCCTGCGGCGAAATCAGTACGTCCACGACCCCGATCGCGCGTTCGAGTCCGATGTAGTCAAGAAAGAAGTCGTAGAGCGCATTCGCCGCAATCTGGTCTGCTTGCAGCGTGGAGTTTTGCGCATCCAGCAAACTGAGGATTGACACCGAGCCGTTCGAGTATGACTCGGTGATAATGTCCAGCATCTGCCGCGCCGCTTGTTGCTGAATCTTTGCCTGCTGGATCGCGAAGTAGGATGCTTTCGTCTTTTCCATCTCAACGCGGATCCTGAGGGCGACCTTCTCTGCAGCGGCTTTGCGCTGCACACGCAGTTGTTCCAGCTGGAATGAGCTCCTCTCTTCGCTCGCGCGCGTCCCGAATCCGTTAAAGAGGTTCAACGACATCCGGATGCCGGCGTTCCAACTTCGATCGCCCGGGAGAACGGGCGAAAATGAACCGAGGACCTGATAAAGAAAACTCTCCACCGGCGTCTGCGGTGCCGGGGCGCCGGTGAGCGACGGCAATTGGAACGGCGAACTGACTTCGGATTTGTAGAACCTCGACGAGTAGTTGCCGAATGCGGAGACGGTCGGAAGATAATAGCTCAGTTGCGTCGACGTCAGTGCCCGTTCCTGGGCACTGATCAACGCATCTAACTGCTGCAGCTCCGGCGACCGGCGTGCTCCTTCGCTCACCAGAAAATCGCTGAGAAGATCCACGCTCAAAGGATCTTCGAGGTACCGGAGCATTTCCTTTCTCGAAAGGAACAACGTCGTGTCCTCGAGGGAAATCTCCGCAACGTTCAATTGGGTCAACAACTGAAGATTAAGACTCTGCTTGAGCGCGTAGAGCGCTTGATTGATTTGCGCCTGAACGTCCATCGTCACTTTTCGCAGGTTCGCAATCTCGACCTGCCAGCGCAGCGGTTCCTCAGGTCCTGCGGCACCGGTCGATTGCCGCACATGCGCAAGCTCAAGGTTCGTCCGCGCCAGCTTCAGGTTGTCGAGGAGGATGAAGAAGATCTTCCGCGCCCTCAGGTAGTTCAGGTAGAACGTCGAGCCGGCAACAATCGAATTCAGCTGGGTGATCTCAAGGTCCCGTTCGCGTGAATGCTGGAGGGATGCCTGAATGCTGACGTTGGCAAGAGCCGGTTCGGCGAAGATCACCTGACTCGCAGACGCATCCAGCGTGCCGCTGCGTTCCGGCTGCCCTCCTGCCCGGGCATGTTCTTTGTCGATTTGTAGCCCGGTCGCTGAAAGATCCAGACGCGGGAGAAGCGATGCGCGGGCAATGGAGGTATTGTTCGCCTCCGCCATCACTTCCTGAACTTTTGCCAGAACGTCGAGATTCTGATTGGCAAACCTTTTCAGCGCATCCGGAAAGGTCATCGTGAGCGCCCCCGGCGAAGCGGTATCGATCTGGGTGAGCTCGGCCTCGAGAAGCGTGCTCCACTTCGGCGAAACCCCGACTGCGTACGCTGTTCGCATGTTGATGCTGAGTTTCTTTCCGGGTGTAAATCTGACGGAAAGCGAGCCGGGTTCTTCGCCGCCAAGAATTCTCTGGATGGTAATGGCGATCCGACGGACCAGCATCGGCAAAATGTCCGGATTGGCAGACGCCATGATTCCCCCCCGAACCTCCTCCTCGCCGAACGAGGCAAAACTGGGGAGCCGCCGTTCAATAAACCCGCGCACTAATTTGTCGAACTCCGCGGGCGGGAGATGGAGTGCGGGCTCCAGGAACACCGCATCGGCATCCGGAGGCAATGCATTCAGAACGTCCTCCGCCGAAAAACCGAGAGAGAGTTCCGTGATCTCCAGGTTCAACCGCTTCCCCAATTCACGGATCGGGATTTTCGGCGGCGGAAGCACATCATCATAGGGCTTGCTTGAAATATTGACGAGTTTCCGGATCGGGATGATTTCGCGGTACAATTCGAGATCGCGCACGAAGGTCGTCGGGTAGACGAGATAGTTCAGATTTCTTACGCCGCTAGTGCCGTTCTTCATCGCAATATGCTGTCGTTCCGGGTCGATCACGATCGGAGCAATCACCGGCTTTGCGAGCGGCCCCCGCGTTGCCAGATCTTGTGATGTGATAAGCCCCATCCCCAACACCAGGTCGATCTCCGGATCAGCGAGGAGACGATCATCGAGCTGACGGACGCTGTCCTTCGTCCAGTTGCCGATCAGAAAGGCGCCGTGAGGAAATTCCACCCGGGCGTCTTTCCCGAGCACCTCTGCAATTCCGTTTTTCAGCAATTCCCGCATCGCGGCATTGCGCGCCCACGGACCGTCGACGACGATCCCGATACGAAACGGTTTTGCGTTCTGAGCCGCGATGCTGTGCGGGTTCAGTAAGGTGAGGAGAACCGTAATCGCAACACTCATCACACTGGGTTTCATCGGGCTACCTCCGTCGAACGCCGGTGAATCAGCTTCGGAGCGAATGCTCTCAGCCTGTCGATCCAGATGTAGACCACGGGAACAATGATCAATGTCAGGAACATGGAGCTCGTGAGTCCTCCGATCAACGCCCAGGCAAGACCGTTCTTCCATTCTGATCCGGCACCGCTCGCAAGTGCGATCGGAAGCATCCCGAAAACCATCGCGAGGGTGGTCATGAAGATCGGGCGAATGCGCATCCGGCCTGCGTCGACAAGCGCCTCCTCTGTTCCCATCCCTCTTCCCTTGTTGTCGTTGGCCCGATCGACAAGAAGGATCGCGTTTTTCGCCACAAGCCCGACCATCATAATGATGCCCAGGCTCGAAAAAATGCTGAGAGCATTTCCGGTAATGGCGAGCGCCGCCAGTGCCCCGATCAGCGCGAGCGGGATCGAAAAGAGAACGACAAACGGATAGACAAACGAATCATACAGGGCAACCATGATCAGGTAAACGAAAATGATACTTGCGATCAGCGCCATCCCGAGCTGACCGAAGCTCTCGCCGCGATTCTTCTCGTCGCCGATAAATTCCAGCGACGTTCCCTCGATCCGTCGTGGACCGAGGGTGTTCCGGAATTCCGCGGTGACATTTCCCAGCGGCTTGGTATTGTCGACATATCCGGTGACGGTAACGGAGGACACCTTGTTGAAACGCTCGAGTTTCGTCGGGCCGGACGCCGGGTAGATGTCGGCAAACTGCTGCAGTTCGATCTGTTTTCCCTGCGGCGTAACGAAGGAAAGGCGGGCCACATCCTCCGGGTTCGCGCGATCGAATTTGTCAAGCATGATTCTGATCGGATACTCCTTTTGCCCTTCGCGGAACTTCGATTCATCGTCGCCGGTCAGCGCGACGCGCAGGGTCGTGCCGACGTCGTACACGGTTAATCCGAACGCCGCCATCTTTTGCCGGTCGACTTCCACACGCGTCTCCGGGTTGCTTTGCTCATACGAAAACTTCACGTCGGTCACCGTCGACGTTTTCCTCATCGCTGCGGCCACGCGATTCATCATTGCGAGAAGGGAATCCGGGTTGTTCCCGCGCACCATCACGCTGATGCCGATGCCGGCCTGTTCGCCGGTGATCGCGATCTGATCGATATACACTTTGACACCGGGAATGAGGCGCGCCTGTTCCTTGATGTCGCTCGCCACCTGATCGGTCGTGCGGTGCCGCCGACTCCGGTCGACGAGGGCCACATAGATCGAGCCGACATTGCTTGTCGCGACATTCCTCGCGTTCAGGCCGACATTGGACATCACCTTCTGCGTTTCGGGCATCCCGCCGGCGATCCGTTCCACTTGTTGCGCAATACGGCTGGTATGTTCGAGGGTGGAGCCCGGAGCGACCTCAAGGTTGATAATGAATTCTCCGCGGTCCGACGATTTAATGAATTCTGATCCGACGAGTCCGAGCGCCGGCAACGCGAGAGACGCAATGAAGAGAAGGACGGCGACGGCAAACACCTTCTTCCTGTTCTTCATACTGTACCGGAGGAGGGAGAGATAATTCTCCACAAGATATTTGAAGGCACGCTCGAACTGGGCCGCAATCCATCCCGCGGGAGAACGCGACGACAGGTGTTCGATTTTTGAAAAGCGGGACGCCAGCATCGGCGTGAGCGTGAAGGAAACGAAGAGGCTCATGAGGGTGGAGACCACCACGACGACGGCGAATTCGCGCATAATGTCACCGACAAGACCGACGATGAGCGTGAGCGGCACGAAGACCACGACATCCACCAGCGTGATCGACAATGCCGCAAAGCCGATTTCATTCCGTCCGTTGAGGGCTGCGTCACGCCTCGGCTCTCCCCGCTCGAGATGATGGTAGATATTTTCAAGCACCACGATGGAGTCGTCCACCAGGATCCCAATGACCAGCGAAAGAGCAAGGAGCGTCATCAGGTTGAGTGAGTAATCAAGCGCCCACATGGCCATGGTCGACACTATCAGGGAGGCCGGGATGGCGATCAGGACAATGACGGAGTTCCGAACACTGTGGAGAAAGAGGAACATCACGCCCGCCACCAACAGCACTGCCATCAGAAGGTCTTCCTTGACTGCGTCCGCTGCCTCGATGGTGAACAACGATGCATCGGAGACGACCTCGAATTTGAGCTTGGTCCCGCGGTAGGTTTGCTCGAGTTCACGGATCGCCTGTTTGACCCGCGAGCAGACTTCGACCGCATTGGCGTCCGTCTGCTTGATGATATTGATCCCGATCGAACTCTTCCCGTTCAATCGCGAAAGGGTCGTGTAATCTTTCAATCCGTCTTCAATCTCCGCGACATCGCCCAGGCGAACGTCGCCCCCTTCACGGGAGCGGGCGACGACGAGGCTTTGCATATCGCCAATCGACGAAAATTTCCCGGAGATGCGGACGATCGACTGCGTTTCCGCACCTTTGACCGCCCCGGTGGGAAAATCCAGATTTGACGCACGGATGAACTGGGTGACCTGCGCGATCGAAAGCCCGTACGCACGCACTTTTTGTCCGTCGAGGTTGATCCGGATCTCCCGGACATCGCCGCCCACGAGGTTCACCTGACCCACGCCTTCGATTTTTCCGAACGCCGGTTCGATTTCATCCTTCAAGAATTGGTAGAACTCGCGCGACGGCATGTCGCTCGACACTCCCGCTTTGAGCACCGGTACTTCATCGAATGAAAATTTCTGAATCACCGGAGTGCGGATGTCGCGCGGGAGATTGAGGAGAATGGCGTTCACTTTGCGCTGGACTTCTTGCAGCGACTGGTCGACGTCGGCCGAGTACTTGTATTCAAGGCTGATGACCGATAAGCCCTCATAGGAGTAGCTGTAGATGTTCGAGAGCTTTTCGACCGAAGCGACAGCGTCTTCGATCGGTTTTGTCACGCTGTTTTCGACTTCAGAGGGCGACGCCCCGGGATAGACCGTGGAAACGACGACCCAGGGGGGAGCGACCTTCGGGAGCAGTTCGTAGCGGAGTTGAAGATACCCGAAGACCCCGAGAAGCCCGAGGCCAAGGAAGATCACGATGATCAGCGTCGGCCGTTTAATCGCAACTTCAGTGAGAGTCATGTTGTGCTGTTCAGTTTGGGGCGCGGGTTATTGCTGAAAATGCACGACCTGGATCCGGGCCTGATCGACCAAATTGTTCTGCCCGCTGACGACGACGGTGTCACCTTCGGCGAGACCGGAGGCAACTTCGTAGAGATCGGTCGATTGCCTGCCGATGACCACCGGGTGGAGTATCGCGACACTGCCGCGCACAACAAACACCTGGGCGTCCTTGATGCTTCCGATCAGCGCCATACGCGGTATGGCGAGGGACTCGATGGGGGCGATCGATTTGAACGCAATGCGCGCGAACAGTCCGGCTTTCAAGGGGTGCCGGGTTGAGTTCTCGACCACGATTTCGATGGGATAGGTATGCGCCTCATCAGATTTGGAGGCAATGTTATCGATTGTGCCCGAAAAGACCACTCCCGGGTAGACATCTGTCGTAATATCCACTTTGTCTGCGGGCTTGACCTGAAACGCCTCGCGCTCGGAAACGTTGACCCGGACTTTCAGTGTATTGATGTCGACGACATTCGCAACGGCTTTCCCCTGCTGCACCATGGTTCCGAGGTCCACATAGCGGGCGTTCACCGTCCCGCCGATCGGGCTTTTGATGCGCGTGTTCTCAAGCTGCCTGCGGGCGATGTCGAGCTGATTCTCCGCGGCTTTCATCGCGAGACGCGTGGCGTCGAGCTGTGAGGTCGAGATGGAATTCTGCGTGTAGAGTTCCTCTGCGCGTTCGTAGTCGCGCTGGGCCTTCTGGTGGTTGATTTCCGCTGCCGCTTGCGTCGATCGGGGTATCTCATCGTCAACTTGAACCAGAACCGTTCCTGGCCTGACTGGACTGCCGACTTTCACGAAGACCCTCGTTACCGTGCCCTGAGTTTCGGCAATAACGTTGACGTCGGCGCTTGCGTTGATGTTGCCGACCAGAGAGAGACTGCTCTCAAGTTTCTGCCGTTTCACGGTGGCGACAGAAACTGGGACATCCGTGCCCATCGACGATTCTCTGATGTCCTCCTTCTTCCCGCAGCCAGGAAGAAGGGAGAGCACTGCACAGAGGATAATGGGTGCGGGTCCAGGGAGGAACCGTGGAGTGGTGCTCATCGTGAGTTTCCGGGAAAGAGGTGTGGGAGAGAACGGAGATTGGCTGACAATAATGTAGTCTGTGGATCCGGGAGAATCAAGAAATCCAATGTTATGCTAATGCCGAATTAGCAAAGGAGACTTCTGTACTCGCCTATCATAAGGCGCCCCTGGACCGATTTTCGATGCCAGACTCGTGTGCCAGACATACATGCCAGACTCATGTGTCAGACATACATGCCAGACTCGTGTGCCAGACATACATGCCAGACTCGTGTGCCAGACATACATGCCAGACTCGTGTGCCAGACATACATGCCAGACTCGTGTGCCAGACATACATGCCAGACTCGTGTGCCAGACATACATGCCAGACTCGTATGCCAGACACACATGCCAGACTCGTGTGCCAGACACACATGCCAGACTTGGTTGCATGACCACAAACCAGGACGACACAGGTCATCAAAGTGGGCATCCTCGCGATTGACGAAGTGATTGCCGTGGGAAATTTCGTTGGACACGATCCGAACGACATTACCGACGGCGCGGGGCTCCCTGCGAAAATGAGGTTGGGTCAGAGGGTCCTACGGAACCGAGGTGAAACTGGTCCCGTCGCTGTACCTCTATGAATGGTGAACGTCGTTACCGCCTGTTGCGGTCATCTGCGGCTTGACGTCAAAGCGAACTGTTTTGTCCCACGTCCGGCGCTCTTTCTTGATGTAGTCAAGATAGAACGCCTTCACTACAAGATAGATCCAGAACTGGCAGTAGGTGAAATACATCAGGATGATGAGGCCGATATTCCGCACCCGGTCTTCGCCGTCAAATGAGATGGCCAGGAGGATTTCGAAGATGAACAACACGAAGGCCATGGCCCACACGACCGTATACGGCCCCGGGAGCGAGATGCTCACCAGATTCAGGGCGCTCACAATAAACAGGACGTCGGAGATGAGGATGGCGACAAAAAATACGTAGTAGAGGGAGAGCGTGTACAGAAGATCGAAGGCAAGGCGCCGATTGCGAAACTTTGGGATATCGCGGAAGAACTTCGCAATGACATAGTTGTTCCCCCGTACCCACCGTGTCCTTTGCCGCAGCCAGACCTTCCAGGACTGCGGTTCCTGTTCCTCCGTGACCGAGTACGGGAGGAATTTGATTTTGTACCCCTCCTCATAAATCCGGATGCTGAGCTCCGAGTCTTCTGTCAAGGCCTCTTCGTCCCAGCCGTGCAAGTCGTCGATGATCTTTCGCCAGATGACGAAGTTCGTCCCCGGCAGCGTCGCGATATTGTGCATTTGCCACCGGCCGGCCTGCAGCATCGACTGGAAACTCAGGGTTTCGATGTTGATGAAGCGGGTCAGCAGATTGACGTTCTTGTTGACGGTCCTGAATTTCCCGATGACCGCTCCGAGGTCCTTGTGCAACAGCAACTGTGCGACCAGATAGCGCAGCGCAGTGGGGTGCGGGGTGTTGTCTGCGTCGTAAATGGCGATGACGTCGGACGTCGTTTCCCGCACGCCAAGGTTCAGCGCGCGCGACTTCCCGCGCCCTCCCTCTTCCGGTGGCACGTCGAAGATTTTCACGCGGGCATCCTCACTTCGGTGCCGGAGAACGATCTCCTGTGTCCTGTCCGTCGAACCGTCGTTGATCACAAGAATCGTCAGGCGTTCACTCGGATACTCCAGTCGCCGCATCGACTTCAACGTGGCATCGATGACTTTCTCTTCGTTGTGCGCAGGAATGAGGATGGTGCAGGACGGATACTCGAACGTCATCCGATCAATGTCGCGCTTTTCGCGGAGCGATTTGATAAAGTTGAAGTATCCGAAGACGGTCAGAATGAACTGGTATGCGATCATGAACCAGATGAGAATGACCGCAACGAGGAAGAGAAAACTAAGATCAAGTTCGAGAGTCATGCGGTTTTCTGCACCTGTCCCCGGACGGGAAACTTGCGGGGATGAGATGCGACGAGAGAGTTAGGGCTCCGCTTGCTCGACGATGCGGTAGCGTCGGCGAATGAGGACAACGACCAGATACATGACGAACAACAATGCGACGGCAACCGTACCGAAGGCTGCAATGACCGTGCTCGACCAGAAACTCGTCCAGTTCACGCCGTAGGAAAACTGATCGCCTGCCACAAGCTCAACGTTGTGCGAGCCGGAGGGAAGGAAGACGGTATAGCAGTCGTTGCCTTTCATTACCGACGTCTGGTACGGTTGGCCGTCGATGGTAATATCTTCGGGAGAGCGATTGATCGAGACCAGCGCCCGTGAATGCGCGTTATACGAAAACTGAATGACCCGCTGGTCATAATGCACCGCTGTGAGGTCCCCCGTGATCCCCATGATCCGCGGCTGAAGCTCGTGCGACGAGAGGTTCGCATGGTCGGTGCTGAAGACGATGTGATGGCTCCCGGCCGGAATGAGGTAATTGTTTTCCCGCGCCGGAGCATACGGGACGCCATCAATGCGCACTTCGACGATTTCTTTCGGCAAGTGCAGGCTATAAGACCATGGCGCTGACACGTCGAAGCCGTCTCCGGTCGGGACGATCTCCGCCCCCACCGCCGCCGCATAGGGGAAATAGATCAGATCCTGAGGGTTTACCGTGGCCTCACAGTAAATGACGGTACGCGACGCCTCCGACGCTGCGGCTTTGACCATCTGAAATCCTTCCGTGCCCGACTGTGTGATCGTGGGGAACGGCGTGATTTGTTCAGGCTGCCGGAAGGGTCCGATATTCAGATCCAGAAGAAGCTTCGACGAGTCTGCCACCAGTTCATGATACCGTTTTCCAATTGCGAGATACCGGAGCGGCGTCGTCGACCAGAGATGCTGCGGATCTTCAATCGAGAGATGAAATCCAAATTCCTTTTGGAATGAGAGAATGGACGGCATGTCGACGCCGAGCCATTCCCGGAGTTCCGGCGAACCGTACGCGTCCTGCGCCGTGACAACGATGCCGAAGCCCGGTTTCGCCGATGCAATCCCGTTCAGCATATCCAGGATTCTGCGGTAAGCGTCATTGAGTTTCCCGATCCTGAATTCGGTGAGATCTGTCCGGACCTGGGGATTGTTCTTCCAGTAGTTGGGCGACTCACGATCGAATACCGTTGCAGGATCATAGCCGTACCGGCGGCGGAAGGATTCACGCGCCGAGGGGTGCATCGGCGTGTACAGGAGAGGGTCTTCGAACCCCCGGCCGGATTCGAAATACAGCTCGCTGAGGTTGACCCCGTCCCAGTCAAACCCGTCGAGAAGACTCTTATATCGGCCGACCATTGCATCGACGCACTTGCCATCGGTGAGGGCAACCGGATATCTCCATGAGGGACGTGCATCCTCCCCCTTGTAGTTTTTCTCTCTCCACTCCGGGTGCTCAATCCAGAATTTTTGACTAACCTGCGGCGGTTCCAGCCAGAGATACACCAGGATGCCGTTCCCGTGGGCGAGCGTGAGGAGGCGGCCGTAGTCATAGGTATATTTCGGGTATTCATGCCATCCCGCCACATGGACCACCCGTATGCCTTCGGACACCCATTGACGCACAAGTGTTTCGATGCTGATGGTGGAGGGCCGCGTTCCGGGATCGAAGAACACCTCGAGGGCGTTGCGTCGGATGATCGGCCCCAGCCGGAAGTAGTGACGAACATAGTCGAGCAGATACGGATACTGGCTGACCCCGAGCTGGGAAAGAGGATCAAACTGCGTCGAGAAAAAAATCACCTTCCCCTTGCCGACTTGCTTTCCGATGGCAAGCGGAGCTTCCGTATTCTCGTCAGCACAGAATACCTCATCGACGTCGCTCACTTCAAATTTCGATGTCAACTGCGGGTAACGCCAGGCAATCCGATCGTCGGGGAAATATCTGTCGCGGACACGCAGGACCCTGAGCTTCGAATTGCTGAACTTGATCCCCATCTCTTCGGCAAGGTCGTTTTTCCCGTCGGTGATGAGGCATCCTCCGTCCTCCACGAACTTCTTGACGACGTCATACTCGTCCTGACCGAGCGAATCGACGAAGCTGTCAGGCACGATCAACAGATTGTAATGTTCGAGATTCAGCAACGACGCAGTGACGGGCTGGCCGACAAAAAGGGTATCCACCGGAATATTAACGCACCCGAAGACGGCGGCCAGCGACGCCTGATCATTGAATGCCGCCCCCCGTGCGTGATAGTTCCAAAAAATGATGGGCTTGGCCTCGCGCCAGGTTTCTTCGGAGCCGAGGACTTTTCGCACCGTCGACTGAATTGTGTGTTCCACCCTTTCAACGAACGTCACCGGCCGTTCCCGGAATTCCGTCGGCTCCGCCCGATAGATTTGCCCCGGCTCGAGCTCGATCTGACGCGTCACCGGACCCTTCAGACGCTGCTCTGAAATGATGCGATTCATGATCTCGCCATCATGGGCGTAATAGGCCTCGGAAAGATACTGATCGTCCAGCGAGATGGTATAACTCTGGCTCCCGCAGAGGATGACCCTGTCTTTTGTCTTTACCCAGTGCGGCTGATCACGAAGGTCAATGTACGTGTAGCCGAGCGCTTGAATGCTGTCGACAAGCTCCTTCAGCAATTCGTGGTCAACGAACGCGTGGAAGAAGCAGGAGGCAAAGCCGTCGCGGACGGCGAGATTGTCGCGGGCCTCGTCGATCAGATGCTTCACATAGCCTTCGCTCTTCTGCTTATCCGGATCGAGAGGAACATACCCGAGATTTTCGGGGTAAATGACTTGACCGAACAAATCCTTATGAATGATGTACGGAAAGAACTGGCTGTAATCGAAATCCTCCATGGACAGACGCTGCTCCATCGCTGTGCTGAAATATTTCGCGACGGTCTCGTACAGTTTGAAGGAAGCCGTGTAATGCGGCGTTTCCCAGATCAACGGATAGAGTCCATTTTTCATGAACTCCTGTATCCCCAGTTCCAGCTTCTTCGCAATGCCTTCGACGGTTTCGCCTTTGATCGGGCCGTTCGTACTTGCGTCCCAGAACTCGTAATCGATGGCCGTGATTCCGTGGTACTGGTGGGTCACGCCATGCATGACGATGGTCCCCCCGTTCTGGACCATATACTTCAGGGCATCCACAATTTCCGGTTTGTCCGAGAGGCTGACGCGCGTCGCGGTTGTCGGATCGACATAAAACGGTACCACCCCGACAAGAAATGGAATGTTCCGGCTCGAAAGAATGTCGGCGATGTCGCGAAGCCTGTCCGGGTCCTCCATGGGCGTAACATCTTCAATGCGAATCAGGGCGGAGTGCGACTCTTCATGCTGCTCGCCAAGGATATCATGCAGCATATCGGCGAACAGGAGATACTCCGTGGCTTCGTCTGCGTACGCGAACGGGGAATCGACAAAATAGGTCAGATGGCCGGACTCTATTATATAGGGCCTCTCGCGCCGGGTCGAGGTGGAATAGACGGTCGCATCCACCGTTGCGCTCGTCCGGGGAAGGAGATCCACGAGGCTGACCGAAGGGTCCCGCTTCGTGAAGGTCTTCCCATGATATCGGATGATGTCGAAATTCGAGACGCTATCGATCTTTATCGCCCTGAAGCCGAGCTGTCTGGCAGCCCCGGGACGCGCGCAAAACTCCACCATGCCTGTGGCAATCCAGATTACCCGTTTGTCCTTCCGAAGGACATCGTCAGTGAATTTCGTGGGGACAAGGTTCTGGTTGTGAAAGCCGACGTAGAAGGTGAAGTCGAAATTCGCCATCTGGTGCGGCGTGTAGTCGGTCACCCCTTCGATGGTCGTGGTTACGTTGAAGTGTCCCATCAACTCGGCCAGCTGGCGACCCATGCCGATCGCCTGGTTCTTGAGACTGGAAGAACCTTCGACGACAATGAGAACAGTTTTCGGTTTTTCCTGCGCGAAGAGGGCAACGCTAAGACAGCTGGCGAGAACTGCGAGGGCTCCGAAGATCCGGAGTGTTCGAGCAATCATGGATTTCAAGACTCGAATATTCACGAGACAAGGGAGAGATTCACGCCGGGAACAGAATGAGTGGCGAAAGAATGGCTCACTTCGACTGTACAATTCTTCAATACTCTCGATGGCAATTCCAGAATCAGTTCCAACAACGTTCCAGTCGCCAAAACTGATCTTCATGATACCAATGATCAGACAGGAAAGCAACCGCGCTCGATCCCCCCCATTGACCTTCGGGTAATTGCATCCTACATTGTCTTGAAATCACTACGGTGAACTCTTCCTCGATACCACCAGACACCGGAGAACACCACCATGCCGATCGGAAAGACTCGCGTCGGAGTCTATGTCGATACGATGAACATCTCCCGGAACGGCGGGTATGGAATGCAGTACAATGTGCTGCGTGACTTCGCCTGTCGCGGAGACGCCGAGCCGGTCAGGTTGAACGCCTATGTGATGTTCGACCAGGATCGTGCGGATGCAGAGCCATCATACGGGGACGGCCAGATTGGTTTCTACTCGCTCCTCCGGGATTTTGGTTACAAGGTGATACAAAAGAATTTGAAATGGCACACGGACGAATGGGGCAGCCGGTTTGCGAAGGCGAACACGGAAATGGATATGGCGCTCGATGTCGTCCTTCAGGCAAAATCCCTGGACCGCGTCGTACTCGCGACCGCTGATCCGGAGTTTGACCGTGTTATTACGCTCGCGCAAAACCAGGGGGCGCGCGTTGAAGTGATTGCGTTCGACAATGTGCCGCAATCGCTTCGCACGGAGGCGGACCTGTTCCTGTCGGGCTATCTGATCCCGGATCTTCTCCCGACCGCACCCCCGAAAACCGGCGTGCGATGGGGTGATCTCGGATCCCGCGTGCGCGGCGTCTGCTACAGTCACTCCGAGAAGGGCTACGGCTTTCTTCGATTCATCAAGTGTCTCTCCCCCGCCCTCTGGCGCATCGATGCCCGCGATTCAGAATCCCCCTATGTCAGCGTCTTCTTTCACGACTCCCAGCTTCCGCCGGAGCTCGCGCCGGAAGACCTGCCGAGCCGGGCGATCATCTTTGACTTCGAGCTCGCAAAGTCCGAAAGCCGGGAAAACAGCATGATCGCAATCAACATGCAGGTTGTCGGGAGAAAGAAACGCGAGCGTCCCGTCGTACGGATTATCGACGCGGAGCGGATCAGGGGGGAAGGCATTCCGAAAGAAGAACAATCGAATTAGCATCCCGCGGGGGGGGGATTCCCCGGGATGGCGATTGCCGAAAGATCAAAGCGGTGGGAACGACGAAGGGGATCGTTCCCACCGTTTGTTTTCCTACTTCGTGTCGAGGATGATCGGCAAGCCATCCTTCCCCGCCCCGATGACGATGACTTTCGTGTTCTGAGACTCGGCGAGCTTCTGCGTGGCTTCGATCCCCTTCCAGCGAAGGAGTTGTTCGCTGATTCCTTTCGCGACGATGTTCTGAAAATCTGAGATGCCTTGCGCTTCAATTCGCTTGCGATCGGCTTCCTGTTGCTCCTTGGTGAGCACGAATTGCATACGCTGGCTTTCCTGTTCCGCTTTCAGTTTTTCTTCGATCGCCTCAGTCAACCCCTGGGGGAGGCCCACCTTACGCAACGGGGTATTTTCCACTTCGACGCCGCGTGCCCCGACGATGCCTTCGAGCTCCTTTTGAATCTGCATCGCGAGCTGCTCGCGCGCCGAAGTATATAATGCGCGGGCTTCATAGCCCGCCGTGACGCCTCGGGTAACGGACCGAAACTGCGGCTCGATGATCACCTCGAGATAGTTTTCCCCCACCGTGCGATAGACATCAGCGGCACGGTCAGGGTTCACGTGATAGAGGACGCTGAGCTCGAGCTGGACCGTCAGTCCCTCTTTTGAAGGAACGTCCATCACCTCCTTGAGCTCCTGGGTCTTGACAGAGAACTTTATCACGCGCGCGAACGGATTGACGAAATTGATTCCTGCCTTGAGCGGTATTTCATTCACGGTTCCAAACGTATCCACCACCCCCACATTTCCCGCCGGAACGACAGTAACACACTGCATGACCGCGAGTCCTGCGAAGAACACGGTTGTAAGCGCGGCAATTGCAGAAAGTCCGCGGTACGTGAGATTCTTCTCCTGCGCCTTTTTGGCCGATGAACGCCAGAAGTAGAATGCGACGATTGCGACAAGGATTGAGAAGAGAAACAACATGGTGAACCTCTCGGATTTTGATGGGAGAAAAACAGGAAGTTGAGTGGCTAAGCGAAGGGAATGTAAGCGAAATCTACAAAGCGCAACTTCAAACAGCAATCGAACTGAAAGGAGTTCGTGCTTGTGGATTTGCCGAATTGTCGTTAAATATCGGCGGACGTTGTTCTCTCGGCAGGATTGGCAGAGAATCCGCTGTCGGGCGGTGGCAAAGCCAGACTAAAGTGTCTGACTCTTGTGTCTGGCATCTGTGTCTGGCATCTGTGTCTGGCATCTGTGTCTGGCATCTGTGTCTGGCATCTGTGTCTGGCACTTGTGTCTGGCTCGTGAACCGAAAATTATCAGATTTCTGCGCCTTGGACCTTCAATGCTTATCCCACCACGCTTGCACGTCGGCGACCTCGTAGGACTTATTACCCCGGCGAGTCCCGTCGCCGATCCGTCACGAATCGATGCCGGAGTACGCTACCTTGAGCGCAAGGGCCTCCGCACCGCGATCGGCTCGCACGTCGGAATGGTGAACGGTTACCTTGCCGGATCCGATGAGCAGCGGGCGCAAGACCTCCATGAAATGTTCCGCAATCCGGAAGTGAAGGCCGTCTTCGCGCTGAGAGGCGGCTTCGGGGTAACGCGGATTCTTCCCCTCCTCGATTTCAATCTCTTCCGCCGTCATCCGAAAATCGTTGTCGGCTACAGCGATATTACCGCCCTTCTGCTGTCGATCTATGCGCGAACATCGTTGGTGGGCTTTCACGGCCCCATGGTCGCCGTGGATTTTGCAGACAACCCCGACCCGCAGACTGAGGATGTGTTCTGGGATATGATGTTCGGTGGGACGTTGCCACTCTCCTTCACGATAGCCGATGCCGACTCCCGGGGCATCCTTCACCCCGGAAACGCCAGAGGTCGTCTTATGGGGGGCAATCTCTCGTTGCTGTCCGCAATGACCGGCACTCCATACCTGCCCAATTTTGCGGGGTGTATCTTCTTTGTCGAGGAAGTCGGAGAAGAGCCCTATCGGGTCGACAGAATGTTCACGCAACTCCTCCAGGCCGGTGTAATGAAGGGCATCGTCGGTGTTATGGCCGGCCAATTCACTGATTGCTCACCCAAAGATCCGACGCGGCCGTCACTTTCCGTCGACGACGTCCTGCGCTCTCTATCGGTCGAATTGTCCGTCCCGTTTGTCTCAGGGTGCAGGTTCGGGCATGTGCAGAGTCTTCTGACGATCCCTGTCGGGGCCCTGGCAGAACTCGATGCAACGACGGCTTCACTCAGGATTCTCGAACCGGTTGTCGGCGACTAACACGATGTGGACCGCAGCGATCACCGATCTCTGGAAATCCTGATGCTGTGGCCTCGTTTTGCTGCCATTTCTTGTATTTCGTTCGCTATTATCTTACTTTATTTTTATTCCTTTCAATCGAGAGCAGCGCGGGACCTACCGTGAATGTTGCCGTGTTCGGCTCGGGACGGGGTTCAAACTTCCAGGCGATCCTGACAGCGAAGGAGGGGGGAAGACTTGAAGGAGTTACGATCTCATTGGTGATAAGCAATAACTCGGGTTCGGGGATTCTGGATATCGCCCGTTCTAACGCCATACCCGCCTTTCACATCAGCCAGAAACAGTTCCCTTCGGAAGATCAGTACACGGAAGCGCTGCTGTCGCTGTTGCGATCATATGCGGTCGACGTGATCGTCCTCGCCGGATTCATGAAGAGAATTCCCGCGCGGGTGGTCGAAGCATTTCGGGGTCGAATCATCAACATCCACCCGGCGTTGCTTCCAAAGTACGGGGGGGATGGGATGTTTGGCAGTCATGTCCATGAAGCCGTGATCCAGTCCGGCGATGCGGAATCCGGGGCGACCGTGCACATTGTCGACGAGCAGTACGATCACGGGATGATCATCCTCCAGGAACGTGTCCCGGTCCTGCGCAACGATACTCCGGAGACGCTGGCCGCACGCGTTCTCGCCGTCGAGCATAGGATTCTTCCGGAAGCAATCGTTCGTCTGGCAGCGACTTTGCATACGAGGGCAAAACCGTGATTCAGATCCGCCGCACGCTTGTTAGCGTGTCCGACAAGACAGGTCTCATCGATTTTGCGCGCACGTTGTCCGGCGCCGGCGTGGAGATTTTGTCGACGGGAGGAACGGCATCGGCGCTGGCGGAAGCCGGGATACCCGTGAAGCAGGTATCGGAGGAGACCGGGTTCCCCGAAATCCTCGATGGTCGTGTGAAGACGCTTCACCCGAAGATTCACGGTGGATTGCTTGGGATCAACAGCAATGCGCAGCACCAGCGCCAGATGCGCGAGCTCGGCATCCAGCCAATCGATATGGTTGTCGTCAACCTCTACCCCTTCGAGCAAACGATCGCACGTCCGGGAGTCACGTTTGACGAAGCCATCGAGAACATCGACATTGGCGGTCCTGCCATGCTTCGCTCGGCAGCAAAGAACCATCGGCACCGTGCGGTCCTCTGTCACCCGTCGCAATATGCCGTGATCGCGGAGGAGTTCCGTGCGCACAGCGGTTGCCTGACAGAAGACACGTGTACCCGGCTTGCACGCGAGGTGTTCCGCGCGACTGCTGCATACGATGCCGCCATCGCATTGTATCTTGCCGGTCCGGCGACGTCCGGCTCTTCCGCCGCCGGGCTGAACCTTCAGGCGCCCCTCGACCTGTCTCTGCGGTATGGCGAAAACCCTCACCAGAAGGCATCACTGTTCGGCGAGTTCACGCGTCATTTCGAGCGGCTGCACGGGAAGGAACTCTCCTACAATAATATTCTTGACATCAGCGCCGCGGCAGCCCTCATTTCGGAATTCGACGAACCGGCCGTCGCCATCATCAAGCATACGAACCCCTGCGGGGTGAGTATAGCCGGTTCGCCTGCTGAAGCGTACGATCTGGCGCTCGCCACGGACCCGAGTTCGGCCTTCGGTGGAATCGTCGCGACCAACCGCCCGCTCGACGCCGCGACCGCCGACCGCATCAACCAACTGTTCACGGAGGTCGTCATCAGCCCGGAATTTCCCGAGTCGGTTCTCGAACTCCTTCGCAAGAAGAAAGACCGCCGGTTAATCCGAATGCATGATTCGTTCCGAACGGCATTGGCGGATCCGATGGTTCGCAGCGTTCCCGGCGGGTATCTCGTGCAAGAGGCGGATGTCCGTCGACCCGAGCAGGAAGAACGGCGTGTCGTGACGAAGCGGCCTCCGACGGCGGACGAACTTCGGGCGATGAATTTCGCCTGGCGCGTCGCGAAACATGTCAAATCGAACGCGATCGTCTACGCGTCACCGGACAGAACGCTGGGCATCGGGGCCGGGCAGATGTCACGTGTCGATTCGTCGCGCATTGCGGTCGAGAAGGCCGCCATCGCCGGGATTTCGTTGAAGGGATCGGTCATCGCATCGGACGCCTATTTCCCGTTCGCCGACGGCGTGATCGAGGCAATCCGTGCGGGGGCGACCGCCGTCATTCAGCCCGGTGGATCGGTGCGCGATCCTGAGGTCATTGCCGCAGCGGATGATCACGGCATCGCCATGGTGTTCACAGGCACACGCCATTTCAGACATTAAGGTGGGAGAAGGCTTCCCATACTCACTCGCTGACACAGAGCCGGATCGTAGGGTCGGTGTGCGGAAAGACCGGCGAATTCCAGTACGACATTAACGCAAAGACTCTATGGGCATCTTTTCACTTTTTTCGGCCGACCTCGCGATCGACCTCGGCACCGCGAACACGCTGATCTACATGAAGGGGAAGGGCATCGTCCTGAATGAACCTTCCATCGTCGCGTTCGATCGGAACACGAAGAAGATCGTCGCGATCGGGAAGGAAGCGCAGGAAATGCTCGGCCGCACGCACCGCGACATCCGGACGATCCGGCCGATGAAAGACGGGGTCATCGCGGATTTTGAAATCGCCGAGGGAATGTTGCGCGAATTTATCCGGAAGATCCACGCAAACTGGATGCCCAGCCGGCGCATCGTGGTCTGTGTCCCGAGCGGAGTGACGGAAGTCGAGAAACGCGCGGTCCGGGATTCCGCCGAGCATGCAGGGGCGAAAGAAGTGCATCTGATTGCCGAACCGATGGCGGCCGCCATCGGCGTCGGTCTCGACGTCGAAGCCCCCGTGGGGAACATGATCGTCGACATCGGCGGAGGCACGACGGAAATCGCCGTCATCGCCCTTTCGGGGATCGTCAATGAAGAGTCGGTCAGGATCGCTGGCGACGAGATGAACAATGCCATTGTTCAGTTCTTCAAGAAGAACCACAATATTCTGATCGGCGAGCGGACCGCAGAAGCCATCAAGTGCGAAGTCGGCTCCGCGATGCCGTTGAAGGAAGAAGTGACGATCCGCGTAAAGGGACGCGATCTGGTGAACGGAATCCCGAAGACCACGGAAGCCAGCTCTGGCGAGATCCGCGAGTCGCTCAGCGAGGCGGTGACGCAGATTGTCGACTCGGTGAAACTGACGCTCGAACGCACGCCGCCCGAGCTCGCTGCGGATATCCTGGACCGCGGGATCATGTTGAGCGGCGGAGGAGCGCTTCTGAAGGGGTTGGACGAACGTTTGCGCCTCGAAACGAACCTTCCCGTGCATGTTTCCGAAGATCCGCTGACGGCCGTCGTCCGCGGAACCGGAAGAATCCTTGAGAACCTCAACCGCTATTCCAAGGTCCTTCTGAAGAGTCGACGGTACTGAGTGAATTATGATCAAGAAGCTGTACGATATGGTCATCGCGTTTAAAGAGTACCTGCTCTTTGCATTCTTTACCAGCGTTTCCCTTGCCCTCCTCGCCACGAACGACGGTCAGCAGATGAATGCCCTGCGTTCTGCCTCCGTCCTGACGGTCGGCTTCCTTCAGGATTCCTTCATGTTCATCCCGGATTACTTCAATCTTCGTCGCGAGAACAAGGCCCTTCTCGAAAAGAACATGGACCTTGCCGACGAGGTCAACCGGCTCCGGGAGGCGCGGCTCGAGAATATCCGGCTTCGGGCGATGATCGAGTTCAAGCACAAAACCAGGGGAACGCTCCTCGCCGCGGACATTGTCGGGAAAACACTGCAGCTCCTGCGGAACACGGTTACACTCGACGTCGGAAATCATGATGGCGTCCGTGTGAACGCCCCGATCGTTTCGCCCGATGGACTCGTCGGCAAGATTGTTGCGACCAGTTCCGGCTATTCCGTCGGCCAGATTCTGCTGAACAAGGAGATCCGGGTGAGCGCGAAAGATCAGCGGAGCAGGATTGACGGCATCATCCGATGGGACGGCGGAACAATGCTGCAGCTGACAAATGTCGTCAAGACGATGGATGTGAAGGAGGGGGACGTCATCGTCACATCGGGCTACAGTACGATCTATCCCGAAGGGATCGAGATCGGGATCGTGGCATCGACGCGGTTGCTCCCGGGCTCCCTCTTTCAGGCGATCGACGTCACCCCCGGCGTGGACTTCACCCGCCTCGAGGAGGTGTTTGTCGTCAGGACTCCGCTCGACACGAGCAGGATCGCCGTTGAGGCAAAGACCGCTGAAGACCGAATGTAACGTCCGTGATTCACTATGCGCCTCGTCGTTCGATACTTTTTCATCTCGCTGGGCCTTGTCGTGATTCAGACGACGCTGGTCCGCTTCATGGCAATCGAGACCATCGTTCCCGATCTGTTGCTGATCTGGATCGTGGCGATCGCGCTCGTGGAGGGACAGGCCGCCGCGATCACCGCCGGCTTTTTGCTGGGGTTGAGCATCGACCTGTTGAGCGGTCATGACGGGATGCTCGGGTTGGCGGCATTATCAAAGACCATCGCCGGATTCGCCGCCGGATTCTTCCATGATGACAACCGCGTGATGCCCGCTCTCGGGAGCTACCAGTTTCCTCTCTTCACGGCGATTGCTGCAGTCGTCCACAACCTCGTCTACTTTGCGATCTACCTCCAGGGTTCCGATATCGGGATGACCGGTGCCATTGTCGTGTACGGCATCCCGTCCACCGCGTACACTGTCGCACTCTCGCTGATCCCGATGATGGTGTTCGCCAGGAGAGCGCGAGTGTTGATATGACGCTCCAGGATGACATACAGGTCTACGCGAAACGTCGCGTCCTGCACGTGGTCGTGGGACTCGTCTTTTTGCTCTTTGTCGGGCGCCTGTTTCAGCTCCAGATGATCTATCGCGTGGAGTACGGCAAGAAATCCGACGAGAACAGCATCAGGACCATCCCGCACGACCCCGTCCGCGGCAATATGTACGACCGAAACCACCTGCTGATGGTGGACAACCGCCCCGCGTTCACCGTCACCATCATGCCGTACGAATTCCGGCGCGGCGAAGTCCCGTACCTCGCCTCGATCCTCAATCTCGAGCCGGACTTCATCACGGACCGGTTAAAAAAGGGCGAACAGATTTCCCGGTTCCAACCCGTGAAGATCCGGCGGGACATCGACTTCCGCATGCTTTCGACCATCGAAGAACACCGGGATCGCCTCTCGGGAGTCGATTATGTCGTCGAATCGAAACGCGATTATCCGACCGTTGCCAAGGCGTCGCATCTCCTCGGCTATGCCAAGGAAATCTCCGAGAACCAGCTGAAGGCGTTGAGCGACGAGTATGCGCCGGGCGACGTGATCGGCTCATCCGGATTGGAGTCGGAGTACGAAAGCGTTCTCCGCGGCGAGAAGGGGGCCGAGTTCAGCACCGTGAATGCCCGCGGGCAGATTGTCGGCCAATTTGATAACGGCAAAAGCGATGTCCCCGCAGTCTCGGGAAAGGATCTTCTGCTCACGATGGACTCCGGCCTCCAGGCGTTTGCGGAATCCCTGATGGTGGATAAGCGCGGCTCGATCGTGGCCATAGATCCCGATGACGGCGGCATTCTCGCAATGGTCAGTTCCCCGGACTACGACCTCAATCTGTTCAGCGGCGTCATCAGCCCGAGGACATGGCGCAACCTGAGCGATGATCCGGCACACCCGTTGTTCAACCGGGCCACGCTTACACGCTATCCTCCGGGATCGACGTTCAAAATGCTTCTTGCCCTCGCCGCTCTCGAGGATAACGTCGTAACACCTTCATGGCGGATCACGTGTACCGGCGCATTCCCGTTTGGGAACAAGGTCTTCAAGGACCTGCATGTGCACGGATCGGTGGACATGGAGGATGCCATCAAGGTATCGTGCAATGTGTACTTCTACCAATTGATGCTCAAAGTCGGGTTGGACCGGTGGTCTGAAATGGGAGCCCGGTTGGGATTTGGACATCTGACAGGTCTGGACATCAACGAGGAAAATCCGGGACTTCTTCCCACCACGCAGTTCATGAACAAGCGGTACGGCCCTCACGGGTGGACGAAGGGGTTTCTCCCCAGCCTCGGGATTGGGCAGGGGGAGGTCGGCGTAACGCCCCTCCAAATGGCGCTCTATGCCATGGTCCTCGCCAATGAAGGGAAGTATCACGAGCCGCATACGGTGCAGGCCACCGTGGACAAGGCAACCGGGCGGATAGATACGCTCCCGTTTCCGACGCGGGTCATTCAAATCCGTCCGGAGAACTGGGCGGTGGTACGCGAGGGAATGCATCGTGCCGTTATGGAGCCCGGTGGTACCGGCGGGGCAGCAAAAATTAAGGGAGTCGAGGTCGCGGGAAAGACCGGCACCGCACAGAATCCCCACGGGAAGGACCACGCATGGTTCGTCGGGTTTGCTCCCTTCGACCATCCACGCATCGCCATATGCGTGTTGATCGAAAATGCCGGCTTTGGCGGAACTGCGGCCGCGCCGGTTGCGGGGAAGTGCATGGAGCGATATTTGTTCGGGCGTCTTATCCGGAACGATGCGCCCCCGCCCAAGGAAAAACGGGTCATCGCCCGGTCGCCGGAGCCGCAGGGTCTCGATGTGGAGTTGCATCACTGAGGGCGGACCGGCGATTCGCGGCCATTCCTTATTTCATGAGAAGTCACCATGTTTAGCTACCTGAACGAACGCATTGATCTCCGCCTCATGGCGATCACCCTACTTCTCGCTCTCATCGGTCTCGCCTCGGTCTACAGCGCCGTCTTTGACGCGCACATGCCGAATGTTTACAGCAAGCAAGTCATCTGGATGGTGCTCGGCCTGATCGTGATGATGGCAATCTGGGCCACCCCTCTTCGGTTTATCCAGTTCATCTCCTTCCCGGCCTATTTTGCGTCTCTCGCTCTTCTCCTTGCCGTGCTTTTGATCGGAAAGACAGTCTCCGGTTCGACCAGCTGGTTCAACCTGGGCCCCTTCCGCCTCCAACCCGCAGAGTTCGCCAAGATCTCCACCGCACTTGCTCTTGCGCAATTTCTCGCGCGATCGGACATCTCCTTGAGACAATTCCGTGACCTGGCCGTCGCCACGGGAATTGTCGCCGCGCCGATGTTTCTGATCTTACTCCAGCCCGACTTCGGCACGGCAGTCATTTTCGGGGGGATGTTTTTCCCGGTGCTCTACTGGGCGGGCGCCACGCGATTCACGCTGCTCTCGATCATCGGACCCATTGTCGTGTCCATCGCCGCATTGCTCGGCACCACGTATTTCCTCGTGACCATTGTTGCCTTCGGCATTCTGATTTTTCTCACTCGCAATCACAATCTTGTCGCCGCTGTCGTCTTCTCGGTGACCGTCCTCCTCGGCATCTCGGTGCAATTCGTATATGATGGATTGAAACCCTATCAGCAGAAGCGCATCTACACGTTTCTCAATCCCAACGCCGACCCGCTCGGCGCAGGGTACAACATTCTGCAATCGAAGGTGGCGATCGGCTCCGGTGGTCCGTTCGGCAAGGGATACCTGAAGGGGACCCAGACGCAGTTGAATTTCATTCCTGAACAGTGGACGGATTTCATCTTCTGTGTCCCGGGCGAAGAATTTGGGTTCGTCGGCGCGATGAGTGTCATCGGCCTCTCGATGTGGCTCCTGGCACGGGGCATTTCCATCGCGTCAATCGTGAAAAACAAATACAGCAGCATCCTCGCCATCGGGGTAACAGGCATCCTAGCGACCCACATGATCATTAATCTGGGGATGGCCGTAGGCATGATGCCCGTGGTGGGCGTTCCCCTTCCGTTTCTCAGTTACGGAGGCTCGTTCGTGATCACGACATTGTGTATCATGGGGATCCTGCTTAATCTTCACGCGCACCGTAAAGAGTATTGATCGCGCCTGTCGCCCTGGCACCGAGTTCGCAGCACACGATCCCCCATAGGACTCCCTCTCCATGAAACGTAAATCACGAACAACGAGACCCTCTCCAAAGCGTTCAACACGAAAGTCATCTGTTGTCTCCACGTCCAGATTCCTCGTACCGGCGGAGAACCTTCGATGGAACTGCGATCCCGGTCAGCTCGACCTGGAAAACACCGGCGCGGTGCATACCAATAATGCGATCATCGGACAGGATCGGGCCCTGAGGGCCTTGCGCCTGGGGCTGGAGATGCATCACGCAGGGTACAACATATTCGTGACAGGATTGTCGGGCACCGGGCGGATGACGACGATCAAGAGAATGTTACATGAATACGAGGCCGAATCGGCGTCGCTTGCCGACATTTGCTATGTCCACAATTTTCATGACCCCGATGCCCCGCTGATGATCAGCCTGCCTTCGGGGCATGCCGCGCAGTTCAAGCGGGAAATGGCTGCATTGATCACCGACCTGCAGAAGGTGGTCCCGGGCGTCTTCGAGAGCCGCCGGTACGCCCAGCAACGAAAAAACATGCTTGAACATTTCCAGGACCGGCAACGAAGCGTCCTGCGTGACTTCGAACGCAAAGTCAAGGAAAAGGGCTTCGAGGTCGTCCAGGCGCAGGGAACGCCCGGCTCCCGGCCTGAGATCGCCTATCTTGTGGACGCTACGCCGGTAAGCCTCGAACAAATCCAGGCGAAGGCCGATGCCGGCGAATTTCCCGCCGATGACGCGCGGCGTATCCTGGGGACCGCCGGGGAACTGGAAGGACAGATGGACGTGGTCATGCGCGAAATGCGCAACATTGAGCGGAAGGCGAAGCGTTCCGTGGATGACCTCAATACCCGGCTCGTTGAGCCGGAAGTCGACGAACTCCTGGAGGAGTTGAACGCCCATTTTCCGTTCCCGCGGGTCCAGGAGTTTCTGAAGGAGGTCAGGAAAAGCATCGTCGGCAACCTCACCCGATTCCAGACAAAGGAGGATCAATCCGCGGTCTCCGTGTTTGGTTTGCCCGGCGGCAAGGAGGAGGACGGCTTTCTCGAGTACCAGATCAACGTCGTGGTGGACAACGCCGGCTCCACGCGCCCGCCGGTCATCATCGAAACGAACCCGCGATTCAAGAACCTGTTCGGCACCATTGACAGGGTGATCGACCGCCATGGCGTATGGCGGACCAACTTCCTGCAGATCAAAGCCGGATCCCTGGCACGCGCCAACGGCGGATTCCTCGTTGTCAACGCCCTCGATGCACTCAGTGAACCCGGCGTGTGGACCATGCTCAAGCGCGTCTTGCGAAACAAGCAACTCGAAATCCAGCCGATCGAGTCCGGTCTCTTTGGCGCAAGCTCTGCGTTGAAGCCGGAGTCGATCGCCCTCGACGTGAAAGTCCTCCTGGTGGGAGACACCTACATCCATTCGTTGCTCTACGAGCTCGACGAGGATTTTCAGAAGATTTTTAAAGTGCGAGCCGACTTCGACACGGAAATGCCGAACACGACGACATCGATCGAGAGCTATGCATCGTTCGTCAAAAGTTTCTGCGAGTCGGAACATCTTCTTTCGCTCGATGCCACGGGGATCGCAGAGCTTGTGGAGGAGGGTGCGCGCCTTTCCGGGAAACAGAACAAGCTTTCGACACGCTTCAGCATCCTCGCGGACATCCTGCGTGAGGCAAACCACTGGGCGAAGTCACGAAATGCCGGGAACATCTCCGGTCAGGATATCCGCACCTCGGTGGAACAGCGGCTCGACCGGGTGAAGATGATTGAAGACAAGATCCAGGAGATGATTGAAGAAGGCTCGCTCATGATCCGGACGGATGGCTCGGCGATCGGGCAGGTCAACGGGCTTTCGGTCTATCTATCGAACGAATTTGAGTTCGGCCGGCCGACGCGCATCACCGCGCGGACGGGCATGGGTCGTGCAGGCATCGTCAATATCGAGCGGGAGGCGGATCTGAGCGGGCCGACGCACAATAAGGGCGTCCTCATCCTCACGGGATATCTGCTCGGGAAGTTTGCACGCACGAAACCGCTGGTGCTCAGTGCCAGCATCGCGTTCGAGCAGTCGTATTCGGGCGTCGACGGCGACAGCGCATCCTCAACGGAGATCTACGCGCTGCTCTCAAGCCTTTCGGAAGTCCCGTTGCGACAGGACATCGCCGTCACCGGTTCCGTCAACCAGCACGGTGAGATTCAACCGATCGGCGGAGTCAATCTGAAGATCGAGGGATTTTTCGATGTCTGTAAGGCGCAGGGCATCACCGGCAACCAGGGTGTCATGATTCCTCACCAGAATGTCCGCGACCTCATGCTCCGGCACGAGGTGGTCCAGGCGGTACGGGATGGAAAATTCCACATCTACACGGTACACACCATTGACGAGGGGATTGAGATCCTCACCGGCAGACCCGCAGGCGTCCAGGCGAAGAATGGGTCGTTCACTCCAAAAGACAGCGTCAACGCGCTCGCCGACGCAAAGCTTGCATCGTTGACAAAACATTCGCAGAAACACTGACGGCATGGATCCCGAATTCAGAGCCCACGCCCACGAGATCGTCGATTGGATCGCCGACTATCTCGACGGGATCGAACATCTTCCCGTCGCTTCGCAGGTCGCACCCGGGCAGATCTTCCGGCAGATCCCGGAGTCTCCCCCGCTGTCCGGTGAGCCCTTCGACACCCTCATGAGCGATTTCAAGTCGGTGATCCTCCCGGGCATGACCCACTGGCAGCATCCTTCGTTCTTCGCATATTTTCCGGCGAACTCCAGTCCCCCTTCGCTCTATGCGGAAATGCTCACCGCCGCGCTTGGTGCTCAGTGCATGAGCTGGATCACGTCACCGTCGGCCGCTGAGCTCGAGGAGCGCATGATGCAATGGCTCCGGGAAATGCTGGGTCTGCCGATGGACTGGGACGGCGTGATCCAGGATACCGCGTCGACGGCGACGCTGTGTTCAATTCTGACGGCGCGCGAAGAACGGTCGCGCCATGAAATCAACCGTCGGGGGTTTTCTTCCGCGGACCGCTACACCGTGTATTGCTCCGTCGAGGCCCACTCCTCGGTTGAGAAGGCGGTGCGAATCGCAGGCATTGGAAGAGAACAGCTCCGGAAGATCGGCGTCGACGACGCGTTCGCGATGCGGCCCGATCTTCTCGACGAGACCATTCGGCGTGACATCGCAGGGGGATTTGTCCCGCTTTGCGTCGTCAACGCGCTCGGCACCACCGGCTCGGTCGCGATCGATCCTCTGAAGGAAGTGGGCACCGTTGCGAAGCGCCACGGTGTCTGGGTCCATGTCGATGCCGCGTTCGCAGGAACGGCGCTCATCCTCCCGGAATTCAGGCACTTGCTCGAAGGGGTCGAGTTTGTCGACACCTTTGTCTTTAACCCGCACAAATGGATGTTCACAAACTTTGACTGTTCGGCGTATTTCGTGAAGGATCGCGAGGCGCTTGTCAGAACGTTCGAGATTCTCCCGGAGTATCTCAAAACGCGCGAGAAGCAACAAGTCAACAATTATCGCGATTGGGGAATCCAGCTCGGGCGGCGGTTCCGCGCGTTGAAGCTCTGGTTCGTCATCCGCACGTACGGCGTCGAAGGCCTCCGGCTCCGCGTCCGGGAGCACATCCGGATGGGACGGGAACTCGAGGAAGCAATACGGAAGGAATCCGATTTCGAAATCCTCGCGCCGGTCTGGTGCAATGTTCTTTGCTTCCGGTACAGACCCGCGTCCGTCGTCGACCGGGACCGGCTGAACGCGCTGAACACGGAGCTCATGGACCGCCTGAACGCCACGGGGAAATTGTATCTCACACACACAAAACTGAACGGGAACACGACGCTCCGATTTGTGATCGGCCAGACATCCGTCGAACGACGTCATGTCGCTTCCGCCTGGGACATCATTCGCCAATCGGCCCGACTGCTTCCGTTGTGAACACGCTTCAGCTCCACGGTTCCAATCACATCCATCCCTTTTCCGCGCACATGCATCTCGTCTGGAGGGACTATCATGAGTGACACTCTCGAATTCGTCAACAATTACAGCGACCTCAGTAATGAGAATGGGTTTCAGTTTGAATTTCATTGCAATCGGTGCGGCACCGGCTACAGGACCGAGTTCAAGGCATCCGTGACCGGAACACTTTCCAGTGCCCTGGACGCCGCGAACGGGATTTTCGGCGGCATCTTCGGCACGGCGGCGGACATCGGGGATCGGGTGAAGTCTGCGTCGTACAAGAAATCCCACGACTCGGCCTTCGCCGACGCGGCGAAGGAAATCCGGCCTCAGTTCGCCCAGTGTCCGCGTTGCTCCACCTGGGTCTGCAAGAAAGCCTGCTGGAACGAGAAGAAGGGGCTCTGCAAGCAGTGTGCGCCGGATCTCGGAGTCGAGATGGCCGCAGCGCAGGCAAGTAAGTCGGTCGAAGAAATCTGGGCTCATGCGGCGATGGCGGAAGAAGACAAGAAACTCGACACGGCACATTGGCGGGAAGGAATCCGGGCGACGTGCCCAAGCTGTCAGGCCCCGCTTGCCCAGAACGCGAAGTTTTGTCCGGAATGCGGCGCAAAGATCGAAGCGGAGAAGTGCGCGAAATGCGGGGCGAAGCTGGCGCCGAATGCGAAGTTCTGCCCGGAGTGCGGGCAGAAGGCGAAGTAGCGTCGGGGGTTGAGGAAGCCCATGGGATGAAAACAAGGCTGCTTAGGCAACCATGTTTTTGAAGGCTCGAAATAATGGCAGCCTAAGCAACCGTTTTAATGTTGGCAAAATCGTCTTTTTGATGCCGTAAATAAAGGACGAAAAACATGGCAGGCTAGGCAACCATGTTTTTCAAGATCCAAAATGATGGCAGCCTAGGCAACCACATTTTATAGTCCAGACGCTATGATCCTGTCCGATACCAAAATCCTCGAACAAATGGCCAAGGGAACGATCGTGATTTCCCCGTTCGATCGATCGCACCTCGGATCCAACTCGTACGATGTCCATCTTGGCAAGGGTCTGGCGGTCTATCGGACCGACATCCTCGATGCCAAAGTCCATAACGAAGTCGACCACCTTGCGATTCCTGAAGAAGGCCTGATCCTGCTTCCTCACCGGCTGTATCTCGGCGTCACGGAGGAATACACGGAGACCCACGCGCACGTTCCTTTCCTCGAAGGGAAAAGCAGCATCGGAAGACTCGGTATCGACATTCACGCAACCGCGGGGAAAGGCGATGTCGGATTCTGCAATACGTGGACGCTCGAAATCTCCGTCAAGCAGCCGGTCAGAGTCTATCCCGGGATGCCGATCGGGCAGCTGATCTATTTTGAAATCTCCGGAACGGTTGCAACGCCGTACGATGCAAAATCCAACGCGAAGTACAATCAACGGACCGACAAGCCCGTTGAATCGATGATGTGGAAGAACTTCAAGAAATGAGCACCCCGGGATACGTTCTATGATGACCCTGCGCATTCGAATGCTTTATGCTCTTGCCGCGATGATGCTGACGGCATCTCCCGCACTTTCGCTTCGTCCGATGGGGATCGACGATCTGTTCGCCATGAAACGAATCGCGGATCCCGCGTTGTCTCCCGACGGCAAGTGGATCGCCTTCTCGCTCACCGTCGCGGATCCTGTGAAGAACAAGAACGTCTCGGACCTGTGGATCATCGGAACCGACGGGAGCAGTCTTCGCCGGCTTACGAATGATCCGGCAGCCGAGCGCAGTGCAACATGGACACCGGATGGACGCTGGATCCTCTTCGAATCCAATCGCTCAGGCACGTCGCAGGTATGGATGATTTCCCCCGAGGGAACGAACCTTCGCCAGCTTACCACGATCGCCACCGGTGCAAGCCAGCCGGTCGTTTCACCGGACGGCAACTTTGTCGCCTTTCTCTCGGAGGTTTTTCCCGAGTACTCCGCCCTCCCTTTTCACGAGAGTGATTCTCTGAACGCCCGCAAGCTGGCGGACCTTGATCACGGCCTTGTCAAAGCAAAGATCATCACCCACCTTCTCTACCGCCATTGGGACAGCTGGGTGGACGGGAAACGCATTCATCTCTTCCTTCAGCCATTCCCGGCAGGCGATCCACGCGACCTCACGCCAGGCGACCGAGACGCCGTCCCGACATCTTCGACGTTCTCCGCGGGCACGGACTTTTCGTTCTCGCCGGACAGCAAAGAGCTCGCCTATACTGCGACGCCGGCGCCGCCCCACGAGGAAGCGTGGAGTACCAACCACGACATCTACACGGTCTCCGTGAACGGCGGAATCCGACACCAGATCACGACGAACCCGGCCGCTGACGGCTATCCTCAGTATTCCCCCGATGGCCGGTATCTTGCCTATCGTGCGCAACGACGGCCGGATTACGAAGGCGATCGTTGGGAGCTGATGCTGTACGATCGACAGAACGGTGCAATACGGAGCATGACCGCGAATTTCGATGCGCCCGTCGGGTCGCCGATCTGGTCTCCGGACAGCAGGGAGATCTATTTCGATGCGGACGTCGAGGCGAACAATCCGATTTATGCGATCTCCTTAAAGGAGAAAAGAATCCGTCGCGTGCTGGCCGACAAAACAAACCATTCTCTCTCCATCAGTCCGGACGGCAAGACGCTGTACTTCCTGCAGGCGGGAGCAACCCGGCCCGCGGAGATCTATCGCGTGGAGACAGACGGGAAGAGGTTGAGAAAGGTCTCCGGCATCAACGATGCCGTGTTCGCTCAACTGGAGATCTCCGAGCCCCGGATCATGTGGGTGACCGGTGCGGAGGGTGCGCGTGTACATTCATGGTTGTATCTGCCGCCGGAGTTCGACCCGTCGAAAAAGTATCCGTTGATCATGCTCGTGCATGGCGGGCCTCAGGGGTCCTGGGGGAATGCATGGTCGTACCGGTGGAATCCTCCACTGTGGGCTGCACAGGGATACGTTGTGGTGGCACCCAATCCGCGCGGGAGCACCGGCTTCGGTCAGCGATTCACGGATGGCATTAATGGCGACTGGGGCGGGAAGGTCTATGTGGATCTGATGTGCGTGCTCGATTCCGTATGTCACCTTGCGTACGTGGACAGCACCCGCAAAGGAGCAGCAGGGGCATCATTCGGGGGGTACATGATGAACTGGTTTCTGGGTCACACCGGAAACAGGTTCCGGGCGATCGTGACGCACGACGGCGTTTACAATTTCGAGAGCATGTACGGAGCTACGGATGAGCTCTGGTTCGATGAATGGGAGCACGGCGGAACGCCGTGGAACAAGCCGGAGGAGTACGCGCGCTATTCACCGCATCGCTACGCCGAGAATTTCAGAACACCCACCCTTGTGGTCCACGGGGGTCGCGACTTTCGAATTCCCGAGACGGAGGCAATGCAGCTCTTCACCGCGTTACAGCGTCAGGGCGTCCCATCAATGTTCCTGTATTTTCCCGACGAGAATCATTGGGTCCTGAGGCCCGCGGATAGCCGCCTGTGGCATGAAACGGTGTTCGGCTGGTTACAGAAGTGGGTGAAGCCACAAGGGCGTGGCGCATTGCCAGCGAATACGCCGCGTTGATATTCTTGGTTTCGCGCTCGGCCACTGCCCGTAACTGCGGTCCGAGCGTGGCGACTTTGTCCGGATGGTTCTGAAGGATGAGTCGGTGGTAGGAATCTCGCAACGAGTCTGCGCCGCAACCGGGTGAGAGATCAAACACGGCAAACGCCTCGCGGACACTGAGCGGCCGGAGGGTTTCTTGCGGCGACTCTTTTGGTTTTCTCGCCTCCGCGAACTCCTGCGCAAGCCGCTCGGCACAGATCCTTGCCGCGCGCTCTTGTAGCGTCGCTATCGCCCAGCGCCGTTCCGCATCGGCAACCTCGCGCTGAAGCTTCTCTATCCTCCCTTGAAGAACTTTTTCCTCACTCGCCGGCTGTTCGGTCCGTCGCTCATCGCGTGCAGTGGAGGAAACGCCCGCGTGCGGTTTCGCCCCGTATTCTTCTTTGAACTTCCAGAGAACCAGTGCGAGGAGCACCGTTGAACAGAAGAAGAGCAGCGGAAGATCGGTCCGGGTGAGATGCAGCATTCCCCCCGAAAACAGCGCCGGGCGGAGAAAGAGCGCGCGCACAAGGACGCTTCCCGTGATCCACACGCCGACGTGGACAGCAGGCGTCGGAAGGGAGAAACCACGCGCATCGAAACGGGGCAAGGTGCCCGCCCCAAGGAACGGCAACATGGCGAAACGCACCAGCACTCCGAGAAGAATGCTGGCTGCAAGAATGAGCCCCAATCGCGACTCCCCCCAGATAATTCCGAATTCGTCTCCCGTCATTGCACGCAGCGTGATCGACAGATGCAGGCCGAAGTACAGTGCGACGCCTGAACCAAGAGTGCAGAGACGGATGAATTTCGGAAGTACCGCGCAGCGCACGATGATCGCGATAAGGGCCAGGCTGAGAAGTCCGGCGAGTAGGTTCATGCGCGTATGGGAACGTACATCGAAGCCCGGTGGGAATCAAGGATGCTTCCCACATGTCCACACATGCGTGACCCGGGGCACGCAGAAACATGGTTGTCACATCCGCGAGTCCGACGGCCGATGGGATTTCGAGAGCTGAATTTGTATATTCTTCGATAGCAATCCTGCAACAACACATTGTTGTTATGTACCCATCGGGGGGTCTGATACCGACCCGGCCGCCGTCATTACGACCGAACGCATGACATACACGGCGGCAATTGAAAAGAATACGCGGTTTGGTGTCGGTGCGGAGTGGAAGGAACGCCGGCAACACCCCTGTCATGGAATACGATGGGAGCATCTCGCCGGGAACGTACCTTGCGCTTCTGTCGTACAGCGGCAGCAGAAACGCGGGCGTTCAGGTGGCAAGCTACTACACGAAAATCGCCCGAAGCCTCCACCCGGAACTCGACGGACCTGAGAAAAAATTAGCATGGCTTCCTACGGACCGCGTCGGCCAATCACCACCTCATCCACGAAGCCATCGTCGGGTTCCTCGGACACACGCCGATACAGCAAATCGAGAACCATCTCAACTTTGCATGGCGGGAAGTCCATTCCGGCCGCAACGTAATCGTTCATGAAAAAGAGCGACGCAGGCAGGAAAGGGCCCCCCGGGTTTCTGGTGGAAGTTCTCGGGAATCTTTCCTCGCTCAAATCCACTTCGCATGGGGCGGGTCGAAGGATGTCCGACTGGAACGAAGCGCTTTCTCCGAACGGCAGGCGTCGAGCAGCTGTCCGGCGGACTCGATGAAGTCCCGTGGGCCTACAAAGACAACGTTGCCGTGATGGAGGCGGAGAAGGATCTCGCGAAACCGGTTACGCGATTCATGCCCCGGCTTGGTAAAATGGCTCCCGCGGGAGAGATCCCCGAGGATTAACGATGTCCGGTTGGCGTCGAATCGTATCGCACATCATCGAGGAGATTCACTCGTCATGAGTACGCGCATCACTCTCATCCAGGGCGATATCACCGAGCAGAAGGTAGACGCGATTGTCAACGCGGCCAACAGTACGCTCTTGGGAGGCGGCGGTGTTGACGGGGCAATCCACCGCGCCGGAGGGCCTCAGATTCTGGAGGAATGCAAAATCATACGGAGGGAGAAAGGGGGATGCCCCCCCGGGGAGGCCGTCATTACCTCGGGAGGAAAACTCCCCGCCCGGTTTGTCATTCACACGGTCGGCCCGGTCTGGCAGGGAGGAAACAACGGGGAGGCGGCGGTGCTAGAACGCTCATACCGCAGCTGCCTCCTGCTGGCGAAGGAGCACGCGATCAGGAGCATTGCCTTCCCTTCCATCAGCACGGGTGCGTACGGCTACCCGATCGAGGACGCTGCGCGCATTGCCATTCGTACCGTCAAAGGGTGTTTGCATGAAGCGGCAGGCATCGCGGAGGTGCGGTTCGTCGTCTTCACCGAAAAAGACCGCCTTGTGTACGACAACCTCCTCGAGAAATGACGGCTGAGAGCATTATTCCCCGAGAATCGAAAACACTCCTTCAATCTTTCCCATCGGCGCCGCGAGTTGGACGCCGGCCACTTCCTTCCTGATGTGCTCATACGTTTCGCGCGCGATCGCGACTCCCTCCGCGAAGCCTTCCTCTTTTGTCGTGGTCTTTCTCATCCGCTCGAGGACATCATCCGGGACGTGAGCGCCGGGGACTTCATTATTCATGAACTCCGCATTGCGGTAGGAAATAAGCGGCCAGATCCCGCAAAGCAATGGAAGCTTTACGTGTTCGATCCGGCGTAGAAATGATTCAAGGATCGCCAGATCGAATACCGGTTGCGTGATCAGGTATTCCGCCCCGGCTTCGATTTTCCAGTCAAGCCGCCGGAGTTCTTCGTCCATGTTGATCGCACCGGGATTCACGCCGACCGCGATGCTGAACGCCGTCGGTTCGCCGATGGAATTGCCCGCGAGATCGAGACCGTGGTTGAGGCGATTGATGAGGTTGGTCAGGCCGATGGCGTCGACGTCGAACACTGCCTTCGCGTCGGGATAGGTGCCGAGCTTCGGCGGGTCGCCGGTGATCGCCAGAATATTCCGGAGGCCGAGAGCCCAGGCCCCGAGCAGATCGGACTGCATCCCGATCACGTTCCTGTCACGACAGGCAAAGTGGAGGACCGGTTCGATGCCGATTTCCCGTTGCATAAGCACGGCAAGTGCGAGCGCCGACATCCGCGCCGACGCGCGCGGACCGTCGGGAATGTTGATGGCGTCGATGCCGAACCGATGCAGCACCCTCGCCTTGTCGATTTCTTTCGCCGGGGAAACGCCTCTCGGTGAAACGAGCTCGACCAGGGTGACGAAATCCCGATGGGCGAGTTTGTTCGCCAGCCGGGATTTCTCGTTAAAGGTCGTCACCTTCACCGTGGCCGGTGCTTCGATCTTCAGGTCGGCTTTCGTTGCGCCCATTCTCAACGAAGGGCGGAGCGCAGACACCGCGCGTCGGATCGCCTTGATGTGTTCCGGGTTCGTCCCGCAACATCCGCCCACGATTGCCGCGCCGGTGAGGATGAATCGCTTTGCATACTCCGCGAGATATTCCGGCGACATCAGATACAGGTTTCTCCCGCCGACGCTCTGCGGGAGGCCGGCATTCGGTTGCACGGAAATCGGCAGCTCCGTCAGCCCCTTCAGATGCTCGAGCGCTTCCAGCATCGACTTGGGGCCCACCGAGCAATTCATCCCGATCGCATCGACCCCGAGCCCCGCGATCTCCTGGACGAACGACTCCAGCCCGGCACCGCTGATCAACCGTCCGTCATCGTTCACGGTCACCTGCGCGATCACGGGCATCGCGCTATCCAGTTCCTTAATTGCCCGGATCGCCTGTGCGAGCTCCGGGAGCAGGGAGAAGGTCTCCAGGATGATGAGATCGACGCCGCCCTCGATCAATCCTGCAATCTGTTCCTTGAAGACGTCCTTCGCTTCGTCGAACGAGAGCTTTCCGAGAGGTTCGATTTGCACGCCGAGCGGTCCTACGGACCCCGCGACCAGCGATGCGCCTCTGGTCGCGCTCTTGGCAATCTCGGCGCCGCGCCTGTTGATGTCGTGCACCTTCTTTTCGAGGCCGTGCGGAGCGAGCCGGAACCGGTTCGCACCGAACGTATTTGTTTCGACCACGTCTGCCCCCGCTGCAACGTAATCACGATGAACCGACGCGACGAGATCCGCGTTGGTGAGGTTCAGTTCGTCGAAACAGGTGTTGATAAATACCCCCTTCTCATACAGATACGTCCCCACTCCACCATCAAACACCACGACTTCGTTGTTTGCGAGGCGCTCTCGCAGACCTTTCATGCTGCATCTCCAGTTGTCGGCTATAAGAATTTAGTATACTCAAATTTCGACTCACACCCAAACCGGGAGCAACCTTGACTCTCCATTCCGAAATCTCTACCATATCCCCATATTTTTTCCAACGAAGCGAACGGTCCGACGCATGAACCGCGAATATCACCGATGGCGCAGTCCGGTGCTCGCCCGCGATATGGAACTGCTGGTCTTCGGTCACGATGGACTTCCGCTTCTCGTGTTTCCGACGTCGAAGGGAAGATTCTATGACTTCGAGGACCGTGGGATGGTGCGGGCGATCGAAGGGGCAATCGACGCCGGCCGATTCCTTGTCGTCTGCGTCGACAGTGTCGACGCGGAGAGCTGGTACAACAGCGCTGTGGCTCCACGGCTCCGCGTCGATCGCCATATCGCCTACGAACAGTACCTGCTCCGCGAAGTCGTCCCGTTTGTCCATACGAAAAGCAGTCGCCCCGACATTGGCGTTGCAGGATGCAGCTTCGGCGGATATCATGCGGTGAACATCTCTCTCCGGCACCCCGACCTTGTATCCTACTGCCTCAGTCTTGGCGGCGCGTTCGACATCAAGCAGTTTATCGACGGGTACTATGACGACGATTGCTATTTCAATAACCCGGTCGACTATCTCCCGAACCTGACGGATGCATGGTACCTTGACCGGTATCGATCGGGACTTCGCCTGATCCTCGGCACCGGGGAATTCGATATTTGTGTCGATCAAAACCGTCGGCTGTCCGGAATTCTGGACGGCAAAGGGATCCCCCATCTCCTCGATGTGTGGGGGAATGGGGCGGCACACGATTGGCCGTGGTGGCAGCGCATGATTGCCAAGTTTGTCCAATAATTCTTCGAGGAGGTGCGATGAAACGCGTCGGGGTTTTGTTCGGAATGGAGAATACGTTTCCCCCCGCACTGGTCGACAGGATCAATGGGATGAACGCCGGCATCCATGCAGAATTTGTCAGAGTGGGAGCGACACAGGCTGACCTGCCATCGGGATACGATCTCATCATTGACAGGATCTCGCACGACATTCCCTATTATCGCTCGTATTTGAAAAATGCCGTCCTGCATGGGACCATCGTCGTGAACAATCCCTTCTGGTGGAGCGCCGATGACAAGTTCTTCAATTACGCGCTTGCGGCAATGATTGGCGTTTCGGTTCCCAGAACGGTTCTTCTTCCTTCGAAGTCTCATCCTGCGAACACCACAGCCCAGTCAATGCGGAATCTGGAGTATCCTCTTCCCTGGAAAAGTATCTTCGCACATGTCGGATTCCCGGCATTTCTCAAACCGCACAGCGGCGGCGGGTGGAAGAACGTGTATCACGTGTTTAATGAGTCCGAGTTCTTTGCCGCGTACGACCAGACGGGCGATCTCGTCATGACTCTTCAGCAGGCAATTCCGTTTGACGATTACGTCCGCTGCTACTGCATCGGCCAGAAAAAGGTCCGGATCATGCGTTATGATCCTCTTCAGCCGCATGATCATCGCTATGTATCCGGGAATCCTCCGTTGGAGGAGCAAATGCAGAAGAGGATTACGAAGGACTGCCTCGCCCTGAACAGAGCCCTCGGGTACGACATCAACACCGTCGAGTTTGCGATCCGCGACGGCATACCGTACGCCATAGACTTTTTGAATCCCGCTCCCGACGCAGATTACTATTCTGTAGGCGCCGAGAATTTCTCGTGGGTCATTGATGCGGTGGCCGAAATGGTGATAGAGAAGCTGAGCGCCGCACCACGGAAAGCGGAGATGCCCCGATGGTCCAACTTCCTGGACCTCGGCTCTTCCGTGCATCCTGAACCGAAGAAGAAAGCCCCCGCGCATCCAACAAAGAGAAAAGCGTCATGAGCAATCGTCCAACGTTCACCCTCGGCATTGAGGAGGAATTTCAGACGATTGACCCCGTTACACGCGACTTGCGGTCTCACATCCAGCAGCAGATCATTGCCAAAGGAAAGAGCCGCCTCCAGGAGCGCGTAAAACCGGAGATGCATGGGTCGGTCGTCGAAGTCGGCACGGGAATCTGTCATACCGTCAGGCAGGCCAAGGAGGAAGTCTTCGACCTCCGCCGTCAGATGGTTCAGCTTGCCATGGACAACAATCTCCGGCTTGCCGCGGCCGGGACGCACCCTTTCGCCGATTGGCACGATCAGGAAATCTTCCCGGACGACCGCTACCGGGTTATCGTCGAAGACATGCAACAGGTCGCCAGGGCGAATCTGATTTTCGGGCTGCATGTCCATGTCGGGATCGAGGACCGCGAGACCACGATCCAGCTGATGAACGCGGCGCGCTATTTCCTCCCCCACATCCTCGCGCTTTCTGTGAACTCTCCGTTCTGGCTGGGTCACGACACCGGTTTGAAATCGTACCGCTGCAAGGTCTTCGATAAATTCCCGAGGACGAATATCCCCGATTATTTTCAGAGTTATGGGGAGTATGAGAACTTTGTCAATCTCCTTATCAAGACTCATTGTATAGACAACGCGAAGAAGATCTGGTGGGACTTACGTCCCCATCCGTTTTTTGGAACGCTCGAGTTTCGGATCTGCGACGTTCCGATGCGTGCGGCGGAAACCGTTGCCATCGCCGCGTTGATCCAGGCTGTCGTCGTCAAGCTCTGGAAACTCTACGCGTCGAACATGGGATTCCGGCTTTATCGGCGTGCCCTGCTGATGGAAAACAAATGGCGCGCGAGCAGGTATGGCACGGAAGGGAAACTCATCGATTTCGGCAGGCAGGCCGAGCTTCCGGCGCGCGATCTGATTCACGAGCTGCTGGACTTCGTCAAGGATGAGGTCGAGGAGCTGGACAGCAGCGAGGCGATTTCGTATATCGAAACGATTCTGCAGATCGGCACGGGTGCGGAACGACAGCTGAACGTCTTTCGGCGGACCAACGATCTCAAGGCGGTTGTCGACTACATTATTGAGGAGACAAAGGATGGCTTGTGAGACCCCTGAAAAAAGTGGTTGCTTAGGCTGCCATGTTTTCATGCCTCAAGAAAAGTGGTTGCTTAGGCTGCCATGTTTTTCGCCCTTTATTTCCGGGCTCAAAATGAAGGTTTTCCAACTGAAAAATGTGGTTGCTTAGGCTGCCATATTTTGGTGCTCCATAAAAAGTGGTTGCCTAAGCAGCCATATTGTTCCGCCGTTGAACCGGGGTATTCTCCCACAGCCGAGATCCCTACAGCCGAGATCCAATCCTCGTGACCAATACCCTCAATCATATCGCCGTTCCCGAAGACTTCCGGGAAGGCGCAAGAAACGCCGTCCGCGTCTGCCTCGACGTCCAACCGGACGAGAAGGTGACCGTCATCACCGACATTGCCTCTGCCCCGATCGGCGCGAGCTTTGTCCGCGAACTCGAACGGACGAACGGACGCGTGAGCGTCTTTGTGCTGGAGGATTTCGGACAGCGTCCGCATACAACTATGCCGCCGGAGATCCTCAATGATCTCTCGACAAGCGATGTCAGCGTCTATGCCGTGCGCGGACAACCGGGCGAGCTCAAAACCCGGATGGAGATGACCAGGGTCGTAAACGAACACAAGATCCGCCACGCGCACATGATCAACATCAGTCCGCGGATTATGATGGAGGGAATGCGCGCCGACTTCAGGCGCGTCGATGAAATCAGCACCAGGGTCTGGACCCTCGCGCGGACCACCAGGCATGTTCGCGCCACGACATCCCTGGGAACTGACCTCCATGTCGATTTGCGGGCGGATCTCCGCTGGCTGAAAACGAGCGGGATTATCAGCCGGGATACATGGGGGAACCTTCCAGGCGGCGAAGTGTTCACCGCGCCGGGCCTGGTGAATGGCACGTTTATCGCAGACGGGGTTGTCGGGGATTATCTCTGCGAGAAATATGGGGACCTGTCTCCAACTCCGTTGATCATCGAGATTCGCGACAGCAGAATGCAGCGTGTCAGCTGTGCAAACAGGGACCTCGAACACGACTTCTGGGAGTATTGTCATACGGACCAGAACAGCGATCGTGTCGGGGAATTTGCAATCGGCACCAACATCGCCTTGACCCGCGTGATTGGGCAGATCCTTCAAGACGAGAAGATTCCCGGCGTGCACATTGCCTTCGGTCATCCGTACGCTGAACACACCGGGGCCGATTGGGCATCCTCCACGCATATCGATGTTGTCGGTACGAGATTTACCATTCGGTTGGATGATCAGGTCATCATGGAGGACGGGGTGTTTACTCTTTCGTGACCGGGGGAGGGTCGTCGCCCCGCAAACAAACAATCATGATCGAAACGTATCGCAAGGATTTCAATCGACGGTGGTCGCCAAACCTGCACCGGACACTTCTCCAACGGCTTGAGGCGGCGTGTTCCACCCGCATCGTGTTTCCGGTGAGCGAAACCCCTGTCTTCCTCCCCCCGGAGTTGCTCCGCCTGATGGAGCGAAGCGGGGCGGAGATTGTCAACGCCCTCCTTTCCAACACGGACTATCTCGATGCTTCATCCGGGACCATTCCTGATCGGTATCGGGTCCCTCGTGAATCGCGCTATCCTCTTTTCCTCGCTGTAGATTTCGGAATCACGCGTCTTCAGGATGGTTCTCTCGCACCGCGGTTGATCGAACTTCAGGGATTTCCATCACTGTACGCGTATCAGACAATCCTGGCGACCGAGTACTCTTCTGTGTATGGCCTTGCGCCGGAATTGACAGTCTACCCCCCCGGATTTGATGCCGATCGCTATGCCCAGTTCTTCCGGCGCGCCGTGCTTGGAGATTGTGCACCGGAAAATGTCATCCTCCTCGAAATCGATCCGTTGATGCAGAAGACGCTCCCGGATTTCCTGATGACCGAACGGATTTGCGGGATCACAACGGTGAACATCCGCGACCTGCGCCGCGAGGGACGCGACCTGTATTACCTCCGCTCCGGTCGGCGGACGCCGGTCCATCGAATCTACAACCGCACCATTGTCGAGGAACTCGACAAGTCGGGCGCCCGATTGTCGTTCCGTTTTGACGAAGATCTGGAAGTGGAGTGGGCGGGGCATCCCAATTGGTTCTTTCGATTGAGCAAATTCTCCCTCCCGTACATTGACCACCCCTGCTCACCACGGACATTGTTGCTCTCGGATTTGAAGTCTCTCCCGGATGATCTTTCGGGTTGGGTCCTCAAACCACTCTTTTCGTTTGCCGGAAGCGGCGTGAATGTTTCGCCCACAAAGGAGTCATTGACAACGATCCCGCGAAAACAATGGTCGCATTATCTCCTCCAGGAGAAAGTGACGTACGCGGAGATCGTCGAGACTCCGCAGGGGCATGCCAAAGCGGAAATTCGTATCATGTACATCTGGGAGGACGGACCGGTGCCGGTGATGAATCTCGTCCGGATGGGTCGCGGTGCGATGATGGGGGTCGATCAGAACAAAAACATGTCCTGGGTTGGAGGATCGGCAGGGTTCTGGCCACAATAACAAAGGGGATTTCGATCCATGAACTCACATCGAGTTCGCGGTTTATGTTGCATCTTCCTCCTCACATTCCTGCTGTCTCCCACCTCTCACGCTCGATGGCTCTCGCTTCCTGAGCAGGACTCAGCACGGGGGTTTCACTGGTTTCCGGACCAACCGTTGTTTCCCCGGCTTGTCGCTGACGGCACCGGGCAGCAAATGTCGCTGAGCAAGGACCTTGAGTCCAAACGCATTGTCGGCAGCATCGGAGGGCTTCAGCGTCTTTTCGAAACCACCCTGGCGAATTGCCCGCTGCAGTTCAGCGTGGGCGCTACAGTCTATGGGAATTTCATCCGGCAACCAGACGTGCTTGACGTCGTGACAATGGACTTCTTCGTGGATCTTCCTGTCGACATCCGTCTCTCCAACGATGTGACGATTCGGACCGGCTGGGGACATTACAGCGCGCATCTGGCCGACGATGGGATCGAAGCGCTCGGTCGTCACTCCATCAACTACGCGAAGGATTATATCCCTCTTTTCATAGCGTACACCGTCTCAGGAATTCGGGGATTCGTGTACGGCGGTGCAAGAATTGACTATTACACGATACCGGAACGGAACGGGCACGTCGTTGTGGAGGGGGGGAGTGAGTTTGCGGATCTCGCCATTGGGTCGGGGATGAGCGTGTATGGGGCCATCGACATCAAGATCCGGCAGGAAATTTCCTGGGGATCGACGCAAAGCTATCAAGCTGGAATTCGAATGATAACAATGGGCTCCCACGTCCTCCGGATTGCGTACACATTTCGGACCGGGGCTGACGAGCGCGGCCAATTTTACAATCAACCGCTTACGTCGAGCCTCATAGGAGTGTTCCTCGACTTCTAATGGTCCGGCGCCTCCCGTTTGCTGTTGCAAACAACGACTATTCAAAGTGACCGATCCCTTTTCAAAATCAATAGAGTCATGTCATGAATCGATGCCACAACGCAAACGCTTCGAATATATCCTCTCCCCGATTCTGCAGAGCAGCGATGCGATCCTTCTTCCGACAGACCCTTCTCCTCTGTTGCGCAACATTGACGCTCGCCCTCCCAGCACGCGCCGGAACGATCCTTCGTGTTCCCGACTCGTTGATGCAGGATACGCCGGCACCCGCGGACAGTCACGCTTTCTGGTCAAAGTATAATGTTGCACGCATGGGGGCGATCGGCATTGCCGGCGGGACGATGATCTATTCAGCGGGAGTCTGGTGGGTGAACGACTATCGGCCATTTCATTTTTTGACTGCCCCGTGGTTCGGAGGTCTGGGTGTCGACAAGATCGGACACATGTTTACGGCGTATGCGCTCTACACTTCCCTCCACGAGACCCTTCTCTGGGGCGGACACGATTCGGACGATGCGTTCTGGTGGGCGGCGGGGGTCGCGGCATTTCACGGTGCCATGGTCGAAGTCGGTGATGGGTTCAGCGAGTATGGCTTTGATTTCCGGGATGTAACGTTCAATTTTATTGGACTGAGCTACGGCATTCTCCAGACGAAGATACCGTTTTTCAAGAACTTTGATCTGAAGTGGAGTCTCTATTATCCGATGAAGCATCACTCTTTCAAGATCAACGATCTGTATCAGTACCACATCTATTGGATGTCGATCAACGTCAAGAACCTCCTGCCCGCGACCGCCAAGCCTTACTGGCCTGCCGTTCTTCAGATTGCATTCGGATTGGGAGGGGAGGATAAGGTCGGAGAGCAAGTAACAACACGGACGTACAATCTCAGCTTCGACTACAACATCGAAGCCCTCCCGATCGAGGGCAGCGAGGCGGGATTGTTCAAGCGGCTCCTGAACCTCTTTCATTATCCGGCCCCGGGCGTCCAGTTCGCCCCCGGGCACCCGCCGGTGTACAAGCTGTTCCTCCTTCATTGACATTCGAAGGTGAACACCGTGAATCGCGCATGGAACGAGTTGCTGCGACCCGGTGATGCTTCTGATTTCTTCTCGTGGAATCCAGTTCCCCGGTTCGAACCTTTCGACACCGCCTTTCGGCTTGAGAATGCGGCGTGGATGGCGGAGCTCAGCAGACTGGTGTACCGGCATGACCGCGAAGAAGACAATCCACCGCCCATCCCGCGCCGTGCGGAATTTCTTGCAAGAGCAGGTCTTCAACAACGCGCGTTCTTTCTTTCGCGCGAAACCGATACACAGGCGTTGCTCGTCGAGACGCAATCCCCTCCGTTCTTTGCCGCACTGGCGTTCCGCGGGACCGAACAGAAGATAAAGGACTTCGCAACCGACCTTGAGATGGGGACACAACCGATGAAAGGCGATCGGATGTGCGTTCACGAAGGGTTCCAATCGGCGATCGATTCTGTCTGGGAGGAGATAGCGGAAAGTCTCTCGCGTCTCACATGTCCTGTCTTCTACACCGGGCACAGCCTCGGGGCCGCGCTTGCCACGCTCGCTGCCGGGCGCAGAGCACCCAACGCCGTCTACACCTTTGGATCCCCAATGGTGGGCAATGAAGAATTCGTCCGGTCACTCGACGCAACACCCATTCACCGGGTGGTCGACGGCGACGACATCATCGCAACGCTCCCCCCGGAGGCACTTGGATTCCGGCACGCTGGCAATGTGTACAGACTCCCGGAGCCGCCCTCTTCAAAAGCGCTGTTCCCGTCGCGGATCCTGCCTTGGTTGTGTTCCCCACCAAAACCGTTCGCGGACCATGCCCCCATCAATTACCTCAGGGGGATCCTGCGACAGCTTCAGAAAACAGCGACGCAGTATTGACTTTGGCCGCGTATCTTCTAACTTAGGAGCCGCCCTGAATGCACGCCCGACGCTTTTCTCTCTTGCGGGCGCGATGGTCCTGCGCGCTGGTAATTCGATCGACAATCGTTTCTGATCGGTCCTGAAATCGACGTGTTGTTCACGCCTTTGGGGGAATCATTCACGTATCACTTTTAAAGGAGGATCGCATGGCTAACCTTGCGAAGAGAGTGACATTCGTCAGCGTTTTGCTGCTGGCAACTGCGATGGTAGCGTTTTCGAGGCCGCCTGCGGGGAGCATGGATGCCCCGAAGAGTGGATTCCGCGCAGAGATCCTGATGGATCTCGGCCAGTTGGAGCAGAAGTACGTGGACCTCGCCGGGGCGGTGCCTGCGGAGAAGTATTCCTGGCGTCCCGGCGACGGCGTCCGATCAGTCGGTGAAGTCTATGCGCACATTATCGGAGCGAACTATATGTTCATGGGAATGTTGGGGGCAAAACCACCCATGAAGATGAACCCGGATCTGGAAAAGACATCGACGGGGAAGGAAGACGTGTCCAAGATGCTTAAACCTTCCTTTGATTTTGTCCGCACCACGGTAATCGGTCTTTCCGACAACGATCTTGAAAAGACCACGCAGATGTTCGGGAACACGGTCACGTACCGCATGGTCCTGCTTGCGGAGATGGGGCATCTGCATGAACATCTCGGACAGTCGATTGCGTATGCGCGGACCAATAACGTCGTTCCCCCCTGGACGGCGGCGGAACAGGCGGCAATGAAGAAGAACGCGAAGTAGCGAGAAGGACAGCCGTACCGTTTTGCCGGCATTTGGACAAGCCAGACTCATAAGCCAGACACACCAGTCTGACATATGTGTCTGGCTTGTGTGTCTGGCTCTTGTGTCTGGCTTGTGTGTCTGACTCTTATGTCTGGCTTGTGTGTCTGGCTCTTATGTCTGGCTTGTGAGTCTGACACTTATGACTGGCTTGTGAGTCTGGCTCTTGTGTCTGGCTTGTGTGTCTGGCTCTTATGTCTGGCTTGTGTGTCTGGCATGTGTGTCTGGCATGTGTGTCTGGCATGTGTGTCTGGCTCCAGCGCCTGTTTATCTAATAATTCTGCACGTTCGCGCTGGCTGCGTCGCGATTCCGTCTTTTCCGTATCGTCATCCTCCCGCGAACGCCGATGTGTCAGCCCAAGCCATCCGACCCAGCAAGGATGTGTCTTACACCAAACCAGGCATCGATACACCGGCAACCCGCGACATGAAAGGATTTCCTACCGCTCTGGTCGATTTGGTTGCTTACAGCGGACGTCAACGCAACATCCCTCCCATGCACCACGACTGTGACGCCCTGCCTCGCAGACAGTCTGGCAATGGCTAATCCAACGCCGCGTGAACTGCCGGTAACAAGTGCGACTTTCCCTTGCAGTGCCCCCATCGATCACTCTCCTTCATTGTTCTCCACTGACGTATCGCTTTGACTTCGCTCAACGGAGTAGGCTGATCAAACAGAAGAATATTGTAACGCGGCGAGGGGGAAAGTCGACATCTCCGGCGGGTCAATCAATTCTTGCCGTGTTGGCGATCTACAGAAGAAGCCGACGGTCGATCGTGAGCTGGTCTTCCGGGCCGATAATGATCTTTGAGAACTGCGGGTGGCTGGGGGGGGTGCGCGAGCGAGCCGATCCGACACTACCAGTCAAAGGCGTTCGTCGGATTTCCGGTGGGTGAGTGTTCGTGGCAGAACCTGAAGCAGCGCCGCCACTGGAATCGAGAGCGATATTTGCGTATGATGGAGGTCAATCAAGCGTCTATCGGAAGGAGAATTCGATGTTTACAGCCCGTGAGATTGCCGCATGCGTTCTTGGACTTTCACTTGCCGCCGACACAGCGTTTTCACAGGAGCGAGACAGAAGTAAAATCCCCGATCAATATAAATGGAAGCTCACCGATCTCTTTCCCTCGGACCAGGCCTGGACTGCTGCCAAAGAGGCGATGGCGCAGCGTCTCCCCGGATTATCTCGGTGGAAGGGATCACTCAGCGCATCGCCAACGACCCTTGCGGATTGCCTCGACTATCTGAACGATGTCGCGAAACAGTACGCAAAGCTCGCCGTCTACGCCGGCATGTCCTCTGATCAAGACACGCGCGAGGCGAAGTACCTGGCGATGGTCCAGGAAATGGGACAGCTTGGCGCGGAGTTCGGCGCGCAGACAAGTTATATCCAACCCGAGATCCTCGCGATCCCCCGATCGACCATCGACGACTTCCTGACGAAGGACAAACGCCTGGCAGTCTACCGCCACGATCTGGACGACATCCTACGCCGCAAGGATCACACGGGGACCGCAAACGAAGAGAAGATCATCGCCGATGCGGGGTTAATGGCTGACGGGCCTGACAATATCTACGGCATCTTTTCCAACGCTGACTTTCCCTTTCCTTCAGCGACGCTCTCTGACGGGAAGGACGTCCGGCTCGACAAGGCCGCATTCGCGCTCTACCGGATGCTCCCAAACCGCGACGACAGGAGACTCGTTTTTGAAACCTATTTCGCCAGGCTGGAGGAATTCAAGCGAACGTTCGGAACCCAATTGTATGCCGAGGTGAAGAAGGATATGTTCTACATGAAGGCGCGCAATTATCCTTCCGGCCTCGCCGCCGCCCTCGACGGCAATAATATTCCCGTATCGGTCTACCACAGTCTCGTCGACGGCGTCAATGCCAACCTGCCGACATTCTGGCGCTACTTGAAGCTTCGCCAACGGATGCTCGGGGTCGATCAACTGCACTACTATGACCTCTACGCGCCTGTCGTCAAAAGCGTCGACCTCAATTACACCTACGAAGAGGCGCAGCACAACGTCCTCGAAGCACTGTCGCCGCTCGGGAATGAATATGTCCAGACCGCAAAAAGGGCATTCGCCGAGCGCTGGCTTGACGTCTACCCCACGACCGGAAAACGTTCGGGCGCATATTCCCAGGGAGGAGCCTACGACGTTCACCCTTACATGCTTCTCAATTACAATGGGAAGTATGACGATGTGAGCACGCTTGCTCACGAGCTCGGCCATACGATGCACAGCTTCTACTCAAACAAGGCCCAGCCCTACAACATGTCCCAGTATTCGATTTTCGTAGCCGAGGTGGCCTCGACCTTTAACGAGGCCCTGCTTATCGATCACATGCTCAAGACGACGACTGATCCAAACGTGCGCCTCTCCATGCTGGGGAGTTATCTCGACAATATCCGCGGCACGGTGTTCCGTCAGACGCAGTTCGCCGAGTTCGAATTGAAGATTCATGATGTAGCCGAGAGCGGGGCATCGCTCACGGGAGAGGGCTTCGACAGTCTGTATCTCGCGATTACGAAGAAGTATTATGGCGACGACAAGGGGATCTGCGTCGTCGACGACATGGTGAAGGCGGAGTGGGCGAATGTCCCGCACTTTTACTACAACTACTATGTGTTCCAGTACGCCACATCCTTCACCGCATCTGCGGCTCTTTCCGAGAAAGTCCTCGCCGGCGATGCATCCGCCACCCGCCGCTATCTCGAGCTCCTCAAGTCTGGCGGTTCCGACTACCCGATCGAGCTTCTGAAGAAAGCGGGGGTCGACATGACGACAGCGACTCCTCTTGAACTGACCATGAAGAAGATGAACCGCATCATGGACGAGATCGAAGCCATTATTGGCAAGTAACAGGGTGAAGGGCGGGAGGGGGACGAACTCTGGAGGATGCTGCAATAAGAGAGGGTTGCGCAGAATGCCCGTCACCTTCCGCGGAGTAGCGGCGGGTGACGGGCATTTTGTGAGGATTACTTTACAAGAAGATCATCGAGCTTTTGATATTCTGCGTGGACCTTTTCAACAGCCCCGCGCATTTCCTTCACATCACCTTTTGGAGCAAGCGTGGCCAGCGCATCGACGGCCAACGCGAGATTCTTCCTCGTCGCGTTGAACATGTCTTCCTTCGCCTTCAGCCGTTCCGGGAGGATCGCCGCGTTCAACGTCGTCATCTTCTCCTTCAACGTTACCGCCGACTGCTGCATTCGTTCCACCGAATCCCCCGGCATGTAGTAGTGGTAAAGCACGTACAGGGCGGCGTGGAATTCGCCCATCTCTTTGAGCGAGGGCCGGAGAATGCGGACGAGTTTCTCGTATTGCATATGGAGCTTTTCAGCCGCGTCGAGCAACGGTTGGGTTTGCTGGTGTTCGGCGGCCGACCGGTACTCTGCGGCAATCGCCTGGAGCGCTTTGACCTCTTTCTCCCATGCGTCCTTCCGTTCCCGCAGAATGCCGGGAAGTTCTGCAGCCGCGATTTCTTTGACTCCCGACTCGACATCCGGCAATAATTCCCCGAGCTTCTTTGCATCCTTGTTGGGCCATGCATCGTGCCATAGGGGGTAAATCACCGAGTGGAAGTTCGTGAGCGCGGGGACCTCCGAAGATGTTTCGGGTGTTTGGAGTGGTTGTTGAGCGAAGAGCAAACCGGTGAACGCCAAGACAGTGGGCAGCATGAGAATGGTGCGACGCATAGAATCCTCCTGGAAATAGACTGAGAAAGACGCAGGCGTGGAGCTCAACGCTCCACGCCCGGTTGTTCATCGCATGATGGTGCAGTCGTCTATCGGTACGCCTGCAACACCTTCATGTAGTTGGCACGCTCGAAAGCGGAAGGATCGGCGACGGAGCGCTGGCTCATACTCCCCTTCATTTGCGCAACGGAGACGTATTCGTGCTCTTCGAGCCAATGAGTCATGTTCGAAAGGATTTCCGTGACGCGCTGGGGACCGTGCTTCAAGAGAGCAGAAGCAACCATGGTCGCGTCGGCGCCCGCCATCAACATTTTCAACGCATCGTCGGCCGTGTGGACTCCCGTCGTGGCGGCGAGACTGGCCTTTAAGCGGCCATGCAGAATGGCGATCCAGCGAAGGGGAAGCCGCATTTCCACGGAAGTACTGAGGTGGAGATTCGGGGTGATTTCCAGCGTCTCCAGGTCAACATCGGGCTGATAGAACCGGTTGAACAGCACGAGTCCATTCGCTCCGGCTTCGTCGAGGCGTTTCGCCATGTTCGCCATCGCACTAAAGAACGGGCTGAGCTTCATCGCCACGGGGATGCGAACCGTGGATTTGACGGCTTTCAGCACATCGATATACCGGGTTTCGACCTCGGCGCTTCCCACGCCGGGATCGGTCGGGATGTAGTACACATTCAGCTCGATTGCATCCGCGCCGGCATCCTCGATGTTCTTTGCATACTTGATCCATCCTCCCGGCGTTACGCCATTGAGACTGCCGATAATCGGAATCTTCAGCGCGGCTTTTGCCTTGCCGATGAGCTCAACGTACTCCTCCGGGCCGAGGTTGAACGCCTGAGGCTGGGGAAAATATGTGATCGCCTCGGCAAAGGTCTCCGAACCACGCGTGAGGTAGTAGTTCAACTCACCCTGTTCGTGCGTAATCTGTTCCTCGAACAGTGAGTACATCACAATCGCTGACGCTCCGGCATCTTCCACACGCCGCATCGAATCAAGGCTGTAGGAAAGCGGCGATGCTGAGGCGACAAGCGGATTCTTGAGTTTTAATCCGAGATACGTTGTTGAGAAGTCCATTATAGCACCATGGCATAAGTGGTCAGTTTCAGGTGAGGGCTACCGGGAGCAGAAAGTAGGAGTACGATGGAGAGGGTCACGCATTCTGCCTGCGTCGTACCTCCTACTTCCCGCTCTCGCGGTATCGCGAACGTTACGCGTGTTCTACCGCCGACTTCCGAGCAGGCCCGCCGTCCTGCGCCAGATCTTCGTACGTCTTCCAGCGTTTCTGAACGTCTCCTTCCGCCTCTTTCATCAGCAGCTTCGCCGCTTCAGGATTGCTCTTCGTCAACATTTTGTACCGCGTTTCGGCATAGGCATAGTCTTCGAAGCTCTTCGTCGGGGTCTTCGAATCGAGCTTGAAGGGGTTCTTCCCTTCGGCGACGAGCATCGGGTTAAACCGGTACAACGGCCAGTGTCCGCATTCGACGGCGGATTTCTGGTTGGTCATTCCCTTTGCCATGTCAATCCCATGAGCGATGCAGTGACTGTAGGCGATAATGATCGACGGTCCGTCATACGCCTCGGCTTCGACGAACGCCTTAATCGTCTGCATGTCATTGTATCCCATCGCAACACTCGCGACATAGACATTGCCATACGTCATCGCAATCATCCCGAGGTCCTTCTTCGCCATCGGCTTGCCGCCGGCGGCGAACTTCGCGACAGCTGCGCGCGGTGTCGCCTTCGACATTTGTCCGCCGGTGTTGGAATACACCTCGGTATCGAGGACGAGGATATTGACGTTTTTCCCGGAGGCCAGGACGTGATCCAGTCCGCCGAACCCGATATCATACGCCCAACCGTCGCCGCCCATGATCCAGACGCTCTTCTTCACGAGCATGTCCGCAAGACTCAGGAGGTTCTTGGCTTCGGGCTCGATCATGGATTCGAGCTTCGTTTTCAGGGTCACGACCCGCTGACGCTGTTCGTAGATCCCCGCTTCGTCCTTTTGATCGGCCTGCAGAATTCCCGCGACGAGATCGTCCCCGAGTTTTGCCGAGAGGGTCTTCAGCAACTCTTCCGCCATCGCTTTCTGTTTGTCGACGGCCAGTCGCATGCCGAGACCGAACTCCGCATTATCCTCAAAGAGTGAATTGGACCACGCCGGGCCGCGGTTCTCCTTGTTCTTTGCCCAGGGGGTCGTGGGCAGGTTTCCACCGTAGATGGAAGAGCAACCCGTGGCATTCGCGACGAACATCCGGTCCCCAAATAACTGGCTCGCGAGCTTCACATATGGTGTTTCGCCGCACCCCGAGCATGCGCCGCTGAACTCGAACAACGGTTCCAGGAATTGGGATCCTTTGACCGAGTCGACTTTTGCGGTCTTCCGATCCGCTTCGGGGATGGCGAGGAAGAATTCGAAATTGTCGCGTTCCGATTCACGGATGGGCGGCTGCGGCATCATGTTGATGGCCTTCAGCCGGGTTTCAGTCTTGTTCTTCGCGGGACACACTTCGACGCAGAGTCCGCAACCCGTGCAGTCTTCAGGAGCGACCTGCACAGTATATTTCATCCCTTTGTATTCGGGCCCTTTGTAGTCCATCGACTTGAAGGTCGAGGGGGCATTTGCGAGCTCTTTGGGATCGAAGACCTTCACACGAATCGAGGCGTGCGGGCAGACGATAGCACATTTATTGCACTGGATGCAGACCGGGATGTCCCACACCGGAATTTCGAGAGCGATGTTGCGCTTTTCCCAGCGCGCGGTCGCAGTCGGATAGGTTCCGTCGACCGGCATGGCGCTCACCGGCAGTGCATCGCCGAAGCCCGCCATGATCGGTGCTGTGAATCTCTTCACAAATTCCGGGGCCCTGGCGGAGACGACCGGCGGCATCTCAATCTTGCTGCTGACCGTTGCCGGCACGTTGACCTTAAACAGGTTGGCAAGCGTCTGGTCGACCGCCGCATAGTTTTGCTGAACGATCTGGTCGCCCTTTTTGCCGTACGTCTTCTTGATCGACTTCTTGATCGCGTCGATCGCCTGATCCCGCGGCAGGACGCCGCTGATGGCGAAGAAACAGGTTTGCATGATCGTGTTGACCCGCGAACCCATGCCGGTGGCCTGCGCCACCTTGTAGCCGTCGATCACGTAGAAATTAATCTTCTTCTTGATGATCTGTTCCTGGATCGTCCGCGGAAGCTTGTCCCACACCTCATCCGGACCATACAGGCTGTTCAGCAGGAACGTCGCTCCGGGAATTGCTTCCTTCAACACATCGTACCGCTCGAGGAACATCCACTGATGACACGCGACGAAATTCGCACTGGACACAAGATACGTCGAATGGATCGGCCGCGGTCCGAAGCGAAGGTGCGATGTCGTCGTCGACCCCGACTTCTTCGAATCGTACACGAAGTATCCCTGGGCGTAATTCGGAGTGTCTTCGCCGATGATCTTGATCGAGTTCTTGTTTGCGCCAACCGTGCCGTCCGCGCCAAGGCCGTAGAACAATGCGCGAACGACGTCGTCAGGTTCTGTCGTGAACGTCGTGTCGACGTCGAGGCTCAGGTTCGTTACGTCATCGACAATCCCGACCATGAAATGGTTCTTCGGCGACGGTTTCTTGAGATCATCGTAGACCGCCTTCACCATTGCCGGCGTAAACTCCTTGGACGAAAGTCCGTATCGTCCGCCGACGATCCGCGGCATCTGCTTGAACGGTGCCGTTCCTGCCGCCAGCGCTTCTGCAATGCTCGTGACGACGTCGAGGTACAGCGGCTCTCCTGCTGAACCGGGTTCTTTCGTCCGGTCGAGAACCGAAATCGATTTTACCGTTGCGGGGAGCGCTGCGACAAAGCGTTTCACCGAAAATGGGCGGTAGAGGCGGATCTTGAGCAGGCCGAGGTTCTCGCCCTTCGCATTGAGATAGTCGACCGCCTCTTCGGCGGCTTCGCAGCCGGAGCCCATCATGACGATCACTCGCTCGGCGGTCGGCGAGCCGTAGTACTGATAGAGCTTGTACTCTCGACCGACAAGGCCCTTCAGCATGTCCATGTATTTCTGGACGATGTCTGGGACTTTTTCATAGTAGACGTTGACGGTCTCGCGTCCCTGGAAATAGACGTCCGGGTTTTGTGCCGCACCGCGCATGACCGGATGGTCCGGAGAGAGCGCCCGCGACCGGTGAGCGCGTACGAGTTCGTCGCTGACCAGCGCGCGCATGTCTTCCTCAGCGAGCTGTTCGATTTTCATAACTTCGTGCGACGTACGGAATCCGTCGAAGTAATGGAGGAACGGAATCCGCGCCTCCAGCGTGGCCGCGTGCGCGACCAACGCCATGTCCATCACTTCCTGAACGGAATTCGACGAAAGCATCGCCCAGCCGCATGACCGGGTCGCCATCACATCGCTGTGATCGCCGAAAATCGAAAGCGCTTGCGCGGCGATCGAACGGGCGGACACGTGAAACACGGTGGACGTCAGCTCGCCGGCGATCTTGAACATGTTGGGAATCATCAACAGCAGCCCTTGCGACGCGGTGAACGTCGTCGAAAGCGCTCCGGCCTGGAGAGAGCCGTGCACCGCTCCTGCTGCGCCTCCCTCGCTCTGCATTTCTGTGACGGAGGGGACTGTCCCCCAGAGGTTCTTCCGGCCCAGGGCGGACCACTCATCGGCCCACTCACCCATATTGGATGACGGTGTGATGGGATAGATTGCGATGACCTCGCTCAACTTGTGAGCAACATATGCAGCGGCTTCATTGCCGTCGATCGTGACCATATTTCGTTTCATTACCAATCCTCTATGCGATGAACAAACCTGAAACTAGTGTCCGATAGGATGAACGCAGTGTCTGCACAAGAAAAAGCCGGCGTGATCTGGCGCCGGCATCAAGATCGGGAGCCCGAACGCCCCCGCGGAGAAAAAACCGAAGAACTATACGCCAACAGCCCAATGTCCGGCACATCCTTTTACCTATACTGTGCCATCAAAAGCCGGCGAAATCTCACAGGAATCGCCACTTGGACCCTGATTTTTCCAAGTTATGAGAATCAAAGCCGTAAAATTGGGAGGGCGGGCGGAGGGGGACAGGAGATGGGGAAAAAGACTCAATTCACACTTGTCAATGGACCGTCGACAATTGAAGTATGCGATCAAAATGGAGACTTCTAAGCTTGGACTTTCAACGGCAATCGGACGTAGGCAATTGTTTTCTGCCTACTTCTTACTGCATACTTCCTACTCTTTGCCGCTCATTGCTACGGGTTCATCCAAAGCACAAACGGCATCCAGAACACCGGCAGTACATCGGGTCGGCGGATGATGCCAAGCAACGCGGATCGATATGCTTCGCTGACTCCCTTTGCACCGCGGAGCTCGGTAGAAAAGGCGTCGACAAAACTCTTCGTCGACTTTCTTCCTGTACCAGCACAATTCATGATGACAATTTTCGAACCAGCGCCGATCGGAAGCATTGCCAGCTGGCCGGCAGCGATCGACGCGTCGGTCGACAAGTTATAGACCACCACTGCGGGAAACGCGGGCATTTCGACCAGCTCTCCGACCGGCCGTTTCTTGATGACTTCGGATGTCGGGTCAAACATCGAGACGTATGAATTCGCCGGCCGCAGGCCGTCCCAATGAACGTCGAACGCGAGGTGAGCAAGATCGGCCTGCTCGCCGTTCAGCTCGGTCAGGCTCGCCCGGGGATCAAAGTGAAACGCCGCGTCTTTGAATGTCACCTTAATGTCACGCAGCTCGTACTCGGCATCCCTGCCGGAAGTCCCCGACGATCCGAACGCAACAACACGATTGATGATCGGATCATTCATGCTCCCGCTCACCAGGACAGACGGGTACACATAGGCCACAGGATACCGCTCGAGCAACGACGTCCCTGCGCTCCCTCCCCGACGGAGTACTGACACGGGAAGAAATGGAATATCGTTCCCTTCTGCGATCAGGAGTGTGCGTGCCTGGGCAATATCCCGTTCGATCGGGCGAACGGCGATCTCATAGAGGGCTGAGGCCTGGTCTGTCAGGGCTTGCGCAATCTGTTTCGGCTTGTACTCCGTCAACGAATCCACACTGGTCGCAAGGAGCCGGAGCTGATCGGCAAACGACGAGCACCGGGCCGCAAGCAGCGGTCGAGCGATCGATACGCTATGCACGGAAAACACCTGTCGGCCGACGACGAACGCCTCAAGCGAACGGGATGAAGCGAGGTAGAGGATCAGGATCGTTCCGTCGGGCAGCATTCGTTTCAATTCCTGTCCCGACACTGAGCGCGGTGAGACATAGCTTCCGATCGATCTTCGGGCAGCAATAATATCCGCGCTCAACGAACGCGCTTCGCTTCCTGTCTCTGTCAACACTCGCGACACCAGCGCCGCCTGCTCCCGTGCACCCGCCGATGAACTCCAGGACCTGTTGAGCTGTTCCTCCGCTCCGTTACACCGTGCGCGCACCAAGTGCCAGCGGTCAATCATCGCCTGGAGAGAAGCATCCCCAACGATCGGACGAATCCGATCGAGGTCCCGGAACAGCAACCATCCCGAGCGGCGCAGGGCCACCGTAAGGGCGTCGTCGTTTCTCCCCATTCTCGTCAGAAGATCGATTTCCTCGTCATGCCAGGGTGTCCTTCCCGGACCGACGACAGTCCGCCGACAGTCCGCGTAAAGATCGTTTCCTGTATGTGACCATTCACGTTCGGTGGCGTCCGCCGCACGCTGGAATGAAGCAAGAGCATCCACCGGCTGGTTTGCGGCCAGGGCGCAGAGTCCGTCGGTGCCGTAGGCATAGGCCAGAAGAGCAGGCGGGGCGCCGTCATCGAGTCCTTCAAGCGCCTGACGGACAATCGGGAGCGCGGCGGCGAGATCGACTAATCGAAGCGCATTTGCCAGCTGCAGCATCGCATAGCGGCGCGCAAGTTCGTCCCCGCGCTCTCGGCTGATCCCGAGCGCCGATTGAAAATATCCGACGGCCTCCGCGTTGCGTTTCGCGCTGAGGAGGGCGTTCCCGGTCCGGAAGAAGATCTCCTGTCGCTGAAGAAGATCAGCGTGTGATCGTTCTGCAAGCGGGAGCGCGGCAATATAGGTGGAGAGGGCATCGGGGAGATTCCCGCTTGCTTCGTATGCGCGGGCGAGGTGGATGAGGATCGGGACAGCACGTGCCGTATCCCCGGCCTGTTCAGCGGTATCCCGCGCTTCGATGAAGCGTTGCACCGCCGTCACGGCGTCCCCCCGGCCAAGGGACCGCAGCCCCATCTGATCTCGGATCCAGCACAGTCGCTTCCGGTCCCCCGTCGAATCGGCATCCCGTTGTTGATCGTCGATCAACTGGTCTTCCAGGTCCCGGTTGTTCAACGTCCTGGCCAGCGGGAGAAGCGCGGCGCCGAACTCCTCGATCGCTTCCTTGTCCCGCGATACGTGCGCCAGGCGCAGTGCCTCCTGCCCGCGGTTCAACGCCTCTTCTTCCAATCCCATCCGCGTGTAGATATCCATGACGGAAAGCGTCACCGCGCGGATGCCGATTTTATCGCCGGCACTCCGGTAATGGCCCGTCGATGCCGCGAAGTACTCCAGAGCCTTGTCAAACCCCGCCTCGGCACTCTCGATATCGCCGAGTGTCTGTTCCGCCGTGCCGACACCATCGTCCGCATTTGCATTGCGGAAGAACTCGAGGGCTCGGGTTGCGCTGTCGCGGGCCGGGGAAAACAGCCCGCGATCCATGAGCGATCCCGCACTGCGGAGGAGGCGGTTCCCGTTCTCCTCATCCTTTGATGGAACCCGGCTGCACCCTGCGAAAGCACCGACGAGACAACCAGCGGCGGCTATCCAGAGCAAGGTCTGTTTCATGTCATGTCCAGGGATGATCGGTGTGCAGCACGGCCAAGCAGGCGAAGCATCCGGGCAGGATAGTTGGTGATCACGCCGTCGACGCCGAAACGTCGCGGTCGGAGAAGATGACGCGCGGTGTTGACGCCATAGACGAAGACTTTCATTCCGTGGCGATGCGCATCGTGCACGTGACGCTTTCGGAGCGAAGCCCGGCTACAGACGAAAGCGCGCGCGCCGATTGTGCGCACAAAGAAAGACGGCGCCCGCCCTGTATCGCGCAACGGCAGCGCAAGCACGCCGATAGCAATGGACGGGGCGATGGAGTGAAGCTGTTTCAGAAATCGATGGTTGAAGGACGTGACAAGAATTGGACGCCCCCTCCCTTGTTCCCGGAGAAGCTCCACGAGTCTCAGCACGGTCCGAGATCGCCAGTGCCTGTCGCCATCGGTCTTGATTTCGATATTGATGCCGATGCGCAAGGGGACCTTTTCGAGGACCATGGCGAGCATTGGGACATGCTCACCGGCATAGCGGGAGGAAAACCATCGTCCCGCATCGAGCGAACGAATCTCGTCGACTGTGCGCCGGAACAAGGGACCTCTCCCGTTCGTCGTTCTCGCAAGCGTCCGATCATGAAAGACGACCAACCCGTCGTCCGCCGTGCGGCGCACATCAAGCTCCAGCCAGTCGGCCCCGGACTCGACCGCCCGTCGGAATGCGATAAGAGTGTTTTCGGGAGCTGTTCCGGAACTCCCCCGATGGGCAATCACCGTCATGGCACCGGGAAGGAGCATCACACTTTCGCTTCTTGGGCAAGATGGTCTCTGATCGACGCATTGACCTGCTCGATCGATCCCATTCCGTTCACAAGTACGACTTTTCCACACCGCCGATAGAATTCAATCATCGGCGCAGTCTGGGCATGGTACACGCGCAGTCGCTCTCGCACCGTTTCCTCCTGATCGTCCTTTCGTTGGATCAGCGTGCTTCCACACTTCGGACAAGGTGTGGCAAGGGTGACATTATCGGCATAGACGCTGAAGATGCTCCCCTCGCGCGAGCAGACCAGACGCCCGCTGAGGCGTCGCACGATTTCGTCGTCATCCACCTGAAGTTCGAGGGCCTTGCAGTCACGGATGTTCAGATCTCGCAGGATATTCTCCAATGCTTCGGCTTGCGGTAACGTCCGTGGGAATCCGTCAAGCAGAAAGCCTCGGGAGGTGACGTTCGATGCTAGGACGTCGCGGACGATGCCGATCATGACATCGTCCGGAACAAGCTGTCCGCGGTTCATGATCGCTTTTGCCTTCAGCCCCATTTCGGTTCCGTGTGAGGCGGCGGTGCGAAGCAAATCGCCCGTCGAAATGTGCGGGATGTTAAATTCGGCGGATATGAGCTTCGCCTGGGTCCCTTTGCCGACACCCGGCGGACCGAAGATAAGTAGACGCATGTCGAGCCTTTTCTTTCAGGATGTGGGAAGTGCCTGTAGCTTTGATTGCCGCGAAAGGCGGACTGCGAGCTGCCCACACGCCGCGTCAATATCGTCTCCTGCGCTGCTCCGAACCATTGCGGTGAGATGGTGAGCCCGCAGCTCTTTAACGCATTCTTCAGTCCGTGGCGACGGCCTGAGACGCTCTGTCGCAGCGCGCAGGCCGGTCGATGCTATGGAATGATACGGAATAATATTGATTTTACTTGGCACATGCCGCGCAAATTTGATGAGGGCGCGGACCTCCCGTGTCGGTGTCATTGATCCCATCGAAGAAGATGTATTCGTACGTTACCCGCTGGCGAGTCTTCGCGTAATAGTATTCAATGGCACTGAGAAGCTGATCGAGCGGAAATTTCCGGTTGATGGGCATGAGTTCCGACCGGGTTTCATTCACCGCACTGTGCAACGATACCGCCAATTTCACCCGGCGCTTTTCATCTCCCAGTTGCCGGATGCGGTCTGGCCGGCCGGCCGTCGAGATCGTGATGCGCTTGAGCGCAATTCCGACGCCATTCGCCAGAATCCCCGTTGCGTTCATGACATCATCATAATTGAGCAACGGTTCGCCCATTCCCATAAATACGATATTCGTCGGCGATTTCGCTATGAGCCGCCGCACCTGCAGGACCTGATCGACGATTTCGCCGGTGGTGAGGTTGCGAAAGAACCCCATCGTCCCGGTCGCGCAGAATTTGCAGTCGAGCGCGCACCCGACCTGCGTCGACACGCAGAGGGTCAGGCGGCTCTGTTCATCATCCAGTTGCCGACCGGTATCGCGGAATGATGTCGCCGGCGGGATCAGCACACTCTCGATCTTCATTCCGTCATGAAGTTCGAACAAGAGCTTTGTCGTGCCGTCCCGGGGGGAAAACACCTGACGAATGAGGGTAATGGTCCGGATCACAGCGCTCCGGGCGAGTTGCGAGCGAACGTTCTTCCCCAGGTTGGTCATGCCATCGAACGTCGTCACGCGCTTCGTATAGAGCCACTCGAAGAGCTGACGTCCGCGGTATGCGGACTCGCCGATATTCTCGGCAAATTCCTCCAGCTGCGTCTGGGTCATGCCCAGAAGATTCGCCTTGCCGTTCGAGTTCATAAGAGCAAGGTAAGAAACGGGGCTGAGGCTTTCAAGAGCACGCCGGGGTGAGGGGGAATGAGGGGAGGCAGGATCGCTAACGACACGGGTCATACGACATGTCACATAAAAAGAAGACGGAGGCGATCGTTCGACCGCCGCCCGTCTTTGGGGGAAGAGCCGGGTTCCTAACGTCAGGAACCGCTGACCTCTGCGTCGACTTGCGAAAGCAATTCGACTTTCATCTGCAATCCTGCCGGGAACGGCGTCGAGATTGTCCCGGTTGATCCAAGCGTTACCGTCACTTCAGAATTCGACTCGAACGCGTTGAGAGCGCCCAGCAGGACCAGCACGCCGGGTTGGTTCGGGTGAACGAGCAAGGAACTGCCGAGGACGGACTGCGACGTATGGAAATCATTCCATGCCCCGCTGAAGGTCAGGATCGTCGTGCCGTTGATGGTCACAACGCCGCTGACATTACCGCCGAAATCGCCGATGGTGCTTATCCGGAGGTCGTATGAACGGACGTTCTTGATCTTGTTGAGATACGATTGATCGATCTCATCTTTCAACGCGACTACTTTGCTGTCGCTGTAGGTCGCATTGGATCCGGCATTGCCGTGATTGACATCGAACGTTGCGCTAATCGGGAGATTCACCGAGACAATAAACGGATCGTTGATGCAGCTGAACCCCACGGTAAGGAGCGCGGCTGTCAAAGCGACTAGGACGACGGTCATTTTCTTCATAGAGACTCTCCTGTGTGATGGCGCTGGCCGTGAGAGATCAGTTGCCGAATCCAATACCGCCCGAGAAGACGGTCACCGAGCCGAGATTCGCATCGGCAAAGAGGTGGATCGGTCCGAGTCCGAGGTCGAGGCCCGCGGTGAAACGGAAGTTGTTCGCACCATCCATTGTAATGTCGACCATGGGACTCGTGACATCGGTCGAGGTGAATTTCAGGTTCATCGAGCTGTTTTCCCACTGAAGACCGCCGTACAGTGTGAGAATCGAGAAGCTCTTGCTGACCTGCGCATTGATGGCGACGCCTTTGAAATCAATGATGTCGCCGAAGGTAAAACTGTTGAAATAAATTCCCGCCGAAAGATCGACGGGGACCATTGGCAGATACTGGGAGATGCTGTGTCTCGCACCGAGTCCCCACAAGGTGATATTGGGGATCTGGTCGCCGTTCATTTTCGGGATAGTGATGTACCGGATCATCGCTTGTGTCCCAAAGACGTTGCCGATGGTCAACTGGGGGACGAGAAGAGGCATATAATTCGTGTTGAACACGCCGTCGGTCCCTCGGTATTTGAGTCCGGTTCCGGCATCCGTAACTTCTGTGCCTGCGCCTCCGAAGACTGTGGCGGTAGAGAATGTCGCGGGGTTAAAGCCTGTCGGGGCGGACGCCGTGTAGGTCTTCTGATTATCGGAGACCGCGGCACCCATCGCGACGATATCGAGACGAAGGTGAAAACCGAATTTCTCGATATCCGCTGCATGGTAGTACCCGGAGTGCATGTTCGCACCAAAGAGATCGGTGACTGGTTGAATATATCCGGTCACAGTTGTGGCATTGTACTGTTCGAGATTCTTCTCAAGATCAGACTGGGAAACCGCGAAGGAGGTCCCAATCACCAGAAGGACAGCAAGAATACCTGCTGCCTTGAGACGCATTCTGTAACGCAAGGTGAGCATTCGACCTCCGAAGGATTGAAGTGCCTGCATAGATTCGGATTGAATTGTCGCTGGAACGTTTTCAAATCTAAATGCGGAAAATAGTATAGATAAGGATCGACAATGATTGTGTTGCAGGTCACATCTCGTGAGCAAGGATGAATGGGCGATCGAAAAGACGCGGGATTGGCGAGTTCAAAGAGGAAAATACGCGACGGAACGTATCATAATTACCGTCTTACAAAACAAAGAAATGCAAAGCGGTGGGAGCAGGAGAAACCGTGTCAGGCTCAAAAAGGTCTCCGATGAGATTTTTTGAGCCTGACAGGTTGGTGAGCGTTGAAGAGTCGGCGGTAGGATTCGAACCTACTTGAAGACGTGATCTTGCGCGATCCCGGCCTCCCACTGGCTCCGCCGACACGTGTTGCAGTTCTGTGTGCAATATACGGAGATCCATTGGGATTGCTGTGGCGAAGGTCACGCTGAGACAAGGGAGCCGCGACAGAGTAGTCTGGCACTTATGTCAGGCACTTGTGTCTGGCATTTGTGTCTGGCACTTGTGTCTGGCATTTGTGTCTGGCATTTGTGTCTCTTGTTCTGTTTTTTTGGCATTTGTGTCTGGCATTTGTGTCTGGCACTTGTGTCTGGCATTTGTGTCTGGCACTTGTGTCTGGCATTTGTGTCTGGCTCTGGAGACTTCCGTCAGAGCAGTTCCCTGTCGATTAGGAGATTTTCGATTTCACTTCCCAGGATTTCCGGTGGGCGATTCAGGAATCTGAGGTACTCTTCTCTCCCTCCAGCCAAATTGAGAATGGTACTGGTGTGCACAAACGAAGTTGTTTCGGCGGAAAGAAACGAGCAAATACTCCCGAATTTCCAATCCCCAGCAGAGGAGACCAGCCGCGAGTGAACGGGATTCAGGTCGATGTAACGGGCAAGTGTAAGGAGATAATTCTCTTTGTCAACATATTTCCTTTTGAACCTTGCCTGAAAGAGATGACCTACTCTCCTGTGAACTCGGTTCATGGTTCTCGCAAATGTCTCGCTGACCTTCTTCATGAAACCGGAGATGACGTACGGACGCGCTTGCTCCAAGATGAAGTGAAAGTGATTCGGCATGAAAGTGAACCCATGAACCGTTACCTCGAATTGCTCCAGTGATTTCGGAATAAGATCAAGGAGATACCGATAGTCATCTTCATGCCAGAATATCTTTTCACGATTTACCCCACGGTTATAGACGTGATAAAACCCGGGCGTAGCGAGCGAATCGCGATTATTCGTGCTCATTAGGTATCCTTCCTATCAGAAGAGCTCATACATATCTAATACTGTCGAGGATGCTGTTTTCCGAAGGGATCAAAAAAAATAATGCCAGACATGTGTGTCTGGCTCGTGAGTCTGGCTTATGTGTCTGGCTTATGTGTCTGGCTTGTGTGTCTGGCTCGTGAGTCTGGCTTCTGTGTCTGGCTTGTGTGTCTGGCTTGTGTGTCTGGCTTATGTGTCTGGCTTATGTGTCTGGCTTGTGTGTCTGGCTTGTGTGTCTGGCTTATGTGTCTGGCCTGTTACACAGGGTTGCCTATGTCCGGCCGCTTAGCTGCCGACCGCCTTGAAATCGATGTAACCCCTCTCCGCATCAGTATGAATCAACTCCACTCTCACATGGTGGCCGACATCAATTCCGCGCGCTGGATTCATCAGCTTGCCTTCAATCGGATACTGCATCAGGCGCACCCAGGTCCCCTTCTCCGCTGCTCCCGTTACAATCGCGTCGAACCGGTCGCCGATCCTCGATTCGAGATACATCGCTGCCGACGATTTTTCCACCTGACGTTCGACCTTCTTCGCCGCATCTTCCTGCTCCGTGCAATGCTTCGCCAGGACCTCCAACTCGTTCTTTTCATACGGAGCAGGCACTGAGACCATTGCCGCCTTCAGAATTCGGTGCGTAATGAGATCGGGATATCGACGATTCGGCGCCGTGGAATGAGAGTAGTCCCGCACGGCCAATCCGAAGTGCCCGATGGGCTCCCCGCCGGGATATTCGACGACATACTCCCCCGGACCAAGAAGCTTGATCGTGCTGAGCGAAAGATCCGGGAAATTGGCCGGATCGACAGCGCGGACCGAGACCAGAAATTGGTTCAACGCTTTTGAATCGGGTTCCGTCGGCAGGTGCGTGCCGCGTTCGCGCGCGAGCTCCACAATCCGGTCCCACCGCTTGGGAGTGCGGACCACCCGCCTGAGTGACGGGAGACCCTTTGCACTGAGGTATCGCGCACTTACCCCGTTCGCCGAGATCATAAAATCTTCGATGATGTCCCTGGCACGATTGCGGGTTTCCGGCAGCAGATCCCGTATCGCGTCGCCGTCAAACACCGCCCGCGATTGTATCGTTTCCAGATCAAGCGCTCCGTGTTGATGCCGGATCCCTTTCATCGCCTCCGCGATGGTATATTGAAGCCGGATATTTGCCTCGAGACCGGGAAGCGCCGACACTGCCGGTGTGACCGGTCCCTTGCCCTCCAGCCAGGCAGCCACATTGTCATAGGCCAGCTTGGCCCGATTGCGTACGACGGCACGGTAGATTTCGGAGGCCTGCACGGACCCGTCTGCGGCGATCACCATGTCAAACACAATAGCAATTCGATCGGCGTCAAGGTTCAACGAGGTGAGATCGGTCGAGAGTCGCTCCGGGAGCATCGGGAAGACCGCGGCAGGTGTGTAGACGGACGTGGTGTTGTGTTTCGCATGGTCGTCGATCGCAGAGCCCTTTTTCACGAGAGCGTCCACATCCGCGACCGCGACCAGGATTTTTGTTGCCCCACCCTCCCCCGGCAATGCGACTGAAAGCTGATCAAGATCCAGGGAGTCGTCATTGTCAATCGAACACCAGGGCAATTCCCGTTCATCCCGAAGGGGCGTCTCCTGCGCCACCGCAGCTCCCTTGATCTTCCCGAGCTCGTCGATCGCCTGCGGGGAAAACTCAGTCAGAAAACCGCGCTCCATCATGACACGACGGGCGATCGATTGGAGTTCTGCGCGATGGTGTTTCTCGTCATGCGGCATGCCGGGGTCCTTCGAAGAAAGAATGATCTCCAATGTAACAAAGATGAGCCGTCGCTTCAACGGGCTCGGGTAACTGTGCATCTGGCAAACGAAAAGCCCGGAATATCTCCGGGCTCTTCGCTGAACATTCTCCTGCCGGTACATCTTGCGTCTTAGGATTATTTCTTCATCAACTCCGTGACGGCTGCTTCAATCTGCTGATCCCGGCCGACAGTCATGATCTCGGGGGCATTCTTGACCTTGATGTCCGGCTCCAGCTGAGTGTTCTCGCAGAATTTTCCGTCCGGCGTCCGCCATCCACCCATCGGTATGCCGAACACAAGGGTCGGATCGATCTGCGTCTCCCACCAAACAAACGTTCCCGTGCCAGGGACGGGCATCCCGAGGGTCTTTCCGACCCCCTTCAATTTGTATGCAACCGGAAACAGATGCGCGTCCGAATAGTTGCTCTCGCCGATCAGGACGATCGACGGCTTTGTCCACTTGTCATATGGTTCCGATCCGACATACTGACCGTGCGGGATGATATCAAAATACTTCTTCCCGCTCAGGAAATCGGACAACTGCTCGTGAATGTTTCCTCCCCCGTTGAACCGGGTATCGACGATCAGCGCTTTCTTCCCGATGTTCCGGCCGAGCGCCTCTTCGAACACCGTCCGCATGCTTGCATCATTCATCGCGCGGACGTGGACATACCCGATCGTTCCACCCGACAGCTTTTCGACCTCCTCGCGCCGTTGCTTCACCCACCGGTTGTAGAGCAGCTCTCCCATCTGCCCCGAGGAAATCGGCTTGATGGTCTCTTCCCAACGAGTGTCCGATGATGGATCAAAGAGCGAGAGCAACGTCAACTTTCCGATCTTCCGGTTCAGCAATGCATAGAAGTCCATCCTGTCGGTCAGCGGTTGCCCATCGATTTGTTCGAGGATCTGCCCTGCTCTGATCTTCGACGCGGCTTTGTCGAGCGGACCGCCTTCAACAACCTCGGCGATCTTCACGCCGTTCCCGGAATAGTTGAGGTCGTACACCAGGCCGAGTTCCGCCGTTTCATCGGAATTCGGGCGATTGCTGCGGTAGCGACAACCGGTATGGGAGGCGTTCGCTTCGCCCAGCATCTCGCTCAGCATCTCGGCAAAATCATAATTGTTGCTGATGTACGGGAGGAATTTTCTGTAATCGCGGTAATAGTAGTCCCAGTCCACTCCCTGGAGATCGGCGACATAGAATTTCTCCTTAAACTGTCTCCAGGCATGGTCGAAGATATAGTCCCGTTCGTCGGCCTGCTTCAGCACCATTTCTCCGCCCGTCTTCACCGGTTCCGATTTCCCGTTCTCGACTTCGACCTTCATGACCTTGCCATCGGCCAGCAGGAAGAGGAACTTTCCGTCGGCGGAAAGCTCCATGCTCGCCCTGTCAGCTCCAAGTTTGGCGAAGAGTTTTGTCTCCTTTGTCCGAAGCTCCGTGACCCAGAGATCATTTCCCTTGTCAAAAACGGTAAGATAGAAGAGCTTCTCGCCGTCTTTCGATAACACCCAGTCGTTCGCCGGCGAGGTATGCGTGGTGAGGCGGGCTTTTCGCTCGGTGAGATTGGTCCAATCGACGACGATATCCTTTTGCGCAGTGTCCTTTGAAGCAGCGGACTCTTTTCCTTTCTTTTCTCCTTTCGACTTTTCATCCGATTCCTTCTTAGCTTTTTCCTCCTGCTCCTTGACGAGGGCAAATTCTTCCTTCGTCAGGTTGAACCGGTCGAAAGCCGCTTTCGTGAAGAACATTCCGAAGACGTCTCCGCTGAAGAGATCCCCGCCCTGCTGTCGGGTTCCTTGCCGGTCCGAACCCCAGATCATCATCTTCCCGTCAAGCACCCATTTCGGACTGACATTGTCGTACCCGCTCAGCGTGAGATTGTGGAGTTCACCCTTTCCGTCTGCAGCGATGAGTCCGATCTCCGGCGTGAAAATGCGTTCGGGGTAGCCGAACTGAACGAGGAACCACTTCCCGTCCGGCGACCACTGATAGTACTGGTCCCCGTCGGCGTAGGAATAGTTCCTGTCAGCGGGAAGGATTGTTCGCGTTTCCTTTGTCGCGAGGTTGATCACCTTGAGCGTGACGCGGTTCTCGAGGTAGGCCACTTCTTTTCCATCGGGCGAAAATGCCGGCTGATATTCTTCCGCTTTTGTCGCGATCACCGGCTCCTCCTTCAGGACGGTTGACGCGTAGAAATAGGGCTCTTCCTTCCTCACAATCGAGATGCGATAGACGTCCCAGTTGCTGTCCTTTTCTGCCGCGTAGATGAGCGAACGGCCGTCGGGGCTGAAGCTCACGCTCCGCTCCTGCCATGGAGTATTCGTAATGCGCTTGGTGACGCCGCCCTCCATGCTCGAGACGAAGATCTCTCCGTGAAACACATACGCGAATTCCTTGCCGTTCGGTGAAAGCTTTGCTTCCGTGAAGCCGTCGTTGACGGGGACGATTTTGTCAAGGGTGTTTCTTCCGTCCACGTCGATGCGAACGGCAACTTTGCGCGGTTCTGCTCCCGGCTGCATCGTATAGAGTTCGCCGTCGTATCCGAAACAAAGGGTATTGTTTTTTGCCCGGGTGAGAAAACGGACGGGGTTCTTGCTAAAATGCGTCACCGCCGTTGACGCGGCTGGATTGGAAAGCGAGCTCTTGAACACGTTAAATGAACCGCTCTGCTCGCTCAGGTAATAGAAGTCGTTGTCGTTGGCATCAAAGACGGGATTGCGATCCTCGCCGGCGAATTGCGTCAGCTGCGTGTATTCCTTTGTCTTGAAATCGTAGACCCAGACATCGCGGGTCACCGAAGACGTGTGATGCTTGCGCCAGTCGCTCTCATAGCCCTTGATATCATGATAGATCAATTTGTCTCCGGTCGAGCTTAGTGTCGCATCGAGTGCAGGCACCGGGAGGACCAACGAGACCCGTCCGCCCGAGACCGGAACGCTGTAGAGCTGGGTCATCAGACCGATGGGGAACTGCGCATTCGTGGCGAGCTCCTGTCGATATGCGGAGAAGAGCACACTCTTGTCGTCCGCGGTGAAGCTGCTGGGAATTTCGCGGGTGGAATGAAAGGTCAGACGCGTCGCCTCTCCTCCTTTTGAGGGCATCACAAACACATCGAAATTGCCGTAGCGATCCGATGCAAAGGCGATTTGTTTTCCATCGTGGCTCCAAACCGGTGCAAATTCGTAGGAGTCACTGATCGTGAGGGGGACGGCCCTCCCGCCGGTTGACGGCACGGAATAGATGTCACCTTTGTATTCAAACAGGATGGTGCCTCCGTCCGGCGAGATCGCCGGATAGCGAAGCCACAGCGGATTCTCCTGTCCCATCACGGATAATGACCAAAGCACGAGGAGGGCAACGACAAACAACGGGCGCAGACGCATGGTGGGTCTCCTTTGAGTCTCAGGTTTCCAGCAGGGCGAACGCAATGATACACGTTGGAAAGGCAGCCTTGAGGGGCGAGTAGCATATTGTATACGGATCAGGATGGCGAAGGTTGCTCGTGCGTGAGACAATGCATGGTTCCTAATCCCCAGACGAGGTCCACCGCATGGATCCCCACGACGGGCCGGTCTGGTATCAACTCCGCCAGGATCCCGAGGGCGATCCGGTCTTTCGGGTCGTTGAATGTGGGAACCAGGACGGCCGCATTCGCCATATAGAAGTTCGCGTAGCTTGCGGGAAGCCGCACACCGTCAAAGGAGAGCGGCGACGGCATCGGAAGGTCGACGACAACCGGCTTCTCTCCATTCTCGAGCCGTGATCCCAGGAGGCGCTCTTTGTTCTCCCGGAGGACTCCGTAATTGGGGTCACGCTCGTTGGTTTCCGAACAAAGCACAATCGTCTTCGGGTTTACGAACCGGCAGAGATCGTCCACATGGCCGTGTGTGTCGTCTCCTGCAATCCCCTTTCCCAACCAGAGGACGTTTGTGACCCCGAACCAGGCTTTCAGGATCTCTTCCATATCTTCCCGGGTGAACCCGGGGTTCCGTACCTGCACCGTCTGATCGAGAAGACACTCTTCCGTCGTGAGCAGTGTTCCTTTGCCATTGGCGTCGATCGAGCCGCCTTCCAGCACCACGGGGACGTCTCTGTGCATCGGCGAAAAATGCGGGACCCCCATCGCTTTCGCGACCCGGACGTGGGTCTTCACATCATTTTTCCAATCGGGGTACTTTGCCCAGGCGTTGAATCGAAAGTTGAGCACCGCCACTCCCCGGTCGCAATCATTGCAGAGGACGAACATCGGACCGGAATCGCGCGTCCATCCACGATCGGTGTGAAAATGGAAGAACTCCACATTCCCGAGATCGACCCCGGCTCTTCGCAACGCCCGCTCTGCCGAGACGCGGCGGGAACGATCACGAACCAGAATTCGGACGATTTCTCCTTCGACGATCTTCTTGACGATTTCGCAGTAGACCCAGGGAATGGGAGCAAATCTCCCCGGCCAATCGGATTTGTTCTCCGGCCAGCCGAGCCAGGTCGCTTCATGGTGTTCCCACTCAGCCGCGCGGCGAAAGAGACTTGATGACGAGGGCCTCATCGCTTGCGGTCCCCGTCGAGGTACCGTTCGGTAATGGAGTGATAGGCATCGATGCGGCGGTCGCGGAGGAACGGCCAGTTTTTTCGTACCTCTTCCAGGTGAACGAGATCGACCTCGCCGACAACAAGCTCTTCCTTGCTGGACGACGCCTCCGCGATGATTACGCCCTGGGGATCGCACAAGAACGATGACCCCCAGAATTCGATCCCCGGTCCGCCGGTGTCCGGCAATTCGTGGCCGACGCGGTTGACCGCGGCGACGTAAATGCCGTTGGCGACAGCATGCCCACGCTGAACGGTCCTCCACGCATCTCTTTGCACCGCACCGTATTGCTCCTTCTCCTGAGGATGCCAGCCGATCGCCGTCGGGTAGAAGAGAATTGACGCGCCCTGAAGAGCGGTCAGGCGTGCTCCTTCGGGGAACCATTGGTCCCAGCAAATGAGCGTTCCGATTCGGCCCGCAGACAGGTCAAAAGTTTTGAATCCGAGATCCCCGGGGGTGAAATAGAACTTCTCATAGTATGCGGGATCGTCCGGGATGTGCATCTTGCGATAGATCCCGATCATCTCGCCGGTCTTGTCGATGACGGCGAGTGAATTGTGGTACATACCCGCCCCGCGGCGCTCGAAGACGGGAACAATGACCGCGGTCTTCTCCTTCCTGGCGACAGCAGAAAGGCGATCCGTGGTGGGGCCGGGAAGGGGCTCCGCCAGCGAAAAATTCCGCACATCTTCAACCTGACAGAAATACGGGGCCGCAAACAGCTCGGGAAGACAGACAATGTCGACCCCTTTGGCTGCGGCATCGGCGACAAACGCCGCAGCTTTTGCAAGGTTCTCCTCGGCTGTGCGACCAACTTTCAATTGAACGAGGCCAACGCGGAATGAGGACGGTTCGGACACGCCGATCTCCAGTTCGAGCTACTCTCAGGGATTTGAATTCGTGTCAATAATAACCCAATTCCATCTCTCTTTCAATCACTCTCCATCTTGCATATCGTCGGGTTTTCTCCTATGTTCGATCAATCAAATCCCCATCTCTCGTCGCCTGCCATGCCCGGTTCTGACGACTGCCCTCGACAGCGAACCCAAGCGCGCGGAGTATATAGTGTTCTCTTAGCGGGAACGCTTCTCTGGTGCGGCGCAATTATTGCGGCCCCCCTCCTGCACAATGGACCGTGGGACGGCCTATCATCCTTCCTCTACCAGTTTTTCCACCCGATCTGCAATCAACTCGACAGCCATAGCTTCCACATTGCCGGAGAAAAGACGGCTGTGTGCATCCGTTGCACGTCAATCTATTTTTCCTTTCTGGCGTGTTTGATCGCATATCCGCTCTTCCGGTCGCTCACGAATCGGGTGGGTGCCGGGCGCAGGTGGCTGGCCGTAGCAGTTGCCCCCATGGTTGTCGATGTCGCGTTATCGTTGCTAAACATCCATCAGAGCACTTCCCTGACCCGTTTCCTCACCGGGTCGTTCTTCGGAATCATCGCGGTCTTCATTGTCGTCCCGACAATCGTGGATGCAACGTCAGAACTCATGACCAGACCCCGCACTCAACCATCACCTACCAATACAAAGGACTGAGCGATGCAACCAAAACCCAGTGTCTTAATGCCGGCGCTGTACGGCGGTATCGTTATCGCGGTCATCTCCGCGGTCCCGGGTTTGAACCTCCTGAACTGCCTCTGCTGTGCCGGCGTGATGATCGGGGGGGCGATGAGCGTGTTCTTCTACAAGAAGGATCTGACGGAGAGTCATCCGACGCTGACAAGCGGGGACGCCGTCCAACTGGGCGCCCTTGCCGGGGTGTTCGGCGCGATCATTGGCTCTGCGATCAGTGCCGCGATTCTCGCCGCCTTCGGCGACGTGAGCAAACATATGATCATGACCTTCATGGAACAGTACCGGAACGACATTCCCTCGGAAGCGTTCGACCAAATGGAGCGAGGCATGGCGATGGGTGGCGGGTTGTGGGTGATTTCGTTGGTGTCGTCGCTCGTTATCGATACCATTTTCGGATTGCTGGGCGGTCTTATCGGCTACGCGATCTGGAAACCGAAAGCGGGCGCAGCACCGCCGCCGTCGTATACCCCGCCGCAGAATCCGGCCGTGTGATTGCTCCTTCGCGAGCGATCGTCCAGAAAAAAAACGGCGAGCAAAATGCTCGCCGTTTTGGCTTTCCCCTCTGTCTCCAGCGCAATTTCTCAAACCAAGTTGGGAACAAGCCTGCCCAGACCGCCTACTTTCGGACCATCAAAAAGAAGGTTGCCTAGGCTGCCATACTTTTTCTCCTTTGTTTTCGGGGTCAAAATGATGGAAATTTTTACATTAAAGCGGTTGCCTAAGCAACCGTTTTTCTTCCCCCTCAGTTGTCCCTTGCCCCCTGGTTGATCCAATCGACAATCACTTGAATCGTCGCCGCATCCAGATACGGACCTCCTTGCGGCATTCTTGCCCCGAACGGTGGGGTCGCCGAAATCTTTTTCGCGATGTTGCTCGCCCCTGCATCGCCCGGGACGATCGCCGGACCGTGGAGCCCTCCAGCAAGCAACCCCGCCACCGTTCCAACTGTCAATCCTGCCGTCCCTCCGTGACAACTCGTGCAACCATAGTTCTCAAGAATCGGTAACACGTTTCCGCTGAACGATACCGTGTCCACCGGTGGAGGCGGAGGCGGCGGTGGCTGCTGAGAGGCAAATGGATCTGTCCCCATGTCCCGGCATGCATTGAAGAGAAGAGCAATCAGAACGACCGTGAAGCATCCGGTGAGCCACCGCATCGACGAAGATCTCCGATTGACGAATCTTACTTTAGCAGGAGCATCCGCTGCGTCGCCGACTGCCCGCTCGCCGTCGAGAGACGGTAGAAATACACGCCGGACGCAAGCGAGCCTGCGTTGAACCTCACCCGGTATTCTCCTGCACCCCGCGATTCGTCAAGGAGCGTCGCCACTTCCTGACCGAGAAGATTGAACACCTTCAGCGTGACCCGTGTCGGTGCCGTCAGAGAAAACTGGATGACGGTGCTCGGATTAAACGGGTTCGGATAATTCTGTGCCAGAGAAAATGCCGCGGGTACCGTTGTCTGCACCGGCGAAACAGAGGTCACGACCGAGGGTTCAAACACCATCTGCCCGCGGATCTCGCCCCCGGATGCGCCTTCGTATGGACGTTGAAGTAGTAAAGCCCCTGCATGAAAGCCCGAGATGTTCCCGTTCGGATAGCCGGTCCAGACACCGCTTGATGTGCTGTCCGTGAACGACACGGGCTCAATAATCGGATCCATTGACGCCGACAGCTCCCAGATGGAAATGTGCCGCGGTCAGCGAGTCGCTCAGTGCTGCAACGGTCACCCGATACGATAAGCTTCCGTCCGAGGCTGTCAAGCAGACCATAGCCGGTGCCCGTTCCCGGCGACGAAACGCCTGACTCCTGCGATGCGTTCAGTCCCATGATGAATTCGACGGCCGATGCCGGCATGAGCTGCCCGCGAATTTCTCCGCCCGGATGCGCGCTGGTATGGAAATTCATGTACATATCACCCATGAGAAGGTTGCGGATGATGCTGTCGGCCGGCGACGTCCATTGGCCGCTGGCGGTGTTGCCATTCTCCGAAAATGGATGGACCACGGAACCGACGACCCCGGAAGGACCGGCGTGGAAATGCGAACCGGTCACGGGACCGGTCAGTTCAGCAAAGGTCGCACGATACAGGATCGAAGATCCATCCGGACTAAGAATTGCCCACGCCGTTCCTTGCCCGGGAGCGGCATTCGCCGGTGTCTCCTGGGTGCCGTCAAGGGAAACAGTGAATCGTTGGCCGGTAACGGAAACCAACTGACCTCGAATCTCCCCTCCGGGATGCGCCTTGGTGTGAATGTTAAAGTACAACTCGCTTCGAGCAAGCTGACCATAGATGCTGTCAGCGAAGCCCAGACCATCCACCGGTCGACGCGCTGTCGGTAAAGGTGATCGGCATGGACGACCGGGCCGGGGACGCCTGGCTAATCCGGAATGGAAGTGCGAACCCGTGACCGTATCACTCAACCCGGCAATGGTAATGGCGTAGGTCAGTGTTTTTCCCAAACTATCGATATACGCGTATCCCGTCCCTGTTCCTCCCGATCCTGTTGCCGGAGTCTCCTGCGTGCCATCCGCACTGATCGTAAATCCCATGCCCGGCGCAAGAACGAGCTGCCCACGAATTTCTCCGCCGGGGTGGTTGCTCGAATGAACGTTGGCGTAGACTTCTCCCTTAATCAGATGCTGCAGGATCGTGTCAGGGATGTTGGACCAGGTCCCGGATGCGGTGTTCCCCGAAAATGTTATCGGGAACACGACAGGACCGCCGACGCCGGGTACGGCGACGTGGAAGTGCATCGCCGACGCCGGAGCAGACAATTGAGCAAATGTCAGCCGAAATGTCAATGACGACATATCCGGGTTGAGCACTGCCCACAGTGTCCCTTGTCCGGCCGTCACGACAGGAGGGGTCTCCTGCGATCCGTTCAGCGAAGCGGTAAAGAGAATTTGCGCGTGTAATGATCCGGAAAGCCCCGCAATCATCACCGCGACAAGAAGAGACCGTAGCTGTCGCACCATTTCCTGCATCCTCCCTTTTTATCAATAATTATCGGTAGTTCATTAACATTTGCGGACGGGGGAAAGTTGCAGCAGATGTTCAAGCCACAAATTTGTGAGTTTCTCCATGACGGTGTTTTGCCTCAATCGCGCGTTCAAATTCGCAAAGTCAACTTCATCCATGGGTTGATCCTGATTGACGCAGGAGAAGACGAACTCCTCGAGTCCCGTGACCGGATCGACATGCCGCTGAAGACACTGGGCGCAAATGGCTTTCATCATACACTGCATCGGAGAGTTGATGGAAGCGATTCCAATATGGTCCGACTTCAGGTACGGCTTGAGCTCGGCGCCACGTGCCTGCTTTACAGCGGCCATCATCCTGTCCGATCCAATCGCAATCACGCGCGACGCCTGATCCAGTCGAATCGGGACTGGGCCCAATTCTCCTCCTGCATAGGCAAGTGCAGCGTGCACAATGTTCCCGACGAAGCTCCGGTCCTGCGGCCGCCCAACGGGAATCGGTTCGCCTCCGTCGACACTGAACACCAGGACATCCGAAGCTGCTTCAAGCCATTCCCGTTTGAAAAGATCCTCCCGCTTCTTGTAACCGGCGAAGTAAATCACTCGCCCCCCTTTCTCCCTGAAGGCGCGACCGATCGAGAACAGGACAGCGTTACCCAGTCCACCGCCCAGCAGGATGACCGTTGCCTTCTCCTGGATCTCCGTGGGGGTTCCGGTCGGCCCCATGACCACGATCCGCTGGCCGGGAGTCAACATCGAACTCATCCGCGAACTGGCGCCGACCTCAAGTGCGATCATTCCGATTTCCCCTTTGCCGGGATCGACCCACGCACCGGTGAGGGCAACCCCTTCCATCGAGAGAAGCGTGTTCTCAATCCTCCGCGACTCGGACTCGTAGTTCTGCAGCCGATAGAATTGTCCCGGGTGGAATTCCCGCGCCGCCTTCGGCGCGCGTGCGATGATTTCCGTGATGGCCGGTGTCAATCGGTTCACTTGCACCACCCGCGCCTGCAGTTCATCCGAGAGCGATTTGTGGAACGTTCGCCATTCCTGTTCCGAGTCCGGACCGATACGGGGAGCACGCATGCTCCGTTGTGATTCAAGCGACGTGAGAATGTGCCGGTATCCGTTCTTCGCCGATGCCATCGCCCTCACAACACTTCCGGCATACGACGGATGGTTGTCACCGTAGAATGAGACGGTCCTGTTCTCCGGCGATCGATACGAGGTGAAGAACGCCTCCGGGTCGGCCGGGGAAGGGATGAGATTCCCCCCCTGATACCGATGCGGGAGAAAATATTCATCCCGATCGTCGAGCTTGAACGACCCCGGATGCTCCCGCTCGTACATGACGTTCGGAGCCGTGCCGGCTGCAATAATCGCCGTCCGGGCCGGGGCACGCTTCAGGCGACCCGAGAGTTTCCACTTCCCGTTCGCCAATTCCATCTCTTCGAAGATCACCGCGCCGAGCGCCCCGGATTCATCCGGAACCGCCTCCATCGGGCTCATGTTTTCCACGAAGCCGATCCCTTCCTCAAGCCCCTTGATGATCTCTTCGTGGTTCAACCGATATGCGGGCGAATCCACAATCGATTTTCGGTAGTAGATGTGGACGCCCCCCCACTGACGGAGAAGAGGAATGAAGTCCGGATCCTCGCCGGCTTTGGTGGCTCGTTGGCGTTCAGCGGCTATTGCTTCGGCGTGCGTGAGAAATTCCCGGAGAACCGCCCGCTCTTCGGCGTCGAACGACGCGAGCATGTCCTCGTATGTCCGGCCGCTGGCGAGTGCGTCAAAGCGCTCCTTGACTTTCGTGACTTGAATAGGATAGTACGCCATCAACTCCGTCGCAGTGTCGATCGCCGTCAACCCGCCTCCAATCACGATGGCCGGAAGCCTGACCTGAAGGTTCGCCATGGACTCCTTCTTGCCGGCACCCGTGAGCTGGAGCGCCATCAGAAAATCGCTGGCCTTGCGGATACCCCGGATCATGTTGTTTTTCATCCGGACGAATGTCGGCTTGCCTGCGCCGGCGGCGATGCAGATGTGATCGAATCCGTACTTCCAGGCATCCTCGATCGTCAGTGTCCCGCCGAAGCGCACGCCGTCGAAGAGCGCGAAGTGCCGCCTGCGAAGAAGGGTGAGATAAATGACCGTGAGAAAATTCTTGTCCCATCGCGGGGTGATTCCATATTCCGAGACTCCCCCGAATCCCGCCATCGGCCGTTCGCTGAGCTTCATCTGGATCGCTGCGTAGTCCCGGATGGGCTTGGGGGACCCGTCAGGTTCGAAGAACGCCGGGGAGAGCGGCTCGATCTTCAACCCATCGATCCCGACAACGCCAAACCCTTCGTTGAGAAGATAATGCGCAAGGGTATACCCCGCCGGCCCCATACCGACGACAAGGATCTTCACGCCGTTATAAGCAAGCGCGTGCGGGCGTTCGATATTCATGGGATTCCAACGGGTAAGCAGAGAGTAAATCTCAAATCCCCACGGCAACGAGAGGACCTCTGTCAGGATACGCGTTTCCACCTGAGGAATGTTGACAGGATCCTGCTTCTGAAAAATGCATCCTTTCATGCAGTCGTTACAAATTCGATGACCCGTCCCCGGGAGCATCGGGTTATCGACCATGATGAGGGCGAGCGCGCCTAATGTTTCTCCCTTCGATTTTAATTCGTGCGATTCGGAGATCCTCTGGTTCAACGGGCAGCCTTTTAATGGATACCCGAGCGGATTCTGCTTGAATGAATCACCTTCGGCGAACCCCCGTGAGCACGAATCCTTTTCGCGCTTGTGGCAGATGATGCAGTAGTCCACTTCGCCATCCGCCTGACGGCCATTGAATCGCGGGTCGGTGAGGTCGAACCCATCGCGCCGTCGATAATGCTCCGGCTTCCCGATGATCGCTTCTCCGACGGCGCTTTCCTGGCGTTCGAACGGGACGAGACGATTGAAGTCTGTCGCCGAGGGCACATCGAACATCGTCCAGTCGCGATACGCTGGATCGTGTTGATAGTAAATCGACGCAAGCCACTGTTCCAACAGCGTCATCAAGGCAGTCAGAAACTGCAGGAGAGCCGACTCATCTTCTGTGGTGGGGAGAAAACCCAGACCCGTCCCGTTGCTCTTCAAGACACGGACAAGCGAGGTGATCGCGATGATGGACTGGGGAGGAAGTCCGACCTTTGCATAGCGTTCATGTTCCAGGAGTGCGAGGATAGCCGTCGCAGCTTCGAGTTCCCGGTCGTCGCGGGAAATTCCAGGAATCACGGCAATGATCGATCGGGCCATCCCATCCAGGCTCACCCGGTCGATTTGGAGCCCTTGTTCTTTCGAGTATTTCTTCAGGACCCTTCGGACGAAGAATTCCCGTTTACATTCAAACAGTGCTTTCTCATGATTCGCGCGCTGCCGCAACGTATCGAGCTCGCGTTCTACTTGAAAGAGGGTGCCAAGAAATGCACCAAGCTGTTCAGCCATCTCTTCCAGAAGGCTGGAGACCGCCGGGGGGGGCATACCCACCCCGCGCGTGGCTTGATAATCGTTGAAACGGGCATGGAGGAGGGAGTTCCGGGAGCGAACGAACTCATAGAACTGAACTGTAAGATTTTCCAACACTTGAGGATCATAGAGATCAGGATACTTGAGACCAAAGCGGGAGAGATCCAGAAGATCCATTGACTGTTCCTTGAGAATGTAGTATTTTCCTTCAACTCTCAGATTTGAGAGCGCCCTCGGACCGGATGAATTCCGTGACGATGGGGACCAGATTACCACGTACTTTTGCTGCGGTCTTCGGGCTCGGCAATAGATAGAACCAAACCATACCTCAATGCGGTTCGCTGAATATTCCGACCGACGGTCCGCTCCAGGCTCTTGACACATCGCAACCAGCCGGCAGCGAGCTCAAGGAAGGTCGTCCCATCAGTGATTTGGTGGTCGTGGCAAGGGCGGTTCCACTGGATCCATATTCCCTTGAGGCGAAACTTCCATGGCAGCAACGACAGAACACGCGACGTATTCAATCGGGGAAGCTGCTGATGTATTGGGGATCTCGATTCCGACGCTCCGCTTATACGAGTATCATGGGCTGATCATTCCTCTGCGACGCACATCCGGCCACCGGCGGTACGCGCAGAACGAGCTCGACCGTGTGCGGCGCATTCGTGAGGTCATCCATTCCCGGCAATATACCCTCGAGACCTTGCGGGGTCACTTGGCCGCAACAACGCACAAGACCCAGCTCGTTTGCACTCCCGGCAACGGAGCGGAAGATCTTCCGTGCTGGATGCATCCCTCACACGACGCTCAGGAACGGAGCGCACGCTGCAGGGAGTGCGATATCTACATTACGTCGGTCGACAGCGCAACGCATTGACGCGTGGCGCATCCCGATGCACCGCGCTTGCGATCCCGGGCCGCGCACGGCAATCGGGATGCCGGGACCACGATGGGTTATGCTTGCGGGCGGATTCCGTTCCTGTCGGGTCCATCCCGCCGGGGACTGTTGTTGCGCCGGCGGGTGCATCGGTTTGGAGTCTCGCATGAACCATGACAGCAAGGGACGTATCGCCTCACGCCATGAACGGAACGGCCGGAATCTGGTACCCGCAGTTCGTTTCCTCCTCAGCCGAGAAGACTCCCGCTGAAGTGCAGAGTCACTCTCGTCCACCTCTTCCCATACCATGAGCACAATTGTCATTCTCGTTCTCGGAGCGCTGCTGCTCGTCTTCGGTCGAAAGCTCTTCTGGCTTTTTGTCGCCGCCGCAGGTTTTGTCATCGGTTTCACATACGCTCCGGGAATCCTCGGGGTCCAGTCGGAAAATTCCGCCCTTGTCGTCGGCCTGATGTGCGGAGTGGTGTGTGGCGTGATCGCGCTCTTCATCCAGAAAATCGCGATCAGTGCCGCCGGCTTCGCGGCGACCGGATTCCTCGCAATGAACTATTCCGAAGCGATTTTCCACCTGACTGGCGACCTGCGGTGGATCGTGTTTGTAGCCGCCGGCATTCTTGGTGCGTTGCTCGTGCATTGGGTCTTCGATTGGACCCTGATTGTCGTGTCCTCCTTTGTCGGCGCCACGTTGATCGCGCAGGGAATTCATTCCCAAAACGTTTACTGGCTCGTCGTGCTCCTTGCGGCTCTGGGAATTGTCATCCAGGCCAGGATGCGCGGCGGACGCAAGAAGCACGAGGAATGACCCCATGGAGATCGAATTCCAGGGGGCTGCGCGTACCGTCACCGGTTCCATGCATGTGATCCACGTCGGCAACCGGCGCGTCCTTCTTGACTGTGGACTGTTCCAGGGGCACCGGGACGAGGCGCGAAAAATCAATAGCGCATTTCCGTTCGCCGTCGATTCAATCGATGCCGTCGTCATCTCGCACGCGCACATTGACCACACCGGCAATCTGCCCGGCTTTGTCAGACAGGGATACCGGGGTCCGGTATTCTGTACGCAGGCAACGAAGGATCTTCTCGGCGTGATGCTTCGCGACAGTGCATTCATCCAGGAACGGGACGCTGAATTCATCAACAAGAAGCACCGGAAGAAATGGTTGCCGCCGGTGACGCCTCTCTACACGCGTGAGGATGTCGAGGAGACCCTGCCGCTGCTTCGGGGATGCAATTACGGAGCGGCATTCGACGTGACCGACGGTGTCTCTTGCCGCTATGAAGATGCGGGGCACATTCTCGGATCGGCATCACTGATGCTGACGCTGCGCGAACAAGGTGTGCAGACCCGGCTTGCCTTTACCGGCGACCTGGGAAGGAACGGGCTGCCGATCCTTCGCGATCCGGTGTTCGTCGGCGATGATGCCGATGTGCTCCTCACGGAGAGCACCTACGGGGGACGGTTCCATGCCCCCGTGCAGGATATGCAAGCCCAGCTTCTCGATCCGATTCTCCGCGCCGTCGAACGGCGGGGAAAGATCATCATCCCGGGATTTTCCGTCGGACGGACGCAGGAGATCGTGTATATGCTGCACAACCTCAGCGTTCAAGGAAAGATCCCGTACCTTCCGGTGTTCGTCGACAGCCCGCTCTCGGTGAACGTGACGGATGTGTTTCGGAAGCACCCGGAATGTTTTGACGAAGAGACCCTCGCCATCCTCCACTCTCCAACAAATAATGACCCCTTCGGGTTCGAACGGTTGACCTACATCCGCGATGTCGAGCATTCCAAAGAGCTCAACGACCGGCCCGGGCCATTCATCGTCATCGCGGCATCAGGCATGTGCGACAACGGGCGCGTCGTGCATCACCTGGCGAACAGTGTCGAAGACCCCCGGAACATGGTGATCATCGCGGGATACCAGGCGGAGAACACTCTCGGCAAGAAGCTCGTCATGAAACAGCCGGTGGTGAACATTTTCGGGGAGCCCCACGAACTCCGCGCGGAGGTTGTCGTGCTGAATTCCTTCAGCGGTCACGCCGACAGAAATGAACTGCTCGGGTACATCGGAAAGTTCGACAAGAGGAAACTGAAGAAGATCTTTGTTGTTCACGGCGACCCCGACCAGTCGGAGAAACTGGCCGGCGGCCTCCAGAACCTCGGTTTCGGAGAAGTGCATGTGCCCTCCCGCGGCGACCGGGCAGCGATCCATTGAGCACCCGCTCATCCGGATGCTGACCATTGTATCGTGTCTCGGCGTGATCGGGTGGTCCGCGCGTTCCCAGGATTATTCCCGCCCGGAGACATCGCCGCTTCCCTCGACCGCCGACTCCCTTCTCCCGAGAAATTCTGCGGGCGTCGTCCTCGACCGCAATCTCGATATCTTCACATGGAATGGCAGGCTCTTTATCGACACCGCCGTTGCGGGGATTCGGACCAATATCCGGGAACAGTATGGAGCGACGGTTGTGCAGCTTGCTTCCGACCCAACGCGCAGTCTCCAGAGCAATCAACAGCAGGCAACGGTGTCGCTGGCCGTTCCCATCGCAGGCCCCCTTTCGGCAACGGGGCAATGGAATTCCTTTGTCTTCACCGACAGTCGCGGCATCGGTCTGAGCCAGGCCTCAATGCACTCGACGCTGGCGGGCCTCACCTATGCTCCGATTCCGGCACTGGACATCGCTCCCTCGGCAGGGTATCGATGGGACAATCAATCGGGGTTTCGCGATCGCGGGCCGTCGTATCAACTCCTCGCGACCCTGCACCCCATCGACGAAGACGGCTATCTCGTCCGGGCGTTCGGACAACTCCACGTCGACCGGCTCGAGCCTCGTCGACTTGTGGACAACAACCTTCAGGCGGGGGTCGAGAAATCTTTCGGATCCTATTCGAACGACAGTCTCGAGGTCGCGGTGTATCAATTGCGCCGTGAATTCTATGCACCCGATTCCAGCATTGAGAGCAGACAGGAAACCTACGTCCAGTTCTCGAACCTCCTCACATACAATTTCACGCCGACCGTCCGGGCGATGGCGTACATCGGCGTGACCTCACACCGGCTCGATAAATTGCTCCTCTACGGAGAGGGCCTCCGGCCGCACGACGCTTTCGACAGTCGTGTCGACGAATTCCACCTGGACACCTACATCGAGGGAGCGTGGCGTCCCACGAACGGCAGGGGCTTCGCCTCTTTCCGGTTCGGGCACTACGAACGGGACGAACTGCACGGCGTGCTGACGGCCCCCGAACAAACAACGGGACCTCTACTCTCTGACCGGACCCAGCAGGAAGAATCAAAGAACAACCTGGCAAGCCAGAACGAACTCTCGACGCATATTTACGTTCCGCTCACCTGGTCCGACGAAATCTCCTTGAATGGAAGAGCCAGCCTGCTGCGTTACGATACCCCGAGCAATCTCAACGATGAGGACCGGGATGAACTGCTGGTGACGGCCTCTCTTGCGACACTCCACCGGATTTCCCCCCTGTTTACCCTGGGGGTGACGCTCGAAGGCACCGTGAGCCATCTCGTCTACCTTTTGTCGGACCGGAGCGCCAACAACAACATCAACAGGGTCTTGCGCCTGACGCCGATCATGCAGTATCGCCCCGCCTGGTTTTTGAGAACGGCGAACGGTTTCGAGGTTCTCGCAAGTTACACCGTCTATGATTTCGATCAACCTGCTTCGCCCGTTCAGAGCTACACTTACCGCCAGTTCGGCTGGCTCGATTCCACGAGTCTCGAACTTACACATCGCATTGGCCTTGATTTTTTCGCCTATTTGAAGCTATATGAACGCGGGCAATTGAACTGGGACCAGTTCACTGAGCGGTTGGAGAACTCGTATGCCGACAAGACCTTTTCCGGGCAGGCGCGGTTCCGACCCCTCCCTTCCCTGTTGCTTGCTATCGGGCTGCGTTTCTTTTCGCAGGTGCGCTATGCCTACGACGAGAACGGAAAGTCCGTGGATTCATATACGCGCAGCATAGGCCCGACCTGCGCGGTCCTGTGGTCTCCCGGTCCGCACAGTCTGATCGACCTGCATGGATGGTACGAAAACCGGAGACAGACGGACGGGTCGATCCGGAGTCTGCCGTCGCTTACGCTCTCTCTTCTCTATAATTTCTAGAAGGCTTTCCGTGAAAGCTTCGCAGCCGGTGTACAGGATATCGCTTTCCAGCTCTCCGAAGAACATCGGAAAGGTGGAGAACTTTTTGAAGAAGGTGAACCAAGCCGTCCACCTCGATGAAATCCAGATGCATAAGTTGATGGTCTCCCTGACGGAGGCCGTCAACAATGCCATCGTTCACGGAAATAAGTCGGATGAGAAAAAGAAGGTTGCGATCGTCTGTGAGATTCTTCCCGGATGGCTCCTCTTTCTTATCACGGATGAGGGCGGCGGGTTCAATGCGGAGAAGGTGAAGAATCCGTTGTCCAAGAGAAACCTGATGAAGGAGAGCGGTCGCGGGATCTTCCTGATGCGAACCCTGATGGACAAAGTGGAATTTGAGTCGTTGAATAAGGGGATGCAGGTGCGTCTCTGGCTCGACACGGGGAAACGGTGAGCGCTCAAAGCCCCGCGATCTGCGCGGTCGTCAGGATACGGTAGATGCCGTTCCTCGAAGAAGACGACGCCTCAATGATCGCTGCGAACACAGGTGGTGACTGTGCAATCCAGAAGGAATAGCCGACCGTTGGACCCGAGAGATCGACCCGTTGGGTCTGAAATACAAAGTTGACCCCGCCGATCAGAACAGAAAAGTACGTCCCCTCCGTTGTGATGCTCCCGAAGACCGACCCTGTCGTGTCCGCGTAGCCCGCGGTCCAGGATGTCGAATTCCCCGAAAGCGGGGCGATCAGATCCCACTCGGGTCCCACCGCAGCAGTCCCGTACCGCTGCCCCAGCGATGACAAGAGACCGAACTGCCAGAGGTCGCCAGAAGAGGTCTGCGAAAGATACGCGGTATCCGCGCGAAACGGCTGGCCGGCGATGGCGATGCTGTCAACCATGATGGCGACGCCCACTCGACCCTGGAACTGCACGCCGGTCGAGATCACCCGCCGCAGGCTCACGCATTTGCTGGAAGGAATCGTGTACCCGTTGCTGTCCAGGGCCCACGTGTCGAACCACATGCGGTCGCCCACGGTCCAGCGAAAGGCGGTCGGCGGCTGTACGATGGGCGGAGAAACGGGGGGATTTTCCCGACAGCCGGGCGTACCAAGGGCGATGAGAAATGACAGCACACCGCCGGAGAACATTCCCGGGAGGAATGTTCTCCGCATGATGGTGTGCGACGGACCGCTCCAACAACTCACAATGCCAGCTTTCCGATCGATTGCTTGACGTCGTTCGCCGACTTCGCCAACGCCGCCTGCTCGTCAGGGTTGAGTTTGATCTGCACGATGTCCTCGACCCCGTGCGACCCGAGCTTCACCGGAACACCCACCACCGTATCGTTCATGCCGTACTCCCCCTGCAGGTAGACCGCACAGGGGAGAATGCGCCGCTTGTTCTTTACGATGGATTCGACCATCGCGACCGTGGCGGATGACGGTGCGTAATAGGCGCTTCCGGTCTTCAAGTAATTGACGATCTCGATTCCACCGTCGCGCGTGCGCTTGACGAGCCGGTCGACGGTCTCTTTGCTCATCAACTCGGTGATCGGAATGCCGGCGACAGTCGAGTATCGTGGAAGGGGGACCATGGAGTCGCCGTGGCCCCCCAGGACGAACGCATTGACGTCCTCGATGGACACTTTCAACTCTTCCGCGATGAACGAGCGGAATCGCGCGGAGTCCAGGACCCCGGCCATGCCGATGACCCGTTTCCGATCAAAGCCGCTGACCTTCAGGGCAACATACGCCATCACATCCAGGGGGTTGGAGACCACGATGAGAATCGCGTTGGGCGAAGCGGCAACGCTCGAGGCCGTGCAACTCTTCACGATACCGCTGTTGGTATTCATGAGATCATCGCGGCTCATCCCCGGTTTGCGGGCGATCCCCGCCGTGATGACGACGATATCGGAGCCGGCGGTCGCTTCATAGCCGTTGCTCCCGACCACCTTCACGTCGGTTTTTTCCACCGGCGTTGCCTCATACATATCCAGCGCCTTCCCCTGGGGAATGCCCTCCAGGACATCAACGAGGACGACTTCGTTGGCAAGCTGCTTGTCCACAATGCGCTGGGCAGTCGTTGCCCCGACATTTCCTGCACCGATGACGGTGATTTTCATGATTGGTCTCCGGGTTGCTGAGAGGGGAAAGGAACGTTATAAAAAAGAAAAAGTCCCGCCGGATGATCGACGGGACTGGATTCACAGGTCAGCCTTGCGGAATCGTCCAACCGTTCCGGCCTTGACAGGCGCTACGCCTTCGGCACAATGCTGACGACTTTTCTCGACTTGCTGTATTTCTTGAAATGGACGAAGCCTTCGGCTTTTGCGAACAGGGTGTCGTCGCCGCCGATGCCGACGTTCGTCCCCGGTTCGAACCGCGTGCCACGTTGCCGGACGATAATGCTTCCTGCGCTCACGAGTTCGCCGCCGAAGCGTTTTACCCCGAGCCTCTGCGCGTTGCTGTCGCGTCCGTTGCGTGAGCTACCGACACCTTTTTTGTGCGCCATTGAAGAACTCCCTACACGGCAATGTTCGTAATCTGCACCTTCGTATACGACTGACGGTGCCCCCGCTTGACGCGGTATCCTTTTCGCTTCTTCTTCTTGAAGACGATGACCTTTTCCCCACGGACGACGTCGAGCACTCGAGCCTCGACAGCGGCTCCAGGAACGGTGGGATGGCCGACTTTCACGCCCTGTTCCCCTTCCACCAGAAGCACCCGGTCGAATTTCACCGCTTCACCGGACTTCTGTTGAAGAGTAGGCACGAGCAGGCTCTGGTTCGGCGAGACTTTGAACTGTCTGCCGGAAATTTCCACTACGGCGTACATTACGTAAACCCTCGTTTCGGGATGGTTGACGGAATCGTGCAAGGATTTTAAAGATAAGAACTATCCGGGGGAATGTCAAGGAGAGGGCACTGTTCAGGCGTATTCGCCCAATAGACGTTCCAGCCGGACCCGAAAAGGTCCGGCTGGACAGCATGTTCAGAGTATCCCGCGCAGGGAGGGCGCTCAGCGAACGAGCACCATTGCTTTTGTCGCACTGAATGCGCCGGCCTGGAGCCGACAGTAATAGACACCGCTGGCACATCTACTTGCATTCCACCGGAGCTGGTGCGTCCCTGCCTCCAACATGCCGCTAACCAATGTCGTCACATCCTTCCCGAGGGAATCATAGATCTTCAACGATATGACCCCCGACCTTGGCAATGCGTATTCAATTGTGGTCGATGGGTTGAACGGGTTGGGGTAATTCTGTTTTAGACTGTACGATGTCGGGATGTTGGCCTTCGGGAGTGTCCCCGTTGTCGTGACAACGAATGACTTTTCGGGTGAGAAGTGTGACCCCGCGAATTGATTGTCGACGGCCTGAACGCTCCAATAGTAAGTCCCGGGAGGAAGATCCAGTACGTTCGCCGTAGTCTTTGCTCCCTGCGTCCCTGGCCTTGGAAGGCGGCGAAATCCCGACGCAGTATTTGAAAGCGGAGACACCACGTCAAACCCGCCCGGCGTCGTGCCAACCCGCAAGTTGTAGGTAAGAGCCTTTTGGTTGGTTTCTTTGTCAGTCGATGGCACCCACGAGAACGAGGCTCCGTTGGAATCGGGTTGAACGTCAAGACCCGTCGGAGTCGTTGGACAGGAATTGCTGTCCACAATGACCGTGTTCTTGTACAAAAGCGTTACCGGCCCCAGATCGTTTCCATAGGTCGGATGATCTCTCATGAGCGTCGCGCCGCTGACCAGGAGATCGAGTCGTCCATCATGATCGAAATCTCCCCAATTGAGGGATCCAAACCACGTGCCCGTCAATTGTGCGCCGATATCGGTGAACGTGAGATTGCCGTTGTTATGATAGATCTTTGTTTTCGGGTTCGCACCCGTGTAGAAATCGTCGCCACCAGAAATTGCGATGTCCAGGTAGCCGTCATTGTCATAATCGCCGACGGCAACGGCACTGACGGAAACGGGTGTCAGACTCGCATTGATATCAGTGAACGTACCATCACCGTTGTTGTGATAGATTTTTGCTACGGGTCCGCCATAGCCGGCTCCAGTCACAACAAGATCCTGATAGCCATCATTATCCGCATCGAACCACTCAACCGCCCCCGAATTCACCGCGGCAAATTGCCCTCCACCGTTGACGGGGTTGTACACAGGATCGAACCCGATTACGCCGCGCGACATCGCATTGTGGTAGAGCGAAGTTTGGGTCCCACCATAGCCATATCCGCTGATGACAACATCGACAAATCCGTCGTTGTCGTAGTCGGCGAACGCAATCGAGCTCCCCCAGACGCCGGGGAACCCTACAGGCTCTTCGTAAAAATCCTTCTTGATGTTCCGGTAAAGTTTTGTTGCAAACGAACCGCCGAGATCGGGTGAACCGGAGACGAGCAAATCGAGATGGCCGTCATTATCAAAATCCACCCATTTGACGGAGCCGCCATTGAGGTTCATGAGTGATGCATCTTTGTCAATGAATTGGCCGTGTTCATATTCATAAACCTTGGTTGCAACCTGCGTCCCGATTGTGTCCAATCGTCCTTCAATGGCGATGTCCATATTCCCGTCATTGTTGTAATCCCCCCAAGCCAGGCCGTTTTCTGAAATGACAGGAATAAGATTGGTTTCGGTCTTGAGGAATGTCGAGTCCGCATTTTCATAGATTCCCGATACCGGACCGTCCACGCTTTCTCCCGCGAGAAGAATGTCGAGCCTTCCGTCATCATTGAAGTCGAACCAAAGAGCGCTTCCGGCCACAACCCCGGGAAGCGCAACCTGCTGCGGTACCCACGCGATGCTGTCTTGCAGCGCATCACGTTTCATCATTTTTTGTTGTGCGGTTGCCGGGATGGCAAATGCCATTATCGTCGCCGAGACACCAACGACGAATACTCTGTTGTTCATCATGGTAGTATTCATCACAGTCCTCCGGATCACCACCTGTCTCAGCGGATGGATCCAAAACGTGCCCTCCTCACGGATCAAAACATCGAACGACCATTCGATGCCTTAGAGGCCTCCCTCAACTTCTCTCTCGAGCTCTACCCTTTCTGAAATCTACTCGGAATTCATTTGAAGTTCAATGATCAGCTGTCACTGTCCCGGCATTATGACACACAAGAGATCCTTTTTGCCATTTTGGTTTGATTGTCATCACACAATCTTTCCATTACACACCGAGGAAGACAGATCGGTAAGTCGCAAGTGGTTGACGGGAATCGCGTTTGGGGTGAGCACTCGGAACAATGTGACTGCGGAGGAAGTTTTGATCAGAGCGCCCGGGTCGGAATCCGGAGAGTCTGGAGTGCGCGCATGCCATTGAGGATCACCAGCAACGCGGCCCCATCATCGGCGAGCAGGGCAAGCCAGAGCGTGGCGATGCCTGTAACGCTCAACAGAAGGAAGACGGCCTTGATCGAAAGGGCAAGAACGATGTTTTGCCGGATGATCCTGAGCGTCTTTTTGCTGAGGGCGAAAAGTGGCGGAAGCGAGAGAAGGTTGTCGCTCATCAGGACGACGTCCGCGGTTTCGAGCGCAGCATCGGACCCGTTTCCACCCATCGCGATCCCCACCGATGCCGCAGCAAGCGCCGGCGCGTCGTTGATGCCGTCGCCCACCATCGCCACGAGCCCGCGGCGCGCACGAAGGGCCTCGACAGCGCGGACTTTGTCGTCGGGCAAAAGCGAACCGCTCCATTCGTCAAGACCGATGTGCTCGGAAATCACCCTGGCGGATTCATCCGTGTCGCCGGAAAGCATGACGATGTTTTTCAGACCTTGCGCGCGCAGACTGCCGACTAGATCTCGTCCCTCGCGCCGCAGAGAGTCGCGCAACGCAATCACGCCCAACGCTTCGCCGGCGCTCCCGATGGAGAGGGTTGTTTTCCCGTCGGCTTCGAGCTGTTTCACCGTTCTGACGAGCTCGGGCGTGTCGAATCCCATCTCGATGGCAAGCCCGCGATTGCCGAGGAAGAGTTCCCTTCCTCCCACCACCGCCCTGATTCCGCGTCCTGGAAGCGCCTCAAACCGCTCGACACGGACCTGCGAGTGCTCGATCCCACGCAGCGCCGCTTCACGGATAATTGCCGAGCCGAGCTGGTGTTCGGATCGTTGTTCGACGGCTGCAGCAAGCGTGAGGAGTGCGGTCGGTCCCATGCCGTTCAACGGCATCACATCGGTCAGTTGAAGCCGGCCTTCCGTGAGCGTCCCAGTTTTGTCAAAGGCGATCGACTGTAGACGGGCGAGGGTTTCAAAGTGCTTTCCTCCTTTGACCAGGATCCCGCTGCGCGCTGCGGCGGTAAGAGCGGAGACGAAGGTCACAGGCGTTGAAATGACGAGAGCACACGGGCAGGATATCACCAGCATGATAAGGGCACGATAAAACCAGACGCTGAACGGTTCTGCAAGGACAAGAGGGGGAATCACCGTTACCGTGAGAGCAGCGAGAAGGACGATCCAGGTATAGCGTTCGGCAAATCGATCCATCGACGTCTGAATCGGGGGCTTCTGGTGCTGGGCATCCTCGACCAGACGGATGATGTGGGAAAGACGTGTTTCTTCGAACGACCGGGATACCCTGATCCGGAGCGAACCGCGTTCGTTCAAGCACCCGGCATACACTTCGTTCCCGGCCGATTTTTCAACCGCGAGCGGTTCCCCTGTCAGCATTGCCTCCGAAACGGTCGATGTTCCTTCAAGGACAATGCCGTCGACGGGGATCCGCATTCCGGGTCTGATGCTGACGATATCGCCGGGGTGGACCAATTCCGCCATGACCGATTCCTCCCGACCGTCGTGCACGACGATCGCTTCAGGCGGCGAGAGCGACATCAGGGATTGGACGGCGCGGCGGGTTCGGGCCGCCGCATACGATTCGAGAACCAGCGACACCGAGAAGAGGACGATAACCGCAACCCCCTCTTCCCATTTGTTCACGGCAACCGCCCCGGCCGCGGCAAGAACCATGAGGACATTGGTATCGAGCACACCATGCCGGACGGCTTTGGAGGCCTTTACGGCGATCTCCCATCCCCCGACGGCGAGCGCGAGAAGAAGGAACCCCTTGCCGGGGGTGCGTGCGCCATTCTCCAGCAGTGTCGCCCCGAGCAATCCGAAGAATGCCGATGCGGAGATCTGCAACGCTCTGCGGTGACGGCGAAAGAACGGCTCCCGTTCGGGGATCAGCACCCTTTCACGAACGCCGAATCCGGCCCTGCGGACCGCATCGACCACCGTCTCATGCGGCACCGCTCGTGCGACGTTCAACTCGCAGGTCACCGGACTGAACCGGAACGCTCCTGAACCGAGCGACCGGTCGAGGCTTTTCCGGAGCACATGTTCTTCCGACGCGCAACACACGCCGGTGACCACGAAAATCCGCTCAGCGTCAGAACGCTTCATTGCCGCTCCTGCACATGGCGGACGCCGAGCGAGATCAATTGCTCGATATGTGAATCGTCGAGCATGTAGTACGCCATTTTCCCCTCTTTCCTGTAGCGCACAAGCCGCATCGCCTTGAGAAGACGCAGCTGGTGCGAGACTGCGGACTCCGACATCCCTGCGACCGCGGCGATGTCACTCACGCACAGTTCGTGGTTTTCCAGCGCCAGGCAGATCTTCAATCGGGTCGGGTCGCCCAGGACCCGGAAGATCTCCCCCAGACTGCGCAGAATGGCTTCGCCGTGGATGGCCCGGCGGGCCTGCGTTGCTTCGACCTTGTCGACGTATTCCATCGTCGCCCCGATTGAAAGATCATATGAACAGTTGTTCAATTATATGATACACAAAACCTCCGCAAAAGCAAGTGACGGGAACCCGCGATCCGTCACCCTTCGCGATAGTGCAGGCCGCGGACACAGACGGCCGACGCCCGACGCCGCACTTCCTGGAACCGATCCCAGCAGGCGTCGGAGACCGGCTGGCGGGGATGCCAGATGTGATACTGGATCGCCAGATTGCGCATCGATTTCCCCGTCACCCCGATGAGCGAAAGCCGGTACTGAACGTCGGAGTCCTCACCGCATCCCGGGCCGTCGTATTCCTCGTCGAATCCGTTGATCGCTTCGAGATCTCGTTTGGCCACCGAGAAGTTGCATCCCAGCATGCCGCGGACGTTGCGCAGGAGGACCGCCCGCAACACGCGGCTCGGAATTCTGATGCCGTCTTCGACCCGCAACGACCTTCCGCGAAGACCATCCATCCACTCCGCCACGCCGTACCGCTCGAAGGCCCCCGAGCGAACGCGTTCCAAGGTCAGGGAGCGCGCCCACCGTTCACTCGTCTCAACACGCCGGCCCAGAAGCGCCCGTTTGTCCTCGCGCTCCGTCCAGTGATCGAGCAGAAAATGCCGTGAGGGAAGACAGTCGCCGTCGGTGACGACGATCCACTCCGCGCGCGAGGCGCGGATGGCCTTGTTCAGCATGATGTTCTTCCGCCAACCGCGATCACTATGCCAGAGATGTTCGATGGGATAGGGATATGCGCGCTTCGCCTCGGCCACGACGTCTCCCACCTCCGGCCCTGAACCGTCGTCCGCGATGATCACTTCGAACTCGCGGAATGATTGGCGGCCAAGCGCCGCAAAAAGAAACCGGAGGAACTCCGGCTTGTTGTAGACCGCGACCACAAGAGAAATCCGGGGGGAAGGCATCGGGGGTCGGGTTGAGAAATTAATTCCAGATTCCGGGAACCGGGTGGGCACAGCGCGGGCAGAGTCCTCCGAGGAGCGCTTCTGAACGCACATGAAATCCATGCCGTTCGATGAGAAGGGCACGACAGGACGGACAATAGGTGTTTTCGTTGCTGCCAGTCATGCCCGGCAAATTTCCTGCGTACACAAAATGCAGACCGCTCTCGCGACCGAGTTCCGCTGCACGCATCAGCGTCTTCACGGGTGTTCGCTCGACATCCTGCATTTGATAGTCCGGATGAAAGGCGGTGACATGCCACGGAATGTCATTCGAAACAGTCGACAGAAACGCCGCAATATCGCGAAGCTCTGCGTCGGAATCGTTGAAGCCGGGAACGACAAGCGTCACGATTTCCACCCACACGCCGTCCTGCTTCAAAAGCCGGATGGTGTCGAGAACATTCTGCAGCTTTCCACCGAGCTGCTGGTAGTTCTTCTGTCGGAAACTTTTGAGATCGATCTTGTAGCAATCGATGAAAGGCCGGATATACTCGATCACCTCGGGAGTGCCGTTGCCATTTGAGACATAGGAGCACTTGATCCCTGCCGCCTTTGCCAGTCGAAACACCTCCACGGCCCATTCGCTGGTAATGAGGGGCTCGTTATACGTACTGGTGATCACGGGGGCGTGATGGCGGACGGCAAGCGCAACGATTTCTTCCGCCCGGATCGGATCCGGCGTGGCGTTCGCGGAGGGGTTCCGCAGCGTTTGGGACGTCAGCCAGTTCTGGCAATACGCGCAATGGAGGTCGCAACCCAGCATGCCGAAACTCAGCGCGCGCGCTCCCGGCAGGACGTGAAAGAACGGTTTCTTTTCGATCGGATCGAGCGCCAGCCCTGCCGCGTAACCGGTCGGCACCTTCAGCACGCCGTGATCATTGAAACGGACCCGGCAGATGCCTTCATGCGCCGGGGCAATCTTGCACCGGTGGCCGCAGGCGAGACACCGGACCCAATCATCGTCCATCCGCTCGACCAATTCTCCGTCCCGTACGTGCCCGGCGAGCAGGTCGCGCAGCGTCAGTGTCGTCTCGTTCATTTCGGCCTCATACCGCTGCAGCAATGGTACGAATTGACCGGCTGACTATCAAACGGCGGAATTGCAACACCACAGGCGACGGCTTCGTACATACCTGGAGAACAACTTCCGAACCAGGCATCGTCATGGTAAAATTTCTTTTGTGGGTCATCCTGCTCCTTCTCTGCTGGCCGATAGCGATTATCGCCCTCGTCCTCTATCCCCTGATCTGGCTCCTCTTGCTCCCTTTCCGAGTGCTGGGAATCGCCGTCGACGGCACGTTCGCATTCGTGCGGGCTCTCTTCATGCTGCCTGCGAGAATTCTTGGCGGAAATCCGGGGGGGAAGTAAACCAGAAGCCCTTACCGCTTCGACGGGCGCGCGAGCATCTTCAGATCGGCAGGCATCGGGTGCAGGGTGTCGAGCGCGACCACCTTGATCTTCCCGTCCGCGTTCGTGAGGAGGATCTCCATCGAAGGAGAGAATTCGGAGAGCACTTGCCGGCAGGCACCACAGGGAGGAAGAAATGCGTGATCGTCCGACGCGATGGCAATGGAACGAAACGAAGTCTTCCCTGACATCACGGCTTGAAACACTGCGTTCCGTTCAGCACAAATCGTCAGCGAGTACGAACTGTTTTCAACGTTGCACCCCTCGAAAATTTCCCCGTCCTCCGTAAGAAGTGCCGCACCCACGCGAAACCGAGAATAGGGAGCGTACGCATGCTCCTTCGCGTTTGCCGCGCGACGAACAAGCTCTTCGCGCTCTTTTGCCGTCGTCCTGGCGTGGGTCTTTTGCATTAAAACCTTTTCATTTGTATCGAATAATGTAGAAATCCGCAAAGTGAATTGCAATCCGCGGAACCCTGCGGACAGATGGAGAGTTCCATCAGTGTATGGACAGGAATCTCCATCCCGAAACTGCGAAGCATTGTTTTATGAAACGTCAAGCGGTCGCACTTCTTCTCTTCTTCGTGCTTTCCTCTTCTGCGGTCATGGCGCAAAATCGGTTTGGCTTCGGATTTGTCCTCGGTGAACCCACGGGACTCAGTTGGAAGTACCGTCTTGACCGAATGCATGCGATTGACGGTGTCATTGGATTCTCTCCCGAGGATCGATTCAGAATCCACGGGGACTATCTCTGGTCGAGCCATCCGTTCAATGATGGCGCGTTCTCCCTCCACTACGGACTCGGCGCCGCACTCGGCTTCGGGAGATGGACCTATTTTGCGTCCGGCGACGGATACTTCATTCGCACGCAGGAGTTGGGATTCGCCGTGAGGGTTCCCGTCGGGATCGATTATGAAATTCCCCGCTCTCCGTGTGAAGTATATTTCGAGCTGGCGCCGATCGTGATCCTTGCTCCCGATGCCGGAGTGGGCATTGATGCAGGCGTCGGGATCCGTATTTATCCATGACTCCCCTGAGGCCAAATGAAGGAACGTTTTGAAGACGGCCTGAACTCCGATCCCATTGTGCAGTTTCTCGCGTGGTACGATGATGCCGTCCGCCGGAAGGCTCCTCAGCCGGACGCCATGACTCTTGCAACGAGCACGCCTGACGGCAAGCCATCGGCACGCATCGTCCTCCTGAAAAAGGCGGACGAGCATGGATTCGTCTTCGTCTCAAATTACATGAGCAGGAAAGGGAGGGAAATCGAGGCCAATTCGCAGGGGACGATGGTCTTCCACTGGCCGACTCTCGAACGGCAGGTGCGGATTGAAGGAACCTTATTAAAAACATCCCCCGAAGAATCGGACCGGCTCTTTGCAGCGAGAGCACGGGACCATCAACTCAGTTCCGCTGCTTCCCCGCAAAGCGACGTGATCACTCTCGAGGAGCTCGACCGACGCTATGGTGCGGTCGAGAAACAATATAAAGGTGGAAGCGTCCCGCGCCCGCAACAGTGGGGCGGCTATCGATTGACCCCGACAAGCCTAGAGTTCTGGCAGCACCGGTTCGCACGGATGAACGACCGGGTCATCTATGTGCGGAATGCCCGGCGGTCATCGTGGGACATGATGCGGCTCGCCCCGTAGGCGTTACCGGCCATCAACGGCCCTGAGCATTTCCTTCACGGCGGCGTCGAGTCCGACAAACACGGCACGGGCGATGACCGCGTGCCCGATGCTCACCTCGTCGATCTCCTTGATCGCAACAAACGGAATGATGTTGAGATAGTTCAACCCGTGACCCGCGTTGACGGTCATGCCGAGGTCGCGGGCATACCGTGCGATTTCCGCGACCTGGCCGAGAAGCTCCATCTGTATCCGCTCATTCCTTGCGTTTGCATACTCCCCGGTGTGAATTTCGACGGTATCCGCTTCCACTTCGCGCGCCGCCTCGATCTGTTCGCGCACGGGATCAACGAACATGCTCACCCGGATTTCGTGTTTATGGAGTTCGTTGACGACGCCGCGCAGGTAGTGCCGGTTTCCCCGGACGTCCAGGCCCCCTTCGGTGGTCAATTCCTGCCGCCGCTCGGGAACAAGGGTCGCGAGTTCGGGAAGAATCTCGATGGCAATCTTGACGATCTCCTCGGTCGCGGCCATTTCGAGATCCAGCTTTGTCTTTACGGTTTCCCGCAGCAGGCGTACATCGCGATCATTGATGTGGCGGCGATCTTCACGGAGGTGACACACGATCCCACGGGCACCCGCAAGTTCGCACAGATGCGCGGCGGTGACCGGATCCGGTTCCACGCCCCCCCGGGCTTCGCGCAGTGTCGCGATATGGTCGATGTTGATGGTGAGATTCATGGTTTCATAATCTCCTGCGGACAACGTATTGAAGATGCTCCGGCGTTCTCGCGACGACCTCGACCCCGGGCGGTGCGACAATATCCGCATCGACGTAACCGGACGAGTCCGCGACCACGTTGCCATAATCAACGCTGACGTGGAAGTCATCCATCGTGATGTTTGACAATTGCCGGATCCCTCCCCGGATGACGACGTCGATCTTCGGCGGAATCAAAATCAATTCCCTGCCGGGGGTCACATTCCGAACTTCAACAAGAAGACCGCTCACGGTTTTCTCCGCGAATGGTTCGATGTCCGCAGCAAGATGGACCCGTGCAACAGAGAGCTCGACCATGCGCGACCCGGCAGGCGCCAGCGCAAGGTTCGCTTCCAGCGAAGCACGAAGGTTGTCAAAATTGCCGTGGACAGTGCTCCAGGAGTCGATCGATCGCAGGACCTCCGCAGCCCCGAGGACCGTCACGCTGTCCGGCACGATGACCGTCGTCCCCACCTGCCCGTACCCCTCTTTAAACGCCAGCTGGCAGTCAAGGACGATCGGGACGGTCTTTTGCGTCTGCTGGTCGAGCTGCACATACACGGACTCCGGGGACATATCCACGAGCTGGACGCCGATCCTCGCCGACAATTTTTCGGCAACATCCGAAAACGTGATGGCGTTCTTCCCGCCGGTGAACATTTGCACCGGGAACGTCAGCGTCAAGTCCGACGTCCAGAGCGCCGCCGCCATTTGCCATCCCTTGCCGTGCAGCTTCAGCGTAATTGTCGGAGGAACGGACGTACTGATCGCCATTCCGGGCGGAATGTTTTCGATCTTCAACGGCGCCTGTACAGTCACCTGATATTCATCACTGATGGCCACGGACAACCATACCAGAACGCCGAAGGCCAGCGAAAGGACGACGATATAGAAGTTCTTCATCGACATGCGCTACGTCCCCTTCTCAACGTTAGGACGGCCGCAATCAGCCGCGTTTCGGCGCTTGGGCATGGCCGGAATCGCCCGCCGCAGGACCACGACGAAGGAAGCGAGCGGCGTGGCTGCGCGCCTTCGGATCAAGGACGATTCCGCCGATAATGCAGAGCGCACAGAAGATCCAGGCGCCATTGGAAAGCATATACCCTGCCCGATACAGGGGCGGATCGAAGGTCATCGTCACCGTGTGCGACCCGGCCGGGACAACCACCGAACGCAAAACGGAATTCGTCCGGTAGATCTCTGTTTCCTTGCCGTCGATCGTGGCGTTCCATCCTGCCGGATAATAGACTTCGCTGATCACCAGGAGCGCAGGTCGGGCCGTCGTCGCATTGATGACAATTCTTCTTGACAAATGTTCCGAAATGGTGGCGGAAGCGGCGCTGTCCGGTCGTTCAATCGCCGGCGGCGTTGCCGGGGATTGAATCACCGCCAGATGGTGCGGGTCAAAGCCCGGTGCATCGAGCGCCTCGAACACTTCATGATCATCCTTCGCGATCTCCGCCGTATCGACGAACCACGCTCGTGGAAGCGCACCCGGATTCAAGTAGGTGATCAGGCGCTTCGCCTCATCGACATGCGCGAGAACAAACCGCCCTTCCGGAAGGCGCCCGGGAACGACAAAGTACCGGGCATTCAGCATGTCAATGACGCCTATATTGTAGGGGAAGGTCGGATCCGCGCTTTTGAGGAGACAGGAATCGAGCATCGTCTGATAGATTCTCAACTTGGCCGGACTGTATCCGCCCACGGATTCGATCCCGTGATACGCATAGGTGTTGTCGTTCCAGTCTGAACCATACACCGGTATCGGCAGGATTCTGAATTGACCCTGTTGTTCTTTCAAAAAGGCAATCGTGTCATCGGGCAGAAAATTCTCTTCGATGGCGGAGCGCGGCTGTGGCACGATGATCCGCTCATCGATGATGGCAAGGTCGGCCACGACGACAATCACCATCGCCGCCGCAAACATGGTGGGCGTGATGGATTTGCGGAGATACAGGGCAATCGCGCCGCTCCCGGCGGCAAGCAACACAAAGAACTTGACGTAGTCCTTCCAGAATATCTCGAAGCGGAGATTCTTGAGGGCATCCAGTGCCTGCGGGGCCTGCCTTGCATACTTCTGGCGGATCATTTCAAGATCGCCGTCTTTCAGGAAAAGAAAACTCTTGAAGAAATCTTCCAGGGGTGCTTTCAGGAGAAGCGACACAAAAAACAACCCGCCGGCGATGAGACTGACCGAGGTCATCGCACGGATCAGAGGGCCGTTCGACTTTTGCGCTCCCCGCTGTTCTTCCACCGCGGAGTAACCGATGGCCCCGAGCACGCCGAGCGTGAAGGGGAGCAGATGGAGAATCATCGACGGCACGCGGAATTTGTTGAAGAACGGAAGAACCTTGAACATGGCATCGTACACGATCGGAAAATTCCGGCCGCACGCGACAATGATCACGAACACCGTCAGGATCCCCATGAAGCCCGCCAGCCGGGTTCGTTTGTACGTTAACGCGATGATTGCGAGAAGGATCGGGATCAAGCCCGCGTAGACATACGAATACGTCCAAGGTTCGACATGTCCCCAGTACGGCGTACTCGGGGAGCCGTTGATTCCATAGAATCCCGGGATCAGCAGGACGATCGTTTCCCCCAGGCTCCAGGACCAGTTCGTTGCGTAGTCGTACGTGAGACCGCCCGTCGACCCGGTGGTTCCTCCTCCGCGCATCGAGTACTGCGAGTACTCATACACCGAGAGATAGATGTACGAAGAAATACAGAGCCCGACCAACAGCGCGCCGGCAAAGAGAAGCGTCTTGACCGGGATTGCCCCCTTGTGCTCCTTGAAATCCGTCATGATATGGTACGCCAGATAGCAGCCAAGGACGATGAATGCGTAATAGACGATCTGCATGTGGTTCGTCAGCAAGAGCGTTCCGAGGGCGGCGGAGAGAAGACCGAACGTCAGCAGCGAGCGCTTTTCGAACAGCCAGTGCGCCAGCATCATCACCAGCGGGATGTAGATGATCGCCATGAGTTTCGAGCCGTGGCCGTCAGGGGCAAGACCGATGGCATACGGGCTGAGCATAAAGGTGATCGCCGCGATCAGCGAAGCGATCCTGCCGAACCCCCAGGTTCTCGACAGACAATACATGAATACGCCGCCGAGAAAATAGTAGACGATATACCACGTCCACGCGCCGTTCAGGAACAACAGATTCAGGACGGCTTGAACAACTGTCTGCAGGTAGCTGACGTTGTGCGGGACGAACGCGACATTGCCGAATGTCGGCATGCCGCTGAAAAAGTACGGCATCCAGAGAACGTCGACGCCCTCCGACTTTTCCAGCTGCACTCCGGCATGGGTATAGCTCAGGGCAGACGCCGTGTCGCCGCCGGAGGCAAAAGCCTCATTGTTGAAAATGATCCCGCGGAAAATCACCAGGCAGAGCACGTAGAGGACCAGAACCGCGAGCAGGTCCTGGGTAAGCGGAGACAGTTTTTCGAAGAACGCTGCGCTGGATTCTTTTGCAGGCGGGCGTCTCTTGGATGAAGAGGGACCGGACATGGATCAAGCCTTTCGCTGCTGGAGGGTTATTCGATAAAACTCTTCGATCGTGGACACGACGCGGTCCCACGAGTAATAGCGTTGCATGGCGGCACATCCGGCATCGCCGATGGACTTTGCGAGCCCGGGTTCGCGAAGAAGCCGGCAAACCGCATCGGAGATCTCCGCCGATGTCCTGCCGACAAGCAACGACACCCCGGGAGTGGCACCTTCGATCCCTTCGGCCCCGACGGACGTTGTGACAACAGGAATGGCGTACGCCATCGCATGAAGCAGTTTCACTTTCACCCCGCCACCGGATCGCAGAGGTGCCAGGAACACGGTGCTTCGGCGGAGCAGCGATTCCAGATCTTTCACGAACCCTGTGACCCTGACATTGTGCTGCTTCCGTGCAGCATCCTGCAGGGCGTCCGGCGGATTGGGGCCGGCAAAGATAAACTGCGTGGTTGGCACGACGTTCCAGACGGCCGGGGCAATTGACCGGATGATCTCCAATGCGGCATCGACATTGGGAGCATGCGCGAAACTCCCTACAAAGAGGACGGTTCCGGGATCACGTTCCAGTCCGGTTTCGAAAGCCGGAATCTCGACGGCGCGGGGAAGATAGCCGATGTTTCCCGCACCCGTCAGTCGTGTGAGAAGCCGTTGATCCTGCCCGGTAACGGTGAGCACTCCGTCGAGGTGTCTCACTGCATCCAGCTCATATCGTGTCCACATGCACCAGTCAAGATACCGCGCCAGTTTGACAGGACCCGTCGCACGTCGGAATCGCCTGTATGCGGGCCGATAGGCCACGTCATGCTCGTGGAGAACGATGCGGCCTTTCCGCACGGCGGAAGCGTAGCCTGCCATGAACGACAGCTCCAGTTGCACGATATCAAAATGTCCGCTCTTCGTCAAATCGCCGATGAGGCGTCGCATCGCCTTTCGACGCCACTTGGAGGAATAGTAGGGCGTCCAGGTGATGATACTTCTCGCGAAATCCACTCCGCGGCCGAGGCTCAATCCCCCGTTTGCCATGAACGAAGATCTCCGACCGCGCGGCCGATACACCGGGTGAACCCGAATGTTTCGTGACTGCAGGTCTTGCAGAAACCCCTCCTCCTGATCGTCGTAGAACGTTGCCAGGGCGACGTCATGGCGTGCGGCCAGACGCCGGACCAACCCGTCCATGAACGCTCCCGTGCCATGTCCTGCGTCCTCGTGCGGGACATACGGAGATACGATGAGAATGTTCATCGCCGTCGTCCCTGTTGACTGCGAGCCCGAAGAATGCGGAGCGTTTGTTTCACCAGGAAGAGTCCATAATAGATACCGAACGCAATCGGGATGAGGAGGGTGGGCCAGTACCTCCGGTAGAGATTCCATCGCATCCTGATTTCATCGTACGATCGGCGGCTCCAGAGGGGGGAAAAGAATGTCGACCACGATGCTTCAACTCTGGTCACCGCATCGACAGAGGCGTCGGTCTGGTTAAACAAAACGCTCTTCTCGTCGATCGCCAGCGCATAGCCTTTGCGCGCGGCCCGCATGGAGAAATCGGCGTCGCCGGATCCCTGGGGGAACCATTTCTCATCATAGAACCCCACCTCAAGAAACGCTGCGGTCGGGATCAGCGTCCCCATCCCCGTCAACCAGCGGAGCGCACCATCCTGAACACTCATCCGGGCGAGGGTTTGGCCCGTCCACCAGCGAATCTTCCCGCCGGCATACCAGAGCTTTGATGTGTCGTTGAGATCATAGACCAGCGAGCCGACGAGCGTTCGCGGCCGTTGTTCTGCAAACGAAACGAGCGACTCGAGAAAATCCGGCTTGAAGTCCACATCGTCGTTCATGACCAGCACGAATGCCGGGTGGCGATTGAGCGCATCGCTGATTCCGACGTTCATGGCTTTCGACCACCACAGATCGCCTTGTTCCCGGATCAGTCGCACCCCGGGAAACTTCTGAGCCACCGTGTCGGCGGTCCCGTCGGTCGAGCCGTCGTCCACGACGACGATTTCGAAATTGGGATAGGGGATGGAGAGCGCCTTTGGCAAGAAACCTCTCCGTGAGGGCACGGCGGTTGTAGACGGCGAGGACGATCGAGACAAAGGGGCGGAATATTGTCTCCCGGCCTGTCCCGTTTGTCTTTCCGTGTTCACGACTTCCCGACGGAACGTTCATATTTTGAGATCTTATCGCATTGGTTGACGACTGGATGCTGACTTACGACGCGACCTGAGAGAATCGATGAAATTCTCTGAATGCCTCAAGTTCGTCGACACGAAGCTTCTCGAATAGGTCCGTGTCTTCGTCATGGAAGACGCAGAGATCGCAGTGACGGAGACCCTTGGGATCCGAGAAATACACATGCATCTCATCGATAAAACGCGTATCCGACAGGGCGCTGGAAAACATGTATTCTCCCGTTCGGTCATAGAGCAGAGCATTGCGGTATCCCGCTGACCCGAGCGTCGCGAAAACGGAGATCCCGTCGTCCTGCTGCTTGAACAGGAGAAACGGATAATACTCAAAGAACAAGACGGGACGCATACTCCTCAGTACTTCTGTCGACGCCCTGATAATAGTGCAGTCGAAACCGTCAGTATCGATCTTTACCAGTTTGCTCCGGGCGAATTCCGGACGCTCCGATAGGATTTGCTCCATTCGTTTGAATTGAACGGTCCGACCTCTTGACCCTCCGGTATGAATTGCAGCAGTGCCCCGTTGCTTCTCGATGCTCGCCTGGATGGTCTCGTGTCTGCCGCCGACAAAAGCCTTTTCGAGATATACGTTAGCGAATTGTCGGGCATTCTTTTCGAGAATCGTGAAGTATCCTTCCTCACCCTCAATACAGAGGATCGGGGCCCTGGTTGTGTTCCGAAGCACGGCAATGCTGTCGCCGATGTTTCCTCCGATATCTATGCATGACATCGCAGGATATTTCTCCTCCACTCCCCTCGCGATCCTTGCGAGATTCGAGGCGAACATGGGGAACATCCTGAGGATCGCCGGAAGGTCGTGAGACAGCGGCATCACCATGGGGCAGCCGAATATATCTGCATGGACTAAAGGGTCGCCGATCCGGATCAGGATCCTGCGGAAGATGTTCAAAAAGGCCAATCGGAGTCTGTCCCAGTAGGAACCTGAAAGCGCGTTCAGACTTCGATTCAAGATATACTGTGCTATGGTCGAGAGGATCATTATGCTTGGGGTTTTAACGGATTGGCAGTCCGTTGAGGCGATTGGAGTATCGACATGCGCAGGCGCAACGCCGCTTTCACGTCGTCAGGATGCACCCCCGTAATACAATGCGCAGCATTCACTTCGCAGTATTCCCGACAGGGAGCGATGGCGTTCTTCGGCTGAAATACCGACGCGTCCGTGTTCCATGGTCCATACCGGTTCGGTGAATAGGAATGCGTCGGAGAACCGTCTAACGGATGACAAAAGATTTCGACCATCGGGAGTTTCAACGCGGCGGCAATATGCGCAAGCCCGGTGTCGTTGCCGAAGTAGAGAGAGCTCCGTTCCAGCAACGCCGCACATTGTCTAATTGTTGTCTGTCCGATCATATTCAAATATGCCTCCGGCCTTTCGTGCCGAAAATGTGACGCCAGTTCAGAGTCGTCCTTCCCCCCCACCAGTAGGATGCGGACATGATACTGATCGATCAACCACGTACACAGCGAGACGAAGTTTTGGACCGGCCACATCTTTGTTCGATGGCTTGCGCCTGGACAACACGCCACGATCGGTTGGAACTCATCTACCCTCCAAGATAGGAGTGTCGATTTCGCGAACTCTCTGTCCTCGGGAGAGAGCCAGAGCTCAAGCTTGTTGTCTCCGACCTTCCCCCCCAGGATGCTGACAAGATTCATATTATGTTCAACTTCGTGTCTCTGCGGGTCATCGACTACAATGATTGTGAGGTATTTGTCGAATGATCGATTCTCGCTTTTCTTACGTTCGCTCACATTCTCGGAGTATCCCAGACGGAGGGGAGCATCGCTGCAGTACGTCAGGAATGTCGCAAATCTTGCATCATGCTCAAACCGCGGAACGATCGCGACATCAAATTTTCGCCCAAGGAAGTGTGCCCGGGCGAAGCGGATCGCTTCACGATAACGGACAAGGGTGTGGCGCAATTGCGGAAATGGAAATACCAGAATCTCATTGACATATGGACACAACTCAACGAGGTTCTTGATCTCGGGCTTGACGACAAACACGATTCGGGACGCCGGAAATGTGTGCCGGAGTTCTCGCAGAAAGCCTGAGGTAAGAACAATGTCGCCGATCTCGTCGAGGCGGATTACCAAGATCGCATGAGACTCTGCGTCTTTTCGCGTTGGAGGTGAAATCCACGGACCTCGAACGAAGAGCCAGCACAAGAGTTTTCCAAACGAGGACGACTTGGTAAGACGCTTGTAGAGAGCAAGGGGTAGGCGCGAAAGGTTCCTCACACCGGTAGACATCACATCGCAATTCCTTCTTTGAGTACGGGCACAGATCCCCGTTCAAGGCGCAAAGTACGCAAATCAGGAGCGCTTCGCAAGAATTCTCCTTTTCCAGGGCGTGCACGAATTGCTCGGGTCGAGTTTCCCCGGCTCAGAGGAGGCGTGGAAGATCTCGAACAAGAAGCGATTCTCCCGTTTGAACATCGACGAGTGGTAAATCGGCGATGACTTCAAGCCCTTCCGACAAACTGAGGAACGTCAAATTGCCATCTTGGTCTCTCGAATTTCGAAATTTCGCGCGAACGTAGGAAGTGCGTGGCGACACTTCATGGAAATCTCTACGGACGTCATTCCTGACAAAGAAAGCATTGCTCCCGACGCTGTTGGAACCCACCAGAGTGTATCCCTTCTTCCTCCCCAACGCGTGAAGAGCAGCGATGGACGCCCCGCCGTAAAGGAAGGAGTAATGGGCTTGTGTTTTGTGAAACGCCGGATCATATGGAGTCGCAACGGCTCGTTCCCATCCGAGAATGGCATCATATTCACAGACTACGATCCTTGGCGCAATGCACTCAATTGCCTCCCACACCCAGTAATCGTTTCCATCGATGTCGATCGACAGAAGTCCGATATCACCCTCGATGCCATGGCGCTTCAGCAGATCGTTGATATTGTCCCGGTTTACAAATGCGCTAACCGCCTTCAGATCATACCGGCTATACAGTCCCTGCTTTTGAATGGCCTGGACAAGATCAGCGCGCGCTTCGATGACGAGTCCGGACCAATTGTCATGCTGCAGCAGAAAACGCGTATTTGATTCCTTATAGTCTTCCACGCCGAATTCGACAAAGACCGGTTTGGCTATCTGGACCTTCCGAATCAGGTATTGTATTATTCCATCTTCGCCCCATTCTGAGAACACTTTGAACTCATGCTCGCGCAGGTCGTCGGAAGAGAGTCCTCGCTCGCTGGAGAGCCGGAGTTCGAGGCGGCCGACGGCCTGCTGCAAATCATCCATTCTGCGTACCAAATCTGTGAGTTGAGCAAGCCGCCGCTGAATGCGCCGAATAATCACGCGATGCTCCTTTCAATCTCTGGATTTGGAATCGACGTTGATATTATCTGTGTTACTTGTTCCAAATTCCTGAGGCATTTCCGGCCAGGATTTTGCGGACCTGAATCGGCCAAACGAAGCACCAGGGGAGAAGACTGAGCGACATGCCAAGACTCACCCCGGTGGTCCCCAGGCCGCATGTTTTCGCAAGAAGGATGTTGAGCGGCACAACGATGAGCGCCGTGATCACTCCGCTCCAAAGTTGGAGTCTGATTTTCCCAACACCGTTGATGAAGTTCACATAGATATTAGACCACGTCATGACCAGAACGTACGCCCCTGTCGCAGCTGACAACCAGAACGGTATCAACACATGTTCTCTTCCACGCAGCCAAAATTCATAAAACCAACCGGATCCTGCCGTCATAAGAACAACAAGGACAGCCAGACCAGCCCACAGCATTCTGAGTCTTCGGAGCGAATTCAATATCCAATGAATGTCCTTTTTGACAAAGGCGTCCGTGTACGCTGACCAGAACGGAGTCAAAACAATTGTAAACGCCGTCGCGGCGACGCCATAATATTTCAGTGCAATATTGTACGGCGCAACCTCTTTGGGATCAAACATCTGTGTTATCAACAGATTGGCACTTGAGAAGACGATGATTCCCGCAATTTGCAGGACGAAAAAGCGCGCGCCGAGGTTCACAAGATCCTTCGAAAAACGCTTGTCAACAAACTGAAGTCGGGGCCGGATCCCTCGGTATTGACGCGCGTAGAACCACACATTCGCGAGGATGGGGGCAAGGGCCATCGGAGCTGTAATAGCAACGCCAAGCCAAAACAACGACCCCGGAATAACTTGCGTTAGCAGCCACACGCAACCAAGGGAAACGATACTGGCAACGGCGTCGATTGCACCTGCCGCCGCAGGTCGCTGATAAGCATTAAGAATCGTCCCGATCAACCCGAAAACAAGTTTTAGACAGAACGCGAGAAACACGAAATAGGCAAGAAGACGCAACTCGGGATCCATCGATGCAGACGTGTTGAGAATCTCAGACCACGGTAGAAATGGGTTGATGAGGGAGAAGAGAACTATGCTGGCACCAATGATCATTAATATGAATGCGTACGTCGTGCTGACATAGATTTGGCCGACGTGTTCATCTTGCTTTGCGATCGACTCAGCGAGCCGATTGCGAAGACCATTGCCCAGCCCGATATCAAGAAAACCAGCCCAACCAATAATCCCGGTCAGGGTCAACCACACGCCGTACCGAGAGATATTCAGATAGGAAAGCGTCATCGGAACAAGCAAGAGGTTCACTAATGCAGTGATTCCTCGAAGAATGAAGAGCGCGGAAATGTTGCGCTTTGCTTTCACGCTTCGCGAATGACCCGCCTGGAGAAATCTCCGAAGCATCCGAATCGGCTTCAGAATATATTCCTTTCCCGCACCTGGCGTTCTTTCCGGATCAGTATTGTCGTTGTTCATGTTTCGCGTTGTCTCTTACCGATGCACGGCATCGTCTCTCCCCTCAATGCGAATCCCCGAATAACCTCGTCACCCACCGCCGAAGGAACGTATGGATATCTCCCCACCGGTGGAGCACCTCCGATGCTGTCACCGGCACATACGCAATCATCTTGCGAACCGAAAGATAGGCGAGCAACACTGCCGACAGAACGTATCCGGCCGTGGCGCCCGTCAGACCGAGAAGCGGGATGAACACCAGGTAGAAAACGATGGCCCCAGCCAGGGCCTGCAACCCGATCACGAAGCCTGCCCGCGCCTCCCCGATGCCCATGAGGACGCTCGAGGAAACGGCGCTCAGCGGCACAAACACGGCCATCAAGCCGAACACGCTCAATTGCGGGATCGCCTCAAGGTACTTCCCCTGGTAAACAATCTGAAGCAGGGGCCCGCCGAGCACCATGAAACCGAGCATCACGGGCACCATGCCGACGGCGCTGAACAGCAGGGATTTTTCGACGACGATCTTCAGCGACGACTTTTCTCCGCGCGACGAAAGTTGCGACGCTGCGGGCAGAAGGAACATCTGGACAACCTGCGACACCATGTCATAAGCCCGCGTAAAGATCTTCACCGAATTATAGACCGCCACCTGCACCGGCCCGGTGAACGCCGCCAGAAGAAACGAGTCCGCCCGGGTGCTGAACAGCGAACTCAGATTACTGCCGAGCGAAAACGATCCGTAACTCCACATCTTCTGCACCGAACCGAGGGACACATGACGGGTGAATGCCATGCCGCGCCGGGTAAACAGCAGTCCGACCAGCGACGAGCATGCAAGGGAAACAATGTTGACATGGATAAGATCGATCGCCGCATTGAACAGGTGCATGCGCGACAACACCCATGTGAGAAAGGGCGCGCCGAGAAAGTGCACCGCATCGGTGAAGAACAATTCGCGGACGCGGAATCGCGCCTGGAGAACCACCAACGCCAGGTTCCGGACAAAAGACGCAAGAAGCATCGCGGGAAGGTAGGTCAGCAATACGGCCATTTGGGGAGAATGGAGAATCTCGCCCAGGAATCCGCGAAGAACAACAATGACGATCGCTGCCAACGCCGTGAACCCCGTCTGCATGCCGACGGCGATCGTCACGGTCTCCCGCGCGTTGACCTGATCCTCCGAGGCAAACTTCAACAGGGGATTCAGGGCGAACGCCGTGATCAAGCCCGACAGAAGAAGAAAAATCTCCTGCAGCAGCGTCCAGTTGCCGAATTCCTCTTCGGGCAAGACCCTGATCACGAGCAGAACATAGCCGAGACCGTACACCACCGGCAGCGCCTTGTCTGCAAGTCCCCAGATTCCTTTATCGAGGTGCTTTCCGAATTCCATTGTCGTGTTGCCTTACTCCTGACCGGGACTCTGCGCGACCGTCGCACGTGGTTCCCGGACGGCGGTCTGCCTCTTGTAGCGAAAGCCCGCCATGAAGTTGGCGACGATGCTTAACCATGGCCAAGTGAGCCAGTGGTACCACCGCGCGTACCGCCCGAAAAACCGGAGGCTGCTCAGGTACTTGTTTCTCAATTTGAACGACGAGAGATGGCCGCCGGCGCTGACAGAGAGTTTATGCCACACCCTGGCCGCCGGCTCGTACCAGACAGAATAACCGGCCCGCCGGAAACGCATCGACCAGTCCGCATCCTCGCCATACATGAAGTAGGATTCGTCCAGCACTCCCACCGTCCGGATCGCGGAGGCACGAACAAGGATGCAGCATCCCGTTGCATAGTCGATACGCGAAGAGACATCGTATTGCCCGTGGTCCTGTTCCCGTATTCCCCGATGTTTCATCGTGCCGGACCAGAACGAAATCTCTCCGCCGGCAAACCACAGAACGTTCGGCACATCGTAGTAGAAGATCTTCGGTGCGACCATCCCGCACCCCTTCTCAACGTCCATTCGCCGGACGAGCGCCTCCACGAACCCGGGGTCCACCACCGTGTCGTTGTTCAGGAGAAGCACATGCTCCGAACCCAATGCAAGCGCCCGATTGATGCCCACGTTATTGCCGCCCGCGAACCGGAGATTCTCTGATTGCTGAAGCAACTCGACACCCGGAAATTCCGCACGGATCGCTTCAACCGATCCATCCGTGGAACCGTTGTCCACGACGATGGTGTGCAGCGGACGGTAGTCGACCTTCCCCAGGGAACGGAGACACTCCAGCGTCAGATCGCGCCCGTTCCAGTTGACGAGAATTGCGATGACCGGGGGATGGAAAGAATGTTGTTTCGTTTCGGTATTCATGTGTCAGCCGCCTTCAGACATCACCGGCGTGCCGCAAGGTCTTCGATCCCTCTCACCAGATTTTCCCAGGTGTACTTTTGCTTTTCCCTGGCAACGCCGAGCGACATCGTGGCGAGCGCCTCTCCCTGGTACAAACGCACGATGGAGGATGCAAGGGCTTCGGGGTCTCCGGGTGGCACAATGAACCCGGACTCCCCTTCCACAACAACTTCTGCAAGGCCGCCAACATCGCTCACGATGACCGGCCTGTCAAAATTGTAGGCGATCTGCGCTATGCCGCTCTGCGTCGCGGAAGTATACGGGAGGATCACCGCATCTGCGGCCGAAAAGTATTTCCCCACGTCGCCGTTCGGGACGTAGTCGGAACGGATCGACACATGGCGTTCAAGTCCCAGTGATGTAATCGTCTCGTGATATTGCTGTTCGGCATCGTAGAACTCGCCGACCACGAGCAGGCTCACGTCCAGGGTGCGCACCACGCGGGCCATTGCTTCGAGGAGAACGTGCAGTCCTTTGTAGCGGCGAATGTAGCCGAAGAACAGCAGGACCCGCCGCGCGGTGAGCCCGAGTTCCTTTCGGGCGGCCTCCTTGTCGCACGATGCGCCGAACAGATCGTAGACGGGATGCGGCACATACCGGTAGTGTCCCGAAGGCCAGAATGCCTTCAACTCCTTTTCCACCGCATGCGACTGGACAACAAATCCATCCGCCGAACGGAACAGGTAGCGGGTGAACGCGCGATCGAAGGGGCGATGCTCGTGCGGGATGACATTGTCACAAATGACGATGACGGAAGTGGATCCTCCGCGCTTGACGCCCCGGGCGATTGTTCCGAAGCACGGTCCGAAAAACGGGAGCCAGTACTTGAACAGCAGAACGTCGGGTTTGCGGCGGCGGATCTCGCGACCGACGGCAATCCAGTTCAACGGGTTGATCGAATCGATGCGTTGCGGGGCCGGCGCAGTGTTCGAAGCATCCCCTTGTTCTTCCTGCGTCTTGCCCGGGAACAGGAACGACGGATACTGGCGCTTGAAGGTGATGGTCTCGACATCGTGACGGGCCGACAACGCGCGGGCGAGGAGGGCGATATAATGGGCAATCCCCCCGCGAAGAGGAAACGCCGTACTGACGATGACGATCTTCACCGGGATCGGCTCTGCTTTCCGTTCATTCCCACACTCTCCATGGCGACTGGTTGGTGCGCCACAACTCCTTCAAGATGTCGTATTCGTGGGCGGTATCCATTCCCATCCAAAATCCGTTGTGGCGGTACACCGAGAGCTGCCGGTCCGCCGCCATCGCCGGGAGAGGACCGTTTTCAAGGATGAGCGTCTCGTCATCGCTCAGATACTCCCATACCCGTGACCCGTCAAAGACCATGAAGCCGCCGTTGATCCACTCCCCTTCAAGATAGATCTTCTCCTGAAATCCCGTCGCGCGGTTCCCCGTCATCTGAACCTGACCGTACCGGCTCGCCGGATGGACCCCGGTGATCGTGCCGACGGTCCCCTGCTTCTTGTGGTAGCTGATGAGCGATGTGACGTTGACGTCCGACAGCCCATCGCCGTACGTGACGCAAAAATCTTCCTCGTCCTCCAGATACCGCCTCACGCGCCAGATCCGGGCACCGGTCATCGCCGTCTCGCCCGTCTCGGCAAGAGTGATCCTCCAGTCCCGTTCGATGATTTCGTCGTGAAACTCGATCGTGCCGCTCCCCGGACACACCGTCACATCGCTCATGATCGATCGGAGGTTCAGAAAATATTTCTTGATTTCCCATCCCCTGTAGCCAAGCGTCAGGATGAATTCTTTGATGTCGTGGTGGGCATAGATGCGCATAATATGCCACAGGAGAGGTTTGTCTCCGATCATGCACATCGGTTTCGGAAGCAGTTGCGTGTGCTCCCGTAATCGTGTGCCGAGACCGCCGCAGAGAATGACAACCTTCATAAGTGTCCCCTCGTTGTGCAACCGGCGGACGTCGTCTGCCGGGGATGGAACCGACACCGATTATTTTGCCTGACTCCGGAGGAAGCTCTCCATCTCTTCCACAGTGGTGAAGTGTCTTCCTCCATGCCGGATCGCCTTCCGGATGAACTTCGGCCTCTTTTTCGTCTCTTCGAAAATCTTCATCAGATATTCCCCAAGGATCGAAATCGCCAGAATTTGTACGCCTCCGAAGAACAGAATGAGAACGATGATGGTCGTGATCCCGTGGGGGATATCCGGAAACAGCAATTTCGCGACGACCTGCCCGATCAGCGCAAGAAAGGAGATGGCGGTCAAGCCCATCCCAAGATAGCTCATCAGTTCCAGAGGAACAAAGCTGAACGAAACGATCCCCTTCTTCGCCCACCAGACGTTCTTCATGAGATTGTTCGTCGTTCGCCCGAACATGCGTTCCGGGCGCACGTAGTCGACGCCGGTCTGCTTGAACCCCACCCAGGCCCGCAGCCCGCGGAGAAATTGATCGGTCTCCGGCAACGCAAGGAGTTGATCGACAACTTTTCTGTCCATGAGCGAGAAATCTCCCGCATCCAGCGGGATCGGGACATACGAGACTTCGCGGAAGAGCTTGTAGAAAGCCTTGTAGAAGAACTGCATCAGGGAGTTCGTTTCCCGCTTGACCCTGCGTCCGAACACGACCTCGTATCCCTTGCGCCACTCTTCGAAGAACTTCGGCACGAGTTCGGGCGGATCCTGAAGGTCGCCGTCAAACAGGATGACCGCGTCGCCTGTTGCGACCTGCATGCCGCTCAGAAAGGCACTCTGCGAACCGAAGTTGCGCGAGTGTTCAATCGCGATCACATGGTTGTCCGCCGCCGTGATCGAGGTCAGAACGTCGTCCGAATCGTCCGGGCTCGCATCGTTGACGAAGATGATTTCGTAATCGACATTGATCGACCGGAACGTCTCGACCAGTCGCCGGTACATGTGCGGAATCGCCTGTCCGTCCCGATAGCAGGCGATCACGGCCGAGAGACGGAGCGTCCGGTTGAGGAGCGGGTGGAGCGTTGCGGGGAGCGCAACGCGCGCGCGCTGCCACTCGATGGTACGGCGGAGTCCGTCCGTCAGCGTCGTCCGCGGTTTCCAACCCAGCACTTTCTTTGCAAGGGCCGGATTGCCAAACCAGTTCTTCAAGTCCCATGTACGGTTCTGCATCGTTCCCCACTTCGGCTTCTCGGGGATGTCGCACAGCCCCTTCATGATCCCGGACAGGTCACGGATCGTCGTCTTCTTTCCCGTCGCGATATTGAGCGACGCCCCCGGCGAATGCACGACGCCCCGTGTCGCCGCGAGGATCGCCGCTTCGACGGCGTCGTCGATGTAGACGAAATCGCGGGAGATCTCCGGATCGACCAGCACGGGGAACGTCTTTCGGAGTCCATGGGATACCATCGTCGGAATCAGGCGATCCGGTTCTTCGTAGGGACCATAGAGGGAATAATACCGGAGGTTGATGACGGGAAGTTTCTTTACCGACCCGAGGTAATGAACCAGATAGGACGCGGCAACTTTGGAGACGGCATAGTGGCTGTTCGGCATCAGGGGATCCGCTTCGACCGGGGACGCGCTGTTCGTCCCGTATTCCGACGACGAACCGGCATGCACGTACGCGGCGAATCCTTTCGCTGCCGCAATATCGAGCATGCTTGCCATGCCCAGGATGTTCGTTTCGTAGATCAGATGCACGTCGTCCTGGCGCGCATAGGCACCGTACGCCGCAAAATCAAAAATGGTCCTGAAGGCGAACCGGTCGTATAACCGCTCCACCGATTTCGCCGCGGTCAGGTCGGCGTACAACAGATTCTCCGCCGGGAGATCGATCAACCGCCAGGGGACGAACTGCTGATGGGTAACGCCGTAGCAATCCTCGCGGACCGCGAGGATTGCGCGAAACACATTCGCGCCGACGAATCCTCCGGCACCGAGTACAAGGATCGGACCCTGGAGTCGCTTGATTTCCTCTTTCAGCGTGGTGATCCTGTCAGGCATTGAGAGATTCCCGGAGCAATGATGCAAGTGCCGGGCCCGCGAGCCCGCTTTGTTCCTGATGCCATGCTTGCGAGCCATACCGACCGGTCGGATAGCCGAGAGCGTACGCGCTGCGATAATGGATCGCGGAGAGCCCGCGCCGTAGCAGGGCCGCCGCAATGGACTCGTTGATTCCGCATTGACCGTAGTGCTCTTCCAGCGTCACCACTTTGCCGATGCGACCGACGGATTCCGCAAGTTGATCGGGGAGTTCCGTGAAAGGAAGAACGCTCAGGCTCCAGATCTCCATTGCATCCCGAAGCGCATCGTCGGCCGCCGAGAGGACATTCCAGAGAACCGGTCCCGTCCCGATAACCACGAGACCCGCTCCCGGTTTGATCCGCCGCCATTGGTCGAATGGCGGGATCGGGGGGACGCTTTTCGGCGCAAGGTTCAGACGAAGGTAGTTCGGCGACGCGTCGGAGAGCATGGCCTGGACAGCGCCCGCCACGTCGCCCCCGGTGAGCGGCACATAGACCTTCATGTTGGGAAGACACCGCATGATCCCGATGTCCTCGAGCGTATGATGCGTCGCACCCATGATCCCGTATCCATACCCACCGCCGTTCCCGGCAATCTTCACCGGCAGCTGGTGAAGACAGATGTCGTTGCGGATTTGCTCGTACGGCCGCAGGATCGCAAACGGGGCAATGCTGTAGAGCCAGGGGATGAACCCTTCGCGCGCGAGTCCTGCTGCGACCGATGTCATATTCTGTTCGGCCACGCCGGCATTGATAAACCGTGATCCGAATTTGTCACGAACGCTCTCCAGCGCCATGTATCCCAGATCGCCGGTAAGAAAAAGGCTTAACGGGGATTCATCCGCAACCGCGATCATGGCTTGCGCGAACTCAGCTCTCATGCGCGTTCCCCGAATTCCTGCCGTGCCAGCTGTTCAATTCGTCGATTGCCTGCCGGTATTGCGCGTCCTTCATCGGGAGGTAATGGCAGTCGACGGTGTCCTCCATGTAGCTGACGCTGTGTCCCTTGATGGTTGAACAGATGATGACGCCCGGCTTGCCGCCGGTCAATGCAGGATCAGAACTTCCTTTTCGAGCTCTGTCGAGAGAGCCGAAGTCATGACCGTCGGCTTCGGTCACATGAAATCCGAACGCCTGGAGTTTGTCCTTTAACGGCTCGAGCTGCAGGACGTCTTCCGTTTTTCCGATTCCCTGGATCCTGTTGCGATCGATGAGCCAGAACAGGTTGGTCAGGCGATGGTGCGCAATAAACATCGCCGCTTCCCAGGTGCTTCCCTCGTCCAGTTCGCCGTCCGAAGTCACGCAAAAGTATTTTCGTGAGTCGCCCTTGATTCGGGCACCGAAGGCCATCCCGGCGGACAGCGACAGGCCGTGCCCGAGGCTTCCGGTCGCAAAGGGGATCTGCTTCACCTGATTCACCGGCGGGTGGGCGGGGAGGATCGTCCCGTCATGATAGAACGACGCGATGGTTTCTTCGCTAATGTCCCCCGCCTCCGCGAGTACGGAGTACAGCAATGCGGCGGCGTGCCCTTTCGAAAGCACCAGGCGGTCGTCCGCTCGCATCCACGCAAATTTCAGGAACACGAGGATCTCCGTGCAGGAGAGAGAACACCCGATGTGACCGGCATTCGCCGCATGGTACATCTCCAGCATCCGCTTTTTGACGGAGTAGAGCCTCTCGTTGAGAACCGCGGCGTTGATCATGCGGGTCCCCTTTTCCGTTTCCTCAATTCCGAAATCGAGATGCCGCCGCCGCAAACGAGCAGGGAAAGAACCGTTCCGATGGTGCCGAACTCAAAGGATACCGGCGAATAGCTCATGGTCACGAGGTGATCGCCTCCTGGAATCACGACCGCGCGGAGCTTGTAATCGCACCGGACTAGCGATGCGTCCGCGCCATCGAGGGATGCCCGCCACCCCGGGAAAAATGTTTCGCTGACCACAAGGAGACCGGTACGCTCGGTCTGCACATGGATGGTCAGACTGTTGTCCCGGTAGGCAGTGACATTTGCGGTCCACCGGACGTCCGAGGTGTCTTCGGGGAACGATGAGGGGAGAGGCTCTTCGAGCGCGGCAATCTTCTTCTGGTCATAGGCCGGACTGCTCATATACGCGACAAGGGAATCCTCGCCGGTGACGACATGCGTCCGGAAGACCATGAACGCCCGCGGCAGATAGGTGGGGTTCGGAACGAGAGCCAGCTGGTTCCCTTCCGTCACGGTCCTGTACTTCACGTTTTCCAGATCCAGAAACCGATCCGTCGGAATCGGCATGATCGTGCGTTTCAAGGCCAGGGGGGTGTATCCCTCCATGGAGAAGATCCGGTCGATCATTCCCTGGTTCCGGTCCATGATCATCCCCTGGGAATTTCGCGTATTTACCCTGAACAGTTCGTGTTCGCCCTCCCGTTTCAGAAACGAGACGATATTCTCCGCCTGCTGGAAGTACTCCGTCGGATTCGTCTTCCCGTTGTTTTGCGCGGCGCCAAAGAGATACAGGTCGATGAACAAGACGGCGATCAGCGTGAATCCCGCGGCAGTCGACCGCGACCGGATCAGCCAGACAAGGGCCCCGAGCGAAAGGAGGAGAACAACGAAGGCGATGTTGAGATCTCCCAGGATTGCCGCTGCGGCTTCCGGCTTTTTGAGAAACGGAAGGTCAGCGTCAAACGCGCCGGAACGCACGAGCACAAAGAGCAGGAGTGACGCGCCTCCGACCAGTCCGGCGACACGGAAAAGCCGTTTCTTCCTGATCGCATCATACTGAGCGTACAGGAGATCGTCGACGGCGAATGCTGAAAGGAGAACCATGCAAAACGCGAACAGGATCCCGATGCGGGCAGGGGTCTTGAACCGGGAGAAGCCGGGGATGAATTCAAAAAAGAACCGGTGCAGGATAAAATTGTTCCCCATCGCGTACATGAGTGCGAAGAAGCCGAACAGCGCGAAGAAGATCAGGTGGCGTCGTTCCTTCCACCGCATCAGGGCGATGATCCCGAGAAACAACGGAAGCAGGCCGACATACACGCCGGTTTCCCAGTAGTTCCAGTATCCTCCCTCTCCGAAGTACCGGTATGCCTCGACGTTGGACGAGCCGAGGATTTTCGGGAACAGTAGCGTCAGAAGCTGGACCCACGTGACCGATCCCTCTGTCGCAAACTTGTAAGTGATCTCGGCTCGTTGAGAGAGTCCCGCGAGTTCGTTTGTCGGGGCGAGCTGGATCAAGGCGATGCCGAGCGACAATCCGACCACCACCGCGGCGCGAGGCGCGAGTCGCAGCAACCGGTCCATCAACCGTTCCTCAGCGCCGCGCATCGCAACGATCTCAAAGAGCCAGTACGTGAACAGGAAGAGATAGATGTAGAGCGAGAGCTGTGGAAAACCGCAGAGCGTCGAGTGACCCAGAACGAGCGCGGCGATGAAGACCCAGGACCACCCTTTGGCATCGAGCGCCTTCCGAAAGCTCAGAACGATGAGGGGAATCCACGCCGCCAGCGTGACCACCGGCTGGTGAATCGCATGCAGGACCATGAACCCCGTCAGCATGTAGGCGACGCCCGCGAAGAGGGACGACAGCGTCCGGAGAGAGAATGACCGGGCGAGAAAGAACATCGAAATCCCCGCGAGCGGGAAGTGGAGCAACACCATCAACTGCAGCGGGTAATAACTCAGCGTGCCGTGCCGTACGAACGCGACCAGCGCAACGCACGGAAGATAGAAGACGCTGTTGATAATGTCCGCCATGAACGGCATTCCCCCGAAGGTGTAGGGATTCCAGAGCGGAATCTCTCCCATCGCCATGGACGTCGCGGCGAAGACGCGAACAGGATAGCTCGAGAAAAGAAAATCCTCCCAGAGGTAGGCGCTCCCGGTGAACAGGGGGAAAAAAAAGACAAGGGCCAGCCCCGAGATGATCGCGACGCTGCCCCAGACCGGAAGGACGAATGCCGGTTTTCGGGTGTCGCTAGGAGAGGGTTTGCGGTTCTTCTGATTTCGAGCCGGCGTCATTCAGAGCAGCCTCGAAACAGCTGTGAGTACGCGGTCAACCGTGATGTATTGCATGCAATTGTTCGGACATTCCGGGGAGAAGTAGCAGGTGCATTCCACTTCCGGCTCAAGGATCTCCCCCAATCCGTACAATTCGAATTCATTCCGGTTGAAGATGTTGTTGAACAGGACAATCTTCTTGTTCAGCCCGATCGTGATGTGCATCGCCATCGTCACCGCGGTCACCACCAGATGACACTGGTCGACGAGATTGATGAACCGGCGCAGGGGGAAGTGACCGGGGTAGAGCGCTCCGCTCGCCGCCGCAATCCGGCGGTTCTTTTCGTGTTCTTGTTCGCCCCCGAGCAGGAGCGGCGCGTAGCCGGCGGCATCAAGGCGCTTTGCCAATGCGATCCAGTTTTCCTCGGCCCACAGGCGGGAAGTCCAGCGACCGCCGCATCCCGTATTCAAACCGACGATCGTCTTGTTCTTCGGCAGATCCCACGGATCCCCGCTTCCGCCAACGGCGTCGAGGATGTACTTCTCGCCGGAGAATTCGAAACCGCACATTTCGAAAATCTCCCGCGGATAGCTTTTAGTGTTGGCTTTGTTCAGATCATCCCACAGGCCGGTCAGATACTTGTGCACCGCGAGAGTGTCGACCGGAGCGGCAATGCCGTTCTGCATGATGAAGCCATGCTTCGTCGTCGCCGTCAGCGTCGTCGCAAGGCCGCAGGCTTCGCGGTCCTTATCGAGGTTGATCAACAGGTCGAAATGGACACCCTGCAGTGAGGCAATTGCCTGCGGCGTGAAACCCAACACCACGTCGACCGATGCAGGGATGACGTCAGGGGTAAGAGTCAGCCACCAGATTTGCGCGTGCGGGTAGACTGCGCGAAGCTTTCTGAGCAGCGGCGTCGTCCGGATCACATCGCCGATCGCACCCAGTTTGATGATGAGGATCTTCGAGGTGGTGCGGTCGTAGTGCGGACACTGGCCGCCCTGCTCATCGACGCAGTGCACTCCGAACTGTTTGTGCGGCCGGCAGGGAATGTGACCGCGAAACCACCGGCAATCGGCTTTGATTGTTTGAATCTCGGACCAGGGTCTTGACATTCAGGTTGCTATCTAATGACGTCCCGTATTGAGTACTCTTCATCGCGCTGTCTCGCTTTGGAAACCATCTCGCCCAGCAGGCCAATGGAGAAAAACTGCACTCCCACGATCACCAGCATGACCCCGAGAAGAAACAGCGGCCGGTCGCTGAGCGCCGTCAGCCCCAACAGCCGCTCCACGATGAGCCATCCGCTGATCACGGTGCCGACGAACAACGTCACGAGTCCGAGCATTCCGAAAAAGTGGAGGGGACGACGGAAGAATCGCGTCGTAAACAGTACGGTGAGAAGGTCAAGAAAACCCTTCCAAAACCTCCCGATGCCGAATTTGGTCTTGCCGAACCGCCGCGCCCGATGATTGACAATCGTTTCGCCGACACGGAACCCTTCCCACTGCGCAAGCGCCGGAACAAACCGGTGAAGTTCGCCGTACACCTTGACCGTCTTCACCACCTCGCGCCGGTACGCCTTCAACCCGCAGTTGAAATCGTGAAGCTTCACCCCGGTCATCCGGGCGGTCACGAAATTGAAAAACTTTGAAGGGATGGTCTTGGTGATGGGATCGTGCCGGACCTTCTTCCAACCGGAGACGAGATCGAAGCCTTCTTCGATCTTTCGCTTCAGGGCCGGGATCTCGTTCGGATCGTCCTGAAGGTCCGCATCCATCGTGATGACGATCGATCCAAGCGCCTTTTCAAATCCGATGTTGAGCGCGGCCGACTTCCCGTAGTTCCTGCGGAAGCGAAACGCCCGGACGTGCCGGTCGATGTGCCGCAATTCCCGGATGACGTTGAACGACCGGTCTGTGCTTCCATCGTCCACGAAGATCACCTCATACCGCACATTCATTCTTCCGAGCACCGAGCGGAGTTGTTTGTGCAACTCCGGCAGAGATTCTTCCTCGTTGAACAGGGGGATCACGACTGAAATGTCGATATTCCCCTGCTGGCGTTGTTGCTGGTTCTGGTCCTGTTGGCCTTGCTGCGGACGACGGAAATTTTGACCGCGTTGCTGCTGCTGGCGGCGCGGAGGCGCTTGTGCGTCAGGCGGTGCGGGAGGGATTTCCCTGGGAGTCTCCGGGGGATTCGGTGCCATTGTCGCAAGTATTCAATGATCGTGGAAACATTCGCAAAGAAAAGCAAGCTAATCTAACCAGAAACCCGTTGACATGCAATGAATTCGGGGCGTCGGTTCCGTTGAAACTCCGGGCATACTTCTCTATATTGATGATCTGAATTTCCGGAGGGAGGCATGCCCATCACAAGAAAATCGAAGATTCTTCTCAGTGTGGCGGCGGTGCCGTTGGTCCTGATCATTGCCGCTGCGGTCGTCCTCAAGGTCGTTTTTACGAGCGACAAGTTGAAGGAGCTCGTCATCCCCCGAATCGAGGAGGCAACGCACCGCTCTGTCGCGGTCAATGACATTTCCCTTTCCCTGTTTCCGTCGATAGCCGTGGACGTCGACGGACTGCAGATCGCAAACCGTCGTGGAGCGGGGTTTTCCTCCGAGCCATTCGTTGCCCTTGATCGATTGCGTGTGAATGTCAAGCTTTTCCCCCTCCTTCATGGTCGCGTCGAGGTCTCTTCCGTTATCATTGATCGACCCAGGATTCTCATTGAAACCAACGGGGCGAACGAGACCAATTACGCCGATCTGACCGGGACCCAGGAAGCGCCTACCGCCGGCTCGCCAGGCACCGGACCGGCACCGGAGGTGCAGCCCCCGTCTTCATCAAATGCCTCCACAGGGGCCGCGCTCTCGATTTCGGGATTCAAGCTGAATGACGGGGCGATCGACTACGTCGACCACAAGGGAAATTCCGCGACACGGATTCGCGGCCTGAATTCGGATCTTGCCCTCAATTGGCAATCGGGCATATTGACGGTCGAAACGAAATCCTCCATCGCCGATCTCAGCTACGGCACGGTCGAAACGCCAATACTTTCCGGCCTGCGGATCGCCCTTGCACCGCGCATCGTCTACGACATGCAAAAGGACGAACTCACCATTGAAAAGGGAGACGCCTCCGTTCAGAGCATGTCGATGTCACTTGTGGGGACGGTGAAAGACGTCAGGAAGAAGGTCATGATGCTCGACCTTTCCCTCGGATCTGAGAATCTGAATATCGCGGAGCTCCTCTCCCTCGTTCCGAAGGAATATATGAAACAGGCCGAAGGCCTCTCCGGCAAGGGAACGGCTGCCGTTCACCTCGCGATCACGGGTGCGCTTTCGGACTCCACTTCACCGGACGTGAAGGGAAGTATCACGGCGGACGGCGCGAGCGTCCAGTATGCAGGGATCCCCAAGCCCATCAGCAACATTTCGATCGTGTCGAAATTTGTCCGATCGCGCACCGCCCAGGAATTCCGTATCGAGAAGCTTACCGCATCCCTGGGCGAGAACCCTATCGCCATGAACATGACGGTCCGCAACTTCACCGACCCGTCGCTGACGCTTGCCGTCCAGGGTTCGATGAATCTCTCGGAGATCGGACAGTACTATCCGCTGGAACAAGGGACAACCCTTTCCGGAAAACTCACCGCCAACGTCAATGTGTCGGGGAAGGTGAAGGATCCCTCGACGCTGAAGGCCGACGGGAGCCTGCAATTTCAGAATGTGACGGCGCAGACGGCATCCGCCGCGAAGCCCGTTCGCGATCTGAACGGGATCATCCTCTTCAATAATCAGCTCGTCGAATCCAAGAACATCTCGATGAGTATCGGCAAGACGGATCTTGCTCTCGCGTTCTGGCTGAAGAACTATCTCTCGCTGACCTCCACGGACAAAACGGCGCCTCGTCCTGTGGCAAACGTCACGCTCCAGTCGAAACACCTGTACACTGCCGATATCATGACGGGGGAAAACCCCGAACAGAAGCCGACCGTCGCCCAATCACCGGCGGCGAGCGGCCCGGCACCGGCGCCCGTGAAGAAGGCGCCTCAGCCAACGACTCTCCCCTTCCCCACGATGGAAATCGATGTGAGCGGGAGCGTCGGCACCTTCACGATGCAAAAGTATGAGTTTACGAATGTGCGGATGACGATGCACATAGCGAACGGCGTTGTCACGATGCAGAACTTTTCCATGGACGCCTTCGGCGGTTCCGTTATCTCCAGGGGGTCCGTTACCCTCCAGAATCCGCAGAAGCCCCTCTTCGATATGTCCCTTGACATGAACAGCGTCGATGCGCCGACGATGCTGACGCACTTCACCTCGTTCGGCAGCCGCCTCAAGGGACGGCTCACCATGAATACCACCATGCGGGGCGCATTGAACGACACGCTCGGGCTCGTCCCCAATACGCTCGACGGCAGTGGGAAGGTCATGATTCAGAACGGCTCCCTGGAGGGGTTCAAAGTGAACCAATCGATCGCCAGCGCGCTCAAGCTGCCCGATCTCGAGAACATCCGCTTTAAGGATTGGTCGAATAGTTTCACCGTCAAGGATGGGCGCGTTCAGATCAAAGACCTGAAGATCTCCGCCCTCAACGCCGATTACATCGTCAACGGTTCGCAGGGCATCGATGGATCGCTGGACTACGCCACGTCGCTCTACCTTCCGGAGAATACCTCGTCGAAGATTTCGGTGGGTGGATTCGCCGGAGACGCGATCAACGCATTCAAGGATCCAAGTGGGCGGTTGAAATTCGATTTTAACGTGGGCGGAACGACGGACGATCCGAAAGTTCAATTGAACACCGAGGCGGCGCGGAAACGAGTGGAAGATCTCGCAAAACAAAAATTGCAGGACGAAGCAAAGAAACTCGAAGACCAGGCAAAGAAGAAAGCGGGAGACGTGTTGCGGAATATTTTCAAGGGGAAGAAGTGACCGAACGGATCCGGCCGAGGAAATCCCTCGGGCAGCATTTTCTCCGGGACGCCCGGATCTCCCGGCGGATCGTGGATGCGATTGCGCCCGCGCGCGGAGAGGTTGTGCTGGAGATTGGCCCCGGGGAAGGCGCCCTCACCGAATTTCTCGCGGCGACGGAATGCACGCTGGTTCTGGTCGACCTCGACCGGCGGGTGGTGGAGGCAATGCGGGAGCGCTTTGGCAACAGGGCTGCGATCGTGCAGCAGGATATTCTCACCGTGGATCCGAGCGCCGTGGCGCAGGAACATGGCGTCCTGCGGCTGCGAGTCGTCGGCAACATCCCCTATTACATCACGACGCCGATTTTCTTCCATTTCCTCGACAGGCGGACTGCGGTGCAGGACCTGACGCTGATGATGCAACGGGAAGTGGGGCGGCGCGTTGCTGCCGCGCCCGGGTCAAAGGAATACGGGATCGTCTCGGTGATCGCACAGATGCATGCGGATGTCGAGGTCCTGTTCGATGTGCAGCCAGGATCGTTTTTTCCGCGGCCCACGGTGACGTCGACGGTCATCCGGGTGCAGATGCTTCCGTCTCCGCGATTTCCGCTGAACGATGAGGGGTATTTCCGGAAGGTCGTCCGCACCGCGTTCGGGAAGAGAAGAAAGACGCTGCGAAATTCTCTTCGCGATCTGGGGGAAGAGGGCTTGAGGGAGATTGATGCCGGAACGCTTGCACGTCGGCCGGAGGATCTTACGGTGGAGGAATTTGCCCTGCTCTCAAACCAGCTTGCACGTCGCTTTGTCGCAGGACGTCAGAGACCCGTGCTCCACGATCATGAGAACGCCCTCTGACGCATGAAAACCGGACCATCCCCCGCTTCATCCAACAACCACATTGCCGCCTTGAAGAATCACGCGCGGCCGATCGTCAGGCAAATTCGCCGGCTCACCCAGTATTTGCATTCCGCCGACATTCTCATGATCGGCTTTGTGTCCGTTCTGACCGTCATCAACATCGTCTTTGCCTCCCGCGTCCCACGCTGGGGTTTCCTGGTCGTCACGAATTTTGCTGTCACGGGATTCATCATCTGGCTGGGCTATGCCCGCCACCGGTGCGGTTCCACCATACTCCGGTACGTGCATGACTGGTACGTGGCGCCGATGGTCGTCGTCTCGTTCAAAGAATTGTATTTCATGATCAAGCCGATTCATTTCGGCCGCGACTATGACGACTTGCTGATTGCCGCCGACCGCTGGCTGTTCGGCGTCGATCCCACCCACTGGCTCATGCGATTCTCCGCCCCCTGGCTCACCGAAGTCCTCCAAATAGCCTACACGGCCTTTTACCTTCTCTTCTTGATCCTGGGATACGAGATCTATCGCCGGCGTCAGTTTGACATGTTTCACTTCTTCATGTTCACGTGCGTCTACGGTTTCTTTCTCTCGTATCTCGGTTATCTTCTGCTCCCGGCCGTGGGTCCGCGGTTCACGCTCCACGATTTCTCGGCACTCGACCGGGACCTTCCCGGATTGTGGCTGACGCCGTACTTTCGATGGTTTGTGAACTGGGGGGAATCGGTTTTGACGAATGTGCCGAACGCCGTCGCGATGGCATCGGCCCAACGCGACGTTTTTCCCAGCGGCCACACGATGATGACGATCGTCCTGATGCACCTGAGCGCGAAGGCTCATGCGCGCGTCCGCTGGATCGTCTATATCGTCGGGTCGCTTCTGATCGTCGCCACCGTGTATGAGCGCTATCACTACGTCGTCGATCTCATCGGAGGCGTTCTATTCGCCGCGCTGTGTATTCTCACATCGCGACGGCTCTACCACTTCACCCGAGACACCCTGCTGACCCTCGAACGCCAGTTCCCACCCGAAGTATGAAATCCCAATAGTCAATAGTCGACGGACAATCGACAATAGTCGACGAAAGGCGCATGGGAAGGACGGTATCGCGGCGGAGAAAAGAACGTAGAACGTCATTGCGTGCCACCGCCAATTGGTGTTAGCGACCCGCAATAACGTTCATGTTGACTATCGCCCGTCTCGAACAGAGTTCGAGACGAGGTCTCGTCCCGCCGAAGGCGGGACGGAACTAGGGTCCACTGACTATTGACTAATGAAATTCTATCTTAGTCCATAATCTTGCGGAGAAACGCCGGCTTCTCCGGATCGTTCTTGTCGATCCGTTCCGCACGTTCGTGGTCCACGCCGGAAAGCGATTGCACGTTGGGAAGCTCGATCCCTCTCCGCGTGACAGCGGGAGGATCCAGCTTCTTCAGATCGTAGGTGCCGGAAGGAACCCGCTCGACCACCGGATTCGAATTCCTGTTCACCAGCGACGTCCGCGTCTGCGTCCCGACTCCCTGTTTCCGGTTGAAACCCGTCGCGATGACGGTCACCATCATCTCGTCGGACATGTTCTCATCGACCACGGCACCGAGGATCACGTTCGCGTCATCGCCAGCGGCGCTCGTGATGATCCCCGCGGCTTCTTCCATCTCCACCATACCCATGTCCGCCGGGCCGGTGATATTCACCAGGAGGCCCTGGGCGCCGGCGATGGAAATGTCGTCGAGCAGCGGGCTCGAGATCGCCGCGTGCGCGGCTTCGGTTGCGCGGTTCTCGCCTTTGGCAATCCCTGTTCCCATGACCGCGTCGCCCATCTCCCGCATCACGGTCCGCACGTCGGCGAAGTCGACATTGATATATCCCGGCACCGTGATCAGCTCGGCGATCCCGCGGGTAGCGCCGTACAGAACATCATTCGCCATGTCGAACGCAACAGTCATCGGAACATGCCGGTCGACAATCGAAAGGAGTTTCTGGTTCGGCACAATGATCAGGGTATCGACCTGTTTCCGGAGCTCGTCGATTCCCGCATCGGCCTGGGCATTGCGCTTCTTCCCTTCCGTGTTGAACGGACGGGTCACAATCCCGACGACAAGGGCACCGAGGCTTTTGCCGATGTTCGCCACCAGAGGAGCCCCGCCTGTTCCCGTACCGCCGCCCATGCCTGCGGTGATGAACACCATATCGCTTCCTGAAAGGGCGCGGGTGATTTCATCCCTGTCCTCCTCAACAGCCCGATGGCCGATGGAAGGATCAGCGCCTGCGCCGAGCCCGCGGGTGAGATTTTTTCCGACCTGGATCTTGTTGGGCGCGGCATTTCGCTCCAACGCTTGAAGGTCCGTGTTGATCGCGAAGAAATCGACGCCTTGCAGGCCCTTTTTGATCATGCTGCAAATCGCATTGCCGCCGCCACCGCCGACGCCGACGACACGGATCTTTGCTCCACGATCGAAACCATGGTCCAGTTCGATCACGGGATTCCTCCTTCTAGTGATAATGTGATTTTTTGCATTAGAGCTGGTCGAACCATTCACGCACGCGGTTCGTAATTCCTTTTACCGATGTTTTCTTCTTTGCACTGGTCGAGGGCCTCTCGCTTGCCGAAGGATGACCGGCATAGCGCAGTCCATGATAGACCAGTCCGACAGCCGTTGCATATGCCGGGTTCTCGATCTCGCGGAGCAGGCCACCGGAAAATCCCGACGGAATGCCGATCTTCACCGGCATGCCAAGGACATCCCGGGCGAGCTCTGCGGTCCCCCTGATCAGCGCGCCGCCTCCGGTGAGGACGACGCCGCCGGACAAATGTTTGGAATACCCCGAACGCTTGATTTCCATCCCCGCGATCTCCAGGATCTCCTCCATGCGCGGTTGAATGATCCTCGCCAGCAGCGTCCGATCGATTTCGATCGGCGCGCGTCCGCCGACGCCCGGCAGCACGATGGGGTCTGCCTGCGGAACGGCGGGGACATAGGCACAGCCGTACTCGCGCTTCAGGCGTTCTGCCTGATCATTGAGGACCCCCAGGACTTTACGAATGTCGTCCGTGACTTTTTTCCCGGCAATGCCGATCACGGCGGTGTGCCGGATCGTCCGTTCCTCGAACACGGCAAGGTCGGTCGTGCCGCCGCCGATATCGAGCAATGCGATGCCGACCTCCTTTTCTTCGTCATCGAGAACAGCGTAACTGGAGGCGAGGGGCTCAAGCACCATATCGGACACTTCGATGTTCGCCCGCTGGACGCATTTGTAAATGTTTTCCGCGGCGCTCACGAGTCCCGTAATGATATGCACGCTGGCTTCCATGCGTATGCCGCTCATCCCGAGAGGATCATACACGCCGTCCTGGCCGTCCACGATGAACTCCTGCGGGATGACATGGATGATTTTCCTGTCGGACGGGAGGGAGAGGCGCTTCGTGTCTTCGATCAGCCGGTCAATGTCAGCCTGGGTGACTTCGTGCTCCGCGCTGCTGATGCTCACCACCCCGCGGCTCTGGAAGCTCTGGATGTGATCACCCGCGATCCCGACGATCGCACTCTGGATGTGCACTCCCGATTGCGCCTCGGCTTCCGTAATGGCGGTGGCGATCGCGTTCGTGGTCCTGTCGATGTGCGTGACCACTCCGCGGTTCATGCCGTCCGAGGGGCTGCGACCCACTCCAAGGATGTGAACACGACCCTGTTCATCCGTGCCGGCCACCACGGCGCACACTTTAGTCGTACCGATGTCGAGACCGACAATGTGGTTCATCATGGGTTTTCCCTCTCGTGCAATGCAAGTTCCTGTTGCTGATTCCAGCGTGCAACGACAATATCATTGAATCGCAGGTCGACATATTCCAGTGCCTGCGCGCCTTCACGGGCGACAAATTCTTTCCAGAAGCCGTCAAGCTTGGCGAGCTTCACGGCGACGCCGCCATGTCCGAACGCCACGGGAATGCCGGATTCGGCGGTGTAACACAGAAGCCCGCCGTCGTCGGTAATGTGCACTTCCGAAATCCTGTGGTAAAGGTCGTCGCCAAACGCCCGGGCCGTGTCGAGCAACGCGAGCGCGCGCAGCACGGCGGCGTTGTGCACCTTCTTTCCCGGAACGAATTCCTCCGCCGGCATGCTTCCCGTCAGCAGCGGCAGGTCGAGCACTTGTGCCGATTTCACGGGCGGCAACACCCGGGCACTATCGTCCAGGTACACCGTCTTCTCGCCCACCACAGCGACAACCGGCACCCGTTCGTGAACGAGAAGCGTGATGCTGCCGCGCACATCGCGAATGACCGAGGCTGTCTCCACAAACGGATTTGCCGCCACCCGACGCCGGACCGCATCGACATCCACATTATAGAGCTTTTGTGCTTTGTCGATGTTTGCGAGGGCCACCAGGTCCTGCGCTGCGAGGAGGCGCGTTCCGCTGACGCGGATATCTTTGATCCCGACGTTGTTCTTCCACGCGTTCGCCTCCCATGCCGTGATCACGACGGCGATCGCGACGAGCATGAGCAGCGCCGCTTTCCGGCGGAGATGTTTTCTCTCGTCGACCGGCGTTTCTCTGTCATTCATGTTTTCCCTGCCTTCAGGCCGGCGACAAATTCCTCACCGAATTTCCAGATGTCTCCCGCTCCCATCGTAATGATCATGTCGCCCTTCCTTGCGATCGACGCAAGGAAGGCCGGGATCTTTGTCTTGTCCGGAACGTAGTGGACCTGTTTATGCCCGAAATCCTTTGCGGCATTCGCGATCAGTTCCCCCGTCACTCCCTGGATGGGCTCTTCGCGCGCCGGATAGACATCGGTGAGGACCAGGACATCGGCATCGAAGAACGCCCGCCCGAAATCTTCATAGAAGTCTCTCGTCCGCGAGTACAGATGCGGTTGAAAGACGCAGACGACCCGCCTGCGCCATCCTCCTTTTGCCCCCTGCAGCGTCGCCCTGATCTCCGTCGGGTGGTGCGCGTAATCGTCGATGACCGTGATCCCGTGCACATCCGCCTTGACCTCCCAGCGTCGGAACACGCCGGTGAATTTCTCCACTCCGCGCTTGATCGTCGCAAACGGCACCTGCATCTCCAGTCCGACCGCGATCGCGGCGAGGGCGTTCAGGACATTATGCCGCCCGGGGACATGGAGAACGATCGCTCCGAGATCGTTGCCTTTGCGAAGAACGGTGAAGGTCGTCGTGTTCTCCTTGTGAACCACATCCACGGCCTGTAGATCCGCCTGGCCGTTGAACCCGTACGTCACGATCTTCTTCCTGATTTTCGGCATGATCTCCTGGAGCGCGGGCTCATCGAGACAGAGAACGACAAACCCGTAAAAGGGGACCTTGCCGGCGAACTGCACGAACGCCGCCTTGATATCCTCCAGGTCGCGATAACAATCGAGATGGTCGGTCTCCAGAGTTGTCAACACGGCAATCGTCGGCGTCAGCGAAAGAAACGACCGGTCATACTCGTCGGCCTCGACGACGATGAATTCGCCTTTCCCCAGCCGGGCGTTCGAACGGGCAAGCAGATTCACGCGTCCGCCAACGATCACGGTCGGATCGATCCCTCCCTCCATGAGCACGAGGCCGGTCATGGTCGTGGTCGTCGTCTTTCCGTGCGTCCCGGCAATGCCGATGCCGTACTTCAGCCGCATGACCTCCGCGAGCATTTCCGCCCGGCGGATGGCCGGGATGTTACGCCGCTGCGCCTCGACCAGTTCGGGATTGTCCGGCGGAACCGCAGAAGAGAAGACGAGGACATCAACATCCGGCTCCACGTTCGCGGCCGCGTGGCCGATATAGACGTGCGCGCCCAGCGTTGCGAGGCGCTCGGTGTTTTCCGACGCGGCGCGGTCCGATCCGGTCAGCGTGAACCCCTGATCGATGAGGATCTCCGCGATGCCGCTCATCCCGATGCCGCCGATGCCGACGAAGTGGAGTTTCTTAATTGATGAAAACATTTCTGATCCCTGAACCCTGATTCCTACGTTATCGGTCGGTGAACCGCGGCGCCTGCCAGCGTCGCTTCTTCCTCCGGGGCACGAGTGCGGCGATCCGGTTCATCTCCGCAACGAGTTCCCGGTCGTGCTCATACCGTCCCACCCGGATCCGAAACACGCGCCGGCGTCCTTTCAGCTTGAAGACAATCACCTGGAATCGTCCGCTCGTCTGGACACGCGACTCTCTTCCGATGTGCATCCATTCGATATCGCCGACCTTGATCGTCCGTTCGTGCCACCGGTGTTTGAAAATGATCGCATCGGTCGAGACGATGAGCCGGCGGTTGCGGACGAGATTGAGCAACAGCGTCACAATCGACATCAGGACAAAGAAGACGATCACATAGACCAGCGGATCATCCAGGACGTATTCGAATTTCTTTTCGATGAAGCTTCCGCGGATCCCGCCGTACACGATGAGGGTCCCGACATAGATCAGCGCGGACTGATAGTAAAAATCGAGTTTGTATTTGAAGGTCTTGCTCTGGTCAGCCATTGGCGTCCTGTACATAACCGATCACTGTTTCCGCGATCATCGCCGCGGCGTCCGGCCGGGCGAGCGACCGCATCCGTTGCGCCATCGAAGCCCTGCCGGCCTTGTCGATCAGGAGCCCGTTAAGCAGGCCGCCGAGCTTGGAGGCGATCTCACTGTCCGCGCAAATCAGCGCGGCTCCCTGGGCAGCGACGGCCTTCGCGTTCTCGGTCTGATGATCGGCCGCCGCATGCGGATACGGAACGAGAATGGCGGGCAAGCCTGCGAGGGCAAGCTCGGCGAGCGTTGAAGCCCCCGACCTGCAGACCGCGAGATCGCTTGCGCCGTACGCAAGATCCATGCGATCGATAAATGCGAGCACGCGCACTCTCTCCTGTTGTTCCGGCGTCAGATTCCGGACGGCCGCCTTCGCCGCATCGACGTCCCGCTCGCCGGTCTGCCATAACAGTTGATTCTCTTCTCCGAGCAGTTCCGGCAAGGCCTGCTGCACCGCCCGGTTGATCGACGTCGCGCCCAGGCTCCCTCCGAATATCAATACTGTCGCTGCGCCCGACCGGATCCTGAAGAACGTCGCCGCTTCCTCCCGGCCGGCATTGCCGACCGATGACCGCGCCGGGTTTCCGACGAGCACGGTCTTCGCGGCTGCCGGCAGGTATCGCCGTGACTCTTCGTACGAGATGAAGACCACGGCTGCGTGTTTCGCGAGCAACCGCGTGGTCACTCCGGGATAGCTGTTCTGTTCCTGCAGGATCGCCGGAATCCCGAGCAGGGAAGCCACAAACACCGGCGGTCCGCAGACATATCCCCCGGTCCCGACAACCACGGAAGGACGCAATCGCCGGAGCACGAACCACGACTGCACCAGGGAAACGCAGACCTTCAGCGGGAACAGGAACAACGACCAGCGCAACGTTCTCCGGAACCCGCTGATCCAAATCGTCTCGAAGCGGTACCCTTCCCGGGGGACAACGCGCGCTTCGATTTTTCCGGCGGTCCCGATGAATACAATTTCAATGTCCTCCCGCCGACGTTGAATTTCTCCTGCGATTGCCAGCGCGGGATAGAGGTGCCCGCCTGTCCCTCCGCCGGTAACGACAATCCTCGGCCGTTGAGCGCTCTCTGCCGCCATCAATACACACTTCCCACTGCCGGCTGCTGTACCTTGGCGGCGGCTTTTGCCGTGACGATTCTTGGGTGCATGTCTGTCTGCGACGAGATGTTGAGCAGCACGCCGATCGCGAACGACGAGGCGAGGATCGATGACCCGCCATAGCTGACGAACGGCATGGGCAACCCGGTGGTCGGGAGAATGCCCAGTGTCACCGCGGCGTTGATCACGGCATAGAGCGTCACCGCAGCCGTGATGCCGATCGCCAGGCAGCGCCCCAGCTCATCCCGTGCATTGCGCGCGATTTTCATCCCCCGCAACATGATGAGAAGAAAGATCCCCATCACGAGCACGGTCCCGATCAGTCCGTATTCTTCCCCCACGATGGAAAAGACGAAATCGCCGTAGGACTCCGGGAGAAACAGGTCGCGTTGCCGGCTGAGCCCGGGACCCACGCCGAACAGACCTCCGTTGCCGAATCCGATGATCCCCTGCCACACCTGGTAATTCATTCTCCCCGTACTCTCCGATCCATGGCCGAGATAGCTCATGATGCGCTGAGCACGGTACGGTGCGCTCATCATGTAGATCCCGAGGAGCGGGATCAGCGACGCGAAGATGAGTGCGATATGCCCCACCTTCGCCCTGCCGATAAACAGCATCAGAAAACTGAGAACGAGGATCATTGCACCGGTGCTGAAATTCGGCTGCTTCAGCACGAGGGCGCTCACCAGACCGATCCAGATGAGGAGGGGAAGGAGCCCGAACTTGAACTCTTTGATCGCCTCCTTCTTTTCCGAGATCAGCACGGCCAGGTGAAAGATGAGTGCGAACTTCGCGAACTCCGACGGCTGAATGCCGAACCCGCCCAGCCGGAGCCATCGCGCAGCGCCGTTGACTTCCCCTCCAAGCAGCAGGGTAACCCCGAGGACACCCACCAGGAGGATCAGGACGGGCTTGGTCAGTTTTCGGAGTTTGTGATAGTCGAATCGCATTGCCGCGAACAGGAGAATAAATCCGGACAGCACCTTGATGGCATGGCGTTCGAGGAGACGGTCGCTTTCCCCCCACCGCATCATTGCATAGGTCGAGCTTGCGCTGTAGACGACGCCGAGACTGAGCGCCATCAGCGCCAGGACGCCGAGAAGCGTCAGAATGTCGATATGATTCCGCTGCCCCTTCGCCATCGGCTCTCAGTGAAGCTCCATCACGATGTTCTTGAACACTTTTCCGCGATGCTCATAGTTGTCGAACCAATCGAACGACGCACAGGCCGGCGACAGGAGAACGACATCGCCCGGCTGAGCCCGGCGCATGCAAAGATCCACCGCGTCTTCCATATTCTCTGCCGTATCGACGGACCGGATTCCGGTGAAGGCCTTGACGACCTTCCCTGACGATTCGCCGATCGCGACGATTGCGCGGACATGGTTTCGGACCAGATCGTAGAGCCGCGCGTAATCGTTCCCTTTGTCGCGCCCTCCGAGAATAAGCACGATCGGCCGGTCGAAGCTCTGCAGCGCGTACCAGACCGAGTCGATGTTCGTTGCCTTCGAGTCGTTGACATACCGCACGCCGCGGAATTCCCGGACGAATTCGAGCCGGTGCTCCACGCCTTTGAAGCGTTCAAGCGTCTTTGCGAGGGAACCCGGCGCCGATCCAAGAACCGTCGCCACCAGCGTGCCCGCCATGGCGTTGGCCAGATTGTGAACGCCGGGGATGCCGATGCCGGCGATCGGTACGACGGTGGATCGCTTGCCCGCGACACTCGTGACCAGCCGGCCGCTTTCCACCCACGCTCCTTCTTCGAGTCGACGTTCGACGCTGAACGGGAGCCGGCGAACATCGCCCGGGGCTTTCGTTTCGACCTGTCTGACCGTCTCCGCGTCGTCGAGATTATAAATGAGCGTATCGCCTTTCCGTTGTTTCATGAAGATCTTCGTCTTCGCGTCGCTGTATCGTTCGAACGAGTGCTCATACCGGTCGAGGTGGTCCGGGGTAATATTGAGCAGGACCGACACCTGCGGCCGGAAATCGATGCAGTAGTCCAGCTGAAAACTCGACACTTCGAGGACGGCGGTGGTTGCGCGATCGACGGTTTCGACCACCTCGGAGAACGCCGTGCCGATATTCCCCGCCACGACCGCGTTGAGTCCCGCGTCCTTGAGAAGCGTTCCCGCCAGCGTGGTTGTCGTCGTCTTCCCGTTCGTCCCGGTAATCCCGACAACGGTTCCCCGGCAATACCACGATGCTGCTTCCAGTTCGCTTGCCACCGTGATCCCGCGGGTGACCGCCTCGCGCAGCACGGGAAGATCCGACGGCACCCCCGGACTGACGACGATCAGGTCCGCTTCGAGAACGCGCTCGCTGTTGCCGCCGAACTCGGCCTGGATATTCAAAGAACGAAACTCCCCTGCGGCCTCCTGCATACGCTCTTCCGGGGCACGGTCGCTGACAAACACCCTCGCCCCCTTGCGCACCAGAAGCGCGGCGATCGCTCTTCCGCTCCGTGCAGCGCCGATGACACTGACCCGCTTACCTTCGACCGTCCTCGGACTCATGCCTATCGCACTTTGAACGTTGCCAGACTCAGGATCATCATCAGAACCGCGACGATATAGAACCGCGTCACGATCTTTGGCTCGGACCATCCCAGCATCTCAAAATGATGGTGAAGGGGCGCCATCTTGAACACTCTTCTCCCCGCGCCGTATTTCTTCTTCGTGTATTTGAAATACAACCGTTGGATGATCACCGAAAGGGTCTCCGCCACGAACACTCCTCCGAGCGTTGGGAGAAGAAGTTCCTTCTTGATGAGGACGCACAGCGCGCCGAGAGCGCCGCCCAGTGCCAGCGATCCGGTATCCCCCATGAAGACCTGCGCGGGATACGCGTTGAACCAGAGAAAGCCCATCGACGCCCCCGCGAGTGCCGCGCAGTAGACGACCAGCTCGCCGTTTCCCCGGAGGTAGGGAATCGTCAGATACTCGCTCCACACGATGTTCCCCGAAACGTAACTGATGGCACCAAGGGTCAATCCAACAATCCCCACGATTCCAATCGCGAGACCGTCGAGTCCGTCCGTCAGGTTCACCGCGTTCGACATCGCCGTGATGATGAACACGACGAGAGGGATGTAGAGTCGTCCGAAATCGAATTCAAAATGCTTGAAGAACGGAACAGTGGTCGACGAACTGAGCTTCCAGAGATCCTGGTCGATCCATTGCGGGAAGAAATAGATGATGCTCCCGACAATGAGGCCCACCAACACCTGGCCGACGATCTTGTACCTCCCGATCAGCCCCTTCGGCTTCTTCTTCACCACTTTTAAATAGTCGTCCAGGAACCCGACCGCGCCGAGCGCGACCGTCACGAACACCATCAGCACGACGTACATGTTGGACAGGTTCGCCCAGAGCAGTGTCGGCACCACCAGAGCCGAGAGGACGATCAACCCGCCCATGGTCGGCGTCCCGGCTTTCGCGAGATGCGTCTTCGGCGCCTCCACCTTCGCCGCCTCGCCGATCTGCTTGTCCCGGAGAATATGAATGATCTTCGGTCCCAGCCAGAAGGCGATCACGAGCGCCGTGATCGCCGCCGCCGCCGCGCGGAAGGTCAGATAATGCACAACGCCGAATCCCGGCGGGTGATACAGGCGCTCAAAAAAGTCGAGGATGTGATACAGCATCGATGCCTTCCTATCGGGATTGACTGTATCGGGGGACAGTCGACTCGAGCCGCGATGCCAGAAACGTCACCACGTCCTCCAACCGCACTCCTCGCGACGCTTTGACGAGAACGATATCACCGTCCGAGACCAGCTCCGCGAGGTACTCGGCCAGCGCGTTCTTCTGCTCATAGTGGAATGCCCCTTCCTTGCCGAACGCATCGTGAATCCGGCGCGCCTGCTCCCCGATCGTCAAGAGGTATTCGATCCCCAGTGCCTTGGCTTCGAGACCGATCGCCGCGTGTTCTTCGGCGCTCCGATCGCCCAGCTCACGCATGTCCCCGAGAACTGCGATGCATTTCCCGCCGCTGCGGGACGCCACGAGAGTCCGGAGCGCCGCCAGCATCGAGTCGGGGTTCGCATTATAGGTGTCGTTAAGAATCGTGACTCCGCCGACTTTCAGGATTTCCATCCGCTTCCCTGCGGGTCGGAAGTTCTCCAGAGCCGATTTCATCAAGGCGCCGGGCACGCGAAATGTCGCACCGACTGCCACCGCTGCCAGCGCGTTGTGGGCATGATGATCTCCGGGAATGCCGAGCGCGATGCGGAGCGGCTTTCGCACTGTGCCGCCCGAAACCTCCAGGACGGCGCAGTCCGACGCTGCGTACCCGACAATCCTGCCGCGGAACTTCGCACCGCCGGTCATCCCGTACGTCACACTCCGGACATGCTGCGGCGTTCTCCGCTTGACGCGCGCGTCGTCGTCGTTCACGAACGCCGTCGCGCCGGTCGCCGGCAACATGCGAAACAACGTCGCCTCCTCCTGTTCGACCCCGTCAACAGTGCCGAAAAACTCGAGGTGTTCTCTTCCAATGTTCGTAATCAATCCCATGGACGGCTGCGCGATCGAGGACAGGAGCTCGAGCTCGCCGGGGTGATTCGTACCCATTTCGACCACCGCAACCTGATGTCGTTTTTCGATCCTGAGAAGCGTTTGCGGGACACCGATATGGTTGTTCAGATTTCCCTCGGTGCTCACCACGGCGTATTTTGTGGAAAGCACGGCGGCGATCATCTCTTTTGTTGTGGTCTTCCCGTTGCTGCCGGCAATTCCGAGCACGGGGATTTTGAATTTCAGGCGGTACATCATGGCGAGCGCCCCGTACGCTTTCGTCGTGTCGTCGACGATCATCAGCGGGATGCTCGATCGCACCGCGCCGGTACCCGTCCTGTCGACGATCGCTGCGAGGGCGCCGTGCTCGTATGCGCCGTCGACAAATTTGTGACCGTCGTACCGTGCGCCCCGGAGCGCGACGAAGAGATCCCCCGGAGACACAGACCGGGAATCCGAGGAAACGCCGGTGAAGGAGCGCCCCCGCAGAGAAGCGAAGGAGCGTTCATCCTCATGGGGCAGACGGACAATATCCCTTGCTGAAAGTCGCACCGCGCTGTCGTTCCCTACTCTGTGATCCAGCGTTGCACTTCTTCATGATCGTCGAAGTGCACCTTCGTGGTTCCGATGACCTGGTAATCCTCGTGGCCCTTGCCTGCAAGAAGAACGATGTCTCCTTTGCGGGCTTCCTTGAGCGCGTTCTCGATCGCAACGCGGCGATCGGCGAACCTCCGGGCCTGCGCTTCCGCGGGAATCCCCGAGAAAACATCGTCGAGAATCTTCTCGGGATCCTCCGTCCGCGGATTGTCGGACGTCGCTATCGTGACATCGCTTAACCGGGCGGCAATCGATCCCATGATCGGCCGCTTCGTCCGGTCCCGGTCGCCGCCGCATCCGAAAACGGTGATGATCCTTCCATGCTCCCCCTCGGGAAGGAGTTCGCGAATCGCGAGCAGGCATTTCTCGAGGGCGTCCGGCGTATGCGCGTAGTCGATGACAACGCTCCGGCCCCCGGGCAGGGGAATCTTTTCGAACCTGCCCCGCACCGGCTCCAGGTGTTCGATCGCCTCCGCGACGATCTCCGGGGCGATCCCGAGGGCGAAAGCACAGGACGATGCGGCAAGGAGGTTTTCGACATTGAAACGACCGGTCAGCCGGGTGCGCACGGGAACACGATTGCCGCCGTACCGCAACACCATCGATATGCCGCTCACGCTCATCGTGACATTCTCCGCGACCACATCGGCTCCCGCTTTGACACCGTACGTCAACACCCGGGCCGCCGATCCTTCCGCCATGGTGTTCCCGCGCGGATCATCCCGGTTCACCACCGCCCATGCATCGGCACCGAGCCCCAGGAACAGTTTTCGTTTTGCCTGGAAGTATTCATCCATCGTATGGTGGAAATCCAGATGATCCTGCGTCAGATTCGTGAACACGCCCGCGGCAAACTGCAGCCCTTCCACCCGGTGAAGCGCCAGCGAGTGCGATGAAACTTCCATGACCGCCGCGGTACACCCTTCGGTGCACATCCGCCGGAGCAAGGCGTTGAGTTCGAGCGATTCCGGCGTCGTGTGCGTGGCCGGCACCGTGGCCGCCCCCGTGTGATACGCGATGGTCCCGATCAGCCCCGTTTTCCTCCCCGACCGTTCAAGGATCGAGCGAATGATGTGGGTGGTCGTCGTTTTTCCATTCGTCCCCGTAACGCCGACAACGGTCAGTGCGTCCGAGGGATGGCCGTAGTAGTTGGCCGCTATCTGCGCGAGCGCGAGCCGCGAATCAGGAACGAGAATCTTGAAAACGTTGGCATGCAGAAAGTAGGGATCGGGCAACGCCGCGTCATCCTGAACCACAACGGCGATGGCGCCCTGCTCGATCGCGCGTCCCAGATACGCATGACCATCGGTTGCTGTTCCACGGATGGCCACGAACAGATCTTCCCTTCCCACCTTCCGCGAATCATATTGGATGCTGCTGACGGAGATGTCCTGCGTCAGCGCCATCTTCCCGAAATACGCGGAGAAGAGTTTGATGACCTGAACACCCTTCAACAGTTCTGCCAAGACCATGAATGCAATTCCTGAGGGCCGAGCCTTAGTTCACGAATCCCGGCAAATGTCGCGGTGCGCATCGCACGAGAACACGCGAACCCGGTCGAACCTGCGTCCCCGCCGAGGGACTCTGGGCGGACACCACGCCCGAGCCCATCAACGCGCCGTCGAGTTGATTGGTCGCAAGGCGGTTCATCGCCCGACGCATCGAAAGGCCGCGCAGATCCGGGACGACCGTCATCCCCGCCTGCAACGAAGCCGCTTTGCCGGCATTGGCGACCAGCCGGACATCCGCTCCTTTTTCGACATGGGTGCCGGGCTCGGGCTGCTCCTTCGTGACGATATCGCCGTTCCCCTCCACCGAGACATCGTACCCCTGGCCCGTGAGGATCGCCCGGGCCGCATCGACGGTCAGCATGGTGACATCCGGCACGACGTACCCCTTGTCTGCGAGCGCGGGATTGTCCCTTCGCTCGAACCGGGCGGAGGTTGCAAAGACTTTCTGCGCGATCTCTTTGAAGATGGGAGCGCTTTGCGTTCCACCGGTATAACCGCCCATGCGGGGATGATCGAGCATGACCAGGCACACCACTTTCGGATCGTCCGCGGGAAAGTAGCCGACGAACGACGCGGTGAAATTTCCCGTCTCATATTTTCCGTCGATGTATCTTCTGGAAGTCCCGGTCTTTCCCGCCACGGCGACATTGGAGAGTTTTGCGCCGACGCCGGTTCCGTGTTCGACGACCCCTTCGAAGAATGACGTCAGCATCTTCGCCGTTTCCTTGGAGACGACCCTCCTGATTTCCTCGGGTTTCTTCTCCACCATCACCTGTCCGCGGTCATCCAGAATTTGACGGATGATGTACGGTTTCATCAGGATCCCGTTGTTGGCCACTGCGGCGTAGGCGCAGGCAATCTGGATCGGCGTGACACCCACTTCATACCCGAAGGACATCGAGTTCAGCGTCGTGCCGGACCAGGCATCGGGGCGTTTCAATTCTCCGCGGACTTCCGCCGGCAGGTCGATACCCGTTTCAATCCCGAAGCCGTAGTTCCGCGCCATCGTGTACAAGCGTTCCGCGCCGATGATATTGGAGATCTTGGCGAACACGATATTGCTCGAAAACTCGACCGCCTCACGGAAACTGAGCATCCCGTACGGATGGGTGTCATTAATGGTCCTCGACTTGCCCTTGCCGATGGGAATGTGGTACGCCCCGTTCTCCGCCGAGAAGCGCTGCTCCGGTGCAACGAGATGGTTCTCGATCGCGGCGGATGCGGCGACGACTTTGAACACCGAGCCCGGCTCAAACATATCCATGATCGCCCGGTTCTTCATCGATTCGAGCGTCGCCGATGCGGGATCATTCGGATCCAATCCCGGAAGGCTCGCCATGGCCAGGATTTCGCCCGTGGCCGGATCGAGCATAATCACGATACCGCCATCCGCCTTTGCCTTCTCCACCCCTTTCCGCAACTCTTCTTCGGCGATCGCCTGATAGCCGACGTCGATGGTGAGAACGATGCCATGGCCGTTGACGGGATCGACGCGCGGATTGTCCACTGACGGTCTTCTTCGACCGAGGGCATCCCGGCGCATCACCATATAGCCGTCATGACCCTGCAGGGCATCGTTGCATTCGAGCTCGAGCCCGCTCAGCCCCTTGTTGTCGACATCCGTCAATCCGATGACCTGTCCCGCCACCTGTTCGTAATGATAGAGGCGACGGGGTTCATCGAGCTGAATGAGACCGTCGAGGTTCGACGCCGTGACTTCCCGTGCGACCGGGGGACTCACTCTCCGTTCGAGCCAGACGAACCTGCGTCCTTCGTCAAGTTTGTCGAGATAATATCCCCGCGGATGATTGAACACCTTCGTCAACCGCAAGACCAGCGTCCCTTCATCCGAACCCAGCAGCTTCGGGTCCGCGGCAAGTGAAACCGTCATGGTGTTCGAGACGAGCAGCGTGCCGTTCCGGTCGTAGATGTTTCCGCGGGCTGCCGGCAGCGGAACCGGCACTTCCGATTGATGCCTGGCAATTTCCTGAAACGTCCTCGCTTCGAACACCTGGACTTGAATGAGGCGGAAGACCACGACGACGAATGCGACCATCAGGACGATCTTGACCCACATCATTCGTCGCCGGATATCCACGATGGCATTTGTCGCGGGGTCCTGGTGCGTTGCCGACTCGCGGCGTTGCGTTGATCGATGCGGGTCCATTACCGGTTCGTCACTCTGTCCAAGGCAGACTGATCAATGTCGAACGCCTGCGGCTGCTCCTTCGGAAACACGAGCCCGAGCTGTTCCGTCGCCGTACGGCCGATGCGATCCCATGACGATTTCCGGTTGATCTCCGCCTGGAGCGCGGCATTCGTATTCTGGATTGCCGCGTAGCGCGTCTGGAGTTTTCCGATGTCGGACGCCAGCAGATCGATCGTCAGGATATTATTGACATACAAAACGATCACAAGCGAAACGCCGAAAAGAATCAGAATCGTATTGAACGTCGAGAACCGGTGGCGCGTCACGCGCCGGTTCGGACGCGTGGGTGACGGGCCGGCGGAGACGGAGCTGCGCTTCTCGCCTCCGTAGATGTACCGGTGCTCCGGGGCGGGCTTCCGCTCTTCGCGCTGTTGCGCATTCGCGCGCCCAAGCAACTCTTTGATGTCATCACTCATGGGGGACCGAGGACGCGGACGATGAATCGGGAATTCGTTCTGCGACTCTGAGCTTTGCGCTGCGCGAACGCGGATTGGCGCGCTGTTCTTCGTCCGTCGGAAGAATCGGGCGTTTGGTCAGTGTGCGCAGCATGGGAATCTTCGGTGTGTCGGGTACCAGCTTGTTTCCGGAAGGAATCGAGGTCGCCGACAATTCCTTGAACCCTTCCTTCACAATCCTGTCTTCGAGTGAATGATACGCAATGACGGCGATACGGCCGCCCGGGGCCAGGAGCCGCGCCCCGGCCTCGATCGTCGTGCGCAGTGCGTCGAGTTCCTGGTTGACTTCGATGCGTATCGCCTGGAACACGCGAGCGAGCGATTTCATCAGGAAATGGTGACCGACGGCGCGTTCGACAGCTTCAGCCAGCTGGCCTGTGGTCGCCATCGGCCGCGCAGCGACAATCCTCCGCGCAATGGCGCGCGAGGCCCGCTCCTCACCGAACCGGAACAGAATGTCGGCAAGCCGGGCCTCGTCGTAAGTATTGACCACGTCGTTCGCGGTGAACGACTGCAGCCGATCGAAGCGCATGTCTAACGGCGCGTCGTTCAGATAGCTGAAACCGCGCCGGGCCGTGTCGATCTGGTGGGAGGAGACTCCCAGATCCAGCAGGATCCCGGCAGGACGCCGTGGGGAGAGTCGGGAGAGTGTCGCCGGCAACGTCCGGAAATTTGCGCGGACAAAGCTCGCCCGGGAACAGTCCCGGAGCTTCACGCGCGCTGATTCCAGCGCTTCATCATCCGCGTCCATACACAGCATCTCCCCGTTCCCTTCAAGCACCCTGCACAAGCGTTCTGCATGGCCCCCTCCGCCGGTCGTTCCGTCAACGTACAATCCTTCACGGTCGGTCATGAGGAACTTCGTCACTTCTTCACAAAGAACTGGTATATGGTACGAGGACGTTTCGTCCCCGGCGCGATGTCCCTCCGGGGTCTTCATGCCGGCCGCTACTGTGGGAACACCGTCTGCGCGACGGTTTCGTAACTCTCAGGCTGCCCTTGTTGATACTCTTCAAACTTTTTCGGATTCCAGATCTCGATGCGCTCGAGGACGCCGACAATCAGCGCTTCATTCTCGAGTGCGGCGATCTGGAGAAGTTCACGAGGGATGGACAGCCGTGCCTGGCCGTCGAGTTGGAGTTCGGTGGCATATTGACAGAGCGTGCGCGTGAAGAATCTCTGCTTCGGATTCGTGCTGGAGAGTTGACGGATGGATTGTTCAAGTTTCACCCATTCGTCGAGTGGGTAGATGAAGATGCAGTTGTCGTATCCGCGCGTGACAACAAAAATGTCATTGGCTTCCGGAGAAACATACTTCCGGAGTTTCGCAGGGAGATTGATGCGTCCCTTGCTGTCAACGGCATACAGATACGAACCCTTGAACGAAGACATGCATCCTCGACAAAAAAGGGGTACGCGCACCCCTTGTAGGAAAGTTTACGTCCTGGAGACCCACTTTTCCCCACTTCTCCCCCCATAAGATAGGGAAATGACTTTCAAAGTCAAGTCAGAATTGGCGCGAAGTGGCTTACTTCTCAGCAGTTACGGAGAGACGGAGGGAATCCATATTGTGAAGAAGGCGGATGAGGATTTGAAGGGCATCGGAGAGAAGCATCGACGGCTGAGTGGGAGATGGAAAGGCCGCTCGAAATGTGAGAGTGCTCCCTTCCTGCCGCAGGCCGCTTCTCCCATCGTTTCCCCGGGAGATCGCCGTCATGAGAAGTTGAAAGTCCTCGCTCTCGTAGAACCGCGTATCGGATTCCGGCGGAAATTCCGCTTCGAGCCCGTTTTCGCCGATTCTCACCCGACGGAACCCGATCCTTCCCGCTGCCAGCCGAATGCGGACCACGCAATAAAGGAGCTCGACCTCGGGGGGGGGAGCGCCAAAACGATCGAGAAGCTCTTCCGCGATCTCGCGGAGTTGGTCTTCTTTTTCCAGGCCGTACAGGCGACGGTAGGTGGCGAGCCGTTCGGTGTCATTCGCGATGTATTCTTCGGGGATGAGCGCGTTGACATCCGCCTCGACCACCACATCCTCCTTCTTTTGCAGGTGCGGCTCGGTCGGAAAGAGCTCCTGAAATTCTTCGTCCTTGAGTTCCTGGACGGCCTCTTCCAGGACACGGGTATAGGTTTCAAATCCCATCGTTTCGATGAAGCCGCTTTGCTCGCCGCCGAGGAGATTGCCCGCGCCGCGGATCTCGAGGTCACGCATCGCAAGATTGAACCCTGAACCCAGCTCGTTGAATTCCTCGAGTGCCTGGAGCCGCTGAAGCGTCGACCGGGGAAGCATGGAAATCGGCGGCGTGATGAGATAGGCGTAGGCCTGCACGTTCGATCGACCCACCCTTCCGCGCAACTGGTACAACTCCGCCATCCCGAACCGGTCCGCGCGGTTCACGATGATCGTGTTCACGCTCGGAATGTCCAACCCGGACTCAATGATTTTCGTCGCGACGAGCACGTCGAATTTCCGTTCGAGAAAATTCATCATGACGTTTTCGAGCTCGTGCGCACGCATCTGGCCGTGCGCGGATTGGATGCGCACCCCCGGAAGGAGTCCTCGCAGCCGATCGAGAATTTCATCCATGTTATGGACACGGTCGTGGACGAAATAGACCTGCCCTCCGCGCGAGAGCTCGCGCATGATCGATTCACGGACCAGCCGGTCATTCCACTGTAGGATTTCCGTCATGATTGGAAGGCGGTTGCGGGGCGCCGTTGCGATGATCGAGAGATCCCGCGCGCCCATGAGCGAGAAGTGCAGGGTCCGCGGGATCGGCGTCGCTGTGAGCGCGAGCGTGTCCACTTCGGAACGCAGCATGCGGAGTTTTTCCTTCGCGGCGACACCGAAGCGATGCTCTTCATCGATGATCAGGAGACCGATGTTTTTGAAGAGCACGTCCTTGGAAAGCAGTCGATGCGTGCCGATGACAATGTCCACCCGCCCGTCGTGAAGGTCCGAGAGGATTTTTGTTTGCTCTTTCTTGCTTTTGAACCGCGACAGAACGTCGACCCGGACAGCGTACCGCGACGTCCGATCCATGAACGTGTGATAGTGCTGCACCGCGAGGATCGTGGTCGGCACCAGCAGCGCCACCTGCTTGCCGTCGGAGACGGCCTTGAACGCCGCGCGGACTGCGACCTCCGTTTTGCCGAAGCCGACATCGCCGCAGATCAGTCTGTCCATCGGAGCAGACGACTCCATGTCGTTCTTGACCTCCTTGGTGGCTCTCGCCTGGTCGAACGTGTCTTCATACATGAAGGACGCCTCAAGCTCATGCTGCCAGGGGGTGTCGGCGGAGAAGGCGTGACCGTTTGTGTGCTTGCGCTTCGCGTACAGCCGGATCAGGTCGCGCGCGATGTCCTTCACTCGCGCCTTGACCCTCGACTTCAGCTTGTCCCATTCGTTGCTGCCGAGTCGATTGAGTTTCGGGAGGTGCCCTTCTTTCGAGGAATACTTCTGAAGCCGGCTGATGTAGTTCAGGTTCACATACAGCATGTCGTTTGCGTCGTACTGCACCGAAACCACTTCCTGTTCGGCGTTGCGGACCTGAATGCGTTTCAGCCCGAGGAAACGTCCGATCCCATAATCCCTGTGCACCACATAGTCTCCCCGCTTCAGTTGCTGCAATTCCTTTTGAGAAAATCCTTTGAAGCGGGGCGTACGACGTTTGCCCCGCCGGCGGAGCCGGCCGAAGATCTGATGTTCCGTAAAGACCGCAAGGGACTGCGACGGGAGGGTGAATCCCGCATGGAGTGACTCAAGAGAGAATTCGAGGCGCTGGAGATCCAACGCCGTCCTTCCCGTATCGCTGTTCTCCGTGGGATCGGGGGAGGCGAGGAGTTCCTTCAGCCGGTTCATCTCCCCATGGCCATCGCAAAGGATGATGACGCGGAAGTTTTTCTCGAAGAGCTCTGCAAGACCGGACCGGAGAATTCTCACGCTTCCGTTGAACGAGGGTTGGCTGACTCCATGGAAGTCCGCCGTCCCTTCACTGGAGAACCCCGTCACGTGGATCTGTCGGAAGGGTGTGATGCCGGACAGCGCTTCGTCGGCGTCCTGCGGCTCGATTCCCGACGGCGACGGGTGGGCGAGCGTCTGGCGGATGGCATCCGGCTCATCGAGAACAACCAGGGTTGAGGGGGCAAGATACTCGTACAGCCGGCTCTCCGGGGGCTGCCCTTCCTCCTTGGTGCGGTAGAGGTCGGGCACAATAACGGCTATCAAAAGATCCTTGATGGACCGCTGGGAAAGGGGGTCGAACTGCCGCAACGACTCGACAACATCGCCGGAAAATTCCATCCTGATCGGGGCGTCGCTGCCGAACGGAAACACATCGATGATGCCGCCCCGCACGGCAAAGTCGCCATGGGCTTCGACGAAATCCTTCCGCTCGAATCCGAGACGATTCAGCGCGATACGGACATCGCCGAGCTCCATCGTTGCTCCCGCCTCAATCGTCAATGTATCGACGCGAACTTCGGCCGGCGACGGAACGGGGGTGACCAGACCATGCGGATGCGTTACGATGACGATGCCGGGATCAAGAGCGGCGGCACGCAGCGCCTGAATATCCACCGCATCACGCGAGGGATCATTTCCCCGCGCATGCACCCCCGAGAAGAGCGCTGTCGCTGAGTGCGAGAGCAAGAGTGCGATGTCATCTTTGAGGCGCTCGGCGGCATCCTGGTCACGCGCCACGAGCAGGATGCTCTTTCCCGTTTCCTCCCGCAAGGCGGAGACAAGCAACGCGAGCATCGAGCCGGCGACGCCGGAGACTCTGAACGGCGCTCCCGGTGCGGGGGAGGAGGACATCGTCCTGACAACCTCGCCGAACGTCCCGGTCTCCCGAATGATCTCTTTAAGTTGCGCAAGCATATGGTTGACGCCGACCTGCTACGATGACATTTTCGCTTTGCTCTGCAACGCCTGACGAACAAACCCACCGGCCTCTTCAAGCCGTTCCTTCGCCGCGGATACGTCGACGCCGCCAAGGATCATGACGATCGCCGTTTTTACATGCCCGCCGGCGGCATCGAGCGTCCGTTCCGCGGTCGGATAGTCTGCACCGGTCGCCATCATGACGATCCTGCGCGAGCGCTCGACAAGTTTTCTGTTGGTGAGCTGCAGGTCCACCATCATGTTCTCAAAGACCTTTCCCATCTTCACCATGGCCGTGGTGGTGATCATGTTGAGGGTGAGCTTCTGTGCGGTGCCGGACTTCATTCGGGTCGACCCCATCAGGACTTCGGGTCCGACTTCCGGACAGATCGCGACATCCACCGGGATGTCGAATTCGGTCCGCGGGTTCGTCGTAATGTACAAGGTCTTCGCGCCGATGGATCGGGCATGCTTCACGGCGGCAACGACGTAGGGAGTGCGGCGGCTGGCAGCAATTCCGCAGACGACATCGCGCGAGGAAAGCTTCAACTCCCGAAGATCTTCCGCAGCCTTCGCTTCATTGTCCTCGGCCCCTTCCTGGGAACGGAAGACCGCGTCCTTGCCCCCCGCGATGAGGCCGACGACGAGGCCCGGATCCACACCGAACGTGGGCGGACATTCCGAGGCGTCGACGACGCCGAGGCGGCCGCTTGTTCCGGCCCCGACGTAGATCAGTCTCCCGCCCGACCTGAACGCAGCGACGACGATGTCGACAGCCTGCGCGATGTAGGGGATTTCCCTTTCGACGGCGACAGGAACGAGCTTGTCCTGTGCGTTGATGAGACGGAGGATCTCTTCGACGGATCGGGTGTCGAGGTCGCGCGACGCCGGGTTGCGCTGTTCTGTGAGGAGCCCGGCAAGTGTACGAGAGAGTTCTTCTGGCATTCGCAATAACGGATATAAGTGGTGCGTGAGATGATTATCGTGGGACAACAATGATCTTCTTGTCGTCCAGCAGACTCGAGCCCGGAGGAATCCCCTTGAAACGAACTACCACCGGCCGAACCTCTGGATACCGTACCCGCGCACGACTGATCTCCTCTTCCAACTCTCCTCCCTTCATGGCTACCAGGAACGGCGTCCGAAACTCTTCCACCTTCCCCTCAACCTCAATCAGACATGTCATCCGGTTCCGACGGTCGAAAAGCTTCGTCGTCCATTTCAAAAGATCGACCAGCGGCGCAACCGCGCGGGCGACAATTACCTGGTACCCTTCCCCCTTCTCAATGTGCATCTCTTCGGCCCGCCCCGCGTGGACGCGGACATTGGAGAGTCCAAGCTTCTCCACAATAGATTGAACCGCCCGGACCTTCTTCTGAATCGAATCGACCAGATGTACCGTGAGATCCGGACGCACGATCGCAAGTGGTATCCCCGGCAATCCTCCACCAGTCCCGAGGTCCAGGATCTTCGCACTGGACGGCAACGGGATCGCCGCTGTCAAGGCAAGGGAGTGAAGCAGATGACTCCGCCAGATGTTCTCCTCGTCTTTCCTGGAAATGAGGTTAACGACACTGTTTTCCTCGAGAAGAGCATCGGCGTACCCGGAAAGCAACGCCCACTGGCCGTCGGCGAGACCTATCCCCGCCCGTTGAATGACAAGTCGAATGTCTTCCGGCGGGATCAATGGGGCTCTTTGGGGGGACGTTTCACGTGGAACATTACCTCATGAGGGCGATCATCAATACAGACACGTCTGAAGGGGTCACGCCACTGATTCGGGACGCCTGACCGATGGATGCCGGGCGGACTTTGGACAGCTTCTCCCTCCCCTCAGCAGAAAGCGAGCTCAATGCGTGGTAGTCAAACCACTCCGGTATGCTCATCCCTTCGCTCTTGTGGAATTGTCTGACATCCTCTTCCTGACGCTTCAGATAACCTTCGTACTTGATCTCCGTCTCAACCTGAAGGGCCGCTTCACTGTCGATCTTCAACACCATCAGCGCTTCGTCGGTCCGAACCGTGGCACTGTCGAGGATCATTCTGAGAGTTACTTCGGGACGCTTGAGAAGCTGGTACCCCACATCCATCGATTCCACCGTCCCATCCAGGATCCCTGCTGTCGGAATCCGAATGGATCTCAGAGCCGCAATGCCCGCCCGAACACGTCGCTCCTTCTCTTCAAGTCTCGCGATGGCGGAGGAGGGTATCAGGCCAAGCGCGTGACCGCGGCGCATTAACCGGCTGTCGGCGTTGTCCTGCCTCAAGAGCAAACGGTATTCCGCCCGCGAGGTGAACATCCGGTACGGCTCGTCTGTGCTTTTGTTGATGAGGTCGTCGATGAGAACGCCGATGTAGGAGTCACTCCGCTCCAACCTGAAGTCGGGAAGACCCTTGACTTTGCTCGCCGCGTTGATTCCCGCGATCAGTCCCTGCGCGGCAGCTTCCTCGTAGCCCGAGGTGCCGTTGATCTGTCCCGCGAAGAAAAGCCCTTCCACGCTTTTTGTCTCCAACGTATGTCGCACCTGGTGCGGTGGAAAAAAGTCGTACTCCACTGCATAGCCAGGGCGCAGCATCTTCACGTTTTCGAGACCAGCGACAGTGACAATCGCTGCTCTCTGGACATCTTCCGGCAGACTCGTCGAAAACCCGTTTACGTAGACGACGCTTGACTCATACCCTTCCTGCTCGAGATAGAGCTGATGACGATCGCGGTTTGCAAATCTGTTCAGCTTGTCCTCGATGGACGGACAGTACCGTGGACCGATTCCCTTGATTCGACCGGTGAACATCGGAGAACGATCAAACCCCTTGCGCAGCTCTGCATGGGTTCTCTCGTTCGTATAGGTCAGATACATCGGTATCTGACGGTTCTCGATGCGCTTTGTCTGGAAAGAAAAAGGGACGGGCTCCGGATCCGCGAGCTGCATCTCCGTCCTGCCAAAGTCAATGGTTGATCGGTCGAGCCTCGGAGGTGTTCCGGTCTTCAATCTCCCCACGACAAAGCCGATGGCGCGCAGATGGTCCGACAGACCGCTCGAGGCCGGCTCCTCGAACCGGCCGCCGACAGTGGAGCGCTCGCCCACATGCATGAGCCCGTTCAAGAATGTCCCGCTGCAAAGCACGATGCATTTGCAGTGCACCTCTTTCCCGGTCAACGTCCTGAGGCCTGCGACCGCTCCCCGCTCGATGATGATATCGACCATCGAATCAGTGAGGACCGTCAATCCCTCTTGCTGCAGAATTCTTCTCTTCGCTTCCCGGCTGTACCAATCGCGGTCGCTCTGGCAACGAGGCGACCAGACTGCAGGCCCCTTGGAGGTATTCAGCATCCGGAAATGAATCCCGGTCGCATCAGCGATCTTTCCCATTTCCCCGCCAAGGGCATCGATCTCCCGGACCAGTTGACCTTTGGCAGTGCCGCCAATGGCGGGGTTGCAGGACATCCTACCTATCGCATTGACATCCATCGTGAGGAGGAGCGTTTCACACCCGATCCTCGCTGAGGCCAGGGCAGCTTCCACGCCTGCATGTCCGCCGCCGATCACAACTACGTCCGCCTTCACTCACTATCCTCATGTTTCACGTGGAACAAATCCGCCGTCCCCACCTAAATCCTCCCGCGTACACGCCCTTGGGCGATGGGGGGATGGCGAGATGGGGAGTCCGGGAGACGAACCAAGATATCAAGTCACTTACCGATGCAAAATTTGCTAAAGATAGAATTCAGGATATCTTCAGATGTGATCTCTCCCGTAATCGCTCCCAGGCAATTCGCCGCCTCGCGAATATCGATTGCCGCAAGCTCATTCGATCGGAATTTCTCCCAATTCTCAAAAGCATTTTTCAGAACCTCTGCCGCTGCTCTGAACGCTTCATAATGTCTTTTATTGGTGAGGAGCAGTGATTCTCTGTTCGACTTCTCCTCATCCGAAACAAGCCGACAGAGGGTTTTCTCCAGATCGGGCAACCCCCACCCTGTTTTCGCCGAGAGGTGGATCACAGGCGGATCGTCGTGCGCTGAAGTTACGCGTCTCTCGCGATCTTCCCTGCTAAGAAGATCGCACTTGTTGACAGCGCGAAGGAGCGTCTGAGATTCATCGAGCTGCTCCCGTAGTTCGCGCAGTTGTGTCTGACCGATCGGGTCTGCCGGATCCTCGACAACAAGAACGATATCCGCCCCCGCCTTCGCCCGCAGGCTTCGCTCGACACCTTCGATTTCAATCGGGTCGTTGGTGGGTCGGATCCCCGCCGTATCAGAAAGACGAAAGAGATAACCGTTAAGCTCGATGGATTCTTCCAGAGTATCGCGCGTCGTGCCGGGGATCGACGTGACAATGGCGCGCGATTCTTTAAGCAGCGCGTTGAAGAGCGAGGACTTCCCGGCGTTCGGTTTCCCTGTCAGAACAACGCTAAGACCATCGCGGATCCTTTTTCCCTCCGCATAGGTACTGCCGAGCCGGCGGACTTCGGCGGCGGCGAGCTCCAGTCGACGGCGTGTTTCTTCCGAGCCGAGGAGCTCGAGCGATTCTTCGGCGAAGTCCAGCTCCAGCTCCAATAACGCACATAGATCGATCAGGCTCTTCCGCAATTCCCCGACCGCCTTCCCGAGCTTTCCTTCCAACTGCGCCACCGCAACCCTGGCAGAGGCTCTGCTCTGAAGACTCACCATCTCCATCACCGCCTCGGCCTGCGACAAATCCATCTTGCCGTTCAAGAACGCCCGACGCGTAAACTCCCCCGGCACGGCCAACCGCGCCCCCCTCCTGCAAACCACGTCCAGAATCTCCTCAACAACCAGCGCCCCGCCATGACAACTGATCTCGATTACGTCCTCCCCCGTATACGATCGCGGCGCACGAAATACTGCAACCATCACCTCGTCCACCATCTCCCCGGAATCGTCAACAATCATCCCGTGCAACACCGACTGGCTCCGCGCACGTTCGATCCTCCTCCGGCCCCGAAAACACCCGTCACCAACGCTGATCGCCGACGGACCGGAGACTCGTATCACCGCTATCGCCGCCACGCCGGGTGCGGTCGCAATTGCGGCGATGGTATCGTCGTTCCGGGCCACGATTCCCCTTTCTCACAGTTCTTCAAAAACTACAAACTTCCGGCGTGCAACGCAAAAGGGCAAAGAAAAAGGGGCCGCATCGGCCCCTCTGGATTCTCGTCAGGTTCAAGTGCCGGATTCCCATGTCTGACTATTGTGTCTGGCACTTGTGTCTGGCTCAGATGTCTGGCACTTGTGTCTGGCTCGGATGTCTGGCACTTGTGTCTGGCTTGGATGTCTGGCACTTGTGTCTGGCTCAGATGTCTGGCACTTGTGTCTGGCTCAGATGTCTGGCACTTGTGTCTGGCTCAGATGTCTGGCACTTGTGTCTGGCTCGGATGTCTGGCACTTGTGTCTGGCTCAGATGTCTGGCACTTGTGTCTGGCTCGGATGCCCGACCTGCCCGCCACATCTCCCCTATCTCTTCAACTTCGGCAAATCCTTCGCAATTCTCCCCATCACCCCCCCCTGCTTCTTCTTCGGATCAACTTTCCGCAATGGCTCGTCTTTGGAACTGTGGTTCATCCAGAGCCGTTGTCCAATGCTGAGAATGTTGAAGGTGAAATAGTAGAGATTCAAACCCGCCGGGAGCGAGTTGAACACCAGCGTCAGGAACAAGGGCATAATGTACACCATCCCCTTCTGACGCGGGTCCGTGACGGTCAACTTCTGCTGCACGAACGTCGTCGCTCCCATCGCCAGCGCCAGCCCGCTGATCGCCGTGATCCCAAAAAATGGAATCGTGAATGGCAGATGGAAGAGAACGTCCGGCACCGCCAGGTCGTGGATCCACCCGATGAAGCTCGCCTGGCGAAGGGCGACATTCGACCGCAGAACCGCATACAGCGCAAACATCACCGGCATCTGCAGAAGGATGGGCAGACATCCACTGGCCGGGTTCACGCCGTACTCTTTGTAGAGATTCCATACCGCCTGGTTCATCTTCTGCGGGTCTTCTTTGTACTTCTCTTTAATCTCCTCCATCATCGGTTGCAGCGCCTGCATCTTCCGCATCGACCGTGTCGAAGTGCGTGTCAGCGGAAGCGTCACGAACATGATAATGCCGCCGAAAGCGATGACCACAAGACCGTAGTTCGGGATGATCATATGGAGAAATTTGAAGACCGGCAGCATCACGTACTCGGCGATCGGTCGGATGATCCATGCCGCCCCGAGGCTCATCTCTTCCTCCAGACCCACCTTGTAACTTCGCAACAGGTCGTAGTCGAGCGGTCCCAAATAGACATCGACCGCGGCGCTGTCCGACACGCCACCCTTCAGCGGCATCTTCAGCGCAATCACATACGACTCCTTATCGCCCTGGTCCGGCGCAAGCTGACGATGACCCTCGAGATACGCTCCCTGCGCGCTTCCACCTTCCGGGATCATCGCCAGGGTGAAATATTTCGTCCGTGCGGCAACCCAGTTCGTGGTCCCATTGGCATCGAACTTCGGGACCTCATTCACTTTCGTCGCATCGATCTCCTTCACCTCGCCACCCATCATGGCATACGCCATTGCGAAGGTTGACTCATCCACACTGTTGTATTCCGCGTACCGGAGACCGCTTTCCCAGACGATCTGATACTCGTAATTCGACACGACGGATTCCATGTTCCGCCAGAGGAATTGCGTTTTCACATCGTACCGGCCGTTGGTGAAGGTCAGCCGTTTGACGAGCTGCGAGCCCGGCCCTGCGGAAAGTGTAAAATCGACAGAGACGCTTTCGTTCCCGGAGACGGTAATCTGATCGCCCGCCGGAAGCGGCGTCGTGAAATACAGATCGTGCGTATTGATGAGCCTGCCGTCCTGCGACGTAAACAGCACGCTGAGATCGCCCTTGTGCTCGTAATCCACCAACTCCACCGGGCGCTTGTCCCAGGTTTTGAATTGCGTCAGCTCCCATTCCCGGATCAGACCCCCGCGAGACGTGAGCGTCGCCACGTAGAATTCCGTCCTTATCGTGATAACCTTGTCGGTTCCCGTTGCCGCACTGCGGAAATATTCGCCCCAGCGGTCGACAGTGGAATCCGTCGGCGCGGTTTGCACGAGCGGATGCTGCTTGACGGTATCGACCGCCGCCTGCGCGAGGTGGGTCGTATCCGCCGGCAACGTTTTTGGGGGCGTCGGCGCCGGCGTCATGTACCACATCCAAACGACAAGGAGGATCCCGATGAGTATGAACCCGAGTATGGGGCTTTTGCTATCCATGCAAGTCAATGCTCCAGGAAATCAGGCGGGGTCGTACCCGCCTGGATGAAACGGATGACACCGGGCGATGCGCTTGAGTCCGCGCCATATGCCGCTGAAGGCGCCGTACTTGTTCACGGCGTCGATCATGTACGTCGAACATGTTGGGGTAAACCGACAGCTGTTCGGTGGAAGAAGAGGCGACACCGTCCATTGGTAGATCCGAACCGCTGCGATGACGAGGGACTTCATGACGGGGTCCGCGCGGATGTAAGGATGGAGCCCACCAGGGCCGAGATCTCACGATGCAACTCGGCAAATCGGATTCGTGCAAGAGCAGCGGAATCCTCCGGCGGTTTGAACACGAAGACCAGCGTTGCGCTGAGGCTGGCGTGCCGGAGATGCTCGGTGAACTCGTCTTCCTCCCTCCGGAACGCCTCCCGCATGAGTCTCTTTATCCGATTCCTCTTCACCGCACTCCCCGTTCGTTTCGGCACTGCAAATCCGACCCGTATACTGTTTGCCGCACCGGGCTCAAGGACGAAGACGCACCGGATGCGAGGCCGTTGCACGCGCTGACCGTGCACAAAGACGGCCTCGAACGCTCCTCGACCGCGCAACGTCTGGCTCCGTGCCACTCAAGTACTTTCAACGCAGTTGGAGGTTCACGCCTTCGAATACTCTTCACGGGGAAGATCCGTCCGCGGAAGCCTGAACACCTGTGCGCATTCCGGACGGACCGACAGGAGGATCGTGCTCGTCATTTGTGCAGGATGATGCAACAGGGGAACGTCTCGCAACCCTGCATCAACGTTCGTCGCTGACCGTCAGCTTTTTGCGGCCACGCGCCCGCCTGCGGGAGAGCACCTTCCGGCCGTTCTTCGTCGCCATTCGCTCGCGGAATCCGTGCGTGTTCTTCCGTTTTCTCTTGTGGGGCTGAAACGTCCGCTTCATGCGTAGGCTCCTTACGTTCAAACTCGTGTCGACAACGCCGAATGCCGGCGACACCGGACTCCCTCCGGCACAGCATCGTATAATAGGAAAAGCATGCCAGAGAAACAAGAAACGTCAGGGCAGAAAAAAAATTCTTCGCTTGCATCGCCTCGAGTCATGAAGTACATTGAAATGGGCATTGACCTCGAAACCGTGTTTGTAAGTTGTTGATAACCGCACTTCGCGTGACCCTCTTACACATTTCTGTTCTAAACTCAAATTATCTGCTACTCTGGTTCTGTGCACAGATCGGTAGAATCGAAATAACTTCTTCAACGACATACGTTTACATGCCACGCTCTCATGTTGATATCTTTTGCGAGCCGCTCGCCGAAAACATGTCGATTTCTGCGTGTGCATGAAATTGTTGATAACTCAACAGTGACGTGTTGATAATTCGCTATCCTATTGCTACTCCAATGGATCAAGCACATTTGCTTCACATAGGACCGACCGACGCTGATGAAGCGCGCGAGGTTTGGAACGCGTGTCTGGAACTTATCCGCGACAAGGTGAACACGCAAAGTTTCAAGACATGGTTTGAGCCGGTTCTCCCGCTGCACCTCCGTGCCGGAAAACTTACGGTCCAGGTTCCAAGCCAGTTCTTTTACGATTGGCTGGAAGAGCACTACAACAGCGTGATTTCCTCGACAATTACGAATGTGCTCGGTAAGGAAGCGCAACTCGAATATGCTCTCGGACCAGAAGAGCCGATTGCCGAGAGCGACTTCGGCGTCAGTCTCCCGGCACCCAGACCTGAGTTCAAGGAATTTCCGCCCCAGCCCGACACCTTTACGACCACTCAGCAGCCCGGTCCAACGGTCAGCATCGGCGCATATGCGCCGTCGTTCCAAAGCTCCCTGAACCCCCGGTACACGTTCGATAAGTTCATCAAAGGCGACAGCAACCAGCTCGCGCGCGCGGCAGCCCTCGCCGTCGCGAACAATCCGGGCGGCACGTCGTTTAATCCGCTCGTCATCTACGGCGGCGTCGGCCTCGGCAAGACCCACCTCATCCATTCCATCGGCAACTATGCTCTTGCGAACGGGAAAGCACGGCGCGCCATCTACGTCTCCAGCGACCGTTTCACGCAGGAGTTCATCGATGCTGTCGCGCGCGACCGGCTCAACGACTTCTCAAACTTCTACCGGAGCATGGACATCCTGATTGTCGATGACATTCAATTCTTCTCCGGGAAGGAAAAAACACAGGACAGCTTCTTCCATACGTTCAACGTTCTTCACCAGCTCGGGAAACAGCTCGTCCTGTCGTCCGATCGCCCGCCGAAAGAACTCAAGGGACTACAGGATCGGCTCATCTCGCGGTTTCAGTGGGGCCTCACGTCCGACATTCAGCCCCCGGACCTCGAGATGAGGATCGCGATTCTCCGCAAGAAGAGCGCCGACGACGGGATCGATCTCCCTGAAGAGGTCGTTGAATTCATCGCGGCCAACGTGACATCGAACATCCGTCAGATGGAAGGATGCCTCATCAACCTCCTTGCTGCTGCATCGTTAAGCAATCGTGAAATTACCATCGATCTGGCACGCGAGGCGGTGAAGGTGGTTGTTGGCGACGTCCGCTCCCCGATCACGGTGGAGTCCATCCAGAAAACCGTCTGCGAATATTTCAGCATCGCCGACGACCTTATGCGGGCGAAAACGCGCAAACAGGAGATCGTGACCGCTCGACAAATCGCGATGTACCTTGCAAAGGAACTGACAAACTCTTCCCTCAAAACCATCGGTCTGCATTTTGGCGGGCGTGACCATAGCACCGTGATTCATGCCTATCAATCCGTCGAGGACCAGATGCGCGTCGATCCCAAGTTTGAGGCGAACGTCAGCCAGATCCGTAAACGTCTTCAACTTCTTTCTTGAATCTCGTTCTCAGAGAATTCTCGCAACTGCATGATACTTCCCAACTGTCATCTTCTCCACATCATCCCCACATTTTCCGCCGTTCCCGGGTGATATGATGTTGACGGAGCCTGAGTTATCCGCGGGGAAGACAATTGCCCGATGACTTGTTGAAAATCCTGCACCTGCGGAGCGATCGTGCACAGGGATACGCTTCAAGCGCTGCTTCAGGATACCTTGGGAAGTGATGCTGCTTCAGGTTCACACAATCATCTTTTTCACTTGTTCACAAATTCACAACACATCTTTATCTTCTTCTTTTATTCTATACATCTCTTTAAAGAGAAGATACGTGTGAATTGCTCGCGGCGTATTTTCAACCGTCCCGCGCAATCGGCGATATGCACCGTGTTTCACGGAGTTATGTAGAATTTAAGTCATTTTCTTTGTATATTTGGAGGATTTGGAAGATTGTTCTCCCAATCACTCCATCGTGCTGAAATTTCCACACCGGAGTTTGCCATGAAATTTACGGTCAATAGCATCGTTCTTCAGCGGACACTCAGCAAACTCGGAGGCGTCATCCAGGCCAAGTCAACAATGCCTATCCTGGAACATCTCCTCTTCGACGTCGTGAACAATACCCTTACCGTAACGGCGACGGATCTCGGAATCTGGATGACGGTGACGCTTGAAATAAAAGGTCAGACCGATGGGAAAATCACAGTCCCGGCAAAACGATTTACGGAGACCCTTCGATCGCTTGCGGACACGGATGTGGAGTTTTCGGCCGATACCACGACAAATCGGATTACCGTGAAGACATCGACCGGTGAATTTAATCTCACGGGTGATCATCATACCGCGTTTCCAGCGACTCCGGAGATCGAGGGAACGGAACAGTTCGATCTTGATGGACCAATCCTGCGGAAACTGATTCAGAAGACAAGCTTTGCGGTGAGCCAGGATGAACTTCGCCCGGCGATGAACGGCGTGCTCATCGAGGCTCGAAAGAAATCGATCACCTCGGTGGCAACAGACGGGCACCGCATGGTCCGCTACGTGCTCACCATGCAAAAGCCGCTCAACTTTGAACGCAACGTCATTATTCCGGTTAAGACGCTGAACGTTGTCGGGCGGTCGCTTGAGGACGAACCATCGACGATCGTCTTGTCGAAGACGCACCTCCGCATGAAATTCCCGTCATGGGAAGTAGTCTCGCGGCTGATCGACGAACAATATCCGCGATACGAAAGCGTCATCCCTGCGATTGCCGACGACGATAAAATACTGAAAGCAAACCGCGACGCACTGATTCAAACGATCCGGCGCGTCTCGCTGTATGCCAGCGCGACGACACACCAGGTGCGGTTTGATATTGCGAAGGACGAACTCAGAGTTGCCGCCCAGGACATCGATTTCGGATGGGACGCCAAGGAGAAGGTTCCGTGTTCGTTCTCCGACACCGTGTTTATGATCGGCTTCAATGCAGCATATCTGGTGGATCTGCTGACGCACCTCGACGGCGAGAGCGTCGTTTTCCGGTTCAGTCAGCCGACGCGGGCGGGGATCATTCTTCCGGAGCAGGCGACGGAGGGAGAAGATTTGCTCATGCTGGTAATGCCTGTGCGACTCAACACATAGCCGTGAATCGCCTTCCCCCGGAATTCGCAGTGAACTCAGCGCGGCCCCGTCGACAACGGGGCTGCCGCATTCGTGACAGGGTGAGAGGCGCCAGGAAGACCAGCCGCCGGCACGCATGATTATCCAGGAAATCGAACTCCGCAACTTTCGAAATCATGCGGACAGCCGGCTGACCTTCGGCCCCGGCATCAATGTTCTTCTCGGTGCGAACGGACAGGGAAAAACGAATGTTCTCGAAGCGGTGTCGTATCTCGGGTTGACGAAGAGTTTCTACGCTGCATCCGATCTGCACGTGCTGAAACTGGGTGAACCGTCTTTTACGCTGCTGGGGCGTCTTCAATCGGACGGCGGCATTCCGCATGCGCTTCAGGTAACGTTCGACAGCGTCGCAGGAAAGAAATCGGTGTTGATTGACCATGCCGCACCGGAGACGTTGAGCAGCGTGATCGGCCGATTTCCGGTAGTGGTCCTTTCGCCCGAGCATCACAAAATTACCGCAGGCGCGCCATCGGAACGGAGGCGATTCCTCGACCTGCTGTTGTCGCAAGTCAGCGCTCTGTACCTCGACGATATCATGCAGTACCGGAAAGTGCTCCGGCAAAGAAATCGGCTCCTTCATGAAACGCGCTGGCGCCCGGGTTCTGCACGGGAACTGGTCGAGCCGTGGACGCTGAACCTTGCCCAGCTCGGCGCGAAAATCATCGTCCGCCGCCGGCAGTTCATCGGGGAATTCTCCGACTACGTGCGCCGCACCTACGCGTTCCTCGCAGACAACCTGGAGGAACCGTCGATCGAGTATTCCGCCTCCGATGGCAGCGTCGCCGTCGGATCGGAAGAAGAGACCACCCGCAGTTTGCGTGAGGCGATGAACGCGCGCTGGGACGAGGAATGCCGCCGCGGAACGTCGACCGTCGGCCCGCACCGGGACGAGCTTCTCCTCGCGTTGAATGGCATGAATGTGCAACAGTACGCATCACAAGGGCAGCAGAAAACGTTTCTGGTGTCTCTCAAGATGGCGGAGCATGCATATCTCCGCGAGCGAAGAAACGAGCGGCCGATCATGCTGCTGGATGACCTGTTCGGTGAGCTTGACACGAACAGGTCGCGGAGGATTCTCGAACAAATCTCGCAGGACGGGCAATGCGTGATCACGGCGACGGATGAGCGCCCGTTCATTCACGCGACGAACCTGCATACGGAATTCAAACGGTTTACCGTGGAACGTGGGACCGTCAAGGAAGCGGCATAAGGGACATCCGCAGTCCATTGGTGATGCGCTCGGCCAGCTTACGAAATCGCTGGGGATCGAGAAGGCTGTCAATGAGTACGCGGTGGTGGCATCCTGGGCACAGATCGTGGGGGAACGGATCGCGAGCGTTTCGTCGGCCCAGCGGATCGAAAACGGCGTCCTGTTTGTCAGCGTGAAAACCGCGCCCTGGAGAACAGAGCTTTCCATGCAGCGACAGCAGATCATCCGGAAAATCAATGAAGAAGCCGGAACGGAGATTGTCAAGGAAATTCGGTTTCGTTGAGTCATCGAAGAAGTGAGAGAAGAGCAATGGCCAAAACCACAGCGAAAGAGACTTCCCCGACGAACGGTCACACGTACACCGCGGAAGACATCACGGTCCTCAAAGGACTCGAGGCGGTGCGCCGCCGACCCGCGATGTACATCGGCGACGTCAGTGCCCGCGGACTGCACCATCTCGTCTACGAAGTCGTCGACAACTCCATCGATGAGGCGCTCGCAGGATTTGCGAAGAGCATCATCGTGTCAATGAACAAGGATGGATCGGCGACCGTCGACGACGACGGACGCGGAATTCCCACCGATCTCCACAAGGAGGAAAACCGCTCGGCGCTCGAAGTGGTCATGACCGTTCTCCATGCCGGCGGCAAGTTCGACAAGAACACCTACAAAGTTTCGGGCGGGCTCCACGGTGTCGGCGTGTCTGTCGTGAATGCATTGAGCGAATGGCTCGAGGTTGAGGTCTATCGCGATGGCAAGAGTTACTACCAGAAATACAAGCGGGGCGATCCGGTGGCCCCGGTGAAAGTCAACGGCAAGGTGAAGGAGAGCAAAACCGGGACGAAGATCACCTTCCTGCCCGACGGCCAGATTTTCAAGAACCGCGTGTTCAAGTTTGAAACCATTGCGGAGCGGCTTCGCGAACTCGCCTTTCTCAACTCTTCGGTGACGCTGAAGATCATCGACCAGCGGAATAAGACCGACCGGGAGGAGGAATTTCACTTCAAAGGCGGCCTGGTCGAATTCGTGAAGTACATCGACGACACCCGCCCTTCGATCGTCAAGAAAATGTATTACGGACAGGGGAACGACAAGGACGAGAACGGACGCATCGTCGAAGTCGAAGCCGCTTTCACCTACAACGACGAGTACAACGAGAACATCTTCTCGTATGTGAACAACATCAATACGCACGAGGGGGGAACCCATCTCGTCGGATTCCGGACGGCCCTGACGCGGTCGCTCAACAACTTCGCGTACAAGAACGGCATCCTGAAGGAAGGCGGCACTGCCGTTACCGGCGACGACTTCCGGGAAGGATTCACCGGCGTCATCAGTGTGAAAGTGCCCGAGCCGCAGTTCGAAGGACAGACCAAGACGAAGCTGGGGAACAGTGAAGTCAAGAGCATCGTCGAAGGCGTCATCGGGCAGTCACTGCAGGCGTGGCTCGAAGAAAACACCGCGGATGCGAAGCGCATCATCGACAAGGCGCTGAAGGCGGCAGAAGCGCGCGAGGCGGCGCGGAAGGCGCGCGACATCACCCGGCGCAAGAATGCGCTGACCTCCGGTGGGCTTCCCGGAAAGCTCGCCGACTGTTCCATCAGCGATCCGGAACATTGCGAGCTCTATCTGGTTGAAGGCGATTCCGCCGGCGGGAGCGCGAAGCAGGGACGCGACCGGCGTTTCCAGGCAATTCTTCCGCTGAAGGGGAAAATCCTGAACGTGCAAAAGGCCAGGATGAACAAGATCCTCGAGAACGAGGAGATCCGGAACATCTTCACGGCCATCGGTGCGGGCGTGGCGGACGAGTTCGATCCGGCGAAGGTCCGTTACGGAAAAATCATCATCATGTGCGATGCGGACGTCGACGGTTCGCACATCCGTACGCTGCTGCTCACCCTGTTCTACCGTCATATGAAGGCGCTGATCGAGCTCGGGCACGTGTACATTGCGCAGCCGCCGCTCTACAAAGTGAAGAAGGGAAAACAGGAGCTGTATGCCTACGACGAGGAAGAACGGACGGACCTGGTAAAGCGCCTTCAGGGAGAGAAGGGGGGGAAGAAGGAGAAGGAACCCGCTCCGGCTCCTGTCGACGGCGAGGAGGCACCGGAAGAAGGGGCGCAGGTGATCGGCGGCGGCATCGTCATCTCGCGGTTCAAAGGGCTCGGCGAAATGAACCCCGAACAACTCTGGTCCACGACGATGAATCCCGAGACGCGGACTGTGCTCCAGGTATCCATCGAGAATGCCGCCGATGCAGACCGGACGTTCTCCATTCTCATGGGAGATGAAGTCGAACCCCGTCGGCAATTCATCGAGAACAATGCGAAGTATGTGAGAAATTTGGACGTTTAGCCGGCACACTGTCCCCTGTTCACTGTCCACTGTCGACTGCTTATGGCCACTCTTAACGAAAAAATTGTTCCCGTCGATATCGAAGATGAAATGCGAGGATCGTACATCGACTACTCGATGTCCGTCATCGTCGCCCGTGCGTTGCCGGACGTCCGCGATGGTCTGAAGCCGGTCCATCGGCGTGTCCTCTACGGCATGCAGGATCTCGGTCTTGCGGCAAATCGTCCGTACAAAAAGTCGGCTCGCATCGTCGGCGAAGTGCTGGGAAAATACCATCCCCACGGCGACGTCGCGGTGTACGATACCATGGTCCGTATGGCGCAGGATTTTTCCATGCGATATCCGCTGGTGGATGGACAGGGGAACTTCGGGTCCATGGACGGCGATTCTCCGGCGGCCATGCGGTATACCGAGGCGCGGCTGGCCCGGATCGCGGAAGAAATGCTGCGAGATCTTCAGAAGAACACGGTCGACTTTGTCCCGAACTTTGATGACACGCTCCGCGAACCATCCGTGCTCCCGGCACTGGTCCCGAATCTTCTGGTCAACGGGACGAGCGGCATCGCCGTCGGAATGGCGACGAACATTCCGCCGCACAACCTCGGCGAAGTGGTCGACGGCTGCGTTGCGCTGATCAAGGACCCCGCCATTGCAAATGAGAAACTGATGAAGTTCGTCAAGGCTCCCGATTTTCCCACGGGGGGCATTATTTACGGCTACGAAGGGGTGAAGGAAGCATATACCACGGGGCGGGGAAGGATCGTGGTTCGGGCGCGGGCGTCGATCGAGACGGCGAAGAACGAGCGGCAAAGCATCGTCATCACCGAGATTCCCTATCAGGTCAACAAGGCCAACCTGATCGAGAAGATCGCCGACCTGGTGAACGAAAAGAAGCTCGACGACATCTCGGATATTCGGGACGAATCCGACCGCGACGGTTTGCGCGTAGTCATCGAGCTGAAACGCGATGCCAATGCTGAAGTAATCCTGAACAATCTGTACAAGCACACGCAAATGCAGACCACCTTCGGCGTCATCATGCTCGCGCTGGTCGACGGTCGTCCGAAGGTGCTCACGCTGAAGGAGATCATGGAGCATTTCATCGCCCACCGGAACGACGTGGTGGTACGGCGATCGAAGCATGATCTCGACGAAGCGGAGAAACGGGCGCACATTCTCGAGGGCTATCTCATCGCGCTCGACAATATCGACGCGGTGATCAAACTGATCCGCGCATCGAAGGACGTTGAGACGGCGCAGGCGGGCCTGATGAAGCGCTTCAAGCTGTCGGAGATCCAGGCGAAAGCCATCCTCGACATGCGGCTCCAACGGCTGACCGGGCTGGAACGGAAGAAAATTGAAGACGAATATCGCGAAACCATAAAGTTGATCGAGCAGTTACGCGCGATCCTCGCCAGCAAGCAGCTCCAGATGGAGATCATCCGGAAGGAGCTTCTCGAGCTCAGGGAAAAATATGCCGATGAGCGGCGCACGGAAATCATCTACAAGGCGGAAGAGTTCAGCATCGAAGACATGATCGCCGAAGAACAGGTGGTTGTGACCATCAGCCACAACGGCTTCATCAAGCGCTACCCGGTAAGCGGGTACCGCCGGCAGTCGCGTGGGGGCAGGGGGGTGACGGGCGCAACGACGCGCGAAGATGATTTCATCGAGCATGTCTCGATCGCCGACACGCACGACTACCTGATGCTGTTCACCGACAAGGGGAAGTGTTACTGGCTGAAAGTCTTTGAGATCCCGGAAGGCGGGAAGGCGTCGCGCGGAAAGTCCATCTCGAACCTGATCTCCAAGGAATCCGAAGAGAAGATTACGTCGTATGTCACCGCGAAGAAATTCGACGATCCCTATTTCGTTCTTATGGTGACGGAGAAAGGAATCGTCAAGAAGACCTCACTCGCGGAGTTCAGCAACCCGCGGCGCTCGGGTATCGGGGCCATCTCGCTCGACAAGGGGGACCGCCTGATGGATGTCCGTCTCACCGACGGGAGTCAGGATATCGTGCTCGGCACGCGCGAAGGAATTGCCATTCGGTTCAACGAAGGCGAGGTGCGTTCGATGGGGCGCGGTGCGGGCGGCGTGCGGGGAATCAAACTGGAGAAGAGCGACCGTGTGGTCGGATCGGTCACGCTGCGCCGGACCGGCACAACAATCCTCGTTGCGACCGAGAAGGGATTCGGCAAACGGAGTGAGACGGGCGAATACCGGATCAGCCATCGCGGAGGGAAAGGCATTATCACAATGAAGACCACCGACAAAACCGGCAAGATGGTGGCCATCAAAGAAGTCGTCGAAACCGATGACGTTGTCATCGTCACGACTGGCGGGATCGTGATCCGTCAGCACGCATCGGAGATTCGCCTGGCAGGACGCAACACGATGGGTGTGCGGCTGATCAGACTGGATTCCGGGGATTCGATCTCCGACGTTGCGGCAGTCATGGCGGAGGACGAAGAACCCGCGGGCGGCAACGCAGAAGGCACCCCTCCCGGCGAAACGGCAGGCGGTCAGACAAGTCTCTTCGACGGCGACGAAAAAAAAACACTGAAAACGAAGAAGACGAAAGGCACGACGGAAACGAAGGAGACCAAGGCGCCGGCGACGCCTAAGCCCGTCAAACCGGTACCGAACGTCGAGCCGCCAAAAAAGCCGGAGGTGGAAAAGAAGAAAAAACCTGAGCCGCCGAAGAAACCTCCGGTGAAGACGCAGCAACGCGAGCAGAAGGCCAAGAAAACGACACCGAAGCCCGCCGCAAAGCCGGCGACGAAGAAAAAGAAACGATCGTAAGGTGTTTGCGACTCAACCCTGGGCGGTTGTCCTTGCCTGTCGGACAACCGCAGCGACTCCGAGTCCCGCCACAACCCAACCCAGGATCGCATCGAGCACCATTGCCACGGTAAAATCCGCCGGATAATCAAACCAGTTGTAATTGGCGAGATGCACGAAGAACGACACCAGGACGCCGAACATTCCGAAATAGGCGACGCGTGCGACGTACGTTGAGGCGTAGGCAGTGCTCCGCATGAGGAACCAGACCCCGATCAGCGCGCACATGATGCTGTTGACGAAACCGTAGGCCAGTTGATCCGTCCGCATCTGTCCGGTACCGTGCGGATTGAAGACGACAAGAGCCGTCGGACCCGCCGCCAATTTCTCAACATACTGCTTCTGCAACAATTCATCGTTTGCCGGCACGCCGCTTTTGCGCGGCATGGCCGGGAGAGCGTACATCCCCTTGCCGCGCATCGATTCCTTCATGGCGGCAAGGACCACATCTTCGTTCGCAGCAGGGTGAAGAGCGGCACTGTTGAACGGAACGACAAGCCACGACACCGCCCCCCAGACAAAGAGCAGGCTTCCACCGATCAGACCGCCAAGGAGAAATTGCCGCATAAGCGCCTCCGTTTCTGGACTGTTCATTGGATTGACAGCATTACGGCTTCGCGTTGCATGACTATCATTGGAGTCGCGCGCACTCGCGGAAGCGGAAACAATCGGTCGGATGGTCGTTGACCATGCCGACGGCCTGCATGAATGCGTAGCAGATGGTCGAACCGACGAATGAGAACCCGCGCGCTTTCAACGCCTTGCTCATGGCGTCAGATTCCGGGGTCGACGCCGGGATCTCCTTTTTCGATTTTCGAGCGTTGGTCTTCGGCTTCCCTCCCACAAACTGCCACAGAAACCTGTCCGCGCTGCCGAATTCTTCCTGGAGCTTCAGGAATGCCTTTGCGTTTTTCACGGTTGCTTCGATCTTGCGCCGGTTCCGCACGATGCCCGCATCCTGCATGAGCTTGAGGATCTTCGACTTGCGGTAGCGCGCAATCGTGACCGGATCAAACCGGTCGAACGCCGATCGGTACGCTTCACGTTTCCTGAGGATCGTGATCCAACTCAGTCCGGCCTGTGCTCCTTCGAGGATCAGCATTTCGAAAAGCGTTCGGTCGTCGTGTACCGGCGCGCCCCACTCCTTGTCGTGGTACGCTTGATAGAGCGGATCGTCCCCGCACCAGGAACACCGGTGAATCGTACTCATAGCATTCCCGATTGTTTCCGCAGCAGCCACTCCGCTGCGAGCAGCAGGATGATTGCGCCGATCAACCAGATCGCCTGTCGGAGGGAGGCGTCGGTGGAGTGCATCAGCGACTGCTGCACGAACGACGGATGGGCGAACAAGAGAGAATCCAGATGATCGATCGCATCAGCATTGAGATATTCACCGCCGGTGCGATAGGCGATTTGCCGGAGGAGCAGATGGTTCGCCCGTGTGTCCTGGAACTCGAGCTCGGTGCCTCCGACAACGAACCTGCCGCGGTCTTCGCCGATCGACGTCCCGCTTACTGAACCCGTCGCACGATACGTGTAGTCGCCTTCCGTAAGACCGTCCATCGATCCCTCATACCTTCCGCCTCCGATCGGCCGCAGGTCGGTATCGAATCGGCGGTCACCGAGTTCCGCCGTGACATGGATCGATGCATTTTCGAGCGGTTCGGCGTTTGGATTGTATGCCTGGCCGGTGAATTGGACGGCCTCCCCCTCCGGAAACGAATCACTGACGGGCGACACGCGGACCGGACGTCGTTCTTCGGGTGTGGTGAGCCACTTGATCGAGTTTCCCAGAAACGTTGCCAGCAGGTCCGCCGTCTGGGCGGACTGCTGCGTCATCAGTCGCCATCGCCAGATTCCATATCCTAGGAGCGCGACGGTCTTGACCTGGTTGACCGATCGTGCAATCAGCAGGGGATCACGCGGGGGACCCGAGCCCGTCCGGACCGAGCCGAGAATGAGTGCGCCGGGCCTGACCGTATAGGAGCCCACTGTCCGGAAGATCGGCGGGAGGTCGTTCCATGCATCCGTGGCGCCGCCACTGCTGAGGATCGGATGTTCGCGTTGATCGTCGGCGGGTTGAAACGCGACGATTTGTTCCGTTGTCGTCCTCAACCCCACCACGAAGGGCATGAGCTGCGCAACGGCGGGGAAGGTGGTGACGCTCGCATGTTTCCCGTCGATGAATAGGACCGGCGTGAAGGACGTCGAGATCCGTTGCGCAATTTGACGGATCACCTCGGGCGAGGACGTCGCCGTGGGAAATCCGATGAAGACCAGGCAATCGACCGAGTCAAACTCTGTCGGTGCAAGTCGTCCCTCGTAGAACGCGCCGCCCGTCTCCTGCGTGAACGTCCGTACTCGCAGGTTCGGATCCTCCGTAAGTGTCTGGCGGACAACCGTAATATCCGGGGAGGGTTCACCGCCGAGCACGAGGATCCGCAGTTTGCTTTTCAACACACGGGCCGTGAAACTTCTCCGGTTGTTTGCCGTGCTGATCTCTCCCGGCAGCGACGACACGTTCACGGTGAATCGTTGGAGCCCGTCGCCTTCCGGAACATACGAAAGATCCACGATGTACTCCCGGCTGCCGGACTGGAGGCGGAGGGGTTTCCTGTCGAGAACACGGCCACCCTTGCTCAGCGAGACTTCCACAGTCGTGCTGTCGAACCCTGCGCTCGTGATCGTCGCCCGCACGGGAGATTGCGTTCCTGCATAGACGAGATCGTTGGCGGCAACGCTCGAGACGAGAATATCCTTCTGCTCGGTAGTATCGCCAATGCCCACGCAATAGGTCGGAATACCGAGCAGAGCAGTCTCATTGAGAGGATCACGACCGAGTGTATATGTGCCATCGGTGACGAGGACGAGAGCGTTGATCTGTTGACGCCCGCGTGCGTCGGCGATCGATCGCATTGCCGCCGCGATATCTGTTCCACCTTCGTCAAGCGCGAGCGAGTCTCCGGGGGGGCTGCTCAGGGGCCGAAGGTTGATGCCGAAGGTGTACGGGAGCATGGTTGCGCGGGATGCGATTCGCTTGAAGACTGCGGCGTTTCGGACGGACGCCATTTCCGCCGACCGGTTGCCGGAACGATCCACGATACGAATGCTCTTCGAATTGTCAAACAGCACAGCGAGCACCGGCGGCGTGGACGTGGTGAAGCGAAGGTGGAGGATCGGGTCAAAGAGAAGAAGGAGAAAGAGAACGAACGTCGCCGCGCGCAGCCCCGTGAGGATCCAGCGTCGGGACGGCGACACGGGGGGTTGCGTCCGCCGGTAAAGGAACGCCGCGGCAACGATCGCGAGGATCGTCAACAGCACGACAATCCAAAGCGACGCTGAGAGATCAATGTGGATGCCAGGCACGGGAGTACGAGACTCGTTCAGCCGAAGGTTGGTCCGGCCGATTCCTTACGTTGGTTGCACGGTTTGTACCAGCCTCTCCACAATGGTCTCTGCGGAGACGCCGTCGGCTTCGGCGTTGAAGTTCGGCACGATGCGATGCCGGAGAACGGGGAGGGCAAGGCGTCGCACGTCGTCGATGTCCGGAGTATGCCTTCCACTGAGGATGGCTCTGGTCTTGGCGCCGAGGATCAGATACTGAGAAGCGCGTGGACCGGCACCCCACGTGAGCCAGTCGCGGATGAATTGCGGAGCAGCCTCGTTTTTCGGGCGGGTCATCGTTGCGAGCTTCACCGCGAACGCAACGACGTTCTCTGCGACCGGGACCTTGCGCACCAGATCCTGGTACTCGATGATTTCATCGCCGGTCATGACGTGCTTGAGGGTCGGCGAAATCTGACTCGTTGTCGCCTTGACGATCTGGATTTCCTGGTTCACCGTCGGATAGTCCAGCCACAGGTTGAACATGAACCGATCGAGCTGCGCCTCGGGGAGCGGGTACGTGCCCTCCTGTTCGATGGGGTTTTGCGTCGCGAGGACGAAGAACGGCTCGCCGAGAATGTGGGTCTGACCGCCCGCGGTCACGTGGTGTTCCTGCATGGCCTCCAGCAATGCGGCCTGCGTCTTCGGAGGGGTGCGGTTGATTTCATCTGCAAGGACGATGTTCGCGAACACGGGCCCCTGAATGAATTTGAAGGCCTTCGTTTTGCGTGTCGCAGTTTCCTCGAGGATTTCCGTCCCCGTAATGTCGCTCGGCATCAGGTCGGGCGTGAATTGAATCCGGTTGAATTTCAGGTCAAGAACACGGGCAAGGGTGCGGATGAGGAGCGTTTTCGCCAGGCCGGGAACGCCGACCAGAAGACAATGACCGCGCGCAAGGAGTGAAATGAGCAGTTGCTCGATCGCATCGTCCTGGCCGACAATCAACTTGCCGATTTCCTTGGTGAGGAGCTGGTACGATGACTTTAATTCCGTCACCCCGGCGACATCGCTCGTGCGTTTTGCTCGTTGTGGGCTCACGTTCCCTCTCGAGATTATTTCTTGATCTGCCAGTAAATCTCTTTTCGCAGCTGATCCATCCAGGTCTGGTAGTCCTTCGTTCGCTTCAGGTTCAGCGCGAGGGATTCGATCTTGTGATAATCGGTCTCGAGCGTCATCGGGTGCGCCGCGGTCCGCTTCTGCATCAGCACGATCTGGTAGCCGTAGGAAGTCCCTGCGGTGACGCGGAAGGGGACGCTGATCTCGCCGTCCTTGAGACTGTCGAGATAGGGGAGCCAGGTCTTGTCCAGTTGATCGTACTGGACGGTCCCGAGCGAACCCCCGACGAGGTTTGTTTCCTTGTCCACCGAATATTTCTTGGCAAGTTCGGCGAAGCTGACGCCCTTCAATGCCACCGTTCGGAGCGAATCAAGAAGCGCCACCGCCGTCGAGTCTCCAGCCTTGCTTTTCTCCACGCGGATGAGAATATGTCGTGCGTGGACGGCGTCACCGCGGCGTTCGATCAGCTGGATGATGTGGAAGCCGAATTCCGTTTGGACGATCGGCGAAATCTGTCCTTCCTGGAGGCCGAACACCGCCGATTCGAACTCTTTGACGAACTGCCCCCTTCGCACGAGGCCGAGGTCGCCGCCCTGCGCGGCCGATCCCTGGTCCTGGGAATACTTCTTCGCCAGCTCGGCGAAATCCGCTCCCGCCTTGAGACTGTCGAGTAATGCCTGGGCACGCGCCCGTGCCTGCTCCAGCGCCGCCGCGGTGGGACGCGGAACGATGTAGATGCGCGAAAGTTCGACTTCATTCGGAACAGGCGGGAGACTGTCGTGGTACGTGCGGAAGAATTCCTCCACCTCGTATCGGCCGACCTGCTCACCCTGGAAATGCTGTTGCTGCATTTTCTGGACGAGGAGATTTTTGCGCATCTCGTCACGGTATTCGCGCTTGATCTTGCTGATCGGCATTCCGTAGATCTCTTCAAGGCGCGCCTCGGATCCGACCTGCTGAACGCGCGATTGAATCTGGGCGTCGAGTTGCTGCTGCACCTCTTCGTCGCTGACCGTCACGCTGTCTTCATCGGCCTTCGCCACGATCAGACGCTCGTTGATCATGTTCTGGAGCACCTGATCGCGCAGGCCGGGCGTCTTCGGGTCAATCCGGTTGTTCAGGGCGAGGAATTGAATCTGTCCTTCCAATTCGGACTCAAGGATCACGTCCTTGTCGACGATGGCGACAATACGGTCGACGGGCTGCTGCTGTGCAACGGCGACCGCGCAGACGAACAGCGCGGCCGCGATAAACAGGAAGTGTTTCATACGCAGGGTTTTCTCTTCATGATTCACAAACCGGGAGTGCCCGGTCATTCGGACGGCGCATTTCCCGGAACAACGTCGACATTCGCGCGCGATCGCAGACTGGCGATCAGCCGTTCATAGCGTTCCCGCCGCCGTTCGATGAGCAGGCGGTCGCGGACATCGTTGCGCACATACCCCACTTCGGGAATCGTCCCTTGCCGCATGAGCGAGTGCGCGACCAGGACGTAGAACGACTTGTCAACTCTGACCACGAACGACACGTCGCCCTTCGGCATTGTCGTTGCCAGCTTCCAGAGCTCCTGCGGGTATGTCCGGCCGCGCGTGAAATACTGTCGGTCCGCGGACTGATACAGCGTGCTGTGCTCCGAGGTGTCCTTCAGGAACGATGCGATCGCCTGTTCCCACGGCATGCCGCGGAGAAGCTGTGCCCGGAAAGTGTTCGCCGCTTCGCGGTCGGTGAACGCGGCGTAACTCATGTTCACCACATCCTCGCGGAGCGTGAAGCCGACCTTGTTCCTCTGGTAAAATGCTTCGATGGAGTCTTCGCCGATGCCGGAGGTGTCGTCGTAGATTTCCCGCTGGAGGAGTGCTGCGACCGCAAAGTGCCGGCGGGCTTCCTCCGCCTGGCGCCGCACGTCTTCGTCATTGGCGATGCCGCGGCGTTCCGCCTCCTGAAACAGCAACTCGGTAATCACCCACTCGTCGATGTAGCGGTGGGTGTCGAGAATGCTGTCACGACTCAACGACCGTACGTGCTCGATGTCCACTTTCGACAGCGTCGAATTGCCGACTTTCGCGACGTACGTTCCTCCGGTATACCGCTGACAACCGCTCGCGAGGAACACCATGGCCAGACAGAAGACCGCCTGCCCGGGCTTATTTTGCAGTGGATGCAAATGCTTCCCTTAGGATCTCGGGATGTTCCACGACCGGATACTTCGCCCTGAGACCCTTGATCCACGCGTCTTTCAGAATCTCCGACTGATAGTCCTGGTACATGCCGGAAACTTCAGGCTGGGCTTCTTCGAATGTTTTCAGGCGTGAAGGCTCTCGCGCGTTTAACCGGACGATTAAGTAGATCCCTTTGCTCTGGAACGGGCTCGAGACTCCGCCCACGGCCAGGGAATCCGCCCGGATCGCGCGTTCATCGGATTTAACGGGGATGAGGGATTCGACGGGCTTCGCGATGATCAGGGGTTGCCGCCCGGCAATCGCAATGTCGATATCGCGGAGCTCCGTTGTCCGCTCCGCCGGCGTGAGCGGCTCACCCGGCACACCCGCGGTCAGAGGCAGCACGGAGGTCCGGATATGGTTCGTGTCGAGCTTGAAGGTCGACGCGAGATACTTCTTCACGGCTTGAAGGCGCTGCCGGGGAATTACCGCATCGGGGCCTTTCCCTGTATCGGCGTGTGTTGACAGTTGGAGCACAAGCTCGGGTTCCCGGGCAAATTCTTCCGCCGCCGCGGCCAGGATCTTCCTTATCGGCGGAGAAATCGTTTTCGCTTTTCCGGTGAACGAGACGGTCCAGCGGATCGGACGGGCCAACCGCAGGGAGTCTTCCCGCGCGATCTGGTCGAACGACAGGCCGTCATTGACCAGCTTCACGACGTTGTCGGCGTTCGTCTTTGTCGCCGTGCGGAGCTCGGAGATGTCGAGCCGGTCCGGCCACACGAACTTCTCCCGGTTCTTGTCGAAGAAAATTTTGAGCAGAGAATCGTTCACGCTGATCTTGTTCCAGACATTCTCCTGTTCCATCTGATACAGGATCACGCCGTCGCGGTAATCCGACAGGAGGGAGGCGAAGTCGGGATACTTCGCGGCAAAACTGTCTGCCGCCACAGTCCAGACAAACTGTTCCGCCACTTTATTGACGGGAGTCATGAACGTCCCGTCGCGGAGCAACGCCGCCGGGTAATCGGAATGTTGTTTGATGGTACTGACGACGCTGTCGAGGGTCATCGCCTGGCCGTGCGCCCGGAAGACCACGGAATGGCCGAGCGGGGCTGTCAGGGTTGAATCCCAGTCGGCATCGCGAGTGGACTTCGTCGAATCGCAGGTCGCGAGAAATTCCTTGACGGGTTGGTCGTTGAACACAAAGCCGACGTTCTTTTTCAGGCTGTTGAGCTCATTGTCGTAATCGGTCTGCGCACGCGATTGCTGATAGGTCTGGGAGAGCTCCTGCTTCATATCCTCGAATGATTTCAGCGGCCGCTGGCCCAGGCACTTGATGAGATGATAGCCGTACGGAGTCCGCACGATGCCGGAGAGTTCGCCGGGTTTGAGTTTGAAGGCCTCCTCATCGAACGGCTGCACCCACCGACGGCGTGCGAACCACCCGAGATCCCCACCCTGCGGCGCGGAACCGGGGTCACCGGAATTCCTTTTCGCCAGTCCCGCGAAGTCAACGCCCTGCTTCAGACTGTCGAGAATCTTCGTGATGGCCGCATAGGCCTTGACCGTATCTTCCGGGGTTGGCTTCATGGAGGGAAAACGGATCATGATGTGCGCGCAATGAATCTCGCCGGGCGAAGGATGCCGCTCCAGGAGCTGGATGACATGAAGCCCATAGTTCGTGCGCACGACGGAGACCTGACCCGGTTTCATCGCATACACGGCGTCCTCGAAGGTCGGAATCATCATCCCGCCCGAGAAGTAGTAAAGGTCGCCGCCGTTCTGTTGTGCCGAGGGATCAATGGAGTATTGTTTGGCGAGGACGTCGAATGGCGTCCCGGTTTTCAGCGCGTCGATAATCTCCTGGGCCTTCTTATAAGCCGCGACAGAGTCGGGGGCAGAGGCATTCGGAGGGAGTTTCAGGAGGATGTGGCGGGCCCGCAGCTCCTCGGTCCTTCGCCGGTACAACTCCCGGAGCGCCGGCTGAATGATCTCCCGGTCCGTGACGTACGACTGCGTGAGGCCGCCTTTGTACTGGCGGATCTCATCCCGGACGGAGGCCTTGCTCTCGAGATCCGTGCTGCTGGCATCTTCGAGCTTGAGGCGGTAATTCACCATCAGATCAAGAAACTTCTCGCGGTCGGTCAGGCTCATCGCCGACGCCGAATCGCGCGACGGAGCGTTCCGGAGATACTGTTGCTCGTATTCGGAAAGAGTGATCGGATGTCCGGCCACCGTGGCGACGACGGCGTCGTGTTCTTTGGGGGAACATCCGGCGAGGGTGAGAAGACACCCGCAAATGACGAGGCTGCGCCTCCAGAAATAGTCGAACGACATAGCGGAAACTTTCGGGAATATATTTTGGATAGAAGGAAAGAATGTCAATAGTCAAATATTATACCCAAATCTCCACGTCAATGCAACAAGGATGATCAGGCCATCCCATTGACACCGTGCAGCGCCTGCTCGAAATCGGCCTTCAGATCTTCAATATCCTCGATCCCCACCGAGACGCGGACCATTCCTGGAGTGACTCCATGAAGGGCAAGCTCCTCATCGCTCAAATTGATGTGCGACGAGTACACGGGAATGCTGACAAGTGTCTCGGCGCCTCCAAGCGACATCGCATTCACCGCGACTTTGAGTGCGTCGCACACCGCGACGGCTGCTTTGACTCCGCCCCGGACCTCGATAGTCAGCATTCCGCCGAACCCGCCGGACATCTGTCGTTTTGCGATGGCAAACTGTGGGTGCGATCGCAATCCCGGATACAGGACCCGGGTGACATTCTTTTGTTTTTCGAGAAAGCGGGCGAGGAGCAACGCGTTTTCGTTTTGTCGGCGAACACGGAGCTCAAAGGTCTTCAGACTTCGGACAAGGAGATACGCCGCAAACGGATCGGCGCATCCTCCATAATATTTCATCCGGGTATGCGCCTCCCGGACGAAGGCTTCTTTTCCCGCTACGACACCACCCATGAGATCCGTGTGGCCGCCGAGATACTTGGTGGCGCTTTCGACGATCACGTCGACGCCGAAGGAGAACGGGTCCTGATTGATCGCCGTCGCGAACGTATTGTCCGCAATGATGGTCACCCTGGCGCCGGATCGTTTTTCACCTTCCCGTGCAGCGGCGACGAGCTGCCTGATATCCACGATCCCGATCGTGGGATTCGTCGGAGTTTCAAAATAGACAATCGTTGTCCGCTTTGTCACCATGTCCGCGAGGTTCTTCAGTTTCGCCGGATCGGCGTATCGGACGGTGATCCCGTGATCGGGAAGAATATCCCGGAAGAAACGGTATGTCCCCCCGTACAAGGCGGGCGTGCTGATAATGTCGTCGCCGTTCTTCGCGGCAGCGAGGACCGCCGAGCTGATCGCGGCCATGCCCGACGCGACGAACAAGGCTTTTTCGGCGTTCATGATCAGCGCAAGACGTTCCTCCGCCTCCCAGACCGTCGGGTTATGATAGCGCGTGTAGACCAGGACGCCGGGATCGCCTTTCGCGTACTTGACCGCGTCTTCAGAATTCTCGAAACGGTAGGTCGAGGTCTGTACAATGGGCGGAGCCACCGGGCCTTTGAACGCGTGAAGCTTCATTCCGTGAATTGCTCTGGTTGAGAGTCCGACGGTACGGGGGGACAAAATATGACGGGCCATGAGGAGTTCGGATTAGTGAATCAATGCGGTCAGGATTTTCCTGCCGTCAATCGTCGCATCGCCATCCGGTGGTGAGGGATGAGCGCGGCGTAAATCATGGAGTGGATCGGAGTCGGAACCCCGTAACGGCGGCCGAAACGGACGACCGTTCCGGAAAGTGCGTCGATCTCCAGGCGGCGTTCGCCTGCAAGATCGACATACAATGACGAACGGGAATTGTTGTCATACTTCGCAAGTCTGGCGAACGACGCGTCGAGGAAATTCGGCGGCGTGGCAATCCCTGCGGCAGTGGCGACGGCAAGGGATTCCTCCATTGCGGATCGGAGAAGCTGATGCGATTCCGGTGCCTCCAGGATCTGGCCGAGGGTGAGACGTGTCAGGGCGGTGATCCCGCCGACTGCGGTGATGAAGATGAACTTGCTCCACAACGCGCCCGCGATATCGTCGGTATATTCCGTATCGACGCCGCTTCCGGTCATCGTTCGAAGGATTTCCGCTCCCAGGCCGCGCAGCCGCTCTTCGCTCCGGAGCGGCCCGAACACAATCTTCTTCGGACCACCCCACTCTGTGATCGTCCCCGGTTGGGTAATCGTGGCGTAGACGTACGCTACGCCGCCGAACACCGTCGCCTCCGGAAGGATCGCTCCGATAACCGCTTCGTTCTCCACGCCGTTCTGGAGACTGATGATCACGGTGCGATCGTGGACCATTGTTGCGAGACCCCGCGCCGCGGATTCCGTATCGTACGACTTCACGCAGAACAGGATCACATCCGCAGTTCCGATCGACTCAGGCACATCGAAGAAGCTGCCGGCGGGGACGACAATCGACGCGCCACCGGTGAGGACGGAGAGTCCGTTCTTCTTGATCGCTTCGAGATGCGTCCCCCGGGCAAGGAACCGGACATCCGCCCCGCCCTTGTACAGCTGCGCACCAAAAAAACCACCGACGCCTCCGGTTCCAATGACGGCAAAACGCAGACCACTCATGTGCAGCGCTCCTTCGTGTCCATGTGTCGTGCGGTCGAAAAATCTCAACGCTCCTTGCCATGACGGTGCATATCGGGAAGACCCGGTCGCACGAAGACCACCTTCTCTTTCTCCAGAACGACACTGCCGGGTTTTGCCCCCTTCGGTTTCCGGACATACTTCTTCTCAGTCATCGCGACAGGAACCAGACCCGCGGTCTTCATCTTACTATAGTAGGCAGCGATGGCGGCCGCCTCTTCCCGGGCCTTCTTCCCGGGTTCCCCTTTTCCGGTCGACACGCGCAGGATCACATGCGAACCGCTCGATCCGCGCGCGTGGAACCAGAGGTCTTGTGGTTTTGCGACATGGAGCGTCAGCTCGTCGTTGTTTTCGCTGCTTTTCCCCGCGAGGACTTCGAAGCCACCGTCAACGATGAATCGACGAAATGGCGGCGGTGTCGTCTCGCCCTTTTCGCCGATGCCAAAGTCTTCAAGGTCATCCGTCCGTTCTGCCATGATCCTTTTCAGTTCTGTGAGTGTGGTTGCTTCCGCGAGCGCTGCGAGGAGAGCTTCCCCCGCGACGATCCGGCTTTCCAGATCGATCATCCGGCCTGCGGATTCCGTCGCGGCAGTTTTCGCCCGCTTCGCCTTCTCGAAATACCGCTGGGCGTTCTGGATCGGAGAGAGCCGGGGGTCGAGCGGGATTGTCACTTGGTCGCCATCCCTGGCCATCGTGGCAGATTCGTCGCCGCGCTTTGCCGTCCCGGCATCGGACATCAACAGCGAGCCGAAACGCGCGTAATCGTCACCCCTCTTTGCAGTGCGGCTGTCGGCGTTCGCGGCTTCCAGTGCGCGGCGGGACCGCTCGATCGCCTGGCGGATATGGCCGGTGAGCGTTCTCCGGCGTTCTTCCAGGGCTTGGTCCGAGCGACGGCGCGCGATGACAAACCGGACCGCCTCGCTGGCGCTCGGGAACCGACGTTCCTGCAACCCGTTGAGCGCGCTGAGAGCGATGATGGAAAGAGTCAGCCGGTGGGATTCCTCATCGAGGTAAACCCGCGGCTCGGGATGTTGTAGCTCGATCAGCATCTGCTGCATCACAGCAGTGAGGGACAGGATGTGATCTGATCCAAGTTGGGAAACGAGCATTGACCCGTCGAGACCGGACCGAAACAGGGCTTCCTCCGCGAGGGGTTGCGCAAAAAGAGGATACGATTTCCTGATGGCTGCGAGAGTGGTGAGTCCGGGGTATAAAGTCGGCAGCTCGTGCAGAGCATGCAAATCAAATATTCGTTCGCGGGCGGGGACCGTGAAGGGCTTCCCGACGAAGTCGTGCCCTTTTTGAAATGCTTCGCGGACGATGTCGTCGTTGGAAAGGAGAAGGATGTTCGAAGAGGGACCGAAGAACAGCACCAGGAGTCGAAGATCATTGTCGAGGTTCAGGGTCAGAACGCGATCCGCCCGGTCTAACGACAGAGAAATGATCCGGTGTCCCCAACAGTCAGGAAAGACATTGGCTGAATTCCTTCGTGCCCGCTGAAATGCCGGATGGAAGAAGAAGGTGGAACTTTCAGCCCGACAGGAGAGGATGAGCGCGGCATCGACTGTTTTAAAGAGGAAGGCTGCTTCAGCGCGATCCTGCGAAAAAGCCTGGACAAGTTCGGCGCCGGTGAGAATCCCGGCTGCCTCCGCTGTGAGGGCCTGAAGTGTAAAATAGTTGTTGACCATCGGTTATCCACAATATAGCGAAAAATGATGGAATTCCACAGATTTTTGGGGACAACTTGTGAATAACTGGAAACAGAATTGAGGCGTCAGGGTTCAGGGCTCAGAGAAAGATGGTAGATTGGAATGCCAGAATCATCAGTACTCTTGGTTGGCTGGATGGAGTATTTTTGGGCCTGTTCCTCCCTTGCGGGAATCCAGGAGGCCTTTGCTCTTTTGCGCGTTTTTGCTTAATATACCTTGCTTAGACACTTTGGATCACTCTCTATGCTTTCAAGCATGACCGGCTATGGCCGGGGCGAAGAGACTCGCGACGGCATCTCGTCTGTTGTTGAACTTCGCAGCGTCAATAATCGATTTCTCGAGGTCTCGACGCGACTCCCGCGATCGCTCGCCGCGCGGGAGAATGAGGTCAAAGAACTTATCCGGAAGAAGATCAGCCGGGGCAAAATCAACGCGACGATCTCCGTTGAGCGCAAGAACGGAAAAATCGTTCCGCTGCGCATCGATCCGCAGGCCGCCAAGGAAGTATACAAGTTGCTGAACCAGCTCCGGCGGGCAGTGGGGATCACCGAAAAAGTGAAGCTGGAACATCTGCTCCAGTTCTCGGAAGTCATCGGACAGGAAGAAAACGTCGAATCCGACCAGGCCGAGTGGGAAGTCACCCAGCGTGCCATCGACAAGGCCGTCGGTTCCCTGGAGGAGATGCGAAAACAGGAGGGACGCGAGCTCGCGAAGGATTTTCACCAGCGCGTTGTCCTTCTCGAAGAAGACGTTTCCCGGGTCGAAGAGCTGTCGAAATCGCAGGTCCCGGTTGAGCGTGATCGATTGCGTGAGCGCATCAAACAAATCATCGGGCAGGACCAGGTGGACGAAGGTCGGCTGGAAATGGAGCTCGCGTTGATGGCCGACAGGATCGATGTGACGGAAGAGTGTGTCCGATTCAAGAGCCACACAAAGTTTTTCCTCAAAGCATTCGACGACCGTGAATCCGCAGGGCGGAAGCTAAATTTCCTTCTGCAGGAGCTCAATCGGGAGGCCAATACCATCGGGTCGAAGTCGGCGTTGCCGGAGATCGCCCATATTGTCGTGCACATGAAGGAGGAGCTGGAGAAGATTCGCGAGCAAGTGCAGAACATCGAATAACCGATGACGAAGCAAGCGCCTTCGCCCGGCAAGTTGGTGGTCATCTCGGCCCCAAGCGGCGCGGGAAAAACGACGATCGCACGGGCGATGCTGGCCGCATTCCCCTCGCTCTCATTCTCGGTTTCCGCAACCACGCGGCCGAAGCGGGAGAGCGAGACGGACGGAACGGATTACTTCTTCCTCACCCGGAAGGAGTTTGAACGAAGAGTCGCGGCGGGGGATTTTGCGGAGTGGGAAGAGATCTACGGCAACCTGTACGGGAGCCTCAAATCAGAGATCGAGCGCGCGGGGAACGAGGGACGGCACCTGCTGTTCGATGTGGACGTCAAAGGAGCCCTTTCGCTGAAACGGCTTTACCCCGGGGCGCTCCTGGTGTTCATCCGCCCTCCAAGTATAGAAATTTTGACGCGCCGCCTGCGTGAAAGGAAGACGGAAGACGAAGAGACGTTTGCACGGCGCATGCAGCGTGTCGCGATGGAGATGAACCAGGCGGAGTCGTTCGACCGGGTATGCGTCAATGACGATCTTCCGCGCGCCGTCGCCGAAGTCAAAGAGTGTGTCGAACAGTATCTCAGAGCGTAAGTCAGGAGAACATTATGCCGATCAAACCGATCGATCTTGAATTCTTTAACCGTGAAGGAAAGAACGTTCACGAAGCGATTGTTGCCGCGTCAAAGCGAGCGCGCCAGGTCAACGAGGAATACAAGATCGAGTTTAATCAGCGGATCGAAATGCTGAATATCAAAATCGAAGCGCCCGAGAATGCCGAGGAAACCGACGTCAACCCGGACCAGCTTCGCGTCAGCATGGAATTCGAAAAGCGGGCCAAACCGACCGACGTGGCGCTCGACGAGCTGATGAATAAGGACCTTGACTGGCGGTACAAGGTCGAGGAGGAGCTGCCAAAGGTGAAGGCGGTGGAAAAGGATCTGGAAACCGGAGAGTAGTGAGGCCTTCCTATGCTGTCAGGCAAGCACATACTGCTCGGCGTCTCCGGCGGGATCGCGGCGTATAAGAGTGCGCTGATCATCCGGGAGCTTGTAAAAGCCGGCGCCGATGTGCAGGTCCTGATGACTCCCGCCGCGACGCAGTTCATTACCCCCTTGACGCTCGGAACGCTTTCCAAACGCGAAGTGATTGTGGAGATGTTTCCGCAGAGTCCCACCGGAACGGGGCGCGGTTGGACAGCGCACATTGATCTTGCCTTGTGGGCCGATCTCATGCTTGTCGCGCCTGCGACAGCAGACATTCTCGCAAAAGCCGCCCACGGTCTGGCTGACACCTTTCTGACCGCAACCCTCCTCGCGCTCCGCTGCCCCCTCGCCGTCGCTCCTTCGATGGACGTGGATATGTACCGGCACCCGGCCACGCAGGACAATCTCAAGATCCTCCGTTCACGCGGTGTGCATGTTCTTGAACCGGACACCGGCGAGCTGGCGAGCGGCCTTGTCGGTGAAGGACGGTTGCCGGAGCCGGCGACGATCATCGCCTGGATCGATTCTCTTCTCGGAGCGAACACACGGGATCTGGCCGGGCGAACAGTTCTTGTCACCGCCGGACCGACGCAGGAGCCGATCGATCCCGTTCGGTATGTGGGCAACCGCTCGTCGGGCAAAATGGGTTTTGCGATTGCCGAGGTCGCGGCGCGACGCGGTGCACACGTAATTCTGGTTTCCGGCCCCGTCCACCTTGCAACGCCGTCCGGGGTCGAACGGATCGATGTCGCAACGGCGGTGGAGATGGAAGCCGCAGTCCGTTCGCATTTTCCTTCAGTCGATGCGCTGGTCATGAGCGCCGCGGTGGCAGATTTCCGGCCCGACCATCCGAAGGAAACGAAGATCAAGCGAGACGCTTTTCAGAACGACCGTTTCGTCCTTCAACTTACGGCGAACCCCGATATTCTCAAGAGCATGAGTGAGCTGAAGAAGAAGCAAGTCCTCGTCGGGTTTGCCCTTGAGACGCATGACGGCACCGCTCACGCGCGCGCCAAGCTGTCTGCGAAGAACCTCGACCTTATCGTCCTCAATAACCCACTCACCGACGGCGCAGGATTCGGTTCGGAGACGAACGTGGTCACGCTGCTGTGCCGGGACGGAAGCGTCACAGAACTTCCCAAGCTTCCCAAAATGGCGGTTGCCGGCATCATCCTGGATAAGACAGCGGCCTTGCTTCCCTGAAGTGAAGCCGGTACATTGCAGGGAGAGATCACGCACCGTATTGATCCATGGACACACTGGCACGTATCAGGCAATTCCTGCAGGAAGAACGGGATCGCTTCGGCGAAACCCTGATCGCCGAGGAACCCGTACCCGTTGAGATGCCCGTTGAACATCCCCCAGAGCGTATGACAGAGCGGATGCTGCCTAAGACCGACACGGAGCCGACACTCTTTGCGAAGACGAGCGAGCCGTGGGAAAAAGCGCAGTCGCTCGAAGAGCTCAACGCGATGATCTGCAACTGCCGGAAGTGCGAGCTCTGGGAGTCGCGAAAGAACTTCGTCTTTGGCGTCGGCAACCCGCACGCGACGTTCATGGTGGTCGGGGAAGCGCCCGGCGCCGATGAAGATGAGCAGGGCGAACCCTTCGTCGGACGCGCCGGTCAGCTCCTGAACAAAATCCTGGAGGCGATCGGGTTCAAGCGGCAGGACGTCTATATCGCCAATATCTTGAAGAGCAGGCCTCCGAACAACGCGACGCCGACGCCGGCACAATCGGAGGCGTGCAAGCCATATTTGCTGAAGCAGATTGCGCTTCTTCAGCCGAAGGTCATCCTCTGCGTGGGACGGACGGCGGCTCAGAGTCTCCTCGGAACGAACGAATCCATGGGGCAGCTTCGCGGGGGCCGGGTCTTCGCGTTTGCGGGGACTTCGCTGATGGTGACGTATCATCCGGCGGCACTGCTGCGCAATCCGAACTGGAAACGTCCGACCTGGGAGGATGTTCAGGCCGCGCGGAAATTGCACGATGAAATTCTTCAACGGGAATCATCCGGCGCCGGCCGGTGAACCGATCGTCGAGTAGCCTCCATGGACAATCTCATTCCCCGTCGCTCCATCGATCTTGCCCTTGATGTGCGCTCCACGGAGGGCCGCGTCCCCCCGCAGGCGGTCGACATCGAGGAGCAGATCCTGGGTGCAATGCTGCTGGAGAAGGAAGCGATCCCGAAAGTGATCGAGATCCTCGATGAGGAGGCATTCCACGCAGAACGGAACCGGCTGATCTACGGCGCCGTCGTCTCGCTCTTCGAACGCAGCGAACCCGCCGATTGCATCACCGTCGCCGAGGAGCTTCGGAAGAAGGGACAACTCGAAAAGGTTGGAGGAGAATCGTACCTCGTCGACCTGACGATGCGCATTACGTCCGCCGCGAACATCGAGTATCATGCACGGATCGTGCTCGAGAAGGCGTTGCTCCGGCGCCTCATCATGACGTCCAGCGGTATTGCCAGCAAAGCGTTCATGGCGGGCGAAGACGCGTTCGATCTGCTCGATCTCGCGGAGCAGGAGATCTTCAAGATCTCGGAATGGAGACTGAAACGAAATTTTGTGACGATGGATCGTGCCGTCCATGATACGCTCGAGATGTTGGAGAGCATTCATGGCAATCACGACGGCGTAACCGGAGTTCCGACCGGTTTCCGGGATCTCGATACGCTCACGGGCGGTTGGCAGCATTCGGATTTGATCATTATTGCCGGTCGACCGAGCTCGGGGAAGACGGCATTCGCGCTGTCTCTCGCGGCAAATGCGGCCCTCCACAAGCAGAAACCGACGGCCATCGGTATCTTCTCTCTCGAAATGTCGACGCAGCAACTCGTGATGCGCCTTCTCTGCGCGGATGCGCGGGTCGATGCGCATGCACTCCGGACGGGTCGGCTCCCGGAAGAGGACTGGCGGAAAGTGGGACTCGCCGCCGGTCGCGTTGCGAAGGCCCCGATTTTCATCGACGATACCGCAGGCCTGGGGATTCTCGAACTCCGCGCGAAAGCGCGCCGCCTGAAGGCCGATCAGAATATCGGTCTCCTGATCATCGACTATCTCCAGCTGATGCAGGGACCGAAAGGAGCCGAGAACCGGGAGAAGGAAATCTCGGGCATCTCCCGCTCGCTGAAGGGGTTGGCAAAAGAACTCAGCATTCCCGTGATCGCGCTTTCCCAGCTCAGCCGGGCGGTGGAGGGACGTCAGGGAAAGCGGCCGATTCTTTCCGATCTCCGCGAGTCCGGCGCGATCGAACAGGATGCCGATGTGGTGATGTTCGTTCACAGACCTGAGATGTATGCCGACCAACGGGCAGAAACGCCGGATGCTGTCGAAGGCAAGGCAGAGATCATCATCGGGAAGCAGCGAAACGGACCGATCGACGACCTGGCGCTCGCGTTCGTGAAACGCTATGCCCGTTTCGAAAACCTCGCGTTACCCAGTCATGACGTGATGGGCCCGAACGAACCGTTCTAGTACCAGGAGCAGGAAGCATGGAATCATCCCGTCGTACGTTTCTCAACTCTCTCGGTTCTCTGTTGGGCCTGGCCGCCATTGCGCCGGCTGAAGCCATGCGGCGGATCGGGGACTCCGTCCAAACCGCGGGCGCCACGGACGAAGAAATCGTCGCGCGCACCTTTGCTCTTGCCGCACGCCGCGGACTGGTCGGCGACGACATGGGCGAAATCATCGATATCATCGGATCCTCGTTCATCGGCACGCCGTACGTCGCGCACACGCTCGAAGTCCCCGGAGCGGAACGGCTGGTCGTCAACCTGCGGGAACTCGATTGCACGACGTTCGTCGAATCGACGCTCGCGCTTTCCCGCTGTGCACGACTGGGAACGCCGACCTTTGATGCGTTCCGGAACCAGCTGCAGACCATCCGGTATCGGGACGGCGTGATCAACGGGTATCCCAGCCGTCTGCATTACTTCATCGACTGGATCGGCAACAACGCCGCGAAGGGGATTGTCAAGAACATCACCTTCGACCTCGGCGGAGTCGCAGTAACGAAGCCCATTGATTTCATGACGACCCATCCGCAAGCGTACAGGCAACTTTCGGAGAAAGCGAACGTTGAGGCGATGGCGGAAGTCGAAACGCGGCTTTCCTCGCAACCCTACGCGGTTCTTCCGAAACAAGCAATTGCTCCGGCCGCAGAAAAGATCAAGAGCGGCGACATCATCGCGCTCGCGACGTCGATGAAGGGGCTCGATGTCTCGCATGTCGGCTTCGCGGTGCGCTCCGCGGGCAGGCTGAAATTCCTTCATGCCCCGCTTTCGGGAGGGTCAGTGCAGCTGTCCGAACATCCACTCTCCGAATATGTCGCCGGTCTTGCAAAGGCGACCGGCATCATTATTGCACGTCCACTAAATCCGTAACGGCAGACTGCTGTCGTCGATCACTTCTTGAGAAAGGAACTTCAATGAGGAACCACATTCGATTGTCTGTGCTGCTCGTTGTCCTCTGCATCGGTGCGGTGGCGCTCGGACAGGGCATCTATACGGAAACCAACACCACCGTCCAGGCTGCCGGCAACCAGACGTTTCAGGGACAGTCGTACTTCATGCCGAAAATGATGAAGACGGTTACGGGCGACCAGGAGATCATCATTCGTCTTGACAAACAGATGATTTACAGGATCAACGTGGCGGACAAGACCTACTCGGAGATGACGTTCGCCGAGTGGGAGGCCCAGATGAAAAAAGCGTCGGCGGAGATGGACAGCAAGATGGCCGAACTTCAGAAGAGACTGGCGAGCATGCCTCCCGAGCAGAGACAGATGATGGAGAAAATGATGAGTGCGCAAATGCAGGCGAAGAACGTCGGGCAGGCGAAGCTGGAGGTCAAGAATACGGGGGAGAAGAAAACGGTTGCCGGTCTCTCCGCGACGAAATACGTGGTGCTGCAGGATGGGAAAGAGTTTATTACCGCGTGGGCAACGAACGAGATCAAGGGGTTTGCCTCGATGCGGAAGGACTACGAAGAGATGGCGAGCCGTCTCGCAGCGTCTGCTCCAGGAGGCGGCGCCTCGATGGTTGAGGCGATGAAAAAGATCGACGGGTATCCGCTTGAAATGGATATGTCGATGGGCGTGAAGACCGAGGTGACGAAAGTCGAATCAAAGTCGTTCCCCGCATCGGATTTCGAAGTGCCCGCAGGATTTACAAAAGTCGCAATGGATTTGACGGGGAAATCAGAGAAGTAACCCTGACCAGATTGCGGAGTTCGGTTGATGGCAGGCGGTCTCGAAGCGAGGCCGCCTGTTTTCTTATAATCCTGCAGATTGCGCGAGCCAGAGACATAAGCCAGACACACATGCCAGACATACATGCCAGACACACATGCCAGACATACATGCCAGACATACATGCCAGACACACATGCCAGACACACATGCCAGACATACATGCCAGACACACATGCCAGACTTGCAGCCGATGCAAGAAAAATCTGCCTTTCCGCCAGCCCCTCTGATTCCGCCCGGTTGCATCTTCCTCCGCCTCTTGATACCTTGCATGGAAATCTGCATGCAATGTGGGTGTCATGGCGAAAGTTATCTCCTTGTGGCGTGCCCCCGGTCGGAAAGGCGCAGTTCTCTTCCTCCTCATAGTCTTCCCCCTCTCTGCCGCCTTCACGCAGGACGGACGAGTGACAAGCGCGTTTTCCATCGCCCGACTGAAATACACCGGCGGTGGCGATTGGTACAACGGTCCGACGGAAGAACCGAACCTGCTGACGTTCGTCCACCAGCAAACCGGCATTGATGTCGATGCCCGGTATCATTTTGTCGACCTGCTGAGTGACGATGTGTTTTCGTGCCCGTTCCTGTTCATGACCGGACACGGGAATATCTCCTTCAGCGATGCGGAAGCGCTCCGGCTGCGTACCTACCTGGAAAACGGTGGATTTCTTTACGCGGACGACGATTACGGCATGGACAAGGCGTTCCGACGGGAGATGGCGAAGGTGTTTCCAGGCCAGAATCTCGTCGAACTTCCATATAGCTTCGGCCTCTATCACTGCAAATTCGAGTTTCCGAACGGGCCACCCAAGACCCATGAGCACAACGGCAAGCCCCCGCAGGGCTTCGGCGTATTCTTTGAAAAGAGACTGGTTGTCTATTATACTTACGAATCAAACCCGAGCGATGGTTGGGACGATCCGGATGTCCACAATGATCCCGATGCAAAACGACAGGAAGCGTTGCGCTTCGGAACGAATATCGTGGTGTGGGCGCTTACCCATTAATGACCGAAGGCGGAGAGCGGATCAAGGGTCCCGGTGAAATGCGTTGAGTGAGCGCTTCTTGAGGCGTTTATGAATGCAATGAATGAATCCACGTCTGCCAGCGACCTGCTCGCCTCACGACTTGATGCGGTCCGGCGAAAGAGAGATCGCACCGCAGTCGCGCGCAGCGCGTTCGCCGGTGTGAGCGTCCTGCTCGGTCTCGCATTCATTGCGGTCGTCTCGGAAGAGCTGTTCTACCTCTCCCCGGTGTTGCGCCTGCTTTTCCTTTGGATTGTGCTTATCGGAGGCCTCGCGATATTCTTCTTGCTCGGCGGCGCTTCGCTCTTCCGGATTTTGAATCTTCTTCCGCAAGAAGGCGACGAGGAAACCGCTCGATATGTCGGCAATGCGATTCCCGCGCTGAGCGACAAGCTCGTCAACGGTGTTCAGCTGATCAAAGCGGCCGAGGGCGATGCCGTAAAGGGAATGTATTCCGGAGAGCTCCTCACTGCGGCCATCGAAGACTTGCATCGGTTAGTCACGCCACTCGATTTTACCGGAGTCGTGAGTCTGGCGGGATCCCGAAAAGCCGCCCGCGGTGCAGGCATCGTCTTCGGCGTTCTCGTTCTCCTGTTCATGGTGGCCCCGGGATCATTTCTGGGGTCGGCGTATCGTCTCTGGCACACCGACGAGGCGTTCTCCGCGCCCGCGCCCTTCCGACTCCTCGTCGAGCCGGGGAACCGGGAAGTGATAAAGGGAGAATCGGTGCGCATCATTGCGAGAGCCGAGGGCGGAGCACCCGAGAATGTGGAACTGGGTTTGCTCCCCGAAGGACAAAGCACGGAAGAGACCCACATTCTGGTTCCGACCGCCGCAGGTGAATACCGGTATGACATCCCGTCGTTGAAATCCTCCACCTCGTATGCCGTCCGATCAGGATCGGTCCACACGCAGGAATACCGGCTCCACGTCGTGGATCGTCCTCTGGTGCGCCTTCTTCGTCTGACAACCCATCCACCCGCCTATACCGGCATCCCGCCACAGAGTCTTGACGACAACGTCGGAGATGTAACTGCCTTGAAGGGGACGCGTATTGAGATTGCGCTGGAAAGCAACAAGGACCTTGCCGCCGCATCGCTGCAATATTCCGGTGGCACTGCACGCGATCTTGATGTCGCAGGGAAGAAGGCTACAGGATCGTTCGTTCTTCGGAACGACGGATCCTATCACTTTCTCCTGAAGGACCCTGGCGGCGTCGAGAACGCCGACCCCATCGAGTACATGCTGAAGACCGTTCCCGACGGCTTCCCGAGCGTAACGATCGTGACTCCGGGCGTTGATCTTGATGTCACGGACAACACGACGTTGCCGATGGTCATGAGAATCACCGACGACTATGGCTTCAGCAAGCTTCGCCTGGCGTACAAGCTTGTCCACTCGCGATACGAGCAACCGTGGGGGGAGTACAAATTCATCACCGTGCCCATCCCGCGCGGCATCGGGACCGAAGGACTTGTGCAATATTCATGGTCGCTTTCCGGGCTTACGCTCGTGCCTGAGGATGTTGTAAGCTATCATGCCGACGTGTTCGACAACGATGTCGTTTCGGGACCGAAATCCGCATTGAGCCAGGAGTTTACGCTGCGCCTTCCTTCGATGAAGGAAGTCTTCGCCGATGCCGACAAGGGGCAAGAGGCGAGCATGCAGAGCCTCCAAGAGGCGCTGACTCAGGCGCAACAAGCGCGGAAAGAGCTTGACCAGCTGATCCAGGATGCGAAACAACAACAGGAAAAACCGGACTGGCAGGACAAACAGAAGGCGGATCAGCTTGCACAGAAGTATGACGAGCTCCAGAAAAAGCTGGATGAAACCAGGAACACCATCGAGAAGATGACGTCCGAAATGCAGAAGAACCAGGTATTGTCCAAGGAGACGCTGGACAAATACATGGAGCTGCAGCACCTGATGGAACAAATGAACTCCCCTGAATTCGCGGACGCATTGAAGCAGATGCAGGAGGCGATGCAGAAGATGTCTCCGGATGCAGTCCGCCAGGCGCTCCAGAACATGTCGTTTTCCGAGGAGACTTTCCGGAAGAGCATCGAACGGACGATGAATCTTCTTAAACGCATCCAGGTGGAACAGAAGATCGACCAGACGGCAAAACGACTGGCGGAAATGCAAAAGGAGCAGGAAGAGCTCAACAAGAAGACGGAAGAATTAAAAAAAGGGGACAGCGAGAAAGCGGCCGACCTCGCCAGGCAACAGGAAGGACTGAAACAGGAAGCAGAGCAGCTGAAGACCGACATGGAAGCACTCCAGAAGAAGATGGAGGAGTTCCCGTCAGAGATGCCGTTGTCGGAGATGGAGCAGGCGAACAAAGCGATGGCGGAAAGCAACCTCGATCAACAGCTGGGTCAGATCGCCCAACAGATCGGGTCCCAGCAATCGAGTCAGGCCTCGCAAGGGCAGCAACAGGCGATGCAACAGATGAAGAACCTTTCTCAGAAGATGCAGGCAGTCAAGGAAGGCTTGAAGCAACGTCAGCAGCAACAGGTGCTGAACGAAATGCGTCGCGACGTCCAGGACCTTCTTCAACTGTCCCGGCGGGAAGAGCAGCTCAAGAACGATTCGCGGCAGATGGAGCAGAATTCCCCGTCGTTCCGGCAGAACGCAGAGGAGCAAATGAACGTGATGCGCGATCTCGGGACATTGGGCGACAGAATGTCGTCACTGGCGCAGAAGACATTCGCGGTGACTCCGGAGATGGGCAAGGCTCTCGGCGACGCCATGCGCTCGATGTCTGAGGCGATGAACTCCCTGGAACAACGCAACGGCGGCGGCGCGACCGGTAATCAGGAGAATGCGATGGCGTCCCTGAACCAGGGGGCCGACTTGATGCAGGGTGCGATGGAGGCGTTAGCCCAGGGCGGCGGCGAAGGCATGGGCATGGCGGGATTCATGCAGCGACTGAAACAGCTTTCGGGGATGCAACAGGGAATCAACCAGGGAACACAGCAGGCAGGCGGAATGACGCAGGAGCAAGCCGCCGGGCTCGCCCGGCTCGCGGGTGAGCAGGGGATGGTCCGAAAATCGCTCCAGGAACTTCAGCGCGAGGCGGCGTCGGCAGGGGAGCTTCACAAAATGCTCGGCGATCTCACCGGCATCGCCAATGAGATGCGCGAAGTTCAGACCGACCTCGCACAGGGCAACGTCAATCCTGAAACAGTCCGAAAGCAAGACAGGATTCTCTCGCGCCTTCTCGATGCGCAGCGGTCCACCCAGGAACGGGACTTCGAGAAAACGCGCCGTGCGCAGACCGGGAAGGACATTTCAAAGAAGAGTCCCGGCGCGATCGATCTGTCGACGCAGGGAGCCAAAGATAAATTGCGCCGTGATCTCCTCAGGGCGATGCAACAGGGCTATTCGCGCGACTATGAAGAGATGATCCGGAAGTACTTCGAGGCGCTTGAAGCCCAACCACAATAAATTCTCGACCAATTTGATCCCATTGTGCCTATGACGCCTCGCGATGTCGCTGCGCATCTGTTTTCCATCTATGACCATCATCGCCGGACCGATCTCTCCCCTTCGAACTGCAGACACAGCGTCATTATTCCCGAGATCCTCCGGATTGCCGGGAGCAGCAATGGCGTTGTGACCGCGACGGAAGCCGGTCGCTCGCTCGAAGGCCGGTCCATCCTCGACGTCTCGTTCGGCAACGGACCGATTCCCGTTCTCCTCTGGTCGCAAATGCACGGTGATGAGCCCACCGCGACGCTTGCCATCATCGACATTCTGGAGTACCTCCTCGCTTCAACGGGTGAAGAATGGGTCGAGACGCTGGGACGGATGTTGAGCGTCCACATCATCCCCCTTCTCAATCCCGACGGCGCAGAGCGGTTCCGGCGATATACGGCAGCGGACATCGACATGAACCGGGACGCACGCGCCTTCATCACACCTGAGGCACGTATTCTTCGGGAGGCGCAACGGACCCTCCATCCGGAGTTCGGGTTCAATCTCCATGACCAGGGGCTGAGCTCGGTCGGGAGTTCTTCGAGGATCGCAGCGCTTTCGCTTCTCGCGCCGGCCCTCGACGAACAGCGTTCCACTCCCCTGGGGCGAATCAGAGCGATGCGGGTGGGGGCGTTGGTGGCGCATGCTCTAGCTCCGTTTGCGGAGGGACATCTGGCCACCTATGATGACTCGTATGAGCCGCGGGCGTTCGGCGACGGAATGCAAACGTGGGGAACCAGTACACTCCTGATTGAGTCGGGTCAATGGCCGAATGACCCTGAGAAGAGTTTCATCCGGAAGCTGAATTTCATCGCCCTCCTGACCAGCTTCGAGTCGATCGGCAACGGCTCGTACCAGCACGTGGATCTTGACGCCTATCGGTCGCTCGTCCCGAACGGCCGCCGGGCTTTTGACGTCGTTGTCCGCGGCCTCACCATCCGTCATGTGTCCGGTTGGTCGGGCAAGGCCGACGTCGGCCTCCTCGCAATTCCCGAGAACGGGCGGACCAGCGAATTCGGGGGTGAGTCGTCGCTGTATGCAGTGAAAGAGGTGGGGGACCTTCAAGACTACGGCGCGTTGCAGGAAATCAATGCCGCTGCACGATCGATCAAGTCGACCGATCTTCATGTCGATATGACGATTCGACTTGCAGAACTGAGAAATCTCTTGCAGTTGTGAGTAACATTCGCCCGCGGGCGAAAGCATGAAGCGGTCGTGTCTCGATGGCAAACATCGTTTGCGTCGGGAACGACCGCTTCTTCCTTTTGCAGCGCCGTTCTTCGGAATCCGGCGTCCCGACTACAGTGCGCCCACTACCGCGTTGATCGCAGCGAGGTTGACGATATCACTCACGCTGCACCCGCGGGAAAGGTCATACGCCGGCTTGCGCAGTCCCTGGACAACCGGTCCGATCGCCTCGGCGCCCGCGAGACGCTGAGCCAGTTTGTAGCCGATGTTGCCGGCGTTGAGATCCGGGAAGATCAGGACATTGGCATTACCGCCGATCGGACTGCCGGGCGCCTTTTGTGCAGCGACTTTTTCGACGATGGCCGTGTCCAATTGGACTTCCCCATCAACAAGGATATCAGGGCGCTTCTTCTTGAACAGTTCGGTCGCCTTTTGCACTTTTTCCACGAGCGGGTGGCTTGCGCTCCCTTTGGTGGAAAAGGAGAGCATCGCAACGCGGGGTTCTTCGCCGGTCAATCGCCGATGATTTTCCGCTGTCGAGATCCCGATATCGGCAAGCTGTTCGATTGTAGGATCCGGTACGACTGCGCAGTCGGAAAACGAAAACACCTTCTTTGGAAAAATCATAAGGAAGAAGCTGGAGACGACACTGATCTTATCCGCCAGGCCGATCACTTGAATTCCCGCCCGCAGGACGTCGCCAGTTGTTGAAAGGGATCCGGCGACGCTTCCATCGGCAACGCCTTCCCGCACCATCATGGCGCCGAAGAAGAGAGGAAGGTGCATGGCCTTGCGTGCGTCTTCCATGCTCAATCCTTTGTGTTTCCGCATTTCGCAAAACAGCTCGGCGTAGCGACCGAAGAGCTCCGAAGTCTCCGGGTCGACGATCTCGAGGTCGTCGATGCGGGTTCCGGACTTGGCTGCCTGATCCCTGATGGTCTGCGTCTTTCCGATCAAAATCGGCCGGACGGTTTTCTCATCTTTGAGAACCCGCGCCGCCTTGATGGCTCGTTCGTCTGTGGCGTCGGGGAGGACGATGGTCTTTTTCATCGATGTCGCTTTTGCCTTGATGCTAGAAATCAACTCAGAGGGGTTCATGGATGCCGGCTTTCAGGTTTTGGTCAAGTCAGGATATCTGGCAGTCGCCGAAGGTTAAAGTGGTTGCCTAGGCTGCCTTATTTTTTGGGGCCGAATGGCTTAGCTTTTTCGCCCTTCGGAGCAACATTAAAGCGGTTGCCTAAGCTGCCTTGCTTTTCAAGATATGAAATTGCCAAATCTCTTGAAAGCCTGCATCCGCGCCGTTTCTGCCGAAATGGCACGCAAGAGCCGAACATCGCCGAAAATCAGCTAAATTAAAAACGTTTAACGAAAAACTAATCCTGCCAGTTTGATTTTCTGTCATACCTTCGATAATTTTTCCTGCCCACAGAGGTGGTCCATGTCATTTCCTGTTTTCCCAAGACGCGTTTATATCGAGACTTACGGATGCCAGATGAATGTGGCAGATTCCGAAGTGGTAGGGGGTATCCTTACGGCACACGGGTATGCCATGACGTCAGAAATTGAGCGTGCCGATATCCTCCTCTTGAATACCTGCGCCATTCGGGAAAACGCCGAGCAGCGGATCTATGGACGCCTCGGCCTGATGAATCGGCTTAAGAAAGAGCATCCGGGTGTTCTGATCGGCGTCCTTGGATGCATGGCAGAGCGTTTACGCCAGAAGCTCGTGGAAGAAGAGGAACTGGTGGATATCATTGTCGGTCCCGACGAATATCGGAAACTCCCCACGCTTCTTGAATCGGCCCATGATGGTGAAAAAGGGATTGCGGTCCGCCTCTCCCGAGTCGAGAATTATGAAGATATCGCTCCCCTCCGGACGGAAGGGGTGAGTGCCTGGCTTTCCGTTATGCGCGGCTGTGACAAGTTCTGCAGCTTCTGCGTAGTCCCGTTTACCCGCGGTAGAGAACGAAGCCGCTCATTGCAAAGCATCGTCGAGGAAGTCTCTTCACTCTCCGCACAAGGCTTTCGCGAAGTCACCCTCCTTGGTCAGAACGTGAATTCCTACAGCGACACCGGTTCGGATTTCGCCGATCTCCTCGCGGCGGTTGCCGCGGTCGACCGCTCGATGCGCATCAGGTTCACGACGTCGCACCCGCAGGATATGTCCGAGAAATTGATCGACACGATTGCCGGGCACGAAAATGTCTGCAAGTACATCCATCTTCCCGTGCAGTCGGGCTCCAATCGGATTCTCCAGCTCATGGAACGGTCGTACACCGTCGAGCACTACCGCTCACTCGTCCGCCGGATCAGGCAAACCATTCCCGGCGTCAGTTTGACAACAGACATCATCGCGGGGTTCCCCACCGAATCGCGGGACGATCATACGATGACGATGGCCTTACTCGAAGAGATGCGCTACGACGGAGCGTATACATTCAAATATTCTGCCCGTGAACGGACGAAGGCCTTTGAATTGCCCGAGTCTGTTTCGGAAGAGGAGAAGGGAGACCGCGTTCAGGAGATGGCTGTGCTGCAGCACAGAATCTCCGAAGAGCTCAATGCCGAAGCGATCGGCACGACGGAGCGGATCCTTGTGGAGGGACCGAGCAAAAAATCGCGCCGGGAGTTCACCGGGAGAACGGATACGAACAAGACCGTGGTATTTCCGTGGGACGACGAGCGTGCCGGCGACTATATCGATGTTACCATTGAGCGTGTGAATTCCGCGACGCTCTTCGCCCGGCGGGTCCGGGGAAAATCAGATTGCACGGAGGAACAGGCCGCATGAATGCGCGCATCATCATACTCAGTTTCGGATTCCTGGTTGTTTTCTCGTGTGCCATGCGCGCGCAGGACCCCGCACCGGATGTTCACTCGTACATCGATCAGGTGACCGCGGGAAACATGGAGGATGCAAGGCGCGAACTCCCCGCGTTGCAGGAGAAGTACCCTGACGATCCCGGCGTCCTCTATCTTCAGGCCCTGCTGACCACCGATGGGTCAAGTGCCGTTCGGCTGTATCAGAGCCTCGTTGACAATCACCCGAAGAGCGAATGGGCTGACGCCGCGCTGTACAAGGTCTATCAGTTCTACTACTCCCTCGGGCTGTACAAGACCGCTGATCTCAAGATGGCGCAATTGCAGCGGGAGTATCCCGATTCAAAATATCTGAAGGGGCAGTCCGGAATCGTCGAGGTGCCACCGCCGACGGCGAATCGCGACACGGCCGCGCCCGTTGTCACAGCGGCAACCGCGCCGGTGAACACGCCGCCGGTCAATGAGCACGTTGCTGTTCCCCCGGTGAAGCCCGTCAGCACGCCGCCCGCTGCGAAAGAGACCACACCCCGGACGTCCCCATCGACGGGATATGCGCTGCAGCTGGGCGCCTTCGCGAGCGAAACGAACGCCGATCGGTTACGACGGGCCGTCGAGGCCCTGGGCTATCGTGTCGAGATTGTACCCCGGCCTCACGCCGATAAGATCATTTACCATGTTTGGGTTGGCAACTATCAGACGGAAGCGGAAGCACGCGCGGCCGCAGCCGAACTGCGTACCCGGCATTCCATGGATGCAATTCTCGTCACCCGGTAAGATGCCAGACCCCCTTCCCAAAGAGCTTCCGCGTCCGGAGAAAGACGACGCCGGCATTGTCGGCGATTCCGTGGCGATGCAGAAGATCGTCGACGTTATCGCGCAGGTCGCGCCGACCGACATCACGATCCTGATCACGGGTGAGAGCGGCGTGGGGAAGGAAGTGATTGCGAAAGCGATCCACGGCGCAAGCAAACGGAACAAGCGCCCACTCATCGCCGTCAATTGCGGGGCCATCCCCGAGGGGCTCATCGAGAGCGAACTCTTCGGTCATGAGAAGGGATCGTTTACCGGCGCGGTGGAACAGCGCAAGGGGTACTTCGAGCTCGCGGACGAAGGGACGATCTTTCTCGATGAGATCGGCGAGCTGCCGCTGTCAGCCCAGGTGAAGTTCCTCCGGGTTCTTGAGAACGGAGAATTTCAGCGGGTTGGTTCCTCGCTCCCGCGAAGGGTGAATGTCCGCGTCATCGCGGCGACGAACAAGGACCTGGAACATGAGGTGCGGAACGGACGATTCCGGACCGATTTGTTTTACCGCCTGCGCTCGGTGAACATCGTGATTCCCCCGTTGCGCGATCGTCCGGAGGACGTTCCGGTGTTCTTTCACCGGTTTGCGGCCGAGACCGCGGAAAAGAATCGGATCCGCTTCCGGGGAATATCGCCGGATGCCATGGAGTTGCTTCAAGCGTATCACTGGCCGGGGAATGTCCGCGAACTCCGGAATGTGGTTGACAGTATGCTGGTGCTGGAACAAGGAAAGTACCTCGAGCCGGACACGGTGAAGAAATATCTGAAGGAGTACAAAATGCCTGTGGATTCCCGAGCATTGCCGGTCCCGTTGCCGGGAAGAAGCGTGGAGCAGGCGGAGCGGGAGTTGATTTTCCGTGCGTTGCTCGATATCAAGACGAACATACTGGAATTGAAACAGATTCTCTCCGAGCCGACGCCACCGCGGCAGTCCGCGTTTGAAAAGGAGGCGAACGGCTCGATGTCCGACCAGACGCTTTCGCTGCAGGACATGGAGCAACGGATGATTTCAGAGGCGCTCGAACGCTACAAAGGGAACCGGCGGGTTGCGGCGCGCGCGTTGAACATCAGCGAACGGACCCTCTACCGGAAGATCAAGGAGTACGGCATCGGATGAACCGGGCGAAGACTGTCGTCCCGCATCTTGCCGTCGCCGTTCTCGTCATGTCGGCAAGCGGGTGCTATACATTCACCGGCGCCTCGGTTCCGCCGAATCTCAAGACGATCGCCATTCCGCTGGTCGATGACCAATCGGGGTTCGGAGAGCCGGGATTGCGGGAGCAGTTCACGACGGCATTAACAAACCTCTTTATCAGCGACAACAGTCTCGAAGTGGCCGACCGCACAACGGCTGATGCGATCATGGTCGGCGTCATCACATCGGTCTCGGATGCTCCTGCCGTTGTGCAGCAGGGGACTGGTCAACAGGGTGCGACCCAGCAGGGGGAACAGGTGAGCAAACGCCGCATCACGCTCACCGTGAAGGTTGCATTGCAGGACGTCAAGCTGCGAAAGAACATGTGGGAGAAATCGTTTTCCAATTGGGGGGATTATGACGCGGGTGGCGGAGGCGCTTCGCAGCGACAGACGGGGCTCACGGAAGCAATCAGGAAGGTTACGGAAGATATTCTCCTCGAAACGGTATCAGGATGGTAAGTGGGATACCGTCCCGGAAGCACTAAACTACCACGTATCACAGAATAGGGTTTTCCAATAGCACCATGGAAGAATTCATCCTCGTTACCTACATCTTCTCCCTCACGGTCCTCTTTATTTTTGGATCGCACGGCTTTATCATGATTTATTACTATCTCAAGTACCGGTCCCGAAAGAACCAGCCCGCGGGCGATATCACCACCTATCCGGTCGTGACGGTCCAGCTCCCGGTCTTTAACGAGATCTACGTCGTCGGCCGCCTCATTGATGCCGCATGTGCGATGGTCTATCCCAAGGAGAAACTGGAAATCCAGGTGCTCGATGATTCCACGGACGAGACCGTCGATGTCGTCGCCGCGCACGTGGAGAAATACCGTCGCCAGGGGTACGACATCAAACAGATCCGGCGGCAGGACCGGACGGGATTCAAGGCCGGGGCGCTCAAGGCCGGCATGACGACGTGCCGAGGGGAATTCATCGCGATTTTCGACGCCGACTTCATCCCGCGGCAGGATTTTCTTCTCAAGACGATTCCGTACTTTGTTTCCGACCCGAAGATCGGGATGGTTCAGACCCGATGGGAGCATCTGAATTCCGAGTATTCCCTCCTGACGAGGACCCAGGCCATGGCGCTGGACGGTCACTTTGTGATCGAACAGTCCGTGCGCAACAAGATGGGGCTCTTCATCAATTTCAACGGGACGGCGGGCGTATGGCGCAGGACGTGCATCGAGGATGCCGGAAACTGGCAGGCGGACACGCTGACCGAAGACCTTGATCTGAGCTATCGCGCCCAACTGCGCGGATGGGAATTCAAGTACCTCAACAACGTGACCTCGCCCGCGGAGCTCCCGTCGGAAATCAATGCGCTGAAGTCGCAACAGTTCCGCTGGACGAAAGGGGCGATTGAAACAGCCCGGAAGATCCTTCCCATCGTCTGGAAATCAAAACTGCCGACAAGGATCAAGGTTCATGCGACGTTTCATCTGACGAACAACCTCGTGTTCCCGTTCATCGTTCTTGCGGGAATTCTGAATGTGCCGCTGGTGTTCATCAAACACGAAGGGAATTACGAGGGGTACTTCACGTTCATGTCGGTCTATGTCTTTGCCTTCATCGGATCGTTCCTCTTCTACCTGTTTTCCCAGAAGGACGTGCACGCGGACTGGCGCAGGCGGATTTTTCTCTTCCCGGTATTCATGGCCGGGAGCATGGGGTTCGCCGTCAACAACAGCCGCGCCGTTATCGAAGGACTCTTCCGGAAGAAGAGCGACTTTGTCCGCACACCGAAATACAGCATCCGCGACAAGAAGGATGTCTGGAGCAACAAGAGTTACGTGCCGGTAAAGATCAGCTCCACGGTTCTCGTGGAAATTGTTCTCGCCCTGTACTGTCTGTTCGGCGTCGTGTCGTCGATCTATTTTCTGGAGATCGCTGCTGTTCCGTTTCAACTGCTGTTCTTCGTCGGATTCGCGTTTGTTTCGGTGATGTCGCTGAAACATGCGTGGGTGGCCCGACGGCTTCGATAAACCGGAAACCCAAAGATTTTCCCGGAGACGACTGCTATGCAGGGACCCAACGATATTGTCGATCCAGGATTCGCGCGGCGAGTCAGCGATCTCCTTCAATCCGGCGAGCGGACGGCGGCACTTGCTCTGGCGCAAGAGGGGGTCGACCGGTACCCGTGGTATCCGACCGGATTGCTCATGCTGAGCAGGTGTCTGGAGGCGGACGGAAAGCCGCTGGACGCCCTTCTGGCGATGCGAAAAGTCGAAGCGATCCTGCCGGATGCACCGGTCGTGAAGGAAACTCTTGCCCGACTGCAATTGTCCCAGGCGCAGTCGTATGAGCAATCGATGGCCCCCGAAGAGCCGCCGCCGGCACCGCAACCTCCGGTTGAACCGGGGATTCCCGAGGCAAAGCCGCCCGCACCGGACGCGACCGTAGCGTCGCTCGCAGAGCGTCTTCAGTCCGCACCACCGATTCACTCGTTGCCTCCCGAGCCGGCTGCACGAGAGGTACCGGAGCCGACGGAATCAACGACCCCCAGCATCGTGTCACCTACGATAGCGGAAATTTTTATGCAACAGGGCGAGTACGGCGAAGCGTTGAGGACCTATCGGAAGGTCGTCAGCCAGCATCCTGAAGAGTATGAGAAGTACGCGGCGAGAATGGAAGAGATCGAAGAGATGATCCGGAAACAGTTCTTCGAGTAAGAATGCGTCCCCGCGGAAACGCAAAAGCCTCTTCTGCATGAAGAGGCTTTTTTTTGTGTGCGGATATCGGAACGACTACTTCAGCTTGTTCACGATCCTGGTCAACTTGGACTTGTTGTTCGCCGCGAGGTTTTTATGGATGACACCTTTCGCGGCAAGCTGGTCAAGAAGTTTGACGGTCTTCAGGAGTTCCGGCAGACCGTGTTCCTTATCCTTCGCAGCACGTACTCGTTTGATTGCCGTACGCATTCTGGATTTCATTTGTGCGTTCCGCGTTGCGCGACGTTCGGAAATCCGTGCGCGCTTCTCCGCCGATGCATGCTGTGCCATTCCGTGCTTCCTTCGTCAACAATCGTATGAAATACATACCGGATTTATAAGATATGAAATCACAACACGAAAATCAATCCCTTTCCGATTTCTTGCCTTTCGTCCCCACCCTTGGTATATTTTTGTCACTTACCGCTCTGTGTCCGGACGGCCCCTTTGCACTCCCGTTTTTGTCGACTCTTTCGGAGGTTCAATGAAAATCGCTGTTTGTGTCAATCATGTCCCTGATACCGAGACAAAGATCAAGGTCGGTGCTGACAATGCCTCGATCGACAAGACAGGTGTCAATTTCATGCTCAATCCGTACGATGAATTCGGGATTGAGGAAGCCCTCCGGCTGCGGGAAAAATTCAAAGGCGAGGTCGTCGCCGTAAGCCTCGGCGGCGACGCGAATAAGGACACGCTCCGGAAAGCCCTCGCCATGGGCGTGGACAAGGCCGTCCTGCTGAAGGATGACGGTATCCGGGATTCGTTCAGCGTTGCCGTTGCGCTTGTCGAGGAACTGAAGCCGTTCACCCCTGACCTTATATTCTTTGGGAAACAATCGATCGACTATGACGACGGCCAGGTGGGGACCCTTGTCGCAGCGATGCTCGGATTGCCGTCGGTCAACGTTGTGGTGAAACTGGATGTGCGTGACGACGGCACGGCGGTGTGTGAACGCGAAATTGAGGGGGGGCATGAAACCGTCCAGGTAAGGCTCCCGGCGGTGATCACGGCGCAGAAAGGGCTGAATGAGCCACGGTATCCTTCGCTCAAAGGGATCATGGCGGCGAAGAACAAGCCCATCGACACCAAGCCTGCCGCGGCGGCTGCGGCGAGAGTGGAGACGATCTCCATGAAGCGTCCAGCGTCAAAAGCGGCAGGAAGGATTGTCGGCACCGACAAAACCGGCGTGCCCGAACTTATCAGACTTCTTCATGAAGAAGCAAAAGTCCTCTGACCACCACCATCTGCCGAAGAGCACCAGACCATGAACATTCTTGTCTTTGCTGAGCAGCGCGACGCAAAATTCAAAAAGGCGGCGTTTGAAACAGTCTCGGCTGGGCGCGCACTCGCCGATCAGGTGCAGGGCAAATGCAGCGCAGTCGTCATTGGCCACAACGTGTCATCCATCGCCGGTGACCTGGGCGCGTACGGTGCCACTGAGGTGCTGGTCGTGGACTCTCCTTCTGCCGAGAAGCCTGCCAGTGGTGCGTGGGCCGCAGCGATCGTTGAAGCCGCAAAGGCCGTCGGAGCAAGTGTCGTCCTACTCTCTGCGACACAGATGGGGAAAGACATTGCGCCGCGCGTTGCCGTCGGCCTTGAGGCAGGCCTTGCGGCCGATTGCACGTCACTCAGGGTGGAAAACAATGAAATCATTGCGTCGCGCCCCGTCTACGCAGGCAAGGCAATCACCGACGTCCGGGTTGTAACCCCCGTCAAAGTATTCTCGATTCGTCCGAACGTCTTCAGCGTAACACCATCGGGCGGCAGCGCTGCCGTCAAGCCGCTGCAGGTCCAGTTTACCGACGCGATGCTCGCTGCAGTAGTGACCGGAACAAAGGTGGCGAGCGGAAGACCGGACGTTGCGGAGGCGGACATCGTCGTTTCGGGCGGACGCGGGATGAAGGGGCCGGAGCACTTTCATCTCATCGAAGAGCTTGCGGACGTTCTCCACGGTGGTGTCGGCGCTTCGCGGGCGGTGGTGGATGCCGGGTGGCGACCGCACGATGAACAGGTGGGGCAAACCGGAAAGACGGTTTCACCGTCGCTCTACATCGCCTGCGGAATCAGCGGCGCTGTCCAACACCTTGCAGGTATGTCCTCCTCTAAGTATATTGTGGCGATCAACAAAGACAAAGATGCGCCGATCTTCCAGCTTGCGGATTATGGAATTGTCGGCGATGTGTTTGAAATTTTGCCTGAACTGACTTTGCGTCTCAAGGAACACCAGGGACACTAAGGTGCGGCGCAGGCGTGATATGATGAGAATGGGGCGGGTGCCGTGGAGAAGATTCCGGTAGACATCCTGGCGCTTTCGACAAGCCCGAACAGTGGCGGGGCCTTCGCCTTGATCCTGCGGGAAGCGAACGGCAACCGCCGCTTGCCCATTATCATCGGGTCGGCAGAGGCGCACTCCATCGCGGTGGAGATGGAGGGTATTAAGCCACCCCGCCCGCTGACGCACGATCTGATGAAGAATATCATCGGGGCTTTCGGTGCGGAACTCTCGGACATCGTCATCGACGAGCTGCGGGATGGAACGTTTTACGCGAAGTTGAATATCGACAACCAGATGATCGACTCCCGTCCGAGCGATGCGATCGCCCTGGCTGTCCGTTGCGGCGTCCAGATTTACGTTGCGGCGAGTGTGATGGATGAAGCCGCCTTCGTCCCGGATGAGGAGGAAGAAGAAGCATCTCACCGGGAACCTTCCACAACCACCCCCGCGAAGTCCAACGTTCACCAGCCGCCGCAATCCAAAGGACAACGGCTGGAACAGCTTCGCCAGCAGCTCCAGGAAGCGCTGGAGCGCGAGAACTATGAGAAGGCCGCCCAGCTTCGCGACGAAATCCGGAAGCTGGAAATCCGCGACTGAATCCGACCACCGGATGTCTTGCCGTCTGTGATTGTCGATTACGGGATTCTTGTTCTCCGTAAGGAATTCGATCGATCGTGACGCTTCACGTGCCGTCCAGAGACGCCCCCGCTCTTCCTCACATTGTTGACGATATCCTCTCGCAGACCCCCACGCTTTCCAGCGTCAGGGATGCGGTCGACCTCTGTTACCGCCTGGCCTATTCCTACCTCGTCGCTCGAGGCCGTGGCATGGCTCTCTCCTGCCGACTTGGAGTCTCCATCGACGATCTCGCATACGATACGGTGGTATACCTCTTTGACCGGAATGCTGACCGAAGCGGGTTCCCCCGTCTGACCCGCCAATTTGGTTCCGGACTCTCATCCCGTCGTTCCAACGAACGGATCCTGGTGATTTTCCGTCAGGCGATTTCCAGCTACCTCGAAGGCGAGATCGTCCGGCGTGTCATCGAGTCGTATCCTCCCATTGACAGGATTCACCGCAATCTCCGGAACGCCGTGGCAGCCACACCGCTCTTGAAGGATGTCCGATCGGGAAAGGACCACTGGGTGGCGATCAACGGTCCTGAAGATCTGGAGAACATCCTTCCGATATTTCCGCCTCCATTTCTTGAACGGATGCTGCTCAAGACTGCCGGCAAGCGATCGACAGTGACGGCGCTGGTTTCCCTCCTCTCTCAGGTGATGCGCGACCAGGCCACGTACAAGCCGGCAATTCCCCTTGACGCTCTCGCCGTCATCATTCAGAATGTCTATCTGCTTGCAGGAAGGCGCGATCTTGCAGGGGTTGGATGCCCCGGGGAACAAAGCGATACGGAATTTGAGCGCACCGTTTTGAGGAGCGTCGCGGAAGTGGAGACGCGAATGCGGCGCCGGTTCATCGAGAGTGAGGGCGTCGCCCCCGCGGAGTACAACGCGTACGTGCATGCAGCCACGGACATATTGAAACGGTCGCTGTGTAGAGAACCGGAGGCAGGGCTCTCATTCTGCGAGATTCTGGGAATCCATATGGGAAATGTCAGCCGACGGGCCTATTACGAAGAACATCGTGCGCGACTGGAATTCGTTGTCACGAGTGCGCGACGGAGATACTTCGAAAGAGTAAAGAACCGATGAACGCGTCAGGGGAAGACACACGGAATCGCGGCGGAAAGAGATCTGCCATGGAGCACATTGATGAGCAGGATCTGGACCTTTTCGCCATTGACCACGGTCTGCTGGATGCCCCCAAAGGGATGGTCATTCAACATCATCTTCAGGAATGTGGTGGGTGCAAAGCGATCTCAGAAACCGCACGTGATATCTACGAGGCGTTGGAGAATTCGCGCGAAGCACCGCACGCAGTGGTTGATCTTCTCGTCCAACAAATTGTGCCTGCCCCGAAGATCCTTCGCCTCAAATCACAAAACCCGCGGGGCGAACTTGTGGACCGACCGATGCCGCTCGCGGGAGTTCTCGATCAGACAAGCGATCGATTCGTGACAATCGCCAATCTTGTAGGTGAATTCGGTATTGGATCTGTGACGCTGCAGAGGAATCCCACGAGCAATTTCTTTAGGGTGCAATTTGAAACGCGAAGTTTCCTCCTCCCGCGGTGGGGAGTGTTTTCCCTGGGACGTACGACGCAGGTCTTGCTCGACGAAAGCGGGTGGGCAGAATTTACGCTGAGCGGCGCCGAGATTGACCACGATTGGGTTCCCGGCGAGGCGACCGTTCGCTTTCCGGCAGGCACCGTGCGTATCGAGCTGACGGGCCTCACGACAGGGAGATCGACGAAGATCCGGGACACAAGGGGAGGGATCGTTGTAGAATTTCGGCGGATAGACAACGGGTGGAGAATGGAAATCGGCACTCTTGGGGGGGCGCAGAAATTCGACCTTGTTTCGGTCATCAATTCGGCGGGGGACGCTGAGTTTTGTCCTTTGCACGAGCGGTCGTGCAGGATCCCGGAGTCCAAGATTTTGGATGAGGCGACTCTCAACGTCTACCGGGAAGCCCCTGAAGGATCCGGGGATTTGAACGGAGGAAATCAGCCCGAAAACAGTAATCAGGGGACAGTGGACACGGGACAGTGATGTTCGCCTGGTGGTCTACGACATTCTCGGCCGTCAAGTGGCGACGCTGGCATACAGTCGATATCCGGCTGGGAAATACTCGTTTACGTTCGACGGAGCGAACCTGGCAAGAGGGCTATACTTCTATCGCTTGACTGCAGGGACTTTTTCTGCGGTTCGGAAGATGCTCTTAGTTGAGGGGAGGCAAAACCATGGTTGCTTAGGCTGCCATGTTTTCGAGGTCGCCAAAAAGTGGTTGCCTAGGCTGCCATAAATCGCTGCCTGGAAGTGATTGTCCGAAAAGGACTTGGGAAGCCAGACTTCAAATCGGCGTCTCAAAAAGATGGTTGCCTAGGCAACCAAGTTTTCAGGGTGGGTAGAACATGGTTGCTTAGGCAACCACGTTAATTTTAAACCGTAACCTGGTAGCCCAGATACACCGTCGTCGTCGGGTCTCCCGCGACACTGTGTCCCAGCGAGAAGAGCAAGTGATTGTGCTCATTGAAATTGACGAACCCGCCGACACTGAAGGCGGTTCCATCTGTAGCGTCCGGAGCGTCGGCGCTGTGATAGTAAACCTCTCCGCCGAGTGAAAGCACCTCCGAAAAATCGTACTGCGCCTGCCACCCGAGGAACACCCAGTTCTTCGCATCGCTGCCGGGATTGACCCAGTACCCTCCACCTCCGTACGTCGTAAGGTTTCCCCAGCTCTTCTGAATCCAGAGCGGAAGATAGAGCTGCACTGTTCCACTGCCGAGTTGCTTATCTTTCTGACCCGTCGGAACCTCGAGCAACGGGAAAATCCCGATCTGCGGGAGATCGGCGGTCTCGTCGCTGAACCGGTATTTTACTCCCAGCTCGGTGTCCGAGTAACCGTAGTGAGAGACGTCCCCGGTTCGGACGTATTCCAGCGGAGCCACCAGATGAATTTGCACATTGGGGAACGCACCGTAGTTGACCTCGACATGCGGAAGGGTCGCGCTTGCCAGCTGGCGAAGATGCTGTTGTTCCGAAGCCAGATAGAATTCCCAATGATGGAAACTGACAGGTTCGGGGTCATCGGTAAAGAAAGGAGGACCGGCAAATGCCGGCGATGTCCCGATCAGGAAAAAGGAAGCAGGCAACACACGCTTGTCGCAATCCAGCGTTCATCAGTCAATCCCCGGTTTCACCGCCAGTAGATCTCGGACCGTGGTTCAGGTCGCGTCCCACAGGAACAACATCGGCGTGTGTGCGAAAGATTCCGGAAAGGGGCGACCCAGACGAATTCCTAGAGAATTCGTTCAAGGGGGACCTGAAAGAGCCGGATCTGGTCGTCCGCGCGTTGGACCTGGGTGTTCGCCGCCCGGATCTCCAGGATGAGCTCCTCAAGGACCGCTTCCGATTCGAAAGCGATCATGGTCACGGAATTCAAAGTGGGAAAACTCCGCGTCCCCAGATGTGCTTCCGTTCCGTGTCCTTTGCCTTTCACGTGTTCCCACCGGGTATAATAGTCGACGCCGTGCCGCTCGAGAAGCTCCATAATCCTCCCGGTATACACGTCGTTATGAATGAGGAATACGATCTTCATGGTGCGCCTGACGTTGTGTGATGCAATGGATCAGGATCGTCCGCCCGGTCCGGCAGCGGAACGCATCCGGAGGCGGGGAAGAACCCGCGACACCGCGGATGAGAGTTTCTTCAACGATGCGTCTTCAATAAAGGTGTAGACGACCGGAACGACGAACAGCGTGAGAAGCGTGGACGTGATCAGCCCGCCGATCACCGTCTGCCCCATCGGGGCGCGCATCTCGCTCCCTTCGCTGACGCCGAATGCCACAGGCATCATGCCAAAAATCATCGCGAAGGTCGTCATGAGGATGGGTCGAAGTCGGGTCGCTCCGGCGGTCACCAGCGCCTCCGTTCGTTCCATTCCCCGGTCGCGGAGAACGTTGGTATAGTCGACCAGCAGGATCCCGTTCTTTGTCACCAGTCCCATCAACATGATAATGCCGATGAGCGAAATCACGGACAACGCGCTTTTGAAAAGGAGGAGCGCAAACACCGCGCCGATCAACGACATGGGAAGGGCCAACATGATTGAGAACGGATGCGAAAAACTCTCGAACTGCGCCGCGAGAACGATGTAGACGAAGACCACCGCCAGGCCGAGCGCCAGGAAGATGTTCAGGAAGGACTCCGCCTGCATTTCTCCGGATCCGGTGACGCCGACAGTGTAACCCGCCGGGAGCGGCAATTGACTCGTCCTGGCGAGGATGTCGCCCAGGACTTCTCCGAGAAGTCTCCGCGAGAGATTTGCGTCGAGCCGGATTTCCCGCTGACGGTCGAACCGATTGATCTTGGAAGGACCGGAACCGAGTGTCACGGACGCGACATCCGTCACCGGGATCAGGAGTTTCTGTTGGGGTGCTCCGTCCTTCGAACTCTTGATCGTGAGGCGCCGGATATCTTCGGGGGTTGTTCTGTCCTGGGCGGCCAGCTGGACCCGGACATCGTACTGCTCCCCGCCCTCGGCATACTGCGTTGCGACCGCGCCATCGACCATGGCGCGGGTGTCGCGCGCGATCTGTGCGACATTGACCCCGAGGTCGGAAGCCTTCTCCCGATCGATTGCAATGCGCATTTCCGGTTTCGAGATCTCGAGACTGTTTTCGATGTCGACAGCGCCGGGTGTGCGCCGCATGATGGTTTCCACCTGCGCGGCAATGCCTTCAAGGACCGTCAGGTCTTCGCCGCGGATGCTGAGGATGACCGGTTTCTGCGCGCCGCCGGGCCCGCCGCCGGTGAGAAAACTCAGCGTCGCGCCGGGCGTCATCGCGAGCGAATCCCGCAACTCATCCATGATACGCGCCTGACTCTCTTTGCGGTCGCGCTTCTTCACCAGTTTGACGAGGATGTTGCCTTTTGTCACCGGGTCGTTGCCCGCACCGATGGTCGTAAGGGTGGTAATGACCTCGGGCCGTTGCCGCAGCGTTTTCTCGATCTGCCGGCAGATGTCGGAAGTCTGTTCGATCGAACTCCCCGGAGCGGCAGTGACGCCGATCGTGAATTCGCTCTGGTCCATCTCCGGAAAGAACGAACCGCCCAGATAGCGCATCAGGAAGAAACTTAGGACGAAGGTTCCGAGCGCGATGCCGAGCACTTTCCAGCGGTTCGCCAGCGCCCAACCGATCGCCCGCCGATACCTCCCGCTCAGAAGCGAAAACCCATGGTTAAAGTAATAGAGCCCCCGCCGCCAGACGTTGCCGGTATTTGTCAGTTCCTCGTCTTCTTTCTTCAGCCATCGCGACGCCAGCATCGGCGTCAGCGTAAAGGCAACAAACAGGGAGACAAGGACGGAGACCGCGACCGTGATGCCGAACTGGTAAAAGAACCGGCCGACAATGCCGGACATGAACGCCACGGGGACGAAGACCGCGACGACCGTGAACGTCGTCGCCATGACGGCCAGGCCGATCTCGCTGGTTGCGGCCTTGGCGGCTTCGAGCGGTGAGGCGCCTTCATGCATGTGCCGGTAGATGTTCTCGATCACAACGATGGCGTCATCGATAAGAAGGCCGACAGCGAGCGAGAGGGCCATCAAAGACATCACGTTCAGCGTGAAGTTGAGCGCGAACATGATGATGAAACTGGCGATGATCGACGTCGGAAGGGCAATGGCGCTGATGATGCGTCGGGCGCAGATTCGCGAGGAAAAAATAGACCACGATGACGGCCAGCAGTCCCCCGTACAGGATGTCGAACAACACGTCGTTCACGGAGTCGCGAATGAAGGTGCTGTTGTCCTTGGCGACGGTAATCTGGAGATCGGCGGGGAGGTCCTTCTTCAGGCGCTCGAGCTGGGCTTTGAGCGCTTCGGCGACCCGAACGGTGTTGCTGCCGGATTGCTTCAGGATGTTGAGCCCCACGGCCCGTTCGCCGTTCACCCGCGCGAGGCTCGTCCGTTCTTTTACCCCGTCGACGATCTTCGCCACCTCGGAGAGATGGACGATCTTGCCGCCCGGGACTCGTGACAATGACGGAATTGAAATCGTTGACGCTCGTATACTTTCCCATCGTGCGAAGGAGGAGCTGTCGCTGGCCCTTGATCAAATTTCCCGCGGGGACTTCCACGTTCGCGGCCCCGACCGCCATGATCACATCCTGGATCGAGAGGTTGTATGCCTGCAGCTGGGACGCGTCGACCTGGACCTGGATCTCCCGTTCGGCGCCGCCGACGAGATCCACCGAACCGACGCCGGGGACATTCTCGAGGCGTTTCTTGATCACGTTCTTCGTGTACGTCGTGATGTCCTTCTCCGGCCGCGCACCGGAAACGGTGAGCTGCATGATCGGCAGACTCGCGGGATCATACCGCTGGATCACGGGGTCCTCAATCTCGTCGGGCAGGTTCGCCCGGACGGCGGAGATTTTTTCCCGCACCTCCTGTGCCGCCTGCTTGCCGTCAACTTCCAGCTTGAATTGGATGATGACGATCGAGATCCCCTCCTGCGAAATGGACTGGATATGATCCACCCCGGCGATCGTATTGACGGCGTCTTCGATCTTCTTGGTGACGTCCGATTCGATTTGCTCGGGTCCGGCCCCCCGCAGAACCGTGGTTGCGGTGATGTACGGAATGTCGACGTCGGGATACTGGTCGACGTTCAATTTGATATACGAGAACAGTCCCAGGACGATGAGGGACAGAATCATCATCGTCGCGAACACCGGTCGATCGATCGATACATCAGCAAGTTTCATTGAGGACGGTTCCTTACGCTCAGAAGCCGAATGGGTTCAGTGATGTCAACGGGTCACGATCGAAACGACGGACCCGTCTTTGAGGGCATTGGCCCCGACCGTCGCGACGGTATCGCCGGGATTCACCCCCTGGAGAATCGCGGTTGCATCGCCGTTGCTGACGCCGGTCACCACGGTCTGGGGATGGGCGATGCCGTTCCGGATCAGGAAGACGCTGCTCGTCGTTCCGTCGCTCTGGACGGCGGAATTCGGGAGTACCACCGGCGTGCCTGCCGGCGAGACTTCGACGGTGACGGTGCCGAATGTGCCGGGTTTGTACCAGTGGTTGGCGGTGTTCGGAAAGAGGACTTTGATCTCGAATGAGCGTGAGCGCACGTCAGCGGATTTTGAAATCTGAATGATCGATCCCGACATCTGAGCGGCCGGGTTCATTTCTGAAGAGATGGTGACCTTTTGACCCACCCGGATGTTTGCGACATCCGTCTCGTTCATATTAAACGTGATCTTCATCCGTTCGATGCGGGCGACCGTCGAAAGGACCGCGCCGGGGGTAGAGAGTTCCCCCACGTTGATATTAATTGCTGTGACAACGCCTGCGATCGGCGTCGTCAGCTCAACGGCGCTTCGCGCCGCCTCGAAATTGGCTCTTGCCACATCATATGCGGTCTGCGCCCCATCCAGCGTCTGAGCGGAAATGGCTCCCTCCGCATACAGCGATTTCATGCGCTGGGCGGTTTTCTCGGCGTTCTTGTAGCTTGCCTGGGCCTGGTAATATTGTGACGTCGTCCCACTTTTATCCAGAGCGACGATGGTCTGTCCTGCCTGGACCGCTGTACCGACATGCACCGGCAGGGCCGTGACACGCTCCGAGAGCTTCGCGACGATATTTGCTTGCTCTTCGCCTTCAAGGGAGCCGGAATACGTATGCGAAACCATCAGCTTCTGACGTGTCGCCGTCGCCACTTCGATGGGAATGATCCTCGCCGGTTGCTGCGACGAGGGATCGGAGCCGGGTCGCTTCTCGCCGCTACAGCCGGGGAGAATAGCCGCGAGGAGCAACGCAAAGAGGGCGACGGAGAATGGAGAGAGAGTTTTCATTTCAATATCCGGTGTGATTATTCGTGTCCGCGCCCCACGGCCTCGGCCCAGACGGCCTTCGCCACGAGGTAGTCATAGAGGGCTTGTGCCCGGTTCGTTTGCGCGCGTGTCATCGCCACCTGCGCGTCCAACAGTTCCAATTGTGTCCCGACGCCGCTTGCATAGCGGGTTTGTGCGATGCGCACCGCCTTTTCTGCCTGTTGGATGTTCCGGTCCTGCCCGTACAGGCGCTTCTTCGCCTCCGCCATGTTCAGTTCCGCAGACTGGATCTGAATCTTCAGACCCTCCTCCGCCTTGAGTCGGACGAAACGGACCTTTTCATAATCGGCTGTCGCCTGCTCCGTCCTGGCGCTCGTTCGGAAGCCGTCGAATAGCGGGAACGAGATCTGAAGTCCGAGACTCAGGGAATTTGCCCAGAGATAGTCTTTGAACCGGAAGGTGTTGTCCTGGGTCTGCCATTGATAGGACCCGATCAGGGTCAGTGCCGGATAGTAATTCGCCCGTTCAATCCCGATGTTCATCTCCATCATATTCTCCTGCAGTGTCAGGGCATTGATCGAGGGATTAGCCCGAAGCGCCTGGTCCCGCGCCGAGGTCAGCGCCTCGGGGGCAACGTCCTCGAACGCCAGCGTTCCGTCGACGGCAATCGCCGAATCCAGGGGGAGCGCGAGGAGGTTCTTCAACGCGTTGGTCGCAAGGAGGAGATTGTTCTCGGAGGAGGTCACCAGGGGTTCGGTGTTCGCGACCTGGACCTGCGCACGAAGAAGATCGAATTCCGCGGCGGTGCCGTTACGGTACTGCGATTCGACATTCTTCAGGTTCGCGCTGACGATTTCAAGTCCCTGCCTGTTCGCCCGGACAAGCTCCTTTGCGAACAGCACCCCGTAGAACGCCTGGTGGACGCTGAGAATCACCTGATCCACGGTTGCCTGAAACGTCTTCTCGGAATAATCCAGGTAGGTATTGGCGATATCCAGCGCAAGTCCGACTCTCCAGTTGAACAGCGGTTGGGACAACTGTGCGCCGACGGCGTACGAATTGTCGGACCCGAGTTCCAGTACCTCCGTTTGTGACGTCGGATTGAACGCCGTGTTCGGAGGAAGAAACAGGACCTGCTTCTTGATATTGCGGAAATACGTTCCCGTGAAGCTCAGGTTCGGCAACGCGCCCGATCGCGCCTCCGTGACCTGGGCGCCGGCCTTGGTCCTGTCCCTGTCAGCGATCATCACATCGCGGTTATGATCGATCGCCATGGCGACGGCTTTCTCCAGCGTCAGGACGGCGGTGACTCCCGCGGAATCGCCCGCCGGCGGCGTCGCGGCGACGGCGTTTTCAAGAAGGAAGAACAACAGCGCGCACAGAAGAGGAGTGTGTCGGATTTTCATGGCCGTCAGGATTTCGAACTGCGGTTTGTCAAATTCATGCGATGCTTCATCTTTCGATGGAGGGCGAGGAGCGTATCCTGTTCCTTCGGGCTGAGCATGGAAAGGATAACATTCGCAAATCGCACCTGGGCTTCGCGTCCCTGAAGGTACAGGCGTTTCCCGCGGGCCGTGAGGTGGAGTTGAATGACCCGGCGGTCATTTGTGGAGCGGTCACGGGAGACATATCCCTCTCGTTCGAGGGAGTCAATGATCACGGTCATGCTGCTGACGGAAAGACCGACCGTGCGGGCGAGATCTCCCATTGTGAGATTTCCCCGTTCGCCGAGCGCGTAGATGACCGCTTCCCCGTGTCGTCCCAGGGATAAAGCGGCACGAAACGCCTTTCGCTCAAGCTCGACGAAATTTCTGCCAAGCGCGCGCACACTGGTGACGAGTTCAACGCCGCGGGTCGAGAAAGGGGCCATTTTTTCGGAAATTGGATATTTCGGAAACTGTAATATATGATAGATACCGATTGCTCGCGACATAGTCAAGTGGCTGCAAAGGGTATTCTGTGACGGCAGACATCGCCGGGAAGAATTGCGGTGCGAAGGGTGAGGGGGCAACGAAGGAAAGGAGACCGCCGTGGTAACGAAGAACCAATCTCCGTTACCACGTTACCGATGACGTTTCTTAGCCGTTGCTTTGTTTGGTTTTGAGATGCTTGACGGCCTCCTGGGCTGCTTGCGCACTCGGGTTCTCTTTGTCGGACGCGATGGCTTCCAGGGTCGGGAGCAATTCCGCGCTGCCGTATTCGCCGAGGAACCGGATGGAGGTCGACCGGATGAAGGTGTTTTTGTCGCTGATAAACCCGGTCAACGATTGGACCAGCCGCGGGCGTACGGAGTTGTAACCGCGCAGAAGGTGAATCGCCGCCCAGCGGGTCCAGATCTGATGACGCGGACCGATCAAGGCGAAGGCCGCCTCAATGGCGCGGGCGGAATCGACGGTGGCGAGGGCCGAGAGCGCGGCGTTCGTGATCATGTTCCGGTGCGAGGGGAAGTGCAGATAGGCCGCGATGGTGTCCGCGGCGTGCGCCGAGTCGACTTTTGCCAGCGCCGTCAGCGCCTGCGCAAGCACATTGTTGCTGGAATCGCGAAACGCCTCAAGGATGTCCTGTCGCAACCCGATGTCGCGCGATGCGCCGAGATCGCGAATGGATGCCGCACGCACCGCAGGATCGACGTCTCTTCTGGTCTCGAGGAGCGTGTTCGTAATCTGTTGGCGGAGTGCCGGGTCCGACGTCTTCAGCATTCCCAGCGCGTCGACCGCTCGCTGACGCACGCTATGAAATGCATCGTGCGCGGCGATGGAACAGAAGACGGGCACCAGATCGACACTGTCCTGTCCGGTCTCCAGATCCTGGATCGCGAGATATCGGTCGAGAGGATTTGTCGCATGTTCCGCCTGATATTTCCATTCATCCCGGGACTTCTCGAAATGCAGTTCCTTGAGTGTCCAATCGCCTTTGTCGAAAATGACCAGGAGCGGTTTTTCCCGGCAAGGGAACGAGAGAACAGTATCCGCCGTGTGCAAAGCGACCGGATAGGTCGCGGATCCGGACGGAGTTGTGATCTCGATATCCAACGGCACCCGAAAGATGCCGGTAAGGCTGTCGACGTGCTGCGTCTGTTTCACCGACATCAGCACGGCGCTGAGCGTGTCGTTCCACCGGTACGCGACATCAAAGACAGGGTGCCCGGCTTTGTAGACCCATTGATCGAAGAACCAGTAGAGGTTTTGTCCCGTTGCTTCCTCAATGGCGTTCTTGAGGTCGTTTGTTTCCACGGGCTGAAATTTGTTTTTCTCGATGTAGTGGTGCAAGCCCCTCCAGAACAACGAGTCCCCGAGGGTGTGCCGAAGCATGTGAAGAACGTCGGCCCCGCGGGCATAAATATTCGACGTATACGATCCGACGCTGACGATCGGTTTCCGGCCGAATGTCTTGTCGGCGTTGATCGCCGCCTGTTGATCGCCGTACATGTGGAATTCGAATTCATCGCGCCCTCTGCTCCACTCGAAGTACAAAGGATCAAAGTATGAGGCAAACCCCTCGTTGAGCCAGAGATGACGCCAGTCCTTGCAGGTCACAACGTCTCCCCACCACTGATGGGCCATCTCATGGGCGATGAGGCTCACCGCGCTCTGATCGACGCGTGTTCGTGCATCGAGCTGGACGCCGTCGTCGATCAGCGTGGTCGCACTCGTGTTTTCCATTCCGCCGTACATGAAATCCGAAATCGCGACCTGCGCGTATTTCGCCCAGGGGTAGGGGAATCCAATCCGCATGTTGAAGAACTTCATGATTGCCGGGGTCTCTGCGAAGGAAGCCTTCGCGTCCGCGGCCCGGTCGGGATAGACATAATACTCAAGCGGCACTGTTCCGGAGGAGTCGTGCAACACCGTGTACTCGCCGGCGGCAAGCATGATGAGATACGAGGAATGGGGGAGCGTCTGCTCCCAGTGATACGTCCTGGTCGCGTGCGTTTTGTCTTCCTTCACGCTCACGAGACGGCCGTTGGAAAGCACGACATACGATTTCCGCACGGTCGCGATAACCTCGGAGGTGGCTTTATCGTTCGGGAAATCATAGCAGGGGAACCAGAAATGGTTGTCCATATCCTCGCCCTGCGTCCAGATTTGCCACGGCTTGTCCGGCGTGGTGGAATCCGGCTGAACAAAGTAGAGCCCTTTCCGGGGAGTGCAGGCATAGTCGATGACGAGCGTCAGGGTATCCCGGTACGAATAGGAGCGGTCGAGCGTGACATCCAGTTTCTGGGGGAGAACAGCGAATTGCAGCGGTCGTCCGGAAAGGGTGACACGGCCAATGGTCAATTGCTCGGCGTCCAGGCTTACAGTCCGCAGAGCCGCCAGGAAGGGGACGAGCGTAATGCTCGTGCGACCGGTCACGCTTTTCTTCTGCTCGTCGAAAGAAACCTCGATCTTGTAGTGAAGAACATGATACGTTCTGCTGCGGGCTTCACCATAGGAGGAGTCCCGGACGGGGAACAGGGCCTGGGCGCGCGCGGCAACTACCGCGGCACACAGGAGCATCGCAATGCAGGCACTTCGGAGATTCATGGAGTCACTCCGTTCTTGGGATCGATAGTCGAATCATTCATCGTTCTTAGGCCAGCGCTTTTGCGCTGCGGACAATTTCTTCGCGGCACGTTTCGTTTGTATGCGTGCAAAGATGTCGTGCTTCGCTTTGAGATGAATCAGTTCCCGGTGAAGCTTCCGGTAGCTTTCATACCGCGATCGGTCCAGCGTCCCGTCTTCGAGCGCCGCGAGGACCGCACAGCCGGGTTCGGTATCATGTCGGCAATCCCGGAACTTGCACCGGCTGCCGATCTCTTCGATATCGTCGAACGCATCCTGGATCCCCGTTCCTTCGCCCCAGAGTCCGAGTTCCCGCGTTCCCGGAGTGTCGATCAACATCCCGCCCGAGGGAAGGAGGATCAACTCCCGGTGCTTCGTCGTGTGTCTTCCCTTGCTGTCCGCGTCTCGGACGTCTGTCACTTTCATCCTTTCAACGTCGAAGAAGAGGTTGACAATGCTCGACTTCCCCACACCGGAGGATCCCAGGAGAACCCCGGTGCGACCCTCCTGCAGGCACGCGGAGAGTTCCAGGAAGCCCTCGCGTGTCTTGGCACTCATTCCCAGAAGGCGGACGCCCGGTGCGGCTTCCGCGGCGAGTTGAAACGCGGTTTCGATGTCGCTGCAAAGATCCGTCTTGTTCAGAACGATGACAGGGTCGGCGCCGCCTTCACGGACCAGGACCAGGTACCGTTCGATCCGCGCGGGGTTGAACTCGCCGTCGAGACCGGAGACGAGAAACACCGTATCGATGTTCGATGCGAGAACCTGAGCCTGGGTCCGCACCCCGGCGACTTTCCGGGTGAACTGGCTCTTGCGCGGGAGCACATCGACGATTCTCCCGGAGCTCCTGTCCGTTCCCGATTCAAGGCAGACCCAATCGCCGATCGCGGGAAGGTCATCGGCTCCTTCTGCGGCGTGCTTCAGTCGGCCGGCAAGCGAACACGACACGATCCCATCGGACGTGGCGACACTGTACGTGCTCTGGCACACCACCACTCTCCCGGGGATGCATCCTTCACCGTACTTGCGTGCGAAGTGATCCGCACGCTCGGGAGTCCATCCATATGTGGTGAGAGCAGTCACGTGAGTACCGTCCCGAATCGCTCTATTATATTCATTGCCGCGATCAATCTCCCTAACCCCTGGTCCTGGTACAACCGCGCTCCTCTTTTTCGCGATCACATATCGCCGGAAAGGGAACGTAGCCGTTGAAAATTTTCGACATCTTCGTGCATGTCCTCGCTCTTCTCCGTCTCCAGGATCTTTGGGATGGATGAAAACCGTGGGTCGTTCATGAGCATCCGAAATCCCTCCAACCCGATCATCCCCTTGCCAATGTGTTCATGGCGGTCGAGACGCGAGCCAAATGGCTTCTTCGAATCGTTTGTGTGCACAGCGGCGAGTCGAGAAAGGCCGACGATCGCATCAAACGATCGGATGACCTCTTCCCAACCGTCCGGAGTATGGATCGGATACCCTGCAGCAAACAGGTGGCAGGTGTCCATGCACACGGCCATCCTTCCTTTATCCTCAACCCGGTCGATGATCTCCCGGAGGTGCTCGAAGCGATATCCGACGGTTGTCCCCTGGCCCGCGGTCGTCTCGATCGCGGTCAGGACGTTGAAGCCGGGCGTCTGTTCGTGAATGCGGTTCAGGGACTCTGCGATCAGACGGAGGCCGGCATCCTCGCCCTCGCCAAGATGTGCGCCGGGATGTACCACCAGGGCGCGGATTCCCAACTGCTCGCACCGGCGGAGCTCATCTTCAAATGCGGCGCGGGATTTCTTCAGGATCGAAGGGTTCTTTGCACAAAGATTGATCAGGTAGGCTGCATGCGCGATGACCGGTCGAACCTGCGACGCCGCCGCAGCTTCGCGGAAGCGTTGAGCGTCGTCGGTCGCGATCGGTTTTGCAGCCCACTGATTCGCGTTCTTGACGAAGATCTGCATCGTGCTGCATCCGATGGCAGCGGCCCGCTGGTATGCAGTGGCCAACCCGCCGGCAACGGAAACGTGCGTGCCCAGTAGAGGTGTAGAGCTCACCGCGGAGAATCTCCTCCATGAGTGACCAGACGAAGAACGGGGAATACAGAGCCCACAAAATATAAGGAATTGCCCAAGGACTCAAGTGCAGCTCACCAATCCTGTGCAGTTCACATCTCTTTTGTTGACTTCCACGGCGAAATGTCCCAATTTGGGAACGCCCGGCATCGTCCTGTGTGTTCTAAGGGGTAAATTGCGATCCTTGAGGATGCAACCTCACCCGAAAATTACACTTATCGTCCTTCTGGTCTATCTCCTGGTTGGTCCACTTCTCGAGATCTCGCACACCGATGGGTTAAACGGTAGCGCGTCCGCCACGGCATCATATCACCAGGGTACCCGCAGAGAATTCCAGAGGTTTCTCGACGCCGATGGCAGACACGAATGCCTTGCGTGTGTAATATCTGCCGCACGTCTGGCATTGCCGATCTCGTCGGGCCCGGGTTCCGGATATTTGATTTCCGCTGTTCCTTATCGCCCACTCTTCTATTGCTTCACTCTCACCCAGCCTGATCAGCTTCATCCTGCGAAGCGGGGTCCGCCAGTCGTCTCCTGAATTTTCTTTTTTCGCATGAGCTTCGGGGAAGAAGGCTCCGTGCAGTTGACGGGCTTCCGTCCGCATCGATCGATTCGGGAGGGACTATGAGCATACGCATGGCGAAGTGGAGTATTTCGTTCGGCATCATTCTCGGGATGACGTCGATCGCAGCAGCACAGACGACGGTCAATCCGCAGATCAGCGTGATTCCCCGTTTCAGGATGGACACCAATGATGGGGAGAAGCTCTCGCAAGGCGTGAGGACATTCTCCCGGCCCGACTTTCAGTTTGAGGAGCTCGAGCTCGCAATTCAGTCGTACCTCAATCCGTTTGCCCGGGGAGACGTCATCCTCACCATTCCCGGCCCCGACATCGAGAACAGTAAGTTGGGGATCGAGGAATTATATGCGACGGTGCTCCGGGGACTACCGCTGGACCTGAATCTCCGGGTCGGGAAGTATCGGGTGGAATATGGCAAGTTAAACATGGTGCACCCTCATGCCTATCCATTCATTACCCAACCGATTTCCCAGGAACGGTTCCTCGGTCCGGATGGTCTCAACGATCTTGGAATCTCTGCAAGCATTCTGCTGCCGACCGGCGATGTGTACTCAAAACTCACAGTGGATCTTCTTCGGGGGAACTCGGTCGGCGCAGCTGCGGGAATCGCCGATACCACCGGCGCGAGTCCCTTCTACGCAACCTCCTCCCGGCTGATGGCATTCTTCACGTTAAGCGATGAGTCTGATCTCGAAACGGGACTCAGCACCTATACCGGAATTCACGATCCGTACAATCGGGACCGGTTCTGGTATTTCAACGGAGACTTCAAATTCAAGTGGCGGCACAGCGCATATACGTCACTCGTTCTCCAGGGGGAATACCTCTTTAATACCCGTCATGCCTCACAGGACGCGCACGGCGTACAGTTTCTTGATCCGCTCGGGCGACCCGAGCAACGCCTGATTCAGACGGGCGGGATGTACGTCTATGCCGATTATCAGTTCTTCAAACTCTATAGCATCGGAATGCGCTACGACTGGTCCGAGTCGCCGTACAGCAGCACAGACAGGGCGAGGGGCGTCGCGGTCTTTTTCGGCTTCTATCCCGTCGAAGAGACGCTCGGCCTCCGTTTTCAATACTCGCACACGACGACGGAAACGGTCGCCTCGACACAGGATGTCAATGCGCTTGCGTTACAGCTTCTGTTTTCGCTTGGGCCGCACAAAGCCCATCCATTCTGAGTATTCCGCACCATTGCATTTCATCGATTGAGGAATCGACAATGAATAAACTCGCGTTATTACTCCTCGTGGTGATCGGAGCCTGGACCGCCGATGCCGCGATCAAAGTCGTGGCGGCGCTTCCCGATTTTGCCGATCTCACTCGCCAGATCGGCGGAGACAAAGTCCGCGTGGACTACATCGTCCGTGCGGATCAGAACCCGCATTTCATCGAAGTGAAACCGAGCTACATGATGAAATTAAAATCGGCGGATATCTATCTGAGTGTGGGAATGGAGCTTGACCAGTGGGCTCCGCAGATCATCGATGGTTCGCGCAACGACAAAATCGACGTTGTTGATCTTTCGCAGGGAGTGAAGAAACTGGAGGTCCCGGAACATGTCGACGCCAGCCTGGGGGATGTCCACCGGTTCGGCAATCCGCATTACTGGCTCGATCCACGGAATATGTACGTGCTCGCCGGTGAAGTCGTTGACGCGCTCGCGAAAGTTTCCCCTGCCGACGTGACGACATTCCGCACGAATGCGGACGCATACCTGAAATTGCTGGACGGAAAGATCGCGGCCTGGCAGGCGGAAATGAAACCCTTCGCCGGGGAAAAAATCATCACATTCCACAAGAGCTGGAGTTACTTCGCCAACTGGCTCGGCCTGACGGTGGCGGGCGAAATCGAACCGAAACCCGGCATTGCGCCCAGCCCGTCGCACACTGCGGAGCTGATCGACCTTGTCCGGAAGGCGGGGATCAAGGTGATCGTCGTCGAACCGTTTTATGACCTGGATGCTCCCAACCAAATCGCCCGGGTCACCGGCGCAAAAGTGATCGTTCTGCCGACGTCCAGCGGAGGAATCGATCAGGCGACGAACTATATCAGCCTCATCGACTATGACGTGACAAGCCTTGCCAACGCGCTGCGTTAACGATGTGCACAACGAACGGGACGAATGCCTCCATGACGCCTTCCATTATTTTCGAAAACACGACGCTCGGTTACGGATCAAAGGTGATCCTCCGCAATCTTACCTTCACGATCGAGGAAGGTGACTATTTTGGGATTGTCGGCCCGAACGGTGCGGGAAAGACCACGATCCTGCGCGCCATCCTCGGCGTCCTGAAGCCCCTTGCGGGGACGGTACGTTTTCAGAGCACAACCGGCGAACCGTTGCGCATCGGCTATGTGCCGCAGCGCGACACGATCGACGATGTCCTCCCCTACACGGTCGAGGAAGTCGTGATGATGGGACGATATCGGGGGTTGGGGATGTTCCGTCATCCGTCGGCAACCGATCGCAGTGCAGTGGCGAAATCGCTCGATCATGTCGGCATGGGCGATCTTGCCGGGCACGTTTTCAACGATCTGTCGGGCGGGCAAAAGCAGCGCGTGTTGATTGCGCGCGCACTTGCCAGCGAGCCGACGGTTCTGGTCCTGGATGAACCGACGAACGGGATGGACCTTCCGTCACGGTTCTCCATTCTCGATCTGACCCGACGGCTCCATGATCAGGACGGGCTGACCGTGATCATCGTGAGCCACCTTCTCGATGACGTCGCCAACCATGCGAGTCGCATCGCAATCGTTGAACAGTCGTTCTTCCAGGTCGGAGCAGTTGACGAAGTTCTCACCGGGACGAACCTGAGCGAGCTTTACGGTTTACCGGTCGGTGTCGAGACGATCAAGGGTCGGACGATCATCCTGGCGGGAGGCACCAATGGCGCCAGGTGATATCGTCAGCACCATCGTCAATGAGTTTCCGTATGCGCTCTACGGAAGCATCCTGGTAGGCGTTGCCGCCGCGTTCCTCGGAGTGTTTATCGTCGCGCGTCGCGTGGTGTTCTTCGGAGCGGTGCTCACCCAGGTCTCCGTTCTCGGGTTAACGGCGACATTTCTTCCGGTCTTTGCCCTTCCGCACACCGTGGGATCGCTCGTGGTGACGCTTGTGATGGTCGTCGTTCTCTCGCAGTTGTTGACCGGCAAGAAAATCCCGCGCGACGCGATTCTCGGGTTTGTCTTTGTCTTCGCCGTCGCAGCCCGGATTCTCATCATCCAGAAGGCCCCCAAGGTCGAGGCGGCGGAAGTCGAAAGCCTCCTCCGCGGGGACATCCTGTTCGTCACGCCGGACCTTTTCTGGCTCATGGCCGGGGCATTCGTCGTGGCGATGACGTTGCACGGCTTGTTCGCAAAAGAGTTCACCTTCATTAATTTCGATGCAGAGACGGCGCGGACCCAGGGGTACAACGCCGGAATGTGGAACTTGATTTTCTATCTCAACGCCGGGATGATCGTTGCATTTGCGACGCATATGGTCGGCGATCTTTTCGTGTTCGGGTTCCTCGTTATTCCTCCCGTGGCCGCAACGCTGGTGGCAAAACGTGTTCGTTCAATTTTTGCGGTCTCAGTCCTGATCGGACTTATCTCGCCTCCCATCGGTCTCTTCTTCGCCTTTCTATGGGATTTCCCGGCTTCTCCCACCATCGTTGCCGTTGCCTCGGCCTTCCTCTTCATCGCATTTTTTGTCCATCTGATTCGTCGCCATTGAGCCGCATCCCCGCCGCCTCCGACAGGGCTTCGCATTCGCAGGTTCTTCGTCGGGAGGAACCATTGCACCGGTGGCTGTGTTAGTTTGATTGAATACCAACTGTGCCCGTGCGTCTGGGGATCCTGGTGGTACGGCACAGGGATGTGGGCAATGCTGTTCTTACTCCTCGCTGGTCCGGGATTGGCTTTCGATCATCCGTATCGGAACCATAGGCGTTACCGTCCGGTATCCATTTGAGGAGTTTTCATTTTGGGTCGGTCAGTGAATTGTGAACAGTTTCGTACTCTTATCACACCCGCAGTCGACGGACGACTTGAAGGAGTCGATCGTCTCGCGTTTGATGCCCACCTCCAGGAATGTCCCGAGTGCAAGAGACACTTTGACCTGGAACAGGCGATCAAGAGGCGCATTCGGGAGCGCATCCCACATCTCCCGGCTCCGGCCGAGTTGCGCGAACATATCATGAACGGCATCCGGGATCTGTCGCGCAAAGAACATGCGAGACAGCCGTGGTGGAAACGAGCGCTCTCAGTGGGTTCGATCCCGGGAGTGAAACCGGTCGCGATGATATCGCTTGCCGCCATTGCCGTGTTCATGTTCGTGACTTTCCAGACCATCGACCCGGATGAGAGCGCTCTCATGGAGCGCAATCTTGTGGAACGATCCGTTTTGAGCTACCACGCACTCCAGTCGGGGGCGATCACCCCACAGATTGTTTCGAGCAATCCGATGCAGGTGCAGGGCTATCTGTCGCAGCAAACGGAGTGCACGGTTGAAGTTCCTGTCCTGCACGACTTCATCCTCGTGGGGGGCCTGACGAATGACTTTCGCGGCGTGCGCGTCGCACAGATTCTCTACCGGCGCGGCGGGACGGTGCTCACCATGACGCAGGTGCCTCTCGATGCCGTCCTGCGAAACAACGCGCTGTCGCTCCCACTGAAGGCCCGCAACGGGCTTCTTCACTCCGGGTGGTACTCCGACTATCATGACGACGGCGATGCCGTTGTGCTCTGGACGCGCGGAACGACACTCTGCACCGCCGTCGCGCACATGCACCGTGCGGAACTGGAGTCCGTCATGATCAGTTCCGACGATTCCACCGGCGCAATCTCTCGCTGGTGAGCAGTCCCCCATTCTTGACAAACCGTCTTTCTCTTTCTATATTTTGCTGGCAATGGCCCAAGGTGTCTTCAGACACCTTTTTCTGTCTAATTGGACTTCGATTGAACGCGTATGCCGGCTGATTCCTCAACATCGGTAACACAGGGGAGCGACGCTTCCGACACCATCCCGACCCGACTTCCGGTGTTGCCGCTCAGGGATGTCGTGATCTTTCCTTCGATGATCTTTCCCGTCCTGGTCGGCCGTGATTCGTCACTCAAGGCGGTCAACGACGCGCTCGAGCACAACAAGTATCTTTTCCTCGCGGCGCAGAAGAACCCCCTGACCGAGGAACCGGGCCAGAATGATATTTACTGGGACGGGACGGTTGCGAAGATCATCCAGATCCTGAAGCTCCCGAACGGGTTGATGAAGATCCTCGTCGACGGGGTCGTTCAGGCCTCGATTTCAAAATTTGTCACCAACGCGAAGTACCTCGAAGCTTCGATCAAGCTGCACGATCAGCAGGTATTGCTCGACTCCGAGCTGGATGCGCTGTTGCGGCATACCTCCGCGCTGTTTGCCGAGTATGTCCACCTGAACAGAAACGTCCCCAGCGAGGTCCTCGTCGCGTTCGAAAATACACGCGATCCGCGCAGGAAGCTCTTTTATATCGCTTCCAACATTCTTCAAAACGTCGAGGTCAAACAAAAGATTCTTGAACTGACCGGGATCCGGGAACAGTTGCACGAGGTGATCCGCATTTTGAACTCGGAGATCGATGTCCTGAAGATCGAGAAGGACATCGACACCAAAGTGCATGATAACATCGCCAAGTCGCAGAGGAAATACTTCATCCAGGAGCAGATCCGGATCCTCCAGGACGAGCTCGGCGAGGAGGAGTCGAGTCCGGAACTGCTGAAGCTGCGGGAGGACATTAAGAAAGCGAAGATGCCGAAGGCGGCGGAAGAGAAGGCGCTGGAGGAATTCCAGAAGCTGAAGAAGATCCCATCGCTTTCGCCGGAGTCGACTGTGATCCGGAGCTACCTGGACTGGATGATCGCCGTACCGTGGTTCAAGCGGACAAAGGACAACCTGAGTGTCGAACACGTCCGGAAGATCCTCGATGAAGACCATTTCGGGCTCGAAAAACCGAAGGAGAGGATCCTTGAACACATCGCCGTGCTGAATCTTGTGCGGGAAGTCAAGGGGCAGATTCTCTGCTTTGTGGGCCCCCCAGGTGTCGGCAAAACATCGCTGGCGAAATCCATTGCACGGGCGATCGGCAGGAACCTCGTCCGCATCTCGCTCGGCGGGGTCCGCGACGAAGCGGAAATCCGCGGTCACCGGAGAACCTACATCGGATCCATGCCGGGAAAGATCCTGCAGTCGATGAAGCGGGCAGGCGTCGTGAATCCCGTCATGCTACTCGACGAGGTTGACAAGATGAGCATGGATTTCCGCGGCGACCCGTCGTCGGCGATGCTCGAAGTTCTCGACCCGGAACAGAACAACACCTTCAACGATCATTACCTCGACATCGACTATGATCTGTCGAGGGTCATGTTCATCACGACCGCGAATGTCCGCTACCAGATTCCTCTTCCATTGCAGGACAGGATGGAAATCATCGAGTTGCCGGGGTACCTGCACCATGACAAGCGGGAGATCGCGCGACGTCATATCATTCCCCGTCAGCTGGACGAACACGGGCTCGGGAAGCGCAACATAACGATCGTCGATGCCGCGATCGACAAGGTCATCGGGGAGTACACGCGGGAGGCCGGCGTCCGGAATCTCGAGCGCGAGATCGCGACCCTCTGCCGGAAGACCGCGAAGGAGGTGGTGGAAGCGAAACAGAAGGGGAAGAAGAAGGTCGCAGCTCTGACCATCGATGCTGCAAAGGTTGAAGAGTACCTGGGCGTCCCGCGGTTCCGGAGCAGGCAGTTGACAAAGGAACCGCGGATCGGTTCGGTAACCGGTCTGGCATGGACAAGCGTGGGCGGTGAGATTCTGAATGTCGACGTTACGGTGATGACGGGTCCGGAACGGTTGACGCTCACCGGACAGCTCGGTGATGTCATGAAGGAATCCGCGCAGGCGGCGCTCAGTTACCTTCGCGCGAATTCGTCGCGGCTCAAGCTTCCGGAGAACTTCACCAAGGGGAGGGAGATTCACATCCATCTTCCCGAGGGGTCGATCCCCAAAGACGGGCCTTCGGCCGGGATCACAATGGCGGTCGCACTCTATTCGGCGATCAGCGGGAAGCCCGCCCGCAGCGACACAGCAATGACCGGCGAGATTACGCTGCGCGGCGAAGTGCTTGCGATCGGCGGGCTCAATGAAAAGCTCCTTGCGGCGCAGCGGAGCGGGATCGCGAGCGTATTGATCCCTGCGGAAAACGAAAAAGATCTTCGCGAAATTCCGGAGAGGGTCAAGGAGGGATTGAAGATTACACCGGTGAAGAGCATTGATGAAGCGCTGGCCATTGCGATGGCCAACGGGAAACCCCAGCGTCAAAAGCGGAGTCGCAAAGGATGAGTGACTATATTGTTACTGCGCGAAAATGGCGGCCCATGAGGTTTGAGGACGTCGTCGGGCAGGAACATGTCACCGCGACGTTGCGGAACGCCCTTGCAACGCATCGGCTGGCTCACGCGTATCTCTTCAGCGGACCGCGCGGCGTCGGCAAGACGACCACGGCGCGGCTCCTGGCGAAAGTCGTGAACTGCAGCCATCCCGAGGGAGGCAACCCGGACAATACCTGCGATCACTGCGTCGAGGTGAACGAGGGACGGAGCTTCGATGTGCAGGAGATCGATGGCGCCTCGAACCGCGGGGTCGAGGAGATCCGCAATCTTCGCGAGGCCGTGCGGTATGCGCCAGCAAAGGCCGCGCGCAAGGTGTACATCATTGACGAAGTGCACATGCTGACGAAGGAGGCGTTCAACGCCCTCCTGAAGACGCTTGAAGAGCCGCCGGCACACATCCTTTTTATTTTTGCGACGACAGAACTTCAGAAACTTCCGGCGACCATCCTCTCCCGCTGCCAGAGATTTGAATTTCGCCGCATCCCCGTCGACCGGATCAAAGCGAACCTTACGGCGATCGCGAAAGCGGAACATCTTACCCTCGATGATGAGGCCTTGCAACTGATCGCCCGCAAGGGCGACGGGTCGCTGCGCGATGCGCAGAGCACATTTGACATGGTGATATCCCTTTGCGGGACGACGGTCACCGCTCAGCAGATCATCCAGGCATTGAATGTTGTCGACCAGGAGTTGTATTTCCGTGTCACCGACCTTGTCAAAGAGCGTAACACCGCCGGAGCTCTTGCGCTCGTCGAGGAGATCGTCGGAAGAGGGTACGACCTGAAAGAGTTTGCGGACGGGCTGGTCGAACACATGCGGAATCTGCTGATCGCCCGGGCAACCGGCTCCACGTCGCTGATCGAAGCATCGGACGTGTACAGGAAGCGGTACGCAGAGGAGGGGCCCCAATTCAGTCCGACCGACCTGATGCGGTTCCAGCGACTCCTTGCCGGCACCGCCGCATCGTTCCGCTGGGTCGCGCAGCCACGCTTCAGGCTTGAAGCCGATCTCGTTCAGCTCATGCAACTTCCGACGGCCCAGGAGGTGGGCGAAGTGCTCAAGGACCTCGACGAGCTGAAAAAAAAACTTCATGACGCTCCGCTGACCCCGTCGCCGGCGGAAAGACCAAAGGCGGTCGCTCCAACGCCTCCTCCGCCTCAAGCTCTTCCCCCAGCGTCGAGAGCCCGTCCCGGACTGACGCCTTTGCGGCCCAGCGCGGCCAACAACACCAACGCGGAACAGACCACCCCACCCTCCACGGCGCCTCAGGGCACTTCGCGGATCAGCGAGGGGGAAGTTCTTTCGCGATGGAAAGAATTCATCGATCTCGTCGGGAAAAAGAGGGTCTCTCTCGGCGCGACCATCGAATCCATTCAGCCCATCAACGTGAACGGGGCAATGATCCGTGTCCGGTGCACGGATCAATTTCATGCGGATCAAATCACAAGGAATCGGGAAGCCCTTTCGGATCTCTTGTTCGAAGTGTTCCATGTGCGGGCCAGACTCGAACCGGTGGTGGATGCGCCAAGCAGCGAGGACCAGGGTTCCGGGAATCCAGCTGTTAAAGAGGAACATCCGATTTTGAGAGTGATAAAAAAGGAACTCGGCGCGCGACCGGTGGAGTGAGGAAAAAAATTTTCATGGGGGTTCGGAAAACAGGGCTGCCCGGAGTATACTATATGAAGGCACTCCGGTTGCCGACCCCGCGCTACAAATGCGGGAGGGCGCGGTTAGGGGGTGATCGGCTAAGGTCTTCTTGGACGGAGGGAGTGCCGCTGGCGGGAGCGGCACTCCTTTTTTAATCCCTTCGCGACGATCAGCCGACAGTTCGCCAAATTCGTGGCAAGCGAGCCAGACACATATGCCAGACACATATGCCAGACACATGTGCCAGACACTTATGCCAGACACATATGCCAGACACATATGCCAGACACTTGTGCCAGACACTTGTGCCAGACACTTGTGCCAGACATGTATGCCAGACACATGTGCCAGACACTTGTGCCAGACATGTGTTTCCAACCTTGCAAACTCCCACAATTGTTGGTAGGTTCTTGGCGAGCGGGTTGAAATTTTGCGAGGTTGGGGTGCCGTGAGTCTAACTGCCAAAAGCCTGATTCTTTACGCGGCGAAATGCATCACCGGTGCGGCTCTCGTGATGGGACTCGGGGAGCTGATTCACTACCACGACATTGCCTGGTGTCTGATTTCCGTCGTTCTCGTCCTCTCCCCCGATAACAAAGAAGCCATCCCGCTCGCATTTAGCCGGATTAAGGCCAATCTCACCGGCGGCGTCGCAAGCCTGCTTTGCCTTCTCCTGGGCCAGCCCTCTCTCCTCACAGTTGGACTCGCGATAGCGTTGACCATTGCCCTTTGCCACGTCGTTCGGGTGATGACGGCCAGCCGATCGGCACTCGCGGCCGTTATTATCGTGATGCTTCACGGACCGGGAGCGCATATCTGGGATACCGCCCTCGAAAGAATTTCAGCGGTCGTCGTCGGTTGCGTCCTGGGCCTTTTCATCACATTCGTCTTCCACCAAAAAATAGTGGAACGGGCCATCACTGTCTCCGACGATGGCGAATGAGCCGTCGAACACGAAAACCTTGCTGCCGCAAACGCCTCGAGAACGGTTAACATGAAAAGGTAGAGCTTTTGAAATCGTTCTGGATCATCATCGCCCTCATGATTGGCGTTACCATGACGGATGCTCAGGGATTTGTCGCGGAGTTTCTCCGAGCAGACACGCTTTTCACCGAGGGAAAATTCCTGGAGAGCGGAAGACTCTATGTTTCGGCCTTAACACACGGGGGCAATTTGCCGAACGGCGTCTATATTGCAGCAGCGATCAGTTATGCAATGGCCGGCAGACACGATTCCGCTATCGCTCTTATCGATCAAGGAGTGCTCCGGGGTTTCAATCAACTTGAAGTGTTGCAGAAGGACTCGAGCCTCGTCTCGCTCAGGAGTGACCCGCAGTGGGCGTCGCACTTTGAGCAATGGAAAAAGAGCGCTGAGAAAACGGCGAAGAAGCTCAACAAGCCGTTGCAGGAGGATCTGCTGCAAATGGCGGCCGCCGATCAGCAGGTACGGAAGTCGCTTCCCCGACTTAACGATTCCACCGATACGAAGACTATCGCAAAGGCCCTGCAGCAGGTTGATCCCCAGAACGCCGCGCGCATGTGGGAAATTCTCCGGCAGTACGGCTGGCCGGGATACTCCCTTGTCGGACAAGACGGCGCCCACGATGCATGGCTTCTGGTGCAGCATGCGGATGCGGATCCCAGGTTGCAGGACACCGCCTTGACGCTTCTCTCGAGGGCCGCAGCGAAGGGTGACGCGAGCCAGAGTGATCTGGCTTACCTGACCGACCGCGTGCTGACGAACAAGGGAAAGCAGCAAATCTTCGGAACGCAGACACACTGGGAGAATACGTTATCCCGTTTTGTCCCCTATCCGATTGGAGACGAGGCGAATGTGGATGTAAGACGTGAAAAAGTCGGGTTGGAGCCGATGGCCGAGTACCTGCGGTTTCTCATGAAGATGTATAAGGGATCGGCAGGCAAGAACTGAGCCTTCGGATCCTGGCGAGGTTGGACCCTGGAGTCGAAGCGACACCCCCGTCCATATTCTGCCTACTGCATCCTCAACCGACAATTGTCGCTTTCTTCCTTCTTCAGACGTTTTCTTTCACGCTCTGAGCAGTCTCGGCATCATTTGCCTGAGTGCCGCCTTGACTTTCTGTGCATTTTTCGGGAATTTTGTATAAGAGGGTGAATTTGGGTTCGGATCGCCTCCCGAAATTGGGTTGAGAAAATCCGCAGAGATCATAGAGGACGAAGAACTGCTCTGATTCTTGGTATCAAGTCTTGATGCTCTTGACTTCTTCGTCCTCGCCAGGGAAACCGCCGTTGTGACCTTGGCTCTCTGTGGATTTTTTGTTCTGAAGGGCTTGAAATGAAATACATCGTTTGGATCACCATCGGTTTCGCAGTACTCGCCAACGTGGCCGAGTCACAGGTCGTCTTTGGCAAGTATGCCGGCGAATTTCTGGCGCTCGGGGTCGGTGGTCGATCACTCGCGATGGGGAGCGCAGCCGTCGCCACGACCGGCGATGTGACCGCCGGTTACTGGAACCCGGCCGGTCTCGCGCAAATCCAGTACCCTCAAGGCATCCTCATGCACGCGGAACAGTTCGGGAGCCTCGAGAATCATGACTACGTCGCCATCGCGATTCCGTACGGCCCGAATACGAGCCTCGGCCTCAGCGTCATCCGGCTCGGCGTGGACGACATCCCGAATACTGCGGGTGCGGGACTCGATGCGAACGGCAACATTACTTACGACCCGGCACAGTTCACTCGCCTGGACTATTCCAAGATCACGTCGTTCAACGCCGCTGACTGGGCGTTCTTGTTTACGTATGCGCGCGCTGCATCGGATGATTTCTCTTACGGTGTCAATCTCAAAATCATCAGGCGCGATATTGATACCTACGGGGCAACCGGAATTGGCTTCGACGTCGGCGTCCTTTACAAAATTCACCCGCAGATTTCCGTGGGAGCGAATATCCAGGACATCACCACCACCATGGTCGCCTGGAATACCGGCCGCAAAGAGCTCATCGCTCCGACCGTGAAAATCGGGGCGTCCGGTTACGTCGACGCCCTGGCCGGGAGATTCACTCCAGCCGTCGATTTCGACGTGCGGTTTGAAAACCGTCAGACCGCCTCAATGTTCCACGTCGGCGCCGTCAGTGTCGACGTCCACTCCGGCATCGAGTATACGTTCAAGAACGTCGTCTCACTCCGCGCAGGGTACACCGACATCAAGGCCCCTGCCTTCGGTGCCGGCATCCACCTGCCCAAGCTCAACATCGATTACTCCTTCCTGAAGTTCGACAAGACCGACCAGCTCGGGGATACGCATCGTATCTCGCTGATGTTCACGCTGGAATCTGATCGCTTCAAGCGTCCATCGGATTGACGGAGGAATACGAAGCCTCGCATGATCCGGCCGTCCTCCACCCTCCTTGCGCTGTGCGTTGTTCTCCCGTTGCTTTCGGGATGCGGGACATCCGGAACGACGACGACTGCTCCGAAGCAGGCACTCCCGCCCACCGCAGCGGTTTCCCCCTTTTCGATCCCGGCTGGCTGGCTGGATTTTTCCGGGGACTCGACGCGGAACGCACTCCTGTGGCTGGTTAAAAAAGATTACGGCGCGGAGATTGTGGTCGAGAATATTTTCGATGCGCCGAAAGCGACGGCCGGATCAGAGGAGGCGTCGCAAATTGAAGCGATTGCGCGCGCGATCTTCCTGATCGATAAGGGGAGAAGTACGTCAGTGATTCAGGAACCGGAGAAGAGCGAATCGGGGGGTCACATCCGCTGGCAGTATCTCATGCAGAATACTACGGGGGACCGGTTGCGCGTGGTTGTCGGCGAGACCGCCAGGTACGGATTGGTGCGTTGTGCCGCGAGCATTCGTCAAGCGGGAGATTTGCGGGATGCGGCAAGAGTCCAGGATGCTCTGCTTGCAGGACCGCCGCAGTAGTCACTTCTCCGTCAGCACGACGATGTCGGAACACTCGCCCGGCGTCCTCGTCATGAACTGCGCGCAACGATCGAAGTGCAATCGGGCAGGATAATCTGCCGGTGAAAGGGTAAGTGCCCGCCTGAATGCCTCATGGGCCTTGTCCCACCGGTGGTCGTGATACCACTTCATCCCCTCTGCATATTCATCGAAAAACCTGAGGGCCGCAGGATCGGCGAGGGTGTTGCGATCGCCGAGCAATTCGTATACTGCGACCGGCTCCGATCGTCCCTTCACGGTAATGAGGTCAAGCTCTCTCCCCGCAATTTCCTCCTTCACCAGGTCGAACGTCCTTCCGCTGGCCATGATGGTCGAGCGGTATTCCTTGTTGGCTCCCTCCAGCCGCGACGCAAGGTTCACGCTGTCCCCGATCACCGTGTACGCGAACTTCTCCGTGGACCCCATGTTCCCGACGATCATCTCGCCGGTGTTCACGCCCACCCGCATGTAGAACGGCGGCTTGCCGTCTTCGAGCCACCGCCTGTTCATGTCCTTCAGCGTGTCTCGCATCGCGATAGCGGTCCGGCAGGCCCGGACTGCATGGTCGAGCTGCGGGATCGGCGCCCCCCAGAACGCCATAATGGCATCCCCTTCATACTTATCCAGCGTCCCGTCATGCTCGAATATCACTGCGGACATGGTATCGAGATATTCGTTCAGCAGCTTGACGAGATGTTCAGGTTCCAGCGATTGCGAAATGGTGGTAAAGCCCTCGATGTCGCTGAACAACACCGTGAGCTCTTTCCGCTGGCCCCCCAGGGTCAGCTTCTCGGGATTCGAGATCAACTCGTCGACGACGGAAGGATTGACATACGTACTGAACATCGTCTTGATCAGCGCCCGCTGACGGCGCTCGGTCACCAGGTTGTATGCGGTCGAGCCGATATACCCGGCCAGGACGGCCGCCATCGGGCTGACGACAGAGACGACGTAGTTCCGGTGGACAAACAGCCAGAGCGAGGCCCAGAGAACGGCGAAAAGGAACAGCGCGACGAGGACGACGCCGACAACTTCCATGAGCACCTGCCTGCCCCTGGCGCGGTCTCGCAATGATGCGGTGATCATGAATGTGATCATGACCAGGAGCATGACTTCAGGCACCTCCACTTTGGAGGATTGGATCTTGAGGAAGTCGTCGCGCAGGATGTTTTCGATGACGTTCGCGTGGATTTCGACCCCATACATCTGGTTGTCGCCCCGTTGTATTCCACGACCGATCGAGACAGGGAACAGGTCTTTGAGTTCCGGCATCGTGACGCCCACCAGGACGATCTTGTTCTTGAACGTGCCGTCATACAGGTAGCCATAGTCGGGGTCGTCAAACGTGTTCACGTCCTGGCCTGTCTGGATTTCCTCGACGGTCTTGAACGTCTTGTCATCGATCACGTCATGAAAGTGATAGTGACGAAATGTGCCGTTCGGACCATAGTAGTTGATCATCATCGACGTCGGATCATACTGCGGGATTTCCTTCCCGGCATACAGAAACGAGTGCCCGACGCTCTTCGCCGTCGTGAACGGAGGAAGGCCTAACACCCGGTTCAGCACGGCGAAGGCAAAAGTGGGAACGGCAATGGTGGAGTCTTCGCCGACATCCATCTTGTAAAACGGCGTATACAGGCGGTATTCGCCGTCGACGTCGCTCTGGATATTGACGAGCCCGACGGCGCTGTCGACGTCGAAGAAGATATTGCCGTAATCATTGCGGAGCAAGTGGAGCTGATAGCGCTCCTGATCCTGTTCCCGCTTTCCTGCGAGCACGACGAAATGCGTTTCGCGAATCGCCGACCGGAGCACGCTGTCGTTGGCCGGTCCGTGGATGTCCGGGGAATCGAAGATCAGATCGATAGCGACTGCGCGCGCGCCGGCACGGTAGAGATTCCGCACGAGCCGCGCATAGTACTCACGGGGCCAGGGAAACGGCACGGGGAGCGAGGCAATGGCGTCGTCCTGAATGTCGACGATCACAACATTGGAGGAATCGCGGACGCTCGTATTGACACCACGGTACAAAAAACGGTAGTCGATGGAAGAGAGTTCGAGGCGCTGAAAAAGGCCGAGGTGAAAGATGCTTTCAACGGTGAGCGCGACGACAATGACGCCGATGGAAAGGGAGATGAGCGTCCGCGCAAGCCAGGATCGGACAGAAGTGCGCGTCATTGCAAGGCGCCGGTGGAATTACAATTCATACTGGTACCGAAGGCTGACAAAGTTCTCGTCACTCGATCCGGGGTTCTTGAAATAGCTGAACTCGCCGATGAGCCGCATGGAAGGGTAAAAGGACCATTCCGTATCCAGATTGAATACGGTGCGCGAAAAATCTCCAAAGGACGGGCTGATAACCGCCTGGGCGCTGAGAATCGACGCGATGATCTCATAGCGTCCCTGGAATCCGAGCGTGGCGTAATCAAGCCGCTGCCGCGGGGCGCCGGGATAGGCGCCGGGGAGCTGGTTGAAATTCATGGCGATGTCCACGGTCGTCGTCAGCGGAACCCGGTACCGCGTGTCGAGGCTGAGCCCCACGGTCGCCGCATTGACGCTCAGCGCCCGCGTGGTTGCGTCCGTACGGTCCGACGACGAGACGTTCATCGAAATGCGATGATCGGCGACGAATTGAAAATCGTACGACGTGGAAAGGAAAATCCTGTTCGTGACGTCGCTGATCGCATTGAGAGAATCCGGTCCAAGCGTATTCAGCCCGTTCGAGTTGTCGTACCGGTTGTATCCCACCGTGAACGAGGGCAATGACGAGTTCGGGGAATAGGAGACAGCCGTTGTCAGTGTCGAATACACGGTCGTCGCCGGTTTCGTGTGCGAGGTATTATCCTGAAGCTGCTCGAAGCCCGCGGTGACCAGCAACGCGTTGTCCACCAGGCGCACCCGGTCGTTCACGTTGTATCCCTGAACGTCCTTCCGGATGAACGACTGTCCGAACGAAGTGTAGTCGCTTCCCCGGTACAAATAGCTGAGGCGAAAGACGTTGTCGAAATAGCGCAACTGCAGCGCGACGTCGCCCGCGGCGGTGCTGAGGCGCTTGAGCGACAGCGGCCGGAGGTATTCGTTCACGATGATGAAGCGCGAGAGGATGTCACGCACCTGGCGGACATTGGCGGAGTCGTTCGGAAAGAGCTGCCCGATCCGCTCGTCCGAGATGTTGCCGGAGGAAATGTCGCTGTTGTATGCGCTGAATGCACCCTGGGCGGACAATTCGATCCGCCGCTTGTCGAGCCGCACCACCATGTCTGTCCCGAGGACGAGGTTTTCCTGCGGGTGGGATCCGGTCGCGATCGATTCGGTGTCGTCCGTCGATTTCATCCAGGTAAATCCCACCTGCCATGTTTCGCCGGACCCGAAGCTCGGCCGGATCGCAAAGAGATTGCGCTGATAGGTTCCAAAGTTGTACTTCCCCCAAAGCCCGGGAGAGATCTGCGCGTATGCTGCGGAGGGATCGGCGGCTTGTGCGCTGGAGAGGAGAGAATCGGGAAGCGTCGTGATGAGCTGCCCTTCGATTCCGCGGGTGATCTGACCCTCACTCACATCGAGATTGAAGACGCCAAGGGTGAGCGAGGCATGAAGCCCGCGGACCCGTTTTCCACTCAGAATAAGGTCAGGAAACGATGGCGTGAGATCGCCGTAACCCGCCTTTCCCCACCGGGATTCGACGCCGACAAAGAAGCGATCCTGCGGTTGCCGGTCACTTTTTTCATCAGAGGTCAAGAACGTGTTCGCCACAAATCGCCAATCCCCGTACTTCGCTCCCAGTCGTATCGATCCGCGGTTGTACCAGGTGCCGACGGTGTCCACCTCTTCGCGTCGTGATTCCAACGCCACGGACGCAGAATAGGAAATCTTGCCGGGTTGCGGAACCGCGGCGAAATTCATCCCCGAAACCTCAAACGTGAGCGATGCGGTCCGATACAGGTTTCCGGAAAAGGTATAAAGCCCCACCTGAACGTGATGTGGTCCGGGCGTCAACGACAGTCCCACGTTGTCCGGGGAGACCACGCCGACATCACCGCTGAGGACGACCTTCGGGGTGATGTCCGCCCCATCCAGAAACACCTTTGTGGCAGGGCGGTCAACGACGCTGTCGGCCCGCAGGAGCGAGAAGGAAATGACGACATCATCCGGCGAAAGGGGAAGATCGACATCAGGACTGAGAAAAATGACCTGAGACTCAATCCCGACTCCGGATTGCACGGCGATCCGCATCGTCCGTTGCGGGGGGATCGAAAACGGGTCGCGCGAATCACTGAGTGGGTAGGTTTCGTACGTCCCGTTGGTCAGAACAAACACAATGTAGTATTCGAGCGAGGGGACCACTGCCACTGATGCCGGGAGCGTGGCGGTCGCGCTCGTGCCGCGAATATCCATGTCGGCCCGTCTGTACTCGCTTTCGCCGAACGCCCGATAGACAATCACCGCATGGTCAACGCCGTCGGTCCTGCTCAATGTTGCAGTGACATGGACAGGTTGGCCGGCACGGACTTCGGCGGGAACGATGGAGGAGATGCGGGTGGAAACTTGTGCGTGGACCTGGGAGAGCGCGGCCGGAAAAACAAGGCACAGCGCTGCGATGGCAGATGCCATTGCTGACCGGTGGAGGAGGTTCATCGGCCCCTTATCATTGATGATGGAAAGAACGTTTCGCTATCAGTCGTGATACTCGATTCGGAGATTCTTCGGGTTTCCGTCACGATCGTGCAGTTCAAATTCGAGAGTCTTCTGCGCATCGCCGGTCAACGCGTTCTCCGCCAGCTGCCGTTCTCGGGCAGTGCTCTGGCGGCTGAAGACTGTACCGTTGGGCCCGGAAATTCCAGTGAATCCCGCAGCGACATCAAGAGAAGTGTTCGACTGGAGATTGGTGAAATGGACCGTGCCCTCGAGGATGATCAAGGTGTCTCCGGCCGCTGTACTGTTGAACGCCCCGCCCGTGCCCCGGATCGAAGCGACCGATGTCGGTGACGTAAACCGGAATTCCTCGCCCTGGCGCTGCTTTTGCACCGTAAACCCGATGACCCCCATCCGGACATCGACCGACTTCGAAAAGTCGGAGCCGTTCAGACTGCCGGTCACGATGACTTCCGAAAGTTCCCGCACCCGGACAAGACTATTGTCCATGAACTTGATGATCGCCACCGACTTCGCACCCGTCTTCACACGGTCCCCCGATGCGAGGGTCTCCCCCTTCTTGGCGGGCAGCCAGTTCTTTCCTGCCTCCATCTTTGAAACGTCGGCAATGATTTTGCTCAGGAGACCGATGGTGATGGCCGACGGTTCGGCAGGGGTCACGATTCCCGGCGCCAATACCAGCAATGCGATGAATATCGAAGTTACCCGTGTCATGGCTCTGCCTCTCATTGGCGTTACTGAATTCCCGCCGTCTGCACGGCATCCGGATGCGTCCGCAGGTACTTGAGAATCTCGAGCAGCTCGGTGATCTGGATGGCTGCGCCGTTCACGCGAACGGTTCCCGTCGGCGTCAGCCCTTCCGCGCGGATCTGGTCGAAGACCGGCTTGAACTTCGGATCGAGCGATGACTCGACTTCGTCCAGGAGCGAGGAAGCCGCCGAAGGCCCTGCCTCAACGGTAAAGGACCGGAGAGAACTCTTGAGAAGCGTGCTTTTTCCTCCCAGCGCGCGGACAACTCCTTCGACATACCACACGTACGTGTGGCCCGCCTGCAACGAGCGAACACCGCCGGAAGGATACTGGAAGGACGTCGACGGCACTTCCTGTACCAGGATCGGCACTCCCTGCGTGGCTTCTTCAAGACTCGACTGCCCGGGCAGCAATTCGAAGATCGATATCCTGGATTGCGTGCCATCGAACACCCACTGGAAGAGCGGGAGTTGGCTGACGTTCCGATCGGCGTCGTTCGGGAACAACAGCTCAACCGACGAGGGATTGGTGAGGCGGAACGAGAAATTGTCGCTTGCCTGTGCCGTCTCCGGCGAAGTCTCGAAGATGCTCACGAAGAACGTGTAAGTCCCCGCGGGCATTTGTCCGCTGGGGAGCGCAACGTCGAGGAATTTTTGCTTTGCCTCCGGGTTCCATATCGTCGTCGAATCCTGAATGGTCTTGCCCAGCCCCAGGTCGAGATTCGTAAACGTCCGTGCTCCTGCGATCGTGAAGATCCTCGTCCTCACTTTGACCGCGCCGTTCTCGTCCTCCCACTGTTCACCGGTCGCGAGAGTCACTTTGAGCGTGATCTCAGCGTACGCAGAAACGGTCCTTCCGCCGGGGACCGTGACATCGACGCTGAAAAGCCATTGGGGAGAAGACGAGCGGGTGAAATCCACGTCGCTCAAGGAGAGGATGTTGATTGGAGCCGAAACGGTATGGACCACGATTCCCTGCGCGAAAGACAGGAACGGGGTAACGGCGAACAGCAGGACAAGGGCTCGTCCAATCGCTCCGGGAGTTCTTGAGAGGAAAAGGAGACTCTTTTTCATGCCGCACTCCTCCGACAGGAATGAAACGCGTTCATTATGCTCTCAACTGGGTGCAACAGAATCAAGAACTTCTCAATGACATGGGAGGCGGGGGATAACAACGGCGCGGTGTTCGGCTACCCCAGAACCTTGTCGATCGTTCACGTAACGGACAGCAGATCCAGGTTTCACGATCACCAGAAGCTGGGCGACGCTTCGAACGCTGGGAGGCGGACGCCGGTCACCCTTTTGCAGGCCGGTGAGTCAGCAGGTCAACCTCCGGGGCTGTTTTGCCTCTACAGCTCTTCTCTGACGAGTATACGAAATGGACGGATCTCATGCAATTATCCGCCAATTCCGGGCGAATTTGCTCAAAAATGGACGATGTCGTTATACAGGACGAACGCCATGAACGCAAGCAGAATGACAAATCCCGCACGCTGCAAACCGAGTTTGATCGAAACGGGGACCTCGCGTCGAAAGATCCCTTCGTAGACGAGGAACGCGAGGTGACCTCCATCGAGCGCCGGGAACGGCAGGATATTCAGAATGGCGAGGCTCACGCTTAACAATGCCATGAATCCCAGGAACGCGGCCCATCCCATCTCGGCGGACTGGGTCGCCATCTGCGCGATCCGAATCGGCCCTCCGACAGACTGACTGAACGGCGTCTTTCCCGTGATGACCTGCCAGATTTGTTTGACGAACAGGACGGCAACGTTGCCGATCTGTTCGACGCCCTTCGGCAGCGCCTGCAACAGCGTGTAGTGGATCAGTGTGACGCGACCGATGTATCGCAAGCCGAAGCTGATGCCGATCCGTCCATCGCTCGAAGGGGTCGCCGTCCCGTTCATGATCGCCCCATTGCGCCGCCACTCGATCGCGATCGTTTTCCCGGCGTTGCTCACGATGGCCTGCTTCACCCGATTCTGATCAAGTCCCACCGGAACGCCGTTCACCGCAAGCAGTACGTCTCCTGGTTTGAGTCCGGCTTCGTCGGCCGGTTTGCCGGGGTCGACCGTTCCAATGGTGATCTCGCAACTGTCCGGGATCAGACCGAGCGGGTCGATCGAAGCATCTTTCAACATCATCCGGGGGAGAACAAGACGAACCTGCTGTGAGTCCCGCTGGACAACGAAGGCCACGTCGTTGTTCATCGAGTTGACCAGTGCGGAGGAATACACGGCATCCCAATCTGAAACCGGTGATCCGTTCACCGAGAGGATTTTGTCGCCCGGCCGGATCCCTGCGGAGGCCCCGCCGCTGTTTTCAACAACATAACCGACGGTCGTCGTCTCCCGGACCGCGGATCCCTGGACATAATTGATTCCCCAGAAAATGACGATCGCGAGAATGATGTTCATAATGACGCCCGCGGAAATCACGATCATTCTCTGCCAGATCGGCTTGGCCCGGAACTCCCACGGCTGTGGGGGCTTTTCAAGAAAGTCGGTGTCGAAACTTTCGTCGATCATCCCGGCGATCTTGACATATCCGCCGATCGGGATCCATGAAACGCAATAGTCGGTTTCTCCAATTTGCTTCCCGAACGCGCGCGGTGGGAAGCCGATCGAAAACCGGTCGACACGCATCCGGAAGATTTTCGCCGCGATGAAATGGCCGAATTCGTGAATGAAGACGAGCACTCCGAGGGTGACGACAAAATAGACGACGGTCATCAGAAATTGCATAAGAGAACGTTCCTCAAGAGTGCAAGTGGGCAACCGAGATCCGGCGTTCGATCGAATCCCTGGTGATCCGGTCGACTTCGAGCAGGTCATCCAGCATCGGATGTTCGATCGGCTCATGATCGCAAAGGGCACTGTTGATCAGGGCCGGAATATCTGAGAATCCGATCTTTCCCCGCAGAAACATCTGCACCGCGACCTCATTCGCAGCGTTCAGGACCGCAGGGGCTGTCCCTCCGGTCTGCAGGGCGTCGTACGCAAGCGTCAGACAACGGAAGCGTGTCGTGTCAGGATTTGAAAACGTCAGCGTTCCATTGCGACTGAAATCCAGGGTGGGGGAGAGCGTGCTGGCACGTTCGGGGTATGTCAGGGCATACTGAATCGGGATCCGCATGTCGGGCACCCCAAGTTGTGCCTTGACGGATCCATCCACAAATTCCACCATGGAGTGGATGATCGATTGAGGATGGATGATGACTTCGATCCGTTCTTTCGGCAAACCGAACAGCCAGTACGCTTCGATCACTTCAAGCCCTTTGTTCATCAGCGTAGCCGAATCGATGGTGATCTTGTTGCCCATCCGCCAGGTTGGATGCGCGAGCGCCTGGTCCTTCGTAATGTGATGGAATTGGTCGATCGGGAGATCGCGGAACGGCCCGCCCGACGCCGTGAGAATGAGGCGGCGAATCGCGCTGACGCTTTCCCCCTGGATGCACTGCAGGATGGCGCTATGCTCGCTGTCCACGGGAAGCAGACGCACGCCGTGCTGCCGCACGGCATCCATGATCAACTCGCCCCCGACGACAAGCGTCTCCTTGTTCGCGAGTGCGACATGCTTCCCCGCTTCAATTGCGCGGAGGGTCGGCACCAATCCGACAAATCCCACAAGCGCGCTGATGACGAGATCGACGTCCGGTCTCTGGACGGCCTCCACAAGTCCGAAGTCACCCACAAGGATTTTTGTTGCGCCATCGATCGACAGCGCCAGATCGTCTGCGGTCTGCCGGTCGGAAACCACCACGACGCGGGGATGAAATCGCGCAATCTGTTCCTTGAGGAGCGTCACGTTCCGATGGGCCGTGAGGACAGTAACGCGGAACCTGTCCGGCAACGCGGCAATGACCTCGAGACTGCTCCTCCCGATGGATCCCGTTGAACCGAGAATAGCAATGTTGGTCATAGAGTCCCAGGAGTGCGTTATTGGACTTCGATCCTGTAAGGTACGCATCCCCGGCTTGTTTCGCAATGCGAAGCGACGACCTTCGCGGGAAATACCTTTGTGTCTGAATCGTTTTCTTCATTCATTAGAGCGGCAACACGAGCTCCATGGTGAATCCGCTTAGCAAAAAATTGTCGATGTTCAGGCGCTTTCTGCTTTTCCTCATTCCCATCGCCTGCTTCTCGACCTCCGGATTTTCCCAACCCGCCGATCCCGGCGCAAGGTACCGTCTTGCGGTCGCACTCGAACAGGCAAACGATTTCGAACATGCCCTGAACTTGTATCAACAGCTGGCGGCGGGCGACTCGACGAATCCTGTCTACGGCGACGCTGTTCAGCGTCTCCTGGTCCAACTCAAGAAGTATGACGAAGCCATTGCCTTTCTGAAGGCCCGCCTGCGAAGAACGCCTGGTGATCCGGCGATTCTCGTTGGTCTCGGGACGGTGTACTACCGCTCGGGAAATGAGCAGGAGGCTTATGCCACCTGGCAAAAGGTCATTGACGCAAATCCGTCGAACCCGACTGCGTATCGAATGGTCGCGGGGGCCGAGCTTGAAAATCGACTCCTGGATCGCGCTGTCAGTACCTATGAGCGGGGAAGGGATGCGGTCAAGGATCCTACGATGTTTACGCTGGAAATAGCGCAGCTGCAGGTGGCAACGATGAATTTCGCCGGCGCCACCGGTGAGTACCTGCGCTGGTTCGAACACAACCCGTCGCAAATCAACTATGTGGAGAACCGGCTCAGCGCGTTCACTGCCAAGCCCGACGGTCGTCAGAGTGCGATCCGGGTGGTCCTCGACGCTGTCCAACATTCGGAAACCGCCGGACTTGATGAGATTCTTGGCTGGCTCTACATCGAGGGGAAAGAATGGGACAAAGCGTATGACGCCTTTAGCGCGATTGACCGTCTCTCCGGCTCAAATGGGGCAGGGCTCTCGGCGTTCGGCGATCGCGCTCTCGGAGAGCATGAATACGGGATCGCAGTCAAGGCGTACAAGGCCGCGCTGGGCGAGAAGCTTTCCGATCAACGGCGACCGAACGTCATGTTCGGGTATGCCTCTGCTCTCAAGGAGCTTGTGCTCCCTCCCGACTCAACGATGCTTGGGGCGGATCAAAGCGCGGGACGGGTTCCCGAGACGATCACTTCGGATGTTGCCGTTAAAGCGTTCGAGGACCTGATCGACCGATATCCGAAGAGCCAGCTTGCCGCCCTTTCCCGGTTTTCCATCGGTCTCATCAGAATGGAACGCGACGAAGATCTGAACGCGGCGCGGACGGCGTTTGAACAGTCGCGTGACGATCCCGCCGGACCGCCGACGCTGAAATTTGCCGCCGCGCTCCGCCTGGGCGAGCTCGCGACGTGGAGAGGCGATACGTCCATGGCGCGACGGATGTACCTCTGGGTGTCGGCCCGACCCGAGGCCGAGCCGGACCAGAGCGATGAAGCGACATTCCGGCTTGCCGAACTCGATTATTTCGGCGGGCACTTCACGTCCGCACAGGCGGTCCTTGCGACGCTTTCCTTGAACCTGAAGGCGGATTTTGCCAACGATGCGCTTGCGCTGAAAGCGTTCCTGCAGGAAAACATGGCAACGCCCGACGCTCTTCGTGCGTTTGCCCGGGCCGACCTTGCAGCGCGACAGCACCGCAATACGGAAGCCATCGCGATGTTCCAGGACGTTACCCGTCAGTATCCCACATCGCTCCTGGTGGATGATGCCCTGATGAAAATCGCCGGCCTTCAAACGGCGACGCGACTCTATGCCGACGCCATTACGACATACCGGACCCTCCTCGACAAGTTCAAGGAGAGCAGCATTGACCTCGACCGGGCGCAATTTTTGATCGGGGATGTCTATCAGCACGGGCTTCGCAATACAAATGCAGCCGTCGCTGCCTACGAACAACTGCTCGCATCGTATCCAAAATCGATGATGGCGGACGAAGCACGGAAGAGAATTCGCGAGCTGCGGGGAGAAGCGGAATGAAGAAGTTCCTGATTGCCTTGATGGCGTGGACCACAATCGCGTCCGCACAATCGAAAATCCTGATCTACATGGATTTGAAGCAGACCGATCATCTGAAAGCCTACGGTATCGCCTACTGGGTGCTCACCAAGGGGATGGATGTCGATTGGCTGCTGAACTACCGGGGCGGGTCGTTCATGATCGATGATCAGCAGGTGATCGCCAACGAGTGCCGCATCCGCGGCGTGGCGTTCTCCGAGCTCTCCTCCGCCGAGGCCAATGCGGTGTATGCCGAGGTCCAGCGCGAAGACAACAACATGGATGTCGTCAAACTCGAGAAAGCCCCGCGGGTTGCGGTGTATGTTCCGCCGGACTTTCACCCATGGGACGATGCTGTGACGCTTGCCCTCGATTACGCCGAGATTCATTACGACAAGCTCTGGGACGACGAGGTCCTTTCGGGAAAGCTCCAGGATTATGATTGGCTCCATCTGCATCACGAAGACTTCACCGGGCAGTATGGAAAATTCTATGCTTCGTTCGCCGGTGCCCCCTGGTATATCGAGCAACAGGCAACGCTCGAAAAAGAGGCCCATAAACTCGGCTTCAAGAAAGTCTCCGAGGAAAAAAAGGCGGTTGCGCGGGCGATCAAACAGTATATCGCAAACGGCGGATTTGTGTTCGCCATGTGCTCCGCCACCGACACGTACGACATCGCGCTTGCAGCCGAGAACACCGATATCTGCGACGTGATGTATGACGGCGATCCGCCGGACCCGGATGCCCAGAAGAAACTGGATTTCTCGAAGACCCTCGCGTTCACGAATTTCACGCTCGAGATGAATCCTCTCCGGTATGAATACTCCGATATCGACGATCCACCGAGCGATCAGCTCGCCGGAATGAATCCGGAGACCGACTACTTCACACTCTTCGACTTCAGCGCGAAATTCGACCCCGTCCCGACCATGCTGACTCAGGACCATGTGAACGTCATCAAAGGATTTCTCGGCCAGACCACCGGTTTCAAAAAGAGCCTGATCAAACGGTCCGTGACCATCCTTGCCGAAAAGGCGGGAACGGATCAGGTCAAGTACTTGCATGGAAACTACGGGAGAGGTACATTCACCTTCTACGGCGGTCACGATCCGGAGGACTATCAACACGCTGTCGGGGATCCTCCGACGGATCTTTCCCTTCACAAAAACTCCCCCGGCTATCGACTGATCCTGAACAATATCCTCTTCCCGGCCGCACGAAAAAAGGAACAGAAGACGTGAGTGACGATCCGGGTGGACCTTCCGGGCGGGGCGAGCATCACCACTTGCTGCTTTGAACATTGATGGAGGATTCATGAAACGGTTCGCATTGCTCAGTTCGTTGTTGTTGATGACGACGGTTGCATTCGCCCAGATTCCTTCGGTAGGTTTCGGCGTGCATGCGAATATCACGAACGCGAATTTCCCCGGGCCGCAAATCGGCGGGTCCGATGCGTTGAAAGATGTCTATGGGGCCGGATTTGGAGGAGGAGCACACTTGGATGTCGGAACGATCGGATTGAGTCTTCGGTTCTCCGCCGACTATCTGAGCTTCTCGCCGGACAATTCCAAGTACCAGGCCGCGCTGGCAAACTACATCGGGGTTGCCGCATCGCAGTTTTCGGTCGACGGTGGGACGATCAGTTACTGGTCAATCAGCGCGAATGCAAAGATGCCCGTCCTGCCGCTGCCGATCATCACTCCGTATATTACCGGCGGTATCGGCCTCGGGATAGTCAGCGTCAGCGATGCCAAGGTGCTTCAGAACGGCGTTCAGACGAAGGCGTTCCCGGGATTCTCCTCTGAAAGCAAGACGGCTCTCAACCTTGGCGCCGGCGTCGACCTGAAAATCGGCGTCACGCTTTTTCTGGAGGCGCGGTATACGTGGGTTCTCACCGATCCCAAGACGAGCACGCTTGTCCCGGTGGCGATCGGCATCACCTTCTGACGCGGCGGCGCGCATCGCCTCACGGTATTCGGCAGCGACCGATCCCGCATTCGCAACATCTTCCTTTCGCACAATAGGCGTTGTGGAGTTGGAGCAACGCCTGTTGTTCCGTTGCGCGTGTAATACGAAACCTTTGCTTGACGAGCTCAATCCGCATCCGTCGGGTAATGCTATTCTCCTGTAACAGGCCCATGCCGGCATGGAGCTTCAACCCGGCAAGGCGCACCTTCCCGTCCCCGAATATGCAGCCGAAAACCAGAAGAAGCGGGACCACCGCGTTGACAAGGATGTCGTTCATCCGGTCCCGGCCGAGTACCGCTCCACCTTCCCCGCACGCGGGACCAAACGAACATCGGGAATGCCAGTAGTCACTGGGCTGCGCTTCAAAGAATGCAGCCATCGCGCGCGCCAACCCCCTTCCGGAACAATCCGGTGACCGCGCGACGTCCATGAGCCGGCGAAGTCCCCGACCCTCGAACAGCTTCGGAAGCAGCGCGCTCATCACCGCCAGACGGGCAGTCGGAAAGTTCACCGGCCGGAGCCTGAAGAAGATCCACTCAGCGCGATGGAGGCAGTAGCGTGGCCAGGACCGGCGGATTTCCACCCATCGCATCGAGAGCGTTGAAATGTAACGTCGGGTCTCTTCATCGGGGAAGTCGATTTGAACGGGGAGCAGTCCCGAGGCCCCGAAGAGCGCAGCCTCCATGGAGCAGGAATCCCCAAGCGGATATCGCCGGACAAAGTCGAGCCTGAGCGTTTGTGCGAGATGAAGCATCGGTGTTCTGTTCTTTGAAAAACCGAGGCACTCCATCGTCCCTTCGTAAAGCAGTTGTTCCCAGAGATCGATCGAAGCAAAATCTCTTCGCGAAAACGACGCCCCGGGCCCCGGTGAAGACCGGCATGCATCGAGGTCGGAGAACGCAGGCTCCCGAAGAGCGTTTCGATTTTCGAGGGCAAGTTCTCTGAGCCGGGACTCCATGCGCGCGGTTTTGCGTGCGAGCCGCTCGCGGCCGACGGTGCGGAGCCATCGCCGGATCACGGGTATCGGAACCGTGGCGTTCCAGTCGTAACAGCGGAGGAGGGGGAGATATTTCTCCTGGACAACGTCGGGGAAGATCGCTGGAGAATAGGGGAGGATCAACAACGGCACGACGCGCCCGCTTGCCGTCCGTGTCACGTGGCAGGGTGACCGGAATGCGACGTGGAGAATCACACAATTATAGTGGACGTCACTTTCATGACCATGCGTGGCCCAGGACCGTGCGTCCACATGGAGCTCGACATCGCCCCGGTACAGCGTTCCCCCGATGCGGATCCGGGCATCCTGAAAGTCGGGTCCCTCGTCACTGTTGAGCGTCCCGCTGTCCTTGATCTCGAGCGGTCTCCCGTCTGTTGTGAAGAGCGGTTCGGGAAGGCACTGAGATTGCCAGGCGGCCCGGAGTACGGCTTCAGAGATGGATGTCATGAGACAACAACCGTAGTCGATGAAAAAGCGGGGGATGGCGGGAAAAGACCTGAGTACGACGCAGGAAGCAAGACGCGGGGGTAAGCGGGGTTTGACACTTGAAACGCGATTCGATGATCGCCGCTGCAGCAATCATCGAAGGCATGTCACAATCAGAAATACTCCTCTCGGATCGCATTGATTTGGTCGCGCAATGCGATGGCCTCGCGGCGGGCGGCGGCGGCAAAGTCTTCTCCGCCAGACGCGTAAATGATGCTCCTGCTCGCGTTGATGACGGCCATTTCGCCGGCCTTGTCGCATCCGAACCGGACCGCGGATTTCAGATCACCGCCTTGCGCGCCGATGCCAGGGATGAGAATCGGCATGTCGGGGACAAGTTTTCGGATTCGTTGCAGCTCCCGTGGCCGTGTCGCTCCGACCACCAGGCCGCAGTTCTTCCGCTTGTTCCATTTCTTCGTCCGGGCAATCACCTGCTCGTACAGAGGATGACCCTTCACCGACAGATATTGGAAGTCCTTTGCCCCGGGGTTTGAGGTCACGGCGAGAATGAACGCCCCCTGGTGGCTCTTCTTCAGGAACGGTGCGACCGAATCCTCTCCCATATACGGGTTCACGGTCGTCGCGGCAAATTCGTAATCGTCGATCAGCAGCTTCGCGTACATTTCCGACGAATTGCCGATATCGCCGCGTTTCGCGTCGCCGATGGAGACGATATCGTCCGGGATGCGTGCAAGCGTTTGATGGACGGTATACCATCCGTGTTCGCCCGAGGATTCGTAGAAGGCGAGATTGATCTTATAGGCGCAGACCAGGTCTTTGGTTGCATCGATGATGCGCCGGTTGAATTCATAGACGGGGTCGCCGTAGGCGAAGAGGGATTCCGGGATCTTGTTGATATCCGTATCGAGGCCGATGCACAACAGACTATCCGCTTTGCGCTGGATGCGTCGGAGTCGCTGGGAGAAGTTCATGGGTAGCCGGAGAATTTTCAGCGAGAAGATACGGAAGATTGGGGGTCTTATACAACCTGCGGTCGGGCCGACGCTCAAAAAACAAGGCTGCTTAGGCAGCCTTGTTTTTTACCCCTCAAAAAAGCGGTTGCCTAGGCAACCATGTTTGTGCGTCTGTAAGTGGCTGGTCTGATTGGAATTAGAGGCGCGTTTTTCGCGATGCCCTCGGAAAAACCGGTTGCTTAGGCAACCATGTTTTTGACTTCTCGGCAGCGTCGGTTAGAACTGGCTTACATCCCTGCCAAACACCACCGCCTTAAACCAGTCGAACAACACCAGCACCTTGTTCTTCACGCTCATAATCCGCGTGATGTAGGCTGATCGCCAGAACAGCCACGTTGCCCATCCCTTTCCCTTGTAGGCCTCGAGGTCAGCCAGCGCGCGACGGTTGCCGACATACGCGAGCATGCCGAGAGAACGGTACTCGAACGGTTTGACAACCTTACCTGCTCCGAGCGCCTTGATCTCACGCGCAAGGTATCGTCCCTCTTGTTGTGCCACCTGCGCGGTTGCAGGGAGGGGCAGACCGTCGACAACGGCACAATCGCCGAGAGCATAGATGTCCTGCGTTCCCTGCACCCGGAAAAATCGATCCACCACGAGGAGGGACCGGTCGTCTTTCGGTAAGGACGCGGCTCGGATGAAATCCGTCGCCCCGTTTCCCGCAGACCAGAGCAGCAAGCCGTACCGAAGCGTGGATCCATCCGCCAGAGTGATGGACTGATCATCGACTCGCGCGACCGGCGAGGCGGTCAGAACGTTGATGCGTTCCCGCCGGAACAGTTTCGTGGCGTACTCGCGAAGCTTCCGGTCGAAGCCACGCAGGATGTCATTCGATGCTTCGACAAGCGTGATGCGCGCTTCGGGAACAAGTGCCGGATACGCTTTCGCGAGATCCTCGCTCAGGAAGTCATTCAACTCCGCGGCAAATTCAACGCCCGTTGGTCCGCCGCCGCAAATGACAAAGTGGAGGAGCCTGGTTCGTTCTTCTGCCGGGACGGTGGGGATCGCGGCCTGCTCGAAGCAGCGGATGATGGATTGCCTGAGCTCGCGTGCGTCGTGCAGCTCTTTCAAAAACATCGCGTGCTCGCTGACGCCGGGAATATTGTACGTGTTGTTCGCCGCTCCGACCGCGATCACCAAGGCATCATACCCCACATCAAACCGCCGCCCGTCAGCGGAGGATACGCACCGAACAACGCGTTTTTCCTGATCCAGTCCGACCGCAGACGCCCAGTAGAACCGGAGATCCTTCCTCGCGTGCCTGATCGGTTCTATGATACTACGAAATTCGATGGTTCCGACAGTGGTGCTCGGTAGAAGAGGCGTGAAAAGGAAATGGTTCCGGGGACTGATGACGGTAACGTCGAAATCCTGATGAAGGCGCTTGACGAGATTGAATGCGCCAAATCCTGTTCCCAGGACGAGAAGACGGCGAAGATTTGAATTCTGCACGGAGAGCTCCTATGCAGAAATAACATACTTCCGATTGGCTGGCGTTCCACGGAGGGGAAAAAGGAGAAAGGGAGATGGGGGGAACGAGAGAACAATTCAGATATCTGAACTTCGATATCTGAATTCTGATATCGATTAGGACATATCATCTGTAGATATCGCTACGGGACCGTCAAACATCGGGAGGAGGGAGTCTGAGACTGGGGGACTTTAGGACTATGAGAATGAGCGTGGGTGGGTCGGGGAGCGAGCTATAGTCCTCCTGAGGTAAAACGTTTCTTTTCCCCGGCGCTCAGGACCTCATTCATTGCGCCGGTCCGGTATCCCTTCAAGTCCATCGTCACATAAATGAATCCGAGCGCCTTGAACGTCGCGATGAGGTCCGCGCGGAAGGTCGCGTCGAGAATCTTCCCCATCTCGGCAGGTTCCACCTCAATGCGGGCTGTATGCTCGTCATGGAATCGAACCCGGAACCTGCGAAATCCAGCATCGCGGAGAAACGTTTCCGCCTGATCGACCTTCGAGAGGTTTTCCCTCGTAATGCCCGTACCATACGGAAAACGGGAAGAGAGACATGCGAACGACGGCTTGTCCCAGGTCGGAAGGCCGAGTTCGCGGGAAAGTTCGCGCACATCCTCCTTGCTCATCTCCGCCTCGAGGAGCGGCGACCGGACGTCCTTCTCGGCCTTCGCCCGCATGCCGGGACGAAAGTCGCCGACGTCGTCCGTGATCGTTCCGTCAGCGATCCAGGCGATGCCTTCGCGGTCCGCGAGTTCCTCCAATTTCCCGAACAGCTCGGTCTTGCAGTAGTAACACCGGTCGGGAGGGTTCTCCTTGAATTTCAGATCGTCCGTCTCCTCCGTGTCGACCACCACGAACCGTGCACCGATCCGCTCGGCGAGGGCAACGGCTTCTTCGAATTCCCGCGTGGGATATGTTTGCGAGCGTCCGATCATTGCCAGCGTGTTCGCCCCGAGAACATCGACGGCAACCTTGAGAAGCAACGAACTGTCGACGCCCCCGGAATAGCCGATGGCAACGCTCCCCATCCCGCGAAGGATGGTTGAGAGATTCTTGTACTTTGACGCGACGTCGGGTGTCATCATGATCAGAGTTCCGAGGACAAAAAACGCCACCGGGAATCGTGGCGTTGCGCAATCCTTCAAGCTCCCGCAATCTCCGGCAAGCCGGAGTCACCGCTTTAAGACCGATCGAAATTCCTTCATCGATTTCGCACCGGGGAAATCCTGCTCGAACTCGATGCGTTTCACTGGGTCGAGCTGGAACGAACTCTTCAGGGATTCCGCGGCTTCGTAGAGCCGGTTCATGAGGATCAGGGCTTTTGCCCTGCTGTAATAGCTCTCCGCCGAGTACGGGTTCGCATCCACGGAATGGTCGAATGCCTTCAGCGCCTGCTTGAGAAACCCGAGCTCGAGGAGCGTCTCGCCATAATCCAGCCACGCTTCGAAATTCTCCGGCTCGAGTTTTGTGACCATCCGGTAACTCAGGAGGGATTCTCTCACCCTTCCCATATTATAGAGAAGATCCGCTTTCGCGTACCAGAGTTCAGGGTAATCGCGGCACAATGACAGCGCTCTGTTGTAGTCGCTGAGCGCTTTGCGGTATTGTTCGAGCGAATCGTAGCAGCTCCCGCGGCCGAAACAGGACTCGTAATGATTGGGATCGTACTTGAGCGCCTCCGAGAAGGCCTTGACCGCCTCTTCGAATTCTCCCAGCTCCTCGTACGCGTTTCCGAGATTGTGCCAGGCCGGGACGTCCTTCGGCTCCAGGCGAATCGTCTCCCGATAACAGGCGATCGCGTCATGCAATCGGCCCAGGTTTGCCAGCGCATTCCCCTTGTTGTACCATGCCGCAGAAAAATCCTTGTGGATGGCAATCGCCATATCGTAACTCTCGATCGCCCTGTGCGGCTGCATCATCCGGTTCAGCACGATGCCCCGGTTGTACCACGCGTTGTAATTGTACGGATCGAGCTTGATATGCTCTTCGTAACACCGGAACGACTCTTCCGGCCTGTCGAGATAGTCGTAACAGTACCCGATCTCGTACCAGGCGTCCTTGTGCGACGGGTCGTCGTCCAAAATGAACTTGAAGATCTGCACGGCTTCTTCATATTTCCCGGCCTTTTCCAAGGTAACGCCCTTGTTAAAGAGCGCTTCCACGTTCCCCGGCTCGATCAGCAACGCTTCGTCAAAACAGGCGATGGCATCGGCCGTTCTCCCCAGATCGTCCAGGGTGATGGCCTTGTTGACAAGGATTTCCGGGTCGGTCGGACTGATGCTCAAAGCATGGTTATAGCAATCGAGGGCCTCTTCAAATTTCAGCAAGTTCCCGAGGATGATCCCTTTCCGCTGCCAGTTTTCAGCGCTGTACGGAACCAGCGAGAGAAGCTGATTAATGAAATGAAGGGCCTCCTCATATTTCTCGTGGTCGAGGTAGTAGGAGACGATCTCTTCAAGGGCCTCGACATTGGTAATGTCGGGCGACTTGTCTTTGAGCATGTCCTGGAAGCGCTTCAGCTCTTCTTCGAACCGTTCCCGCCTGTGCTCCTCGTCTTCGGGTTCGTCGTCGAACCCGCCGTAGTCCAAAATGCTCATCGACTTCTTTCCTTCAGGGGGTAACTCCGTTCAACTGTGAGAGCAAGAAAAAGAAAAAATGCTATGAAGTCAAGCAATCGGATTTGCACCCCGATTCGACACGATTTGAGCACATTCTGTCCAAGTCACTTCGACGAACGCGTCCTCGACGGCGAACCGAATGTGTCACCGATGAGTCCCGCTTGCGATCGCACGTCCCTGTTCCGTTCCGGCCATGCAAGTGCGTTGATTTTCAGGACATGAGGGCGTATATTATCCAGCTTGATTGAGATGATTGCCGAAAGCCTCGAAAACATACGGGGAAGGATCCAGCGTGCGTGTCTTCGGGCAGGCAGAGATCCCTCCGAAGTGACGCTCGTGACGGTGGCGAAGACATTTCCCGTCGAACAGGTAAGGGAAGCGCTTGCAGCCGGGGCGATCGACATCGGCGAAAACTATGTCCAGGAGCTTCAGGAGAAGCGGCAAGCTCTTGGTTCGGAGAAGGTCCGCTGGCATTTCATCGGGCATCTCCAGAGAAACAAAGTCCGGCTCATCGCACCCTGGATCACGATGATCCACGCGGTGGACAATGCCGCCCTTGCGCGGGAGATCGACGATCGGGCAACAAAGGCCGGGACTGTTCTTGACTGCCTGATCGAAGTAAACACGACCGATGAACACTCGAAATTCGGCGTGCGGCCGGGCGATGCGTTGCAGCTGGTTGCGGCGCTCGACGGTCTTCGATCGGTGCGGCTCAACGGTTTCATGACCATCGGACCATTCCTGCCCGATCCGGAGGGTTCCCGACCGATGTTCAGGGTGCTCCGGGACCTCCGTGATGCCGCCGCTGCCCTCCGGCAGGACAACGCCCCGATGTGCCATCTTTCGATGGGAATGACCGGGGACTTCGAGGTTGCGATCGAGGAAGGGGCAACGCTCGTGCGGATCGGGACGGCAATCTTCGGCTCACGGAAAAAGCGGGAAGGATCATAGCGATCAGGAGGGTCAATCACAGTGAAGCTCACGCCACTTGACGTTCGGAAACAGCAGTTCAAGAAGCTCATGCGCGGATACGATCCTGTCGAGGTCGATACCTTTCTTGAAATGGTCGCTGTCGACATGGAAGAGATTCTGAAGCAGCTGAAAGACTCCCGGGACAAGGAGATTCATCTGGAAACGCAGATGGGAGACTACAAGCAGATTGAAAAAACGCTTCAGCAGACGTTGATGCAGGCGCAGGAAGCGACGGGGAAAACCTACGAATCCGCCCGACGCGAAGCGGAGACGATTATCCGCGAAGCGGAATCCCGCGCCGCGGCGATCATCGATGCCGGCAACAGAGAGCTTTCAAAGCTGAATAACGAAATCGCCGATCTCAAAGTCCGGCGTGAAACCCTCGTCGGCCGACTGCGGGTGATGCTTTCCTCGGAACTCGACCTCATCAAGGCGATGGATCTCGGCGCCGATCAATCGATCGATCCCTCGCCATCGCTTGGTTCGGGCAAGGATCACCTCGACGTGGACGCCATCATGAAAACCATCGACCATGACAGAACTTCGCCGTCACATTGATGAGTCGCTTGCGTACCTCCGCACGCGGACCAGGATGACGCCGGCCATCGGCATCATTCTCGGAACCGGGCTCGGCGGCCTTGCGAAAGAGATCCAGGCGGACGTGGTCATCGACTACGGCGACATTCCGCATTTCCCGCTTTCCACGGTCGAATCGCACCACGGCAAACTCATCTTCGGCACACTCGCGGGGAAATCGGTGGTCGCCATGCAGGGAAGGTTCCACTACTATGAGGGATACACCCTGCAGCAGGTGACCTTTCCGGTTCGGGTCATGAAATTCCTCGGCGTCAAGACGCTGTTGATCTCGAACGCCGCCGGCGGCATGAACCCGAATTTCCGCCGCGGCAGCATCATGATCATCAGCGATCATATTAATCTGCTCGGCGACAATCCGCTTATGGGCCCGAACGACGACAGCCTGGGGCCGCGGTTCCCGGACATGTCAGAACCCTACAGCCGGGAACTCATCGCTCTGGCAGAGACGATCGCACTGGACCTGAAAATCAAAACGGAACGCGGAGTGTTCGTGGCAGTGCCGGGTCCGAATCTCGAGACGAGAGCGGAGTACCGATTTCTCCGCTTCATCGGCGCGGACGCTGTGGGAATGTCGACCGTCCCGGAAAACATCGTCGCGAACCACATGGGGCTGAAGGTCCTCGGCTTTTCGATCATCACCGATGAATGTTTTCCGGATTCCCTGCAGCCGGCGAAGGTCGAGGAGATCATCGCTGTGGCAAATGCGACGGAGCCGAAGCTGACGGCGATCATGAAGGCTGTCGTCGGGAAGATTTGATGTCATGTCGGGACGTTGCATGCAACGTTCGGACGAGGCTCCTCTCGTTGAGGAGGATTGTCGGTGGAGTCAATTGGGAAAATACTCGTTGGCCTAGGAATCCTGATTGCCGTAATTGGCGGGTTGCTCATGTTGTCTCCGCGCATCCCTTGGATAGGCAAGCTCCCCGGCGACATCTCGATTGAAAGAGAGAATTTTCGTCTGTACATCCCCCTCGGGACGAGTATCCTGCTCAGCGTGTTGCTGAGCCTTGTGCTCTGGTTGATTTCTCACTTCAGAAAATAAATGGCGTTCAAGGAACTTACCGACAAGCTCTCGTACCCTTCCATGGAGAAGGAGATTCTCCGCTTCTGGAAGGAGCGTGATATTTTCCGGAAGAGCATCACGAGCCGGGAAGGCAATCCGGGATTTACCTTCTATGAAGGACCGCCGACGGCCAACGGCCGGCCGGGCATCCACCATGTCATGGCGCGGGCGCTGAAGGACCTCGTGTGCCGGTATAAAACGATGAAGGGGTACCAGGTCCATCGAAAAGCCGGATGGGATACGCACGGTCTCCCGGTGGAAATCGAAGTCGAAAAGCAACTCGGATTCAAGCACAAGGACGATATCATCCGGTACGGCGTTGCGGAGTTCAATGCGAAGTGCAAGGAATCGGTCTGGAAATACAAGACCGAGTGGGAACAGATGACCGAACAGATGGGATACTGGGTCGATCTTCGCGATCCGTATGTGACGTTCGAGAACAATTACATCGAGTCCATCTGGTGGGCGCTCAAGCGTTTTTATGACGAAGGGTTGATGTACAAGGGGTACAAGATCCAACCCTACTGTCCACGGTGTGAGACGCCGCTGTCGTCACACGAAGTGTCTCAGGGATACGAGGATGTGAAGGACCAGAGCGTCTATGTCCGGATGCGGTTGAAGAACGATCAGACCACGTCGTTCCTCGTCTGGACCACGACGCCGTGGACGCTCATCTCCAACGTTGCCCTTGCCGTCGGGCCCGATGTCGATTATGTCAAGGTCTCGCAGAATGGCGAGAACCTGATTCTTGCGGAGGCGCGTCTCGGGGCCCTTCAGGGAGAATACTCCATCGTCGGAAGGTATAAGGGGCGAGAGCTCGCCGGATGGGAGTACGATAGGATTTTCAATTACCATCCCGTCGACAAAAAAGCGTTTTATGTGGTGACCACGGATTTCGTCACGATCGAAGACGGCACCGGGATTGTCCACATGGCGCCGGCCTATGGCGAAGACGACTATCAGGCCGGACGCAAATACGATCTCCCGACGATTCACCCCGTCAATAAGAGCGGCGAATTCGGCCCCGATGTCCCCGACTTCCAGGGGAAGTTCGTGAAGGATGCGGATCATGACATCATCCGAAATCTCAAAGAGCGGGGGATCCTCTATAAGCGTGAGACGGTGACGCACAGCTACCCCCACTGCTGGCGATGCAAGACACCGTTGCTGTATTATGCGCGAGAATCGTGGTACATTCAGACGACGAAGTTTGCGCAGCGCATGATTGAGCTGAACAATCAGATCAACTGGGTCCCCTCGGAAGTGGGCGTGGGCCGATTCGGGAATTGGCTCGAGGAGAACAAGGACTGGGCCCTCTCGCGAGACCGGTTCTGGGGGACGCCGCTCCCGGTCTGGACGTGTGCACAGTGCGGTAAACAGCGGTGCATCGGAAGCATTGCCGAACTCAAGGAAGGCGAGAACGTTTCGGATCCCGTCGATTTGCACAAACCGTACGTCGATTCCGTCACATTTCGATGTTCCTGCGGCGGAACCATGCGCCGCGTTCCCGAGCTGATCGATGTCTGGTTCGATTCCGGATCCATGCCCTTCGCCCAATGGCATTATCCGTTCGAACACCGTGAGCTCATCGAATCGGGGGAACAGTACCCGTCCGACTTCATCTGCGAGGGGATCGATCAGACGCGCGGGTGGTTTTACTCGCTGCACGCAATCGGCACCTTCCTGTTCGACAAGCCCGCGTACCGAACCGTGATGGTGAATGAGCTCATCCTCGACAAGGATGGGCAAAAGATGTCGAAATCCAAAGGAAATACCGTTGATCCGTTTTCCGTGCTGACCCGCTACGGCGCCGATGCCACCCGGTGGTATTTGGTGACGACAAGCCCGCCGTGGCGACCGACAAGCTTTGATGAGGAGGGGTTGCTCGATGTCCAGCGGAAGTTCTTCGGAACTCTCGTGAACACCTACGCGTTTTTCGCCTTGTATGCGAACATCGACGGGTTTACCTATGCCGAACCGCGCATCCCGCTGAACGAGCGGCAGGAGATCGACCGCTGGATTCTCTCCGAGCTGCAGTCGCTCCTGCAACGGTATGAATCGTACATGGACGCGTATGACGTCACCAAGGCGGCGCGGAGCATCAGCGAATTCACCATCGATCAACTTTCCAACTGGTACGTCAGGAGGAACCGGCGGAGGTTCTGGAAGAGCGAAAAGGGGAAGGACAAGACCGCGGCGAATCAGACACTGTACGAGTGTCTTGACACGGTCGTGAGGATGATGGCGCCGTTCGTGCCGTTCCTTGCGGAGGAACTTCACCGCAACCTGAACGAGGTCACGCACCGCGACGCGGCGGAATCGGTGCATCTGGCCTCGATGCCGACCGTCGATCCCGCGGCCATCGACAAGGACCTCGAAGAGCGGATGGAGCGCGCAGAGAAGATCGTCATGCTGGTCCGCGCCATGCGCATGAAGTCAAACCTCAAAGTGCGTCAGCCGCTGCGCCGGATCATCCTGCCGATCGCCGGCGAGCACGAACGCGCCGAGATCCGGCAGATGCAGGACGTGATCCTCGAAGAAATCAACGTGAAGACCATCGAGTATGTCACGGATGCATCGGGACTGGTGAGGAAGAAGGCGAAACCGAATTTCAAGACGCTCGGTCCGAAGTTCGGCAAGAACGTGCAGGGCGTCGCGGCACGGATCAAGGAGATGACCGCGGAGGAAATCTCCGCGATGGAGTCTTCCGGGAGCGTTGCGGTCGAATCGCAAGGACAAGCGCTCACCATCGCGAAGGAGGACGTCGAGATCGTGCGCGAGGACATTCAGGGGTGGCTTGTGGAATCGAACGGCTCACTCACGGTCGCACTGGATACGACGCTCGACGACCGGCTGCTCGCGGAGGGGAATGCCCGCGAATTTGTCAACCGCGTTCAGAATATGCGGAAAGACGCCGGCTTTGCGGTCACTGACAGGATTGTGATCTTTTGTGAAGCACCTGCGGAAGTCAAATCGATGCTGGAAACTATGCGATCATACATTCAAACGGAAACACTGGCAACAGAACTCATGTTTGTCTTTGAGGCCGGCGAATACGATTCCACTGTGGACTTGAACGGCATCGGCGTCCGCGTTGGAATCAAGCGCCATCCTCAGATCTAACTTATCGTAAGGAGCGAGGAACATCCATGGCGACAAAGGGAACACGGGCGGTTGTCAAATCAGCTGCGTCGTCCAAAAAGAAGGCCGCCTCGCATGGCAAGAAGACGGCAAAATCCACAGCCGCGAAAGCCTCGACGGCGCATGGGCAGAAAAGCAAGAAAAAGGTGACGACGAAGAAGATGGGAACCGAACGACGGGAGCCGACAACGTACTCGTCGGACGAGCTGAAAGCGTTCAAGGAGATGATCCTTTCAAAACGCAAAGAAACGCTCGATGAGCTCGATGCGCTGAAAGAGAGCATGATGGACGTGAGCACGGGAGAATACGTGAGCGAAAGCTCCAACTACTCCCTGCACATGGAGCAAGGGACCGACGCCATGGAGCGGGAAAAGACCTTCCTCTTCGCGTCGCGCAGCAGCAAATACGTGAATCAGCTCGACGATGCGCTTGCCCGGATCGAAGCGAAGAGCTACGGCGTCTGCCGGATCTGCGGTCTTCTCGTTCCGAAGGAGCGACTGGAAGCGGTTCCCACCGCCCAGACCTGCGCGGAATATAAGAACACCGGGATGCCGTGCGAACGCGGCCGCATCGCGATGGCCAAGAAAAAAGGGGAATGACCGGTGCGGGTCCTCTGGCTCAGTCTTGGGATTGTGCTTGCCGACCAGTGCTCAAAGCTCCTGGTGCGGGGGATGACCTTCGCTCCCCTGGGCATTTCGTGGACGGGGCTCCAGTACGGGGTCAGTCACAATATTCTCGGGGATTTCCTGCGATTGACCTATATTGAAAATCCGGGAATGGCGTTCGGGATCGAACTCGGGGGGAAAGTCCTGTTCGCCGTGATTTCGATCCTCGCGAGCATCATGATCCTCGTGTATCTCTACCGGGTCCGGAATGAGCGACTCGGGTTTCGCATTGCGCTGGCGATGATCCTCGGCGGTGCGCTCGGCAATCTCGTGGATCGGGTGTTCTACGGACTGCTGTTCGATCAGGCGCCGCTCTTCTACGGGAAAGTCGTCGATTTCATTGACGTCGACTTTTTCAATATCAATCTTGGCTTCTATCATTTCCACCGGTGGCCGGTCTTTAATGTCGCGGATGCCTGTGTGACGATCGGCGTTATTTTCGTGTTCATCTTTCACCGGTCGGCGATTGACCCCGCAAAGCATACGGTGCCGGAACAACTCCCTGCAGAACCGGCCGGCACCGGAGCACAAGCCGGCAAAGAGTAGAGATCCGGCCGGTCGCTCCACACCAATCGGCACATCCTGCCCGGTGTAGTATGCCCTACGAATTCCAGATCGTCGTTCCTCCCGGTCAGAAGAAGGAACGGCTCGATACCTACCTTACCGCGCACGTCGAGAACGCCACCCGATCCAAAGTTCAGATCGCGATCAAAGAAGGCGCCGTGCTTGTCAACGGCAAGCAGGTCCGCCCGAGCCACCCGGTTTCCGGCGGCGAAATCATTCACATCACCCTCCCGAAGCCGCCCCCGCAAGACGCCGAGCCGGAGCACATCCCCCTCGACATCATTTACGAAGACGACGATCTGATCATCGTGAACAAACCTGCAGGCATGGTCGTCCACCCCGCGCACGGGAACTACCACGGGACGCTCGTGAACGCGCTGCTCTACCATACACGCAGGCTGTCGACGTTGAACAATCCGGACTTGCGACCGGGGATTGTTCATCGGCTCGACAAAGACACCTCAGGGCTGCTGGTTGTGGCGAAGAACGACGTCGTGCACGCCAGGCTTGCCAGGCAGTTCGCACGGAGAACCACGACGCGGGAATATCAGGCGCTCGTCTGGGGAATATTCAAAATGCAAAGCGGGGTCATTGAAGCGGAACTCGGGAGGTCGAAATCGGATCGGAAGAAGATGGCGGTTGTGCCGGGAGGGAAGCCGGCCATCACCACGTTTGAGGTCATCCGTCAATACGCATACCTTGCGCTTGTCAGACTCACGCTCAAGACCGGGAGGACGCATCAGATCCGCGTCCACCTGGCGCATGTCAATCATCCCGTCTTCGGCGATCCGACGTACAACGGACGACATCTCATCGCCGGACCAGGAACACCGAAGCAAAAAGCGGAAGTCAATCAGCTCCTTGCCATGATCCCGCGCCAGGCGTTGCATGCGAAAACGCTCGGCTTTGTGCATCCATCAACGGGAGTAACGATGTTGTTCGACTCTGAACTCCCGGCTGACATGCAGCAGGTGATTGATGCGCTTGGGAAAGTCTGAGGTTGCAGGAAGGAGGAGATGAGGGGATGGGGGGATTTGGAGTAGTTTTCTTCCTACGTCAAACTCCATACGTCCTACACTATGCCGTACCTCAGTCTGATCGTCTGATGCGTACGCTGCCGACGCCCGACTCGACGCGGATGATCATTTTCCCCTTGGCATTGTCATAGTTGGAGCTGATGTACTCGGAATCGCCGTTGGGAGAAAAATCATCCGGGCAATCGACGCGCGAGATCCAGTTCTTTTCGTATAACACCCGTGCACCGATCGACGAGGGAATGACCATCGTAAGAATTCCCATCCCCACCTGGACGTCAAGATCCACCTCGTGCGCGGTCTCACCGCCGAAATCGAGTTTAAACGTCCCCACGCCACCCTGGAACTTGAAGTGACGGAAGTTCGCATTTCCCAGATTTCTCCCTTCGAACTTGCTAACGCCCGCCTCGATGTTCAGGTTCTCGATCATCGACTTGTTCGGCTCGTCGAAGGCGAGGCACACGTCGCTGGCGCCCGTGGAAAGGTTCAGGTCCTTGACCTGCAGCCCGGAAAGGTTCAGGTCGCCCTTGCCGACGCCGAGTTCAAGATCGAAGGAGATCGGGAGGGCATCCGAAAACTGGAGCGCCCAGTCGCCGCTCTTCAGATTGGCCAAATGAAACTTCTTGTCCTGCCCGCCGTCGTCCATGTTTTCCCCCTGGCCGAGGGTGAGGTCCATATAGCCGACGCGGTTGCGGACAGAATAGTCATAGTTGAACTCGCCGGACTTTTGTTTCCGGCTCTCCATCACCACGACCTGGGCCGGTTCACCGCGGGAGATGTGCAGGGAACCGAAGGAAGTGTTCACAACGACCTTAAGTTCCTTCTCCGTTGTGCGGCCGATCTCCCGCGTTTCCTGGGCGTGAAGGATGCCCGCTGGCGCGGCGATCGTAAGAGCCAGAAGTGGCGCTATGTTGGAGAGGTGGAGATGCATGGGTCCGGCACATTTTCTCTACTATTCTATACGTAGGACCGGGGATGGAGGTTTCGGTTCAGTAGTGCCGAATGCGATGGCGGAGCTGCTTGTACAGGAGCTCTCGAGCCCTGAAGATATGGGCTTTTACGGTGCCAATCGGTAATTTGAGCAAATCCGCGATTTCCTCGTAACTCTTCTCCTGAACGTGTCGAAGTTCGATGACTTTACGGTACTTCTCCGGAAGCTTGCCGATGGCTTCTCGGAGGAGGGCTGCGCGCTGTCCGGAAATGAGTTCCTGGTCAGCTTCATACCCTTCATCGGGGAGCTCGAACGAGTATTCGCTGTCTTTGGCATCGATCGGCTTATCGATGGAATAGGCCTGCAGTTTCTTCTTCCGGATATAGTCGATACTGTTGTTGGTCGCGATCTTGTAGAGCCACGTCGAGAATGCGTATTCGTCATTGAATTTCGAAAGCGAGCTGAACGCCTTGATGAAGGCCTCTTGGGTCAGATCCTCCACCTGCTCACGTTCGTGGACCATTTTGAAAATGAAGTTGAAGATGGCATCGTGGTACTTCTTCATCAGCTTTTCGTAGGCGGACTCGTCGCCGTGAAGGGCCCGTTGAATGATTTGTGAATCTTCCGTGCGTGACTCCAGCCTGCGCTGATCGCGGAGGGAATTGGGCGGGGGGGAAACGGTATGTTGCTTGGCAGGCCGGGGCATAACAGGGTGAATGTACCCAAATGTGGGTGAAGTTTCAAGGAACGGGTTGCTTCCTCCTCACGAAATCCTTACGTTCGAATATGTTGATCACGTTCGAGGGACTCGATTTCAGCGGCAAGAGCACCCAGGCGGTGAAGCTTGTGGAGCGGCTGAAGGGAGAACGTGCGGCTGATGGTGCGCCGATGCCGATCCATTTTCTCAGAGAGCCAGGCGGAACGGCGATCTCGGAACGCATCAGAGATCTTCTGCTCGATCGCACGCATCTCGAGATGACGGATCTCACCGAGTTGCTCCTCTTTTCGGCAAGCCGGGCCCAGCTCGTCGGGCAGGTAATCCGCCCCGCGCTTCTTCGCGGGGAAATCGTGGTGTGTGACCGGTACGCGGATTCCACGATTGCGTACCAGGGATGGGGACGAGGAATCGACCGCTCGGTCGTGCGTGCGATTATCGGCGCCTCGATCGGGGCGACGACGCCCGCCCTCACGCTGTTCATCGATATTCCGATCGAGGAAATCGAGCGGCGCAAAGAGGCCGCGGGAATGCAGTTCGACAGGATGGAAAGCGCGGGCCGTGAATTCTACGAGCGTGTCCACCGCGGTTTCATCGACATCGTGAAACAGGAACCGCACCGGATGGTGAGGATCGACGGCATGCAATCTGTCGAGCGCGTGCATGCTGAAATCTGGAAGACTGTCCAGGAACGGACAACGAGTCATGTCTCATAGAGGATTGAAAATCATGAAGGGTATCCCAACGCGAAAGGTGTTCATCACGTTCGGGCTTGCTGCGCTTCTCGTCTTGTGCAGCGGGTTTGTGCTGACGGGTGACAGTGACCTGTACTTTAAGGTGGACCGGAGCATTACTCTGTTCGGCAGGGTCTACAAAGAAATCACCGCCAACTATGTCGACCAGGTCGACCCCGAGAAGTTCATGGAGGCGGGAATCGAGGGGATGCTTGGGACACTCGATCCCTATACGGTGTACATTTCCCGCGAGGAAAGTGATGAGGTCGACCTCATGACCAACGGCAAATACGGCGGGATCGGCGTGACGATCGGCGTGCGGGACGGAGCAATGCGCATTATCAGCGTCATGGACGGCTACTCGGCACAGCGGCAAGGACTGATCCCGGGCGACGTGTTGCTCAAGGTGGACGGGGTTTCCGTCGAAAATAAGAAACCCGACGATGTCCGGAATCTCACCCGGGGAGAGCCGGGAACAACCGTCGTCGTCACGATCAAGCGCGAAGGTGAGACGAAACCGCTCGATTTCACGCTCACGCGGGAGGAGGTGCAGCTGCGAAACGTCACGTACGCTGACTACGTGGCGCCGGGCATCGGCTACATCCGCCTTGAACGGTTCTCCCGACGTGCCGGAGAAGAAGTGCGTCAGGCGATAAAGGAGTTGCAGGTCAAGGGTGATTTGAAAGGTTTGGTGCTGGACCTGCGGGGAAATCCCGGAGGACTTCTTGATGCGGCGGTGGACGTCGCGAGCAAGTTCCTGCCGAAGGGAAGCCTGATCGTTTCGACCCGTGGACGCACTCCGGAGAGCGAGAAGAAATACGTGTCCACCGAAGAACCTGTCCTTCCGACAACTCCAGTCGTTGTCCTGACCGATCACGGCAGCGCAAGCGCCAGCGAAATCGTGACCGGCTCACTGCAGGATTTCGATCGCGCGGTGATCGTCGGAACGCGGACGTTCGGGAAAGGTCTCGTTCAGACAATTCTCCCGCTCAGCTACGGCGCGCAGCTGAAGATCACCACCGCGCGTTACTACACCCCGAGCGGGCGGTGCATCCAGGAAATCGATTACCAGCACCGGGACAAAAACGGTGTCTTTGCGATTACGCCCGACAGTCTCCGCAAAGAGTTCAAGACCGAACACGGCCGTCCTGTGTTTGAGCGCGGCGGAATCGTCCCGGATTCGATCGTGGAAGAACCGGACGAAGGACCGATGGTCCGCGAGCTCGGCAAGAAGGGGATGTTCTTCAATTTCGCCAACCACTATGTGGCGACCCACGAGGGCGCGAAGTTTGACACCGTAACCCCGGAAACTTTGAATGAGTTCAAAGAGTACCTGACTGCCCAAAAATTCGACTATGTGGAAGACAGCGAAACGAAGGTGAAGGACCTCGAAAAAACGGCGGAGCAATCCCACATGAGCAAGGACGTCATTGCCGAGCTCGACCGGGTCGCAGCGTTGATCGAGAAGAACAAGGATCGGGCGTTCGACCGGTACCGCGATCACCTTACGGACGAGTTGAGCCAGGAGCTCGCAGCGCGATATAACGGCGAGAAGGGCAGAATCAGAGCGTCGCTGCATGATGATCAACAGTTGAATGCCGCAATCGGCCTGCTCGATCACCGCAAAATCTTCAAAGAGAAACTCGGAGGCTGAAGAAAAGACGAATTCCGTGGATCTCCTTTCGGTTGCGGTTCTTCTCCTTGCGGGTTGCGCAGCCGGGCTTCTCGCGGGATTTTTCGCGGTCGACATCGGCCTCTTCACCCTGCCGATTCTTCTCGTCTGGTATTCCTCGACGCATGTCAGCGTGCTCGCCGCCGCACATCTCGCCCTCGGCACAACGCTTCTCGTGTCTTGCGCTGCATCCATTCCCTCCACCGCCATTGATCATCGGGGAGGATTCGTGGCGTGGAAGGATGCGGTGTGGTTGATCGGTGCGGGGACAGTGGGCGGTGTGGCAGGCGGACTGTTTTCAACTACGTTCGCCTATGAAACCCTCCTCCGCGTGTTCGGGATTTCGTTCTTTGTCGCAGGCCTTCAACTTTTCAGCGAACGCAGGAAGCCGAAGGTGCCGGCATCGCCTTCTTCGACGCAAACGGTGCGGCTTGGTGCGTATGGCTTGATCGCGGGAGGCGTGGCAGCAGTCACCGGGATGGCAAACAAACTCCTCCTGCAACCGTTGCTCTACTCCCAATTACGGATGCCGCTGAAGCGCTCCTCGGGGACCGCGAATGCTTCGAGCGTCGCCTTCTTCTTCGCCGCTTGCACTGCGGTCGCCATCGGTGGATTCTCCAGCCGCTATCTTCCACCATACGCCTTCGGCTACCTCGACACGCTCGCAGCGCTTCCGCTCGCGATCGGTGCGACATTGTTCGTCCATGTCGGACACCGCATCGGCGAAGGGCACACGAACCGAAATGCCCGGCTGGTTCTGGGAATTCTCCTCATCGCATTCGCGATGAAGGTCTTCGTTGCCCCCTGATATCCTCGGCCCTCCCCGGTGACGCTGACCCGTAAGCATGTGGATTCCCGTTGGCCATCTGATCAGACAGTGGTAACGCGATTCCTGAGAATTCCGACAAGAAAACGGCCGGCCTGAAGGCACGGGATTTGCATTCTTCTGGCGTGGAGTAGTGTGTTCTACTCTACAACACGAAGGGAACCAACCTATGGATATCGGTGGTGTAATCGAAGCCGGAATGGTTCGACCCTTGGTGGACGTGCAACAGGGAATTGCGTTGCGGGTTCTGAAAGGTGAAATGGATAACCAGAAGGAGCTCGTGGCGCAGATCGTAACCGGTCCGCAGCAGGTGGCATCGCAGGTCTACAACGGACACGGCCAAATCGTCCCTACACCGGCGGGGAGCAGTGTCGACACGCGGGCGTAGAGATTGACTGCGGTCATCGAACCTTGAGTACGTGCAGTCCACATTCGCAATGAGCGGGAGCATCTCCCGCTCGTTGCGTTCTGGGGGCCGGCCCCCTTCTCACTTTCCCCGTCTTCGTGCTCTTCCCCGTCCCTTTGCGAGCGCCGACGCAATTGTCGCCATCAACTTCTCGAAATCGTCGCGGTTGTTGACAAAATCGAGCTCATCGGATTCGACGACGAGGAGCGGGGCCTTGTCGTACCGTTTAATCCAGGACTCGTAATGGCGGTTCAACTGCTCGAGGTATTCGCGCGGGATGGACTGCTCATACGAGCGTCCCCGGAGCGCAATCTGGCGGAGCAGCGTGTCGATGTTCGCGCGAAGGTAGATCAACAGATCGGGCGGGCGGAGATACTCTGTCATCACTTCATACAAGGCAATGTAGTTCCGGTAGTCGCGTTCATCCATCTTCCCGATCTCAAAGAGGTTGCGCGCAAAAATTTCAGCATCCTCGTAGATCACCCTGTCAAGGACCACCGCATCGCCACCCTCCACAATGGCCTTATGGCTTCGAAATCGGTTGGAAAGAAAATAGACCTGGAGATGAAACGACCACCGTGACATATCACCATAGAAGTCCCGCAGATATGGGTTGTCTTCCACGGATTCAAAATACGGGGTCCATCCGAAATGTTCGGCCAGGAGTCTCGTGAGCGACGATTTGCCCGATCCGATATTGCCGGCGATTCCGAGGAACACCTTGCTGTGCGGGGCGGAAACCTTTTGTTTTGGACGGCGCGGAGAAAAAGTGGTCTTGGGCATGGCGGAGTGTCGTGGTTGAGGTTTGACGATGCAATATACGCGCGGCATTCTGGAGATGCAATCATCGGGTCCAGGACGCCCCGAAATAGCAACGGCCCCGGATCCCGGGGCCGTTTGGAGAGGGCGAACTTATCACTCAATAGGAATCGGGTCCGATGGAGACTTTCCCCTTAAATATCCGGTACACCATAATCGTATAGACGATCACGATGGGCATTCCGATGAGGGCGATGACAAGCATCACGGTCAGTGTGAGCTGCGACGACGAGTGCTGGAAGACGTTCAAGCTGTAATCGTCGCTGATCGTCGACGGGACCAGACGCGGAAAGAGGCTTAGCGCACTGAGCGCGATCATCATGGCGATCGCCGTGCACGACGATAGGAACGCCGCCAGGAACTTCTTGCTCTTCAGCCAGGTCGGAATCATGAGGACCGAAACCAGCAGAAGGACGAAGATTGTCCAGAAGATCGGATCTCCCAGAATCGTAAAGAAGAGGAAAGGCGAGACGAACGTCGAAACAAACGTCGCCGCGGCGTAGATGATGACGACCGCAATCCACAACGTTGTCGCCGTCTTTGTCATTCTTGCGCGAAGGTCGCCCTCCGCCTTGAGCGCAAGATAGATCGCTCCATGCATCGCAAACACGGCAAGGCTGAGGACCCCGATCAACAAGGCGTACGGATTCAGCAAGCCGAGGAACGTCCCCTGGTAGCTGCCGTCGATATCGATCGGGACCCCCCGGAGGATATTCCCGAACGCAACACCCAGCAACAGCGCGGGGAGAGCGCTGCCGAGGCCGAAACACCAGTCCCACAGGCGTTTCCATCCCGGCGAATCCACTTTCCCACGGAATTCCATGGACACCGCCCGCGCGATGAGCGCCACGAGGAGGAGCATCAAAGCCAGATAGAATCCGCTGAACACGGTTGCGTAGACGGGCGGGAACGCTGCAAAAAGGGCTCCGCCGCCGGTAAGAAGCCAGACTTCGTTGCCGTCCCACACGGGACCGATCGCATTCAGACTCACGCGCCGGTCTTCTTCTTTCCGGTTGAACAAGTACAGCACCCCGACGCCGAGATCGAATCCATCAAGGATGGCATACCCGATGAGCAGCACGCCGACGAGAATGTACCAGGTGACTTGAAGGGTTTCCATTACGCGGTCACCTCCTTTGCCTGACCGAAGTTGGATGCATTCGCCGGATCCGGTCCGTGTTTGATCTTCTTAATCAGAAGATACAGGTAGAGTGACCCGAGGAAGGCATAGACGATGAAGAACAGGATAATCGAGAAGAGGATTTCTCCCGCGCTCACGGAAATCGATACGGCTTCTTCCGTCCGAAGCATACCGTACACAATCCATGGCTGCCTGCCGACCTCCGCCGCGATCCAGCCGAGCTGGCAGGCGATGACCGGCAACGGAATCGACCAGATGAATGCCCTCAGGAGTTTGTGACTATTCCAGAGCGTCCCCTTCCGGAGTTTCCATGCAGCGTACGCCAGGATGAGGATAAAGTACATTCCGAGGACGACCATATTGTGAAACGATACGAACGTGAGCCAGAGCGGTGGAACGTTGTTCGCGGGGAAATCATTGATCCCCTTGATCGGGGCGTTGATATCGCCGAAGGCGAGCCAGCTCAGCAGTCCCGGGATTTCGATGGGTGCCTTCAACTCCGGAGGCGGTGTCATCGGGTAGGCGAAGAGCACCATGGGTGCACCGGACGTCGAGGTATAAAGACCTTCGATGGCGGCGAATTTCTCCGGCTGGGTGCGGGCGACCTGGCGTGCGTGCTCGTGGCCGAAGGGCATCACTTCGAGCAGGGAGACGATGAGGCCTGCGATGACGCCAACCGTCATCGCCTTCTTTGCCAGGGGAACCTCTTTTCCCTTGAGGAGAAGATACGCGGCGATCCCTGTCATAAAAAACGCCCCGGTCGTCAGCGCGGCATCCATGGTGTGGAGAAATCGGATCACCGTCGAAGGATTGAACACGGCATCGTAGAAACTCGTCAGTTCTGCCCGGCCGTTGCGCAACACAAATCCCGCGGGGGTCTGTTGCCATGAATTTGCCACGATGATCCAGAACGCAGAAATTGTCGCGCCGACGGCAACCATCAGGATCGAAAACCAGTGGGCTCCCTTCGAAATCCTTTCACGACCAAACAGATAGAGCCCAAGGAAGGTCGACTCCAGGAAGAAGGCAAAGATCGCCTCGGCGGCGAGCGGAGCGCCGAATACGTCACCGACAAATTTGGAGTACGTCGCCCAGTTCGTGCCGAATTGGAATTCCATTACGATGCCGGTCGCGACGCCGACGGCAAACGTCAAGGCAAGAATTTTCCCGAAATACTTCCCGATGCGGACATACGTCTCATCGCCTTTTCGCCATCCGAGCCCTTCGACCAGTACCAGAAACCAGGCAAGGCCGATGGTTATCGGGGGGAAGATGAAATGAAAACCGACCGTCATGGCAAACTGCAGTCGGGCAAGGAGTACAGCATCCATGGGACTCTCCTTTGAGTGAGTGGAGGGTTGTTGTGATCACGTGGGAGCACAGTGCTGTGATGTTCCATCGCCGCGAATGCGACGAGAGAAGTACCGGGCAACCGCTTAGGGGCATTCCCGCATGTTGTCGACGAGCGCGTTCAAACTACGCTTCGGCGACGATCGCAGGCAATGGTTCGGCCTTCGGTTGGGAAAGCTCATCGAATGTCCGGGTCGAGAGGAATTCCCTGAGTTTCCCCTGGGTCTCGTTCCAGACATCGTGGACGTTACAGATGGAAGTTCGTGTGCAGAATTCCGGCTCGACGAGACAACGATTGAGTGCCATCGGGCCCTCAATTTCCTCGACGACTTCGAGAAGGGTAATTTGGTCGGAAGGACGGCCAAGGGAGATCCCCCCGTGGACGCCGCGGTGCGACTTTACGAGACCTGCGCGGCAAAGTCGGGCAACGATTTTGCGGAGGAATTTTTCCGGGATCTGCCATTTCTTCGAGATGTCAGAGATCTGCGCAATGGTTCCGGGCGTAAGCCGCGAGAGGTGGACCATTGTGCGGATTGCGTACTCACCTGTCATGGTCAGTTGCATAGAGAGCTTTTGGTGTTCTTGGAAGATGGTCGAATTGGAAATGAGCGACGAAAAAACATAGAAAAAAGGTTCAAGTTATGTGCCAATTGGGAGAGACTTGGTCATGTTTCATTCTGCAGGAATTCATAGATATATTTTATCATACCGCCTCCTACTCTCGAGACTATTTCTCGAAACTGCCAATGCCTTGAGCGGCTCATGCCAAAATTGAGAAAACCAGGAAGCGCAACATCCAGCTTCGCGTGGTTCCGAAGGTCAGCCAGGCGAGTAGGAGCGCCGCCGATCTGCTTTGACTTTCGGGGACGATTTGCGGAGATTGATCGCGGGGTCGAAACGGGTCTTGTGCGGGGATGCCCGGAAACTCGGTCAATTCACGTCAATTGGAAAACATTGGACAAGTTCGTCATCCACGGTGGACGGCGTCTCAATGGCACGGTCCAAATTAGCGGAGCAAAAAACGCAACCCTGGCGTTGATGCCGGCGGCGCTGCTTGCATCGGGGACATTTCGGCTGCGCAATACGCCGTCGTTGCGCGACGTCAACACCATGGCAAGCCTGTTGTCGTCGATGGGAGCGCGCATCGCCCGGGACGGACATGTGCTCACGCTGGATACGCGAGGGGTCGACAAGCACGAGGCGCCATACGAGCATGTGAAGAAGATGAGGGCTTCGATCTACGTTCTCGGCCCGCTTGTGGCGCGCTTTGGAGAGGCAAAGGTCTCTCTTCCTGGCGGCTGCGCCTGGGGCCCACGCCCGGTTGATCTGCACTTGGAAGGAATCAAAAAGCTCGGGGCGACGTTGGAATTGCGGGAAGGCTATATTCACGCTACTGCCGGAACGCTCACGGGAGCGAAGATCAGTTTCGACATCTCCAGCGTCGGCGCCACGGCAAACATTCTCATGGCAGCGGTGCTTGCGAAGGGACCATCGGTGATCGAGAACGCGGCGATTGAACCCGAGATCACCGCGCTGGCCGAGTTTCTTGTGCTGATGGGTGCGCGCATCGACGGGATCGGATCCCGGCGGCTCGAGATCGAAGGCGTCGACGCATTACACGCTGCCGATGTCGAAACGATCCCGGACCGGATCGAGGCCGGAACATATCTCGTCGCCGGCGCGATGACCGGCGGCCGGATCACCGTTGAATCCGTGAACCCGTCGCATCTTTCGGCATTGCTCGCGAGACTGCAGGACGCCGGCTGTGGCGTCGAAGTCCACGGAACCGGAGTAACGCTGACCGCGCCGGCAACGCTGCACGCCGTCAACGTGACCGCCGCGATCTACCCGGGATTTCCGACGGATATGCAGGCGCAGTGGACCGCGCTGATGGCCCGGGCGTCCGGGACGTCGCTCATTACCGACTCCATCTACTTCGATCGCTTCAAGCACGTTCCCGAACTGGTTCGCCTTGGCGCCGACATCGATGTGAACGACAATGTCGCCGTGGTCCGGGGCGTCAACAGGCTCACCGGGGCAAAAGTGATGTCGACCGACCTGCGGGCCTCCGCGTCGCTGATTCTCGCAGGACTTGTCGCCGAAGGAACGACCGAAGTTCTTCGCGTGTACCACATCGATCGCGGCTATGAAGCGATCGAGAAGAAGCTCCAGGCGCTCGGCGCTGATATTGAACGCGTCGCGGGGGAAGAATTCTGAATCCTTCGGAAGTCCGGGACCTCCTTGCCGACCCCTCCGCTCAATTCTACTTCGTGCACGTATCGAAATGGCTGCCATGACAGGGCTCCGAAGAACTGATGCGTTCGTCGTTGGAATCATCAACCTGATTGCCGCGCTTGCGTGCACGCGGGTTCCCCTTCTCCACGCGCTGGGATACGAGTCGTCTTTCCTGTTCGCCCTCCTCGGCTCGGTGACCTCCGGTTTTCTGACCATCGGCAGAATCCGCCCGCTCTATCGTGAGCCGGCCCTAGGCCGGTCGCTGATGATGATCGGCGCCCGGCGTTCGTTGCAGTCGTCCCTCGTGACGAATCTTACGCTACTCCTCATCCCGCTTATCGTCCTCCTGGCAAACGCGCTCTTCGTCAGGAATTGCTCTCTGATCGATGGTGTTCTTTTCTATCTTCTCCTTGCCGCCGTCAGCGTGGTGTTCTCGACCTCCCTGGCGTTCTTCTGTGTCATGCATTACCGCAGATCGAGAACGATGTTCTTCGCTTTCATGCTCCTATCGTTTTGCTACGCCCTGGCAGTGGGCTACTATACCCCCGCCATTTTCTCCTATAATTTCTTTTACGGATATTTTCCGGGGTTCACCTACGACGAAGGGATGAGCATCACGTCGACGCTGGTATCCTTTCGCCTGATTACTCTCGGGCTTGCGGCGGTCCTTGTGTGGCTCGGAAATCTCATCCTCGCCTCGAGCGAGCCGTCCGCGGGCGTTATCTCCAAAGGGCTCGCCCTCGTCCAAACGCTCGTCCAACCGGGCCAACGCGGGCTGACGGTTCTTCTCTTGTTCCTCGGCGTTGGGGTGTACGTCTTCCGTTGCGATCTCGGGTATGAGTCGACGTCGGGATACATTCGATCCTGGCTCGGGGGGGAGCTCAAGACCGAGCATTTCGTGATTTATTATCCCAGGAACCTTCTCAGTGCGGAGCAGCTGGCGCGCCTTGCGGACGAGCACGAATTCCGTTACACACAACTCCTCGATGTATTCTCGCTGCCGCGATTCGATCGCATCGAATCGTTCATCTATCCATCAGCGGACGCGAAACTCCGGCTGATCGGCGCCGGAAACACCGACATCGCAAAGCCCTGGAGCAAACAGGTTCACGTCACACTCCAATCCGCCTACGCGACGCTGAAGCACGAGCTCACGCATGTCATCGCCGGGAAATTCGGCGTTCCTGTCCTTCACGTGAGTCTGCGCATGGGTCTCACTGAGGGATTGCCGATGGCGCTGGAGGGGACTTACGGCGCGAGAACGCTGGATGTTTATGCGGCCGCGATGGAACAGATGCGGACCGCCCCGGACATCGTCGCACTGCTTTCGCCGGAAGGTTTTCTGACGCAGGCACCGTCGGTGAGCTACGTCTTGGCCGGGTCCTTCAGCCATTTTCTGATTGACACGTATGGCATCCGCCCCTTTCTCATGGTCTATGCCGGCGAAGACTGGATGTCCGTCTATGACCGGCCGGTCACGATTCTCGTTCAGGAATGGAAGAACGCTCTTCGGACATTGGACATTGAACGGAGCGATCTTGCAGCGACGAAGACCTTTTTCAGCCGCTCCTCGATTTTTCAAAAAACCTGCCCGCGCGTCGTCGGCGAGAGGAACAGGATAGCCGGCCGCGCGCTTGCCGGCCGCCAGTATGCCGTGGCGGAAAGTCTGTATGCCGTCTCCTATAATGAAGGAGGAAGCTTCGAATCGCTCTCCGGCCTCGCGACGGCAGCATACCGGCGCGGTGCCTATCGCACGGTGGACAGCGTCCTGGACCAAGCGGGCAATGCACCGGGAACGTCGGACCGCACCCTTATGCTCGCAGTTCTCCACGGCGACGCGCTGTGGGGGATGGACAGCGTGCGCCAGGCGTTTCGGTACTATCACGCCCTCCGCGTTGTCGACCTCACGGATGGACTCACCGAGGCTTCCAGTGAGCGCCTTCTCGCGCTTGAGGGAAATGAAAACGCCATCCTGAAACCCTATTTCTTAAGCCCCGGCCCCGACTCCGTCCGCGTGGCACTCCTCGATTCGTTGCTCTCGACCCGGCCGCACGACACGCTCCTTCTCTATCTGCGGGGACGGGAATCTCTGCGTCGCGGAGACTACGCGTCGGTCGCGCGGGAACTGGATTCGATCTCTCTGGCGGACCAGGACCCAGTCCTCGAAGCGTTGCGGTTCACCACGCTCGGACTCGCGGCGTACTTCACCGGAGAGTATGGAAAAGCCAGGGAGATGTTCTGGCAATCGTTGAACTTCGACGACGGCGACGTCGCTGAACTCACCGTGAATGACTGGATCGACCGGTGCGAATGGAAAGCCGGGCATCCGGAGAACCATGCTTCAGGACACGGTAACCCATGACGGAATTCCACCGCATACTTCTCACGCGACTCCGGTTCATCGGTGATGTCGTGCTGACGACTCCGATCATCCGATCCGTGCGCAACGCCTATCCGTCCTCGCACATTGCGTATCTTGGAGACCACCGGGCCGTGACGTTGCTGGAACACAATCCCTGTCTTGACCGGATTATCCCGTACGATTTTTCTCGACCCGCGCTGCTCGAACAGGCAAGAGTCGCGCGTGAACTCCGTCGGGCCGGGTATGATCTGGTCATCGACATGTTCAACAACCCGCGGAGCGCCCTGCTCTGTCGCTGCACGGGTGCGAAGACGCGGGTGGGTCTCGAGCGGCGAGGGCGGCGGTGGGCATATACCGTGCGGGTCACGGACGACGGACAACCCAAATCGCCGATCGCATTCCACAACCAGTTTCTTCGCGCTCTGGGGATTCAACCGACGGCGACGAAGACGGAACTATTTCTGACGCCGGAGGAACGCGCGAGTGCTCCGCAGTTTCTCCCGGAAGGTGCGGGTCCGCTCATCGGAATTCACCCCGGTGCAAGCTGGCCGGCAAAAAAATGGGATGCCGAACGGTTTGGTGCGCTGGCGGACCGTCTGGCGGATGCGGGAATGCGGGTTGTTGTTTTCGGCGCGCCGGGGGATCAGTCCACCCTTCAACGGCTCGTCGAAGCGACAACGAGCGTGCCGCATGTCCTTCCCGCCGCCAATCTTCGCCATCTGGCGGCGGTGATCTCGCACTGTGCCTGCTTCGTCTGCAACGACGCCGGCCCCATGCACATCGCCGCGGCGCTGGACGTCCCGACGGTGGCGCTCTTTGGACCCGGCGAAGAGAATATCTGGTTTCCGTACGACCGTTCACTCGGCCACACGGTGCTCCGCAAGGATGTTCCCTGTCACCCCTGTCACGCGGATTTCTGTCCGCGCACCGGGGACGGCTACATGGAGTGCATGAGCCTTCTCCATGTCGACGAAGTCGCAGCAGCGGTGGAGGGCATCGTGGCAGCCACGCGGCGACAGCGGATATGAAGACTATCGCAAGCACGTTGCACCATCGCATGATGATGCCGGAAACAGGCGAACAAGGGCCTCATCCAACGCTTGTCCTCCTGCACGGGCGCGGGGCGGATGAAGACGATCTGGTCGGAGTGACACAGGCGCTCGACGAGCGTCTGTTGGTCTTGTCGGTTCGCGCGCCGTTCCCCTTCGAGTACGGCGGGTTCACCTGGTACGATGCCGGCCCCGATGGAACCCCGGATCCCGCCCGGTTTGGAGAGAGTCACGAGCGGCTTTCAACGTTTATCGACGACGTTCTCCGCTCGTATCCGGTGGATCCGACGAGAGTGTTTCTCCTCGGATTCAGCATGGGTGCGGCAATGTCATTTGCAGCCGCGTTGACCCGGCCAGGATTGTTCAGGGGTGTTTCAATCAATAGCGGATATCTCCCCGAGCACGTGAACGTCGACTACCGGTGGGAAGCCCTCTCCTCCGTCAGCATTGCCGTGGCGCATGGAACGCAGGACCCGGTCGTTCCTGTTGAACTTGCACGGCGTGCATTCGCGCTGCTCAAGGGGAGGGCCCCGAACTTCCGGTACACGGAATATCCCATGGGGCATGAAATGAGTGAGGCGTCCATCGCGGACATTGCACACTGGATGCAAGCGCTCATGTGACAGGCATCACCCGTCGTGAGCGGACACACGTCGCGACATCGGTACAAAGTTCATCACCATCCATCGACAGATCGAAAGAGAAATCAGTGGGATTCTTCGGAACGTGGAACTTCGTGTTCTTCAACTTGTTGGTCCTGGGGCTTCTCGCGCTGGATTTGTTCGTATTTCACCGGAAACCGCACGAAGTAAAGTTGAAGGAAGCCGCGTGGTATTCCGTCTTCTGGATCACGCTCGGGCTCGCCTTCGGAGGGTTCGTGTTCATCGAGCGGGGATGGACATCCGGAATTGAATTTTTGACTGGGTACCTTGTAGAAAAGTCCTTGTCGGTTGACAACATATTTGTGTTTATCGTGATCTTTACATACTTTGGAATACCACCGAGGTATCAACATAGAGTCCTGTTCTGGGGTGTTGTCGGCGCGTTGGTGACCCGATCAATATTCATCGGTGCCGGTGTTGCGCTGATCTCGAACTTCCACTGGATTCTCGATGTCTTCGCTGTCCTCCTCCTCTACAGCGGAATCAAACTCTTCTTCGATCGCGGGGTCTCAGTCCACCCCGAACGCAACGCAGTCATACGCTTAACGCGTAAAATCTATCCGCACATCACGGGGAGCACAGACTCTCCGGCATTTTTTGTCAAGAAAGGGCGGGCGATCTACCTCACGCCCCTCTTCTTGGTGCTGCTCACCATAGAAACGACCGACATCATGTTTGCCGTCGATTCTTTGCCCGCAGTTTTCGGAGTAACACAGGACGCATTCATCGTCTACTCTTCGAACGTCTTTGCGATTCTCGGGTTGCGAGCGTTGTATTTTCTCCTGGCCGGGGCGATGCAGCGGAATGAACACCTGAGCAGGAGTCTCGCGATCGTGCTGATTTTCATCGGCGTGAAGATGATTATTGCGCCGTGGTATCCGATCTCGACCGAGGTCTCGCTCATTGTTGTCGCGGGGATGATCAGTGCGGCATTCTTCCTTTCCTGGCTTCAGAGGAGGGGTGACGGAAAGGCATACTACTGGCTGTTGAGCCGGTTGCGTTTGCCACGCCGCGGACGGGCGCACGACAAGAAGGCGTGACGCCTTGGTTGGCGACATTTCTCCCTTTGCTTCAACGCTTCGGAACCTGACCCCGACCTGTCGCACTCAATCCAATCTAAAATCTAAACTCTAAGATTAGAGTTCAGGTCAATGTCTGCCGCGACCTGTCCCCGACCTGACCCCGACCTGACCCCGACCTGTCCCGGGTCTGACCCCGACCTGACCCCGACCTGACCCCGACCTGTCCCGGGTCTGACCCCGACCTGTCCCCGACCTGACCCCGACCTGTCCCGGGTCTGACCCCGACCTGTCCCCGACCTGCCTGCCCTACTGGAGGCTGACCCGTTTATGAAATTGTTGTCAAGAATCTTTGATCGAGCGGTCGCAAAATGCGGGAGCCCAAAGTAATTATTGTAGTGGGATAATCAGTCTTTCCGTGATCAGAAAAGGACTCTCATCATGCCCAGGCGAGTTGGCGTTGTCAGAGAAGGAAACGCATTCTTTCATGTGATTAATAGAGGGGTCGGCCAAATGACCTTATTCCCGGAACCCGTGTACTATCAAGAATTTATCCGTCTTATCAGGTTGGGCCTGGATTCGGGAGATGTTCATATGCATGCATTCACTCTTCTTTCAAACCACTTCCACTTGATCTTGTCTCAGGTGAGTCCGTATGCAATTTCGGATTTCATGAAGAGCGTTTGTGGTGCGTTCGCTCAATTCTTCAACGGTAGGCGACATCGCAGCGGGCACGTATTCCAGGGGAGGTACAAGGCTGTGCCTTTAAGGGACGCAGAAACTATTCTTCGGGTCTCATGGTATGTCCATCAGAACCCTGTTCGCGCAAATCTCGTGAATGAGCCTGAATTGTGGAACTATGGCAGCATGCGCGAATATGCCGACCTCGTAACCTCCGGCATTTCTCGCACAGCAGACATCTTGAAATTTGTCGGCGGGAAGGAGAACTATCTAAGGTTCATGAAGGACTTCGATCCATCCAATCCAGCCTCTGTACGAGAGTATCTGGATTCGAAGAATTCCCTTCTTGCGCTGCCAGTTGTCAGTTACTGATTTGTTCCGGACCTGTCCCCGACCTGTCCCCGACCCGACCCCGACCTGTCCCGGATCTGACCCCACCTGTCGCACTCAATCCAATCTAAAATCTAAACTCTAAAATCTAAAATTTGAGTTCAGGTCAATGTCTGCCGCGACCTGTCCCCCCAAAGCGCGGAAGCGGCGAAATTTCTCGGACGATTTGTCGAATTCCGGCCCGGCCGTTCGTCTATAGTGTGCAGGCGGGGCACCCGCCCGGCCCGAAAAACTTTACAGGAGAAGGAGAAATCATGCCACAGTATCTGGTTGCCAACTACCTCCCCGACGACTTCGACCCGTCCGCCGTATCCGAAGCAATGATCGAGGAGATCCACGCGCTCAACCGCGAAATGATTGCTGCCGGCGTGAGGAAGTTCGCTTGCGGAATTTCCCCGGCCAGCAACGCAAAGACGGTACGGAAGCATCCAGATGGGACGGTGCTCGTCACCGATGGGCCATACACCGAGACCAAGGAGCACCTCGGCGGTTTCTGGATACTGGAAGCTGCCAATATGGACGAGGCACTCGCGTGGGCTCGCAAGGGTGCCATCTCATGCGATGCGGCGGGCGAGGTGCGCGAGCTTCTTTTCTACCCGGCTCCGGACCAAGTACACGGCGAAAGCAGGTAACCAACCGGGGCGCTGCGACCTCGGAACACGCGTTGTAGTGACGAGACGGAGGAGTCGGCACAACGCTCTGCTGCCGGCTCGGCCAATCCGCTATGAGGAGAAGAACAGCGAATTCCTTTTAACGCACGATGCCCGCCTGTTGCGCAAGCGGGCATCGGAAGGAACGCTCCTCGTGGAGAGCAATCACTCGTACACTGTCGTCAACTGCGGCGGCTTCACCGTCGGCGGCGGCAAACTCTCTCCAGGCTCCTGCGCATCGCGGACCGCCATCGCTGTCAGATTCACGATGTCGGTGACTTCGTTGCCCGGGATCAGCAAATACACCGGCTTCCGCATGCCAAGCAGGATCGGTCCGACCGATTCCGCCCCGCCGATTTTTCCCAACAGCTTGACGGCAATGTTCGCCGACGTCAGATCCGGACAGACCAGCAAGTTTGCGCCTTCACGCAACGAGCTGAACGGATAGACGGACTCCACAATTGCGGGATCGACCGCCGTGTCCGCCATCATCTCACCGTCCACCATGAGGTCCGGCATCCGCAGCTTGACCATCTCCGCGGCGCGCGCGACTTTCTCACAGGAAGGATGTCGCGTGCTCCCGAAGTTGCTGAACGAGAGCAACGCCACTCGCGGCTCGATGTCGAAACTCCGCACCTTCTCCGCCGCCAGAATTGCGATGTCAGCAAGCTCCTCTGCCGTCGGGTCAACATTGACCGTCGCGTCGGTGATGAACCGCACTTCGTGCTTGAAGACAAGCATGTAGAGACCGGCCACGACCGAGATCGAGGGACGCGGTTTGATGATCTGCAGTGCCGGCCGGATCGTGTGCGGATAATTTTGCGTGATCCCCGCCACCACTCCGTCCGCGTCTCCGACATGCACCATCATCATCCCGAAATCGATTCTGTTTTTGATCGCCTGATGCGCTTCGGCAAGCGTCACCCCTTTGCGCTTCCGCATCTCGTAGTACTTGCTCGAGTACTCTTCATATTTCGATGAAGTCGTCGGATAGACAAACTCGGCACCTTCCAAATTGAGGTCCAGCGACCGGATCTTCTCCTGGATCACCTGCGGGTCTCCGAGCAGGATCGGGTGCGCGATTTCCTCGTCAAGGATGATTTGCGTGGCGCGGAGGATCTTCTCTTCGACCCCCTCGGGGAAGACGATGCGCTTGGGAGCCCGCTGTGCCTTGTGAATGGCGATCCGCATGATTTCCTTCGATCGCCCAAAACTGCTCTCCAACTGATCCCGGTACCGGTCGAGGTCGTCGATCGGACGTCGGGCGACGCCGGTCTCCATCGCCGCCTTCGCAACCGCGGGGGCCTCCCACAAGAGGACGCGCGGATCGAGTGGCTTGGGAATAATGTATCCCCGACCGAAACGGATGTTCTCGCCACCGTAGGCTTTGATGACAGAATCGGGGACGTCTTCGCGCGCAAGCGAAGCAAGAGCGTGTGCGGCGGCGAGCTTCATCTCGTCGTTGATCCCTGTCGCCATGACGTCGAGGGCGCCGCGGAAGATAAACGGAAATCCAAGGACGTTGTTGACCTGGTTCGGATAATCCGAGCGTCCCGTGGCCATGAGGACGTCCTTCCTCGCTTCGAAGGCATCTTCAAAGGAGATTTCCGGATCCGGGTTCGCCATGGCGAAGATGATGGGATTCTTCGCCATCGTCTTGACCATTTCCTTGGTCAGCGCGCCTTTCACGGAGACACCGGCGAAGACGTCGGCATCCTTGATCGCGTCTGCGAGGGTCCGGGCCTTGGTGTCGATCGCGAAAAATTCCTTGTACGGGTTCATCCCCTTTTCGCGCCCTTTGTACACCACGCCGTTCGTATCGCAGAGAATCAGGTTCTCGCGCTTCACGCCGAGCTTGATATAGAATTTCGCACATGCGATGCCCGCAGCTCCCGCACCGCTGAATACGACCTTCACCTGATCGATCTTCTTTCCCACGATATCGAGAGCGTTCATCAGCCCGGCGCCTGAAATGATGGCAGTCCCGTGCTGGTCATCGTGGAAGACGGGGATGTTCATCGTCTTCTTCAACTCTTCTTCGATATAGAAACACTCAGGCGCCTTGATGTCTTCGAGGTTAATCCCCCCAAACGTCGGCTCGAGGGCCCGCACGATGCGAATGATCTCATCCGGGTCATGCGTGTTAAGCTCGATGTCGAACACGTCGATGTCGGCGAACCTCTTGAACAGCACGCCCTTTCCTTCCATGACCGGTTTCCCTGCCAGTGCCCCGATGTCTCCCAGCCCCAGGACGGCGGTTCCGTTGCTGATGACCGCGACAAGGTTCCCTTTTGCCGTGTATTTGTATGCGTCGCCGGGGTTCGCGGCAATCTCGCGACACGGCTCAGCGACGCCGGGAGTGTAGGCGAGGGCAAGGTCGCGTTGGGTCGCGCACGGTTTCGTGGAAACGACTTCGATCTTTCCGCGTCGCCCTAAGCTGTGATAGTCTAGAGCATCCTGTTTTCTGATCATGGCCATGGGTGGTTCCTCCTTCGATGTGCATCACCATTCGGTGATTGGTAGCAGGTCCGGTTCGGCGAGAAAGGCGACTTAGCGTGCACGCAATTGTGTGACGAGGTCAGATGGAAACTGCGGGAAGTTGAAGTACCGTCACCCTGGACCGGTGCCTGCAATATACGTGACGTCCGCTCGACTTTCAAAGGTTATGCCATGAAGGAATCGCCTTCGACAAAAAGAATGTCCGGTTTAAACCCTGCAGTCAGGCATTCCAGAACAAGGGGCCGTGAGACCTGCGCGCGCTTCTCAATTCTGACAACGAATCCAGGCAAATTCCCATTTCCAGCAATCCTTGATTTTCTAACCCACTTTGGTTAAGATAGTAAAACCTCAGCGTCCCATTAGAAAAGTCGACCCCGAGCCATGATGGCCCCCCCAGGGAATGAGACCTCCGCATCCCCTCTTTCACCGACACATACCACCAAACGCTACAACCGGCTCAAACTCGGTCTCTCGATCACTTCCTCCGCGCTCTCGTTTCTTTTTCTTGTCGGGCTGATGGTGACGAACGCGTCGCGCAACGTTGCGATCTGGGCGTCCGGGCTCACGTTGTCTCCGTACGGAGGCCTGATGGCGTTTGCCTTCGCGATCGGGATGGCCCACACGCTCGTGACTCTTCCGCTGAGTTTCGTCTCCAGCTTCGTCGTGGAACACCGGTTCAAGCTTTCCAATCAGACACTTGTCCGGTGGGGCTGGGAGCGTTTGAAGGCCGCAATGATCGGCGCCCCGTTCGGCGTCGCCATTTTGCTTCTGCTCTATTTCTGCATGAGGGAGTGGGGAGCCTGGTGGTGGATTCCGGTCGGCGGGACCGTGTCGCTCTTTTCGTTTGTCCTTGCTCGGCTGGCTCCGACGCTTATTCTTCCGTTGTTCTATCGATTGACGCCGATTGAGGACGGACCGCTGAAGGAAGCGATTCTGGGGCAGTGTTCCCGGGCAGGACTCTCCGTGAACGGGATCTTCCAGTTCAATCTGAGCAAGAACACCAGGAAAGCCAACGCAGGCTTCACGGGCATTGGCAAGGCGAGGCGGATCATTCTCGGGGACACCCTCGTGCGCGAATTTACACCCGACGAAGTGGAATCGGTCTTCGCGCACGAACTCGGCCATTACAAATTCAAACACATTCGCACGGGAATCATCGTCGGGATTGCGACGACATTCCTCGGTCTGTATGTCGCTGCGACCCTGCATGCGTGGTCGCTGTCCCTCTTCGGTGTCTCGTCCATCACGGATTATACGGGGTTGCCCCTTCTCGGTCTCTGGCTCGCAGTGTTCGGACTGGTGACCGCACCCGTCGGGAATATGCTTTCACGGCATCACGAACGACAGGCAGACCGGTTCGCCGTCTCGGCAACGGGGAAGCCCGGCACCTTTGCGTCGGCCCTCCGGAAGCTCGCGGCAATGAATCTCGCGGACGCTGAACCGCATCCGCTGGTGGAATTCCTGTTCTACAGTCACCCATCGATCGGGAAACGCATCCGTTCGGTGGAGTCGCAAGCCGTATGAGACATCGGGTTCTCGGTCCTCTCCGGTTCGTTGCCGGCGTCGTGATCTCACTGACCTTCGCGGCGATCATCATTCTCACCCTTCCGATAAGCTACAAAACCGGCAGGGTCTTTCATGCGCTTTCCAGGCTCTGGGCGAAAACGATACTCGTCACGTGCGGGGTCCGCGTCCGCGTCCGGGGTCTCGAGAACATCGATCCTTCGATGAGTTATGTGTACGTGTCGAACCATGCCAGCATGTTCGACATCCCGGCGATCATTGCGACGATTCCGGACCAGATCCGGATCGTCTACAAGAAGGAACTCGAGATCATCCCGGTCTTCGGTTGGGGGTTGAAGTGGGGAAGCTACATCGGCATCGATCGCGGTCGCGGCCCCAAAGCGATGCGGAGTCTGGAAGAAGCGATCAAGACAATACAAAAAGGCGCCTCGGTGCTGTTGTATGCGGAAGGAACGCGCACACGCGACGGGAAATTGCAGCCGTTCAAGCGGGGCGCGTTCAACATCGCTGTGCGGGCCGGCATCCCGGTTGTTCCTCTGGCAATCAACGGCACGTTCACTATTCTGCCAAAGGGGTCCATCGTCATCCGACCCCATCCCGTTGTGCTCGTCCTGGGCACTCCGATCCCCGTGACCGGGGAAGGAAAGGAAGAAGAGTTGCGCCTGATGGACGCCGTCCATGAGGCCATCCAGAGCAACTACGTCGAACAGAACATCGACGATTGAACAAACTCCCCGGGCGGGAGAGATAAAGGGGGATCGTCCCATGGCTGTGACCCTGAACGATGTCGAACACATTGCGTCCTTGGCGCGGCTCACTTTTTCTGCAGAGGAAAAGGTCCGGCTCATGGAGCAAATGAACGAGATCCTCCGCTATATGGAGCAGCTCAATCGCCTGGACACCACCCACGTCGAGCCCCTGTCGCAGGTGATCGAACTGGCGAATGTCTTCCGGGAAGATGTCACGCAGCCAAGCACCCCCCGGGAAGAAATCCTGAAAAACGCCCCGGCGCGGACCGATGCGTTCTTTAAGGTTCCGAAGGTGATCGGAGACCGATGAAGCCGTCACAAGCACAGCGGGTCATCGTCGTTATCCCTTCGCGCTATGCATCGCAACGGCTTCCCGGGAAACCCCTCGCGGACATCGGTGGCGTCCCGATGGTGGTGCGTGTTGCGGCGCAGGCACGCCGCGCGATGACGGTCGCCGAGGTCTTCGTCGCGACGGACGATGTCCGCATCCGCGAGGCGGTGGAAGGCGCAGGGTTCAGGGCCGTGATGACGTCGCGTGCGTGCGCAAGCGGGACCGACCGCATTGCCGAGGCTGTCCGCACGCTCGGAGACGCCGATATCGTCGCCAACGTTCAGGGAGACGAACCTCTGATTCCTCCCGCGATGATCGATCAGGCCGTCCGGCCGTTGCTCGACGATCCGACCATCGAGGTGGGAACGCTCGTTGCACGTATCCGGTCGGACGATGACCTCCGAAACCCGTCGGTGACGAAAGTCGTCCTCGACGTGCACCGCAATTGTCTGTATTTCTCCCGCGCCCCCATTCCGCATCTCCGTGATGCAGGCGCAGAACGCTGGATCGACCGTGGGGCCTGGTACCGGCATATCGGATTGTATGTGTTTCGTCGCGAATTTCTCGCCCGCTTCGCCGCTCTCCCGCAGACAGCGCTCGAGCGGATCGAGAAGCTTGAACAACTCAGGATTCTTGAACATGGATTTCGCATCCACGCCGAGGTCACCGACCTGGAAAGCATTGCGGTAGACACACCAGCAGACCTCGAGCAGGTGCGAACGATAATTGGTGGATCATGAATTCCGGCTCGGTACGAAAATCGCTCTTCGGACAATTTCGCTCCACGTTCCTCCGTGGTGTCGGCGTCATCATTCCGGCGGTGCTGACCTACTGGGTCTTCAGTTCGCTGCTCGATTGGGTCGACGGAATACTCTCGCCCATTCTCACCGGCGTCATCGGAAGAAGAATTCCGGGCCTGGGCTTTCTCTCCATGCTCGCCCTGATTCTCCTCGTGGGACTTCTGACAAGGAACCTGGCGGGACGGTTGGTCATCGCGGCGATCGACAACGTCATCGGCTCGATCCCGTTCGTCCGGTCCGTCTATAACGCGATCAAGGATCTCGTCGGATCGTTTGCCACCGGCGGCAAAGGGAGGACGTTCAAGAAGGTGATCCTGACGGAATATCCCCGCAAGGGGATTTATGTGATCGGATTCGTCACGAACGAGATGATCTACACCACTGCTGACAAGCGCAGGATTGAGTTCTACAATGTCTACATTCCGAGTCCGCCGAACCCGACGGCGGGGTTTCTGTCCCTCGTTCCGAAGGAGGAAGCGGTCGTTCTCGATCTCTCTGTGGAAGAAGCGTTGAAACTTGTGCTCTCCGGCGGCATCATTGTCCCCGGTGAGCTTACCGGAAAACCCTGGACTGAAAGCGAGCATGCCATTGGCACGACGAAGACAAGTTAAATACATCTTTGTGACCGGAGGAGTGGTGTCGTCCCTCGGCAAGGGGATCGCCTCCGCCTCCATCGGACTGTTACTCAAACTGCGGGGACTCCGGGTCACGATCCAGAAATTCGATCCCTATCTGAACGTGGACCCGGGAACGATGAATCCGTTCCAGCATGGCGAAGTGTATGTGACCGACGACGGGGCCGAAACCGATCTCGATCTCGGCCACTACGAACGCTTCCTGGACATCACGACTTCGCGGAAGAATAATTCCACCACCGGCCAGATTTACCATGAGGTGATCACCAAAGAACGCCGGGGTGACTACCTCGGGGCGACGGTGCAGGTCATCCCGCACATCACGGACGAAATCAAGAAACGGTTCGAAGCGCTGGGCGTCACCGGGGAGTACGACGTCATCATCACGGAAGTCGGCGGAACGGTCGGTGATATCGAAAGTCAGCCGTTCCTCGAGGCCATGCGTCAGTTCATGTTCAAGGTGGGACCGAAGAACGCCATCGCCATTCATGTGACGCTTGTGCCGTTTATCTCGTCAGCGGGCGAAATCAAAACAAAACCGACGCAGCACAGCGTGAAGTCCCTTCTTGAACTCGGTATACAACCCGACATGCTGATCTGCCGGTCCGATCGCCCCCTTTCCAAAGAGGTCCGGGAGAAGATCGCCCTGTTTACCAATGTGGAGATGGAAGGGGTGATCGACGGACGCGATGCGGCGACGATCTATGAAGTTCCCTTGATCTTCGCCGAACAGGAAGTGGACGAGCTCGTCCTGGAGAAACTCGACCTGACGTGCCCGCGTCCGAACCTCCGCGAATGGAAGCGCCTGGTCGACCGGATCAAGAGTCCTGCCGGATCCGTGACCGTCGGCATCTGCGGCAAATACACGGACCATCAGGACGCGTACAAAAGCATCGCGGAAGCCTTCGTGCATGCCGGCGCCGCGAATAACGTGAAGGTGAATTTAAAATGGATCCGTGCGGAAGACATTGAACGCGACGGAGGAGAGCTCCACCTGCAGGGGATCTCCGGGCTTCTCGTCGCACCGGGATTCGGGGAGAGGGGCATCGAGGGGAAGATTCTTGCGATCAAGTATGTCCGCACGAATCAAATACCGTTTCTCGGGATCTGCCTGGGGCTTCAGTGTGCCGTGATCGAGTTCGCACGAAATGTCTGCGATCTCGAACATGCGAACAGCACGGAGTTCAAACAAACGGATCAAAACGTCATTGACCTGATGCTGGAGCAGAAGAAGGTCAAGGAGTATGGTGGGACGATGCGTCTGGGCGCGTATCCCTGCAAGATCGAGAAGAATACGCGCGCGTACAAAGCGTACAAGGCAGAGCTCATCCACGAACGCCACCGTCATCGCTATGAAGTGAACGACGCGTTCAAAGCCCGGTTACAGGAGAAGGGGATGGTCTTCAGCGGCATCTGCCCTGACAACGGCCTTGTCGAAATCATGGAGCTGCCCGACCATCCCTGGTTCGTCGGCGGTCAGTTTCACCCCGAATTGAAATCGCGGCTGACAAATCCTCACCCGTTGTTCAGAGACTTTGTCAAAGCCGCGATCGAGTATCAAGAAGCTCATGCGCCCGTGCAATGATGGCCGGAATGGCCCCGGCGCTAATGCTGCGCGTGCAATTCGCCCCGATGGATCCAACCGGCGATGAACAATCCGCCGAGGATGACCAGCGGCCCGCCAATGAACGCGTACGCTGACCAGTGAAACCTCCCCCACGTGGTCGAGACGTAGAGCACGGCCAGCAACAGGTACACCACCCCACCGACCCATTCCCTCCGCCAGGAAACGACCAGCACGATGACCAGGACAAAGGACGGAATGAGATGCATTGCAAGAGCAATCGCCGTTTCGAGGAATCCTCTTGTCTCGTCAAACACGTCGAGCGCGAACATGCTGACGAAAAGGACGTAAACGATGGAGAGTATGCGCGGAGTCCAGTACAAAAAGCGTTTGAGAGACGGTTTCATGGTCGATCCTTTGCGGGGGTGTGACAAGGGTTCGAAAACAACATACCCTGCCAGCACGCAGGAAATGTCACGAAAATGTCTCTCTCCGGTCACAAAAGTGCTTCCCCCCCGTCATTCCTGCGGCAACCGACGCGGCGGAAGCAAGCCCACAACGGTTACTCGGTAAACTCAATGATGTCAGCACGGATACTGATCTTCGGACGGGTATACACGATCAGGTTCAGCGCTTCCGCGTCGTAGCGGACATTGATCAACGCGAGCTTCTTCCCTTCCGCCGGACCATAGGTTGTCTCGTAGTTCTTCCAGAGGTCCTCCAGGGCTTCCTTATAAAGGAGTCCCGTCCCGTACACGCGCACAAGCGCAAAGGTGTTCGTCGCCATACCCATGGAGAACGACCCACCGAGAATGTAGCCGGCGGTCGCTTCGCCCGAGACTCCGCGTGCAATAATCCTGAAGTTGTTCCGCTGCAGTTGGACGTCCGTGATGTTGCTCGACGAGAACATCCCGCCGGTCGAACAGCCCGAAAGCGCAATTATGAGAAGGGTGAGGATAAGTGGAAGAACGATTGAACGGTTTTTCATGGAGGGGTCCTGGAATTTGATTGGATGTACTCTAGGGCTTCCTAAAAAGAAAATCAAGAGCCGGATGGCACAATGGGTGACTCCGAAGTATTATCTAATATTTGCCCCGCATCCTCTGGAGGAAATCTGATCAGCGAATTTGAAAAATGAATTCAGTACCATACAGTTGTGAACCGATTTCTCCATTTCCATGGTGTGCGATGGTCTCGGATCTGGTCCTTCGCCCGATCGGCGTTATCAAGACCCGTTACAAGCGAAAAAGCGAGGCGCCCCGCCAGCCGGGTCTCTCCGGAGAATCGGTCCGCGGAAGAATCCTGCTTCATGCGGGCAGGAACTTCGAGCAGGCGCTGAAAGATCTTGACGGCTTTGAACGAATCTGGATCCTGTCGTGGTTCGACCGTAACGCGAATTGGAAGCCCCTCGTTCTCCCACCGGGAAGCCGGAAGAAGCACGGCGTCTTTGCGACACGCTCACCCTATCGGCCGAATCCCATCGGGCTGTCGCTCTGCAGGCTGGTCAGCGTCAAGGGACGCGTGATCTCCATCGAGAACCCCGATCTCCTGGATGGAACGCCGGTCCTTGACATCAAGCCGTATATCCCGCATGTCGAAGCGTTCCCTCATGCAGGGGCCGGTTGGGTCGCAGATCAAAATGAAAGGCGCGACAAGCCCTACGAGATTCGAGTTGAACAGGCGGCGCGCGATCAGATAACATGGCTGCAGGAAAATTACGGCATCGACCTGGAAACAACCATACGATCGGTTCTCACGGACGACCCATTCCCCCATCCCTCCAGGCGCATCAAGGCCGGCCCGGGCGAAGCCCTGACGTTGTCGGTGCGATCCTGGAGGATCGTCTACCATGTTGAACGACGGCTGGTTCGGGTGGAGCGCGTCCTCAGCGGGTATTCCGCAGGAGTCGTGAGCACGAGTGCATCCTCGTCGCTCCACGATGGTCCGGCCCACATCGCATTTCACGAGCACTGGCCGAAACAACCACATTGACCACGTCGTACTCGACCGGGAGATGGCATCATGACAACAAAGAGCGACCCGACGAAATCTCTCTATACTGCGAAGACCTCCGCTGCAGAAGAGCTGACGATTCCGTCGATGAACTTCCTGATGATCGACGGCGAAGGAGATCCCAATGGGAATCCCGAATTCCAGACCTGCACGGATGCTCTCTACAGCATTGCTTATACGACAAAGTTCGCATTGAAAAAAGGGAAAGGTCTGGAGTACAAGGTCCCGCCGCTGGAAGGACTCTGGTGGTCCGACCGGATGGGCAGTTTTCTGGATGGTGAGAAGGACGAATGGAAATGGACGCTGATGATTATGCAGCCGAAAGGGGTGACGGGGGCGATCATTGAAAAATCCCGCGACGCGGTGCTTGCAAAGAAAAGCAACCCGGCCGTCATGCACGTCCGGTTCGGCGATTTCAAAGAGGGCCGTGTCGCGCAGATTCTTCACATCGGTCCGTACAACAACGAGCGGCTCACGATTGAACGTCTTCACGCTTACATCAGGGAACGCGGCGGCATTCTCCATGGGAAACACCATGAGATCTACGTCGGCGACCCGCGGCGCACCGCCCCCGAGAAGTTGAAAACCATCATTCGTCAACCGTTTGCGTGAACCCATGCCCGATTTCGCGTCGAAACTCCACATCAAAGCGCCGATGAACGTCGCGCTTCTAAATGCACCCCAGGAACACCGCGATATTTTTCGGAATGTCCCCCCGGGATGTTCGGTCTCGACGTCCGGCACAGGGAAAGCCGACCTTGTCCTGCTATTCGCACCGACGGTAAAGGACCTTGAGCGTCGGTTCCCCTCCGCACTTCGTCGGACTGGTGATGATACCCCTCTCTGGATTGCCTTTCCGAAACAGACCGGCGCCCTGAGATCCGATCTCACGCGCGATCGCGGTTGGGATGTCGTCACGAAAGCGGGATTCCGGCCGGTGACTCTCGTCGCCCTTGACGCGGCATGGTCGGCAATGCGGGTCAGGAGAAAGGAATTTGTGAAGGAGCGCAAATGAACATCGAGCTCTCGACTCCCGCGTTGCTATTCCCCGCAATATCGTTGCTCTTGCTGGCATACACGCAGCGCTTTTTGACGCTGGCGGGGTTGATCAGGGAACTTCACACGCGATTCAAGACGCATCCTGATCCGATCATCCCGCCGCAGATCGCCAACCTCAGAAAACGGGTGTATATCATCCGGGACATGCAGGCGCTTGGAATCGCGAGTCTCCTGCTCTGCGTGCTGAGCATGTTCCTGTTGTACCTGGAAAACCCGAACGCCGGCGCGTACGTCTTCGGCGCGAGTCTCTTGCTGATGATGGCATCGCTTGCGCTCATGATCCGGGAAATTTCGCTTTCTGTCGGAGCCCTCAACCTGGTGCTGAACGATCTCGAGAAAGAGCAGGCAGGCGGAGGGAACCATTGACGTTGATCCGCGAAGAGCAGGCAGAGAACTGCTGCGTTTCTTCTTTCGTCCCAACGGTTCACGTTCCCCCCAGCTCCATTGTATTTCCCTGCGAATTTGGCTATATTTAAGTTTCTGAAAAAATGAGGATGGAATGAAGCGCAGGGAAGACGTTCGGAACATTGCCATTATCGCGCATGTCGACCACGGCAAAACCACGCTTGTGGACCACATGTTACGCCAAACGGGGACGTTCCGGCAGAATCAGCAACTGGTCACCCGGGTCATGGATTCAAATGATCTCGAACGCGAGCGCGGGATCACGATCCTGGCAAAGAACACATCCGTACATTACAAGGGGATCAAGATCAACATCGTCGATACGCCGGGCCACGCGGATTTTGGAGGCGAGGTGGAGCGAACACTGACGATGGTGGACGGCGTTCTTCTTCTTGTGGATGCCGCCGAAGGGCCTCTTCCCGGAACAAAATTCGTGCTGAAGAAGTCGCTCGATTTGAACCTCAAACCGATCGTCGTCATCAATAAGATCGACCGCAAGGACGCCCGGGCCCACCAGGTCCTCGACGAGATCTTCGAACTTTTCCTCTCCCTGGGCGCGAACGATACGCAGCTGGACTTTCCCACGTTGTACTGCATCGCAAAGCAGGGAATTGCAAAACGCGAGCTTGATCAGGAGAGTGTCAATCTGGAGCCCCTGTTCGAAGCGATCGTAAAACATGTCCCTCCCCCTCCCGGGGATGTGGCCGGGGTGTTTCAGATGCTCGTGACGACGATCGATTACAATGACTATCTCGGACGCCTCGGGATCGGGCGCATTCATCGGGGGACGATCAGCCTCGGCGGGCCCATGAAGATCATTCACCGCGACGGCGTTGTCGAGGACGCGCGGGTCACAAAAATCTACACCTTTGAAGGGCTGCGGCGGGTCGAGACCGAGCAGGCGGGAGCGGGCGACGTGATCGCCATCGCAGGGATGGAGGATGTGGATATCGGGGAAACGATCGCGCATGAATCCGACCCCACGCCTCTTCCGTTCGTCGCGATCGAAGAGCCGACGCTCTCGATGATGTTCATCGTCAACAATTCCCCGTTTGCCGGTCAGGAAGGCCGATACGTGACGACCCGGCATCTGAGCGAGCGGCTTGCGCGCGAGCTCCGCTCGAACGTCAGTTTGCGGATCGAGCTGACCGATTCTCCGGACGCCTTCAAAGTGAGCGGCCGGGGAGAACTTCATCTTGCAATCCTCATCGAGACGATGCGCCGCGAAGGGTATGAGTTCCAGGTCTCCCGGCCGGAAGTCATCTACAAGAGGATCGCCGATGTTCTCTCGGAGCCGATGGAGCATGTCATCATCGACGTACCCGATGAGTTTGTCGGTGTCGTCATCGAGAACCTTGGACGCCGGAGGGGAACGATGAAGAATATGATCTCCTCGTCAGGCAATACGCGGTTGGAGTTCCTCGTTCCGTCGCGCGGTCTCATCGGGTTCCGCGGAGAATTCATGACGCAGACGAAGGGGACGGGAATTCTTCACCACAATTTCCACGGGTACGAGCCGTTCAAGGGAGACATGGCCCATCGGACGAAAGGCGCCCTGGTCGCCATGGAAGGCGGCGAATCGGTGGCGTACGGGATGTGGAAGCTGCAGGACCGCTCACTCTTCTTTATCGAGCCGGGCACGAGAGTGTATCCCGGGATGATCGTTGGGGAAAATGCCCGCGAACATGATATGAATGTCAATGTCTGCAAGACAAAACAACTGACGAACATGCGCGCCTCGGGATCGGACGAGGCGGTCCGGCTCGAACCGCCGAGGATTCTGACGCTCGAACAGGCGATCGAATGGATCGGCGACGATGAACTGGTCGAAGTTACTCCGCAGAGCATCCGGCTGCGGAAAAAATACCTCGACTCCAACGAGCGCTATCGCAAGGCGAAGAAGAAAGAACTCATCGGCTCCGAAGAGTGACCGTTGCCGTTCAAGCCTGCATGTTGAGAGATCAACGAACCGTCCGTCGAATTTGTTGCACGAACCCCGATACTGGAGAACATTACGGTAATGGCCAGCCCCCCCTCACCCAAACAGATCGACGCTGTCATTTCGGGTCTTCAGGAACTCTCCCGCAATTTGTGGTGGACATGGAATCATTCCGCCCAGGATGTGTTCGAACAGTTTTCGCCGTACATGTGGGAGCGAAGCAACCATAATCCCGTCGAAGTGATGCGGTGGCTGAGTCCCTCCGAGCTTCACCTTCGCCTGCGCGAACCGCACCTGTACACCGTTGCGTCCGCCGTGTGCGACGAGTTCAAAGCGTATATGAATTCGACGTCGACCTGGGTTTCGCGCAATGCGCGGGAATTCAAGAAATCGTCGGTGGCATATTTCAGTGCGGAGTTCGGCCTGCACGAAAGCCTCCGGATCTATTCCGGCGGTCTCGGCGTGCTTTCGGGAGATCATACCAAGTCCGCCAGCGACCTGGGTCTTCCCTTCTCCGGCGTTTCGCTGTTCTATCGCCAGGGATATTTTCTGCAGCAGATGACGCAGGATGGCTGGCAGATGGAAAAGTATCCCGCGTACGATCCTGCCAGGCTACCGATCACCCCCGTCCTCGACAGCAAGGGTCATCCCGTCATCTGTCAGGTGGAGATCGGAAACGATGTCGTGAAATTTCAGGGATGGGCGGTGCATGTCGGAAGGGCGACCGTTTATCTCCTCGATACCGACCTGACGGAAAACGATCAGCGCTATCGCGATCTCACCGCCCATGTGTACGGCGGCGATCAGTGGACGCGTATCAGTCAGGAAATTGTCCTCGGCATCGGCGGGATCCGTTTCCTGCGGGCGGTCGGCCTGGCTCCCGGGGTGTTCCACATGAACGAGGGACACTCGGCATTTTTGACGCTCGAACTCCTTCGTGAACAGTTAAAAGGCAAGAAGCCCCTTCCTCTCGAGGCCGCGGAAGAGATCGTCCGGCGGAGTTGTGTCTTCACGACGCACACCCCTGTTCCCGCGGGGCATGACCGGTTCGACTATGGTTTGATGAAGGCCGCATTTCCCGCCTTCTGTGCCTCTTCAGGATTGAATATTGATCAGATGATCCGCTACGGCCGGGTGCGTCAGGATGATTACAACGAACAGTTTACCATGACGGTTCTGGCCCTTCGCATGAGCCACGCGGCAAACGGCGTCAGCGAACTGCACGGCAAGGTAAGTCAGCAGATGTGGAAGGATCTCTTCCCGGGCGTCGCACCCACGAAAGTCCCGATCGGATCGGTGACAAACGGCGTTCACATCGCCGGCTGGACCGCGCCGAGCGCGGCGCGTTTTTGGACGGAACGCTTCGGCACCGAATGGACGCAACGGGTGGCGGACAAGACGTTCTGGCAGAGAGCGTTGAAACCGGACAAGGTGAGTGACGAAGACTTGTGGGCACTCCGGAGTCTTCTGCGTCGCGAGCTCGTCGAATTCGCCCGCAAGCGGTTGCGCGAACAGAGCCTGCGGAACGCGGCCGGGGACATCAGCGCATTCGACGACATTCTCTCCCCCGATGCGCTGACGATAGGTGTTGCGCGGCGGTTTGCGACCTATAAACGCGCGCCGCTGATCTTCCGTGATTTCGACTGGGCGCTGAAGACCCTGAGAAACCCGGATCAGCCCGTCCAGCTCATCTTCTCGGGCAAAGCCCATCCGCGCGACGATGCCGGGAAGTATTTCATCAAAGACATCGTCAACATCTCCAAGCGAAATGATCTGTTCGGACGGATCGTCTTCCTGGAGGACTACGACATCAATGTCGCGCGCTATCTTGTTGCTGGTTGCGATATCTGGCTCGCGACACCGCGACGGCCCATGGAAGCGAGCGGCACGAGCGGAATGAAAGCGCTCATTCACGGATGCCTGCAGGTCATGACAATGGACGGGTGGTGGCGGGAAGCCTACGACGGGCATAACGGCTGGAAGGTTGGGGAGGATACGACCGCGTCGAGCGAACAGCTTCAGGACGATCTCGATGCGGCATCGCTGCGGGCGGTGATGGAAAACGAAATCATCCCGCTCTTCTACAAGCGGGGGAAGGACGGGATTCCGCGCGAATGGCTTCGCCGCATCCGGCATGCCATGGTCACGATCATCCCGGAATACAATACGCATCGCATGGTGGAGGAATACATCACCAAGTACTATCGACTGGGCGCGAAAAAATAGCAGGGCCATGACCGATGCTGTTCCTCATCGTCCTGATCGTTCTGTTCGTCAGTTTCCTGGCCTTCGTGTCGACGATGCTTCTGTTCATCGGGCCGGTGATGCTGCTGCAGCCCTACCGGCGGACGGTCGAATATTACCGCAGACGGACCGCTCTTCTTCTCCCGAGTGACGCCGCACTCCCCTACGAAGATCTCACGCTGGAAACTGCCGACGGCATCCCGTTGCGTTGCTGGCTCGTCAGCGCCGGACCCGGCGCGAAGGGGACCGTGCTTTATCTGCACGGCGTCAGCGAGGCAAAGATCGCCGGCATTCCGTTGACCCGTGCGCTCCACGAGCGGGGCTTCAACGTCTTCCTGTACGACTCGCGCCGTCACGGTGAAAGCGGGGGAACCTACTGCACCTACGGCTACTACGAGAAGTACGATGCATCACTCGTGATCGACTATCTGGTGGGCCGAAACGACCTTGTGCCCGGCAACATCGGTGCGTTCGGAAATTCGATGGGGGCGGCGATCGCCATCCAACTTGCGTCGATCGATCCGCGTGTCAAAGCGGTGGTGGCGGAAAGCGGGTTCGCTTCGCTGCGCAGCGTCTTCGATGATTATCAGAAGCGGATGGTAAAACTCCCCTGGCACTACCTCCGCAATCTCGTTATCCGGCGATCGGAGAAGATTGCGCGCTTCAAGGCGCGTCTCGTTTCGCCGCTCGAAGCGGTCCGGTCGGTCCACGTTCCCATTCTCATCGTCCATGGGACCGCGGACGACCGCATCAAGAGCCACTACTCCGAAATGGTCTTCCACAATGCCAACGATCCGAAGGAATTGTGGTTGATCCCGAGGGCACAGCATCACAATATGGCGGAGATCGGCGGTGGTGAGTATACGGAGAAGATCTGCGGTTTCTTTCAGCGGACGTTGGTGGAAGGAGAACCAAGCTGAGGGCAATGAGTATGCAGTACGCAGAGAGAGTGAGCGGAGACAAATGTCCTAGAGCGAAAACCAGTACGCCACCTTCGCGAGCAGGACGTTTTCCTGAGGCAGGCTGAAGGTCTCGTTGAAGCTGGTCCCGATCGACCGCTGATACAATCCCCAATTCCCAAAACGTTCCTGCGTCCAGGCAAGGTAGAATGAGCTGCCGGGCAGGAACTCCCACCGCAACAACAGGTTCGCATTCAGTGTCGATTCATTGAAGTCATGGCTCGCGTAGAGCGGGGAACCGGCGTAGTTGTATGGCTCAAGAGTCCCCGATGCGCCGATGCGGGAATAGTTCAGGTAACGCCCGCGGGCAATGAGGACCTGGACAAATCCCTGCAACGAAAGCGTGCGGGTGAAGGTGACGGTCCCTCGAAATCCGATATCGACCTGGTCCAGATCGCGATCCCCGAAAACGCTGAATACCTGCGGACTGACCAGCGTGTCGAGGATGTTCCCGTCGGGGAAGAGCCATGCGGCCTCTTTGCGCGTCCGCTGATAGTAAACGAACGGGACGACCTCTGCCCACGACGATGGCCGGAGCGTGAGCGAGAGTGAGGTCGAGAATGAACGCTTTCCATGGCTGTCGATGCCGTAACTTGCATCGAGCACTCCCGAAAAGCGGGCACGGCTGTCGGAAAGGATGCGGACATCGATCATCTGCGCGGAAGGACGCCGGCGAAGACCCACAATGCCGCTTTCGCGATCCTCGAAGGAGGGCGGCTGAATGGCGATCGACATCCCGGCCTGCCAGAAGTTCGTGAAGTCGCAACCGAACGACGCTTCCACCTGCTCGAAGGTCTTTGCCCCGTCCCAATTCCATCGCGCTTCCGGTACGATTGAAAGGCTGTAGCGCAGGAACGGTTTTGCTGCAAAATTTTCACGGTACAAGAGCTGGCCATATCCTCCACGGTCGTGAGGCCGGGCGAAATATCCGAGGTCATTCGGATTGTAGTGCGAAGACGCGAAATCCGCCGACACCACATAGAACCAGTGCGTGGCCGATATCCGCGAAAGAAGAAGTCGGCCTGCGGTGCCGTCCCGGTCCGTTAATCCGGATGTTCTTGCGCCGGAGAGATAGCCATCGAACGTCATCCCTCCGTCGTCAAAGCGAAGATTCCAGTCCGCACCTGCGGAAATCGCCGGCATCGTCCCATGGTGTCCCGCCGCAGTTCCCATCAAGCCGAACCAGGACGTCGAATTCAAATCCTGTCGCACCCGAAGAACGCCGTACAGTGATTTCGGCTCCGTCTCCAATGTCGTCTTCATGCCGGCGGAGTCGCTCACCGTCGCAGTCTGGCGCTCCGTTGCTGCTGCAAGGGTGGCGATGGAGAACCCGGACGCGGTGCGGCCGGTCAGTTTCCCCGCGCCGAGAATGCTGGTGAGCTGGGGGTTTTCGAGGACGGTTCCTCCGGAAGGGGCGTACACGCCGTAGCTGCCCGAGGGAGTGCGTCCGATGCGTCGCGAGAAAAACAGCGGCATCGACGTATTATCGACGCTGGTCCCGAAGGCGAACATTTGTGCGCCCTCGACAAAGAATGGGCGCTTTTCCGGAAAGTACGGTTCGAACACAGTGAGATTCAGAACCGCCTGGTCCACTTCCACCTGGCCGAAATCCGGATGAATGGTGGCGTCAAAGGTGAAATTGCGCGCGATGCCGTACTTGATGTCTCCTCCGACGCGCGCCTGGTTGGTTGCCGGCGTCCCTGACGAGTTCCCGGCAGATTCCAGAATCGCCGTCCCCGAAACATACGGTTGAATCTCGAGATGAAGCGGCGGTGTAATCTGTCGCAAGCCGAGCAAATGCCCCCACTTCTCGATCTGGAGTCGCTCGGTCCGCGGAACCATGACCCATTCATCCGTTTCTTTCTTCCTGCTGATGTACCGCCGGAAATTTATCCCCCAGTGGTACGCGCCGTTTGGACTTGTCGCAAAGCGAAGGGCGTTAAAAGGAATCTCAAATTCTGCCGTCCACCCCCGCCGTGAGCGCGCAACAGCGACGCGCCAGACGGCATCCCAGGTAAGATCATAGACGTTGCCATCCTGTGACAAGATGCCGTCGCTCTGCACTCCCGACACATTCGTCGAGAAGACAAAGCCGGTCTGATGATCTTCGTACGAATCGATCATGATCGTAAAGCGGTCTGCTTCGGTTGATCGATCGCGACGGGTGAGCTGCCCGACGATGCCGGAGGGGTGGGAATCGTCACACCAGACGCCGATATAAAGAGCGCGGTCATCGTAGGCGACATAGACGAGCGTCGTCTCGGTCGGCGCGGCCCCTTCCTGAGGATCGAACTGTATGAAATCCCTGACGGGTTTGGCGTGGCGCCAGAGCGTGTCGGTGAGGCGTCCATCGAAGACCGGTGGCGTGTTCACCCGGATCGCTGTGATGGACTTTGGTGACGGAGTGGCTGATGCCGCCGTCACCCACGCTGCTAACGCAGCGATAAGGTACGCTCGAGGCATGATCCTCTTGCAAAACGTGCGGGAATTCACAGCGCGGGAGGATGGTGGACAAAAATACGCGAGGAGAGAGAGAAAGTCAATAATCGGACCGACTGGGGAGCCATTTTTCGCTGAGAATTGTGAATCATCGTCTGTTTCGAGTCACATCGAGTGTAGAAGATCTCGACAGCTTCACTGAGGGTTCCTGCCTCGGCATCAGGATCGTACGGGGATTTACCTTTTCTCGGCGCGATGGATCAATGAGCACAGAAAGGAGTCCATATGAAATCCATTTCGATCTTCTTGCTCGCGGTCCTCGGCGCCAACGGCGCGCCGGCGCAATCGTCTCTTCCGAAGGATATCCTCTTCCACGGTAACATCAACTGTCCGGCGGTCTCGACAGACGGAGGCCGCGTGTACCTCCGTCTTTCGCTTGCGACGCGGCATGCTCATCATCGACCGGAACGACATCCGCTGAACCTGTGTGTGGTGCTTGACCGGAGCGGCTCGATGTCCGAGGAATCGAAGATGACCTATGCGAAGTCCGCGCTTGTTACACTCGTGGACCAACTCCAGAGCGATGATCGATTTTCCCTCGTCATCTACGACGATGAAGTCGACGTGCTTCGACCCGCCAGTTGTGTTGGTAACGACAAGGACGAGATACGAACCCTCATTAACGAGATTACGCCTCGCGGATGGACCAATCTCGGCGGAGGAATGCAGGAGGGCTTTCGTCAAGTCGAGAAGAACATCGAACGGGGGGACGTGAATCGGGTGATTCTGTTGTCGGACGGTCTGGCGAACCAGGGAATCACAGACCCAGGGCAGTTGGAACGAATCGCGCGTCGACACCGGGCGCAATCGATATCGTTGACAACCATCGGCGTTGGCCTCGACTACAACGAGAATCTCATGGTCGGCCTGTCGGAGAATGGCGGTGGAAATTACTATTTCCTTGAGAGTTCGAGGAATCTCGCTTCCGTGCTGCGAAAGGAATTCGATGGATTGTCGGAGGTCGTCGCTCAGAATGTTTCGATCGAACTTCAATTGGGGCACGGGGTCCAGTTACTTGACGTCATCGGCTATGACCATCACGCTGAGGGATCTTCGGTGGGAGTGAGCGTTGGTGATCTCTATGCCGAAGAATCACGGGACATCATCCTCGAATTGAATGTCCCTCCGGGCGCAGGAGAGTTGACGGTCGCACACGCGAGGCTGATTCGTTCCGGGGGATCAGAGGCTCAAGATCTCGGCTCGGTCGAGGCGAGGGTGAATTATGAACAGGATCGTCAAGTCGTGGAACAGCGGAGAGACCTCACCGAGCAGGCAAAGGTTGACGTTGCGGTTTCGACACGCGGCGTGGCCAAAGCAATGGAAGCCTTGGACAAGGGCGACAGGGAGGAAGCGTCGCGGACGTTGACCGAGGCGCGCGCGGTATTGATGAACTCCCCTGCAGCTGCCCAACCGGGTGTAGGTGGAGCAGCAGTCAAGGACCAGGTACAACGGCTGAGCGTATACACCTCTACTCTCAGCAGCGACAGCGTGGATGCCAAGAGGGCAAAAAAGGAGATTCAGTACGAGAACTATCGGCAGCAGAGGAACAAGTAGTACACCGGAACCTGCGAAGTCAGGCACACAAGCCAGACACAAGAGTCTGGCATGTGTGTCTGGCACGCAAGTCTGGCATATGTGTCTGGCACAGAAGTCTGGCATGTGTGTCTGGCACAGAAGTCTGGCATGTGTGTCTGGCACGCAAGTCTGGCATGTGTGTCTGGCACACATGTCTGGCATGTATGTCTGGCACGTTAGTCTGGCTTGTGGGCAGGACCTTGACTATTTCGCTCGGATTCGCATCTATTTGGTACCTTCAATTTCCTTGCATAATAGTGGGAATTCACATGTCTAAACAAGCAGATGCTGCGCTCGAGTGCTTCTCAAAGGGATGCAATTGTGCCCAAGCCGTGTTCTCAACCTATGCTCCCCAGCTCGGAATTTCCAAAGAGGATGCCATCCGGATCTCGACCGGGTTCGGGGCCGGCATCTCCCGTCTTCAGGAAGTCTGCGGGGCGGTGACCGGCGGTGTTTTAGCAATCAGTGCCGCAAAAGGGATGAACAATCCCTCCGAAAAGGATGCGAAAGAAGCCACCTATGCGGCGGTCCAGGATTTTGTCGAACGCTTCCGCGCGCGTCATAGTACCATTCTCTGCCGTGACCTCCTCCACTGCGATTTGAGCACGCCAGAAGGGCGGAGAACGTTCGAGGAGAAGAATCTCCACGCAACCCGATGCGCGATATTCGTCAGGGATGCATCGGCTATTGTTGAGACGGATGTTCTTGACGCTGAGCGTCCAACATCTTTGCCCGACATTTCCGACTGCAGATGAATCAGAGTTGACGATCATGACGGCGAAGCGAAGCAGGGTTAATGGGGGGCGGACTTGTAACCGGGATAAATTCGTATTCCGACACCGAAATGCCAGAGCCCGTGAGAAAGATCTCCCCCGAAGTACTGGTAGTTGACTTCCGGGTATAGTTTTGCCTGCCTGAGAGGGAGGGCGATGCCGAGCCCGATCGCGCGATTGTTATTGATGAGGGTTGCAGAGACACCGGAAAGGAAGCTGTCCTCAAACACCGACGACGCACCACCGACGTAGTGATAGGCGGTGTAGTGCGCGTATGGCTCAAACTCCGAGATATTCTTGCTCACGGTCAATCCATGCCGCAGGTACGAATAAGCACCGAACAGGGCCGCGTAATGGAGATTCAGACTCAGATCAAACGCGTCGAAGGATCGTGGATTGACTTGATGACGGAGGGTGAGTTCGCCGTAGCGAATCGGCGTGTAACGCGCGCCGATTTCCATGCGCCACGGAAGTCCGTAGGACGCCAGAAATGATGGGACGAACGGTCTTTCTTTCGAGATCGTCAATCCCGGATCGGACGCGGCCAGAACGATATCGTCCGCGCCGAACCCGAATGAAAAGCTGTTCTCCTCCAGCGTTCTTCCGCTGTAGAAGTTGCTGCTCGCCACGCAACCGGAGAGGGTCAATGCGGCACCCGCAAAAAGGAGTTGCACTCGATGCACGCTGGTCCATTCAAAGGGTCGACGCATTTATTGTATGTGATCAGAATCGTTCCTAAGTTCAAGCTTCGCATCACAAACACCGGAACACACTCCATACCTATCATGAACAAGGGAAGACTTGAAGCGTTCAGTGACGGAGTCATTGCCATTCTCATTACCATCATGGTGCTGGGGCTGACGGTGCCGCACGGCGTAGGTTGGGATGCGCTTGCTCCGCTGGCGCCGGTGTTCTTGAGCTATGTTCTGAGTTTTGTGTTTCTGGCGATCTATTGGAACAACCATCATCATCTGATCCAGGCGTGCGAACATGTCGATGGCCGGGTGCTCTGGGCAAACCTCCATCTGTTGTTCTGGCTCTCTCTTATCCCCTTCGTGACAGGGTGGGTGGGCGGAGACGGCTTCGCGCCCCTCCCGGTCGCCCTCTATGGCGTTGTGCTTCTGTTCGCGGCGATTGCCTATTACATTCTTTCCCGAGCGCTCATCGTTCTCCACGGCGCAACTTCCGTGATCGCGACTGCGATCGGTAATGACTTCAAAGGAAAGATCTCCGTCGTTTTCTATCTTGTCGCCATCCCGCTCGCTTTTCTCAACGCCTGGGTCGCCTACGGCATCTATGTCGTGGTGGCGATCATGTGGCTCATTCCGGACCGGAGAATCGAGAAGACGCTCGTACGCTAAGGCGGCGCTCATCGCGCCAGAAGCGAATGCAGTGAGAACACTCCCACCACGCCAATCACCAGCAAGACCCCGAACGTCACCTCTTTGCTGAACAGTGCGCCGGACATCGCCCGGAGGTGCCGGCCCAGCGCCCGCCCATTCAGGCCAATGTGCCACAGCAGAAAGATTGTGAACAACAACGCGGACATATTATGAATGGACATCCACAGGTGCCGGGCGATTGACCACGGCTCGAACTGCAGGGAGTGGTTCATGATGCCGGACACGGGAAGTGCGAGTCCACTGACGCACATCGCGACGGATATGAACGCGCGCTTGTTGAAAGGTTTCTGAGCGACGATGGGAGCCATTGTTGAGTCCTCCTTTTTGGTGAGGATCTGTTGCAAGGCCATCGTGTCACAGCGCTGCACGCATTTGAGGCACCCCGTGCACTGCTCAGACTGTGAAATGACCGCATGGCGGTGGCCGAGGAAGTCGACTTTGCCGAAGACGTGTTTGTGGCAGAGATCCACGCACGTCCAGCACGCCCTGCACCGGGCGGTGTCAAGTCGGATAAATCTTGTCGCAACTGCGCGGGAATGCGGACCGAATATTGTCGTCATGGCGGGTCTCCGTTCTCTTTCTCGTAGACGGAGAGTCCGCGCTGGTTGTTCTTAACAATTGTTAAAAACGAAGATCCCGGAGGGATCATCCTGCTCGTTGCGGCGGGTTCTTATGGCCTGCGCCGACGCGAATGCGGAGTGAGCCGTCGACGAATTCTGCTGAGAGAGACCGGGGTGATCCCGAGGAAGGAAGCAATGTATTGTTGGGGAATGCGTTGAATGATGCGGGGATTCTCTTCCATCAGAGCAGCATAGCGCTGTTCGGGAGAGTCCCGGATGTATGCGTGAAAGAGCCGGGCATAGTCAGAAAACCTCCGGAAGGCAATTTCTAACAGGACGTCTTTCAGTTCGGGGACTTCTCGAAGAAGCGTTTCGAAACCCGGGCGTTGCAGCACCAGGAGGGTGGACGGTTCGACGCTTTTGATGCCGATCGGACTGGGTTCCCCTGATCGAAAACTCTCGATGGAGGCGACCGCATCTCCTTCAAAGAAGAACTGATACGTGATTTCCTTTCCACGATGGCGGAAGAATGCCCGAAGGCATCCTTCCCGGACAAAGAACATTTTCCGCGCGACCTGTCCGGGCTCCAGCAATGTTACTCTTGCCGGCACAGCGATCTCGGTGAAGAGATGATGGAATCGATGCCACTGTCTCTTCAGCCGCGGGATTTGTTCGATGAGTTGAGTGAGCATGGCGCTTCGTCCAATGTAGGCGTGAAACGGGCGAGGAACAAGGGTGGGAAGCGATCTTTCATCCGGGTTGAGGCCAGGATTCAACCACGCAAAAACATGGCAGCCTAGGCAACCACTTTAATCGAACAAAATCCGTCATCTTGTGGCCGTCAATACAGGGGAAAAATCATGGCAGCTTAGGCAACCACTTTTAGCTTTTGAAATGGCTGCTTGACAAGGCAATCGGTTTATGATAAATTATGACATATATGATCACCTTAACTTCCATCGCAATCGGGCCGATCGTGGCTGCCTGTACCTGTTGTTGTGCACGCGGATCGCTCTGTCTTCGCGAGGGGGAAGGAGTCGTGTTCTAATCGACTACGATAGTGTTCGCTGGCCCTTCGTCGAAGTAACGACGAAGGGCTTTTTTTTTAAGAACGGATCAATGATAGAGGAATTATGACATATACGCTAGAACTGCTCTGCCCGGTTTCTCCGAACAGAATAGATGAAAATATTGCGAGATTCACAGGTGCGGCTGTCCTCCTTCTCACTGTTCTTGCCCTGGCCTTACGTTCACCCCTCATCATGATGGGACTTGGAGGAGACTTTGCCTTACGGTCGTTCGGTTACGCTCGCTATAGTCCTCTTCGATCGATCGCGCATCGGATTACAAGGATCCTGGCGCGCTCACCGAGATTGACAGATGCTGCACCGAAGAGATTCGCGGCAGGGGTCGGACTTCTCTTCAGCGTGAGCATTGCCCTGGCGTTCCTTTTCCACTGGTATACATCAGGCCTCGTCATGGGCATCGTTCTGGGAATATGCGCGGCACTTGAATCCTTGTTGAATTTTTGTGTGGGATGCTATGTGTACACCATCCTGCTCGGGCGATGGATCCCACGTTTCCGCTCGGGAGAATCCATAGGGAACTGAAATCAACGTCCCTCTGTGTGAAATCTGCCAGGCCACCTTCTTCGTCTTACCATCTCCTTGATTGGTTCTTGGTTTCGACTCGCAGAAGAGTTATATTTCAGTCGAGGCAATCGCCGACTCCCTATATTACGCAATCTCATGACTCCGCTTCTTTTCGCTCTCCTTGTCTTTCTCGTATCCGTTGTTGCTGGATTGTTCGGGTCCTTGCTGGGACTTGGAGGCGGGATTATTGTCATCCCTGTCCTGACGCTTCTCTTTGGGATCGATATCCGGTTTGCGATCGGCGCGTCGATTGTGTCCGTCATCGCAACTTCAAGCGGAGCGGCGGCGACATACGTTCGGGAACGTCTGACCAATCTTCGCGTTGCGATGGTTCTCGAGATTGCCACGACCGCCGGGGCAATAAGCGGGGCATACGTGGCCGGGATCCTGGTCGGGAAATGGCTCTATATTATCTTCGGCCTCGTCATGGGATACTCCTCGCTCATGATGCTTCGCAAGAGAAAGGAGCAGGAGCACGAGTCCAAGATCGTTGAGCCACTCGCAGACTACCTGCGGTTGCACGGCAGTTATCATGACGAGGCACTGGGGAAGCTGGTCCCGTATCGCGTCGTCGGAACCCGGATCGGATTTGTGCTGATGTACTTCGCCGGATTGATGAGCGGTCTGCTCGGCATCGGCTCGGGTGCGCTGAAGGTTCCGGCGATGGATCTCGCCATGCGGCTTCCGATCAAAGTATCGACGGCGACCAGCAATTTTATGATCGGAGTCACCGCTGCAGCGAGCGCCGGGCTCTATTTTATTCGGGGCGATATCAATCCGTTCATTGCGGCCCCGGTGGCAACGGGCGTCTTGATCGGGGCGACCCTGGGGACACACCTGCTGGGACGTCTGCACAGCTCGACGATCCGGCTGGCATTTGTGGTTGTCTTGCTTTGGGTTTCGATCCAGATGTTGCTCAAAGGGATCCGAGGATGAACGACATTTCGAAATCCGGTGATGCCGCCGTCTCCATCGAAGATGCCCGGGTGCGGAAGGTAGAGCTGGTCATCAGCACCCTGCTCCGCGTCGGCGTTGTTACGAGTCTCATCCTCGTTTCGATTGGATTTGTTGTAATGTTCCTTCAGCATCCGCAATCACTTCTGTCGTCCGATCAATTGTCGCTCCTGACGTCGATGCACGCGGAATTCCCTCATACGATTGCGGACGTTTTTCACGGCGTCGCCCAGTTCCAAGGGCAAGCGATCATCGCGATTGGACTCCTGACGCTCATTGCCACCCCGGTGATGAGGGTTGCGGTTGCCATCTTTGCGTTCATCTTCCAGGACGACATGATCTTCACGGTTATCACGACCGTGGTTTTGCTCCTGCTTTTCCTATCGTTTTTTCTGGGGGCGGTCGAGTAATACTGTGACGGCCGGATCGTTGTCCCTCCCAACAAAATACCCACTCAAGGGGACAACGACCCGGTCTATCGCTATCCTGCCAAAATGCTTCGACTCGAACGCGGTCTCCTGATCAAACACAATTTCCACGACTGTTTCGGTCTCTTTGAGAGGCGTTATCCTCCGGCGTCGACCGGGGAGACGCATCCTATCGGTCATACCCTGGAATGGCTTGCGCAGGCACCGCTCGATACCGACGGAATCGACTCGTCCTGACGCGAGTGTCACCCCCTTTCCGACACGATAATACGACACGTGAAGTCACCCGTCGGCGGCGACACACCCCATGCCCGCAGCAACAACGAGGAGTGCCGGCATGGCCCTCATGCATACGTTCATTGGACGGTGATATCATCAAGCAGGATCGCGGTGTCATAGAGACTGTCGCCGACGTCCCCCGCTCGTAAGATCAGGGTGATTCGTTGACCGGCATATTGACTGAGATTGAAGGTCGCGGTTTGCCATCCGGTCATGTACACACCGCCTCTGTCGAAAACAATATCCGGCGACATGCTGATCAATGTTCCCGGGTCGGTCTTCGAGGCCCCGAACTGTGATGCCAGAGCGTCAATCGTTCGATCGAGGAGCACATTCTCCACGCCACTCGCATTCTTGACGACCACGTTGAAATAGTCCTGATACGTCGAACCGATATACTCCAGAAATTCCTCAGAAAGGAAATTCCACTTCACTGTCAACGTCGTTTGTCCCTGGGTCACACGGAACGTCTGAAAAATGCTCCCGCTGGTGGTGGTGAAACCCAAACCGGTGGAGATGATGCCCATGGAGTTCCCTCCCGTCGGGGAAACAGAGGCAAGCTGACTGATGACTCGACCGTCGCCGGACTTCGTCCACCCATCAATCTTTCCGAACTCGAAGTCCCCGTTGATGAGGGAATCGGCGTAGTGGAGGTCTGTGCTTCCCATGAGCATGAAGGTTGCGTTCGGCCACGTCGGGTCGTTCGCAACATCATATGCGTCACCAGCATTCTTCAGGTCCGTGCACAAGCGCTTCGCGAGGGTATCAGCATTCTTCACGCAAAAATCACAATTCACCACTTTGTTGTACCCGTAATAGGTCTTTGCGCCTTTCGACAGGAAGGCGTCGCGGAGATTCGGGTTCATCGTACTCTGGCACGAATTGTTCAAAATAACGGAGTTCGGAAACGTTCCGACCAGATTCCGGATGAATGGATAGCGAATAGAGTAAATAGTTTCACGAGTCTTAAAAACCCATCCCCAATCGATGACGATGTCTTCCCAAAGCCCTAGCTGCGCGTTTTCCCCGCCGGCGAGCATGGCACCATACGTTGACTTGAAGATCGCCGCGCTCGTGTCCAGGATCTCCCCCGTGCCAAACTCTTTGCCTATCGCCCCATGCGTCGCGAGTATCACGAATCCGTAGTCGGTCAAGTGCGACAACATTCGGACGGTCGCGGCACCATTGACGTATGATGTCACGGAGAATTCATATCCTGAATTGTGGAGAATCGCCTCCAACGATGTGCGTTCGTTCTTGGGGAACACGTTTTCGAAGGGTGCGTAGATCAGAACGTTCCGGTTCCCGATCACATTCGGATCGATTGCACCGGGCGTCGCAACCTTGGCTAGCCCAGAACTCCGCACGGTTCCCGTGGTTTGCTTGACCAGCGGCACGCTCTTCGAAGCCTTGCGTTGTTGATCGGACCCGGACCCGCCACGCGTGCCGATGTGCCCGTTCGCGTCCTGCTGGGAAACGATGATTCCTCCGTTGAGCCCCGACGCGAACCGGATGAGGATGCTGTTACCGTCGCCTTGTTCCACCGATGCAACCTCCGGCTTTGTCTGAAGCCAGGTGGAGAGCTGCGTGACGACAGCCGAAAGATTCGCAGGATGCGCAGCAAGGAACTGCTTGATCTTGAATTCGGACGAATCGTACGTGGACTTCATGACGCCGAAGTCCTGCGTTGTTACGCTCCTGTACACAGGCAGAACATAATCGGAGGACGTACTCGTCACATACGGCGTCGGGCTTTTGATGGTGGCGATGGCGCGGAAACGCACCTCGCCGGGAGCGGGCTCCGTAAGCGTGATGATGGTGCTGTAGACATTGTCTCTGATGATCTCATCACCGTGGGCCAGCGAGCCATCATCATACAGGGCGGCCAGGCTCCCGATCTGTTCACCCGAAGAATTCAGCCTCACAACTTTCACGGTGGAGTCGACAAGCGAGATGCCGCCTGGGACCGTCAGCCGGATTGTCACATCCGTTGCGGTTCCGGCGAGGATCCCCGCCGGGTTCACCATGAGTTGTCCGAATGAGGATGGGGTGGCAGGCCCGGGCCCGGAAGGAGCGGAGTCTTTCTTGCAGGAAAGACTGAAGAGGGTCAGAGATACAACTATGAGGGCCCACGATCGGAAAAGGAGGAAACGTGCCATGAGAGTCTCTCCCGATGGTAAGAGTTGATCGAGATCAAAGTGAAGACATCGAAAGAACAGTAGCAGAGTGGAACGGAGGGGAAGCACCGCAAAGGCAAGAAACGCGGACTCTCAGCGAGGCCTTTCAGGTTCTTCCGGAGGTTACATCGAATTTGAGCGAAAAGCAAGAAAATGGAATCAATGCGTTCTTCTCTCGTATTTCGACGGGAAACCCTGACCCAATGCGCTTGATTCTTCACCATTCCGGCGGTACTTTTCTGTCTCACCGTATCCATCGTCGATAAACAAGGTCTCACTGGCTCCAGGAGAGGCGCATGAAAGGAACCATTGCGGGAGTCATCTTCATTGCAGTCTGTCTGACCGTTGCCGTATTGCTCCTCGCAGACATATGTTCCCCCGGCGCCGGCGGTGCTGTTTTTGCCGTCAGTCTCGCGGTCCTCGGAGGAACGTCGCAGGGTTTTAGACGGAAGTAACATCGACCCGAAAACACCCACCCGAAAAACATTCACCTTCAGGGAACTTCCATGTGGAACCATAATCTCACGCTCCTGGCAATCATGCTGCTGGCGGGAGGGTTCGGGGGAATAGTGAATCATCTCCTCGACAAAAGAAGCAACCGCGATGCTCATTCTCTCACGCGAAGCCTCTTCTCGGGTATTGCGGCCTCGCTTCTCGTTCCTCTTTTCTTGAATATGATATCGAGCACGCTGCTGGCGCAGAGCGCAAACGATGACGAAAAACTCTTTGTCTTCTCCGGGTTCTGCCTCATTGCGGCCATTTCGTCCTCGGCGTTCATCCGCCGGCTTTCCGATAAAGTGCTTCAAGATGTCGAGGAACTTCGAAAACACGTTCGTGAGACAGCAACGAATCTGGCCTTCCTTCTCGAGGCGCAGACGGAACCGGCCGAATGGGGCCGGACCCCACCGGCTGCAGAGAAGGCTCTCCCTCTGGACGAGAATTCCTCGGCGGTTCTCAAGGCGTTGACCGAAGGAAAGTATGCTCTCCGATCGACCCACGGGATTTCACACGACGCCGGTCTTGATGTCGATCAGACAGGGAAGAATCTCGATGATCTTGCTTCACGAGGATTAGTCCGGCGGTGGGAGAGCGACGAAGGCACCCGGTGGGTCGCGACCGCGACTGGCCGCCTGCTTTTCCTGGAAAGGACCACTCGTTGAATGCTGAGGGACGGAATGGAAATACCAACCTATTCACTGAAAGCCGGCAGTCAGAATTCCGAGGAATATTATCGCGTAGTTCGGGAATTTGCCGATGAAGTATTGAGCCGGGCGGACGGAGCAGTATCTCCGTTTGTCCACTCCTACATGCATTATCTCGGGACTTATCGGCTCGAGCTGATTCGCGCGCACGGGGAATACGTTCTCGAGCTGCTTTCCTTCGGGTTGCTCTGGAAGGTGTACGGGGGATACGCGATGGCGACACGACGGGCGCCGTTTGTCCTGCTGGCACGCATGGCCGAGTGGCGAAAGAAACACCAGGCGATCAAACCCGCCATCGACCTGGCGCGGGGGATGTTGATAACAATGTTTCTTTTTCCCTGGAAGAAAACAGTTCACCCGCCCTCACTCCCGATGCTTCCGGAAGCCGATCGACTCGCCCGCTGGCTCGATGCGACAGGAGAATTCCGGGAGCAGGCACTCCGGTTCGTCCGATGGCGGGCGTATTGGGACACGCTCCCGCTCGAGGAGCATGGGCGCATTCGCGATGGCGTGTTCACATTTGCCGACTGGTTCGCCGCGCGTTCGGAAGAGGTGCTCGGAAAATACACCGCGAGCGTCGATCGGTTCCGGCATGACCACGCAACCAGGTATCGATGGAGAGAAGACCGGGTCTCCTGCATGAGATCGCGGGTCGAATATCATCTGAACATGGTCGGGGCGGAGATCCTGAACCGTGCGTTTCGCGCCGAGTATGATGAGACGATGGCGAAGGCGGTTCTGGTCCCGGGCTGCATGAGAAAACACCCGGACGATCACTGCGAGGCCATCCCTGAACCGAAAGGACTTCGCTGCTCTGGCTGCGAAGCGGAATGCCATGTCAACAGATTGAGAGCGATGGGACTTCGCCGCGGCTTCGAAGTGTATGTCATTCCCCATGCCTCCGATCTTTCGTTGTGGTCACCCGCAAAGGGGGGGATTCGGCGTGGGGTCATTGCCTCCGCCTGCGTGACAACGCTTGTGGAGGGGGGGTGGGAGTTGAAGCGTTCTTCTCGACTCGAGCGGGTGTCGGAAGCACTGGGGGTGCACAGGGAGTTCACACAGACTTCAATCTTCGAGAATTCAAACGCATCGTTGGCCAAAACGGAAGTTCGCCGCGCAGGTCCCATCACGCCCTGGTGTGAACCATATCCCTTCGTCTCCCATCCCTGGCTGCTGCGTGTCCGGAGACATGCCTCAAAGACTCGCTCCCCTGATCGAATCGGTATCTGTATCGTGATCGGCTTCGATCACTCCACCTTCCGGCCCGGATGGATCGCTGCGCCCGGAAGGAGCGAAACCGGACGGACGGTTCTGAGTCCGGTGCTTTTGAAGATGGAAATCGGTAGCATGGAACATGCCGATGAGTCACTCCGCGACCGGGCAGGTTCATGATCCCGGAAAGCTTCGCGTGGAGGGACTCCGCTTCAACGAATCGATGCATCACCGGTTTAAGAGGAGAGCGACTCTATGCTCGGTCGTGCGATTGTACCGGAAATCGAAGAGCTTATCGAAAAGAGGGACTTTGCCACGCTGAAGGAAGTCTTCGAAAGCTGGCACCCCAGCGAAGCCGCAGACGTTGTGGAGGACATGGAAAAGAAGGAACGCGCCATTGTCTTCCGCTTGCTTACAAAAGAGAATGCAGCCGCCGTCTTCGGATACCTGGAGCCCGTTGCACAACAGGCTCTTCTTCACGCTCTCGGGCACGACGCTGTTGCTTCCATCCTCAACGAGATGGCGCCGGACGACCGGACCAGTTTTCTCCAGGAATTGCCCGGCCCCATCGTCCGGCAGCTGATCGAACTCCTCTCTCCGGATGAACGGGCCGTCGCAAAAACCCTGCTTGGCTATCCCGAGAACTCCATCTGTCGACTGATGTCGCCGGAGTATATCGCCGTATCGAAGGAATGGGCGGTTGGAGAGGTTCTTGCCTACATCCGGGAACACGGCAAAGGAGTCGAGGAACTGGACTATGTGTACGTGGTGGATACGACCGGAAAGCTGACGGATGACATTCATACGCGGGAGTTACTGATCACCCCGCTGGAGAATCTTGTTTCGCAGCTCATGGATGAGGCGTTTGTCCGACTGACGCCCTCGGATGACAAATCGACCGCCGTGGAGCTCTTCAAGCGTTACGACCGCTCGGCGCTCCCGGTCGTCGACAACGACGGGTTTCTCCTCGGAATTGTGACGATCGACGACGCCCTTGATGTCGTTGAAGAGATGAACACCAAAGACATTCAGAAATTCGGCGGCGTCGAAGCTCTGGATTATCCCTACATCAAGACGCCGTTGCTCCAGCTGGCGAAGAAGAGGGCGGGATGGCTGGTGGTTCTCTTTTTGGGAGAGATGCTGACGGCGACAGCGATGGGTTATTTTGAAGGCGAGATCGCCCGCGCCGTGGTCCTGGCGCTGTTTGTCCCGCTGATCATCTCCAGCGGCGGCAACTCGGGATCGCAAGCTGCAACATTGATCATCCGGGCCATGGCACTCCACGAAATCGGGCTGAGGGACTGGTGGACGGTCATGCGCCGAGAGGTTCTGTCCGGTCTGGTATTGGGGAGCGTTCTGGGATCCATCGGCTTCCTTCGGATTGCGACATGGACGCTCTTCACGGACATTTACGGTCCCCACTGGCTTCTGGTGGCGGTCACGGTCGGACTTTCCCTCGTCGGCGTTGTCATCTGGGGGACGATTTCGGGTTCGATGCTGCCGTTTGCGCTTCGACGATTCGGATTCGATCCTGCATCGTCATCGGCCCCGTTCGTTGCGACGCTTGTCGATGTCACCGGTCTGGTCATCTACTTCACCTTTGCAGGGCTTATCCTCGGCGGGACACTATTGTAGGAAAACTATGAAAACTATGGTTGCTTAGGCTGCCTTATTTTCGGAGGGGAGAAAACATGGTTGCCTAAGCTGCCATAGTTTCTCTCCTTTATTTACGGCCTCAAAATAGGGCTCAATTACACATTAAGATGGTTGCTTAGCCTGCCATGTTTTCGGACCGGCAAAATGATGGTTGCCTAAGCAGCCATGATTTGAGAACTATGATCTGAGGGCTACTGGCGATCGACAAGCCGGGAGAATCCATCATACGGAAGCAGCTCATCAAGTTCGAAGGCGATCATACCGTTCCGCACCAACGGAAGCCGGCCAAGCGCAGTACGCGCTTCTTCGAGGCTGGAAGATTCAAGAATGATCACCGCCTCGTGCGATCCTCGGGCGAAATAGATTTCTCGGATAATCCCCTGCTCGTACATGGATAGGACCGCTCTCCGCTTCCGCCTTCAAATGCGCCGCAGAAGACTCTGGCGTAACACCCGGGACTCCCCTCTCGCGTGCAAGAAATTTCATGGCGATCCTCGCATTGGTCGACTGAGAATTCAAGCCGAAATCTACGCAGCCTTGACGCCAAAAGGAACCCCACTCCCGCACGCCGCTTGTGAAGCTTCGTCTGAATCGCTACCTTGATGGAGTTCTTCGACCAGTCGTCCATCCACACCACCATTCCTTCTATGCATCCAAGAGTCCGCATCGTAGCCACGCTGTTCGCGGTGATTCTCCTGATCGGCGCCGGCGTCGGGGCGTATGTCGTGTTCATGAAGATCCCGACAGATCTTGCCACTGCGATGGCGGAAGGGATCAAGGAGGCATTTCATGTCACCCCGCAGGTAAGGATCAATCAGACGATCGTCATCGAACAGAATACTCCCATCCTGGAACTTGCGACGGTGGCGCGGCAGCTTCTGGTAGACTATTCCTGGAGCCATACCTGGATGGGGAGCACGAAAACGATGCACCTCCAGGCGGCGTTTACAGCCAAGGGGGGCGTTGATTTGCGACAGCCATTCCGTCTGACGATTCGCAGGAACCCTCTTCGGGTCGAAGCGGAACTTCCTCCGCCGAAAATTCTGTCGCTGACGATGGATTCCTACAAGGTTCTTCAGGATGAGGATGGCTGGTGGAACAAGATTTCGATCGCGGACCGCGACTCGGCGATGCATCAGCTTCAAACCGTCGCGAAGACACAGGCCGAAGCCTCCGGCTTGCTGGAGGAAGTGAAAACGAGCATGCGTGACCGGATCATGGAAATCGTCAAGAGGAACAACGCGGTGGTGGAATTCGAACCAGCGGCGAAGGAGTGAACCGGTAAAGGGAGCAATCAGACGATGGCTTTGAAAGTCCTTACGTTGCCGAACCATGGAAAGGTCGCGGTCGATCCGGAATCGATCGCCGCCGTCTGGAAAGACGAGAAGATCACCGTCCAATCGAACTACTACTGGCGGTTCATTCAAGTGTCGACGGTCCACGGCGTCATCGTTTCCCTTGCGTACAACGCGGCGAAGACCGAGCGATTAGAGGAAGACTACCGGGCGCTGCTCGACGCCCTGGGGCTCGTTTAGGACCGTCGCTATCGGGAAACGGCGGTGAGCAGCACGACGTTCTCGATGTGGTAGGTGTGGGGAAACATGTCTACCGGCTGCGAAGCCCGGATGACATAGCGGCCATCGCCGGTGAGGATTTTGAGGTCGCGTGCCTGCGTAGCGGGGTTGCAGCTGACATAAACGATGCGCTGCGACCGGAGCGTGAGAACCTGCAGTGCCACCTTCTCATGCATACCGCTTCGCGGAGGGTCGAGGATCACGACATCCGGATGGGGAACTTCTCCCAGCCAGGCGGCATCCTTCGTCAAGCGGTCTTTCAAATCTCCCTGAAGAAACGTGCAGTTGGTCACGCCGTTAAATTCTGCATTGCTCCGCGCATCCGACACCGCTTGTTCGACAGATTCGATTCCGACGACCGTCTTCGCCATGTCGGCGAGATGAAGCGCAATCGTGCCGGTCCCTGAATAAAGATCGAAGACAATTTCCGCTCCGGTGAGCCCGGCATAGTGACGCACGACATCGTATAAACGTTCGGCCTGTTCGGTATTCGTCTGAAAAAAGGAGTTCGCGGAGATCCGGTACTTGCGTGGGCCGATCAACTCCGTAATGTATCCGGGGCCGTGATAGACCTTCTCATAATCCCCGACAGCAACCTGTGATTTCCGCTGGTTGATGTTGTTGACGACGGTAGTCACCTCAGGAAATCGCGCGAGGAGGGCTGCCGTGAACTCCCGTAACGTCTCGGGGCGATCTTCGGCGGTGACAATATTTACCATCCGTTCGGATGTCTGCCGACTTTCCCGGATAACAAGATTCCGCAGATAGCCGGAGTGGTCTCTCGTGGAATAGATCGCCAGTCCGTTCGTGCGGGCATAGTCGCGGGTGAAATTGACGATGCCTGCGCTGATTTCCGACTGCAGCCGGCAATCGTCGAGATCCAGGATCTTGTCGAATCGTTCGGGGAGATGCAATCCCAGCGCCCAGTCCATCCCGCCGTCCGGATCGTTGGACAGCCTCCATCGCGGGCCGAACGAGAATTCCATCTTGTTGCGGTAGTAGAACGTCGTTCGCGCGCCGAGAACCGGCTGCACCTCGATGTTGTTGAAGCCCCCGAGATGTTCGAGGGCATCAACGACGTGTTGACGTTTGATGGTCAGTTGGGTTTCATACGCCAGTTGCTGCCACTTACAGCCGCCGCAGGGGCCGAAATGCCGGCATGGAGCATCCACGCGGTCTGGGGAAGGCGAGAGAAGCTCGACGAAATCCGCTTCCAGAAACTGCTTCTTGATTTTCGTGAGGCGGGTCCGTGCGGTGTCGCCGGGGACTCCTCCCCGAACGAACACAACGAGACCGTCGAGATGGGCGATGTTCTTTCCCTCGAACGCCGCTGATTCAAGCGTGAGCGTGAGTTCTTCACCGCGCTGCATTCGCTGTCCGGTCCTTTCCGCTGACACCTGACCGATCGTCGCCCAGAGCCGACGACTTCGATTCAAACGACGCCAGCGCATCCTCAAGACGTTTCGTCAATTCGCCCCACCGGAAATAGTCATTATTGAGGAGTTCCTGCACTTCCTTGTAGCGTGCCGCGGTGGCCTTCACCTTTTCGCCGTCCTTATAGAACGCAGGATTGGCCATGCGTCGCTCGATCTCGGTCTTTTCCGATTCATGCGAGGCAATGGTCCGTTCGACAGCGTCGATCTTCTCCTGGATGGGCTTCGTGATGCGATAGCGCTCCTGCCGGAACGCGGCTTCTTGGCGCTTCCGTTCCTTTTCACCCGCCGCCGCACCAGCCCGGGCGGCTGAGGAGTTGGAACCCGGTTGACCTTCGCGTTCCGCTTTCTTCTTGTCCAGATACTCGCTCAGGGAGCCTGGATGAATCTTGATCTTCCCATAGGTAAACTCGACCACCTTGTTGATGATCGGATCGAGGAAATCGCGGTCGTGCGAGACGATCACAAAACTTCCGTCGTAGTCATCGAGCGCATCCTGCAGAACGCCCTTCGAGCGCATGTCGAGATGGTTCGTCGGCTCGTCCATCACGAGCAGGTTCGCCGGGACGAGGAGCATCTTCGCCAACGCCAGCCGGCTCTTTTCGCCGCCTGACAATACGCCGACCTTCTTAAACGCATCGTCTCCGTGAAAGAGGAAGCTGCCAAGCAGCGAACGAAGCTGCCGGCGGGTTTCGCCCGCCGCGACAGCTTCGACTGTCTGGATGACGTCGAAGCTGGGATTGAGTTCCTCTGCCTGATGTTGTGCGAAATAGGAAACGATAACATTATGTCCGGGATTCCGGGCGCCGCCGTCAAAGGGTTCGACGCCGGCGATGATGCGCGACAGCGTGGACTTTCCTGCGCCGTTGACTCCGACAAATGCGATGCGGTCGCCGCGATAAATGTCGAGGGAGAGATCATCAAACACGACGTTCTCGCCATAGCGCTTCGCGATGTTCAGAAGCTCCATGGCGACTCTCCCTGAAGGGGGCGCAGGCGGGAACGTAAAATCGATCGCCCCTTCCTCATCCTCAAGCTGCACCAGCTCCATTCGTTCGAGCATCTTGATCCGGCTCTGGACCTGCCGTGCCTTCGTCGCCTTGTACCGGAAACGCTCGATGAAGCGTTGCGTCTGTTTTATCTGGGCCTGTTGGTTTTCGAACGCCGCGATCTGCTGCTCCAGTCGCAAGGCACGCAGTTCCTGATACGCGGTGAAATTGCCGCTATATTCCGAGAGCGTTCCCATGCTCAGCTCGTAGATCGATTGCGCGATGGTATCAAGGAAGCGTCGGTCGTGCGAGACGATGATCAGCGCGCCTTCATATGACTGCAAATACTCTTCGAGCCATTGAAGAGACTCGAGGTCGAGGTGGTTCGTCGGTTCGTCGAGCAGAAGCAATGAAGGCTGCTGGAGAAGAAGCTTCGCGAGCGCGATCCGCATTTGCCAGCCGCCGCTGAATTCCCCCGTGTCGCGCCCGAAATCGGACTCCCGGAACCCGAGTCCTTTCAGCACCTTCTCGATCACCCCTTTCATACGGAAGGCGTCGGATGACTCGAGCTTGTGCTGCAGTTCGCCGTAGAGGTCGAGGAGTTCGCGGAACTCGTCGGACTCATGATTGGTGAGTTCACCCATTTTCAGGTGGACATCTTCCAATCGCCGTTGTGTGTCGATGATATCGCCGAACACCGACTCCGCCTCGCCGTAAAGCGTTCGTCCGCGCGTCGTGGTCCCTTCCTGTGCAAGGTAGCCCACAGACACGTATTTCGCCTTGTTCACCGTTCCGGAATCGGCCTCGACATCCCCCACGAGAATCCGGAGGAGCGTTGTCTTCCCTGCACCGTTCGAACCGACCAGCCCAATCCGGTCACGTGGACCAACTCGGAATGCGATGTCGTTGAACAGAACCCGTCCGCCAAACTGGAGGGAGATGTTGGTTGCGGAGATCATAGGCTCATAAGATACGAAAAACGAGGAAGGGGATAAAGCGAGGAGGGGGGAATAGCTACATCCTGTTGAGAAAATACACGGTTGCCTAAGCAACCATCTTAATGTTCAACTCGGGCACCCTCGGATCGGGTATCGAATGCTGAGAAAATACATGGTTGCCTAAGCAACCATCTTAATGTTCAACTCGGGCGCCCTCGGACCGGGCATCGAATGCTGAAAAAATACATGGTTGCCTAAGCAACCATCTTAATGTTCAACTCGAGAACCCTCGGACCGGGTATCGAATGCTGAAAAAATACATGGTTGCTTAGGCAACCATCTTAATGTTCTCTGAGACAGAAAACCAGGCTGCCTTGTCTTTCCCTGGCATCAGAGCTGCCCGGGCACCCATGCCTGGAACTTGTCCAAGGCAAAAAAAAGGCCGCTCGTGGCGGCCGTGGAATGCTCTGAGGAGCACCTACTTGATATAATACTTCAACGGATTCGGATCGACGCGACACTCTTCGGCAAGCCGCAACCATGCGATCCGCTTATCGTCCCGGAGTTTGTACAGATTCGGGACGAGACGGTCGCGGAGTTCGATCGGCGTGAGCGGATTGATGAAGATGCTCGTCCCACCTTCAAAGCCCGCCGGCACGTTGACGCGCCACTTGATCAGGATGTGCCACGGCATCTTGTACACCGCGTCGATCGGCGTGTAGTACCACTCCTCGTTGCACGAGATCTGAGACCCCATCGCTGCGTGAATCGCATGCACGAGATCCGAAACGCCCCGGATCTCATCGTCATTGTGTTCGTACGGTCGCCCGGCCTGCGAGCGCGAATAAATCTCGATGGTCGGATACCGGTGACCGATGCCGGCAACGGCGATCGCAAAGTCGTTCTCCGCAAAGATGAGATTGTGGTGTGCGGCAAAGTTGGCGGCGAACTCGTTGAAGACGTTTCCGTCCTCGCGCAGCATCTTGATCTGATTCTGAATCGACGCGCCCCACTCATCGAGCGAGACGAGTTGCTTGTGGAGATGGTCAAACGACGCTCCCGCTGGCCGCCTCCAGTTCTGGAACACACTGATATAGCGGACGTACCGGTTATTCAACGCGATGTCCTGCACCGCGTCAATCGTGAAGCGGAAGTAGCGGAAGTGCTCCTCGGGAATCATGTCCCCGGAAGCGAAGAGATCGGTCACATGTTGCGCATCTTCACGGTAATGCCGCTTTGCGATGACCAGCTCGTGTCCCCCGCCGAAGAAGGCGTCGGCGATCGCGAACTTCTCATTCAACGGCATCTTCTCGATCTGGTCGTCCGTCTTCCCTTCCTGGTGAAGTTTGTACCGGATGATATCCGTGATGTGTTTCAGCCCTGTCGGATTGGCGAGATACGCTTCCCGCCACCGCTGGCGACCTGGCGGGATCTTGTAGGCGTAGTTCTTTCGCCAGTAGTCCAGCGTCACGATTTCAAACATGTTGCCGCTCCGCCGGAATTCGGCGGTCGTGTCAAAATACTTGTCCGGCGGCAAGGTGTCGATCCGTTCCCATCGACCGTCGGGCCAGCGGATGAGGCGGGATTTCTCCGGCGGGATCTCGTAGTAGCGGGGCGGACAAAAACTGCAATAATCCTCGGGCGTATGGCGATCCAGTCGTTCGGTCGATTCCGGAGATTCGTTGGTGATCGGCTTGCTTCTTCGACCGGGGACCGCCCAGACCTCCGTGCCCGTGAACGGATTGACCTGTTTCACCGTCCCATCAGGCATGATGTTGTAGAGATTTACCGATTGCATCAGAGTACCTGTGGTCAGTGGCTTGTCGCTGCTTGCAAGAGTTGGTCCACCATGCTGACGCTCGATCCCTCGGCGTAAAAACGGATCAGCGGCTCGGTCCCAGATGCCCGCACCAGCACCCATCCACCCTCCACGAAAAATTTAAATCCGTCCGTGTCTTTCCGTCCGGTAACACGGTAGCCTCCGATCTCCTTGATTCCCTTCTGGTACTTGCGCATGATCATTGTCTTCTCGCGGTCCGTCGTGTGGAGATCGATGCGTTTGAATTCATGCTGCCCGTATTCATCCATCAATTCCTGGACAAGCTCGCTGAGTTTCTTGCCGCGGACTGCCATGATCTCGCAGAGCATCAGCCCGAGGAATATCCCATCGCGTTCGGGAAGGTGTCCCTTCACGCCGAGGCCTCCCGATTCTTCCCCGCCGATCAGCACGTCGCGCTCGGTCATCATCCGGCAAATGTACTTGAATCCAATCGGGGTCTCGAGCATTTGCAGGCCGTACTTCTTGCATTGATCATCGACCATCTGCGTCACGGAGAAGGATTTGACGACGTCGCCACGCAGTCCTTTCTGCTCATACAGATACTTGAGCAGGAGGGAGAAGATCCTGTGGGAATCGACGAAATGGCCTTTCTCGTCCACCGCGCCGATGCGGTCCGCATCGCCGTCCGTGGCGATGCCAATGTCGTATCCCCCGGCGCTGATCGTCCGCATCAACTCCGTCAGATTCGACGCGAGCGGTTCGGGATTGACGCCGGCGAAGGAAGGATTGAATATGTTGTGGATCTGTCGGATGCCGGGGAGGACCTCATCCAGCACCTCCTGTCCGGCTCCGTACATCACATCATAGATGATGCGAATGCCGGAGTTCTTAATCCTGTTGAGATCGATTTTTGTGGCGAGATCCCCAAGATACCGCTGCCGCATATCGATTCTGACGATCTTCTTCTTCTCCACAAGCTGGTCAATGGAGAACCTTGGCGCCGGGACGTTCTTCAGCTTCATCACTTTCCCGAGGTCCGCTTCCACTTTCGCGATCATCTCGGGATGCGCCGGTCCGCCGAAGTCGCCTTTGATTTTGAAGCCGTTGTACTTCGCGGGATTATGACTTGCCGTAATGACGATCCCGCCCGCGGCGTTGTCGAGTTTCGTGAGAAGGGAGACCATCGGCGTGCTGACGATCGTCGCGGCCAACTTCACCTTGATGCCGTTTTCCGCAAGCACCTGTGCCGATCGCTCGGCGAACTCGCGCGACATGAACCGCGCATCGTACCCGATCACAATCCCGTTCCGGATCTTCTTATGCTTCTTGAAGTACCGCGCCGTCGCGAGCGAAACCCGGTCAAGGTTGGCGAATGTGAAATCGTCAGCAATAACAGCGCGCCACCCGTCGGTGCCGAATTTGATGCTGCTGCCCATGAGTGCTCCCTGGTGTGAAAAACCCGAAACCCCCGTCTGCGGTGAACGCGTGGCAGGGGTTCCGTCGTCCTCTTTAGTGTCCTTTTTTGATCATCGCCAGCCCGGGATAAATCCCGCAGTCGCCGAGCTCTTCCTCGATCCGGATCAGTTGATTGTACTTCGCGATCCGATCGGTGCGGCTCGCGGAGCCGGTCTTGATCTGGCCGACGTTTGTTGCGACAGCAATGTCCGCGATCGTCGCATCTTCCGTCTCGCCGGAACGATGGCTGATAACGCTGGTGTATCCTGCCGTCTTCGCCATTTCAATTGCGTCCAGCGTTTCGGTAAGGGTGCCGATCTGATTGACTTTGATCAGGATCGAGTTCGCGACACCCATCTCGATGCCCTTTTGGAGGAACTTGGTGTTCGTGACGAACAGATCGTCGCCGACAAGTTGGATCCGTTTGCCAAGCGTGTCAGTGATGATCTTCCACCCATCCCAATCCGCCTCGGCCATGCCGTCTTCAATCGAGACGATGGGGTATTTGTTCACCCACGCTTCGTAGAACTTCACCATCTGATCGGGGGACTTGGAGGACTTGTCGGACTTCGCAAAGACGTATTTTCCGTTTTCGAAAAATTCGCTTGAGGCAGGATCGAGAGCGATAAAGACGTCTTTGCCGGGGGCGTAGTTCGCCTTCTGGATCGCTTCCAGAATGACCTCGACGGCTTCTTCGTTCGATTTGAGGTTCGGTGCGAATCCGCCTTCGTCTCCGACGGCCGTATTATAGCCCTTCTTGGAAAGAACGGATTTCAGCGCATGGAAGACTTCCGTCCCCATCCGCAACGCTTCCGCAAACGTGGGGGCATTCGCGGGGACGATCATAAATTCCTGGATGTCGACATTGTTGTCGGCATGCTTGCCGCCGTTCAGGATATTCATCATCGGGACGGGAAGTGTCTTGGCGTTCACGCCGCCGATGTATTTATAGAGGGGGACCTTCAGCGTCTTCGCCGCCGCCTTCGCGACCGCAAGAGAGACACCGAGGATCGCGTTTGCACCGAGCTTCGCCTTCGTCGGCGTGCCGTCCAACCCGATCATCAACGCATCGATCTCGGTCTGATCAAGCGCATCGAGCCCGACCACATTCTCCGCGAGCGTGGTGTTGACGTTTTCCACCGCCGTGAGAACGCCTTTCCCGTTGTATCGTGCCTTGTCGCCGTCGCGCAATTCCACGGCTTCGTTCTCACCCGTCGACGCCCCGCTCGGGACGGCCGCCCTTCCGAGCGTTCCGTTTTCAAGGATGACATCCACTTCGATGGTGGGGTTGCCGCGTGAATCGAGGATTTCTCTCCCAATGACATCTTCAATGGTCGTGCTCATGTGCTCTCCTGACTGGATCGAATTGAACGGCTCTTGAACCTGAGGATCAAAAAAAGGACCGTCGTGATGGGGGCGTTTCATTCAAGTACAAAAGATACGATAAATGAGCGTAGAAATGCAATGGAATGATCGCCGTTGAATTCCACGTACCGTTACCCATTGACTGGCACCCGCTTTTCATTATATTCCATATTAGTCATTCACTCCACGTGAATACAAGAAATTCCGCGGCTGGCAATCACCCCTGCCTCCCGCAATAAGCGACCAGTCCGTCACCAAGGACGGGGTTCTCCTTGCTCCTGTCACAATCAGCGAGAAGGGTGCAACCGCAGGTCACCGTTTTCCCGGGAGCGCACTCCGGATTTCCACTCCGGGGCTGAACGCCTACGGGCACCCTTTCCCTCAGGAATATCGTCAATGAATGATGCAGAGCATTTGAATCGTCGGAGCGAAACCGTCACGAAAGGCGTCGAGCGATCACCCAATCGTGCCATGCTCCGTGCCGTCGGATTCGGCGACAAGGATTTTACCAAACCCATTATCGGCGTCTCGAACAGCTACAGTACCATTACTCCGTGCAACGTCGGTATCGACATCCTCGTCCACCGGGCGATGAAGGAATTGCACGAGGCCGGGGCGATGCCGCAGGTGTTCGGCACGATCACGGTGAGCGACGGCATTTCGATGGGGACCGAAGGGATGAAGTATTCTCTCGTTTCCCGCGAGGTTATCGCCGACTCGATCGAAACGGTTTGCAGCGGCCAGAGCATGGACGGTGTCATGGCATTCGGCGGCTGCGACAAAAATATGCCCGGCGCGATGATCGCGATTGCAAGGATGAACATTCCGGCCGTGTTCGTCTATGGCGGCACGATCCGCCCGGGAAAGCTGGACGGGAAGGATCTGACCATCGTCAGCGTGTTCGAAGCGGTCGGGCAATACAGCGCCCACAAGATCAAGGACGAGGAACTCACCGCAATTGAACGCAATGCCTGTCCCGGCCCCGGCTCCTGCGGCGGGATGTACACCGCCAACACCATGTCATCGGTCTTTGAAGCGATGGGGATGAGCGTGATGTATTCGTCGACCATGGCTGCCGACGATCCTGCCAAGATCGAAAACACCGCGCTGGCCGCACAGGCGTTGTACAATGCCGTGAAAACGAATCTCCGGCCTTCCGCCATCCTGACGCGGAAGGCATTCGAAAACGCAATCGCTGTTGTCATGGCGCTCGGAGGATCCACGAATGCCGTTCTTCATCTCCTTGCCATTGCGCACGCGGCGAAGGTGAAGCTTTCGCTGGACGACTTCGAAAAAATCCGACGGAAGGTTCCCGTGCTGTGTGATCTAAAGCCTTCCGGCAGATACGTGACCACCGAATTTCACGAAGCCGGCGGGGTCCCGCAGGTCATGAAGATGCTCCTCGCGCACAACCTACTGCACGGTGATGCCATGACGATTACCGGCCAGACGGTGGAAGAAGTGCTGAAGGAGGTCCCCGATGCTCCGCCAACAGAACAGTCGGTCATTCATCAGTGGAGCGATCCGGTCCACAAGGATGGACACCTCGCAATTCTGCGGGGAAATCTTGCAACGGAAGGCGCCGTCGCAAAGATCACCGGCGTCGCTCACCCGGTGATCACCGGTCCTGCGCGCGTCTATGACTCGGAAGAGAAGTGCCTCGCGGCGATCCTTGCCGGGAAGATCAAGGCGGGCGATGTTCTCGTTATCCGCTATGAAGGACCGAAGGGTGGCCCTGGCATGCGTGAGATGCTTGCCCCCACGTCGGCAATTGTGGGTGCAGGACTCGGCTCGTCGGTGGGACTCATCACCGACGGACGGTTCTCCGGAGGGACATACGGACTCGTCGTCGGTCACGTCGCGCCCGAGGCCGCTGTCGGCGGCGTCATCGCCCTTGTCAAGGAAAAGGACAGCATCACGATTGATGCTGAAAAGCATCTGCTGCAGTTGAACGTCTCGAAGACCGAACTTGCCAGGCGTCGAAAAGCCTGGAAGCCGCCGAAGTCGCGCTACACGAGCGGGGTGTTGGCGAAGTATGCGAAGCAGGTTTCGAGCAGCAGCATCGGTGCTGTGACGGATCTATAGCGAACTCATCCCCCCATCCCCCCTTCTCCCCATCGCGCGAAAGGGGGAAGGGGAGACGGGAGAGAACGAAGAAAACCAAAACGGACACAACGACAATGGCTCATACGCAAGAAGGACGCGGCGCGAAGTCCGCAGCGCAGGCTGACATTCAGACCCAGCATACGATTGCTCTCCTCGTCGAAAACAAATTCGGCGCGTTCGCACGCATCGCCGGACTCTTTGCGGCGAAGGGATATAACATCGACAGCCTGACTGTCGGTCCCACGGAAGACGAAACCGTTTCCCGCATGACGATTGTGACACACGGTGACGACCAGGTGATCGAACAGATCCTGAAACAGCTCAACAAGCTGATCGACACGGTGAAGGTCGTCGACCTGACGTTTGATTCATTTGTCGAGCGAGAGCTCGTGCTCATCAAAGTTCGTTCGACCCCGCAAACGCGATCGGAGATGATCCAGATCGCTGAAATCTTCCGCGCCAAAGTCATCGATATGAGCCCCGGGACGTTCACGGTTGAAGCAACCGGAAGAAAAGACAAGGTCGACGCCATCATCAAGATGTTGAAACCGTTTAAGATTCTGGAAATCGCACGCACCGGCCGCGTGGCGCTCAAGCGGGAATTTCACGGAGAGGTGTGAACGGGCGCGAAGGGGGGATGGGGAGAACGGGGGAAGGGGAGACGGGATAAACTTTCAAATTTGGAATGGATAATTAATCATCGTTGAAAGGCGGCATATGGCACTGATGGATTTCGGCGGCGTGAAGGAAGAAGTTGTCACGAGGGAAGAATTCACGATCGAGAAGGCGAAGAAGACCCTTGCGAACGAAGTCGTCGCGATTCTCGGATACGGACCGCAGGGGCATGGGCAGTCGCTCAATCTTCGAGACAACGGCGTCAAGGTTGTGATCGGGCAGCGGAAGGGCGGCAAGGGATGGCAGGAAGCGGTGCGTGACGGATGGAAGGAAGGCGAGACGCTCTTCGAAGACATGAAGGAAGCCGTACGCCGGGCCACGGTGGTGCAATATCTGCTCTCTGATGCCGGACAGAAAGAGCACTGGCCTGCGATTCGTTCGCAGCTCAAGAAAGGCATGGCGCTCTATTTCTCGCACGGGTTCTCCATCGTGTTCAAGGATCAGACGGGCGTCGTGCCGCCTCCCGACGTCGATGTCGTGCTCGTTGCGCCGAAAGGTTCGGGGAGAACGGTGCGGACGAATTTTCTCGCGGGGAGCGGGATCAACGCGAGCTACGCCATCCACCAGGATGCGACCGGCAGGGCGAAGGAGCGCGTGATTGCCCTCGGCATCGCGATCGGTTCGGGCTATCTCTTCCCGACAACATTTGAACGCGAAGTCCACAGCGATCTGGTCGGCGAACGCGGGGTGTTGATGGGCGCGATTGCCGGCGCGATGAAAGCGCAGTATGACGTGCTGCGGGCGCATGGTCATTCGCCGAGCGAAGCGTTCAATGAAACGGTCGAAGAAGCAACGCAAAGCCTCTATCCACTCGTCGGTGCGAACGGCATGGACTGGATGTTTGCGGCGTGCAGCACGACGGCGCAACGCGGCGCGCTGGATTGGGCGCCCCGATTTGAGCAGGCCGTTCGTCCTCTCATGGAGTTGCTCTACCGTGATGTCGTCGAGGGCGTGGAGTCGCGGCGTGTGCTCGATACATGCAGCGCCCCGGACTATCGCGAGAAACTCGAGAAAGAACTGAAGGTCCTGCGTGAATCAGAAATGTGGAAGACGGGGGCAACGGTCCGCTCGCTGAGACCGGAGAACGTCAAACGCTCCTGAGTCACCGTCCCATTGCGGCTCCCAGGGGAAGCGATGCTCCGTTTTCCCTGCGAGCCGCGCGATTCAGCGCCTTCCGTTCATTGCATTTCCCTCCCCTATTTTCTTAATTGTAGCAATTGGCATTCATCCGGACCCAAATCCGCAGCCCCCCGATGCCCACGCCGTTGATGAAGCAGTATGCGCAGGTCAAGGCGAAATACCCCGATACCATTCTCCTGTTCCGCATGGGGGATTTCTTCGAGACGTTCGAGGAAGACGCGAAGATTGCCTCGCGCGTCCTCGGCATCACGCTCACCAGGCGGGGCAACGGTGCAGCAGGTGACATTCCCCTCGCAGGGTTTCCCCATCACGCCCTCGACGCGTACCTCCCGAAGCTCCTCAAGGCAGGCCACCGTGTCGCAGTCTGCGAACAACTTGAAGACCCGAAGCTCGCGAAAGGGATTGTGAAGCGGGACGTGATTGAAGTCGTCACGCCCGGCGTCGCCTTCTCCGACAAGGTTCTCGATCAAAAACAGAACAATTATCTCGCGGCAATCGCCCTTCCCCATGCGATCGCCGGCGCAGACGACACTGTGGGGTTCGCGTTTGTCGATGCTTCGACCGGCGAATTTTCGGCCGGGGAATTCCCGTTTCGAAATCTTCCGGAGCAGGTGGCCGGCATTGCGCCTTCCGAGCTCCTGGTCCAGAAGCGCGATGCGCAATCGCTCATCGACCTCCTGAAAAACTCCTTCAGCGGGCTCTATTCCAAAATCGACGACTGGCTTTTTGACCGCGACTTCGGATACGATCTTCTCCTCCAGCACTTCCGGACGAAAACGCTGAAGGGCTTCGGCATCGATGAATTCGGCATCGGCATTGTCGCTGCCGGCGCCGTCATGCATTATCTCCAGGAAACGCAAAAGCAAAACCTCCTGCATCTCCGCAAGATCAGCCCGTTCACCATCGAAGGGTATATCGTTCTCGATGCCCCGACTAAGCGGAATCTGGAGATTTCCTCGTCGTCCGACGGGACACAGGAAGGAAGTCTCTTCGGGATCCTCGACCGGACCCGGACACCCATGGGGAGCCGGCTTCTCAAACGGTGGATCGGCCAGCCGTTGAAGGTGCTGGAGAACATTGTCGCACGGCTCGATGCGGTCGAGGAACTCGTCCGATCGGAACCGTTGCGACGGGGAATCAGTGACATCCTGGCGCGGATCGGAGATCTTGAGCGGTTGAACATGCGGATTTGCACGGGACGCGCGACGCCGAGAGATCTCGTCGCCTTGCGAGGGATCCTGCTGGACGTGGGGCACCTCCAGACCGCCCTTGCCCCCGTTCACTCCCCCGCCCTGACAGACCTTCGTTCCGTTCTCCATCCTCTGAAAGAAACCTCCGACCTCATCGAACGTTCCATCGAACCCGATCCCCCTGCAGCGCTGAACGATGGCGGCGTGGTCCGAACGGGCTACAACCCTGAGCTCGATGAACTCCGCTCGTTCGCGTTCAGTGGAAAGAAATGGATTGCCGACCTGCAGAAGACAGAGCGCGAGAGGACCGGGATCGGCTCTCTGAAAGTGGGTTTCAACAACGTGTTCGGATACTATATCGAAATCACGAACGCGCACAAGGAGAAGATCCCCGCGGATTATATCCGAAAACAGACGTTGACCGGCGCCGAACGGTATGTGACGCCCGGACTCAAGGAGCAGGAGGAAAAAATCCTCCACGCGGAAGAGCGGCTGCTCGCCCTCGAGACGACGGTCTTCAATGAAGTGCGGCTCGCGATCGCGGGGTGTGCCGGCGACATTCAGGAAAATGCGCGCGCTATCGCGACCGTCGATTGCTACCTCACATTCGCAGGGTGCGCAATTGAATTTGACTACGTCCGTCCGGACGTCAATACCTCCTCCCGTCTCGACATTACGGCCGGACGACACCCGGTGATCGAGCGACTGCTGCCTGCGGGCGAAGCCTATGTGCCGAACGACGTTCACCTGTCGACCAACGATGACCAGATTCAGATCATCACCGGACCGAACATGAGCGGGAAGTCAAGTTTCCTCCGGCAAACGGGCCTGATCGTCCTTCTCGCGCAGGTCGGATCGTTCGTGCCCGCGCAACAGGCCTCCATCGGCATCGTCGACAAGATCTTCACCCGCGTCGGCGCGAGCGACAAGATCACGACAGGGGAAAGTACGTTTCTCGTCGAGATGCACGAAGCTGCGCATATCGTCAATACCGCGACGGCGCAAAGCCTGATTCTCCTCGACGAAGTCGGTCGCGGGACGAGTACCTTCGACGGGATCAGCATCGCATGGGCGCTGACGGAATATCTTCACGATCACGTCGGCGCCCGCACGCTGTTCGCGACCCACTACCATGAGCTTAACGAGCTTGCCGATCTATTTCCCCGGATCCGCAATTTCAAGGTGGATGTGCGCGAGTACGACGACAAGGTGATCTTTCTTCACAAAGTGACGGCGGGATTTGCCGATCACTCCTACGGCATCCAGGTGGCGCAGATGGCCGGCCTCCCGGGTGAGCTCACCGACAGGGCAAAAGAAGTTTTGAAGAATCTTGAACAATCAGGACTCTCGCTCCAGGGAGAGGAAGAGGGGACTGTGCGCCGGAAAGCCGGCGGGAGAGGTACCACTCCATCCGTCCAACTCACGCTGTTCGAAACCCAGGAAGATCCCATCCGCGCGGAGCTCCGCTCCATTGACGTGAATTCCCTCACGCCACTGAAAGCACTGGAGACCCTGGCGCGACTGAAGGAGAAGGTCTCATGATTTCTTCTCTCCTGCTTGGTATCGCGGGCGGCTTTGTTCTCTCCATGCCTCCCGGCCCGATTAGTCTCGCGGCGACCCGGCAGGTGCTGGCGGGATTCTTCACGTCCGCTCTCAAAATCGTCTTCGCTGCGGCATTGATGGATGTCGTGTATATGCTGGCTGCGACGTTCGCGTCGTCGGCCATCGTTGTCACCGTGAATAAACTCGTCGCCGAGAGCCGGTGGTTCCCGCTCCTCTTTCAGGTCGTTTGTGTCGGGGTGCTTATTTTTCTGGGAGTGACATTCCTTCTTCCCGAGAAGCGCCAGCATGAAGAACAGGTGGAAGAACAGCGCGAGCGCAAACAGGAGGAGCGAGCGAAGAAGCTCGGGCACACATCACCGTTCTTCCTCGGCCTGCTGATGGCAATCACGAATCTCGCCTCACCGGCCTTTCTCCCGTCGATGGTCGCCACGGTCGGCTTCCTCCAGGCAAATCACTGGTTGTTGTATTCGGTTCAGGACAACCTGTTGTTTTCTGTCGGTTTCGGGACCGGGACGTTCGTCTGGTTTTTAGTCGCGATGCGACTCTTGGTGTTTTTCAGGGCCAGACTCTCGGACAATTTTATCAACTGGGTATACCGTTTCGCAGGCGGGACCATGTTGCTGTTCGCCGCCGCCGTCGCGCTGCATGTCGTGGTGTCGACGGAATGGAGCGCGCTGATGTGAAGGAAGGTTCAATCGGAGGAGACAATGACGACGCAGGAAATGCGGCAGCTGTTCGCATACAACTCATGGGCGACGAATAAATTCTTTGACGCGCTCGGCCCGCTGTCCCAGGAGCAGCTTTCAAGGGATATGCAGACAAGTCACTCGTCAATTCACAATACGCTGCTGCACCTTGTCGGGGCGGAGAAGGTCTGGTATGAGCGGTGGTCGGGTGCGACCGTCGAGCCATTCCTGAAGCAGGAACACGCCCCGACTATCGCCGCACTCAAGCAGGTCTGGACGAAAGTCGGCTTTGATACCGCAAAATTTCTCAGCAGTCTGACCGATAAGAAACTCCAGGAAATCTTCGAGATGAAGACGGCAAAGGGGGAAATCCAGAAGCACTTGTACTGGCAGTCCATGCTGCACGTTGTGAACCACTCCTCCTATCACCGGGGGCAGATCGTGACATTATTGCGACAACAGGAGATCGTGCCGCCGTCGACAGGGATGAACGTCTTCTTCCACGAAACCGCCAAGCTGGGAAACACTCCCGGTTAAGAATCGGATCCGCTGCGAAGCCACCGACCCATGCGCCACGCTCTCCTTGTCCTGAAACTGCTGCTCTATTCGTATCTCGGCTACCTCTTGTATATCCTCGCCGTGGAATACGATCCGACGAACACGGCGTTCCGGCCGCCCTTCATCCTTTTTGTCGTCGACTGGATCGATCTGTTTATCCATGAGGGCGGGCACTTCCTCTTTCGCATTTTCGGGACATGGATCTATATCCTTGGCGGATCGTTGACGCAGGTTCTGCTGCCGGGACTGGCAGTGTATGTCACGTTTCGTCAGGACCGCCGGTGGATCGGCCTTCCGCTGTTCTGGTTGGGGGAGAACCTGGTAAACGTGAGCGTCTACATTTTTGACGCACCGTACAAGAAGCTCCGCCTTCTTGCCAAAGGCCTCATCCACGATTGGAACTGGCTGCTGAATGGAGATCCGACGTCCGCCGAAGTGCTCGGGACCATCGTTCAGGGACTGGGGCTCCTTGCGTGTGCTGCCGCGATCGGTTTCGGGGTCTGGTTCGCGATCAGCATTTTCCGCGAAGGGGAAGACGCGCCCCCACCGGTGTTGGAATAGGTTGACGGGGAGAGAACGCGGGGAGGAGGGGCTGGAGGGCAGGGTGGCTTGGAACCCGGGCCAGTTCGAAAAACATGGTTGCTTAGGCAACCACTTTAATGTGGCAAAAAATCCAATTCTGAGGCCGTAAACAGAGGCGAAAAAACATGGCAGCTTAGGCAACCACTTTAATGTAAACAGAGGCGAAAAAACATGGCAGCTTAGGCAACCACTTTAATGTAAACAGAGGCGAAAAAAATATGGCAGCCTAGGCAACCACTTTTAGGGAGCTTAGGCAATGGCATCTCCAGGACGAATGGGATCATGACACATTTCAGGCTTTTTCTATCCGCATCACTCCTCATTTTCCTCGCCGGCGTCTCTGCACCATGCCGATCGCAAACAATCGAGGAGAAGATCACCTCCCTCCTTAATAAGATGACGCTGCAGGAAAAGATCCTGCAACTCGCCCAGAATCCGGACGCATTCAGTACGGCCGACAATGCGCGACTCGGGATTCCGGGATTCACCATGGCCGACGGACCGCATGGCGTCCGGGTGGGACAGGCGACCAGCTTTCCCGTCGGCATCGGCATGGCGGCGACCTTCGACCGCGACCTGGCTCAATGTGTCGGCACGGCGATGGGTGAAGAATTTCTCGGCTTCGGTAAAGTGCAGGCGCTCGGCCCCTGCCTTGATCTGGACCGCGATCCGCGCAACGGGCGGAGCCCGGAAACCGGCGGAGAGGATCCGTTCCTGGATGCACAGATCACGATGAACGTCGTCCGTGGTATTCAGTCCACAGGATGCATCGCAACGGTGAAGCACTATAATGCCAACCACCGAGAAAACGGGCGGTATACCAACGATGTCCTGATGTTCAAGCGCGATATGGAGGAGCGCAGCGGCCTGACGTTCCGCACCGCGGTCCAGGAGGGTGGGGCATTCTCGGTGATGAACGCCTACAACCTCATCAATGGCGAGAAATGTGCGGAGAACCCTGTGTTGCTGACGGACATCCTTCGGACCGACTGGGGCTTCCCGTACTATGTGGTGTCGGATTGGGGATCGATCGCCACTACGGCGAAGGCGATCAACGCGGGGTGTGACATTTGCATGGGCGCCGACAATTACAAGAACGACCTCCCTGGTCTTGTCTCCGCCGGTACGGTGACCGAAGCGACCATCGACGCGGCTGTCCGGAGAGTCCTCAGGACCAAATTTGTTTCCGGGATGATGTCTTCGCTGCCGCGCGGCAATTCCTCCGATATCGGGAGTGCCCCGCACCAGGCGTTGTGTCTGGAGGCGGGACGGAAATCGCTGGTGCTGCTGAAAAATGACGGCGGCATCCTTCCGTTGAGTCCGTCGATCGGCTCTGTTGCGCTCATCGGCCCGAACGCGGCCACGCTTCGGACGGATGCGAACGGCAGCAGTTGGGTCACACCGTATGCTCCGGTTACTCCCAAAGCGGGAATCGAAGCAATCCTCGGCGCGTCCAAAGTGCGCTATGCTGTCGGTTGCACTGTTGCATCCGGCGACACCAGCGGCTTCCCGCTCGCCCGCGTCTATGCGGCGAATTCAGACGTCGTGGTGTTTGTCGGCGGCCTCGATCCCGATCAGGAGGGCGAAGGACATGACCGTGTGGGTGGCTCCATCACACTGCCGGGCCAACAGCAGAATCTGATCAACGCGCTCTCGGCCGTCAATCCAAACATGATCGTCGTGCTCTTCAGCGGCGGGGTTTGCGGCATTAACGCTTCGGCGGCAAACAGCAAGGGGCTGATCTATGCGTTCTATCCGGGCGAGAAAGCCGGGACAGCACTTGCCGAAGTCCTGTTCGGACAAGTCACTCCATCCGGAAAACTCCCTGTGACCATGCCTACCGGCGATGCCCAACTTCCCGCCTGGAACGACGACTTTACCGACGGCGATATGGGAGGTGGATACCGTTGGTTCGATGCAAATGCGATCACTCCGCAGTTCCCCTTCGGATTCGGCCTGAGCTACACCACGTTTGCCTATTCAAACCTCGTGATCGGGCCTTCGAGTATCGCTCCAGGCGAACCCGTGACCGTCTCCGTCGATGTGACAAATTCCGGGACCCGGTCAGGCGTCGAAATCGCCCAGCTGTACTTGTCGCACACCGACACCGGGATCGATCTCCCTGCAAAACAACTCAAAGGGTTTCAACGGGTCTCGCTCCTGGCGGGTCAGACGGCCACGGTAACGTTTACGCTCACAGCGGACGAGTTTGTCTATTATAATGAGTCGATCAAAGCGTTCGACGTGTTCCCCGGAGACTATCGGATTCACGTGGGAGGATCGTCTGCAAATCTTCCGGTGAGCGGAATCGTCTCGGTGACGTCGTCGGGGCGGAGGCCGGATCTCATGATTACCACGATGAGAGTTGTTCCCCCAAATCCCGCCATTGGGGACGCCGTCACATTTCTCGCCTCGGTCAAGAACAAGAGCGCTCTTGCAATCCCCGCCGGCACTCCGATCAAGGTTTCGTTCAGAGTCAATGGGAGTGAAATCGCGACGTCGATAACGACAACTCAGGCGATCCCGGCGTGCGGGATGGCCCTTCTCGAGGCAAACGGTGGCCCGGGGACCGATTTCTTCTGGCATCCGTCAGCGCCCGGGGATTTTACCGTCTCTGCAGAAGTCGACCCGGACAATGCCGTCGACGAGATTCTGGAAGGGAATAATGCAATCTCTGCAGTCGTGAGCGTCAATCCCCCCCGTCCGGTGAATCTCGCCTTGAGGAAAAGCGTGACCGTCTCTTCCGTGGAGGGTTCGGGGCTGGAAGGAGACAAAGCGGTCGATGGGTCTCCGGGCACGCGGTGGTCGTCGGCGTTTAGCGATCCGCAGTGGCTGACCGTGGATCTCGGTGCCACGACGCATATCGATCATGTCCTCCTGCTGTGGGAGGCGGCGTATGCGAAGGAGTATTACCTTTCCACGTCGAACGACAACGCGGTCTTTGACGTCGCCTACCATGAGATGGCGGGCAATGGCGGAATCGATTCGGTGTACGTCAATCGAGATGCGCGGTACATCAAGATGCTCGGGATTATGCGTGGGACGCAATACGGCTACTCGCTCTACGAGCTGGAAGCGTACGGGTCCGGACCGACAAGTGTCGCCGAACCACCGACGACGGTTCCCGAACGGTTCGCGCTGGAACAGAATTATCCGAATCCGTTCAATCCGACGACGACTATTCAGTGCGTCGTGGGAGGAGTCGTCGCCCCGAGCGGAGCGGTTCACAGCGGAGTCGAGGGGCTAACAAAAGGGGGACAGTGGACAATGGACAGCAACGTGCGGCTCGCGGTGTACGATCTATTAGGCAGAGAGGTGGCGGTTTTGGCGAACGGCAGATATCCGGCTGGGAGATACTCGTTTACGTTCGATGGAACGAACCTGGCAAGCGGTGTATACGTGTATCGACTAACAGCTGGATCCTCCTCCGCAGTGCGGAGGATGCTTTTGATTCGATAACAGAAAGCACTTCGCCCCAGAGTCTCACAGTCCCAAAGTCCCCGAGTTCCAGTGGATCTCATGGATCTGAACGCCGTTACCGCCGTCATTGTCAACTACCGCACGCCGGACCTCACCGAGCGGGCGGTGAGATCATTTCGCTCTTTTTATCCGGAGGTACGAGTACTGCTGATCGACAACGGATCCGGAGACGGGAGCGTTGACCTTCTGCGGCAGCTGAAAGCATTGAACGACGCCCGAACGGAGATCATTGCGAACGCCGGAAATCTGCATCACGGTCCCGCGATGGATCAGGCACTCCGGGCTGCAACCACGCCGCTGGCACTGTTCCTTGACTCAGACTGCGAGGTGCTGCGTGGAGGGTTCCTCGAAACGATGATTGCGCTCATCGATGCCGGAACGGAGAACTATGCCGTCGGAAAGAAAATCTTCATGAACGACCGGGGATTCGACACGAAGGAGGAGGCCGGCGCGCATCCCTATATCCGGCCGATTTGCATGCTGGTCCGGAAGTCGGCCTATCTTGCCCTTCCTCCCTTCGAGCGCCATGGCGCTCCCTGTCTCGGCAACTTCATTGCAGCCTCCGGCGCGGGTCTGGGACTGCTTCATTTCCCCGTGGAAGACTTTGTCGACCATCAGGGGCGTGGAACGGCGGGCAGGTTCGGATATCGTCTCGGCCTGAAAGGGAAGATTAACCATTTGTTGAACAGATTTCGATTCTAACCGGGACGACTTCGAGCCTTGAGGAAAATCGTCGCCCGGCACTGACCCCTAGTCCCTGATCCCTTCTCTTTGCTTGTCGCGCATTCCCTCCGTATCTTGACTGACAGCCACATCGTCGCACTCCTTGTGAATATCCTCTTAACGAATTCCACAGACATCTTTGCTGGCGGGGAGGACTATGTCCTGATCCTTGCCCGCTACCTTGCCCGACGCGGTCACAATATTTTTGTTTCGGCGAATCCCGGCCACCTGTTGTTACGTAAAAGTAGCGAAGCGGGATTGTCCACGATTCCGGTTTCCTATGTCGGAATGGACCGGGTATTCGCGGTCGGCAGGGAGCTTCGGGCGCATCTCCGCTCGTTGCAGATCGATATCGTCCACAGTCACGCGAACTACGACCGGACCGCTGCGGCAATCGGAGCAATGGGGACGAAGGCTCGCCATGTGGCCGGGGTTCATTCCTCGCACTCCATCCAGCACAATATCACGCACTGGATCCGCAATCGGTACGGCACGCGACATTTTGTTGCGGACGCAGATTCGGTGAAGGACGTCCTCGTGCGTGAGGACCACATCCCCCCGGAGAAGATCACGATCATTCCCATCGGCGTGGAACCGGGACATGGGGAGCGGGCAGCAGAGTGGCGCCGTCAGATCCGCACCGAGCTGGGAATCGACGAGCGGACCATCCTGATCGGGAATGTCGCGCGGCTGGTCGAGTTCAAAGGGCACCGGGTGCTCATCGATGCTGTTGCGAACGCTGCCCGGCAACGACATGATTTTCTGGTGGCGATCATCGGTGACGGCGAGCTTCTCGAAAGTCTCAAGGCGCAAACGCTCCGACTCAACCTCGATCGCCAGGTGCGTTTCCTCGGATTCCGGGACGACCTCGAAAAGCTCTATCCCGCTTTCGACATCTACTGCCATTCGTCCCTGGAGATGGCGGAAGAAGCGTTCCCCCTGGCAATTCTCCGCGCTCTCGCTGAAGGTCTGCCGGTCGTGTGCACCGATGTCGGAGGGATTGCGGCGATGGTCGACGATGGAACGAGCGGGTATCTTAAGCCGGCCGACAATCCGGAAGCCCTTGCCGCGGGACTGCTCGCGTGCATGGCCGATCGCACCCTCCGGGTGTCGATGGGTGCCGCCGCGCGATCGATCTTCGACCGGCAATACCATGCCGGGATCATGGCGAAACGGATGGAAGAGGTCTATGAGTCAGTCCTCAGTTCGTAAATCGGTCCTTCTCTTCGCCGGGGCGATCGCATGCATCGCGTGGCTCGCAATCGCGGTTTCTTCCTGCGGGAGGGGCGGAAGACTTGTGACGCTGACGGCGTCCGATAGCGTCGCGATCGTCGTCGACAACATCAGGCATCGCGCGGAGGTGGATTCCTTTTTCCGGTACGACGACACATCGCCGTTCCGAAGGGACACGACCATCACGTATCACGGAATCAACTGGTATCCGATCGATCCGCACTACCGGGTGACGTCCCTCCTGCATCACTATGCCGTTCCGGAGACGGTCTCGGTCATGGGGACGAAAGGGGAGGAACGAAAGGAGCTCAAGTACGGCTTTTTTGAATTTACGCTGCCGGACGATCACGGCGTCCCGACCACGCTGAGGATCAACGTTTACAAATTCACGCCGTACGACGCGGACCGCTACCTCCGGTACCGCAATAATCTCAGCGTCTGGTTCCGCGACAGAACCACCGGAACCGAAACCTACGACGTCGGAAGGTATGTTGACGTCGGGGACGAACAGGAAGATACCAACCATGCTTATGTGATCGATTTCAACAAGGCCTATAATCCCTACTGCGCGTACAGCGCATTGTATTCGTGCGCTGTTCCGCGGAAAGACGATTATCTCGACATCCAACTTCGCGTCGGAGAGAGAAAATATCATGACTGACACTACCGGTAATCCCGAATCCCATCGACCATCGCGATCGATTGTGCCCGGAGTCATGTTGATCGCGCTCGGACTGTTCTTTTTTGCCGTCAATCTCTTGCGCATCGACTTTTCCAATATCTGGCCCCTGGTGCTCCTGGTGCCGGTGGCGATCTTTCTGACGATGTTCTATCGTGATCGCCGTCAGTACGGTCTTCTGATGCCGGCGACGATTCTCACGGTGTACGCCGCGCTCTTCTTCGTTTGTCAAAACTACGACTGGGATCTGATGTCACGGTTCTGGCCGACGTTCATCCTGGCTCCGGGACTCGGACTCTTTGTGATGTATCTGTTCGGAAAACGGGAGCCGGGTCTGCTGATTCCCGCGTTCATCCTCACCGGCATTGCCGCGATCTTTCTCTTGATGATGAACGGGTTCCCGGATTACTGGCCGGCGATCCTGATCCTCATCGGCGTCATCATCTTGCTCCGCCCCAGCGTCTTGAGCCATTCGTCATCTTCCGACAAGAAACCCACACCCGGCACCTGAAAGCCCTCTCTGCATGGATCAACACAAACTCTATCGAACGATCAAGCTGCTTGCGGAGGAAAAGCTCCGCACGGAAGATCAACTGCTGGCGCATATTCTGGAAAATATCATCGCCAATGAGGAGATACCGATTCGCGGCGGCCGGATCTGGAAGCTTGAACCGGCAATCGGCACCTACCGGCTGATCCATCAGGTCGGCGAGATGGATCCGATTTCAAAGAATTTCCGCATCAAGATCTCCGATTATCCCGCCATCCGGCAGCTCGTGAAGAGGGGCACCATCGTTGAAAACGAGACGAACAAATACCTGCGGCAAAAGGGGATCAAGCACTACTCGGCCACGGGGTTCGGCGAGAAGATCGAAGTCCGGTCGCTCCCGTTGTATCAATATCTTCTGGCGATCAACGCGGACTATCTGAAAAATGACATGGTCTACACGCTGAACATTCTTGCGACAGCGCTGACCTCGTCACTCATGAGCAGGCGTTCCGCAAAGAAGGCGAAGCTGCTCGAAGCGGACCTCGACAAAGCCCGGACGATCCAGCAGAGCATCCTGCCGGCGCATGAATTCAGATTCTTTCAATATGACCTGTACGGGGTCTCGATCCCGGAACGCATCGTCGGAGGTGATTTCTTCGATTATCTCCAGGTGAAGGACGACAAGGACCGCCTCGGGGTTGCGATCGGGGATGCGGCAAGCAAAGGGCTTTCCGCGGCTGCGCAGGCCCTGTATGTGTCCGGCGCTCTCCGCATGGGGGTGGAATTTCAGACAAAGATGAGCCATCTTATCAACCGGATTAACGAGATGGTCAACCGCACCTTTACTGCGGAACATTTTATCTCGATGGTCTATGCGGAATTCACCAACGCCGAGAACGGTCTGGTGTTTTACGTGAATGCCGGCCACAGTAATCCCATATTGCTTCACGCGGCGACGAACGAGGCCGAGAGGCTTCGCGCCACCGGTCAAATCCTCGGGCCCTTCCCGAACGAGAAGTATCGGACGGAGTTTACGATCATGAGGCCGGGTGATGTGCTGCTGTTCTATACCGACGGAATATCCGAAGCGGCGAACGACCGGCGCGAACTTTTCGGCGAACACCGGTTGATTCATATTCTTCGGGAACACCGGAAAGAGACCCCGAAGGAAATCTGCTACGCGATCCTCCAGGAGGTGCAGAGTCACGGCAGTCTGGAAGAATACTCTGACGACAAGACTCTTGTTGTCATCAAACGGAGCCGGTAGCCGGCCCACCTTTTCCCACTAACCCGCTGGAGTACGACGATGAGAAGGTTGCTGACTGTACTGATGCTCGCAGGCGTCATTCTTGCTGCCCAGACAACGGCGCCGGCCCTGCCGAAAGGCGGGAAGAAGGATTCCACCACGCAGGCGAAATCGGACAAGACAAAAACGAAGGGCGCCAAAAGCGCAAAGAGCGATAAGAAGAAGGATACGAAGAGTAAGTCAGCGGCAAAGTCCAAGGGGAAATCCGGAACGTCAACGTCGGCGAAAGAGAAGACTTCCAAGAAGGACAAATCCGCGGTGACGGCGAAGACCACGAAAAAGGACAAGGCCGTTGCGAAGGAAAAGAGTACTCGCAAGGAGAAATCGGCGAAGAGTGAGAAGGTCGCGAAAAGCGAGAAAGCAACAAAGGCCGGGAAGGGAACAACATCCGACAGGAAGTCGACGAAGGAAAAGTCGTCCACCCTCGGCGCTTCAAAGGGGGAACGCTCTCCCGCAGGGGAGAAATCAGCGACGCGAGAGTCGAAAACGAAAGTCTCGAAGTCGAAAATGCCGTCGGCGCCGAATGTTGATACCGCCGACAAAGTGATCGGCAAGGACGAAAAGGGGCGGACCATCTATGAGGGTCCCCGGGGCGGGCATTACTACATCAACAGTAACGGGAACAAAGAGTACATCTCCAAGGACAAATAAGCAACGGTTTCTCAATACAGAGCGACAAGGGGAGCCCGACGGGGTCCCCCTTTTTTGTCTCTCGCCGTACGCCCGGAATTCCAAAGAATTTTCCTCCAGGTTAAGAAAAATTCATTCGCGGAGCCGTTGCCTTTTCCACCATGGGCACGTATGATAGTACGTAGCTCAGAGGCACAGTGCCGAAGGCAAACAATCTCGTCATTTTTGTGGAGGAGGGGTCATGCTGAAGAAGATGTTCGTGTTGTTGCTCGCCTTCGCGTTCGTTGGCGCGCAAGTCTCCGTCTTCGCCCAGGAGACCGTGAAGGACAAGGCCGGCAAGACAATGGAAAAAGTCGGCGAGAAGAAAGAGGCGAAGGGAGAAAAGATGGAGAAAGTCGGCGAGAAAAAGGAGATGAAGGGCGAGAAGATGGTGCATAAGGGAACGAAACTCGCCAAGTCCGGTCATCCCAAGGCTGGCAAGACGATGATCATGAAGGGGAAGACCAAAATGAAGACCGGCGAGAAGATGGAGAAGGCCGGAAAGACAAAGGTGAAGGTCGGCAAAAAGATGGAGAAGACCGGCGACAAGATGCAGAAGTAGGTGTTGCGTTTCAGAGATTGTGGAAAACGGGAGCGGCGGGTAGCCGGCTCCCGTTTTTCATGAGGCGTATCCTCTTCACTGTCCACCGGTCACTATTTCATAAGCACCAGCTTCGACGTTTTCGTATAGACTTCTTTGCCGAGAGCATCGAATACGACAAGACGGGCGACGTAGCTGCCGGTTGCAGCGTTGCGCGCGTTCCAAGTGATCGTGTGGTAGCCAGCCTGGTGCAAGCCGTTTGCGAGACAGGCGATTTCGCGGCCGAGGAGGTCGTATACTACAAGGTGCACCTTGGCGTCCATAGGGAGCGCAAAGGCGATCGTCGTGGTAGGGTTGAAAGGATTGGGATAGGCAGCATCAAGCCCAAACCCTTCCGCCACGAGTTGGACTTGGCTGTGTTGCTTTTGCAGACCAGTAGAATCACTTCGCTCACTCATAGAATCCGCCGACCTACAACAATGACGCCATTAGGTGGATCCTCCCCCACTGCAACCACGAATCCCCCCTTGACTGCGAGACCATAAAAAACACTTCCGACCAATCCCAATTCGGAGCGATACGAATGCCAGGTCTTGCCACTGTAATGAAGGAGTTCTCCAAAATCTCCTGCGACAAAGATATCATTAGCCGCCGATCCTCGGAGGGCCTCAGCATAGTTTGTTGTTACGTCGAACTGACCACCTTGCCAAAGTGAATCCGCCAATTCCTTCTTGTAATATATGCCAGCACCACCCACGTAGTATCGCACATCAGGAGAAAACCAAACCGTAGTTACAGGCAGAGTCAGCGGTTGATCAGGAAGCAGCGTCGCAGTCAAACCATCAAGTCTTAGAATCCGCCGGGCGAGGCTTGAATACTGGTCTGCTGCGACTGCCAATACTTGCCAAGTGCCGCTCCCAGGACTGAAAGCCCCAAACACGTCTTTGACCGGGAGCGTCGTACCGGATTCCACCTTCTGCCAGATGCTGCCGTCGTAGTGCGCGATAGTGCCGTAATCTCCTACCATATAGAGGTCAGTCGGGCCGCTACCACCAAACCGGAAGGCATTACCATTCACTCCTCCAGCCACTTGGAAGACTGTCCATTGCGACCCATTCCAGTGTCGGGGAAGTCCTGCTGCGACCCAGATATCCGTGTCCGAATAAGCATACACAGCCCGAAGGGGGACCGTAGCAGCCTGGCGCTCTACCGACCACGTACTGCCATTCCAGCGGAAGAAATTGTAACAGAGGGGATCAACAGCACCAGTCGAGTCTTTGAGATAAATATCGCCCACTGCATAGGCCAAGGTGTCGTTGACGATCGACACATCCTCAATGAGCCCAGACAGAGACTGTCCAAACCGAAATATCTGCCAGGAAACGGAATGACTCGTAGTGTCCGGCGGTTGATTTGGCGGTTCGGTGGGAGAAGCCTTCCTGCAGCCACCGACATAGAAGAGATCCCCTGCATTGAGCATAAGGATAATAGCCAGGAGAGCACATTCACTGCATCTGAATCCCCGATTCCGTGAACGTGATTGAGAAGGAGTTTCATTCGAAAAAGGCATGTCGACCCTATGCGGCTCCATACCCGCATCATAATGGCTGAACGAGAAAAAACTCCGAGCACTTCTTCGCAAAGTGATCAGAGCAGATAGGGGGGACTGCCGAAGGGCTATTGCATGAGGTTCAAATCGTTTGCCCATCAAGTCACCTGCACGAGATGCGAAGAAACGAAAAAAGCCTTCCCATCATCGCGACGAAAAGGCTCCTCTCTGAAAGGACGAAACAACAACAGCAATATAGTCTCGGCGTTTCCGTTTGTCAAGGAAAAGCAGTGCCATTACGATTTATTAACGCACTCATGTGCGTTCATCGATGTCGAACACGCACAATCCCAGGACCGTAGCACAAGGATTCGTCCGGTTTGAGAGTTGACGCTCAGTGACCGAGGCGTATGCACTTTGGTTGTTCGTTTCGACCGATCCAAGTTCCCACCAAAACGACAAAAGCCCATCCATCACACGATGAACGGGCTTCATATCGAGAAGCATCACGGTCGTCACCGCTCGTCACTATCAGACTCAGGTCCGGCACGTACGTGATCATCAGCAACGCAAACCGAAGGAGATGTTCCGACGAAAAGAGCCCGATCGGAATTCGTCGGGCTCTTGGATCAATCCTCTCAAATGGTGGGCCAAATGTCCTTATTTCACCAACATCATCTTATTCGTTGCCGAATATGTGCCAGCCGTCAGTTTGTAGAAGTAGACGCCGCTCGCACATCCTCTCGCATTGAACGTGAATGAGTACGTCCCCGCGGGGTACCTGCCATTAGCCAGCATCGCCACTCTACGACCAAGCACGTCGTAAACGTCAAGACGCACGTCACTGGTCACTGTCCACTGTCCCCTGATCACTGTCGTTGGATTGAACGGATTCGGATAGTTCTGCTCCAGCCGGAAGTCCTCCGCTACCGTCGGCTTGTCGGAAACGCTGACGAGGGATGAATTGTTGAACTGCAGGCCCCAGGCGTAGACCCTGCCGGAATCTCCCCCCGCATAGTCATTGATGCGCAGACGCCACGGGCCGTCCGACTTCTTGCCGTTGAAGGCCGACGCGAGCGATGCGGACGGCCTGATCAGCGGCGTCCAACTCAGGTACGGACCGGTCGCGAAGGTACTTGGCGCCGCATCGTCGAAAATCGTGATGATGTTGTCGGCGTTGCCGATCAAACTCTCATAGACGTCGACGTCCACGCTGTCGCCGCCTGGACCAACGAGCGTGATCCGGCAATCGGCTTCAGCGGTATGATTAATCAAGACCGCCAGTCGAAGGCTCGTGATCGTTACCGATTGCGAAACGAAGAGCGTATCGTCGGTCATCATCCCCACAGTCCCGCTCGCCGGGATTTTGCGTGTTGACGGCTTCATCCAGAACCCTTCAGGATAGTTGATGTTGTCTTCCCGAAGAAGAGGCGACACCGGCACATTCGACCGGCCTCCCGGATGACTGAACTGTGCCGAGCCCTGAAACGCCAGCCGGGTCGAGAGGTCCGCCACGTCCATCAGTGTGCCATCGAACGAGTAGACGATGTTCGTGTTTCCCGATGTCGGTTCGTTGTTGTTATCAATGGAACAGAAGGCGAACTGCTTAATGAGGTCTGCGCTCTTCGCATAGTTGGCGATGCGCACTTCGTCAAGGTATCCATTGAACGCGCCGTTGAACCCGTTCCCGATAAAGAGTGAATCACTGCTCGGGGCCGGTTTGGCGCCGGTCGCGACGACCGACGAATCGAGTTCGCCGTTAATATACAGGCAGATCAGCCCCGTCGCTGTATCATACGTAGCGGCGAGATGCGTCCATTCGGTAAGCGGAATGACGGTCGATGAATAGAGTCGCGTCGAGCCGTTGGTTCTCACGCTGGGTTTGCCATAGTAGAGCCAAAGCGTGTAGCCGGTGGCATTCGACCCTTCCCGTTTCTGCAGGATGATGCTCGACTGCAGGTCGACAGGCCACACCCACGCCTCAAGCGTGAAGCTTCCCGAAATATTGTTTGCTGTCGAACTGGGCGCTGAGAGGTAGCCGCTCCCGTCGAGATGCGCCGCTTCGTTCGGCGACGTTGTCACCGATGGTGCGTTGCGCATGTCGAGCCAGGTATACGACCCCCGGGCCGAGCATACAATGCCGTTCCCCGAGTAGTCCGCGATTGTGCCGGAGTACCCGTATTCCATTTGCATCGGCATCGAGAGCAAGAGACCATGATAAACTCCGGTGCCGGTCTTGATGATTGAGCGGTACGTTGCGCGGATCTGATCGGAAGGAAGCGCATGGTCCCAAATGCGGATGTTGTCCACGCTTCCAGCGAACAGTCCCTGGGTGGTATAGCCCGCGCGGCCGATGAACAACGAATCAGGACAAGGAGTGATCGCGACGGAGTATCCCGTGACCGATGAGTCGAGGTATCCGTTCAAATACACTGCGACGATCCCCGTTGAGCTGTCCAGGGTCGCGGCAACATGGGTCCATTCACCGGAGGGAACAGGGACAGTCGATCGGCAACGAATCAGCCCGTTGAAACCTGCGCACACAATCCCGTTCCGCAGGAAGAGCTGATACCCGTTGGAAGTTGTTGTCTTCGAAAGCAGCGTCTGGTCCGTGGGCGACAGGGCGTTGGTCGGATTGATCCAGCACTCCATGGTCATCGAAGCCCTGGGGTTGAGCATCGCATTCGGCGCGACGACGGCATAGCTCGGATGCGTGCCTGTGAGCGTCAGGGCTCGATCCCACACCATCTGCGCAACACTGTTTGCACTGAGAAGGGAAAAGGCAATGCATAGGAAGGGGAGACGTCTCATGATGATACCTCCTGGATTTAAGACGCAAAGGCGAGGCGATTCTTGCCGTCGCTGGATACTTCATCGATGGTAGCCAACATTAAGTCGATTATCGCAGAAAGTAAAGACGCTGTCATCGGATTGTGATGCGTATCACGATTTTACGGGGTAACACAATGACCCGGCATGAGCATCATGGCGTGATTGATAGATAACGGGGAGGCGGCTCCATGTTTCCGCCGACAGACTCCACAACGAGATTCAGAGAGCGTGCTCGCTCCAAAAAGGGGAAGGCCTTGGACCGATCGTTCGCTTTCGTCAGCGAGTGCTCTCACGACGAATTGGCGTCAATGGGCCATTCCACGAGAAATGATCTCGTGGTCAAAAGACGGCCGCAGGATTGAACGGATTGAGAGACCGATGCAGGGACCCTGGTCAATGCGGTTGCTTTTCACACGGTTGGATGCTACATTTTTCTGCTTTATTCTCCTTCCAAGAATCGCACAATCCAAATCAAGGCAATGCTGTTATGGCTAACATCAATACGAAAAAAGGGGTCATCGGCATTCTCACGGGCGGTGGCGACGTCCCTGGACTCAATCCGGCAATTCGTGCCGTAACAATCCGTGCAAATCGCGAAGGGTATCAGGTCATCGGGTTGCGCAGGGGATGGGCGGGGATCGTGGATCTCATTCGAGACAAGGATGCTGACAATTCCAACAGTTACCAGGTGCTCAGCGAAGAAGTCGTGAATCGGGCGGGAAGGACCGGAGGGACGTTCCTCCACAGCTCCCGTACAAATCCGACAAAAGTGAAGAAGGGAAACCTCCCGCCTCATCTTGCAAGCGCTTATACCAATGACACGAATGATGTGACGGAAGAAGTTCTCAAGAACCTCGATTGGCTCGGAATCGACTATTTGATCCCGATCGGAGGTGATGACACCCTGAGCTATGGCGTCCGGCTCTACCAGGAGGGCGTCAACGTCGTGGCAATTCCCAAGACCATGGACAACGACGTGCCCGGAACCGACTACTGCATCGGCTTCAGCACGGCAGTGACGCGAACCATCAACATGACGAACAGCCTTCGGACTTCCGCCGGCTCGCATGAACGGTTCCTGGTTCTGGAAGTGTTCGGCCGTTACGCCGGGTTCACCGCGATGCTTCCGACAATGGCCGGGGCGGCGAACCGGTGCGTCATTCCGGAATTCGAGTTCGACATGGAGCACCTGACGGACCTTCTTACCTACGACCGGAACAAGAATCCCAGCCGGTATTCGGTGGTGCTGGTTTCGGAAGGGGCGACCTTCAAGGGCGTGGAGATGGTGTTTGAAAATGCCGCGAAGGACGATTACGGTCATTCCAAGCTCGGCGGGATCGGAGACCTGGTCTCGTCGCAGCTGAAGGATCTGTCCGCGAAGTTCAACAACGGCAAGTCCATCAACGTGATCAATCAGAAGCTCGGGTACCTCGTTCGCGGGGGCGATCCCGACGCGATCGATTCGATTGTGCCGATGGCCTACGGCAACCTTGCGCTCGACCTGATCCTCAAGAGGGTCCACGGCCGTCTTGTCGTCCTGAAAAACGGCAGGTACGATAATATGCCGATCGATTGCGTCACGGCCACAAAGAAGGTCGTGAACGTGAAAGAGCATTATAATTCAGACAGATTGCGGCCGCACTATAAGAGCTTCGAAATGAAGCCGCTCTTCATCATGACGAGCGAACTCTGACGCACCCTCGTTCTCAATCACCTACGCACAGGAGGCCCTCTTGGCAGCGAAAGTTTCCACCCTCGAAAATGGCATCGGCCTCATTGAACCCAAAGGCAATCTCATCGGAGGCGACGAGACCGTGGAGATCCGCCAGGGTGTGGCGGGGTTTGTCGATCGGAATTATCAGAAGCTGATTATCGACCTGAGCAAGGTGAACTACATGAACTCGACCGCGATCGGCATCCTCGTCTCGGCGCATACGACGTATTCGAGGAAAGGGTGGCAGATCAAGCTCTGCGGTCTGAATGAAAACATCAACAACGTCTTCGTCATTACGAAGCTGACGCTGGTGTTCGACGTCTGCGAGTCGCGCGAGGAAGCGGTCAGGAGTTTCAAGTAGTGCGTTAATGCGAGTGGCCATGCTCAACCGGGTGGGGAGGAATGGGGATGACCAACGTCTGCGGTCGGGAAATGGGAATCCGCCCGCCACGTCGTTGTGGTTCTCAGGATTACCCGGGAGGAGATCAAATGGCCATCGCGATCACGGTGCTCAACGGCGGGATCGGCTTTATCGAACCCGAAGGAAAACTTGTGGGAGGACAGGAGACGGACGACCTCCGCGGTGCCGTCACGATGCTTGTCGAAAAGGACGTCAGAAAACTTGTGATCGATCTTTCGAAGGTGTCGTTCCTCAATTCGACGGGCATCGGTGCGCTGGTCGCCATTCATACGTCCTATCGGCGAAAAGAATGGCGCGTCGTGCTGTGCGGGTTAAACCCTTCGGTCTGGAGTGTCCTGACGATCACAAATCTGGTCATGGTCTTTGAATCGTACGGGACTCGCGATGATGCGGTGACGCACCTGATGGAAGGTCCTGCGGCCTGATAAAGACAAACGCGTGATTTTCCAGGGCGCTCAGACCCACGAAGCTGCCGTGGTTGCGAAAGTACACTTCCTCGAACCCTGATCGCTGCATCGCCTGTCTGAGATCTCCGTCCGTGATGCCCCACTGGGCGATGTTGTGGATATCTCCCCATGGTTTTCGGTACACCGGATGTATTTCATCGCGGTGTTCGTAAACATAGCGGTAGACGTCGATCCTGCGGTCCGAAGTCATCTCCGCATACACCTCGAGGGGAAGGTGCGTCAAACGGACGGAATGCTCCCCGGTTACAAGTTGCTGGTTGAAGATTACGATGCACCGGGCTGACGCCGCATACTGTGCGAGCACTTCATCCCAATGAGGGTTTGCCTGGTGAAGCAGAACATCGAAGAAGTAGACGACGTCGACGGACCCAATGTCCGTTGTGACGTCCTTGCCGGCAAAATCTCCCTGAATCACCCGCAGGGTCGATTGTTGCTGGAGCCGGCCGCGAACGTCGGGAGGAATGTCCGTATCGACCAGGATTCCCCTGAGATGGGGGAACCGCCTGCAGGTGTGCACCGCATACGCACCCTGAACGTTCCAGATTCCGCCCAGGTCGACGAACGACTGCGCGGAAGGTATGATGTTGCGGAAAACCGTCTCGATCAGCCTGAGTTTTTGGGGGTTGACGTGGAAATTGTATCCGTGGACGATGTTCGGCAATCGGAACAGTGCGGCTCGGATTTTTCGAAGCCCCGGTGAGGCCATTCCGCAACTCCTCTCGTTTCCCTAACGTACAGTCACAGACGACAAAATGCAAAGGGGAGCTCCTTCGAACACATCCCTTCTCCTCATCGCCATCCTGGATTGCCCATGAAACGCCTGGTCTTCGCTTTTCTCCTCTTCCCGCTTTTTACCTTCGGACAGCAGGCGCCGATTGTTGTCCCCTTCGAGCGCTTTCAACTGCCGAACGGTCTTGATGTCATTCTGCATGAAGATCATTCGACGCCGACCATCAGCGTGAATTGTTGGTACCATGTCGGGTCCAGCCGTGAAGTACCGGGGCGGACCGGTCTTGCGCATCTGTTTGAGCATCTGATGTTCATGGGGTCGCCGCATGCGCCCGAAGGGATGTTTGACCAGTGGCTGGAAGCAGCGGGCGGAGACAACAACGCTTCCACCGCACAGGATCGCACGAACTATTACGAAGATGTCCCGAGCAACGTGCTGGAGCTCCCGCTTTTCCTGGAATCAGACCGGATGGGATATCTCGTCGATGCCATGACGCCGCAAAAGGTGGATCTTCAGCGTTCGGTTGTCAAAAATGAACGCCGCCAGTCGTATGAGACCCGTCCGTATGGAATGGCGGGAATCCTCCTGAGCGAAAACATCTTCCCCCCCGGCCATCCATATCACACCCCGGTCATCGGCTCCCAGGAGGATCTCTCAAACGCGTCGTACGATGACGTCGTCGGTTTTTTCAAAAAGTATTATACGCCGAACAATGCCAGCCTGGTGATTGCAGGGGACATCGACACCACGACAGCGAAGGCTGCCGTGATCAAATGGTTCAGTGAAATCCCTGCCGGACCGAAGGTCCCCCCCGTTGCCTGCGCGTTCCCGGCAATTGCGAGAGACTCGTCAATTGTCTATGAAGACGACGTTCAGCTGCCGCGCCTGTACATGGCCTGGATCACGCCGCCGATGTTTGCCCCCGGCGACGCGGACCTGGATATCCTGGCAAGCATCCTGACGAACGGGAAGGGCGCCCGCCTGTACCGGAGACTCGTCTACGAGCTCCAGATCGCCCAGGATGTCGTGGCCTATCAGGATTCGCGGAAGCTCGCATCGTCGTTTCTGATCATGGCGACTGCGCGACCCGGCCATTCGCTCACGGAGATCAAGCGGGTCATCCAGGACGAGATCGATTCGTTGAAAGCGCTCCCGCCGGGGAAACATGAGCTCGAACGGGCGGTGAATCAATACGAGGCATCGTTCTATCGCCGGCTGGAGATCGTCGGAGGGTTCGGGGGGATCGCCGATCAACTCAACTCGTATCTCTTCTACGCCGGGACTCCCGATTATTTCAATCAGGACCTCGCCCGTTACACGGCGCTGCGGGTCAAGGATATCCAGCATGTCGCGAAAAAGTACCTGCTTGATGACCACAGAATTATCTTGTCGATCGTCCCGAAAGGAAAACGTGAACTCGCGGCAAAGTGAATACCTGCGCCTCCGCCCGGGGCATGGCATGGCAATCACGGGCATGGCTTGTCTCTTGATGCTGGCGTGTCCACGCCCGGTCCACACGCAGGTGCCGGATCGGTCTCTCCCGCCGCCTCCGGGTCCTGTTCCGGTGTTCCACGCTCACCCAGTCGAGCCCTACCGTCTTTCCAACGGCATCGAAGTGTATCTTTATCAGAAGCACGGCATTCCCCTGGTGCAGGTCAATGCGATTGTCCGAACCGGGATCGTCGATGAGTCCCCCGACAAACCGGGGCTCGCGACGATGACGGCGGGTTTGATGATGGAAGGCGCCGGGAGCCGGGACGCCATCGGCGTGCACAATGCCGTCGACTATCTCGGCGCGGACCTTTCGGTTGAGGCAGGCTACCATACGTTCGGCGTCGCGTTGAATACTCCCGTCGGGAAACTCGACTCCGCGCTCGCCCTGATGGCGGATGTCATGCTCCGTCCCTCATTCCCGGCGCCGGAACTGGAGCGGAAGAAAAAGGAGACTCTGACCGCCCTCCTGGAATGGCGTGATGAGCCGCGCGTACTCGCCTCGGTGTTGTTTAACAAAGTCCTCTATGGGTCGGACCCGTATGGGCGCATGACCATTGGTACCGCAAAGAGCATCGAAGCGTTTACCGTCGACGATCTCAGGACCTTTCATGCGAAGTACTTCGGCTCGAATCGCACCACCATTGTGGTCGCCGGCGATGTGACGCAGGCCCTCGTTATTCCCATGCTGGAACACGAATTTGGTGCGTGGAAGGCGGTTGAAACGCCGGCGGCCCCGGCCTTTCCGGTGGAACAGGTGCCGGCGACACGCATCTATCTCGTCGACAAGCCCGGGGCAGAGCAGTCGAACATTGTCATCGGCCGCGTTGCCGCTGCACGGGGCTCCGACGATTTCTATCCGATCGTGGTTCTCAACACGATTCTCGGTGGTTCTTTTTCCTCCCGGTTGAATCACAATCTTCGCGAGACGCACGGGTATACCTACGGCGCAGGATCGGAATTCGATTTTCGTGTCGAACGCGGACCCTTCCGGGCATCGTCTTCTGTTCAGACCCGGGTGACGGACTCGTCGCTCATTGAGTTCATGAACGAGTTTCGCGCGATCAGGGAGCCGGTCCCGGAGAACGAGCTGAAGAAAGCGCGCCAGTATGTGGCGCTCAGCTATCCCGCGGGATTTCAGACGGTCAGTGAGATCGCCGACGAGATGGACAATATGGTCGTGTTCCACCTTCCGGACGACTACTTCAACACGTACATCGGCCACATTCTGTCAGTCTCCCAGGAACAAGTCCAGGCGGTGGCGACGAAATATATCGATCCGGGAACACTCGCGATCATCGTTGTCGGCGATCTCTCGAAGATCAGGAAACAAATCGAAGATCTGCATCTCGGTCCGGAGAGCGTCGTCCCGGTCGACGACATTCTCGGACCGGCACCGGGAGTCGGGGAGTGAGGACGCTCAACGATCGGATCATCGCCTGCCGGAGGTGCCCACGGCTTGTTGCATGGAGAGAGGAAGTTGCCAGGGCGAAGGTGCGGCGATTTCAGGGGGACGAGTATTGGGATAAGCCGCTTGTGGGATTTGGCGACAGGAAGGCGAGCGTGGTGCTGGTCGGACTTGCGCCGGCGGCCCACGGGGGAAATCGCACCGGCCGGATGTTTACCGGCGACGAGAGCGGCAACTGGTTGTTCAGGGCCCTGCACGATGCGGGGTTCGCGAACAAGCCGGAGTCCCTTCACGTTGGGGATGGGCTTCGCCTGAAGGACTGCTACATCACGGCAACGGTGCGGTGTGCACCGCCGAAGAACAAACCGACGCCGGAAGAATTCGCGAACTGTCGGCCGTTTCTTCTCGAGGAGTTGCTTCTCCTGTCCCGGATGCGGGTAGTGGTGGGGCTCGGGAGGATCGGCTTCGATGCGGCCGCGTCGGCCCTGAAAGAGCTTGGCCGCATCGACTACAGACGTCGGCCGGTCTTCGGCCACGGCGTCAGGCATGATTTCGGCGGGCTGACGCTGCTCGGGACCTACCACCCGAGTCAGCAAAATACTTACACAGGTAAGCTGACCAGACCGATGCTGAGAAAAGTCCTCAGGACAGCAAAAGAAGTGTCATTGCGTAGAATGGAAGGGAAGAATTCTGACTTGATGAGGAAATAGTAGATTATTCGAAGCCAGACACATAAGCCAGACACATAAGCCAGACACACAAGCCAGACACACATGCCAGACACACATGCCAGACACATAAGCCAGACACACAAGCCAGACACACAAGCCAGACACACATGCCAGACACATAAGCCAGACACACATGCCAGACACATAAGCCAGACACATAAGCCAGACACATAAGCCAGACACACAAGCCAGACACACAAGCCAGACACACAAGCCAGACACACAAGCCAGACACACAAGCCAGACACACAAGCCAGACACAATAGCCTGACACATAAGCCAGGCTCACAAGCCAGACTACGTTCACGGGTTAGCGTAGGCGCTCTGCTTCAAGATGGATTATCGCGCAAATAAAAAGGTCGGCTTTGTAACTTTTTCCACTGGATCGATCGCGCGGATTGTAACTCAGAGATCAGCAATCAGAAATCAGACTTCGTTTTCCCCAACAACCTTCGATCTTCAATTCTCCATCTTCAATTGTCTTTCAACCTAGCCCCTTAACCGAATCCGGAACGTTGTTCCCTTCCCCGGACTGCTCTGCTTCACATAAAGTCTTCCCTTGTGGTAATTCTCGATGATTCTGCGCGCCAGACTGAGCCCTAATCCCCAGCCCCGCTTCTTCGTGCTGAATCCGGGACGGAAGACCTCTTTCTGAAATTTCTGGTCGATCCCTTTGCCGGTGTCGGTGACGTCGATGATCGTCCGTTTTCCCTGTTGCTGGAGAGCGAAGGAGATGCTCCCTGTGGGGCCCTCCATGGCATCGAGGGCATTCTTCATGAGGTTCTCGATCACCCACTCGAACAGCTCCCGATTGATCGTGGCATGAACCTCCTGCCCGGATTCGATTCTCAGGTCGACAGTACGGGATTTCGGAACGCGCTTGGCAATATAGGTGATCACTCCCTGGATCACCTCGTTGAGGTTTTCCTCCTTCAGGCTTGGCGTCGATCCGATCTTGGAAAAACGAGCGGTCACTTTATTGAGGCGCTCGACATCCCGGTCGATCTCCGAAACCGTTTCCTCAAGGTCGGGATTGCCGCGTGCATGTTCCTTGAGCCGATCCACCCATGCCATGAGGCTGGACAGCGGCGTCCCAAGTTGATGCGCGGTTTCTTTGGACATCCCGACCCAGATATTGCTCTGCTCGTTCCTCTTGAGATAACTGTACCCGATGTACGCCACGAGGATAAAGACCGCCGCAAGGGCGAGCTCGACATAGGGCAACCAGCGCAATTCCTCGACGAGGCGTGATTCTCCATAGTGCACGTAGCTGAGGACCCTTCCCTTCCACGTGATCGGAATGGGTTTGTTCGTTTTGTCCATGGAGGCGATGGTTTGGTCCCAGAGCGCCTCGCGGGCCTCTTCGGTCAGCAGGCTGTCGTCCAGATTCCTGCTGTAAGTGCCTTTGTTGAGACTGTCGCTCAAAATCACGGGAAAGTCCACCGTCTGAACGATCTCGGTGAACATGAAGCTCAGGTCGCCGCTCGACGAACGTTCGCTCGTCATATATTCATACGCTTTTGCGTAGAGGTCGACGGTCCGACGTTCGCGGGCGAGAAGTTCATTCGTAATGCGCTGGGAATAGATGAGGACGCCGACAACGACCAGGGAAGCGAGGACAAGGAGAACGAGGGCGAACCGGGACCGGAGGGAGGAGCGCATCACGGGACCTATTCTTCGACGACGATGGTCTGATCGCGCCGCGGTCCGACCGACACCAGCCAGAGGCGGGCCTCGATCAGACGGGCGAGTTCCTGGAGATACGATCGAGCACTTGACGGGAGATCGTCGAAGCAGGTATATCCAGCAAGGGAAGACTTCCAGCCGGGAAACGACTCGTAGATCGGGGTCACCTGTTCAAGCGTTCGGAGATCGGTCGGGAACTGTTTCAGCCTTTTCCCCTTCACCTCGTACCCGATGCAGATCTTAATTTCATCGAGACTGTCGAGCACATCGAGCTTGGTTACCGCAATGCGTTCAATCCCGTTGATGATCGTGGAATAGCGCATGGCGACGGCGTCGAACCACCCGCACCGGCGCGGGCGGCCTGTCGTCGCCCCGAACTCATGCCCGAGCCGGCGGAGGTCTTCGCCTGTTTCGTCGGACAGCTCTGTCGGGAACGGGCCGTTGCCGACGCGCGTCGTATAGGCCTTGACGACACCGACGACGGAAGAGATCCTTGTGGGGGGAATTCCCAGCCCCGTGCACGCGCCGCCGGACGTCGGATTTGACGACGTAACATAGGGGTAGGTCCCGTGGTCGACGTCGAGCAAGGCGCCCTGCGCGCCTTCGGCGATGACCACCTTCTGTTCGTTCAGGGCCTGATGGAGGTAGAGGGCGGTGTTCGTGATATATTCGTCGATCTCTTCATCGAACTTCTCGTATTCGGCGATGATTGCGTCGACGTCGAGCTTTGTCTCGCCGTACACTTTTGTCAGGATCTGGTTCTTCTCTTCGATGTTGGCCTTGAGCTTTGCGGCAAGCACAGAGCGGTCAAGAAGATCGACGATGCGGATGCCCGACCGCATGAATTTGTCGATATAGGCGGGCCCGATTCCCCGGCCCGTGGTGCCGATCTTTGTCGAGGTTTGCTCGCGGATCGTGTCCAGCAGTTTGTGGTACGGCATGATCAGGTGCGCATTGTGGCTGATCAGCAGCCTGCCTTTCACCGAAATTCCGGCGGCCTCAAGCTGGGCGATTTCCCCCATGAGGGCGGCAGGATCGATGACGGTGCCGTTTCCGATGACGCAGATGATATGGGGATGGAACATCCCGGAAGGGATGAGATGGAGGACGTAGTGTTTGTCGCCGATGACGACCGTGTGGCCGGCATTTGCCCCGCCCTGGTAGCGTGCAACGATGTGCGCATGCTCCGAGAGCAGGTCGACGATCTTCCCTTTCCCTTCATCGCCCCACTGGGCGCCGAGGATCACCTGGACTGGCATGATGGCACTCCGTCATCAAAAAAAACTCCGGCGCTTCTCGCGAAGGCGCCGGAGGTGGTCGGGGCCGGACTGGTCACGATTTTTTTACGGACGCCGCGGCAGCGTCGATCGACGGGAAGAGTGTAAAGAGCTGATCGAGTTTGGTGATGGTGATGAGACCGGCGATCTTCTCCGATGCATTCGCGAAGAGGAGCGCCCCCCCGGCGGATTTCATCGTGCTGACGCCGCCGATGAGGATGCTGAGGCCCGAGCTGTTGACAAACTCGACCGCTTTGAGGTCCAGGATGACATGGTGTTTTCCCGCCTCGACAAGCTCGTGGAGCTTGCTGTTGATCAACGAGGCATCGGGACCGCCCATGAGGTTTCCCTGCAGGGAGATCACCGTGACGCCCCCGTGCTGCGAAATTTTCAGTTTCATTACGGCTCCCCGAACGAAACAGCCTAGTGATGTTCAGCCGATTTCTTGTTGATGCGGTTCGCCCATTCCACCACGATCGCGCTCGCGATATAGATGGAGGAATATGTTCCCGTCGTGATGCCGATCAGCAGCGCAAACGAGAAACCCCGGTTCACTTCGCCGCCGAAGATGAACAGGACCAGGAGCACGATGAACACCGTGCCGGAGGTGATGATTGTTCTGCTCAGGGTCTCGTTCAGGCTTTTGTTGATGACCGTGATGAGATCCATGTTGCGGAAGATCTTCTGGTTTTCCCGGATGCGGTCGAAGATGACGACGGTGTCGTTCACGGAAAGGCCGACCAGCGTGAGAAATGCTGCGACCATGTTCTGTGATAACTCGAGGTTCAGCAGACCATCGAACAGGGAGACCATCCCGACGGTCACCAGGACGTCGTGAAACAGGGCGGCAACCGCCCCGACACCGTAGACAAATTTGAACCGGAACCCGATGTAGACCATGATCGCGATGAGGAGCGCAAACACGGCATAGAAGGCGTTCGCGCGGAGCTCGGCGCCGATCTTGGGTCCGATCTTGTCCTCCTTCTGCACGACGAAGGGATTCGACGGAAGCGCCTGGCTCAGGCCGTTCCGGATCATGTCGCCGATGGCGTTCCCTTCGCCCTGCAGCGAGGTTCGGATCAGAATATCGCGATCGCTCCCGAAGGTCTTGATCTCCACGGAATTTCCGATCCCGATTTTGTCCATCGCCGAGCGTACTGTCGAGATAGGAAGCGGGTCCTTGAAGGCGACCACCATTTCCGTTCCGCCGAGGAAATCGATGCCGTAGTGGGGGCCCTTGACGAATAGCGAGATCATGCCGACAAGAATGATCGTCCCTGATACTGCGTACCAGAGATGCCGCTTACCCATGAAATCGATGTTGGTTTTCCGGAAGAAACGCATGAACAACTCTCCTGTGCTAGAGCGTTAGCCGATGTCGATCACTGTGAGGAACCGGTCGAGAAGCATGTTGAAGAGTACCCGCGTGATAAAGATCGCCGAAAACATGCTGGCCAGGATCCCGATAATCAGGGTAAGGGCAAACCCCTGGACCGGGCCGGTCCCGTACTGGAAAAGAATGACCCCGGTGATCAGCACCGTAAGGTTCGAATCGAAGATCGCCGTCCATGCCCGCTTGTAGCCGGTATCGAGCGCCGCACGCATGGTCTTTCCTGTTGCGAGTTCTTCGCGGATTCGCTCGAAGATCAGAACGTTCGCGTCGACCGCCACAGCGAGGGTCAGGATGATGCCTGCGATCCCGGGCAGCGTCAATGTCGCCTGGAAGGCCGCAAGCGCGGCAAGGAGAAACAGGACGAAGAAAATCAGCGCGACGTCTGCGACGCCTCCCGCGACCCGATAATAGAAGGCCATGAACACGACGACCAGCGCCGTGGCGAGAAGTCCGGAGAACAGGCCGTTCCGAATGGAGTCTTCGCCGAGTGACGGCCCGACGGACCGCTGTTCGACGATATCGACTGGGGCGGGAAGAGCGCCGGCTTTGAGGACGATCTCGAGAAGGCGTGCTTCTTCGAGATTGTCCATCCCCTCGATTTGCGACCGGCCGCCGGTAATCTTGCCCAGAACGTTCGGCGCCGAGAACACTGCGTTGTCCAGAACGACGGCGATACGCTTGTTGATGTTCGCGCCGGTGATGCGCGCCCACTCACGTGCGCCGTCGCTGTTCATCTCCATTTCCACGATGGGCCGGTTGAAGCTGGGGTCGATCGTCGCGCGCGCGTTGACGATCACGCCGCCGGTGAGCTCGGCGGCCTTCTTCACCGGATACAGGATGAAGTACTTCTTGCCGTTGGCCGTAAGCCGGTTGTCCGGCTTCGCACTCCACAGAAACTCCATGTCGGACGGGATCAGGCGCTGCACGTCTTCGCGTTCCAGCAGGCGCCGCACGCGGTCCTTGTTCGACTGTTCCACGATGGCAACGCCCGGATACTGCTGGATCGACATTGCCAGGTTGAAAAACGGATGCTTCTTCGCAAACTCGGCCGCGGTCAGTTCCCCTTCCGGAGTATTGATCTTGGTGCTGTCCGCCTCCATCGCCGCCTTCCCGGTGTCGCCGGCCACTGCGCCAGTGTCGGTGCTGATTGCCCGCGCACTGGTGTCCGACGGCAGGTCGATGAGATCTCCCGTGCTGTCGAGCGCGGCCAGATGCTGGTCGATCGCAAACATGACTTTGTTGGCGATCTCGGGGTCCTTTAACAGCTTGAACTGCAGGAGCGCCGTTCCCTGAAGGAGCTGCCGCACCTCGGATTCGTTGCTCACGCCCGGGAGCTCGACGATGATCCGTTGTCCGCCGAGTTTCTGGATGGTTGGTTCGGAAACGCCGTACTGGTTGACGCGATTTCCGACGATTTCCATCGCGCGGTCGATGGCTTTCTTGGCCTCGTCTTCAAGATAACTGGCAACTTTGTCGTTATCGTCGCGCAACGAGCCATAGTAGCGACTCAAACGGATATTGCGCGCCTCGAACTTTGACCGGAGAATCTGAACCGGTGACTCTTCCGATCGCTTCGCCTCCTCATCCACCTCTTTCATGACCTGCGTGAAAACGTCGTCCTTGTTCTTCGCAAGATCGTCAAGCATCTTGACGACGTTCACTTCGAGGACCACGCGCATGCCGCCCTGCAAATCAAGCCCGAGCTTGATCCGCTTTGCCCGATACTCGCGGATCTGGTCTTCATGCTTCTCGACGAATTGAAGACTGTCGGTCCCGCGGAGTTGCTTCAACTGGCTGCTCAACTGATAGTCCCGATACGTGGGCCAGAGTAACCAGAGCGCAAGCGCCACGGCGATGCCGATAAGGACAAGCTTTCCTTTGTAGTTAGACACTATCTACCTCCGGGATCAAGCAGGGAAACGGATCGTGCATGTTGCTTTGGAAGGATTTGCAGGTTCTTCGCTCAAGCCTATAAATATACCCCACCATTCTCACAAAGTCAACCGGACCACAATTGCATTTCCGCGTATTTTGAAGTATATTTTCAAATCTATGCACTTCAGCTTTGTATTGAGGAGGTATTGACGTCGTATGCCCATCATGACCCGCATGCGCGAAAGCATGCCCGTTGTTCTGTTTGGACTCCTGATCCTGTTTGTCGTCATGATCGTTTTCGAGTGGGGAATGGACTATCTCGGCATCCGCGGTGCCAGAAACGATGCGGTCGGAGCGATCAACGGAACAAAGATCACCTATCCCCAATTCTCCGACATGGTCAAAGCACTGTCGGACAATATGAAAGCACAGACCGGAAAAGAACCGGACGAAGATCAGCAAAAAACCCTGCGCGACCAGGCGTGGCAGGCGTTGATCACCCAAAACCTCGTCGAAGCGCAGATCAAGAGGCTCGGGCTGACGGTGACCGATCAGGAACTGGTCGACTGGGTCCGCGGTCCGAATCCTCCGGAAGACCTCCGGCGGAACTTCATCGATTCGACCGGCAATTTCCGCCGGGATGTCTACGACGAATTCCTTTCCAACCCGAACCAGTTTCTCCGTGATCCCGCCGGCCGCGACCCGAATTATGGGACGACCTGGCTCGCGAAGTATGAAACCGATCTCCGTCAACGCCGGTTGAACGAGAAACTGCAGAGCCTCATCATGGCCACTGTGCGCGTGAGCGAGGGGGAGGTGCGCCAGCGCTTCATCGAACAGAACCAGAAGATCGATGCCCAATACGCGTTGTTCGATGCGGCGGCGATCGGCGACAACGACGTGCCGGTCACCGATGCCGATCTGAAAGCATACTACGACGAGAACATCGACCAGTTCAAATTCGACGCCACACGCATGTTGAAGTATGTGTACCTGCAGAACAAACCCTCGGCTTCGGATTCGTCGATGCGTGAAAAGGATATTACGGAAGCTGCGACGCAGGCCAAAAGCGGGACGGATTTTTTGCAGCTGGTTTCCATGTACTCGGACCAGCCCGATAGCGGAGCGTTCTTCCGGCACGGAGAACTGTCTCCCGCCGTCGAGGCCGCGGTGTTCGCGGCGAAGCCCGGCGACATCGTCGGCCCCATCCTGGACAACGGAACCTACCGGCTGATGAAAGTGCTCGGTGAGCGGCAGTCCGCCAACGAGTACGTCCATGCAAGCCACATACTGCTCCCTGTCGAGGGGACGGCCGATACCATGGCGGTGAAACGCCAGGCGGAGCAGATCGCCAGAGAAGCGAAGCAGGGGAAAGACTTCGCACAACTCGCCAGGGAATACTCGAAGGATCCCAGCAACGCCTCAAAGGGGGGCGACCTGGGTTGGTTCACGCACGGCAGAATGGTTGCCCCGTTCGACAAGGCGGCCTTCGGCGCGAAGGTCGGAGAAGTGGTCGGACCGGTGCGGACGCCGTTTGGCTGGCATATCATCAAGGTGACCGGCCGCGACAATCGGGAAATGAAGGTCGCAAGCATCAACATCAAGATCGAGGCGAGTTCGCAAACCAAGAGCGATCTGTCCGATCGTGCGCGCGATTTTGCGCTCAACTGCCGCGAGTCGGATTTTGCAAAGGAGGCCCAGGCAACAGGGCTGGAAGTCCGCCAAACCCAGGTCGAAGAAAAGAGCACTTTGGTCCCGGGTCTGGGCGTCAATGAAGCCATCACCAAATGGGCCTTTGGCGCGAAACTCAATGCCGTGGCCGATCCGTTTATTCTGCCAGGGGGGGATGTCGTCGCCACGGTCAGCGAGATCAAGCCGGCCGGGGTTCGTCCATTTGCAGAAGTGAAGGAATCCCTGCGCCCGGCGGTGCTCAGAAAAAAGAAAATCGAAAAGGCGATGCAGATCGCCGCGGAGGTGCGGGCGAAACTCGGACCGTCGGACAGCCTGAAAAATGCGGTCCAAACGTTCCCCGGCGCGAAAGTCGCCGAAACGGGTGAATTCACCGCGAGCGGCTTCATCCAGGGCGTTGGACGGGATCTGGCGTTTATCGGCGCGGCCGAAACTCTCGAGCCGGGCAAGATCTCGAACCCGGTGCAGGGGCAGCGCGGCGCCTATCTCATCGACGTGATCTCGCGGACACCGTTCGATTCGACAACGTACGCAGCACGCCGGGGGACGATCGAGAACCAGATGCTCCAGGAAAAGAAGAGCAGGTTCCTGAATGATTGGCTGACGAAACTCCGTGAGAGCGCGGAGATCGTCGACAACCGAGACGTGTTCTACCGATAGTCTGGGAATGCTTCAAGGACCGCCCGGGGAGCTCACTTCGGGCGGTCTGCATTTTGTCCACTCTGAGGAGCGACCATGAGGATGTTGTCCGGTCGTTGTGCGGGGAGAACCGCGTGGGCGTTGGCAGCCGTTTCACTCCTCACTACCCGCCTTGCCGCCCAGGAACCGCTCTGGAAAATCATCATCCACGGCAACGTCACGACAAGCTCTCAAATTTATCCGGCCATTGATGCCACGGATCCTGTCGCCCGTGCGCAAACCTACGAAGTCGGATCGGCCGTCGGGTACGGCGGAGAAATCCGTTATCAATTTCTCTCCGGGATCGCCGCGATCGGTCTTTCCGCCGACTATGTGAAGGCGAGGCTGAGCCGCCCGCTGTCGACAACCCAGATCGCGACAATTCCGGTCGACGATGGGTACACCGTGCTGCCGATCGAAGTGACAGGGTACTTCATCATCCCGTTTTCCGGGAAGACGTTCGGGGTCTATATGGGCGCAGGGGGCGGAATCTATTACGGCGAGCGTACTCTCTCGGTGGGAAACGTCACCGCCCCGTCCTTCGCCAATCCGCCGGGAGGCGGGATCCACGTGTTGGGAGGGGTGAGCTACTCGCCCCTGCCCTCGCTCTCCATTCTCGGCGAAATGAAATTCCGCGACGTGCAATTCAAGGCGACGAATAAATTCGCCGCACCCGAGGTCGTGTACAACGGAAGAAGAATTGCCGTCACGCAACTTAACGATGCGCGGATTTACACCGACGGCGTCGTGTTCCAACTCGGCATCGCGCTCTCGCTGTGACCATGGATACCAGGACCGGCCCCGCGCCCCTTCGACTTCCCGCCCCGACCGGAATCCCCGGAGAAGAACTTCATTCGACCCTGAAACACAAGTATGACCTTGTTCCGGACGTCGTCCGGATTCGCGATCGCCATTTTACGCTCTATCGTGTCCGCGATGTCAACGCGTTGATTGACAGCCTCGATGCCGGGACGCTCAGCGATGCCGACCGGTTTCCCTACTGGGCGCAACTCTGGGACTCCTCGATCGCGCTTGCAGAGTGGTGCCTTTCCTCTCCGGACCTTGCGGGGTGCACGGTCCTCGAGCTCGGCAGCGGTCTGGGGCTCGCCGGCATTGCGGCTGCCGCCGCGGGCGCAACAGTGACGTTGAGCGACTACGACCCCGACGCGTTGATGTGCGCACAACTCAACATTCTGCGGAACCTCTCCCCCTCGGAGCGTCTCCGTGCATCGGTAACGCATCGTGATTGGCGCTCACAGCAGGAGGAGGTGAAACGATTTGATTTCGTCATCGGCGCGGATATCCTCTACGACCGCGCCGTAGCCCGACACCTTCTCGACCTCGTCCGCTCCGCGATCACCCCGGGCGGTTCGATCGTTCTCGCCGACCCCGATCGTGCAACAGGACGGTCGTTTCTGGCTTGGGCAGCAGAAGAGGGATTGCAGGTGAGTTCGGAAACGCGCATGATCACGCAGAACGGCACCCGATCGCGCATCACGGTGGCGACGTTGCGGGAGGAGCACCATGACTGATCTTCCCAACGCTGTCGCCCCCCCGCAGTTGCGCAACGATCGGATCTTCCTCGCGGGGTTCATGGGTTCGGGAAAGAGCACGATCGGTCCCATCCTCGCAAACACGATCGGCTATGGATTCGTCGACATCGATCGCTCGATCGAAGAAGAACAGGGCAGGAGCGTTTCGGCGATATTCAAAGAGCAGGGCGAACGATATTTCCGTTCGCTCGAACGGGCGGCGCTGGAACGATCGGCCGGGCGTGAAGGTCTGGTCGTCGCGCTGGGGGGAGGGACGCTTACGACACCGGAAAACTTTCAGATCGTCCGCTCCTCAGGGATTCTCGTCTATTTGAAAATCAGCCAGGACCAGTTGTTCCGTCGCCTTCGGCGGCGCAATGACCGTCCCATGCTCATCGGTCCCGACGGCGCGGCCCTCGATGATGAGCAACTCCGCGAACGGATCGCGTCGTTGTACGTCGCGCGCGAACCGATGTATGCCATGGCGGACATCACCCTGCAGACCGATGAAACCCGGCTCGGGGTGACGGTGGATCATCTCGTGCAGAAACTCAAGCCGTTGCTCCGGTAAAGGGTCGGTTTTGCAACTCTCGCGCGACGGGCGTATATTAAGGAATTTGACTGCAGGAGGCTTCTTGATTTCTCTTTCTCGAGAACGGACGGAATCGCTCCTCCGCGAAATGCGCGGGAAACGGATCGCCGTTGTCGGAGACCTCATGATCGATCGGTATTACTGGGGCGCGGTCCACCGCGTCTCACCGGAAGCTCCGGTGCCGGTGGTCGAGGTTGATTCCGAATCGGTCCGTCTCGGCGGCGCAGCCAACGTCGCCAACAATATCGCGTCGCTGGGTGCGATTCCCCTGATGGTCGGGCTCGTGGGGAACGACCATGAAGGCGAGATGCTGATTGAAATGGTCAAGGACCTGGGATTCGATCAACGCGGAATCGTCGTCGACGGGTCTCGTCCCACAACGATCAAGACACGCGTCATCGCCCAGGGCCAGCATGTCGTTCGTATCGACAATGAATCGAAAGCGGATTGCCCCGATCACTTGATTTCGCATCTCGTGGACGCCGTCCGGTACAATATTCACTCGATTGATGCGATCATCATCGAGGACTACAACAAGGGGGTCGTCACCGCCGAGCTGATTCAACAACTCAGTGCCGTGGCCGGGAAGTACCAGAAGATCGTGTCCGTCGATCCCAAGTTCAATAATTTCCTTGAATACAAGAACGTGACGCTGTTTAAACCGAACCGGCGGGAAACCGAAGAGGTTCTTGGCGGGCGACTCAAAACTATCGACGAAGTGACGGCGGCCGGGAAACGCCTGCTGGAGATGCTCCAGGCGGAAAACGTCCTCCTGACGCGCGGCGAAGAAGGGATGTCGCTGTTTCAATCGAACGGCGAGATGATGCACGTCCCAAGCGTTGCGAAGAATGTGCAGGATGTCTCCGGGGCGGGCGACACCGTGATCTCGACCCTGACGCTCGCGCTGGCCGCTCATGCGAACATTCAGGAGGCATGCGTGCTCGCGAACTACGCCGGCGGGGTTGTGGTCGCATCCATCGGCATTGTGCCGATCAAACCGGATGAACTTCTGCAGGCTGTTCTTGATCCTGTTCCAACAAATGCATTGGCCGGCTGACATGGGATCCCTCGTTTCCCTCCCAACCCTTGTGCGCATCCGCCGGACGCTCGCGCGCAAGCGCAGGACGGTGGTCTTCACGAACGGGACGTTCGACATCCTGCACCGCGGCCATGTCGAGTATCTGGCCGCGGCGCGCAAACTCGGCGACGTCCTGGTGGTCGGCCTGAATACCGATCGCTCCATCCGGCGCATCAAGGGGAAGCATCGTCCCATCAACCGGAACGCGGATCGCGCTGCCGTTCTCGCCGCCCTCGCATCCGTCGATTATGTGGTGTTCTTCGGCGAGGACACGCCCGCCCGGCTCATCGCGCGGCTGATCCCCGACGTGCTTGTCAAAGGCGCTGACTGGAAACCGGACGCGATCGTGGGCGCCGACACGGTGGTCGCAAACGGCGGTCGCGTCAGAACAATCCGTTTGACCCGCGGCCGGTCGACAACCAACGTCATCAACCGGGTCCTGCAACGTTACCGCCCCCGGCACGCGTCGTGAAGGCATCCCCGGGAGGCGCCGCGTGAGAAATATTCTCCGGTTTGCACTCTTTGGTGTGGTCATCCTGCTGGTCCTGACCGTCGTCCTGGTCGCGATCACACAGACGCAGTACTTCCGGGACTACCTTCGGTACAATCTCCTTCCGCAGTATGCCGATTCCGTCTTCCAGGCCGACGTCCGGATAGGACCCATTACGGGAAATCTCGCCGCTGGATTTACGGTCGACAGCGTCTCCCTGCTCGTGCAGAATGAACCCGCCATGTCTGTCCAACGGATCGATTTTCAGTACAACCTTCTCGGCGTCTTCGGTCGATCGGTATCCATCAACTCGCTCACGCTGGTTCGCCCCGAGATTCGAATTCATCGTCTTGCCGACGGCTCATGGAACACAAGCCACCTGCTGCGTCCCGTTTCTCCGGATACGACTCCCGCCCGGCCGTTCGCATGGACGATTCTGGTCAAGCGGCTGGAGATCCAGGACGGCGTTGTTGCGCTGGTCGATTCTCTCGGGATGCGGGAAGCGGATGATACACTGACGGAGCGTCGGCATGATTTCACCGCCCGCAACATTAATGCGCTCCTCGTGGCGCGCATCGCCCCGGAGGAGAAGTATGTCAATATTCAGCGGTTGAACGGCCGCGACATCGCCCGGAACGTTGACCTGCTCAATCTTACGGGCGAGGTCACCGTGACGCCCGAATCAGCAGTCATCAAGAACCTTTCGATCGTAACTGGGCGTTCGTCGGTACGACTTTCTGCCTCCCTCGGCAACGTGGACATCCTGAAGGGGATCGATCTCGCAGGACTGGAACACAAACCCACCACGGTCGCGCTCCAGGGAGCGCCGATCGATCTCCGCGAGCTCCAGGACCTCGTGCCCGGTCTCGGGTTTCTGAACGGGGACGTGACCGTCGATCTCGATGCAACCGGGGAATTCGGGAAACTCGCGCTCCATCGTCTCGACCTCACGACCCGGCATACGAAACTCAAATGGAAAGGGTCGATCTACAATCTTCACAAACCGGAAGATCTTGCGCTTTCCGTCCGGCTCACCGAGGGGACCATTGAACCGGGGGACGTTGTCGATCTCATGCCGTCATTCGACCTTCCGGACTTTCGATCGCTTGGCGTGACGACCCTGACGCTGGACTTCGACGGCAGACCGCTCGATTTCCGGACGAAGTTCGAGTTCAACTCTTCTGCGGGAAAGATCAATTCCGATCTGGCGCTCAAGATCGGGGGGCCTTCGGCGCTCCGGTATCAGGGTGACATTACCTGTGCCGACTTTAATCCTTCTCTTCTGTTCGACGATCAACGGTTAAAAGGCGACATCAATGCCACTGCCCACATCGAGGGAGAGGGAGTGTCGTTGGATCGCCTTGCCTCGCGATTCCAGCTGACGTTCGCCAAATCGGAATTCCGTGACCTATCCGTGCCTGCGTCCGAACTGACCATCGATGCCCATCAGCGGCTGCTGACGCTCAACGGATCGCTCGGGCTCGGGGAAATGCTGTCCACGATCGCGGTGAAACTTGACCGGCACACTCCATCGAATCCCGCGTTTACCGTCGATGCCTCCATCAATCACCTGAATCTCGCCTCCATCGCCCATGATGAGAACTACGAGAGCGACATCACCGCCAAACTGAACGTGGACGGGCATGGCTTGAGCTGGGCCACGCTCGGCGGGAATGCGCTGTTGGATCTCTCGTCGTCCCGGTACCGCGGCTACAACCTCTCGTCCGGAGCGATCCACGTTTTGCTCGATCAATCCGACGGCCGGGCGAAGCGCCTGAGCATCAACTCGCCCGTCGCCGACATGAGCCTGTCGGGAGCGTTCAATCTGGAATGGCTCACGCGACTCGTGAACTTTGAAGTCCAGAACCTGAAGAGCGCGATCAACGCAAAGTTCCGTTTCCTGGACTCTTCGCTTGCCCCTTCGATCAACCGGCGCGCGCTGGACGCCCTTGGCAAGTCGCTTGCCTCTCAGAAGGACACGACCAACCTTCGCTATACGGTGACGGTCAAAGACCTGGAGCCCATCGCAGCGATCGCCGGTCGGTCCTCGTTCCGCGGAGAAGGGATGCTGCACGGCACGATCCGGGGCTCGCTGAACGATATCGCCCTCGACGGAAATCTCGACACGAAGTACTTCTTCCTCGGTACCGTCGAAAAGGGTTTCCTCCTCCAGAACGCGGCGGTCGAATTCGCGCTCGACCACCTGCAGCCCGTGAACCCGCTGCATACGGCGATGATGCACGTTCGGGCGAACGCCGAACGGATGAATGTCAATCACACGACGCTGGACTCCCTCTCGGCGGAAGTCTTCTACCAGAATGAATTTGCCCGATACTCATCGCGCGCAATCGCCAACGGTGAGCTGCGCGGGTCGGTGGACGGCAATGCGCGAGTCACCGATGCCGGGATCGCGGCCCGGATCGACAGTCTCGATTTCTCGTATAAGGGCTATTCGTGGAAGGCCGATTCTGCGGCCGCCTTCACGCTCACGGCTTCGGAGGCCTCGCTCAACGGTCTCATTCTGCGGCACGATTCGTCCACCGTCCGGTTCAGCGGCTCGCTCGGATCCGGTCAGGCCTTTGCCGCGGATGTTGCCGCGGACCGGATGAACCTTGCCGATCTTCAGGTCCTGCGGGAATCGAGGGAGCACAGGTCCGGTGACGATCTCGTCCAGGGGGGCGCATCGCTCACGCTGCAGTGCCGGGGGACGCTCGGCGCTCCGCGCATGACCGGCACGTTGCGTGCAACGGGGCTGGCCTTTAAACGCATCCCGTTCGGAAATCTCTCGGCGGAGCTCCGGTACGCCGACACGCTGATGCACGTCACGCTGATGGGAGGATCGCTTGGCGCATCCGGCGGCGTTGATTCGGCCATCACGATACGCGGGACACTCCCGATCAATCTCGCCTTCACCCCGGTGGACGAACTTCTGCCCGATCGGGCGATGGACCTGGTCGTTCTCTCGCGCGGGGTACAGATGAGTTTGCTGGATCCCCTGATCCCGGCGTTCGACGAACTCTCCGGCATCATGCGCTGCCGGCTGACCATCTCCGGCACCCCGCGCAAACCGGCGTACAGCGGGTCCATGACGCTGGACGCCTGCGAGTTCCTCTTTGTGCCGAATGACATTCGCTATACGCTCAACGCCGTCCTGCAACCTGCCGGCGAACGCATCCGGGTCATCGATGCCACGATCCGCAATGTCGCCGCGGACGAACGGCCGGGTCGGAAAGGGGAGATGCACGTTCGGGGAGATTTCGCCCTCCGGAATTTCAAGCCGGGCGATTTCAACCTTGTCGGCGAAGGCTCCCTCCTGGTCGTCAAGGAGACAAGCCGACTCTCGGACCTTTCCCTGTACGGCAATCTCTTCATCGAAACGGGGCCCGGAGGTTTGCGGTTCACCGGGGAGGTTGACAATTCGCTCCTGCGCGGATACGTCATCACGTCCAACTCCAACCTGGTGTTTCCGCCGAGTGAGGCGACGATGACCCGGGAAGAGTCGCAGCTCTCCATTCCCCTGGTCTTCATCGATGATACCACCAAGGCGAGGCCGACCCTGGCCAGGACGGCACTGGCGGATTTCTTTGTCCCCGATTCCGTGCTCGGCAGGACCCCGGGCTCGACAGAGAACATCTCCACGAAATCGTTCATCGACGGCATCCATTATGACCTCGACGTCGAGACAGTCGGGGGAAACACGCAGATTCGGATGATCTTCAACTCGATTACCAATGAGGAGCTTGTCGCGAACATCGACGGCCGGCTGAACATCACCGGCGACGGGACGCAATGGCTCGGCGATCTGACTGTGAGCCGCGCGTACTACAATTTCTTCAAGCGGTTCAATGCCGAGGGCACGCTGCATTTCCGCGGCAACGTCATGAATCCGGAGCTCGAGCTCCAGGCGACCTACCAGGGCACGCGTTCGGATACTTCGGGGAAGGGCTCGGAAAACGTCATCGCAACGTTCAAGATCACCGGGACACGGCTGGAACCGAAAGTCGACATTTCGATGACCATCAACGGCGAAGACTATTATACTTACCACGGTCCGAAATCGAACGACGTCCGCAACGACGCGATCGAATTCATCCTGTACGGCAACTTCCCGCTGAGCTCAACCCAGCGCACCAACGCCGGATCGGACATCGGCTCGGCCGTCTCCAGCTCTCTGGTGACTGGCGCGGGCTCGCTGCTGACAGGCGCGTTGTCGGAGTTCCTCAGGAACCAGACCAAGATCATCGACAAGGTGGAGCTGAATGTCGATCCCAAAGGAACCGACATCCGGCTCAGCGGCACGGCATGGAACGGTCTCTGGCAGTACGGAGGAAAGATCCTGGATAATCCGTTCAGCAACGCGAACTTCTCCATCCAGTATTCGTTCGGCAGCATTCTCAACAACCCGTCGCTCCGGAATCTGATGTTCGAACTCGAGCGGAAGGTCGAATTGAATCCGCTGTCCCCTACCAACGACCTCAAAGCGGTGAACTCGGCCCGGCTGTTTTATCGTTTCTCATTTTAGGGTCGCCTGCGTCCCCCCTCTCCTTTTGCGCGATGGGGAGATGGGGAGAGTGGGTGGCCTGAACGAACATTTGTCCGTCGCAACGCACGCAACGTGTGGAGGCCGTATCTCAACCATCAAGAAACGCATCCTTTCCTATCTCTCGGCCAACCCCGGAGAAAAGGTCTCGCTCAAGGACCTCTCGAAGCATCTTCGTACGAAGGCGAAGGACGACTACGCGAATTTGCGATCGACCGTCGAAGACCTGGTTCGGTCGGGGGCTCTCGAAAAAGACGACCGGGGCCGCATTGCCTACGCAACGCGCAAAAAGACCTCGGGAAAGTCCTCGCGGATCGAAGGGACCTTCAGGGTCTCGCGGCGCGATGGCGCCTATGTTGAAATCCCCGGGTCGGGGGAGAAAATCGCCATCGGTCCCAAGTTCACCCGTACGGCCATCGACGGAGATACTGTTGCGGTCGTTCCGTTCGCCGCCTCGCCGCGGCAACGCGGGTCGAACGAGGAACCCCGCGCTGAGGGTGAGGTTGTCGGTGTCGTGCAGCAGAGCTCGCGCAAGGTCATCGGAACCCTGCAGATCGGAACCCGTTTCGCGTTTGTCGTCCCCGATGACAACCGCCTTCCGAGGGATATCTATATCCCGAAGGAAGAATTGCTCGGCGCTTCGGATGGCGACAAGGTCGTGGTACAGCTCAGGCCCTGGGAAGACGAGCATCTGAATCCGGAAGGGACGGTCGTTGAAGTCCTTGGTCCGGCAGGTGAGGCCCGCGCGGAAGTGCTGAGTGTCGCCCGCAACTTCGATCTTCCGGCCAGCTTCCCGCGGGAGGCGGACGCCGAGGCCGCTGCATTCCCGGATGCCATTGCCGGAGAAGACCTGGAAGGAAGGGTCGATCTGCGAAACCTCGTCTGCGTGACGATCGATCCGGAGGACGCCAAGGACTTTGACGATGCGGTGTCGATCGAGGAGGTCGACGGCATGGCGCGGATCGGCGTGCACATCGCCGATGTCAGCCACTACGTCCGCGAAGGAACAGCGCTCGATCGGGAGGCCTATGCCCGCGGAACAAGCGTGTACCTCGTCAATGAAGTCATCCCGATGTTGCCGGAGCGTCTCTCGAACAATCTGTGCAGCCTCCGGCCTCAGGAGGACCGGCTTACGTACAGCGTCATCATGGATGTCAGCCACGACGGGGCGGTGAAGCGGTATCGCATTGTCAAGAGCGTGATCCGGAGCCGCCGGCGATTTTCCTATGAAGAGGTCCAGCGCATTCTCGATGCGCGGAAAGGCGACTACGCTGAACAACTCCTTTCGCTCTGGAAGACCGCGCAGATCCTCTTGAAGAAGCGCCGCGCGGACGGCAGCCTGGATTTTGAAACCGCCGAATCGAAGTTCCGGTTTGACGCCGAAGGGCTGCCGACCGAGATCATCAGAAAGGTCCAGCTCGATTCGAATCGGCTGATCGAAGAGTGCATGCTGCTTGCGAACAAGACGGTTGCTGCGCATATCGGTGCCCGAAAAAAGGAGTCCGAGGTCAAGCCGTTTCTCTATCGCGTGCACGACTTGCCCGACCCCGACCGGATGAAGGACCTGGCGCAGTTCGTGAAGCAGTTCGGGTTCTCCCTGGAGGCAAAAAGCGGGGTAACGGCAAAGGAGCTTCAGAAGCTTCTTGCGAAGGCGGAAGGATCCGAGGTCGAGAACGTCATCAACGACGTCGCGATTAGGGCGATGGCGAAGGCAGTGTATTCAGATCACAACATCGGGCATTTCGGTCTGGCATTCACGCACTACACCCACTTCACCTCTCCGATCCGTCGCTACCCCGATCTGGTCGTACACCGGTTGCTGCGTGCGTATGAGCGGGGGGTCGATGCGGCGGAGCTCAATCGCATCCGGGCCGCACTACCCGAAATCGGTCGACAAACGTCGGATCGCGAGCGTGTCGCGATGGAAGCGGAACGGATGTCCGTGCGTGTGATGCAGGTCGAGTATATGAAACGGCATGTGGGCGACGAATTTGACGGGGTCATCGTCGGGGTGACGAAGTTCGGGCTGTTCGTCGAGATCAACGACCTCCTTGTCGAGGGATTGATCCACATCAGCGACCTGGCCGACGACTACTATGTGTACGACGAAAAGCAATACTCGCTCCGGGGGCGATCGAGGGGGAGGACCTATCGGCTGGGGGATGCGGTCAAGGTGAGCGTGCGGGGGGTGAACCCGGAGGAGCACCGGGTCCAATTCGTGCTTGCGCAACGCGGACGTTAGTCCATTTTCTTGAGGAGATCTTCGAGGAACGCCTTCAGCTCGAGGACGTCCTCACGCAACTGCGGGTCCTTGATCTTCTGCCGCTGCCTCGGCTGCTCGATCAATTCAAGCTGTTCTCCGGTATCGCCTTCGGGGGTGTACGTCTTGAGCACCTGTTTGGCCCCCTCTATAGTATACCGTTCGTCGCGAAGGAGCTTCTTGATATAGAGGATGAGCTTGATATCGCGGTTGGTGTAGATTCGGTTCCCGGCGCGGTTCTTCGACGGCTTCAGATTGTCGAATTCCGACTCCCAGTAGCGAAGGACATACTGCTCGAGGTCGGTAATCTTGCTGACTTCGCTGATGGAATAGTAGAGCTTTTTGATGGAGAGCGGTTTCATGCGCCCGATGCGGGAAGTGCGTAGATGCAGCAATGATAGCGATTGGGCGGAGAAGAATCAAGATCGGTCGAACCCATCGGCCGAGAAGATGGCGGCCAAGCCCTCTTGTCCCTCTCGTCCGGGGGGTGAGTTTGAGAACTACCCTCCCAACTGTGCGCCCACCACATGTCCGATGGCATAGGTCACCGCGGCGGCAGTAAGACTGATGATGATCATGCGGGTGCCGGACCAGAGGACGGATTTTCCCGTGAAAAGGGTGATTGCAGCCCCGAGGAGGAAGAGTCCGATCGAGCTGCTGACCAGGCTCGTCACGACAGCCGACGCGCCGGTGAGAAAGAAAAACGGTGACACCGGTATCGCCGCGCCCACGGCGAACAGGAGAAAGGACGCAATGGCGGCCTCCCAGGCCGACCCGCCGAGCTCCTTCGGGTCAACACCGAGTTCATCCCTGACCAGGGCGTCGAGCGCAGTGTTCTTGTTTGCCATGATGCGTTCCGCCATCTTTCGCGCTTCCGCAACCTCCAGTCCCCGGGCCTGGTAGATGAGCGTCAACTCTTCGACTTCTTCATCCGGCATGTGCTCGATTTCTTCCTTCTCCGTTGCGATTTGCTTTTCGTAGAGTTCGCGCGAGCTTTGCACAGAGATCCACTCCCCGAGCGCCATCGAGATCGCGCCTGCGAGCAGACCCGCGAGGCCCGTGATCAGAATGTTGTGCTGCGACAGCGCCGCGCCGGCGACACCCATGACAAGGCTGAGGTTGGAAACCAGTCCGTCGTTCGCGCCGAGCACAGCCGCGCGGAGGGCGTTGCCGCCCGCAGAACGGTGTCGTCCTTCCAATTGTGCGAGCGCACTTCCCTCCATGCCGGCGGCCTTGATCCCGATCTGCTGAAAGAACAGGGCATGGGACCGTTCCGAAGGTGCGATGGCAGCCATGTCCGGATGGTTCTTGTACGTTGTGGCGACGTCGTCTTCAGTTGCTGCAAGTGCAGGGAGGATAAGTTCCACGCCGAAATGCCGCGCGATCCAGCCGAGGACTCTCGTCCGCAGCGACGTCCGCGGCGGCGGAACCGGGGCGCCGGCTTCCACCAACTTCTTTTCGAAGAGACCGATATGCCGTTCCTCCGTCTCTGCGAGGTGTCGATAGACCGACGCAATATTCGCGCTCTTCTCCGTCTCCGCCATGATCCGGTACAATGCGGCGCTGTTGCGTTCGTCTTCCAATGCCGATCGGAATCGTTTAATATCGTCTGCCGTTGCCATGAGTCACCCGGATTGAAGTCGAAAGGGCGACGTCCCCGCTTGGAGAGTCGCCCTTGATGCATAGCGTTCGAACAACACGCGGCATGTCCTTACTTGGCAATTCCCAGCCGCGCCTTTGCATGCGTCGCGGCCGGCGACGTCGGCCAGCTGTTGACGAGGTCGTTCCAGATCTTCTTCGCGTCTGCGGTTTTCCCTTCGGCCGCATAGCTGTTCCCGAGCATCAACATCGCATCCGTCGTCTTATCTGACGTCTTCATATCAAGGACGGTCTGGAATTCCGCCGAAGCGAGGTCATACTTTTTCTTGGCATAGTAGCATTCGCCGAGCCAGTAGTGGCAATTGTCTGCGAGATCCGTCCGGATCCCGTGACTGAGAAGGTCCTGGAACTGTTGAATGGCAGTATCGTACTCGTGCTTTCGCGCGGTCTCCAATGCCGTCTCGTAGGCAGTCCGCATGTCAGTCGAGTTGGGGTTCGACGGCTGCGCCATTGCGGGTTCCGCCGCCGGTTGCGTGGGCTGGGAGGGCTGAGCCTGCGCTTGTGTCGGGGTCGCGGGTGTTGCTGCCCTGGCAGCCGCGAGTTGGGACTCGAGGAACGATACACGCGCCGACAATGCCCGGTTTTCGCTTGAAAGGGCGTTGACCTGATCCCGGAGCTGTTGATTTGCCATCGCAAGAGAGTCCTGCGGTGCAGGTGCCATTTCCGTGGTGGCCGGAGGGACGGCCTCCTGTCCTTCTCCACCCGTTTCCGAGGAACTGCCGCATCCCGACATGACCAGGACCAAGGCGTTCGCAAGAAGAAGAGCGATCAGGGATCGGTATCGTGTCATGGTTCAAGCTCCATTCTGAGGACGTGTAGTGAGAGGGCCGGATCAATGTATCAAGGGATCGGTGTATTGTCAAGGTAGCGCTGCAGAAATCTCCCCGGCGGTGTGACACCCATCTTCCGGATTACCTCCGGCCGTGGCGCTCACACAGAGCGAGGGCCGCGGCGATACGCTGACAAATCCGTTCCACGAGCGAATCCGGGACGCCGTCGCAATGCCTGGATTGGACCCGCATGTCGCAAATATCGTTGACGTAGTCCACGGTGACGAAGCGATGGTCGGGAGTGATGGCGATTTCCGTCGAGAAAAAGTCCAGGCCGCAGACATCCTTGATCTTGCCGGTGATCACGGTGAGATTGTCGAGGGAGAACTGGTCACGCTCGGACACGGTGACCGGGGCGTACCGGTGTGTGTCATCGTCCCACCAGCACGGAACGATCAGTCCGAACACATGAAAGACCCTGAACCAGGCCTTCCGTTCGCCCATGCGGCAAGATTGGATCTTCTCCTGCAGAAGATACTTGTCGTTCCGATTGTGCTGTCGGGATTCGATGATGTCCTTCAGGGTCTCCGCGCCGAGGATGACGCCGGTTCCGCCTCCTGTGGTATTCGCCGGCTTGATAATGAACGGCCGGCCCAGTCTGCGGAGATCGGTCAGGGTGAGTTCGACGTCGCGCTTCTTATTGTACGGCGAGATGATGATCGTATACGGGACCTCGATTCCCTTGCTGAGGAATTCGAGGTGCATGGTCGCCTTGTCATTGGCGTGGATGATCGCCTCCGGCGGGTTGATAAAATACGACGGGGTCTTCCGGATCACGCGGGAGAAATGCTGGAAGTCCTCGCTCGCGTCGCCGGCGCGATCAAGGAAGGCGCCGAAGGCAAGTTCTCCACGCTGAACTTTGCGCGCGGTCTCGAGGGTGTTATGGTGTGAGATGGAATAAAATCGCATCTGCCGGGCATGCGTTTCATGTTCCAGCAGACGGAGAAAGTCCCGATCGAACTCCCAATCCCACGCCACCGCAAGATGGTAGAATTCGTTCATGACAGGAAGGAAACCGTAGACGGTTAGCCGCACGTTACACAAAAGAGGAGAGGATATCAAGTCAGCTTGTTATTCAATCCTTGATATGGTATATTTTTTGCAAAGAGGGGATTATCTCTGTGCGCACAGTGGGAAATCGTGTGATGTCTGCCTTGCTGGCCGCCGTTGTGTCGGCGGCTTCTCTCTTCATAGGGAGTGGATGCTCGCCGGCGCGCGAAGCAGCGGCCGTGTCGAACAGGACGGAGACCGAGCAGCCGGAACTGACTGCCCAGCAGTCGATCGCCATGCAGCATTTTATCGACGGACTGGTCAACGAACAGCGAGGGGAGTTTGCCCAGGCGGTGCTCGACTATCAGGAAGCGCTGCGTTACGATCGCAATCATGCCATTTACTTCGCGCTGTCGCGCTCGTACGGCATGCTGAACAAATTCGAGTCCGCTCTTGACGCGGCGCGCGAGGCGGTCCGGCTGGAGCCGGACAATGCAGAATACCGCCGCAATCTCGCCTCGATCTACCTTACCGCGAGCAAACCGGATTCCGCCATTCTCCAGTATGAAACACTGGTCCGGCTGGACTCTTCGAACATCGAATCGTGGTTCAATCTCGCGCGGCTCTACCAGACCCGGTCTCCGCTCAAAGCCCTCGCCATCGATCAACAAATTAACGATCGGTTCGGTCCGCAATGGGACGTGCTGTTGCAGATGGCGGATCTCTGCAACAAACTGAACAAGTACGCGGAAGCCGCGGAAGCGCTCCGGCAGATGACGGAAATCGATCCATCGAACAAAGAACTCCGGCATACGCTGGCACAAACGTATGCGCGCGCCGAAGAGTTCGATAGTTCACTGGCGGTCTACACAGCGCTCCGCGATGAAGACCCGGACAACCTCGAGTACATGAGCGAAATGGCAGGGCTGAATCTCCTGCTGAAGAATTACGGACCTGCTGCGCGGGATTTCGACAAGATCCTCGCGATGGACAGTGTGACGATCGACGCAAAGGTCAGGATCGGCGAGCTGTATTTCAACCAGTCGCAGAAAGACTCCACCCTGGTCCCGAAGGCGAAGGCCATTTTCGAGCAGCTCCGGACGGAAGCGCCGAAGGACTGGCGCCCGTATTGGTTCCTCGGGGCGATCGGATCGCTGGCAAAAGACGATTCGGCCTCGGTGCGGAATTTCCGAAAAGTGACCGAGCTGGCAAGCTGGAATGCGGATGGCTGGGTCTATCTTTCGTCGGTCTATCTCACGGACAACAACTTCGCCGAAGTGGCGCGCATTCTCGAATCGGCGATCAAGGTCCTTCCCGACGACTTCCGCGTGAACTTTTTCCTGGGCGTCGCCTATAGCCGGCTGAACAGAAACGTGGATGCTGTGCGCGTTCTGGAACATGCCCGGTCGCTCAATCGCACCGACCAGGATGCGATCGCCCAGCTGGCCCTTGTCTATGAGGCACTGAAGCATTACGACGAGGCAGACTCGCTGTATGAGGAAGCACTGCGGCTGAACCCTTCCAACGATCTGGTCCTGAACAATTATGGGTACAGTCTCGCGGAAAGGAACGTTCAGCTCGAACGCGCCCTCGGGATGGCGAAGAAGGCGGTGGCGGCGCAGCCGGCGAACGGCTCATATCTCGATACGATGGGCTGGATTTACTTCCGCCTGGGACAATTCGACGACGCTGCGAAATTTGTCAAGGAGGCAATCGCCAAAGGCGAGGCGAACGCGACCGTGTACGAGCACCTTGGCGACATCTATTACAGGATGAACAATCGCGACGCGGCGATCGAGCAGTGGAACATGGCGCTGCAGCTCGATCACGACAACTCGACTCTCCGGGCAAAGATCACGCGTGGGTCACTGTGATGCGGCTGCGATGGTTGACGGCCGGCCTGCTCGTCCTGCTCGCGTCCTGCGCCCAGCGCCGCGAAGGCGTCATGCTGGATACTTCGAAAACGAGCGCCGCTGAACTCGCTGCGAAGACGCACCAGGCGGACTCCCTCGTCCGAACGCTGGACGGAAGAGGGAGCATCTCCTTCGAATCGCCAGAAATGAACGGGTCTGCCTCGTTCACGCTGACCGTCAGGAAACCCGATTCTCTCCTTGTACGCCTGGAGGGACCGTTCGGCATTGACGTCGGATTGTTCTTTCTCTCTCGCGAGCGGTTCGTGATGTACAACAGCATGCAAAACACCGTGACCGTCGGCTCCCCGTCTTCGGGAGCTCTTCGCGCCATCATCCCGGTCGACCTCACCTACGAACAAATCTTCGACGTCTTCACAGGATCGATCCCCCTTCCTGATCACCAGTCTCCTCTCCAGTACACGACGGATGACGGGCTCTTCCTTCTCCGGTATGCGTCGAGCACATTGACCGGCTCCTATTGGCTCGATCCCGATGAATTGCTCGTGCGGCGCTTTCAATTGAAGGACCAGTCGGGGGGAATCGTCCTGGAGGGTTCATCGTCGGGGAGCATCGATCAGGACGGCATGCGGATCGCGCGCCGTCTTTCCCTCACGATGCCGCAGGAGGGCCGCCGCATCTCCGTCGCGTTCTCCCGCGCCAATCTCAACGCCGACGAACTCTCCTTCCGCTATACCGTTCCTCCGTCGGCGCGCGAGATCAATCGGTAATCGACTCCGGTCAGGCAATGACACTCCCCCGCATTGCATACTGCGTATCGGTGGTCCTCGTTGCGGTCGTCTCCTTTTCCCGCGCCGGCACCCCCGATCCTCAATCGGAGATCTCCAAACGGCAGAAGGAGCTCCAATCCATCAGGGATCAGATCACCTCGATGGAAGCGAAGATGCAGGAACAGGCAAAGAAGGAAAAAGTTTCGCTCGATCTTCTCGATACCTACGACAAAAACGCAGCCCTCCTGCACAGGCTCATCAACAGACTGAAGGCCGACGAGCAGGATTTGCAGTTGCGGATCGATACCAGCCGCAAGACCATCCTGCGCCTCCAGGAGCATTACGAGTTTCTTCGCGACGAATACGGCCGGTACGTTGTGGCGGTCTACAAGGCGGGACGCGTGCACGACCTCGAATTGCTCCTCTCGTCGTCGTCGATCAATCAATTCGCCGTCCGCAATGAGTATCTCAAGCGGTTCAGCAGGCAGCGCAAGCAGGATGCCGACGCGATCGCTTCGCGAAAGCACGATCTCGAGCAGGTGGAGGCGCGTCTCCGGCTGCAGCTCGGCGATCAACGGAGGGTGATCGAGGAGAAAGCGAACGAGCAGGCGCGTCTTGCTTCCCTTGCCGACGATCGGCGCAAGATGATATCGCAGATCCGCCGCAATAAGAAGCTCCTGCAACAGTCGCTCGATCGCCAGACGAGAGCGGCCAAAGAACTTGAGGACATGATCACCCAGTTAATTGAGACGGAGCGGATCAAGAAGGCCCGCCGTGCGGAATCCTCGGTCCATGACCGGCTGCCGCAGCCTCCGGGGTTCGGCAATTTCGCGGCGCGCCGCGGCCACTTGCGATGGCCGGTCGCGCAGGGATCCATCGTCGCGCAGTTCGGTGCCCAACGGCATCCGACGTTGAAGACCGTGACGCTCAACCCGGGCATCGACATTGCCGTGAAACCCGGAACCGCCGTCACGGCCGTGGCCGACGGCGAGGTCGCACGCATCTGGTGGCTGCCGTCATTCGGCAACCTCATGATCCTCGATCACTCGGGAGGGTACCGGACGGTCTATACGCATCTGGAGGATATCAAAGTCCTCGAAGGCCAGACGGTCAAAGAGGGCGAGGTGATCGCGGAGAGCGGAGAATCCGTTGACGGTCCGCGCATTCATTTTGAAATCTGGAAGGATCAGGAGAAGCAAAACCCCCAACTCTGGCTCGCCAAGCAATGACCCGATCCCCCGCGTTCATCGGTGCCGTCATCAGCGTCCCCATCGTTATTCTTGCGGTGTTCCTGTCGCCCCTGTTCTCCCCGGTCGAAGGGCAGCTGACCACGATGAATTACAAAATACGGGGCGAGATTCCGGCGGATTCCGACATCGTGGTCCTGACAATCGATAACGACGCAATCAAAACGCTTGGTTGGCCTGTCCGGCGAAACTTCCAGGCGCTCATGATCCATGCTCTTGCGGAACTGAGGCCGAAGGCGATCGGGGTGGAGATCCTGTTCGAGGATCAGAAGATCGGGTATGACGAGTTTTCCGAGTACGATACTTTGCTGGCGGCGATGACCCGCCAGGCCGGCAATGTCGTTCTCGCCGCATATTTCGAAGCGGTCGGCCCGGGCGTCTCCGATACCGCTCCCATCGCCCGAGCCGTCCCTGTCTATCCCCGACTGCACGGCGCGTTCCCGAACGGCCGGGGACTCCATCTCCCGTTTCCCGCGTTGCTTGCATCGGCCGCGGGCGTTGGGCATGTGAACTTCGGAGGAGATGACGGCTCTGCTCTTCCGCCCGTGATCGCGACACAGGAAGGAACCGTCCCCGCATTCGCCCTCGATGTCTTCCGCGTGGCCACCGGCACGCTCCGCAACGATGTCTGGTTGAAAAACGATATCATCCTTCTCGACCGTGAGGGGCGTGAGCGCCATATCCCGGTTTCGCCATCAGGGAATGTTCCCCTGTACTTCCCCGGCCCGCTGAACAGCTATGCCCATTATTCCTTTCTCGAACTCCTGCGCTCTTATGACGCTGCCCGTCATGGGGGAAAGGAGACCGTGCCCGTCGAGTCGCTCCAGGGAAGGATCATTCTTGTCGGCATCGTTGCCGAAGGAAGAAGCGAATTCCGCTCTACACCGGTCGGACCACGGACACCGACCATTGTCATCCATGCCGCATTTCTCGACAACGCCCTGCTGAACAGATTTCCTCTTGCCGTCTCACGGTACTGGCTCATTCTTCTGATGGCGGGAGCGACGTGGCTTTCAAGCTATTCCATCCTTGCCCTTCGGCGGCCGAACAATATTGTTGTTGCGATCCTCATCCCCGTGGTGGTTCTCGGCGCTTCGACCGGCGCGTTCCTTCTCGCGAGGATCGTCCTGCCGGTGGTCGGCATCGTTGTCTCCGGGGTCCTTGCGTCGATCGCTGCGCTCGTGGTACGCTGGAGAAGCGAAGGCAAACAAGTTGAAACGCTGTCCGCGGAAAAGGAGGAAATTCTGACGCGGCTGCATGATCGAGAAGCGAAGGTGGCTTCGCTGGAGCGTGAGCTGATCAGCAAACAACAACAGCCCACAAAGACGAGGTCGGAAGAGCTGCTCGAGGAGATCCGGCGCTACAAGGCGGAAATTCATGACCTGACGACGCAAGCCAATGACATGGAGGAATTCGAAGCGGTTCCGGAGGGGAAGGAGCATCTCGAAAACTTCGAGGGGATCATCTACTCATCGTCCGGCGTTATGAAACCGGCGGTCGACTTCGTGAAGAAGATTGCATCGAGTGATGCTCCGGTTCTCATTCTCGGAGAAAGCGGAACGGGGAAGGAACTTGTCGCACGCGCGATCCATGCCCGGAGTCACCGGACCGGAGGTGCGTTCGTGGCGGTCAACTGCGGGGCGTTGGCGGAAGGTCTGCTGGAAAGCGAGTTGTTCGGCCACGAGAAGGGTGCATTCACCGGAGCAGTCAGGGAAAGGATGGGCCGGTTCGAGCTGGCCGACAAAGGGACGATATTTCTCGATGAGATCGGGGAAGTGAGTGAGGCCTTTCAATTGAAATTGCTTCGCGTCCTGCAGGAGGGCGAATTCGAGCGTGTCGGGGGGACAAAGACGACAAAAGTCGACGTGCGCGTCCTCGCCGCCACAAACAAAGACCTCCGCGAGGAAGTCGGCCGGAAACAGTTCCGGGAGGACCTGTATTATCGTATCAACGTTCTCACCATCGCTCTCCCGCCGCTCCGCGACCGGAGTACGGACATCGAAATCCTGGTCCGTCATTTTCTTGCACGCGAAAATGAGCCGATTGCGGTGTCAAAGGGCGTCATGGAAATTCTCCAGTCGCACACCTGGCCGGGGAATGTGCGGGAACTTGAGAGCACGGTGCGTCGTGCCGTGTTGCTCGCCCGAGCCGATGGCCGCGCAATGATCGTCGCGCGGGATCTGCCGGATACTCTCGCCGCCGCACTTCGGGGGACGGTCCCGGTGCAGGATCGTGTGCTGGAACTCGTGCGCCTTCGCGGGTTTTCCCGGAGCGCTGTTTCCGATGCCGCGGTTGAGCTGGGCGGATTGAACAGGGGAACCGTCGCCGAGTATCTCCGCGGCGAATGTCTGAAGATCTTTGTGGAAGATGATTTCGACAAGGAAGGGACGATCCGTCACATCGCCCTCTCCAACGACGAGCAGATGCTCGGACGGGTTCGAAAACGCCTCGAGGAGTATCTCGTCAATATCACTCCGGCGGTCGACCGCTCGCAACCCTGGGAGAAATCGCTGGCAACGCTGAAACCGAAAATGAAAAACCTGCCGCAACGGTATCATGAATTTGTCGAGAAGGCCGGAGAGGCTTATTATCGGGGACGGTGGAAGCTCGATGAAGAACCCAATTGATGCCCGGTCTTGAACACTCCACTCTGGAGCCAATGCTCCCGACTGCCTGAATTCCTCTTCCCCGCATTTCGCTCCGCTGATCCCGCACTTCTCCCCGCCACCACCGTTGATCATCCCCTCGCATTTCTCTCTGTTCGCGCTGTTTTTTGATCATTTGCGTTTCCGGTGTCTTCGCGAACAGTCTGGCACACAGGTTGAAGATCAGAGAGGCAGAACAGAGGCAACAACGTCAATCATCCATTCAGGAGGAATCAATGAAGAGGGTATTTCCATTGTTCGGTGTTCTTGCTCTCCTCGCAGGGTTAACCATCACCGGCTGCAGGAAGGATGACACCACGGCACCGACGGGGGACCAGCCCCCGGCAGGAGTGACCAACGAGCAAACCGCAATGGCGAATTCCGCCTCGACGGATGAGTTCGTGACGAACGCCGCAGATGTCTACGCATTTGCCGATCCCGGCGTCGCCCCCACGAATTACAGTGACGCGACGGGTCTTTCCAAGACCGACACCGCGATCAACCCTCTCCGGTGGGGACGGTTTATTTCGTCGATCAGCCGCACCATCGACGTGAACATCCTGCCCGGCGATACGATGGCCTTTGCGCATATTACCCGCACCGTCATCGGAACGCTGAAAATCCGGACGACGATCGGCGGAGTGGACTCGGTATTCACAAAACCGTTTGCCGATACGACGGGAAAGAACGTGATCTTCCGGCGCGTTGCGCATGATACGAAACGGTACTGGCTCAACTGGGTGCCGGTGGCGAGTTCGCTCGTCATTGGCGGAACAAGTCCCATGCCGGCGAACAGCGGCATCGTTATCACGAAGCTGCAACTGCTCGGCGGCGGAGATTCCGTTACGATCACCGATCCTGAAGCATTCTGGCTGCGATACAAGTGGCTGAACATGTTCCGCGGCGGACGCGGCGATGTCCCGCAATTCACCATGGGCGATTCCGTCTCCGTGACCGCGACCGTCATGAGTCAGTCGAGTGACACCGACATGGTTGCGCTGCGGCACGGGTTCGGTCTTCAATCACTGCGGTATCAGCGTGCGCGGATGACGCTGGTTTCGCAGAGTGGTCCCGATGGAAACGGATTCTACACAAAGGTCTATACGAAGTCGATCATGCCGCGCTTCGGGATCGGGTCGTTCTACGTGGGTGTTGATGCACTGACGAAGGCGACCTTGTATGATACAAACGCGCCGTATTCGGCCAGCTGGTGGGGCGTACCGTACAGGATGTTCTGACCCACTGTGGCTGAGTGACAGAAAGGCCCGGGCTTCGGCGATCCGATTGAGCCCGGGCCGTTCCTGTCAGTGAAAATCTTGCGATTCATACTGGTTTTCGTCTAATTGTACACCATGTTGATTCACCGCCCATGAAATCGGTATCCTTCATAGCACTCCTCCTGACACTCTGGATGCTCGGGTGCCAGCACCCGACGGAAGTCCAGGTCGTCGATCCGATCCAGTCTGACCTGGTGGTCGTCACCCCGGTGCCTGTGGATACCACCACGTATCAGAGTCTCCTCGACTCCGCCGCGATTTCTCCGGAAGACCAGGCAAAATATTTCGGATTCATGCTGGTGACGTCCACGCAGGACGACAACGGCGGGTTCGTGGCGAGAAAAACGGTGTCAAACGTCAGGTTCACTGATCCACAACGTCCGCTCCGCATCGGAGGGAAGGTCTTCGGGTACTGGGGGATCAATATTCTTCCGGTGGTGGCGTCTCCGTTGTCGATCAATGGACATGCGATGCTGATCATCCCGCACTTCATCAGGACGACTGCGATGATGCGGACGTTCGGCTGGGAATATTATTGGGCGGCCACGGACAGTCCCCGGCTCGACACGGTCTACACCTGGAAGGCGCAGACCGATTCGCTGGGCGCGATTGATGTCTCGATCGACGGACCGAAGACATTGACGGTCACTGCTCCGACTGGCGGCGGCATCTATTCGCGCAATGAGAACCTGACGTTGCGTTGGACGGGAGAGTCGGGCGTCCTGATCTATCTGAGCTCGGTGAATCAACTTACCAATGACACGCGGCCGTTGATGATGTTCAAGCCGCTCGGGACTTCCGGGCGCGCGGTCATCAGCGCGAATGTTCTGAAGGCTCTTCCGGTGACCCGGCACTATGTGCTGACGTTTGTCCTCTCACACCGGAGGGTGATCCCGGGCCTCGCGAGCTTCAACGCGAGCATTCTGGCCCAGGCCGCGTCCGTGTACAATGTCTACGTCGAAATCCGGTAAGGATCGTTCTTGCGCGGAAGACGGACCTCATTCCATATCGAAGGCGTTCAGAAAGAGGTTCCTGAGGGCGGCGATCGCGGCCTTCTGCAAAGGGATCCTTCTTCCCTGCGCCGATTCGTACGGCAAATCTGCGGAGCCGGCGTTGCCCTCTGCATGGCGTGTTCTTTGACATACAGTCAGGCGGTGTTTTCGCCGCGGGCAATTTCGCTCGGCGCCTACCAGCCCTTTGTCAACGATGTGCGGGGGATGGCATCCAACCCGGCAGGTCTTCCGGCATTGAGAGACTGGGACGTTGAAGTGGTGAGCTCAATCCCGAGCGGCGGCGGCGGGTTTCTCTTCGACGGGGTCGCCGTCGGGAAACGCCTCTTCGATCGCCATGCCGTTGCGGTACAGTACTCGCCGTCAACGGAACTGGACTTCATTCTCCCGTCGACCGTCAGGTTCAGCGGGATTGATTTTTCGACCGACCGAACAATTGCCTACAAGGAGCCCCTGGCGCTGTCATACGGGGTCCGACTGGCCGACGCCTGGTCGGCGGGGATTGTCGGCCGGATGCGAACAGAATCCGTGAGCGAGCCACAGATCGCCTTTGTCGACACGTCGATTACCACGCAGCCGAATGAAGACAAGCGGACGTCGTGGTTTCTTGATGCGGGCGTCAATTGGCAGCCGTCGAAGGATGTGACGTTTTCCGGGCTGGTGCGCGGCATCCCGATCATCAGCGGCGGTCACCTCAGCGAGGAGTTTACGCAGTATGAACTCTCCCAGGCAATATCGTTCGAAGGCGGGATCATGGTGAACGCGGTGCCGTCACTCCGGATCGGCCTGGGAGGAAGCACGGTGGGGACGGGAGCAATCGGGCTGGAATGGTTCCCACTGCCTCACGTGAGTCTCCATGGGGCGTTGTACGCCGACAAAGATGAGAGTCCGTTCCTCGACGCGATCGGGGTCGGCGCCGAGTGGGCATTTGGTCCGCTGGAAATGGAAGCGTCGTATCTGCGATTCACGAATCAGACGAACCGGTCGGGAACGATTCTTGCCTCGGCGCTCGAGCATGCGGTGATTCACACGATCGGCATGAGTCCGTTCGCTCCGGATCGGCTGAGCGTAGGGCTCAAGGTTTCGCTCGGAAATGTCGGAGTGCAGGTGATCCGCATCGTGGGCGTGGAAATGTCCGGGCCAATTTATCCCGTTGCATCCCAGACGCTCGCCTACCGTCCCCTCGGGAAAGTGCGCATCCGGAACATCTCCAACTCTGTGATCCAGGCGAAGTCGTCGTTCTTCATCGATCAGTTGATGGATCGACCGACGGAATCGGCGACCGTCGTGTTGCAACCGGGAGAAGAAACGGATATTCCGCTTCTCGCCGTGTTCAACGACCGCATTGAGCATGTGCAGTCGGCGTCGGTCCGTGACGGCACGGTCGTCGTGAGCGCCTCACCGATGGGGAACGACGATGAGCGCTCGCAGACGCGCGTCGTCATTCGGGGAAGGAACGATTGGGACGGCAATGCCGAGTCGTTGCGATTTTTCATCCGGCCGGAAGATCCGGAAGTATTGAAAACGACCCGCGAAATTCTGGTCCGTGAACGGCAGGCATTCGACACGATTCCACCGGCGCTCGAGCTGTTTCAGAAGGCACGAGTGTTGTTCAACGCGTTCGCAGGGAAGCTGGTGTATGTGAATGATCCGAAACTGAGCGCCGATTACGTGCAGTATCCTGATGAGACGCTGCGGTTGCGGGGCGGTGATTGCGACGATTTCACGGTGTGCTTTACGTCGTTGCTTGCAAGCATCGGGATTTCGACGGCGTTCGTGGATGTCGTGCCGCCGGGGCATGCCGACCAGAGTCATATCTATTTGATGTTTGATTCGGGAGTGGATCCGCAATATGCCGATCAGATTTCTCTGAATCCGAAGCGATTTGTCATTCGCAAGAACCGTTCAGGAAAACAGAGTGTGTGGATCCCCATGGAAACGACGGCAACGGCGAAGGGTTTTGAAGAGGCCTGGTCAGTCGGCGCCCAGGAATACTACGATGATGTTGAAGTAGGGCTCGGGCTGACAAAAGGGTGGGTCCGGGTTGTCGATACGGAATAAGCTTAAAAGATGGTTGCCTAAGCAGCCATGTTTTTGGGCTGCCAAAAGTGTGGTTGCCTAGGCTGCCATATTTTTTACCCTTTGTTTTCGGCCTCAAAATGAAGAAATATTATGCGAAAGTATGGTTGCCTAAGCAGCCTTGTTTTTGGGGTGCTGAAAAAGTGGTTGCCTAAGCAACCATGTTTTGGGCGACTGTTTTGGGCGACTTGAAGCGTTGATTCGGATGGAGGACACTATGAAACTTCGTTGGCTGACATGCCTGCTCCCGGCGTTCGCAACTCTCGCGGCCGCGCAGGGAATCTCCGTGCAGAAGATCCAGGGGGACGTCCAGGTGAGACATGGCGTGACCGAACAGTGGTCGACGATCGCTTCGGGCGACGCCCTGAAGCCCGACGACTCGATGCGTACGGGAAAAAACGGACTGGCGATCATTCTTGCGTTGAAAGGCGGAGTACAAAAGCACATTACCCTTCCGGCCGAAGTTATCGTCGACATGGCAGACGTCCGTGATCTTACCCCGGAAGAACTCATGCTGAAGTTGACGATGGAACGCGTCCGGACTTCGCCGTACATATCCCCGGAGGATCTCACGGCGCCGAACGCGGGCGTCGTCCACGGGGCCAATGAAGCGTCTGGACCCAACCTTCCGGAAAACGATCCTGCAGCTGGAACTATGCAGTGGAACGGGGCACGCGTGTTGTTCGACAACGGCTTCTATTCGACCTGCGCCTTGAAAGGGATGGAACTCTACCGTCTGTATCCGGAGACCGCGAAGCACTACGCCGATCGGATTATCGTGGCGCAGTCGCTGGAGCGTGCGAACCTCCGCGGCGAGGCGCTGAGCGAGTATAACGCCATCCTGGCCCTGAAGGACCTCTCGCAATCGCAACAAGCGTCGGTCAGACAGGAAATGAAACTGCTACAGGAACACTGAGAGAATCCGCCGAATGTTTGTCGGTCATTATGCCGTGGCGCTCGCGGCGAAAAAGGTGACCCCGAGGACGTCCCTCGGTCTCCTCTTCATCGCGGCGCAATTTCTTGACCTCCTCTGGCCTCTTCTCATCGTGCTGGGTGTGGAGCAGGTGCGACTTACGCCCACCGGGAATTCGTTTCTCAAGCTCGACTTTGTGAGTTACCCCTACTCCCATAGTCTCACCGGCTCAATCCTCTGGGCCGTCGTCTTCGGCGTCGTTGTGTATGCGTTCCGACGCAATCTGAAAGAAGGATTGATTATCGCAGGGTGCGTCGTCAGCCACTGGATCCTTGATCTCTTTACGCACATCCCCGATCTGCCGTTGACATTCAACGGGCAGGCGAAGGCCGGGTTCGGATTGTGGAATTTCCCCGTGGCTACGATCGTCATCGAAACCGCGTTGTTCGTCGGCGGGATCGCTGTCTACCTGAAGGCGACGCGGTCGAAAGACAGCATCGGAATCGTTGCGTTCTGGGGACTGATGGCTTTTCTCTACGCGATGTACCTCGCGAGCATTTTCGGTCCACCGCCGAACGACGCTTCGCTGGTGGGCGTTCTGGCGAATCTAGCGTGGCTGTTTGTCCTCTGGGCATGGTGGGCAGACAAGCACAGGAGCGCGATTGTGTCGGGGAGCATGACGCATGATGTGTGAAGTCGGAGGAAGGCAGGAGTTGAATGTCAGCAGTGGAACCTCGGTCACGGGGCTGCGGCAGAGAGATGGTATCCATTTTTCAAACGGTCATTGATTCAGAGATCGCCAAACGCTAAGTTGGTATCATAGAATATGGACTGCGCACCGTCGGGGAAATTGAAGGGATCGTGGTGTCTAAGTCAATCGTACTCAAGAATGCACTGCGGAAGTCTTCCGGCAGGATCTTGAACAAAGGAGATCGTGTGCGGGAGTGAGCCCGATGCGCAGTGCGCGTCTCGTCCATTGACAAGCCAAGCCTTTTCATCGTCTGATGAAAAGGCTTTTGTGTTCTATGCGCTGTGCACTTCAAGCAAGATTGAGAACATCAACGGGTTGGCGACATGAAGAGTCTGTTGGAATCGAAAGTCAAAGTCCTTGTGATGCTGGTGGCAATGGCCGCGCTCTCGGGTTGCGGGGGATCGTCCGTTCTCATTGTCCCCGACCCCAAAAACTCCGAACTCCACATCGAAGCGCTGAAGCGCGATAGCGTCCGCATTGTCTCTGTCAAGGACGAGCGATCAAGCCGGAACGCCCACATTGGCATAGCGCGCGTCGGAATGATGAACCGGGAAGTGCCCTACCTGATCAAAGGGGGCTTGCTGCGAATGGTGAAATCTTTCCTGGATACGCTCATCGTTGGGCGCCACGATGAAAAGCTTTTCCTCCCGGTGACGGTCGCGATAGATTCGTTTGAGGTCGGCGAGAAAACAAAAGTGTTCGGGGAAGAGGGATATTTTTCAGCGATGCTGAGATTTTCGTATCCGGTCACAGCCGACTCCTTCGCTTCCCAGATTGTAGCATCGAATCAGACCGATATCAGTGAGCTTGACGTTACGAACAAACTGGAACCGCTGATCTACAAAGGGATGGCCGAAATGGCGCGCAAGTTTGTCGAGGGGACGCTCGACAGGTCCGCACCCCGCATGATGATTGCCGCGGATTCCCTGGGGAGCTTCATTGAGCGAGATTCGCTTCGGCAAACCCCGGAACGCCTCCCAGTGGTTGTCCCTGGGCCGATCTCCCAGAACGCAAAAGTTGACAGCACGCGGTCAAGCGGCGTGGCGTTTCAATTCTTCGCGGGGAAGAAGATCACGACGGGAGTCCGCGCGTCATACTGTATGCTCTCCCGGGCCGGAGATTCGAACTTCCACTGGGGCGTGGCGGTGGGCCTCACGATCTGCGACATCGACAATAAACCGGAGCACCTGAAGGGGAGTTTCTTCAACGGCGGCGGGTGGTTGCTCGGCAAATATTATCTTCTCAATTCCACGTTCTCGCCATTTGTCGCCGTCGGGGTTGGACTCTCCACGGGCTCGGAGAGTATCGACTATGGCGATCGGACCGAGTCGTCGTTCTTCTTCGGCGCGATCGCCCAGGAGAGCGTGGGGATTTCCATCTCGCGCAAGGTTTCCCTGGAATTCGGCGCCTTTCAGCTTGCGCTCTCGGGGTCGAATCTCTTGCCGACGGACATCGGGCTTCTTGCCGGTCTCAGCATTGGCGTTTGAATGGGAGCCGCCCCGAGGGATGACGGCTCCATAATGACCGTTTCTCCGATCTACCATAAATTCGGAATGGCTTTCCCGCCCTCGAGGAGGGTTTTCATCCTCGAGAGCACCTTCGGCCAGCCCGTCGAGACCGATTTCAGCATCTCGGAGCCCGCATCGAGACGATCGTGCGTCACCGTCAATTTCACGACGCCGCGGACATCTTCGATTTCAAAAGTGACCCTCGAGTGCTTCGCTTCGTTCTTTTCATTGGCGGGATCGGCCCAGGTAATGACCAGGCGACGGGGCGGGGCGCTTTCCGCCACCCTGCCGAGGATCAGAACGGCGCCTTTTGTCCCCGAGTCCCGGTGTTCCCATCGCGAGCCCGGTTTCCAGTCCGACACGTTGACGTGCTGCCAGAACTTCGTGGTGATCTCAGGATCTGTGAGCGCTTTCCAGACCTGCTCCGCTGTCGCCGCGATGTAGGTCACATACACAAACTCAGTCGTCTGCATGCTTGTCTCCTTCGGCTCGTTGTTTGATTTGGTGCAGGACGTCGAGGCGCCGTCGCTCGAATTTCCCGATCCAGCGCTCTGCGATTTCGTGAATGGGAACAGGATTCAGAAAATGCAGCTTTTCCCTACCCCGCCGCCGCGTGGCAATCAGGTTCGCGTCCTCCAGTCGCTCCAAATGTTGCGTGACGGCCTGGCGGGTCATGGCGAGGTGCCTGCAAAGCTCTCCCAATGTCTGGCCGTTCTGTGTACGGAGAGCGTCGAGCAGGCGGCGACGGGTAGGATCCGCAAGGGCTTTAAACACTTTGTCAGTATCCATGCTCCAATATATGCAAGTAAATGCTTGCATGTCAAGTATGAGCGTTGATCATTCCAATAAGAGGAACACACAGATGAAACGGCTTGTCTTGTCGCTCTTCGTCGTTTTGACGGCCACGTCATTGTCCGCGCAGCCAAGTGAAGGGAAAAGCGTAGAACTGAGCATTTCGGGGGCATATCAGCATCTCTCGAGTGACAACAGCAGCAGCGGTTCCGGCGCCTTCCTGCTCAGTCCTCGCCTGGGAATATTTGTCGTCGAAGGGCTTGAGCTTGAACCGGAATTCGTCCTGCTTGCGGCGGAAGGGAATGATCCGATGTATATGGTGAACGCCAATATCAGCTACAACTTTCGTACGCACGGAAAGAGCACGCCGTTTCTGCTGATCGGCTATGGTCTCGCCAACACGGTTCCTGCTTTCGGTGTTCCGATGTTCTGGTCTGACTTTTCCATCGGCGTCTTGAATATTGGCGCCGGGGCGAAGATCTTCGTCACGGACGACATTGCGATTCGCCTCGAATACCGATATCAGCACTTCAGCGGGGAAAGCGATACGCAGTTTTTCGGTTCCGTTCCTTACACCCAGAGCATCAATGCACAGATGCATACGGTACAGTTTGGACTCTGTATGCTGTTCTAACCGGCGGGCACCCTCACGGGCACTCTCATTTCACGCATGATTTTTGTATGTTAGAGCGGCATTACGTACAGCTCGTCCGAGGTTCCTTCGTTTCTCTTCCTCCACTCAACCAAGAAGATACCATATGCATCGCATCGGGATGTTTCTGGTCGCTTTGGTATTTGTCTACGAAATCAGCCCGGCCCAAGATGCACTGCCGAAGGCGGTGAACCGGGATTCCGTGATCGTGGCTGCGCGCGAAATCATGGGCTCGCAGACGTACTGTGCTCTCATCACCCTCGACTCCACGGGCGGACCGCAGGCGAGGACCATGAACCCGTTCCCGCCGGACAGTACCATGACGGTCTGGATCGCCACCAACAGCAGAAGTCGGAAAGCGGACGAGATCCGTCGCAATCCGCGGGTCTGCCTGTATTACGCCGACCACCGGGAGGCGAAAGGTTATGTCTCCATCACCGGGAAGGCGACGCTCGTCGACGAGATGGGCGAAAAGCTGAAACGCAAACGGGCCTATTGGGACCAGGCGTTCCCCGACTGGAAGTACCTGGTTCTTATCAAGGTGGTTCCGGAACGGCTCGAAGTCATCAATTACCGGCACGGGATGGTCAACGCGTCCGTCACCTGGGAAGCACCGTCGATCCTTCTCGACCGATAGCCGCAGTCCGTCACGAGCGTCCCCTTATGCGCATTACGACGAAAGAACTCTCTGCTGCCATGTGGAACGACGTTGAGCGTCTTTTCGGAAGCAACGGTGCCTGTGGCGGGTGCTGGTGTCAGGCGTGGCGCATCAGGGCAGGAGAGAAATGGGATGACGTGAAAGGACCGAAGGCAAAGAAGCGCCTCCGGAGCGGAATTCGCAGAGGCACGACGATGGGAGTGATCGCCTACAACGGATCGACGCCCATCGGTTGGTGCACCTTCGGCCCACGGAACGATTTCCCCCGCCTGAACCGTGCGCGCACACTTCGCTGTGACGATGCGTCGCACGTTTGGGCTCTGCCTTGTTTCTTCGTCGTGCGCGGATTTCGTGAACAGGGCGTCGCGTCGGCGATGCTGAAGAAGGCGCTCGTGCTGATGAAAAAGAAGAAGGCGGGAGTCGCTGAAGGGTACCCGAGCAAACCCGGTCGCGACGGTCGCTACATTGCGTCATTTTCGTGGACGGGCACACACACGCTGTTTGAGCATGCAGGCTTTACAACGGAAGGAAACCCCGAAGGAGCCAAACGCAGGGTGCGTAAACACTTGTGAATGTCAAAGGATGCTTATGGACTGGATCGCGGTATCTGAGGATGTCGAAGAACGGAACGACCCCGCAATTCCCACCCAGACCATCGTCGCGTGGGGAATGATGCTTTCCGTTTCCTTGCTTCCGGACATCATTCTTCAATACGTTACAGGCGGGCGACCGTCTTGGCTGGTCGAAGCGAGATTCTTCGTGCTCGGAGGCCTTATTTTCGGGAGCTTCTTTTGGACTCCACTGTTCCGCCTCCGGTCATTCATCATCATCCTTGCCGCGATCCTTCTGATTGAGTTCAAAAAGGGGGATGTCAACGGGTCGACCCTTTGGCAGACGTGGTTCAGCGCGCCCGGTGCCGGTTTTGGCAGAGCGATGTTCGGTGAGCAGCTTTTGCGACTGGCCGGCGCCGCCATTGTCGGCCTCCTTCTCTTCGGGCTCCGGTTTCGTCCGAAGGATTTCTTCCTGGCAAAAGGAGAACTCAACGCTCTGGCCGCGCCTGTGGGCTGGCTCGGCATCAACAAACCGATCGGTTGGACGAAGCTCGGCGTCTTCGGCGGACTGTACATCAGCCTGGGCACCCTCCTTTTTCTTGTGATCGGGGGGCGCCCTTCTCCGGATACCCTCCTTGCACTCCTGCCGTCGCTTCCCCTGGTGGTCCTCCTCGCGGCAATGAATGCGTTTTCTGAAGAGTTCGTATTCAGAGGCGCGTTGCTCGCGCCGCTTCTTGCCGCAGTCGGTCGACGACAGGGGGTTCTTCTCACGGCGGTCTACTTCGGTCTTGCCCACTTCTACGGAGTGCCTTACGGACCGGTCGGCGTTGTGATGGCATCGCTTCTCGGATGGTTCCTCGGTAAATGCATGGTGGAGACGAAAGGCATCGTCTGGCCGTGGTTCATCCATTTTCTGCAAGATGTCATGATCTTCTCCTTCATGGCGATGGGTGCAATCGTCGCAGGAGGCAAATAGCGAAGCGTCAGGACAGGGGCTTGAGATAAATTCGGGAATTGCACTTCATATACGATCACACACAGTAAGGAATCTATGGCTGACGAAAAACTCACATCGCGATCGGTGGATTTCTCTGAATGGTACAATCAAATCGTCCTGCGCGCCGAACTCGCAGACTATGCGCCGGTCCGCGGGTGCATGGTTGTGCGGCCGTACGGTTGGGCCCTGTGGGAAAACATGCAGCAGGCGCTCGATAAACGGTTCAAGGAAACCGGCCACGTCAATGCGGCATTCCCGCTTTTCATCCCCATGTCGTTTCTGGAAAAGGAAAAGGAACACGTCGAAGGGTTTTCTCCCGAGCTGGCGATCGTCACCATCGGCGGTGGGGAAAAGCTCGAGGAGCCGCTCGTGGTTCGTCCGACTTCCGAGACGATCATCGGCCACATGTACGCGAAGTGGATTCAATCGTATCGCGATCTCCCCGTGCTGATCAACCAGTGGGGGAACGTCGTGCGCTGGGAACTTCGCACGCGCCTATTCTTGCGCACGCTCGAGTTCTACTGGCAGGAAGGGCACACCGCCCATGCGACCGAGAAGGAGGCGCGCGAGGAAACCCTCCGGATGCTTGATGTTTACGCCGACTTCGCCATAAATGAAGGGGCCGTGCCGGTAATCAAGGGGGTGAAGTCGCAAACCGAAAAATTCGCCGGCGCAAACATGTCGGTCACGATCGAAGCAATGATGGGCGACACGCGCGCGCTGCAGTCCGGGACGTCGCATTTCCTCGGCCAGAATTTCGCCAAGGCATTCAATATCCAGTTTCTCGACGAGTCCAACGCGCTGCAGTATGCCTGGACCACCTCCTGGGGGCTCAGCACACGGTTCATCGGCGCGGTCATCATGACGCATGGGGACGATCAGGGGCTGATTATGCCGCCACGGCTCGCGCCTATCCAGGCGGTCATTGTGCCGATCTGCAAAACGGACGCAGAGACCACTGCCGTCATGGAAACGGTACGACGTGTCCATGCCGAGCTGAAAGCGTCAGGCATTCGGGTCAAAGTCGATGACCGGAAGGAAGTGACTCCGGGATTCAAGTTCAACGATTGGGAAATGCGCGGAGTCCCGCTCCGCATAGAAATCGGCCCGAAAGATGTCGAGAAGCATGCCGTTGCCCTCGCGCGACGCGACAAACCCGGGAGGGAAGGCAAGTCCTTCGTCCCGCAGTCCGGATTGCCTGCTGTCGTGGGTCAATTGCTGAACGACATCCAGGCTGGCCTTCTCGCCCGAGCGACCGCTTTCCGCGACAGCCATATCGTTGAACCAAAGGACTACAACGCGTTAAAGGAAGTCGTGCAGAACGGCTGGGCATATTCCTGGTGGTGCGAATCGGCGGCGTGCGAGGCAAAAGTGAAGGAAGAGACGAAAGCGACCACGCGATGTATTCCCCTGGATCAGGAAGAAGGCCACGGGAAATGCATCGTATGTGGAAACGATGCTACGAGGAGGGTCTACTTCGCCCGTGGCTATTAAGCCGGTCACTCACGTCCGCCTCCTCCACCACCGAATCGTTGGCAAAAGGTGCGACTGTCCGGAGGAGGTTGTGCGATGGATGGGCGCGATTCAGGCACAGGATTACCTCGGATCGCTCTGGGGGATCGGCCTCCGGTCGAAGCGGTCGAACGAAAGCGATGTGGAACGGGCAGTCGAAGACGGGTCCATCGTCCGCACGTGGCCGATGCGGGGGACGCTCCATTTTGTCCCGGCCGGTGATGTCCGGTGGATGCTCGCTCTGCTGACCCCGCGCATTCTGAAACGCAACGCCGCCCGGCTCAGCCGCGAATATGGGATTGATCGCTCCGTCCTGGATCGCGCGAAGACGATTCTCGTCCGCACGCTGCAGGGTGGGAGGAAATTGACCCGCGAAGCTACGTACGGCGTTCTCGCTTCGGGTGGCATCTCCGCTTCCCGTCAGCGGGGTCTGCACATTCTCTGGTGGTTGGCCCAGGAGGGGGTCGTTTGTTTCGGCCCACGCGTCGGGAAACAGCAGACGTTTGTCCTGCTCGATGAATGGGTGCCGAAGGCCGACTCGATTGGCCGTGATGAGGGTGTTGCTCTTCTGGCGCGCCGGTATTTTGTCAGCCACGGACCTGCGAGCGTCCGGGACTTTGCCTGGTGGTCAGGGTTGACCCTGAAGGAAGCGACCCAAGGCATCGACGCCATTCGGGGCCAGCTTTCGCACCGGGACTCGGATGGAGAAACTCTCTTTTGGGGGGAGGCAACGGATGGGAAAGCAGGAGCTGTGGACGGGCTGCACCTTCTTCCGGCATTCGATGAGTACACGGTTGCCTACAAGAACCGTGAGTCCATTATTCATCCTGGATATCGAAGACGTGGGGTTGTCGGTTTCGGGATCAACAGTCCCGCAATCGTCGTCGATGGCAAGGTCACCGGGACGTGGGGGAGGAGGATTTCCCGTACCGGCGTCACCGTTGAACCCCGCAAAGGGACACCGCTATCGAAAAGCGATCAGCAGCTTTTTGTCGGTGAGGCACAGCGATACAGTGCATTTCTGGATCTAACGGGGTCTGCGAACACCTTGCCGCCAAAAAAGTCGAGGGATAGGTCCGAAAAGTAAGCCAGACACTTGTGTCTGGCACATGAGTCTGGCATAAGTGTCTGGCACATGTGTCTGGCATAAGTGTCTGGCACATGTGTCTGGCACTTGAGTCTGGCACTTGAGTCTGGCATATGTGTCTGGCTCGGGTCCCAGGTCGTCCGAATTCTGCCATTTTGCATATGCGTGAATTCGGCAGTTGCCTTTCCCCAGGATGCCCTCTCGCCACCTATCGAACCAAGAGACTGCCTTGCATCCCTACCACGTTCCCGAGACCTTTGTCATTGTTCCGTATCGGCCGGAGTTTCAGCCGGCATTCGAGCGCTTGAATCTCGAATGGCTGAAGGCATACGAACTTCTGGAGGAAGAAGATCTTCCCATTCTCCGGGATCCCGAACGTCGCATCGTGCGCCCGGGGGGAGAGGTGTTCTTTGCTCTCCGGGATGGAGAAGTTGTCGGGACGTGTGCTGCAATTCGGCATAGCCCGGAATCGTACGAGCTCGCAAAACTCACCGTGGCACCCCCGGCCCGCCGTCATGGGCTCGGACGACGGCTTTCGGAAACGGGGATCATGTTCGCACGAACATCCGGCGCAAGGCAAATGGTCCTCACGTCGAATAGTGCATTGCGGGAAGCCATCCTCCTGTACGAGTCGCTGGGCTTTCTTCACCTTCCAGTGCCCGCGACGATCCGCTATCGGACGGCGAATGTATATATGGCGTTGACCCTCTGAGCTCGGCTCATCAATTGAATTTGTACTTCCGATACGTCTGCACGCTCTCCTCGAGAACGACTTTCAAGAATCCGGTGAACGGAACAACGAGAAGCATTCCGATCACCCCGAAGAAATGCCCCGCCACGATGATCCCCAGCGCGACGGCGACAGGGTGAATGTCGACAGTCTTCCCCACGGCAATCGGCTGGACGAGGAAATCGTCGAGCAGTTTCAGAATCACGAAGGCGACAATGACCGAACCGACGCGGCCGAGGTCTCCCTGTTCTACCACCACGGCAATCGCGGCAAGGGAGACGCCCGCAATGGGGCCGACAAAAGGAATGAGGTTCGCGAGGCCCGCAAACAATCCGATGAAGACAAAGAACGGCACGCCGAGAATCCAAAGTGCAACGGTCGCAAGGAGCCCGAACACAAATGCATCAAGGAATTGTCCTCGAAGATAGTTACCGAGTTGCATGTCCATTTTATAAAGGAGGTCCATCGCGAATTCGAAATATCGGTTCGGCACGAGGCTGATGAAATACCGCTTGATCTGACTTCCGTCTTTCAGGAAAAAGAACATGAGGAAGGGAACCATCACCGATGCCAAGGCAAACGTGATCGAGCCTTCAATCAACACGGCCGGGATGCGTTCGGCCAACCCTGCTTTCAGCCGGCTGATTTCGAGATTCAGGTCGAGATTGCCGATGCCAAGATAATTGAACCTCGAGTCCAGAACGTTCTGGACATTCCCGACGATCCGGTGCGCCTGGCCCGATGCGTTTCCGGTATTCATCGACGTCATTTGTTCTGTCGCAATGGGTGAAATGATGAACCATGCCAGGGCCCCCGCACCGACGACCGCGAGAAGGACCAGACCCGAGGCAACCCCTCGATTCACTCCCCGGTATTCGAGGTGGGTCACGAGGGGATTAAGGATATATGCGAGCAGGAGAGCAATTGCCACGGTCTCTCCGACCCCTCCAATGTAGAGGATGGCGACGAGCGCAACCATGCCGAACAGAAACGCGGCGAAGTGAAGCCCGTGACGCAACTGGAATCCAGGCAAGGTTTTCTCAGTCATTTTCCTGTTCTCGCTTGTGACGGACTGCTTCGAGTTCTGTCGTCAAGGCCGTGACCCAGTCGTCTGCCTGTCGGAGCCGCACGCCAACATGCCGTGCGACACTGAGAACGACTTTGACTCCGAGGCGGGGATTGCGGTTGATGAGGTCGAACAAATCCGGCTGGAATAATCCCAGCAGCGTGCAATTCGTCCTCGCGACCGCAGTTGCAGATCGGGGGCCCTCATCCAGCAGCGCGACATCGCCGAAGAAATCTCCCTCTTGCATTTCATAGAGCTGTTGATTTTGCGGCTCGGTAACAATCGCCACCCTCCCTTGCTGGACGACATACATGCCCATCCCGGGTTCTCCCTGCCTGAAGATGATCTCGTCGGGAAGGTATTCCCGACGGTGGAGGATCCGATCGATGGACGTGAGCTCGTGCTTGCTCAGATTTTCAAAGATCGGAACGCGAAGGAGAATTCCGGTAAAAGGCAACTTGCGCTGACCGTTTTCAGCACGGGCGCCAAGGAGGCGATCCCAAGGAGTCGTCATCTGCAAAGATCCCCGAACGATGATTGAATGGGGTGCAAGGAAAGGAAAAACCGGCAATTCTTCAACACGCAGACTCTTTCCCCCAACATTGTCCGGCTGAGTGTCGTATACTCCGAAAGGATCGGAAAAGGGCCACAAACCGGGGAAACTTTCCGCCAAAGTGCCGGACATTCTTCGGATCTTACGGCACCTATTTACAGAGTCTGGGAATCTCAGTATAATCATCCGTTCCCAGCCTCACTCCTTATCTGGCCTCAGCAACGAGCTTCACGCTGGTCCCTGGGGTAATCAGTCTCCGTTCTATTTCCTTCGCTCCCGCAGTCTCCGTTCCACGGCACAGGAGTCCATATGAACATCGAGTACGTAGAGCCTCTCATCAAAGGATGGAACAGGATGAAGAAGGCATTGTTCAAGCCATTCGATTTGCGAAATTGGTTTGTGGTCGGATTCACGGCATTCCTTGCCGGACTCACCGATTGTCACGGAGGGAATCATGGCGGTTGGCGACAGGATGGAAAGATCGACTGGGACGGGCTCATCAACTTCCCTCAGGATGCTGTGGATTGGTTCCTCGGTCACCCCGCGTGGATGGTCTTGATCATCCTCGGCCTGATCATCGTGCTTCTGTTGGCGGTTGTCTTCGTTTGGTTGAGTTCCCGTGGCAAATTCATGTTCCTGGACAATGTGATCCATGCCCGGGCGTTCATTGCGAAACCCTGGAGAGAATATGCCCCGGAGGCGAATTCCCTCTTCCTCTGGAACCTGCTGTTCGGATTCGTCGTTCTTTCCGTCGTGATCATTTATCTGGCCGAGTGTTACACGGCACTCCATAGTCTTTATATTGTCTATGAGGACCCGATGCACCTGCTGCGACCTGGACTCTGGATGCTTCTGGGGCTTTCAGGCATCCTCATCGGCGCATGCTTTATCGAACTCCTTCTCACGAGTTTCATCGTTCCGATTATGTACAGGGAAAGGGTCAAAGTCATGGATGCATGGACCCGTCTTGTCCAGCTTCTGGCGGAACACCCTGCGCAGTTTGTCCTCTACAGTCTCTTCTATTTTGTCGTCATGCTGATCATCGCAATCTGCGTTGTGGTAGTTGGCTTTCTCACCTGCTGCATCGGTTTTCTCGTCCTGGCGATCCCGTATATCGGAGACGTCCTCCTGCTTCCAATTTCGTACGCGATGCGGGCGTTCAGCGTGGAATTCCTGGAGCAATTCGGTCCCGACTACAAGATCTTTCCCGCCGGCGAGGGGCTGGCGTCGGAGACTTCCCGCCCACCGTCGATGTTATAATTGCAACGGAGGGAAAATGCCTGCGCTGATTGTCCTGACCCGGCGGGAGCGTATGCTTCGGTGGATCGGGATGGGTGCGCTTTTGATCGGGGGGAGTTTGCTCTACAGACTTGATCCGGAGAGTGGGATCGGGTGGGTCTGTCCGTTTCACGCGTTGACTGGGTTCGACTGCTTCGGATGCGGCCTCACCCGCTCGCTTCGGGCGACGCTGCACGGCGACCTGATGTCCGCGATCGGCTATCACGCGATGGGCCCGATTATCCTCGGGCTGTTCCTCATTGTCTTCCTTCTCTGGCTCTACGAAGCGTCGAGAGGATTCCGACTCTCTGTTCTCGGATCGGGGAAGGTGCGGCTAGGGGCGATCATGGGGACTGGGATCGTTTGGGCGCTCTACGGAACGATCCGAATGGTGCTTGAAATATCGCGACCGATGATAAGGTAGGCCAACGTCATATTCGGGAAAAATACTGAATCACGCTGGCGGTACAGGCAAGGAGATTCTCTGGCGTCGCGCCATCCTTAACGGCTTTACTGCGTGTATTATCGGGCTCGCGCTGTACATGATCCCGGCACTCGTGATCGGATTTCAGATGGGGTTCACTCTCGGACCGAAGTTGCAGGACAGCGCGGAAGTAAGCCGGCAGATCAGTGAAGCCATCTCACGGTTATATCGGGGTAACCTATATCTGATCGCGTGGTACATCACGGCTGTGGCGCTGCTGGTTCTCTGGCGGGCTCGGGTTGTCTCCCGATCGGCTCGGGGTAAACAAATGTTGAACGGGGCAATGGTGGGTGCAATCCCGGCACTTCTTGAAATTGCTTTTCTTGCCGCAGGCGTGGGAGGGGTCTCATCAGTCATCGCGGCCGCGGTATTCGTCGGGATCGGCGCAATGGGGGGGAGCATGGGCGCCAAATCAGGTCCAAGGGCAGGAAGTCCGGCTTCGACCTGACATCACACGCTGGGAGGAACCCAACCAAACCCTTGTGCCAGGCACCCAAGCCAGACGCCCAAGCCAGACACCGATGCCAGACACATATGCCAGACACACATGCCAGACACATATGCCAGACACATATGCCAGACACCCATGCCAGACACCCATGCCAGACACGCATGCCAGACACACATGCCAGACTCATGTGCCAGACTCATGTGCCAGACACATGTGTCACACTAACTGGCAGGCCGCCCCACCGATATTTCTATTATTTCGGCCGTTCAAACACGACAATGATTTCGTCTCTGGCGCTGCTCATTGCCGAAACGGCCGCCGTTGCAATTCCCACAACTTCCCATCCCTGAGCGGCGTATGAGTTGATCGCCGCCTCAAGCTTCTCTGGATCAAATTTCCCTCCAAAGAACTTGTCCTTCTGCGTCAATACCTTGTATTCTTTCATGGCCTCTCCTTTTACCCTGGTGGACAGTGTCGGCCGGTGGAACAGGTTAAGATTCTCAACCTTCCCCAAAGCGGTCCTCGGACGATCCTCCAAGTTCCAATCGTAATGTTTACTTGAAGAGGTCTTCCAGCTTCACAATCTCCACACTTTTCGCGATGACAGGGAATTTCTCGATCTCTTTGTCCTGCGCCAACACGCTCTCGGGTTTCGGTGTCTTGTACGTGATCGGGCTCGGCGCATCGCGCAAAAGTGCTTCTTTGAACGACACAGCATCCTTCGTGACCGCCGCTACGACCATATTGCCGTAGTGGAGGTGCTTCTTGATGGCACTGTTCACCTGCTTGAGCGTCATCGACTTCAGTGCCTTCTGATACATCGCAAGATGGCTGCCCGGAACGCGGTAGAACCGATCGTCAAGGGCGTACCCAAGCCTCTCCATGGTCGTAGCGGCGAGGTGAAGGATGTACTTTGACAGAAAACTCCTTGTCAGGGCAAACTCACTTTGCGTCATCCCGTGCTCGACAAGATGTTTGTACTCCCGCAGCGCCGCGCGCAAAGCAAAGAACCGGGTCTCGTTCGGTACCGGGCGCACCCAGATTTCGAAAATCTGCTCTCGCCGTGCCACATTCTGCGGAGGTGTTGTGCGCATGCCGCCGTTCGGGAAATTCTCGATGTACGCGTAATCGCCGTAGTTCAGTCCGCGCTGCTCGCGGATGACCTGGTACAGATGGCTGCTTGAATTTCTGTGCTCACCAAGCCATGACGTCGCAAGCGCGAGCGGATACCAATCCTTCTGGCCGCGGACAACGTCGATCGGGAATCCCATGCTGATCGCCGTCGCCGGCGCATCTTTGTCGACGAGGACGAAGTTCAGCCCCTTCTGCATCGTAGGCTTCGGGAAAGGCGCCATCGGCGGCGCACCGGCGGGGAGTGCCGCGAGATCGGATCGCACCATGTCGAGAAGACTCTTCTCGTACCCCCCGCCGATCCCAATCACCAAGTTTCCGGCGGTATAATATTTTTCGTAGAAGGCACGAACATCGTCGAGGCTTATGCTCTTAACGCTCGACACCAGCCCCTCGGTAAGATGGCCGTAGCCTGTTCCCTTGAAGATCGTCGTGTAGAGTACCGCCTTGCCGAGTTCCTCATCGCTGGAATAGCGGAGTTGGTTCTCGAGATAGTTTACCGTCTGACTCTTGATGCGATCGAGATCTTCCTGCTTCAATGCAGGCCGGAGTATCGCATCCATGAGGAGCGGGTAGTACTCATTGAGGTTGTCCTTGTGTACCCGGCCGGAGATGACGGCCTGTTCGACAGAAACCGATGCCGAGTAGCCCGCGGCCAGGGGATACAGTTTGTCCAGTATCGCTTCATAGGAATTCGATTTGGTCGCCGCGTCGGTGAGCATGTTTGCCGTGATAGCCGCGAGGCCTTCCTTTCCTGCCGGGTCGTTTTGCGAACCGGCCAGGAAGACAAGGCGGAACGAGATTGTCGGGTCGTTCTTCACCGGGAGCAACACAAGTTGATCATCGGACACGATGGACCCTCCCTGAGAGGTGGATACAGCAAGGGCGAGAAAGACAGCGCACAGGATTCCTCGGTTCATGACTGAGCCCCTTTCACGACGACGACGGATCGGTGTGCCTGCACGAAAAATTCCTTCGCCGCGGCCAGGATGTCCTGCGGCGTGATGGACGCCATCGTGGTGTAGAGTTGGTCGATGGCACCCAGCCCTCCTGTCAATGCGACAAAGCGCGCGACGCCGCCCGCAACGTGGTCGGGCGTATCGAGATGCATCAGGAAGCTGTACTTCTGACGCTTCTTGAGATCGTCCAGGCGTTTTTCATCGACCAGCGTGGACTGGAACTGCCTGATGGTTGTGTCGATCTCGTCGCGGACGTACGCGATGTCGTTCGGATTCTTGACCATCGAATAGATGGCAAACAGCGGGACGTCCCGGTTCATCGGGATGTTGGCCTGAATGAACTCGACTTTCTGCTCTTTGATGTACAGCTTTTTGTAAATGTCGCTCGTCTCTCCGAACGCCAGGTCGCCGAGAAGACGCGCGGCAACATACCGCGTGTTCGCCGGATCGAAGGCGGCGCCTTTGTAGGCGACTTCAACGATGGGGAGCGTCTTTCCGGGATAATTCACGTCTGCGGTCCGTTCGCCGCGTTGCGGCGGTTCCGGCGTGACGGCAGGGGCCTGATACCCCGCTTTCCACGAGCCGTAGTCGTTCGTGATCCACTCCATCGTCTTTCCCTCGTCGAAGTCGCCCGCGATGACGATGACGACGTTGTCCGGACGATAGAAGCGGTGGAAGAAGGAGAGACTGTAGTCGTACTGCTCCGGCATGGCCTTGATGTCCGCTTCGAACCCGATGGTGGTGTGCTTATAGGTGTGGACGTCGTACGCAAGGTCCTGCATCTTTTCTTCGAGAACCGCAAATGGGCTTGTTATGCTTTTGCGGTACTCTCCATACACGGCCCCGGCTTCGGTTTGAAACGCGGGCTTCCCATACGACAGGTTCTGAAACCGGTCGCTCTCCAGTTCGATCACCTGCTTCAGGTCTTCCGTTGCGAAGTTCAGATGAAAGGCGGTATAGTCGTCGGTTGTATAAGCGTTTGCGTCCGCCCCGATGGAGGTGATGAGACTGTCATACACACCCGCCGGATATTTCTTCGTGCCGCGAAACATCATGTGCTCGAAGAAATGGGCGAAACCGGATTTGCCGGGTTCCACTTCGTCGCGACTTCCCGTCCGGACGATGGAGTAGTAGGCGACGAGCCCCGGACTTTCCATCGGGATCATGATGATCTTGAGTCCGTTCGGGAGCATCTCCGTTCTGTACGCATACGGGAAGATGGAGTCAGCCATTGCGAACCGGGCTCCGGCGAAGAGAAAGAACAGCATCATCATGCCTGTTCTTAGGCTCTGCATAGTACAACCTCATTGTTAGTTTATTGGTATGGAGCATCAATCGTCCATGTGAATGAGTGGCCTGCCTAAGTCAGGAGCATCAGGCGATACGCAGCCCAGGCGCACCCCGAAACCATGCACAGGAGTCCGAGCGTGGAGGCATAGGGCTTCCCATGAAACAGATTCTCCCATCCCAGGGCGTAGGCGATTGCGAACAACGGGAGAACACAATAGAGGTTCTTCCCCCAACTTGTCATCGTGCCCGACGGATAAGATAGACTATAATAGAGTGACGCGAGCAAAGCAAGTCCAATCCCCGTGACAGTCATGATGATCGCAAATCGAAAGTGCCTCCGGGCCATCCAGAGACCCACGACCGCCGCGAGGGTCAGGGGGAGGACCGTTGCGAGATAGAGCAGCGATGGTGGCGCAATGTCGTACACTCGTCCGAACGCCAGCCAGAAACTCCAGCCGAGATTCCTTATGGCCCAGAAGAGCGACGGAAGTGAGAGATTCCATTCATGTTGCACATGACCCGGAAGAGTGAAGGCGGATCCTGTCAAGGAAAGATTCTTCATGATGGCGAGAACTCCTCCGGGCATCCACATCGCGCTCGCAGTCACAATGAAGGTGAGTCTGGTACGCCATGGGACGTCGGCAAGGAGGACGCGAAGGAGAATCAGTGGAAGAAGAACGACAGCGTTCATCTTTGTGAGAAACGCGAGTCCGGCCGTCGCCCCGGACCATGCGGCTGACGCGACGCCGAAGCCCGGCTTCAGGAGTTGCCGGATGCAAAGCGCACAAAGGAGGACTACGAGCCCGTCGTTATTCACCGAAGAAGTCGTTCCTACAAATGTGGGCAGAGTGGCCGAGAACAGCGCCGCGACGATTGCAGCGCGTTTGCCCGCCCCCGGAATTTCCATGACGATCAAATAAGTAACCCATGTTGTCAGCACTCCGAAGACGACGGAAAGCATTCGGAGGGACACAAGGAGCAGTCCCGGGGGCTCGACGCTGTCGAACGAAAAAGGCTGTTCTCCCGGGATCGATCGGATAATGAGCGCGGCAAGGGCGTAATAGAACGGGGGCTGGAACGTTTCGTAGCGTGGAACATCCCACGTGACGGCGGGAAACCTGAAGTCCCCGGAGAGCTGTTGCGCGTACCAGAAGTGCGGATATTCATCCGGTGACTGCCACGCGGGTGTCGCGAACGCGAAAAGAACCCGCAGGGCAAATGCGAAGAAAAGAACGATCCCGATTCCTCGATGTGCACCTCGCCCGGCGTTCCTGCCGACCGCGATTGTCTGGTCTTCCACTGTCATGAAGCGAGGATCGCATCGATTGTCTGCAGCTCATCGGCGGTGAAGGCGAGGTTCTTCACGGCATCGATGTTCTCTTCGAGTTGGCTCAGTCTGCTTGCTCCGATGAGCGCGGAGGTAACGCTCGGCTGCCTCAGCACCCAGGCGATCGTCATTTGCGCAAGGGATTGGCCTCGTTGTCGGGCGACATCGCTCAGCTTTTTGACCTTTGCGATCTTCTCGTCGGTGACGTTCTCCTTTTTCAGAAACCCGTGAGGCTTGCCCGCGCGTGAATCGGCGGGGATCCCTTCAAGATACCGGTTCGTGAGCATCCCTTGGGCGAGTGGAGAGAATACGATGCAGCCGATCCCCTCCGCGTGGAGGACGTCCAGCAGTTCCGGTTCGACCCAACGGTTGAACATATTATAGACCGGTTGGTGGATCAGGCATGGTGTTCCAAGTCCGCGAAGGATGGATGCCGCCCGCTTTGTGTCGGCAGCAGAGTAATTGGAGATTCCGGCATAGAGCGCCCGTCCGCTGCGCACGGCATAATCGAGCGCCATCATGGTTTCTTCGAGCGGGGTCTCCGGGTCAGGCCGGTGGGAATAGAAGATATCGACGTAGTCCAATTCCATGCGTTTGAGACTCTGATCGAGGCTCGCGATGAGATATTTCCGCGAACCCCATTCGCCGTATGGGCCGGGCCACATGAGATAGCCGGCTTTCGTCGAGATGATCAGTTCGTCGCGGTACGGTTCGAGATCGCGCCGGAGGATCTTGCCGAACGTTTCCTCGGCCGAACCGGGCGGAGGCCCGTAGTTATTTGCCAGGTCGAAATGCGTGATGCCGAGGTCGAAGGCGCGCAGGACCACAGCACGGCCGGTCGCATAATCGTCGACCCCGCCGAAGTTGTGCCAGAGGCCGAGGGAAACAGGCGGGAGCTTGACTCCGCTGCGTCCGCAACGGCGATAGGGCATTGCATCATAGCGACTGGTTAAAGCTGTGTGTGTCATGGTGGGTGAGGGCTCCGTTTTCGTCCGCAAAGCTATGGCAGCCTAAGCAACCGTCTTTTCGTGGGGCAAAAACATGGCAGCCTAGGCAACCATCTTTTCGGGGGCCAAAAAACATGGCAGCTTAGGCAACCATCTTTTCGGGAGCCAAAAAACATGGCAGCTTAGGCAACCATCTTTTGGGTCACGAAACCTCTATTTTGAGGCCGCAAATAAAGGAGAAAAAAGATGGCAGCCTAAGCAACCATCTTTTTGGCACCCCAAAAACATGGCAGCTTAGGCAACCGTCTTTTCGGGGGGCCAGAAACATGGCAGCCTAGCCAACCGTCTTTAGCCCGACCTTAGCCCTGGCTGAATCGATCCAGGAACTCACGCTCGCTCAACGTCAGCTGTTCCGGCCCCTGCGCGTGAAGCTTCTTCATGATCCGGTCGAATTCTTCCCTGTTGACCTCGTGGAGCTTCTCCCGCTTGATGGTTGACCAGCGCCTGAGGTCCCACGACGACGGCGCCGGCATCTGCGCCTCCCGGGGAATCAGGCGTTCCCTTCGACCGCGGTCCAGCCATCGTACATACAACCATCCTCCCGCAAATCCGCCGAGGTGCGCAAAGTGCGCGATGTTCCCCCCCGTCCCGCCGAACCCGCCAAACAACGACAATCCTGTCATGACGAGAACGAACCACCGCGCTTCGATCGGGAGAATCCCCCAGATCAGAATCTGATCCCGCGGCCAGTAGTGCGCATACCCGATAAGGACTCCGAAGATCGCCCCGGACGCCCCGATGATGGCCGTGTAAGGAGTAAAGACGAACGAGAGAATTCCGCCCATGATGCCGCTGAGGAAATAGAGCCAGAGAAAATGCTTGCCACCGATTTCCAGCTCGAGCCGTGGACCGAAGAAATACAGGCCGAGCATGTTGAAGAAAAGATGCCATATCCCCGCATGAAGAAACATGTAGGTGATGATCGTCCACGGCCGCAGGAGCGCGTTGATCGGAACCAGCATGAATTGTTCGGTGAATCCCGGAACGGCGAGGGAGATGACGAACACAATGACGTTCGCGGCAATAAGGCGTAAGGACCAGCTGTTCATGATGCCAATCGATCAATTGGGAGGATGATGGTCGGGCGCTGCCTACCTGTTTTCCAGTGTCTGCAGCAATTCCCTCGCTTTTTGGAGTCGGGGTTTGTCGATCGCGACGCGAACAGGGAGCGTCAGGACTCTTTCCAATGCGTGACGGGCATCCTGGATCCTCCCCATGTCGATGTACAGGACCCCGAGTTCGTAGGAGTGCCGCATCACATCGGGGGCGATGGCGATCGCTTTCTGCAGCGACGATTCGGCTTCCGCAAAACCACCATCCGGGATGCCGCCAAAAAGAAGTCCGGCAATCCGCCGTTCCACCCATCCGACATTGCCCAGGGCGCGATAGACCGATCCGCGTATCGAAAGCGCCGCATCGTCGCGCGGGTTCGCGGCAAGCGCTTTGTCGGTTTCTACGAGAATTTCATGGCTCAGGCTCGCCTGGCGTTTCATTGACGCGTCGAGCGCCAGGTACCCCAGTGCGCCCGCGAGCCAGGTGTGCCCTTCCGGGAGAACGGAGTCGATGGCGATACATTTGCGCGCGTACGCCTCCGCTTTCCTGCACAGCGCCAAGCGTCGGTCGTCTTCTATGGGCTCTGCATAGCAGACATAGGCGCGCGCCAGCCGCCACAGGAGCGATGTGTCATCCGGATTCGACTGCAACATCTCTTCGTACGAGGCGATCGCGGAGGGATAGTCCATGCGGACGAACGCATCGTCCGCCGCAACGAGCGACGCATGGGGGCGTTCACCGGCGCCGACCAGAAACGCTGCAGCGAGCAATACACCAGCGAGCACGGTCCTCTCCCTCTTGTGGTTATTCTTGCGATACGAGCTGGAGAGCGTTTGCCGCCGCCTCCAGAAACGCCTCCGGGCCCACGGGAGCACCGGTCGCCCTGATCATCCAGAGGTCCGGCGTCACACTTCCCGTGCTGGCCATCCTCTCGAACTCCGGCCCGATACTCCCGGCCGACTTCATCTGCGCCTCGATCTGATGTGCGATGATATGCCCCATGGGATAATCGGGGAGATACAGAAAATCGCCGATCATATGCGAGTAGACCGCAAGAAGCGTCACATCCTTCACGCCGATCAGCGGAGCGTAGTACGTGTTCCAGAGCGATCGCGCAATCGACAGCGTTGCTTCCTTCAGCTCTGCCGGAGTCGCAGTCGGATGAGCGTACATCCAGTGCCAGACGTCGATATCGACCATCGCGACGCCTGCAATTTCGAACGCACCCCAGAAGTCGTTGAGCGTCTTGAGCGCCTCCGTTGTTGCGTCCGGCGAGGAAAGCCCCAGGAGATCGAGATCATGCCCCTGGAACACAAATGCGAGCGCTTCCGTGAACGCGGTATTCGGGACACCGGCGAGCAGGGTGTGGTCGATCCGGTGGAGAGAGAACACCTGCTCGACGTTATGACCCATTTCGTGCACCGCAATATTGAAGCCCTTGTAGTTCATCCCGGACTTCTCAACGCGCGTCCGGAGTCGCACCTGCGCGGAGCGCATCGCGGAAGGCATCGCGTGTCCGGATCCCCGCGCGGGATCGACCGCAATCCACTGTGCGAGAGAGGAGGCGCGTTCCTTGCTGAACCCGAGCGTCGCGAGCATGTTCGGAATGTCGGCGTGGTAGGCATCCGCGGTTGGATACCGACGGGCGACGATCGCATCGAGCTGCTCTTGTGAGTACTTCGACGGGGCGCGGAATCCACTGTACCAGATGTCGAACGGCTCGAGAGGCCGGCCGAGACGCCTGCTGATCAGTTGCGCAACGCGCGGAAGGAGAGGCGACGAGCAGAGCGTCTCCAGGATCGCACGGATCCGCTTCTCGGGAATTTGCCGGTCTTCATTGAATCGTCTGTCAATCAACGTCGGCGCGGTGGGGGAATAGGGATCCGCCAATCGCGCCGCCTGGAATGTTTTCAGCAGCATCACGTACCGGGTGTCGGGTTCGGGACTTGCGAGTGCTGTTGTTGTAGGCTTCGGCGCCGTGTCGAAGTCCCGCACCGGTGAGACGATCACCGCATTCGAAAAGGGATTCCAATCGACGCCGGGATTATCGACCACCACCGCAGGGATGGATTGATCGATAATTCTCTCCATCACTTTTTGTATTACGCGCTGTCGTGCCAGGCCGACAGAGGGATTCCCATAGTCCGATTTGATCTGGTCGCGCAAATTCCAATGGGAAAGCAAACGCATCTTCGCAGGGAAGAGCCGGTTACCGTCGGCGTCGAGCACGTGGTGCATCCAGATATTGTATTCTGAGATGTACCGGTCCGCCTGCGAACGCGCCTCGGCAATCGCGAGGTTCACCGAGGCGGGAATGCGTTTTGCGAAGCGCTCCGCCAGCTTGGTCTCCGCCCACTCGCGGCGCGTCCAGGTCGGGCCGTCGTGAAGACGTTCATCAAGGGTCGTGATGGGGAAGTTGAGCAGGACGACAAAGGCAAGTTTATTCGCGAAGAAGTCGTCGCTGACATGGGCGGACACATCGTATCCCGCGAACAGGTCGTCGTAGGGCATGATCGGTCCGCGATCGAGGTCCGACTGGAGGCGAAAATTTCTTCCGATTTCCGCCATATGTCCGTCGAGCTGCTCAAGGAGGATCTCGAACCGCGCAAACATCGTGTCCCGCTGTCCGGCCTCGCCCGCGAACTGCGTCCTCACGAACTCTTCGAACACGCCGGCGTCTCCGTCTTCCGGTCTCCAGAATTCCACGACTTGCTTCAATCCGTGCTCAAGTCGTCCCCTGCACTCTTCTCCATACTTGCCAACGAGTTCTGTCTCGATCTTTTTTATCGATTGTTCCATTGCCGGGTTTGAAGGACGTTGGGCAAGCGCCGGGGATTCCATCAACACGAGAACTGCAACGGCTGCCACGATGGACAAAAGGCAGAAACGGGATGACATACTTGATCCGGTTGGTCGGTAAGGGCTGATTTGCGACGCATAAGGGGCAATTGAAATGGTACGGGTAATTGAGGTAAGAATAAATGGGTTTTGCACACTTTCTGCACTCTCGAAAAATGCATCATTTTCGCAGGTCCAACCCACGCATTGTCGGGCCTCGTTTTTCACCAAATTTCGTCCCCTATTAAAGTGGTTCTCCTCATACTCTTAGCGCCTCATGAAGCATTTTTTCCCTTTCTCTTCCTCCGCACTTCCACTCTTGGTCTTCATTTCGTATACTGAGTCCCGCTTGTTGTTTGAACCTGGAGGAAGAGAATGTTGGAAGAGACAAAAATCGGTTTCGATTATCAACGTCGGCATGATGGCAACTGTGGGCAACGGGCGCTTGTGCACGCGTTTCTGATTCTCGGCCATCCGATCTCGGAGGACGAGGCGCATCAGCTCACCGAGAGGCCGCGATGGAAGACGCGCCTCTGGGGGACAAACGAACATCATTTGAAGCTTGCAATCAGGCGGGCGGGATTCAAGCCAATGGCCCGGCTGGAGTACGACCGTGCCGAGGCACACCGAAAAATCGAAGTCATGCTCGAATCGGGCAACCCCGTCATTATTTGCACGGAGGAGAATCAACATTGGGCGGTGCTGGCCGGCAAGGCAAGCTCGTCCCAATACTACTGGATCGATTCCGCGGACGACGATCTGTACGGTGCATGGAATTGGACCGACATCGCCGACTGGATGGAGTTCAACGGGGAGTATTATTTCATCGGCGTCGCGCCGAAAACGAAGGCCGACCGGCGAACGTCCGCCGTCCCGGACTTCTCACGGATGTATCAGGAGTTCGACGACGAGGACCTTGCGGAATATTGGGGGTGGTATCTCGAGGACCTCCGGGATTGCTTTGACCTGCCGGAACATACCGCCGGAGCGGTCAACGCGCGGGAATTCTTCGAGAAATTCGGACGGATCATCTTCACCGCCTGCAAGGATGCCTGCAGGGAAATCGACGACAACCAACTGCGATACGAGTACGGGAACTACCGGAAGGTTGCTCTCGTGCACAACATGAGCGTGTCACGCGAGCGGCTTGAGGAGGCGATCGCGAGACTCACCTCCGCCATAACGTATGCGGCAATGTTATAGACCCCGAGTTCCGCTGTCGTAGTCTGCCTCTCGCATAACCTCTGCAAGCTGCGCGGCGGTCCAGGCATTCCCCTGAAACACTTTCACGAGCCTGCCCTTCGGATCGAGGACCGCGGTCCGAAGGTTGTGATCGATCAACCCCTCGGAAGGTGCATACGACAGGCCGAAGCCGTCGGCGAATGCAGCAAGGTCCCTCCCCGTCGTGTCGGGATCCGTTCCGAAATCCCAGACGCTGAAGTCTGCGTCGTAATTCTTCCCGTACTCCTTCAAGACCGGCGGTCGATCGAACGATGGGTCGAAACTGATCGAGACGAGATGCCAGCGGCCCGCCATCGACCGGTCGTCCGTCAAGAGCTTCTGTGTCTCAGCGAATCGTCGGCTCATCCTGATGCAAAAATCGGGAAGAGGACAGCGCGTATAGACAAACGTCAACGCAAGGACCTTCCCCCGGAAGTCGGATAGGCGGAATGTTCTCCCCTCCTGGTTCAATAGTTGGATGTCGGGGATCTCTTCCCCAGCACGATAGAGCCGCTTCAGTTCCACCTCCTCCGCCGTCAAGGTGTTCAGCCGGTCGCCTCTGCGAAGCACCTGCATCGTTTCGAGCCAGCTTTCTGTTCTGGAGATGGCGAGCGTCGCTCCGACAGAATCTCCGACCGCTATGCCGTTGAGGATCGCCGGATCTTTCACCTTGAACGGCATCGTCATCGCGGGCATGTAGTTTGGAATCGCGTCATGGCGGACCGTCACCCGCCCCCGGGCCGAATCGATTCGCGTGACCCTGCCCTGCAAGGGGAATGTTACGAGATCGACGCTGGTATCCTTCTTCGCGCAAGACGCGATCATGAGGGCCGTGACCAGGAGCAACCAGGTCCGGCTCAGGAAGCTGCAGAGCGTGGCGAGATGTCGTGTCAAGTGCTTCGTGCTTGCAATCCGCTTTCCAAGGTTTACGGTCGTCTGTCGGCCGTTCCCTACCCTTTGAGAATCGCATTGAATCGTTTCTCTGTCGCCGCTCTCGTTCCGTCGGAGCAATGAACAAGCACACGCTCAAGTGCGCTGTCCTCCAGCTCGTGTACCGACCGGAGAATGTTCACGAACGTGGCGAGGTCCGCGTCGTGATGCTGCAGGACCTGATCGGCGTTCGAGACAACAAGTGTGAGGCGGGGTCGATCGAGCCAGCCCAGATCGCCGAGGCACTCCTCGACGGCATCCCAGTTGTCCCCGAAATAATGCGGAAATTGAAGCGCTGCGGCAAGCTCCTGAAACAGACGCTCCTTTGTCTGGCACCGTTGACCGCGGACAATCCGGACAGTCTCCCCCTTTGCGGCCTGGATTTCAGCCGCGAGATCATCAATATCGCTTTCCGGGATCGTGATCAGGTGTGCCCATCCCGGGAGCTCTTCCAGGTCAGTGAGAGTGAACCCCGTGTGTGTCATCCTTCGGCCCTTGATGATGCGTTGAGGGGATGGGGACAAACGTGCGATAGTGGTCCGCCGTGTACCATCCATGGTTGGTGTCGAAATCGACGAGAACCCTCTCCGCCCCCCGATTGACCCCCTTCGTTTTGGGATGCACGTCGAACTCGTGATAGTGACCCCGGGGCAAATGTCGTTCGCGGTTGTACCAGATGCGGCCGCCGACGTAGCCTTTGGGGGCCTTCCCGTTGAGAACGACATAGTTGTAGACATCGAGCGCCCGTTGCGGGACTGCCCCGCGATAGCGCTCCACGGGCGCTTTCTGCGGGTATGTCTCCGTCTGCTGGGCGGTCACAAATGCACCGGGGACCATGAACAACACGACCGCATACAGAACATAGTGTTTCATCGGGATGATCCTCTGTACGACAAATGATTGCATTGGAAGATAACGACATCGGGGATAAAATTCGAGGCGCAGGCCGGGTCTACTCGACGACTCTGAATCGGAGCGCATGCACCGAAGCACGGAACCAGACGAGTGTGAACAGAACGAAGCCAAGTGACTCGTAGGGGATCAACGACAGATCTCCGCCGATCGTTGCATACCGGAGAACATCGGTATGCCAGGTGAGAGGATTGAAGGAAGATAGAGCCCGGAGCCATCCCGGCATGGTCTCGACCGGGTAGAAGATGCTGCTCATGAACATCAGAATGAAATAGATCGCATTGAGAAGAGTGTTGAACATATCGTTCCGTCGGATGCGCAGCGCAAAGAAGGAGAGGAAGAAGAACCATCCCGCGGTGCCGATGACGACGACGATGATCAGCATCCCGAGCCGTTCCCACAGGATCGCGATGTTCAGGGCGAGAGCCCCGACGGCGATGGTCAGGGCGGCTTGAAGAAGCGCCATCAGGGAATTGAACAGGATCTTGCCAATGAGAAATTCTCCGCGGGTCATCGGATAGGTGAGAAATTCGTAGAAGATGCCGTTGTCGCGGTCGACGAAGAATCCGTACGCCGTGTTGATCGCAATGCCGAACGCGGACATCGCGAGCACCCCCGGCAGGAAGAATGCGTTGTACGACAGTCGATCGGCACCCACTTGAACGCCCTGTCCGAAGGCGGAATTGAATGCGAGACCGAAGAGAAGCAGGTACGCCAGTGGAATCAGCAGGTCGTAGAAGATCCAGATCATGCTCGTGGCGCGGATCTTGTATTCTCTGTACATGACGGCGAGCACCATGCTCATTGCTGGGCTCCTTTCGCCGGGGACCCGCCGAGCAACTCCACGTAGACATCCTCGAGTGTCGCCCCATGCGTTTCGAGCGCGACGATGGGGCTGCGGGCAGCGAGCTTTCCAATCGCTTCAAGGACGTCTGCGCGGGTGACCGGGACACTCATGGTGACGGAGTCGCCATGGCGCGTGATGGCGACCGGCGCAAGAGAGCACAGCGCCGCGAACACTTCATCGCTGAGGGACCGAAAGGTGACGCTGATGTCGATCAGATCGGAGACCCGCGCAGTGATTGCCCCCAGGTCGCCAGAGGCGACCACGCGGCCGTGGTCGAGCAAGGCGATGGTATCGCAAAGCTCTTCCGCTTCTTGAAGGATGTGCGTCGTGAGGACGACGGTCCTTCCGGCCCGCGCCTGTTCGCGGAAGGCGTCGAGGGTCGAGCGCTTCGTGATCGGGTCCATCCCGGTTGTCGGTTCATCGAGAAACACAATGGGGGTGTCCGCCATGAACGCCTTCGCGACCTGGACCCGCCGTTTCGCGCCGCCGCTAAGATCGATCACTTTTTGCGCGTGGAATTCGTCCAGCCCGAACCGCGCGATCGCTTCACCGATCTTCCGCTTCGTCACATCCTTCGGCATGTTCTGAAAGCGGGCGAAGGTGACAAGGTTGTCCACAACGCTGAGGTAAATCTCCACGGCATTTTCCTGGAGGACGGAGCAAATGCGCCGACGGATCTCGACGGGGTGCCGCACCACGTCGAACCCGAGGAGAGTGACTTCTCCGGAAGTTGGAAGTATCAGCGTCGTGAGAATGCGGAGAAGCGTGGTTTTGCCTGCTCCATTACGACCGAGCAGGCCGAACACCTCGCCCCGCCTCACCGTCAGATCGATACCATTGAGGGCCGTGACAGCCCTCGAAGTTCCGGCGCGATAAACCTTATGGAGGTTTGCGCAACGAACGGCTATTTCATCGCTTTGGGGATTCATTCTCAACTTCAAGTCCCTTGGCTAACTTCCTGCATTTCAACAGCCGGTGTGGAAGGATCCTTGTGAATATATGAATTTTGTAACATTTTCACCGCAAAAGCGTACCTCGGTATAGTGATCGTGTATTCCATCGGTGCTCAAGGGCTGATCTGACGGATTGTGGCGAACGGCAGTGACGTGCAAGCCCGGGCATCGAAACGTGCAATGGAGGAATCGTTCCAACGCTCGCTCCAGAGGAACATCCATGAAGACGCGCCTCTCCCTTTTGTTCATGGCTCTCCTGCTCGGCGCATATTGCCGGGCGGGTGAGCAAACCGTCCTTTCTCTTCGAGACTTCACACAGACCGAGCTGAAGGCAACCGGCATTACCGTCACCCAACCGACAACGGTCCATATCCGCGCACTCGGCGGCGGCGACGAAGAGGGCTGGGGATCGAAAACAAACTCGATGTTCGCTTATGGCTGGATTATCAATGCCGTGTCGAAAGATATCGTCTGGGAGATGACACTGCAAAATACCTCTTCGTCGTCGGACGACAGGAAGTTTGACGGCACGATCAACCTTTCTCCCGGGAAGTACGAAGTGTACTTCACCGCGTACGCCTTCGTCGAGCACTCTCCCTTCTCTCAATTCCAGATCAATATCGACCACCGGGAATCGCCGCTGTTCGACGGACAGCAGGAATCGAAGCACGACTTCTTCGGTTGGCTGAAAGACCTTTGGTCAGGAGACGTGAAACGCGAATTCTACAAGCGCGCCCCCCGGTGGGGGATCGACCTGCTCGTCGATGAATCGGTTGCCTCGTCGATTACGCAATTTACTCCGCCGCTTGCGATCCCCGATCTTGTGTCTCACGCCATCGGATTGGGCGACAACCAGTGTATCCGGATCGCGTTCGAACTGAAGGATCAGACAACCCTTCACCTTTACGCTCTCGGAGAACGAGGGAGAGAGAACGAACTGCCTGACGGTGGATGGATTGTCAACCTCGCCGACCGCAAGCGTGTCTGGGCGATGGATAACGCGGAAGTGACGTACGCGGGAGGCGCCTCGAAAAATATCGAGTTCCGCGGAGACGTCACACTCGATCGCGGTCAGTATCTGCTCTATTATATTACGGACAATAGCCATTCGATGGACGACTGGAACCAGGCGCCGCCGTATGATCCCTTGGACTATGGCATCAGCATTGCCATTCGGGATGAATCCGAGCGCGCGAATTTCAGGCAGATCCCGTACAACGATTATGACAACGTGATTGTGAGCCTTATTCGGCCGGGTGATGATGAGCATCACACAGACGGCTTCTCCCTGAAACAGGATGCGGATCTCCGGGTCTACGCGATCGGCGAACGTTCGGGGGGCAGACGTTCCATGGCGGACTTCGGCCAAATCATCAACGCGCGGACCCGCGCAAAGGTGTGGACGATGGATGTCGAGAGGACGTCGTATGCAGGCGGGGCGCCGAAGAACAGATATATCGACGAGATCATCCATCTCCCCAAGGGGAACTACGAGGTCACCTATACGACCGACGACTCGCATAGCTACGACGATTGGAATGATGATCCGCCGTTCGACCCGTCGCATTACGGCATCACGGTGATGGGTGTCGGCCCGAAATTCTCCCCCTCGATCATCGGCAAGTATGTGGAGGAACGCGACAAGAGCATCATTGCCCAGATCATCCGGCCCGGCGACGACGAAGACCGCACCGTGCACTTCCGGCTCGACAAGCCGATGAGAATTCGAATCTATGCGATCGGCGAAGGGATGGGGAGGGAGATGTTCGACTACGGCTGGATCGAGAACGCCAAGACCGGCGATAATGTATGGGAGATGACATACCCGATGACGTTTTACGCCGGAGGGGCGCGCAAGAACCGGATGGTGAACACCACGCTGACGCTCGAGCGCGGCGAGTATTCCCTGCGATGGAAGAGCGATGACTCGCACTCGTACAACGATTGGAATTCGGATCCACCGGACGATCAAGACTACTGGGGAATCACCGTTTTCCGCGATGAAGGAGAGGACTTTGCACCGAGGCCCGCTGTGCCGCAGGAGCCCGACGAACCCTCGATGCCTTCGCCGCCGGCAACGCCGGGTCACAGGATTCCACCGCCACCGCAACCACCGAGGAGATAGAAGGAATTTCGATTGTTCCTCGAAAGACCTTGACATTGCTCTTCTTCCACGGTACTTTGAAGATGTGGGAACGCGTCCTTCCTGAAAGAGGCGTGTTGACTAGCAAGCGTAGAAGGAAGAACCTCTTTCGTCCTGTTGCAGGACGGGAGAGGTTTTTTCGTTTCTCGCGGCGGCAACTCTTCTCTCCATATGTTCAGGCACACCCGAAGATGTGCGATCATGCGAATTCCTCCACACTATTCCGGACATGACCTACCATGATAGAATCCTTTCTTCTCATCCTCACCATGACGGTCATTATCGTCGTCGGGATCTGGCTCTCGCTTGGCTCGATCTACAGCATCGGCCCGACACAAGTGGGACTTGTCCGCAAGCGGATCGGCAGGAAACTGCCGGGCGATAATCCCGTCGCCTTCAACGGCGAAGCAGGGTACCAGGCCGATCTCCTGATGCCGGGCCTTCGCTTTAAGTTTTCACCGTTTTTCGCCGTGACAAAGCATCCGTGGGTGCAGGTTCCGGCCGGGCAGATCGGCGTGGTCATCGCCCAGGTGGGAAAACCGCTTCCCATCGGAGCCAAGTCCGCAGCATACAAAAACGAGTTCGGCGATTTCACGGACTTCCGCGCGTTCGTCAAGGCCGACGGCCAAAAAGGCGTGCAACGTCCCGTGCTCGCTCCCGGCACACTGGCGCCTGTGCATCCGGTGGCATTTCTCGTGCTCACGAAGGCAATGGTGTATGGCATCCCCGTGTCGGAAGATCTGCGCAGGGGCATCAAACAGAGCGAAATATCGGTCGAGGCCTTCGGTCTCTCCGAGATGCAGTTGGAGGTGACCCGCATCGAACCTCATGCGACCGAGGGAGGAAAAGTCGTCGACATGATCGGGGTTGTCACAACCCTTGACGGTGATTCTCTTCCCGCCGATGACATCGCGAGTCGGTTGGGCGGATTTGACGACATCAGAGCATTGGAAGAAGCAGCCCGGCGGGACGGGGTTCCCCCTCTCTCCAATTCGAAACTCATCGAGACAATTCTTGGCAATAAGAACGGCGAGCACAAGAGCTATCAGGACTTCCAGGCGTTCCTTGACAAGGGTGGCAAAATCGGACTCCAGCACGACCCTCTTCTCTATGGCGCGTACAACCTCAACCCATTCCTTGTGCGCGTCGAGCAGGTTCCCATGCTCGTCGTGGAGCAAGGACAGGTGGCGGTGGTGAAATCGTATGTCGGTCTCCCGACGGAAGATACGTCCGGCGCGGACTTCAAATTCGGCAGCCTCGTCCGACCCGGACATCGCGGGATCTGGGAAGAGCCTCTCAGGACCGGGAAGTATACCATCAACCCGAGAATTTATCAGGCGGAGATCGTACCTACCGCCATCCTGAACCTCAACTGGTCGACAGAGACGTCAGAAGCGCACATGCTCGATGAGCGGTTGACCTCGATCGTTGCGAAGAGCCGGGAAGGCTTTCAATTCAGCATCGATTTGCAGGTGCTCATTCACGTGCCGGACACGCAGGCATCGCGTGTCATCTCCATGGTCGGAAGCATGAAGAACCTCGTCGACGAGGTCCTGCAGGCCGCGGTCGGCAATCTCTTCCGCGACAAGCTCGGCGGAATGCCGGCGATCAAGTTCATCGAGACTCGACAGATGGTCCAGGAAGAGGCGATGTTGCATATCGCAAAGCAGCTTGACGTCTATGAAGTGGAGACAAAAGGGGTCTACATCCAGGATGTCGTCTATCCGCCGCAGCTCGTGAAGGTCCTCACCGAACGGGAAATCGCAAACCAGGAAGTTCAGACCTACAAAATGCAGCAGACGGCGCAGGAGCAGCGCATTGCAACGGAAGCGGCGACCGGGAAAGCGGACATGCAGAAGCAGCTCGCGCAATCGGAAGTCGGGATCACGATCAAAAAGAACAATGCCGACGCACGGGTGCAGGAAGCCCGCGGCGATTCGGAATACGTGAAACAGACGGGAACGGCGCAGGCGGACGTTATCCGAGCCCAGGGGGTCGCGAAAGCGGAAGGGTTCAAAGCCCAAAACGAAGCGATTGGTCAGGTCGGCACAATGCTCGTGAATGTCGCGACGGTGCTTTCCGATAAGAACGTGAAGATCGTTCCCGACATCCTTGTTACCGGCGGCGGCGGTTCCGTCGACGGGCTTGCCGCGACGCTGACAAAGCTGTTTGCCGGGAAATCGCTCGAACCGACAAAGAAAGACAAATAGGATCCATACTGCCAGGTGGAGATCGGGGTCCACCATCGGGAGATTGTGCATGAATATTACGCCGGAAAATTGGAGTACGGTCGAACGGGAGATTAAGGAGGAGGGAATCGAAGAAACGATCTATGATGAGAAGGGATTCCTCAAGACGATCGTCTCCAAGAACGGGACGCGATACGAGTTGCCTGTTGAAGTTCTTTCGCAGCTGGTAAATTCCGGAGCGGTGAAATTCAAAGTCGACGCGAGAAGCATACGCCGGTAGCGGTCGAAGCAGCGGGAATGGGAGATACCGGAGAGCGAAACCATGCATGGAGTGATTTCATGACGGAAAGTCTTCGCGCTATTGCCAGGATGATCGACCATTCCTTGTTGCACCCGACGCTCACGGACAATGACCTTCGAGAGGGGTGCGCCGTCGCGAGGAAGCATGGCGTGGCGTCGGTCTGCATCAAGCCCTATGCCGTCCCCCTCGCGGTGAGCGAACTGAAAGGGAGCGGGGTTGCGGTGGGCACGGTCGTGGGATTCCCGCACGGCGGAAGCCACGTCGCGGTCAAAATCAAGGAGGCGGAGCGCGCGATCGCCGATGGTGCAACCGAGCTGGACATGGTCGTGAACATCGGCAAGGTGCTGAGTGGCGACTGGAAATATGTCAGCGACGAAGTGCAGAAGCTCAATGCCCTTGCCAGAGAGTTTGGCGCCATTCTCAAAGTCATCTTCGAAAACGATTACCTGGAACAGGATGAGTACAAGACACGTCTTTGTCAGATCTGCAATGAACATCGCGTCGCCTTTGCGAAAACCTCCACAGGCTACGGCTTCGTAAAGCGCGAGAACGGGATGTACCAGTATGATGGCGCGACCGACTACGATCTGGCCTTGATGCGGGATACCTGCGACGATCACGTCCTCATCAAAGCGGCGGGAGGGATCCGGACACTGGATGATGTTCTGCGGGTTCGCGGACTCGGGGTAGCGCGCGTTGGTGCAACTGCTACGGCCGCGATATTGGATGAAGCGAAGAGGCGCGGATATCAGTAATTGGATTTCCCTCGCGTTGAGAGAGATGGCGGATGAGACTCTCCTTGGGTTGATGGCGCGCCCGGACGCTTCCGGCTTTCCCTACACCTTGAAAGTCATTCTCCACCATCGCGAGTCGCTGCTTCAGTCGCGACGATCTTCGGATTATCCGGCGGCAGGAAGCGTGAAGCCGTCGCAGGTAGCAAGAAGAAGGCGATGACAAGGTATCGGAAAGGGGTACTTCAGCAATCTCGATCTCTCCTTGCCTGACGTACTGTCTTGGGCTGGGATGGGGGAGGCGGAAGACAAGGCGCTCTCCTCGGGCGCGCGGCGGATACTCGTGACCGGGGTGGCGGTGACGGCCTGGAATCCGGAAGGCAAGCGAACAGGATTCCCCGAAAAACATGGCAGGCTAGGCAACCACAATTCGGGGTCCCAAAACGCTCAAAAAGCCCCGTCGCTATTGAAGAAAAAATATGGCAGGCTAGGCAACCACTTTTTTCGGTCATATATAATTGTCGACTCACGCTGAAAGGCTTGCAACTGACGCGCGGGATGATCCTGACAAAGCATCGCTTCCGCCGACGTGCGGCAATTTTCGATGAGACGTTGCAGTTGTCGATGCAAAGGCCAGGAGGTGTTCTGCGGCCAGTAGGGGAAGCCCTCCCCAAAAACATGGCAGCCTAAGCAACCACTTTTTTCTCTTCGGGAACAGCAGTTTCGCCGCGGCCTGCTTGCACGAAAAAGAAGGCAGCCTAGGCAACCGCTTTTCTGCCCTATGCCATGGGAGAAGGCCTCTGCTGCCAGGGAAAGCGAACTTCGGGGATAGCCGAAAGGATGCAACAATGGCGTTTCATAGTGTCGATGAAATCCTGCGTCAGAAGCATGCAACCTATCATGAGATCTGCGTGCGCCTTGCCGGCGTGACGCCGAACCAGGCGAAATTCCCTCCCCCGCAGGGAGGGTGGTCGATTGCCGAAGTTCTCGAGCATGTTAATATTGTTGAGCGTCAGATGCTCACGGTGATCGTCAAGCTCACCAAGAAGACCGAGGACGAACAACAAACCGCTCGCGGAAGGTGCGATGACGCCGGTGTCACTCCAGAGTGTCATCGATCGAAGCAAAACAGAGAAATACCAAGCAAGCGAATCCGCGCTCCCGACCGGCACGATCAGCGTTGACGTTTCACTCAAAAATCTTCAGGACGTCGAGGATCAACTCGATGGGCTGCGTGCCAGACTCGAATCGATCGACTTGACGCACGCCGTTTTTCCGAACCGGTTCTTCGGGCCGCTCACTCTCGGGGAATGGCTCGCGTTCGTGGAAGTCCATGAGCGCCGGCACCTGGGTCAGATCGAGTCCATCATCGCGTCGCCCGGTTTCGCCGAACTTGGAAGTCAAACCAGGATAGCAGGATGAGGCTCTGGTCACTGCATCCACAATACCTTGATGCGAAAGGGCTCGTTGCCGCGTGGCGCGAAGCTCTCCTTGCTCAAAAGGTGTTGGAGGGTAAAACCAGAGGATATCGCAATCACCCTCAGCTCATCCGGTTCAAGAAGACCAGGCTTCCTGTAGCCGCCATCGGAATGTTCCTCGAGGAAATCGCGCGGGAAGGAGAGCGCCGTGGCTACAATTTCGATCGGTCCAAGATTCGGTCCGCTGACGGCAGTCGGCTGATGAAAATCGTCGTTTCTGGAGAGCAGGCCGAGTATGAATTCGAGCTTCTCAAGTCGAAACTATGGATGCGGGATCGGCAAAAGTTAAAGGAACTGCGACGGGTACAGCGCGTTCGGTTAAACGGCATCTTCAGACGCAAGAGCGGAGGAATTGAAGCGTGGGAAAGAGTCATCCCGCGGATTGCGCTGGCGATGTATTCGTGGAAGTCGGGGATTGATCGCTGACGTTTTCCCGGCCCACCCCGGAAGCGCAGCGCTCCCAATCACTGGAGTGCGCATGAGAATCAAGCAATCGGGAACCATGAGACAGCTTCCGTGGCGGGTCGCTGCAATCCTCATGGCGACCGCATGGTGCATCGGGTGCCATCACGGCGAACGAGGGGTTCTCGTCATCGCGAACGAGACCGGGAAGGATCTGTTCTGCCTTTGGACGATTGCTCCCAGGGATAGTGTCCGGGAGATGCTCGTCGCGCCAACGGAGGATTCGCTCAAGCTTGGCATCGTCAAGGATGGTGATGAGATTTCTGTCGCGCTCCCGCCGGGATATGCTGCAACGGATCGCATATCCATACGGCTATATTCTCTGGATGCGACAGGCTCACCGCGGCGATACCGACTCGAGAGTCTGACGATGACATCGGTCCAACATCTCGAAGCAGTCAACTGGAGTCCCGTCGTCATCAAAAATGTCGAAGCAAGTATGAACAAACGTTAGGTGAATTCTCTCGTTTACCTGCCATTTAGGCCTTAGTCCTGGTCATCGCATCCCTCCGCGAAGATTGACAATCCTCGTTCTCGTATCTATATTTCTGAACATTCGAATCCTTGCCGAAGCACCGTCGCATCGCTCTTCCATTTTCCCTGGAAATCAACTACTGCTACTATGGAAACTCCTGTCCTGTCCGACCCGGACGTATTCCCTACCGACCAAGTTCTCTCTGCTCATCTCAGGAAAGCGAGGGCCTCGTTCGTTTCCCTGTTCGACTACAATCACAAGACTTTCCCCGAATTCGAAGAGCGGTGGAGGTTCTACAACGACGGGAAGAGCTGGTTGATGAATGTGTCGAGGAAGAAGAAGACCCTCTTCTGGCTTGCTGTAATGGACGGAGCCTTCCGCACGACATTCTACCTGAATCCCCGCGCAGCGGATTGTGTGCCTGCCAGCAAAATCCCGAAGGAGCTCAAGGCACGGTTCAAAGAAACCGAGGGAAAGAAGTTCAGGGGAATCACGGTCGTGATCACGAAGAAGAAGGATGTGGAGATTTACAAAGAACTGCTCACCTTGAAGATGGCGACACTGTAACTCTCGTCCTCACGCATCGCATGGAGAGCGCCATGGCCACCCGAACAACAAAGAGGGACCTTGCGGAACTTGCCTCAGGGAATCCCCGGAAAAAATATCGACGGGCGAAGGAGTGCGTTGCTATCGCGCGGACCCACCCGCGGCAACTCTATCCCTACCTCGGCTTTTTCGTAGACCTGATGAGGAATGACAACAACATTCTGAAGTGGACCGCGATCGATGTTGTGGGATATCTTTCACAAGTGAATACCGGCCGTCAGGTACGTCAATGTCTGACGTGTCTCTCGGCGTTTCTCAGCGGTGGGAAACTCATCTCGGCGAACCACGCAATCGGTGCGCTGTCCCATGTCGCGCTCGCCCGACCGAAGTACCAGGACAGGATAACGCAGGAACTTCTGAGTGTCGAGTGCTATTCGTATGAGACGGACGAATGCCGGAATATCGTCCTGGGGAAAGTCATTGACGCGTTCGGATCGTTGCTCGATCATGTGTATGCAAATGTTCAGGTCCTGGGTTTTGTGTCGCGGCAGCTAAAGAACAGCCGGGCGGGAACGCGAAAGAAAGCGGAACGATTTCTGAGGAGTGTCGAGAGGGCGACGGGAGGCGGTCGACGGGCCGATAGTGGGCTCAGGTTTTCATGACACACGCGGAGCCCCGAATGTTCAGCACCCGAGATGGGACCGGGACAACAACCGTCGAGGCGCAGATCGTTGACATGGTAAACCGCGAGACCAATGCCTGGAATGAGTGCGACGCCGAAGCGCTGGTTTCGCTCTTCCACCCCGATATGGTTTGGGCCTGGCCAAAGGATGAACATGCCCACGATCCTGTGGACTGGGTTTGCCCGTTGGGGCGCTACGACAAGGGGCGTTGGAAAGCCGGATGGTGTCGACTCTTCGACACGTATGCGCTCGAGCACAATCGTCGGGACATTGTGAAAATCACCGTGACTTCCGAGGGGGATGGAGCATTTGCGGTGGTCGATGTTGACACCCTCTGGCGGCATCGGACGACGCGAGAACCATTTCATTGGAAGGGACGGGCGTGCAAGATCTACACGAAGGTCGGGAGCGGTTGGAAGCTCATAGCGCACACCGGACTTCTCCATTACCCAAGGTGACCCCGATGATTCCCGGTGCTCGGTATGTCCATACGAATCTGATTGCCTTTGACTGGAGGAACCTCGCACGATTTTACAGTGAAGTGTTTGGGTGTACACCCGTCCCCCCCGAGCGGCACTACGCCGGGCCCGCCCTCGAGCGCGGGACCGCCGTTACAGGTGCGCGTTTGGACGGGATTCATCTCACATTGCCTGGATACGAAGGCGGTGGCCCGACCCTGGAGATCTATACCTATTCCATCGTGGCAGACAGTTCTCACCCGGCGGTCAATAGGCCGGGGTACGCTCACATAGCGTTCGCCGTTGATGACGTCGAGCGGGCCCGACAATCGGTGCTTGATGCGGGCGGGAGAGGCGTGGGGGATGTTGTAACGCTTCGCACGGCAACCGGGTCGGCCGTTACCTGGTGTTACGTCGCTGATCCCGAAGGAAACATCCTCGAGCTTCAACGATGGGGTTGACCATGCGAATCGACCGGGACCTCATTCACGGAAGACGAGATGATGGGGGAGTTCGGGTGCGTTCACGTTGAGAGCCGCCAGGAAAGAGGGATCGGTCCGGTCTCGATCGAGCTGGAACAGGAGCGGCTCGGTCGTAAGAAACGATTGCGCGGGCTTTCCAACATAGGACCCGCAACTGCTGTAGATCCATTCTTCGGGGTTTTTGACAAGTCCGGCATTGGAGGGATTAAGGTGAATGTACCGGGCAATCTGGAGGCAGCTATCGTCTTCACGCGCGACCTTCATGCGGTAGCGTCCTTCGAAGAGGTGGCCGGTCCGAGAGAGCGAATGATTGACATGCTTGGCGTATTCTCCACAGACTGCTTCCATGAAGGCAGAGATGCCAAACGCCTTCAGTTGTTTGATCAGCATATGGAAATGGTTTGGCATGAGGCAGAAGGCCATGATTGATGCTTCTGCAGGGTTTAGGAAATGGTTCACGAAGTCGAGGAACTTCGTGTAGAACTTGTCAGACCGATAGATCACTTGTCGGTCGACTCCCCGGTTGTAGACATGGAACGCGCGGCCGGTAAGTCTCACCATTTCTTGTCGTGTGAATGACTTTCTATGTCCTCGGTTCATGGGATCCACCTTTTCATGAATATGGAGAGTGGCGTGAATTGTAGAGTATGGCGGCGGGAGCATCTCGTTGTCGAATTCGGCGGGGTCCGGTGAGTTGGCGGAGCGGAAGAGAGAGCCTACATAGTATATACTTTGCAGGGAAGTGTTTTCCGAAGCCAAGTGTAAAAAAAGTGGCAGGCTAGGCAACCTCTTTTCTGAGCGTCGAAAAAGTAGGTTGCCTAAGCAACCATCTTAATCTTGGTGCCGTTGACTCAAAATTGGCTTATCTGAGGCGTATTGATCAGGAAAAACATGGCAGCCTAAGCAACCATGTTTTTCGAGACCCAAAAACATGGCAGCTTAGGCAACCATGTTTCTTACACGTTGGACTCCCGAAGGCGCCCAAATGCCTGCCGAAGATATTCACATCGCAAAACTCCCCGCCATCCGCGTCGCGAGCGCCTATGGGTTCGGCTGCCAGCCGGAAGAATATGCATGGAACCAACTCGTCCGGTGGGCTCAACCGAAAGGACTTCTCGAGGATCTCCGGGCTCATCCAATTTTTGGCTTCAATAATCCGTACCCGACTCCGGAGTCGCCGAAGTACGGTTACGTCTTCTGGATTGGCGTGGATGGCACTGTGGAGCCTGAAGGGAACATACGAATCGAAGAGTTTTTCGGCGGCTCGTATGCTGTTGCCCGATGTGAGGTGCTAGGAGACCCGGGCGGACGCATACCCGCACAATGGAGGTCCCTCACCGAATGGTGCCGGCAGAACAATCATGCGATGGGAAAACATCCAGCTCTCGAGCAATACCTCTCGCGTCCCGACGACATCGCCCATCTCGTCATGAATCTCTGTTGCCCGATTATCGAGGAGGTGCCCGCCGTCGCGAGATAACCCGCGCCTACAGCGCAGAAGAAGCCGCATCGCTCGGGAAGAGCTGACTCCATGAGCTTCGAAGAAGTGATGTTGCAATATATCGGCGGCCCGACGCTCCTTATCCGCGTGGCAGGACTCAACATCCTGTCCGACCCGACGTTCGATGCTGCCGGCAAAGGTGATCGACTGATCTGGGTAGTCTCTTAACGCAGGAACTTCCGATGCTCTCCTATTGCGGTTTGGAATGCAGCACCTGCCCCATTCATCTGGCGACACTGGAGACCGAGCCCGTACGACAGTATTCGATGCGCGTCGCCATCGCGAATCGGTGCACCGAAGTCTACGGTATGCCGATGAACCCGGAAGACATTACCGATTGCGACGGATGTACACTCCTGTCGGGACGTTTGTTCTCCGGCTGCGCGAAATGCGAGATCCGGCGCTGCGCTGGCGCCAGGAATCTTCTCACATGCGCGTATTGTCCTGACTACCCTTGTGCAGCCCTTCGCGCCCGGTTCACATCAGATCCCGGCGCACGGGTACAGTTGGAGAAGATGCGTTCATCGCAGTAACACCATCGAACGGGATTCGACAAAACTCCCCGCCGTCAATTTGTAGAAGGACACCCCGCTCGCGAGCTTCCTCCCGTCGAGCTTCACTTCGTACGTCCCCGCGGGCTGACTTTCGTTTACCAGCGTCGCCACCTCCCGCCCGAAATGGGAGGGGGAGATGAGGAGGGCCGGAGGAATTAAGAATTAAGAACGAAGAATTCAGAATTCTTAGTTCAATCAGCTTTAGAGGGCTCGGGGACTTTGGGACTCTGTGAGAATCCGAGACTATGAGACAAGTGGAGAAAAGCGCGCTCCCGTCAACGAACCAAGAGCATCTTCCGAACCGCGGAGAATGACCCTGCAGTCAAGCGATAGAAGTACACCCCACTTGCCAGATTCGCTCCGGTAAATGTAAACGAGTATCTCCCTGCGGGATAGCGGCCGCTCGCCAGCGTCGATACCTGACGGCCGAGAACGTCGTAGACAACAAGCCGAACATCACTGGTCACTGACCACTGTCCACTGATCACTGTATTCGGATTGAATGGATTCGGAAAGTTTTGTTCAAGGTTGAACGATCGCGGCAATGCTGACGTCGCGGGCCGCACCTCCGTAAGGCTGAAGTACCCGGCGCTCGTTGCCGCCGCGATGCTCATCGGATACGCGACGACATCATGCGACCAGATTTCCACGTACTCACCGTCGTTCAGAGCGCCGTTCTTCAGAAGCCGGAAGTACGCCCCGGTGGGGCCATCCGGATCGCACGAGCCGGGGCCGTTTCCATCACAGCCTGCACCAATCCCGCCGTGCTTGTTGCTCTGCCAGCCAATGAAATCAGAGTATTGCGCAGCCAGGCTGTTGACTTCCGGCAATGTTGCGTTGTCGTCAAGCATGTCTGCCTGAAGCTGGACCCTCCCGGGCGCGATCGCGGAAACCGCTTTCACAATCTGTCCCACGACGTACCCGACGCTGTCGCCAGTGAAGTTCGGAAAGTCGATACCCTTGCTCCCGGGAGGAAGAATGCTCAGCCCGAGAAAGCGATCGGGGAACGCCTGCGCAAACGAGGTTGCGATTGCAGCAAATCCGTTCACCACCGCAGAATCCGAATAGCCGAGACTCTTCCACCGGGCCGTGTCGGCATCCGTGATGATCGTAGGGTAGGCCGGCCTTCCGTCCGGGCAGGTGGATGTGTCGGTGGAAACGGGGCGCGGATATCCCGACGGCAGCCGGAGTTCTTCATCATAGACGCTGAGCCCCGGGATGTGAACTAGCGTCAGCGATCCGTAAACGCCGGTTTGCTGCAGATGGGCAGACAGGGCGTACGCGGCCGCTCTCCAGAATTCCTGTATGTTCGGATTCCATGGGAGCAGAATATAGGCGCTGATCCCCCTGCTGACCTCGCCTCCGATCGTCCAAACGTCAAAGAGGGGAGCACTGTTCGCCCCCGCAAGCGTGAGGAACCCGGCAGGCAATGAATGCAGATAGGTGGTTGAGGATTGATAGGCGGTCTCCAGCTCGAGGGAAAACTTCTTTCCATGCGAGACGGCGATCTGCACAAGGGAATCGAGGTAGCTCCATTCCCAATTGAACTGCCCCCACGTTGTAATGTTCGGGAGGATCTTCGCGATCGGAACGAAAATCGCGTGTCCGGCGACGTCATTTTGGTAGGCCATCGAAGTCGTCAATCCTGAAGCATAGGCCTGCGCCGCTGGTCGCTCATTGCTGTTTTCATCCATGACGTAAATACCGCGAGGTCGAGGGATCCCCGATGTGTCGGCAAGAGGAGTGCGTTGAATGGACGCCTGCATGATGACTTGCGTATATGGGTTCCAGGTATCCATCGTGAAGAAGAATGTCGAGGTTCCCTTCGACACGTCCCCCGTCGTCAGGCGCGAAATGAAATACGGCCCGTAATCACCGCCGGGGTCCGACATGCGATCAGGGCCGGCAAGACTGTCACACGGAGTGGGATTTTGCGAGCTGACGGCGCGATGGATAAAGAAGCAATACCCGGCGTCTCGAGTCGGATTGAAAATCGTTTGTGGTTCGCTCCAGGGCCCCCAAGGACGCTCCGCCGTGCGCATGTAAATGCCTCGCGGGTTTTTGGGGGTATCGTTCAGGCAATTGTAGAGCATGACCCATCGCTGGACATACGGATTCCAGTCAACCCCGAGCTCGCCCATTCCGTCAGCCACCTGCATCGTGCCGCCGGGACCTGGCAGCGAATCGTGGAAGAGCGGCACCGCGCCAGCCTCACTCGTCGTGAAGACGGGAGAACCGTCCGGATCGACAGCGTGCAAGTATTCAATTGCGGTCGAGTCGGCCATGGAACCCGCAGGTTTTCGTGCAAGGAAGACCGCACTCTTTCGATAGAGAGAATCTCCCTGGGTTCCCCAGAAATACAAATACCCATCCTGGCCGCGGCCGATTGCGGTGTTGATGAACTTCGCTCCCGGCTCGCGTGAAAAACTGTAGAGATAGTGGAAGGTGTTCGCATCGTCGTCAGACACGGCCACGACGGTTCTCGCCGGGTAACCGAGCGGCTCAGGAGGGGATGCGGTGTCTGTCGGATTGTCGGTCCCAAAGATCACAAACATTCTTCCACCATCGCTGATCCCGGAGACTGGACTCTCGTTCGTCCGAAGATGAATCGCCGGTTGACCGAGGGCATTTAGGACGACCGGGTTTTTGTAGGCTCCAATAGAGTCGGTGATGAAGTCCAGGCGGAAGCATGGTCCCGCACTGGAATCGGACACGTACCCGATCGCATCGTTGTCAAAGTACTGGCGAGGCAAATCCGTTTGGCTGTTCGGATGGCCGTTGAATTTGTCCGTCGGGTGCGTATCCCCGAAGAGGAAAAATAACTTTCCATGATGTTCAAACGAGTACCCATGGTCAGCGCGGACAAGTCCGTACCGTGTTTGCGTCATACTCATCGTCGGCTGATGGAATTCGAGATCGGTGTCGCCGGTGACCTGGCAGACCTTTTGGATTGAGCCCGGCACGAAGAGGACGGATCCGGAGTGTCCCGGCAGGCTGGAGTTGTCGCCGGACGAAGCTGAAGAAGGCACCACCACGAAGAGCATGGCAAGCGGAAGAAGAAGAGATTTCATCGGGCGCTCCGGTTCTATCTATCAAATGCTCATCCCCCCCGGCGTGGTTAACGATTTTGGGAAGGAGAGAGTTCAATTCTCCGCCCGGCATACGGTGCCTGAGCTCTGATAAAATCGTAACTGCAACCGCAAATCAGCAATAGACTTAGCGTAACAGGATACATTCCTCAGGTCCGAAACCAGGCTGCCAAAACCGCCATGTCGTTCCGACCGAAACATGGCGTCGCCCTGGTCGAACTTTTGCCCCGCGGCGGGAGTTATGCAATACCGAAGGACAGGGTCCACGAACCACAAGGACCTCGAGGTTGTCGACGCATTCTCTGAATCTTACGACCTGTAAAGAATGGCCTTGTTCCATGCCCGCGTTGGTAAGGAACTCAGCGTTCTCGTCAAGCGTCCTGGATACGTGGAGAAGATCTTCTCCAGGGGGAGTATTGTGGGGGTAACGTACGTCTTGGCTGATCCACAGGTGGCCGGTCAATTTCTTGCCTCCTCCCTCCGATCGAGTTTGATCGTCAGCGAAGGATTTGACTGTCAGTTCCGGAGACTCAAGAAAGGTGGACTCGAATGTTTAGAGTGCATGAGCGTGTAACCTCGGCTTCGGCGAGAGAGGGTCTTGCCCCGCTGCTCATCCGATTAATTGTCGGCTGCGTCTTTCTCTCAGAAGGAATTCAGAAATTCCTGTTTGCTGAAGCGCTTGGGGTGGGACGATTCAGGACGATCGGCATTCCAGCACCCGAAGTCATGGCCCCATTTGTCGGGCTCGTCGAAACTGTATGCGGGGCTCTCGTCGTCATTGGGCTCTTCACGCAACTCGCTTCGATCCCGCTGCTCATCAATATCAGTGTTGCCATCGGAACCACGAAGATTCCGATGCTGCTGCACAAAGGCTTTTGGGCCATGGCACACGAAGCGAGAGTTGACTTTTCCATGTTCCTCGGTTCGATTTTCCTCATTATCGTCGGAGGTGGACTGTGGTCTCTCGATTCCTTCATCGCGCGCCGGCGTAGTTCGCGGGTCGAAAACGGCAAATCCACTGGGTAGCCTTCCAGTTCCGTCTGCTATGACACGTGACCTTCGTTCGGATTTCTTTCTTCCTCTCCTGATCCCAAGAATCAGTATCCCCGGAACATTTTCTCTCGACTGTCGGTTTGAAAGCAATCCCCCCTCTTTCCACTATCAGGCGGGGCGACAGCCAAAAGTCGGAAACGCTGCAGGAGTGATCGGGAAACCGGGCGAATCCGGAGACACCGTAGCATACCGAACACAAGACTTGATGAGAGAATCATGAAAGCTGTTGCGACAATTCTCCGTTGCGCAATCTGCATCGCTGATCCTGCAGGTTTCGGACAGGAAATCCCTCCCACGCCTCGTCACAAAGGTCGTGAGCATCGCGCGCCACATGCAAACAATGCGCTTCATCGTTCGCGCGGCAAGTTGGACGGCAGCACCGGTATGCCCTCGGGGAAACATGGCGCAGGGAAGAACTCGACGGGTGGCGGAAGCGGCTCGACGGACAGAATCACCGGCATGCCTTCCGGCAAGATTCTTCGGCATCCTCCTCGCATCAGGCATATTGGTGGAGGAAAAATGTGATCGGCTTCTCAATAGAAGGTCACACTTACCGTCAGGCCGGCTGAAATGAACGCAGATGAAGAACTCGGGTCTTTGACCAGGACAGTCCTCTGGTTCAGGACATCGACGGGCAACGTCCATTCGACGACAGGAGCAATCGACCAATTGCCGACTGCCAACTCCACAGGAAGCGCGAGGCCGTACGACATGATGCTAAACACATCGTATGGCGACCCCGATACTCTCACGATTTCTTTCTTCTTCGACCGGAGGATTCTCTTCTGGAGAAGCCGCTCGCTCTGTTGCCCCCAGGTTGCTTCCGCGGTCGGACTGACCTCCAGCGTTCCGCCGAACACATTATCGCTGACAACGATGCCTGCGGAGACGCCGAGATCGATGCTGATTTCTGATCCGCCCCCGGCCGTGAAGTCGTCGAGAAGCGTCCCTTCCACATTCACAGGGTCGGTCTGGAGCCCGAGCGCGCCGCTGACTTCCTGATTTGTAACGGCCTGGGGGCGGGGGCTTGAGGCAGAATACCAAAAGTGCGTATACGCAATGGAACCGGAGAACACTGTTGAGGCGGAAAATTCGTAACCGGCACCCAGGCTGGTGACATCAGGGGTGGACAGCGACGTCGTTACCCACCCGAGAGAACCGGCAAGATAGAGTCCGCTTGAATGGTGGTACGTTGCGGTCGGGCCGATCGACCCAGCGGAGATTCCATTGTCTCTGCCGCGATAGCTCGTGTGGCTCTCATATCCGGCATCGACTTCGAAACGCGTTGCGTGATCTTTCGTGTAGCTTGCGTAGTCCTCTTTCAGGACCTGGAGAGTGTCGTCGAGAGCTTCGGCGTTTTCCGTTGCGGCGTCGTCAATCGAAGATTCCCATGCTTCCACAATTGTCGCCATCGAGTCGCCGTAGAAGCCGGAGATGCTGTCCGCTGCTGCCCGATATGCCTCCTCGGCACTATCATAGTCTGCGGCAGTCTTGCACGTGGGGCACGTTGCGCTGCCGGCATGGAACGTTTGAAGATCCTTTTCGAATTGGGCCAACAGTCCGGTGATCATTACCCGTGATGGAGTCCCGATCAGATTCATGGATTGTTCCTGCCGGCGGTTGAAGAGGCGCGCATTGTTTCTCCGGGAAACATCAAGAGAATCGTGGGCTACAGAGAGGGTGGAGTCGAGTCGTTTCCGAAGGGCCCATGAGCAGGAGAGGAAGTATTCATGGCCGTGGGTCACCAGGGTCTCGACGTACTTCTTCTGATCGCGGAGAAGCGAATCCGTCGCCAATCGCAGGGTGTTGCGGAATGCTTTGTCCAGGGTGTCAGGATTCTGAGCGAAGGCAGGCGCGGGGCCGAGCAGGGAAAACGCGAGAACAGCAAGGGCAAGGAGACGCATAGGAGACCTTCCGCAGCGCGTGAATGGATGCCGTCTCTCGACGAGATTGTAGTTATAATCCTGGGCATGCGGATTTAGTTCCGCGGGGAGAAATATTCTGAGGTTCTTAAACCCCGATTCTTCCAGATGATTTCACCGGAAGCTTGATGTCGCTGTGATTGCGCGAACACCTGGCGGACAAAGGGTTCCGGGAACGAGCGAAGAGGGAGGTGCCATGTTCTCTGCCGCAAAAAATTGGAAGGCGCATCGGATGCTCCGGTTGTTTGCGGACCGGTGCACAGCCCACGTCAGAAATGAACGGCAACGCACAGTGGTCCGTTCCGCCGTCCTGAAGATTGCAGAGGAGAGACAATCGGGCGCCGCCCCATTGTGTCTGGATCCGCGCTTCCGGCTTCGCGTAGAGTTGGAGGATATCGAGGAACATCGCCTTGAGTACATCCTCGATCAATTCAACGGTCTTTCCTATTCCGAGGAGCTTCAATTCCCAGGGCCACTCGAACGCAGGCTCATGGCCTGCCATCAGAATTCAGGTCTGCGATTTCATTGGAAGCGGCCCTTCCGACGGGCATCAGTCTCCATACGACTGATCGATACGACCGTCGGATTCGGAGTGTTCGCAGACCGGGACCTCGAAGAAGGAGAAGTGGTCGGCGAGTATGCTGGGTTTGTATCGATCAGCGAGTCGGTTGCCGACAGGACGTACTGTTACGAGTATCCCGCCTTGCACTACGCCGGAGAAGAGACTTCCCTTGTTGTCGATGCTGCCCGTACCGGCAACGAGACCCGATTTATCAATCACGCCCTGCCGGAAGTCGTTACGCATAGTTTCGAATTCTTCAATGGTCACTGGCGTGTACCGTTCACTGTCAATTGCGGCATCGAGAAGGACGAACAGCTCTTCATCGATTATGGGTCGGGCTATTGGGAAGGGCAATCCCGCCAACCGCTGGCGCTCTCCTCACGGGAAATTCCGCCTGATGAAGCGCCGGGTGAGGCGAACGAGTCCGGGGCAATTCCCGACGCGCAGGCGTCTGCGTGCGAAGAAGTCCTCGCGCAACCTCATCACGAGGGGATGGGGGGACCGCAAAGCTATCAAAAAAACATGGTTGCCTAGGCAACCGTCTTAATGTTCGCAATTCCTCACTTTTGAGGCCGCAAACAAAGGACGAAAAACATGGCAGGTTAGGCAACCATCTTAATGTTGCCAAGCATCAAAAAACATGGCAGCCTCAGCAACCGCTTTTTCTTCATTTCTTCATTTCCCAATCACCTGTTCAAGGAGGTATCATGAAGATTCTCGGCAAGCGTTTCTGGACCTGGATGAGCGTCTGGGCGATCTCCTTCTTTGTCAGGGGCGAAATGGCGGGAGCCCGTCCGAATCCGTCGAGTCCTCAGGAGGCGACGTCGACGACAAACCAAAACAAAACCGCCAACAAGGTCACGCACAAGATTCCCACGCCCGAATTCACCCGGCACAAAGAGGGGTCGGGAAAAGCGGGATTGGACATTAAAAAGGGGAGTGAGCATGGCAGGGTCAAGGAAGGACCGTTGGGTTACAAGTTACAGAATCCCAAGAAAGAGAGTTCGAAAACGATCAAAATGAACACCGTGAAAACGTCCAAGTGGTCAACGCATTCGAAGCCAAAGTGAATTCGGGCATGGCATTCTCGATGGTGAGAGAGAGCATGAAGATTATCGGAAAACGATTCTGGACATGGATGGGCGTCTGGGTTTTCGGACTCTTCGTCAAGGGGGAGGTGGTTGCGGCGTACACCCGATACAAGATCACGAAGGATGTCGTCAATGAAAAGACGAATTCACCCTTGCACGATACGCGCGGGTACAACGTGCCGCCGGATGCGATCACGGTGAAGCAGACCGGCAAGACCGGCGGCACTGCGGGACTGAGAACCGATGCGGGTTCCAAGGATCCCGTCAAACGATCATCCAAAACGCTGAAGCATCACTTTCGCAAGTAGCCGTAGCCTGGACATTGACGGCGCCTTCCTTCCTCACCGCCTCCGACACCCTGCGTCCGGCCTCCCCTATCGGCCGATGACTTCCGAGTTCGGAATGTTGATCTGGAACGTCAGTTCGTAAGCATCGACATAGTTCTTGGTCGGCTTGGTCCTCTGACCGTTCGGCAGCGTCTGTGGTTGTGTCCAGTAGACTTTCTGCACGACAAGCTTCTGAACGCCATTCCCGAAATTCTGTGCCTTGCCAAACACCATGAACTGCGAATCCGTCAAATCGGATTCAAGTTCCTGGACAGTGTTTCCGATGATCACGACCGTTTCATCCCCCGACGGCTTCGGAAAAGTCACCGGTTGAACGCTCAGGGCCCGATCATCCCCTTCTTTCATGGCGAGCACCTCAAGAGAGCGCAAGGTCTGATTGATGTACACATTGAGCCGGAGATCCTCCGATGGCAGATAGAGAATGCCGCCATTCCCACTGGCCGGCAGCCGTTTGATCCGCTGCAGTGTCACGGAGGCCTGGTTGAATGCGGTGGTGACGACCGTATGTTTTGGGGGGAGCGAAAACAGGATCGCTCCGTCGACGTAGTTCTTCGATTGCGATCCCGGGTCGAGTCCGAGGCACCCGCACGGGACGAGCGAAATCGTGTCCCGTCTCCCGCCTCCTCCGGGGAGCGACGCACGGAGCTTGCTGTCGACCAGGTTGGTGAGCGTGTTCGCGATGAAAAAGTTGAGGGCCTCTTCACTGAACGACGCCCCGTCGAGGTATGCGGGCTGGAGCGATGTCGTCGTGGTTAACGCTCCATGCGACGTAAACCACCCGCTGCACCGGGTGAACACGTCGATGGATTGACCGATTTGCCGGTCGAAATACGGAATGCCGTGGTACCGGATGTCGGTGACGTTGTAGGTCACGATGAAGGCATTCCACACCTGATTTTCATTCGGAGTTGTGATGTTCTGCGTCGGCAGAAGATTGGGCTGATTCACGATCGCTGAGAAGCTGACATGCGCCGAAATCCCGGTGGAATTTGCATCGCGGGCGATGTGGGCATTGGTGCTGTCGACGCCCTGTTGGATCGCGAGGAGGACGCCGTTCACGATTGCGCTCATGACCACGGAACGGACATCATTGGGTCTGGGTGGTGGCGGTCCCTGCGCGGGGGGCTGGGCAAATCCCGCCGCTGCGCAGAGGAAGATGCAACTGGTGACGCGGAAAACAAGAGGCTTCATGGATGGTGGCATAAAGCTCCTCCTTTCGTGAGGTTGGATCGAGGATGGCAGAACGAAAAGATACGAGTGAGAGGGAGGTAAGACGCATCGTAAACACCGGGACGGGGTAATCCGTTCCGCGGATTCGTCGATCGCTCTCCTTCCGCGCTCCTTCCTCTTGCGATCGCTCGCACGGTTGTCCCGGGACCACAGCACGACGAGCGCTCGTTGCCCGCCCTCGCCGCAGAATCCCGTAAATGAGCCCGCAGGCCGAGAACCTTACTTTTAGCATAACGCTACATTAAATTACCTAAATAACTATTGACAATAAGCCGTCATGCCTTATATTGTTAGGTGCGCCTTTCAATCGCCCTAAACAAGCGAGGAAGCAGGAAGCCTGTGTGCCGGACAGCATCTCTCGTCATGGGACAGGCCCGACATCATAACCAACAAGAGGAGCGCTATGAAGAAGATCGAAGCGATCATCCGGCCGCACAAAGCTGAAGAGGTACGCGAGGCTTTGCTCGACGCCGGTTTTTCGGGGATGACCCTCATCGAGGTCCGCGGTTTCGGACGGCAGAAAGGTCATTCCGAAATGTATCGAGGTTCCGAGTACAAGATCAATTTCCAGCCCAAGATCATGGTGCAGATCGTTGTCGCCGACAAGGACGAAGACAAGGCGGTCGAATGCATCCTCAAGGTCGCCAAAACGGGCGAGGTGGGCGACGGCAAGATCTTCGTTTCCACCATCGACGACGTAATTCGCGTCAGGACCGGAGAATCCGGCGATGCGGCATTGTAGGGTCAACTACCAACGAATCAGGAGGGTTCTCATGTTATTGAGAAAACGATCAAGCGCTCCGTGGGCGGGCATGATGCTTGCGATGACGATCAACCTGTGTGCATTCGCCCAGTCCAAAGACACCACCGCCACGCCCGTGGTCATCGGGGGATACATCGACAGCTACTTCAGTTTCAATCTTGACCGTCCGATAACGCATGCAAACCAGCTTCGTAACTTCGATGTGACGGAGAACCAGGTGACGCTGGCGAACGCCGAGCTTTCTGTGACGAAAGTCGCCGCGCCATGGGGATTCCGATTGGACCTGGACTACGGTCCAACGAACGACATCGTCCAGAGTGGTGCGCCGGGATCGGTGGCAAACGTCGGGCAGGCGTACGTGACCTACGTTGCACCGCTGGGCAGCGGGCTGACCATTGACGCCGGAAAGTTCGTGACCCATATGGGGTTCGAAGTGATCAAGGCGAAGGACGATTACAACTACAGCCGCTCCCTCCTCTTCGCGCTCTCCATCCCGTATTATCACCTCGGTGTCCGGGCCGCGTATCCCGTGAGCAGCATGCTGACGCTCAGTGGGTACCTGTACAATTCCTACAATGGTCCGACCGTAAACAGCGGGAAGACTTTTGGACTCGAGGCCAGCTTGGTGCCGAGCAGCACGTTCTCGCTCATCTTCAACTATATCGGGGGCCCCGCACTCCCGGACAGCGTTTCAAAGAAATTCCGAAACGTCGCCAATCTGATTGCCGTCTACCAGGCAACGGAAAAGTTGTCGTTTGCCCTCGATGCGGTGTATGGCCAGGAGAACCTCCCTTCAGCAACCGCCCTCTGGAAGGGGATTGCGGGATACGTGCGATATTCGTTGTGCGATCCGAGCACGATCACGCTGCGCGGGGAAATCTACAACGACCCCGAGGGATATACGACGGGGACGTCACAGAATATTGATGAAATCACTCTCACCTACGAATACAAACCGATCGCAAACCTGATTCTCCGGGCTGAATACCGCTATGATTCAGCTGACGGTGTGGTCTATGATGGGAGCGGCGGACCGCTGACGAGACGCAATCAGGCGACGCTCGGTCTCGGTGCAATCGTGATCTTTTAGAAGTACCGGAATGCAATAACCACACTGTCTCTTACCTGAGAGGAAGGAGAATTTCTTATGATGCGGACTTTCAATCGAATGCGGTATGTGATCACCTCGGTGGCGTTGCTGGTTGTTCTCCTGACAGCGGCACCGGTTGCACATTGCGGAAGTGATCCGGATCCGTCCGGGACGAAAACGGGGAACGTTTCCGACGTGCCGGCCGCCAAGCCCGGTTCGCCGACTATCCAGGAACTCGGCGACGCGGTCGGGCACAATCGCGTGTCGATCAACTTCGTCTGGACGCTGGTCACCGGATTCCTGGTCATGTTCATGCAGGCCGGATTCGCACTCGTGGAATCGGGCTTGACCCGCGCCAAAAATTCCGGTCACACCATGGCCATGAATTTCATGATCTACCCACTCGGGATGCTGGGGTTCTACCTGTGCGGTTTTGCGTTCATGTTCGGCGGGGTCGGTCCCCTTACCACGCTCGGCGGCTACTCCGGATTGAGCAGCGAAATTACAGTCAATCTCTTTGGGAAATCGTTCGGTCTCCTGGGATGGCAGGGCTTCCTCCTCCAGGGTGCCGGCTATGACACCGCAGCGTTCACCCTGTTCCTGTTCCAGATGGTCTTCATGGACACGACCGCCACGATTCCGACAGGAGCGGCGGCCGAACGCTGGAGGTTTTCCGCGTTCATGCTCTACGGGGTCTTCATCGGTTCAGTGATGTATCCGATCTTCGGCAACTGGGTCTGGGGCGGTGGCTGGCTCTCACAGCTTGGTGTCAATTTTGGCCTCGGCCACGGTCATGTCGACTTTGCCGGTTCGAGCGTTGTGCACATGCAGGGAGGAGTTATCGCGCTGATCTTCGCGTGGCTCCTCGGTCCCCGATTCGGGAAGTACAATAAGGACGGCAGCATCAATCCGATCCCGGCCCATAATGTTCCGTTCGTCATGATCGGCACGTTCATCCTCGCGTTCGGCTGGTTCGGCTTCAATCCCGGATCATCGCTTGCCGGCACGGACCTTCGAATCGCCGTCGTCGCTGTCAACACGATGATTGCGAGCGCGACCGGCGCTCTGTTTGCCACACTCTGGGTCTGGATCGTCCGGACAAAGAAACCCGACCCCACCATGATGGCGAACGGCATGCTGGCCGGGCTTGTCGCAATCACTGCTCCCTGCGCCTTCGTGAGTGCAGGCGGTGCGGCGATTATCGGCATTGTCGCCGGCATTCTTGTGGTCGAATCTGTCTTCTTCTTTGACCGGATCAAGATCGACGATCCGGTGGGTGCTATTTCTGTCCACGGCGTCAACGGCGCATGGGGTTGTCTGTCGATCGGCCTCTTTGCCGACGGGACGTACGGCGACGGCTGGAACGGCGTCAGCGGGACGGTCACGGGTTTGTTCTACGGCGGCGGTCTCAGCCAGTTCTGGGCGGAGGCGATCGGGGTCGTCACCTGCTTTGTTACGCTGTCGATCATCTCGATCATCGTGTTCAAGATCATCGACGCAATTGTCGGGAACCGTGTTTCGCAGGAGGTGGAAATCGAAGGCCTCGACATCCCCGAGATGGGATTGGCCGGGTATAGCGGGATCGTGCTGGACAAGTTTGGAGAAACCCCGCATCCGAAGTCGTAGGGGATGGTGTTCGCCGAATTCACGGCTGCTGCTGTGTCAGTGTTCGCCGCGGCGCGATGGCACAGCAGCAGTTTCCCATTGAACCAAACGCAGAAGGAGTAAATGATGAATGCTCTCATCCCAATCGGCGCGATCATCCTCGGTGGAGCCATCGGCTATTCGTTCGGCGCCATCCAGATGGCGGCGTTGTTGAGAAACAAGAAACGTCAGGACGAAGGGAAACTGCGGAGCGGCTGGTCAATCATGCCGCACTCCTTCGGCCGTGTCGCCATTCTCATTCTCATCCTTGCGGTGATCCAGCTCGCCCTGCCGGAATTCTTCCGGGATCGCACGGCACCCTGGCTGATCTCCGCGGGGGTGGTGGTGGGATACGGGTTGACGCTCGTCCAGCAACTTCGGCGACGCACGGACATAGGTCACGCGGGACGATAACGGCCCGAATTGAGGACAATTCGGCTGCGGCCCGACCGTTGTCTGTGCGGAAGATCATTGCCTTTCCTGTCGGTCAATGGTACCTTTGATCGATTGAGAATTCGGACGCAATGGAAATCTCTGGGGACAGTCTGGCGACGCCGATCCGCGTCGGGATTAAAAGCTTCGACAAATTTCTGGAACGCTATCACACCGATCATCCGTCGCTGGTGACGCTGCAGACGTCGCGCGATCCGGCGGCGGTGCTGAGTGCCCTGAGTGAACGAATCGGCATCGGCGCACGCAATGCGACCGATTTCCTCGAGTGCATTCACCTGAACCCGGGGTTCGGCGGTGCCGATGTGTTTCATCTTGCCAACACCGTTACGATCTCCCGCAAACCCTGGGTGTCGTTGTTTGAGCATTATCTGCCCCGATGGAATCCCGCCTCAGAATTCGGCATGTCATTGCTGGCGCGTCCGCAATGCCGTCGACTCATCGCGATGAGCAACTATGCGTCAAGAACTCAGGCGTCCAGGGCGCGACAATTTCCGGTGTTCGAAGAGACAATCCGAAAGAAGATTGTTGTCCTCCACCCGGGCCAGCCGACGCTCGCGAGTCCCTCCCGGGTCCGTTCGAGGGATGCTGAAGAACTGAAGTTCGCATTTGTCGGGGCCGATTTCTTCCGAAAGGGCGGGCGCGAGATCTTGCTTGCCTTCAACGCCTTGATCCAGGAAGGCGAGAGAGTCCACTTGACGATCGTTTCGTCGTTGATCACGGGAGACTACGCCTCCCGCTCGACATCGTTGGACGCCAAATGGGCATTAGAGATGATCCAGGGGATGGGGAGCAGGGTGACCTACATCCCGTCGATGTCACATCACGAAGTCCTCGACCTTTTTCTCCGTTCGGATGTCTCTCTTCTTCCGACCTATCACGACACCTATGGCTTTGCCGTTCTCGAGTCGCAGGCCGCGGCGTGCCCGGTGATATCCACTGATTGTTGTGCCCTTCCCGAAATCAACGATCCTGATGCGGGTTGGTTGATTCGGGTTCCCACCGATCCTCTTGGTGATCCGTATATCGAGACGGCGGAGCAGCGAGCCGTCTTCTCGCGCACAGTCAGCGAAGGATTGCGGGCGACCGTGAAAGAGATCTGCAGAAACCCCGAAGTCATTCAGGCGAAGGGGGGCACGGCCCTCGGCCGGATCGCCCGGATGCATGATCCCTCAAGAATTCGCGACGCGGTCGAGGCGATCTGCATTGATGCCGTTCGCGGCGAGAAACTCTAAAATCTAAAATTTCCGTCCCCGGTTCGACCCGGGTCTGTCCCGGGTCTGACCCCGACCTGTCCCCGACCTGTCCCGGGTCTGTCCCGGGTCTGACCCCCATGGAACCCTCTAATTCCTTTCCCTGTTTGCTCTCTGGTGCCTCTTCGTCACTACGGAGGGTCCCAAACACTGGGCCAATACAGGGAGGGTCGTATGAGTCGATTCACGCTTCTATTTCTGATTTTTGGTGCGCTTCTGATCTCTTCGTGTGCAAAAAAACCGGTCGGAATCGTGGAAAAGGAGTTTACATATAACGGCGGTGGCATCTCGATGAAGGGATACCTCGCCTATGACGGCGATGTTCAGGGGGCGCGTCCGGGTGTCTTGGTCGTCCCAGAGTGGTGGGGACAAACCGACTATCCCCGCTTGCGCGCAAGAATGCTGGCCAAACTGGGGTATACGGCGCTCGCGGTGGACATGTACGGCGATGGAAAGACCGCTGACAGCCCCGCCGTCGCTGGCCGGCTCGCCTCCGAGGTCATGCAAAATATCGCCAATGCAAAAGACCGCTTCGTCGCCGCTTATGATCTCTTAAAAATGCAGCCGGAATGCGATTCAAGCCACATTGCCGCTATCGGCTATTGCTTCGGTGGCGGGGTCGTTCTGAATATGGCAATGCTGGGGGTCCCGCTCGACGGCATCGTCAGCTTCCACGGCAGTCTTCCCTCGCAGCCGCCACCCGGCGCCGAACCCCTCAAAGCGAAGGTTCTTGTTTGCAACGGAGCAGACGATCCGTTCAACCCTCCACCTGCAGTCAGCCGGTTCAAAATGCTGATGGACAGCCTGAAGGCCGACTACAAATTCATCGATTATCCCGGAGCGAAGCATGCGTTTACCAACCGGGAAGCGGATTCTCTCGGCAGGCTCTTTAATCTCCCGATCGCGTACAATGCCGCAGCCGATAAGGAATCATGGGCGGCCATGCAGGATTTCTTTAAGGGATTGTTCGGAAAGTAGGGGCAGCGAACAGGGTGGATCATGGGGGAGTCTTTCGTTCTTCACAGGAGGCGATATGAAGACGATCGGAAATCGTGGCTGGATCTGGACATGCATCTGGTGCGCAGCGTGCTTCCTTGGGAATGGCAACCTGACCGCCGGCCCGCAGGAGCACCCGAAGACCACGACGCCAGACGCGGTGAAGGTCAAGCACCACAGCGTGCCGAAAGGATCGCATTCGAAGTCGAAGACGTTCACCGACAGTTGGGAATCTACTCAGGGAAATAATCCGCACAAAGGGAAAGGAGTTCCCGACCACTGGGGAGGAACGGGGGGAACAAAGTCTCATGGCGGGAAGGGAATCCCCGATGACTGGAATCAAAACCAGGGAGGCACGGGGACAACCTCAACGGGCGGCGGAAAATCCGGAAAGGGGCACACGGACAATTGGATCGCGACGGATTCTAAATCGACGACATCGCACAAGGTGACGTCTCACGCGAATCCCAAACCTCCGGTCCACGTTCAACCGAAAAGTCTGAAGTAGAAGGGGTTCTGGATATGGGCGTGCATTATTGAGCGCCGGACGCAGGAACAACAAACCGTGCACGATGCCGCCGTCTCGCATGCAGATGGTCACGAGGTCCCATCGTCTCCTGGACCTCGCGACGTAACTTGAAGGCGCCTGGTGCCTCGAACGTGTTGCTCATGCACATGAAAGACATGAAGCGATACCGAGAGGTATGATGTGTCGTTCACCGGCGGGTTACTGCAATGCCTGTTCCCGGACCATTCCATCCCGCCACCTCAAAATGCAGTGTCCGCGGAATCCCGCTTGTTCCACGTGCCATCAGACCCACCTTGATCTGTGTCGACTCTCCGGGAAGAAGTGAGAAGTAGTTATCGCTGTAGGTCGAGCTCAGAGAATCGGACTCCTCAAGAAGTCGCAGCCTGACAAAGTAGTCGATGTGCGTTCCCGGGTTCTGCACGGTAATGATGACCGGCGTTTGTCCTGACTCTCCCGCTTCCCACGACCTTCAGGTCCGCCGCGGGCATCGCATTCATGTCATCGAAGAGATCGGCAAACGCCTCGAGGTCTCCGCTCTTGCTGACGCCGATCGGATACATGAGACTCGACACGAGAGCTCCCTGCGGGTCCCGCAATTCGACGGACAGAAAGAACGATCGGCCCGCCATTGCCGCCGGAAGGGTGTAGCTGATCCTTCCCACTTTCACCGATCGGTTCTCGGGCGCCGAAGCAGAACCCTTTTGCGACACAAGTTCGCTGCCATCAATCCCCAGAAGCCTCGCATGATACGTGAGGTTCTTGACCGACGTCATACGTGTCGTTCAGGAGATAGATATCAGCGGAAAACTCTTCGCCCGCCTTCCAGATGTACCGTTCGAAGTCCGCTCCGACATGGATCGGCCGGGAGGCACGCTTCATATAATAGTACGAGGGCTTCGGCGTTCCGTACCAATCCACCATCGACCACGAGACGCACGGCCAGATGTCATCGTACTGCCAGATGAGGAGGCCGCTGTTCTCGAATTTGTTTTCCCGGCAATACTCCATGTTGAATGAGTTCGCCAGCGCCTGATACAGCTGACTCTTGCGGATGAAATCGTCTGTCGACGTTGGGGACCCAAACTCGCCCGCATAGCGCTCGAGCTTCATGAGGTGCTGAAACCGGGTATTGTTCTCCCCGTGGTACTCGATGTATGTCGTGTCGGGAGGCCAGAGATCTTCGGCGGGGGTGAACTTCCGGTAATCCTCCGGGACGGGAAACGTATTGACGCCGGCCTCACTACGGAACGGACGAACGACCCGATAATCGGTATACGGCTTTAACCCGTGCCACACTGCCCAGTGATGGTCATCCCCCTGGTACGGCGATGCGCGGTGGAACTCCCTCTGCGGATCGAGCTTCTTCACCAAGGAATCGAGGGCGTCGATCACCGACTTGCTCCCGACATCGTCGGGATCGAACTCGTTTCCGCCGCACCAGAAGGTAAGGCTTGGATGGTTCCTGAGACGCAATACCGCCGATGTCGCACCGTCGAGGAAATTGTCGCGGTCGATGGTCGCGAAATTCCTGTTGCTCAGGAATTCCTGCCAAGCGAGGATGCCGTACTGGTCGCAGAGTTCATAAAAATCGTCCGTCTCATACAATCCACCACCCCAGACGCGAAGAAGGTTGAAGCCCGCGTCGCGCGCAAGGGTGAGGAGACGATCGTACCGGCTTCGGTCCAGGCGCAGGAGCTGGTCGACGGGAATCCAGTTGCCGCCCTTCGCAAACATCTTCCTGCCATTGACCTCAAATGTCCAGGGATACGAGCCGACCACTTTGCCGAGGACATACTGACTGCCGACCTGATCTTTCATCGTCTTGAGGAACTGCTCCACGTTCTCATTCTCCACCAGTTTCAACTCGCGGACGCCGAACTGCGTCGAACTTCGGTCCGAGACATCGCCGCCATTCGACACTGCGGCATTCAGGACGTAGAGGTTCTGCTCGCCCATCCCGTTCGGCCACCAGAGTTTCGGATTCGCAATCATCACCGAGAAGTCCACGGTCCTCGATTCACCGGGATTCAGCGCGACGCTCTGATGAAACTCGGCAGCGGTTTTCCCGGATTCCTTTTCCTGAATTACGCCGGAGAGTTCGCATGTTGCCGGCAACGAGGAAAGATTGTGGAGGTCAAGGGCGATGGAGCACTCCGCCTTTTTCACAGACGGGATGAGCGTGCGGATATAAGGATGGTCAACACGTAGCGGGCCGGTAACGCGCAGCTTGACCGGCTGCCACATGCCGATCGGGACGCCATGCGGTCCCCAGTCCCAGCCGTACATGCATTGTGCGATCGAATAGAGTTGGTTGCGCGGGGTGTCCCAGGTCAACCCCCGGGCCATGGTATTCAGGCGCGCATCGGGTGTTGCTTCGAGTCGGACCACCAGCGAATTCTCTCCCGCAAATTTCAGCATGCCGTTCACATGAAATGAGCGCGGGTTCAACATCCCTTTGAGCTCCCCGACCCGTTGACCGTTCAGCCACACTTCGCCCTGGAACGAAGTCCCTTCGAAGACGAGGTCGACCCATTTTCCCTTGAGTTGATCGCCAATCTGAAAATTCTTGAAGAACCACCATTCCTTCTCCTCGACCCACAAAGATTTTTCATTGTCATAGCCGTAATAGGGATCCGGGATTTCGCCGGCTTGGAGCAGGGCCGTGCGCACAGTACCGGGAACGATGTACGGCAGACAGTCCGGGGGGACGTTCCCCGGCATCTCGAGCCGCTTCGCCAGGCCAATGCCCTTCGAAAAGTCCTTCATGAGCCAGGGGCCGCTTAGGTCGATGACACCGGACGATTGAGCGGTCTGCCGTGCGCAGAGTACCGGATCGATGTGCGTGAGGAACAGGGCAATCGCGAACAGGAGGAACAATCCTGATTTGCGGGACGATGCTTTCATGGGGATATCGCCTTGTCAGTGAGACTGATGGTGATTCGTTGTCGGCTGGTCAAGGGAGGTCAGCAAGAGAACGCTGAAAGCTATCGGGAAAAAAGGACGGAATCAAATGGGGCAGCTTCAGATCGTGCCGTCGCGAAATTGTCGCGCAGCGTAGATTGGTTCTTCTGATCCGTCGAGAGTTGTCGATTCCGGGGCACGGTTTTAGCGAGAACGAAAGTGACAATGCCGACCACTGTCACGACAAGAATCCCGAATTGGCCGGTCCAGAGAGCAGGGTTGGATCCTTCTGTGTCGCGGGTGAAAGGACCTTCGATCACGGCACTCCAGGCGGAGTGGCCCAGCACCGCGCACCAGACGCTTCCTGTGTGTAGACGGAGTGTTCCCCAGAACACTGAAATCCCGACTGCCAGTCCCTGGAAGAGAAGGGCGGACAACGTGGGTAGGTCCTGCCGCGTATTGGCCTGAGAGGATGCGGGGCACATGCCAGAGTCACCAGATAACGCCGCTGGATGCCAGCGGGTGGAGAAGACCCGCGGTCGATGAGGCGTGTCCGCATGAAACCCCGTCAGCCGATCTCTTCACCGGCTGCAGTAGTGACTCCAACCACCGGAACCGAGCGTTAATGAAGCCCCGAGGGCCGCGAGAAAACGTCGATGAGATGAGCCAATCGTGAAAAAGTTGGTTGCTTAGGCAACCATCTTAATGTTCGAAAACGGGCTCAAATAGGGCCGTCTTCATTGGAGAAAAAACATGGCAGCCTAAGCAACCGTTTTAATCTAACCTCTTCACCGGCTGCAGTAGTGACTCCAACCACGGAACCGAGCGTTAATGAAGCCGCGAGGGCCGCGAGAAAACGTCGATAAGATGAGCCAATCGTGAAAAAGTTGGTTGCTTAGGCAACCATCTTAATGTTCGAAAACGGGCTCAAATAGGGCCGTCTTCATTGGAGAAAAAACATGGCAGCCTAAGCAACCGTTTTAATCTATCGCCTGTCGCTATTCATCCACCGGCGTCCACCGGTCCAGAAGCTTCTCCGGGATCCCGTCGATAAACCGCGATGGCTTCGAAAGGATCATCCCGCTTTCCCGGTCATACACGTTGATGGGGTAGGTAATGGCAGCCTACGCTGCCCTATTTTTCAGGCCAAGACAGAAACGTCATCCCTGTAATCTCTTACCCACGAGCCGGTTTCGGTGTGGCAAAACAAGGCAGCCTTGTTTTCCCTTCATCGCAGAAGAAGCATTGACTTCGTAACCGAATAGTTCCCGACGGTAAGACGGTAGAAATAGACCCCGCTCGATAACGCCGCTCCGTCAAGAATGGCCTGGTAAGTGCCCGGCGATTGCCGCTCATCGACGAGCTCGGCAACGACTCGACCGAGCACATCGTACACTTCCAATCGAACATCGCCCGCCCCTGGAATTGCATACCGAATCATGGTCGTCGGGTTGAATGGGTTTGGAAAGTTTTGTCCCAACATGTACTGCTTTGGTACTTCAATAAGCGCGCGAACGTCACTGGCCACGTATCCGGAAACGGTCACGTCGTCCACATACCATCCGAGATCTGCCCAGGGAGCATGAGAGGAAAAGGAGAAGCCGATTTGAGCCGACATTCCCGCGTAGGGGAGAAGATCAAGCGAGGGCGTGGTCCACGTCCCCCCGCCTGTTCCGGTATACGGGCCGCCAAGGTTCAACCACGGCCCTCCTTTAACCCTGATCTGAACGTACCCCGTATCTGAGGTAGAAAAACTATACCAGTGCCAGAACCGAAGGTGCGGATTGTGATCGGAATCAGGAACCGCAAATTGCGGTGAGGTCAATCGCGATGCAGCATCGTCGATATAATTTCCGGCGAGTACTGTGGCCGCGCACTTGGTTCCGCTGTGTGCGATCCCCGGTCCACTCGTTGGCACACCCACCTGCCACGTCCCTGAGTCCGCGTACCAATCACCAATCCCGGTCTCCCAGTCCTCCGGGCTGCGCAGGATCTTGGGACCCGTCACTATGGCCACGTCATCGACATACCATCCGGCATCTGCCCATGGAGAATGAGAAGCGAAATAGAAAGCCAACTGGACAGTCATTCCTGCATACGCCTTCAGATCAAGCGACGGCAATGTCCAAACGCCGCCACCCGTGCCGACATACGGTCCGCCAAGTGTCTGCCAGGGTCCTGTTCCGACTCTGATGAGAACGCGACCCGTATCGGATACTGAAAAACTAAACCAGTGTAAGAATCGGAGACGGGGGCTCTGACTGCTATCGGGCACCTCAAATGATGGTGAGATCAACCGCGTCGAAGCGTCGTCGATATAGTTTCCCGTCAGTACCGTCGCAGCACAATTGTTGCCTGAGTAGGCGGTCATGGGCCCGCTCGTTGGCACACCGACCTGCCATGTCCCGTAGTCGGCGTACCAATCGCCAATTCCCTCCTCCCAATTCTCAGGGTTATGAAATGTCTTTGGACCCGTGAGGACAGTAATGTCGTCGATATACCACCCCGCGTCTGTCCACGGCGCATGTGAGGTGAAATAGAACGCGAGTTGGACTGACAATCCCGCATACGCGCTCAAATCAAGCGAAGGCATCGTCCATACCCCACCGCCGGTGCCGACATACGGGCCCCCAATTTTCTGCCAGGCTCCCGTCCCGATTCTGATGAGAACATACCCAGAATCGGACGTTGAAAAACTGAACCAGTGCCAGAAACGGAGGCGCGGATTGCTCAGACTGTCAGGCACGATGATCGAAGGCGATATGAGCCGCGTGGAAGCGCCGTCGGAGTAATTCCCGGCGAGGACAGTTGCTGCGCACGCCAATCCGCCGTGTGCACTCCCTGGCCCGCTGGTGGGGGTTCCGACCTCCCAGGTCCCGAAATCCACGGACCAGTTCTCAGACCAGTCACCTTCCCACCCTTCGTTCCAGACTGTATCGACACTCTGGGCATATGAGCCCTGTACCCAGATCAATAACATACAACACGCGGCAGCGGCGAAACGAAACGAATACGGCTGATGGGCGTGAACAGCGAATCTTCGAATGAATGTTTTCATGGATTCTCCTCGTCGTAACTCCCAAAGGAATTTGTGATAGAGACAGTCGGAGCGTTCTCTTCCGTCTACAATCCGAACCGCATCTGGATGGTCGGAACCAATTCCGTCGTAACCCTCCCCGGCTGCTGAATAGTTGCCAGCGGTCGCAGCAAGAAATTGAATTGCGGTTTCATGATCCCGCCTGTCGAAGTTCCCTGTGGGTCAAGCTCTTTCCTGGATTCCCATAGTTCGAGTTCCTCCTCATCGGCAGATTTGATGAGTGCGGGGATTGTTCCGCCGATGATAAGAGAAGCGCCTGCAAGATAGAGGAGCGTCTTCGCCGTGCCCGAGGCATCAGAGATGCCGGGGCCGGATTTCGGGTCGGTCTCACTTGCGGCAATGAGGATGATGCCCAGACCGGCGCCGCCTGCAGCAATCAGCCATTTCGTCTTTCCGGTGCGGCTGCGGCGCGCTGCCGATTGAAGATCAACAATGTGATAATTGCCGTTGAAGAGAACGCGAGCCGTGTCGATTCTCGTCGCGAGAGCGAACGACGCAGGCTCCACGGAGACGACCGTTCCGTAGGAGCAATCATCTTCCCGGGTGAGTTTGAGGGCCTTTGGGAATGCACGCAATCGTGCCGATCGGGCCGGGAGTTCTTCGCTGCTCAAAGTGAACTCAGCATCCGGGTTGGAAATCGCCAGCGCCGTGATAATCCCTGCGCCTGCCACGACACATCCCGCAACGAGGAGACCGGTATCGTATTCGGCAAAGCTGTCTTCGATCTGGCTGGAATAATTCGGCCACTGCGAGAAAGCATTTGAGAAGGCAGCAAGTGATGCGGTGAGCAACGCTATGAAAAGGCGCTTCATGGTTTTCTCCGGGGGAAGGGAAGAACTCGTGCTGGCGAACGCGGGAAGAACTTCAACGGACAACATAGGGGAACAGAAGTGCAGGGGGTACTACCCGAAGGGGTGGATTCTGAGCATCATTCTACTGTTTCATGACAGCACCGACCTTGTTCGCGACGTTGAGTTTCCTGTAGATGTTCTTTATGTGAAATTTGACCGTGTCCTTCGCAATGAACAACCCATCGGCGATCGCTTGATAGCTGTGTCCCTGGCGAAGGCGGGAGAGGACTTCCTGTTCGCGTCGCGTCAGTGGTTCGGGCAACGTCGTAGCACGGAACGATTCGGTGATCTTCCTCGCGATAGTCATGCTCATCGGCGCGCCTCCGTCCACGACCTCGGAGATCGCCCTGAGGATTTCGGTTGCGGATGAGTTCTTCAATAAGTATCCCGACGCGCCGCTTCTCAGTGAACTAAGAATGACCTCATCTTCGACATGGACGGTCAGCATCACAATTTCCATCTCGGGCCACTGGTGCTTGACGATTCGCACCCCGTCGATGCCGGACATCCCGGGCAGACCGATGTCCATGAGCAGGACATCCGGTCTGCTGTGCCCAAGGTCTCGAATCGCAGCTTCGCAATCGGGATAGGTCGCGGCACATGAATATCCTTTCGATGATCCAAGCAGAGCGGAGAGTTTCTGACGCACGTCCTGGTCATCGTCCACAACGCTTACGAGGATTGATCGCACTGCAGGTCTCCTTCCAGGTCGCAGGTCGAGGCTTCAGCGGGCGAGGGGGGGCACGGTGAACTTACGCACCACGATCGTGTTGGGCAACTACCCGAACGGGCGGTTTGCCGCTAAAGTGAATGCATGTGCCCGTCCCCGGAGAGCCGGTGATCGTCAGTATTCCTTTAAGGGTCTTCGCACGTCGGCGCATGTTTGAAATTCCATGCCCTGCTGTGATTTGCGCCGGATCGAAGCCTTTACCGTCGTCCGAGAGCTCAAGGATGAGAATGCCATCCTCGAACGACATCACGAGGGTGCTGTTTCTCGCTCCCGTCGCGTGGCGGACGACATTCGTCAGAGCTTCCTTGAAGATCCGTGCCAGGTTCATACGCCACTCCGTGGTGAGGTGTATTCTTTCAAACTCAGGGGTAAGTCCCATGAGTCGGAAGGCGATCTCCGTGGATTCAAAATGCCCATCGCTGAAGTTCTTCAAATATTCCGCCAGGTCCCGAAGGGAATCCTTTGCCGGGTCCATCTGCCATATCATCTCGCGCATCTCGTGGATCAGCGCGTTGGCATCGCCCGACAGCCTGCGGAGTTGCGTCGTGAGCGTTTTCCCTGCCTTGAACTGTGTCTGTTCCAGGACACTCGCGGTCATGGAAATCTTTGCCGCCCTGGCGCCCAGTTCGTCGTGGAAATCCGCAGCCATCTTACGACGGAGTTGTTCCAGCTCAAAAGTCATCGCGCGTTCGATCCGCAATGCGCGTTGTATCCGGTAGCGCTGGGTCAGTAATGCCGATGCCAACACTATGGCGATCATGCATGCCCAGAACCACGGCTCCATCCAGAACGGTGGAGAAACATCGATGACGAGGGAGAATGGTTCGCGGGTCCACTCCCCGTCGCTATTTGACGCCCTGATTTTGAGAACATAACGGCCGGGGGGGAGGTACGCGTAGTTCGCCTGTCGAACCGTCGATGGTGTGGTCCAGCCTGAATCGAGGCCTTCCATCGTCCAACGATAGAGGTTCTTCGAAGGATCCTTGGTATGCAGAGCGACGAAGGAAAAACTCAGAAGGCGCTGGTCGTACGGGAGCGTCAATGGAGAACCACTTGAGAAGGGCGGGGTTCCCACAGAATTCATCGCGAAGGATCGCACAGAGGTCACAACGATGGTCGGTTGGATCGCATTAAATGTCCCCGATGGATCAAACGCACTGAAACCCTTGTCGCCCCCGATGAAGATCCTTCCGTCCCTTGCAGTGTATGCGGCGCCCAGATTGAACCCGTTCTCCGTAAGTCCATCTGCCACGAAAAACTTTGTGATCGTGCCTGTCGAGGGATTGAAGCGTGAGAGGCCGATTGACGTCGTCAGCCAGAGCATTCCGCTCGCATCCTGTTCCACTCCATACACGGTATCGTTGGAGAGGCCGTCCGACTCATCCCACGACTCCGTGTTCCCGGTGTCGAGGTCCGCTTTGACGAGTCCATGGCCGTCCGTTCCGAGCCATACGATCCCGCGATTGCTGGCATCCGGACGGATCGCAAATACGGTCGTCGCTGAGAGGTCGATGCCGTTTCGTAATCGAAGCGGAACACGTTGATAGCCATCTGTTGCCGGATCCAATCGAACGAGTCCATGCCTCCAGGTTCCCAGGAGGAGTCGTCCCCTATCGTCAGCGACAATGGTGGTGATCCACGCCACGCTTTCGTGATCCAAGTACAATGGATGAGGGGTGAGAACGCCGTTTCGCTGATCGTACGACAACACTCCGCTGCCGTTGGTACCGATCCAGAGCAGACCCCGCGTATCCTTGAAGAGAGCATAGATGGAAGTTTCAGTACCGTCCCGACGAGGGCGCAAAATGTGTGAGAGATCGGTGAAACCGGTTGCGGTGCGTTCAACCTTGTAGACTCCCGCCCGGAGCGTCGCCACCCAGAACGAAGGTCGTCCACCGGAAGAATCCTCCAGGATAGCGCGCACGGCTTCGGAACATTGCCACGATCGTATACAGTTGCCCGACGCCAGGTCCATCTCGCGCAGCGACGCACCGGTCCCGACAAGAATTCGTTGGACAGGATCTCGAGCGGGCTGACAGAAGGACCAGACCGCATTCTCCTTTACGATCGCCGCGCCAGTGTGCTGTGACTGATAGAACGCAAACCGGATCATTCCAGGAGTGAACTTTCTCACTCCGTCCGCATGCGTGCCTATCCAGACGCTTCCGAACCGGTCCCCGTAGAGTGCGAGAATGCAACACGATCGACCTTCATCGCGCTGTGTTTCCAGTGGCAGAAACGGTGTCGACGATTCCGAGGCGAAGCGAAGATGGGAGCGAACGAAGACGCCGCGGTCGCGTGTGCCCGCCCAAAGTCCTTGCTGGAGGTCCTCGCCAAGCGATGTCACTTCGATACCGTCGATGAGCCCTTTTGTGATCGCCTTGAGCAGGGGATCGTACCTATCCAATCCCCGCCGTGTGCCGATCCATATCGAGCCGAGACTATCACACAGCAGCGCCCGGACGGTATCACACGAAAGAGCCGACTTCCTTTCTTTTGTTCCGCTGAAGCGGGAAATTCGGTCGGTCCGTGGTTCCCATCGGAAAAGCCCGCCCGGAGTGCCGAAGTAATACGCTCCATCCAGGCCCTTGCACATTGCCGCAACGTTTCTGTTGCGGAGTTCATTTCCAAGGGCACCGGTCATTTCGGAAAGTCTGAAGGAATTCTTCTCTTCCGTGAGGATCGACAAACCTCCTGTCGTTCCCACAAAGAGCTGACCACTGTCCATCGGCATGAAGGACGTAATGGCAGCGGATCGCGCAGGCAATCCCCATCGCTCAAACGAGTCGGTGGAGCGATTGTAGCGTGTCATCCCCTCAAGGTCCCAACCCACCCACACCTCGTTTCGCCACTCGATGATGGCCCCGGCGCGATCGGTGATCGAACCCTGTTTCTCCCCATCCCTCGCCTGGTACTTCCGAATGGTATAGCCGTCGAATTTGTTGACGCCATCTTCGGTACCGAACCAGAGGAACCCGAGACTGTCCTGGAAGATTGCATAGACTGAATTGTGAGTGAGGCCGTCGTCAACGGTGATACGGTCAGAGGGCGCTGGCTTTCGCTGCGCATGGAGGGGTCCCACCAGGCAGGCAGTCGCGGCGAGGAACATCACTATCGATGTGGCGATGCGCCGCCATCGATAATCGGAATGATCGACGGACATGAGGCAGAAAGTGTACGGAGTGGAACGTTTGGATTCACCGAGGAACGCAGTCGGTTTCAGGATCGAAACCGGCACTCAGGCAGGCAAGACAAGGTAATCCGAACCGAACCGAGTATCAAGCGCATCGTTGAGTACTCGCAGACGAGAGAAGAAAACTCTTGAACAAGGCGACCCGGGACGCGTTGTTGCTTGGTTATTAGCAGGTTTCTCAGATCGATCATTTACTCATCCACCGGCGTCCACCGGTCCAGAAGCTTCTCCGGGATCCCGTCGATAAACCGCGATGGCTTCGAAAGGATCATCCCACTCTCGCGGTCGTAAACGTTGATCGGGTAGGTAATATAAAGGTGCTCCTTCGCCCGGGTGCAAGCGACGTACATCAGGCGCCGTTCTTCTTCAATCGCGTCATCGTCCGTCGCCGCCCGCGCGGCCGGAAATCGTCCCTCCAACGCGTACATCACGAAAACCGTGTTCCACTCAAGACCTTTCGCGCTGTGAATCGTCGAGAGGATCAGCTTCTCATCGTCGCTCCCGGGATCGCTGATGTCCGCGACGCTCTCCGTTGCCGGCTCAAGCGCAAGATCCGTCAGCAGCGTCGACAGTGAACGGTAGCGCTCAGTAATTTGCACGAACATCTCCAGGTCCTTCGCGCGCTTGTTGTGATCGTCGTACCGGAGTTTGAAGATCGGCTCATAGTACTGCAAGAGGCGCTGCACACGATCCGTCGGACTCAAATGTTCGGCGGAGGCGTCCTTCAGGGTCGCAAACAACGGGACGGTCTTCTCGGGGTAGGAATTGTAGCTCGGCCAAAAGGACGGGAGCCGGGTCGACGTCGCATCGCCGGCAGGTCCGACTCGTTTTGAAAGAATATCATCGAGAATCTTCTCGGCCGTGCGGGGGCCGACACCGTCCACCAGAAGCAGAATCCGGTTCCATGCGACAGCATCGCGGGGATTGTCCAGCACCCGGAGATAGGAGACGATATCCTTGATGTGGGCTGTTTCCATCAGCTTCAGGCCGCCGTACTTCACAAACGGGACGTTCGCCTTGGTGAGTTCCACCTCAAGATCGAAAGAAAGAAAGCCCGACCGGAACAGCACCGCAATCTCGCCCAAGGAGATCCCTTCTTCACGCAATTCGAGCACCTTCTGCACGATGAACCGCGATTGAATGTTCTCCGTCTGAGCGGCAATAATGGCCGGCAGCTCCCCTCCCAATTTGTGCGTGTACAGTTCCTTCGAAAATTTGTGCCGGGTCATGCAATCGCCTTCCTGAGCATACGGATGTATTCCGGTGTCGTGCCGCAACATCCCCCGATGAACGTCGCGCCGAGTGCCGCCCAGCGCTGCGCGTACACGATGTAGTCTTCCGCCGCGATGTCGCACTCCATCGAGCCGTCGTGTTCATCGCCCGGCAGACCGACGTTCGCATAGACGCCGAAGGGAAGCGCTGACGCCGTGCGCAGGCGGTGGATGGCAATCCGCATGAAGCGCGGCGAAATACAATTGAGCGCGAGCGCCCACGGCCGGCAATCGTTGACGGCCTCCACGGCGTCTTCGATCGGGTGCCCGTCGTAGAGATCTCCCGTTGTGGAGCAGAGAAAACTGACGACCGTCGGCAAACCCGTCGACGTTGCGGCCGTGCATGCCGCATGGGCTTCTCTCGCCGTCCCCATGGTTTCGCAGAGAAGCATGTCCACTCCGGCGTTCGCGAGACGCCGCGCATGGAGGGCGTGCTCCGCGGCGAGTTCCTCATCCGAGGGGACGAGGTCCGGACGATAGCAGTCTTCCAGCGGGGCGATCGATCCTGCGATTCTTACCGATCGATCAGGAAAGGCCGCGCGTGCCTGCTTCGCCAGGTCGACCGCCAGTGATGTAAGCTCTTCCGATCGGTCCGGGATTCCGGTAAGCCTGAATGTTCTCTGCGTTGTCCGGAACGTGTTGGTCGTTATGATGTCCGCACCTGCGGCAATGTACTCTTCATGAATGGTCCGCACCAGGCCCGGATCATCGATCAACGCATTCGCCGACCAGAGCGGAAGCCGCACATTGGCTCCGCGCCGGGCAAGCTCAGTCCCCATGGCACCGTCTAGGAGCATCATTGAGTACGCAGTAGGCAGTAAGGAGTATGCAGAAAACATACTGGATTCAGCCGGGAGTAGGAAGTATGACGTAGGAAGTAGGAAGAAAGCGGAGGCATTCGTCCCCCCCATCTTCCCATCTCCCCCATCCCCTCTCTCAGTCTCTCGCCCGCCGTATAATCTCGTTCGTTAAATCCAGAATCGGCTGTGTGCTCCGGTAATTCTCTTCGAGCTTGATGATTTTACAGTCGTCATACTGCTCGGGGAACTCGAGGATGTTCCGCACGGTCGCGCCGCGGAAGCTGTAAATCGATTGCGCGTCGTCACCGACCACCATGACGTTGTGATGCCGGGAAGCGAGGAGCTGGACGATTTCGGCCTGGATGAGGTTCGTGTCCTGGTATTCGTCCACCATGATGTATTTGTACCGGTCGCAAATCTTGGTCCGGACTTGGTCCACGTCGCGGAGCAGTTTCCGCAGATAGAGGAGAAGATCGTCGTAATCCATGAGATTGTGGCGCGATTTATATTCTTCGAATGCCCGTTGGAGCTGTCCGATCTCTTCAAGATATCCTTCGTAGTGCGGGTATTCGTCCCGAAGCACCTCACGAAGCGGCCGGACGGTGTTGACTGCCTTGGAGAAGATATCGTAGAGCGTCTGCTTCCGCGGAAAGCGCTTCTCCTTCGTGTCGAACTTCAGCTTCGTCCGGAGCAGGTTCACCACATCTTCAGCGTCTCCCTGGTCAAGGATGCTGAACGATGACTCGAACCCCACGAGGGGAGCGTACTGCCGCAGGACGAGGTTCGCGAAGGAATGGAAGGTCCCGCCGGCGACGTTTTCACAGCGGGCATCGAGCAGCATCGACGCCCGGCGCAGCATTTCTTGCGCCGCCCGGCGAGTGAACGTCAGGAGGAGGATAGCCTCCGGCTTGACACCCAGCTCGACGAGATAGGCGACGCGATAGACGATCGTCCTGGTTTTCCCGGTGCCGGCGCCGGCGACGATGAGGTGCGGCCCGTTGACGGAAGACGCTGCCTCGTATTGCGCGGCATTCAGTTCGTTCCGGTAGTCGATCTTGAACTTCTGGGGAAGCGACGGTGCCGGTTCGAGCCCTGCGTCCGGGGTTTTCTTGAGGACGTATTTTTTCAACGTTGTTCGGTCTTGGTGCTCCAATTGGAAATTGGCAGTTGGGAATTCCCACGTGGCAATTGGGAACTGCCAATTCATAATTTCTTGGCCGGGTACGCCTCCAGCGTGTCGAGGATCCCCTCGATCGTCTTCGGCGAATTCCCTTCGGCACGATTGTTCACGTACACATAGAGTGCGCGCTTTTCCGCGACGCACCGGTGCACCGCCTCGACAATTCCTTCCCGGAGTTCCGGGTTTTCTTCTTTGAGATGATCGTACGGCTTGAACATTTCCACCGCCTGTTCGTAGGTCCGTCCCGGTTTCAACAAGGCCCGGACGACCGAAAAGTCCGTCGTCAACGTTCCCGAGATCCCGACCTGGCGGATGATCGGCGGCATGCGGGTCCAGTTGTTGAAGACATGCGAGACGCCGTGATCGGCGAGGAGCTTCAGGTAATCGCTCGTGAGAAAATCGCTGTTCCGTACCTCGACCGCATAGGAATACCCCCGGGGGAGCTTGGACAGAAAGTTCTCGAGGAGTGCCACGAAGCGTTCGTCGTCGATCCCGGAGTTCGGGTAGAATGTCGAGAACTCGAAAATGATCGCTCCCCGTTTTGTGCCGAGTGCGTCGAGCGGGCGGAGAAACGCGTCTTCGAAGAGGGCTGCGTTCAGAAAGTCCGGATTGTCCTTTCCGGCGAGAGCTCCGTAACGGGCGATGCCGGGATACCGGAACACGGTAATTCTGTCGGTCACCTTCAGCGCGAGGCGAAAACCATCGGGGGTCTGATCATTGATGCGCTCCATCGTCTCGCGGTCGGGAAAATCGTAAAGCGCGAAATCCGCGCACACCGTCGGGAACAGCGCGGCATACTCCGCGAGGCATTCCTGCTCGAAGCTGCGCTGTGAGGCATATCGCCGGTTATACACCATCCCTTTCCACCCCGGATATTTCCAGGACGACGATCCGAAGAGGATCCCGCGTGAGGCCCATGTCTCGAGCCGACTCTTGTTCCGTTCGACATACTCCGACGTCGGCGGCGGGGCTTCCGGAAAGAGCGGAAGGGTCGCATCCGCTGTTGGTGTCCGCTTCTTTTTTGGCATGATGCAATATACGAACGCAGGGAGAGGAAAGAAAAAGTCCACAGACGCGTGGACTTTTTCATGACCGACCGGACAACATCGCGTGAGAGGCTCAGCCACCCATGCCGGCCTGCATGCCGGTGATCAGGGCGAACGCCACCCAGAGGATCCAGAGCGCGAACACAAGCACGAGGACCTTGGTCAGGTCCTTCATGAAGAGGCGTGAGAGGCCGATGCTCACCACGCCGAGGTCCCAGAACGTAAACAGATTGATCTTTGCCAGGAGGAGGTGAATTTTATTGTCGACCGAGAAGCTGTCGAGGACAAAGAGAGCAAGGTTTGGTCCGGCATGGAGTTTATCGAACCCGATGGCCATGATCGTTGTGACGATGGACTCGAGGCACCCGATGAAGAAGGTCAGCCCGACCACCTCCACCACTTTCATATACGGTGCGTTGACTTTCATCACTGTTTTGCCGAGCAGCCAGTAGACCAGGCAGACAAAGAACAATCCGATGGGGACGATGATCACGAGTGATCCGGCGGTGGTGATCGTCATCCACGGCGAACTGGGGTCGGTGAATTTTTCCATCTGTTCGCGGGCCTGGTCGGCCTGTTCGGCAGTCATCTTTCCGTTCTGGATCTGTTCCTGGAGTCGTTTTTCCGACTGCTGGGAGATCTGATCTTTGAGCTGACTGGCGAGCGACGGGTTGCGCAACGTGAGTTGTGACATGCCGAACGCAATGAGGATGAAGATGATCAACGGCACGACCCAATTGGAGGGAGTCGATGCGGTGTTGCGGACGTTGTCGAACAGCTCACTGGGCGCCGCGAAGATATTCGTCAGTCGTTCCGTGAACGACATTGGTGCGACGGGCGGTTCACCGGTTGCTTGCGGGGTAGTGGTGTCTTCCATGGAGGCTCCTTTTGTGGGTTGGAGACGGGGCAACGTAGTGAAAAACCTTTTGAGAATCAACGGTTTTGAATACGACATTTTTGTCGTTGCGTGACTTGACAGAGCGACAAATTTGTCGTATTCTTTTGTCGGAACTCACCCTGGTCCCCCCATCTCCCTATCTCCCCATCTCCCCTTCGCGCGAAGGGGGGAAGGGGAGAACGGGGGAGGGGGAGAAAGAGCTATGCGCCTCTATCTCCATCTTGACCTCGACAGCTTTTTCGCCTCTGTCGAAACCGCGCTCCGCCCCGAACTGCGTGGGATCCCGGTGTGTGTGGGAGGGCAGCGGGGAGGGCGCGGGATTGTAACCTGTCCGAATTACGCAGCGCGCGCGTACGGTGTCCGGACTGCCATGTCGGTGCGCGCGGCGGAGCAGCTGCTTCCGTCGACGGCCGTCTTTCTGCGGGGGAACCATCGTCTCTACGGCGATTACTCCCGGCGCGTCATGGCAATCCTGGAGTCGTTTGGACCCGGCGTGCGGCAGAAGAGCATCGATGAGGCGCTGATGGAAATACAGGGATCCCTGCATTTCTGGGGGGACGATCCGGTTCGCATGGCGCGGGCAATCAAGGACCGCATTCAGGAGGAGACGGAGCTGACCATCTCCGCGGGGATTGCGCCCAATCCGCTCTGCGCGAAGATCGCGGCGGGTCTGCGCAAGCCGGACGGCCTCGTGCTGATACGGCACGGTCGGGTGCGCGAGACGCTTGCGCCGCTGCCGGTGGACGTCGTGCCGGGGATCGGCAAAAAGACCGCGCCGCGTCTCCGCATGCGGGGGATCTTCACGGTCGGCGACCTGATCGCCCGGGCGCCGGAGCGTGACGGCTGGCTCGGGTCGCTGGTGCAAGCGTTGCTGGACGAGAGCGACGACCGCGAACACGGCGACCATCAGGCCGAAGAACATTCCATCTCGCGCGACAGGACGTTCGGTCAGGACACCGCCGACCGGGAACAGATCGAAACGACGCTCTTCATGTTGACCGAACGATGCTGCAAGACGCTTCGCGCCGAAGGCCTCGCGGCGTCGACGGTAACGCTGAAAGTGCGGTATGCGGATTTCACCACCGTGCAGAAACAGGAGACCCTCCCGTCGGCCGTGATGAACGAAGAACAGATCTTCGCGGCGGTGCGGTCGCTTCTCGACGATCTCCTGCCGCCGTGGCGGTTCGTCCGTCTCGTCGGCGTCAAGGTCTCGAACCTCTCGCCGCTGGAAGGGCAACAGCTCGTCCTCGACGGCGGAGAGACGGAGCGGCTGTATCAGCTCCACCAGGAAGTGGACGCGCTGCAAAAAAAGTTCGGGGAGAAAAGCGTGCGGTGGGGGAAGGGAACAATGGACGATGGAAAATGGAAGATGGAGAATCGAGAATGAGTTCGTAATCTTCAATTCCCGCCGTTTGTGTGGCGGGCCGTCCCACAGAATGAGCTCTTACAACGACGACGAAAAACATGCGATGCGTTTCGATGCACGACGAATTCTCTCTTCTCCTCTCATCCCTCTCCCCCTACCTCCGCGCGTGGGCGCGGCATGAGGTGTTCATCACGCTCGCGTCGCGGGATGCGTTCGCGCGGAGCGGGCTGAATGCCGGTATGGCGGCGGAGCTGTTCGGAACAACTCTCGCGGAACTGCCGGCGGACGGCGCTCTCCAGTACGCTCCGCACGGCGCGGGCACGGTCGACGTGATTGTCGAGGACGATGCGCTTGTCTGCCGGTTCCCGTACGACCATCCCGACCGCGCACGGCGGGGAACGCTGAACGACGCGTTCCTGCACCCGGAACGATTTGCCGGACGCCTTGCCGCCGCGCTGGCGCCGCTCGGAGGGGCGGTACGACTGGTGGTGCTGCACCCTGCGCCGCTGTACAGGACGGAGGAGATGTCGTTTGCGGAGTTTCTCGGGCGGCTCGACCGGTTCCTTGCGATGCTGCCGCCGCCGCACCGGTATGCGCTTGAACCGGTCGGCCCCCTCTGTTTCCGGCGAGAATATTTCGCGTGCCTGCAGGCACGGGGCGTGGTGCACGTGCTCAGCGAGGGGGAGGCGCTGTTCCGTGCGCTGCCGCCGGTCAGCGATCAGCTCGCGATGCCCGGCGCGCTCGGTCATCCCTTGTGCGTGGTCCGCACCATGCCCGATCCGGTGGTCCCGGGCATGTTCCGGCCGGTCCCGGACGTCGCGCTCCGAAGACAGGGATGGCGTGATGTGGTGCGGCGATGCCTTGCGGAACACCTCCCGGTGTATCTGTTCGCCGATGACGCAACGGATCCGCTCCGGTCGCTGATGACGTTGATGACAATGATGAATGATGATCTGGCGGAGAGGTCGGTGATCAGGAGCCATGCGGCGTAACTCACCTCCGTCCCCTCTCTTACAAAGAGAGGGGAGTGTGGAGACGGTACGTCCGGGACGTTCGCTCCCCCTTCTCATTATAAGAGAAGGGGGATGGGGGGATGAGTTCAAACGAGAGGCGGATAAGCAAAATATGGACAATCAGCGCTCTTCTGCGGCAACCACCGCTGTTGCGAGTTTACCCGCCAGTTTGTTGGCGGGCCGTCCCGCGGCCGTCGCCGTCCGCGCGTCTGCATCGCTCTCGTACGCCGCGCTGGTGAACCGGTTCCATGCCGAGCCGCACGGCAAGCTCTACTGCCTGCACGGCGATGCGATGGTGTTCCGTGTCGCGCTCTCTGCGGCGTCGCAGGCGCTCCTGCGCGGCATGACCGTCGCCCTGGTGGATGGCGCCAACAGGTTCGACGCGTATTTCATCGCGGAGTTCGCGCGCCATGTCGAGGCGCGCGGCGGACCGCCGCCGGCGCAGCTGCTCGACAAGATCTACGTGTCGCGCGCGTTCACCTGCTACCAGATGGAAGCGGTGGTCACGGAACGGCTGCCGAAATTTCTCGAGCGGACGGGGTCGACGGTCGCCGTCCTGTTCGGACCGCTCGATACGTTCTACGACGACCAGGCGCCGATGTTCGAGGTGAAGGCGGGAATGGAACGGATGATCGCGACATTGCGACGGCTGCGTGAACAGAAGATCGGCGTCCTGGTGGCATCGCAGGACGTCCGCCTTGCATCGCCGGAACGCAGCGGCCTGTTCCCCCGGTTCGCCGCGGCAATGGATGCGGTGTACACCGTCGGACAGGAAGAAGGTGCGCTGACGATGGCCGCACCCCACCATGGCGCCGGCAGGAATCACACGTGAGAGGAGACACCGATGGGACGCACCGTACCGACATTTACCATGGTCTTGCAGCAGGAGATCGACAGCTGGGGGAAATTCCGCCGAGCGCTGCGCAAGGAAGATCAGGACGCGATGGACGAGCTCTTCCGCTCCGCGCAACTGCAGCTTGCGGGAAGCGCGTACGCCGCCCGGCCGATCCCCTTCGAGAGCATCGCGATGGCGATGCTGGTGGCACTGCAGCGAAGGGTGCGGGAGCTGGAACGCAGTGCGAAGTCACCCCATGTCCCCCCATCCCCCCATCTCCCCCTCTCCCCTTCGCGCGATGGGGAGAGAGGGAGAACGGGAGAGGGGGGGAATGGGGGATGAGTTCATGACCGGCTGGCTCTTCGACATCTACGCCTCTGCGCAGGGCGTTACCGTCTGGCTGATCGACGCGGAAGGCAGGAAGTACCGCTGCACCTATCCGTTCGTTCCGTCGCTGTACCTCCATGTCGATCGCGACGGCGCCGCCCGTGCGGAAGCGCTCGTGCGACGGTTCCCGTTTCCCATCGCGTTCCACCCCGACCACCGGCGGGAACTCTACAGCGACGACGTGTGGGACGTCTACCGCGTCGACGTCCACGACCCGCTGCGCTTCAAACAGGTCGTGCAGACGCTCGAACGCAACTTCCCCCATTATGTCTTCTTCGACTCCGATATTCCCGTTCCGCAACGGTTCCTCTATACGACGGGACTGTTCCCCCTGGCGTTCGGGGAGTATGCGATCGACGGGGAGGGGCGACTGATCGGGTGGGACCTGCAGGACACGTACGACGCGATGGAATATACGATCCCTCCGCTCGTCCTCATGACCATCAAGAACCGGCCCGACTTCGTTTCGGCAAAACACCGGAAGACGTTTCAACTGGAGATCTCGTACGACGGGAGAACCTATGCCCTCGAACACCAGGAACCGGCCGAGATCCTGCGCGCGCTCAACGACCACCTCGCCCGCTGCGACCCGGACGTGATCATGACGGAACACGGCGACGCGATCCTCCTGCCCATGCTCACGCGGTTCGCCGCGGAAACGAAGATCGACATCGCGTTCAACCGCGACCCCGCCGCAGGATATCTCACGTCGCGGGCGTCGAGCTATTTCTCCTACGGCAAGATCGTCCATAAAGAAGGCGCGTTCGAACTTGCCGGCCGGTGGCACCTCGACCTGGAAAATTCCTTCATGATGAGCGAAGCCAGCCTGGACGGCGTCGTCGAGATCGCGCGCCTGACGCAGCTTCCCGTGCAGCATCAGTCGCGCGCGACCATCGGCTCCGCGCTTTCGTCCATGCAGCTTTCCTGGGCGCAACGCAACGGCTACCTCATCCCCGCGCGCAAACGGGAGCCGGAAGAGTTCAAACCCGCGTCGACGCTCCTCCTCGCCGACCGTGGCGGACTGATCTTCCAGCCGCTCATGGGGTTCCACGAACAGGTGGCGGAGCTCGACTTCGTTTCGATGTATCCGACGATCATGGTGGAACACAACGTCTCGCCGGAGACCGTGAACTGCCGCTGTTGCACGAATGCCATCGTCCCCGAACTGGGCTACTCCATTTGCGAGCGCCGGCAGGGGATCGTCCCCTCCACGCTGCGGACGGTTGTCCGCCGCCGCGCGTTCTTCAAAAAGAAAAAGAAGGCGCTCAAAGCGGCGAACGATCCCGCCTGGGTGTTGTTCGACCACCGGCAGAACGCGCTGAAGTGGATGCTCGTCACCTGTTTCGGCTACCTCGGCTACAAGAATGCCCGGTTCGGCCGCATCGAAGCGCATGAGACGGTCAACGCCTTTTCGCGCGACGCCATCCTCCGGGCAAAAGAAGCGGCCGAGGCGCAGGGGTTCCAGTTCCTCCATGCGATCGTCGATTGCATGTGGATCAAAAAACCGGGCGCCACCGAGGAGGACTATCACCGGCTGGCCGCACAGGTGAGTAAGGACGTCGGGATCGACCTTTCCCTCGAGGGGATCTATTCGTGGATCCTGTTCCCATCGTCGAAGATGGATCCGCTCATCCCCACCGCAAACCGCTATGTCGGGTGGTACACGAACGGCGAGATCAAGATCCGCGGCATCGAAGTCCGCAGGCGCGATACGCCGCTGTTCATCAAGCGGATGCAGGGAGAAATGCTGCAACTGATGGGGGAGGCGAACAATGTCCGGGAGATCGAAGCGCTCGTGCCGTCGCTCCTGGCAAAAGCCGGAGAGTTTCTCGGAGTGCTCAGGCGCGGCCAGGCCGACCCCGTGGAGCTGGTGATCCATTGCCACCTGCTCCGCGAACCGGAAGAATACACCACCAACACCGTCAACGCTTCGGCCGCAAAGGCGCTCGCCGAGGCGGGGGTCCACCTCGCGGCAGGGGAAATGGTCGATTATGTGGTGGTCGACGCCACCGGGAAGAAACGCCCCGAGAAAGCACGGCCCCTCGCCCTGTATGCGCTCGAGGACGGGTACGATATCGACTTCTACACGAAGCTCGCGCTCAAGGCGGTGGAGACGCTTCTTCTCCCGCTGGGGTATCCGGCCGACCGGCTCGCACGGTTCTTCAACATCGGCGACGGAAGGCGCAAACGGGCCGCCCGGCAGGAGACGGACGGCCTGCAGCTCTCGCTCTTTGACGTCCAGGAAGACATCAGCAACAATGCGGCGTAAGGAACCGGAACCCGGAAGGTACTGTTCAACGGGTATTCCTCGCCGGCCTCATGTACTCACAATCACCATCACACGTTCAAGGAGGTCACCATGCGTCACCCCGCAACCGCAGTACTCACCGCCCTCGTCCTGCTGGTCATGGTCGCAGCCAGCCCGCTCCTCGCGCAGGAAAACAAGGGCGACGCCGCAATGCAGGAAATGATGAAGAAGTGGCAGGAATCCATGACCCCCGGCGCCCCGCACAAAGCGCTCGCCGCTCTCGAAGGCACCTGGAATGCGGAAGTCCGCTCGTGGATGAGCGGTCCCGATCAGCCGCCCTCCGTCAGCAAGGGAACATGCACATACAAGATGATCTTCGGCGGTCGCTATCTTGAACAGACGTTCACGAGCGAAATGATGAACATGCCCTTCTCGGGAACGGGCTACACCGGCTACGACAACACGAACAAGCGGTACTTCGGCTTCTGGATCGACAACATGAGCACGGGAATGTCGACGATGGATGGGACGATGAACCAGGCTGGAACCGTTCTGACGATGTACGGCAAAATGGACGAGCCCGGCACGGGGGAACTTGGGAAGAACGTCAAGTATGTGACGCGTATCCTCGGCCCGGACAAAAACGTGTTCGAAGTGTACGACCTGACGCAGGATGACGCGAAGGGGAAGATGATGGAGATTGTTTACACGCGAGCCAAGTAGCGTCGATAGTGCAAAGAGAAGGACGTATGACGGAGGACGTAGGAAGAAAACGAAGGCAACTGAAAATGCTCTCTTCCTACGTCTTACGTCCTACTTCCTACTCAGAGCTATATCCCGGCTATCGTAAGTCGTACCGCAAAAACGCCGCCATCGCGCCAGCCATCGCAAACAGCGTCAGTGCCGCAATGATGCCCACCGACGGGACGACGCCGGCCAGCACGGCGCGATTGTTCATCGAAGGCGCGACGTAGCCCGGCATGTCGCTGAGGTCAAGCGTGCCGCGCTCCCGGGGAGCGCTGAATTTAAAGCCGGAGTTTGAATCGAAGGTGATGCGCATCCCGCCCGATCCGCCCGATTCCTTTTGCTTCCGATCGATATACGCGGTGAACAACCGGCGGTATTCCCGCATCGCATTCTCATCCCGATCCTTCATCCCCGCATCGGTTCCGGCAAGATTCATCGCGGCGAGCTGGTACGCCGAAGCAGGAGAGAACAGCGCAAGCGTGAACCCGAGGTTCTGTTGCTGTGTCCTGCGAAGCCGCCAGCCCTCCTCCAACCGGCGACCTTCCGATTCGATCTTTGCCTGAAGGTCTTTCCGGTACCCGTCCTCTTCGTCGGTCCACTTCGTCATCTGCGCATCGCGATAGGCTTCCCGTTCATCGCTCGACATCGACTCCATGACCTTCGAGCGATCGCGCCACCGTTGCATTGCCGCATCGTTGTACACCTCCCATTGGTCCTTTGCGAACGCATCGCGCTGGCCCTCCACCTCGGCATAACTGGGAACCGGAACAGCCAGCCTTGCGACCATCATTCCTGCACGGGGTATCACGAGAACGAACAGAATCCAGGCCGCCAGACAAAACAGGAACGAGAGACCGGAACTCCGCGTCGATGCGGAAACCAGCAACCCGAAGACAATAAAGAAGAGGAACAAAAGGAGGGAGAGACCGGTCACTGCGAGCACCCTCTCCCAATCGTATCCGGAAAGCGGCACGCCCTCGACCACCACAAGGAACAACCCCAGCAGTATCGCGAGAGAAACAGGGATGATCAGGCCGATGGTGGTTCCCACACCTTTTGCTGCGAGATACTGAACTCGCGAGACCGCGTTCGAGAACGTCAACGCCAGGGTCCCTTGTTCACGCTCGCCGTTGATGGCGTCGTACGTGAAGAGGATCGCGAATAGGGACAACACGACTGTGATGATGAAGGAGAAGTCCGCGGAGCGAAACAACGCGAACAGGGGGTTGTCCGTGTAGGTACTGTTCTGAAGATTGACGGATTGTTGATCGTTGATCGGCGAATACCGCCCCACGTCGTTCGTCACGCCGGCGACAAATACCTGCAATGGGTCCGGCTGGCGGAAGGCCGTCATGCTCACGCTTCGCCACGATGATTCATGCGCCATCTGGTCCGACGCCAGCGCGCGCGCTGCCTCCAGCTTCCGGACAGCAGTGGTGTAGTCCGTGATCCCCGCCTGAACGCTCAGGAGCATCAGAACCGACGCCACGGCAAAGGTCGTGAGGAACTTGGGACTGGAGAGAATGCTCTTGAGTTCTTTTCGCAGGATCATCGAAAACATAAGTGCCTCAATGACTTAGGAACGTTTGAGACTGCTTCGACCTCATTCTCAGCGCACATCATACCGGAGAAACATCCAGAACGCCATCACGAAGAACAAAGCGTTCAGCAGAAGCAACAGCCCCATGTCAAGGCCGGCGTCGAGCACGGTGGGCCGCAACTCCTCCGGGTGATAATCAAAGGCCGGCAATTCATACGGATCGATGGGCTTCGGCTTCGCGTCGGTGTCCTGGTGTCTCATGATGATCATCGACCCGCCCGGGTTCATCCCGGTCTTCGCGATCATGAAATTGCCGTACGCCTGCTGGTACGCCGCCGCTTCCTTCAGGAAATTCCCTTCGAGCGAGAGCGAAGTTCCTGCAAGCGTGGTGGCAGCGAGCGAGAACAGCGCGGTCGGCGAAAGTCTCGCCAGGCCCAGGGCCACCGCCCGCTGCCGGGCGAGATCGTTCTGGCGTCGCTCGTTGAGTCTGGCCGAAAGGTCGCGCATCTTCTTATCCCGTTCGTCAGCGAGTTTTCCCATGAATGCCTGGAACTCCTTCATCATCGAGTCGGGGCTTGCGGTGGAGGTCGGCTTGAACGATGCGGTGTGGTCCCGATCCTCCGCGAACAGTTGCATGTTCAGTCGCGTCTTCTGTGCGGCAATGTCGTCCACAGACAACACTTCGACGGAATTCCCGGCGAGAAGAACAGCGATGCGCGGGATGATGAGTACGGTGGAAACCCAGACAACAAGGAGGATGAGGAACGACGTGGACGAGCGGTGCGTCAATGCAGAAATGGAGACCGCAAGAATGACGAACACCCCGCAATACAGGAGCGCCGCGAGAAGAATCAGGGCCAGCCGGGCCCAGTCATCAGCGGAAAGGACCATCCCCAGCGTCGGAAGAAGGGCGCATCCCACAAGCATGGAGATCAGAACGGGCAGCACAACGGCGAGATAACGCCCGGTAATCTTTGCGATGATCAGGAGGACGCGGGGCAGCGGGCCCGAAAGGGCGAGCTTCAGCGTCCCTCCTTCCTTTTCTCCATTCACGGCATCATAGGCGAAAAGAATGCCCAGCAGACTGAGAACGATCTGAAGGACGAAATCCAGGTCCAGGGTCCGGAACGCGGCCAGTGCAGGCTCATCGCCGTAGAGGCTCCCCGAGCCGACGACCTCTCCCCGACCGCGAATATCGATGGTACGGCCGATGTCGTTCGACACTCCGGAGAAGAGCGAAGCCAACGGCTCCGGCGGCAGGAAGATCCGGTGATCGCGCACCGCGAGCCAATCGGTCACTCCTTCAAGTTTCCGAATCTCCTGGCGTTTCGCGGCGTCGTAGCGCGCCATGCTTGTCCGGTAGTTGCTTGCTCCCGCAATAAACGCGAGGAGAATGAGAACGGCGGCCGTGCCGAACGTTACGGTGAACCTCGGCGTCAAGAAGATGTTGCGAAGTTCTTTGCGGACGATCAGGATGAACGGGTTCATGCTTGACGCCCCGCCATGTGTTCGAGGTACAACGATTCCAGATCCCGACCCGCGAGGTCGCTTGCTTTGCGCTGCAGGACGAGCTTTCCCGAGCTCATGATGCCGACGGTATCGGCGACTTCCTTTGCACGAAAGATGTCGTGGGTCGACATGAGAATTGCCTTCCCTTCGGACCGCAGGGAATCGAGCAGCTGCATGAACTCGAACCCTGCCTGCGGATCGAGGCCGGAGGACGGCTCATCGAGCAGGATCGCCGGCGCGTTCTTCAGGATCGCGATCGCAATACCGCATTTCTGGCGCATCCCCTTGGAAAAGCTTTTGAGCTTTCTGGTGTGCGCCTCCGACTGAAGTCCAACCCGCGAGAGCGCCGCGCTGACTTCGCTCCGTGCGATCTTCCGCCGCACGCCCAGCTGCGCAAAGTATTCCGCATTTTGTACGGCGGTAAAATTCGAATACAACATTACGTTTTCGGATACGAAAGCGACGTACTCCTTGGCTTTCAAGGGATCCTTGTGCGTTGGAATCCCGTTGATCCGGGCTTCCCCGTCGGTCGGCTCGAGAAAGTTCAAGAAGATATTGATGGTTGTGGTCTTCCCTGCGCCGTTGCCGCCGAGCATGGCATAGATCTCTCCTGCCCGCACGGAAAATGAAACGCGGTCAAGCGCCAGCAATCCGTCTTCGTAGCGTTTGGAAAGATTGATTGCTTCCAACATCGACGGCTGAGTCATGATGTACCCTTCATGAATGTTGACAATCGACTATTGACCACTGACAAGTGTGCATTGATCTTTAACGTCGTGAGAGTCTAATCCCCAGCGCCACCACGCCTCCCACAAGCGCGACTATCAGGAGCAGAATCATGGTCGTTCCGAGCACACTTGTTTCCGCTTGCACTTCCACGGTAACAGTCTTGTCCTCTGCGTTGACCGGTTCGTTCTCTGAGAGCGCGCTGGTCTGGAGGCGGATCTCGTACCGCCCCGGCGGTGTCCCCTTCGGAGGGATGAAAGCCATGTTGATGCGCTGCTCTCCGCTCACTTCGAGCTGGGGGACGAGCGCCGGATCGATCGATTTCGTCCAGTTCAACGGCGCGTCGGCCTTGATTTCGATATTGTCCAACCTGCGTGTCCCCTCATTCACGACGTCGACGCTCATCGAGAGAGTACCATCGGCATGGATCGATTGGAACAGCTGCGAGGCGCGGACGAGCAAACGCCCTTTCCCGCGGGGAACGAGCTCGAGACGCAAGAAACCGACATCCAGCTTTTCAATCTCCGCCTGCGTCCAGACCCTGTCGCCGACATCGCCAAGAGAGGGAGCCCGGTCATGCGGGATGACCAGCACATAGAACGACAGCGACTTGTCCATCGGTACTGCGTCCGTGGGCGATCGGGCAGAGTGACTTCGAGGGCGACTTTGCGCGTATCGACGCTTTCCATGAACCGGAACTGTCCGATCATCGCATTACTGGAGGGATCGCGAAAGAGCCGGCTGATCTGCTGCGGGAGATTCACCACTTCGAGACTGAACGTATTCGACGTCCTGCTGAAGAGTTCGAGTGTCAGATCGTACCGTGCGGTCTTTCCAAGCTCCCCCTCCTGCGAGAACTGATCGGCCTGAACGAGGACCTTGTTCACCGACGCGTCCTTTTGCAGAAAGATCTTCATCGTCCGTTGTGTTCCGCTCCCGTAAATAATGCTCACGGTCACGGCGTCCAAATCCTGGAGAAGCGTGAAGTCGAGCTCCTTGGGGGCGCCGTACCGCAGGACATCGATCTTGCTCTCGTACGGCTGACTGATGATCGCGCCGTCGTTGTTCTGGATCGACACATACACATTATTGATGATGTCGGGTTGGAGCGATCGGAAGAGTTTGTCGTCGATGTTGACAAGTTTGCGGAGCTCCTCGCTTCCCCCGGAAGCATTCGCCACAAGAAGGCGGACGCGCTTCTGGTTGTCGCGACCCTGGTACTTCACGGCGCGCACGATCGAAACATATTGCTCTTCGAAGAGCACCGCGAGGAGGGACTGCTGGTAGTTCACTTCCGCATCGCTGAACGACGCGTCGGCCCGGTCAAGATCCGATTGGGAGATCAGCCCGCGCTGAAAAAGCTCCTTCTGTCGGTCCAATTCCCGACGCGCGACATCGAACATTTCCTTTGCGCGTTTCAGTCCGAGAAGGCGATACTTGTCGTCCCGCTGGTTGAACATCGAGCCGGATTGTCCGAGGCCCTGCTGGATCGGAAGGGTGAGGAGAGCGAGAAGGACAACGACGGCGAATGTCCTCATCAGCGTTCCTTCTTTCCCTCAATGATTCTGATGTCCGGAAGCTCCTTGGGGTCTGCCTTGGGAAACGCAACGCTGAGAAGCTGATCGTCCCGGTACCCCCGGCACAGCCTGGCAATCACGACGAGAAACGATTTCATGCGGCGGTCACCATACGATGCGATTGCAAATCGGCGGCCGGAGTCTGCCGCCTTGATTTCTTCGACGGCAACGTACCACAACTGTTGCGGATCTCATAGTTAAACAATGTTAGCGACTGTTAAGAAATGTGAACGGGTTGGCTTTTATACCGTGGACACTCGTACATTAGAGCGTTCGAACAGACGGGTTGCTCCATGCCTCATCGCACAATATCGCTGCGCCTCATTGTGGCCACGATGGTTCTTGCTCTCGCCGGACTCATCGTGCTGCAATGGCATTTATTGCGCCAGGCGATGGAATTGAAAGAGCAGGCGTTCCGGCGGAATGCGGTTGCGGCGCTTTGGACGGCGGTACAAAAACTGGATGCGGGGGAAGCCTATCGCAGCGTCATCAGCGCGACGATGGTCATGGATAGCACCCTCCCGCCGGGGCAAGCGAAAGTGTCTCGTTCCGGGATCGCGGCGACGGTGCGTGCGGGGGCTCTGTCTCCCGACTCCCTTCCCCTGCAAATGCACGGGGGGAAACTCACGTACATTGTCAAGTCGCCGCAATGGGTGCGCCTTCAGCAATTTGATTTCGGCGCGAACCGGGATACCGTCGTTGTCGACACGTTCAAGAATCCCGGGAGATATGAGGTCAACATCAACCGGATCGGCGAACAGGGCGACGAAATGTATTACCGGTATACCGCCGACTCATCGCATTTCTACCTTCAGACCGGAACTCAGAAACGGCAACAAACGGTTTCGGTCAGTCTGAACACGGAAAGTCGACGGGCGATCGTGAACAAAGCGATGGACCGCCTGTTCATGATCGAGCAGAAACCGATTGAAGAGCGGATCCGTCCTGCGCTCCTCGACTCGGTGCTCCGTTCGACATTCCATGACGCGGGCATCACCATGGGTTTCGAGCGCGGTATTGCGACGGAAGGGGATACGGCGCTGAGTCTTGTTGCACCCGCAGGGGCGGGTGAACGACTCCGGCACTCCGCTTTTCGCGCGGCATTCCTGCCGGGGGACGCCCTCTCGCCGCGCAACAGTCTCGTGGTGGATTTTCCTGACCAGCAGGCATTCCTCCTGAGCCAGATGGGCCCGCTCTTCGGCGTCACGGCGATCCTGATGGTGATCATCGTGAGCGGCTTCGCGTATGCGGTGCGCACCATCGTCAATCAGCGGCGCCTTGCGGCGCTCATGACCGATTTTGTCAATACCATGACCCACGAATTCAAGACGCCGATTTCCACTGTCGCCCTGGCCGTCGAAGCGATTGAGCGTCCCGAAGTGGCGTCGCACAAGGACAAAGTCCAGCAATTCAACAGAGTGATCCGCGACGAGACGGCGCGGTTGCGGCGGCAGGTCGAGAAGATACTCGAGATGGCGACGCTCGAACGCGGCGACTACGAATTGAACTTCGAGCCGATCGACATCCATGCCCTCCTCCGTGAGGTGTCTGCGGGAGTCGCGCTCCAGGTGAGCCATCGCGGGGGGAGCCTGCGCCTCGATCTCGAGGCGGGCGACCCGATGGTGGTCGCAGACAAGGTGCATCTCACGAACATCGTGAACAACCTCCTTGACAACGCCAACAAATACTCTCCGGGCAAGCCCGTGATCGTTCTGACGACACGGACCAGCGGAGATGCGGTTGTGATCGCGGTGAGCGACGAGGGAATCGGGATCGCGCCGGAACATGTGGGGATGGTGTTCGAAAAGTATTTCCGGGTGCCAACCGGAAACCGACATGATGTGAAAGGGTTCGGGCTGGGGTTGAGCTACGTGAAGCTGATGACGGAAGCGATGCGGGGAAGCGTTGCGATCCGGAGCGTCGTCGGGAGCGGCACCACGGTGGAAGTGACTCTCCCGGCCGGGAGACGATCGTGAAACAGGATCGCAAACGGAAGCCGGAGAATCGGAGCCGCATTCTGCTTCTCGAGGATGATCCCAATCTCGGATTCATCCTGCAGGAGCACCTGCAGCTGGAAGGATTCGCGGTGACTGCCTGCGCGAACGGCGTGGAGGGGTTGGACGCGTATCAGAAGGCGAAGCACACGCTCTGTCTTGTGGATGTCATGATGCCGGCCATGGACGGGTTCGCGTTCGCGCGGACGATCCGCGGGAGCGACGATTCCACGCCGATTATTTTCCTTACGGCGAAATCGCTGAAGGAGGACAAGGTCGAGGGGTTTCGGATCGGCTGCGACGATTACGTAACGAAACCTTTCAGCATGGAAGAGCTGATGTTGCGGATCCGTGCAGTGTTGCGGCGGGCAGGGCCATCGACTCCGGAGGATGCGGGATCGACGCCGGAGATCTTTGCAGTGGGGAAATTTATGTTTGATCAATCGAAGCGGACGTTGCGGGCGGGGGAGAAGGAACGGCGGTTGACGAGCCGAGAAGCGGAACTTCTGCGATTACTCTGTCTCCACAAGAATCGCGTGCTTGAGCGAGATGTGGCGCTGCGGTCCATCTGGGGAAGCGACTCGTTCTTCAATGGCAGGAGTATGGACGTCTTTATCTCGCGCCTGAGGCGGTATCTTGCCTCTGACCGATCGATTGAAATTCTGAATGTGCACGGGAAGGGATTCAAGCTTGTTGAGAGCAAGACAGCAGACAGTAGACAGTGAACAGGACAAAAACATGGCAGCTTAGGCAACCATATTTTGCTGACCTCAAAAACAAGGCAGCCTAGGCAACCACTTTTCCCTGGTTAAAAGCTCTCTTTTAGGCCTGAAGATAAAGAACAGAAAATATGGCAGCCTAGGCAACCATATTTTGCTGACCTCCAAAACATGGCAGCTTAGGCAACCTCATTTTCTAGCCTCGCCGAACACCGTCGCCACGATCTGCCTTCTCCCGCCATCATTCCGGTGCTCGCAAAGATAGATCCCCTGCCATGTTCCAAGATTCAGCCTTCCATCGGTGACCGGAATGGTAACACTACTGCCCAGAATGGACGATTTGATATGGGCGGGCATATCGTCGTCTCCTTCGGTGTCGTGCTCATACGCGTCCCCGCCTTCAGGCACCACGTCGGTAAAGTAACGCTCCATATCCGAGCGCACGGTGGGGTCGGCGTTTTCGTTGATGGTGAGGGATGCGGAAGTATGTTTGAGGAAGAGGTGCAGCTCGCCGACCTGGACGGAGGCGATTTCCGGGAGTTGCGAGAGGATCTCGCGGGTAATCAGGTGGAACCCGCGGGGTTTTCTCTCGAGGGTGATTTCGTGTTGGGTGATTTTCACAGGAGCATTCTCCCTTGGTTAATCGACGGATGCGGGGGCCAGGCCCTCTTTGGCAGAATGGCCGCCATTCTGTCATGGGAGTCTGGCATAAGTGCCAGACATAAGTGTCAGACATAGGTGCCAGACACAAATGCCAGACACATATGCCAGACACAAGTGCCAGACACAAGTGCCAGACACAAGTGCCAGACACAAATGCCAGACACAAGTGCCAGACACAAATGCCAGACACAAGTGTCCTGACCCGGGTCTGTCCCCCCTTCCCCTTGACAATTCCTCCTTGACAATCGACAATCGATAATTGATCTTTAATGGATGGATGCCCTCTCCGTCCGTAACGACCTGCCCGCCTTTCCTCTCAACCTTCTCCCCCTTCTCCTCGCTGCTCCTGTGTGGATGGCTGATCGTCTCCGGCAAGGAGTCTGTCTATCGCCACCTCCAACGCGGATGCAGCGACCGATCGTTCCTCATCGGCCTCGGAGCTTCCTCGGCGCTGGTTGCCATCCTCTTTGCCGGTCTCGACCCCTACGTCATCCCCTGGGGCGGGCTCGACCGCTACTTCACGCGCGCGGTCAACATCGTCACGAACGGGGTGTTCGGGTACGGTACTACGCCAATGGCGATCTTCCCTCCCGGCTACAGCTTCCTGCTCCTCCCGTCTGTCCTCATCCTCGGAGACAACCGCTGGGCTTTCTTTCTCACGAACCTCGCACTGCTTCTCGGTTTCGCGTTCGTTCTCCGGGCGGCACTCGAGAAACTCGGCGCCGAACGGCGGCTGGCAAACCTCCTCGCACTGCTGTTCGTGTTGTACCCCAACCGCATTCTCTCGGCGATCATCCCTTTTTCCGACGTCCCGTTTTCGCTTCTTTACGGCACGGCATTCCTGCTTCTCCTCGTTCGGCTGAACCGATCATCGGGGATCGGCTCCGCTCTGACGATCGGCTTCCTCGGGGGCATCGCGACGCTCGTCCGGAGCAACGGCCTCGTAACATTCTTCCCTCTTCTCCTCGGGGTCTTCGCAAGCGCCGCCGGCGGACGCCCGCGCGCCTTCCGCGAAACGCTCGCCGCAGCACTGGTCTTCCTCGCCGTCCTCACGCCCTGGACGATCCGCAACTATACGACCTTCGGCCGGTTCGTTCCCGTCTCGCTGAACGCCGGGATCAACATCGCCATCGGGAACAACCCATCGCACCCGGTCACGCACAACACGTATATCGACTCCGTCTGGTCGCAGGAAGGCCGGTGGAAGCAGGTGGGAGGCGAGGGATGGAACGAGGCGCAACGCGACAGCTTCTTTGCCGCGCTCGGTCGGTCCTACATTCTGGACCACCCGTGGGATTTTCTCTCGCGTGCCGTCACAAAGTCTTTCCTCACCTTCAGAGCCGACAGCTATACGTTTGGTGAGATGTACACCTACACCAGCATCGGCACCGGCGGTCATTCCCTGGCGCGCAACGCCGGACTGCCTGCCTGGTGCGCGACGATCCTCGGCGTGGTGGTCGGCACGGGAATGACGCTCCTTCTCGTGCTGAACAATACGATCTACTATCTGATCGTCGGTCTGAGCCTCTGGTTCCTGTTCGCGAAGGGGAAGACATCGCCGATCGTTCGATGGGTCATCATTCTCCTGCTGCTCGGTATCCTCGCCATGACGGTCGTGACCTTCGGCCTCTCACGCTACAAGGAACCGCTGGGGATCGTACTGGCTATCTATTGCGCCGGCGAGGTGATTCGAATAAAGCGAGGAGTATGGAGTATGCAGTAGGCAGTATGCAGAAAGCTGGTTGCCAATTGACCTCGCCGGCTCAAAGTCTCCCCTTCTCCCCCTCTCCCTCTCCCCCTCCCTCACTGCCGGTCGGCCGGCTACATCAGCCCCACTGGATCCACGTCCACGATCAGCTTCACATCCCGGTATTTCGGCTCGAGCGACCGCACTGCCTCACGCAGCGCCCTCCTTGCGAGCGAACCGGACTGATCGACTTCCTTGATGCTCTTGACGATGATGTGCCACCGGTATTCCCCTTTGATCTTGTCGATCAGGGCCGGGGCCGGACCGAGAATTGTGAACGCATCGGCGCCCTTCTTCAGGAACTCTCCGACGTCCTCCGCGAGAAACTGCACCCGCTGCGCGTTCCTTCCCTTCGTTTCCACCAGTGCCAATCGCGAAAACGGCGGATAGTCGAGCTCCTTGCGCGACGCCAGCTCTTCCTGAAAGAAGGATTCAAAATTCTGATCCACGACATGCTGCAGCGTGTAATGCCCCGGCTGATATGACTGGATGAGGACCTCTCCCTTCAACACGCTCCGTCCCGCACGGCCGGCAACCTGGGTCAGCAACTGATACGTCCGCTCGGTCGCACGGAAATCGGGGAGAAGCATTTGCGTGTCCGCCGAGATCACGCCGACGAGCGTCACGCGGGCAAAGTCCAACCCTTTGGCGACCATCTGCGTCCCGAGCAGAATATCCGCTTCGCCGTATTCAAATTGCCGGAGAATCCGGTTGTGCGCGCCCTTCCGCGATGTCGTGTCAAGGTCCATGCGGAGGAGCTTCACGCCCGGAAACAACCGCTCAAGATCTTCCTCGACCCGTTGCGTCCCGACTCCGAGCAGGCGGATATTCGTCCCGCCGCACTTCGGGCATTGCTCATGCGGCGCCCGCACCATCCCGCAATAGTGGCAGCGCAGATGATTCTTTGCCTGATGATAGGTGAGCGTCACGCTGCAGTTCTCGCACCGTTCTGCGTAGCCGCAGTCCGGGCATTCGACAAACGGCGCGAAGCCGCGGCGATTCTGCAGCAGGATGATCCCCTCGTGCCGCGACAACCGGTCCGCGATCTTTTCTTGAAGGATGCCGGAGATGGATGAGGGGACGAAGACAAACGGGCGGCCGCGGTCTTCGGTCTTGAGCGCGGCTTTCTGCTCGATGTACTGCCGTTTCCGCTCGCCGGTCATGTCCACGATGGTGATCACCGGCATGGGCACGTTGTCGATCCGCGTCGGGAGTCGGAGGATCCCGTATTTGCCGGTCGCTGCGTTATGATACGATTCCGCGGAGGGCGTTGCGGAGCCGAGAACGACCACGGCCCCGGACATTGTCGCTCGCACAATGGCCACATCGCGGGCATGATACCGGGGAGTGGCGTCGTATTGTTTGTACGACGACTCATGTTCTTCATCGACGACGATCAGGCCAACGGATTGGAGGGGAGCGAAGATCGCCGATCGCGGGCCGATCACGACCTTCACATCGCCGCGCCGGGAGAGCCGCCACACATCATGGCGCTCGCCGGGCGACATCCGGCTGTGCACGACGCCGACGGCATCGCCGAAATGCGTCTTGAAGCGGCGCACGATCTGCGGGGTCAACGCAATCTCCGGCACGAGCACGATCGCGCTTTTGCCCCGGTCGAGACAATGACGGATCGCTTCGATGTAGACCTGGGTCTTGCCGCTCCCGGTGACACCGTGAAGGAGGAAGGGGGCGAAGGCCGCGGCATCGACGGCCCGCGTCATGGCATCGTACGCGCTCCGCTGGTCGGCGTTGAGGACAATCGACTTTGTCTGTTCCTCCGTGCCGTAGTCCGCCGACCTGCTGATTTCCCGGCTCTCGGTCGGGAGAAGTCCGCTCGCGACATACTCTTTCACGACAGCGACCGGAACGTGCGCCCGCCGGGCCAATTCCCTGGTCGAGATCGTATCGCCGCTGGTGCGCAGGTGATCCAACGCCGCGAGGAGAGTGGCGGCGTTCTTCCTTCGGGGCGAGAGAGACTTGCGGGCCGCTTCGAGGTTTTCCGGCATGACATCCTTCAGTGACACCACATCCTCGGTCTTCGTGCTCACCTTCGCCCGCGGGAGCACGTCTTCGGTTTCGACAAATCCGTCTTCTTCAAGCGCACGAAGAACGGGAACAATGCCCTTGATCCCCGCGATCTTCTGCAGATCGGTGGAGAGCATCGGTCCCCGGACAAGAAGCGTGGTCAGGAGCAGCGAACGCTTTTTCGAGGATCGTTCCATCGCCGCGACGACCTCGGCTGTGAGCCGGGAGGTCGGCCGCACCAGGCGTCTGCTCGTCGCCGTGAAGCCGGAAGGGATGGCCGCGCGAAGCACTTCACCGAGAGGGGAGAGATAATACGAGGCGATCCATTCACACAATTCCACAAGCTCGGCAGGCATGACCGGCGAGGCATCAATGACGTCCCGGATCTCCTTGAGTCCCGTGACCGTCGTCTCGGAGGTAAGTCGTACGACCAGGCCGGTCGCGAGCTGTCGACCGAACGGCACAAGCACCCGCACGCCGATGCGCACCTGGTTCTGGAGGTTCGGCGGGATCAAATATGTGAACTCCCGATCGATGCCGACCGGGAGCGAGACTAAGGCGAAAGAAGACACAATTTTAGATTTAGATTTGAAATCTTAGATTGAAGAACCCGGCAAGTGCAAGAGAGTCCGCGGCGCAAGGTTCCTACGATTTTCTCCCGGTTATGTAGTCCTCGAGATGGGAGATTGTCGACTTCTGTTCTTCGATCACGCGGCGGACGACGTCGCCGATGGAAATCAGTCCGACGAGCGCGCCCTGTTCAACGACGGGCAGATGCCGGATGTGTTGATGCGTCATCAGCTCCATGCAATGTTCGATGGAATCGTTCAGTGCGACGTGAATAACGTTGGAACTCATGATCTCTCCCACCGAGAGCTCGCGCGACCGGCGGCCGAGCAGGGTCACCTTCCGCGCATAATCGCGTTCTGAAAACATTCCGACCACCTTTTGCCCCTCGGTCACGACAAGCGCGCCGACATTCTTCTCCGCCATGGATTGCAGCGCATCATACACCGACGTTGCGGGAGGAGTGGACCAGACGGCGTTCCCCTTCTCATCAAGAAGCTGCTTCACGGTAACCATAAGTCCTCCATTGATCTGGGCATTCAGGGTCGGAATCAACGATTCCCTGCGCTGGAATGATGGGAGTGGGACGCACGCAAAATAGGCGGGAAGGAAGGGAAAGTCAAGATAAATCACAATGGACAATGGTCAACGGACAATAGTCAATAGTCAACCGGAAAGATCAATTGACAAGTATCAATTGTCGCCGGTCAATGGTCGGCGAACGGAAACGATCGTCCCTTTCATGTCGTTGCTCATTGGGTCGACGATCGACTATCGGTCCTTTCAAGGGAGCCAGCGTCTCTCACAATCGCCTCAAACGACACCGGCACCGGCGCTTCGACCGTGATCCGCTCCCCGCCGGGACCATCGAACGCAACACGCATCGCGTGCAGCATCAGTCGCCCGAATTGCGATTGCAGCGCTTTGTCGCCGTACCGCACGTCGCCCACGACCGGGTGGCCTTCACTATAGAAATGCACCCGGAGTTGATGGCGCCGACCGGTGTGCGGCGCCGCTTCGAGAAGCGTCGCCGCCGGCAGTCTCTTGACGACGCTGTACTCGGTGACGCTCGGTTTTCCTCTCCGCTCGTCGATCCCCATGCGGCCCGACCCGAATTCCCTGATCGGCTTGTCAATCGTCGCGCTGTCGGCCGCGATCACGCCGTGCACCAGGAGCAGATAGCGCTTCTCCACTTTCCGGGTGGCGAACAGGTCGTTGAGATGACGATGGGCATCCGCGGTTTTTGCGTAGACAATCACGCCGCTCGCCTCTTTGTCCAAACGGTGCACGACATACAATTTACACCCTCGCTCCTCCTCCAGCGAGCGGACGAGCGACGGGGCCGAGCGGTCGCGCTCGGGAATGCAGGAAAGCCCTTCCGGTTTGTCAATCCCGACATAGTCGTTGTTCTCAAAGAGGATGGTTGCCATCGATTCCCATGTTTCGTATTATGGGTGAAAGATACGCCGCATACGACTCGAATGCCAATTCTCTCCACTACCACCACATCACATGAGGCCGTCATGAAACGTTTTGCATTGCTCTTTGCACTTCTTGTCCTTGCCCTCGGCGTTGTCTCCCTCCCATCGTATGCGCAGAAGAAGGGGACGAAACCGACCAAACCGACCACCACGCAAAGCGTAGCCAAGGAACAATCCAAAATGGCGGAGCTGATCGACCTGAACAGCGCCTCTGAAGAACAGCTCAAGACGCTGGAAGGCATCGGCGACGCGTATGCGAAGGCGATCATCAAAGGGCGGCCGTACAAGATGAAGACCGACCTCCTGAAGCACAAGATTATCCCGAAGGCGACGTACAAGAAGATCGCAGAAAAGGTGATAGCCAAGCAAGGGTAGTCCCTCGCTCCCCCGCTCTCCCCATCGCGCGAAGGGGAGATAGGGAGAAGGGGGGAAAAGGAGAAGCGGGGAAAACAAGAAGCGGGAACAAGAGACCGCAGGAGAAAATCTCATGTCAACATTGTCGCACTTTCACCATACCGGACTGATCAAATCCCTGGTTGTTCTTTCTCTGCCGTTCATTGTTCTTGCCTGCGCCCGCCGCGGCGAGGATTTCCCGCCGACCGCGAAGAAGCCCGTCACGGAATACTACGGCAACATCTCGTTTGTCGACAACTATCGCTGGCTCGACAGTCTCCAGGATCCTCCCGTCCGCGCGTGGAACGACGCGCAGAACGCGTACAGCCGGAAATATTTCGACGGCATCTCCTGCCTCCCCGCCGTGCAGGTGCGGTTGAAGGCGCTGGTGGACAACCCCGTTTCGACGTACTATGATTTCTGGTACCGCACCCGCCTCTTCGCTCTCAAGGATGCACCGCCGAAAAACCAGCCCGTGATCGTCACGTTCCCGACCGTCATCGATACGGCAGGGGAGACCGTCGCCGTGGATCCGAATGCGATCGATCCCAGCGGCACGACGTCGATCGACTGGTACCGTCCTTCGCGCGACGGTAAACTTGTCGCCGTTTCTCTTTCGAAGAACGGAAGCGAAGACGGGACGCTCTATATCTTCGACGTGAGCACGGGGAAGGCGTTGGGCGACACGATCCCGCGGGTGCAATTCCCGACGGCGTCCGGATCGGCGGAGTGGAACGCGGACAATACCGGCCTCTATTATACACGCTACCCGCAGGGATCGGAACGGCCCAAAGAGGATCTGAATTTCTATCAACAAATCTATTATCACAAGCTCGGGACTCCCGTTGCGAGCGATACGTACGTGATCGGGAAGGAATTCCCGCGCATCGCCGAGTGTACCATCTCGTCGACGCACGATGGGAAGAACATCCTCGTTTCCGTCGCAAACGGCGACGGGGGAGAATTCGAACACTTCCTCCGGAAGGGGAACGGCCCGTGGCAGCAGATCACACAGTTCTCCGATAAGGTCGTGGATGCGCTCTTCGGTACGGACGGAAACCTCTATCTCCTTTCTCATGCCGGAGCGCCGAACGGAAAGATCCTCGCAATGCCGCTTGCCTCTCCGAACATCGGGAATGCAAAAGCGGTCGTCCCGGAACGGAACGTCAGCATCAAGTCATTTCTCCCAACGGCGAAGACGCTCTACGTCGTCGATATGGTCGGCGGGCCGTCAAGAGTGAGCGCGCTGACGCTCTCGGGACAGTCCATCGGAAGCATCTCCACGGAACCGGTTGCGAGCGTCGGAGGGCTGGTGGGCGTTGGCGGCGACTCGGTCCTTCTTGCGGAAGAGACCTACCTCACGCCCCTCAGCTGGTATCTCTGCAATCCGGCGACGCAACAGGTCCCCCAGCGGCTTGCGTTTTCCACGCCCGCGACCGAGGACTTCAGCGCATATGAAGTCCTGCGGGACACGGCGACGTCCAAGGACGGCACCCGGATCCCGATAAGCATCTTGATGAAGAAGGGGACGCCGCTCGACGGTCAGAACCCGACGATCCTGTATGGCTACGGAGGGTTCGGGATTTCGAACGAGCCGAATTTCGAAACGGCCCTCAAGGTCTGGCTCGAGCAGGGTGGGATCTACGCGGTCGCCAACACCCGCGGCGGATCGGAGTACGGCGAGGCCTGGCACGAAGCAGGCATGCTTACGAAAAAGCAGAACGTGTTCGATGACTTCATCGCGTGCGAACGGTACCTCGTCGAGAAGAAGTACACATCGCCCAAACGTCTTGCCATCGAAGGGGGAAGCAACGGCGGTCTCCTGATGGGCGCCGTCCTCACGCAGGAGCCGCTCCTCTGCAGGGCGGTCGTCAGCTTCGTCGGCATCTATGACATGATGCGCGTCGAGACCTTCGCCAACGGGCAGTTCAACGTGACCGAATACGGATCGGTGAAGAATCCGGAGCAGCTGAAGGCGCTGTACGCCTATTCGCCGTACCAGCACGTCAAAGATGGAACCTCGTATCCCGCGGTGCTTTTCCTCACGGGCGACAACGACGGCCGCGTTGATCCGGCGAATTCACGCAAGATGCTCGCACGACTCCAGGCCGCGACGACCTCCGGCTATCCGGTGCTGCTGCGCACGGACGCCCAGGCGGGACACGGGATCGGCACAGGGCTGGACGCACGCGTTGCAGAGGCGGCGGATGTGTATGCGTTTTTGTTTGATCAGCTGGGGGTGAAGTATCAAACTCAACCGTAACCCGCCCCCGTTCTCCCACTCTCCCCCTCCCCCCTTCTCACTGCGTGGGAGGGGGAGAAGGGGGGAAAGGGAGATGGGGGGATGAGTGCATCTACGATTTCCACAGCAGCAGCAGCCCCACCGATATCACTCCCAACCCGACCATCTTTTGTATCGACAAATCCTCGTGGAAGTAGATGAGCGACAGCACGGCGATCCCGATTGTGCTGAACGCCCCGAACACTGCGTACGCGATGCCGAGTTTCAGCGTCTCGAGCGACTTGAGGTACGCGAGCGTGTTCAGGAGTCCGATGAACAGTCCCACCCCGAAGAGGATCCATTTCTGCCTTCCGGCTTCCGCAAGCGAAGCGTTCTTGAAAAAACCGTTGGCGATGATGTTGAAGATGACGGAGATGGAAAGGAAGAGGTAACCCATGGAGAATCCTTGAAGATAGGGAACAGGGAACAGCGGACAGCGGACAGTGTGAACGTACGCGCGCAATGCTTATGATGAGAGAGAAATCTAACGGAAAATCATTGAGAGCGCAATACAAGATTTCTCTCCGTTCTCCCGTTCTCCCCCTCTCCCCATCCCCCCATCTCCCTTTCTCCCCGCCGTACGTCCGCCAGGTTGCTTCCCTGCCTCTCCTTCGCTATACTAAGTTGAGGAACCCTGATCCCCGTGAAACGACTCGCCGTCACCTTTCTCTGTACGTTTAGTCTCCTTCTCGGGGGGATGATGGCTGACGCCGGTCCGCTGACGCCGTCGGTGCGGATCCTGTTCACCCACGATCTCCACTCGAATTTCCTCCCCCAACGCATCCTTCACGCCGACGGCGCACGCGAAGAACGGGGCGGCTACGCCCGGCTCGCGACCGCCATTCACCGCGCGCGCGCAGCCGATTCGCTCGGCACGATCCTGGTCGACGCCGGAGACTTCAGCATGGGAACGCTCTTTCAAACGCTCTTTGTGTCCGAGGGCGCCGAGCTGCAGCTCATGACGAAGATGGGGTACGATGTCATCACCTTCGGCAATCACGATTTCGATTTTCGCCTCGAGGGCCTTGCCCGTTCGCTCGACTCTGCCCGGAGCAGGGGAGGCGGACTGCCGGCCATCGTCGCATCGAATTTCTCCCTGCTCTCCTCGGCCGCGTCGCGCGACGAGAGCGAGGCATCGTTCCACTGGAACAATCTCCGCGAGTACGTCATCCTGACGCGCAACGGGCTCCGCATCGGGATCTTCGGCCTGATGGGGAAAGACGCAGCGGCCGACGTCCAGTTCGCCCCCTCGGGACTGTTTAACGACCCGGTCGAAACCGCGAAGCGCATCACGAAGATCCTCAAGGAAACGGAACACGTCGACATTGTCCTCTGCCTTTCCCATTCGGGGACGTCCGCGAACGGCGGTCATTCGGAGGACGTGGAGCTCGCGGAAAAAGTCCCCGGGATCGATATCATCGTGAGCGGTCATACGCATCGCGTGCTGCAGGAGCCGCTCCATGTCGGGAATACGCTCATCGTTTCCGCGGGCTCCTACGGCTCGTACCTTGGTGAGCTTGACGTGACATCCGACCGGCGGCGCATTGTGCAAACGGGCTACCGGCTGATCCCGATCGACGGATCGCTCCCACCGGACCCTTCCATCGTCCGGAAGGTGGCGCAGTTCCAGACTGATGTTGAAGACAAGTACCTCACGGCCTTCGGCCTGAAATTCAGCCAGGTCATCGCCCGGTCTCCCTTCGACTTCGAGTCGGTGGCATACGCCTATGCGCATCCCGGCGAGGTGGGGATCGGGAACCTGATCACGGACGCGTTTCGGTACGCCGTCCGGAAAGCCGAGGGAGAGCATCATCGCCCTGTCGACGTCGTCATCGAGCCGCTGGGGATGATCAGAAGTTCGTTTCTTGCCGGTCCCATTACCGTTTCCGAAGTGTTCCGCGTGCTGTCGCTGGGACTCGGACCCGACGGCAAGCCGGGGTATCCGCTCGTGACCACCTATGTCACCGGCAGGGATCTCATGAAGATCCTCGAAATCGAGGCGTCGGTTTCGACGATGAAGGAAGACGCGCACCTCGAATTCGCGGGAGTGAAATTCGCCTACAACCCCATCCGGCTGCCGTTCAACCGCGTGATGTGGGCGGAGATCGTCGGCGAGGATGGCACGATGCGGCCGGTGGCCACGGATTCGCTCTACCGTGTCTGCATGAACCTCTTTACGGCGATGATGGTCTCGAACATCCGGCAGCTCAGCTACGGATTCGCGAGCATCCAGGGGCTTGACTCATCGGGGCGCGAAATGTCGAACAGTCTCGAAGGGATCGTCGACGCCGACCCCGACACGCCGGGCAAACAGGAAATCAAAGAGTGGATTGCCCTCGAAGAGTATCTGCAATCCTTCCCGAAAGGGAAGGACGGCGTACCGACGGTCCCGGAAATGTACTACGGTCGACAGGGCCGCATCATCGTTGAGTCCTCGCTGAACCCGATCAGTCTCTTGCGCAACCCGAACGGCGTGACAATCGTTGCAGTCGTGCTGGTCTGCGGTGTGGGTTTCGTGATCGCCAAGTTTGCGGTCGTGCCGTTGCGGCGACGCATTCGCAAGCGGAGACTGTGAAAGTCTGGGTCGTTGAGACTCTGGCGAGCGCGGGGGAATACACTTTCTGCCTACTCCATACTGCCTACTGCTTACTCGAGATCGTTATCGAAGGACCCTGTTCCCATGACTATCGAACGCCTTCATCCGCATCTTCTGCCAGCTGTCGTGCTCTGTTGCCTTTTTGCCGGCTGCCTCGACCAGGAGACCACCACGACCGTCAACACCGACGGCACCTGCGAACGCCGGATCGTCGTCGCATCCCTGCAAAGCCCGTTTCCCCTGCATTGGGATCGGACGTGGGACACGACCAGGGCGGTGGTCGGGACGGAGTCGGACTCCGTCAAGATCGTCCTGACGAAGAAGTTCAACTCGTTCGACGAGCTTGCGAACGAGTATCGCGATTCCGGCGACAAGGCGCACTTCGGCGTGCGCGTGAACGTCGAGCGGAAGTTCCGCTGGTTCTTCTCGTACTATGACTACCACGAATCGTACGGGAAATTCTCCCGCGACACGCTGGTGGCCCCGGAGACGTTCCTCACCTCCGACGAGATGACGCGCTATACGTACGGCGATACAAGCAAAGCGCTGGCCGACAAGGTGGAGGCGTGGCACAACAGAAATCTCTTTGAAATTGTCTTCGGGACGGCCAGGGCTGCGGCCGCGGCGTTGCCGGACAGCAGCACGATCCTCGCGGCAATGGACAGCCACAAGGACGCCTTCTATCACTCGCTCTTCGAAAACGTGAACGGCATCCCCGAGATCGTCGGTAAGGACGGAAAGATCATCGAAGCCGGACTCGACTCGCTCGTGCAGCTTGCCGGCCGGGTGATGATGATCAGGATTTCGCCTGCGCTTCGCACAGCTTTTGGCGAAGGGGTCAGGGCGGCGTTCCAGCACTCCTTCTCGCCGGACAGCAAAGTGGGATGGACTTTTACGAACATCGTCAGTCTCCCCGGGACCATCGTTCAGACGAACGCCGGCCAGGTGAAACGAGGGGAGGCCATCTGGAAGCTCGACACCGACCGGCTGTCATTCATTGATTACGAGATGCACGCCGAGTCGCGCGTCTTGAACATGTGGGCGATCGTCGCGACGGGACTGGTGCTGCTCGGGCTGGTGGCGGCGCTGGTGCGGGCAAGAAGAATACCCGCGGCCACCCAGGGGTAAAGGACTGATAGTCGATGGACATTAGCCGATAGTCAACCGGGCTGTCGACGCGGACCTCTGGGGCTTTTCATTCTCTATTGTCCATTGTCCACTGACTATTGTCAATTGAGATTCTCACCAGGAGCTTTTCTATATGCAAATCGGCATCGTCGGTCTTCCCTACAGCGGCAAATCCACCTTGTTCCAGGCGGTCACCAAGACGCATCTTGATCCGGCGAACCTCGCGAAAGCGGAGGCGCACCACGGGATCGTCAAGGTCCCGGACGACCGGCTCGCGACCTGCTCCTCGATCTTCAAGCCGCCGAGCACGGTCTACGCGACGATCGAGTTCGTCGACGTTGTGGGACTGAAGAAAGGGGAGAGCGGCTCGACGCAGTTCACGACGAACTTCCTCGCGAGCGTCAAGAACAACGATGCGCTGGTGCAGGTGGTCCGGCTCTTCAACGACGCTTCGGTGCCGCATCCGGACGGCTCGATCGATCCGCTGCGCGACGTCGCGACGTTCGAGACCGAGTTCATCATCGCCGATATGGCCGTCATCGAGGGGCGCATCGAGCGGCTGAAGAAAGCCGCGATGAAAGCGGGCGACGAGCAGGCGAAAAAAGAGCTGCCGCTGCTCGAGCGCTGTCATGCGATCCTCGAAAGCGAAAAGCCGCTGCGCGATGCCGGCTTGACGCGCGAAGAGTCGACCATCCTCAAGACCTACCAGCTCCTGAGCATCAAGCCGATGCTCATCGCCGTCAACTGCGACGAGACCCAGGTGGAGACGGCGAAAGCGACGGTCAAACAGATCGCCGAACGCAAAGAAGGACCGCAGACCAAGGTCATGTCGCTCTTCGGCAAGATCGACCTCGAGATCTCGGAGCTCGGCGACGAGGAAGCGAAGAGCTTCATGGCGGAGTACGGCATCACCGAATCGGCGCTCTCGACGCTCATCCGCGAATCGTACGCATTGCTCGGGCTGCAGTCGTTCCTGACCGTCGGCGACGACGAATGCCGCGCGTGGACGATCCGCAAAGGGGCGACGGCACAGGAAGCCGCCGGCGTGATCCACTCGGACTTCTACGCGAAGTTCATCCGCGCCGAGGTCGTGGGGTACGAGGAGTTCATGAAGAACAGCGGGTCGTTCGCGAAAGCGAAAGAGGCGGGAGTGTGGCGGCTGGAAGGGAAGGAGTACGTTGTGAGGGATGGGGATATAATGTCGATACGGCATAGCTAACCAGGTCCAGTTATTGCCAACGTGTTGGGGACGTTGCATGCAACGTCCCCAACAGACGAGGTTAGCCACGCGGGCCCTCTTGGGCACTTTTTTCGCTCTCGATTGTTGTATATGCATGACCCGCTTTAGCAAACCCTTGCCACATCGACCATTGAATTTTTCCCCTCTCCCCCTCCCCCCATCCCACCATCGCGCGACAACGCGCGGACTTCCCACTTTTTCCCCTCTCGATTGTTGTATATGCATGACCCGATTTAGCAGAACCCTTGCCGCTAGCGCCTTTTCGCTCTTTTTCCTTCCCGCGATCGCCTTTCCCTGCGCCTGCGGCTGCAATGTCTTTAGTGTCGGATCGCCGCTGCTGATGCCGATTTCTTCCGGCCTCGGTTTCTACCTCCACTACAATTACATGGACCAGGGACGAAACTGGGGAAGCTGGAGCGGCGCGCCCGTGGAGTCCAACAACGACCGCGAGATCCGTACGAGCTTCTATACGCTCAGTGTCCAGGACATGATTGACAGAGAGTGGGGCGTCATGGTCGAGGCGCCGGTGTGGGACCGCTACTTCCGGACGATCGACGACAATGGAACGGCGGGATCGGTCGATCATACGTCGTTCGGCGACGTTCGACTGACCGGGATGTACACGGGGCTTTCCGAAGACATGTCGATCGGTCTGCAGTTCGGACTCAAACTACCGACGGGGAGCTTTCACCAGTCACTCCTCGACCGCGACACGCAGGTCGGCACGGGAACGACGGACCTTCTTCTCGGCGGCTACTGGATGCGGCAGGAAGACGGATGGGGATGGTACGGGCAGGTGATGTGGCAGAGGGCTCTGAGCGAGCGCGAGGGATACCGGCCGGGCGACAGCTTCGACATGAACATCGGCGTGCACTACGACGATCTGCTCAACACGCTCCCGATCGTCCCCTCGCTGCAGCTTGTCGGGTCATTCCGGTCGATCGACAGCGGCCCGAACGCCGACCCGCCGAACACGGGATACCAGCGCCTCTACATATCGCCGGGCATCGAGCTTGTCACCGGGAGCCCGGTGAACATCTATGCCGATGTGCGGATACCGCTGGTGACGCATGTCAGAGGATACCAACTCGTGGCGCCGGCGTTGTATAGCGTAACAGTCGGTGTTTCTATCTGAGCCTCTCCCCTCTTTCCCCTCGTCTCCCGTTCTCCCACTCTCCCCATCGCGCGAGGGGGAGAAAGGGAGAGTGGGGGAGGAATGGTGGCGTGGGTTCAGCGGCGAACGAAGTGGGGCAGAGTCTCCGGCAGCACAATCGCAATCTCCACCAGCCCCGCGTATTTCCCGCCTGTATACCACGGCGACTGGAAGATCAGTTTCTTCTGGCCGTTCTTCTCTATTGTATAGGTGTTCGATTTGCCTTCGCGGAGAAGATCCTCGAGGATCGCCCGGGCATTCGCCGGATGGCAATCGAGCACGTTCGTCCCGATCAGCTTCGCCCCGCCTTCCTCCTCGAACGACTTGCACGCGCGGTCGTTCATTGAGAGAATGATCCCGTCCGTGTCGCAAACAGTGATGGAGGCCGGCAGCTCTTTCACCCAATCATCCAGCTGGTCATGCGCAACCTCCGGATGTATAACTCACCCCCTAGCCCCCTCTCTTACAAAGAGAGGGGGGACGTTTCCGTCGAACTCACCCCGACCCGATACGAACTCACCCACGCTTTGTCCGTCGATTCGGCTGCAAGCCGCCCTCTGTTGTAGGGGGAAGTCAGCATGCAAACAAGACGCTCCCCCCGGTGCGCTTTCAAGATGGGGGATGAGGGGATCTGTCTACAGATTCTTCACCTCCGGCACCTTCCAGTACACTCCCGCCGCCACGGCGATACACAGCACCGCATTCACCGCCACGGCCACCGGCTCATTCCACACCTCGGCAAGAAAGCCCGTCCACAGCGACCCGAGCGGCAAAAACCCGAAGAAGATCAGCGAGTAGACGCCCATGATGCGACCGCGCAGGTAATCCGGCGCGATCGTTTGCACCATGGCGTTGCAGAGGTTCAGGACCATGATCACGCCCGCGCCGACGAGGACCAGCGTAAAGAGCGACAACGGGACGTTCCGCGCAAACGAGAAGACAATAAAGAAGATCGGATAGATAAATGCACCCGCCATCACCAATTTTCCCCGGTACGTAAACCTGCCGAGCGACGCAATGGCCAGCGCACCGAGCAACGATCCCACGCCGCGCGCCGAGTAAAGCAGCCCGTTCATCTGCGGGCCGCCGCCGAGCACATTCACCGCCCAGGCCGGGACGAGCGTCGTGAACGAGAGGCCGAGGAGACTCGACGTCGCCACGAGGAGCACGATCGTGCGCACAAGCCGGTGGTGGACGACGTACGACAGTCCCTCCTTGATTGCGGCGATGCTGTCGCGGTGTTTCTGTTCAGCGGGAGGCGGCAGGTCGCGCATCATGGCGAGCGCGATGATCACGGCGATGAACGAGACGCCGTTGATGGCGAAGCACCAGCCGGGGCCGAACGCGGCATAGGCGATGCCGGCCGCGGTCGGACCGATGACGGTCGCGAGCTGGAACATCGTCGAATTGAGCGCGATGGCGTTCGTCAAATCGTCGCGGCTCACCAGCTCGGAGGCGAACGCCTGTCGGGCGGGCGCATCGAACGCGTTGGCGATGCCGAGCAGGAAAGCAAGGAGCAGGATGTGCCACGGCTGGACGATATGCGAGAAGGCGAGGAACGTCAGGATAAACGCGAGCACCATCATCGCGGTTTGCGTGATGATGAGGAGATAGCGGCGGGAGAGGCGGTCGGCGATGACGCCGCCGTAGAGCGTGAAGATCCAGCTCGGGATTCCGGCGGCGAACCCTGCGTAGCCGAGATAAATGGGAGAGCGGGTCAGCTCGAAGATCAGAAATCCGACGGCCGTTGTCTGCATCCAGGTCCCGAACAGCGAGACGAGCTGACCGATAAACCAAAGGCGATAGTTGGGATACTGGAGCGCGGCGAACGTGCGCGCGAGACGGGAGGAATCAGCGGGAGGAGAAGAGGTGACGGATTTGGTGTGGAAGGCACTACGGATCGTCGGGGAATTTCCTTCTAAGATACGACGGAAAAGAGAGCGAAGCAATTTGCAGCTCTCCCCTCTGCCAGTTTTCAACCTCTCCTCCCGTCCCCCTCCCCTGCACAAGTTTCAGCTCTTTAAGGGGAGGGGGTGCGAATGTCGTGGAATGCGCTCTATCAGGTGCAGGGGAGGGGGTTAGGGGGAGAGGTTCATTCACGCGCGATGAATGTTCCCCTCCTCCAGCGAACTATCTGATGAGCGTCATCTTCTTCACCAACACACTTCCCGCGGCCTCAAGTCGATAGAAATACGTCCCGCTCGACAGCCCCTTTCCCTGTCCCCATCCCCCGCGCTCATGCCCCGCCGAGGGGGAGAGGGTTGGGAGATTAAGAAGGTTCAGAATTCTTAGTTCGGGCCTCAAGGAACTTGAGCCCGGAGAGTATGGGACTTTGGGACTGTGAGACTTTGTGATACCGTCAACGAACAAGAAGCATCTTCCGAACCGCGGAAAATGACCCTGCAGTCAAGCGATAGAAGTATACGCCGCTTGCCAGTTGCTTTCCGTCGAACGCAAACGAGTATCTCCCTGCTGGATATCGACCGTTCGCCAAGACAGCGACTTCATTACAGCAGACAGCGTTCAGCGGACAGCCGACAGAGATTACTGATTGTCGATTAGTGGCTGCTGTCGACTTTATTTTATTAAGCTCATTTTGCGCACCGCCGAGTAATTCCCTGCCATCAAGCGATAGAAATATACACCGCTCGAGAGGTTCCTTCCATCAAATGTGAATTCGTATTTGCCAGCCGGATAACGACCTCTGGCGAGAACAGCTACT
>CAWESL010000009.1:0-7495 GCA_963811705.1 Ignavibacteriota bacterium
CGACGATTTCGAAATTGGGATAGGGGATGGAGAGCGCCTTGGCAAGAAACCTCTCCGTGAGGGCACGGCGGTTGTAGACGGCGAGGACGATCGAGACAAAAGGTGCTGGGTTTTTCATGAGCTTCGGTCGGCCGCTGCCTCGTCCTGTTTCCGTTGATCGACGGAATTTACCTTCCCCGGTGGATGGGCCTTGTGCGGCCGCACCCTTGACCGGAAAGCGCTCCTGACTGATCTGAAGAAGAACAATCAACGTCGTGTCGGGTCGGTATCCAGGAGCCGGTTGGGAACAAATCGCCGGAATCTATCTCCGACGAATCGGACGAACGGCTTCATTCCATACCGTCGGTAGACATGGCGCAAAGAGCTGAGAATCGTGAGCGGGTGCATTGCCCGCAATTGTGCGCGAAGGAAGGTAAAGAAATAAAAATCCAGCCGCACGGGAATGCGTTCATGAAATCGCTTCTTCGCCGCGGGCAGCCCTTCTGAAAACACCGCTGTCATGCAGTCCGCAAGGTGCGCAGGAGAACAATCGGTCATTTCCAGTATCGATTCCGTAGGGAGCCCGAAATATTCTGCATCATGGAGCACGGATGCAAACACCGAAGTGGATCGTCGCAGCAGTTGGATCGTCGGAAGATGTGTCGCCCAATCTGACGTTGCTATCCAGGTAATGCCGCTTGAGCAACCCACCAGGAGTGAACAGTACTTTGTCAGTTCAGCGTTCTCACGCAGGGTTAATGCACTTCCGTCAATGATCCTGCGGTCATCGGAGGAAATGGGGATATTCGACGAAAGGACAAATGCTGCGTCCGGCACCTGGTGAAGAACGCGGCGTGCGGTGTCGAGGGCAAACTCGGGCGTTACGAACGATTGATTACTTCTGGAGGCTGACTCGAAGAGCACGCGGTGTTGTGCTGAAGCGAAGCCGGTTCGCGCTGTAAATTCCCTGACATGATCCACTTCTTCCTGGCGCAATCGCAGGATAGGAGTAACCGGGACCGTAACGGGACGAGGATATCCTCGAAATATCGACGCGCGGACCGTCCCATCGAAGTTCCGGTAGTTGCCCGGACTGATTTGAGTCAGGAATATCCTGTCAAATTCGCCGCGTCGTTTCCTCTCCTTCGCCATTCTGGCAAACTCAGGCCACAAGCGTTCAACGTCATCGCGTGATTTCGCCGGAACTTCCCACAGCGCATCGACAAAAGGATTACCCTCCAGCACAGGACGGTAGAGAGACGCCACCGCCCAGGTGAGGTGGCACCCGGGGAAATCCTCTTTTATCTGTCGCGCAATTGCGGTCGCGTACAGGATGTCCCCGTTGCAGGAAAGCTGACCAAGAAGTACACGCTCAGCCATAGTCACAACCCGCTCATCATTGCGGCCATCGCACGGAATGACACTTTGGGTCGCCAGCCAAGTGACATGATCTTTCGGGGGTCGGACTGCAACGTGCGATACTCGGCTTTGAAATCCTGTTTCTGGCGGACGCAGCGGGCGTAGTCGAGCCCGCGCAACGCAAAGCATTCCCGCACCCATTCCTCGATGGTGTGCGTTTCGCCCGTCCCAATGACTGCTTCGTGAATGGCGTCCTGGCTGACCAGGATCAGCATCGCTTCGGCAATATCACCGGCAAAGGTCCACTCTTTCCTCGTGGTAAGATCGCCGATCGTGAGGACCTCGGATGACCCCTGCGCTATTCTCGCCGCGGCGTCGACGACGTCGCGACTCACGTGTCCCGGCAGCCGTTTCGGGCTCTCATGATTGAACAGATACCCCACATACGATCGGACGCCGAGGGACCGATAGTACCGCGCGGCATAAACGGAATGGATTCGTGCGACGGAATACGGGCTCGTCGCGGTGAATGGTGTCTCTTCGGAAATTGGCGTCCCGGAATTCAGGAATTGGAGAGCGGAGCCGACGATGAAGACCTTCGTCGGAACGGCCGCGCGATATACGGCTTCGAGGACATTCAGCGATCCGGTGGCGATCGCAGCGTGATTTTCGAACAGGACATCGTGTCGCGTCGTCGAGATTGCCGCGAGATTGAAAATAATATCGGGTTTGTGGCTCCGAACGAGGGCATCCACACAATCGAAGTCCGACACATCCCCCTCGGCACGCGAAAGGGAGACCGGCTCAATCGCTCGTGACCTGCAGGATTCAGCGATGTACGGTCCATCCTGTCCATCAGCACCAAAGAGTAACGCCTTCATGAGCCGATGATTTCAATCTTCGGAAGAGGAAAGAGGAATTTCGTCCCTTCTGCAAGGATCGCCTTTTCGCGTTGAAGGAACTCCTCCTTGAAGTGCCAAGGGAGAACGAGGTAATAGTCGGGCTTCATGGCCCGCGAGTCTTTCTCGCTTACAATAGGAATGTCGGTCCCGAGGGTAAACGCACCGAACTTGTCCGGGTTCCGGTCTGCGGCGACATCGACAATGGTTTTATCGATCCCGCACCATTGGAGAATGGTATTCCCCTTCGTCGAGGCACCGTATACGTGAATGTGCTTCCCTGCGTTCTTCAGATCCCGGAGAAGTTTCTGCAGCTCGCTGCGCTGCACTTCGATCCGGGCCTGAAAATCCGCATACGGGACATTCGTATCCAGGGCGAGGTCAAACTCGGCCTGTCGGATTTCCTGCAGGGCCTTCATGTTGCGCTGCTTGTCAAACGCGGTGTTCTGTGCGTGTGTCGCGAAACAACGGATGCTTCCTCCGTTAATCGCGTTCCTTGACGCAGCAACGACCTTCATCTCTGCCCGGCCGAGAATGTGCTCGACGACTGCGAGACTGTAGTATTCAAGATGCTCATGACAGATGGTGTCGTACGAATTCCGCTCGAGCATCGTCGGCATATAGGACATTTCAAAGACCCAGAGACCGTCGGAGGCGAGGGCTTCTTGAACGCTGCGGACAAATGTGACCGGGTCTTCGAGATCATAGAACATCGCTATCGACGTGATGACGTCGAATTTCCTCGCACCTGCCGCGGCGGAGAGCTTCGCAGTCGGGAAGACATCCTGGACGACAGTGATCCCTTCGCCTGCCTCTCCGGCGACATCAGAGGGATCGACCCCGAATTTTTCCACCATCTCCGGGTAATTCCGGAGAAGCGTCCCATCGTTGCACCCGATGTCGAGGACCCTCGCCCCCGCAAGAGTTTTCATCAGCTGAATATCGGCAACGATTCCCCGGAGATGATCCCGCATCGTTTGATTCGTGCCTGACCGGTACCAGTAGGCTGCGTAAAGGATGGAGGGGGGAACGGAATACTCCATCTGGAGCAACCCGCATGCACGTTCGTCACGCACAGGATCACAGTGCACCAGCGCGGTCGGAATTTTCCGACGGGAGGGTTCTTCCTTCCCCGGTTTCACAAATGAGCCCTGAAGATATTGTTCACCCAGATCAATGACGCGGGTGAGCGCGGGTGAGCCACAAACCCGACAAGTCGTACGATGGCGTAAATGCATGGGGGTGTCTGCAGCCGCTGAGGGCTCTCACGATTTGGGTGGGGGCATCAGCGCCTGTTCCACCATTGTTTTGAAGGTCGTATTGAGTTGATCGATGCAGCGGTTCCGTTCGAGGTTCAGGAGCGCAAGCTGTTTGACGACCGCGTCCTTCTGGTCCGCCGGAACGCGTTCGAACTCATAGACGCGCTCCTGTTCATGCCAGAGTCTGATGTTCACTTCTGCGAGCCGGGAAAAGATTTCCCCCACCGTCCCGACGACATCCGCGACGGAATTGCCTTCCTTCTTGTAGACCTTGTTTGCGGCGAACGTCAATCGGTCGATTGAAATGTGGCCTGACACTGCAGCCAGAAGATACTCCTGGATTTCATCGCTGAGCTGACGTTCCTGAATGGAAAGACTGCTTTGCGTCGACGGGTCCGTCGCATGCCATTGTTTGAGTTTGACAATGGTCAGTTTGTCGCACAACGCGCCGAGTGTTTCTGCCATGATGAAAGTGCTATCGATCTTCCGGAGGAATGATTTCGCGTACCTGGAGCGTCGCACCTGATACGACATCGACCAGGGGCAAATCCGCTATCAGGCGGAGTCCTTCTTGATAGTCCAGGTAGGTGGGGTTCCCCTGCCGATCGCGGGAATTCCTGTACTTCGCACGGTGAAAGACATCGCGCGGAGACACGGCAGGAAGGTCGCCCCGGACATCATTGCGGACAAAGAACGCATTGTTCCCCGCACTATTGGACCCGACGAGCGTGTACCCCTTCCTCTTCCCGAGATGCTCGAGAGCAGGAAGCGATGCTCCCCCGTACAGAAACGAATAGTGGGCCTTCGCCCGTTCAAAGGTCCTGCTGTACGGCGTTGTCACGGGTCGGTCGCACCCGAGAATATTGTCGTACTCGCAAATCACAATCCGCGGCGATACTCCGTTGATTGCTTCCCACACCCAATAGTCGTTCCCATCAATGTCGATGGAGAGCAACCCGATGTCACCACGTGCGCCATGTTGCTCAAACAACTGATTGACCGTTTCTCTGTCAATAAAGGCGCAAATCGCTTTCAGGTCATGACGGCTGTAAAAAGATTGACCCCGGATGCTCTCCACATCACGTTCCCGGGATTCAAAAACGAGCCCGGACCAGTTGTTGTGCTGAAGAAGAAATCGGGTGTTGGACTCCTTATAGTCCTGAACCCCAAACTCAATAAAGAACTTGCGTGGGACGGGAATTTTCCGGATCAGAAATTGAATGATGCCGTCTTCTCCCCACTGGGAAGAGATTTTGCACTCGAAATCCTGGAGTTGCGCGCCCTGGCCCTTTCCGGTTTCGAGTAACCGGAGTTCAACGCGTCCGACGGCCTGCTGGAGGTCTTCGACGCGTCGCACCAACTCGCTCAATTGTGCAAGCCGATTTCGAATCCGGCGGATCATGGAAGAGGCAACCTTGATGAACGAACAGCGCTAACGCGCCCATATCCCGCTTGCGGTCCCGCTGACCAGCTTTCTGAGTTGCACAGGCCAGAGGAAACAACCCGGGAGCAGACAGAGGGTGATAGCCACCATTACTCCTGCGCTTTCCAGGTGAAACACCTTCGTGAGGATAATGGCGATGGGGATAACGGCAATCGCCGAAGGGACGGCTACCCACAGTTGAAGTCGGATCTTACCCACGCCGTTCATAAAGTACGCAAATATGTTGCTCCAAGCAACGATTGCCACATAGGCGGCGGATGCCAACGACATCAGGAAGGAAACGTGGACGTCCGGCCCGACCCAGAGTCGGTACGCGTATTGAGAAATGAGGAGCATCACGATCAGCGAGCCCACCATGATCAGCCAGGAAACCTTCAGCTTTCGGATTGTCATCAGAATCCACGACCGGTCACCGCGCGTGAACGCATCGGTATACGCCGACCAGAATGGCATGAGCAAAATCGTGAACGCCGTGGAGACAATACCGAAATACTTGAGGGCGATATTGAAGGGAACGACGGCACTGGCACCAAACAACTGGACAATGATGATGTTCGAGCTTGAAAAAATCAGGAGGGAGGAGATTTGAAGGAAGAAGAACTGCACTCCGACCGTCATGAGCTCTTTGCCAAAATGAAAGTCGACATACCGAAACGAAGGGGCGAGTGAGCGATAGGAGCGCCGGAAAAACCAGAGACTTGCACAGAACGGAATGAGCGCCGCGAACATGGAGAGCATCGTCCCCAGCCAAAAGAGCGATCCTACGGTCGTCCTGGAAAGAATCCACACCGCGATCAGCGATGCAAAGGCCACCAGAACCTCAAGCAGCGACGCGAGGGCGGGCTTCTGATCGGCAATCAGAACGGTGCCGATGAGCCCGAAGAGCAACCGCAGGCAGAAGAAGATGAACACGATCGCCCCCAACCACATGAGCTCGGAATTCATGGCGGGAGCAGCCCCGAGGATCGCAGCCCACGGCAGGAACGGATTCACGCAAAGGAATACGACGATCAAACACACCGCGATGATGCCGACGAAGGCAAACGTCGTGCTGATCAGCTTCCGCGCCGTCGTGGTTTCATTCATCGCAAGCGACTTGGCGACGCCGTTCCGGAGACCATTCCCGAGGCCAACGTCCATCATGCTCACCCACCCGATGATCGAGCTGAGCGTAAGCCAGATTCCGTACTGCGTTTGATTGAGGTAGACCAGCGTCATCGGCACGAGAACGAGATTGATCACGTTGCTCGCACCCCGGAGCAGGAACAACCCCGCAATGTTGCGCTTCGTCCTGACACTGCGTTCCTGTCCTTCGAAGAAGAGACGCCTGACGAATGCGGAAAGAGCGGTCTCCATCAAAATCCCCGTCGCTGGACTTTTTCGAAGTCAGCCTTTGCCATGATCGAAATCAGATCCTGGAACTTTGTCGTGGGGGACCACTGAAGTTCGCGTCGTGCCTTCGATGCATCGCCAATAAGCATGTCGACTTCCGTCGGCCGGTAATAGAACGGGTCGACGGCGATGACTTCTGCACCCGTCCGCGCGTTGATGCCCCTCTCGTTCGCGTCGGAACCTTTCCACTCGATCGGGATGTCAAGCTCCTGGAATGCGAGTTCCGCAAATTCCCGGACTGTGTGCGTTTCTCCCGTCGCCATGACGAAGTCGTCGGGCACCCCGTGCTGCAGGATTCGCCACATTCCCTCGCAATACTCCGGGGCGTATCCCCAATCGCGACGAGCGTTCAGGTTGCCGATTGTCAATGCTTTCTGGAGCCCCAATTTGATCTTTGCCGCACCCAGGGTGATTTTTCTTGTTACAAAACCTTCGCCGCGACGGGGAGACTCATGGTTGAAGAGGATCCCGTTGCACGCAAACAAATTGTAGGCCTCCCGGTAGTTCACCACGATCCAGTATCCGTAGAGTTTTGCAACGCCGTAAGGACTCCGTGGATAGAACGGCGTGGTTTCGTTCTGCGGCACCGCACGGACCTTGCCAAACAGCTCGCTTGTTGATGCCTGATAAAATCGCGTCTTCACTCCCGTTTCACGAATCGCATCGAGAAATCGCAACGTCCCCACAGCATCCACCTGCGCGGTGTACTCCGGAACATCAAATGAGACTTTCACGTGACTCTGAGCGGCCAGGTTGTAGATCTCTTCGGGTTCGATCTTCTCCAGCAGCCTGTTCAAATTCGAAGTGTCGGTGACATCTCCGTAATGAAGGAAGAGCCTCTTGTTCATCAGATTTTCGTTCTGAATGTACAAGTGATCGATCCGTCCGCGGTTGAAGGAGCTGCTCCGACGAATGATTCCATGGACTTCGTATTCCTTGTCCAGGAGCAGCTCGGCGAGATAGGACCCGTCCTGACCGGTGATGCCTGATATCAACGCTCGTTTCATCGTCCGTGCCTTAGAGAGAATGTGAACCTTTCAACAGCCTTTCCACCCACCGCCGAAGGAACGTATGGATATCTCCCCACCGGTGGAGCACCTCCGATGCTGTCACCGGCACATACGCAATCATCTTGCGAACCGAAAGATAGGCGAGCAACACTG
>CAWESL010000010.1:0-451341 GCA_963811705.1 Ignavibacteriota bacterium
CAACTGGGGGAAAGGCTACGCGACGGAAGGAGCAAGAGCCTGTCTCGATTTTGGCTTCTCTGTTGCCAGGCTCAACGAGATCGTTTCCTTCACATCGAAGATCAATACCCGATCAATCCGTGTCATGGAGAGGATCGGCATGCTGTATCGGCGTGAATTTGAGCACCCGAATCTCGAACCGAGCCACCGACTGCGAACACATGAAGCGGATGCCACGAACATTCCCTGAGGGATCCCATGGAAATCGAAGATACGCACTTGAACCGCGCAATCGTGCGCACAGTTGTGATCGGTGTGACGGGGATTGGCGTTGGATTTGCACTGTATCGGCTTAGTGCCTTTACGCCCACCATGAGGGCGTTTCAGTTTGTCATGAGCAGTGTCACTATCGCGCTCGCCTATGCCGGTGGGAAAGATCAGAACGTTCGGAACGGGCTGGCGGCACTTTTCGTCTGGTACGTCGTGCTGACCGGGGTCATCGAAGAATTTGTCCCCTGGATGCTGATCCTCAATGCGCTGTATATCAGCGGAATGGCCGCTGCTACGTTTGTGAGTCAATCGGTGCTAAAATCCCGATTCACCACAAAGGCAGTTCTGCGGATCGCGGTCGGGGGAGCCATCATTTCCCTTGCCAATGGGTTGATCATCGTCCTTCTTGGACTTTCCTTCTACAAGTCGATGGTCGCACACTTTGGCACGACCTTCGATCTGTTGGTCGGCAATCTCCAGTTGGGAGCGTTGATCGGCCTTGCCACCGGCACCGGCATGGAGCTTGCCGAGTACTTCATCAGGAGATATCTTGAGAGACCGGTCGATAACGTCGTTGATGATGCTGCGGGGGACAAGCCCGTAGCGTAACGCCCGGCCGGAAGAGCATCGGTCACACGGAATATCCAGGAGCAAGGCCACAATTATGGAGAAGCTTGTCGAAGGACTCCTCTGGTACGTTGCGTTTCTCTTCTCCACGACGCTCCACGAAGCAGCACATGCGTTCGTGGCATACCGCCTCGGCGACCGAACAGCGTACGAAGGTGGACAGGTGACGCTCGACCCCATTCCGCATATGCGGCGTGAGCCGCTCGGAACCATCATTGTACCGATCGTCTCGTTTCTGGCGGGCGGATGGATGATCGGATGGGCGAGCGCACCGTACGATCCCCAGTGGGCCTACGACAATCCCCGTGCGTCGGCAAAGATGGCCTCGGCCGGTCCCCTCGCGAATCTCTTCCTGGCATTTATTGCCGCGCTCGCCATCCGTATCGGCATGTACGCAGGGGTGTTTCTTCCGCCGGAAACCATCGACTATACCCACGTCATCGACGCGACGCAGGGGGGGACGCTGAGTACGGTCGCCTCCTTCATCAACGTCTTCTTTTCGCTGAACCTGCTCCTGTTCATCTTCAATCTGCTGCCGATCCCTCCTCTCGACGGAAGCGGCATCATCCCCCTCTTTCTCAGCGAAGAACGGGGACGGAAATATTTCACGCTGGTCCACAATCGTACGTTCTCGTTGATCGGCATCCTCGTGGCGTGGAATCTTTTCGATTACATCTATAACCCCTTGCATCTGATTTTCATTAACATCCTTTTCTTTCCCGAGGCGAGCTATCATTAGGCGTCGATAGCATTCACGCTCCGGAATTCATCCGGCCGATGCGAGGCCGCATCGAAGCCCCCGGAAGGAACGCCCTGGAACGCACGATTGGGGGCAGATGGGGGCGGTGACGACGAACCCTGTGATCAATAAACATACGGAGGATTGACGCAATGACAACGAGACCGTTGCCGGGAGAGTACGTGGAGTTCTTCGCGGGGTACGTTTCCCTTGTGACCGAGTCCGATATCCTCCCTGTCCTCGAAGAGCAACTGGAGAGTTGCGCCAAAGCCATTGAAGGAATTGCCCCGGAGCGTGAGACGTTTCGTTACGCCCCCGGCAAGTGGAGCATTCGGGAAGTGGTCGGCCATCTTGTCGATGCGGAGCGCGTCTTCGGCTATCGGGCATTTTGCATAAGCCGGGGCGAACGTGCCAATCTTCCGTCCTTTGATGAAGTCGCCTATGTCGAGCAATCGGGATACAGCGGATGTTCCCTGCGCGCGTTATTCGAAGAGTTGACGGATGCGCGCCGGGCCAGTCTTCACTTCTACACGCGGCTGAACGAGATCGAATGGAAGCGACAGGGCACGGCGAGCAACAACCCCATCACCGTCCGCGCTCTTGCGTTTATTACGGTCGGTCACCTCCGACACCATCTTCTTGTCCTGCGCGACAAATACGGGGTTACCCCCGGGCGATAACATACGGAGGGTGTCGCACAGAACGGGAATGCCTGCACTTGCACATGAAGGAACCGCAGAAGCGAGGGCGATGTTCAATGTCGGACCCCTTACGGCCTCCGGGTTTTCGAGGCCCCCCGGGGGCAAGGTGTGAGTATTCGTGGATGATGATGGAACAGCCGACAAGGATACGTCCCGCGAAACCGGCCGACGCTGCCACGCTCGCAGTTCTTGCGGGCGAACTGGGTTACGCTGTGACGTTCGGGCAAATGCAGGCGCGGCTGGCAGAAACCTCCGACGCCTCGCGGTACGGCGTCTATGTTGCGGAGCGTGATTCGGTCGTTGGCTGGATCCAGGTGAGCGTCGTTGTTTCGCTCGAGAGCGGCGAGACCGCCGAGATCCGGGGGCTCGTAGTCGACGAAGCGCATCGTTCGGAAGGGATCGGGGGCGCGCTGGTCGCGGCTGCAGAGCAATGGGCGAGGGAACGAGGACTCTCCCGGATTCGCGTTCGCACGAACGTCACGCGTGAAAGAACGCAGCAATTCTACAGGAAGCTTTCGTTTCGAAGTGCAAAGAAGCAGGAAGTATTCGACAAGGATCTTCTTGCGGGACGCTGACCATTGTCGAGAACCCGGACATAGACCGACATGCCCATGCATCATGCGGACACCCGCGCAATCTTCTGGGACAATGACGGAGTCCTCGTCGATACGGAGGAATTGTATTTTCAGGCGACGCGGCAGGTGCTCGCAACGGTCGGCGTGACGCTGACGGAAGAGATGTATGTCGAGCTGTTCATGATGCAGGGACGCGGGGCATGGCACCTGGTACAGACGGCCGTGCCTGGCTTTGAAGCCCTGTCAGCCCTGCGCGATCGCCGGAACGCGATCTATCTCGAACTCCTGAAAATGCATTCGAAGGTCATCGACGGAGTGGAAGAGGTCCTCGCGCGGCTTTCGGGGAGGTATTGTATGGGGATTGTGACCAGCTCCCGCCGCATGCACTTCGACGCGATCCACCGATCTTCGGGACTCCTGAAGCACTTTGCATTTGTGCTGACCCGGGAGGACTACGGGAGAGCGAAGCCGGATCCCGAGCCATACCAACGAGCAGTCGAACGATGCGGCCTGACAAAGGACCACTGCCTCGTCGTCGAGGATTCTGAACGGGGTCTCGCTGCCGCAACAGCAGCCGGTCTACGATGTGTCGTCATCCCCGGTTCGCTGACTGCGAAGGGCAAATTCGAGGGAGCCGCCGCCGTCCTCTCTTCTGTTCGGTCGCTCCCCTCCTACCTCACCTGATGGAACACGGAGGAGTCCTCGCGGGGAGACGAAGAGGAACGGTGGTGCGTCCGGACAAGAGGCGTCACGTACTCCGACGGGTACTTGATATCCCGAAGAGAGTTTCGTAACGTATATGCAATGACAGCCCTTTGACAGGTGAGCCTTTTCGTCGACCCGATGGAAGGGCTTTTGTCGTTTTGGCTCATCGCCACGGGTGATCGGTTGGCTCTGAAAAAGTAACGAGGGGTGGCGTTGTGCCTGCGCGTTCACAGGATGAACGCGATGATCTTCGAACGACGTCCGGTGAAGTATTTCCCGGGAAGGTCAGGCCCGGCCGTATCAATCTCTTGTTGTCTTTGCCGGCATCGCCATTCTTGGACAATTCGAGCAGGAGCATGAGCTCGAACAGGCGATCCTCGAGTATCACACATGAACATCGGCGGGGGTTTGCATCCAGTCCCACCGACGGACACCTGGCAATTGCAGAATTGAACTCCAACCCGGAGATGGAATGATGGAGGATCCTCGCAACGAATTTATCTGCCCGGAATGCGGCACCCCCGTCACCCAGTCCGACCACGTCTGTCCACAATGCGGGCTGGACCTGAATTGGGACGACGCGGTGCTTTTTGCAGCCGTCGCGCCGATGCAAGTGGCCGAAATTTTTGATCAGACATTCAGAAAATTCGGAGCGGTGATTCTTCGAGCCCTTCCCCTCATTCTCATTCTATTCGTTCCCGTCGCCGCCCTGCTCGGAGTGGGTTCCCGGGAGTTCTACGGGACGGTCGGTCAGGTGATGCAGGAAAAGGGCGCAGACATGTCGACGGAGGCAGCGATGGCGATCGTGCGCTCTCTGGGCGTGTTCGGCCTTGCCCTGCTTTTCGCGCTCCTCATGAGCATGGCGGGAGAGCTTGCCGTGACGCGTCTTGTCCGCTATGAGTATGCGAGGGATCGGTTGCCTTGGACGGAGGCATTCAAGAATGCTTTTGGGATCCGATACTTCCGCGGCCTCGGCGTCGCCCTGATCGAGGTAGTGGCCGTGGTGGGGATCTTCGGCATTCCGCTCGGCCTGTTGTTGATGACAGGGAGCGGGGTCGTGATCGCCTTGCTGGGTCTGTTGACCGTTCCTCTCCTGCTTGCGATTGTCGCGTTCCTCCTGATTCGTTGGTCGATGGCCTTCACCGTGGTCGCTTGCGAAGACGAGGGAGTTGTCGCAGCCTTGCGTCGCAGCTGGGACCTGCTGACGGGGAACTGGTGGCGGGTATTCGGAATCCTCGTTCTCCTCGGAATCCTCGCGAATGTTGCCATCGGCATCCTCACGACCCCGGTGTCCATGGTCGCACTCGGGGATTTCTATGGCGAGTATTTCAAGATGCTCGGCTCCATCGGCCACGGAGAACCGGACCCCGCGGTGATCGGGAGAATGCTGAGTTCCATGGGCATTGGTGTCGGCATTTCGGGCGCACTGAACATGATGTTGCTCACGCTGATGAGACCGGTGTACACGACGGTCCTCTACTTCGACTTGCGCGCGCGCAACGGGGAATTTGCCTCCACGGCCCCGGCACCCCCGTCCGGCGCACCTCCAGCACCCGGCGTGGGTTCTCATGGTACATGAATCTCGGTGCCTCTCGCACGTCTTGCGGTGTCTGATATTTGGATCGTCAGCGGGAAACGTGAGTCCGATCCGTTGACTGGAAGAAAGAGAATGGCATGCTCCTGATTCTCGACCTTGACGAGACACTCCTGTATTCGACGAAGACGATGATCGATCGGGTCCCGGATTCCCTGGTGGGGGAATATTATGTGTACAGCCGGCCCGGTCTCAATGAATTCCTTGATTTCGCAAAGGGACTGTTTCGACTGGCTGTCTGGACGTCGTCTGGCGCCTCCTACGCAAAAGGCATTGTGCCCCGCATCATTCCCGGGTCCGTCCCGCTCGAGTTTGTTTGGGCAAGAGAGCAATGCGACCTTCGTGTCGATCGATCAACGAAAGTGAGCACTTGGGTCAAAGACCTGCGTAAAGTGAAGAAGGTTGGATTTAAAGTCGAGGGCACACTGCTCATCGACGACCGTCCGAGTTTGCCTGAGCGGAATATCCCCAATCATATCCAGGTGAAGCCGTTCACGGGTCAATTGCCGGACGACGAACTCGCCCTTCTGGCGCGGTACCTTGATACCATCAAGTCCGAACCGAATGTCCGGAAGATCGAAAAGCGAAACTGGCGACTGAAAGTGAGCATGAACCAATGACGACGAGTCACCGAACATGAACGAGGCGCAGCAGGAGGAGAATGTGGTGGACATTACGAAGGTCAATGTCAAGGAGAAGTTCCTGGGCTTTTCCAGGCACTGGGACCCAAAGATTGTGGGTGCGCTGAACGATCAGCATGTGAAGCTCGTAAAGTTCAAGGGCGCCTTTGTGTGGCATCACCATGAGGCGGAAGACGAACTGTTCTACGTCATCCAGGGACGGTTTGAGATGCATCTGCGCGACCGGACCATTCCCGTGTACGAGGGGGAGTTCATCATTGTGCCGCGCGGCGTTGAACACCGGCCCGAGGCGGAAGAAGAAGTTCACATCATGCTTTTTGAACCGGCGTCGACGGTCAATACCGGGAACGCGCCCGGCTCGAGGACGATCCAGTCGCCTGAGTGGATCTGATCTGCAGTCCGCAAGAAACGCAATCTCAAATGTTCACAAAGGAGGGGCGGCAATGACGATGGCAGAGATGTTGATACCAGAATTCGACCAGGAGATGGCGACGACGCGTCGACTGTTGGAGCGTGTGCCTTCCGACAAGGGGGCCTGGAAGCCGCACTCCAAATCGTTCGCGCTCGGTCATCTGGCGCAACTGGTTTCATGGATGCCGGCATGGATTGCGAATACCATCCGCGAAACATCGCTCGACCTCGCAGCCGCGCCGGGCTACTCGTTTGAACAAACGGACGTCCTGCTGAAGGCCTTTGATGAAAATGTTCGTTCCGCCCACGAAGCCATCACGTCGTCAGTGGACAAGGATTATGCAATCACATGGTCACTAAAGCGCGGGCCGATCGTTCTTTGGTCGGCCCCACGCGCGGTCATTGTGCGGAACCACATGAGTCACATTGTCCATCATCGCGGTCAACTCACGGTCTATCTCCGCTTGCTGGATGTTCCCATCCCTCCGATCTACGGGCCGACGGCGGACGAACGGCCGTGACGAGGAAAGAGCCGGGAGTAGGAAGTATGCGGTAGGAAGTAGGGAGAAAACGTGACGGCAAGCAGGTTCGGTTGCCTCTTCGGCAATTCTCGCGTATCTTCATAACAGGATTCAGGTGTCAGGGTTCAGGATTCAGGGTGTTCCTGATGTCTGACTCCTGAATCCTGACCCCTCTCCTCGGGGTAGCGTTATTTTTCTCACAAGGGATCATCTTCTTCCTCTATGCCCGATTCTTCCCGTCCGGAATCCCCCGCCGCACAACCTCATGCCCTCAAAGGCATTGTGTTCAATGTCATGCGCTACTGTGTTCATGACGGACCGGGGATCAGGACGACCGTCTTTTTGAAGGGCTGCCCGCTCCGCTGTTCATGGTGCCACAATCCGGAGGGGCAGAGGTCAGAAATACAGTATTCGTTCCGGGAAGATCGATGCATCCGGTGCGGAAACTGCTTCGACGCCTGCCCGAACGAAGCGGTGGAAAAACAGGGCGAGCGGTATGTCCCTATGCGTGAAAAGTGTGAGTCCTGTGGGACATGCATTGCCACCTGCTATGCCGAAGCGCGGGAGCAAGTCGGAACGGAAATGACAGTTGACGAGGTGGTGGACGAGATCCTCAAGGACAGATCCTTTTACGAACGGTCCGGAGGCGGCGTAACATTTTCCGGCGGGGAGCCTCTCCTGCACCCGGATTTCCTTCTGGCACTCCTGCGCCGGTGCCAGGCTCTCCATATTCACACGGCGGTCGAAACCTCCGGTTTCTGCACTGAAGAGACGCTGCGTTCGGTCATGCCGTTTGTCGACCAGTTCTTATACGATCTCAAGATTATGGACACGGAAGCGCATCGAAGGTTCACGGGGGTCGGGAATGAACGGATTCTGAGCAACCTCGAACTGCTCTGCCGATCGGGAAGGCAAACGATTGTCCGGATCCCCGTCATTCCAGGGGTGAACGATCATCCCGCGAACATTCAGGCGATCATCGGGTATCTCCGTGACCGGACCACGGTGTCCGCGGTCCACTTGCTTCCGTATCACAATTTCGGCCGGGACAAGGCGCACCGTCTCGGCATGGACGCCGAAGCGTTCGGCATTCCTTCCCTGAAGGAGGAGAAACTGCATCCCATCCTCGTCGAATTCCAGCGGGGTGGTTTTTCCGTCGCGATTGGAGGCTGACACAAGATGACCGAACGGGTCAAGCGGCTTCGCCAGCGGAGCCTTGAAGCAAAACCAGTCGTGTCGCACGAGCGCGCGGTCCTGGTCACGGAAGCGATGCAGTCCATGGGATTGCAATCCGCCCCCATGCGACGGGCGCTGGTCTTCGAGCATATCCTTGAACACAAGGCGATTCACATCGGCGACGATGAGCTGATCGTCGGCGAACGCGGTCCGGCACCGAAGGAAACGAGCACCTATCCCGAAATCTGCTGCCATACGCTTGAAGATCTGGATATCCTGAATTCGCGGCCTCGCATCCCGTACGTTGTCCCGGAAGCGACACGGAACGTCTATCGGGAGACGGTGATTCCCTACTGGCAGGAACGTTCATTGCGGGAGAAGATTTTCGAGTTGATGACCGATGCGTGGAGGGACTGCTACGCTGCGGGGATCTTCACCGAGTTCATGGAGCAGCGCGCACCGGGCCACACCGTCCTCGGCGACAAGATCTATCGTCTGGGAATGGAGGATCTGAAGGTCGAAATTCGGAAAAGCCTGGACGCCCTTGACTACGATAACGATCCGGCGGCCTATGCGAAATCACAGGAGCTGGAGGCGATGCAGGTGTGTGCCGACGCCATTATCGCGTTCGCACGGCGATACTCGAAGCTCGCCGGAGACCTTGCGCGCGCCGCGTCGTCTGTGGAACGCAGACATGAGCTGGAGACAATCGCGGAGACATGTGCCTATGTCTCTGCGCACGCTCCCCGGACGTTCTCCGAAGCCTTGCAGTATTACTGGTTCGTTCACCTGGGAGTCATTACTGAGCTGAATCCATGGGACGCGTTCAATCCCGGGCGGCTCGACCAGCACTTGTTCCCATTCTACCAGCGCGAGCTCGACCAGGGAACGTTGACCAGAGAACGTGCCCGGGAACTCCTGCAATGTTTCTGGGTGAAGTTCAATAACCAGCCGGCGCCGCCCAAAGTGGGAGTCACGGCGGCGGAAAGCGCCACGTACACCGATTTTGCGAACATTAACAGCGGCGGGCTCCGCGCTGACGGTTCGGACGGCGTGAACGAACTCACCTACCTCATCCTCGAGGTGATCGATGAGATGCGGCTGGTGCAGCCAAGCTCCAATATCCAGCTCTCCCGGAAGAACCCGGACGAGTTTTTGCGCAAGGCGTTGTGCATCGTCCGGAAAGGGTGGGGGCAACCTTCCCTGTTTAACGCGGACGAAGTCGTGGAAGAACTCCTCCGCCAGGGGAAGAGTGTCGAGGACGCACGGAATGGCGGAACCAGCGGGTGCGTGGAGACGGGAGCGTTCGGGAAAGAGAGTTACATCCTGACAGGATACTTCAATCTGGTGAAGATCCTGGAAATCACGATGAACGATGGAACGGATCCGCGGACGGGGAAGACGATCGGTCTTCGATCCGGAGCCGTGTCGTCGTTCGCAACGTTCGAGGCATTCCTTCGCGCGTATGCCCGGCAGGTGCGGCATTTCATCGACATCAAGATGCGGGGGAACAACATTATCGAGCGGCTCTACGCCGAGCACCTGCCCACCCCCTTTCTCTCGATCCTCATCGACGATTGCATCGCCAACGGGAAGGACTATTCCGACGGAGGAGCACGGTACAATACGAACTACATCCAGGGCGTCGGGCTCGGGACCCTGACCGACGCGCTCTCCGCCATTAAGCATCATGTCTTTGACCGGAAGGCGGTCGGCTTCGACCAGCTTCGCGCCGTCCTTGCCGACGATTTCGCCGGAGAGGAAACAACCCGGCTCATGCTGGCAAACAAGACCCCGCGGTACGGAAACGACGACGAAGCCGCAGATGATCTCATGAAGAGCGCGTTCGAGATTTTCTTCAACGCCGTCGACGGGCGGAAGAACACCAAGGGGGGCAACTACCGCATCAATCTTCTTCCCACGACGTGTCACGTCTACTTCGGTTCGGTGACCGGTGCCACGCCCGACGGCAGGAGAGCCGGTCGACCATTGTCGGAAGGAATTTCTCCCGTGCAAGGCGCTGACCGCAAGGGTCCGACGGCCGTCCTGAAATCCGCAGCGAAAATGGATCACGGCAGGACCGGCGGAACGCTTCTCAATCAGAAGTTCACTCCCCATCTTCTCCGCGATGAAGCGGGGATGAATGCTCTCCTGACGCTCGTCCGCACCTACTTCAACCTCGGGGGACATCATATCCAGTTTAACGTCGTCGATGCGACAACGCTTCGCAAGGCGCAGGAGTCTCCGGAGGAGTACCGGGACTTGATCGTTCGCGTCGCCGGGTACTCGGACTATTTTTGCGATCTCGGAAAGGACCTGCAGGACGAGATCATCGCGCGGACGGAGCACCAGGAATTCTGACGGCAATGCGAGGAGGCTGACATCGGAAAAGAACCGGTCTACGACATCTTCGACCCGGCCTCTCCCCCGGAATGGCTGGCGGAGTTCAAGGCGGAAATCACATCGATGAAGAAGGAGTTCGGCGACGCAGTCCAGTTGCCGCCGAACTGCTTCCTCGACATGGAAGCGCGCTTCGTCCGGTATGAATCACGAAAGCTCCTTGTCGTCCGTATCCCCGTGCGCGAGCGGAGTTTCAATCCCACCGGAGTCATGCAAGGCGGATACCTTGCTGCGGGCTTCGACAACACCATGGGGCCGCTGAGCTACCTTGCGGCAAGGAAGCCGTGCATGACGCTCGATTTGCATATTCAGTTCATTCGCGCCGCGGGGCCAGGGGACACGATTACGTTTACCGCCCGCGTTGTATCGCGCGGTGTTTCCACAATGGTCCTCGGCGGTGAAGCGCATAATCAGAAGAGCAAGCTCATCGCGCTCGCGTCGGCGACCTCCATAAGTATGTGACCTGCTGTTCGTTCCAATCGCTCTCCTTTCCTCACCATCAGTCAGCATGCCTCTTGATGGAATGCGTACGGTCGGTCTCCTCTTATGATCACTCCACTCGCGGGAGGAGGGGTTCCGCCGGAGAGATGCCCATGCTCACTGACATGATGCCCGTCTATCGTGTGATGGAAGGACTTTTGTCGTTCTGGTGTGAAGTTGGATCCGTCGGAACGGACCAGCACGGGGCATGCTGTTTACCAGGGTCTCTCAAGCCAGACGAATCCTGATGCTTGGTCTCAGGAATCCCGGGTTTCGCATCGATGAACGCACATGAGTGTGTTAAGAAATGGGTACTTCCAGTTTTTTCCATTGACAAACGGAAGCGTCGGAAGTATATTGAGACTGTTGTCCCGCCCTTTGAGAGAGAAGCCTTTTCGTCGTGATAATGAAAAGGCTTTTGTCGTTTTGGCGCTTGAGGGAACGTGCTAGAGACGCTGAACGCTTGATGTGAGAGGGAAGCGGATTCACATGATGCAGGTCGGTTGACATGGTTCGCGAGATCGACCGGGCTTGCAGAATCCGTTGTCCATAAGCATTCAACGTGGAATGAGCATGAACTCTCCCATCCCAAGAATTCCCGCATTTTCACTCGCTCTTGCCTTCTTCCTGCTTATCGTTCTGGATTCACCGATCTATTCCCAAATTGTCATTCGAGAAAGAGCATCTATCAACCCCAAATCGCCCCGCCAGCTTGCAACCCTCGCTGATATGCCCGCGAGCGAGGCACGCATTGTCGCTGACTATTCCGGGACTCTTCAGATAACTCAACTTGTTGCTTATCAAACCGAAAGTCATATTGCATCAAACGCCTACTTCACCATCAATTCTCCTTTGGGGTCTGGAACTCACCTCCTGTCGGACTATTGCAGCTATCATTACTGGGGCCAGTGGTATTATATGTTCTTCAATACCTGTACACATCAGTGGGTTTGGGAAGACGATATGCATTCCGTTGGCGGGATCGACAGGACGATTTTCGTTCCAGTAAACACGGGAGACACAGTGCAGTTCGGTTACTGGTCGAATGGTTGGGCGGAAAAGTGTAGCATCGAAACCTACGACACTTGCGGCAAGGTTGTGCTCTACTCTCTACAAAGCAATGGCTGTTACACCCGACCCGACTTATTGCACTTGGAAGTGTATTATTCGTATGCCGACTCGGGGTTTTCAAAGCTTGGCGTCGAAGCATATCCGGATACAGTTATCTTCGGTGACTCTCTTCGAAATGCGAATCCTATCGCCGTCACGGCGAAGTCGGCATCTAACCGAGAAGTGGTCATAAGCGAAGATATGCTCATTCAATTGGCTATGACAACCATTCCGTCCGGAGCAGACCAGTGTTTTGGTTTCATCTCGACTCAGGGCGACACGCTGCGAACCAGTCTACTTCAGAACGTCCGATACGGGGATGCACGATCAGGAAAGATAAGAGTAGTCGCTACCAGCAAGCCTCCTGACACAACACGGTTCGTGCAAGTCGAAGCAGCTCCTCCACCTTCAACGGGAGCGGCCAGCGGTGTCGATAGCATTGTAGTGGCGAAGCCGTCATATACACTGAGACTTTCATCGGGTCGACAAATTCTTCGACCAATCAGGGATGGCGCACTTGGTAACAAAGACAACCCTCTCCGTCTCATCGATACGACAAGACCGAAAATCGTGGATTACAACACGGCAGATACAACTCGACTTCATTTGAGTGTAGTCTCTCCATCCGGCAATCCAGCCGTTAGCTACTCGGCAACAATCACTTCTACTGCGCGGCCACTGTCCGGTGGTCACGCTCACACCACGAACCGCCCGGGTGGCAGATTCATAACTGCTACGAACGACACTGTCAGCGTACTTAATGCAACTACAGATTCTTTGGGTTACGTCAGTGTAGTTTACCTAAGCAGCGGCATTGGCGGCCAAGACTCGATTGCTGCTCACGGAACCGATCCAAGAGATACATCAACTTTCCTGCTCTCTATACGAGACGCTAACTTGTCAGCCTTCCCCAACCCTATCCCAGGCGTTTCACACTACACGTTTACCGGATCTAGAACTGAGCATCCCGACAATCATTACGCAAGGCAATCGATGAGGGACAATCTACCCAACCTCATCGATAGTGCGTTTGCCTACAAAGGATATGTCCTTCAACTTAATGACATGAGTTTAATTTGGGGTGGACCATTTGACTGCGCTCCGTCAACTCATCCGTGGGACACTCCTCATCAGACGCACCGAGAAGGAAGAAATGTCGATCTCTCTGTTCGTACTCCGGGGAACGTTCGAATAAATGATAGTTGGCTCCGATATGTCTGCAAGTTCTTCGTGATAGGAATTGGATACGAGGGCAATCCCGCCCACTATCATCTGACTTTTTGAGAATCCGGCGTATAAGGAGAACAAGAGCATGAAGCCGAAAATCATAATATCGACCCTGATTGCAGCTACCCTTTTCCTGCTATATCCTGGTCGATCGCAGGTCTTTGAAGCAGGGAATCAAATCAGTATCGCAGTAAATGGTCGATGCGTTTCCCAATCATCTGATATTATCAATTATTCGTATTCTTTGCGGAGCCTGAGCGGAAGCATTCAATTGGTATGGGCATTTGACCCGCTGACAAAGTGCCCTGGAGATTCCATTCTATCTGCCTTGTCGATTCCTGGCTGGTTCGGACCGCACAGGTTCGCTTCGAAGAAGACACCGAATGAAACAAATATCTACTGGCAATTCGATTCGGATACCTCTGCTGGCGGTATACCACCTGGGGGAAATGAAGATCGATTTGGCTTTTCTTCTCGCTATCTGCCGGGGATTGGTAACTACTACGCTGAAGGCTACCACCCTCTTCCGAGCTTTCCAGAAGGGATGGCAGAAGATTCGATTCCTGGATACGATGACCTTACACCATACGGCCCTGGCGTTGTAGGGCACACCATAGTCCCAGTCCTCCCGGGGAAAGGGGTCTCGTCCTTCACCCTCCTTGATAGCTTGGATTCCTATGTCATCCAAAGTCGCAATTTGGGCTGGATCACAACCGAGCCTTTTGCTTCAAAGTACGCCGGTTTTCTCGGCCGTGCCAGAAGCGCGATTGTTTCGTTCCTTGATCCTCGTTCGGCTTCACGGGTCCTGGATTCTCTTCTCGCGGCTATACCAACAGATAGCCTCCAAGGCGCCTTGTCGACCGACGCGTGTGCACTTTTGCGTTTCAACGTCGTATGCGTGAAATCGAAACTGCTGCCGCAACGGCAGGTAGCAGTTGGGACTAAGTCCCTCGCGAATAGTCACATTCAGATAACTGTACGACCCTCCACGACCTACACGGCTGACACCCTTCTCCGAAGTGTCGCAACTCTTCGATGGAAGACTGGCTTGGGATACTCTCTTGGAACAGTAACTAGTAGCCCATTCGGCTTCACAAAAGTGGGAGACACACTGAATCTATCCGGCTATACCTATCAGAAGTTCGAATCGAACTCGGTTAACGTTGTTAACTGGCAAGCCGGGCAGGAGTATGTCCTCTTTGAGGTCTCAATTAACGACCCAGTCGGCGTTTCTAGGTTCGAGCTCACCAATTCTTTGACGGGGGGAGAGTGGTTTGTAGATATTGATTACCTCGACAAGACCGATTCCTTATTTTACCAACCCACCGCCCAGGGCTTCGCCTTCCAAAACAAGTCGACCACCACGGGCGGTACCGCATACTCTGGCGAACGGCATGCGACAATCCACGGGACCAAGTTCCACGAAGTCTTTGAAAGCGGCGGAGAGATCGTCTATCGTCGGAAAGATCTCAACTCCGCTTCGTGGGACACGACGACAAGGATCAGCGCGGGCAATGGAAGCAACAGTGATGCGAGTATCGTCGTTGCGCATGACGGATCCGTTCACGTCGTCTGGCAACGCCAGCTCAACGCCAATGCGTTTGCGCTTTGGTACAACAAGAGCACGGATGGTGGCTTCACATGGGGAACCCCGTTCCGTCCCGTGACAGCGGAAAGCATCGCTATCATTCAGCAGAACCAGTGGAATATCTACCCACTTCTTGCAGAACTCGGTTCAACCCAACTGGTGGCAGTGGTCTGTAGCAGCGTTGGCCCTCGTTACATGAAATCGACGAACCTGGGAACAAGTTGGTCCACTCTTACGACCATTACCGGCGTATCCAATCCCTCATACGTTTGGCATCCGAGCCTTGCACCGGCAACCAACTACCTTATCCTCAGTTACGACAACCGCTACTACGGCTTGTACACGAAAAAATACGATGGTACGAATTGGCTGGGAGAATTAAGCGTGACCGGAGGTGTTGGGACGATCTATGACCGCTTCTCATCGATCGCGGTCGATGGGTACAGGATGCCGCAAATCGCGTGGTGTGCGCAGCGTTCCGGGTCCGGAGACTATCGGATCATCTACAAACCAGGTGTGGTCGACGCTACGTCCTGGCCCAGTTACTACGTCGAGTTTTCGCACCAGACAGGAATATCCGATCTCTACCCATCCATTAGCACTCAAACGCGCTATGGCATAACTTGGCGGATTGATGTCTTGTACCCGAACAGTGCGAACCAAGTCTGGCTGAGACAGCAGACAGCGTACACCTGGGGCTCGCCTTCTCAGGTCAGCAGCTCTGGCCAGTGGGCAACCACTACGCTTCAGGAATATGGGTCGGCACTCTATGACGACGTCCGGCTCTGGACAGACCAGTCGGGTTCGTCCCCGTACGAAATCAAACGAACGAGCGACGCAGGGTACCAACTACAGTCTCTGTCCGGCCCGACTCTGGCAACGGAACTCCACCGGCGTGTCACGATTGAAAGTCCCACAAATCGTTCCTTCATCTCCTACGAAGTGGGTCCCCTCAAGGTGGTGACAGCGGCAGGGGATACAACGACTCTACCGTTCAAGGCGATTGACAAATCGAAGCCTCTTGCGGCTACAGTTGACAACGCCTGGGACTACCTCGGGACCGATAGCGTGTCTCTTCCAACAAATGCTCGGTACCTGCTGGTGAATGCTGAAATCCAGAATGTGGTTCGCGACGACTCCACCGGAGGAACGGGAACACCAGCGTTTCTTGGTCGGGCGTTCCGGGTCGACGTTCAGGGAGCCAGGAAAGCGGCAACGGCATACACCGACCCCCAGGGGTCATCGGGAGCCAAGGTCATCGCCATCTCGACGTGGGCCGGGCAGAGAGCCATGATTCGGCCGACCGGAATGACTTCCGTTCAAGGCGCTGTACAGCCGGTGGTCGGGATTGGTGACATCTATGTGAGAAGATAGGGGACAGCGGACAGCAGACAGTGACCAGTGGTCAGTGACCAGTTACCAGTGTCGAAGGTTTCGCTCCTCAATATCGCCGGAGAGCTATCGATGAAATCATGGATCGTTGTTCCGCTCATCGTTCTCGGAGCTGTGAGCCTCCGTGGTCAGACGCTGTATCGTGTTCCGGCGGACACGAAAGGCAACACCATCGTTCTCACCGTCGCAAACGAGCCGCAGTCAACTGCTGCGCAAACAGTTTCTCTGAGGCCGGTGGGAAGTCACAAAGGAACTACGGTCTCCCCATCTGTTGTGACGGTGAAAAGTCTTCAGGCTGAGGGTTCGTCCGATGTGACCTTCACGTTCGATGTCGGCCGGGACGTGAAAGTAAATCAGCGAGACACCCTTGACTTCGAGATTCGAGACAAGGTCGGTGAAGTCTGGACGAAATCCATCGTCGTGGAGTATGCCGGTCCCCACGCCTACAAGCTCGATCAGAATTTCCCCAATCCATTCAACCCGACGACAACGATCTACTACGACCTTCCCGTAGAGAGCAAGGTGTCGCTAAGAGTGTATGACATCCTCGGGAAGGAGGTAAGGGCGCTTGTGGATGATTCGAAGGAAGCGGGGTTCTACTCGGCGAGATTCGACGTACGCAACCTGGCGAGTGGACCGTACCTCTATCGGCTTGTTGCTCAGCCGGTAGGGGGAGGGAAGACATTTTCAAGCGTGAAAAAGGGGCTTGTATTGAAATAGAAACTGAGCAATTCCGAAGTATGACTCTCCAGTGCAGGCCACAGAAAAATTTGTTGCCTGCTCATCTTTGTTCCCCTCATCTCCCCTTCTCTTCCGTATACACTCGCTGTTCACTGCGCTGGACATTATGCAGTAAAAGAGCCGCGCTAATCCCGACAATTCTCTCAGAATCGCCTCTGTTCAGCACTGCTTGCATGGCACGCCATTTGACCTTCACCTTAGCAACATAGGAATTCCTTTCCGACACAATGAGAGAAGGCTCGCCATGAAATTCACATCGCTGCTAATCGTCGCCATGGTCGGGATCTCGGCCACGGCGTTCAGCCAATCGGGGAACGTGCAACGCAATGACGGGACGCGGACTCCCGTCATGCACCGCCATGAGCTCAACCAACGTGCCCGAATTCGTCAGGGGGTGCGCACCGGCGAGCTGACACGCGCAGAAGCTGCGCGGTTGCGGTACGAACAGCGGATGATTCGACGGCAGATTCAGACGGCGAAAGCGTACGGCGCCCTTAATCGGGTCGAGCGCGCAAGGATCCGGCACGAACAACGCGAGGCAAGCGAGCAAATCTACCGTCTGAAGCATAACAGCAGCGAGCGGGCCGGGTTATGAACCCGCTCCGACGTTTCATGGTTGCGGTGGTTTTCCGCAGTCGCCTTTGCTTTCGAATCGCCGCGGGCGTACATTGAACATCTCACTCGTTGCCCCTGTTCCGGCCCCCTTAGCGAACGGCACTCATGAGACGAACGCTTCTCTCGATTGCAGCCCTCCTGGCCTTCCTGCCGGCAGTTGCTTCCATAGCCTCCGGTCAGACGCTCTACCGCATTATTGTAGACGGCAAACGGGGGTTCATCGACTCGACGGGACGGGTTGTTGTGCAACCGCAATTCGAATTCGCTCACGGCTACTCCGATCATCTCGCCCTGGTGTGGACCGGGACGTCCAGCGAGGCATCGGACAAGACGCCCGACACCTGGGGATACGCCGATGAGGCAGGTGTTGTGAAGTTAAGACCGAAGTACGATGATGGGCGATCGTTCTCCGAAGGACGTGCTGCTGTCAGAAAGAACGGTGTCGGAACCATTACCAATACCGTCTGGGGATTCATTGACACGGCGGGGCGACAAGTCGTCAAGCCGCAGTATTACAGCGTCGGGGATTTCTCGGAGGGACTTGCATGGGTGCAGACACAGCGGAGGATCTTCCTCGTCTACTCGACGGACCTCTTTGGCTACATCGACCGTACCGGGAAAATGGTCATCAAATCCGAATTTGAACAGACAGGGAATTTTTCCGAGGGACTTGCTCCCGTACGCCGGAATGGGAAACGGGGATACATCGACCGTTCGGGGACGGTCGTGATTCCGATCAGCTATGATGCCGGGTTTGGCTTTTCGAATGGCAGAGCGCAAGTGCGCATCGGCGCGAAGTGGGGATACATCGACAGGTCGGGGGCGCTCAAAATTCCCGCGGAGTACGACAATGGGCTGGCATTCTCCGAGGGATTCGCGCTGGTGTCCAGGGACGGGAAATGGGGATTCATCGATACGAATGGGAATTCTCTTCGAACGCCGTCATTTTCCTCAGCCTCTTCCTTCAGCGACGGATTGGCCCCGGTCCTCAGCGGTGGGAGGTGGGGGTACATCGACCGGGAGGGGAACATGATCATCATGCCGGCGTTCGAGTCCGCAGGTCCGTTCTTCGAGGGTCGTGCCCTCGTGACAACGGCGGGAAGGGAAGAGTACGTCGACAAGTCAGGACAGGTGGTCTGGACCTCAGGGCAGAACATTTCCCGTTAGGCAAGAGAATGATGGGGACTCAGACAGCTGTCGACACGATGACCTGCGCCTCGCGGTCTTCTTGCAGCGGGAGCGTTGCCGCGGCAATTCTTCTGATTGCAAGTCCCGCAGTTTCGCAAGTCGACGTTCATCGATTTCCCGTCGACACATCGTTCACGACGTCAAGTGCGTGGGAATCGGTCCGCAAGCAATTCCCGGAGGCTGTCATCGCGACCCCGAAACGGGATACTTCCGTCAAGGTTGTCTCGGACGTCGTGTACGCCTCCCCGGGGGGCCGCTCCCTGCATCTGGATGTCTATCGATCGCGGCACCCCGGCATTCGTCCCGCAATCCTCATCATCCATGGCGGGGGTTGGCGATCGGGAAACCGCCATCAGGAAGAGCCGATGGCGATCGCGCTGGCAAGCAACGGGTACGTCGCAGTGACGATTGAATACAGACTTTCCGGAGAGGCGAAATTTCCGGCAGCTCTCGATGATCTCAAGGCCGGCGTCCGCTGGCTGCGCAAAGAGTCGAAGACGCTCGGCGTCGATCCAAACAAGATCGCGGCGCTCGGACCCTCCGCCGGCGGAACCCTTGCATTGCTGCTCGGAACAACGGGGGGAAGTTCGCGATTCGAAGGAGATGAAGGAGTGTCGGGATTCTCTTCGCGCGTGCAGGCGATGGTGAGCATCGACGGAGTTGCCGATCTCACCGATCCGGCCGAGAGTGGCAAAGATACGAGCGCAGCGTTTCGCTCTGCCGGCGCCCGGTGGCTGGGCGCAACATTCAGGGAGAAGCCGGACCTCTGGAACGACGCCTCACCGCTTCACCATGCCGATCAGCACTCGCCGCCGGTCTTATTTGTCAATAGCGGTATAGCACGGTTTCATGCCGGGCGCGATTCCATGATCACAGTGCTTGAAGCCCATGGCATCCCGGCCATTGTTCACACAATCCCCGGCACACCCCACACCTTCTGGTTGTTCCATCCCTGGTTCGACACAACGGTCAGGAACGTCCTGCATTTCCTTGACCGGACATTCGGGCGCGGAGCGGAGGGGGAGGGGGATTGAACGGAGCCACCATTCGATATTTAAGAAGGGAAGTATGAACACGTCGAGGGAACATCTTCCACGCAGGGACAACGAGCCGCCGGCCGCAACATCTCGATTTGGCTGGAGATACCATCATCTCGGCATTCCCACCGCTCAGCCCCACCCGGGTGAACGCTATCTCGACCATCTCAAAATCACCGTATGCGGGTTTGATTCAAGTCTCTTCGGCATCGAATGGATGCGGTTCGATCCGGAGTGTGACGTCCCGGACATCGTCCGGACCATCCCTCATCTCGCGTTTGAAGTGGATGACCTCGACAAGGCGCTCGTTGGGTTCGACGTCATCATCCACCCGAACAGCCCTTCGGAGGGAGTCCGTGCGGCATTCATTGTCGAGAACGGTGCCCCGGTCGAGCTGATCGAGTTCAGTACCCGAGCCGCTTCTTCAACCCGGAATCGCTGAACAAGCGATGTCTGAAACGGATGTGCTTCCGTTGTGAAGATGACCTGACTGTACCCGAAATGCATCACGTGGCGGAAGGTCAGGTAGAGGTACTTCATCGTCTCGGCAAAGAAGAAGGAGGGGAGATCGTCGGCCTGTTCCTTCGTCCGTACATCCTTGATGGAGGTGTATGCGTCATCTGTCCGGCAGTATTTCTCGATATCGTTGAAATACTGTTCCGCCCTCCGCTGGTAGATCTGGTCTCCCGTCCGGTTGTAGAGATAATATGCCGATTCGATGATCTCCGGATTCAGCTCATACGACGGATCGAGAATGGAATCCCGGCGGTAGTCGTACGCCATCGGTTCGAGGCCGTATTTGTTCCACAGCCGGTCCCATGAAGCGTCCAACCGTTTCGCGCGGTCGATATCGCCTGAGAGCGTGAGGAGTCCGGGGAAAAAGGCGTCATAGAGCGACACCGTTGATGCCAGTTTCGCGCCCGTCCGCATATCCACCTTCCCATACCAGAGGCCGCCCGGGGCGTCGTCCTCGACATAACGGTTGATCGCCGCAATGCTTGAATCCCACATGGTCTTGAGGTCCGGATCACGAAACAGGAGCCACCCCTTGAGCAGATATTCGTAATAGGAATCGATACATGCACCGATGTGGCTCTGATGGTCGATCCACGTCCCCGTCTCCACGTTGATATCCTGGGCGACGAGTCCAAGCGGGGACCGCCGCTGGTAGAGCGCCTTTGAAGCGCGCTTGGCCGCTTGATAGTAGACCGGCTTTCCCGTGAAGGCGCTCAGGACACCCATCTCGAGAAGACTCGAGCCGCCTTCGGCGACGTTCACGGTGTCACCGCGTGTGGCGCCGGTTTTGAGATTGACCCAGTAGTGCGGAATGCCGGTCTTGGATGAGAATGCGGGGAGGAGGCGCTTCCCGAAATCTTCCGCTTTATGGAGGATCTTCGGATTCCCGGAAATCTGATACATGTCGAGCAGTCCGCCCAGGATGCGGATGTCGACCTCGAAAGTCTTCACGAAAATGTCGCGGTCGAAGTCTACGTTATCCGCGACATACTGTTCGATGCGCCGCGCCTCGTCCTTGAAGCCCATGATCGACAGAGTACTGTACGCATCGATGAGGGTGATGCCGAGAGGCTCGCGATACCAGTCATACCCCTTCCTGCTCAGGGGTTTGAAGCCGTCGTGCCCCCAGGCGTAGCGGAGGTACGCATGCCAGGCACGGAAGGTTTCTGTCCGGATCCGGACCGCGACGGAATCGGCATGGGTCGACGTGGGTGCGGCGGCATAGGCCGGAACGACGACTGCGAAAACAAGAGCAGCAAGAAGTGATTTCATGGATTCCTGACGGTACATTGAGAGAATTGAGAGCCGATGCAGCGTCAGGAAAGTACGGAAATCGCCGGGGGAATTCAATCCGCGGGTTCATTCCATGAAGAGCCAGACAACAGTGTCGTCCTGTTCGGTATTGATATAGACCGCGCCGCCGTCGTGTTTCACGAACGGCAGAAGCTTTTGCCAGTTCAAAAAGAAGGATTCGCCGTTGCCGTCATCATCAGTCTTTTCAATGTTGAAATCGCCTAACGACATCCGGAAGGTCTTTTTGCCGTCCTTGAAAGTTTCGAGGACAACATGGTTCCCGTTTGTCGTGTGCCGCGGGACATCGAGATCGTCCATGTAAAGATGCGCCGTTTCGCCTTCGTCGTCATCCCTGACTTTGACCGATTCCTTGTCGCCGTTCAGAACATCGAGGACCATCTGTCGTGTAATGAGGTCCTCTTTTCTCCCCTTCTCTTTCTTGAAATGCCACTCGTCGTTGTTGGATTCAAGCAGCGCCCGAACGACGTCCTCGGTTACCGCGATCGTCGTCTTCCCCTTGCTCTCCTTGTTGATTTCAATCCAGAGTGCCCGGGTTCCTCCGCGGGCGAAAGCCGTTCCCGAAAGCGACAACGCGAAAACGGCAACAGTGATTGCTGCGGTGGTCTTCTTCACGGCGCTACCTCTTGATGGTGTTCGATGGGAGGGTACCTTTATGTAGTACGTACGCCCGCAAGGAAGTTGCAGAGGGACGATTTCTCCGTTGCTCGGTGGGGAAGATCTCTGTAACTTGAGGCGGGGGCATGAGTTATTCGGAAAGGGCATCAATGCGCCGACTGCACCACCTTCTCTCGCTCTGTGCGACACTCCTTCTGGGGATAGTCCTCAGAGATTTCACCATTGCCCAGGATCATGGTCTCAAGACCTACTGCAATCCCCTCGACATCGACTACCGGTACGATTGGCAGCATGCGGGCCAACACATCTCGTACCGGTCCGGCGCGGATCCGGTCATCGTCATGTTCAAAGGTGCGTACTATCTGTTTGTAACGAACTCCGCAGGGTGGTGGCGCTCGACTGACCTCGGCCACTGGGCGTTTGTTCCCCCGGACGTCTGGCCATCTGACGATATGTGTGCGCCCGCTGCCCTCGTTGTCCGCGATACGCTGTTCCTGTTTCAGTCGACGTTTGAGCGCCGCCCACTTTTCATGACCACCGCGCCGGAAACCGGTCACCTCGAATTCTTCAACCCGCTGATGCCGCTGGTGCCGGATACGCTCGGCCCGTGGGACCCGGCTATTTTTCACGACGATGCGACTGACCGATGGTACATGTATTTTGGTTCGTCGAATTTGCACCCGCTCTTCGGAATCGAACTGGATTACGGCAAGCGTCTTGCTTTCACCGGCGACATCGTTCCGCTTCTTCGCCTGCATCCCGACATCCACGGCTGGGAACGGTTCGGCCCCGATCACGCAGATACCCGGACGCCGTTCATCGAGGGGTCCTGGATGACCAAACACAAAGGGAAGTATTTCTTCCAGTATGCCGCGCCGGGAACGGAATACAACGTCTATGCGAACGGCACCTACGTGGGCGACCAACCGCTCGGTCCGTTTACCTATGCCCCGTACAATCCGGTCTCATACAAACCCGGCGGCTTCATGGCCGGCGCGGGGCACGGGAATACGTTTGAGGACCGCTATGGAAATTTCTGGAACACCGGGACGCCCTGGGTCGCGGTGAACTGGAATTTCGAGCGGCGCGTGTCGATGTTCCCCGCGGGCTTCGATCGCGACAACGAGATGTTCTCGAACACGCGGTTCGGTGACTTTCCGCACATTCTCCCGCATGCACGATGGACGAACGCCGACTCGTTGTTCGCGGGATGGATGCTTCTCTCCTATCGGAAGCCCGTCACCGCGTCGAGCGCGCTGGACTCGTTCCCGCCGTCAACCGTTACAGATGAAGATCCGAGGACCTATTGGGTGGCGCAGAAGAACAAGCCGGGGGAGTGGTTGACGATTGACCTCCGTGCGGAGTATAGCGTTCGCGCGCTCCAGGTCAATTATGCGGATTACCAGTCCGGCATCTCCTTCACCGACGACGATTTTTCCACGCGGTACCGGCTGTGGGGTTCGAAGGATGGCGTTCATTGGAGGATCCTGGTTGATCTCTCGCATGGTGATCGCGACCGGCCCAACGGGTACTTCGAATTGTCGGAACCCGCCCGCGTCCGCTATGTCAAGTATGACCATATCCACGTCGATGCCCGCAACCTTGCGATCAGCGACATCCGCGTATTCGGATTAGGACATCGGATGAGACCCGCAACGCCGGCACTTCTCGAAGCCCGGCGTGATACGGATGAGAGAAATGCGGTGATTCGATGGTCGGCGGTCCAGAAGGCCGTGGGATATAATGTTCGATGGGGGATCAGGCCGGACAAGCTCTATCAGTGCTACCAAGTCTTCGCCGATCGCGGGACTGCGCTCGACGTGCGGGCGCTGACGCGGGGGCAGGAGTACTACTTCGCAGTGGAGGCGTTCGACGAGAACGGCGTGTCCGGCCTGAGTCGGATCGTCCGGTGCAGCGGACCACACTGAAAGTCCATTATGGCGATGCAGAAGAATCTTGAGCGCATGATCCGCCTGGCGGATGAATTCTTCGACTACAAGGACGATCCCGAGCAAATTGCGGTCGACGAAGGGGTGATGAAGAAACTCCAGCGTCTCGACCCATCCTCGCTCAGCGAAGAAGCGAACGCGGACGGACCGATCGCGTGGGTGCTGGTCATCCCGACGACCGAGGAGGTGATGCGGGAGTTTCTCGGCGGCGAGATCAGCGAGAGAAGGCTCCTTGAAATGACGGCCCCCGGCGGCACGTTTGATGCGCTCTATCTGAGTTCCGCGCTGGTACTCCCGGAGTTTCGAAAGCAGGGCCTGGCGAAGAAACTCACCGTGCGCGCAGCCAGAGAGATTATGACGCGACAGCCGATTCGCTGGTTATACTACTGGGCATTTAGTGACGAGGGAAAGAAACTTGCGGAGAGCGTTGCCGCGGAGGTGGGGCTGCCGCTGCTGAAGAGAACAACCTAGGGCGACCAGTCTGGTCGCCCTACAAAAGGATGTGGGTCGGGTCGCCAGACCCGACCAATTGGCAATTGTCGATGTTCAACGGGACGGCTCCCTGTCCGCCATATTTCTGGCGGATGGCGAATTTACCCGCCGTCTGTGTGGCGGGCCGTCGCACAACATCGAAATGTAGGTCGGGTCGCTGACCCGACCAATTGGCGATTGTCGATGTTCAACGGGACGGTTCTGGCGAACCGTCCTACAGAAATGCAAAAGGCACCCGATATTCTCAGGTGCCTTTCGCGAAAGCTCAACATCGATCTCCTGCTACTTCGTGAGGACCATGGTTCGTGTGAGCACCTGCCCGTTCGCCTGGAGCCGGTAGAAGTAGATCCCGCTCGAGAGATTCGTCGCGTTGAACTGGACGGCTCTCGCGCCCGGCCCGAACGTGCCGTTCACAAGCGTTGCGACTTCCTGACCGAGAAGGTTGAACACCTTCAACGACACTTCGCCCTTTCGGTCAAGCGAGTAGGTGATCGTCGTCGACGGGTTGAACGGATTCGGGTAGTTGGGGTAGAGTGCGAACGTTTCGGGCGCCTGCGGTGTGTGCGCGACGGAGGTCGTCACGAGCGATTCATTCCACTGCATCGCTCTCGCCGGGACGGTGCCGCTCGAGGGAGAGGTTGTGTCCGCCTGGGTGAACTGGACCGATGCCCCGCTCTTGGTCATGAAGATGTAACCGATCTGATACGTGTTCGTCGTTCCGCTGGTTGCGCGATCCTCTTTCCGAATCCGCAAGGCATCCTCCGTGTACCCGCCGGGCAACGTAAGCTGTCCATACGCGTCAATGGAGTACACGATGTAATGTGCTGTCGGGATCGGGCCGAAGTTCAGGTTCCCAAGGCCGCCAAGATCTGCGTGGCCGGAAAGTACTTGTGTGAATCCCGTGGACCAACTGTTCCCATATTCCAGGGGAAGTCCGTAGTAGACTGCAGGAAGGGAATCGAGCCACTGGCCGTGCGCGTTGTAGCCGGTTCCGCTGACGACGCCCAGAAACGCCTTCCCATCGCCGATCAGCCCAAAATCAAAGAAATCACCCGAGAGCTGCAGATAGTCATAACCCGTTCCAATGAGAATGACCTTCCCCAGGCCTGTGAGGGTCAACGACAAATTCAGGCTGTCGTATTTCAGAACATGCGTTGCGGCGGGAAACTGGCTCGGGTAATACGGCGTCGTTGCCAGCGCGACGCTCACCAGTTTCATTGTCGACGTCGTTTTCAGGCCGCTGAAATCCCACGAGGACGCGCCCGGTGCACCGATATTTGCTGTCACTGCGGTGCTGTCGAGTCGATAGACCACGCTGGTCCCGACCGCGAACATCTTCTTGACATCATTCGTATCGACCGAGATTTGCGCCGCCGCAGTCGTGAAGCCCGCCGCGATGAGGAAACCGCACGCAAGATAACGTGTACGAGTATGCATAATGTGTCCTTTCGTTTTTGATTTTCACATTCGTTACGGCTGCATTTCGAGGACGAGACTATACGTCCGCGGCGGCATGATGTTGGCGATGAGCTCGACGTAATTGTACTGGAAGAGATTGTTCACCGCCGCCGTAAGTTTCATGGGGACCGATGCAATCGAGAACTCGACGCTCGCGCGGACGTCGGTCACTTTGTTGTCCACTAATTGGTCCCCGTCCGGAACGATTCCGGTCAAGACGAACTCCTCGTCGATCCGTTCCATCTTGCTGACATAGCGAAAGTCCGCCTCCGCCGTGAACCAGCCGATTCTGCCGATGAGGCTTGCATAGAAGAGATGGCGCGGTCGGTATTTCAGGATGTCGTGCGCGGTCAGGTCCTGTGGATACACATACGTATAGTTGATGCTGGTTGACAGGCCACCGTCAAAAATCCCCAGATTCAGCGACGTCTCCACTCCCTGGACGCGCGCCTGCGTCACATTCCTCCATTGGACTTCCACGTCCGTTCCGGAAACGATCAATCCTGCCTCGATCAGATTGTCGTAGTCGGAGCGGAATCCGGCGATGTCGAACGAGCCGAACCCTCCCAGCGTCTGGGACACACCGACCTCGTAGGAGACGCTCTTCTCCGGCTTCAGGTCTTTGTTCGGGAGGGTGACGAGGTTGTTGACCGACTGCTGAAGAAACGCCTCGGCCACGGACGGGACGCGGAATCCGCGTCCCACCGAGGCGCGGAATGTCGTCCCTTCGAACGGCGCGTATGACAGCGCCGCTTTTGGATTGATCTGGCCGCCCGGAGAGGTCAGTCCCGCGGCTTCGAAGTCATAGCGCAGCCCCAGCGTTGCCGTAAACGCGCGAGTCAGTCTCATTTCATCCTGTCCGTACACTGCGAAACCCCCGATCGTGTGCCTGTCAAAAAAGTCCCCAGCGACAGCGTCGGCATTGGCATCGACGCCCGTCGTCAGGGTGTGGACGCTGTCAAGCATCGCGGTCGCAGTGGAGGAGAGGCGGAAATCGTCTGCCTGCGATTGACTCCCCCCGCTGCGCGTTCTGAACCCCCAGAAGTTGTGATACCACATGAACTTCGTCGACAGCAGGAGCTTGTCGGAGAGGACGCTGTTCAGGGTCCCGTTGGCGAAATAGCGTATGGATCTGACATCGTCGTTTTGCTGAAGCGACGGCGGCAGCAGCGCGGAATCAAGGTTTCGCCAATACAAGTACTGGCCACTGTACTGGTCCAGAAGGCCGAAGTTCAATACGAGAGAAGAATTCGCAGAATAGTCTTCCTTCACTTTCACGTAGGCATTGTATCGACGACGATAGTCGTTGAGCCGATAGCCGTCATCGGCCTGATGGGAGAGAAACAGCGAGACACCAAGATCGCCCGACCGATAGCTATGGCTGATCGACTGACCTTCATAAAACCGTGCGTGCGAGCTCCAGTCCCATTGGGCAAAGGAGGGCTTGTTATACATGCCGCCGTAAAGACGAATGGTCGTTGCCGGCTTGTCCGGTATGTCCTTCGTGATGATGTTGATGACGCCGCCGAGAGCGTTGGAGCCATACAACGCTGAGCTGGCGCCCTTCACGACTTCGATCCGGTCCACGAGACCGACCGGGATCGACTCGAAACTCAATTCACCGGTATCACCCGTGATGAACGGGATGCCGTCAAGAAGCATCAACACGCGGCTTCCCGCGCCGCGGCTGTAGCCGCTGGAACCACGGATGTTGACCTGACTTCCGGTCATGTTGACCCCGGGGATGTACCGGAGCGCATCATCGATCGTTTGGGCATTGCGCAGATCGATCTGCGCGGCGTCGAGCACAGAGATGCTCACCGGCACCTCTTGCAGCGACTGGGCCCGCTTGCTTGCCGTGACGACAACCTGGTCCACCTGCACGGGCGAAGGGGAAAGGAGGAAATCGATCACTGTCGATTGGTTGTCTTTCACCTCAATTCCACTCCGGATCTTCCTCAGGTATCCAACCATGGATACCTGGAGAGTGTACGTTCCCGGTGGAATGTCGAGGATCTTGTACTCGCCGTTCGTGTTGGTCGTGGTTCCCCGGACCGTGCCCTGCAGGAGTATCGTCGCGCCGACGAGCGCGTCGTTCTGGGACTCGTTTCCTCCCATGACTCTGCCGGTGATCGATCCGCCCGAGGCGAAAACCCGAGAGCTCACCGTAATAGCCAGGAGGAATGCCCTGAGACCTCGGTTCATTGCCATGGTTTTGGTGGGGGATTGTTGAAATCAACAGTGATATTGACGTCCGGGATCACCCGATGCAGCAACACCTGGACCGGGGCAGGATCGAAGGACCCGGGATTAATGGTGTAGACACCACAGGGTTTCCAGTCCGCGAAGTAGTTCGTCCCGTACCGCTGGGCGATCGCGATGTACTTATAGGTGGATACCTGGAGCGTCGATCCGTTCGTCGTAAACGTGTAGGGGATGCTGTCGACAAACGTGGGAAATCCCGTGGAGCCGACGGGGGGATAAACAACTGCCTGTCCGGCGAGCAGGGCGGGGAAAATCGCCACGCTGTCACTGGGGTAGTTGGTGAAGGCCACAAGGCGAAGCTCAGCAACGGTATGCCAGTCCGCTGGCCAGTTTTTGAAGGTGATGATTCCGCTGAACCCCGAGGGTTCGTTGAGCGGAGCGAGTCCCTTGTCACATCCAACCGTGACGACGAGCGATGTCGCGAGGAAAACTGCCAGGTAGCGCATTCGGGTTTTGGTCGCCATTCGGGGTGTTTCACTCCGACAATGTGTTGTTGAAACCCTTAAAACCGCCACCTTCGTTCCCCAAATCCCTCAACGCAGCTGACACCAAAGAGGCAGTCGGTTCAGATGAGACCAGGTTTTTGAGTAAAACGGCGGAAATCGCAAAGAGAAAGAACAGGAGATGCGGAAAGGGTATGGAAGAGGCCGGTGAAATGCAAGCGTAGTACCGTGATGGGTGATGGCCATCACGCGGACTTGCACAAGAAGTTGCGAACACCTAGATTGGGTTCTGTATTCATACCGCAATTTGCCCATCCATCACATCCGGAGAATCCATGCGTACCCTGATTTTGTGCTGTGCCCTGGCCGTTGCCTCGACCGCTGCGGCACAATCGTTGGGTTTCGGCGTGCAGGGCAATGTCTCGAACCTCCAACTGTCGGCGAATGTCAAGCAGATCGTCGGGGTTCAATCCAGCGCGACCAACACCGCTCTCGAACAAGTCTATGGACTCGGGGTGGGCGGAGGCGCACATCTCGATTTGAACCTGCCCATCATCTCCCTTCGCCTATCCGGCGACTACATGTCCCTCTCCCCCAACGCCGACAAATTCAAGACGTGGCTGCAGACGTATCTTGGATCAGGAGTGAGCTCCGTTGCGGTCGACGGCGGCGCCATCACGGAGATGTCCCTCCAATTGAACCTGAAGCTCGTGATCCTTCCTGTTCCGGTGTTCCATCCGTACGTCACTGCCGGCGGCGGTCTGGCGCGCGTGAAGATGGATGATGCCACGATCACCATCAACGGGACGATCAAACTTCCGCAACAGGCCCTGATCGAGGCGCAAACCGTGTCGACCATCAACGGCGGCGTCGGCGTCGACCTTGCGCTGGGTGCTGTCTCGGTGTATGGCGAAGTGAAGATCAACGTCTTCTATCTTAACGAAGGCCACGGCACCTATTTGCCGATTGCGTCCGTCGGGGTGACGTTCTAACAGACCCGGCGCCGGGTTTCCAGTTCTGGAAAGACGATGATCATGGAATGCTCCGCGCGAGAGGAGGGACGATGCTTCTTGTCCTTCCTCTTCGCGATCTTCCTGTGCATTGCCGGCTTCTCCTCCTTCGTGACCGCGCAACCGCGTCCGGCAGTCGCGCTCTCCTTCACCCACGGCATTACGGTCGTCTCGTACACTCCACGGTCAGGGGCGCCCTGGGTTCTCACGCGGCAGGTCCCCCTCGTTTCATTTCTTCTCAACGACACGCTCGTGAGTGCTGCAAGCGCGCTCGCCGGCCCTTCGGGGGATTCCGTCCTCTTTGAATTCCCCAACGGTCTTGCCGGATCCGTTCGCCATCGTCAGGATGACGACCGTGGCTGGTCCGCCATGGTGACGTTTGTCAATCGTTCGCGCGATACTCAAACGATCGCGAACGTCGTTCCGCTCGGACAAGGGCCGGACAGGGTGTACATCACTGCGACCGGACCCACGACCTATCCGAATTGGTTGAGCCGCTCCGCCCTCTTCCGCCCGGGACTCGGTCCGATCGGTGTCGTCTTGCCGGACAACGCGTGGGAGCTGGGATTCTGCGACCTTGCGGTCGGCGCAGGAAGCAATCTCGCCGGTCTTGCGCGAAGGACGGGCTCAGCGAATGCAAGCGAGCGGCGTTTCCGCACGATCCTTCCTCCGGGAGGCATCGTGCAGTACCGCCTTGTCATCGATGATCATCCGGGTGATTGGCACGACGGGCTCCGGATGATGTTCCGGGACCGATGGCTATATGACCTCAAGACTTTTGACGATACGCTGTACCGGCGACCAGACCTGCAGTGGATACGACATGCCTACCTTCTGACTCTCCTCTTTGCCTGGGACGAGCAGTACTACGATCGGTTTGCCGGCCGGTCGACGTTCGAGGACTTCCTCGACGCGCGGCGATCCCTCCTCGGCCCTTACGACGTGTTTATCCTCTGGCCGACATGGCCTCGACTGGGCGTGGATGCAAGGAATCAGTTCGACCTGTACCAGGACCTGCCCGGAGGACTGGCCGGTCTCCGTCGTCAGGCGGAATATCTGCACGGGCGGGGCGAACGATTCTTCATTTCCTACAATCCCTGGGACGAGAGCACGCGAAAAGAGGAGCACATTGCAGGCATGGCAAAACTGCTCCGTGCCACCGATGCGGACGGCATTGTCCTCGATACCTGGGGTGCGTCAAGCAAGGAGTTTCAGACTGCCGTCGATCAGGTCAAGCCCGGCATCGTCCTCTACAGTGAAGGCATGGCCGTCCCGGAAGACATGCCGGGAATCGTTACCGGCCGCGTCCATGACGCGTTGTTCATGCCGCCCCCGCTGAACCTGAACAAGTTCATCAACCCGGAGAGTGCAATCTTCCGTGTCATGCAGGCGGCCGAAGGACGTCTGCACCGCGAAGCCGCCGTGTGCCTTTTCAACGGCTACGGGGCGGAGCTGAACGTGATGCGCGCCGGGAGACCGCCGTCACTGGAGGAGGACTATCGGTATCTTGGCCGGGTCGTGAAGATCCTGCGTGACAACTCCCAGGCATTTCTGAGTCCGGAGTGGTTGCCGCTTCTTGACGCATCCGCCGACAGTGTGTGGGTCAACCGCTGGCCTTCGCCATCAAAAACAGTGTTCACCGTGTACAGCCTCAGGCCTGAGGGGTTCGACGGAAACCTCTTTACCGACACCGAACCGACTCCCCATCATTATGTCAGTCTATGGCATCACACCGAGATGACGCCTTCTTCAAAGGACGGGAAGGCATCGATCCCAGTCCAGGTTGATGGGTTCAGCCGCGCATGGCTTGGAACGCGGCAGGAGGGGAGTGTCGATTGCATCGCCGCGTTTCCGGTTCTTCTCGCAGTCACACGTCGCGGCGATTCATTATCTATCCGGAGTGACGACACGTCCTCTTCCCTCGTAATCTCCGCGGGGGATCCCGGATATGCCACGGAGACGAAGGTGCTGAGGGGCGATCCACTTGCACTGTCGATATCACGCCTGTTCGGAAACTACCAGGGGAAGATCGTCGTCCAGCTGTTTCGTGGGACGGAACTCGCGGACGAAAGAATCGTCACCGTTCCCCCGGGGACTCCGCGGCTTCTTCCCGGCAGCGGACGGACGTTGCCTGCCGCACAACCGCCGCCGGGAATGACCGAAGTCCCCCCGGCGTCAATTTCGTATTCCGTCACTACTCTGGACGATCCCAATCCGGTCATTCCTGCTCCCGATCAGTCCACGCCGGAACAGAAGGTTGTAAGGAGATTCTTCATCGATACATACCCGGTCACGAACGCGGAGTTCGAACGGTTCCTTCGATCTTCCGGATATCATCCCGGGGATACCGTCAATTATCTCCGACACTGGCGTCACGGCAGGCCCGTTCCCGGGACGGAACGCCAGCCGGTGGTGTGGGTCAGCATTGAGGACGCACGTGCATATGCCCGCTGGGCGGGCAAGCGGTTGCCTTCGGAAATCGAATGGCAATATGCGGCCCAGGGGAAGGATGGACGAACATATCCGTGGGGCAAGGTGTTCGACAGCACCCGCTGCAATTGGAACCTCGGCCATGCTACCGCAGTGAATGCGTACCCGACCGGTCAAAGCCCCTTTGGCGTGCAAGATCTTGTCGGGAATGTCTGGCAACTGACCGATGACGTCTACGACGACGGAAGTTACCGGTTTGTCATGATGCGCGGGGGCAGCTTCTTCCATCCTACCGCCAGCGTCTGGTATGTCCAGGGCGGCCCGCGTCCTGTCAATCAGCATCAGATGCTCCTCCTGGTCTCTCCCGGCTTCGACCGCAATGCCACGGTCGGATTCCGGTGCGTGAAAGATGCTCCCTGAATTGAGGAGTCGCCATGGTCCGATCCCTTGCAGCCCTGTCGTTGCTCCTGATGACCGCTTGCGGCATGCATGCTTATGCCCAGGGTTCCCTCGATGATGTGCTGTCGTTCTCCCGTCTGCCTTCGCTAAAGCACAGCAGGCTGATGCAGATGAGCAGCACAGATACATCAGGAGGGAACAACGATTTCATCGCGATCCCGGCCGGTGGGCATGCTATCCTCGCCGACATCGAAGGGCCGGGGGTTATTGTTCAATTCTGGCTCACCATCGATTCGCCGGATAAATATTTCCTTCGTCACATCCTCCTCCGGATGTATTGGGACGGCGAAGAGACCCCATCGGTGGAGGTCCCGGTCGGCGATTTTTTCGGCACTGGCTTTCAGTACAAACAGTGGTGGTCGTTGCTCGAAGGGATGTCGAGCGGAGGATATTACTCCTACTTTCCGATGCCGTTCAACAAGCGCGCGCGAATCGAGGTCGTGAACGAAACCGGAGCCGAAATCAATTCCTTCTATTATCATCTCGACTATCAGAAACTCCGTGAGCCGTTGGACGCCTCGGTGGCGTACTTTCACGCGATGTGGCGGAGGGAAATCCGGACGGACCCCCGACATCCGTACCTCATCCTCGATGCAGAAGGCGAAGGCCAGTTCATCGGAATGAATCTGAATATGCAGAGTTACGACGGCGGCCTCTCCTTTTTGGAGGGGGACGAGATGATCTTCGTCGACGGAGAGTCAACGCCGTCGATCAAGGGAACGGGAACAGAAGACTACTTCAACAGTGGATGGTACTTTAACAAAGGCGAGTTCTCAGCGCCGTATCACGGATTGATCCTGAAGGACGACACCCGGGGCCGGATTGCCGCCTACCGGTTCCACGTCGCCGACGCGATTCCGTTCGGGAAATCGATCCGGGTCACGATCGAGCACGGAGACCGGAATACGGAAATTGCAGACTACAGCAGCACCGCGTTCTGGTATCAGAAAGAGCCGCACAAACCGTTCCCGACGATGCTTCCCGCGGGTCTTCGCATTCCCCTCAGGGTTCAGGTCCCGAACGGCGCAATTGAGGCAGAGGCGCTTCCCGCCGGAGCCATATCCGCGCACGCTACTATCGAAGACATGACCGCGTATGGCGCGGACTGGAGCGGCGGGAAGCAAATCAAGATCGCCGGCAAGGGTCCGGGCGCGCGGTTCACGGTCCGTCTGCGGGGTCCGGAGAACCGGTATACCGTGAACGTTTACTTCACCAAAGGTCCATCGTACGCCGATGCAAGGATCAGCGCGGAAGGGAAGACGCTCGGGGACATCCAGGGGTACAGTCCTTCCGTTGTTCCGGGAGGCAAGATCAGCCTGAAAAACGTGACGAGCGTCGACGGAACGATCACTCTTCGCTTGCGGGTCACAGGAAAACAACCGGCATCCACCGGTTACGACGTGGGTCTCGATGCCTTCACCGTCGACCCGGTCCGCGAGTTCATCCGCCGGTGGGATTTGATCGGTCCATTCCCGAATCCCCGCGACGAGGCGTTGGTGCGACGGGGACTCGACATTGTGTATCCTCCGGAGAACGAGTTTGTGCCGGACAAGCGATACACCGGCGCCGAAGGACGCACGGTGCGCTGGCACGGCATCTCGGCGTCGCCTTCAGGATTCGTGAATCTGCAGAACCTGACGCCCTCCGATCTTGTCGTCGCGTACGCACGAACACGCATCTACTCACCGCGCGACCGCGCCGTCACGATGCTCCTCGGCAGCGATGACGGGGCCAAAGTGTTTCTGAACGGGAAAGACGTTCACCGGGTGATGACCATTCGCGTGGCGGAAGCGGACCAGGATACCGTGTCGCTCCCCCTGAAGAAAGGATGGAACGTGCTCCTCCTGAAGATCGAGAACAACTTCGGAGGATTCGGGTTTTACGCGAGGGTTATTGATCCGGCGCATTCCCTGGAGTTCAAACCCTCGCGACGTTGATGCGAAGAATGTCAGCGGAGAAACTGCTCGATCGCTTTATCGAATTCCCCCGGTGCTTCGACAAACGGGAAGTGGCCGCAATTGCTGATGATCACCAATCGGGACCCGACGAGCGAATGATGGATTTCTTCCAGGGCGGCCTTCGGGATCATGTCATGGTCGCCGCCGATGATCAGAGCCCGACAGCGCAAATCGCGGAGTCCCGCGCGGAGATCGTACGATCGCACGGTGGCGTCGCGGTTCAGATAATTGACCGTCTTCCTCCGGACTGCGTAGTCCAAAGGGAACTGGAGCGTGAGACTGTCGACATACCGTTGGTCCGCGAATGTGGGCTTGAAGAGGAGCCGGAAGAACCGTGTCATCGTTTCCGGTGATGATTGCCTGAACCCTGCCGAGGAGGTAATCTGCGACAGGGCGAGCGTATCCGCTGATGACGCCCGTTCGCGCATGATCGCAAACGACGAATCCCTCATTGCCGACGTTGCCGGCGTCGGGTTGACCAGGATCAGGGATTCCAGATGGTCCGGGTGGGAGAGGGCATATCGCATCGCAAGCAGTCCGCCCCAGGAATGACCGAGAAGATTCACTCTCCCCAGATGCAGCGCGCGTCGAACGCCGTCGATGTCGGCGACGAAGGTATTGACCGTCATTGACGAAGAGTCTACATCCGCAGCGGACTTTCCGCTCCCGCGTTGATCGAAAAAGATGAGCCTGTAGTGGCGGGCAAGCGAAGCCATCTGGGGAAGAAAATACGAGTGGTCCATGCCGGGGCCGCCATGGACGATAAGGATCGGCTTCCCCGACCCGATGATTTCGTAAAAGAGTCTTGTCCGATTCACGGGAAGAAAACCCGACCGATGATACAGTGGATGAGACTCCGCCGTCTTCTCCCCCTGCGCCACCGTGCGGCCGTGAAGAACAGGAGTGATGAACATGACGCCGAGCAACAATCGGGTCAGCGATCTCCCCGTGATGATTCTCATAGCAATCTCCCAATAATTGCTTAGAACACCAGGAGATCGGAAAGGGTTTCATCCCGCCCTCTCAACCGTGCGCGAGGATCCCGCCGAAAAAGCCGGTCACCAGCAGGAGACCACAAGAGACAACGGCTGCGAGGAACGACCATCGTTTGATTCGTGGAAGCCAGAGGACGAGGGCCCAGGCACAGAGTGATGTCAGCGTGAGAATCCCGAGGGTGCGATGCAAGGCGATCACCCAGTCCTTCGAGCCGCCTTCGAGCGCCATTGCCTGCTGCGTCCCTGTGACGAATGCCGCGATGGCCCCCAGCGCGGCGAGCGGCACCAACCACCGGATTCCGGCTTCGTACTCTCGCCAACGAAGGGACAAGAGTGACAGGAAGAAAGCGGACAGACCGAATCCTATCGGAACATGAATGATCTTGTTGTGGAGATGGCCGGTCAAGGAATGCCAGAGTTTGAGAACGTATGGACGGGGGAGAAGATTTTCAGCAGGGGTGACTTCTCTTTCTGTCGTCGTGGGGGAAGAAGTCGTGGGCTGCGCAATTGCCGAATCCGGCCTTCCGGAAGTGTCCCGCCGGTCCTGCGCAACAGCGACCCGGCTTGCGGCGAAAAGCAGGGCGAATGCAAAGAGAACTGGGAGCAAAGAATTCCGTTGCTGTTGCCGATCTGTCAACTGTGTCATAGCCTGAACCTTCGAGTTTCGACCACCATTGTCATTTTTGCCGCCCGTATCCTCGTCCTCATAGAAGTAAACCCTTAGCGGATCAAAAACGATTGCAGCGACGGACCTTCGGGAAAACATTCTCCCCGCGTGCAATCAATTCCCCGCCCCGAGTGTTTAGGAAAAAAGGACCGGTCAAGAGCACCATCCTTCCCTCCATGCGAGAGTATTAAACACTCCGGAGATCTGCATGATGGTTGGTCAAATCGAATCCCCGAAGATGACCCTGAGGTTCCATGCCATGATCTGTGCACGGGCAAGGATGGAATTGCATCGTCAATGGGAGGAACTGCGCTGGAAGAATCGTCGGGAGCACGCCGAACTCTCATGCAACCGGCTCGATGATACCGGCGAAAGCGATCCAACCGGGAAGGCGATCCTCCGGACGCTTCTCTATTTCGACATCTGGAAGCACCCTCTTACCCTGGATGAAATCCACACTTTTCTGCCTCTTCCGGTCACACGGGAATCATCGCTCCTCGGCCCGCTGCAACACTTAATAGCCCGGGGGATCGTGGACAAGAACGGAGAGCATTACTCCATCCGGCGACCCCGCGAAGTAACCCTGGGTTCAAGACTGCGCAAGGAACGACGGGCTGTCTTCATGTGGAAAATGGCGCGCATCGTCACCGCGCTCATTAAAATGTTCCCGTTTGTCCGGGCCGTGTGGGTGTCCGGCGAACTTTCGAAAAACATCGCCAGTCCCCACGCGGACATCGACTTCTTCATCGTCACGGAGCCGGGCCGGCTCTGGATCACGCGATCGATGCTGATCCTCTTCAAGAAGATCATGCTCCTGAACAGCAAGAAGTTCTTCTGCCTCAATGCATTCATCGACGTTCACAATCTCGAGTCCTCGACGAGAAACATCTATCAGGCGATCGAGATTGCTTCCTTGAAGCCGCTCTACAACCAGGACCTTCTCCGGGTTTATCTCCGGGCCAATGCGTGGGTGTGGTCCTATTTTCCCAACTTTGATCCGGACGGCCCTGCTCATATTACCGCGACCATGAAGAGTAGCATGGTCCAGCGCGGCATGGAACGCCTCTTTGCGTACGTCGACGCCGACGCTCTCGATGATCGCCTGATGCGCGCGATGCGACTCGTCTGGAAGAGGCGCTACCCCGACATGGACGATGACACCCGGGAGCGGATCCTCCGCTCGACGAAGAAGGAATCGCGGGCATACCTGGGGGATTTTGAGCAGAAGATTCTCGAGGCCTATCGGAACAACCTCCGTGAGTATCACCTGGCAGGTCAGTAAAGACGGACATGGCCGACATTCTTCTGACACACTCCTATTTCCTGCGGCTTGATCCGAAAGAGCTCCGGGCCATGATGCCATACCCGCCGCTCGGGGCACTGTATGCGGCCGCTGTCCTCCGGGCCCGCGGGTACGCTGTCGCATTGTTCGACAGCATGCTTGCGCATCGCGCGGCCGACCTTGCCGCGGACCTCCGGCGTCACCAGCCCCGCGTGGTCGCGATCTATGACGATGATTTCAACTATCTGTCGAAAATGTGTCTCGGCCGGATGCGTTCTGCAGCGTTTGAAATGATCGATATCGCGCGACGGGCTGGGTGTCACGTTGTTGTCCACGGCTCCGATGCGGCCGATCATGCTCAGGAGTATCTGGATCGGGGCGCAGACGAGGTGATCCTGGGAGAAGGTGAAACCACGCTCGCGGATCTTGCGGATTGGCAACTGCGTGCCGTGGGTGACCGGGAGACAATCCCGGGGTTGGCATTTCTTGGATCGGAACGGATGCTGATGACACCGCCGCGTGAACTTCTCAGCGACCTGGATGCCCTGCCGTTCCCTTCCCGCGATTTGATCGATCTTCACGCGTACCGGCACCTGTGGCGCAATCGTCACGGCTACTTCTCCCTGAATATCGTGACGACCCGCGGCTGCCCGTTTCACTGCAACTGGTGCGCGAAACCGATCTACGGCCAGGTCTATCATGCACGATCGCCGGGGAATGTTGTCGAAGAGCTCCAAGCGCTGCATCGGGACCTTCGTCCCGACCATGTCTGGTTTTGCGACGACATCTTCGGACTGAAACCGGGGTGGATCCAGGACTTTGCGGAGGAGATCGAAAAAACAGGCAGGGTGATTCCGTTCAAGTGCCAGGCCAGAGTCGACCTTCTTCTGAAAGGTGACACGATCGAACAACTTGCCCGGTCCGGGTGCGCCAGCGTCTGGGTGGGCGCGGAATCCGGGTCACAGAAGATCCTCGATGCGATGGAGAAGGGAACGACGATTGCACAAATCGCCGAAGCCACCCGCCGCCTGAAACATGCCGGAGTGAAAGTGGGGTACTTTCTCCAATTCGGCTATCCCGGCGAGACCCGGGAGGATATCGAACGTACGCTCCAGATGGTGCACGATAACAGGCCGGACGATATCGGCGTCTCGGTTTCCTATCCGCTCCCGGGCACGCGTTTCTTTGAAACGGTCAAACAACAGATGGGAGAGAAAAGGAACTGGAAAGACAGCGAGGATCTGGCGATGATGTTTCACGGGGCATTTCCCCCCGACTTCTATCGGGCGCTGCACACCGTTGCGCACAAGCGTCTCCGCATGTGGCAGGCGAAAGATCTTGCCTCAGACCTCCTCCATCGGCGGCGCAGGCTTCCCCCTTCGGGGCTGCGCCGGCTCCTGGCCGGGGGATATCATACGCTTACGCTTCCGATTGTCGAACGACGTCTCCTCACCCTGGAACGCGGAACAAGTGACCGCCGGCCGCACACCCTATGACCGACATCCTTCTCACCCATGGATATCTTCTCTCCCGTGATGCGGTTGAACAACGCGTCATGAGGCCCTACGTCCCTCTCGGGATCCTTTCCATCGCGACATACCTTGACGCGCGGGGATGGTCGACTTCGGTATTCGATTCGACATTTCGCGAGCCGGCGGATTTTGAACGGCTCCTCGAGTCGTCGCATCCGCCGGTCGTCGGCATTTCGGTGAACATGATGACAAAGACGAACGCCCTCGCCATGGCGGCGATGGCGAAAAATCACGGGGCATTTGTCATCGTCGGCGGACCGGAACCAGCATTCTATGCAGAGGAATTTCTCAGCCGGAACGTCGATCTCGTCGTCATCGGCGAGGGCGAACTGACCACCGAGCAGGTCCTTTCGACCTTGAAGGGCGGACAACGGGACTTTGCGCACGTTCCGGGGGTGGTCTTCCGGAATCGCGACGGCGTCCTCGTGCGCACCGATCCCCGGGAGCATCTTCCATCCCTTGATGTTCTCCCGATCCCCGACCGCAGGAAGGTCGACCTGGAAGAGTATCTCCGCGCCTGGAAGTCGCGTCATGGAACCACGTCGCTCTCCATGATCACAATGCGTGGATGTCCGTTCACCTGTACGTGGTGCAGTCACGCCGTTTATGGTGAATCGTACCGGCGCCGATCGGCGTCCCTTGTGGTCGAGGAATTGCACCAGCTTCAGGAACGGTATCATCCCGACGCATTCTGGTTCGCCGACGATGTTTTCACGATCAACCACCCGTGGCTTACGGCATTTGTCGAAGAACTTCATCGCCGGCAATTGTCGATCCGGTACGAGTGCATTACAAGAGCCGACAGGATGAATGAGCAGGTCGTTCATGCGCTCCGGGATTCCGGATGCATGCGGCTCTGGATCGGGAGCGAGTCGGGATCGCAACGCATCCTCGATGCGATGTCGAGGAGGGTCAGCGTCGAACAGGTGCGCGCCATGACGAAGCTCGCGCAACAAAACGGCATCAAGGTGGGGATGTTCATCATGCTCGGCTATGCGGGCGAGACGAGGGAGGATATCGAGCAGACCGTCAATCACCTTCGTCTCTGTCGCCCCGATCAGGTGCTGACGACCATCGCATACCCGATTAAAGGCACTGCCTTCTACCGGCAAGTCGAAGACCGGTTGCTCCTTCCGCAGCTGCCGTTCGAACAATGGAACGACCGGATGATCAGGATTTCCGGCCGCTATTCCCGACGGTTCTACTGGTTTGCCAATCGAAGAGTCATCAACGAGGCGGCATGGAGCCGTTTGATGAAGCCGCCCTATCGCTCGTTCGGAAAAGCGGCGGTGTCCTATATGAAGGCAAAGGCCGCGCAGGCACTCATGCACATCGTTCAGTGACGGAATGACCAGTTCATTACCACAGGATCCGTTCACGTCAGTGTCCGCTTCCTATGATTCGGTGTTTACCGATCTGCCGGAGGCGCGTGAATTGCGCGAACGCATCCAGGCGATGATGGCCGAGGAATGGGGGACGGGAGAGACGGTGCTCGATCTCGGCTGCGGCACCGGGGAAGACGCCGTGTTTCTTGCGCGTCTCGGATGTGCAGTCACGGCGATCGATCCTTCCCCGGGAATGGTCGAAAGGGCCCGAAGGAAACTCGCCGCGTGTTCCGTGACGGCCGACGTGCGGTGCATGGCGGCGGAAGATCTTTCGCGTTTCCCCCCGGGCTACTTCCAGGGCATCCTTTCGAATTTCGCCGCACTCAACAACGTCCGTGATTTCCCGTCGGTGATCGCACAGTGTGCGCGGATCCTCGCCCCCGGAGGCACGGCGATCCTGTGCCTTTTGAATCGCTACTCCCTCTGGGAATCGTTGTCGTACCTGCTCAGGGGGAAACCGGAGCGGGCCATGCGACGGTGGCACCGCGAACCGGTCATGGCGAACGTCGGCGACGGGCAAGTCCCGGTGTTCTATTACTCCGGACGGTTTGTCCGGAACACTGCGCGGCCCTGGTTTCGCGTTACGGCCGTGGTCGGACTCAGCGTTGTTGCTCCTCTCCCGTCGTCGCTGGGCTTCATCGGCAGACACCCGCATCTCTCCCGCCGTCTCTCGGCCATCGATCGGGGCATCGGAACACTGCCGCTGTTCCGTTCCCTGGGCGATCATCTTGTGATCGTCCTCAAAAGGAAAGGGCCGGAGATCCTATGACCGTCGGAACCATGCGATGGGTCGACCGGGTTGGCGGAATCCCGTTGTGCCACCTCGTGGGACGATGGAATCAATTGTCGGCCCTCCTCGGAATTTCTTCCGGGGCCCGACGGGGGGACGCGGTGGTGGTGCTCAAAATGTTCGGTCTCGGGAGCATTCTCCTTGCGTTCCCGTTCCTCGCCGCCCTCAATGAATCCAGGCCCGGCGCACGGATTCTGTTCGTCACGTTTTCCTCGAATAGCGCGCTCCTCGAGCGGACGCCGTTTCCGGTCGAAGTGCTCTCCCTCCGTACCGGGTCGTTCGTCGCCTTCTGCGCTGACGCCCTTCGCGCGATCCGGATCATTCGCCGGGCGAAACCGGTGGACGTATTCGACCTGGAATTCTTCTCCAAGTTCTCGACGCTGCTCTGCGCATTGAGCGGCGCCCCGCGACGATACGGGTACGACCTTGCGGCGCGTTGGCGACGACTCAATATCACTCATCCGGCGCCGTACCGGCCCGGAGTCCATGTCACAGAGTTGTTCCTCGATCAGTTGCCCCGGAGCGCAACCCGGCCGGGGTCCGTGACCATTGCGTTGCTGCGTCCGTCCGCCGTGGAGCATGCCTCGTTGCACCAATTGCTCGCGGCGGATGGAGTGGATCGGAGGAGACTCGTTGCAGTGAACGTGAATGCGGGGACCACGTCGCTCGAACGTCGATGGCCATTGGAACGCTTCGCGGCGGTGGTCGCGGAGTATCTCGACCGTAGACCGGAAACGATCGTCCTCCTGACAGGCGATCGTTCGGAACGTCACTATGTTCAACGGCTCCTGCAGGACTCTCCCGCCCTGGCCGGAAGGGCGCGCAATTATGCGGGGCGGCTCTCCCTCGGAGAATTTCTTGCTCTGCTGGAACGCGTCGCGTGGCTTCTGACGAACGATAGTGCGCCCATGCATTTTGCCGCCGCGATGGGGACGCCTGTCGTTGCGCTCTTCGGACCGGAGTCTCCCGCGATGTACGCACCGCTTGGCAATGCCCGCATTCTCTACGCTGCGTTGCCCTGCAGCCCGTGCCTGAGCGTCTATCACGCGAAACAATTTTCCTGCCCGTACGACGCGTTGTGCATGCGATCGATTGCCGCAGGGGAGGTGCGTGACGCGTTGCTGGAAATGGAACGGGAGTCCTTTGTCCGCCGTGAGCGCGCATGAGCGACCTTGGACGCGGCAAGCTGCCGATGTTCCTCGTCGAGGCGTTTCTCTTCTATGCCTTCCTGATCCGCGGGGTTCTCCCCGCGCTAACCACGATCGACACCGATTTCCCGAACTACTATACGGCAGGCAGGCTGGTCCTGACGGGGGGACAAGTCAGCCGCCTGTACGACGATGCATGGTTTCAAGAGCAAATCTATTCGGAGGGCATTCACCAGCAGGGAAAATTTTCTCCGTTCCCCCCGGTAACCGCTTTGGTGAGCGCCCCGCTCGGCCTGTTCTCTCCGTTGACGGCGCTGAGAATCGCAACCATAGTGAACCTCCTCGCCCTCGCGCTGTCGGTGATGTTCCTTTCTCGTCTGGCCGAACTCTCGTTGAATAGTTCCCTGATTCTCGTTCTTCTCTCAGGAATCGGTCTCGCAAATTGCCTCCGTTTCGGCCAGGCATACATCCTCCTCTCACTGTCGATGATCCTCGGGCTTTTCTTCTACAAGTCTCATCGACCGCTCCTCGCAGGCATGCTGTTCGGCCTGTGGATTCCCGTGAAGTATTTCCCTGCTATCCTGCTGGTCTATTTCGTCATCAAACGAGAATGGAGAGTCGTCTTCGCAGCGGTTGTGACCGCCGCCGCCGTAACGGCAGGAAGTATCGCCGTGCTGGGTTGGGAACTCCACAAGGAATACCTGTATTCCGTTTTGGGCGGCCATCTGGCCGGCGAGCTCACGCTGCAGTCACCCTTCAGCCCCGTGTTTCAGTCCTTTTCGAGTCTCTATCACTCCCTGTTTCTTCAGGATCCCGCATTGCATCCGCACGCCCTCCTCCCTTCGTCGCTTGCCTATTGGATCTTCACCTGGCTGACGTTGTGGGCTATCGTTGCGTTCATGGCGCGAGCGATGATCCGTGTGCGCCGCAACCTTATCGGGGGAGGCCTCGCTGTCAGCGTGCTGACGGTCGGCGCTTTGCTGGCTGCCCCGGCGACTGCGACGTACCACGGTGTGCTCCTCTGGGCAGGCGCCGGACTTCTCTGGAAAGAGCTGGGGGAGAAGGAGGAACAGTGGCCGAGAGTCATCTTCGCGGCGCTCTACGCCACGATGGGATTTCTTCCTTACAGCATCTTCCTCCGCTTCTACGACGACGGCGCGCTGATCATTCTCGCGTATCCCCGTCTTCTCATCCTCGCCGCGATGTTTGCGATTCTTCTGACACTCTCCACGCGTGCCGGAGCAGCCGAAGACGGGCTTCAATCCCCCTTCGCAACACCCTGATTGGAAGAGAATCTCACGCAGTCTCGACGATGGACGCCGGCTGCACCTTGCCACCGGAGCGCGCGAACACCGTCAACTGAGCAAAGATTCCCAGGAGAATGCGAAACGGGATCCCGATAATCGTGTCAAGCATCCCGCCGAGGATCAGCATCATTCCCAGCGAGAGAAAGACTGGAAGGAGAACGCGATGCACCTCATCGGTCACGTCCTTCATTCGCAGCGACTGCCAGCCATTCTTCACCACCGCAACGACAAGCCAGACCATGGGAACGAGGCCCAGGAGCCCGCTTTCCATATAGACCTGAAGGAAATCATTGTGCCAGCTCCCGACCCCGCGGATCGGCATTTTGTCGAAGAGGGGGAAAATCTCGGGGAACGTCCGAGGTCCAAAGCCGACGAGGGGATGTTTATCCAAGAGCATCCACGCCCCCTGCCACAACACGTCCCGCCCGGTCATGTGCTGGCTCAAGTGCAAAAGCTCCATGACGCGATAATTGACGGAGGGAAAGAGAACGAAGAGCACACCTCCAAGGATTGCCGAGACGACGATGAGGCGACGATATGCCATGATCCCCGCCAGGAGGAGCATCGCCGCCATTCCCACCCAATGGAGCCGGTCGAGCGTGAGAACGATTCCGAGGCACAGGAAGAACACCTGAACCCAGCGGGTGAAGGAAGATCGACTGGTCGGCGACAGCGGTGAGAAGAGTGCGAGCGGGAGGACAAGACAGAGAAATCCACCGAGGGTATACGCGCCCGCGGTGGTTGATTGAGCCCGGGGCGCCACGTTGAAAAACATTAGTGCGCACCCGATTGCGGCAGCCACGCTCGATGCCCAGACGAGCACCGTGGACGTCTCCCGTATGCCGCCGACCGGATCATCCGCCGCGATTTCTGCGGCAATGAAGAACAGAAGGTAGTAGATGTATTCGATGGAAAGGGCGGGGAGACTGCGGGCAAGATCCTGGGAGAAAAGGATCGACAGAATCCGTCCCCCGAGAAAAATCGCGAACGGCGTGTGGAGAGGCGTCCAATGCAATCGATACCGCGCTCCAGTGGCGAGGTACCAGATAAACGTTGCGGCGAGGATTCCTGCCAGCATTTGCACAATTGCGGTGGAAAAAATGGCGGCACTACATACCGCAAGGAGTAGCAAGCGCATGCCACGGGACCGGAGATCGGGACCGGCGTTCCACCAGGCGACGACATTGCGAGAAGGCGCGCGTCCCGGTGCCGGTGAAGGATGCATAATCCTCACATCGCGGAGCGTTTGGAAAACACGTGGACCTCGAACGTTTCCAGGAACCTGCGGTGAACTGTTTTCTTTTCCGATACGAGATGCTCACGATGGAACATCGCCATAATGGCGTCGAGGTCCATATCGGAGGAGAAGATCATGAGACACGCTCCCTGTGGCTCGAGGTGCAATCGCGCCTTACCGGCGAATCGCTCGATCGTCCGGTACTCGTCGCCTGCATCCCACGCTGCACGCTCCGCGGTCCGGGGCGCCCTTGGGTAAAACGGAGGATTCCAGACAATCAGATCGAAAGTCTCCTCGTCAATCGCTTCAAAGAGGTCGCTTCGTTTTACCTGGACGCGATTGCTGAATCCGTTTGCAGAAACATTCTGCTCTGCCGCCCGTACTGCGGTCGGGTTGACATCGACCGCGAGCACTCTGGCGCCTTTTCTCGCGGCAGCGAGGGCGAGGATTCCCGAGCCGGTACCCATGTCGAGAACGTGCTTTCCGGTGAGATCCGTTCGATCAAGTTCCTTGAGGAGAATGCGGGTCGAGAGAAAGAACTTCGGATGGAACACGCTCCGGGGGACAGTCAGCGTGAACCCTGAGAGCGAGGTGCGGGAAGTGCGCGCGACGGCATGCTCAGCACGCAGACGCAGAGGGAGATACGTGAGGAGTGACCGGATGCGTCGTTTCGCTTCGGCAGCCGATGGATTCATACGGGTCGCTTCTCCGGGATGCTAGAACCCCTCAATTTCGGGTTGTCGATAGCGGAACATCCGTTGTGCCGTCATGATTTCCAGCGGGCCCCGATAGAGACCCAGGCGGTAACGCCATTGGCCGAGCGATTTCAACACCGTCCGCTGACCGGGCGTGAGTTTGAGATCCGAAATCGTCGGAAATGCCGAGTTGAGGACCTTTTCAAAATTCCGGATCCGTGTTCGCAATGATTTCGTCAACCATGGTGCGGCAGGGTTCTTTCGCAGGTCGTGTTCGGACCAGGGAGGCAGGAGCCAGTCTTCGAGCGTTTTCGGGTACGCAAAGTCGAATTTGACGGCGGCCTGGTAGAGATCGGACTCTTCAAAGTGCACCGGCGAATACACGTAGAGGATGATCTCGGTGTCGGGATTGAGTTGCTTGATTTTGCGGATGAAGCGGATGTCGTTTTCGATGTCGGCTTCGATCGTTGCCGTCGGGGCGCCGAGGACGAACGACAATTCAGGGATGATGCGGTACTCCCGCATTTTTTCGACGAGGGCAAGCACCGTTTCGCCGGTCTGCGTTCCGCCTTTTTCCATGAGACGGAGAACCTCCGATGAACTGGACTCGGCGCCGAAAAAGACCATCGCGAGGCCGGCGTCGCGCATCGACGCCCACGTCCGGTTGTCGTAGTTGAGCATCGTATCGGGGCGGGCCTCTCCCCACCAGCGGATTCCCCGGTCTTTCATCCGATCGGAGAATTCCGCCGTCCGATGCTCGCTGGTGAAGAAGTTGTTATCGTGGAACTCGACGGCATTGACGTCATACGTGTCGCGAAACCATTGGAGGTCGTCTGCGATCCGTTCTGGGGTGAGCCCGATCCATCGTGCCTTGTATTCCGCCGCGACGGCGCAGAAGCCGCAAAGGAACGGACAGCCGACACTCGAATGATAATTTATGGTGCGAGTGCCCAGGTACGTTCTCCCGACGTACCGTGGAAGGTCGACCCGATGATAAGGGAGCGGCGGAAGCGTATTGGGATCCAGAATGCCCTGCGAACGGTTGTCGCGCGCCATGCCCCGATCGTTGTACGATATCCCGGGAATATCATCCAGGGCTCCGCCCTGCTCCAGGACAGAAAGGAGCCGCTTGAACGACAGGTCTCCCTGATCGCGGATGACGTAATCGACGTATCCCGATCGCAGCGCGACGGCAGCATGGAGCGAGGCGAAATACCCGCCCCAGATGATCCTGACCTCCGGGTGGGATTTCCTGACCTGTTGCGAAATGCGGATGGCCTCGTGCAGTTGCGGCCCTGGCATGACCGTCACTCCGAGATACCGAATACCGCCCCGGCGGATTTTCTGGAGAACAGTCTCCTGAAGGGAGGAATCGATGTTTCCATCGAGGATTTCGTAATTATAGGCCCCTTCAATGGACGCACCAATTGCCAGGATCGAAAGGGGAATCCGGTAATGCCAGTTGGTGGCCTTGGGATTGACCAATAGGATCATACGAAAGGATCGGGGCGGTGAGTGATAGGTGCCAACTGGTAAACAACTCTATCCGGCGAGAAGTTGTTGCGGGGACTACTTTTTTGTCCGAAGTCCCTCAATTTCAGGGGCTCGAAGTCTGAAGCTCCAACTAACTTATCAGTTGTCCCTTGACAATTGACAAGTCACAATTGGTCTCCCCGTCCCCCCATCTCTCTCTAAGCCCACACTCCCGGGATCTTTGCCCCGCACGCCTTGCATTTGCCTCCGGCGAGCTCGCTTCTGACAACGGTGAATCCTTTTCGCTCCACGACAACAGCGCTGCAATGCGGGCAGAGCGTATTCTCAGCCTCGTGTCCAGGGACGTTCCCGATATAGACGTAGCGCATTCCCGCTTTCATCGCCGTCTCGCGAGCGGCGGCGAGCGTCGATAACGGCGTGAGAGGTAGCTGCAGAAGTTTGTACAGCGGCATGAATCGACTGAAATGCAGCGGGCAGTCCTGCATCCCGTTCGCGCAAAGCCAGTCGGCCATTCGCCTGATCATCCCCATGTCGTCCGTCCAGGAGGGGATGACGAGGTTCGTGATTTCAAGCCAGACACCCTCCGCCTTGAGCACCTTCAGGGTGTTCAGGACAGGGGCGAGACTTGCGCCATTGAGTTCCCGGTACACCTGTTCGTCGAAACTCTTGAGATCGATATTCGCCGCGTCGATGACCCGGCAAAGCTTCCGTAACGGCTCATCGTTGATATACCCGGAGGATTTCCAAACGTTGCGAATGTGACGTGCATGCGCTGCGACTGCGGTGTCGTACGCATATTCGTAGAACGTTGTCGGTTCGGAGTACGTATACGCGATGGTCGCACAACGATTCTCCAGCGCTCCTTCCACAACGCTGTCCGGCATCATGTCGTAATTCCGTGTGTCGTGCGGGCTCACCTGCGAGATTTCCCAATTCTGACAGTTCAAGCAGCGAAGATTACATCCCGCAACGGCGATGGAGTACGAGCGCGTCGAGGGGAGGAAATGAAAGAGCGGCTTTTTCTCAATGGGATCGACGTGGACGGCGCACGGATTTCCGTAGGCGATGGAATACACCGTGCCGTCATAATTCACCCGGTTCCGGCAACGGCCCACGTCGCCGGGAGCGAGCGCACATTCATGCGGACACTTCTGGCACTGGACATATCCAACCTTACCGACACAAAACAGCGCCTCTTTGCTCCATCGCCAGGGCTTTCCCTGGGCCGCGCGCGCCGGTGGCGACAACATCGGGCACAATGCGCATCCTGCGCCCACGCCGACGATCTTGAGGAATTCCCGCTTCGTCATCCTCTTGAAATCCCGATGGTCCGCGAAACGCGAAAGTGATTCAAGAATAGTTCTCGCCATGGGCTCCCTCGGAAGATGTGGATTGGCCCTTCGCAAGCAGGCAGATGACAACTCCCGCCGCCGACACTAAGGACGCAACAACGCTGGAGTTCAGGACCCCGACCGCAGGGATAATGTAGATTCCTGTCAGCAGCGCGCCGGCGGATGCGCCCAAGAGATCGAGACTGTAGAGCCCGGAAGCGCGTGTCGCTTCGTCTCCCGATCCGATCGAAACCGCGAGCGAAAATAGCCAACCCGTTAGCCCTGCGATCAGGAAGGTTGCTGCAACAAATACCAGATGGCCGGACAGGGCGGACAGGTTTGCCTGTTGAACCCATACGATCACACTCGGGAGCAGAGCGCAGCCGATCGCCGTAACACCCTGGAGCGCGATGATCTGTGCCAGGGAGGATCGGCGGACGAATCGTCTGGCTGCGAGCGATCCCAGGGCCAATCCCGCCATGAAGGCGGTAATCACAAGCCCCGTCATCTCGTAGAGCGACCCATACAGAATTTGGAATGCCGTCAGGAGCACGATTTCGACCGATGCTGCTGTGAAGCCCGATGCAAGCACGGCAGATCCGACCGGCCGAAAACGCCAGGAGAAGATCAGCAACACCGCCGTAGCCGCTGTCACGATCCACGGCACCGGGTCGAAACCGAAAGAGCTCGCCCAATACGACACCTGCTGGGAATAGCTGAGGGGACGAAAGTCTGCATTCATGGGGGCATCCGGGTCCAGCGAGGCCACAAGATCTCTGGCTCTGGCCTCGAGCAGGGTATCGTCGATGTAGTAGGCGTTGACATACTCCGTTGGAATGTTCCTTGATGCAACAAGACGGGCGATGTGGGCATCCAATGGCACCTCCGCGCAGAGGAACGTGTGCCGATTTCCAGGCAGAAGAAGGACATGAGGGAACACGCGATGGAGGGTTGCAGAGATCGTGGAAAGCATTGCGCGCGACCGCTCCCCTCCGTATTCCGTCGTCGGAAGAACGCGCAGGGAGAAGACCCCGCCGGGCATCAGGATATTCTTCACGTCCCGAAAGAACTCTAACGCGAAATACCGGTTCAACTGGATGGTCGATGGGTCGGGAACATTGACGATCACGACATCGTACCGACTACCGGTTGTTCGCACATACCAACGGGCATCTTCGTGAAGGAGGTGAATTCTTTTATCGTCAAGGTTCGTTGTGAATTGTCGGCCGATCTGCAGAATCCAGGGATTCTGCTCGAGGACGTCGAGCTGTTGAACCGGGTACTTGAGTGCCTCACGCGTCGTCCCGGAAATTCCTCCACCGATGAGGAGAACCCGTTGGGGATTGCGATGCTGGGCCATCGCAAAATGGATGGACTCCTCGTTGCTCATCGGGTCGCCGGTCGAGAACGCGAGGACGTTGTCTTCGTAAAAGTTGAGTTGCTCCTGCTGCCGTGTAATCACCAACGTTCCGTACGGATTCCCTTTGAGAAACACGAGCTCTTGTCCGGGAAAGGCCCATGCCATCGTTGTACGATCGAGCGTGAGTGCGGCATATCCTCCCGCTGCGACGATTGCCGCGGAGAGAAGGGCTTTGTGAAATCGCATCAGGGGAAAAGGGAGGAAGAACCACACGGTGAAGCCGAGATCGATGACAGCGAGGATCGAGAGGGCGGCAAGCGTGTCAATGAATCGGATCAGGAGGATGTTGAAGACAAGACCTCCGAGAACACTTCCGGCCGATTCCCAGGCATACGCAAACGCCCCGGACCGAACCAATCCGATTGCCCGGAGGGCAGAGATGCACCGAACGAATCCGTATCCCGCCATGAGACAGTACGGAGCAAGGAGGGCGGATGAGAGGAAGGAGATCTCGGTGAAGCCGAGGATGCTCCCTGAAGTGAAGAGGCTACTGCGAAACGAGCGAAGGAGAACTACGATGACGACCGGGAGCAGCGCAACAAGTGCAAGCACTGCCCCCGGAGAACTGTTCGTGTGAAACCTTCCCAGCAACGATCCGATCCCCGTCAGGACCATCCATTGGGCGAGGATGACTCCGATGACGAGTTCGTTCCCGTGGGAAGCAGAGATGAATTCGCGAAGGAGGAGAACCTGGACGGCGATCGATGTCGTGCCCAGCAGGAGGAGGGCAATGCTGATCTTCCGGACGCTGGGATCCACATTCATTCCCCGAAGACGATCGCCTCATAGACGTACAGGTCCGCATTCTTCCATCCATCCCAACCGATCCCGGCCTTTTCCTCGGCGCAATGGCCGAGGAGTTGCTCCTTCGTCCAGCCGGTTTCCTTCGCCACCTGCGGGAGAAACGTCCCGGACCTGTTCCCCTTGCGCATATAGATGCCGTCATGTGCCGGGTCGAACTCCTCGATCGATCCGATCTTTCGCAGTGGCGTTAACACCGAGACCTCAATGCGAATGTCGCTCAGCTCTGAGCGCTTCACGGGATCGAAACGATAATCCTGCGTGGCCGCAGCGACGGTCATCTCCTGAACAACCTTGTAGAGCGGTTCTCCCGGATCGAACCTTCCGATGCATCCGCGCAATCGCCCGTTCTTATTCAGCGTCACAAACGCACCGCAGGCGGTTCTCAGCGCAACAGGGAGGCTTGCTTCGGGGATATCCGGAATTCCTCCCGCCCTGACGCAATGCTCGAGGCTTTGGCGCGCAATCGCGAGGAGGGAGGCTTTGTCTCCGGGAGATAACTCGAAGCCCTGACCGGTGCTCTGCGCTTCGCCATCATACGCCACGATCGCATTGTATCCGACCACGCGTTCCCGGGACCCGACCGGGGAGTCGCCGGAGTTCATGTACTGGACTTTTTCGAAGTGGATGCCCGGAGTCGTCGAGGTCAACGCGAGGAAGGTCAATACTGCAGACCAGCCGCAAAGGCTGGTTGCAAGGTTCGGGATCCCTGCGCGGTCATTGCGCATGAGCGTTTCCTGAAGAGTCGCGGGTGAGTTGGCCAGGACCGCCGAGGCGGTGGCGCTGTCGACACGGACCGCGTCGCGATAGTCCGGGTAGTGCGAAAAATCCGAACTGATGACAAAAAGGTTGTGACCGTTGAAATATGGCCGCAAAGCGGCGGCAATGTCGGCCCGAACGTCCGGAGCGTTGTCGCCGACAACGATCGGAACGATCCTCAAACGGCTTCCGAACAGCTGCTGGAGAAACGGGAGTTCCACTTCAACGGAATGTTCCTTTTCCTGGACATCAGTCCTGTCAGTAAATGCTCTACTCGCGGCCAGGAGACGCCGGCAGACTTCCTTGTCCACGGTGACTTTTCCCAGAGGAGTAATGAAGTCGCCTCTCGTATACACTGCAGCCCCCGAAAAGTCGACATAGTGGCTCGGGCCGATGATGAAGACATCCTGATAGGCACTACTCGTGTCGATCTGATTGAATCCCGATGCTGCTACCTGACCGGAATACACGTAGCCTGCATGCGGGACGATGAGACCGATGATCTTCTTGAGTCCCTTGGAATGGACCGCGTGGGAAAAGAGGCCGTTCACCATCTGTGCGAGATCAGCGGAAGAAGCCGGGTAAAATGCTCCGGCCACCGCGGGCGCGCGGTCAACAGGATGTTGTCCCTCCGGAACAACATGGAGCGGAACGAAAACCAATGGAAGGGCGAAAAGAAGTTGAACCAACCGTGCCACGGTGAGCCTGAGACGAAGAGTGGTGAAGGACTTGCCTGCAATGTAGCCCCGTCAGTTCTGAAAATCAATGCACGAATGGAGACAGACGCCACCACCATTTCTTCCGCGGCAAAGGCGCAGGTCGCCCAAGGGCGCAAATATTGACACAAAGAAGGCTGATTCGCTTTGGCAAGGATCTTGAATTTCTGTTGCCACAACCGAGCTCCAGTATTCAGCAAACTGTAGTTAGATGCTGAGAATGGTGGGGTTGTGATAGAAGACCCCTGCACATCCCTGAATTTTCTCCAATTTCCGCCAATCAAGTCCGCTATCGGAACGCCCAGGAACCTTCTCCGCGAAGAAGGCGTTATTCAAGCAAATGGACAAAGCTATCGACAGCCCGGCCTCCGGGAGAGCAACTCTACGACGCGAAAGGAACATCATCCATTGCGGATGTTGTACTCCAATCGCCATTATGCCGTGTCCACGAGGGGGTATGTTGATCGATTAGGTGCTCTTCATACTGAATATCGCCTGAAACCCTTCACCAAACACGGATGAGGGGTTTTTTGTTTTGATGGAAGAGCAGGGAACGAACATACAAAAGGAGAAAACGCGCGATGCCGAAAAATGGATTTGCCCATCCGGAAGTCCTGGTCACAACTGATTGGGCCGATCTCCACAGGAATGACCCCGGGGTCAGGGTTGTCGAGATCGACGTCGACACCAAGGCGTATGACGAGGGCCACATTCCGGGTGCGTCCGGATGGAACTGGCAGACCCAGCTCGCTGACCAAACCCGGCGTGATCTCGTGTCAAAACCTGAATTGGAAACTCTCCTCGGCGGGACGGGGATTGACCATGAGACAACCATTCTCCTCTACGGCGACAATAATAACTGGTTTGCCGCCTGGGCATTCTGGCAGCTGAAAATCTACGGTCACAAGGATGTGAGAATCATCGACGGCGGGCGCAGGAAATGGATTGCCGAAGGAAGGTCGCTCACCAAAGATCCCCCGGAAATTCGAAAGAAGAATTATCGTGCGTCGGACCCGGACTTTTCCCTCAGGGCCTACGCGGACGATGTTTCAACCCTGATTGGCAAACGGGATTCGTGGTCGCTCGTCGACGTCCGGTCCAATGACGAATATACCGGCAAAATTCTGGCCCCCGCCGGCCTCCCCGAAACTTGCCAGCGTGGCGGACATGTCCCCGGGGCCGCCAACATCCCGTGGGGAAAGAATGTCAACGAGGACGGGACCTTCCGGACTGCCCAGGAACTGGAGGAACTGTATGCTTCTCACGGAATCACTCCAGAAAAGAAAGTCGTCGCGTACTGCCGTATCGGCGAACGTTCCAGCCTGACATGGTTTGTCTTGAAATACCTGCTCGGGTTCCACGACGTCCGGAATTACGACGGGTCCTGGACCGAGTGGGGGAACCTCGTCAATGTCCCCGTCGTCAGAGGGGTGACGCCATGACGAACATGACACCGGAAGAATATCGGGAGCGGAAGGAATCGGTGCCGCCCTACACCGTGCACATCACCAGCTATCGACTGGGCGACGTGTACCTCTGCACCATCGACAATGTCGACCCCGGAGCGGTGATCGCGCGCTCGAAGGGCTCGTCGAGAGAAGAGGCCGAGGCGATGGCGTTACGAAGCGCGATCAATCGCTTGATGTATTCATCGTCACGACAGGCATAAATGTACCGACTCACATCAAAACAGGACTCCCGCCAATCGGCGGCCGCGGTCGTCACGAGCCCGACCCGATCGGTTTTCGGCAGGCATTCCATTCTGAGTCGCATCGGGAATACGCCCTTGTTGCGGATGCAGAATATCCGGCCGGCGAATCCGAACGTCGAAGTGTTTGCGAAAGCCGAATGGTTCAATCCTGGTGGATCCGTCAAAGACCGGGCCGCGCTCGCGATGATCGCGGAAGGCGAGCGATCGGGAGCACTCACGAAGGAAAAGACCATCATCGATGCGACCAGCGGGAACACCGGCATCGCCTACGCGCTGATCGGCTGTGTCCTGGGGTACAAGGTAACACTGGCGCTTCCTTCGAATGCGAGCACGGAACGGAAGCAGATCCTCCGCGCCTACGGGGCGGGACTGATCCTCACTGATCCCGGGTCCGGCACCGATGGTGCACAGGGGCTGGTGAAGGAACTCGTCCGTCGCGATCCGGATCGCTATTTCTATCCCGACCAATACAACAACGACGCCAACTGGCGGGCTCATTACGAGACGACAGCGAATGAGATCTGGGAGCAGTCGGATCACGCGGTAACGCATTTCGTCGCGGGCCTGGGGACTACGGGCACATTTGTCGGCACGGGTCGACGGCTGAAGGAGCTCAACTCCGCGGTCCGACTCGTGACGGTGGAGCCCGATTCCCCGTTGCACGGTCTGGAAGGGATGAAGCACCTTGCGACAGCGCTGGTCCCCGGGATCTACGATGCATCTCTTGTTGACCAGCAACTGAGCGTTGCCACGGAAGATGCCTACGCCATGGTGCGATCGCTGGCGCGCCGGGAGGGATTGTACGTCGGAGTCTCCAGCGGCGCGGCAATGGTTGCATCCCTGCAACTCGCGACACAGCTCTCTGCAGGCGTTGTCGTCACAATCTTCCCCGACGGCGGCGACCGCTATTCCGGAGAGCGATTCTGGGACGAACATTGAGCAGGGCCTATGCCCCGAGAGAGGAAACGACAGACACCATGAAAATCGAAAGACCCCTCCTGGTGAAATTGCAGTCGCATGGAGAGCGAACGTATCCGGAAGAGTGTTGTGGGATCCTTGTCGGCACGATCAACGACGATGATCCGATCGTGCGGGAGGTGATCGAAATCGATAACAGCCAGGAGGAAAACCGGCGGCGACGATTCTTCGTCACGCCGGAGCAATACCGGCGATCTGAGGAGTTGGCGGATCAGCGAGGGATGACACTGCTTGGGTTCTACCATTCTCATCCTGATCATCCGGCCTTTCCGTCGGCATTTGACACGGACCACGCGCTTCCGTGGTTTACGTACGTCATCGTGAGCGTGCTGCATGGTCATGCGGGGAAGGTTACTGCGTGGCTTCTGCAGGAAAGCAGGACGCAGTTTGACGAAAGGCCGATGGAGGTTCTTTCGGCTTCGAAAAACAGAGTCAAGGAGAAATCATGGCAGTAAAAGTCTTTATACCGACGCCGCTGCGTTCGTACACCGGTCAACTCAGCAGCGTCGAGGTGGAAGGGAAGAACGTTGAGGAAATCCTTTCGAACCTGACCAGAACATACTCCAAGATCCGGCAGCATTTGTATTCCGATGAGGGAGCCCTGAGGACATACGTGAACATTTATGTCAATGACCAGGACATCCGGTATCTGGCGAACGAGCAGACCAGCGTCGGAGAGCGGGATACCGTGAGCATTGTCCCGTCCATCGCCGGGGGGTCCGGCGCCGTTGCGACCGTCGAGCGCGATACCCGCCTGCAGAACGACGAGATCCTCCGGTACAGCCGCCATCTGATCATTCCGGAAGTCGGAATGCAGGGACAGCGAAAACTTAAGGGGGCGCGGGTGCTCATCGTCGGGGCGGGCGGGCTGGGATCGCCTCTTGCGATGTACCTTGCCGCCGCAGGCGTCGGAACGCTCGGGATCGTGGACTTCGACGTGGTCGAATTGACGAATCTCCAGCGGCAGATCCTGCACGCGACGGCGGACATCGGAACGTCGAAGCTGGAATCTGCGCGGGAAGCGGTGAACGAGATTAATCCTCACGTCACGGTGGAGCTTCATGAAACCCGGCTGACCTCCGAAAATGCGAAGGAGCTTTTTGCCGATTACGATGTGATCGTGGATGGGACGGACAATTTCGCGACGCGCTACCTCGTCAATGATGCGTGCGTCCTGCTCGGGAAGCCGAACGTCTACGGATCGATTTTCCGGTTCGACGGTCAGATCACCGTCTTCGATGCGAAAGTCGGCCCGTGCTATCGCTGTCTCTATCCGACCCCCCCTCCGCCCGGACTGATCCCGAGCTGCGCGGAAGGAGGAGTCCTCGGAGTCCTGCCGGGGATCATCGGCACGCTTCAGGCGCTCGAGACCATTAAGATCATCATCGGGAAAGGTGACACGCTTGTCGGCCGGCTGGTGCTCTTTGATGCCTTGAGCTTCTCGTTCCGCGAACTGAAACTGCAGAAGAATCCTGAGTGCCCCATCTGCGGCGATCACCCGACGATTCACGAGCTGATCGACTACGAGGAATTTTGCGGTGTGTCGTCAGCGGGTCTCGACGAAGACGGCGACAGCGAGATCAGCGTCGAGGAGCTGAAGGCGAAGCTCGACAGGGGGGACGACTTCGAATTGATCGATGTGCGTGAACCGCACGAGTACGAAATCGTGAATATCGGTGCGCGATTGATACCGCTGCGCGAGCTGCCCGAACGGACGCAGGAGCTCTCTCCCACGAAGGAGATCGTTGTGCACTGCAAGACCGGGGAGCGGAGCGGGAGAGCGGTGAAGTTCCTCAAGGGGGTCGGCTTCAAGCACGTGAAGAATCTTGTTGGCGGTGTTCAGGCATGGGCGACGAGGATCGACAAAAGTCTGCCGAAATACTGATCCTCAGTGCAACCCGAATTCTCCATTCTGCTCACTAGCAGGATGCTTCGTGCCTGGTGGCAGGTTGCACTCTCTTCTGTGCTCTCCGGTGGTCTACTCCTCTCGCAACAGCCAGCCCGAATGTTTGCGCTTATCGATCGACGTCTTCTAAGGGAGCGCCTGGCTTGTCCAGGGCGACAAGGGAATATCAGGGAGCGAATGATGTTCGGTTGGACAGGACAAAAAAAAAGGGCCCGGGACTCCCGGGCCTTTCGCATCTGTGTACGAATTTCGATATTAGCGCAGCAACATCAAGCTCTTCGTCTGAACAAACGTACCCGCTTGAATGCGATAGAAATATACTCCACTTGACAAACCGGCACCATCGAATTTCGCCTCATGGTATCCAGCCTCGGTCTCTCCGTCGACAAGGAGCTTCACGCGTTGTCCAAGGGTGTTATAGACAGCCAGCGTCACCTGGGATCGTTGTGGAAGCCCGTATCCGATAATCGTCGTCGGATTGAATGGGTTTGGATAGTTCTGATGCAGAGAGTATTCTGTCGGGATCGAGTGATTGCTAGCGTCGACACCCGTCATCGTGACGTTCACCTGAACCGCTGTGGCTCCTGGGTGTGCAGTCGTGGTGCCTCCCGAATACTGTGGGCCCAATTGATTCGGGAATATATTGTAATTGTAGATCTTGTTTGTGACCGGAATTGTGAAATTCCCCAATGCGTCACACATGGCGGTTCCATACGCTGAATCAGGATTCATCGCAAACACCATGAACTGGAACCCGGGAGCCCCGCCGTTGACATGCACGATCCCTTGAATGGTATTATTGACGCCGTACACGGTCAGATTCCTCACGAGACTGTCTGCGACGCTTAACGAATTGAACAGTGCACAAGGGGTAAGAAGACTCCCTGTCGTTTGTGAGTTCTCTACTGGTACGGTAAGGATCCATTGTGTTCCTACAAGGAGACCGCCGCTTCCAACACCGATGCGGAAGAGTCCGTTGACATCCGTTCGCGCAGAATACTGCTGATGCTGACTGTCATCCATTCTATTGAGGTAAACGTCCTCCCCGACCATCGGAACCCCGGATTCATCTTTGAGGTAGCCGCCGACTTGCGCGTCCGCTGCAACAACATCAAAGTTGACTCCCGTGACATTTCCGACGACATTCACTTCCTGCTGCATCGGCGTGATAAACGCCGGCGAGAACGGGTTGTTCGAAACATTGACTCTCCAGGGATTTCCCGCGGTGTCCGCAGTCATCTCGATCGTATAAGTTCCGTCTGCTGCGGTAGAAGCATCCCAGAAGTTCGGAGAGAGATGGCCGTCCCGATGCGCTTCAAGGAAGATGTTCGCGGCGCTTTTGCCGGCGGGCACATTGACTTTCCCGGAGATTGTATGCGCCGGTGATGCAAGGTGATTGATCGTTCCGGTGATGGTCTGACTCGAACCCCCTTCGGTGAAATTCATGACAAACTTCCCGGGGGCAAGCCCGACCATCTGCTGCATGTCAACGACGCCATTCGCGACCCCATCCATGTCCGGTGGGCCATTGTTGCCATTCGGGTCGCCGTCAGTCTGCGGAAAACCCTGCCACAGGACATCCCCCGCATCGATGACACCATTCTGGTTGACATCAAGCCAGATCTCAATGACGGTTGTTGCTCCAACCGGTGAAACGTTATAGTGCCAGTGAATGGTATCGCCGGATGTCATCGAGAAACTCGTCGAAGATCCATTGACTGTGAGATTCGAAATTTGCGCTTTCGATTGCTCAAGACAGAACACCGATAACAGGCCAAAAAGCACTAGCAGACTTGTCTTCATGGAACAAACCTCCATACGATTGGATGACGATAATGATCGGACGCACCTCTCACCGCACGCTCAAACAGAGAACGGCGCTGCATTCAACGAAGAGGGGTAAACGGCGTATCCGAGTGCTGTTTCCCAGGCCACCCGGTCCTAACTCTGCTCATATTCTCTCATTTCTGCATATTCCATGCCACTTCTATTCTCCGCAATCTCTTCCGTAATCGAGGTCATGGGTGACGAGGCGAGAGGTTTTTTTGTCCAGCTGCGCAATTTGTGCAGGGCTCAGCAACGCGACATCGCACCTCGCCATTCGATCTGCTTGCTCCTCATTGGTTTTGAAGCAATCTCCGTTAGCTGCGAGCGTCCTCTTCAGACTCCATTTATTGCAAAGAAGAGAGACTCGACGACAGGGCTCGCCGGCCTTACCCTCGGTGGAGGATCTCCTCCATTTCTCCAGCGATGCTCTTCCCCCCACGCCCGCAGGTTCGTCTGCCGGCTTGTGCCGCTCAATACGCCGCCACGCTCATTTCTTCCACCTGAATCGTACAGAAGAAAGGGCAATTCGGATCCTCATGCTCCGGCTGTCGTCCCTATTTGATCACAAGCAGCTTCTTCGTTTCCGCAAAGGGTCCGGCGGTCAATCGGTAGAAGTATGCCCCCGCTGCCAGGTTCGTCGCATCGAGCCGGGCAGTGTATCTCCCCGACTTCTGCACCTTCCCATCGATCAAGACCTGCACAACCTGCCCCAGCACATTGTAGACCTTCAGCGTGACGACCGTTTCCGTCGGCAGCTCGTAGGGAATAAGGGTCGCAGGATTGAACGGATTCGGATAGTTCTGATTCAACGCGTAGTTCTGCGGCGGTGCTTCAGTAACGTAATTCCACACCGGTGAGTAGTCCGTGACCCACCCATCGTTCTTCGCGGAAACCCTCCAGTAATACGTCGTACTGTTATCCATCGGGCCGACCTCTTTGACCGTGTCGACGATCGTCGAATCGTCGAAGACGGTCGTCGCGAACGGCGCATCGGTCGACACTTGCAGACGATAGCTCACCGCCCGATCGGATGTGTGCCACCGGAGTTTGAGCGTGATTGGCTGACCGGTTGTCGCGCTCAGAGGAAACGCCAGTTGTGGCTGTGCCGGGGCCTCGACGACCGTGCTGAACGACCAGACCGGAGAAAAGACGCTTGCGCCCTTTGCATTCAGCGATCGCACTCTCCAGTAATACTTCGTCAGATAGTGGAACGGCCCCACCGTGTATGACGTGTCGGCGATCGTCGAATCGTCGCATACCGTCGTCAGGAACGGAGAGTCCGTTGAGACCTGAAGATGATACCGCGCCGCGAGCGAACCTGCATGCCAACGGAAAGTCGTCTTGATCGGCATCCCCGATGTGCTGCTTACCGGCCCAATGGGGAGCGGGGCGTCCGGGGGAATCAGCGCTGTCGTAAATTCTCTCGCCTCGGTGAACGCACCGTTGCTCTGAACGTTGAATGCCGCCACACGCCAAAAGTATCGGACCGCCGCGTGCAGCCCCGGCACTAATCTTGACGGAGAGGCTGAAAGTGAATCATCGATCAGAAGCGATGCAAAGGTGGAATCGGACGCGAGTTGAAAACGATACCCCGCGGCACCGGGCGCCGCTGCCCAGCTGAACGCGACTTCAAGCGGCAATGCTTGTGCAGAATCGGCCGGTGCGGTCAGGGTCGGGGTTGTGATCATGGTGACGAACTGCGCCGACGGCGAGTATTTCCCGCCCCCCGCACGGTTCATTCCCCGAACTCTCCACCAGAAACGCGTTAGCGGGTCCAGAACTCCGGGCCGGTACACGGTGTCTTGTGCCAGAGAGTCGTTGATGACGATATTCCTGAACAGCGAATCGGTGCATACGACCAATTGGTACGATGTCGCCCTCGCCGAAGACCCCCATTGGAAGGTCGTCCCTCGCGGAACATCCTTTGCCCCGTTCGGCGGACTGAGGACAATTGCTGCCGAAGGTGTATCGACGATGGTCATGAACCTCCGCAGCGGCGCGAACGCGCTCATCGTGCCATCCGGCGCCTTTGCCGCGACGCGCCAATAGTACACGACGCCATGTTGCAGGCCTACGAGGCTCTTCGAAGGCGCCGTTACAGTGCTGTCGTCAATGACCAATGTCTGCAAGGTTGAATCGGGCGAAAGTTGCACCCGGTACGTTTTCGCCGACGCGACAGATGACCATCGAAGCTGCAATGCCACCGGCTGATCTGACGCGCTGTCCGTCGGCGCAGTGAGCACCGGCGTCGCCAGTTTTGTCGTGAAGGTCCAGGTTGCGCTGAAGGAACTTGTTCCCCCGGGATTCGCCGCCCGGACATGCCAGTAGTACTTTGTATAGCTGGCGAGCGAGTCCACGGTTTTCATCGTGTCCGCGATGGTCGAGTCGTCCAGGACGACGGTCGCAAACAGTGTATCGGTGGCGATCTGCAGTCGATAGCGCGATGCGAGGGGTGACTTTCTCCAGGTGAGCGACGGCGGGATGGGCACCGCCTTTGCGCCGGACAACGGAACGGCGAGAAGGGGAGTCGTGGGCGCCGCAATGATCGTCGTGAAGGTCCAGGGATCAGAGAACGCAGACCGGTTCACGGAATTTGTGTCGAGCGCCGCGACGCGCCAATAGTACTGTGTCAGATTTGCGAGCGGTCCGGCGCGCCGTGTTGTCGCCGTGACAAGGGAATCATCGAGGACCGTCGTCTTGAACAGCGAGTCGGTACTGGCCTGGATCCGGTACCGCACTGCCCGGGGAGAGGCGTTCCAGCTCAATGTCGGGGAGACTGCCTGGTCGGTCACACCGCTGGCCGGGGCACTCAGAACAGGGGTCGCGGCGATGGATTTAAAGGTACGCGTCGGACTGTAGGCCGATGTCCCGCCGGCGTTTGCCGCCCTGACATGCCAGGAATACCACGCCAGCGGTTGAAGGTCCGCGAGGGTTTGCACGGAATCGGTCAGCGTTGAATCATCGAGCACGAATGATGTGAACGAGGTTCCCGCGGACACCTGGAGCCGGTAGGAGTCGGCGCGGAGCGCAGGATGCCATGCAAAGACGACCGGGGCAGAGACGTTGCGCGGCGCGATCCCCGGCGCAACCACTGACGGCACGGCAGGTGCCTGGATCACCGTGGTGAACGATGCGGTCGGCGAATAGGAACCGGTGCTCCCCCGCGAGCTCTTGGCGCGAACCCTCCAGTAATACGTCGTCAGATATGCCAGGCCGCTGACTGTTCGGGAAGGGGCCGCCACGATCGAGTCATCCACCATCGTTGTTGCAAAGAGAGAGTCTTGCGAGAACTGTACCCGGTAACGGTATGCCGAATCCACGGCGGACCAGGAAAGCGGCACGGAGAGCGGTTGATTCACGGAATGATCCTGCGGCGCGATCACGGCAGGGATGCCGATGGTGGTCGTGAGCGCACGCGCCCCCGAATACGCGCCGTTGACGCCGGCATTCATTCCCCGGACGCGCCAGTAGTATCTCCTGAGCCCGGCGAGAGGTCCGTACGTCAACATGGTGTCCGTCGAATTCATATTATCGATGACGGGTGAGACAAACAGGGAGTCCGTCGCGACCTGAATCTGATACGAGGTCGCGAACTGCGCCGGCTTCCAGGAAAAACGTGCGGTCGTCGCGACGTCGATGGCATTCGCGGCCGGCAGCGAGAGAGTCGGGACAAGCGGTGTATCCGGCGCGGTTGTGAATTGCCTCGTGCTGGAATAGGGACTGGTACTGCTTCCATCGAGGTTCGTCGCCGATACTCTCCAGAAGTAGCGTGTACTTCCCGCCAGATGCCCCGGAGTCCGGACGGTATCCGCATGCGTTGAATCCTCGAAGATCAACGGCGCAAACTCTGACGTTGCAGCGAGCTGGAGATGATACCGCCCCGCGCCTGTCGTCCCCCGCCACCGCAACGCCGGCGTCGTCGCCACGCCTGCAGCAGTGTCAGGTGGGGAAAGAGGGATGGGCGTTCCAATGATTGTCCAATACGTCCATGTCGGCGAGAATGTTCCCCAACCGGCGCCGTTCCCGCCCCTTACCCGCCAGTAGTACTGCAGCAGGCCGGGCAGAGCATCAAAGGGCCCGACGCGGAGCCCGGTCGTCGTGACCATCGAATCGTTCACAAGGAGCTGACCGAACAGACTGTCCAGGGCGAGCTGAACATGATACCGCGCTGCCCGTGATGCGGGAGACCAGGTCAGAACTTCCTCGGAGACGATGTTCGTCGTCCGGTCGAGCGGTCCGGCCAGCGATGGCGTCGACGGCGTGTCGACAACGGTCACAAAACTCCAGGGCGAAGAAAATCCGCTCCAGCCGCCTGGATTCCACGCCGCCACTCTCCAAAAATAACCCGCGTTATGCGCAAGCTGGCTCGCAATATACGGAGGGTCCACGATCGTGGAATCGTCGATCAACACGGTCGCAAATGTCGCGGACGGAGAGACCTGAAGCCGGTAGCGTTGTGCGCGCTGCGCGGCGGACCAGTTGAGCACCGACGGGATGGCGACATCGGCCGAAGCATTGGCCGGTGCAGCCAGCTGCGGAACGTCGGGTTTGTTCATCGCGGTGACAAATTGCCGGATTTCCGAATAGGCTGACGTTCCGTTTCCGTTCTTCGCGTCCACCCGCCAGAAATACCGGGTCAGGCTTCCCTGCGACGGGACCGAGCGCGACGTGCCTGTAACGGTTGAATCGTCGAGGACCAACGACAGAGCTGCAAAGGTCGAATCCGTTGCGCACTGGACCCGGTACGTCAGCGCGCCGACGGCCGGACTCCACTGGAGAAGTGTGGGAATGGGTTGATCGATGGCGTTGGGCGCCGGCAGGCTCAGGGCTGGGATGCCCGGGACGGTGACTGTTGTTGTCAGCGCCCGCGTCGCGGAGGTCGTGATCCCTCCCGGTGTGCTATATGCGACGACTCTCCAGAAATAGCGCGCGCTGGTCGAGAGCCCCGTGACAACCAGCGAAGGAACAACCGTCGAATCGTCCCGCGTGAACAGATGGAACAGGGAATCCGTCGATACCTGCAGTCGATACCATGCTGCACCATTGACGGCTTGCCAGGAGAACTGGAGCGATTGTGGCGCATTGGCAGTGTCATTCGCCGGCGAGAGCAGAGAGGGGGCGGCGATAATCGTCGTGAAATTCCAGATCGGCGACGATTTGCCCGTCCCGAAGGGATTACTTCCTTTTATCCTCCAAAAGTACTGCGTATTAGACTGGAGCGGTCCAATGCGTGTCGCTGTGTCAGGGATGCCGGAGACCGAGCGATCGATCGGAACCATCGATGAATTGCGGGAGAGATCGATCGTGTAACTGAACGCGAGGGGCGCCTTTGTCCATGCAATGAACGCCGTGTCCGGGACATTTTGCGTCCCCATCGCCGGTAAAAGCGGCGTCGCGATACCGGGGGTGTCGAGGACAGTCGTGAAGTCCCACGCGGAAGAGTACAGGCTTTTTGCCGTGCCCGAGGCATTCATCGAGCTCACCCGCCAAAAATACCTCACGAAGTGTTCAAGCCCTGCGATCGTCCGGGATGTTCCCGTTACATAGGCCGTGTCGTTCACAGGGGAAATGAACGTCGAGTCGGGATAGGGGGCGACTTCGACTGAATACTTGGCCCCATTCAACGAAGCGTTCCAGGACAACGTCAGGGTCACCGGCTGGTCCCCGGAATGGGTCATCGGTGAAGCCAACGTCGGGATCGCCGGAATGTCGATTGCCGTCGTAAAACTGCGCGCGGCGGAGAACGGGCTTGTATTCGTGCCGTTGATTGTCTTCGCCCCCACCCTCCAGTAGAACGCCTGACCCGCCTGGAGCGGACCAATCATCAAGGAACTGTCCCGCACGGTTTGAGTGGAAAGGGAACTTCCCTGAAACAGCGGATCGATCGAAACCTGGATAATGCTGCTGTCCGACCCCGGGGACGGCGACCATGCGAGAACCGGATTCGCGGGTTGATTGATCGCTCCGTCCGCCGGGCTCTTCAATACCGGAGTCGCGAGGAGCGTCGTGAAATTCCAGGTTGAGGAATACGCGCTGGTGTCACCGTTGGCATTCCGCGCATTCACCCGCCAGTAGTACTTCGTATTGTAGTTCAGGCCGCTGAAGGTGTATGATGATTGCGACCCAAGCGAATTCACGAGGAGTGTCCCGAACGTCGACGAAAGCGATGCCTGTACTCTGTACGCGACGGCTCCGGCGACAGCGTCCCACGAGAGCGCCGTGACCAGCGGAAGGTTGGCGATGCCGGAAGTCGGGACGGGATTGGAAGGGCTCAAGAGCATGGTCGTGAACGTCCGCATCGGAGAGTAGTCTCCCGTTCCCGCGGCATTCTGCGCACTGACCCTCCAGTAATAGCGTGTGCCGCTGGCGAGGCCGCTTACCGATCGCGAAGCCGATGCGACCGTGGAATCATTGATGACCAGTGAACCGCCGGTGAAAAGTGAGTCGATCGCGACCTGCACTCGATACGACGACGCCGTGGGAACCGCACTCCAAGTCAGCTGCAGACCTGAAACTGCCTGACTTTTTGCGTTATCCAGCGGCTGACTCAGGACCGGCGCTGCGGGAAGGGATGCGATCGTTTTGAATGTCCACCCCGACGAAGGATAGACGCTCGTATCCCCGATGCCGTCAATTGCGCTCACCCTCCAGTAGTATGATGTATTGTTCGACAGTCCGCCGAGCAAGAATGAATCTGCCGGCACAACCTGATTCTGGATCAGACTCACAAAGGAATTGATGGTCGACACCTGAATGCGATATGCTGAAGCACCGGCAACGGAGGTCCAGTCGAGCACCAGGCCGAGAGCTTGATTCTGGCCGTTGTTCGGCGGACTGACAATTGCCGGTTGTGCAAGGGCCGTGGAAAATCCCCGCGCCGACGAGTAGGGTCCGATGCCGGCGGCATTCTTTGCGCTCACGCGCCAGAAGTACGTCGTGCCGTTCACGATCGGTATTGCAGAAAGCGCCTTCGATGTCGTCGAGAGCGTGGAATCGTTGAGAAGGGGCATGCTCTCGAACGTCGAGTCCTGAGAAACCTGCAGATGATACGTCGCTGCATCCTGTGCAACGCCCCACGCCAGAGTGAGGCCGGTGATGGGCTGGCTTGTTGCTCCCGCAGCCGGCGTGGTCAACAGCGGGGCGGGAGGGATTGCGGGAATCGTCTTGAAGCTCCACGGTGATGCGGGATACCTGCTCGTGTCCCCGCCTGCGGCGATTGCACTGACTCGCCAGTAATATGTCGTGTTGTTCAGAAGTCCTGCCATGACGAGCGAGTCACCCGTTGTCGTCGTGTTTGCGACGAACGACGAGAATGAGGTGCTCGTCCCGACCTGAACCCGGTACGATCCCGCGCCCGGAACCTGAGACCAGTCCAGGGCGAAACTCACAGGGAGATTGGTGGATCCGGAAGCCGGGTACACGGGAACCGGCGGCCGAAGGACGGAGGAGAACGACCGGACGGCGGAATACGGTCCAACCCCCCCGGCATTTTTTCCCCGGACGCGCCAGAAGTAAACGACATTTGTCTTGAGGGGCGGGGAGAGTGCCCGGGATGGCGACGAGATCGTCGAGTCGTCAACAACAAGCGTGCTGAAGAGCGCATCCGTCGCAATCTGAAGACGGTACGTCGACGACGCCGGCGACGTGCTCCCCCACGTCAATGTTTGGTTCGCAGTGTCCTGGCTCGTCGCGCCCGCAGCGGGTGCAACCAGGGTCGGAGCGCTTGGCGGAGCGATGATCGTCGCGAAACTCCAGACGGATGACGGTGCCGCGCTTTGTCCTGCCGCGTTGCGCGAATAGACGCGCCAGTAGTACGTCACCGCATTTGTCAGCGGGCCCAGGACAAATGTCTGGGTCTGCTGCCCTGCGGACTCCGACTGTATCGAATCGATCAGCAGGGATGTGAATGCCGAGGATGTCGAAACCTGAATCCGGTACGCGTCCGCGATCGCGACGGCATTCCATTTCAGGGTATCCACGAGCGGAAGGTTTTGCGATCCCGATGCCGGCGCGAGAAGTGTGGGCGCTGAGGGTTGGGATGGGATCGTTCTAAAGTGAAAAATCGTCGACCATGGTCCCGGCGTTCCTCCGGAGAAGACCGTGTTGCCTGCAGCACGCCAGTAGTACAGCGTGTCGTTCAACAACAGACCAACGCCTAGCGATTGTTTCTGTTGCGTCGTATCGGCGGTGATCGTCGTGTCCAACCGCGTAGTCGCGAACGCGGAATCAGGGGAGAGCTGGATCCGGTAATACCGCGCCACGGCATCCGTCCACCACGTCACCATCGGATTCACGACCTGATTGGTTGCGCCGTTGACGGGTGAATCCAGAATGATCTTGCCCACTTGCGCGGGGCTTGCCGAAGGAACAAGAAGACCAATGGCAACGGCGAGGAAGATCCATCGTGCAAAACGGACCACCGGTACTCCCCTAAATTATTCGGACGGAAGAGGATAGAGCACGCCTGAAACAATCCTGCATGGGACGTGCCAAATCTCAAGGGGATCGGATGTGCAAACGGTGGGAATTAACAGAGGCGAGAGGGAGGTTGATCCGTCTCTGGAGAATCGGTGGACAATGTCAGCCACGTGGCGATCTGCCGCCATTAGGGCCTATTTGACGCGTTCTCCTTCTTTGTACTCCGATTCGGTGAGCTTGTTGCCATCCTTGTCCCAGGAAATAAAGTGGCCGTCAAGTTTCCCTTCTTTGTAGTGGACTTCACTCAATTTCTGACCAGCGTCAGTCCAATATGTCCACGTTCCGTCGGCGAGGCCTTTGCGGTATTCCGTCTCAGATTTCTTCTGTCCGTTCAGATACCATTCGGTCCACTTCCCGTCGCGGACACCTTCCAGAAAATTCGATTCGGACAGCTTTTGGCCTTCCCGGCTCCAGGACGTCCAATGTCCATCATTGAAACCATCGCGGAAGGAGAGTTCAGCGGATTTTTGGCCGTTGTTAAACCATTTGCTCCATTTCCCGGTCGACCTTCCATCTTTGAATTCGAATTCCTGCCATACCCGGCCGTTGGTATACCACCAGGTTCCCTTCCCATTGAGCCGGCCGTCCGTGACTTCTTCCTCCGTCCGTTTCTCGCTCGCTCGGTACCATGTCGTTACCTTGCTGTTCGCCAGGCCATCGGACCATTCAAATTCCTGACGGAGCTGACCGTTATCGTACCAGGTCTGTCCAGGGCCGTCTTTCAGGGAATCGGCGTTGAGGGAGTATTTTTCTTTCGGCGTTCCGCTCCCGTAGCGGGTTTCAACGACGTGACCGCTCGAGCAACCGGCGAGAAGGAAGGCAATGGTGAGGGTACTAATTGAGATTCGGGTCACAATCCTGCTCCGATCGGAGATGAACAGAGTTTTCCGTTCAAATCCGATGCATGAAGCATACCAAGAGCGCTGCCCGGTTATCTCTTATCAAAATGCGACATAATTTTCGCAAGGTCTCCGGCAGGCATCGTCGGAGCACTCAGCGAAAGAAGATTTCGGAACGCCGCACGTTCCTCTTCTGATCCCGGAAAGCCGATGTTCTGGGTGTTGGCCTGCATAACATTCGAGTCGGCGATCTTCTCCCCCTTTGCGTCGAGGAATGCATAGAAGGGGAGTCCCGACTTTTCTCCCCCCAGCTTGCGAAGGAACAGGTCGGCGCCGGGGTTCTCGATGGCCTTTTTTTCTCCCCGCTCAAGCACGTCGAGATGGACCACGACGAAATATTTGTCGATCAACGGACTGACTTCCGCCTGGGTGATCACGCTATCGAGACGCCGGCACCAGATGCACCACGAAGCATGGAATATGACAAACACATTTCTGTGCGTTTCGGCGGATTGCAGCTTAGCTGCATTGAGAATCCTGGCGGCGGATTCAGGAGGTGCTGATCGGGCAACTTCGCGGCCGAGGCCGAACGTCAGCACAGCCATACCAACAAGCATCAGTCGTCGCATCATCGGGCTCCTTGATTCTGCTTTCTGAAATCGCCACCATCGCTTGACTCATCATTCGTTTTTTCCCCGGAGTGCCCACCTCATGAAATCACGTGTCGTTGTGAAGTGCCATACCGCATCGGGGAAAACGGCAAACATGCCTTCTGGTCCCGATCGTCTGCTTCCGGGTCAGATCATCGTCGCGCTGGGGAACACCATACCGAGCTTGGGGAATCGCCGCGGGGATACGTCTCTGTCATGCGGAGAGTGCTGGACCGACTGAGTCCCAAGAAGGACATCATCATCGTAAATTCGTGAATTAGCGGACACAAAGCAACTGACAAGGCCGCCCGATTCGACCGGGATATCGTGGCATCTGTTCCGGAGGGAGCCCGTGATCGATTGCCGGAATTCGACTCATGGACGCCGGCCTCTCAAGGCGTGGTTCCCTTCCTCAATCTGAGTGCGATCTCTTCACGACCGGCGAACTGGGGCGCAACCTTCCCGGTAACGCGCTATGCCATTGAGCGTGCCGGACTGACCTGTTCAACTGGTCGATATTGTGCACTGTGCCGTGTGCTCCCTCATTTGATTATTGATGTCGGATGCAAATCCAGGGCAGGATTATCCGAGTCTGATTCGGGTCTCCATTGCGGTCTTCCAATACCGCTCGCTTGGCACCATTCCCCCCTCATTGTCCACGATGTATCTACCTCACACCAGATTCCACCCGTCAACTCTTTGGTGGCACGTAGTTTGCGACTATTCCTGGAGTTCTTGAACGATTGAGTCAAATGAATCACCATCAGGGACTTGATGTTGTTCATTCCTTCCCTGCCGAATACCTCTTTGACTCCGCATGAGCTGTTCGAAATCCGGAAACGAAAAAAAATCGTGCACTTCTTCTTGAGACATCTTCTTCACGGGCGACTCGCCGTCGTGGGGCTTTCCGCTGCACTATGGTTTAGCCCCCACGCCTCTTTTGCTCAGTCATATCGCGCCGTTGTGTACGGCGTGGAAGACGGCCTCCCGACAAATCTCGCGAAGTCCGTTGTTCAAGATACGACCGGGTTCCTTTGGATTGGCACCGACGCCGGGCTCGTGCAGTACGATGGAATTCGATTTCGCGCCTTTTCAAACGAACTTCCGAGCAACTTCGTCAAAGATGTCCGGTTGACACGCAACGGAACGTTGGTGGTCGTCTCGGATCTTGGTGTAGGTATTGTGCGGGCCAAAGAGAACGGAATCGATTACATCCCCGTGCTCTCTGGATCGCGGCGGGGGACCGATTCATCCCTCATCTACCCGAAGGCATTCTACGAGGCTTCGGACGGATCATGGTGGATTAGCGAACCGGCTGCGGTGGTCCGATATCAAAACGGCAGGCTGAAGCGATTCGCATTTGACAAAGAATTCTCTTCTCCGAACCGGCTGCGATCATTTATGGTTCTCGAGGGCGCCCCCGGAGAAATCATCGCGTTTTCCGAACGGGGAACCATCTTTGCATTCGATTCGGTCGGACAGGCGTTCAAACCCCTTTTCTCTCCGGAGAAGGAACGCAGCCACACGATCAACGCGGCAATACGAATTTCCGACAGAAGTTTCCTTTTTGGATGCAGTGACGGGCTCTATTTGTTGACTCTTGATCACAGCCGTAAATCCGCGGCGATGACGTTAGTCAGCCCCGTCCGCCTTGTCTCCTCGATTGCCACCGCGCCCGATGGAAGTACTTGCGTCGGGACATGGGATGGAGGAGTTTACTGGTTTGACAGGACCCTGACGAAATCACGGAAGATCGATGAACTTTCGTTTTCCAGTGTAAACAGTGTTGCGTTCACGAAACAGGGGCGCGTCCTCCTCACTTCAGACGGAGGATTCAGCATTCTTCAAAAGCTGCAGTTTGAGAGAGTCTCGCTGAGCCAGTCCACCCATTACGTTGATGCCTTCGCTATGCAGACCGACGGCACCGTGTTCGCGTCCGATGGCCAAACGGTATTTGCGTTCCTGCCCGGTGATTCGAGCCATCTGCCCCGGGCCATTTATAGCGGACCCGTGGGCGTGATTCTCTGTATCGCACCGACCCGGGATGGGCTCTGGATCTGCAGTAACGATAACATCCTCTTGCGCCACGCGAATGGTCAAACCCGTCGTTATGCGCTCCCGGAGGGACCGAACAGACCGATCACGGCGTTGTGTTCCTGGAATGACGGCAGTGTCTGGGCAACGGAAGACGGCGTGACCGGCTTAGTGCGAATGTGGCCTGACGGGAGAATGCGAAAGTACGGTCGTGAAGCCGGACTAATGTCGCACGTGGTTGTTGTAAAACAGGATAGTGCCGGCACTCTCTTCGCCGGCGGTGTCGGAGACACAGCATTCCTCTACCGTTATCTTCCTGCCGAGGATCGATTTCAAAACCTCAGTCCGCCCGCTTTCGCGCACGGTGACGCACGGTTTGAGATCAGGGATTTCACCGCTGCCCCGGGGCCCGTCATTTGGCTTGCCTCGAACCGCGGGTTGTTCCGGTTTCGCGATATGAAAATGGAGCAGGATTCCGCATTTAAAACACTGCTGCGTGAGCCGCTCAAGGCAATCAGCCTTGACCGGGCGGGATACATCTGGTGCGGGACCGAACGGGGAATCATGCGTTACGGCGACGCCTCCGTCACACTCTTCGACAGGCGCGACGGTCTTCCCAACCTGACCGTTGCTTATCGCTCCCTTCAGATCGACAAGAAGAACCGACTCTGGGCCGGAACCGCTGGCGGTCTCGCCGTGGCCGAGCACCTTGCGACGCATATCAGCCGGACCCCGCGCCCTGTTCTTCTCTCGATCACCGTCGACGGTGCGCCGGTGTCGACCGGTTCGGAAATTGCGACGTTCAACCACGGGGCTCACTTCTCGGCGGTCTTCAGCTCGCTCGCATTTCCTCACGACAGGATCGTGTACGAGAGCAGGGTCCTCGGTGCCGATACAATCTGGTCTGCGGCGAGTATCTCCCCGGACATTCATCTTCAGCTCCTCGAAAGCGGGGATTTCACATTGCAGGTCCGGGCGAAGCAATCCGACCATCGGTGGAGCAGACCGATGGAGATGCATGTCCGCGTCAAGCCCCCCTGGTACCGTCAATGGTGGGCCGCTCTGGGCTATCTGTCGGCCTTCGGCCTGTTCTATCTCGGGTTCCGGGCAAGAATGCGGTACAAACGGGAAAAGGTCCTAACGGAACTGAAGATCCGCGCGAGCGAAAAAAAGTATCGGACGATCTTCGAGAATATCCAGGACGTGTTCTTTCACGTCGACCTCTGCGGCGTTCTCAGCGACATCAGCCCGTCGATGGAGCGTTTCTCGGGCTTCGCACCGCGCGAGGTGATCGGGCTACCCTTCGCTGACTGTTTCGTTGACGCGGAGGAATATCGTCGGATTTTCACCTCCCTTGTGGAGACAGACGAACTCAACGATGTGGAATTCTTCCTGAAAGGGAGGGACCGACCTCACGCCCGAATGTCGATGAATGCCCGGCTGGCGTACGATGATTCCGGACAGCCGGCGGGGTGGGACGGCACCCTTCGGGACATCTCCGAGCGGAAAGCCGTCGAAGAGAAGCTCCGTACCCTTTCCACGGCCGTGGAGCAATCCCCGGTGTCCGTGCTCATTGCGGACCCGTCCGGCAATATCGAATATGTGAACCCGAAGTTTCGCGCACTGACGGGCTATTCGACGGAGGAGTTGACAGGGAAGACTCCGCGCATTTTGAAATCCGGTGACAAATCGTCGGAAGAATACAAAACTCTCTGGGATACGATTCTTTCGGGAAAGGAGTGGAAGGGAGAATTCCGGAACAAGAAGAAGAACGGCGAGGTCTATTGGGAGCGCGCGATCATTTCTCCGATCGTCGACAAAGACGGCAATATCCGGCACTTCGTCGCCGTCAAGGAAGACATCACGGACCTGAAACAAAAACAGGATGCGCTCAATTTTGTCGTCGAGGGCACGTCGGGGGTGATCGGCCAGGAATTTTTCCGGGCCCTCGTTTCGCACATCGCGACATCAATGCATGTTCCGTACGCGTTTATCGGTGGATTGTCCGAAAGCTCGCCCACGACCATGAAGACGCTGGCAATCTGGGCTGAGGGCGCACGTGAAGAGAACTACGATTTTCCAGTCCAGGAAAACCCCTGTGCGCGCCGGGTACTGGAAGAAGGGTTCTCGAAAATCGCCGATAACCTGGAACAGAATCTCGAACATATCCCTCCGTTCCGCGGGAAGAACATCCAGAGTTTTATGGGGGTCGCATTGCGGGATTCCTCGGGGGGGCAGCTCGGCGTGCTTGCCGTGATGGACACGAAACCCCCGGCAACGCATCTCGAAAACAACGAGTCCATCCTGAGACTCTTCGCAAGCCGTGCATCGGCGGAAGTCGAGCGACAGCGGGCAGAGGTCCAGCTCCGCGATCAGATTACCTACTTTGAGCGGCTGTTCGAGAACTCGCCCGAGGCCGTCGTTCTGGTGGATGACCATGACTCCGTCGTGCGCGCAAATGCGGAGTTCAGTACCCTCTTCGGCTATGGCCAGGAGGAATCCGTCGGGCAGAATTTGAACAGCTTGATTACGACGGCGGGGAGTGCGGAGGAAGCAGCGGAACTGAGCCGGCGCGTGCTTTGCGGGAAGAGGATTGCGAGCGAGGCGGTGCGACGAAGAAAGGACGGCAGCCCCGTCGACGTTTCGATCCTCGGCACGCCGATCCCGGTCTCCGGCGGCCGCACCATGGTGTACGGGATCTACCGCGATATCACCCAGCGAAAGCAGGCCGAAGAGGAGCTGGCGAGGCAATCGCGTGAGCTGAAACGCTACGCGGACGAGCTGCTGGCAGCGAAGAGGCGCAGCGATGATCATGCGGCGGCACTGGTTGTCAGAACCAAAGAACTCGATGCCGCTCGTGAGGAAGCCATCAAAGCCTCCCGGCTGAAATCCCAGTTCGTGGCAAACATGAGCCACGAAATCCGGACGCCGATGAATGGCGTTATCGGCATGGCTGATTTGCTCCTGGACACGAGGCTCGACGAAGACCAGAAGGAGTTTGCGGAGACGATCCGGAAAAGCGGCCAGGCCCTGCTGCGCATTATCAACGACATCCTCGACTTCTCGAAAATCGAAGCCGGCAGACTTGTGCTTGAAGAAGTCGGGTTCAATATCCGGACGGTCGTGGAGGATTCCGTTGCCATCATCGCGCCCGAAGCCAATCGCAAACGCATCGATATTGCGGTGGCGGTCGCGTCCGAGATCCCGGCTGAGGTCATCGGCGATCCCGGACGCGTGAGTCAGGTGCTTACAAACATCCTGGGGAATGCCGTAAAGTTTACCTCTGTCGGAGCCGTTTCGGTCAGCGTACGCATTGCGCGGCAGGTGGAGCAGGCCCTGATGCTGGAGGTCAACGTCGCGGATTCGGGGATCGGTTTGCCTGCCGATGCGAATCAGTGGCTCTTCAGCGCGTTCAGCCAGGCGGACGGATCGACGACGCGAAAATTCGGCGGTACCGGGCTCGGGCTGGCGATCTCGCGGCAGCTTGTCGAGAGGATGGGCGGAACGATCTCCGCACAGGGTCAGGCGGGCCGGGGAAGTCAATTCACCTTCACCATCCGGGTCCGGCACGATCCCGCACGGCGAATTGCAGGAGACAACAAGCCCCTCGAGGGCAAACAAATTTTCGTCCTCGAGGATAATCAGGCGGTTCTCGATGCGATCACCGATCTGCTCACGTCGCGGGGGGCGCAGGTGACCGCCGCCCGGACAATCGAAGAAGGGAAAACGATTCTGAAGGGAAGCGCCGAACGTCTCCCCGTGGAGGCCATGCTGTTGGACTTCGATCTTGCGGATACGACGACGGATGCGCTCCTGGAACTTCTCCTGTTGGCTCCCGGCGAGAGTGCGGTCCGCGTTGTGGGGATGAACTATAACGGCGCGGGCAGGAACGCGCTCCGGACAAAAGACCCGGGGATCCGATGGCTCGCAAAGCCTGTCCTTCCGTCCGAACTCGAACGTGTGGTGACCGCGTTGTTGGACGACCATTCCGCCATCGTGGAACAGCTTTCACCGCACCGCACTTCCGTCGAAAGTGAACCGGCGCCGGCGAAGCGGGTCCTCGTTGTCGAGGACAATGTCATCAACCAGAGGGTTGCTGTGCGGATGCTCCAAAAGCTCGGGTACGATGCCGACATCGCCGAAAGCGGAACGACTGCGCTGAGGATGTCGCAACGGGAACAATACGCGCTGATGCTGATGGACTGCCAGATGCCGGAAATGGACGGCTTCGAGACGACCCAGGCGATCCGGACGGTTGAAGGTGAGGCGCACCATACGGTAATCGTCGCAATGACGGCCAATTCGCTGGAAGGAGACCGGGAACGGTGTCTGGCAGCGACGATGGACGACTACTTGAGCAAACCCCTGACCCTCATGGCGCTTGAGGCAGTCCTGAAGAAGTGGATTTCCAATCACGGTACGGATGATGAAATGATGGATGCAGGGCCCCAGAAGTTGGTCGGGTAGCCGTTTCTCCATCAGAAAGCACGGGCACATCCGCAGGCGTGCATGCGACACGATCTGAGCGCACTCCATGGACCATATGGACCCTCTTCATGTGTTTGAAGAGATCATTCGGGATATCGGACATGCGATTGTCATCGTGGATACTGATGGCAGGATCCGCTTTGCGAACCCGCACGCGCTCCGCGTCACAGAATTTCAGGCCGAACAGCTGACGGGACGGTTGGCCCATACCCTCTTCGAACACAACGGTGACGTTGACCTGTGGAACACGCCAGCGCGTTGGGCGGGGGTGCAAGTCCTCTGCACGCCGGCAGGGAGCCATAAAAACGTTACTGTCACCGCACGGACCCTTCGCGACATCGGGCCCGATCTCGGCATGCTGATTTCCTTCTCGGAAGAGCATCCGCCTTCCGGCAACATTGTCGCGGTTCAACCCACGGATCAATTCCTCAAGTTGATGATCGGGTCGAGGGATGTTCTCTATATCATTGACGCCGGCACCCGCGAGTTCACCTACCTCGACCCCTCGTTTGAATCGGTCTTCGGGTATACCGTCGACGATATCCGGGAGATGGGGGAAGGGATCCATTCCTGACGCAGGTTCTGCAGCAAGATGGGTACGTGATCTATCAGGAAAGGTTCGAGGGCTTTTCGAGCAATCCTTCGGGCGAGATCGTCAACAGCGAGATCTGGTGGAAATGCAAAAACGGATCGCTCGTCTGCATGGACGACCGGATGATCGGGATCTACGAAAACGGAATCCTGGTGGCGGTGCATGGCATTCTTCGCGATATCACCCCGCGGAAGAAAGCAGAAAAGGCATTGCTGGACGAACGGATTCTCCTCAGGACCCTGGTCGATAATCTGCCGGACGCGATCTATGCGAAAGACGCGGAGGGGAGAAAGACACTTTCCAACAAGGCCGATCTTGCCAATATCGGCGCCGCGACGGAGTCCGAGGTTCTTGGCAAGACGGACTTCGACCTCTTCCCCGCCGACATCGCATCGGGATTTGTCGCCGATGACCAGGAGGTGATCACTACCGGTCGCCCTGTGGTCAACCGCGAAGAGTATGTGTTTGCAGAAGAAGGAGCAAAACGCTGGCTTCAAACGTCCAAGGTCCCCCTCCGTGATGAACAGGGAAGGATCATCGGGCTGATCGGGATCGGCCACGACATCACGCGAAGGAAACTGGCCGATGAGATGGCGAGGGAATCACAGCGACAACTCTCGGATATCATACAGTTCTTTCCGGAAGCGACGATGGTGATCAATCTTTCCGGTCATGTGATCGCCTGGAATCAGGCAATGGAAGTTCTGACGGGGAAGTCCGCCAAAGAAATGCTCGGGAAGGGCAACTTCGCCTATGCGATCCCGTTTCACGGCTCCCGTCGCCCGATCCTTGTCAACCATTTGTTGCATCCGGCGTATCCCCTCGGTCCGGAATATTCTGACGTGAAGCGCAACGGCGACCTGATCACCGCCCGCGTCGTGCGCGAGCCCCTCGATGGGCGTCGGCGGTACTTCCATGTGACCGCCAAGCTGTTGCGCACGGATGACGGATCGGTGACGGGGGCCATCGAATCGATTCTTGATATGACCACGCAGGAGGAGGCCCGGGAGGCGCTGCGCTCGAGCGAAGAACGCTTCCGACTGATCTCCGAGAATGTCGCGGATTTCATCGCTGTTCTGGAACAGGACGGGATGTGCCGTTACGCGAGCGCTTCCTGGAAGCAAGAGGGGTACGACCCGGATGCATTGGTCGGCATGAACCTCTTCACCTATGTCCATCCCGATGACCTGGATGCCGTTCTTCAAGGGATACGTCGCTTGTTGGACAAGCGCACGCCGCAATCGCTCCAGTTCAGGTTCCACCGGTCGGATTGGCGATGGAACCACAAGGAAGCTTCCGTGAGTCTTCTGGTCAACGACGAGGGAGTGCGCATCGTCGCGGTTATGCATGATATCACCGAACGGATCGCGAATGATGAGAAGATGTTATCCCTGCAACGGCGTCTGAGCGATCAGAATGCAGACCTCGAGCGCACGCTTTCCGAAATGCGCCAGATGCAGGAGGGCCTCGTCCAGTCGGAGAAGCTTGCCTCCATCGGTCAGCTCACCGCGGGGATCGCGCATGAAATCAACAACCCTCTGGCGTTCGTTTCGAGCAACCTGAACCGTTTCACCGAGTACTTCGATGAAATGAAAGACCTGGTGCGTCTATGGGACTCTCTCGCGCAATTGGCCCGGGACAGCGAGGAATATTCCGCACGCCTTGCTGACGCTCTGGAAGCAGAGCGGGCAGCGGATGTGCCGTTTCTGATCGAAGACTTCTCGCGCTTGATGAAGCACACCAGGGAAGGCACGGAGCGGATCCGCAGTATCGTGGAGCGCCTCCGGGGATTCACGCATATCGCGGGGAATGATTTTTTTGAAGCGGATCTCAATACCGCAATTGACGATACGATTGAACTCACATGGAATGAGATCAAGTACAAGGCGACGATTCAGCGTGAGTACGGCGACATTCCAAAAGTCACCTGCAACATCGGTGAGATCAAACAGGTCATGGTGAATCTTCTTGTCAATGCCGCGCATGCCATCCGCGACAAGGGGACTATTGTTATCCGGACATATCGTCGCGAGACGACCGTCGTCGTCGAAGTCCAGGACACGGGAATCGGGATCAGCCCGGCGAATCTCAAAAGGATCTTCGACCCGTTCTTCACCACGAAGTCGGTGGGGAAGGGAACAGGTCTGGGGCTGTGGATATCGGCAACGCTGATTCAAAAACACATGGGCAGACTCCATGCGCACAGCCAGGAGGGGGTCGGGACAACAATGACGATTGAACTTCCTGTTGAACAAATCGAAGTGCGGAAGCCGTCGGAATGACCAATCGTGGTTCAACATCGGTTGCCCGGGCAACCAGCGCCGCAGAGGCGAAACCCAGATCGGTGGTCTTCGTCGACGATGAAGAAGCGATTCTCGCGTCCTTGCGCAGTCTCTTCCGTCATGAAGGGTACACGCTGCACCTCTTTACGCGGGCCGCGGAGGCGCTGGAATTCCTCGCGAAGAATTCAGTGGATGTCGTCGTCTCGGACATGCGGATGCCGGAGATCACGGGTGTGGAATTCCTGAACCTGGTCAGCGGACAGCAGCCGGAAGCGATCCGGATGATCCTCAGCGGGTATGAGGACAAAGCCATTGCCGTCGAAGCGCTTGCCCGGGGGCTTGCACAACAATTCATCATGAAGCCATGGAACGACCAGGCGCTGCGGACACTTCTTTCGGAATCCATCAAGAAGAAAGACGACGACGGTTCCAACGGCTTGAGACCATGATTCGAACGCTTGACGTGATGACGGAGCCGCCCCAGTTCCATGCGCGGGTGCAGGCGTTGCTCGCCCGGTCCGACAGCTCGCTCGTCGACCTCACCCGCGAGGTGGAAAAGAGCCCACCCATCGTCGCAAAACTTCTCCGGGTATCCAATTCCGTGTTTTTCGCAGTGCGAAAGCCGGTGACTGATGTCCGTGAAGCCATCGTGTTCATCGGAACAGAATATCTCGCAGGCCTCGTCGCCTCTCTCGAGGCGTTCCAGGCATTGTCGAACGGCATCGAGGAAACCGCCGTCCTCAAGCAAATCGAAGATCTCTGGACGCTTGCGTTTAATCGGGCAACCATCGCCAGGAAGATTGCCGAAAAGTGGACCGGGTTCGGACCATCGAATCTCGCGTTCACCTGTTCGCTCCTTCAGGATATCGGCTATGCCTTCCGTCTGCGGACGGAACCCAGGCGGTATGGCCAGTTCACCGACGAACGAACCCTCGGCACCATGAACTCCTACGAAACGGAACGGCGCCTGTTCGGGATCACCCACAATCAGGTCGGGGCGATCCTGCTCGACTTCTGGAATCTTCCGAAAGACATTGTGCTGGCAGTTGCGCGTCACCATCGACGAACGGGAACCGATACGCTTTTGCAGATTCTCCAGCTGGCGGAAATCCTGGAAGGATCGGATCCATTCGCCCCGCATGACCCGGTCGTTGATACCCTCGTCCCTCTCTGGAGGGAAAAATTGCAGTTCACGATGCACCTTCACCCTTGGAGCCACACCAATGAACTTCAGTCCGGATGACTTTGTGCCGAATAGCCGAATCCTGTATGTGGACGACGAGGAAGGACTTCTGCAGTCCTTCAAGTCGCTGATGCGCCAGGAGGAGGTGGAAACCCACTCCTTCAGGATTCTTCACAAATAGAGATCGACCTTGGCAACGGAAGGTCCGTTCGCGTTGGTGATTTCGGATCAACGAATGCCAGCGGTTCAGGGAGTCGAAGTGCTGGAAACCGTCGGGCGTAGGCACCCCGATACCATCCGCATTCTTATGACCGGGTACTTCTGACCTGAGACTCGACCCTCCGCGCAATCAACTACCGGCGGGATCGCCCGGTACGTCAGCAAGCCATGGCAGGACGATGAACTTGCGCATGGTCGTCCGGGAAAATATCGCGCGGCACAATCTTGTGCGGAAGAACAAATGGCTCAGCGAACAACTGCAGATGCAGAACGAGGAGTTGAAGGAGCTCCTCGGTGGAACGGTCGCGCAAACAGTGAGGATCCTCGGCGATATGCTAGTGCAGGTCAATCCGGACGCCGCCGGGTATTCGGAGCGAATCAAGAACCTCGGCCGTCGCAATGCTTCCCCTCCTCGAAGGGGTCGCGCACGGGAACAATGGGAAATTGCCTGCGCACTCGACCTCTTCTAGCTTCGGTCTGGCCACACTTCCCTTTTCCGTCCAGGTTGCCGTCAACAAATTCGGCCTCCGCGGGCTTGAACGGTTTCCCGCGGCGATGAACCATCACCTCATGACGGCGGCCATACTGGAGAAGATCCCCCGGTTCGACACCGTTGCGCGCATCATCCGGTTCCAGGAAAGAGATTTTGACGGACAGGGGGAACCGAAAGGCGACACCACACGCGGGTTCGACATCCCCCTCGGAGCACGGTTGCTCCACATTCTGATTGATCTCCAGCGCAGGACCACGCCGAACTTCAAAGGGCGGGAAGTTCTTGCAAAGATGAAACTGGAACCGCGGAAGTACGATGTCGGGATCATCGAACGAATGCTGACAGGGCGGACGGATACTCCGGGCGGCGTGAAAAAAGTCTCGCTCGAGGACCTGAAGCCCGGGATGACCCTCGTCCATGATGTGCTGACCCAATCGGGCCAGTGTCTGCTACGCAGAACTGCAGTGTTGACATCGACATCGATCGGCATCATCAACGAATGGAACCGGAAGGACCCGGTGTTCCTGCCGATCGACGTCATTGTGGAGGGATAACAACAGAGGGCGCCGGTGCGTGGCGCCCTCTCTCGATTTCCGGCGATGGTCAGACCGGCTACTTGAGCAGTTTCCCGTTGGAGTCGATGAACTGGATCTCTCCGAGGTTGAGGTCGCGGAGCGGCTTCTCGATTTTCGCGCGATCGCCGACAATCATCCAGACGATACTCTCCGGATGGATGGCCTCGGTTGCCGCGTGATCGACGTCCTGGACGCTCAGTGCGGAGACTTTCCCCGGGTACGTCTGATAATACGTATCCGGTAAGTGGTACTGCACCATGCGGGCCAGCGCGCTAAGGATCGCATTGTTGGTTTCCCACAGCCCCGGCAATTCGAGCGTCAGGTTCTCCTTGACCTTCGTCACTTCGCCCTGTGTCGGCGGTCTACTTCCGACAACATCATGCAGTTCCTTGTTCACTTCGGCTACGGACTCCGCGGTCTTGTCGGCCTGCACCGGCGCATAGGCGATGAACGGCCGCTGCCCGCCCGTACCGAGCAGCACGCTGCCCGCCCCGTACGACCAGTGCTTGTCTTCCCGGAGGTTCATATTCAGCCGGGACGTGAATGCCCCTCCCAGCACCGTATTCATCGCGTTGATCGCGATCTCATCGGGGTTGTTGACGGGGAGCGTAAGATGCGATGCGAAAACGACGGATTGTTGGGCGCCAGGCTTATCCATGACATACATCACCGGGGTCTTCCGCTGCTCCACGCTCGGGATTTCCTTCTTTGGAACGTCGCCGGGCTTCCAAGCTTTGAACAGCGTTTCGAGCTTGGGCACGATTTCTTCCAGCGATGCGTCACCGACGATTATCAGTGTTGCGTTATTCGGCTTGAGCCACGTGTCGTGGAACTTCGCCATGTCATCCCGGGTCATCTTTGACACGGTTTCCTCGAACCCCGACCCCGTCAGCGGTTCTCCGTAGGCATGGTCCTTTCCGTAGAGAAGTCCCGGCAGGACGCGGATGCCCATGGTAATCGGGCTCGATCGTTCCTGGCGGATCCCTGCGATCGTTTGCTTCTGGAGGCGTTCAAAATCCTTCTCGGGGAAGGAGGGGTGCAGGATGACGTCGGCATACAGGTCCAGCGTCCGGTCGAGGTTCGCTTTCAACGCCGAAAGCGTCACGAACGAATAGTCGATGCCTGAGCCGGTGCCCAGTGTTGCGCCGAGCGATTGGAGTTCATCGCTGATCTGGAGTGCCGTCCGAGTCTTCGTCCCTTCGTCAAGCATGTTCATGGCGAGCGACGCCGTGCCGGGGGAAGAAAGATGATCGGAAGCATATCCCGCATCAAACAGCATCTGAAAATTCACAACGGGGACCGATGTGCGTTGGGCGAGAATGATCTTCATGCCGTTGGACAGTGTGGCCTTTTGAAACGCCGGGAAATGCACCGCCGGTGGTTCCCCCGCGAGCGGAAGCTTCTTCCGAACGGTTGTGTCAGGCGGGGCAGTGGAGTAGTTTGCGAACGGGTAAATCTCGAGGATGTATTGCCCGTCCGTCAGCCATGTCGAAGCGGCTTTCTTCATATCCGCCACCGTGGAAGCGCGCATCCATTGGAACGTGGTCTTGTAGAAATCCGGACTTCCGGCGAAGACGGCATTCTGCGCGAGGATGTCCGATTTTCCCCCGAACCCGCCGATTCGTTCTATCCCGCGGATAAACCGCGCTTCCGCCTGGGTCTTCGCTCGCTGCAATTCTTCTTCGGTGGGGCCCTTTGCGATGAATGTCGCCATCTCTTCATCGATGGCTTTTTCGATCGCCTGCAAATCTCCCCCGGGTTTCGCCGTTGCTTCGATCACGAACAGACTGGCGATCTCTCGTCGGTCGAGGTAGGCGGAAACGTTGGTCGCGCTCTGATCGTCATACACCAGGCGCTTGTAGAGCCGCGACGATTTTCCGGAAGTCAGGAGGGACGTGACGAGTTGAAGCTGTTGTGCGTCCTGCGTTGCCCAGCCGGGAACGTTCCACACTTTGTACACCCGCGCCTGCGGTACCCGATCTTCCGCGCGTTCGCGGATTGTCCCGGTCCGCTTCTCGACCCAGGCGTTGAAGTGCGCCACCGGGGGACCGGAAGGAATGTCGCCGAAGTACTTCTTCACCATCTGGAGGACGTTCTCCGGTTTTACGTCCCCGGCGATGCTCAGGACGGCGTTCGCCGCTCCGTAGTATGTCTTAAACCACTCCCGGACGTCTTCAAGCGAGGCTGCATTCAGATCTTCCATCGAGCCGATGACAGTATGGGCATAGGGATGAGACGCCGGCCAGACAGCCTTCGTAATCAACTCGTCTGAAATCGCATACGGCTCGTTTTCACCCTGCCGCTTTTCGTTCTGCACCACCCCGCGCTGCTCGTCGAGCTTTGCCTGATTGATCGCACCGAGCAAATGTCCCATGCGGTCCGATTCCATCCAGAGTGCGATATCGAACGCCGAGGTCGGGACATTCTCGAAATAATTCGTCCGGTCTTCGCTGGTCGTGCCGTTCATATCCGTTGCGCCGATCCGCTCCATCTCCTGGAAGTAATCATCGTTGTAGTCCTCGCTCCCGTTGAACATCAAATGTTCAAAGAGGTGCGCAAACCCGGTCTTTCCGAAGCGCTCGTTCTTGGACCCGACATGGTACCAGACATTCACTGCCACGATCGGTGCCTTGTGGTCCTCATGCACGATCACTCTCAGGCCGTTGTCGAGCGTATACATTGTGTACGGGATATCTGGAAGAGCAATCGTCTTTGCCTCCTTTTGCCGGGCTTGCAGCGACAGGGGAAGAAGAAGGACGGCGAGAAGAAAGACGACGTATCTGCGTGGAGACATAAGGGTACCCCTCTGAAGTGATTCTTGGGAGTCTGAAGCGTGTAGAAAATATTGGAAGCGCATGAGGACCGGGAACAAGCTCCGGTGACGTGAACCGGGACCGCCATGGAACGATGGAAAGTATAGTAGAGAGGGGAGAAAGTCAATTCAGTTCGTCGCAAAGTCGGCCCAAGGTCGACACGCCGAGCGAGCGGGGCGAAGGCCCCCTTCATCCAGGTCTCAATCGTTTGCCGTGGCAGAGGGGTTTATGGTGTACGAATGCGTGATCTTCACCGTCTCCCGCAGCATGGCCGAGACGGAACAATATTTGGTTGTTGAGAGCTCGATCGCGCGCTCGACGTCGGCCTGCAGGATGTCTTTGCCGGAAAAAATATATTCGAGGTGAATCGAAGTGAAGATCTGGGGGTGTTCGTCTCGCGCCTCGCCCGACAGCCGTATTTCAAACCCTTCCAACGGGACCCGTTTCTTCCTCAGGATTGCCACAACATCGCTCCCGGTGCAACCGCCGAGGGCCAAGAGGAGCAGTTCCTTCGGCCTCGACCCAGCATCGCTTCCGCCGAGGTTGGCGGGGCCGTCCATCGTTACCCAGTGATTGGAATCGGCCTTCGCAGCAAACGTAAGACCGGAGATCTGACGCACGACGGCATGCTTGGTAGCCATGAGGGATCCATCTCGTATTGAACGTGGGGGACTTCAATAATAAGATGCACTGAAGCCGCAAAAGGGGCAGCAAGGTATCCCGGTTTCCGGAAAAATAGTCATCGGCGTTGAACCCGTTCCCTCAGGTTGTCCATTGTCGACTGTCCGTTGATGATTGTCGCTTGATCATTCGGGGGAGACCCCTCTTTGTTCTCGTTGCATCTTACTGGAGACTCAACCAGGACGGAAGGATGACTGATTCTCTCATCATGTGGGCGTGGCGGCTGGGGCCGATCGTTCTCGGCGCCGCGGCCGGCTACGCATATTATCGCGTCATCGGGTGCAAATCAGGGGTCTGTCCGATTACCAGCAACCCATGGATCAGTACGATCTACGGCGCCCTGGTCGGCGCGATGTTCGGAAAATGGTGAACGCATCGTACAAGAGAACAACAGCGATTGAAAGGGAAGCATCATGCTGCAGACAAACCTCGAGCACATCAGCACCGAGCAGGAATTTCAAGACACCCTCGCTCGCAATAAGAATGTCATGATCTGTTGCGGGCGCATGGGGCCGATGTGCATCCCCGTCTACGAAGTCATGGAGGGGATCCGTGGGGAATACTCGCAGGTCGCGTTCCGCGATCTCGAATTCGACGCCCCGCACGCACACGTGATCAAGAACCTGCCCGAATGCCGGAACTTCCGGGGGCTTCCGTTTACGGTCTACTTCCGCGACGGGAAGGTTGTGAAGGCCACGAGCAGCGTCCAGACGAAGGACCAGGTCACCAAGATTCTCGACGAGCACTTTGCGGTAAAGGCCACGTTGTAGAAACCGAATTTCACCGTTGCAGGAATCATGAACAGACAGGAATTTGACGTTATCGTGATCGGCGCTGGTCCCGCCGGATTGACCGCGGGCATGTATCTTGCCCGGGGGAAGAAGAAGACGCTGATTCTGAATGACGGGGCGGTGGGAGGACAGATGGTTCTCACGCACGAGATTGCGAATTACCCCGGCATCGAGAGCATCAGCGGCTACCAGCTTGCTGCCACGATGCGAAAACAAGCGTCGGCTTTCGGTTGCGAGATCCGGTCGAATGTCACGTTGACGCGCCTCGATCTCGGAAACGACGAGAAGCTCGTCGAGATCGACGGGAAGGAACAGTTCGTTGCCCCCGCGGTCATCCTCGCGACGGGAGGGAAGTCGCGCACCCTGGGCGTCCCGGGTGAGTTGGACTTTCGGGGTCAGGGGATTTCCTACTGTGCGACGTGTGACGGCGACTTCTTTCAAGATAAGGCGATCATCGTTGTGGGCGGCGGCAACTCGGCGCTCGAAGAAGCCGTGTCGCTGACGAAGTACGCTGCCTCAGTAACGATCATCCATCAGTTCGATCATTTCCAGGCGTTTCCGCATGCGGTGGAGGAGGCGCGAACGAATCCCAGAATCAGTTTTGTCATGGAATCGACGATCGATGAATTTCTCGGAACGGATTCGTTGGAACGGGTGAAGGTGCGCCACATTCCTTCGGGAGCAATCACCGAAATGCCGATTGACGGCGTCTTCATTTTTGTCGGTTACGTTCCCAACACCGAACGCTTCGCAGGGATGGTCCATCGCAACGACGCCGGCGAGATTGTGGTCAACAGTGCTTTGGAGACTTCGGTCCGCGGTGTCTTTGCCGCGGGCGATTCCATTCAGAAGCGGTACCGGCAAGTCACCACGGCGGTCGCTGACGGCACGATCGCAGCCCTCTCGGCGATCGACTATTTGAGGAAGAGAGAAGAAGAGCAAATCACAGCGGACGAACCGTCGATGACGGCAGCCTCGTTCTAATTCGCGAAGCCGGCCAGACCACCTTTGGTCCGGTCGGCTTCATTCGCGATACCTCCAATACCACCCCATGCGTCGCCCGCCCTACTTCTGAACGACATTCTGCGCCACGGAGGCAGAATCCTTTGCAGCAAAATCCGGATTGCCTTGCTTGACCCGATAGACCGTCAGCCAGGAGCAGATGTAGGCGAAGCGTTCATTTGCGGTACCTCCCGCCATCGATTTGATCGCATAGTCCCCTTTCTCGGAATGCAGCTCGTGCAGAGCGATGGCGGCCACGATCCTGGCATCGCGATCGGCGCCTTCGTCCTTGACGACACGCATAAGCGGGATAACGAGCGAGGAGAACGATCGTTCCGGCATGAGGGCTTTCAGCTCGCGGATGGTCGCGGCGGCCGTGAGCTGGAGACCCGGGGAATTACTTTCCAATGCTTTCACGAGACTCTTTTCGGTCTGTTCGACAGTGGCGTGTTGAAATGGCTTCGATTCGATCTGCGTGGTTTGGGCCTGGGCTGCGACGCCCGCGAGGATGAACAATCCGCCGAGGATCACGACTGAAGTACGCATGGCAACCTCCGAATGTTGTATGACTGAATGGGATCGTGGGAGTGAAGCATGCGTCGACAGAGGTCAAGAAGCGGGCCAACAGGGGAAGAGGGGAGTCTGCAGAAAACGGTCGAGAAAGGGGAAGTTCGCGCCCGCAGATGTCCTCACGGTCGGGGAGAAATTCGACGGAAATGTCGAACCTGAAAGTCGTTTCTGTTCTTAAGCTTACGGGCGGAAAGATTTGTCGAGCCGGACGATCCCGAGTCGCGCCATCTTATAGCGCATCGCCCGCTCGGAGATGCGGAGGGCGCGCGCTGCCTCCGACTGGTTCCATTGATAGCGCTCGAGCGCTTCGCGGATTCTCTGCACTTCGAGTTCGGCGATCATCTCCTCAAGCGGTCGAAGCGTCCCGTCCCCGCTGGCGACTTGCGTCGTGCGGTACTCCTTCGCGATTTCGGGAGGCAGGAGCGAGGCGTCGATCGTCGATTGTCCCGCTGGCACCAGGGTAACGATACGCTCCGCGAAATTCTCGAGCTCGCGGATATTCCCGCGCCATTTCCGGTGTTGAAGAAAACGAATCAGCGCCGGCTCGACTGCTGTGACGGACTTCCGTTGTTCCGCTGCGAACAGTTCAACGAAATGACTCAACAGCAGGGGAATGTCGTCCGCGCGTTCGTTCAACGTCGGAACCGCTATGGGAAAGACATGGAGACGATAGTAGAGATCCTCGCGGAACTGTTTCTGGTCGATGAGCTGCCGTGTTGACGCGCTAGTGGCCGCGATAATCCGCGCGTCGATTTTGCGGATTTGATTGCCGCCCACCGGGCGGATTTCTCCTTCCTGCAAGACCCGAAGCAGCTTGGCCTGCACGTCAAACGAGAGATTCGTGAGCTCGTCGAGAAAGAGCGTGCCGCCATCGGCTTCTTCGAACAGACCGCGCCGATTCGTCGTTGCGCCGGTAAATGCCCCCTTGATGTGTCCGAAGAGCTCGCTTTCGATGAGATGCGGCGGGATCGCCCCGCAGTCGATCGCAACGAAACGCTGCGCGTTTCGGGCGCTGGTCGCATGGATGGCGTGGGCGACGCGTTCCTTTCCTGTTCCGCTTTCTCCTTCGATAAATACCCTGACATCACACCGCGAAGCGGCACTGATCGCTCTGAGGAGTGAATGAAATGCCCTGCTCCGACCGATGAGACCGAGAGGTTCATACGAGGAACTCAGAACATCGTCGGGCAGGGCAGCGGAGAAATGCTTGATCAACGCCTGTGTGTTCCCGAGAAAAGGGGCGCAGACGGCAGAGAGACGTTCGAGGGCAACGACATCCGGATGTCCGTAGACGGGGCCGCCGCGCGCCGCGAGCACGATGACATGTCCGACAGTCGATCCCCCGAGCTGCATCGGGACGCACATCGCCGACCCATAGGGTGCCTCACGGACGTTGACGTTCTGGAAGCGCACGTCGTTAGTCAAATCGGGCGTCAGAAACGGTTGCTTTTCGCGGAGCGACCACCCGATGAGCGTCGTGTGGACCAGATGGAGACGTCTATCGCCCTTTCCTCCTGCAGCCAGGGCAATGGTCTTCCGCGTATGCTGGGTCTGCGGATTGAGCATCACGATCGACACCGCTTCCGCCCGGAATAACGCCAGTGTTTTCGTTGTTGCGAGGCGGATCATCTCCTCGAAGTCGGAGTGCTGGCCGAGAAGCAGCGCGAGATCAGTGACTTGCTCGAGCACAGCCCCGGAAAGAATTCCCGGCGCCCGATCCGTGCGAGTATCGCTCTCTGTCATGTCGTGCTTTCTGGTTGGTCCGTCGTGGCTCAACCCCACGGGGGTGGAGGATTCGGCGGAACCTTTTCGATGGGTATCCCCGCGGCGAAGGCCGTTCCTCCCGAACCTGTCGTTGCTGCGGGGTTTTCAGCCGGCCTCGGGGAAAGTTCCTTCCTGGGGTTTCGAACCTCGAGATCACAAATTCCCTGGAGCAACTGACGTCCGGTGAGTTGATATTCTTTCCCGCTGTTCAGATATGCGATGAGGATTTGCATCTCATCAGGAGAGACCGTGAAGTAATGCTTCTTCACCGTCTCCGGCAGTGCGTCCATGGGTGTCGTGAGCAGCTTCAGCCCGAACTGTGGGTGGGCCACTCCGTACCAGTAAACGTAACGCGCAGTGGTTTGAATGGGTTTCCTGGCTCTTCTGGCCTTCCTGGCCGTTGCGGTTTTCTTTGTCTTCCTGCTTTTCATGGAAGTCTCCGGTGATGGTGGGTGTGCTGGGGACTACGGGTGGAGAACGGCAAGTCGTGCCCGCGCGAATTCGGCTTGCGGCGAAGCCGAATCCAGCGCGATATAGCGTCGGTAGAAACGCAATGCGATCATCGGCTGCTTTGCATTCTCGGTGGCCTGCGCAAGCAGGAGTGTTGCGCGCAGGTTCAGCGAATCGAGCGCCAGGGCCCGGACGAGGTGCTTGATCGCGTACAGTGTGTCACCTCGGGCACAGAGCGTGTCGGCAGTCGCCAATTGAACCCCGGGAGGTTCTGCCGTCCCTGCGCGCGCGCGTCGGTAATACGAAATTCCCACATCGATGAACCCCTCGTTGATGTTCATGTCAGAGAGCGCCTGAAAACTCGCACCGATGGGGGTCCCCTGCTGGGTTGTCGCGCGAATAAACGCACTGTCCTCTGCGGTCGCGGCGGCTTCATTGTCTTCCCGCCGGTAAATCGTGCCCATCATCGCGTGGGCCTCCGGAGCAACGTACTTCATTGGAAGGACCTGTTGCAGCGTCGCCTTCTCATCGTCAAAGTCGTCCAGCATTCCCTCGGACTGGGCGAGCAGGAGGTAGAGTGGCGGGTACTCCCATTTCCGTGAAGCAACAGGCTTCAGGACATCGACGCACCCGCGATAGTCCCCCTTCATATATTTGGTACGGCCCAGACTATAGAGCAGGATGGCGTTTCCCGGTGAGTATTCGAGCGCAGAATTCAACAGTGCAATCTCCCGGTCCTCATCCCGGGCGACGCACGCTGTGGCCCAATCAATGGTGACCCGCTCGAACGGACTGACGGAGTCGCGGAGCGCATTCAGCGTGCGAAGGTGCAGGGTTGCTTCGGCGTTTTCTCCCCGGGCGGCGAGGCGGGTGACAAGCCAGACTCGGGGAGTGATAAAGGTGGAATCGAGGGCGATCGCGAGGCGGAATGCCTCTTCGGAACCGCTGTTCCCACCCCGCAGCGCGAGACGACATCCACGGCTGAATGCTTTCAGCGCATAGACGCTCAGGAACCTCTTCGGCCACCACGGTTGCAGGTGGGGCGGCCAGCGCGACACCCCCGAGGAGGATTCTATAATTTCGAGTCCCGCCAGCGACAACGAATCGACGGCGCGGGGAATTTCACCTTCGCCCGTGATCGTCGAGGGGATCGATGCAAGGACTTCCTGATTCGCGGTTTTACACACGTTCAACTGAAGAACATATCGATCGCCGTTGTGGAGAATGGTCCCTTCGAAGGTGTATTCAACTGCGGGAAGATGTTGATTGACGGCGGTCGTTGCGGAACCCTGCAGGCCGGTTGACGGCGGCGACCTGAGGGTATTAAACCCCACAGGATCGTAGACGCGGAGTCCCTCCACCCCCGTCAGGCAGGACACCATGATGGACTGGACCACTTCGGGCCATGCCGCCGCATTCGTGTCGCGCGTGTAATTCCTGAATTGAAGAATTGCCAGCGTCGCCTGTGCGGCCCGGACTTCAGGTGGAGTCGACGTCGTTGTGATCACGAGGTAAACTCCCCCGGCAGCGATGAGGCAGAAAACGATGACGCCGGCCGTCCACGCACCGACACGCCGCATTGTGTTTGCCGGAGCTCCTTCGAGATTCCGGAGAACCTCATACATGGTGTGCGGTCGACCGGAAGGGGTTTTCGCGAGGCAGCGGGAACAGAGATCGCTCAAGGGTTCGGGGATGTCCGGGTCCAGGGACGAGACGGGCGGGAGCTCGTCGTTCAGGATCGCATACATGATCGCTGCAGCAAGCTGTCCTTGAAACGGCAACCGGCGTGTCAGCATTTCATACAGCACGACCCCGAAGGACCAGATATCCGTCGAAGCATCGATCACGTCGTTGGCGACCTGTTCCGGTGACATTGCGGCGACGGTTCCCGGACCGATTCCCTGTCCCTGCGTCATCGACTGGCCCGCCAATTTCGCGAGACCGAAATCCAGGATCTTTACGATGCCATCGGCCGTGAGGAAAATATTTTCCGATTTGATATCGCGATGGATGATCCCGTTTTCATGGGCCTTGGCGAGTCCGCGTGCCAGCTGGGTGGCAACGCGGACCACCTCGTCGACCGGCATCGAAGATCGTTCGATCCTGTTTTTCAGCGTCTCGCCCTGATAGCAGTCCATTACCATGAACATTCTGCCGTCGGGCGCCTGGTCGATGTCGTGAATTGTACAGATGTTGTTGTGTTGGAGCGCGGAGGCGGCTTTGGCTTCGCGGATGAAGCGCAGTCGGGCTTCGGGATCGGCGGTCAGGAACGGGGAGAGGAATTTGAGGGCAACGGGACGATCGAGACGAAGATCCAGGGCTTTGTAAACGACTCCCATTCCACCCGAACCCAGGTGTTCGAGGATCCTGTAGTGCGAGATTTCCATGCCGACCATGCAGCCTCCGGCCATGGGAAACGAGCCGCCGGCTAGGAGAGAGAGGGGAGCCGGACCGAATCAAACATATGATCCGAAACGGGGATAGTCAAGCCAATGTGATCTGTTGCCGCCGAAGAACGCAGATGGTCAGATTTATCTGCTAATGAACGGCAAAGTGCGGGCGGGGACAGGTCGGGGCCAGGTTGGGGTCAGGTTGGGGTCAGGTCGGGGACAGACCCCGCCGAAATGGGAATTTGGAGTTTGGAATATGAGGCCGACTTGGCGTCCCCTGCCTTGAAGCTGAATGAGGAACTCGGAATGGACAATTCGGATCCCGGAATTCGGAAGAAGGAATTTCCAATGACGCCGGCGAGCCTGGAACTTGGATGTAGGGCGACCAGACTGGTCGCCCTACAGGATCGAACCGCTTATACCGTGATCGGGCGTCTCACTGCGTCGGCGCCTCTTCTTTCTTCTTCGCGCCGTTGCCGTTCCACACGAAGATTCCCCGCTTCTCATACGATGTGTGCAGGAGTTCGTGCGACATGTGACCGAGCGGCTCCTTCAGAAAGTCGGCGTAGAGCCGTGCGACTTCGGGGTTTTCATGCGACTTGCGCAGCGGCTTGTTGCGGTCCTCCTCATACAAGGCATCCGCGCGCTTCTGGCGGATTGCGTTCGTCGTCGGGATCGGCTGACCTCCGCCACCCAAACATCCGCCGGGACAGGTCATCACCTCAATGAACGCGTACGGCGACTTCCCCTCTTCGATCTGCTGGAACAGGTGCCGGGCATTCTTGAGCGAGTGGGCTACTGCCACCTTGACTTTCGTCCCATTCATCTCCACCTCCGCTTCCTTGATCCCCTCCATTCCGCGCACTGCCGTGAGGTTGATGTCCGCAAGCGGAGAACCGGTCACAACTTCATAGGCCGTGCGGAGCGCCGCTTCCATCACGCCTCCCGTTGCACCGAAGATGACTCCTGCACCCGTTGATTCCCCGAGGGGATGATCAAATTCCTCCGCCGGAAGCGATGCGAACTGCACTCCGCTCTCGCGGAACATCCTTGCGAGTTCCCGGGTCGTGAGAACGTAATCGACATCGTAGAACATATCGTCCTCAGACCACGCGCGCTTCTCCTTCCAATAGTCGAAGGCCCCCCGCATCTCCGGTCGCTTTGCCTCGAACTTCTTTGCTGTGCACGGCATGATGGAAACCACCACCATCTTCCGCGGGTCAATCCCCGTCTTCGCCGCGTAATAAGTCTTCGCCACTGCGCCGAACATCTGCTGCGGTGATTTGCAGGTCGACAGGTGCCGGAGCGAATTCGGGAAGAAATGCTCGGCGAATTTGATCCAGCCGGGCGAACACGAAGTGATCATCGGCAACGCCCCCTTGCCTTGCATTCGCTGGATCAGCTCGTGTCCTTCTTCCATGATCGTAAGATCGGCGGTGAATTGCGTGTCGAACACCTTGTCGAAACCGAGCCGCCGCAGCCCCGCCACCATTTGTCCGGTAACGAGCGCGCCAGGATCCATTCCCATCGCTTCGCCGATCCCCACGCGGATGGCAGGCGCCGTCTGAACTATAACGACTTTCTCGGGGTTCTCGATCTCCTCAAACACTTCGTCCGTTTCGTCGCGTTCGACGATCGCACCTGTCGGACACACGAGCGCGCACTGGCCGCAGTTGGTGCAGGCGACGTTCCCCAATCCCTTGTCCATGTAGGTCGAAATCCTGCTCTTGATCCCCCGGCCGTAAAAGTCGAGGGCATGGACGGTCTGAACATGCGCGCACACGGCAAAGCACCGTGCGCAGAGGATGCACTTGTTGGGATCGCGGATGAGGGCGGGCGACGTGGTGTCCAGCGAGAGGTCCTTGCGTGTACGTCCGAACCGGTCGTCCTTGACGCCGAGCGCCGCCGCCAGCGTCTGCAGCTCACAGTTCTGATTGCGCAGGCACGACAGGCAATCCTTTGGATGATTCGCGAGGAGCAGCTCAACGTTGGTTTTGCGCGCGTCGCGAATCCTCGGGGAGTTCGTCGCAATCGCGATTCCCTCGTAGACGCATGCGGAACAGGAGCGGACGAGCGACCGCGCCCCCTTGACTTCGACGAGACAGACGCCGCACGAGGCGTTCCGGGAAACGTCTTCCAGATAGCAAAGTGTCGGTATCGAGAAGCCGGCCTGTCTGCAGGCATCAAGGATCGTCATGCCCTGGGGAACACGGTACTGGCTTCCGTTGATTGTAACGCTGACCATCGTGGTTTCCATGCTCTGGGTTCCTTGTCCTGTTATTCCACGCACTTGATATCGCACCGCAGGCAGCGGGCGGCTTCCTGAAGCGCCTCTTCGCCGGTGTATCCGGTGAGCACTTCCTGGAAGTTGGCGATTCGTTCCTTCACCGGAATCTTCTTCGGCTCGATCTTCTTGATCACTTCCGGCTCCTGCGGCACTTCATCCTTGTAGACGAACTCCCGGAACAGGCGGTGGAACCGTTTCTCTTTCATCAGGTCGAAATCGATTGCTTCAGCGGCATGACGCGCAATCCCCATCGCCTCGGACACTGTTGCCGGACCCGAGACTGCGTCGCCGCCGGCATACACTCTCGCGACGTTGGTTTGATAGGATGGGGCATGCGCCCGGATCGCGCCGCTCTTTCGCAACTCGATGCCCGCGTCTTTCGCCGAGGGGAAGTCGACTTTCTCCCCGATCGCGAGGATGATCGTATCGCAGTCGATAATCGCCGTCTCCCCGGTCGCGATCGGCCTTTTCCTGCCGCCGCTGTCATACCCGTCGTACTTCATTTTGTGGACTTCGAGGCCCGAGACCCTCCCGCGTGCATCGCCGAGAATCCGGCCGGGCGCGGACATAAACAGGAAGCGGATGCTCTCGTCCATTGCGTCGCCGATCTCGTGCGAGTTCGCCGGCATCTCGTCTTGTCCGCGGCGATAGACAATGAACACCTCCGAACCGAGTCGGAGGCACGACCGCGCCGCATCGATCGCGACGTTTCCCGCACCGATGATGATGACTTTTCTCCCCACGCGGGGTTTTCTCCCGAAGCCGAGATCTTCGAGGAATTTGTAGCCCTGGTAGACGCCGTTGAACTCCTTGCCGGGGATTTCGAGTTCAATATCCTTCTGAGCGCCGACGGCAATAAAGACAGCGTCGTTCTGCTTCTGGATCGTTTTGAACGAGATGTCCTTCCCGACCAGGGTATTGAAGACGAACTTCACGCCGAGCTTCCTGAACAGCTCGAGCTCCTTGTTCAGCTCATCTTTCGGCAGCCGGTATGCCGGGATGCCGTATTGAAGAATGCCGCCCGCTTTTGCATGGCCGTCGTAGACCGTGACGCTGTGCCCGAGCCGCACAAGATAAAATGCCGCGGTAAGTCCCGCAGGCCCTGCCCCAACGATGGCAATCTTTTTTCCCGTCGCGGAGAGCTTCTCTTTGAGAAGTCTGCCGTACACCTCCTTCTCTTTCCCCATCTTGTACATGGTGTCGGCAAGGTAGCGGTGGATTTCTCCCTGCGACACCGCATCGTCCACACTTTCCCGGCGGCACCGCATCTGGCAGTGGAAATAGCAAATCCGCCCTACCGTGCCCGGCAGCGGATTGTCGCGGAGTGTGAGCTCGAACGCTTCCTCGATCCTCCCTTCTTTCAGAAGCTGCAGGTAGCCGGGGATGTTCATGTGCAATGGACAACTGTTTTCGCACAACGCCATGAACAGGTTGTCGCAGACACCGGCTTTGCAGCGTTTTTGTTTGATGTGGCGCTCGTACTCATCGCGGAAGTACCGCAGCGTCGTCAGCACGGGATTGATGCTCGATTGTCCGAGGCCGCACAGCGACGAATCCCGGATCACATACGCGAGCCGTTCAAGAGTGTCGAGATCGTCCATGGTCGCTTCGCCGCGGGTGATCTTGTTCAGCAGCAGCAAAGCCTGGGCGAGCCCTTCACGGCATGGTGTGCATTTCCCGCACGACTCCGCGGAGGTGATGCCGACGAAATACCGCGCCACGTCGACCATGCAGTTGTCCTGATCCATCACCACCATTCCCCCCGAACCCATGATCGTGCCGAGTTTCGTCAGCGACTCATAGTCCACGGGCGTGTCGAAATGGTCTGTGGGAATGCACCCGCCGGACGGGCCGCCGGTCTGCACCGCGCGGATCTTTTTCCGTGTCCCCGTCCCCTCACCCATCTGGTAGATGATCGTTTCGAGCGGGGTCCCGAGCGGGAGCTCGACGAGGCCGGTGTTCTTTACTTTGCCGACAAGCGAGAACACTTTTGTGCCCGTGCTCGCCTGCGTCCCGAAATACGCGAACTCGTTCCCGCCGATGCTCACAATCACGGGGACGTTGAACCATGTTTCAACGTTGTTGATGTTCGTCGGTTTTCCCCAGAGCCCCTTTTGCGCAGGGTAGGGAGGTCGGGGGATCGGCCGGCCCGCCCGTCCCTCGATCGACGCGATAAGAGCGGTTTCTTCTCCACAAACGAAGGCCCCCGCCCCTTCGACATACGAGAGCGTGAAGCCGAAGGGTTTCCCGAAGATCGTCGCTCCGAGAAGACCGTACTCCCGGGCCGCGGCGATGGCTTTTTTCAATCGCTCAACCGCAAGAGGATACTCCGCCCTGATGTACAGAATCCCTTCATCCGAACCCATCACGTACGCCCCGAGCATCATCCCCTCGATCAACGCATGCGGGTCGCTTTCGATCTCGTTGCGGTTCATGTAGGCGCCGGGATCACCCTCATCCGCGTTGCAGATGACATACTTTTTGTCGGTGACGGCCTTCTTCATCATCTCCCACTTGATGGCGGTCGGGAATCCCGCGCCGCCCCTTCCCCGCAACTTCGCTTTCTTTATCTCTTCGAGAACCGTGTCCGGTGACATCGACGTCAGTGCTTTGTGAAGCGCGCTGTAGCCTCCGACTGCGATGTACTCTTCAATATCCTCCGGATTGATGAGTCCTGCTTCGCGAAGCACGATCTTCTTCTGCCCCTTGAAGAAGGGCACCTCGTTCCATGCCGGGAGCCCCGGTAACCCCTTGCCAAAATCGATCCGCGATGTGAAGAAATTCCATGATTCGATCTTGCACAGGGCCTTCTTCTGCGGCATGATTCCCTTCGCCAGACTCGCGACGATCCCCGGGACATCCTTGGTCGTAACACGTTTCAGGAGAACAAGAGGCTGGCCCGGGAGATAGCAGTTCACGATGGTCTCTTCGGAACAGAATCCGAAGCATCCGGTGCTGGAGAGGGCGATCCGTGCTTTACGCGACTGGATTGCCTGCTGAAATGCGTCATAGACCTCGTTCGCTCCGTTTCCGATGCCGCAGGTGCCCATCCCGACGGAGATCTTCGGCGTGTCCGGAAGAATTTTCTTCAGGCCTCTCTGACGGATCGCCTCGAGGGTGGAAGCGTCGACAATCTTCATGTGTTCTTCCTCCTCTTTGAAATCGCACTCAATTTCCGCTGAAGGCGGGCCGTCGTCATGTTGCTGTGAATAACGCCGTCAATGGCAACCACCGGGGCAAGCGCACATTGACCGAAACAGGCGACTGTGCTGATGGTGAACCGACCATCCGGGGTCGTATAGGTGGCTTCACCGTCTCCAAGGCCTTTCCCTCGTCCGACCATCAGTCCGATGTCTTCCAGGAGGGTGCGCGAGCCTTTGGTGTGACAGGCCGTGCCGCGGCACACGGTGATGGTGTGCTCGCCCTGAGGTTTGAGATTGAAGAAGGAGTAAAACGTCGCGACGCTGTATACCCGTGCGAGAGGAACGCCGGTTCGGAGCGCGACCTGATTGAGGGACTCTTCCGGGAGGAATTTCTTCTCGTTGAGCAACTGGACTTCTTCCAGAATGCTCAGGAGCTCGCCGTGCCGACCCCGATGTCTGTCGATAACGGCATCAATGGCCTTTACGTCACGACCGATAGTCTGTGTCTGTTCCATGCAAACTCCTGTTCGGGGTATGGATATCCATCCTGTCTGTTCGTCATAGGAGTGCTCGCATTGGGGATGCGCGATCCGAAGGATCGTCGGAACAACACTGACGTTCGGCCCGTGGAGAGGAACGAACGGTCCACGTGAGAGTACTGCAGGAAGGAAAGCGGATTGTCCGTTGCTGTGGAGCAGTACAACCCGGCTGCGTCATTCAGCAGGTTGATTGGCTCTATCGAAGGATGGAACTCTACAGGCAACGGAACGGCACTCGTGGGAGGCGGACCGCGTTTGCCTCCGGCCGGAGTGGGTGATCTCATACAGCATCATATCGCTTTCACTTCAGGAGCTTCACACTGCGGATCTAATATAGTGAAGGACGAATCGAAAAGCAGTAGAGCAGGAAACGGAATTTCATCATAGGTGAGATGCCAAATCACCAATGCGTGACCGGAGTTGGATTTCAGGTACTTGTTCTTCACATTAGAGCACGCCGTAATGTCGAACGTCACACTCATCACCGTGCGTCGTCCGTGCAGCCTGCTCTCTCATTTCCCCTATTGTTCCTTCGTCAGACGTCACTATGCTCAATCCTCTCCGGCATTGGATTGTCGGGGTACTGTATGCCTCCGTCCTTCTCGCGTCGAATGCGCATTCTCGCGGAGCAGACCGCTTGTTTACCGCGAGGGTACTTGCGCTGCCCGATCATTCGGCAATTCCCGGTGCTGCCATCCTGGTCCGTGAGACCGGCGAACGGAGCGTTACTGATTCCGTCGGGCAGTGCACTCTCCGACATCTCAACGACGGCGTCTACACGATGCTTATCCACCGGATCGGATTCCGCGACGTCGAATTCCGAGTTGCCCGGACCCTTCATTCCGTCGATTCCCTCAGCATCCTGATGCAGCCGTCGCCGTTCCAGACCGGTGAGGTCCTCGCACAAAGCACAAGGACCGACGGACCCGTCGCGTCGACGCCGTTCCCTGTCGATATCGCGCAGAGAGACCGCATCGCCCTGATGCGACCTGTGTCCCTTCCGGATGTCGTCTCGACCACTCCCGGTGTCGCGCTTGCCCGCGATGGATCATGGGAGACCGCGGTTTCCATCCGGGGACTCAAACAGTCGCACATCGTCAGTCTGGTTGACGGGATTCGGATCGAAACGGCAACCGATATCGCAGGCGCACTCTCGTTGATCAACCTCAATGATATCGAACGAATTGAGACGGTCAAAACAAGCGGCTCCGTACTCTATGGTACAGGAGCAGTTGGCGGCATCGTGGCGATCACGACGAGACAACCATCTTTTGATGATCAAGGTGAAATTCACGGCGAGAGCGTGTCGGGGGCGTCGAGTGTCGATGACGGGTTTTCACAATATCTCGCCGTTGAAGGGACATCGGAACGCCTCGCGGGGCGCGTGAGCGGAGGGTTTCGAAGAGCAGGGAACACCCGCACACCATCAGGGATTCTGCAGAATTCGCAATTCGGAGACTTCACCCTTTCGGGCACGCTTCGCCTCCGGACCATCGGCAATCAGTCGCTTGCGCTGAGCTTCCAGCGTGCGCAGGCGGAGAACGCCGGAATTCCCGGTGGAGCACCGTTTTCCATGGCAGCGACAGCCACGTATACCCTTGCTCGCCGCCAGTGCTTCAGCGCGGAATATCGAATACCGAATCCAGGGAACGATGTCGGATTGATTTCGATCCTCGCGTCGCATCAGGAGATCGACAGGAATGTCAGCGTGGTGCAGAGCCCGTTTCTGACGATGACCCCGCACGCAACCCATGTAACGAACGGCGTGGGCGCAAACGCCACGTTGTCACCCTGGGAAAACGATGTGCTGGCAGTCGGCGTCGACTTCTGGCAGCGTTCGCTCCGGAGCCGGAGAGAGAAGCGCAATACGTCGACGATGACGATGACAGGCGAGCAACCCGTCCCCGACAGCAAATTTCTCAGCGCGGGGATCTATGCTACAAGACGAATTGCCTCTTCATCAAACGCCTCTGACGTTTGTCGCGGGCGCGCGGTACGATGCGATCCAGGTCGCAAACGCAGATTCGTGGAACCCGGAGTATGTCGTAAACATGGTCGACGGGTCATCCGTCAGTGCGACGCGGGAGCATCTGTGGACGTCCGGATTGGTGAAGAACAGTTCCTGGAGCCTGAACGGCGGCATACGGACTGACCTTTCACCGGAATGGAACATGTCTCTTCTGATCGGCACTGCCTATCGCGCGCCCTCCCTGGAAGAACGTTTCCAGTACATCGACCTCGGCAGTGTCGTGCTGGTCGGGGACCCGAGGCTTCGTCCCGAGCGAAGCGTTGGCTTGAATCTTGGAGCGCGATTCCAATCCAACAGGATCCGCATACAGGCCGATGCGTTCATGACCATCCTTCATGATCTGGTCTCTGCGCTTCCGGGGACGTTCGACGGACGGGCGGCACTGGTCAGCGCGAACATCGGATCGGCAAGGCTGTGGGGCGGAGAGGCGTCAATCGACTATGCCCTCGCTGATCGGAGCGGACTCCGGGCATCACTCTCGTATGTCCGAGGACGTGATACGCGGACAAACACCAATCTTACGCAAATCCCGCCGCCCCTGGCGCGGCTGGAGGGCCGACACGCCATCCCCTCCGCCGGCACAATCGTCGTCTCGTTGGATTGCGCCGCGACACAGGCTTCTCCCGGTCCCGGGGAAGTGCGGATGGCAGGCCACGTCCGTGTTGACGTTGAGTTCTCGACCGAGCCGGTCGGGCTCGGAGGCATGTCGATCGTGCTCCGTTCCGGGGTGGCGAATCTCCTCGACAAGGACTACAGGAACTTCCTTTCGACATTACGGGGCGTCGTCCGTTCAGAAGCGGGGAGGAATTTCTTTCTTTTTCTCCAGGCCGCCGTGTGATCGCGGTTCTGCCTCCGTCCGATGTGGCGGTCGCAGCGCACTCCATCAACAGTGAGAGTATTCGCATGATATGGTTTCTCTTTGCCATGCTGTCCGCGTTGTTCTCTGCCGGGGCAGCGGTCGCGCAGAAACGGATCCTGTTTTCGATGACCGCCCTGGAATTCTCCTTCGCGGTATCCATCGTCATCGGCGTTGCTTCAATGACGGCAGTGTTCTGGGTCGACCTCAGTGTCATCCCCGTGTCAACGCTCGCGGTCATCGTCGTGAAGAGCGTAATCTCGGGGTCGGCCTTCCTCCTCGTGATGATCGCGCTGAAGTCCAATCCGATCAGCAGCGCTCTTCCGTTGCTCGGCCTCACGCCGGCCGTCACGGCATTCCTGGCACTGCCGGTATTAGGCGAGGCCGTTCATGGTTGGGAAATGCTCGGCATCCTGATGATGGGCGTCGGAACATATATCCTCGAATTCAAGCCCGGTCACCGGTTTCAGGATATCCTGCGTTCGGCATGGACGGAACGAAGTCACTATCCCATATTCGGTGCGCTCGTTCTTTTCGGAATTTCGTCTGTTCTCGATCGGAGACTCGTTTTCGGATTGCAGGTTCCACCGGCCGTGGTCCTCTTGTATCAGCACGCATTGTATTGCCTCATGTTCGGGTCGATCCTTGCATGGAGGAGAATCAATGTCGTCAGTGTCATGATCAAACCCCGTGGGACATGGGGATTGATCCTCCTCGTTGCATGTTTGACGCTTGCCTACCGGTACCTGCAACTTGAGGCGACCGCGCTGGCTCCCGTCGCGCTTGTCCTTGCCGTGAAGCGATCATCAATAGTGGTCGCGACGTTGTTCGGCGGGCGATTATTCAAGGAGGAGCGTGTGAAAACAAAGCTCGTCGGAGCGACGATCATCGTCGCATCGGGATTCCTGATCCTGCGCAGTGTCGGGTAACGTGAAGACTACCGTGAGAAGTCGGAATCGTCGATGATGGCGACGGCCCGAACGGGCGATCCATCCGCGGCAGCGATTTTGAGGGGCAGACAGGAAAAAAGAAAATTTCTCCGGATGAGCTGTTCGATTCCCAGCAGGTTTTCGATGATGACAAGATCCTTCGCAAGAAGAATCTTGTGGATCGTAAGTTCCGTGGCATCCACAGGGTCGATCGAAATGGCATCGAGGCCGATGCCTTTCAGGCCGAGTGTCGTCAGCCACGATGCCGCCTCACCGGACAGAACCGGGAACCCTTCGAAGTAGCCTTTGCTTCCCCACTTGTGCGACCAGCCGGTGTACAGAAGAAGAAACTCGCAGCGCCGGATTTCCTTCTCTTCCTCCCGAAGCCAACTTGCAGATATTTCCGATCCGACACCGGAAGCGTCCAAAGCCAGTCCGGCTCCGACGAACTGATCGACCGCGAACAGATCGAGCGTTTTCGCTCCCGGGACGATATGGGCAGGAGCGTCCATATGCGTTCCCGTATGCGTAAACATTGTTATCCGCTTTTCCGCAAAGCCCTCGATTGCGATCGAAGTGGTATCGAGAATATCCGGCGGGTCGGTTCCAGGATAGACCGGCATACCGGGGGCAATCCTATGGCTGAGATCAACGATGGTCATGGTTGGGCCTCTTGGAAAAGTAACGAGAGAATTACTATTTCTGCAACTTTGGGCCACGATTTGGCGTAAAGAACGAGAAAGCCGGAGCTGAACTTGAGACTTTCGGTTACGACCTCTCGCCTTGTCTTCCTTCTTTTCCTCGTTGGATCCGTCGATCCCGCCAGAAGCCAGCCGTCCAAGAATCAGAAAGAATTTGTCATCGATGCAGTGAAGATCCCGACGAACATTCAAATCACGGGAAGACTCAGCGACCCGCTCTGGAAAGCCGCCCCGACCATTGAACTCCGGTACGAAATTCAACCGGGCGAAAACACTCCCGCAAGAATACGAACCTGGATGAAGATGCTCTACAGCGAAGAATATCTCTACTTCGGGTTCATCTGTGAGGATACTGCCGTTTCTGAGATCCGGGCTCATGTCTCGGACCGGGATAACGCCTACCAGGACGATTTTGTGTTCGTTGCCATCGACCCGTATCGCACGAACCAGCGTGCCTATGAGTTTGTGGCGAATCCTCTCGGCATCCAGGGTGACCTGATGCGGACGGGCAGCAACGAGGACGCCAGCTGGGATGCCGTTTGGGAGGCCAAGGGCTCCGTCAGCGATACGGGCTATACAGTGGAGATGGCAATCCCCTTTAAGAGCATCCACTTCCCTTCGACGAAGGTTCAGGACTGGACACTGATGGTCATCAGAAATTTTCCACGCGACAGCCGGTACCAAACATCCTGGACGCCGATTGACCGGAACGATCCGTGCACGATTTGCATCGGGGGAACCGCGCGGGGCTTCCAAGGCCTGCAGGGGACGAGTTCGCTCGAAATCCTTCCCTACGCGATGGGGTATCAGTCGGGTGCGCTGACCGACGAGAGCGACCCCACTTCAGATTTTGCCGAAGGGAAGGTCAAGGGAAGGGTCGGGGGAAGTTTCAAGTTCACCCCGGACCCCAGTGTCTCGCTCGAAGGAGTCGTGAATCCGGATTTCAGTCAAGTCGAGTCCGACGCGACACAAATCAGCGTGAACACCACGTTTGCCATCTTCTATCCTGAGAAGCGCCCGTTCTTTCTCGACGGATCCGATCTTTTCAACACGCAAATCCAGGCGTTCTATTCACGGATGATCAACAACCCGCTGGGCGCAGCGAAGGCGATCGATAAGTCGGGGGGGTGGACGCTTGCCTACGTCGGGGCCGAGGACCGGAATACGCCCTACATCGTCCCCGGAGAAGAGGGCAGCGATTTTGTCGAATCCTCCGTACGCTCGTTCTCCAACACGCTTCGCGCGAAGTACGACTTTGGAAGACAATCATTCGTAGGGATGATCGGTTCCACCAGGAACTCTTCCGATGCCCACAACTACGTGGGAGGGATCGACTGGAATTTCTTCTTCGGAGAGAACTATTCCTTTCTGGGACAGGCACTCTACTCTCAGACAAAAGAAGTCAACGATACCACAGTCTTCGACGATACGACAACCTACGGGATAACGGCTCACTCAAAGGCGTTCAATGGAGAATCATTCGGCGGGGGAGGCCTGTTCACAGAATTCCGTCGCGACGCACGGGACTACAGCTTTCAGATATCGTATCAGGATTTCTCTCCAACATTCCAGGCGCAAAACGGGTTTGTCACGGCGAACGACTTCAGGACGGTGAGGATGGAGCACGATTATTCGTTCTATCCGACGGGTTCCCTCATCGACAGGGGTGATGTTTGGGCCGATGTGGGGATGCATTTCAATACGAACGGCGTCAGGAAAGAACGGTGGACGGTGATCGGGGGAAACGTGACCATGAAAAGCCAGACGAACGTTTCCGGAACATACCTTCTCTATAATGAGGAGTTGTTCCACGGAGTGCGATTCTACGGTGTCAATAGGGGCGAGATCCAGGTTTCGAGCTCCCCGTCAAGCGCCTTGCAGGCATCGGTCGACTTGCAGATCGGGAAATTCATACACCGGGTGGACGATCCTTCGGTGGGGTACGGGCATGTCTTTAGCACAAGTCTCACGGTAAAACCGACGGCGCATCTCGAGGTCGATCTTTCGTATTCCCGGTCGCGGCTTTTGGATCTGATCACCGACGAACTGTTTTACGACGGCTACATCGCTCGATGCGTCGGCATCTATCAATTTTCAGGCGGTCTCTTCCTTCGCCTTATCGGCCAGTATAATCATTTTGACCGATCGATCGAAATCGATCCGCTCTTCAGCTACAAACTGAATCCGTTCACCATCTTCTATGCGGGCTCCACGCACAGCCTGACGGATTTTGCCGACCCCTTCGGCGTGCGACAGACATCGCGCCAATATTTCGTCAAGCTTCAGTACTTGTGGAGAATGTGACCGCTGTTGTCTTTTCTGAATTTTCCTCGTATCCTCGATCGTCCGATCCATGCGCATGCCGAACGAAAGGGGACTCTCACGTGAACACGAATGCAAGTTTCTCCGTCTTCAGCCTCCTGATTCTCGGAGGTATCGTCGCACCGTATCTTTCCTCCGCGGCTCCCCCCGGCAGAGCGCAAATGCACGAGGCGCGATCCCTGCGTGAAGTCTTCAAGCAGATCAGGCCTGTCTTGAACGAAGAATATTCGCTCTGGTATCCCCGTTGCGAAGACACGTTGGACGGAGGGTACTACAGCGATTTCGACTCCGCCTGGAACCTCAACGGGCCTCAAAACAAGATGATCGTGACGCAGGCTCGCCTCGTCTGGTCTGCATCGCACGGCAAGGACTACTATGCCGACACGGCATTGTTGCACCGGGCAGCGGAACACGGATACCGGTTTCTCCGGGATGTCATGTGGGATAAGAACTTCGGGGGGTTCTATGACATGGTCACCCGCCGGGGGGAAGTGATCAAGGATCCAGAAGTCATCGTCAAGACTGCCTACGGGAACGCCTTTGCCATCTACGGATTGGCCGCCTACTATAAGGCATGGGGAGATACGTCCGCATTGCACCTTGCGCAGGCGGCGTTCCGATGGCTCGACAAGCACAGTTACGATCCTGTGAACGGCGGCTATTTCCAGTTCCTCTTAAGAGAAGGACGTCCGTTTGCTGACGGATACAAGGGGGTGCCGCCCAAAGACCAGAACTCTTCGATTCATCTTCTTGAAGCACTCACCGAACTGTACCAGGTCTGGCCGGATTCCGTCGTCCACGATCGCCTTGCAATGATGTTGCATCTCATCCGGGACACCATGGTGACAAAAGATGGGTACCTGGACCTTTTTTTCAAGAAAGACTGGGCCCCGATTTCCTTCCGCGATGCGAGCGACGACGAGCGGGAGCAGAATTACGAACTCGATCATGTCTCGTTCGGCCACGATATTGAGACCGGGTACCTTCTGCTGGAAGCCTCGCACACGCTCGGTCTCGAAGACGATGAGACAACAGTCCGGATCGCGAAGAAAATGGTCGATCATTCACTGCGGTTTGGATGGGACAAGAAGCATGGAGGGTTGTTCGACGGTGGGTACTACTACGCCGGTAAGGTGGAGCCGACCATTGTGCGGAACACAAAGGAATGGTGGGCCCAACTCGAGACCTTAAATTCGTGCCTCGTGATGGCACAGCGGTATCCGAAGGATCCCATGCACTATGAACGGTACTTTATCGATCAGTGGAACTACATGGAAAAATACCTCATCGATCACGAACACGGCGGCTGGTACTGGGACGGGATCGACACATCGCCGCAGAGTGTATCATCGCCGAAGTCGTCGATCTGGAAATGCAATTACCACACCTCGCGGGCGCTGATGAACTGCTATGAAAGGCTAAGAGTAAGAAGTAAGAAGTAAGAAGTAAGAAGCAGGAAGGAGGCGGTGCACGATAACACGTATCCGCTTTCTTCCTACTCCATACGTCCTACTTCATACTCCCCGTCTATCCTTGACGAATCTGGCTACCTCTGATTGTCGGCTGCTATCGCCAGCAGAAGGAAATCCGTCGTCCCGCCTCCCATCACATACTCTCCCTGCTGCCAGAAATACGGCCAGGTCTTCAGCTCCGGGAGGTCCGGCCTGATGAGCGCAGTGCCGCTGGCCACACCGCCCGGAATGTACGACCAATCGTCGCGATTGACACCGTACGCCACCGTGAGGGAGCGGGCGCCGACGCCTGATGCGAACGACGCGGTGTTCGAACCCGGATGGCATCCGAGAATAAAATTCAAGGCGTTCATTGCATAGGTGTCAGGGACAATATCCGGAAACGCCATGTGCAGAAAGAGCTGATTGACGCCGAACGCCTGGATCTCCCATCCTGCCCCCCAGATGCGCGGTCTGTAAGGTACGCCGTACGGATTTTTCCGCTCTTCCTGAACGGTGCGGTCGTAGGCCTTCTTCACCACTCCCCTTACTGCTGAAGTCAACGCTGGGTCATTCAATGCCTTGACGATTCTTCCCAGAACGACGGCACAAGCTTCCGGATGCCTCAGGAACAGGCTGTCGTTTGCCAACACCGCTGTGCGATACTGCTCCTTCGACGTCGTCAGATAAAGCTCCGCCGCTGCATCGATCATCGCGACCGACCGCTCCCGGGTATTTTGCGTCCAGAGGGCCTCGGCGACGCTGAGACTCTTTGCCGCGAGGGAAGGTTGGGAGTCGCGGAGTACCCGGCTCGCCGCGGCGAGCGCCTTGGAACAAATGAGCTCGTGATCCGGATTCTCCTCGGTAAACAACAGGCGATCATCGTTCGGAAGAGGTTGGTGAAGCACGGGATCCGTTTCGCTCTGACGAAAGACGAGATTGTCCGTCATCGTCGAACCGTCCCCAAGAAGGACGTACTGTTGCAGCGTGGGACAAATGATGCCACGGTAGACGCGTCCCATCGACTCGTAGGCCCCGACAAGGGAAAGGACCCCGTGCTCAACTTGTTGCAGGAGATCCGGCATGCCGTCCGGGACATGGATTTCCACACGTCGGGATGTCTGATCGATGGTGGTTTCATCAAAGGTAATTCCCCACATTTCGAATGCGAGCGACAGCTTGTACACCGTTTCCGCCTGCGATTCCACCCTGAGATCGTAATCTCCTGCGTCATGCCATCCGCCGATATTCACGCCGGGAATGTGCTCGCCGGGCTTGATTGACGTCAGCGTGGAGCTGTGCTGATAGTACCCATCGAAATGGTTGTGATTCAACGGCGCCATCGTGGCGTCATCCATATGGCAGAGTCCGTGCCACGTTTTGTACCGGTCGGTGACTTTCATGTGGCACATTTGGACCGGCAGAAAGTATTCCAGCGTCGGCTGCCAGACGTCCCGGGCGAAGACATCATTTTTGATTTCGAACGCGTTCGATGTGTGCTCGCCGTACCGAACTTCATAGAGCCCGGGTTCGATCACGTCGCTGAAATCGAAACGGAGGTATTGGTAGCGAAGAAAATCGCCCCATGGCTGTGGCCGGGGGTCGCGACGAACCACGCGTGCTCCTTTCGCATCTCTCCTGATCAGTTCGATCGGCGCAAAGGAATTGGCGGACTTGTCAAGTTCGATCACCGCAAATTTGTCCTGGCGGGGGCGATATCCGACCTGCGAGACCTGGATGATCGGTGTGTACGTCCATCCCGGGCTCACGGTCCCGGTGATGAACCAGTCCACTGCATGAAGCGTTGCGCCGGCGGGGATCGTCGACCGAACGATGAACCATCCGTTGTTATACAAATCTCTGCCGTCGAAGAGCTGAAGTTCGTTCACCGACGAGGAAATGCGCAGCTCTTTGTTCAACTCCCCCGGGGCGACGACCAGCCTATGTCCGGTGGCGAGTGGGATGGCGCGGAGCTCGCCACTGCTGTCCTTTACCGTCGGTCCATTCGCTTGTCGGGGGAAAAGTCCGGTGTTCTCATCCATCAGATAATGTTCGCCGAACAACCCGCCCGGGAAGAGTTCGAGATTGAACCCCACTGTTCCACCCCAACCATCCGGAAGCGGTCTGGCAAGGTCAACGACAACTCTTACGCCGTCCCCCTCGGGGAACGCGCGGATCGTGTAGGAAAAATTCAGATTCGGATAAACGATCGGATTAAACCCCTTGCGATCACGCGCGCTGTCAGGATACGAGAGCTCGACCATGATGGTCTGCCGACTTGTGTCGACACTTCTCTTCCGCACGACAGGAATCGGCGACCATTGGCCCGGAGTCGGTTCAAGCCGGACATCGCCATTCGCCGCGACACGGGTTCCCGCCTGAATGATGGTCAGGCCACCCTGATGTCCTTCGGGATAAAAATCATCGAAGAGCATGACGTCGAAACCGCGTCGCTCGTAATAGCCGCCCTTGTTGAGATGCATGGCGTCTCCATGAGGCCGATCCTGGGCGTGAAGCGGTGTCGCCAGCGAGGAAGAGAGGAGAAGAAGCAACGCTGCTCGGAACATGCCGGTCCTTTCGTCAAATGACAATCCGTTGTCCTTTTGTTTCCGGAAACACCCAGATCCAAATCCCGGTAAGGAGTGCGAACAACGCTGCGAGGGAAATCCCGCCCGCGAGGCCATAGGATTGCGCAATGACCGCGATGACCACAGGCGTAAAGAACTGGACTCCTCGCGCAAGATTAAATGCGGAACCCATGGCGGTACTGCGCACCGACGTCGGGAACAGTTCGGAAAAGAGCGGTCCGTATCCTCCGAACATTCCCGTTCCAAAGCCGACCAGGAACATGAACACCAAAATGACCGAAGGATATTCGGCGATAATTCCCCAGAGAAGCGTGACCATCATTAATCCGATGGCCATCAGAAGGGAGTAGGCGGAATAAGCCGGACGGCGTCCGAACCGATCGGCGACAAAGCCGAATGTTGCATACCCGACGAAGCCGCCCAGTTGGGTGACGAGGAGCCAGAGCGCAGATTTTGCCATCGAGAAGTGCCGCTCCTGGTGGAGATACCCTGGCAGCCAGGAATACGTGAACCAGTACGCGGACATATCGAGCGTCGCCAGCACGAGCGAGAAGAGGAATACCTTCCGATAGCGTTGCGAGAAAAGTTCAAAGAACTTCTGGAAGGTGCCGGACACAACCTCCCGTCCCGTCGCAACCATTTGCCGCCGGTGTTCGATCCAGACATCGGATTCCGGGAGGGTTTTCCGAATCACGACGACCAGGAGTGCCGGAAGGACGGAAAGAAGGAATGCGCCTCTCCACCCGATGGCCGGCGCAACAAATCCACCGATGATGGAGGCGAGAGCGATTCCCATCGGGGCGCCGGTTTGCATGTATGCCCCGTAACGGCCCCGCACGCGAGCGGGAAACGCCTCGCCGACATATGATTGCCCTGTCGCCCACTCTCCCCCCACACCCGCGCCGGTGATGCACCGGAAGAGAACGAGCAGTCCGAGATTTGGCGCGAGACCGCTGAGAAAGGTTCCGATGCTGTAGGTCAGGATGGTCCATTCGAGGACCCGTTTTCTCCCGAATCTGTCGGAGAGCACGCCGAACAAGACGCCGCCGAGGGCCGTCGCGGCGAGCGAAGCGCCGAGAACGAACGAGAGCTGGACTGAATTGAGGTGGAGTTCCTCACCGATGGGAATGAGGAGAAACGTGTAGAGGATGAGGTCGTAGAAATCGAAAACCCATCCTGCCCAGCTCATGAGGAGGATGCGGCGGTGGACGGGTGTGAGCCGATCGGCTTCATTCAGGAGGGATTGCGGCATGGCGGAAGTATAGTCATCGCCAACATCGGAAGCAATGCAGCTTCAGGCCTCGAAGGAAATGCCGAGACTCAGAATGAACTCGCACATGTGCACAAAGTGCGACCCCTCCCAATACAAGCGATCGCAGGTGGGGCACAGACGGAAAGATTCATACGCGACGGCAACTTTCGGGGGGAGCCGGTGGAGAATCCGACTCTTCTCGGCAGGCTCGAGGATGGAATTGCACTCGATGCACCGGGTGAACGGGTGGGCGGAGTGGAAGAGATCGAGCCGGGTGAGGACCTCGTTGAGCTGTTCGCGGGGGTCCTGGCTCCGGATGAGGATGGCGTGTGTCAGGGCTGGATTCGCGACCAAAGCGTGGTCCTTGCTCAACAGCGTTCGTCGAAGCTCCACCGACAGCTTCAGAAGCTCCTCGTCCCGGAAATCGTTGCGATAGAGCGTATCAAATCCGAGCATCCGGAGATGGGAAACAAGCTTTCCGAGGTGGACATCGGCGACAAAGCGCACTTCGCGGAGGGCGCTGACGCGGACCTTCGTGGTGCCCGCGATGTCGAAACTCTCAAAGACAGGAAAGACGCTGATCCGATCGCCGCCACCGATCCGGTAGTTCAGGTCTTGAGGCTCTCCGTTGACGAGAACGAGATCGATCTCCGCAACGGGGACACCGTTGAGCACAATGGCCTGGCGGATCGTCGGAGAAGAGCGAAGATCGAGCTCGAACGTCGAGTACTGCTTCTCCGGTGGGAGACGGTCGTTGAGCTCGGCGTAGAACCGGAGCAACGCTCGCATCGGATCTCCTGAGGGCAACATGTCCAAAGGTACCGATTGAAGACGAAAGTATGAAGTTGTTGTAAGCCACATCCAAGAGTCCCAAAGTCCCACAGTGGTTCTCGTTTCCAGTCTAGAGCAGGGAGTACGATGTATGGAGTATGGAGTAAGAAGTAAGAAGAAAACGGTTGTATCCCATTGTTAACGATGACAAATGCTTGTTAAGGATGTGAAATGGTCCAAAACAAAGTGGAATCGAATTGGAGAGTTCAAGAGAGAGAAGGCGGGAACTCATTGACTGCGCGGGGATGCCGATAATATAGGTACAGCTGTCGGGCTCGTAGAGGAAAACATCAATACCAGAGAAAGGAGAGCATTATGGTTGAAAGTGCGAATGGACTTGGATCGCTGAGTTCTGCACAGTCCCTGTCCGAATATGCCGCGTCATTGCTCAAGTCGATTGACACCGACGGCAATGGTTCGCTAAGCAAATCCGAATTCGATGCGGGAGCGAAGAAGGGGCCGCAGGGACCGCCTCCTGGTCCGCCTCCCGGTCCACCGCCGTCCGGAGGAAAGGCGATGGGCAATCTGAAAGACCTCTTTTCAAAAGCGGACACGGACGGAGATGGTGAGGTCAGCCAGAGTGAATTGGAGTCCTTCCTCGAGTCGATGAAAGAAGGCCAGCAGATCGATTCGTCCACGGGGTCGTCGTCATCGACGAATTCCACCAGCGGGACGGTCAAATCCGACCTGATCAACGACCTCGCGAAGAACATCAAGGCCGCGGAGGACGGAACCGTTACCCTGGATACGTTCATGAAGGCGATCGCGGAATCGCTGAAGAAGGCCGGCGACCAATGGGCCACGTACGACGCTCAGGGTCAGCAAGGATCGGCAAGCGAACCTGCGATCATCGACGAAAGGGCATAGCGCACACAGGAACGTGCGGCCACATGGCGATCGTCCATTGAACGGATTGTCCGGACAAACCGTCTCAATGGACGGTTGTCAATTGACAATCGTCAAGAGTCTACCGGGAGAGCTATCCGACGAACTTGTAGCCGACGCCGTGAACGGTGAGGAAGAACCGTGGGTGGCGAGGGTTGTCTTCGAGTTTGTGGCGAAGCCAGGTGATGTGCGTGTCGATGGTTCGCGTCGTGGGCATCGAATCGTAGCCCCATACCGCGTTGAGAATGGCTTCTCTGCTCAGAGCCGTTCCCCGGTTCTCAATAAAATACTTCAGCAGTTCGAATTCTCTCCCGGAGAGTCCGACGGTGCTTCCTTCCCTGGTCGCCTCGCGTTTGCGAAAATCGACCGTGATCGCTCCGAAGGAATACGTGTGGAGTGCGGAAGAGGGATCGGTGAACACCTGTGGTCGTCGCAACAATGATTCAACACGGGCGAGAAGTTCGAGCATGTCGAACGGCTTCGTCACATAGTCGTCTGCGCCGAGTTTCAGTCCGACCACCTTCTCGTTGACCTGTCCGCGTGCCGTGAGTATCATGATCGGCGTGGTAATTCCCTGGCTTCGAAGATCACGGCATACGTCAAATCCGCCTTTCCTGGGAAGCATCACGTCCAGGAGAATCAGATCCACGGTGCGGTCGCGCGCCATCTGCTCTCCTTTCTCGCCGTCGCCCGCATGGACTACGACGTAGCCCTCGCTTTTCAAACGATCCGTGAGCGTCATAACGAGTCCCTGCTCGTCCTCGATGAGGAGGACACGCTTGCCCTGGTTCGCCATTAGGAGTGTCCTTGCTTCGGGGATTGTGCAACCGGCAACCTCACTTCGAAGGTGCTTCCTTTCCCAAGAACGCTCCGAACATCGATGGTCCCGTTGTGGGCACGGACGATGTGCGACGCGAGACTCAATCCCAGTCCGCTCCCGGGAATTTGTGTGGCGTGGGCTGTTCTCCCCCGGAAAAACGCGTCGAAAATTCTCTTGAGGTCCGTCGTCTCGATCCCGATCCCGTGATCGGTGATGCTGAAATGGACGGTGCCCCTGCCGGCGTCAGACGATACTCGGATCGAAACCCCCAGCCATTTCCCATCCTTGCCATACTTGACGGCATTCACAATGATATTCTTCAACGCAAGCTGCAACGCTTGTGGATCGGCGGAAATGGTCGGAAGATCGGCGGGGATTGTAAGATCGCTCCGGACTTCTGCCTGCGCGATAGTCCCTTCGCATTCATGCAGTACGCGTTCCAGGACGAGGGCCGGATCAATCGGCTGCATCTCGTACGTCCTTCGTCCGGATTGGATTCCGGCATACTCCAGGGCATTGTCAACGATCGCGGAGAGTCGACCGACTTCCCGGACCACGAGGGTGCCATACTCGCGTGTCCGCTTGGCCCCGACAACCACACCATGGGCAAGGTTCTCTCCCACAGAATGCATGACCGCGAGTGGAGTACGGAGCTCGTGCGATACGCCGGCCACGAATTCGATCTCCTGGAGCGCCAGCGATCGGGCCCTGTGAGCAGCAAAGAGAAGGATCACGACGCTTCCGGACAAAAAAACGAGAATCCCGAAACTGATCGCGAGGTTCCGGTAGCGGTTCAATCGGACTGCTGCCTCCAGCGAGCCCGCTCGATTATGCACCCTCAGTTCCAGGAAACCTGCTGGGGGCTGAACCGTACGCCCGGGAAGTTGTGGAAGTTGCGGTCGCATCGTCTCCGGGAGGAGTGAGCCTCTTCTCGGATCGGGGCTGAGGTCACCAGGCCCCCCGGGGCGAAGGAAACGCGGGATCACACCCAACGGGACCGCGAGGTCGTACGCCGATGGTGCCTTGACCGCATTCTCCGGATTGTTGCTCCACACCACGGTCTGCGGATCCCGCCGGTCAATGACAGAGACGTCGTAGCCCGCGTCGCCGTTCGATGTGAAGTAATCGCGTGCGATCGCCGGAAGAATGGTGTCGAGGATTGCCTCCCTGCGAAAGATCACAATGATCCGGGGCGAGTGCCTGGCGAACGAATCGTCCGGTATAACGGTGGTTGGGACGCGCCGTCGCTGCTCGATAGGCTGCAGAGGGAAGCCAAAACCCTGCATGGCGCCAAGGACAAATACGAGCCGGCCCGGCCCGAGTTCTGATTGCTGCCAGATGCCGGAGTCCTCAAAGGGCGTGAGCAGGACAATCGAGTCGGGTGGCAGCGCGGTGCTGACGAATTGATGGCGCTCGGGAACGAGAAGATCTATCAACCGTCGATTGTCGCGGGGAGAAGAGGAAACCCGGTAGATCCTGCTGATGATGTCCGGATGCCGGGCCGTGGCCTTCCAGCGGTCGAAGCGGTGCGTCAGATCTTCGGCAATCCGGTCTTCAGGTCCACCTTCCTGCAATGCAAGAACGCGTGCAGGTTCTGTGAGTTCATCGCTGAGATCGAATGAGAAATGCAACGCGGCAAGCCGAAGGGTACTCTGCGCTCGCTCAAACTCGCGTTCGCTCATCTGGCCGATCCAGACCCATTGGAGATACGCGAGAAGAGGAACGAGAACCATCGCGGCAACGGCGACGAACATGACTGCGCTGCTGTAGGTGCGCTTCCACATGGTGGACAAATATACCACGACCCGATCAGGGGTGCAACCATTTTAACATTCTTCACAAACTCCTTTCAAGCTTAACAAGAAGTTTGCCCGGCCTTAACCCTATTGCTCGAAGAACACCGTATCATAGCCCATCATCCGGTTGCTCACTCATGATGGACAGTGGATCATGAAAACGCGAACCATACTCTTGCTCCTTCTGGTTACCATGATCTCTGGCTCGGCGGCTTCGAACGCCGGACCCGGGAAAGAGGTCATCAGTCAATGGCGGACCCGGGCAATCTCGGTCGACGGCAACAGCAGGGACTGGACGGGCATCCCGCGCGTCGCGGTGAATGAAGACTTCACACTTGCAGCCTTGAACGATGGGACCTCGTTGTATCTTTGTCTGATCGCGTCCAGTGATCGGCTGGGTGAGGGCATTCGGGGAGGAGGCTTGACGGTCTGGATTGATGCGAAGGGCGGGGGCGAAAAACAGTTCGGTGTGCGCTACCCCTTCGGTCCAGGTGCGGGTACTCCTCCTCCCTCCGATTTTGACGCCCCGCCGGTTGACGCCATGGAAATGACGTCTCCCGTTGCGAGCGGCTACGATGTGGAAATTCTCGAGCCGGGAGAACAGGATCGAATGACCACGGCACGAGCCGGCGAGAAGGGGTTCTTTATGAAGATTGGAAGATCCGACAGCGGCATTGTTTATGAATTTCAACTGCCGCTCGCACGTCTCGTTTCGGATACGAAAGATCTGAATGCACATACGCGTCTGGTGTTCGGTGTGGGTCTGGAATCGAGCGGTCTAATACCCGACAGGCCCGAGGGAGGGATGTGGTGGCATCCCCGACCGGGATGGGGTGAAGGCGGGGGCAGACCCGACACAGAGGAACCCGGTCCGGAATTCGATCCGGATGATGACCTGCCGCTCGACGTCCTCATCGATGATTATCTATGCGGAATAGGTACAGAGACGTGGTTCGTGCTGAAACTCGCAAGCAGGTAGATGCCGGGTACTCCCGTGTGCCCCTCCCTGATGCGGGAGCGATGTCCAACCTGGCGAGAGTCGTCAGTGAACAGTAGACAGCGGATAGTGAACAGTGGATCCGTCCCGCTTTCGGCGAGACGATACCTCGTCTCGAATGGAGTTCGAGACCGGCAGTAGACAGTGCACGGAGGACGTTGTCTTCCGAGGATACGTCCTGATTGAATTCAGATATCAGACGTCCGAATTCTGATATCTGAATTCAATATTGTCCCCCTATCTCCCCATCCCCCATTCTCCCAATCTCCCCCTCTCTTTTGTTCTTCCTCCCAACGTCGTATATTGAGCGAGGACCAATGTCTAACGTCGGACATCCATGAAAACCCATCGCTGCGCTCTCGCCCCCCTCCTTCTGGTTTTGTTAGTTGCTCTTCTTCCCCTGGGTACGCCGTCCACGGGTCTGTGCCAGACAGATTCGAACGAGAAGGAAACCGATTCCCTCGTTCTGAAGAAGCTCGACTGGTTTCAGGACCAGAAATTCGGCCTGCTGCTTCACTGGGGGACGTATAGTCAATGGGGAATCGTTGAAAGTTGGTCGCTTTGCCCCGAAGACGAAGGCTGGTGCCAGCGAAAGGGTCCGTACGCATCCAATTACTGGGAGTATAAAAAGGCGTACGAAAACCTCAAAACGACATTCAATCCTGTCAAATTCGACCCCGATGCATGGGCTTCCGCCGCGAAGGATGCCGGGATGCGCTATGTCGTGTTTACGACGAAACACCACGACGGCTTCTGCATGTTCGATACAAAACAAACGGACTACCGGATTACTGCGAGCGATTGTCCCTTCAGCAAGAATCCCAGGGCGAACATTGCCAGGGAGATCTTCGCGTCTTTTCGAAAAGACGGCTTCGGCATCGGCGCGTATTTCTCGAAACCCGATTGGCACTCGGACAACTACTGGTGGCCGTACTTCCCACCGTTCGACAGGAATGTGAACTATGACGTGAAGAAATACCCTGATCGATGGAACGCGTTTAAACAATACACGTACGATCAAATCCAGGAGCTGATGACGGACTACGGGCCGATCGACATTTTGTGGCTGGACGGCGGCTGGGTGAATCCTTCAAATAAGGGACAGGATATCGATATGCCGCGTATCGCCGCAATGGCACGGTCGCATCAACCGGGGTTGATTGTTGTCGATCGTGCAGTGCATGGAAAGTATGAAGACTATCGAACCCCCGAACAAGAAGTTCCGGAAAAACCGCTCGACTACGTTTGGGAAACCTGCATGACAATGGCCACCTCCTGGTCGTACGTCCCCGATGACATTTACAAGCCGACGGATCGTCTCATCCAACTTCTCGTCGACATCGTCGCGAAGGGCGGGAATTTTCTGCTCAATATCGGGCCGAGCCCCGAGGGAGAGCTTCCGCCTGTATCACTCGAGCGCCTCAAAGCAATCGGCGCTTGGATGAAGGTGAACGGAGGCGCCATCTATGCGACGCGGCCTGTCGCACCCTATCGTGAAGGGAATATCCGGTTTACGCGGCTCCGGAATGGTGTAGTGAATGCGATCTTCGTCGGGAACGACAGCAGCGCCGTTCTTCCCGGCGAAATATCCATCGCGGCGTTTCAACCGAAGCCGGGGAGTACGGTTTCCATGATGGGCGTAAAGAAACGCCTGGACTGGGAACCGCGCGGCAAGGGGTTCGTCGTCCACATCCCGAACTCCGTCAGGGAGGAACCTCCCTGCAAATACGCGTGGACTCTTTGCTTCGTGCCCTAGCGAGCGATACTCGAGCGCAGGAATCCGTTTGTGGCGTTGTTCAATTTATGTGACATGCGGTGATCGGATGAGGTATCGGATTGAAACCGGCGTTCTCCGGATCGTGGCCGTTCTCACGATCTGCCCCACGGCCCTCTTCGGTCAGACCACGACTTCGAGAGAATCGTCGAATATTGCCTTTCTCTCACCCGGCGAGTCGATGGAGCAGCGAGTACGGCAGGCCGCACATGTGGTCCCGTCCGAACGTCAATGGGATTGGCAGCGGTTGGAGTTTATCGGATTCATCCACTTCGGGATGAATACCTTCACGCAGAGCGAATGGGGGGACGGGCAGGCGAACCCCGCGCGCTTCAACCCGAAATCTCTCGATGCGAACCAATGGGTCCGGATCGCGAAGGCCGCAGGGATGAAGATGCTGATCCTCACGACAAAGCATCATGACGGATTCTGCCTCTGGCCAAGCCGCTATACTTCGTACAGCGTCCGGAAGAGCCCGTGGAAAAAGGGGAAGGGAGACGTCGTGCGAGAGCTTGCGGATGCGTGCCGGAGGGGAGGGTTGAAATTCGGCGTCTATCTCTCCCCGTGGGACAGGCATGACCCTTCGTATGGCGACTCTCCGAGGTACAACGAGCATTTTCGACAGCAGCTCCGTGAACTCCTGACCAACTACGGCGACATTACGGAGGTCTGGTTCGACGGGGCAAACGGCGAGGGGCCCAACGGCAAGAAGCAAGTTTATGATTGGCCATCCTACTATCGCCTGATCAGGACGTTGCAGCCACACGCCGTGATTGCGATTATGGGACCCGATGTCCGCTGGGTCGGGACGGAATCCGGTAACGGCCGCGAAACCGAGTGGAGCGTTCTTCCGGGAGATGCCGTGAACCTCGATTCGATCCCGGCGCATTCCCAGCAGACGGCGCTTGATGCCGCGTTCGCACCCCGGAACCTGATGGGTGAAGACCTCGGCTCCCGCTCGCAACTTCGACACGCACGCACCCTTATCTGGTATCCGGCTGAAGCCGACGTCTCCATCCGGCCACGATGGTTTTACCACGCGGACGACGACAAGCATGTAAAGAGTCCGGCGGAGCTTGTGGACCTCTATTATAGTTCGGTCGGCCGGAATAGTGTTCTGCTGCTCAATATCCCCCCTGATGCCGACGGTCGCATTGCCCGGGCCGACAGCGCGGCCCTTATCGGAATGCGCCGGATACTTAATCGGACGTTCTCTCACAATCTTGTCGCAGCGGCGCGGTGCACGGCGTCCACCAAACGGTCGGGACATGACGGTCGGTTGACTCTTGACGGGAACATGGATTCCTACTGGATCGCCGGTGAAGGGATGGACACGGCAACACTCGAATTCGCGCTGCCTGCAAAAGTGCGGGTGAATTGCGCAATGCTCCAGGAACAGATCCGCGTCGGGCAACGGATCGAGCAATTTCACATCGATGGGTGGAACGGAGATTCCTGGAAACAGTGTGCGGTGGGGACCACCGTCGGGTCCAAGCGCCTCCTCCGTTTTGACCCGGTCGATGCAGCGAGGTTTCGGCTCGTGATCACGGGATCCCGCGGCAGCCCGACGCTCTCGACCTTTGGCCTTTTTCATTCTCCTCCGGGATCGCCATGATGCCAATCCGATGTTCCCTTTTGCTCACGGGCTTCGTTGTTCTTGTTCTCGGAGTCGGTGTCGCCCAGGAGACAGTCCCGCTGTACAAACAGGCGGCAGTGCCCGTCGACAGGCGCGTGGCGGATCTTGTATCGAAGATGACCGTCGAAGAGAAGTTCTGGCAACTGTTTATGTGCCCCGGCGATTTCGCCCCTCGGACCGAACAGAACTACCTCCACGGGATCTTCGGCCTCCAGGTCCGCGATCGTGAGGTGAAGAGACATGCTGCGGATCAGATGCTCGACTATGGAGACACCGCTGGCGCGCGGGAGGCGGCCGTCAGGATCAACGCGATTCAGAAGTTCTTCGTTGAGAAAACTCGGCTGGGTATCCCGATCATCCCGTTCGACGAAGCATTGCACGGACTTGTGCGGGCGGATGCGACGTCATACCCGGAGTCGATCGGTCTCGCCGCGACCTGGGATGATTCATTGATGATAAATATCGGGACCGCAGTTGCTGACGAGGCCCGGTCCCGCGGTGTGCGCGACCTGCTCTGTCCGGTCATCAACATCGCCCGTGACGTACGATGGGGAAGGGTCGAGGAAACGTACGGCGAGGATCCCTACCTCTGCGCGCGCCTCGCGACGGCATTTGTCAGAAGCATTGAGCGCCATGGTGTCATCGCGACCCCCAAGCACATGATTGCCAATTCGGGTGACGGCGGACGGGACAGCTATCCGATCGATTTCGACGAGCGGCTGCTGGACGAGGAGGATTTTGTGCCGTTCCTTGCCTGCATCCGGGACGGGGGTGTGCAGTCGGTGATGACCTCCTATAATTCGCTGAACGGTGAACCGTGCACGGCGAACCCCTGGCTCCTGAAAACGGTGCTGAAGAGGCGATGGGGATTTTCCGGCTTTGTCATCTCCGATGCCTCCGCCGTCGGTGGTCTCCTGGATCTGCACCACGTCGTGCACACGCGTGAGGAGTCGGCGAAGCTGGCGATCGAGTCGGGTCTTGACGTCATCTTTCAATCGGACTACGCGCATTCCGTCCCTCTCCTGAAGGCCTTTACCGGCGGGATGGTCGACACGACGGCCATCAATGATGCGGTCGCGCGCGTCCTCACGGCAAAATTCAAACTCGGTCTGTTCGAACACCCGTACGTGGATCCCGACGAGGCGGCGCGGGAAAATGGAAGCCCCGCGCACCGTGCTCTCGCGTTGCAGGCAGCCCGTGAATCGATGGTCTTGTTGAAGAATGACCGGCATGTTCTCCCCCTTCCGAAATCCATCCGCTCGCTGGCGGTGATCGGCGTCGACGCAACAGAAGCGAGACTCGGAGGATACAGCGGACCGGGGATCGACAAAATCTCCATTCTTGACGGCATTCGAAAGGAGCTCGGCTCGTCCGTTGAGATCCGGTATGCGCCGGGATGCGGGAGACTTGATACCACCGTGGTTCCGATTCCCCAATCTGTTCTCTCCACGGACGAGGGCGCTGCTGGAGTCAACGCGCAATACTACAACACGATCGATCTTTCGGGGACGGTTGTCCTCAAGCGGGTCGACCCGCAAGTGAATTTCAAATGGACGCTGTTCGCTCCCGATCCGAAGATTCATGCCGATTGGTTCTCGGTACGGTGGGAGGGAAATCTCCGGTCGCGGGGCAGCGTGGTTCGGCATATCGGAGTTGCGGGAGACGACGGCTACCGGCTCTACGTCGACGGGAACCTTGTGCTGGACCGGTGGAACGGACAGGGATATGGTACGACGCTGGTTCCAATGGAATTCACGAAGGGAACATCGTATCCGGTCCGACTGGAGTTCAAGGCGTGCGTCGACAATGTCGAATGTCGGCTTGTCTGGGACGACGGCATCCCCGATCACCGGGAGGCAATGGAGGAAGCCGTCAGGGTTGCCGGGAAGTGCGATGCTGCGGTGGTGGTTGCAGGGTTGGAGGAAGGAGAATTCCGGGACCGGGCGAAAATCGGATTGCCGGGAGAACAATCGGAAATGATCCGCGCAATCGCGGCGACCGGAACGCCTGTTGTGGTCGTAATCGTCGGCGGGAGCGCAGTCACCATGGATTCCTGGATCGATCATGTCCCCGGAGTGATCGACGCCTGGTATCCCGGAGAAGCCGGCGGTCAGGCGGTCGCTGAGGTCCTCTTCGGCGACGTGAGTCCGGGAGGCAAACTTCCGATTACATTCCCCCGGTATGTCGGACAGCTCCCGTTAACGTACAACCATAAGCCGACGGGAAGGGGTGACGATTACTATGACATGACCGGAAAGCCCGCGTTCCCCTTCGGGTTTGGACTCAGCTACGCGACGTTTTCCTATGACAGTCTGCGGGTCGTTCCGGCGGAAATCTCTCCGGAGGGGAGTGCCTCCATAAGGTTCGTGGTGAAGAACACGGGGAGCGTTGCAGGGGATGAAGTCGCCCAGCTCTACGTCAGGGACCTTGTGTCCAGCACCGTCACGCCTGTTCGCGCGCTGAAGGGGTTTCGACGCGTTCACTTGTTGCCGGGAGAGTCGGCCGCGATCGCACTCACGCTTTCATCGGCGCAGCTTTCGATTCTCGATGCGAACCTGCATCGTGTAGTAGAGCCCGGCGAGTTCCGGATCATGGTGGGGAGTTCTTCGCGGGATATCAGGCTTCGGGGGAGCCTGCGGGTTGCAGGGGAGAGATAGCTGCGAGGTGGGAGTTCGGCAAGCAACGGTGAGGGTCTGCGCGGAGTACATTGAGGGCTGATGGTCTGAAAATCCTATCCCAGGGCGTGATGGCTCGAGCCGTCCGAGTAGTTTGGTTTGGCAACCAACGAATGAGAATCGCATTGCACGATTTATAGTAATATATAAATCAGTTATCGTAAAATACAGCGATATTGAAACTTTCTTCTTATGGTGGTTGTTCTCCTTTATTTTTATCCTCATTTGCTTGTAAATTCTTCTGGATTCAACAGGTAGTCCAGTCAACTAATCACCATCCTTCCGCTGAGTAATTCCGGTTTTTTGTTTTCTGAAAGCGTCTCGATTTCGATTCACCTTCCATAGTAAGTTGTGCGGAGCAACTAATCTGATTCGGTGACATAAATGATGTCCGGCAAATGATGGGGTCGAGTGTCGGACTCAAAAAGTTGTGCGAAGCAACTAATAAAGCTACGACATCGCATGCTCAGAGACGTGAAGAGTAAACACGAACAGATCATCAGCGCGAACTCCAAGGTGGTCCGCAATATCAACCGGGGAAATATTCTCCATTGCATCCGCGAACGCCAACCGATCTCACGCGCGGAGATCGCGCGCGTGACGCGACTGAACAAAACGACGGTGTCGAGCATCGTTGCCGGGCTTGTCAAAGACAATCTGTTGACGGAGAGCGTCCAACGGAACTCGAACATCGGACGGAACCCCATCGGACTGCAGCTGCGAAAAGGGCACAACTATTTCGGCGCGATCTCCATCGATTCCGGAACGACGCGCGTGGCCGTGGTCGACGTGGATGGGACCATTCGCCAGACCGACAAGATGACGACACGCGACTGCCCCGCCAACGAGTTCATCGAGGAGAGCATCGCGAGACTCAACGGGTTGCGCAGCGCGCACGGTCTCGGGCAGTTCAAGGGGGTCGGGGTGAGCATCGCGGGCATCGTGGATCCTGCGCAGCGACAGGTCGTGTTTGCCCCCAATCTCGGATGGTACAATGTGCCGGTGGGAGAAATTCTCTCTCGCCACTTCCCCGACAACTGCGTGATGGCCGTGGAGAACGACGCGAACTCGGCAGCGCTGGCGGAGATGTGGTTCGGGCGGCAGGGCGTGCGGTTGTCGAATTTCATCTTTCTCTCCGTGGGCCGCGGCATCGGTGCGGGAATCGTCATCGAGCGGCGGATCCTGAACGGTGAATCGTATTTCGCAGGAGAGTTTGGACACATGATGCTGGTCGACAACGGTGAGCGCTGCACCTGCGGAAACTACGGATGCTGGGAAGCGTACGCGTCGGATCGTGCGACGGTGCGGCGGTATTCCCAGGCGCGCGGCCTGGGTAACGCGGGGCGGTCCCTGACGATCGACGATGTGATCGCGGCAGCGCGCGCGGGCGAGGCCGAAGCGGTCCAGGAGCTGAAAGCGACCGGCTCCTGGCTGGGCGTGGGGATCGCGAACATGGTGAAGGCGGTGGATCCGGCGATCATCATCGTCGGAGGTCACATCACGCGGATCTGGGAAATGATCGCGCCCGATGTCATCGCCTCGGCGCACCGGCGGTCATTCACCGGCGACGGGCGGGGCCCCGCGATTGTCGCGACCTCGCTCATGAAGCGGCCGTCACTGCTCGGCGCCGCAGCCTTGGCGATGAGCAAATCCTTCGGAGAAGTGAGAGTGACACGATGATACCACGCGAGAACAATAATCCGATTGCTCAGGCCGGTGACGATCTCGCGGTCGGCGTCGACATCGGAGGCACCAACACGGCGGTGGGCCTCCTCAACACCTCGGGCAGTCTTCTCCGGCAGACGACGATCCCCACCAATGCCTTCGAAGGAGCGCAGCATTTCACACAACGGCTCGCCGAGACGATCGCCCGGATGCTGCAGAACGGGGCATCCACGATGACGGTCAAGGCGATCGGCATCGCGTGCCCCGCCGTGAACACCAGAGAGGGGATCGTGGAAAATCCGGCCAACCTCGGCTGGGGACGCGTCGACCTCGTGAGCATGATGCGGGGATATTATGAAGTGCCGATCGCACTGATGAACGATGGCGACGCGGCGGCAATCGGCGAGCTCCGGTTCGGCGCCGCCCGCGGACTCTCCAACTTTGTGATGATCACGCTCGGGACCGGGATGGGCGGCGGCATTGTCGCCGATGGCGCTCTGGTCCGGGGCGCGAACGGCACCGGGGGAGAAATCGGCCACATCATCGTCGACCCGGGAGGGAGAAATTGCGGCTGCGGACGGATGGGATGTGCGGAGACGTATGTGTCCGCGACCGGCGTGTGCAGAACCGTTGCCGAACTCCTTGCCCGGCATGTCATCCCGAGCCCGCTGCGCGACATTCCGTTCTCGACACTCACGGCGAAACGCGTCTCCGAACTTGCACAGGAGGGCGACCAGCTTGCACGCCTGGTGTTCGAAGTCACCGGGAGGCATCTCGGCCGCCTTCTGGCGAACCTTGCCGCAATCTTCGATCCGGAGGCCATCGTTCTCTATGGAGGGCTTGTGCACGCGGGAGATCTGCTGGTCGAACCGACGAGGCGTGCGTTCCAGGAGAGTGTTCTTGACCGGTACGAAAACAGGGTTCACATACTCATTTCACAGTTGAACGATGGTCAGGCACCGATTTGCGGCGCCGGATCGTTCGCTCTTCAGGCCTTGTCGAACCAGAAACCGGCGAAGGCGAAGGCCATCCGTACGGGGTGATGAAGCGGGAGGTCGAGGGCCCAGTTCCCTCACACAGTATTTCGTTCCACACATCCTATCCGGGTTACGCTGTCAAGGAGGTCCTTATGTTTAACTTCGTACGACATCGCACTGCGGTTGTCCTTCTTCTCCTTCTTCTCCCGCTCCTCTGCATCTCGCATGCCAGAGCGCAGGCCACAGCCACCATTCAGGGCGTCATCCAGGATTCGCAGACCGGCGAGGCGCTGCCGGGAGCAAATGTCCTGCTGGTCGGTACGGGGTTCGGAGCATCTTCAGATATCTCGGGCAATTACATCATCAGGAATGTCCCTCCGGGGTCTTATGCCGTCCGCGTGTCGTATGTCGGCTACCGGATGCTGAATGCAACCGAGCAGGTCCGGGAAGGTGAGACGAAGAAACTCGACTTCAAGCTTGTCGCCGCAGCGATCGAAGGCGAAACGGTCACGGTCACCGCACAGGCAAGTGGCCAGAACGCTGCGATCAACCAGCAACTGGCGTCGAACCAGATCGTGAATGTGGTCTCCTCCGCACGGATCCAGGAACTGCCCGATGCGAACGCCGCGGAGTCGGTCGGCCGCCTGCCCGGCGTGTCGGTGTTGCGCAGTGGAGGAGAGGGGACGCAGATCGTCATCCGGGGACTTCAACCGAAGTACAATGCCGTCTCCGTCGACGGAGTCCGCATGACCTCTTCGAATCCCAACGACCGAAGTGTCGACCTGAGCATGATCTCCCCCTTCTCCCTTGAAGGGATCGAAGTAAGCAAATCTGTAACGGCGGACAAGGATGCCGACGTGCTGGGAGGTTCCGTGAACTTCACGATGCGGGAGGCGGCGGGAGGACAGCCCGGCCTGGGCTTTAATCTCCTTGCCCAGGGCGGATACAACGGCCTGAAAGCCTCCTCGAACAAGTTCAACAATTACCGGTACGTCGGCAGCGTCGAGGGGCGCTTCTTCGGCGAGCAGCTGGGCGTTTTTGCCCAGGCGGATCTCGAACGGCGGAACCTGAGCTCGAACGAATTTGGCGGCACGTACACCAACCTCGGTAACAGTCACATCGAATATCTGACGAACGGCGTTACGCTCAACGATGTTGCCCGCGACAGGCAGCGGGCAAACGGTACCCTCGTGATGGACTACAGACTGCCGGAAGGGAAGATTACGTTTTCGAACTTCTTCAGCAAGGGATCGACGGACGAGCAAAACCGCGGCCAACTCTTCAACACGGCCTCGAATCTGCAGAACTACACGCTCGCCTACTCCAATAGTACTCTCGGCCTGATCACGAATTCGCTGACCGTCGAACATCAGATTCCCCTCTTTCGCGCGACACTCAAGCTTTCCCATTCGTACTCCGAGACGAAAGACCCCGATGACTGGACCGTCGGGTTCCAGCAGGCGCCTGCGGGATTGACCCAGTTCATCGGCAAGACGAACGTCTATCCACAGGATGTCGTCCGGGCTGCCGTTGTCGACCCGACGCAAGCGTACCTCGGAAGCATCATCAGTTCCAGCAGCTTCACCCGGGAACGAGCGTATACGGCGTCGTTGGACCTGCAGACCGATGTCAATGTCTCGGATCTCATCACCTCGGTGGTGAAATTCGGGGGAAAATACCGCTATCTCACCCGGTCCAACACGCAGGACCAGTATACGGGGCAGGGGTTCGGACTGACGAGCGCGAAGCTTGTCGACAGCCTGATTGCTTCACACTTTCCTTCAACCCGGCAATACTCCAGCACCACCAGCATTCCCATCGGGCCGTTTCTCGATCCCGGGTTCAGCTATGCCGGGTTCCTGAACGGCGATTACGCGATGTCCCTGCCGCTGAATTACGGGATGCTCGCCGACATGGCATCGTTCGTCCGGCATAACCCGATCATCAGCTCCACCCAGAACCTCACGTATTTCCACGATCAATTCAATTCCACAACATACAACTACGATGGTCATGAGGGCCAGGGGGCATTTTACGTCATGGCGACGGTCAACGTCGGCCCGGAGCTGACCATCATCCCCGGCGTGCGTTACCAGGACCTCCGCAGGACGTACACGGCTCCGCGCGGGCAGCAGAATACAAGCTCGGCGCTGGGCGGGGCGTATCGCTATTACGACACGACGATCACGGTGGACAACGGTTACTGGCTTCCCGATGTGCTGATCCGTTACAAGCCTCTCAGCTGGTTCGATCTCCGCCTGTCCTATTCGAATACGATCTCGTATCCGGACTACAATGCCATCGTCCCGCGGATCGACCGGCAAATCGGCAACGCGATCAACTGGAACAATGTCGCTCTGACTCCGACCCGCTCGAGGAACTACGACATCTACGCGTCGTTCTACGACAACACGATCGGGTTGTTCACGATCGGAGCGTTCCTGAAACAGATCGACGACCTCATCTATCAGACGAACTTCTACGTCGTCGATTCTGCGGCGGTTCCCTACCTGCCGCCGAACCTGAGTACGCTCGCCCCGACGGGAACGTACAATATCTTCACCTTCGTCAACGATCCGTTCCGGATCAACAACTGGGGCATCGAGCTCGATTGGCAGACGCATTTCTGGTATCTCCCGCATCCGCTCGACGGGCTTGTGCTGAACGTCAACTACACGCACATCTTCTCGAAAGCCCAGTATCCGTATTCGGAACTCCGAAGGATCGGGGGGCCCCGGGTGTTCACCTTCGTGAACGTCGACACATCGTTCACGTCGCGGCTCATCACCCAACCGAACAACATCGTCAACCTGTCGCTCGGGTACGACTATGAAGGCTTTTCCATCAGGGTCTCCATGCTTTTCCAGGACGACATCTTCACCGGCCTGAGCTTCTGGGATCAGCTCCGGACCACGACATCCGCCTATACGCGGTGGGACCTTTCCGTCAAGCAGAATCTCCCGTGGTTCAATCTTCAACTGTATGGCGATCTGAACAACCTGAATGCGGCAAGCGACGTCGCTTTGATCAACGTCCCGACGACCGTCCCGGCGTCGCAGCAATCGTACGGATTGACAGCGGATCTCGGCTTGCGATGGCATTTCTAAATCATGCAGCATCATTTCTCTTCAGGGGTCCATGAGTGTCAAACGGCGGTACGGCAAAGGAGGTGATCTTGCGGATCTGAGTGTGTTTTGCTCGAATCAGTATCACTGCTGCAGTTCACACACGTCACAAGGAGGAGGGTTATGAAACATCTACTGACCGTAGTCTTGGCGGTTGCTCTGGTGGCGCTGTTCGTTGCGCCGACCCAGATGTTCGCAGCGTCAGACACGCTACGGGTTTACGCGAGCGACGGACTTCTCGACCAGATCGTCAGGGCCGATACGCTCGGGAACGGGACGCAGGCGCATCATGTCTATATGCTTGCCACCACGGACACCACGTATATCTTCGACGCGACGATTACCGTAAAATCCAGCGTTGCGTTCATCGGCGTTCCCAAGGCCGGTACCGGGAAGCTTCCCACCATCCAGCCCGACGTCCTCGGCGATCTGTCCATTCCGGGCGTCCTGTTCACCCTGACCGGGAACCACTCGACAGGGACGTTCAAGAACCTGTATCTCCTGGGCATTGCCGTCAACAATCAGGTCAACTACGGCGGAGGACAGGCGATACAACTGACCGCAGACAGCTCGACGATCGTCGCGGACAATGTGGTGTTCGAACAGTGGTCGCAGTTTGCGATCGGCTATGCCGGCAGCTACTGCAAGTTCTTCATCACCAACTGCAAGTTCCGGAACATGACGACGCAGCCGAACCAGTACTATGTCGGCGAAGTGCTCCGCAACGAGAACTATGTTGCGGCGTTCAAGACGGATTCCATCGTGATCAAAAACAACACGATGCTCTGCGTCAGCGGTTACGCGACGGCGGCGACCGGCGGAATCGTCAATTACTATGAGTTCTCCCACAACAACGTCATCTACACCTTCAAGAATCCATTCTTCCTCGACAGAATGGTGAACGCCAGATTCAACAACAATATCTTCTACGGCGTGTATGCAGGTGGTCAGAACAAGACGGAGTTCAACGGTGGATGGGATTCCTTCACGGCGGGAACAGTCGCATCGATCATCACCATGGGTCCGCTCGATTCGACGACCGCGGCGATCCTCCTCGGGCACGCGTCGACCGGCGCAGGCGACACGACGGCGGAAAAGCTGAGAAAGATCGAAGTGAAGAACAACGACTATTTCTGGCCGGCTGGCCTGGTGTCGTACTGGGCGGCATGGAATGACACCGCGCACGTCGACTCCATCTATACTCCGGTGTGGATGAATGCGCAAAGCGTCACCATGTTCACCGACAAAACGAAGTGGCCCGGATTTGTCGAGTCGGGCAATGCGAACGTCGATCCCGGCTTTGGCGCTTCCGTTCCCGGCGTCCTGAATCCTGGAACGGCGAATGCAAACGGCGTCGGCCTGCTAAACTGGTTTGCAGCAGTCCGCGGCGGAGCGGGCACGACGGAAACGTACGGCTACAACTTCACGCAGGTCCAGAATACGGCGAATTGGGTTCCGCCGTGGCCGTTGCCCGAAAGCAACGACATGAAGTATACGAACGCGACACTGATGACCGGTGCCACAGACGGCAAGCAGGTCGGCGACCTCTATTGGTGGGTCGGTGGCCCTTCTGCCGTTCAGCCGCAGGCGGGCACGGTCGCCCAAACGTATTCGCTGTCACAGAACTATCCGAATCCGTTCAACCCGACAACACAGATATCGTTCAACCTCCCGAAGGCGGGAAATGTCGAGTTGCAGGTGTTCAACATGCTCGGACAGCAAGTGTCGACCCTGATCAGCGGATCCATGGCGGCCGGGCAACACATCGCCACATTCGACGCCCGCAATCTTGCCAGCGGTCTCTACTTCTACCGGCTGACGGCAGGAAGCTACTCGGCGACGATGAAGATGATGCTGATCAAGTAACAGCAGACAGCAGACAGCAGACAGCAGACAGCGGACAAGACAGCGGACAGTGGATTACAAACTGTATACACTGTACACTGTGGATAATTGACAGGCCACAGAATCTCGGATTTGTCCACTACTGTCTACCATCAACTGTCAACTGATTTTCACGGGGCGCCTCCGAAACATGCCGGGGGCGCCTTCTTTGTATTGAAGAGTTATTGCCGTAGGTTATGCTTGTCTCCCCAATTTATCAGGTATGCCAGGCCGCCATGAAGCATTTTCCGATCCTGTACAGCGCGATCCTCTCCTCGGTCCTTCTGTCTCCCTCGATGTTCGCATCGGGATCCATCACGATCATTCCCGAACCCGTTCGCGTTGCCCGCCAGCCGGGAACATTCACGATTACGCGAGAAACGAAAGTCATCAATGCCGCCCGTGATCGGGTGAGCGAAACGATCAGTCTCTTCGTGCAGCGGCTTCGCCTCGCCACAGGGTTTCCGCTTCCCGTGCTCCAAGCGGACAGGGCTTCGAAGAATAATGTCATCCTATTTCGAACGATCCGGGAACGCGACCTTGGGGAGGAAGGGTATCAGGTTCATGTTACTCCAACGAGCGTGGAAATTCTTGCTCCGACGGATGCCGGGCTCTTCTACGGGTCGGAAACCGTCCTTCAACTGCTTCCGCCCCAGGCATACGATTCCACGAGAACGCCCGGGGTTGCATGGGAAATGCCGTGCGTATCCATCTGGGACAAGCCGCGTTTTCCCTGGAGAGGAATGCACCTCGATGTGAGCCGGCATTTTTTCCCGCTTTCATTCATCTACACCTATATCGACCTCATCGCGATGCACAAGATGAATGTGTTCCACTGGCATCTGACGGACGACCAGGGCTGGCGAATTGAGATCAAAAAATACCCGCGGTTGACCGACATCGGGTCGTGGAGGGTGAACCGGGAAGATCAGCCGTGGGAAAATCGCGATCCGCAGCAACCCGGCGAGAAGGCGACCTACGGAGGGTTCTATACGCAGGAACAGATCAAAGCGGTCGTACGGTATGCTGCGGACCGCCATGTGACGATCGTGCCGGAGATTGAGATGCCGGCGCACTCGGTGGAGGCGCTTGCGGCGTATCCACAATTCTCGTGCACCGGTGGACCATTCACCGTCCCCCCGGGAGGGGTCTGGCCGGATTCGACGATCTTCTGCGCAGGGAACAACGGCACCTTCGTCTTTCTTGAAAACGTCCTGACCGAGGTGATGCGTCTCTTTCCGGGAACGTACATCCACATCGGCGGCGATGAAGCCGACAAAACAAACTGGGCGCGATGCCCGAAATGTCAGGCCCGGATCAGGAGCGAGGGTCTGAAAAACACGGAAGAACTCCAGTCGTATTTCATCAAACGCATCGCACGGTTTCTCAAGGAGCACCACCGCAAAGCGATCGGATGGGATGAGATCCTCGAAGGAGGCCTTCCGCCCGGAGCATCGGTGATGTCCTGGCGCGGTGTGGAAGGGGGGATCAACGCCGTGAAACAGGGAAGCGACGTGGTAATGACCCCCGGATCCTACTGCTATTTCGATTCGTATCAAAGCGCGGACGACAGTCTGTCGCAGGTCTTCTCCGCGCGGCTGCCTTTGCACAAAGTGTATCAGTTCAATCCCGTCCCGGATAGCCTGTCACCAGAGGACTCGGCGCACATTCTCGGTGGAGAAGCGTGTGTGTGGACAGAACAGGTGCCCACGCCGCGGCGCGCCGAACAGGTCGTGCTGCCGAGGATGGCGGCAATGGCCGAAGACCTCTGGTCGCCGTTGGCCTCCCGCAACTGGGAGGACTTTGTCGTGCGCGTGGATCAGGAGACGAAACGCTATGCCGCTCTCGGATATGCGTTCGCAAAGAACACCTACGCCGTTGAGATCGCCATCACCCCCGATCCACGGGACCGACTCGAACGTGCCGTGCTCTCCACGGAAGCTCCCGTGCCGGAGATTCGCTTCACCCTTGATGGGTCGCTCCCCGATTCTGCTTCACCCCGCTATTCCGGGCCAATCACGATCGATTCTTCAGCGCAACTCCGCGCGCTGGCGTTTCGCGCCGGACGGCCTCTCGGTCAGCCGACCGGCGAGAGTATCGTCTTTCATCGGGCATCGTTCAAGCCCGTAACGTATCGAAGGGCCTATAGCCCGAAGTACACCGGCGGAGGACCGTTTGGCCTCACTGACGGATTACGAGGAAGTTCTCAATACGCTGACGGACGCTGGCAGGGGTTCCTGGAAGACGATCTCGATGTGCAGATTGACCTTGGGGACAGTACGTCAATCAACAGTATCGCATGCGGGTTCCTTGAAAACCCGGGGGTCTACATCTTTTTCCCTGATTCGGTGGATTTCGACGTGTCGACCGATGGGGTGCACTTTTCCCGGGTGGGTGCCGTTGTTCCGACCTACGGACGGGAAAAGCGTGACCTCGCCGTGAAGGACTTCGCCGTGACCTTCGCGCCTGTGTCGGGACGTTACATTCGGGTGCACGCGAAAAATGTCGGGACAGTACCCGCGGGCTACAAAGGCGAAGGCGAGCCCGCATGGGTGTTCGCGGATGAAGTGATCGTCAGGTAGGATCGACGCCGACGAGCGTGTATGGTCCATTCGGGATGACCGCCACGGTCGCTCCGTGCCCGTGTCTCGCAAACGCGTCGTGCAGTGCGCTCTCGACGTTCGGCGCTGAATCGACAAACAGTCTTTCTCGAAGCGGGCGGGGGATCCCGTCTGCGACGATGACGATATGCGCCTTTCGCGCCGCCTTGGCACATTCCTCAAGCTGCCATTGATCGATGGCCACCGGGTTCTTCAGGATCGCATCGACGAATGTTCCCGCCGAGTCATAGCTCGTCGCCATGGCGGAGAACTCTCTTCCTCCCAACCCTTCCGTGCATTCCGCCGCGACGATCAGCGTGCCGCCTTCCCTGATGATCGGGAGGGCGGCGGTCATCCCTTTCACTGCCTGGTAATACGTCAGGTCGAGAGGGAATCCGGCACTTGAGGTGACGACAATGTCGACGGGGGCCCGGAGGCTTGCATTCACGGCGGCACGGACATGTCGGACACCGTCCCCGTGAGCTATCACGGGATGACCCGCGAACATGCCGGTGATCGTGTTGCGGGAATTCAGTGACACATTGACGATGAAGTCGTGCCCCGCCATTGCCGCGATCCGGAGAAGTTCTTCGTGGAGCGGATTCCCGTCGATGCACCCTTCCCGGCAGTGCGCGTCCTCGAGGAAGTGCGGGCTATGAAGCGCCTTGATCGTTTCCTCGCCGGCACACCCTGGGGCGACGAGTTTTCTCCCGCCGGAGAAGCCCGCCATCAGATGCGGTTCAATGAACCCCGTCGTGATTTTGAGCCCGGCCCGGCAATATCGCTCGTCGATGAGGACCGGGGTTGCGTGCGGCGTGGTGCCAAGGAAGCGCTGCTCCTGGAGTTCGCGCGCATGATGATCAGTGACGGTGTACCGGGCAAGGATCGCATCGCCCACCAGCATCCGGCGTTCCTCGGCGGTGCTGGGCCGATGGAGCCCCGTTGCAATCAGGATTTCGATGTTTGCAGGAAGGATGCCGGATTTCTCTAACGTCTCGAGAATCGGCGGAAGGAGCAGGGTATTCGGCACAGGCCGGGTAATATCGCTGATAACGACACAGGCCGACGAGACGCGGCGAGCCAGAGCGGCAAGTGGAGGCGAACCGATCGGATGCTCGAGCTGCCGGAAGAGCTCGCCCGTTGCGTCCGTGAGCGGCGGAGCCCCGGACTGGTCCAAGACCTTCGTGAGGTTTGCATCGGGAACTTCGATGTCCAGTCCGTTCTTTCCGTATGCGATGTGCACACGCATTACAATTCTCCTTCAATTCCTCTTCGGAAATCAACGCGGGTCCCAAGGAGCGAAATCGGTCCGGCGTGAAGGCCTCATTCGGCTCCGAGGTCTCCGGAGGAATGCATCGGTTCCTTCGGTTTGGTGCAACGATCGACCAGATTGACGATTGAGGAATATCGGATTCCGCTGTGCAACGACAGCCCTATCTCGCACGTCCGGCTCGTCGAGTATCCCGCAGTGCATCGGTTCGGGATCGACTCCCGGAGCGACGCAAGTGCCGACGCGTTCAATTCCGGCACAGTGAAGCCGCGGTCGCCCGCCCACCCGCAGCATTCGATGCCCATCGGGATGACGACTTCCTTTGCGCATTTTCCGGCAAGCGATTTAAATTGCCCTTCCAGCCCCATCTTGATGGCGCTGCATGGTGTATGGAGGGCTATCGTTTCGTCGAGCGGGGAAAACTCCAGTCGGTCGACCAGATAGGTGAGAATGAATTCGACGGGCTCATAGAGCCGGAGTTCCGCCGGCAGTGTCTCCTTCATCCTGGAGAGGCATGGGCTCATGTCGACGAAGATGGGAATGGTGCCTCCGTCGGAGGCCTTCATCAACGCTTCACCGAGCTGCCGCGCCTTTTCGGCACCCTGGCGGCGGTACCCCTTGCTGTCGAACGCCATGCCGCAACAAAGGTCCTCGAGGTTCTCGGGGAACACGATTGCGAATCCCGCTTTTCGAAGAAGTCGTTCCGCAACGCTGGTCACGGAATCGGACTCGTCGTACTCGTGGGACACTCCCATTGTTCTGTTGATGCAACTCGGGAAGTACACCACCTTTTGACCGAGTGATCGTGGTCGACCAGCCTGTGCCTGAATCCTCGCCGCGCCCCTCGGCATTTCCGGATTCCAAAGCGGCAGGCGCGATCCGGAAACTGCCCGGGCGAGAAACGCGATCCGCCCGAACAGGCGTGCGCCGGTTATGGAACGGCAACGGTCGAGAAGGTTCAGGACCCCACGCATCGTGCCGGTGACGGTCCGCATGTGCCGGGCAAGAAAGGATGCCGTTGAGTTTGTGAAGGAAGTCGTCTGAGACACACGAAGAGACTTGATGAGTTTCCCGGTGTCGATCCCGACCGGGCAGGCAGTTGCACACAAGCCGTCGGTTGCACACGTGTCCATTCCATCGTAGGCAAATCCGGAACGAAGAGCGTTGAGCCGTGTTCCTTCGTCCCCGCCCGCCCCGAGGCGGGCAATCTCCCGGTAAATGACGATACGTTGGCGGGGTGAGAGGGTGAGATCCCTGGACGGGCAGTGGTTTTCGCAAAACCCGCACTCGATGCATTTGTCGACAATGGCGTCGGCTGCCGGCAGCGGTTTGAGGTTTTTCAAATGCGCTTCGTGATCGTCGTTCAGAATGACGCCGGGATTGAGCAGATTCCCGGGGTCGAAGAGTGCCTTGAGTTCTTTCATCAGACCATACGCCGTCTCTCCCCATTCCTTGACGACGAACGGCGCCATGTTTCTCCCCGTACCATGTTCGGCCTTGAGAGAGCCGTCATACTTCTCCACGACGAGTGCAGCGACGGCATTCATGAAGTCGCGGTAGCGAATGACTTCGGCCGGAGCATTGAAATCCTGCGTGAAGACGAAATGCAGGTTTCCTTCGAGGGCATGGCCGAAAATGATTGCCTCATGGTAGCCATGCCGCTCAAGCATCCGCTGTAAATCGACTGTCGCCTCGGCGAGTCGTTGGACAGGGAATGCGACATCCTCGATGATCACGGTTGTTCCGGTGCGGCGCATTGCCCCCACGGAAGGGAAGAGCCCCTTCCGGATGTCCCAGAGTGTCTTGAACTCAGTCGGGTCGCTGGTGAATGCGAGGGGACGAACGTTCGGGAGATCGGCGAGGGCCGTGCTGATCGCCTCGATGTTTGCTGCGAGGCGCTCCCGCCCGGCCGCGCGCGTCTCCACAAGAAGTGCTGCGACGCCGGGACCCAGGGAAGGGAGATACGCTGGCATCCCGATTTTCCCTTCGACGGACCGGAGGGATGCTCTGTCCATGAGTTCGACCGCGTCGACCGGTGTCGCTTTGAGGCGGGTCACGGCGGTGCACGCCGTCGCGATGTCCGGAAACACCATCAGGCTGCTGGCTTTATCGGGAAGCTCGTCCACGGTGTTATACGTCACTTCTGCGATGAAGCCGAGGGTCCCTTCCGAACCGATCATGAGATGCTGGAGAATCTCCAGAGGATCATCGAAGTCCACGAGCGCATTCAGGCTGTATCCCGTGGTGTTCTTCATTTTGTATTTCGCATGGATCCGGGCAGAAAGGGAAGCGTCGGCCTTCACCCTGTCGGAGAGCCGACGGAGGCCGTCGACCAGCGAGGCATGAGAACGGAGGAACGCGGTTCTGCTCTTCGCATCGCCGGTGTCGAGGAGCGTGCCATCCGACAGAATGACCCTCATCGAGGCCAGCGTGCGATAACTGTTTTGTGCCGTGCCGCAGCACATGCCGCTCGCGTTGTTCGCCGCGATGCCGCCGATCATGGCCGCGTTGATCGAGGCAGGATCGGGGCCGATCTTCTTTCCGAAGGGCGCCAGGTAAATGTTTGCGTGAGCCCCGATCACGCCGGGGCGGAGGGCGATGCGTTTGCCGGCGTCCTGGATCGCATACCCCTTCCACCCTGTGCCGAGCACCACGAGCAACGAATCGGTAATGGCCTGGCCCGAAAGGCTTGTTCCTGCGGCGCGGAACGTCAGTGGGAGATTGAATTTGCGGGCGTCGGTGAGGACAGCGGAGACTTCTTCCTCCGTTTCGACCTTGACCACCAGCTTCGGTATGAGCCGGTAGAAGCTGGCATCCGTGCCGTAGGCGAGCGTGCGCAGATCGTCGGAGATCAGACGTTCGGAAGGGATCGTCCTTCGCAGGGAACGATAGCACTCGTGATACGCGCCGTTCACCATGGATTCATCCTAGCGCAGGAATGCGTCGGCCAGGCCGCCGTCAACGCTCAGAATCTGTCCGGTCGTTTTGCTGAGCCGATTGCTCAGCAGCAGGAAGACCGCCTCCGCCTGATCGTCAGGAGTGATCGATTGTTTTGTCAGCGTGCGGTCGGCATAGAATGCCGCGAGCTTCGCGCGCAGTGATTCCTCCGACTCCGCCGGATCGTACGCGATCCTGTATTTCTCGAGCGAGGAAAGAACACGGTCGCGGGGAAACATCGCACTCCCCTCCACCACCGTCGCGGGGGCGACGCCGTTCACGCGCACGAGCGGGGCCATCTCGATCGCAAGTTCCCGGATGATATGATTGGCAGCCGCTTTGCTGGCATCGTAGGCGACGCTTCCCTTTTTGGGGACAACCGCATTGACGCTGGTGGTCACAACGAAATTCGTGCGGAGGTTCTGTTCGCGGAAGATCCCCGTCACCTGATCGGCGACGAGATACGGACCGACGGCATTGATCGCGAAGGTCTGGCCCCATTTCTCGTCGGGGATGTGGCCCGAGACATCGGGGGGGACGAACACTCCTGCCGTCACCACGACCGCATCGATTCCTCCGTAGGCAAGGACGGTCTCCTCGAAAAGCGCGCGGATGCTTTCCCGCCGGGTCACATCGGCGCGGACGGCGATGGCCGGTCCGCATCCGGAGATCCCGGACCCTGCGACGCCGATCCCGATGCCGTACTTGTCGGTCAGTTCGTTCGCCGTCTTCCTGGCGGCGTCTTCGATCAGGTCGGCGCAGACGATGTGCGCGCCTTCTGCGGCAAGCCGGTGGCACACCACGCGGCCGATTCCGCTTCCGGCCCCGACCACGACGATCACCTGCCGGGCGAGCTCCTTCTCCGGCGGCATGCGCTTCAATTTCGCTTCTTCGAGAAGCCAATACTCGATGTCGAACGCCTCCTGCTGCGGGAGCGCGGTGTATTCGTCGATCGCTTCGGCGCCGCGCATGACCTCGACGGCGCAGTTGTAGAATTCGGCCGTCACGCGGGATTCGCTCTTGTCCTTGCCCCATGCGATCATTCCAAGGCCGGGGATGAGCATGACCGTGGGGTTCGGGTCGCGCATTGCCGGAGAGTCGGGGCGTTTGCACCGGTCATAGTATTCGGCGTAGTCAGCGCGGTAGCGAAGAATGCCGTCGGACAGTTTCTTTCTGAGCGTCGCGATGTCCTCGTTCTGCGGGTTCCAGTCGACGAAGAGCGGCCGTATTTTCGTTCTGAGGAAGTGATCGGGGCAGGATGTTCCAAGCATGGCGAGGCGCGGGGCATCATGGCTGTTGACAAATTCCAGGATGGCGGCACGCTGTTCGACGGTCGCCACCATCCTGCGCTGCTGCGAGACCAAACCGCGGGTCCATGGCAGGATTTCCGTCAGGATCGCCCGCTGATGCGGTGCCGGAAGCGTTTCGCATTTGCGTCCACCGAACGTCTTGTCCCCTTTGTCATTCGCCGCGATGAATTCAGCGCCCCGTTCGATGAGGTTCAGGGTCAGGTCATAGCATGCTTTCGCGTCATCCGCCCAGTTGATCAATCCGTGTTTGCCGAGGATCGCGCCCTTTGCTCCGGGGATTGTTCCGGCAGAGATCCTGGAGTTTCAGGCCGAGGTCGAAGCCCGGTCGTTGCCACGGTGTCCAGGCGATCTCGTCGCCGAACACTTGCTTCGTAAGGCGGTCTCCATTCTTCGATGCCGCGATCGCGATGACGGAGTTTGGGTGCATATGGTCGACATGCCGGTGCGGGATGAAGGCATGGAGGGGCGTATCGATGGAAGCGGCGCGCGGGTTGAGGTTGAACGTGCAGTGGGGATACAGCCCGACCATGGAATCTTCGATCGAACTCTTCGCGCCGCGGGTCTCGGTTGCGAGGTAGAGGGATTGGAGACCGAGGAGTTTCTCCTGGTAGAGTGACGCGAAATTGTTCTTGCTCGAAGTGCGAAGATCTCCCCCTGATCCTTTGACCCAGAGGACCTCGACATCCTTGCCGGTCAGGGGATCGTGTTCCGGAATTTTTGCCGAGGTATTGCCGCCGCCGGTATTGGTGATGCTTTGATCGGCGCCGAGGAGATTCGATCGATAGACGAGCCGGCCCACACCATCGCGGGATTGTGCTTCAGTGTCATTCCATGTGTCCCGGACAAAGCGGAAGGTGTTGGGGGTCTTCACGGGAAGCGGGCCTTTGAATGTTGATGTTAATCGTTTGACATTCAAAATGGTACGCTAAGAAAGGCCGAAAATCAATATCGTCGCGTCCTTCTCGCATCGCCCGCTCCCCCTTGCTCTCACTCTCCTTTTTACGTGAACGGAAAATGAGGTGTCGGGAATGGCTGCCCTAATGATGATGCTCGTGCCCTTCTGCCGGCGTGGTGCGTGCCAATGCGAACGCGGTATAGTCGGAACTGTCCATCCCTTTCAGCTTCTGGAGAAAAGCGACGATTCCCCACAGCTCCCGTTCGTCATGCGTGGGGCCATACGCCGGCATGCCGGTCATCTTGACTCCATTTTTCACGATCCAGTACAGTTCTCCGGCAGTCCAATCCTTCACGGCGAAAGAAAGTTCCGGCGCCGGCGGGTTGAGACCCACGCCGCTTTCGCTCCGTCCACCGGCAGGGGAGCCGTGGCATGAGATGCACATCTCCGTGTAGTGATCGAAGCCGATATCAATCAAACTGGAATCATCCAGCCGAGGAACCGTGGTCCCGGCGGCATGCGAACGGACTGAATGATCCATCGTCGTGCCGAGCATCCACGCGGCGAAGCCGTTTTCCCCGCTGCTTGCAGCGACATTGTAGAGACCCAGGTACATCACCGCAAGGGTTCCGACGATGCCAAGCGCGAACGTCACTGCGAGTGTCCAGAGAACACGCTTCATCAAGGTCTCCTTTCTTGAGTGAGTCAATAGATGCGACGCACGCCAGGGGCAGCCAATTCCGGCGTCTTTTTGCGCCGACACTTCAACGTGCGTTTGGGAATTGCCCGGACCTTCTCCGGTCCGTGGAACCTGGCATCACGTCATGCTATTTCAACAGCGTCATCCTCTCCGTGAGTACTGATGTCCCGTGCTGGAGTCGATAGAAATACACCCCGCTCGACAGCCCGGCACCGTCGAATCGGACCGCATGCGTGCCTGCGGTCTCGATGCCATCGACAAGAGTCGCCACCTTCTCCCCAAGGAGGTTGTACACATCGAGGCTGACCCGCGCCGTCTGAGGCACGGCGAATCGGATTTCCGTCGACGGATTAAACGGGTTGGGATAATTTTGCGACAAGCTGAAATGATCCGGTGCGCCGCCCCTATCGACTACTCCGGTAACGGTGCGTTCCCCAACGAATGCGACCGCGGAGTAGCTTTCGGACGACGCAAAGGTTGCCGTACTCCCGCTGACGGAAACACCCCCAATCGTTACCCAGTTCAATCCGTTCCAGCCTTTCATCCCGGTGAGATGCCAATGGCGGTACGCTGAATCGGATGTCAGGCTATCCCAGCGAAACTGGCATTTCGCGGCCTTCATGAACTGCATCATGTTGCGGCTGCCGTCCATGCTGTCACCATTCATCATGTTGAAATGCATGCTGTCACTTCCCGCCTGAATTCTGCACCAACCGAGGTACGTTGAGTCATGCGGCATGTTCAAGCTATCCATCGGCATCTGATCAATGCGCATGTACATCGCGGTCGGCATCATCATGTTCATCGAGGAGGGAGGAACACTGATCATCGTCGATGGATCTGTCCAACACGGAACCACGGTGGTGTCCATGGCCGTGCGATAGATCCAGTTGCTCACATGATGTTGGGCGAACCCAGGCAATGCCGCGAAAAGCAGCAACAGGGTGACGGCATATAAGAGCGATCTCTTCATACGATCTCCATCGATTGTGAACGTTGGATCTGATTATGACGAAACAATCATATCGGGGTGTTCGTCCGTTCTGTCTTCACCGTATCGTTTCCTCCGACGACAGTACTTGGAACGTCCCTAGTTTTCGAATTGCATCCCTTTCTCCGCCAATTCCCGTCGCAGGGTCCACTTTTTCCACAGGAAGTAGATCACCGGATACACGGCAAGTTCCAGCATGACGGAAGTGACCACGCCGCCGACCATCGGTGCGGCGATCCGTTTCATGATATCCGCGCCGGTCCCGTGACTCCACATGATCGGTACAAGCCCGGCAATAATGACCGAAGCCGTCATAATCTTTGGACGCACGCGCTGAACGGCGCCGTGGTGGATTGCATCTTTCAGATCTTTCAAACCGCGCATGAGGCCCTTCTTTTTCCAGTCATCGTAGGCGTGGTCGAGATACAGAAGCATCACCACTCCGGTCTCGGCATCCAGTCCGGCAAGCGCGATAATACCCACCCAGACGGCAATACTGAGGTTATAGCCGAGGAAGTAGAGGAACCAGAATGTTCCCACGAGGGAAAACGGGACGGCCAGAAACACAATAGCCACCTTGGCCACCGATTTCATGTTGAGGTAGAGGATGAGAAGAATGATGAACAAGGTCATCGGAATGACATACACAAGACGCCTGTCGGCCCGCTGCATGTATTCATACTCCCCACTCCAGGTGATATAGTACCCCGGGGGGAGCTTGACCTCGCGCGAAACGGTCTGCATCGCGTTTTGCACGTAGGTTCCAACGTCAATCCCCTTAATGTCGATATACACCCACTCATTCGGACGGGTATCCTCCGTACGGATCACCATCGGTCCCTTGTGCGGCGTGATGGTGACGAGCTGTGCCATCGGAATCTGGTCACCGGTCGGCGTAGGAACCAGGACACGCTTTAAGGACTCGATGTTGTCCCGGATTTCCCTGGGGTACCGCAGGTTCACGGTGTAGCGCTCGAGACCCTCGACAGTATTGGTGATGCTCATGCCACCGATTGCCGTCTCGATGACATTCTCGACATCGCCGACGGTCAGTCCATACCGGGCAGCTTCCTGCCGGTGGATGTCGAAGTCGAGATAGTTGCCGCCGACAGCGCGTTCCGCGAATGCGCTCAACGTACCCGGCACGGTCCTCATCACCCCTTCCACCTGCTTGCCGATCTGTTCGAGAACAGTCAGGTCGGGGCCGGAGATCTTGATTCCCACAGGAGTCTTGATTCCCGTGCTCAGCATGTCCGTGCGCGTCTTGATCGGCATGGTCCACGCGTTGGTGACCCCGGGGAATTGCATCGCGGCATTCATCGCATCGATCAGTTTGTCCACCGTCATCCCGGGCCGCCATTCGCTTTCGGGTTTCAGCATGATCGTCGTTTCAATCATGTCGAGGCCGGCGGGATCGGTCGCCGTTTCGGCGCGTCCGATTTTCCCGAACACGTGGTGCACCTCGGGGAATTGCGTGATGATCTTGTCGGTCTGCTGCAGAAGTTCCTTCGCCTTGGTGATCGACATGCCCGGCAGCGTCGTGGGCATATAGAGCAAATCGCCTTCATACAACGGCGGCATGAATTCCGATCCGATATTCCTGAAGGGAATGATGGTGAGAAAAAGGAGAACGACAGCCACCACGATGACCCACGTGTTGTATTTCAGCACGAAATCCACCACCGGCGTGTAGATTCTGATGAGAAACCGATTGATGGGGTTTCGCTGCTCGGGGAGGATCTTCCCACGGATCCAGTAGCCCATGAGGACCGGCACGATCGTGACGGAGAGGATAGCCGCGGCCGCCATTGAATAGGTTTTGGTGAATGCGAGCGGTTGAAACAGGCGGCCTTCCTGTTCCTGCAGCGTGAAAACCGGGATGAATGACACGGTGATGACGAGCAGGGAGTAAAAGAGGGAAGGTCCCACTTCCTTGGCCGCATCAAGGATGACCTCCCAGTGATCGCGACGTTCTTCCTGCGGCTTCAGCGCTTCGTGCTCGATATGCTTGTGCGCGTTCTCGATCATGATGATGGCGGCATCCACCATCGCGCCGATGGCAATGGCAATGCCGCTCAGCGACATGATGTTTGCATTGATCCCCTGTGCTTTCATGACGATGAACGAAATCAGGATCGCCGTGGGAAGCGTAAAGATCGCCACGAGCGCGCTGCGGGCGTGCAACAGGAACAGGATGCACACAATGGCAACGATGATGATTTCTTCCGTCAACTTGTCTTTCAACGTCCCGATCGCGCGCTCGATAAGCCCCGAGCGATCGTACGCCGTCGTGATTTGGACATCATCGGGCAGCCCCTGTTTCAGGATCGCGAGCTTCTTCTTGACGGCATCAATCACCTGCAGGGCGTTTTGGCCGTAACGCATGACGACAATGCCGCCCACCACTTCGCCTTCGCCGTTGCTTTCGGCCAGCCCGCGCCGCATCATCGGGCCTATCGCCACGTCCGCAATATCTCTGACATAGACGGGGGTACCGCTCCTGGGATCGACCATGACGGGGATGTTCTTGATGTCGTCGACGGATTTGATGTATCCCAGGCCCCGTACCATGAACTCCGTCTCTCCCATTTCAATCGTTTCGCCGCCGACGTCGTTGTTGGAGTTCTTGATCGCCATCTCCACCATGCTGAGGGGGAGCTTATACGCCAGAAGTTTCGCCGGATCAACGGTGACCTGATATTGCTTGACGTAACCGCCGATGCTGGCGACTTCGGAAACGCCGGGCACCGAGGTCAGCCCGTATTTCAGATACCAGTCCTGGATTGAACGGAGCTCTTGCAGGGAATGCGTTTTGGAGGAGAGGGTATATTCGAACACCCATCCAACACCGGTGGCATCCGGACCCAGGGTAGGCACGACCCCGACTGGCAGCCGCTTCTGCGCATAGTTGAGGTATTCGAGAACTCTGCTGCGCGCCCAGTACAGGTCCGTTCCGTCTTCAAAGATCACGTAGACAAGCGAATAGCCGAAGAAAGAATACCCTCGCACAACCTTCGATCCGGGGACGCTGACCATGGCGGTGGTGAGCGGGTAGGTAATTTGATCCTCGACGATGCGCGGTGACTGTCCCGGATACTCCGTATAGATGATCACCTGCACGTCGCTCAAGTCCGGAATTGCGTCAATCGGTATGCTGAGCATGGCGTAGATCCCCCACCCGATGAGGAACGCCACCGCGAGAATCACGAGGAACTTATTGCGAATGGAAGCTTCGATGATTTTCTGGAGCATGGGTCAGACCTTCTTTTGCTCTATAAGGGTCCCGGCGATTATCGGTTCACAGTTCATTGTGGACATACGTTTCCGGTTCGCTCTTGAATTTCGCCATGTCGTCCTTGCTGCAGAAGAAGTAGGTCTTCCCATGGTAGAAAAGGGAGCGTGTATCGTCCGGCGTGATGACCATCCCGCATACGGGGTCCGTCACTTTCTCCGGCAGCGTCGGCTTCGTTTCGGGACTGCTCTTCATGTCCATGCTCATCCCCGGCATGTTTTCCGTATCCTTTTCTTTGCTTCGGTCAGGCTGTCCGGTTGTGCTGTCCATCGGCTTTGACATGTCCATGCCCGCATGTCCCGACATCTGCCCGATTGCGGCCCTGAGGTTGCTCTCCGAATCGATCAGGAATTGCGACGAAACGACGATCTTCTCTCCGGCCTTCACTCCCTTCAGGATCTGCACGTACCCATCCGCGGAAACTCCCAACGTAACATCGCGGGCGTCAAAATATCCTCCCCCGAGTGCGATCACCGCAACGTCACGTTCCCCGGACCGGATGATCGCCTGCTCCGGGACGGCGACCGTGGTGACCGAAACCGGTAACGCAATCTCAACCGTGGCAAACATTTCGGGTTTCAAGTCCAGCGCCGGGGTATTCCGGATCGCAATCCGTACCTTCGCCGTTTTCGTTTCCATGCTGAGCGTCGGGTAGATGTACGTCACCGACCCTACGAGCGTTTTCCCGGGAAGATACGACAGGGTGATGTCGGCCTTCTGCCCGACCTTGACCCAGGGAAGTTCATACTGATAGACCTCCGCGATAATCCAGACAGTCGAAAGGTCGGCGACCTTGTACAGTTCCATTCCTGCCATGACGTTCTGTCCATCGTTGACCATCTTCTCGATGACATACCCATTGAACGGAGAGTAGAACGTCATCGTTTTTTGGGGAGTCCCGCGCTGCTCGAGGGCGGCAATTTCGCGCTCCGGGATGTCCCAGTTCAGGAGTCGGCGTTTCGCACTCTGGGCAAGCTCCTCGGCTCCCGACTGTGCTTCTGCCAGGGGACTGCCCGACATCCGTTTCTCGTAACGGAGTGCCTGCAGGTATTCTTCCTGTGTGCTCACGAGTTCCGGACTGTAGAGGTCGAGAAGGGGTTCCCCTTTGCGGACAGGCTGTCCCGTAAAATCGACCCGGAGTTTCTCAACCCAACCCATGATCTTGGTGTTGATGGAATACACCTTGGTTTCGTCGTACTGGACCTTGCCGGTGGTGCGGATGATTCTCTGGAGCTTTCTTACCGTAACATCGTCGACCTTGACGCCGATATTCTGCACGACGGTGGGATCAATCTTGATCGCGTTGGCGTCGCTTTCCCCTGCATACACCGGGACGAGGTTCATTCCACAATCAGGCGCCTTCCCCGGTTTGTCCGAAGTGTACCAGGGGTGCATAGGGTCCTTGTAGTACAGGATCTTCTTTTCTCCCACCCGGGGCTCTGTGCCCTGGTCTGCATAGACGGGGACGAAATCCATTCCATCCGGCGCCTTCTTCGGGGTGGGTGAAGTGTTCTCAGGATTCATCGGGTCGCGGTAGTAAAGGATTTTCCGTTCGCCCGAAGGAGTTGCGGCGGGACGGAACACGAGCCACCCTCCCATCAGACCGATGGCAATGCTGAGAATTGCAGTGACGACGATTTTCTTCATTGTGCGGTTCTCCTGGAATCCTTACTCGGGAAGTCTCTTCGTGATGTCGGCAACGCTCAATCCGACAGCTTGCTCAAGCCGGGCCTGGCTTCTCATGAATTCGACGACTGCTGTGTAGTGGTCGAGCCGGGCCTTCAGGAGCGTTCTGTAGGCATCGATGAGCGTGAGGAAGTCCGCCTTCCCCGTCTGATAGGCCGCCTGGGTGGACAACAGTGTCTGTTCGGCCTGAGGGATGACGGTGTTCTTGAACAGGCGAACGACATCCTGATTCGATTGCTCCTGAACCAGCGCGTCCTGGACCTCGAAAAGTGTCATATTGGTCATGCCGGTCAGGTCGTCCTCCGCCTTCTTCACATTCAACTCATCTTCATCCGCCTTGGAGACGACTTTTCCGCTTGCCCAGGGGGCGATCGGTATGCTGATCCCCACCATCGTGGACCAGAAATCATTCTTCGTCATGGCCATGTCCTTGTACATCACCTGTACCATCAAATCCGGGAAGTACTCTTTCTTTTGCGCGGACAACTCAGCCCTGTTCATGGCGAGGTTGTAGCCCATGGACTTCAGCTCCGGGCGGTTCTCCAGGGCCAACGGCCGTAGTTGTTCAAACGTCCAGGCAGGAAGCGTCGACTCGATTTCCGGAACGTCCCCGAGCGGCGCATTCGTGGGACGACTGAGAAGGGTGTTGATCATGGATTCCGCGACCGTCTTGTCTTTCTTCAGATTGACGGCCTCCGTGATGAGTGTCGATAGTTCGGTTTGTCCCCGGAGAATGTCGGCTTGATTGCCGTTGCCGACTTCGTATTGCTTTGTGGCAATGGCAATAAACTTCCGCACGAGATCCTGGTTCTCAGCATTGACCTCGATGGTGCGCTGCGCAAGGTAGAGCTCGTAATAGGCGTCCTTTACATCACGTATGACCTTGCGCTCAAGGGCGTTGTACGTCTGACCGGCCATTGCGGCATTGTCCTCTGCGGCGTCCCCCATGGACGAGAGTTTTCCGGGGAACGGAAACATTTGCTGAATGTAGTAGTCGGTCTCCATTCCGTTCTTGAATGGGTTCGGGAAGGATTGAATCGGGGTTTGGAACATTGCGACGCCAACCTGCGGCGCTTCCCAGGACGTCACCTGATCGACTCTGGTCTCTGCCGCAGCGGTAGTGTGGCGGGCAGCGCGCAATTGAGGATTGTTGGCGATCGCTTCGCTGACCAGGGCGTCGAGGCTGAGGGTATCGGTGGCCTGGGCGACGACCTCCGTCGAGATGAGGAACAGTACGGGGACGAGTCGGTAGACAATGCGTTTGAACATTTCCTGCTACTCCTTCGAAGAGCTGATTCATGGCCAGGAAGATTCCCGAAATCCGATTGTCGGCATGAAGTCATGCATGACGATCGAACGAAGCGGTTCAAACATGAGGGCCGGCAGGGAATATTCCTGCCTGCATCATATCATGTGAACCGGAGAAGGAATCAGATACGGAGGGTGGTGTTCAGGACGTACTTCTCCCCCGGGGGAAGAAGCTGCGATGAGAGGAGAAACAAAACAGGAGGATGAGTCGACGCGACGCCGACGGAGTGTGCAACGAATAAACCCGGTGTCGATGACTCCAGCTGGTGTTTCTGGGCATCGAGAAGATTGGACTGGATCGTGGAGAGCAAATGATCGATCATCCCACCGACAACGTGGACTTCGCAGCACGCCAGGATCGGAGCATCGAGCGTCACCTGTCCTTCCGACGCCGTGTGCATGGCCCGAGCCATAGGCGAAGCCGGCGATGTGCAGCACGTGTGTCGAGGCATCGAACACGAGTGAAGGGCCATCGCGAAACCGGAGTTCGCGATCAGGAACAGGCCGACGAAAATGCGCCCAATTACCAATATGTGTCGTCCACTAAACATCATGTTGATAATTTATACAATGAGTATGCCAATGTCAATCAACACCATAGTTGCGGATTTTGATTTCTGTTTGGGTGAGATTCGTTATCAATTCCAAGATTGACAGAACACGCCATGTCAGGCTCTCATTTCTGAAAACGCAGAGGGCATGAGTTTTCCCCGCCTGTGGTATCGATTGCTGCGCCGCTTTGAAGACGATTGCATTTCGTCTTCTCTTGGGCTAGTTTTCCGAAGCGAATTGCTTCGCGCAGTAAAGGGACTGTCCTTTCCTGATGTCTTCCCTGTTGCGACCTGTCATTCTCAACGTCCTACAAAATCAGAAAGATCCATGACACGCCATCATTTCAACCTTGCTCTCGCCGGCATCCTTCTTCTCGGTTTGATCCAATCCCAGGCACCCGCACAGAAACAGGAGGGACTCGCACTCACTCCCCCCATGGGTTGGAATAGCTGGAACAAGTTTGCGTGCGATGTCAATGAAGCCCTCATTCGCCAGACTGCCGACGCGATGGTTTCCACCGGCATGCGCGATGCCGGATACCGCTATATCGTGATCGATGATTGCTGGCAGGTTAACCGGGACAGCCTGGGATTCATCGTTGCAGATCCCGCGCGATTCCCATCGGGGATGAAAACCCTCGCGGACTATATCCATTCCAAGGGACTGAAATTCGGGATCTACTCCTGTGCCGGGAGCAAGACCTGCGGAGGGCGGCCGGGCAGCCGCGGGCATGAGTACCAGGACGCTCTCACCTACGCGAAATGGGGAGTGGACTATCTCAAATATGACTGGTGCAACACTGAAGGGCTGAATGCTGTCGGCGCATACACCACGATGCGCGATGCGCTGTTTGCCACGGGAAGGCCGATCGTCTTCAGCCTTTGCGAGTGGGGAGATAACAAACCCTGGGACTGGGCCGGGAAGGTGGGACAGCTCTGGAGAACCACGGGAGACATCACCGCAGTGTTTGACGGCTCCGTCAATCATGGAACGTGGTCATCGTGGGGTGTGATGAAAATTGTCGAGATGCGTCCCGGCGTTCGCAAATTCGCCGGACCGGGTCACTGGAATGATCCCGATATGTTGGAAGTGGGCAACGGAATGAGCGTGAACGAAGATCGTTCGCATTTCTCCCTCTGGTGTCTCATGGCGGCACCATTGATCGCCGGAAACGACCTGCGCAACATGACTCCCGAGGTCCATGACATCCTCTGCAACCAGGAGGTCATTGCCATCGATCAGGATTCCCTTGGAATCCAGGGCTACAGGCAATCGATCACCGACAGCGTGGAAGTTTGGATGAAGCCTTTGAGCCGGGGAGATTGGGCCGTGGGATTCCTCAACCGCAGTGTCGCCCCAAGGAAAATCAACGTGGTGTGGTCAACGACGGTCTCCACGGATACCCTGACCAACCGGACGTTCGATCCTGTAAAAACAACCTTTGCCGTCCGGGATCTCTGGGCGAAGATGAACCATGGTACGACGGCGACCGCGGTGGAGGTCAGGCTCGAGCCGCACGCCATGCTCCTCTACCGATTGTCCCCGAAGTAAGCGGATCCGGTCCACGCGCGTCCGCATCCACCCGGAGTCTCCCGGGATCCGGGTGGAACACTTCACTGATCGTTAACCTTCCGGAGCCGTCATCCCCGGCACGTTCGCCTGCGGGCTTGCCTCGAGAGACGCCAGTTTCTTCTTCCCGTACGCCAGCCGGGTAATCGTCACGAACAAAACCGGCACGACGAAGATCGCGATCATCGTCGCCGCAAGCATTCCGCCCAACACCGTCCAACCGATTGTCGATCGCGCCTGGGCGCCGGCACCCGTGGCAAACGCCAACGGTGTCACGCCAAGGACAAATGCCATCGATGTCATAAGTATCGGGCGAAGCCGCAGCCTCGCGGCGTCCGTTGTCGCGGAGGCGATGGGGATCCCTCTGTCGACGCGTTCCTTCGCGAACTCCACAATGAGGATCGCGTTTTTCGCCGCCAAACCGATCAAGGTCACCAGGCCTATTTGCGCGTACACATTGTCTGCCAGGCTTGGCAACAGGGTCAGAGCGACGATCGCACCGAAGGCGCCGATCGGTACCGCGAGCAAGACCGCGAAGGGGACGGACCAGCTTTCATACAGGGCGGTAAGGAAGAGGAACACGAAGACCACCGAAAGGGTGAAGATCGCAATCGTGCTCGATCCGGCATTAATCTCTTCCCGTGAAAGGCCGGAGAATTCGTACCCGTAGCCCGACGGCAACACCTGGGCGGCCACTTGTCGCAGCGCTTCAATCGCTTCACCGCTGCTGTACCCTTCGTGGGCCAGTCCGTTGATTTCGGCCGTCCGGTAAAGGTTGTAATGGGATATCAACGGGGCATTCTCTTCGATCGTGTAGCTGGTGACGGCGCTCAACGGGATCAGTGCGCCGGCATCGTTGCGGACGTAGTACTTCGAGAGGTCGCTGATATCCGTCCGGTACGCCGTGTCCGCCTGCGCGACGACGTGGAAATTCCTGCTGTAGATGGTGAAGTCGTTGACATACCGGCTCCCGAGAAATGTCTGCAGGGTCCCGAAGACGTCCGCGATGTTGATCCCGAGCTTCATGCATTTTTCACGATCGACCGTGACCCGATAGCCCGGTGTCCTTGCAGTGAAGAACGTGAAGACGCGGCTCAGTTCCGGCCGACGGTTTGCTGCGGCAACGAACTGCTGGACGACCGACTCGAACTGCTTGATGTTGTCGGTGCTCTCCCGTTGTTCCAGTTCAAAGGTGAACCCCCCGGTGGAACCGAGCCCGGGAATTGCCGGGGGCGATATCACCACGACGTTGGCGTCGGTGATTTTGGAAAACTCGCCCTGCAGGGTGGCAATCAGGGAGTTCAGCTGCAATGCCTTGCTGGTCCGTTCATCCCAGGGTTTGAGCTGGATGAAGATCGTCCCGCTGTTGGACTTTGTCGTAAAGGTGACGACATTGAGGCCCGCCAGCGCCGCAAAATGGTCGACGCCCGGAGTGTTCTTCAGCATCCCCATCATCGTGTTGATCGCCTCGACGCTCCGCGTCGTTGACGATGCTTCGGGCAATTCAAACGTGACGTAGACACGCCCCTCGTCCTCGGTTGGCAGGAACCCCGTGGGCTTGAGCTTGAACAGAAGGATCGTGACGGCATACATCACCACCAGTCCTATCAGGACGTAGCGCCCCGCAGTGAGCGCCTTCCGGACTCCCGCAGTATACGAGGACGTTGCCTTCTCAAACTGTGTATTGAAAAGGGCAAAGAACCTTCCAATCCCCTTGACCCGCGCGGGACCTTTTGCGGGCTTGAGCAACAGGGAACAGAGTGCCGGAGTAAGCGACAATGCGACGAATGCGGAGATAAGGACGGACACGGCGATGGTAATGGCAAATTGCTGGTACAACCGGCCGACGATCCCGGGGATGAATCCGACCGGGATGAACACGGCGGCAAGGATCAGAGCGATCGCCACGACCGGTCCGGAGATGTCTTTCATCGCACGAACCGCGGCTTCTTTCGGAGCAAGGTTCTCGTGGTCGATGTACCGTTGCACCGCTTCCACCACGATGATCGCGTCGTCCACCACGATGCCGATCGCAAGCACGAAGCCGAACATTGTCAGCGTGTTGATGGTAAACCCGAGCGGGAGGAAAAACGCGAACGTGCCAATAATGGAGACGGGGATCGCGAGGATGGGAATCAGCGTCGCACGCCAGCTTTGGAGGAAGAGAAAGACGACCAGGACGACGAGCCCGAGCGCTTCGAGGAGCGTCGTCACGACTTCACGGATTGAAACCCGCACCACGGAGACCGCCTCGAACGGGACCATGTAGTCGACGTCTTCGGGAAACGATGCCTTGAGGTCCTCCATGGTGTGATACACGCCCTGCGCGACGTCGAGCGCGTTGCTGCCCGGCGCCTGGAAGATCAGCAGGTAAGACGCGCGCTTGCCGTCCACGAACGAGTTGTTCGCGTAGCTTGCCTTTCCCAGCTCGACGCGGGCAACATCGAACAGGTGCACCACCGCTCCCGTCTGAGGATTGGTCCGAATGATGATGTTGCGGAACTGTTCTTCGGAACTCAGGCGGCTGTTCGTAAAGACCGTGTACTCGAAGACCTGATCCCCGTACTGGGGCGGGGCCCCGACCGCGCCGGCGGCGATCTGGACGTTTTGCTGCGCGAGAGCGTTGACGACATCGTTGGCCGTCAATCCCATCTGAGCCAGTCGATCGGGTTCCAGCCACACGCGCATGCTGAAGTCGTCCGCACGCGTAAACACGTCACCGACGCCGTTGACGCGAAGCAAGGCGTCGCGGACGTGAATGTTGGTGAAATTGTCGAGGAAGGGAACCCCGTGCGTCCCCTTCGGCGAATACATGGCAACGAGCATCAGGATGCTCGGATTGCGTTTCCGGGTGATGAGGCCGAGCCGCTTGACGTCGTCGGGGAGCGAGGGAAGGGCGACGCCGACCCGGTTCTGGATATCGAGCGCGGCGATGTCCGGGTTCGTTCCGACGTTCAACGTTACGGTGATCGTGGTCCGCCCGTCGTTGGTGCTGTTCCCCTGCATGTACGCCATCCCGGGCGTGCCGTTCACCTGGGATTCAATGGGAGTGGTGACGGTTTGTTCGACCGTCTGCGCATCGGCGCCGCTGAAGATTCCGGTGATCTGTACCGTCGGGGGCGTGATGTCGGGATACTGGCTGACAGCAAGACGGAAGATGGAGACCGTCCCGATCAACACAATCACGATGGAAATGACAATCGCCGTCACCGGGCGACGGATAAAGACGTCTGCAATCATCGGGTAACCTGGCCCGGTTGTTTCCCCTGGCTGTACTCCGGTGCTCCGTTCGCAAGGGGAGTGGTCACCGTTACCAGTGCGTTGTCCCGAAGACGCTGCACGCCGTCGGTCACGATCTGATCGCCGGCATGAAGCCCGCCATCGACGATCACCTTGTCGCCCACCTGCATGCCGAGAGCGAGACGCCGTTGCGACACCTTGTCGCCGACGAGAACGTAGGCAAAATATTCTCCCATCTGTTCGACCACGGCCCGGTAGGGGATGAGCAGACCGCCTGACTGACTGAGAATCCGCAACTGAAGATCGCACGTCAGTCCCGGGCGCAGCAGCCGGTCAGGATTGGGAAAGATCAGCCGCACGCGCAACGTCCCCGTTTCGGGGTCCACGGCACGATCAAGCACGCTGAGGCGACCGAAGTACGGATAACGAGACTGGTCAGGCAGCACAAGAGAAAATGTTGAGTCGTTCGTCGAAGCCTTCGCGTGGAGGATCTGTGTGAACCGGCCGATTTCCTTCTCGTCCACCGAACAATCCACTGCCATGGGATTGTCGGATGAGATGGTATTCAGAAGCGTTTGACCGGCGGTCACCGACGAGCCCTGCTTCACGAGGGAAATCCCGATCACGCCGTCAAACGGTGCGAGGATCACCGAGTACCGGAGATTGGTCTCGACGCTTTTGACGTTCGCTTGCGCGGCGGCCACCTGCATTTTTGCAGACTCAAGGTCGGCCGTCGCATGTTCGAGCGTCTGGCGGGCAACCGCATCCTGTTCGGCGAGCCTGTTATAGCGGTCGACGTCCTGTTGGACCTTGGCAACGTTGGCCTTTGCGACGCTGAGATTCGCCGTCGCCTGGTCGTATGCGGCTTTGAACTGCTGCTGATCGATCCCGTACAGCTTCATTCCCTTTTGGACGCGCTGCCCATCCTTGAAATCGATGTCGGTAACGTATCCGGAGACTTCCGGTCGCAGCTCCACCTGGTTCAATGCCGTAACGGTTCCGGGAAACGTCTCGTGGTACTCGGTTTCGCCCGGCTCGACCGTTGTTGTTACCACCTGGATGGGCGGGGGACCCTGCATGCGACCCCCTGTTCCGGAACAGGCGGCAAGCGCTACGGAGAAGATCCCCGCCACGACAATTCGTAGAGTTGTGGATTTCATTGACGGAACGCAATCCTTTCCGAGGCTATTCATGAATGGCGCCCAGCGCTTTCAGCACATCCAGTTTCGAGCTGAGAACCTGATAGAGCGCGTCGGTCTCATTCAGTTGTGCGGATCGAAGGTCGGTTTCTGCCGTGATGACCTCGAGATACGCCTTTGTCCCTTCCTTGTATTGCAGCTGAATGGTCTTGTAGACCGCTTGCGCCAGCGCGAGATTTTCTTTGAGCGTAGAATAACTGGTCAGGCTGCTCTTGTACGCTCCCATAGCCTGTCGATATTCCGCATTCACCGACAACTCCAGTTCCCCCAGGTCGTATTCGACGCGTTGCAGTTGCATCTCCGCTTCATCGATTTCCTGAAAGCGTTTTCCTCCTTCAAGGAGAGGAAGGGTCAACTGGAGACCGATCCAGGAACTCGGATAATTGTGCTGGAAGATTCCCGCAAGATGATTGTCCTGGTAATTATAATTGAGACTCCCGTATGCTGACAGGGACGGAAGAAAACTCCACTGGTTGTAGTGGACATTGGCCTCGAGCAACCGCTTTTGCACCTGAAGGGTCTGGTATTCGATTCTCTGATCGATCCTTGGGACCCGCGTCGTGTCGAGGGTCATGTCCTGCTCCAACCCGGTCGTATCTTGTGCGAGAGAAAGCTCATCGGCGGCAGGGTACCCCATCTGCTGTCGCAGCAGCGCGGTGCGGGCCTTCAAGAGTTCCTGCGTTTCCACCCTCTGTGCCATGGCATTGTTGAGCGCGATGGATGCGCGCTCGTAGTCGATCTTGTCGACAATTCCACTTTCGTACTGGTATCGCGCGTCCTTCAGACTTTGGTTCAATCGGACAATGTCTTCGTCGAGCAGCGCGATCTGTTCGTGGGTGAGAAGGACGGCATAATAGGCTTTGCTCACGTTGACGATCACATCAATGGCCGTGCTTGCCGTCCGGTCCGCGCTTTGCTCGCGCAGATCTCCCGCCGTGCTTGCCGCGAGCAGGACATCCCGGTCGAAAAGCACCTGGGTCGCCGAGATCTGTCCCCCGGACGAGTAAGCAAGAAGTGTCGGAACGGGAGTCCCCTGAACGAGCGAGAGCGGAGGTTGCGGGTTTCTCTGAACGTAGAGATTGAAATTCACCTGGGGAAGCCAGTCGGCCAGTTTGACGGCAATGGCTTTGTTCGTGATGCCTTCATCCAGCCGGGATTGTTGGAGCATCGGCCTGTGGGCGAGGGCATACTGCACGCAATCGGCCAGTGAACTTCCTTTACGCAAGGAATCCGGGCGCGACGGTTCTTGCGCGGGCGCAAGAGTAAGGAAACCAATCATTGAAACAACCAATATCGCTGCACTTCTCATGTTTTCACTCAAAGGGGATCTCTGCTGCCCGACAGATTGGCGTGGAACCATCGGCTGCGGAAATGCGTCTTTGTTGAAAACGCTCGAATGTTGCTGAGAGTTCATCCACACCTCTTGCACTGGGCGGAGAGACGCGGACAAGCTTGCCCCTTTTCCAGATTCACTGCATCTTATCAGCAGTGGATTTTCGTGTCAAAAATAGAGAAAAAGGGGTCCCGCGATGCCGATCTATGATTATCAGTGCTCCGATTGCGGAGCAACTTATGATATTCTTCACAAAGTCCGCGAGGTGGAAGAAGATGTTGTCTGCCCCTCCTGCTCCTCGAAGAAACACGTCCGGCTTATTTCTGCGCCGAGTTTCAGCATGAACGGTCGGGGGAGTGAGAGCTTTTCTTCCGATCCAGCACCTTCTTGCTCAGGCGGAAGCTGCTGTGGTGGTGCTTGCGGGGTCGATTAAGGAATTCAACCATGGGAAAAAAGAAGAACATCAAGACCGGGAACCAATCCCGGTATTTCTGGATGTCCGTGACCGTTCTCGCGATCGTCGCGATGTACTTCGTCGTCAAGGGTGGAACCGATGCGCGCGGGTCGAACCTCTCGGGGTTACCTTCGGCTTCCTCGGGTTCGTCTGCCGCTCCGGAATTCCGGCTGTCGGACATCCAGGGACGCACGGTCTCGCTCTCCGATTTCCGGGGCAAGGTCGTCATCCTTGATTTCTGGGCGACGTGGTGTCCGCCTTGCCGCAGGGAAATCCCCGATCTCATTTCGCTGCAGTCGCAGTACAAAGGAGAAGGACTGCAGATCGTCGGCGTGGCTCTCGATGAGCCGGACAAAGTGAAGGGATTTGCGCAATATATGCAGATGAACTATCCTGTGCTCCTCGGCAATGACGATGTCAGCGCGCTCTACGGCGGGATCTCAGGCATCCCCACGACGTTCATCATCGATCGTAAAGGAAAGATTGTCCAACGATTCGAGGGCTTCACCGAACGCGCGGTGTTTGAATCCGAGATTAAGCAGCTCTTCTGATCGTCCCCGGATCCGCGCGGGATCGAAGCCATGACCGAAGCATGAGGTTTGAAGGACGTTGACACAGAGAAGGGAAGAATTTGCCGGGTGGGTTCTCTTCGACGACACTTGCGGTATCTGTCGCCAGATCGCCCAGGTGACCACGAATCCTCTCCTTCGGAGGGGGTTCATTGTTGACCGACTTCAGTCAGCATGGGTCGGCGCCTATTTCGGTTTGACAGAACGGGACCTGATCAGAGACATCCGTCTCGTTTCTGTCAATGGCCAGCGCGTCCAGGGAGCGGATGTCTATCGTTTCGTCATGAGGCGCATTTGGTGGATGGCCCCGCTGTATTTTCTCTCCATCGTCCCTGGATTGAACACGCTCTTTGACCTCGGCTACAGGGCGTTTGCCGATCATCGGGGCCTCTTCTCCCGCTCCTGCGCGACGCCGTAATCCCGGAGTCTCCAGGTCTGGTTTCTTTTCCCCGGACGTCGTATCTTCCAGTAGCTGCAATTCCACCTGTTCTCCCCATCGCTCCCGGCTGTACCACACGATCACATCGTCCAATCTCCCATGAGTTCCAGCACCGTCATCGGACTGTTCGAGAAGAGCGTCATGCAGTTTCCTGATCGTATTCTTCTCTGGGAAAAGTCGCATGAGGGTTATGTGGGGATGACCTATGCGGAAACCCGCAACCATGTCGAGGCATTCGCCGCCGGACTTCTGGCTCTGGGGGTTGAACGAGGAGACCGGATCGCCACCATTGCGGAGGGCCGCAACGCCTGGGTCATCAGCGAACTGGGCATTCTGACTGCCGGGGCGATTCATGTCCCGCTCTCGGTAAAGCTCGGGACCGGTGTGGAACTGGCATTCCGTCTCCTCCATTCCGAATCGATCATGGTGGTCGTTTCCGGCTCCCAGGCGACGAAGATCCGGGCCTTGAAGGCGCAGCTCCCGTTGATGAAACAGATGATCCTGCTCGATCCTTTGGGGCCTGTCTTCGACGGTGAGATGACGGTCGATCGGCTCGGTGAACTCGGCAATTCCTTCCTCATGACACGGAGGGGGGAATTCGATGCCCGGAAGGGCGCCATCCGTGCGGACGATCCGGCCAACATCTGCTATACATCGGGGACCACGGCAGACCCGAAGGGCGTCATCCTGACGCATCGGAACTACACGGCGAACGTGGAACAGGCCTCGGCGATGTTCGACATTCCCGAAACGTACTGTTCGTTGTTGATTCTCCCATGGGATCATTGCTTCGCGCATACGGCGGGAATCTATACCCTGATGCACAGCGGAGCGAGCATGGCGTCGGTGCAGACAGGGAAGACACCGATGGAAACGCTGAAGAACATCCCGATGAATATCCGCGAAGTGCGGCCGTCGTTCCTCCTCAGCGTTCCCGCACTGGCAAAGAGCTTTCGCAAGAGCATCGAAAGCGGCGTCGCGGCAAAAGGAAGGGTCGCTGCAGCATTGTTCCGGATTGGCCTGCGGATTGCCTATACATACAATGGAGACGGGTGGTCACGCGGAAAGGGGTGGAAGGCGCTGTACCGGCCGATCGTCTTCCTGTTTGATGTCGTACTCTTCAGGAAAGTCCGCGAGAATTTCGGGGGACGATTGGAATTTTTCGTCGGCGGCGGGGCGCTTCTTGATATTGCTTTGCAGCGCTTCTTCTACGCGATCGGCATCCCGATGCTTCAAGGGTACGGTCTCACGGAATCGTCTCCCGTCATTTCCACAAACACGTTGTCGAGGCATAAGCTTGGCTCCTCCGGCCTCATCGTTCCGAATCTCAACCTCGAGATTCGCAACGAGAACGATGCACCTCTTCCCATCGGCGAGACGGGGGAGATTGTTGTTCGTGGGGAAAATGTCATGGCGGGATACTGGAGAAATGAACGGGCGACACGTGACACGATTCGTGAGGGATGGCTTCACACCGGAGATCTCGGGTACGTCGACGCCGACGGATTTCTCTTTGTGCTCGGACGGACCAAGAGCCTCCTTATCGCACACGACGGCGAGAAATACAGTCCTGAAGGGATCGAAGAGGTGTTGAGCAGTCAATCGAGGTTCATCGACCAGGTGATGCTCTATAATAATCAATCGCCGTATACCGTGTGTCTCCTGGTGCCAAACCGGGATGGCCTCCTCGCGTGGCTCACAGCTCACGGGCGCGGGGCCGATGGCGAAGAGCGACACCGTCGCGCACTCGCACTCCTTCGGTCTGAAATCGACGCGTACCGGGAAGGCGGCGCCCATGCCGGTCTCTTTCCGGATCGATGGATTCCCTCCGCCATCGCAGTGCTGCAGGAAGGGTTCACGGAGCAGAATGGATTGTTGAACAGCACGCTGAAGATCGTCCGCGGCCGGGTTGTGGAGCGCTATCAGGAGCGGATCGCGTCTCTGTTCACCGCGGAAGGGAAAGACGTCATGAATCTGGAGAACCGGAAGGCGGTTTCCGCTCTGACAGGCTCCGGGACCTGACGGCCAGGGGATGGTTTTCCCCAAGAAACGTTGATTCGGCGGGAATGTCGTCGTACATTAACAGCATTGCTTTCACGCGGTACCCAGGACCACTCCGGCCTCTCGTGGGGTCGGATGCACTGTTGTCTTCCTATTCACTCCTTTACGAGGTTGCAATGGATCGCTTGCTTTCACGTTCGCTCGTAGCGATTGCCTTCGCCTTCTCACTGGTAGTCACAGGCTGTACAACGCAGAACGCGACCAGGATCGGTGAGCCTGCCGGGTTCATCAATCTGGACACGGTCAAGGCAGGACAATTTGACACCGGAAAGATGTGGACGTTTGACTTTCCTCCGGTCAAGTACTTTGAAGAGACATATCATTTTAATCCCACCAAAGAATGGTTCGACAAAGCCCGTCTCGCGGCGTTGCGTCTTCCCGGTTGCTCCTCGGCCTTCGTTTCCGAAGACGGTTTGATCATGACGAATCACCACTGCGCACGCGGCTCGCTGGAGAAGGTGCAGAAAGAAGGCGAAAAGCTTGTCGAGGACGGCTTCTATGCCGCGACGATGGACGAGGAGCGCAAAGCGCCGATCTGGGTGGACCAGCTCGTGACGATCGACGATGTTACCAAAGAGGTCCTTGCCGCGTTTGATGCAGGCACGTCGGACAGTGCGAAGACGGGGAATCGTGCTGCGAAGATTCTCGAAATACAGAAACGCTACGCCGCGAAGTTCAAGGAGACGTCGAAAGACTCGATGGTCTTCAGTGTCATCTCATTCTACAATGGCGGTCACTACTCTCTTTATGGGTACAAACGGTATACGGACGTCCGGCTGGTGTTCGCGCCCGACGAAAAGGCGGCGTTCTTCGGAGGGGACCCCGACAATTTCACCTATCCACGCTATGATTTCGATTGCTCCTTCTTCAGAGTGTACGATAACGGCAAACCGCTTCACACGGCCGACTTCTTCCGATTCAGCAAAGACGGGGCGGCGCCCGGTGAAGTGGTTTTTGTCCTCGGCAATCCCGGGTCGACGAACCGCCTGATGACCGTCTCACAACTCGAAACACTCCGTGATTTTCAATTTCCGACACGGCTGAATGTTTCCATCGACCGCGAGAAAGCGATGGAAGCCTATGTGGAACAACACCCGGACAAGCGGCTCGAGTATATGAATCAGATCTTCGGCATAGCCAACGGACGCAAGGCGGTCAACGGCTATCTCGGAGGGTTGCGGGATCCCTACCTCATGGCGAAGAAAGCGGACTTCGAAAAGAAATTCCGCAACGCGATCGTGGAGAATCCCTCGCTGGAAAAAAAGTATGGAGATCCCTGGACGGAAATTGCGAAGCAGGAAGCCGAGCGCCGCGCCATTTCCCCCGAGGCGGTTGCGCTTGACATGGGTGCATCCCGCTCCCAGTACCTGACCATTGCGAACCGCCTCGTGGAGCGCGCGAAGGGCGGCGGCGGACCGCAGGTGCCCGGGATGGGCGGCCCCGGGGGATTCCGAGGGCCGGTCTTCCCGGCAACCTTTGAGCCGGAAATCGAAACCCCCTTGCTCGCCGATCAGCTGCAGTTCATGAAGAATCAACTCGGTGACGGCAATGCTGCGTTGACCAGGCTTCTTGCGGGAAGGACGCCGCAGCAGGCAGCGGAACAACTGGCCAAGACGACGATCCTCGGCTCCAAAGACAAGGTCATGGAACTCTGGGATGGAAAGCCCGACGAAATTTTGAAATCCACCGATCCGATCATTCAGTTTGTTCTCCAAATCAGACCGCGCAACATGCAACTCCGGGAGGAGCTGCGGGAAATCCGGGACAAAGAGGCCGGGCCGTCGCAACGCCTGGGAAGGGCGATGTATGAAGTGTACGGCACCTCGATCCCTCCGGACGCGACATTCTCTCTGCGGATCGCCGATGGCGTCGTCAAAGGGTACGACTACAACGGCACGGTCGCGCCTCCGTTCACGACCTTCTACGGCATGTACGACCGGTACTATTCCTTCGGGAAACAGTATCCTTGGTCGCTTTCAAGCAAGTGGGTTCCCCCTCCGCCCGACTTTACTCTGAGCACACCGATGAATTTCGTTTCGACCAACGACATCATTGGCGGGAATTCGGGGAGCTCCGTCGTGAACAAAAATCTCGAGGTGGTGGGCCTGATTTTCGACGGCAACATTGAAAGTCTGCCGGGTAACACCATCTTCGACGAGACGAAGAACCGGTCCGTCGCGGTTCATTCCTCCGGTATTCTCGAAGGACTGGACAAAATCTACAAGGCGGAACGACTCGTCAAGGAGTTGAAGGCGGGGAAAATCGAGCCGTAAATTGTTCATGGTCTCATCACCCGGAAAGCCTCTTCCGCCATTCACGCGCAGGAAGGGGCTTTTCCGTACTTCCATGACTCGAGTGGAAACACGATGCCAACACAAATGCTGTTTGAAGAGCAGTTCACACTGACGTCGTATGACGTGGACTTCAACGGACGGCTCTCACTGTATTCCCTCTTCCGCCGGTTCCAGGAGCTTGCCGGCTCACATGCGACCCATCTTGGGGTCGGCTATGATCGGTTGAAGGAAGAAGGTCTCGCCTGGTTCCTCTCGCGAATCAAAGTCGAGGTGGAAACACTCCCGCGCTGGGGGGAGGCAGTGCTGCTGCAAACGTGGCCGAAGGGAATCGAGAAACTCTTCGCCATGAGGGAGTTCAAGCTTGTCGATGGAACCGGCCGGAGCCATCTCGTCGCAACGACGCGATGGCTGCTCGTGGACGTGGCAAAGGGGAGGCCCAGGCGGATTGAGAGTCTCCCGCGCGATCTCACCTTCGAAAACGTTGCGCACGCGATTCCGGGGACTCTGGAAAAGGTCGTTCCCCAATCACCGTGCACGCAGGTCTATGAGCGTGAGGTCCTGCCAAGCGACCTTGACGTCAATCACCATGTCAACAACGCGGAATACGTCAAATGGGTGCTTGATTGTTTCGATGTCGGGATGCAGACGACCCGAACGTTACGTTCGGTCCAGTTGAATTATCTCGAAGAAACCCTTTTGGGCGATCGAGTCCGCATCGGCTCCTCACGCCGTGGCGAGAACCAGGGAACCATCTATGTCGAAGGGTTGAGCGCGACAAAAGGCTCAACCCTCTTCCAGGCGCAGGTGGAATGGGAATAGTGTCGCGCACTACCAGATCTTGACTCTCAGACTGTCCGGCCGCCACATCGGATCACCCGGTTTGATATTGAATGCCCGGTAGAACGCGGGGACGTCGGAGAGCGGGCCGTTCACGCGGAGGAACTGCGGTGCGTGGACATCCGACATGACCTGCACCGCGAGCGACGCATCCCTGGTGTGCCCGAGCCAGGAATACGCGTACGCAAGGAAGAACCGCTGATCCGGCGTCAGCCCGGCAATCAGCGTGTCGCTCTGCCCTTCCCTCGTCTTCTTGAACGCATCGTAGCCGATCAGCACTCCTCCGAGATCCGCGATGTTCTCTCCCAGACTTGCCTTCCCGTTAATGTGCATGCTGTCGAGGACGACGTAGGCGTTGAACTGTTCCACCATGCGCTCGGCGCGGGCTTTGAAGTTCACCGCGTCCTCCCTGGTCCACCAGTTGCGGAGATTCCCCTCGGCGTCGAACTGCCGGCCTTCATCATCGAACCCGTGGGTAACCTCGTGTCCGATTGTTGAAGCGCCGGCGTAACCGTAGATTAACGCATCGTCCGCGAGTGAATCCGGCAATCCCGGAATCAGGAACTGCGCCGCCGGCAGGACGATTTCATTGTTGGACGGATTGTAGTAGGCGTTGTAGGTCTGCGGGGTCATCAGCCACTCTGTCCGGTCGACGGGCTTCCCGAGTTTGTTGAGGTAGAAGGTGTAATCCCACTCGTTGGCCCGGACCTGATTTGCGCAGTAGGAATCCCGGTCAATCTCCAGCGACGAGTAGTCCCTCCACTTCTCGGGGTAGCAGACTTTCTTCGACACCGCTTGCAGCTTTGCGAGAGCCTTCTCCTTTGTCGCCGGCGACATCCAATCAAGCCGTTGTATCCGCTCGGCGTACGCTTCGAAGATATTGTCGACCACCTTTTCGTACCGCTGCTTCATCGCCGGCGGGACGTAGTCCTTCACGTACAACTGACCGAGCATGAATCCCATCGCACGCTCTTCGGCGTCGATCACACGTTTCCACCGGGGGCGTTGCTCCTTGATTCCCGCGAGGACGGTGCCGTAGAAATGAAAATGTTCGTCTTCGATCGCGGTGTTCAAGCTCGGGGAATAGCGATTCAGCAGGCACCAGCGCAGGTAGGATTTCCAGTCTGCGAGGGAAACCGTCTTCAGCGACCGGTCGACCTCCTGGTAGAATTCCGGCTGTCCCACGATGACCGAGTCAATTCCTGTGACCGCCATCGACGTCAGGACTGTCCGCCAGGGGATCGCCGGCGTGAGCTGTTCCAGCCGGGGGATCGAGAGTTTGTTGTAGTTGCGATAAGGGTCCCGGAGATCTTCCAGTTTCCGCGACGCGCCCGCGAGTCGGGTTTCGAGGGCCATGACGGCGACACTGTGCGCCGCGGCCACGGAAGAATCCTCTCCGAGAAGGCGGAACATCCTTGCGATGTGCCCGACGTATTCATGACGGATATTGACCGTGCGTGCGTCGCTGTTGAAATAGTAGTCGCGGTTGGGAAGTCCCAGCCCCCCCTGCCAGAGGTGATAGGCGTACACGGAACTGTTCTTTTCGTCCTGATCAACGGAAGGGGAGAACAGCACCCTCACTTCCATCGTCTGGAGATGGGCGATTTCCTTCAGCAGTCCGTCCCGATCGGCGACAGCCTCGATCGCGGCCAGCTCTCCATTGAGAGGAGCGACCCCGAGAGAATCGATCAGCGCCGTATCCATGGCGGTAGAATAGAAGTCGCCGATCTTCTGCGCGTTCGATCCTTTTGGCGCGCCGCTTTTCGCGGCGTTCGCATTAATGCTCTCGAGCTGGTGGTAGATTTCTTCACGAACGAGGTTTCCCACTCCCCATCCCCGCTCGCTTGGCGGGATCGGGTTCGCCTTCAACCAGGCGCCGTTCGCATACCGGAAGAAATCCGTGCCCGGTTGAACGGTGGTGTCGATGTCGGCAGCGAGGACATCTTCATGCTTCTGCTGTTCCGGCTTCTGCCCGCAGGCGAGAAGGAGGACGGAGAGGAGTGCGGGAAGCACGAACGACATCGGATGGAAGCGCATAGGATTCTCCACGGTTCATTGACACCAGTGAATGGAAAATGATAACCCGACAATGAAATGAAATTGGCGGTTTTATTCCACCTCCGGGTGAGGATTCGCTGGCTCGCTCCTGTGATGCCCATCACCGGGATTCGTTGGAATTTGCATCTTAGTCCTGAAGAGTGCACTCTATGAATAGGGATCGTGGAACGAACCTCCCGGTTCGAATTGTGAAAGGATGAAGGCAATACGAAATTGGAAATGATACCCGACTGGCGTGACACACTCCGCTATCAAGTCCCCCTGCTGCTCTGGATGATCCTGATCTTCGTCAGCTCTTCGATCCCCGGGTCTGATTTTCCTTCGGTCAACTGGGTGGGATGGGCGAAGATCGTGCACCTGATTTTTTACTCCACGCTGTGCTTTCTGACGTGGCGGGCGATGCATCACCAGACGTGGCTGGACTGGCTGTCCCGCCATTCCGCGGCTGCCGGTTTCATTGTCGCCATCGTCTACGGATCCCTGGATGAAATTCATCAGTTCTTCACGCTCGGTCGCCACCCAAGCGTTATCGATGTTCTGATCGATGGCGTTGGCGCGTGCATCTTCCTGCTCGGCCTCCAATGCTACCGGTTCCTCAAACGCGTGGATTCCACGGCCTACTGATCATTTCCCCCCGCTCTCCCGGAGCCTGTCGCTGAACCCTTCCGCCGAACACGTGCATCTGACCGGCGCTTTGCGTATTGTGAAGAAGATGATGTTTCGTTGTCCCGCAAATCCGCATCTCCTGTTATGCAATTCACACAAACGTTTCGATTGCCACCGATCGGGGCCGCGGTAGTGCTCCTGTTCGCCCTCCCGTTCGGAATGGTCCGCGCGCAGCCCTGGGCGCCGGAAGGATATCAGATGTCCGCGATGAGCTACGACAGCCTGGGGTTTCAGGTTCTCGTCGACGACCAGGCAAGCCGGGGACACAGCGCGTTCGACAGGATTCTGCAATCAGAATGTTCCGAGATCCTTCAGCGAAACGGAATTCGGTATGCGCCACGGAATGACGAACGTTCGAAAAGCCGTTATCCCGTGATTGTCATCGACGTGACGGTCACGCCGCTGGACGGCGGCCGGGTCGGCGACGATGAACTCTATTATGGATCGATCAGTTTCCAGCGTGAGGTGACGCTCTCCATCGCCGACCGCCCACGAAAGACCCTCGGATCAACATGGTTGATGACCTTCGGGGGACAGGCGAGAAGCAGGCTGGCGATCGTGAGCGACATCGAGGCGAGGCTGATGGACTTCCTCGAGGACTACATGAAACTGAATAGCGCGAAGTGGATCTGGAAATAATCCGAGGGCAAAACGCAACGATGCCGACGAGCTACATTGACAGCAACATCGATCACTACGAACCGATTTATTCCCCCCGCGATATTCGCGGCCAATATCCTGCGGGCGAAGCAATCATCCGGGGGGTGATCGCCGGCCGGACGGAGGTCCAGCGGATTCTTGCCGGGGAGTCCGGACGGGTCATGCTGATCGTCGGCCCCTGTTCGATCCACAACCCCGCCGAGGCCCTCGACTACGCGCGCAAGCTGCAGGAACTGGCATCGCACGTTGAAGACACCTTTTTCATCATTCTCCGCACCTACTTTGAGAAGTCCCGGACGGGCCTGGGATGGAAAGGGCTGATCGACGAGCCGGACCTCGACGGCAAATCGAATGTTGCAAAGGGCCTGCAGGTGGCGAGGAAACTTCTTCTTGAGATCAATGCCCTCGGGATGCCGTGTGCGACTGAGCTTGTTGATCCGATAACGCCGCAGTATTTCCTTGACCTCGTGTCCTGGAGCGCCATCGGCGCGCGTTCGGTGGAATCCCGTCGCTCGCGCGAGCTTGCCTCCGGCATCTCCACGCCGGTCGGGTTCAAAAACAGGACGGATGGCAATATTGATGTTGCAATCGAAGCGTTGAATTACGCGAAAGAGGCGCACTCGTTTACCGGGATCACGGAAGACGGTCGCATCGCCGAAATCAAAACCAGGGGAAACAAATACGGGCACATTATTCTTCGGGGGGGCACCAGCGGGACGAACTACGACTCCCAGAACGTCGCCCGCGTGCAGGAAAAGCTTCGAAAACGCGGCCTGCCGGATATGGTGATGATCGATTGCAGCCACGCCAACAGCAACAAGGAATACTTCAAACAACCTCCCATTTTTCTCGATATCATCGGCCAGATCCGCGACGGCAACAGGAAGATCATCGGGGTGATGCTGGAGTCGTACCTTGAGGAGGGAAACCAACCGTATGGAAACGTCAATCTCCGGAAGGGTGTTTCCATCACGGACCCGTGCATCAGTTTCGCGGAGACCGAGCGCATCGTGCTGGAAGCGTATCGCCTCTTGAACAATCGGTGAGATGCCGCTTCCCGACAGTCATTGCGTCCGTTCGTAGGAGGCAATGATCCTGTCGATCATCTGGTGCGTTTCCGTCCGGACCTGACACCGCGAAGGATCCTGTTCGAACCAGGCAAGAGTCCTGCGAATCCCGACGTTGAACGGAAGAACCGCCCTGTACTCCGGCACGAACCGTTTGATCTTGCTATTGTCGAAGATCACGCTCACCGCTTTGTCCCCCAGAAGACTCCCCGTCAACGAAGGTTCACACCGGGCAAGGAAATCCGATGCGATGTGGATGATCTGCGGCTCTTCTCCCGCGGCTTCCGCGAGCGCGATGTGGATCTGGTCCCATGTCAGGATTTCATCGGACGTGATATGGAATGCGTGCCCGATTGCCTGCTGATGGCCGAGCAACCCGACAAACCCCTTTGCGAAATCCGATGCATGCGTCACAGTCCAGAGGGAAGTGCCGTCGCCGTGGACGATGATCTTTTTCTTCTTCCGTATCCGGTCGACGATCGTGAACTCCGTCCACCCGCCGATCGGGACCGGGAGGACGGTGTCGTACGTCAGCGAAGGCCGCACGATGGTCACCGGAAAACCCGATTCACGATAGGCGTGCAGGAGGCGTTCTTCGCAGGCGATCTTGCGACGGGAGTAGTCCCAGAACGGGTTGCACAGGGGCGTCGATTCGGTGACGACGGGATGGGCAAGCGGCTTCTGATAGGCGGACGCGGAACTGATGAAAACATACTGCCCCACGCGTCCCTGGAAGATCTCGATGTCGCGCTCGACGTCCGCGACGTCGTACGCGATCCAGTTGACTGCGACGTCCCAGCGCTGTCGGGCGACAGCCTGCCGCAACGCTCCCGTGTCGCTAATGTCAACGCGGAGCGACGTCGCGCCAGGGATTTGCGTGTTCCTGGCGCCGCGATTGAGAAGCGTGAGCGCGAGTCCGCGGTCGATGCAGAGCGCGCTGACCGATGTGCTGATGTTTCCGGTTCCGCCGATGAAGAGAACGTTCATACACGCATCCTTTCTTCCGCGACCGCCGAAGGCTCCACTACGCCTTGCCGACGGCGTATCCTTTTGATGTCAGGTACGCATAGCTCTTTTGGATTCCGTCGAAGATGTCCCCGGCGTATTCGTCGAACTCCACAATCATCCACTCGATGTTCATGCCTCCCGCTTTCGCGATCGCCCCGAAATCCATGACCCCTTCTCCCGCCGGGAGCTGCTCATACGCTTGCTCTCCCTTGATCCCGGGTCCGTCCTTGATATGGAGCAGCGGCGCGCGCTTTCCGAATGTGCGGAGGACTGCGGCAGGATCGCCACCGGCGGTTTTCGCCCAGTACGTATCGATCTCGAAGAAAATGTCCGGCGAGGCGTGCTTGAGGAGATACGCGAACGGCGTTGCACCGTACTGGTGCTGTTCGAACTCCCACCAATGATTGTGCAGCCCGAACCGTATGCCGCGTTTCTTCATGGACGATGCCACTTCGTCATACTGTTCCATCGTGCGTTTCAGCGTATCAAGGTCATGGTACTTTTCCCCTTCCGGCCAGCCCGCGAACACCATGCGGTCGCAGTGATAGGCGTCGGCCTGCTTGAGCGCAATGTCGCGTTTGTCGCCGACCGGCATATCGACGTGCATGCTGAAGACCTTGAGGCCGAGGTCCTTGAAGACCGTGCTCGCATGCTGGAGTGGCACGCTTTCCGGCAGGGCGTACGTTTCGATGCCGGAATATCCCATGTCCGCGACTCTGCGCATTGTTGCATCAAACTCCGTCGCAATGTTCTTGCGGACGGTGTAGAGTTGTATCCCGATCTTCGCTTTGGCCTTTGCTCCGATGGTTGCGAAGGCCGTCGAAGACATGCCCGCAATTGCGGAGAGTCCGATGGTCTTCAGAAAGGACCGGCGCGACCAGAAGGAGGTGCTCATGAGAATGTCCGTGTGCTGAGGAATGAATGTGGCATGATGTTACTTCGGAGCGACGAGACGGTAGCTGACGAACGCGATCGATTTGCTGTCCGGAGACCAGGAGGGAACGTTCATTGTTCCCTGTCCGCCGAAGAGCTTCGCAAGGACTTTCGGCTCCCCACCGCTCATGGGCATGAGGCGAATGACAACGTCCTTGTTGGCGGGATGCCCCTCCACGCTTTTATCGTAAGAGACGAACACGAGCCACGTTCCATCCGGAGAAGGATGCGGGAACCAGTCGCCGTAGTTGTCGTCCGGCGTCACCTGCGTCTGGTTCGCGCCATCGGCATTCATCCGCCAGATCTTCATCTGGCCGGTGCGGACCGAGTTGAAGTAAATCCACTTCCCGTCCGGCGAATAGTCCGGTCCGTCATCAAGCCCCGGAGCCGTGGTCAATCGCTGCTCCGCGCCTCCCATGACGGGGATGGTATACACGTCGAATTCTCCGTTGCGCTCTGCGCAATATGCGAGGGTCTTGCCGTCCGGAGACCATCCGTGCCAGTAGGAGGGTCCGTCAGGCGTGACAAGGCGGGGGACGCCGCCCTGGGCCGGGAGAATGAAGATGCGGGACTTCCCGTCGGTACCGTGATGACTGACGGCAAGCAGTGTCCCGTCGGGCGACAACCCGTGGTCGTTGTTGCATTTGTTTGCCGAATCCGTCGGGAGCGATGCGGGGGAGCCGCCCAGGACGGGCAACGTGTAGAGCTTCCCGTCCTGATTATAATAGTATTGACGGCCATCGCGACTCCAGTTTGGCGCTTCGAAGTGGTCCCGGCTCCGAAAGACAATCGATCGGAGACCAGTCTGAATATCGAGAGTTTCGAGCGTACTTTCGACGATGCGCGCGTCCAGCGCGACGGCGGGATATTCCGTGAATTCGACTTCGGTGAAATCCGCCGTCTCACTTACGGTCGAGTCGTGCGAGCAGACCACGAGTCCGGCATGCAATTCACCGGGAAGTGGGACGCTGAGAGTCCCGGCCGGGTGGCTTTTGCCGTCCTCCGGAAGCACAGTCAGAGTCGCCTGATCGCCGGTCCGCTCAAGGATGAGCGTCGAAGGTCCGCGGAGAACGGACTGGACTTCCTCGGTTTCGCCGCCGGTCGTGCGCCTGAATTGCAGGGAGATCAACCCATCGCCATGCAACAGGGCGTCGACGTAGGGTGCGTCAGCACCGAGGCCCGATCGGATCATGACGCCCGCTTTTCGGTGGGCATTCTTCCCGGCGCCCTCAAATCGGACGTGCGCGCGCAACACCGCATCCCCGCGGATCGTTCTCCACGCGAAGGTGAATGCGTCACGGTTGCCCCAGATGTTGTCTCCGCTTCCGGTGATTCGATAGGATCTCCTGTCAGCGTCGTACCGGACGATCCCCTTCAATGAAGGGTCGCCGACCTCCGTGTGATTCGGAAACAACGGGGATTGTGAATATGCATTCATGGCGACCAGTAGGCAAATGGATACGCTCGAAGAGACGTTCACAGGGTCTCCGTGGTTGAAGGAACTGTCAATCACATATCGATGCCCGGCCCCGGGGCCCAGTGCGAGACGTCGGCAAGCAAATCCTCGATCGGTTTCAGCGACACGTCTTCACTCGAAGTCTTTGAATAATAGTCAAAAGGATTATCCAGGTCTCTGATGAGGAGGATCAGGAAGACCATCAGATAGCTGATCAGTCCGGAAAAGAAGAGCGATTCATAGAACGGTTCCATCTTCACGATCACGAGTCCCACAAGGAGGAGGAATGTTGTCGTGATCGCGATCAAATATCCGGAGGAGACAAAACTTGTATCTCTGATTGTATGAATGCGGACGATCATTCTTCGGACGCCCGCATGTTCCTGACGCATCCGGGCAAGATAATTCGGAAGGATGATGCCGTCGAGCGTCCCCAGGGCGATGTACAATTCCTTCAGGCGCGCCAGCAGCTCCGTTGTCTTCAGCTCCTTGTAGAACCACCGTCGGATCATCACGACAATTCGCGCATAGGAGGCGAGATGTGAGGCAACGGCAGCAGAGGGATTGTGCCGGCCGGCGAGTTCAAGCTCATCGACGATCGTCGCGATCGCGGAAGCCAGCTCGCCGGGAAGCTTCTCGCTTTCCTTATAGTCGCTCAAGACGCCGCTGAGGAGGAAGCCCAGGAGAAAGACGTTCGCACCGATGATGCCGGAAAACATGACATTCGGAGAAATGACTTCGTACCCGTAGGTGTGCGCGACGATCTTCAGCAATATGATGAGGAGAACGATGGGGATCGCTTTGAACAGAATGGAATTCGCCTTCATGGGGTTCCTTTGAAAGGTCAGAACCAGGTACTCTCACGGTAGTTACGGTAGCGCTGACCGAATTGCTCCACGAGGCGCCGCTCTTCGAGTCTCCGCCAGTAGAGCACATTTGCCGCCGTGATCGATCCAATGACGAAGCTCACCGGCGCGGAATGATACAGGCTCCACCCGACGATCCAGGCGAGGAAGCCCGCGTACATCGGGTGGCGTATCAGTGAAAACAGTCCTCGCGTTTCGAGATGGTCGATGTTTTCGAGCCCCCTGAGCTGGACCAACGCTCCGATCGCCAGCGCCAGCCCCATCCCGGTCATCAACAGTCCGAACCACTTCAGCAGCGGGGGAAGGGCAAACGCGAGGGGATCGGAAGGGCACATGGCAAACCAGGAAACCCAGAGAACGCACATTGCCAGGAAGATGAAGGCGAACTGAATGGTGCTATGCGAATTGGCAATCCCTTTGTCCTTCAGGACCTCGTAGGCGGTGCGTGTGCAAACACAGAGGATATGGGTTGCAGCCAGCGCCAGGTATTCAAAAGTCATGGGAGTCTCCGGAAGTACACGCTCAAGATCCAGAAGCAACCGTCGATGGGTCATTCTTGCGGAACGCCAGCATCGACGTTCCGATTATGCCGGCGATGAAGAGACCGGCGTCCTCACGCACGCCGAGAAGGAGCGAGATGATCTTATCCGAGGAAAGGATCTTCTTTGCCGCAAGGGCAATCGCCCCCAGCCCGAGCAGATTGAGAACAACTTGCGCCGGCCAAACAGCATTATTGTATCGTTCAAATACCGAGAAAAACTGTTCTGCAGTAAACGGGAAGGTCATGGCGATTTCAGGCGGAAGTGATTTCCTCGCGGGTCCGTGCTCATGCCGGGAGGTGTTCTACGTGAGAAGCGTGGGTTCCTCGGCGACGCTTCCCTCGCGCCGGATTTTTGCGTCCCGCGATTCCCTGATGGCGATCACGATCTGGACCACGGAGACCATGAAGATCACGACCAGAAGAGCAATGGAAACCGGAGGGGTAAATTGGGTACCACCCCGGGCGAGGTGGAAGACATGAAATGCAAATGCGCCAATCCCCAGAATTCCGAGGACGAGCGCATACCTGTGCCCGGTCGGTAATCCGGAGATGAGCTGTCGGAATCCATGGAGAAATATCGCCATGAGAAGGAAATTCAGGAGAAGAAACCAGGGAACCCCTCCCGGGATGCCGAACATCTCCCATTCGTGCCAGAACGCCGCATCAACCTGATGGGTTGCCAAGAGGCTCAGATTCGCGATGTAGAAGCTGATCGTGAGGTTTCTGATCATGCGGTGAGACGATGGTGGTTGAGAGGAGGCGGACGCGCGATCAGCGCGGTGCGCCGTCCGTAATATGGCAAAGATTTTCGATCAGAATCCAGTGGCAGAAAGGAAAATCAGGTGGAGACGCCGTCAGAAGGCATGGTTTCCGTACGACCCTCAGTGCGCCCCGGGAAATGAAAAGGCCGGGACGAGACCCGGCCTTCTGAAGAGTGATGTGCGGGAGAAAGTTGGGCTCCCTTCCGGCGTGATCATTTGAAGACGAAGGGGATCGACATCCACGTCGACACCGGCCCGCTGGACATCATTCCCGGTTCGAACTTCGACTTCATGACTGCCGCCACGACGGCATCATCAAAGACATGGTTTGTGCTTGTCAGAATCACCGCCTGCGTTGGTTTTCCCTTGGGGTCGATCTGGACTTTGACCACGACCCGTCCGGTGAGTCCCGCGCGTGTCGCAACTTCGGGCAATTCCGGTTTCTGGAGCTTTACGATTTTCGGCTCCTTCTCGACTGCGACGAACGGTTGAGCCGGCGGGTTCGGATCCGGTTCACTTGTTGCGGGCACGGGTGTGGAGACTGCGGCCTGAGCCGGGGTTTGGACCTCGGGCTTCTTTACCGGCTCCTTCTTGGGTTCTGGTTTCGATTCTGAAGCTGTCGATGGCTTCGCGGTGGAGTGCTTTTCCTCTTTGGCCGGGGATTTCGAGACGCTTTCGGGCGGTGTGTCCGGAGCCTCATTGTTGGCAACGGAACCCGACTCGGACGTTGTCGTCGGCGTGGGTTCCTGCTGTGGTTCGAGTTGCCCCGACTGATGTTCGGGCAGTTGCGTCTTTTGAGCGTCGCCGAGGGAGTAGACCAGCCGTGATCCGGCATGGCCGGGCGCGCGTGTCAGGAAATATGCGGCACCCAGACCCAGCATGACCACCGCAATGACCGCGATGAGTGCGACGGTTTTGGGTTTTCCGGTTTTCGGCGGAGCCGGAGCGGAAAATTCATCCTGATGCTGAACTTGCTTCGTCGCCGGAGTATTTGACTGTCGCTCGGCGGAAGGATGAATGGTTTCTTTGGGCGAAACCCCTGGCTGCGTGCCGGAACTCGCGGCACTTTGGGTCGGGGCTATCGCGTGAGACATTCCTCCGGCGAGCTGAGAAATTTTCTCCAGGTATTCCCGGGCGATGCGGTTGTTGGGATCGATGATCGCCACCCGTTTCACTTCGGCGAGAGCGCTTTCGTAATCGCCGCGTTCGACGAACTCGTCAGCCCGCGAAAAGAATTGGTCTCGTACTTCTTTCAGACGTGCTTCTTTTTCCTCCTTCACTCCCGCGTCGGCATTGGACTGGGCAGCGTTTCCGGAACCGCCGTGATTCTTCCGCGCGCTGTCGAGTGCCCGGTCGAGTAACCCCGGAAGGGTTTCCCGGAGCTCGTCGACGCCTGCGCCGGCGGGAAGGGAAAGCAATTTGGCGAACTGTTTCTCCAGCGCGATGATGTAGATGTTCCTCGCGTCGACGGATTTCGCCGCCTTGATTTTTGCGAGCGCCTCGGCATACTTCCCCACGTCCGCCTGGTTATAGGCTTCAAGGATCAGGTCCACGACCGGGATTTCTGTTTCATCAACTGTTTTGGTGTACATGCTGGGCTCCTCTGTGGGTTACCGCGCGCCACCGGCGGCTTTTTCATTCGGATACACGAGTTTCAATGTGTTCGCGGAGGCCGGATTTTGACGCGATTGATTCTGCCGGATCCTGACCTCGAGCTTCTTGATCTCCGGGCTCAGCGGATCGATGACGTACGCTTTCGCCACCTCATCGAGCGCCCGGGTGAAGTCGTTCTGTTTCTGAAATTCATCAGCGGCGAGCAGGTGAAGCTGGAGAAGCCTTCCGCGCTCTTCCAGCGCGTGCACTTCGCGTTCCGATTTCTCCGGCTGTGACGATCGCCGCACCTGGTTCTGTTCTTCCCAGATCTTCCGTTCAAGATCCACCAGGTCCGGATTGTTCGGTTGGTCGAGCAGACCGAGCGCCACTTCCGCCAGCGCTTCCTCGAAGGCCTGGCGTGCGAAAAAATCCTTTGCCCTCTGCAGATGGTTTTCCTCTTCTGCGGATTCGACGACGGGCGAAGGGTTCTCCGGGGGTGCCGCTGCGCCGAATCGCAGTCTGTCGATCTCGCGCTCCAGTCCCTGGACTTCGTCGTTCAAGGGATCGATGATGAACGCGCGGGTCAACTCCTCGAGGGCGCGGTCGTACGAGCCCGCCTGAATGAGACGTTGCGCTTCGGCGACGTGCGTCTGGACGGCCTCCGGACCTTCCTCGACGGTCATCGCCGGCTGCTCAAACTGCGGTTCTTCGCTCCGTGTATGACCCTGGGCCGAGAGGATCTCCTCTTCGAGCGACTTGATATCGTCGTCGAACGGGTCCAGGAGAAACGCGAGCGCGACTTCCGCGAGGGCGCTTTCATACCGTTGCTGTGACAGCTCGAAACGGGCGGACCCGAGGTGCTCGTGGATCTGTTCCTTCTGAATGCGCCGGCGCTCCTCCTCGACCGCCTGGTCGCGGAGGATGCGTTCCTGCTCCTCCCTTGTAAGGCGATCCAACTCTTCATCCGCGAGGCGACGCTCCTCTTCCTCCTCTGCTTTCTTCCGGTCCTCCGCATTGCGGATCGCTTTGTCGCGGAACGCCATGATCTGCACTTCGCAGTCCCGCACCTTCGGACTCGCCGGATCGATGACGTACGCCCGCGTGATGACGAACAGGGCTTCACTTGTCTTCCCCTGTTCCGCGAGGGAAACCGCCTCGGAACACTGCCGTTCGATTTCGCGTTCGATCGCTTCGCGCCGCTTTCGCTGCTCCTCTTCGCGCTGACGGGCCCGTTCCTCCTCGTCCCGTCGCAGCTGTTCCTGTCGTTCTTTGATCTGGGCATTCAGCGATGTTGCTTCGTCATTCAACGGATCGATGACGACGATGAAGGTGAGCTCGTTCAGGGCCGCGTCGAATCTTCCCGCTGCGAGAAAGGCGCGCGAACGCGCAAGATACTGCTGAACTTTTTCCTGTTGCGCTTTTCGCCGGGCCTCGACGTCCCGCGATTCGCGTTCCTCCTTTTCCTTCCGGAGGCGCTCCGCCTGCTCCTTCACCAGAAGCTTCTTGCGCTGGTCCTGTTCTTCGAGCCACCGCTTTTTCTCTTCCGCGCCGCGGCGCTGCTCCGATTCCAGCTCCTTGGTAATCTGTTCGCGCATCGAGAGGATCGCCGGATTGTCGGGCGCGAGCAATGCGGCACGGGAGAGCTCCTCCAACGCCCACTGGAATTCTTTTCTGGCACGGTACTGTTCGACACTCTTCAGCAGGCCGTCGATCTTCTCGTCGATCGCCTTCTGGCGTTGTTCGCCTTCTTTCTTGCGGAGGTCTTCTTCGCTGGGCGGTTTCGGTGCGGCTGCGGGAGAAGTCTTGACAGCCGGGGAGGAGGCAGTTCCGTTGGAAGGTTGACCCTGTCCCGCCACGCCGTAGTCGGTCTTTGCCTTGATCAACGCCCGCACGCGCTCTTCATAGGCCACGGCATAGGGATTCTGCGGATCGATTGATCGCGCCTGTGCGATGGCAGCGAGCGCTCCGTCACAGTTGTTCTCCTTCACCAACCGATCGGCGTTCCGTAGGAGCACTGTGACTTCCGTTGCCTTGCCGCTCAGGGATGGGCCTTTCTTTGGTGTCGAGCCTGCATCCATTGGTGTTCTTCCAGTCTGTGGTTCCGGCATTTCACTCACTCGCGTAGTGCGACTGCGGGAAACACCGGCAGCACGATGAAGTATCCTCAGTTCATACTCTTTCCTACGGACGGCTCACGGCATCGTCCGGATGTCGATGTCCGCGCAATGCGGATATCAACATATCGTCATTCATCGCATGATATGCAGTGCGATGGCGCACGTTCGAATCCCCTCTGTTTCAGGAATTCAGACTAAGAGCTTACAAAGGTAACGCCAAAAGAAAATTACTCAGAATCGTCTGTTTTCCGCGGATTCGTGTCGCCGTCAGGCGCAAAAACTACCGCTGTCTGGAAAAATTACATGCTGGAACGCATGTCTTTGCGGGGGGAGGACAGCAGACAGCAGACAGTCTACGTCTTACTGTCCGCTGTATGCTGTCCGCTGTCGTCTGCTGTTATCGCGGCCAGAGCCACCCGAACACGCCGGCAGTCAGCAACGCGTAGACGAGGCCATCAAACGTGTTCTTGGCAGCGATTCCCCACGACCTGCCGAACCAAATCGACTCCTGCCAGCCGCCGACAACATAACTCACGAATGCGGTGAATCCAGCAAACCGGAAGACGGCGAGATAGGACGCCCCGATGTTGAGCGCTCTTCCGGAAACATATGCAGCCAGGACTCCCACGACCAGGCAATAGATGAACCATTGAACGAGGCTCTTGCGCATGGACGGCGAAACAGCAGGGAGGACGGTCATGATCGCCACCGGTCCCTTCTTGTACTTTTCCTCGAATTCCGGTGTTTGCATTTCCTTCATGGAATCCGCGCGCGGAAGCATGTACGTTCCGGTCGGAATGGTGAACTTGCGCAGTGCGTCCCCGATGGCGTCCTGGTCAGGGAGTTTCAGCATGTCATTCTTGTGATAACCGAGAAACATATGGATGACCGCGCTGACGACAAACACAATCACCGCCGATACAAGGATCGGGAGCCAGAGAGTGAGAATGGGTACCATGGGTGCCTCCGTGCATGTGGTGGGAAGTCGGAGAGGGAAAAACGAACCAACATAGCTCTTTTTCTCCGCTGTGGCAAGCGTGCGCTGCAGGTTTCCCGCGCTCTCCGGACTGCGCTATTGCAGCAGTTCCGTGTGTCTGAACGGTGATTCCATGTTCGGATGGTGAATCGCGTCTTGCATCGATTGCCGGTGGCAAATCGCGCACGTCTTGTTTGTCCCCAGCGGCGCCCGGGAGCCTGAATACTGGAGCGGCTGAATATTGTCGCGATCCCGGTTGTAAAAGTTGTGCGATGGATAGACGGCGTGCGTTGAACCATGACATGCCGGACACCGCAGCCCGGCCATGTCGTCGCGGTTTTTGTAAAGCGTCGGCGCCCCGCTCGTCCACGTCCCGAACCCTGATACACTGTTCTCCGGCTTCCGATACTCCCGATGGCAGTTCAGGCAATCGTTCTGCTGGTTCCATGGGACACGTGGTGTGGTTGCGGCCATTGTCGTCTGAGCGAGCTGGGCGGCGAGGCGTTGTGCCGGTTCCTTGGCGCTCTCGCCTTTCAAAAGCGACAGCGCATCCTCCCGCATGTTGCCATGACAATCGAGACAGGTGAGTCCGAGCGAAGAATGAGGATCCCGGAGACATCGGGTCGCGCCCGTGGGAGCGCTCGGATGGCAGAGCCCGCATGATCGGGCGTCCTCGAACGGCATATACAGCGCATGCCATGCATGCATTGCTGTCGAGAAATCAATGATGCCGGGTTTCCCGGCCGCGTTGAGGACGGGATCGGGATGACAACTCTGACAAAGCTGCGGCTTCCCCTCCCGCGCAAGTGTCAGAAGGGCAGTCCCATTGATCCTGTCGTGCAAACGGAGAATATTGGACGCCGTCTCATCCGAGAGTCCGGCTCCGCGATATCTCCACCCGCCGGCGTGACAGTTTCTGCATCCGATCTCTGCCGAGACCGGTGCGACGGCCTTGGTCGATGCAAGGATGGCGCCGGTTGCGCTGTCGCGTGCTTCGACCAAGACAATGGGATAGGGATTGTATGTCCCATCATCGTTATAAGGGACGATGGGGATGCCGCGGGCAATGAACCCGTTTCGCGTCGAATCGTAATCCATGGTTCCCGTGACCCCCTTGCCGAAGAGACCCATGTTTCTTTCAAGGGCAACACCGAACAGGGATGGAGCGTGATTCCAGAATTCGCTGTGGCGGGCGGGATTGGTAAATCCTTCTTCGACCGCATAGGAAATCGTCACGTTTGCTCCCATCAGGACGGGCGGGTTGCCCCGTTTGATGAGCTGCGCCTCGATCGTATTGGCGGGAGGGAGGAAACTGAACCAGGCGTCGCCATCCGAAATACAATGCATCCCAAGGTCGTTCCAGGCAAGAAGGACATAGTCCGAGGACGCATTGTCAAACGGAGGGATCGGTTCGTTCATGAGTGCCGGAATGTGCACTTCGACTGTCCCGGCGACGTCTTCTCCGTTCACGGCCGTGGCGAGATAGTATGCCAGCGCACCCTTTTCTTTTTCGGTCCCAACGAACGGCGGCATGTAGTTCAGCATCTTCCCCTGACCGGTAAGGTTCGCAAGAATGCCAAGGTACGTGAAATTCCTGACGCGTACGGCGATGTCGTTCCGGATCCCATGGAGTGTGTGGCAGCACTGGCATTCAAGGCGAAACAATTCCCGCCCGGCTTCCGCGCGGTTTGCCTCCGTGACTCCTCGCACAGCCGACCACAGGGCGTGTGGCAGGACCCCGTCGCGCTGAAGGTCGGAGATCTGGTCGACGCGGATGGAGGAATCGTACATGTACTGCTCGATGACGAAGGGCTTCCGTGCCAGCTCGCGAACGTATTCAAAACTCCCGATCCAACCGAGCGCGATGATGAGCAGGAGGCCGGTCGCAATGCGCTGGATTGCCAGTGACCACCGCCGCATCATCAGTACCCCGGTGAGGAGAAGGACCGCGGACGTGCCGAGGAAAATCCCCTCGAACGGGACCGTCTGAGGATTGAGCAGAAAGCCCGTCCTCCGCGTCTCCACCGGCAAGGAGAAGTAGTACCAGACGGCGGAAGGGAGCAAGCCTGCCACCGGGACGACGAGCCATTTGCTGCAATAAAAAATCAATCGCTGACGGAATGCGTCGTCCCGGATTCGGACGGCGGTGATATAGCCAAAGATCCCGGCAAGAGTCAGGGCCAGGAAGGTGCGGAAGAAGAGCGACGCCGGATAGGTCGGATTCAGGAACCCTTCCCAGAACCCGTGCGTTTCCAGCCACTTGCCCGGAGTCAGCATGAAGGAAAGGATGCCGTTGATGATCGCCAGACTCAGCCAAGCGAAAAGGAAGTAGATGAATGCGACACGAAGCCGGTTCCGCTCGGTCAGAACGTCGAACCGGTAATGGTAGATCAACAGGGCACAGATCTCCACGACGAAAAAGACCCACTCGATGGCCCAGCCGAAAACGAAATTGTGGATCAGTGTTGATGTCGCGGCGGGATGGACGAGGGAAATGATGAACCAGATACCGACCCCCGTCATTCCCCCGGCGACGAGGGTGAGGAGAAGGAAGAACCAGACATGCTTTTTGACGTACTCGACGAGGCGGATGTCTTTCGAGGCCACGGCCCGACGGTCTGTCATCCAGAGGAAAAATCCGCCACCCACGGCGAAATGTGAAATCAAGACATGGAGGATCGCGATGAGCGCGATCAGTGACCCTCCACCAATGGTGGTCAAATCCCATATTGGATAGTTCATTGCGCGGACCTCCCCGGCGAAGCCGGAAATCCAGCACGGACCAGCCAGGCGACGACAGCAACGCCTCCGAGGAGAACCACGACAAAAAGGAAGAGGACGCTGTATTGCGGGTTGACCTCAAGGGTTGCAGGATCGAAAATTCCCTCCAGGTACATCGAGCGCAATTGATCGCGGACGAAGACCATCGCGACGATGGTGACGGCAATCATGATGACGGTCGGCCTGAACTGTCTTGCAAGCGACGAGGCGACGGCCCCCACTCCGCAGAGGAAGCCCAGCCAAAGGCCTATTGTTGCGGCGATGTTCTTTCCGAGGAATTGCAGCATGTACTCCTGCTTGAGCGACATCAGGAACCAGAACCCGATCACGATTTGTCCGATCGTTGCGTACCCGAACACGGACAAGCCGCGGCTGACCAAGTCCTGGCTTCCGGGGTGCCCGTGCTTTTCCCGGATCGTCCAGACGGCGGCTGCAAAGAGACCGCCCACCGCAATGGAAGCGACGACGAAATGCAGATACCGCGGGACGAACGAAGCATCCGGGAGGCTCAACAGAGTCCCGCTCCTGTTGGAGAAATAAGCGCCCCAAACGTCGGGGTGCATCATGGTCATCAAGTTGTTGACGAACGCAAATGCCACGCCGAGAAGGATGATTCCCGTGAGGCCGATCGCGGTCGCAGCAATGCCTGTTCGTGACGTCCGCGCATAGGCGTACAGGGCATAATATCCGATGATGACGGCAGGGATAATCAGGATCCAGTAGGTCGCCATCAGGACGGAGCTCGTGTAGAACAGGTGACCGTAGAGCACCTGAACAAAGAGCAGGACAGCAACGCCCATATTCACCGCGATCGCGAAGATGGTCGGGAGCCTGGTCGGGAACACTGCTTCCAGCCGCGGCTGGGTGCCGGGTTTTCGCAGCCGGGAGGCAACGGCGATGAAAGCGCTCCCGATCAGAATGTTGATTAACAGAATGTGGATGGTGAAAAAGACGAGCTCCAGACTATGGAAGACCCAGTCGGGAGCGGGGATGGTATCGGGCGTGGGGAGCATCGGAGAGGGATTCATCGTGAAAACCTCCTGAAGGTGGAATAGCAATCTCCGTGAGGTGCTGCGGGACAAGTATAGTCGACGCTGCAAGAAATTGCAAGGGAGGGTTTGGTGATGGAGGCAAAACTTGAATCCGACGCGGGCGGAATATACCTTGAGATACCATTTCAGAAATATATTGGAAATCTATCGAAGGAGGGAGTATTCCAAAAGAGCTGGTTTGCAGGGCAATCCTGTTCGATCTCGACGGCGTCCTCGTGGACTCCCGTCGCGCGGTTGAGCTGTCATGGGAGCGATGGGCTGCCCAGCGGGGCGTACACAACGAATTCCTGCTGAAGCTCGCGCATGGTCGGCGCACAAGCGAATCGCTCCCGGAGATTGCGCCGCATCTGGATGTTGCAACCGAAGTTGCTCTCCTCGAGCAAATCGAATCCGAAGAAACGCGCGGACTGTTACCCATTGATGGAGCAATTGAACTTCTCCACACTCTGAAGCCGGATCAGTGGGCGATCGTGACGTCGGGGAGTCCGAAGGTTGCGCTCGCGCGGATGAGGTTCTGTGCGATCCCGACGCCCGGCGTGTTCATTACCGCGCTCGATGTGCAATCCGGAAAGCCCGCCCCGGACGGCTACCTTGCGGCTGCGAAACGCCTCGGCGTGCGACCGGCAGAATGCGTTGTCGTTGAGGACACGCGTGCGGGGATCGCTTCAGGAAAATCAGGAGGGATGAACGTGATCGCAGTCGAGGGCACCGAACAGCCGGAAGGGCTCGCCCAGGCGGACGTCGTTGCAGCGCGGCTCGCCGATATTCAAGTGAAACACCTCGATGGAAATCGCATTCGGCTCTCAGTAGAAACGCCGGGGAGTGTCTGAAACGTCAATCTCGCATGCGATACATTCACAGGGTTCGTTCCTGTTGGCGGGAGCAAGCGGGGTGTCGTGATGTGCTTTATCAGAGGAAACGCAAAAACCTGCGGCGACATCACAGGATTCTCCCTTTCGTGAAATCATCGACGCTCTGTCCTGCATCACAAATTACAGTTCTACAAACACGGTGAGGAGGGAAGGCATTCCTACCGGCTGGAACGCCGCCGCGCCAATCTCGTCCTGCATCCGGTACGCAGCGAGGATGGTCGATCGTTGGCATTTGAATTGCCCTTCTTCTATGCGTTTACGCGTTTCGGGGAATTGTTCCGCGAACGGGATTTTGCGTCACTCGTCTGGAAGGAACACGTTCGGATGTCCATTCTTGCCTGGTCAAAAGAACTCGCCGTCGACATTGTTTCCTGCGATACAGAACACCGCAGGCTCTTCGATCTGCTGCGGAAGTTGCACGATGCCATCGTTATCGGTTGCAGCCGGAACACGCTGAATGCCATTATCGCCGACCTTTTGAACACCGCGAAGGCGCATTTTGAAAACGAAGAGCGGCTGATGAAGGAACATGGGTATGCGGGGTTGGAGCCGCACAAGGCCGAGCACGAGAAGATTGCGAGGGATGTCCGGACACTTGTTGCAGCCCTTTCCGCCGGGAAACTGGCGGGAAAGCCGGACATCGCGTTGCTCCCCGCCCAATGGCTCTACTCTCACATCCGCACGCACGACAAGCAGTATGTCCCGCAGATTGCCAACGCCGTGCGCGAAGCAATGGCCCATCCCGCCAAACGTGCGAGCATTCCTGAGCCGGTGGGCTAGGAACCGCTTCCCCCACCTACGATCGCGTCTTTACGGCCAGGAGTAAGACGTATGATGGATGCTGCAGGAAGAGAGCGGGGGCTGTGATTCCATCTTATCTCAGGAGCAACATCGAACGTGAGGCGGTGAAGCTGCCGACCGTCAGCCGATAGAAGTACACCCCGCTTGCGAGACTGCTCCCATCGAAGGTGAACGCGTATTTGCCCGCCGGATAGCGACCACTCGCGAGCACCGCCACTTCTCTGCCAAGCAGATCATACACTGCCAGTCGAACGACACTGTTCACTGTCCACTGTGCACTGACCACTGTACTCGGGTTAAACGGATTCGGATAGTTCTGATACAACTCCATCTTCTGCGGAACATTGACAACCGCTGCGCTTCGCACCTCCGTGGCCGTTGACGACTTTACGATCGCGAAACTCCACTGTGTCGAATCTCCTGCGGCAAGCGTCCGGGTGAATGTCGGATTGAGCTCCAGCCCGAAGACATCCTCTCTTCCGCTCAATGCGTCGGGGATCGTCCCCCATTGAAAGCGCAAAGCGCTGCCGGTGATCAGGTTCTTCACGCCGACTGACGTCGGTGATACTGCCTGCGACGTCGCTCCCGTCCCGTCGATGTACGCAACGCTGTTTCTTCCATTGTCCATCACCGCAAGAAGAGACGGGGAAAAGCTGTTCTGGATCTCCATGGAAGTCTGCATTGCCGTCCCGAGCTGCGACGTCAGCACGTATCGTACTTCGAGCCCCGTCGCGGTCGGATGAATCGATTTTCTGACGTCGATCCCGTAGACTCCGGCATCAAACGTTACGCCGGTGGAATCCAGGACCGGATCGTACACCAGGTTTTCCATGGGCGTCGCCGGGCCGCCGTTGAAGCTGAGTTCGTCGTTCAACGCCCGTTTCCGGACGATGAAGTCCCATGTGAAGATTTCGGGAATGAGAGGGTTTCCTGCCAGCCAGGAATAGGTCTGCTGGCCGCCATGGATTACCGGAAGCGCAAGATTATCGTTCACATAGGTCTCGCCGTAGTCTGCCGAAAAGTTCTCATTACCGATCATTTCCTCGCCCCGGGCGAGATCAAACCAGTAGAGGAGTCGGCCGCCGTTGGTGGAGAGCACGTAAAGGTCTTTCGGCGTGCTGAGCACGATTTCGTTCACCCCGTCCCGGTTGATGTCCGCCTGAACAACTCGATTATCCGGCATGAGCTTGCAGAGTGCCGCGGTTGCGGCGACGGCGGATGCCCTTGCCAGCTGCAGTTGCGTATGAACAATGTCGCCTTCAAGGCCATGACACCCGAACTCGAACTGGTGCGCGCACAGCGTGAACCATGCATGTCGAATCAATTTGTCGGCCGCTGTGTCGGCGGCAAACGTCTGGAGAACGGTGGCAACGCTGTCGATATACGTTCGGAGCGAGTCGTAGACCGATCGCATGGTCTGGAACTGCGCGCTTTGATTCTCCGCGAACCAGGCGTCGCCGCCCATCCACTGCGCGGCGCCGTCGACGATCGGCGTGAGTTCCGGCGGCGCTGGATGGCTCGCGAGCCAATCCGCGTAGGTTGTCACGCGAATCGTCGTGTCTCGTTCGATCGCAGAGAGCAATGCATCAAGCCCGTTGAAGTTGGTTTGGGGGTCGACCCGGTTCTCGAAATCCCACAACCCCGTCGCTTCCGCGTCCTGATAATATCCGATGGCATACTGTTCGAGGGTGTCCTCGGCGTACCGTGCGTGAAGATAGTCCATGACCGGGGCAGGATTGCCGGAATTGACGGCATTGTCGACGAGCCCGAGGAATGTTTTGTCGTCCTCGAAGGCGACGACACTTCGCCCGTTGAACCGAGTCACCCTCGGCTGGTAGACCGGCCCGGTCGCGCCACTGGCGAGGAGAATGTGATCCTCGACGGGGACATATTGATATCCGTTGTCGGCGAGAAGCTGGACGAAATTCTGCGTCCACACTCTCTCCGCATTCCAGAACGCCTTCGGTTCAACGCCAAGGACTTTTTCGATCAAATCCTTCTGAAACTTTATCTGATAGTCGTTGAACTCATAGTCGCCCGTGTCTGTGCGGGTCGAGTACATGATATTTTGAGCGTAGGTGCTGCCGAAGATCTCAAACTGGCCTGCGGCGATCCCCTGACGGATGAGCAGGAGCGTGGTATCGCCGAACCATTGGAGGTCGTGGATCAAGGAGGCGGAGAAATGGAGCTGGAATTTCTGCGAGGGGTGCTTCAGGAGAGTCTGAATCAGCCCACGGAAACACGCACGGTCCGCAACTCTCCCATACGGAACAAGATTTTGATTTGCATGGAAGAGGAAGGAAATGTTCAGCTTATGCGGAGCGGAGGCCGGCGATTTGGATGAATCCGGCTGCGAAGGCGTATTGGTATTGAGAGAAAGCGCTGCATTTGAAATGAAAATTAATAGGGATACCGTTGCGAGGAATTTGTATCGATGCAACATGGGACTTCTCCTGATTGACTTCCGAAAGTTCCGGACAAAGGACGTCAAATACCACTGCGTCTGTCACCTTGTCCTGGGTTGCCCGCACAATTGCGCCTTCACAAGATTGTTCGTAAGATCATAGATTCCTTTCCTGAGGCTTGAGACATGCGTCCGACGTCGATTCTCCCACTCGCAATGGTGTTTGCTCTCGCCGTGTCCACGGCGGCAGAAAAGAATGTGCAGAACGGTTCAATTCGGTTGACGCTTGATCCAGGGAACGGATCATACGCGGTCACGTTTGGTGCGATCGGCTGGGTGTTTCAGGGAAGGCTGGGCAGTGCTGCAACGAATGTGACTTCGCAGTCCGGGAAGGATCGGAACGGCGCCTACAAGGAAATTTCCTTCCGCTGGTCTGCTCGCCGACCGATGCTCGGATCGATCCGTCTCTATGATAAGCGGAGCGCGGTCCTTTTTAGCGAGACAACTCTCGACACGTCGAGCGATCCTCCCCCTCCATTTCCCGTGCTTCGCCCGAAGCCGTCGCAACTCCATATGCTGACGTTTACAGAGCGTGAATTCGGTGCTCCGCCGGTCGTCCGGTGGCTTGCTGAAAAGGCCGGCTCCAGCGACGCCGTTCACAGCGGCCCGCTCGTTCTGTTTGACGATCATGCGAAGACGTGCATTGTTTCCGCTGCGTCGGATTTCATGGTGTCTTCCATTGTCGAGGGGGTGGACACGTCGATCGCATCCGGGTTGCTCAATTCTCTGAAGGGAATCCCAAAGGGATACACCTACAGGACGCTGATCGTTGCTGCGAAGGGGATCAATGCGGCGTGGGAGTCGTGGGGAAACACTATGACGGATCTCCATGGGAAGAAACGCCCATCGAATGAAGCGGATGCCGGGCTCCGATACCTGGGATACTGGACGGACAACGGCGCAACGTACTACTATAATTATGATACGACGAAAGGGTACGAGGGAACGCTGGTCTCCGAGCTTGCCCACCTCGACAGCGTGCATATCCCGATCCGGTATCTTCAACTTGACAGCTGGTGGTATCTCAAAGGATTCACACCCCCCGACGGGAAGGTGCCGGAACACCCGGAGTCGAAGGTCCCGTCTCTTCCGGCAGGCGAGTGGAATCGTTACGGCGGATTGATCGACTATGTCCCGTCGCCGGCCTTGTTTCCGAAAGGATTGAAGGTTTTTCGTGACAGGATTGGAATTCCCTTGATCACGCACAACCGCTGGATCGAACGCGAGAGTCCGTATCGCCATGAGTACGCCATCTCGGGGATCGGCGCCGTCGATCCCCGCTGGTGGAACATGATCGCTTCGAACCTCGCCTGGTGGGGGGTGCAAACATATGAACAGGATTGGCAGAACTACATCTACCGCTATTCCCCCGAGTTCTTTACGACGACCTGGGCGGCCGACAAATTCTTTGACGGAATGGCGGAGGCCTGCGCGCGACACGGCCTGACCATGCAGTATTGCATGAGCCTCCCGCGCTGCTATTTGCAGGGCGGCGCGAAGTATTCGAACCTGACCACCATCCGTGTGAGCGGCGATCGTTTCGAGCGGGCAAAATGGAAAGAGTTTCTGTATGGTTCCCGTCTTGCGAGTGCATTAGGGGTCTGGCCCTGGGCCGATGTGTTCATGAGCAGCGAGAGGGACAACCTTCTCCTGGCCACGCTCTCCGGTGGAATGGTTGGGATCGGGGATGCGTATGGGTCGGAAAATCCGAAGAACATTGCCTGGGCGGTTCGGCCGGACGGCGTCATCGTGAAGCCTGACGCAGCGCTCGTCCCAACCGATCAGACGGTCCTGGCTGATGCGATGCAGGCGTCCGTTGCCCGAACCGCATTCACGTTCACGGACACTCCGGGATCGAGCAACGATGCGCGGGCAGTCTATCTCTTCAGTTCCAATGACGAGGTGAAGTCCGCCCCGACTACGACCAGGCCGTCCGATCTGGGTTTGCGCGGCAAAGTCTTTGTCTATGATTTCTTCGCGCAAAAAGGGAAGTGCGTCCAGGCGACGGATTCCCTGCCTCCTCTCGAAGAAGGCGGCGTTCGGTATGCGGTTCTTGCACCCGTGGACGCTCACGGGATCGCGCTCATCGGGGATCCGGGGAAATTCGTGACGCGCGGGCGTGAACGCATCTCTGCGATCACCCCCATCGCAAACGGAATCTCCGTTGCCGTCACGTTCTCCTCTTCGGAAGCAGGCGGGACCATGGCGGGGTATGCACGGACGAAGCCGGAAGTTTCCGCGAAGGAGGGGAAGGTGGAAGTCTCGCGTTACGACGATCAGTCGGGACAATTCCTCCTCACGTTGCGGCGCGCTCCGAATGCGAGGGTCCAGAGAGATCACGGAGACGCGGTGGCGGCAATGACGGTCGAGATACGAACTCACCCCTAAGCCCGTTCTTATAACCTGCAAGGTCCAGCACTATGTCAGCAATCGCAGTTGATCATCTGGCGAAGTCGTATGGCGCGAAAATAGCCGTGCGGGATCTCACCTTCACCGTCGACCCCGGTGAGATTGTCGGATTTCTCGGTCCGAACGGGGCGGGGAAGTCGACAACGGTGAAAGTCCTCACCGGCCTGATCCGCCCGACCGGCGGCACGGCCCTTGTCGGTGGGCGCGACGTTGTCAAGGACGCCATCGAAGTGAAGAAGCGGATCGGTTACGTCCCGGAGTCCGGGGCGCTGTTCGAGACCCTTACGGCAAGGGAGTACCTGCACTTTGTCTCCGAGCTGCACCATCTGGACCGGTCGGTCTCGGCGCAGCGGATCGAGGAGTTCTTGACGTTGTTCGGTCTCTGGGAGGAGAGCGAGCAGCGGTTGCAGGAATATTCGAAAGGGATGAAGCAGAAAGTGCTGATCTGTGCCGCACTCCTGCACAACCCGGAGGTCCTGTTCCTCGACGAGCCGTTGAATGGCCTGGATGCGAACGCAGCTTCGGTGTTCAAGGAAGTCCTCCGTCAGCTCGCCGCGCAGGAAAAGACGATCTTCTTCTGTTCGCATATCCTCGACGTCGTCGAGCGGTTCTGCAAGAGAATCATCATTATCCATAACGGCGTGCTCATCGCAGACGGAACGCCTGCGGCGATCGCGCAATCGGCGCGGGCAAACAGTCTTGAAGAGGCATTCTGCACCCTGACGGGGACGAAAGACGTCAGAGACTCCGCGATGGATTTCCTTCAGGCAATGAACGACCAATGATGACCGACCGCGTGCTCGAGTATTTCGACGTCGATTCCCGGCAATGGCGGGCGCTCGTCGCGGTCTCGTGGAAATCTCTTCGTCGCCGCCGATCCTCGATGGTCGCAAACAGCAGAAGTGCGCTGCAGGGGCTGTGGCTCGGGCTCTTCATGTACGGCATCATGGGCGTCGTGTTCGCACTCGTCGCAACGTCAGCGAGCTCGGCGGGAATCGCGGCGTTCTTTGTCCTGAATTTTGTCCTGATCTTTGTCGCGGCGGTGGTCCTGCTTGAGTCCGGCAGTTCGATCGTGAATCCGGAGGACATCATCATTCTGGGCCCGCTTCCCGTGCGCTCCCGGACGTACTTCGCCGCCCGGATGACCATTGTGGCGGCGCTCATCTTCCTGTATGATGTCGTTCTCGGACTTCCTGCGACGGTCACCATCGTCCTCAAGTTCGGGCTCGCCGAAGGACTCGCCTGGATCGTCGCGATGCTCATGGGCGGGTTTTCGGTTGGCATGTTCATGGTCGTGGTGTACACCACGGCGTTGCGCTATGTGAAGCCTGCACGTCTCAAGAATGTCATGGGATATGTGCAACTCCTGCTTTCGTTCGTCATTTACGGCGCCTACGGGATCCTTGCCGATCGAATGCGCGACTACCTGGCCTCCATGACCCTCGCCCGATGGACGGTCTTTCTCCCGAGCAAATGGTATGCCTCGATCGTCAGTCTGGCGGGAGGGGATTGGACCTATGCGAATCTCGCGGGGGTCGTCCTTGCGCTCGTTGTTTTTGTCATCCTCTTTTTGAAGGTGACCGGGAGAATCGCGTTGACGTACGCGGACGACGCACGATCGGCGGCTGTTCCCGTCGCCTCTTCTCCCCGCGTCGTTCGCCGCCGGAAGATCCGCTCGTCGTTTTTTCGCAGATCCGACGACCGCGCGATTGCGATGCTGGTGCTCCGGCAATTCCGCAACGACATCAAGTTCCGGATGTCCGTGCTCGCCATCCTCCCGCTGACGCTGCTCTATTTATTCCAGGGGTTGAAATCGAGCGCGGGACTGACGGATCCTTTCGTTGCGGAACCCGCCGAGCACGAATATACTTCGTCGATGCTTATCTACCTCGCCATGATTCTGTTTCCGGCAATCCTGAAGGATGAGATCGTTCGCAACGACATGCATGAGGCGGCATGGGTGTTCTTTGCTGCTCCGGTGCACCGGGGCGACCTGATCCTGTCCGTCCGTCGGATCGTCATGGCCGGTTTCATTCTCCCGTACCTCGGGATGATCTCGCTGGTGTTCCTCTGGTTCTTCGGCAATGTCTTCCACGTTGTTCTGCACATGCTCGTCATCGTTCTCTGCTGCGACGTCTATATGCTTATTCTCTCGCAAATCAAACCTGCGCTTCCGTTCTCCCTGCCGCGAACGGTGGGAGAACGGTCGGCGAATGTCATGGTGGTCCTCTTCTTCGGATCGATGTCCTTCCTGACGATCATTGGATTGTACATGAAGTTCCTTTACGGAAATCCCTGGACGTATCTTGCGGGTGTCGGGGCGCTCGCGCTTCTCTCTGTCCTTTTGCGACGGGTCCTGAAGAAGCGATCGTGGAAGGCGGGGGAAAACCTGGAATTTGTCGGTTAGTCACGGAAGGACGTTCGCCCGGAGGATCGCGATGGAGTATCAGACAAGCACGCATCAGAAAGCGCTCCGTGTCAACCTCGACGCCGTGAAACATGGCACCTTCGCGGAGATCGGAGCGGGCCAGGAAGTTGCGCGATGGTTCTTTCATGTGGGCGGCGCGGCGGGGACAGTCGCAAAGTCGATATCAGCGTACGACATGGGGGTGAGCGACTCCATGTACGGAAAGAGCGACCGGTATGTCAGCCGTGAACGTCTGGAAGCAATCCTCGATCAGGAATACACACTTCTCATTTCACAACTGGCCGACAGGAGGCCCGCCGGAACGACGTTCTTCGTCTTCGCCGATACGATGGCCACCCGCAGCTTCAGCCGGCACGAAGACGGGCACGGTTGGATGGGGATCCGCTTTCAACATGAGGTTCACGCTGAGCCGTCGGAAATCATCCTCCATGTCCGGATGCTCGATCACGAGAACGTCCGGGAGCAGGAGGCCATCGGCGTCCTCGGCGTGAACCTGGTCTATGCCGCCTTCTACCATGCCGCCGAACCCGACGCGCTCATCGGTTCCTTGATCGATGAACTTAGCCCCGATCGGATCGAGATCGATCTCATACGGTTTTCGGGACCCTGTTTTGCGGATGTCGACAATCGTCTTGCCATTCTCCAGCTTGTCGTCCAGGGTTTCACGGGTGCGGTGATGTTCACAGCAGGAGGAGAGGTCGTGCAACCGGCCGACGTGATGTTCAAGAGACCCGTCCTCGTCGAACGCGGAAGCTTTCGCCCTGTCACGAATCTCACGTTCAACATGCTTGAGGGTGCACGAAAGTACATCACTGCGCAGACGGCGGGCTCGGAGCAGGTGCCGGTCGTGGTCTTCGAAATGACGCTGCGGAATCTGCTCCGGGGGGACAAGCTCGATCATGAGGATTTCCTTGCGAGAGTCGACGTGCTGGGAGCCCTCGGCAATGCGGTGATGATTACGAGCTACGGGCCATACTATCAGCTCGGACAGTATCTCCGGAGGTACACCCAGGCACCCGTTGTGCTCGCGCTCGGCATCCCGGCCCTCAAACTGTTGTTCGATCCGAAATACTACCTTGAGCTCCCCGGGGGAATGCTCGAAGGGTTCGGCCAACTGTTCCGCGGAGACACCACGCTGTACGTTTATCCATCGCGTGATTCGCAATCGGACCGTATCCTGACTCTGGGTGACCTGGATCTCATGCCCGCCGTCAAACCCCTCTTTGACTATCTCGTTGCCGGTCGACGGATGGTGCCCGCGACGGATGTGGATGAGAGCCAGCTTCACATTTTTCCTGCTGACGTTCTCACGCTGATTCAGGCCGGCGATCCGCGCTGGGAAACGATGGTACCGAAGAAGGCAGGGGACACGATCAAGAGCAGGAAGCTCTTTGGTGCTGGCGGCGTGACAGCAAATGCATCCGGGGAGTCGGGTAAGCGGAGCGTCTCACGGTAACCGCAGGGTGCGTCCGCCCGGCCCGGCGCGCATTTACGAGACCTGGAAGAGTGTCAGCCCGGGAAATCGCAGCCGCATCGCTTTTGTCCGTCTCGCCCCTTTGCACCATTCTTTCACTTCCTCTTCCGAGTACGCGTACCCCCCGATTTCATTCAACAAATTGACGCCCACCATCAGAGGAATGAACCGTGAAAGCCGCGATCCTCTCCCGGGAGACCGGAGTTGATCGAGAATGTAAAGGGAACCGCCGGGGCGAAGAGCCTTGAGCGCGCGTCCGACGAGGCGTCTGTTTTCTTCGGGCGTGAATCCATGAATGATATTGAACATGAAGATCACGTCTTGTCCGGGAAGGAACGGCTGCGTGAGGATATCGCCGGCGGTCAATCGCACGCGATCTTCCATTCGCTCGGCCTTGAGCAGCGTCGAAGCAATAGGAATCACCGCCGGGAAATCCATGACGGTTGCCGTGAGCGTCGGATACTCGCGGCAGCATTCCATTGAGTAGAGTCCGTGGGAACCGCCGAGATCGAGAAGGCGATCCGGCGCCTCGCCAAGATCCAACCGTGCGAGAACGCTCGGGAGAATCATCCGTGCAAGGTCTCGCATCGCAAGGACGTATTCTTCCCACTCCTTTGCGCCGAAGTCCGCATAGTACGGCTGGACCGGTCTGCCTGCGCGCACCGACGATTCGAGGTGGTCCCATCGCGCGTACAGTGTCTCGAAATAGCGAATCAAATGACCGAGGTAGTGCGGAGAATCGCGCACACACCATTTCTGCCCCTCCACCGATGGGCCATAGCGCCGACCGAAGCGCTCGAGGTACCCGCCGACCGTCAATGTATCCAGCACGAGGACTGTTGCTCTGGTGTTCCATCCGAGGATGCCCGCAACCTCTTCAACAGCCAACGGGCTGCCTTTGACCGCCTCGAACAATCCGGAGCGAACGCTAAGGGCAAGGACGCGTCCAAACAACACGCCACCGAAGGCGTCGAGGATCGGAGTCGGGAGAAGGTGCAATCCGTGCAACAGCCGCTCTGGGACCGAAAGGGAGACATTCATTGCGCTTGCCCTTCTCCAATGATAAAAAGTGCTTGAATCGGACCTCTCTGCGATCATACCCTAAACGTTTCCGGGAGTAGTAGTTACGGCACTTCATGAGCTTCCCGGAAGAAGAATATCGCAGCAACCTTAGGAATTGATTGTGCAAACATGTATATTATGACAATTACAAACCAGCGACAAGCCGCTGCCGATCACGAAATCGGGGGCGGGCATTTGAGATTCGCTCTCTGATGTTAGTGCGCAAGGTTTTGTCGGGAAGAATATTGTTGTCCGCCGTCCGCTGACCCTCACCGGATATCGTGCTTCTGATTTTCCTCCTCGATACAGTCCAACCCCACACGCGACCCTAAATCCGGTCCCTGGTGTTTTGGATTCGGTCTTTTCCCCTCTGCCCACGGAGCGACTCCGCGGCAAAGAGGAAAGTCGACACACCTGAGCTGCATACAAGCAATTTCCGTCGTGGTGTGATTCATATCCGCCTGAAGGTGGTATGCAATATTCTTTCATCTCTTAAAGGTTGTACTATGAGTTTTTCTCAGTTCGGGCTTACGGCCCAACTTCTTAACGGTGTCAGTGCTGCGGGATATACCGAACCGACACGGATTCAGACTCTCGCCATTCCTCCCGCTCTCGAAGGGAAGGATGTGATTGGCTGTGCGCAAACGGGTACAGGGAAGACGGCAGCGTTCGTGCTCCCGATCCTGCATAGGATTTCGCTCGATCCGCGGACCAGTCACTCGCGCCAGCCCAGGGCGTTGGTCCTGGCGCCGACACGCGAGCTCGCACAACAAGTGCATGGAGCGTTTGAACTGTTCGGGCAAACGGTTTCCCTCCGATCGGTCTGCGTCTTCGGCGGAGCGAGCATCGAAAACCAGATTAAGCTCTTGCGGCGCTCGTGCGATATCATCGTCGCCACGCCGGGGAGACTTCTCGACCACATCGAGCGCAGGACCGTCGATCTTTCCAAGATTGAGTTCCTGGTCCTTGACGAAGCGGACCGGATGCTGGATATGGGCTTCATCCACGATGTCCGGAAAATCATCGGGTTGCTCTCCAAAGACCGGCAGACCATGCTGTTCTCGGCGACGCTGTCCGATGAGATCATCTCTCTTTCCTCGTCCATTCTCCGATTGCCGGTGACCGTCGATGCCGGCGGACGTCACAATCCCGTGGAGAGCGTTGCGCAGAGTTTCTATTCGGCGACACGCGACACCAAAATGGGGATTCTGCTGCATGCCCTCGGTTCCACCGCGTTGGAAAGCGTGCTGATCTTTTCCCGGACGAAGCACGGAGCGGACAAGATTACGCGAAGGCTGGAGAAGACCGGCATCGCCTCCGCCGCGATCCATTCGAATCGCTCACAATCCCAACGGGAAAAGGCGCTCGCAGGATTCAAGGACGGGCGGTACCGTGTGCTCGTCGCTACAGACATCGCCGCCAGGGGGATCGACGTTGTCGGCATCTCTCATGTCATCAATTACGACATTCCTCAGGAAGGTGAAACCTACGTGCACCGAATCGGCCGGACGGGCCGTGCGGGTGCGGCGGGAGAAGCCATCACGTTCGTTGCCAACGAAGACCGGCAATACATGAGAAGGATCGAGCAGTTCACCGGAAAGCGGATCGTCGTGGCACAGTATCCGGCTCCGATTGCAGCAGCGCGACCGGAAGCCGATGTTGCTCCGGAACGGACACATTCCGTCAACCACCGGAACCCCTCCTCAAGCCGGAATTCAACGTCAGGCCGAAACGCATCGTCGGGCCGTAACGGGTCGTCGAATCACAGTACGTCTCCAAGCGGAAACTCTTCCTTCCGGAAAGCCGATCCTTCGGGACGGCCGGGAAGGAAGAAAACCGATATCCTGTCCGCCCGGCGCAGGAAACCTGCGAAGCGGATGGACACGTTCTCGTCTGACCGGGACGGCGGGGCCTGGTCGAATTACTAAGGCATTGTCCCGTGCGGCTTCAATGCCCCATTGAGCCGCGCGGGACGGTCTTTCGGTGTTGCTTCGATGCCACAAGCAGTCGCGGAGTGGCGGATTTGATGCCGGTTAATTCCTGTTTTTCACGACGTGAGATGGCATGTGGATTGCATCCTCTGATAGGATTCTACAGTCCCGGCAGAGGTGATACCCACTCGTGAAGGAGAGATCTCCATGGCAGCGTCGAGGATATTCTCGCTTGTTCTCGTTGCAGGAATTACGATCGTCGCGCTCCATTGCAGCAAGAGCAGTTCCCCTACCCAGCCTCCCAATACTCCTGCAGTTCCTTCGTTAAACGCAACGCCGTCTTCGGCGACGGTAAGCGTCGGGACATCGCAAAATGTGAGCGTGAGCGGCGGCGCGCCACCGTATGCGATTTCGGCTTCGCCGAGTGCCATCGCCACGGCCCAGATCCTGAATGCGGACAGTGCGATTGCCATCATTCAGATCACCGGCGTCACGGTCGCTTCCGTGTCGACATCCGTTGTCATCAGAGACAACACGACGACAACGCCGAAGTCCGTGACGATTCCGATCACCGTTCAGTAGTGTGCAGTCGGTCCTTCACCTGGCGGAAAAATTCCCGGTCTGCGGGGATTGACCGCCCGAGCGTGTCCAGCAACATGTCGTCCTCTCTCCGGTCCTGAACAGAACGGCTGATCTCCGCCAGTCTGAAGCAGTATCTCCGGTACGGAGGATACGCCTTCATGTGGAGCATCCCCCGCAGGAACTGCCTGATCGCCTCCTGTTCGCCCTCCCTGTTTCGCAATCCGTGATACGCTTCCGCCTGAATCTGATAGGCGACCGGATGAGATCGCTCACGAAGCTCTCTCTGGATCCATTCGAGGGATTCCCTGAACCGCCCGAGTTGGAGAAGGGCGTACGATTTCATCAACGAGGACTGAGGGTACATCGGCGAACGCCGCTGGAGCCCGTCCGCCGCGGCGACCGCGTCGTCCCAGCGATGGAGAGCGAGGAATTCCTGCGTGAGGCGCGATCGCGCAAAAAGGTTCGACGGGTCTTCTTGCACGGCGAGTTCGTACTGTTCGAGGGTCGTCGCAGGATTCCCGGCCGGGCCAAGCAAGGCGCGGGCGAGATGGACTTCCGCATCGACATGAAGGAATTGCGAGTGCGCATACGCGACGACAAAGCCCAGCCAGAGCGCAACCGGGAGCAATGCGAGGGCCTTCCTTTTCGGGAATGCGATCGTGATGACGGGCTTCTCCTCCTTCGCGAGCCCGGTCGACCAGAGAATGCCCATGAAGAGCCAGACGGGAAGCGCGATCGCCGGTTCGCGGAGTGACACGTTCCCGAGATTATCGATGGCAATGGCGACGAGCGAACACAACAACCCGACAGCGGTCCAGCGTTCCCACCCTTCAGTCGTGCGCGAAAGGGCATAGCCACGGCGGAGAACGAGAATCCAAGTCCCCATGAAGAGCGCGAGACCGATGATGCCGTACTCGACCGCGATTTCGAGGATCTCGTTATGCGCATGCGGGACGATGTCTTCGCTCGCCACGCTCCAGTACTCGGGGGACCGGTATTCAAACACCGTCCGCTCGAAGCTGCCCATGCCGTGCCCCACGATCGGCGAAACCTGAACGGCATCCCATCCGGCCTTCCAGAAGTACATCCTGCGCGCGAAGGTTGATTCCCGTGATTCGTCGAACATCCTGACAAACCGATCGGCGATACCCGGCTGAATCACCGTAGCGTACAATCCACCGGCAATGATGAGCGCGGCGGCGATGGCGAGCCAGGTCCCCTTTTGCGAGGCGTGATATGTCAGGCCAACGAACAGGAGAAGAGCGCAAATCCAGGCGACGATGCTGCTGCGCGTTTGTGTGGCGAACAACAGGACCACCATCACGAGCAACAATGCGTAGCGGGCCCATGAATGACGGCTCCCGTTCCGTGCGTGGAGCGCCTGGCTGAGAATGATCGGAAACATCACGATGAGATACGAGGAAAGGAAGATGCTGCTTCCGAGGAGGGACGGGATGCGGCGCTGGGGGTCGACGAAGAAGACAACCGGGAGATGATCCCCGAAAATCAACTGGAGCGCTCCCACAATGCAGAGGATTGCGGTCACCCACTCGATCGATCGAACAAAACCGGCCAGTTGCATCTTCGTGTGAAAAGCCGCAACGCCGGTAAAGAACATCGCAAGGCAGGAAACGCCAAACAGGAATGCGCTCACGGAATATGGCGGATCGAAGCTCCACCAACATGAGACGGCAAACAGGATGAAATGCAGCGGCACGAGGATGAAAATCCAGGAAGGCGGGAGCTCGATGCTTCCTGAGAAGAGGGCTAGCACGATGGCGATTGTCACGAGAGCTGAGGCACCGAGGACAAAGAGAGGGGCTTTCACTACGCTGCTCTCGTAGGCGTTCAGCCAAACGACACCTTCGACGAGCGCGAACATTCCAATGACCACCTGGCGGCGGATCGCCTGGAGACGGGGTATGGCGGAAAGAGGCATGGGATCGCTTTTCTGTACAACACGGGACCGAGGGGCCAAGTTGCACCCTCGAATCCCAGATCTCTCAGGAGTTGGAATCGAAGTGAGGAGGAGGAGTGATGGGGGGCAGCTCCGAATTAACAGATTTAGCGAAGCTTGGTTGGCGAGCCAGACACATATGCCAGACACATATGCCAGACACACATGCCAGACACATATGCCAGACACATATGCCAGACACATATGCCAGACACACATGCCAGACACATATGCCAGACACATATGCCAGACTCACATGCCAGACACACATGCCAGACACACTTGTCAGACACACATGTCAGACACACATGCCAGACTCACATGTCAGACACACATGCCTGACACATGAAAACTACCAAATTAGCTCGGTTACGCGACCCGACGCAGGCTGTTCGATCCGGAGAATCCTCTTTTGCCCCGTCTTTTCGAGCCAGTACACGGATTCGCCTTCAAAATCCTTTGTTTCGACTTTGTAACAGTCGATGGCATGGACAAGCCCGTCTCCCGTAACAATTGCGGTGAACGGCGTAGTGGTGTTCGTCTTCGGATTCAGAGACGGGAATGAAAACTCCCGTCCCGGCTTCAGCGGGAGCGTTCGAAGAATGAACGGGATCTGCGAAAAGTCGACAAACTGGCGCGACACTGCGAGATCAGCCTCCACCCGTTGATGGTACGGCTGCATGTCAGTGACGACGTGAAGGGTGTCTTCGTCATATACGCAACGTGTATCCATAATGATCTGACCGTCGACGATGATCTTTGACGTCGACTGGAGAAGTTTCATATCCAGCCGCATGATCGCCGAAACAGTTTTTGTGAACCCCACCGTGACGATATTCAAGAACACTTCGATGGTGGAATCACCATGAGAAACCGAAAGCTGATAAAGTCCGTCTCCTTGCGATCCTGTGATTTTGTAAGTCAACATCTCCGGTCTGGCCGGAATCCATTTCGAGTCGAATGTCCCCGGCCCCGCTGCGTGGGCACTGCACCCAACAAGAAGTGTGGCTGCGATCATTCCGAAACGCTTCATCATGACAAAGCCCTTTCAGTCAAAGGTCGCGTGATTTGATTTTCAGGATTGCATAGCCGGCCCAAAATGCCGCAGCAAGGATCAGATACACCACTGCGCTGGCGGGGGATTCGGTGATGACCCAATAGAACTTCCCGTTCGTATAGACGAAGGCGAAGGGCGCGAGAGTGAAGAAGATCGCCGCGGCCAGAAGGGAGGAACGTCGTTTGAGCCTGCGTCGGGTGGCCATCAACGCGTCTAGTTCGTCCCGTTTGTCCAGCCGAACCGGGATCGTCCGCGTCAACGGCTGTTGAGCGATCCGGCTTGCCTGTTGCGCGAGATCAGGATGCGACTGCAGATATTCATCGACCAGAATCTTCGTATCGGCGCTGCATTCCCCCGATGCATAGACCGGAAGGAGATCGTTGATGACATCATCCGTAATCTTCATTGTGCACCACCTTGCGATTGTGACATCAATGCTGCCAGCTTTGCGCGGGCGCGGAAGACTTTCACTTTGACCGCGGCGAGAGAAAGCCCCGTTGCCTCAGAAATTTCTTCATACGTAAGCTCGTCGAATGCGCGCATGATAAGAACCGCCCGGTCCAGTTCCGGCAATCTGCGTAACATGGTGAGCGTGTGTTCGAGCTCCGATCGATCTGCCACCTCACGCTCGGTGCGGACAGAGGTATCGGGGACGTCCTCGTGGAGGGTCGAGAATTTTCTTGTCCGCCGGAACTGCTGCAGGTGCAGATTGCGGGCGATGGTGAATAGATATGCCTTTACGGATTCGAGCCGCGTTTCCGAATCGGCGAGCCAGACCCGCGTGAACGTTTCCGCAGTAATGTCTTTCGCGGCATCCGAGTCGCCGCTCAACCAGAACGCGAAGCGAAAGACATCGTTCGCGTAGCGTTCGTACAACTCCTGGAAGCCTGTCCGGTCTTGTTTCCTCATACACTAATGATATCCCCAAGGGAGGGAAAGGTTACAGGAATTCGGCAAGGGGAAAAGAATTGTTCTTGCTGCGCGCGAAGGTGAGAAACCAGCCGCAGTGCGCCGCGTGGCAGGATGCGAGAACGTGCCTTTATCGGACGAGCAACATCGTCTTTGTCTCCGTATATGCGCCTTCCTGGAGCCGATAGTAGTACACGCCGCTCGAAAGGCGTAACCCATCGAAATTGACCTGATAGCGTCCGGGGACCTGGCTTTCATTGACAAGCTCAGCCACTGTCCTTCCGAGCAGATCATAGACCGCCAAACGGACGCTTCGGGTCGCCGTTTCCCGGTCCCCGATTGGCGACACGGTATAGCGAATCGTTGTGCTCGGATTGAAGGGGTTCGGATAGTTCTGTTCGAGATGAAATGTGGGGGGAGCATTTTGCTGAGGAGCAATCGACGTCAGCGAGAGATTCCCCGCAAGAATCTGGTAGCTGCTGTCCGGGTTTGTCGCAATTTGGACGTAAAGGATGTTTGCGTTTGCATCGGAAAAATAGCCATCCGGCGTTTCCCGGAGCGCATCGTACGACAAGCGGATGGCAAGTGCGTGTCCGTTTGAGGAGACGGAGACGGGGGGCACTCCGACATTGTGGATTTCAACAAGGTACGTCCGACGCTGCGGCTTGCCGGCGTAGCTCCCCGACGTCGGGCCTATCGACACGGTGAGCGACGACCCCGATCCTGAACCTGCAAGACTCTCGTCGAACATCGTTGTCGCGTAAGCGCCTGATTGATAGGCGAGCGATGTCCCGTCGTCTTCGTACAGCGATGAACTCCCCGAGGCCCCTTTTGCCGGATACACGGCAAGGACGAGGGTGTCCTGCGGACGTTCGTCGGAGTACTGCATGAGGGGTTGCATCGGGATGATACTCCCCGCCCGGAAAAAGAGAGGGATCGTCTCAATCGACGTGGCAACCTGTGCGGTTTGACCGCCGGTATACGTCCGGCCCGACCAGTAGTCGATCCAGTCCGACCCCCGGGGAAAAACCACCGCGTGAGAGGTTTCTCCCTCTGCGACGACAGGGGAGACGAGGATGTCATTCCCCCACAAGTAGGTCGACGAGGTGCTGAAGAGCGCAGGGTTGGTTGGATCGTCAAAGATGAGCGGTCGCGCAAGAGGCATGCCCGTCTGAGAGTTCTGGAATGCAAGAGTATAGATGTAGGGGAGTAATCGGTAGCGCAATTCGATGAACGATCGCGCGATGGATTCCGCCTGGACACCGTATCCCCATGGCTCGGTCGACCTCCCCGTCCCGTGGGCCCGCATCACGGGGCAGAAGGCTCCGTACTGCATCCACCGGATGTAGAGCTCGGCTGGAGTCGTCCCGCAACAGAACCCCCCGATATCGGAATTGTGGTAGGCCAACCCCGACATCCCCATGTTCAGCAACATTGGAAGTTGGGCCGCCAATCCGGGATAACTGTTGGCAACATCCGCGGACCACGGGATCACCCCGTATCGCTGAATCCCTGCAAATCCTGACCGGGTAAGATTAAAGATTCTCTGACCGGGACGGAACGCGGCAAACCCATCAAAAAGTGCCTTTGCCCAGAAGAGGTTGTACATATTGTGGATCTTCGCTGCCGGGCCCAGGAAATGCTGCATGTCCGAAGGATGACGTTCCGGCTCGCCGAGATCGGTCCAGATTCCGGCGACCGCGCCGGAGTCCGTACCGAGGAATGCCGGATGTTTGCTCCACCACCACAGCCGCGCTGCAGGATTCGTGAAGTCCACGAGCGCCGCATTGCAGTTGCACGACCACCAGTTGCTCAGGGGATATGGTTGACCGTTCAGCTGCGCACCGAAGTACGAGTGGAGAGCACCGTCGGAGTAATTCGAGGAGAGGCTTGTGACGTAGGGTTCGGTGATCACAACGGTTTTGATCCCCTGGCGACGGAAGGACGTCATCATCGAAAAGGGGGAAGGCCAGGACGTGCTGTTCCACGACAGGTTACCCATCTGCGCATACCAATAGAGATCGAGGATGATTCCGTCACAGGGAATCTGCTGGGAGCGGAGCATTTGGACGATGTTCGTTGCTTCGGATTGCGTCTGGTATCCGAACTTCGATTGCAGATATCCGAACGCCCATCGCGGCGGAAGGGGTTGACGACCGGTGAGCCAGGTGTAGCGCTCAAGTTGCGCAGGGATCGTCGGGGCGACGATGAGGTAATACGACAGCTCGCCGCCTGCGGCGGTGTAAGAGAATAGGGACGGATTCGATGCACCAAGATCATACGTTCCGCGATACGTGTTGTCAAAATACAACCCATATCCGTTGGTGGAGGCCAGGAACGGAATATTGATATTCATCCGCGGAAGGGCCCCCGAGTAAGCGTAGAACGTATCGTTGTAGCTATCGAAGAGTTGTTCGCGTTTGTCCAGGGGCGTACCGCGTTCGCCCGTGCCATAAAAGTGATCATTCGCACCGAGGAGAAACGTGACGGCCCGCGCCGCGGCGTTGGAGGAAAGTCCCCCGGATGCCCCTTCGGATAGCAGTGGGACTCCGGCGGAGGTAAAGTACTGAATGCGGAGCGGCGTTTTCGCGCAGACGATGGTCAAGGATGATGTCGAAAGAGTGAGCGTCGAGTCACGATCGATCACCTGAACAGAGACAGTCGCTGACGTGTCCTGAGCAACCGCGTAGGAGGTATCGAGCGCTGACACCGGCGACGGAAGATAGTCCACCCTCACGATATCCGGCCGGTAGAAAACAAATCGGACACGGGCGGTGTCGGCTCGCACGGTCACGGATTTCCCTTCGATCGCATAGGCGCTGAAGTTCGGGAGGTGGATCTGTGACGACGCTCCAGGTGAGAGAATGGCAGAGAGCATTACGGTCGCGCCCGCAACACGGTAACGATGACGCATTGATGTTCCGATGATGTGGTTGACATCTAACATCCCAATTTTCTGTGGCATTATCCAGCGAAATATCTGTGAGTCTGCGCATGCATCATGGTGGGACAACCGTCGGTGCAACCGTTTCCATGGCAACGCGTATATTCTTGAACAGGCCGTAGCCACTCTCTCCACCGACCAGGATCAGCCATGCGACGCCCTTCCCCCTTCATGATTGCAATGTACGCCCTCACTGTGATGTTGATCTCTGCTTCCGGGTGCAAAGACGAATCGACCGGGCCCGAACAAATTGTCGGTTCGGGACGCCTGGTTTCACAGGCGCGTGCCGCCTCGCCCTTCACGGGGATCCAGGTGACGGGAACCGCGAACGTCGTGATATCGCAGGACACGATCGAGGCGGTCAGAGTGGAGGCGGACGACAACATCATCGATCTCGTTACGACCGAAGTAGTGGCCGGGACCTTGTCTGTCGGATTACGACAGGGGTCGTATCAGGATGTGACGATCAACGTCTATGTCTCGATGCGATCGATCCATCGGCTGGAGTGCGTGGGTGCGGCGGATTTCAGCGTCACGGCACCCATCTCGACCGACGCGATCGATTGCCGCATTTCCGGCGCCGGTCATGTTGAACTGTCCGGGACGGCGACGGATCAGACAATAGAGATCAGCGGTGCGGGATCAGTTCGCAATTTCGCGCTCGCATCAGTCCATTCTGCGGTTTCGATTTCCGGAACAGGGAGCGTCGAGGTTGACGTTGCCGACCAGTTGGACGCGTCAATTGCGGGGACGGGAAGCATTATGTACTCGGGGAACCCCGTCCACGTCCACCAGATGATCACCGGGATAGGAAGCATCGGTCCGAAGCCGTAGGGCATCCCTGCACTTCACCCCCTCATGGACGCACAGAAACCTCACCGGATTGTGCGCCCATTCCCCATCGCCATTTTTTTCTTTGCCCTCGAAAGAATTCACTTGACTTTGAGGGAGCTCTTCCATAGTATCGAAGCGGTTCGATACACTTCTCCTTCCGGCTCCAATCAGGTTTGAACAACTATTAGATATTTTAGCGTTTCTCGAAAAGACGCTATTTCAACTATCCGCAGTAAGTTCAACTCTGGACGAAATACTAAAAGCGATTTGATACCCCATGCAGAAGAAACGCCCCACGATTAGTGACGTGGCAAAGCTTTCTGAATGCTCCCCTTCAACCGTCTCCCTCGTTCTCAACAACCGCGGGTACGTCAGCCCATCCGTTCGCAAGCGCGTCCTCAAAATCATTAAGGATCTGTCCTATCACCCGACGCGGTCCGCGCGCGGCCTGGCGTCAAAGACCAGCGGCAACTTTGGATTCATTCTTTCCGACGATCACTTCTCCCAGGCCGAGCCATTCTATACCCGCATTTTTCTCGGGACGGAGTTTGAAGCGCGGAACCACAGCTATTATATCCTCCTCACGACGGTCGGCCCATCATTCAATAAGTCCAAGGATGCACCGCGATTTCTTCTGGAACGAAACGTCGACGGCGTCATCCTCGCCGGCAAAGTCAATGCCAGCCTTGTTGACTATATCGATTCGCTCGGCATTCCGATTGTCCTCGTGGACTATGTGACGCCGAAACGGAAGCACTCCTCCGTCCTCATCGATAACATGAGCGGCGGACTGCTCGCGGTCAATCATCTGATTGCCTGTGGCCGGCAGGAAATCGCCTTCATCGGCGGCGATATCGGCCATCCCAGCATCGCCGAACGCTACGCAGGTTATCAGGATGCGCTGCGGGAACGGGCGGTGGGACTCGACCCGACGCTTGTGAGCATCGACGAACCCGCCCTGCGGGGCGTCGACGGCGCCAATGCCATCAAACGTATCCTCGACCGTGGACGAAGGCCGAACGGCGTGTTCGCCGCCAACGACGCCATGGCGATCGGATGCATCCACTATCTCCGGCAACGCGGTTTCAACGTGCCGGGCGAAGTCGCCGTTGTGGGCTTCGATGACATCGACATGAGCTCGCACATTGAAGTCCCCCTAACCACGGTCCGTGTCTTCAAGGAGGAAATGGGAAAACTCGCGGTGCTGCGTCTTGTCGAGGTGATCAAAGAACACACGTCGCATGTGGTCACAACACATGTTCCGGTCGAACTCATCGTCCGCAAGTCCACCGCAGAACTGCGGCCTCATCCGGCCGTTGCGCAATGACGTTTGACCGTCCAAGATTCGCTTTGGCTTTTCCTTGATTCTGTCCACCTACTTCAATTCTTCCATGGAGGTATGTTATGCGCTGGTGTACGACGATGCTTTTGGTGCTCGTTCTCCTGGCCGTTGTCACGGGAAGTGGGTTCGCCCAAACCACGAACCTTCCGACCGTCTATGGCTTTGAGGGAACTCAGCCCGCATACTGGAATGCCACGAGTGCTCCGACAGGAGCGACGCTGACATGGGCGACGGATCAGTCGCGGACGATGGGCCATTCGCTGAAGATCGACAAGCCGTCGGCGACGGCGGATTCAGCGTCATGGATCTCCGACAACATGTGCGACATCTGGTCGCCGATCAACAACAAGAACGTGGACATCTTCGTGGGTGCGTATGTGCGGACCCAGGGAGTGAACACGAACCCGGCCACGGACGATGCGCGGTGGTATATCGCGTATGATTTCTGGGACAGCGCGGGCGCGTTCATCGGGGAGACGAAGCTGCCGATTGCGCAGAGCTCGGCCAGCAGTGGCCAGTGGTTAGCGGACACCAATGCGGTGGGAGCGACGATCCTGCCGAAGGACGCGTGGACGACGATCGTGAAGTTCGTGGCAGGGAAGAATGCGACAGGGACCGTGTGGGCGGACGACTTCATGCTGTACGGTCGGGCTGGCCAGTGGGCGGGTCAGGACTGGAACACGAATCTGGGTGTGCCGTCGGGCTGGTACTACTGGTTGCCGCCGAACGGCGGGAACGACGGTCTATTGAACGACGGGTTCGAGAACACGGTGGTGACGTCGGAAGCGGCGCACAGCGGAATGTCCTCGTTGAAGTTCAACCTGCCGTTCACCCGTGTCCCGCACGATGGCTATGTCGGAACCCGGCGTACCCTCCTCAAGGATATCGGTGCGGGTTCAGTCAACGAAGGGGATTGGCTCAGGATCAGCGTGTGGATCAAGGCGAGCAACCTGGTGCCCGATTCCGCGGCGCTGTATCCGAACACGTGGTCGGTCGGACTGACGCCACTGTTCTTCACAGGCACAGGCAACAACCTCGGGTATTCCAACGTCGGTCCGGGTCCGGACCTGATGTGGCAGTTCCCGGCCGTGACGTCGTTCGACTGGACGAAGTACTCGTTCGACGTCCAGGTGCCGACGGGCGTGGGAGCGAAGGCGTTGGAAGCCCGCCTTCATATCTATTCCCGCTTTACCGGAACGATCTATTTCGACGACCTCGATATTGAAAAATTGGATATTCCCCAGATCGCGACAATCGGCGGGTTCGAAGGGAAAGTTCCGTCATATTGGAATGCCACGAGTGCTCCGACAGGAGCGACGCTGACATGGGCGACGGATCAGTCGCGGACGATGGGCCATTCGCTGAAGATCGACAAGCCGTCGGCGACGGCGGATTCAGCGTCATGGATCTCCGACAACATGTGCGACATCTGGTCGCCGATCAACAACAAGAACGTGGACATCTTCGTGGGTGCGTATGTGCGGACCCAGGGAGTGAACACGAACCCGGCCACGGACGATGCGCGGTGGTATATCGCGTATGATTTCTGGGACAGCGCGGGCGCGTTCATCGGGGAGACGAAGCTGCCGATTGCGCAGAGCTCGGCCAGCAGTGGCCAGTGGTTAGCGGACACCAATGCGGTGGGAGCGACGATCCTGCCGAAGGACGCGTGGACGACGATCGTGAAGTTCGTGGCAGGGAAGAATGCGACAGGGACCGTGTGGGCGGACGACTTCATGCTGTACGGTCGGGCTGGCCAGTGGGCGGGTCAGGACTGGAACACGAATCTGGGTGTGCCGTCGGGCTGGTACTACTGGTTGCCGCCGAACGGCGGGAACGACGGTCTATTGAACGACGGGTTCGAGAACACGGTGGTGACGTCGGAAGCGGCGCACAGCGGAATGTCCTCGTTGAAGTTCGACCTGCCGTTCAACCGCACTCCGCATGATGGCTACGTCGGCACGCGGCGGTTCCTCCTTGACGGGTCGAGTGCCATGCCAAAATTGTCCAGGGCGTCTGGAGATCTGGCGACACTTGCCGACATCAAGGAAGGGGATATTCTCCGCATCAGCGTGTGGATTAAGGCGAACAACCTGGTGCCCGATTCCGCGGCGCTGTACCCGAACACATGGTCGGTCGGAATGACGCCACTGTTCTTCACAGGCACAGGCAACAACCTCGGGTATTCCAACGTCGGTCCGGGACCGGACCTGATGTGGCAGTTCCCGCCGGTAACATCGTTTGACTGGACCCGCTATTACTTCGATGTGCAGGTGCCGAAAGGTGTTGGTGCAAAGGCCCTCGAAGTGCGGCTCCACGTCTATGCGCGGTTCACCGGGACAATCTACTTCGACGATCTGACGGTTGAGAAGCTCGACATTCCCGCCATCACGGGGATCGGAAGCTTCGAAGGGTCGAAGCCCGCATATTGGAATGCCACGAGTGCTCCAACAGGAGCGACGCTGACATGGGCGACGGATCAGTCGCGGACGATGGGCCATTCGCTGAAGATCGACAAGCCGTCGGCGACGGCGGATTCAGCGTCATGGATCTCCGACAACATGTGCGACATCTGGTCGCCGATCAACAACAAGAACGTGGACATCTTCGTGGGTGCGTATGTGCGGACCCAGGGAGTGAACACGAACCCGGCCACGGACGATGCGCGGTGGTATATCGCGTATGATTTCTGGGACAGCGCGGGCGCGTTCATCGGGGAGACGAAGCTGCCGATTGCGCAGAGCTCGGCCAGCAGTGGCCAGTGGTTAGCGGACACCAATGCGGTGGGAGCGACGATCCTGCCGAAGGACGCGTGGACGACGATCGTGAAGTTCGTGGCAGGGAAGAATGCGACAGGGACCGTGTGGGCGGACGACTTCATGCTGTACGGTCGGGCTGGCCAGTGGGCGGGTCAGGACTGGAACACGAATCTGGGTGTGCCGTCGGGCTGGTACTACTGGTTGCCGCCGAACGGCGGGAACGACGGTCTGTTGAACGACGGGTTCGAGAACACGGTGGTGACGTCGGAAGCGGCGCACAGCGGAATGTCCTCGTTGAAGTTCAACCTGCCGTTCACCCGTGTCCCGCACGATGGGTACATCGCAACACATCGGTTCATGCTCGATGGTTCCGATGCCCCACCGCTCGCCAAAGCCAACAAGGATATCAGGGCGTTGACGGCGAACGAAGGGGATGTCATCCGATTGACCGCCTGGATCAAGGCGAGCAATCTGGTGCCCGATTCCGCGGCGCTGTACCCGAACACGTGGTCGGTCGGACTGACGCCACTGTTCTTCACAGGCACAGGCAACAACCTCGGGTATTCCAACGTCGGTCCGGGACCGGACCTGATGTGGGCATTCCCGAAAGTGACGCAATTCGATTGGACGCCGTATTCGTTCGACGTCCAGGTGCCGACGGGCGTGAATGCCAAGGCACTGGAGGTGCGTCTGCATGTCTATTCACGGTTCACAGGGACCATCTACTTCGATGATCTCAGCGCTGAAGTGATCCAGACTGCGACAGGTATAGCCGCACAGCAGGGATTGCCGAAGACCTATGAACTCGAACAAAACTATCCCAACCCGTTCAACCCGTCGACGAATGTTCAGTTCGCCGTTCCGCGGGAAAGCCGGGTGACGTTGACGATCTACAACATTCTCGGACAAAAGGTGCGGTCGCTCGTGGACGACACGCGGAGCGCCGGCCGGTTCAATGTGACCTGGGATGGCAGAGACGATCACGGAGTATCGGTGGGCACAGGGCTGTATCTCTACCGGCTCCAGGCGGGCGACATCGCTCTCGTCCGGAAAATGTTGCTGTTGAAGTAACACAGCAGGACTTCCGGGGCCGTCCGCGCGTTGCGGACGGCCGCCGGATTCATACCATTCCATCTCCATTTTCTGTCGGGTGACCGTATGATGCACCCACGCTCCGCCGCACAAGCGCTTATCGCCCTTCTTCTATTCATCGCCTTTCAAGCGAACGTCGTGGCCGGCACAACAGGCAAGGTGGCGGGGAAGATCGTCGACGCGCTAACCAAGGAACCTCTTATCGGGGTGAATATCGTCATCGCGGGATCGACGATGGGGGCGTCGTCGGACATCGACGGGGAGTACTACATTCTGAATATCCCTCCGGGGACGTATCAACTCCGTGCATCCGCCGTCGGGTATACGCCGGTCTCGGTGAGCGACGTCGCGGTGAGCGTCGATCAGACCACACGGGTGGAATTCCAACTGCAATCGCGCACGGTCGAATTCAACGATGTGACGGTGACCGCGACGCGACCGATTGTGCAACGCGACCTGACGTCGACCGAGACGTCCGTCGGGAGCGAAAAACTCTCGCGGCTGCCGGTGGAAGACGTTGCCGCCGTGGTTAACCTCCAGGCCGGCGTCGTGGACGGTCACTTCCGTGGCGGGCGCGCGAATGAAGTCAAGTACATGATCGACGGTGTCGCGGTGAACGATGTGTTCTCGGGGACTGCCTCGATGGAGGCGGAAGTCAACAGCATCGCCGAGATCCAGGTGTTGAGCGGCACGTTCAATGCCGAATACGGCGAAGCGCTCTCGGGCGTTGTAAACCAGGTTACGAAGATCACGAGCGACAAGTATGAAGGCGAGGTATCGCTCTACACCGGAGACTATCTCAGCCCCCGGACCGATCAGTTCAAGACCATCACGAGAGACCTCCCCATCGGAGGATTCCCGGTCTTGCCGAAACAATCCTCGTTCTTCCACAATGCGTCTCCCTCGAAGCTCTACAACCTTCAGGGAAGCCTCAGCGGACCTGTCCCGTTGACGGGAGGGCTGCTGGCGTTCTACCTGTCGGGACGGCGTTATTATGACGAAGGGTACATCTACGGGCGGCGCGTGTTCAATCCGTCCGATTCGTCCAACTTCTCCGGCAACGATCCTTCCAAGTGGCATATCGGCGCAACCGGGGACAATGCGCTCGTTCCGATGAACTATCAGGATCGCTCGACGCTGCAGGGGAAGATCACGCTGCACACAGGTGGGGGTTCGAAGGGGATAGTCCTGAGCGGACTCTATCAACATCTCAAGTACCGCACCTACGATCCGCAGTTCCAGCTGAACCCCGACGGCGACTACACGTACTTTCAGTCAAGTTTTCTCGGGAGCGGGAGCTATACGCACGTCTTCAACGAATCGATGTTCATGGACGTCACCGGATCGATCTTCACCAGCGATTTCAAACAGTACGTCTACGCCGACCCGATCGATCCTCCGACCGACCCCGTCGGCGCGGCGGCGGCATACGTGGATCCCCGCTATGTCAAGCCCGAACGGATGCAGGATGCCGGCGCAAACGCATTTCTCACGGGCGGGACGCAGAACTGGCACTTCAACCACAACACCAGAAGCATTACGGGCAAGGTCGATTTCACCGCGCAGGTGACGCCGATCCACCAGATCAAGGCGGGTTTCGAAGGGGACTTCCACCGGCTGGAATACAAGGATTACCAGATCCACGTCGATGCGACGACCAATTATGTCCCGTCGCTCCCGGTCCCGGGGAACTTCGATTTCAATTTCTATACCAATCGTCCCCGTCAACTTGCTGCCTACGCGCAGGACAAGATCGAACTGTCGTACATGGTGGTGAACATCGGACTCCGGTTCGATTACTTTCAGCCCGACGGCAAGTATCTTACGATGCCGGACTCGATCGCCGGACTTGACACGCTCAGTCCGCCCTATCCGGCAAGGTTCACGGGGACGGCGAGCGTGAAGTCGCAGTTCAGCCCGCGCATCGGCATCTCGTATCCCATCACCGACCGCGGCGCCGTTCACTTTTCGTACGGACATTTTTTCCAGATCCCTCCGTTCGAGTTCCTGTACAAGAATCCGAATTTCAGGATCCCCCTGATTGGAACGTTCCCGGATTTTGTCGGGGCGACGATCGGGAATGCAAACCTCGAACCGCAGAGGACCACGATGTACGAGATCGGCCTCCAGCAGGAACTTGCCCCGGATCTCGGAGTAACGGTCACCGGGTATTACAAGGACATCCGCAATCTTCTCGGAATTGCCATCCATATTAAGAACGATGTGAAGAAGTACGGAGAGTACGTGAACCTCGACTACGGGGCTGTGAAGGGATTCACCATCACCCTGGACAAACGGTTCACCAACGGCTTTGGCGCGAACATCGACTACACGCTGCAATTCGCCGACGGAAACGCCTCCGATCCGAATGACGCCTACAACAAAGCGCAGTCGAGTCCCCCGATCGACGTCAACAAAGTGCTGGTGCCCCTGAGCTGGGATCGACGGCATTCCCTGAACGCCACGATTACCGTGGGGACGCCCTCGGATTTCATTGCGAGTGCCGTCGGGCGTCTGGGCTCCGGGCTGCCGTATACCCCGTCGCTGGCAAACCAGCGGACCGGGCTGGAGAACAGCGACAACATGCCGATGTTCTCCCAGGTGGACCTCTACATCACGAAGTTTTTCACGTTGGGGAGCACCCATCTCTCCGTCTTCGCCAAAGTCTACAATCTGTTTGACACGGCAAACGAAATCAATGTGTTCGGCGATACGGGACGAGCAGGATACACCCTCGAGCTGACGCGGTCCCAGCAGGCCCCGCAGGGAATCAACAGTCTGCAGCAGTATTTCAGCCGTCCGGATTTTTACTCCGCGCCGCGACAGGTCATCGTCGGCGCCACGTTCGGTTTCTGACCTCGCAGTTCAGGAGGAGTCCTATGCATTATGTAGGAAGTTCGAGCGACAATTCCGCGACACCCGGCGGGGTGTTGAACGCATCCCGCCCGCGGGGATCCGGCTCAGCCCTCCGGCGCATCCTGAGCGTGCTCCCCGTGGTGTTGTTGCTCCTGGCCGGAACAGCCGCATCCCAGCGATTGGTCGACAAGAACAAGGGATCCCTCTATGAAGTGAAGAAGGGATTCATGGACGGAAATCTTGTCGGGACCGTGTACTATAATTACGGAGAAGTGGCCGACTGGCAGAACGAACCATCGCGCAGCGGGGTGTGGCCGAAGGGGACAAATCACACGTACGTTGACGGGGTGGCGGTGATCGTGCAGGCCGAGGCGCATGATGCCGCGGGCAACACCTTCCATCCACTCGAGACCAACTACTACGAATATGTCCGGAAGGATGTCGCAACGGGAAATCCGTACGGGTGGGAGCCCCTCCCCAATTATGCCGCACGCTACCAATCGAGTCCGGCGCAAAGCAGCGACCCGGGAACCTGGCCGGCCCACTGGCCCGACAGGGGATCGGATTGGGACGGGTACTGGAACGGCTTTTTCGGCAAAGGAGTGTTCAACGCGGACCTTGAGTCGTACTTTGTGTTCGACGACAATGCCGATCGGGACTACATCATCAAGAACCATTTCTATCCTGATGCGCAGGACACGACCCGCGGCGGTCTTGGGATGCAGGTGCACGCCCGCGGCTTTCAGTGGTCACAGGTTCTCGCGGAAGATGTGATCTTCTGGCTCTATGAGATCACGAACATGGGGACCACCAACTATGCCAAGACGCTTTTCGCGCAGTACGTCGACTGGGGAATCGGCGGTCACGACAATTCTTCGAACAATGCCGGGAGCTATGACAAAGTTCTCGGGATTTCGTATGCATGGTCCACCGTGGCATTCGGCAACCCCGGCAATTGGAGTCCGGTCGGGTACGCAGGATATGCGTTTCTGGAAAGCCCGGGGATCTCGGATGACAATATTGACAACGACCAGGACGGGTTGACGGATGAGCGTCGGGACAACGATGCGCATGTGTTCATCACGAGTCCGTTTCAGGATCCGTTTCTCCGGGATGCGCAGTCCGACACGGCACGCTTCAGCAAATTCTACGGGTATTCCTGGAAACCTCACTGGGACGCCGACGAGAACTGCAACTGGAGAACGTTCACCGATCTAAACGGCAACGGGAAATGGGATCCGGGAGAACCGCTCAACGATGACGTCGGGACCGACGGTCTCGGGCCGTTTGACGCCGGGTATCCCGGCCCCGACCCGGATGGTTCTGAAGGCGACGGCAAACCGGAACAGGGCGAACCGAACTTCGGGATTCTCGACAAGGACGAGTCGGACCAGCTCGGCCTGACGGGCTTCATCCTCTCTGCAGTCCACACGTACGATCTCAATAACGATGAGCGCAACTGGACAGCGCTCTCATCGGCTCCCGCGCCGCCCGATCAGCAGCCCCCGCTGATCGGCGTGAACCTCGCGAACCATTTCTCGAGCTACATGTTCCACATGAACGGGCGAACGACTTACAGCGCGCAAACCGGCACGCTGCAGCAGACGGGCGAGACCGAACGGTTTTCGATGGCGCTGATCTTCGGGCTCGACGTCAGCGATTTGTTCCGGCGCAAGCGCACCGTCCAGCAGATCTACAACGCCAGTTACCGCTTCGCGAAGCCTCCGGACAAGCCGATCGTGAAGGCGATTGCGGGTGACGGACGGGTCACGCTGTACTGGGACGATCGTGCGGAAAAAACCTACGACGCATTCTATCAAAAGTACAATTTCGAAGGATACAAGGTCTACCGGAGTACGGAAGCGAACTTCCTCGAGACGCAAATCATCACCGACGCATACGGCAAACCGACCTTCCGGAAACCGATTGCCCAATTCGATCTTGCCGACGGGATCACAGGGCTTCACCCGATCGACGTCAACGGCGCGCTGTTTTATCTTGGCGACGACAGCGGGCTTTCTCATTCGTTCGTCGATTCCACCGTGCAAAACGGCCAGGTCTACTACTATGCGGTGACCGCGTACGATCAGGGGTTCTATACGACAAACATCACGGGCCAGGCCCTTGGCATCCCGCCGTCCGAGACCTCGAGCATCATCCAGGTTGACGTCAACGGGAAGGTCATCAAAGCCGATGTAAACACTGCGGTGGTCACGCCGAGCTCACCCGCGGCGGGATATATCATTCCGAAGGGGATCGGCGTTGTCGGGACGGGCCCCGGAACGGGAACCGCGGCTGCAAACATCATCGATCTCGATTCGCTGCCGGACAACCATAATTTCAAAGTGGAGTTTATCGACTCGGCCGCGTTTCACGACAACCCTAATCCGTTCTATCGTCTGGTGGATCAGACAACGCGTTACACCGTGATCCCCATGACGAAATTGACCGGCTCCCAGCTTGTCTCGCCGGTGATTCGCGGATTCAATCTCGTGATTAACAACAATCAATATGTCACGATCAACCCGCAGAAGACCGGGTGGGTCAAAGGGAACAGCAATTACATCGTCCAGGTAGGATTTGATTCGCGGTATGCTCCCGCCTATCAAACGCGCAGGGTCAACTATCCTGCGGATTTTGAGATCACGCTGACGGCGAAAGGACAGGGCGACCCGTCGTTCCCGAAATCCAGTTTCTCGGGACCTGAACCGTCGAACGTCGTGATCAAGAATCTCACCGAGGACAAGGATCACGTACAGTTCATCTTCCAGAACCTTTCTCCGGATTCGTCGTTCGACGCAGGCGACGCGGTCTTTATTGTGTACGGTGATTCTGCCGGCCAGCCGGCGACGGATTTCCCGTCGTCCCACAAATCGTGGTCGGTGTCGCTCATCAAGGACACGACGATCGCCGATGCGCTCCAGCGTCCGCCGCAGCCCGGTGACGTCTTCCGGATCGTGACGACGAAACCGTTCCGGACGGGAGAGTCCTTCTCCTTTGCGACCGAGGCGCCGCGATTTGATCCTACGAAGGCCAAATCGGACTTGAACAACATCGCCGTTGTCCCGAATCCTTACGTCGGCGCGGCTTCCTGGGAACCGGCGTCGACGAGCGTCGGGAGAGGGAATCGCCTGATCTATTTCATTCATTTGCCGCAGCGATGCACCATACGGATCTACACGATCAGCGGCCGGTTGGTGCAGACGCTGGAACACAACAGCGCCTTCAATGACGGACAGGAACCGTGGGACCTGTCGTCGCGCGACGGCATGGATATCGCTTTCGGCATCTACGTATTTCAGGTCGACGCTCCGGGGATCGGGACGAAGATCGACCGGTTCGCCATTTTGAAGTAGGACGCTGTCCTGGGAGCCCCGTGTCATGAAACCGAGATTCTGCCTGCTGGCCGCACTCCTCCTCGTGCCGGTTGCGCTTCAGGCGCAAACCAAAACCGGTACTGCTGCTGCAACGTTCCTGGAGATCCCCGTTGGCGCGAGAGGCATTGCCCTCGGCAGCGCGTTTGTCAGCCTCGCGAATGACGCGACGAGTCTGTACTGGAATGCGTCCGGTATCGCGCGCCTCCCGCAAAACGAAGCGCTGGTGTCGCACACAACCTGGATTGCCGGGACCAGTCTGGACTTTGCGGGATTGGTCCTTCCGATCGCCTCCTTCGGTACGCTCGGGTTGAGTTTCACGCAGCTCTCCATGGGCGACATGAAAGTGCGGACCGTCGAGTTGCCCGAAGGGACAGGCGAATATTTCAGCGCGTCAGACCTTGCAATCGGCCTGAGCTACGCGCGGGCGCTCAGCGACCGGTTCTCGATCGGCTTCACCGGGAAATATATTCAGGAGTCGATCTGGCACGAGACCGCATACGCCATGGCGATCGACGTTGGCACGTCGTTCAAGACCGACCTGTTCGGAGGGATGATCATCGGGGCATCGCTGTCGAATTTCGGAACCTCCATGCAGCTTGCCGGACGCGATGCGCGGCAGTTCGTCCGCATCGACCCGACGAAACAGGGATCCACCGATCAGATCCCCACCGACATCGAATTCAATTCCTGGAATCTTCCCCTCCTGTTCGAGATCGGTGTGTCGGCGGTCCCGATCAAATCCGATGAGTTTTCGTTGGCCGTCGCCGTTGATGCATTGCACCCGAGCGACTATATTGAAACGGTGAACGCGGGGGCCGAGCTCTCCTTCCGTGATTTCCTTTATATCCGCGCGGGGTACAATTCCATTCGCGATCCGGAGTCCGAAGGAGGCCTCAGTCTGGGATTCGGCGTGACATCCGCGCTGTTCTCGGCGTCGGCGTTGAAAGTCACCTTCGACTATGCGTACCGGGACATGGGAAGATTGGAGAACATTCAGGTCATTTCCGTCGGGGTGGCCTTCTAGGCAATGCGAGCGGAATCGTTTGCGATCATGCGACGCTTCGGGCGAACAGCGCTCATGCTGTGTGCGGCCCCTGCTTTGCTCTTCGCGAAGCAGGGGACCGGCAGTGACGCGTCCATGCTGCCCGCGGAGGACACGGCGTACGCCCGCGCGATCGTCGCCCGGGTGGGTCCGAAAATCATCACCGGGAAGGAATTTCTGCTCGCGTACAATTTCGGGCCCGCGTTCCCGAAACGCGAAAAAGACTCGAAGCAGAAGTTCCTTCAGTATATGATCAACGAGAAACTCCTCGCGCTCGACGCGGAAGTCCACGGCGGCGGTTCCGCATCCCCTGTCGTCCGGTCCGTGGCGGAAATCGAACATGATCTGTCGACCGAGGAGCTGTATCGTCAGGACGTGCTGCGGAAGGTCCATATCGCGAAGGAAGAGCTCCGGAACGCCGTCACCGCCCAGCGTACCCATTATTCTCTGCGCTGGATCTATGCGTCGACGCAGGAACGCATCGAACGATACGAGGCGGGACTTGCGAAGGGAGAACCGTTCGACACGTTGTTCCGCGCGGCGATGGGAGACTCGGTGACCAGGGACGATCGTTCCTGGGAGACAACGCGGTTCAAGCTCGCGACTACCAGGCCGGAAATTGCACGCGTCGCGGACACGCTCAAACCCGGCCGCCCCTCCGGCCCCATCGAGGGACCGGACGGATGGTACATTCTGAGTGTCGACACCATGACGTTCGATGCCGTAACGACGGAATCCGATGCTGCAGCGCAACTTCACGCTGCAAAGGAAGTGCTTACCCAGCAGAAAGCCGACAGCCTCTCGGACCGGTATGTTGACGCCATGATGCGCGCGCATGCCCCCGTGATTGAACGGCGCGCGTTCGGCATCCTGTGCGCGTATCTTAGTCAGGTGTGGCTGCCGGAAGACCTGCGGAGGTCGCTGCTCTCCGTTCTTCCGGTCGACCGCGAAATTCTCCTCGCGGCGGCAGCGGACCCGAAGCGTTACGCGAACGAGAATCTCGTTACGATGTCCGACCGCGAAGTAACGCTGGGGAGGTTCCTGTCGTGGTACGAGGCCCGATCGACGTTGGTGAAGCTCCGCGCAACATCCGTAAGCGCGTATCAACGCTCGCTCGAGCAGCTCGTCTGGCAGATGGTACGTAACGGTCTTCTCATCGAACGCGCGGAAGGGCGGCATCTCGGCAACCGCCCGGCGGTGAAGGAACAGAAGGCGTGGTGGAAGGACAAAATCCTCTATGCCTTCGAGAAGAAGAAGATCGCCGGGTCCATTGTCGTCAACGATTCCCTCCTTTCAGCATACTATCGCAGCCATCATGCGGCGTATGCCCGGGCGCTCGGCGATACCGTTACGTACGAAACTGCGTTGCCGGATGTTCGCCGCGACGTTGTGACCGCGAAGATGAGCTCGCTGATGCTGCACCGGCTTCTTGCGCTTCGCCGTAAGTATCCTGTGACGATTGCTGAAAACGTTCTGGCGGCACTACCTGTTGACAGCGAGAACGATCCCAGGGCCATCGATGTCTATATTGCGAAGAAGGGGGGAACGTTCCCTCACCCGGCGTTTCCAACGATCGATTATGACTGGCAGACCTGGGAATAAAGTCCTGTTGTCGGCGCTGTGCTGTTTGCTTGTGGCGGCCGGATGCGGACGACAGGCCGGCGTCGGAAACGGAGAGACGGGTCCGGTGACGCTGACGTACTGGCCCGCCCCGAACGCGCAAGAGGTGGAACTCGCCGACTCCGTCGTAAAGGAGTGGAACGCCAAGCACCCGGATATCCATGTGCTCATGCAGCCCATCCCGGTGAGCCAGTCGACCGAAGAGGTGCTGCTGGCCGCCATTGCCGGAAAGACCACCCCCGACATCTGTTCCAACATCAATCCGATCGCCCTCCGGGACTATGTGGCCTCCGGCGGGCTCGTGGCGCTCGACACGTTCCCCGGTTTTGATTCGATCGTGAGTACCCGTGTCCCGGCCCACCTGCTTGCATCCTTCAAGACTCCCGACGGTCACTACTATCAGGTGCCGTGGAAGACGAACCCCGTGATGATGTTTTACAATCTGCGCCTGATGCACGCCGCAGGAGTTCAGACGATCCCGCGCACATACAGCGACTACTTTGCCCTGGGAGACAGCGTCAAGCGGAATCTGAATCGTGGCCCGTCGGTCGAAATCTGGACGGGCGAACGTGACATTCGTCCGATCTGGTGGCAACGAATGTTCGACTTCTATCCGTTCTATCTCGCGGCGTCGGAAGGGCATCCGCTGTTCGTCGGGGATTCCGTCGCGTTCGGAAACGCATGGTCGGTCGATGTCTTTGCGTTCTTTCAGCGGTGTTATGATCGACAGTACTACCCCCGGACTTCGTTTTACCAAAGCACCGACCTGTTTATGCTGGAGAAGAAGGTCTCGCACATTGCCGGACCCTGGCAGGTGGCGGCCGTGCGGAAATTTGCGCCGACGCTCTCCTACATGGTTGCACCCTTGCCAGTCCCCGATGGGAACACCGGGCCGGTCTATACCTTCGGCGATTTCAAAAATATCGGCGTGTTTACGACGACGAAACATCCCCGCGCGGCTTGGGAATTCGTCAAGTTCATGCTTTCTGCCACGCACGATCGCCTTCTCCTCCAACTGACCGATCAGATCCCCGTCCGCGGTGATCTCCTGACCAATCCGGAGTTTGCCGGCTATTTTCGGAACAATCCCATGATCCTGAAATTTGCGGAGCAGGTGCCGTATACACGCGGCATGGACTCTGCCCCCGATATGAAGGAAATCTTCGACGGGATCTCCCAGGAATTTGAAATGTGCGCGGTCTATGGGACGAAGTCTCCGGAACAAGGAATGGCTGACGCTGTGCGGCGGGCGCGAATGATCATCGAGTGGAACCAATGAAAGTGCGATCGACAATCACCGGCAGTCTCCTGGGGTCGCGCAAGGGGGGCTATGTCTTTTCTCTTCCGTACGTGATCTTTTTTCTTGCGTTCGTCGCCTATCCGCTGATCTTCTCCTTCATCCTGATGTTTCACCGTTGGAATCTGGTGAGCCCGATGGAGTGGGTCGGATTGAAGAACTTTATCCGCCTTTTCCAGGACCCCTTGTTCTATCAGTCGCTGTCGAATACGCTGTTCTTCCTGGTGATCCACATCCCTCTTCAAATCGTCGTCGCCCTCGGATTTGCCCTGCTCCTCAACGAAAAGATCGCGGGAAGAGGATTCTTCAGAGGCGTGTACTTCCTTCCCGTCGTCGTGTCCGGCGTCGCAGTCACGATTCTCTGGCAGCAGCTCTTCTCGTATGATTACGGCGTGCTGAATAACGTTCTGACGTCGATCGGGATTGCGCCCGTCCCCTGGCTCATCAATGTGCATTTCGCCATGCCGTCGATCGCCCTGATGGCGACGTGGAAAAACGTCGGCATCTACATCATCCTGTTTCTGGCCGGCCTGCAGAGCATCCCCCGCGAGCTCTATGAGGCGGCGAACATCGATGGTGCCAGACCGGTCCGGCAGTTCTTCTCGATCACCCTTCCGCTCCTGAACCCGACGTTGATGGTGATCATCGTGCTCTCCACCATCGGGGGTTTCTCGCTCTTCATCGAACCGTATATCCTGACAGGGGGCGGTCCGATGGAAAGCACTCTTTCCGGGATGCTCTATATTTACAATCAGGCGTTCTATTTCGGCCATATGGGGTACGCCGCGACGCTCGGGTTCATCTACGCCCTGGTGATCTTCCTCGTCGTGATAATCCAGCGCAGAGTCATCGAGCGGGACACAGCGGAATGAGACGGCTTGGAACATACCTGATCCTCCTGGTGGGCGCCGTCGTCTTCGCCTATCCCTTCCTCTGGATGCTTGCGGCTTCCTTCAAACCCGAGGCGGCGATCAACAGCCTCGCACTCTGGTCGAAGGAGTTCACGGGAGTGAACTACGAAAAAGTCTTCCTGAAACTCCCCATCATCCGGGCGTTTGTCAACAGCATGGTCGTCTCCGCGAGCACGACCGCTTCCGTTGTCGTGTTCGGATCAATGGTGGGGTATGCGCTTTCCCGGTTGGAATTCGTCGGCCGCCGGTCGCTGTACCTCGTGATCCTCTTTACCATGATGATCCCCTTTCAGATCGTGTTGATCCCGCAATATATCCTCATGGTGAAGTTGGGATGGACGGACACCTACCTTTCCCTGATCGCTCCGACGATGATCAGTGCATTCGGCATCGTGTTATTCCGCCAGTTTTTCGCATCGATTCCGCAGGCGCTCATCGACGCGGCCAGGATCGATGGATGTACGGAATGGACCATCCTGTTCAGGATCGTGTGGCCGCTGTCACGACCGGTGTTGATCACGGTGGCGCTCCTGACGTTCATGACAAACTGGAATGAGGTGCTCTGGCCCATGATGGTGGTCCGGGAACGATCGTTAATGACCATGCCACAGGTTGTCGCATTGTTTTCCACCGGAGGCGAAGCGGAATCCCAGCTCGGGTATCTGCTCGCGGCAGCGACGCTCCTCGCTGCGCCCGTCATCGTCGCTTATGCGTTTTTCCAGAGGTATTTCATCGAGAGCATGGCTTCCACCGGGCTGAAGGGATAAGACAAGGACGTCATGAAGACTCTCGAATACCGTCGCCCCGTCGAGGCGCTGACCACCGGCTCCAGTCTCGGGAATCTTCAGGCGTTCGCCCGGCTCGATGAGCGGTCCGACCTCCTGGGACTCTGGTCTGCCGCGGACAACCGGTACTATGTCGGCTCGTGGGCGATGCGGGTTGTTGTCGACGGCGAACACGCACAGGCGAAAGAGACGATCTTCCGCCCAGAGTCGCAGTCCACGCGATTTGTCTGCGGTCCTGTACAGACGGATCAGACCTTCTTCCTTCCGATTCTCTCCGGAAGCAAATCCGATGAGGCGCTCCAGCGGTCGGCGATTGCTGAAGTGCAGCTGTCCAACACCGGACGGCAGGCCGCGGCGGTCGCCCTGGAACACCGCCTCGTCGTCCCGGCGGTCGCTACCGCGAAATTTTCGAAGCAACCCGACCCGGCAGAGCAACAAAGAACCTTCTCCGTCGTTGCGGACGAAGGGATATGCATCGCCTCGACGGTCGGTGCCCCCGCTGAGTGCCGGGTGTTCGGCTCCAGTATTCCGTGGGAAACTCTGCATTCCGATGCGACGTCGTTCACCGTCGGCTACCGCATCGACCTTGCCCCTGGAGAAATCCGAACGATCGCTTTCCGGCTGACTTTTTCGCCCTTCGGGAAGCAGGAAGCAATTGCCGCGTTCCATGCGCTCGCCGATTTCGGTCGGATTCATGAAGCGACCATCGCGACGATGCACGCGGTGCTTTCCAAGACGCTCATCATGACGCCTGATCCATTAGTGAATCGCGGGATCGCATGGGCGAAAGTTAATATGCTCCGTGTGCGACACCGGTTCCGGGCAGGGGAGGCGTTTACGAATGATCCCCCGCAGGATATCGTTGTCATGCGCGATCTTGCATGGTATACGCTCGGCATGGATGCCCTCAATCCGCAGTCTTCGCGCGCGATGCTCGAGCTCGTCTGCGCCCGTGCGATCCATGATGGCGGCAAAGTGACAGAGTTCATCCACGCCGACGAAGCTTCACCGGCGCTGCATGACTACGATCTGAACATCAACGATGACACCCCTCTCGTTCTTTGGGCGCTTGCCCATCACGGCTGGGCGGTGGGCGACCTGGAGTTCTTTCGCCGGGTCTATCCCTTCATGAAGAAATCAGCCGAATGGATCCTCGCCCAGAGGGTGGACGGGCTGGTAACCTGTACGGCCGCCGGGACAAATGTCTGGGGTATTTGCGGCTGGCGGAACATTATCGATCGCTATACCCTTTCCGGGGCGGTGACGGAAATCAATTCGGAATGCTTTCTCGCGCTCCAGCTCACGAGCAGCGTGGCACGGGATCTCGGCCTGCAGGATGATGCGCAGCGCTTCTCGGAAGCGGCACTGGCGCTTCAACACGAGATGCACGCGCGGCTGCGGTCGGGCCGATCCGGATTCTTTCTGCTGAATATCGACAGGGAAGGCCTCGCGCATCACGATGTCACCGGCGACCTGATTTTTCCGGTCCTTACCGGTGTTGCGGACCGGGATCTTCGCGAGAAAATACTCACCCGTTTGACGGAACCGGATTTCTGGACGGAGTTTGGTGCGCGAACGGTTCCCCCCGGAGAATGGAATTTTGATCCGGACGCGGACTATCAGCTCCGGGGAGGCGTCTGGCCGAACCTGACGGCGTGGATCGCGTACAGTCTCCGTGCTTTCAGGCCGTCGATGGTCGCAGAGGGACTCCGGGCAATCTATCGGGTTTCCGAGAGGGAGCGTCCGGCACAGTTCGGGGCGTTGGTGCCGGGTGAGTTCCCTGAACGGTTGAACGGTCTGGACTACCGCAGCCGGGGCATGGCGCTGAGCCCGTGGACCCCTCCAACTTATTTTTGGCTTGCCGTCGAGGGACTGCTCGGACTCCGATGTTCTCTTGCCGAAATCGAGATCGATCCCGCTCTCCCATCGGATTGGGGTTGGCTTGCGGTAACAAATCTTCCGGTGCACGGGATCGACCTCAACGTTCTCCTGTGCGACGGACTGCTCTATTGTACTGCGCCGGTGAAGAGCCGTCTCCCGGTCCGGGTTGGAAGAGATCTTCCTGCCCATAGTGATTCTGCGGAACTTTTTGTCGTGGCGTTTGAATTTGAGCGCGAGATCGTTGTCTTCGCTGCGGGACCGGCATACTTTCGTGGCAATGTATGGTTTGAGCACCACGGGGCCCCGTCAAGGGTAGAGTGCAATCTCGGATCTGCTGGCTCTGCCCTCCTGCGCATCCGGCAGACCGACATCCGTCACTAACACAGGACACGATGCCGATGCACCACCGCTTCACTGTCATCTTCTGCATTCCGACGATCGCCTGCATTTTCTCGTTGCAGGGAAAAGCACAAATCCCCGACGACCCGCTTGCGTTCCGGTTCAACGGCGGGTACGGTCAGGTCGAAGTGGGAGGACCGTTTGCCGGTGCGGAGTTTCATGAGAGCAGGCCGCTCCCTTCCCGCATCTCCTTCTACTCTCCAGTTGCCAACAGCATCGACCTGAGCACGGATTACTGGAAACGCGGAGAATCGCGACCGATGGCGATCGGGCTTCAGGTCGACGGCGGAGCGTCGCGATGGATCGGCAGAAATCACTGGGAATACGTCCTGCGCCCCCAGACCGTGACGTTCAACAAGAGCGACGGCCGCCTCGGGTATTCGATACGGTACGCATTCGGGATGCATGAGCCGATGCTTGCCGTGTACATCACCATCGTGAACCGGGAGGTCGTCGGACACCGGCTGACGGCGTACGTGCATCTCAAGACGGCATTCCGCACCTGCCAGACCTATGCACGGTTCGACTCGGTCGCTGTCCGGTACGATGAACGGACGGGCGCTGCGATTTCGGGCTTCGACCAACCGCAGACGGCAATGGCCGCATTGATCGTTCAGAACATGGCCGAGCGGCCAACCGGTTGGATCATGGACGCGTCGGAACTTGCCGTCACGGATTCGGGCACGTCGTCCTGGCAGGGCGGGTCGTTGCCGCACAATCCGGTTCGCGAACGTGTCGTCCGTGGGTGCAACGCTTTTACGTATGAAAAGTACGTTTCTCCCGGTGATTCTCTGGCCATTATTCTGGTCATCGCGAGCTGCCGGAACCCCGAAGCGACTGCTCTCGCGGATTCCCTCCGCAGAACCTGGTCGCGGGACGTGGAAGCATACGACGCGTTTGTCGAATCCTCCGCATTGGCTCGCCCGGTCCTGAAGACCGGCGACGCGTGGATCGATCGGTCGGCGATCTGGGCGAGGGCGATTCTTGCAGCGAATGCCCACTGGATCGACGGGCAGGTCGTCCCCATGCCGTGTCCGGCCGAATACAATTTCTTTTTTACCCACGATGTGCTTCTGACTGATCTTGCAGCCATCGCCTTCGACCCTGCCCGTGTCAGAAGGGACCTCCTGTATATCACCGGGCATGCGAAAGAGAACGTCATCCCCCACGCCTACTATTGGAGAGACGACGGTTTCAAAACGGAATATTGCGCACCCGACAACTGGAACCACTTCTGGTTTCTCCTTGTTGCCGGGAGTTACCTGCGGCATACCGCGGACACATCGTTGATCCGTCACATTTACCCGCTCCTCACGACCAGCCTGGACAATGCCCTGCGCCAGCTGCATGCTGATCATCTGATGTATGCCGGCGCGCCTGACTGGTGGGATATCGGGAAGAACCCGGGACCACGGACGTATATGACCGTTCTGGCGATCAGGGCCATCCGCGAGTATCTTTTCATGAGTGCCTTCCTCCGAAACTCCTCTCCCCGCTTGCGGCAATTGGAGCACACATCGTCGATGATGGAAGAGAGCCTGGGCGCGCATCTGTGGGACGATCGGAAACAGTACCTTGTCAACGTGAATTCCGGGAAGGAGGATCCGCACTATTATATGGGATCACTCCTTGCCGCAGTGTTTCGCGTGCTGGATTCTGCACGATCGGGACTTCTCGTGTCCAGTGCAGAACGTGAACTGCTTGCCCCCGACATCGGCATCAGAACAGCAATGCCTGCCGACTTCCATACCGACTCGATGCGGGCCTGGTTTCATTTTGTCGATAACGAAGCCGGCGATCCGTATCTTTACGCAAACGGCGGAGTCTGGCCGCATAACAACGCGTGGTACGCGCTGGCCTTGCAGTCGACAGGACGGCTTGACGACGCCTACCGTTTTTATCGATCAACCATGACGCTGGATGGAATCGCCAAGAGTCCGATGGGGCAGCCGGCGTTCTACGAGTATCGCTTTTCCGACCAGCGGTCACCGGCGTACGGAAAGATCGATAAGCCCTCGTTCCTGTGGGCCGCGGGTTTCACGTTGTTGACGGGGTATCGGTTGCTCGGGCTTACTGAATCGGAATGGAACATCGTTTTCTCCCGCTCCTTCCCCACAGACATTGACACAGCACGGTGCGTTTTCGAATATGGCGGTGCGAAGGATGTCCGGCTCGCTCGCAGTGACCACGGAGTCGAGGCGGACGGTGTGTCCGTACCATCCCGTGTTGTCCCCCTGCGTCTGCGGGCATCGCGATCATGGAATGTCGGATTCGCCGGAGCGACAACACCGGAGCTGCTCCGGATCAATGCCATCGTCCGCGACGTGCGTTACGAATATTCCCGTCGACGGTTGATCATGACCGTGTCGTCCTTCGAAGGACACGCCATCACGGCAGAGATCGGATCGGCCGGAATCCCCCGAACGGTGGCGGTCGATGGCCATCGCATTCGTGACATCCGGATCTCCGGCAAGTCATCAAATGGTCTGGTGGCGCAAATACGGTGGAGTGGTCGCGACACCGATCAGCAGCTTGTCGTTGAATACTCCCCAGGGATGTTTCCGAAGAGGTGAAGATGAAAGCGGCATTGTTTGAAAAGCCCGGGTCCTTCCGCATTGTCAACCGAGACTTGCGGCGTCTCTCGGAAGATGAAGCCCTGATCCGTGTCGACGCCTGCGGGATCTGCGGCACCGACCTGCACATTGTTGACGGTCGATCGCGCTCCACACCGCCGGTGGTGCTCGGACACGAGTACGCCGGGATCGTCGAGGACGCCGGGAAGGCGTCATCCGTTCAGATCGGGAGCCGTGTGGCGGTCGATCCGAATATCTCCTGTGGGACATGCTATTACTGTCGTCGCGGGCTCGTGCATCTTTGCAGTCGACTGCGTGCCCTCGGTGTCGATATCGACGGCGGAATGGCGGAGTATTCCATTGTCCCGGCCGGTCAACTTCATCAACTCCCGAGGGAACTGAGCCAGGACGAAGGAGCGCTCATCGAGCCGGTCTCCTGCATTGTTCACGGATTGGATCGGGCGAATATCCGGCCCGGCGACAGTGTCGTCATTCTCGGAGGAGGGGCCGCCGGACTTATCATGCTTCAGCTCGTAATCCGTGCGGGAGCCGCGGTGACGATGGTGATCGAACCGCGGCCGCAGAAACGCAATCTTGCGAGACGCCTCGGCGCGAATTTCGTGGTGGATCCCACCACCGAGGATGTTGTCGCGTGGGTTCGCGGACAGACCCTGGTCGGGGCCGATGTCGTGATCGAATGTGTTGGAAGGCCGGAAACGATGCGCTTGAGTCTGAATCTCGCACGGAGGGGAGGGACGGTCGAATTCTTCGGCGTGTGCCCGATCGGGGAGAAAATTGAAATTGAGCCGAATGCGATCTATGCAAATGAGCTCACCATTGTCGGCTCGTATGTGAATCCCCACACCTTCACGCGGGCAGCGGCACTCTTGAAGGCAAAAGCCGTCAAGGCGCACGAACTCGACATCCGTCATTTCCCGCTTGATGGAGTCCACGAGGCGTTCGCAACGCTGAAGGAAGGGATGACACTGAAGTGCATCATGCAACCGGGGCTATGACAATGCCGCGTTGGCTGCAGCAACGGATGGTTCGACCGGGCCTCGGCGCGTGCATCCTGGCGTTTTCGCAATTCGCCTGCGCGCAACCCACTCTCGTGAACTTCCATCACCTGCGCGATCTCACGGAGACCATTCCCTTCAACGGCGACACGGTGGACATTATTCATGTGTACTCGAACGCGCCGGACTATCGCTGGTTTGACGCGGCTGATGCCGGCGTCGAAGGGACCGCGTGTGTCGATGATGCCGCCCGCGCCGCGGTACTGTATCTCCGGCATTTCGAATTGCGCAAGGATCCGGAAAGTCTTGCTTCTGCCAAAGCGCTTCTGAAGTTCGTCCTCGGAATGCAGGACCCTGACGGCCAATTCTACAATTTTGTGTACCGTGATCACGCCATTAACCGGACAGGGAGAACCAGCGTCAAGTCCTTTGGCTGGTGGGCGGCCCGCGGAACCTGGGCGATCGGGACAGGATACAGGGTTTTTAAGACCATCGACCCGGTCTTCGCTGCACGTCTCCAAGGCGCCTTCAAGCGGTGCCTTCCATACGTGACCCGGGTCCTCGAGCAGTACGGGAAGTCTTCCGAGATATCAGGCTATCAGGTTCCTCGGTGGCTCCTGTACGACTCCGGTGCTGACGTCACCTCCGAGCTGTTGCTCGGCCTCGAGGCCTATGCTTCGACCGACAACGATTCTCTTCTCGACGGGATGATCCACCGGCTGGCGAACGGCCTGTTAATGATGCAGGATGGTTCGGCATCAACGTATCCGTACGGGCTCCACCGTTCCTGGGAGGCGCAGTGGCACATGTGGGGAAACAGCCAGACACAATTTCTGGCAACGGCGGGAAAGCGGCTTGGCGATCGTGCGATGATTGCTTCCGGAGAGCGCGAAGCGGACGGCTTCTACAGCAGACTCCTCATTGACGGGTTCATGAAGGAGTGCGACCTCGGTGGTCACGAAAGCTGCAAACGGTTCGAACAAATCGCCTATGCCGTGCGTCCGATGGCTGTTGGATTGCTACGGTTGCATGAGGCGACGGGGCAACGCAAATATCTTATCATGGCGGGGCTTGCAGCGTCCTGGCTGCTCGGCGACAACGTGGCTGGGATCCCTCTGTACGATCCCGCAACCGGTCGTTGCTTTGACGGCATCACCGATTCGACGACCGTCAACAGGAATTCCGGAGCGGAATCGACGATAGAAGCATTATCGACGCTCCTCGAACTGGAATCCTCCGACGGAGGAACGAAGTATCTTTCGTATCGGAAGGTCAGCAGCGTTCACACCGCTGACTGGGAAGCTGCCCTGTTCAGGAACCGGGAGGGAGACGAGGTCACGGTCGCCGTCGGGAAAACCAACGGGCGTCTGGAAGTCCTCGAGAACAACGAGAGCAAGGAATTTCAGGGACGCCTGCAATGATGACAGGAAGAGCATTCATCGCTCCCCCGTGGATTGCCTGCATGGTTGTTTTCGGCGGAGTCCTCTTCCCCGGGAGATCGGAAGCCCAACAAATTTCGATTCCGAGAATCGACATGATGCCGGCCACTCCCGCGCCCTATCTCATGAGGGACTGGAAAAAGGTCGCCGCGGGGTACGATTCTCTGGTGTTCAATACCGGTTTGCAGGGCCAGTACCTTCCGCTCTCGGAGACCTTCACCGCCACGGTAAATTATCCTGGGATCACAAGCTTCGCGTTGCAGTCCTATGTGGGTTCATCGCTCGGGAGAGGAGAGGCGATCAACTGTATCCCGGCCGTGGTGGGCGCAACTCTTGCCGGCATCGACAAGAGCAATCAACATGGTGTCAACTGGGTCGCGATGTGCCGGGAATGGTTCAACAAGGCGAATGGCGCAGGCGTCTATCTCAACTCAGCGAGCGGTTCGAACTGGGACGATTGGTGGTATGACACGATGCCGAATGTGTTTTTCTTCCAACTCTACAGTTTATATCCCTCCACGCCGGATTTCCCCGGGCAATTCCTGTCCGTTGCCGATCGGTGGCTGGCAGCCGTCAACGCGATGGGAGGCACCGATGCGCCCTGGAGCATCGCCAACGTCAACCATCGCGCCTTCAATCTCCAGACGATGGCGCCGAACAACTCTTCGACCTACGTGGAACCGGAAGCCGCGGGAGCGATTGCGTGGCTCCTGTACCAGGCCTACAGAGAAACGGGACAGGAACGCTACCGGATCGGCGCGGAACTTGCGATGGAATCGCTGCAGGTCTATGCCACAAACCCCTCGTATGAACTGCAGCTTCCGTATGGTGTGATTGCCGCGGCGAGCATGAACGCGGAGCTCGGGACAACATATGATTTGACGAAGATGCTCAACTGGTGCTTCTCGAACGGCGACAATACGATCCGGCAATGGGGGGTTTCTGTCGGAAACTGGGGAGGCTATGACTGCTCGGGTCTCGTCGGAGAAATCAATCATACCAACGACTATCCTTTCTTTATGAACGGCGTCGAGCAGGCCGGGGCCCTTGTGCCGGTCGTGCGGTACGATGACCGGTATGCACGGGCTATCGGCAAGTGGATCCTGAACCTGGCAAATGCCAGCCGGCTCTTCTACACGAATTCCTTGCCTGACAGCCATCAGGACAGCGCCCCGTGGGGGCATCAATACGATTCGTCATCGGTGATGGCTCACGAATCGCTCCGTCAGTATATGCCCACGAATAGCGCAATCTCACCGTACATCACGGGAGATGCGATCCAGGGCGGATGGGCACCAACGAATTTTGCGTTGTACGGAGCCTCCCACGTCGGCATTCTTGCCGGGCTCATCGACACGACCAGCGTCCCGATGATTCTCCGGATCGATCTGTTGAAAACCGATTACTTTCACTCCCCGGCATATCCAACCTATCTTTTGTACAATCCGTACGCTTTCGATACCATCGCGGTGGTCGATCTCGGGCCCGGGAGCCACGACCTCTATAATACTGTGACGAAGACCATCATCGCTCGTGGCGTGAGTGGGGCTACAGCTGTTTCGATACCTGCGGACGGCCCCGTCGTTCTGGTGGTCGCGCCGGCAGGGGGGACGATCTCGTCTCAATTGGACCATACGCTGATCGACGGCATCGTTGTCGACTATCGTTCTGGAGCCGCCGTCGCGGACTACCCGCCCCGGATCAAAGCGGTTGCAGCGGCAACGAACCCGATCGTCGTCGGGGGACAGACAAATGTTTTTTGTACGGCAACCGATCGCGATAATGACTCTCTGCGGTATGCCTGGAGTGCTTCGGGAGGGACGGTGACCGGCGGCGGGACGGTCATTCACTGGATCGCGCCGAGCGGTGCGGGATTGTTTACGGTTCAGTGTACGGTGACCGACGGAAGAGGAGGACAATCGACGGACGTCGACACGATTCAGGTGATTCAAAGGATCAATGCCCCGCCTTCCATCGAAAAATTCAATGCGGTGCCGCGGAAGGTAAACCTCGGGGGGACCTCCGTCATCGGTTGCATCGCGACCGATTCCGACGGGGATTCTCTCTCATACTCGTGGTCCGCCGGCGCGGGTGTCGTGAGCGGCTCCGGCCCAACCGTCCAATGGAGTGCCCCCTCCACCGCCGGCGATTATGCTGTGACCTGCACGGTTAAGGATGGATTCGGGGGATCCACCACCGATAGCGTGAAGCTCGAGGTCCGCGATCTTTCCGTTACGCAACATGGTGCACTCGTGGCCTTCTACCCTTTTTCAGGGAACGCCCTTGACGCGACAGGGCACGGGCATGACGGGACCGTCAATGGCGCGACTCTTGTAGCGGATCGGCATGGCAGCCCGAATTCCGCATACGCCTTCAACGGCACGACCAGCTCGATCGATGTGCCGAACGACACCTCCCTCAACTTTCACAATGCGCTCTCGGTGAGTCTCTGGCTGACCGTCGGCGCTTTCTATTCGTCGCGAGAACAGTATCTCATCTCTCACGGGAACTGGCAAAACCGTTGGAAACTCTCCCTTTCGCCGTCGACAAATAAACTTCGGTTCACCGTGAAGAACACGCAAGGAGCCGTGCGTGACCTCGACGCCGAGACCCCTCTTTCCCTCGATAGTACCTACAATGTGATCGCGGTCTTCGATGGCTCGGAGATGGAGCTCTATCTGAATGGTCAGCTTGATGCCTTCGCGCCGTTCGGCGGTCTGATCAACGCGACATCGATCGCTCTTTCGATCGGACAGGATCTTCCGGGGGACAACAACTACAACTTCAATGGCATCCTGGACGAGATTCGTCTCTACGACTATGGTCTTTCTCTCGCGGAGATCGGAACGCTGGTGACGACTTCCGTAGCAGATCAGCGTGATGTCGATCGGCCGACGACAACAGCGCTGGAGCAGAATTTCCCGAATCCGTTCAATCCGAAGACAGTTGTCAGCGGACAGTGGACAGCGGACAGTCAGGTGCAGCTTGCGGTGTACGATGTCCTGGGCAGAGAGGTGGCGGTTTTGGCGAACGGCAGATATCCGGCAGGAAGATACTCGTTTACGTTCGACGGAACGAACCTGGCAAGCGGGGTGTACTTCTATCGATTACGGGCTGGCAGTTTTACGGCTACGAAGGAGATGATTCTCGTCAAGTAATCCAGAACACCGGGCAGGACGATCATCGCTTCACCTTCTCATCGTCTCAGCGTCGTCTCGCAGTCTCAGACTCCGAACTACCCCCGCTGCCCCGTGTACCCTGTACCCTGTTCCCTGTGATAGTCCTTGCGTGCGTTGATCAACGTTGTCCGATCAGGAGAACCATGATAAAGCTGGATTTAGACGGAGCGTGGGAGTTCAAAGCTGAAAAGAAATCCGGCGCCATCCCCGAGTCGTGTGCGAAGGCAGAGGAGTGGTTGCCCGCCGTCGTACCCGGGACGGTCCACACCGATCTGATGCGTAACGGCGTCATCCCCGACCCTTTCTTTCGGATGAACGAGACGCAGGTCCAGTGGATTGATGCCGTCCAATGGCGTTACCGGAGGACCTTCGAAGTTCCCGAGATTCTCCTTCAGGAGAAGACGGTCCGTCTGTGGGCGTACGGGCTTGACACGTATGCCGCAATCGTCATCAACGGGAATGCCGTCGGCACCACGGCAAACATGTTCATCGAGCATTCCTTTGACATTCGTCGGGCCCTGCGCCCCGGGAAAAACACGATCGAGGTTCTTTTTGATTCGCCCGTCGCACGGTCGAAGGCACTCGAGAGGAAAGAAGGAGTGCTCAACGTGGCGCTCGAGCCGCATCGCGTCTATGCGCGGAAGGCCCAATACTCCTTCAGTTGGGATTGGGGGCCGAAGCTGACCACGTCGGGGATCTGGCGGAAGATGGTGATCGAAGGATATTCGGATGCGGTCCTGCGCGATCCATTCGCTCGGGTCGTTTCTCTCAATGCGCGCGAAGCTGTCGTTCGATTCACGGCCGATGTCGAAGGCGGGGAACAACGGAACAGAGCCGTCCGGTTTCGGGTGTCGGTGGACGGAACACCGCTGGCGGCCGGGGGAACCGTTAAGAACGGGAAAGCCTCCGCCACCATCAGAATTCCCCGCCCACGTCTCTGGTGGCCAAACGGCCAGGGCGATCAGCCGATGTACAGCGCGGAGCTGGTCCTCTTCCGGGGGAACGAGGTTCTCGGTGAAACGACGGTCACCTTCGCGGTACGGACGATTCAACTTCTTCAGAAAAAGGACGAGGAAGGGGAATCGTTTGTGTTCGTTGTCAATGGGCGGAAGATCTTCTGCAAAGGAGCAGATTGGATCCCGGCCGACAATTTTCTTCCGAGAATCGACGACGCGCGGTATGAAATGCTTCTCCGTCTGGCGAGGGATGCGCACATGAACATGGTGCGGGTATGGGGCGGCGGGATCTATGAGGATGATCGCTTTTACGATGCGTGTGACCGGATGGGGCTCCTTGTCTGGCAGGACTTCATGTTCGCGTGCGGCGAATATCCGGATACGAAGTGGTTCCTTGATTCTGTCCGCGAGGAAGCGGAACGGGCGATCAAGCGGCTTCGCAATCATCCGAGCATCGCTGTCTGGTGCGGGAACAACGAATGCGAATGGTTGTTCTGCATGCAGAACCCCGGCAAGCATCCTGATCAAATGACCGGGTCGAAGATTTTTCGTGAGCTGCTTCCCGATGCGTGCAGGAAATTCGACGGCACGCGACCGTACTGGCGGAGTTCTCCCTTCGGCGAGGGATTTCCCAACGACGAATCGAACGGGAATCATCATCAGTGGTCGGTCTGGAGTTCCTGGAAGGATTATGCCGAATATGAGAATGACAATGCCCGGTTCGTGACGGAGTTCGGATTCCAGGCCCCGGCAAATGTGAAGACGATGGAAGAATGTACGCTCCCGAGGGACAGGCATCCGCAGAGCATCGTCATGGAACATCACAATAAGCAGATCGAAGGGCCCGAGCGGCTCATGCGTTTCATGAGCGGACATTTCCGCGTCGAAACAGAATTCTCCCGGTTCACCTACCTGGGTCAACTGGTGCAGGCCGAAGCGCTCAAGCGTGCAGTCGAACACTGGCGACGGAGGAAGTTCAACACCGCCGGATCGCTCTTCTGGCAGCTCAACGATTGCTGGCCGGTCGCGAGCTGGGCCGTCGTGGACAGTGCGTTGCGACCAAAGGCGGCATACTTCTACGCGAAACGGTTTTTCGCTCCCGTGCTGTTGAGTTTCCGGCGAACAGACGCGGGAATGCAGGTGTGGCTGACGAGCGATCTCCCTGCTCCCTTGACGGGGACGGTTCTGGCGTCCCGAAGGTCGTTTGACGGCACGATCGTTTGGTCCAAGGAGGTACCATGCAGATTGACGACAAATTCGTCGAGAGTCGTGCTGACGGCCGATGAATCAATGCTGGCGGGGTTGGACCCGGCGACGGAGTATCTCCTTGCAGAATGGCATGACGAAAAACGTACGCCGGCCGAAAACCGGCACTTCTTCGCGGAGCCAAAGCATCTCACGCTGCCGGATCCCGGGCTTGTGGTCGAAATTCTCCCTGGTCCGCAGGAGAACTACATTGCACACATCACGGCGGCGAAATTTGCGAAAGGGGTCAGACTGGAAATCTCCGGAGAAGATGCGGTGTTTGAAGACAACGTCGTCGACATCGACGCCGGAGCAACACGCACGATCGCATTCCGTTCATTCTCTTCGCACGAGAGCCTGAAGAAACGTGTTCTCCTGGAATTCGGACGTTAACGCATGATGAATCCTTCGCAACCACCCCGTGTTGAACGGCTCAATGCCGGTCAACCGATTCTTCGACGGATCAACAATCATCCGTGGGAAAACAGGGTCGTTTTCAACCCGGCCGCCGTGTTGGTCGAAGATCAGAAGCCACTGGACGCGGCAATCAACGCTCTTCCTGTCGATGCATCGACGAAGGAGCTTTTGCGGCATCATGAAGCCTTGTGCTTTCTCTACTACCGGGCGCAAGGAGCCGAAACGCCTTTGCATGACTACCGCAGATCATCGCTCGGGCTCGCGGTGCTCACGCCGGACCTGCAGTGTATCGTCCGTCTCGATGCTCCGGTTATCGCGCCGGAGTTTGCGTACGAAGACCTCGGGGTCGAAGATCCACGGATCACCCGGATCGGAGAACGGTTCTTCATGGTCTATGCCGCCTATGCATCCGGAACGGACAACAACCGGATCCGCATAGCCATGGCGACAAGCGATGACCTTGTCCACTGGCAAAAGCACGGTCTCCTCCGCGGATCCTTCAATGCGATCGATAACAAGAACGGGATGGTGTTTCCCTCCCGCATCGAGGGACAGTACCACCTCCTTCATCGACCGATGGAAGGGGACCATGCCCTGTCAATCCATCGCGCCGTCGCGGACGATCTCTTCGGCGAATGGAGGACCACGGGTGTTCTGATGAAACCCATCCCAAACAGCGAATTCAAGGACGTCTGGATCGGCGGCGGAGCGCCTCCGCTCCCTCTTTCCGGTGGCCGATGGCTCATCCTCTATCATGTCGGCAACAGGAGGTCGGACGGACAACGCGAGTACGACCTCGGCATCGCCGTCGGTGACCCGGCTTCTGCCGGCTACATTGTGCGCAGGGTCGAACCGCTCCTCCGGCCCACGACAGAATCGGAAACCACGGGCGACCTGGAACTCGGCGTCAATAATGTTGTGTTTATTTGTGGAGCGTATTTCTATCGCGGGGATCTGTATTTCCCGTATGCGGGTGCCGACAGTGTGATTCTGGCGGGGAAAATCGCCAAGGAGGAGCTCGAGGCATACCTCGGCGCGGCGGAATAAGCGGATCATCGCGGCGCGTATCTCTCTCACCCTTACCATCATCATCAACCGGCACGTACCCCGATGGAGCGAATCCTGATGGAACAAGAAGCGGTGCCGGCGTTCGAAGATCTTCTGCGCACGTGTGATCCGGCCCTGTTCGACGGGGTCTACGCACAACTCGAGTCGGGAGACAAACGGTCGCTTCTCGCGCTGCAGAATGTTATTCGAAACCGCGATTCGTCGTACGTCTATCTCGAAATCGGGTCGTACACGGGGGGAAGCCTCCAGACCCATTTGCTGGACCCCCGGTGCAGGAAGATTTACTCGATCGACATCAGACCCTTTGATCCTCCGGACAACCGTGGGGATGTCCTTCCGTATCCGCACAATTCCACATCACTGATGATGGAGAACCTCCGGGCGATCGCGCCCGGGAGCGTCGCAAAGGTTCAATGCATCGAGGCCTCCACCTCCCGGATTGATGCATCGGTGATCACCGAGCCGCCAAACCTCTGCTTCATTGATGGCGAACATACCGCAAAGGCCGTTGCAGACGATTTCCGCTTCTGTCGAAGCGTCCTGGCCGACAACGGGATCATCCTCTTCCACGATAGTAATGTCGTGTTCGACGGGATCCAAACCATTCTGGACGGTCTCGCAAAAGAACGGGTCGCGTTCTCGGCCTGCGTGCTTCCGTTTTCCCTCTTTGTCCTCGAACTCGGAGGAGACCGGATACGCACGGATCCCCTGATTCACCCTCTCCTTCTCGATAATTACACTGCATACCTTGGCGGACTGATGTTGATGAAGCACTACCGTGATGTCTTCAACGGCAGGGCTGTCCGGGTACTGCGCTTCGTCCACAGGCGCCTGCAGGAAATCCGGAAGCCTTCTCTCGCCCTCTCGCGTCTTCGCGATTTCTTCACCATATCCTGATCTGTCGATAATCGAAGCTTGACCGACCGCCGGTAATGAACCGGCGGAGGACAATTCTGTTGTTGCGTGAAGGAGACCGAACCATGAGGACATTGTTCTTCGCCTGTACCGTGCTTATCCTGTTCTCTGCCGGTTGTTCAATGATGCAAATCGGGAAGGATTTGGGGGAAGGGCTTGGAAGCGGGATCCAGGGTGAAGCGGACACCATCGGGAGCTCCGTGGTCCGCGGCGTCCGGGATACGCTCACCAGTCAGCAAACCCGGCGCCAGCTTGACACGCTTCTTGCGGGCCTCGGGAGTGCACTGGCCGACCAGGCGAGGAGAACACGGGACACCATTCTTGGCGATGCGACCAGAGCCTGGGTGGAGAGACTTCGCGACAGTCTGATGGGCGCGCGCACACGGGAACAGCTTGCGGCCATCCGGAACGAGCTGATCGGAACGGCGACGAAGAACCACCTTGCCGCGCTACGGACTGAACTGCTTGGCGATTCAACGCAGCGACTCGTCGGCGCAATGCGCAACCAGCTCCTCGGGGCGGACACAAAAGCCGACATCGCTTCGATCATCGATACGGCGATGGTGCATGTTGCCATGCAGTTCGGAACAAATCTCAGGCCGCTTCTGCAACAGGAGTTGTCCTTTGTTCAGAAAAACGCCACGCTCCTTCTTGTGACCCTTGCGGTGCTCGCATGCGGGGTCGTCGGGTTCATCTTCATGGAAAAGAGGAAGACGTTGAAGCTGCTCCAGACGCTGACATTTCAGATTCACCAGATCCCGGATCAGAATGCCTACGATGAACTCGTCGGGCGCATCCAACGAAGCGCACAGGAAACGGGACTGGAACCGCAACTGAGAGCGATCCTCAACCGCCAGGGAATTCTCGGCAAAGGCGCGTGGAAGTCATCACGCACACTGCCCCCGGAGCTCTGAGATCTTCACCAGGCGGTTCCTTGGAGCCTGCGTCGGCGGTCTGGTCGGGGTACCAATGCCCGTTATGTGTAATGATGATGCGACGGCCCTTCTGTCATTAAACCCGCATCGATTCGGTTTAGCGTGGCGACACCTGGTTTTGCGCACCGCAGCGTCCGTCGCACCCGTGGCACTGATACCGCTCATGAGGATCCTCATCGGTATCCCCTGAGATCGCATCTGAACAATCGCCCCTTCCGCATGCTTCCCGGTGCATTGACGCTTTCCGTTTTGTACATTAATGACGAATGACCATGCGTCGATTTGATTGACGTTCCCAATCCGTGATAGTGAACTGCCGGACACGCTCTGGAGACCCATGACTGACTCAAGCAGGAATACGTTTCCTCGATTGACGTTCGCCGCCATGTTCCTGGTGATGACCGGCGGAGTCTGCTCCGCAGGATCCGCGCCGGCGTCAAGCTCCGCTTCAGGTGACTCCGCGGCCTTTGCATTGCCGAACCGCGCGGACATCTATGTAACTGCCAAAGCAACCGCAGACAGAATCACAAAGTATCCATCAGCCTCCTTCGAATTGCTCGATCAGCCCGAAGAACACTCTCCGACGATTATCCTCGACCGCTCAAAACAGTTTCAATCGATCGTTGGGATAGGCGGCGCGCTGACTGACGCGTCCGCGGAAACGTTCTTTAAGCTCCCGAAGGAGAAGCAAGCCGAGGTCCTTACGGCGCTTTTCGACCGCGTTAACGGGAACGGCTTCTCTCTCGGCCGCACCAACATTCACAGCTGCGATTTCTCCAGCGACGAATATACCTATGCCGAGGTCCCCGGTGACTCTCTGTTGACGCACTTTACCATCGCCCATGACCTGAACTACCGCATTCCGTTCATCAAGGCCGCGCTGCGCGCCGCTGGGAATAACCTGAAACTCTTTGCATCGCCGTGGAGCCCTCCGGCGTGGATGAAAACCAATGGTTCAATGCTGAAGGGAGGGGGTTTGCGGCCGGAATACCGCGAGACATGGGCACGATATTTCGCGCGGTTCGTCGAAGAATACCGCAAAGCCGGCTTACCGATCTGGGGTCTCACGGTGCAGAATGAACCGATGGCGGTTCAAACATGGGAGTCGTGCATTTTCACAGCCGCGGAAGAACGGGACTTTGTGAAGAACTATCTCGGGCCGCAACTGGAGCGGTCAGGGCTGTCCTCGCTCAGAGTCATGATCTGGGACCACAACCGTGGCATCATGTATCAACGGGCGAAGGTGGTTTTCGATGATCCCGATGCCGCGAAATATGTGTGGGGCACCGGTTTTCATTGGTACGTGGGCGATCACTTTGACAATGTCCGCCTCGTGCACGACGCCTATCCGGACAAAGGCCTCATGTTTACCGAAGGTACGGAAGCGCAGTTCCACGCTGACAGCCTGAACGAGTGGCATTGGGGGGAAGTGTTCGGTCGATCAATGATCATGGATTTGAACAACTGGGCTTCAGGTTGGACGGCGTGGAATGTTCTTCTGGATGAGCACGGTGGGCCGAATCACCTCGGCAATTTCTGCATGGCGCCGATTATCGGCGATACGAGAACGGGCAAGCTTACGTACATGAGTTCCTATTACTACATGGGCCATTTTTCCAGGTTTATTCGACCAGGCGCAATGAGGATCGTCTGCTCTTCCAACGACGATCGTCTTCTGGCAACGGCATTTCAGAACGAGGACGGCACCATTGCGGTGGTGGTCATGAACAGTTCAGACCAGGATATTTCATTCTCCGCCTGGATCGAGAATCGTGCTGTCAAAACCCGGACTCCGGCCCATTCGATCGTTACATTGGTGCTCTCGTAGATGCTGAATCCGACCCGTGTTGGGCAGAGTCTGCGCACGACAGAGCGTGGGTGACGGCAGGGTGCGTTCAACAAGACACTATCCTGTAACGGTCCCGTGAGAAGACGTGATCGCCGCGCGGCAAAGGACCCGCAGTGGCTGGATGCGGTCACACAAGGGGGAAATCAACAACGACCGTCGTTCCCTCCCGGCGTTCGCTGGTCAGGCGCCCGGAGATTTGATCGACCAGGGCATCGATGATTGTCAATCCGAGCGACTCACCCGCGTGATCGTCGGCTTTCAGAGCATAGCCGACGCCATCGTCACGCACCCGGAGCTCGGCGCGATCGTCGGCAAGCCGTCGGAGGGAAATCAGGATCGTCCCCTGCCGGCCATCCGGGAACGCATGCTTGTAGGCGTTGGAAATCAATTCGTTTGCGATGAGTCCGCATGGGATTGCGAGGTCAACGCCGACCTGCATCGATTCCGCCTCCACCCGCACGGTGATCTCATTGCGTGGAAACGACCGGGTGAGTTCCGAGGCCATGCTGTTCAGATAATCCCGGAAATCGATGCTCGCGAGATTGTTCGCCTTGTAGAGCCGCTCGTGGACCAGTGCCATCGAACGTATGCGGTACATGCTTTCGAAGAGCATGGACTTCATGGCCGGATCGTCGATCTTGCTTCCCTGAAGGCTCAGCAGGCTCGAGATCACCTGCATGTTATTCTTGACGCGATGATGGATTTCTTTGAGCAGGACCTCCTTCTCATGTAATGCAGCGACGATGGCCGTTTCGTAGTGTTTGCGTTCGGTCACATCCTGGATGGTGCCGATCATTCTGACGGTGTTGCCGGAAGAATCGAGTTCGAGCTCTCCTTGTCCGTGGACCCAACGTTCTTCCCCGTCGCTGATGCGAACGATGCGATACGTCCTGTCGAAGCGGTGATGCAGTGTCATGATGTCGTGACGAAAATAGGCCCCCATGGCCTCCCGTTCTTCGGGATGAACGATTGCCAGCCAGCTTTCCACGTCCCGGTGATACGAGGCGGAAATCCCAAAGATGTCTTCAAGCGTGCGCGAGCTCTCCCAGTCCCCGGTGGACGTATCGAGAACATACGATCCGATCCTTGCGATGTCCTGGGACTTTCGGAGGAAGTACTCATTCTTGCGAAGGGCGAGGTCATGTTGTCTTCGTTCCGTGATGTCCCGGATGAGGAACACCATGCCGATCGGCATCTCTTCGAAGTTCAGGAGGACATCGCCGTTCACTTCGCATTCCCGGAATGTGCCGTCGTCGCCTACCAGCGTGTACTCAACCGGCCCAAGATAGTTGTGGACCATCTTCGCCATGTTGGTCATGGCAAGCTCCCGGTCCTTTTCCGCGACGAAGGCAAGCATATTTTTTCCGAGAACCCGCTCATTCGTTTCATAGCCGAGCGCCGGGAAGCCCGTTTCATTGATAAAAATGATGTTCCCTTCCATGTCCGTCCGGATGATGACGTCCGGAATGGTGGTGATAAGTTTGCGATAGAGTTCCTCGCTCTCCCTCAACGCCTCGTCCGCGCGTTTTCGGTCCGTGATGTCCTGGATCACCCCCACCACGCGAAACGGCTTCCCTTCGGGATCGCGGATCAGCTCGGCTTTGGAATACACCCAGCGCACCCTTCCGTCATCGGCGCGGGAGATCTCGAATTCCTGCTCGTAGGGTTTTCCTTCTCCGATGAGGAGGCGAAGCGCCAGGTCCATCGTCGGCCGGTATTTCGTCAGCACTGATTGCTGGACCACCGACAGGGTCAAAAGACTGGTTTCGCGATCAACGCCATAGATGCGAAACGCTTCATCCGAACCCCAGATCGCATGCGTTTGCAGATCGAGTTCCCAATTCCCAATGTGGGCGACCGCTTGCGCGCGTTTAAGCCGCTCTTCGCTTTCGCGGACCGCCCGCTCGGACGACCGCCGTCCTTCCATATCGAAAGCAAAGATCACCGACCCGTCGGCGCCGCCGAAGGTGATGGGGGCGGCGGCGGATTCCACGGAGACGAACGACCCGTCGAGCCGAACAAAGACCATGTCCGCAAGAGGGGCAGTCTGTTTTGCCTCGTTCGTCTGAGCGATTCGCTGGAGGACAAATGCGCGATAGTCGGGATGAATGCGGTCGATAATCGGTTTGCCGATCAACTGATCGGCTGATGCCGCGCCGAACAGCCGCAGCGCTGCGTTGTTCAGGTATGCAAACCGGGAATTCGTCTGAACAATGATCGCCTCCGATATCTGCTCCACCAGCATACGGAATCGTTCTTCGCTCTTCCGCAGCGCCTCCCCGGCCTCTTTGGTTGAGGTGAACAGAATTGCATTTGTCAGGCCGATCGAGATCGTCTCCGCGATGGTCTCAAGGAGCGCCCCGCGGGAGGCGAAATCCATCCCGGTATACGAGCCGATTCCAAAGACCCCCAGGACACGGGCACCCCGCCGGAGCGGGACCGCTGCGAAGGACCGGAACTCCGACGCGTGGCCGTCGTCGAACGATAGGAGGTCATTGACGAACAGCGAGGACTGTTGATGGACGGCGCGGTTGCAAAGCGTTTCGGCGTCGCTGAATTCGATCTCCCGCATTGCAGGATGTTCTGCAAACTCGGAATCCGGGTTCCGCAGGACAAAACGTTCGCCGTCGCGCAGATACATGTAGATCCTGTCGCATTGGACGGCCAAACGGATTCCGTCGACCGCCGCCGCGATCACGCGATCGAGGGAAAGCGAAGCGTTGACCTGCGTGCCGAGGAGATGGATAGCCCCGAGGTCTTCGGCGTAACGGCGCAATGCCGTCTCGCTCCTTTTGTTCTCCGAGAGGTCCCGAATCACCGTGGCAATGTGCTTTGGCTTTCGTGAACCGGGAGTGACAACGGTGAAGACCTCCACCTCGACGGGAATCTGGACGTTGTTATCGACCCTGCGAAGCCATCCTTCTCCGTGCCAACGGCCGTCACGACGAACGGCAGGAACGATCACGTTGAGGAATTGGGGATGGAAGAAATCGGGAATGGTATCGAGGATCTTCATCTTCGGAAGAGGACCGTCCGGCAGTAGTCCGCACATCCGCCGCCCGGCGCGATTGATGTAGGTCACCGTGGTGTCGAGATCGGCAATCCCGAAGAATTCATGATTACTTTCGATCAGGGCATTGATCGGGTCAAAGTCCTCTTTCGCCCGGCGTGATGCGACCTCGGTCTGTGCCTTCGAGGGGTCAATCGTCAGGAGAATCCTTCCTTCCGGGAGACGTGAAATGCGCACGATGCACCGGACCGGGGAGGAGCCGTCTTGCTCGAGGCGAAGTGTCCTCCGGATGGTCTTTCCCTTCCGTTTCCCGCTCGCCCTGGCTGGAGGGAAGGCGGTCTTCGCACCGGGGAAAAACGTCTTCACATTTCGCCGGAGCAACGTCTTTCGAGTTAGCCCAAGGAGAGAGCACGCGGCACTATTTGCCGCAAGGATGGTGCCGTCGTTCGAGGTCAGCAGGGTGGGATGGGAGGCAATCTCGACAAGTCTACGGACAACGTGTTCTTCGAAGGAAGACCTCTTTTGGGGGTTGGCAGTCATGGCTGACTTCCTGATCGTGGACCTCAATCCCAATTGTTGGTAAAGATCGGCGAATCTCCGGGGCCGTTCGCCGGAAGTGACGGCCACCATGCATACGTCGGTAAGGGGTTATTCGTAAGCGATCCGGAGCGTGATCTCCTCGGTGAACAACGACTGCGGGGAAAATGTCCGATTTCCGGTCGCGGGGCTCATCAGGCGGCATGGACGCGATCGACAGGTCGATGCTCCGAGCCGTCGAGGTCAAAGAACAGTGTCCTGACACGAATCCAGCACAGTGCGGGTGGGGGAAAGTCTTCCATCACAAAGCTATCCCGCTTCGGGCACAATGTCAAGAACAATCACGAGGGAGTCCGTCCATCAGGTACCCGGGATGGGTGACGAAACTTATTAGAAGGAATAGCTATACATCAGACTCCCCGTGTGTTCACGGTACGATGGGCTGGAGAAAAGGGGATCGTAGATAAACTGACTGCTTGACAGGGCAAGGGTGAACGTCCCCCAGCTGGAGGGCGTATACGCCACGGAAAGGCGTCCGATCGTCTGACCATTGTCTCCGGTCGTCTGGACTCTCGTGTAGCCCAGCATGAGATTGGCCGTCAACTTCCGATCGAGGAATGAATGCCCGACGGTTTCGGTGACTCCCCTGATGACCGTCTCAATGGATTGTGTTGCGGAGGACGTATAGAGCAGGGTGGTGGTCAGGGTCAACGTGGAAGGCCAGACCAGGATCCACGAACCGATGCCGGTATTGGTCTTGTTGTCGCTCAGGCTTCCGGTGACAGTGTTGAAGTCCGTGAAAGCCTGGAGCGAATACGTCAGCATCGCCGTGCTGACCGCGCCGAAGGCGTTGAACATGTATCGCGGCGAGAGGATGAACGACTGGGAAATGTTGTCGATGCGCAGCGTATCGTTGCGGGGGCTGGACTGCATCCCGTAGTTCGAATACTGGAAATCGATTCCCCACTCCGGAGCGGGTTGGAGGCTGATCCCCAGATTCCCGATCGTCCGTCGCGTTGTGGAAAACCTGTTGTCCCGCAGATTGTTGAACCGCAGCCCCAAAGAACCGCGGAGCGTGAGCGTGTTCTGGAGCAGCCGGACCATCGGGGCAATCGTTCCCTCCACGACGTCGTTCGGCAATTGCGGATAGCCGAGCGACACATACCCTGGACCTACCCAACGGCCGATGAGGCTCAGCGACCAATTCGACGCCGGCATGATCGCCAGCGACATCGTTGCCGCGCCATCCACCTGGCTCGAGACTCTGGGCGTGAACACATTCTTCAGCGCGGAGGGGAAATCGCCCACCTCTGCCAGATGGGTGTCGCTCGTCAATGCCGCTGTTGCGACTTCGCCGGAGAGTGTGATCAGGTGATCGATCAGGGGGAAGCCGTATTGGAGAGAGACCGCGAAATTTTCCTGGGGGGTGATGTCCGGCAACGGGTGGGAGAGACTTGTCGAATCATCGTAGACCCGCATGACATTCAGGTGCACATGAAAAGCGCTCTCCGCACCGTAACCGATTTTCGCCGCCCATGCCCACCGATCATAGACTCCCCGGAAGCCGTTGAGCGTGTCTTCCTCGACGGCTTGCTGGATCTTTCCATACAGAAATGAAAACCGGAAATTCCCCGGCGTCAACTCGACGCCGCCTCCGAGCATTCGCGCATCACCGAACGTCAGGTCGGACACCCGTGCGGAGAAATATCCGGCATGAAGGGTGAGCCAGCCCCAGAGCTGAGGATTGACACCGAATTGATTAAACGGCTGACGAACGCCGCGGTCCTCGCTGGTGACGTAGAACTCGAACGGCAGTCGAATCTGATCGTAAATCACCAGGGTCGGAGCAAACAGCGCGCGGAATGTGTCGTGCGGGCGGCGCTCGTCGATGCCCTGTGACGAGTATGCCTCCCCGGCGAGGTTCATCATCCCGGTAATCCGGATCGGGGCCGGAGATTCTTGGGCGACGGCCGATGGGGGAAGAGCTCCCCAGGCGGCAGAAAGGATCAACGCAGCGGCAAGCAGAGGCGATGGACGTTTCACCGGTGGTCTCTCTTTTGTGCGGGATTATTGCGTGACCGATACCGGGACGGACAGTGGAGACTCCACACCGCCATCGCCCATGACTTTGACGGCGTACCGGTACGCGCCTGCGGCAGTCGCACGATCGTCTTCAAACAGGCGCTTTGCGCCGTCCACGGAAGCAAGCTCCATCAACGAGCCGTTGCCGATGGCACGATACACCACGAACCAGATTCGTTCCTTTCGCCAGGGGTTGTAGCGCCAGGAAAGGATGATCTTCTTGCTCCGCGGTTCCTTTTCCACTTTGAGATTGTCAACCTCGGGCCTGACTCCGGTGTCGTACGGGCGCGCGATGACTGTCGGGGAAGGATGGGAATGCAACCCCGTGCTGTCGATCGCTTCGATCTGATATTCGTACGTTGTCCGCTGAACCACTTTTCTGTCGATGAATCCGTTCGCGCCCTTTCCGAGTTCGGCCACTTCCGTCCAACGGGCGCCGTCCGCTTCTCGACGCAGCAGGCGATGATACCGCACATCGGGGCTCGTGCTCGGGCTCCAGACGAGGCGGACTGTCGAGTCCGTCACCATGACGTCGGTGAAGATCGGCGACTCGGGGGGGACCACGTCCGGCCGGCGGAGCGTCAGGATCGCCGAGGGTTTGGAGAAGATCTTGCGTGCGTTCACGGCGATCACGCGATAGTAGATGTTGCGCGTCAGAGTGTTGATGGTGACGCTGTCGACGAACATCGTATCGGCCACCGCGATGTTGGTGCGCATGGAGAATTCATGCGCAGGGTCGTTCGACCAGGTTACCCGGTAGCCGATGATGTTCGGCTCCGGTCCGAGGCGCCAGCTAAGCCGGACAATCCCTGTCGAGTCGATGGTTCCTCTGAGACCGGTCGGGATTGCCGGGGGCGTACTGTCAACGATTTCGCCGTAGGCCGGAAGCGATTGGCCCATATTCCCCGCGGTGTCAACCGCACCGACGATGTAGTAGGGCTCGAGCGCCACCGTCGGGCTGTCGATGAACGATCGGGTTGACGGGGGGAGGAGCAATTTTCTCGCACTCACGAGATCCTTCGCGCGTGGATAAACCAGGTGATATCCCTTGAGCGCAAACCCGCTTCGATAGATGGCGAAGCCCGCAAGATCCGGGGCGGTTCGCGGCATCTCCCACGTCAGCTTGAAGGATCGAGGCGAAAGTTGAAGAGGCCTGGAGATGACCGGAGGAGGAGGTGGAGTGCGATCGCTGGCATAGGCATCGACCTCCGCCGGTTCGCTCAGCTCGGCGAAGGGTGTGACCCCTTCGACACGGTAGCGATACTTATGGTAATTCACCGCGGTCGTGTCCGTGAAGTACACGTCTGTCGTGATCCCCTTTCCCTTTGTCCCAAATGCGAACGGTACGCTATTGAGCCGCGAGAAGTGACGTCCCCCGTCGTCTGACCGGGAGATGAAAAATCCCGAATACGAGCGGCCCGGTGGGAGATTCTTCCAGTCCAGTTCTACTGCCCGTTCCTGTGATTCGGCAGTCAATTCCCGGACAGGAGGTGAGGGAAGAAACGGTGCAGGCGATGCGACCGCGAACGCCGTGTCGATGCGATAGGTTGAATCGCGCCGCGCGATCATGAGCCGGTAGACATACGTAAAGCCGCGTTGCACATCATGATCGGTATAGCGCAGCGCGAGGCCCTCCGCGGCCACGGCATCATTGTCGGCGGCGACAAGCGAGAAGGAATAGCGGTCGGCAAGCTCGGCGGCCGCGTCGCGCATCTCTCTTCCCGTATTGACACCGTTTCCCTGGGAGGCGAAGTTCTTCCCGAGCAGGGCCTGAGCTGCGATTGCCGCGTATTGATCGGTCCGGGGGGCGCGCTGTTTCCAGGTCTCAATCGGCCACGGCTTTAACGGCGTGGGCGTGAGGGATCGCACTGAACCGGGAACCAGTTTGCCGTTCTTGTCCAGCGTCACTCTGCGAAGATCGTAACCCCGGGCGTTCCCGACAAGCCATGCTCCGGAGGTTGTGGGGGCCCATCGGAGCACAATCGAGTCCGGGCTGATCCGTGTGACGATTCGCAGGTTCGCGGTCCGCGGCGGCGGAGTCGGGTTCTTCGGCGCCGGCTTTGACTGGGCAAGCGCAATCCCGCACGAAAGGACGAGAAGCGCTGCCGTTCGAAGGATTTTCGCGTTCATCCTCATCTCCTAATGGATTCTTCCGAGTCGTGGGGTTTGGAGGATCTGGTTTCTGGGATTGCCGACGGCAAAGCTCCGGGATATCCATGGACCCTTTCCGTCAAACGACATCTTCGGACCGTAGATGAACGAAAGCGTATAATACCCGGACTGGATGCCTTTGTACCGCGCCACGTAGTCGTTGAGATCGCCGGCAAGAACACTCTGCAGCCATCCCATATTCGAGGCAACCCAGTCGCCTTTCCCGTAGAGTTCCGATTCGTCGTCGTCCGCCTCGCCCATCGAGTACTCTGCCATGACCCGGCCGGCACCAAATCGAAGATTGACATAGTCCACCGGGATGATTTCCGGGTGAAGGTACTTGAATTTTATTTCGCGTTTCGTCGTCATGAAAGCAGGGAGAATGCCCATTTTGCTCCCAAGCGAGAATCCGGAAATCGGCATCGGTGGCGCCGGAGGACTCAGTTTCCCCGACGAGGGTCCGACCATCGAAACAAATGGTCCGGGGGTGCCGATGTTGAAGAGGGCAAAGGCCTGGTCGCTCAGTGAAGGGTCGAAGTGCCAGAGTCCTCGGACCTGGAGGTCAATGATGTGCTGATAGATGGTCTTTTTCACGTATGTCGAATACCACGGTTCCGTAGGCTGGAGCGCATCGACGCGGACGAGAGGATCCGCGTGCTGACTACCTTCGGCACCGTTCATCCAGTAGCCGTACATATCGTAGTCATCAAACCCTTCCGCTCCGCTGAAGACCGGCGTGATGGCCTCGTAAATGTCCCAGTACTTCGAATCATCGGTTCTGACCGTCTGGAGGTCGTTGATCTTCTCGCTCAGCGTGCCATACTGGCTGACCCTGAAATAGAACAGGTAGAGCAGATGTTCGTTGTTCGCGATTTCCGTCCCCGGCGCGACCGCCGTCTTCGGCCGTGCATTGACGGTGATGGTCGAGCTTGCCACCGTTGTCATCATGGGGCCATGCTGGAACCGCTGAGGCCCGGTGTTTGCGGTGGTGCCGCTGATCGTTTTCGTCATGGGCGAAACGTTCAACGCCATCATCGTGCTCGACCATCGCCGCACGATCTGGAGTGCGTACTCCGTCCCTTTGGTCAGCGCGGGAATGGGGAAAGTGATGTTCCTCCCGGAGCCGTCAATCGAGACCGTTGATTCCAACTCCGTCCCCGTCCCGACCGGAATAAACTTCGCCACATAAGCATTCTTGACGACTATGGTGCTCGGGGGGAAGAGATTGCTGACGTCTTCAAACGTCTGAAGCCGTCCCATCGGTTCTTCTCCCATGAGGAAGTTCCTCTGAAGCGAATGGGGAACGGTCTGCACCACGATTTCATCCACGATATGGTCGGGAAGCGGGCCGGTGCTGAATGACATGGTCTGCACTGCCTGGACCTCGGAGTGGTCCGACTTCTTGTGCACGATGTTCCATTGCGAGCCGTCAAACTGCTCGGCGTGAACGATGAACGTCATCACGAGCGTCTTGTTTTCCGGAAGGTGCTGGTCGTGCAGCAGGTACAGCGTATAGCCGTCGGGAGAATCCCAGTGCGTATTCACAGGATTGCCGTCCAGGGTCAGGGTGAACTGATCCACAACAACACGGAACGTCCCGGTGATCTGTTTGATCATCCTCCATGTACTGGAGGTCAAAGCTATAGTTGACGGGAAAATGCAGCGACACCGTAGGACGGCCGTACACGTCATATCCCGTCGTTCCTTGCCTGGCGGAAGGATTTGATTAATGATGTCAACTGTAAATGCATCGCTCGCCTGGACGCAATGCGTGCCGAGTTCAAACACGAACTGGCAGTCCCCCTCGACCAGTCCGTTCAGGATGCTGAAGTGACCGCCGACGATGCCCTGCACCCATGTGGGGTTCGGCGTCGTAAACTTGCATACTGCCGCCGCACCCATATCCAGGATATCGAAATCGCCTTCGGTGAACCAGACATCGACATGGATGCTGATTTTGAAGTCGACATAGGCATAGAGATCGCCGTAGCCGAACCATCCGTCGTAGCCGGGCGGCTGATTGCCAAGATTGGCGCAAACGAGATTCGGCTGGTGAACCACCGCGACATCAAATCCGAAACCGAAGGCCATGTGGGCCTTGAAGATAGCGAATGTCAGGTCGGCTGAGACTCCGAGGCTCGCCCCGAGCGCGAACCCCTCCGTCTTCTCGCTGATCGGCATATGTTCCGTCGGCAACGAATGCCCGAGGGCCTGCTCGATATCGGCCTTGTGCGGGAAATTGTTCGGGTCAGGCGCGGGGATATCCGTGCCGGCCATGATGTATGCCTGGACCGTGGCCACGCTAAAGAGCTGGACGGAGATCTCCTGGGAGGGAGTGCCGATCAGCACGTGCCAGTTGGTCTGATCGAAGTGAATGTTCATCGACGCGTCAACTTTGGCGACAGCGCCGATGTTCCCCTGCGACCAGACGTGGAAGTTGCCTTCGAAGATGTTGTTCTGAAAGTCATAGGAGATGGACGCATCGGCCCGGAAATTTGCCTGATCCCGTTTGTCGAAGCTCGTCGCGATCATGTATCCCTGCCCGGCCAGGGTAATCGATCCGATCCCGTTGCTGACAAACTGCACCTGCAACGTCACGTCAGCAGAAAAGAGCAGCGGCGAAGGATGGGTCCCCACGGTCACCGAGGCCTCGAGGCCAAGGGCGATCGACTGGTCGGGCGTAAACGTGAAGCCGGATTTCGTCGTGCCTGGCGAACTCCCGACGGAGGGATTGTCGGCGATCGTCGAAACCGGTTTGACGTTCATGTGGTACCACGCCCCTCCGCCGAAGCCGTAGAAGGCAACGCCGGTGAAGACAGGGATGCCGGTGCTGAAGAGAGCGGAAGCATCGACATACCAGTAGCGGTATCCGTTCACGCTGCCGAATTGCGCGACGGCCTTGATCTCGACCGCCTTGAGGAAATTCGCGTCGAGCTCGCCCCGGAACCCGTTCCCGTAGGTATTGTCGTCGTGATAGATGACGATGGATCCTGCGATGGTGACGGCGCCGAGGTCGGCATTCACGTGGATCGAATCGAGATCAACCCCGTCGAAGGCAAACATCTGCGCCTCCCCGGGGTTTGTCGCCATGACCGCCCAGACGGACAGTGTCGTGCCGCCGCTGATCACGTCTGCGATGTTTGCATCAATGCTGAACTGCAATCCGAAGCCCATGCCGGATTTTCTTGTTCCCGTCACGAATTTGATGTTCGAAATCGATATCGGGAATCCCATCATCCCGTGCTGCGGACTCGCAAAGGACCAGGTGCCGGTCTGGAAGTAGGGTGAGGTGCTGGTAAGACCGACGTTCTGGAATTTCACCGCTTTGATATCGATGTTGGGAAAGTCGCCGACCTTGCCGTTGAGCGCCAGGTCGCCGTTGAAGATCGCGGCCGCGGAGAAATTGCCGGCGGTGTCAATGAGATCGATGTGCGACGTGCTGTCGAGATCGAGCGTGGCCGCCCAGAGGCTTGCCTTGATCGTCCCGGAAGGCACGATCGTAAACGAGAATTTCATGCTCCCTTTGGGGGGATTGGAGAGGAGCGCGGTATAAATCAGTGCGCTATCGCTGATCGGAACCTGGAACCGGCCTTTCATCTTGCCTTCCGTCAGGGAGCTGCAGGCAATATTGAGACTGATCGTGTCGATGCTCGCTCCCCAGTCGCCAAAGTCCCCCTCCGGGTATTGCAGCACATTCGAGGCCTTGATCAGACCGGTAAAGCCTGCGCCGTCGATGATGATATTGGAGGCGATTATTTTCGGCGCACCGCTCTTGAAGGTCTTCAGTTGTGAGGGGAGGGTGATCATCGCCGTCTTGATGTAGAAGCCATGCCAGTCCACCCCCGGCGTCCCTTTCGGGTAATTTGATGGAAAGACAATCCCCGCGGGATTCGCAGAATCCGAATGGTCGTAAGTCATGTCCGTGACCAGGAGCTTCATGCCCGATGAGCCGGCGATCACGCACGTGTCCATGGACATGGCCGCCATCCAGTTGCCGGCGGTGGTGATCGTCGTGCGGAAGGATGCGATCGCCTCTTTCCCGTTGTCCGGCTGGGGGATGAGCCAGTCGCGTGGGAAGAGGACGTCGGCGCGCAGCCGCAGGGCTTTGAATCCTTTGCAGTCCCACATCATGTAGGTGCCGGAATCGCTCATTGCGGGCGCCTTAAAGAGAAAGCCGAAACTTCCCGGTTGATCGTAGCCGAGGTCTTCGGCCAGGTAGAGGATCCCCTGTTTCGTGTCGATGCCGCCCGGCTGAAAGCAAATGTTCGCCGCGCCGACGCCGAGCCCGACCGTCGGGCCGAGATCCGGAAGCGGATACTCCGCCACGGCCTTGAGGGTTGCCTGGGTCGCGGTGAAATCCATTCCGACGATCCCGATCGTCATCGGGAATCCATCCGTGTTGTTGTCGAGCCCGATGGGAAGCCCGACCGGCGTACTCATCACCAGGGCGCTGACGAGCTTGGACGGCTGTTGCGCGGTCTTCATGATATTGTCGATATCCGAATTCTTCAGACCGAGCGAATTCATGTCATTGGCGACAGTCGCGTTGATGGGGGAACCGTTGTCCTGCTTTGCGGTCACGGTCCCTTTGATCATCTGCGACGAGGCGTTCACCTGGATTCCGGAAAACTCGACCATGATCGGTGCGCGGAGGTATGGTACGGCGATGGTCCCTTCTCCGGTCAGGGAACTCCCGCTGCTGCTGGTCAGTTTGGTGATCGCCATTCGGAACAAACCCACGGCGATCGAGTCGTTCACCGCGAAGGTCTTCGACGAAGGAGTCTGGTCGGTCGGAGCGGACGTGATGCAGGGATCGCCGCATCCTTGATTGCCTGCCTGCGGAGGCGGATGGTTGGTATCGGCCTTTGCCTGCGTCTGCGACGCCGGATAGAATGCCCACGCCTCGCTCTTTCCGTCGTTGCGCGTTGCCGGCTGGTTGCTCTGGTCGAGGGCCTGGACCTGCCAGGCAAACCCCGAATCGTTGCTGATCAGCGTGAAAGCCGGGTCCGAGGGAAGGTACTGGTAATTGGGCGTCGAGATGGTCTTGTCGAACAACGGAGTATTTTGCGTGAGGGCAACCGTCGGCGTCTGCGACCCGAAGAGCGGAACGATGGTCAGCTTGTATTGCGCCGGGCCGCCCGCAAGCAGGACGACCGGTGTCCACTGGAACAGGGGATAGGTCAGGGAACTGATCGTATCGCCCTTGGCAGGTTGGACGAGCGACGGGGGATCGGGGATGACGATCGTAAATTGGCGGCAGACCTGTCCGCTCCCGGCAAGAGGCTGGCCGTTCTTGTCGATGAGGGTGAGACAGTACTGATAATTTCCTTCGGGCAGGCTGCCCGTTGTTGATGTGAGTGTTTGGAGCGTCGGGTCAATGGTGACGGCATTCGCGGAGACGATATCCTTCCCGAATCGGGTGAGCGACTGCAACGGCCCGATGGAGAAGTGAGGGGTGGACGGATCGTTGTCTTTGGACGACGCAACGATCTTGTTGGAGGTGAGATCCTGGATCGTATACGAAGCGCGGACGTCAGGGTAGGTGTTTTGGCCCACGTTCGTGATCACGATCATGACGATCGTAGGATCGGATTCCCAGGTGGAGATCTTTGGCGGAACGGGAGAGCGGAGATTGACGGAGACGGTAACCTGAGCGTAGGAAGAATAGGCGGCAAGCACAAGGAACACCGCACCGCACACGACATGACGTCGGATCATGCGCACCTCCGTCGGAGCTAAGGGGTAGAGGACCGGAGGGAGCCACTGCATGCCCGACACCGCTGTCGTGCTCACGGACAAAGCCGCGGAGCCTCCGGAGAATTTCAAGGAACAGAAAATCGATGGGTAGAATATACCCACTTCGGAAGTGGCAAGTCAAGAGGAAAATGCAGGGATTCCCGACCCCTTGACTAAGCGGAATCTTCTCCATAGAATGTAACCGGTTACATTCCTCAACTGTGGAGCGATTCGGCGTGACGAAACCATCGAACGTGACCATCCGGGACGTGGCAAAAAAGGCGGGCGTCTCCGTCGCGACCGTCTCACGCGTCCTCAACAACAGCGCGTTGGTTACGGACGAAACCCGGAACCGGATCCAGTCCATCGCCGAGAAACTGCATTACGTTCCGAACGCGTCGGCACGCGGCCTGAGTACGCGACGGAGCGATATTATCGGCCTTCTGCTTCCGGCCGTCAACGGCGATTTCTTTTCCGAAGTGATCCGCGGCGCCGATCAGGCGGCGCAGGAACGCGGCTTCCATTTCCTGGTGTCGAGCCACCACAACGACCTCACGGAGATTCAGACGGAATTGCAGGCGATCAGCGGCCGCGTCGACGGGCTCCTGCTTATGTCTCCGAATCAAAACCCCCATACGCTCCGGAAGAACATTCTCCCGGCAAGCCTTCCGGTCGTCCTCCTGAACTGCCCTCCCGGCGGCGAGCCGATCGATTCCCTCACCGTGGACAACCGAACCGGGGCATTCGAAATCGTTCAACACCTGATCGGCCATGGCCACACGAGGATCGCCATCATCAAAGGTCTCGGCCAGAACATCGATGCGCGCGAACGGCTCGAAGGATACCGGTTGGCGCTCCGGAAGAACGGGTGCGAACGGGTGTCCGCTCTGGAAGTCGAAGGGAGCTTTGATGAGTCCTCCGGCTACGACGCCGTTCCCGCAATTCTGAATTTGCGCCCGCGTCCGACCGCGGTGTTTGCTGCGAACGATGCCATGGCGGTCGGGGCGCTCAGCGCGCTCCTCGACGCAGGGGTGAATGTGCCTGGAGAACTCGCGCTGGTGGGATTCGACGACACGCCCGTGGCGCGCTACGTGACACCGTCACTGACGACCGTCCATGTGCCGATCAGCGATCTCGGGTCCCTCGCGATGAAGAAAATTGCCGACATTCTGCAGGGCGGGAAACGCACGAAGCGCGAACACATCGTCCTTCCCACCGAGACCATCATCCGTCATTCCTGCGGATGTCAATTCTAAGACCCAAGACCACTTCGACGAAGAAGGAGACCTTTGATGCCGTACGGCTATTTTGACGACGAACAACGGGAATATGTCATTACCCGCCCCGATACTCCCCTTCCGTGGATCAATTATCTCGGGACGAACGACTTCTTCGGGATCATCTCCAACACCGCAGGGGGCTACTGCTTCTATCAGGATGCGCGGATGCGCCGGCTGACCCGTTACCGGTACAACAACATTCCGATGGACAGCAACGGAAGATACCTCTACATCAAGGATGGCGACACACTCTGGAATCCCATGTGGAAGCCGATGCGCGTCCCGTTGGACAGATATGAATGCCGGCATGGCCTCGGGTACTCGAGAATCACGGGCGAAAAGAACGGCCTCGAGGTTTCGACGCTCTTCTTCATTCCGCTCGGTGCCAGGCACGAAATCTGGCAGACCCGGATCACGAATCATTCCACGAAGACAAAGAACATCCGGGTTTGGAGTTTCGTCGAATGGTGCCTGTGGGAAGCGTTCGATGATATGACAAATTTCCAGAGAAACTACTCCACCGGACAGGTCGAGATCGATCACGGGACCATCTTCCATGTCACCGAGTACCGGGAGCGCCGGAACCATTACGGCTACTTTGCATGCAGCGAACCGATCTCCGGGTTCGACAGCAGCCGTGATGCGTTTGTCGGCGTCCACCAGGGACTTGAAGCTCCGCAGGCAATTATGCAGGGAACGTGCAGGAACAGCGTTGCCTACGGCTGGCTGCCGGTCGGTGTCCATCAAATCGACATCGAACTCAAACCGGGCGAAACAAAAACCGCTAATTTCCTCCTCGGGTATGGGGAAAACCCGCAGGAGAAGAAATTCGCCGACGGCGGGAAGATCCGGAAAGACGAATTCGAAGCCGTACGCGCACGGTACTCCACCGCGAAAGAAATCGACGCCGCCTTTGACGCATTCAAAACGTCCTGGGGCGATCTGTTGTCGAACTACACGGTGACGTCGCCCGATGCCATCGTCAACCGGATGGCCAACATCTGGAACCAATATCAATGCATGGTGACCTTCAACCTCTCGCGATCCGCCTCGTTGTACGAATCCGGGATCGGCAGAGGGATGGGATACCGGGACAGCAACCAGGATATTCTCGGGTTCGTCCACATGCTTCCGGATCGGGCCCGTCAACGAATCCTCGACATCGCGGCGACGCAGTTGTCGGACGGGACCTGCTTCCATCAGTACCAGCCGCTCACAAAGAAGGGGAACGCCGATATCGGCGGAGGATTCAACGATGATCCTCTCTGGCTGATCCTTGCGGTCGCGGCGTACATTAAAGAGACCGGTGATGCTTCGATCCTGAGTGCCGCGTGCGGATATGCCGACGGAAAGGATGCAACGACCACGCTGATGGATCATCTGCATCTTTCCCTCAAGTATACCCTGGACCATCGCGGGCCGCACGGACTGCCGCTGATCGGGCACGCCGACTGGAATGACTGTCTGAACCTGAACTGTTTCTCCTCGACTCCCGGCGAAAGTTTTCAGCTCGCGGGACATATCGAGAACGACAAGGTTGCGGAGTCGGTGATGATCGCAGGGCTTTTTTGCAAAGCGTGCGACGAAATGGCCGACCTCCTCCGGAATACGGGGAATGGCGACCGGGCTCCGGAATATTCGCGCAACGCCGCTGCAATGCGGGAGATCGTCTATAAGCACGGTTGGGACGGCGAGTGGTTCCTCCGTGCCTACGATTCGTATAGCCGGAAACTCGGCTCGAAGGAAAACGAGGAGGGGAAGATCTTCATCGAAAGTCAGGGGTGGGCGGTCCTCGGCGGGGTGGGACTGGAAAACGGCTACGCAAAGCAGGCGCTCGACAGCGTTCAAAAGCATCTGGCGACGCCAAACGGCATCATCCTGCAGCAGCCGGCGTTTCAGAAATATCATCTTCACCTTGGGGAGGTCAGCTCGTATCCTCCCGGCTATAAGGAAAACGCCGGGATCTTCACGCACAATAATACCTGGATTCAGATCGCAGAGACCATCCTGGGGCGGGGAGAACGGGCAATGGAATACTACAAGAGTATCTGCCCTCCATCGAAGGAAAACCAGATCGATATCTATCGGTCGGAACCGTATGTCTACAGTCAGATGACCGCCGGCCGCGACGCTCCAACGCCGGGGGAGGGGAAGAACTCCTGGCTCACGGGGACTGTCGCGTGGTCCTTCGTCGCCCTCTCACAATACATCCTTGGTGTTCGTCCGGAGTACGATGGACTGGTGATCGATCCCTGCATACCGGCCGCGTGGGAACGTTTCACCGTCGAGCGCAAGTTTAGAGGGAGCACGTATGCCATTACCGTGGTGAATCCGAAGAGGGTCAACAAAGGCGTGAAGACGCTGACGGTGGACGGAAACGTCGTGGGAGGGAACAAGGTGCCGGTCTTCCACGACGGAAAGCGCCATGCGGTCGTTGCGGAGCTCGGATAATATCGGAGGACGGAGTGCACCCTATTCTGAAAGAAGGTCTCTGGCAGCAGTTCGGAGCGGCGATCGACATGCTTGAGAATGCCATCGTCGCCTGTCCGGAACAACTCTGGGGGGATCGCGCGCAGCAACCGGAGTTCTGGTACACGACATTCCACGCGCTGTTTTTTCTCGATCTCTACCTCTCCGGCACCGAGAAAGGATTCGCGCCACCGACACCGTTCACGCTCGACGAATTGGATGAGCGCGGTCTTCTGCCTGACCGGGTCTACACGAAAGAAGAACTCCTCGTCTATCTTCGCCATGGAAGGGAGAAATGCCGGAGGACGATGTCGGCATTGACGGATGCGATGATTGCCCAACGCTGCGGTTTTAGCTGGCTCGACATCAGCCAGGTCGAGATTCACCTCTACAACATGCGTCACGTTCAGCATCATGCGGGGCAGCTCAACACCCTGCTCCGTCAGCACGGCGTTGCGGTCCCGCGGTGGGTGCGAAAATCGACGACAAATGTTTCGGGAGAATGAGTCCCCGGTGAAAGCATCCTCCCACCCTCGCATGCTCGCTGCCATCGCGGTGTTCAAGCTCCTGAAAGCCGCGTTGTTGTTCGCTGTTGGATTCGGGTTGATCAAATTACTCAGTCCCGGGGTCGAGCCGCGGCTCGTGCACTGGGCCCACTCTCTGGCCTGGAGCTACGACAGGGGAATTGTCCAGCAGGCGTTAACGTATATCACCGGCCTCGATGACAAGCACCTGAGAATCCTCGGGTTTGGCGCGTATGCAACAGGCGCAGTCTTTACCGTTGAGGGGATCGGGCTTTGGTTCGCAAAACGTTGGGCGGAGTACCTGACACTGGCTGTGACCGCTTCATTGCTGCCGGTTGAGATCTTCGAGCTGTTCCATAAGTTCAGCTACGCTCGACTCTCGGGGTTGGGATTGAATGTCGCAATTGTGGCGTATCTCGTTCTCCTCGTTCGCCGAAACAGTGCCTCCCGCTCGCCTTTGGAAAAGAATCCGTAACAGCAACGTTCACCGAACATCACCCTGCGGGGAGCCGGGCTTCCCTCGTGTTGTTTTCCGGGGCGTCCGGGAACTTCTTGCGTGGGGCAGATGTGATTGGTACATTGGACGATCGCGTGCTGTCTCCGTTGCCGCGGGCCGTATCAGTCATCTCCCAGTAGACCATGAAGCGTCCCCCCGATCCCGATTACGAGCTTCTCCTTCACGACCCGCACCGGCTTCTCATTAATTACCAGGGACTGATCAGGAACTGTGTTTGGGATTTTGTGGCGAAGGGAATGTTCCGAGCTGCGCAGGTCGCTGACATCGTGCAAAACATCAATGAACAGCTCCTCAGGCGGATCACGGGTCTCCAGTCCGGATACAACGGATCCTATCTTGTACGGACCTATGTAGCTGCGGCAGTCCGCAACATTTGTCTCAGATTACGTGAGCAGGAGAACAAGGTGCTTCCCGTTCGCCAGATAGCGGATGATGATCTGCCGAGCTCACTGGAGAGCGAAAAAGACCGCTATAGCATCGACCAGGCAAAAAGGCTCGTGCAGGCCATTTTCGCACAATACCATCGCAAGAGACCAAAGCTGATGATCTGTCTGAAGTTGTGGTGCAGGATTCCAATTTCACGGGAGGAAATCCTGGACTGGTATCAGGATTGTCCGGAATCGACGCTCCATCAAATCCTTGACCTGTTTGGCGGCCGGTACGCGGATCGAAGTGATGGGGAAGTATTTAAAATGGCAACAGGATTCTTCAATATCGCGGCGGATAAGGAAAATGCGGAAGATGCGTTGCGAAAATGGACCCAGGAGAAAGTCGGCGAGATTATAAGGCTTCTCAACGGTGATCCCCCGACAAGAACCTTCGACAAGGAATCTCTGCAAATCCTGTTGCAGGACTACTTTTCTCCATTTCTTCTCGAAGAATGAGTATATACGGTTGATACTTCATCAACCAAGGGGATGAGCATGAAACACCCTACACCGTATCTCAACGACAAAGGACATCTCGAGGAGGAAGGGGTCGCGCTCTATGTCGACGCCCTGCGATCAGGGGACATTGCCGCACTCCCCGCAGACATCCTTTCGCATGTGGAAGACTGCCTCGAGTGCAAGAAGCAGGTGACGGGCGTGTATTCTTTCCTGATGCGCGAGGATTCAAAATCACAGAAGGAGAAGATCTCCCACCCGGCGGTGAGAAACAGAGAGGTTGGCGGAACAGCAATGGCCTATCGTATCGCCGCGACCATTGCGGCCATCGTCGGGATCGGGGTTGTCGGTTACACGCTCTACACGAATTATTTTTCGCAGCCGAAAACCACGGCGGAGAATCTCCGGCATCCGACGTCCTCCCGTCCGGCGGCAGGGGAGGACAGTACCAGGGTACAACACGAAGTCGAATTCGCGGCGGCCTATGTCCCGTATGGCGAGCTCGAAGAGCTTGTCGGAAACGAAGTGCGCTCTGCGGGCGTCGCCGTCTCCTCGCCGAAGAACGGCTCCGAAGCTGGCTCGCGCATCATCTTTGCGTGGAGCGGTGCAGAAAAAAACGAAGCCAACCTCTCAATTCTTGACAACAGGGGCGAGATGGTTAAGCGTGTGCGGGTGAAAGGGGGGTCTTACTCGTATCAGAACGACCTGCATCCGGGACTTTACTATTGGAAGCTTGATGACGGGTCGAACCTTCTCTATGTCGGGAAGTTCCTTGTCCGCGCGGGCGGAGCTCAACCGTAATCGTCGTCGTCCGATTACGGTCCTGCGAGCACAAAGCCCGCCCAGAGAAGCGGCGTCGCGGTGCGGGCGTCATTGAGCATGCCCAGCTTCGCGGAGCGGAGCGCGGCGGCGTACGGCTCGCCGGCAAGCAGGTGCCGGTAGAAGGCAATCATCAACTGCGGCGTGTTGCGGTCGCGGATATCCCAGAGCGAATAGAGAACGTTGCGGGCGCCGGAGAAGAGAAAGCCTCGCGTCAGGCCAACAATGCCTTCACCGGTGACCAGTTTCCCCAGGCCACTCTGGCAACTGCTGAGGACCACGAGCTCTCCCTTGACGTTGAGGTCGTACGTTTCGCCGGCCAGCAGGACATCGCGGTGGGACTCGTCGCCGGCGCCTCCCGGTGCAAAGATGAGGCCGGAAAACTGCGGGTGTTCTTCATTGAAGAAACCGTGCGTAGCAATGTGAACGATGCCATAATTCGCGCTCGACGCTTCAAACCTCCCCTTTGTCGCCTCCCGGTCAACCACAGAAACTCCCCGATACCCCCGTTTGCGAAAGAGCTCGGCGATCCCGGCCACCTCGGCGCGTGAGTGGGGGAGTGTTTGATAGGTTCTTCCGTCGATCTTCACCGACCGGAATTCCGCAGGAGTGGAACGCGAGGCAAGCAACGGCGTCGTTGCCCCGTCATCGAAGACGGGAGCGAAGCCGAGGAACGATCGCTTTTCGTTCAACGGCAGGGATGTCTGCCCTGCAACAGCCGCGAAGACCTGGCTTGAGGGAGCATACGAGACTTCGTAGCGTCTGAGCAGGTAGGGGAGAGCGGCATAATCGGCGGACTCTCGTGTGACCGGCCGTGAGAAGAGCGTCTCAAAGGGGAGATAATTCAGAATGCCGTCGGGAACGATAATGAGCCGGGACCTGCCCCCCAAGAAGTGCTGAAGCGGCGCAATGAGCACAGCGGAGAGCGCATTGGCGGAGGCGATGTAGGTTGTTTTATCGAGAGTCGTCATCCCCGAAAGCATCTTTCGCACTGTTCCGTCGAGCGGTTTGGCCAGCGTTCGGGTAATGATGAACGACGTATCGCTGCGGATCACGAAGGCGACGACCCGATTTTCACGGACGGCATACTCGATGAGGCAATCCCTCTCTCCGAGGAGCGAGCGCATCCGGGCGAGCGATATCGTCTCGTGTTCTCGTTCCCCGCGAATCTGTGCGAGAGAGTCGATCTCCTGAAGATGAGTCATGAGGGACCGGCGGAGTGCAGCGACTTGCGTGCTATCACCGGAGAGTTCATGCCACTCCATCGCATTTTGGATGGCGATCGTTTCCCTCCGGAGGCGCCACCTGCCGGAAGAGAGGGAATCGCCCCCCTTCCCGGGCCCGTGGGCGAGAGCATCGCCGAGGGCGGCGGCCCGATTGCCTTCGGTGAAGCGGAAGGCAAGTTCCCGGTAGCGCGGGTCGCCCGTCTCCCCGTAACGCCGGAGTGCCGTTTCAAGCCCCGCACCATAGACCTCCTGATACGCTCCTTCCAGTTGGAATTTCGAACCTTCCAGACTGTAGTATTCCCTCAGCTGTGTCAGGGCCTCTGTTATCCGTTCGTACGTTGTGAGGACCATCGTGCTTGTCGAGTCTGAAGAGAAGCCGGCGTTCTCGAGAGCCGCTGCTCTTCCGGAGAGGATATGCACGTAATCGGGGCAGCGGGTCACATCCGGTGGCTGCGGGCACTGGCGGATATCGGCGTCGGTGCCGGTGCCGGTCAGCGCAGCGAGCGCGCGCTGGTAGTCGACGAGTCCGGTTCGCGCCTTGCCCAAGCGCACATGGCAGTCGCCGATGCTCCGCAAGATGCGGGAGCGGAGAAGCCTGTTGATGTCCGTCTCGGGGCCGAGGGACGCAAGCGAGGAGTTAAAGGTCGCGAGAGCCGAGTCGCACATCTGGCGTGAGGCGAACGTCAGACCGAGTTTCCAGTGGAGCTCCCCGAGGGCGGCCTGACCGTCCTCGGTGCCTCTGAGCGCCAGCGATTCCCGGTAGCTTGCGGTTGCCTGTGGATACTTCCCCAGTCCACGAAACGCGTCACCCAATCCCTCTCTGAGAAGCCCGAGGCTCAGGCGGGACGATCCCCGGCGGGACATCGTCTTTGCGACCGTTGCGTGAAGAAGCGCGATTGCCCTGGCGTAATCCCCCTTCTGAATATGGAGGTTGGCGAGGCGGCGTTCGATGTCCAACGCTCCGTACGTGCCGCTCATGGAAAGGGAATCGTCGATCGAAAGGGCTTCGCGGTAGTAGCTGATGCCGGAATCAAAATCGCCGACTGCCGTTGCAAGATCGCCAAGTGCAGTATAGGCCGCCGACACTGTCAGGTGGATGCGGCCGTAGAGATGCAGGGCGATGGACAGCGCCTTCCTCTCGCAACCAAGCGCCTTGTCAAATTCCCCTGCACTGCGGTAGCTTACCGTCAGATAATGCTCACAGGTGGCAGCGCTGTAGGAGAGGTCGAGATGAAGCTCGTGGATCATCGCCTCGGCCTCGGACAGGATTGCGATCGATTTCTGAAGTCTTCCTTCCGTCTCATAGACGCTTCCGAGTGAGAGCAGGGCGCGGACATATCCCTCCCGGTTGTTCCCGCCCCGATACACGTCTCTTGCTTTCTCGTAGTACTCCTCCGCAAGGAGCTGATCTCCCTTCCGCTCGGTGGTCACGCCCAAACCGAAATAGCAGTCGGCAACCGTGATGTCACTCTCACCGAAGAGATGACGCCGAATCGTCAGCGCCTGCAGGAAGAATGAGACGCCGTCTGCGAATTGGTCCTGCAAGGCTGCCAGATACCCGAGCGTGGTGTACGTTGTGGCGAGCACATCGCTTGAATCGCCGAGGCGGGACCGGACGAATAAGAGCGTCCGGCGCGCCAGACTGTCGGCCCCGGCAAACTCGTTACGTCGGGTGAGAAGGGTGGTGATGCTGTTCATGCATTCGCCTGCACCCCGAACGCTGTCCGTCGCCAGGAACGCTCTTTCTGCTTGTCGATAACAGATTAGCGCGCTGTCCATCTTCCCCTTCGCTTCGAAGCGCTGGCCGATCGCAAGTTCCGAGCGCGGGGACAGCGCTTGAGCGCCGACAGAGAGCCGAAAGACTGTCGACGCAGCGATGATGAGAATGACAAGATGGTAGTTACGGCCGATAGTGTTCGTCATCTTCGATGACATTTCGCCAATCACTCAGCATGAAAAGAAAATGAGGGGCCGCCGATTCTCCAGATCTGAGAGTGGGATGGATATATACGGGCGATGGGACAATAACGTTCCCGGAAGTTCGCAGTCACATCCCAATCCCAACGGAGGATCTCATGAAAACGAAAAGATCAATCTTTCTCGTTGTCGTCTTCTTGATGGCGTTCAGTTCGGCGATCGCATATGCCGGTGCCCAGACCCAGAAGAGCGACGCATCCATGGGTGTGGCTTCTTTTGCGGGCGATCCGCCCTGGCCACCACTCCCATAATACAAGATACGAAGCAAATCTGACAATCTACAACGTCCGGGAGCCAAAAGGGGCAGTCGGGTGGCGATCGAAAACCGAGTCCTGAGTCGAATGGTCCTGCGGTTGGGAGTCAGCGGAGAATAGTGCAGAGTTGGAAGCGCAAAGGCGATGGAGCTTGCGCCCCATCGCCTTTGCCATCGCGTGTATTGCGTCGGTACTTCCGAAGCGGGAGTGTTGATCCCCTAACTGCCTACAACAATCACAAGATACTTTTGACGCCAGAACTTGTCGGGGCTGAGAATCGTCAGTGCTTTCCCGCCCTGGTCTGTCGCGAAGGATCCTTCGGTTCTATTGGGGAGGATCTCGTCGATCTTCCCGTTTACCTGGATGGACTGATTCGATGTCCGATCGATCGGCTGGAATTCTGACTCGTCAACACTGTCGGTCAGCACGGTCGTCGATCCGAGCAGGCCCCACAGGAATCCGCCCTGATCGGTGATGATTCCCCGCTTCTTCAGATCATCCTTCGTGCCGATGATATAAAATGCCGTGTTGATGGTCTTCTTTTGGTCGTCGATGACACTGTCTTTTCTCGCAATTGTCCGGGTGTTTTCGGCCACATTGTCCTGCAGGCCTTGAACCTGCGCCTGCAACTGTGCGATGGACTGTTCACGCTGTGCGATCGACGTCTTCAAGGTTTCAATGAGTGAGTCGAGCCCATCGATCTGTCGCGCGAACGACTTGTTCTGCGACTGGAGAGCCCCGATTCGTTTTCGATTCTCCTTGAGCCTGGCGGAAATCTCACGGAGATTGCCAAGAAGGGTTTCCTTTGTGACGACATTGGTCATCGCCGCAGACCCTTCAACCCCGCCGGATCGTTTGGCGACGCCTCCCTCCATGACTCTCGCTTTTTCGAGATTCATGTAGGAATCGTTGACCGCCGCGATCACCTGCTCCATATATTTGTCCCGATCCGTGATCCCCTGTTGAAGCGTCGAATCGCTGCTCTGCAACTGGCCAATCTGTTGCTGGAGCTGCAATTCCCGGTCATGGTTACTGCAACCGGCGATGAAGATCACGAACAGCGCGAACACACCAATCATTGCCTTCATCATTCCTCCATGAAAATGTGGGACGGATCACTTCCACCCATCGTACGTCTGCCCCTGGCTGGTAATGATTTAGTACGAATATCTATATAACTGCGATCAAGTGCAAATAGTTCCAAATTTATGTTTCCATGTCGAGTCGCAAAGGTCGATAAAATGCCCGGAAATCGCGCCCTATTCCACCCCGAAATGGTGCATTATTGAACACAGTGCGAAAATAGCGGAAAAAACGCTTTGTAAACGCCAATAGTGCGAAACAATTCAATCTGAGAAACTCGGGCAACTACAGGTTCCCGGCGAATTGCCTTAATCTCCCACAACGGCGATGGTCTTGGCATGATCACGGGTGGTAATCCTGAATGGATTTTGCTATACTAATGATAGTGTTCCGATGTCATGGCCGCGGAACGGGGATGCTCTGGTGCTCATGGGCGTACTCCCGAACTCTCACCTTGGCTGTGACGTGGCGCTGAATCAATCCTTTTTCGATGCTGCGTCGCAGGGATTCCCCACCTGTGAAGCTGTCGCGGCCACTCAATCTTTCTTTTTCCATAATTCGTCGCTTCTTTCCGACCCGACCCATCCGGGCTGTGTCGGCGGTATGCATCAGAGTGTGCCATTCCTGGCCGCGTTTTCTCGCACTTCATTTCGACGGAGAATCACCATGGCTAATCGACTTCCGGCCCGTTTCCTCTTTTGCTTCTCGGGCATCGTTGCATTCCTCGTCCTTCTCGGACATGACATGTCGGGACAAGTTGTGTTCAAACAGCCCCCCCCCGGATCGATCTACCGTGAATATTATCAGACGATGGGCGGACTGTCCGATTGGCGCATCACGGACCCGAACATCGACCTCAACCGCTGGCCTACCGCGGCTCCTTTCGTCCCGAACCCTGTTCTCACGTTGACGGTAGATGACCTCAGCGGTGCGGTCCGGGCAGAGGCGATCTTCACAATGTGGGGAGGACATCTCGGGACCTTCGGAAAGAAGGTGCGGTTCAACGGTCATGCGTGGATCGCCATTGATTCGCTCGATGCGAGTAACGGCATCCCCGCCGGCAACGACGGATCCATGTACATGAGCGAACCCATGCAAGGAGTGGATGTTCCGCTGAGCGATCTGCAAGTCGGCGAGAACACATTTGAAGGGACGAACGCGGGGCAGATCATGAACCCGTCAACCGGTTGGGGACAATTCGGGTGGTACGCGGTCATCCTTCGCATTTATTATGGACCGGGCAAGGCCCACCCGACCGGCAGCATCACGTCTCCCGGTTCGGGTTCGAGCTTTGGGGAGAACCCGACCGTCACAGCGAGTGTGAGCTCTGGAGTTGACCGGGTGGATTTTCTTGCCTATTACGACGGCTACGACACTGATGGCGACGGCATCTATCAGGAGTATCACTCCGACTACCACATTCACCAGGACGAGGGAAGTGTCGTGCTGCGCAATCACGTCGGGACGGCGACGAGTGCACCGTTTCAGGCGACGTGGAACACGCAATGGATCCCCGATCAGCCGGCGGGCGGCATCAAGTTCCTCGCACGCATCCGTGACAACAGCGGAATGTGGTATGTCACCGATGAAGCCACCGGCCTTACCCTCACCCGCCCAAACAGCTCCGTGAAGTTGTACAAGGCGACGAATGTTCCCCAGGACTACTGGGTAAAGCAATACCAGGAAACCAACTCCAATACGTTCTCGATTCCCGCCGGCGATGATCTCTCGAAAGCGACAGACGCGATCTTCATACTCCGGTCCTGGAACGGCGCGAATGGCGGTGCCACCTCGCCGGCCGACCATTTCACGCTACGGGTAAACGCCTGGACAGCGCCGCCCTTCGGGAACGACCATTACTATTCCTTCGATGTGTTCATCCTGTCGCCGTCGGAGCTTCTCAGCGGCACGAATCAGGTCACGGCCTTCTGTGATTCGTACGTCCATGGCGTGGAGATCTGCTGGCCGGGACCTGCAGTCATGGTCCGCTATGGGGTTGCGGCATCGAACCAGGCCCCGCAGATCACCCAGCAACCGGCGGACCAGACGGTTGGCGTCGGGGAGAGTGCGACATTCACTGTCAGCGCATCCGGATCTCCTGCACCCACATTCCAATGGCAGAAGAACACCATCGACATTACGACGAACGGGAACGCCGCGAGCTATACGACTCCGCCGGCGACAAAGGGGGACAGCGGAGCCGGATTCCGATGCGTTGTCACGAACAGCGAGGGAAATGCCACGAGCAACACTGCTCACCTGAACGTCTCGACGGCCGCGCCTTCGGTGACCGTGCAACCGGCGAACCAGATCGTCGGCGTCGGTGAAACCGCCACCTTTACTGTGACTGCAACCGGAAGCGGGACCCTGCTCTATCAGTGGCAGAAGAACGGCTCGAATGTCGGTGCGAACGGCAATGCCGCCACCTACACAACTCCTCCCACGACAGGCGCGGACAGCGGTGCGGCGTTCCGTTGCATTGTCTCCAATATCGCCGGCGCCGATACGAGTCATGTCGCCTACCTTTACGTCGGCACGATCGCGCCGACGATCACCACAGAGCCGGTTTCCCGCAGCATTCGTATCGGCCAAACAGCGACGTTCAGTGTCGTCGCGACCGGCACGCCTCCGCTGGCTTTCGCCTGGTCGAAGAACGGCGCCCCAATCGCAGGCGCCGACAGTGCATCGTATACGACGCCCGCTGTTGCCATGGCCGACAGTGGATCGGTGTTTCGGTGCATCGTGAGCAACACGGCGGGACACGATACGAGTGCCGCAGCGATCCTGCGTGTCACAAACGATGTCGGAAATATTGTGATCAATGGTGGGTTCGAAACCGGCACGGACCCCTGGGCTTTCTATATGAACGGGCCTTCGACATTGGCCAACGACGTCGCAGGTCCTTCGAGTCCCCATGCAGCGCACGTGATCATCAGTCAGGCAGGGACGAACGTCCAGCTATACCAGCAATCCATTGTTCTGGAACAGGATACGCTGTACACCCTCAGGTTCCGTGCGTATTCTTCGACGGGACATGACATGTCTGTTTCGATCTTTAAGAACTCGCCGCCGAACGGATCATACGGGCTGACGTCGCCCGTCCTTGATCTGACCACCTCCTGGACGGACTTCTCGCTTCCGTTCAAGGCGTCGGGATTTACCGGCACCGAGACCGATGGGCGGCTGATGTTCTGGTTCTCAACGCCGTTGGCTTCGTCGGGTGACGAGTATTTCATTGACGATGTGTTACTTTATCCGTCAAGCCTTCTCGCCCTCCCGGTGATCGTGTCGCAACCTGCCGCGCAGAGAGTCACGGAAGGCCACACCGCCACGTTCAGCGTCTCTGCTACGAGCATCACACCGCTATCGTATCAATGGCAAAAGAACCTGGTTGCCATCGATGGGGCAACGCTCCCTTCGTATACCACGCCTTACACGACGGGAGGGGATAACGCCGCACAATTCCGGTGTCTGTTGACCAACCTTGGCGGAACAATCGAAAGCAATCCGGCCCTGCTCACGGTGGACCCCGCAGGAGGAGTCACGCCGAAAGCAGATATCCCGACGGATTATTTCCTTGCACAGAACTACCCGAATCCTTTCAACCCTTCCACACTGATCCAGTTCGGTCTCCCGACGAGTGGTTATGTCACCGTCAAGGTGGTGAACATGCTCGGCCAGGATGTCGAGACGCTTGTGTCGGAAGTGATGGGGGCGGGAGTCCACACGGTGACCTTCGCACCCGGGAAATTGCCGTCAGGCATGTATCTGTACCGGATGCAGTGTGGCTCGTTTAGTGAAACGCGAAAGCTGGTCTTCGTCCGCTGATCTGTCGTCTGTACGATCCGCCGCGCCGGACATTCCCCTCCCTTCCCGGGAACGAGGAGTCGTCCGGCGCGACTGTTTCCCTTCCGTTGAGTGTTTCCGCCAACACACTCACACCCATGTTGTAACCGCAGAGAGTTTGAGACCTTCTGGAGCAGGCTCTGCAGCGCGCCGGTGATGGAACTCACGTCCGGACATCCTTCCCTTGATTCGGCTGAAGAGAAGCTCTACTTTGTGTGTGAGCATGCTGCCACAGTGCTCGCCTCATTGCTTTCTCGCTGACCTTCATTACAACGCTCCGTCGCTCGGTTGACAGTCAACCTTTTTTGATGTCCAGTATTCACTGCCGTGAAACGCAGTGTCCCCGGTGAGACCTATGAAGATTCATCTTGGCTCAGGACTTGTCCTCATGCTCTGCTCATTGTCAATGTACGGGCAGACGCATGTCCCCGCGCTCGCCCGGCCGACGTGCATTGTCGACGTTCCGATCGGCGTGCAACCCGGTGCCCAGAGCGCACCCGCTGTGACGAGCGACGGTCGCGGCGGCTTCATTGTCGCATGGCAGGATACCCGCAACAATATTGCCAACATCTACGTCCAGCGCATCGATTCAACGGGGACGCCGGTCTGGCCGGCAGGCGGAGTGCGCGCGAGTCTCGATACCACGATCCAGCTCACGCCGAGAATTGTCTCCGACAATGCAGGCGGCGCAATCATCGAATGGCAGGACGATGATGTGGTTCCGGTGCTCATCTATCCGGGAGTCCCGGGCCTCGCGGAATATACCCGTTCCTTTTCAACACAGCGGCTGGACCAATGCGGGAACAGGCTTTGGGGGGACAACGGCGTCATCATCCGCATGGTCCACAAAACCTATGACCCCTACGCCTTGAATATGAACTCTGAACGGCTCACCGGCATCGCGCCGGACGGGAGGGGAGGGGCTTTCTACCTCAGCCTGGTCTATACGTGGGCGTCGTCGAACTCTTCCGATGACATGGTGATGGGCCGCGTTTCCCCCGCCGGCATGGTTCTGTGGTCCGACGTTGCGATCACGTACTCGCCTGCGTCATTAGGTCTGAGCCTTGGTCAGATTGCTGCCGATGGAGTGGGCGGCGCGATCGTGAGCTGGACCTACCCTGCCGACGCCTATAACCTGGCATTGAATTATGACAAGCTCGGCGTTGCCCGGGTTGATGGGACAGGAAACAAAGTGTGGTCATCGAACCCCCTTTCGGACGACACGCAGCAATCGGTCTTTTCCTACGGCATGACCCCTGATGATTCCGGCGGCGTCTATCTGTGTTGGGACGGGGCCGGATCCTACCCGGCGCCTTTGACGGCCGACCGCAATCTGAGCGCGCAACGGGTCGACATCAACGGCGTTCGCCGGTGGGGACCGAACGGCGTGATCGTGAGCAACGCTCAGGGAGTTCAAGCCTCTCCGACCATCGCTACGATTCCCGGCGGAGGTGCGATCGTCGCATGGCAGGATTATCGGAACAACCCGATGCGCGCGGACATCGACGCCGGCCGCATCGGCCCCGACGGTACCCTTCAATGGCCGGGCAACGGATCGCTGGTGTGTCATGCCGATTCGACTCCGGTCATCCGCGGCGTAGTGTGCGATAGAAATGGGGGGTCCACGGTGGTATGGGATGACTTTCGCAGTTCCGCGCCGGGCATCTACGCTCAATCACTCAACACTGCGGGGAAAGTCCGGTGGCAGGCGAACGGATCCCCGGTTGCGGTTGGGGTGCCGGGACAAAGCCGGACCGTGGTCGCCGGAAATACTGCCGCGCGCGCGTTTGTCGTCTGGCAGGACACACGAAACCCGGACGACCTGGACGTCTACGGTCAGTGGGCGGATGTCAACGCCGTTCTCCAGTCCGGATCCCTTGCAGTGGCAGTTCGCAACGCGATCGGCTACGGCGATCCCGGTGCGAACGTCCGCGTGTCATTGTATGACCCGAACAGGTCCCTGGCAGAGACGCGCAGCACCGGCTCTGACGGGGTCGCATGCTTTCCTTCGGTCATTGCCGACACAGGATATTCCCTGCGGGTGGAATATGCGCCGAGCGACCCGGAAAGAATCTACGGCAAAGAGTATTGGGGGACGGTGAATGGAGTGGGGATTTCGGTTGCAGAGACGACGGCAGTCGTATTCCAACGTAATACACCCTACACTTCAAGAATAACGGTCTCTGACGCTGCGACAAATCTCCCGGTCACCGGAGGCGTTCCCTTCGGCACTCCGATTCGCGTCTCGATCGAGATCACAAATCCCGACGTACCGGGGAGTGCGACCCGATCGGTCCGATGCATGCTTGCTCTCGATCGGGACAGTCACTCCGAGTACGATTTTCTGGACACCTCCAGCGCGCAGCTCCTGGCAATCGGTGCGGTGCGGTCGTTCGACTTCACGCTTGTACCACCGGATTCCGGGAGCTACTTCCATGCTGCTGGTGCACGGATCGATGAGAACGGGTTGGGCATTCAGACCGAAGGCGGGCGTTGGGGATCCATCCCGGACTTCGTGGTCGATCCGCCGCCTCCCGGCGGGGTGCTGGTCACTGTCCGAACGGAGCCCGCCGGGCGCACGTTCGTCGCGGATGATTCCACCTACGCCGACACCAGAGCATTCGTCTGGATCGCAGGATCATCTCACACCATCGGGGTGCCCTCCCTGCAATCGCCGCATTCAGGCATGCAATACCGTTGGACGCAATGGAGTGACGGGGACTCCGCCTCGCACGCGATCACAACGCCGTCATCCCGGACGACCTATACGGCGTTGTTCGACACGATGTACTACTTGACCATGATTTCGAGCAATGGCGGGACGGTCGCTCCGTTGAGCGGTTGGTACAAGAGCGGCTCGGTCGTATCACTTCACGAACAATGTACTCCCGGGTGGCGGTTCCTCCGGTGGACGGGAGCAGGGTTGAATTCCTACAGCGGGAACGACTCCATCCACACCATTATCGTGGACAGCGTCATGACCGAGAGTGCCGTGTTCGAGCCGACCACCGGCATGCCTGGGTTGCTCCAGGACGTGCCGTCGACGTATTCTCTGGTCGGCAACTATCCCAACCCCTTCAATCCGACGACGATGATCCGCTTTGGCATCCCCACACGATCGAGGGTACGGCTTGTCGTGTACACGCTTCTGGGGCAAGAGGTTGCCGAGCTGATCAACGGGGAAGTCGAGGCGGGGTACCATGATGCGCGGTTCGACAGCAACAACCTCTCAAGCGGAACGTACATTTACCGTCTTACTACGGACAAGTACGTACAGACAAAGAAGCTGATTGTCTTAAAGTAGGGGACAGGGAACAGTGGGCAGGGGACGGTGAGCTGGGATCTGGGTTCTTATTGATTGCGGCCAATGCTGTACTCCGAGTCCCCCCCGTGCCCCGGTCTCCCTTTCACCCCTTCCCTTTGCGCCTTTTCCTTCCAGGACTTGTCTCTTACCCCGATTGTCCTCACTATTATAATGATTCACTTCGGCCGACAGGCAAGCGAGATGGCCTTGTCGGTGCCTGCCTGTGCTGCGTGCCCAACGAAATTCCCTGGAGGTGTCATGCGTCGCAAATCCCTCGCATTGCCAATCGTTCTGGTCCTCGCGCTGTTTTGTCTCGAGGGGAGTCTCACCCCGTCGTTCGGTCAAGAGAACGGGAAGGGATCACCTTCGATGGTGCCGATCCTTGGCACACAGCTTCTCAAGATCCACTCGACCATCGTCGGCCGGGACTACGAGCTTCACGTCAATCTTCCCCGATACTATTCCGATACGACCCGGACGTTTCCCGTTCTCTTTCTTCTGGATTCCCAATGGGACTTCCCTCTTGCCAACGCGGTGTTTGGCGAGCAATACTTTGACGGGTTCGTTCCGGAGATCGTCATCGTCGGGATTGCTGCGGGTGGGGAGAACCCGAACTACGACAGTTTGCGCGCCATCGACCTGACGCCGACGCGGGTTGCGCAGTCGCCCCAATCGGGCGGCGCCCCGAAGTTCCTTGAATTCATCAAGAAGGAAGTGATCCCGCTGGTCGAGTCGAAATACCGTGTCAAGAAAGACGATCGGGCGCTCATGGGGAGTTCCCTCGGGGGGCTCTTTACCCTGTATGCGATGTTCGAGGAGACGGGTTTGTTCAACCGGTACGTTCTTACGAGCCCGGCGCTCTCGTGGGATAACGGTATACTGTTCACCTACGAAAAAGACTATGCGGCAAAGAATCCCAGGCTTCCCGTCCATCTCTTCATGGCCAGGGGAGAGCTCGAGCCGGGAGGGGCTGAGTTTCAGAAGTTCGTTGATCTCCTGCGGTCGCGGAACTATGCCGGACTGGATCTTCAGGCAATGACCGTTCCAGAGATGGGGCATTCGGGAGGGAAGTCCGTCGGTTATCCGCGGGGACTCCAGGCGGTGTATGCGCGACCGACGGTGACGCTGACTCCGTCCCAGCTCGATGCGTTTGTCGGCACATACCAGATCGCGCCGCAGGTCTCCATCGGCATTACCAGAGAGAATCAGCAACTGATGCTTGTTGCCCCCGATGGGTCAACGATGCGTCTGATCGCATCCTCCGACAGCGACTTCTTCGTCAAGGGGATTTATCTGTTTCTGCATTTTGACAGAGACGGTGCGGGCAACGTGACGGGAGCGGAGGTGAGGCAATTCACCGGGAACGCCCGCATCCAGAAGGTGCGCTGAGAACGGGATCTGTTCCTCCGGAGACCAACGCCATGCACCGACAGGTCTATCGACTCTCGCGCGCGGGATCACTGCGCCGGCTCCGCCTGATGGAGGAGGAGATTGCGTTGCCCGCAGCGAACGAGGTCACGGTTTCCGTCAGGGGGATCGGACTCAATTTCGCCGACGTGTTTACGATCCTTGGACTCTATAAGGCGGCGCCAAAACGCGATTGCATCCCGGGGATCGAGTTCAGCGGCGACATTGTGGCCGTCGGATCCGGAGTGCCCGGGCTTCACCCGGGACAACGCGTCATGGGTTCGATCCGGTTCGGCGCATACGCGAGCGTTCTGAATATCGATCACCGGTACGTCGTGCCGCTTCCCGCGGAGTGGGACTACGCCGAAGGCGCCGCTTTCATCGTGCAGGCCCTGACAGCTTATTACGCCCTCCATTCGCTCGGGAATCTGCGGGCAGGGCAGACGGTCCTGATTCACAGCGCGGTGGGCGGTGTCGGACTTAATGCTCACCGGATCGCAAAGCGCTCGGGCGCTTTTACCATCGGGACAGTCGGAAGCCGGGAGAAAGTGGCGCTGGCGACGCAGGAAGGGTATGACCGGGTGATTGTCCGAAGCCGGGCGTTTCGCGAGGACCTCCGGCGGGCGCTCGAAGGTCGGCCGTTGGATCTGGTTCTGGACGCGGTTGGCGGGAGAGTGCAGAGGGAGAGCTTCGCCATGCTTGCGACGACGGGGCGACTTGTGGCCTATGGGCTTTCCGAATTCGCCTCACACAGGGCGACCCCGAACTATCTCCTGCTTGCACGGCGATATGTTTCAATGCCTCGTTATCATACGCTCGGACTCATCGAATCCAATAAATCGATCCTCGGGTTCAATCTTATCTGGCTGTACGACCGCGTCGACGTTCTCAAAGAGATGTTGTTCCAGATACAACATCTCCGACTTCCTCCCCCCCATGTTGGGGCATCCTTTCCCTTCAACCGCCTGGTCGATGCCGTCCGTGCACTCCAATCGGGAAAGACAACGGGGAAAGTGGCGGTCACGCTCTGACAAAAGCCGTTTGTCCTGAAACAGTGCGGCCCCGGCGTCAACAATGCCGGGGCCGTGTGCTGTTTCGCAGGATCACCTCTGCTGCCGTATTATGGGGCAGTCGTAAACAATCGACTCGCCGAATTGCCGAACGACCCGGTAAAGGCATAGGTGTTCGTGATGAAGCCAAGCGCTCCGCCCGTTCCGGCAGCGGCGTCGATCGATGCGAACGGAGCGACGCCGGCGACGTTCCAGTGATACACAGCAGAGGATGGGAGCGCCAGTCCCGCAGAGGTGAGGTTCGGGATCGAATCACTGGTCGCCGCCGTGATGAGCAGGATACTCGGTTGTCCTGCCACGACAGGATTAAAGGAAACCAGGTGCACACCCCCGGCGAACGGCGTCCAGGAGAAGGGCGTCCCGACGGTGACACCCGTCGCATTGTTGACCGGGAGACTCAACTCGGGCGCGGCGGGAATCGTCATCGTCGCATTGGTTTGGTTCACGGCAAGTCCGGACAGGAAGCTTTCCACGGCCCCACCAGTCCCATTCGAGATGGCGGCAACCAGCGAGATGGTGACGCCGGTGACATTCGGCGTGTTGTAGGCGAACGTCGGGATGGTGGTCGGATCGGAAAGCACCGGGATACCGATGCGGGACTCAAAGACCGCGTACAGGGTGCGGGCGCCGAGCGTATACCCGGAAGGAACGGTTACGGATCCGGAGATCTGCGCAGTTTGGGTGACGCCGATTGTGTCATTCTGGTTGGTATTCGTCGTTCCGTCAAGCAGGGAGACGTTGGAACGCTTTCCATACTTGTCGTATGTCGTCGGCATACCGTTCGCATCGTAATCCCACATCAACCCGTAGATCGTCCCGGTTGTCGTCGTCGGTCCGTACCAGGTGCTCGAAAGCGAGTAGTTCCCGGAAGTGAGATTCACCTGCGACGAGCCCGCGGCATCCGGCGAAGCGTAGCAGACGCGCGCTGTCGTCTTTGTCCCCGGTGCGATGGCAGTCCAGGGGAGAAGAGCTCCGGAGACCGAGGCGGTATGGGAGGTCCCGGGTGTGGTGCCGAGCCAGAACAGCGTCGGGTCGCTCCGCGAGAGGCCGCGATAGACGAGAGCCCGTTTATTCGTGCCGTCGACGACGACGACGGTGTAAGGTGTTGTCACGTTTGCGATCGTGAAGTTGCCGTTCGCATCGGTGTTCACCGAAGGCAGTCCGGCGATCAGGACGGGAACGCTCGCGACAGGTTGACTATTGACGCCGATGACCTTTCCGGTGACCGTGACAATGCCGCCTGTCCCCGGTCCGGTGGGGGAGTTGCTTTTCGAGCACGCGCCGAACAAGAACGCAAGGGAGAGCGCGAGCGTGAGTGTTGTGGAAAGAAGAAGCGAGGATTGCTTTCCCATGGATTGAACCTCCATTCATCGTGAGTAAGTGGGTTCCGGTGAATTCCGAGACACGTTGCGCCTTCCGGTCAATTGCTGATCAGCGCGACGTGAGCAACATTCTTCTGCACGGGAGACTGAGTCGTCCTGCCTCAACAGTTTGCGTCGTTCTTGACACGGTTTTTCTGCACGATGTGCGACGGCAGCGATTGCAGTGCCGCCATCATGGGAAAGAACGGGGACTTCTAAAAAAGAAGAAGTGCAAAGAAAAGTATTCCCTGCATGAGAAGCAATACTCCGTGATGTGCCCGGCGTTCTGAAATGCCTTCTCGTGTCATGCGGATTCCCCGAAGGATCCGTCCGATCGGAAGCGAACGAATAGAAGTGTTCTGGTGTTCCAGAAAGACTCCACTGAACTCTCAAAGGCGTTGCTTCCCGGATCGGAGGCAGTCGTGCAGAAAACGCCTTAAGATGTTCATCGTTATTCAATTCGTAGAAATATGCCTTACTTCGTAAAGAATTACATTTTTTCTTTGGTCGGTATTGGCAACCAATTAAACCTCCTCCGGAAAATGCAATCTCACTCTTGAAATGGCAGAGGGTTTGGCAGTCCCGTTGCAGGTCAGGGCTTGCGCCGGCCGGCCCACTACAGTATTCTTCTCAATGAAGTCAGCAGAGTTGTTGGCGGTCTGGAGAGCTCATGGCGAAGAGGAAGATCGGAGTTTTTGTTTGGTTGCTTCTCTTCATTACCACCGCTGCTCGCGCTCAGTCGGGTGCAACGATCCAGGGGACTGTTGCCGATAAAAAAACCGGAGAGGCACTTCCCGGCGCCAATGTCATGCTCGTCGGGACCAGCCTCGGCGCGTCGAGCGATGTCCACGGGAAATTTGTCGTGCGGGAAGTTCCGCCGGGCACGTACACCATTCGCGCAACCTATGTTGGGTACACCCCCACTGTCAAGCCGCTCGTCGTTCAGGGATCTTCTCCCGTCACAATCGATTTCGTCCTCGAAGCGGTAACGATCGAGGGACAGGCCGTTGTCGTCACCGCGCAGGCCCTTGGCCAGAACCAGGCCATCAACCAGCAACTCGCCTCCAATCAAATTGTCAGCGTCGTCTCTGCTGCGCGCATCCAGGAACTTCCGGATGCGAACGCTGCTGAATCGGTGGGCCGACTCCCCGGCGTCTCCGTCACGCGCGAAGGGGGAGAGGGAAACCAGGTCGTGATCCGCGGACTGGCACCGAAATACAATGAAGTGATGGTAGATGGTGTCGCGATGTCCGCGACCGACGCGGGGGACCGGGGGACGGACCTCAGCATGATCTCGTCGAATATGCTCGAAGGGATCGAGGTCACGAAAGCCATCACCCCCGATATGGATGCCGCGGTGCTGGGCGGGACGGTGAATTTCAAGCTCAAGGAGGCCTCGGCTGCCGATTCAGATGTTCCCTCGGTGCATCTCCTTGCCCAGTACGGCTACAACGCGCTCCAGAATCGGTATGGGGACTTCAAGATTGTGGGAAGCCTCGAAAACCGCTATTTCGAAAAACGGTTCGGCGTCTTTGCCGCGTTCGATGTCGAGCGCCGGAACCTGACCTCGAATGAGCTCGGCGGGGGCTATTATCTCAACGGTCCTTCTCTGGGCGTGACGAACAGCGTCTACCTCTCCTCGCTGAACCTCAACGACGTTCTCCGGGACAAGCGACGGTACGGTGGGACGCTCGTGACTGATTACGAGCTCCCCGACGGCAAAATCGCTCTCAAGAATTTTTTCAGCATCGGCGACACCAAGATCCAGAACCGGGGAGAAAGCTACAGTCTCACCGGGAACGAACACGATTATTCGACCTCTGTCTCCGAGAACAAACTCAATGTGATTACCAACCTGCTCGAATTCGAGCAGACAGTGCCGCTCTTCACGATTGACGCACAGGTGTCCCATTCCTATTCCGAGAATCATGACCCGAACGACATCGCGTTCACATTCATCGATCAGAACGTCGGCCTCAACAGCCTGTCGTATCAACATCTTGACCCGCGGTTGATCCCCGGGCTCGCGAACAACGATCCGACGACGACATACCTGCAAAACATCTCGGCCTCCGGAAGCTTCTCCCGCGAGCGAACGCTCACCGGCTCCCTCGACCTGACGGCTCCTGTTCTGGTATCGGATGAGGTTTCGGGCGCGTTGAAAATCGGCGGGAAGGTACAGTATCGCACCCGTTCGTACGACTATGACCAATCGGACGGTGTCCTGACCTATTCCGGCGGAGGGCTGCGTCAGGCGATTTTGGATGCGTTTCCCTGGATGAAACAAACCGTTCCGAACGGCAACTCCCGGCTCCCCCTCACGTTGTTCGAAGACGGGAGTTTTTCGTATGGGAAATTCCTCGGCGGCGACTATACAATGGGAATTCCGACCAACATCGCGCTTATGCAGCCGATCATCGATATTGCACGGCAGGTCGGGACGCTCGACGCGTGGTCACACAACAGCCTTGCGTCGATCACGAATGACTATTCAGGGATTGAGCATCAGGACGCGGGTTATGGAATGGTCACGGCGAATCTCGGCCAGGAATTCACCTTCATCGGCGGGGTCCGGTATCAAAACCTCTCCACGTCCTACACGGCGCCGCGCGGTACACAGACCGCCACTTCGCGGCTCAAATATTTCTCTCGCGATACGACCATCGCGGAGTCCCAGGGCCGGTGGTTGCCGATGGCGCACGTGATTTGGAAACCTCTCTCCTGGCTCCAGATCCGGCTGGCGTACACGAACACGCTGGCATATCCGGACTATGCGTCCATCACACCCCGGATCGATCTGGGAATCGGTTCCCTTACATGGAACAACGCCGGGCTCAGGCAATCCCATTCGGCGAACTATGATTTCGTGGTTTCTGTGCACGACAATACCATCGGGTTGCTGTCGGTCGACGGGTTTTACAAACAAATTGACGATCTCATCTTTCCCTTGAGTCGTTTTGTGATCGATCCGTCCCAGTACCCGGGCCCGCCCCCCGCGCCGGTAGGGTACCAGGTCAACACCTATTTCAACGATCCGTACAGGGTGAACCTGACGGGGATCGAGGTCGACTGGCAGACGCACTTCTGGTATCTCCCAGGCGTTTTCTCCGGGCTGATCCTGAGCGTGAACTACACGCACATCTTCTCGACGGTGAAGTATCCGCTCACGACTGTATCCACAACGTACAGTCCGGATCCGCCGTACGTGATCAAGACATACACGGAGACTTACTACGAAGACCGGTTGATCGATCAGCCCAACGACATCGTCAACCTTGCTCTGGGATACGACATTGATCAGTTTTCCGCCCGCGTCTCGATGCTTACGCAGGCCGATGTGTTCAAATCTGAAAACTTCTGGCCCGAGCTGCGCGTCAATACGGCGAAGTACCTCCGTTGGGATCTGGCGGCAAAGCAAGGGCTGCCGTGGTTCGGGTTGCAGGTCTTCTTTGACATGAACAACCTGAACAACGCGCGGGATCTGGACCTCAACCAGGGGAATTTGTTCCCGGTTGCCGAACAGTACTACGGTCTGACCGCAGACCTGGGTCTTCGACTGCGGCTTTAGGGGTGTCGTTTCTGATGTTCAACGTTTAACATATCCACTTCAACAACGGGAGGACATATGAAGGCAGTGGTGAACACTTGGAAAATCGGGGGCGGAGGGGTGATGGGCGCGCTTCTCCTCCTCTGCGTGATCTCCGTGGTCGGATGGGCACAGAGCGGCGATACCGTCTGGGTCGCGGCGAGCCCCGCCGGCAATATCAATAAGTTCATTCAGGGCGACACGCTCGGCAACGGCCAGCGCGCCCACCCGAACCGGACGTACAAGCTGTATCGCGACTCCATCTACTATTTCAACGCCACCATCAATGTAAACTTCCCTGTCGCACTCATCGCCGACACCGGCTCGGATCGCCCCCCAGTCATCGCACCGGCCATCCTCGGGGACAATTCTTCACCGAATCCATTCATGAATTTCTATACGGGCGCCAAGACGCTGGTGTTCCGAAACATCTACTTTACCGGCGTGCGTCCCGATCAAGTCCTTGTCGGCCAGGGCTATGCGGATTGCATGACGTACGGAAGCGACAGTACGAACTCAACGTATGCCAACTGCGTTTTCGACGGTTGGGGGAAGGCGATCGACGACAATAGCGGCAACTACAATAAATATACGATCACCGACTGTCTCTTTCGAAATGCGATTCACCCGACAATCACGTTTGAAGGGGATGCATTCTTCTCGAATTCCGCAACCCCCACCGACAGCGTCGTGATGGTCAACAACACCATGTTCTGCATGAATGCCTATGCGGACTGCAACGTCGACTACAACGTCTATACGCGGTTCGAGCACAACACCGTGTTTCTGAATTGTGTCAATCCCCTCAATGACTTTGTGATGACCAATGCGGATTACAAAAACAACATCTTCTATGGAACACTTGCGGAGGCCCAGGAAAATAGTGAAATCCAGCAGTACTATTTTGAAAACTCCATTACGCCTTCCTCAACGTTCAGTTTTGACTCTTTGAACACGTCACCGACGCACATCGTCATTCCGGAAAACCAACGCAGGATCACGGTGTTGAACAACAGCGTTTACTGGCCTGCAAAGCTGAAGACGTTTTGGGCGACTCCCTTGATGGATACACTGCTCCCGCCGGTCTTCCTCAATGCAAGGACAACGGGCATGTTTGGCGACAAGGCCCGCTACCCGTATCTCACCATCGCGGGGAATGATACCGTTGACGATCCCGGGTTCTCAGCGTCGGTGATGGGGCAGGTCGACAGTTTGATCAAGTACGTGACGCTCTACAGAACAGGCGGCGCGGGCACGTACTTGTGGTATTACAATCCGAACGGTCATCTCTTTGCGCCGGTCTGGCCGGTGCCGGAGAATCTGGCGTACTCGAATACCTATCTTCAACACGCGGGCACCGATGGGTTCGCCCTTGGCGACCTGAACTGGTTCCCGAGTCAGAAGGCAGCCTGGCTGTTGACCGACGTGAAAGCACTCCCCGGAACCGTCCCGGAGGCGTACTCTCTGTCACAGAACTATCCCAATCCGTTCAACCCGACGACGCAGGTTTCGTATTCGCTTCCAAAGGCCGGTCCTGTTCTGCTCAAGGTGTACAACACGCTCGGTCAGGAGGTTGCCACGCTCGTGAACGGCGACATGACCGCCGGTCAACACGTCGCGACGTTCAATGCACGCAATCTCGCGAGCGGCGTCTACTTCTATCGGCTCACTGCCGGGAACTATGAGGCCACCATGAAGATGATGCTTTTGAAATGAGCGGACAGCAGACCGTGGACAGTAATCAGTCAACCGGAAGCAACACGCGAGGGCTCCATCAACTGGGTCAGTGATAATAGCTTTAGACATTGTTCACTGTCGACTGTTAGCTGTTAACTGTCCCATATCCAGGAAGGCGCCAGCGATGGAATTCGCTGACGCCTTCCCAGTTCTTGGCGACTGTGGTTCCTTTGGTCCATATGGCTCAAAATCCACAGCGTAGCTTCACTGTAGGCCCGACCGACCCTCCGTGCTGCTGTAACTTCTCTCCGATCAGGAGACTATCACCTCGCGCAATATTGCTCTTTTGAGCCCGTAACACGCCCTGTCGGTAGTTCTTACCCCGGAAATTCTTACCCCCTTCCACACCATTTCCCTTTGAAAACCGCGAAACCAGTCGTTTCTGCATCAGAATGAGAGTTTACCGGGGATTCTCCCAAGTGGCACGGGTCGTGCTAAAACAATACCAGAGCTCAGAAGCCGAGTTTGGGCAGGGTTCGTCGAATTCATCAGTACTTGCTTCCTTTCACTAATAACCTACTCTTAGAGGGTCAAAATGGGACAGCAACAACTTCTGCTCATCATCCTCGGCGTCATCGTGGTCGGCATCGCGGTTGCGGTCGGTATCACGATGTTCTCTGACAACGCCGTCAATGCGAACCGGGATGCGGTGTCCAACGATCTGGTCAACCTCGCGGCGCGCGCACAGCAGTTCTATCGCCGTCCGACCGCTTTGGGCGGTGGTGGCAACTCATTCCAGGGTCTGACCGGTGATGCGGCCGGTCTTTCGAAACTGACGAACATGGCCGGTGGCAAGAATGCGAACGGCACCTATTCGATCACCACTGCCGGTGATGACAACCAGGTTGTGGTCCAGGGCGTCGGAACAGAAACCGCACCCGATGGCAACAAAGTCACGCAGCAGATCTTCTGCCGCGACGCGGGCCGTGCAGACAGCCTTGTCGTAGTCCACTAATCGATCTCTTGTCGACAGGCCTCTCGGATCGAGAGGCCTTTTTTTTTGTCCCTGCCGCATGATCGTGCCGACCGTTGACCTCCTCATTGCCGGATCTCTCGACGATCCAACGTTGCTGTCCAGCAAAGACAACTGCGAGTTCAGTTTATAGCACAGTGGAGCGCCGAGATTCTTCTCATTGAAGGCTTCCCGGGCAGGCACGGGAATTGCACAACGCACCTGTGACACGCGAAAGGATCCAAGCCATGAAACAGTTCAGGTCATTGCACCACCTGTCCCCACTGGCGATCCTGAGTTCCCTCCTCCTCGGCGGGTGCTATACACAGTTTGAAACGAGCGACGAGACGCCGATTCTTGAGGAGCAGCCACCGATCGTGAGCTACGTGCCGGTGCCGATCCCAACCCCAACTCCAGGACCGCCTCCCTGGAGGGACCCCTCGCCGACACTTTACCTCCCTCCTCCGACCGGTGCCAATCCTCCCGGTGCCGGGAACACCCAGATGGAACCTCCGAAACGGGAAACGGGACACACGAGGGTGGACGCAAGCACGCCGGCGCCATCGTACTCCGATCGTGCAAGCGTGTCGAAACGAGGAAGTCGGTAAGGGATGTGGTGTGAAGCAACAGACGGAAAAGTCAGTTCAGCGGAACATCTGCCGCAGGCACCGGTTGACGATCCCGGCACCTGTTGCCGACGTAATTTTCGCCAGTCCCAATTACTCGCGGACTGACTTTTCGCAATGATGAATCAGAACCGGAGAATGAACGATGTCCCGTTTCCGGATTCGGAATTCACCCGGATCGAGCCGTTGTGGAGGCGCATGATCTGGCGGGAAAGGCTCAACCCGATGCCCGAGCCCTCGGGTTTCGTTGTGAAGAAGGGGACGAAGATCCGTTCCTGCATGTCTTTGGAGATGCCCGGTCCGCTATCCCATACCTCCACGATGACCCGGCCATTTTCGCCGATGCGCCCGGTTGTGGAGATCGCCGCCGTAGAATGACCGGCGACCGCATCCACGGCGTTCCGGAGGAGATTGATCAGGACCTGCTCGATCAGTTCGGGATCGGCCGTCAACTCCAGGCTTTCCGGCTCGACGCGCGACGAATACGCGATGCCGTTCGACGCCAGGTGCTCCTTCATGAGCTGTTCAACCCGGTGGAAGAGGGCTCCGAGGCGGATGATGCTGAAGTTCGGCCGGGGGATGCGCGCCAGGTTCCGATAGGCGTCGACGAAATGCAGGAGCCCCTTGCTTCGCTTCTCGATGGTCTCGACAGCGCCGCGAACGTCGCGGACTGTTTCCGCTGCAACCGGGGCGGTCTCCCGTTCTGTTCCCGTGCCGGGTTTCAGCATGTCATTGACCGTCGATGCAAGCGAGGAGATCGGCGTGAGCGAATTCATGATTTCGTGTGTCAGCACCCGCACCAGTTTCTGCCAGGCCTCCATTTCCTTTTCATCCAACTCGGGTTGGATATTCTGGACCGACACGAGGGTTTGCAACTGGCCGTGCACCTTCAATTCCGTGGCGTTGATGATCAGCTGAAGCGCTTCGCCCTGCAAGTCGATCCGTGAGAGCGCACGCTCCCCCGATCGCAGGCGAAACAGCGTCGTGACCAATTCGTCGCTGAGTCTTCCAAGAGAGCGGACATCGATCAAATGATGAATTCCGAGCAGTCGTTTTGCCGCGGTGTTGATCAGCGTGACCTGTCCGTCCGGTGTAAATGCAATAAGCCCGACACCGATATGCTGCACGATGGTCTGGAGATACAGGAAGTGCTCTTCCTTCTCCTCGCGGATCTTTTGAAACTGCTGCACGACGTCGCTGATTGCCGCACTCAGCTCCTCGAACGCTTTTCCGCGCCCCTTGGCGGGGAATGCCTGTGAAAAGTCGGCATAGCGGATGGAGAGCAAAAACCTGCCGATCTCCCGGTTGGTGAGTTCGACGTAGTGGATCAGCGCGTAGACCTGGTAGACCAGGAGCATCGCGAGGACGAACGCCGATGCAATGAGCGACGTTTGGGTGAGGAGATAGACAAGGAGGAGAACTGTTGCGCTGAGGAAGATGCACCGCGCAATGACGGCGAGTCGAAACGATCTAAAGGCCATACTTCTCCAGACGTCGATAGAGTGCGGTTCGTGTCAGTCCCAGTTCCTTCGCTGCCTGTGAGATGTTGCCCCCATATTTCGCGAGGGTCTTCTGGATGGCGGATTTTTCCATTGCGTCGAGCTTCGTTTCGATCGTGGCGGCATCGTCGCTCGTTTCCCCCGCCGAAGGGACGAAGAAATCTTGCGGACGCAGGACATCGCCATCGCAGAGAATGATCGCGCGTTCCACGGCGTGTTCGAGTTCGCGGACATTGCCCGGCCAGGGATAACGAGAAAGGCTTTCGATCGTCGCCGGGGGGATGCTCATCCCGGGCTTCCGGTAGCGTTGTGCGTACTGTTCAAGGAAGTGATGGATCAGCGGTGGGATATCGACCGTTCGATCCCGGAGGGGAGGAAGCTGAATCTCCACGGTATTGATCCGGTAAAGCAGGTCCTGGCGAAATTTCTGTTCCGCGACCATGACGTTGATCGGCTGGTTCGTCGCCGAGATCAACCGGATATCGATCCGTTTCGCCTTGTTCGAGCCGATGCGGGTGACCTCCCGGTTTTGCAGGACCGCGAGGAGTTTTGTCTGCATTGGCAGCGGCAGGTTGCCGATTTCGTCAAGGAAGAGCGTCCCCCCGGAGGCCGTTTCGAACCGTCCGGCCCGATCGCTGTTCGCATCAGTGAATGCTCCCTTGACGTGGCCGAACAATTCGCTCTCGAACAGTCCCGTGTTGAGAGAGCCCATATCGACGGAAATGAAGACATCGTGGGCACGGAGGGACTGACGGTGAATTTCGCGGGCGACGAGCTCTTTCCCTGTGCCGTTTTCGCCGAGGATAAGGACGTTCGCCTCTGTTGTCGCGACCTTCTGAATCGTGGCGAACACCGTGCGCATTGCGGGCGAGTTGCCGACAAATCCCTGAAAATGGTGATCGAGTTCCTCCCCCAGGAGTTGCTGTCGGGAGCGCAACTGTTCAACCTGTCTGCGGGACTGGCGTATGGTCATGGCCGCGGAGAGCGTGCCGAGCAGTTTTTCGTTTTGCCACGGTTTCAGGACAAAGTCGGTGGCGCCGGCTTTGATAGCACGGACGGCCATTTCGATGTCGCCATACGCGGTGATCAATATGACCACGGCCTGCGGATCGATCGCGAGGATCCTGTCGAGCCAGTAGAATCCCTCCTGTCCGCTGCTTACGTCGCGCGTGAAGTTCATGTCGAGAAGGACGATATCGTACTCGGATTCCTTCAATAGAGCGGGGATCCGGCGGGGATCGTGTTCGGTATGAACCGTCGCGGCGTGCTGCTTCAAGTAGAGTTGCGCGGCAAGGAGGACGTCCTTGTCGTCATCGAGAACGAGAATATTACCAAGCTGCTGAGACATGGCGTTGGATGGCTTGGGGTAGGACGTCTTACTTCATACGCGATGTTGTGGGAAGTTCAATCGGAAAGCATGTCACTCGTTTGTCTCCCTCGCTGCCGGGTGAGTGTGCCGACGCTGCCCGTTTTCGTACACTCAATGTAACGAAATCGGACAATATCACAAGCCCTTCCTGCATTCTTGATCATTTTCGACACTTCCGGTTGGCGCGGATTTTGCCCCGCTTGCTCTATTAGAAGGCTCATTCTTCCCTCATCGTCCTGATCACGCCAGACGACACAGCATGGAAAACCCGGTCCCTAAGTCTCTTCATCACCTCCCCGACGATTCCCGGAATCAATCCGGGATGGATCGGAAGCTTGAGAAGAAATTCTGGACGCGCACAAGGATCGTGTACGGCGCCGGCGGCGCTGCCATCCTCGCTCTCGTCGTCTATGTGCTGATCTCCACGACAGGGGGATCGCGGCTTAATGTCGATGCCGAGAAGATTACCATTTCCACGGTCGCGAAAGCACCCTTTCAGGAGTATATCCCCGTCCAGGGAACGATCCTCCCGATCCAGACATTTTACCTTGATGCCATCGAAGGCGGGCGCGTGGAGAAACGGTTCATCGAAGCCGGCACGATGGTGAAGCGCGGCGACCCGATTGTGAAGCTGGCAAACTCGAACCTTCAGCTCGATGTCATGTACCGTGAAGCTCTTACCTACCAGGAGATCAATGACGCCCAGAACCGCCGTCTGACGATCGAACAAAATACCATCGCGGTCAAGTCCACCCTTGCTGACGCGGAGTACCAGGTGGAACGAACGCAACTGGTCTTCTCGCGGGACTCCTCGCTGTACATGAAGCATCTGACCGCCGAAAACGATTACCTCCAGTCGCGCTACGAGTACGATTCATGGCTGCGTCGACGGGCACTCGCCAGGCAGAATTTCCTCCAGGATTCCGTTCTCCGGCTGAATCAACTGGCCCAACTCGAAGGCTCGATTGCCCGGCTGCAGGACAATCTCGTTTTGACCAAGCAGAACCTCGAGAACCTGATCATCAAGGCGCCGATCAGCGGACAACTGACATCGCTGAACGCGGAGATCGGAGAATCCAAGTCGCCCGGGCAACGGATCGGCCAGATCGATGTGCTGGACAGCGTCAAAGTCCGGGCTTCGATCGACGAGTTCTACATCGCGCGGATCAACCCCGGGCAGACGGGAGAGTTCGATCTTTCCGGATCGACCTACAAACTGAGGATCACGAAAGTGTTTCCCGAAGTGTCCAACGGCCGGTTCGATGTCGATATGGAATTTATCGGAGTCGCGCCGACCGGCATCCGCAGGGGTCAGACACTGCAGATCCGTCTGGAGCTCGGCGAACTGGAAGAGGCGGTCCTTCTGCCGCGCGGCGGGTTCTACCAGAAGACCGGAGGGCAATGGGTGTTCGTGATTGACCAGAGCGGCAACTTCGCCGTCAAGAGGAATGTCAAACTGGGCCGGCAGAATCCCCAGATGTTTGAAGTGCTCGACGGCCTTCAGCCCGGAGAACAGGTCATCACCTCCTCCTATGACAACTTCGGGGATGTCGACAGGCTGATTCTGAAGCATTGACCCTGTTTCGCCAAACAACCGTGGGATAGATTGCCATGGCGGATTTCCGGGATTCCGATTCATGGAACGAGGCACGAATCCTCGTCTGCGTATTGCTCGAGATGTCCGGGCACTGGGCTCGCCGCGGATACTGCCTGGATCTCGCGAAATCCGTCGAGCACTACTCCGTGTCGCTGCTCGACGGCCTGGCGCAAGGAGATGCCCAGACCGGGAACACCGGTGAACTGAAACGAGCGCAGCGATCCCTTGACGAGCTGGAGTCGTTGCTGCCGGTGATTCGCGAACGCGGGGCGCTCGACATGGTCGCCGTCGGGACTCTTGGACAACGGATCGCCCTCGTAAAACATTCATTGAACATTCCCGGCATGTGACTCACCGTTGCACCGCCCAATTACTGGAGACGCGAATGATCAAGACAAGCAATCTCAAACGGATGTATACCACCGACGAGGTCGAGACGACGGCCCTGAACAATGTCAATGTCGAAATCTCCTCCGGGGAATTCGTTGCGATCATGGGGCCGTCAGGGTGCGGAAAATCGACGCTCTTGAACATCCTCGGGCTGTTGGACAATCCCTCGGACGGCGAATATCACTTCCTCGATCAGGAAGTATCGAAATTCACCGAACGGCAGCGCGCAAAGCTGCGCAAGGCGAACATCGGCTTTGTCTTCCAGAGTTTCAATCTGATCGACGAGCTTACGGTGTACGAAAACGTTGAGCTCCCCCTCTTCTATCTCGGGGTCTCCTCCTCCGACAGGGAAAAACGGGTCACCGAAGTGCTCGAACAAATGCAGGTCATGCATCGCAAGAGCCACTTTCCTCAGCAGCTCTCCGGCGGACAGCAACAGCGTGTTGCCGTCGCCCGCGCCATCGTCGCCAAACCCAAGCTGATTCTTGCCGACGAGCCGACCGGGAACCTCGATTCTGCGAACGGGACCGAAGTCATGAAGCTGCTGACCGGCCTCAACGAGGGGGGCACGACCATCGTGATGGTCACTCATTCGACGCACGACGCCGAATACAGTCATCGCATCATCAACCTGTTCGACGGCCACGTTGTCACTGAGAACATCAAAGAGAAATTCCGCATCTAATGCGGAGGGTTGGGTTCCTGAACAGTGGGAACGGATCGGAGGGGACGAATCGTCGAGTAGCGGTAAACGCAAGGATTCTCATGATCATCAACGATTTAAAAGTTGCACTTCGCGATATCCTCCGGAACAAAGGGTATTCGTTCATCAATATCCTCGGGCTGGCCATCGGCTTGAGCAGTTTCTTGACAGTGTCTCTCCTGGTCAGGGATGAACTGTCGTTCGACAGGTTTCATCGGAACGCTGATCGCATCTACCGGCTGACGCTTGATGCCCAGATTGGTGACAAGCTCTTCTTGACGGCCATGAGCAGCGGGCCGCTCACACAGAGCCTCAAGACCGACCTCCCGGGTGTGGAAACGGCGACGCACCTCAGGGTCCTGGGAGATCATTCGATGAGGTTCGGGGATCATTCGTTTACCGAATACCGTCTCTATCTTGCCGATTCGTGTCTCTTCCGGGTGTTCTCCTTCACCGTCCTGGAAGGTGACCAGAGCACGTTTCTCACGAAACCCAATTCCATTGTCCTCACCGACGTGACCGCACGTCGGTATTTTGGCGACTCTCCCGCCCTGGGCAAAACGGTGATCGTCGACGGCAACGAGCCGTACATGGTTTGCGGGGTTGTAAAACCACTCCCGACCAATTCGCACTGGCACTTCAATTCGCTCGTTTCGTCATGGCCCCGCCCGTTCGGCGATGAACAGAAATGGATCGGCAACAGCTGGTACACCTACGTGATGCTTCAACCGGGAGTCTCGGTTGAGCAGGCAGAACGGGCATTTCAACCCGTTGTCGAGAAAAATGTCCGTCCCCTTCTTCAGGAAACCTTCTCGGCCGATTGGCGGGAACTGGAAGCGAAGGGGATGCACTACCGCTATCGGTTTCAGCCGCTCACGGAGATCCATCTCTCTTCCCACCTTGACGAGGAGTTCGAGCCGACCGGATCCATGTCCACGGTGGTGATGTTCACGATGATCGCCGTCCTGGTCCTGGCGGTCGCGTGCATCAATTTCATGAACCTGAATACCGCCCGGTCGGCGCGTCGGGCCAAGGAGATCGGCGTCCGCAAAGTCCTCGGCTCGGACCGCAGCCAGTTGATCCGGCTGTTCTTGAGCGAAGCGATCCTGCAGACGTTTTTCGCAATGATTCTGAGTCTCGGCGTCGTGGAGATCCTGCTTCCGTCGTTGAATGCGTTCATGGGAAAAGAGCTTTCGTTCGCAGCATTCGGAATGCCGGCGATGCTGGGCGGGGGTCTGGGGCTCGTCGTCGTCGTGGGTCTCCTGGCCGGGAGTTATCCCGCTCTCGTTCTCTCGTCGTTTCAGCCGGCGAGCGTCCTCAAAGGAAAAGTCCGGAGCGGCATGCGGAGCGGCATGCTTCGGCGGATCCTTGTCCTGGTCCAGTTCGTCATCTCCATCGCGCTGATCGTCGGGACGATCGTCATTTACCGGCAGCTCCATTATGTCCAATCCAAGGACCTGGGCTTCGACAAAGACCAGATGCTGGTGATCGACAACACCTGGCTCCTCGGCACAAGGGCTTCGAGCTTCAGAGAATTGATGCTCGCGAGACCCGGCGTCGTCGATGCGGCGTTCACCCAGAACCTTCCGGGCAACGACATTAACAGCGGCGCGTACCGTCCCGAAGGCGGGTCCCGCAGCGCACTGATGATGTTCCGCCAGCTCTTTGTCGACTATGAGTACCTTTCGATGATTGGCGTCAGACTTGAGGACGGAAGGTTCTTTTCGAGGCAGATCGCAAGCGACACGACGAACGTCGCCATCATCAATCATTCTGCGGCGAAGCTCCTTGGCTATGATCATCCGGTCGGCCGAACTGTTGTTGGGTTCTTTCATGAAGGGGAGCGGCCGTTGAAGATTGTCGGCGTCACGGAGGATTTCCATTATGAGCCGCTGCACCTCCGTATTCTTCCGATGGTGATCATGGTGTCGCACGGATACCCGACGCGACTTGTATTGAAGGTTCGGGGAAATATCCCCGGGATCATTCGCGACCTGCAGGGCCAATGGACCGCCTTTAGCGGGGGACAGCCGTTCACGTCGTTCTTCCTCGATCAGCGGCTGGAAACCTACTACCGCCGTGACAAGGCGGAGGGGGTGCTGTTTGCGATCCTCTCTTCCGTCGGAATCCTCATCTCCTGTCTGGGGATCCTGGGGCTGACCATGTATGCCGCCGAGCAGAGAACGAAGGAACTGGGCATCCGCAAAGTGCTCGGTGCGAGCGGTTCGAGTCTCACCAGCCTGTTGACGAGAGAGCTGCTGGGGATCGTCCTCATCGCCAATCTCATTGCGTGGCCTTTGGCGTATGTTGCCATGGAACGCTGGCTGCAGGACTTCGCCTACCGCATCGACATTGTTTGGTGGGTGTTTGCGCTGGCGGGAGGTGTCGCGCTGATGATCGCCTCCCTGACCATCAGCTATCAGGCCATCAAAGCGGTTCGCGCGAACCCGGTGGATGCGCTGAAATATGAGTGAAGGGGTGTATCCAGGAAGAGGATTCGAATCATGCTTCTCAGCTATCCTATAGCGGGTGCTCGAAACCTGAAGCGGAATGCGCCGTTTACGGTGATGAACGTGGCCGGGCTGACCGTCGGCATGAACTCCTGGCTGGGGAACTTCGCGTACAGAATCGATGTGAGTTCCTGGCCCTTTGTCATCGCCGGAAGCGCGGCGTTTGTGATCGCGATGGCGACGGTCGGGTTCAGGGTCGTCCGGGCAGCGAATGTAAATCCCGTGGAAACTCTGCGCTACGAATAACATCTTCCTTTAGGAACGGACTTATGCTTCTCCACTATTTGCTCATGGTCTCACGGGTGTTCAGGCGGAACAAGACCACTTTCTTTATCAACTTGATCGGACTTTCCACCGGGTTGGCCTGTGTCCTGCTGATCTTTCTGTGGGTGCAGAATGAACTGAGCGTCGATGCATACGATGTCAACGACGCGCGATTGTACCAGGTCATGGAAAATGCTCAGACGTCCAGGGGTGTGACGACCCAGCCCGAAACTCCGGATCTCCTGGGAAAAGCGCTCGCCGAAGAGATCCCGGAGGTCGAATACGCGACCGATGTGACCCCGTCCTCCTGGTTCGGGAGTTTTGTTCTTACCTCGAACGAAAAGAACATAAAGGCGATCGGCCAATTCGCCACGAAAGATTTCTTCAGGGTCTTTTCTTATTCCCTCACGCCGGGGATGGCTGCGACGGTGATCGCTGGAGATAACAGTGTCGTGATTTCAGAGGGCCTGGCGAAACGGCTCTTCGGATCCACCGCAAGTGCGATCGGGAAGACGATGGCATGGCAGTTCCTCAGCTATACGATGCATCCCATGGTTACCGGAGTCTTCAAAGACGTACCGCAGAATTCGACCGAGCGGTTCGATTTCGTCCTGTCGTATGACCAGTGGTTGGCGCTTTGCAATCTGATCCACAGGTCGATCAACTGGGGAAACCATGGACCGGCGACATACGTCCTCCTGAAAAATGACGTCGACCCCGGTTTCTGCGGCCGGAAGATTGCCGGGTTTCTGAAGAGCAAAGATCAGAACTCAAATGTGACGCTCATCCTGCGCCGCTTCTCTGATTCGTACCTCTATAACAAATACGAGAACGGGGTGAAGTCCGGTGGGAGAATCGAGTACGTCAGAGTCTTCTCCGCCATAGCCCTCTTCATCCTATTGATCGCCTGCATCAATTTCATGAATCTCTCGACGGCAAAAGCGACAGGGCGCATGAAGGAAGTTGGGATCCGGAAAGCGGTCGGTGCGCCGCGAACTGCGCTCGTCATGCAATACTTGAGCGAGTCTGTTCTCATGGCCCTGGCCTCATCGATCTTCGCGCTGATCCTCGTGGAGCTGGTCCTTCCGGAGTTCAGCGTTATCACCGGGAAGCAGTTGACTCTCGACCTCTCCGGAAGCGGGCTTCTCGATTTTCTCGGGATCACGCTATTCACCGGCATTGTGGCCGGGAGCTATCCCGCAGTGTACTTGTCCGGTTTCCGGACGGCCGTGGTGCTGAAGGGGACCCTGCGGGGGTCATGGATTGAACTCTGGGCGCGAAAGGGACTTGTGGTCTTCCAGTTTGCTCTTTCTATCATCCTGATCGTCGGGATTCTGGTTGTCTCGAGACAAATGGATTTCATCCAGGCCAAGAACCTCGGCTACGACAAGGATAACCTGCTCTATTTTGCGCCCGAAGGACGCGTCGCAGAACATCTCGATGCGTTTCTGGCGGAGATCAGGGGGATCCCGGGGGTTGTATCTGCGGCAAGCTTGTCGCAGAACATCATCGGGCTCAACAGCTCGACCTACGGTCTGGACTGGGAAGGAAAGCCCGCCGGGTCCAACATCCCCTTCATGGTCGAGCGGGTCGGCTATGGCTCCATCGAGACACTCGGGATCCCCATGAACGCCGGACGAGCCTTCTCCTCGAATTTTGGTTCCGACACCTCTGCAATTATCCTCAACCAGGCCGCGATTGCGGTGATAGGACTCCACGACCCGGTCGGCAAAGTGGTCAACCTCTGGGGGAAGCAACGGGAGATCATAGGCGTCACCGCGGATTTCAACTTCGAGTCGCTGCATGAACCCGTGAAGCCGCTTCTCTTCGTCCTTGAACCCCGGAACCCCCTCGTCGTCATGGCAAGGATCCAGGCTGGCAACGAGGCCGAAACGATCGGCAGACTGCAGAAGTTCTACGCAACGTTCAACCCGGGATTTACGCTCGACTACAAATTCCTCGACCAGGACTATCAGGCCCTCTATACCGCGGAACAACGCGTCTCTGTTCTCTCACGGTACTTCGCCGGGATGGCGATCATCATCTCCTGCCTCGGGCTATTCGGTCTTGCAACATTTGCGGCAGAGAGGCGACTGAAGGAAGTCGGCATACGAAAAGTCCTCGGTGCGACCGTACCCGAAATCATCTATTTGCTTTCGAAGGACCTTGCCGCCTGGATTGTGATTGCGAATGTTCTCGCGTGGCCGATTGCATACTATTTTATGAACGCTTGGCTTCAAGGATTTGCATTCAGAATATCGCTGGGGATCGGCGTCTTCGTCGGCGCGGGCGCGGCAGCGCTGGTGATTGCCGTCGCGACGATGAGTTATCAGGCAATCAAGGCGGCTTCTGCGAATCCGGTCGAAGCACTCCGCTACGAGTGACACCCTCGACGGACCACTACTCCTGCACCGCGATGTTTAACGATCGGAGGAAGATCATGCTGAAGAACTATGTCAGGGTCGCGATTCGGAACTTGATGAGGAATAAAATGAATTCCTTCATCAACCTTGCGGGATTGTCCGTCGGTGCCGCGAGTTTCATCCTGATCTTCTCGTACGTGTCCAACGAGATGACCTACGATACGTTTCACTCCAACGCGGCCGACATCTACAGGATCTCGACACGATCAATATCGCCGGGCAATACCACGGAGACGCTGCTTGCTTCCGCTCCGGACCCTCTCCCCCGGGCGCTGCAAACCGACTACCCGGGGATGTTCACAATTGCCCGACTATTCTTCAACGAATCCTGGGTGACGAGCGGTGACAAGTCGTTCAAGGAACCGGTCTACTGTAGTGATCCCTCATTCTTCGATCTCTTCCATTTTCCGTTCCTCAAGGGGGACCCTCGCCATGCGCTCGAAAATCCCGGTTCGGTCATCGTGACAGAAAGGTTCGCCGAGAAGATGTTCGGCGACGTTGATCCGATGGGCAGGACGCTGACGATCGGCAACGCGGAATACATGGTCAACGGGGTCCTGGCCAACTTTCCGGTGAATTCAAGCATCAACTTTGATGTTCTTCTCCCCGCAGTCGTGCGCAATGGGAGTTGATCCCGGGTTTGAGGAGAAATGGTATTCCTGGGGGACGTACACCTTCGTTGCGCTGTCGGACAAAATGACGGCGCAGGAATTGCGGGACCAGTTGCCAAAGGTCGTCCAAAACCACATGCCGGATTTTCTGAAGAAAGGGACATCCCTGGTCCTGGAACCCCTTACGGACATCCATCTCAATTCCGCCGTGCAATATGACATGGTCCCGCCGGTCTCACGGCGGTTCCTCCTTGTCCTGCTGGTCATCGCCGGAGCCATTCTCCTCATCTCGTGCGTGAACTTCGCGAACATCGCAATTGCGCAATATGCCGACCGGGCGAAGGAAATCGGCGTTCGGAAGGTTCTGGGAGCAGGACGAATGCAGGTCGCCATGCAATTGCTCGGCGAATCCGTTCTGATGAGCTGTCTATCGCTGGTGATCGGGATTGCGCTGGCGGAATTGTCGCTGAACGAATTTCGGTCGCTGACGGGAAAGCAGATCGATCTCTATCCGCTGTTCACCCTTGGCGGGAGTCTGAAGCTTCTCGGGTTCGGCATCCTGACCGGTCTGGTTGCCGGAAGCTATCCCGCGATTGTTCTGTCCGCTTCCCGGCGTGCCCACGGGATCGCGGATTCTTTCTCGGTCCGAAAGAGCGGGATCGTCAGAAATCTTCTGGTGGTGGGACAGTTCATCATCGCCGCGATTCTCATTACCAGCATGATCGTTGTCAGCCGGCAAATCGCGTTCATGAAAAACCATGATCTGGGCTTCCGGCCGGAGCACGTCGTTGCGGTGTCGTTGAGGACGCCGGGGCAGGTGAATCGGTTTGACAGGATGCAGGCGTATCGGAATGCGGTCACAAACGGAATGTCCGCCCATGGAATAGCGTCCGTTGGGGTGTCGGAAAATGTCCCGGGTGACTACTTCAACAACACGTTTCGAGTCGTCCCGGTTGGAGCAAGCGATGCGCAGGCTATTGCCATGACGGTTTCGTCCATCGATGAGAACTTCCTCGAGACCTATTCTGCATCGCTGGCCGAAGGAAGGAACTTCTCACCGGAACATGGAACGGACAAGTATGACGCCGTGATCATCAATCAGAGTGCGGCGAAGGCACTCGGTTGGAAGGACGCAGCAGGCAATCAGCTTTGGTATATCCACGAACATCACCCCCTGCGCGTCATCGGCGTTTTTCGGGACATGAATATTACATCTCTGCAAAATGCCATCGACCCGATCATCTACCGCTATGCTGCTGACGAGTATCAATTTACTTTTCTGTCAGCCAGGCTGGACCCGACGAAGATCGGCGATGGTCTTGGATTCCTGAGGGAGCAATGGAACAAGGTCTTCCCCGGATCGCCGTTTGAGTATGCTTTTGTGAAAGATCAATTTGATGCAAAGTATGCATCGGAAGAGAACGTCGGACGGATCATCGAAGTCTTTTCCGTGCTGGCCATGGTGCTGGCAGGTCTGGGGCTCTTCGGGCTTGTCTCACTCAAGATCCTTCAGCGGACGAAGGAGATCGGTGTACGCAAAGTTCTCGGAGCAACGATCCCGGATATCTTCCGGTTGTGTACGAAGGAGTTCCTGGTGCTCGTCCTCGCAGGCAACCTGATCGCCTGCCCGCTGTCCGTTCTGTTGCTGACCAGATGGCTCGAGTCATATGCGTACCGGACAGAGATAGGGATTGATATTCTGGTCGTCACCGGATTTGTGACACTGGTGATAGCAGGTCTGACGATGAGCCTGCAGGCATTGCGTGCAGCGACGGCGAATCCGGTGGAATCGCTGAGGTATGAATGACGAAATCGCTCCTCAAGATTCGACTCTCGTTGGAACTTGGACATGGATACTTCTCTAACAAGCGAAAGGATCTGATCATCATGACAGAAAACCATTCTGTCATTGACGCTGTCGTTTGCATTGCTCCTCATGACGCAGGCCTTTTGCGCCGCCTATGCACAAGAGCATTCTGGAATAAGCGACTCAATCTCTTCCAGCATTCTTAAAGAACAACGATCACTGAAGGTCGTGTTGCCCGAAGCGTATAAGCCCGGATCGGCTGACAAATATGAAGTGATATACGTAACGGACGGAGAGTGGGCAACGGATCTGTTCTCCTACATTTACACATTCGCGCAAGGCGAACATTATGTCCCTCCGGCGATCATCGTTGGAATCCCGAACAAATACTTTGACCAGGTGAACCAGCGCGACAGGGATTTCTTGCCGGTGCACGTTCCTGAGCCTGCGATTTCAGGAGGCGCGGGCAATTTCCTTTCATTCATAAAGAGTGAATTGATACCATATATCAACAGTAAGTATCCGACCAATGGATCCAATTCGATTTACGGACACTCCTATGGCGGCTTGTTCGTGTTGTATGCGTTGCTAACTGAACCGCAAGTATTTGAATCATACTACGCGACTGATCCTCCGTTTAGGTGGAATGATGATTATCTCATCAAGATGCTTCCCGAGAAGTTGAGTACTCTTACGTCGGATAAGGTTCTTTGGATCGCCGGTACTTCTCAGAATCAGTCAATTGGGTATCTGGACTCGCTCCTTCGAGCGAGAGCGCCCAAAAACCTGCATTGGGATATGGCGACGTATCCGAATGAAAAACATAATTCCGTGAGACTGAAGGCAATGTATGACGGGATAAAATTCGTCTACTCAGGTTATTCCGATGCTCCACTCATTTTTCATCCGATGAATGGTATTCTCCTGAAAGACAAACCAGTTCCGGTATTCGTGGATAATAGCTACCCGGAACTGCGATATACTGTCGATGGTGCTGAACCGGACAGGAGCTCCAAGAAAGTTGAGCCACACTTTTTAGTAACAGGCCCGGCACAATTAGTCATAAAGTCATTTTCAATCACTGGAAGATACGATAAGACGGCCAAAGGCAAATTCGATTTAGGCAAACCATTCGCATCAATCCCAAAACCGAAGAATCTCACTTCAGGAGGCCTCAGGTATTCGTACTACGAAGGGAGCTGGGAAAAACTCCCTGACTTCAAGAAACTGAAACCTGTCAAGACAGGCGTTGCTGACAGTACTTTTGCTCTCAGCACACTCCCGGCGAAAACCAATTTTGGATGTCGATTTGACGGCTATTTCGAAATTGCCCACGATGGTTACTATGTGTTCGCGCTTGTTTCAAACGACGGCTCGCGGCTCTTCCTCGGCGATAGACTTCTTATTGACAACGATGGCGTTCGTTCTGCCGAAAGTGTACAATCGTTCATTCTTCCGCTGCAAAAGGGCTTTTATCCTGTTCGGATTGAATACTTTCAGAAGGACGAGAACAGCCTTCTGCAATTGTATTACGTTGAGCCGGGAACTGAAAACGCAAAACGTTTTCCCCTTGTGTACGAGTATTATGAGGATTCATTGTAACCCTTTCCGTTGCTTTTGAGAAGACCGATTACACCCGACCGTGATTTGGGGGAACCATGGGTACCACGGCGAATCCGGTGGATGCGTTGGAGTATGAGTGAGACGACTGCAAATTGCCGATTGCAGAACGAGATGAATTTCCGCGGAATGTCATCCATCGCCGACCTCAAGACCGACAATTGAGACAGACAACCAAGCGAGATCGAACCCATGATCATACCTATTGATATTCCACCCGTCGACACGGAGAACTTCGTCGAGGTCGACGTTACGGTCAACGGGCACAAGCGGCAATTCAAGTATCGCCTCGAGGTCTTCCATTGGCGCGACTGGTGCCAGCCGTCGGAGGAACGCGTCGAGGGGCTCAAACGCATGATGAACGGCTACGACAAGAACTGGCAGCTCATGCAGATCGGGATGCCGACAGATGCAGCTATTCCGCTCATGTTCAGGCGCGTAAGCGAAACCAATTCAGGCTACGTTCACCCGCAAATCAAGGATTGACCGTGATCAAACTCTCGCACATCTCCAAATGGTACACCAACAGTTTCGTCAAAACCTATGTCCTGCGGGACGTGAACCTTGAGGTGAAGTCGGGAGAATTCGTCTCCATCATGGGCCCGTCCGGTTCGGGAAAGTCGACGCTCCTCCACATCCTGGGCATGCTCGATGAAGAATCGGAAGGCGAGTATTACTTCTGTGACGAGGCGGTGCACACGCTCAACGGAAAGCAGAAATCCAATCTCCATAAGAACAATATTGGATTCGTATTTCAGAGCTATCACCTGATCGACGACCTGACGGTGTATGAAAATCTCGATACCCCGCTTCTGTACAAGAAGATCAAGTCCGACGAACGGAAGAGTCTTGTCAGCGACACCCTCGACCGATTTCAGATCGTGGCAAAGAAAGATCTCTTCCCGAACCAGCTCTCGGGCGGTCAGCAGCAACTCGTCGCCGTTGCGCGCGCGATCATTACAAAGCCGAAGCTGATCCTGGCGGACGAGCCGACGGGGAATCTGAACTCCGCACAGGGGGAAGAGATCATGGATCTCTTCAAGAAACTCAACGGCGAGGGGACAACGATTGTCCAGGTCACGCACTCCGAGAAGAATGCGACCTACGGGTCGAGGATTGTCAATCTCTTGGACGGGAGAATTGTTCGGTAGGGTGGGTGGTCGCATGCGTAGATGAAAGCACCATCGTCGGTCGACTCACCGCAAGCTATTTGCGCGTCCGACCGACGAGTGCAAGAATATCCAACAGGCGCTTTCCTGAGGCAGGACTCAATTGCGAAGGAGCGGCAGGGAGAGAGGGAGAATGGGAGAGGGGGGGACTTTTGGACTATGCGAACGATTGCCAATTGCCAATGGTTCCTGCTTACTGCCTACTTCTTACTGCATACTCTAAGCGGAAGTTCGGCTAAAGCTGTCGTATATTCTGCGTGTAGCCTCTGCTGACCACGAGTTCCGTCGCGTTCTTGTCCGCGAGGCGGAGTTTATAGCGGCCCGCAAACCATTTGACGAGTTCACGGATAAATCGAACGTTCACGATGTGGGCGCGGTGGACGCGGATGAAGGTCTTGGGGTCGAGCTTTCGCTCAAGCTCCCCGAGCGTTTCATCGATCACATATTCTTTGTCGACGGTGTGAAGGTACGTGTATTTCTCCCTCGATTCGAAATACGACACCTCGTCGATATCGATCAAGTAGATCTTCTCTCCCACCTGCACTTTGATCCTGCGAAGGGGCTCGCGGGCAAGCAGGGATAGGAGACGTCCGATCGCCTCACCACCGGAAGATGTCCCGCCGGCGTTCATCCGCCGTATCTTCTCGATGGTTTTATCCAACCTCGCCTGCTCGACGGGCTTCAGGAGGTAGTCCACAGAGTTTTCCTCGAACGCCCGGAGGGCGTACTGATCGTAGGCAGTCACGAAGACGATGATCGGCTTGACGGTGAGTCGCCGGAGCACCTCAAATCCATCCGGTCCGGGCATTTGCACGTCGAGGAAGACGACCTCGGGGTGTGCAGCAGCGATGACCGCGACCGCCTCGTCTCCATTCGAGGCCTCTCCAACAATCTCGATGGAATCTTCGTATCGTTTCAACAATCGTCGCAATCGTTTCCGTGCGAGTTCCTCGTCATCCACTATGACTGCGCGTGTCGGCATGGTGGTTCGTCAACCAAGCGGGATGAGAATCTGAATTTCTGACGTCGGCGGCTGACCGATTTGCAGCGCGCCCTTGTCGCCGTACATCAACCTGAGACGTTCGCGGATCCCTTTCAAGCCGAACCCCGTATCGCTCGGCATTTCAATGAACCCCGGGCCCGAATCCCGGACGCCGATCACGCACATTCCATCCCTGCGGAAAACCGCGATACTGATGGATCCTCCCTGGACCGACTTCGCGATAACATGCTTGATGCTGTTCTCGACGAGGGGCTGGATGAGGAAAGCGGGCACGTCGAAGTTGCTCAACGTCTCCTCCGCCCGGATATCGAAGTGCAGGCGCTTCCCGAACCGTATTGTTTCGATCTCGAGATACGCCCTGACGATTTCAAGCTCCTCATGGAGTCTTACCGTCGCAGTCGCGGAATGATGAAGCGTGTAGCGAAAGAGGTTCGAGAGCTTTTCAATCGTTGATTCTGCTCCGGCCGGATTGTCGGAGATCAGGCTGGCGATCGAATTGAGTGTGTTGAACAGGAAATGCGGATCCACCTTGGCCTGTAACGCCGCGAGTTCCGCCTCGGTCTTCAAACGGACGAGTTTCTCTTCGGCGATCTCTCGGGCTTTGAGTTCCACCGCCAGCTTCTCGGTGCGGGCGCGGAGGGAGAAGTACACGACGGCGGTCGTGCCGAATACCGCCGAAAGGACGAGGTTCACGAGGAACAACGGCCACCAGGGTTGAATGTGCATCCCGAGCGCGGCGGTCAGGAGGGCATACGCGACGGCCGTCCCAATTGTTCCGCCGATCAAAAAGAGGGCAAGCAAGCCCGACGCACGGACGAACGGGTGGCGGGCCCGGAATTGTCGTTCGAATCGGTTGACCAGGAAAGATATCGCGTAGCCAATCGCGAAGGAAAAGCTAAATGCTTCGATGAGATGATCCGCCCAGCGGAGCGGGTCGACGAGAATAAAGCCGGCGGCTATTACCGTCGTGATCAAAAAGCAGTACGCAAAGGTCTGGAGGAAGGCGCGTTTGCTCATACCTGAATCTGAAATCCGATCGTGAGGGAAGACTTTGTGAACAGGGAACCAAACTCGGTGCCTCGTCCGCCGAAATATGCCGCTGCACGCGTATAGATTGAGGCGAACTTCGACACCTGCCAGCTCAATGTCGGCACTACTGTCAGACTCCCGCCATCATCGATGTCGATAAAGGCGATCGCTTCCGTGTTCCAAGGCTCGTCGGACCAGGATCCTCTCGCAAAGATGTAATCCCGTAACGTCCCCCGGGGGGACAGTGTGCTGAGTGCCCAGTACAGATTGGCCCGGGACAATGGCTGGAGGGATTCATCCACCGCAGTCGTGCCCTGAAGGACGGCATTGTGAAACGTAACAAAGTTCATCCATCTTTGCCATTCCTTCCCGCTTAAACCTTCATCATTATGATAGTATTCCAGGATGACGTTGATGCCGTTGTCAAACGTGTACTGTCCTCCGAGCAACATCTTCAGGAAGAGCTTTGACGATCGATCGAACAGCGGGGCCGTCGGATCCGAGAGAAACACCTGCGATGCATTATCGGTCAGGATGATCGGGTGGATCTTCAGGGATGACCCCCGTTGTCCCAAGAATTCGGCATGCAGCTCGAGATTGTCGCCGATAACGTAGGATCCGTTTCCGCCTATTTGAAGCCGGTCGAATTCTCGGTAGTGGCCCACGAGCGAAAGGTCAAGGCCGTTCAGGAAGAAATAGGCACGCACCGCCGCTTCTTGAGCGCCCCACTGAAACGCGCGGGTGGATATCACGGCATCGTTCACATAAACGAACGTGAACGAGCTCGTTCTCGAATAGGCCGTGAGCGACACAAGCGTTCTCCCGTCATTTTGGGAGAGTCGATCCGTGGGATCGGACGGAGACCGCTGGGGCTCGATCACTCCTGTCGGATTGAACGCATAGCCGGTTCCCCACTTCAAGATCTTTTTCCCGATGAGAAGATTGACGTTGTCGGACAGCGAGATGTCGGCGGAGAGTTCGTGGATCGAAGCGGCGTAGGATGGACCCACGCGATTCGTCGTTGAGGTGGAGAGACCAAACGTCCCGGCCACAATCCCTGTGCTCAGTGCGAGAGCCGCTGTTCCAATGTTGGACCAGTATGCCTGCGGGAGAAGGCTGTTCGACCAGTTGAGCGGAGTGGTCACATTCGGGTCGAGATAGCTCCCCTCATCGACGATCGTCGCGCGGTACTCGATGGACTGCCCGGACGAAGAGGCAGATGCCATGAGCAGAAGGATCATGACGAAACCCGCACTCCAGGACCTCATCGCAGGTTCTCCATATAGTCTTTGTTGAAATACTTGTCCGGAAGGTCGCGCTGCCGATAGTCGGAAAAGCTCATGATGGTCTTCCTTCCCTCGCGCAGCCTGTCAACAATGGTCATTTGTTGAAGGAGGAGATGCCCCTCCACCCGAGTATACCTGTCGTATTCGATCGTCTTGTAGTGTTTTCCCGAGGCGAGGTAGATTTCGGCCCTCCGCGGTTGCTCGCTGTCCCTGCCGATCCAGTATGTAATGCGGTTGTACGTGGCGCCGTCGCGTCGTGGCGAAAGCTCGAGCACATAACAGGGAGTGCCGTCCAGAATGTCCTCCCGTATCGCGGTGGCTGAATAGTCTTCCGCGTAGTGTGTCCGGGCGACGTCGCCGTTGGAAGCATTCCCGAGGAGGCGTTGCAGCGGCGTTATGCGGATCGGCTTGCGCGTGTTCGGCAGGTAGATCCACATGGCATCATCCAGCATCAGGAGGTACTCGCCCTTCACGTCGGGATCGAGAAATTTGACGAGCGTCTTCGATGCGCCTTTGATCGAGACTTCGAACGACCCTTCGTCTTTCAGCTGTCCGTCCTCGTAGTTCCGTATGACGGTCGTGTTACTGAAAGTCTCCCAGGCGTTCCGGGTGACATCTGATCGACGCAGGAGCGCTTCTGGATTGGGGAGCGACGGGCCTCCGCCTACAGCCTTGGTCGGCACGAGGAAAGGGCCGAGAGCGAGCATCGCGATGAGCAACGTTGGGCAATTCATGTCCTTCTTCCTTTTTAGATGTGTCCGAGCGCGTCGACGATCTTCATTCGTGAAGCCTTCAGAGCCGGGAGGATGGTTGAAAGTACCGTCATCAACGCCATCACGACGAACACGCCGAGGAACAACGACGGAACGATATCGACCATGAGGGGATAGCCCCGCGTCGAACCAGGCGGGGGAGGCATCATGACTTGTGCGTGGTTGATGAATGCGCTCAACGCGAAGGCCAGGGCGAGACCGGCCAATCCTCCCAGGATGCCGATCGTCAACCCTTCGTACAGGAAGTTCAGGAGGAGCCGGATCCGCGATGTTCCCACCGCAAGCTGGGTGCCGATTTCCTTCGTTCGCTCGAAAATCGACATCATCATCGTGTTCGAACAGCTCAAGACCACGACGATAAAGATGATCACGCCGAGGAAGAAGAAGATCGCGTTGTAGAGCCGGACGACCGCCTGATAGAAGGTCGCGAGCTGATCCCAACGGCGCAGCGTGATGCCCGGGAAGCTCCCGGCGATCGAGGCGGCAACGCTGTTGGTGTTGTCCGTATTATCGAGCACGACAACAAGTTTGGAAACCCTCGCCGTATTCAGCAGTTGCTGTGCGGTTTCGAGGCGCACCATCAGTGCACGCTCATCGTATTCGGGGATGCCGGTGGAGTAGATCCCTGCGACGCGGACATCCATCGCGTTTAACGCCCCCTTCGTTGTGGTCGACATCAGGGTAAGGTAATCGCCGACCCGGGCATGCAGCGACTTCGCGAGGCCCCGTGCGAGGATCACTTCCGCGTCAACCGGTGCCGCCTGACGGTCTCCAAGGAAACTCCCGGTGTCGATCGACCTCGAGTAATCTGTCAACCGGGATTCCATCCCCGGTTCGATCCCCCTGCCCATGTAGATCACGGACTTGTCGCCGTTGGAAATGAGTCCCATGAACTCGACGCGCGACATCGCATAGAGCACGTGCGGCATGACTCCGAGACGGCGCTTGAGGGAATCGGCATCATCGAGGCCGTACTGCAGGGGTCGTTCCTCTTCTTTGTCGAAGAAGTCCTTGTTGTACACCTGGAGGTGTCCGAGCTCCCCGTGGATGGTGTTCTCACGGAGCCCACGGAAGGAGAAGGAGATGAACCCTCCGGCAAGCAGGAGCGCGGTTGCCCCGAACACCAATACGAGCCCGGTGATGATCGTCCGGCGGGTATTGCGGAAGACATTCTTTGCCGCGAGCCGCATGAACTTGAACATGACAATACCTCCAGCGCCGATGGTTATTGGATGAGCATGCCGTCATGGATCCTGAGAATGCGTTTTGCATACCCGACGACAACGGGGTCATGCGTGGAAAACAGAAAAGTCACCTTCTGTTCATCGTTCAACGTGCGCATCAGATCCAGGATCTCAGCCGCCGTGACGGAGTCGATGTTTGCCGTCGGTTCATCCGCGAGGACGAACCGGGGTTCGTTCACGAGTGCCCGGGCAATGGCGACGCGTTGTCGCTGGCCGCCGGACATCTCGTTCGGTTTATGCTTCCGGAACTCCCAGAGTTTGACGGCGCGGAGGGTCCGTTCCACCGCCTCCTTCCGCTGCTGTGCTGATTTGCGCGTCAGGAGCAGGGGATACTCGACATTCTCATAGGCCGACAGGACCGGAATGAGATTAAACGTCTGAAAGATGAAGCCGATCTTTTCGAGGCGAAGCCGGTGCAAATCAAGTCCTCCGCGGTAGTGCAGTTCCACACCGTCGAACATGATCCGGCCCGTGGACGGCGCGTCGAGCAATCCGAGGAGATTCAGCAGGGTGGTTTTCCCACTGCCCGACGGACCGGAGAGCGTCGCAAATTCTCCCGGCTGCATGGTGAGCGAGACATCTTTCAGGGCGGGGATTTCAACGTTTCCCAGGCTATACGTTTTCGCGAGGTTATGTGTGGCGATCAGTGCCGTGCTCATGAATCCTCCAAAACCGTGAGGTGATTTCTGTCTTGATCAACATACGACGGAAATGCCGGCGAGGATAGGAACGGCGGACAGAACGTCGGAATCGAACGACAGAATGCATCCCGGGGGGATGAGTGGACGGTTGCTTTTCCCGCAGTTTCGGCCTACATTCCGTCGCATCGGTCGTTGTCCACACGCCTGCTCTTTTCATCCCCTTCGACCATTCCACCCAGCGTCATACCAGCGAGAGAAAAACGCCATGAAAACCCCTCTGCTTGTTTTGCTCGGGATAATCCTGTGTTCCATGCCGGCATTTGCGCAACAGAAAGACAATCCGAATTGCAAGGACCACCCTCTTTTTACGCGCATGCCCAACTCCTGGCTCTACAATTGTGATGAGAAGGAGTTCAACGTCTACGCGTTCAAGATCGGGGCGGGAAAGACGGAACAGGTGGAGGGCAAGTACTGGAAGATCACATATTATCCGCAGGCATCCGTCAAGTCAAAACCGAGCGAGATTCAGATCCTGAGGAACTTCGAAAATGCAGCAGTGAAACTCGGCGGCAAAGTGGTGTTCCAGGACAAATCGAGGGAGACCATTCGTATTCCCAAGGACGGGAAGGATTTTTGGATTGAAGTCTGGGCGGAGTTTACAGGGAAGTACGGGATGACGATCGTCGAACGGCAGGCGATGAAGCAGGATATTGAGGCGAATGCCGATGTGTTCTCGAACGACATCAAGGCCACAGGGCATGTCGCGGTCTATGGAATTTACTTCGATACCGGGAAGTCGCTGCTCAAAGTCGAATCACAGCAAGCCATCGGCGAGATTGCGAAGCTTCTGAACAATGACGCGACGCTGAACGTGTATGTCGTTGGTCACACCGATAACGTCGGTGGACTCGCGCCGAACATGAAACTCTCCCAGGACCGCGCCGATGCCGTCATGCAAGCGCTTGTGCGGGATAATGGCATCGCCGCAGCACGGTTGAAATCGTTCGGCGCGGGCCCGTACGCTCCGGTTGCCACGAATGATACGGAAGATGGGCGCGCGAAGAATCGCCGTGTCGAATTGGTGAAGCAGTAACGCCTTCCCCGCTGTTCAGCGGCTGGGACTGTCGGGGATCCGCAGTGTCGGGTCCCCGAAAAACGTCATGATGCAGAGATAGCTTCTCGGATTGTGGAACACGCCCGTGTCAGTGCGGAAATCCGACCAGTACTTTCGCTGCCCGGCGAGCCAGATGTCACCCAGCAGGACCGGGCTGTTCTTGTCGTGGGCATACGCATCCATGACGCGGGCCACCAGATCCCTGCCATGGTAGTCCTCGCAGACAACCGTCTCCCCGAAGTACGCGATACCCCCGCCTTCATTCTTCTGAAAAAGCCACGGGCAGGCGAATGTCCGATCGGATTGGTCAGGAAGGTCGTACGGCCCGGGTTCCTCGAGAATCGTGGGAAGGTTCTTCATCGGCTGGTTGGGGTCGGGCATCGTGCGATTGGTCTGGGAGCTCTTCCAAATCACGTCGTGCGAGAACTGGTAGTACCACACCGTGTCGTTATACACCCCGAGATACATGCCGATGGGAATGGTCGGCTTGAATGCCCCCGTCTCGCAGCCGATGCCGAAGACGACAGGCAAGGAGAGTTGGCCGAGGTACTTTGCCACTTCGCTCCCGTTGAAGGGAATCGTGAGATCGGACATGTCCCACCCGGCGGCATAGCCGTGCCCCAGGTAAATCAATCCCCACGTGTTATTGATCGCGTTTCTGAGTGACGGAAAACTCCCGGGCATCCACCCGTTGGTAAACTGGCGTTTGTTCTCGGGGAAGTTGAATCCGAACTTCAGAATATTGTCCTGGCCGATGATATTGCCGACGGAATTATACGAGAGAATTCCGTCAAGCAGATTGTCCGATCCGGGGTACGTCCCGCCTGCGGCGAGTGCCAGCCCTCGTTTCGTCCCCGGGAGCATCATCCCGTTGTCGTACTTCATGATCTTGTCGACGATGATCTTCAGATCGTTCGCGTCATGGATGGGAAGCCGTCCCACGGCGATGTCCGGGTACGCGTCGACTTTGTCGGGGTTGTAGGTCACAGAGTTGAGGGGATTGTTCGGGTCGAGCTGCTTCGGGTCCCACTCCCAGACCTGCTCGTTGTAGCGTCCGTTCCCGTTGTCATCCCAGTTATCGAACTTTGACATATCGAGCGTTTCGAAATTTCCCGTGAAGCTATGGTGGAAGAGATTCGCGTAATAATGGTCGGTCGGGGTATAAGAACCGTCCTGCCACCAGCCGTCTCCCATGCTGCCGTCGGGTCGCCCGAACTGTCGTCCAATGTTCATGAACTTATGCCGCACCGGAAACTGCGAAGCGTCACCGACCAGCATGACATAGCGAACTTCCGCATTGATGTAGGCATTGGCGATAGCGCGCTTTACCCGCTCGGCGGCATCACCCGGGCCGTAGAATGCCTGGATGCTCTCGAGGTCAACGAAGCTTGTGGGAATGCCGTGCGCGTTCTTGAACTTCGCGAGTCCATTCAACTCGGACGCATACATCAACTTCCCGAGGATTAAGAACCTCGTCGTTTTCGGGAGCGCTTTGATCTCGTCGGTGGGAAGTGTGAGGGGGGGATTGGGATTCGGGATGTTTAGGCGTGTTTCGGTCTGACGGACATTCGACGACCCACCGCAGCCCTGAAGGAGGGATGCAACAACAACCGTGTAAGCCAGCAACTCAAGGGAGTGGAGAATGCTGTTGAAGTGCGTGTGAACACCTCTGCGATGGAACATCGTTCGACTCTTCATAAATCCTCCTGGTTGAATGAGATGTCGCAAAGCGCTGACGGTTGTCAAAGAACAATTCCCGAAGGTCGGCGATAGGCAAGCATGCCCGGTGGCATGGCACTATCGGAAGATGGCGTCGATATTAATCAAATGAGGGAAGAAATTCAAGAAGAATCTAATAATTGAGCAGATAGGCCGGGGTCAGACCCGGGTCTGAACCCGACGGAAGAATTCGCATTTTTTTACTAATAGTAGGCCTGTATTTGTCCGGTATTCCCTCCTCCCCCGGTTTTCCGTCATCTTCCGTGAAAGTCCGAGGCGCTGATTCACAGCTTCGAATCCCTTGTGCATAATCGCACTGGCCGTCCTCGCATTGAGTCAGGAAGGACCCTTGAGAGCCCTGTCCCCCTTGCAAGGATGCGCGTCTGCATAAGACGGAAAGCAACTGCGTTTCATGTGATCTCGATGCCGACGAATGGTCCATCGTTCCGGTTTCCCCTGCAGAACTCTGGCAGGGACGGGGTTGTTGTCGCAGAGTATTTCTTGCAGATGATGGGAGGCGAGAGCGTGTGAATGGGAGAGCAGGTGTGAAGAGACCATGGTGCGGCATTCCAGAATTATCGATAGATCCGATCGCACAAGTATCGTCCGGCGTTCAGAGAGGGTGATCGCCGATGCCCCGAGACAGTTGATTCTCGCATCGTACTCCGGTATCTTTAACTAACTGTATCGGAAACGATTAAACCCTTCATTCGAATCCCCCTCATATGATGTGCAGAAACGGCGATGACCGGTATCCTGAATCAGGGCCCTCCGCGGCCCCGCGCAATGGCATCAAGCGCCCACTGAGTCCCTGCAACGATGCAACGGAGAGAGCATGCGAGCGTTGATCGTTGAAGACGACTACGTCAGCAGGACGATTCTTCGACGAATGCTCATGGCATACGGCGAAGTCCACATGGCTGCCGACGGGGAAGAAGGCGTCTCGGCGTTCGCTTCGGCGCTGAATGCCGGGAACCCGTTCGACCTCGTGTGCCTCGATATCATGCTCCCGAAGCTGGACGGGCTTTCCGTTCTGCGAAAGATCCGCGCCCTGGAAGCGGCTGCGGGAGGCAAAGGGAAATCCATCCGGGTCATCATGACCACGGCGCTCAATGACAAGACCTACGTCGTCGAAGCAATCAAGCACTGCGACGGTTACCTCGTGAAACCGTATGAGAAGGACAAATTGATGTCGTACCTTGCCGATTTTGGGTTTGCCGTCGTGTAAGGCCAACCGGCCTTGACTGCTGTATGATGACGTACCTGTGCATTTCCCCAACTGCTTCGAGAAACCTTCCTCCACCAGGCCTCTCCGTGTTTCCAGGATCCGTCAATGACACTCGAACAGAATAGACGTCTCATTATTTCCTATATGACGATCCGCCGAGTCATTGGTGTTGTTGCGATCGGTTTACCCATTTGCGTCATTGCCGGCGGGTTCATCCAGGATGGACATGGGATCCAGGGCTCCATCAGTGGATATTACTACACGAACATGCGGGATGTATTCGTCGGCATGCTCTCGGTCGTGGCCCTCTTCCTGATGACCTACCGTGGCTACGACGTGATCGATGATATCGTTGGGAATCTGAGCGGCGTGTTTGCCCTCGGCATGCTGGTTTTTCCCACCTCGATGTATTCCGGAAAAGTGGTCAGAGTCGGCGTGTTCCTTGTCGACGACGACATTTCCGGGTACATCCATCTCGCGTTCGGGGCGCTGTTCTTCTTCTCGCTTGCCTTCTTTTCGCTCTTCCTCTTCACGCGAAAAGGTCCCGGACCGCTGGGAAAAGACAAACGGCGACGGAACATGATCTATCGGTCCTGCGGGTGGATCATGATCCTCGCGATCATCAGCATCACGATGTACACGCTCACCCTCCGCGACACCGTGCTCGCGCGATGCAATCCCGTTCTCATCCTCGAATCGGTTGCGCTCATCGCCTTCGGGACCTCCTGGCTCGTCAAAGGCCATACGCTCTTCAAAGACCGGTAGCCACGGCCATCTCCTCCCCGCAGTTGCTTATACGACAAAAATGTCGTACATGCATGGACGGCGATCGGAGGATTCCATGGACTCGAACGAAGCTCTTGAGAAGAAGCTGAGTCAACTGAGACGAGAATACCGGGGGGTGAGAAGCATGCTTGAAATGATGCAAAAGGGGACCGAAGTCGCAATTCTGCGAAAAATGCGCGAGGAAAAGCTCGCGCCGATTGAGCGGGAGATTCAAACGCTGGAGGAACAGCTCAAGAGGAAAACGGCCTGAGGGAAGGGTAGAGCTTCCGGTAGGCCGGGAACAACCGCCGGTAGAATTTTTGATTCCGCACATCAGGGCGTAGTTCGCGTTCTATGGACGTCATTGCCGCGGCCGCCTCCTCAATCGATGAGTACCAACCGGCCGCCGCGGCCGCTGTCATCGCGGCGCCGAGAGCAGACGCTTCGGTGGTCTTCGGGAAGAGGAGGGTCCTTCCAGTGACATCGGCAAGGATGTGACACCACAGCTCATTTGCCGCCCCTCCCCCGATCACGGCGATTTCGCGGACATGCTTGCCGAGTTCATGCTCGACAGATTGAAGAGCGAGCAGCTGCTCGAACGCGATGCCTTCAAGAAGAGATCGGTACAGATGTCCTCGATGGTGCGCCGCAGAAAGTCCGACAAACGCGCCCCGTGCACTCATATCCCAATGGGGATTCATCGCACCGGTAAGATACGGGAGATGGAGGAGTCCGTCGCTCCCGGGCGCTACCGACCGCGCCTCTGCTTCGAGTTCCTTGTAGATGGAAGGATGCCGTGAGGGTTCGACGTTCAGGATATGCCGGAGAAGCCAATCGATCGCAAACGTCCCCGCGCGGAGGCTGCATTCGTAATAATACCCGTTTCCGCTGCAGCTGCACATCGTTCGATAGGCAGTACTGATGTTGTATTGCTCGCCATAGATCCCTGCGACGATGGCGGTACCAAGATTCAGGTATGCGCGACGGGAGGAAAGCGCTCCCGAACCAAGACCGGCGCACTGTCCGTCGCCTCCGCCTGCGACGATCATGGTATCCCGCTCCAGTCCTGTTTCGCGGGCGGCGTGTTTCGAGATCCGGCCGAGAATGGTCCCCGGCCGAAACGCTTCGGGCATCTGACCCTCCCGCATCCCCAGCGCATTCAATATTTTCGGACTCCAGCGTTTGGACTTCAACGCAAAGAGTCCGAGCGGGTCTGCGCTGGCCCAGCTCGTCTTGAAGGAGCCCGTGAGTCTCCATACTACATACGTATGGACATCGCAGACTTTGCGGATCCGACCGAACAGTTCCGGTTCATGCTTCTTTAGCCAGGCAAGCCGGTAAACGACAGGCGCGAAGTCCGGAGGCTTGCCGGTGATCCGGTGAATTGCGCTCCTGCCAACCTTCTTCGCGAAGGTCTCAACCTCGCCCTTGCATCGCTCGTCCAGCCAGAGGATGGCAGGACGGAGAATTGTGCCGTTTGCACCAAGCGGGACGAACGTTTCACGCTGGTTGGCGATGGCGATGGCACGAATGGTTGCAGGATTGATCTGGCGAGCAACTCCCTTCAAAGCGGAGCGTGATGCGCGCCACCAATCACCGGGATCCTGCTCGTACCAGCCCGGGCGGGGAGAGGTCAGCGGAATCGCCACCTGGGCTTGTGCAGCGACCTTCCCGTTCGCGTCGACGGCAAGCGCCTTTACGCTGGTGGTGCTGCAGTCGAGACCGATGACGAATTGCTGAGTATCCATGGTTCCCGTAACACACTCACCCCACGTTCCCCTCGATCATGATCATCGCCTTCATCACGCCGTCTCGGTAATTCGCGACGAGATCAAAGGCCGCCTGTGTATCATCCAGGGAAAACCGGTGGGTGACAAGATAATCCATCTGCACACGACGACTGGCAAGCAGGTCGATGGCTTTCTGAGTGCAGTGGGCCTGCCGCCGTATATTGAGGATGGTGATTTCTTTGCGGCGCAGTTCATGAATGGGAAAAGCAATCGCATCAACTTCAGGGATGCCGACGATCACCAGCGTCCCACCCGGCTTCAGGAGCTGGATGCCCTGGCGAATTGCAGCCTCATCGCCGCTGCACTCATAAACCATGTCGAGCAGCAAGGGTTCGATCGTCGCGATTTCTCGTACAACATCCGCCCGTTCGGGATTCCCGGTCCATCGGGGATATAACCGGTGCGCAAGTTCAAGCCGGTGATCGATCTTATCCGTCACGAACACGCCGACATCCGCTGTCGCACGCAGGACATGGAAGAGCGACATGCCGATTGGGCCTGCGCCGAGGATCGCCACGCCGGATTTCGCCTGCACCTTCGATTGTTCCACCGCATAGACGGCGATCGAGAGCGGTTCGGAAAGCACCCCCTGTTCAAAGGTCATCCCTTCCGCGATCGGAAAGCAGCATTTCCCGGGAATCACAATGCGTTCGCACAGACTCCCTTCCAGCTGGCCGGGACACCCCAGGAAGAGAAGGGAACGGCACGTATGTTCTCGCCCCGCCCTGCATTGATCACACTCTCCACAGGAAACGCTCGGGTCAATCGCCACTTTTTGTCCTGCCGCGACATTCGCAACCTTCGTGCCGACGCTTTCCACGATCCCTGCTGCTTCGTGTCCGACAATAAACGGAAATCGGACGACCTGGGACCCGATTCTCCCTTCTTTGTAGTAGTGGATGTCGGAACCACAGACCCCGACGGCTGAAAGGCGAACCAGAACATCGGAGTCGTTCACAATCCGGGGATCGGGGATCTGCTTGCATTCGAATTTTTGAATTCCGGTGAGGAAGGCGGCTTTCATTGACGCACCAGGAAATCGCTGAAGATGAGGTTCAACCGGCATCGCGCAGATTGCGTTTCTCCGAACGTCCCGGGAGAACGGGTCATTCGCGCGAATGAAGGTGTTTCTTTATAAAGTCGACAATCTTCTCCTGATATTCCACTCCGCCGATGCGCCGGAGATTGTCATGCCCTCCGAGAGGAATTGGAAACCACTCCTTCTCGCGTGAACGCAGGTTGTCGAATACACGTTTGCCGTAGGCCGGGCTGATCCGGTCGTCCCGCAGGCCATGAATGACCATGGTTGGTTGCGTGACGAGCCTGGCGGAACTCACCGGCTGGACGCTGTCGATGGAGAAGTGGGCAATGCTCTCTGAAGTTCGAAGCGCCCGATCGCAGATCCAGTCGGCCCGGACCAGGAACATCCGTGCAAAGTAATCGTGGATGACAGTCCTCAGATCTGCAAAGGGGCTTTCGACAATCCCGCACGCAAGGCGTTGATCTTCAGCCATGGCCTGGAGTGCCACCGCGGCGCCAAGCGAGCTGCCAAATACCGCATAGGGTGCGGAGCCCGGAAACTGCGCAGCCGCCGAATCGATGTACGCGGTAAGATCTCTCTTCTCAAAATACCCAAACGTACAATTGAGCCCTCCGCTTTCGCCGTGTGCGCGAGAATCGTACAGCACGGTATTGAACCCGTGTCGGGCAAAGACGCTTGCGGTCGGCAGCATGAATTCTTTCGAGCTTCCAATGCCGTGCAGGAGAAAAATCGTCCCGTCGACAGGTTGTGTTGCCGACTCGACGAACCACCCGCGAAGGCGGATACTGTCCTCGACCGTGATATCGAACGGTTTCCAGACAAGTCCGACCGTGGAAGGTGTGAGCGGCCCGCCGAAGGCTTTGTGGATTTCCTCCGCAGTGATCCGATGCGGCCGAATGGGGGAATAGGGGAGAACATTGTCGATGGCGTAGCGAAGGCCAAAGAATGCCACGACAATGAAGGCCACGAGGATCGAAGAGGAAATCAGGAGAAAGCGTTTCATATTCTTGTCCAATGGGATTGGAGGGAGACAACCTGGCAGAGAGCAGCGCACACCCTCGTGAGAGATCAGAAATTCCAGGGGGAGAGGAATTCCCAGAGCGAGGCAACGAAGAAAATGGGAGTCGCGATCAGGTAGAGCCGTCCCCAGTCGAGGAGCGCATCCTTCGGGAAAATCCGCAAGACTTTCTCACCGCGGTAATGCGGTGGGGGACGCAGCATGGCGACGCCGACATTCACTCCAGCCCCGACGCTGATGGAATACGCCGTGAGCTGAAGAACCAATGTGACGAGATAATAGACGGCGGAGGGGAGCGTATTCATGCGGCTGGTATGATCTCCTCGAAGAGAAACGATCCCCCCGATCCATCCCTGGTAGGCAACGAACGGATAGGGGAAGATGACCGCCATCCCCATCACCGATTGCGGAACGGAACCCACGAGAACATTTCCTGCGAAGTCCATCAAAGCAGCCCGGAGGTGATCACCCTTGAGCTGCGATTTGACCGTCGCGTTGTTTTGCACGGCGTCGCCGACGATGCGATCGCGATAGTCCAATGCCCAGATGTTCCCCCAGCCCGTCATCGCAATCCCAAAGGCGACCGAAAAAGCATAGGTCGAAGCTATAGTGAGGATCGGAATCCGTGCGCGCGAAAGGGCAATCAGGAGAGATCTCATGGTAAGAGGAGAGTCGACATACGCTCGGACGTTGGCTCAAAGAATTTAGCCGGAAATTTCATTATTCACAAACCCAGCCTTGCATTTCCGGAGTCTCAAAATCATCGTCTCTTTCCTGATTACAGCCGGGCGCAGGAAGTATTTGGGAATCAGTGACCCTGGTCCAAGGAATAAAAAAGGCCGCTTGTCATCAGGCGGCCTTCGTTCCTTTCCGAAGCATCGAGAATCTTCCCTATGCCCCTGAAACAACCATGTCCGTGAACACCAGGCTCGGCATTCGCCATGAAGAATATTCCCATGGGTCGTTGGCGGTTTCGGCGAGCTTCTGCCAGAATTCGATGTGGTTTCCGGCGATGTTCATCTCAGCGATCGGCTGGACGAATTCGCCGCCGTCAAAGAGATGCCCGATAATGCCCACCGACGCATCGCCCGTGGCCGAATTCGAATTGCCGCCGATGAATCCCGAGACGAAGATCCCGCGACGGAGATCCTTCATGATCTCCTTCACGGATCGTGTGCCAGGCGGAATGCTGATGTTCGACGGACCCCCGGTTGTCGGCTCCCATCCGAGCTTCCTCCCGTAGTACCAATCGACATAGAATTCCTTGAGCACCCCCTTTTCGATCATGACCATGCGCTTTGCTGCGATCCCGTCGCCGTCGAACAGCCTGCTCCCCATGGCGCCGACAATGAGGGGATCGTCGATAAGCGTCAGTCGCTCGCTCCCGATCGTCTTTCCCTTCTTATCGGCGAGGAAGGACTGTTTCTGTTGAATGGACCGGCCGTACATGGCGCTCACGAGCCCGCGAAGAACACCGACGACATTCCTGTTCTCGATGATGACCGGAAGGGTCTCGGTTTTGATCTTCTTGCCTCCAAGGAGGTCGAAGCTGCGTTTGGTCACTTCCATCCCGATGGCCTCCGGGGAAGGGAGTGTGCTCTTTCTTAGCGTCGTGAGATAGTGATAGCCGTTGGGTCTGCGATCTCCTTCATCCTGAAGCGTCATCGATGCGCCGGCAGAAAAGTAAGTCTGCCCTTGTTCCCCCTCGAATCCGTTGCTGGCCATCGTAACGTTCTCGTACCTGCCGTCGTAGACCCCGGCCTCCACCGAGATCACCTTCGGCCCTCCCTTCGTCAGGCATACTTCCTCGATTGCCTTCACAAGGGCATGTCTGTCTCCCGGGCTGACAGACTCGTGGGTGGGATCGATCTTCTCCAGGTCGAGCGATGATCGTCCCTCGTAGTACTTCGGGTCCGGCAGAGTCCGGAACGGATCTTCCGCAAGAAGCCTGGTCGTTGCAACTGCCTGTTCAATGAACGATTGCAGCGAATCCGTGCGCAGGTCCGACGTGCTCTGCGCGGAATACCGATGATTCGCAAAGACTTCAATAGAAAGTGAGCGTGTCGATGCCTCTTTGATGTTCTCGGGTTTTCGGTCGCGATAGGTGATCTCCACTGAGCGCTCTTTTGAAATTCCGACACGGCAGTCATCCGCTCCGGCGGCTTTGGCGCTTTTCAGGGACCGACTCGCGAGTTCGAGCAATTCTGTATTCATGGTCGTTCTCCGTGGTTTACGCTTGTGTACCGCCGACAGTCAGGGATTTCACGAGCAGGGTGGGGAGTCCGAAGCCGACTGGCACTCCCTGGCCTCCCTTCCCACACATTCCCGCGCCGCCCCGGCTCATCTCGAGATTGTTCGCCACCATCGTTACATTCCGGAGCATCTTGGGGCCGTTGCCCATGATGTTGACATCCTTGATCGGTGCGGTGAGCTTGCCCTGTTCGATCATTCTGCCCTGGGAGACATAGAACGCAAAATCTCCCTCACCGATCTTTACCTGTCCGTTGCTCACGTCTTCGACATAGATCCCCTTGTCGACGCTTTTGATCACGTCGTCAGGACTGGCGGTGCCCGCGAGCATATAGGTATTGCGCATGCGAGGTTGGATATAGTGTTCGTAGCTCTGGCGTCGTCCGTTCCCCGTGGAAGGGAGGCCGTAATGCCGCGCCGAGATCTTGTCGTGCAGGTAGCTCGTCAGGATTCCTTTGTCGACAAGGACCGTCCTTTGACCGGGTGTGCCTTCGTCATCGAAATTGATCGAGCCGGGGAGGCCCGGGTTCGTCGCGTCGTCGATGATCGTGACGAACGGTTCGGCGACCTGTTTCCCGATCATGGAGGAATACGTGGAAATCTTCTTCCTGTTGAAGTCCGCCTCCATGCCGTGACCGATTGCTTCATGGAGCAGGATGCCGGTGATGGCCGGGCCGAGCACGACCGGCATTTCGCCGGCAGGGGGTTTGACGGCGTCGAAAAGCACCACCGCCCTGTCCACCGCGGATTTGGCAACCTCATCGGCGATGGCCGTCGTATAAAACGAAAAGTCTTTCCGTCCGCCGAGGTTCCAGAATGCGCGCTCGATTCTTCCGTCTTTTTGCGCAACAACGGTCGCGAAGAGGAAATTTCCCGGTATCATATCCTCGGCCTTCGACCCGTCGCTCGTGACCACCATGATGCGTTTGAACGAATCATTGAATCCCGCATTCACCTTGATGACGAGCGGCGACAGCGTAAAGCACCGGTCGTTCACCGCCTGGACCAACGGCAGTTTCGCCGTGAGTTTGACGTCTCCGGGTAGAGTGGTGATGGGATAGTAGTTCGCAGTCTTCAGCTGAACCAACTTGCCTGAGGGTAGGGCTGCCGTTGAAGCAGCAATCGTCGCGGCGGTCCCGGCGGCGGCACGCATCGATTGCTCGGTCAGTTCCTGTGTATAGCCATACCCGACCTGGTCGCCTTTCACAGTTCGAATCCCGACACCGAGGCTGATCTGACTGTACGCTTGATTGACTTTGCCGTCCTCCAGGATGAGGTAGTTGTTGATGGTATGTTCAAAGAACAGATCGGCAAAGTCTCCGCCAGTTTCCAGCGCCTTTGCCAGAACCCTCTGACAAAGCTCGTCGGTGATGCCGAAGCCGGATTCAAAATAGCCCTTGGTTTCCCCCCGGGGATACACCAGCCAATCCCGTGAGAGTGCCGGCAGCACGACAGCTCCAAGAGCCGTTGATGCGGTGGTCCTGAGAAACGAACGTCTCGTCAGCCGTTGCATTGAGCCCTCCTGGATATAAGAATTACGGTACGGCGTTCTAATGGATCGTGGACTTTTCAGATATTGCAGAGCAAGTACGTCGAAAGGAGAAGTATGAAAGGATACATGTGGATGCAATGGAAGCCGAAGACGTGTGCACGTCCTCGGCAGGTCAAGCTACCGAAGTGGATGACCCTTGTCAAGTAAACGGGGATTTCACGACGAGGTTGCGGTGGAAAATCTGCTATTCCGGGGCGCTCATGCCAGACATAGATGCCAGACACAAATGCCAGACACAGATGCCAGACACAAATGCCAGACACGAATGCCAGACACGAATGCCAGACACAGATGCCAGACACAGATGCCAGACACAAGTGCCTGACACAAGTGCCTGACATTAGCGCCAACACCCCGCGAGTCATGGAAGCCAGATGACCCTCTCGGGGTATACCTCTCGTATTGCGCAATCTATTCTCAGGAATAACCTATGGCGGTTGTCGAGTGGATTCCCTACTTTGCGTCTACCTTCCCGAAAGCAGATCTCCCCTTGCCGCTCTTCCGATCCATAGATTTCCGACCGATGCTCCTCGCCGCCGTGATCCTATCCTCATTAGCGACTCCGCATGTCCGGGCGCAGCCGGTATCCTCCCGCCAGGAGTTCCGACGAATTTCCACCGAGGATGGTCTCTCTCAAAGCACCGTTCTCTGCATGACTCAGGATCGCCGCGGCTTCATGTGGCTTGGCACGGAGGACGGACTGAATCGTTATGACGGCCATTCCTTTGCGACGTATCGTCATAATCCGGATGATCCGAATTCTCTTTCAAGCAGTTATATCTGGTCACTGCTCGAAGATCAAGAGGGTCTTCTCTGGATCGGCACCTGGGGCGGCGGACTGAATTGCTTTGATCCGTCACAGAACACCTTCACCCGATACCAGCCGGATCCTCAGGATTCGACCTCCATCAGTCATGACCGCGTCACTGCGATCGTTGAGGACTCACTCGGATTCCTCTGGGTATGTACCGACGGTGGTGGGGTGAACCGCTTCGACCGGTCAACTCGCCGTTTTACTGCAATGGAACAGGTTGCCATTTCTGCCCCTCGGAACCTGCCCCGCGATGTCTTTTGCATGCTCACCGACCGACAAGGGATCATCTGGATCGGGACGTACTATTCCGGCCTGCTCAGTCTTGATCCGCGCAGCGGGACGCTCACCTCCCACAGGTATGATCCGCAAAATCCCGGGAGCATTTCCAGCGACAGAATCACGGCCCTCTGCGAAACAGTCGATGGCAACCTCTGGGTCGCAACGTGGGGGGGAGGTCTCAACCTGTTCCACCGGACGACGCGGTCGTTTGAACATTATCGGCATGATCCGCATGATTCCTTGTCACTTCCCAACGATATCCTCCGTTCGCTGATGCTCGACAGTCGAGGAAGACTCTGGATCGGAACAGTAGGTTCTGGACTCGCGCGACTCGATAGCTCGACGGGTCGTTTTGTCCAATATCGTTACTCTCGCTCTGTGGCCAGTTCGCTGTCAGACGACGTCGTTTGCTCGCTTCTGGAAGATGACGGAGGTGTTCTCTGGTTCGGGACCTCCAATGGCATAAGTCTCGTCTCGCCCTATGTGCAGAAATTCCCGTTGTACAGAAACGACGTGAGGAGCCCGTCGGGTCTGAATGGGACCAGAATCTTTGCCATGTGCCGTGACTCTCTCGGCCTCATTTGGATCGGGACGGAAGACGCAGGGCTGAACGTGCTCGATCCGCGTTCCGGACGCTTCCGGCACTTCCGCCACAGCCCGGCCGACGCCAGCAGTCTTCCGAATGACTATGTTACGGCCCTTTTGACGGATTCTCATGGAGATGTCTGGGTGGGGACGTACGGAGGCGGCGTTGCGCGATTCGATCGGGCTCGCAATTCCTTTCTGCGGTATGTCTCCGATCGCGCCGTTCCGGGTCGACCGCTCAATCCCTGGAACAGCGCTCTTGCCGAGGACCGCGCCGGGAACATCTGGGTGGGCACGTGGGTCCAGGGGATCTTTGTCATGAATCGTGACGGTGAGGTCCTCCGGCGGTTCGTCAACGAGGGACATGATTCAACGAGCATTCCTGACAATGATGTCCGGTGCATTGTGCAGGATCACTTCGGCTCGATCTGGGTTGGAACAGCGCGGGGCGGCGTGGCCCGCCTTGATTCGCTCAGCGGCGGGTTCCGACGGTTCCGGCACGATCCGGCGAATCCCAGGAGTATCAGCAACGATTACGTCCAGACGGTCTACGAAGATCGACAGGGCAACCTCTGGATCGGTACATTCGGCGGAGGGTTCAACAGGGTGAATCGTGCTACGGGAGAGTGCGTGTCGTTCACGATGCGCGACGGACTTCCGAGCAATGTCGTGTATGCCATCCTCGAAGATCGTGCGGGGAATCTCTGGATGAGCACGAACAACGGGATATCCTGTTTCGATCCGGTAAGTGTGACCTTCAAAAACTATTCGCGATACGATGGTCTGCAAGCGGACGAATTTAATTTCGGCGCGTCGTGCATGGCGTCGGACGGGAGAATGTACTTCGGCGGCGTGGACGGCTTCAATGAGATCAATCCCGGCAATATTGCCCACAACCCGCACACTCCACCCATCGTTATCACCGGCCTCAACGTGTTCAACTCGCCAATACGTCTCGACAGCGTATTTGCGCGGGGAAGCGAGGTCACCTTCGACCATACACAGAACTTCTTCTCCTTCGAATATGCCGCCCTCGACTATTCGCTACCCGATCGCAACGCTTACGCCTATATGCTCGAAGGCGTCGACAAGGCGTGGGTCGATGCAGGGACGCGCCGCTTGGCTGGCTACACGGACATTGCGCCAGGCCGCTATATGTTTCGCGTGAGGGGCACCAACAACGATGGCGTGTGGAATCTGGAGGGGGCTTCGCTTGTCATTACGATCACTCCACCCTTTTGGAAGACTGTGTGGTTCCGCGTGCTTGGTGTGCTCATGCTTTTTGCCGCAGTAACGGTCGTCTACCGGCTCCGGGTGGCTTCGATCCTGAAGGTCGAACGCATGCGTCTCGGCATCGCCTCTGACCTGCATGATGACATCGGGAGCAGTCTTGCGAGCATCGCGGTTCTTGCCGATCTCGTCCGCAACCGGATGGCCGTTCCGCCGGCGGCAGCCGCGCATCTGCTCGACATCAGTCGGGCGGCCAGGGCCACGTCGGACGCGCTGAGAGACATCGTCTGGTTCATCAATCCGGAGCGGGACTTCACCAATGATATCATCGACCATCTTCAGGCGACAGCAGCAAGACTTCTCGCCGGCCTTGATCACTCCTTCCGGAGGAATGATCAGGTCTCACCGACGCGTTTGCCGATGGCGTTTCGCCGCGACCTCTTGTTACTCTACAAGGAAATCCTGAACAATATTGTCCGTCATGCAGAGGCGCACCATGTGGAAATAGGCGTCATTGTCGATGACGGCCGGCTGCGCCTGAGCGTGTCCGACGACGGCAGGGGCTTTGACACATCGCTTTCGTCCGGTGGAAACGGCCTCGTGACCATGCGGAGAAGGGCACAGCAACTGGGGGGGACGCTTGATGTCAGAAGCGAAGTGCAGAAAGGGACGACGGTGACCTTCGAAGCAAATTTACCGTGAACACGGTATCGTTTTACCCTGGCGGTCTTTGTACGTTCTGCTGTTGATCGGGTGGGTACCATGCCTCAACAAAAGGTTCCTCCGGAGGAGGCAAAGGAGTTGTGGGTGGTGGAGGATGACGCCCTCTACCGCAAGACAATCTCCGAATTGCTCCACGAGGTGGAGGGGATACATTGTGACCACACGTTCTCACGCTGTGAGGACGCGTTGCGCGCGCTGGGGACGGAACCGGCGCCTGATGTGGTGCTTATGGATTTGGGTCTGCCCGGCATGAGCGGAATCGACGGCACCAGGAGAGTCCGGGAGATCTCGCCGGCAACCAGAGTCATCATCCTGACTATCCACGAAGACAATGACAAGGTTTTCGACGCGCTGTGTGCCGGGGCGTCGGGGTATCTTCTGAAGAGTTCGCCGCCCGAGGAGATCGAACGCGGGATGATGGAAGTCCTGCAAGGAGGAGCTCCCATCAACGCCCAGATCGCCAGGAAGATGCTGGCAATGTTCACTCGTCTGGCCGGGCCGCGCAACCCGAGCCCGCTGACGAGCCGGGAACGCGACATTCTGAAGCTCATGGTCGACGGGCTCACAAAAAAACAGATCGCCGAGCAGATTTTCCTCAGCTATCACACGATCGATACGCACATCAAGAATATCTACGCAAAACTTGAAGTGCACACGCGTGGCGGCGCTGTCGCCAAGGCATTGAACGAGCGTTTGTTGTAGCACCCCCGTACTTTCTCCCCTCTTCTCCTGCCCGGCAAGGTCCAGAAATACCGCGAACACGGGATTGAATAGCGCGTGGCACGCGGTGTACCTTATCATATTCTTGAGGACATCCCCGCGCCATTCTCCGTGATTGCGTACGGTGTCCGATCAACCAACGCGTCAAGCAGGGGAAGAATGGTACCTGATCGCCCATCCCGTTATCGTGGCGTATTGTCGAAGGAGGATCCCATGGTGCGTGCAGTGACACTCCTGATTGCTCTTCCGCTCGTTGTCTTCAGTGGGTGGGCCCAGGAGTTGACAACCCAACCGGCACCGGACGCATCTGCCGCCTGGCAACAACTCGGTCGATTGTCTGCAACGGACAGGATCAACTCGCACATCCGGGTCAACCTCGTTCCCGAGACTCCTGCCGCGGCACGGCAGTTGGCCGGGGTCGTGGAGGAACGTTGGAACGCGGGGGACTACACAGGAGCGATCGCGAAAATGAGTGACCTGGGTTCGATCGTCGACCCGACACAAATCGAATTGGGATTTCGATGGAAGAAGCCGCGGGTCAGCACCAAGAACAATCTTCTTTCGGCGAGTACCCGCATCGGGGAGATCGACAGCACATTGTCGATTTCCCTCGCCGCCAACGTTGACGCGTCCGTCCTCTATTGTGTGATCTCACAACAGGGCGATGGCCACAAGGGATCATGGGACCTCTTTGTCTCAAGCGACATGGGTGAAACGTGGGCGAACACCTATACGCAGGAAGGAACAGGGAACGCGCCAAAGACTGCCCTTGTGCCGACGACGACACACGTGTATGTCGCGTATCTCCCGTACTTCACGATGCAGCGAATTCGGCTCAAGAAATTCTTCATGGCGGATGGATCCCCGGACACCCTGGTAGACGGCACCAACTTCAAAGACATTCTAACCCTCTCTGGAACAGAGCGATTCGTGGAGATTGCCGGCTGCTCAGCTGAATTCGCCAGCACGCACATCATCGCCTCGACGACGGCGGGCGTCATCCGCTATTTGTTCGCCAATGGCGGAAAAGATGACTCCTGGAACGAAATCGACGACGACGCAGCCGTCAACGTTTCAAGCGGCATTTCCATTGCATTGAGCATGGGCTCGACACGAATGCACGGTTTCATCTCCTACGCCGACACCAATGGATACGTCTGCATCGATACGATCCACGAGGGGGATGGAGCCCGATTCGGTCGTGCGTTATCCATGCCGCGTGCTGTGGGTATGACATCGTTAAGTGCGTTTGGCGATACAGTGATCTGTACGTACGACAACGGCATGGGGAACAACGACTACGTCAGGTACTATATCAACTACGACGGCGGGGATAGCGAATGGAGGTTCGGGATCCTGCAAGACTCTACATGGACGAGTGAATCCGGTGTCCCGATGCTTGCAGGGGGTCAGGGGATGGGTGTGTTTTACAGACACCAGAACGGGGCATCGTGGGAGGGACGTTTCGTGTATCGAGCGTATCAGCTCGGCAGCATCTGGTCTTTGCCGGTCGCAATCACTGACTACACTCCGCATTCCATTCGCCCTGCAATTGTCGCCCTGGGGGACCGGACATGGGGGATAGCCTATGTCGCGTCCGATGCCCCGCCCGGCTTCGGTTCCGTCATGTTCACGACCTATCATGTAAGTGCGACCGGCGTGGCCCAAGGAGAATCATCCGAACCGTTTGCTTTTGAGCTTTCCCAGAACTATCCAAACCCGTTCAATCCGACAACAGAAATCAGCGGACAGTGGACAGCGGACAGTCAGGTGCGGCTGGTGGTATACGATGTGCTCGGACGGGAAGTGGCGGTGCTCGCAGACGGAAGATATCCGGCTGGCAGGTATACATTCTCCTTTGATGGTGCTAGGCTTGCAACTGGGATCTATCTCTGCCGCCTGACAGCAGGGCAAAACACCGCGGTCCGCAAAATGATGCTCTTGAAGTGACCGGATCCACTTCATACGTCCTACATCCTACTCTTGGCGCACTCTTGACGCTGCCAAAGGAGCTCTCATGAAACTCCCGACAATGGTGCTTGGAGTTTGCGTCCTCGCGACTCTGGGGACGAGTGTAGCGCCCGCGCAATGGGTTGCGACAAACGGCCCTCTTGGCGGCTGCGTCAATTGCCTTTTCGCTGACGGCACCACGCTCTATGCGGGTACGTACCGTGGAGGGATGCTGCGCTCGACCGATGGAGGTCTTCACTGGGCGCGGGTTGCGATGATCTACAATGGCAGAACGGTCTACGACATCACAGGGACCGGCACCATGCTTTTTGCCGGGATGAATGCGGGTGTGTCCAGGTCCACCGATGGCGGCGTGAGCTGGTACACCAAGACATCGGGCCTGAGGAACTCCATCGTGCGGGCAGTGATACCCCTGGGTGACAAGCTGTTCGCCGGAACCGCTGATTCGGTCTATGTCACGACTAACGGTGGCGACTTCTGGGAGCGTGCCGGAAGCGGCATGACGGACAGCGTCGTAAACACAATGGCAAAATTGGGGAGCCTGCTCTTTGCCGGCACTGATGATGGCATCTTCTGCTCCAGTGATAGCGGTGCCTCGTGGACAAAGCGTGATACAGGTATTTCATCCAAGGACATCACCGACCTGGCCGCGTTCGGAACCCTCCTCCTTGCCGCGAACGACGATGGATTGTCCCTTTCGCAGGACAGCGGCGCAACGTGGACTCTGCAATCCCCTGGAGGAGGTCTTTCCAGCGCCTATGCCGTTGGCGCGGCGCATGGGGTGTTCTTCGCGAGAGTATCCGACAATCTCTATCGCACAACCAATAACGGGCTCGATTGGACGATTGCAGAGTCGGGTCTCTACAGTGTCATCGCTCGGTCATTCGCCGAGATCGGAGACAATGCCGTTGTCGGAACAACAGGGGGGGTGTTTCTTACGACGGATTCAGGTGCAAGCTGGGCCCCGCGAAATGCCGGCCTCTGCATCCCTGATGTCCACTCCATGACGACGATGGGTGATACACTCTTTGCCGGATCTGATGGACCGGGCGTCCAGTACTCGACGGACCGGGGAGATACATGGATCAATTGCAGCACCGATCAATTCGACCCACACGTGCAGGTGTTGGCGACAAAGGACGGAACATTGTATGTCGGCTCAGGCTACAGGCTCAACCGTACAACGGACCGCGGTCAGACCTGGAACTCGTGCGAATCCGGGATCCGCGGAAGGGTCCTCGCGTTGAATTTCGATTGTGACTCGCTCTATCTGGCGGGAACCGACCAAGAATGTTTTGTGAGCACGGACAGCGGCACAACATGGGCGCAACGAAGCACGGGGATGAGATACAAGAATGCTCAAACCTTTGCCGTCGTCGGTGACTCGATTTTTGCCGGAACGGCGTGGGAGGGGATCTTCTGTTCAACCGACGGCACCACAAGCTGGACGCCCATGAACAACGGACTGAATTCATTGTCTGTGCGGACGCTGTCTGCCAGGAACGGCGTGTTGCTGGCTGGGACAATTGACAAAGGGATCTTCCGATCAACCGACAACGCAGCGACCTGGACTCCGGGCCCCGCGGAACTGGAGAACAGGGACATCTATGTCTTTCTTACCTGCGGGTCTCGAATATTCGCCGGCACTTCGAATGGAGTCTATGTCTCCGAAGATGAGGGTGTCCAATGGACCGCTGTGAGCGAGGGTTTGACGAAGCTGGTGTCCATCTCGATCGCATCGGTCGGTGGCGACCTCTTTGTCGGCACGGAAGCATGGCCTGTCTCCCGCCGGCCGATCGCCGAGATGGTGACGGACGTGAAGTTGGCGCGAACACAAATCGCCGGGGAGTTCCGGCTGGAACAGAATTATCCGAATCCGTTCAATCCGACGACAGTCATCAGCGGACAGTGGACAGCGGACAGTTGGGTGCGGCTCGTGATCTATGATGTTCTTGGAAGGGAAGTAGCTGTTCTCGCCAGCGGTCGTTATCCGGCTGGCAAATACGAATTCACATTTGATGGAAGGAACCTCTCGAGCGGTGTATATTTCTATCGCTTGATGGCAGGGAATTACTCAGCGGTGCGCAAAATGAGCTTAATGAAATAAAGTCGACAGCAGCCACTAATCGACAATCAGTAATCTCTGTCGGCTGTCCGCTGAACGCTGTCTGCTGTAATGAAGTCGCTGTCTTGGCGAACGGCAGGTATCCGGCGGGAGCATACACGTTTACCTTTGATGGAACAACCCTGGCGAGCGGCATATACATGTATCGACTGACAGCCGGGACATTCTCCGCTGTTCGGACGATGCTCCTGGTTCGATGAGCGCCAGAGTCCCCAAGTTCCAGAGTTTCAAATTCTCGGGCCCCATCTTCCTCGGTCGCAAGTCTCTTGATGCTGACAGAACTAAGAATTCTGAATTCTTCATTCTTAATTCATATGATGGCACCGGTCTTGCGAGCGGGGTGAACTACTATCGTCTCACAGCAGGCAATTCTGCAGCGACTCGTTCAATGTTGCTCGCGAAGTAATCAGCAACAGCGTGAGGGTGAGAATTCTCAATCACCAATTTCTGTCTCCTGTCGGCTGACCGCTGTCTGCCGAATCATGTACATCGCTGTGATGTCGTCGTTTTGCGGTGCAGGGCCCGTGAATGCTTTGAGATCAGAAATCAGGTCGTTCATGAATCGTTCGGCCGTTTCGGGAACGTGCGTGACAACATACTCCTTGAACGGCATCGCTGCGTCGTAGAGATCACCCGCTTCATTCATCGCCTCGGTCACGCCGTCCGTGAACAGCAGGACCCGTTCGCCTCGTTCCACGACCACACTTTCCGCCGTATAAGGCAAATCCAATTCAAGCATCCCAAACGGCAGCCCACCGGCAGTGAGCTCCTGGACCGCACCGGTGTTCCGCACCAGATACACCGGAGTGTGGCCCGCGTTCACCGTTGTCAGCTCCCCCGTTGACGGGGTAAGCAGTCCGATAAATGCCGTGATGAACTTATCTTCGGTGGCGGCGCTCCAGATGACGCGGTTCAGTCGTCGCGCAAGATCCACCAGCGCGATCGGGCTTTCAAGGTAGGCGGAGAGGTACGCATGCAGACTGCTGACCAGAAGCGCGGCCGGAACACCTTTCCCACTTACGTCGGCGATGACCAATGCATATCGTCCGTCCGCGAGCGGGATGCAATCGTAATAGTCTCCGCCGACCGATTTGGACGGGATGTTGATCCCGGCGAAATCATACCCTCCGATCACCGGAAGGGCGGCGGGGAGAATCCGTTGCTGAATCGATGCCGCAACGGCGATGTCCTGCTCGATGCGTTGCTTCTCAAGCGATTGCCCGAGAAGATAGCGGTTTTCCAGCGCGGCGTGCACCTGGCGGACGAGCGCGTCGAGAATCATCTGGTCGGTGCCGTCAAATCCCTCGACCTTCCGACGCCCTTCTTTTTCGAACAGTTGAAACGTGTACGTCTGGCGGCGGAAGGTGAATCCGGACGTGATTTGATGGTCAGGGTGAGCTTCAGGGATGGACTCATTCATGAGGGGGAAACCGAAACACTCCTTCTTCCCATCCTCGCCTTCAACAGTAAGAAATCCCCGCGAGGCATTTGTCAGCGACGTCGCCCGCTCCAGTGCAAGACGATGCGGATTCATGCCGGCGTCGAGGCGGGAGACTTCGATGCCGGTATCGATGAGACTTGTCAACTGAAGGACGCGTTGATTCAACGAGAAGACGAGCCCTTTCTCCGTTTGTCGCGCCCGAGCTGCCTGGAAGACGAGATCGAACTGGTGAACATACAATCGGAGTAACACAAGATCCAGTTCGGTAAACGCACCGCCCGGCGAAACCCGCGTTCCAACAAGCGAGAAGGCAGAACCGTCGCCGAGATCGTGGATGACCCGGAGCGTGGTCCCGCCCTCATTCAGTTCAAACAACGAGGCCATCCCGTTCCCTGTCCCTTCCGCGTTCGCCTTGCCGGTCGGCTGCATGCCCTCCTCGATTCGTTCCCATTGATCGACATCGGAATTCCGATAGGCGATTGAGAACAGCGCAAGAGGGAAGGCGGTCTTCAGAAATTGGGAGAACCGTACGCAAAGATCACGCAGGCTCGCATTCCTGGGGGTGGACTGGAACTCCCGTCGCAGTGTCTCCACATGACCCGCGACGACGCCGGCAAATCCCTGTTCGTGCTTCATGGTCGCGGGTGTCAATGCCCTTTGTTCAGATTACGGATCGCGTCGTCGACTGTCGGCTCTTTTCCGGCAAATTTGAACAGTCCCATGATCGACAACATCTTTTCTACGGCGGGGTCGAGATCCGTGAACACGAGTTTCCCGCCGGTATCCTGGAGTTGTTCGATGATTTCGATGAGGAATGACATTCCGATGGAATTGACCACTTTCGAGTGTGCAAGGTTGATCACGATCCGGTGTACACCCGTGCTGAAGTGACGGGAAAATTCCGCCGCGATGGCTTCGCCGCCAACGTTATTGACATACCCCGCAGTCGCAATGACCAGGCAGCCGTCCCGTAGTTCGGAAGTCACACTGAAGGGTTGTTCCATTCCTCGACCCTTTTATTTGAGAAGTTTCGTAATGGTGATCTTCGTCCCGTCCCTGTTGGACTCGATCTTCAAGTCGTCGGAGAGCTCGCGCATAAGTTTGAGTCCCCAGCCGCGCCGATTATTTGTTCCCAGTTTCTGCGTAAGATCCGGATCCTCGACCTCGGTGGGTTCGAACCCTTCTCCGTAATCCCGGACGAAAATCACCAGTTCGTCCGTTGAAAGACTGAATTCCACGATGACCGAAGGAATACTGCCGCCGGAGTGTTCGAGGGCGTTCAGCACGGCTTCCGTCACCAGGATTTTCGCATCGCCGATCTTCTCTGCGGTGATGGCCAGGTGCCGGCCAAGCCGTTCGAGCCCTTCGACGGCCACCAGCTCGATATCCGGGATTTTGGGCAGCGTCATCTTCAATGTGATCGCGTCATCCATGGCGGGCTTTCGGCGGCGTTCTGAAGAACACTGTGATTAGGAGATCGTTGACTGTTCCTTGCGGCGAATGACCATGATGGTGATGTCGTCGTCCTGCACGGCCCCGTTCATCCATGATTCCCCGGCGCGCACAAGCTGCTGGACTGTTTCCCGGGGGGTCGATCCGGCACTGGCTTTGAAGAGCTCCTCCACACGAGGGTACTCGAACATTTCCCCGGCGGGATTCTTCTGTTCAGGCAATCCATCGGAGAGGAGAAGCAGGGAATCATTCGGATCAAGGGCTCCGTCGTACAATACATACGGAAAGTTCTTCATCGCCCCAAGGGGCATTCCCTTCAGGAGGATCTCCTCAATGGAGCGATCGTGTGCGCGGTAGACATAGGCCGGAGGCATGCCCGCACTGGACAAAGATAAGGATTTCCCCTCGAGACGCACAAGCGTCAACGCCATATAAAGTCGGCCAAGGCGGATCTGCTTGATCGCGGCGCTGCAATGGGAGAAAAACGTCAGAATATCAAAGCGTGATGCGTCGGAGAGGAAAAGACCCTTCATCAGCGTCACGATCGTGCCGGCCTGCATTCCGTGGCCGGTGGCATCACCGAAGGCAATCCGAAGAGAGCCGTCCCCGTCGACCTGAAAATCGTAGTAATCACCGCCGACCTCCGTTGCCGTCTTCATGAAGACCGCAATCTCGTACTCGGGCAAATCGGGAACGTCCTTCGGAAGGAGGGAGAGTTGGAGTTTCCGGGCGTCTTCGAGCTCTTTCGTCTGTCGCTCGTTTTCCGCTTCCAAGGCGCGTTTCTCGGCCTCTGCCGCTTTCGCACGAAGCTCAGACTCCCGCACCTGGACCTTTTGTTCGCGTCGGTTGATCTCGAATCGCCGGATCCCATAAAAGAACCCAAGGATGAAGAGGGCATAGGATCCATAGGCCCACTTCGTCCTCCACCACGGAGGGACGACAATGATCTTCAGCGAGGCGCCTGCATCATTCCACACTCCGTCGTTGTTTGAACCGCGGATGCGCAGCGTATAGTCTCCACCGTCCAAATTCGTAAATGTCGCCCGCCGGTCCGTGCCGAGTTGAATCCAGCTGTCGCTGTAGCCTTCAAGCTGGTACGCGTACCGGTTCTTGAAGTTGTTATAGAAACTCAGGGCTGAAAACTCGAAGTTCGCAACATTGTCTTTGTACGAGAGCGTGATTTCCTTGCGCGCATCGATCCCGCGGCCTTCTATCGGCTTTCCCTCTTTTGCCGATGTGTTGTAGCGGGTGAAGGAGGTGAAGACCACCGGCGGAACATACCGGTTCACCTTGACGCTGTCGGGCTGAAAACGGTTGAACCCATTGCTCCCGCCGAAATACATCTCCCCGCTGCGTGGGTCTTCTGCGTATGCGCCTTGGTTGAATTCATCCCCCTGGAGACCGTCGTCCACATTGAAGTTCTGGAAGGTCTGCGCTTCCGGTGAGAACTTCGAGATCCCGTTGTTGGTGCTCAGCCAGAGATTGCCATGAGCATCCTCAAGGATACCGAGGATGACGTCATTGGGCAAGCCGTTCTGAATTCTGAAGTGGATGAACGTGCCGCTCCGCCGGTCAAGCCTGTTCAATCCTCCAGTGGTTCCGACCCAGAGTGTTCCCGAGTGATCCTCGAGGAGCGAAACGACAATGTTGTCACTCAATGAAGAGGCGTTCGCATTGTCATGCCGGAAGTGTGTAAAGGTGCCGGTCGCGCGGTCAAACCGGTCGAGCCCGCCTCCGTACGTTCCGACCCAGAGGGTTCCTTCGTGGTCCTTGAGGAGTGCCCATACGCCTGGCCCCCCGAGACTTCCCGGAAGAGAATCGTTATGCTGGTAGTTTGTGAATTGGCCGGTGGCGGGATTCAGACGCCCCAGTCCGCCACCGTAGGTTCCCACCCAGACTGTGCCGCCAGAATCTTCGCACAGCGCGTAGACTCTATTGTCGCTGAGACTGTGAGGGTCGGCCGGATCATGGTGCATATGGGTGAAGGTGCCCCGCGCTCGATCGTACCGGTCCAGTCCTCCGCTTACGAGTCCAACCCAGAGATTCCCGGCATGATCCTCGAGGAGGCATTCAACATTGTTGTCGCCGATCGATTGTGAACGCGACGCATCATGCGTGTGATGCGTGAACTGGTCGGTGTGGGGATTGAATTCGTCAAGACCCAGGCGGCTCCCGATCCAGGCCGTTCCTTCCCGGTCGACGTACGCCGACGAGATGACGTTGTCGAGGAGGCTCGACGGATTGTCCGGGTCATGTTGATAGTGGTAGAAGGCGCTCAATTCCGGCTGGAAATAATCGGCACCGTGGTCTCCCGTTCCCACCCAGATCATCCCTGACCGATCCTGGTAGAGGGACAGGATCCTGTTGTCACTCAGCGCCCGCGGGTCAGCCTCAGACCGATGGTAGTGGGTAAAGGAACCCGTTGCCCGGTCGTAGCGGTTCAGCCCTCCCCGAAACGTCCCTACCCAAAGCGTTCCGGATCGATCTTCAAGGATCGGCCAGACCCAGCTGTCGCTCAGGCTCGATGGGTTGGCATCGTCATGCTTGAAATGGACAAATGATTCTGTCGTGGGGTCGAATCGGTCCAACCCTTCGTGCGTCCCGATCCAGATCGTTCCTGCGTGATCGCCATAGACGGAATACACCCGGTCATCGACGAGACTCCCGGGAATATCGGCCTGATGCTGGAACACTTTCGTGGAGCCGTCGGCGAGGTGGGTCCGCGTGAGGCCCTTCCCGATCGTCCCCGTCCACAAGTTGCCTGCCGGGTCCTCGTAGGTCGAATGGATCGAGCTTCTTGGGCATCCCCGGAGGTTGACCATGTCCGCCGGAATGCGCTCAAACGATTCCGTCAACCGATTATACCGGTTCATGATCCCCGGTGTGTTCAACGTGCCGATCCAGAGGGTGCCGGCCGAATCTTCCGCGATCGAGACGATGAAATTGTCGGCCAGACTCGATGAATCCGCGGGATCGTTTTTGAACACCTTGACCGTGTAGCCGTCGAAGCGATTCAAACCGTCCTGGGTTCCGAGCCAGACGAAACCCTCGTGATCTTGAAAGGCGCACATGACCGCGCTCTGCGAAAGCCCCTGCTTGGTCGTCAGATGAGAAAAATTGAACCGGTGTTGAGCGTTTGCAGAAAACGCCGCGATGAAACAGAGTGTCACAAGGGAAGTGGTTAAACCCCGGGTGGGTGCATAGCGTCGTCGATGATGGAGGGGCCGATGGGTGAACGAACCATCGGCAACAGCGTTGTGCATGGGAAACTCCGGGCTACTGTGAGAACGAGCGCACCAGGTCCCCACGTCACGGCGTGGGGGTGCCTGGTGCGATAGCCTTTGCGGGCTTCTTACTTCAGGTAGATCATTTTTCGCGTCTGCACGAACGACGCCGTTCCACCGCTCGCCGCCGGTTGGGCTTCAAGCCGGTAGAAGTAGACGCCGGTTCCGACGGCGTTGCCCCGGTCGTTCCGTCCGTTCCATTGGATCGAATACGAACCGGCCTTCTGAACATCCCGCACGAGCGTTCGAACCACCTGTCCGAGGATGTCGTACACCACGAGTGTGACTTGCCGGTCCTCGGGCAGATCGTATTTGATCGTCGTTGTCGGATTGAACGGGTTTGGATAGTTCTGATCCAATGCGAACGACGCGGGGACCTCGCCCGACGGGGAATCCGTGTTAGCGGACGGCTTGAGCAAACCGTTGAACGCCGAAGCGAGCGTTACCGTGACGCGTCGGCCCATGATCACATTGCCAGCAATCACTGCACCCGTGACGGCGCTCCGATCGAGCATCGAGACCGTCCCATTTGGCGCATAGATATTTGCCGCGACGGTCGCCCCCGGTCCCGCAAGGACGCTCAATCCGTACGTCTGATCGTCGTTATCCTTCCCCTTGATGTAGATGACGATCTGTGCAGGGCTCACACCGCTTCCCGGCGCAGGTCCGACGAGCACTCCGCCGAAGCCGACGAGCCATTGTGCGATGCGAATCGTTGAGGCAGATCCAACGTACAACTTGGCGTTGCCGACCAGAAGGATCTGTGAGGCATCATAAAGGCCACCGCTCAGGACGAGCGTTCCGTTGTTCGCCACGGTGATGTTGCGGTAACGACCCGATGCGAGGGTTGTCGTCGCCCCGCTCGCGACCGTGATGTCGGCGGTTCCGGGGTTCGCAGATTGGAACGGCGGGAGGGCGGCGATTACGGGCAGCGCCAGGGGAGTCGAGAGCGAACCGGTGATCGTCCCGTTGTTCGTCAACGCATTGTAGAAGACGTTGCTGGCGACGTTCGCGCCGTTCACGACATAGATGCGATTGGCCTTCAACGCGTACCGGGGAGGTGTCGAAACCCGGGTCCCGACCGTCAATTCGATTTTCGGAAACCCGGACGTCCTCACGCCGTTGACGATCACGCTTCCGGAAGTTACCTGTGCGCTGTCCACAAGCCAGACACTGTTCGTTCCGACAATCACCGCGTCCGGCGAGAAGGGTGCGGCGACATAGACCGATTGTGTTGACTGACGGAAGAAACTATCCTGCGCTGCGGGAATGAACCCCTGAGCGTGGACGGAGAATGTGTAGCTTCCGACCGTCGCAGTGCTGCTGAACGTCATCGTGTAGATTCCGTTGTTCCCTTCCATTAGGGGGAAGCTTTGGGGTGTTCCACCCGGGGGCGTGACGATCGCCTGGACGAGGGCGCCTGTCACCGGTCCGCCGCCGGTAACATGCTCGCTGCTCGGGCTCTGGCCGCCCTGCGACAACGTCACCACGAGGCTGACTTTGTCGCCCTGGACATAGTTCGCTTTGTTGTATTCCACGTCCATCGTTACATCAGCCGACCCGATGATGCTGAGATGCAGGGTCTCCGGATTCGGCGGAGGAGGCGTGGTGTTCGCGCCTTCGACGTGCAATGTCCACTTTCCGCCGTCTGGGTGATCGATCTTGTAGAAGGCATACGTCGAACCCGATGCGTACGATACGCCAGGGTGGCGGAACAGGTTCGCCGGGACGATTGTATCGCCGGATGGACTGATCAATCCAAGGACGAACGTGCTTCCCTGCCAGTTGAGCCCCGGGAGGATGCTTTCGACGCCGGGGTCGACCGCCCCCTGCCAGTTCAGCCCTCCCTGCCAATTCAAGCCCCCCTGCCAGTTCAGTCCGCCCTGCCAGTTCAAGCCGTTGGCATTCGAGGCGAAGGTGGTGTCGGCGAGCAATTGCAATCCGGTGATCTTGTTCCACATCTGCTTTACCACCGGGCTGATGGTGGAGTCGGCCGCGAGGTAATAGGCCCCCGCAGTCGTATCCGCGAGTGCGCTCGCAAGATTCTGGCCTGTGCTGCCGGTAAATCCCATGGTAAAGAGATGCTCTCCCGCTCCGCGAAGCGAGGCGGCAAGCGTTAACGCGCTCGGCGATCCGCTCTCTTCTCCCGCGCTGAAGAGGATCATGGCGCGCGAATTCGGCGACGGCAAAGCCGTTACCTGAGACAATGCCGTCTGCAGGCCCTGACCGATCGCACTTGTCCCGCCGACTGTCATTGCGCCGATGGCATTGCTGATCGGGGCGCGTGATGCGCTGTCAGTAACGGTTGTGAGGGGATAGATGACGGTTCCCGGCAACTGGACGACGCCGACGCGATCGCCCGGCCGGAGTTGTTGGATGAGCTCCTGTGCACTATTCTTCGAAGGAGCGAATCCATCGTAGATCGTCGAGAAGGTCGAGGATCCGTCGAAGATGAGAACGAGATCCACATGACTTGCAGGGATGTGACTATAGATGTACGCAATCCCGGCCGTGTCAGGTTGATGGAGAATCCGTTTCGACGTCTCCCCGTTCTTGATAAATCCGTACATGGTCACGGTATCGTTCGCACTTCCCATGAACGGGACGTATTGCGGGTAGCCGGGATTATAGATATCGCCCAGACCGCCGAAGTGGCCGAACTCATGGGTCGCGACGTTTTGCACATCCTTCACGCCGGCAGTGTCCGCCGGTCCCGTGACGTTCGCGAACGTGAAATTCTCTGCATTGAACGCCACGTCAACATCCGTCATCTCGCCGTTGAGGCTATTGTACCGGACGCGGGTGACGGCGATGACATTCGGATCGACCCCGATGGAGTCCGCCCAGTGGCTTGTCACCCAAACGATGTTATTGATGCCATCGGGAATCCCACCCCATTGCGTCGACGGTGTCGTGCCCCCGGAGGTGTACTTCACCTGCGGCAACTGGTTCCACGTCGCGAAGGAAGAATCGATAACCGGAGCGAAGCCCGACGGGACGGAAGCACTCACCGTGTAGGTGCCCTTGCCGTCTGCCCAATGGAGCGGGATGCCGGAGAGCGTCGTGTTGACGACAAAATGATTCCCGTAGACCCGGGGCGACACGCCGATCAGAAGATCGGGGGCGAACTCCGACGTATTGTTGGCTGTGTCCGTCGCAAGTGCCGTGAGGAAGTACCCGGGAGTCAACGGTACCGGCGAGGCATAAACGAAGGTCGCGTTGCCGAGCGAGTCCGTGCGAACGGTTGTCGTCCCGACAACAGTCTGGGCTCCGCCGTACCCCACGGGGTCCGGTGTCGCATCCTGGAAGAATTGAATCCGCGAAAGCGTATTCGGCCAGCTCACGATCGATCCGCGAACGAGCAACGATTCAGGAGAAGCGGTATAGAGGATCGGGTAATTCTGGGCGTTGTTGATCGAGTCCGGGAGTGCGGGATAGGTGTCGGGGAGCGGGTGTTTCGGGACCATATTCGCGGTCACTCCGTTTCCACCGAGGTCGACCCCGAGGCCGCCATTGCCGTAGATGATATTCGAGAAGAAGGCGTTGTGGGCAGGAATCGGACTCCCCGCGCGCACAAGGATTCCCGATCCTCCGTTATGGATCACCACGTTGCCAGTGCCGGGAGTGAGCCCGCCGATCAGATTGTTCGAACCAAGAACGACAATGCCGTTTCCGGGGAAATGGTCGATGAGCAATCCCTGGATGGTGACACCGGAAAGAATCGTCAACCCATCAGCGTTCTGCCCGGAATTCTGTCCGTTAATCTCGATGAGCGGCGTCCCGGAGTAGCCCGGCTGCGTCGTCCCGTCGACGATCACGACATCGGTGAGGACGGGGAGGGGGGAAAGAGGCAATAGAGACTGGATACCTCCGCCGGGCACGGCAAACCGTAGCGTATCCGGGCCGGGATTGGCATTGGCCGACAGGATCGCATCACGTACCGTCCCGGTCCCGGTATCAGCGAACGAGGACACGGTGAAAACATTCGGGAGAAAACTGACCGCGATCGCATGGTTTGCGGCGATCGCCGGGAACGTGTAGGAAGTGACGGGACCCACCGGCGAACCGTCGACATACACGGCCGCGACGTGATACCCCTGGGACGGCGTGAAGACAAACAGCGGCGTCGAGCCGTAAGAGACGATGCTGAGGCCGCTGGGGGAGATGGTGCCGTTCGTTCCCGCCGTCGCAGTGATGGTATACGAGTCGATGGCAAAGACGACGCTGATGGTATGGTTCGTCGTGTCGTTCACGAACGTGAAGCTCACCGACGAATCGACGCGCGCGCCGTCGACGAACACGGTATCGACATGGTAATGCGCGTCAGGAAGAAACTGAAACGTCTTTGATGCGCCGTACGTCAGGGTGATGGTCCCCTGCGGGTTGATTTTCCCATGCGCCCCCGAAGAAGCGACAATCGTGAACGTGTTGATCGCAAACGTCGCCGTGATCGCGTGGTTTGCCGATACCGGGGCAAAGGCATAGGTTGCGCTGTTCCCTGTGTAGGCCCCGTCGACAAATACGCTGTCGATATGATAATGGGGATTCGGCGTAATGGTGAACCCCGGCGTCGAGCCGTACGGCGCGCTGAGGTTTCCGGAGGGAGTGATGAGACCGTTCGCGCCGGCGGTCGCAACGATGGTATACGTGTCGATCGCAAAAGTCACCCTGAGTGTATGGTTCGAGCCAATTCCCGAAAAGGTGTAGGAGGGTGGGGCGCCGACGAACGCTCCATCGACGATGACGCTGTCGACATGGTAATGCCCATTCGGGGTGAAGGTGAACATCTGGCTGGACCCGGGATAAACGGAGACGGAACCTGAAGGTGAGACAGAACCGTTCGGACCCGCGGATGCAGTGATCGTATAGCTGAAATCGCCGCTCACCTGGACGTCCAGGTAGCTCTTTGAATTTTCCCATTTCCCGTGGACCGCAAGGAGGTTGTTGCCGGTCGCTGAAAGGAGACTGTCCGGGACGGAGAATATGAAATTGTCCAGGGATGCACAGCCGTCATGTTCCTTATTTCCTCCTGACACATCGCGGCCGTTGAAAAACACTTGTACCTCGTTGTCGAGGGCGATGCCGATCTTGAGGTTTCGCGTACCGGGAGGAAGGACGATCTGGCGACGAAGGAGCACGTCCCGTGAAGAGGGCCAGAGGATCTTCACGTGTGCGGTATCATTCAATGGGCACGGCGGCGATGACGTATTGTTCAGCGTACCGACCGCGGTGGTGCCGACAGGCCACGCCCCATCGTTGTACGTGGACTTCATGAACGAGGTGATGTCTGACGCACTGGACTTCACGATCAAGTACTTGCATCCCGGTGCCTGATAGGGGATGAGGATCTGGCTCAGCTGGCCAAAGGCAAGCATGGGGCCTGTGAACACCGCCAGGAGAATAAAAAGGATCCATCGTCGCATCTGAAGCTCCTTCGAAGAGGTTGAGCCGCAATATGGTGAACAGCGTGAAGAGTGGACGCGACGGCGCCTACTGTTTCAATGCATTGGACTCCACAGCTTTCCGGAGTTGTAGACGCAAACTCGGCGACGGACAGGCGATTCGAGACCATCGGTGTCCCCGTCGCCGCATCCTTCACGACAGTATACTTCCCTTCGACCCCTCCCTCCACGCGGAAGGTCCCCTGCGGCGTCCGTCGCGCGAACACGACGACGTCTTCATCCTTTCGAAAGACCGGCATATCGCTGTACATTTCGCCGACTCCGTCGACCTCGCCTCCCGGGACAACGAGGGTAAACGATGATCCGGAACTCGTCCCCTTGACATTTTCCGAGACCGCGATGGTGACCTGCGTCCGGATGCGCGAGTGGTTCTCGTCCCACTGGGCAAGCAGTGATGCGACATGGCCGACTGCGACGACGTCCGACCGGCGCGCAAGGGCTTCTGTCGTGGATGAGGGGGTTTGGCACCAGGCGAACGAATTCACGAAGGAACTTGCCATCCCGGCGACAATGAACAGCAGCAGGCGGGTGAACAGTGACCGTCTCATGGAACAACTCCGGCAATTGGGAAAAGGAGGATTAGAACGTGCGTTGATGCAGAAAGGGTGGGGGAGTCGCAGCCCCCGATCGGAGCTCATTGATAAGAGGTTTCCTGTGCCGGAAGAAGGCATCGGAGATAATCCTGAGCGCTATGAACAGGATACTGCGACTTCAACCTCGGAAAGAACGGAGTCTCTTGGTTTGGCAGGCCAAATGGAAATTTGACCTGAGTCATTGACGAGTGGAGCGCAAAGATTGTATCCCTCTAACCACGACGATCCGGTGATCGTTCCGTGCCGGGTGGGTTTATTTTATATATAGAGGATGGGGTGGGCCAAGGCAATGGACCAGGCGCCGAGGGTGGTAAGAAGGCGAAGATTCGCAATCTTCTGTGTTGAAATTCTCTCCGTTAGGCCCAGGCCGACGCGTGATCCCGGGCATACTGTTCCATCGTTATCGGAGGGCGGGCGAGGATGCGCTCAACACAGGGAGTCACAGGCGAGCAGAGGCCTGCACGGACGATCCGGTAGAAGTTCTTCCACCGCTCGATCCGTTCCGCTGGGACTCGTGCCGCGGCCAAAGCCGCGCACGCCGCTTCCTCGGTCAGCGGGACGTAGGTGACGAGCTTCCCGCATGCCCGGCCCATTGCGGCCATGGCCTCGGCATGATCGATCGCCTCACCTCCCGTCAGCGTATAGGCCATCCCTTCGTGCGCCGGGTCGGTCAACGTCGCAAAACCGACGGCGGCGATGTCACGCACATCAATGAATGAAAGCTTCGCATCGCCGGCAGGAAGGCGCAGCGATCGTGTTGCTCGGATTTCGGCATACATGGGGCCGGAGTCGAAGTTCTGCATGAACCAGTTCGGGCGAAGGTGCGTAAACGACAGGCCCGAGTCTTCGATGTAGCGTTCAAGAACGCGGAGGGGGAACGTCTCATCCTGTTCGACGCCCATGGCCGTCAGGTTCACGATATGTCTCACACCGAGTTTCCGCGCTTCGTCGACGAATGGCATCGCGACCCGGTCTGAGTGATTGTCCGCCGGCCGGGCCATGAGGAACACTTTCTCGACGCCGCGAAGGGCTTCGCCGAATGTCTCGGGCCGTTCAAAGTCGAAAACGACGGCCTCTGTGGTTCCTGTCCCACGCGAGGCCGCGGCATCGGGGTTGCGAGTAGCGGCCCGGACCGGGATATTCTGTTGCGCGAGCAATCGGACAAGTTCGGATCCGGTTCTGCCTGTGGCGCCGATGACAAGAATGGGAGGAATGTGTTTTGTGGTCATGGCATGATCATCGTTGCGAAGAAGGTGATGAACGCATCCATCCGTTTCTCGACACCTCGCGTGCGTTTGCCGGCGGTCACGAGAATGGCGAGTTCGAGTTGCATGGCGCGGAGCGTACCGGCAAACATGTCTGCGAGCAGGGCCGGGTCCAGCGGCCGGATCTTCTTCAGCCGGCGCATCGCCGCAAAGGCGAATGCCGTCTGTTCGCGGACCCGTCGTGTTTCGTCGAGGACCAGCTGACCCGCACGAGCGTTCCTGTACTGCTCCATCGAGACCACCAGCCAGAGCCGCACCCTCAACGGGTTCTCCCAGAATTCCGTGAACCGGCGGAACGACTCGCGAAGATAGCGATGTGGCGAGGAGGTCCGGATCTGCGCAAGAACGAAATTCTCAGGCAGACGTCGGCCGGCGAATTCCTCCTCCATGCGGTCGAGGAGGGATTCCAACACCGCTTCCTTGTTCCGAAAGTGGTTGTACAGGGAACTCTCCTTGATCCCGACCGCCCGCGTGATGTCGCGGATGGAAACGCCCGTGTACCCTTCGCGGGAAAACAGGGCCGCCGCGGCATCGAGGATGCGCTCCCTCGTCGTCGGGGTTTTCGATGCGTGCTGCGGCGGGAGGGTTCCCGGTGTTCGGGTGGAGTGCATGGCTTGTTCCGGTTGCGCGGTGGTGACAGGGATTCCACAAGATAACGAACGATCGTTCGTTTGTCAAGGCCCGGCGGGACGGCATGCCCCGTTTCTCCATGCCCGGGCGGCATGGTTCGCGGCGCGTTCCGCAAGGGCAGGGAGCTGACGGAGCAGGGGGTTACTTGACACTGGCGCAGAATAGTCCTATTATTTCACCATGTTCCTTCACACACGCCGGAGTTTCTCCCCATGAGAGATTCCGGCTTTTCATTGCCGGGTGTACCAACGAACGGGCCGCCGGTGCTTTCGCCCGTCTGTGGGCGGAGCGTTCATGCACGAGTATCCCCATGGCCAAATCAACAGTGGCGCGTTTCCTGCCGAATCTCGCACTGTTCGTCGCGAGCATTCTGATCGCCTGCGGTATCGGGGAACTCCTCGTCAGAATCTTCCTGAAGGACAACGCCGTCCTTTTTCCCCGGTACCATACCGCGTATCACTATGATGCGTTCGTTCTGCGTGGAGTTCGTCCCAATGCCACGTTCTGGCATGAGAGCAACGAAGGCCGGTGGAAATTCGTCACCAATGCCCGGGGGCTGCGCGATACACGGAACTTTCCCTATGAAAAGCCCGATTCCATACTGAGGGTGCTTTGTCTCGGCGACTCGCAGACGCAGGGGTACGAGACGGATCAGGACTCGACGTTCAGCGCCGTCCTCGAGCGCTTCCTCAATGCGCGGCGTCGCCCCGCCCAAGTCTTGAACGCAGGAGTTTCGGGGTTCAGCAACGCGGAGGCGCTTGCCTATCTGGAGCATGAAGGGGTGCGCTATCACCCCGATGTTGTTGTCCTGGGGTTTTACGCGAATGACCTCCTGGACAATCTCCGGGCTGATCTGTATCGCCTGGACGACCACGATGCGCTGACCCTGCATCGGACGACCTATATCCCCGGGGTCCGTGCGCTCGAAATTGTGCGCATGGTGCCGTTGACGGATTATTTGAGTCAACATTCGTATCTGTATTCGCTCGTGTTCAACGACGTGTGGGAATTCGTCAAGGGGAATGACAGAACCGTCGCCCAGGAACGACTGGCATCGGAATACACCGTTGCCGTGGAAAGCACGGCGACGCAAACGGAAGTACGGCTTGCGGCAGCAACTATTTTTCGCATGGCCGACATTCTTGCCAAGAGGAGCATCGGGTTTATCGTCCTCGATATCCCCCAGGGGAAGGGAGAATTTGATTTCCTCGCATCGCTCCCTCCGGCGCTCTCCGATTCCCTCGCCGCTCACGGCATCCAATGTATTCATCCGGACAGCGTCCTGGGATCGTATCGCGGGATCAGGCGATTTCACCATCCGGGCGGTCCTCATCATATCACTCCGTTTGTCCATGAGCGTTTGGGCATCGCGCTCGGAGAAGAAATCCTCAGGATGAGAACGAACGGCTCGTAAAGAAAATCGCTTTAGCTCTCCTGTTTCAAACTCAACGGAATCATGAAATCGCTGAACGCTACCCCTGCGAGTGCCCTCTGCTCCTGCCCCACAAGACCCGAGTTTCTCTATCGTGATGACCCCCTCCGGCGGGCTTGTGATCGCCATGCAACATGATTATCATTCTCGTTGGGGGGTCTCTCTCCGGGAACTTCCCAAGTTGTCGGTGACCGGTAACGTCCGATTGACTATGTCCGACGTCTTGGGCAGACAGGTGGATGTTTCGGCCAACGGCAGATACCGGGCTGGGAGATGCCCGTTGAGGTCCAATGCCGCTCAGGTGAAGACGATGAAATGCATTGTCCTTGTTTTGTCCTTTGTCCTGTCGCTGCAATCGTTCGCTCAAGAATTCTCTTCCAAGAATCCTGCGATCAATGACGCGTTCAGACTCGCTGTTCTCACCGTCGACATCAATACCCGTCGCGGAATCCTCGCAGCCGGCGGAGACTACGGTGGAGAATGGACGCGCGATATTGCCATCAATTCATGGAACGGTGTCAGTCTGTTGCGGCCGAGTGTTGCTGAAAAGTCGTTGTGGAGTGTCACGATCAATCGCGATACCATCGGACACCAGTACTGGGATAAGATCCTCTGGGCAATTGCTGCATGGAATCATTTCCTGGTGACCGGGGACAAGGAATTCCTGGCTCAGTCCTATCGGTGCTCTGACAGTACGATGCGTACGCTGGAACGGATGACATTTGACCCGGGCTCCGGCCTGTTCCTTGGGCCGTCAGTCTTCAACGACGGCATCGCGGGGTATCCGGAGCCGGTCTACGAACCCGGAAATTATTCCAGCAGTGTCCTCGATTTCAAGAATTCCTCCCGCATCAAATGCCTGAGCACCAATTGCGTTTACTATGGCGCCTATCTCGCCCTCGCGAAGATGAGTCTCTTCCTCAAGGCGAATCATGCGATCACAGAGGGTTATCAACACAAAGCAGGGGAGCTGAAGAAGAATATCCTTGCGAGTTTCTACAACAGGAGCGAGAACAGGTTCAACTACTTGATCGATCAGCGGGGGAACGTCGATACGTCACAAGAGGCGCTTGGGATCTCCTTTGCCGTGCTCTTCGGCATTGTCGATGGACAGCAGGCTGAGCGTCTAACAGCACATGCGGTCGTATCAACATTTGGGATAACCTCCATCTCACCCGATTTCCCACGGTACTCGAAGGAGATGCCGGGCAGGCACAATAACATCATCTGGCCGTTTGTGAACGGGTTCTTTGCGAGAGCGGCGTTGATCGCGGGGGATTACGCCACGTTCGATCATGAGTTGTTCAGCCAGACACATCTGGCCCTCGATGAGGACAAGGGGAACTACAATTTCAGGGAGGTGTACAATCCCTATTCGGGCAAACCCGATGGGGGGTATCAGGATTGGGGAGAATCGCGAAGGAATTACCACTGGGAATCCTGCAGGTCTCAAACCTGGTCGGCAACAGCGTACATCGCAATGGTATTCAATGGGCTCTTGGGAATGACGTTCCATGCGGAGTCGTTGTCGTTTGCCCCTTATCTCCCGGACGAAATCGGGCCGGTCGAACTGCGGGACCTCCGCTATCGGAAATCACAATTGACCATCGTGATCAATGGCAGAGGGCATTCAATTACCTCCTTTACTGTGGACGGAAGGAAACGGACGGATTATTCAGTTCCCTCAAGCATGGAAGGCGAACATCGCATTGTGATTGTTTTGCGATAAGGAACTGACGGCGGTAGGCGACGACAGCAAGGGCATTCTGCAGGTGCGTAAGCCCCCCAGGATTGAGCGTTGCGGGCGGCATGGTGTAGCGTGAACGGGAATTTCGTACATTGCGGGTCCAAACCGTGTTCTGAGTTTGTGACTAAAGGAGAACGCCATGAGCGCTTTGTTCCTTACCGCGTTATTTATCGTCGTCGGAATCGCACTGCTGAATGTTAAACCACGCAATGTCGCTTATCCGGTCAATTTCAAGAAGATCGGCGTTGCAAGCCTTGTGCTGGCCGTGGTGACTGTGCTTTCTGCATCGTTTACGATTATCGAGCCCGGCTATGTTGGAGTTCCGGTGACCTTTGGCAATGTCGGGGCACAGTCGCTCCCGGCCGGCATCCATCCGATCTTCTTTCTGACGGATGTGTACAAGATGTCCGTGCAAACGAAGGCGTACACCATGTCGTCCGTCAAATCCGAGGGAAACAAAATCGGTGACGACGCTGTCGCCACGCTCTCCCGGGATCAGCTCATTCTGAAATTTGACGTCAGTGTCTGGTATCATTTGGATCCTTCACAAGCGAACAACGTGTACAGCAATGTCGGACTGGACTACGAAGAAGTGATCGTCAGGCCGGCGATTCGTACGGCGCTTGTCAACGCGGCCACCAAGTTTGACGCCAGTGATGTGATGTCTCTCCAGAGGGATGCGTACACCAAAATGGTGACCGAGTTATTGCTGCAGGAAATGAAAGGCCGGGGTGTTGTTGTGGACAATGTGCTCATTCGCAATGTGGAGCCGCCGGCAACAGTCAGCGATGCTATTGCGGCAAAGTTGAAAGCGTCCCAGGAAGCGCAACAAATGGAGTATACGATTCAATACGCGCAGAAGGAGGCACAACGGAAAGCGATTGAAGCGCAGGGCATTTCGAATGCGCAAAAGATCATCGGCAATGGTCTGACACAGAACTACCTGCAGTGGTACTATATTTCTCAATTGAAGGAGTTGGTCAACAGTCCGAACAACTCGACTATCATATTGCCGTACGATCAGAAATTGACACCCCTTTTGAACATCCAGGGGAAGAAGTAAGAGCAGTGCCTTGCCGGGATGCCGACGCGGGAGTTGAGAGAACGATTCAGTTGCCTTCTGAGGATCAACGAGGCGGAGAAACCCAGGCAGGAGGAAATCGATGAGGACCTCGCAGCGGACGCGCGCAAAGACCACATTCTGCAGATTCTGCGTAAGAGCATCGTACCCCTCGTTGTGAGCGTCCGTCAACCGGTAGCGGCATCAATTGGTTACCCGGGAGAACACGAGTTCGATCCCTGCGCCCGAGGCGTCGAGATTGCGGCTGTATTGTTTGTCCGTGGCATTGTTCCAGTGTTCTGAAGTGCCAAGGCTCGGAAGACGTATCCCGGTCCGTTCGGGATCGTAGAACGTTCCTGATGGCGGATGGTCGGCGAGCGCGCTTTCATTGACGGAATAGTCGCTGTACATCATATCCGGAGCATCGGGCCATTCCGCGAGAGCAAAGTCGAGCACCACGGCATCGATGGCGACGCCGTCCTGTGAAGCGAACAGGCTGCACGGCCAATGACCGTCAAAGGGGGCGAGCGACCATGGATACGCCGGTGTGCCTCCGACAAACTTATTGCCGTAAATGCCATCAATGAGAAACAGCATCGTCTTCCCGCCCAGCTGTCTGTGTCCCAAAAAGTCCGGATAGATTGAATACGCGTGCACCCCGTCGCGTCTTTGACTGAAACCGCTCGAGTGCGCATTCTTGTGCCAGTCGGCTTCGATGTTGGTGCAGCCGAAGTAGTTTTTGGCGCACAGACTCACTCCCTGCGCGACATGACCTTTCATGATTGCCAGATTGATGATGTAGTCCGCCCGGACGAAACAGGCGGCCAGTCCGGTCGCGACCTTCCCATTATCGACAGAGTAGGGAATTGCGTTGTCGACAAACGTCGCCTGTTCGCGGCCGTCGCCGCCGACGTGATCGACAAAATGCACTCCCGGGAACGCCCCGTGGCACTTGTTGAAGATGTTGTCGGTGACAAACCTGCTCGGGTCGGCGACGGTGATGTTCTCCTGTGGAACTCCTGCTGTATTGACCAGGCTCTTTAATAGAGAAAGAACGAGCTGCGGATTCGCGTTTATTTCGTTGTTGTTTCCATGCCCTGCGGTGTTATTCTCGTTGATCTTGATCGCCACCCTTTCCCCTCTACGATATCCGGCATCGGCATTCCGCCTTGTTTTGTTGAAGAAGCGGAACAGGGCGTCCCACGAATCTTTCTCTTTTTGAATCCCCGTCAGACTGAACAAAGTCCGAGTGAGGAGTTTGTCGGTTTCCGTCTGGCTGTTCCATTGGTCATCCCACCAAAAGCCCGTTTTCCCGTCCCACGAGGAGATCTTCGGATTATGCCCCCACGACACCCTGCCCGGATGGATCCCCCTGGCAACGCCAAGTGGCTGGTTTGGTTTGTACCAAATCTCCAACTTCTTTTCGCTTGTTTGAGCGTGTGATGCATTGGCACAAGGGCCGGCGAAGACAAATCCGAGCATGACGAACACGCCTATAGCGATGCATTGGGAATGGTATTGCATAACGGTGCTTTCGCAGGTTGGAGATAATCAACCCAAATATAGCGAAAATCGTGATCCGAATTGGTTCATCAAAGAACGTTGGGTCGATCCCATGGCTCGAAACATGGGTGAAGAATGAACGTATATGTCAGTACTCTCTTCGCGTTGATTTCATCTTTGCGCTGGACATTACCACATTGTCAGAAAGATGCTCAGATGGGAAAAGACAATCACATTACGATCCTCGGGATCCTCCATATTGTCAGAGGCACTCTGGTTTTGCTCGTCGGCCTGATTGCATTTGCGTTCTTCGCCGGAATCGGGACCATTACCGGTGATGCAACGGCAATGGGTGTTCTTGGTCTCATCGGCACCCTGGCCGCAATCTTCATGGGAATACTTGCCGTCCCGAGCATTCTCGCAGGCGTCGGACTTCTCCAGCGCCAGGAATGGGGGCGCATTGTTGCCCTGGTGGTGGGATTCGTCAGTCTCATCGATTTCCCCCTCGGCACCGCTCTCGGGATCTATACGATCTGGGTGTTGATGGACGACGGCATACGACCGGCCTTTGCCGCCAAGGTCCAACCGATGGGAGTCCGATAGCCCGAAGGGGGGAATTCTCATCGGGCGTTGAAATCTTCGGAAGCAACAGGCACTCCAATCGATTCACGATCCGACTAACCGATCCCAGGCTGCAAAACCCGCATTGACGACTTCGTCACTACCAGTGTGAAGATGCGCCTTCGATTCTGTGTCGATGTGGTACGCAATTCTTTGATGAACAGAATGAACCGCCATCACTTCAGGATGCCAGAGAGGATGGATTCCATGAGAGCATTCCGGTTGGTTTGTATCTGCCTTCTGACCGCCATAACGGCTTTTGGTCAATCCAATTCCTTTGACCTCATGATCTCCAATGCCGGCGTGAGCTTCGGCAATGGTCAGGACATGAGCGGGATTCGATTTGCCTGGCGCGATGGGCATTTCACAAGGGTGAACGGTCTCAACCTCTCGGCGTGGAAACCCTATGACACCCTCTCCGGTGAAGTGAACGGAATCTCATTCGGCATTCTTGGTCCGGGCGCGCAGCAGATGCGCGGGCTCTCAATCGGGTTGGGAGGCGTGTTGGCAAACAGGTCCATGGAAGGCGTCAATCTGGGAGGACTCGGACTGGTCTCGCAAGGCGTAATGACCGGTGTCAACATTGGCGGCCTTGGGCTTGTGGCTCAAGGAACTGTAACGGGGATGAACATCGCAGGACTCGGGATCGTCTCTCAAGGGTCGATCGTCGGCATCAACACAGCAGGGCTTGGACTTATCGGTCAGGACGACATGACCGGTCTCAATGTCGCTGGACTGGGAGTTGTTTCACAGGGGACGGCCGCGGGCATCAACTTCGGGGGGCTTGCCGTCGTGTGCCAGGGGTCGGTTCTCGGTTTCAACCTTGCGGGGCTCGGCCTCATCGCCCAGCACGAAATGCGTGGAGCCAACATCGGCGGTTTGGGAACGGTGGCCCAGGGCGACATCTTCGGATTAAACATCGGCGGACTTGGACTGGTGTCGCAGGGCGAGCTCTCAGGATGTTCGGTGGCCGGCCTGGGAGTTGTTGCAAAAGGCGCGATTCACGGGTTTACCATTGCGGGTCTCGGGATCGTTGGTCAGGCGGCAATCACCGGGATCTCCGTCACAGCCGGCATGGTCCGGTCAGAACGGAGCATCAAGGGCGTCGCTTTTGGCGGCTACAGATTGAAGGCACCGGAGATTTTCGGAGCGAATGTTTCCGTGCTTTGGACGGAGTCCGATCAGTTGACCGGCATCACCGTTGCCGGCTACAACCGGACATTCGGTTGGCAGCGGGGTCTTATTATCGGCATCTTCAATCACACACAAAATCTTCACGGGGTGCAAATCGGCCTCGTGAACTACGCGGAGAACAACCCTTCCTGGGCGAGAATTCTGCCGTTTGTTAATGCAAACTTCTGAGGAAGCCGGCATGCGTGGGAAGTATTCGTAGAGGGGCCACGTGCTATTCCTGACATTTTGCCAAAGGGTGAAATTCCGGCTAACCAGACCGCTTCGCCCGCGAACCGTCCCATGCCGTAATCCCCGCGTATTCGCGGCTGTCGAGCCCCTCTTCTTCCTCGATTGAATTCCCGGACGCACTCTATTTCCTCTGTGTCTGGAATTCCGGAAATGTTGACTGTCTGATTGACTTCTCGTAGCTTTCCGCAACCCTCATCCTGGCGCCCTCGTCGCAACAGGGCATGCTTCGCACGGAAGTTTCTACGGGAGCACGCCATGACCACTCGCTTCGTCCTCATACGAAAGACCGTCACGCTGATGGTCTTTTTTCTTTTCGGACTCCCCGCACCTGCACAATGGACTCAAACCTCCGGACCTGAAGGAGGATACGCGCTCGCACTCCTGGCCACGGACAACTATGTGTTGGTTGGGCTTGAAAAAGGGGGCGTATACCGTTCAACAGATCTCGGGGCAACGTGGCACTATGCCTCGTACGGCCTCGGCGGAGATGGTGCAGGCGGAAATTGCTTTGTCGAACTCGGGCCTTATGTGTTCGTGGGGTCGGACAGGGGCGTGAGCCGATCAACGAATCAGGGTTTGACGTGGTCGCTCCTCGATGTTGGCGCCCCCTGGTATGGAATTCTTGTGTCGTCTCTTTTCGTTGACAGTTCCACACTCTTTCTCGGGAGCCCCTGGGAAGGAGTGTACGCCTCGACAGACAGCGGCACGACATGGATCAAGAAATCGAATGGGTTGGCGGACTCCGTCGTGATGGCGATTCTCGCAGACGAGGGATATCTCTTTGCTGGCACCGACGGTGGAGGGATCTACAGATCGACCGACAACGGGAATTCGTGGCAGTCATCCAGCGTCGGTCTTGGTGCAGGTGACGCTCAAAGAGTCTACGGCCTTGCATCAGCGGGCGGGGTAATCGTGGCGGGCACGAGGGCCGGCGCCTACCGTTCAACAGATCACGGGTCGACGTGGTCCGTTGCAGCCAGTGGGTTGTCGTCAAAAGACATCGCCTCGCTGGGAACGTGCGGGACGGCATTTCTTGCCGGCACCTATGGGGCCGGAGTCTATCGCTCCACCGACGGCGGGAACAATTGGCAATGGTCATCGACCGGCTGGGTCAGCGGAAACGTGCGCGCGTTCAGCACGGTCGGAGACGTTGTCTTCGGCGGGAGCTATGGCGATTCTGTGGTCTACAAAAGCACCGATGGCGGCATCCAGTGGAGTCCAAGCAAGACCGGCGTTGCGTCGAAATCGATTGTCGGACTTGCCGTCGACGGTACCACGCTCCTGGCAGGGTCTTCTACAGGGATCGAGGTCTCGACCAATGCCGGCGCATCATGGGCGACTGCTCCCGGGTTGGCCAGCACGACAGTATTTTCGTTTGCGCGATTCGGCAACCGGATGTTTGCCGGCACGAACGGGGACGGGGTATTCGCCTCATCGGATCAGGGTGCAAGCTGGTTCGATGCAAACGGCAACCTCCCCAATGTGGGATGGCTGCCGGTGTACTCCGCTGTGGCGGATTCAGACTACCTCACCATCGGAACCATCCTCGGCATGTATCGATCGTCTGACAGCGGTACGACCTGGGAGCCGGCAAGCAATGGGATGACGGATAGTGTCGCCTATGCCCTTTGTTCTGCGAACGGTACGCTCTTTGCGGGCACTGCAACCCTGATGTATCGAAGCACGGACCACGGGACTTCCTGGCATGTGGGGACCGCCGGCCTGCCGAGCTATAAGGTCATTAGCATTGAAAGCATGGACAGCATCGTACTTGCTGCATACGCGCTGGGAGGCAATCCGACAGTGTACCGATCGACGGATTTGGGGCTCTCCTGGAACCCCACGACTCGTGGGCTCGAGACATCCTCCGCCCTCATTCAGACGCTGCATGTTGTCGGAGCAAACATCTTTGGCGGCACACAGACGGATGGGGTTTGGCTCTCGACAGACAGAGGTGAAAGTTGGTCCGATATCAGTGACGGACTGAGCGGTCCCGGCCTCGCGGTCAGTGCGCTGACGACAATGGGGGGAACGCTGTACGCAGGTATGGAACGCGGTGGCGTGTGGAATCGTCCCCTGTCAGAAGTCGTTGCATCGGTCGAAACCCGGAGGTCAAACCGTACCGTGGCGGGATTCGGGCTGGAACAGAACTACCCCAATCCGTTCAATCCGAAGACAGTGATCTGGGGACAGTGGACAGTGAACAGTGATGTTCGGCTTGTTGTCTACGATGCGCTCGGCCGTCAGGTGGCAACGCTGGCAAATAGTCGATTTCCGGCCGGGAGGTACTCGTTTGGGTTCGACGGAGCGAACTTGGCAAGCGGGGTGTATTTCTATCGCTTGACTGCTGGAGCATTTTCCGCGGTTCGGAAGATGCACTTGGTTCGATAGTGCCATTCCGGTGAGTATCCCGAAAAGGAATTGTCAGCAACCAATACACAGCAAAGTCATTTCCCCCCCGCGCAGGTTAATTACCCCGTCGACATATCCGGCGCGTTGGGAACACGTGTCACACTTTCGAGCTGGAGGAGATCATCAGCAGCGGCCGCGTGTGCGATCGTTGGCTCATCTGTTCTTGTCATACCGTTCTCTTTCGTCTGTGTTGCCATGGCTCGAAGGCTCCGAAGCCTCGAGTGCCCTCCGTGATCGCGTGAACTGGTCTTCAGCCCTCAAGGTCTTTCGTACCAGCCACAAATTCCGTGAGAAGCGCCGAGTTACGCTCCCACTTTGCGCAGCTCGTCTATCAAGGCAATGACTTCATCCGAGAGCCTGTAAACCTCTTCGGCGCGAAGCTCAGCATTGTCCCTTTTGCCCTCCTTCAAGAGCTGCACGACATCCTTGATGGCATCGTGCATCGCTTCATGTTTCTTGCCGAGTGTGAGAAAGGCATGGTCATTCCCGAACTCGGCCTGTCCCGCGCCAAAATACCAGAGACCCAACTTGCAGGAGTGATCGGAGGAGATTTCCTTTTCATCGATGTCTTCCTTCCCCGCCATCATTTTCTGGACTCGCACTCGCCACAGCTTGTGTGCATTTTTTGCCGCTGTGACATCGAGCGTCCTCTGCCCGGCCGATCGTTTCGAGACCAAGGTCCCGTTTGCTTTGACGGCAAGATCTCCCGCCACTTCGCGCCTCCGCGTCGTTCCGTTGCCATTCTCATCGCCACTCAGGTGGAAGGCGCTGACGAGTTGCTGCAGGTTCGTCGTCAGCTGGTTGAGATCGTCTGCGGCGCGAGCGATTTGCTGCGTTGCGATCGCCGTTTCTCCCGTCACCTTGCTGATCCCTTCGACGTTCTTCGAGATTTGCTCACTCGCACTGGACTGTTCCTCACTTGCCGTCGCGATTTGGGCAATCATGTCGGTCACCTTCTGGCTCACGTCAACAATGGTCTCAAGACTCTTCCCGGCCCGATCCGCCAACGTGATTCCCTTGTCGACCTCCCCTGTCCCTTCCTCCATCGAAGCCACAGCACCAGCGGTGTCCACCTGGATTTTCTTGATCATCCCGGCGATCTCTTTGGTCGCTTTTGTCGTTCGTTCTGCGAGCTTTCGCACTTCGTCGGCAACGACAGCAAAGCCTCTCCCCTGGTCACCGGCTCGCGCTGCTTCGATGGCCGCGTTCAGTGCCAGGAGGTTTGTCTGGTCGGCGATGTCGTCAATGACGCTGATGATCTCCCCAATTTGATCGCTCGAATTCCCAAGCTCCCTCACGGTTCCGGCACTTCGCTTCACAACTTCAGCAATCCGCTTCATTCCGGTCACTGTTTCCAGCACCACTTTCCCTCCCTGCTCCGCGCTCCCTTTCGCTTGTTTCGCTGTCTCCGCGGTGTCGATGGCATTCTTTGAGTTTTCGAGAATCGTTTTCGTCATCTCTTCCACGGCGCTCGCCACTTCTCCGGCCTGGCTCGTCTGCTCCTGCGCCCCGGCGGCCATTTGCTCGGCGCTGGAGCTAATCTGGCTCGATGCACTTGCCACCGCGCCCACCGCTTCCGTGACCTCGCGGATTGCCTTCTCCAGGGACTGCGCGACGGTGTTGATACTTTCCTTGATCAATTGGTGATCGCCCCGGTAGTTGCCTTCCATTCGTACCGCGAGGTCACCCTTCGCCATTTCCGTGAGGACCATCGAGCCTTCCTGAATCGGTTCAATGACGGCGTCAAGCGTGCTGTTGACCCCTTCGACAATCTTTCGAAAATCTCCCTGATGCTTCAAGGCCTGCGCCCGCACGGACAGCTTTCCTTCATACGCGGCTTGCGAGAGCATGATGGTATCTTCCGCGAGACGGCGCACGGCTCCAACCGTCGTTTCCACCGCCCTTCCAATGGAGACAAATTGCTCACGGGCTGCGGTCGTGACATCGTCGCCATCTCCCACGGCCAATTCAAATTGGAGATCTCCCTGGGCAAGCCGCTCCAGATGATGTGTCAGCTTCCTGGTTTCCGCCTCCTGGAACGTATTCACCCTCTCTGCGCGCCGCACGGAGTTTTTCACCTCCGTCTGATCCTGCACCACCTCCATTGCACCGATCACTGTGCCATCACTTCCTGTGAGGGGAAGCGCCGTGTAGGCGATATCGAGTGTCAATGTCCCGGGATGGGCAACGGTTTCGGAGTTGGCTGACGCCGACGTCCGCATCGCTGCACCGCATGCGCACCGATCGGTTCGACAGTCCCCCGTCCTGAAATGATCGAAACACTTCGTCCCCTGCACTTGCTCGCGGGTCTTCCCTCCAACGGAGGCACCGATCGTGTTCATGTAGAGGATCGTGAAATCCTTGTCGATAACCATCGCCGGAGTCGGGAGGATATCGATGAATCCGACAAGTTTGTCAAACGACCGGTTGACGCCATCGATGACTCGCCGGAAATCCCCCTGATGCCTCGTCGCATCGGCGCGCGTCGAGAGCCGACCTTCGATGGCAGCATTTGCCAGCGTGTTCGCATCGCTCACGAGACGACCGACGGCATCGACACAGACGTTCAGGCTGTTCGTGATGGTGGTGAATTCGCCTTCGTACCTGTCCGTGATCTTCGCCGGGATATTCCCTTTGCTTATGTCATCAATGTATCTTGCGGCCAAATTCAGGGGGCCAACGACCGCATCCAACGTGCCATTCATCCCCCGTACCAACTCCCGATATCCGCCTTGAAATTGTTCTGCATTTGCCCGCACCGACAATTGCCCGCCCATTGCCGCCTTTGAGAGAAGCATGGATTCCCTTACCAACGCGTTCAGCGTCTCGGCGAGGGTACGGAAGGACTCCGCCAGATCCTGCTGAGACTCCACGATCCTGGAAGCAGATTGTCCAAGAAGTCCCACCTCGTCCTTTTGTGGAATGGAGATCTCTTCTTTCTCCACCTCCGGCCTTACTGACGAGTCTCCTGCAACAATCCTTCTGGCGGCGTCTGTGAGTTGCTCATTTCCGGAAGCCACACGGCTCAGAATTTCAGCAAGACGCTTTGCCGGCGTCGCAATCAAGCGGGAAAGGGAGACGCCAAGAACGACGGCAGACAAGACTCCCGCAAAGAGGACGATTAAGACCAGTCTCTGAGAGCTTTCGAACGAGGCGACAGATTCCTCTACGGACGCCTTTGCGTCGGCGTCATTCTGCTGGTCGAGCGAAGAGAGACGCGCCGAGACAGACTGGGCGAGTGCGGCCCCTTCGCCCCGCATCAGGTCGAGAGTTTTACTTCGTTCTCCTTTCATCGCCAGCTCAATCACCTGCCGACGAACATCACGATAGCGCGATTGATCCTGCTTATATTGTTCAAAAAGTCCTAATTCTCGTTCGCTGAGTCCGGCGGCATACTTTGTCGTCAGGACATCGTTCGATCTTGAGTGTTCTGCAATCTGCTCCTGGAGCTTCTTCTGATCCTGGAGATTAGTAGAGAGGAGGATGTCACGCGTTAAGACTCGACTCTCTTCAAAATTCCGTATGGTTTCCCCGAGTACACTGGCAGGAAGAACCTCGTTTTCGTACATCGCCTTCGATCGGCTGTTCAACGCCGACATGTTTACGATGCCAACGTACCCTATGAACGCTGCTATCAAGCTCACGATTCCAAAACCTATTGTCAGCTTCGTGGCGATCTTCATGTTGAGAAACCACTGCATGGCTGTACTCCTTCCTGAATGAATGACGCTGAAGCGTGAGACACACCGCATTGCCATGGAGATGCCCGCATGGGAATCTCCCGGGGTATGTCCTCGATTGATATCTGATATAGCTCTGGCTGGTCGAGAAGCTCAAATTCGATCATTGCTCAGGGACGCATCGCCGAAGATCTTGACATCCGTTCAATTCATACAATGCCACCTACTTTCCCGATCTGATTCTGATGACTTGAAGGAGCACTCAACCCTTTCTAAGGGTCTCTATAATTCGACGATTACTTACTAAGATCGGCGATCGATTGTGTGTGGTTTCTCATCGGTATCCACGAGTCGTGCCAGACCAATCTGCAGAAAGACAATCAATTGCGATGGCCGGGATCAGGATTTACCTATTTTTTAGGATTCTGAGGCGCGCGAATATGAGCAATATTACTCATCTGAGTAGACCCGACCCCCAACTTTGGCATTACTTCACAAATGGCATGCTATTCTTATCATCTCAATGAGAGATTCTCGAAGAGTCATACGATGAGCCACCTACCTCCAAACGTCGAGAGGAGAATTCCATTTTCAATTAAAGCGGAACATCTTCAACACTCTCGGCCAATGGGTCGCCGAACTCGGGAACGATAACGTCGAAGCGGGGTATGACGAAGTGCGTTTCGATGGGGGCGGTCTCGCGAGCCGCATTGACTTCTATCGCCTGCAGGCCGGATCGTTCGTGGGGACGAAAAGAGTCTTGCCCGGGCCGTGCTTACTTTTTTGGCGGAGGAAATCCAAGAGGGGAGGAGAAAACCTGGTACAAATGTGAGAGGAGGGTTTCGGCAGAGGATACTCCATGCTCCTGGAGAAGTCCATTAATTTGATTGTTCGAGGGCGGGTGGTGAAATCCGCGGTTGCTACGCATCGCGACCGCATGGCAAAAGTCACCGCCAACGGAGTCCAATCAGGGGGAGAAGTGCTCAAGCATTGCTCACCTCTTCCGGTTACTTGCGGGGAGCGCATGAACGTTGACACTGCAAATCTGTCGCACCGCAATCACTCTTTCACCCCGATGCCGAAAATGCACCATCCATAGATATTCCAGAATGAAGTCACGATGCGTCCTCGATTGCCCCGGACCAACGCCCATGCTATGATGAGGAAATCAAACGGCACACGGAGCCAGATTCGGGCCGTCGCTATTTTGGCAACACGCAGGTGGCAGCTTTGAAACAGAAAAAGAAAAAGGCTATGCTTCGTCCATGGCCTGATGTGCGTCGGGTCATCAAAGAAATTGAACGGATTCAGTTGGTCGCGGTGAAAACCAAAAGACGGGACCAGGATGGATTTCCAATTTGGTGTTTCAACGTAGAGCCTTCCGCCATTTCTCAACACTCTCCTGATCTCATTTCCAAGCGAGAGCGGCGAATGAAGATGCTCTATGACATGGGTCAGGACAATAGCATCGAACTCGTTGTCCGGGAAAGGCAACACCCCCTCTTCCAAATTGACCTGTTTATAGGTGTAGAATTCCGGGACGTCCGCCTCTGGAAGGATGTCGATCCCATAGACGTTGATGGATGGATAAATATTCCTGAGGGCGATTCCGTTGATCCCAGACCCGCATCCCATGTCCAGCACTTTCGCTTCTCCTGACAGTTGCCGGTAGAACCTCTGTCGTGCATCTTGACGTTGCACGAAGTCGCGAAATCGTTTCATCATGGTTATTCCTGTTGGTTTCCTTGAAATAGCTTCTTCTGCTGCGCGACGCCGCTTGGCGCAGCAAGGGGTGGTTCAGGTCAGGCGAAGAAAGACGATGGACAATCTATCTTTCACCCGGATCATTGTCAATGCAATCGAGGAGGAGGTGTTCTCTCTTTTCGCAGGGAGGGCATTCTTTGTCCTGCCATGGCAGAAGCGCGAAAGCCAGAGACCGTGTTGGAGCCAGGCCTCATTAGCACTGACCAAAATGCTTCACGCAATATTGGAATCATGATGGTCCGATTGAAAAGTACAGACGCGCAGGTGCAATCAGTGCCGAAGTCCTCGCCTCCAAAACAGTTGCGGCATGGTTCATTAAACAGATCAATCAGAATGTCCGAATGACAATCTCGTCGCGCTCGCGCGTTCTTGCTTCGGCTTGGTTCGCACTCAACGCTAAAGAAAGCTCCGATCGGAGGACAATCATCGCAAACGCCGATGCCAGAGCGTTATGCTCTCCTTCCGAGGTATCCCAACCCGTTCAACCCGACGACGACGATCTGGTACGACCTGCCGAAAGAGTCGCATGTCGTTCTCAAAGTCTACAACGTCCTCGGCCAGGAAATCGCGCCGCTCATCGATGCAGACCAGAGGGCAGGGAGGCATTCGAGAGTGCTTGACGGCTCAAAGCTCGCGAGCGGGACGTACTTCTATAGGCTTCAGGCGGGGAGCTTTGTGGAGAGCAAGAAGGTTATGATTCTACGGTGAGGTTCAGTGGCGGATTTACAGCGGCTGCAGATCGGTGAGCAGGCGCGACACGGGAATTGCATCCACCTTACGGTGGAGTTTGAAGGCCTCCTCCCCGGCATGCACGACGATCAGCCGGTGCAGCCGAAGGTCGGTAAGCGCGCTTCGCATGGAGGGCGACAAGCGTGGCGCGCCGCTCCTTTTTATCTCGATGCCGAGACGGCGTTTGCCGCGTACAACAAGGAGATCCAGCTCAGCTCCGGCATGGGTCGACCAGAAATAGCATTCGTCGGGCCTCGCCCGCAGTTGCCGGATCGCTTGTCCAATGACGAAGCCCTCCCACGAAGCACCGACTTTGGGGTGGCTCTCCAAATCCGACAACGTTTGAAGGTTGAGCAGTGCGTGCAGCACGCCACTGTCAGCAATGAACACTTTGGGTGCCTTCACCTGGCGCTTCCCGATATTCTCGTGCCACGCGGGAAGCTGTCGAACGACCAGTGCGCTGGTAAGGAGGTCGAGATAGTTGCGGACGGTTGTATCGGCGACGCCGAAAGACCGCGCGAATTCCGAGGAATTCCATATCTGCCCGTGGTAGTGGGCGAGCATCATCCAGAAGCGCCGGAGAGTGGTCGCCCGGATGTTGACTCCCAGTTGCGGAAGATCCCGCTCGAGGAACGTACTGATGAATCCTCGCCTCCATTCCGCGCTCGCATTGTTGGATAACGCGAGAAACGCTCGTGGAAACCCGCCTCGCAGCCACAACCGGTCCGCAAATCGTTGACCGACTTCATCGAGCGAGAAACCCTGCAGCTCGTGATAATGAATGCGCCCCGCAAGAGTGTCCGAGCCGCGTCGTGCTAGTTCCGGGGATGCGCTTCCAAGAAGGAGAAACCTCGCTGGTAGAGGACGTCTGTCGGATAAAACCCGGAGCACGTCGAAGAGTTCAGGTTTCCGCTGCACCTCATCGATCACGATGAAACCCTTCAGGCTCTTGAGGGCGAGCATTGGATCAGCCAGCCGGGCAAGATGGTCGGGGTTCTCAAGGTCGAAGTACGTGGGCCGGTTTCTCATTGCACGGCATACGTCTCGGGCAAGTGTTGTCTTTCCGACCTGGCGTGCGCCGACAATGCCCACGATGGGATACCGGCGGAGCAGCTCGGCAAGGCTTTTACGTTCTCTGATCCGGTCAATCATCGTGGTCAGAATGTACATTGAAATGTCGGTACTATCAACCGATATTTCAAGGTATCATGCGGCGGCCCTCTACCACCCAGCCCGAAATCTCGGGACTCACAGTGCCGGCACCTCAGCGCAGTTTGTGCGTCAAGAATCCCGTCTGTAAGGCAAAGTCGCATAGAACTATTACTGTTATAGCGGTAATTCATGTTACCGGCTACGCTATTTTACTGCTATGACGATATACTACTTGATAAATTACTGTTATAGCGGTATAATGGACCAGTAAACGCTCCATAATATCGTCATAAAGGCAAGAAAGTGACGTCCAACGAGAGCATCGGTTCGATGATCCGTTTTCACAGGAAGAAGTCAGGTCTGAGCCAGCAAGCTCTTGCGAAGCTCGCCGGCGTCGGAAAGACGGTCGTCTATGACATCGAAAAAGGGAAAGAATCCGTACAGCTTGATACGCTCAATAAAATCCTTGCCGTCCTCAACATCACATTTGCTTTCCATAGTCCTCTCATGACACAATATGAGAAGGAAAAGCCACGGTGAGAGAAGCAAGGGTCAAAGTCAATGGCGTTGAGGCGGGAGTCCTTCAGGAGCTCGATCGAGGCAGTAACTACGTATTCCGGTACTTCGAAGAATACAGTGGAGATCCGGTGTCACTGACCATGCCGGTAGAGAGCCGGGAAAAGCATTTTGACCGGTTCCCGTCGTTCTTTGATGGTGTTCTGCCTGAAGGGGAGATGCTTGAGGGATTGCACCGGATCTCCAAGATCGACAAAGACGATTACTTCAGTCAGCTCGTGGCCGTCGGGGGCGACCTCGTCGGTGCAGTCACCGTTGAAGAGACCCGATGAAGCGATGCCCGATCTCCTATGAGGAAATTCCCGGGGGGAAGAGGTACTCCGCCGGTGGTCTGAAACAGCTGTCCCGCAGCCTCAGCGACTTCAACTTCCAGAGGCGGTGATCGGGGAAGTCTTGACGGAAGTCTTGAGTCCTGCCGGGTTCTATGAGGAAGAGATACGTCGCAGCTTTCTTTCTGCGTCATTGAAGGACCGGTATGTGAAGTTTCTTCGATCGAGGATTCAAAGGCTTCAACGGTAGAAGGCGGCACGATGGACGGACCAGTATCCAATGAGAGGGACGGATTATTCAATCGTTCATGTTCCAAGGAAAATGAGATCCCAATGAAGAAGAACAATGTGATCCGATGGACACTGCTCTCTGTGACGATTCTTACCTTTTGTGCGATCGGTACGGTGTATCCGATGACGGCCGATACTGGCGGCACTCCGCTTGCCAGAGGGGAGCACACGGCGAAGATCAACGGTCTCACCTTGTGGTATACAGTGGCAGGGTCCGGACCGGTGTGCATCCACCCGACCCCGGGCTGGGGACCGAGCAGTGACCTTTATTCGCTCTCATTGAAGCCGCTTGAACAGAAGTTCACCATGGTGTATCTCGATACTCGCGGGTGCGGCCGGTCGGAGAAGCCCGCGCTCAATGCCATTGCCATGAACGATCTCGTCCAGGACCTTGAAGGGTTGCGGAAACACCTGGGGATCGATTCCGTGTGGCTGATGGGACACTCCGACGGCGGGCTCATCATCCTGAATTACGCGTTCTCTCACGCTGAGCACGTGAGAGGTCTGATTGTGGTGGATGCTCCGTTAGGGAGTCGCGATCAAAACAGCGGACGGATGGAAAAGCTTCAGCGAAGGAAAAACGAACCATGGTTTGCCGATGCGTTCAAATCCTTTCAGGCAGAGCCTCACTCGCAGGAGGAGTTTACCGCTTCGATGCACACTATTATGCCCTTTTTCTTCTCCTCGATTGAGAATCTCCGGAAGAACCAGGAAGTCTTTGACAAGACGGACGTCTCCTGGTACGCGCGGCGGGGTCGAGGATCATCCAATCAAACGACAGCCGATCTGGCGTCGTTCTATCCGGTGATGACGATACCGACGCTCATCATCATGGGGAGTGATGACTTCATCTGCTCGCAGTCCGCGATCGAAGGTATTCAGAAAGAGATCCGGCATTCACAGCTTCTCGTCATCAAAAACGCCGGGCACTTCCCATGGATGGAGCAACCGGAGGTGTTTTTCGATGGTATTAGCGACATTGTCGCCAGGTTGAAGTAGGCGAAGGAAATCGTGGCAGGTTCCAGTGTTTTACCGAAAGCCCCGACAGGCGATGCCGGGGCTCTCGTACAATCGGCTTAGTTAGCAAGAATCACCGAAGAAGCAAGAGCTTCTTCGTCTCCACGTACGTCCCTGTCTGTAATCTATACAAGTAGACCCCACTCGCAAGACTCGAGCCGTCGAACGAAACAGTATACGTCCCTGGTTGCTTCACTTCATTCACCAGCGTTGCCACCTCCCTGCCCAGAAGATCAAACACCTTGACAATTGCTACTTGTCTGTTGACAATTGTGTATTGAATCATTGTCGATGGGTTGAAGGGGTTGGGGTAGTTCTGCGCAAGGAAGAATTCTCCAGCGATATTCCGCTTTCCGTCATCCAGTGCTCCTACTGTTGTATCGACTACGACAGGCGACGCCGCATGACCAATCGAGTATTGATACGACGTGAACGGCGTTCTCCATCCGTCATACCACGCATGGAGTGTGTCTCGAACCCGCATTACGGACCTTACACAGGTACGTTCTGCGTCCCAGGTGGCCGCCCCTCCTGGCACGAGTACCGGATTCGAAGTGCATCGTGTCCAGTTGGTTGTCCCATCCTTGGAAACTGCGAGCCCAGTCCGGGTACCGTTGCCACCATGACTTCCAACGTAACACATATACAAGGAATCGCCAAGGCGAATCACCGTGGGCTGCCCGGCACCCACATCATCCCACTGACCCGTACTTCCAACGTCCAGGACCGGGTTGTTGACCGTGTCCCGCATCCAGGTGATTCCGTCGGGGGATTCCGCATATCCTATCTTCCACTTCGTGATAGACAGATTATACCCGTCGTACCACATCTTGTATCCTCCCCGTGTCGGAACCACATTGCAGCTGTATGGACCAGCAGCTTCCCAGGCCGCGGTTCCAGGCCCGAAGATTGGATTACCCGAATATTTCTTCCAGTGAATCCCGTCCGGCGAAGTTGCGTATCCGAGATAGCCGATGAGTGAATTGCCGTTATAGCTGGAATACCACATTTTGTATTGGCCGTTCTCCCGCAAGACCTCCGGCGCATCTGTTGTGAAACTGTCCCAAGCACCCGGGCTGGGGGACAAAACAGGAGAAGAGTGCATTTCCCAATGGATGCCGTCGTTCGAAACTGCGAAACCAACACTATATGGACGCCAAGTTGGGTCAGACTGAGGACCAGGTGTCGCACTGAACCACATTTCATAGCGTGCAGAATCGGGATTGAAGAGAACACATGGACTGAATACATTTGCACTCCATGTTCCGTTTACCCCTAAGAATACGGGATTACGAGCATCTTTTGTCCACGTGAATTGTCCGAATGCCTCGCCGATGCCGACCGTAAGGATGATCGACAGCAACCACACTTTGATAAGATTCTTCATAACGGTCCTCCATGTATTGTGCTGAGAGAACTGCGGGAGAGTTGGCGCAGGCGAATCGGTGTGTCGTCGGGGTAGGAGGGTAGTGCAGCAAGACCTATCAACCCGCCGCCCCTTCTCTTTCGCGAGACCCGTTGGATCATATGCTGAGAATGACCAAAGGTAGCAAAACAGAGGGTGGGGGTACCTAAGAGTTCAGTGCCAATTCCGGGTAATTTTGTGACTTGCAGAGCAAATCGATCGGTGGGAAATCCCGGTCAGGAAGACCGGTATATCGTCTTCCCTGAATTTTCGGCCTCCGCCTTTGATTTCCTGATGCCGGAGGGGGCAATGCCAAACTGCTGCTGGAAGCACTTCGAAAAATAGGAGGGATCGCCGAACCCAACCCTGTAACCGACTTCTGAGATCGTACCAGCATCTTTCTGAAGCAGCTCCAGTGCCCGGTGGAGGCGAACATATCGAATAAATTCCCCCGGTCCCTGGTTTGTTAAAGCGGAAAGTTTACGGTGCAGTTGTCTCCGGCTCATCCCGACCAGGGCACCGAGCTCGTCAATGTGGAAATGCTCATCCCCCATATGCTGCTCGATTGCCGCCATGACTTTTTTCAGAAATGCATCATCCATGGACGTGATCGCAATTTCACCTGGCCTTAACGGAATCGAGGTCTTAAATCGGTCTCTCAGCTTCCGTCGGAGATTGATGAGATTCCTGACCCTGGCGAGAAGCTCCTTCGGTTCGAACGGTTTGATAAGGTAATCGTCTGCGCCAATCTCCAGCCCTTCAAGCTTGTTCTGACTTTCCGCCTTCGCGGTGAGAAGGATGATTGGGATATGGCTGGTCTTTTCATCACGCTTCAACGTCCGGCACACTTCATAGCCGTCTTTCTTCGGCATCATCACGTCGCTGAGGATCAGATCGGGGACGATCTCCTGCGCCTTCTCGATCCCCTCGGCTCCATCCCGGGCTTCTGCTACCTGGTACATCGGAACCAAGTAGTCCTTGATGTATGCGCGAACGTCGGCATTGTCCTCAACGACAAGGACGATGGGTTTCTCACCTTTGGCTTGTCGTAAATCCAAATCCCCCGGCATTTCTTTAGCAGTCATGTCACGAGGAATACCCTCCGCTTCAGGCGTCACTGGCTCGACACTCACAGGTACCTCGACGATCTCGTCATCCTTCAGGTGGTTTCGCCCGAGCGGAATTCGTACCGTAAAAGTCGTTCCTTTCTCAACTTCGCTTTCCGCCTGGATCGTCCCATGATGCAATTCAACGAGCTCCTTCACAAGCGCCAATCCGAGCCCCGATCCTTCCTGCTCTCGTGTTTGCGAAGCATCCACCTGGTAGAAACGGTCGAAGACTTTGTCGAGCTGGTCTGGTGGAATGCCGATCCCGGTATCGGAAACCGAGAGCTCAACATAATCGCTTGCTGCAATGTCATTGCCAGGCGTTGTTTGCCGAAGCAATGACGTTGTCAGCCGCACCGACACCGATCCCGCCTCCGGAGTGAACTTAAACGCATTCGACAGGAGGTTACTCAGAATCTTCTCCACCATGTCCCTGTCGCAGTAGGTCTCAATCTCGTCTTCTTCAGCAATGACGTTCAAGGCAATTCCTCGCATTCCGGCCGACGATGCGAACGAGTAGGCAATGCCTTTGACGAGCGGCACCATGTTCATTCGGCATGTCTGGAGTTTCATCGCCCCTGCCTCGAGCTTAGAAAGATCGAGCAACTCGTTGATGAGCCTGAGAAGACGGTAGGCGTTGCGCTCAGCCATTCGCAGATCTTTCTTCTCCTCTTCCTCGTGACTCCTGTCGCTCCATTTTTGGATCGGCCCGAGTATGAGGGTCAGTGGAGTCCGGAACTCGTGTGAGATGTTCGCGAAGAATCGAGACTTGATATGGTCAACCTCCGCAAGGTGCTCTGCCTTAAATTGCACCATTTGCACTTCGTGCTGTAAACGAACCTGACGTAAACGCACTCGGCTGCCTGTATAGAGCAATCCGATAATGAGGAGTACGTAGGCGGCATAGGCCCATGCCGTCCGCCACCACGGGGGAGCGATCGATATTGCAAGAGCGATTTCCTGATCAGGCCATCGACCGAACTTGTTGATCGCCTTGACTCGGAAGACATAATTGCCCGGACTCAAACCCGGATACCGTACGAAGCGCCGGTCACCTGGATGGACCCAGGAACCATCAACTCCTTCCAGCCTGTAGAAGTACTCGATCAAGTGAGTCGTTCCGGGATCGATGGCTGCAAACTCGAATTCAAGAACGTTTTGATCGGACGGCAGGCGCAGAGCTGGTCGGGACGCTATTTTCTGTAATGGAATATTCAAGCTGTCATTTAAGAGAACCTTCGTGATGACGAGCGGCGGTGGAGGCTGTGACTTGAACACGCTGTCGGGATCAACAATGTTTATGCCGCCAAATCCTACAAGGATTACTCGTCCATCCGGAAGTGACGCCATTGCAATGGGGCCAACAACGCCGTCGGAATTATCAAAACTGGTGAACTTCCCCCCGGTCGGGTCAAGTATTGCGAGCTCCTTATCCTGGTACTGAACCCACAACCTTCCCCTCTTATCACTTCCAAGTGGTTTTGCAGAAGTGACATCTCCAAAGGCGGGGTTCGGGAAGTGTCTGAAGGATCTGGTCACCGGCTCCCAGAGATCGAGAGTGTCGCATCCAATCCATATTCTCCCCTGGGGATCCTGGTAGGCGTTCTGGTGATTGGCATTCCTGATCGACACGGGATCGCCCGGATTGTACCCATAGTGTTCCCACTCGGCAATTGATGAGTCAAAGACAAACAGGCCTCGGGCTTCATCTGATATCCAGATCTTACCCTCACGGTCTTTCATAATGTGTACTGCATTCCCGCCTCGAGTATGCTGTACTTCAGAATAGATGTCGCTACGGGTATCAAAGCTCAGAATTCCATCCTCGCCGGCTGCAATCCAAAGAGAATCACGACCCACACCAATGATACCCAGAGCAGTAGGACTTAACCATGGTCCGGCCAATTGAGTCGGAGACCGAAAGTTCTTCACTCGACCTGTTTTCGGTTCGAATCGATAGAGACCAAGTCCCGACGTTCCGTACCAGAGCATTCCCTTCCCATCGTCGTACGAAGTCGAGACACCGGCGCGATCGGACTCACTCCTTTCTCCCTTGAACAGATCAACGGTCTCGAGAACGCTCAGGTTTTCCAGTTGGACCCTCGCCACCTTTCCTTCGACTCCGATCCAGTATGAGCCATCACTCCAGCGGTCGATCGTTTCCATTTCCTTCGGTCGTCCGGAATTTCCCTTTAGTGCATGCCGGGGGAATCGGAACGATGCAGGTGGCAGGAAGTACAAACCGTCATCTGCCGTGGGTATCCAGAGTATGCCTGTGCTATCAACGGACATCCTTGTATACGTCGATCTGCCGGGCCCGGCGGAAGCGAATACATAGTCCTGGTAGGCACCTGAGGATGGATCGAAGAAATCTACCGTGGTGTCACAATATATCCACAATCTGCCGCTTCGATCTCCCTGAAGTCCCTGGATATGGTCGTCTCTGGTTCTGCCGGCATTTGCAGGCCGCTTATGATACGCTGTCAGAGAGCCGCTGGCCTGATCAAACAGATACAGCCCGTGTAAAAGAGTGCCGATCCAAAGTCTCCGTGGCGTTTCCCAGAACAGACTCGTAACGAAGACAGTATCAAGATTCAGCCCCGACACAGGAGGGAGCATGGGAACCGATATAGCGTTGGTCTTCCGATTACAGATGAACACTCCGTGTACAGTCGTGACCAAAGCACAAGTGTCATCCCATTTGTCCACGTTCCACACCCCATCCCTGAAACCCTCATGGTACATATTGTGGAATCGGGCGTGAGATGCCACACTATCGGCATTTGTCTCGTTCGTGGCTATCCCGAGATCAAGCCACACGATGCCCGGTTGGCGGTCGCCTACAAGCCAGAGAGTCCCCGAATTGTCTTCGCAGATTGTATTGACATTCAGCCCTTGCAGCGACGTGCTATCATCTTGCCGGGGGATGAATTTGACGAATCGGTCGCTCGTCGGATCGTACAGACTGAGGCCGGCTCCAAATGTGCCAACCCAAAGACGCCCCTTTGTATCAACGTGAAGAATCAAAGCGTCGTTCGTGAAACTAAATTCGGGGTAGATTTTGCATGCGTACCCATCATATCGTGCAAGACCGTTCACGGTGCCAAACCAGATGAAGCCCTGGCGGTCACGAACGACGTTTGAACGCATCTTATTGCTGGGAAGTCCATCGGCAGTAGTCAGGCGTCTGAAGTCGAAGACGGGGAGGAGCTTCTCCTGCGCGAAGAGGCTGTTAAAACTCAGAACAAGTAAGCTCAGTGCGATCGCGCCAGACCGGAGAACTCCAGCAATGTCCCAATATGTATGTTTGTGCCTACACATCCGCGGCTCGCATACGTGGGAAAAAAGGGGAAAACTATGGGGCAGAACAGAGATGCGGCTCAGATGAGGAGAGCAATAGAAGGTAGGAAGGGCCAGATGGAATGTCAACGACAGGATGCCCGCAACTCGTGGCAAAACCTCATGCAGTCTCCTGTGCGGTGCGACTCAGAGTCTCGATGCCCTTGGGAGGAATGGTTACACGAAGCAGGACGGGAAAGCGGAGACTACTGGAAGAAAAGACGAGAATCATAGGTGACAACGGTGGCTGAACTTAAGAGTGCCCGGGATTTCGGACCCGACGGAGCGTGTCCTCAACCGGACACGAGTTCCGTCGTGGGAACAGTGAAAAAGAAAAAGCCCGACGTCCATCGGGCTTTCTCTTTCGCTTTTGTCGATTGTTTGACGACAATTATAATTCCCTCATTGCATGAGGGTTTTTGGTTTCTGAGCGATGAAGTCGAGATTGCGAAGTCAGTATTGCCCCTTCAGGCATCTTTACCCAATTAGGAGAAGGCTGCGTGGGATTGCTACTCTCCAGGTATGGAATATCGAATTTGAAGCGGGTACCCAATGGCTCAAAAACTCGCTCCGAATGATGAGGCGCTTGCGGGCGGCTTATCTGACAGTCGACCAGCCGAGTCGTTTCTTGTGTGTAAGTTCTTTGCAGAAATACCTTGACTTTGATTATCGAATTGCGTATAGAGGCAGGAGCGCATTTCGGCAACTCTGATTCTGATAGAGTGCGCGAAGGGGTCTTAGAAGAGAACGTGAAGAGACGGAACCTCTTTCATCCATGTTGGGTGGGGGAGGTTATTTTGTTTTTTGCGGCGTGGGCAGTTTTAGTTGTAGTGCTCGCCGCCCTTCATCGCTCACCCGCACAAGAATGTTCTTTGCAGACCAGTGTGGTTGCTCAGGTAGCGCGCGCCCATCAGGCAGAGGGGGTCTCTTCTCTCGAACTGCGTGGTGAGATGGTCAGCAAAAGAGTCCTGCTACACATCGGGCCCAAGGATCATCTGAGCGACTCTCAGCATTACGGGCAATGTGAGTGTTTTGTGCGTTTTCGACGCGCAGCTCATGGCTTCGGCATCTGTCCAATGACAGAAGCGAGAAAAGAACAACTTGGGTGTGTTTGAGTCGAATGCGACATATGCAAGAAACGGTAAGATGGCTCTTTGGAGGTGTCTTCATTCTCTCTTCAATCACCAAGGTTTTCAATGATTCGTATATGGAGTTGTACTTGAAAGGAATGTCCTTTCCCGAGACGGCCATTTCCTATCTCGCTGTGCTTGTTCCTCTCTCGGAGTTTTCACTCGGATTCATGATTGTCCTGGATGTCCAAACCGCGATTGCCTTTGTAATTTCGATAGTGTCATTGACCGTGTACGCCGCTTTTCTTCTGTTCGGCTACTATGCCATTGGCAACGAGTTGCCCTGTGGATGTTTTGGTGGGTTATTCACATTGAGGGCACCTCAAGAGATTCTGCTCGATGGAGTTCTTATCGCGATGGCTGCTCACTCTCTGGCCGTCATTCAGCGTCGCCCCGAACGCCTGCTCCTTGACAAACAAGGACGGGACAAACCAACTTCCACAATAGAGAGGCATCAATGAAATCCAAAACTGCTCATGTTCTTCGAAAGTGCGGCGCAGCGATGGCGCTGCTCGTGTCGCTCTCGCTGCTCACGCCAGCTATGGCGGGACCTCTAAAGCTCGGGAGAGCAGTGCCTCCTCCACCACCGGGGAATGTACAGCCAAACACCCTCCCCGCGCCGTACTGGGTTCTGTTTCCTGACGGAGAGCCCGGATTGGTATGGTGCATCGCGATCCCGTACAACTGCGTGCCTCTAGAGGAAGGCTGATCCACGTCGTCATATAAGATGGGTGCCAGGTCGATTGTGACTGGCACCTATAAAAACATGCTACGCAGCCGAACAAGAGTATACATAGTAATAACACTGACTCTCTTGATGGCAGCGGTACTGGTGCTCAACAAGAGAAATCCGAAGACGGACCCGGTTTCGGTACTAGGCCTCGGAGTTAGAGATACCTCAGGCGACCCACTTCTACCAGACCCCCTTCGCCTCCAGGTGCTTCTCGTGTTTTCGCCCTTTGACTGCTGGAGGTGCAAGAAAGAAATTCCCGTGTGGAACAAGATCTTCCAGTTGTTCGGGTCAAGAATGGATGTCGTCGGAATTGTCCGGGCACCGAACACAATGCTCCTTAGGCGATATCTTGACGACTCTGGCGTCAGATTTCGCATCATCTATGATTCAAGTTACTCACTGTCGCGTGGATTGCTTGGGCCAGACTACATGCCCAAAAGTTTTGTTTTCGTCAAAGCCAAGCTAATCGAAGAAAGGCAGATGGGAATTGCCGTTGGCTCGCCAGAGGAAGGAGAATTGATTTCCAGGATCGAACATGAAATTCCTTGAATTCCACATGCTGAGATGGGTGCTGCTCTCACTCCTTCTTGCGTCTATGTTGAGTATCAACTGCACGTCTCAAAAACCAATGAACAATGTTAAGTTAACAAAGGTACGAGAGATGCCGTTGACTGTCTCCCCTCAATCATTGCTTGGGTACCTTGTTGACATGACCACCGATCCTGAGGGACAAATGTATCTTGCCGACGGATCCGATGGAAAAGTGAAGATCTTTGACACCAATGGTCGGTATCTTCGCAATATCGGTCTTTCCCGTCCGCTTGCCATGACCGGAATCACTATGGACGAGAGAGGGAACTTGTATGTGAACGACCTGGCAACAAGCTCAGTTTTCAAGTTTTCCGCGACGGGCACTAAAACAGATTCGATCCCTGTTGATTCAGGGAGTCTGTTTGTCCTTGGGATTCCACGCATCTACAAAGACAGGTTGTATTTGGGTGTTTTTGAAAAACAATATTCGGCTTACGACTTCTATAAGTCTACTCAGATCGGGATCTACGATTTGACTTCCAAGAAGCTGGAGCGGAGATTCGGATACTTTGATGAGCTATACGGGAAGCTATCCCCTTTGAGTCCTGAGGTGCACTTTGATATCGGAGAGGATGGGACGGTCTGCGTCGTTCAAAGTCACTTCTCTGGATTCATGCTCTTTGATTCAGACGGGAATCTGAGAAAGACAGTCACTGGGGCCGGATCGGGATTCCGCATTCCATCCAAACCTTGTCCGAAAGATTTGAAAGAATATAGAGAATGGATACCGACTTGGTCTTACATGAGCACAGTGCGATGCACCAAAGACTACATTTTCACCCAATATTTCGACCGGCGAAAGGGTTCCACAGACCGCTTCGAGGAAGAGTTCTACCTCAACATAAACAAGAGAAGCGGAGAAGCGTTGACAGCAGATTTCCATCTCCCGGGCAGATTCCTACACGCCGCAGGCCATTTCATTTTCGTCTGCACCGAACCAACTAGTACTCAGAAGATCATCTCAGTGTACAGAATCGATTATGGAGCGCCGGAGTGAAACACCGTGGCGAAACTTCGTTGTTCAAAATCGTCACGAGGAGTGAAGACTACTCCGATCGCGATACCGATTCCAATCCTCTGATTATTGGAGAGATCTTCTAAATGCTTAGAGAAACCTGCCGTTGTTTTTTGCGGAAGGGTCTCCGTATGGCGGGGAGCCAAAACGCCGAAAGGCTTCCTGAAGAAACTGAGCAATGCCGAAGCAACCGAGCGTTTCAGAGGGCTTTTGACTGTCCTCAAGATTCCTTGAGGAGCGGCGTCAGTTCTTGTAGATCCTTCTGCGCAAGGGCCTGACCAGATCATATGACGGTGCACCGATGGCAGCATTCACGACGCGAGTGGAGCTACACGACGCAACCGAAGAAGACTACGCCGTTCTTCACGAGTCGATGGAGCTGGAAGGATTTTCCCGATTCATCACATCGGGTGAAGGCAAGACGTACCATTTACCGACTGCGGAGTACAATTTCGAGGGTGATGCCAACCAATCTGAGATCCATGATCGAGCAAAGCGAGCTGTGCTCTCTACGCGGCGAACCGCCGGATTCCTGGTCATAGAATCCGCAGGACGCACGTGGTCTGGCCTGGAAATTGTTTGATACCAGGGAATCGGCCACATCATGGCATCGAGATTCTGGAACGTCGCCGCCAGATTACCCGCCTTGAACACGGCAGTCAGAAGCGTGGGGAGGAACACGGAGAACATAAGCGCGAGCTCAAGTCTCCGTCGATGGTCATTACCAACTCCTTCCGCTTCACACCCACCATCAGGCCGCGACACAGCTGATTTCGCAAGTTGTCCCATCCGGCAGTTCTTCCCGCCCTGTAACTGGGTGACCGGCCCTGTTATTCTTTTGAATATGGCGATCAACCCAAATACCCTCGAGCGGTTCAAGAAGGAATACCGGAAGATCATCCGGAGAAGCTTAGCGACGACGAGGCCACGTCGCGTCTCATGCCGCTCGTGAACGTTCTCCGGATCCTGCATTCAGGACCTTCCATCGCTCCAGGTTTCTCCGCCGCGCCTCCTCCTCGAAAGAAGTCATAACGTCGTGGACGGGGGTTGTTGATTAGAACCGAAAAAATCCCCTCTGCAACTGACTTGGCTGAAGTTGCAGAGGGGGTGATAAACTGTGATGATTTCCGAAATTGTTAAGATCCAAGCTGTTCCTCGTTCGATGCCGGATGGAATCATGCTCGCAGACACCTACTGTCATCATCACGAGACAGTGGAGGATCCCCACTCCGTTGGCGTCTGTTCCAGTTGTTTCGAGCACCAACGACGGGTTTTGCGCCCTAGAACACGCATGGATGCCAGGTCAAGGTTCTGGGGATATTTTATCATAGCCCATCTGAATTTGTCAACCTCGGAAAGATGCTGAAAAATAGAGGCCAAACACGTGTCTGTACAGATGACTTGAGGTTATTGATGCTGGGCCAATTGATTGTTTTCGGTCGAGTGCCGCAACGGGAATCCTAAGTACTTCTCTTGGATCAACCTATGCATGTTGCAGTCTCGAATTGAAGGGGATTTGATCGAATTGGGAAAAGTATTGGAAGATCAAATCAGGACACTCGCAAGATTAGAGAGAAGCTCCGCAAATGCCGAATTCCTTCTTCAGCATGAAACGGAGATTGTCGATTTCTTATCGAGCGCTCCTCAACTAAGTTCTCACAAATCCTTTTCGATATTAGTCAGACGACTCTGCCTGCGGTTGTGGCACGAGAGGCTTACTACCACAGCACGCAAAGGGTGGGCTCGTGAAGCAACGTTTGAAGAATTGATAAGGGCGAGGAAGTCGAACAACGAGTTCCTTTTTGTTGCTCATAGAATTCCATCGCTCGCGGAAATCATGGGACAGGAGTGGTTGTCGCGTCGAAAAGCGATGGCGATGCGTCTGCAGGCTCATATCTATCAGCGAGAAAAGAAACCATCTCAAGCTATCGGTTCGTTCTTACGGGCTGCAGAGATGCTGGAAAAGCTCGTGAATCCTGACGTTGCCGATCGAACCAATGCCCTGCTAAATCGTGCTTTGGCGTCAGAGACCAGCGCTGCTCGATGCCTGCGTAATCGACCAGCGCCGGATCTTCGTGGAGCATATGAGGGATTTGGTGTGGCTGCGATCTACGCCAAGCGGGAGGAGCGCTTGAATCGGGTGAGTGGCAAGTCTGCTAACCCACGGTTTCGATGGTACTTGCGCTATTGGCAGCATGTCTCGGCAATAGGTCTTTTTTCCCTGGAGGCAGATTTCTCTTTTGCATGTAAGCATGTGGACGTTGCCGCGAAATATGCCGCGAAAATGCCGAACTTCTTCACTCAAAAGTGGTATGTCAGCATTCAGGATCTTCAGAACCAGAAGTTTATCGTTTACGCCTGCGAGGCATTCATTGTCAGCACAGATATACAAAGAGCACAACAGCTTCTACAAAAATGGCTTGAACTTGGCAGTGATATTCAAGGGACGGAACGATTCATGCGGATAAAACTCCGGAAGCTAGCACTGGACGTATTGCTGGGGATCCAATCGAAAGGTAATCAGTCGAAACAGTCGGCGGTTGAGCTAGAAAAACTCGTTAGGTCATGCCGATCGTTTGGATTGATTGAAATGCACATCATGGAGGTTATCCGGGCTTTGATGTCTTCACAAATTGGATTTGATACCGCGGCCAGCCGCATTAAGCAGGTGTTCATCCTTGATTCCCCGCCGCCAAAAGGCCAGGTGTATCTCGATTTGACGACAGAGAGTGAAAAGAGCTTCAGGCAGTTGCCCCGCTTGTTTCAGGAATGGCTTCAGGACTATCAGGATAATAGTGAGAAGGTATTGTACATATTCCTGTAAATTCCCTCTGAAAAGTGACCCATGTTTCTCTCTGAATGTGACCCACCTCAGAACGTAGTGATTTCTTTGTTGGTGTTCAACGTTCGGCTTGGGGCGGTCGTCGTCATGTCGGGGTCGCCACATTGCCGGGTGCGGTGCCGCCCTCCTTCGGCGTCGCGACAGCGCGTGTTGGATCAGCGCGTTCGAGAAGGGCTTTCATGCGATAGCTTTCTCCTTGGATGAAGAACGGATAGGAGTGGTGGAGGAGGCGATCGAGAATGGCGGCAGCAATGACGTCATCCTGGAAGATCTCGCCCCAGTGCTCGGGTGGTTTGTTGGACGTAATGATGATGGAGCCCTTCTCATAGCGCTTGCTGATGAGCTGGAAGAAGAGTGAGGCGGTTTTCTTGGAAAGATCGAGATAACCGATCTCGTCGATGATGAGGAGATCTAAAGTTCCCCTCTTTTGGCGGACAGGTTGTTAAGCTTTTTCGTTTATGTAATTATCCATCTTTTGACTTGGACTGAGATACCCGAGTGACGAGTTACGACGTGTCCGGTTGTAGAAGGTCTCGAAGTACTTGAACACGCTGTCGTGGCCGTCACGACGGGTCTCGTAATGTTCAAAACAGACCCATTCGGTTTTGAGACTGTGGAAGAGCGACTCAGTCACTGCGTTGTCGTAGCAACTTGCTCCATGACTCTGGAGGAAGGTGATCTGCGATGCGACCATCTGTTCCTTCAGAAAACCCTTGAGCGTGTCGCTCGTGTATTGACTTCCGCGATCCGAGTGGAAGATGACCTCGCCATGCGGGCGGTACCGCACGATCGCCGAGCGGACGGCATCACAGACCAGCTCGGCATTGATACGGATGCCCGTCGCCCAGCCAACAACGACCCGCGACAAGAGATCGAGAACCACCGCCAGGTACAGCCAGCCTTCACTCGTCCAGATGTAGGTGATGTCGCTGGTCCAGACTTCGTGCAGACGCGATGCGACAAAGTTCCTCTGGACACGATCCGGGGCGTACCGCGCACCCGTGCGGGCTCGCGTGGTGGTGCGGTAGCGACGCCGCATCTTCGCGGCAATGCCCGCCGTGCGCATCAGGCGTCCTACCCGATGCCGACCGCAGGCGATTCCGCGCGCCTTCAGCTCTGCATGCACCCGAGGACTGCCATACGTCTGATGGTTCTCCCGATGCACCCGACGGATCTCCTCGAGGATCCTCACATTGGCCAGCGCACGACGACTTGGTCGCCGACGACAGAACGCATAATAGCCACTCCTCGATACCCCCAGCACGCGGCACATGAGTGCGATCGAGTGCTCAGCGGCATGCTCGGTGATGAAGCCATACCTCCTTACGGCCGTCGTGAGAATACGGCCATAGCCTTTTTTTTAGGATTTCCCGCTCCTCTTTCACCCGGGCCAGCTCTCGACGCAGCTCTTCCAGCTCCTTTTTCTCCGCGCCTACGTTCCCGTTGCCGGGGAAGGCCGCCCCACTGTTCCATAGTTAGCACCGGGATATGTCTCCTGTCGTCAGACTGTAGCTATCGAAGAGTCAAGATAGCCAATCTTCTGCAGGCGACGGTGACCGTCTGGGGGTGGGTCAATTTTCAGAGGGAAAAACGGGTCAACTTTGGTGGGAAATTACACGTCGCGACACTTTGTGCCCCGGAGGTGCACCCAGTCTCGTAAAAAGAGCATAAATAAGGTGGCACTCATCGCGCACGATGTCGATGACTCCGTGACAGCAAAAAGTGGACATTGCGAAATTTTCATGGCAGTGTTGGCCACTTTCATATTGCTCTTGACTAATGCCGACCTCTTTTCTCCGCCAGAGTCAAGGCATTCGATGCACCCATTGAACTCGACCCAGCCGCTAGGCAGCAAAATTCATTAAGACTCGCTCTTTAGTCGCGCTGTGTACTGGGACATCCGGTGACCGGTGGGCAGTGCGAGAAGAGAGCAGCGCTTGAGCAGTTGATCACTGACTATGTAACCGAGATGAAAGTTGTCGTGCTCTCATAGTCCGCGTGCCCGTGCCTAATAGCAGGCACAACAGGCCCTCGATCATTCATTAATGCTTGATTCAAACACCATTGTCTGGATGAGGAGAGTCGGCTCAGCACCTCGTTCAAATCGAGATGATCGTGCTCGGCATTGTGTCGCTTGGGCACATTTGAAACCCAATCAACGACAACCACCCTGAAGAATGCAGTCCCCCAAGATGATTATTTGAAATAGAGAGCTATCTAATTGTATTCTCATAACCCGTACCTCAACCGCTCCAACCACTGTTATGGCTAGGTCCACTCTTGGCTGGATAGCAGTGGACCTACTGTGAATTTACTAAGGGGGGCCAGCACGTGCTCGCTCGGATACACGCTTGCAAGACTCTCTACGAGATTGAAGCAAAAGATGTATGTAATGGATTGAATCCAACGCTCAAATTGGTACTACCATTGAGGTAGGTCAAACGGAAATTCGAATGCTACCTTCACGCTGACGACTCTGCTGATCCTTCATGGTTCAAATCAAGCGAATCCTGATGCTTGGTCTCAGGATTGTCGTGTTTCTCCTCGATGAACGCACATGAGTGTGTTAAGAAATGGCTACTTCCAGTTTTTTCCATTGACAAACGGAAGCGTCGGAAGTATATTGAGACTGTTGTCCCGCCCTTTGAGACATAAGCCTTTTCGTCGTGATAATGAAAAGGCTTTTGTCGTTTTGGCGCTTGAGGGAAACGTGCAAAGGCCGCTGAACGCTTGATGTGAGAAGGAGGCGGATTCAAACGATGCAGGTCGGTTGATCCAGTTAGCGGGATCGACTGGGCTTGCCGAATCCGTTGTCCATCAGCACTCAACGTGGAATGAGCATGAAATCCCCCGAACGCTCCGCTCAGACAGTCCGCCGCGCAATCGCAATTCTGTTCTTCTGCATCTCATTCTCAAGCTCCTTGATCTCTCAAGTCACGATTCGCGAAAAGATATCCATCAACCCATCGCCTCGGAATTCTGTGGTCCTCTCGATTGGGGAGCCGGTGAGCACTTCCTTCTTGATTGCGCCATCTGATGGCACTATGCAGATCTGGTTTCTGGATGCAACCCAAGCGGAATCAACCATTCCTTCCAATGCGCGCCTGATTGTTTCAACTCCCTTGGGACAACTGATCGACTCGATTTGGAATTATTGCAGCAATCGGTACTCAGGCGATTGGCACAGTGGTTGGGGATACTTTTCCAATTCATGCACGAACCACCCAGTGAAGGTCAACGAATTTTCAACTCGGGACAGTTACGACCGAACTCCATTCTTCCCCGTACATGAGGGAGACACTCTGCGCTTCACCTACTGGTCGAATGCTTGGGCTGATAGCTGCAAAGGCTTCTCTGGCAGTGGGCCCAATTGGAATCTATATCTCTTCAAAAGTGGCCGTTGCTATATTTGTGATTCAATTGGCTTAAATGTCTATCTAACCTACGCCGACTCAGGATTCGCTCAGCTTTCGGTAAACCCGCTTCGCGATACGCTCATCTATGGTGTTCCGCTTCAGTTGAAATTGGACTTGTGAAGGGGTAGAATATGGGAACCCTTTACAAGGAGATATTGCTATGGAGCGCAAGATCATCACCGCCGCAACGAAGGCCGAGATCATCCGGGAACTCTTGGAGAACCAGGTGCCGGCCTCGGACTTGAGCGAACGCTACGGCGTGAACGTGAACTCGATCTACAACTGGCGGAAGCAGCTCCTGGAATCTGCGGCCGATGTCTTCGGCGCGAAGCACGAGCGGCAGTCGCAGAAGGCGGAAGCCGAGGAGACCAGGCTCCAGAAACAGCTGCAGGAAAAGGATGCGCTCATCGCCGATCTGGTGCAGGACAACATCACGTTAAAAAAAAGATCGAATGGCATGAAGTGAACGGACTCTGGGTTGAGCCGGACATCCGGGATGCCATCGTGCGCTACGTCGAGACCATCACCCGCCGCTCAGGGATTCGCTTGAAGAGGGTCCTTGCGTGGATCGGCCTCAAAAAGAACAAGTACCATCAGTGGCGAGGGCGTCTCGGACAACCCAACCATCACAACGGCGCGATCCCGCGATTCACGTGGATCCTGCCGTGGGAGCGGGAAGCGATCATCGGGTATCGGAAGAACCACCCCGTGGAAGGCTATCGTCCCTTGACGTATATGATGCTCGATGAGGATATCGTCGCCGTGAGCCCTTCGACCACCTACCGCGTGCTCAAGGAAGCGGGACTGCTCTCCCGCTGGAATACAGGAAAAGCCTTGAAAAAGCGGGGCTTCGACCAGCCGCTCCGGATCCACGAGCACTGGCATGTGGACATCAAGTACGTCAACTTCCACGGCGCGTTCTTGTTCCTGATCACGGTCATCGACGGTTACTCGCGCTACGTCATCCATCACGAACTCCGGCTCACAATGCAGGAGAGCGACGTCCAGATCACGATCGCCCGGGCGCTGGAGCGCTATCCCGACGCGCACCCGCGGGTGATCAGCGACAACGGCACGCAGTTCATCGCCAAGGACTTCACCGAATTCATGCGCCAGAAAGGCCTCCAGCACGTGCGCACCTCCGTGAACCATCCGCAGAGCAACGGCAAGCTTGAACGCTGGCACCGGACCCTCTCCGAAGAGTGTCTCCGGAAGAAGGCGTTGCTTGATCTCGATGATGCACGCCGCGTGATCGCCGACTACGTCACGTTCTACAACACAAAACGGCTGAACAGTGCCATCTACTTCCTCACACCCGAAGACGTTTTCTCTGGCCGCATGGTCGAACGGCTTCAGGTGCGACAACACAAACTCGACGCCGCGCAAGAGCATCGGCGCCATGAACGGCAGGCAGCATGACCATGGAGCCCAGCGAACTTCGCGGCGTCACTCGGTGTTCACATAAATGTGAACACGTCTCCCACGCGCATATCCATGCGTCTCGCAGGGAGAGCTGACATCGTTCGGACTTTCACAATCAACCCTACCCTGAAAGTCCATTTCCCGCTGAAGCATTACAATGGCGATACTGTTAAGAACGTATCCCCGATCACAGTTATCGCCAAATCGACGTTAGGCCGAGAGGTGCCGGCTCCCGATACAATGAAAATATCTGTCGCACTTGCAGGGTTGACATCGGGGCATGAACATGATGCTGTGCTCGTCGGTCCACAAGGAGACACTGCTTCGTCCCTCCTCTCCAATATCGCCTACTCAGATGCGAAGGCTGGGAAAGTGAAGATCGCAGCAAAAATTCGGCCCACAATATCGGTGGCAGCTTTTCTCCTAGAGGCGTCCGCCCCTGGACAATCTGGGCAAAGTGGTACGGACACCGTTTACCTACGAAGAAAGCTGAATTGGAAGAGGTTTTCCCAGGGAACTTTTCCTTGGGGAACTGCGAACTATGGGTCGAAGCCAAAGGACTCGACCGGGGTCTACTGGACCGTTTCACAGAAAGGTTGCTTCTTGAGCTCGATGGCCATGTGTATGTACGCAATGGGTGTGGACGATGTAGATCCCGGGAAGTGAGCATTGCTAAGCTCGCCTCTTCGGAGGAATCCCTGGCGAATAACTTGAGGAACGAGAACTATGCCATCTGGAGGGGATTGTAATGCTTCAGCGGGAAATGGACTTTCAGGGTAGGGTTGATTGTGAAAGTCCGAACGATGTCAGCTCTCCCTGCGAGGCGCATGGATATGCGCGTGGGAGACGTGTTCACATTTATGTGAACACCGAGTGACGCCGCGACGTTTCCTGGGCTCCATGGTTATGCTGCCTGCCGCTCTTGACGCCGATGCTCTTGCGCGGCGTCGAGTTTGTGTTGTCGCACCTGGAGCCGTTCGACCATGCGGCCAGAGAAGACGTCTTCGGGTGTGAGGAAGTAGATGGCACTGTTCAGCCGTTTTGTGTTGTAGAACGTGACATAGTCGGCAATCACACGGCGTGCATCATCGAGATCAAGCAACGCCTTCTTCCGGAGACACTCTTCGGAGAGGGTCCGGTGCCAGCGTTCAAGCTTGCCGTTGCTCTGCGGATGGTTCACGGAGGTGCGCACGTGCTGGAGGCCTTTCTGGCGCATGAACTCGGTGAAGTCCTTGGCGATGAACTGCGTGCCGTTGTCGCTGATCACCCGCGGGTGCGCGTCGGGATAGCGCTCCAGCGCCCGGGCGATCGTGATCTGGACGTCGCTCTCCTGCATCGTGAGCCGGAGTTCGTGATGGATGACGTAGCGCGAGTAACCGTCGATGACCGTGATCAGGAACAAGAACGCGCCGTGGAAGTTGACGTACTTGATGTCCACATGCCAGTGCTCGTGGACCCGGAGCGGCTGGTCGAAGCCCCGTGTTTTCAAGGCTTTTCCGGTATTCCAGCGGGAGAGCAGTCCCGCTGCCTTGAGCACGCGGTAGGTGGTCGAAGGGCTCACGGCGACGATATCCTCATCGAGCATCATATACGTCAAGGGACGATAGCCTTCCACGGGGTGGTTCTTCCGATAGCCGATGATCGCTTCCCGCTCCCACGGCAGGATCCACGTGAATCGGGGGATCGCGCCGTTGTGATGGTTGGGTTGTCCGAGACGTTTGCGCCACTGGTGGTACTTGTTCTTTTTCAGGCCGAGCCACGCGAGGACCCTCTTCAAGCGGATCCCCGAGCGGCGGGTGATGGTCTCGACGTAGCGCACGATGGCGTCCCGGATGTCCGGCTCAACCCAGAGTCCGTTCACTTCATGCCATTCGATCTTTTTTTTAACGTGATGTTGTCCTGCACCAGATCGGCGATGAGCGCATCCTTTTCCTGCAGCTGTTTCTGAAGCCTGGTCTCCTCGGCTTCCGCCTTCTGCGACTGCCGCTCATGCTTCGCGCCGAAGACATCGGCCGCAGATTCCAGGAGCTGCTTCCGCCAGTTGTAGATCGAGTTCACGTTCACGCCGTAGCGTTCGCTCAAGTCCGAGGCCGGCACCTGATTCTCCAAGAGTTCCCGGATGATCTCGGCCTTCGTTGCGGCGGTGATGATCTTGCGCTCCATAGCAATATCTCCTTGTAAAGGGTTCCCATATTCTACCCCTTCACAAGTCCAATTTCAACTGAAGCGGAACAGGATATGCATTTCCAGGAGGGGCTTGGATACTTTTGGCGGGCTGAACGAGTTTGAAGGATCTATTGCGGGACGCCTGTATGCAGGGTCCAATGGGTACGAAGGATTCCTCGATTTGACTACGCAGGCTATTCGGAATCCCACATCTCATGGACAACGATGGTCGGCGGCGAACTGAGCTTTTCTAACGGATCTGGTTTAACCTTCTCCTGGGCTATCAGAAACCCATCGATACCATGGGTAGGGTTGTCGACACAATTGGTCTTCGGCTACCCACTCCTGATCTCGCGTTTTAGCCCCGCTACTCCGAAAGGGAAGCCTATCACCTTATCCTAAACTTTCAATCGTTCACTTTGCCTTCAACGAGATTCCAACTCGTGTTCCAAGCTTGAAAAGCTCGCATGCCTTTCTCCAACGGCCAATGCGAATTGATTTCGGACCTGTTTTTTCTCGAAACGAGCACTCACTTAGAGCTTCATGCCAGTCTAATGCCAGTAGATTTAGTGAGTATAACACAAGGATCGAAGAGAAACAATTACAAGAAGATAGAATCATTGTACGGAATTGCACAATTCTTCACTTCATCAAATTCGCGGCGCTCATAGTATCTCTCCAACAAAATGTCTCTCCGGGGAGACAAAGTTCTGGATACCCTCGGCCATCGTCGTACACTCAACAACGTTCGTATTCAGCAAGAGCAGATGCAACGTTGGACTAGGCTCAACGATATCTGCGTCGAGCGATGGATCGCAGCAGGCTTCTCGGATACCGAGAAGAAATTCCGTCGTATCGAGGTATGCAAACACATGCAATGGAACCGCTCCGCGGATCAACACTCAACCATGGAGGTACCCGACAATCATAACATCTTGCCCGGAAGAAGTCGTACCCGGCTTCGACATCATTCAGAAAGGGGTATGTCGCCTCAACTTGTCCCATGCATCGGCAGAGGCCGTCAAAGTTCTTCCGGACATAGTCAAGCCATACGGATACAGATTACCGCAGCTTTCGAAAACGCCGCTCGTGTTCACGACCATCCGCACGCTTCCAAGATTGTCTTTGAGGTAGTAGTACCGGGTGGCCCCGCTGCCATTCCTCAGGACCTGGCCGATGTTGTCCGTTTCATAGATGTTGTACGTGTCAACCGATCAAAAGAAAACCATCTCAATGATCAATGATACTTGACGGCCCCTCTTTCACGGCAGGGACATCTTCTCGACGTCCCAGACACCGTTTTTGGTCGGTATCAATGTACTGTCCATCTCAATTGATGTGTCTGGCATCGTTTGTAACCAAGAGAAGATGGAGTCCGACTTTGATCCAACACTTTTCAGCTTCGTGACCCGGGTTGACGCGGTCTTCCTCCTGAGGATGAATCTCATCTTCTTTCTCAATTTGAGGATCTCCTTCACGTCGCGACCATGGGTAATCTTATAACCGAATGCAACCGTCAGGGTATCCCTTGTGTCTACGAGACAAATCCTCGCAAGTTGGTAATAATCCATGAGATGCCCTGTTGGTTCAGCAAAGGGGTATCGCTCTAGCTGGACCACAGTTGCGTTAACGATGATGGAGTCTGGAGAGCCTGTACTTGTCAGCAGAAAGATCAAGGCTACTATTGTCGGGTTCATTTGCGTACCTCAACTACTCCTTGAACGATATTTGGATTGAGCGGCTTTTGCCAAGGCGTCGCTATGTAATACGATCTTGAGCCGTAGTCGAAATCATTGAAATAGAATAGGCCGTCCTTCGGCCCCTTGCCAACCATGTAGCTGCTTGAGTGCGGATCAGAGAACGGAGAAGTTCTGGGTTGAATGTCCGCTCCGCTAGATAGTTCTTTCATGATTTTTGTTTCCATCGCCAACCCCGCAGCATGCGCTTCCTCAAAAGGTCCAGCCGTTGCCCTCTCCTTGACAATATGCCCGAGTAACGCACTTTGAAGCTCAGGAGCATTAGATATTGCAGAAAAATCGCCCATGTCAACAACCCCTTCACTGCCAGCATCGGCTGTTCGAGCATCGGCATCGAAGAAAACTTTGCCACTTTCTCCGATCGCGACAACCTTGAGATTCGTTGATGTAGATCCCAACACGTCCGTCACTAGCTCTCGCAAGGAAGCAGACGTACCGTCTGATTGGATTTTGGCGTCTGGGTCAACATATATGCTACCGGTCCCGTTTTGTTTCAGAACCAAGCCAGTGCGTGAAGCCAAAAGACGCAGGAAGGCTTCCGCGGCTACCCCACAGAGCTCCAGACTGTCTCCATTTTGATCGATAAAGGCATTTGGGTTGTTTGCCGCATATGCATACGGACTTAGGTCAGGGTACTTCGCAGCAAAACGATCCGCCGCTAGCCACCTTCCCACTCGGGCATCATAGTACCTCGCTCCGAAGTAGTCGTAGTTCGTTTCAACATCGCGTTCTTTGCCAGTAAATTTGAACCTCGCATCTGCAGATGTCGTCAAGGTTCTCCCGGGCATAAGCATGCCGTACGGATACAGATCATTATAGCTATCGATGCTGCCACTCGTGTTTACGATCATCCGTACGCTTCCAAGATGATCCTTGAGGTAGTAGTACCGCCAAAGTCGGACGCCATTCCTCATGACCTGGCCGATGTTGTCCGCTCCAGAGATGTTGTACGTGTAGACGCTGTTGTACACACCCTGTTGCACCAACTCCGTCTTCCCGGTGGGATCATTCAGATAGTAAGTGTCCGTACCATTGCTCGCGTATTTTCGGACACGCGAGCCGTTGACATCGTATGCGTACACTTGCGACGTTCCGGTCGTAGTATAGATGGCTACCGGAAGATTATTGATGTCGTAGATCGTGAACGCTATGTTCGACCGTGAGTCAGAGACCACGTTACCGTTTGAATCGTAGGTGTACTTGGAGGATGCTCCGGCGGAGTTATATACCGAATCGAGTCTGTTGGTCCCCGTGTATAAGTACAACAGGCTGTCGGTACGCGCACCAGTGCTATCGTGCCGGCCCAGCGTTATGAAATTGCCGTCGTCGGAGTAGGAATAGAATTCTCCATACCTCGTGCCGGCGCCGTACCAGTTGCTTCCGGAGCAGTAACCGAACGGCGCCTTGGTGAGCCGGTTCGTACTGTCATAGCCAAATGCTCTGCACACATAATCCGTTGACCCGTACGGCAAGGTCACACCGGCCAGACGGTACGCCACCCAACTGATGTTCCCGTTCTTCTGCGCAGTGAACGGGAGAGACGAGCCGGCTTTGTCCTGGGTTTCGTACCCCAATGTCATAGCAAATTTGTCCGTTCCCATCGCATCCGGATCATTGATTTTCCTCAACCAACCGCGATTGTTGTACGTATAGTCCACTGTCTGAGCAGGCGTTGCGCCAAGTTTCACCTGCTGGACCCTGTTGCTTGGAAAATAAGAGTACTCGGCGTCTTTCACCTTTGTGGTGCCAAGTGAATCTGTGTCGGTCCAGACTCTCAAGAGCCTCCCCTCTTGGTCGTAGTCATAAAACGTGTATGTATTGTAGTTGGTATGAAGGTCGCAATATCCCTTTTTTGAGACATTTCCCTGCAAGTCATACCGGTAATACAGTTTTTTCGGATAGCTACCCAAATTGGTTTGTACCTCCCACTCGACTCTGCCTAGTTCATCGTAGGAATAAGACGTCTGGTTGCAGATTTGGCCGAACCGGTATGCATATGTCGCCGAGATTCTTCCCTTCAAATTTCTCTGGTTGGAAGCATTGGGGTCTCCAGACAGAGTATCGTAAAGGTATTGCTTAGTTACAAGTGTGTTAGACGTCGGGAAACTCGCATCATCGGCGTATGCCTGGGTGAAATGCACGGTGTCATTTGCCGTATACTCACCTGTCTCTACCAACCGGTGCAAACCGTCGAACTTATCGTAAACGAGCTGGTTTGCATTCCCGCATGTCGCCGAATAACTGTAGTAGGCTTGACCTGGAGACGTCATTGTGAAAGTCCAACCGTATGTTCCTTTTGGCAGGATAATGGAGCTTGTAATAGTACCGCTGCCAGTATTTGTCGCACTGCAAATTGTGACATTGTTCCTCGTAATGCTGATTGTCCCGGAGGGAGCTCCACCACCAAAAGTAATTGAAAGGCTTACCTTGCCGGGCATGTACATAGGGAAGCTTCCGGAGCTGTTCTGTGAGCCGCCTTGACTTACAACTGTGCCATAATTGATCGCGGTCCCGGCGTGATTTGCATCTTTGATGAGCCGCAAATTGTGAAATTTGTCGTACAGATATCGCGTCATCCCTGCATCGGGCGTGATATGCACGCTATCATTGCCCCGCACATCGTAGATGTACTTCGTCGCCTTCCCCTCCGGAGTTATCACCGAATCCAATCTCCCCAGTCCATTGTACGTGAATCGGGTCGTAAGGACTTTTGTTCCCAAATACTTCTCGCTTTTCAGGATGTTCCCGTACAAATCGTAGTAGCTATAACCGTAGTTACCGTTCTCATCCGTAAGTTTGACTCGCTTGAAATAGGTTTGACCACCGTTGAAGTCAGTGACTTGCTGCGTGGCTGGTGCGCTCGAGCTACTGTCCGTGAAGCGAGTCTGACGCGGAGTCAAGAATGCGTCGTAGTAGTAGAATGCACTAACGCCATCGCCGTCGCGGCTATACCATTTCCTGCCGAGATAGTTGACCTTCTCCTTCGATTTCAATTCCCAGCTCGTGCCGGTATAGGCGTAGTTTTCATTGGCCAAGGAGTCCGGTCTAAATTGCGTCATCGTTTGCACATTGGCTCCCGCGTTGTACAGGTAGCCCGTGCTGGTCACTTTGGATGTCCATAGACTGTCGACGTAGCTGAAGGTCATGCTCGAGTACGGAGCAGAGGCTCCGTTTGGGGGAAGGTAGGGATTGTTGGGATAGAAATTCCCTGGCTTCAGTTGTTTTGTGATCCTACCTAGAGTATCGTAGTAGTTCGCTGAGTAGTAGCCGTTTTCATCCACCGCAAAGAACAAATTCGCCTTGCCGTCGTAGGCGGTGAAGGTCGCGAGCGATCTACTGTTGTAGTCCTTGATTGTTTGAAAGGGTGCCGGTTGAAAGGCCCCGCTCCAGTAGACAGCAGGATTGGTGATCGTTGAACCGTCGCTGCAATACAGTTTGCCGGTTGGATCTATTTCGCTGTTGTACTTGTACTGTACATCAGAACCGTTGTCGTATAGGATTCTTCTTAGGTAACCTGAATAACTTCCCGTGCTGTCGTAGATGTAGGTGGTCGTTACGGGTGCATTGTCTGTCACGGCGTAAGTGGTTTGCTGACTCAATTTGCCGTAATTCACACTGCTGCCCTGGGAATAGGTGCTCACCGAACGAGAAACCCGATTGAAATTGCCGGTAGTTCCCTTTTGGACATATGTGAGCTGTTCCGTCGGCAAAGTTGGCCGGTAGATGAAATTCGTGTCAGTGTAGCTTGTCGACGCTGTGATGCCAAAGTTGCTTGTGAAGATCTCATCCTGCTTTACACTTTGTGCAAGCGAGGACTGACGATAGGTCTCAGATGTCGTCGATATATCTTCCGAGATGTTCTTTACAATGCATGAGTCTGGCCAGCAACCGTTACCGGGCGTGGAGCCAAGCCAATGTCCGAATGTGTTGATTGTCTGCGAATCAAAAACCGTCGCCTTTGCAGCCCCGTTGTAGCTGATAACCTTGGATGCGAGACCCAGATCACTAGGGCTGATTCGATCATAGAACATCACATACAACTGATAATTCGATTGAGTATTGCGTTGTGTCACGTTGTCATTGTAGCTGTAAGCGATGGATTGCAGAAGTGAGCCGCTTGCGTCGTACACTGATTCCGTGTCAAGCCGTGTTTCCGTGTAAGTCTTTTTTGGAGTCAGAATGTCACCGTAACGTCCACGAAATTTCGATGACACCTTGAGAATTTCGAAGTTCTTCTTCTCTACATAGGAGTGCTGTGCGGAATTCTGTTCTTGACTGAGGTTTGTTGTTGTGATCTGGGTTATGATATTTGTCGTGCGGGGAGATATATCACAGTATTGCTGATCCGTATAGAGAACGAATGGCTCAAGCGCATAGATCGATGAGTAATTCTGGACGCAATTCTCGAACGATCCACCTTGGCCCCAGTACAATGTGTGTCCCCAGGTGTAGGAATAGTCCCTCTTACGAAGCGGATCAAAATTCCCCGTGCGGTCATTGTAAATTCTGCTCGTAAGGGTTTTCATCATGACTGATGTGTAGTTGTCCCTCATGGAGTGGTTCATGTTGCCAAAATGGTAGCCAGAGAGATAGAGCTGCCAATAGTAGCTATCATGCATGTAGTATCGATAGTACTTGTACGAACTGTTGGGGGCATTCATATAGGTGTTTATATAGTACCCCTGGAGTTGGCTGTACTCCCATGGTGGTATAGCTCTTTGTACGCCGCCACCACAGCTGCCGAGGTTCCACCACAAACTGGAAACACTGTAGCTTGATGTTATATCGTACATCGGAGTGGTGCCATCCAGCTGAGTGTCCACCCAATAGTCAAATGTCTCCTTTTCTCCGTGAAAGACTTCGCGCGAAGTCAGGATCTTTGTCGGAAATTCCAGATAGTATTGGCTCTGAAAGAAGTTGGGACCACATTGATTGCAGGGAGCGCACTCATAGGCCGCTATGCTAAAAGGTCCATAAGTGTATTTCCTGATGTGATTCAGATAGCCAAATGATACTGTCTTGTTCGGGTTGCTGCTATTGGTGATGCTATTCACTTCCATTATGTTGCTAAAGGTGCTCGAACTGTCCCTTGAAATATTGTCAAAATTCGTATTGTTGGTCGGATTGTAGTTGGAAAGCCCTACAGTAAAGCTCTCTCCCGACAAAGCACTCTGAATGTTGATCTGGTAGGTATTGTTCGCATTCTTCACATAGCTGAGTGTAATCGCGGTCCCAGAAACAGGGGCACCATTCTTGAAGTATTGTATGCTCTTCAAGTATTTTCTTCCACGCGTCACGTTGGTACCAAAAACACTGAGGGAATCATAGCTGAATGCGATCCTGTCGCCGTTTTGGGATTGCACGTATCGCAGGTAGGCGATCTTTGGACGGTTTGTTTCTCTGCTTCCCCACGCTGCCCAAGAACCAAGGTTCTGATACGATGGATATTCCTCCTCAAAGTAGTATGTCAGGCCGTCTCCCGGTTTGTACCAAATTCTCCTCAACTCATAGACTTGGTCTTTCCATTTGACGATTGCATAACCATTCGATTTCTCGTCAGAGTCAAAATATTCTCCGATTAGGTGATAGTCCCAACGAGTGGTATCAAGTGGAAGGTAGTTCGATCGTGAAGTGGGATTGACCAAAGTGATCACAGATCCCTCGGAGTTCATTATCCGGATCTTGTCAGTGTAGGTGACGTTGGGTATCCAGTCATATGGCGAAACATTCACCAGTTTTGACCTCTCTGGGTTGTTCCAGGGAAAACTTACATCGTTGGTGTACAGATACCCTGTTGCCAGAAGGGGAACTTGCATTCCAGTGAAGTAATACCCATTTGGGTCTTCTTGTGTCGGGTCATCCGTGCTTCCGAGGAAGAAATTCTTCTCGAAATTAGTCGTTTGGAGAGCGATGCCGTTTATGCCGAAGACCCAGCAGGCAGCATTGACCTCGTTTTCTCGTACTGTTGATCCCGTGTAGTCAAGTTCTTGCTGAAGTTTGGTATAGCGGCCGACGAAATCCTCAAAATAAGCATGTGTAATGCTTCAGCGGGAAATGGACTTTCAGGGTAGGGTTGATTGTGAAAGTCCGAACGATGTCAGCTCTCCCTGCGAGACGCATGGATATGCGCGTGGGAGACGTGTTCACATTTATGTGAACACCGAGTGACGCCGCGAAGTTTCCTGGGCTCCATGGTTATGCTGCCTGCCGTTCTTGACGCCGATGCTCTTGCGCGGCGTCGAGTTTGTGTTGTCGCACCTGAAGCCGTTCGACCATGCGGCCAGAGAAGACGTCTTCGGGTGTGAGGAAGTAGATGGCACTGTTCAGCCGTTTTGTGTTGTAGAACGTGACATAGTCGGCAATCACACGGCGTGCATCATCGAGATCAAGCAACGCCTTCTTCCGGAGACACTCTTCGGAGAGGGTCCGGTGCCAGCGTTCAAGCTTGCCGTTGCTCTGCGGATGGTTCACGGAGGTGCGCACGTGCTGGAGGCCTTTCTGGCGCATGAACTCGGTGAAGTCCTTGGCGATGAACTGCGTGCCGTTGTCGCTGATCACCCGCGGGTGCGCGTCGGGATAGCGCTCCAGCGCCCGGGCGATCGTGATCTGGACGTCGCTCTCCTGCATCGTGAGCCGGAGTTCGTGATGGATGACGTAGCGCGAGTAACCGTCGATGACCGTGATCAGGAACAAGAACGCGCCGTGGAAGTTGACGTACTTGATGTCCACATGCCAGTGCTCGTGGACCCGGAGCGGCTGGTCGAAGCCCCGTGTTTTCAAGGCTTTTCCGGTATTCCAGCGGGAGAGCAGTCCCGCTGCCTTGAGCACGCGGTAGGTGGTCGAAGGGCTCACGGCGACGATATCCTCATCGAGCATCATATACGTCAAGGGACGATAGCCTTCCACGGGGTGGTTCTTCCGATAGCCGATGATCGCTTCCCGCTCCCACGGCAGGATCCACGTGAATCGGGGGATCGCGCCGTTGTGATGGTTGGGTTGTCCGAGACGTTTGCGCCACTGGTGGTACTTGTTCTTTTTCAGGCCGAGCCACGCGAGGACCCTCTTCAAGCGGATCCCCGAGCGGCGGGTGATGGTCTCGACGTAGCGCACGATGGCGTCCCGGATGTCCGGCTCAACCCAGAGTCCGTTCACTTCATGCCATTCGATCTTTTTTTTAACGTGATGTTGTCCTGCACCAGATCGGCGATGAGCGCATCCTTTTCCTGCAGCTGTTTCTGAAGCCTGGTCTCCTCGGCTTCCGCCTTCTGCGACTGCCGCTCATGCTTCGCGCCGAAGACATCGGCCGCAGATTCCAGGAGCTGCTTCCGCCAGTTGTAGATCGAGTTCACGTTCACGCCGTAGCGTTCGCTCAAGTCCGAGGCCGGCACCTGATTCTCCAAGAGTTCCCGGATGATCTCGGCCTTCGTTGCGGCGGTGATGATCTTGCGCTCCATAGCAATATCTCCTTGTAAAGGGTTCCCATATTCTACCCCTTCACAAGTCCAATTTCAACTGAAGCGGAACATATACTTGACGCCGCATATTGCAGAGCGGGTCAATCGAAATATCATTGCGAGCCTCGGTCACATTTATCAAGGCTCCATGCCAGCCAGCACGTCGACCGAACAATCATTGACGAAAGCGTCGCCGTCATCTCTCGCCGATTACTACTTGCTACCTGCTTTTCCCAATCCGTTCAATCCAACTACAACCATCAGGTTCACAATCCCGAACAGAGGTCAAGTTAGATTGATCGTTGTTGACGAATTGGGACGAAATGTCGCCGAGTTGGTGAACGGCGACGTCGAAGCGGGTTATCACGAGGTCAAATTCGACGGCTCGCGACTGGCATCAGGAGTGTACTTCTATCGCCTCCAAGCCGGCTCGTTTGTGGAGACGAAGAAGCTTTTGCTCGTGAGGTGACTCCCATCGTTTCTTCTCAAAGGCTCGGCTCGTCCGGGCCTTTTCTGTCAAACGCCGCAAAGGCAGGACTCCACACCGAATTGCCTTAGGTTTGGTATCAGGATTTTCGAGGTTTCCATCATTTCCTGTGCACCTTTTCCTTGACAAGCTTGAGGGGAAAGGGGTAACTTCCTTCAGAGGACCACCGACAACCTTAGCATGGGTTCGTGCGAAAGCGCGTTCGTGCCCTCCGTGTTTTCATCCCCTTTGATGTGAATCTTGGGCCAGAAAGAGGGAGCCAGAACGTTCGATCGACAATGAACGTACATCGATCAAGATGATCAAATACAAGAAAAGAGCCCGACGTCCATCGGGCTTTCTCTTTCGCTTTTGTCGATTGTGGATCGTGAATCGACCATCCACAATCGTTGTGCCCGGGATCCCGCCCGAAAATCCCGCCCAAACATCCCGCCCAAAAACCGGGCCGGGATTTCGCGCCGGACGGAGCCGGCGCTCAACCGGGCCGGGATTTCGCGCCGGACGGAGCCGGCGCTCAACCGGGCCGAGATTTCGCGGCGGACGGAGCCGCCGCTCAACCGGGCGGGACTTCGCGCCACACGGAGGTGGCGCTCAGCAGGACCACGAGTGGTGTCACGGGAACATTTGATTCCCCGAACCAGGGTTCTGACCCCCAAATCAGTTGCGCGTGGTTACAGTATGGTTACACGTGTATAGGCTGGTAAGGAGTGGTACGATGTGGTGTTACAAAATGGTGTCTGAAGTAGTCCGACGAACCCGAGGGGGCGGTCGTCAGTAGTTCAATAGAGTGGCCCGGTGCAATATCACGTATGGCCGCTGGGAGACGAACAGGATTATCGTTGCTGCGGAAAATGACGTACCAGTGGTCAGATGCTCCGGGGCCTCAGGAGTCAGAAACGGAGTTGATGGCTGGAGCGCATTGAAGCATCCTCATCAAGGTACACGGGATTTCTCGTTCTGGTCATCGTCCGACTCCTCATACTCGCCAGCCTATTTCCTCCTGTGCGTCATTGTCAACGGCTTGTGAATACGTTTTCCTGAAAGATCACTCGTTGCCTTCCCGGACCCTTCGTTGTTCTGAGATGTTCCGGAGAGCGAGCCATGGCTTTCTGTGGAATGTTCGGTGGTCGCACTCCCATGTTGTAGCTGGCTCCGTTTCGGTTCGGGCATCGCGTCCGGAGACACAGTATGCGCATGGCCATTTTGCTTTCCACCTTTGATCCGTTCAATGTGGTGTTTGAAGGTCTTTCCAGATCCTTTCACTCCCTTGCTGTCTGCCGTTTTGGGCTTCGTCAGATAGGATTCGTTGATCATGTACTCATCGTGCTTTGAATTGCCCTTACCCTGTTTGCCATCTGCAAGCTGAGCAGCGACCAATCCCACGACACACGCAAGTAGGAATACCAGCAAGAACAGCAGCTTTGGTTTCATCCACGAGTCCTTTCTTGCGTCTGAATTTGGTTTGTGAGGATTTTCAGGAAGCTCCACAGGAAAAATATGTGGTGTGGCCCCCCCGGATATCAGATCATCCCGATCGCATTCCAGAACAGCAGGGTGACAACGTTCGTTCCGTGTTGACCCCTAATATCCGGACGAACGACCTGACCCTGGCCTGGATCGCCTGCTCGACAAGATCTTGATAATGGAGAGCAGGATCAATCTACGGAAATACGTTCGCGGAGGGCCCTTTCATCCGTAAGCGTCGATAATGCCTGAACTTAGTAGATGATCAATACCGCCAGGTGGCCCATTCAGGGCCAAAGCCCGAAGCCTGTCGAGGAACGGACGGGGCCGCCGCTCAACAGGCGGAGAAATTGGGCCCGGCGAAGCAGTCGAGGCACTTTGCCGGAATCTGGCGGAGGAACACCACCAATCGGAAGCCACAAGATTTTTCTCTCCTGCCGGTCGGAAATCAGGCAGGTCAGCAGTATACTATAGTAGGGGTCCTGCGCAGAGAAAGGAGAACGGATGGCAAAAGGGGATGACATTCGAGAGAGCCTCGTGGCCTTTGCGGTCTCGGTCATGGATCTCTGTGACACCTTACCAAGGACGAATGCCGCCCTGCACGTTGCCGATCAGCTCATGAGAAGCGCGACATCGGCTGCGCCAAACTACGCAGAGGCTCGTGGAGCGGAAAGCGCACGGGATTTCGTTCACAAACTCGGTATTGTCCTGAAGGAGCTGAACGAATCGGAAGTCTGGATCGACATGATTGTGCGCCGGAAGATGGCAGAAGGCCAACATGTCCTTCGCCTTCAGGAAGACTGTAAAAGCCTGTGCAGGATTATTGCCGCAAGTGTCAGAACAGCGAAGCGCAACCTGGGAAGGCCAGTCGCCGATGTGGGCCAGAAAGAGGGAGACAACACGATCGATCGACAATGAACGCACATCGATCAAGATGATCAAATACAAGAAAAGAGCCCGACGTCCATCGGGCTTTTTCTTTCGCTGTTGTCGATTGTGGATCGTGAATCGACCATCCACAATCGTTGTGCCCGGGATCCCGCGCACAAATCCCGCCCAAACATCCCGCCCAAAAACCGGGCGGGGATTTCGGACTCGACGGAGCGAGTCCTCAACCGGACACGAGTTCCGTCATGGGAACAGTGAAAAAGAAAAAGCCCGACGTCCATCGGGCTTTCTCTTTCGCTGTTGTCGATTGTGGATCGTGAATCGACCATCCACAATCGTTGTGCCCGGGATCCCGCCCGAAAATCCCGCCCAAACATCCCGCCCAAACATCCCGCCCAAAAACCGGGCCGGGATTTCGCGCCGGACGGAGCCGGCGCTCAACCGGGCCGGGATTTCGCGCCGGACGGAGCCGGCGCTCAACCGTGCGGGAATTCGCGCCACACGGAGGTAGCGCTCAGCAGGACGATCGAGTGCGTCGTGGGAACAGTGAAAAAGAAAAAGCCCGACGTCCATCGGGCTTTCTCTTTCGCTGTTGTCGATTGTGGATCGTGAATCGACCATCCACAATCGTTGTGCCCGGGATCCCGCCCGAAAATCCCGCCCGAAAATCCCGCCCAAAAACCGGGCCGGGATTTCGCGCCGGACGGAGCCGGCGCTCAACCGGGCCGGGATTTCGCGCCGGACGGAGCCGGCGCTCAACCGGGCCGGGATTTCGGGACGGACGGGGCCGTCCCTCAACCGTGCGGGAATTCGCGCCACACGGAGGTGGCGCTCAGCAGGACGATCGAGTGCGTCATGGGAACAGTGAAAAAGAAAAAGCCCGACGTCCATCGGGCTTTCTCTTTCGCTGTTGTCGATTGTGGATCGTGAATCGACCATCCACAATCGTTGTGCCCGGGACCCAATAAATGCATCACTCATAACACATCGGGTGTATGAGCTTCAAATTTGAGAAATCTGCGATTCCTGGTTGGCGATACACATTCCCATGAGCTTTGCGATCGCCAGAGCTACGGAAAGTGATCTCACAGAGGATCTCCGGACATGATCTGAAGCAATACACACCTTATCTTACATTATTCCAGCGTACCCTTCTAACTGGATTCCGCAACACCCCGAAGGTGTTCTCCTCCTTGCCTTAGAGCCCGAATTCGGACTTCTGCCCGGATTCCCCAAACCTACCCTGCGCCAAGTCCTTATTGGCCGAAACCGGCCAAAGACAGCCTCGACACTCACCGCCGAAAATCCTTGCGCGGGGACATCTTGGATACAGGATTGTGACTTTTGTCGACCTCCGCGGCATCAGGATTTGCATAGTTTGAGGAGGGATGAGACACTTCCAGCATATAGCAGGAGTGAGTGACGTCGTATGCAAATCTTTTCTATCCTACCCGTTGTGTTTGGCGATTCGTGTCGTATATTTTTGAATGAAGCTCATCAATCGAGCCCTCATCTTCCTTATCCACCCGTTCTTTGCGTTCACAAATCTTCTAGCATCCTATCTGCACCCGAGAGAACACATTCAATCGAGAACAGCAGATTGGCAATTCCCGATATGGGATGGTCTCTATTTGGCGGCTGTGATTCCGAGGTTAGGCTAACGGTTTTGGTTCATAATAAAGGCCATACTGAAATTGGGACAGCTGAAACATCCACATGACTAGAAGATTCCACTTGGTAATTCAACCTGAAACGAAGAGTGTGAGAGTCTGTGGAACTACAAGGATTAACGGTGCAAAAAGATGCGACATTGCACAGCGGCGTGGCTCATGTACGTAATGCAATGTTGCAGTATTTAGCTGCCATTTGGGCGGCAACAGCTTCTTCCACCAGGGAACCAGTCCGATGAAAGAATCCATCTACCTCAAGCTTGGCCAGAGTGTCAAGTCCAGCTCTGGCAAGTACTATAGGTATGTCCAGACTCTTGGAACAGGGGGCAACGCTGTGACTTTTCTAGTTCTCTGCACCTCTGGATCTGGCAAGGGTGTTCTGTTTGCACTCAAGGTTTTCAGGAAGCTCTCGAAACCGGAACGGCAGAAGCGATTTTTCCAAGAGACTCAATTCTTGAAGGGGTGCACACATCCGTCCATAATGGCAGTTTACGATGATGGCATATTTCATACAAAGGATTCAGATTTTCCTTTCGTTGTTGCCGAATATCTGCCAGAAACATTGCACCATGCGATGCGAAGAGCCAGTGCAACAATAGCCGAAAAGCTAAGCTACAGTCTCCAACTTCTTTCTGCACTCTCGTATCTCGAGTGCCAGGACCCCAAAACGATTCATCGAGATATCAAGCCAGCCAACATATTCTTGAAAGGTCGATCTTGCATACTCGGCGACTTCGGGCTTATGAAACGGCTCACCGCCGACGCGACTGATGATCTCACATTCTTCAACGAAAGTCTTGACAGCATACCTTTCGTCTACCGCACGCCAGACTTGATCGCTTATGCAAAGGGCAAAGGATCGCTTACCGTCAAAACAGACGTATTTCAGCTGGCGCTCGTGCTGACGGAATTGTTTACAGGCAGGAATCCGGCCAAGCCACCCGAGCATGATTCGCACGAACCACTTGTACTTTTGCCAATGAGACCGATTCCAGGCAGTCTTGGTTCCAGGCTACAGAAGTTACTTGACAAAATGTTGATCCTTGATCCAATCAAGAGGCCAACGGCACTCGATGTCATAGATAATTGGCAGACTTATTTTGCTCGTGCAGTCTCCGCGGCGCACGACTTGGAAGGCAGAGTCTTTTGAAAGTGCATTCAGCCGCCGCAAACGTCAGCTAACAAACGGCAAGCCGGTGCTCGCAAATTGGATAGACAAAGTTGAAACTACGTCGGCTAGATGATAAGTGCTTGATCCATTGCTCGCTGCGGGAGCGACGGAACGTCAAGTCGATACATTCAGCTCGCAAAGCCGGTTTTACTAAACGTTTTGTGCAATGTTTGCTTTCTAAATAAGAGAGGAGTTCTGTAAGGAATGAATATCATGGCGGTCGTATCAATTCTCCTTTTCGGAATCCTGATGGGTTCGGCGGCAGGGTGGTTTCTTCAGCGTGTCAAGATTCAAGCCTCCTACGACCGAGGCAAGCTTGAGGGAGAGTCTGAGAGGCTAGTGCTAAGAGAGCGCCTTGCAAATCTTGAGAATCAGACTCAGGAAGCGAGGGATTCCATTGGTAACTTGACTACTGAAAATTCACGGCTGAATCAAGAATTCACTTCCTTGTCATCTAACTGCGCTGCGCTCACTGAGAAAAACTCGCGCATCCCTGAACTTGAGAAAGCACTGAAAGGAAGAGATGGCCTAGTTGACCAACTTAGCGGCGAGATTACACGGCTTAAGGAATCCCTTGCCGAGACCGAAACTCGTCTTGAAGAGGAACGCAAGTCCGCTCAAGAAAAACTTGCATTGCTTGACGAAGCACAAGAGAAGTTGTCTGATGCATTCAAAGCTCTTTCTTCCGACGCATTGAAAAGTAACAACCAATCCTTCCTTGCACTGGCAAAGACCCATCTTGATACGTACCAACAAGGTGCCAGGGCAGACTTGGAGGCTCGTCAAACTGCCATTACGGGGTTAATAGATCCTCTCAAACAATCCCTTGACAAATTTGATACTACAATCCAAGGAATCGAGAAGTCCCGGAATACCGCCTATGGCAGCCTTACTGAACAACTCACATCTCTGTCGAAATCTCAACTGCAACTCCAAAGCGAGACTGCAAACCTCGTTAAGGCTCTCCGGACTCCCAATGTGCGTGGTCGTTGGGGGGAGATTCAGCTTAAGCGTGTTGCTGAAATTGCCGGCATGTTAGAGTATTGTGAACTTCATAACCCAAGAAAGTGTAACAACAGAAGATGGTACCCTAAGACCCGATATGATAGTGAAGCTTCCCAGTTCTCGCAATATTATCGTGGACTCCAAGGTTCCCCTTCAAGCTTACCTAGACGCGCTGGAAGCGCCAGATGAGAACTCACGAATTGCCAAACTTAGAGATCATGCACGACAAGTATCTGATCATCTAACCAAGCTGAGTAAGAAATCCTATTGGGATCAGTTTCAACCAGCCCCGGAGTTCGTTGTGCTGTTCTTGCCCGGAGAAAATTTCTTCAGTGCCGCTCTAGAACAAGATCCAAGTCTGATAGAGGCAGGAGTCAACCAAAAAGTAATCCTGGCTACCCCAACCACACTCATTGCTTTGTTGAAAGCAGTTGCATACGGTTGGCGACAAGAACAGATTGCTCAAAACGCACAGCAGATTAGTGAATTGGGCAAAGTGCTTTACGACAGAATCCGAAATCTCGCTGAGCATTTTGATGACATTCGCCAAGGCTTGGACAAAGCTGTCGCATCATATAACAAAGCAGTTGGTTCGCTTGAAACCCGCGTTCTGGTCTCGGCGAGAAAATTCAAAGAACTTGGTGCATCAACAGCCGCCGACATAGAACACTTGGGGACGGTTGATACGGCGACACGTGTTTTGCAGATGACGGCAGGTGATGCAGAAGTGAAAAGTTAACGCAAGCGCTAAACATATCACAGTGTAGAAGTTCAAGGTCCCCACCACATCAATGGAATCTTCGACAAGAGATAGAGATTCCCAGAGCGATAGCTCTTGATACTGGGCAGAACGCGAATGACGGAAAGCTATTACTCCTGGTACTGTCCACCTAGACAATACAGCAATCGTGGCATCGACCTCTAGGCGCCAAGTAACTTAGGGTGCTGGTACTTAACATTGTCACGCAATGCGGCCCGGGTGGTTCATCGGCTACGCATCTTCATCCTAATCATGGCTAGCGATAGGGTTTTTGTCGGCAATCTTGGTCCTATCTCTCGGGTGCGCGGCGCCTTCCGGTAAATATCAATTGGCAAAGGATGGACAATGACTATCTATATGGGAAGTGATGGCTCATTGCAGCCGTCTATTTGATACTCGTCTTCCAATTGTGCCATTGCAGCTGCCTCTCGTCGTTAGGATGCGATGCTTGCTAATGGAAGTTATGCGCATTCAATCTCATTCTCAGAAGGCGGTTCGCGACACTTCAATTCAGCCCAGGTAGCGCGCGTATCTAGAAAGCATACAAACAAATAGTTCTGCAGGACCCAATTTGCAGATCGGATGGAAGGAATTACTCAATGACCAAGTGTGATGTGCTCAGGGAAATACGGGAGTTGAAGAACCACCTCGCCTACTCCAAGAACATCGGCTTTTTCTTTGGTGCGGGGACGTCCTGTGCCGTCGGTATTCCAGATATTGCGACCCTTACGTGTGATGTCGAGGCGCGGCTTCAAGGAGATATGCTGAAGACCTTTCAACTTGTCAAAGAAGACCTCGCCACACAAATGGACGGAATCAGTGTCAATATTGAGGATGTCCTAAATCAACTTCGGCGGATTCGTGAGTTGACAAAGGAGAGCAAAGACAAGACATACATCGGCATCTGTGGCAAAGATGCTGTTCATGTCGACGGAGAAATCTGTAAGATCATTTACAGCATCATCACGGATAAAGAAGCGGCCGCCTCGTTAGTATCAGCTAAACGATTCTTTGCTTGGTACAATCTACTTAGCCGTGAATATCCCAAAGAAGTATTTACCACTAATTATGATCTTGTTATTGAGAAATCCCTTGAAGCCAGCGAAATACCATATTTTGATGGTTTTGTCGGCTCGTACGAACCGTTTTTCTGGCAAGAAAGCGTGGAGCACCTTGCCAAGGCGGGCGACCTTACAAAGAACTGGCTTCGTATTTGGAAACTTCACGGGTCCTTGAGTTGGTTCTGGCGCTTGTCTGAGACGACCAAGGCATATCGAATAGTCAGAATCGGAAACATCGGACAAGTCGGCGACATTAAGAATGAACTTGTTATCTATCCGTCGAAAGACAAGTACGACTCATCACGTAAACAGCCTTTCATTGCCTTCTTTGACCGCATGCGCTCTTACCTGCTCGGTGGTGAATTGCTGTTCGCTATCAGCGGCTACTCTTTTTCTGATCAACACGTTAACGAGATCATCTTCAACTGCATGAGACAGAACAACCGTCTATTTGTCATAGCCTTTCTTTACAGTGACGCCGACCTTGAGCGACTGTTTCGTCTTTCCTCCGCGTACCTTAATCTTCACGCTTTTGGTCCAACAAAAGCAATAATCAACGGAGAGATTGGCGAGTGGCAATTTAACAAGGACGCCGCTAAGCCGAACGAAGTGACAACTACGTTCTGGGACGAGGACAATTCGCGCTTAACTCTTGGAGATTTCAACGCATTGGTTACTTTTCTCGCCGCTAGCTCAGGACGACAAGATCACGAAGACTTGGGTGCAAAATGAATACCGATATTTCCTACTTGGGTAATGTCATACGGGTCGATTCAAGCACCGTCGAGGTACAAATCTCGAGCACCATTCCCTCCTCAGCTCCGATTATCAATGGCCGCTTGTACAAGATAGGTCAAATAGGGACTTTTGTGAAGTTTCCGATTGGAAACATAAGCATCTACGGGATCGTTGCGGCCGTTAGCAACACGCCAAGCGCGGAACGAGACGACACGAGGGAATACGATCCAGGCTCGCGTTACTTGTCTGTTCAGCTGGTTGGAGAAAAGGTCGGGGATGAGGAGTTTCAAAAAGGCGTTGGGACTTATCCAACAATTAACGATGAGGTCCATCTCGTTACCGAAGCCGATTTGTTTGACATCTATGGGAAGAAGGGTCCTGGGTCCATCGAGCTTGGCAAGCACTCCTCGTCGGATAATCTCAGCGTCAATGCCGATATTCACAAACTCGTGCTGCGCCATAGCGCAATCCTTGGCTCTACAGGAAGCGGCAAGTCGAATACAACTGTTAGCGTCTTGAAGGCGATATTGACCGATTATCCGGGATCGAGAGTCATTCTCGTTGATCCCCACGGAGAATATGCCTCGGCATTCCCGGAATCGCGCGTATTTAAGATTAATGATGCAAAGCGGCCACTGCACATTCCATTTTGGCTGATGACCTTTGATGAACTTGCTTTTTTTCTCGTCGGCGCAGTACCAAAGGATGACCAGCGCCCGGAGTACAGAAAGTTGCGAGAGCTAATCGTAGAGCGAAAACGGGCGAATGCAGGTTCACTTCGAGCCGGTAAGGTTGATCCAGATCGCATATCGGCTGATTCCCCCATTCCATTTAGCGTGAGAGAACTCTGGCATCACATTTATTGGTGGCTCAACGCTACCTTTAATGACGCAAATGCAGAGAAGCAGACAAAGGAAACTGCATGCGTGGAAAGAGAAGGCGATTTCCGAAAGCTTGAGGCACCTAGCTTCAGGCCTTATGCTGTTGGCGCGGCAGCTCCATATAAATCAAAAATCTATCAGGAATTCTATGGATACGAGAAGCGCTTGATAAGCCGGCTACGTAACTCGGCATACGACTTTCTTTTTCACCCAGGCGAATACGCTGATCCGACTTCAGGAAAGGATTTGCATGATCTTCTGAAGGACTGGATTGGTTGCAAAGAGCGCCTTACGATCCTCGACTTGGCTGGAGTTCCCTTTGGCGTGCTGGATATCACAGTGGGGTTAATCACACGCTTCGTGTTTGACAGCATGTTTTGGGGTAGAAATGACACGTATACCGGCAGACAAAGACCACTAATTGTCGCTTTTGAAGAAGCGCATTATTACCTGAATAAGTCTGCCAGCAACAACTATGCACGGGAAGCAGTGGAGAGGATCTTCAAGGAAGGGCGCAAGTTCGGTGTCGGGTCAATCATAATTTCGCAACGTCCTTCAGAAATAGCCGAAACAATTCTAGCACAAGTCGGGACCTTTATCGCTCTGCGACTGACAAATGCCAACGATCAAGGAATAGTTAAATCTTCGGCACCGGACAACCTCAATACCCTGATCGATCTCCTTCCCGCTCTAAGAACGGGAGAGGCACTTGTCGTCGGTGAAGCAGTGACTATCCCTTCGCGCATTAGAATCCCGTTGCAGACGCCCAGACCAACGAGCGAAGATCCGAAGCTTGTTGAGTGTTGGCTTGAGACTTTCTCCAGCAATGCCGATCATTATAAGAGCGTTGTAACTTCGCAACGTGAAAGAAAACTTAGGAGATAGAAATGGACAGAGATATCGTGGATTCATCGATGATCGCCTCCATTGGCTATGAACAGTCCTCAGGAACTCTGGAGGTGGAATTCCGATCAAGCGGGCAAGTGTGGCAGTACTACGACGTGCCTGAATCCACTTATAACGAGGTGCGAGCAGCCGGTTCAGTTGGGAAGGCTTTCAATGCAATGATAAAGAGCCAATTCCGGGAGTCACGTGTCGGGTGATCGAACAGTTCTGGTGAGAGTGCCCTTATGACACGTTACCATCAGACGCCGAACACTTTGTATATGGTCAGTGTCAGGAGATGGAGATTCTCTTTACGGGAGATCATCTGGTAAATAAAAAGCCACACCAACGGCTTTCGGAGTCTTGGGAGAGACATTCGCGAGCTGTAGGTGCCCAACTGGACTGTCATCTGAATAAAGAAGAACGTCGCTGGCGGCTTTGCGTGTCGTCGCAACCACAAACACTTCCTCAGACAAGGTTTTCTCTCCAGGCTGCAAAGGGCGAATTGATTATTGTGCCGAAGAAAGAAAAATGCCTACTAAACCCGCAATACCGATTGCCCTCGAGAATTCTGATGTGCTAAGAATTCTCGCTCAGTTTTCGGACTTGGTGGCAGAGATCGTCAGATTTGGGACCGTGGTCTTGAAATGGCATCTTGATGCTGCCTCAGGTGGGGACGAGACAATCCCGATTACTCTGTCGCTAAGGCATATCCTTGAGTTGCTCGATTCGGTGTCCATCAATCTTAAGGAATCATGCGTCGATCCGTGCAAGATACTGCTACGGGCTGCCCTCGAAAGTTTCTTCACCATCGCCTACATCACGGAAACCGACTCCAATCGCAGAGCAATGGCGTATATGGTTGGATACGCGCATCAGAAGATAAGAACGTATAGAAGCTTTGTTCCAGCGACTGATGAGGGGAGAAGATTTCAAAAATCAATTCAAGGAGACCGACTGGCATCGAAAATGGAATTGTCCGTTTCCCCTGATATGGTCGAATCGGCCATTGCAAACCTAGAAAGCCTAGTGGTGAAGCCTTTATACAAAGAGGCGAACGCCGAATATGAGAGATGCAAACGCGCAAGGAAAGGCGTTCCTTATTGGTACTCACTCTATAACGGTCCGACAAGCATCGAGATGCTCGCAGAACATCTAAAGCTATCGGCTTTCTATCACATGCTATACAGGCAATGGTCCGCTACAGCGCACGGCACTGAGATTATTCAGGGGAATATTTCGCGAACTGAAACTGGCAAAGGGGCAATCCGACAGATCCGTCTACCAACCGAGGCTCAAGTGCTCACCGTTCTCGCGACAAGCGTCGGCTTGGAGGTAATCCGGGCAGTCATATCGTATTCCACACCAGAGAAATTGGCGGACTATAGGCTTTGGTATAGTACTGAGATCAGGGAAGCTTACTCTAGATTGGCTGGCGACTCGATCATTCATGTTAGCGACATAGGCCCAAACGGCAATTAGCACCCACCGCAAACCGCTCCCAACACTTCGTGCGGCGAGGCACGCAACAACGGCAATGAAAGCTATGCCCACTCGCAGCCAGGGCACATTCAAGTCTACAACACCGGCCGCGAAGTGCGTGTACCCTCGTGGCCCCGGACAGGCAAAATAATCAAGCCAACCAAGGAAGAATGAGCAAGTCCATACACTCCATTATTCCTAATGCCGACGTCATTTTGGCGATGGAGCCGGAAGAAGTCGCGGGGATTATCCTTGAGTATCTGAATGATCAACCTCCGGATGCAATTCCTAACCGGTACAATTTTAGCCTTTCATATACTGTCCGAGAGTATCCTGAGGAATCGCGCAGGAGAATCCAAGAGAACCTGATGGAAGGGTGGTCATGGCTTGAGCGCGAGGGATTCATCGCGCCCAAACCGGGACAACAGGGTGATGAGATCTTCGTTACGAGACGTGGTAGAATGGTCAATATGGGGGATCAACTGAAGGCATATCGTCTCACAGATCTACTTCCGCGCCGACTATTACATCCGATCATTACTCAAAAGATTTGGTCCACGTTCATTCGTGGCGAATACGATACAGCGGTGTTTCGGGCGTTTAAGGAAGTCGAGGTCGCCGTTCGCAACGCAGCAGGGTATGATGCCATTGAAATAGGAATTGCCCTAATGCGGAAAGCCTTTGATCCAAACAACGGACCGCTGACGAACAAAGCCGTCCCAGGCCCAGAGAGAAGCGCCTTGCAACATCTGTTTGCGGGCGCAATTGGTTCCTACAAAAACCCTCAAAGCCATCGGCAAGTCGCAATTCAAGACCCAACTGAGGCGGCGGAAATGATAATTCTTGCGAGTCATCTTCTGCGGATCGTAGATTCAAGAAAAGAAGCAGGATAGCTACCAGCACATTTCCGACGACGCGCGGCTCAGTGTGCAATGTCGCGCACTCATCCCTCCACGCGGGACGCAAGCATTATTCTTCCGTAATAGATTATGCCGATCAATCGCGTTTGTGTGGGATGGCACATGAGGTACGGCGCTTGGAGAAGGCGCACAATTTGAACCAACCACGAAAGACATCTATGAGGCTATTCCATCTTACAGACAAGAACGGCATCGAAGTAGTTGATCAAACTTCCTACAGAGATGAACAAGTCGGTGGATTCGGTGAAATCAGCTTGCAGGAATTACTCGTTGACCATCCTGAGGTGGTGCCAAGCGACGAAATCGACTCCTCGGACCCGCCTCGATTTCTCGTGATTCGCAGTGAGGCGGGAGTTACATCCGGGTCCATTGATATTCTCCTTGTTGACCACAAGGGATACCCACCGTCATTGAAACCAAGCTGCTTGATAACCGTGAGATTCGACGCAATGTCCTCGCTCAGGGTGTCGAGTACCTAGCTCACCTAAAGACGGAATGGTCTGCTGAGCGGATGATCGAGGAGGGTCGGAACTTCTGGACAAATCGCCAAGGTGACTTTGATGCGGAAGCAGTGCGGAGACTTGGCTTTCCATGCGAAGGTGATTTCCTTGAGCGCATCGATGGCAATATTCACGCAAATAGAATGCGTCTCATAATTGCATCAGATGAAATCCCAACGGAACTAAGCCAGATAATCGAATTCCTAAATGAGGCATCGGAATTCGATATTTATGGAATCGAGGTGACTTTGTTTACCGGAAAGTCCAAAGGGCAACGTATTCTCGCCCCTCGTCTGGTCGGATTAACCGAAAGCTCGAGAGAACGAAAAGGGACGCATAACCGGTCTCGTTGGACATACGAGAAGTTCACGAGTGTTGTCTCTGAGAATTATTCTTCTGAGGAGCTAAGACTCATTGATGACCTGATCCGATTTGGGAAAGAAGTCTCAGGACGAGATATTGAATGGGGCAACGGCAAAGACAGAGGCTCCTTTACTTCTCGTCTTTTGATCGATTCACAACGGTTCAGCCTCTTTTCGGTCTATACGACCCGCCAGTTCAGCACTAATATCGGATGGGCATACGGAAACAACCCTGATCTCGATATACGAGTGTCGGAAAGGTATCGTTCGCGCGTGTCAAACGATCTGGGGATTCAGTACGATCGCGGGAGTTGGGAACATGGTTGGCCTATGGCGCCACTTTCGATCCTGTCCGAGAGGAAGGTAGCGTTTGAGCAGCTGATCACCGACTATGTCTCTGAGATGAAAGCATGCGGGCCCTCATAGTCAGAGTGCCTGCGCCTAATAGCAAGCACTATCATGATAACCACTCTAATAAGGCTGGATGGATTAAACCAGACGAATCCTGATGCCGTGGTCTCAGGATTCTCGCGTTTGTGATGAATGATCACTCATAAGTGTGTTAAGAAATCGCTATGGTGATAAGTAATCCTTGACAAATGAATTCTGTGGAGATATATTTAAGTGTTGTTCCGCCCTTTGAGAGATCAGCCTTTTCGTCAAGTCGATGAGAAGGCTGTTGTCGTTTTGGCCGCACGGCGTCGAGTCTGATTCAAGACGACAATGGTGAAAAAGCGAGTGGACCAGTTCAGAATGTTCCAAAACATTCCGGAGGACACTTGCATGCCAACGTCTTGGACTTCCGAGATATCCCCCTTTTCCTTAAATTCCGCTCAGCGCACTCTGGACCGTTTCTTGCCGTGGCCGTTCATCGAGGTCTCTGCAGGGATCATAAGCATAGCGTTCCAGTCCTTTACAAGGTCTAGTCGAAGACGTCAATGAATACCAGTCAGGTACGTAAGGGCCCACAAGAGGAGTTCATTTTGTTCGTGCCCCCCAGAAGGCAAAATGAGAGAACAGAGTACTTTTCGGAATGCGACTTGTGTCGAATCGAGGGCTAATCCGAGGCCATCTTCGAATAACGGAAATGCAGCATAGACTAGTTGGTTCGGAATGAATAGGGCCGTGATAAGGTTGTCGGATCGGCTTGGGTAGTGTTCGCATCACCGAAACCCAATTTTGTCATAGGTAACACGAGAAAACCAGGCGTAGGAATGTACGGAGGAGATCTTCCCATGAGATTAATTCGATTGATTGTTTTGCTAGGCACGTTCATAGGCTTCACGGCGGAATTCCTTTATGCTCAGTGGGTTGCCACAAACGGGCCGATCGAGGGGATTACTTATTCACTCGCACTCGAACATGTAGCCGCCGACGGAGCTGTACTATTTGGGGGGACCTGGAATGGAGGGGTCTTCCGTTCGAGCGATAATGGTGATACGTGGATCGAGATCGACGGAGGAAATTGGAAAACTCTTTCGGATACAGGATTCACACACGCCGCTATCAGCCTCCTTGCTACTATTCCGAATCTATCAGGTGGGAGCGCACTGTTCGCCGTGGATGTGCGGGGCGCGTTGTTTCGTTCGATCGAGAGTGACTCGAATTGGACTGCGATCAAGGGCGACGTATCGAATCGATCGTTCAACACTCTGATCACAACTGGGAACTACATATTCGGTGGAACAGACAGCGGGGTAGTCATTTCCACCGACTTAGGTTCTCACTGGAATGTTCCGATGAATGAACTGAGTTCTTCCAGGATCTCTTCGCTCCTTTTCGTAGGCAACGGGATCGATACTAGTACTCTCTTCTCAGCCACGAGTGCCGGGATCTACCGATCGACGAACATGGGCGTGAATTGGGCACTAGTCAACGGTGGAGCCTTGGGGTTCGTATCAATGGCGGCAATGCAAGAACCTACAGGTCATACTCTTCTCTTTGCCATACGCTCAAGTACAGGAGACATGTTACGTTCAAGTGACTTCGGCATCTCCTGGGTGGTTGTGAGCGACTCTCTAGACCCGTTTACGCACATTAGCCTGCAAACTATTGCTGTTCAAGACACTATCATCTATGCGGACGGTACGACTGGATTCCCAGGCACGAATCCAGTCATGTGCTTTTCATTGACCCGAGGCAATAGCTGGATCCGCGGGGATCTCGGGCTCGGGCAGAGGCCGGTTCACATGTTTCTTTCAGACGGGAAGAACCTTTTTGCAGCAACTCCAAGCGACGTTGGCAAAGTTAACAGCGTCTGGCGCCGCCCGCTTTCCGAGATGGTAACCGACGTCAAGGTTTCGCACGGGCAAATCTACCCTGACCTCAAGTTAGAGCAAAACTATCCAAACCCGTTCAATCCAAGCACCACAATCAGATACGAGATGTCAATTCAGGGGCATGTTCTGTTGAGGGTATATGATGAACTGGGCCAAGAGGTGGTAACACTTGTAAATGAGAACCAGTCCGCCGGGATTCATAATGTAACTTGGGACGCATCCGGTCAGTCGAGCGGAATCTACTTTTGTCGGTTGACTTCTGGTGAATCCACTCGAACGAGCAAAATGGCTGTATTGAAATAATTCCCTGCGTTTATCTACTGTGTTACGCTTCGTGGAAGACATTGCTCCTGCCGGTAGCAAATCCTCTCTCGCGAGACGTCAAGAACGGGTTAAGAACTCGATCGAATGCTGATGCCGAGGGGCGCTTTTCGGGCTGCTGCAATTGCCTAGCGATATTCTCCCTTGAGCCCGCCCAATCTCGTCCTGTGTCATGAGAGCTCGATTCACACATCACGTGTGCACTCGCAATTTGAACAAACTCAAAAGTAAACTGGAGACCGTCATGCGTTACCTAGAATCCCCCCATACGAAGATGGCTCTAATGGTTTTGATCTCATCCTGCTTAATCCTTGTTGCTAAGCAGAATATGTTTGCTGGGACAAAAGTTATCATGGTAAGCTACAAAGAGTCCGACGTGCGTTTCTCAAAACAAAATCAGTTCGATGTCGTTTCCCTCCCTGAGTTCCGGTTTATAGAAGATCCCTCAAAGATCGGCGAACCAATGATGCCTGTAAAGACTCTACGAGTTCTATTGCCGGCAGGGACATCAATTACTAACGTGAGAATAGTGTCGAAAACAGAGGTGGTGTTGGGGGGGAATTACTTCTTGTGTCCGATTCAGCAACGACAAATCACCGGTGATCAGGAGAACCTTAAGTTCTCAGAACCCAAGAAAGAGGTTTATCTTTCGAGTTCACCGTATCCAGGCAAATATGCCGAACTTCTCTCCGAGAACTACTTTAGAGATTATCATATTGCTGAAATATCCATCTATCCGATGCAGTATTTGCCGCTCCTCAAACAAATCACTCTAGCGACGGACGTATCCATCGAAATCGAATACTCAGTGTCTACGAAGTACAATCTCATGCCACGGCTACGTCATGATGAGGCCATGGAATCGAACATCTCAGAATCGCTACGTCACATTATTGTCAACCCTGACGACATTCAGACTTACCGTTCATCAGGGGGCCCTTCAGCGAAATCAAAGAACAGCTTTGCCACCAAAGCCGAACCTTTGCTCATATCGTCAGTTCCCTCTGCTATCGAGGGTCAAAATGTAGAGTATATTATTATCACTAGCGACGCGCTTGCGTCGTCCTTCCAGAGGTTAGCGGATTGGAAGACTAAGAAAGGAATCGTGGCGGCGATTAAGTCTGTCACGTGGATTGCTCAAAACTACTCAGGTTGCGACATACAAGAGAAGATCAGGCACTTCATTCAAGATGCCTATTTGAAATGGGGCACCGAATGCGTATTGCTCGGTGGTGATGTTGACCTTATTCCGGGGCGCATCAATTCTGGTCAGACAACGTTAGGCGTTCCAATACTCACGGACCTGTACTACTCAGCGATCTACCCAACATCGGACAATTGGAACGCTAATGGGAATGGATTGTTCGGTGAAGTGTACGATGACGACGCGGATTACTACGCTGATATCTGGGTCGGAAGGGCTCCAGTCCATACGAGTAATGAGGTGAATCTATTTGTCGATAAAATCTTTACCTATGAAAGAAACTCATTGGCACCAAGTCTTCCGTCTACAACCTATTTGACACGAATGGTTTCGATGGCTGGGGTTTGTTACAACCAATATGGATGGGGTTCGGCTGTAGGGATTTATGCGAAGGAGCAAGTGAATGGACTTCCTATACCTTCTCCGATGACGAATTTGAGAATGTACGAACACGAATCCACATTCAATGGGTACTACTCTTACGACCAGCAATTGACAAGGGATAATGCGATCAGTGCCTTCAACACAGGGTACGGGATTGTTAACCATTTCGATCATTCCAACCCGTACGAGATTGCAACCGGTTCCCTCACCGGAGGTGGGGGGGTGTTTGTAAATGACGTTGACAATCTGAGTAATGGCAATATGTATTCTGTGGTATATAGCGCCGGATGCTCGCCCGGAGCATACGACTATGACTGCATCGGAGAACACTTCGTCTTGAAGAACAACGGAGGGGCCGTTGCATTTATTGGGGCTTCAAGGTCTGTATATACGAGTGAAGGCTGCGGGCACGATTACTCTTTTTTCCAATCCTTATTTACAAACAACAACTATCACATTGGTCAGACGCTTGCAATGGCAAGATATTCGGACTACTCCTCCAATATCTTCAATCTCCTAGGAGATCCCGATTTACCAGTTTGGACCAAAACCCCGCAGACTCTTGCGGTGACCGTCCCCGCTACGATCCAGGTCGGATCTACAACTCTGACAGTTTCTATCAATAATCTACCAAACAATCAGGATGCTTCAATATGCCTGCAAAAAGGAAGTGAAGACTATGCCGTCCAGCACGTAACCGGGACAGGCGGAATCGTAACCGTTCCTTTTCTCTTCGCAGCAAATACAACAGGGTCAGTGACTGTGACCGTGACGACCCACAATTTCGTGCCTTTCGAGGGCACAGTGACTGTTTCGCAGTCAAGCACAGCAGATCTCTACGTGAACAGTTATACAATCGATGACGACAAATCTGGCGGAAGCAACGGGAATAATGACGGATTGATTGGCGCAGGTGAAACGATCCAACTTCCTGTTACACTGAGAAATAGCGGCTCTGTCGCAGCAAATTCGGTTTCGGCGACACTGACAGTATATCAGCGGGGAACGAATAATCCCGATCCCTATATTACCGTGACTGATGGCACCGGGACTTTCGGCAACATTTCAGCTGGCGGGACAGGAACGTGTTCAGACGGTTTTGTATTCTCGGTATCGCCAAGCTGCCCGGCAGATGAAGTTGCCGAGTGTAGACTCGCCATCGTCGATAACGCGAGTCACTCCTGGCCGGAGACATTCTATCTTCAAGTCGGAGTTCCGCAAATACAGCATACGGCCAATAAGATAGTCGGGACTCTACAGGCCGGGGCAGCCGTTGCATATCAAGCTGAGGGTTCAAACTTCGGAACGAGTGTTGCAGAGGGGGTAACGGCAACGCTTAGTTCGACGAATCCATACGTAATTTCTATAATTAATGGCACGCAACAGATTGGCAATCTGAATCCGATCAGTTCACAATATACACAAGCGGGATCTTCTGGGTTTAATTTCAACATCACATCCAGCTATCCCCCTGGTCATCCAGAGTTGCTAACATTCTCATTGACCTTTCAGGATACTCACGGCAGGTTGTCGACGCACGCATTCGATCTTCTTGCACCGGCAACTCCAACCGGGCTCCAATGCATCGCGCATGAAACCACGATCGACCTATATTGGGCCAAGAATACTGACACCGATCTGAAAGGTTATAACGTCTATCGAAGTGACAGCCCCACTGGTATCTATCAGAAGGTGAACAGCCGTCTCATCGAGGGAACTTCATACTTTGAGGATGTAGGGCTCCAGATCGAGACGAGTTACTGGTATAAAGTCTCGGCTATAGATCAATCTGAAAATGAAAGCAACCTGTCAACTCTGCTCGAGACTTCGACGACCATCAAATATTTGGCCGGTTGGCCTATTAAGGACCAGAACGGTGCGGGGATGTTCTCTTCTCCCAAGCTCTTTGATGTTGACAAAGATGGTGCATTGGAGGTATTCGATGCGAGTATCTCAAGTGGGGACAAAGTATATGCTTGGTATCACAGCGGTGTAGAGCTCTTCGATATTGATGGAAATCCGACTACTGTTAGCGGATTTGCTTATCAACCTGGAGCGAATTTCTGGAGTTCTCCGGCAATCGCCGACTTGGATGGCGATGGCACCCCGGAGTTGGTGATGGCCGGGAGAAGCGATCACAAATTGTATTCCTGGCACATCAATGATTCAAATCCGCACGATGGGAAGCCAGACCTATATTGGTCCGTTGACCTTGGAGCAATGTGTTTGAGCTCTCCCGCTGTTGGTGATATTGACGGTGATGGTCGACCGGAAATTGTAGTGATGACCGAGGATGGCAAGGTTCATATCCGAAAGTACGACGGTACGGTCTATCAAGCGGAACCGTGGAAGACTACAGGAACCGATCGGCCGTATTCAACGGCAGCATTAGCCGATCTGGATGGCAATGGGACTCTGGAAATCGTGATAGGGGGCGGAGATGGGATCATACATGCTTGGCATTGTGATGGCACTGCAATGTGGGCGTTTAATACGAATCAGAATACTGTCTCAGCGTCACCGACGATTGCAGATATCGATGGAGATGGCCGATACGAAATTGTAATGATCGCTGGCGATTGGGACGGGACTAAGACCGCGAATCCAAGAGTCTATGTCTTGAACTATAATGGAACATTAAGAAGCGGATGGAGTAGCGGGGGTCAAAATGGTCTTCAGATTTCGGACATGGCGGACGGCGTTTGTGTTTTGCCTTCTGCTGCCGTCGGCAATCTAGACAGTGATTCTCAATTGGAAATTGTTGCAGCGACCGGTTCAAATGTCTATGCGTGGAAATGCAATGCGACCCCCTTGCCCGGTTGGCCACAAATTGGATTTTCTGGTAATACTTCCAGCCCAATAATCGCCAATGTCGACCAGATTACAGGTGAAGAAGTTGTAGTCGCGTCGGCGGACCATTCGATCCACGCATGGCACGCTGACGGATCCAAAGTGAAAGGCTGGCCTCTGCTCGGGGGCGATGTATTCCTCTCAACTCCGGCCATTGGGGACGTTGATGGAGATGGACAGTACGAAGTAGTGGCGGGATGTTACGACAATTCTGTATATGTTTGGGATGCGAAGGGCTCAACAAACAAAGACTGGCCCATGTTTCATCATGATGTTCGAAATACGGGTTGTTACGGTCCGATTCATCTTCGATCAACGAATGGGGATGCAACTTGTACTGGAGGACAACGGAAACTCGTTCGAAGTTCAAATGCCCTGTATCTCGTCTACCCCTCAAACGGTGATATCCTTTTTTCAAAATCAACCGACAATGGGGTGAGTTGGTCATCAGAAATGTCTATTAGCGAGGGGACTTTCGGATGCAATCATCCTTCTATCATTGAACGCAGCAATTCAATTTACGCTGTATGGCAGCGGACGTCGGACGGAGTTAATTACGATATCGTCTACAACTACAGCACTGATGGTGGGAACAGCTGGCTAGCGAGACCGATTGTTTACTTGAACGGGGTCCAAAAGGACAGTCCGGGTCCAATGCCAACCATAATGGCTAGCGCCCCTTTGACCCCGTTTGATTTGCTCATGGTATGGTCGAATCGGGCGGCTGGTGGCTATTCGTATAATGGGGTCCTCCAATCCGCACGAACCACTTCGTCAACCCCTTCAGCACCAAGTTCTTGGACGTTCACAACTGCAATTCCTCCCAGCTCAACGTTTGGTCGATTTCCGGCGTTGACCTATAACTCAAATAACTATCCGTACTACTTCTCTTTGGCTTGGGATTGCAGCGGGACGATTTATTCCGAGAATACTTCATTCTCGAACTGGTCCGGGCAAGTTACGAATGTGAGCTCGGGCGCGTACATGATCTCTTATAGCTTCGGACCGTCTATTTGTTTCTCGGGTGGAAATTACCAGGAGATTGTCTGGACCGGCAATTATTCGGGGCACTGGGCTATCGTCCTGAACAGGGATCCGAACAATATATACTATGTGATTTCGGACCCCAATGGGGATCTGTCATGGCCATCGGTGACTGGAAACGACGGATTTAAGGCAACATTGGCATGGTATGACTACAATTCCAATGCGAAGTACGCATCGGCTCAATTTGGTGTTCTGCAAAATGGCGTATACGCCCTAGCGAGCGGGACAATCTTCCCCTCGATGTCTCTTAACAATCCTCCGGGCGGAGCTGCGAAGTGCGTTGTCACGTCGACAACCGGACTACCATATTCCATCCAGGTTCCATCTGCAATATTCCAGAAAGAGATAGCGGCTGGTCTTCACACCGTTGAGCGGATTGTCGGTTTTACGACTGAAAACGATAGTCCAATCTGCGCGATTGGAATTAAAAAAATCATAGCCAAGAGTCGAAGTGGCGCGTTGACGGAGATCATGTTCAGACCTTTGCCAAGTGACACGGGCTCAGCCCAAATCTCTCCCGCAGAATTTTTGCAGTCTCAGAAGTTCAAAATACCACCCAATACAGACAGTCTGCTTGTGGAAACCAGCTTCTATGGTCCTGACAGCAATGCATCGGTGAAGATGGACATGCAAGCGCGATTGACGGTAAGCTCCGATCGATCGGGAATGAATCTGAGTACCGCTGTATCACAATCAGCAAACTTGAAGGGAGGGGAATCCAGAGCGATTGGGCGATTTGGAAATCCCGTCTCGGCTCAAATGCTGGATGATTCTTTGATAGCCAATCTTGATCTTGTGGGATCGCCTTCCTCTCTGGGCCAGAAAGTGAAGTTACGGCTTGTTGAGGTTTTGGCACCGGCGGGCTCTGACCTTCCAGCGCCAGGTACGCAAACAGACAAAATGGTTGCGACGACTATGCCCAAGGATGTGCAGTTATCGTCCTACCCAAATCCATTCAATCCCACAACGAGAGTTCATTTTGAGTTACCGATCGATTCGTATGTTAAGGTAGCACTCTTTGATATTCTTGGGAGGCAAATAGCACAATTGGCGGATGGTCAGTACCCGGCTGGCTACCACGAACTGCCATGGGACGGGAAACACCTCTCAAGTGGTGTCTACTTCATACGCTTAACAGTGAACGATGGTTCGGGGCACCTGGTGGGGAACAAGATCTGCAAACTTCTCCTGACTAAGTGATGGAATAAATCATCAATTGGGTGTTGACTACAACGGCAGCCCAGAGAACATCTGGGCTGCTTCGTTTGGATTAGATCTCAATTCCGGGGCTATCCCAAAAACTAAGGCAATTGCGGCGTCGATCGATACATAGGTGCGTCTTCGAGATGCGCCTCAAGATGTGTTCTATCCGATTGACTCCTGAAGGGGCATTTGGAATCGGCCAGTATTATCGCTATTTCCTTCGCAACGGCACTGTTAGGCGCCCTTCCCGTTGAGTGAAAAACGACAGCGAATATCGACATGTGGGGCTAAATCTATCAGTGTTTTGGGAATCATAAGCATGGTGCAAAGTGGTGGAGCCTCACAGGTGTGCGTGGTGACTTGTAGTGTATATCCAAATAGCACAGAACTGCCACACCAACAGAAGGCTCAGATGAATGGATACCGTACAGGGAGCGAAAAGGCCAGGAGCTGAATGTAGGCGCTGATTTTTATTGGGAGCGGTAGAAGGTGAAAGAGCGGAGGGACAAAGGAGAGTTGTTCAATGGCATTTTCCTTAGATGTAGGAACGCGCCGCGCGAGCGATTAGAGGAATATCGGGGGAGATCACCGTGGTGTATAAAGTATGTATTTTGGGTTCTGGCTTTACAATTTATGTTGTTAGAATGCGGAGCGAGGAGCATCGTCATTCCTCCGAGCCTGAATCCTACGGAAGAAACTGACCGGGTAAAGGCGGATCCACGGGATGGCCCAAAGCTGGCGGAATGTATGGCCAAAGGCCTGCTGAAGTGCGTGAGGTTGCCGACTGCTACCGGCGGCTATGCGTTCGGCTCAAGCGGAATGCAGGTACGTAAGGTTGGTGCTCCTCAGCGCTGCAAATATCTTGGCTCGATTGCATTCCGTTCCCCCGCTCGCGGAAACCCCCGCGCCACTAAAGCAAGAAGTTCTTTTAAGCATGGCAGCGTGGCATGGACTTGCGCAATCAAACCCAATTGATTAAGGTTGACTCTGTAGATGACAGGCACCCATCAAACGCGCCCGGCGGCAAATTCAATACTAGGGGGCAGTTAAGAAATGAACGCACTCACATCAATATCAGGAGCTATTGATGTCCAAGGGTATGTGTTTGTCCGAGAATTCGAGCCCGAGATGGGGTCATTTGACGCGATTTCGCAGTTTGGTCAAATCGAAACTGTCGAAGGTCTCAACCCTTTGCAGACACTAATTCCGCGCCACCGGGCAGAAGCTCCGCCCAACACGTACAGCGGCAACTTCGGAACCGACGAATTTCCGCTACATACGGACTTGGCGCATTGGGCAATACCCCCAAGATATTTGGTGTTGCGCTGCCAGCAAGGTTCGGACTCGGTGGCGACCCGAGTTATCGACGGCCGGGAATTGGTAATGCACGAGGGTATAACAACGCTTGAACGGATACTAGTGCAACCTCGCAGACCAATGCGGAACGGCAAACATCTGCTCCAATTGCTACAGCGTATCGATCCTTCTGATGGCTGGCGGTTACGGTGGGACAGTATCTACCTACGGCCTGCTACCATCATTTCGGAAGGTCTTTTCGCTCACGTCCTTCTGTTCCTTTCGCGGAGTGTGACAACCGATCTTATTCTTCGTCATCGAGGAGACACTTTAATAATTGATAACTGGCGCTGTCTTCACGGTCGAACCAAGACACCTGAAAACGCTAGGACGCGGTTCATAAATAGAGCTTACTTGAGGACAATTGGATGAAATCTCATTCCGGCAAAGCCGAAAAGACAATTCACATGTGGTCAAAGGAAGCATTGCTTGCGAAGGCTCAACGCTACACTCAGGAAATGCAGGCCTATTCACGTGATGACTGGCGTTTCGGGCTCACGTCGACATTCGTTCTTGAATTCCTAGCACGCGCCGCACTTGCAAACATTAGCCCGACCCTCCTGGCCGACTCAAGGAATTGGTGGAATCTGTATTACTCATTGGGTCTCCCCCCAAGCCAACCCAAATATATTCCAAGGTCCATTGACACCGTCAAAGTCTTGTCTCACTTGCGAGAGACGGTCCCCACATTTAACTCGGAGCTTGAGGGTTTCTCGGTTCAACATATCAGTCGGCGAAACGAGGAGCTTCACGCTGGGAGCACGCCGTTCGATGGTCTCGACACGAATTGGCTGTCACGCTTTTACGAGGCCGCAGGCGTTCTCCTGGCGTCAATGGGCAAAGATCTAGCCTTCCTACTCGGTGATGATGATTCACAAATCGCGAAGAAACTGATCGTCGCATCAAAGGATGAATCGGCCAAGGCAGTGGCGAAAGCGGTTGAAGCACATAAAACCCTGTGGAAGAATCTTGATGAGGAGGAACAGACCAGGCGAACACGCCAAGCATCGGTCTGGGCGACTCGACAGGAGGGACATCGTGTTGCATGTCCATCTTGCGCGAATGATGCTCTTGTCGTCGGTAACCCAATCTCTGGCCCAATTCGCAGGCTCGAAGGGGACCTTATTGTAGAAACACAAGAGTACCTCCCGGCAAAATTTGAATGCGTCGCTTGTCAGCTGAAGATCGCGGGTCTTTCCCAATTAAACGCCTGCGGGCTCGGTGCTACATACAAATCGACATCCACGTTTGATGCGGCCGAGTATTATTCTACTGACGACAAGTACGCAGGGTTCGACGACGACAACAATGAGTATTGAAATCCCCTCCGCTTCGACATGCTAATATCCAGAAAATGATCTCCTCTCAAATTCCATAATCATATCATTACTTTGGATTGGCGTCTATGACCTCCGACGAAGTTTTGACTTCCGATTACATGAGAACATTGGGAGAAATTACCAATGAATTTGCAGGACTTGAGCGACTTCTTATGGTTACCATCAATTTTATTTCTTCGATTAGGACGTGGGAAGAAACGGTTTGTCTCATTGGAGGCGAAAACTTCGACATCCTCACAAAGAAATTCGACAAAATTGCGAAGTTCATTCTGCTTGATGAACCATCTACCCGAACGCAATTTTTGGATATGGTGAAGACATTGAATGCAATCAACGAAGATCGGAACAAATATCTCCATTCTTTGTGGCGTATTGACCCCTACGGACCCATCGCGAATAGAACCAAGTTTGTGAGGGCGCCATCATCGGGAAGACGACTAATGGACCAGGAGGATGTGCCGATAGACATACTCAAGAAACTTGTCGACGACATCCGCTCAGCAACAGACGCCCTTCAATCACTTGTGATCGGTAAGAACGACACGATCAACAAAGCAAGAAAGAGAAGGGTGGAGGAGTTCAGGCTTGAATTTACCAAGACCATATCACCCGAGCCTAAACCGCATTGAATCTCGGTAATTCCGGTGGTATCTTCACTCTTGCATTACATATCCCCTCAGTCCTGTTCATACCCAATTACCGCGAACGGAGAACTGAAAGATGCTTTCCATTAAAGACCTCACCGAGTTGCTCGACAGGCTTCCCCAGTGGAAACGGATGAAAGACTCTCCCGCCAGAATCGACAAGTTGGAGGAACGCCTCAAAGCCATCGAAGACAAGATGAGCGGAACGGGAGAACTTTGCCCATTCTGTAAACAGCCAGCCCTCGAATTGCTCGAAATTCAACCGCTTCCTTTTTTTGAAGAGTCCGGTATAAAAAAGTATATCTACAAGTGTTTGAAATGTGGTAAGCCCTACAAAAACCGGTCCAAGATTTCCAAACCTAGACCCATTCGAAGGCATAAGGCATCCGCATGAGCACCCACGATGGAAAATTCGTTGTTCTTTTCGACAAGGGACTCCGAGGCCGCGCCGTTGTCGGTTATGAAAACGGGGCTTGCTCAGTCATCCCTCCGTCAGAATATCACGATCAGAAATGGCTCTCTGAACATATTGACCCAACTTTAAAACTACGTCGAGGCAAAATCGTATCGACGGGGTCTGAGGAAGGGACCGCGACCGTCGATTCCAAGGGATTATCTCGAACCCTTCAGCCATCTTACTTCACTCTGCCCTGGCTCCGAATGCCGAACTCCGCCTTTAGCCTCCGATTCTTAGCCGATTTTGTGCCAGAAGACCGTCTATGGTTTGTGGTTGGCGACAAACCAGACATAGTTCCGACAGTCTGAGGACCCCCCTCCAGCCACCGTTCGAAGGTTTCCTTGGTGAAAGGTACCGGGGCTATATCCGTGGGAAAGAAAAGTATGGGACCATAGAGTGTCGCCTTAACCGCGAGACGTTTGTGTTTCGAGATTTTGAACAGGCGTAGCCATTTGTCTGCCCCCCCCTCTTTCTCACCCACCTAGAAGAGAACAGTGTTTATACTCCTATCTCTTGTTTAGCCGTACACCCAACAAGTCCGCAATACTAGCCATAAGTTCTTTCGATTCCGGTCGGCAAACAACTAATATTCCTTGTTCGTCATCGTATTTACATACCATATCATACCCTCCTTTCAAAATTGATCGCCGTCAAAAGATGGACATAGTACGCCCTAGTTGCTAGGGCGCAAATCAAACTGAGACATTGCCAGGATTGGTTTTTGTTGAAATTTATGTAGATTTCATACCTAGGATCGATCTCTTCCTCCCTCAAGTGGAACACCATGCCCGTTCCTGACGACATCAAGCGCCTCGTTGATCAATTCGAACGCAATCACAAGGTTTACACCGACCCGTCATACAATGAAACCGAGGTCCGGCGGGAGTTCATCGATCCGTTCTTTTCGGCCCTTGGGTGGGACATTGACAACAAACACGGGTATGCCGAACCGTACAAGGATGTCGTTCACGAGGACGCCATTAAGGTTGGGACCGCAACAAAAGCTCCTGACTATGCCTTTCGCATCGGTGGAACCCGAAAGTTCTTCGTAGAAGCCAAGAAGCCCGCAATCAATATCAAAGACGACATGCCATCGGCCTTTCAGCTTCGCCGCTATGCATGGTCGGCTAAACTCCCCTTGAGCATCCTTACTGACTTTGAAGAGTTATCCATCTACGATTGTCGGCTGAAGCCAACGCAGCACGACAAGTCGAACGTCGGGCGCATCAACTATTTCTCGTTCACCGACTACGTTCCGCATTGGGAGGAAATCTCCTCGGTCTTTTCGAGGGAAGCAGTGCTGAAAGGCTCTTTTGACAAGTATGCTGAAAGCTCCAGGGGAAAAAGGGGGACGAGTGAGGTCGACGACGAATTCCTGAAAGAGATAGAATCGTGGCGGGAAATGCTCGCGAAGACAATCGCGCTGAAGAATGAGGACCTTACCCAACGCGAATTGAACTATGCAGTCCAGAAGACAATCGACCGGATCATCTTCCTCCGCATCTGCGAAGACCGGGGGATTGAAACCTACGGTACACTCCAATCGCTCGTCAACGGTGAGCGCATTTACAAACGGATGATCGAGGTGTTCCAAAAGGCGGACGCCAAATACAATTCCGGCCTATTTCACTTTGAACAGGAAAAGGATAGGGGCGAAGCGCCGGATGAATTGTCGCTGAAACTCTCAATTGACGACAAACCGCTACGGGAGATTATCGGCGGGCTGTACTACCCTGAAAGCTCCTACGAGTTCTCTGTTCTGCCTTCAGACATCCTCGGTCAGGTCTACGAGCAGTTCCTCGGCAAAGTCATTCGACTCACCAAAGGGCATCAGGCAAAAGTCGAAGAAAAGCCCGAAGTGAAGAAGGCCGGAGGCGTTTACTACACGCCGACCTATATTGTGGACTATATTGTCAAGAACACCGTCGGGAAGTTGGTCGAGGGCAAGACTCCAAAGCAGGCCGCAGGACTAAGGATTCTTGACCCGGCATGCGGCTCGGGGTCGTTCCTTCTTGGAGCCTATGAATACCTCCTCACCTGGCATCGCGACTGGTATATGAAGGACGGTCTGGACAAGTGGAGCACAGCAAAGAACGCGACATTATACCAGGCCCAAGGCGGGGATTGGCGACTGACGACTGCCGAACGGAAGAAGATTCTGCTGAATAATATTTACGGCGTGGACATCGATTCTCAGGCCGTAGAGGTGACAAAGCTCTCACTTTTGTTGAAGGTCCTGGAGGGCGAGAACGAGGAGTCGATTAACCAGCAATTGAAGATCTTTCACGAACGAGCGTTGCCCGACTTGGCAAACAACATCAAGTGCGGGAATTCGTTGGTTGGGACCGACTACTATGACGGCAAATTAATTGTCGATCAAGAGGAAAGAAACCGGATCAATCCATTCGACTGGCTGTCCGGCTTCAAGTTGATAATGGAAGAAGGCGGGTTTGATGTTGTGATCGGCAATCCACCGTATGTTCGCCAGGAAATCCTTGGGTCAGTCTTCAAAGAATATGCTGAGATCCACTATTCTGTCTATCATGGTGTCGCGGACCTCTATGCGTATTTCATCGAGAAAGGAGTTTCTCTTCTACGAAAGAACGGGATATTTGGATATATCGTTGCGAATAAATGGCTGCGCGCAAACTACGGACAGCCGTTACGCGAGTGGCTAAAGGGACAGGGGATCCTCGAAATTATCGATTTCGGCGATTTACCGGTCTTCAAGAATGCCACGACATATCCCTGTATACTCCGGGTTCGCAAGGGTGAGAAGAATACCGAATTTGACATAACAGATGTCCACTCGCTTGAAGGGCTTGTGCTCGATGAATATGTACGCAAACATCATCACAATGCCGATCGAACAGTTCTCCGAAATGAGGGATGGTCGCTCGCCGATCAGGGCACTGAGCGACTGCTTACAAAGCTGAGGAGTATCGGAGTTCCGCTCGGAGAGTATGTTAACCAGAAAATCTATAGGGGAGTGCTTACTGGATTGAATGCAGCATTCGTAATTGATGAAGAGACAAAGCGTCGATTGATCAAGGAAGACAAGAAGAGCGCGGAACTGATAAAGCCCTTCCTCGCTGGAAGAGAAGTTAAGCGCTACGAAACACCAATCGCAAGTCACTTTGTGATCTCTCTCGGAGAGGGATCGACATCAAGAAATACCCCGCCGTAGAGAATCACCTTCTGAAATATCGAGAACAACTGGAGCCAAAGCCAGCTGGATATACAGGGCAGAATTGGAAAGGTCGGAAGCCCGGCTCATACAAGTGGTTTGAGATCCAAGATACTATTGATTACTACGAAGAATTTGAGAGTCCTAAAATTGTGTGGCCTGAAATTGCAGGGAGCGCAAGATTTACCCTTGACCGCAATTCACTCTATGCAAACAACAAAGTGTACATCATTCCGCAAGGAAATCTCTACTTGTTGGCATTACTCAATTCCACCCTTCTTCGAGCGTTCATTCAGAGTTCGTGTACGGACCTTCAAGGTGACAGTTTTAATTTCTCCGCGGTCTTTGTCGACAAAACGCCCATCTATCCAGCGGAGCGACTATTGCAAGCAAGTGAAGAGCGCTATCGGCGACTCGAGAACATGGCCGATCAGATGCTAGAGCTTCACCATGTGGAGGCTACTGCAAAAGACGGACAAGATAAGACGGTTGTCCGACGTCAGATCGATGCAATCGACCTCCTTATTGATGAGCAGGTATACGAGCTGTACGGATTGACGGAAGAGGAGATAAGAACTGTTGAACGAAGCCTCAGCGTAACAAAGACAAACGAATCGGGTCCAGAGTCTCAATAGAATAAGTATTTGGTTGCAGACATCACTCCGTTCTGATGGGGCTGTATGCTTACAGTGCCATGTATCCATGGCACGCAAAGTTCTCATAGGCCTTGGTATTTTATTGATCCTCAAAAAGGAGTTGCCTTCTCCTGTTCTGATTCGCCCAATGCCGTTTCCCAAGATGAAGAGAAAAGCACCGAATAGAAAATCAACTGATCAAATGCAGGAAATTAACCGAACAGATGATCTCTGGTCGGATCCCTTGGTTTCGCTCTTTAAGCCAGAAGAACCCCTCTCTTCGATCTCAGGCAGGACTGAGCTGAAAGGGTCTCATTCGGGATGTGTTCAAGAAGTCTCTGTGTACAAGGACGGGTCGGAGCAATATTGGTATCCTGATAATATCCAAATTATCTCGCGACCGCGCACGGGCCTAAAGGTCGTGGGCAGGTATCTGGATGCCAAAGAATGGAGAGACAAACTACGTGTTGCGTTTGAAGACGAATGGGGGGAAATGATGCGCTTCGATATTCCCGAAAGTCGAAAGGAATACAATGAAGCTTTTACTAAGATTTCGGTCGAGGAGGATCTTGTTCGTTGCAATTTGAAAAGGATGTTCGTCCCAACACTTAGAACAGAAGAAGAAGAAAGGTTAAAGCGCCTCAGGCTGGAGATGAATTCGCTTGTGATGAGACACCGCATCTGTAACTTGATGCTCACGCAATTTGTCGCTCGAAGGTCTTTAGCGGATTTCTTCACCCTTCACACGATCAAGCGCGGGAAGGGCGGGAAGAAACCGTCTCCGCCACTTAAGGAAATAACCCTCCAGAAAGCCAAGGAATTGATAGCAAAAAAACACAAGAGGATAAGTTACAAAAAAGGACCGCCTTATACTCTGTGTCGATCTTCTGCAAAGATACCGTATCAAGGATAAGCCCAACTACACCGCCAAACAGCTGAACAATCTCGTAGCCCACTTCCGTTCTCCATAAACTCCGACAAGATGCCAGTGGTGAGTGAATTCACGTGAATTCACGTGAGTGACAATTGATCCCCTGAAAGGTATTATGCGAGCAGACTGAGACAACAAATCGTCTCTCTCTACTTGCACAGGAGTATTACCCAGGAAGGCCGAAATCCCGATTGAACTTGTGCAAGGGTTCAGTTGGGCTCTTTCGGCCTTTTCGTCTTTCACGGGATGATGAACAGTCCGAGCGACACAAAACTCAAGTGTGAACGACAGAATTCAGGAGAGGCGGAGCCTCTGGATAGTGAAATAGTTGCTCACGTCCTTGCTTCATGGATTCATCGATCCGTGTCGAATTCACTTAGTGGATCGCCGACTTCCAATTCCTCATCAGTCCCGAAATCAGAAGAGAAACCAGAGGAGCGAAAGACATGGGTCGCATGAGTGGCCGCAACCGGAAGAAGCTTTTCGCAATGCTCAAACAGCGGGACGGCGCGTATTGCTTCATTTGTGGAGAACCGGGGGATGAAAAAACCCTCGTGATCGATCACGCGGACAACGACAATTCCAACAACGACCCATCGAATCTACACCTTGTGTGTAGGGCAATAAATGCTGCAAAGAACCCCCGCAAATCCGTGAGGAGAATACAGTCGTCTGTGGGCGAGAAAGAGCGTGAGACTTTGATTGCGATTGATTGCGATCAACCTCAGTCGGCGGAGTTCAGGAAGAACTTAGAATCTGAACCAGCGTTCAGGAGGTGGCTCTTCATTGAAATATGGCGGAAGAGAGAGATCGACTATGAGGATGCTCTCGATTGCGGGGCAGCCGTTGCACGGTGTAGCCAGCAGACCATAATCAGGTATCTCAAAAAAGAATGCAGTCGCGTACGGCTCTACAAGATCACAGTGAAATCTGAGACCAAGCAGAGATTAATACAATTCCGACCGTTCTGGGAAATGTGCCGGAGGAAGGAGGAAGCACGGAGACTCCTTGGGCAGCAATCTCGCAATTGGAGAAAGGATTCAAACAAGGATGTCTTGGTCCTTTTGAAGGACAAAAAGAAGAAGGTCGGCAAGACACCTCCGGCCAATTTGGATGAAAGCAACCAAACCGCTCGACAGACCGGTTGACTCAGCGGGTCCTCCTAAGGAATAGTTCGTACGGGGGCCAATGGACCTCAAAAAGGGGTTAGACTCCAGCCCAATTTGAGCCACTTCTTTTCCATTTCAAACAAAAACGGCCATGGAGATCAGAAATCGCGTAGTTCGGACTGCACCAATGGAATGGCGACAGTTCAAATTCATCCAGTCCGCGAAGTTCAAGCACTTTCCGCCTGACCTTGAAGCACGGCTCCGCGAAAGCATGATCAACAACCATTTCCTTGAGACGTTCAAGGTCTGGGAGCACAAGGGTGAGATCTACTGCCTGGACGGCTACCACAGGTGCCTGATCCTCAGACAGCTCGAGGAACGGGGGTACAAGGTCCCCGAGAAGCTCCCCTGCGACTTCGTGGAGTGTAAGAACAAGGCCGAGGCTGCAAAGCTCGTCCTGGTATACTCCTCCACCTATGCGACAGTCAACAAGTCGGAACTCCACCTCTTCATCAGCGAACACAAGCTGGCAGTGGATGCCCTCTCGGATGAGATCAACCTTCAGTTTTCGAGCATGATGAAATCGGGAGGTGATGACGAAGAGGGAGAAGCGAGCGAGCCGGAATACCCGATCGTGGCCAAGTTCAGCGAGAAGTACGACTACGTACTCGTTTTCTGCAAGAATGACATTGATTTCACCAATCTCTGCCAAACGCTCCAGCTTGAGACCCAGAAGAGCTACAAGAACGAAGCGGTCGGGATCTCAAGAGTGCTCACCTATGACCAGTTCATGACGGCATGGAAGTCAAGATCGTAATCCCAAGCCACAGGCGGGCCGACCGGGTGAAGACGCTCGGCGTCGTTCCCAGTGGGATTCTCTGCGTCCCGAAGGCTCAGGAAGGGGCCTACAGGAGACATAACCCCGGTGCCGAACTCTGTGCTCATCCGGATGAGGTCGTAGGCCTGGCAGCCAAAAGAAACTGGATCTGTGAGAAGTTCGGCGACGTCATGATGCTCGATGACGATCTGACGCGCTTCTCGCGGCTCTACCTCGAAGCGAACAGCCTCAGAGTCTCCCGGGTCTCCCCTGACGAAACGGCCGCGATCATCCAGCAGACGGCAGAGACGGCCAGGCAGATTGGAGCCTACGTCTTCGGCTTCTCGTCTGTCGCTGACGCCCGGAACTTCAAACCGCAACGGCCCTTCCGCCTTACCGGCTACTGCAATGGATCGAGCTTTGGCCTTCTCAAAGGGAGCCGGGTCTTTTTTCACAAGGACGCCGTGGCCGTCGAAGACTACTTCGCGAGCCTCGTGAACGCCTACTACCACCGCTATGCATTCTTCGATCTCCGGTTCGGCTTCGTCCAGCAGAAGACGTTCAAGAACCTCGGAGGCCAGTCGGAATTCAGAAGCACGAAGAGCGAGGAACGGGACCTCAAGTTCCTTGAACGGGAATTCGGTGATGCGATTCAACAGCGACCGCCCGTGGGGCGAGGGAAGGCAAGTCATGAGTTTCAGAGAGTCGTGAAGCTCCCATTTTAGCAAAATCGCACTACTGCCAATTCTTCACCACTGAAAAGCACAAACTGAAGTTCAATCGAATTCATTTTGCCAACTCTGCACTTGACATTTCCTGTCTGCTCGAAGAAGTTAGGTCAGCATCCATCACGAGAAGCCATACGCTTCACGCTGACACCGAGAAAGACACGGGAATGCAAAAGTTCAGAGTGGCCCCTTATCCCAAGATTCAACTGCGGCAGATAGTCTGGAGATTCAAGGACGTGGATGAAATCCCCGAAGGCTTCACGCGAGACGGACAGATCGTCGGTCCAGAAGACCTCTACAAACGCTTCCGGTTTCTTTTCGAAGGGCTGACCAAAGAGCGCTTTGTCGTCTTCATCCTCAACACGCGAAACGTCGTCCAGGCCGTGGAGTTCATCAGTGAAGGGACGCTCAATGCGAGTCTCGTTCATCCACGAGAGGTCTTCCGCGCCGCCGTCCTCGGCATCGGCGCATCGATTATCGTCGCACACAACCACCCGAGCGGAAACCTCGAACCAAGCCGGGAAGACATTGATATCACGAACCAGCTCAGGGAAGCCGGTCGGATTATCGGCATCCCCCTTCATGATCATTTGCTGTTCACTGAGCACGGCTATACGTCATTCGCAGAGCGCGGGTTGCTTTGAACTCGGGCGCTAGCCAAGAGCAAGAGAAACCATGACTGACCGGTTCAACATCACGACAAAGAACGGCCACCCGCTGGGTGAAGTGGCCTCGGCCTTCCAGAAATCGATCCGGAGAGGGCTCGAAGACGACGCTCTCCACTGGGGCGTGGAACTGGACATCAGCAACTTTTCCGAGTACGCATGGAAAAGGATGCGCATCATTGCGAGCGAGGATGTTGGGCTGGCCGAAGGGCATCTTGCTTCGACGATCTTTGCCCTCTATCAGCACTGGGCGGATCAACGGAAGAAGAAGGACGCAAAGCATGCACCAGAACGGCTCTTTCTCATTCATGCGATTCTCCTGCTTGTAAGGGCGAAGAAGTCGAGGATCGTGGATCATGCTCTGATTGCCTACTACGGAAATCATGACCGTAGGGCAATTCCGGATTTCGCGCTGGACAAGCACACCGCTCGCGGGAGGAGACTTGGGAGGGGAATTGAACACTTCTTCGACGAGGGGATAAAACTTGGGAATAGTGCGGAGATCGAAGACCCGTACGAAGAGCGAGCGCGGGAAACACTTCTCAAGGCCGACCGAACGTCCAGCGAGAATACGGGGTCGCTGTTCGATGACGAGGAATGACCGGATATGCCCTATGCCACACTCGAACAGATCGCCCATCTCCTCAAACTCACCCCGCGCATGGTCAACCTCCACGTCAGAGAGCATGGGATGCCCCGCGTCGGGAGGGGGGAATACGACCTGGTCCAGTGCGTTCACTGGTATATCGACTTCAAAGACAGACTCATCAAGGAAGCACGGCGGGGAGATGAAAGCGAGCAACAGGCACGGGCGAGACTCGTCAAGGCGACGGCTGACCTCAGGGAGCTGGAACTCGCCCACGCCCGGGAGAAGCTTATCGACGTCAGCACGGTATCCCTCATGTGGGAGCGGCTCGTTGTCGCTTTTAAGACCCGGATGCTCGCGATCCCGACAAAGCTTCCCCAGCAACTTATCGCCTGCAAGGATATCGGCCAAATCAAAGACGCTCTTGAACGAGAGATCTGTGAGGCGTTGAGTGAACTTAGTACAGCACAAATTGATGTCGGAGAACCGGGCGAAGCTCAGGAGACTCGTAGGGAGAACGCTCAAGCTCGCAACGCCCCCGCCAAGGCTCACCGTGAGCCAGTGGGCGGACCGGAACAGGGTGTTGAGCCGGGAATCGAGCTCGGAACCGGGGCGCTGGAGAACGGACAGGGCTGAATACCAACGCGGTATGATGGATGCCATCACCGACCCAAATGTCGAAGTGATTACCATTTGCACAAGTTCGAGGACGGGAAAGTCCGAGGTGCTCGCGAACGCGATCGGCTACCACATCGATCAGGACCCCTGTCCGATCCTCCTCGTTCAGCCCACACTGGATGCAGCAGAGCACTGGAGCAAGGATCAGTTCGCGCCCATGGTCCGGGATACCCCCTGCATCTCCTTCAAGGTGTCAGAATCCAAGGCGAAGGACTCGTCGAGCACAATACTCAGGAAGTCTTTTCCCGGTGGGTTCATCATCGCAACGGGGGCCAATTCCCCGATCGGACTGCGGCGCTCAACGATTCGCCTCTTGCTCCTCGACGAAGTCGATGGATATCCGCCTTCTGCAGGGGTCGAGGGAGACCCGGTAAAGCTCGCAAAGAAAAGGACGGTGACGTTCTGGAACCGGAAGATTGTCGAGACGAGTACGCCTACCGTCAAGGGGATCTCCCGAATTGAAGCGAGCTGGGAAGAGTCCGATCAGCGCCGTTACTACGTCCCCTGTGTATCCTGCGGCCACTACCAAATTCTCCACTGGGCTGGGCTCAAATTCGACAAGACCGACCTGAATACGATCTACTACGAATGCGAGAACTGTAATGCGCACCTCACGGAGGTCGATAAGGCAGCGATGGTTGCAAGGGGGAAGTGGATTGCCAAATACCCTGAGAAGTTGAAACACGCCGGATTTCATCTGAATGAACTCTATTCCCCTTGGTCGACCTGGCGCTCGATGGTGGAAGAGTTCCTTGAAGCAAAGAAGCGACCGGAAACGCTCAAGGTGTGGGTTAATACGTCGCTCGGCGAAACGTGGGAAGAGGAAGAGAGCTATTCGATCGACAATGAAAAGCTTGCCGCGAGGATTGAGCGCTACGAGGATCTCCCGAACGGTGTCCTTGTGCTCACGGCGGGGGTCGATGTGCAAGATGACAGACTCGAATGCCTCGTAAAGGGGTGGGGCCTGAAGGATGAGAGCTGGTTCGTCGACTTCAAGGCGTTCTACGGCTCACCCGCGAAAGATGAAGTCTGGTCACTTCTCGATGGTTTTCTCAAGCAGACCTGGAAGCATGAGCTTGGCATCAGCCTGGAAATCGTCGCGGTCTGCGTCGATAGCGGCGGCCACTTCACGCAAAATGTGTATGCCTACACGAAAGAGCGCAACTGGAAACGGTACTTCGCGGTCAAGGGCCTCGGAGGTCATGGGAAGACGTTCATTGGGACGGTTTCGCACAATAACCGGCAACGGGCAGCGCTTGTTCCTCTTGGCGTCGATACCGCAAAGGAATTGATCTACGCCCGGCTTGAGATCGATGAGCCAGGGCCGGGGTACGTGCATTTCAATGAGAAGTGTACCGACGACTATTTCAGTCAGCTCACGGCGGAGCGCCACATCACAAAGTACAGTCGTGGGTTCCCGACAAAAGTCTGGGTAAAGAAAGAGGGCCAGAGGAACGAGGCACTGGACTGCGAGGTCTACGCTCTGGCGGCGTTCATGCTTCTCAATGCGAACATGGAAGCGGTTGCTGAGAACGTGAAAGCTCGCGTGAAGGAATTGAAGCCCGAGGGTCAGGCTTTGGACGATAAAGACAAGACAGAAACCGGGAAGCAGGGCCAGAAGACCTACGTGTTCCGGCGAAAACGGAATTGGGTCAATGGCTGGAGATATTGATGAGATCCGACAGTAAAATAGCGGTCGGATACGTTCGCTGCTCGACTGAGATGCAAGACGATAGTCCGGATCAACAGAAGAAGGCGATCAGGGAGTTTGCCGCCCGGAAGGGGTTGGAGAGTCATTGATTGGTATGTCGATTTTGGAAAATCTGGAACCACATTTGACCGGAGGGAGGCCTTCCAGAAGCTGAGACAGTCCGTCGAAAACGGCCACACGTTCGGGACTGTCATTTGTTATGACGAAAGCCGCTGGGGACGGGCCATTGACTCAGAAGAGAACACGTATTGGCGATTTCATTTTCGGAAACACGGTGTCGATGTTGTTCTCGTCAAGACCTCTGTCGATCCGGAAAACGATTTTGCCCCTATGCTCAAAGCGTTCGAAGGAGTTCAGGCCTCGCAGTACAGCAAGAAGCTTTCAGAGTTGACTCTCAGGGGCGCGATGAACAACGATATCTACTCCAGCGGGGGGACCGCGCCGTATGGTTATCGAAGAATGGCGCGAAATACAAAAACGGGGATTGTGAGGGCGCTTGCCCATGGCGAATGGTGCGCGAAGGGACAGGAAAAGGTGTTTTGGGAATTGGGAGACGAAGGAGAAGTCCAGACAATTTCGTACATCTTTGAGGAGAGAGCGAAGGGCATCGCCTGCGTTCTCATTGCAAAGGCTCTGAATGACAAAGGGATATCACCGGCGAAGAGGGGAAAGTGGAGGAATCTGGATCAGAAGTGGAGCGCCGGGACGATCAAATCGATGATTGAGAATCCGGCATACCGTGGAGCGCGGACCTACAACAGATTCTCTTCGAGCAAAATCATCGCTCAAACCAGGAAGCGGAAAGTCCTCCGAGGAACAGTCTACCCGGCGTGGCGTAATCCAGAGGACGAATGGCGTGTTGTGGAGGACGCTCATCCCGCAATCGTCACCAAGGATCGGTGGGAGAAGGCGAACAAGGCAAATAAACGCCGATCATCGCACAAGCTGAATGGTCACTCTTACCACAGTCGATATTTGCTCACGGGGATGATCAAGTGTTCAAAATGCGGGTTTCCCTTCCAAGGATGGTCGGGAACGGTGAGGGGGAAAGAGTACCTCCGGTACATCGACGGAGGCTGGCAAACCAAGCGAGCCTGCGAGTTCTTCAGCATCCCGAAAGACCTGCTCGAGGACTTTGCCGTTCAGTCGATCAAGGAAACCCTGATGGAACCGGAATTGCTCCGCCAGATAGAAGCCCACCTTCGAAATATGCTGGAATCCGGTGTGCAAGGCGAGGAAGAAGCAATCAGGCATGAAAAGCAAGAACTGAGTGACATCGAGAAAAAGCTAGCAAACCTTATACGGCTGGCGGAGGAGGGGAATCTCGCGGGGGACGCCGTAAGGGTCCGAGTGAACGAACTCGAACAAGAGAGGAGTCGAGTACTTGCCAGGTTGTCAACGGCCAGCGTGCCGAAAGAAAAGCCCAAGCTTGCTGAGCTGGAACAAGAGGTGGCGAGATTCGTCTTAGACTTCGAACGGAACTTCGCTCAGGCGCCGATCGAGGAACGGAAGATGCTCGTGCAGAAGTGTATATCGAAGATCGAGGTTGACAGGGAGACCAACGTCGCCCGGTTTTACGTTCGCCGGGTCCCCGCTGTCATACCGGAACTTGAAGAAGTCGAAAAACGAGTCAATAAAGAAGAAAGCGTTATGAGTAAAACCCGTGCCCGGGACAGGACTTGAACCTGCACGACCTCACGGCCACTAGCTCCTGAAGCTAGCGCGTCTGCCAATTTCGCCACCCGGGCGTTAAAATCAGACTGTATTGGACACGTCGGAACGGAAATATTCTGATTCCCGACGACTGTATGTAAGGATTTGGTAAGGTTTGGTAAACAGTACCATACAGTGTGATGCGGTCTGGGAAGAATACTATAAGGAAAACTGTCGAAAAAGTAAAGCCTAATTTCCGAGGCAGTAGTAGGGGGGCGATGAAATGGCGCATATATCATAGAGCCCGGTCGAGATCGGCTGACCTCCTTATTTTACCTCTCCGCGTTTGATATGAAGAGCGGACAGGAAATAGAACCGGGAACCTATCGAAGGAGTGTCGAATGTGGACAGAATGGGCACTGAAGGAGCCTGATGGTATTGAACCGCTGATGAATCGATCAGGCAATGGAAGGGATGATGAATTGAGGCGGCCGGTCCTGTCATTAGGCAGGAACCAACTGGCGGCCGCGTTCAAAGACCTTCTCTGCATTGTTCAACCCTACCAAGGGATCCCATACCGCGTTGAAGTGCGCCCGCATGGTCTCCTTGATGGCCTCCTGCCTGTTCACAACGTATGACTTGAAGCTCGTCCAATCTGTGGGTGTGAAGCCCGATTTCTGCATATCGTCCACGATCACCCGAACACCACCGGGGAGCCAGTGATACATCTTCACGATATGCCAGTACAGGTCACTTGACTTCTCAAATCCGAGCAGCTTGGCAGTCTGATCAGCATACGCTGCCAGGTGCCTCACCAGTTTGATGCCATAGATGATCGAGTATTCAGGATCCGTGCTGAGCCTCTCCGGCTCAGTTACCCCCAGCGTCTTAAAATTGTCGGGGTAGAGCTGAAAGAGCCCTCGTTCTCCAAGCGAAGTTACCGGAGTATCGACTGACCGTCCGACTCCACGGAAATCCATCCGATGAGAAACCGGAGAGGAATATCACCTCTGTACTTGTTGAGCAATGGTGTTAGATCTTCGACCCATCGGGGGATTGTTGAAGGAGGGACTGATCCCGCCGGGCCCTTCTGCGCGTCCGGTTTGTTCCCGAAAAGCGCCGATCGCATCACATGCCAGGTGGCTGGACCCAGAATGCCGTCTGCCTGACTTTCCGGGAATCCTTGTCGCAGCTGCCATTCTGCGAGAGCACGCGCGAACGCCTCTTCTCCAAGGTTTACGTTCTGCAGGCCGGAAAACGGAAGCAGGAGATCGTTGATCTGATCCTGATGTTGATTCCAACCGAGCTTTGCTCCATAGTACCGGTTCAGTTGCGCAGCACGGGCCCAGTCTCTTTCCGGCGCTTCCAACGCCTCAAGTGAATATGCCCGGCTCGCGGCGTTGACCTCCCCAGCTATGGATTCTTCCTGCGGATGCTCCGGTTCCTCATCTGAAAATGCCTCTCCGATGGCCTCGTGAAATTCGGGCTCCAGGGAATATGGGCTCTTGTCCGATGGAAGTGCTATCTCCGGCTCGTGAGACGTTTTTCCGCTCCCCACTGAGGGGTTACCCCTTACAGGTATGAATCCACCCATTGTCCGGGCAAGCAATTTTCCAACGCCGATAGTCCGCAAATCGAAATGCATAATATCACCACTCGCTCTCGGACCGAAATCCACAGCACCCCAGGCGAGTCCAGCGATCTGTCTAAGCGAATACACCAGATCCGCATGGAGATTCAGAAAGCCGTTCAATGGAGTACCATAGTAAAACGTAAGCGATTTCTTCCAGTACTCCAACTCGTCCGGGCGCGTCTTCAGGTATGCAACGAATTCGTCGCTTCTTCGCTTCAATGTTCGATATACTTCCCGTGTATCGTTCCCGAGAAGTCCCGGCAATGCTGTCGAGATATTCAAAAATGGTCTTCCCGGGCATTGAAGAATCTCCGGATGCTCGTCGGAGCGTCTCGATCATGCGATAACGTTCGTCGCTCTGAACCCATCCGGCTCCGACCCATGGGTTGGATGTCGGGTTGATGTCGATCGCGAGTCCGACCCCGTGCATCGCCTGATTGCTCGCTGAGAGCCGTGCCGCGCTGTACCGTGTGCCGGCATTGAACCCGAGCGCGCGACCAAGCTCCGCTGCTGTCATCGTGCGGTATGGGTCCTGACTCCTTAACCACTCTTCAGCTACCTTCAGTTTCCGGAAGAGCGGGGGTGAATGCCGTCGGTGATCCTGACACCTAACCACGCCGGTGTGAAGATGGACTCAAACCAGTTGGCGGCCGTAAACTCTCCGCCGGTCAACTGTGGTATCGATGATGCACCGTTGTCAAGATGGTGTTTCTTTCCGTAGCAATTCTCGCAAGCGAGATGTTGCCTGAACCCGTGATGGATGAACCCGAGTGTGTCAAGCGTCGACACACCAATAATCCCGTCGTGTTCGTTAGGGTCGAGGTAATTTGCCCTTTGAAATTGATGGACCGCTTCCGTGAACACGGCATCAACCGCAGAATTGCCCTGACCCGATATCGTGTATTGAGACTCCGGGTGCTTTGCATTGTGGGATAGCAAGGCGGCACTGACCGCTTCCATGTCGATCGCAGTACGCAAGGCCGCAAGGATGGCATCGACGGTCAGCCCTGACTTACGCACTTGATCGTGATTCAGTTTTGTGCTACCGGCACTTTTTGCAGGAGTCAGAATAGATGTGAACATCAATCGAGCCGACATGAGGAAGCGGAGCTTCTTCCCGCATCTCCTCTTCACCTGCCGCCGAGAGTTCTTGTTGAGGGGCAGTGCTGTCCGCATCCGGGTCGATAATATCAATGAGCGCCGGCTTCAACTCGGCAATGAGCTCATCAATCTTTTTGTCGGTAGCATCGTCGATCGGGTTCGGGACCTTATCCAGAACGACGCCGCCCACCGGCCCCAAAACGACAGTGCCGACGACGCCCGTGAATGTCTTCGCAATCTTGCGCAAGCCGGTCCGCAATTCATCGTCGAGGTCCTCAACGGCGGGATTCGGCTGGTACGGTATGACATGAAGAAACGGATCCGAGCTCAACTTCGTCCTCAGAGCCTTCGCGAAGTTCGCTGAAGAGCCAGGATCGTTGAAGATCACTGCTGACGTTTCGCTATCGTGCGTCATCGAACGGGAAGAGCAATTTGCCGACCCGACAATCGCGAGGTCGTCATCGATGATGTAGATTTTTGAATGGATCCGGTGGTGCGAGATCAAAGGGGTATTGGGATGCAGCATCTGAAAGAAGACCTTGGATTTCACCTCGTCTGCCGAAAGTCCGTTGCACAGCGTATCGAAGAACTTCTTTCGCATCCCCTTTGGAAACAGAAGATCCGATGAGGCGTATGAATCGTCTTGTGTAACGCAGGTAACGCTTGTGAAGTCCGGTTCCTTGAGTTTCGCGTTCAACCACGTGGCAATGTCGAGCGAAATCATGTACTGATCTTCAATATGAATCGTGTCCTTCGCGTTGGCGATCGCGATTCTGACTGTCTCGCGGATCGACCGATCCTTGATCGGCTTGTTCGGATGATTGTACGTTTGAATGATCTTGACGTGCGCGACAGCTGATCCCGCATCGGGGCCGGGTTGTATTTCATTGCGACCGTTGAGCACGTCCGGCATCCAGGGATACGCCTCTTTGAGCACCTGCCATCGCCACATGAAGCGATGGAGCAGGGCCCACGCGGCATATCCGCGAAGTTCGCTATGAACATCATGCAGGACCGTAGATCGAAAACTCGAATCGACTCCCTTTATTCTGTTCGGATTGATGTCGATGCCGCCGCAGAAGCCTATCAATCCATCATCACCCTTGACCACGACGACCTTTTCGTGGTGGCTTCCCTCGTTGCGAAGCGCATCCACATAACTTCGAAGAGTCTTCCAGGGTCCCAGATGTTCGAGGATCTCTCCTGACAGCCCGAGTAAGGCAGGCACTCCGTGAACCACACGCCGTACAGTGTCGAGAGCTCTCTTGACTCCTGCTGACCCGAAGGTGTAGTTATCCTTCATCAGGATCGCGCCGGGAAGCATGAAGATTGTGGATTGAGCATGGTCAATCTCATCGTGATAGATGGGGTTGTCCCATATCTGAATCCGTATTTCGACCCCCCGGCGCGCGGCTTCACTCAGCAGATTGTACAAGGTCGATTGCGGGTCGCCACTGATCATCTCGAAATCCACATCGAGCATCCATCCCAGGATGTAGATGTAATGAGTTGATTTTGTCGCCGTGCGTAGGGCGGCCACCATGTGCTTGAAGGTCTCTTCGCCGTGGAGGAGAGGCTCCGCCCGACAGGTGACTGTATCATTGATCAGCGGGATCCATCTCGATGGCGGGGAAGCTGGCGTAACGACCGCCGCCGTGTTTGCTACCAAGGGTTTGAGAATCGACCACGAGCGGGGGCCGAGGACGCCATCGATACTGAGACGGTCCTGAGGACGAGATCCCTGCCACCGCGCAACAAGAAGTGCAAATGTCCTTGGATCGTCTTGTTGGGGATTGCCTGCAATCCCGATCGATCTGAAATACCCGAGGATGGAGGCGCGCGAGGGTCCCCACAGGTCCCTGGCGTACGATTCGTTGCTCCTGACCGCCTTCTCGATATCGATATTGTGCGGGTTGTCCGGGGCGGGTAACTCCGCCTCAGTCCCGCGAAACGGACTATGCAGTGCGAGATGTCCGGAGAGGTCGAATCCTTCGGCCCGGTCGATCTCCCGCAACGGCGTTTCGACGAAAGGGGATTCCATGCCTAGTTACTCGTAACGACCGTTTTTCCGTTCGAAGGCTTCGGCTGCGCGATACTGACGGTCCCCCTGATGTTTGCCTCAGGGTTCTTGATGCGATGTCCGGTAGCTTTCTCCCAGTTGTTGATAACGAGGAGGAAGTAGTTCATGTTATCGCTGTCGATGCTGATGAGCGTTCCGGGATTGAGGCTGGACAGCATTGTCTGGACATTCGCCGGGGTGTTCAAATAACCGCCGGTCTCGAGGAGTGTCAGGATATTCGCAGCCGGGCCTGCCATTTCAAACAACGCCTGGCATCTCGAGTGGGCGGGAACCCCGACCTTCTCGCCGATCTTCAGCAATCGTTCCCCGATCGTGGAGGATTGGCAGTTGAGAAACTGCACGACCGGCGTATTGGCGGATATGATAAACGTGAACCAGGTAAGAAGAATTGCCGAGGCATATTCCTCCTGAGAGAGATTTCTCCCCGCGTAGATATTGGTCCCCCCGCCCGGCCTTCCTCCCCGTCGAGCAGCCAGCAATTCCTGCAGTTGGATGGCGAGTTCGACCAGGTTATTCGCATCAGACGTGTTCGGCCCCGAAATGTTCCGGGCATTGATGTACCCCTGCCAGACTTCCGCCAGATATTTTTCAAAGAGCGAGATGAATTGCTGGTTCGATGCTTTGGCTCGAAAATACGGGATCGTCCCTCCCGAGGTCGAGCTGCCATCCCCAAAGGCAAGGTCAATGCCGAACATCCGGTAGTACGCATTTCGCCGATTGGCATCGTAGCTCGGCCTGATGAGGCTGCGCAAGTTGCGAGGCCCCTCCCCTTCATCGGTGAAGAACAGCCGTTCGGAGTTCACGATCCATTGATACACCTCTTGTTGGAGAGGAGTCTGTGTAATACCGAGGTCCTCGTCCTGCTGATATTTTTCCAGCACTCTCTCGAAAATCTGGAGAATGCGGGTGTTTTCCAGCAAGTAGGAATAAATCAGGTGATAAGGCGGAGCAAACGTGAAATCGGAGATTACCCCGGTCCCGGCCAGCTGTACTGTGTCTGCGACGGTCCGATGATATTCCCGTTGACGTCATACCAGTGACGAACGATCGCCCGTTCTATAATGGAGGGATCCTGGCATCCCGTGTACGTCTGCTTGTTGGCGAGCGAGAAACTAAAGACAGGATTGAAATACCCCGGCGGAGTCGTGGGCAGGGGGAGGAAGGCTCCGAAATTCTGGCTGATGTATTCACTCGTGATGAATGTCCCTGGAGGCGTCTGCAACGGGCTCATCAGCGTGGCAAAAATGAGATTGTCAACGGCGTCCATGGATTATCTCCTTTTGGATTCGAGGATCTTCTCGTAGGTGAGTGTCCCCTCCGCGGGTCTCAACAGCTGATCCTCGGGAGGACGGATATTGACAACCCCGTTACCGTCGATCGTATGGGCGATGACGGACGGAGGTACGGAAGACCCGCTCGAGTGCCTGCTCTTCGCCAACTCGACCTGAAGTTCCCGTTCTTTCTCTTCGCGCAGTTTTTGCGCTTCAGATTTGCTTTTGATCAGATCGATCAGACCTGAATCGGATTTCTTCGCTTTCCGCGTGGCATCGATCTCGATGTCGAGATCACTGATGCACGCGCTCAGCAGTTCGACGGTCTTTCTCAGATCCGCAATCCGTGACGATTCTGATTCCGCCATGACAATCCCCTCGTGATTGATTCCTTAATGTCCGGTGCCGGCCAACTCTTTAGAACGTCAACCGTAACGCGCTCTTCAAGTGTGATTGTGCACCGTGTTCGCTAATTCAATTCCACAGCAAAACCCAGCCTCGTCATCCACTCTTCCTGCTGCTTGTATAACGCTGCCAGTTCGCCTCGTCCGAGTGCGACCTTATACCCGTCCAGCGCGAGCAGCTTGAGGCATTCTTTCCACACCCAGGCATGAGACGTATATAGTGAAGGGCCCGCGAGATATTCCAGCTTCTCCAATTCACGCGGACTCACTTTTCCCGGGTCGATCATATGAGAAAGGGGACGTCCGCGAAACGCGCTATAAGGCGAATGGAGGATGATACGAACCATGTCGGGCAATGCCTTGACGCACTTGTCAATCAGGTCGACGGATGGGAATGTAACGAGACGGATGTCATAGTCGTTTTTGAATGCCGTTTCGAGTTGATCCCAGGGGCCTTCACCGAAGAACTGACGGCACATTTCGATACCGAGCAAAACGCGCACATAGCTCACGGGATGCGGATCATCGGGGCGATACGCAAAGACGGCCAACGGAGACCCGGAAACGACATCATGCAACGCAGCGACGGCGGCGTAGCCAGTGTGCACAAAAGCGAATGCATCGGCGGCAATTTCGCTTGCCCACCCCGCTGCTGCCCGCCCGACGGCCTCGGGGTGATGGGATAGGCCCGACGCAAGACCCCTGGCCAGTTCATCGTTCCATCCGAGGATGTGCGCGACCTGATGACCCGATTCGTGGATAATCGACGTGGGGCGGAACAGATTATGATACGTCACCTTGATGACTGCAATCGAGTTGACGTTCCCGTCCCACAAGTGTAGTCCTGCCTTCAAGATCGACGCCCCGACGCCGATGTCGATGTACGTCAACACCCTTGGCGAAGGACGATCAAGCGGCTGCAGCACTTCCTGCATGCTTCTGAGGCAGAGGATATCGCAGGCCCGAAGCAGCGCGGCGATACTCGCGGTCGTCCGGGAGTTGACCGCTGCGGTGTAGAAATGAATCGTTTCCTCGGCTCTAAGATACTGCTCGCGCAATACCGTTACGTCTCGGTGCAAGCGCCACAGCGATGCCGCGTCTGAGGCGGTTTCCATCTCGGCAGACACCCTGTTTGCGTGCGCGAGGATTTGATCGACGCTTGTGCGAAGCGTTGACAGGACAATCTCGCCGACGTGCTGCTCGATCCCGTGCCAGGCATAGCCGGATGCCAATTGGTCAGGAAGCAAGTCGTACTGCCGCCTGTGTCCAGTGGACAATCTGCCTTCGCAGGGAGAAGTAGACTGCGTTTGTTAGGGGAGTCAACGTCAGCATTCTTACGATCCTGTCAATCGAATTGCTTGCCTGGGACGATCTTCACTTCGGGCGCCGGGAGGCTTGGAAGACTCAGTTCCGAAATGCTGCCGAGAGAAAAGTTCCCCTGAACAGCATTGATGATCGCGCCCAGGCCTGCCATTCCGGGAATATTCGTCCAGACCACCGAGATGGTCACGCCATCCTGCGGGGCCGATTGTGCAGCGATGAATTCCTTGACACGTGTCTTGAAGTAGTTCACGACCGCGAGATAGGCGCCGTCGGAGATTTTGTTCGTCACTTTTTCAACAAGCTTGTGCAGGATTTCCTTCCCCGCGTTGATCGCGACGCTCCGAAGGGACGAGCCGATGGAAGACCAGGAGAACTGTTCCTGTTTTTCATCGACGTTCTCTTGAAACAGCTCCGGAAGCGCTTCGTGGACGATCTTCACCTTGCTTCCGATGTTGCGCAGGAGGATTCCGTGGAGCATATGCCTGATGCTGTACTGGATGCTGATAAACGCTCCGGAATAATCCCCCGTATTGAGCCGTTCAGCGACCCTCAGGGCATCCAGCTCACTGAGGTAGTAGTGGATCTTGATTTCACTGCGCACGAAATTGAGCACCCCCTGGACGTCGCTCGAATGCGGCACCGCGCCGACAAATGCCAGTGCCTGTTGCGGAATTTCTCCCGCAAGTGATGCGTGTTGACTTGTACGTGAGAACTTGGGCACCGAAACGACTTTTAGATGCGCTCCAGGAATCTCCAGGTAGTAAAATCGTTGTCCGATCGCCGTGTGATGCCTACGCGTCGTGAACTCCGGCGCAAAATCACGGCCGAGACGGGGCTCCCTGAGGAGAAGTGACGCGGCTTGTACTGTAAGAGGATGCAGCTGCAAGTACCCGAATCGCCCTGTATCAGCCAGGCCGGGAATGTGCTCGGACCGTGCGATCCGATATAATGTGGTTCCCGGAATCGCTTCGTAGAGATGGACGTGCGCCGTCACCGGCTGTGCCAGATCGAGGCCCAGCTTGTCTTTCAAAAAGTGCGTTAACGGTACTCCGCGGAAGGTGCTAAGAGCGGAAGCCACCCGGCTGTCGATGGTCACCTCATAGGACCGGGTAAATTTCTTGTAACGGTGCCGGCCGCCGGAACGAGGCATCATCACCCATGTCCCGTGTTCCGACGTCAACCGTTTGCTTTCCTTGATCATGCCGGACGGGAAATTATTGGCCGCAGCTTGCTCGAATGCTTCAAGGGTCTCGGCGGTCAGTGTGTCCTCATCGTTGAGCGTCGCCTCACTGAGAGGTGACAGGTTCAGCATTGTTTCCTGGATTGTGTTGGCGATGGCCTCATAGGCAAGATCGCTTCCGCTTCTCTCAGCGGTCTCAAACCCGAGCGCGCCCAGGCCAAGGTCAACGATGCTTGTGGCAAGGGGACGGGCAACATCCGGCGGCACATATTTTCCCACGAGGTTCGCGAGAAGATTGGAAAGGAAATTGACGATCTTCGGTCGACCGATGATGGAGATCGCGAGTTTGATGATCGGCTGCAGTGCGGGGAGGAAATGTTCGATGGCCGGGGCAGGACTCTCTCCCGGCTTCAATTGCTTCAACTCATTGATGAATGACCGGCGTGCCGCGTCAATGGAAGGGGGATTTGCGATGGTCGTTTCATAGAGGAGATCATGTCGATCCAACGATGCCGAGGACGATTCGTATTCGCCCACAACATCCCCTGCCTCAGTTTCTCCCGGCGAGAATACAAGTTGCGCAATGTGATTGTCGAATTCGGATTGGACTGCCTCGAGGCTTCCGGTAGCGGAGATATCGTTCACGCGGGATTGGATCTCGCCGGCGGTTTCCAAGTTCAGGAGCTTCTTCGCAAGCATCTGGGCATAGGGTTGCAGTGTTTGAGGAAGCTTTCCGATGGCAAATTTCAGGACCTTTTCCAGAAGCGGCTTGATCAAAGCCTTAAGCTTGTCGAGTATCATGGAGATGGGAAGGAACTTCCCCACCACCGCGACCCCCTTCTTCGCCAGATCGATGCCCTTCTTTACCACTGATTTGATTTTCTTAAAGAGGCTCCCGAAGAACTGTTCCTGGGCAGGGGAGAGGGGCGTGTGATCCCCTTCGAGGGTTTCGAAGAACCGGTCGATTTCCGAATCAGTGAAATCAGCGAAATTGTTGCCGGAGAAATGGTGCCCGACGTGCTCGATCATCTTCGTCGTTTCATGAAGGAGAGGATCGAAGTACTGAGAGGCTTCCTGAGTCGCGAACGGGACGAAGCGTTCGCCCATGCCGATCTCGTCGGAAATTTTGCCGTCCCATCGTTCCTCCAATTCGAGCGCCATTTCATACAGATGCTGACTGAACGAGTCGCTGCGAAGAAGCCCCAGAAAGCCCTCGATCTCTCCCCGCCCTTGGCGAGATCATCGTACTCCTGTCCAGTCCCGCGTCAAACGAGGCCAGGAACGGACTCTCAAACTCGGCGGTTGCGTCTCGCGAGGTGCCGGCCGAAGCTTCACGATGAGCTTCTTGCCCTCGAGGTGAAATGTCGGCAAACGGTGTGTCGAATTCGGCGATCGGGGCATCAACACCACCGGCTTCGGTTCTCTCCATGACGGCACCTTCGAGGACGTTGTGTGAATTGACTTCTGCGAAGATACGTTCTCGAACGGACCGCGAGCAATCCCCCTTAAGGGTGAAAGTGCAATCGGAAGGATGAGAAGGAGTCGTTATTTCTCGAAGAAAGTTTGATGGTAATAGTTCACGAGGGCCGCGGTGTTTTTTGCCCCGGTCTTGAGGAGGATGTTCTTCCGGTGGGATCTGACGGTTTCGAAACTGATGAAGAGTTTTTCGGCAATATCCTTGTTCGTATATCCGAGCATGATGAGGCCGAGCACCTCAATTTCGCGAACGCTGAGCTTGTGGCTGTTGATCGTCGCCGAGTCCCATCGCAGATCGCCGATGATCCGGGATGCAGTCATTGGGTCAGTAACACCGATGTTCAGGTCCAGGTGAAGGGTCATCCCGACGTGTCGAATTGCCCGGATCAGTTCGTGGACCCGCAGGAGGAGAATTTCCTCCGTTTCGGCATTCCAATCCTCTGCCCGAAAGACCTCGATGTCTTTGCTGGCCATCCGGTTGTCGCAGAGTATGTGGATACAGAGCCGCGCGGGCATCAGGGGAAATGCCATACATGATAGTAAAGAACGGTACTCGGCAAAGAGATGACTCTTGATCCGCGGGAGGGAACGCGGAACGGGTAATCGATCGGGTAAATACACGAATGAAGCCGAGATCGACAAATCTATGACAACTGTCCGGTGCCCGGAATGAGCGTGCTACTGGTCGGCTCATTCGGCGCACCGTTGTGACTGAGGACGTCTCCTAACGACGTGATCAGCAAATTACCGGAGAGGGGGTTGGTAATTTATTAGGGGGAACCAATATAGAACGGAGAAGATCAAATGTCAACTGCCGGCAACATTAGCAGGCCGATGCCACGCGCGCGCCACGCAGTACCAGGACCCCTTCTGGTCATGTAAACGACAACTGTGGAATTTCGTTTGAATTCGATATACTATATATAACGCACCATTCATGGACGCAGCGCCTGCGCCCGTCACCGTTCCCTTCGATGTCGTGTGGTGTGTACGGTGTGTGCTGGAAGCAATCTTGCAACGTCGACAAATGATGTCCAATGAAGAAGGTGTGATGACATGACAACACGAATGTCGTTCACAGCTCTCTCTGCATCTGCATTTCTCTTCCTCACCGCCGCGGCCAACGCCGGCAACCCCGGCAAAGCAGCAAACACCGCCGCCCTTTCGAAAACCACGACCAATGACGTGTACCACCCGGTCTTGATCAACAAGATCTTTAACTACTACGGCAACAACGGGGATGGCGCGTACAACCCATACACCTCCGACAATGAAGGGTTCGAGTGGCAAAAGGGGGACAACAAGCACGTCGTCTTCGAAGAGGGGACCGTCTGGGGCTGCTACCAGGCCGGCACGCTGAAGACCGGCGGCTCAATGTACCGGAAGGCGCTGCAGGCAGGACCGATTCTCATTCGAGGCACGAGTTCGACCGCTCCCGTCGCGGACGACCCCTCCAACCCCGCGAATCGCACGTACCGCGTTCGCCCTGATCTCCCACCGATAGCCGGCGTTACCGATCCGGCGGATCCCCAAGCGGCCGGTGAATTGGCCATCATCCAGAATAGCGAGGTTCCGTACATCGGCAGGTACGAACCCATTCCTGCTGCGCAAATCCTGCAGCAATACTGGGATGACTGGAAGAACTGGCCTGCAGCGCAGGGCGCGCCCTTCACTGATGTCGATCATAACGGCGCATACGATCCCTCCATCGATGTCCCCGGTGTCCCGCTCTCCGATCAGACTCTCTGGTATGTGGCGAATGATCTCGATTCCGTCCGCACAATCAACCTCTCGGGTTCGTCGCCGATCGGGCTGGAGATGCAGAAGACCATCTGGGCGTACAATCTCGCGGGCCCGCTGGCACAAACAGTCTTTTCCAGGACACGCATTCTGAACAAAAGTGGTATCCCCCTAGACTCGATGTTCATCATGCAATTTGTCGATCCTGACATCGGCGATGCCGGCGATGATTTCGTGGGATGTGACACACTCCTGAATCTCGGATACGCGTACAACGGGAGCCCGGTCGACGCCATGTTCGGGACTACACCTCCTGCTCTGGGGTATCGTCTTCTGCAAGGTGCCATGGTGCCCGGGACAGCAGGCGACTCGGCGATATTTGGCGATGCATATCGGCCCGGGTTCAAGAACCTCCCGATGACATCGTTCGTATTCTTTACCTCAGGACTGGCCGCCCAGGCTGATCCAATACAGGGTCCCGGTGGGGATATTCAGTTGTACTGGCTGATGAAAGGCACGAGCGGCCGTTCCGGAGCACCATTCATCGATCCGACTACAAATCAGACCAGCAGATTCGTGTTCCCCGGGGATCCGGTCAAAGCCACGGACGGTTCCGCCGGCTGGGTCGATGGCATGGCAGGACTCACGCCGCAGGACCGAAGGTTCTGCATGATATCAGGTCCATTTGCGATGGCGGGAAACGATACACAGGAAGTGGTCGTCGCCAGCCTCGTCGGGCAGGGCACAGATCGGTTGTCGAGCATCACAGCACTGAAAGACGCCGCCGGGAGCGTCGGGGCGGCGTTCAAGGGACTCGGGACCACACTGCCACCGGGATTCACATGCTCTGTCTCCCAATCCAGCGACAAGGCAATAGTGTCGTTCCGGGCGGATGCGCAAAAGGTCAACGCATCGGCCGTGACGATGAGCCTGAAAACCTATGGGGATTCCATCGTGGGGAGCGTGACACTGCTCGACGACGGCCTCCATGGAGATGGTGCAGCGGGTGACGGGATCTTCGGTGGGTCCACGCTGATCACGCAACAGCCATCAGGACTGAATGCCGAAGCGATCGCGTCTTATCCGAACGGACAAGTGATCCACTGGCCGCATGTCCTTGAGAACATCACAACGGCAAAGATAGGCGTCTCCGCGTATTCAGTGGTGTCGGACAACATCAACAATGACGGGATCGCGAATCCCGGCGAAAACATACGGTATGTGTATTCGCTGACAAACGAGTCGTCACTTTCATTCGTCAATCTCAGCATCACGGCCAACCCATTGTCGTATCCCGTCACCTCAATCATCGTTCCGTTGCTTCCGGGCAATGCGACACAACCGTTGAACTACGACGCGACGAATCCATCTTCGTACCAGGTATTTGATGTTCCGCCGCAATACACCGATTCAACCTTCAGGGTCGAACTCCTGATCTCCGATCAAAAGCATAACGTATGGAAAGACACGCTCGTATTTCCGGTGCGGCCGCTTCATTCCATAGTGTATCACTCACCGCTCAAGCGGATCGCCGGGACGACCCCAGGAGATTTTGACATCCTGATCGTCGATTCGTCCAAGGTCAAGAACCATGTCTATGTCATCCGCGGCGCGGAACTCAACGGTGGACTCAGCGGATATTCCGTGAAAGACTCGGCGACGGGGGCATTTCTCATCCAGGATCATGCATTGCCGGACTACCTGGGGCACACGAGCCCGATTGTGGACGGGTTCAAAATCCTCCTTGGATCAGTCAGCGCGAATACGGGGATGGAGCTCTGGAGCATTCCGCAAGGTAACCGGCGGTTCTCGCCGATCGGGGGATACACCGGTTTGGGGCTCGAAGGCTTCGAAGGCACAATCGGGATGGGAAGGAACTTCACGTACTCCGGCGTCGCAACTACTTTGACGACACCGTCAGACTATCACGACGTGTTGCTCAAGTTGGCCGTCGTGGATAATGTCGCCTTGTGGGACCCCAGGGCAGCACCGGTGGATGACAACTTCTCCCGGGGATACCGCTACCTGAAAGGATCAGATGTTGATCCCTTTGATCCAACGTTCGCTCCATGGATTGTCAATAAGAGTCCGGGACTGCCGTATCAGGATTTCAACTTTTCGGTTCCTTTCTCGGCGTGGGACATGGAGACCAATCCCCCTACCCGATTGTCGGTCGGGATGATGGAGAACAACGCAGTTGGAGGAAAAGTCGATGGTCGCTATTGGCCCGGCATTACGACGGACGACAACAGTGTCGCCCGCGAGATAGGTTTGATCTTCTCGACACCCTACAGTGCAACACCGGATCCGGCATTGCAGATCAATCTCATCAACCAGGCGACTCCGATAATGTGGGTCATGACCTGTGCACGTCGTAGCGAGGCACCCTGGGTTGCGGGTGACCAGTTCCAGATCACGGCCTTTCATCAGCCCTCGTCGGCCGATGCCTGGACGTTCAATCCTTCGATCGTTCTCGCCGTCCAGACGGCCGATGTCCCTGCTGCATCCACGCTGTCGCAGAATTACCCGAACCCGTTCAATCCGAAAACAGTGATCAGTGGACAGTGGACAGTGGACAGTAAGGTACGGCTGGTGGTGTATGATCTTCTGGGAAGAGAAGTCTCAGTCCTGGCGAACGGCAGGTATCCGGCCGGAGCATACACGTTTACGTTTGATGGAACAAAGCTGGCAAGCGGAGTATACTTCTATCGCTTGACCGCTGGGACATTTTCGGCGGTCCGGAAGATGATCCTTCTCCGTTAACAAAGAATAGTCGAAACCTGACAGTCGACATCCGAGGGGTCCCCATACTGTCGCGGAATCCCTCCTCGAAAGACTCGCGTACCAAGAAGTCGTGACTGAAGAGTCCCTCCGAATTCTCTCGCGACGGTAGTCGACCTGGGCACTAACATCGCCGTCCATTTTCGGACAGCGGGTGTGCGAAATCGAACACATCGATGGACAAAAAGCGCGATTGCTGTCGATAACGAGAGACTGTGTTTGTGGCTTGATTCTTGAACGGGATGTGCGGTTCCGAGAAAAGCCCCTCCGTCTCTATGGTCAGGATTCTGCATGGTCAGCCACTACGTTCACCATTGCCGTAAGAAATCTCCTCCGACACAAGACTTCCGCGTTCATCAATATCGCCGGTTTGTCCATCGGTATCGCCGGAAGCCTGCTCATCCTCGTCTACGTCGCAAACCAGCTGAACTACGAATCCATGCATGAGAACAGGGATCGGATCTGTCGGGTATCGGTCGTCTTCGGGAGCGGGGTCGAATCCGATAAAACGGCGGAGTCGTTCCCGGCCCTCGGTCCGGCAGCCGCAGCCGAAATTCCCGATGTCGTTGCATCTGTCCGAATGCGCCGGATGAAGGGCGCCGACATTGCCGTCGGAACCAGGCACTTTTCAGAAGACCGTCTCTTCTTCGCCGACGCGGATCTTTTTCATGTCTTCACGTTTCCGCTCGTCGCCGGGAACGACAAGTCGGCCCTGAGAGATCCCTCCTCCATCGTCATTTCAGAAACCACTGCGCGCAAATACTTCGGCGACGTCGACCCGATGGGAAAACGGCTGGTGCTGAATGCGAAGTACGAATTCACGGTCAGCGGCGTGATGAAGGACGTCCCGCCGAACACCATGATCCGGTGTGAGCTGATCGCGCCGTATCTCCGTCTTATGGAGATTCAACCGCCGGTCGCTCCGTGGTGGGAACTTGAGGGGGATTTCACCTATCTCCTCCTGAAAGACAATGCATCGATTGCCACGGTTGGCAGGGAACTTCAGGATCTCTTCTTGAGAAAAACGGACGCCGCGACGTCGTCAAAAGCGACGTTCGCACTGCTCCCCATCCACGACGTGTATCTTCACTCCACGATGGTCGGCGAACTGGAACCGACGGGGAATATCGTCAGCATCTATCTCTTCTCTTCCATCGCGGTCCTGGTGTTGTTTGTCGCCTGTCTGAACTTTGTCAATCTCTCCACTGCAGAGTCGTTGCGACGTGCAAAGGAAATCGGGCTGCGAAAGGTCCTCGGCGCTTACCGGCGAGGATTGGTCCTCCAGTTCTTTGCTGAATCATTCGCGATCACCACGTTCTCCCTCTGTCTCGGTCTTGCGCTTTTCGAGTTGCTGAACCCGTTGCTCTATGTATACTTCAACATTCCAGCGACAGAATCGCCGTTCTTGACGGCCGAGTTCTATATTGTTCTCTTCTGCGTTGGACTGTTTGTGAGCATCATTGCCGGGCTCTATCCGGCACTGTTCTTATCGAGATTCAAACCCGTGGACGCCCTCAGGGGGACACGGCTGCCGGGGTCGACTGGTGCCGGGATGCGAAAGATCCTTGTGACGCTGCAGTATGCCATCACCACCTTTCTGATCATCGGCACGGTCGCGATCCGCGAGCAGCTGGCGTACATGAGACAGTCTGATCTCGGTTTCGAGAAGGACCAGGTCCTGGTGGTCAAGTATCCCGCCGACGACAAAGTTGCCGCGCAGCGCTACCCGATCGTCACGGAATCCCTGCGATCGACGCCGGGAGTCGTCGCCATCGCCGGGGCATATACACTGCCGGGCATGAACTCGAAGGAGGTTCAGCGGGTGCAATTCGCCGGACCGGAGGGAAATGGCATCTTGCTCTGTCAGGCAATCGCGGTTGATAAGGACTTTGTCCCCACGTTGGGACTGAAACTCGTGGAAGGGCGAAATTTCTCGGCGGGGCCTTCAGACAGTGCAGACGCGATTATCCTGAATGAATCCGCGGTCAAAGGATTCGGGACACGCGATCCGTTGAACGCTGAAATCTCGCTGCCTACGCCACATGGTCAATGGCAGCGCGCGCGAGTCGTCGGGGTGGTGCAGGACTTCCACGTCTCTTCGTTTCATTCCAGGATTGAACCGATGTTTCTCTATCTCTATTCAATGACCTACAGAACGGTAGCAGTGAAGATCCATACCGGGAACGTCGCAGCGACGATCGGTTCGATGAAGGCGGCATGGCAGTCGATTCTGCCGGACACGCCGTTTGAATACTCCACCCTCGACGATACGTACAGTCATCTCTATCGATCCGACGAAAAAACTGCAGGTCTGTTCTCTCTGTTTTCCTTCCTGTCGATCTTCATTGCCTGTCTCGGTCTCATTGGACTGGTTTCCTACACCATCAACGTGCGGACGAAGGAGATGGGAATCAGGAAAGTCCTGGGCGGGACTGCGTCGACGATCGTAGGGCTTCTCTCCAGGAGCTTTCTGACCTGGATAGTCCTGGCAAACCTCATCGCCTGGCCTGCCGCATATGTTGCGGTGTCGCAATGGCTCGAGGCATTTGCCTATCGGATATCGATCGGACTGAACGAGTTTCTTCTCCCGAGTACGGCGGTCGTGCTGTTGTCCTTGATCGTCATCAGTTTCCTCACGTTCAAGGCCGCCCGGGCGAATCCCGTTGAAGCGCTGCGGCACGAGTAGAGGGACAGACCCGGGACAGGTCGGGGATAGGTCCCACGTATTCCTCTCGTGGGATAAACCGAAAAAGATCTACGCATATTGTTCGTTGGCAGGCAGGTACAGCCTGCGGTGGAGTCGCACTGGTTCGGTTGCAGGCGAAACACCGCCCTTGGGGCGCATTAGTCCGGTGGTCAAGTCCTGTTCAACACCCCGACAGAGAGGACGCCGATGGACATCAACCTTTCTTTCCCGGTCGGAATTCTCATATCGATTCTCTTGATGGCCGCAACGGTTGTCGTGTCTGCAGGACTCGTCCTCCGCATACGACCGCTTCCGTATTGGCAGGCGCTTGTCATTGCTGCCGTCGCCAACCTTTTGGGAAAGCTCTTTGTGTCAGTAGTCCACTGGCCAGGTGTGGTCTCATACTCTCTCCCGACGATTGTGCAACTTTATCTCTCGTACGTCTTCTTCAAACCGAATATGCTGAAGCTCTTGCTTTACTGGATTGCGGGATTCGCCTTGTACTTGGCGATTCACCTATCTATCACCGCATTGTTTGGCTGGACATTCATGTTTCCATTTTGGGCGCCACGGTTGTTTCGGTAGACAGAGGAAAGCACCTGTGCTGTTCCGCCCCATGAGTTCATTTGCTGGGCAATGCTCAAGTTCAGTATTCAATTGGTTGCATTCGTTCAATGGTGCCCCGCATTTGATGGAATGTCGGTGGGGTGGGCACAGCGCGGCCACTCCAGGCCCTGGGCAACCAATCAAAGATCTTCCTGTGCACAGCAGCCCAGTTGCGATCGTAAGACCGATTGGAGGATAAGATGGAGAGAGTTCTGGTCTCGTGGAGCGGCGGGAAAGACAGCGCAATGGCGCTCGCTGAAATCCTAAAAGGCCAACACCACGAGGTAGCTGCGTTGATGACGACTGTGACCCGAGACTATGACAGAATCAGTATGCATGGGGTGCGACGCACACTGCTCAAGCTGCAGGCACAGTCGCTAGGCCTTCAGCTTGAAGAAGTGTTCATAACGAAAAAAGCTACCAACAGAGAATACGAATCGAGCATGGCGAAAGTGCTGGCACAATACCAGGACTTTGGTGTTTCTTCCGTAGTATTTGGAGACATATTTCTGGAGGATTTGCGAAGGTACAGGGAAGATATGCTCGGTTCGGTAAACATGCGAGGCATCTTTCCCATCTGGAGAAGGGAGACGAACGAACTGGCCCGTTTCTTCATTGCATCCGGGTTCAAGGCGATCACGACATGCATTGACACGACGGTTCTTGGAGAGCACCTTGTTGGCAGGGAGATTGACGAAACGTTTCTGTCCGAGCTGCCTGTTGGTGCTGACCCGTGCGGCGAGAACGGCGAGTATCACTCGTTTGTGTATGACGGGCCAATCTTCAACAAGCGAATCCCGGTCAGTCTCGGAGAAAAAGTCTTACGAGATAACAGATTCTACTACTGTGACCTTGTCGAAGGTTAGAACCATCTGCAGGTGCGGGGACACGCGGTCGTACAAATCGCGGAGCTGGTCAAGGAGGTCTCACACGCGGCGTGACGTGTCCCCTGAGACGCGATCCAGGCAGGAGTTCGATAGTGTTGAATCGGTGTCTCGATCACATGGCAGGTCAGGAGCGATCCGGGCACTGTTCTTCGACCCCGTTCCGCACGAAGCAGCAATTCTATCAATCTCCGATTAACCCATATCCAGAACACGTCAAATCCTGAAACTAAAGCGCCCTCGCTCGATAAGTAGGGTGCACATATGCCTCAGGGATGTTGACACCATTCGATGCAATGACTAAATTGTCTTTAGAATATTCACGTTCATTGAGAAGCCCATTCGTCGAAGTGTGATGGATGGGCATTTGTCGTTTCGCTGAGGCGCTCCTCGTCATTGTCGCCCAATCGCGATAGATAGGTTTCCGATGCAATTCAAACCTCCAGACAAGGAGGCGCTGAGATGTACGACGAATCTAAGAAACAGGATCTTGTCTTCAGCCGCGTGTTTTACGCCTCTGTAGAGGAGGTGTGGAAAGCCTGGATGGATCCCAAGTATGTCATGCGGTGGTGGGGCCCACTGGGCTTTGCATCGCCCAGCGGAACACACGGGTACACGGGACGAATCATGATTATCGTGGGAGGACGCGAAGAAAGTCACCGGGAATAGGGGGACAGGGCCCCGACCCCTTGGAGCACTGTGTCCGAGACGAACCCCTGCGTTTTTCACGCCCGCATTCGATATATTGTCCCTTTGTCGCGTTGAATCCTGCCACACGAATTCTTCCAAGGAATCGCCGCCATGAGCCCAGAGAATACGCCTCAGATGGCCGACTATTCACCGACGAAGCTCTCAATCAACCTCATCTTCGCTAATGGTTTTTCGGTTCTGGTGCTGGTCCTCGCGGCCGTTCCTTCTCTCATCCTCTATGCAATCCGAGCGAACATTCACATCGCGGACATCCTCAGATCGTTCCTGGACACCGGATTGCTTTGGAATGTCATGCTGCTGATTCTGATCATTGTGGGGATCTTTGCCCATGAAGTGATTCATGGAATGTATTTTTCGCTCTACGCAAAGGGTGGATGGAACGCAATTTCGTTTGGGATTCTCATGAAATACTTGACCCCATATTGTCATTGCTCGGAGCCGATTCGATTGGTTCAATACATTATCTCTGCGCTCGCACCATCTGTCATTCTTGGGCTTGTTCCTATCGTTCTTTCATTGATTCTCGTCAACCCCCAACTGATGCTCTTTGGGATCATCTTTGTTGCAGCGGGATCCGGAGATGTTCTGCTTGTGTTTCCCCTCATACAGGAAAGAGCCGATAGCTACGTGCTCGATCTGCGGGATGAGGCGGGATTTCTGCTCTATCGTCGCAATGCATAGACAGGGAACGTCATTTGGCCTGCGTGCACAGGGACTGGCCGAGAAGTCCAGGTATTTCCCGAGGGGATAGTCGTCAAGGAAGATCATCGCCGAGACATCCGGAATACACCGAGAGCACAGGAGCATCATGACGAGACAACGGAAGAAGTTCCCCCTCTGGAAGGCGATGAAGCCATCGGCCACCCGACAGCTGGCACTAGCGGTGTTTCTGGTGTTTGGTGTCATTGGTCCCCTCAGCACCCTGATGGAGTCGCAAATACGGGTTGTGCCATGGCGGTTCATCCTCATTCAGACGGTCGCGAGCGGTGGTATGGCGGCCAGCATTATCTATTTCGCACGGAAGGGGTGGTGGATGGTGGCGCTCAGCGTGATAATCTGGACATCCCTCTCCGTGCTGAATTCAGGGGAAATAAGTTTCAACTATGATGATCGGGGCTTGCGTGTTGAACTCGGCGGCGTGAAGGCCCGAACGTCGGGCACGATTGCGCCCACGGAAACGTGGAGCGTAGAAGATCTCAATGCGATCTATACCCAGCGTTCGATAGTGGGGGCCCTGGCGATCGCGTTGATCGCGTCGGGATATGCCATGTTTATTCGTGTCATTAGCAAGGAACTGGAGCAACGGACACGACTCGAGACAGAGGTGTCGATTGCCCGGGAGATTCAGCAGTCCCTTCTTCCGCTGACAACGCATGAGAAGGGTTATGCCCAAGTGAGTGGTGCGACCGTTCCTGCAACCGAAGTGGGTGGGGATTTTTTCGATATTGTAGAGTTGTCGGGTCCGGAATTGGCGGTGGCAATTGCTGATGTGGCAGGCCACGGGGTCGGTGCGGGCATCCTCGCTGCGATGACGAAGAGTGCGTTAAGGTCGCAACTGCAAAACAACAGAGTCCCGGTGGACGCTCTTCAAAACCTGAATCGCACGATTTTTGAGGTGTCCACTGCGAAGATCTTTGTGACGTTCGGGTATCTGCTCATTGATCCATCGGCCGGAATGGTGCGCTATGCCACCGCTGGCCATCCGCCAATTCTCTTGAAATCTCCGGGCGGCAACGAAGTCCGGGAACTTCGCACGGTGAACATTGGATTAGGCATGAAAGAAGCCGCCACCTTCACTTCTGATGCGTGCCGTGTTATGCCCGGCACTTCTCTGTTGATGTATACCGATGGAATTCTCGAAGCAACCAACGGACATAATGAACAGTTCGGCGCCGAACGGTTAACGCAAGCGTTTCGCGCTGCCACCGGCTCCTCACGGCGCGTCTGCGAAGAGATTCTCTCTGCAGTCAACTTCTTCGCGAAGGGAACGGATCAGGCAGACGATATCTCACTCGTGTGCGTCCAGATCACAGGATGATCGGCCGGCGTTTACCGGGGCGGTGGTGCTCCTTCCCTTCGGCATCTTCAACTTGACAACCGCCGATCCCTGATGTATCATGAGGATACGGATCACCTCCGATCGGATCGACGTCATCTCAGGCTGACAAGACCGTGAACTCATTCCTTTTCATATCATTCATCCAACCGGGAATAAGCGAGCCCGAAAGGGATTTCCTGAAGCCGCGACGACGTAAGTCTTCTGGGACAGTATGAAACCGACGTTCTTTAGAGCGCCGTCAGAATTTCATGAATGGCTTGCGAGGCATCATGCCGCGGCAAACGAATTGCTGGTCGGCTTCTACAAAAAGGATTCCGGCAAGCCGAGCATTACCTGGCCCGAGTCAGTCGATGAAGCACTCTGTTTCGGATGGATCGATGGCATCCGCAGAAGCATTGACGATAAGAGCTATATCATTCGCTTCACTCCGCGGAAATCCAGAAGCACCTGGAGCAGCGTCAATATCAATCGCGCGAAGGCGCTTATTGCGCAAGGACGGATGCAACCAGCCGGTCTTAAATCATTTGAAGCGAGGCGGGAGAACAGATCGGGCATCTACTCGTATGAACAACGGCGTGTGGAGCTGGAAGAGCCGTACAATCATCTGCTGAAAAGGAACAAGGACGCATGGAAGTTCTTCCGGGATCAGCCGCCGTCATATCGGAAGGTCGCCGGATGGTGGATCATCAGCGCCAAGAAGGAAGAAACCCGCCTGAAGCGGCTGGAGAAACTCACGGCCCTTTCGGCGCAAGGGAAGAGATTGCCGGAAGTGAGTCCAGGAAAACCGGTCCGGTAGCGGCCGACAGCGACTGACAACCCTCAAAGCGGAAGGCGAATCACATGATTGAAGATACGCTGAAGAATATTGAAACCAAGATCCGGACGGCGGGCTCCATCAAGGAGGAGAGCAGAACCGAGCTGCTGAACCTGCTCGATCGGCTTCAATCCGAGATCGTCAAACTCGCCGGGTCGAAATCCGACGATGCGGAGAGCGTGGCAGGCTTCATCGAGCGCTCAACGCACGAGGCCACACGATGGGAGAAGAACCCGGAATTGCTGAAGCTCTCGCTCGATGGCCTCGTTGCCTCGGTGAGAGGATTCGAGGCGTCACACCCGCGACTCGTTGCAGACATCAACGCCATTTGTACGACACTGGCAAATATGGGGATCTAAGGCCGAACGAAAAGGAGTTGTCCCTTCTTCGCGGAGGATGACTTCTTCTTCTGTACCGAAGTCTTGTTATCTCAACCGGGGGGGCGAACGGACTGCGACAATTTCACGAGAAAACTTCAGCGCCGCAGGAGAAACTCACCGCGGTACTTCTGTGGTCATGCCCGGATAGGAAGGGGTTGGTCTCCCTCATCGCGCAGTTCGTGTCTGACCGCGGGGGGAACATTCTCGACTTGGACGAACATGTCGACCGTCAGGAGCAGATGTTCTTCCTCCGCGTCGCCTGGGATATGACCGACTTTACCGTCGCACCGGAGAAGATCGGAGAGACAATTCTTCCCCTGGCCACCGAGTGCCGCGCGCAATGGGCGGTCCGTATGGGAAACGAGAAACGCCGCCTTGCGATCTTCGTCTCCCAGCATGACCATTGCCTCCAGGAAATCCTCTGGCGCAGAGAACTCGGCGAATTCCAGGCGGAGATCGCCGTCATCATTTCGAATCATCCCGACGCCGGATACCTCGCCGAACGCTACCACGTCCCCTTTCACATCTTCCCCGTCAAGGAAGAAACCAAGGGTCAGCAGGAAGCGAAGGAACTCGATCTACTCCAGGAACAAAAGGTTGATACGATTATCCTGGCCCGCTACATGCAAATCCTCTCGCCAGAGTTTGTCCGTCGCTACCCGCAACGGATCGTCAATATTCACCACTCCTTCCTGCCGGCATTTGCCGGCGGCAATCCCTACCGCCAGGCATACGACCGTGGAGTAAAAATCATCGGCGCGACAAGCCACTACGCGACGGATGTCCTTGATGAAGGACCGATCATCGAACAGGATATCATTCGAATTTCTCACAAGGACTCCCTTGAGGACCTTATCCGCAAGGGGAGAGACCTGGAGCGCCTTGTTCTGGCACGGGCGCTCCGGCTGCATCTCGAAGACCGCGTCCTCGTGCATGGACGAAAGACGGTGGTGTTCGACTGACGCGTCGCGTTGCCCCCGCCTCATCCAAAGGTAAACGCAAACGCCTGGATCCCGGGCGTATCGAACTGAAGCTTGAGAACGTGATCCCCTGATCTTCCGTGGAGATCGATGAGGTTGTACAGCCTGTCTGCATTGACGGCGATCTTCCCGCTCTGGACATCGGCCCCCTCGCTTGCGGCATCGACTGGTCTCCCGTCCAACGTTACCGTGATTGTCTGCGCGGTTGCAGTTTTCCCCGGGCGGAGAACCAGGAATACCTTCGAGGCATGAAACCGGTACGTGAGGGACGCATCTTTGCCTGCGATAGCGTCTTCCGGATTGACGACCCAATCGCCGCCAAAGGAAAATGAGTTCGCCCGCAGATGCTCCGGAGTGGTAAAGAGTCGCTCGCCCGTTCCGGTGTGCCCACCATTGAAGAAGTACTCCATCCGGTCCGCACCGAGGTAGGTCTCAGGAGATTGCGCACCTCCCGGCGTGGTGTCCGGAAGCCGATCGACGGAGCCCGACGGCGCCCGCCCATTCTGCGCGAGCAAATCTCTGATCGCCATCTCCATCTCATCATATTCGCCCTCGCCGAAGTGCGTCCGGCGCACATTCCCGTTGGCGTCGATGAGATATTCCGCCGGCCAGTACTCGTTATTGAACGCATTCCATGTCGCATAGTCGTTGTCCTGCGCGACCGGATAGGTGATGTTATACCGATGCAGTGCATCGAGAACATTGTCGGCATTATGCTCGAATTGAAACTCCGGCGTGTGGACGCCGATCACGACAAACCCGAGGTCCTTGTATTTCTCGTACCAGGATTCGACATGCGGCAACGTTCGGAGGCAGTTGATGCAGGTGTACGTCCAGAAATCGACGAGGACAACCTTCCCTTTCAACCCTTTCAGTGTCAGCGGGGAGGGTGTGTTCAGCCATCGCGTTACCCCCACGAGATCGGGCGCCGGGGTATTGGTGTTGAAAAACGAATGTTCGTCTGCGACCGGCATGGCGGCAGCGTTCCGGCGACCTTTCAGAATGTCGAGTTGCGTCGAAACTTCCTTGCTGCTTTCAAACCCGTTGAGTGTCTGGTTCAACAGGGGGAACGCATCAAGGACGTTTGCCTGCAGCAATCGATCGAAGTTTGTAAAGATGGCAATGGCGCTAAGGACCATCACAATGCCGAAGACCTGCTGAATCCTCGCGGTGTATCGGGAGAGGAAGCGCGTCCGGGTCACGAGGCGTCTGCCTCCGTACGCGATCGCGAACAGCGGAATGCCGACGCCGACCAGATAGGCAACGGTTACGAGGATAGTTTCAAACGACACCCTGCCCGTAGCCGCCAGCGTCGCAATGGCGGCCAGGATCGGCCCGGCACAGGGTGACCAAACAAGGCCGAGCGAGAGCCCGGTGACGAACGCGGCGAGGAATCCCGTCCCCTCTTTCGAACCGCTGCCGACGGAACTGCTGAGCCGGCTGATGAAGCCTTCAAGGAGCACCGAAAGGCGAGGGATGGCCAGCGCAAGTCCCAGGAGGCCGATAATGACGATCGCGGCAATCCGCAGGGTCTCCGGATCGAAATGGAAGATCTTCACCAGGTATGAAACCGATAGTGTGAAAACCCCGAAGCTCGTCATGAGGCCGAGGGTGATTCCGAGCGGTCTCCGGTTGCCCTCACCGACCGCCGATGAGGAGAGAACGATGGGTAAAATCGGCCAGATACATGGTGCAAGAATCGTGACCAGCCCGGCGAGGAACGCAAAACCAAGGAGAACGACCATCTTCTCAAATCCCTTCCTTTCTGACGCTTATGACGAATTATATTCTCTACACAGGGTTGGACGTCCGCCGGCTGGAAACCTTACAGCGCGAAAGAACTATTTTTGTTCCCGCCGGAATTTCGTCAAGTGCTTCTGTTGTATAAACGCTCAACAAGGGGAAAAGTGCGGAGGGGTATTGGACGAAGAGGAAGTTTAGGTGGGATTCAACAAATCCTGCATTCTCCGCTTCTCGTCCGGGGTGAGACGTTCGCCGGATTGCATGCCACTGATCTCACGGACGATGAGATCTGTCTGTTTGCGGAATCTTCGGCAGAATTCACAGACGATCAGGTGGATGAACAAATGGTACCGCTCTCGCAATGAGATTCCGTTCTCCTGGCGTTTGGAGATAAGGAAAGTTGCTTCTTTGCAGGGTATGATTGTCATCGTGCTCTCAAGCCTGGAGCCAATTCTTCTCGACACAGCGTCGGAGCGTCAATTTCGCCCGGTGCATGATCACCCAATAGTTGGACGGAGAAATCCCCAAATCCTTACAGATCTCCTCAGACTCAAGTTCCTCGAGATATTTCAACGTAAAGATCGTACGCCATTGCTCCTTCAGCATACCAAGGCATCGATGAAGGATGTCGTGAAACTCTTTGGATCGATAATCGTCATGCGGGCTCACGCCCCAGTCTGTCGGACTTGCCTGCTTCTGCCACTCACCGTCTTGGCCGAAATACTGATCGAGATTGGATTCCTCTCCATCCTCCGCCAATAACGGGCTCGCGTCGCGCGCGAACTTCCGGTAGTGGTCCACGATCTTGTTTTTGAGGATGGCATAGAGCCAGGTCTTTTCGGAACTCTCGCCTTTGAAGGAACCGATGTTCTGAAGGCCGGAGAGAAACGTTTCCTGGACGAGATCGCGCGCGGCCTCACGGTCATTGATCCGTATGCGCGCGTAACGAAACATGGCATCGGCATACTCGTCGACCCATCGGTCCGGCGATGTTTTCCCCTTCAGATTCATGAGGTGACGATACGAAAATCACGAGACGCGCACAAGACGGGGTTTCCCAGCCATGCTGCATTGACAATGGTGCAGCCTCAGCGTATCTTTCTCCGCACGAAAAAAAGGAGAATGCATGAGCGTCAGTTCAACAGTCCCCGGCGACACAAGAAATCGGGCCGAGCAGGAGTCGTTGCGCTGTCTGGATCTTGCCGTTTCGTTGACGGTAAAGGATCTCCAGAAGAGTCTTGCCTGGTACCTCGAGGTCGTCGGGTTCATGATAGACCGCAAATTGGAGCGGGACGGGGTACTCAGAGGCGTGGCACTGAAGGCCGGTGACGTGCGGATTTCGATCAACCAAGATGACGGAGCCAAGGGATGGGAACGGGTCAAGGGCGAAGGGTTCTCGATCCGACTGACCACCGAACAGAATATCGACGAAATCGCGGACCGGATCAAAGCCCATGGGGGGATTCTCGATACGGAACCCGCCGACATGCCCTGGGGTGCGCGCGTCTTCCGGTTGCGTGATCCGGATGGCTACAAGCTGACAATCTCATCGGTTCGCACAGCCTAGTTGGTTGACCAAGAACGCATTATTGGTTTTTCCTTCCGAGGCGACTCTCATTTGGCGAAGCTGGCGGCAAGCTTTCAGATCTGACTGAATTCTTCCTGCAACGTTGAATTCTTCGCAACTGTGCTATACTTGAATAATGCACCCTTCTCACGCAGACGCCCGATATCCCCGTCGGATCGTCATAGAGGTAGGAACAGCACTTAGCCACGGTTCGACGGGGATCAACGCATCCCGGATCGAGGAATACGCGGAGTCTATCAGCCGTCTCTGCGAGACCGGGACGCATATCGCACTTGTCAGCTCAGGCGCCATCAGCGCCGGCGTTGCGGCCCTTGGACTGCGCGAACGCCCGCAATAGATCCCGGAAAAACAAGCCACCGCCGCAGTCGTCAGCCCCTCCTAATGGCGGCGTATGAACGCGCGTTCCGAAACCGGGGGCGGACGATCGGCCAGGTTCTCCTCACCCGCGACGATTTCGCCGTCCGGACCCGCTACTTGAATGCGCGAAGGACGTTCTCCACGCTGTTTTCCCACGGCGTCGTCCCGATCATCAACGAAAACGACACAGTCGCCATCGACGAGATCAAGCTGGGCGACAATGACAACCTCTCTGCGTTCGTGGCCCAGCTCGTCGGGGCAGAACTCTTGATCCTGCTGAGCGATGTCGACGGATTGTACTCCGACGACCCATCCCGCAATCCGCACGCGACACTCATCCCCATTGTCGAGAAAGTTACCCCTGGCATCGAGCGCCTGGGCCGGCAATCGGGTTCAGACAGGGGCACGGGCGGCATGATCACCAAGCTGCAGGCCGCGCGGACATGCTCCACCGCCGGCATCGCCATGATCATCGCCAACGGTTCGAGGGCGCACAACCTTGAAGAGATCGTTTCGGGGACATTTCGCGGAACGCTGTTTCTTCCTGCGCACTCGCGCTTGAATGTCAGAAAGCACTGGATCGGATTCGTGGCTCATACGCGCGGGGAAATTGTCCTCGATGATGGCGCCGTCTCCGCGATCCTGCACCGCCATTCCAGTCTTCTCCCCGGCGGGATCACGGAGTGCGGGGGACGTTTCAGCGGGGAGACACATGTCCCTGCAGGATGCAGCGGGACGGGAGATCGCGCGCGGCATCGTGACCGTGTCGTCACAGGATCTGGTGAAGGTCAAAGGAATGAAGACTGCCGCGATGCGCGCGGTGCTCGGCGGAGCGACACCGTGAGATCGTCCACAAAGACAATCTGGCAATCCTGGAGACGGATGCATGAGTGCAGAGCGTGTATAGGCCCTGGGACGCGCTGTCCGTGTGGCCGGCGCGGCATTGTCACGAACCACGACGGCGACGCGCAACCGGCTCCTGCGCGGGATCGCGTCTTCACTCCGTGAGAATGAAGAACGCGTTCTCACCATAAACCACGAGGAGGTTGGACAGGCGAGGATTGCCGGCCTCTCGCCGGTCCTGCTCGATCGCCTGACATTTACCCCGCAGCGGTATCGCCAAATGATCACCGGGGTTCGGCAAGCGGGGATGGCGCTTCCCGACCCAGTCGGCGAAGTGCTGGAGCGGATCAAA
>CAWESL010000011.1:0-42026 GCA_963811705.1 Ignavibacteriota bacterium
GCGGGGTAGACGAGACTCGAACTCGCGACCTCCTGCGTGACAGGCAGGCGCTCTAACCAAGCTGAGCTACTACCCCGGGTGACGCTCTATGGGGAAAATTAATTATACAAAAAACGCCCATGGAAGTCAATGCGAAATCCGAATCCCGACTCCGAGCCTCAATCCCACACCGATCGACGACCGACCGCTCCGAGATCATTCTGAAGGGGAATTGCCCACAACTACGAACCGATATCAGGCGAGCCTCTGCATCGTCTCCCCGGAGACCTCCATTTCCGGGAAACGTCCAACCCTCCCGGAACCGCATGGCCGAAATTGTCGTTTCTTCGTCATATGAGACATCCGAACAAACTCGTATTATGACCCAGGAGGCTGGACCATGGAGCGCAAACGTGTGGGATTTCTCGGGTACGAGGGAGTCATGGCGCTCGACCTCGCAGGGCCGATCGATGCGTTTACCAGCGCCACACTGGATGGGATCGATGGCAAACCCGAGAGTTGCTACGACGTCTTCATCGTTGGCCTGAATAAGAAACCTTTTGCATCGGAGTCGGGAATTGTCTTCACCCCCCATGCGACGATTCACGACGTTCGCAAGTTGGACACACTGATTATCCCCGGCGGAAAAGGGTTGCGTGCGCCGGCCGTTCAGCGGAAGGCGGCAGCATGGATCGCAAGCCGCGCCAAGGGGATCCGACGCGTTGCGTCCGTATGCACCGGGATCTATGCGCTGGCAGCCACGGGACTGCTCGACGATCGACGCGTTACCACGCACTGGCGGTTCGCACGGGATGTCGCAAGCCGCTTCCCCCGGCTCAACGTTGACCCCGACGCCATCTACCTCAAGGACGGCCCCTACTACACCTGCGCAGGGGTCACGTCAGGGATCGATCTCTCTCTCGCCCTCATTGAAGAGGACTTCGGTCCGCGCGTGGCCCTTGCCGTCGCGCGCGAGCTCGTCGTGTATCTCAAGCGACCCGGCGGACAGGAACAGTTCTCGGAACCTCTGCAATTCCAGACTGCGTCGAGCGACCGCCTGGCCGATCTCGCCGCTTGGATCGAAGGACACCTGCGCGATGATCTCTCCGTCCCCGTGTTGGCTGAGCGGGCTTGTCTGAGTACGCGGCACTTCAACCGACGGTTCAAGGATGCCTTCGGCCGCACGCCCGCCTCCTTTGTCGAGATTGTCCGACTGGGCCAGGCGCGCGAACGCCTGACCATACCGGCACAGTCCATCGAGAATGTGGCACGATCCGTTGGATTTGCAAGCCCCGATGCGTTTCGAAGAGCATTCGAGCGCCGGTTCGGAATCAAACCGACGACCTATCGGAAGCTCTTCCATCTCCAATCACGCGACATGCTTGACGGGATCAGGCCGGCGTTAAAAAAACTGGGTTGAAACGATTCACGACCGCATAGGAGGAACCGATGCAAATGCCAAAGAGCTGTTGTATCATCCTGGAATGGATGCGTTTCATCCTCTCCGTTCTCATTCTCGTTCCTCTTGCCGGAATCGAGATGGGCCGGGCACAGACCACGCCAGAACGCTATGTGTGCTCGCCCTGCGGTCTTCCGTGCGATGCAAAATTCTTCGACAAGCCCGGGAACTGCCCGGCGTGCGGCATGCCGCTGGTGACAGAGGAAGAGGCGAAGGCGGCAACAGCAAAAGCCGAACCGACCAAAAAAGTGGCGATCCTCATCTTCGACGGAGTCGAGATCATCGATTTCACAGGGCCGTACGAAGTATTCGGCGCCGCCAATTTCGATGTGTATACGGTCGCCCGAACAATGAAGCCGATCACGACCGCGATGGGGATGACCGTGACACCGAAGTTCTCCTTTGAAGACGTGCCGTTGCCGGATGTCCTCGTGGTTCCGGGCGGTGGGGTGAAAGCAACCCAGGAAGATTCCATAACACTCAAGTGGATCGTCGATGAATCGGCGAAGATCGGTCATACGATGTCAGTATGCAACGGCGCCTTTCTCCTCGCCAGCGCAGGGCTTCTCGATGGCCTCTCAGCGACGACGACATACCACAATATTCCTCGACTCAGGGACCAATTCCCAAAGATCCACGTGGTAGACAACCAGCGATATGTTGACAACGGGAAGATCATCACCGCCGCCGGGCTTTCGGCCGGAATCGATGGAGCACTCCACGTTCTTGAAGTGTTGATGGGAAAGGGTTATGCGCAAATGATTGCCCTCGGAGAAGAATACGAATGGAAGCCGCGAGGTGCATTTGTGCGAGCATCTCTGGCAGACAAGATGATTCCTGATGTGCATATCGCGGAAGTCACCGGTCGCTGGGACCTCGCCAGCACAGAAGGCGGAACCGATCACTGGCAACGCGTCTTCAAGGGAACCTCAGACAAGAGCGCGAAAGAGATCCTGGTGCTTCTTGGTGATGCCTATGCAAGGAGCGGGAATTGGCAAAAGGAGGGAACCGGCGACGATGGGCGGACCAGGTGGAAGGTTAAGGGGAGCAATGGGGAATATTGGACCGGGGAAGTGACGATTCGGACGGATCCCGTGAATAGGCATCTCTATACGGTTATCGTGAAGGTGGTCAAGGGTGTGTAGTTATTCAAGGAAGGGAGTCGATAAACCCAGACCACGATGCCGCACGTCTGGCCGTCGCGTGCGAAGGTGTCCGCACGTTTGCACCGCCGGCGAAGCATCTTGTCCGCAGCTCCAGGTTCCTCCGGTTGCATCTGGCATGCTCTGCGCTGACCCATTCAAACGACCACTACGCCAGAGGGTTGTCTGCCTCAGGTTGAGCGGGATCGTCTCTCCAGCGGCTATGCATGCAGCGCCTTTCGTAGTCGGGCGCAAGGCCGTTCGACAAAGAAGTACGAGGCGGTTGCATAGGCAAGTGAAACCAAGCCAGCGGCAATCGCGACAGGTCCCGGAGTGAGGTTGGGAGCGTACATTCTCACAATATCAATCGCCCAGAAATGTATGAGATACAGCGTGTAGGAAAGAACTCCCAAGGCCCGCATGGGGGGAATGTCGAGCCACCGAAACAACGGCCACTGGGGATGGGCAATCACGAGAAAGAAAAGCGGGAAAAGGGCGATCCCCTGAAGCGTGTAGCGAATGGACTCCCGAAATTCATCGGATCGGTACAAGAAGGTGAACAGCAGCAATGCGACTGCTCCGCCGAGCAACAGAAGATCCGCAAATGTGCTGCGAGCGCGAATCCGGTCGATCACCGGGTTGCGCGTCACGGCGAGAATTGAACCGAAAAGAATGGAATCGATTCTTGTATCGGAGGCCATGAAGGTGCGGTTCTCGGGTGCATGAAAAACAAAAACCAGGATGCTGCGCCAGATAAGGACAACCGCACAGAGGGAGACGAGTGCGGCAAATCGGCCTCGTGGCGTGAAATACTTCATCAGAATGAGGAACAACAGGGGAAACAGAAGATAATAGTGTTCTTCGACAGCGAGAGACCAGAGAACGTGCGTGCCCGGGAGAGTCGTCACGGCCGAATGCAAAATGATCTGGTAGTTCGTGAAATGAAGCAATTGGACGATCACCGCCGAAGTGTCCACCGTTGCCCGCATGGGCCCGAGGATCGTGAGCAACAGGATGAACAGAATCGTCATGTACATCGGGGGAAAAATCCTGAGGACACGGCGAAGGTAGAACTTGCGAAAACTTATGGTGCCGTCTGTTTCGAATTCACGCCGTAAGAGCGTGGTGATCAGATAGCCACTCAGGAAAAAGAAGACTGTGACCGCGAACCCACCCGGGAAAATCCTGTCCAGACCTGCATGCGAGATGAGCACGAGAAGGAACGCCAGGGCACGGATCCCATCGAGGCCGGGAATATGAATGGTTCTCTTTGCTGCAGGGACAGCAATTGTCTGCGGCGCAATTGTCTCTGAGGGGAGGGTTTCCGGTAGAAGGGTGACGTCGTTCATATGTCCCATGGACTCACCTGAAATAATTGGCCCGGGGGAGGCGGTCGATCATAGGATCGGGGGTTGCTGCATCGGAGCCAAGAGGAGGGCGTGCAGCGATCACTGGCAATATAAGGAACGGCTTTTCAGGGAACAATCGTCGCCATCATAGATTCCATCAGGCGTGAGGCACATCACGTTTATCTCGCGGGGTCCCATCGGCACCGAGTCAAATCGGCGAATCAGGTGGAATTGAGAAAGGTGATAGCGTCAGTCTCCATTGACGATGCTGGTGATGTCTCATGAGCGCAGGTTGATCCGGAGAACATTGTATGTGATTTTGGTTTTCCCGATATTTACCGCAATGCTTCCCCGAACGATGCACGCGTTGCCGCAAGTCTTCCTGTTTACCACGGTGTTCTTTTCTTCCCTCGTCTTCGCGTCATGTGGTCCCAAAGGTAACGATCCTGAAGCTCGAAGCGCCGGAAGATCTGTGGCGCTCACAGTAAACGGGATTGTTGTCAGGCCTCAATCGCTCGACAATATCGTCCGCTCATCCGGTACCGTTCTCGCATCGGAATCGGTGGACCTGGTCGCGGAGTCCGCCGGGCGGATCGAGAGGATTGCGTTCCGGGAAGGGGGCCACGTCAAAAAAAACGATCTCCTGGTACAGATCAATGACGACGATCTGCAGGCGCAGCTGAAGAAGGTGGAGCTGCAAATCCAGCTCAATGCCGATCAGGCGGAACGGCAGCGATTGCTCTATGAGAAGAATGCGATCAGCAAAGAGCAGTACGAAATCTCGCTGAACCAGGTCAATACGCTTAAAGCCGACCGGGATAATCTCATTGCCGGGGTGCGAAAGAGAGTGATCCGGGCCCCCTTCGACGGAATCGTCGGTCTGCGCGACGTCAGCGAAGGCGGGTATGTCACGCCGGCCACGCGTATCGCCTCTCTCCAAAAGGTCAACCCGCTCAAAGTGGACTTCGCGATCCCGGAGAAATATGCCGGCCTGGTCGGCCCCGGGGACCGAGTTTCCTTCAGCAACGAAGAGCGAAAGGTCAAGCTCGTGGGGACGATCTACGCCGTCGAGCCGAAAATCGATCCCGCGACCGGAACGCTGCAGCTCAGGGCGCTATGCGACAACCGCTGGGAGAAAGTGTTTCCCGGCGCTTTTGTCGAAATCGAACTCCACCTCAAACAAATCACCGATGCGTTGCTTGTTCCGACAAGCGCAGTGATCCCTGTCCTGAAGGGCCAGACCGTGCTTGTGCAGCGGAACGGTGTCGCGGCGGCAATTCCGGTGAAGACAGGCATCCGAACGCCTTCGTCCGTGCAAATCACCGAGGGTCTCGCCGTCGGCGATACGGTGATCACGAGCGGCATCATGCAGATTCGTCCTGGCGTCCCGGTCCAGGTCGTCGTGCAGTAAATTCACTTTCCCCCGGAATGGTCAACCCTCTTTCCGCATGAGTCTTGCCTCGATAAGTATCAAACGCCCCGTTCTGGCGATCGTCATGTCCCTTGCGATCATGTTGTTTGGGGTCATCAGTTTCAAGTTCCTCGGCATTCGCGAATATCCCGCCATCGATCCCCCCATTATCAGTGTCCGGACAAACTACACCGGCGCGAATGCGGGCGTCGTAGAGTCGCAGATCACCGAACCGCTCGAGAAGGCGCTGAACGGGATTCCCGGCGTGCGGATAATCTCATCGAGCAGCAGTCAGGGATCGAGCAATATTACCGTCGAATTCAATCTCGACGTCGACCTGGAAGCGGGCGCCAATGACGTGCGTGACAAAGTGTCTGCGGCAGCCCGGTCGCTCCCGCAGGACATCGACGCGCCACCCGTCGTCACGAAGGCCGATGCGAACGCCGATGCGATCATCTCGCTGACGCTTCAAAGTCCCACGAAAAGCCAGCTCGAGCTGAGCGATTATGCGGAGAATGTGATTGCCCAGAATCTGCAGACGATCCCGGGCGTGAGCGCAACGCAGATCCAGGGGCAAAAACGCTATGCCATGCGCTTGTGGATGGAACCGCTGAAGCTCGCGGCGTACGGTCTGACCCCGCTGGATGTCATGAATGCCTTGACCGAGGAGAATGTTGATCTTCCGTCCGGCAAAATCGTCGGAAACCAGACGGAGCTGACTGTCAACACGCGTGGTCGCCTCGCGACGGTGGAGGAGTTCAACAACCTGATTGTGAAGGCAGAGGGAAAGAACACTGTGCGCTTTCGCGATATCGGCTTCGCGAACCTCGGTCCGGAAAACGAGGAGACGATCCTGAAGCAATCGGGTGAGCCGATGGTGGGCGTGTGGATCGTGCCGCAGCCGGGGAGCAACTATATTGATATCGCCGACGAATTCTACAGGCGACTCGAGCAGATCAAGAAGGACCTCCCGTCGGACTATACGCTGAATGTCGCCATCGACAACACCCGGTTTATTCGTCAGTCGGTGAAGGAGGTTGAAGAAACCATCCTGATCGCCATCCTCCTGGTCATCCTCATCATCTTTCTGTTTTTCCGCGACTGGATCATCGCGTTCCGCCCCCTCATCGATATCCCGGTGTCGCTTATCGGCGCATTTTTTATCATGTACCTGATGGGGTTCACCATCAATATCCTTACGCTCCTGGCGATCGTGCTGGCGACCGGATTGGTCGTTGATGACGGCATCGTCGTAACCGAGAACATCTTCAAGAAAGTGGAGCAGGGGATGTCGCCGATGGAAGCGGCGTTCGCGGGATCCAAGGAAATCTTCTTCGCGGTGATTTCCACATCGATCACGCTCGCGGCAGTGTTCCTCCCGATCATTTTCCTGGAAGGTTTTGTGGGGAGGCTCTTCCGCGAATTCGGCGTGATCATTGCCGGGGCGGTTTTGATTTCCGCGTTCGTCTCCCTCTCCCTGACGCCGATGCTGAATGCACGGATGATCCGCAAACGACGGAAGCATAGCCGGTTCTACGAGGTGACAGAACGGTATTTCGAGAAGATCAACAGGACCTACGAACGTCTGCTCGCCCGGTTCCTGCGACGGCGATCACGCGCAATCGTCATCATTCTCGCGTCCCTGGGACTCATAGTGCTTTTCATGAGGCTCTTGCAGACAGAACTGGCGCCGCTGGATGACCGAAGCTATCTGCGGATGAATGTGACTGCGCCGGAAGGGGCTTCGTTCGAGTACACCGACGCGTTTATGGACCGGTTGTCGACGTTTGTGACGGACTCCCTGCCGGAACGGCGGGTCAGCCTGAGTGTTACCGCACCGGGCTACGGGGGCGGCGCCGTAAACGCCGGCAGCATTCGACTTTTGCTTTCCGATCCGTCGATGCGCCGCCGTTCGCAACAGGAAATCGCCGACTATCTTACCGCCAAGAGCCGGACCATGACCGAGGCACGGGTCTTTGTCAATCAGGAACAGACAATCTCGGCGAGCGGGGGAGGAGGGCGGAGCGGTATGCCGGTCCAGTTCGTGCTCCAGAATCAGAACTTTGAGAGGATTCGACAAGTCCTTCCACAATTCATGGACGAGGTGGGAAGAAGCAGCGTGTTTCTCACGTCGGACGTCAACCTCAAATTCAACAAGCCTCAGATCGATCTGACGATTGAACGCGACAGGGCGCGGAGTCTCGGCGTGTCGGTGATGGACATTGCCCAGACGCTGCAGCTCGCGTTCAGCGGAGTCCGGTTCTCTTACTTCGAAATGAATGGTTTCCAGTACCAGGTCATCGGCCAGGTCGACCGCGAGAATCGCGACGAGCCACTCGATTTGAAGTCGCTCTACATTCGCAACAACCGCGGGCGGCTGGTTCAGCTGGACAACTTGGTCCAACTAAACGAGGCAAGTGCGCCGCCGCAGCTCTACCATTTTAATCGATTCAAATCGGCGACGGTGAGTGCCGGACTGGCACCCGGAAGGACCATCGGCGACGGGATCGCGGAAATGAACCGTATCGCCAAAACGGTTCTGGATCCGTCCTTTACCACCGCGCTTTCCGGTCCGTCGCGGGACTATTCAGAAAGCACGTCGAATATCGTCTTCGCTTTTCTGCTGGCGCTCGTCCTCATTTATCTCGTCCTTGCCGCACAGTTCGAGAGCTTCCGGGATCCGCTGACCATTATGCTCACCGTTCCGCTTGCGCTTTCGGGGGCATTGCTCTCGCTGTGGCTTTTCGGCAAGACGCTGAACATCTTCAGTGAGATTGGCATCATCATGCTCGTCGGCCTTGTGACAAAGAACGGCATCTTGATCGTCGAATTTGCGAACCAGCAAAAAGAGAAGGGGAAGCGTCTCCTCGAATCCGCAACCTTTGCGGCAACCGCACGCTTTCGCCCGATCCTGATGACAAGTCTCGCGACCATGCTCGGTGCTCTCCCCATCGCGCTTGCCCTCGGTGGCAGCGCTATGAGCCGCGTGTCGATGGGGATCGTCGTCATCGGGGGGCTGCTCTTCTCGCTCGTTTTAACGCTTTTCGTCATACCGGCGATGTACACACTTATTTCCTCCGAAAAGACGAATGTCGACTCCTGAAATCAGAATGCTGAGATCTGAAATTTGATTCGGCAATTCAAGGTGTTGGTATGTCGAGACAGGATGACGATCACAAGAAGAAGAAGCGTCGCCTGTCAACGTTCCAAAAGCATTTTCCGAACGGCAGAATATGACCCAGCCGTCAAGTGATAGAAGTATACTCCGCTTGCCAGATTCTTTCCGTCGAACGTAAACGAGTATCTCCCTGCTGGGTATCTACCGTTCGCCAAAACAGCCACCTCTCTGCCCAAGAGATCGTACACCGCAAGCCGCACAACACTGTTCACTGTCCACTGTCCACTGACAACTGTTGTTGGATTGAACGGGTTGGGATAATTCTGTTCAAGGGCAAACCGTCGAGGGGTGCCGTCGCTTCCGGCAAGAGGCAGGGGCACGGAAGTCACAAGAGTGTCCAGGTACTGGCGGTATGATGGAGACCAGGACAACCCGTCGTACACGTCCCAATTGATCGACCAGGTCATGACCCCTCTGAAGTGATTGTAGCCCTGCGGTGATGCAATCGCATAGGCCCCGCCAAATGTCCTTCCGGTATAAAGATAATCGAGTGCATTGCGGACCAGTGGAAACGGCATGAAGCCACTCCCCGCCGCATCAGTGGTGGCGGGGAGGCCGATCAGGACTTTGTCCGCGCCAAGACCGGGGAAAGGAATTTTGGCCGTGAACGCCTCCACCGTGAATCCGGAGATCAACATGTCCGCCATGGCCACAAGGAAATCTGATGTCCCGGGTTGATAGATCACGCCATCGCGTCCGTACATTGATCCGGTATTGTAGTCTTGCACATGGATGTAGGTGAATTGATCCTTCAGGGCATAAATGAGCGGGAGATACGCGCCGTAAATTCCACTGTACGCGACATAACCTCCCTGGACGCCCGCAGTTTCAGGAGCCGCGCTAAGGATGAGGCCGCCGGGAAAATTTGTCAGCACCTGAGAAATGGCGTTGATAAGATTGACAATGGTGGGCGTCGTGGGTTTTCGGAAATCGGTATCGTGGGCGTCCAGGACAAGCGAGGTGCCTTCAAGATCCAGATCGATTCCATCAAAGCCGAAGGTCGAGATTAGTGTGGAGACCGAGGAGACGAAATTCTGGACATCGGTGGAGGTTTTTAATTGTACGACGGCATTCGCGCCTCCTATCGAAAGGAGGACCTTCTTCCCGTTCATCTGGAGCTGGCGCACTTCATCGGCAAACTGGCGATTCGACGTATAGAGGCTCGCGAGGGGGACAAACGCGATCGTCGCGCCGGACGACGGTTCGGCAAAAGCGACATCAATCACGTCGTATGCCGCCGGAACGTTCGCGAGCCGGATGGCGCCGGTGCCGTTGTCGAAATTGTGCCAGTAACCGACAATGATCCGTGACGGCAGCGTGCCTGGTTGCGCAGAGAGACGGCCCGCGAGGAGCATGCACGCAACCACGAGGATAACGTTCGCAGTCTTCGAGAATTGGAATGGCATTTGCGTTCAAATGATGAAAGAGGAACGGTTGATTATCGAATCAACAACATCTTCCGAACAGCAGAGTACGACCCTGCGGTGAGTCTATAAAGGTACATACCACTTGCAAGATTCGTCCCATCGAAAGTAAACGCATATTTCCCCGCGGAGTACCTGCCATCGGCGAGGGTTGCGACCTTGCGTCCGAGGATGTCGAATACCTCGAGCCGAACCTCACTGTTCCCTGTCCACTGTCCGCTGATTACTGTCTTTGGATTGAACGGGTTCGGATAGTTCTGCTCCAGAGTCAGCAACGTCGGTAAGGGTGATTGGTCCCGGGCGGAAGTCACCTGGCTGACGGAGAACGATCGTGTCTGAGTCCATGGGCCGGTCCCCTTTGTGTTCCACGCCCGGGCTCTCCAGAAATACTTCCCGGGTTCCGACGGGGATGGGAAAGGGAATGTCGACTTTGTGAGGCCGAGGGTGTCCAAGAGCAGCGATGCAAATTGTGGATCGGACGAGACCTGCACTTCATACCCTGAGGCGGTGAGAACGACATCCCACAGCAGTTGAACCGAAGTCCCAGTGACACGGGCGCTGTCGTCCGGGGAAACCGGCGTTGAGGGTCCCGGCGGCTCGGCGTCTGAATTTCCAAGTCCGCGATAACGTCCCCCGGCAAACCAGGCAGAGAGGTTTTGCGTCGGGACGGGATGTCGAATCCATTCGATGAGGCCCCGCATCGTAATCATCCAGACATCGGGAAGATGGAGCTTTTGCTCGAGGAACGTTCGGAGGATTGCCTGCCGCGTGGGGGACCAGAGTTGTCCTGCATGCAAGTAAATGCCCAGCGGGCATCTGTTCCCGTGATATCGTTTTTCGAAGAGATACTCGAGCGAGGCATTGAACACCGAGTCGAAACCCACAGCGGGGTCCATCGATCCCAAATCGCTCCCGGTGGAATCGAAGAAGTCCCATATCGGAATGCTCCAAAGACCGGGAATGCTCGTATCAGGACAAGATTCTGCGAGGCATGCCGTCTTTGCTCCGTTGTCGAACGTGTAAGGCCAGATGAGGGAATCCATCCCCGTTGAAACAGTCGGCGGAACCGTCGGGATCTCGGAAAGGGAAGCATCGTAGGTAAAATGAAGATCCTTCAGCGCTCGCCACATATCGTTGTCGGTCAGGAGGTCTGGTGCGCGAAACCCCGCAATTTCCTTCGAAGGAATTCCCACGGCGTTCACGAAGAACCTGTTCGTCTCCCCGAGCTCCCATATCCACTGACTGTACGGCGTCGTGCCGTTGGTCGAATGCGTTGCAGTGTGATTGGCGATCTCGTTTCCTTCGAGATATTGCTGTCGGGCGAGCAGGGAGTCCGTGTTTACCTTTGTCACGAAATACGTCACCGGGGCGTGTGTTCCGTCAGGATTCTTAAGCTGGCCGATCACTGGTTGGATAAACGACTCCGCAAAGGAATTGATGCCGTCATCGAAGGTGACGAGGATGAACTGCGGGAGCGAGGAGCCCTGCAATCCGCCCGGTGAGACCGTGCTTGCGAGATGACGATCGACGGCGTCCGAAGTATCCTGCGCAAACGACAGAGACGAGGGCACGCTAGGGAAAAATACGATCGCCGCGAGCGCGAGATTTGCAAGGAGCCGGGAGGCGTTCTTAATGTTCATTGATTCCCGCGCGTTGCACCGATCGTCCCGTGGTCCTGTTTTCGAATACGACCATAGCGGTGGCTGCGGCGGCTATTGTCGGTTCATTCGTGACGTAGTCCATTCTGTCGTCATGGTAGACTGCAGACTCCGACTGAAACGGCGCAAAGGGATCCGCATGTTCGTCTGTGATCGCGTACTGTCGCAGCGTGGCAGCAGGCACCGGTCCTGCCGCAAGGCCGCCGGGGAGATAGCCGCCGTGGAAGTATGCGATCTGTGAGTGGAAATGGCGCGCCGGGTGTGCACCGACATTGGAAAAGAAGCTGACGCCCCAGGGGTTCTCCCCGAAGATATAATCGCACTGTCTCGCGGCCAGAGCGTCAAACTCATGATCGCCTGTCAGGCGCTTCCACAGGTCGGCCTGCAGAACAACTCCGAGCATCGCATTCACGGATCCCCAGGAGCCCGGCGCGGCTTCCCCAAAGACCGCACGCCTGGAGATCGCATTGGCGGCTGAGAGGTTCTTTCGGATATAAGCGGAGAACCGTTTGTCGAATGCAGCGAGTCTGTAGTCCGCCAGGGAGTTGATATCGCCCCAGCTCCACCAAAAATCCGCCCCGGCAGAATCCGCGTACGCCTTCGCAAGGTTGAGATACCGGCGATTCCCCGTCGCACGATACAGTTCCACCGCTCCGAGCGCGAGCTTCCCCTGATAATGGAGGTCCCTGTACATCCCGCTACCGCTTGCGTCCAGATCCGGGACCTCGTTCCGGTGTGAGAAAAGATCTTCCGCAAAGGTCAGGCAACTGTCTGCGAAGTCCCGATCCATCGGCTCAAACGTCTTGGCGGCGAATGCCATTACGGCTGAGAGAACGCCGATAAGGTTCTTCCCCGTTCCGACAAAGGCAGGGCGATCCCAGGCCAGGGGATCGTCCTCGGGCAGTCTCCACCCCTGATCGTGATCGCGGAGATCTTGGACCTGAGTCACCACTTCGTCGGCAGAAACCCTCAACTTCCGCAACCAGCGAATGCCAACCCGTGCCTCCTGCAAAACGGGAGAGATGGTCGCCGCAGGGTGATTGGCCGCCAGTTCTTCACGATGCAATTCGTCCGCGAAGAGAAGGAGGTATGACGCATACGCCGTAGTATTCAGGAATTTGACGTAATCTCCTGCATCGTGCCACCCTCCGGAAAGATCGACTCTTCCGCGGTGCGTTCCGGATGCGGAGATTACGCTCGTCGCGTCGTGAAGGTGGCAGGGTTTGTGAAGAAACGGAGCGTCATTGCCGCAGCGCTGAACGCGGAAGAAAAGGAGAAGCGAATCCACAAGACCGTCGAACCTTCGTTCCCCGACAGTGAAAGGAAACGACGATTCACCGTCGACGTGAAAGGCGTACGCTCCGGAATCATCGACCGGTGGTGCAGTGATATGATAGGAAAAGGAAAAGGCAGCGTAGCTTCCAAGGGATTTCCCGACGACTCCGTGGAAGACGGAGTTGCCGTTCTTTGTAAGGTCGAACCGCTTCCCCTGGAGATTATGGCGGGAGAGAACAGTCGCGTTCATTCGCTCCCCCGGCAACGAACCAAGCTGGTTTGACCGGATGAACGTGTCCTGCGTCAGTGCCGTCCACACCAGGGTGATGTTCAGAATACACACTGCCGCGATGACCCCGCCGATCCGTCTTTTCATGATCCGGCCTCAACGGGCTCGCGGAAGCACCGCGTCCGTCGAATTCGCTGGTCCGAGGACGATGCTGGCCAGGTTCGAATAGAACGTGAAGTGTCCGTCGACAGAGAGCACGCGAACACGGTACGTGTACGCAAAACGCGGCTGTGCGGTCGTATCACGAAACGCCGTAGCGCTTGGTCCGACCTTTCCAATTTCGGAGAAAAGTCCCCCGGGATCGTCCCTGCGCTCAATGCGCGTTTGAGAGTCATAGATCGTGTTGCTCTTCCATGTCAGGGCGACGCTGCGACTGGTCGAATCGAAGTTCGCTGCGAGATTACTCGGCGGATACGTATCGATGTAGAGCGTGAGAACGGTTTCCTCGTTGGACCAATCGGATTGTTGGAATTGTCCGCGCGCTGCCACACGATACGTGTAGGAACTCGATCCAACGAGGCCGGAAGTGTCCATGAATGAAGTCTCATTCGGTCCCGCAAGGCCAACCTGGGAGTAGATCGTCCCGCTCGTAATCCTTCGTTCGATGACGAACGCCAACTCTCCCGATGAATTGTCCTGCCATTGCAGGAGGACGATCTTCGTGCCCATCGCGGTCGCCACCAGGCTCGTCGGAGGGTTCATCACGACAATATCGTTACCGATGCCGACGGGCCGTGAGTCCGCAAATCCGTAGCTGTTTACCGCGCGGATCCGATAATGATACGCCACCCCGTCAACGATTCCGCTGTCGTTGGTGCTCACCGAGTTTGCCGGGAGCGTTTGGATCAAGACGTACGGGCTGTCGGACATTTCCTTCCAGACTTCGAACGAGGTCTCGTTGGTCGACCGATCGTCCCAGGTGAGATTCACGGATGACGGGCCGAACCGTGTGATGGTCAGATTTTCGGGTGGGTTCGGCGCAGTGGGACTGTTTGTGACGAGAATGTTCCGGATGATAGGGCTGTCCGCCCTCACACTATCGAGATCGTAGGCGGAAATCCGGTATTGCACGCGCCTGTCAAGAAGGAGGGTGTCGACGTTCCAGAGAATCGTGGGTTTCCTCTTGTCCTGATTTGCCGGGAAGGTTGCCAGCAGCGAATCATTGACGTAGAGTTCGAAGCGGACCGCGTTTGCGACATTCTCCATGTCGTATTGGATTTGAACCTGACCGGGATACACCGTGTCGCCCGTCACGGGAGAATGGATCGAGATCGATGGCGTGACCGGGGCCAGTCCGAGGTCGGGTGACCGCTTCATGCATGCGGACAGGAGAAGCAGCAACGCAACGCTCGAGAATCGCGCGACGGAAAGAAAACGATGGACGTTCAATTCGGCCAATGGCATGGTTCAGATCGCTGGTTGATCGTAGTCGACAAACAAGGAGAGCGAAGAGCCTCCCGGAATGGACGGGATGGTGATCTCGACGGCGTCCGTTTTCGGATTGAAACGAAACGCGGGAATCGTTGTTCCCAGGATATCGGATGTCAGCCCGACGTTGGCGGCCGGCTGATTCAGATTTACCTGGATTGCGACGTCCTGGATTTCGTCCTTCGAAGTGTTGGTGACCACCAGCGCGACACGCCGTTTGCTGCGCTGCTGTATGCTCACATTCAGGTCGCTGCGGGAGAGCCACCACCGCGCGATCTCCGACGCCGTTCCAACCCAGACGTTCTTTTCCTTGAGATACGCTGCGAGCTGGTCCACTACGCCAATAAATTCCGGTCGACCCTGCAACTCGGAGTGAAGCTGCAATGTGTAGACGCCTCCCTGGAACAGGACCCGATCGATGTCCTCGCGGTACGTGTAGAGCTGGAGCGCGGTGTCGTTCAGGCCGTACTGGCCGATCACCTCGTCGTCGCCGCGAGCGGTTTTCGCGATGATGACCATCTTTCTCCCGTCCTTGGTCACTGCCTCGGGGACCGCCCGGTCTGACACGGAATCGAGCACGGCGAACCCATAACCGGCATCCAGATCTTCACGAATGTCCGTCGGACCACAATGCCCGGGGAAGGAAAAGAGTCCGCCCAAGTCGTGCGCGGGTTCTGCCGGCTCATAAAGGAGACCATTGGTCAAAGGCGCATGGTGAGACCCGAAGGAGGAGGAGAACGTACTTACGGGAATTCCGCTTCGCTTGAAAGAAGAAACCAGGCCCCGGGGATCGGCGGTATCCGAAGCTACGGGGACGACGATCATCGCGGCGGCCGACGATCCGGAGGGCCAATCGTGCACGATAACCGTCGGCTTGTCGGCAAGCCAGTCCACGCAGCGGCGACACAACAGATCGAAGTACACATAGTCCTTCTGTCCTCCGAGGACAGAATTCAACTCAAATCCCATCCAGACGAATTTCCCCCGGCCGTATCGCCCATAGGCGATCCCGGCCGTCGATTCGATAGACTCTCGCGTGAGCCCCGAATCGCTTTTGAAATTGTACCACGTGCTTGCCTGGGTTGTCCTGGGTTCGACGACCTTGCAGGCGATCGGATTGTCCCAGGTCGCGACTCTGAGGGAGTACCCCGACGGGATGCCTGCCGTGATCGGCAGTCCGCCGCGGAGCGTATGCGCTCGGGTTGCCTGATCGGGAGTGATTTCCCGCGTGAATTGCAGCCCGAAGACCTGCGAGAGGAAATCCCACCCTTTCCACTCGCCGTCTTCGTTGAACGTCGCTGTTCCGCCGGTGGCAAAAACGCTCCCCCCGCGGTCGATGAAGCTCTTGATTTGCGCAATCTCTTTCTCGCTGAGTGCCCGTGACCCCGGGAGAACCAGGAGCGAGTAATCTTTCAGACTGCCGGACTCGAGGGACCGGTCATCGAGGACGTCGAATTCGGCGTCGGTGGAGCGAAGAAACCGTTTCCAGGCGCTCACATTGTCATGGAGCCACATGCTGCCGTCGGGAAGGAGGCGGTCTGAGTACCCCGATTCCAGGATGCCTACGCGCGAACCGGCAAAGACAGATTGAAGATTCGCGCTTGTGGGGAGAATGTCGCTTATGGCAAAGCGCCCGTAAACGCTATGCAGGATGAGCACGAACACCCAAAGCGCTGCTGCCATTATGATCAGCCCGGAGAACAGGAACGGCACGACTTGTGCCCGTGCAGCGGTTCGAGGCACGGTCATCGCCACGTTCTCCGCTCACCTGGAGGCGTTGTCGTATCAGGGTCGACGGGGTCACGCTGGAATCGCATCACGCGGGGGTCGCGAAGACTCTCGCGACGCACAAATCCGTCCGGCGTGCTCTCGGCAGCCGGCGGATCGACCACCTGGGGGGCAAACACATCCGCATCATACGTAGGGGAGGGCTGAGCCGGGGTCCCTCGATAGCGGTATTCTCGCACGCGAAACATCACGTAGGCCCCGATCGCGAGGATGAACGTGCCGATCGTTGCAACAAGAACGATCAGGGAAAAAACGGGAATGAGTTCCATGACGATGCCTTCGTAAAGTGAATTAGCGAACGGATGGTCCGATGCGCTCGAGCTTCCCCCAGGTCATGCGGACACCGATGACCTCTTCGATCGTCGCTCCGAATTTTGCGACGTCAACGATGAGGAGGAAGACGATGCGATAAATGAGCGCGTACGGCAAGAGACTGAGTTGTTCCCTGTCAACGGCGACGCAGTAGAGCGCCGTCATCACATCCAGGAGCGCAATGGCTGCCCACCAGAGCGCAATGGTCGTGGACAGTCCGAAGAACAGTGCGACAATAATGAAGAACGCGTTCGCGAAGATGTTCATCGTGGGCCAGATCAAGGCCTCATAGAATAACGACCAGAGAACAACGGTATTGCTGAAATCGAGATTCGGTCTGAACAGGTGACGGCGGTGCTTCCGGATCGATTGCAGGATGCCGCGCGTCCACCGGTACCGCTGTTTCAGGAGTTGGTGAAGGAGTTCCGGCGCCTCGGTAAATGATACGGCGCCTGGCTCATAGACGATCCGCCAACCCGCAAAGCGAAGGTTCAAGGTCAGGTCGGCGTCTTCAGCGTAGGTGTCGCTGGAATACCATCCCGCGCTTTGGATTGCTTCCTTCCGGAACATCCCGATGGGACCCGGGATGATATTGACGAGTCCGAGCGCGCTCTGGGCGCTGCGGAGCATGTTGAGCCCTTCGACATATTCGAGAGCCTGAAGCTTCGAGAGCACTCTCTTGCGATTGTGTACCTTGACATTTCCTGCAACCGCGCCAACCCCGGGATCGAGGAAATGCCGGACGCTGAGCTTCAACGTGTCAGGCGTCAACTGGGAATCTCCGTCCATGCAGAGGACGAATTCCGATTTCGAGAACTGAATCCCCGCATTCAGCGCGCTGGATTTCCCGCCGTTGGGTTTGGAGATGAGAGAAACCCGAACCTTGCCATACCGTCCGTCTTGAAAGCCGACGAGCGTTCGACCGACCGCCGCGGTGGCGTCAGTGGAGCCGTCATCGACAATGATGATCTCGTACTGTTTATAATCCAGCTCGAGCAGCGAAAGAATCGAGTGCTCGAGGATTTTGTCTTCATTATAGACCGGGATGATGATCGACACAAAGGGTGCGAAGGGTCTGCTAACGCGTGGCGTGTATCGCGCAACAAAAACAAACGCGGCGCCCAGAACCGTGCAGTATCGGAACAACAGGGCAAAGAGAAAGACGGCTAACGCGACGACGGAGGATTGGACAAAGAGGGAGCCGAGCGATTGGGAGGTCATCGGGAGGGTGTACACGATCACGGCGGTTAATCCGAGGGAGAGAAGTCCGGACAGGACGATCAGGCGGATCAACCGTGCTCCCTGATCGCGTCGGGGCGGGCGATCGGAGACATTTTTGAACCGCATGCGAACAACCGGGATTTCGGACGCTGGCTGCATGAGACCGCCTTTTCTTCTTAGAGAACGCTCCAGTATATCGAGAAGGTCAGGGAGGCGTAGTTGTACCCGCCGTCGGACCGATAGGTGTTCCCGAGCGAGAATTTCCCGTTCAGGAGGAGCTGCGTGGTCGCGCGATAATTCAATTCCCCGGAGATGTCGCGCAGCGCGGTCCGGTATGTCGGGAGATACCCGATGCGCCCGCGAAGAGTAAACACGACATCCTGGTCGTTCTGCGGCTGCCACTCAAACCACGCGGCATGTGATTCGATATTTTGCGGCGTATAGTAAAGTTGCCTCGCATGGTCGGTAAACGGAATCCAGGCGGCTTGATGAATGAAGTCAGAATACATGTATTCGTAGCCCGCCGACAGATCGTTGAACAGGCGATGACCCAGACGAGTTTGCAGCTCCGAGCCCTTGTTGCCGTCCGAGATCGCCAGGGTCTTGTAGCTCCCTGAGAGCTCCCAGCCCGATGGTGTGGCATAGGAGCCGAGGACCTTGTACAATCGAGCATCGTACGGAAGTTCGATCAGGTACGGGCTGTAAAGGAGCATCGCCGCATCGTTGGCTTCAAAATATCCTTCGATGTGAACGGTCCCCGGCCGCTCATACACGACGGTCGCGTCGCCGATGGTGCGTTTGTCGCGACCGCCGCTCTGCAACGTGCCGAACCCACCCGAGACACTGAGCCGGTCGGAAAGCTTGATATAGAGTTGTCCCTTGTAATTGTTGAAGTAGCGCGTTGACGAGGGCGATTGCAGGAGGACTCGGCCGTAACTTCCGCCGAGGGAGAGCATGCTTGCAACGCCGAGCTCCACCCGCCCTCCGACGCTGGCAAGGGAAAACTCCTGATTGTCCGTGTAGTAGGACACAGGAGGCGAAAACGCGAGGCGAGTTGGGAACGTGGTGAACGCCGCCGAGAGACCGGTCAATGGCAAATACTTCATCCGGGATACGACTTCCGTGCGCTCCTCGTCTTTGAGTGGACGATCCAGCAAATGCTGATACACGAGGCGCGCGTCATTATTGCGCCCCAGGCGTTGATACGATTCACCAAGGTAGAGGCTCGCCGGAAAATTCTCCGGGCGTTCGTCGGTCAATTTCCTGAATTCCTGTTCAGCGCGCAGCGAATCTCCGCTCCATAGAATGTACTTCGCCCGTGCCAAGGCGACGTCAAAATCGTAACCCTCCTGGAGAATCTGGTCGCAGATCTGGATTGCCTTGTCCTGGTTCTTGGCACAGGATTGGACATCGGCATATTCCAGAAGGACGATTTTGCCCGGCTCGGGGACCTTCGTCATGTATTCTTCATACTTCCTGGCTGCCCGGGCGCAATCGCCGGCGGAGGTCGATGCTCGCGCCGCCTCCAGGATGGCGTAGTTCGACTTTTCCGCCTCCGCCCGTACCGCCTCGTCGTAAAACCGTTGCGCGGCAATGACGTCGCTGGAATTGGGATCGATCCTCTTCGCCCGTTGCAGGTAATCACGCGCGGCGGTGAAGTTCCGTTGAATTGCCAGACCTGACGATAGCGCGGTGAGGGCAGGGATATTCGTGGGCGAGAGCCGGACCACATTATTGAGGTAGGGCACGCCGGTGTCGACGTCCTGGAGCGACCAGATCGAAATCTGACCGCGGAGAAGCTGGTAGTCGAGATTGCCGGGTGCAAACCGGAGGAGGATGGTTACCTGCGGCAACGCACGGCTGAAATACCGACCCCATGCGGCGTACCGGGCGTATTGATACCGGACATCGAGATCCGAAGAGTCCGGGACACCGGCAAGAATGCGTTCGAGATAGTCAAGGGCACTCTGGTACTCGCCCAACTCTGCGTAACGATCCGCTACGCGGCGAAGAAGCTCTGTGTTCTTACCATCATCCTTAAGGGCCTCAAGGTAGTCGCTGATATCGGATCGATAGAGGCTGTCCCGTCGCGCCATGACCAGAAAGCGGGCGTCCTGGATCCGGAGACTGTCCGCCCGGTCCAGTGCGAGGGTATCGAGATTATGAAGCGCTTCCTCAAATCGATTGACCCACGTAAGCTGTTGCACCAGAGAGAACCGCGCCTCATCGTTACGAGGGTTTGATCGGAGAGCCCTGGTTGAACGTTCGATCGGTGTTTCGACGGGCGGAGTCGATCGCAGAGCCGAGGTGGATGTCCGCGCGGTACGTTCAGCGGCGGAAACCTGATCGAGACCGTCTTGCGCTTCGAGGAGCGACGCATCAAGCCCACGCGCCTTCTCGAACGCAGTTCTTGCTGCTGCGTACTTACCGAGCCAGAGAAGGAAATATCCATGTCGGCTTTCCAGCCGCGCCTCCTGAGGATGCTTTTCCAATTCCTGCTGGAGGAACAACTCTCCCTTCTGCAGGTGATTGAGTTTCGCCAGGACCTCGCAGTATTGGAGGGCCTCGTCAGGATTTCCGTCCGTGCGTTTGAAATATCCCTCGTACCATTGCTCGGCCTCGCCCCAATCCTGGAGCGTGCGATACGCCTGCGCGATGAGAAGGTATGGGCCTTGGGCGTTCGGATTTCTGGCAAGATCACGCTTGTAGCCATCGATCTTCTGACTGATCCTTCCCCGTAACGTCCGTTCGGCCCTGCCCAACAGGTCTTCCACCTGCTGATTGCCGGGTTCGAGGGTCAGTGCCTTTCGAAAATCCACGACTGCCAAATCCCATTGGCCTCTTCCCTCGTAACAGACGCCTCGCATTCTGTACGCGTCGGCTTCCGCGGGTCTCTGAGAGAGATACTGATCGAGAAGAGAAATTGCCTCCCCGTACCTCCCGGCATCCATATGCCCTGCCGCCTCGCGCTTCAGGGAAGCGGGGTCGGTTTGAGTGTGAGCAGGTACGGAGAGGAGAGACATTAAAAGGGGGGCAAGAAGAAGCCAGACCCCGAATCCCCAATGACATCGTCTACTTTTCAAATCCGATGGTAGCATGGCGTCATCTGTAAGCATCGAGAGTCAGGAAACAGTAATTCCGCGAAGCCGCAAGTGATCGGCGAGAATTCACGAGACATGGAGCTGAGCGAGCGGGAGCAAGAAGGGATATCGTGAAACGATGTTGAAAGCAACAATTCATGCGCTCGAAAGTGGATGGGTAGACGCAGGCAGGCGAAGGCCCCCATCTTCGCTTCCTGCCATCAAGTGCTATACCCGATGAAGTTTCCTACCGGATCTGCCCTTATGAAACCTCAAGGTGTCAATGGAAAGCGCTGTTGTTATCATGGTGAACAGAGGAGAGCATTGTCAACTGCCTGCACCAGAAGTAGCACGGAATGTTAACCTAGTTCGGGAGGCGGGAAGTTCCGTTGAAGGGGGTGGCGGGAGACTAATTTGAAGAAAAATCTGTGATCCGAATCACACAAATCGCAATGTCGAAAGTGGGCGCGAATGGCGATTACGCTACCTCGAATACGCGCGAAGGAAGTCTTCGAGGTCGGTGAGGTTCACGTCGGAGACCGCATAATACATCATGCTTTCCCGGAGCCACGAAATCAAATGGTAGCCCTGAAATTCTTCAGTTGAGAATTCCTTATCGCGGTCATTTGCGACTGGCCAGCAGAAGAGGTTGATGACATGAAGTCGCTTGCGGTAAACGATCACTGCGACCGGGCGCTCGTCGACATAATCGAGTCTTCCTCCAACAAGTTCGAAGCCCTCCGCACTGAGGTCCGGTACGGGAGGAGAATAGTCCACCTTGCCGTTGAACCAGGGCTTAACGGTATGCTGGTCGGTCGAGGCGACATCGATGAGGTGCCCCGGCATGAGAGAGCGAACGTGGCTTTGAAGGATTTCCTGGGCCAGAAGTTCCTGTGGCGCCACGCGATAGAATCGGGCGGTGGTCCACCACGTTATGGCGACGATCACCAGAAGGAAACAGGCAAGGGCGAAGACGCGGGAGGGTCGTGCGATACGTTGGAGTCCAGCGCCTGCCTCGCGAAGCACTACCCGCCGGATTCTTGCTTCGAATCCCGGTGGCGGGGTATAAATCATCGGCGGCTCGGCGAGGGTCTTCGAGAGCCATTGCAGCCGGTTCACCTCTGCGGAGCATGCATGGCACACTTCAAGATGTCGCTCGATCTGCTGTGTCAGGACGGAATCGAGCTCTCCGTCGATCAACGCATTGATATGAGATCTGACTTCAGTGCAAGTCATTGGCACTTACCTCAGTGTATCGGGAGACGCGACGAGCTGCGTCAGTCGTTTTCTTCCGCGTGCGATTCTGGACATTACCGTCCCGACCGGGATATCGGCGATCAGCGCGATTTCTTTGTAGGAAAGACCGTCCATATCGCGTAAGACGATGACTTCCCGGAATTCCGCCGGCAATTTGTCCAGAGCGATCTTCAAAAGTACGCTGTCGATCGCCCGGTGCACCGTGGCTTCGGAATCCTCGACGGCGGCGGTGTCCTCCTGGTCATCGAGCGGGATGTTCAAAGAATGCGGGCGATGCTTTGCCAGCCATGTATAACTGGCATTCCGGACGATGGTGAAGAACCAGGCCCGTCCGCTTCCACCCTGGTAGCCATCAAAGTACTTGAACGCACGAAGACACGCCTCCTGCACGATGTCTTCCGCGTCCGTTGCGCTTCTGGTGATCCACCGGGCAAGGTTGTAAGCCGCCGCGACGTGCGGCATGACCACTTCCTCGAATCGTCGTGACCGTTCGGATGGACTGGGTTGCATCACCCTCGAGAGACTCTCCCTATTGGTGGTGACCACGCGCCGGCTGGTTCTATTCCCGCCACCCTCATTCGATGAGTCTCGGGGAATAAATGTTCAAGGTCCGGGGTCTTATTCAATATCACATCCATGAGGTGGATCATGCAGAAGCGCACGATTCTCGAAAACACGGGAAACAATGATGGGATCGATCGAAGAGGGTTCCTCAGGTGCATGGCCTGGGCAGGCACGGGCGTACTCTGGGTCATGAGCGGGGGAGTAGCGCGATCGTACGGGTTGAGCAGAATTCTCCACGGCGATGCATCCTTGCCGGACAAGGGCCATCTTCCGAACTCCGGTGATTTTGCGTTTGTCCAGATCAGCGACAGCCATATCGGGTTTGCGAAAGAGGCGAATCCGGACGTTGTCGGAACGCTTCAGGCGTGCATCGGCAAGATCAATGCGCTTCACGGAGCGCCCTCGTTCGTGCTTCATACCGGAGACTTGACGCATCTCTCGAAGCCCGATGAATTCGACACCCTGAATCAGGTTCTGCGCGGGATGTCGACGGACAAGGTGTTCTTTGTGCCGGGAGAACATGATGTAATGAGCGACGACGGGAAACAGTATCTCGAACGTTTCGGGAAAGGGACCCGCGGGAACGGCTGGTACAGCTTCGACGCGTCCGGCGTCCATTTTGTCGCTCTGGTCAACGTCATGAACCTCAAACCCGGCGGTCTCGGTCTGCTTGGGAGCGAGCAGCTGAAGTGGCTTGAAGACGATCTCCGCGGTCTCTCCTCGAGCACACCGATCGTCGTGTTCGCCCATATTCCGCTCTGGTCGGTGTATCCCGAGTGGGGCTGGGGAACGGACGACGCTGCGCAGGCGCTGACATATCTCAAGCGGTTCGGTTCGGTAACGGTGCTCAACGGGCATATTCACCAGACGCTCCAGAAGGTCGAGGGCAACATCACATTTCATACTGCCATGTCCACGGCATTCCCGCAACCGGCTCCGGGGAGCGCGCCCGCTCCCGGCCCGATGAAGGTCCCCGCCGAGCAGCTCCGCTCGCTTCTCGGGCTTGCCTCGGTGAACTATGTCGAGGGAACGCATTCCCTTGCCCTCATTGAGACATCGCTTGCAGGAGGCGTCACCCGGGATCCCATGAAACGTGATCCGGGACGGGGCAACCAGAATCGCTCGGACAGAGAAGGGGATATCGACATTATGAACTTCCGTTTTTCTCCGCGGACGCTGACGGTGGCTGCCGGGACGACGGTCACTTGGACGAACAGAGATGATGTTCCCCACACGGTTGCCAGCGTCGACAAGAAATTCAGCTCGCCGATGCTTGATACCGATGAGTCGTTCTCCAGGGTGTTTGTCGAACCCGGGACGTACGACTACTTCTGTTCGATGCACCCGCGCATGACCGGAACCGTCCTGGTCGTGGCGCATCAGGACGAACCGCCCGGCCGATAGCGCTACTCCTCCTAACATCCGGTGCGGCGGGATCGTTTCGCTTTCCGCCGCGCCGGAGGTTGAAAGTGGCATTCCTGTTTTGCTTGTGGTACCGTCGGTTTATATATTTGCGACTGGTTTGAGGTATGGTGGGCGGGACTCAACCGGTGTAATCGCCGAAGAGAATTAGAATGAGAGGCGAAGCGATACAGGGTGCCTATGTCCGAATATGGCGCACGGTCCTCCGGATACCCCGAGGGAAGGTTTCCTCGTACGGGGAAGTTGCGCATGTCAGCGGGTTTCCCCGACAGCCCCGCATGGCGGGCTATGCCCTTCACAACCTTCCCCCGGGCACGGACATACCATGGCATCGTGTGATCAACGCCCGTGGAATGGTATCATTGCCGGGCGAACATGGAACGCAGCAGCGCCGGTTACTCGAGAAGGAGGGGGTAGTGTTCCGGCGGGGAAGGGTGGATATGTCCAAATACGGATGGCGCGTAAAGAGCAAAGACCGACCAAAGAAGAAACGCTGAAGATCGAAGTCGGAGGGCCCCCCGGAAGACGACAGGGATCAACGGGCGGCCAGCAATCGTTCCCCCAGAAATGTCGTGATTTGTGGTCCCGCATCGTAATCGTACGCCTCAAGCCTAGCTCCCGCTTCTTTGAAGTACTCCGCCCAGAAGTTCTGGATGCTTTCAACCTGCGCATTCGTTTTTCCTGTCCGTCCGTTCACGAAGACCAGGCAGTCACGGAGATCCGGAATGTGGTGGTAGGCGTTCAGCCTGTCCAGGATTTCGCGGGCTTGTTCTGACGTGCAGCCATCGGGTCCTGCGAACGAGCAGTCGCTGGATTCCTGAATCATATCCGAGAAGAGAATGATCACATTGGTCGGGACGACGCGTTTTCGTCCGGCGACAAACCGTTTCACTCCCTCCCAGAATGTCTCGGGCTCTTCGCGTTCCACCAGCCCGCCCGCTTGTTCGAGTGCGGAGAAAATATCGCTGAAGTACGTGTATTTCAACCGCAGGTCCTTCTGGCGCAGCAGTTCGGAAGCAATTGCGGGGCCCATCGTGTCGGCATAGATCCGAAGCCTCTTTGTCAGACTGTCTTCTGCATGCGCATATCCATCCGTGTGATAGGTAAAGCGTCGTTCGGAAAGATCGTCGTACACCAGTTTCACCGCTTTTGTTTTTGCCCCTTCATCGATCGGTATGACGGTGAGCCGGTCCGATTCGTCAAGCCGTCGGAGCACCTCCGAGCTGATGATGTCGACATACCGGTGCAGAGTCTGCTCGGAGAGACTTCCCGAATAGTCAATCAGGCAAATGCAGTTGAGGCGCTGACGCGTCCCCGTATCGCATCCGGACAGCGCTGTGAGCGTCACGAGCGTTGCGATGAACGCAATTCGGAGTCTCATTCCATCTCCTCCTGCTCCACCTTGCGTGCTTTGATCAGGCGAGGGATTTCCAATCGGCCGAGCACGGCGCCGTACCTTCGATCCGCCTCTTCTCTAAAGGTGTCGAATTCCGCAGCGAAGTGGCCGTCAAGACTCTCGGTCACCGCCCGGCGAAGGTTGTAGTTCTCCTTGTAGGAACGGAAATCATTAAAGTTTCGCCAGGCCTGGTTCAATTGAACATTGTAGTAATCCTCGAGACGCTGCATGACAATCTTGATCTGCCGATCGACGGCATCAAGGACCCGTTGGGCGATGTTGTGTTTCCGGGTGAACTTGTAAGAATCGTAAATGTGCAGAAGATCCCAACTGATCCCGCCGGCAATAAGCGGCAGCGTCATGGAGAGGATGATAAAACCAAAATAGAGCAGGCCACCGGTCCGGCCTCCCTCGATATCGCGCGCGCGGGCCTCCGACACACCTGCGATGGCGATTTCGACGCCAACGAAGAGGATCGACCAGATGATGACCATCAGGACGGAGCGGGGGCGCGTCGTTCCGGAGCCGTGTTTTTTGATGGGAAGGATCGCCTCCATGAATCGCTCTGCCGATGCAATCGCACCGAGGGTGAGGACAATCGCGATGAGCCATCGCAGCATGGCAATGCCGAAGTCTTCCCCACTGATGAAGACAAGCGTCGAGAAATAGTTGAGAAGGCCTTCGGTCAGGAGAATGCCTGTGACAAGGAAGGTTCCGATGCGCACTTTCCGACGTGCACTATAGAAGTCATTGTCGGAGAGAAGGTCGTTTTTGTTGACCGAACCGAGGTAGGTCTTGGTGGCACTCAGCTTACGCTCCATGTCCTGGACTCCCTGGCGGAGTGAGGTGGATTTGTTTTTAACGCGATCGATGAGCTCGCTCAGGCATCGCTCTGCGTAGCGCCTGAGGCCATTCGGGTTTCTGAGATCGGTGGGGAAGGCAGTTTTGTAGTAAATCACATTGAACATGGCAGGTTCCTTTCGACCAGATAAAAAGAACGGTAATCGCAAAGACCATGGACCACGTTTGCCTGACAATTACGGGAACGCAGCCCCTATTTTGAAAGTTCCTTGCGAATGTGAGAAAAATAGCCATTTTGGCCATTTGTCATTCTCGATTTCTCGCAGTATATTACAGTCGCTCCTTGGCCCGCAGCATTGTCTTCTCCCCCCGGCCCCATTTCTGTTCTTATTTCCCATTACAAAAGATGACCACCAGACGATATTCCCGAGTTGTCGCTTTGTGTCTTCTTGCTTTCAGCGCACTTGTCCCAGGCGCTGCATGGGCGCAGGTCGTCAGTGCGAATTCATCGCTCGACGTCACGTTCGACCCCCGGTCCGTCAGCCTCGGCGAAGCGACTGTTGGGCTTTCGGGTTCATACGATGCGTTCGCCAGCAATCCCGCTGGACTCGGATCCCTGAAAGGTTCATGGTTGTCGTATGACTATCGGGGAATGGAGTGGACCCGAGAGCTGGGCCTGGATGGGTTGCGATACCGGTCATGGGAGATCGGGGCGCGCACACCGTTGGGGACGATTGTCTTCGCCTATCGAAGGCAGGATCTCGGAGAATTCTCGGTGTCGACGACGGAATCACCGGAAGGAGTCGGTAAGGTTAGGGTGTACAATCACGAATTCGGTTTGGCCTGGGCGTACGAGATTCTCCCGACGCTTACCGTGGGTGCCGTGGCGAAAACGTATACGGATGTCCAAACGACGACGGGCGAGACCGGCGATGCGAATTCCGGCTTTGAGACCCAGCGACCATACCTTCTTGATCTTGGGTTACAATATCACTTCGGCGCTTTGTTCGCGGAGGGCCGGGTCAGCGATGCCGCTTCCTTCGGCATATCGTTGCAGAATTTCGGCACCGACTACCGCATCAAGGTAACCTTGCCTCCGCCTGAAGGCTTCTCGTTCGAAGAATTTGTTCGTCTCCCACGAACGTTGCGTCTTGGCGTTGCCTATCATCTCTCGCTTCACGACCCCGCTTCGGACAGCGGCGCGGTCCTTCAACTGAATCTCCTCGGGGAGTACAGAGACGTCTTAAATTCCTATCCGAGCGAACACGAATATCATTGGGGATGGGGTCTCGAGCTCACCGCGTATGAGCTGTTCACAGTCCGCCTGGGTGGCTATTTCCAACCGTACCAATCGGTCTATGGAGGCGATCGAGTTGTGGCAATCCGTTTTGGCGCCGGACTCCATTTCCCAGTGCGGCTGTTTGCGGAAAGTCTCCCTCCGGTTGCCCTGAATATTGACTATGCCGCGATTCCTTTGTACAGGGTGGACCCCTATTTCTTCGCCAACAGCGCAGGGACTGCCAATGTCTTTAGTCTGAGGGTACAATACGAAGCCGATTTCTTCGGAGGTGCCAAATGAAGGCCGCCCCTCGACTCCTTCTTGCCATGATGCTCATCGTTATCGTCCGTATGCGAGTCGATGCGCAGATGTTCTCCAACAACTCAATGAACCTTGTACGGTGGAACGTCTCCCTGGATTGGGCTATTTCACCGCGGGGAATGGCTCTTGGCGAAGCAACTGTTGCCGTCCCAGGATACGACGACCCGTTTGCGTCAAACCCGGCCGGCCTTGCAGGGATGCGTGGGGTTTGGGCGGATTATTCGCGACAGCCTTTCTTCACGAACTTCACCGATGACATGCAGTATCGGTCATGGTCGATCGGCGCACAGACCCCGATCGGGGTGTTCATGGGGACGTATCGAAGGCTTGACTATGGCGAGTTCGGATTTACCAATGCCAGCTCTCCCGAACCCGTTGCCGAGGCCCGGCCCTTTGATTACACCGTCGGACTCGCCTGGGGGTACCAGATTGACTCAAGGTTCCAGGTGGGGATTGGCGTGAAGATGTTCGACCAAAAATCAGCGCTTGAATGGGGAACGTTGGAGCCGTCCTATGGACCAATTCTGCCCGAGTCGGATCCGGCATATGTGATTGATGTCGGCCTCCTCAGCAATGTCGGCTCTCTTTTTGGGAATGCAAATGTCGTCGACAATTTGAGCTTTGGCGTCGCGTTACAGGGGTTTGGGACACCGTTTCGTCTCCACTACACCGGGGAATCTACGGTATTCGATCCTGCGTCCGGAACACTCAAAACGTCGACGGGGACTGTGAACTATACTATCCCGCTGGCGAGGAACCTGAGGATTGGATTTTCGTATCGGCTCATCCTGCACTCACAATTGCCCGAAGGGCTGAACCCAATGTCGATCGCGGTCATGGGTGAATATCGCGATCTTCTGAACGCATCACTGGCTCAGGGGGGTGCATTTTGGGGAGTAGGTCTCGAGGTCTCGATTTTCGAGCTCATACAATTGCGTGGAGGTGGACTTGCTGAGCCGAACGATTTGGTCTATGGAAACCAAAACACGCTTCACGGGCGTTATGGAGTAGGAGTTCACTTACCCCTTCAGCGACTGGTCTCCGGTTTTCCGAAGGTGATTCTCGAGGGAAGCTACTCCATGATGCAACTCGTGAATTGGGATCCATCGATGTTGCGGGCGTACTCGCTGGGCGTGCGGTATGAGCCGTGACAACCCGTCCTGGTATACAGTACCAGTGGCAGTGTCCTTTCGTAAAGGAGAGTCCTCCCTGTGAACGAAACACCGCAGGAGTATACGCAGCGAATCCTCGGCTACCTGGACGGGGAAGATCCGGTGAAAGTTCTCTCATTAACGCCGGGGAAACTGTCGAGACTCCTCAAGGGTACTTCCCGCCAAAAGCTGGGAAGGCGCACTGAATCGGGGAAGTGGTCCGTACAGGAGATTTTAGCTCACCTCGCGGATTCGGAGACCGTGATGGGGTTTCGGATCCGTCTGGTCCTCGGGTCGAACGGAGTGACGATCCAGGCATTCGACCAGGACGCATGGGCGGTCTTCTCGAACTACGCAAAACAGGATCCGAAGGCCTCGTTGGCGTCATTTCTTGCACAACGCGAACGAACTGTCCGATTGCTAAAGCAAATCCCTGCTGAACTCTGGGAGAATTTCGGAATGCACACCGAGCGGGGAAGAGAGTCGGTCCGCAGACTCACGGAGATGCTCGCCGGGCACGATGTCAATCATCTGAGACAGATCGAAACCATCCTCCGTCCGGCGAAGCGGGCTACTCCAAGAAGTAAATAGCAGGAGGAATCCTCCAGGTTCTCCACCCTCTGTCCGCCGTTCCCTCTGTTCACCTCTTCACCGGAAGTGCTTTCCGGATCGCGCTCAGCGCATGGCCGATCTGGTGTTCGACCGTTCGCACACTGATTCTAAGGAGCGTCGCAATTTCCTGGTTCGATTTTCCTTCGATCCTGCTCAGGATAAAGACCGCGCGACAACGTTCAGGGAGCTGCTCGTTGACGATCGTCGAGAGTCGCTCCTCGAGAAGTGCGAGCTGCAGTGCCTCCTCTGGATTATCACCTTCCGATGGAGAAGGTTGCGGGACTAATCCCTTCAAGTTCTCATGCGTCTGCTCTCTCCGGGCAGCGTCGCGGACAAGGTTGGTGCTGATACGCAAGAGATACCCAAGGACGCTGAGATGCGACCGCAGGAAAGCCCGGCGCTCCCAAACTCTGAGAAATGTCTCCTGAACGATGTCATGAGCAAGTGAGGAATCACGCGTTCGAAAGAGCGAATCGCGGAAGACGACCGGCTGATAGCGTTCAAAAAGCGTTCGAAAGGCATCGATATTCGACCTCCGGATTCTCTCCACGAGTTCGGCATCGTCGAGCCGCTCTTCTGCGACCGATATCGTTTGATTCACGCTCTCCATAGCTCCTCGCAAGATACTGCCTGGTTCGCGCAGTCGCAAGGGGACCTCCTCGCCATAGGTAGACCGAAGGTGATAAACGTAATATGATCAGGAGGAGGGTCGCACAATGAAATTGCTGCCTGTTTGGATTCGGCGGTTCGGCCAAAGAATGAATTCTTCGAACAGTCTGGGTGAGCTTCCTGATCTCATCAAGAATATGCTGGATCGAAGGAGGCGGGAGATCCGCGAAGTCAATTCCGATACAGCGCACCAGTGGGATCTCCTTGCCCACGCGATGGAACGACGAACAGAGCCGTCCGCGTTGCCTCGACGATCGTTCCGCGTCCGGCCTTTAAGAATGGCTGTGCCGGTCGCCGCCATCGCTTTGGGAATAATACTCTATGTGGGATTCTGGCCCCGCGCGCTGGTTCCGGAGACGTACAGAACCACGAAAGGACAACGCACGACAGTCCTCCTTCCCGATAGCAGTGAAGTGTCTCTCAATCATACCTCAACACTGACGATCGTCGACCGAACGTTCAACAATTCACGCCACGTCAGGTTAACAGGGGAGGCATTGTTTCGGGTGCGCAAAAACGGGACCCCCTTTGTGATCGTCACGGACATCGCGCGCATCCGCGTCGTGGGAACGGAATTCGACGTACGTGCCCGCGACGGGAGGCTGGAGGTCGGGGTGCTGGAGGGCATTGTCAATATCTCCGTGGATAGAGGAGGGAAAGACAGCACGGTAATCCTGGGAGGAGGTCAGCAGACGACGTGCGCGATGTCGGGCTATCCCCAGGTACCGACCCGCCTGGAGACAACCGGCTATCCCGGCTGGATGTCCGGCCGGATGGTCTTCGCTCGCGCTTCGTTCGAAGCGGTCTGCGAAGAAATCGAATCGACCTTCGGCATTATCATTCGCGTGGAGAACCCCCGCATACGGGGCGAAACGATTACCGGTGCGCTGGATGCACGCAATCTTGGAACCGCTCTTGCCACCCTCACACGCCTGACGGGAACCAAGTACCGGAATGAAAACGGCACGTACATATTCTACTAGCATTCTCCTCGCTCTCGCGCTATCGACGATGGCAATGGCGCAGACGCGGGGAATCCGGACCAGCGTCACGCTTGATCATTGCCCTTTGCGTGCCTCGCTGGACTCATTGATGCGCGTGTACTCCGTCTCCATCGTCTACATGGACGACGACGTTGCAGATCGTAGCGTCTCGGTGTCCTGCGGGGATTGCTCTCTCCAGGAAGCACTGAATGCTGTCATCGCCGGCACTCCACTGACCTGGATCATGACCGGCAATCAGGTAATCCTCCGGAAGCGTCCGGACCTGCAGACCGCATCGCTGTCGGTCATTTCAGGATTTGTGACGGATTCGAGCAACGCCTCAGCGCTTGCAGGAGGGGTTGTCCGACTGATGAAGCAAGGCCCCCGGGGTGGGGCCGCGTTGTCAGGGTGGTGTCCGACGAATGCCTCCGGATTCTATTCCCTCTCTCGCGTCAAACCGGGATCGTATGTTCTCGTAATTCACGTTCTGGGATATCACACGGCGGAGATCCCGATAGGAATTTCTGACGGCGCGCCGGTGCGAAGAGACATTCCGCTAAGCCAGGAAGAGATTCGCATGCAGGAAGTGACGATCGAAGGGCGACGGTCGGAATTGATGTCCTCGGCCGGACTGACCCGTGGCATGTATATCCCATCATCGCCGGAAGATCAGAACGAATACTTCCTCAATGGCGCCAGGATCTATAATCCTGCGCACTTCGGCGGCGCCTTGAATACGTTCAATCCCGATGCCCTGAACGACGTCGAGGAATTCAACGGAGGTCCTCCACCGTATTACGGAGGGGGGAACGGCGGCATTCTCGATATCTCCATGCGTGACGGCTCCCGGGACCGGTTCTCCGGATCCGCCGGGGCCGGCTCGCTCGGTGCGCATCTCACGCTGGAAGGCCCATTGGGTAACGCCGTATCCGTCGTCGCGTCGGGACGTCGGGGATTTCCCGACGCGGCTGTCCCGTTCCTCCGTCAGTATGGTACGGCTAACCGTCAGGGGTCATCTGAGCTCATGGTGAAACTGACCGCCATTCTTTCCGGGAGCAGCAGGGCCTATTTGAGCGGCTACGTCGGGAGGGACCTGTACACGAATCAGGTCGAGGGCGACGGGCAACGCCTGAACAATATCTTCTCCTGGGGGAACTCCGCGCTCGATTTGCAGTGGTTGGGGATCGTTTCCTCGTCGACATTCGTGCAGGCGTCGGCTGCGTTCACACGCTATGATCTCGGCCTCGATCAGGGATTGTCGCATCCAGGCGTCAGTATGCCGTCAACAGACCTTTTTCTCTCCGGGTTCGCGATCGATGATCTTACATTCCGTGCGTACGCCGAGCACTACTACGACATGGAGCATACCTTCCGTGCCGGTGTAGAGTTGACGCGGCATGCATTGAGCGGGAATATCACTATGTTCTCGACGCAATTCGCTCCGATCACGTTCGATGATGCCCCGTCTTGGGAACTGGCCGTTCACGCGGAGGACCAATGGCGATTTCTTCCCGGCGTCGTCGCTGAGATCGGGGCTCGCGCAACCACCTTTACCAGTACGCAAGGATCAGTCTCCGCCGTGGATCCGCGGTTTTCCTTCAGGTATTCACCCATCGAAGAAACGCAAATCTACGCCTCTTTGTGTGCTGTGAATCAATTCCTGCATCCGTACCGGAACAGCGGGGTGTTCCTCTTGTATCCAACAACATTTTGGTATCCCTCCAGTGATAAGGTGAAACCATCGACGTCGTTACAGCTTCGCGTGGGCGCGGAAACGGCTCTGGGGGGATCTTCCATCATTGCGTCTGCGGGAGGGTTTTATCGGCTGGTCGAAAACCTCCATGAATTCGCTTTCGATTCAATCGCTAGTGGTTCGACCAATTTGGAGGATGCGCTTCTCTACGGTACCGGAAAATCGTATGGGATCGAACTTTCCGTTCGGAAACGCGTGGGAGAACTTCACGGCTCCATAAACTACATACTCTCCTGGGGAGACAACCGGGTGCCGGGACTCAATGGCGGGAAGCCGTATCCGCCCCAATTCGATCGCAGGCATGAGGTGCAGATCAGCGGCTCGTATTCTCCAGACGAAGATTGGGACGTGAGTCTGCTCGCAGTGTTGGCGATCGAATCGATCAGCGAATTCCCGTCGTTCATCCCGTCGGTCAAGTCGTATACAGGTCCTGTTCCGCCGGTGCGCGCATCGAACACGTCCGTATGGCTCTTCGATGTCAATGGTGACAAATACCCGGGCTTTCAACGACTCGAGCTGCAGGTTGTGCGGTCATTCCGCCTTGTACAACTGCCATGCACCGTGTCGCTCCGCCTCATGAACGCCTACGGCCTTCTCGACCCGTTTGAGTGGCAGTTGCAGAACAGCGCGGATGTCCGGTTCCGGTGGAAGGCTTCACTTCAGGATCTGAAGCTCTTTCCGTTGTTCCCATCGCTGGGTTTGACAGTGAGATTCTAGGGGAGGTAAAGCATGAAAGCACGTGCAGTTCTAATGCTGATCGCGTTGACGGTCTCTTTCGGCTGCAAAGACGAGATTGTCCAGTATCAGGTTCCGAAAGAATTTACCAACGACCTGCTCCATGGAGACATTGTCGGTAAGGTCATTCAAGCTGACAGCAAGGCGATCGTGATTGTGAGTCAGGTGGGCGCCATTGACTCCGTCGCCGTCAGTCCGACCGACGGCTCGTTCGCCTTCCGCGATCTCCGGGCGGGCAACTACGATATCACGGTGCGGGCGGAAAACTACCGTATCTATACGCGAACGAACCTCGCCGTGCCCGGAGGGTCAGTCGTTTACGCGGGCAGCATCGATCTTTCCACCGTCCCCGACCTTGTCGATCAGACATATCCCGTGGATAACAGTGAAATCGTCTCCAACTGGCAATATGGAAGGATCACGATTTCGATCATGTTCACGCATCCGATGGACCGTCAGAGCGTTGAGCAGGCATTCTCGACGAATCCGCCGAGCACCGGGATATTCCTGTGGGGCAACTTCACGCAGGCCCCGCTGACCTCTCTGTATTCCAGGAATCCCGCGGGAGATTTTCAGCCCGGGGCGACCATCACGACCTTCAGCAAGATTACGTCGCTGACTTATTCGATGGCACAGAAGGATTCCTATTCCGACACCCTGTATACCGTGACTCTTGCCACGACGGCGCACGACACCTCGGGCAACGCTCTTCGGTTCCGTCTGCAGTTCAGCTTCCGGACGGTCCAGTCGAATGTGACGATCTACGGGATTCAAACCAATCCCGCCGACGGCGACATCAATGTGAATCCGCTGGGCAATAGAGGGATCGACATCACTTTTCCGAGGAGAATGGATCAAGGGACGACAGAGGCTGCGACGAGCATTCAACCGCCGTTGAGCAAGACGTTTCTCTGGCCCGACGCCAACATTTTAAGGATCTATACCGGCGGACCGTTTATGTCGGACACGACGATTTCCGTAAGCATCGCCGGGACGGCTCAGGATAAGGACGGGAATCCGCTCGGCCAGCCATTTACGTTCTCCTTCCGGGTGGCGCCGTTCCAGGTGACCTACACATCGCCTGCGAACGCAGACCTCTTTGTCGGACAATCGCAGCAGGTCGTCGTGAGCTTCAACAACTACATCCCGTTGAGTTCAGCGCAATCGGCGTTTTCGATATCTCCTGCGATCTCCGGGACGCTGGCCTATGCCGGATCCGCACCGTATACGGATCCAAGTCAGGTTGTCTTTACACCGTCAGGATCATTTCAGCCCAACACCAAATACACGGTCACCGTCAGTGCCGGAGCGGCGGATATGTATGGCGTCCACATGAGAAGTCCGTATACTTTTTCCTTCATAACGAGGCCAAATTAGAATGGGGCGAGTGCAGAGGTTTATCGACCACCGTGAATCGTCTGCACTCGCTTGAGGCCCCAACGCCAATCACACCCTTCAGGGAACTTCCATGACAGTTTCCGCGGTGCGACTTACCTTCCTTCTCGCGTTTGCGATGGTCCTCCTGCCTTCGTGTGACCCCGGAACGTCCCCCGATGCGGATGGTGTCTCCGTCGATTTCACGTTGATCAATGTCTCCGGCTGGAGAAGTACTGCGTTCACCATCGGTGATACGATCATCGTTCATTTTGGGCTAACGAACACCTCGGACGGGCCGTTAACGTACCATTATACGGGGATCCCGGTCGTTCTGAAGATCATGAGCGGCCAATCCGTCGTCGCAACGTCGGTCGACGGGCTGCTCTTTGCTCAAGTTGTTCTCGGCGGGGTTCTGGCGAGCGGGCAGTCCATGACGTATGACTGGAGAGGGCCGAACACCCCTTGGAATTCACAGTCAATTGTCTTGGAGCCGGGGATCTATCATGCGGAGGCCGATGGCGGCGTTTTCGGCCGGATCTCCTCCTCGAAGCCGGTTCCAATCCAGTTTGTTGTATATCCCGGAAACATTTAGGACGATGTCAATGAACAAAACGATGATGCACACGCTCATTGTCCTTGTGAGCTTCTCCGCCATGACTTGTTCCGAGTTCGGTACAGATGTTCCGGTCCCATCGCCGCATCCGATGCCGCCTCTCACATCGCTTCAGCGGGCGGTGGTAATTTCAGGGAACACCTTCGGCCTGAACCTCTTTCGGGACATCAACAAAACCACGGTCGGAGAGAACCTCCTTATCTCCCCGCTGAGTGTCTCCATGGCCCTCGGGATGACACTGAATGGAGCGGGAGGGGCGACCAAGGACGCAATGGAACAAACGCTGGGTTTCACCGGCATGGGAGACGAAGATATCAATGCCACGTATGCCGATCTGATTCGCGGGCTGACTCAAGTCGACCCGGTCGTTCAAATGGAAATCGGAAATTCGATCTGGTATCGGCCGTCGCTGCAGGTCGAACAATCCTTTCGGGACGTGAATGCGGCATACTTCAATGCGCAAATCCGGAGTCTCAACTTTACAGACCCCTCGGCAGGGGGCATTATTAATGGATGGGTCAGCGACGCGACGCACGGGAAAATCCCATCGATTGTGCCGGATCCCGTTCCCACGGATATCGTGATGTACCTGATCAATGCGGTCTATTTCAAAGGGAGCTGGACACAACGGTTTGATTCCGCTGCGACAAAGGATGAATCGTTCACACTCTCGGGCGGGACCACAGTTCCCTGTCGCATGATGATTGCGACGGATACCGCCGGCTACTTCGATGACAATGGGTTGCAGTGCGCGGATCGTCCCTACGGGAGCGGGGGGTTCAGCATGACTGTCCTCCTTCCGCCGGCCGGGACCGACATCGATCAGTTCATTTCCGGCATGACGCGGGACCTCTGGGAGAACTGGACGAATCGTCTTGCCGCGTCGCAAGTCGAGATTCATATGCCGAAATTCAAACTCTCGTATTACGCAAAGTTGAATTCGAACCTCGCTGATCTCGGCATGGGAATCGCCTTCACCAACGCGGCGGATTTTTCGGGGATCGATCGACGGGGGAATCTCGCGATCAGCGAAGTGTTGCACAAGACATTCATTCAAGTCGATGAAGAAGGGACGGAAGCTGCGGCCGTTACGTCCGTGGGAATGCGGACAACTGCCACAGAGGGAGGAAATGGAGCCATTCCTGTAATCGTGCTGGACAGACCATTTGTCTACGTGATCCGGGAACACGACACCGGAACAATCCTTTTCATCGGAAAACTTGCTGAGCCTTCGTGGTAATGACATCCTAAGAGAAGATCGCTCGATGCAAAAAGCACACGTTGTTCTTGCGTTGTTCTTGATGGCGGCATTCCTGTCGTGTCGGAACGATGAGCCCGTGAACGCCCCCGATGACACATCTATCTTCGGCCGGTTCAGTGTGGAGTTCACTGTGTCCGGGGGGTTTGCTGGTGGAATCCATACTCAACTGAGCATCGATCCATCGGGAGCAGTCATCCTCGGTTCGGCCTATCCGCCAATTCAAGGAAAGTTAACCACCACAGAGCAATCTGCATTGTCGAACCTGGCCCGGAACATTTGGGTTCAGCCGGACACTCTTCGGGGAGGATGTGCTGACGATTTTACCTTTCTGATCCAATGGACCGATCTTCGGGGCACAAAGATCGTTTCTGTCGACGGATGTGCTCTTATGCAGGAACGAACGCCCAAATACCCCGTGCTGATCGGTTTCGTACAAATTCTTAACAGTGTCGCGAGCCGTATCTTCCAGGAAGGGGCTTTGTGGAGAGGCGTGGTGGCGGAGTATGCTATCAACGATTCAAGTTATCCTTTGGACAAACCGATTACGCTCAAGTACACTCTGAGGAATCCGACGGAGCTGGTGCGGACACTATCGTTCCCGCACGGTGCTCAATTCTGGTTTACCGTCTCTCAGGACAATGTTCCGGGATTCCATTATTTCTACCCGATGAGCGTTTATTACCCACGGGATTTCCCTGACTCCTCTCCACCGTCATCCATCTCGTTGAACGCGGGAGATCAGAAGGTCCTCCAGTATTCCTGGGATCATTCGGTTGTGGATTCAAAAGGCGTACCCGGGGTCCTCGGCGCTGGAACGTATCATTTGCAGATGGGGATGCTGGCAGGGGATTTCGCTGTGCAGAATGTTGTGTTCGACGTGTATGACAGGAATATTCCGGTGAAAGGAGAAATCATCCCCGACTATGGGGGTGCAGATCTATCCTCAGCAACCTATGTTTTTCAACTACGGGTTACAAACTGGACTGCTACGGCCGTGACACTGCATTTCCCGAACACCCAGCGTATCGCGCTTGAGCTCTGGGACTTGGATTTCGATCCACCAACGACCATCGTCTACGCAACCGACCTTTCTCCTTTGGCCGAACCACAGAGGCAGGTCCTTGCGCCGGGGGAGAGTTACCTTTTCACAGAGGCCGTGGCGAAGTCAGCCATCAAGCCCGGATACTTCTGGACACTTGCGAAGATGAGACTGCTGTGCACAGATTTCGCTTTCGAGAGAGACGGTCAGCTGCAGATCTTCCGATGACATCTCCGGTTTCCCGAAACTCAGCGTCGTGCAATGTTCCGTTTCAGAATCCGGATTGTCGTTTCCTCACCCAGACGATGACGGTTAGCGTAATCGACAGGAGCACAAGGAATGCGGCTCCGCCTACCGCCCACCAGTTCAAAACCCGCGAAGTTACCTGGAGGTCCGCGCCGCTCACCCAAGCTGAGAACCCGATGTCTTTCCAGATGGCCTTGTTTCCTTCGATTGCGCGGGCGTTCGTTGCGACAATAACCCCCGGCATTTCGATCGACGAAGCATCCCACGAATAGACAAGACGGTCCTGGACGTCCAACTTCGAACGAAAGGCGGCAAACCCCTTTGCGTTCGCGGCAACTGCGTCCTTGACTTTCGGATTCTTGAGTACAACCTGAAACGTTGAATCCAGCCGCCAGATGTTGCCGGAACTGTACGATAGATCGGAACACCGGTCAAATACGGCCTGCGCGTGGGCGGAGATATCTTCGGGTTGGAGTGTCGGGTCATGGAGTATTCGCACACCCTCTCTCAGGGCGGTACAATATGCATCGAACGCCGCTCGATTGTTTGCCCCCATCCAAACCATGAATCGCTCCTTGATCGCTTCTGCGGCTACCGAATCGGCGTGAGTCATTTCACCGTCCTTGTCCGATCGGCACTCCCGGATCTGCTTGACCTCCTCCGGCGACACAAAGTCATCGATCGGCGGACCGCCGAACGGGGAATACCTTCGGACGGTTTCACGGTACGTCAATTCCACGAAAAATCCCGAGAAGTGTTTTTCGAGTGAGGCGTGGACGCAGATCCCCTTCGGATGCGCGGTGTCATCGAGCGCCCGGTTGAACTCGTCTGCCGACGAAAAGAGGCGAGATGCCTTGACTCCCGCGGAATCACCGTTGACCACTGTCCATGTCGAGTCGATTTCCGATGGAAAGATCCCGTGTGTCTTCTCGGCGGACCGTTCATTGGCCGCTTGAATTCTGCGCAAGGACCCGTCCGATTCGACGCGTGTCGTCGTTTCGATTTCCAGACAACCGGAAATTGCGATTGAGCATGCCAGAGCTGCCATGAGAGGAAAGCGGGATCGATGGTGTATCATTGGTTCAGCTCCCTATCTGTTCGTCGGGACGGGTGGTTTCGCGCGAAGCCCAAGTTCGGCTGTGGCAAGAGGGATCAGGTGTGGGTCCTTTCCGATCCACTGGTAGAACAGAGAACGCGTTGAGACTGAAGGCGGAAGCAGGGACAACGGCATTGCTGTTCGCGCTGTCGTCATCTGCGCTTCAATGTGTGAGAGATCGCGAACCAGGAACACCCCCTGGAGAATCAATGTCAAAAGGCATGTCACGGCCGCCGTCGCAGAAGCATAACGGAATCGAGGCGAGAGGAGAAATTGGAAGAATCGTTCAGTGGATGTGGAAGAACGTTTCCCGGAAGACCGGAGGTCGTCGATCGCGGCCATGATGTCGGCGAGCTTGCGTTCGACCGGAATATCTTCGACTCCATCAAGGCGGGAAAAAAACCTTTCCAACCCGGAGTGTCCAACCGCGTCGAATTCCTGGCGGCACGCAACACAGGTCGAGAGGTGCACTCGAAGTCGTTCACGTTCCTTCTCCGAAAGCTCGCCTGGTCGATTCAGATGGAGAAGCATCTTCGCATGCCCGCAAGTCATAGGGAGTCCCTGCTAATGGAAAACCGAATCCGGAGCGCCCGGCGTATAGCCGCCCGGGCATGATAGAGATTCGCTTTCACGGCATTCCTGGAAAAACCGGTAATCTGTATCACCTCTTCCACCGGCAGATCCTCGAGGTCCCGGAGTGAAAACACCAGCATTTGCTTCGGGGGAAGTTCAAGCATCAGTTGGCGGACAATCGAGGCAAGCTGAACATTTGCCTGATGGTCGTCGATCCGTTCCGTGGACCCGTATTCTTCAAGTTCCCCCTCCATCACGGAGGAAGCCCGGATCATCGTATGCCGTGCACGATACCGGTCGATGCAAATGTTGCTCACAATCCTATAGAGGAGAGTGGTGAATTTCTTTCCAGGGTCGATGCGGTGGAGGTTCTTCCAGATGCGGACGAATGCCTCCTGCACGATATCTTCGAGCTCCTGGTTGTCGCCCAGGATATGCCGGGCGAATCGATAAGCGATCGGGTAGCACTCCCGCACAATGCGTGAAAAGGCCTTCTCGTCTCCGTGCTTACTCTTTGCGACATCGTCTTGAAGAGACCTGTCGGTCATGGGTTCAGCGTTCGTGAGGGGGAGCGTGATCTACTCGTGATACGGTGAGGTGGGCGATTGGTAAAAGACAATCATGCCGTTCGTCAATATACCGTTCATTGGACCAATTATCTCAAGGTCTCTCGACCTGGAGGATTGCGTCCGCTATATCATCGGCGGGAAGAATTGGTCATTGATGTGATTTCGTCGGTTCTTCCTTTCCGAAAATGAGTTTTTGCGGTTGTCGAGTTGCATGAAAATGGGAAGATCCTTACATTAAAAACCTGTGGTCGCGTGCCAGATTCCAGGATCGGCGATGGGTTGAGTTTGATTGTACGTCGACCGGCTGATGCAGCATTAAGATAGTCGAGTGCTGGCAGCGCGAGGCCCAGGAGGTTGGTTTACCCGAGCCGTTCGGTCATCGCACAGTTGATTGCAAAGCAACAACGGCAAGGAGATTGAAATCGGGTAGTCTGAAGGCGACCGTTTTCTTCCTACTCCCTACTCCCTACTTCGTACTCCTTGCATTCTGAAAGATATCCCGGTAACGGGGCGTAGCGCAGCCCGGCTAGTCCCATTTCGACTGGCGTTAGCGAGAACGCGGAGCGGGCGAAGCTAACGCCAAGGTCGAAATGAGGATCCCGACCTGCGGTCGGGACGCGCTGGACTGGTTCGGGACCAAGAGGGAACCGTGTTCAGTGTCTATATCCTGCAGAGCGACACGAGCGGCATGTTTTACGTGGGTCAGACAGAGGATCTACACGAGCGGCTGGCACGGCACAATGATGGACGGGTTCCGGCCACACGTGGCCGAGGCCCTTGGAGGTTGGTCTACGCAGAAGAGGTGCCGACACGCAGTGAAGCGTGCCGGAGGGAGTTGGAAATCAAGAAGCACAAGAGCCGCGGATTCATTGAACGGCTGATAACGAAGGAATTACGGGGCGTAGCGCAGCCCGGCTAGTCCCATTTCGACTGGCGTTAGCGAGAACGCGGAGCGGGCGAAGCTAACGCCAAGGTCGAAATGAGGATCCCGACCTGCGGTCGGGACGCGCTGGACTGGTTCGGGACCAAGAGGGAACCGTGTTCAGTGTCTATATCCTGCAGAGCGACACGAGCGGCATGTTTTACGTGGGTCAGACAGAGGATCTACACGAGCGGCTGGCACGGCACAATGATGGACGGGATCCGGCCACACGTGGCCGAGGCCCTTGGAGGTTGGTCTACGCAGAAGAGGTGCCGACACGCAGTGAAGCGTGCCGGAGGGAGTTGGAAATCAAGAAGCACAAGAGCCGCGGATTCATTGAACGGCTGATAACGAAGGAATTACGGGGCGTAGCGCAGCCCGGCTAGCGCGCTTG
>CAWESL010000012.1:0-218789 GCA_963811705.1 Ignavibacteriota bacterium
TGAACATGGCAGGTTCCTTTCGACCAGATAAAAAGAACGGTAATCGCAAAGACCATGGACCACGTTTGCCTGACAATTACGGGAACGCAGCCCCCATTTTGAAAGTTCCTTGCGAATGTGAGAAAAATAGCCATTTTGGCCATTTGTCATTCTCGATTTCTCGCAGTATATTACAGTCGCTCCTTGGCCCGCAGCATTGTCTTCTCCCCCCGGCCCCATTTCTGTTCTTATTTCCCATTACAAAAGATGACCACCAGACGATATTCCCGAGTTGTCGCTTTGTGTCTTCTTGCTTTCAGCGCACTTGTCCCAGGCGCTGCATGGGCGCAGGTCGTCAGTGCGAATTCATCGCTCGACGTCACGTTCGACCCCCGGTCCGTCAGCCTCGGCGAAGCGACTGTTGGGCTTTCGGGTTCATACGATGCGTTCGCCAGCAATCCCGCTGGACTCGGATCCCTGAAAGGTTCATGGTTGTCGTATGACTATCGGGGAATGGAGTGGACCCGAGAGCTGGGCCTGGATGGGTTGCGATACCGGTCATGGGAGATCGGGGCGCGCACACCGTTGGGGACGATTGTCTTCGCCTATCGAAGGCAGGATCTCGGAGAATTCTCGGTGTCGACGACGGAATCACCGGAAGGAGTCGGTAAGGTTAGGGTGTACAATCACGAATTCGGTTTGGCCTGGGCGTACGAGATTCTCCCGACGCTTACCGTGGGTGCCGTGGCGAAAACGTATACGGATGTCCAAACGACGACGGGCGAGACCGGCGATGCGAATTCCGGCTTTGAGACCCAGCGACCATACCTTCTTGATCTTGGGTTACAATATCACTTCGGCGCTTTGTTCGCGGAGGGCCGGGTCAGCGATGCCGCTTCCTTCGGCATATCGTTGCAGAATTTCGGCACCGACTACCGCATCAAGGTAACCTTGCCTCCGCCTGAAGGCTTCTCGTTCGAAGAATTTGTTCGTCTCCCACGAACGTTGCGTCTTGGCGTTGCCTATCATCTCTCGCTTCACGACCCCGCTTCGGACAGCGGCGCGGTCCTTCAACTGAATCTCCTCGGGGAGTACAGAGACGTCTTAAATTCCTATCCGAGCGAACACGAATATCATTGGGGATGGGGTCTCGAGCTCACCGCGTATGAGCTGTTCACAGTCCGCCTGGGTGGCTATTTCCAACCGTACCAATCGGTCTATGGAGGCGATCGAGTTGTGGCAATCCGTTTTGGCGCCGGACTCCATTTCCCAGTGCGGCTGTTTGCGGAAAGTCTCCCTCCGGTTGCCCTGAATATTGACTATGCCGCGATTCCTTTGTACAGGGTGGACCCCTATTTCTTCGCCAACAGCGCAGGGACTGCCAATGTCTTTAGTCTGAGGGTACAATACGAAGCCGATTTCTTCGGAGGTGCCAAATGAAGGCCGCCCCTCGACTCCTTCTTGCCATGATGCTCATCGTTATCGTCCGTATGCGAGTCGATGCGCAGATGTTCTCCAACAACTCAATGAACCTTGTACGGTGGAACGTCTCCCTGGATTGGGCTATTTCACCACGGGGAATGGCTCTCGGCGAGGCGACTGTCGGTGTCCCCGGATATGACGACCCGTTTGCATCAAACCCGGCCGGCCTTGCAGGGATGCGTGGGTTTTGGGCGGATTATTCGCGACAGCCTTTCTTCACGAACTTCACCGATGACATGCAGTATCGGTCATGGTCGCTCGGCGCACAGACCCCGATCGGGGTGTTCATGGGGACGTATCGAAGGCTTGACTATGGCGAGTTCGGATTTACCAATGCCAGCTCTCCCGAACCCGTTGCCGAGGCCCGGCCCTTTGATTACACCGTCGGACTCGCCTGGGGGTACCAGATTGACTCAAGGTTCCAGGTGGGGATTGGCGTGAAGATGTTCGACCAAAAATCAGCGCTTGAATGGGGAACGTTGGAGCCGTCCTATGGACCAATTCTGCCCGAGTCGGATCCGGCATATGTGATTGATGTCGGCCTCCTCAGCAATGTCGGCTCTCTTTTTGGGAATGCAAATGTCGTCGACAATTTGAGCTTTGGCGTCGCGTTACAGGGGTTTGGGACACCGTTTCGTCTCCACTACACCGGGGAATCTACGGTATTCGATCCTGCGTCCGGAACACTCAAAACGTCGACGGGGACTGTGAACTATACTATCCCGCTGGCGAGGAACCTGAGGATTGGATTTTCGTATCGGCTCATCCTGCACTCACAATTGCCCGAAGGGCTGAACCCAATGTCGATCGCGGTCATGGGTGAATACCGCGATCTTCTGAACGCATCACTGGCTCAGGGGGGTGCATTTTGGGGAGTAGGTCTCGAGGTCTCGATTTTCGAGCTCATACAATTGCGTGGAGGTGGACTTGCTGAGCCGAACGATTTGGTCTATGGAAACCAAAACACGCTTCACGGGCGTTATGGAGTAGGAGTTCACTTACCCCTTCAGCGACTGGTCTCCGGTTTTCCGAAGGTGATTCTCGAGGGAAGCTACTCCATGATGCAACTCGTGAATTGGGATCCATCGATGTTGCGGGCGTACTCGCTGGGCGTGCGGTATGAGCCGTGACAACCCGTCCTGGTATACAGTACCAGTGGCAGTGTCCTTTCGTAAAGGAGAGTCCTCCCTGTGAACGAAACACCGCAGGAGTATACGCAGCGAATCCTCGGCTACCTGGACGGGGAAGATCCGGTGAAAGTTCTCTCATTAACGCCGGGGAAACTGTCGAGACTCCTCAAGGGTACTTCCCGCCAAAAGCTGGGAAGGCGCACTGAATCGGGGAAGTGGTCCGTACAGGAGATTTTAGCTCACCTCGCGGATTCGGAGACCGTGATGGGGTTTCGGATCCGTCTGGTCCTCGGGTCGAACGGAGTGACGATCCAGGCATTCGACCAGGACGCATGGGCGGTCTTCTCGAACTACGCAAAACAGGATCCGAAGGCCTCGTTGGCGTCATTTCTTGCACAACGCGAACGAACTGTCCGATTGCTAAAGCAAATCCCTGCTGAACTCTGGGAGAATTTCGGAATGCACACCGAGCGGGGAAGAGAGTCGGTCCGCAGACTCACGGAGATGCTCGCCGGGCACGATGTCAATCATCTGAGACAGATCGAAACCATCCTCCGTCCGGCGAAGCGGGCTACTCCAAGAAGTAAATAGCAGGAGGAATCCTCCAGGTTCTCCACCCTCTGTCCGCCGTTCCCTCTGTTCACCTCTTCACCGGAAGTGCTTTCCGGATCGCGCTCAGCGCATGGCCGATCTGGTGTTCGACCGTTCGCACACTGATTCTAAGGAGCGTCGCAATTTCCTGGTTCGATTTTCCTTCGATCCTGCTCAGGATAAAGACCGCGCGACAACGTTCAGGGAGCTGCTCGTTGACGATCGTCGAGAGTCGCTCCTCGAGAAGTGCGAGCTGCAGTGCCTCCTCTGGATTATCACCTTCCGATGGAGAAGGTTGCGGGACTAATCCCTTCAAGTTCTCATGCGTCTGCTCTCTCCGGGCAGCGTCGCGGACAAGGTTGGTGCTGATACGCAAGAGATACCCAAGGACGCTGAGATGCGACCGCAGGAAAGCCCGGCGCTCCCAAACTCTGAGAAATGTCTCCTGAACGATGTCATGAGCAAGTGAGGAATCACGCGTTCGAAAGAGCGAATCGCGGAAGACGACCGGCTGATAGCGTTCAAAAAGCGTTCGAAAGGCATCGATATTCGACCTCCGGATTCTCTCCACGAGTTCGGCATCGTCGAGCCGCTCTTCTGCGACCGATATCGTTTGATTCACGCTCTCCATAGCTCCTCGCAAGATACTGCCTGGTTCGCGCAGTCGCAAGGGGACCTCCTCGCCATAGGTAGACCGAAGGTGATAAACGTAATATGATCAGGAGGAGGGTCGCACAATGAAATTGCTGCCTGTTTGGATTCGGCGGTTCGGCCAAAGAATGAATTCTTCGAACAGTCTGGGTGAGCTTCCTGATCTCATCAAGAATATGCTGGATCGAAGGAGGCGGGAGATCCGCGAAGTCAATTCCGATACAGCGCACCAGTGGGATCTCCTTGCCCACGCGATGGAACGACGAACAGAGCCGTCCGCGTTGCCTCGACGATCGTTCCGCGTCCGGCCTTTAAGAATGGCTGTGCCGGTCGCCGCCATCGCTTTGGGAATAATACTCTATGTGGGATTCTGGCCCCGCGCGCTGGTTCCGGAGACGTACAGAACCACGAAAGGACAACGCACGACAGTCCTCCTTCCCGATAGCAGTGAAGTGTCTCTCAATCATACCTCAACACTGACGATCGTCGACCGAACGTTCAACAATTCACGCCACGTCAGGTTAACAGGGGAGGCATTGTTTCGGGTGCGCAAAAACGGGACCCCCTTTGTGATCGTCACGGACATCGCGCGCATCCGCGTCGTGGGAACGGAATTCGACGTACGTGCCCGCGACGGGAGGCTGGAGGTCGGGGTGCTCGAGGGCATTGTCAATATCTCCGTGGATAGAGGAGGGAAAGACAGCACGGTAATCCTGGGAGGAGGTCAGCAGACGACGTGCGCGATGTCGGGCTATCCCCAGGTACCGACCCGCCTGGAGACAACCGGCTATCCCGGCTGGATGTCCGGCCGGATGGTCTTCGCTCGCGCTTCGTTCGAAGCGGTCTGCGAAGAAATCGAATCGACCTTCGGCATTATCATTCGCGTGGAGAACCCCCGCATACGGGGCGAAACGATTACCGGTGCGCTGGATGCACGCAATCTTGGAACCGCTCTTGCCACCCTCACACGCCTGACGGGAACCAAGTACCGGAATGAAAACGGCACGTACATATTCTACTAGCATTCTCCTCGCTCTCGCGCTATCGACGATGGCAATGGCGCAGACGCGGGGAATCCGGACCAGCGTCACGCTTGATCATTGCCCTTTGCGTGCCTCGCTGGACTCATTGATGCGCGTGTACTCCGTCTCCATCGTCTACATGGACGACGACGTTGCAGATCGTAGCGTCTCGGTGTCCTGCGGGGATTGCTCTCTCCAGGAAGCACTGAATGCTGTCATCGCCGGCACTCCACTGACCTGGATCATGACCGGCAATCAGGTAATCCTCCGGAAGCGTCCGGACCTGCAGACCGCATCGCTGTCGGTCATTTCAGGATTTGTGACGGATTCGAGCAACGCCTCAGCGCTTGCAGGAGGGGTTGTCCGACTGATGAAGCAAGGCCCCCGGGGTGGGGCCGCGTTGTCAGGGTGGTGTCCGACGAATGCCTCCGGATTCTATTCCCTCTCTCGCGTCAAACCGGGATCGTATGTTCTCGTAATTCACGTTCTGGGATATCACACGGCGGAGATCCCGATAGGAATTTCTGACGGCGCGCCGGTGCGAAGAGACATTCCGCTAAGCCAGGAAGAGATTCGCATGCAGGAAGTGACGATCGAAGGGCGACGGTCGGAATTGATGTCCTCGGCCGGACTGACCCGTGGCATGTATATCCCATCATCGCCGGAAGATCAGAACGAATACTTCCTCAATGGCGCCAGGATCTATAATCCTGCGCACTTCGGCGGCGCCTTGAATACGTTCAATCCCGATGCCCTGAACGACGTCGAGGAATTCAACGGAGGTCCTCCACCGTATTACGGAGGGGGGATCGGCGGCATTCTCGATATCTCCATGCGTGACGGCTCCCGGGACCGGTTCTCCGGATCCGCCGGGGCCGGCTCGCTCGGTGCGCATCTCACGCTGGAAGGCCCATTGGGTAACGCCGTATCCGTCGTCGCGTCGGGACGTCGGGGATTTCCCGACGCGGCTGTCCCGTTCCTCCGTCAGTATGGTACGGCTAACCGTCAGGGGTCATCTGAGCTCATGGTGAAACTGACCGCCATTCTTTCCGGGAGCAGCAGGGCCTATTTGAGCGGCTACGTCGGGAGGGACCTTTACACGAATCAGGTCGAGGGCGACGGGCAACGCCTGAACAATATCTTCTCCTGGGGGAACTCCGCCCTCGATTTGCAGTGGTTGGGGATCGTTTCCTCGTCGACATTCGTGCAGGCGTCGGCTGCGTTCACACGCTATGATCTCGGCCTCGATCAGGGATTGTCGCATCCAGGCGTCAGTATGCCGTCAACAGACCTTTTTCTCTCCGGGTTCGCGATCGATGATCTTACATTCCGTGCGTACGCCGAGCACTACTACGACATGGAGCATACCTTCCGTGCCGGTGTAGAGTTGACGCGGCATGCATTGAGCGGGAATATCACTATGTTCTCGACGCAATTCGCTCCGATCACGTTCGATGATGCCCCGTCTTGGGAACTGGCCGTTCACGCGGAGGACCAATGGCGATTTCTTCCCGGCGTCGTCGCTGAGATCGGGGCTCGCGCAACCACCTTTACCAGTACGCAAGGATCAGTCTCCGCCGTGGATCCGCGGTTTTCCTTCAGGTATTCACCCATCGAAGAAACGCAAATCTACGCCTCTTTGTGTGCTGTGAATCAATTCCTGCATCCGTACCGGAACAGCGGGGTGTTCCTCTTGTATCCAACAACATTTTGGTATCCCTCCAGTGATAAGGTGAAACCATCGACGTCGTTACAGCTTCGCGTGGGCGCGGAAACGGCTCTGGGGGGATCTTCCATCATTGCGTCTGCGGGAGGGTTTTATCGGCTGGTCGAAAACCTCCATGAATTCGCTTTCGATTCAATCGCTAGTGGTTCGACCAATTTGGAGGATGCGCTTCTCTACGGTACCGGAAAATCGTATGGGATCGAACTTTCCGTTCGGAAACGCGTGGGAGAACTTCACGGCTCCATCAACTACATACTCTCCTGGGGAGACAACCGGGTGCCGGGACTCAATGGCGGGAAGCCGTATCCGCCCCAATTCGATCGCAGGCATGAGGTGCAGATCAGCGGCTCGTATTCTCCAGACGAAGATTGGGACGTGAGTCTGCTCGCAGTGTTGGCGATCGAATCGATCAGCGAATTCCCGTCGTTCATCCCGTCGGTCAAGTCGTATACAGGTCCTGTTCCGCCGGTGCGCGCATCGAACACGCCCGTATGGCTCTTCGATGTCAATGGTGACAAATACCCGGGCTTTCAACGACTCGAGCTGCAGGTTGTGCGGTCATTCCGCCTTGTACAACTGCCATGCACCGTGTCGCTCCGCCTCATGAACGCCTACGGCCTTCTCGACCCGTTTGAGTGGCAGTTGCAGAACAGCGCGGATGTCCGGTTCCGGTGGAAGGCTTCACTTCAGGATCTGAAGCTCTTTCCGTTGTTCCCATCGCTGGGTTTGACAGTGAGATTCTAGGGGAGGTAAAGCATGAAAGCACGTGCAGTTCTAATGCTGATCGCGTTGACGGTCTCTTTCGGCTGCAAAGACGAGATTGTCCAGTATCAGGTTCCGAAAGAATTTACCAACGACCTGCTCCATGGAGACATTGTCGGTAAGGTCATTCAAGCTGACAGCAAGGCGATCGTGATTGTGAGTCAGGTGGGCGCCATTGACTCCGTCGCCGTCAGTCCGACCGACGGCTCGTTCGCCTTCCGCGATCTCCGGGCGGGCAACTACGATATCACGGTGCGGGCGGAAAACTACCGTATCTATACGCGAACGAACCTCGCCGTGCCCGGAGGGTCAGTCGTTTACGCGGGCAGCATCGATCTTTCCACCGTCCCCGACCTTGTCGATCAGACATATCCCGTGGATAACAGTGAAATCGTCTCCAACTGGCAATATGGAAGGATCACGATTTCGATCATGTTCACGCATCCGATGGACCGTCAGAGCGTTGAGCAGGCATTCTCGACGAATCCGCCGAGCACCGGGATATTCCTGTGGGGCAACTTCACGCAGGCCCCGCTGACCTCTCTGTATTCCAGGAATCCCGCGGGAGATTTTCAGCCCGGGGCGACCATCACGACCTTCAGCAAGATTACGTCGCTGACTTATTCGATGGCACAGAAGGATTCCTATTCCGACACCCTGTATACCGTGACTCTTGCCACGACGGCGCACGACACCTCGGGCAACGCTCTTCGGTTCCCTCTGCAGTTCAGCTTCCGGACGGTCCAGTCGAATGTGACGATCTACGGGATTCAAACCAATCCCGCCGACGGCGACATCAATGTGAATCCGCTGGGCAATAGAGGGATCGACATCACTTTTCCGAGGAGAATGGATCAAGGGACGACAGAGTCTGCGACGAGCATTCAACCGCCGTTGAGCAAGACGTTTCTCTGGCCCGACGCCAACATTTTAAGGATCTATACCGGCGGACCGTTTATGTCGGACACGACGATTTCCGTAAGCATCGCCGGGACGGCTCAGGATAAGGACGGGAATCCGCTCGGCCAGCCATTTACGTTCTCCTTCCGGGTGGCGCCGTTCCAGGTGACCTACACATCGCCTGCGAACGCAGACCTCTTTGTCGGACAATCGCAGCAGGTCGTCGTGAGCTTCAACAACTACATCCCCTTGAGTTCAGCGCAATCGGCGTTTTCGATATCTCCTGCGATCTCCGGGACGCTGGCCTATGCCGGATCCGCACCGTATACGGATCCAAGTCAGGTTGTCTTTACACCGTCAGGATCATTTCAGCCCAACACCAAATACACGGTCACCGTCAGTGCCGGAGCGGCGGATATGTATGGCGTCCACATGAGAAGTCCGTATACTTTTTCCTTCATAACGAGGCCAAATTAGAATGGGGCGAGTGCAGAGGTTTATCGACCACCGTGAATCGTCTGCACTCGCTTGAGGCCCCAACGCCAATCACACCCTTCAGGGAACTTCCATGACAGTTTCCGCGGTGCGACTTACCTTCCTTCTCGCGTTTGCGATGGTCCTCCTGCCTTCGTGTGACCCCGGAACGTCCCCCGATGCGGATGGTGTCTCCGTCGATTTTACGTTGATCAATGTCTCCGGCTGGAGAAGTACTGCGTTCACCATCGGTGATACGATCATCGTTCATTTTGGGCTAACGAACACCTCGGACGGGCCGTTAACGTACCATTATACGGGGATCCCCGTCGTTCTGAAGATCAAGAGCGGCGATTCCGTCGTCGCAACGTCGGTCGACGGGCTGCTCTTTGCTCAAGTTGTTCTCGGCGGGGTTCTGGCGAGCGGGCAGTCCATGACGTATGACTGGAGAGGGCCGAACACCCCTTGGAATTCACAGTCAATTGTCTTGGAGCCGGGGATCTATCATGCGGAGGCCGATGGCGGCGTTTTCGGCCGGATCTCCTCCTCGAAGCCGGTTCCAATCCAGTTTGTTGTATATCCCGGAAACATTTAGGACGATGTCAATGAACAAAACGATGATGCACACGCTCATTGTCCTTGTGAGCTTCTCCGCCATGACTTGTTCCGAGTTCGGTACAGATGTTCCGGTCCCATCGCCGCATCCGATGCCGCCTCTCACATCGCTTCAGCGGGCGGTGGTAATTTCAGGGAACACCTTCGGCCTGAACCTCTTTCGGGACATCAACAAAACCACGGTCGGAGAGAACCTCCTTATCTCCCCGCTGAGTGTCTCCATGGCCCTCGGGATGACACTGAATGGAGCGGGAGGGGCGACCAAGGACGCAATGGAACAAACGCTGGGTTTCACCGGCATGGGAGACGAAGATATCAATGCCACGTATGCCGATCTGATTCGCGGGCTGACTCAAGTCGACCCGGTCGTTCAAATGGAAATCGGAAATTCGATCTGGTATCGGCCGTCGCTGCAGGTCGAACAATCCTTTCGGGACGTGAATGCGGCATACTTCAATGCGCAAATCCGGAGTCTCAACTTTACAGACCCCTCGGCAGGGGGCATTATTAATGGATGGGTCAGCGACGCGACGCACGGGAAAATCCCATCGATTGTGCCGGATCCCGTTCCCACGGATATCGTGATGTACCTGATCAATGCGGTCTATTTCAAAGGGAGCTGGACACAACGGTTTGATTCCGCTGCGACAAAGGATGAATCGTTCACACTCTCGGGCGGGACCACAGTTCCCTGTCGCATGATGATTGCGACGGATACCGCCGGCTACTTCGATGACAATGGGTTGCAGTGCGCGGATCGTCCCTACGGGAGCGGGGGGTTCAGCATGACTGTCCTCCTTCCGCCGGCCGGGACCGACATCGATCAGTTCATTTCCGGCATGACGCGGGACCTCTGGGAGAACTGGACGAATCGTCTTGCCGCGTCGCAAGTCGAGATTCATATGCCGAAATTCAAACTCTCGTATTACGCAAAGTTGAATTCGAACCTCGCTGATCTCGGCATGGGAATCGCCTTCACCAACGCGGCGGATTTTTCGGGGATCGATCGACGGGGGAATCTCGCGATCAGCGAAGTGTTGCACAAGACATTCATTCAAGTCGATGAAGAAGGGACGGAAGCTGCGGCCGTTACGTCCGTGGGAATGCGGACAACTGCCACAGAGGGAGGAAATGGAGCCATTCCTGTAATCGTGCTGGACAGACCATTTGTCTACGTGATCCGGGAACACGACACCGGAACAATCCTTTTCATCGGAAAACTTGCTGAGCCTTCGTGGTAATGACATCCTAAGAGAAGATCGCTCGATGCAAAAAGCACACGTTGTTCTTGCGTTGTTCTTGATGGCGGCATTCCTGTCGTGTCGGAACGATGAGCCCGTGAACGCCCCCGATGACACATCTATCTTCGGCCGGTTCAGTGTGGAGTTCACTGTGTCCGGGGGGTTTGCTGGTGGAATCCATACTCAACTGAGCATCGATCCATCGGGAGCAGTCATCCTCGGTTCGGCCTATCCGCCAATTCAAGGAAAGTTAACCACCACAGAGCAATCTGCATTGTCGAACCTGGCCCGGAACATTTGGGTTCAGCCGGACACTCTTCGGGGAGGATGTGCTGACGATTTTACCTTTCTGATCCAATGGACCGATCTTCGGGGCACAAAGATCGTTTCTGTCGACGGATGTGCTCTTATGCAGGAACGAACGCCCAAATACCCCGTGCTGATCGGTTTCGTACAAATTCTTAACAGTGTCGCGAGCCGTATCTTCCAGGAAGGGGCTTTGTGGAGAGGCGTGGTGGCGGAGTATGCTATCAACGATTCAAGTTATCCTTTGGACAAACCGATTACGCTCAAGTACACTCTGAGGAATCCGACGGAGCTGGTGCGGACACTATCGTTCCCGCACGGTGCTCAATTCTGGTTTACCGTCTCTCAGGACAATGTTCCGGGATTCCATTATTTCTACCCGATGAGCGTTTATTACCCACGGGATTTCCCTGACTCCTCTCCACCGTCATCCATCTCGTTGAACGCGGGAGATCAGAAGGTCCTCCAGTATTCCTGGGATCATTCGGTTGTGGATTCAAAAGGCGTACCCGGGGTCCTCGGCGCTGGAACGTATCATTTGCAGATGGGGATGCTGGCAGGGGATTTCGCTGTGCAGAATGTTGTGTTCGACGTGTATGACAGGAATATTCCGGTGAAAGGAGAAATCATCCCCGACTATGGGGGTGCAGATCTATCCTCAGCAACCTATGTTTTTCAACTACGGGTTACAAACTGGACTGCTACGGCCGTGACACTGCATTTCCCGAACACCCAGCGTATCGCGCTTGAGCTCTGGGACTTGAATTTCGATCCACCGACGACCATCGTCTACGCAACCGACCTTTCTCCTTTGGCCGAACCACAGATGCAGGTCCTTGCGCCGGGGGAGAGTTACCTTTTCACAGAGGCCGTGGCGAAGTCAGCCATCAAGCCCGGATACTTCTGGACACTTGCGAAGATGAGACTGCTGTGCACAGATTTCGCTTTCGAGAGAGACGGTCAGCTGCAGATCTTCCGATGACATCTCCGGTTTCCCGAAACTCAGCGTCGTGCAATGTTCCGTTTCAGAATCCGGATTGTCGTTTCCTCACCCAGACGATGACGGTTAGCGTAATCGACAGGAGCACAAGGAATGCGGCTCCGCCTACCGCCCACCAGTTCAAAACCCGCGAAGTCACCTGGAGGTCCGCGCCGCTCACCCAAGCTGAGAACCCGATGTCTTTCCAGATGGCCTTGTTTCCTTCGATTGCGCGGGCGTTCGTTGCGACAATAACCCCCGGCATTTCGATCGACGAAGCATCCCACGAATAGACAAGACGGTCCTGGACGTCCAACTTCGAACGAAAGGCGGCAAACCCCTTTGCGTTCGCGGCAACTGCGTCCTTGACTTTCGGATTCTTGAGTACAACCTGAAACGTTGAATCCAGCCGCCAGATGTTGCCGGAACTGTACGATAGATCGGAACACCGGTCAAATACGGCCTGCGCGTGGGCGGAGATATCTTCGGGTTGGAGTGTCGGGTCATGGAGTATTCGCACACCCTCTCTCAGGGCGGTACAATATGCATCGAACGCCGCTCGATTGTTTGCCCCCATCCAAACCATGAATCGCTCCTTGATCGCTTCTGCGGCTACCGAATCGGCGTGAGTCATTTCACCGTCCTTGTCCGATCGGCACTCCCGGATCTGCTTGACCTCCTCCGGCGACACAAAGTCATCGATCGGCGGACCGCCGAACGGGGAATACCTTCGGACGGTTTCACGGTACGTCAATTCCACGAAAAATCCCGAGAAGTGTTTTTCGAGTGAGGCGTGGACGCAGATCCCCTTCGGATGCGCGGTGTCATCGAGCGCCCGGTTGAACTCGTCTGCCGACGAAAAGAGGCGAGATGCCTTGACTCCCGCGGAATCACCGTTGACCACTGTCCATGTCGAGTCGATTTCCGATGGAAAGATCCCGTGTGTCTTCTCGGCGGACCGTTCATTGGCCGCTTGAATTCTGCGCAAGGACCCGTCCGATTCGACGCGTGTCGTCGTTTCGATTTCCAGACAACCGGAAATTGCGATTGAGCATGCCAGAGCTGCCATGAGAGGAAAGCGGGATCGATGGTGTTTCATTGGTTCAGCTCCCTATCTGTTCGTCGGGACGGGTGGTTTCGCGCGAAGCCCAAGTTCGGCTGTGGCAAGAGGGATCAGGTGTGGGTCCTTTCCGATCCACTGGTAGAACAGAGAACGCGTTGAGACTGAAGGCGGAAGCAGGGACAACGGCATTGCTGTTCGCGCTGTCGTCATCTGCGCTTCAATGTGTGAGAGATCGCGAACCAGGAACACCCCCTGGAGAATCAATGTCAAAAGGCATGTCACGGCCGCCGTCGCAGAAGCATAACGGAATCGAGGCGAGAGGAGAAATTGGAAGAATCGTTCAGTGGATGTGGAAGAACGTTTCCCGGAAGACCGGAGGTCGTCGATTGCGGCCATGATGTCGGCGAGATTGCGTTCGACCGGAATATCTTCGACTCCATCAAGGCGGGAAAAAAACCTTTCCAACCCGGAGTGTCCAACCGCGTCGAATTCCTGGCGGCACGCAACACAGGTCGAGAGGTGCACTCGAAGTCGTTCACGTTCCTTCTCCGAAAGCTCGCCTGGTCGATTCAGATGGAGAAGCATCTTCGCATGCCCGCAAGTCATAGGGAGTCCCTGCTAATGGAAAACCGAATCCGGAGCGCCCGGCGTATAGCCGCCCGGGCATGATAGAGATTCGCTTTCACGGCATTCCTGGAAAAACCGGTAATCTGTATCACCTCTTCCACCGGCAGATCCTCGAGGTCCCGGAGTGAAAACACCAGCATTTGCTTCGGGGGAAGTTCAAGCATCAGTTGGCGGACAATCGAGGCAAGCTGAACATTTGCCTGATGGTCGTCGATCCGTTCCGTGGACCCGTATTCTTCAAGTTCCCCCTCCATCACGGAGGAAGCCCGGATCATCGTATGCCGTGCACGATACCGGTCGATGCAAATGTTGCTCACAATCCTATAGAGGAGAGTGGTGAATTTCTTTCCAGGGTCGATGCGGTGGAGGTTCTTCCAGATGCGGACGAATGCCTCCTGCACGATATCTTCGAGCTCCTGGTTGTCGCCCAGGATATGCCGGGCGAATCGATAAGCGATCGGGTAGCACTCCCGCACAATGCGTGAAAAGGCCTTCTCGTCTCCGTGCTTACTCTTTGCGACATCGTCTTGAAGAGACCTGTCGGTCATGGGTTCAGCGTTCGTGAGGGGGAGCGTGATCTACTCGTGATACGGTGAGGTGGGCGATTGGTAAAAGACAATCATGCCGTTCGTCAATATACCGTTCATTGGACCAATTATCTCAAGGTCTCTCGACCTGGAGGATTGCGTCCGCTATATCATCGGCGGGAAGAATTGGTCATTGATGTGATTTCGTCGGTTCTTCCTTTCCGAAAATGAGTTTTTGCGGTTGTCGAGTTGCATGAAAATGGGAAGATCCTTACATTAAAAACCTGTGGTCGCGTGCCAGATTCCAGGATCGGCGATGGGTTGAGTTTGATTGTACGTCGACCGGCTGATGCAGCATTAAGATAGTCGGGTGCTGGCAGCGCGAGGCCCAGGAGGTTGGTTTACCCGAGCCGTTCGGTCATCGCACAGTTGATTGCAAAGCAACAACGGCAAGGAGATTGAAATCGGGTAGTCTGAAGGCGACCGTTTTCTTCCTACTCCCTACTCCCTACTTCGTACTCCTTGCATTCTGAAAGATATCCCGGTAACGGGGCGTAGCGCAGCCCGGCTAGTCCCATTTCGACTGGCGTTAGCGAGAACGCGGAGCGGGCGAAGCTAACGCCAAGGTCGAAATGAGGATCCCGACCTGCGGTCGGGACGCGCTGGACTGGTTCGGGACCAAGAGGGAACCGTGTTCAGTGTCTATATCCTGCAGAGCGACACGAGCGGCATGTTTTACGTGGGTCAGACAGAGGATCTACACGAGCGGCTGGCACGGCACAATGATGGACGGGTTCCGGCCACACGTGGCCGAGGCCCTTGGAGGTTGGTCTACGCAGAAGAGGTGCCGACACGCAGTGAAGCGTGCCGGAGGGAGTTGGAAATCAAGAAGCACAAGAGCCGCGGATTCATTGAACGGCTGATAACGAAGGAATTACGGGGCGTAGCGCAGCCCGGCTAGTCCCATTTCGACTGGCGTTAGCGAGAACGCGGAGCGGGCGAAGCTAACGCCAAGGTCGAAATGAGGATCCCGACCTGCGGTCGGGACGCGCTGGACTGGTTCGGGACCAAGAGGGAACCGTGTTCAGTGTCTATATCCTGCAGAGCGACACGAGCGGCATGTTTTACGTGGGTCAGACAGAGGATCTACACGAGCGGCTGGCACGGCACAATGATGGACGGGTTCCGGCCACACGTGGCCGAGGCCCTTGGAGGTTGGTCTACGCAGAAGAGGTGCCGACACGCAGTGAAGCGTGCCGGAGGGAGTTGGAAATCAAGAAGCACAAGAGCCGCGGATTCATTGAACGGCTGATAACGAAGGAATTACGGGGCGTAGCGCAGCCCGGCTAGCGCGCTTGGTTCGGGACCAAGAGGTCGGGGGTTCGAATCCCCCCGCCCCGACTTAGCAGTACGAGTACAGCGTCTGATATTGCATGCCTTCAAAGGAGAAGTGGGAACGCCTTCCATTTCTTCGGGCCATCTCAAGGTTTGTTCCTGCCTGTCCAATTCACCGCGTTTGCTCCTTCCGTCGTAACGTGATTTTCGACTTGTCTTTCCTCTTGGCTGCATTCCATCCCGAATTCGATTATTCGACAATAGTCCCCGTGGGTCCAACCCGATTGAGTGCTCTGAGGTGCTTCTCCTTTGTCGAAAATGAGCCGCGCCGATCGATTACTGATCACCAGAGAGCAATATTTCCTGTCCTGTTTTGCTTTCGCCGTCTGTCATGAATGTGCGGGCAGAACCAAAAACCAAGACATGATCGCACCCGCCTTGCGCGGGGAGCGACGGCGGCGAGAACCGGATGGAATCTTGAAGGATCGGCTGGTGTTAAAACTCTACTCGGGTATTCTCGTCCGGCCCTCTTCGGACGAGGCCGGGGAACCGCCTACCTTTCAGACCGTATCCTCTATTTCTTTGTGTTTCATTCATATTTCAGGAAACGACAGGTGAAGTCGAATATCATCCGTTTCGCTGCAACGTCGGTTCTTATGACGTGCATTCTGTCGTCGAGTTTCGGACAGGCGAGCGTTGAACCCGACAGCGCATTGCACGCAATCCTTCTCGAACTCCCCGGCACCACCCTCACTCTCGAACAGGCGCGGGCTTCTGCAGCGGACCATGCGACCTCCGTCCGGATGGCGCAGGCGGAATATCAGGCGGCAGATGCCGTCGCACGAAGAGAACGAGGGGCATTCGACCCCAGGCTCTTCTTCGATATGACCTATTCAGATCAACAACTTCCGACGGCTTCCTTTTTCTCGGGGGCGCCGGTTCTATCGACGCAACAGACTCTCACACAAGGCGGTTTGAGCATGAACCTCCCGACAGGGACGCAACTTGAGCTCTCGCTCAATACAACCCGTCTCGGGACAAATTCCACATTTGCGTTCTTGAATCCGGAATTTGATGTCTACGGACTTCTGTCGCTCCGACAGCCGCTCCTTGGAGGGTTCACGGTTTCGGCAAGTAAAGCCCTCCGCCATGCTGAAAATCAGTTGGAAGGCGAAAAGGCGCGCTACGACCAGCGGGTGTTTGCCCTGAACAGTGATGTAGAACAAACGTACTGGGATGTCTATGCCGCAGAGCGAGACTACGCCGTGCAAATGCTTACGCGTGACCGCGCCACGGCCTTTCTGAAGGAGACAGAGCTGCGTGCGAAGGCCGGGCTTGTTGGACCTGATCAAATTGCAAATGCCAGAACCTTTCTTGCCCAACAAGAGCTCCAGCTTCTCGACAAAGAAGAATCGCTCGATCAGCAGTCCGACCGCCTTGCATCGCTGATTGGGGAGCGCCCGGGAGGAGGGCATACCCGGTTCCGAACAACCGATGAACCGCCGATCAGTCCCGGAGTCGGCTCGGTGGATTCTCTCGTTCGACAGTCACTACAAGCCAATCTCGATCTTCTTGCTGCGCAAAGGGATGTCGACGCGGCCTCATCGCTTTCCGATGCCGCACGATGGGAGGCATTGCCGAGCGTGGATCTCGTGGGATCGATAGGAGGGAATGGACTGGGGGGCCATACGCAGGATGTCGTTTTCGGAACCGATACGCTCAGAATTGCCGCGGCTCCGGGTTTCTCCGATGCCCTGCGACAGGTCTACAAACGTGATTTCCCGAATTGGAGCCTCGGTGTTCAGGTAACCATTCCCATCGGTTTCCGTAGCGGATTGGCGGAAAAAGACCGGTTGGACGCGGATGTCCTGGGGGCCCAACAGTCGTATCTCGAAAAATCGCGGGCCCTTGAACGTCAAGTGCGCGCTGTCTGCCGGGATCTGGAACATGGCGAACGGCGGCTCGAGGTCGCGCGCGATGGTGTACGGGCGGCACAGGACCAGGTGAGAATCGGGCTTATTGAATTCCGGAATGGTCGCACGACGGCGTTCGAACTCGTGCGGCTGGGCGAGGATCTCGCAGTCGCCGAACAACGCTATTCGCAGGAGTTGGTTCGCTCCGCAAAGGCCGCTGCTTCACTGAAGGCGTTAACTTCCGGTTCCTACCGGACAGAGAAGAAACTATAACGGCACAGAACTGAACTGGAAGGAATAAACACATGGAAACGAAACTGAAGAGTCGTCGTCGGACGGGGACGACACGGCCGGTGGTTCTCGCCGCGATGACCCTGGTGCTCGGATCGCTCATCGCGGGGTGTTCGGGCCAGCAGGCGGACAGCGGCCGATTCTCGATGCCGCCGACGCCGGTCGAAGTCGCCCGCGCTGAAATCCGGCCGATCGAGGATCGATTTGAAGCCGTGGGAAGCATCCAGGCCGACGATGCCATCACCGTAGTGTCGGAAATCGATGCGGCGGTCGAATCCCTCCCGTTCAAGGAAGGCAGCCTGATCAGGAAAGGAGACCTGATCGCGCGGCTGGATGACGACCAGCTGGCGGCAGAGTACGCCCGCGCAGAGGCCTTGCACGAACAAAGCCACTCCACCTATGAAAGGGTGAAGGCGATCGTCGACCAGAAGGCGGGGTCGCCACAGGACCTTGACGACGCGGCCGCAGCGTTGAAAGTCGCTGATGCCAATCTCTCGCTTGCGCGGGCGAGGCTGGCAAAAACGAAAATCGTGGCGCCGTTTGACGGGATAGCCGGGGCCCGCAGGATTAGTGTCGGGACTTTTCTCCGGGCAGGCCAGGCAATTACGGAGCTTGCAAACATTGACGCCATGCGGGTCTCATTTTCCGCCCCGGAACGTTACCTCTCGGAGCTGAAGCAGGGGTCGCAGGTGAAAGTATCGACAATTGCGTTCGCCGACCTGACGCTGTCAGGGAGTATCATTGCGATCGATCCCGTTCTCGACGCAACGACGCGTTGTGCGACCGTCATCGCGAGAGTGAACAACCCGGGTCGGCGGCTCAGGCCGGGCATGTCCGCAGACGTGTTCGCGATCCTCCGCAGTCGTCCTGATGCGGTGACGGTTCCGAATGAATGTGTGTTTGCCAACGGCAACCAGTCATTCGTTTACATCGTGAAGTCCGACAGTACAGCGGCCCGGGCGCCGGTCACTCTCGGAACGCGGCTTGCAGACATTGTCGAAGTGGCCGGCGGACTCAGTGCGGGACAGCTCGTGGTCAGGGCGGGACATCAAAAGCTCTTCGATGGCGCAAAGGTAATGCCGGTCGACAGGCAGAATGTCGCCGCAGGACATTAACCCCGGTAGGAAAGCCAATGAAACTCAGTCAATCTGCAATCAAGCGTCCGGTCTTTGCCGGCGTCATGAGCCTTGCGATCGTGCTGTTCGGCCTCGTTGCGTTTCTCCGATTGCCGGTGCGTGAATACCCCGACATCGACCCGCCGATCATCTCGGTGGTTACGACGTATCGCGGCGCGAGTCCGAGCGTCATCGAGACGGAAGTCACCAACGTCCTCGAAGAGCAATTCGCGACGTTGCAGGGTGTCAAGACGATCAGCTCCTCCAGTCGTGAAGAGGGATCAGTTATCACCATCGAATTCGAACTGAACCGGAATGTGGACGAAGCGGCGAACGACGTCCGCGAACGGGTGTCGAGGGTCAGGGGGAGTCTTCCCCGCGAAATCGATGACCCGATCATCTCCAAGGTTGATGCAAACGCGCAGGCGATTGTCTGGCTTGCGCTCTCCAGCGATCACCATACCGGCCTCGAGCTGAGCGATGTCGCGGACCGCGTTTTAAAGGAGCGGCTGCAGCGGCTTCCCGGTGTCGGCTCGGTCATTCTGGGTGGTGAACGACGCTATGCGATGCGCGTCTGGCTCGATCCACTCCGGCTTGCCGCGCACGGATTGACAGCGCAGGATGTGGAAAATGCCGTTCGCCAGGAAAACGCGGAGATCCCAAGTGGTCGCGTCGAAGGCAACGAACGGGAATTCGCTGTCCGCACAAACGGTGAACTGGCCTCACCGGAGGAGTTCGGCGCGATCATCGTGTCGCAAAAAGGAAACGATCTTGTGCGCCTGCGCGATGTCGCAGAGGTGGTTGTCGGCGCTGCGGATGAACGCACCGCCGTCCGATACAACAACCAGCAGGCGATAGGGCTCGGCATCGTCAAACAATCGAAATCCAGCACGATCGATGTGGCTGCAGCGGTGCGGGGCGCATTGCCGGATCTTGAAAGACTCCTCCCGGAGGGGATGAAGCTCGACGTAGCATACGACTCGTCCACTTTTATCCTCGATTCCATCCACGAGGTGCAACAGACACTGATCATTGCGATCTGCCTCGTGGTCCTCGTTGTTCTCGCGTTCCTAAAAAGTCTTCGCGCGACGGCGATTCCGGCGCTTGCGATCCCGGTGTCCATCATCGGGGCGCTCGCCGTCGCCTATTTTGCGGGTTTCACGATCAATATCCTGACCCTGCTCGGCCTTGTGCTCGCCATCGGCCTCGTTGTCGATGACGCGATCGTTGTGCTGGAAAACGTCTACCGGCATATGGAAATGGGAAAATCACGGGTTCGGGCTGCGTTCGATGGGAGCAATGAAATCGGGTTCGCCGTTGTCGCGACAACGATCACCCTTGTCGCGGTCTTCGTGCCGCTGGCGTTTCTCACGGGATCTGTCGGACGCCTCTTCAACGAATTCGGAATGACGGTGGCGGTCGCCGTCCTCATTTCCGGATTCGTCGCCCTGACCCTTACCCCGATGCTGGCGTCGAAAATACTGAAACCGCTCCATCACACTGGTACCGGATGGGCTTCGCGGAGCTTTGACGCCTTCTTTGAGTCAGTGAACAGGATTTATGATCGGATTCTGCGGGCTGCGATCCGGAGGCCGAAAACCATGATCGCCACCGCGGTCCTGGCCGTCGGAGCCAGCGCGGTGTTCTTCCTGTTGCTCCCCAGTGAACTGGTCCCCATTGAGGACCGCGGAATCGGATTCGGGATTGTACTCGCGCCGGAAGGTTCTACCCTGCGGTATACCGATGAATATATGAAGCAAGTGGAACAGCGGTTGTTGGCCCTTCCGGAAAGCCGCGCAGTCTTTTCGGCGACGGGGCTCGGGTTTGGCGGACCCGGCGCGGTGACGGATGGATTTTTGTTCCTTGCTCTCAAACCACGCGACCAACGTGAAAAGTCCCAGCAGGAGATCGTGCGCGAACTGTTTCCCCAGCTTCTCGCCATTCCCGGCGTCCTCGCGTTCGTCATCAATCCACCGAGTATCGGCGGCGATGTGAACTCGAGTCCCGTGCAATACGTGCTGGAAGGTGACAACTACGATGACTTGAACCGTGCGGTGGGAACAATGATGGGCGAAGCGACCCGGTTGGGGTACATGATCAACCTGAATACCGATCTTCACCTGAACAAGCCGCAACTGGACATCACCGTCGATCGTGACCGCGCTTCTGCTCTTGGGGTGTCGGTCTCGGAGATTGGATCAACGCTGGAGACACTTCTGGGCGGCCGGGTGGTGACAAATTTCAAACGTGGGACGAAACAATACGATGTGATCCTTCAGATGAAAGCGCACGACCGGTCGACGCCTGATGTCATCAAGGATGTTTACGTTCGCGCCCCGGGAGGGTTGGTGCAGCTGGCCAATGTCGTGAAGGTAAGCGAAACGGTTGCGCCGAAAGAGTTGAACCACTACAACAGAGTACGTTCGGCAACAATCACCGCCAATCTGGCTCCTGGCGCAACTATCGGTCAGGCCCTTGCCGATCTGGACCGCGTCGCGGCAACAAAGCTCCCTGCAGGAGTGAAAAGGGAATACGCCGGGGAATCTCTGGAATACAAAACATCGAATTCCGGCCTTTACCTCATGTTTCTTCTGGCGATCGTCTTCATCTATCTTGTCCTCTCGGCGCAGTTCGAGAGTTTCATTCATCCGTTTACGATCTTGCTTTCGGTCCCCCTGGCCGTGTTCGGCGCGCTTCTCACACTGTATGTTTTTCGTCAGAGTCTGAACATCTATTCGCAAATCGGACTGATCATGCTGATCGGGCTCGTGACCAAGAACGCCATTCTTATCGTGGAATTCGCGAATCAACTCCGGAAACGCGGGAGCACTGTCGTGGATGCCGTCGTCGAAGCCGCGAGCATCCGCCTGCGCCCGATCCTCATGACGTCGTTCGCGACGATTTTCGGTGTTCTTCCCATCGCGATAGGAATCGGCGCAGGGGCGGAATCCCGTCGACCACTCGGTCTTGCCGTCGTGGGGGGGTTGTTCTTTTCCACCGTGCTGACGCTCGTTCTTGTTCCGACGATGTACACGTTGCTGGCACGTTTCACGAAATCCGGCATGTCAGCGGACGAATCGGATGAGGCGCTCTTTGCACCGGAGACATTTGAACGGGAGCGGGAGTTCGTATCGCGGGCAGCGGTTCCCGGGAAATAACGGGGCGGGACTGTTCAAGCAATCTTGCCAGCAGGAAAGTTGCGTCCGGCGGATCTTGACATTTCCGTTGCTCCTCGTTATTATGCTTCAAACGTCCAACCTCATGAAGCGACATTCTCGCATCGTCCTTCTGATTCCGGCACTGTTCCTCTGTTTGCCCCTCCTCTTCGCTTCTTGCACTCAGGAGCCTGCGCCCGTTGAGCGCCACGTATGGACGGAGCGTGAGCTCCTTGCCCTGCAGGGAATGACCAGAGATGAAATCCGGTCGAAGCTCGGAACCCCGAACGGATTCTACACCCGCAATGCGGAAGGACGATGGCACTATTCCAACGTCCTCGTTGATGCGGAAGGAACCGGACCGCCGAAAAAGATGTGGATCGTTATTTACTTCAGCAAGCTCGGCGAGCAGCGTGCGACACTTGTCGAACTTCACGAACACGCTGAGCAATCGGTAGAGAACTGACGGTCGAAGACTCCTCGGGGGTCCCTCCTGATTGCCATCGGGACTCTCATGCTGACTCACCCGCTTCTTGATCATACCCACATCGAAACATCTCCCGCGCCTTCCCGCACAACGACCGGGGTGTCTCCGGTCAGGTCGAGGATGCTCGATGGTTCCGAAGAAAGCGGGCCGGCATCAATGATCAAATCGACCAGGTTCCGGAAGTTGTCGGCGATCTCGTGAGGATCGTTGAGCATTGCGCCGGTCCCGATGCTGACGCTCGTGCTCAGGACCGGATGCCCGAGCGCTTTGACGATCTCCAAGGTGATCCGACTGTCCGGGACGCGAATTCCGACCGTTCTGCGCTTCGAAACGAGGATTTTCGGCAGCGCCTTCATCTTTGCCGAGGGAAGGATGAACGTGTAGGGCCCCGGGATGAGATGTTTCATGATTTTGAACGCGGGATTGCTCACATGCGCATATTCACTGATGTGCGTGAGATCGGAGCAGACAAAACTGAAGGGCTTCCCCGGTTTCATTTTCTTGACAAGGTAGATGCGCTCAATCGCATTCTTGTTTTCAACGCTACAACCGATCCCATAAACGGTGTCGGTCGGATAAATGATGATGCCTCCGGCGCTCAGGACCTCGACAGCTTTCCGAACGTATCGCGGCTCGGGGTTTGCCGGATGCATTGAAACAATCATAAACCGGACCTCGTTGGATGATCAAAGAAACCATACGAATTCCTTTCTTGAATGGCAATTGAAACTCACCCAAATTAGCGGTATCCTATCGTTGCAATGACCGTTCTTCCGACCATATTGCTCGTTGAAGACAATCATGACCACCTGCGCCTGACCAGACGAATTCTCGAGCGTTCCGGTCTGAAGGCGGATATCCGGGTTGCGCGAGACGGCAAAGAAGCACTCACCCAGCTTGAGGCGATGAAGGGCGGGAAGATCCCCGACCTCGTTCTCCTTGATCTCAACATGCCGAAAGTCAGCGGAAGGGAGGTGCTGCATGCCATGAAGTCGGATGCCGCCCTTGCCGAAGTTCCCGTTGTCGTCATCAGCAGCTCGAGTCGGGATGAAGATTCGTCACTCGCCAGAGCCCTCGGCGCCGCCGGATTTATCTCCAAGGCAGGAGGGTTCGATCAGCTTACCCGGGACCTTGGCGCGTTGAAGCGCTTCCTTCCGGAAGAAGAAAAATCAGACCGGTAACATCAACATCCGCCTATCTCCATGCATCAGTATCTCGTCGCCATTGTCGGACGGCCGAACGTAGGCAAATCCACGCTCTTCAACCGGATTATCGGTTACCGGAGAGCGATTGTCAACGACATGCCCGGCGTTACCCGTGATCGGCATTATGCGAATGCAGAGTGGGCGGGAAAGCACTTCACCCTGGTTGATACCGGTGGTTTTGTCCCTGCCTCCGAAGACGTCTTTGAGGCAGCGATCCGGGAACAAGTGTCCATCGCCATCCAGGAGGCCGATGGCATCCTCTTTGTCGTCGACGCCCACGACGGCGTCGTGCCTTCCGACCGTGATATCGCGGAAACGCTTCGCCGGTCGGAGAAACCGGTCTTCCTGATCGTGAACAAGGCGGACAATGAAAAGGTGGAAAGTACGGTCGGAGACTTCTACTCTCTCGGACTGGGAGATCCCTACCCGACTTCCGCGCTCCTTGGACGGAAGATCGGCGATCTGCTCGATTCCATCACAAACGCGATCTCCGAAAATGAGGCAACTGAAACCAATCCGGAAGAGCTGAAGATCGCCGTTATCGGGAAGCCCAACGTAGGGAAATCCTCGTTCGTGAACGCCCTCCTGGGGGAGGATCGGCATATTGTCACGAATATCCCTGGGACCACTCGCGACCCCATCGATGCGATCCTGCGCTATCAAGGAGACGAGATCATCCTGGTCGATACCGCGGGACTCAAACGGCGGAGTAAGATCAAGGAGAACGTCGAATTCTACAGCACCGTCCGGACGCTGAAAAGCATCGATCGCTGCAACGTTGCCATCATTCTCCTTGACGCGACGCAGGGACTCGAACATCAGGACCTGCGAATTATCGAAACGACGATGGAGCGGCGCCGGCCTGCCGTGATTGCCGTGAACAAGTGGGATTTGATCGAGAAGGAATCCCAGACAGCACTCTTGTTCGAAAAGGCGCTGAAAGAACGATTGCGGCTATTCGATTTCCTCCCGATCGTGTTCATTTCGGCGCTCGAACATCAGCGGGTGTTCAAAGTCCTCGACCTCGCGAAAGCGGCGAACACGGAACAACAGCGGCGGATCGCGACGAGCGAGTTGAATGCCACGCTGGGAGAGGAAATCCGGCACCGCCCTCCGCACAGCAGAAGCGGGAAGGAGATTAAAGTCAATTACATCACGCAAGTCCGGACGGCCCCTCCGGTCTTTGCCTTTTTCTGCAACAATCCCAACCTGGTCGACGACGGGTATCGCCGCTTTCTCGAAAACAGACTGCGGGATCACTATGCGTTCACCGGCGTCCCCATTCTCCTCTCCTTCAAACGAAAATCGAAGAAAGATGACCGCTAAGGCGAAGCAGCATAACCTCGTCCTGATTGATCATCCCCTGATTAAGCGGGATCTCAGCGTTCTGCGTGAACGCAAAACCGACAATCACCGTTTTCGCACCACCCTCCGTCGCATCGCAACAGTGATGGCGTTCGAAGTTACGCGGGATCTCCGTCTGAAACAGACGAACGTACGAACGCCGCTCGAAACGACGACCGGTTTCGTCCTTGCCGACGACATCGTCATTGTCCCCGTTCTCCGGGCAGGGCTCGGGCTCGTTGATGGATTCCTGGACTTTCTCCCGGAGGCGAGGGTTGGCCATGTCGGGCTGTATCGGAACGAAGAAACCCTTGAGCCGGTAGACTACTACTCGAAATTCCCGCGCTCGCTTTCACGGAGCATTGTTCTGCTCCTCGACCCGATGCTCGCAACAGGGGGGAGTGGAAGCGCTGCGATTGCGTTCTTGAAGGCCAAAGGAGCGAAGCACATACGATTCGTAACCCTGCTCGCCGCGCCGGAAGGGATCGAACGGATCTGCCGCGACCATCCCGACGTGAAGGTGTTTTCGACGGTCATCGATCGAAAATTGAACAGGCACGGTTACATCCTCCCCGGGCTGGGAGACGCGGGCGACAGGATCTTCGGTACAGAGTAAGCATCGCTTGTCCAGGGCCGGCGGGAAAAAGCTTCGATGATGAACATTGTGAGGGACGAACAATGAAGCCAAAGGCGAGAACCAAGCCGGTCGCTCCAACCTCCGCAGACCGGAGGAAGGCGATTTCCATTCTTGACGGACTCCGCAGGGCATTTCCCGAAGCCAAGACCGCGTTGGATTACCGGTCTCCATTCGAATTGCTCACGGCGACGATCCTTTCCGCTCAGTGTACGGATACCCGGGTCAACATTGTGACCAAGGACCTCTTCAAGAAATACCCCACGGTACAGTCTTTTGCCGGGGCCGATCCGGCAGAGCTCGAACGCGATATTCACTCAACGGGCTTCTTCCGGATGAAGGCAAAGAATATCATCGGGTGCAGTAGAGCATTGGTCGAAAACTTTAATGGCTCGGTCCCGTCAACGATGGAAGATCTCGTCACATTGCCGGGAGTGGGGAGGAAGACCGCAAATGTTCTCCTCTCCGAAGCGTTCGGAAAGAACGAAGGGGTTGTCGTCGACACGCATGTTCAGAGGCTGTCTCAGCGCATGGGACTGACCTCAAACGAAGATCCGGTGGCTATTGAACAAGACTTGATGGTTCTGTTCCCGCGCGAACGGTGGGGTGAGGTCGGGATGAGCTTCATTCTTCACGGCAGGAAGACCTGTCCGGCGAGGAAGCCGCTCTGTGGGGAGTGCGGCATCGCGAAACTCTGCCCGTCTGCATTCACCTTTGAAACCACGGGTTCGGCTTCAAAGAAGACTGCTCGAAGAATTCTCCCCTCGTCAAGGCGTAAGCGCTGATCGATAGTGTATAGTCCCTCATCAGTTTATCCACGCATTTCCATCCGTAAGAATTGTCGTTTGCAGGATTCGCATCTTCGACAATCAGCAGATGTTTCGCATTTGAATAGCTGCTAATTCCCGGTACCGACACTTCTTCTCCATGGCACGCCCTTTGGTTTCGCCAAAGGCGGCAGTTCTTCAGGTTTCCATCTCCTCACACTACCGAGAATGCACCCATGCTCACTCTTGAGCTGAGGGATCTCGATGAAGTTCTCACCGTTTTGGCCGGGCGCGGCTATCAACTCCTTGGACCGACGATACGAGACAAGGCAATCGTGATAGATCGGATTGCCCATGTCAAGGATCTTCCCGGAGGGTGGAAGGACCGGCACGAACCCGGAGCGTACGCCCTGGAGCGGCGTAACGACGCCTCGGTCTTCGGCTTTGTGGTCGGGCCAGATTCCTGGAAGAAGTTTCTCACGCCTCCGCGCTCGCGGGTGTTTTCGCTCCGAAAGAACGGGAAGGGTTTCGAGAGAGAGACTGCAGCACCTGCCCCGGGGCCGACTCCGCTGGCGTTCATCGGTGTCCGGGCCTGTGATCTTCATGCAATGGCTCTCGATGATCGGATATTCCTTGAAGGCCCGTTTCCGGATCCCCACTACCGTGCGGTTCGATCGACTCTGTTTGTCCTGGCGGTCGATTGTGCCGAGCCGGGCGGCACATGTTTCTGCACGTCATTTGGCGGCGGACCGAAGGCACGGGAGGGCTTTGACATCGCCCTTACGGAGCTGTGCGATCCCTCGCACCATGTATTCCTGGCACGCGCCGGATCGGAGCGCGGAGAAGAGATCCTGGCAGCGGTTTCCGATCATCACTCTTCAGCGGAGGAGGAAGCCTCCGCCGAAACGCAGGGGCGGGCGGCGATTGCCAGCATAGCGCGCCATGTCGATGTCGCGAAAGCCGCCGCCGTACTTCCGGAACTCTTCGACCATCCTGCCTGGGACGAGGTGGCCAGGCGTTGTCTTGCGTGTGCGAATTGTACCATGGTGTGTCCGACGTGTTTTTGTTCCACCGTCGAGGAGACCACTTCGCTCACCGGTTCAAGTGCCGAACGATGGAGACGTTGGGATTCCTGTTTCACCATGGACTTCACGAAGGTCGCCGGCGGCAATATCCGACCCTCCACGAAGGCACGGTTCCGGCAACGGGTCATGCATAAGTTTTCGTACTGGCTCGACCAATTCGGCTCTGCAGGATGTGTCGGTTGCGGGAGGTGTGTGACATGGTGTCCCGCTGGTATCGATGTCACTTCATATCTGGAGTCTCTTTGTGCCGGACAGGGGAACGGAACACGTTGACCCATGGAAAGGAGTAGGATATGAATATCGAAAATCTTTCCGAGATCCTTCGCCAGCATCCATTTCTGTCGAATCTCTCACCGGATTACATGACACTGATCAACGGTTGCGCCTCGAACGCGCATTTCCTTGAAGGGTCGTTGCTGATCAGGGAAGGGGAAATCGCGGACAAGTTTTTTCTCCTGAGGAGCGGCCGCGTCACTCTGGAGATGGACATGCCTCCGCGCGGGTCTCTTCGAATTCAAACGGTCGGCCCGGGTGAAGTTCTTGGGTGGTCCTGGCTCATTTCGCCGTACCGCTGGCATTTTAGCGGACGGGCGGTCGCCGATGTCCGTGCCATTGTGCTTGATGGGGAATGTCTGAGGAACAAGTGTCAGACAGATCACGATTTTGGATATGAAATTCTCGATCGTTTTGTGCGGCTGATGGAAGACCGACTGCAAGCGACCCGTCTACAGCTCCTTGATCTCGCGCTGTTATCCTCGGAGGCCGCCCGATGATGCCCGCTGTCGCAACGGCTACGAAGAGGGACCCCGCCCCCATGTTGCTGTGTCCTGCGGAGATCCGTCGAACCCTGTGGGAAACAGAGGATACATTCACGCTCGTCCTGGACGTTGACCATCGTCCCGAGCGGTACGGATTCAAAGCGGGGCAATTCAACATGGTGTATGTCTTTGGTGTCGGTGAGGCCGCGATTTCCATCAGTTCGGATCCGGGGAAGTCTGCTCAGATCGCGCATACGATTCATCGGGTGGGAACGGTCACCAGCGCCCTTGCGCAGATGAGAAAGGGAGACATCGTCGGTATCCGCGGTCCCTTCGGGACGAGCTGGCCGATCGAAGAGGCGAAGGGAAAGGACGTCTGTATCGTGGCCGGAGGGATCGGCCTCGCCCCGTTGCGGCCCGTGATGTACGAACTGCTCCGTCGAAGAGCCGATTTCGGCCGCATCATGCTTTTGTACGGGGCCAGGAGCCCGATTGATCTTCTCTTTCGCGTTGAACTGGAGCAGTGGAGCAGGCAGAACAATGTGGAGATCATCGTGACGGTTGACAGGGGAGACTCGTCGTGGAAAGGGAACATCGGCGTTGTAACGCATCTTTTCTCATATCTCAAGCTCGACGCCCGGGAAACGATGGCGTTCGTTTGCGGCCCGGAAGTGATGATGAAATATACGCTCGACGAGCTCGAACGCCGAGGGATTCCGCCCGAGCAGGTATTCGTTTCGCTCGAGCGCAATATGAAATGCGCCGTCGGTCTCTGCGGCCACTGTCAGCTTGGCCCGATCTTTGTCTGCAAGGACGGCCCCGTCTTTCGCCTGCCGGTTGTGCGCCCCTTACTTGACAAGAAGGAAATGTAACCATGACGGCCAGGAAACCACGAATTGCGGTCTTCAAGTTTGCCTCGTGTGACGGTTGTCAGTTGTCGCTTCTTGACGCCGAGGACGAGCTTCTTGCGGTCGCCTCCGCCGTGGAAATCGCCCACTTCCCGGAACTCACACGACGGGCGATTCGCGGTCCCTACGATATCGGTCTCGTTGAGGGGAGCATCACGACCCCGTCCGATGTGGAACGAATCCGGGACGTCAGGAAACAGTGCCGCGCGCTCGTGACCCTCGGCGCATGCGCCACTGCCGGCGGGATTCAGGCCCTCCGGAACTGGAAAGACGTGAAAGACTTTGCACGTCTTATTTATGCATCGCCGGGAGTGATCTCGGCGCTGGACCGTTCGATGCCCGTGGGCTCCTATGTCCATGTGGACTTCGAGCTGCGCGGCTGCCCGATCAATAAGATTCAGCTCATCGAAGTCCTGAGTGCGTTCATCAACAAGCGGAAACCGAATATTCCGACGCACAGCGCGTGTATTGAATGTAAACTCAGGGGAAATGTCTGCGTTATGATCGCCCAGGGCATGCCCTGCCTCGGGCCGGTGACGCAGGCTGGTTGCGGCGCGCTGTGCCCCGCGATGCATCGGGGTTGTTACGGCTGCTTCGGGCCGATGGAGAATCCGAATACCGGGTCGTTGTCAACCCAGTTCTCGCAGCTTGGGTATGGTCGCAACGATATCATGCGGGCGTTCCGCGGATTCAACGCCTATGCCGAGGCATTCAGAAAAGAAAGTGACCTCCATGAAGACGAAGGCCATTAAGGTTGACGAGCTCGCACGGGTCGAAGGGGAAGGCGGAATTCTTGTCAAGATCGCCGACGGCACCGTCACCGATGTGCGCGTAAGGATACCCGAGCCGCCGCGGTTCTTCGAGGCGTTTCTGCGGGGAAGGGATTACACCGAGGCGCCGGACATTACCGCCCGGATCTGCGGCATATGTCCTGTGGCCCATCAGCTGACGTCCGTCCGGGCGATGGAAGAAGCGTTTCAGGTGGTCGTGCCGGAATCCGTACGCCGGCTGAGGCGGCTTCTCTACTGCGGAGAATACATCGAGAGCCACGTCCTGCACTCCGCGTTCCTGCATGCACCTGATTTCCTGGGGTTCGATGATGCGCTCGCGTTGGCGCGCGAACACCCGGCTCTCGTGAAGAACGCTCTGGCGATGAAGAAGGTTGGGAATGACCTGGTGACCGCCGTCGGCGGAAGAGAAATTCACCCGATGAACGTGAAGGTCGGCGGCTTTCATCGTGCCCCGAGGAGATCCGGACTTGATGGAGTGCGCGATCGGCTCGCATGGGGGCGCGATACCATCGCGGATTTCGGTCATGCCGTAGCGAAGTTTCCCATCCCGGATTTCGATGTGCCTTACGAATTCGTCGCGCTCTTCTGCCCCGATGAATACCCCTTATGTGAGGGGACCATCAGGACAGGGTTGGGGCTGGAGATGCAGCAGAGGGAATTTGAATTTCATTTCGAGGAACGACACCTTCATCATTCGAACGCCCTGCATAGCGTCGAAAAAGGGGTCGGACCGTATTGCGTGGGTCCGCTCGCCCGATTCAATCTGAACTTTGCGACCCTCCCAACCGTTGCTCTGCAGCTTGCCCGCGAGCTCGGCATTTCTCCCCCGCTTACCAATCCCTTCAAGAGCATTCTCGTCCGTCTTGTTGAGACTGCCTTCGCCTTCGATGAGGCAGTCCGACTGATCGATCAATATGAAGAGTTTGATCCGCCGGCGGTGAGAATCGAGCCGCGCATGGGCATCGGCATCGCCGCAACTGAAGCACCGCGCGGCCTGCTGTATCATCGATACCGGCTTGCGGACGATGGGACGATCCTGGATGCCAAAATCGTCCCCCCCACGGCGCAGAATCTCTCGACAATCGAAGAAGACATCCGGCGCTTCGCGAACACCCATCTTGAACTTCCGCGCGAAGAGCTCACCTGGCGATGCGAGCAGGTCGTCCGGAATTATGACCCTTGCATCTCGTGCGCCACGCATGCCCTCCGGGTGGAGATTCTCGAACGATAGAACAGCATCCCTGCCGCAGTCGATTCCCCCCCGCCACCGGGCGGCGGGATTCCATTGGTTTTTTCCTTTTCCCTTCCGTATCTTCTGAATTGTCCTTTGCTCCAAAGGAGGCCCTGAAGGATCACTATGACCGAAACCCGACAAAAGGCACTCGACCTTCTATTCGAATACACCAAATCCGATGCGTTGCGCAAACATGCCTTCGCCGTCGAATCCGCCATGCGCTCCTACGCGGCGAAATTTGGGGGGGACGTCGAAGAGTGGGGAGCGGTAGGATTGCTTCACGACTTTGATTACGAACAATTTCCACAGTTTCCGGAGCATCCGACAAAAGGGTCGGAGATCCTGAAGGACCACGGTTATGGCGAGCAGTTCCGGATTACGATTCTTGGGCACGTTCCGGATATGAAGGTCGCGCGCGAAACGCCGATGTCAAAGTCGCTCTTCGCGTGCGATGAGCTATGCGGATTTATCATGGCGGCGGCATTAATTCGTCCAAACAAGATCGCCGACCTCGGGGTGTCATCGGTGAAAAAGAAGCTGAAAGACAAGGCCTTTGCACGTGCTGTCAGCCGTGAAGACATTCAGATGGGTGCCGAGCAGCTGGGTGTTCCGTTTGATGAGCACATTCAGGTCGTGATCGATGCCATGAAGGGGGTAGCCGCAGATCTTGGTTTGACGTAGAAGGGCGAATGACGGGAGGTACTAATAAAAGTCTATGGCAAAACCCGCGCCCCCCATGTTCCTACGTACATTGTAGTACTGACTGAAGAACTCGAGACCGGACGCATAGTTGATGTAGAACTTCAATCCGATGTCGTCCCAGCGCCCGAATTTTACCCCTATCTCGGCAACGTTCGTCCCAATGTAGGCGGGGACTCCGGTAAAGGTTATATTGTCAGCAAAGTAGAGTGCGAACGGCTTTCCGAACACCGTAGCGAAGTCGTCATCCGTTCGAAGCTCGACGCCATGGAGCGTCATGAGGCGACGGATTTCCGATGGACGAACGAGCGTTGCGTAGCCGAATCCCGAGTAGGCGAGGAAGTGTGTGGGCCCGAGAGGGAACTCATACGCGGCCACAAGCTCGCCGAAATCCTTTGTGAAGGGGATCGGAAGCTGCCCGTTTTTCCATTGGCCGGTTGCATTATCAAAGTGACCGTCGATCAGGTGGGCGCTCAAGTGCATCAACCGGAGCCTGAGAACAAGGCTTCTCGGTCCGTCGGCGCTGCGCATGACGATGTGTCCTCCGAAGAAACCATCGACGGCATCAACCTGGAGCCGGAGGCCCTGGGCGCTGGTCGTCAGGGCATAGGTGAAGAAATCTGCGCCCATGCGGAATTGCAGGGTTCCGCTGTCGTTCGCGGTCAGTTGCACAAAGTCCACCATGCTTCCGATATCGAGTTTCAGACGAGATGTGCCGATTTCCTTTCGCACGCCGACGCGGGGTTCCTGGGGGTTCGCAACAAGCGGCTTGAAGAGGGTCCCACCGGGGAGGAACTGCCAATCTCCGCCGTGCGTTGTTGGGGGGCGTTGACACACGCTTATCCGGGTGACCAGGCAGGTCGCTATCGCAAGGAGACCGATGGTACGAATCATACGGGGCGAGGTTTGAGAATGAAGTGGAGGTCAATATACCGAAGATGACGCGGACAATCAATGCCGGTCCACGGCGACAGGAATCGATGGGCGAGAAAGACGACCTTCCGTTTGATGTTGGCGTTTCAGAGGTGAGGAGACGAATGGATGCTGCAAAGCCGTTCGTCCTTCTGGATGTGCGGGAGCCATTCGAACATCGGTTGGCAAATATCGGAGGGATCCTGATCCCTCTTGCCACGCTTCCGCAACATCTCGGGGAGCTTGACCCTTCGGGGGATATCGTTGTGATCTGTCATCATGGCAACCGCAGCGCCCACGCGACACAGTATCTTCGACGCAGCGGGTTTCGCAATGCGCAGAATATGACCGGAGGCATCGATGAATGGTCGCGAGTCATCGATCAACGCGTTCCCCGGTATTGACGCAAGGTTTCGCTTCGTCATTTGTTATCCTGTTAAATCAGACATCCGGAGGTTCGAATGAAACATGCGTGGATCCTGGCAGGAGCATTGCTTCTTCTCACGGCGTTTGCCCGGTCTCAGGAAGAGCCAATCCCGCCAAAGCGTTCTCAAATGGCGAAGGTCGGGGCCGTCGGTGGATTCACCACGAGTTTTCTCTTCATGGACATGGGGCCGATCAACGATTTCCTGAACGGCGCGAAAATGGGCCGCCCGTTTTCCAACAGCCCCATTTTCCTGGATGGCGGCGCCGGGTCGGCCTATATCATGATCATCAAGAACCTTCGCGTCGGCGGGATTGGCATGGGCGGTTCGTCGACCGTCAGCGTCCTGGATCCTGCGACGGGGATCCGTCGGGATGCGACCATCCAGGCCGGTTACGGTGCCGTGTCCTTTGAGTATGTGGTGACCCTCCTGCAGCACCTGGATTTTGTCGGAGGAGTCCAACTGGGCACAGGCGGAATCGATATCGTCGTCCGGAAGAGCGACGGCGCTCCCATCACCTGGAGCGGGGAGCAAGGGTTACTCGGAAGCGACAATTCCAGCGCAGGGACCGTCACGAGAACTCTCTCCGGGAAATTCTACATCTGGATTCCTTCGGTGAGCCTGGAATATTCGTTTGTTGGCTGGGCGGGCGTTCGGGTTGGGGCAAGCTACCTTGGGATGAGCTCACCGTCGTGGAAGCTTGACAGCAACTATGACATCCTGAACGTCCCCGGCGCGGTATCGGGAAAGGGATGGACAGTGAATCTTGCGCTGCTCGTCGGAACGTTCTGAGCGCAGATCATCGCAACGCGCAAACGCCGCAGGGCTCGAGCCTCTGCGGCGTTTGCACATCGCAGCGACACCCTCGGCATCAGACGAGCGAGGGTTCTTTGAACTGCACGCTTTTCCAGGCTGCAAACCTCTCTTTGCACCGCGTCCTCTGATATTTTCCGGTCGACGTCACGGGTACCTCCTCGGCAAACACCACGACCTTCGGGCTCTTTGCGAAAGGAAGATGCTTCCTGCAAAGGGCCAGGATCCTGTCTTCGCTCACCTCCGCATCCGGTTTCAGCGTGACCACCGCGCCGACCTCTTCTCCGTACCAATCGTTTTCGAAACCCACAGCGATGGCCGCGGACACGCCGGGAATGTGCATCAGGACCTCGTCGATTTCGAACGGCGAGATATTGACGCCGCCGCGAATGATGAGCTCTTTTAGTCGCCCAGTGATAAAGAAGAACTTTCTTCCCTCGTCGTCGTAGAGGTAGAACCCCTCGTCGCCGCTGCGGAACCACCCATGTTTGAACGTCTCCGCGTTGACTTCGGGATTGTTCAGATACCTTCGCATCACGTTGTGTCCGCGAATGACGATCTCTCCGCGTTCACCTTCGTTCATCGCAGTTCCCTCCGGACTGAAAATGGCCATCTCGTTTGATGGGAGGGGGAGACCAATGGAAGGGAAACCATGCTTGGTCAACCAGGCGCGGTGTTGCGGCGTCTCTTGATCAATCGGGAGGAAACAGGAGTAACAGGTTGTTTCGGAAAGGCCGTATCCATGGACGATCGGGATCTTGAACGTCTGTTCAAATCGCGACGCCAATTCGACGGTCAGTGGCCCCGCCCCGCAGATGAGATGCCGGAAGTTCACCATCTTGTAGGCGGCCATGTCGAGACGCGCGTGCAGGAGAAATTGAAGCATCGTCGGCACCACGCTGGTAATGGCGACACGTTCCGCGCTGATGCGCTCGAAGAACCGGTCGGGATGAAATTGCTGATTCAGCACTACGGTGCTCCCCCCGTACAACGGAGTCATGACAGTGACAACAATTCCGTTCACATGGTGCAGCGGGAGAACGCACATCATGGTCTCGCTCTCCGACACCTGGTGCCATTCTGCGATGGCGAACGCATCGACGAGAAGGTTGTAATGATCGAGGATTACTCCTTTCGGATTGCCGGTCGTCCCCGAGGTGTACACGACCAGCGCTTCGTCCGTAAGCGAAGGAGGAGGGATGGAGCGAAGTGAAGGCGGGTGGCGGAGCACTTCCGTTCCGAGATGAGGAAATTCCTGTGTCATCCTGGCGCCAACCAGGATGATCGTTCTTTTTCCGGGAAGATCCGCCGTCACAGACTTCAGTCGCTCCAGAAATTCGTTGCGCACAAGGATCACGCTGGCGCCGGAGTCCCTGAGGATGAATGCCAGGTGACGATCGTCTTCCCCCGGATTCAGCGGGACAATGCTCGCGCCCAACGCCCAGGCGGCGAAGTACTGGACGACGACGTCGCTGTGGTTGTAGGACATCGTGGCGATGCGATCTCCGCGATGGACGCCGGTGGCTGACAGATACATGGCGGTCCGGCAACACTCTTCGTAGAACTCGCGGTAGGAAAACTCCATCCGCTGGGCGCCCTCCCCGTAGAAGACCAGGAACGGCTTGACTTCAAGACGTTCTGTTTGCTGCTCCAGGAGATCCCTGATGCTCCGGTACGGGACCAGCGGTTCATCGGGAGGTCGGCCGTCAACGGAGCGTGCCCTGGCAATGTGTTCGAGAGTCTCTGGTGCGAGGTCGAGCATAGAGCGTCATCGCTGATGGTGTAACAAAATAGAATTCAGTTCATTCCTCAGAGCGTTTCGCGTTGACGGAATCAGCCGCAGGCGGCGGAAGATGGATCGGACGTTCCATCAGGAATCGATCGGTTGTCCGCGTGTAGAGTGAACCTCCCATGCGTCCGATCGGAAGCAACACACCGGGATCGACCGTGTAGCCATCAAGGAGTTGATCGTCAACATGGAAAAGGAGGATTTCGCCGAGGACAAGGCTGCCGCTCAGCGGCAAATGGCCGATGTGGACCACCTCGACCAGCCGGCATTCCATCGAAGCGCGTGCTTCGAGGACGCGCGGTGCGCGGACGCGATCCGAACTCACAGGCGTGAGGCCTGAGAGCGCAAATTCATCGACCTCCGGAGGGACCTCCGCAGAACAGAGATTCATCTGCTGCGCGAACGATTCCGATACGATGTTGACCACAAACTCGCGCGTGGCCTCGATATTCCGCAGGGTGTCTTTGAGGCTCCCGTCTTTTCCCCGCACCATCGGCGAGAAACAAATGACGGGAGGGTTCGCGCTCACCGCCGTGAAAAAGCTGAATGGCGCGAGATTGTTGCGCCCCGTACTATCCGTGCTTGAGACGAAGGCGATCGGCCTCGGCACTATCAGTCCCGTCATCAGCCGGTACACGTTGGAAGGCGTGTGTTCCGATGGTGTGAAGTTCATGGTGTTATTTGGACTTCCACGATGCCCAGTACTCACTCCACTCCACTTCCTTCCCGGGAACGAGAACCTTAATCGGGTTCAACCCATCGAGCATGACCGCGTACTCGTCGGTGTGCGTCTTCGACCCCTGCTGTGCGAGGGCTTTGGGATGAGGGCCGTGGTGGATTCCCCGGGGATGAAGCGTGGCCATTCCCTTCACGATATTGTCCCTGCTGAAGAAATTCCCGTCGTGATAGAAGATGAATTCATCGTAGTCCGTGTTGCGGTGAAAGAAGGGGACGTGCAGGGCCTCCGGGTCCTCCTCCAGGGGACGGGGAAGGAACGTGCACACGACCGCCCCCGTCGTCACAAACGTCGTATGCGCGCTTGGCGGGAGATGCGCCCGGTGGCTCATCACCGGCCGGATATCCCGCATGCTGAGCTTCCACGCTGTGAGGTCTCCCTTCCATCCGACGATGTCGAGGGGGTTATGGGGATAGAAAACCTTCGAGTACTCTCCATCCGCCTTAATGCGAATTTCCCACTCCTTGTTGTCGTTGACATGGGCGTCGGGTTCCGGAGTGAAAATGACTCCGGGATCGTAGAGCGCATGCTGCCCGATCAGTCCCTTCTCCGGCGGATTGAATTCCGTGCGCGATTCGACAATCAAAAAGAAATTGTCCTTCGTCTCCGGGACGACGCGGTACGTGACGGCTCGCGGGAGGACGATATAATCTCCCGGTGCATAGCCGATCGGACCAAAATCTGTCTCAAGGACGCCCGTGCCGCGATGGACGAATATCAGTTCATCTCCGTCAGCGTTCCTGAAGTAATACGGCATGGGGGATGCGCGTCGGGAAACGGAGAGCTGAACATCGGCGTTCCCGAGAAAAGCCACCGGATATCCTGCAGGGTCGGTCGCATCGTCCGGCGTCAGCTTGTTCAGGTCGAAGCAGTGTGGGCGCAGAGAACCTTCGAATCTGATCCAGTCGGTCGGGGGGTGGGCATGATACAGGTGAGCGGACTTTCCATAGAAGCCCTTCCGACCGTGCTCTTCCTCGTAGGTCCCCGACGGCAGAGCGACATGCGCCTGCCTCGCGGTGTTGCCTTTCTTGAGCGGAAACATATCCACCTCGCGTGTTTACTTCCGGACAATACGATTTTTCAATATCCCGATCCCTTCGATTTCCAGCTCAAGGAGATCCCCCGGTTTGACCCACCGATCCAACTCCAGCCCGCAGCCTGATCCAACGGTCCCGGACCCAAAAAGCTCGCCGGGATAGATGGCTTCATCCTTGGACATGAAAGCGATCATCTCTTCAAACTTCCAGTGGATGGTGCTCGTGTTGCCCTCTGACCAGAGTTCTCCGTTCACCTTCGCCGTCATACGCAGTTTATAGGGGTCCGGTAGCTCGTCCGGCGTCACCAAGAGTGGTCCGATGGCCGTGGCCCAGTCCTTTCCTTTCGCGGGGCCGAGCCTGGCGCGCATCTCTTTCCGTTGGATGTCCCGCGCGCTGAAGTCGTTCATGACGGTAAACCCCGCGATATGGGATGCCGCTTCCGACGCAGGGATGTTCCGTCCTGCTTTCCCGATCACGACGCCGATTTCGAGTTCATAATCGAATCGCTCGGTGAACGAGGGCCAGAGGACGTCTTCATCCGGCCCGATGATGCTTTGGTGGTTTCCCTTGTAATAGACAGGAAACTCGTACCACTCTGCCGGCATCGGTTCGCCCCGTTTTTCGAACCCCTTCTTCACATGCGCTTCAAAGGCGTAAAAGTCCCGGAGTGAAGCCGGGTTCGGTAGGGGAGCCATGAGACGGACCCCCTCGCGAGCATAGACAAGCGTCTCGCCGTTCAGCCCCTCAGGCGCACCTTCCGTTGCCGAGACCTCCTGAAGGTGGGTCACTGTTGCCTGTGCAAATCCCATCGCCGTTGCCTCCCCGCGGAGAAAGGAGAGCATGTCGTCGGGGACCAGGACGTCGGCGAGAGCGTACGGACGCGCCTCTCCCTTCGTCGCGAGGTGCCACGCGCAGGCGAAATTCAGGTCGACGATGCCCCGATCGGTAAAGGCGCCCAGCCGGGAATGTCTCCCGAGCGAAGTGGAAACCTGGAATGTGCACAAGCGCATGGACAGTCATCCGTAGTCAGTGGACCGGCAACAGGGGACAGAGGATGGTGCTCAGTCCCCGGGTTCGTCAGAGATTTCCTCGCAGTGCCTGTTCCCGTTCAATTGCTTCGAAGAGGGCCTTGAAGTTTCCCTTGCCGAAGCTTCTGCTCCCCTTGCGTTCGATAATCTCGAAGAAGAGCGTCGGCCGATCTTCGACGGGACGCGAGAAGATCTGAAGCATATACCCCTCATCGTCGCGGTCGACGAGAATCCCGAGTTCTTCGATCTTTCTGAGTGGTTCGTCAATCGTTCCGACGCGTCCGGGCAGATCGCGATAGTACTCGGACGGCACCCGCAGGAATTCAAGGCCCTGGTCCCGGAGCCGCTCAACCGTCGTCACAATATCGTCGGTCGCGCACGCGATATGCTGAACTCCGGGGCCGCCGTAAAACTCCAGGTATTCTTCGATCTGGGATTTGCGCTTCCCTTGTGCGGGTTCGTTAATGGGAAACTTCACCCTCCCGTTTCCGTTTGCCATGACCTTCGACATCAAGGCGGAGTATTCCGTGCTAATGTCCTTGTCATCAAAATGTTGGTATAATGTGAACCCCATGACCGACCCATAAAACGCCACCCAGGTATTCATTTCTCCCCAGCCGACATTGCCGACGACGTGATCGACGTAGTTCAGTCCGACCGGGCGTGCGAGCGGATCGGGTTGGGGAGCCGCGGCGAAGCCGGGCAGAAACGTCCCTGAGTAGTTCGTTCGTTCGACGAACGAGTGGATGGTATCGCCGTACGTCGCGATGGCAGATCGGCGGACCTCTCCGGAGGCGTCTTTGGCGACGAGGGGTTCCAGGACGCCTCTTGCCCCGCGGCGCGTCGTTTCGCGGTAGGCCGCATCGGCGTCATCAACCCAAAGGGCGATATCGCGCACGCCATCGCCATGGAGGCTGACATGTCGAGCGATCGGGCTGTTTGGTTGCAGCGATGAAGTCATGACGAATCGGATCTTGCCCTGCTGGAGAACATAGGATGCTTTGTCCCGCACTCCGGTCTCCGGACCACTGTACCCGATCAGGGAGAAGCCCAGAACAGTCCGGTAGAAGTGCGAGGCCTGACGGGCATTGCCCACATAGAATTCGACGTAGTCCGTACCGTTGATCGGGAGAAAATCCGTTACCACCGATGGTTGCAGAGCTTGTTGGACAGCCATGCCATCCCTCCTTTAATCCTCTTCTTTTGGTAGCGTCAACATTCTACGACTCGACAGGCGAGCGTCGCTGCGACGGCAAAAGTTCGTCATGATGTTACAAAAGTGTGCGGGGCCGTTAATCGGAACGCGCCATTTGTTGTCGATCGGATCAGACTGGCACCCGCGTCATGATTGATTTCAGGCGATCGACCAGCAGCGCCAGTTGCTCCTGCGTTCCGATCGTAATGCGCAAACAGTGCGGCAATCCGAAACTCCGCAACGGTCGCACAATGATTCCCTGAGCGAGCAATTTCTGATACAGGTCGTTTGCCGTCGATTCAGAGTCCAGGGGGAGAAGGAAGAAATTTGCTTCTGTCGGCACGACATTCAACCCGAGCGCGTGGAGGGCAGGCGGGAGCGAGGACTTCCCCGCCGAATTGACGTCGAGCGACTTGCGGAGGAACTCGTCATCAGCGAGAGCGCCAATGCCGGCCGCCTGGGCAATGGTGCTGGGCTCGAACGGCAGCTTCACTTTGAGGAGGTTCGTGATGAGGCGGTCGTGGGCAAATCCGTACCCGATCCGAATCCCTGCCAGTCCGTACGCTTTCGAGAACGTACGAAGCGTGATCACATTGTCGTAACGATAGCGCATCGAATCGGGGTATGCCGGATTGTCTCTGGCGTACTCGAAATAGGCTTCGTCAAGAATGATCAGGACGTGGTCCGGAACACGCGCTATGAACGCGTCGAACTCGTCGGTTGTGACGATTGTCCCCGTCGGATTGTTCGGGTTGGCCAGGTAGATGATCTTGGTGTGTGGGGTGATGGCGTCGGCAATCGCTTGAAGGTCATACCGGTAGTCCTGAAGCGGAACCGTTACGAGTTTCGTGCCGCGCGAGCGGGCCAGGACATAGAATCCGACAAATGTCCCTTCCGATGTGAGGACTTCGTCGTCGTCGCAAAGGAACGCCCGGATGATACTGGACATGATTCCTTCCGAACCGCTCCCGCAGATAACGTTCGAAACCTTCAGGTGGAAACGTTCGGCAAGAAGTTCGCGGAGGTCGAGGCCGCCGTTGGGGTATAGATGGAGCTCGTCAAGATGTTCCTTCATTCGCGCGATGGCGAAGGGGGAAGGGCCGAGGGGATTTTCGTTTGATGCGAGCTTGACAATGGAGGTGAGCCCGGTTTCCCTCTGCAACTCGGAAATGGGTTTCCCCGGTCTATAGGGTTCGAGGGATTCTATGTACGGAGGAACGAGCCGCACCTGCCGATCAACCAATGATGGATGCGATGATCTGAGGGGAAGATAGTAATCCACGCAGGCAAAAGCAATAATCTTGACAATCGGACAATTCATGGTTAGTATCAAGAGGACTGTCATCGTGGCACGAAATCGCTCCCCAGCGTGTTGAATCAGGAAATACTCCAGAGCGCAAAAGCATGATTCCCTTAAGGGACACGGTCCGGTCGTCGACGATCCCGGTCGTGACATACAGCCTGATTGCGACGTGCACAGCAGTATTCCTTTACGAAGTCTGGCTTGGCGCCAGCGCAGATTCATTCATCAACAAGTTTTCCCTCATCCCTTCCTCGGTTTCCCGGACGGTTCTCCACGGAACATTCCCGCTGACTGTGAGCGCGACACTGGTGACCTCCCTGTTCTTGCATGGCGGCTGGATGCATTTGTTAGGGAACATGTTGTATCTTTACATTTTCGGCGAAAATGTCGAAGATCGGATAGGGCGTAAGGGGTTTATTCTCTTTTATTTGCTGAGCGGGATCGGCGCAGGATTGGCCGAAGTGCTTTCCGTTCCCGATTCCAGAACGCCCCTGTTAGGGGCAAGCGGGGCGATTGCCGGTGTTCTGGGTGCGTATTTTTTTGCTCTACCCCCGAGCCCGCGTGCTGACGCTGATCCCGCTGTTTATCCTGGTTCCCATTGTCGAGATCCCGGCTTTCTTTTTTCTGGGGATCTGGTTCATTCTGCAGTTTCTGGAAGCGGCGACTGCCACAACAGCAGATGGCGCTGGGGGCATTGCCTGGTGGGCTCATGCGGAAGGGTTCGTCGTTGAGGCGACTCTTCTCCCGGTTTTCCTCGCGGCAACCCACAGCACCGGTCGAAATTCGTAAGTCAAAATGAGGACGAAACCTGATTTCCTATGAAAGCAACTCCTATGGGACGAGTCTTCCCGACATTTCTGAGCGCGCTCTTCCTCTTCGTCGTTGTTTCCGGCGCTGCACCGCTCCGATCACCCGTCCGCGGCGGACAGCCGGGGGAACGGGTCATCCCCGGTATCATGATAGTCAAATTCAAGCCGGGTGCGGGATCCCCTACTACGGGTATCCTCTCTTCTTCATTGACCGCGGCACTGCAGCGGCAAGGCATCCAATCCGTTCGCCCGGTTTTTCCGGACGTCCGTGCCCTCGCGCGGGTGAATCCCATGGCCCAGGCAGGACTCGATAGGATCTTCTACGCTGCGGTGAGCCCCTCCGCCGACGTGAGGGAGATCGCTGTACGGATTTCGAGACTCCCGGAAGTCGAATATGCTGAACCGAAATATCTACAGACGCTGTACGACACGCCGAACGACCCGGCGTACGCGTCCAGTCAGGCCGGCTACCTTGCCCTCATGAACGTTGCCAGTGCGTGGACAACCGTAAAGACCAACGGATCGGTTATTGTCGCAGACGTGGATGGGGGAACCTACTGGCAACATGAAGATATTCGCCCGAATATCTGGGGCGACACCGCAACGCAAAACGTCGGGTGGAATTTTATCACAAATACCGGCAATCCTGACGGTTCAGCAGCAACGCCGTTCAGCGCTTCCCACGGGACTGCGACTGCCAGCATCATGGCCGCAGCGACAAACAACGGCATCGGGATGGCGGGAACAGCGTGGAATTGCACACTCATGCCGATCAATGCGGCGTCGGCAACGGCAGACAACTCCATCGCCTTCGGGTATGAAGGGATCCAATTTGCCATCGCCCATGGAGCGAAAGTCATCAACTGCAGTTGGGGAAGGACGGGGAGCTTCTCGCAATTTGAACAGGATGTCGTCGCGAGTGCCGCCGCCTCCGGCGTCCTGATTGTCGCGGCAGCTGCCAATGGAAGCACCAACAATGATCTTGTCCCGAACTACCCGTCGAGCTTCAAAGAAGTCCTCGGTGTTGGGGCGACAAGTTCCACCTCCACCACTGTTGCAAGTTTCACGAACTATGGAATTTCCGTTCCCGTATATGCCCCTGGCGTTGACATCTGGGGTGCTCTGAATGGCGGAGGATACGGCGATGTCGGGAGCGGTACTTCGTTCTCCTCGCCGCTGACCGCGGGACTTGCGGCGCTCCTCCTGGCCCAACACCCGACCTGGACGCCGGCACAGGTTGCGACGCAGATTCGGCTGACAGCAGATCCGATCGATGGTGCGAACCCCACACTGGCCGGGAATCTCGGCCATGGCATGGTGGATTTTTCCCGGGCTGTCACGGAATCGCATTCGGGCCTGGAAGTTGTCTTCGACACCACTCTGGTGTCCTCCGGCCAGAATTTCATCGTTCCGGGGGATACCGTGAGAATCTCCGTTTCCCTGCAAAATATTCTCCCGCTCACTGCGAACAACGTGCAGTTTACTCTGACCTCATCTGATGGCGCACTGCGTGTCCTGAGCGGCGCGGCGAATGTGACGTCAATCCCTCAGGGGGCAGAGGTCACTCTTCCGGATTTTGTTCTCCGTGCGGACACAGTGACCGGATCGAGGACTGTCGTGCTTGCCCTCCGCTGGGTTTCCAACGGGAACGAGTCTGACGCGTACGCCCTTCCGATTCTCCTCTTCTCCGCTCCTCCCGTCTGGAGGCTTCACGATACTCCGGCCCCCTCGTCATTGTTCTCGATCAAGGCGGTGAACACCAGTGTGATCTGGGCGGCTGGAGGGAACGGGTCGAAAACTTCACCGTCTGTCGTACGAAGCATCAACGGTGGAGCAACGTGGACGAATGTGACTGGGTCTCTGACCGGTGTCGATCTCTATTGCATTACCGGGACGGATTCCTCGCATGCCTGGGTCGGAACCAGCGACGGCCGAATCTTCGCGACCACTGATGGCGGAACGTCATGGAATCTCCAGACGTACCCGGGTATGCAATCACCGTTCATCGACGGCGTGTGGTTCTTCGACAATCTGAACGGACGGGCACTCGGCGATCCCCCCGGCGGGACGAACAATAAATACATTATCCTGACGACGGCGGATGGTGGACAAACGTGGAATCACGTTCTCAACGAACCGACCGGATTTTCGGCGGAAGCCGGATGGAACAATTCCTGGTGGTGGTCAGACGCACAACACGGATGGTTTGGAACAAACCAAATGCGAACCTGGCGCACGACCAACGGCGGATCGAACTGGGCGAGCGCCGCCACACCGGGGGCCAACAGTATCGGCATTTCCTTCGGCGATCCGCTTCACGGGGTCGTGAATTACGACGACGGCTCGATATCGACGAGTTCAGACGGCGGGGCTTCCTGGAGCAACAGCCAACCCCTCGGTACAGGGCTGGCGGCTGTTGCGTTTGCTCCGGGGACGCCGACCGTCTGGGTGGCTGGCCAGTTCACGCCGTTTCATTCAGACGACACGGGGCATACCTGGAACCAGGAAACCACGTTCCCGTTTGTCGGCGCCCTCGACCATGTGAGCGCCGTCGACCAGACGCATGCCTGGTGTGCCACGTCATTTGGTCAGATACTTTCGTATATTCCTGTCGTGACCAGCGTTCCGGGCGGTCCTCCACCGCTGAGTCCGGCGGGATTTGCGCTCTTCCAGAACTTTCCGAACCCCTTCAATCCGAGCACGCTCATTCGATATACCATTGCAGGGGACAAAGGACAGGGAACAGGGAACAGAGATGTTCGGCTCGCGGTCTATGACATTCTCGGGAGGGAAGTGGCGGTCCTCGTCAATGAAAATGAGTCCCCGGGAACGTACCAGGTAACATTTGACGCCTCGAGACTCTCGACTGGCGTGTATTTTTACCGTTTGACCTCGGGCACCTATTCCTCCACCATGAAAATGACGTTGATAAAATGATCTCAGATTCTTCCAGGATAGAACGTTGTTCGCGAGTGCTTGCGCTGCTGCTTGTCTTTGCGGTTGTCCTCGCCACACCCGCGTTCGCCCAATTCGAAGGGGTTGTCGAAAGCCAGAACCTCACGACTGACGACGAAGGAAACCTTCTGAAATTCACGATTACAATGTGGATCAAGAACGATCGGATGCGGGTAGAAACGGGGTCGATAGGAACGACTCCTTCGACGACGATGATCTACCGTGGAGACAGAAGGATTATCTGGATGCTGAACGATGAGGAACGCTCCTTCTTCGAAATACTTCAGAACGGCGCCACGGTTGCCGGAGATTCAGAAGCGAGCGCTCCTCCACAGGGGGAGAGCCTGGTGAAGACAGGGAAGAAGAAAAAAATCCTTGGTTACCCGTGCGATCTTTTTGTGATCCGAAACGGAGATCAGGCAACGGAGATCTGGGGGACGCGATCGCTTGCCAATCTCATGGAGACCACCAATACCGTGCTTGGCGGCGAATCGGAAGGAGACGTCCCGAGTTGGAACAGGGAACTCCGACGGCTGGGCATGTATACCCTGTCCGCCCGGACGAAGATCGGCGGAAAGCTCGTTGAAGCGCAGGAGATCTCGAAGATCGAACCACGAACTGTAGACGAGGAGAAATTCGAATTGCCCGAGGGGTACAAGAAGCAAGTCATCGGCGGGAATTGATTGCAGGGAAGTGGGGATGGAGGGACTCGAACCCTCAAGCCTGGTGAGGGCGGCAGATTTTGAGTCTGCTGCGGTTGCCAGTTTCGCCACATCCCCGGCCCACTGCGCCCCAAAAATACGGAGGATTGGATCGAGAGTCAAGGATCCGGTCGGCTCCAACTCTCTATCGTCCATGTCTGTGTCCCTCCATAGCTTGAGATTCCTCTCTGTCGTAGCTGTCTCCATGGTCTTCGCTTCCGCCTGTGAAGCACAGAACCGTGAACCTTCGCTCCCCGAAGAGACCTCAATTGTTCATCCGGCAGCTTCGGCTCCTGATTCGATCTATCTCCTTCCGCACTTGTTTGTCGCAGCCGGCACGGAGTCCCTTCGACTGGATTCCACGGTCGTGTTGCGAAGCGATTCGGAGTATGTTCTCTTTCCCGGCCACGGCAGCGTCAAGTTTACGCCGAAGTTCTGGGATCTTGTCCGCGCGCGGGGACTCCGTTCCGTGGAGGTTTCTGTCCGCTTTCGTTACTACCCATTCTCGTTCCGCGACTTTTATACGCGACATCGAATGATCGTCCTCCGGGACTCGTCCGATACTTCCCGTCTTGCCCGTCCTCCTTCCACACTCAACCTTGAAGACATCTTCGGATCGAATCTCCAGAAGAGCGGAAGCATCTTTCGAGGATTTACAGTAGGAACAAATCGTGATCTTTCGCTGAGCTCCGGATTGAGGATGCAGCTGTCGGGGAAACTGACGCAGGACATCGATGTGGCTGCCGTCCTGACGGACGAGAACACTCCGATCCAGCCGGAGGGAACCACGCAGACGCTCCAGGAATTTGACAAAGTGTTTGTCGATATCCGGGGGAGGGATTTGTCTGCGACGCTGGGGGACTTTGTTCTTGATGTCGGAGGGACCGAATTTGCAAACCTTTCGAGAAAGCTTCAGGGGGCGAAGGGAGACGCAGAGTACCGGTTCGGGTTTTCCCAGGGGTCGGTTCTCGCCGCGGGCGCGGTAACCCGGGGAAAATTCAACACAATGCAGTTCAATGGGGTCGAGGGAGTCCAGGGGCCGTACCTCCTGACGGGAAAATACCAGGAACGATCCATCATCGTGGTCGCCGGCACTGAAAAGGTCTATGTCGATGGTGAACTCATGGTTCGCGGTGAATCGAATGACTATACCATCGATTATTCACTCGGCGAAGTCACGTTCTCGACCCGTCGCCTCATCACATCGGCCTCGCGGATCACGATCGACTTTGAATACTCAGACCGCCAGTTTTCGAGGAGTCTGCTCGGTGGACAGACGAAATCTTCGTTTCTGGACGACCGCGCTCACCTCACGTTTACGTTCTTCCGTGAGGCCGACGACCCGGGTGCCCCGATAGACCTGAACCTGACGGACAGCGTTCGCAATGTGATCGCTTCCGCGGGCGCGGACAGGGATCGCGCAGTCCTGAGCGGGGCGACGCGGGTCGATTCAAACGGGTTTTACATCCAGGTTGACACAGTCCTTGCCGGGGGAGTTGCAGAACGGTTTTACCGGTACGCCCCGGGAGACCCGGATGCCCACTATAACGTCACCTTCTCGCAGGTGGGTGCAGGAAAAGGGGAATATTCAAGAAGGCAAATCGGGATCTATGACTGGCACGGCCCGGGAGGAGGGGACTATGTTCCGCTGCAATACCTTCCCTTACCGCAGTCCCAACAGATGATGGATGTTTTGATGGACATTACACCGGTGAACCAGGTCCATCTGACGGGAGAATTTGCAGGGACCACTCTCGATCCGAACAGGCTCTCCTACACAAACGTAAAGCAGGACGGTCACGGGATCAACATGGGTTTGCAGTGGAATCCCTCCGCGTTGATGATCGGCGGTACCAACTTCGGTAAACTCGACCTGGCGATCCGTGAACGATACACGAGCGAGGCGTTTAATCCGCTTGACCGAACCACGGACATCGAATATGGGAGAAAGTGGGGAATTGATTCGCTCGTGCAAACGAGTGAGGAAGTCCGGGAGGGATCGCTTTCATACTCTCCCGACTCCACGATCAGTCTGGGAGGCAACATCGGGACCAATACGCGAGGAAACGGATTCCATTCGGTGCGAGACGCGGGGTCGATTTCTCTTCGCCTGCCCTCCGCGGCGAAAGCGGACTATACTCTTGAGAGCATTCGGTCCACCGATGCTGAAAACGGCACGCGAAGCTCCTGGTTGAGGCAGAAGGGGGACGTTGAGCGGTCTCTCCTTGGTTTCCTGGTGCCGCACGTGACCTACGAGGCGGAAAGGCGTATTTATAGTAGCGACTCACTCGACACAGCTCCGGGCTCTTTTGCCTTCGACGACATCGGCGCTGGGGTGACAGTAAAGGCCCTCGGGCCTTTGAGCGCGTCGATGGACTTCGGGTGGCGAAATGACGATTTTGCGCTCAATGGTCAATTACTTCGCGAATCACGCGCCATCACGAAAACATTCGGGGTTAAGCTGAGTGAGTGGCATAATATTTCCGATCAGATCGATGTGGCGATTCGGAACAGGGCATTCACTCCGGCGTTCCAATCTGGCAATCCGGATGTACGCAGTGTGCTGGTCCGGAATCAAACGCGGTTTTCGCCGTTGAACCGTGGACTCGAATCAGACCTGGTGTACGAGGTGTCCACGGAGCGTGCCTCCAAGCTGGAGCGTGTCTATATCAGGGTTGCCGTTGGTACAGGCACGTACAAATATCTTGGGGATCTCAACAAAAACGGAATTGCGGATGATGATGAGTTTGTGCCAGCCCGATTTGACGGGGATTATATTGCCGTAACGGTGCCGAGCGATAATTTGATACCGGTCATCAATTTACGCTCGGGATTGCGGATCCGGACGAGTCCGGCGAGGTTTGTCCACGAACCCGGCGCGTTGGGAGACATCCTCCGGGCGTTGAGCGCAGAGACCTACGTTCGCGTCGACGAAAAAAGTACGGAGCGTGATCTGGCACAAATTTACCTCCTCCATTTCAATTCCTTTCGCAGAGATTCAACGACACTGGACGGATCGCGGCTGTTCAGTCAGGATTTGTTCATCCTCGACGGCAACCCCGTCTTTTCCGCGCGCTTTCGTTTTAATGACCGTCAGGGTCTGACAAACCTGAGCGGCGGACTGGAACGAACATACACCCGCGAGCGATCGGTGCGGCTCCGGTGGCAGCTGATCCCCGAGATTTCGAACGAATTCGATTTCACGAATACTGTTAACTCGTTGAGTGCAAGTATCACTTCAGATCGCGTGCGCGCGATTACCGGGAACGAATACTCGCTGGATATTGCCTATCGCCCCGAACAGGATGTCGAAATCGGGTTCAAACTGGACGGAGGGAGGTCGATCGACGAGTATCCGACGGTTCCTGTGCAGGCCGATTTGAATACGGAATCGATCCGTGGCGTGATCTCCTTTCGCGGAGCGGGACAGGCCAGAGTGGAAATAGGTCGGGAAGAGGTACTCTTGTCGCGCATACCGGAAACCTTTCCCTATGAATTGACCGGAGGAAGGGTGGACGGCCTCACCTGGACGTGGACGGCGGCGCTTGACTACCGCATAACGCAATTCCTTCAGGCGACGTTGAATTACGACGGTCGCATCGAAGGCGGAAGTTCTCCCGTGCACACCGCACGAGCCGAAGTGCGCGCGTTCTTTTGAATGAGTGATGGCACAACCGCATTTGCGGGGAACATATTCCCGACGAAGGGTGTTCTCCTCTTGCGTTTCATGGGATCATTCAGTATACTCATTTTGCTTTTCCCCGGATGGCTTCACCCTATTCCACCGGTGGCGAATATTCAGAACCCGAACGCCAAACCAGCGTCTTCTTCCCCTCTGGATCTGCTCTCATGGTGTATTGCACATCGTTCGAATCAAAGATCGGCTTGATCTATATTGCTTCGACGGATAAAGGTGTATGCAAGGTCAGCGTCCCGAGGCAGAGCAAAAGGGACTTCTTGCGTTGGTTGCGCGAAAATTTTGACGATAACGAAGTTGTCGACAACAAATCGAAGAACCGCGACGTCATCGATCAATTGAACCGGTACTTCAACGGCCGGCTTGCCAAGTTCACCACACCTGTTGATCTCCTCGGGACCCCGTTTCAGCTCCGAGTGTGGAAGGAGCTCGCGAAGATTTCCTACGGCACCACCATCACCTACAGACAATTGGCAAAGCGTCTCGGGACAAGCCGCGGCTTCCAGGCCGTCGGTCGAGCCAACGCCGCGAATCCGGTTCCGATTATCGTCCCCTGCCATCGCGTGATCGGAGCGAACGGTTCCTTGGTGGGGTATGCAAGCGGCATCAAGACGAAAGAGTTCCTCCTTCGACTCGAAGGTGCTCTGATGCTGTAGGTCTCCGCCATCCGTGTCTCGCACCTACCTCCCGAACCGCTGCCCGTACAGTTGTCCATCTCCACCGTTTTCCGTATGTTCAATGAGTAAGCATACCGATCGTCCTCCATTCACTGCCAACACATGTCGTTTCTTGACCAACTGAATGCTGTTCAACGCGATGCCGCATCTTCGATGGATGGCCCGTGTCTTGTGCTGGCAGGCGCAGGGAGCGGCAAGACGCGCGTCCTGACGTATCGGGTCGCAAATCTGATTGACCATGGCATCCGGCCGGAGTCGATCCTGGCGCTGACCTTCACGAACAAGGCCGCGCAGGAAATGAAGGGCCGCATCGCCGCGTTGGTCGGCGAAGGGAGCCGCGCGATCTGGATGGGAACATTCCATTCCCTGTTTGCGCGCATTCTCAGGATGGAGGCGGAACGCATTGGCTACCGGAGGAACTTTTCGATCTACGACAGCGACGATTCGTTGTCGCAGATCAAAGCAGCGATGGGGCGATTATCGCTTTCGCAGCAACAGTATATTCCCCAACAAGTGCGTTCACGGATTAGCCATGCGAAAAGCGCTCGGCTCGGACCGTCGGAATTTTTGGCCGCGGCGAGCGACCCGGGGGCGAAAGCTATTGCAGAGATCTATGAAGAGTATGAGCGTGAGCTCCAGCGGTCGAATGCAATGGATTTCGACGATCTTCTGCTCAAACCACTCGATTTGTTCGTGCATCAATCGGATGTCCTGGAACGCTACCAGCACCGCTTCTCCCACGTCCTGGTTGACGAGTACCAGGATACCAACCGCGTGCAATACCTCCTGATCAATGCGATGTCGCGGGCGCACCGGAATCTGTGCGTGGTCGGCGACGACGCACAGAGCATCTATTCGTTTCGCGGTGCAGATATCAGAAACATCCTCGATTTTCAACACGATTACCCGGATGCCAAGGTATTCCGGCTGGAACAGAACTACCGATCGACAAAGAAGATCCTTCTTGCCGCCGGGTCCCTGATCAGCAACAACCGCGCGCAGATTGCGAAATCGCTCTGGACGGGCAACGACGAGGGAGAGCCGATCATGGTGGAACGGTGCGAGGACGACCGCGAGGAAGGACGACGGGTGGTCGCCCGCATCGGAGAAGAGATCACGAAAAAGAAGCTTGCCCTGAAGGATGTCGCCGTTCTTTACCGGACGAATGCCCAGTCGCGAGCGATCGAGGATGCTTTGCGACGGGCGGGAATTCCGTACGGGATCGTGGGTGGTGTCGCCTTCTATCGACGAAAAGAGATCAAGGATGTTCTGGCATATCTGAGGCTCGTGGTCAATCCCGACGACCGTGAGAGTTTTTCCCGGGTGATCAATTTTCCGGCGCGCGGGATCGGGGCCGGGACCCTGAAGAAACTCACGGCGTTTGCGAATGAACATCAGATGACGCCGTTCAATGCGCTCCTTCACGAAGAACTGCCGAAGGCGGTCCCCGATCGTGCTGCCCGCACGCTTCGCGATTTTGGCGCCATGCTTCGGAAGTATGCCGGGCTGCAACACAAGGTGTCGGCGAGCGAACTTGCCCGATCCCTGGTGGGCGAGCTTCGCCTCATTGAGCTGCTGAAAGAGGAGGGGACGAGCGAAGCGGAATCGCGACGGCAGAACATTGAGGAATTGGTTTCGGCTCTTTCGGAATTCTGCGCCTCCAAATCCGAGCCGACACTCCAACAGTTCCTTGAGGAGGCGGCCCTGATCGCAGATGTGGATACCGCGGACTTTGAACGGAACGCGGTGACACTGATGACCCTCCATGCCGCGAAGGGGCTTGAGTTCCCCGTTGTCTTCATCACGGGGCTCGAGGAGGGACTGTTTCCCCTGGTGAGTTCGTCCGATGACGATCAGGACATTGAAGAAGAGCGACGCTTGATGTACGTTGGAATAACCCGTGCCCAAAAGAAGTTGTACCTCTGCCACGCGATGTCACGGCTCCGTTTCGGGGAGACCGCGATGGCGGTGCGTTCGCGGTTCATCGAGGAAATCGATCGCTCCGTGTTGAAGGAACAGTCCGGCGGGGCTTTCCCGGCCCGACGGCCGACGGGCTGGATCGGTTCGGGGCAGAAGGTGCAGGAAGGGCATCGGTCGCACGGCCGCGAAAGCCTCGAGCGACACGCTGATCCGATGCCGGATTACGAAAATGAAACCCAGGAATACGGACAACCCAAAATCGGCGCGCAGGTCGTCCACGCCATGTTCGGACGCGGTCGGATTCTGGCGCTCGACGGGCAGGGGGAAAATGCGCGGGCGGTCGTTGATTTCGAGTCGGTAGGGAAAAAGAGACTCTTGCTGAAATTCGCACACCTCCGATTGCAGTGATGCTCCCACTCCGGCAGACCGGCGGCCGTTTTCACCCCGTGCGCACCGCGCGCATCGTCGCGGAGCTGGCGTGGTATTATGTCCGGTCAATCGCGCGGCGGACACGAGACGCGGATATCCTGTTTCTCGCATCGGGTCTCGCGTTCAACGGAATTTTTGCCCTTATTCCGATCATGCTCCTGCTCGCATCGGCGATCGGGGTGTACTTCAATTCCTCCTCGCTGGGAGTCCAGCATCTCCAGGAGATTCTTCATGCGGTGTTTCCACCGCAACCCTTTGCTCAGCAAATTCAGAATTCCATCCTTGACGTCGTATCAGATATCGTGGTGTATCGGACATCTCTCGGTGTCTTCGGCACCATCGTCCTCGTCTGGACCGTGACATCGGTGTTTGACGCAATCAGGAGCGTCCTTCACCAGGTGTACGCCCTCAGGCGGACGCAAGGGCTTCTGAAAAGCCTATTGCACGATCTGGGTTTTTTCGTTCTTGCCTTTGTCTTTTTTATCGCCGTTAATCTGGCGACGTGGGTGAGTTCACTGGCGGATCGCGTGGTGCAGGAAATTCCGGCACTCAAGGGGTTGTCGATACCGCAGCTGAATGCCTATCTGCCGACCACGGTGGTCCTGGCGCTTACGGCGATCATGTTTTACATTCTCTATCGATTTATGACGGACGAAAAGCCGCCGAACGCCGCTGCCGTTGTCTCGACCGTCACCTCGACAATCATCTGGATCGTCTCTGGCAGACTCTTTGCCCTCTATCTCTCGAAAGTGTCGAGCATCGCCAGCGTTTACGGATCATACACGTTTTTGGTCGTCCTTCTCTTCTGGATTTACTTTACAAGTTTGATCTTTGTGTTTGGAGGCATCGTCGGTCAGGTCCACTGGGAGCGCCTCCGAAACCTTCATGCCCAGGATTCGTCGCTCGACCACGGATCATGAAGGCGATTGGTTATCCACTGTCCAACCACGGAAGAATGCCTGAGCGCATGGAACAGCAAGAGGATTCAATCGAATCGCTTCGGGCACTCCGTGCTCAAGCGCAACTTGGCGGTGGCGATCGCAGGATTGAAGATCAACACAAGAAGGGGAAGCTCACGGCGAGAGAGCGCCTGAGCATTCTACTGGATGAGGGGAGTTTCAGTGAACTCGACATGCTGGTGCAACACCGGGCGACCGACTTCGGACTGGAGAAGCAGCGCTATCTTGGCGACGGCGTTATCACCGGCACGGGGAGGATCGGCGGGCGTGTGGTGTGCGTATTCAGCCAGGACTTTACGGTGTTCGGGGGCTCCTTGTCCGAGGCGCACGCGGAAAAGATCTGTAAGGTGATGGATCTGGCGATGAAGATCGGCTGCCCGGTGATCGGATTGAACGATTCCGGCGGCGCGAGAATCCAGGAAGGAGTGGTGAGCCTCGGCGGTTACGCTGAAATTTTTCTTCGCAACACTCTCGCCTCAGGAGTCATCCCCCAGATTTCCGCCGTCATGGGTCCCTGCGCCGGCGGAGCGGTCTACTCGCCTGCCATCACCGACTTTGTTTTCATGGTCACGGGAACGAGTTACATGTTCGTGACCGGGCCGAGCGTTGTGGAGACGGTGACTCACGAGAAGGTCTCCTCCGAGGAACTCGGCGGGGCCCATACGCATGCCCGGAGGAGCGGGGTGGCGCATTTTGCGTGCAATGACGAAATCTCCTGCCTGGAATCGATTCGCGCGCTCTTCGATTACCTCCCCTCGAACAACCGTGAGGATCCGCCGCAACACGAACACCAGGATCCTTCCGATCGCAGAGATGAACGGCTTCTCACTGTTGTCCCTTCAAATCCGAACAAGCCGTACGACATGAAAGAAGTCCTCCGGATGGTTGTCGATGGCGGGAAGATGCTGGAAGTCCATGCCGAATTTGCTCCGAACATCATTTGCGGATTTGCACACATGGGCGGCCGGCCTGTCGGCATCGTCGCAAATCAGCCCGCCGTTCTTGCCGGAGTTCTCGACATTGATTCGTCTCGAAAAGGGGCTCGGTTTGTCCGATTCTGTGACGCGTTCAATATTCCGCTGGTCACATTTGTGGATGTTCCGGGATTTTTGCCGGGGACCGATCAGGAGTGGCGGGGAATTATTGTGAACGGCGCCAAGCTTCTCTACGCGTACTGCGAGGCGACCGTCCCGCGCATCACCGTCATCACACGCAAGGCCTACGGCGGCGCATACGATGTCATGAACTCAAAACATATCCGCGGGGATTTCAACTTTGCATGGCCGTCTGCGGAAATCGCCGTGATGGGACCCAAAGGGGCGGCAGAAATCATTTTCAAGAAGGAGATCGAAGCTTCTCCGAATCGTGAGGCGGCGCTTGCAGAGAAGGAACGGGAATATCGCGAGAAGTTTGCCAACCCCTATCTCGCCGCCAACAGGGGATACATCGATGAAGTGATTGAACCGCAGGAAACGCGGCCTCGCGTCATCGATGCATTGACGATCCTGGATTCGAAAGTGGATTCGAATCCCAAGAAGAAGCACGGGAACATTCCCCTCTGATTCATTGACTTCCTCCGCAATTCATCTATATTTGATTCACCTGCAGCTCAATCCTGTTCAGCGGAATTATTAGATATTCTGCGCATTCTCTTTTTCCCAATCCTGATCAACGGTCAACAGACTGTTCTCCACCATACGAAGAAAGCAGAAGGAGACATACATGGGTTCACCTCTCTCCCACAACGATCTCTACAGACTTCCCTGGACACTGCCTGACAATGCGATAAGTTGGCTGGAGCCGACGAGCATGTGTAACCTCTATTGCGACGGGTGCTATCGGAAAAATGAATCGAACGCACATAAGTCGCTGGAGGTCGTGCGGCAGGAACTGGATACGTTCAATCGCCTGCGAAAGACCGATGGGGTTTCGATTGCCGGAGGAGATCCGCTTGTTCATCCCCAAATAGAGAAGATTGTCGAAATGATCGCTTCCGACGGCCAGAAGCCGATCATCAATACCAATGGTCTAGCGCTGACGATGGAGAAACTCCGGGCGCTTAAGAGCGCCGGCGTTGCGGGATTTACGTTTCACATCGATTCCGGTCAGAATCGACCGCACATGAAAGGGAAGACTGAGGTCGAACTAAACGAGCTTCGCCTTCACTACGCCGAAATGCTTGCCGAGGTCGGAGGCATGTCGTGCGCCTTCAATGCAACCGTGTACGACCACACGCTGAAAGATGTTCCCCTTGTTGTGGAGTGGGGTCAGAAACATATCGACATCGTCAATATTCTGGTCTTCATAGCGTACCGGGCAGCACCCATCCACCAGGGCTACAGCTATTTCGTCGGCGGGAAGAAGATTGATATGACGCCGATTGCGTACGCCATCGAGAAGGAACGCAAAATCTCCATCATGTCGACCGACATCGTCGATATGATTCGAACGAAGTATCCTGAATTCATGCCATCCGCCTATCTGAATAGCACCGAGCGGCCGGATCATTTTAAGTGGCTCCTGACACTGCGCATGGGGACCAAGGACCGGATCTATGGGTATGCCGGAGCGAAATTCATGGAAATCGGACAAACCCTGCATCACTTGCTCCATGGGACCTACCTTGCCTATACTTCACCAAAGACTCTGCATCAGGGAAGGAGAATGTTGTTCGGAGCGCCGTTGGACCGCGGGCTTGCGGGCATTGCTTCGGCATATCTCCACCATGCCATGCGATCGCCATCCGTCCTATTCAAAAAGCTCCATCTCCAGACCGTCATGATCATCCAACCGGCCGACTTTATGGAGAACGGAGCCTTGGGGATGTGTGACGGCTGCCCGGACATTACTGTTCATGATAACAAGCTTGTGTGGTCGTGCCGAATGGAAGAACTGATCAATTTCGGCGACTGGATCAGGGCTGTTCCCGACAACGGCAAGTAGACCACTCACTTCTGACGATGCCCCCTCTTGCACTGCACCGAGGGGGCATTGCTTACCGACCCCTCCGTTTTGCATATTCTTCCGGTTCATCCTATATTTTACACACTTTTTCTGGAGAATCTCGGAGTGAAGGAAAAGGAGAAAGTGCGCAAGGCGATTGTTCTCCTTGAACGTTTGCTTGGAATCCCGGTGCAGGCAACGACACTCCCCAGGCCTCTGGATGTCCTGATTGCCACGGTGTTGTCACAAAACACCAACGACAAGAACAGTCACGGCGCGTATACGGAATTGCGCCGGCGATTTCCGACTTGGGAATCACTCGCCAAGGCTCCCGTTCGATCAATCGCGTCGGCCATCCGCAGGGGTGGCATGGCAGAACAGAAATCTCGTCGCATTAAAGCCCTTCTCGGCGACGTTCAGCGAAGAATGGGTTCGTGCAGTCTTGATGCGCTTCGGAAAGACACGAATGCCGATATCATGGAGTGGCTCACGGGACTTCCCGGTGTCGGACCGAAAACGGCCTCCTGCGTCATTCTGTTCTCCCTGGGGCGGGATATTTTTCCCGTCGACACGCACGTCCATAGGATCTGTGGCCGCCTCGGTCTCTCCGGTCGCAGCCGGACTCCGGAAGAGACGTTTCGCGCAATGGCGAAGAAGATTCCCAGGGGAAAAGGATATTCCTTCCATACAAACCTAATCCGATTCGGAAGGACGATCTGTCGGGCAACGCAGCCGCTCTGCGGGGAGTGTCCACTGTACGACCTCTGCGTATTTGAAGAGAAGTCCATGAGAATACGGCGCGTCCCGACCGGTGCGGATCATCATTTTATGTTGCTCGACAATGTCGCTCCATGATTGAAACGCTCGCACGCGACTCCATTCGCAGAATGCTCGTCATCAAGCTCAGAGCCGTCGGGGATGTGGTTCTCTCCTCGATTGTTCTGAAGAATCTTCGTGAGGCATTCCCGCATGCTTCATTGGAGTATTTAACAGAGAAGGGAGGAGCGGGGATTTTGTTCGGCAATCCCTTCATCGATCGGTGCCTTGTGTACGACCGGGCGCGCATGTCCGGTCTTGGCCTGATCCGCATAGTTCGGAACGGCCGCTACGATCTGGTGATTGATCTTTTTGGAAATCCCCGGACGGCGTTGGTGACCTTTCTCAGTGGCGCCCGACACAGGGTGGGTTATCGGTTCCGCGGAAGGACGTATGCGTACAATGCCGTGGTGGAACCCCGTGGATCGTCGGTGCACAACACGCAGTTTAACCTTGATGCGCTCGAACGGATCGGTGTACCAATCATTGACCGTGCGTTGCACATCGTTCCTGCGCGAATTGATGAAGAGCGGATGGAAGAATTCTGGCGAAAGGAACTGCCGGCAGGTGTGCCGGTCGTGGCGCTGCACAGCGGCGGCGGCTGGGGCACGAAGCGGTGGGCCGTCGAACGATTCGCCGCTGTTGCGGACCACCTCCAGAGGCACCATGGTGCAGCGATCCTGTTGCCGTGGGGTCCGGGCGAGGAACACGACGTCGAGCGCATCCGTGCAACCATGAAATCGACGGCAATCATTCCTCCACCGACGACCCTCCTTGAACTCGCGGCCCTCTTGCGCAGATGTTCCCTAATGGTCACGAACGACTCCGGTCCGATGCACATCGCCGCCGCGATGGGCACGCCGGTGGTGGGGATTTTCGGACCGACCAATCCCCGCTTGCAGGGACCATACGGTGTGAAGACGACGACAGTGCGGAACGAGTCCCTTGAATGCCTCGGATGCAATCTCGTGGAATGTCCTATTGGGAATCCATGCATGAAGGAACTCGACGTACAAAGCGTGCTGGACGCGATCAGCGATCTGGCGGTGATCTGAATTTCTTTGGACGACAATTGCGATGGAAATCCACATCCCATCCTGCAAACACTTTAGCGGCTACAAGCCATGTTTCCCGGGCATCAATTGCCTCGAGCAGTGTGCCCAGAACGAGCCCTTCGGCACGCGCATCCTGCTGATCAACCTCGACGCGTTGGGGAATGTTCTTGCGACGACGAGCATCCTTCCGGCGATCAAGAAGAAATTTCCCGTGAGCGACCTGACCTGGTTGACGTTGAAGAACGCGGCGCCACTGCTGCAGAACAATCCGTACATCGACCGCGTGTATGTCTGGGAACCCGAATCGCTGATGATCCTCGAACAACAATCGTTCGATATCGTGATGAACGTCGACAAATCACGGCGCTCCGGCGCATTTGCCATGCGGGTAAAGGCGGGAGAACGGCTCGGCTTCGGGATGAATCCGCAGGGTGTGATCATTCCGCTCAACAAGGAAGCTGAGGAGAATTATCGGCTCGGACTCGACGATCATCTGAAATTCAGGGTGAACCAAAAGACCGTGCCACAACTGGAGTGCGAGGAGTTCAAGCTTCCGTTCTCCCGTGAAGAGTATGTCCTTCGACTCACAGAGGATGAAGCGGCATACTGTGCGGAGTACAGGGCGCGGGCGGAGATTAGCGCGTCTGATGTTGTGGTTGGACTCAACACCGGATGCTCGGAGCTCTATCCGAACAAGAAGATGACGGTGGATCAGCATGTTGCCTTGATCCAGGATCTCTCACGGGACAGAGGACTTCGGATCCTTCTCCTCGGAGGGCCTGAAGATACTGTTCGGAACGCAGAAATTCAGAGGCGCGTGGGCAGCAGAGTATACTCAACGCCGACGGAGGAAGGCGTCCGGAGAGGAATGTGCTACGAGAACATCTGCGATATCGTCGTCACCGGCGATTCGTTCGGCATGCATATCGCCATCGGACTGAAGAAACACGTCATTGCCTGGTTTGGACTAAGCTGCTGGACGGAGATCGATTTATTCGATCGGGGGGTCAAGCTCATCCCGGAGGGACTGGAATGCTCCCCGTGCTGGAAGAAGGAGTGTCCTTACAACCTTGAATGCATTCAGATGGTGGATCTGGACCGGATTGCGCGTGAAGTTCGCGCCTTCCGGGACCGAACCGTTGCACGACGCGCAACGGCGGCTCCCGGCTGAGAACGTCAGAATGCCATGCCGAGCGTAAACGTATGTGTTGTCCCGAGGTCCTGCTTCAGGCTGGCAAATGCGTAGTCGAGGGAGAACATCCCGTACCGGAACCCCATACCAGCCGCAAACCCTCTCCCGTCCGAGCCGAATTCGTTTCCCAGGCGAAGGGCAACCATCCTTTGAAAAAACACTTCGCCTCCTGCCGCTGCATAGAAGCGTTTGTCCGGAATATTGCGGACAACATCCCCCTCGACCCTGACGTCGAAATTCTCAGTATTGAAAGCTGAGTACCCCACCCCTGCGCGTGCAAGGGCAGGAAGGACCGTGCTCTGCGTCTGGAGGACGGTCATGCTCCCCACATTGAGGACCGCAGCCCCGATATCCAGATCCTTTGTAAGGAGATGCGTTCTGAAACCAGCGTCGAACGACACGCCTGTCGCCTCATTGATGAGAATCTTCTGGTAAAGAAATCTCCCTGTAAGGCCTATGCGCAGATCCGGTCCGATCCGCCTGGCATACGTCAGCCCCATCGCGAGATCGCGCGACGTAAACGTTCCCTCCGCCGGTCCGGGTCGCGTCCGGATCTCGATGTCGGAGACCGTTGTCGTGAGAAGCGAGAGGCCAAGGGTCTGGTCGTCCCCCATCGGCAACGACGCTCCAAGAAATTCTGTGCGGGTATCTTCGATCCATTCCTGGTGGGTGAACACGAGTCGTGTGGCGGCAGGAGAATCGACGGATTGGAATCCTGCAGGATTCCCCTGAACGGCGGCTGGGCCGTCGGCGAGGGCAACGACATAGCCCATACCCACGTCCCGGGCCGTGATGCCGAGAGTGAGAAGCGGCATCCCGGAACTTCCGGGTTGCGCGAACGCACCACCGGCCGAGAGCGAAAGCGCGCCGGTCAGAGCGAGGAGAGTAGTACTTTTCGAGAGAGAGTTCATATGCTCAGAAGAGCGCGGATAGTGAGACGAGATGAATGCCTGATTGCGTGAACGGTTCGAGGACAAACGTGTATTGGAGCGCCGGCGTCCACGATTCGAAATCCCGGCGGATCATGAATCCGATCGCCGGACGTATGCCGTTCCCGGAATACTTCAGATCGATCCGATCCACGCCGGCACGGATCGCCAATTCCTTCAGAAGATAGTACTCCGCGCCTGTCCGCAGGGTGAGGCTGCTTTTGTTGCTGCTCTCAATCTCTGCCGTAACAACCCCCGTATTTTCCGGCAGGGCATATGCTACTCCGATTGTGTAGAGTGTCGGGAACGCATCGGACGACGTCTTTCCTGACTGCCCATACAGCGACGATGTATCCCATCGATACTTCGAAGAAATATCCTTCACGGTCGCGGCAACATTGATTTCATCGCTCACCTTGTAGAACGCCCCGAGATCGACGCCGACGGTGGTGCTGGAAATGTCGGTGTAAAGATGGGCATACAGAAGCTTGAGATTGATGCCGAGACTAAAGCCGGCGGGGAAGCGAATGCCGAACCCGAGGAACGCGAGGTCTTCGGCCGTCTTCATCGGCCCCGTCGGATGTCCATCGTTGTCGCGACCGTCGATATTGCTCACCCCGGTATTCAGGAGTCCGGCCCCGATCCCTGCCTGGGGCGGGAGGGGTGCGGAGAAATTCAGGGTATTCATGGATCGGTCAAGCGTGAGGAATCCGGCAGACAACGAGCCGGATCGTTGCGTGGAGAACGGAAGCAGGGCAGGATTGTAGAGGCCGGCCACTTCGCCTTCGCTGACCGCGCTCATGGCATTCCCCATGGCGATCCCCCTGGCTCCAAAGCCCATGCGGAACGATGAACCCGGGAGCCCGGCAAGCTGGGCTTCCGCAATCAGGGGAAGGGCAGCGATGGCACAGGCGAAGGCTATCAACCTGCCGGATTGCATTGCGTCTCGTCTATTGAAGGACAAGGATTTTCCCCCAGGCAGGTGTTCCACCGTTGATGGTGACTCTGTAGAAATACACTCCGTTGACGACCGTTCGCGCCCACTCGTCCTTTCCGTCCCAAATTTCGTCACTCTCGCCCGTGCGGGAGGCGTCTTTCACGATGGTTCGGACGCGGTTCATTCCAAAGTCGAAGACTTCAATTGTGACGTTTCCCTGCGAGGATCCGGTGGTGTAATGGATCCTGACGCTCTCCAACGAAGGGGCAAAAGGATTAGGGTAGGCATAAACCTTCGATGGTGATTGACTCGGCACAAAGGAGCGGACGATCTGCCAGGCCGTCCCGAACGGATGCGTTGCATTGTCGACCGTGCGCGTCAGACCGTCGTCTGTGGCGCCGTAGACCGTGTCGCCGATAACGGCAACGGCATAGAATGCTGTCGTCGTGATCCGGTTCCCCGTGGTCGGGTCGACAATCGTCCCCGACTTCAGCCAGGTCGATCCCCCGTTAGCCGTCCGATAAATTCCGTCGCCTGTTGCGACATAGGTGACGCTGTCTTTGAACGCAAATCCGTACGCTTTCACGCCGAGCAGTTGATTGGCCCAGGTCCGCCCGCCGTCATCCGTATAGCTGACAGCGTAGACCTGTGTCGGACCTTCGGCGGGCCAGTTGGTTGTCCACACTCTTGAACGCGACCCGAGTCGTTGAACACCGATTGCGATTACCCAGTCCGATCCGATATGCGCCTGCTCGTTGTCCGCAGTGAAATGGAGCCAGCTACTCCCGCCGTCCGTTGATCGATTGATTCCTCCCGCCGTGCCGGACCACACGGTGTCGATGCCCTCCGTTGCCACGGAAAACGCGAGGTAGTTATTGTCGGCGCGAGGGTCGATTGAGAGGTTTCCCAGGGAGTCCGTCGGCGCTATCGATGCGGCATTGAAGGCAGGGAGAACCACGCGCTGCCATGTGGCGCCGAGGTCGGTCGACTTTCTCAAGCCGCTCGACCAGCTGGCAACCCACACCGCGCTATCCGAGATGGCCGTACTGAACGTCACGTTCTGTTCCGGGACGACGATGGGGAGAAAATGAACGCGGTTCGGGCCATAGGTGACCACGCTGTCGTCGAGGGGGTCCAGCGGTTGCGGAATCCCATGCCAGGAGGTGCCATTGTCGGTGCTGAAGGTGGAGCCGCTGCCGGTCTGGACCGGAGAGCCGTTGACCTCCTTCGAGTAACCGGTCGACGTCCAGATCGTATCGCCCTTGATGGCGATAGAGAAGATTCCAGGTTGGGCGAACTGCGCGTTGGCGGCAAAGCTCGTCCAGGTCCGCCCGCCGTCATCGCTTCGCGCGAGCCCGTCGCCGGTCCCCGCCCACAGGCTGAGATTCCTGGTAGCGAGATGGGAGAGGGAATTGCTCGGCAACAATCCAGCCGTCGCGCCCGGGAAGAAATACTTCTTCGCGAGGAGTGGGGGCGCTTGCGCATTCGTTTCGAGCGACAAGAGAAGAACCGAGAGCAATGCCACGACGATGTGTCTTCGATTCATCAGCGCATCACCAGGTAATGAGTGAGAGTAGCGCTCGTGTCGCCTGCGCGATCGATGGCCTGGAATAACAGGCTGTACCGTTTGCGGACTGTGGGTGAATCATTGACCTGGAGGATGATGGAATACACTCCGTCACCATTGACGGAGTCGCCGTTTGCCACATTTCCATTATCGAGAAGATGCAACACCCCGGTCGGATTATTTCCTTCGGGGACACGCAGCGTGACATCCTGAATATCGGCGAGGCCGGCGGAATCCCCGGCCGTCACGGCAAGTCGGAACGACACGCCGCCTCCCACGGGCACGACGACGGTATCGGGGGATACGACATTGGAGAGCCACGGCGGGGAAGAGTGGCGCGAAACGAAGATTGATTGCAGAGCACTCGTTCCGGAGCGTTGTTCACGATCGACCGCCGAGAACAACACATGAAAGATTCCAACGTCGCTCTTTGCGAGACTCAGCGTGATGAGGCCCGAGTAGAGTCCGTCGCCCGCGACAAGATCCGGAGCCACGCCGTCGTCATGGAGTGCGAACGTCCATGTAGAATTTCCGTCGGGGGACAAGACGGTGGCAGTGACGGAGGCGATCTTGTCGGCGCCATCCTGGTCCGTTACGGATGTGGACGCGAGGATTTTCACCTGATAGGCGCTGCCGGAATAGCTTATCGAATCGAGGCCAATCGATGACGGGGTGACAGAGAACTGGCTTACGACGGGGACATTTCCGCGCGGATCAACCGTTCCCAGGGGGTTCTGGTCGCATCCTGACACGGCGATGAGGAGCGCAAATACTCCCCAAACGACGTAGCGACTGTGAAGGATCATTCGTTCGCGCTGAAAAAAGTCACAAAAAAAGCCGACGCTTCGATGACGGGCAAGGAAGGCTCGGCGGATACGTGGAGGTGGCATTGTTACCCGACTGCTATTGTGCCGGAGGCGTGAACACCTGAAAAGCGTTGGCAATCGGTCAATCGGACCCTTTCACGAAATAGACAATATATATACTACGAACCCCCCTCTAGAAAAGCAAGCGGGGGCGCCTCAATTCAGGCGGATGATGTTCGCGGACTTGCGGATTCGAAAGCGGTTTTGTATACTTCGGAATCCCGCCAGGGCCGACCTCCCCACCGGCCAGTTCCTTCATACCATCTTCTACAGGTTTCCATGGCAGCAGACTCCTCGATCGACGGAGGCGTCTATCGTGCTTCCACGCGCGGTGGCCTTTGGCAGCAGGCCTATCACCGATATCATAAGTTTTGGGTGACCCTTGCACAGTCAGGCCGTTTCCCCGAGTCAGAAGCCGAAGAGATGCTTCACTCAGTCCTGATTTCCATCATGGATGATCCTGACCGTCATTTCGATTCGTTGGAGCACATCCGGAACTACGTAGCCCGGGCGATCCTCAACCGGATTATCGAGTGGAGAAAGAACGACGCGCGCTACACCGAATGGGATGACGAATCGGAGCGGGGGAGCATGGGGGACGAAGAGATGTCCGTGGAGGAGAAAAAGGAGCTCCGGCTGGCTCTTCGGACTGGCATTCGTCGATTGCCGGCGCCGCTGTATCGGATTCTCAAGCTCCGGTTCTTTTCCGGGTTCACATTCCAGGAAATGAGTGAATACCTCAACCTGCCCATTTCCACGATCAAGAGTCGTGAGGATGCGGCGCTCAAGAGGATTCGCCGGATTCTCGAGAAGCATGGATTTTGACACGTTCAATCCGGAGGAAGACATGAAACCGAACATTCCCGTCTCCAGACTTGTGGAGTTCGCTTCCGGCAAGCTGACCCCGGAGGAGGGGATCGAGCTCCTCGCGACGATCGAGGAAGATCCTCGCGCTTCCAAGATGCTGGAGAAGACGATCGAGCTGCTTGATATTGCGGGCGAGTCCGATCGAAAGAATGATATTTCCCCCGTGCATGACCGAGGGCACGGCATCCGTGTGGTACGGGAGAAAGCTGCGGGCGTGTTCCGTTGGGCTGCACAGTCGCGCCCGCGGCTTGCCCTCATCGGCCTCGGTGTCATCGCCGGGATTGCCGCAGTCGCAATCTCCCCCCTGCCGGGAGAGGCGAAGCTGGCTGCGAGGGCCCTTCCGACGGATGATGAAGTCCATATGGTTGCACGAGGTGCAGAGCGGGGCGAAGTGGAGCTGGCGGCACATCTGATGGCGGGGGAGCGGTTCGAAGATGCCGCACGCGTTCTGGACTGGTACATTTCCGCCTTCCCCAATTCAGAGGATGTCGCGAGAGCGCACTTCCTCTCCGGGCTCGCGCATCTCAGGTTGTCGAAAAAAGGGTTCATGGGGATCTTCGCGGGGATTGACCGTCAGGAAGTTCGAAGCGCCGAAGCGCATTTGCTGAGCGCATGGATGCTTTCGCGCTCGTCCGACTTGTCACTCGAAGCCGCCTGGTACCTCGCGCGGGCTCAGATCCTTTTGCAGGAAGATGGGAGAGCGAGGGACTTTCTCGAATTCGTGATAAAAGAGAAGGGGCCCCACAGTGCAGACGCAGTGCGGTTGGAACAAGAACTGTCGGGGCGATAACAGGAACGGTCTCCGAATTCCGGCAATGTCGCGGTGCACATTATCGCAGGAGCCAAACAGCACATGGTACGAACCGGAGTGATTGTCTGGATGTGGATGCTCGTTTCGGGATACGCCTTCGGGGCCGCACCGTACTCCTCCGACGAGTACCTCGCCCTCCGGAGAAAGATTGGACTTGCGCAATATCAGGCAGCGCGCGAAGAGTGCCTGCGGATGATGGATACCTATCCGCATGACGCGGTGCTGCATGAGACGTTTGTCGAGATCTGCCTCTATGCGGGTCAGATCGAGGAGGCTGAGACCGTTCTCCGGCGCCGGCTTGCAGCGGGGTCAAGCGTCGAACAATGCCTTTATGCGATCGGTCTATCGCGGTACCATCGACAACTGTTCCGTGACGCCCTTGATGCCTTCACGCGTGCGATCAAGCTTGGGAACAGCTCTCCCGACTGTTACAAGTACCTGGCGTACACGATTGAAAAACTCTACGGCGTGGATGAAGCCATACGCCGGCTCTCATTGATGTCGCATGAGGAGTCGAGCAACAGCTCGATTTGGTATTCGCTGGGACTTAGCTATTGGGCAAAACAAGACTACTTTCAGTCGGCACGTGCTTTTGGTGAAGCGGTAGCCAGAGATCCATCGAAGTCGTCTTTTAGATATTCATTGGCGGCCGTAAAGGCTCTATCTGGGGAACTAAAACAACCGATTGTAAGCTTTACGCGGTTGCTCAATGAGGCAGAGGCCTCAGGGAACATTTTTGACAAACAGTTCATCAGGTCCTATTTGCTGATGTTTCGATCAGCAAACGGAGATGATGAGGGCTGGCGAGCTCTCATAGACAGATGCAGATCTGAAGCAAGGGAATACGGCCTAGTGAGATGGTTAGGTTGGATTCAGGCCCGCCTTTCGGATGCTGCTTTGCAGCAAGGTAGACTCGATGATGCTCTGGCGGAAGCCAATATTGCGATCCAGAGTTCACGTCTGTCTCAAGAAGCAGACTATTTCCTGAGCGCAAGTAAAACTCAGTTCGACGCTCACATCCTCCGGGGTGATTTTGGACGGGCGCTAAAAGCTGTGTCTGACCTGATGGAAAGAATTCCATTCAAAGTCCAGCGACTTGATTCGGCGAGAGTCCTCATCGAGTCAGGTTATGTGCTAAACGAGATTCGAAGATCTAAGATGGCGCTTGACGTGATCGTTGATGGAGTAGATCGTGCGAATCGTGCTAAAATGGATCCCAGCATTCTTTTCTTTGCGGAAACAAATCTCGGAACGATATATGAAAACCTGCATGATACACTTTCTGCATTCAGATCCTTCCAGCACGCAACGAACAGCATTGCTAATTCAGGATTTCGCAAGAAGAACATGCCTGTTGCTGCAGGCAACCTATCTCGACTCTATATGATGAGTGGCGAATTCGGAAAAGCCGATCAGTTGATACAGATCGAAGACTCTCTGGCTACGTCATGCGGATCTAAAATTGAAAAAGCAAATGCTTGTTTTAACCGAGGAGAGTATTTTCAAGGAAAGAATCTGTCTCGGTTGGCACTTCCCTGGTTTCAGAAATGTGATAGCCTGGCTGCCAGTATGAATTCACTTCCACTTCAAATAGATGTAAAGCGAAGGATGGCATGGACTTCCTTTCTAACGGGGGATAGAATAGGAGCTAGAGAGCAGAATCAGAGCCTCGCTGAACTCTACGATACCTTGGCATGTCGCATTCCACCATTCATATCAGGTGCGGAACTATGGAGCCTTGATCCTTACAGGTTCTTGATTTCTGAAGCTGTACGTACACGAAATCTACTTGAGGCAATTGGTTGGTTTGAAAAATGTCGGTTTTCTGCATCTAGAAGAGTGCGATCATATAATCTTTTGGCGAAGGAATCGGCATTTGCTGCTGACCTCGAAGTACGGCAAGCGCTTCTGGGGTTAGCGAATTCCAAGGTGGTAGATGGCCAATTCGGCCTTCCGAATCCCGCGGAAAAGAGTCGCGCTGCAATGGAATTCGTGAAGAACGCTGCTCTTGCTTCGGATTTCTGGGTGAGGAAAAACATCGGAGTGAAATTGAACGCAGCTCTGGGCCACTTTGAACCCAAGGAGCTTCAAAAGGCACTTGGTAAAGAAGAGGTATTGCTGGCGTTATCAACTTGGAATGACAACTTAAGCATTCTTTTCGCCACTGCGGACACTATCTCGCTCTTTCAAATCCATGTGCCAAAGCCTGGGGTGGCCGAACTGGTGGCGAGAGTGACTTCAAACTTGGACAGATCGTTGGCTACGAATCTTACACATGGCATGAGATACACGACCGATGTCCAAAATCCATATCGGGAGTTGTTTCACCTTGTATTTGATTCCATATCGAGCATAATTCACGACAAGACACACTTGATCGTGGTACCTGATGGTATGCTGTCGAACATCCCTTTTGAGTTGTTGACAGATCGATTTGGTCGGCTTCTCATCGAAGAGCACTTCATTAGCTATCAACTGAGCCTAAGCGACGTCATCAGTAGGAACAGTGAGTTGGCAAATCAAACCGCAGAGATGTTGTTTGTCGGAAACGATAGCGACGGCTCCCCCAACTCACTTGTGTTCGACCGACGGTATTTAACGTTTTCAAAAATCTCTGGTGGGAGCTTTCTGCCCGGAGTGCGAAAGGAACTAGAAGAGTTGCACATTAGGCTGGGTAATCGATTTGACGAAATCACAAATGGGCTGGCAACGAAATCTCGAGTACTTACGAGCGCGCCGGGCTACACTGTGGTGCATGTAGCGGCCCATGGCAGGCCGATCGCGATGGACCCGATTTCATCATCCATTGTGATTTCTGCAGAAGCAACTCCATTCGGTGAAGTGGGAGCCGAATTGACCCCTTTAGATATCGCAAGCAGGCAATGGGACTCTGAACTCATCTTTCTTAGCGCTTGCGGAACAGCCGAGGGCGGACCGGAAGGCATTTCGGATGGTTTTCTTTCTGCTTTCAAGTCTTCTGGGGTCGATTGCATAATTGCGAGCCTTGGAGATGTCGACGACAGGGTCACTGCCAATTTGGTTGGCAAATTCTATTCGAATTTGGCAATTGGGATCCCATCGGTTGATGCACTGAGGAATGCGAAACTAAGTCTTGCGAAGGAAGGGATCGTTCCTCAACTCTGGGCACCTTTCGTCATGTACGGCACGAGCAAAACTTTCGGGACTTTCACCTCTCGCCACCGTTCAGGGGAGTGGGACAGTGTTTCGATCCTGTCCATTGCAGTCTATTGCGTCGCGGGCAGCGTATGGTTGTTGGTCCACATGAGGCGCAGAATTCGTCGGCGAGATGTAAAGTGGGAGACTAAAACGAAAAAGGCGTAAGGGAAAATGAAATTACGAATATCAGTATACAAATCCATCCGACAATCGTTCGTGACAGGGAAAGTGAACTCATATCCTCAATTGGGGGTCGGGCAAACATTGCTCGACGAAGAAATAATGTGAGTACTATGGCCCAAAATAGCCACCCGACCCAACCATAGTTGAAATCATATCCGAGGAGTGGTAGAGTTCCGAGAGCCCCAAAAATGAGAAGCAGGATTAAAGCGATCTGCCCGATTCGCTGGTGTTTGGTGCTGAACATCGCAAATATTATATGTCCACCATCCAACTGACCTATTGGGATTAGATTGAGGGCCGTAACGAATAGGCCGAACCAGCCGACACAGAGAAAGGGATAATGGTAGATCTCGTTCATCGGTGGGACAAATGCACCGGCAGGCGCAAAAATCCTTTCGATCGCTGTAAACAGAATCGAGCGACCGAATGTCAAGCCGGTCGCCGGGATCGATGTCATCTGTGCATACTCCGGGTGTATGGAGTAAAGATAGTCGATTCCAGGCAACGTGCGGAATCCAACAACGAGGATCGCGCAACTTACAATAAATCCGGCGATGGGACCGGAAGCTCCAATATCAAAGGTCGCTTTCCGCGATGGTATCGCCGATCGCACTCGAATGACCGCGCCCAGAGTTCCGAATGGAACGAGAAATCCATATAAGGACGGGAAGGGAATAAAGTAGGGGAGTGTTGCATCAACTTTGTGGATTCTCGCGGCGATATAGTGTCCGAACTCATGAGAGCCGAGCATCAAGACTAAGAGAATGGAATAGGGGACTCCTAATGGAAGATTGGTTAGCTCCAAGAAGTCTTTGTTGAGCCATTGCACACCAGCCAAAGTGGCGGTGAAGAGCGTCAAAACGAAAAGGCCACCGTGTACAAGAATCCTACGCATAGTTCAGGCAGTACATATTGTTGACAAGCACACGAGGATCTGAAGGTCTCTTGAATGAAAGGGGAAGAAGAAGTCTCGTGCCCGATTGATTTGTAATATACTTGGAATCTCCGCAATATCAATGTGGTATGGGAAAACAAAAACGAGCCTTGCGAGGCTCGCTTTTGTCTGTGATACGATAGAACTTCTTGGAGGACTAACTCCTGTCTGTTACGGTCGGGGAGTATTGTCCGGGCTGGGAATTGTCGGGACGCCGCTTTTGGGTCGTGGGGTGTTCTCCGGACTTGGAATTGTCGGGACGCCGCTTTTGGGTCGTGGGGTGTTCTCCGGACTTGGAATTGTCGGGACGCCGCTCCTGGGTCGAGGGGTATTGTCCGGACTCGGAATGGTCGGGACTCCGCTCGCGAACGATATCGCAAAATTGGTGGCGGCGACCGCAATGACGGTGATCACAATCGCGCGAAGACGCTTTGTAGTGCGGGACATTGTAGAACTCCTTTTCATTTTGCGGGGAGAGGTAGTTGGACGGTCTGAAATTATCTATAATGCGACCCGGGGCGCGGAAAACTTCCCTGGAGATTCTCTGTAATGTGGCATGCCAAGGGTTACAGCCTACATATACACTTGTCCCTCTAAGTATGAAGAGGGGAACATCGAGACTCTGTGTTGTTGAAGGACGGTGCCAGGAAACCAGACCGAACCAGATGCTCTCAACGGTGGAAAAAAAGTTGGAGCGTTCGATTGTGGCACAAAGGGAGAAACAGCACGTGATAATTCTAAACAACAATTCGCGAAAAGTCAAGGGTTAAGAAGAATTATCTCCCGTGGGCCTTGAAACGTAAAAAATGTGTGATCTGGGTCAAATAACTACGTTTCCGCTTGACAAGCCCAAGCCCGTTGACTATATTACGCCATCCCCCCAGACTAGGAATATCACGATGAAACGCCACCAAATACTGCGAGTAGCCCTACTGATAGGTGCCATCGCATACCTCATCGGATGGCTATACCTCCCGCACGGCCGAGTGTCGCGAACTTTCATCGCAATTAGCGTGGCTCAGGTTTTTCTTTTTGTTCAGAGTTTCCGAATTTATCTGAACGAACCAAATCAAAAGAACCGACCTATATTTTCTCAATTTCGCGCTTTTCTTTTCGAGCTCGGTCTTGTTCTCAGCTCTTCCCCTTCATCGGTCCGGGTACTCGGGTTTTTCCAGAGTTCAGCATATGTCGGATTCTACTTCCAAGAATATATTTCCCTTGGCTTGTACTATGTACTCTTCGCGACTGCTGATCGTCTATCTAGTCTGTGGACGCCATTCTTGAGGGAATTCAAGACATGGCAAAAATACTCCATAGCATTCGCAATTGTTGGCGCTTTCTATGTCTTATTACAACTACCCACTCTCAACGATGCGAAGTATCTTTATAGAACATCTGATATAGTCGAGTGGAAGGTGGTCGACAATGCGGCATCTCGGAGTTCAAGAGCTCTCAACAGGCAATACAATACCGACCGGCGAAGCAAATCGCGGACAAGTAGAGCTCAATTCTTGGAATGGAATTAGGAAAACTGGGAGTGCTCTTCCCTGAGGAGAAGATTCAGTCGAATTGCCCAGCTTACTTCCATACACTGAAGAGACGAAATTACGTCATACTTTTGTGTCGGCCCACTCTATATGAATGTGATATTCCTTTGCATCTTAAGTGTTGGGTTCACACTATTGTTCTTCGGATATCAATACATGAAGGACCCTCCACAAGGCGCTTATATTGAGCGGATCATGTTTCTTCTTCTTAGTCTTCTTAGTCTTGAAGATTCTCCACTCATGGAGTTTCGTAAAGAGCCTCGAGTGGGGTCCATTGGCAGACATCCTACAAAAGGGACAGTACGTCTCAGTGTTCGTGCTGTTGCTGATGGGACTGTTTTTTACTCTTCGGCTTCGCTTTATCAAGTCGGTCAAAGGTGAGTTTTACGAAAACGAGCTTGCCTCGCGTCCCGCGGGTGTCATGCGCTGGCGTGATGCGCTCGACAATCTCGTGATTCGTCATTTTTTGGATCCTCGCCTTGAATCTCGCCGGGTGTTGGCAATCCCCCGAAATAACCACGGCAAGTCATCCACTCACACCCAACTATAGAAGGGTCAGTTTGGCATGGAAAACCCACAGGATCGGGCATCGGAGGAGAAGAAAAACGGCGGCACTGCGGATTATCCCATTGTCGGGAAGAGTAAGGCGGTTGAACAACTGATCAAGCAGATTGCCAAGCTTGCGAAGAACCGGCGTGATATCGTCATCATCGGTGAGGCGGGGACCGGAAAAGGCGCAGTTGCCAAGAACGTTTTTATCCAGGGAAAAATTGTCGACGCTCAACAGCCGTTCATGTCGATAAATCTCTCCGTGATCGACGATCGCGAACTCGAGGCCGTCCTGTTCGGGTTCGATCGGGGCGTCGAAGGATTGCCGTATACCTCTAAACGCGGTCTGTTCGAGCAGGCCAACGGAGGAACCGTCCTCATCGAGGAACTCGAAGAGGCGAGCTTCCGAAACCAGATGAAGATACTCAGCTTCATCAACGAGCGCAAGACACGACGCATCGGCGGTGATGCCAATGAGCAGGTGGATATCCGATTGATCATCACGCTCAAAGACGACCCGGCATCGCTCGTCGAGCGCCGGAAATTGCTCGAAGAACTGTACGGGAAAATCATGGAGTTCGAACGGGTCGATGTTCCGCCGCTCCGTGACCGACCCGAAGACATTCCCTTGCTCGTCAAGCACTTTGCCACGGATATCAGCAGGGAGCTGGGTATCGGCGATGTGGCGATCGATGTGAACGCCATCGACGTTCTAATCCATCAACCGTGGAAGGAGAACATTCGCGAGTTGAAGGCGGTCGTCGACAAGTGCGTTTTGTTCTCCCATGATGGCCGCTTTATCCTCCCGCCGGAGTTGGTCGACGAGAAGACGGAAGTGGTGAAAATGATCAATAACATCATGGCAGGCCAGGAGTTCGTCCTCGACAAGTCACTCGATGTGATCGAGAAGGGCATTATCGAACGGTCACTTGAGAAGTTCGGATTCAACCAGTCGAAGGCGGCGCAATTCCTTGGCATGACCGAGCAGACGTTCCGCTACAAACTCAAACGACTCGGCATCGCAAGCGCCCGTTCGCGGGCCTGAGCCGCTTCTTTTTCCCGTCATCACGGCCGACGCCCCGTCAAAGTGACGGGGCGTTCGTATTTTCGGGCTCCGGGGCTCCGCCGTAGCCGCGTTCTTTCCAAACGACCGCGCCCGTCAGAACGACGATCGGAGGGTAGAGGAGAACGTAAAGGAAGTAATACGCTTCAAAGAACAGGAACGATCGCAGGAGGGCGAGTCGGTGAAAGCTCTTCAATGAGGGGATCGTGAGGACGACATCGGCGAAGAGTTTGATCGCGAAGGGGATGACCGCGATGGGGGGATCGATGATGAGCCCGGCCACGAGCAGGACATTGAACAAGTATGGAATGGCAAAGAGAGCGATGGCGGCGGGACTCATGCCTTTGCCCCCTGCAAACCATCGTTTCTTCTGCAGGTAGAGTTCTTGCCATGTCTGGCAGGGATGACTTCTGGTCAGCGTCGCCGGCTCTCGCGGAATCCGCGCGCGAAAGCTGCCGTTTCGTGTGATCGCGTGAAAGAGGGCATAGTCCTCGGTAACGCTGAACGGAATTGTCCGATATCCGCCGACGGAGACGTACGCGGAGCGACGTACCGAGAGGTTTGTGCCGACCGCCGTCACCGGAAACCCTATCCTGACCAGTCCGGCTGCAGCGGAGAAAAGGAAGAACCAGTCGATCGCCTGCATCTCGGTGAACGGGGTTTTCCCCAGCAGCGAAGTGAATCCCCCCACCAGGCCTATCTGCTCCTCAGTGTAGTATTTTACTGTGTTCTCCACCCAACTTGCCGGAATCTCGCAGTCTGCATCGGTGAAGAGTAAAATCTCCCCGTGGGAAGCCTCAATCCCCTGTGTTACTGCGTTCGTCTTTCCCCGAAGGTGACCCGTCCCGGGCATCGCCTTCAGAAGGGTAATCCACGGGAAACGGCCCGCATATCGTTTGACGATGGATGAGGTGGCGTCGGTCGACCGATCATCGACGACGACAACATGCAGGAGATGCTTTGGATATGTAAGGCGGGCAATCGATTCGAGGCACGCTTCAATCCGGTCTTCTTCGTTCCTTGCCGCAATGATGATGTCGACCGTCGGACGAAATTCGCTATCGACCTCATATCGTGCGGCGAAAGCGCCCCATGCAAAAACCAGCAGACCGGCGGAGGAGACAACGGCGAGAACGAGAAGGATCCCTTCGAGCATGCAAATTGGAGATGGTGGCGGAAATAATGCCTCAAGCTAGGAAAAAGGTTGGCGTCTTGCAAGACCCGCTGTTCTGTCGCTTTCTTGACTCTCCCTCCCAAATTGGATATATTTTTGTAAAATCACTGCACAGCAGAGAGCGCAGAGCCCCGCACGCCATTGCATGCCTACAAGACCTGTTCGTATCCAACGCCCCGGGACCTTAGAATCATCGTACCAAAAGACCACGCTTGACAACGGGATTCGCATCGTTACCGAGCAGCTCCCGCACGTCCGGTCGGTTTCGCTCGGCGTATGGGCGGATGTCGGCTCACGGGATGAATCGCCCGAGCACAACGGCCTCAGCCATTTTGTCGAGCATATGGTATTCAAGGGGACGCGCAATCGCAATGTTCGCGAAATTGCCCAGAGCCTCGAATCGCTGGGGGGCTACCTCAACGCGTTCACGACGAAGGAGCACACTTGTTTCTATGCCCGCGTCCTCGATGCGCATGTCCCCCAGGCCATGGATGTCCTCGCTGACCTCATCCTGAATCCCACATTCGACAAGAAGGAACTGGAAAAGGAAAAGCAGGTCGTTATCGAAGAGCTCCGGAATTCCGAAGACGATCCGGAGGACATCATCCATGACTATTTTGAGAAGGCCCTGTTCCCGGAGCATACGTTGGGAAATCCGATCATCGGGACGGAGGAAAATCTCAGGCGTTTTGAACGTTCCGATCTTTGCGAGCATGCGGCTGAACACTACCGGCCGCAGTCCCTTGTGGTTGCCGCAGCGGGAAATCTCCTGCATGCTGATATTGTCCGACTGACCCGGAAGCATTTCGGCCGACTCCGTTCAGCGCGCGGAAGCCGATCCAGGACCCGCGGCCCTGTTGCCGGGGGGCTTCGCGGACTGAAAGAATACAAGAAACCGATCCAACAGTCGCACCTTTGCCTCGGCTCGGTCGCGTACAGCATGAAGCATCGCGATCGCTATGCCCTGCTGGTCCTCAATGGACTTCTCGGGGAAGGGATGAGTTCACGGCTGTATCAAACCATTCGCGAACGGTACGGCCTTGCATATTCCGTTTACTCGTTTGTCACGTTCCTGAGCGATACCGGGATGTTTGGCGTCTACATCGGAACCGATCAAAAGAACCTTGACCGTTCGCGCGGGCTCGCCGAACGCGAATTGCGACGTCTTGCGGAGAAGGCCGTGCCGGCGTCCGAGATCGAACGGACGAAATCCCAGATCAAAGGAAACCTGATGCTGGGACTCGAAAGCATGTCGAACCGGATGATGCGGCTCGGCGGCTCCGAACTCTATCTCCAGACGTATCAGCCTGTGGACGACGTGCTCCGCCACGTCGACCGCGTCACCGCCTCAGACGTCCGCAAGGTGGCGCTCGATCTTTTCGACCTTGAACGATTTTCGACCATCATCGTTCGTCCTTCGGGGCGATCGTGAACCCGGGTCTCTCATGATCACAGTTGACCAGCTCAATCCGCGGCTTCGGGCCGCTGAATATGCGGTCCGCGGACCCATCGTCCAGCGGGCGCAGGAATTGGAGTTGCAGGGGAGAAGGATCATTTACTGCAATATTGGCAATCCCCAGGCCTTGAAGCAGAAACCGCTTACCTATCTGCGCCAGGTGATCAGCCTTCTTGAATATCCTGACCTCATGAGCGATGCTCTCCTCGTGAAGCAATTTCCTGCGGACCTGATCGAGCGCGCAAAAAGGATCCTGAAGGAACACCCCCATGGAACAGGTGCGTATACACAAAGCCAGGGGATTCCTTTTATTCGTCAGGCGGTTGCGGATTTCATTGCACGGCGCGACGGAATCGCAGCGGACAAAGACCACATCATCCTGACCGATGGTGCGAGTAAGGGTGCACAATCGGTGATCATGGCGCTCTTACGGGACCCGGACGACGGGTTTATGATCCCCATCCCACAGTACCCGCTCTATAGCGCGACGCTCACCTTGTATGGTGGAACGCAAATCGGATATTTCCTCGACGAGCATCACCGATGGCAGTTGAGCGAGAGCATTCTCAGTGAGAGCTTTGAGCAGGCGAGGAGCAGGGGGATCCGCCCTGTGTGCCTCGTCGTTATCAATCCCGGAAATCCGACGGGTGCCGTCCTGACGCCGGACAATATCGCGATGATCATCAGGTTTGCCCGCCGGCACTCACTGGCGCTTCTTGCCGATGAAGTCTACCAGGAAAACATCTACGCGGCGGGGAGTCGATTCATCTCCTTTGCGCGTGTGATGAACGATCTTGACGAGAATCAGGTACCGCTCTTTTCCATCCACTCAGTCTCAAAAGGATATCTCGGGGAGTGCGGTCATCGTGGCGGATACCTCGAATTCCGAAATGTCCCGGATGATGTGCTTGCGCAGTTTGTGAAGCAGCAGACCATCAGTCTCTGCGCGAACGTCGATGGTCAGCTCGCAACGTACCTGATGGTTTCTCCTCCGCATCCCGGCGACGAAAGCTATGAGACCTTCGTCCGCGAGCGGGACGGCGTGTTGCAGTCGCTAAAGAAGAAGGCGGAGATTCTCGGTCGCGGGATCAACGCGATCCCCGGAATGCATCTCGAGATGCCGGAAGGCGCGATGTACGGCTTCGTCCGGTTCGAACTTCCGCCTTCCGGTAACACCCGGCGGAAGACGGTGTCCGGCGACGATCCGGGTGCGGTCGAGAAGGAACGCGACGAGGCGTACTGTCTCGCCCTGCTTGAAGAAACCGGGATCTGCGTCGTTCCCGGATCGGGGTTCGGTCAGGAAGCCGGGACCTTCCATTTCCGCACCACCTTCCTCCCGCCGCAGGAAGAAATCGAAGAACTTGTCAACCGCCTGAAGGCGTTTCATTTACGATATACCACCCGTGCAGTCGCGGAGTCCATGGGATCATGATCAACCTTACGATTGATGGCAAAGCGATCCAAACTGAACCCGGGCGCAGCGTTATCGAAGCCGCCCGCGAAAACGGCATTGAGATCCCACATTTTTGCTGGCATCCGCGCCTCACGGTTGCCGGCAACTGTCGGATGTGTCTTGTAGAAATCGAGAAGATGCCGAAACTGGCGATCGCATGCGCGACGCAGGCGACGGAAGGTCTGGTCGTTCACACCGCGACGCCCCGGGTCGTCGATGCGCGACATGCAGTCATGGAATTCCTTCTGATCAACCATCCTCTCGATTGCCCGATCTGTGACGAGGCGGGGGAATGCAAGCTGCAGGACTACGCCTATAAGTACAGCACCGGGACCAGCCGCTTCAACGAAGACAAGGTCCATAAGCCGAAGCGCGTGACCCTGGGACCTCATGTCATGCTCGATGTCGAGCGCTGCATCATGTGTTCCCGTTGCGTCAGGTTCTGCGACGAGATAGCGAAAAAACCGCAGCTGACTTTTACCGAGCGCGGAGATCACGTGGTTCTCACGACCTTCCCGGGCGAGCAACTGGATAACCCGTACTCCATGAATGTCATCGACATTTGTCCCGTGGGGGCGTTGACGAGCCGGGAATTCCGGTTCCAGGCGCGCGTCTGGGAGATGTCGTCCACCGAGAGCGTCTGTCCCGGATGCGCCCGGGGGTGCAACATCAACATCTGGGTCAGGAACAACGAGATCCTGCGCCAGACTCCGCGGTTGAATATGGCGGTCAACAAAGAGTGGATGTGCGACTTTGGTCGACTCGAGACGAAAAACGAAGTCGGGCAGGACGCCAGAATCAAAAGCCCGCGGATCAAGATGCATGAGGCGTTCAAGGACGTGAGTTGGGATGAAGCTCTTGCCAGCGTTGCATCGGAGCTCAAGGTATTCCGGCGAAGCGAGATCGCTCTCCTGGGCTCCGCCCGGGCAACGGTCGAGGACAACTTCGTGCTGCAGAAGTTTGCGCGGGAAGCGCTCGGGACCAAGCTCGTCGATTTCGTGTCGCATGTGAAGCCGGGGAGCGGCGATGACCTGCTGCTTTCTGAAGACAAGGCGCCGAATTCCCGGGGGGCCATCGAAGTGGGGGTGCGTCCCTCGGATCCGACTCTGGGGTACGAGGGCATCCTCCGAGCGATTAAGGAACGGCGCATCAAGGCGCTTCTGGTGATGGATGATGATATCGCCACCAACCAGGAGGTCGCCCGTCTCTTGGAGATGCTGGAATACCTGGTGGTCCTATCTCCGACCGAGAACGCCACGACAAAGTTGGCGGATGCAGTTCTTCCCTGCTCGACGTATGCGGAACGGCATGGCACGTTCGTCAATGCCGACGGACGAGTCCAGCGACTTCGGCCCGCGGTGGCCCTGATCGAACAGGACAGGGCAATGGACGGGTATGCCCAGAGCAGGCTCGACAAATTTGGTACAACCTTCGACCGGTGGGGAAGGGGATTGAAACGCGATGCACGACCGTCCTGGCGGATTCTGACCGGGATTGCAGCGGCGATGGGCACTCGATACCGGTACGGATCCGCCGAAGATATCTTCACGGAAGTGGCCTCGTTCATCCCGTCGTTCCGGGGAATGAGCTACATGAAACTCGGCAACAAAGGATTGCCGCTGCACGAGGCGAAAACAGTCCAGGCCCTGGCTATTTAATGGAGATGTCTACGGGAGCATCATGGAATTTCTTCTCATCTCTCTGATAAAAATCGTCATCGTCCTCCTGGTCATCCTGACGACCGTGGCGAATCTCGTATATATGGAACGGCGCATTAGTGCGTTCATCCAGAACCGGATCGGGCCGAACCGCGTCGGTCCCTGGGGTCTTCTGCAGGCACCGGCAGATGTCCTGAAGCTTTTCATTAAGGAAGATATTGTTCCGGCGACGGCGAACCGGTTCATCCACACGCTCGCACCCGTCATCTCGCTGAGCGTGGCGCTGACGACCTTCGCCGTCATCCCGTTTGGGGACCGGATCACACTCTTCGGACAGGACGTCAAGCTGATGATCGCCGACGTGAATATCGGCGTTCTCTATATTCTCGCCTTGACGTCTCTCGGGGTGTACGGAATTACTCTGAGCGGTTGGTCTTCGAATAACAAATACTCCCTGCTCGGCGGTCTTCGTTCGTCGGCGCAGCTCATCAGTTACGAGCTCTCCATGGGTCTTTCCTTGATCGGCGTCTTGATGATTGCGGGAACCGTGCGGCTCGACCGGATCGTGGAGATGCAATCCGGCCTTCAATGGAACATATTTCTGACACCACTGGGATTTATCACGTTCCTCGTTGCGTCCTTCGCCGAGACCAACAGACTCCCGTTCGACCTTCCGGAGGCCGAGCCGGAACTCGTTGGAGGCTATCATACGGAATACTCCGGCATGAAGTTCGGAAGTTTTTTTCTGGCTGAATATGCAAATATGATCACTTCCAGTGCCCTGATCGTGACGCTGTTTTTGGGCGGCTGGCAGGTACCTTTCCTTGATCGATTGGGCCTTCCGGCGATGTGGATGAGCATTATCGGAATCCTGGCATTTGTTCTCAAGGTTTCAGCGATCCTCGTGTTTTACATGTGGGTGCGGTGGACGTTGCCGCGTTTTCGCTATGATCAGCTGATGAATCTCGGCTGGAAGGTGATGCTTCCCGTCGCTCTGTTGAACCTCGTGGTGACTGCGGGGTGGTTGTTGATGTGGAGATGAGTCCAAGGAATGGATAATACCATGCGTCAAACGGAAAGCCCTGTGACAGCGCCGCAGATACGGAGGCGGGACCTCTCGTTGCTGCAACGGTCGTATATCCCCGAGATTGTAAAAGGGATGACGCTTACGCTCCGGAGTTTTTTCCGGCCGAAGTTCACGCGTCAATATCCCGAAGAGCGGTGGAATCCACCTTCATCGTTTCGAGGACGACCGGTGCTGGTAGAGGAAAACGGTGTGGAACGGTGCGTTGCCTGCGGGCTCTGTGCCCGGGTTTGTCCGGCGCTCGCCATCGAGGTGCAAGCCGCGGAAACAGAGCTGGATAAGGAGCGATATCCTGAGCGCTTCGAGATCAATATGCTCCGGTGCATTTTCTGCGGGTTTTGCGAAGAAGTCTGCCCTGAAGAAGCGATCATCATGAGTGACGAATACGAGCTTGCGTTCCAGAATACCGAAGATGCGGTGTACGGGAAAGAGAAGCTCCTCATGTCGATGGATCGTTTGCGGCCACGGCTGGAATTTCTCCGCAAGAACAGGTAGTCGGCTTCTCTCTTCCTTCGAAACGCTCCAGGCGGAGGTCGCCCCACTTTTCGGGTGTACTTGCGATCCTCTGGAATCCTGCGCAGTTTTTCGCTACATTCCATTTCTACCCTCAATTCCCTCGACTGAATCATCTCGCGCATGGACGTTTTTTGGCTTGAAATCGCCGGAGTTGCATGTCTCATCGGGGCAGTGGGATTTTTTTCCGCCTGCGAAGTCGCTGTCCTCTCTTCCAGGAAAAGTCGTCTCCGCGAGCTTGCGGCGGAAGGGAACCGCGCTGCCAAGACGGTCCTCCTGTTCAAGGAGGCGCCCGAACGGTTCCTGGCGACAGTCCATGTCGGTGTAATCTTTTCGTTGATCCTTGCCTCCGGTCTCTCCGGCATGCTGGGTTTCGTCTATCTTGAACCCGCCCTTCGATCGCTGGGGTATCGGTGGGTTGTCGAGGCCAGCGGGTGGCTGACCCTGGGCATCGTCGGAGCAATCGTCGGGTTTCTGGTCGTTGTCCTCGGGGAACTCGTCCCAAAGTCTCTCGCCCTCCGAAATTCTGTCGGGGTCGCCCTGACCGTTGCCGGGCTTTTGCGTGTCTTCTCCGTCGCATTCCGTCTCCCTGCGCGTGTCCTCACGGCCTCCAGCAATCTCGTCCTTCGACCGTTCAAGGATCAGACGACGTTCACGGAAGCACGGATCTCCGAAGAAGAATTCAAATTGATACTCGACGAGGGGGCGCGGCAGGGAGTCATCGACAAGACCGAGCACGAACTCATTGAGAGCATCTTTGAGTTCACGGACACGGCCGCAAAAGAAGTCATGATACCCCGGACGGACGTCGTCGCGATCGACCTCGAGATGTCGCGGGAACGCATCCTCAAAATCGTTCTGGAGGAGGGATATTCCCGCATGCCGGTCTATCGTGGGACGATCGACAACGTCGTGGGGATCATCTACACGAAAGACCTGCTGGGAGTCGTCGAATACGGAACCCTCATCATCCTTCAGGACATATTGCGGCCGGCATACTTTGTCCCGGAAACAAAGAAGATCAGTCAGATTATGCATGAACTCCAGGCAAGGCGGATTCACATGGCCATTGTCTTCGACGAGTTCGGCGGGATGGAGGGGATCATCACGATGGAGGACATTCTCGAGGAAATCGTCGGCGAAATTCACGATGAGTATGACGAGGTGCTCAAGGACATCGAACTCGCCGGAGATGGTTCATATGTTGTCAACGGCCGAACTTCAATCCGGGATTTCAATGAGCGATGCAAGGCGGAGATCCCCGAGACACCGGATTATGAAACCGTGGGAGGTTTTCTTGCGAAGGTCATCGGACGAATCCCGGAGTTGAATGAGGACGTCGTTTCTCAAGGATTTGTGTTTACGATAACGAAAAAAAGTCAACGCAGGGTCCGGCAGGTCCGCGTGCGGAAGTCGGCGGTCCCCGAGGGCCCGCATGCCGGGGCGAATCCGTCGGACCGACCAAACGGATGAGGAAGAGCCAAGTGCCAAAGAAGAAAATCCTGGTTGTTTTCGGAACCAGACCAGAAGCAATAAAGCTCGCGCCGGTTGTTCGCGAACTCGAACGACACCCAAAGTCGTTCCGTCCACGTGTGTGCGTGACCGCCCAACACCGGGAGATGTTGGATCAGGTGCTTTCAATTTTCCGTTTGAACGTGGACCACGACCTGAACATCATGAAAAAGGGGCAGTCCCTGGAGGACGTGACCTCCCGCGTTTTGACAGGGATGAAGACCGTTCTCTCGGAAGAGCGCCCGGATATGGTAGTTGTCCAGGGGGACACCACAACGACTTTTGCGACAGCACTTGCTGCATATTACGCGAATGTGCCGATCGCGCATGTGGAGGCGGGATTGCGCACGTGGCAAAAGAGAAGCCCGTTTCCTGAAGAGATCAATCGGGTGCTCACGACACACATTGCCGATCTGCATTTCCCGCCGACCCCGCAATCGAAGAACAATCTTCTGCGGGAAGGTGTTGCATCAAATCGCATCGTCGTCACCGGCAACACCGTCATCGACGCTCTGTTCTTCGTCAGAAAAGCAATACGGCGCGACTATTCGAAGTACCGAAAGCAGTTCGCGGCGATCGATTTTTCCCGGCGCATTGTCCTGGTGACGGGACACAGGCGAGAGAACTTCGGCTCCGGGTTTGAAGACATTTGCAGGGCTCTCCGGACGCTTGCGGCGATGGAGCCGGAGATCGAGATTGTCTACCCGGTGCATCTTAACCCGAACGTCCAGAGACCCGTGCGGGAAATCCTTTCCGGGCTGCGAAACGTTCACCTCCTGGAACCGCAGGAATATCGGCCATTCGTTTTTCTCATGGACAGTGCGTATCTCATCCTGACGGATTCCGGCGGGGTTCAGGAAGAGGCCCCGTCTCTCGGGAAGCCCGTGCTCGTCATGCGCAAACACACGGAACGACCCGAGGCGGTTCGAGCGGGAACGGTGCGCCTCGTCGGCACCGACAGCAGGACAATCGTCCGCGAAGTCGAGCGACTCCTGCATGATCGTGTACGGTATGCAACGATGAGCCGTGCGCACAATCCCTATGGCGATGGACGATCGAGCCGTCGCATTGTGAGCGCCATACGATCCTATTTGCGCGCGGCTTCGTCGCGTTGATTTCTCAGACCACCGCAGCGACGCGCGCACGGTTTGCTCAGGAAAGGAAGGTCATGATCGGAGAAGAGATCCGTTCGAAGGTGTTCAGGGACACGAAGAATTTCTACAGGACCTTCCCCGAAGGGGTCGTCGGGCCGACCCTCGTGCGATTCACGCAACGACATGCCGGTAAGAGGATCCTGGATCTCGGTTGCGCGACAGGGAACTATTGCACTGTATTGACAAAGCTCGGGTTCGAAGTAACCGGAGCAGATGTCAACAAAGAGTACGTCGAAATTGCCCGTCGGAGGGGTGTCGATGCCGTCCCGATCGAGGACAAGGTCCCTTTTCCCGATGGCTCATTCGATTCTGTTATCGTCTTCGAGGTCCTCGAACACCTGGTGAACCCTGAGAGCGTCGTACGGGAGGCACGCCGCCTTGCCCGCAAGAACGTCCTTTTTACGACACCGAACAGCGGCGGGATTGAAGGGCTTCAGCGACAGAATCTTCTGATGGAGCACTTCGCAGACCTTGACCACAGGAACTTCTTCACCGTGGAGTCGTTGGCGCTGCTGCTCAAACCGCATTTCCGCAGGGTGACCGTGTACGAAGATGAAGGTATCAACCCGCTCGGCCTCTTTGCATTTCGTCCGATACGGTTGGCCGGGGCAGTTCTCGTCCGCTCACACCTGTGGCGTCCGCGGTTCCATTTCCGGCTGTACGCCCTGGCTGAGGTCTGAGATGAAGGAAACCCCCCGGAAGATCATCCGGAATACACTTGGGAACTCCGCCAGTTTCGCCTATGCGTTCATCGCTAACATTTTTCTCCTTCCGTACATTGTCCACTCTCTCGGTCCAATGTACTACGGGGGCATCTGGGCCGTGCTTGGTGCCTTGACGGCGTACCTGGGCCTGCTCGATCTCGGGACAAGCACCGCCTTTGTGAAGTACATCGCGGAATACCACACCAAGCGTGACCCTGACGCTCTGGTGGAGATCGTGAATACCGGCTTGTGCATCTATGCCGCGATCGCTGTCGTGCTGCTTTTGGTGACGTTTCTCTTCGACCGGTGGATCCTCGAGGTGATCGGCGAGCCCGCGGCGATCATCGAGGACGCTCGTTTTGTGCTCCGCGTCGGGATGGTCACGTTCGTGCTCGCGAATATCGCCGCTCCTGTGACATCGATCCTCCCGGGAATTCAACGGATGGACATCAATGCGTATGTCGCAATTGCCGCCCAGACGATTTCCATCGTGGGAACGGTTGTGGCTCTCCAGGGCGGCTACGGAGTAAGAGGGTTGATACTCAACAACCTTGTTGTCGTGCTCTTTACCGTGATCGCCCTGACGATCCTTGCGTTTCGCGAACTGCCTTATCTCCGCCTCCACGTGAAGTTCTTCCGCCGGAACCGCGTTCGGCAACTGATCAGGTATGGACTGAACCTCCAGGTGGGACGGCTCGGGGACCTGGTGGTATTTCAAACCGATCGCCTCTTCAATCTCCGGTTTTTCGGAAACGTTGCGGCGGCGTTCTATGACCTCGGAGCGCGCATCAACGGCGCCGCACGCTCTCTCATCCTCCTCCTGATTTCGGCGCTTATCCCCGCCGTCGCGGAGATCGAAGCGCAACAGGATCGCGACCGCCTTGTCGTGCTCTATGTGCGTGGCTCGCGATATATTGCCGTAGGAGCGACCTTTGTGTTTATTTTTGTCGGAACATTCGCCCCGCTCTTGATGGGCGCCTGGATGGGGAACGAGTATGCTTCGTCCGCCGTCATTGTGCGAATCCTGGCCGTCGGCTACTTTGCCAACATTGTGACCGGCGTCGCAAGTGCGATGGTCGCCGGTCTGGGCCGGACGGATTTCAGCAGGCGCTTCGGCGTCTTTGTCATCGTCATGAATATCATTGCGGCGGTCGCTGGAGCATTTTTGTGGGGATCGGTCGGCATTGCGATCGGCACGTCGTTCTCGCTTGTGCTCGGGGCGGTTTACTTCCTCGGGATGTTTCACCGGCATATGCAGGTATCCATGCGCACCATCGCCGCGGTGTTCCTGAAACCCGCGATCATCGGCATCGGAGCGTCGCTCCTTGCTCTGGGGATGCAGCGGCTGCTTCCCTTGCCTGAGACAACACGGGGCGAGCAAATCATCCTCGTCATGGTTCTCCTTGTCATCTACAGCGCGACCTTCGGCGGGATGCTTTTCGGGTGGAAGGTGTTCGATGCGTACGACATCGGACTCATGCAAACCCTGTGGCGACGGTTTGCGCTGTCGAAGACGGGAAAGTAGATCACTGCTTCCCGACAGTGCGATCGAGAGTATCCGTGGATCTCGAGAAGGAATGGTACGATGAGCAGACTCGACAACGTGGCAAAGACGATCGTCCTGTATGTCCGGAAGGTATCAACGCGATTTCGTGCGCTTGATCGGGAAGCCGTTGCGGCGCACTATCTGAAAGGTGCGGGACTGGAGATCGGCGCCCTGCACAATCCGCTAATCATACCCGGGAATGCACGCGTGCGGTACGTCGACCGGATGTCCGTCAAAGAGCTCCGTCGGCAATATCCTGAGCTTGCATCGGAACGTTTGACGGAACCGGATATCATCGACGATGGAGAACGCCTGTCCACCGTTGCCGCAGAGTCGCAAGATTTCGTCGTTGCCAACCATTTCCTGGAGCATTGCGAGAACCCGATCCAGACCCTTTACAATTTCCTGCGCGTTCTGAAAGTCGGCGGCATTCTGTACATGTGCATCCCCGATAAACGGTACACGTTCGACAAGGATCGTCCGGTAACCCCGTTTGATCACCTCGAACGAGACTATCGGGAAGGCCCCGCCTGGTCCCGGCTGCAGCATTTCGAGGAGTGGGTCGAACTGATGGAGAAAGTCTCGCCGCCGGAGAAGGCGCGTGAGCGGGTGAATGGACTGATGGCAATGAACTACAGCATTCATTTTCACGTATGGACCCAGTCAGAGCTCCTCGAGTTCGTCCGGAAATTGCGGGACGAAATCCGCATGGGGATTGAGCTGGAGCTCTTCCTCAAGCTGGGAGGAGAAGTGCTGATCGTACTACGAAAGGCTTAGAGCGCGGCGCCCCGGGTTCGCCACCGCAGGATCATGAAGAATCCACTGATCTCCGTCATCATTGTCAACCTCAATACGCGCGACCTCCTGCGCGCTTGTCTCACCTCCATTCTGGCGGATGCGTCGGCAACTGACACGGAGATCATCGTCATTGACAACGGTTCTTCCGACGACAGCGTCATGATGGTACGGCGGGAGTTTCCCCGCGTCCTCCTTCAAGTAAATGCCGGGAACCAACGGTTTGCACGGCCAAACAACGACGGCATGAAGCGAGCGCGGGGCCGGTACATGTTCTTTTTGAATTCCGATGCCGAAATTACCAATGGCACATTGGGAGCCCTCGTTCAGTTTATGGAGTCGCATCCGGAAGCGGGCGCGTGCGGTCCACTGCTCGAATACCCCGACGGTCGCCTTCAACGGTCCGTCTCCATGTTCCACTCCCCGTGGACGCACATATGCGACATGCTTTTTCTTGATGCATTGTTCCCGCACACGAAGATCTTCGTCGGTGGCGAGATGATGAAGTATCCGTACGACGCTTCGAAGACACAGACGGTGGAAAGTCTCATGGGTGCCGCGTTCATGGTTCGGCGGGAAGTGGTCGATCGGTCGGGGATGTTCGACGAGCGCCTGACCGTGTTCTACAACGAGATGGACTGGTTCAGGAGAATGAAGGAGGACGGATGGCTGGTGTTCTACGCCCCTGTCGCGAGAGTCATCCACCATCGTGGCGTGACATCCGAGAGCATGAACCGGGGGTATCAGTATCTCGGCGAGATGTACTACAATGTCTTCCATTACTATCGCAAATATTATGGAGCCTGGGGGCTCGCGACCTACCGCTTCTGGCTCGTGGTCGGTTTCCTTTTGCGATGGATCCTCTGGCAGGGGAGATCCCTGTTCAGCGTGTCCGAGAAGACTACCGTTCAGCTCGGGTATACGAGAAAAGTTCTGGCGATAGCCCTGCGGATCTGGGTGCCGGCGGAACGCTATGCGCCGGCCTTTCCGGAAGACGGAGACGCAACCGATGCCCGGTGAAAACCCAGACGCTCAACGGCTTGTCAGCGTCATCATTGTGCACTTCAACGGGAGTGAGCTTCTCCGACACTGTCTCACCTCAGTGTTCGCGCAATCGTATCAACGGATTGAAGTGATCGTGGTCGACAACGGGTCGACGGACGGGAGCGAACGGATGCTCAGGGACGAGTTTCCACGGGTTGTGGTACTCGTCAATTCGCAAAACCTGGGATTCGCCGAGGCAAACAATCAGGGAGTCCGGGCGGCGTCCGGCGAGGTGGTCGTTCTCCTGAACAACGACACCGTTGTGGAAGATGGTTGGATCGAAGGACTGCTCCGGACCCTGGCGCTGCCGGAAGTGGCCGTTGCGACATCAAAAGTCATCACGGAAGGGGTCCCCGAACGATTCTATGAGATGAACGGCACGATCAACTTCCTTGGCTACAACATCATGCGGCATTTTGCCGACACGAGCCGGGTCTTCTTCGGAGGAGGAGCGTCCCTTGCGTTTCAAAAGCGCGTGGTGGGGGAACCCTTCCCGGCCGAATATTTTCTTTATCACGAGGATGTGTTTCTCTCCTGGAGAATGCGGTTGCTTGGGTTCGATGTTCGCATGGCGCAGGACTCCATCGTTCACCATGTCGGGAGCGCGAGTACGAAGCGACAACCATCTGCGCTGACGTCATTCTATCAGGAGAGAAATCGGCTGCTGAACATGCTCCTTCTGTTCGAGTCCCGGACCCTCCTCGTATTGCTCCCATATCTGCTGGCAGACGCAATTGCCAAGACTACCGTGAGCATTCTGGGAGCAGGGAAATCCTTCTTGGGCATCGTGAGAGCATACGGATGGGTGTTGTTTCATCCTGCCTGGATAGTGCGTCGTCGCAAGATGCTCCAGTCGCAACGCATAGTCGCCGACTCACGGATTCTCGCACTGATGAGTCCAAAGGTCCTCGCGATCGGAGGACAGATCGGCCGATGGGCAAACCAATGCTCTGTGTGGTACGCTGAAGCAACGGGATTGCTGAAGCATGACTGAGACAACCGTCATCATCGTGTCCTGGAATTGCAGGGACGATCTCCGCGCATGCCTGAAATCGCTTCAGCAGAGCGGCATCGATTCTGTGGGAAGCGTTGTCGTCGTGGACAACGCATCATCGGACGGGTCGGCGGAGATGGTCCGTCAGGAGTTCCCGTTTGCTTCTCTGCAGCGGTCATCTTCAAACGTGGGATTTGCCGCGGCGAACAATTTCGCGATCCGGAAGACGCACTCACCGTATGTTCTCTTGCTGAACCCCGATACGGAGGTGCTTCCGCCCGGGCTCGGTCCGCTCGTCGCATTCATGGACGCCCACCCCGCGGTGTGGGCCGCCGGACCCACATTGCTCAACACCGATCGAAGCCATCAACGAACAGGCGTGCGTTTTCCTTCGGTCTGGAACCTCCTCGTCGAGGCCATGTTTCTTGATCGACTCTTTCCCGGGACGCATCTCTTCGGAAGTCACCGGGAGCTCTATCGAATGGATGCCGGGCCGCGTCAGGTCGACTACACCCAGGGCTCCTGTCTGATTGTCCGAAAAGACGCCGTGGAGAGGTCGGTGGGTCTCATCGATGAAGGGTATTTTATGTACTTCGAAGAGACGGACTGGTGTTATCGGATGCGCAAAGCGGGAGGAGAAGTCTGGATTGTCCCGGAAGCCCGGGTTGTCCATCGCGGCGGGGGAACCACGGGGCATTACGACGAGCGTCGCATTCTCCATTACCATCGGAGCCTGTTTCGCTATATCAGCAAAAACGCCGATGCCAGGACGGCATTTGCGGTTCGTGCCGTGATTGTGCTCCGGTGTCTCCTGCGCCTCTTTCTGTGGAGCGTAATTGCGATCGTTCGGCCTTCGCTTCGTGCGCAGGCTTCTTCCGCCACCCGGGGATACCGTCGGGTGCTTCCGATTTGTTTTGGGCACGTTTCCGCTCCGACGGAGACCTAGACCGACAATGCTTTTCTCAGTGATTCTCCCCACATACAATAGAAAGTTGCAGTTGCTCGAATGTCTGAACGAACTCGCCCGTCAGACTCTTGCGCCGTCTGAATTCGAAGTCATTGTCGTCGTGGACGGTTCGTCTGACGGGACTGACGCGGCAATCGATGGAGCCAGCTTTCCGTATCGCTTGACCGTGGTCAACCAAGCCAACAGCGGTCCATCCATCGCCCGGAACAACGGAGCTTCGAAGGCGCAGGCCGACTTCCTGGCATTTACGGAAGACGATGTGACTCCCGATCGGGATTGGCTCGAACGTGCGGCGCGCCATGTGCGGAAGGACCCGACGATCGATGTGCTGGAGGGAAGGACTGTCTCTGCCGGGGATCGGAAAGACGTCCGGCGATTTGATCGTTCCGGCATACCATCATTCATTCCATGCAATCTTTTCATCCGGCGAAGCGTCTTCGTTGCCACGACGGGCTACGATCCTGCTTTCTATGACCGGGCAAGCCATCTCTACTTCAGGGAAGATGCGGATCTCGGGTTCAGACTTTTGGACTCCGGCGCACGGAACCTCATCGCAGACGATGCCATCGTCACTCACCCGGTTCAGTTTGCGAGGGTGTCCGATGCGATGCGGCATGCGCGCAGATATCTGTTCGATCCGCTCCTGTACCGAAAACACCCGCTCCGCTACCGGTCCATGATCGAACGAAAGACGATTCTCGGCCTGCAATTGCGGCGGGTCCAACATAGCATCGCCCTCGTTTACCTGGTGGCGTTGGCGGGTCTCCTGATTTCCTCCCTGGATTCAGATCCGGCGGCAATCACGGGAGAACTCGTCACCATGGCCCTTTGTGCGCTCTTCTTCAAATTCAAGTACCAGGGGGAGGGTGGATTTCGATGGCAACGTCTTGCCGATCTTCCGGCATTCGGACTGCTTCCACTCCTGTATCTTCGGGCGCTCGTCAAGGGGTGCATCCGGTTTCGATCATATGGTCCTCTTCTCCCATAATCACCAGGGTCCGACGCATATGAAGATAGGCGTTTTTGGCGGCACCTTTGATCCGCCCCATGTCGGGCATCTTCTGCCGGTGGAGGCGGCAAGAGAACTGCTCCAGTTGGATGAAGTGCGTATAATTCCGGCCGCGGTCTCGCCGCACAAACTTGACCGGGAAAGCAGTCCAGCGGAGACGCGTCTCGCCATGGTCCGACTGGCTTTCGGGGGAAATGATGCCTTTGTGATCGATGAGCGGGAGCTGCTGCGGAAGCCACCGTCGTTTATGGTGGATACCCTGGGCGAATTGCACCGTGAGCATCCCCGGGATGTGCTGTTCCTCATTCTCGGGATGGATAATCTCTCTGAGTTCGAAACATGGAAAGAACCGGAGCGCATCCTGACGCTGGCAACGGTCGTCGCTCTTGCCCGTCCGAAAGCGAAACCGGTTCCGACGAATAGTCTGATCGCCGGGCGGGTCAGGCAGCTGGAAACACCGTTGGTGGAGGTGTCATCATCTTCTGTGCGGGAACGCGTGCGGACAGGGGGCTCGATCCGATACCAGGTCTCCGATGCGGTGCGGGAATATATCGAACGCAACAGGCTCTACATCGACTGAGGCCCGCTCACCCGTTCGTTGAATCAGGGATGGAACTTTCGTATGTTAATTCTTCGGATCGCCCTCGTAGCTCAGTCATGGATAGAGCGACGGTTTCCTAAACCGCAGGTCGCGTGTTCGAATCACGCCGAGGGCACGAGAGTCCCGTTCCATTCTGCAAAACGTTTGCCCGATGAATTTTCTTGCACTCGATTTTGAAACCGCCGACTACGAGCCGGACAGTGCCTGCGCGATAGGGCTGATTAGAGTCAAGGACGGCGCGCTCGATTTACGAGCTGCCTACCGGATTCGGCCCCCCAGACGAGAATTTGTCTTTACGTACATTCACGGGATCACGTGGGAGGATGTTGAAGGGGAGCCGACGTTTGCGGGGCTCTGGCCGACGATTGAGCCGATGTTCCGGGGGGTGGATTTTGTCGCTGCGCACAATGCAACGTTTGATCAGAACGTCCTGTACGCCTGTTGTGAAGCCGCGGGCATCACTCCGCCCGACATTCCTTTCCGATGCTCGATGGTGCTCGCCCGCCAGAAGTGGGGGATCTATCCGACGAAGCTCCCGAATGTGTGCCGGAGACTCGGGATCGACCTTCATCATCACGATGCGTCATCGGACGCAGAAGCCTGCGCAAGAATCATGATAAAAGCGCTCTCGACACAGTAAGACTATTCTACATGCGCTCGATGACGCGCTCGAGCCGCTCCCGGACTTCACCGGCCACCGGCTCCATCGCATCGTTGTCCATGAGTTTTCCCATGGTTATCGGATCGAAGGCCGAGACGATCGTCGCACCATTCAGTTCCTGGACGACCACATTGCACGGCAAAAGAAGCCCGATTTGATTGTCAGCCTGGAGGGCCTTGTAGGCAAATGGCGGGTTGCAGGCGCCGAGAATGATGTACTTCGGGAAATCAACGTTCAGCTTCTTCCGCAGTGTCTCCTTCACATCAATCGACGTGAGGACTCCAAAGCCCTCCTTCTGAAGCTCCTGAGTCACTTTCTGCACCGCCTCCTCGAAGGGAAGGGTTGTCTTCTTTTCAATGCCGTAGGTTGCCATCAGTTCTTTCCTTTCTTTCGGTGCTCATGGCGGTGAGAGAAATTCCACTCGGCGATCCCGCCTTTGAGATTGCCGACCCTGAAGCTCAGTTTCTTCAGGATGCTTGCAGCGTGTATGCTGCGGCTCCCTGTCTGACAATAGCAGATGATCTCCCGGCCGGCGTAGCGTTTCAGGTCCATCGCCCGACTTCGAAGCTCCTGGAGGGGGATGTGGACAGAGCCCGGAATCGATCCCTGGGCATGTTCCCGAGCGGTTCGAACATCAAGAAGAACAAGAGTGTTACCCCGTTCGCTCTTCATCGCATCGAGTTGTTGCGGCACGTATTGGGGTATCCCTCTCCGCTGGAGATGGGTTCGTACAAGAAAACCGAGAATGACGAGCGCAATCAGGGATATGATGATCATGCGGTCCTGCAAGGAAAAGTCGTGCCGGGGTGAAACGGAAGAACCTGCTTGCGCTATACGATGCAGTCCTCCCCGTTTTGGAGTCGGATTCCGGAAAATTCTGGCGACTCCTCCTTGACATGAACCCCATCGACTGTTATATTCCATGCATGCAACAATCAAGCAGATATAGCGTCTCCTTGCGTTCATCCTGGTGGTGGTGGCGGGGTTTGTTTACCGGCTGAATCAGCACGCGGATGATTGTTGCCTGATTTTCTCAACAAGCGCCCTTCTGGTTCACCGGAAGGGCGTTTTGCTATCGTACCGCCGACATTGCCATCTTCACGACGAGGGGGTCTTCCCGATGATTGGTCCACGGTTCTTACGACAGGTCAACACGAAACAGGGGGTGAGTGAATGAATCGCGACGAATTCATTCGACTGGCCGCGGAATTTAATGTTGTTCCCCTGACCAGGACCCTTCTCGCGGACATGCAGACTCCTGTCTCAGCGTATCTGTCGTTGCGACAAACGTCCCGGTCGTCATTTTTGTTCGAAAGTGTCGAGCCGAACGAGCGAGTCGGCCGGTTCTCGTTTATCGGCACCGATCCGGTGCTTTTTCTCCGTGGGCAGGGTGCCACATGCGAAGTGACCGATGCAAGCGGTCCGCGGGATGTCGCCGGCAATATCTTCGACGTCCTCGCCTCCTATGCTTCGCAATACCGGCAGGCATCGATCGACGGGTTCGAGGGTCTCATCGGGGGATTCGTCGGATACCTTGGGTACGATACCGTTCGACATCTGGAACGGCTGCCGGGCATCAGGCCGGCGAGAGGACGCGAGCGCGAATCGATCTTCGGGCTGTTCAATGACATCGTTCGATTCGATCACTTCGGGCAGAGTCTGACCATCATTCATAACGTTTTCGTGGACCCTGGGCGGGATGCCGGACAACAGTATGCGGAAGGATTGAATAGCCTCGACACGATGGAACTGCGCCTGCGACGACCGGCCGTAGCGACTTCCCGGCTCTCCCTCCTGAGTACGATCCGGGAAATGACGCCGAAAGAAGAATTCTGTGAAGCCGTTGCACGAGCGAAAAGCCATATCGTCGAGGGAGACATCTTCCAGGCGGTTCTGTCGCGACGGATGGAAGCACAATTCACCGGCGATCTCTTTCCCGTCTATCGCGCACTTCGCGTCATTAATCCCTCACCGTATCTTTTCTTTCTCGAGTTCGGAAACACGGTACTCATCGGATCATCCCCTGAAGTGCTTGTTCGGGTACACCAGCGAGAAGCGGAAGTCCTACCCATCGCCGGAACCCGCCGCCGTGGAAAGTCCGAAGAGGAGGATCGATTCCTGGAGCGTGAACTCCTTCACGATGAAAAGGAACTGGCGGAACATATCATGCTCGTTGATCTGGGCCGGAACGATGTGGGTCGGATCGCAGAATTCGGAACGGTCACGGTACCAGTGCTTAAACGCGTTGAGCGATACTCTCACGTTATGCATATCGTGTCGGAAGTCCGCGGGCGGCTGCGCCCGGGCGTTACGGCGCTCGATGCACTCAGGGCCTGTTTTCCTGCCGGGACTGTAACAGGTGCCCCGAAAGTGCGGGCAATGGAAATCATCAGTGCGCTGGAGAAGTATCCCCGGGGGGCGTACGCCGGCGCGGTCGGATATCTCGGGCTCAACGACGAGCTTGACACCTGCATCGCAATCCGGACAATCGTCGCGCATGACGACCTTCTCAGCATTCAGGTGGGGGCAGGGATCGTTGCCGACTCGGTCCCCGAACGGGAATATGAAGAGACTGTCAACAAATCACAGGCGATGCTGGCCGCTCTCACGCGCGCTGCAGAGGGAACCCTCGCGGCGCCCGTGAATGATCGGTAAACCTCTCCTTCCACTCTTGCGTGCACGTTTATGATCCTGGTAATTGACAACTACGATTCTTTTACGTTCAATCTTGTTCAGCTCCTCGGTCGCTTTACGCCGGATATCAGCGTACGGCGGAATGACGAGATTGACCTTGAGGGAGTGGCTTCGTTGATGCCCGAAAGAATTCTGATTTCACCCGGGCCGGGGCGGCCGGAGGAGGCCGGAATTACCGTTGATCTGATCAGGCGATTCTCCGGCCGGATTCCGATTCTCGGTGTGTGTCTGGGACACCAGGCGATCGGACAGGCATTCGGAGCGAAGATCGTCCATGCTCCTTCGCTCATGCACGGACGAACATCGACCATTCACCACGACGGACGCGGAGTTTTTCAAGGCATTCCAGACGGCTTTACCGCCACCCGGTATCACTCGCTTGTCGTGGACCGTGCGACCATTCCGCGGGAACTGGAACTGACGGCATGGACAGGCGATGATGTTGTGATGGGCCTGCGGCACCGCGTACACGCGGTCGAAGGTGTGCAGTTTCATCCCGAATCAATACTCACGGATGCCGGTGCACTGATGCTCCAGAACTGGCTTCAGGGGAGAGTGCGAGCATGAAAGAGTATATTGAGAAATGTCTGGCCGGGTCCCATCTGACGGCCGACGAAGCAGCGAGCGCGCTCGACCGCATCATGACCGGCCAGGCTACCGACGTGCAGATCGCGGGACTGGTAATTGCGCTTCGGGCGAAAGGGGAGAGCATCGACGAGATTGTCGGTTTCGCGAGGACGATGCGGGCACACGCAATCAGAATTGTTGTGGAGGACCCCGACGCCATCGATATGTGCGGGACGGGCGGTGACGGGAAAGGAACATTCAACATATCGACAGTCGCCTCATTTGTTGCGGCAGGCGCAGGGGTGACCGTTGCAAAGCACGGAAACCGGTCGGTCTCCAGCCGGAGCGGGAGTGCGGACCTTCTCGCTGCGCTCGGCGTCAACATTCAGATCCAACCGGACCGTGTTCAGAAGTGCGTCAACAGCGTCGGCATAGGATTCTTGTTTGCGCCGTTGTTTCATCCGGCCATGAAATTCGCCGGGAAGGCGCGGGGAGAACTTGGGCTTCGGACGATCTTCAACATCCTCGGTCCCATGACGAATCCCGGTTTCGTGCGGCGCCAGCTCGTCGGCACATTCAGCAAGGAGGTGGCGTCCAGGCTCGCGGCCGTCCTGCAAAGACTGGACGCGCAAAAGGCACTTGTGGTCCACGGCGCTGACGGGATGGATGAGATCAGCATCGCCGCCGACACAACCGGGTATGAAGCGGACGCCGGCCGGTCTATCGTTGAACGGTCGATTGGTCCCCCGGATTTCGGCCTAGCGAAGGGATCGGCAAGCGATATGAGCGGCGGCAGCGCAGACGAAAATGCACAAATTGCGCGACTCGTCCTTGGCGGCGAACAGAGCCGGGCACGCGATGTCGTCATCGCCAATGCCGCAGCGGGGATTTACGTCTCCGGGAAGGCCTCTTCGCTGGCCGAGGGGGCAGCTAAAGCGTCGGAGTCAATTGATTCGGGAAATGCTCTGCGATCGCTCTCCCGGCTTATTGAATTATCAAACCTCCCATGACGTTTCTCGAGACCATACTCCACCACAAGGCCGAGGAAGTCGAACGAGTCAAGCGGGTGCAGCCCCTGGATGCTCTCTGCAGCGCCGCACGGTATGGACTCCCCGTGCGCTCACTCGCGGCGGCAGTTCGAGAGCGTACGCCGGCAATTATTGCAGAACTGAAGAAAGCGTCTCCATCGAAGGGACTGATCAGGCAGGATTTCCGGCCGGTCGATTTCGCCCGGGATTATGAAGCCGGAGGGGCGTGTGCGCTGTCGGTCCTGACCGATGAACGATTTTTTTCCGGCTCGCTGACAAATCTTGAACTTGCAAGGGAGGCAGTCTCGATCCCCGTTCTCAGAAAAGACTTCATCATTGATGAGTATCAGATCCATGAGGCACGTGCTCACGGTGCAGATGCGATCCTGCTCATTGTCGCAGCACTGGAGCCCCCAAGGTTGATGAAGCTGATGGACATTGCGAGGGCCGTGGGCGTTGAAGCCCTGGTCGAAGTCCATTCCGTGAGTGAGGCAGACATCGCCGTGCAGGCCGGAGCTTCGTTGATCGGTATCAACAACCGGGACCTTCACACATTTGCGGTCGATCTTCGGACAACAACGACCATTCTTCCTCACCTGCCCCCAGGCATCACCGTCATCAGCGAAAGCGGGATTGGGACGGCCGACCAGGTACGGCGGTTGATGGAGCAGGGGGTGCATGCCTTTCTTCTCGGAGAATCGCTCATGCGCACTGATGATCCGGGAAAGACGTTGGCTGATCTTATCGCCGCGGTAGGGAGGTCCTCCTCTTGATCACGCGAATCAAGGTGTGCGGTATCACACGGACGGACGACGCGCTCGCGGCCGTCGATCTCGGCGCCGACGCAATCGGTTTCATCTTCTATTCGGGAAGTCCAAGGGCTGCGTCTCAGGATGTGGCACGGGAAGTCGTCCGTCAGGTTCCAGCTTTTGTCACCACGGTGGGCGTTTTTGTCAATGCCGAGCGTCAGACAATCCGGGAGATCGTCGAGGAAACAGGAATACGTGCAGTCCAGCTGCACGGCGATGAGCCGGATGCGCTTATCCGGTCTCTGCCGTACCCCGTGATCCGGGCGGTGCGCCCGCGCCCCGGTAGCGTCGCGGGGTCGCTTCAACGCTTCCCCCGAATGACATTCCTGGTCGATGCCTTCGAGACAGGGAAATATGGCGGAACGGGAAAACTGTCGGACTGGAATTTCGCGCTTCAGGCAAAACGCGCCGGACCGGTAATTCTGAGCGGCGGACTGAACCCCGAAAACGTCGCCGGGGCCATCCACGCAGTGCGACCTTATGGTGTGGACGTCAGCAGCGGAGTGGAACGTGAACCCGGAAGAAAAGACCGAACAAAAATGGCTCGATTCATTGCAGCGGTTCACGATGCGAATGCAACGCTGCCACCCGAAACCTCATTGATTGACAACCAGATCGCCTCTCTGAAGAAATAAGCGAGCGGCGAGACTCACAGGATACTGCCATGCTTGTCCTCATGAAGACCGACGCGACGCAAGACGAGATCGCCCGGGTCAAGGAAAAAATCAGGTCGTTGGGCTTCTCCGCCCATGTGATTCCCGGCGCACAGCGTGTTGCGATCGGGATCACCGGCAACAAAGGAAAGATTGACCCCGAACTGTTTACGACGCTCGGGGGTGTGGATGACGCGGTCCCGGTGTCCAAGCCCTACAAGCTGGTGGGGCGCGATGCAAAGCCGGAATCATCGCAGATCGCAGTCGGAGATCAGATCATTGGCGGAACGACTCTGGCGATCATCGCCGGTCCATGTTCGGTCGAAAGCCGGGAGCAGTTGTTGACCATTGCGCACAGTGTGAAGTTTGCCGGCGCACGATATCTCCGGGGGGGTGCATTCAAACCTCGCTCGTCCCCGTACTCATTCCAGGGAATGAAGGAAGAAGGCCTGGTATTGTTGCGGGAGGCGAAACGAGAGACCGGATTGAAGATCGTCACCGAGGCAAAAGATGTCCTGACGCTCCCCGCAGTGGCCGAAGTTGCCGACATCATTCAGATCGGCACAAGAAATATGAGCAATTATTCACTTCTCGAGGCAGTCGGCGATTTGCGCATCCCGGTCATCCTGAAACGCGGTGTGGCTGCCACCGTGGAGGAATTGCTGATGGCTGCGGAGTACATCCTTGCCCGGGGGAATCTGCGCGTGGTCCTGTGCGAACGCGGGATAAGGACATTTGAGACAGCGACGCGGAACACGCTGGATTTGAACGCCGTTCCTGTCCTCAAGAAACTCTCGCATCTTCCGGTGATCGTGGATCCGAGCCATGGAATCGGGATGTGGGAAGGCGTGCCACCGATGGCGATGGCCTCGATCGCTGCAGGAGCCGATGGACTGTTGATTGAGGTACACAACGACCCGGCGAACGCGCTTTCCGATGGCTATCAATCACTCAAGGTCGAGCGTTTCATGGCACTCATGGACAAGCTTCGTCAGCTCGCGCCGATCGTCGGCCGGACGCTGGAAGAAGGAGGCGCCGCGTAATGGAATCGCAGAGGAGCTACTCGTATCCTGATTCCCGCGGATATTTCGGCGCCTACGGCGGGCGCTTTGTCCCGGAAACGCTGATCGCGGCGCTCGACGCATTAACCGAACTGTATCGGCATGCTAAGAGCGACCCCGCGTTCGACGACGAATTCCGCAGGATGCTCCACACCTATGCGGGGCGACCGACTCCCTTGACATTTGCTGACAGGCTCACAAAGCACTATGGGCGGGCGAAGATCTATATGAAACGGGAGGATCTCTGCCACACCGGGGCGCACAAGATCAACAACACGATCGGACAGATTCTGCTTGCAAAGCGATCAGGGAAGAGCCGGATTATTGCCGAAACCGGAGCCGGACAACACGGCGTCGCAACAGCAACAGTGGCGGCAAAAGTAGGTCTGCCATGTGTCGTGTATATGGGTGACGAAGATATCGACCGCCAGCACTTGAACGTCCTCCGCATGAAGATGCTCGGCGCTGAAGTGCGGCCGGTCAGTTCCGGAAGCAAAACCCTCAAGGACGCCACGAACGAGGCAATTCGCGACTGGGTCACCAATGTCGAAGATACGTTCTATATTATTGGTTCGGTGGTCGGGCCGCATCCGTATCCCGTGATGGTGCGCGATTTTCAATCCATCATCGGGACGGAGACGCGCGAACAAATCCAGCGCGCAGAGGGGAGACTCCCCAGTGTCCTTGTGGCCTGCGTTGGCGGCGGCAGCAATGCCATGGGAATGTTCTATCCCTTCCTTGACTCCTCCGTGTCGATGGTGGGCGTTGAAGCCGCGGGGCTCGGATTGTCGACGGGGCATCATGCGGCCACGCTGAGCCTGGGGCGCCCCGGAATCCTCCATGGGGCGTTCAGCTATCTTCTCCAGAATGACGATGGCCAGGTGCAGCTTGCACACTCTATCTCGGCCGGTCTTGACTATCCCGGTGTGGGTCCCGAGCACAGTGCTCTCAAAGATTCAGGCCGGGTATCGTATGTCACCGCCGACGACCGCGAGGCGATTCAGGCGGCGCATCGATTGGCGCGGCTGGAGGGAATCATCCCGGCCCTGGAATCCGCCCACGCGTTCGCGGAACTGGAGCGTCTTATGCCACGGACCAGGGAAGGCGAAATTGTCGTCGTGAATCTGTCCGGCCGAGGCGATAAGGACATCGCGACACTTTCCGAGGGCATCGCTCCATGACGAGGATCGGCAAAACCTTCCGCGACCTAAGGAACCGGGAAACCAAGGCGCTCACGCTCTTCCTGACCGCTGGCTACCCGCACCGGGACAGCGCCCGCACGCTTGTCCCTCTCCTGGCTGATGCGGGAGCCGACATGATCGAACTCGGCATGCCGTTTTCTGATCCCCTGGCTGATGGTCCCGTGATTCAGGAAAGCTCGACGATTGCTCTGCGGAATGGGATGACGCTGCGGCAAGTGCTCGAAGATGCGGAATTTGTCCGGTCGCACACCTCCATACCGCTGCTCCTCATGGGATATCTGAACCCCATCTTGCGATACGGCGTCGACCGATTCGCGCGAGATGCCGCTTCCTCCGGAATTGACGGGATCATTCTGCCGGAGGTTCCGCTTGAAGAGACAGAACGTATTTCTCTGGAATTCACGACGAACAGTCTCGATCACATTCTCCTCGTTACTCCCACAACATCTCCCGCGAGGGTGCGTGCGATCGATGCAAAATCCTCAGGATTCGTATATTGTGTGTCGATGACCGGCGTAACGGGTCGAAAAGCGTCTGTGGGAACGGGCTATCTCACTACTGTGCGTGGCCTTGTCACCCGCAATCCTCTCCAGATCGGTTTTGGCATCGCCGGTCCCGATGATGCCCGATCCGTTGCGGCATACGCCGACGGTGTCATTGTCGGAACCGCCTTGATCCGGAAGCTGAAAGAAGAGGAATCCTTGGAACGTGTGCTTCAGTGGGTCACATCCTTGAAGCGCGCACTCCAACCTTGAAGGTGCCCAGAAGCGGAATCGGGATGAATCGTCGCTGCTCTTTGCTTGCGGAAATCGGGAGGTTCGTTGTGGCGGTCGCAACGACCTGCATTGCTATTCCTTCGCGCGTTCTCCTTGCACTGATTGGTGCCTTCCTCACGTTGTTCGCTCCAGCCCTGTCACAGACTCCCGAAGTAAAATTCGAGCACCGCTCGATCGAACAAGGACTGTCGCAGTCCACCGTGAACGCGATTGCCCAGGACGCCCAGGGATTTCTCTGGTTCGGAACGCAGGATGGCCTCAACAAATTTGACGGTTATTCCATCAGAGTGTATAAGCATCGGCCGGGAGACAGCAGTTCCCTTTCCGACAACGGGATCTGGTGTCTTGCAAAAGGGAGCGATGAAGATCTCTGGATCGGAACCATGCGTGGCGGACTGAACCGGTATGATCTCCGCACAGAGACGTTTTCTTCCTTCGTTCACTCAGACCAGGACACATCATCGATCTCCGACAATGACGTAACGGCATTGGATCTGGATTCCCGGGGGCGCCTTTGGGTTGGGACACTCAGTGGTGGGTTAAACCTTCTTCAGCCCGGCACATCCCGGTTCCAACATTTCCTTTCCCCGTCGCGTGAGACAGGCATTCCAGCCAATACCGTCTGGTCGATTGCAGAAGGGGTCGATGGGAGCATCTGGGTGGCGGAGTGGGGAGGTCTCTGGCGGCTTCTCCCGGACCAGAAGAGCTGGGTCCGCTATGTCCATGCTCCGGACAATTCCGGCAGCCTGAGTGGAGATCATGTGCGAACCCTTCTTGTCGACGATAGCGGGAGACTCTGGATCGGAACATGGGGGAATGGGCTCGATCAATACGATGCCGGGTCGAACACGTTTCACCATTTCACAAGTCGGCCCGGAGGGAGCACTGATCTCAGCAGCAATTTGGTCCTCTCTCTCGGCCTTGATGGTCAGCGAAGGTTATGGGTCGGAACCGGTGATGCCGGCCTGGACCGATGGGACGAAACTACAGGCCGATTTGACAGATATCATAGTGATCCAGCAAAGTCATGGAGTCTCAGCAATGATATCATCACCGCGCTCTACACCGACGATACAGGTGGCCTCTGGATTGGCACCGGTGCAGGTGGCGTCAATCGCTATGATCGATGGAGGAATCGTTTCCCACATTATCGTAATGACCGGCAGGAATCCGACCATCCGCACGGGAACGATGTATGGGCAATCAACGCCGATCCGGACGGGAACGTCTGGGTGGGGACCTACGGCGGCGGCCTCCTGAGGATGGACAGGAAAGAGAAGACCATCAAGCACTTCGATCATGATCCGAAAAACCCGGGATCACTTGCACACAATTCGATTCTTTCCCTGTGCCGCTCCCGAGATGGCGCTCTTTGGATCGGCACGGAGGGTGGAGGGTTGGATTGTCTTCTCCCTGGCTCTTCGCAATTCCTCCATTACCGTCATTCGATCGTGAATAACAATTCATTGATTCAAAACGAGGTGACCGCAATCCTGGAAGATCATACAGGGAAGCTCTGGCTCGGGACCAACGGGGGCGGCCTGGATTGCTTTGACCGGAAGTCCGGGGTTTTCACACACCACCTTCCGGTCGAGAGCAATCCTCACGCCTTGAGCGCCGGCTCTGTCATGGCGTTGTTTGAGAGTCGGGACGGGAGAATCTGGGTGGGGACTTGGGGAGGAGGTCTTGATATCCTCGATTCCCGCACAGGACAGTTTACACGCTACGCCGAGTCACCGGTCGGGCTCAGCAACAGCACCGTGCTCTCGATCCTCGAGGATTCGGCAGGGGTCGTCTGGCTCGGGACATATGGAGGCGGATTGGATCGATTCGATCCGCGGCAACACACGTTTACGGCATTCACGGACGCCAACGGATTGCCCAACAATGTCGTGTACGGAATTCTTCCCGATCACGACGGCCGGTTGTGGCTTACGACGAACCTCGGGCTGGCGCGATTTGATCCTGCAAATGGAACCTGCCGTGTCTACGATGTCAACGACGGGCTTCAAGGAAACGAATTCAATCAGGGGGCATATTATCGGGCAGCGAACGGAGAGCTTTTCGTCGGGGGAGCAAACGGCTTTAACGCGTTCTTTCCCGATAACATTATCGACAATCCGGTCACCCCACCGGTGTATCTCACGCGTTTCAGCATCTTCGATCGCCCGGCGAAACTCCCGGTCGCGGTGAGCACCCTGCAGCGGATCCAGCTCAGCTACGATGAGAATTTCTTCTCCTTCGAGTTTGTCGCTTTGGATTATTCGTCTCCGGCGAAGAACCGCTACGCATACATGCTGGAAGGACTTGATCAATCGTGGATTGATGCAGGAACGCGCCGTTTCGCGAGCTACACAAATCTGGATCCCGGGCAGTACGTGTTCCGCTGGCGCGGATCGAACAGCGACGGTGTTTGGAATGAAAAGGGGGCGTTTGTCGAACTCACTATCAATCCTCCATACTGGAAGACGTGGTGGTTCAGATCGTTGGTGTTCATGGCCGCCGTCGGGACACTGCTCCTGCTCTACCGCCTGCGGGTGAACAAACTTATCGCCATTGAGAGAATCCGGACGTCGATCGCGACGGACCTTCATGATGATATTGGATCGACCCTGACGGAAATTGCGCTCTTCAGCGAAGTCGGCAAAAGATTGCTGGATAGAGACGCCGCCGAACAGCTTCCCGAAGGGGAGCGGATTGAAGCGTTGAAGAAACTCGAAGAGATCGGAGGAATGGCTCGGAACCTCATCGATGCGATGAGCGACATTGTGTGGTCGGTCAATCCCAAGAACGACACGATTGAGTCGTTGATGTTGCGCATGCGGGCGCACGCGGCAAAGGTACTCGAAGCGAAGGGGATTGCGTACGACCTGTCTCTCCCGTCGTCGCTTCCACAGCACGCACTGCAACCGGCCGTGCGACGTGGGCTCTACCTCATCTACAAAGAGGCGGTCAATAATATCGTGAAACACTCCCGTGCCACGGCAGTGCGCTTGGTGGTCTCGCGCGAACATTCTCTTCTCGGTCTCACCATCGCTGACAACGGGCGGGGTTTTGTAACCCGCGAGACAGGGCAGGGAAACGGTGTTGTCAATATGCGTTCGCGTGCGACGTCTCTCGGCGGTGCATGTACCATCGAATCAACGCCAGGGAACGGGACGACCATTACCGTTCAACTTCCGATGAAATAGCCATGATAAAGGGAATGAACGAAACGGAATCGGAGAAAGCGGATGTCCGGGTCGTGATCGTCGAGGATCGGCCTCGCATTCGGGAGTCGCTGAGCGAAATCATCGCTCACTCCAAAGGCCTGCGCCTTGAGGGAGCGTTTCCCGATTGCGAGCAACTGCTTGCGTCACTTGATCAAGTGGGCGTGGATGTCATCCTGATGGACATCGGGCTTCCCGGGATGAGCGGCATCGAGGGCGTGCGAAAAGTAAAAGCCAAAAGGCCCGAAGTCGATGTCTTGATGCACACCGTGTATGACGACGATGAAAAGATCTTCCAGTCTATCTGCGCTGGAGCGTCTGGATACGTTTTAAAAAATGCCGAACCTCCGGAACTCATCCGTGCAATTCACGAAATCAGCATCGGCGCTCCGATGAGCGCGACGATTGCCCGGCGTCTCCTCGAGATGGTTCGCGGAAGGGAACCGAAAAGGCCGGAACATCTGAACCTCACTCCCAGGGAACTCGACATTCTCCAGTGGCTTGTTGAAGGTCTGAGTTACAAGAAAATCGCTGAACAGCTATTTATATCCCCCCTCACGGTCCAGTCCCATATCAAGAGCGTTTACGGGAAGCTCCAAGTCCACTCAAAATCTGCCGCCGTCTCTAAGGCTCTGAAATACAAGCTGTTCGGCTGATCCCGCCCCTTTGTCGATTTTCTGTAATTACCATAAATATGGGATTGTAACTCCCTCCGTGTGCCATTACTTTGCTCACGCGCGGGGAGATGTGATTTACGCTATCATGATTTGGATGAAGGGGAGATCATGCGGCAGAGATCGGGGGCGCCTCTGGGATTGCTCTCATTGTTGGACGTGGCGATGGGACAGGCGCAGACTATACTGCCGACTCCCGCGACATTGACAGCCGGAGTCCTGCCGGGACCGACTGTGCGTCTTACCTGGACAGCGCCTGCGGGGATGTGGAGCTTTGTTGTGTTTCGTTCAGCCGACAGTGCCGCAGGCTTCACGCCTCTTGGGCCTGCAATCGACGCCCGTACATATCTGGACGTCAGCATCGGTCAGGGGGACCGGTACTTCTATATTATTTCTGCCGTTAGTTTTGGTGCGGATAATTCTGTGGTGTTGGGATCGCCTGGCGACACAATCGGTGTAACAGTGGCTGTTCCCGGATTGTCGCCGGAGGGGATGATTGCCGGTCGAGTGGACGATGGCCTGACTGGGGCGCCACTTCCTTTCGTTGCTCTGAGAATTCTGCCGATGTCGAAGGGGATGATGGGACCGGTCGGATTCGTGTTTACGGATATGGAAGGCAATTATACAGCGCGTGTCGATACCGGTTCATATGTGATTTGTGCGCAGCCAGGGGCACACACGGGATATGCGTCGCAATGGTACCATGGGGCGGATGATTCAACCAAAGCGACGCCTGTCCACGTGTCCAAGGACGATTCCGCCAGGGCGGATTTCGAATTGCATCTGTTGAGTTCATCGACGCAAGACAGGGGCATCATTGCCGGGACAGTGTTCGATGACTCCACGTTGACACCTCTTCGCGATGTGACGGTTCGTTTTGTTCCGCAGAATTCAGAAGCGAACCATGATGCATTCGTATCCGTCCTGACGGATTCTCTTGGGAGGTATCGCGTCTCGCTTGATACCACGACGTACTTCGTGCAGGCGGTGCCGTGGATTGGTGCGCCGATGCATCCTGTCGTCTATCTACCCGAATGGTTCGACAAGGCGGAATCGGTCTCCAATGCGATGCCGGTTCATGTTGCTGATAGTATGACGTTTACAGCGGATTTCCGCTGCATCGGACTTCGGCGCCGTTGAGCATCACTATTGCCGGCGTCGTTGCGGACACTTCCGGAAGGGCGCTTGGTCTTGCTCAAGTAGCGATTCTCCAGTCCACACAATCGAGTGCGTCGGGTCTACCCCTCATCGGGGTTCTCCCCGGAGTGAATCAACGTGATAAGGCGATGATGCCGGGTGCTGGCCTTGCTTGCGGGGTCGTTTGGGAGGGAATGACGGATAGCACAGGAAGGTTCGCCGCCTTAGCGGAAGCAGATGATCCATACGTTGCTCTTGCATCGAAGCCGGGCTACTTGCCGCAATACTTCAACATGCAATCCAACCCAATCATGGCGGATGTCATTACGCCAACCGGAAACCTTTCGGGAATCGACTTTTCGCTCTCCCCGATGCCGGTCTATGCAAACAGTGTGAGCGGCATCGTCGAAGATTCCATGGGTTACGGTGTGCCATCTCGTATCCTTCTCATCCCCGTTGCCCAATCCGCACCGGGAGGAGAGGCTGGCGATCGGTTCTCACTCACGGATTCGACGGGGATGTTCAAGGGTGGACAGGGGACAGTTTTGTGCGGCTTGCGGTGTACGATGTGTTGGGCAGAGAGGTGGCTGTTTTGGCAAACGGCAGAAATGCAGCAGGGAGATATTCGTTTACGTTCGACGGAAGGAAACTGGCAAGCGGGGCGTACTTCTACCGCCTGACGGCAACGAGTGGGAGGAACCAATCATACTCTCAAGCGCGTTCTATGATATTGTTAAAGTAGAAGTGTAAGGCTGCGCTTGTTTCGGACAAATTGGGGGGGAATAGCACAACGCTGGGCTTGGGGAAGTCCCGCGTTATCCTTATGCAAAGCCATGCCCGCGGCAGGAGTAAATGGCGATGAAGCGATTATTCCTTTTGATGGCGCTGTTAATGACTTGGATATGCGGAGTCCACTCGCAGAGTACGTCCCGGCCGCCCGCTCCTCAGGAAGTGAGAGCCATCGTCTCTCAAACCGGACAGAACCGCGTCATGCTGACATGGAGTTCTGAGGACGGCGCGTGGAGTTTCAAGATCTATCGTTCGCCGGGCGATTCGCTGCATTTTTCATGGATTGCGCACACACCCGGCGAGCAATACCAGGATCTCAATGTCCGAGCATCCACAAAGTACTACTACTATGTCACAGCAGCCGATACCTCCGGCCGTGAGAGCGGACCGAGCACGATTGTCTCAGCAACGACGGGTGACACCCTTCTCCCATCGAGCGGTATTATCACCGGGATCGTTATCGACGATTCAACCTCGCTCCCCATTCGGGGGATTCGAGTTCGATTGTTCACCACGGATCTTGAATCCGCTCAAGATCTTCAGGGGTCGACTATTACTGATTCGTCCGGGAGGTATACCGTCCAGGTGGACACGGGAACATACCTCGTCCGGTTTGAGTCGATGGAGGAAACGGAGTCCTCAGCGCATTATGGGACGCTCTGGTTTGATGGGGTGACCGACCCTTCGAATGCGAAATCCATTGAAATAGCATTGGGAGATACGGCCACAGCGTCCGCCAGACTGCATCGATTGCGGCAGAGTCTGAGCGCGAGCGTCTCGGGAGTTGTGGCAGACAGTCTTGGCCATTCTCTGCGCGGTGCGGAAGTGGCTGTTCTCCGGAGTATTCCGGAACTTGCATCAGTTCTCCCCGATTCAGAGGACAGTGCGCCGTTCACAGAGATCAGAAACCTCCCTGGTCTCGGGTATCTTCGCGGCGTCGTATGGTCCGGGACCACGGACAGTACCGGCCGCTACAAAGCGACCGTCCCGCAAGGCGGTCCCTACATGGTCCTCGGGTGGGCAACAGGGTACTCCATCCAGGTATTCGAGGGACAGTGGGACCCAACACAAGCAAACCTGCTTTCGATTACGGGGGATACGACCGGCATCGACTTTTTCCTCCACGCCGGCGATTCCACGGGAAACAGTCTTCAAGGAGGGGTGAAAGATTCCAACGGGACCGGTGTGGCAGGGAGGGTCATTCTTTTTCCCCGCCCGATCTCGGGAGTGACGATCACGCCGGCACTCTACGTGAATACAAATTCCAGCGGCAGTTTTACCTTTCAGAACGTTCCTGCCGGCTCTTACTCGATCCTCGCAATTCCCTATAGCGATTTCGCCCCGTCGTACTACAAAGCTGGTTCGTACGATGTTGAGCAGTGGAACGGTGCCGATTCCATCAGAGTCACCGGAGCGGTGACAAACATCACTATTGGTGTAAATCCGCTTTCCACGGCCGGTGCTGCGACGGTGAACGGCGTCATTCGCACGACGGGAGGATCACCAGTCGTGGGCGGGAGAATCGTCTTTTCAAGTTCTGCGACCGGGCTTCCCGTTGCCTTCAGTCTCACCGATGCAAACGGCCACTATTCCGTTGCGGGGATTCCCGCGGGGGTTCTCAGCGTGGTTGTTGACCACCCGCCATTTCTTTCGGTCTCGGGAAATCTCGTCATGCCGGCGAATACGTTCACCGTGAACAATGTTGATTTTATTCTGGACCCTCTTGCGTCGGTTCCTGGCGGCGAGGGGTTCGGTCGGCCTGCGCAATTCTTGCTTTCGCAGAACTATCCGAACCCGTTCAATCCGAAGACAGTTATCAGCGGGCAGTGGACAGTGGACAGTAACGTTCGGCTGGAAGTATTCGACATCCTCGGTCGGAAGGTGGCAACCCTCGCCAATGGCAGGTACCCCGCAGGGAAATATACGTTTGCCTTTGACGGGACGAACCTTGCAAGTGGCATGTACCTTTGCAGACTCACCGCAGGGTCGAACTCTGCTGTTCGGAAGATGTTGTTGATTCGTTGAGCGCCAAGCTAAACTAATCCTGTTCTTGTCGGGTGCGAAGATGAGAGGCGCTCCGTCTCCAAGTCCCGACCTCGATGGAACTCTGTTCGTCGTGTAGCGGGGAGCCGGTACGAGACTGGAAACGGTCTTGTGCTAAGCGGCTCGACAACGTAGTCTGAAAGGACGCAACGCAAACGACCAGGTTGTAATCTTCGGGTGAACGCACCGGTAGCCTCGTAAAGAGTACAGAGGTGGGCGAGTCCTTAGCGAATGGGCGAAGCCAACACTGTCAATCGAACACAGAGAGAGCGCGATTGGGAGCACCTCCGGGGTATGAGCGACGACATGGTCGGACAGAACAGGAATGGGACTTGGGAAACCCTCGCTGGCCCAGAACAACCCAACACGCCACTTGGGAGATCCGGAGCAGAGCCCTCTTATAAGGAAACGAAAGAGAGGGAAGCACAGCAGGGTGACGGATGGAGTCGTAGTACCTGAGAAGCCTCGGAAAGCGAGGTGGAGGGAAGGGCTCCTGCTGAAGTAGTACTTCTGAAGAAACGAAGGAGCGTGTATTGCGCGAGCTACCAAACACGGAATGGCCCGCCAGAGCAATGTCGGGCTGGCTTCGGGAGTTTCAGACGAAGTTGCATACGAAAGCGAAAGCCGAGCCGAGGTTCCGGTTCTACAGTCTGTACGATAAAACCTATCGCACGGACGTATTGGCAGAGGCCTACCGCAAGGCCAAGGCCAACGGTGGAACGAGTGGGATAAACGGTGAGACCTTCGACGATATCGAGACGAAGGGCGTTGCCGCCTATCTTGCAGAGCTTCAGCTCGAGATGCAGGAACGGCGCTATGTGCCGAAACCAGTACGACGGGTCTATATCCCGAAACCGAATGGGAAGCAACGCCCTCTGGGCATACCGACCATCCGGGACCGGATCGTGCAAACAGCATTCCTGTGTATCCTGGAACCGATCTTTGAGGCGGATTTTGCCGACACAAGCTACGGATTCAGGCCGGGAAAGAGTGCGCATGATGCGGTGCGGGAGATCTACAAGTTCCTGAACTGGGGATGCACTGAAGTGTACGATGTCGATCTGGAGCAGTACTTCGACACGGTTGACCACGGCAAACTCATGAAGCTGATTGCACGGCGCATCAGCGACGCACCAATCCTTCATGTGATCAAACAGTGGTTGAGCTGTGGCTATGTCGAAGAAGGCCACCATCGGCAGAGTACACGAGGGACACCGCAGGGCGGGGTGATCAGTCCACTGCTGGCAAACATCTACCTGAATCCTGTCGATCAGGCGTTCAAGCGGGAGAGACTCGGTAACATCAGCAGGGGGTCAATCCATCTTGTGCGATACGCGGACGACATGCTTATCCTGGCACAAAGGAATCTGGACAGGGGTATTCACCTGCTGAACCACTACACGGAACGGTTGGGGTTACGTCTGAATGCAGAGAAGACACGACGGTTGCGCCTTGATATCGGCAACAGTGTGGACTTCCTCGGCTTCCGGTTCCATAATGTCAGGAACAGGCGGAACGGCGCACGGCTTATGCTGGTCTATCCAAGTGCAAGAAGTCAAAAGCGGTTTCGAGCGGCAGTACGGAAGTACGTTCACCACTCGATCCCGCTTCGTGTGAAGGAGCAAGTAGAATCCTTGAACCGCTACTTGCGAGGTTGGATGGCGTACTTCCGACTTGGACACGGATCGGCGCAGTTCCGGAAGCTGGCTCATTTTGTGAATCTTCGAGTCCGGCATGTCATCTGGCGACGCAGAGGAAGACGTGGATACGGGTTCGAGAAACTGACCTCAGACTATATCTATGGTCAACTCGGCCTGTTCTATGACTACCATGTCGCCCCGCTTTCACCGTAGTGTGTTGCGACTTCAGGAGCGCCGTATGAAGGAAAACTTCACGTACGGTGCGACGAGGGTTCAAAAGGCAATAGAGTGATGGTCTGCTTGAGCGAGACACTCGCCCGAAAGGAGAGAAACGGCCTGGGCTCACATGACCTGCACACCACTACACTTTTGTCCTACTCTACGACGGGAGCACGCTAATTCTCCCCGGGGCTCAAAGTCCCGAAGTTCCGTAAGGCTGACAGAACTAAGAATTCTTCATTCTTAATTCCTCCGTTCTCCCTCCCGGCGGGAACATCCTCGTTCACTTTTAACGCGAAGAGTCAGGCAAGCGGAGCGTAGTATTATCGCCTGTAAGCTGATAGCGTCACCGCAACCCGCGCGATGGCGTTCGTGCGATGATTCGACGTTGATTTCATTTGCGATATTCGGTATACTACTGGATGACATTCGCGGGTGAGTCGTTCGCCCTTCTTACGGCACTGCTCTGGTCTGCGAGCGCCCTGATCTTTTCGGCTGTCGCCCGGAAAATTTCGTCACTCCAGGTGAATATTCTTCGGCTGTTTATCGCCGAACTGTTCTTCGTAGTCTATCTTCTCGTGCGTCCCGCGGCGTTGTCCCTCTCGACATCCCAGTTGTACTATCTTTCGTTGAGTGGCATCGTGGGATTGTCCCTCGGAGACACTTTTCTGTTTCGTGCATTCCAGGAGATCGGACCACGCGTCGCAATGCTTTTGATGACGCTTGCCCCTGCGATCGGTGCCGGTCTTGCGGCACTCTTCCTGCATGAGTCTCTCAGCTTATGGTCCGTCATCGGGATGGTGACAACGCTCGCGGGGGTGGCTCTGGTCGTCGTTGAACGCACGCCGGGGGGCAGGACGCGGTTCACAATCAGTGTCCGCGGGGTTGTTCTTGGAATTCTCTCTGCCGCCGGACAGGGCGTCGGCTTGATCCTCGCAAAAATCGCCTTCTTGGAACACCCCATCGACGGGTTTGCCGCGACGGCTGTTCGGATTTGTGCCGGCCTGGTTCTTCTCATGGGGGCGGCAGTCGTGATGGGAAATTCGATCTTCCCCCGAGAAGAGCTTCAACGGCATTGGACGATTATTCCGCTCCTTGCCGTCGGCGCTTTCCTCGGTTCGTTTCTTGGAATTTCGACGAGCTTTCTTTCGGTGACGTTGACCTCGATTGGCGTGGCGTCGACCATCATGGCAACGGTTCCCGTTCTCATGCTTCCGCTCGCCTGGTTCATCTACCGGGAGTCCATCCACTGGAAAGCCGTGGCCGGGGCCGTTACTGCGGTCGCAGGCGTTTCATTTCTTTTCATACACTAATCTGACCCGGAGTCCGTCTGTGCGGCACATGTCGTGTGTCATCGCGGTATTCGCCATGGTGCTCATGGCGTCGGCGCTGGCGCTCGGACAGTCCGATGTTCCCCTCGATACCATCACCCTGGACCTCCGCTGGCATCACCAATTCCAGTTTGCCGGATATTATGCCGCGCAAGCGAAGGGGATTTACCGGCAGGCCGGACTTTACGTGAAGATCAAGCCCGAGCCGGACGCCGACGTCGGGGTCAAAAATGTTCTGGCCGGAATCTCCGAATTCGGCGTCGGAGGCGACGATCTCCTTCTGCGAAGGATGCAGGGAGAACCACTCGTGGTCCTCGCCGCCATCTTTCAGCACTCTGCGCACGCTCTTGCCGTGAGAGCGGGAACGAGAATCCTCAAACCGGAAGATCTCGCGGGGAAACGTGTCATGGCGAATTTCCACCGGGATTCCGACATACGCGCAATGTTGCTGCATCAACATGTCAATCTGGATTCGATCCATGTCGTCAGCGATCGTTGGGACCTCGAGTCGTTCATTCGTGGTGACGTGGATGCCATTACGTGTTACGTGACAACGCAGGAGTTTGTGCTGCGACGTCGGGGAATTGACTACCGGCTCTTTCATCCGATTGACTACGGAATTGATTTTTATGGAGATGTCCTGTACACCTCCGAAGATCTTGTGCAACATCGTCCGGAGCTGGTCGAGGCGTTCCGGCGTGCTTCACTGGCAGGATGGCGGTATGCGATGGAGCATCAGGAAGAAACCATCCGGCTGATTATGGCAGAGCATTCCACCCCCGAGCATCCCCTCAGCTATGAAGAGCTGGCGTTCGAGGCTGCGGCAATGCAGCGGCTGATTCTCCCCGAACTGGTCGAGATCGGGACGATGAGCGAAAGTCGATGGCAAAGGATCGGAGACGAATACCGCAATCTCGGGATGGCGACCGGGACGGCGCAGCTCGATCAATTCATCTATTCAACCGGGCGGCCGCCCGACCTTGCCTGGATTCGTTGGGCAACCGCCGTCGTCATCGTAATCTTCCTGCTAACCAGCTGGATTCTCTACTGGAACTTCGCCCTCCGGAGGGAAGTCCGGAAAAGAACTGCAGACCTCCAGGCCCAGAACGAAATTCTCGCTCACGAGATCGACTCGCGGACGCGGATGGAAACCGCACTCCGTCAAAGCGAAGAACGGTTGCGAAGCCTTGTCAACGGTCTTCCGGATCTTGTCCTCTTTCGAAGCGCGACCGGACAGTGGACGGAGGCGAACCTGTTTGCGCGAGACCTGTTGGGCATTACCCCTGATGCCGGCGATCCTTTTGGCGCGCTTTCAGACTCCGCCTTGCTGTTTTTGCGACGCGAAGAACAGCAACAGGAGAAGATCGCCAATGCCGACGCCGTCTACAGGACCGAAGAGGTGTTGATCCCGCCGCATGGCTCGCCTCTGGTCATGGATATGATCAGGGTCCCGATCCGCGGACCGGAAGGTGAAGAGATGGGGACCGTGGTGATCGGTAGAGACATGACCAAGAGGAAAAGGGCGGAAGAAGAGCTTGCGGAAGTGAACCAGACGCTGAATGCCATTCTCAGCGCATCGCCCATCGCGATTGTGGCGATCGACAGGGAAAAGATCGTCGTCCAGTGGAACACTGCGGCGGAATCCCTCTTCGGCTGGACTTCTCGGGAGGTGATAGGGCAGCCCATGCCCTTTGTTCCGCAGGACCGCGCCTATGAGTATGGATCGCTCACCGACCGCCTGGTGGAGGGGGGAGCGTATGTCGGACGGATCCTTCAGAGCATACGAAAAGATGGGACGCGGTTGAATCTTTTTTCTTCTGCGGCGTCTCTGAAGAACGCGTCGGGACACGCCATCGGCGCAGTGGTGATGTTCGTGGACATCACGGAAACCCTGAAGGTGCAAGAGGAACTTCGGCGCTCCCTCAGCGAGAAAGAAGTGCTTCTGAAAGAGATCCACCATCGTGTGAAGAACAATCTCCAGGTGATCTCAAGTCTGTTGAGCCTGCAGTCCGAAAGGATACGCGACAAAGAGGCGCAGGATGTGTTCCGCGACAGCCAGAACCGGGTCCGATCAATGGCCATGATCCATGAGCGACTCTACCGGTCGCAAGACCTCGCCCACGTGGATTTCGGAGAATATGTTCGAAGCCTCTCGACGTCGCTCTTCAACTCCTACCGTACAGCGCTGCCCAGAGTGCAATGCGACATCAGTGTGGACAATATGCAGGTGGATGTCGATGTCGCAGTGCCGTGCGGGCTCATCCTGAACGAACTGGTGTCGAACGCGCTCAAGTACGCGTTCCCGGGGGAAAAGGAAGGGAACGTGCGCATTCGGCTCCGCGAGATTGCCCCCTTCATGGTTCAACTGACGGTCGAGGATGACGGCGTGGGGTTGTCCGAGGGGACGAATCTCGTCGACGGTAATTCCCTGGGGTACCAACTCGTGCATCTGCTGGTGGAGCAGCTGGGCGGGAGAATCGAAGTCAAGACCGAAGGCGGCGTGCACGTCGATGTGACATTTCTCATCCATCAGGCAAGACGAGATTGATCGGGGAGTCAGTCCGCGGACTGAAGCGAGCGAAGTTTTCGATAGAGCTCCTCTTCCTCCTCCGTCAATGAACGCGGAATCTCGATCGCAAGCGTCACATACAGGTCTCCGTAAGTTTCTTTCGCCTCATACTGCGGCATGCCGAGTCCTGCCAGGCGGAAGATTTTCCCGTTTTGACTTCCGGCCGGGATCGTTATTTTTGCCGTCCCCTTGAAGGTCGAAACCGTTCCGGTTCCGCCGAGCACTGCTGTCACGAGGGGAACGGCAAGCGTCGCCCACAGATCATCCCCACGCCGTTCGAATCTTGGGTCGGGGAGGATCTTGATCGTCAGATACAAATCTCCGGCAACTCCGCCTCTTGACCCTGCGTTTCCCTTTCCCGAAAGACGCAGCACCAATCCATCGGAAATGCCCGGCTTCAGGTGCACCCGGAGCGCACGCCCGACCACCTCGAAAGTCCGCGTTGTCCCTTCATACGCTTCCTGAAGCGTCATGGTCAACGTGGCCTGCGCGTCGCGCCCTTTCCGATTCCCGCCCCGTCCGGGATTCTGCCGCGCGGCCTGTCCAAACAACAGCTCAAAGAAGTCGCTGAATCCCTGGCCGCCGAACGATTCTTCAAAGCCGCTATCGCGTCCCCAGCCCTGCCGCGTGTCCGTGTAACGGTTCCAGTCGAAATGATCGGATGTCGGTCCGGCGTTCTGGTATCGCTGCCAGTCGGCGCCGAACGCGTCATATTTGCGCTTCTTCTCGGAGTCGCTCAGGACTTCATGTGCTTCGTTGATTTCCTTGAACCGTTCCTCAGAGGCCTTGTCACCCTTGTTCTTGTCAGGATGGTGGCGAACGGCAAGCTTCCGGTATGCTTTGCGGATTTCTTCGGGCGAGGCAGATCGCTCGACGCCGAGGATTTTATAATAGTCTTTATAGTCCATGGAAAGGAGGAAGGTCGTGCACGGGATGTTGTCAGATGCATTGTAGCAATTTTCGCACCGCATGTCAATGCAAAGATTGGAGACGGAGTGAAAGAAAAAACGGAAATGCTCGCTTGCACATTGGAAAAGGATTCTGCTATTTGCGGTGCACGCAGTCGTTTCTCAGGAACCCCGCACGAACCTTGCTCATCAGGGAACACCCATGAATCCCGCCATTCTCTGCGTCGGAGAGGCCATCATCGATCTCCACGCGCAAGAGCATTGCGATTTGGAGAATGCTGCGACGTTTGTGAAGACGCTTGGCGGAGCGCCGGCCAACCTTGCCATCGGTCTTACCCGGCTCGGCGTCAGGACGGGATTCATCGGTGCGATCGGGGACGATCCCTTTGGACGCTACATCGTGAGGCAGCTTCAACACGATGGAATTGATACGCGGGGAGTGCAGGTGAAAAAGGGAAAAAGAACGCGCCTGGCCTTCGTAGCCAACGACAGGAACGGCGATCCTGATTTCACCTTCTGGGAAGAATCTCCCGCAGATTCCTTTCTCGCCCGGAACGAAATCCCGTGGGACCTGATCGCCGATGCAAAGGTCCTACATCTGAGTTCGTTTCTTCTTCATTCTCCGGCGATGTCGGACCTCTCCTTGTGGCTTGCAGAACATGCGGCGACGTACGGCACGATGGTCTCGTTCGACCCGAACCTGCGGATGAAACTCTGGCCGAGCAGGCAGAAGGCCCGTTCCATGTTGAAACGGATGACGAAACATGTTTCGGTTTTCCGTGGCAACGCGAAAGAGGGACAGTTCATTACCGGAGCGAGAAGTGTGGAGGGGGCCGTCGAAGCCCTCGTTGCAATGGGCCCGGGCCTTGTGGTCCTGACCGACGGTGAGCGCGGTTGCTTCTTCGGCACCCGGAAAGCGAAGGGATTCGTTCAGGCATTCCGTGTGAAGGTTGTCGACGCAACGGGATGCGGCGATGGGTTCACCGCGGCGCTCCTCTCAGAGCTCGTGCGGTCGGGAAAGGAAATTGCCCAGCTCGGTCAGGAAGATCTTGCGGGGATGTGCGAAAAAGCAAATGCGGTGGGAGCCATTGTTGCGACCAAAGCCGGAGGCGCCGGGGCGATGCCGACATCGCGTGCCGTGGACCGGTTTCTAACGCTGGAGGGATGATTCGGAAACCCGGGGTTCCCTCGGTTCTCCTTTGCGTCCCGACGTCATCGACTGGTAGAGGTGGCGTTTGATTTTCTGGGTCGGCGTTTTCTCGAACGGCTCCGGGTGCTCAATGATCCGTTGAATGCGGGAGAAGTGCGCGAGCTTCTCGTTCAGTTTGGTCCTGATATCCTCCAGGACCGCGGCGATATGTTCCTTGACCTGATGTTCGGGTTTGTTGTCGAGCGAGAATCGCTTTTTCAGTTCCTCGTAATTCAGATGGGCGCGTGCGATCAGCCGGTTTTGTTCCTCCAGAACGAGGGATTCGATGACCAAATCAAACTCGTTCAGGGCCGACTCAATTTCCTCCGGATAGATGTTTTTTCCGCTTGGGCCAAGAATCATGTTTTTCAATCGGCCCTTGATATACAAGTATCCATCCCTGTCCAAGACGCCTGAATCACCGGTGTGGAGCCAGCCTCCCGGTTCGAGCACTTCGGAAGTGCGTTCCGGGTCCTTGAAGTAGCCCATCATCACGTTCGGCCCCTTTAATAGAATCTCTCCTTCCCCGGTCGCTGGATCGGGCCGGTCAATTCGTATTTCAACATTCCGCAATGCGCGTCCCGTCGCACGATATTTTGTGGCCCGGGGGCCATCACCGAACGAAAGGGGGGCTGTCTCGGTCAAGCCGTACCCGATTGCATAGGGGAACCGGGCATCACGGAGGAACTGCTCGACGTCCGCGGCAAGGGGCGCTCCCCCGATGCAGAAGATTCTGAGCTCTCCGCCGAATGTTCGAATGAGTTTTCGCCCGATGAGCCTGATGACAAGGGTCTTCAGCAGAGGGGTCTTCAGGATGGGGCGCATCGCAAGCTTGGCGAGCTGCGGTTGAATCTTGGACTTGTAAATCTTCTCGATGATCAACGGGACCGAAAGCATTATGGTCGGCTTCACGGTCGCCATGGCCGGCAAAAGGACTCCTGCTGAAGGCGGTTTGTCGAGATAGTACACAGAAGCCCCGACATGGAGCGGTGTGATCATGCCGAGCGTACATTCGTATGTATGAGCAAGAGGAAGGATCGAAAGAAGGCGGTCGGTTTGTTGGATATCGACCATATCCGTCACGCCCGTCGCCTCTGCGATAAAATTCCGATGGGAGAGCATCACCCCCTTCGAAAATCCGGTCGTGCCGGATGTGTAGACAATCGCTGCGAGGGATTCCTCGGTGATCGACGAAGGAGGAGTGAGAAGAGATTCACTCCACGGACTGCCGCAATCAAGGCCGGTGAGCTTCTCAACGGGAATGGTGATACGAAGATCCGGGACATTGGATGGGTTGATCCGTTGAGAGAGCTTGGAGGAGACGAAGAGGCCTGTACATCCCGAGTGACGCAGGATGTTTTCGATATCTCCCGAAGGAAAATCGGGCAGGATGGGTACGACAACTCCTCCCAGCGTCAGAACTGCAAAGAAGGCAATTCCCCACTGCACGCGGTTTTCGCTAAGTAGCCCGACGTGATCACCTGGTTTGATCCCATTCGCAATCAGGAGGTCGCGCGATGCTGCGACAAGCCTTCCGAACTCTTCAAAGGTGACCGAGGTACCTCCCACAGCGGCAAAGGCGATTCTGTCACGATGAAGAGTAACGCTTTTTGCAAGTAAGGCCGGGAGGTGAGGAGGTAGCAGTTCTTCCATAGAGGGGTCTTTCGCATTCTCAGACGATACAAGTATAGACAAAGGATTCTCATCAAGCAAGCGAGCACATGGAAAACCCGCCAGAGTTCCGTCTGAGGGATTTTTTTCGTATTTTTCTTCCGATCGTCATCCATGAGGAAACATCATGCACATCACTTCCCGTCTCTCCCGATTTGCGGGAATCGTTCTTTTTATCCTACCGATACTCGTCTTTGCAGGCGAACAGAAGCTCTACATCCTCCATACCAATGATATTCACGCTTCCTTTGTCCCCCACGAAGCCGGCTGGATCAAAGCGAACCCTAAACCAATGGTCGGCGGGTTTGTCCGCTTAGAAGAAGCAATTGACAGCGTCCGATCGCTCGGCGTCCCATCTCTCCTCCTCGATGCAGGGGATGTCATGACCGGGAACCCAATATCGGAGATCGTCTACGAGGGAGCGTACGGCGGGGCATTGTTCGAAATGATGAACAGGATTGGCTACGATGTTTGGGAACCCGGAAACCATGATCTCGACATATCGCAGGACAACCTGCGCAAGCTGACATCAATCGCATCATTCCCTACCGTATCCGCAAATCTTGTCGACCAGAGTGGTGGGTACCCATTGAACAACAAGCCCTACGTGATTCTCGTGCGTGGCGGAATTCGCATTGGCGTTATCGGCCTGATGTCGCAGGATCTTTCCGGTCTGGTGAACCAGCAGAATCTGAAGGGACTTCGTGTTCTTTCGCCGTCAGAGACTGCGCAGCATTGGATCGATGACCTCCGGCCGAAGGTTGATCTTGTGATTCTCCTCACTCATGAAGGTGCTGACGAGGACTCCGCCCTCGCGCAGGAGATCCATGGTGCTGACGTCATTGTCGGAGGGCATTCGCATACGAGGATACGCATTCCGAAAGTCGTGAACGGTATCCGTATCGTCCAGACCGGGTCAAACTGCGAGAACCTGGGCGTTCTCGAGGTCACCTTCAGTGACAAGAAGCCGGTGAAATACTGGGGCAATCTTGTCCAGCTTTGGGCGAAGCCCGCTCCCCAGCCTGAGAAGGTCACCCCGCTCGTCGATTCAATGCAGCAGATTATCGACAAGCACTACAGTGAAGTTGTCGGATCATTGAAGGAAGATTGGTCGAGCCAGGGCGCGAACAGTCCTCTTGCGGCGTTTGTGACAGAGGCGCAGCGCACGGCCGCCTCCGCACAAGTCAGCTTCATGAACAGTCATGGCGTGCGAAAAGACCTTCTTGCCGGCCCCGTGACGAGGAGAGATATCTTCGAGGTCCTGCCGTTCCGCAATCTGATCGTGACATTTCAATTAACGGGTGAGCAACTGGAATCGGTTCTTCGATACTACGTCGAAAAGCATCCTGCGATCGTCATGACCGGGCTCTCGGGGGCCTGGACAAAGGACGCGGACGGAACGGTCGAGTTCAGCGACGTCAAGGTCGGGGAGAACCCGCTCGAGAAGAATGCGAAGTATGTCTGCGCTGCGAGCGACTTTTTTGTCGGTGAAGCCGACAAATACCTCGGGATGCCGATCGTCGATGCAATCACGTCGAGCACGACGCTCTTTTCCGCGGTCGAGCAAGCCATCCGAAAGGAAGGGAGCCTCCAGCGCGTGGCGGGAATGAAACTCGAAAGGCAACGACCATGAATGCCCAACCTCTTTTCCCGGTTCTCATCATCACGGGGCGGCCCGCTGCCGGAAAATCAGAACTGATCGACTTCCTGAAGAAGACGCCGGCGGAGGAACGTCTCCGACGCTTCGGGATCGGCGATTTCGATGAGCTTGATGATTTCGTCTACGTGTGGGAGACCTTTGAAGTGGATGATATCCTTACCCGGCACGGCAAACGGAGAATATGGACTGACGAGAAGTACTATTTCACAGATCCCTTCATCTGGAATGTGTATATCGAGCGGATCAATCTCGAATACCGGAAGAAAATCGCTCGCGATCCGTCGTACCATCAATCGAAAACCGTTCTCATCGAATTCGCCAGGGGCGGCGACAATGGGATTCGGGAGGCGCTCGGGTTCCTCCACGACGACATCCTGAAGGTCGCCCGCTTGATCTACATCGGCGTCCCGTACGAAGAATCGGTGCGGAAAAACCGTCGGAGGGCAAGAAAGGGGATGGAAGACTCCATCCTGTATCATTCGCTTCCGGATGAGAAGATGGATTTCTATTACAAAACGAACGATTGGGAGAAGATCGCACGGCAGGATCCGAACCATATCACGGTTCGGGGGTTCAAAATCCCCTATGCGGTGTTCGACAATATGCCGGAGAAGACCCTCGACCCCACGCTGATCGGGAAGGAACTCGATCTGGTCGCCGGCAAGCTCCGGTCTTTCTGAACTCCTGCAGTGTTTCGTGATTCGACAGTCCCTGCAGCAGGAGCAGCCTGCTTCCGCTAATGGGACTGTCTTCCCCGCGGCACGACATTCCAGAGGCGCGAGATGACCCACGCGCCGAACAGGGCAAACGGGATGGGCGCCCAGTGCCACATGGTCCATCCCCAATTGGTGGTGATGTACCCGACCCCCATGCCGACAAAGGCGCCCGCCAGATATTGCATCCCATCGAACATCCCTGCCGCTGTTGCGGCGGCCTTTTTTCCTCCGAAGTCCATGGATGCCGCCCCGCCGATCATGCCGTGCGCGCCGTTCACACAGAATGATAGAAGGACGAGCCACGATGCTGCTGCGATTGGACCGAGGCCGAGGAAGTCCGACAAGCCGGAAAGCGCAAGAAGGACCGCCATTCCGAGGAAGCCGAACGTGATGACAGGGGCACGCCTCCCGCCAAATGATCGATCCGACGCGATTCCGAACACAAAACCTCCGGCAATCCCCGCAAGGGCAATTCCCCAGGTGGCGATGAGGTAAGGGACATAGGTGGCAAACGCGCTTTTGTCTGCTCCGTAGTAGTCCACAAAGTACTTCGGCCACCATGCGTCCACGACGCTGCGGCGCACAAATCCTATCATCATTGACGCCACCGCGATCATCCAGGTGACACGAGAAGCGAAGACCTTCCTGAGCACATCGGCAAGAGCTGCCGGACCTTCTCCCGTAGGTTCGTCGCCGGTATCGAATTCACCGAGACCCGCCTTCGCGGGCGAATCTTCCATCCAGATCCAGTTTACGATCATGATCACGACCACACATGCCCCGGGGATCCAGAACGCGTACTGCCACGGGAGGACGAGGAGGATGAGAGGCACTCCCTGGAACGCAAGAAGCAATCCCAGCCGGATGAGCACGCCGAAGATTCCGGAAAACGTCCCTCGTTCAAGCACGTGGAACCACTGCGCATTGACTTTGACAATCGAAAGGGCGCCGAACGACTGAAAGTACCCGTTGATGCCCCAGACGACCGCCATTGCCGTGAGCAGGGATCCGCCGGAAAAGCCGTGGAGGAGGAGTGGGGGAGAGACCACGTGACGCAGCATGCCGGTTCCTTCCCAGGCGGCCGGCGCGGCAATCGCAAAGCTTGCCAGGCCGAAGAGGACGTTCATGACCGCAACGCCGATTGCTCCAAACAGAAAGGCTTTCTTTCCGCCGATTCGATCAGCGAGGGGTCCGTTCAGGACTACCGCAAGTCCATAGACGAGCGGCATCATGGTCTCGAACACGCCGAGGTCAGTGTTTTTCCAGCCGAGGATATCCGCGAGGGTCGGCGCGACCACAGTATAATTGTAGCGCGTCATGTAGAAGAACGCGTAGAGAACGCCAAGGGAAAGCCAGTTGATGGCACGACGGCGGCGGAACTCCGGCGAAAGGACTGGGCGCTGGACTGCATCGTGGTTTTGCATGGGTGAACCGGGGTTGATGAACGCGACGGGGTTTCAAAATGCAGCGGTCAATATACAAAAAAGCGATGAGGGATACTCATCGCTTGGGGAGGTCTTCTGAACAGACAAACGAAAAGATCAGGCTTCCGCGTCTTTGGTCACGGCGCCGTGTTGTTTCAGAATCTTCCAGATCGTTCGTTCCGACATTCGCACATGATACTTTGCTTCCAGATACGCGCGGAGCCGGCGTTGACCGAAGCCCGTTTCTTCCTTCACCATTCTAAGGAGGCGGATGCTTGACTCCGGCGTGGCGCGCGGGCATCGATGCGGTCGCTTCGATCGGTCCTTCAAGCTTGTTGAATCGCCCTGGGACTCTTTAAAACGCTTGTACCATTTGTAGAACGTCTTCCTGCTGATGCCGAATTTCTCGGCGACAGCCTTGACGTTTTTCGTTTCTTCGTAGTACATCATCCAGGCAAGTCGCGGATGGAGAGCCGGGCTCAAAGGCTGTGCACCTAGCAAATGACCCTCTTCAGCCGATATCGCTCCGGAGTACTGTCCATCGTGAGAATCGTCCTGATTCATTGCTGCTCCTTAACGTGTGTCATCGGTCAATAACTCAACGCATAGCGAGAATCTAAATTGATGGTGCTCTCCCTGCGGGCGCATTCAAATTGTGCGAGCCCTTTGCGTCTCATCTTGGGGGATAGAGGGGCAAGACTCTCGGTTTCTCCATTCTTAGTGATTCATCACCTGTGCCACAGAGTGAAGATCCCACAATACGCCTCGCTGAGACTGTTTTGAGAGGATTTATGCAAATGTCACGCGCTGTTGGTGAGAAGGGAAAAAGAAAACAAGGGCATTTGTACATTTTTCCGGTATTCGATACCGGAAAACGAGGCGTTTTTGGGGGTGGCAATTGCGAATCGTGCAGTCGATTCGTATATTATGCAGCAATTTTTCAGTTCTTCGGAGAGGTGGCCGAGTGGTTGAAGGCGCCGGTCTCGAAAACCGGTATACCGCTTGCGGTATCCAGGGTTCGAATCCCTGCCTCTCCGCGTGATGGCATTTTATGTGTACGTTCTCTGGTCGGACAGCAAGGGTCGGACGTATGTTGGTCAAACGGCGGATGTGCCTCGTCGTTTGGCACAGCACAATGCTGGGAAAGTGCGTTCGACAAAAGGGCATAGGCCGTGGCGCGTGATCTATCGGGAAACGTACGGATCGCGCGCAGAAGCGGAAAAGCGTGAGTTGTGGTTCAAGAGTCCCGCAGGGCGACGGCACCTGCGGGACTTGTTGGCTCAGGGTCTCTAGCGAGGATTGCGGTATCCAGGGTTCGCCGTCCCGTTCGCCAGAGCGAACGGGACGAGCCTCGATCCCGCCTCCGGCGGGATCGGGAATCCCTGCCTCTCCGCGTGATGGCATTTTATGTGTACGTTCTCTGGTCGGACAGCAAGGGTCGGACGTATGTTGGTCAAACGGCGGATGTGCCTCGTCGTTTGGCACAGCACAATGCTGGGAAAGTGCGTTCGACAAAAGGGCATAGGCCGTGGCGCGTGATCTATCGGGAAACGTACGGATCGCGCGCAGAAGCGGAAAAGCGTGAGTTGTGGTTCAAGAGTCCCGCAGGGCGACGGCACCTGCGGGACTTGTTGGCTCAGGGTCTCTAGCGAGGATTGCGGTATCCAGGGTTCGCCGTCCCGTTCGCCAGAGCGAACGGGACGAGCCTCGATCCCGCCTCCGGCGGGATCGGGAATCCCTGCCTCTCCGCGTGATGGCATTTTATGTGTACGTTCTCTGGTCGGACAGCAAGGGTCGGACGTATGTTGGTCAAACGGCGGATGTGCCTCGTCGTTTGGCACAGCACAATGCTGGGAAAGTGCGTTCGACAAAAGGGCATAGGCCGTGGCGCGTGATCTATCGGGAAACGTACGGATCGCGCGCAGAAGCGGAAAAGCGTGAGTTGTGGTTCAAGAGTCCCGCAGGGCGACGGCACCTGCGGGACTTGTTGGCTCAGGGTCTCTAGCGAGGATTGCGGTATCCAGGGTTCGCCGTCCCGTTCGCCAGAGCGAACGGGACGAGCCTCGATCCCGCCTCCGGCGGGATCGGGAATCCCTGCCTCTCCGCGTGATGGCATTTTACGTGTACGTTCTCTGGTCAGACAGCAAGGGTCGGACGTATGTGGGACAAACGGCGGATGTAAATCGTCGTTTGGCACAGCACAATGCTGGGAAAGTACGTTCGACAAAAGGGCATAGGCCGTGGCGTGTGATCTATCGGGAAACGTACGGATCGCGCGCGGAAGCGAAAGAGCGTGAGTTGTGGTTGAAGAGTCCTGCAGGTCGACGACACCTGCGGGACTTGTTGGTTAGGGCCCTTTAGCGAGAATTGTGGTCTCCAGGGTTCGCCGTCCCGTTCGCCAGAGCGAACGGGACGAGCCTCGATCCCGCCTCCGGCGGGATCGGGAATCCCTGCCTCTCCGCGTGATGGCATTTTATGTGTACGTTCTCTGGTCGGACAGCAAGGGTCGGACGTATGTTGGTCAAACGGCGGATGTGCCTCGTCGTTTGGCACAGCACAATGCTGGGAAAGTGCGTTCGACAAAAGGGCATAGGCCGTGGCGCGTGATCTATCGGGAAACGTACGGATTGCGCGCAGAAGCGGAAAAGCGTGAGTTGTGGTTCAAGAGTCCCGCAGGGCGACGGCACCTGCGGGACTTGTTGGCTCAGGGTCTCTAGCGAGGATTGCGGTATCCAGGGTTCGCCCTGCCTCTCCGCGTGATGGCATTTTACGTGTACGTTCTCTGGTCGGACAGCAAGGGTCGGACGTATGTTGGTCAAACGGCGGATGTGCCTCGTCGTTTGGCACAGCACAATGCTGGGAAAGTGCGTTCGACAAAAGGGCATAGGCCGTGGCGCGTGATCTATTCAAGGTCATTCGGGGCTTCCTTGTCCCATTACCGGAGGATTCCCCGGCGCTAGCGTTCGTCACCCTTCGTGCATAATCTTCCAATGTACCCCCTCGAGGCAGGAGAGCAGGTTCTTTGGAGCCGGCAGTCCGCTCGTTCACCGGATGGGGCTGCTTCCTTTGTCCCTTTCGCGCAGCCGGAAAATTGTTGACCCGAGAATTGTTCCATTGATTCTGCCTGCCGGATCTTGCAGTTTCCGGAGCTCCATTTTGCATCCCGGAGCGATTCCAAATGTCTGATGTCCCACCAGGTTCTCCTCGCCTCCCTCTCCGCGTCGTGGTTCCTTTCCACCTTGAATCCACCACATTTTCTTGTGAGGAGGGCCTATGTTCAAATTCGTTGTTGCCTCATGATTCGCCTGCTGATTGCTCGTCGGATGTGCAGGGGAACGCCACGACCTCGTTTCTGAGGAGAAGCAAATGGAGGCATTCGTCAACGCCCACGACATGGGCGTGTTCGCCAAGCTGCACGCGGACGATGTCGTCGTTCGGGGAGTCGATGGAACCATGGAAAACGGGAAGAATGAACTCGTGAAGTCGCTTGGTTCCATGCAGGCCGGCTTTCATGCCGAGTCTTCGCGATAGATGCAGTCGGGAGACACGGTCACCTGGATGTCCGTTGTCCGGTCCGATGCGGCTGCAAAGTCTGGTGTGATTCCGATGCGATGGAATGCGACGGCAGTCTTTGCATATTCTTTTGCGTCTTGATATATTGCCGGATATCGGTGCTCCCCTCCACTTGCGGAATGCTTCATGATCGTGATGAAATTCGGCGGCACATCCAATACGGATGCTGCCGCAATACGCAATGTCATCCGCATTGTCCACTCCCATCTTTCTTCCCACCCCGTCGTCGTCATCTCTGCGATCGCGCGCGCAACAAATGAACTGGAGCAGATAGCCCGATCAGCGGCGGCCGGAAGGGAAGGCGAGTCCAATGTTCTCATCGATCGACTGATCGCGCGGCACAGGGCCATCGCCGGCGAGTTGATTGCATCACCGGAGCGACGGGCGAGCCTTGAGTCGCTGCTGACCGATGCGGATCGCGCATTGCGGCGAACGATCCAGGGGATCTCGATCGTGGGAGAACTGACCTCTCGGATGATGGACAGTGTTTGCTCCTATGGGGAACGGCTGTCGTCCGCGATTGTCGCGGCGGGGCTGGAGGAACACGACGTGCCCTCGGTGTGGGTTGATGCAAAAGAATTCATGATCACGAACGAGCAATTCGGCTCGGCGGCACCGCTGATGGATGAAGTGAAGAATCGTCTTTCGCTTCGTGTCGTACCCCTCCTCCTCGAAGGAAAGGTCCCGGTGACGCAAGGGTTTATCGGCGCCACATTGGGCGGCGCGTACACGACGATGGGACGCGAGAGCTCGGATTTTTCCGCGTCGATCATCGGCGCAGCGATGAATGCTGAGCTTGTCCAAATCTGGACAGATGTTGACGGCATTCTCACCGCGGACCCCGCGATTGTACGGAATCCAAGGATCGTTCGAGCGTTGTCATTCGAAGAAGCGATTGAACTCTCCTCGTTCGGCGCGAAGGTTCTGCATCCGAAGACCATGCTTCCGCTTCTTGAGGGTGGAATCCCGCTTGAGATCCGAAATTCACGGAACTCCAACGCCTCGGGAACGCGCGTCGAGGTACAGAAGGAGTTCCCCGAGCCGTCCGGATCGCTCAAATCTGTCACGTACCAGAAGGGACTGACGCTCTTCACGGTGAAAGCGGGCAGGCGATTTGACCGCTACCTGGTCTGGGACAGTGTTTTCAGCATTCTCGGCAGGCACGGCCTGCAATCGGACATGAGCGTCACTTCGGAATATTCGCTCGCCTTTGCGTTGAGGGGAGTGATTGACTCAGAGGGACTCCAACATGAGCTGGAAGAGTTTGGGGTGGTCCACGTCTTCCCGAACAAGGCGAGCATTAGCATTGTCGGGGACACACTGCAGTCGTCCGCCGGCTTTGTGGCAAGACTGTTCCACGCGCTTTCCGACATGCCAATCGCGTTGATTTCGTTCGGCGCGTCGGACCTGAGTCTGACGTTGGTCGTTGAAGAGTCCAGGGTCACCGAGGCTATAAACCTCCTCCACGCTGATCTCTTTGACTGATGCATTCCTCCTTATCTCGGATGGGCATCAATCAGGATGAACCCGCCGACCGACTAGGCCCTCGATCAACCGAATGCCTGATCGAAATGCTCATCCACTAGCTTTCTCGTGAAGGATAACCTATGTCGCCCGCCAGAACATCTTCAACCCGTCTCGTTTCGCTCGATGCGTTCCGTGGGGCGACTGTCGCGGGAATGATCCTTGTCAACAATCCCGGGAATTGGTCCACCACCTATCCGCAATTGCTGCATTCACGGTGGAATGGGTGGACATTCACGGACATGATCTTTCCCTTCTTTCTCTGGATTGTGGGAGTCTCGATCCAGTTTGCTTTTACGCGACGATTGCAGCAAGGGTCGACAAAAGGGAACCTCATGCTTCATGCAGTCCGACGATCGCTGATCATCTTCGGGCTGGGTCTCTTTCTGAACGGCTTTCCGTTCGGTCTTTTGGGCGATCAGTTTTCATTTGCGACCTGGAGAATTCCGGGCGTATTGCAGCGGATCGCGATCTGTTACCTGGTCGCTTCTGCGATCTGTTTGAGAGGCAGACCCTTCGTGGAAGGAGCCTGGGTTATCGCTCTCCTCGGCATATATTGGGTGGCCTCCATGGTAATTCCTGTTTCAGGGTATGGTGCAGGCATTCTCGAACCGACCGGAAGCCTGGCATGGTATATCGATTCGCATCTCCTGGCGGGACACACATGGGTATGGGCACCGGCGCCGGGATTTGATCCGGAAGGTATCCTGAGTACGCTCCCCGCGATTGGAACGACGTTGATGGGGGTGCTCACGGGGCATTGGCTGCAAGGGCCTCATTCAAAAGAGGAAAAGACCGCGTGGATGTTTGTCGCTGGTACTGCCATGCTGCTCATAAGTGCGATTCTCGATATGTGGATGCCGATCAACAAGAACCTCTGGACTCCGTCGTATGTGGTTTTGATGTGCGGTTGGGCGCTCATCTGCTTCGCGGTATTCTACTGGCTGATCGACGTCAGGCGTTATTCGACATGGGCAAAGCCCTTTGTCATTTTCGGTGTGAACGCAATCGCGGTGTATGTCCTGTCGGAACTTGTCGCGGTCCTGCTCGGTGTTTTGCAGGTGTCAAACGCCGATGGAGCACGGGTGCCGGCGCAGCAGTGGATCTTCCAATCGCTCTTTCTGCCGATCGCGAGTCCGGTCGTTGCTTCGTTGTTCTTTGCCATCGGCTTCGATCTCCTGATGTTTGTGTTCGTTTGGGTTCTTTGGAATAGGAGGATCGTCGTCAAAGTCTGAGATAGTCTTCGGGCCCAAGACCGAGGTTGACCATCGACGTCTTCCGACGATCACCCAGATCATCATTTGTCTTATTGAACCTGTGAAACGTTTCAGCCTTTTTGTTGAAGCTTCTCGGGAAGGTCTTATGTCTGCGTTTTCATGAAAGTGTGGATTGAAAAGGTACTCGGAATGGAAAGATCTTCACGCATTGGACGGAAGTTCACAGGAGGGACAGCGAGTAACACCCGGGATGTTCAAGGGCGCGCCTCGTCTGTCGCTGATCTTGGAAAGATGTCCGGTCACCGGAGTGAGCGCAACCTGCCGGTCACGAGGAATCGATCGCAATATCCTTGACTTCATAATTTGAGATGGGTATATTCCTTCCGTCTCCATCTTCATTTCGCCTACATTCCGGAAGCGAGACCTCTTTCCGAACCCAAGGTTCTTCACTCCATCATCCTATCTACATTAGGGAGCAAGCTGCATGCGAGCTTTCTACTATTTGATTTTCCTCGTCCTCCTAAGTTGCCTTTCCCTCACTGGCTTTGCCGGAACCACAGGCAAGATCGCGGGAACCGTCACAGACGCGCGAACGGGTGACAAGCTCCCAAGTGTGAACGTCGTCATCGAGGGAACAACTCTAGGGGCCGTCTCAAATGTGGACGGCTACTTCACCATCCTCAACGTCCCTCCCGGTCGCTATCGCCTGAAAGCCTCGCTCGTGGGTTATGCGACGGCAATTATCGCCGACGTTCGTGTCGAAATTGACCAGACCACGCTGCAGAATTTTAGCATCGGCGAATTGGCAGTCGCGGGGGAGGAGATCACCGTTATCGCGCAGCGACCGGTCGTGGAACGGGATGTCGCGGCGAGTCGGGCGAACATTGAGATCGCGGACGTGCAAAAGCTCCCGGTCGTGAACATCGCTTCTGCAGTCGGGCTTCAGGCGGGGATCCAGGGATTGTCCATCCGCGGAGGATATACGTCGGAAACGGCATTCATGGTCGACGGAACCATGATGCGGGATGAGCGCACGAGTGCGCCGTACTCGAGTGTTTCCCTTCTCTCGGTCCAGGACATTCAGGTGCAATCTGGCGGGTTCAGTGCCGAATATGGCCAGGTTCGGTCCGGGATCGTGAATGTCGTGACGAAGGAAGGGAGCAAATCGAAGTATACGGTCGGATTCCTGGGACGATACAGCGGTGAATCGCCGAAACATTTCGGTGCATCCGTGTATGACAAGAACTCCTACTGGATTAGGCCCTACATTGACGGACCTGTTGCGCTTTACGGGACGAGTGCCATTGATCCGGCGACGGGGAAGCCGTACTGGGACAAATACACCCAGGCGCAGTATCCTGCCTTTGAAGGGTGGAATTCCATTGCAGCAAAACAAATCGGCACATCGACGGAACTCACTCCGGCTGCCCTCCAGGAACTGTTTCTGTTCGAACGCCGCCGTGTTGCAGAAATCAGCGACGGTGACTATAACTACGACTTCTCCTTCGGCGGTCCGATTCCCTTCGTGAGCGAAGCCCTGGGCAACCTCCGGTTCTTTTCAACTTATCACAAAACGCAAACGATGTATCTTGTCCCGCTTTCAGAAAATGCGTTCAGAGATTACAACGGGATGGTGAAGCTGACCTCGGATCTGACGACGACCATGAAACTGAGTGTGGAGGGGTTGATCGGCAGGAAGACGGGGTCAAATGACCGGACGATCACCGGTGTCTTCCAGACACCCGAGAGCGTCGCGGGCGGGGTTTCCTTTGGCGCGCCGTTTGTCAGCTCCTCGACGACCTATTTGGACACCCGGATTTTTGCCACGGACTACTTTGCTCCCACGTCGACCGATTACGCCTCGCTCACCGCAAAGCTCTCTCACGCCGTGAATGCGACAACCTACTATGATGCGAGCATCAGCATGTTCCGGTCGGCGTACAATACGAACCCGGGAGATCCGCGCAACACCGCCAAGATCTACAAGTTCGGCAATAATTATTATGTCGACGAAGCACCGTTCGGGTTTGATCCGCTCCCGAATCCCGCGCAGGGTCTCATCGACCTCCGGATGGGGATCGGCTTCAGCAATACGCGTGACACGAGCGTGTCGACGTCCTATACCGCCAAATTCGATCTGACAAGCCAGCTCAACCAGACCAATGAGGTGAAGACGGGATTCGAATTCACCTATTCCGACCAGAATATTCGTTATGGACTCTACGATGCGTATCTGACGGCGTCCAACTATTCGGACAGTTATCACCGTTTCCCGATCCGGGGCGCATTGTACGCAAAGGACAAACTCGAATTCGAAGGGATGATTGCCGACCTCGGTGTCCGCATGGACTACCTCGATCCGCAGGGGAAATGGTACGCCTACGACCCCTATTCGCCGGCATTCTCCTCCAACGGGGCGGCCGGCATGGATACCCTGTTCAAACCTGCCACGGTTGACAAGCAGGTGACGTTCAGCCCGCGGGTCGGGATCTCTTTCCCCATCAGCGAAGATGCGAAACTATACTTCAACTACGGCCATTTCCGCCAACAGCCGACGCCGAACCAGCTCTTTCTGCTCCAGCGGTCGTATGACAAGTCGATCACGTTTATCGCCGATCCGAATATCAAGATGCCGCGTACGATTGCCTATGAGCTGGGGTACGAACACAGCATCGCGGATGAGTATCTTCTCCGGGTGGCGGCATACTACAAGGACATCAGCGACGAGCTCCAATCCGTGACGTACACGAGTTCGGGGAGTCTGGGCTTCGCCTATACGAAGTACACGTCCAACGGCTACCGCGACATTCGTGGGTTTGAAATCACGGCCTCGAAGAAACGTGGGAACTGGATCCAGGGTTTCATCAACTATACCTACGACGTTACCACGTCAGGGTACTTCGGTGATGGAGGTTACTTCCAGGTCCCCAAGGACCAGACGAATTATGACCTGACAAACGTGCCGCAGTCGAAGCCGCTTCCGCAGCCGTACGCCCGGTTGAACGTGGATTTCTTCACTCCGGTGGAGTTCGGCCCCGTGATTTTCGGGCAGCATCTGCTCGGCGATTTCCGGTTGAACATCGTCGGCAACTGGTCGTCGGGTGATTACTTCACATGGACAGGGGGCTCGACCATCCCCGGGGTGCAAAATAACGTTCAATGGACGGATTATCTGAACTTCGACGTCCGTCTCTCGAAGAATTTCAATATTGGCGCCCTCAATCTGCAATTGTACATGGACGTGACGAACTTGTTCAATTATAAGCAGATGTCGGGCTACGGATTCTCGAATGGCGCGGATTATCAATCGTACATGGAATCGCTGCATTTACCGGCGTTCTCTCAAACGGTCAACACACAGCTTGGCTATGTGAACATCTCCGGCAGCGACCGCCCGGGAGACTATCGACTCAACGGGGCGCAGTGGCAGCCGATTGAATCGTACGGGACTTACGCTGCGATGCAGCAGATCCCGTCTCCGGAGACACGGCCATTCTATTATGCTGCGGACCAGGGGCGTTACTACCAGTGGGTGAACAGTCAGTGGCAGCAGGTTGACCCGAACCGTCTGCAACAGGTACTGGATAACAAGGCGTACATCGACATGCCGAACCTCGACACGTACACCTTCCTGAATCCGCGGCGATGGTACTTCGGTCTTCGGATGTCGTTGGATATCTGATGTTCGCATGTGCTCCTATTCACACATCATGGATTTCGAGACAGTGAGGATTCTCATGAATCGTACTCAACAACGGTTAGCAGTGATGGGGCGGCTGGTAGTATGCATGGTGCTGGTCGGACTGGCCGCCACTCCCTTGCGAGCGCAGCAAACCGTGAAATGGATGACCGTGGGTTCCCTGCAAAATTGGTTCTCGAGCAGGGGATGCGAGATTGAAGAGGGGCGGTCATCTGCCGCGGACCAGCAGGACGGGCTCCAGTGGCCAGCCTGGTATCAAAAGCAGGACTGTCAGGCCGCTAAGGGGTTGTGGATCGGCTGCACGAACTACACGGACAGCAAGGGGTCGACTTTTCAATATAAGGTCGTCCACGTGGGCCCGCGGGTCCAGGGAGTCGGGGAGTTTTTTCCCATCAGTATGGAGACCGTGAGCAAGGTCGCTCCGCCCGTGGTCACCGTCGACGGGGCCGTCTCGGAAGGCAACCCGGTCGGCAACGATAGAGTCGATCCCACCATTTCCGCCGACCGCGAGATCATCAATGTCGTCAACACGGCAATCGGGATCACCATGACACGAAAGATCCTGCAATTTGCCAATCAGTACCACGACAACTACATGATCTATGACTATACGTTCACGAATACGGGGAACATCAACGATGATCCGGCCATCGAATTGCCGAATCAAACATTGACCGGGGTCTACTTCTACTGGCAATACCGGCTGTCACCCGTCTTTGATGTTCGATATGTTATCGGGAATCCCACGAGCTGGGGCAAGAATGCGATGAACGACGCGCGCGGCGACGGGTATCTGCTTCCGACGACGCATGCGGAGGACACTGACGATTCCGTGAATGTTCCGGGAGTTTACACCTCACGGCACATGCGCGCGCAGTTTGTCTGGCACGGGAAATTTCCACCGTTCACCCAATATGACAATATTGGCGCCCCCATCTGGGTGCCATACTATGATCCGACCGATACTACCGGTCGACTCGGTGCGCCGCATTTCGTCGGCCATGTGACGATCCATGCCGATAAATCAGCGACGGATCAATCGGACGATTTCGCACAACCTTCGACAACGTCCTTTGAGGGATCCGACGATCCGGAGGCGTCCGGAAACGACCAGTTCAATAATTCGAAGATGCAGGACGAATACACGAATTGGATACAGCGCGGGCATTCGAAGGGTCGGCATGCATGGACAGTGGAGCCGCAGGGACTGTTCGACCAGCCGACGGGCGATCCGGCATTGGGGACGACAGGTGGATTTTCCAACGCCGACGGGTTCGGTCCATATACTCTTGCTCCCGGCCAATCCATCCACATTGTGCTCGCCGAGGGCGCCGCGGGCTTGGATCGGCAACACTGCATCGACATCGGGAGAAAATTCAAGGCAGGGTCGCTTTCGGCGAAAGCAAAGGACGATTCGGTTCTCACCGGAAAAGACTCCTTGTTTCAGACGTTTCGGCGGGCGATTGCGAATTATATGACCAACTACAACGCTCCTTCGGCCCCGCCGCCTGTGGCGAGCTTCAGTGTGACGAGCGGCGATCCGATCGCGCTGACGTGGGAGGTTACAGATCCGGGCAATCCGGATGTTACCGGCTACCAGATTTATCGCTGTGAAGGACGATACGACGGCGAATATCTTCCCATTGCGACCGCCGGTCCTGCGGATCGATCGTACAATGATATCACGGCGATTCGCGGAGTCGCATACTATTATTACATCGTCACGGTCGGCAATCCCGCTCTCAACACGGGTGCAGCGCTGACGCCGCAGACGAACCTCGTGAGCAACAGGGCGATGACGCAGACCTACCAGCCTGCCTATCGGATTGCAAGCCGTCCTCCGGGTGCGACGATGGCGGACATACGCATCGTCCCCAATCCGTATGTGATCTCCTCCGATCTCACGCGGTTGCGATTCAATGGCGAACCGGATAAGATCGCGTTCTTCAATATCCCCGGTCGCTGCCGTATCAAGGTCTACACGGAACTCGGTGAACAGATTGCGGAAATCGATCACGAAAACGGCAAGGGTGACGATTACTGGAAATCCATAACATCATCACGCCAGATCGTCGTGAGCGGTATCTATATCGTGACGTTCGAGAATTTGGACACCGGTGAAAAGACCTACCGGAAACTGTCCATCATTCGCTAACTTACGTCTTCCCATCGGGAACGGAGCTCTCATGCGTAGACTTGTTACTGCACTCATTATGATTCTCGTCCTTTGTGGAGTGTTCCGGACGCCTCCGGCGTACGGGCAACAGAAGCTCGCCCAGACCGGAATGAAATTCCTCAATGTCACTGTCGACGCCCGGGCCGCAGCGCTCGGTGAGGCCTACACGGCGGTTGACGGTTACGCCACATCGATGTTCTTCAATCCCGCGGGCATGGCACGCGTGCCGAACGTCGTGAACGTCGCCCTCGGAAGGGTCATGTGGATTGCCGATATCAACCACAATATGGCCGCGGTGAGCTTCCGACCATGGAACGGCGATTACGGTGTCGTCGGGCTCATGGTGCAGACGGTGGACTATGGCGAATTGCAGGGTACCGTCCGGACGTCGACGGATCAGGGGTATCTTGATGTCGGAACATTCAACCCCAAAGCGACAATGATCGGCGTCGCCTATGCGCGCAGCCTCTCCGAAAAGTTCGCGATCGGCGGCGCCGCAAAATGGGTCCATCAGAATCTCGGAGCAGGGATCTATGCGATTGCCGACGACGGATCCTACCTTGACCGCACGGATATTACGAACGTCTTTGCGTTCGACTTTGGGATGATGTACAAGACCGGCTACAAGAGCCTGCAGTTCGGCGTTGCGGTCAGAAACTTCTCTCAAGAGGCGAGGTACATCGACGAGGGATTCCAGCTGCCGCTGATGTTTCGGATCGGAGTGTCGATGAACCTTGCCGACCTCTGGGATAATTCCACGGAACCGCGCATGCATGAGCTCTACTTCTCCACAGACGCCGAACATTCGCGGGACTACCCGGAACGGATGAAGTGGGGTGCGGAATACCTGTTTGACCATGTCCTTGCACTTCGGGCAGGATTCATCTCTCTTGCGGACGAACAGAAGTTCTCGTATGGCGTCGGACTGCAGAAGGCCCTGGGCGGTTACGAATTCGGCTTTGATTACGCCTACACGCCGTTCGGGATTTTCGATAACGTCCACACCTTCACGTTCAAGTTTGCGTTCTGAGCTTCTTTCGACTTTTCAGACTACTGTGAACAAGGATTTGTCATGAAAAAAAGAGTGTACCACCTTCTCGCTGTTACCATTATGGCCGGGCTCGCGGGGATATGGTCAGGATGTAAAGACGCCCCGCCTCCAAGTTTGTGGGACCCCAACGCGGGGAGCGGACCGCAACCTGTACTGACTTCGCTGAGCCCGGCGGACAGCGGTCTCGCCGGGATTTCCCGGATCGTCATCACGGGGCAGAATTTCTCCACGAACCCGCCGGACAATCTTGTGTTCTTTGACGCCGTGCTTGCCAACGTCCTTCAGGCGTCGGCGACCCAGCTTACGGTTCTTGCGCCGAATACGCCCAAGGACTCGATCGAAATCAAGATTGCAGTCACGGGTGCCGACAAGTTCAGCGATCCCGTCTTCTATGGCCTTGTGTCAGCGGCCCCGACATTTGGCAATTTTGGGGTGGCCGATCAGCCGTTCGGCGTGGAATGCGATGCGGCGGGCAACGTCTATGTTTCCGTCACCTCAAGCGGATCCGGTATCGGCGTCTTAAAGTATGCCCCCGACGGGACGAAGACGACATATTCCCCGGTGTTTAGCCCTTCAGTGTCGAACTGGCGGGGAATGAAGTTCGGTGCGGGGGGTGTTCTCTATTGTGTGACCGGCCGGCCCATCATCTTCCAGATTCCGAATGGCGGCGGCGCGGCAACTGTCTGGGTGTCGTCCGGCCTCACCGCGTTGAACGATCTCGATTTCGATCAGTCGGGAAATATCTGGTCTGCGGGACCCGGGACGAAGATCTACCGGATCAAGTCCGACAAGACCGTCAAGTCGTATCCATTTGTCGGAACCGTGCGGGCGGTTCGTGTGTACAATGGGTATCTGTATGTCGGCGGACTTCGCGACTCTCTCGAACAGGTGTGGCGATTCCCCATTGATGGATCGGGGGATCTTGGTGCCGAAGAGGTCTATTTCAACCTCTCATTCATCTATGGGGCGAACTCCTTCGGCGTGTACGCGATCACCTTCGCCGCTGACGGCGACATGCTTCTCGGCACCGACGGACCGGACGCAATATTCCTCGTTCACCCCAACGGGACGAGCGAACCGCTCTATCCCGGCGTTCTCCAGCCCACGACATTTTCATTTACCTGGGGGTCGGGGCCAACGATTTTTGTCAGTCGTCAGTCGGCGACGATTGCGCAGACATTGGTGAAGATCAACACCCAAAAGACGAGCGCACCGTACTACGGCAGGTTGTTGCCGTAAATCTACTCTACGCCCAAATCCAGGAGGAAACTTCGCAACAGATGTCAGTATCGTTGATCGCTGTGATATCCACTTATTCAACTTTTTCAACACTTAACGGGAGGTTCCAATGAAGCGAGTGCTTACTGCACTGCTGTCACTGATGTTGTTGGCGAGCATCCAATCGTTTGCCGGATCCTGGACGTATTCCAAGGTGTTCCCTGATACGAGCTTCAAAGCTCCGACGGGCGTCCATGGAATCGCGGTCGACAAGGCCGGAAAAGTCTGGATTGCTCCCTTCGGTAAGACCGACAGCATCTTTAACGGGGCGACCTATACGAAGACCGTCGGCATCTTTGCATTCAACCCCGACGGGACGCCTGCCTCGTTCAACGATATGAAGGTAATTATGTTTGGGTCGACGCCGGAAACGCTCTCGACTGCCAGCTGGCGCGGTTTGCGTGCCGATGCGAATGGGAACGTCGTCTACGCAGCGTCGAATGGCAGCTACTACCGTCTGGACTATCATAATGCGCAGGGAATTGACAAAGTGAAGCCGAATGGCTCAGCTACCGTCACCCCGGCTTTCACCAGCGCGAATGAGATGTTCACTGCGAATGTTGCTCCCGGCAATCCGATCAATATCTATGGTTCAGATTTCGGTGCGCTCGGCGTTGCGGTGACTTCAAGCATTGGATACTCGCGTGGATTCGAAGTTTCCAAAGACGGCAACAACATTTATTGGGCCGGATATTCGACTCAGAAGGTCATGGTGTATCATAGCGATCTTGGAACCATCGGAACATACGCCCTTGCCGATAGCTTTGCCGCGCCGTGCCAGGTCGAATCCTTCGCGTGGAATCCGAAAGACGGGCTGCTCTATATGAGTTCGGGACCTGTCGACACGATCGACTATCCCGGCAGCCTTTCGCCGTATTCCCCCGAGGTATGGTATGGTTGGGATGTCACGACGAAGACCGTGAAGGACAGCATCGTCTGGAACAAGCATGCGTATCACTATCCCGGATACGGTCTCAATGGCGATACGAGCCACGTGGATACAGCACCCCGTCCCCGCGGAATAGCGTTCAGTGTCACCGGTAACACCGCGTACCTGGCTTCCTACAACTATTCCAACGCTCCGGTGCAGATGTTTGTCCGGACACCCACCAGCGTGGAACCGATCAAGAGCGGCATCCCGGATGGATATAAGATGTCGCAGAACTATCCGAATCCGTTCAACCCGACAACCGAGATTGAGTTCTCCGTCCCGCGCGCAGGGTTGACGAACATCCGGGTCTATGACATCCTCGGTCGCGAAGTGGCAACGCTCGTGAACGAGAATATGATGCCCGGATCGTACAAGGTGCAGTTCAATGCGAGCCGTCTGTCTTCCGGGACGTATATTTATGAATTGACCTCCGGAACCACGCGGATTGTCAAATCCATGATGCTGATCAAGTAACGATTGCTTTCTGCGTTGCCTGCATGAGCAAGCGGGCGTCCGATCCGCGAGGGTGGACGCCCGCTTTGCGTAGGCAGGGCATTGAGTATGCAGTACGAAGTACGGAGTAGGCAGGAAGCGGACGGGTGAGCGATCCCACCCTGGCACCCGTGATACACGGTCTGCCTTCTGCTTATCGCCGCCACCAAGGATTCTTGAAACAATGAGGGACATTACTGGCATGACTCGTTGCCGGGTGGTGTGCTCGTTGGCCATTGCGGTTTTTTCGCTTGCAATTTCTGCTGCACAGACTCTTCCCAAGCGTGAGTTCCGGGGAGCGTGGATTTCCACTGTCACGAACATCGACTGGCCTCCTGTGCCTGGGGGGACGCCGCAGTCGCAACAGGTCGCGCTGATTGCCATCCTTGATCAGCTGCAAGCTCAGGGCTTCAACGCGGTCGTGTTTCAGGTTCGGCCGGAATGCGACGCGCTCTACGCTTCCCCCTATGAACCCTGGTCGTATGTCCTGACCGGCCAGCAAGGAGTAAACCCCGGCTACGATCCGCTCGCCTTTGCCGTCCAGGAGGCGCACAAACGCGGGATGGAGCTCCATGCGTGGTTCAATCCGTACAGAGCCGTGAGAGATACGACGTATTACCCCGTATCCCCGACGCATATCTCCGTTACCCATCCCGAGTGGATCCTTGTAAGCGGGAAGTTAAAAATGCTCGACCCGGGAAAGCAAGCAGTCCGGAGTTACGTCGTCAAGATCATTGCCGATGTTGTCCGGCGTTATGATGTTGATGCCGTCCATATGGATGACTATTTCTATACCGATAATTTCCCCTTCACGGGTGATTCGGCGACATTCCATGCTGAATCTCGCGGCATTGCCAGTCAGGCCGATTGGCGGCGCGACAATGTGAACCTCCTCATTCACTCGATTTATGATTCCGTCCACGCGATCAAGCCCTGGGTCAAGTTCGGCATGAGTCCGCGCGGCATATGGAAGAACGGTGTTCCGCCGGGCATTGTGGGAAATGACAATTACAGCGTGATCTGGTGTGATGCGGTCGCATGGCTTCAGGGACAGTATGTTGACTACCTCGCCCCCCAACTGTATTGGAAGTTCGGGGGTGGCCAAGACTATGGGCTCCTTGAACCGTGGTGGGCCTCCCAGGCGAATGGAAGACACCTCTACCCGGGCCTCGCCACGTACAGAATCGGTGCATCCAGCTACGGCGACGCAACACAGATCACCCGGCAGATCAGGTTCAACCGTGGTGGGACATTTCCTCCGGGAGAGATCCAGTTTACGGCGAACTATCTCACCGGCAATATCGGCGGGATCGCGGATTCTCTTCGATCATCACTCTACCGGTTTCCTGCACTTGTCCCCGTGATGCCATGGTTGGACACGATTCCGCCGTTTCCCGTTCGAGGAATCCAGTATGCGCCGGATCCCATCGTGCAACAGCAGTCCATTCAGTGGGAGCCTCCTCTCGTCCCAGCCGACCAGGATTCAGCCACGAGGTACGCGATTTACGGCTTCGATCATTATCCATCGTCGTCGGACTTCGACAGCACGAAGAATCTTTTGGGCGTTACAAACAGCGTCCGATATATCCCCCCAGTGCCGTTGACTACTCTCGGGCGACGGTACTACGCCGTTGGCGCGCTTGATCATAATTGGAACGAAAGTGACACGAGCAACATTGTCACGGTTACTGCACCGATTGCTCCTCTGCTTGCAGCGCCCCTGAACGGCGTCATGGTCCCGGATAGTGTTCTCTTTTCATGGCACAATCCAGGAAATGGATCGCAATTTGAATTGCAGGTCGCAACGGATTCGGTCTTTGCTTCGCCGCTCTTCTTCGACGATTCCGCGATCAACGATACCACCAGAATCGTTCACGGGTTAAAAGGGGAGACTTCATACTTCTGGCGTGTGCGAGGGGCGAACGCCGGGGGATGGGGGATCTTCTCACCGGTACGAGAGCTGTTGACCTGGCAACCCGCCGCGCCGACGCTGCTGTACCCGGCAAATGTCCAGACGGAACTCCCCGCGACGATTCTTCTCCGATGGAAACGAAGTCGCGTCGCGACATCGTACCATGTGCAACTTTCGCGAAGCCAGGACTTTTCTGCTTTGTCAATGGATACGACCGGGATCGTCGACTCATCGTGCGCGACGCCGCGACTTGACAGCTACACGATCTATTTCTGGCGGGTCCAGGGCATGAATGCTCAAAGCACGGGGGATTGGTCCGGGGCCTTCAAATTCCGGACGCAAGTCATCGACGGAGTCGTCGAACAGCCGGAAATGCCCGATCGGTTCGAACTCCTGCAGAACTACCCGAATCCGTTCAATCCGACGACAGTGATCAGTGGACAGTGGACAGTGAACAGTTTTGTGCGGCTTGCGGTGTACGATGTCTTGGGAAGAGAGGTGGCTGTTTTGGCAGACGGTCGATATCCGGGAGGGAGGTACTCGTTTACGTTTGACGGAAGGAATCTGGCAAGCGGGGTATACTTTTATCGCCTGACGGCAGGGGCATTTACCGCGGTTCGGAAAATGCTCCTGGTTCGGTGACGGTATTGCGCTTTTCTCCGCTTGTCTCATAGTCTCGGAGTCTCACAGAGTCCCGAAGTCCCTGAGCCCTCTGAAGCTGACTGAACTAAGAATTCTGAATTCTTCGTTCTTAATTCTTAATACCTCCGGCCCCCTCTCTCCTAGTCTCCCCGTCTGCTCTTCGGCGGGGCATGAGTGCGGGGATGCGGTTGTTCAAGTAATCGGCCAGATCGTAAGCATCGGGAACCCTGATATGAAATTGTCTCGCGGACATTACGGTCTTGTTCTCCTTTCGCTAACAGTGTGGTTGACGCCTATGCATGGCCAGGACATTCCGGATGCGTTGCAGAATCAACTTGCCCTGGTGAGGCATCGACTCGCTCCCGACAAACGAACCGCGGTCTTCGACGTTCATTGCACTCAGGTGGATGGCAAACGGATAACGCTTCAGGGTGACGTACAAGACTCGGGCATGAAGACAGAGTTGTTGCGGATTCTTGCGAATGACGGGTGGCAGGTAGAGGCCGCGTCGCTGAATGCGCTGCCGCAAACATCCCTTGGGGGTGCCACATGGGGTGTTGTTACTGTCAGTGTCCTGAACATCCGGTCGAAACCCGATCAGGCCGCAGAACTCGCGACGCAGGCGATCCTCGGGACACCGCTGAGGGTCCTCAAACAAAAGGAGGATTGGTATCTGGTCCAGACCCCGGATCACTATCTTGGTTGGACAGAGGGGCGGTTTCAGCGGATGACCGATTCCGCCTTCAATGTTTGGAACGGAACGCAGAAGGTGATCGTCACCGCAACCTACGGTTTCGCTTCCGCGTCGGAAACACAGCCGGATTCCATCGTGGGCGATCTCGTCGCAGGCTCGATTCTTTCGGAGCTGCGTGCGGGTGATACGGGGTTCGACGTCCAATATCCCGACGGTCGGAAAGCGTTCGTGAAAAAGGGGGATTGCATAACGCTTGACCGATGGCGCCGCCGCGATCCGCCAAATGGCAATACCATCGTGAGCACGGCACGAACATTCACGGGAATTCCTTATCTTTGGGGTGGCACTTCGGCGAAGGCCATGGACTGTTCCGGTTTTACGAAGACCGTCTATTTTCTGAACGGGATTCTGCTTCCGCGCGATGCAAGCCAGCAGGTGAATGTCGGATTTCCCGTTGACGGCGGAGATTCGCTGGATCAGTTTTCAGCGGGCGATCTCTTGTTCTTCGGGTTCGCGGCGAAGGGGGAAAAGAAAGAGCGGGTGACCCACGTTGCCATCTCACTCGGAGGCCGCCGCTATATTCACTCTTCCGGAGATGTGCATATCAATAGCCTGGATCCCTCGGACCAGGATTTCAACAGTCATCGGCGACAGATGTTCTTGCGAGCGCGCCGGATTCTCGGGGCCGGGAAAGCGGACGGGATACAACGAATAGTGGAGATGAAGGAGTATGGGCGCTAACCTTGAACGAAAACGACACTCCAGGCGCGACTTTCTCCGGAATTCGATTCTCGCCGGCGCGGGGATCGCGTTTGCGCCGCATTTGCACGCCCGGATTCCCATGGTTCAACAACCGGCAGGTACCATGATTCTCCGATATTATCCGTTTACGATCGAACTCAAACACACATTCACTCTGGCGACGAGTTCGCGCAATACGACTCCCGATATGATGGTGGAAGTCGAGAAGGACGGGATCGTAGGGTACGGCGAGGCGTCGATGCCGCCGTATCTCGGCGAAAGCCAGGAGAGCGCAAAGGATTTTCTTTCCCGGATCGACATGTCGCGGTATCCCGATCCGTTCCTGCTGGAAGACATCCTTGCGGATATCGACAAGATCGCGCCGGGCAATAATGCGGCGAAAGCGGCTGTCGATATCGCCCTCCATGACTGGATCGGAAAGGCCATGGCTCAGCCGTGGTACAAGATCTGGGGATTGAACCCCGCCAAAACGCCCGTGACGACGTTTACGATCGGGATCGATACCCGCGAAATGGTTCGCCAGAAAGTCGAAGAGGCCGCGGGTTTCAAAGTGTACAAAGTCAAACTCGGGCGCGATAACGACAAGGAGATTATCGAGACGATGCGAAGCGTTACTGACAAGCCGCTCCGTGTCGACGTCAATCAAGGTTGGACCGACAGGGAGAAAGCACTCGCGATGTGCGAATGGCTTGCGACCAAGGGTGTCGAACTCGTCGAGCAGCCTATGCCGAAAGACAGGATCGATGATATTGCCTGGCTGCGGTCCCGGAGCCCGCTCCCGATCGTCGGTGATGAGAGCGTGGTCAGGATCGGCGACATCAAAAGGACGCTGGGAGCCTTCGACGGGATCAATGTGAAACTGATGAAATCCACAGGCATGAGTGAAGCGTACAAGATGATTCTGCTGGCGAAGTCGTTGGGACTCAAAGTGATGCTCGGATGCATGACCGAGACATCGTGCGCAATCTCGGCTGCCGCTCAACTTTCTCCTCTGGTCGATTGGGCCGATCTCGACGGTGCGGTTCTGATCAAAAACGATATCTTCGACGGGGCAACGATTGTCGACGGGCGGATTACCATTCCGAAGGGAAACGGTATCGGGGCGACGAAGAAGCAGCAGTGAATACGATGACCTCACCAAGCTTTCTCACGAAGGAACCGACATGACACCTTCCGAAACGGCTTCGACCCGCCTTGTTTCGCTCGATGCTTTTCGTGGCGCAACGGTGGCGGGGATGATCCTGGTCAACAACCCCGGGACGTGGAGCGCGATTTATCCGCAACTGGAACACGCTCGCTGGAACGGTTGGACTTTCACGGACCTGATTTTCCCGTTCTTTTTGTGGATCGTCGGAGTCGCAATTCACTTTGCCTTTACCAAACGTCTTCAGAAGGGAACGCCAAAGGGGAAACTCATGGCGCATGCGCTTCAGCGCTCCTTGATCATTTTCGGTCTCGGTCTCTTCCTGTCCGGGTTCCCTTTTGGTCTGCTGTTCGACCAGCATTTCTCGTTTGCCACCTGGAGAATTCCCGGGGTCTTGCAGCGCATCGCCGTCTGCTATTTTGTCGCCTCGGCGATCTACTTGACGAGCGGACCGAAGATGCAGGTGGTCTGGATCGTCAGTCTCCTTGGGCTTTACTGGATTGCCTCCATGCTGATTCCCGTTCCCGGCTACGGTGCAGGCGTGCTGGAGCCCACCGGGAGTCTCGCGTGGTACATCGACTCCAATCTCCTTGCGGGCCACACTTGGCGAGGTGCCCCGGCGCCGGGGTTCGATCCGGAAGGGATCCTGAGCACGTTGCCGGCAATCGCCACGACATTGATGGGTGTGATGACGGGGCGCTGGCTGTCGGGTTCCCATACGAAGGAGGAGAAGACCAGTTGGATGTTTGTGATCGGGAATCTCATGCTGCTCCTCGGGGTGATCCTGGATATGTGGATGCCCATCAATAAAAACCTCTGGACGCCGACATATTCCATTTTCATGTGCGGCTGGTCCCTGATCTGCCTTGCCGTGTTCTACTGGCTGATTGACGTCAAAGGATATGCGAAATGGGCGATGCCGTTCGTCATGTACGGCGTCAACGCTATCGCCGTGTTCGTTCTTTCCGGTCTCGTCGCGCGGCTGTTGGGAATGATCAAAGTAACGGGACCAGACGGAAATCCTGCATCGCTCTGGCAATGGATGTTCCAGACCTGGTTCCTCTCGATCGCGAGTCCGATTAATGCTTCGTTGCTTTTTGCCATCTGTTTTAATCTTGTAATGTTCGCCGTCGTCTGGGCGCTGTGGAAAAAGAAGATCGTCATAAAGGTGTGATCCCAGTGCTCAAGGTTTTTTTCCATGTCCCCGGTGATTCGAGAGGTCGTGGCCTCCGGATCGTAATTCCGTGCATCGTCCTCCTCTGTGTTTTCCCCCGAATGGCCAGGTCATTGTCAGTGCCTGATAGCGCCTCAGATGTGGCGGCGCTTCAGGCATTGGAAGCCCGGTATGGCGGCCACCTCGGCCTCGCAGCATTGAATCTCCGGACCGGGGAGGAGATTTGCTACAATGCATCGGAGCAATTTCCCACCGCAAGTGTCATCAAGCTTGCCGTGCTCGCCGCATATTATGATGCCGTCGCGCATGGACGAGTGAATCCCGCCTCGATACTCGACATTCGTGATGAGGACAAGAAGCCCGGTTCCGGCGTGCTGCAGTTTCTCTCTGCAGGGGGGAGAATTGCCCTCCGCGACGCTGCCCGGCTGATGATCGTCGTCAGTGACAATACCGCGACAAACCTCGTTTTGGACAATCTTGGACCCGACGTTCGGTCGCAGCTCGGCGATGTGAACTCGCTCATGGATTCGCTCGGTCTTCACCGGACGAAGCTGCTGAATCGGCTTTTTTCATGGCAGACCAAGCAGAATACAGGCGAATCGATCCGCTTCGGAGTCGGCGTATCGACGCCGGAGGACATGGTCCTCTTGATGTCCATGATCTTTCGACATCAGCTGATCGACTCAACGTCGTCTTCGGAAATGCTTGAGACGCTTCGCCTGCAGCAATACGATGACATGATTCCCCGTTACCTGCCGGATGAAGGGACGTCGCACCTTGCGATCGCTCACAAAACGGGCTCCATTGCCGAGACAAAGGTCGATGTGGGAGTGGTTACATCAGACAGCGTCGCTTTCGCGATCGCGATCTTTGTGGACAAATCAGCAGACCATTCCGGAGGAATCGAAAACAGCGCCACGCTCCTCGGAGCACATGTGGCACGTTACGTGTGGGATCGATGGGGTGCGGGGAGGGATGGACCCGTCGAACAATACGATGTCGACTGGACGATGGTGCCGCATGGCAAATGGGCGATCTATCGATCGCGATATGCACCGTTTCCCCATCCGGATCGACTGAAGGGATTTCGGCGTGACGACGGGACATACTATCCGTACTTCCCGCACTATGCAGACAGCAGTATCGTGGTCTTCGTCCCGGAAAGTTTGAGAACCGATGCCCGTGGAACGAACATGATAGTGCACTTCCACGGTCACGGGCATGACAACCTGGACATCCTTGAGCACTCAGGCATGGTACAGGCGATGTGCGATCAACGCGTCAACGCAGTCCTGGTTCTTCCCCAGGGTCCGTACCGTGCGAGGGATTCTTTCGGTGGGAAGATGGAGGAGAAGGGAGGACTACAGCGCATGATTGAAGACATCCTCAGGATGCTGGTCCAGGAAGGTGTCATCAACGAACCGGTGTTGGGCCGTTTGATCATTTCCGCGCATAGCGGCGGCTACAGGCCCGCTGCGTTTGGTCTTCAACAAGGCGGTGAGCTGGAACATCTTGACGGCATATTTCTCTTCGATGCCTTGTACGGATACAGCGATACGTTCGCTTCCTGGCTCGAACATTCCAATGGATTCCTTGATGCGGCATTCACAGAGCACCTGAAGCCGGAGCACGACGCATTCCTATTGGGGCTTTCGCCTTCTGCCCGAAAACGAGTGAGCATCGTCCCCGCAGGGGTGGAACATGAGCAGGTTGTGCCGGCATGGTTTCCGCGCTGGGTGCAGAGTCTCGGCAAGCGCTGGCATTGGTAATAATGTCCAGAGATGGACGATTGATTGTACAGTCGTGATGCATGACAAGACGGAGGTAGGAGTGCTCAAAGAACGAAAACGCCGCGTCCATGGCCATTGTTGGTGGTCCCACGCGTCGTTGCTTGCGATTCTCGCCATTGGCTTTTCCGTTCAGTCTTCGGCACAGCTCAGACTGGTGTCGATTGATCGCCTTCCGCTCCCGGCAAGTGGCCCGGGATGGACTGACCCTCAGTTTTCACCGGACGGGCATGTCATCTTCATGGCATCGGCCGATTTCGGAAGCATCTGGAGTTACAATCCGTCCACGAAAGAATTGCTGGAACGCGTGGTTGCGAGAAACTCCGGCTATGGTTTTTCAGTTTCGGACGATGGGCAATCCCTCGGGTATCGCCGTACGGATCGAGACGATGCAACCCGACGCAATTCGAATACATCGGTCGTACTGAATCTTCTCGACGGAACAAACACTGTCGTCGCAACAGGAGCCGATGCGGGGATCCCGGTGTTCATCGCTTCGCAACCGGCGGTCATGAACGCGGGGATGATCTCCAGCCCGGTCCTCGCGGCTCTGCCAAACACTGTGACGGTCATGGGCATCGAGAATACGAAGATCGTGCTCAACAGGAATGGGTCGAAGGCCATCCTGGATCCGTTCGGCAACGGCAACTATATCTGGCCGTCGCTCTCGCCCGACAAAACCAGGATCGTCGCCTATGATGTCGACCGCGGGACCTTTGTCTGTGACCTCGACGGTGGACATGTGGTGATGCTGGGGCGCAAGGACGCTCCGAGTTGGACCCGCGACGGCAAATGGATAGTGTATATGAATGACCGGGACGACGGGGACCGACTGCTTTCCTCTGATCTCGGGTGCATCGCACCTGATGGTTCGAGATCCGCGATCTTTGCCAACACTCCGGATATTCTGGAGATGCATCCTCGTTGCTCGCCGGTGGAAGACAAGATCGTCTGTGATGCTCCGGATGGATCAATCTTCGTGATCCAGTACGAGGAGGCAGGACAATGAAGCCCTTTGCGATCCTGCTGATCCTGTTCTGCCTTCCGGTTTCTGGCGCTGTCGCACAGCGGACCGACCTCACCGGATTGAAGATTTGCATCGATCCCGGTCACGGTGGGCACAACTCCGATGATCGGCATGTGATTCCAGATCCCGGCATCGATTTCTGGGAGTCGGAGAGCAATTTCCAGAAAGCCCTTCTCTTGCGGTCGCTTCTCGTAGAGTATGGTGCAACGGTAATCCTTACGCGAACTTCCAATGACACAACGTACGGGACTGATGACGAACCCTCCCTGGCGGCGCGCGTCGAAGTCGCGAATAGCAACAATGTGGACTGGTTTCATTCCATCCATAGCAACGCCCTCGGCGGCACCAACACCTCGACGAACTATACGTTGATACTGGTTCGTGAAAAGAGACCCGGCGGACCCGCCTCCAGCACGGGCAACGGACTGGGGGTCCCGGAAGATCCTGCATCGCTCGCGATGGCGAATATCATGGGCCCGATGATCAAGGCCAACAACCGGACGAGTTCCACGTCCACCTGGCTGGACTGGACTTTTTACGGCGGGACCAACGGCGGATTCAGTCTCGGCGTCCTTCGCGGGCTGTTAATGCCGGGAGAGCTGTCCGAGGGTTCCTTCCATGATTTCTACCCTGAAACGCGCCGGTTGATGAACAACGACTACCGAAAGATGGAAGCCTACGCGCTACGGAATGCCTTCCTGCAATATTACGGGGTCCCGGCAGACCAACACTCCATCATCGCCGGAATTCAGTCGGACATCAGCACATCGTCGCCGTTGAATAACACGTTCGTTCGACTCTTGCCGGAAGGCAGGGGCTATCATGGCGATACGATGAATAATGGATACTATCTGTTCGACAGCCTCACGTCGGGTGACCATACGGTTGTTTTCGAAACACCGGGGTTTTCCGTCGACTCGGTTCTCGTCACCAGCACGGCTGGTCAGGTGCAGTTCATCGATCACGTTCTTCAACGGAGCGGTCCACCGTATGTTGTCTCCGCCATTCCCCTGAACGGCGATTCCTCGGTCATCCCTTCTGTCAGGATGACCCTGACGTTTTCAAGGCCGATGGACACGGCTTCCGTCGACCACGCGTTCTCGATTCTTCCGTCCGTCCCCGGCAACGTGAGTTGGTCAAATAGCAATTGTGTCATGGCCTTCCAGCCCACCCCCGCCTTCGGGACGTTGACAACATACACGGCTCGCTTGGATACATCGGCACACGGAATTACCGGGGGGATCCTCGACGGCAATGCCGACGGAACAGCCGGCGATCCGTTCTTGCTTTCATTCAAAACAGAATTTGTCGACGTTGTTCCGCCGGTGCTGACAGCGCGGTTTCCTGACACTTCAGGGACTGCGACGTCGCCATTTGACGTGATCGATTTGATGTTCAATGAGCGGTTAGATCCGTCGACCGTGAATAGTTCGAATATCAGGATACAGCAATTGGGCGGTGCAGTTCTTCCGCGGACGGTTCAGTACTGGGAGTCGCGTGGCAAAGGCGCCGTGAATGTTTACATCAGCGGTGGACTCAGAGCGGGAACAGGGTACCGTCTTTACATTGTCGGCGTCGCCGATGTCGCCGGCAATGCGATCGGAGCTGCCCAGGCCCCAACGTGGACGTTCTCGGTTGCGCCGTTCAACCTGGGTGCCGAGACACTCCTGGACTCCCTGAATCTTGGATCGGTCCCTTGGCCTTCGCCTTCGACTGCCGACGGGACGATGGGAGTCGATAACGTCGGTTTTCTCGCTTCTTCAATGCAGGGCGTGGGGACCGAGGATCCTGCGAGAGGGGCATTCCTTCTGAACTACACCTGGACGGATTTGAATCAACAGAACCTCATTCACGTCATCGGCCCTGAGAACATCGGGACGACACACTGGACCACGAGCGAAACACGTCTGCAGTGCTATATCAACGGTGATGGATCCGGGACACGGTTCAGATTCGTTGTCCGGGACAGTGCACAAAACGGCACCGACAGGGAAGTAAGTCAATGGGTCGCGGTCGATTGGATTGGGTGGCGGCTGATCCAGTGGAACTTCGCGCAGGACTCCCTGGGCGCTTGGAGCGGGGATGGGGTCCTGAACGGCCTGCTCAGCTTTGAGGGATTTCAGATTGCGCCCAGCGCGGCAGACACATCGCGAAGCGGTCAACTCGGCTTCAATGATCTTGCCCTCGTTTCGGAGATCCCGTCTGCCGTGCCGACGGCAACGGGGGGAGTTCCGTTGCGGTTCGGGTTGGATCAAAACTATCCGAATCCATTTAATCCAACGACTGTGATCAGCGGAGAGTGGACCGTAAGCAGCGACGTCAGTCTGATCGTGTACGATGTGCTCGGCAGGGAAGTCGCGGTTCTTGCCCATGGCCACTACCCCGCGGGGAAACATTCATTTTCATTTGATGCGAGTCGATTGGCAAGCGGAGTGTACTTTTGTCGATTGACTGCAAACGCACTGTCGGCCACGAAGGCAATGATGCTCGTGAAATAGGCCGCCCTTTCGTTCTTTGCTCCATATTGTCAACTGCCCGAGGTTCAAGCCATGAGCATGGTCCGTAGAGTGTTCGTTCTTGCAATCCTGTTCAGTATCGCGTCTGGTCGAGGATGGAGCCAGTCAAAGCCTTCCATTCTCATCGTCGTACCGGAAGACGATACGACGACGACGTCATCCTCCGTTTATAGATTGTCAGCGAGCGCGACGCCGGGTTGCGCGGTGACGCTGAACGGCCAGGCCCAACTTGTTTATCCATCTGGCGCGTTCTGCGGACTTCTCACCCTCAACGTGGGCGACAACCTCTTTACCGTCGTGGCCGCCGCGAACGACAGCAGCAGAGCGGAGAAGACCTTCCTGATCATCCGGAGGCCTCCTCCGGAGCAGATCAGATCCGACACGCTGGCGATCGATTCATTGCAGATGCGGCCGGGCCAGGATCGCTGGCTGGATGCCGGACAGTTGCTTGAAGTCCAATGCAAGGGGACGCCGGGGTGCAAAGCGACATTTCTGGACGGCGTGCCGATGCGGGAAGTCCCACCGGAGGAACACGGGGGCCAGAGAGGGATCTACCGTGGTGTCTATCGGGTGGGCGAAGTCGATCATCTTCTCGATTCCCCGATAACGTTTCGGTTGGAAGATAGTGCAGGACACGTGGTGGAACGAGAAACAAAGGCGAAGGTTTCATTCCGTCCCTCTGAATTTCCGTTCGTGGGAGTGACGCGCGGTCAACGGGCGTCCCTCACCTACGGCCTCGGTGATGATCGGCTTGGCGGTGCCGTTCTGCAGCGGCTGGGGGCGGGAGTGAGACTGGCAATCAACGGCAAGACCGGGGGCATGTATCGGGTGGCATTAGCGGACGGACAGGAAGCGTGGATTGACGAAGAATCTGTGACGCTTCTCCCGCAGGGGACGTTTCCGCCATACTCTCTGACCGGGAATTGGAATGTCTACGGGGATGCGCAGTACGACTATGTCACCGTGGCGATGGACGATCGCCTTCCGTATGTGAGCAGCGCTGACGTCGACCCCAACCGGATCAACGTCGACGTCTATGGTGCCGTCTCGAACACGAACTGGATCATCCAGGCGATGAACACGAAAGAGATAACAAACGTCGCGTATCGGGAGATTGGCAAAGGGGTGCTTCGCATTGCGATCGATCTCAAGCACAAGCAGCTATGGGGTTATGCCATTTCCTACCGTGGCACGATGCTCGTCATTCGCGTGCGTCGACAGCCGGAGCGCCTGAAGATCAAAGCATTGCGGTTCGTCATCGACGCCGGTCACGGAGGTGACAACAATGGGGCACTCGGGTCAACGGGGGCGAAGGAGAAGGACATCAATCTTTCCACCGCGCTGCATCTGAAATCGCTGCTCGAAGACGAAGGCGCAGTCGTCTACCTCACGCGGAGCTCGGATACCGCGGTCTCCATGGCCAGCAGACTCGCTGTGGGCTTGCGAGACGATGCCGATATCCTGATTAGCATTCATGCGAACTCGGTCGGGTATACGACGAACCCGGCCGATGTGCGAGGGGTGAGCACGTATTACAAATATCTTGCCTATCGCCCCTTGTCCGTCTGCATCATCAAACGCATACTGGATCTTGATCTCCCCGCGTACGGCAATGTCGGGAGTTTCAATTTCCTCCTGAATTCGCCGACAGAACTGCCGAACGTTCTTGTTGAGCAGGCGTACATGTCGAACCCGCTTGACGAAATGAAGTTGCTGGACGACGACTTCCGGAAAAAGATCGCGAAAGCGATCGTCAAAGGAATTGAGGATTTTCTTGATGCGTGTGACGACTGACATTGCCCTCCGTAACGCGAGCACTTCGGATGTTCCGGCCATCCGGAACATCCTTTGGACAACGTGGCTGGCGACCTATGCTTCATTCATACCCCTGGAGGACCTGGAGGAATATTTCGAAGGGCACTATTCCAGTGCGGCGATCGACGAAATTCTCGGCGACCCGAGCGCAAGAATATCGCTGGCCATAGTGGGGGGGAGTCTTGCGGGGACGATGATCACGAGGTTCAAGAGGGAGGAGCGACGGCTTTATGTCTCCTCACTCTACGTGCTCCCGGCCTTTCAAGGGCTTGGTGTTGGAGGGCGGTTGCTAGTGGAGGCCGAGGCAAGAGCCCGGGAGAGCGGTCTCAACGCAATCTGGTTAGGCGTGATGGTGCAAAACGTGAAAACGGTAGAATGGTATGAGAAGATCGGATTCCGCTTTGATGAGCGTCAACCGTTCGTCATGGGGAAGACAAGCGTGGAGCACCTGATCGGTTACAAATCTATTGTTGTTCCTGGTCGGTCTTGACAGCGGGTGTGCCTTCCTGTGCCGAACGATTCGCCGATTCGGCTCCTTCGACCTTCTCGTCGGGTATCGGAACGAAGAACAGAGTAATCAACCCCGGGATGCCGAGAAATGCCGTCACAATAAAGAACTGGTGGTACCCGAGGGCCTTCTGCAGATAACCGCTGATGAGCCCGGGCAGCATCATGCCAAGCGCCATCAATCCCGTGGAAATCGCATAATGCGAGGTCTTGTATCTGCCGCGTGACGCATACATGAGGAACACGAGATATGCGGCGAATCCAAATCCATAGCTGAATTGTTCAAGAGCGACGCAGGGTGCGGCGATGTAGATTGATGGCTGCACGGTGGAAAGGAAGACATAGACATACATCGGCAGGTTGATGATCAATGCCAATGGCCACAGGCAACGTCGCAAACCGTACTTCTTGATCACCAAGCCTCCGGCAATTCCGCCGGCGAGGAGGCAAGTCACGCCGATTGTCCCGTACACGATTCCGACCTCGGCAGTCGTGAACCCTAAGCCCCCCACGTCGCGGCTGTCGAGAAGAAATGGCGGAGCGAGCTTGATCAGGAATGCCTCTCCAAAGCGGTAGAGGAGAATGAAAGCGAGGAGGACGATGAATTTGTCCTGTGCGATGTAGCTCCGGAACGCTTCCAGGAACGCATGCTCACGATGCACATTTCCCTCGACTGCAGAACCGTCGCTTGCCGGATAGGGGAGCATGACCCGGTGATACAGGAAAAGGAAGAAGAAGAGAACCCCTGCCACGGTGATCGCGAATGTCCAGCTGAAGGGGGTGTTGCCGGTGCGGGTTTCAAGGCTGCCCGCCAGCCAGACGATGAATCCCTGCCCGAAGATCATCGCGAGGCGGTAAAACGTCGAGCGAATACCCACGAACAGGCTCTGATCTTCCTTGTTGAGTGCCAGGAGATAAAACCCGTCCGCGGCGATATCGTGCGTTGCAGAGATAAAGGCGCCGAGAAAGAAAGCGGTGAGCGAGAGGAAGAAGAACCCCGGGGCGTGAAGCGCAGCTGCGACGATCAGTAGACACCCGCTCATGACGAGTTGTGTCATGATGATCCAGCGGCGCTTGGTGGACCGAGTATCCACGACCGGTCCCCAGAACATCTTGATGACCCAGGGAAGGTAGAGGAAGCTTGTCCAGAACGCGATCGTTGCATTATCGATCCCCATACGCTTGTAGAGGACCACGGAGACCGCGTTAATGAGGATGTACGGGACGCCTTCGGCAAAGTACAGCGTGGGAATGAATTGCCAGGGATTGCGAGAAGCAGGCTTGTCAGGCATGAAGGGGGTTGAATGAGAATGGAGTCGTCAACTCCCAGAGTATACGAAATTCACTTGTGAACTGCCACCCATGAAAGCAAATCGAGAATCTTATGAATGAACTCATAACCATCGGCATTCCGTTCAGCGGCACGGAAGGCGGTCGTTCGACCATCGATGCATTCAAGGCGCTCGTACCCGCCCCGGCGGTCATCATTCTTCATTCCGGAAACGCCGACGTGCCGGCAGGGTGCGCAAGCCTTCCGGTTGAAGCAATTTCGTCGAGCGCGTTGTTTCGGAAGATGGCGGCGATGGTCAAGACCCCATACATTGCGTTCTTGCCGCAGGAAACGCGAATGGATCTGGGGCAGTTTTGTCTGGAGAGGCTTCGATCGGTTGCTGAGGCGACGAACGCCAGTCTTGTGTATGCCGACTACTATGACAATCTGGATGGGGTGATTATCCCGCACCCGTTGATTCCCTATCAGCAGGGGAGCATTCGTGACGACTTCAATTTTGGCAACCTTGTTCTGATCCGAACCGCTGTGCTCGGCAAGGTGGCAGAGGAACTCTCGCAGAGCGCACCGTATACTTATGCCGGATGGTACGCGACGCGGCTTGCGTTGTCGCGGTCAGCTGCCGTGGTCCACATCCCGGAAAAGTTGTATACAAAGTACGAGCCTGACCGAAGACGGTCCGGTGAAAAGCAATTCGACTATGTCGACCCGAAGCAGCGGGCTGTACAGCTGGAGATGGAGCAGGCAGCGACCGAACACTTGAGACTCATTGGTGCCTATCTTGACACGCCCTTCAATGAGCCCGGGCCCGATGCGACAGTGTATCCCGTCGAGGCCAGCGTCGTCATCCCCGTCAAGAATCGGGTAAAGACGATCGTCGATGCGATAGGATCCGTCCTTGTTCAAAAGACGGACTTCCCGTTCAACGTTATCGTTGTCGACAACCACTCGACAGACGGAACGACGGAGATCATCGCAAAGGCCGCGGAAAGGGATCCCCGGGTCGTTCACCTCGTGCCGGTTCGGGGCGATCTCGGGATTGGCGGGTGTTGGAACGAAGCCGTCCAGTCGAAGCACTGCGGCAGGCTCGCGGTCCAACTTGACAGCGATGATCTCTACGCTTCGCCGGACACCCTGGAGCAGATTGTCGATACTTTCCGCAAGGAACATTGCGCGATGGTCGTCGGAAGTTACCAGATGACGAACTTCAAGCTCGAACCGATTCCTCCCGGAATCATCGATCACCGGGAATGGAGCGATGCGAACGGTCGCAACAACGCACTCAGAGTCAACGGCTTTGGAGCCCCCCGGGCCTTCCTGACGAGCGTGCTGCGGGCGATCACCATTCCGAATGTCAGCTATGGCGAAGACTATGCCGTTGCCCTGGCGATCAGTAGGAGCTACCGGGTGGGCCGGATATACACCCCGATCTATCTTTGTCGGCGTTGGGAGGGGAATTCGGACGCGGATTTGGACATCACCCGGCAAAATACGTACAATGCATACAAAGACAGCGTCCGGACGTGGGAAATCAGCACGCGTCAACGCCTGACCAGTCGTTCATCGTGAATCAGGGAAACCCGTGAAACCGGCACCCGGGCACAACGCAATACACATTCTGATTGCAGAGGACGAGAAGATCGTCGCCATGGATCTGGCGCGCCGACTCGAGGCGCTGGGCTACCCGATCGTCGGAATAGCTGGAAAGGGGGAGGATGCCATCCGCCTTGCATTCGACAGGGTGCCGGACATTGTCCTGATGGATGTCCATTTGAGCGGCGCACTCGACGGCGTCGAGGCCGGGAAACGGATCCGGGACCGCGGCGGCCCGCCTGTCGTGTTTGCGACTGCATACTCCGATCTGGACACTCTTGCAAGGGCGAGAACGGCGCTTCCCTTCGGCTACCTCCTGAAACCATTTCAGGATGATGCAATTGAGGCCACCATTGAGATCGCCGTCGGACGGTGGAAAGCAGAACGAGACATCCTTCACCGTGAAAAAGTTCTTCGTTCGACGTTGAGTGCCATTGGAGAAGCGGTCATCGTCGTGGATGAGTCGTTGCTTGTGACGTTCATGAACTCCGCAGCGGAAAAGATCACCGGGTGGCAGCTGCCTGAAGCATTGACTTCTCCGGTCTGGAATGTGATGGATCTCTACGCCGCAGACGGGTCAGAGTTGCAGCAGGACACTCTGGCTGGGAACGCGGGGAACCCCCTGTCGTGCCTGCTGAAGAAGAAGCAGGGGACGACGGTCGCCGTCACGTTCCAAAAGCTCACGGTTGACAGGCAAGGATCCGAAGAGCACGAGACCGTCTTTATCATCACGCGAGAGCCGGGGAATATGCTTCACCCGGACCACGTCGAGCGCGAGTCAACGTCATCGCCTCAGTACGAATCCGCCTTCAACCGTGCTCCCTTGCCGACGCTCTTGTTCGCAGACGATCAGGGTGACATCGTCGGGGCAAACGCCGCATTTCTCAGAAGATTTTCGTTCGTCAAAGATCAGGTAATCGGGAAATCCGTACGGGACGTGGGGCTCGAATGGAACCTCGAGGACCATGCCGGAATTGCGGCCAGGCTTCGCGCCGGAAAAGAAATGCACGGGATCGCATGTGCGGTGCGGAGAGGCGACGGGGCGCTGGTGCGGCAGCATCTGTCGGCCTCGATGATCGACGAACTCTCGCCTGCTCTGGTGATCGGCGTGTTCCAGGATATGCCGCATGAGGAAAGGAACACTACGCCGCCGGAGCCTCCGGCGATATCGCAGGATCAGCTCATACGGGAAGTGTTCCACGCAGTTAAGAACGATTTGCAGATCGTTGCCAGTCTGTTGAGCGTCCAGGCCGAATCGATGCGCGATGAGCAGGCAAAGAACGCTCTTCTCGAAAGCCACAACCGAATTCAAATGATGTCCAGGATTCAGGAGAAACTCAGAGGATCCAATATTGGTCCAACCGTCGATGCAACGGAGTATTTGCAGGATATCGCGCAACAGGTGTTCGCGGCCAGCAACATTGCCGGGAGGCGAATCGGCATCGATGTGCAGATTGAGTCTGTTCCGCTGGATCGTCGACGGGCTGTGGCAATCGGGCTTGCCATCAGGGAACTTATCACCAATGCGCTGAAGCATGCGTTTCCCGGCGGCAGGGCCGGAACGGTTTCGCTGTCATGCCGACGGAAAGGCAACACCTTGAACATCGTGGTTGCCGATGATGGGAATGGGGACGTAGCGACGGATGAACGGGAGGAGCATTTCGGGATGCAGTTTGTGCGTTCATTGGCAAAAGGACTGGGGGGGAGTATTGATATCACGCATATCTACGGAACGGAAGTCAAGCTCACTGTTCCGGAGGAGTCCTCCCGCTAAAGAAATGCGAAGTGATCCGCAGTCTTGAATTGTCTCACGGCTTTGGCTATATTTCCTCTGTCCACCGCATCGTTTGACCACTCCACTGCAGAACAGGCACCATGCGTTTCAGCTCGGGATTTATTCCCACGGCAAAAGAGGTCCCCGCCGACGCCCAGATCCCCAGCCACCAGCTTCTGATAAGGTCAGGGATGATCCGCGCGCTAGCAGCAGGCGTGTATGCATTTCTTCCTCTCGGCTACCGGGTCGTGCAGAAGATCGCGGCCATTGTTCGAGAGGAGATGAACGCCATTGGAGGCCAGGAACTTCATCTTCCGGCTCTTAGCCCGATTGATCTGTGGGAGGAGACCGGGCGAGTACAGGCGTTTGGAGAAACCCTCTTCCATATCAAGGATCGCCCCCTTGTCCTTGCCCCCACCCACGAGGAGGTCATTTGCTGGTTGGCAAGAAACCACATTAAGTCCTACCGCGATCTTCCCCAGATCTGGTATCAAATCCAAACGAAATTTCGGAATGAGCCGCGTCCGCGATCCGGCATCATCCGCGGACGTCAGTTTCTCATGAAAGATAGCTACACCCTGGACGTCTCACAGGAAGGGCTGGACCACGGATATGCCCTTCATGCGCGCGCCTACAAGAGCATCTTCGACCGATGCGGGCTGAAGTTCTTTGTCGTCGGCGCCTCGAGCGGTGCAATGGGAGGGACGGGCTCCGAAGAGTTTATGGTGGAATCGGAGGCCGGTGAGGATCTTCTGGCGCTGTCAGAGGACGGCCGGTATGCCGCAAATCTTGAAGTGGCAACGTCAACAGTCCCCGCGGCGGTACGCTCCAATGATGACGCGCTCCCCGAATCGGTGCATACGCCAAACGTCAAAACGATCGACGAGCTTTCAGCGTTTCTCAGGATTGATGAACGGTCACTGGCGAAATCAGTGGTTTACTGGGCGGGGGATCGTCCGGTGCTCTGCCTGATGATGGGGAATGACGCGTTGAACGAGGCAAAGCTAGCGCGAACACTAGGCGAACCTGTCCGGCCCGTTGAAGCAGCAGCGCTACGCGAGTTGACCGGCGCCGATGGGGGATCGATAGGCCCCATCGGTCTGAACGATGCGAACGGGAAAACGCCTCGGTTCACCATCCTGGCGGACCTGCGCTTGAAGGGGGCCAATAACCTGGTGAGCGGAGCCAACCGCAATGACTATCATCTGATGCACACTGACCTCGCGCGCGACTGCAGGATCGACGGATACTATGATCTGCGCATGGTGCGTGCAGGTGAGGGGAGTCCCGAGGGCGATTCTCCTCTGAAGATCGTCCGCGGGATCGAGCTCGGGCACATCTTCAAGCTCGGCACACGTTATTCCGAAGCCCTTCATGCGTCTTTCCTTGACGAAGAGGGCAGAGCACACCCCATCGTCATGGGGAGTTACGGGATCGGCATCGAACGCATCCTTGCCTGTCATATTGAACAGCACCATGACCGAGATGGGATCGTGTGGGGCCGCGCCCTCGCGCCTTTCGAGGTGCATCTGATTGCACTCCGCGGTCGAACGGACAGGGTGATGCAGGAGGCGGAAAACCTGTATCGAGAGTTCCAGCAGGAGCATCTCGAAGTGGTCTTTGATGACAGGACCGATGTCAGCCCGGGATTCAAGTTCAAAGATGCTGATCTGCTCGGTATACCTCTCCAGGTAATCGTGGGAGAAAGAACACTGACCGAGGGGAACATCGAACTGAAGATCAGACGGAATCAGGACCGAAGAATTGTGGCGAAATCGAACCTCGTTGCGACTGTCCGTACGATTCTCGCGTCGTTACCGTAAAGGGATCAACCATGGCAGAGCCCTTTTTTGTATCCGGAGAATGGAAGGAATCCGGGCATTCGAGACCTGTGGTGAACCCAATCCAGGGAGCCGAGGTCTTTCAAGTGTTCCAGGCCGGGCCGGTTGACATCGAGCAAGGTCTCGCCGCTGCAAAGAGAGCTTTTGAGGGACGAGCGCTTGAACCGACGTATGCCAGGATAGCCATCCTTCGTGATGCATCGAGGATCCTCGCCGAACGAAAAGAGGAGTTTAGCCGGCTCATTACCACGGAAACCGGTAAACCGATCAGCTTCTCCCGTCAGGAGGTAGACCGCGCCATCCTCACGCTGAGCCTATCATCGGAAGAGAGTGGGCGAATGGAGGGAAGCATCATGCCTCTTGATCTGGTCCCTTCATCGAAGGGGAAAGAGGCCTATGTGAGACGCTTCCCGCTTGGTCCAATCCTCGCGATTACGCCTTTCAACTTTCCGTTGAATCTCGTTTGTCATAAGCTTGGACCTGCCTTTGCTTCGGGGTGCCCGGTCATCCTCAAACCCTCGTCAAATGCGCCGGTGACTTCATTACGGCTTGCCTCGGTTTTTTCAGATGCGGGGCTGCCTCATGGGTATTTGAGTGTGCTACCTTCTTCTGGAGATGAAATAGAGCAAGTTGTTAAGGATGAACGCATTAAGCTTATTACCTTCACTGGAAGTCCATCTGTTGGTTGGGCTTTGAAAGCTCGTTCGGGCAAAAAGCGCGTGGTACTGGAGTTGGGTGGAAATGCTGCAGTAATAGCGCACAGGGACTGTGATCCTGTCGTAACGGCGCGGAAAATAGCGATTGGTGGATTCGGAAATGCGGGCCAGTCCTGTATATCAGTCCAACGAGTCTACGCACAAAAACAGGTCTTTGAATCGCTTAAAGAAGCCCTGGTCGTCGCCGCCGGAAAGATCGTCGTTGGCGACCCCTGGGACGATGCGACTGTTGTTGGTCCGATGATCACAGAGACCGCGGCGAGAAAGGTCGAGGACTGGATTGCCAGCGCTATGGCCCATGGGGGGAAGATCGTGCATGGAGGCGGAAGAAAAGGGGCGTTCCTATCGCCAACGATCCTCGTCGACGTGCCGCGGAATGAGCCGGTCGTCTGCAGTGAAGTCTTCGCGCCGGTCATCGTTCTCCAGGCATACGACACTGAAGAGGAAGTGATTCGGGAAGTGAACGATTCCGCCTTTGGGCTTCAGGCCGGCTTATTCACAAACGATGCGGGGTTCATTTTCCGTGCCTTTCGCGACCTTGAAGTTGGAGGGCTTATCGTGAATGACGTTTCTTCCTATCGCATGGATTCGATGCCATATGGCGGAGTAAAAGACTCTGGCTTCGGAAGAGAGGGCGTCCGCTTCGCGATGGAAGAAATGACGGAACAGAAACTGCTGGCCCTTTCTTGGTCTTGACAACCCCCAAATTCTCTCGAAGTTAGATGGCATAACATCTGACAGGAAACAGTCTTGTCATCATTGATGAAAGAGAGGCCGAGGATGCGCCTTTCACCCCACCATCAGGACGGCAAAAGATGTGCATAACTTTCGTTGGATACGCCTTGTGAATAGCCGGGTGGAGCGGTACACTTGCTGTGATACTTTGATCGCGTGACATTATCACTCCGAAATCGACAATGAACCAATTTGTTCATCTCCATAATCATTCCCATTACAGTCTCCTCGACGCCGCCTGCAAGATTGACGACCTTGTCAATGCCGCAAAAGAGCAAGGTATGCCTGCTGTGGCCTTGACCGATCATGGCGTCATGTCTGGAGCAATTGAATTTTACAAGAAAGCGAAAAAGGCGGGGGTCAAGCCCATCATCGGGATGGAAGCGTACGTGGTGACGCACGGGAGCAGGTTTGACAAAGGGACGACGCCGATGGAGGCGGGCGCAAAACGGGCGAATTATCATCACCTTGTGCTTCTCGCAAAGAACGAAACGGGATACCGGAACCTGATCAAGCTCACTTCCCTCGGACATATCGAAGGATACTACTACAAACCAAGAATCGACACCGAGCTGCTGAGCGTACACCACGAAGGACTCATCGCACTTTCGGCATGCCTGAGTGGAGTTTTGTCGGCGTACCTCGCCGATGGAAAAGACGATAAGGCCAGCGCAAACGCCGGCGTGTACAAAGACATTTTCGGATCCGATTTTTACGTGGAGATTCAGAATCACGGGATTGATCGGGAGGCGATCGTCCGTTCCAAGGCGCCGCAGCTGGCGAAGGAGCACGGGCTGCGGCTGGTGGCGACGAACGACGTTCACTACCTGAAGCTCAAGCATGCGATCTCTCACAACATCATGCTGCTGATCCCTGATGCGTCGATCGCCAATCCGCAAGACTACTCGAAACTCCGGTACCAGACGGATCAAGCGTATTTCAAATCGACGGCGGAGATGCTCGCGTTGTTCGCGGACTTTCCCGAGGCGATCGAGTCGACGCTGGAGATCGCCGACAAATGCGACCTCTCACTCGACTTGCGACGGAATCATATGCCGGACTTCCCGATTCCAGCGGAGGCGGGAGTCGAATCCCTGGAGGAGTATCTCGACAAGCTCGCGCGGGAAGGCTTTGTGCAACGCTATCCCGATGCGCCGGAACCCGTGCGGCAGCGCCTGGAGCTCGAACTTTCGGTGATCAAGAAGATGGGATATTCAGGATACTTCTTGATCGTCCAGGATTTTATTCAGGCCGCAAGGGCGATGGACGTCTTCGTCGGGCCCGGCAGAGGGAGCGCGGCGGGGAGCATCGTTTCGTACAGTCTCGGCATCACGAACGTCGATCCGCTCAAGTACGACCTGCTGTTCGAGCGGTTCCTGAATCCCGAGCGGGTCAGCATGCCCGATATTGATGTCGATTTTTCCGACAAAAAGCGGGAGAAGGTCATCGAGTACGTCCGGAAAAAATATGGCGACGACTCGGTATCGCAAATCATCACGTTCGGGACCCTGTCGAGTAAGGCGGTGTTGAAGGACGTGGGCCGGGTTCTTGGCGTCCCGTTGAGCACGATCGACTCCATCAACAAAGCGATCCCGACTGAATTCGGCAAGGTTCGTCCGCTCGCAGAAGCCCTCAAGACAATCCCCGAGCTCAAATGGGTGAACGAAAGCACCGACCCGAAGATCAAGACACTCGTCGAAACCTCCCTGGTCCTGGAGGGGATGAACAGAAATGCCGGGATGCATGCTGCGGGAGTCGTCATCGCCCCCGGGAACATCAGCGACCACGTCCCTTTGTACAAGACGCCGCAGACTGAAGTCATGACGCAGTACAACATGAAGGATCTTGAGGAAGCGGGCCTGCTGAAGATGGATTTTCTCGGCCTGAGGACGCTGTCGGTCATCGAAAACGCGCTGAAGATGATCGAGGAGAACCATGGGATCCGGATTGATCTTGATCATTTGCCGGAGGACGACCAGGCGACATTTGAGCTCTTCTCGCGGGGGGATACGGTTGGCGTGTTCCAGTTCGAGAGTTCGGGAATGCAGGAGTCGTTGCGGAAGTTGCGGCCGACGTCGATCAGCGATCTTGTCGCCATGAATGCGCTGTACCGGCCGGGCCCGATGGAGATGATCGAAGATTTCATCAACCGGAAAAATGGCCGAGAGAAAATCACCTACCTGCATCCCGCCCTGGCGTCGATCCTCAAAGAGACGTATGGCGTGATCGTCTATCAGGAGCAGGTGATGAAGATCGCCAGTGAAGTCGCAGGGTTCTCCCTGGCGAAAGCCGATCTGATGCGCCGGGCCATGGGAAAGAAGGACGATGCGCTCATGGCATCGGTGAAGGACGAATTCATCAAGGGAAGCATCGAGCGGGGGTCGGATCGAAGGCTTGCGGGGGAAATCTTCGATCTCATCCAAAAGTTCGCAAAGTATGGATTCAACAAATCCCACAGTGTCGCCTACTCAGTGGTTGCCTACCAGACCGCCTACTTGAAGGCCCACTATCCCCCGGAGTTCATGGCCGCGACGTTATCGTCGGAAATCAACGACATCGACAGGATCGCGGTCTTGATCGATTCATGCCGGAAGTCCGGAATTCCGCTGCGGGGTCCGGATGTCAACGAAAGTGCGGTGGATTTCACTGTTGTCGATGGCGCGATCCGATTCGGTCTTTGCGCGATCAAAAATGTGGGCGAAAGTGCGGTTGAGGGGGTTGTTCTGGCAAGAAAGGAAACCGGGGCATTCAAGAACATCTTCGACTTCTGCGCTCGCGTCGACCTTCGCCTGGTAAACAAGAAATGCCTCGAAAGCCTTGTTCAGGCAGGAGCGTTCGACGCGTTCGGCGGTCACAGGGCGCAGTACTTCGAATGCATCGAACCCGCCACCGCGTTCGGCATTCGGCTGCGCGAGCAGGAACTCAGCGGACAAGCCGGCTTGTTTGATACAAGCGGAGGTTCCGAAGAGACCGTTGTCGTCTATCCGATCCTCCCCGAAGCCCGTCGCTGGACGGAATTCGAAAAGCTTCAGCACGAGAAAAATGTGCTTGGGTTTTATGTGTCAGGACATCCGTTGCTGAAATACGAACGGGAGGTCAAGGAACTTTCGACGGTGCCCCTGGGAGACCCGAGTGCCCTGAAAGCGGGAAGCATGGTGCGTGCGTGCGGCATCGTCACTTCGGTGAAGCGGAAGATCGATAAGAGAAACAATACCATGGCCTTCGTCGGGATCGAGGATTTCACCGGAACCGCGGAGTGCATCGTCTTCTCGGACGCATTTCAAAAATATCAGCAGGACCTCGTGTTAGATGCCATTGTCATGGTTGTCGGAAAAGGCGAGGTGAATGGTCCGACACTGAAGATTCTGGTCAATGAAGTTTTACCAATCGAAAAAGTTCGGGGCCGGTTTACGCGAAGTGTCATGGTTTCAATTGATCTTGAGCACGTCAAGGAGGAGAATATCATTGCGCTCCGCGAGCTCTTCGAATCCAACCAGGGCAAGACGCCGTGCTTTTTGAAAGTCCGGGGGGAGAGCGCGACGCGCGTCTATCAGTCGACGCGTTATCTCGTCAATCCGACGGACCAGCTGGTGCAGGGAGTGCAGGATGTCCTCGGCCCGGACAGCATTGCCTTTTCATCGGCGACCTGAGACGATCAATGAAAACGAAATCAAACGTGGTCCTATCAAGGAGATCCAATGAAGCCTGTGGAGATTACTGACGCGAATTTTGAATCAGAGGTCCTCAATGCGGACAAGCCCGTCCTCATCGATTTCTGGGCAGTCTGGTGCGGGCCCTGCAAGGCGATCGCACCCGTGGTGGAAGAGATCGCGAGAGAATACGAAGGAAAACTCAAAGTCGGGAAACTTGACGTCGACGCCAATCCGAAGGTAACGACGGATTTTCACGTCCGGAGCATTCCGACGCTGATGGTGTTCAAGGGAGGAAAAGTGGTGGAGCAGGTTGTCGGGGCGTTGCCAAAACGAAGCCTCCTGGAAAAACTCCAGGCGTACGTGACAGCCTGACGCGATGCGACGATACGAAGATCTGAGCCCGGCCTTGCGCCGGGCTTTTTTTTCGGTTTGACGCCGAATCCGTATCGCGTGCATCTCATAAGAAAGGGGGAATCGAACCCTCTTCGGTGCATTATGAGGCATTGGCCATGAAAGAGTTTTTTGCGGCACGTCGGCCGCATCAAGGATTCACGTTCGACGAGTACATGAATGCGTTTCGGAACAATGTGGCACTGCATCAGCCAGCTCAATCGGCTGCAAGTTCGGCCATCCAGACTGACCACATGGTTTTGAATCTCAAGCGCAGCGAGCGGATCTTCAGGACCTTTGAACCCCTGGAGCAGACGCGAGTGATTCTGCAGAGGATTGGAATTCGGCAACTCTGGATGGTGCTGAGCGAGTTTTCGTGCGGTGATTCCGCGCAGATCCTGCCGGTGATCGCACATCTTGCGGCGCTGAACCCGGTGATCGAACTCCGGCTGCTCTTGCGCGACGAACATCCGGACATCATGGATCACTACCTCACTGAAGGATCACGAAGCATCCCGAAGCTCGTCGCGTTTTCGGTGAGCGGGAAGGAGCTCTTTCAATGGGGACCGAGACCCGGGGAGGCGAAGAAGATCTTTGCGGAAGGGAAGGCGGCCGGAATTCCGAAGGAAAAGATCATCGAGCGTATCCACGCCTTCTACGGTCGTGATCGAGGACGTTCCGTCGAACACGAATTTGCTGAATTGCTCTCACGGGATTGACGGTGGCGGTTTCTCGGCCGGCGTTGCGGGTTTCGCCGCCGCGGGAAGGACGCCGTCGACTTCGGAGGGAAGCACTCCCCGCCAGTCTGCCAATTGCTGCATAATCCTCGACCGAACCTGATCCCGGAGATCAGCCGCCCGATGGATATCCCACCCTGCCGTTTCCACCGGTGAAAGAACTGCCACACGCACGGACGCTGGATCGCCGAACAAGAAGCTGTGTTTGGGCAGGCAATTATGCGAACCGTCGACCGCGATGGGGAGCACCGGGACCTTAGCCCTAATGGCGAGATAAAACGCTCCTTCCGCGAATTGCCGCACGCGACCGTCCAGAGAGCGGGTACCCTCGGGAAATAAAATGACCGAGCACTTCCCGGCAAGATATTTTTCCGCTGCAAGAAGCATCCGCGCGCCGGATCGCCTGTCTTTCCGATTCAACGGGATGTCTCCGGCCAAACGAAGCATCCACCCCACAAACGGCAGTCGGAATAACTCCTCCTTCGCCACCCATTTCATCTCCCAGGGGACATGAGAGAGGATCGGGATGTCCGCCATCGATTGATGATTGCTCACAACGACGTAGGGACGTCGGGGATCATCGATCGGAACACTCTGGATATGAATGCGCCAGAACGGATTCACGCGCGTCATCGCGACGCCGAGACGGCGAAACAAGAAACCGGTCCGATAGCGTACCGGATCCCGGTCAGTCAGACGGACGAGGAGGAGGAGGAAGAACCAGCCGACGATGAGGGCGCACACCGACACCCAGACATAAAGGGAGATCGCGAACCGGCGGGCGGTTCTCATGCAGAGATCTTGTCCTTTGCGGGGTGGGGGAGGGGAAGTTCCTCTCGCCGGATAAATGAGCGGCAGTTCGAACAATGGACCGTGCGCACCGCGACATCGAACGAGGTGCCGTCGTCGGCAACGCGGCGTTCATGCGTCTCCGTGGTGACAACGTTTGCGGGGACGCGGCAGCAGTGACAATATTCGATAGGCATGGGAGCGCTTTCTCGAAATGGAGACGTCTTGGTCTGTCTGAAAGATACGGTGATCCGAAACAAGAATCCACCGGTGTGGATGGCGGTGTCTTGTTCCCCGGGAACCGCCGTCGGGGGTTCGCGTGTTATTGTTATGAACTTCAATTATTGAAATTTCAATGAATCAAAAGACCTGCGATCGATACGGCCTCCGACTTGCCCGGTCGCTTGACCTCTGGGTCAAGCTTGCGCGCGCCTTCACTTCCGTCCAGCACGTTGCTGAGGACCATGTCCGTTCGTTTTCGCTGACTCTCCCGCAATTCGGGGTGCTGGAATGTCTGGGGCACAAGGGATCGCTTACCTTCACGGAGCTGAGCAGGAAGCAGCTTGTCAGCGGCGGCAACACGACCGTGGTCGTTGACAATCTGGAAAAGGAAGGCCTCGTGATGCGGGAGCGCTGTGCCGAGGACCGGCGGCAAATCTATGTCCGGTTGACGCCGAAAGGAAGGAAGCTTTTCGACCGGATGTTCAACCAGCATGCAGAGCTTGTCGCAAAGATCATGTCGGTTCTTTCACCCGAAGAACAGGAACGACTCGCCGCGTTGCTCAAGAAACTCGGAACGACCGCGAGTGCGGGGAACGAAGGAGGAGATGAACGGCGAAATCGCGCGAGGAAAGAGACGGAGAGAAGCGGGAAGGATTAGTGTATGCAGTTCGCAGTATGCAGACAAACAACCACAAAGGAGGTCATGGAATGAAGTTCGTGTCAGTGGTACTTGCTGGAGTGATGCTCGTTGCGGCAGTCGCTTCAGCCCAGCCCAACGTCTGGAAGGACGATCCTGCACATAGCAAAGTCGAGTTTGGCGTCACGCATATGGTCATCTCTGAGGTCACGGGGCAGTTCAAGGACTTCGATGCCACCGTCACTGCAAGCAGGCCCGATTTCTCGGATGCTGTTTTTGCCGCGACCATCAAGAGCGCAAGCATCAGCACCGGCAACGCGATGCGGGACAATCACCTCCGGTCGGACGATTTCCTGAACGCAGAAAAGTATCCGACGATCACCTTCAAAAGCACGAAAGTGGAAAAGACGGGTGACGATAGTTTCACCATCACTGGCGACCTGACGATCCGGGACGTGACAAAACCGGTGGTGCTTGCCACGAAGCTGAACGGTGTCATCAAAGATCCGATGGGAAACATGCGGGCGGGATTTACAGCGAAGACGACGATCGACCGGTTCGACTATGGCGTGAAGTGGAACAAGGCACTCGAGGCGGGCGGGTTAATTGCCGGCAAGGATGTCACCATCACGTTGAATCTGGAGTTTGTTGGCCCCAAAGCGCGCTGAGGGAATGCGCTCTCGCGCGGGACGCGGGTCCCGTGTCCCGCGGGGAGAGCGATCCTTCTTACGTGCGCTTGGGACCGGCCCGGCGAATCTCCTCGGGACAGCCTGCTTCGTATTTCTTGAAATTCTCGATGAACCGTGCGGCGAGCTCGCGGTACTTCTTCATGTACGTGTCTGCGTCCGGCCAGGAAGACGCAGGGTTCAGCACGCTTGATGGGACATCCGCGCACTCCTGAGGCACGGCAAAGCCAAAGACCGGGTCGACGGTGTAGGGGACATGAAGGAGAGCGCCGCTGAGTGCGGCATTGAGGAGGGCCCGCGTGTGCCGAATGCTGATGCGCTTGCCCACCCCATAGGCCCCCCCGATCCAGCCGGTATTCACCAACCAGCAATGGACATTGTGCCGGAGAACCTTCCGTTTGAGCAGATCGGCGTAGAACGAAGGATGGTGTACCATGAATGGCGCACCGAAACAGGTGCTGAAGGTCATCTCCGGCTCTTTTCCGAGACCGACTTCAGTGCCGGCGATCTTTGAGGTGTATCCCGACATGAATTGGTAGAGCGCCTGATCGGGAGTCAATCGCGCAATAGGGGGCATGACACCCGATGCGTCGCATGTCAACAGGATAATGTTCTTCGGATGGCCTCCCGATTTCTCGGGAACGGCATTCTCGATAAAATCCAGGGGATACGACGCGCGCGTGTTTTCCGTAATGGATGCGTCGTCCAGGTCGATCGTTCGCGTCACCGGATCCACGGGGACGTTCTCGAGAATGGTTCCGAACCTCTTCGTGCATGCATAGATTTGCGGCTCCGCCGTCGATGAGAGGTTGATCACCTTCGCATAGCACCCGCCTTCAAAGTTGAACACGCCGTTGTCGCTCCATCCGTGTTCGTCGTCCCCGATCAACCGTCGATGGGGATCCGCACTCAACGTGGTCTTCCCGGTGCCGGAGAGGCCGAAGAAAATCGCCGCGTCGCCTTCCGCTCCGATGTTCGCAGAGCAGTGCATGGGCATCACGCCCTCGAGCGGGAGAAGATAGTTGAGGATCGTGAACACGGACTTCTTGATTTCGCCTGCGTAGGCCGTGTTGCCGATGATGCAGAGCCGTTGAGAAAAATTGAGTGCGATGAAGGTGTTGGACGTCGTGCCGTCGATCTGCGGAATCCCCTTAAACGAGGGGACGCACAGAATGGTAAAGTCGGGAACGTGACGCCGGTATTCCTCATTCGTTGCGGGGAGAAGGAACATGTTCCTCGCGAAATGGCTGTGCCACGCGAGTTCGGTGATCACGCGTATCGGCATCCGGAAGTCGGGATCGGCGCCGGCGAAGCAATCCTGCACGAAAAGATCACGTCCCTGGAGAAACCCCGAAAGTCTGCTGAACAACTCATTGAACTTCTCCGCGCTGAACGGCCGGTTGTATTCCCCCCACCAGACATGGTCCTGCGACGACGGCTCCTGGACAACGAATTTGTCATTCGCGGACCGGGCGGTATGTTTCCCCGTGAATGCGACGATCGGACCATCACGGGTGATGCGGGCTTCACGGCGGAAGCTGATTTCCTCGTAGAGCGCCTCCGTCGGGAGATTCCAATAGACCGTCGCGAAGTGCGAAAGTCCATGGTTCTCCAGACCGAAGTCGCTTTTGCGAGCAGCTGCTTCGGCCTGCGCCGGAGTCTTGATGTCGAGAATGTTGTTCATAGCCAGTCCCGTACCATTTTGCGATCGCCGATATAAATTTCGTTGGGGGAATTCGGGTCAAGAGCCCATTTGATGCGCTGGACGCCTTGCGTCACGTCCTTGACGGTCGTGGCAAAACTGAGCCGCAGGTAGCCTTCCAGTCCAAATTCCTTGCCGGGCACCGTCACCACAAGCGCCTTCTTCAGAAGGAATTTCGACAGCTCGACGGAACTCTTGTTGTAGGCACGGAAGTCGGGAAGACAGTAGTATGTCGCGTCCGGCTTGACCAGACGGACTCCTTCGAACGACTCCAGCTCCTGGATCATGACTCTCCGGTTGTTTTCCAGTGTGAGGCGGAGTGTCTCAACGACGCTCTGCAGCCCCGACAGCGCCCCCTCAGCCGCGGCCTGGAGAAGAAGTGACGTGCACGAGGTCGTCTGGGCCTGGACATTGAGCATGACCGCCGTAAGGGCCTTGTTGGCGATGGACCAGCCAATCCGAAAGCCGGTCATCCCGTACAATTTCGAGATCCCGTTGATGGAGATGATTCGTGTGGATTCAATGTCCTTCTTGCTGAACTTGTACGCTGGAGTCGCACTCTTTCCCTCGAAGACCAATTTGTGATAGATGTCATCCGCGATGAGGTAGATCCCCTTCTTCTCGCAGAACTCGACGAGTTCCGCGATCAACGACTCGGGGTAGATCATGCCAGAGGGATTATTCGGGCTATTGACGATGATCGCCTTCGTATAGGAACTCACGGCCTGCTCAATCTCTTTCATTCGCGGAATGAACCCGCCGTCTTCGGGCTTGACGAAGACGGGGACTCCGTAAACCATCTTGATCATCTCCGGGTAGCTCACCCAATAGGGAGCCAGGAGAATGACCTCATCCTGAGGATTGAGAATCGAAAAGAGGACGTTGAAGAGTGCCTGTTTTGCTCCTGCGGCGACCAGAACTTGCTCTGGCTCCGGTACCCGGTCGTAGTTTTCTTCTGTATACCGGATGATTGCCTTTTTCAGGGATGGGATGCCATCGGTAGGGGTGTACTTGATGTCTCCGGCGGTCAGTTTCGCCGCCGCGCTCAAGATGGCATTGATCGGGGCTTTGTTCTTGGGTTCGCCGATGCCAAGGTGAATCACCGCCTCACCTTTCTCACGAAGGAGCCGCGCCTGCTCGTTGAGAGCGAGGGTTGGTGATTCGGCAATGGAACGTGCGAGCTGGCTAATGCTCATGGAAGATGAACCTCCAGGATGGTGCAGCGATGTAACTCGGCAAGGCTTGTCAATGAAGCGGCCGGCAGGGACGCGCCGGAGACCAAGAATTGTAGGGGGAATTTACGAAGAACTCTTTTCCCCCGCAAGGTTGAAGCCCGAGAACAGTGACCACTACAGAATATACGTTGACCAGCTTATTGTTCGCTATAGGGATGCTTAGTATCTTCGACCCGACATCCCGCTCTTTTTCATAGATATGCCAAGGTCTCTTCGCCCCTGTTCGTGTAGTGCGATACTAGGCGGTCCCCACTGGATCCTTTACCCCATGTGAGTGACAAGCGTGCTTCGCATGGGGGGCGGAACCTTTTGTGATGGGGTGAGCGGTCTCAGAAATTTCGATACACGCGCCACTAGGACGGAGGCATCATGCACAAAGGATCGTTACTCACTGCTGCACTTATTCTTCTCGCGATCGCGGTTGTTCTTCCGAGCTGCAAAAAAAGTGACAGCTCGCCGACTGGACCCGAAACAGGTGTAACGCAACTCAACGCGAACGGAACGCTTTCCCCCATCTCACGGACGCAGGTTCAAGGTACCGTGTTCGTGACGGATCAGAACGGCTCACCGGTCACGGGGCTTGCCGCATCGAATTTTTCCGCACGACTGTACTACGGAGCGGGGATTTCGAAAGTCACGGCGGATTCCCTCACCGGGACGATTCTTGTCCAGCCCATTTCGCTGAGCGGGCGAAAAGTGGCCGTGTCGATGACGATGGACTACAGCGGCAGCATGTTTATGGGTTCGTACGACACGGTGACGCTGCAATACTATCGCATCACGAATATGCAGAACGGCGTGAAGGCATTCGTCAATGCGATGACGACCGGCGACATCGCGGAAGTCATCAAGTTCGGAAGCACGGTCGACTTTGTCTTCCCCTTCACAAATTCGAAACCGGCGCTCCTTCTTGCCGCAGACAGTTCATCCTTCGATCGCGGCAATACCGCGCTCTACTCGTCGATCTACAAAGGGCTCCAGGATGCCAGCGCCCAGTCCGCATCAACGTATGCGCGGGCGGTCGTGGCGTTTACGGACGGGGGGGAAAACAATTCCACCATCACCCGGGAGGATATCTTCTCCCTGGCCGGCGCCTCCGGCATTCCAGTATACACTGTTGGACTGATTGATTCCGTTTATCATTCGACTCCTCCCGGACTGAACAGCTACGAAGAACAGGATCTTGTCGAGATTGCCGATACGACAGGAGGGCTGTACTATTACGCCCCGAACGCCACGCAACTTGCCCTGGTCTACCAGCAGATCAGCGGCGCCCTGTCGAATGCGTCGCAGGTGACCATCACCTGGCCGACGACGGGTTTGCCCGCGACCGGCACGACGGTCCGGGTGGTGATTAACGTAACGTACAACGGCGTCACAACGCAGATTGTGAAGACCTTTACGATGCTCTAAGAATCCGCTGGAGCTGTACAACGGGCGCCTGCACGCGATGCGTGTGGGCGCTTTTTTTTGTATATTGATACCCGAAAATTTCAAACGGCAGATCTGATTGTTCGTTGCTGTCCAGGAAGGAAGGCTCTATGACGCGCGGTTCAGTACTCTGGGTTGTAGCGTTTATCGTAACGCTTGTCTCCGCCATCTACCAGCGCGTGACGGGGCCGACGTATCCAGCCAGCGGCACAATCACCGTCGGATCGACAGCGGTCCACTACCGGCTGCTTCGGAGTTTTGAGACGACAGGGGACGCACCGGTCGAGATCGCCGTTGCTGACACAGCGATTCACGGCCGGATGGAATGGAAACGGTATAAAACGCCGGACGCATGGACACCGGTCGCGATGGAGGCCAGGAACGGCGTGCTGTCCGCCCGACTCCCCCGACAACCGGCGGCGGGGAAACTGGAGTACCGGGTGGTCCTCGTGTCGGCGGATAATGAAACCGTCATCCCAAAAGAGGGGGGGATTGTTTTGCGTTTCAAGGGCGACGTGCCGGCGGCAATCCTGATTCTCCACGTCCTCGCGATGTTCACAGGGATGCTTCTCTCGACGAGAGCCGGCCTCGAGTATTTCAACCCTGCAGCGCGGTTTCGACCATTGATCCTCTGGACGATCGGATTGCTTGCGGTCGGAGGGATCATTCTCGGACCGATCGTTCAGAAATATGCCTTCGACGCCTACTGGACCGGCTGGCCGTTCGGGCATGATCTGACCGACAACAAGACGATCTTCGCCCTTCTTTGCTGGGTCGCCGCGCTGTTCGCGATACGGAAGGGGCGCAGCGCACGAGGGTGGGCACTGGCGGCCGCTCTCGTCACGTTTGTCGTATTCATGATCCCCCACAGCATGCTCGGATCAGAGCTCGACTACAATGCACTGGACCGGCAGGCCGGCCAGCACTCGGCTAGTGCCGATTCTCTTCGTCCTCATCCGTAGTCTGTCCGCCAGAGTCTCTTGCGGGGCGTCGCACAAACGCGCTTCGCACGGGGAACGGCATGGGAACATCCGCACCGCGGACAGATTGCCAGACGACCCTGTTCAGCGCATCGTCCGGCGCGGCATCTTCGCGGCTAAAATCCATCGTGTTGCTCTCGACCTGGCCGAGCGCGCCACGCGCGTTTCGTTCCTCGAGGTTGACATTTGCCGGTCGTGCAATGAACGGCGTGAGATCCGGGTGCGACGTCAGACTCGCCGCCATCGGCATCGCGGAGGCGTCGAACTGCGACATGGGGGGAAGGCCGAGGATGAGTTCCATGGTGCGCACCATCCCGCTCGTGGAGTAGGGAGTGCTGTCGACGGCATGGCGCCGGGTGTACGGTGAAATCATTAACCCGACCGTCCTGTGCGCGTCGACATGGTCCGGACCGTCCTGCGCGTCGTCTTCGATCACGAAGATCGCGGACTCTTTCCAATACGGGCTATGGGAGATGCGATCGACGAGCATCCCGAGCGCCCGATCGTTTTGCGCCACGTAGGCGCGGGGGGTCAACGCGCCCGCCGCTGTTCCTTCCGTGTGATCGTTCGGAAGCTTGACGACCTGAAATTGAGGGAGGCCGCCGGTCTTCTCGTATTCCGCAAATTCCTTTTCCCAGGCGTCGATCCTTGTGACATCCGAGTAATTCAGATCCCAGCCCCTGTAGAATGGCGCGACGTGCCCGACAAGCGACGGGAGGAGCCCGCGCGCGGAGTCGCCCTCACGTGATGGGTTCGCGGCAAACTCGCCGTAGGTGCGATAGGTGACGTTGTTGCGCGCACAGTTGTCCCAGAGATATCCGGCCGAGGGATAGACGATCGGATACCCGCCTTCGTATTCGTATTCTCCACCACGCCCGCCATACGACGTCGGCCAGCTCTTCTCCGTGTAATCAGTGGCATAGGCCCCCATCGACCAGTTGTGGCCATCCGCGCTCACTTCCGCATCGCAAAACAGATTGTCGAACAGCGTGAACTCCTTCGCAAGGGCGTGGTGATTGGGAGTAACACTGTCCGGGAACAAACAGAGCTTCGGGTCGCCGTTTCCCTCCGCGATGTCTCCAAACACCTGATCGTATGTACGGTTCTCCTTGATGACGTAAAAAATATGCTTGATCGGGGAAAGATGGCCGGGTGAACTCCAGAATGCCGCGGCGCTTTCCGGCGGGGTGTTGACTTGATGAAAAGGCGAGTTCAAATACACTGCGCGCGTGTCTTCATCGAGGACCTGTTGCGACGGCATCGGGATGCGGGTGAATACCCCCTTGAACATCGAGCCGATATATTGCCGCGATTGGTCTTTTTTGATCGGCTGCGGGCCTTCCGGATTGGGAAAGGACGTGAGCCCCTTTGCGCTCGTCACGAGAATGTCGCCTGAGTTCGGCGCAAACCGCACACACGTGGGATACCAGCCCGTGGGAATGAAGCCGAGAGACTTGGTTTGTCCGGGGTGATGCACATCGAAAACGGCAAGACAGTTGTTGTCGGCGTTGGCGACAAGAAGCGTTGTGCCGTCAGGCGAAAGCGCCACGGAATTTGGCGTGCTTCCCTCTGGAGCGTTCGGGAAGAGCGCTGCGTTCAGCCGTTCGATCACTTTCTTCAAGCGTAAATCGACGACATCGACGGCATTTGAATTTGCGCAGGCGACATAGAGGAATGCCCCGTCCGGGCTCTCCACCATGTCGCACGGGTGGTCATCCGTCGGGATGACGTCCGTCGCCACAAGCAACGATCCGTCGATGATCTCCACCGATGCACCTCCCCAGAGGGAGACATAGATCCTTGAACTTCGTGCAGAGGTCAGACACGTGTACGGGATATCCGGAAGGCGGATCTCGTCGTCGACCACGCCGAATTGGAGATTGACCCGGTACAGCATCTTATTGTCGCGGGCGACAACGTAAGCGTCCTTTCCATCGCTGGTCACCGACAGGCCCGCTGTCCACACGCGTGCCTTTGGCCATGGGACGTCCAGCGCAATGGAATCGCGCAACGTGATCTCTTGCCCGTCGACGGTGTACCGGAGGACCGCATTATTGTTGCCGGCCGAGACGAGGAGCGTCTTGCCATCCGGTGTAAGGGCCAGGCCAAGCCAGGACCGGTTGAGAGGGATCGTTGAACGGACGTTCCATCCATCGAGATCGATCACCGAAAGCGACTGCGTGGCCGTTCCATTGTTCGTGACAAACGCCGTGCGTCCATCGGAGGAAAAGACGAAATTCAACGGGAGCTCTCCGATCGGGAGATGCTCGCCGACGGGGGACAGCGACCAGCCGTTCGGCAACAGAACCCTCTGTCCCGGAAGGGAGGACCGGTCGAGTTGAGAAGAACCGCATCCTGCAAGGAGGACGACGGCCAACAACAATCCTGCGCGCGACAATCTCGGTGACAAGCGATGCAACAGCGGTGCGATCATGGGGGGAGTCCTTTGTTCGAAAATGTTCATCACCGGGGGATGGTTACGGTTTCGAGTGTATCGCCGACTTGAAGTTGATCGACCACCTCCATGCCGTGAACAACCCTCCCGAATACCGTGTACCGTCCGTCGAGGTGAGGCTGCGGGCTATGGGTAATGAAGAACTGCGATCCCTCAGTGTCTCTGCCTGCGCTTGCCATCCCGATCGACCCCGTTTCGAAGCGGAGCGTCGAAATCTCCGTGCGCAATGAGAACCCGGGCCCACCCCAGCCGTCTCCGCGGGGATCACCGCCCTGGATGACGAAGTTCGGGACGACCCGGTGGAATTGCATCGGCCTGGTCGCCGTACTGGAGTAGAATCCACGCTCCGCGAGCGCAGCGATATTGGCGACCGTGAAGGGCGCGGCCGCCGTGTACAGTTCGGCGTTGACGGACCCTTTCGATGTACGGAACAGGACGCGAATGGTGTCCGGGAGTGACTGCACGTGCGATGGGGGAACGCGTTCGACAATGGGGCATGCTGGAACCGTCGCACTCGAGTCACCGAGAACATTAAGCAGGTGAACGAGCGCCTGGGATCCTTCGATGTCATCGGGAAGTTTCAGCCTTCGGAGCGCCTGCCTGATCCCGTTTATCATCGTGCGGTCCCGGAGCGGGAGAGCGGAAAGCAGTTCCGCTCCGCCGGCTACGAGCGCAACATCGCCACTTCGTATTGCATCCATGCCGAGGGATTGCACCGAGACCTTCTCCGATGATGGTACCGTATCGCGAAGCTTCAACCACGCGTCGATCCCGTCGAGAGCTCCTCCCAACGCCTTGCGTTGCGATGCGAGATCCCCATTGCCTGAAGTCCGTCGGATCCGGTACCAGGAATCGATAAGAAGCGGGAGTGCCGATGGTGCGCCAGTCCGGCCCATTGCCCCGAGTGCCTCCGGAGTCGCCGGAGATCCTCCAGTGCACAGTCTGGCAAGGCGCGGGAGGAGCTTCTGCCCTTCGACGCGGGCCAGCACGTTCAGGACAGGCGCACGCAGTCCGACAGGGGAAATCGTTTGGAGCGCAGCGACCGAATCCAACCATCGGACGATTCCGAAGGATTCTCCCCGGGCAAGCAGTTCGAGAACCGGTCGGGCATTTTCCAGCGAGCCGACCAGGGCGACGGCGACATGCGGGTTAGCGTCATTGATTGAGCGGAGTGCAGGACCGAGTACCGATACTGCATTCGTGTCCGGCCATTGAATGAGCGCACGCGCAAGGTTGACGCGGACACGCCAATCGGCGTCGGCAATCATGGACTCAATCAGTTGAAGGGCTGGAGGAAAGTCGCGCAGTTTGCCCGCGAGAGAAACGAGATTCATGCGGACGAGCGGATTGCTGCTGCGTCGAAGCGGCTCCAACAGATGGAAGGAATTCCGAACCTCGTGGCGATCCCCTGCACGCTGGAGGGCGTAGACGGCTTCCCAGGGGACGGGTGCGGATGTTGCACATGCTTGAAGCAGTGCGTGTTCGGAAGACAAAGTCACGATGCCTCTGATCGCGAACCGCGCGATGCCGAGGAGCAGTCCGCGGGAAAGCCGGTCCGGCATTTTGCCGGCGCGTGCGACAAGGGAGTTCAAGAGAAGCGAGTCACCGAATTTTCCGCATTCCTCGACGAGACGATCGTTCGACGGGCCGCGTTCGATGCAGGAAAGAACCATTGCCTGAAGGACAGAGCGCCGGTCCGGGCGGAGCAAAGGCCCAAGTTGTCCGAGCGCGAGAGCGGCATTCTCACGGACGGTGACATGGGGGGATCGGAGCAGGGGAATCAGATCATCGACGACGGAAGTATCCTGAAGATTCGCAGCAACAATCGTCGACAGGGCCACCACGGTGCTGTCGCCAGAACGGAGCGATCGAGAAAGGAGCGGTGAGCAGGATGCCCTGAGATCTTGGAGGACGATGAGCGAATCGATTACCGGTGAATGGCGCCCGGACGGGCCGGCGACCGCCGCCGGAGCAAGAACACACAGAAGGAGAAGTCTCACCATCATGGTATGTGGAGTGGGGAACACGATGCATCCCAACATACGCAAACGGCTTCGACCTTGCAAGGATGGTGGAACCGGCGTTGGCCGGGGCGAGTTTGAACTCAACCCCCTTTTTTATATCTTTCTCTACTTGGCGGGGGATCACCAATTCTCACCTCGGAGACCATTCTTTGGCAACCTTTGCAAAGCGCACGCACACCTGTGGCGAACTACGCATTGAAGACATCGGAAAGACGGTCACCCTCAATGGCTGGGTCGACACCCGGCGCGATCTTGGAGGGGTGATATTTATCGATCTCCGCGATCGGTACGGGCGCTCCCAGGTGGTCTTCAATCCGCAGTACGAAGCCACTTCCCATGAGCTTGCCAAAGCGCTGCGGAACGAATATGTCATCAGCGTTACCGGGAAGGTCGAAACCCGCCCCGAGGGAACGGCGAATCCGTCACTCGAAACCGGGGAGATCGACGTCATGGCGACGGCATTGGCGATTCTGAATAAATCCGAAACGCCTCCGTTCCCGATTGAGGATGAAATCGAAACGAGCGAAGATACGAGATTGAAATATCGTTATCTGGATCTCCGCCGTCCGATCCTGCAGAGAAATCTGCTGACGCGACACAAAATGTATCACATCGTTCATCACTATTTTGATGAACACCAGTTCATCGAAGTCGAGACCCCGGTGCTTATGAAAAGCACGCCGGAAGGCGCACGCGACTATCTTGTGCCGAGCCGGGTCCATCGGGGCAAGTTCTACGCGCTTCCTCAGTCGCCCCAAACGTACAAGCAGATACTGATGGTGTCCGGGCTCGATCGGTACGTGCAGATCGTCAAGTGTTTCCGCGACGAGGACTTGCGTGCGGACCGCCAGCCGGAATTCACGCAGATCGACGTGGAGATGTCGTTCATCGATGAATCGGACATTCAGCGCTTGACCGAAGGGCTGATCCAGAGAATGTTCCGGGACATCAAAGGCGTTGATATTCACCTTCCGTTTCCACGCCTGACCTACAAAGAGGCGATGGAGTGGTACGGCAGCGACAAGCCGGATACACGGTTCGGATTGAAGTTGCAATGCCTGAATCCCATCGTGCAGGATTGCGGATTCAAAGTGTTCTCGGAAACAGTGAAGAAGGGGGGCGTGGTCTCGGGGTTCGTCGTCCCTGGCGGAGCATCCTTCACGAGAAATCAGATGGACAATCTCGTGGACTATACGCGCGGGCTTGGCGCCGCCGGCCTGGCATACATCAAATGGACGGACGACGGACCGGAAACGGCCATCGAGAAGTTTCTCGGGAAACCCCTCGTAGAGACCTTATGCGAAAAAATGGGCGCGCGGCAGGGTGATCTCCTGCTGTTCGTGGCCGACACGTGGGCAAAGGCGTATCCAGTCCTGGGCACCCTCCGCCTGGAAATGGCGAGACGGCTGGAACTGCTTGAGGAAGAGAAATTCAATCTGTTGTGGGTGACGGAATTCCCGATGTTCGAGTGGAGCCCGGAGGAAAAACGCTTTGTCGCGATGCATCATCCGTTTACGGCACCGCTTGGCGACGACATTCATCTCCTGGACTCCGATCCGGGAAAAGCCCGTGCGCGGGCGTACGACCTGGTATTGAACGGCAATGAGATTGCCGGGGGGAGCATCCGGATTCACGAGTCTGATCTTCAATCGAAAGTGTTCGGCCTTCTCGGGATCGACGCCGATGAGGCAAAGCGGAAATTCGGATTTCTCCTGGAGGCATTTCGATTCGGTGCGCCGCCGCATGGGGGAATTGCCTTCGGGTTCGACCGGATTGCCATGTTGCTGACGCAAAGCAAGTCGATCCGTGAAGTGATCGCTTTTCCCAAGACCGCGAGCGCGGTATCGCTGATGGACGAAGCGCCGGGCGACGTTGATGAAAAACAGCTGAGAGAATTGCACTTACGAATCGTGTGATGCGATGATAGGGAACGGGCTGTCCCTGCATTGTGCCCTTATCGTCTCCGAATTGCTTTCTCTGACGATTCTCCCCCAATCGGCGGTGTGCCAGGACGTCGCGGAGCGATGGTCGCCGGCAAACAGAGTCTCAGTGCGGATCTCGAGTGCAACCGTCGCTGAATTCCAGTACAGCCGGCTCCTCTTTCCATTTCTCAGTGGGGATGTCGTCTTCCAAACGAGCACTGTCGGACCCTCAGTCGGATTCACCGTTTTGCCGGTTGACTTTCTTTTCGCCCAGGCAAGGGTAGGGCTTCCGCTCTTTGAGGAGTCGGCGGCTCCCGATGGTCCAATGCCCTTCAAGCCCGACTACATGGTCATGCTCCGCGGCGGCTTCTTATGGCGCATAAAAGACAGCCCGATCGTTCTTGAATTTGCCGCCGGAAAAGTGCTGCTCGTGCAGCGACGTTATTCTACAGCAGGCGGGGGGCTCCTCCTGGCAGATGTCCCTAATGGTGTCGGTGTGAGGTTTTAATTCAATGCCCGTGAAATCAACAATACGCATTGCCAGTGGACAGGGATTCTGGGGAGACCTGCTCACGGCCCCTGTCGACCAGGTCAAAAAAGGCCCCATTGATTACCTTGTCCTTGACTACCTCGCGGAAGTGACGATGTCAATCCTCCAGAAACAAAGGAGGAAGGACCCTTCGCTTGGCTATGCGCGGGATTTTGTCCCGCTCATCACCGAAATTCTTCCGGAAGTGCTCGGGAAAGGGATCCGGGTGGTAACGAACGGCGGGGGCGTCAATCCTGAAGGGTGTGCACGAGCCATCATGGAAATGGCTTCCCTGAGAAACGGGGCGGGGTTAAAGGTTGGCGTGGTCAAGGGAGACGATATCCTCGAGAGACTGGATGAATTCCTCGATCGCGGATTTCCCCTGGCACATATGGACACCGGTGAACCGCTTTCCTCGGTGAGAAATCGTGTCATGAGCGCGAACGTCTATTTCGGGGCGGGTCCGATTGCCAGAGCTCTCAAGGAAGGGGCAATGATCGTCGTTACAGGTCGAACAACCGACACAGGATTGACGCTGGCGCCGATGGTGGCAGAGTTCGATTGGGACATGTCCGACTGGAACAAGATGGCGGCGGGGACGATCGCAGGACATATTCTCGAGTGCGGGGGACAGGCAAGCGGGGGGAATTTCGGAGGCGACTGGAGATCCATTCCTGACCTTGCTCATATAGGTTTCCCGATTGTGGAAGCGTCGCCCGCAGGGACATTTGTTGTCACGAAGCATCCCGGGACAGGAGGATCCATCAGGAGGGAAACGGTCGCAGAGCAACTTCTCTACGAAATCGGTGACCCCCGAGTGTATATCACACCGGATTGCATTGCGGACTTTACTTCGATCAGACTTGAAGAGTTAGGAGCGAACCGATTGAAGGTTTACGGGATAACAGGGCGCCCTTCAACAGAATACTATAAAGTTTCCCTGGCGTATTCCGACGGCTTCACCTCCTTCGGCACATTGACATTTGCATGGCCTGACGCCCTGGCCAAGGCCCGGGCTGCCGACGCAATATTGAGGACGCGAATCGGCGACTTGGGACTTCAATTCGACGAGATCAGGACGGAGTTTCAAGGTTACGATGCATGCCACGGTCCGCTGGCGACGGCAATTGAGGACCCGAACGAAGTCGTCCTCAGAGTGGGAGTACGCGGAAAAGAATACCGCACGGTCGAGCGATTTGGCAAGGAGATTGCGCCACTCATTCTTACAGGTCCTCCCTCCGTCACCGGATTTGCTGGGGGGAGGCCGAAGCCGAGCGAGGTGGTGGCATATTGGCCTGCGCTCATACCGAAGAGCGCGGTTAATCCTCAGGTGGAGATTCTCACGGCAAATTCGACTCTCGAGGTCGGGGTGAAGGTATGATTATTCAACTCCGCCAGATCGCGCATGCACGTTCCGGGGACAAGGGGGACACGGCCAACGTTGGAATCATTGCCTTTAAAGAAGAATGGTATCCTCTTCTTGTGAAATATCTTACGCTGGAACGCGTAAAGAACCACTTCGCTGGCATCGCCAAAGGAGAAGTCGAGCGGTTTGAGCTTCCCAACTTGTGGGCCCTGAATTTTTTGCTCCACAATGCACTGGGTGGCGGAGGGACGGTGTAACTGAAGCTCGATGCACAAGGGAAGACCCTTGGGAGCGCCATGCTTCGGATGACCATTGATGTTGATGACAAGGTCGCAGCCGAACTGCGATTGCCGGCATAACGATCGAGTAACCCATCACAGCGCAATCATCACAGGACAGAGTAGACCATGTTTGAAGACCTCAAAGATACTATTGCCGCCCTTGAAACCCGTCTGAATGCCCTTCGGGGGTATCTTTGACGTCGATGCAAAGGAAACGGAGATCGCGGACCTGCAGCGAAGGACCGAGGCGTCTGATTTTTGGAACGACAACCTCGGAGCACAGAAAGTCATGCAGCAGATCAGCACGCAGCGCGAGTGGGTTGACGCCTGGAACGGCCTTCACAAGGGACTCACCGATGCCCGTGGGCTGATCGAACTGGCCGTCGAGTCGAATGACGCCTCGTTCGCGGAAGAGATTCAAAAGGAACTTGCCGCAATCGATAAGGGGATCGGGGATCTTGAGTTCCGGAACATGTTGAGCGGGGACGACGACGAACGGAACGCGCTTCTGACGATCCATGCCGGAGCGGGGGGGACGGAAGCGCAGGATTGGGGAGAAATGCTTCTCCGCATGTATGTTCGGTGGTGCGAACAAAAAGGGTACAAAGTATCGCTTGCCGACCGGCTGGACGGCGATGGCGCAGGCATCAAGAGCGCCACCGTGGAAGTAACCGGGAAGTTCGCCTACGGATATCTTAAGGCAGAGAACGGAGTCCACAGGCTCGTTCGCATCTCGCCGTTCGATGCGAATGCCCGAAGGCATACATCGTTTGCCTCGGTGTTCGTTTATCCGGAAGTGGAAGACGACGTGGAGATCGAAATCAATCCGGCCGACCTGAAGATCGACACGTATCGTTCAGGCGGAAAGGGAGGCCAGAATGTGAATAAAGTGGAGACGGCGGTTCGAATCACGCATGTCCCCAGCGGGATCATCGTCGCATGTCAGCAGGAACGATCGCAGTTCCAGAACCGGGAACGCGCGATCAAGATGCTGAAGTCACAGCTGTATCAGCGGAGGAAAGAAGAGGAAGAGGCGCGGCTGAGTGCGATCGAGAGCACGAAAAAGAAGATCGAGTGGGGGAGCCAGATTCGATCATACGTGTTCCAACCGTACAACATGGTAAAGGACCACCGGACCAATATTGAAACGAGCAACGTCCAGGGTGTCATGGACGGCGATCTCGACCAATTCATCAAGGGTTATCTCCTGGAGTTCGGGGGAAAGCGAACCGCGTAAGGAATGACGTACTCCACGTTCATCGCCCGCCGTTACCTTCGCTCGCGCCGCAATGCAGGGTTCTTTTCATTTATTGCCGCGATCGCCATTCTCGGTGTTGCTCTCGGAACAGCGGCGTTGATCATCGCTCTCTCCGTCCTGGGCGGGTTCGAGCGGGAGATCACGGAAAAAGTCGTCGGCTTCAGCAGTCACGTTCAGATCCTCTCCTTTCAAAACCAGCCCTTGTTCAATCCTTCGTTCACCGACCGATTGATGCTCGATTCAATCCCCGAAGTGAAATCCATTTCTCCGTTCGTTCAGCGCGAGGCGTTAATCCGAAGCCGCGAGGGAGTCGACGGGGTTTTCTTGAAAGGGCTTGACCCGGAGAATGACAACTCAACGACGAGGCGCTACATTGTGGAAGGGAGCTACGATCTGGCGCGTGAACCGGGAGGCCAGGCAAAGATCGTTCTCGGGAAGAAACTGGCCGCCCGGCTTGGATTGACGATCGGCGGACGCGCGACGATCTTCGGGATCGGTCAGAGTGTGGGTGAAGGGCGCACGCGGGTGATGCAATTTGTCGTGAGCGGTATTTACGAAAGCGGCATGTCGGAATACGACGATGCCTACGCCTTCACGGACCTCGGGAGCGCCGAAGAGTTGTTCCAGCTTGGCACCGCGGTTTCCGGATTCGATTTGCTGCTCACGGATCCGGCGTACGCTGACGCCGTTGCCGAAAAAGTGCAGGACCTCCTCGGCTATCCGTATTATGGCCGTACGGTCTATCAAACCTACCGGAACCTCTTCAGCTGGATCGAACTGCAAAAGAAGCCGATCCCCATCATCCTCGGACTGATCATCATCGTCGCTACGGTCAATATCATCGGAACCGTCCTGATGATGGTACTCGACAAAACGCGGGAGATCGGAGTTCTTCGATCGATGGGGGCCACGCAATGGGGCATTACCTGGATCTTCCTCCGACAGGGTTTCACGATCGCCGTGATCGGAACGGTCCTGGGGAATCTCTTCGCTTTTCTGCTCTGTTTCGCACAGCTTGAGTTCCATTTCTTTTCACTGCCAAGCGACGTGTATTTCATGACCACCGTCCCGATTCTCCTGCGACCGGAACAGTTCTTGCTTGTCTCCGCGCTCGCAATCGGCCTTTGTATGGTGTCGGCGCTTCTCCCGGCCCGTCTGGCAGCACGGCTCAATCCGGTCACCGCCATCCGGTTCTCCTGATGCGCTACGAACGGTTCATAGCACAGCGGTACCTCCGATCGAAGCGCCAGCTCCGTTTTATCAGCATAATTATGATGGTGTCCGTCATCGGCATCACGGTAGGCGTCGCAGCACTGATCATCGTGCTCTCGGTTTTCAACGGCTTCAATGGCGTGGTAACCCATGTGCTGGTTTCGTTTGACCCTCATCTGCGGGTCGAAGCGAAACAAGGCGCAAGCATCACGATCAGCCCTTCCCTCGTTCAAGAAATTCGCTCCGATCCTCGCGTGGAGGCGGCAGCTCCAGTGGCGACGGGCAAAGGATTGTTGATGACGCCGTCCGTCAACCGCGTCGTGGAGATCCGGGGCGTGTCGGACTCGACGATCGGTTCGGTCTCAGGTGTCGCCCGGAGCATCGTTCTGGGGAGATTCAGGTTCAACGACGCCCCGGGACGGAACGGCATCGTCCTCGGACTGGCGCTCGCCGATCGACTGGGAGCGACTGTCGGGAGCGATCTCACGATCGTGAGCCCGGTGGGCGTCGACGCGATGCTCATGCAGTTTGGCCAGCCCTTGACCCAGCGCTGCACAGTGGTCGGGATCTACGATTCCCAAAACAAGGACTATGATGCTCACTATGCGTACGTTTCCCTGGAGACCGCGCAACGCCTCTTTGACCTCGGAGCGAGTGTCACCGGCATCGAGATCCGGCTTCACGATCTTTCAGAGGCTGATCAGGTGAAGGCATCGCTGCTGAAAATCGTCCCGCCGTCGTTCACCGTGTCCACGTGGTATGACATTCATAAGGGTCTCTATTCGGTGATGAGGGTGGAACGATGGAGCGCCTATATCATTTTATGCCTGATCGTCGGCGTCGCCACATTCAATGTTCTTGGCTCTCTCACCATGGGAGTCATCGAAAAACGGCGGGACATTGGAGTCCTGAAGGCCCTCGGGTCAACAAGGGCGAGCATCATCCGCGTCTTCATGGTCGAAGGCGTCCTGGTGGGTACGCTCGGGACGGTGGCAGGGCTCCTTATCGGCTACCTGGTTTGCTACCTCCAGATCCGGTACAGCCTCTTTCCGCTTGATACTTCCGTTTACATTATTCCAGCCATTCCCGTTGAGTTCCGTCTCATGGATTTCTTCTCAGTTTCGTTCGCATCACTCATACTCAGCACCCTGGCTTCGCTGTATCCGGCCTTTCGCGCTGCAGCGCTCCAACCGGTCGAGGCAATTCGATGGGAATGAACAAACCGTTTTCAAAACCCGCCGGTGTCCCGTCATCCATCCTGACTGTGCAGAATGTGACGAAGGCTTTCCAAATTGGGAGAGACCGATCCAGCAAGCTTGTCGTGCTTCGGGGGGTGAGCCTTGACGTCGCAAAAGGGGAAATGATCGCGATCGTGGGTGCGTCCGGGGCCGGGAAGAGCACCTTGCTCCACATCATCGGAACGCTGGACAGGCCCACATCCGGGGAGGTTTCGTTCGAGGGGAACGATCTCTTTTCGATGGGGGACGACCAGCTCGCCCACCTGAGAAACGATCGCATCGGTTTTGTCTTCCAATTCCATCATCTGCTCCCTGAGTTCACCGCCCTTGAAAACGTGGCCATGCCGGCGCTTATTCAGGGAAAACCACTCTCCGACGTGCGGGAACGAGCGATCGCGTTGCTCAAGGAGGTTGGGTTGGAAGATCGCGCGGAACAGAAACCGCCGAAAATGTCGGGGGGGGAGGCGCAACGGGTGGCCGTTGCACGGGCTCTTATGAACGAGCCCGGGATTGTTCTTGCAGACGAGCCGACAGGCAATCTGGACAGTGCAAATGCTGAAATTTTACACAATCTGATATGGGAGTACAACAAGAGAACCGGTCAGACGTTTATAATTGTGACGCACAATGAGTCTCTTGCGAAGCGTGCGGACAGGGTACTCCGGATCGCGGATGGCATTCTCCAACAACGCTGATTTCGCCCATCTGGCGTTCCCAGGGCGAGAAGCGATGGAATCCGCACGGCGGCATTGCAGGGGCTGAGAGAAGGAGCAAACATCGGTAACAAGGAAAAAAGAACTTGACATTCACTGTGGAAACGCTATCTTTAAAGGCGACCTTTACGACAGTTTATCCCCTGGCTGTTGTAAATTCATAGGTCGAGCCCGGCGTTCCCCCCAGCGCTGGGCTTTTTATTAGGGACAACGTGGATCTTCAAAATTAGCGAGGAGTCTCGTGTCATGGCAAAGCCCATCCGAAGGAAAGAGCCCCAGAAGCGTCGGTTGAGCAAAGAAGACATCCTGCCCCTTGGCAAAGAGAATTTTCGGATTATCGGCATTGGCTTGTTGGTCATCGTAGTCGGCTACTTAGCCATGCTCGAGGGATCCGTTGAGGGATTTCTTCCCCTGGTGCTTGCGCCGATTCTTCTCGTTGCTGGGTATTGCGTCATTGTGCCAATTGGAATCATGTATCGCAAGAAGGAACGTGTTTCTCCCGACACGCCGCCGAAGACGGCATGAACAAGTAATGACGCAGGCAGTGTGAGGAGTCTTTGACCTATCCAAGACCCATGATTGTGCGGACATCACTATCGCGGAAGGCCGCTGTTGGTGTTTCGACACTCATCCTGTTGACGACGAACATCGTGGACCCCCGGGTTCTTTGTGAAGAAATGCCACGCTCAAATCTTTCGATCTTTCAATTGCAGGCGAGAGAATTAGGAAGGCAAATGGGGGAGAGCCTTGGGGGAGAGGATTCGGCTTCCATCGAAATTATCCTTCGTCCGAGTGATCAGGCCTGGATACTTCTCAGTGCGTTGACACAAGGGTTGAGTAACGGGACCCGGAAAGCCGTGCTCCGTGACGGCGATATCTCGGCCGAATGCACAATATCGGCAATGGGGGTATCCTATGAAGAGGGGCGCAGACCTTCCTTGTTCGGGGAACGGGTTGTCGACCGCATCGTGCAACTGCGCATTCAAGCGCTGATCGCAGACCGGCGATCGGGAAAGGTGTTGAGCAGCGCTGAGTACGCCACTTCGTCCCGCGATACGATCGAAGTCTCGGACATTTCCAGACTCGAAGATGCTTCAATACCTGCGACGAGGGGAGAAGTTCCGCGGGAAGGTTTCTTCTCGACCTTTGCCGAGCCCATGATCATGATCGGAGCAGTGGCGGTGTCAGTGTTGCTGCTCTTCCATGTGAGGAGCTGAGAACGGGTGAGAGCGGCATTCGAAGCGAAGCGGTTCAAGGCGTCTGTGTTGGTAGCGCTGGTAGCCTGCGTTGTTTTGATCGACGCGAGCGCGGCACCAGGAGCGGCTCCAGGAAACGAAGGGATGCCGGACTCGGCCAGAGTCCGGATGCTCTGTTTGGGCGACGTAAATCTCGGACGGCACGTGGGGCAGGTGCTGTTGCGGGGCGACACGCTCTATCCCTGGCTTCACCTTCGTGATACGCTCCGGACCTACGATATCGTCTTTGCGAATCTCGAATCGAATCTTTCCGATCAGCATGGACTGACGGAAGATCCGCGGTCAAACACCGTCTTTACCGGTCCACCGTCGGGTGCGCGTTCACTTCGTCTCGGGGGTGTGACTGTGGTCTCAACAGCGAATAACCATGCCCTGGATTTCGGGGTGGCGGCGGCGCAGCAGACCTGTCAGTTCCTCGATCGTGAGGGGATCGCGCATGCAGGGTCGGCAGGCGATACGACGGATGTCTACCGGCCGGCAATTCTCGAGTCTCACGGCATCCGTTTCGCGCTCCTTGCCTGCACGGAACTCATTAACGGAGCGAGCGATGACCGCTGGAGTCGGTGGATTGCCTCTGCCGATACCGGGAAGATGTTCCCGGTGATCCGTGCGGTGCGGGACAGCGTTGACATTGTCATCGTCAGCATTCATGGTGGAAAAGAGTACGGGCGGTATCCCGCTCCGGAGATCCTCCGGTTTTCCCGGGAAGCGATCGACGCCGGGGCGGACGTGGTTCTCGGGCATCACCCGCACGTTCCGTTTGCGCCGGCCGTATGGCACAACGGGATTATGGCGCCGTCTCTGGGCAATTGCGTTTTCAAGCAACCTTTCGAATATTGGACTCAGCGGAGTTTTGCGCTCTCCCTCGAGTTTGCCAGGTCCGGGGGCAACCTCGCGATCCAGGTCCGGTGTCTCCCGTTGCGCGCGGATTATCAACCCCGGTTTCTTGCGCCCGGTCCGGAATACCGGACTGTGATGGAGCATATCGGGTCATTCAGCACTATCGTCTACGTGAAGAGAAGATCATGAGTGTCCGTGGAACGCTCTCCACCGCCTTTGCGGCGGCCGTTGTCGTCATGATGCTGTTGTCGCTTTCGGGATGCGGTTCGTCGGAAGCAGTAAAAGAATTGACCGCGGAGGACCGTTTCAAGCATGCCAAAGCGCTTTACGACGACCGGGACTACCTCGAGGCAATCAACGAGTTCACGGTCATCACGCTTCAGAACCAGGGGAGTGCGGTCGCACCCGAGGCACAGTATTACCTCGCGGAGTGCCGCTTCGACCGAGGGGAGTACCTCCTGGCCGCTTTTGAATACCAGGTATTGAAGCGCAATTACCCCGCAAGTCCGCGCATGGGTGACGCGCAGTACAAGCTGGGGCTGTGTTACTACGATCTTTCGCCGCGCTCGTCGCTCGATCAGGAATACACGCGGAAGGCCATCGACGAGTTCCAGACGTTTGTCGAATACTATCCCAAGAACAAGAACGTCGCGGACGCCGACGAGAAAATCAAAGACCTCACCGTCCGCCTCGCAAAAAAGCAGTATGAGACCGCCCGTTTGTACACGGTCATGGAGTATTACCGTGCCGCGCTGATGAGCTATGATGAAGTGATCGAAAAATATCACGACACCGAATACGCGCCTCTCGCATACCAGGGGAAGATTGATCTCCTAATGTCGCGCCATCACTACCGCGAGGCCAAGGACGAGATCGACCGGTTCCTCACGAAGTACCCCAACAGCGTTCTTCGAGGCCGGTTCGAAGCAATCGGCAAGACCGCGGAACGGGAGGTTCAACTGGGGAACAACGTCGACACGGGCGCTTCCCCCGTCCAACGGACAGTCCCCGAACCACCACAACTGTGATCCATGACCACGCTGCCAACACGCCGCGTTAAAGATACGCAGGTGACGACCACCCAGATCGTGCTTCCGAACGATACGAATCAGCTCGGGAATCTGCTGGGAGGGACGTTGATGCATTGGATCGATATTTCGGCGGCGATTGCCGCCCAACGACTTTCCGGCCGCGTTTGCGTCACAGCATCCGTGGACGAAATCAACTTTCACTACCCGATCAAGCTCGGCGAAATCGTGGAGCTTCATGCATCGGTGAACCGGGCGTTCAACACGTCGATGGAAATCGGTGTCCTTGTCGTAGGCATGGGTCATCCGGGTGATCAACCCCGGCGGGCAAACAACGCATACCTGACATTCGTCGCGATTGACGAACAGGGAAGACCCGTGCCGGTGTCCCAGGTTGTCCCCGAGACCGAAGAAGAGCACAGACGATACGACGAAGCGCTTCAGCGGCGGGAGCATCGCTTGCAGCACCGCCCCAGGAGGTGAGGGAAGGGCATGGGCGAATCAGGCGCGTCGAAGGAGTCTGACGCCGTTGGCTGCGGCGGTCAGGCCGGTCAACGCATTGTTGCCGGCTTGTTTGCGTTGAACGTCCTCTGGAGCGTTCAGGCGTGGTCGCAGCGGTCCATTTGTTTTTTCGCGCACCGCAGCGATGAGCCTTTGAGCCAGAACGTCCGCGCTCTTGCCGTTGTGCCGGCGTCGCAGGTGCGACCCTCCGAAGTTGTCGTGTTACCCTCAACCTCCCCGTACATCCTGTTCTTCCGCGTGGATGCCGATGGCACCCTGACTCCCACCGATACCTGTCGCCTGCCCTCCACGCAGGATGCGCTCCTGAGTGCGGATCTCGATGGCGACGGCAATGTCGAATATGTGACTATGGACGGCAATGGCGGAGTCGTTCGGGTCATCCGGCGGACCGGAAAGGGCTTTGCCCAAACCGCCTATGTTGTCCCCCCCGCACAACGCATGGCAGTCGGCGACATCAACAGCGACGGAAGAAAGGACCTGCTCTTCTTCGGTCGTACGTCCGCAGGGGTGACAACACTGATCAACAGGCGAAACGGGAGATTCGAGCGCGGCCCCGTCCTCTTTCCGGACATCTCGGTGAGTGACATCCAGGTCAGCGATCTGGATGGTGACGGAGTCAACGATGTGTTCCTTCTTGACTGGCTTTCCAACAAGCTCGATGTGTTTTACGGCATTTCGCGCATGGTGTTTTCCGAACAACTCTCGATTGCATTGCCGGGCGAGCCGGGATTGTTAAGCCTCGGGCCGGTCACCTCCAAACGTACGGTGCGTCTCGCGATCACTCTGCCGTCGGCACGACGGGTTCTCGTGTATGATGGGAATGCCCTTGGCGACTTTGTCAATAGCGCGATTATTGAATGCCCGTCTCCCCCCGAAGGTGTCATCGTCAAGGATATCGACGCAGACCACATCCCGGAGATTGTGACCAGTACGGACCATGGAATCCTCGTGCGGTCGGGGTTTGCGGCGCCGTGGCCGGAACGGACGCAGTACTTCGCGCCAGCGGTAGCAGGCACGTGGACGCTGGCGGACATCGATGGCGACGGCTCGCCGGACCTGATCGGCGTCGATCATCGGTCGAAGCGTCTTTGTGTCCTCTTCAACGAGGCCCGCTCCATGCCGCTTCGTCAGGATACTGTATACCCTGTCGGGTTGGACCCGCGGGGCGTGGCCTTGGCGGACGTCGATCGCGATGGGCTTCCCGACATCCTTGTCGCAAACGAAGGCTCGAACACCGTATCGGTCCTGCTGAATAAAGGGAACGGCCGGTTCCACGCGCAGCAATCGACATTGGTCGGTGATTCGCCGTCGGCTGTTGCACCCATGGAAGGGAACGAGGCGGGCTTTGTTGTATCGGATGCGATCGCAGGACACGTTCGCGTCGTCACCATGCACGGAGACCGATCGAGTTCCTCCACGGTTGCGATGCCTGCGGGAAGAAGGCCGGAGGTTCTCGGAGCGTCATTCAATCCCGCGCTCCGGCGCATTGAGATCTTGTTGCGCTCCCATGAAGACGTGGGGAACGGCGTCCTGTTGACATTCCTCCAGCAACTGAGCAGGCGGCAATTCCTGGAACGCGCCTTTCGGCCATCCGTGGCGTCAACGGTGCTGGCCGCGACAGCGAGGCGGGATCTGCATACCGGAGGGCTTGCCGCTCTCTTCGCGACGAATGATCCCCAGTCCGGCCGGACGACCGTCTATGCGTCAACGGCCACCTCCCAGTTCGAATTCGGGAGCTTGCGCCCCGTCTTCTCGTATCCTGATTCGACATCGAGCACCTTCCTGCTTTCCTGGGGCGCGGTCAGCAACACGTCCGTGTCCACAGCCGCCATTGCGATGCGGGATCCTTCGGACAGGATCGCCGTTTTCACCATCAGCGGAGACACGCTGGCGGCACCGGTGCAATGGATAAAAGGCTTTCGCCCTCTCGACGGCACGGCAATGGCCCTGGGAGACGTTGACGGAGACGGGACGACAGATCTGGTGGTTGCCGATGCATCGCGCAAGACGATCTTTCTCTTCCGCGGAGATGAAGACTATGGGTTTGCCGCGCCGGTGCCGATTGCGGCGGCGGAGAACGTGGGGGATTTCGCGGTGGGCCACCTTCGCCATTCTGATGGCAGCGATCTGGTGATCACTGACACCCGAGCCGGCACGGTACGCGTACTCGTGGATCCTTTCCGGAGGAACGGCGAGTGAAGAAACTCGTCCACCGGCGTTGGCGGCGTGTCATCTTTTGCACTCTCGTTTTTCTCTTTTCCCCAGGGGGCAATGGATGGGCGTCATCCGTTCCCCAGACGCGGGCCGCCATTGCACGCGCAGCGGTCCGACAGGCTCTGGACGTTCCGTACGACAGCACCGGTCCCGTGAAATGCGGTTTTTCCCTTTGCGTCGCCGCGTTTCGATCGCGCGCAACGGCGCCGGCATCGCTCCTGCCGTCCCTCGAGCAAATCCTCGACCGCACGGAGCGGCAGAAACACCGCACCGTGGGACATTTTACAGTCCACTATGACACTGTCGGCTCCCAAACACCTTCCCTCCTTGATCCGTCGCACCTTCCCATTCCAGGATCTGCAGAAGGCTTCGTCGACTCCGTCCTCAACATCGCCAACGCTGTTTACAGCTATGAAGTCGACACCCTCGGGTACCTTGCGCCTCCGTCAGACGGCTCTGCCGGTGGTGGACCGGAGTATGATGTCTATATTGTCGATCTGGGCGGCGAATATGGTGAAACAACGCCGGAGGTCCAGCTGGACTCCCGGCAGGACGGCGGAAGGTATACAAGCTACCTGACGATCGACAACGATTTTTCTTTCGTATCGCCGGACTCCAACAAAGGCATCCCTGCGCTTCGAGTGACCCTCGCCCATGAGTTTCACCATGCAATCCAACTTGGGAATTATGGATACTGGATGAACGAGACGTATTTTTATGAACTCACGTCGACATGGATGGAGACCATGGTGTTTCCCGCAGTCACCGACTATTTGAACTATGTGCGCGCCGCGTGGGGACACTTCCAGAATCCGGGCACCCCGTTTACGTCCAATGACATCATCATGTACAGTCGGTGTCTCTGGGGCGTCTACCTTTCGAAAGAATTCGGGCGTGACATCATGAGAGAAATTTGGGAGGAGATACAGAATGAAGCTCCTCTCGGGGCCAACCAGACGGTTATCGGTCGGCACGGAACAAACTTCGCATCAGTGTTTTCTGAATGGAATCTCTGGAACTACTATACAGCAGGGAGATCGAAGCCCGACATGTATTACCCGAAGGGCAACCTGTATCCGCGGATCGCCGCCTCCGGCATCGATTTTAACTCCTCGGGCGGTGGACAGTCCTTGAACGGCGCATTGCCGTCATTGAGCGGCAGGTACTACGACATTGCCGCAGGTGCAGACACGGGAACGGTGATCGTCACCAATCTGGATGCTGCGACGGCGCTGAATCCGACCGTTCCCCAGCGCTCATACACGCTGACCCTGGGCAATCGTCAGAGCGATGCGAGTTTCGAACACGTTGTGGACGGGTGCTACTATGCCGTGACGTACGACGATCCGACTGTCTGGAAATCCTGGGTCGTCGCCGGCGGGGGATCAAGCGTATCCGGACTAAAGAGCGGCGTACCGTTTCCTAATCCGTTTCGGAATGACGGCAGCTCACGGTTGTATATTCCTGCCGATATCGCTTCTGCCACGCTGCGCATCTATGATAGCGCCATGGGTCTTGTTTTTGACAACAGCCTTGTGCCCGGGACGCTGTTCGGAAAGACAGTCTTTTCCTGGGACGGGACAACCCTGCGGGGGAAACGGGCCTCGTCGGGGGTCTACTACTTCACGCTGGAGTACTCTGGCGGAACAATCACCGGAAAATTCGTGATCCTGAGGAACGCGCAATGACTGTCCACCTCACGGCCTCGGGGCTCCGAAAGACCTTCAATCGGAGGATGATCTTCGACGGGGTGACATTCGACGCCGAGACGGGGAACACGGTATTGATTTGCGGGCGCAATGGATCTGGAAAATCAACGCTCGTGAAGCTTCTTTGCCGCGTGCTGACGCCGAGTGCAGGGGCACTCGCCATCGTGTCGAACGGGCACGATGTGCCCGAGATTGATTGGCCGTCGCACGTCGGCCTTGTTTCGCCCTACGTTCAGCTCTACGAAGAGTTCAGCGCCCGCGAAAATCTCGGCCTCGCCCTTGCGCTTCGCGGCGCGCCCGCCGATTCCGGCCGTGTCTCTGAACTCCTCGAGGAAGTGGCGCTCAGTCATCGGTCGGACGAGCCTCTCCGCACATTCTCATCCGGAATGAAGCAGAGGATCAAACTGACATTCGCGTTGATTCATCGTCCCGGGATCCTCTTCCTCGACGAACCGATGACGAACCTGGACGCCGAAGGAATTGCGCTCGTGCGCCGGGTGATGCGCCGACAGCGCGAACACGGAATACTGGTCGTGGCGACAAACGACCTGACCGATGTAGAGGAATACGATACGAAAGTGGACCTCGATGCCCGCCCGTAACACCACAGCCACGATCTGGCTCAGATCCGTCGCCGCAATTTTCCTGAAGGATTGGCGGTCCGAGCTTCGAACGCGTTACGCGATCAGCGCGCTCCTCATGTTCGTGGTGACGACGATTTCGATCATTCTCTTTTCGATCGGCAACGAAAGCGTCCGTCCCGACGTCCTCTGCGGCATGCTCTGGGTCGTCGTTTTCTTCTCGGCGATGTCCGGACTCTCCCGTACGTTTGTTACCGAAGAAGAGCGGGGGACGTCCATGACGCTTCAGCTGACATCCCGTGGCAGCGCGGTGTATGTCGGAAAGCTTCTTTTCAATATCGTTCTGGTGACCGGACTCGATATTCTGACGGTTGGGCTCTATTCGTTGTTGATCAACGGGTTTGTGATCAAGACTTTTTCGATCTTTGTGGTCGTGGTCGCTTTCGGCGGGCTCGGGTTTGCGGCAGCGGCGACGATTATTGCCGCAATAATCGCCCGGGCGAGCACAAAGGGAACCTTGTACCCCGTATTGTCGTTTCCAATATTGTTGCCCCTTGTTCTCACGGTGATCAGCGGCACCCGCCTGGCCGCAGACGGGGCGTTCTTTGAAGAGGCGTATGGTGAATTTCAGATCCTCATTTCCTATATTGTAGTGGTCATTGCCGTCTCACTGTTAGTTTTTGACTATGTCTGGAAGGACTGACTCAACGATGCGCTGGTTTCTCGGCATATGGATCACGACGGTTGTCGTTCTGGCGATCGTACTGCCGATGGTTCCTCAGCCGCAGCATTGGTACGAATACCCCGTGGTACAGGGGTTGGGCGAAAAGGCTCGGATCATCTTCTTTCATGTGCCGACGGCATGGCTGAGTTTCATGGCGTTTGCGGCGAGCATGGTGTACGGGATCAAGTATCTCCGGAAACGCAATCCCGACGACGATGTGAAATCGTCGACGGCGGCTGGGCTCGGCTTTCTCTTCTGCTTCCTGGCAACGGTCACGGGCTCGATCTGGGCGAAGTTCAGCTGGGGATCGTTCTGGAATTGGGATCCCCGTGAAACTTCGATCTTTGTTCTGCTCCTGATTTACGGGGCGTACTTCGCGCTCCGTTCGGCAGTCGAAGTCGAAGAGAAACGCGCCTCGCTTTCGGCGGTCTATTCGATTCTTGCAGCGGTGACGATGCCGTTCTTCATGTTCATCATGCCGCGCGTCCTGGCGAGCCTGCACCCCGATCCGATCATCAACACGCAGGGGAAGATCTACATGAATGCGACCATGCTCCTGGTGTTCCTCGCCTCGCTGGCGGGCTTCACCGGGTTGTACTACTGGATCTTTACGCTGCAGGTGCGCATCCGCCGCATGGAATCCCTCACGATGAATCAGGAAGGAGAACTCAAGCGTGCTTGAATTCCTTGGCCAGCAGCCGTTGTACGTCGTTCTTCTGGTAGTACTCATCATCTGGTTGGGGATTTACTTTTATCTCTTCCGTCTCGATGGCCGGCTGAAAAAACTCGAAGACCGGAAGCCATGATCGGCCGGAATTTGTTGAACGATGAATACCGTGAGGAGTTGAGGCAATGAAGTGGAAATTCGTGATCGCATCGGCTGTCATCGTACTCTTTATTGCGTTCGGCTCGGTGTCCTTTCTTCAGAGCAATGTCGAATACACCGACGTGACGGGCGCCATGCAAAAGCACAAGAAAGTTCAGTTGAAGGGGCAATGGGTCAAAGAGAAGGGATCATCCTTCAATCCGCAGACTGCACAGTTTACCTTCTATCTCGCCGATGACGCCGGGAAGGAGTGCAAGGTGATCCTCGATGGCGCGGAGCCGAATAATTTTGAGCTGGCGCCGAGCATTGTCGCAAAGGGACGATTTACCGACGACGGATTTTTTCATGCGTCTGAGGTCCTGACCAAATGCCCATCGAAGTATGAGGCGCAGGCGTCGGATATCAAGAAGCAGGGTTAGCCCGCAGAGTTCCGGGGGGGAGTCAGGAAGTTGCACGGAGTATGCAGTAAGGAGTAGGCAGTTGGCAGAGAGCTGTGGCTGAATTGCAATTCGTTCTACAGGGGGCGTGGAGACGGAAACGGGAGGAGGCGCTCTGTTGTCCGTCTTTATCGTTTTTCAGTAGAGTTCCGTTCTTTCACAAACACTTTTGCCCGAGGTTCACCATGGTTGGCAGCGTCCTTGTCAACATTGCCTTTGTGACGTGTCTTGCGTCCATCCTCAGCTATGTGGTGTACCGAAAGCGCCGCACTCAGAACCTTCTCATTTCAGGCCGGGCACTCTACCTTGTCACTGTTGTCACGATCGTGGCGACGGCCGGGTACTTTCTCTCGCTCATACTCACCCACCAGTTCCAATACACCTACGTCTGGAGTTACAGCTCGAAAGAGCTCTCTCTTCCTCTCCTGATATCAACCTTTTACGCCGGTCAGGAGGGAAGCTTCATGCTCTGGACATTGTACACTTCCTTCTTCGGCATTTTGCTTCTGAGGAATTCCTCGAAAAACGGCTACGAGCCCGAGGTGATGAGTGTCTATAGTCTGATCCTCCTCTCCCTCCTGGTCATGATCACGGTGAAAAGCCCCTTCAAACTCGTGTGGGACAGCTTCCCCGGGCAGATTGCGGCCGGATTCGTCCCCGCGGACGGCCGTGGCTTGAACCCCCTTCTCCAGAATTACTGGATGGTCATTCACCCGCAGGTGATGTTCAGCGGATTCGCGTCCATGGGGGTGCCCTACGCCTACGTGGTGGCTGCGCTGATCAAAAGGGATTACCGCAATTGGATCAAACCTGCGACACCCTGGCTCGTCGTCGGCTGCCTGATTCTGGGGACGGCGATCATGATGGGTGGCTTTTGGGCCTATGAAACTCTGGGTTGGGGCGGGTATTGGGGCTGGGATCCCGTGGAAAACTCTTCCCTCGTTCCGTGGCTCTTCGGCATTGCCGGGCTCCATACAATTCTCACGCAACGAAAGACCGGGCGGTTTCTTCGCACGAGTCTGGTGCTGACGATGTTCACGTTTCTCATGGTGGTCTACTCCACGTTTCTGACGAGAAGCGGCGTTCTTGGTGATACGTCCGTGCATTCGTTCGTCGATCCGGGCATGCTCGTATACTGGCTCCTGGTGGCGATGATCGTCCTTTTCTTCGGCCTCGCCCTCGGCATGATGGCTTTGCGCTGGAAGGAATTCCCCAGGCCGACGACAGAGCATTCGTATCTGTCGAGAGAGTTCGCCCTGTTTCTGGGTGCCCTGACGATCGTTGCAACGGCCATCCTGGTGATCGTCGGGACCTCCTCGCCGCTAATCACGGACATCCTCTACAGTAAGAAGAGCGCCGTCGACACTTCGTACTATTCCACGACGGCCATCCCGCTCGGCATCCTGATCGGGCTCCTGACAGGGATCGGACAATTGCTCTGGTGGTCCCGGTCCAACAGGAAGGAATTCCTGAGATCACTGATCGTTCCATCAATCTTCGGGCTAGTTGCCAGCGTAACGATTTCCGTCATTGCTGATGCGGAGATCATCGTTGGCGTGTTCCTCTTCGCGGCGGTCTTCGCCTTCGTCGCCAACGTGCTCGTCGGCTGGCGCATCGTCAAGGGGAATCCAAAGTTCGCCGGAGGCGCGATTGCCCATATCGGCCTGGCCATTATGTTTGTCGGCTTTGCGACGTCATCGAAATTCCAGAACAAAGAAACCGTTTCGCTGGAGCAGAACAAACCGCAGCAGGTTCTCGGCTATACGCTTACCTATGTCGGCTACGAACCCATTGGAAACGACAAATATACTTTTCGTGTGGTCGGGTCCAAAGACGGGGAATCCTTCACGGTTTCTCCCATCATGTATTACAGCAAATACAATGACGGGTTGATGCGGAATCCGGATATCCGCAACCTGTACTCGCACGATTTCTATCTTGCGCCCCTGTCACTGGAGCAGCCGTCGAGCGTGACGAATGCGGGAATTACCACCGCAACGCTGAAGCTCGGTGAAGAGAAGACAATTGGAAACGTTCGCGTGAAGTTCGTCGACTTCGATTTCCCGGAGAACCAACGCGAAGCGATGCTCGAAGGAAAGGATGTGGAAATCGGCGCAAAGCTCCTCGTGAGCGGGAAGGGAGCGGGTTCGGAGCAGATCGTTCCGAAAAAGTCCATCAAAAAGGGACAGATGGAGGACGAGCCGGCGACGTTCGAGAACGCCTACGAGTTTACGCTCGGCCAGTTGCGACCGGATCAGGACAATCGCGAGAATTCCACGATCGAAATCTCCGTCAAGGATATCGCCGTCTCGCAGGCAGCCGAGCAGGCTGCCTCCGGGAAGGGGGACATTCTCGTGGTCGAGGCGACCGTGAAGCCCTTCATCAATCTGGTCTGGTCAGGCCTCATGATTCTCCTGATCGGATTCTGTGTCACGATTTATCGCCGCTTCCAGGAAAGCCGTTCGCCCGTGGTCCGGAGCGAAGCTGTGCCTGAGACCCCGGCGAGCATTGAGACCGCCGTGGCGTTCGACGAACTGGCGCGATAGTCGCTTTCGGATGCTTGCGCCCGACCGGGGCGGACTTGCTTCCGGACCAGCCAGTGCGTATCTTCTATAACGTTCTTACATCCTGTCGCCTCTTCATGAGCCGTGAAGAGGCGATTGTGTTTCGTATCCTGACAACGACCATGATGACCTCCCGCACGCACCATTGGTTCGCAATAATCCCCAGCCTCATTATCGGCGCGAGCCAGGCGTTTTCCTGGGGAGCCACCGCTCACAAAATCATCAACAAGAACTCCGTCATCCATCTTCCGGTGTTCATGAGCCAACTCGTGTCGCAGCAAACATATCTGATGAACCATGCAAGCGACGCAGACACCCGGAAATCTGCAGACCCGACCGAAGCGCCGAAGCATTTTGTCGATCTCGAGTCGTATCCAGATTATGCGCATCTTACCGGCAACATCGATTCACTGACCAGCCTGTACGGCTGGAACACGGTATCGGATATCGGGATCCTTCCCTGGGCGATCGTCTGGTCTGAAGACTCGCTCACACAGCAGATTCATCGGGGGGATTGGACGAAGGCGTACGAAACGGCTGCCGATATCGGACACTATATCGGCGATGGCCACCAGCCGCTACACTGCACAGTAAACTATGACGGAGCGCAGTCGGGCAACAACGGAATTCACTCGCGCTACGAAACAGGTATGATCAATGCGTATCAAGGAGAGATCGTCGTATCCCAGGATTCGGTGCACTACGTTTCCGATGTCTTTCAGGAAGGGTTCGCGGCGATTCTCCTCGCCCATGGCTACGTCGATTCGATACTCCAGGCCGACACGTATGCGAAGGCGACTTCAGGCTGGAATGGCTCACAGCAGCCTCCGTCAACGTACTACGCTGCCCTTTGGGATAAAACAGGGGGGTTCACAAAACAGTTGATTCAGCACGCGACTGTCAGTGTCGCCTCACTCTGGTACACTGCATGGCTGAATGCCGGGGTCGGTGCCACCGACGCGCCGTCGACGCGTCCTGCCGTGGCTGATCGGTTCGCCCTGTGGCAGAACTATCCGAATCCGTTCAATCCGAAAACAGTCATCAGTGGACAGTGGCCAGGGGACAGTGAGGTTCGACTGGAGGTATTCGACATTCTCGGTCGCAAGGTGGCAACGCTCGCCGATGGCCAGTACCCCGCGGGGAAATATACGTTTGCTTTTGACGGGACAAACCTTGCAAGTGGCGTGTACGTTTACAGACTCACCGCAGGCTCGTACTCTGCCGTCCGGAAGATGTTCTTGATCCGTTGACAATGATCTCCAGGTCTCCCGCTCTCCCCATCTCCCCTTCGCGCGGTGGCGAGAGCGCGGGGATGAGCTCCGGGGACCGAAACCGTATTGTGGCGCAACCTTATAGTACTGTGACGGCTTGCACTCTCTCCGGCAATCACCTCGTGAGCGTCCCTACTCCGTAGTGGAACACAAGTTCTCCCCCGTACCATCCCACGAGTGCCAGAAGCGCCACCGCGGCGACATAGGCGACAAGATAACGCCACGGCGACGTCCCCGGGATCCGGGTGCGCGCGGAAACGCGCCAAAGGAGAAGTGCCGCGAAGGCTGATGCGCAAACGAAGGCCAGCTCCTCATGAAGGTCCATGACGTTCGCCGCGGTTGCGGGAATGGGAGAGGCGTTTTCCGCGACAATCCCAGTGAGCACGGCAAGCAGAATTCCCACTGTTCCCGCGAGCTGTACCCACCATCCCGCGCGCGAGAGATCGGCGCTTTTGAAAAGCACGGCGGAAATCTCGAGGAGAGCAGCCGTGGTGAGAAGAGCAATCGGATAATGAATCAAGATCGGGTGGAAGGGGGCACTCATGTGTTGAGCAGGTGGATGTCGTCGATCTTGATGGGTTGAGGAGAAGCAAACGGCTCACCGTAGGGAACGCCGATTTTATCGCCGTAGTATGCCATTCGGTCTTTCAGCATTTCCAGAAACTCGGGGGTGCTGAGCACGGTCTCCGGCTCTCGGCTCAAAGGATCGTAGAATTGCGAGCGGAACGCGCGGACGCATTCCATGCGACGATCAAATTCTTCGCTGATGTCGACGATAAACGTCGGCACGAACTCATACCACTGCATGTAATGGTAATAGGCCCGGGGGCGCCACGGCTTCTGGTCAATTCCCTCTTCCTGCGTCTTTATTTTTTCCAGACCCGCCAGGAACCAGGATTCACGGCATAAAGTATAGGCCCGTTCATGGTCCGGGTGTCGATCTTTCCAATAGGGGAACAGGAGAACATCCGGTTGATGCCGACGAATTGCCGCCACCATGCGCAGTTTGTTCTCCATCGTGCTTTCGATGTTACCATCGGGGATTTCGAGATTTTCGCGCACCTTGGCACCGAGAATGGCCGCCGCATCCTCCGCCTCTTGTTTGCGAAGCTGAGGAGTCCCGCGCGTTCCGAGCTCGCCACGCGTGATGTCAAGAACGCCCACGCGTTTTCCCTGTCTTCCCAATTTGATGACTGTTCCTCCGCACGAAAGATCGACATCATCGGGGTGTGCCCCGATTGCGAGGACGTCCAGCTTCATGAAGCCTCCCAGTGTTGGAATGCAAAGATACGGAGTTTTCCTGAAAGGATCGAGAGCGTGTTGACAGTGAACAATGGCCGATAGTGATCCGGGGAAAATGCAGAAAGGCAGAAAAAGGCGTATATTCAACGCATGACTCTCACACCACATCGTTCAGCGACAAAAGAGCCGCTGGCATTCACGGTTTCCGAGCTTACCCGCCGTATCAAGTCCACTCTTGAACTGGGCTATCCTTCGGTTGTCGTTACCGGCGAATTGTCGAACGCCAAGATCCCTACCTCGGGGCATTTCTACTTCTCCCTGAAGGATGCTTCGGCGCAGCTGAACGGGGTGATGTGGCGGAGCAGAGTCGGACTTCTCACCTTCCGACCCCAGGACGGGATGAAAGTCGTGGTCAGCGGACGTATCACGGTCTACGAACCGCGGGGATCGTACCAACTCGATGCGTCAAGCATCAAGCCATTGGGGGTGGGAGAACTTCAAATTGCCTTCGATCGCCTGAAGCAAAAGTTGGAACAGGAAGGACTGTTTGAACCATCAAGGAAGCGGCCCATTCCCGAAATTCCCCGGAAGATTGGCATCGTAACGTCATCTTCCGGCGCGGCGCTTCAGGATATTCTCACGGTCATCGGCAGACGTTTCCCTGCGGTGGAAATCATACTTCGCAGCGCACAGGTCCAGGGAATCGGAGCAGCGGAAGACATTGCCGCGGGGGTCGATGAATTGAACACGATCCCTGATCTCGACGTGATAATCGTTGGAAGGGGAGGAGGATCGCTGGAAGATCTGTGGGCATTCAATGAAGAACCGGTGGCCCGGGCATTGGCACGGTCGCGCGTCCCGGTGGTCAGCGCCGTCGGACACGAAGTGGACTACACAATAGCGGATTATGTCGCCGATCTGAGGGCTCCCACCCCCTCGGCGGCCGCAGAAATGGTGGTCCCTGACCGCGGGGCCATTCTTGATCAATTCTCCAATTCTTGGTATACTATCAGACGTGAAGTCGAGGACCAGCTTGCTGAGCGTAGAGAGAGGATCGCCCACCTCTTGACCAGTTACGGTTTTACCCGACCGGCCGATCTCCTGCGACAGTATGTCCAGCGCATTGACGATCTTCAACAAAACCTTTCATTGGCCGTCGCCCATCAACGTACGCTGACCGAATCCCGTCATCGGGCAATCGTGCAACGTCTCGCGGCTCTCGATCCCCGACTTCCCCTGGAGCGGGGATTCGCCTTGGTACGCCGGGACGGCGAACTCATCGGACGTTCTGCGCAGCTCCATTCCGGCGAAAAGGTGGAGATGGAGTTCAAGGATGGGATCGCACGGTCAACTATCGACTGAACGGCTGACAATGACCACAAAGAAAAAGACATCGCCGACGACCTCCATTGAGGAGGGACTGCAGCGACTGGAGGAGATTGCGGATATTCTCCAGGAAGGGAAATCATCTCTCGAGGAATCTCTCGCTCTGTACGAGGAAGGGCTGACACTGACGCGTGTCTGCGCGCAACGCCTCCAGCAGGCGTCGTTGACAGTGAAGCGTCTGGAAAAGGATCTCGCAGGCACGCTCAAAATCATTGACGACACGGCGGATGTACCGAATGAGTGACAAAAAGTATCAGATTCTCGATCGGGTGAACGATCCTGCGGATTTCCGGGATATCTCCCTCGCGGATCTTCGGCTTCTTGCGAACGACGTCCGCGAATACCTGATCGAAGTGGTCTCACAGACGGGCGGACATCTCGGCGCAGGCCTCGGCGCGGTGGAGCTCACTGTCGCCTTGCACTATGTATTCAACACTCCGTATGACAAACTTGTCTGGGACGTCGGCCATCAGGCTTATCCGCATAAGATCGTCACCGGCAGGAAAGACCGCTTCTCCACGATTCGTCAGCGGCACGGTCTCAGCGGGTTCCTGAAGAGATCGGAAAGCGAGTACGATACTTTCGGTGCCGGGCACGCAAGCACCGCGATCTCCGCCGCGCTCGGAATGGTCGCAGCGCGCGATCGGATGAATGAACACTACAAGGTCGTGGCGATCGTAGGTGACGGCTCGATGACGGGCGGCATGGTCTATGAAGGGATGAACAACGCGGGCCTCCTGAAGAAGGACATGATCGTAATCCTGAACGACAACAACATGTCGATTGCGGGAAACGTCTGGGCCATCTCGAACTATTTCACGGGCCTGATCGCCAATCCCGGATACAACCGGGTCAAGAAGAATATGTACGAGCTCGCGGGAAAATTCGACAGCTTCGGCGATCGGATCCGACGCGCCGCAGCCAGGTTGGAAGAGGGGATCAAGGTTATCGTCACGCCGGGGATCCTGTTCGAGGCGTTGGGGTTCAGATATTTCGGCCCCCTCAACGGACACAACCTTCCGCAGCTTGTCCAGATCTTCCGTGAAGTCAAAGAGTACGGGGGCCCGATCCTGATTCATGTCAGCACGCAAAAGGGAAAAGGGTACGCACCTGCGGAACATGACGCGCAGAATTTTCATGGAGTGACGCCGTTCGACAAGATCACCGGCCTGTCACTCAAGAAATCGAGTGGACCCCCTTCGTACACGAAGATTTTCGGTGAAGCATTGGCGCAGCTTGCGAAGGAGGATCCGACCATCGTCGGCATCACCGCCGCAATGCCGGACGGGACGGGGCTGGACATTTTGCAACAAGCGATGCCCGATCGGTTTTACGACGTCGGGATCGCGGAGCAGCACGGGGTGACCTTCGCCGCCGGACTCGCGACACAGGGTTGCACGCCGGTCGTTGCGATCTACTCGACGTTCCTTCAGCGTGCCTTCGACCAGATCATCCATGATGTCGCCCTCCAGCATCTTCACGTGGTTTTCGCGCTGGACAGGGGAGGGCTCGTCGGCGCGGATGGACCGACACATCACGGCGCGTTTGACCTCAGCTACCTTCGTATGATCCCCGGGATGACCGTGATGGCGCCGAAGGACGAAAACGAGCTTCGCGACATGCTGTTTACCGCGAGCAAACACAAAGAGGGGCCCATCGCGCTGCGGTATCCCCGCGGTAATTGCCTTGGCCTCCCTCTCAAGCAGGGATTCGACCTCATCCCGATCGGGAAAGCGGAAACGCTTCGCAAAGGGAACGATGTCGCACTGCTGGCCGTCGGCACGATGGTCAACGTTGCCGTCCGGGCGGCAAGCCTGCTCGAAGCGGAAGGGATCTCGTGCGAAGTGGTGAATATGCGGTTCATCAAGCCCATCGATAAAGGCCTCCTCGACGACGTTGCGTCACGCATCCCCCGCATCCTCACCCTGGAAGACAATACCACTACCGGCGGGTTCGGCAGTGCGGTCCTGGAATATCTTTCGACCAGGGACACGGGGGCGTCGGTCATGCTCCACGGCCTTCCCGATCGGTTCATCGATCACGGGACGCCGGCCGAGCTCTATGCCGAACTCCGGCTCGACCCCGAGGGGGTCGCCGCCGTCGTCCGGGAATTCCTTCACACGGACACCCGCTCAGTCTCATCATCGCAGGCTTCTCACTCTTCCTTGGTGCCCTAATGGACCGGGTTCGCATCGGCGTCGTCGGCGTGGGCTGGGTAGCGCAGGTGATCCATCTCCCCCTTTTGGTGAAGTTTCCGGATGTCGAGGTCGTTGCGCTCTGTGACCGGGACAGAGCAAAAGCGCGTCTGGTCGCCGAAAAATTCGGCATCCCGAAGACGTATGCGGACATCACGACGATGCTCCGCGACGAAACGCTGAAGGCGGTGGTCATCTGTTCTTCCACCGATGCGCACCGGACGCTGGCGATTGCGGCCATCGAACGGGGGGTCGATGTTCTCATTGAGAAGCCGATCGCGCGACAGTCAAGCGAAGCGGCCGCGATCGCCGAGGTCGCGCGGGCGCACAAACAGGTCGTGATGGTGGGAATGAACCATCGCTTCCGGCCGGATATCATGATTCTGAAAAGTTTCCTGGAAGGGAAGGAACTCGGAAAGGTCATCTACGGGAGGTGCGGCTGGCTCCGGAAAAGTCCGCGCGATGCCTCCTGGTATCTCAATGCCGAAAAATCGGGCGGCGGGGTCTTCATCGATCTCGGCATTGTCATGCTCGATTTGGCATTATGGCTCATGGGATATCCGGAGGTGGTCCGTGTCGGGTCTCACCTGTATCATAACCGGACGAAGGGTGTCGAAGACACCGCCCTGGCAACGCTGACGCTCGCGAACGGGTCCTCCATCATCATTGAAGTCAGCTGGTCGATGACCGTTGAAGACGATGTCTACTATGGTTTCTTCTTCGGGACGGAGGGAACCGCGAGTCTTCAGCCGTTGCGCATTATCAAGCAGCTCCACGGAAACCTCGTCAACGTGGCCCCGGCAAAAATTGAAAACCGTCAGGCGAATTTCCGCAAGTCGTACGAAAACGAACTGCGGCATTTCCTTGGCGCCGTCCGCCGGGAACACGCCGTGATCTCCACCGTCGATGAAGCATTTCAGCGAATGAGGATTGTCGATGCGGTGTACCGGTCCGCCCGTCTCGGGAAGGAGATCGCTCTTGCTGAACCCGCCGGAAAAACGACATGAAGAAACGCGTCCTTGTCGTCGATGACGAGCGGGATATCGTTGATCTGATCCGCTATAACCTGACGAAAGAGGGGTACGAGGTCAGCGTTGCCCACAACGGCCTTCAGGCGATTGATAAGGCCACGGCGTGCGATCTGGTGATCCTCGATCTGATGATGCCGGTCATGGACGGATTTGAGGCCTGCCGGAGGCTGAAAGGGGACCCGAAAACCGCTCGAATCCCGGTGATCTTCCTCACTGCGAAGGCGGGCGAGATTGATGAAGTGGTCGGGCTCGAATTGGGTGCCGACGACTATATCCAGAAACCGATCAGTCCGCGAAAACTCGTTGCCCGCGTGAAAGCGGTCTTCCGCCGGTATGAAGCACCGCGCGGAGAATCGGCGGATGACCCGGTCATCAAGGTCGATCGACTGGAAATCAATCGATCAACCTACACGATCACCATCGGTAAGAAAGAGGTTTTTTTCCCACGGAAGGAATTTGAGCTGCTCGCCCTCCTGGCCTCCAACCCGGGCAAAGTCTATTCACGCGAAATGCTTCTCAACACCATTTGGGGGGCGGACGTTGTCGTCGTGGACCGGACTGTCGACGTTCATATCCGCAAGATCCGGGAGAAACTGGGGGACGACGCCGCTGCCATCGAAACCATCAAGGGTGTCGGCTACCGATATCGCTCCTGAGTGGACCTACCCAACCCCAGCATCACTGCAGGGAATCCTCGTGAAACCCGGGGTATCCTATGACCATTAAGACCAAGATCACCCTGTCGTATGTTCTCCTCGCTATCGGCGGAATCGTGCTGCTGAGCATTCTTGCGTCGTCACAGATTAACGCCTTTATCGATGACCGTTCCGTCACGGCCTTGCGACAACAAACCGAGGCCTTCCAGTCCATGTTTGAGTCCGGACGCCTTGTCGTTGACTCAACGGGCGAATCGGATGAAGAGCTCGTTCACCTGGCAAGAACGCTGGAGCTGCGCCTGACATTGATTCGTCGGGACGGCGTGGTCGTCTTCGATTCGGAAGTATCGCGGGATTCGCTCTCCCGGCTCGAAAATCATGGCCAACGACCGGAGGTGCGGCTCGCGCGGACTTCACGGATCGGAACAGACCGCCGGCACAGCGTATCGCTCAATGAGGATTTGCTCTATGCGGCCAAGATGCTGACGGGCAAGCGTGTCGGCGCACTCGATTCGGGATTCGTCAGAACGGCAATGCGACTCAATGACATCGCGGCTATTGACAATCGGATCCAGGCAATCATTTGGAGTGTCGGCCTGTTTGTGGTGCTTCTGACGGTTGTGGTAAGCATGCAGGTTTCCAAAAGAGTCACCCGGCCGATCCTCGACATGGCGGCCATGGCAGTCCGCATCCGCGATGGTGACCTGCAACAGCGCATTGAAGTGATCTCGCGCGACGAATTCGGGACTCTGGCGCAAGCCATCAACGACCTTGCGGGAAAGCTCTCAAGCGATATTGAGCAACTCAGGAAGCTGGAGCGCGTCCGGACGGAGTTCCTCGGCAACGTTTCCCATGAGCTTCGCACACCGATCTTTTCGATCCAGGGGTTCATTGAAACCCTGCTCGATGGAGCCGTCGATGATCCGTCCGTCAACAAGGAGTTTCTTGAAAAAGCGCACAAACATGCCGCACGACTCAGTACCCTTCTCGACGATCTGATTGAGATTTCAAGGATCGAGTCGGGAGACATGAAGATGAGTTTCCGGTATTTTGATGTCCGGGAACTGATCCACGGGGCTGTCGAGGAAATGACGGAGAATGCGCAGAAGAAGTCGTTATCCCTCTCTTCGACGATCGACCTCCCGGAAGGGGGAACGGCGTTCGGCGACCGCGAGCGGTTGAAGCAGGCGCTGACCAATCTCATCGACAACGCCATCAAGTACACCGATCCGGGCGGACGGGTCGTCTGCGGCGCGAAGCTGAACGATGAGAAAATTGAGGTGTGGGTGGAGGACTCTGGTTCGGGCATCGCGTTGGAACATGTCCCGAGGATCTTCGAGCGATTCTATCGTGTGGATCGGGACCGATCGCGGGAAGTCGGGGGGACGGGTCTCGGACTGGCCATCGTCAAGCATATTGTTGAGGCGCACGGAAGCTCGGTCGTTGTTGAAACCACGCTTGGCCTCGGGTCGACGTTTAAATTCTGGCTCAAACAATGACAACGACACGGGCGGACGATCATGATCGCGCCATGATGCAGGATTGTCTCGAGTTGGCCGCGCGCGGGGCGGGCCATACGAGTCCCAATCCCATGGTCGGGGCGATCCTCGAAAAGCGCGGACGGATTATCGGCCAAGGATGGCACAAGCGGTGCGGTGGTCCCCACGCCGAAATTGAGTGTCTTCGGTCGTCAAGGGAAGATCCACGTGGGGCGACGATGTATGTCAACCTCGAACCGTGCTCGCACCACGGCCGAACGCCCCCCTGCGCGTCTGCGCTCATTGATGCAGGAATCCGGCGTGTCGTCATCGCAACAGTCGATCCGAACCCGCTGGTCGAGGGAAAAGGTCTGCGGATGCTTTCGGCGGCCGGCGTCGATGTGACTGTCGGTGTCCTGGACGAGCAAGCGACGTTCTTTAACAGGCATTTCTTCACCCACATTGCAGAAGGGCGCCCGTACGTGCACGTCAAGGTGGCCCAATCGCTCGACGGAAAGATTACGGGGAGCGTGCAACGGTGGATCAGCTCACTGGAATCGCGCCGGCTTGTCCACCAATGGCGGGCGATACACGACGCCATCCTTGTCGGCGCCACCACGGTGCGCATCGACCATCCGGCGCTCAGCGTGCGGCACGTGAAGGGGCGGCAACCCACCGTTGTGGTGTTGGATGGTAACCTGCGTCTGACATCCAGACAGATGCAATTCCCGTTTGCAAATCAGCGGAGAGTGATCCTCTGTACCACAATGAAGGCAATCGAGCGGCATCGGAGCGTTGTACGGTCGTTGGCCCGCAACGGAGTGGAGCTGTTCGCAATTCGGGGGGCAGGTGCGCGGATTGATCCAGGGGATCTTGTGCAAGTCCTGTTCGAAGGAGGAATCCGCTCGATTCTCCTCGAGGGCGGCGGGGACCTCTTCAGACAATTTGCCGCGTCAGGTTTGGTGGACGAATGGAGCATTTTTGTCGCACCGAAGATCATCGGAGGTGGCATGCCGGCATTCCCTGGCATGCTGAAGCCTGTGTTCAAACCAAAAGAACGGACAATGGGGACGATGAAGGCCGTGCACGTGGGGGCAGATGTGCTCGTGCGCGCATTTCGGAAGAAGTACGACGCAAACTTGCTCGAGCTCACCCCCTCCGGTTCTCGTGTTAGGCGTCACGATCGCGAGTGAATTCATGAAGGAAAGGCAACCAGTCATGTTCACAGGTATTGTCACTGAGATGGGGAAGGTCCTCATCGCCGAACGATCAGGAGGGGGCGTTTCCCTCACGATTCACGCGCCGCACTCGTCCACGGAATTGCACATCGGCGACAGCGTCAATCTCAACGGCGCGTGCCAGACGGTCGTGCAGCGCTCGAAGACGCGCTTCACCGTGACTGCGGTCGAGGAAACTCTTCGGAAGACCACGCTTGGAGAGTTCCGCCCCGGCTCGAAGATCAACCTCGAGTTGCCGATCCGGCTTTCCGACCGACTCGGCGGGCATCTTGTGCTGGGTCATGTGGATTGCGTCGGGTCGATCGCGGCTATTGAACCGAGGGAGACGAGCGTCGCTCTCCGGATCGGGTTCCCTCGCGGGTTTGCTCGCTACGTCGTACCGGTAGGATCCATTTCTGTCGACGGCATCAGTCTGACGATTGCTTCGGTCGAAGGTGACGCCTTCACTGTTTCGATAATCCCCCACACGCTGGAAGTTACGACGCTGGGAAAAGCTTCCGTCGGGACTAAAGTGAATCTGGAGTTCGACGTCATCGGAAAATACATCGAACGGATGCTCGGGGAGGGGGGAAAAGAGGAATTGGAGAGAAGGAGAGCGGGGGAACGGGAGGGGAGGAAGGCGTGACGTGGGAGAAGTTGAGCAGGTGGGGGTATGATGGCTGAGGGCCGGCTCGGAATGCATTATGTCCGGGAATGATCCGGGTTGCGTAAGTTTCACAAAATGCGTATATTTGAACACTGTAACCCAAATCGCGCAAAACTCTCGGGATCCGCATGTTTACATTCTTGATCGCTCTGGAAGTCGTCGTCAGTGTCCTGCTAATCCTTGTCATTCTGATGCAGTCAAGCAAGGGTGGAGGGCTGGCGGGAACGTTCGGTGGAGGGAATGTCGGAATGGTGTTCGGCGTTCGCCGGACGGCCGATTTTCTCATTCGCGGGACGCAGATCCTCGCAGCGCTCTTCATCATATTGGCGCTGGTAACGAACATTTTCTTTCTCCCGCGGCAGGGGACAAACGTTGAGAGCGTATTGCAGCGCGGCACACCCTCTCGCGGAGCGATGACGCCAAGCCTTCCTCCGACGTCAGAGCCGTCGCAGGCAGCCCCTGCACAGACCGCACCGGCACAGACGCTTCCGGCCCCCGCCAACGGCCGCTGATTTTTATTTCCGAAGCATTGCAGCAAAGGAAAAGCCCCGCCCGATAACAATCGAGCGGGGCTTTCCATCTACAGTCCGCGCAGAAGGTTAGACCTTCGAGACGCTTCTGGCCTGCAGTCCTTTTGGTCCACTGACCACTTCGAATTCGACCTTATCGGTCTCCTTGAGGGTCTTGAACCCGTTCCCCACGATCTCCTTGAAATGGACGAACACTTCTTCGCCCGTCTCACGCGTTATGAATCCGAAGCCCTTGGCTTCGTTGAACCATTTGACTGTTCCTTTTTCCAAGGTTCAGCTCCTTAGTATGACTTGATATCCGCCACCGGCGGACGCGGTCATGTACAAACGTCTGATAAGAGTCTTGGAAGGGCCAAAAAAGAAAAAAGCAACCCCGTTGTTAAAGCACCAGGGTTGCGATCTTTGCCGTTCAGCTACAAGTTCACGCAGGAATTACGTGTGGACCGAGCTCCGGAAACCGGATTGCCAAAAAACGTACCAAAGGTGTACACAATTGAACTACACATTTAATCTACTCTGTTTTTCAACCAAAAGCAAGTCTTGTCGGATCAAGTCTGACGATTAGCACATCTGATTGTCGGATCGTCCAACCGGCCTGTGCGGCCGGGTGTGGACACGCCCCCCGTCGGCTTTTACCTTCAGAACGCGGCGGACATTGGTGCGCCAGCGCGGGATATTGTTTCGTGAGAGTGTCGTGTCGAGATCTTCCGCGTCGAGACGGATGTTGGCCTCGACAGCCTGATAGATCTCTGCAATGGGTATCCACGTCCGCGGAGGAAGGTTCCTGAGGATAGTGGTCCAAATCGTCCCGTTGTCCGTCATGATGGTTCATCTCGTCGTTAAGCGCTCGCGCATCTGCGACCATGTTCGTCCGCGGTCTCTTGAGTGAGTCCATCCGCCGACCAGTGATAGTATCCTGAAATGTTAGGCCACAGAGCGCTCTTCCTGGGGCGCAGTGACGGGCATTCCGGCTTGAGACTCAAGGTATGCCTTCGGGTTGTGCAGGATCGCCCCCTTGGGCAGCCAATCCCAGAACTGACCGAGGTTCTTGCGAATCCGGTCCTCATAGAATGCCGGCAGGGCGGTCGTCTCTTGTTCGAAATAGCTTCGAAACCCGGAGTCCGCAAGCAATCGTCGACGGATTTCCGTGTAATACCTGATCCGTCCGTAGCCCTCCGACGAAATTGCGCGCACCACATTCATCCATTTTGGCACGACCTGACGGGTGGCCGTCAGTCTTCTGAAGATCGCGCGGGGAGAAAAGGAGTACTTTGTGAGGTCGATGACGTGGTGGTAGAACTCAGGCCACTCATAGTTCAGCGGCTTCACGTTCATTGCCCCGTTGTTATTCAACAAGGGAAACGGAAAACCAATGACGCGATTGTCGCGCTGGTATTCAAGATTCAGTGGGGCTGCTTCGCCGAAGGCCGTGAGCAATGAATAGCCCGGAAAGGCACCTGGCGTCAGGTCGACGAACTTTTTTGTCAGCGCGAACGGCTCCTCGCCGTGGTCTCCATCCATTCCCAGAACGAAATTCGTCTGAACGTAAGGGACATACTGCAGCACAAGATTGACATGGTCTGCGACCCGCCGGACTTTTTCCATGCCGTGAATGCTTCCGGTTTTTGACTTTTCGCCGAGATCAAACCACGACTCAATACCCGGAAGAAGCGCCTTGAACCCGGTGTGTTTCAGCCGTTTCAGGTGAGCCTCGGAAAGCAAGGAGAGACTGCTTTCCGCGATAAAATCGATCCTATTGTGAGGGACCGCATCATCGATCGCATCCATGAGTTGATCGAAGCGTACCCCGAAATTCGGATCGTGCCATCCCACAATCGGACGTTTGAACTTCGTCAGAAGGAATCGGAGATCCGCCTTGGTCGACTCGAAATCGAACACCTGGTAGGGCACCGTGGAATCGATGCAGAAGCTGCAGGTATACGGGCAACCGATGCTCGCAAGCATCGGGATAAGTTTGATGAGCGGGGCTTTCTTGAGCGTTGTCTCGATCAGTTCCCAGCGTTCATGAATTCCCGGAAGCGCGGTCGGCTGCGCCTTGGCCGAGAGCCGGAGCCCGACGGGCGTATGGCGGGAACAATCGAGGAGGACATCCTGGATGACCGACTCATTGGTAAAACCGAGAACATAATCGAAATGATTCTGGGCATCCTGGGGATAGCAGCGGGCATGCGGACCGCCGAGGACAGTGACGGTGCCCTGGGCATGGAACTTATTGCTTAGCGCATAGGCGAGTAAGGCGGATTCCGTGAATGCCCCGATGAACACCAAGTCGAGATTCTGCGGAAGCACGGTCGCCAGATCTTCCAGGCCGGTATAGCAGAGGAAGGTGACCTCGTGGCCCTGCCGTTTGCACCACGCCGCCACGACTTGCGGCATGATGCTCGCAAGATTTGCGTGCATGACGCGTGCCCAGAGGGACTTCGTCGGACCTTGACCTACAAGGTCGATGACACCGATGCGCAGTTTTCGCATGCCTGGTCCTTATTGGTTGTTTGTTGTGCGGGGGCCGGGAGGAAGTCCTCGTTTCGACCGATTCCCGCTAATTCGTTTGCGCTCTTTGATCGCATCCCTGACGATCCTTCGAAACACCGGTCCGGTCAGCGGATGCGCATTCCCTCTGAGTCTTGATGCAGAGAGTACAACCTTCTTCAAATCTTCAATCGGGGCTCCATTAAGAATAAATCGCCGGACGCCCCGCTCCACAAGGATCAGGATAGCGTTCCGCTCCACCGAACGTTTCTTCCGGGGTCGGGGCTGCCGTCGACTCGTATTCTTTCTTCTCGTCTGCAGGGTATCCTCGTGCCTGTCCGGCTTCTGAATGCGTCCGTGTCCACGAGTGTGGGGTTCCGGAGAATCGAATCTCCTGCGAAGACGCGATGCGGGAGTTGTTGGAGTCAAATTCAGCATGTACGGTAGCGGAATCAGACCTCAGATGAATCGTCCGAAGTGTTGATTTGAATACGTCAACCCTATGGTGGAGCAAAAAAGCGGGGAAAAAGGAGCTGAGGCGATACGAGGGGAATTCAATCGAAAGACGGAGTCGCTACCGCCTGCCCGGATCGTCCGATGCATCAGACGCGGAGTAGGATGTGCCGCCGTGGTGATAACTGGCGATTTCGAGCCGGGTATGAAGGGCGAGTTTTTCCAGAATATTGTGGACATGGCTCTTGATGGTGTCCACAGCGAGGTTCAAGCGGGAGGCGATTTGCTTGTTGCTTAACCCTTGCGCAATGAGTTCCACGACCTGACGTTCGCGCGAGGACATCCTGACGGACTTGAAGAGATTTCCTTTACCCTTTCTTGCTGCATTCTCGGCAATCGAAGAGAGAAGCGAGGAGGTCAGGGAAGGGGGGAGGACCTTATTGCCACCGGCTACCTGTCGAATCGTGTGCAGAAACTCATCGAACGTTGCATCTTTCAGGACGAATCCCGCGATTCCCGCGCCGACGTACTCCATCAACGTCGGTTGGAACGGGCCAAGGTCCATGACGATGATCTTCGTAGCGGGACTTTTGGCGAGAAGGGAAGAGACCAATTGGAGGCTGTTCCGGCTCCCGAGGATCAGGTCGAGCAGAACGACATTAGTTTTCACGAGGGTGGTGCGGAGAAGGGCGTCGCCATTGCCCACCGAGGCGATCACGGCAATGTCGGGCTGTTCCTTGAGCATTGCCGTGAGCCCTTCGCGGAGAAGGCGATTATCTTCTACAACCACGAGGCGGATACGTTTCATGCGTCGATTTCGGCCGGTGGGAGCGTGGAGGAACCTGTATAAAAAGATATTCAAAGTGACAATGGAAAACAAACCCGGAAGAACCTTGACCGCCGTAACGATAATTGCTACTTTGGCCACGGGCGGCGAATTCGGCGAATATCATCCCAGAATGGGAGTAATACGGGGACAACGCTGTGCGTTCGTCGATGATCCACATGGCACCATCATTCATCCGGGAGGTTTCCCATGAAGAGACAGAGCTTGGTACTCCTTGTAATCCCACTTGTTCTTGGATTTACGTTCGGCGATTGGGGGTCGATGCGGCCGGGACAGCAGAGGGTCATCCTGCCGGCCGGTGAAGTCCACGAGGGGTGGTATTTTGCCACAGGAAGTCAGGTCACGATTCTGGGTACAGTCAACGGCGACGCCTACATTGCCGGGGGTGTGGTGGATATTCCGGGGACGATCAACGGTCAGTTGGTGGTGGCGGGAGGACAGGTCAACGTCAGCGGTACAGTGACCGACCGGATCTTCGGGGGAGGAGGGACTGTTCGGATCACGGGAAAGACCGGCAAGAGTATCATCGCCGCGGGGGGAACGGTCGTCATCGGAAAGGATGCGACGGTCGGAGATAATCTCCTCGCAGCGGGGGGAGGCATCCAAATCGACGGAACGGTTGACCGCGAGGCAAGGGTCGCGGGCGGTGATGTGGAAGTGACCGGCGCGGTGAAGGGGAACCTGGATGTGCAAGCGGATCGCTTCAGAACCTTCAAGGGCTCCTTCATCGGGGGCAACCTCTCGGTCGGCACCGGGGACACAACAAAAATATTCGTGGAGCCTGGTACTGTTGTCGGGGCCATCCACATCGACTTCAGGAAAGGGGAAGCTCCCACATACATACTTGGAATGCGAACAGTATCGTTCTGGTTCCAGGTTATCTTCGCCATGACGTTGTTTGCCACGGCGCTCGCCCTTGCATTTCTTCTGCCGGGGCATCTGACTTCTCCCGGGTCGATGCTGATGAACAAACCCGGTCAAAGCGTTGTCTGGGGATTCATCGGACTGATCATGACACCGGTGATTGCTCTCATCCTCTGCATTACGCTGATTGGGATTCCGCTTGGGCTCTTTCTCTTTCTGCTGTATCTCTGGTTCCTCTACACTTCGCAGATGGTGCTCGGGATCTTCGTCGGTGCGAAGATTTTTGGGATGGATGGGAAGAGGGGCTGGTCACTGTTTGGTGTTGTCGCGCTCGGACTGCTCATCGTTCAGGTTCTCATGTTGATCCCCTACGTGAGAATGCTCCTCGTGTTGGCAGGTCTGATCCTCGGGGTTGGGGCTCTTATGTTAGCCACAAAGGCGCTGTTGGTTACTGGACGGACAAGCGAGCAAAGAGTGTAGGTTGATCTTCGTGCACGAAGCGCGAGGGCTCGATGAATTGAGCCTCGCGCTTCCGGTTCGAAGGCCGCAGGGTCCAACGCGGTCGGAATGTTGCTTTATTGATTCTATAATGAGATTTTCCTATATTTACATATTCGAGAAGCAAGGTTTCTCGGTCGCACCCATGGCTCAATTGGTAGAGCAACTGACTCTTAATCAGTGGGTTCCAGGTTCGAGTCCTGGTGGGTGCACTCTCTAACTCCTTGATTCTTTAAGGAGTTATCTCAAGACAGAAGTTCCTTCCTCAGCTTTCCCTGCCGACTGTTGATGAAATTGTGATTTCCGAAAGGAGACCACAATGACATCACACAACAAGTTCTACCTGTACAAGCGGGACAACGGCGTTTGGTACATCGGCTACATCTCGGCTGATGGCAGAAAGCGTTGGAAATCCACCCACCGAAGGCTCAAGCAGGAAGCACTCCACGTACTGTCGGAGTTCAAGGAGACCTTTGACCAGCCGAAGCAACGGAATCTCCTGCTCACAGATTTCCTCAAGGAATACATCGTTTTGCATGGAACTGCGCTAAGGAAAACAACGCTCGAAAGCACGGTTCGTGTGGCCTTCAAGTCTTGGGAAACCACAATCGGCAATAGGCCCATTGCGTCCTACACACTCAGGGATGTGGAACAATGGAAAAGGCAATTGCTTGAACGAGTTACTGCAACAACAGTCAACATTTGGCTCCGTACGCTGAAGTCTGCATGGAATGTCGGGATTCGATTTGGATTGTTGACAGAGAACCCCTTTGCCAAGTCAGGGCAACTCAAAGTCCCGGCTAAGGCTCCCAAGTACCTTACGCAAGAACAGTTCGAGCAACTGCTGGCGAAGGTTCCTGAGCCATTGCTCCGGGATGTATTCAATGTCTTAGCCTTGACGGGCTTAAGGGTAGGGGAGTGCGTCAATCTCACTTGGGAAGGAAACATTGACTTGGAACGGAAACAGATACTTGTGACGAACGACCCTGGACGGGAGTTCCTAACCAAGTCTGGCAAATCACGCACAGTTCCAATGCACCCAAGGGTCTATCAGGTTCTGAGTGATAGGCTTTCACAAAACCAGAGCAGCCCGTACGTTTTCACACTGAAGGGAAGAAAGCTGGCTTCGTCTTGGGTCAGCCACAAATTCAAAAAGTACGCCCGGAGCGCAGGTTTGCCTGACTTCCATCTCCATCATCTCAGGAGTACATTTGCGAGTGCGCTGATTAGGGAAGGCGCAAATATCTTCGTGACGAGCAAGCTATTGGGACATTCAAGCGTGGCAGTCACGGAGAGGGCGTATGTCGGAGTTTGCAATTCAGAATTCCATGACATCGTTTCCAAGCTCTTTCCCAATGGCAATGACACAACAAATCCGTCAACAGATTGCCCGAAACAGCCCAAATCAACTGTGTCTTGACTGAAAAACCACTGACATAGAATCAGCTGCTCTACCTAACGACAGCGTAGCCAATACGTTCGCCTACAACAAGGGAATGTCGTCTTCTTCCGCTTCTTCGTCAATGGAGGAGAGAGCCGTCCAGCGATTCCTGAAGAGTTGATATGACGGGCAACGATTCCCGCGCGCATCAAAGGTGACGCCCCGGTAGATGATGCGCAGGCGATCCCCAAAATGCGCCAGGGCCATCCCTTCATCAAGACTTGGTGTGCTGATTAGAGCATGAACACCCGTCTCGTTTTCAAAAACGTATATTGCTTTCGTGGATTCGCTGATTTTGTTGACGAATACGCCCTCTAGAGTTTCGTGACGGATCGGAAGCCAAAAAGTGTACGGTAGCTGGGCAAACATCTGATTTAGTATGTCCTTTCCATTCGCCTGTAAAAGTGAAAGAATGGTTCCCGGGTCGAGTTTGAAATCCCCCTCCTTCCTGCTCTCATAGTAAGTCTCCATTTTCCCGCCCAACTTTTTGGCCACTTTTCAGACCCAATTGCTTCTCTCGTTCGGGAGGCTAAGCCATAATATGCTGGCTCGATGCAATGACTCTGTTCGGCTGAGAGGAGTTCTTGTAGTCGATCTTCACGGAAATCATCACCCCTCACTTCGTTCGGGGTGAGGTTCCTATCGGAACCATGATCATCGATACAATGACCTCAGCTGAAGGGATTCCAGTTAGTACGGTACAATCTTCCATTCTCTCTCCCTGCGAGCGCAGCGAGCAGGGAACCGTTTGGTTTGGTACTTCACACGGAGGGAGAGAGACACCCAAGAAGAAATCCATCTTGGCTTTTGCTTGCACCACTCCCTTGACAGGAAATCACGAGAAAGAGTATCTGCCGAGTCCAAGGCTTGTGGTGTGGAGGGATAAACTCGGCACAGTCCCGCAGGTAACACATTCAGAGAAGCCGGTTGTCATGAGTGCTGTGGAGTGCGAGACTCCTCTCACTCGGAGAAAGCAGGTGGGTCTTTGGCGGGGCACGAGGACAAACTCTTCATTTGCACACCCCCTGCATTTCGCCTGTGTGAAGACTTCAAGACCGAAGCCTTGGCAAGATCCCAACTTTGCCGTGGGAGATCTGACGGTAGAACGGCCGTCCCCACCAATCAATAAATATGTCTGTATTCGGATCTGTTCCTCATTCCGTAGCTGAGAGCCACTAAGAGCTTGCCGGGGCACCAACAGCTACAAAACTAAGGACGAAGCTGAAGGAAACACACCATCCCCAATTCCTTCAAATCCATATGAAAGGGGGCACTGCGAAGGGATTTTTCGTTTTTCTTCTTGTGGATGAGAATGGTTCCCATGTCTTATCGGAGTCGCTGCCGACGGCATACGAGAGACTCGCAGAACTCGGCACCCTTTCAAATAGAACAAGACTCTGACGATGGGGCCAGAATACCACCAGTCAACTTCCTTCAATCCTGGTCTGTCTCATCAGCTTGACAAGATCGTCCCGGGTGATTTCGAAGCCTTGCTTGGAAAACTTAACCAAGCGGATAATTGACCCGGGTGGCGCTTCAATCTTATTCAACACCAACCTCTTCGCAACAACATCAGCCCGTGCACCTTGCGCGGCAAGGATTTCCAATCTACTGTCAGTAGCAAACTGGCAAATAGTGAAATCAAAATCTGCAAGAAGCTCTCTAGCATTCTTATAGAACTCACGCCTAACCACTTGAATCTTCCACCCCATCCTTTCAATCATGAAGTTGGCGTAGCGATTGTGGTCAGCCGTAAGTTCCGCACCTGTCCTTAGAAGTTGCCTGCAGACACCCTCCCACTGTTCTGCGTTTCTGCAGAAAACATCAAAGTCAGGTGGGATGTTTGCTTCATTCTCGACTGTGTCGAGATGGTATGTGGCATCCCATTGGACGGCTCTACGGACTGCTCCACCTGCAAGAAATGGTCCCACCTCGAAATCGAACGTCAATCCGCATCCCTGTACGAAATTTTCCAGGTATTTGGGTCTATGCCTAAGGGACCAAGTTTCAAACGGTGTTAGTCCTCTTGCGTTTCCTTCCCATGTTATCGCATTCATTTGATCTTCCCTTTCGAGGTCCATCTATCTCTCAATCGTCGTGTCTTTGCGATGTACTTCTGAGCCAATCCTGTCTTGTTGGCGTTCTTCTTCTGATTTGTGTTAACAGGAAGCGTACCCAAGCTGTCAAACAAAGCATCCAACTCGTCAACGCTAATGTCATTTCGCCTGAATAGAGTTCTCACCTTCCGTCTTGTTGTTCCGAACTTGTACACCCATTCTATCTTCATACGTTGAATCTTCTCTTGCACCTGCTTTGGGTAGAGCTTGAAGAGCCGGGTACTCAGCTTGGGCCCTTGTGTTTCCATTTCAAAGAAGAATCGTTCACTCTCAATCCACGCGTCAAGATAGCTCTTCGGGTAGTGCCGTCTACAACCTTCCGCGGGGCAATACTTGTGATACCTCAAATGGATTGGACAGTCGTGGTTGGGACACTCATAAATCTGCGCAATTCGTGCCCACGTACCATGGCATTCCGTATCCTCCCGCCCAAGCGAAACACTTGTCAGTCGCAACAGTAATGCCATGTTCAACCATAGCATCCATAACTCCTTCCATTTCTTGCGCTTCATAGTCGTTGAGTGCCTGATGCCAATAATCCCAATCAACATCATATCCCATGTCTCTTTTAGTTTGTTCTATCTTGATTTTGGACGTAACTCTTCAATGGCCCGAGCCGTGGATTTGTCGTGCTTTGCAACCTTTTTGGCTTCAGCGACTACTTCGCTAAAGATTTCATTGCCCATTGTAATATTCCTTCCTTTGTTTGACGTACCATCTCTATTGTTGTCGGGCTCCTGTCTTTCTCTCAGCTTTAGAGTGAGAGAGAGGTCAGATGAGCCCGGTGTGTAGGTTTGTCTCCAATCGCTAGCAGCGAATGCGCCTCCCTTGCCCGGGATCCTCCGGCATGTCATATCGCTCTCTACGCAAGGAGTACGTGTGAATTCTTCCCGGCTTGGTTTCATCGTCGGCTGTTTCCCTCACACGCATTTGTTCTCCTTAGGTTTGCAAAGCGGCTCGCATTGAACGCGGCGCTGTCCGTCCACTCAACTCCCCCGAACACGAAGCCATCCTTTGTTCTCTCATACGGAAGTTCTCCTATCCGCTCGGTATCCTGGGAATCAGAATGCACGATGACTATGGCTTCATATACCTTGCCCGTTTTGGAATCTGTAACGTATGAATCCAACCAGACTATGTACTCGTCAACCGATTCAGCTTGAATCAGCCCACGGACAATGCTGTCCATAAGGTCCTTCCTTGACTGCCGTTCATCCTCTAAGGCGGTGTCGGACCGGCCCGCGCTGGGTGAAGGAGTTGAATCACCCAAACGTCAAGCGGTATAGCCGTGAACTTCTCATCCCCCGCGTGTCTCATCAGCAGCGTGTCTGGCGTAATCGCTCCAGATTTGTTAGTGAGATCTGGAATTTCGGCCAACAAGTCGTCTAGGCTTTGGAAAACTGAAGTGCATACGGGGAGCGCCGGAGCATCACGCCGGGCGCTCAGACGCCGTGCCTCGACACCA
>CAWESL010000013.1:0-133879 GCA_963811705.1 Ignavibacteriota bacterium
GGGGGCCTATGTCAATTTCGGCAGATTGCTGGCCGACAACGGCAAGTATGCGGATGCAGAAGACAACTTCAAGAAGGCGCTGTCGTTGAAGGGCGCTTCTGATTCCACGCTCCTCCGCGATGCGATGCTGGGCGTGGCGGAATCCCAGTCCGCGCAAAAGGACTACCAGAACGCGTTGAAATCCTATCAGCGGTTCCTCGCGGCGTTCCCGTCGGAAGAGAGGACGCCCGATGCGCTCTGGTCGCTCGCCCTGACGGCCAGCCGGGCCCGCCGGTACGACGTGTCCGATGATGCATGCCAGAGGCTCCTTCATGCGGCGAAGACAGATCTCCTTCGCAACCGCGCCATCATCAGACTCGCGCACAATGCGGAGGAGCGGAAGAACGTACAGGCCGCGATCAAGGACTATCTCTCCTTCGTAGACCAGAATCCCGACCATCCTTCGGCGGCGACAGTGCTGTATCACGTCGGGCGGCTGTACGACACGGAACTCAACGACTATCGGAAGGCCGCGGTCGACTACGAAAACGTTTATTCCCGCTATCCTCGCTCACCCCTTGCAGATGATGCCCTCTGGTCTGCCGGGCATTGCTACGAACGCCTGAAGGACTACGGCAGGGCCCTCATGATGTTCCGCGAACTGCTCGATCACTATCCCGCCTCCGATTCCAGCGAGGCCGCTTCACGCAAGATCGATTCCATCGAGATCTTCGAGGCAAAAGACAAAGACGCCGGCCTTGAACGTCTGGCGTTGCTGGTGGGGGACGTCGTCGCCGAAAAGGACAAGGTCGGACTGAGCTACCGGTTGGGCGATATCTATTTTCATGATTTGAAGAACTATGAGGCTGCGGAGGTCCAGTTCTCGAATGCCATTAACAGCGGGATGACTGACGCACGGTTCGTCGACGCCCTGTATTTTCGCGCGCGATCGTACGAATATCTGACAAGGAAGGACGAAAAATATCGGGCGAAGGCGATCAGCGCTTATCAGACCTTTGTCCAGACCTACAAGAACGATCCGCGGGCCAGACAATGTGCCCTTTCACTTTTCTTCCTCATGGCGACGTCTCCCGCCGCAGCACAGGAAGCGCTCGCACAGGCCGGCGACACTCAACGGCTCGATACGATGCTCTATCATACCGGCGTCCTTCTGGAGGATGCCGATAGTCTCGTAAGCGCATTGGCGGTGTTTAAGCAAGTTATGACCTCTTACCCCGCTTCACCGTCGGGGATTGACGCCCGGTTTCATGAAGCCGTGTTGTACGGGAAAGAGGGCCTTGTCGACTCGATGCTTGCCTACGGAAAGCAATACCTCGATCTCGAGGCTGATGGAAGATTTTGTGCGGTCCTTCTTCATGATATGGCGATGGCGGAAGCCCAGCGGGGGAAATTTGCAGAGGCCGCCGGCCTGTACCGGCGTCTCGGCGAAGACTTCGGCTATGCGTCCGTTGCCGGCGACGCACAATCCAACCTTGCGGCATCGCTCATGTCGGCCGGCAATGCCGACGATGCGCTCAGTCTTTACCAAGACCTCGTTCGCCAGGAGGAAGAGGACCCGCTCAACGATCAGGGGCCCGACATCAGCCTTCTGCTCGGCCTGGCGCGTGCGGAACAGATCGCCGGAAAAAATACCGACGCAAAGGGACACCTGTTTGAAATCCTCGCGCGCGGACCGGAGGGCACAGTGGCCGGACAGGCCTACATGCTGCTTGGCATGATCGCGAAGAGCGAAGGCACTCCGGATGCGGCGACCGCCTATTTCAAACAGGCGGAGAAGGTTTCACCCGGCATCGCCGCGACGAAAGACGTCGCCATGCTGATGTTTGAAACCGGCAACTATGCCGACGCGATCCGGCAGTTTGCGAGTCTTGCGCACGACGCGCAAGATGATGCAGACCGACGTTTCTACGACGCCCATGGTATCATCGCACGGCTCAGGAACGACGATCTCGCAGGGGCCGACCGTGACATTGCCCTGTTCAAGTCGAAGTACGACAAAACCGACGAAGAACTCGCCTCCTTCGAACTCGAACGCGGGAACTACTATTTCCGGAAAGAACAATACGCCGAAGCACAGAAGGCGTTTGCGGAAGTCGCGAAGAAATTCGATGAAACGACTTCTGCTCCGACCGCCCGGTATTGGATCGGGAAGACCCAGCAGGCGTTGGGGAACAACCAGGAGGCGATCAACACGCTGGAGGAACTGATCAAGGATCACCCCGACGCCCAGATCATACCCCGGGCCCACTTCGCTCTGGGTCTACTCTACTACGATGGGGAAAAATGGCCACTCTCAATCCAGAATTATCGCGTCGTCGTCGACGACCCGAAGCCGGATTCATCCCTTCTGCCGTTCGCGATCAGCAATCTTATCGAAACGTATAAAGCGGCCGGCGTCTACGATGCAGCCCTTGCCCTGACGCGACGATATCTTGAGCTGTATCCGAATAATGACGACAGCTTCGACAAGAAGATCGACATCGGCATCCTGTACGACCGCCTCGGCTATTACGACCAGGCGGTCCTTCAGCTCCAGGGGCTGCTCGATCAGGCCGGGAGCGACCTCGAAGGGGAAATCCGCTACTATATCGCCGAGGCGAACTACAACAAGGGGGACTATCAACAGGCTATCCTCGATTTTCTCAAGGTGCCCTACCTCGTGACAAAGAAGGGAAAAATCGACTGGACCGCGAATTCCTTGTACATGTCGGGTCAGTCGTACGAGAAAATGGGTCGCTACGATCAGGCGCTTCTCATGTACAAGCAAATCATCGATCGACAGGGGATTGATGAAACGTTCAAAACGGCAGCGAGGAAAGAAATCGACAGGGTAAAACTCGTCCTTCAGAAGACACCGAGTCCGCAATGATTGAACAGTATATCGATCGCATATGCAGCACGCTTCAGGACCGGCTGGTCGAAAGCGGCGGGATTGCCGTTCATGCGTTGCGGCCGCTCCTTCCGGCCGACGCACTGGCATGGTGCAAAGCCGATGCGACCGAGCAATTGATGAGTGAATGGGAAGGAAAAGGTCCGACGTCGCGCATCTTCAATGCCAATCCGGAGAATCCGCGCGTCGTCCGCGCGGCCGTCTCTTCGCTCGTCCCATTCTTCGTGTATGAAGGTCCCTCCGCGATGGCAGCCGTGCGGGGAGCGCTCACATTCGCAGCGCACTACGCATGCAAGCCGAGGGAGACGTTGGCGCACCAGGTGTTCAGGGACGCCCCAACCGTCACGGGAGACATGCTGAAAATCCGGCTTTCTGCGGTGGTCGAATACCGCTATCTGCCGTCGCTGCTCGCACGGAATCTTGGCTCCCGCCAGCAGATTTTCCGGGAACAGTTTGAGGATTCCGCCGCGGCCATCGACGATGCCGCCATGCGTCAGCACAATCCAGAGGAGTTCGCGCGCCTGATGCTTCCGATCGCACGGTGGTCGGCGCTGGCCGGCGGAGATCCGCAGGGCGTCCCGGTGGACGCGCTCCTGGACTTCCTGGCCGACAAACGGTTGCAGGTCCTCCGCGATTACGTCGCGTCGATCGCGCGGATCAGGTCGCGCACGTCCATGGACTTTCAGGAAATCGCCACGCTGGTCCGCGACATCGAGGTGCGTGACCTCACACATTTGAAAGGCGATCCCGCCCCGAGTACCCCCGCGTCGGGCGACGAAGTCCTCCCTGCTCAGGCCCCGGAGCCCGACATCGCGCCGGGAATGGAAACGTCGATAGAAACGCAAACGCAACCCGACTTCCCAACGGAGATGCTCCCGTCGCAGCAACCGGAAGAGATCCAGCCGATCGAGACGGAGATTCTCTCTGGCGTTGCCTCGACCCCCTCTGCGGAGCCTGAACACGAGCCGGTCGAACCCGTTGGCCCTGCCGCCTTCCCACCCCGGACATTTGCTCCCGAGATGCGGGCAAGTTTATCGAACTCCCTCTTCCATGGCAACGTCGCGTACTTCGACGTCACGGTCAACGAATTGAGCCACTTACAGAATTGGCGCGAAGCCGCGACATATCTTACCGACTTACTGGAGATCAACCGCCTCAACCCGTACGCGGCGGACGTCATGCAGTTCACCGACGCCATCAGGCGATGGTTTGTCAGGGATGAGGAGGAGACACCCTCATGAGGTTCGTCGATATTGCGCAGATCAGCGTCAAGGCCGGTCATGGTGGAGTCGGGTGTGTGAGTTTCCGCAGGGAGAAGTTCGTCCCCAAAGGTGGTCCAGATGGGGGCGACGGCGGACGCGGGGGATCCATCATTCTCCGGGCAAACCGGCACCTGACGACGCTGCTCGACTATCACTACAAGAACCTCTACAAAGCACGCCGGGGCGAACATGGTCTCGGCTCACGAAAGACGGGAAGAAGTGCCGAGGACATCGTGTTGGAGGTTCCCGTTGGGACGATTCTTCGGGTTGCCGGCAACGGCACCCCGGTCGCCGATCTTCTTGAACATGGGCAGGAGGTGATCGTCGCACGCGGTGGACGTGGCGGGCGGGGGAATGCCGCGTTCGCCACTTCAACCAATCAGGCCCCGCGTCAATATGAAATGGGAGAAGACGGCGAAGAAGCAGAGCTTGAACTGGAGCTGAAACTCCTCGCCGACGTGGGACTCGTCGGGCTTCCGAACGCCGGTAAATCGACGTTGATCTCGGTGATTTCGGCCGCCCGTCCCAAAATCGCCGACTACCCATTCACGACGCTCGTGCCCAATCTCGGTATTGTGAAATTGGGAGAAGGCGCCGCGTTCGTCGTCGCCGACATCCCCGGGCTGATCGAGGGCGCGCACACAGGGAAGGGTCTCGGCGTCCAATTCCTCCGGCATATCGAACGCACCCGTGTCCTGTTGTTTCTTCTCGATGCCACGAACCCTGATCCAAAGGCGGATTACGACATCCTTGTCCACGAACTGAAGGAGTTCAACCCGGCACTCCTGAAGAAGCCCCGGCTCGTGGCGTTGACCAAAATGGATGCCATCGACGACGCGGGGAGAAAACACCTTTCCTCGCTCCGGTTCGGCCGGACCGCCCTACATCGCATCTCTGCTCCGACCGGTGAAGGAATCAGCGATCTCATCGCCGCTCTGGGTGCAAAACTCTCGGGGCAAAAATCCCGCGCGAAGAAGGTTCCCTCCCGGTAATCCCCTTCCCGGAGAGCGCCAGGCCTGTTGGCGTGGTCCTTTTCATGCAATCTTCACATTGGGGGCGTACATTGTCCTGATCATGAGGATCCTATTAATAGAGGACGACGAGCGCGTTGCCAAAGCAATTGCCAAGAACCTGAAGGCGGAGACCTATGCCGTCGATTTTGCGCCTGATGGGATGACCGGCGAAGAGCTTGCCAAGATCAACCCGTATGACGTGATCGTCCTGGACCGCATGCTGCCGCGCCAAAACGGACTGACAACCTGCTCTCATCTTCGCCGCGACGGCGTCCTTACGCCAATCCTGATGTTGACGGCGCTGGGCGAGGTGGAAGACCGGATCGAAGGGTTGGACAGCGGGGCGGACGATTATCTCCCGAAACCGTTTCACAGCGGGGAGCTGCTGGCCCGCATCCGCTCACTCGCCCGACGCCAGACCGATGTTCGCTCCGCCGTCATCGAACGGTTCGGACTGCGTCTCGATACCAACACCCACGAAGTCCGCCGCAACGGGGTCGAGATTCCTTTGACAGCCAAGGAATTTGCGCTGCTCGAGCTGTTTATGATGAACCCCGACCGCATTCTCTCCCGCGAGACCATCTCCGAACACGTCTGGGACATGAATTTCGAACCGCGGAGCAATGTGATTGAATCGTTTGTCAAATTCCTACGGCAGAAGATCGACCGTGACTTCGATGTTCCGCTGATTCACACCATCCGTGGGGTAGGGTACATCTTCTCCGACCGTCGTCCCTGAACCCATGCTCACCATCAAAGTCCGCATCATCCTGGCCTACACAGTGCTTTTCGGCGTGGTCCTGGGGCTGTTTGGGTGGGTGATCTACGACGCGGTGCGTGACGAACAGATGTCGAAGCTCCGGGCCCGCATCGAAAATCACGTGGGGAAGCTCCACTCGGAAATCGAAGAACAATGCACAGAGCATTTGTTCCCGGTACAGAAGGACCTGGACGATATCCGCACCGAAGGCCTGACGCGGGTGCACTACCGGGTGCTTGACACAACGGGGAGGGCCGTTCTCGATGATTCTTTGCTGGCAATGTCATCGGGCCATCTGCCTTCCGTGTCGCCTGCCGGGCGGGCACAAAGGATGGTGTTCTCTCTCGGCGGATCGGAATATCTCTGCCTCCGGGTCCCGCTCGACGTCGAAGACCGGTTTGCGTACATCCTGGAGATCGCAGCCCCCATGGATGGGATCGAACAGGATCTCGCCCGCCTTCGTCTGCTGCTCTTCACCGCGATCCCCTTCCTGCTCGCGGTGATCGGGTTCGCCGCGTACCTCATTACCCGATCGGCCTTCCGGCCCCTGACCGCCATGGTGGACACCGCCAGGAAAATCACTGCCAGCACTCTGCATCGGCGGCTCGACGTCCCCCGCGCACACGACGAGGTCCAGGAGCTCGCGCGCACATTTAACACCATGATGGAACGTCTCGAGGTCGCGTTCCGGACGCAGCGGCAGTTCGTGGCCGACGCCTCGCACGAGTTTCAGACCCCGCTGACCGTCATGCGTAGCGAGCTCGAGTTCGCCCAACGATCCATCGATCACGACCTCGTCCAGGAAAGCGTTGCCACCTGTCTCTCCGAAGTGGACCACCTTTCATCGATGGCGGCAAACCTGTTGATTCTCGCACGGCTCGATGCCGCCGCGATTCAGCTCCAATGCGTGCCAGTCCGGCTTGACGAGCTCGTGGTGGAATGCCTGCACCTCCTGAAGGGCGCCGCGGAACGGAAACATCTCCGGTTCGATGTGCACATTGAACATCCCGTGGAAGTCGATGCTGACCCTGCACGCATGAAGAGTGTTCTGCTCAACGTTCTTGACAACGCCGTCAAGTACTCCAAGAACGGGGGTGGTATCGCCTGCACGCTAACCAGTATCGATAACGCTGCAATCCTCGAGGTGACCGACGGCGGCATCGGTATCGCCGCCGAAGATCTCCCGCGGGTGTTTCAACGATTTTACCAATCGGATGAGGCACGCGCGCTCGGGCGGGGAACCGGCCTGGGGCTCGCGATCGTGGAGGGGATTATGCGACTCCATGGAGGATCGGCCTCCATCGCCAGTCAGCGGGGTGCCGGGACGACTGTCACCCTCCGCCTTCCCGTTCCCGGCGTCCCTTCCCGGTAACGCGGGGAACATGGAGAATTTCGCCGGCACCACGGATCGCGACGGGGCACTCCTGCACCCGGAGCCTATTTGATTCTTTTCAGGAATACATAAAGCGTCGGCAGCTCGAAGAGCAACAGGAAGCTCGAAAGAAGGAATCCGCCGATGACGGCGACGGCCAACGGTTGCTGCATCTGCGCTCCTGCGCCAATGCCCAGCGCCAGGGGCATCAATGCGAACACTGCGGCAAACGTCGTCATCAAGATCGGCCGCGCTCTCACTCTGCACGCCTCGATGATTGAATCAACCGTATAGCCCTTCTTCCCGCCGATTTCCTGGATCATGTGAACAATGAAGACACCGTTCTCATGAACGATCCCGACCATCATGATCATTCCCACAAAGCTGGAGATGTTGAATGTTATCCCTGTGATCACCAGCGCAAGAAGCACCCCGAAGAGCGATGTGAGGTTCGTTGCAAACACCGCGACGGGTATTGAAAAACTCTCGAACTCGATGATCATCAGCGCGATCACGAGGAGGGACGCTGCTATAAGCACATACAGGAGACTGAGGAACGATTCCTGCTGACTCTGATATTGGCCGCCGAAGGTGTAGGTGACGCCCTGGGGAATAACCAGCTTGGCCTGGAGAACCCTCTTGATATCGGCAATCGTTGTCCCGAGATCCCGTCCTGCGATTCGTGCACTCACGGGGACCATCATTTTGAGATTTTCCCTGTCCACCTCGCTCTGCCCCTTCAGCACCTCGACGCGGGCGACAGTGTTCAGCGGCACGTAGAATCCGCCGGCCGATTTTAGCCGCACTCCCTCGATCTCCTGCAACGTCGTGTGGAATTGGTCAGGATAGCGGGTGCGGACCCCGATCAGTTTCTCTCCCTTGAGAACATACGTATCCGCACTCCCCTCCATGACTGTTTTCAGTTGTGATTGAACATCGGCCATCGAGAGGCCGGCTCTCGCCGTCAACACCGGATCAGGATGGATGACGATCGAAGGGCCGCTGATGACGATGCCATTAAACACATCCACCACTCCGGGGATCTTCTGAAGGAGATCGGCAATTTCGCCTGCCTTCTTCTCAATCACGTCCTGCGTCGGTCCAAACACTTTGATCACAATCGGTGCGGGCTCGGTGGTGAGATCGCCGATCAGATCCTGCATGGCCTGCATGAAATCTATCCGTAGCGCCGGCTCGGTTGATTCGACCTTTTGCCGCACATCATCGATGATCTCGAACACCGTGCGGGAGCGCTTGTCTTTCAGACGAATGAGGAAGTCCCCGGTGTTGGGTTCCGTGATGAAGAATCCCATCTGCGTTCCGGTCCTCCGCGAATACGAATCGACTTCCGGAATCGCCATGATGATCTTTTCAACTTGTGTCAACATTCTGTTTGTCTCGTCCAGCGACGTCCCGGGAGGCGACGTATAGTCCAGGACGAATGACCCTTCATCCATTTTCGGCATGAAATCACTGCCGATGGTGGAATACAGCAGAAACGTTCCTCCGAGGACAATAACCGCGAACACCGGTCCGAGGTAGCTTCTTCTCAGGAGGATTCGCAGTGCGGCATTGTAGGCCCGGGAGATCGTGTGTTTGGACCGTTCTTCTCTGGCGACTTCCAGCGCGACGTCCTTCTCACGGATAAACAGCTCGGAAAGAAGCGGCACGAAGGTCAAAGAATAGACCATGGACACACCGAGCGCAATCGCCATCGTCACTGCCAGGGGTTTGAAGAACGCGCCGGTCACGCCATAGAGAAATGCGAACGGGACGAACACGATAATGGAGGCGAAGCTTGAGCCGAAGATCGCCGGGAGAAGTTCCCGCATCGATTCCGCAATGGCCTGTCGGATGTTCTCCCGTTGATAACGCATGTTCCGGAAGATGTTCTCGATCATGACGACGTTGTCGTCGATAACGAGTCCGACGCCGGCGGCAATCCCCCCCAGCGTCATGATGTTCAAGGAATAACCGATCGCATAGAGTAAAAGAGCAGTCGTGGCAAAGACCGCCGGGACCGTGATGACGGCGACCGATCCGATGTGCACGCTCCGGAGAAATACAAAAATCACCAGGATCGCGAGGAAGATCCCTATCACGATCGAATCTCTGGCGCTTCCAATCGAACTGCTGATGAAATCTCCCTGGTCATAGAAATACTTGATCCGGACTCCGGGAGGGATGACCTGTTTCAGATTGGCAAGTTCTGCCCGCACCTGTTCACCGATCGCCACCGTGTTCCCGCCCGGCTGACGGATCACGTTGATGAGCACCGACTGCTTTCCGTCAGCGGTCACGCGGATATACTCGATCTTCTCGGAAGGTTGCACGGTCGCCACATCATTGACCGTAATCGGCGTGCCATTTTTGAAGTCCACGACCGTCTTCCGGATCGCATCAAGGCCAGGGTAGAGACCATCGACGAGGCTCAGGTAGATCTGGTAATTCCGTTCGACAAGGCCGGTGGAGGAGACGAAATTTGTTTTGGTGATTGCGGAGGAAACGTCATCAACGCTCAGCCCATAGCCTTGAAGCTTCTGCGGATCGACCGTCACAAGGAATTCCCGCTGTTTGCCCCCCACCACCATGACCTCCGCGATCCCGCTGATCCTGACAAGTGCCGGGCGGATCGTGTAGAAGGCAAGATCACGTAACTGGACCAGATCCAGCGAATCGGAAGTCAGACTGAATCCCTCAACGGGAAACACCGTTGCGTTCATTCTCTCGATATCGATGGACACCGTCGGCGGCAGTTGATTCCGGATGCTCGCAACTTTCCCCTGGATGAGCTGAAGAGCCTGGATAATGTCCGTGCCCCAGGCGAAGTTCACGGAAATTTCTGAAGAACCGCGACTCGTGGCGGATTGCACACGGACCACGCCGGGGATTGCGCGGGCGGCTTCCTCCAGCGGGCGCGTCACTTCAATCATCATCCGGTCTGCCGGTTCTTCCCCGTTGTCCGCGATCATGACGATGCGCGGGAAATCGATGTTCGGGAAGAGGGAGATCGGCATCTGAAAGAGTGCGACGATGCCGCCGATGCTCAGGACGGCGGCAAGAAAGAACACCGCTTTTCGGTGTGCGGAAATGATTTCGTAGAGTCTCATCTATTCGGCGTGTTCGTTCCTGGGAGTAACCGTGACCTGGGTGGAATCCGGCAGGCCGTACCCTCCGACCGTCGCCACTACGTCACCCGGCCGAAGCCCGGCGGTAATCTCAACGTGCGAGGTGTCGGAGACCCCGACGGACACCCGGGTGATGAGGGCAAGGGAATCACCCTGGATACGCCACACCTCATACTGATCCAGCTCGTCATCATGAAACACCGCGGATTTGGGGACGAGGAGCACGGCACGATACTGCGCGACCTTGATTTGGACGTTGCCGAACGTTCCTGCGGTCACGAGCGAAGGAATTGCTCCGAGACTGATTCGCACCTGGACACTCTGGCTGCCAGGATCCGTCGTCGGATTGATCGCCTGAACGGTTCCCCGCACCGGGGGAACATGCAAGGCGGGAATGGCCACGGTGGCCTGTTGGCCGATCTTGATCAACGTCACGCTGTTGACGGGAATAGTTGCAATGAAGTATTCCGTCTTGGGGTCGATAATCTCGACAAGATCGCTTCCCTGGGTGACAAGTTCTCCTTCGGTCACAAAGCGGTGGACGATCGCACCGTCGAAGGGGGCGGCGATCCTCGCAACAGCCGCCGTCTTTTGCGCCAACTGCACGGCGGCTTCGGCACGGGTGCGTTCGGCCTCCGTCGCAGCCTGGCTGAGCAACTGCTCAGCCCCTGCGATGGCCGCACTCGATTCCTGCGAGAGAATCATCGCCAGGGTCTGGCCTTTGCGCACCGCATCTCCCTCAAGAACAAGGACCTTCTCGACCCTGCCGGGGATGGTCGATTTCACTTTCTCATCGCGCAGGACCTGGAACGATCCGGTGGCATGGACGAGGTCATCGATCGTCCCCGGCGTCGCCGAAGCGACTTCCACAGTCGCACGGGGCCGGACTTCCGCATCACTCTCGTCATTGTTCGAATTGCAGCCGGCAAGCACCGAGGCGCACACGACACACGTCAGAACGGTGGATCGTTTGATGGTCATTCCTGATGGACTCCGGAATAATTAAGTCTGCTCAACTTTATAATGCCCGTCTCCTGTTGATATCGTGCCTCCTCGATCGCGAGCCGGATCTGGTTCACCATGCGGATGGCATCCAGGACTTCGAGGCTCAAGCCGCTCCCCCCGGCATAGCGGGCCTTCGAGAGGAGAAGGTTTTGCGTTGCCGCAACAAGGTTGTGCTCCAGCGCGGCAATCCCGGATTTCGCCCGCTTGACGGAATTGCGCGTGGTGACGAAGTCAAGCTCGAGCGTGCTCCGGGCGTAGTCACCCTGAAGCGAAAGACTCTTCGCCGTGGCTTCGGCCGCACGATAGGAATTCTCGATGGATCCAAAGGTCAGCAGCGGTAAGGACACCGAGAGTCCCAGAGACGCTCCAAAAACATTCGGAAGACCGGGCCGGATATTTGGCAGGGACGTTAATGCCCCGGCATCGGCGCCGATGGAGATGGTGGGCCGCAACCTCGCGCCAACGATCTGCGCATCGAGCTCCGCTTGCTTGAGCTGGAGACTTTGCGATGCCAGGTCGATGTTCCGACTTGCGGAAAAGGTGGTGTCGTAGGCGGGCAGTTGGAGTACCGTATCGACGTCCGTCACGTCGACCATCGGCAACCCTGCAGTCTGCGCAAGCGACAGCAGAGCGTTCCGGTACGCGGTTTTCCGGGCATCAACATCGATCATGACGTTGTTCAACTCGACCGTCGTCTTGAGCACGTCAATTTCGTCCCCCTGACCTGCGGCGTGGAGTTGCGTGACCAGTTGAAGGTAGTCACGGACTTGATCGAAATCCTGTTCGACCACCTCCAGCTCCCGCTTCTCCTTCACTGCCGCCGCAAAGGCCGCTGACACAGAGAAGATGACATCCGCTTTCGTTCGATCCTGGTTCAACGATCCCGCATCGACGCCAATCCCGGCTTTTTGGATTTCGTACGATCGGGCACCGCCGTCATAGAGCAGGTAGGAGGCCGTGATCTGGGCGCCGAGTTCGCCGCCATTCGTCACGGCTTCGTCGTAACCGGGTGCCGCGAGGAAATGCGATGCCACCCCGATCTGTGGATAGTACGCCTGCTGAACGGCCTGGCTTCCGTAGAGAGCGGACGCTCTGGCCTGTTCCGCTGAACTCAGCAACGGGTGGCTTTTGAGTGCAGCATTCAGATACTCAGACAAGGAAAGCGGTTTGACCTGTGCAGAGAGCTGCACGCTTCCAATGAAGAGAAGGATCACTACAAGCGTCCGACGTGTCCGCGCAAATTCCATAGGCGATGTACATACCGGTCGATAGTGGATTTCGGAAGTGAGGGAGCAGCCGGCGGAAGGCGCGGGGATGAGACCCGCGCCAACGCCGAGGCCTTCGGGGCGGCAGGCACAGTATAGGCCAATATTCATCGCCATTCAAGAGCCCGCGAAAGGGCGGACAGTGCGGGAATTCACGCAGACCTATTTCGCCAGTTCCAGGAGAACGAATGTGTTCGGCACCATCGGCGGTCGCGGCCGTGGGTGCTCCGCCGTGGGTTTGGGGGCTTCACCAAATTGCGCCGTGACCGTGAACAACGCGTGTGTCTTTGTGTCAATCTCCATGGTCCGCGCCCGCGGCTCCGTTTTCGCGTTTTCCACGACAACGAATTTGTCCGGAGTCTCTTCATGGATCACCGTGATGGTCCCTTCACCATTGGAGCTGAAGACCATATGGGTCTCCGGATCGAATTTGCATGCATCGGGACCCTCCCCGATCGGCACTGTCGTCACGACCTTCTGGCTCTCCGGATCGGAGACAACCATCATACCGTTTTCGCATACGGAGAACAGGCGGTGGTTGGCCACATCCATCGCCAAACCTGAGGGCGATTCTCCGGGAGCAAGGGACCACCGGGCAACGACTCGATGTCCCTTCGCGTCAATACAGGCGATTTCGCTCTTGTCCTCGATGTTGACATAGACGTGTCCCTGAAGGTCCGTCACGGCAAATTCAGGTTTCCCGCCCAGAGCAATCGTCGCCAGGGTGTCCCCCGTCGACGGGTCCAGAACCGTTGCATCTGCGCTGCGTCCGTTGAACGTGAACACCTTCTTCGAGAACGGATCATAAAGAATGGCATCAGGATTCTTGCCGGTCACAGGAACTTCCTTGATGACGTTCAGCGACTTCAGATCGAAAATCGTCACTGTCGATGAGCGTCCGTTACTCGTGAACCCATGATTGAACTCGGGCGCAACCGCGACGCCATGCACGCCGTCGGTGTGCGGGATGTCGCCAACGACCTTGAGATCGTCCATGTTCACGACGACGACATGATCGCCGTGCGACAAATACAGCTGGCGTGCCGGACTGTCCGCGAAAAGATAATCCCAGAATCCGTCGCCACCGATCATGGTTTTCTTGATAACGTGGTAGCCGGTGTTCTCTTGTGCCCAGGCTATCGCGGTTCCGACCATCAGAAGCACTATTACAGTACGCAGAGCTTTCATAGGGACCTCCGTGAAAGTGGTGAACGATCAGAGCGGATTATGCTGAGGGCGGAGCTTCCGCGACTCTGATTTATTTGAAGATTCTAAGGTAGCAAGAAAAGATGAAAGGGAAGTGAAAATCGCATCATGTGAGGAATGAACCCTCCAGGATAGGCGACTGGCAATGGCACAGGAATCATGCTTAATTTACAGGCAGTTCAAACGCGGAATTCTGGCGGTGAAGGCCGAGAATCTCCCGACCGACATTTAGGGAATCACGGAGGCCGGTTCGCTGTTTTGTTCATAGCAACAATGCCCGGCGGGCGGTAGATCAGGAAGATCGTTTAAATCCGGGCATCATTACGTCGCTGAAGGAAGGGGGGACAATGAGATTTTCCTTTTTCATCCTGTTTGCCTTCTCACTTCTGCTGTTTCAAGGTTGCGCAACCGTCTTCAAGGGTTACTACAGCTCTGTCGAATTGGAGAATGCCCCCGATTCTCTCCAGGTCTTCACTGCCGATGGCGTGGAATTGCCCGTGACGAAGGCACCCGTGCGTGTTCAATCGGGGTACAGCGGTCTGTATGATACGCGATTTCCGGTATATGCCGATACCCTCGTCTCTTTTGTAGCACTCCGATCGAAGTATGATTATGTCCTCATCCTGAAACATGCAGGTCAGGAACGAAGGGTCCTGGCATACGGGAAAATCGGCGCCGGATGGCTCGCCTTGAACACGGTCCTCGGTCTCTTGCCGGCGGCCGTCGATGCCCTTACGGGCGACTGGAACTACTTTGCGCCGATCAACGCAAAGTTCTAGGGGGTACTTCTCTCTCACCGGAAATCAGCGGCACAAAAACCAATGCGCAAATTCACTTTCATTGCATGCTCCTTCCTTACATTGGGGCTCGGCGCATGCTCGAAGCCCCCGCAGACTGACTATTTTTCCGGCCAGTGGGCCGCAGTCAACACACCCCTCTATCTGAATATCCACGGTGATTCCCTCTCCTTCATCGGCCACGTGCCGCCGACCGACTGGAGCGACTATCGCGCGAACCCTTCGCCGCAGGACCCTCACAGCTGGACGGGGCCGTTCTTTCAACCTCCCAGCGCTTCGTTCGGATTCACCCTCGGAAAGTCCGGCGAGCTTGTCCTCCATCTCTACCATAACCTCCTGGATACGCTCGGGGTAGCGACGCGGGATCAGGACACGCTGTTCCTGCGACGGAGAAACGAGCCGCACGAGATCCGACTGATCCACCTGCACGCAGACACGTCCATCCACCTCAGGAAGATCCAATTCTCGGTCTCCGACAGTCCGGGCGATACTCCCGACTACGATCTGGAATTGCGTGAAGGCTCGATGATCGTTGCCATCCACAGCACCGTTCGCAACGGCCAGACGCCCGGGCCAGCCGCGTTCTATGCCGGCACATTCGCTCGGGAGGCGTTCCAACGCTGCGAGAAGATTATTCGGGAGACAGACGCAGGCCTGCCCAAATCCAGATTCGAACGATTCATACAGGCAGATCCCGGCTCGCCGGTATACGCCCTCACTGTGGATTACAACGATTCCTCATACACGGTGCTTGCCGACGCACACCAATTTCCTTCCGAGCTTCTCCCTTTGATTCCGTATCTATCTTCCCCTGAGGGGCGCTTAACGCTTACCCCAATGGATACAACCGTCGAATTCCGGAGCAGGATTCGCCTGCATCCCCGTTCGGGCGATTCTCAGGCGAATCGTGGAAAGGCGATACCAGACAAATCGATCGTCATAGATCCGGGCGGGATGTTCTAAGGTCCGGGAATGAGGAACCAGATGACAACGATCGTGGTCTATCGGACATCCTTCGTGTGGGAACTCGACATCGTGCGAGAAGGGTTATCGAGGGCGGATCTGCCGTACATTGTCCAGACGGAAAGCTTCAGTGGAGTCACTACCAGTCTCGATGTATCGCCTGCGCAAGGATTTGGTACGCGCTGGCTCGTCCTGGTACCGGACCAGATGCAAAGTCAGGCAGAAAAGGTCATCGCGTCGCTTCACGTCAGCCTGGACTCTGAGGCGACGTCCTTCCCCTCGATGAACCCGCGAGCGATGAGAACGTCGCTCTGGATTGCGGGGATAATTGTGGTGGCGTTGATCGTCTTCGTGGCCTGGACCTACGTCGGCCGATAGCGGGCGTCGTGCCTCATCCTCTCCAAGTCTCCCCTTCTCCCCCTCCCCCGTTCTCCCCTCCCGCTGTTCCCCCCTTCTCAATGCGGGTGCCTGTGCCGAAGGATATGCGGCCGCTCGAGGCCGTGCGCAAGCATGAGCTCTTCGTCATTGAGCAGCGTCATCGTTGGACCGTCTGCAACAACACGGCCGCCATCGATCACAATGACGCGGGGGCAAAGTTCCACGACCAGTTCGAGGTCGTGTGTTGCGATGAGCTTCGTCGCAGGAAGCGTTCTCAGCAACGCCTTCAGTTCCCTCTTCCCTTTCGGATCGAGGTCGCTGGTCGGCTCGTCGAGAACGAGAACGTCCGGCTTGCAGGCAAGGACTCCGGCGAGGCATACCCGCCGGCGCTCGCCGCCGCTCAGATGATGCGGCGCGCGAGAGCCCACGTCTTCAAGTCCGACCGTTTTCAAGGCCCCGAGAACAAGCTCCTCGAGCGCAGCCCCGGTCACGCCGAGTTGCACCGGCCCAAAGGAGACATCCTCAAAGACCGTTGGACAGAAGAGCTGATCGTCGGGATCCTGAAAGAGCAGGCCGATCCGCTTTCTGAGAGCATGGATCGTGTCCGGCTGCAGAGGAATTCCGTGGACTTTGATATTCGCCGGCACGGTCAAAACGTCCGGCAGGAGACCGTTCAGATGCAGAAGGAGCGTCGATTTCCCCGCTCCATTGGGACCAATGAGCCCGACCGACTCTCCTTCGCCGATGGAAAAGGAAAGTCCGCGAAGCGCTTCCTTCCCCCCGGGATACGAAAAGCGGAGATCGTTGACTTCGAGTGCGGGATTCATCGCCACCCCCGTGCGCGCATGGCATTGTACACGTTCTCCGCCCGCTCCACGCTACGCAGAGCCAGCGACCCGATAATGCCGCTGTTGATGATCCACGCCCGGCGTTTATTCGGAACAAACGTGCGGCTCGACCGTGCCCGGGTCATCCTTGCGGACTGGTCCGTGAGGACGAACAGATACCGGTACAACAGGGCGATGGTTGTAACAAACAGCCGTGGGAGTCGCATGCGCCGCAGCAGCTCGAGCAGCTCCATGAAGGAAACCGAAAAGGAAAAGACAATTGCAGTGATCAGCGACAGCGTCGCCTTTGCGAGCAACGTCCAGAACAGATGCCAGCCGTCCGGTTGGAAAAGAGCAAGGACCGACGTGGTAACGGCGAGAACCTCGAATGCCATCAGACGTCGAAGGAGGAGGAGCACCGGGATGCGCCCGAGTACCGCTATGGCAGCAACGAGCCCGCAAGGAAGAAGGAGCCAAAGAGGAGCGGTTCTCGGCGTGGCGGCGATCATGATCAGCAGAATCAGGGCGGACGCGGCCTTTAGGCCAGCGGGACGGCGGGACACGATACCCGCGATGCTCGTGATGTTGTGATCCGGAAATCCTATCATCATCGCATTCGTCAAGACGGAGGCGTTCGATGCATCGAACCACCGCGCGACACGATGACGGTGGCAAGGGCGTACGAAATCGCTGCAACGACAATTGCCCCGAGCAGGCCGGCCAGAACGGTCGCGAGCACTGGCGATCCGATCGCCGTGAATCGATACTCCGACATCGGCGAGGGCAAAGCCGCGTCGGAAAGCGCCCGGGAGGAAAACCCCAGCTTCGAGGCGACGCTTTCAAGTCCGTCCGGCCAGGGGGAGGCAAAGGGAACAACAAAAAGAATCACCACGCTCGCCAATACCAGCCCGTAGGCGATGGCTGCATACCCCGTCCGGTGAGATTCATGGCGCCAATCCAAAAGGTCGGGGCGCACGCGCAGGATTGCCGCGAGGACCAGTGTCGTGATGAGTGCTTCTCCGACGCCAATGACAGAGTGGACGCTGACCATCGCCGGGAATATTGCGTTCCAATGTGCCGTTCCCGACCACGAGAGTTCGCCCGAACAGAGCAACGAGGCGACGACAATCGACACCCAGGACGATACACCGGCAGCAAACAGCTGCCCTTTCGTTCCCGGGACGACTTTCGCAATCGCACGGTACAGCGCATAACCCACGATCGGGGCCGCCACCGCCATGTTCAGCACGTTGGCGCCGAGCGCAAGAATGCCGCCATCCGCAAAAAGAAATGCCTGTACGACGAGGACTGATGTGAGAGCAATAATGGCGCCTGATGGACCGAGGATCACGGCAGCCAGGACGGAGCCGACAAGGTGTCCTGACGTCCCGCCGATCACCGGAAAATTTACCATCTGCGCTGCGAAGAGAAACGCGGCCGACATCCCGAGAAGGGGAACGCGTGATGGTGGAAGACTCGTCCGGGATCGGGCCAAGGCGACGGAGACTCCTGTCGCGGCGAATGCAGCGGAGGCAATGATGGTCTTTGTATCGAGGAAGCCGTCAGGAATGTGCATGGACAACGATGGAAGTCGGCGGGACACTCACGGGTGCTTCTCGCCTCCGCCGAAAAACGCGGGGCGGAGTTCCAGGAGCTGATCGCTGTTCAGTCCTTCCGGCGTGCGGCCGGTGCTTTTTACCCGGAAGAAAATTCTGGCAGACTTCTCCAGCGTGTCGATCACATCAAACGCGTCGCCGAGTGTCTTCCCAACCGCAAAACACCCATGCTTTTCCCAGAGGGCGACGGAATGATGTTCCAGGACGCGGACGGTGTCCTGCGCCGGCCCTCCGGATCCTGCCCGCGGATATTCGACCAGGCCGACGCCATCCGGCGCGGTCTTCGTGGTTTCGGGGTGCATCCCCCAGAGGATGGAATTGATGTGGTATTCATCCCTGAACTCCGCCATCTGCGTCATTGAGATCAGCGATTCAGGGTGAGCGTGAAGCACAGCCCGATATTCCAGGCGTCGGGCCTGGAAGGACTGCTGTATACGTAAGTATGTCGGCAGGTCTTCCGTCGGAGCGAAGACTTTTGCTTCAGTCCAGAGCAACCGGTATCCGGAACAGTCCTGCGACACCCGGATCAGTCCGAGGTTCTTCGTCGGCCTCCGTGCAATGTCGCGCATCCTGCTTCCGGCGGCAGGGACAAGGAAAGTCCTCTGACTGAGTTCGGGGAATTCGATTCCGGGGTAGGCGATGATTCCGCCCCGGGTTTCCCGACCGTTTTTCAGAATTTCCGTGACATCGAGGGAGAGGTTGCCTGCGCTCCGTTCAGCCCAGCCCCGTTCCCACAGATAGCCCGCGATCTCAACGACGTCATCGAGGGCAGGTTCAAGTTCGTGAGGGAAGCCAGCAGATTCTTTTGCCATGATACACAATCGGCAACTTGGGAGTGAAATTCAAGGCTGCACGTGTCTTTTGCACAGCGCAGCGGTTCGTGCACGAAGAAGCGGGGCAGCTTCCCGAATCGCTTGTGACATCGACGTTTCCGCATTCACAAGCGTTTCAAGATCGGCAAGCCCGAATTGTTCGAGCGGATTCGCCCCGGCGAGGGATACGGTTCCCGCGACGGCGACGACGGGGACCCCGGCAAGTGACGCGCGGTTGAGAACGCCGTGCATCACCTTCCCGTGAAGCGTTTGCCCGTCCAGGCATCCTTCTCCGGTAATCACGACCGCCGCGTCGTGGATGCATTCTTCAAACCGAAGGGCGTCGAGGACGACGTCAATCCCCCTGGCGAGTTGCCCGCGAAGAAACGCGATCACTCCTCCGCCCAATCCTCCTGCGGCACCGGAGCCGGGGACACGTGCGACATCCAATCCGCAGTCTCGTTTGATGATCGCTGCCAGGTTCTTCATCCCTTCATCAAGCATGTGAAGGAATTCGGGCGTGCCCCCCTTCTGTGGGGCATAGACCATGGTCGCACCTTCTGAACCATACAATGGATTGGTAACGTCGCAGGCCGCCGTCACGGCAAGCCTCTCGAGGCGGGCATCGCGCTGCGACTGATCGATACGATGGAGAGTTGCCAATCCCCCGCCGCCTCCCGGAATCGGGGACTCCCGGGCATCGACAAATCGATATCCCAGGGCCGTTGCCATCCCTGTTCCCCCGTCATTGGTGGCGCTCCCACCAAGCCCGAGAATAAGACGCGACGCGCCGGCATCCAGTGCCTCCCTGACAAGTTCGCCAACGCCATACGTCGTCGTGAAGCGAGGATCCCGCCTTGATTCGGCGACGAGCGACAGCCCCGCGGCCGAGGCCATTTCAACAATGGCCGTCGCCCCGTCCGGGGTCAATGCCCATTGCGCGGAGACTCGCTGGCCGGGGAGCGGTCCCTGCACGATCGACGTGCGACTGTGCGCACCGAGCGGTGGTGCAAGGACCGAGACCAGTCCTTCGCCGCCATCGGACAACGGGAGCAACACTATCGTCGCTTTCGGAAGGACGTCTTGGACGCCTTCAGCAATCGCCCCTGCCGCTTCCGCTGCTGAGAGCGAGCCTTTGAAGGACGCGGGCGCAATCACAATCCGGGGACTGCCGGAGAAAGAGAACCGGGGGCGAGGAGCGGGCGAACGGGAGATGGGAGGACTCGGAGATTTCGGGATTTGGGGATTGCGGGAAGAGGAGCCCATGATGGTCAGGGAGTGGAGAATTCTTTCTGCATGCACCAGACTGTTTGCCGGCTAATCCCGGTTCCTCGTGCCGCCGTTCCCGGTCGCGTCTGCTGGTGGGTCGGCGGTCGTTGTCGATTTGATTTTGACGAACCCGTTTTCAATGGCAAACCGCACCAGGCGGGCAGTATCGTGGAGATCGAGTTTCTGCATGAGATTGGTCCGGTGCGTGTTGACGGTTCTGACGCTCAGGAATAATCGTTCAGCGATCTTCCTGTTCGTGAACCCCTGGGCGATGTACCGGAGGATTTCTACTTCTCGTTTTGTCAGTTCGAAGGAACGGTGAACGGTTGCACGGTCTTCTTCATTGTCATCCCGATGAATGAACCCATCGATGATGAGGCGGGAAACACCCGGACTGAAGAATCGTTCTCCGCTTAGCGCCGAGTCGATCGCCGCGAAAATCTCCTTCTTCCCTGCGCTCTTCAGGACATAGCCACTCGCTCCGGCCTTCAGCATCTGGTACACATACTCTTCGTCTTCGTGAACCGTCAGGATGATAATCTTGGCGGGGGGAACTTCGCGGCGGAGCACTCGGGTGGCCTCGATGCCGTTCATCTTCGGCATGGAAATATCCATCATCACGATATCCGGCTTGTGGCGTTTCGCGAGTGTCACCGCCTCTTCCCCGTCCGCCGCTTCAGCAACCACACGATACGCCGGCGAGCTTTTGAGCAACGCACGCACCCCGCTGCGCACGACACTGTGATCGTCCACGATGAGAATGCGCGTTTTATTCATGCGGCACGGGTCCTTTGAGAGGGATTGAGGCATGGACCGTGGTCCCGCCGCGGAGTTCTGACGTAACAACGCAGCTGCCACCGAGAAGCTCTGCCCGTTCGCGCATGCTGATGAGCCCCATCCCGTGCCCCGATTCGCGGGCATTGACGACGCTTGCTTCGTCAAACCCGTTTCCGTTGTCCCGGACGATCAGTTCCGCAACGTTTTCCCCGCACATCAGCCGTATGGCGATCTCCGTCGCAGCGGCATGCCGGGCAATATTGGTCAGGCTTTCTTGCGCGATGCGATACAGCGCGATCTCGACGTGCGGATCAAGCCGTCCGACCGAGAGATTCCTGCTTTCCAGCCGTACCGGAATGCCATGCGATTTCTCGAAGTCGCGGACAAGGAGGTTCATCGCAATCGTCAGGCCAAAGTCGTCCAGGATTGTCGGCCGGAGATTCGACGAGAGCCGCCGGACCTCCGAGATCGTTTGTTCAAACTGTTTCCGGAAGCCCCGCAGCACCCGGGAAGTCCGCCGGTCCGTCAATCGGATTTCGTCTTCCAGCACTTCCATGTTGAGCTTCATTCCACTCAGGCGCTGGCAAATGTCATCGTGAAGTTCACGGGCGATCCGTTGGCGCTCTTCTTCCTGGGCATGCTGGACACTGACGGCGAACCGACGCAGGTCCTCGGAGCGTCGACGCTCGGTTTCCACAAGCATCTGCTGCAAGCGCTTTTGCTCGGTAATGTCCCGCGCAATGCCGACAAGCGCGATGGGGCTCCCATGCTCTTCACGGACCACCGACGTGCTCAGGAGAATGGGAAACATTTCGCCGCTTCTGCGAACGACGGTCACCTCACCGGTCCATCCCCCCCGGAGCGTGCCGTCGACAATGTCCATGACGGTTCTTCGTGACAACGTCTTCCCCGTCAGGAACGAGACATGGCGGCCTCGCACCTCCTCTTCCGGGAATCCAAACGTGCGGGTAAACGCCTTATTGATCGAAAGAATCCGGTAGGTCGCATCGGTGATGATAACGCATTCATTCATGCTGGTCAGCGTCGCGGCCAACATCTGCATCTGTTGCTCGGTCTCCTTCTTCTGTGTGATGTCCTCGACAATGCGGAGACAGTAAAGGAGATCGCCGTCGTCTGTCCTGATTGCGGTTCCGTTGACATTTGTCCATGCCACGGTGCTGTCGGCCCGGAGAAACCGCATCTCGCGATGATACCGGTGCAGCCGGCCGTCCGCCATCAACTGCAGGTTCTTCTTCTCTTCGTCGCAATCCGCGGGGTGAACCACATCTTCGAGCTCCTTCCCCTCCAGCGCTCCCGGGTCATACCGGAGCATCTCATTCAGCGCCTGGTTCGTGTGGACATGCCTGCCGTGGACGTCCAGGAGGGCGATACCAATCGGCGCTTCCGAGAAGACCGTCCGGAACTGTTCTTCGCTTCGTCGGAGCTCCTCCTCGATCACTTTCCGCTCCGTGACATCCTTGATCATCACCGTTGCAAAAGAACGTTCGTTCCCCGCCAACGCCATCCGGGAGGCACTGATCGCACCCCAAATGATGTCGCCATCGATGCGCGTGAACCGGATCTCAACGCGCGACGTTGCGCCCTCCGCAACATCCGGATGCCTGAGAACCTCGCGTACCTTTTCCCTATCGTCGGGAACGACCAGACTTTCGAAAATCACTTTCACGAGTCCGCCGTCCGGGTAACCGAGCATTCGTTCAAGGCTCTGGTTCCGTTCGGTGATGACACCGTCTTCGTTCAGAAGGACGATGCCCATCGGAGCACTCTCAATCATTGTCCGGAAGAGGAGCTCACTGTTGGAAAGCGCTTCGAGTGCGTTGGCCAGTTGTTCCGTCCGCTGATGGACTTTCTGTTCCAGATCGCCGGCCGACTTGCGCAGGGAATTTTCCGCGAGCCTTCGTTCTCGATAGTTTCCAATCTGGTGTCCGATCGCTTCCATTGCGCCGGCAACATCGGGATCGCGGGGACGTTCCGCGCGGCTGAAGCACTCGATGACGGCGCTCAGTTCATCGCCCGCCAGGACCGGGAACGCGGCGACGGTGCGATACCCTCCGCCACGCGCGGCGCTCCGGTCTTTTCCGTTCAACAGATGCCACTGGAGGCACCTCTCCGAGAGAACCTTTTGCGGAATGCCGGTCCGCGGCATCGTGAGACTTCGCGCCGCCTGCGCCGGCCGGCATGCAAGCTCGAGCGCCAAGGTGCCCGGGCGGTCAGCCGGCACCCACAAATCCACCAGATCCCAGTCAAAACGGTTGGCGATCGACTCCAGGATCCTGCGCATCGCCCCCTCGACCGAGGCTGAATCCGCGAGGATGGAAGTGATCTCATACTGCGCGGCAAGGAGCTGCTTCGCGTTCCGCCGTTCGGTCACATCCCGGCCGGAAGATTGGTATTCAACGAGAGTGCCGGAGCGGTCATAGAGGGCGTTGTTCGTCCACTCCACCCATCGCGTTTCGCCGTCGGACCGGATCACCCGGTTCTCGATCGATACCGACGGATTCTCCCGCGAGAGGACGGCAATTTCACTCACGATTGTTGAGTAATCGTCAGGCGGGACGAGCGTCTGGAAGGGTAATCCGACCGAGCTGTCATAGGTCAGACCAAAGAACCTGCAATATGCCTCGTTCACATGGGAGATTGTCCCGTCGGGCTTGAATCGGCACACGAGCTCTTCCCGATTGACGCCTGCGGCACGAGAGTGGGTTTCGAGCGGTGGAAGTGCCAGGCGCATCTCAGACCGGGAGTCCAGGTCCGCATGAAGTTCCGCTTCTTCACGCGCCAGACGATCGATCATCAAATGCCAATCGGTTACATCGCGGAGTGTTCCGACAAATTCCCGGGGCTTGCCTCCGTTGCCATCCTGGAAACTCCGCGTATCTGCCATCCAGTGGTAGACTCCGCGATCATCACGCCAGCGGTATTCCGTGGTGGTTTGCCTTCCCGCTTCCATCCCGAACCGATCGAGCACGAAATGTTCTTCATACACGCCCCGGTCGTCCGGGTGAATGCGGTCTCTTCCGCCGAGGAATTCACCCCCAACGCAATCCTCCGGAGAAAGCCCGGGGATCGGCGGATCAGTTGCCCCAAGATATTCACATCGTCGGGAAATGGGATCGATCCGATAGGCACAGTCCTGCGAAGGAGTCTCGCCGGTCAAACCTGATCGGTGTCCGGGTGGGGTTTGATTCTCGGGCGGATTTCTAATTGTCCGCACGCCAAAGAAAACGGAAGCGCCGACTGGTCGGACATCGATACAGACGAGCATTTGGTCGCGCTCCGCAGTCCCCGCGAAGTTACCATAGACGGGCCTGTGCGACGATCGCGCTCTGGTGAGAAGCTCCTGAAGTAATGACGACAGTTCGGGGATGACAACTTCCGCGAGAGGTCTGCCAAGAAGTTCACTACGATCGCGATGGAGGAATTCGACAGCGGCGGAATCAACAGACGTAATTTTCCAACCGAGATCCAGAGCGATATGGCAACCACGTATGGTGCCGAGGGGAGGATCGCTCAACGTCAACACCACCGCTGCACGATCGCCGGAAAGGATTCTTGCACAGGCTGCCGGAATGATCAAGCGGTCTCTTGTGTCCGACCGCCAGCGGACGGCAATCCGATCCGGAGGGCCCTCTGCCTTCCACAGATCACTCCATTGGGTGCCCGAAATTTCGAAGGCTGTCAGGAAGTCGATGGGTGGAGGGTAGCGCGAGAAGGCCGGGAAGAGGTCAGACAGTGCCCGATTGAACTGAAGAATCTTCCCGTCTTTGTCAGCAATGAGGATCGGGAGGGGAATCGCGTCAAGGACCGACAGCGAGAAATCTCCCGATGGGGTAGTGATGCCTTCACTGGTAAGAACAGAGTAACGCAGTTCCGGAATTGGCAACGGGGGATCCTCTCTTCATCCTCGCACAGAGGAAAATGTAACGAGCCGATCCCTCAATTTCCAGTCGAAGTTCGCCTGATCCGACGACCGCGTTCCGAACTCCGCCTGCCCCGCAGACAGGCCGTTCCGGGCGCTAAAACGGGAAAAAGTCGCGAAATTGCAGCGGCGGGAACCGGATTCCCCGGCGGCATCCGAGATGACGCTTCCCTCTCCATGCAGCGCTACCCCAGAGCCGTCGGGTGTGGCGATCCGGTTTCTATTTTTCCTCCCGCTGCTGCCGATTCGGATTCTCGAGACCGAGTCGTTTCAGCAACCGCGGGATTTCATGCTTGGCAGAACTCTTGCAAATAAATCCGTCAGCGTTCAGATACTCCGAAAGAACCTGGTACGTTCGCTTTTCGTAGATCGTCGTGAAGACCACCTTGGTCAGCGGTTGAAGACTCTTGATTTTTTCCGTCGCCTCAAAGCCGTTCATCCCGCGAGTGCTCGCATCGATCATCACAAGGTCGGGTGAAAGTTCGGCGGCAAGCGCCAGAACCTCCGGTCCGTCCCGCGCCTCTCCCACAATGCGAATTCCCCGTTGCTTCTGGAGGAACTCCACGAGGTCGGCGCGGAAGCTGTCGTTATCGTCGGCGACCAGGACTGTCACTTCATGCACCTTGCGCAGAGGGACATTTCGACCTTCGCGTTGGCCACGAGTCTTCTGCCAATCCAGTACTGCCGGTTCACCTTTTGCGCTGCCGATCACCGCGAAAACCTTTCCCGCTCACCATCACGATCTCACCGGAGAGGCGAGATACCCGTGCTCACGAGCATACGAGGAGAGCTTCGTTTGAAGAAGCTTTCTCCCCCTGTGCAGTCTGGAACGCACGGTCCCGAGAGGGCGGTCGACGAATTCCGCAATCTCCTCATAGGTCAGTCCCTCAATGTCGCAGAGAATGACCACGGTCCGGAAATCTTCCGGCAGTTCGAGCACTGCGGAAGAAACGACATCGTCCAGCATCCGGTCGAATGCAGCATCGGGAGATTCGTCGTTGATTGTGTTGGTACGAATGGACGAATAGAAGTTTTGAATATCGTCGTAATCAACCATTCCGGGTTCTTTGGACTCTTTCCGGTAGCGGTTGATATACGAGTTTTTCAATATGCGGAACAGCCAGGCCCGGATGTTGGTTCCCTGTTCATAACGATCCCAGAAACGATATGCCTTGAGATACGTTTCCTGGACGAGATCGTCGGCGTCGGCAGGGTTCCCTGTCATCCGCAACGCGTAGTTGTAGAGCAAATCCGCGTGTTCAAGGGCTTCCCCTTCGAACGCCCTTTGCTTCTCGCTTTTGCCGGCTCTCATTCGGTCCTTCCTGATATGTGGGTTTCATGTCAGGACGCCCCCCATAGCGTGCTGCCTCCCGGGGGCCCAAGGAGTCTTCCTCCGAGCCTTAGCTCCCCCTTCTCCCTGGAGTCCCCGGTAGCAACAATGAATAATGACCCAACCGTAGGGAAATGGTACACAGAGGGATCGGGAATGCCAATACAGTGAATAGTGTAATTTCGCTTTCGAACGGTAGCCGAATGACTAGAGTAAACATACTACACGATGAGGAGGGGGGATAGAAGGGGAAGGGGGGACTCGGTCGGTCTCCGCAGGCTCCATGCGTGCGGGACGGTCGATTAAACCGTTCTCGAAAATATCGGCTTCGTCTTGCTCATGCTGTCAAGATAGGCATCAAACGGCATGGCAATGTTCCGGAGCAGAAGGCGTCCTGCGCCGACAATGCGAATGCTGCGCTCGTCAATTTCCACCAACCCGTCTTCCTCCATTGGCCGCAACGCAAGGAGCGAGCCGGCGAAATACTTTCGAAAATCGATGTAGAACTTCTCCTCGACGGAAGGAATATCCAGTTCGAGATCGCACATCAATCGCATGATGACAAGTTTTCGAAGTTGATCGTCGTCCGTCATGCGATACCCCACATGAGTGGCGAATTCATTCCGGTTCAGAGCGTGGTAATACTCCGGGAGATTCTTCAGGTTCTGTGCGTAGACGCCGTTAAAATGGCCGATGGCCGACATCCCGAACCCGATCAGATCTGCGCCGGAACGGGTGGAATACCCCTGGAAATTCCGATAGAGCGTCTTCTCCTTCTGTGCAAGGGCGAGTTCATCCGTCGGCTTGGCAAAGTGGTCCATCCCGATGTAGTCGTAGCCGTTCGCGGTCAGCGTTTCGATCGTCATCTTCAGAATATCGAGCTTCCGTTCCGGTGAGGGGAGGTCTTCATCCTGGATCAGCTTCATGTGCGGCTTGAGCCACGGAACGTGCGCATAATTGAAGACCGCAAATCTGTCGGAGTCGAAGGGGAGAATTCTTTCGATCGTCTCGCGGAAGGTTTCACGTGTCTGGAAAGGCAGACCGTAGATCAGATCGATATTCACGCTGTGAAAGCCGAGCTGGCGGGCCCAATCGAGAACCTGTCTGCTCATCGCTTCCGGCTGGATCCTGTTGACGGCTTCCTGGACCTTCTGGTTGAGGTCCTGCACGCCCATGCTCATCCGGTTAAAGCCCCCTTCGGCGAGCGCTTCCATGTGCGCGCGGGTCAATTCCCTCGGGTCGATTTCGACGCTTTTCTCCGCATCCTCGGCGATATTGAACCGGGACCGCGTGTAGAGGGCGATATCCAGAATCTCCGCAGGCGTGAGATGCGTCGGCGTCCCTCCGCCCCAATGCAGCTGCACAACTTTTCTGTCCGAAGAAACGAGATCGGCGACCATGTCGATCTCCTTCTTCAAATAGACAAGGTACTCGTTGATCCTGTGCCTGTCCCGCGTCACGAGCATCGTGCAGCCGCAGAAATAGCAGAGGGTGTCGCAGAACGGAAAATGGAAATAGAGGGAGAGGTCCCGCGATGAACCGGGCAGGTTCGACGCCGTCAGCGCCTCGCGATAATCGATTGCCGTGAAATTCGGACTGAAGAGTGGTGCGGTCGGATAGCTGGTATACCGCGGACCGGGCCGGTCGTACTTCTTGAGAAGAGAGAGATCAATAGAAGAGAACGGTGTTGCCATAAACCTTTCAGCCTCCGTACTTCAACAACGCAAATTCTCCGGAGAGCGTTCCACCCAGCACCGCAGATTCACGTGGACGACAGCCGTACCATACAGAGAAAACGACCGAAATGCAACCTTCCTCAGTGAACCATGATGGTGGGGTTGATTTCGACAATCGAAGCGATGGAATTCGTCACCAGACAGTGGCGCGATGTCTCCTGCAGGAGCTCCTGGACTTCTTTCTCGTACTCTTCCGATGGTACGACCACCGTCGGGAATATCACGATGCGTGTGAATCGATAATCGCCGTCGACGAATTCAAGAACGCCGTTGGCGTGACTCCGATAGGAAATCACGGGAACGTCCGCCCGCGCCGCGAATGCCATGAATGTCGCCATGTGACACATTTCGACCGCCGCCACGAACATATCTTCCGGCGTCCACGCCCCCGACTCTCCGTGGAATTCCGGCGGACTGGAGACGCGCAGAGTCGGCTTCCCTTCTGCGGAAAGAAGTCCCGTGCGTTCGCCGAGCCATGCGGTGGACGTCTTAAATGTGAACGACCGTCGTTGAATGGGATTGACTTTCGCTGCGTCCGGCATTTCGCTTCTTGCCTCTTGATGAATGCGGTAACTGTGGAATTATGCCTGTCCGCTTCGTTCACGCATGAGCTTCCGCGTATACGGGATAAGCCCGCCGGCATTAATGATCGCCTTCCGGGCCGCGGGAAGTTGAACAATCGCGTGGGAGGTCCCTGCCGTGATGTTTCGGAGCGTCGTGTCGCCGATTTCGAGTTCATCGCCGATGGTGCACGCGAATCCCGGCGCCGTCACCAGGCGCAACCCAAGGTTGATCGCGTTCTGGAGAAAAATTCTCGCGAAACTCTCCGCGACGATCACAAGGTCGTACCCTTTTAACGTAGAGACGGCCTGTTCCCTCGACGAACCGCAGCCGAAGTTCTTTCCTCCCACGATGATGCTCCCCTGCTTCACCGTTCCCGACTTCAACGTGGCATTGAATTCCGCATTGTCGGCGAAGGCATATTGCGGCGTTTCTGACGGGAGAACGGTGGCCATGTAGCGACCGGGGTAGATCACATCCGTCGAGATATCGTCTCCACAGACATAGATAACGTTCGCCATGGTCACGCCCCCTTTCGCGGATCGGTGATGACGCCGGTGAGCGCCGACGCAGCGGCGACGGCCGGGGAGCAGAGATAAACGCTTCCCGTCGGATTGCCCATCCGCCCTTTGAAATTCCGGTTTGTGGTCGAGAGCGCCGTTTCGTTGTCGCCCAGAGCGCCCTGATGGACGCCAAGACACGGCCCGCATCCCGGATTCATGACGACGGCTCCGGCGCTGACAAGATCCTGGATATATCCCTTTTCCAGAGCTTGCCGGTAAATCCTCCCGGAGGCGGGGAATACAAGCATCCGCGTCCCGTGCGAAACCTTGCGGCCGCGCAACAACCGTGCAGCGACCTCGAGATCATCCAGTCGGCCGTTCGTGCACGAACCGATGACGATCTGATCAACCTTCGTCCCGGCAACGTCCGAAAGCGTCTTCACGTTGTCCACGGTGTGGGGACAGGCGATTTGCGGTTGAAGCTGCGAGGCGTCGACATCGATGACGGCGTCATACGTCGCGCGTTCATCGGGCATCACGAGGTCAATCAGGTCCCGCACCCCTGCCTCGGAGCGGAGATACCGGAGGGTCTCCTGATCGGCGGGGACGATGCCCGACGTGGCGCCGGCCTCGACGGACATGTTGCAAAGCGTAAGACGACCGGACATCGGCATTTTCTTGATGGTGTCGCCGTGAAACTCGAGGACTTTGAATGTCGCGCCGTTCGCGCCGAGCCGTCCGATCAGATGAAGGATGAGGTCCTTCGCGCCGACGAACGGGAGGAATTGTCCGCTGACGACGACCTTGATCGTTGCCGGCACCTCGACATTGACCGCAGTTCCCAGCGCCCACACGCTTGCCATCTCGGTTGCGCCGATGCCGAACGCGAATGCGCCGAGCGCTCCATGGCTCGTCGTATGCGAATCCGTCCCGACAATGACCGCTCCGGGGCGGACATAACCGTTTTCCGGAAGCACCTGATGACAGATCCCGCCGATATCGCCACGGATGTCGTGAAACTTCGAGATCCCCTGCGTTACGACAAATTCGCGGATCTTCTTCTGGTTCGTCGCCGTTTTCGGGGACTCGGCCGGAACCCTGTGATCGAAGATGATGGCGATCCGGCTCGGATCCCACACTGCCGGCTCGCGTCCCGTCCCTGCGAAAATCTCCTTCAGCTGATTGATGACCAACGCCGCATTCTCATGCGACATCGCGAGGTCGACGTTCGGCTCGACAACATCACCTGCCTTCACGGGTTTCTGTCCGGACGCGCGAGACAGGATTTTTTCGACTACCGTCATTGCCATCGTGACTCCGTTGTTGACTCAGATACGGCAGTGTGTATGAAGTATGACGTAGGACGTAGGAAGAGAACATTCTCTACCGCTTTCTCCCTACTTCTTACGTCCTACATCCTACTCATGGCTTTTTCTTATACGACGCCGTCACGCTTTAACGCCGCTATGCGATCCTCGGAATATCCCAAGTCCGCGAGAATCTCGCAGGTATGCTGCGCCAGCTTTGGCGGCGGCGCTTCGATCGCCGCAGGCGTTTTGCTGAATTTTGCCGTGAGGTTGAACAGCGTGAGTTCGCCGATATCCCCCGCATCGACCGTTTCCAGGGCCTGTCGATGCCGGACTTGCGCCGCATCGAGCGCTTGCTCCAATCCGAGAATCTCCCCCGACGGGACCCCGAGGGCATTCAGCACGCCCACCCAATGCGCCGTCGTCTCTTCAATCAGCTTTGCTTCAAGGAGGGGCGTAAGACCCCTTCTGTTCTTCTTCCTCGCATCGCGTTTTTGAAAACGCGGGTCGGTCTTGAGCTGCGGGACGCCGAGCGCATCCGCGACAGATTCCCATTGCTCCTGTTTATTCGCCGCAATGTTGACGTAACCATCTTTCGTTCTGAACGTCCCTGACGGCGCCGCGGTGAAGTTGTCGTTCCCCAGCAGTGCCGGTTGCTGATGACCGATGAGCAAGTTGGCCGCAACCCAACCCATCAGCGGCATGATGGAGTCGAGAAGCGCGATGTCGATGAACTGACCTTCGCCCGTTCGCTCGCGGCTGTACAGCGCCGCCATGATGGCAAACGCTGCATTGAGCCCGCCCACCGTATCACAAACGGGGAATCCGCAACGCAACGGGTTCAGCCGCTCGTCGCCGTTGATCGCCATTACTCCGCTGAGACCCTGGATGATCTGATCGTAGGCCGGCTTCAGCGCATCGGGTCCGGTCTGACCGAACCCGGATATCGCGCAATACACGAGGCGCGGATTGATCACGCTCAATGTGTCGTACGAGAGCCCCAGCCTGTTCATCACGCCCGGCCGGAAATTCTCGACGACGACATCGGATTTTGCAACGAGCGCGTTGAACACTTCCCGCCCTTGCGGGTCCTTCAGGTTCAGCGTCAGCGATTTCTTGTTCGCATTCTGCGCGAGGAAACTTGTCCCCATCAGCTTCTCATTCAATCGGGGAACGTTGCCGAGTTTGCGGGCAAGATCGCCGTCAAGAGGATTCTCAATCTTGATGACCTCTGCGCCGAGCAACGCGAGATGCAGCGTGGCGAACGGGCCCGAAAGCACATTCGTCAAGTCGAGAACCCGAATTCCTTCCAGGAGTTTCATGGGGCAGTCTTCGTTAGGCCGTCATCACAGGATGAGGAATCGGGCCGGTGCGGTACACCGTGCCGGGCATCTCGCGGCAGAAAAACGCCGAGACATCTTTTGCGAGCGCAATGAGCCTTTCGAGTCCGATATCTCCCCGGACGCCCATATGCTGGAGTAAATGGACAAGGTCTTCGGTGCAGGCATTGCCCCCGGCGATCCGCGTAAACGGACACCCGCCAAGTCCTGCGACGGAGGATTCGAAAAACCGCACCCCGGCGTTCAATGCCGCAACGCAGTTGGCCAGCGCGAGGCCGTACGTGTTGTGAAAGTGACAGGCCAGTTCGGCATTGCCGTTCATTTTCTTCATCGCTCCGAACAGCCGTTCGACGCGGTCCGGTGTCGCGTGCCCTGCCGTGTCGGCAAGACTGATCGTGCGCAGGCCGGCTTCGAAGAATGTTCCGACGATGGCCAGCACGCGTTCCGCCGGCACGGTTCCCTCATAGCCGCACCCGAAGGCGGATTGCACGGAAACTTGGACTCGTTTCCCCGCTTCTTCGGCGCTGCCGGCAATGGCGATAATGCGCTGCGTCGCTTCAGCAACGGACATTCCGGTGTTCTTTCTGCTGTGTGTCTCGCTGGCAGAAACGCCCATGCAGAGCATTTCGGCACCCGCAGCCAGTCCGCGCTCCAGACCTTTTTCGTTGAGCACCAGCGCAGAGAAGACCGCCTTTCCCCTTCCGATGTTCCGTTCATGCAGCTCGCGGAACAGGTCGTCGGTGTCCGCCATCTGCGGCACCTTCGTGGGATGGACAAACGAACCGACCTGGATCACATCGACCCCGGACTCAACAAGTCCCTCGACCCAGGCGATCTTTGTCTCCAGGGGAACGACCTGCGATTCCATCTGCAGGCCATCGCGCAAGCCGACTTCGTGGATAATCACTGTGTGGTTCATGGTTCGGGTCCTCCCGTGGATTCGAAGTCAATCCGCTATTTTCGCCGCGATTGCCCCGGCCATGTCCAGCGTCGTTGCCGATCCGCCCATATCGTATGTCCGCACGAGCCCCTCCCGAATCACGTCGGCGGTCGCCCGCTCAATGGCGTTCGCTTTCTCCGGTTCGCCCAACCAGTCGAGCATCATCTTGGCGGCGAGGATCGTCGCAATGGGATTCACTTTGTATTGCCCTGCGTATTTCGGAGCCGATCCGTGGGAAGGTTCAAACACGGCAAGATTCTCTCCAATATTTCCCGAACAGCCAAATCCGAGCCCGCCGACCATTTGCGCCGCGAGATCCGAGATGATATCGCCATAAAGATTCGGCGCAACCAGGACCTCATAACTCGTCGGGTTCTTGAGAAGCCACATGCAAATGGCGTCCACGTTCGCCTCGTCAACGGCGATTTCCGGATAGGACGCCGCCACCTTCCGCGCTTCCTCGAGGAACAGGCCGTCCGTCGCCCGGACAACGTTGGCTTTATGGACGATCGTCACTTTCTTCCGTCCGTGCTTCCGGGCGAACTCGAAGGCAGCCCGGGCGATCCGCTCGGATCCCTTTTTCGTGTTCACTTTGCACGAGACCGCCAGTTGGTCGAGCGGGACCCCGCTGAACGCGCCGAACGGTTTCGAGAGTTTCGTCAGCACTTCCGACAGTTCCTTCGGCACCGGATGGAATTCCACCCCGGCATAGAGATCCTCCGTGTTTTCACGAAAGACGACGATATCGATCGCATCTTTGAAGTTGAGCGGGTTTCCTGTGTAGGCCTTGCAGGGCCGGAGGCAGGTATAGAGATCGAATTCCTGACGCATGCGGACGATCGGAGACCGATAGACCAACCCTTTTCCTCTCAGGGCGGGCACAAGTTCTGCCTCGGCCGCTTTCACCGGCTTCGAGGTAATGGCCCCGAACATCGCGGCGTCAACGTTTTTCAGAAGCTCGACGGTCCGCTGCGGAAAGGCATCGCCTTCGCTCCGCCAGAATTCCCAGCCAATGTCGCCGTGAACGTATTCGGCATCAAGGCGGACCCGATCGAGGACGATCTTTACGGCGTCCATGACATCCTTGCCGATGCCATCACCCGGCAGCCATGCAATCTTGTATGCGCTCATGAAGTTCCGTGTGTCGTCGTTGCAGTTCAGTCGGCCATGGCGGTTTCACATTCCCGCTGGGCGTCCAGGTCATCTAATTCAAGCTGCAGCGTTGCGGCGTGCCCTTCTTCCATTTCCGCAAGCTGGAGCAGGACCTCCCGGGTATGAGGGTTGCCCGCGAGGTCCGCCGCATGGCGATAGTAATCCCGCGCCTCTTCCTCGTCGGCAATCGCAAGCGTGAGGACATCCCGGATCGTCAGTTCATTCCAGCGGAGATTCACCGTTCGGGTCATCGGAAAGGCGTCCTTTATGCAAAGCTGTCGCTGATTTTGTCGACCGTGGCAAATCGCTCGGTGAGAATCGCGCGAAGTTCACGCAGCGCCTGCAGGGCACGCTGTCTCTCGGCAGCCAGCCGTTCGAGCATGACCTTGACGTCGGGGTAGTCGCACTCCTCGGCGAAGCGGCGATACTCCCCGATCGCTGACTCTTCCCGTTGCTCTGCGAGCGCCAGCGCACTGCACAGGCCTTTGCACGAGTGGATACACTTCGGTTCCATCGTTCTCTCCATCGTTGTTGTTGCGCTACGCCGGCTGAAGTTCTGCCATCGCCATCCCCTTTTTCAGGGCTTCCTCGTTCAACGGAAGGAGATGATGGTACCGTTCGGGCAGGACTTTTCGAAGCGCCTCCATCACCGCCTCGTGTCCGACGACGTGGGCGCGGCCGAGGAAGGCGCCGAGGACGATCATGTTCATGATTTTCGTATTCTTCATTTTCACCGCTTCCACACTGGCCGCGAGCGGAAGGAGCGTGATATCCGACCGGGTCGGGGGCTTCACGATGTTCGTGGAATCGTAGATCAGCATTCCACCGACCCTGACGGCGCCTTCAAACTTGTCGAGCGAGGGCTGATTCAATGCGATGACCGTATCGAAGACGGTGATGATCGGCGAACTGATCTTTCGATCCGACACGATGACGATGCAGTTTGCCGTCCCCCCGCGCATCTCGGGACCGTAGGACGGCATCCAGGTGATTTCCTTCCCCTCGACCACTCCGGCGTACGCAAGGGTCATCCCCATGGACAGGACACCCTGCCCGCCGAAACCCGCAATAAGAAGTTCATGCTTCATACCGTTCCTCGTTTCTTCAAATGCTTGTCACTTTGGAGCCTTGATATCCCCCGGGGGATACAGGGGGAACATGTTCTCTTCCATCCACGTGTTGGCCTGGACAGGGGTCATCTTCCAGCCGGACGGGCAGTTGGAAACGACTTCAATGAAACAGGTGCCCCGGTTCTCCTTTTGGAATTGAAACGACCGGGAGATCGCCTTCTTCAGGTGACGGACCGCGGTCGCGGTGTGAACGGATGTGCGTGTCACGTAGTATGTCCCCGGCAGCTGCGCCACGAGATCAGCCATCTTGATCGGGTAGCCGGAGGTCTCCACATTGCGGCCTGTCGGCGACGTTGTAGTCTTCATCCCGAGTAACGTCGTCGGCGCCATCTGCCCTCCCGTCATCCCGTAGATTGCATTGTTGATGAACACCACGAGGATATTCTCGCCCCGATTGCAGGTATGAATTGTCTCGGCGGTCCCGATTGCAGCTAAGTCGCCGTCGCCCTGGTATGAAAACACCATCTTCGAAGGGAGGACGCGCTTGATGGCCGTCGCAACAGCGGAAGCGCGGCCGTGCGCGGCCTCCTGCATGTCGATGTCAAGGTAATTGTACGCGAAGACCGAACATCCCACCGGTGCCACCCCGATGGTCTCCTGTTGGATGCCCATCTCTTCGACGACTTCCATCAGGATCCTGTGGACAACCCCATGCCCGCAACCGGGGCAGTAGTGGAGCCGGGTATCGGTCAAGGTCGATGGGCGTCGATACACAATATCGAGTTCGTCGACTGACGGTGCAGCGAGGGTCGGTTCCATAGTCAGAAGGCCTCCGTAGGTTGCACGACGTTCTTGGCGATCATCCGTTGCAGGGCATCGACGACTTCTTCAGGAGACGGGATGACGCCGCCCATTCGTCCGTGAAATGCCACGGGGACTTTCCCGTTCACCGCAAGCCGGACATCTTCCACCATTTGACCGGCATTCATTTCCACGGTAAGAATTCCGTGGACGCGGCGCGCAAGATCTGCGACGGCCTTTGAAGGATACGGGAACAGCGTGATCGGCCTCAAGAGACCGGCCTTGATCCCCTGCTCCCGGGCGAGCTCAACGGCACGATGCGCAATCCGTGCCGCCATGCCGTACGCGACAATCACCCACTCGGCATCCGCGGTCTGGACTTCTTCCCAGCGGGTCTCCTCCTCTGCCATGCGCCGGTACTTTTCCTGAAGCCGGAGATTGATCTGCTCCATTTTTTCCGGTTCGATATGAAGCGACGTGATGATGTTCCGCGGACGGTCCGGAGTTTTTCCGGTCGTTGCCCAGGGCTTGGGAACAACGTGCTGTTTCGGATCGTATTCGGGGAACGTTACCCGCTCCATCATTTGTCCCAGCGCGCCGTCCGCGAGGATCATGACCGGATTTCGCCACTTGTCAGCCAGATCGAACGCCCGATAGACGAAGTCCGCCATTTCCTGCACGCTTGACGGGGCGAGGACGAGAAGGCGATAGTCGCCATGACCGCCCCCTTTCACTGCCTGGAAATAGTCCCCCTGCGATGGCTGGATGGTACCCAGGCCGGGTCCGCCGCGATTGACATTGACAATGAGGCAGGGAAGCTCGGCGCAGGCGATATAGGAAATTCCCTCCTGCATCAGACTGATGCCCGGACTCGAGGAGGACGTCATCACTCTCTCTCCTGCTCCGGCCGCGCCGTACACCATATTGATGGATGCGACTTCGCTCTCCGCCTGCAAAACGATCATTCCGCGCTGCCTTCCCTCATCAGCAAGATATTCCAGGATTTCTGATTGCGGGGTGATGGGATATCCGAAATATCCCCTGCATCCGGCGCGGATGACCGCCTCGGCGAGCGCTTCGTTGCCTTTCATGATCTGAAGGTCAGACACAAGTGTCCCTTTCATAGAATGACGACATGCCGTCCTATTGCTCTGAAGAATTGATGGTCAGGCTGATATCGTTCGTGACCTTGCTGATTTGGGCGACCGGCAGACGTTGTTTCTTCTTGTTTTCACGGTAGACTGTAATGACGGCATCCGGACAGACTAGGGCGCAATTGATGCAGCCGGTACAGTTGTCCTTGACCAGGACGGCATAGTGATATCCCTGTCCATTGATGCGTGGAGACAAGGCAAGACTTTCCTGGGGACATGCGGCGATGCACAGCTCACAACCCTTGCAGTTTTCGATGTCGAATGTAACGTTCCCTCGTATCATCAGAACCTCCTTACAAATAGTGACGCTCCCGCGCGAACGCATCGAGTTCATCGCGGAATTTCGGGTGGGCAATGCTGATCAACAGTTCGGTGCGCTTCTTGACGGTCATCCCGTGCAGGTTGACGACCCCGAATTCCGTGGCGACGTAGTGCACGTCTCCACGCGTCGTGGTCACGCCGGCACCTTCGCGGATCCGCGGGACGATCCGGGAGATTGTTCCGTTCTTCGCCGTGGACGGGAGCGCGATAATCGGTTTCCCGCCCTCCGACTTGGCCGCGCCACGAATGAAGTCCACCTGACCGCCGAACCCGCTGAAGAAGTTGTATCCGAGAGAGTCAGCGACGACCTGACCGGTCAAATCGACCTCGATCGCCGAATTGATCGCCACCATCTTCCGGTTGCGCGCGATGGTGAACGGATCGTTCGTGAACTGCGTGGGGCGAAATTCCATTGCAGGATTGTTGTCGACAAAATCAAACAGCGCGTGTGACCCGAGGACAAAGGAGGTCACGATCTTCCCCGGAAGGAGCGTCTTCTGCTGACAGGTGATGACGCCCTTCTCGACGAGGGGGATGATGCCGTCCGACACCATCTCGGAATGGATGCCAAGGTGCTTCCGGTCTTCGAGGAACTTGACCACCGAATCCGGAATCCGGCCGATCCCGAGCTGGAGCGTCGACCCGTCTTCCACGAGCCCTGCAACGTGCGCGCCGATCCGCCGATAGACTTCAAGCTCTTCCGGCGTCTCGTCCCCTTCCACCTGGGGGAGCTCCTGAAGCGGCTCATTCACTTCGACGCAGTAATCGATCTTGCTGATATGGATGAAACAATCGCCGAGCGTCCGCGGATTGTTGGGATTGACCTGCGCGATGACGATGCGCGCGACTTCGGTGGCGGCTTTCGTGCATTCCACCCCGACGCCGAAACTGCAATAGCCGTGCTCGTCGGGCGGCGAGACCTGAATCAGGGCAACATCGATGGGATACCGGCGGTGGTACAGGAGATCGGGGATCTCGGAAAGAAAAATGGGGGTAAAATCGGCGCGCCCTTCACAGACGGCCTTCCGGACGTTCTTTCCGATGAAGAACGCATTGTGACGGAAATGCCCTTCCATCTCCGGCCGGACATAGGCGGCTTCCCCAACGCCGAGCAGATGACAGACGTCGACGTTGTGCAGCTCTTCATAGCGCGACACCATGGCGTCGACAAGGACCTGCGGGACGGCGCATCCGGGGTGGATATAGACGCTGTCGCCGGATTTTATCGCCGACACCGCTTCTGCAGGCGAAACGAATTTCCAATCGAACTTCTTCTTGACGGTCTCTGAAATGCGATTATAGAGCATAGGTTCCTGTGGATGGTTCAGTGGGTGATCGTGAACGACGCCTGAAGATCATGGATGACGTCTTCCGGTCGATCCAGCCCGATCGAGAGCCTGATGCCGCCAGGGTCAAGGCCCTTGGCGATTTGTTCGTTGGCCGGTATCGCGGAGTGCGTCATGGATCCGGGGTGTTCGATCAGCGTGCGGATGTTCCCCAGGCTCACCGCGAGCGTGATGCAATAGGAACTCTTGGCGATGGAGTTGATGAACCGCTCCGCGCGGCGCAGGGATTCCTCCGGCGTTGCACCGCGCATGACGAAATAGATCATGCACCCCGGCGCAAAATTGCCGTCGAAGTCCACCATCTGGCGCATGGCAAGTTCCCGCTGCGGGAAATCGGGCAGACCGGGAAACCGGACGCTCTTGACGTCGTCGCACGTCGTGAGGTACTCCGCAACCTTCATCGCGCTCTGCTGCATCTGGCGCATCCGAACGGGCAGCGAAGGGAGACCCTGGACAAGGACCGGCCACGCGCTCTTTGCCGACAGGACGCCCCCGAAGTCTTTCCGGAACAGCATGAGCATGTCTTTGCTCCACTGCGGTCCGATCACGACCCCGCCGATATCGGTCCCGAAGCCGCCGATCGCTTTGGTCAGGGAATGCACGACAAAGTCGACGCCGAGCGTGAGCGGACGCTGACAGAACGGTGAGGCGAAGGTGCTGTCGACGACCGTGTACAACCGGTCGTCCTTTCCACGCTGCCGGTTGATGTCTGCCGTCATCGCCGCCACGGCGCGGAGATCGATGAGGCGCAGCGTCGGGTTCACCGGCGATTCCATATAGAGGACGCGCGTCTTCGGCGTGATTGCCGCCCGGACCTCGTCCAGATTGCCGAACTCGACAAACGTGGTCGCGATCTTGAGACGAGGATACCAGTTGGTCAGCAATGAATACGTACAGCCGTAGAGCATTTTGTCCGCGACGATTTCGCTTCCGGCGCCGGTGAGGATCCCGAGCACGCCCGAGATGGCGGCCATGCCGCTTGCGAACGAAACGGCGATGTCGCCGCATTCCGCGCCCGCAAGGTTCTCTTCGAGCATGTCCTTGTTGGGTTCCCCGAGCCGGTCATAAATGTAGATGGGGGCCCGACTGGTGACCTTGAGCTCGGCGCTCGAGTGGGCAAACTCCATGAACCCCTGCGCGCCACGCTGCGCGGTATCGAGCCGGTACGTGGCGGAGGAGGAGATCGGCGGCAGAAGATGGTGGCTGTAGTCCCAACGGGGATCATCCATCTTCCCATAAATCAAACGGGTCTCTGCGGAGTACTTGGTCTCCGCGTCCTGCTGTTTGTTACCCGGTTCACTCGCCATGCATATCTCCCGAAGGTGTTCACATCATGACGTCTTCGATCGGACGTCGGGGTGTCGGCGTCGGCGGCGTTAAACAGTAGCCAACGCGGAGAATGAGCTGCGGCCACTGCTGGCATCCCAGAATCGCCTTCAGTTGGGCACGGAGCTCGGGGATCTGAACCGGCATGTTGAAATAGCTGTATTGCAGCCCCTCGCGCACAATCGTCAGGCAGAGCCGCTGATGCACCTCGCCCGTTTGCAGCCAGTACTGTGTCGCATCTTCTCCCGCGATCACAATCAATCCGGGGGCCTCGACGCACAGGTTGCGATCGCGTGCGGCCCGCAGCCGTCCCTGGTCGATGGTCTTCGCGGCATAGGATCCCAGTGATGCGATAGGACCCGTCCAGCCGTAGGCGGCCGCAGGAATGCCGTCCCATCGCACCGTCGCGTCCCCCGCGATCCATTCGGCGATGTCTTTCCGGAACTCTGCATCCGACCACTGATGAATCGACGCATCGACCACCATTTCGCCGATCTTCTCGTTCATGGCGCCGTCCGTGGAAATCACGAGGCTGGCGTTGGTGCCATCGGAGCAGAGCGACAACCGATGCAACACCGATGTCGCGACGCGGGAGAGAAGAAACGGATTGCGATTCGTATGCCGCTCCACGATGGAAGGAAACAGCAATTCGAATACCGGATCCGGGCGGAGGTGCGGATCCCATTGTCCCACGCGGACGACGACGAGCGGGCGCTCGCTGTCCCCGCTCAGATTGTACTCCACCGAACACGGCAGGCGGAAGTGTGAAGCCGCCACGCGAAGATTGAAGATGGCGCCGCCGACGCTCATGAGGAGCTCCCGGTTTCCCGGATCAACGACCGGGAGGCGGCGGCGATAATCTCCATACACTTCGATCCCCTCGGGTGTGATGTTGAATCTCCACGGCTGGGTGTTGTGCGTCGAGGGGGCCAGCACCGCATAGCGCAGCAGGAACAGCAGCAGGTCCCGCTGCGATCCGGCGGCGGGAAAGTCGGATTCGTTGGGACGGAGGGCGGTCGCCCGGTCCCCGGGCCGCTCCGGGTCGCCGGTCGGAGGGCCGTCAACGTTCATTTCCATGCCATCGAAATTCACTTTCATAGTGCACCTCCGCTGACGGCACCGGCGAGGTGATGGTCGACCCCGATCGCGTCAAGCGGACAGTCGTCCGATGCCTCCCGCACCAGGTCGTCTTCGGTCTCGCAGCGCGGTTGATGGCTGACGAAGTACTGGTTGGTCGACTTTTCGTAGTCAAAGTTTTCCGGAGCAATCGATGCGCAGTACGCGCATCCATCACAATCCTCCGTGGTGTAGAATCTGCCCGGAACGTTTTTCGGAAGTTTCCGGGCCGTTCGTTTGTCCGTCATCGAGGAACCTCCTTCATCCGTTTCACCATTGCCACCGCGAAACCGGAGAACATCACGATTGTCCCCACCCAGAGAAGTATGATAAACGGTTTGGTGCTTGCTTCGACCACAAGGACTCCTGACATCGACGCCGGATTCGACCGGCCGACGACCAGGCGAATTGCCGCAGTCCCCTCGCCCCCGATGTTCATGCCTGCGAGCTGGAGATCACCGCCGAGGAGCGTGGAATGTTCCTGAGAGAATTCCGGACTTTTTCCCTGCCGGACGACCGCCGTCGGGACGATGGTTTCATGATCGTTGCCGCGCTCGAGCGAGAGAACCGCGCCGACGGTCACTCCCCCGTCCTGCGTGCGCCCCATCGCGCTGTGTTCCCCTTCCATTTTGAACTCCACGAACCGGATCGCCACCGCGCCCGCGATAACGCTCTGTCCTTTTGCAATCGTGTACGATTCCGACGGGTCTTCCGCTTCTTCGTATGAGAGGGGGGAAAGATAAAAATCGCGCGTGAAGGAGGAGGCAATATCCGGGTTCTTCATGACCCCCTGTTGACCGGCATCGAACATCACCGGCTCGAGGACCACCTGGCTTTGCCCTTCGTCCACGCGAACGCGGAATGCCGTCTTTCCGTCAGGTCGTGTCCGGTCGCCGAGATACGTCAGGGTGCGGCCGAGAGCGTGCTGCGGAACTCCGAGAGGGAGGACGATCCGTTCCGACGTTGCGTAACGCCCCGTCGTGACGACACCGATCAGGAAGAGCGCCAGCCCGACATGGGCGATCTTCCCGCCCAGGAATGTCCAATTTCCCTTCGCAATCCCGATGCCGATCTCCACATTGACGACAAGGGCAAACACCGCAGCGATGCAAAGCCCCAGGAACCTGGCCTCCCGCACCCCTGCCAGATAGAATCCGATCCCCGCAAACACGCTGATGGTCAACGAGCGGAGAGACCGGCGGAGGAGATCCATACCTTCCTGGTACTGCCACTGGACAAGCAGGGAGAGCCCGATGAGCAGCACCATGACGATCGCGAGCGGGAGATTCGAAGAATCATAAAACGCCGGCTCAACGCGGGTCGTCGAGAAGATCGGGAGACTCGTCCCGAACAGGACGACGGCCGCGGAGAGGATGAGGACGATCGCGCCGTATCCGAGAGCCGATTCGCGGCTGAGAACCGACGACCCGGATTCCGCGGGCCGGAACTCCTTCCACCGGCGGAGGAGCGCGAGTAGGCTTGCCACTACGATCACGCCCAGCAAGCTCAGGAGCATCCAGTACGTTGCGGCGCCGGGATCGGAAAACGCGTGCACCGATGCGTCTCCGAGAATGCCGCTCCGTGTCAAGAACGTACTGTAGATGACCAGGAGGAAAGTGACAAGCGCAAGGGCAAAGTTCGTCCTCGTGTACTTCCCGGTCCGTTGCTGCGCGATCACGGTGTGAACCATCGCGACGCTCGTCAGCCATGGGACGAGCGAGGAATTCTCAACGGGATCCCAGCCCCAGTATCCTCCCCACCCGAGAACGCCGTACGCCCAGTATGCGCCAAGCATGATCCCGAGACCCAACACCAGCGAGGCAGAAAGGATGAAGGGCAATCCTCGCTGGAGCAACGCCTTCGGATCGCCCTTCACCAGCCCCGCCAAGGCGAGGCTGAACGGCGCAGCCATCCCGGCAAACCCGAGGAAGAGCACGGGCGGGTGGATGACCATCCAGAAATTCTGAAGAAGCGGATTCAATCCCCTGCCGTCGACCGGTACCCGGCCGCCGATCGCATCGGGAAACATCTCCCACAATGTCCGGAAGGGAGATTTGAAGAGGATCAACAAGAGAAGAATCGACTGGATCGTCATGAAGACAGCCATGACCGAAGAACGAAGCGGGGAGCCGCGCAGCGTCCGGAACAAAATCAGCGCAATGATGCTGGAACACAGGGTCCAGAAGAGAAAGCTACCCTCCTGGCCGGCGTAGAATGACGAAATGAGGTAAAACAGGGGAAGCGATCGGTCGCTGTAGCTGAAAACGTAACCGTTCAAAAAATCATGGGTGATCAGCTGGAAGAGGAGAACAGCGGAAGCCAGGACGACAAAAAGGGTGGCAAAGAGCGTGGGGATGACCGAATTGAGATGGCGCAACCGGGTTCTGGTCGATTCGACCCAGTAGCCAATCACAGAAACCGCACTCACGATAAACGCAAGAACGATCATCCAATGTCCAAGAACAGTCATCACACCTCCAGCTGGAATGAAGCCGCTTGGGTAGTTTCAAGATGTGTGCCACGAGGCCGGCATTTGGGGTTGGGTTTAAATTGAATAGGGGGCAATTCCTTTAAAATCCGACGATGAGAGGGGAAAAAGCTTCCAATCTGTGAGAATGGCTTCGCACTTTTCGAAAGTTCGGATCGAGAGAATCACGCGATGTGGGTCTCGGTGACGCAACGTCGTTATTTTTCGGCATGGAAAAGGGACAAAAAGAAACCCCTCGTGACACTGAAAAACGCATCATCACGAGGGGTCTGGGAAAGCTGAGCGCCAACGGCACGCATTATCGCATGGGAAGTTCCTGACCGTAAATGTCGATCAATCCGTTCATGTGCTTCGCCTTGTTGATGATCTTTCCGCTGGCGTCGATCACGCCCGAGTGGCAAGCGTAGCATTGCGTGATCGGGTATGGTGCATGCCCTTTGGGAGGAAGCCCATGACACGTGCCGCAAGCCGCTTCTGCTGCCCCTCCGTTCCATTTTGGCGACGCAAACGAACCGACCATGACGGAATCCGAATAGAACGAAGCGTCGAATGAAGAGGTCGAGCGCTGCAATCGCCATGTGCCGTGGCAATAGGTGCCTGAACATTTCTGTGTCGAAGGATCATAGGCCGGCGACGGGGTTTGTCCGCCGCTCGGGGTCGATGCAAGGGCAAGCTGGATCGACACCCGTGCAGGACCCGGCGTATCAAGGTGGCCGGGATCGGACACAGTGGCAGGGACCGTATGGCATCCGCTGCAGGGGATGGCAAACGAGCTTGACACGCCTGTTCCGCGGAGATGGACCTGGTGCGCGCCAACGCCCGGTGCCGTGGAAGAAGTGTCGCCATTGATGGTCGACGGTGGAGCCCACGAAGCGACATCGTTCGCTGCTGCGCGGAAATCGCCATGGCAGGTATTGCACGCTTCAGGCGACTTCGCAACGCCCGCGGCCGTCGCATGGCATTGTCCGCCAGAGCACGAGATGCTGGTCGTTCCACCGGCGTAGTCCGTCCCGTGACATGCCTGGCATTGTTGAATCGGATACCCGTTGGACTGGAAATACGCCACGTGGTTTCCGGAAGGCTGCATGAACTTCGCCGTATGAGGATACGCGTTGTGGCATGTGAAGCATGCGATGCTGACCGCCCCCCCCGAATAGTCTGTCCCGTGACATTGCTGGCACTCCGTCGTGTTGTATCCCTTCGTCCGGAGGTACGACATATGTCCGCCGGCAGACGCGGAGAATTGCACCTCGTGGGGGAATGCGTTATGGCACGAGTAGCAGGAGATATTGACGTTCCCGCCGGAGTAGGTCTGGCCGTGACAGAGTTTGCATTCCGTGGCAGCATAATGCTCTGCTTTGAGGTACAGGCCGTGACCGTTTGGCGCGGGGCCGAATTTCACATCGTGCGGCGATGCGGGGTAACACGTGTAGCAGGAGACACCGCTGCTTCCTCCGCCATAGCTGCCGCCATGGCAGGATTTGCAGGAACTTGCATCCCAGTTCACCTTTTGCAGGGAGATCCCGTGCGCGGCGCCGTGCCCCGTGGTGTCGTTCCACCCTGACGGGTGCACGAGGGAGCCGGGGGTCACAGGGTTCGGGCCCGGGGTATTGAGCTCGGAACATCCGTACAACGCGAAGACCCCGGCGAGGGGAAGGACCGCGAGCAATGTACCGTGGATTCTCATGACGAAGACTCTTGCCGTATGGAGAAGGATATTCATTGGTTAGCGCACCGAGCCGTCGGTATTGTAACACGTCAGACAGATCGGGTCCTGCCCGGGCACATCGTGGCACCCGACACAGCTTTCCATGTCGCGCCGCGCTTCTTCCGCATGCACGCCGCCTCCCGAGCCCTTGCCCAGCGTCGTGAAGCCCGGAACGTTGTGGGACGGCGGTTTGAATTTAAACTGATTGATGTTTCCACCGGCCTGGTGACAGGTCACGCAGAATTCCTGCGTATCATGACACGTGGCGCAATCCGCGGCACGTGCGCGTGCATCGATACCATGGGTCAGGCGATAATTCAAATCGTGAACGCGCTGCAGGGTCGTCTGGGCAGGCTGATCCTTGGGCGACGTCCGCGGACGGGGATCGGCATTGAGGTCCTTGAGACCGAACGCCTTGAGGTCCACCGGACTGTGGCACTCCTGACAGAAGTCTTCGCGATGACACGTCTGGCAATCGACGTTGAGTGACCCGAGCCGCACAAACTCTCCGTGGACCCTCCGGAAATCCGAGCGCAGATGATCCGGCGGGAGCAGCTGGGCAAGATTCCGGTGGCACGATTCGCACCAGCTCGGCGCCTTGGAGTTGTCATGACACGTCGTGCATGTCGCCATCGCCGGAAGACGCGTCTGAGTCGAGCTGGTGTCTTCCGCGATATCCGCATGACAGGTGAGGCATTGGACGCTGTCCATCGCCAGATGCTGGACGTGCGAAAAGACCAGCTCACGGACAGGCACCGTGCGCGCTTCGATGCTGTCCGGTGTCAGGTGGCAGTATCCGCACGTGTTGGCGAGCTGGTCGCCGTGGCACTGCTGACACTGGTCGTGCGTGGGATGGAGATTCTCGCCGGAGTTCGCGCTCTTCCCCGCAGTCGTGTGACAGTCCGTGCAGGCAAGCGACGCTTCGGTAACATGAAATTTGTGATTAAACCGGACGATCGGTTTTTCTTCCACGGGCGCTGCGCCCTGCACGCCGCGTGCAGGGACCGTTTGAGGTTGCAGGAAGACAACCGCGCTCAGGAGCAACACGGAGAAGACCACGAAGATGAGTGACCTGCGTTTCATAGGGCGCACCTTAATCGAAGAGATTCAGATGATCGGAGAACCAGAAATGGAGTCTTCCGACGAACCGGAAGTCGCTCTTCATGATGAAGTTGTTGATCCACTGTCCCTGGATATCCAGGGACACCGAACTGACTGGCCGGAGCGTTGCGCCGAGGACCGCCGAGGTCGCGTTGTACCGCGGGGCTTCCGCGTCGACCTTGTAACTCATGTACGAAATCCCCGCGTTCGGAACAATGTGGTTGTCGAAGAACCCGTGCGCTCCCTGTAGCGAAATCGACGCCAGTTCTCCGGCATACCCGGTATTTCCCCGCACCACGAGTTGCACATCTTCTCGTCCGATGCCGGCACTGTAGCGAAAACTGTTGTCACCGTCATACGCGACGTAGGCCCCACGGAGAAACGTCCGAAGTCCCGGAAGGACGAAATAATCCGCGCCCGCTTCAACCTCACTCACTCCTTTCAGGGTGAACTGCGAGAAGAAGGAACCGACGGGGACGTTCGGCTCGCGCCGGGTCGCATAGAGCGTTACCTGGATGTCAGGATTCACCGTGTACCGGAGTCCCACCTGGCCGTATTGCGTCTTGCGCAATTCGAAATTGTAGTCGTACCGGCCATAGGCGCTCATCCCCGGCTTCGCGTAGGAAAGGTCGACTCCGCCCATTTGCTCTTTTTCGGGCTCCGGCACGATGAGCACCGTGGATCCGTCGAGCGTCTGGGGATTCGCACGGATGGTATAATAGGAAGGAAGAGGCTGGCGCCGATTGACGTAGCTGACCCCGCCGCGGAGATCCGGCAGGGGGTTGAGCAGAACCTGACCCCCGATGGCAAACTTGTCCTTGACCGTCCCGATGCTGTGAAGGCCGAAATCCGAGGGCGGTGTCACGCCGCCATAAAGCGTGGCCCGGTACAGCCGGTCCTTTGTCCGGTACGTCAGGATCCCGCCGTCGACGGTCCCCATCCCCACGCCATAGAAATACGGGATACGCCCCAGCGATACGTCGCCAAGGCCCGCAATGTCCTTTACCTTGACATACAGGTTGTAGAGCCGGTAATCGGACTCATCCGTCACGACATCCGACACGGTCGTCGCCGCCTGCATGTTCGTGTGGATGCTGACGTTTCCCTGACCGATGTCAAGAATCGCCGACTGAAATCCGCGCAGGACCTTGTGGGAGACGCCGATCGTATCAAACTTCTCCCACGTGTCGAACGACGTGATGAACCTTCCGCTGACCTGTTGGGCGGAGAGGGGCAAAGGCGCGAGGAGGGCTGCGGCGATCAGCAAACCGCACCCGACATCCCGGGTCAGACAAAAAGACGGAAGCAAGGATTTCATAGGCGTTGGAGGATAAGGGGTTCGATATGGGTTCGCGTTGTCGTTGGACGGCGGTGACGGTGACGATTATTCTCCGGTGTGGCAGTCTTTGCAGTTGGTCGTTTTCCATCCATCGCCGATATCTTCCGGATGGTGGAACGGTTCGCCCTGCGATGCCAGAGTGGTCGGCACCGGGTCACTTCCCTGGTACAGAATCGTGTGACAGGTGTTGCAATCCTTCGGTATCACTTTCCCCGTTGCACTCACGTGGTTTCCGTCGTAACACCGGAAACACCCCAGGTCGGTCATGTGTCCGATGTTGTTCGGATACATTTTCCAGTTGACGTGCATATAGGGGAAGAAGTTCCGGTGATACTCGACCGTGAGAGCGGACGATGCAGACGCAATCAATGGTTGCAGGCTGTCAGGGATCGAACCGAGCTTGTCGCTGAGAGCGGAACGCACAATGATCGGAATACTATCCGTGGCCGCTTCCGCCGTGGTGAACGGTGCGACCAGGGCATTGACGGCGATCGCCCGGATTCCCGGGATCGACGGGCTGATGCGATTCGAGGCGAGAAGCTGGTCAACGATGCGCACGGGCGGCCGATAGATGTGGGACGGCCGGTTGTGACAATCGATGCAATCCATCCTGTTGTGCGGCAGCGTCGCGATTTCTTCGTCCGTGACATTGGAATCTTTTGCTACATAGTCCGTCACTTCTCCGGTGGTACGATTCCGGAGCTGGACCCATGGGATATCCTGTCGGAGCGAGTCGGTGGCGATAAACGTAATCTCATTGGCAATGTTCATGTGCCAGTGAATCCCGGTCCCGGGGCCGCGGTCCGAATTGCCTCCGCCGATCTTCATCAGTAACGCGATGGTCCAACGTGTGTTGGCATCGTCCGATTTGAAGTAGGTATTGATGACCTCTTTCTCGCCGGAAAAGTGAGAAGGCCAATGACACTGTTCACATGTTTCCTGCGCCGGACGGAGGTTGTGAATGGGCGTTGGAATCGGCCTGGGATACGCGTTTGCGAGAACAGCATAGACCTGATATGCTCCGGATAACTTGGATCGCACATACCAGCTGGCGCCCGATCCGACGTGACAGTCCACGCACTTCACCCGCGCGTGCGGGGAATTCTGATAGGCCGTATATTCCGGCTCCATGACCTGGTGGCAGGTCGTCCCGCAGAAACTCACCGATTCCGTCCACTCGAAGGTTCTGTAGCTTCCATAGGCGGTGAAGAGCAGGAGGATGACGGTCGTTGACCCAATAAAGAGGACTGCGCTTCTGTGACTCGGGGAGGTCAGATCAAGATGGTATTGAAGCCTGCTGGCGGGCTTCCCCTGGTGAACGCGGCGTCGTTCACGGAAGATTCCGAAGATGGCAACAAACAACCCGAACAACAGCGGGATAGGCAGGACGACATAGGAGATGATGCCGATGTACGCCGGCGGTTTGTTCTGAAACAGGTCGACGACGGTAAGGAAGATGATGGTCAAGAAGCTGATGCCCGATAACGTCGCACCGCCGATACTGAGCGGATTGTAGAAGGAATCGGGAAGTCTGCGTTTCATAGCCTATCCTGGGAGAGCACCACCGAGTGCGACCAGAGGGGGTGATCGATGTTGCGGTTCGGGAACATTGCCGGCGGACCGTTCGTTGGCGGACGGTCCGCCGCACATTCATCAGCACAACCGTGCAGCTACTTCTTGGGCATCTTGTGTTCGATCTTCGCCCATGCTTCCGCAAATTTGAAGCCCTTGAAAGTCGGGCTCTGCGCATTGTGGCAACCTTCGCACAGTTTGCCGTTCTGTGCATCCATGACAAAACCCGCTTCCTTCGCCTTCGCCTTCGAAGCCTCGTCCTTCTTGTTGTGGATCATCAGATATTTCTCGGCGGCGCCGTGGCACGCCTCGCAGGTAACCCCTTCCTCTTTGACAACTCCGACTGCCGTACCGGCTCCGGTCACGTGACACTTCAGGCATTCCGGGCTCTCTGCAGCGGCGGTCTTGAGACCTTTCTTCTTTGCGATGTCGTCGGCAGCCTTGCTCTTCAACACATCGAATGCCTTTGCGTGCGGGGTCTTCTCCCAGATCGTGTACGCAGCTCCGAGATTCGCCGCTTTGTGGCACATCGCGCACTTCTTTACACCGACGTACTTATTCTCCGCCGACGCATTGGCGGATGCAAACAGCGCAACAACTCCGAGCACCAGAACTACACTGAGGGTTCGCATAGGGCATTTCTCCTTATGAATCGATCAACAAAAACGGGGGCGCGTCCGGAATTCCGGCAGGTGACAAGAATGGTGTCCTTTGATCGGGAGTGCTGACTGATCGCGAAGAACGAAACCCTGCCTCGCTTCCCTCCGGGCCTAGGATGAACGAATGCGCCAATTTACTAACCGTTAACGACAGATGCCACCACAAATCCATTGATAGCCTTCAGGGCGAGCAAAAATTCTATCATTCTTTCGAATCCTCTGCTTTTTCCGCGAGCTCCTGCGCCCTCTCGCGCGCTTCGATTTCTTCCAACTCAAGAGGATGCTCGTCCAGCATTTCTCTACCGGTGATCGTCCCCTTCCAGAATGCAAGGTTAATGGGGTAACTGTCCGGGTTGAACAGCACAAAATAGAAGTGCCAGACGATGATGGCCAGAGTGGCCAGCCACGCCTCGTAATAGTGAATCGTCCGTGCGACGTCCCACCAGAGCTTCGTCAGCAAGCCGAGAAACGTGTTGTCGAACCAGAGGATCGTTCCTGTCACCGCCATGACGATCGTCCCCCATACAAGCGCCCAGTATTCCGACTTCTCGACATAGCTGAACCTTCCGAGCTTCGGCTTGACCGGGCGGATGCCGAGATTATACAGCACCACACCCAGGGCATCACGGAGATCCTGCGGGACGGGGATCAGGTCGCGGATGAGCTGTTTCCCGCGGGGCGTATACAACACGTAGTACAAGTGATAGACGCTGACGCTAACCATCGCGACTGCCGCGATGCGGTGCGCTATGCCGCGGATTTCAAACATCAGCGGGCTGATGCTTCGCAGGGGTACCACCCACCAGGCATCGGGGAAGCGGAGGGCGAATCCGGTCGTCACCAGCGTCACGAAACTCAGAAGCAACGCAGCGTGCTGGAGACGTTCGTTCAGCGACATGCGGAGATACAGTCTGTGCGGGATGGCGTCCGGGGGAATCGCACCGCGTCGAATGGCGAGCGTGTGCTTCGACTTGCGCACGAAGTCCAGCGCGTTGTGGAGGAACATGCCTCCGATCGTGACCACGATCAGGATGATATACGTCGACGATACGAAGTACAGGACCTCCTCGTGCTTGTCCGAGGCGACGACGTGCACCGCCCCCCTGGTGAAGTTCACGTTTGCTCCGGGGTGACATTTGCCGCACGTCTTGACCAGGTTGCCGGGGTAGATTGTCGACGTTGAATCGGAAGACGGTTTGATATTGTGGACCCCGTGGCAGCTTGCGCAATTCGCGACCACCACTGAGCCCGCTTCGTTCGCAAGCCCGTGATAGCTGTCTGCGAAACTCTGGAACCGGTCCGTGGCGAGACCGTATTTCGTCGTGAGCCGCACCGAAGCATGACAGGGCGTGCAGACCTGGACGGAGACGTTCTTAGCCGAGACCGGCGCATTGGCATCGTCGGGGGAGAGGATGTTATGTTCCCCATGACAATCGGTGCAGGTGGCGGCGGCCGTTACCCCCTTTGCGAATGCGGTCCCGTGAATGCTCGAGGCATACTCTTCCGCTACGTCCGGATGGCAGGTGGCACAGGTTGCGGCGATATTTCTCCGCGAGACGCTCGAGGCCGGATCCGAACCCTTCAGCAGCCCGTGCGAACCATGGCAGTCGATGCAGGTCGCGGCCGATTCATTCCCGTGCTTGAAGGCGAGCGCATGGACGCTCTTCTCGTAACTCGCAACGAACGACGCGGACGGACCCACCTGCGCACCCACTTCGGGATTGTCCCGGTGACATTTGAGACACATCGACGCGACATTGCGGCGATTGGTCGTGGAAAGCGTGTCGGACGGCGCGAGAATCGTGTGTCCATCGTGGCAATCGATGCAGGTCGGCGCCCCGGTCACGCCTGCCGCAATCGCCTGGCCATGCGCCGATGTCCGGTATGTTGAATCGACTGCAGGGTGACACTTCGCACATGTCGCCTCGGCGAACGCCTTGCGATCGACCGGTGTGGCATCGGTCAACTTCCGGATTGCGTGCGTCGTGTGACAATCCGCGCACGAGGCAATCGGCTTTCCGTCTTTGAGCTGCGCGTGGACGCTGCGGTGATAGCCTTCGAACTGTTGGTCGGTGTGGCACGCTTGACAATTGACGGGTTTGATTTTCCGCGCGTGGGGGAGATCAGAAGGATTGAAGCCGACGTGGCAGGAAACACATCCCAGACTGCCGTGGACCGACGAAGTGAACTTTCCGGCGTCCACGTACAATGACACGGTCTTCCCGTGTCGCGACATCGTCAGCGACGGCTCGCCGTGGCAGACAAGGCAATCGGCCGCGCTTTGCGCGCGAAGAACGTGCGCGCCGGACAGAAGGAGGACGACCAGCGTTCCCCTGATCAAACCTCGCGCTTGATGACTCGTGAACATTCTTCGGCTCACCAAATCAGTTGACACTTGAAAAAGGACCAGCCAGGAGCTTCCCATCGCGAATTTCCTCGGGATACCCTCTGCTCCTGCAGACCAAGACCCGGCCCAATATTGTCAAACGATATGCCAACAAAGGGGAAGTGAATTTGTTGAAAAACGCCACAGAATCCATCAAAGGAGCGGAAATATTCTCATTACTGCGAGAAAAAGCGGATGAGTATTTGCACTGCTGGGAAAGGGGAAGGAAGGAGTGGGAGAATGGGAGATGGCGGAGCGAATGCGACCGGATTTCACGCCGGAAGGAGTTCTTCAATCCTCTTCGACACCGCGTTAATTTCGAACGGCTTGTAGAAAACCGAATCGACATGTTCCCGGATTTTCTGGTCGAGATGCACGTCTTTCGCGTTGTACACGTACAGCATGATGATGGGGAGTTTGCACCGCAAGCCACGCAAGGAACCGAGGCGCTCAATGATGCGGGATGAAGGAACCGCATCGATGATGATCAAATCAACAGCATAGTTCGCCACGAATGTCTCAAGCATACTGAGATTCGTCGTCGTGCTCACCGTGTACCGATCCTGGAACAGCATCGAGAGACTGAAGCAAAAGTTCAGGTCGGGGCTGTAGATGAGGATGCTCTTCCTCTTCCCCTCGTCTTCCCTGGACGAAGACGCCTGTTCTTTTATGCTATTTGCCTCGGTCGGCGATTGCATGGAGTTGTTGAGCCTGAAGCGTTCGTATGATCTTGAGTGAGCGACACCTGAACGTGAGCGCTGCAACGATCCTGATGATGGGTCCGTGTGCTATCGCTTTCAAGATACGTGCCAATGGGTCGAGATGCGGTGTGCGCGGAAGCGGGAGAAATTGGGAATGGCTGCGGGAAATCCCCGAATGCATTCCAATTTGTGGGAATCTCAGGGGGGAATTTCTTAACCCTGCAAAGGTATCGTCAACTCTTCGATCTTCCGATAGAGCGACGAGAGAGAAATCTTCAGCGCCTTGGCTGTCGCTTCTTTGTTATAGTTGTTCGATCGCAAGACGTGGGAGAGATACTGGCGTTCAAAATCATCGACCGCCTCTTTGAGCGAGTGGCGCGAGTCGAATGCGTATACGGCCTCCTCCCGTTGTTCGAAGAACCCCGGCAATTCTCCCTTGGTGATCAGCGACGATTCAGAGAAGATCACCGCGCGCTCGATGACATTTTCCAGCTCGCGGATCTCCCCCTTCCACGAATGTGCCAGCAGGCTCTTCATCACCTCATTGTCCACTCCCCGCACGTCCTTCCCCATCTCCCTCGCGTACTTCTGGACAAAATGTTCCACGAGCATTGGGAGATCGTCCGCGCGTTCGGACAACGGCGGCAGGCTGAGCTCAACGATGTTCAGACGGTAAAAGAGATCTTCGCGGTATCTTCCCGCTTCGACTTCTTTTGCCAGGTTCTTGTTCGTGGAGGAAATGATCCGCACGTCCACGGAAATGGGAAGCGCGGTGCCGACCGGCGTGATCTCCTTGAGCTCAATCGCGCGGAGGAGCTTCACCTGCAGCGGGTAGGGAATTTCACTTACTTCATCGAGAAAAATCGTCCCCCCATCGGCCGCCTTGAAGAACCCTTCTTTGTCCGTCGTCGCTCCGGTGAACGATCCCCGCTTGTGACCGAACAGCTCGCTCTCAAAGAGGTTCTCCACCACCGCCCCGCAGTTCACGGCAATGAACTGCTTCTGTGCCCGCTTGCTGTTGTAGTGGATGGCCCGCGCCACCAGCTCTTTTCCCGTCCCGCTCTTGCCGTAGATGAGCACGGTCCCATCCGTCTGCGCCACTTTTTTGATCGTATCGAACACCCGCTGCATCGCCGGACTCTGCCCGATAATTTTGGTGAAATCGAACCGGCGGTTCAATTCGCCGCGCAGCAGCTTGTTCTCAACGTTCATCCTCCGGTTCTCGAGCAGCCTTCCGACTTTCACGAGAAGCTCGTCGAATTCCACCGGCTTCAGGATATAATCGATCGCGCCCTTGCGCAATGCCTGGATCGCCGTGTCGATCGATCCGTAGGCAGTGATGATCACGACCAGTGTTTCCGGTGAGATGCGCGAGACCTGTTCCAGCAACTCGATCCCCTTCATCTCGGGCATTTCAAGGTCGGTGAGAATGAGGTCGAATGTCTCCTCCTTCAGGAGGTCCACGGCGATCCGCCCGTTTGCCGCTTCCTTTACCCGGTATCCTTCTTTGGAAAGGACGAAGGAAAGGGACTCACGGATGATCTCCTCGTCGTCAACAATCAATACCGAATCCGCCATGCTGTCCGTCTGTCCTGGGTTACGTTGAACGAAACAACGAGCCCGTCGCCCGGGCCCGACACGCTATGCACTGCGCCGCTGGTATTCTTCCACGTTCAGGGGAAGCAGGACCGTGAACTTCGCCCCTTTCCCCCACTCGCTTTCCACCGTGATGTCGCCTCCGAAACTCTTCATGATCCCGTAGCTGACCCACAGCCCGAGGCCGGTCCCCTCGCCGACACGTTTCGTCGTGAAGAACGGTTCGAAGATTTTCGGAAGATGATCCGGCTGGATGCCCTTCCCATCGTCCGCGATGGTGATCCTCACGAGCTCCTCGTCCCGTTCAACTTCCGAGACGATCGTTCCCTTTTTCCCCTGCAGGGCGTCGACGGCGTTCAGAAGGATATTGATGAAGACCTGCGAGAGCTGGTCGGGGACGAGAAACAGCAGCGGGATCTGCATCCGGATGTGGGTGAGAAAGGTCACATCCTTTCCTTTCTTTCCCATCTTCACGATCTCAACCGCATCCGACAGATTCTTCACGATGTCCGTCGGAATCACCTGGTAGTTGGACGGCCGGGAAAAATCAACAAGGTCGCGGATGATTTTCGTGATCCGGTGCACCTGGGATTCAACCAGACCCAGTTTGTCCTTCGCGAAGTCGTCCGTGATGGTCCGTTGAAGCACCTGCACGATCGACGAGATCGATGCGAGAGGGTTTCCCACTTCATGGGCGATCCCCGCGGCAAGCGTCCCGATGCTCTCCATCTTTTGTGAATGCATCAGCTGCTGCTCGAGCGCCTTTTGCTCGGTGATGTCGCGGTGCGAACCGAGATAGCCGACCACCTGGCCGTCGTTCCCGATGATCGGGGAGATCAGGAGCTGGGTGAAGAGCGGCTCGCCGTTCTTCCGTCGGTTCTCCACTTCCCCCTGCCAGACCTTTCCTGCACTGATGACTCTCCAGATACGATGCCAGAATTCCTTCGCATACTTCCGGCTGGACAGGATGTTGGGGTTCCGCCCGATGAGTTCATCCTTGCTGTACCCCGACGCGCGTTCGAACGCCGGGTTCACATACACCATCGCCCCCTGGCTATCCGTGATCTGGATGGGGTTGACGGTGTAGTGCACGACATTGGAGAACCGCAGGAGCTCGAGCTCCTTCTGCTTCGAAATGGAGACGTCGCGGGCAAAGACAAACAGATGGTCGCCATCACGCACTTCCGGAGTCCCAAACGTCAGCATCGCATCGATGACAGTCCCATCCACACCCATGAACTGGACTTCCATGGGGGGCTCCGGGCCGGCGGTCGAAAGCTGCAACCGCGGTCGCGGGGAATCGGGAGCGAGCAGGGCGTCGAAGCGGATTGTTCCGAGGTCTCCTGCGTTCAGAGCAAGAAGTCTGCGCGCTCGATCATTGCAGTAAAGAACGAGCTGCTTCGAGGTAACGACGAAGCACATCTCCGGAATAACGTCCAACAACCGCTCGGCTATGTGAGGTAGTAGGGCCATCAATAACCGGATCTCCCCCAAGGTATCAAATATGCGCCCGAATTTCAATGAACGCCGCGCGGACGCTGCAAACGGGAAAATCCGTATATTAGGCCTCTCCCATGAACACCACAACGCATCCGGCGAAAACGGGATTGCCCGTCCCCCCAAACGAAGCACGATCATTCCGATCGGCATATGCGCCCCGCATCGGGAACGGTTCGGGGAACGTCAGGCTGCCAGGCAACGCATGCCATTCCACCGACGGCCGCCTCTGCACGGCGTGCCATGCATCCGCCGTCGAGTATGCGGAAGAGATCGCGCCGAAGGAGAGTGCTCTGCGGGAATTCTGGAAGTCGAACGTCCCGGGAGACATCTCGCTGCAGCCTCTGGTCCGGTCGCCGCTCGGCCGGCGCTACCGGGCCGTGAGCAAGCGAAAGGTCGTCCTTTCGCGCCACGGCTTCGTTCTTGCGCTGATGTCACCGGACGAGGAAGGCAAGGCGACCCCTCTCCAGGTGGCCGATTGTCTGATCGAGCCGGAAGCGCACGGAGCGATCTTCAGGCGAATTTCCGAGTCACTCTCCGGACAGAGCGACTCCCGCCTTCTGGACGCCCTCAACTATGTGGTAATCAAGGGGAACCTCAGGGAGCATGCGGTCATCCTGAATGTCCGGTCGATCTCCGGTCCGGTCGTCAAGCTCGCGAATGCTCTCTCACGCTCACTGACACGGTCTGTCGATGCGGTGAAGAGCGTGTTCCTTTTTCAGGGAGAAGGGGACGACCGGTACTATCTCGGTTCGAAACGCGCCGGGGCTCCGCCGGTCGTTCGCCGTCTCTTCGGTCCGGAACAGAGCTACGAGCAAGTCCGCGGGAAAAGTTTCCTCTTTGACCCGCTCGCATTTTCCCAGGTGAATCCATCGATCCTCGATGCGTTGGTCGGCACGGTGGAGCAGGCCCTGAAGCCCGGAGCAAATGAGACGTTGTTCGATCTCTACTGCGGCTACGGACTCTTCGCCGTATGTCTTGCAGGCTCATCGCAACGGGTGCTTGGCGCGGAGTGGACTCACGCATCGGTTTTCGACGCGAAAAAGAATGCAGAGCGGAATGGCGTAAGAAATGCACGATTCGTGCGGACCGACATCGACGGGACTACCGTCGGAAGGATTCTCGACCAAAGCCGTCAGTCGGATGTGGCGGTCCTCGATCCGCCACGAAACGGCACCGCGCCAGGGACAATCGAAGTGCTGGCATCAAAAAGGCTGCGGAAGGTCGTCCATCTTTTCTGCAATATCGATCTCCTGCCTTCCGAACTTTCGCGCTGGTCGCACGCTGGATACGCGCTCGAACACGCGGTCCCGTTCGACATGTTTCCCGGAACAGACAGCGTGGAAATCATGACGGTTCTTTCTCCTCGCACGTCACCGATTCGTCCCGAGTTCCTCAAACGGAAGATCGAGAATCGGGTACGCTGACCATGCCTTGAAATCGAAGTGCCACCACTCTCCCTTGTTGACGGTAAAGCCTTCTGCCTCCATGGCGTGGCGGAGCAATTCACGATGCGCCCGTTCTTCCGCGGTCCCGCCCTTGTATGCCGGTGATGCGCGCCGGCTGAACTCATCATACCCGCTCGGCATCGAGAGTTCCCGGCCAGTCTTCCGATCGTACAAGGTAAGATCCACCGCACATCCGCGGTTATGGATCGATCCGGTGCGCGGGTCCGCAACGAAGCCGCGCTTCGACGGGGGCGTCTCGTCCCAGAATTTCTTTGTCACCCTCCACGGACGGTAGGCGTCAAAGACCGTCAGCCCGTACCCTTTCCCCCTCAAAGCTTCGCTTACGCGCACCAGGGCAAGAGCCGCCGGGCGTTCGAGGAACGCCCGCGCCTGACTGTACATCGGTCGGCCCATAAAGTTGTCCGATCTCGCGTAGTGGATGTCAAGACGGAGGGTGGAATCAAGCGTGACGAGTTCGACAAGTTCGGGAGCATGATACCGTTTCCCCTTCTCCCGCGGAGGGCCGGCGAGCGAGTCGCTTCCGGATTGCGCAGAAGCGCCCGCGCAAACTCCCGCGACGAAGCAGAGGACGAAGAAGATCTGCCGATTGAGCGTGGTGGCGTGCATGGGATTCTCCGTTGCGCTCTTGGGGCTCGCCCATCATTTCACGAGGAGCATTGCTCTTGTCGCCGTCAACTTCCCGGCTTGAAGCCGATAAAAGTAGACGCCGCTGGACAACCCTCTCGCATCGAACGTGAATGAATACTCGCCTGCCGGATAGCGGCCATTGGCAAGGACCGCCACGTTCCGGCCAAGGACATCGTACACCACCAGCCGCACGTCACTGGTCACTGTCCACTGTCCTCTGACCACCGTTGTCGGGTTGAACGGGTTCGGGAAGTTTTGCTCCAGCGCGAAGCTCGACGGGATGCCGTCATCCCTGGACGCGACCCCGACCGTGATCGGATCCATCCCTCCGAATTCCGTATACCGTTGGGCGAACTCCTGAAGATACTGATTCGCTATTGCCGGGTCGTGAACGACAAGCAGGTTTTCGTTGTTCGCGTTCTCTGCGGAGGAGGTCCAGTTGTGCGAGCCCGTCAGGACCGTCCCCTGCCAGTGGAAATTCTCCGCGTCGACCAGGCCGTACTTGTGGTGGAAGAAAACCGTGATATTGGACGGTTTGAGGAGCAGGTCCACGCCGTTGTTCTGGAGGTAAGTCACCTGCGATCCCTGATCGGTGGAGTTGTCGACGATGAGCCTGGTTTTTCTTCCGGCATTCTTTTCCGCAAGGATTGTCGTCGCGATATCCGACCGTGTCAAGGTCAGGAGGGCCGCTTCAATCGAGTGTTGCGCGGCGCCCAGCGCATCGATGATGTGTGACGTCGTATGATCGCTCGGGCTGAAGTAGCATTCGACGTTCCGTCCGCCGATCACGAACCGGTGGGGCGTATTGTCCGTCTTTCGCGCGCCGAACCGCGACAGTGCGGCGTTCGGCACGTCGGTATCGCTTCCCCACATTTCGTTGAACTCCATCGTGTATGCGCCGGCCAGGGCGGGATCCTGGATTTCGATGGAATTCTGGTAGTCGCCGTTCGTCCCCGGATCGGTCGGGTTCCACGAACCGGTCCACACCCAGACGCTGTCGGGTGCCCCGCCGCGCCCGTCGATCACAAAGAACTTGTTGTGCATGAGCCCGGCACCTTGATTCACGGGATCAAAGGTATCGTCAATGATCGGTATGCCGGCGGCCCGAAGCTGACTGAACCCGGTCGCGCCCTTGTCATTGTCCGCTTCGCAAATAACACGAATACTGACCCCTCGATTCCGTGCGCCAAGCAGCGCGTAATAGATATTCGTCCCCACGGTGCCGCTCAGGCTGTACAGAGCGACATCGATGGAGCGATGCGCATTGTCGATGCGACGGATGACCAGGCTGTCCAGGTGCTGATTGCCCTTTGCGGCGAGCGGCCAGGCTAGCGTCGTGTTCACCGACTTGTTGAAGTAGACGTTGATCGTTCCTGTCGCTGTCGACGGCGATGCCGTACTCACAACAATGGTCGGCCCGAAGCTGGTGTCGGTTCCTGCCACAGAAAACGCGCTGACAAAGTACGCCGTTGCAGGATCGAGGCCATCGATGGCGACCACGTGGGTGGTCTGCATCGTATCGTTCCCGCGCTCGCCCATGCTGACCGCGGCGTCCTTTCCAAATCGAAGGTGCGACGTTCCAGCGTTCAGCGTCGCCCATGACACCGTGAACCCCTGCGGGGTGATCTGGCTCTCGACCGGCACGCTGGCGATGATCGGGCCCGACGCGATGATGTCGCCGGTCCCCCGGGGCATGATCTGGTAACCACCGATATACGGTGAGCTGCCTATGAATTGGCCGACGACACCCACCAGGTCGAATGCACCACCCGGAATCGGCCGGCCGATGAGATCGGTTGCGTCGTCGATCCGGATCTGCGCCGAACCCGATGTATCGGTGATCGCGTAATTCTGGTAGGCCCACGATCCGGATCCGGACACGGTGACCTGATTCAGCCGGACGAGCAAGCATTCATACGTCTCGATCCCGCCCGCCCCGTCCGATGCAATCTGTCGCGCATTCACGAGTACCGGGGGCACGGTGTTTCCGGAGCTGATGGTGCCGATGAGCAAAGGATTCACGATCTCCGTGAGACCACTGAACGGCTGGACGAGGCCGGAGACGACGACTTCATCCCCGGGATGAACGGCGCTGGAGAAATTCGAGCCGTAGACCGCGAGTCCGGCCGAGTTATCCTGGATATAGGACGGTCCCCCGAATTCGTTGGCGACTGTCACAATTCCCCGGACCGTCACCAGTTTGTTGATCAGGAGGGGGACGCCAAAGCTGTCATTCTCCTTCACGGATCCGATGGGTAAGGGAGTACTATAGACAAAAACCGTAGGCTGCTTGCTGACGAGCGCGAGAGAATCGCTGGACCCGCCGGTCTGTGCTGCGATGATGAAACTTGCGGTCGTATCGGGAGGCGTGCATGCAATATGGACGATCAAGCTGTCCAACGATGCGATCGAAGTCCCGGCGACGCGGACGGTATCGCCGCGCACTGTCCACGAAGGAAGGCCGGGACCGGAGCATTGCACCGCGGTCGAGTCGTGCGTCCAGCTCCAGCTGTTCGGAGTGACAAACGAGCATGCCGTAATCAGTCCGGAGGCGTCTCCTTTCACCGTCAAGGTCAGGGTTCCGATGACCCCGCCGTGAATGACCGAGGGTGAGGCCACCACTGATCCTTTTCCTCCGGTCGCCGGTGCGCTCCCGGCATCGGTTTCCTGACCCGCGGTGACGATCCAGGGTCCGGGGAACAGCTGGTCGCGGGACCCGTCGTCATTGTAAGTTACCAACGAATCGATCAACCCGACCGGGACGGCGATTTTGAATCCTCCCGCGCCGTACGAATAGCCCTCGGTAATTCCATTGTCCTCTGTCCGATATGATCCCACGACGATGCCGCCCGCATAGGCCGCAATGGCTTTGTTTATCGCCGGTGATGACGGGCGGACGATAAAGCCGCCGTTCCCCGATGCGCTCATCGTCAGCGTGTCAATGATCTGCGCGGGTCCAGTAATATTCGTTCCCGTCGCCGAAACCTTTGCGGCCCGGGGCTTCACGCTGATACCGACAATGTCATCATGCTTCGCATACATCCATCCCGACCATCCGCCGGTTCCATCAAGGGTAACGACCGGGATATTTCCCGAATAGGTTGTCCCGCTACTCCAACCGCTGCCGGTCCACAGGTGTTCGACGCCGCTTGTCGAGTAGAGTTTTACGTAGACCTGTTGATTTGCCGCGGACGTCCATGCCTGAATCGTCACGAAGCATGCATACGGATAGCCAAGAGATCCCGCATCGCCCCCTTTCGCGACCGCAGAGGGGAAATACTGTGCCGTGATGGTTTGGGAGAAAAGCGCAACGGGAACCAGGCAGGCGAGGATTGCAGCGTGAACCAGAGAGAGGAATTTCATTTCGTATGACCGCGTAGGAATGAGAAATTTTTCTTTTAAGATACCGAAGAGATCCTGGAAGAGCAAGGAAGGTCACCATTCACCGGACACCGGTCACTCAACAAAAATGCAAACGGTCACGCCGGCAATTGCCGACATGACCGTCGCATTACGCTTTCTTCCTACTTCTTACTGCCTACGTCCTGCTTCCTACTTCCTATTGTCTGCGTCCTACTCCCTGTCGTTCCTCAGAAAGAGTAGCGGACGCCCAGCTGCGCCTGCCACCGCGAATTCAGATCGTTGTACTGCCACGCTGCTCCGATGACGGGGGGCGTGAAGCTGTAGGTCTTGGTCGTGGTGTTGTACGAGATCAGACTGTAGTTCTGATTCGGGACGTACCGTTCGCGACCCCATTTGCTGTTCAGCAGATTATTGAAGTTCAGGACGTCGACGGTGATCTCGAACCGATGCGTATCGAAGATCGGGAGAACCTGGCCCACGTGCAGGTCGAGGTGGCCGATCCACGGATTCCGCGCGCCGTTCCGGTCCATGATCTGTCCGCGATGCGCCTTCAGGTAATCATCGTTGTTGATGTACGCATCGAGTGACGCATACTGAGCGGCGCTCATCCCGGGGACATCGGCAATGCTGCGGGGGACGTAAATGAGATCGTTCGTGAGTTCGCCGTCGCCATTCCGGTCGCCGTTGTAGGTGTACGAATAGGGCTCTCCGGAATACCCGCCATACGCAAAGGTGATCGTTGTCGGGGCATCCAGATCATTGATCGTGAACCAGGAGTGCTGATAGGAGACGGCGACATTCACGCGATGCGGACGATCCCAGTTGGAATACGCCAGAGGGGCGTTGTTCGGATCGCCCGGCACAGGATTGAAGCGCCACTGCGAATACGCCTGGCTTGAGACGGTGCTGTTCCGGTCTTTCGAGCGGCCATAGGTATAGCCGATCGTTCCGAAAATTCCGTCGCTGAGCGGCCGCTGGATCTGGACGGTGAAGTTCCACTGATACCCGTCGCTGTTGTTCTCCATGAGGAGAACATTTGTGAACGCATTGTTGATTTTGCGGTTGCCATAACGGAACATCGGCCGGCCGTCAATGTACGAGGTGGAATCCGCCGAACGCAAATTGATGTCGGCGTAGTTGACATCATTGAGTGACTGGCTGTACATGAACTCCACCGTCCCCACGAGGTCATACGGAAGTTGACGGTCCACGGCGACGTTGTAACGGAGCACCTGCGGCATTTTGAAGTTCGGGTCTGTCACGTCGATCTCCGACGTCGTGACCGGGGCGAATCCCGTCCGCGGCTGAGCGTACGGATCGCCGGTGAACTTCCCGGCAAGAAGTGCCGGGGTCGACACATCGAGACGTGCAAGTTCGATTCCCGTGTTCCCGTATTGGTTGGAAACCCACACATACGGGACGCGGCCGGTGAACACGCCGACGCCGCCGCGGACCTGCGTGGTCTTGTCACCCAGCACATCCCAGTTGAATCCCAGCCGGGGCGACCAGAGTACTTTTCCGCTCGGGACTCTGTCCGTGCTGATGCCGAGGCTGGAAAACGTGGAATCGACCGACTTGTTGTAGGACGGTTTGTCGGGCAATGTGGGGATATCGAACCGGATACCCGCGGTCACTTTCACGTTGGGAAGGACCTGCGATTCGACCTGTGCGTACAGGCCATACTGGAGAGCGCTGAACTTCGCGGCCCAATTCGGATCGGCGACGGTCGAGTAGCTCAGCTGATAGCGCGACGGCTGGTTTAGATCAAACGCCGTGACCGTGGGGAACTCCCAGAAGCCGTACTGGTTCCGGATGAACAGGTTCGTGAACTTGAAAAACTCGTTGTGCGTTCCGAACGTGAAGACATTGGAACCTGCCAGCCAGGTGAAGTTGTCCGTCACTTCAAAAATGTCCTGGTCCAATTTGTTTGCGACGGAGAATTGTTCCGTGCCTGCATCCAGCGTCAGGGCGGTTCCCCGGTAATCGATCTGCACCATCGGGAACGCCGCGCCCGGCGTATTGCGTTTGTCACGAATGCTCGTGTAGCCAAGGATCAATTCGTTGGAGAATTGCGACCCGAGCGTGCTCGACAACTGCAGCACGGTTTGATTCGTCGTACTGTTGAACGTATAGGTCGCGTTGCCGTAGTAGAACTTGGCCGTCGTCCGCTGAAGGATGTCGTCCGAGGCGTCGACATAATTGTGTCGCAGCGTAAGGCGGTTTTGTTCATTGATATTCCAGTCGATGCGGGCAAAGAGCTTTGTGCTCGGACGGGAGGCCGTCAGCGCGTCGTACGAACCTGCGTCATACCCGTAACGGGACCGGAGGATACTGGCAAACTTCGCCGCGGAGTCGACCGGAATCGGGACGACGTTTGCTCCCGATACGCCCGGAGCGGAGAGGACAACATCCGACGGGGCCTGACGGCGCGTGATCTCGCCGTTGGCGAAGAAGAACAGCTTGTTCTGCAGAATCGGCCCTCCGAGCCGGAAGCCCGACTGCAATTCACTGAAATTGGCGACCTTCTGTGGCGGAGTGGTCGGGCCAAGGCCCACCTGATTCTGGTTTCTTCCGTAGAAGTACGCGGACCCCGTGTAGGTGTTGGTCCCGCTTCGCGTGATGGCGTTTACGCCGCCGCCGGTGAAGCCGTTCTGGCGGACGTCATACGGCGCGATGACGATCTGGAATTCCTGCAGTGCATCGAGGCTGATCGGGTTCGTGTTGGCCTGTCCCCCCGGGGTCCCTGTCGATCCCAGGCCGAACAGATCGTTGTCGTTTGCGCCGTCAATCTGAATGTTGTTGTACCGGTTGTTGCGTCCCGCCGCATTGCTGCCGATGAAGAAGGGGGACAAACGCTCAAAATCCTGGAAGCTCCGGGACACGGTGGGCAGGCGCTCGATTGCCTCCTTCGAGACGTTCGTCGCAGCACCCGTCCGCGACGAACTGATGATCGGAGAGCGTTCGGCCACCACGTTCACTTCGCCGAGCTGCACCGCTTCCGAGACCAGTTTGAAATCGATGGCAAGGTTCTGACCAAGTTGCAGCTGAATGTTCTCCTGCTTTTGCGATCGGTAGCCGACCATCGTCGCGGTCACGGTATACGGTCCGCCTGCGCGGAGGCCAAGAAGATTGAAATATCCGTCCGACCGTGTGCTGATCCCGTACACCGTTCCGCTCGGAACATGCACGGCTACGACGTTCGCGGAAGGCAGAGGTTCGCCGTTTTGATCGGTGACAATGCCGTTGATCGCCGACGTCGTCACACCCTGGCCGAAGACGACCGGGGAGAACGCCATGGTCAGCGCCACAAGCAGACATACTGCGCCAAGAGCATTTCGCATTATGCGCCTCTGAGAGAGTGTGTGGTTGATGTGTCTAATCAGTACTGGAAGAAGAACTCAGTTACGGGATTCAACGGCGGATAGCCGTTACGAGGACTCATGAGATGCACGACATCGCCCGGGCGGGCGATTTTGATGCGCCAACATACACAATCATTTTTCCAAACACAAGGAAAACAGTGTTACCGAATCATTGCGATTGAAAAAACGTCACGCATCCGTGACGTTCGCGTGGAACTTTCATGGATGCCTCGGTAACCAATGTGGATATGTTGATAAGATTTCGAATCCGTTTCCTGCGAAAACCCCTTTCTCTAATCAAAAAGATTCAGTAGATTCCGTCACCCATTCCCCCTCCACCCCGGAGGGCTTCGTCAGTCTATCCTCATCTGAGGTGGTCATGCATAAGAAGCTTTTCATCCCTGGACCCACGGAAGTCGCACCGGAAGTTTTGGCGAAACTCGCCACTCCGATGATCGGCCATCGTTCGAAGGACGCATCAAAGCTCCAACGTGAAATCAGCGAAAAAATGCAGAAGGTGATGTTCACCAAAAACCCCATCATCCTGTCCACTTCCTCCGGGTCAGGCCTCATGGAAGGTTCGATCCGCTCGCTCACGGCGAAACGCGCGATCGTGTTTTCGGTGGGAGCTTTCGGAAATCGATGGTTCAAAATGGCCGAATCAAACGGGGTCGGCGCAGATAAGTGCGAAAGTGAATGGGGGCACCCGACAACTCCGGAAATGGTTGACAAATATCTCTCAACCGGCAAGTACGACGTCATGACCGTCACTCATAATGAGACGAGCACGGGAATCATGAACCCGGTCGAGGAAATCGCCGAAGTCAAAAAGAAATACCCCGACGTTCTCTGGCTTCTCGACACCGTAAGTTCAATGGGCGGGACAAAAATCGACGTCGATGCGCTTGGCGTGGACGTTTGCATCACTTCAACCCAAAAGGCCCTTGCGCTCCCTCCAGGCATGGCGATTGCCTCTGTAACCAAAAAGGCGCTCGAGCACGGGAAACTGGTCAAAAACCGCGGCTGGTACCTCGACATCCTTGAAATCTATAAGTATGTCGAGACGAAGGATTATCAGTATTCGGCAACACCCTCGCTTCCTCACATGTTCGCCATGAACTTCCAGCTTGACCGGATCCTGGCTGAAGGCTTGGAAAACCGTTTCAAGCGGCACTTGGAAATGGCGGAGTACACACGGGCATGGGCGAAGGAGCGCTTTGCCCTCTATCCTGAGGAACGCTACGCTTCGGTGACTCTGACGACAATCACGAATACGAAGGGGTTGCCCGTCAAGAATCTCAATGAAGAACTCGGCAAACGAGGAATGCAGATTTCCAACGGTTATGGTGATCTCAAGGAGAAGACGTTCCGCATCGCGCACATGGGTGAGCTCACCTTGGCCGACGTGAAAGAAGTGACATCAGCAATCGACGCGATTCTTCCGACACTCACAAAATAAGAGAAAGAACACGGGGGGGAAATTCGATGCGGCGAACTCGGAGGCAGTAGCGAGGGGATCGATGGGAAGCCGGCCATTCGGCGCTGTCGTGTCATGCTCCCTGGTGAACATACTCCATGGCTATCATACGACCTTTCCGGGGCTACCGGCCGACGCCCGATCTTGCAGCGCGCGTTGCGGCTCGTCCCTACGATGTTCTGAACTCCGAAGAAGCCCGGCTGGAAGCTGAAGGGAATGCGTACTCATTTTTGCACGTGGGAAAGCCGGAAATCGACCTCCCCCCTGCGACGAATCTCTACGATGATCGTGTCTATCAGAAAGGGAAGGAGAATCTCGACCGCTTCATCCGCGATGGAATTCTGAAGCGTGATCCCGTTCCATCGCTCTATTTATATGCACAGACGATGGATGGACACACACAATACGGCCTTGTGGGGTGCGTTTCGGTCGAGGAATATATCAATGATACGATCAAGAAGCATGAGTTGACCCGGAAGGATAAGGAAGACGACCGGACAAAACACGTCAAAGTGACAAACGCCCATTCCGGGCCCATTTTTCTGACCTATCGCGCTGACGAGGAGCTCGACAGCATTGCCTCCGAAGTGCGCGCCAGCAGACCAGAGCTGGATTTTCTTGCCTCTGACCTCATCCGCCATCAACTCTGGGTGATCAGCAATCCCGATTTCATCGCCCGAATTACGGAGGCATTTCGCGGAATTCCCCATCTCTATGTCGCTGACGGCCACCATCGCTCCGCAGCGGCCGCCCGGGTAGGAAAAGAGTTGGCGCAGGCTAACCCGCACCACACCGGAACAGAGGAGTATAATTTCTTCCTGGCCGTCCTGTTTCCCCACAATCAACTCCGGATTTTGGACTACAATCGGATCGTCAAGGACCTGAACGGCATGTCGGTTGATCAGTTGATCACGAAATTGAAGGACGGTTTTTCGGTGCAACAGTCGGATTCCGCCGTACGGCCATCGCAAAAAGGGGATATCGGAATGTATCTGAAGGGCCAGTGGTATCTCCTCCGCGCGAAGTCCGCATTGCTCGCATCGGGAGACCCCGTGGCACAGCTGGATGTTTCTGTCCTCCAGAACTCCGTGCTCGCGCCGGTGCTGGGGATCGACGACCCCCGGACGAGCAAGCGAATCGACTTTGTCGGGGGGATACGCGGTCTCGAAGAACTGGAGCAAAGGGTGAACTCAGGGCAGATGGCTGTGGCGTTCTCGCTCCACCCGACATCCGTTGAAGAACTCCTTGCCATTGCCGACGCGGGCAAAATCATGCCGCCGAAATCGACGTGGTTCGAGCCGAAGCTGCGCGACGGAGTGGTGGTGCACATGGTGACGGAGTAGCAGGCGTAGATCTGAGGAATGCACCGAAGAGGACGTAGGACGTGCGACGCAGGAAGAAAACGGGATCCACCGTCGCGCGTCCTCCTCATGTATACCCCAATCCTCACGCCCCCGATGGGAAGATCGGGAGACTTGGAGATCAACCGTCAACGTATCAACATCATTTTCCGAATAGCAACATACGACCCTGCGGTGAGCTTACACAGGTACATGCCACTTGCAAGGTTCGTCCCGTCAAACGTAAACGAGTAACTCCCTGCCGGATAGCTGCCGCTTGCCAAAACCGCCACTTCTCTACCCAATACGTCGTAGACCGCAAGGCGCACAAAACTGTCCACTGTCCACTGCCCGTCTAGAACATTGTTCGAGACGAGGTCTCGTCCCGCCATCGGCGGGACGGATCCACTGATCACTGTTTTCGGATTGAACGGGTTCGGACGGCACGGGAAAAGGGTGGTGTATGGAAATTTCCGTTATCGAAAAGCGTGAAGTCCCCGTTCGCGATGCGCCGCAACGCATGTTGGTGCGAGAATCCGATGGAGTCGTTCACAAAGGTGAATTGATTGTGCTTGCCTCCCATTCTCCACAGGATGTCCCCCGACACGTGATCGATTTTTGTGATCTCGTCCATGTGGCGACATGAAAGAAGCAGGTTGCGGTCGGCATCGATCTCAATCGCGTTGGCGTGGACGTAGTCGATGGTCGCTGCCGTCAGGTCCTCGTGGGTCGCATCGGTGATTGCATAATGGTCCCACGTGCGCCACTGGAAGACGACGTTATGGCCCGCGTCGAGTTCCTGGATGACTTCGCCGTACACCTTTGCCGCAGGATTTCCCCGCGAACGATTTTGCTCATGTCGACGTACTCCGGATCGTCTCCGATCAGGAGGGCGTGGCCGTTCGGCTGAATCTTGAAATCCGTACAGGTGTTCGTCATCGCCCGATAGAACAGTGGCGCCCCATCGTCCTGCAGGATCATCAAGTACGGCGTCGTCCAGAAGGTGAACGCAAAGCTATCGAGGAAAAGGACTCCGGAAGACGTGTCACCGTCGTCGGCGATCTGTGGGATCGGGAAGTCCGATGGCAGGGAATCGGCAAGAGCCGTGGCAGTCTTCAAGAACGGACCAGGAGAGGAAGGCGGACGAGAGCCACTCTCGGACAGGATTTCATTCGCAAAGGGTGAAGGCGCGGTCACTTTCCCCAGCGAAGTGTGGAATGAAAAAGAGAATTTTGTCGACGGATTGGCAATGCCTGGGAGAAGAAGAAGCGAAGAAAGAACTCTGGCAACCCGAATAGAAGTCAGGAAACTCATTGAAGAGCATGCCTCCCTTCCACAGCGAATGTGGATCCTGGGGGATGCCCGAATTTCGGCAGGTAGGAGGCCGGTCAACCCTTAGGACGAAAGAGCGCGTCCGTTCCCCGAACACGACATCTACAACTCTGACACAACAGTGGAAGGAAGGTTTAAGGGACGATCTTTCTAGCGGTATCGCGATCGCGGATCGTCGGGATGATACAACCGCATCTTTTGCCCGACGGGGAGAGTGTCTCTGCCAGGCGGCCGGGCCGGATTTATCATCCCGACATCCAATGTGATTGCGGTGCGGGCTTGAACGTCAAGATGCCGCAGAATCCACGGGTCAAAACATCGATACTTCACCCGGAAGAGGTACTCTCCCGGAGGAATCCTCTCAATGACGAACTTTCCCTCATCGTCACTGAGAGCGCCGTATTGATCATCTCCCAGGAGTGCGAGGGCGCCACGTAGCGGTTTGCCGTTGATGGCATCATAAATGCATCCCTGGACCGAGCCAAGGTCCGGCCGCGATTCGAAGGGCTCGAGAAACATAAACAAACCGAGCAGGAAGATGATGCGATCCATCGCAGCCGCGCCTCAGCGCAATTTAAACACAAACGGTATATGCACCCAGATGGTGACCGGACCGCCGGCATTGTAGGCCGGCGTGAAAACGAACTTCATCGCGGCGTCGCAGGCCGCATCGTTGAAGATGTCGAAGGTCGACTGTTCGACGACGACCTTCTTGACTTTTCCGTCCTTTCCGACCAGCATCCGCACGAGCACCTTCCCCTCCAATCCCGCCAATCGCGCCTGTTCCGGATAGGCCGGCCTGGCAGACGAAACAAGGTCGGGATACTTTTCGACTGCTTTGAAGATTGGTGTGTTTGCTTCCTCGTCTTCGATCACGGGCGGTATTGCCGCCACGCCTCCGGGCAGGTCGACATTCCCGGGGGACACCTGTGCGATCCGATCCTTCTGCGAGGCAAAGGTCTGATCCTTCGGAACGAGTGCCTCGTTGACGGGGACCGGCGTTCCATCCTTCGGGCGAGGGATGACACTCTCTTTTGGCGCCGCGGGGGGTTCCACGACACCGTTGATCATCTGTCGGGTGGGAGTGTTGAATTCAATGGTGCGGTGGTCGACATCGGTAGGAATTTGTATGTCATCCGTGCGTATCCATCGCAGCTGGAAGGCGGCGACGAGACTCACGTGGAGGAATGCAGAGAGGATGAATCCGAACATCCAGTAGCGTTGCGCTACTTGCTTCAGTTCAGTTGCACCGTACGGGATCGCTGCGCTTAGCATGGCTGCCTCCGTGTTGATGTGGAACCGTCGCTACCACGGGGAGTACAATCGCCATGCCAGTCGCGAATGCGGAATTTGGAGGGAGAATCACCGGGGGGAAAGAGCCGGTCGTGCTGTTTGCAATGAAGGGAACAGACCGAACCTCTCGTATCACATGAAGATCGTATTACGAAACGACTTCAGCGGGATTGCATTTTGCACTGCCTGCGGCTAAAGCTGCTTAATCAGCTTCATAACTTTCCAGACGAAGTTCACGTCCTTGCGCTTGACGGTGACCGGTTCGAAGTCCGGATTCAGCGGGATCAAATGGATGTAGATCCCTTCGAACTTCACTTTCTTCAGCGTGTCTTCGCCGTTCACGCGGACGACGCAGATGTCCCCGGAACGGGCTTCCTGCTGCGGGCTCACGATGACGACATCGCCGTCCTCGATTCGCGGCGACATGGATTGCCCCTTGACCTTGAGGGCAAACGCGCTCGGGTCGCGTATATCATCGACCGTAACAAAATCATCGGTGTAGTCGGGGTGGAATATCGTCGCGACCTTTCCCGCGGGAACGGCAGAAATCAGAGGGAGATCCACGAGTTTGTTCCTGCGTCGCGCGTTGCCCGGGAGGGGGATCACGTTGTCAGGACGCGAGGGGACCGGGTACATTTCGCCATCACCGGTGAGAAGCCAGTTTGGCTGGACCCCGGTGACTCTGGCGAGGGCCGTAATCGCGAGACCGTCGGGGGTCTGGTCCCCTTTTTCCCACCTCTGGAGCGTCCTTGTCGCCACGCTGACCTTGGCGGCGAGTGTTGCCTGATCCGCCCCCTTGTTTTCCCGGGCCTCCCTGATCCTATCGCCAATCGTGGTCTTCATGTTCCTCCTCTATGACACATTTGTCAACCGTGACTTGACAAGACGACAAAAATGTCGTATGTTGCGTGAAGATAATACGAACCATTTTCGTCAATGTCAAGCGGAGAACAAGCGCAGAGCGTATGAATCATGTGGGCCTTCTTCCTACGTCCTTCCATACTTCCTACTCTCTGCCGCCCCATGTAATCTCCGCGCCAACTTTCCGGGAGGGCTGTGTGATGGAAACGCAAGAAGTGCAATTCTCGATCGGCATCGGCGGCTGGGAGCATGACGTCCTCGATCACTGTTTCTACCCGCGGTCCGGAATGACGTCAGCGGAGAAGCTCGCCTTCTATGCCGGGTACTTTGCGGTTGCAGAGGTCCGCGCGACGTTCTGGGATGAGTCGCTCGGTGCCGCGGATGCACGCGAATGGTCGAATGCCGTCAGCGGCAGAAAAGGGTTCCGGTTTTCCGTGAAACTCAATAAGGCTTTCACGCATGACCGTATCGTCCGGGCCCCTTTGGTGAGAGCGACAAAAGCTCTTCTTCGCGAGCTGGCCGACCACAACAGGCTGGGTGCCGTCCTTCTTCAGTTTCCCTATGGTTTCACGAATACCGGATCCAACCGCCAGCACCTTATCAAACTTTCGGAACTCTTCCAGGAATATCCCCTGTACGTGGAACTCCGGCATTCTTCCTGGAACACGTCCGCGCTCCTCCCCTTCCTCGCGGAACACGCGATGCGACCCGTCAATACCGATATGCCCAAGGTGAACCAGTACATGCCGTTCCTGACCGGTCTCATTGGAGACACTGCGTATCTTCGCCTGCACGGAAGAAATGAAAAAGGTTGGCTGTTAAACGGTTACGACAGTCGCTACGATTATCTGTACAACGGTCGCGAGCTCGCCGAGCTGCGGCGGAGGATGGAAGCGATGAAGGGGCGGTGCAGCGAGGGTATGATCGTATGCAACAACACAACGGGGGGTAAGGCGGTGGCGACGGCATTCCAGATCACCGCGGCAATCCGTCAGGGTGAAGGACTATCGATCCCCCCCATGGCGTATCGGGCGTTCCCGATTCTTCAGGACATCAGTCAGCGGCACGAGACAAGCGCGACGCTCTTCGATCAGTCCGATCTTCGTACTGCGATCTGACGCTCATCCCGTTACCGTGGCTTCCCGGGTCGGTGCGGGCGACGGTCCGGCGGCATCTTCCCCCACGGCTTGTTCGCAGAGGGGGATGGCCTGCGTGTTCGGAAGGGTCGTTTTCCGTCCGGAATCGGACGATGGGGAGCAGGAGTGCGAGGGGGGATAAGAATCTTCTCCACCGGTACGACAAATGAACCAAGATACGGATAGGCTGTTGCAACCGTCACAAGTCGCTCGCGTACGGGCGCAAGGAAAATCTGCTTCGCGATGTCCCGGCTCTCTTCCCCTTTGCGCAAAACGCGTTCGATGTATTTCTTGCTCCACACCGGATGTTGAACCTGCTGGAGCACGAACGCGTTGGTCGTTCCGCGGAACGCCGCCAGGAATTCCTTCATGTCCGATGTCTCCTCTCTCCCCCTGATGAGCAGGAGAAGGCGATCTGGGAGTGCGCAGTAGGCATACACATCAAATTTGTGAGTGGCAGCTTCTTCGCGAAGGCTGCCGAGAACTGCGAAGACGCGGTCGTGGTCGGTAAAGAGGGTCTTCGCATGATAGGTGGGAAGTGTGATGATGTAGCGATGCTGCCCTTTGTAATCGAAGCGGTGGCTGACTTCATGCCGCTCGGCGCTCGGAAGCCTCATCGTGTCAGGTATCGTCATCGGCTGCAGCGCTCCTTACAAGATCCCACGAATCGTCCCTCCGTCGATGGCGATCACCGTTCCGGAAATATAACTCGCCCTCTCCGAGGCAAGGAACACGATGGCGTTCGCGAGCTCTTCCGGATCCCCGAGCCGGCCGAGCGGAATGTCTTTCGCTTGTTCCGCGAGGTACGCGTCGACACTGATCCCTTTCGCCTTCGCGCGCGCCACTCCGATCTCTTTCTGCCGTGCGGTGAGAAAATAGCCCGGCGCAACCGTGTTGATCAGAATGCCGTCTTTCCCGAGTTGTTGCGAGAGGACCTTGGAAAGTCCCATGATGCCCGGTCGGACGGTGGAGCTGATGATCAGGTCGCCCAGGGGCTGTTTGACGGTCAGCGACGTAATATTGATGATCCTCCCCCAGTGCTGCTTCTGCATTTCAGGTACCACCGCCCTGATCAATCGGACCGTGCTCATCAGGTTCAGAGAGATTCCCTTCTCCCAATCTGCATCGGCAAGCGAGGCGAACGCCCCTACGGGGGGACCGCCCGCGTTTGTCACCAGGATATCGATCCTGCCGAATTGTCTTGAAACGGTCGCCGCAAGGTTCTTGATCTGCTCATCGGACGTCACATCGGCCACCACGGGCAGCACCGTCACGCCCTTCGCTGCATTCCGGATCTCCTCCGCTGTGGCCTCCAGCCGGGTACCATCGCGTGAGCAAATGACGACGTGCGCACCTTCGCGCGCAAATCCGGTTGCGGTTGCTTTTCCGAGTCCCTGGCTCGCAGCACAAATGATCGCCACACGATTGCGTAAACCCAAATCCATCGCTACCCTCACGTGATGGTATCGTCGGTCAACGGCACGAAAACGACCGACCCTACAGGAGCGAGACGCCACTCTGCTGAAGTCGTTCCCGGATGCGGCTCACTGCCTCCGTTTCGCTGATCTTCATTCGGGAATTTGCATTCCGCACCGCCTGTTCCAGCGTATCCCGGCGTGTTGAAAGCCAGAGCCAGACGCTGTAACCGAGCCGGTCCAGGTCATGTGGCTCGACGACGGGAATTCCCTCCACTGCGGCATACGCGATGGTCTCAAGCGATGAAGCGTCAGCCGGCCGAATGCTCGATGGAGCTTTTGTCGTCATACTCGATCTCTGAGGTTGTGATGCTGTAATATACAAAGAGTGCCGGTGTGGAAACAGCCGATTCAAGTGTCACTTGTCACTTGTCAATTGACAAGTGACAAGTGGTTCTTTATTAAAGCTGGTACCCCATCATAAAGTACCACACCAGCGGGCCCTCCTGGATCGGGTTCTGCGGAAGGTCTTTCCCCAGATAGAAACTCTTTCCTGCTCCCACAACCGCCGGACCGATCGGCGTTCGTAACGCGATTTCCGCGCCGATCCCGTGGCGGAAGGAGGAGAGCTTGATCTCTTCGGGAAGAGCGGAGATCTGTCCAAGATCGTAGCGAACGCGGACATAGGTGTCAAACAGAAGTTTGAACGGGAGGAAATAGCGGTACTCGAGGTTGAACAGGAGCAGTTGCCTGCCGCGTCGATCGTCCTCCCGGACACCGAAGAAGTCGTCCATCCCCCCCAATCGGAATTCCTGGCTCAGTGGCATGGTCTTGTCTGCGAAATCCATCGTGAACCGCGGATGGATCGTATGCCGGCCGCCCCACGTCGAATACCATTCATACATGAGCTGCATTGAATTGTAACCGATTTCGCTCCCGAGCCCCTGCAGGGCGAACTCATACGAGAGATCCAGCCCCACCCCCCGCGTTGCGAAGGGATAGGCGTCCTTTGAGTCGACGACGGAGCCGGCGCGAATCGTCACGAGACGATACCGCTCCTCGAGGTTTGCCGTGTTCTCGAGATTGCGAAGCCGAATGTTCTGCGCAATCAAGTCGACGCTCATATTCCCAAGACGTTCGAATTGACCGCTGAAGCCCACCGAGGCGCCGTACCGGATGTCACGGTATTCTCCCAGCTGAATTCGTTCCCACGAATTGGGCCGGGTCACCACCGCATCACCGAACACATAGGTGTCGTACGTGCGGTAGAATGCATTCGCGCTCAACGTGAGATATTCGTCAAACAGCCGGGGCATTTTGTATTCGAGGGTAACATCGCTATTCCTGTCCCCGCCGGAAATTGTCAGACCGAGTTCGACACCCGACCCGTGGAAATTCTCATCCCGGATGTCCAGAAGGCCCTGGAGATGGCGTTCGTTGTCCACCCGTAAGCCCAATCGCACCAGTTGGCTCGGCCTCTCCCGGAGGCGGATGGTGATGGTAGTCCTCTTCCCGGCTGTCGAGGGCTCGAGGTAGACATATTCAAAGAGGGTCGTGCTGATGATATTCGCGACGCCGCGGTTTGCGTTGTCGATGCGAAAGACCTCCCCTGGCTGCATTTGAAACTCCCGGAGGATAAAAGAGTCTTCCGTCCTGACGCCGCCTTGGACATCGATGGCGTCGATAATGCCTTCGTTGATCCCGATCGCGAGACGGTCGTTCACAGGGTTGAAGTCCATGGTGTCGATGCGCGCCAACGAATAGCCTTCCCCCCGGTATTTGCGCAGGATCCGCTCACGGATCATCCTCCACTCTTCGCGTGCCATCGTCTTGCCGACGAACGGACTGACCAACGGCAACAGGGAGTCAGGGCTGATCTGATGGCACCCGGAAATTGCGACACCCAGCAACCTGGGATTTTCCGTCAGGACATACTGGATCGACGTCCCGGTGGAATCGGCGACAACCTTCGCTTCGACGTTTTCGAAGATCCCGAGGCCGTCCAGCAATCGGAGCCGGGCCCTGATCTTCGCGCCCGAGACAATCTCGGAATCGGAGAAGGTGATCGCTTTCAGCATGGAGTCGGGCAGGGAAGAGCCGGTGACCGAGACCGTAAACGGGCCGGAGAACTTGAGCGTGTCGCCGTCGATCTGCTGCTCTTTCTCCGCGAGGAGCTTTTCGATGGCGGCCACTTTCGTTTCGGCGGATTGATCGCCCTGCCTGATCAGAGTATCGAGGCCGTGGAGGTCGAAGGTCAGATGACGACCGATGTCCGGCGTGATCACCACGTCGGCGTCTTTGAGCTGTTCCAGGTTTAACACCTGCATGCTGATGCTCATCATCTGGTCCACCGTCTCCCATGGCGCTTTCATCTCATCGGCTGTGCGGAGACCGCTGGTCGTGTTGACGGCGACGACGACATCATAGCCGCGCTCCCGTGCGACGTCCACGGGGACATTGGCAAGAATCCCCCCGTCGATCAACTCCATGGAGTCGCGTTCAATGGGGTCGAAGAGCAGCGGCGTGGTTGCGCTGGCGCGAATCGCTTCGGCAAGCGAACCATCGCCGATGACCACGCGCTTCCCCGATATGAGATCGGTGGCGATCGCCCGGAACGGAATCTTCAGATGGTCGAAGTCGGGGGATGGGTGGTACAGGGCCTGAAGGGTCTGGTTATTCAACCAATCCGTGAGCCGTTGGCCGCTGGCGACCGCGGAAGGGATGACGGGAGTCAGTCCCTGGAATCGCACGGCAAGAAACGTCCGGTCGCGCGCCAATTTTTGATCGACAAACAGATCGCGGCGCCGCGTTTCGTCGCTCAACGAGAGGACCTCGTTCCAGTCCGTATGCACCGTGAGCGATTCGATCTCTGCGACGGAATATCCGGACGCGTAGAGCCCGCCGATAATCGCGCCCATGCTCGTCGCGGAAATAAAGTCGATGGGGATGTGGTGCCGCTCGAAGGCCTTCAGGACGCCGATCTGCGCCGCCCCCCGTGCTCCTCCACCGCTCAGGACGAGGGCGAGTCTCGGCCGCTTCGGGGCGCGCATGGGAAAGGACCGCGGAGCGCCTGTCGCCAATGTGTCGTACGTGAGTGTGATGACTGTCGTGAGGCGGCGATGCCGGGAAGAATCGGCCGGTGAAGGCTGGCCTGGAGCAATGCCGGAGAACAGCGGAAAGAGGAGTATGCCAAAGAGGAGGATCTTCATTGAAGAGGCAACGCTGGAATTCCGTGATTGGGTTGCCGGTGGGAGTACTGTCCAGTGATCCACTGATTCCCGCTATCAGCAGATTCCGCGCTACCGCGGGACGTCGGTCGATAACCGATAGCGCAGGACGATCCCCTGGTCGCCGTCAAGAACGTACAGGATCGACGAAAAGAACGCGAGGCCCGTGGGTCGACGGAGGAGGCCTCCCGACCCCACGAAGCCGAACGATTCCGATTTGAACACGCCCCTGCTTGTGAACTTGAAGATGCTGTCCAGCCCGGCGTCGGCGACAAAGACATCCCGTCGCGATGGATCGACGGCCACGCCCTGCGGTAAGAGGTACCGGTTTGGCTTGATGAAATCCACTCCGCGATCGGAAGGATTGGCCGGATCAAATCGCGGCAACCAGCCCACGAAGTCGGCATTACTCTGGTACACCATCCACAGAGCGCCGTACGCCACCCCTTCGGAAGATTGTATAACTATGAAGTCACGACTGCCCGGGAATGCGGTGATCCCTGTCAGAAAATTGATGTTGCCGATCCCGGTTCCGACGCCGGTCGCAAAGGCAGGGACCGGGGTGACAAACTTGTCATTCGCATCGAACATCATCACCCGGCCGTCGGGGTCGATGAAGCTGGAATTATCGGGCCCTGTCCGCGAAGCAAGGTAGGTATTATCGCTCAATACAGCAATGCCGGGGAATCGACGCGCCGGATGCGCGAGTTCCTTCCACACGGTATCGATCGGTGAAACATCAAGGTGATGGGCGGAATCCGCATTTTCCGAGACCAGGTGAATGCGGAAGATTGCGCCGACGGTGTCGCCGGACGCTGCCACGATCTCCCCTCCGACGAGAAGATCCAGACGGCTGTCCTGCCCGAGAGAGACCGGATGGAGAATGGTCCGCGCACTCATAAATTGCCCGGCCAGGTTCATCATGACAACCCGATTTGCACGTGTGTCCGCCACATAAAGGAGTTGATCCCTGCCGATAAGAATATCCTCCGGACCGGAGAATCCGGTCAGAATCGGGTTCACAGGGATGTACGACGTATCGACGACCGACGTCAGTGCCTGGGGAAGCGTGCTCAGATCCATCTTTGAATCGCATCCCGCAGCAACCAGCGATGCGGCTGCCACCAATCCGGCGACAACCGCTTCCCATCGCGGCAAACCGCGCTTCATCGATGTCAGGAGAGGAAGTCGACTCATTGTCCGACGACCCGCCGGCGAGAAAGATGTGCCATAGAGTGCATGACCTTTAAAAAGCAAGCGTCACCGAAATTCGGTGTACTGATCCGAGTCGGTTATAATTCGAAAAAGCGTAATCTGCCGAGACCACGGTGATCGGTGTAACCAATCTGAATCCCGCACCGAGCGTAAAATCCTCTTCCGAAGTCTCGTCGGGGCCGAGCAGTCGCTGACCGATTGTCCGTTTCACGCCGCCTCTGAGAAACAGCGCATTTTGCCATGCGAACTCCGCGCCGAGCCGGAAATTCTCCGCATTGTCGTTCGGGTGGTTGAGTTCGATCGATGTCGTCAGCCGCTCGTTATCCGTCATGATCGGATCAACCGCAAACCCGAGCTTGAACACCGTGGGGAGGGAGAACGACTGGAAGGTCGATACCTGCGCCCCACTGAATTGGGTGACGGTCCCCTGGGGAGCAACGTCCGCACCGAAGTTCGCGATGACCACGGCAAACCGGGAATTGCCTATCCCGGTCCAGTAGTAAGTGCCGAGATCGACCATCACCGAACGCATCTTCAGAACGTCGAGCGTCTCTTCGACGTAGCGCACCGTGGCGCCGAAACTGAACTGGTCCGTCATCTTGCGCGCGTATGTCAGACCCAGACTCACATCGCCAAAACTGAAATAGCGGCCGGTCCCGAACGGCTGCGCTTCCGTCGTGATTTCCATATCGGCCATGTGGAGCGACGAGACGGCGATACCGACCGCATCGTTATCCGTGAAATGGTGCGCGACTCCCAGGAAGTCGTGCTTGATGTCCACGACATAATCCGTATGCGACACAAGGGCCTGATCGCCGGCGAACTGGACCAGACCTGCGGGATTCCAATATAAGGCCGACGCATCGTTGGCGACGGCAACGAACGATTCCCCCATGGCCACTCCCCGCGCGCCGACTCCGAGCTTCAGAAACTGGAACGCTGAAATCCCCGCCCGTTGGCCGCCCAGATTCGGTACCAGCTGCCCCGACGCGGTCACGGAAAACGCCAGAAGAAGAGCAGCGACAATGCACGCTCGATCCCTCATGGTTCTTATGACTTCGTGTACCACGGTCACTGATGGCCCTTACGGTTAAAACTGGAATGACACGCCGCCGCGAATCGTCCTCGGATTCAGATAGCGCGCAGGACTATACGGGAACGGCGAAACAGATCCCGAGAGCTGGGGATAGAGAGGGTCGTTGTAGCTCGACGGCGTTGGATCGCCGTATTCGTACGCTCTCCCGGTCACCGGATCGATGATCTGAGAATTCCTGTTGTTGAACAGGTTCTGAATTTCGATGCTTGCGACAAGCTTGGCGAATCCGATGTCGATGTATTTCTCGATGTTCAGGTCGACATAAAACCATGGTGCGCCGACGGAGCCGTTGATGTTGGTGATGTCATCGATATACTGCGGCCGACCGGTGACTGCGTCAACACCGGTGTAGATCTGGGGAGTGTAGCGTTTGCCCGATTCGTAAAAGACTCTCAGATAGAGGTTCCAGTTGTCCAGCACCCCGGGCCAGAGGTTGAATAGCGGCTCATCCTTGGGGACGTTGAAGTTCAGATTCAGCGATGCCTGGATCGGCCGGTCCCAGATGAGATAGGTCTCTTTGATGTTCTCCGGCTGCCCCTGCTGAAGTCGGATGATATTCTCATTGGGCGTCGAGCTTTTCCCGGTTGCGATCGAATACGATCCGGAGAACGACCCGCGGAACCAATTCCCGATCCGCTTTTTGTACTCCACCTCGATGCCGCGGACTCTGCCGTAGTCGGAATTCAAGTACGTGTCGTAGTATTGCGCCCCTCCCGTGTTCGCAAGGCGGAGGACTGTGTTTTCCGTGATGTAATCAAAGATGTCTTTGTAGTACGCGGTGACGGTGAGGACGTCGTTGCCCGACAATTGGTTCCTCAGGCCGAGCTCGTACGCCACGGTCGTCTCGGGGTTCAGGTCCGGATTGCCCACCGGGAGCGAGGAACGAACCGATGTCCGGTCGAGCTTCGAGTAGACAAACTGCGGGCGCGGGAACTTCGAGAAATGCCCGTAAGAGAAGAACAGCGTCTGATTATCCGACACCGGGTGCGAGATCCCCAGGCGCGGGCTGAGCCGGGCCTTGAAGCGCCGCCCGAAGAGCGAGAAGGTGTCGTGAAGATAGGAATCACGCAAACCCTGCGACACGATGAGCGCCGAAGAGGTGTCGTTTGCGATATCGTCCACATATTTCCCCGGCGCCCAATAATCGAGGCGAAGACCGAAGTTCAACAGCATTCCGCTCAGCGTGATATTGTCCTGGGCATACAACGCGCCTTGCGCCGTGTTGACGTTGTAAATATCATAGTCGAACCCGAGCGGCTTGACCCATGGCCGGAACAAATCGACCATCTGCATATTCTGGAAACGCATCTCAAACCCGGTCTTGAACTTGTTCTTCTCGGTGAAGAAGTTCGTCAGGTCGACCTTGAACGTGTATTCCGTGAGGAAATGATCCCGGTACGATGTCGGCGAACCGAGATCATAAAATCCGTCCCCGGGGACGACGCCGATCGTGTCCTTGCCGACGAAGTAATAGCGCAACGGGTAGTTGACGATATCCTGCGGCTCAATGTAGGATTGGAACGGCTTTCCGTTCGCGTCTCCCCGGACGTGGGCAGTGTACCGGCTGAGCTTGATTTCGTAGAAGGTCTGTTTGCTCAGCGTGTGGATCCACGATAACGAATGCTGAATGTTGATCTGGGTGAAGGTTTCTGCGCTGTCGGGGATGAACTGGAATTGATACTGGTATCCGGGATTGGGCTCCACCGCTTCCAGCGTGGCCTGGACAGTCTGCGTATTCTGATCGATCGACACCGATTGATTGTACGCATAGGACAATTTCGTCGTGGGACCAGGCTTCCACGTGAGCTTCGTCAACCAGGAGTAGTTATTGCTCCTCCGCGGCGCCCACCGCGTGCCATGCCAGATCGAAGAATACAATCCTCCGGGAGCTTCGAGCGCGTAGCTCGTGGGCTTGTTATCCGGCCCCACCAGTTGGACCCAGCGCGTGTAACCGTCGGTCAGATTTGCATAGCCGGTGGCAAAGAAGCTTACGGTTCCGGGGATTTCGATCCCGAGGGAAGGCAGAAGGAAGGACGTGATCGGCTCAGGGCCGCTCAGGGACGCTCCGTAGATGTCGGTGTTCCAGTTGCCCGGCGAATTGGTGTTGAAACCGAAGTGATCGGTCTTGTAGGAGACCTCCCCGCTGTATTTGTCGGAGCCTTCACGCGTCGTGATATTCACGATCCCTGACGTCGCCTGCCCGTATTCAGCATTGTAGCCGCCGGTGATGACCTCGACTTCCTGAATCGACGACGGGCTCAGCTGGAGGCCGAAACCCGTTCCCGCCATCGGGTCCTGAACCGAGATGCCGTCCAGCAGGTAGGCGTTCTCATACGAGCGGCCGCCCCGGATGTGAATCTCATTGTCGGCCATGACCACGCCCGGTTGGAGCGAGACGATCGATTGCACATTTTGGAGCGCCGCGGCCTGGATGTCCGCCTGCCCGACATTGCGGCGACTCGCCGTCTCCTGAATGTCGAACAGCGGCTTCTGCCCGACAACCACGATGTCCTGCTCGAGGGCGAGAACCGTTTCTTCCATTTTGGGGCGGAGGGTCACGGTCTGACCGGCCTCAACCTTGACGGCGGAAAACTGCACCACCTTGTAGCCGAGGAGGGAGACTTCGACGGTATACGTTCCGGGATTGACCCGTTCAATCTTGAAGTTCCCGTCGACGTCGCTCGTGCCGCCGTAGTACGTCCCCTTGACGGTAATATTCGCACCGGGGAGACCTTCCCCGGTTTTCGATTCCGTCACCGTTCCGATGATGCGACCGGGGGCCTGCGCGACCGCGATCGACGCGCCTGCCGAAATGAGAAGCGCCACGGCAATGACTATGTACCGAGGAAACGTCATGAACCTTGCTTTCACAACTGCGTCAGATGACTTCGTGTCCATTCTGCAAGCGTCCGCGGTTAGAAGACGGACCGATTGATGACTTGCGACGGACTGAACTCGGAACCGAACACTTTCAGGAAAAACGCCGTCAGTCCCTGCGAATTCCCCGTACCCGTATTATTCAGCAAATGCAACGGAAGTCCCATAAAGATAATCGTCCGCTGACCATCGATGACGCCGATGTTCGGAGTCCCGATGTACCTGCCGCGCGCATCGGCCTGCAAATGGTAAATGTACCGCCCGTCGGCCCGCCGGTAAACGGGACGCATGAAGATCACGTGCGCGGAGGGCGTCGCGTTAAAGGCAAGCTGGGGATAGATATCCGTGGCGTCGGAACTGTCCGCAAAGAGAACATAGTTCGCCGGGATGCGCGTGTCACCTGCGACGGCAGGGGGGACCGGCGGTCGCGTTGTCGAAAGATCGACGCTGCTCACACTGTCGATCGGCGCGAAGTCACGCAACGCCCCCCGGGGATCGATCGTCGTCAGGAACGTCGTCGAGAACAGAACCTTCCCCCCATTCTGGATGTAGGTGAACAAAGTCGACTGGGCAACGCCAAGACTGGGTTGCTGATCCGTATACCAGAGAACATAATCGTAGAGCAGGAAGGTCTGAATCAGCGCAGGATCCGGATATGGCGGGACCAGAGTCCCGACTTTGCCGCCGCTCTTGTCCGCCAGGGTCACTCCCTGTCCCATGTTGAGGAGATCCACCGTCCCGAAATCTCCGCCCACAGCAGCCAGGCTCGTGAGGTACGTGTTGAGCGCGGTTGCGGCATCCGAGTTCACATAATCACTGACAAGAAGAAGCTTCCCGCGGGGGCGTTTCACGTACCAGTGGTCGTTACCCGCGGGGAGAATGCCGGGGACGCTGTATTCGCCGGCGACATCGCGCACCTCGACGAAAAACTTGTTTTGATCGTCCAGTTTCATCCCCGGGATCTGACCGATGAACTGGCGTCCGAGAAACGCCCCAGCGTAGATATCAGCGGTCACCGTCGACCCTGCGGCATCGCTCCGCGAGCGCGGGACTACCAGGGTGATGATCGAGTCGCGCAGTGGAACGGTCAGCCAGTTCGAGGGGTCGGTGGTGTCGTTCAACGCGATCCGGTACGATACCAGCGTGTTGTTCCCGTCGGGATCGCTCGCCGTCCACGCGAACGTGACCGCCGTGAACGTCGTGTCCGGCTGCTTGAGCACATTGGTCGGGTCGTTCGGATTCTGCAGAAAGGCGACGGAGGGCGGCGAATTTCTGATTGGGAATACCAGCGATGCCCCCGTGGGATCCATCGCGGGCTCGAGACCGGCGAGCATTTGATCGGTGCCGTCGTACATCCCGTTGTCGTTTTTGTCCCAGTATGCAAACGGCGTCAACCGGACGATGCTGCCATCGGGCAATCCTGAAAACCCATTGTCAACGCTCCGGACGACAACGGTGAATTTTCGGAACAGCGTATCGAGGGGAAAGAGGATCGTGGTGTCGTTCTTCGACGTCCAGGTGTACCGGAGCGTGTCGGGGACCGGCAGCGCAGTCACCCCTCCGAAAGCGGCCTTGAACGAAAACAGAAATCCCCGCACAAGACCGTCGGGATCCTCTCCCCACCAGTGAAGGTGGGCCTTGCTGACGCCCGTACCGACCGTGGAATCCGGGTAGAGCCACAGATAGGTGGACGGCTTGCCGTTCGTGGCGTTCGTGTCGGCGATATGTTCGCGGCACGCAACGCCGACTAAGGCCAGCAACACAAGGCTGAGTGAAACCCACCTGACCACAGGTTCCCCGGAAAGTGACGAACGATGTCGGTGAAAGGAGAAAAGGACTCCCCGGCAAGGGATGAGAGCCCCTGCCGGGGGTCGATGGACGTTACTTCACGAGCGCCATCTTCTTGACGACGCTGAACGACCCGCTCTGGAGCCGATAGAAATAGACGCCGCTCGCAAGCCGCGAGGCATCGAAGCGAACGGTGTAATTTCCCGCCTCCCGAATGTCGTCGACGAGCGTGCTGACCTGCTGTCCGAGGACATTGTAGACTTTGAGCGTGACGAGACCCGCCCTCGGGAGAGCATATTGAATCATCGTGGTCGGGTTGAAGGGGTTCGGATAGTTCTGGGACACTGCGTAGTTCGTGGGAAGCCCCTGCGGAGTGTTGCCGACACCTGTCAGGACGACGCTCACGAAGTCCGCATCCGTCCTGGGGACGAACTTGTATTGATTGAAGCTGTAGTAGACGATCCCGGTCAGCGAACCGATCTTGTTCCCGACATGGAAAATCGTCTTCCCGAGGAGCGTATCGGCGGGGACGTTGGAATACTTGTACTTGCCGCTCTGTTGCACCACCACCGCCCCGGAGCCGTCGTTAACAGAATACTCGGTCGGATCGGAAAATGTCGGGTTCACGTCCGTCACGGGTCACATTCGTGAATTTCACGAGCATCCCCTCATACGGCTCCGCGCTCGCCGCGCCGTTGCTGACGTTGAATGCTCCGGTGGTGAGACCGACGGGTGTCGGTTCCGCATTCCCGCCGGACACTTTCACGACCGAGGTGATGTTTCCAAGCCGGGTGACGTCAAACTGTTCCTGGACCGTGCCGGTCACCCGTGACGCTGTCACCGTTCCGCAATGCCGCCATCTGCTTCTGCACGGTGGTATCGCTTGTGCTGAGCCACAGTCCGTTCCATGGAGCGCTGCCGCTTTGCATATACCATGCATTGGTGCTGCCGGTGGACACCGGGGAGAGACCGATATGCAGGGTGTCCGCAGTGACGATCCCGGAGAGCGACGTCACGGCCCCGATGTAGGCGCTCCGTCCGTTGACGAACGGCGTGAATTGCACATCGCGGATGGTCAGCGGCGTCGACTTCACCGTATAGAAGAAGAATCCCTTCGACGTATCGGAAGCAATGCCACCGGTCGCCGAATTTGCGAGCCGCACGATCTGACCAAACGAATCCGCCACTTCAATATAGTAGCGGACGAAGGTGGTGTCGACTTGCTTCTGAATCACGCCGACATACGTCGTATCGCTGGCCTGGAAGGTCATCGGAACGGTCGCGAATGCCGCCTTGTTGAGGCTGTATTTGAGGGACACGGTCTTGGGAAGGGAGCCATTCGCCTGACGCGTGACCTTCACCGAGATCGTTGCCGTGGTGTCGGGAGTAATGACCACCGGGTTCCTCCGCTGAGTTTGAACAAGCGGCGGAGTAGGAACCGTCGTGAACACAATATCCCCGTAGTACATCGGAGAAATACGATAGCCGCGGGGACCTTCGCTGCCTGACGATGTCGTGATGATTCCGCGCAAGGTGTCGATGCGCGTCCCGTTGCCGATGTTGGCGTAGATCCTCGTCCAGGACGTGTCGGCAAAAGGCCATGACGTTGACGACTGCCCAAGCGTAAAATATCGGGACATGTCATACTCGCTGATCTCGTTGCCGGCCGAGTCCACCGCGCTGAACGTTCCCCGGGTCGTGTTCACTTTGGCGTCAACCACGAGATTATGCAGCTCGACGTACATCCCTTCGAGCGGTTCCCCTGTTGCCACCTGCATCTTCCCTGTACTGAAGACTCCCGTGTAGAAATCGCCGACGTTCTTGGCGACGATTTTGGGAACCGGCCCGGTGGTCGCGCTGATTTCGATGGGATGCCCGGCAATTGGCTGGAACTGGGTCAGGCTGAAGCCCCGCGATGTCGGGAACTCGCTGATGAGCCCCGTCATGGTGATCGTGTCTCCCGCCGAGACATTCATGAATCCATCGGCGAGCAGCTGCACGGTATCCGTCGGCGCATTTCCGCGGACGAGAACCCCGGCCCATTCGGATTGCGACGCCGCCGTGTCGTACAGGACCATGGTCCAACCGTATGCGGTATAGGTAATCACCAGGGGAGGAACTGCAACGATCCCCGTTACAACAACGGTATCGCCCATGTACGGCGAGGTCTGGAGCGTCCAATGCGGTTGGGTGCTGTTCGCACCGAAATTCGTGATCGTGTCGGCCATTGCCAGCGAATCCGCCGGCATTTCCTGGATCTGCCTGACGGTCACGTGGGGATACTGGGCAAACCCGGACACGGCGCACAGGACAAGCAGAACAAATGGTAGCACCTTCTTCATGAACGCCTCCATCAATGAATGTGAGAAGCCGATCCTTCAAGAAATGTTGACTGCACGATGAGTGGCCCGCAGGCAGGACTGAGCCCTGCATACGGCGATCGCCGGGTGTTCATTTGATAACAAGAAACTTTCCCGTCTGGATATTCCCGTTGTCGCTATCCTTGACCGTGAACAAATAGAGCCCTGTGGCGAGGGCCTGATCATATTTCGTGACAAGATCCCACGCATGCTCCCCGCCCGAAAACTGAAGAGGGACGTCGTTGCCGCCGAACTGTTGAAACCACTGAATGTCAGCCCCATTATAGGTGGCCGCGTCGTGGGTGAATTCGGCAACGATGTCGCCCGCGAGCGTGTAGATCCGGACTTCGGCATGCCGGGGGAGATTATAGAAATAGATCTTGCGTGTCCGTTCTCCCGATCCATCCCAGACGGCATTGGCGTAATAAGGATTCGGATACACGCCGATCTTCTTTGTGCCGTCACTGGGAGGCGTTCCCGGGATCACCCGGGCGATCTCCAACTTGCTTTCGAGGGGCGCAACGCCCGCAGCAGAATCTCCCTGATCATAGGCCGAGACGCCGTAGACATATTGCCATCCGTTCAGATGCGGAACGGCCTCCCCCGCAGGAGGGAACCGGTACCAGTAGTCGACGGTATCCCCCGGAAATTTCTTGGGCGTCTCGAGGAGAATCCGGCTGAAGCCGGTGTTGTACCCGAGATTGTCATCCGCCCGGTCGAAATCGCCGACGAGGGCCAGGTTCAGCAGGAGATTCCCCGGATCAGTGAAATCCGCCCCGGCATTGGAGCGGTACACGTGGTACCCTTCAAAATCGTACTTGCGGGTCACCGGATCGACGCTCAATTCCGATGTCGATTTGTCCCAGTACACGGCTACGGACTGATTCCCCACTTCGACGCGCACCTTCGGAGGCCGCGGAGGTTGCGGAAGCCGGTAGTGGTCGAGGATCCCGTTTCCGTTCAGATCTTCGCCCGGGTCGAGCTGATTATTGCCGTTCGCATCCTCGCCGTCATAGGCCTGCTGGCACAGGGCGGCACCGGCATACAGCGTCTTCCGCTGATCCCGCGTATCCAGCCGCGCGATCTGCGTTCCAAATTTCTTAGCGCAGACGACGCCGAACACGACGGTAAGGGAATCGCCGGGCTTGAGCGATTCGAACGGTCCGGCGGACAACAATGTCGTCATGTTGTCGGCCTGCGTTCTCAAGGGATCGATCTTTCCCTGCGGGAGTGAGGCCGAGAGACGATCATACCTGCTTCGCGCGCCGAGGATATTTTCTGCGTCGTCCTGCGGGGAGAAGTAGTCCAGGTCGCCGCTCGCCCCGCCGAATCGCCACGCGTTATAGAACGTATGCAGGTGAAGATCGGCAAGAGAATCGACGCCTTTCGGGAACGGCGATGCACCCAGCAGCTTCTCTCCGATATAGCTGTCCGCCGCGGGCGGCGTCGGGATCCCGTCAAAATCGAAGGTGTATCCCATCCGGAGACTGTCGCTGTACCCGTTCCCGCCATGATTGAAATATCCCGGCGTTCCCGGTCGCACGTTGTTGGTGTTCCGGACGACGTTGTTCGTCCACAGGCCGACGTACACGGAGTCGAGAATGTCCTTCCCCACATTGTGGATCGTATAACTCAGGATGACGAAGTAGTCCGCAAACGGGAAGTTCCAGGCATAACTCTCCTGATGCACCAGCAGTCCGAGCGGAATCGATTGATCGGGTGAGGAACTGTCCCGGGGAACAGCATCGGTGTAGTCGGCGAGGAAGTCCTGGTGGCTGACGGCGTTCGGATCGAAGAAGGGGGATTCGGAAAGCGTCGAACGCTGTGTGAGCGTCGTCCCGGACAGGGAAATAAATTCTATCCCTTTGCCTGTGGTGGTGGACACGCGGTCACTGGAACCTGTGCTGACGTGGACTTGCCCGGTGCTCCGGTTAAGCGCCCCGACCCAAAGCGCACCCTGGTACATGTGCTCGATCCGTGAACCACGGGGGTATTCGCATGAGGGCTGATTCGGCCAGTACGCATTTCGGTCACCGATCGTGCCGAAATTCGTAACGGTCAATCCGATGTTACCGACAGTCGTATAATTCTGGTCGATGTCATCGGCAGGCTTGGAAAGTTTTCGTCCGACATCCTGGCCATCAACCCTCCTGCTGATAAGGACCGTAAGGGAGGAGATACACAGGGTGAGAACAGCACAACGCTGCCACACATGCATGAAAGGAACGAGGGGATTGAAGCGTGAACAGGGAAAGGGACGTCTGCAAGTGAATTATAGATGCAATATACCGCGGATCACCGGGAAAGTCAATACGGGCACGATTTCGTAACGATTTCGTCATACAAGTTCCGACCATCGCCCCTGCACCATCATCGCCTGGTCCCCGGGTCCCACAGTCTCAACGGCTCAGGTTCTAACTCCCTTGTCAGTTGTCAACTGACAATCGACAAGTGACAATTGGTATCCCCCCCTCCCCTTCCCCTTTTGCGTCTGATTCCGATTCTCGCTACCATGCACCATTGCCTATGACCGGTTCCGTCACCGATGACTTTTCTTAATCCCTTCATGCTCTTCGGCCTTGCGGCCGCAAGCGTTCCCCTGCTTATTCATCTTCTGAACCTGCGTAAGCTCCGTACCGTCGAATTCAGTTCTCTTCGTTTTTTGAAGGAGCTCCAGAAGTCGTCCATACGGCGCGTCAAGATCCGGCAGTGGCTTCTTCTCGCTATTCGAACCCTGATGATCGTTACCCTTGTGCTGGCCTTTGCGCGACCAGCGCTCCGCGGTTCATTCGCCGGACTGCTCGGGGGACGCGCCGCGACGGCGATGGTGCTCCTCCTCGATGACTCGCCAAGCACCGCCGCACGCAACGAACGCGGCGAGATCTTTCCCCAGATCCGAACTGCCGCCCTGGGCATCGGGGGGCTCATCCGCGAAGGCGATCAGTTGTTTGTCATGCGGCTTTCCGCCATCGGCCGCACCGACGATGTCGCATTCATCAGAGCTCCGGAGGACCTCGGGAAGATCCTCGCGACGGTTGAACCGACGCAGATTCGCGTTTCCTATCGCCGTGCATTGGCAAAAGCGGCCGAAGTGCTGTCCAAAACTTCGGCGGCCAACCGGGAGATTTATCTCCTGACGGATGCGCAGGCGAATCAGTTTTCGGAGTCCCAGGCGCCAGGAGATACCCTCCCTGTCCTCGCGGGAGTCCATGTCTTCGTCGTGCATCCGGGGCCGGCACAGGGCGTCAACGGCGAGGTGGCGTCCACACAGTTTTTGACCAGCGTGGTGACGAAATCGAGACCGGTCGAACTCCTCGCCACTGTTCGTGTCCCCGGCGCGAGCGGGCCGCTTTCGAGCGTCGCAAGCGTCTATCTGGCGGGAACTCGCGTGGCGCAACAAAGCGTCGATCTTTCTGCAGGACAGTCCGCGGCCGTCCACGCACGCTTCGTTCCCCGTCAGACCGGCATGCTTTCAGGATATGTGCAGATTGAAGATGACGCTCTCGATGCCGACAATCGCCGGTTTTTCACTCTTCCTGTTCCTCAACGGTTGAATGTTTTTCTTTGCGGAGACACGCCTGCCGATCTTCGCTACATTAAATTGGCCGTGACCCTGGGAGGCGACTCGTCGATTGCCGGCCTGTTCTCTGTTCAGTCCGGCACCGAACAGGATCTGGCATCGCTCGATCTCGCCGGATTCGATGTTCTCTGCTTCTCCAATGTTCCCCGATTCTCGACCGCAGGCGCGGAAGCCGTTAGCCGGTTCGTCCGATCGGGAGGTGGAGTGATCCTCTTTATGGGAAACGATGTCGACATACCGAATTACGATGAGACCCTCTTTCCCCGGCTTGGACTCCCGCCCGCCGGAGCAGCATCGCCTCTCCCGGCGACGTCATCAAAGAATCAGGAACCGGGTCTCAGTGTGCGCCACATCGACTTCGACCATCCATTGTTTGAGGGGATGTTCGATCAAGAGCCGGGAATGCGCAAGGGAATTGTGGAGACGCCGAACGTGCTGAGAAGTATCGCGATTACTGTCGGTGCTTCCGGACGTGCCGTCATGACGCTCTCGAACCAGCGTCCGTTTCTCGCGGAATTCCCGGCAGGGGAGGGACGCATCCTGCTCTTTGCCGTGGATGCCTCCGGGGCATGGTCCGGATTTCCCATGTCCGCCCTTTTTGCGCCGCTCCTCTATCGGTCGATGATCTACCTCGGGGACGCCGCAGAAACGTTCGCCCCGCGGACCGTGGGATCGCCGTTGGAGATCCATCTCCGGCTGCGCAACCAGGAGGCGCGATCGACGTTCGCGTTCTTTTCGCCGTCCGGACAGGCGGAGAAAGTTGTCCCGGAGTTCAGTTCGGTCTCAGGCGCCGTCACCTTCCGGAGCAGGCCAACGACGGAAATCGGTATCTACCGGCTCTTCCGGTTGTCCTCCGGCTCACCGGTGGAAGGACAGGCACCTCCCGGCGATCCGCTCGCCGCGGTCGCCGTCAATGCGGATACGGCGGAGTCCGACCTTCGACAGGTCGATCGTCCATCCCTCGATTCATTTTTCGCAAAAGAGGGCGCGTCCCCGAGCGATGTTCATGAGCTTTCGGCAAACGAATCGCCAGCGACGGTGATCGAGCAATCGCGGTACGGTGTTGAGCTGTGGCGGTTCTTTGTGGGGGCCGCGCTGGTGCTCGGTCTCTTCGAACTTGCACTCGGGAACGCCCTCCGCCGCGTTGCTGGGCAGAGAGGAGAGCGCACGGAATGACGCCAATACAGACAGACGATCGATCCACCGAGCGCGGGCCTGAACGCGCGCTTCTCGTCGGACTCGCGACGCGAGCGGTCCGGCGTCAACGCGTCGACGAAAACCTCGACGAACTTCAGCAGCTCGCCGAATCCGCCGGGGCGGTCGTGATCCGGAGGGTTGTTCAGGAACGAACGGGATTCGATCCCGCCACGTTCATCGGCAGCGGGAAGGTGCAGGAAGTGGCCGACACCTGCGAGGCGGAACACATCGACCTGGTCGTGTTCGACGACGACCTTTCCCGGGTTCAGGTCAGGAATCTCGAACGGACGATCAAGTGCAAAATCGTGGACCGGAGCGGCATCATCCTGGACATTTTTGCGTCCCGCGCCAGAACCAGCGAGGCGAAGACGCAGGTGGAAGTCGCCCAACTGGAGTATATGCTCCCCCGTCTCACCCGACAGTGGACGCATCTTTCACGCCTGGTCGGGGGCATCGGGACGAAAGGTCCCGGCGAGACCCAGATTGAAACGGACCGAAGAGTCATCCGCACACGCATCAGTACTCTTCGCGCGAGACTTGCCGAGATCCGCAAGGAGCGCTCGATCCAGCGCCAGGGTCGTGAACGGTTTCCGCGGGTCGCGCTCGTCGGCTACACGAACGTGGGGAAATCGACCCTCCTCAACTGGTTCACGGACGCGGGAGTGCTGGTGGAGGACAGGCTGTTCGCCACGCTGGACAGCACCGTCCGGCTTGTCGAACTTTCGCGCGCGCAACGCGTGCTCCTCTCGGACACGGTCGGCTTCATCAGGAAATTGCCGCATCAACTCGTCGCGTCCTTCAAAAGCACGCTCGAAGAGGCGACCGAAGCCGACCTCCTCCTCCACGTTGTCGACATCAGCCATCCTTTATTCGAGGAGCAGATCGCTGTCGTCAACGAGACGCTCGAAGAAATCGGCGCCGCCGGGAAGCCCGTGATCACCGTGTTCAACAAGATCGACCGCCTGCAAGACCGCGCCCTGATCACACGACTGACAGCCGATCATCCGAACGCGGTCTTTATCAGCGCGTGGCGGGGGATCAACATGGCGGGACTCCGGGACAGGATCATCGTGATGCTGCAGGACACCACCGCGGAGTACGAGGTGCTTCTCACGCAGGAACAGTACAAAATCCTCTCCCACATCCACGACGTTGCCGAGATTCTTGAGAAGAAGTTCACCGGCAAGCGCATTCATGTCAAATTCCGCGCGCCAAAGGCGGAAGGTGATCGGATCGTCCGAAGCGTCAAAGCATCGCGGACGCGACGGATGAAGGAACGATGAAGATCGGAGAACCATGGAAGTCCTTGACACAGCCATCGCAGCGGCGCACGAAGCCGGATCGTTCCTCCTTGAAAGCCTCGGCAATGTCCGTTCGATCGAACGCAAGGCGGGTCAGATGCGGAACCTTGTCTCGGAAATCGACAAAGGATCCGAAGCGCTGATCATCCGCGCGATCCACGCGAGATACCCCGGGCACGACGTCCTCGCGGAAGAAAGCGGGGCGCACGGGAGCGCGAGCGAGTATCGATGGATCATCGATCCCCTGGATGGGACGACGAATTTTCTCCATGGCGTGCCCATCTTCTCCGTGACGATTGCGGTGGAGTTCAAGGGAACCCTGGTGGCCGGGGTGACGTTCGACCCGAATCGGAGCGAACTCTTCACTGCGGAGCGAGGTGCGGGAGCGTTCCTCAACGGGCGGAGAATCCAGGTGACGTCCGCCTCCACGCTCATCGAGAGTCTGATGGTCACGGGTTTTCCGTATGATCTCGCCGAACGTCAGGACCGGACGCTGGAACACTTCAGCAACTTCGCTCTTGCCGCACAAGGAATCCGGAGGCTCGGTTCGGCGGCGCTGGATCTTGCCTATGTGGCAGCGGGGAGATTTGACGGTTACTGGGAGGTTTCCCTGAACCCGTGGGACATTGCGGCAGGAGCGCTCATGGTGGAGGAGGCCGGCGGGAAGGTCACCAATCTGACCGGAGGCATCCTCGAGATTTCCCGACCCCAGATTGTGGCGACAAACGGAAGAATCCATGACGCGTGCGTGGCGCTGCTGGCGCAAGGACTCAAGAGCCTGGATTCCACGCATGCTCTCCGGAGCCATCCACCATCGCCCTGATGCGCGGCGGGATGTCTCCCGGACTGTCTGCAATTGTCAGGAGTGACGGAAGCTTCCCTGCGGCACGCTCGACCTTCGCTCGGTCTGATCCGTAGACCTCTGCCAGAGTTTCTCCACGCTCGACTGCGTCCCCCAGTTTCTTGCGGAGGGTCATGCCCGCCGACAGATCGAGTCTGTCGTCGACTTTCATCCGCCCCGCACCCATCTCCGCGGCCAGCACGCCGATTTCCCGCGTCGAAAATGCTGCAACGTACCCCTTCCGCTCTGCCTTTGCCTCGTTCGTATGCGCCGGCGGAGGGACATTCGAAGGCCGCTCAAGCACCGTGATGTCCCCACCCTGGGCATGAACGAGTGCAACGAATTTTTCGTATGCCCGTCCGGACCAAAGAGCCTCTTCGCACATCCGGATCCCTTCAGGGACCGAGACCGCTTTTCCCGCCGCCATCAGCATGAGCGCTCCGAGGGCAAATGTCACCTCCATCAAATCGTCGACACGTTTTCCCCTCAGACATTCCATCGACTCTACGACTTCGCACCAGTTGCCGATCCGGTTCCCGAGCGGCTGGTCCATCTGGGTGATCAGGGCAACTGTCGTTTTGCCGGTTTGTGTCCCGATGCCCACCAGTGTTTTCGCCAACGATACGGAGTCCTCGTACCGCTGCATGAATGCGCCGTTCCCCGTCTTCACATCGAGAACCAGGCCGTCGATTCCTTCCGCAATCTTCTTGCTCATAATGCTGCCTGCAATCAACGGGATGCATTCGACCGTGGCGGTAACATCCCGGAGGGCATACATCCTTTTGTCGGCCGGGGCGATGTCACTTGTCTGGCCGATCATCACGAGTCCGGTCGACCGGATGACTTGGACGTATTCCTCGATGCTGAGCGCCGTGCGGAAGCCCGGGATCGATTCGAGTTTGTCGAGCGTCCCACCGGTATGCCCCAGGCCCCGCCCTGAAATCATCGGGACCGGGACGCCGCACGATGCGACCATTGGAGCAAGGATCAAGGAGACCTTGTCGCCGACGCCGCCGGTGGAATGTTTGTCCACTTTGAATCCCGGGACTGAAGAAAGATCGATGATTCTGCCGGACCGAACCATCACATCGGTCAGGGCCGCGGTTTCTTCCGGCGTCATTCCACGGAAGTAGACGGCCATCAGAAACGCCGACATCTGGTATTCTTCGACATCGCCGTGGAGATAGGCGCCGATAAACTCCTGCAAATCAGCGCGAAGAAGAGAACCGCCGTCACGCTTCTTTCTGATCATCTCGACAGGGTTCATCGGGAAACACGCTCCTGGGATTGCCGCAGCTTTCTCTCCGCAAGAAAAAGACCGGCGATGGTTTTGCTGTCGACGATTTCCTGCCGTTCCACCATGGTCAAGGCATCGTCAAGACGCATCCGTTCCACGGTCATGTCCCGCTCCCCTTCCTCCCGTCGATGCCCCAGCGGGGATTCCACAAGCTCCGTCGCCAGGAAGATGTGAAGCACTTCCGTGCAAAAGCCGGGCGTGGTGAGCAACGACGTGAGTTTTTCGAGCCGGTGCGCGATCCAGCCGGTCTCTTCTTCCAGCTCTCTTGCCGCAGCGTGTGCAGGATCCTCACCGGGATTCAATTTGCCTGCCGGAAGCTCGATCGTGAATGCCTGAAGCGGGTAGCGGAACTGCCGGACCAGAAGAACGGTGGCATCCGGGAACAGCGGCACCGTCACCGCACCGCCGGGATGCCGCGCCGTCTCCCGTACTCCCGCGGCGCCGGAATCGTACTCGATGTGATCCACTTCGAGATCGAAGACCTTGCCCCGGTAGAGAACCTCGTGGGACTTCAAGTGGAAGTTCATGGTTGGACCGTCGTGGGGTTCGAAGAGGGCGTGTCGAGCCGGACGAAACGTTTCTCGATCGGCATCGGGATTCCGTGGGCGAGCAGCGCCTCGTACGCCTTCTCGCGCAGGCCGGTTTCGGCCGCGTATTGTACCGTGAAATCCCGGCAGCGGGCGACGAGCGTGATCTGGATCGCCGTGGGCGAGACATCGGTCACCGAGACGGAGGGTTCCGGATCCCGGAGAATGTCGGGGTGTGCCGCAGCAAGTTGGAGAAGGATCGTGCGCGCGCTTCCGATGTCCGCGCCGTAGGCGAGGTTGAACACCAGCAAGACGCGCATCTGGTTGTAGGGGAAGGCGTAGTTTGTGATCCTGCTCTTGATCAGGTCGGCGTTCGGTATGATCATCACGTTGTTGTCGAAATTCAAGAGTCTCGTCGAGCGGAGTCCGATCGCCAGGATATCGCCCACCACTCCCTGTCCCACTTCGATACGGTCCCCAATCCGGAACGGGCGGTCGACCAGGATCACGAAGCCCGCGATCATGTTTGCGATGGTTTCCTGCGCGGCAAGGGCGACCGCGAGCGAGCCGACGCCGAGCGAAACAAGAAGACTTCCGATGTTGATGCCGAAATGATCAAGAACGATGATGATCGCGACAAAGGTCAGGGCGAAATTCACCGTCTTGGTTGTCAGCGGTCCGATCGCGCGCCGAAGATTGTCCGACCCGTCCCCTGACACGCGCCCGAGATACCACGAGATGAACTCCCGGACGCTTCCGACCACGACGCGCAGGAGCACGAACGCCGCGACAATGAAGACAACGTCTCTGGCGTATTCGAGCAGTTCGAGCGCGGTCTGGTCGTCCGGGGCGATTCCTTTGGCCACCTCGCGGAGGGCCACCCACAGCCCGGTCACAATCATGACGGGGCCGACACTCTTCAGGGCGACGACGAGGAGCCGGTCATCTGGGATCGATTCCGTTTTCGAAATCACCCTGCGGCCAACAAGGTTGAGAATCCAGCGGACCACCCGGATCAGGAGGAGGAACACCAGCAGGATGCCGGCGCCGATGACCGTGTGGTAGGCGAGCTTACCGAACTGGTCCATCGTTTCCTCTGCTTCCCGGCTTTACGACAGGGACCCCGGCACGGCAAAGCGGGCAGGACTCCGGCGTGGAGGAGACGACATCCATGGTCAGAACCGACCGCTGCTTCCCGCCGGGTCCGATCGGGAATTGCACGCGACCACCCGAACGATCGACAATGTAGCCGACTCCCGCGACGACCCCCCCGTTCCTCCCGACGATATTGATCACTTCGAGGACTGAACCGCCGGTGGTCACCACATCTTCGCACACCAGAACCCGCTCCCCGCGCTTGATCTCGAAGCCGCGGCGAAGCAGCATTTCGCCGTCTTTCCGTTCGGTAAACATTGTGCGTTTGTGCAGCTGCCTCCCGACTTCCTGCGCGACGACGATGCCGCCCATCGCGGGAGCGACGACCACGTCGAGCGATGCGTCCCGGAAGTGTTGTGCGAGCTCCCCACACAGCAGCTCACAGTGCTCCGGATATTGGAGAACCTTTGCGCACTGGAAGTACTGATTGGAGTGAAGGCCGGATGTAAGCTGGAAATGACCTTCGAGGAGGGCGCCGGTCTGTTTAAAGATCGTGAGGACTCTGTTGGGATCCATAGGCTTCCTGTAGGGGGATTACCATTTGTTTGCACGCCGCAAGCCGAGGATGTGCTCGACATGCTTCGCGCCGTGTCCGCTATAGGTTTGCAGCATGCTCTGGAGTGTCACATCCCCGCGTTCCGGATGCATTCCCGTCCGGCTCCATTCCTTCTCCGGGATCGCGCGAAGAAGGAGCGTCCATCGCACATGCAAGCCGCGCACGATCGCGAGCGAGCTTGCGATCGGGACGCCGCGCACATCCGCCTGCACGGCCCAGTCATCCTGGTTGTACGGCTTAAGGGTCGGATGGTCCTCCGTCAGGATGAGTTTCATCCTGACGAAGGCGTTCATGTGAGAATCCGCGAGATGGTGGACGACTTGCCGGACTGTCCATCCCCCCTCGCGATAGCGGGTATCGAGCTGGGCGTCGTTGAGACCCTTCACGGCCGCCTCAACCTGATCCGGAAGCGCCGCAATGGCATCGATCATCATTGCGTTGTTCATGTCTTGTCCTTTGCGTGACGTGCCTGGATTTCGATTTCTGCTATGTTGTCGATTTCTCCTTTGAAGGGACGGTCGCGGTCTTCGAATTCCGGTCTGTAGTACTCCGATGCTTCGAAGTCCTGGATCCAGCCGTGATCCATATCAAACTTCTCGAGTTCTGCGAGGACCCGGAGGTATTCGCTTTCGCGGATCTTTCGGTCGACGAGCGGCATCGTCAGCGCCTTGTGCGTGGGGAAATACTGCGCCATGATGCTCAGGGTGGTGTGCGGACCGAGTTCTTCCCGTATCCAGCGCAACGATTCGCGGCTGCCGGCAAGATCGTTCGGGAGGACGAGGTGGCGGATAATGAGACCGCGTCGGACGAGTCCGTCATCGTCGTACACCAGGTGGCCGCCGACCTGGCGATGCATTTCCTTGATCGCCGCATGTGCAACGGATGGGTAGTCCTTGATTCTGGAGTATTCATACCCCATCGTGTCGTCCGCATATTTCAGATCGGGCAGGTAGATGTCGACGATGCCGTCAAGCAGCCGGAGAACCTCGACGGAATCGAAGGCGTTTGTATTGTAAATGAGAGGGAGATGAAGTCCCGACCGCGCGGCGATCTCGACCGCGGCGATAATCTGCGGGACAAAATGGGAAGGCGACACGAACCCGATTGAGTGAACCCCCTTTTCCTGCAACTCGAGCATCATTGCCGCGAGCCGATCGAGGGAGACCTCATTCTTCCGCTCCTCAAGGTGATTCTGGCTGATGAGGTAGTTCTGGCAGTACACGCATCGCAGATTGCAGTTCCCGAAAAAGATGTTTCCCACTCCGCGCGTGCCGACCAGCGCCGGCTCTTCTCCGAAATGGACCGTCGCGGAGGAGACGACCGGCAACAGGCCGGAGTAACATCGCGCGATTTCGTTTTTCAATCGGTTGTTGCCGCAATCATGCGGGCAGACAGTGCAGGAGACAAGCAGAGCGGTCAGCCGCTCAACCCGTCGCGAGAGCTCGCCGGTGGCAAGAAGTTCAAGGTATGATGGAGTGAGAGACATGATCCCGTTCGTCATCCTAATATAATGAAAACCAGCCCATTTCTCATGCCGTCCCGTTCCGCGAATGCCCGGCGGGTTCGGAATCCGATCCCTCGAAGGCATCGAGCTCCGCTGCCGTCAGCCGATAGAGATGCCATTCCTTCATGTGCTTCGCTCCGAGTCGGCGATAGAATTCGATGGCCGGAGCATTCCAGTCGAGGACCGTCCACTCCATCCTGCCGCAGCCGCGTCGACGAGCCTCACGGGCAACCGCATGAAACAGGAAGTATCCCGCTTTCATCTTGCGGAATTCCGGCAACACGAAGAGGTCCTCGAGATACAGCGTCGGGAGCGCCAGGAAACTGGAGTACGATTCAAAGATGAAGGCATAGCCGGCAGGAGTTCCGTCGACGAGAGCCAGGAACGCTTCGATTCGGGGATGATCGCCGAACATGTCGTCCACCAGCCGTCGCCTGGCCGACTCGTCCGGGGGGTCCAGGTGCTCATACGAAGCAAGTCCTTCAACCAGTCGCAGAATGGCGGAGGCGTCAGCCGTGTGTGCTTTTCGAATCTGGAGCGAAGAGTTCATAGGGGGATTCATTTTCGTTAGGGAGTTTTGAACGCGAAAAATACCGCCCCGAGGACAAAGAAGAATGAGACGATATAGTTCCAACGAAAGTCTTCCTTCAGGTAAAGAACCGAGAACCCTGCAAAGACGATGAGCGTTATGACCTCCTGGATGATTTTCAGCTGGGCGGCGGTGAACTGGCCATAGCCAATTCGGTTCGCGGGAACCTGCAGACAGTACTCAAAAAAGGCAATAAGCCAACTCACTCCGATCGCCTGCCAGAGCGGGATCTGCCGAAACCGAAGATGGCCATACCACGCGAACGTCATAAACACATTGGAACCGAACAGAAGCAGAACCGTACGCATATTTTTTTTGTTGTCCTTGTAATAACCGCGGGACGGCAAATTTCCCCGGAATTGAAGAACTTGCTACTAAGCACGATACGTGCGAAATTAAGAGATTGATTCTTCTCTCGACAGTGGTTAATTAGCAGAAAAGTATGAAATCTTCCGGTCATTTTCAGGGAGAACGGCCATGAGTAAGCTCTATGTCTCCAATAAAGATGAGTCTGCCCGCCTTTTCAAAAGCGATCTTCTGGAATTCTTTACGCATGTCCATTGGAGCATTCCACTTATCATTTTCGTCCCAATAGTCGCATACTTTTTGTATCGTCACGGCCGAAGAGGGGATTGTTGGTCCCGGCGAAGGGACTTCGCTGTTTCTCTTCGGCGGTTTTATCTGGACGCTCACGGAATACCTGCTTCACCGGTTCGCATTTCACTACCAGCCCAGGAGCGAATGGGGGAAGAGAATTCACTTCCTCACGCATGGCGTGCATCATGACTATCCAAACGACACCAAACGTTTGGTGATGGTTCCCACAGTGAGCATCCCGTTGGCTTCAGCATTCTATCTCGTGTTCGGGCTCATTCTCGGCTTCCACTATGTGCCGCCGTTCTTCGCCGGATTTCTTATCGGCTATATTGCGTACGACGAGATTCATTACGCTACTCATCATGCTCCGTTCAAGAGCGGGATCTTCCTGTTTCTCAAGCAACATCATATCCGGCACCACTACGGCAATCCGGACCGGGGGTACGGCGTAAGCTCCCCGTTGTGGGACCATGTGTTCGGCACGCTGGACGAAAAGGAGAAGGCGGGCGAATCGGAGGGGAATGCCCCTGCCTGAAGAGGACACTGTGTTGATGACACTGCAACGGCGCTTCTCGATTCGAGAAAGCGCCGTTGTCGTTTTTCCTCTACTCGGCCAGCAACGTTTCGATCTGCGCCGTAAGCTCTGACATCATCTCATTCTCTCCATAGAACCCGACGCTCTTAAACGCGATGTTCCCGTTCTTGTCGATAATGAACTTCGTCGGGATCCCGTCGACGCCGTACCGATCGACCGCATCCTGGTCGTAGAGGACCGGGAAGGTGTACTTGTTTTCTGCAATGAATTTCTTGACGAGGTCAATCCGATCCTGACCGCCCACGCGCTCCCACGTATCGAGTGCGAGAATCTTGACCTTGTCGTTTGAAGCATATTTTTCATACACCTTCTGCAGCGTGGGGAACGACATCTTGCACGGACCGCACCATGTCGCCCAGAAATCGATTACGACAACTTTCCCCTTGAGGTCCGCCAGTTTTACCGTCGTCCCGTCCATTCCCTTCAGCTCGAACGGGATTTCCGGCTTCGAGATTCTGCTCTTGAGGATCTTCGCCACCGCCGCCTTCGCTGCATTGTCCTTCGCGACGGCGAGACTTTCGTCAAAGCCCTTGCTGGACCCGTGAACCTTGACGTACGCCTCTCTATAATAGGCGAGGATGTTGTCATTGGACTTTCCGGACTCGACGGCTTCCTTGCCGACAGTTGCCGCCTTCTCGTAGTTCCCCTCTTTGTTATATGTCATGAGGAGGCGCTCGGTGATGTCCGGCGAATCCCCTTTCGTCCCGTGGTACGCTCCTTCGAACGCCGTTTCCGCCTCCGCGATCTTTCCCAGCTTGTAGAGCCCGTATCCGTAGGTGTCGAGGACCATCGCCCTGTTGTTTGCGATTGCGTCGCGCCACTGCCGAACGGAGAGATACGACGGCCTCAGCGAGTCGGGTGGATTCGCGGCTTCATCCACGCCGCGCTTTGCGAGCGCAGTGGCCTTCTCGAGATTCTCGCCCTTCTCGATCCAATCCCATGCGATTTCATTGAACATGGCGGTGCGGACATCCTTGACGCGCTCAGCAACAGCGAGGGCGTTCTCCGGCTGTTTCAACTGGACATACGCTGCGAACAGCATGGCCTGCAGCGAGGAGAGCTCGGGGCCGGGCGAGGGGAAGTCCTTGAGGAACGCAACAAGCAGGTCGGCGCGTCGTTGTGGATCGCGCTCCGCGGAAATCGCGTTCTCACGGGCCCGTTGTGTGATCAACCCGAGAGGATGCGACGTGGCAGCCTCCTTCTGGATGGAGTCTGCCCGCGCTCCTTCTCCTACCTGGCCAAGCCAATAGAGCATCGCGCTTTCTGCATCCTCGTCATTTCCAAATTGTTTGAACCGGCGATCGACGTCGCTGCGAAGGTCCGGCCGGGTATCCGCTCCCCTGCTTTTTCGCAAAAGGATCGTCCACTCTGCCGGATACGCTTTCCAATTCGACGGATACAGCGTCTGCTCCTCCTTGATCGCGGCGAGGCCGGCATCATAGTCTCTCTCGTGCGTGAAATCCATGACGCCGCTTCCGGCGAGGAAATTGCCATAGGCGATGTTTGCGCCGGGCACAGGTTTGCCGTCAGCCCCGTACACCATGGCGGTCCAACAGTTGCCGTTATTGTTGTCGGTCTTCTCGCCTGCGCGCACAAGAACGACGATCAGGCGGGCATCCGCATCCTTCAGGAGAAAATCGCCCGTCCAGCCGTTTGCCTTCTTTTCAAGGGGAACGGTAACCAGGACCGGCAACCCATCGGGATGCATCAACATCGCGCCGGCTTCGATCTCTTTGACGTCGGACAGAACAGCACCCTGGGCGCTTGCGTTGTAGGTGATCGACACACGGTCTCCGATCTTCGGCGCCTGCGGATCGATGGTGAGGACCTGCGCTGAGAGCAGAAGCGGTATAAATACCGCGCCGCTGAGAAGGAACATCATCTTCTTTTGTATCATTGGAACCTCCATAGGGAAATCGCTCTTTGGTATACATCAATTGTGCGGGCCGGTTACTTCTCCCCCATGAGAGTGAGTCGTTTCCTGGCGACGGCGACCCGCTCTGCGTCGCTCTTCCTCTTGTTCGGAAAATGCAGAAACGCCGTATAAAGCTTCCTGGCCTGATCGTACTGCCGAAGTTGGTCGCAGCAGAATCCCTGGTAGAACAACGCGGTCGCCCTCGAAGGATCGAAAAGAGCCGCCCTGCGGTAACTCTCCCGTGCAGCCGCAACGTGGTTGCCGCCGAGCTGCAGCGCCCCGATCCGTTCGTAGGCGCTTCCAATATCCTCTGGATTCATGACCGCAATCGCACGACGAAGACATGCGATCGCCGCGGCAATCGAATCGATGCAGGAATAACTGATCCCCATGTTGATGAAGACCCCGGGATTTTCGGGTTCGAGCGCCGCTGCGGCTCTGTAAGCGATAACGGAAGAATCGTACATCTTGCGCTGGAAGTAGACCGAACCAAGATGTCCGAACGCAAGAACGTTCGCCGTGTCCGCGAGCGCTGCCTTTCGGTAATAGTCCGTCGCAACGTCGAGGTCTTCTGTTTTCTCTCTGCACAATCCCGCCTTAAACAGAATGTCGCTGTTCCATGGCTGAGCCTGCGCGGCGACACGGAACAAACGGAAGGCGTCCTCATACGCCTTCTTGTCCAGATACAGCGATCCCAGTTGCACCATGACGGTAACGTTCGACGGACTGAGCGCAAGACTGGTGGCGAGCATTGTGCGCGCAGAGTCCGCCTTCCCCGATTTGGAGAGGGCGGTTCCCATTTGCGCGTAGAGCCCGGCATTCCGGGGTGATGCGGCAATTGCCCGTGACAAAATCGGCAGGGCTTCAGAGTATGCCCGCTTCCTGACGAGGAGGTTCCCAAGGCCTTCGAGTGCGGCAGGGAAGGTCGAGTCCTGTTTCAACGCCCGACGATAGAAGCCCTCCGCCTCTTCAGTTCGTCCTTGCCTGTCGAGCAGGTCCGCCAATTGGAGACGGACGCGGAACGACGAGGTGTCAAGAACGAGAGCTCGACGCCATTCCTTCTCGGCTGATTTCACATCCCCCATGGCGGCTTGGACCGCCGCAATGTTGGCGTGGATCCCCGGCCGGACCGTGTCGCTGATGGTGAAGAACGCCGCGAGCGCCGACTGAAGGCGACCTTCTCCGAACGCCATCATGCCCGACGCAAAAAGACTGTCCTCTTTCATGCGAACGCGGTGGATGTCGGAACTGTCCTGAGGGTAACTTTCTCCCGAAGGAAACAGGGCGACGATGAAGATCCAGAGGAGATGGATCAACGGTGATTCGACACGCGAACGCCAACCGGAAACGGGAGGATGCATCGTGGACCTCGGCTGGAAGAATACAGGATCACTGTGTCAACAGGGCCGCGCGTTCAGCAAATCCTCGGCAGCTGTTCCCCGGAGAGCATATCCACCACCCGGGTCCCGCCGATCGTCGTTTTCATCACGACGGTCCCGGCATGTTCGGCGACGACCCTGCCGATGGCGGTCGACGCTGCGCCCGCGGGATGTCGGCGCATCGCGGCAAGAACGCGTTCAGCATGCGACGGCGGCACAAACGCGAGAAGTTTCCCTTCGTTGGCTACGTAGAGCGGGTCGAATCCGAGGATCTCGCATGCGCCCCGCACTTCATCGGGGACGGGGATGTTCGCTTCGTCCAACAGGATTCCCACCCGGGCGGATTTTGCGATTTCATTGGTCGCGCTCGCCACGCCGCCCCGCGTGGGATCGCGAAGCACGTGAATGTCCGGACACGCTTCGAGCATCGCGGCAACGAGCCCGTTCAGGGGCATTGTATCACTCTTGATCTGGGTTTCGAATTCCAACCCTTCGCGCACTGACATGATGGCCATGCCGTGGACCCCGATGGGTCCATTGACGAGAATAACGTCGCCTGCGGACGCGCGATCGGGACGAATGTTCACCCCTTTCCGCACAAGGCCGATCCCGCTGGTGGTGATGAATATCCCGTCTCCCTTTCCACGGTCAACCACTTTGGTATCACCGGTGACAAGCGACACTCCGGCCGCCTTCGCCGCCCGCTGCATCGCGAGGACAACCTTCCACAGGTGATCGATGGGGAACCCCTCCTCAAGAATGAGCGCGGAGGAGAGATATTTCGGGTCGGCGCCGCACATCGCAAGATCATTCACGGTGCCATTGATTGCCAGCTCGCCGATCGAACCACCGGGGAACACGATAGGTTGAACGACGTACGAATCCGTCGACATCGCAATCCGCGCTCCCCCGAGATCAAGAATCGCCCCGTCGTGTTGTTGCGCGAGCTCGGCATTGTTGAACTGCGGCACAAACAGCTTCTCGATGAGTTGTTGTGTCAGCTTCCCCCCGCCGCCGTGGGCAAGGAGGATCCGCGGATAGTCGGCGATCGGAATCGGACATGCCGGGCCCTGGGAAATGTCGAAGCCGTCTGTTTCAGGATTCACGTTCGTGATTCTCGAGGTTGGTGAACGAAGACCAGGAGCGATATTGCCAGCGTCGTCAACACCAGCGACACCAGCAGCGGAAGCGATGGGGAAACCGTGTCCCACAGAATGCCTGTCATGAGCGACGATGGCAAGGCACACAACCCGACCACCATTTGAAACCCGCCGAGCGTGCTCGCCCGGAGGTCGGCCGGGGCAAGCTCGGAGACGAGGGCCTTCTGCACGGGTTCAATGGCAGCCTTATGCGTGCCGTAGAGCACGAACGCGATGATCACCGTGACAACAGTTCGATCGAAAAGGAGCAGGCCGCAGACCGCCCCCCACAAGGCGAACGAAATTGCCAGAACGTTTCTCCGGCCGAGCGTGTCTGAAAGCCGTCCAAAGGGCAATGAGAGGATTGATGCCATCAGCGTGAAGAGCAGATACAACAGCGGCGTCATTGCCTGCGGGACGCCTCCGTCGACTGCGTACAACATCAGAAAAGAGTAGCTGAACGCTGCGAGGGAGAAGAAGGCATTCAGGACGAGGAACACGGTGAAGTTCCGGTCCAGGTGTCGGAAGGAAAGTCCCTTGAAGATGGCCCCGCCGGCGACAGGCCGTTCCCGAATCCTCGCCATGACCAGGCCGACGGCCAACAACGAGGGTATTGCCGCGAGCATGAACAAGGTGCTGTATCCGAGATGCAGAAAACCCATGCAAAAGACGATGCCGAACACTGCGCCGAGGTTGTCCATCGAGCGGAGCAGGCCGAAATTCCTTCCGCGGTTGGCGGTCGTCGACGCATCCGCGACCATTGCATCGCGCGGCGATCCGCGCATCTTGCCGGCACGGTCCAGGACGCGGCATACGATCAACTGCGGCCAGGCAGCCGACAGCGCGTAGCCAACCCGTGAGCCTGCCCCGAAAAGATACCCCAGCCAGATAAACACCTTCCTCTTTTTGAGGCGATCGGAGAGATATCCGGAGAATGCCTGCGAAATGGAGACGAGGGCTTCGCCGAGCCCGTCAATCAAGCCGAGCATTTGCTTGTTGGCGCCGAGCGACGAGACGAAGAACGGCCAGATCGGATAGATCGCATCCGAGCCGAAATCGTTGAGGAACGACGCCGCAGCAAAGGTGCGAATCGTCGCTCGCGATTCTTTCTGGGGATCGTCGCTCATGGAATAGGGAACTCGACATTTGGCACGCGCGGCAGCCGCCCTGTGAACTTGCGAAACCCCCGGTGCCAGGAATGTGGAAAGACGTCCTTTGCAAGGAACATCAGGAGGCATTCTCCGTGCAACGCAGACATCTGATGGTCGCGGCAGAATGCGACCGCTTCCTTCGAGTCGGCACCCTGTGCCATCCAGACATCCAGAATCCCGGAGGCAAATGCTTCCTTCACGATGGCAATCGACTCCCCGGGCGGCACGACAACCACGATCCCGTCGATGTTCCCCTTGAGTTCTTTGACGGACCGCGCCATCGTGACCCCGTCGATGCTCCCGCCATCGCGGTTGACCGGCGTCACCGCGTAGCGGCGTTTCGCGAGCTCGCGATACAGCGTCGCACCGAAGCCCTGCCCGGACCGGGAGACGCCGATCACGGCGAGGCGGCGGAGACCGAGGAAGCGCGCAATGTTCTCACCCTTTTCCATCTGATCACCTGTTCATTGTTCGGTCTTGCGAAAATGGTAATATGCCGCGCATGCGCCTTCCGACGAGACCATCGGAGCACCGAGCGGATGTTCGGGGTCGCACTCACGCCCGAAGGCCGGGCAATCATGCGGCTTCTTCATCCCCTGGAGGACCTCCCCTGCAATGCACAACGGAGACTCCCGCGTCGTAATGCCTTCGACACGGTATACCTTTTCGGCGTCGTATGCCGCAAAGACCTCCCGGAGACGGTAACCGCTCATCGGTATCGTTCCGATGCCGCGCCATTTCCGGTCGACGATTTCAAACACTTCGGTGATGATCGACTTTGCCTGGGGGTTTCCTTCCGGCCGGACGACACGCGCATATTCGTTTTCCACGATGGATTTCCCCTGTTCGAGCTGGGACACCGTCATGGCGATCCCCTGCAGTAAATCAAGCGGCTCAAAGCCCGTGACAACGATGGGCACGCCGTATCGCTTCGCGAGCGGATGATATTCCCCTGTTCCCATGACCGCACAGACGTGTCCTGCGGCAAGAAATCCCTGCACCCGGTTGTTGGGCGAACCCAGGATGGCGCTCATTGCCGGCGGGACGAGGACATGCGAGACAAGCATGGAAAAATTGCGGACCCCGAGCTTGTGCGCCTGGAACACTGCCATCGCATTCGGCGGCGCTGTCGTCTCGAATCCCACTGCGAAGAACACGATCTGTTTGTCCGGATGTTGTTGCGCGATCTTGACCGCGTCGAGCGGGGAATAGACCATGCGGACGTTTCCCCGTTCGGCCTTGACGGAAAGAAGGTCCTTCTCCGTCCCCGGCACCCGCATCATGTCCCCGAACGATGTGAAGATGACATCGTCGCGGGAAGCGATGGCAATCGCTTTGTCGATCATCTCAAGGGGGGTGACGCAAACCGGACAACCCGGTCCGTGAACGAGCTCGAGGGAGTCGGGAAGGAGTTCTTCGATGCCGTACTTCACAATCGTGTGCGTTTGCCCGCCGCAGATCTCCATGATCGTCCAGGGCCGGGTCGTAATGGCGCGAATTTGCGCCGCCACCTTTTCGGCCTTCTCACGATCGCGATATTCGTCTACAAAGCGCATGCGGTCAGTTGACAGTTGACAGTATACAGCAGACAGTCGACAGCAGCCAGTTTGCAGTTCCCATATCCATGGTCACAGTCCCCAAGTCTCGGAGTCTCACAGAGTCCCAAAGTCCCTGAGCCCTCTAAAGCTGACTGAACTAAGAATTCTGAATTCTTCGTTCTTAATTCTTAATTCCTTCGGCCCCCCCTCTCCCTTTCTCCCATCCCCGCTTCTCTCTATTCCCCCTTCCCCTCGCCATCGTCGAACTCTCCCAATTCTTTCAACAAGCGCAACGTTTCCAGCGCCTCGTTCTCGTCCACCGTGTTGAGAGCGAAACCCACATGAACAATGACATAATCCCCTTCCCTCACCCCCGGGACCCATTCAAGACAAATTTCCTTCGTCACACCGGCAAAACTCACGGTTCCCATCACCGGATCAACGGCCCGGTCGATGGAAAGCACTTTTCCCGGAACTGCAAGACACATAACGGATTCCTTCTGAGAATCGCTCGCTCAACGAGCGAGCGTCTGAAGCACCAGCGCCGCGTACATTTGCCCGAGAGAAACACCGCCGTCGTTCGGCGGCACGCGCTGATGCCAGTACGGGCTGAACCCGTGTTCCCGGAGCATCCCGACGGTGAGCTTCGTCAGCAGTGCATTTTGAAAGCACCCGCCGCTGAGCACCACGCGTTGCAGGCCGATGTTCATCGCGACGTCGACGATCGCCCGGGCCAGTGTCCGATGGAAGCCGTGGGCGACAACCGCGACAGGCGTGTTCCGCTTGATCGCCTCGAGCATTTGCCGGACGGTCGGAATCCAGTCCAGGATGAGCCCCGGAGTCGCGTTTGCGTCGATTTCAGCATTCGCGATCAAGGGCAGCGGAAACGTGGCGCCCGAGTCCACCGACGTGGCAAGCCACTCCAGTTCCATTGCCGCCTGTCCCTCGAATGAATTTCGCTGCCGGACCCCCAGGAGCGATGCGACGCCGTCAAACAATCGTCCCGCACTCGTTGTTCGCGCCGCGTTAATCCCGCGTTCGATCGCCCGGTGGACAAGTCGGACTTCTTCCTTGCTCCACTCGGCAAAGCAGGGAAGGCCTGCAAAACCCGTCTCATCACCCTGGGACAATTCGGCGACCATGCCTGCGGCTGAGCGCCGGGGCTCGCGGACGGCTGCATCACCGCCCGGAAGCAGAAAGGGACGGATCGTCGCGACCCTGCGCGAACCTTGTCTGCCCACCACCAGGAATTCGCCTCCCCAGATCGTCCCATCGTCTCCCCAACCTGTACCATCCCACGAAACTCCGAGAACATCTTCCGTCAGGTTATGCTCGGCCATGCATGCCGCGATATGCGCGTGATGATGTTGGACCTTCTTCACGGGCAATCCCAATGCTCCAGCTTCCGCTGTTGAAATGTAGTCAGGATGCTTGTCAGCCACAACAGCCGTGGGAACAAGCTGATAGAGCCGGATAAAATCCTTGATTGTCGTGCGGAAAGAAACAAGCGACTGCTCCGTCTCAAGATCCCCGAGGTGCTGACTGATAAAAATCGCGTTGCGCCGCGCGACTGCGACGGTGTTTTTCAAATGTCCGCCGACCGCAATGGCATCGGGAAGCGGCTCCGACACCGTGACCGGTAACGGCGCGTATCCGCGCGAGCGCCGGAGCACCATCTCCCGGTCGAGCAGCACGCGCACGACCGAATCATCGACAGCACGGACGATCGGGCGGTTATGCACAAGGAAGCAATCGGCGATGCCGGCGAGCCGTTCGAGCGCCTCATGCTCGTCGATGCAAATCGGTTCATCGGTGAGGTTCCCACTGGTCGCGACGACCGGGCGTCCCACCATTCGAAGCAGGAGATGATGTAGCGGCGTATACGGGAGCATGACGCCGAGATACGGATTGCCGGGGGCAACATTGGCGGCGATCCGCGATGGAGTGCCGTCCTCCGCTCTTTTCTTCAAAAGAACAATAGGAGATTCGGGCGAACGGAGGAGGCGTTCGTCGAGCGCCGACACGATGCATGCATCGCGCACGAACGGCATGTCGGGCACCATGATCGCAAGCGGTTTTTCCTCGCGTCGTTTCCGCGCGCGCAACGTTGCAACCGCACCCGCGTTGGTGGCATCCACCATCAGGTGAAAACCGCCGAGTCCTTTGAGCGCGACGACATTGCCTGCACGCAATGCATCGCTTACGCCCTTCAGCGCCCGCTCGTGTGACGCGAGCGGGGATCCCCCGGCATCCCACATCTCGATCTGCGGCCCGCAGTCCGGACAGGCATTCGGCTGTGCATGAAATCGCCTGTCGCGGGGATCCTCGTATTCCTTCCTGCACGCATCGCACATGCGAAAGGCGTCCATCGAAGTATTCGGTCGATCATAGGGCAGCGATCGAATGATCGTGAACCGCGGCCCGCAGTTCGTGCAATTGGTGAACGGGTATCCGAAACGACGGTTGCCAGGGTCGGATATTTCGGCAAGACACTCCGGGCACGTCGCGATGTCAGGCGACACAAACGCTGACACCTCCCCGCTTTCGTCGCTTTCGCGTATTGCAAAGGAGGAATACCCGGCACTGTCCAGGTAGGAGAATTCGAAACTCTGAATGAACGCCCGGGAAGGTTTTTCCGGTTGGATACGGAGAAGGAAGCGTTCGACCTCGCGATCCTCCCCTTCCGCATCGATCACGACACCGGACGTTGCATTCATCACCCACCCGGAGAGGCGATGCTCACCGGCAAGCCGGTAGATATAGGGTCGGAAGCCGACACCCTGGACAGCGCCACGGATCTCGATGCGTACACGTTTCGGCATTGGAGGAGTTCTGGAGAGGCACGACTTGCTCATCCCGGCGCGGGATGATGGGGCAGAGTAAGGATTTTCTCGGAGAGTTGCTACGATGACTCGCTCAATCCGGGGACCAGCCGGTCACCAATCGTCTCACGAGAGAGACGCATTCGTCGATGGCCACTTGCGTTGCGGGGGAGACACTGTCGGAGAAGGAAAAATCACTTGCGGGTATTCCGATCAGATAGACGCTGCGAGGAACGTTCCTGTACAGCGAACTACACAGCGCGAGGAGCTGGGAGGGAGAAAAGAGATGCGACTCGACGGGAGGAACCGGGACGGAATCGCCGATGGCGGTGCACACAAGTTCCTCAGTCCCCGCCGCAGCATCAAGAAAGATGACCAGCTGGCGGTGGGAAATGGACTCCGCGATCTCCGGCTGAATGTCGTGCGTGATGAGCACATCGACGTCAGGCATCGTCTCCTGCACCCGTTGCGCGGCGATGACGCCGGCGGCATCGTCGCCCCGCAATGTGTTGCCATACCCGATCACCAGCGGCGGCATCATCGCACGCGTTCATCCAGCATGCGGTCGGCGCTATCGACAACCTGGACATGGAGCGGCATGCTTCCGATCGCGTGAGTAGAGCAGGACAGGCACGGGTCGAAACACCGGATCCCCGCCTCGATGCGGTTCAGCAGGCCTTCCGTGATCTTCACCCCGTCCAGATACTGAACGGCCAGTTGTCGGACGGTCCGGTTCATGGCAAGATTGTTTTGCGCCGTGGCAATCAAGAGGTCGACATGCTGTAGCACACCGTCCTCATTGACCCAGTACTCGTGGAAGAGCGTTCCGCGCGGCGCTTCGCTCGCTCCCACCCCGTGATCGCGATTGATCATGGCGCGCGACCGGACTTTCGTGCCCAGGAGCGCCGGATGGTGAAGGAGTTGTTCGACCATTTCGACCGCGAACAAGAGCTCGATCAGCCGGGCATAATGATAGTAGAAGGAATTGTTGACGACGCCCTCTTCGCCCGCGAGCGTTTTGAAGCGCTTCCGTTCTTCCTCCGCGAGGGGGGTCGGGATGTAATCGCAGATGTTCACCCGGGCGAGGGGTCCGACCCTGTACATCCCCTTGGGATATCCCATCGGCTTATAGTACGGGAATTTGAGATAGGACCACGACTCCGTCGCTTCGCCGAAGTGCTGGCGGTAATCGGCCGGTTCGATCTTGTCATCGAGGATATTCCCGCCGCTGTCCATAACGCGGAGCGCCCCGTCGTAATACTCGAGCGCGCCGTCTTTCGCGACAAGACCCATAAAGAGGGAACGGAAATTCCCGAAATTCGGGATGTCCTTTTCAAGCCGGGCGTGGATGGTTTTCAGCCGCTCCAGCGCAAGAAGCGATGTTTCCTTCGCCTCCGGGATCCAGGCGAGCAGGGTGTCGCGCCTTGCCGCTTCAAACGGTTCGCGGACGCCACCTGCGACGGCCCAGGGCGTGTGGATCTTTCTGCTCCCGAGGATCTCGATGATTTCCTGCCCGAATTTCCTCAGGCGAATTCCCCGGCGGGCAAATTCCTTGTCCTTCTCAATGAGGCCGAACACATTGCGCACGGCGGGATCGCTGTCGAAACCCAGAAGGAAATCCGGCGACGAAAGGTGGAAGAAACTCAGCGCGTGGGATTGGATCCATTGCGCCAGGGTAATGATGCGGCGCAGGACCTCCGCCGTTTCCGGAATGCCGACCGCGAGGATTGCGTCTCCCGCTTTGGCGGACGTAATCAGGTGACTTGTGGGGCAGATGCCGCAGATGCGTGACGTGATCCCGCCCATCTCCCACATCAGACGGCCTTCACAAAACTTCTCGAAGCCGCGGAATTCGTTCACATGAAACCGCGCATCTTCCACCGACCCGTCGTCGTTCATCCGGATGGTGATCTTTGCATGGCCTTCGATACGGGTTACGGGCGCGATGGTGATTGTTCTCGACATTCGATCCTCGAAAAATGATCAGCGAACGGCCGCCGTTCGGCGGTCATCCGTACCGGAGATACACCGGGGAGAACGCAGGCATTCTTCCTGCCAGAAGTTCCTGGATGGCAAACCAGATGGTATCGGCCGTGGGTGGACAACCGTGGATATACGCGTCGACCGTAATGATCTCGTGGAGCGGGCGCGCAGTCGTCAGCAGTTCCGCGATCGTCGGATAGTCTCTCGGTATCTGGGGGGTGACGTCGGCCAGTTCCACATACGCCCGGTTGAGCACGACGTCGAGGTCGTGGGCGTTGCGAAGGGCGGTCACGTTTCCGGAAACGGCACAGTCGCCGAAGGAGACGACGAACCGCGAGTTCCGCCGGATCTTCTTTGCTTCTTCTTCATTCTCATTGTTGGTCACGGCCCCTTCCACCAGCGCCACATCCACATCCCGCGGGAACTCCTTGATGTCCGCGAGAGGCGAGTAGACAAGTTCGATCTTGCCTGCGAGCTCGATCAGGCGTTCGTCCATGTCGAGAAACGACATATGGCACCCCGAACATCCGCCCAGCCAGGCTGTTGCGACCTTCGGTTTCATCGGTTCGCGGCTCCTATTCATCTTCATGGGTGTTGATCCACTCGCGTTTCAGGCGCGCAGTGACGATGTACTTCAGGAAATCCGTCTGCTTTTCCATCTCGGCGACGTTTTCTCCCTTGGCGATCAACGCTCCGGTCGGACAGACGCGGACGCATTTCCCGCACGCCGTGCAGGATTCGGACTCGCCCCAGGGCTGGTTCAGATCAGCGATGATCGTACAATCGATGCCCCGGTTCGCGATGTCCCACACATGAGCCCCTTCCACCTCGTGGCATACCCGGACGCAGCGGTTGCAGAGAACGCAGCGGTTATGGTCGAGAATGAAATCTTTGTGCGTGGCATCGAGGGTCTTCCTCGGGTAGAGGTATGGAAACCGGGTGTGCGTGAGTCCGACTTCGTAGGCAAGATTCTGCAGCTCGCAGTGATTGTTCACGATACAGACGGCACACTGGTGGTTTCCTTCCGACGCCAGGAGCTCGAGGATGGTCCGGCGGTGACGTTGGAGGCGTTCCGTGTTGGTGCGGACGACCATCCCCTCCTGCGGCCGCGTGGTGCATGCGGGGAACAACTTTGTCGACCCTTCGATCTCCACCAGGCACAACCGGCACGCGCCCACATCGGAAAGGCCGTCAAGATGACAGAGCGTCGGGATCCGGATTCCGTGCTGGCCGGCAATTTCCAGAATGGACTCGTCGTCGTTCCCGCTGAGCTGCTCGCCATCGATGGTAAGCGTGAGAATTGCCATGAGCGTTCCTGTTATGCGTCCTGTGATCCGGAGCCCTTGCCGCTCGGGACGTACCCTTGCGATGGGATCAGGAGCTTCTCATATTCATGACGGAAAAATCGCAGGGTCGAAAGAACGGGGTTGGGAGCCGATTGCCCGAGCCCGCAAAGACTCGTTTCTTTCACCATCATGCAGAGTTCTTCAAGCAGTGCAAGGTCGTCCGCGGTTCCCTTCCCCGCACCGATTTTATCCAGAAGCTTGTAGATGTGGACGGTGCCGACGCGACACGGGACGCATTTCCCGCACGACTCGTCCACGCAAAAGTCCATGAAGTACTTTGCCACATCCACCATGCCCGACGTCGAGTCCATGACGATCAGGCCGCCACTTCCCATAATGGATCCGACGGTTGCAAGCGACTCATAGTCGACCGGAAGGTCGAGATGCTCACGGGGAATGCAGCCCCCCGAGGGCCCGCCGGTCTGGGCGGCTTTGAATTCCGTTCCTTCCGGTGTCCCGCCGCCGATATCGAAGATGATCGTCCGCAGCGGAATGCCCATGGGGACTTCGATCAGACCGGTGTTCCGGATGTTTCCTGCGAGCGCGAAGACTTTCGTGCCGGTACTCTTCGGCGTCCCGATGGAGGAGAACCAGGCGCTCCCCTTCCTGATGATCGGCGAGATGTTGGCGTAGGTTTCAACATTGTTGATGAGCGTCGGCATGCCCCAGAGTCCGCGTTCCGAGGGATACGGAGGCCGGGGACGCGGGCGGCCGCGCTTCCCTTCGATCGAGCGGAGCAGAGCAGTTTCTTCTCCGCACACGAACGCCCCGGCGCCAATGCGCAGATCGATGCGGAAGTTGAACTGCGATTCAAAGATCCTGTTCCCGAGGAGGCCGAGACGCTCCGCGTGTTTGATTGCCAGTCGAAGCCGGTCGATCGCCAGGGGATATTCCGCCCGGACATAAATGTAGCCCTGGCTCGCCCCCACCGCGTACCCGGCGATCGCCATCCCCTCGAGGATGCGATGCGGGTCGCCCTCGAGCACCGAACGGTCCATGAATGCCCCGGGATCGCCCTCATCGGCGTTGCAGACGACATACTTTTGATCTCCCTTGGCTTTCCGGACGATCCCCCATTTCAATCCTGTCGGATATCCCGCACCGCCTCTCCCGCGAAGACCGCTCTTTCGAATTTCCTCGATCACGTCCGGCGGCTGCATTTCGGTGATCACCTTCGCCAGCGCCGCATACCCGTCCGAAGCGATGTACTCTTCAATGCTCTCCGCGTTAATCTTTCCGCAGTTTTCCAGGACGACCTTGCGCTGTGCGGCGAAGAACGGAGCATTGTTGTCAAGAAGATGATCGTCGATCTTCGTTCCCTTCACGATATGCTCTTCGACGATTTTCGCTCCCGTGGACGCGTCGACCCGTTCGTACACGCTCCCATCGGACGACACTTTCACCAGAGGGCCTTCCCCGCAAAGCCCCATGCACCCGGTTCCCAGGACTTCAACGTCTTTCTCGAGTCCGTGTTCGGCCAACGCTTTTTTAATCGCATCGCGGGCGGCGAGGCTGCCGCAGGAGATGCAGCCGGCGGCGGCACAATAGAGGATGCGATCGCGGAACTTCTGCTGACGCTCTCGCTCCGCCTCGGCAAGCTCATGCAGGTCTTCGACGGTCATGCTTCCACCTCCGCTGGCTGTTCCTGCCATTTCTTGATGCGGTCGACTGCCCCGTCAACCGTAAGCTTTCCGGCCACATTATTGTCGACGACGGCGACCGGCGCGAGACCGCACGATCCGACGCAACGCGCAGACACCAGCGAGACCTTGTTGTCTGAAGTCGTCTCTCCGAATTTGCATTTGCAGTGTTGTTCCACCGCCTTTTGAATCGCCGTGGCGCCTTTCACATAACAGGCTGTGCCGGTGCACAGGACAAACGTGTGCTCGCCCTTGGGCTTCAGCGTGAAATAGTGATAGAACGTCGCCACCCCGTAGACCCGGCTGAGCGGAAGTCTGAGGGATCGCGCAATGTACACAAGAAGATCATTCTCGAGAAACCCGAAAATCCCCTGCGCTGCATGAAGCACCTCGATCAACGCGTCACCGTTATTGTGGTGTTTCGTGATGGCGCGGTCAAGCAGCTTGAACCGGTTGTCGCCGCTGGGATGCTGTGAAGGTGTGCTCAAGGGTGTGTTCTATCTATTGATGAGAGGTCCGGAGGAAAATGCCGGATCAGGCAAACATCGTTGCCATTTTTAACGTGCAATCGGCATGCCACAGAAATACGCAGATTCAGCGAACATTGGAGAGAAGTCGCCTCTCTGCCCCGATCGACTTTTCACTATTGGGAATCATTCGCCGTTGCAATACTCAGCAACTCCGATTGGCAGAAAGGACGACGGGCGGGTGGAAGACAGGCGTGGAAGAGTCTCGGGGGCTACTTGCGTGAACGGGTCTGTTCAACCAGCCAGTCGCACCATTCTTGTATCCCCGCGTTGGTAAGGGCGGATGTTTCAAAGACCGTCAGGTGCGGATTGATCGAGAGCGCGTTTTTGCGCAGGACGTCCGGGCGTGCGTTAAGGTATGGCACGAGATCGATCTTGTTGATGAGAAGCACTGCCGCCTTCCGGAACATGGCCGGATACTTCAACGGCTTGTCGTCCCCTTCCGTCGTGCTCGCGACAACGACTTTGACATTCTCGCCGAGGTCATAGTTGGCCGGACAGACGAGGTTCCCCACGTTTTCGATCACGAGGAGGTCGAGTTCGGGAAGTTTGATTGCCTGAAGTGCTTCGTGGACCAGGCCGGCTTCAAGATGACATCCCCCGCGGGTCACAATCTGTACCGCCGGGATACCGTAGCGTTCGATCCGCCGGGCGTCGATATCGGTTTGCACGTCGCCCTCGACGACGGCAAGTCGGATCGTCCCCTTGAGGTGCTCGATCGTCTTTTCGAGGAGGGTGGTCTTCCCCGCCCCGGGAGAACTCACCATGTTGATCACGTAGACGCCATTCTCCGTGAACAGCGTCCTGTTCCGGAGCGCGACTTCATCGTTCTTCTCCAGGACTTTACGTTCGATTGTGAAGACACTCATCGGACACCTTCTTCGGCATCGTCCAGTTCAACTTCAACAACGCGCATTTCCGTCCCGCCGGTAATTTCGCCTTCCGTACTTCCGCAGTGCGGGCAGAGCATCATCCCGTCGGCCGGAGTGGACGTGGCGCCGCAGGACCGGCAGCGTATGGTGAACGGGATGGTTTCAATGGCAAGGCGCGCCTGCGCGACAGGAGACTCGCTCACGATCGCCTCGAAGCAGAACGTCAACGAATCGGCGACGATCCCCGCCTGCGCCCCCACAGCAACCTTGACGGTCCGCACAAGGGGGCGTTCCTTTTCCGGGACATACCGTTCGACGATCGAGAGAATATTCTCTGCAATGGAAAGCTCATGCACGGGATCGCTCATTGCTCCTTGTTGTTCCCGCCCGACGTTTGCCATTCGATGCCATACCACAGCACATAGCCGTCTCCGGAGCTGTCTTCGTCGAGGCTCACATACGTATCGCCGGTCAACCACTGCCAGAACCGCGGGTCCGTGACACGACCTTCTCCAAAGCGCCCGGTCAGGTACTTCAGCAGCGCCCGGGTGTTCTCCGCGCCTCGAGTCATGATCACGATCCCGGAAAAGAGACCGTTGTTGAATTCAAATTCGCAATCCTCCAGGTCCGCCGATCCAAGTTGATCAACCCTCACTTTGACCTGGTCGGCCCGCTCATCCAGTTCAGAGGGCAAGAAATTCCTGACATGCTCCATGCGGGGGAAGGGAGTCCCCCAGGCGAAACCCGGGAATTCGGATCTGGTTTGCGCGCGCGCAGTAAACGTCAGACTTGCGGCAACAATCAACACCCTGCCCACCACGGAACGACGGGGAAAAGCCATGGCCGATATCACATGACCTGAATCGCAGGAAGACCACCAACGCCAACTTCGCTGTCCTCTCCGGAAAAGGCGCGTTACGCATCATGGTAGGGAACCCTGCGCTGAATTGCAATTGGGCCAAAGCATCTCTATAATTCTACCATACCAAGGAATCGCCCAAACCTTTCCATGTCGACGCCCGGTAATATCCCCTCGGCGGTAAAGTCTCGATTGGATGCGGCACGGATGGAGATCATCCGGGATTTTCGCGCTCATCGTGACGGCAACGCGCTCTGTACAGCCATGACAGAGGCTATGGACCGCGCTCTCACGGAAGCTCACGCTCTCCTTCCACCACCCGACGGGGAACGGATCTCGATTCTTGCCCTCGGCGGGTATGGGCGGGGAGAGTTGTTTCCACATTCCGACGTCGACGTCATGATCCTCGTCCCGGATGCGGAGGATGCATCCGTCGCAGGGGCGGTCGCAAAGGAATTCCTCCACCATCTTTGGAATGCAGGCCTCACGGTCGGACACAGCGTCCGGACCGTCGACGAAGCGCTCCTGCAATACGGTGCCGCCATCGACGCGTGGATTTCGATGCTGGAATGCCGGCAGGTGTGCGGGAACACGGCACTGTACGATAGCCTTCGCGCTGCGTTCCGGAAGAAGATGCACGCGTCCGACAGGCACTGGTTCATCGCGTCGACCCTTGAAGAGGCTGCCGCCCGTCATTCCCGTTACGGAAGCTCGGTAAAGCTCCTCGAACCAAACGTCAAGAAAAGCGCCGGCGGACTGCGCGACCTGCAGACGGTGTACTGGTTATACCGGGGGTGCGAAGACGGGTACCAGGACTTCCCGTCGCCATCGAAACCGGCAACACTCACCTTCCTGCAACGGCTTCACGCGGAAGGAGTGCTGAACGACGATTCCCTTCAGGCCGCGGTTGCAGCGCTCGAGTTTCTCTTCCGGGTCCGCGGGGAGATGCACAGTGAACGCGAAATGCCGAATGAGACGCTCGAATATGCGCTCCAACGTCTGGTTGCCGAACACCTCGGGTACACCGAGGAAGGCGGCCTTCGGTCCGTGGAGGTGTTCATGCGTGACTACTACCGTCATGCGCGGACCGTTCACAGCTTGTTTCACCGCCTCAGCGCCCGTTTTCACGAGCAGCTGCTCCCGCCGAGACGCATCTGGAACCGCGGGAAGAAAGCGGGGAGCGCTTTTCGATTGCGGGAAGACAAGCTCGCTCTCGATGATCCATCATCGCCGCATGTCTCCGCCGGACAGATTCTTGAAGCCTTTGAACTCGCCGCCGAAAATGAAGTCGAGATCGACACAACCCTGCGGAGCGCTATCGAGCATGCCTCAGGATTGATCAGCGCCGACATGGGTGCGAGCGCGGCAGGCGGCGCAGTGCTCAGGAAGATTTTTCTTTCATCCCGCGTGGGGTTGACGCTGCGGGCGATGAACGACACAGGAATTCTTGGACGCCTTGTCCCGGAATTCGGCGATCTTATCGCCTTTTTCCAGCACAATGTCTATCACTTCTACACGGCGGACGAACATACGCTCATCGCCCTCGCAAACGCGGAGGCTCTCCGGGACTCCCAGGGGTTCCTGCATGAGGTCTTCCGGACGTTGCGACGCCGGGAATTGTTGTACCTTGCGATCTTTCTCCACGACATCGCAAAACCGCTCGGCGTTTCCGACCATGAGATCACCGGTGTCCCGATCGCAAAGAATGTCCTCCACCGGATCGGCTTCGCTGAACTTGCCGATGATGTCGGGTTCCTTGTGCGGAACCACCTCGCCATGGAACAGATCGCCTTCCGACGCAACATCAACGATCCTGCGACGATCCGTGAATTCGCCGGAAAATTCGAAAACCCCACGCTGTTGGAATATCTGTACCTGTTGACGTTTGCGGACCTGTCCGCGGTCAACCCCAGCGTCTGGACCGAATGGAAGGCCCTGATGCTCCAGGAGCTGTACCAGCGGACCTCCGAAGTCCTCCTCCGGAATCTCAAGGGGGAAGAAGTGGACCGAATGCACTCCGTTCGGAAGGAGGAGAAGAAACTGGAGATTGTCCGGGAGCTGGGATCAGAGTTTCCGGAAGAGAGCATCAAACGACATCTGGACGGCATCCCGAATGCCGCGTACACCTCCGTGTTTTCTCCGGGCGAAATCGCGCGCCATTTGCGGTTGGGATCGTTGCGGGAAGGCGTGGATCTCCTATTCGAAAACGGCGAAGGCTGGACGGAGGTCACGATCATCGCGCCCGATGCGCCCGGGGCCCTCTCGAAATTCTGTGCGGTGCTCGCGGCCAACGACGCATCCATCTTCACCGCGGATATCTTCACGCGGGACGACGGGATCATCTTCGATCGGTTTCGCGTCCACGACATTTCCTCGGGCGTCGTACTTTCGCAGAAGAGCTGCGCGAAGATCAAAGAAGACGTCCGGAATGTTCTGACCGGCGCGCTTGATATCGATCAACTCTTTCTCGAACATCACCGGAAATGGAAGCGACGGCCGAAGAAGCCGGAGAATCCGAATATCCGGACGGATGTTCAATTCGAAGATACTCCGTCGTTCACCATCATCGACGTGTACGCTCCCGACAGGGTGGGATTCCTGTACCGGGTGACCGAAGCCATTTCGCGCGCCGGGCTGGACATTTCCTTTGCCAAGATCGCCACCCGCGTGGACGGCATCGTCGATGCCTTCTATGTCCGCGAGCGAAGCACCGGACTCCCCGTGAGCGATCCTTCGAGAAAGAAGGACGTTGCCCGGGGGATCATGTCCACCCTGCAGAGCATGACCCTCCGCGAATTGACCGGCGAGTAATCCATGAACAGCAACCGCACCCCTGACCCCACCGATCAATCCCGGCGCGCCATCGGCGTCTTCGACAGCGGCATTGGAGGGCTCACGGTGGTCCGCGCGCTGACCGGCCAGCTCCCTCATGAGAACATCGTGTATTTCGGAGACACGGCGCGCGTGCCGTACGGCCCGAAATCCCCGGAGGTCGTCCGTGAATATGCGGCGGACGATGTCGACATCCTTCTGCGTCACGAGATCAAGATGATCGTGGTGGCGTGCAACACGGTCTCGGCTGTCGCGCTGGATGTGGTGCAACGGCGCGCGCGCGTCCCGGTCGTCGGCGTGATCGTGCCCGGCGCAGCCGCCGCCGCCCGCACGACGACGAAGAAACGGATCGGCGTGATCGGCACATATGCGACGATCAACAGCAACTCCTACACGAACGCGCTGCGCCAGTTGGACGCGGACGTGAAGACATTTCCGCAACCGTGTCCGCTGTTCGTTCCGCTCGCCGAAGAAGGATGGATCGACCATCCGGTAACACAGATGGTGGCCCGGGAATATCTCTTCCCCCTGACGCTGCAGAAGATCGATACCCTGATCCTGGGATGTACGCACTATCCCGTGTTGCGCGATGCGATCGCTGCCGTGATGGGTCCTTCGGTTACCCTCGTCGATTCCGGTGCCGCCACCGCCCAGGAGGTGGTGCGGACACTTCGCGGGAAGAACCTGCTCAATCCCAGCAAGGAACGTCCCAATCTTCAGTTCTTTGTGAGCGACATTCCCGCAAAATTTTCTGAAGTGGGAGAACGATTCCTCGGCCATACGCTCGGCAAGGTGAGGAAGATCACCTTCGACGCGAGGTGAGCCTGGAACACGTGTGTTGTGATGAAATTTGATCCTCCCTTCGGAAAACGCCCTTCCTTGCAGTATTACTAATAGAGAGCCCCTCCCGCACACGCTTCTGCTATCGTTCCTCAACCACTTCCTTGGGGGAAGCCATGAGCATGGTCATCAATGCGACGGGCGTCAACAAGACCTATTTCACGGGCATGTTCCACCGGTCATCGGTCTCCGCCCTTAGCAGCATCTCGTTTGATTTGCAGGAGGGCGAGATCCTCGGCATCCTTGGCCCTTCTGGTGCGGGCAAAACGACGCTTCTGAGGACAATCATGAATCGGCTCCAACCTACGCGAGGCCTGATTCTTCGCTTCGGCAATCCCTTTGTTCCTGCAAACTGGCATTGCCTGACGGGCTACTCGCCCGAGATGATGACTCTTGGCGGGAGGACCTCAGGACGTCGTCTTCTGAGAACGGCGGCACGGGCACATGGGCGAAAGGAAAAAACCCTGGACAGCGATGTCGCCGACATGCTCGACGCTTTCGGCCTCACACCGGTGGCGGACGCACCCTGCTGGAGCTATTCACACGGGATTCAGGCACGACTGTCCCTCGCATTGGCCTTTGTTCATCTGCCAAGACTCGCTCTCCTCGACAATCCCGCCCAGGGGCTTGATCTCTCCGGAAGGAACCGGTTGAAACGCATGCTGGAATCTTCGCGTGCCCATGGGTGCGCAGTTGTTCTTACATCAAGCGAACTCAGCGACCTCGAGTCCATTGCCGATAGGGTGCTGGTCCTTCAGCATGGGGTCATCACTGCACAGGGCAAACTCCGGGAGCTCTTCCCTGCCGATACGGCATTCACTGTGCAGGTGAATTGCGATCCCCTGCTCTCCCCTGGCTGGAAGTTCGTTCGAAATGGTGAGGGGTGGTATTCGATGGTCGCCGGACGTTCGCAACTGGACCTGTTGCTCCGGGCTCTCACACACCGGGGCATCACTCCGGCGGCCATTGCTCCCGTGCGATGCGCGGCGCAAGGGCTCTTCTCTTCCCCCGTTTGAACTCATCCCTTCTCCCTCTCCTCTCGCCCATCTCTTCCGAAGACGAATAGGCGGGGGGATGAATTCAGTTTTACATAGGCATCGCAAGCACGACAACGCACCTTGCTTCATACAGACTCCCGCCGTCTGCCCGTACGGCCCGGAAAACCACGATATACATTCCCACGGGTGCCCTGACCCCATCATCCCTCCTCCCATCCCAGACGAGAACCCCTTGCGAAGTGCCGGCGTCGTGATCCGCCAGTCGTCGGATGCGCCGTCCCCGGATATCGTACACGAATGCGGAAATGGTGGCGACCGGCAGGGGGATCGCATAACGCACAAGCGTCACATCGTTCACCCCATCGTTGTCCGGAGAAAACGGGTTCGGCGAGCATTCAAGTCCCTCCTTCCTGTTCCGGGATGAGACCACGACGCTGTTCCGCATCCCGGGAGTTCCGCCTTGGAGCGACGTCGTGGATGTCCAGCTTCGCGAGTCGCATGACGGCAGCTCGGGACTGATCCGCTCGAGCGAGCGGCCCGTCGCACTGACCAGGGCGGGGTTGTGCCAGCTCGACCGGTAGGCGACACTGTCGATCGTTGACCCGGTATGATCCGCGAGCACAACCATGTCCTCATCGTTGTTCAAAGAAGGAAACCCGGGAACTTGAATCACCGGACATGCGATGGGTCCGAACCTCGCATACAACCCCGTGGAGTCGTCCGTGAGGATCGCATAGCCCGACGGTGGAACGATATACGGTGCCCTCGCAACACGATGCGCCGCGTCACGGTCGGCATCGCTGATCGTCCACTGGGACAGGGCAATCGTATCCCCGGTGGGGTTCTCGACCTCGATCCATTCCGGGTCGTGCGCGGCTGGAGCAAACATCATCTCGTTGATGACCAGTGTACCGGGAGCAAACGCGACCGGCAGGGAGATTGTCGCCGAATCGTTTGCTGCATTCAGATCGCCTGCACAAGAAGCCACGGCGATGAGCGCCCCTCCCGGGGCAGCGGGCGACAGCGAACACTCGACCCAGACAGAATCGCCTGCAGCAAGCGGCCCGGCCAAGGAGATGTTCCCGAGTTCTCGCACGCCCCGGGAAACTGAATCAGCGTTGGGATTCAGAAGAAATGTCAGACCGAAGCGCGCAACGGCGTCGCGGCCGGCATTCCGCACTTTCGTTCGAATCATGCGGGCAGACATGCCCGCAGAGGATGCGGGACCTGCGCTGACCGGGCCGCAGGCAAGATCGAGTGCACACTCTCCGTCGACTTCGATGTCGTCGAGTCTGAAAGTCCCGGTTGCCCCCGAGGCGGAAGGAACGATACGCCAGCGGAATCGCAGCGATGACGGCGATCGCAGGGAGACGGGAATCTGAATCTCATGCACTTCATAGAGTATGCTACCCGAAAATCGAATGGTGTCACCGAGCATGACAAACGGGAGACCCTCGCCGTCAGGTGCACACTCGAGGACGAGCGCGGCGCCGAAGGTCCCTGACCTTCTTGTCCAGAACGAAATCGAGGCGGCGACACGTTCACTTCCTCCGATCGGTGGCGAAAGCACCCATTGTGCGATCGTCGCGTTCGTGCACTGCAGCGCGTTGGGAACAGAGTGCGCTGAAGAGCTCGTCGTGAAGAAGTCGGCCTGACCGGGGGTTCGGTTTTGAGAAGACGTCCATCCCGCAGGAAGCAATGGCGTTGCCACACTGTCGAATGGCTCACGGTAGATCATCACCTCGCTGAACGCGGATGAGCAAAGGGCAAGCAGCCCGAAGAATCCCAGCAGATGGACTTTCGCCATTGTATTCTCCAACGATAGAAGGACATTCGAGCAGCGACGCTCCTAATAGTAATACTGTGGCGGCTCCTTTTTTCCGAAAGATCGTTGATTTTCTCGAAATGTATTCATAAAATCATGAAGGAGACCCTGAATTATGACAAAAACGCGAATTCTCTGCGTCGACGATGATGCTGATCTCCGGCACATCGTTCGCGAAGCTCTTCAAAATGAGGGGTACGACGTTGCAGAGGCGCAGAACGGAGAAGAAGCGATTCACCTTCTGGGCAACACCAAGTTTGATCTTATCCTCCTTGATGTTGTCATGCCCGGACCTTCAGGGATGGATGTACTGCGATTTCTCAGTTCAAAAGGAAATCAGACCCCGATTGCGATGATTACCGGGAAGGCCGGCTTTACGCTGGCAACGGAAAGCTACATGCTCGGCGCGGTTGAATACATCACAAAGCCATTTACGACGGAATATCTCGTTGACACGGTAGCGCGACTGACGAAGTAATCATCAATCGAGGCATCGCGGTATAGGCTTCAGGTGTCAGAAGTTCGCTCCACGAGACTCTCGTAGTGATTTCAAGATCCCGCATTTCCCCCCGTTCCCAAATCTCATCGAACCAAGTCCCCGCGTCACGTCGTCTCAAGAAAAGTCCGACGCTCCCCCCGTCGTTGGCTTTTCGACATTCAAATCGCGATCTTCTTGCTCAATATTTCCGGAGCGCACATGCACCGCATACTTTTGGTTACCGCGATAGCGCTGGCGATTGCTTCGTCGATTGCCGGGGCGCAGAACGCCATCTCTCCCGAACTTGACGCAGCGATCCATTACGAATTCGATTATTCGGTGGTGCCGAACGTGGTGTACTCCACCGCGAGCGGCTACGAATGCAAACTCGACGCTTATGTGCGTAATGGCAATGCATCGCCTGTGGCGATTGTGATTCACGGGGGCGGGTGGGTGGCGGGAACCAAGGAGGACCGGACTCTGGAGTGCGTGCCGTTCATGGCGATGGGATTCTCCGTCGTGAACGTGGAATACCGTCTCGCCCGGATCGCGTTCGCGCCGGCTGCCGTCGAAGACTGCAGGCTCGCGCTCCTGTGGGTGTTCAGAAATGCGGGACGCTACCGCTTTGATACAAGCCGGGTCATTGTGACGGGAGGATCCGCCGGCGGGCACCTTGCCCTCATGACCGGACTACTCGAACCCGGCGACGGATTTGATGCATCCAAGGAATGGGAAGCGAGCATGCCCGGCGTGCATGTCGCCGCGATTATCAACTGGTTCGGCATCACGGATGTGAACGATCTCCTCGCCGGACCGAACCGGCAGGACTATGCCGTCTCCTGGCTGGGAACCGTTCCCGACAGGGAGGCCGTGGCGAGACGAGTATCCCCGCTCACCTACGTCAGATCGACATCCCCTCCGGTGTTCACGGTGCATGGCGACCGGGACCAGCTTGTTCCCTATCAGCAGGCGCTCAGATTGCAGCAGGCGCTTGATGCGGCCGGCGTCGACAACACGCTGATCACCATCCCCGGCGGCCGGCACGGCGGATTCAGCCAAGCCGATTATGTCCGCTGCTTCAGTGCAATCGAGAGTTTTCTCCAGAAGCACGGCGTTCTTTTGAAGGGGCATTAAGGAGCAAGGTGGGGGCAGCAGGCAGGTGTTATGCAGGAGTAGCGAAAAGAAAAACGGCGGCCGATGTTCCGGCCGCCGTTTCTTTGAATCTTCTCCGTTCGTTGCGAAATCAGGTTCCCGCACTATAATCGTTCATATAGTGTTCCTGCTCTTTCGTCAGCTTGTCGATTTTGATCTCCTGCGTCGAGAGCTTCACGAGAGCGATTTCCTGGTCCTGCTCCGGCGGGATGTCGTGCACCGTCTTCTCCAGGGTTTTCCCCTTCTTGTGGAGCTCGACGATGCGCAGCTGTGACATGAACTGGTTGGCGAACGACATATCCATCACTTCCGAAGGATGGCCTTCTGCTGCGGCCAGGTTCACCAGCCGACCCTGGGCCAACAAATAGACCTTCCGCCCATCCTTCATGGTGTACTCTTCGTTGTTCGCCCTGATCTCCCGCTTGCCCTTCGCCAGGGCCGCCAGATCGACGAGATTCACTTCGCAATCATAGTGCCCGGTATTGCACACGATCGCCCCGTTCTTCATCGACTGGAAATGCTTTTTCGTGATGATGTCCTTCACGCCGGTCGCGGTAATGAAGACGTCGCCGACTTTCGCCGCGTCGTCCATTTTCATCACCCGGTACCCTTCGAGCGTCGCCTTCAGTGCGGCGGTCGGTTTGACTTCCGTGACGATCACGTTGGCACCCAGTCCCTTGGCGCGAAGCGCGACGCCTTTTCCGCAATGCCCGTAGCCGGCAACGACCACGTTTTTCCCTGCGAACAGGACGCTCGTCGCGCGGAGAATGCCGTCGAGCGTTGACTGCCCTGTCCCGTAGACGTTGTCGAAATCCCACTTCGTCTCGGCATCGTTGACCGCGATGACAGGATACTTGAGTTCTCCGTCCGCCGCCATTGCACGCAGGCGGTGCACGCCGGTCGTGGTTTCTTCCGTGCCGCCGATAACGTACTTCCGGGCGAGATCCTGGTACTTTTTGTGGATGGTGAAGATCAGATCGGCGCCGTCATCGAGGGTGAGGTTCGGGTTGATGGCGATGGTCTGGTCGATGCACCAGTAAAACTCTTCAACGCTGAGGCCGTGCCACGCAAAGATGGAGACGCCGTCCTTCGCGAGCGCCGCAGCAACCGCATCATTGGTCGACAACGGGTTGCATCCGCTCCAGCTCACCTGGGCACCCGCAGCCACAAACGTCCGCACCAGCACGGCGGTTTCTTTCGTCACATGCAGACAGCCGGCGATCCGGTATCCTTTGAACGGTTTCGTCTTCGCATACTTTTCCCGCAACGCCATCAACACCGGCATGCGCGATTCCGCCCATTCAACAAGCTTCTCGCCTTCCTCTGCAAGTCCAAGGTTGGCGACCTTGTAACTTCCGCGTTTCGAATCCATGGGTTCCTGATAAATGAGTGAACGTATTCGGCAGCGACTACCGCACTCCGCGCAGGAGCGTATCGACGAGGTCGAGTTTCTCCCACGTGAACTCCTTTTCCTTCCTTCCGAAGTGGCCGTACGCAGCCGTCTTGCGGTAGATGGGACGGAGAAGATCGAGCCGTTTGATGATTCCCCGGGGAGTCATATCGACGTCCTTCATGATGATCTTTTCGATCTCCATGTCGGGGATGCGCCCCGTTCCGAGGGTATTGACATTGATGGAAATCGGTTCGGCAACTCCGATTGCATAGGAGACCTGGATCAGGCACTCCTCCGCAAGCCCGGCGGCAACCACATTCTTGGCCAGATGACGCGAGGCGTAGGCAGCGCTCCGGTCCACTTTCGATGGATCTTTCCCGGAGAACGCTCCACCTCCATGCGGCGCCCTGCCGCCGTAGGTGTCGACGATGATCTTCCGCCCGGTCAGACCAGTGTCGCCGTGCGGCCCCCCGATTTCGAACCTGCCGGTGGGATTGACGTAAATAATGGTCTTCTTATCAACGTATTCTTTCGGGATCGCTTCTCCAATGACGTGGCGCACAACGTCCGCGTAGATCTTCTTTTGGGAGACATCGGAGTCGTGCTGGGTCGAGACCACGATCGTGTGGACGCGGGTTGCGCGACGCTGGTTATATTCGATCGTCACCTGGGATTTCGCGTCGGGGCGGAGATACGGCATCAGTTTAGGCTGTTTCTTCCGTATGTCCGAAAGCCTCTTCACGAGCTTGTGGGCGAACATGATCGGCATCGGCATAAATTCCGGCGTTTCATTCGTCGCGTAGCCGAACATCATCCCCTGGTCACCCGCTCCTCCCGTGTCCACTCCCATGGCGATATCGCGCGACTGCGAGTGGATGGATGAGATGACGGAACAGGAATCCGCGTCGAAGCGGTATTCGGCTTTGGTATAGCCGATGTCCCGGATCACCTGGCGCACGATGTCCTGCACTTCGATATACGCGGAGGTGGTAATTTCGCCGCCAACCAGGGCGAGCCCCGTGGTGACAAACGATTCGCACGCAACACGGCCGTGCTTGTCCTTCGTGAGAATGGCATCAAGGATGGCGTCGGAAATCTGATCGCAGACCTTATCCGGGTGGCCTTCAGACACCGATTCCGAAGTAAAAAGATACGACATGGGCGACCTCGCAGGTAGAAGATTCAGAGAGAATGGTTTGCGGCGGATCAATCCGTCTCGATTTCGGATGATCCTCCAACATTGAAACGTTTGAAGCTGCCGGTAACCACGGAATCATTCCCGATGATCGAGTTGTCGAGAAGAACGCGGCTAACCCGTGCGCCCTGACTGATGATGGAATTCCTGACCACCGCTTCGGAGATTTCGGCATGATCGCCGACCGACGCAAACGGTCCGATGACGCAGTTTGAGAGCACGGCGGATGGAGCGATATACACTGGTTGATTCACAACAACGCCCGGCACTTCACGGGTGGAATGCGCCTGGGAAAGGAGCGCCCGATTCGTCGCCAGAAGCGTCTCCGGCTTTCCGCAATCGTACCACCCTTCGACGGGAAACGTCTTCATCTTTTCCCCGCGGGCGATCATCATCTGCAGGGCATCCGTCAGCTGGTACTCCCCCTTTGTCCGGATGTCCTTACTGACGATCTCCTCGAGGCATTGGGTCAACAGTGCCGGATGCCGGACAAAATAGAGCCCGACAACCGCAAGACGACTGATCGGCTGTTCTGGTTTCTCGATGAGCTGGGTGATGTAGCCGTTCTCGACAACCGCCACGCCGAAGCGCCGCGGATCATTCACGACCTTCACCCCCAGGGACGACACCGGTGCCGCGAGCACTTCGGCGAGAGAGACATCGAAGATCGTGTCGCCAAGGATGATCAGAATCGGATCGTTCGTGAATGTATGGCGGGAGAGATAGATCGCATGCCCGAGCCCCATGCGATCCTCTTGTTCGACGAAATCAAATTGGAATTCCGGATACGTCTTGGTAAGATAGTCAAAAATCTTGTCCCCCATGTGGCCGACAACAATCGTCGCCTCAAGGATCCCCTCGGCCCGTATCTTGTCAATGATATGCCCCAGGATCGGCTTGCCGGCTACCGTCAGGAGAACCTTGGGGAGAGTGAAGGTGTGGGGACGAAGTCGTGAACCGACGCCGGCGACCGGAATGATTGCGCGCATGCACCTTACTGAAGATGAGGGACGGTGTTATACGATAATGTTTAAAATTTTACGCAGGAATTGAACCAAAAGCAAGAAGTTTGCGATTTTGCATCTCGACGCCAATCTGTCTATATTCTTCCGTTATTGATCCAACCCAGCCGCTCCATGGCACCCAAGAAGCCGACCCGCAACTCAGCGACGACATCACGTAAACAGCAGCACGTAGCCCTCGTCCTTGACAAGGATGTGCGTTTCAAGTCAAAAACCACGGGTCTTGAACGATTCTCCTTCATCCACAATGCGCTTCCTGAGATTGCCTTCTCGGAAATCACTCCCTCGGTTGAATTCCTCGGCAAGCCTCTGCGCATTCCGCTCATTATCTCATCGATGACGGGAGGGTATAAGGGAGCTCGGGAGATCAATCGCGGACTGGCCTCGGTCTGCGCGGACTACGGCATCGCGATGGGCGTGGGAAGCGAACGGCAGGCGCTGGAAGATCGACGGTTCCATGAGACCTTCAGCGTCGTTCGGGAGGTCTCGACCGAAATTCCCGTGATCGCAAATGTCGGTGCGGCACAAGTCGGTCGGATGCGATCCGTGGACGATGCACGGCTGCTCATCGATCTTGTGCATGCGGACGCTCTCGCCATCCATCTCAATCCGCTTCAGGAGCTCCTGCAACCGGAGGGGGAGCCGGATTTCCGTGGAGTGCTTCGTGGAATTGAAATGCTGGCAGCTGCTCTCCCGGTTCCCGTCATCGTCAAGGAAATCGGGGCCGGCATTTCACAGAATGTCGCCCGGCGCCTGCTGGGCGCGGGAGTCCGATATATCGACGTTGCCGGAGCGGGCGGCACCAGTTGGGCGGGGGTTGAAGCATTGCGCTCAAAGAAAAAGGAATTTGCAGGACGGTTCTGGGACTGGGGGATTCCGACCGCGGATGCGATCCGTCAGGTGGCGTCCCTTCGCAATGCGGGGAGTGCGTTTACGCTGATCAGTTCGGGGGGGATTACCTCGGGCCGCGACATTGCTGTTTCCATTGCGCTTGGCGCCGACCTCGCCGCTTCAGCGCGCCCGGTCCTTCAGGCGCTTACCCGGGGCGGAACGGCCGCCGTCAGAGATCTCCTTGCTGACTGGGAGGAGGAACTCCGGGCGATCATGTTTCTCGCCGGAGCACGCACCATTCGCGAACTCCAGAGCGTCCCTCTGCAGGAAGAGCATCAATGAACGACCGGTCGAACGCGCGCTACGCCGACACCCTCCGGGCGATGCTCGACCGGCACGTCCGTGCCGTGGCCCTGCGCGGGAAGTCCCCCACGCTGCGCGCGGCGTGCAGCCATGTCCTCACCGGCGGAGGGAAGCGCATCAGGGGAATGCTCGTCCTGCTCTCCTGCCAGTCGGTCGGCGGGACCGCCCGGCAGGCGATCGATGCGGGGGTCGCCATCGAAACCATGCACGACTTCACGCTTGTTCATGATGACATCATGGATAATGCGGACTCCCGGCGTGGACGACCGACGATACATAAACGGTGGGACGCCAACACCGCAATCATCGCCGGCGACGTTCTGCTTGGGCTGGCATACCGGAGCCTGGCGCGCACGGACACCGATCGACGCGCGAGAGTGCTGGAAGTGTTCACCGAAGGAATGATCGATGTCTGCGACGGTCAGGCGCTGGACATGGAACTTGCGCAGAGAACGGACGTCTCGCTCCCGGAATATTTTTCGATGATCGAAAAGAAAACGGGGGCGCTCATCGCCACCGCCACCGAGATGGGCGGGCTGATCGGCGGAGGAACACCGGACGAGGTGCGTGCGCTGCGGAAGTTCGGGCATTACCTCGGCCGGGCATTCCAGCTCCAGGACGACCTGCTCGATGTCGTTGCCGATGAACGGGCGCTGGGAAAGCCGATCGGAGGCGATATTGTCGAGGGAAAAAAAACGTTCCTTCTGATTTCCGCGGCGGAGCGTGTCCACGGGGCGGACCGGAAGCTGATCGAGCACGTCATGGACCGGAAGGTGCAGCGCAAGGCGGTTTCGGCCGTGACCGAGGTGTTTCACCGGTACGGAATCCTCGAAGAGGCAGAGCGCCGGATCCTTCATGACACGAAGACCGCGTCCCGGGCGCTCGAAGTGCTCCGTCCGTCCGTGCCTGTTGCCGTCCTCCGATGGCTTGCCGGCGCCCTTGTCCATCGTGCATCGTGAGGGGTGATGATCGAACGCACCGTGACAATCAAGAACCGCACCGGCCTTCATACACGCCCGGCGGCGATGCTGGTGAAAGTGGCGGCGAAGTATCAGTCCGATTGTTACATCCGCAAGGATTCGTTTGAAATCAACGGTAAAAGCATCATCGGCGTCATGACCCTGGCCGCGGAACAGGGCTCCACGCTGGTCTTCCGTTTTGAGGGGGCCGACGAACAGGAAGCCGCCGACGCCGTCATCGCACTCGTTGAACGAGGCTTCGATGAAGAGTGACGATCCCATCATTATCGAGCACAAACCTTCGGGAGAGATCACGTTCCGCGGAATCGGAGCGGCGCCGGGCATCGCCGTCGGTCCGGCCTACCTCTACAGCAAAGCGATTCCCCATGTCGAGATGAAGGTGATCGGGCCCGAAGAAGTGGAGTCCGAACTCAGCCGTTTGCAGAGCGCCGTCGCACGGTCGGAAAAGGAACTGCAGAAAATCCTTGCCTTCGCGGAGCTGAAGCTCGGCGCTCAAAATGCAAAGATCTTCGAAGCACAGATCATGATTCTCGGCGACAGCATCCTGATGGGCAGCATCGAGGATCGCATCCGCCAGGAACTCCGCAACGCGGAATACGTGGTCTACGATGAGATCGGGAAATACAAGAAGTTGATGCTCGCCGCCCCGGATGAGTACATGCATGAGCGCGCGCATGATGTCGAAGATGTGATGAACAGGATCATCCGGAACATCCAGGACCAAAAGCTTTTTTCCAAGCTCGAGGGCGAGACCATCGTCGTCGCGGAGAATCTCACGCCCGCGGACACCGTGATCTTCAGTCGCAACCAGATCCTCGGGTACGCGACCGATCTGGGCGGCGTGACGTCACATGCCGCGATCATCTCCCGTTCGCTCAAGCTCCCCGCCGTTGTCGGCCTCCGCCTCGCGACACGGTATGTGCAGACCGGGGACATCCTCGCCGTGGACGGGTATTCGGGGATTGTGGTCCTGAAGCCGGAACAGGAAACGCTCGACGCCCTGCAGCGGAAGGCGCAGCGATTCCGGCAATTCGAAGAGCAGCTCGTCGACATTGCCCACCTCGACGCGGAAACGCCGGACCATCGAAGGATCGAGTTGTCGTCGAACATCGAATTCCCCGAAGAGGTGGAATTCGCCATCGAGAAAGGGTCCGCCGGGATCGGCCTGTACCGGACAGAGAGCCAGCTCCTGGCAAAAGGAACATACCCCACCGAGGAGGAACAGTACGAGGTGTACAGAACCGTGGCGGAAGGCATCTATCCGCAGCCGGTGATCTTTCGGACGTTCGACATCGGCGGGGACAAGGTCCTCCCGGATTCCACCCGCGAACAAAACCCCTTCCTCGGCTGGCGCGGGATCCGCGTCATGCTCGACCGCCCGGAATTGTTCCTGACGCAGCTCCGCGCGATTCTCCGCGCGAGCGTCCGGAAGAACGTGCGGATCATGTTCCCCATGGTCTCCAAAACGCGCGAGGTCAAGGCCTCCCGTCTCCTGCTCGAACGGGCCAAAACTGAATTGCGCGCGAGCGCGATCCCGTTTGATGAGAATATGAAGCTCGGCGTCATGATCGAAGTCCCGTCGGCCGCGATCATCGCCGACGTCATCGCCGCCGAGGTGGATTTCCTCAGCATCGGGACGAACGATCTGATTCAGTACCTCCTTGCCGTCGACCGAGACAACAGCTCGGTGTCCGAACTCTACCAGCAGTTTAATCCCGCCGTCATTCGCACCCTGAAGATGATCATCGACGCGGGGCACAAAAAACATGTCTGGATCGGCATGTGCGGCGAGATGGCGAGCGATCCGATCGCGACCGTGCTGTTGCTCGGCCTGGGCATCGACGAACTGAGCGTGAATCCGGCGTCGCTCCCCGAAATCAAGAAGATCATCCGATCGGTGAAGTTCCGTGATGCGAAACGCGTCGCGGACAAGATCATTTCATTTTCCACGGAAGGGGAAATCAAAGAGTACCTTTCCTCCATCGTCAAGAACAAGGTTCCGGAAATACCACTCGAATAGACGGAGAGAATGATGACTCGCGAGCAGATGCAGAGCACCGACCCTTCCAATATGTTCGGCCTGATCAAGGCGTTCCCGGACCAGGCGGAAGAAGCCATGCGCATCGGCTATCAGACACGTGCCCGGATCAACGCCCGCGGCATTCGCAACATTGTCCTGTGCGGGCTCGGCGGCTCGGCCATCGGCGGCGACCTCCTCAAAAGCTACCTGGCGGGAGACCTCGATGTCCCCTTCCTCGTCAACCGGCATTACACCCTGCCGGCGTTTGTGGGACCCTCTTCGCTCGTCATCATCTCCAGTTATTCCGGCAATACGGAAGAGACCACCACCGCTCACCGTGAAGCGATCCGTCGCAAGGCGAAGATCCTTTGCATCTCCTCCGACGGCATCACGGCAAAGGTCGCAAAATCGAAGAACACCCCGTTCATCACGATCCCGGGCGGACTCCCGCCGAGAGCGGCGCTCGCATATT
>CAWESL010000014.1:0-92792 GCA_963811705.1 Ignavibacteriota bacterium
CGGAATTGGAATTTCACGTAATTGACGACGAAGGCGACAAATTTGAGCACCTTACAAGTTTGCTAAAGAAATTGCAGAGGGGAGAGCGGGTTCTCGAACTTCGAGGGAACGAAACACAGTCAGGACTGATCTTCACCCCAATGTTGGCTGGAGAGCAGGGTGCTACTATCTTGCGAATCAATTGGCGGGATCGTTTCGGAAAGATGTACGATGGTTTTCAGGCGAGATTCCGCAAAAGTCGGTCGGTGACGGGCAGCGAATTGGAGTCATGAACAGACGGGACTTTGATGATTACAAAATAAAGGTCCAAAAGGACTTTCAAGAAAACCAGTTCCCTTTGCTCGTGGCCACAAAGGCCTTCGGGATGGGTGTCAATAAGACGAACATAAGATACACGATGCATTACGGTATCCCAGGGTCTATGGAAAGTCTACCAAGAGGCCGGACGAGCGGGGCGAGATGGAAAGATTGCTGGTGCTACGTGCTGCTTTCAAAGGAAACGATTGCAAGGGAAGATCTTGATAAGTTGTTCGATCTAAGACTCCTTTGGACGTGGTAAGGTCAATTTGTGAGAATGTGGGATGGACTGGTCGGGATGTATTCAGGATCATGTACCTCTGGAGGGTTCAACAACAAACGATCGCGGAAGACAAGACGCTGATGCTCTCGATATATAAGAGTCTCAAGCCGGGACAATCGAATGTAGTCGAGAGCAGTATGTTCATGCCATATTCGGATGAATCCAGAAATGGAAGTACCTTTGTGCAAAAATCAATTTATCGTCTAAGCGTCCTGGGCGTCGTTACCGATTGGACGGTTGCCGATTGGTCAACGGGAATTTACCGCGTAGACGTGCGAGATTGCTCGTTGGAAGATATTCGCCATCATCTGAAAGAGTACGTCCGAAAATACGAACCAGAATTCGAGTTCGAGGCATCTCTTCAGCAAACCGATGGAATAGATCCACTTGAACAAATCGTCCTCGTGTTGCTGCAGTGGGTCTATGAGCATTTTGCATACAATCGTCGACAGTCAATTAAGAACGTCTATGAGTTATGCAGTTCGTTCAAGAACAGTGAGGAGTTCAAGAAAGAGCTTGAGCGGATTTTCACATTTACAGAAACCACGTACGCCTTCGACGAAATTGCCGAGAACCCACACGATTTCAATCGATGGTTCTCGGTGTTCGGCATGAATTCGCAGGATGGTGAACTGCAACCAATAACTGAAGATCGTTTGCGAGATATCCGTGGCGGACTTACCCGATTCCTTGAAAGCTACCAATTTAACACAGGTCTCAATCTGATAAGCGGGCTGGCTCGACTCATGCTCGGCGAATTCGACAACTCGGATGGGCAACCGCGCATGGAATCCGCCTTGAAAGCCATCGCGCAACTTGAAGCTTCAGAGGCCTTTGAAATATACTCCATGATCCTTGCAATCGGAATGCAGATGGGATCTGAAGAACGCGATCTCTTAGGGGACGTCCTTCTTCTTCATTTCCCTCAATATGTTTCAATAGCATATGACCGGTTGCAGGACAATGCAAGCCTTCTCTGTATTCTTGGTGGTGCAAACGACCGACTCTCGAAACTAAAGGAAGCGATATATGGCGGATTTGAAGAAGCTTGACAGCGTGATTGATCAGCTGGAAACACATTCAAGATCCCTAGAACCTGCGGTGAAAGTTCATCGAAGGCTGGATGAATTGCAGCACGATCTTGATCAAATGAGGATATCACTAGAATCAGACCGTGCGCGTTTTCATGAGGCCACAGGTCTATTCGAATCTACCGTTTCATTGATGCAACGCACTCTCGAAAGTCAAGATGAGTATCAGAAGGAACTTCTCCAGAAGATCCAAAGGGAATTTGCCAGCTTTTCTCAGACCCTCGGAACAACATGGGAATCGCATTCAGCGGAGGTTTCGAGGACCATTTCACAGCATCGAAGAGACATTCAGGACCTCCTCGAAAAGCACAAGTCGGACATTCAGGTAGAGTTGCGTCAAGAAGGCGCTCAAATTCAACGTGGATTGGAAAACGCGTTTACAGAACGGCACCTTGCGCAACAAGCATGGATGAAACAAGAGCTATCCTCCGTCACCCAAACCTTGGCATTTCAGACGAGACTCTTGGTCGGAGTTGGGGCCATCAGCGTTGCGAGTATCGTCGCCATGATAATATTGTTGATTATGAATCGATAGATGATCTATCAATCATCAGGACACAATATGTATTCTCGTCGTGACCGAGACAATTGATGCAGTGCGAACATCTCGTATGATAATTAAGTTGCATGCCAACGTGCAAGAATCCAGAGATAGTTAAGGCTTTGGGAACGAAGTGACGATGTCACAAAAAGAGAATAAATATCCAGCATTATTGTAGTGAAGCGAGGCAGCATCAGTTTCAACTTCGGACGTACCCTCCGATCTGACTTTCCCGTTTTCCTTTGTCCGTTCCTCCTCGGCTGAACGGTCTGTTCTTTCCACAAGTCCATCTATTGCTTCACTGAGTCCCCTCGTGACGACAAGTACTCACTGGAGGAGAGAAACGTTCTATGCCAGAATCTCATCATTATTGGTCTAAAATTACGTTTGCAGATCTTACAGAACCTCAGGTGGCTTTCATTAAAAAGGTCTTAGCAAACCCTGAGCAGAGCCAACTTCTACGGGGTTGCGCTGGCTCAGGAAAGACTGTGATTGCTGCTCACGCATTGTCACTGCTTCGAAAGCATGCCAACAAGACTGTCGGTTTCCTTGTCTACACAAAGTTGCTCAGGAAATTCATCGAAGACGGTTTCGAGGGAGATGGAATCGCTGAAGATATTTTTCATTTCCACGATTGGTATCATAGGCGAAAGCGACCCCCTAAGGACATATTCCTCATCGATGAAGGTCAAGACTTCGAACCAGGGTGGATTGAATCCGTTCGAGCGGCTTCGAAGGTGCAGATTTGGTTGGGCTAACGCGAGTCAACAAATCTATGAAGATGCATTGAACGGGAAGGGGTTTGAGACTTTAGCGGCGTCTTTTGCAAATGGGCAGGTAACAGAACTCGGTACGAATCATCGTAATTCAATCTGTGTTGCCAAGTTCGCGTCGAAATTCTTGCAGTTAAACGGGTTTGACAGGAAGAATGGCATAACGCTTGAAACCAAGCGTGCGAACTTCGTCAATCCGATCTTCAAGAATAGTGTACAGACTTCGGGGGCTAACAATCAGCCTGTTGTATTTATCGAGGCGAACTCGACTGAGTCGGAATTCGATGCGGTCGCGCGAGTTATCAAGGATATTCTTTCCCGCGCGGCAGAAGAGAGCAGGAGAATCGCAGTGGTGCACTTCCGCAATGTGATGGTCGACAGAATTGCACGTGAACTCAATACTCGAAACGTTAATTGTATGAGAGTTGACGTGTCAACTCAGACTGGCTTACCGGACTTCTCACTTCAGCAGTTGGTCATCGCTACGACGATCCATAGCCTAAAAGGACTTGAGGTGGACTACGTAATCTTCCCTCGCACAGAGGAAGACAAGTGGATCCACCCCGAAATATTCAACAACCTTTTGTTTGTCCTTTTCACGAGAGCACGGAAGCGAGTCTATTGCTCTTACGTTAATAGGGCGAGTTCGTATCTCTTTCAGGCCGTGGCCAATGACAAGGACACTAGTTTCTATCAGTTCATCAGTGCGGATGAACTTGTTCGCACTGGGAATCCTTTGAAATCCGAATCTGAAATTGAAGCGGCCATCAAGAAGCACTTTGATGAGTTCAACTTATAGAGACCCACTCATGAACATATACACTATCCTTGAGCCTGAGTACGTGACAAAGGTACTATCAGAGAAAATGATATCCTTCGATTTCCTTGACCACAGGAGGACTCAGTGTCTCGATGATTTTGCGTCCTACGCTCGGCCGGATATCACTTATCGTAGCAGTGACTTCCTAGTGATGTTAGACGAGAGAGCGGACGAACTTCTCGGGAAGGATCACTATGTCGATTTGAATACGGCCAGTCAATTTGGCTGGTACTATGAGCGGGAACACAAAATCAACGAGCAAATATTCGCGGAGTCTGAATCCGCGAAGATTAAGAACTTGCTACGCCTTAATCCCAATCTGAGGATAGCGAGTTTTGACCGATTGCGTCCCGACTTTGCCAATCGCAAGAAAATCAATATGTTAACGGGCGCATTGGGACTTTGCTACTCCGTATTCCGCAGCGACTATGAAACACTTTTCGCTAAAGCCAAACTTATCCACAACCGGCTTGTGTGGCAGACAGATCAACTGGACCCCAAGACGGATTACGTGATGATATTGCAGATGGTATTCCTGTACGATCAGAAACTGCAAGCGTCGAAGGCAAACATCTTCGACGACAAGCCGGGACTTGTAGCACTACGCCATTTTCTGATCTCTGCATACGACTATCTTCTCTCACAAAGCTACTCAATGGATGGCTTTTTGGAACAAGTGGCTAGAAATCTAGAGAATAACCCAGAATACGAGACGATCGCTCGCTCACTAAGGGACTTGTCGGAACAATATGTAAAACGCGGCTTGCCATTCGCATCCCCTAACAACTTGGTAGCAGCCACAAAGGAATTCATTGATCTCGCGAAGACAGACACTGAGAAGTTGGCCGCTTTTCTACTCGTGAAGAATTCCTTCACCAAAACCGCAGTGTTTCTGCTTGGTATGCTTCACCTGGGAGATCGACTGGAAGAACAGTTCCGCTTTGGTACTTTTGTCCCTGCCCTTGTCGATCTAACATGCAGGTTCCTTGTTGATACCAAAATAGGAACAGACACCATTGAGCTCGAGTTCAAGGCAGATATCCAGCCCGAACTCACAGAATCGAAGCTCAGGACTATTTCCGAATACTTGGCCGAATTGCGGAAGACAAACGAGCTAGCGCTTGAATTGTCTCAACTCCGCCGCCGATCATTGGTACTTGGGGATATGGTGTCAACCGGGAAGAGCATTGAGTCCATATCCGATGAACTAGCATCACTGAAACAAATGCGTGCAGAACTGTTCGCCGTAAAAGAGGCACTTAAGGGAAACGTAATGACGCTCGAACGTGAAAACAATGACCTCAAGAACCAGCTTGGTGCACAGCACAGTACAAAGATCGAGCTTTTGAATAATCATGCGCAAGCAAATCGGGAGATCGATAGACTCAAAGTGGACCTAGATCAACTAAAAGAAGTGCAGGCAGGGTTTGATTCTCCAAGCGGTACGGTCTCTGCGCAGCCAGAGAAGGGAGGAGGTTCCGCAAGCCAATCACCGGTACCACCAACTGTTAGGCAAAATAGCTCGGGCAAGCGCAAGAAGAAGACGGCAAATCCAAAAGAAGAGGAGAATCCTAAAGAGTCAGCTCCCAAGAAAGAGGAGCAGTTGCCCTTTTAGGGAAGCGTGTTGATCCCTCTGACTTTGACCAATTTGCAGTGAAGACCCTGGTATAGAATTTCAGGCATTCTCGCCTTAGGGATATGTCTCCCATTCGTTGCGTGGCTTGATCAAGTGTTGCGTGTCTGGCTTCGCGGTGAATTCTCAGACTGATATCGGGTCATGAATGTCGACCTAATGAACTCGTAGGAGGAATCTGATGAGAAGAATCATGCTCGTTAGGGTGGGGTGGATGACATACTACGCCGGAGCAAAACCAGGCGATGAACAACCCGTCGGAGGGGGGAAACAGAACCTTGTCTCCGTTGGAGGCGAAATCACTCTCTTCAAAAAGAGAAATGGTCGACTCTACGCGTCTTTTGGTTTCACAGCAACGGATGAGGGCCTAAACTTTTCAAGGATCGATCCTAGTGCGGGATCAGAAACGCTGAAGAGGGTCTTGTTGGTTTTCTTTGCCAAAGATCCACGCCCTGAATCTTCAGGACAGGTAGTTGTCGGCTGGTATAGAGACGCAGAGTTGTTGCGATGGCATACTCGTAAACCGTTTTTTCATGTTGCGTCGACCTTGCCGGCGAAGGGAGTCCTCCTCCCGAGTTCACGTCGAACTATTGTCGTTCCTCGCGGTCGAGGGGCTACCGGTCAAGCCAACAATTTCTATCTTCTTGATTCACGGGGTCGCGCGAAACGACTGCCATGGGTGAAACACATTCTGGAATTGGTGGACAACTACGACGGGCCAAACCTCTTGGCCGATCCAAAAGCAGAGGCCTTTCAGGACGTCGAGGCAGCAACGGAATCGGCGATCGCCGTTTCGCATGGGCAGGGGATGGCGGTGGATGCAGCCTCGCGAAAGGTCATCGAACAAGCAGCTATGAGAAGAGCCATCCGCGACTTTGCGAAACAGGGATACGACGTTCAAGACGTTTCCAGTACTAGATCGTATGATCTTCACTGCACAAAGAACGGCAATACACTCCTCGTTGAAGTGAAGGGAACTCAGATTCCCCTGTCGTCGATCCTCCTCACACCGAATGAAGTGGCGCTTGCTAGACGGAAGAAGAATCTAGCACTATTCGTGCTTCATTCTGTGCGACTCCGGAGGAATCGCAAACTTGTTACTGCTACAGGAGGCAAAAGCGTGATCATCCACCCGTGGCGGCCTGACCGAAAAGGACTGAAGGCGATCGCTTGGCAATACACCTTCGATTCGACAAAATGACGGCTCCTTTAGTTGGAAATGAATACCTCAAAAGCACACGGACAACATATGCCAAAAGTTGATCTCAACCGAATGGTTTTCTGCAATACTGCCTGGATGAAAAACTACCGAGGCCGGAAAGGCGATCGAATGCAAGGTGGAGGTGCTTACGTCGAAAAGCATAGGAACGGAGGTGAACAATACAATTTTAAACCTGTTGGCACACGGCTCCACGGGTATGTTAGCGTCCGCGGATCCATCCATCTCAGAGATTGGGGGGTGAGAAGTCTGCGGAGAAGATTCGCAACGTCTTAGTTGTTTGGGTGGCGAAATCACCGCTGCATGGGCTTGTGATCACGGGATGGTACAGGTCCGCGATTGCGTACAGATCATTCGAGTGGGACGAGAGGCGTCGGGACGTCTACAGTTTCGATGCCCCTGTTGGACAGGCAATTCTGCTCCCAGTTGATGAGAGAACTTTCTCCGTCCCAAGAAACGGCCCGGGCTGCATGGGTCAGAGTAACGTCTGGTTTGCAGACAGGGCTGGTCTGGCGTTCAAACGGAAGGCCCTAGCATACGTTTCGTCGCACAAACGCCCTTCTCGAGGTACCCTCCGTCGTGGTCGGAATTTTGGAGGAAGATCTCAGAACTATGATCTCAGAACAAGAACGGAACTAGCGGCCGTCCAGGAGGTACGCGAATACTATGGAAAACTCGGATATCGTGTTCGGTCGGTGGAACGTGACAACGTTGGGTGGGACCTGGAGGCAGTCACCAAGCGAGGGGCAAAGCTTCGCATAGAAGTCAAGGGTCTGGCCGGGGTTGGTGCAGGAGTAGAATTGACGCCAAATGAATACAGGGCTTTTTCAGAACGGTCGGAAGAATACCGGCTTTGCATCGTATATCACGCATTGAATCATCCTCTTCTTTCGACCTTCGCGTACTCGAAAGAGTCAGGACGATGGGAGGATGATCGAGGGAATCGACTGATAATAAAGCCTCGAGTAGGCGCTCAAGTCGCATCAGCCGCTTCAAATCACAATTGAACAAGAGTTCGGCAGGTGTTTCAACCAGACTTTTCCTCACAACTCTTTCAATATTACCATATTTCAAGGGCGAGAACTTCAATGAAGCGAAAATCGTCATTTGTGGAAAAAGACTTCGAGAGATGGTTTATTCGCGATCCTCATCTTCCGGAGGCCGGCACAAATGGGAAATTGCTCTTTGTCGGTTGGCACAGAAATATTCGTCGCGACCCGGATATCGTCTGTCTGGACGAAGATGGGGGACTCGTAATTATTGAGGTCAAGAGCAAGCCTGTAGATCATTGGGCATTTGGGCAAATCCTCGAGTACTATGCAGGATTCGAGGGGATCACACTTGAAGAATTGAAGAGCGAATTCGGACATGGAAAGACAAGCAAGAGTATCGAAGAGCTCTTCACGGAGCGTTTCGATGGAAAATCAATCCGAGATGTTGCTCGCAAGCGCACACTGCTCATTGTAGGGCCGAGAATCAAGACTACAATACATCGATATCTGACACAGATTCTCTCAGAATGTCTAGGCACACGAGACGTTACTTTCATATTGGGTGAAATTGGAAAGAAGAGGGATGGATCCTTTGAGGTCAAAAAATATCGCACTGATGATGCGATCTTAGCGCGACATGCGAAAGGGTTCTGCAAGTCAGGCGGCCGTGCGTTGTTTGTGATTCAAGAAGGATTTAAGCCAATCTTCTGGCGAATTGGCACCGTCGATTCGCGCTCTGGACTTTCGATACTGGCCGAAAACAAGGTGAGGTACGATTCTATAAAGAAGGGTGAGCGCGCAGTAAGGCCTATGACGGGAAAATTACTCTCGAATATCGACGTAACAGACTCAGGCAAGCTCTTCGGAGATGTCTCAAGTCCTTCGAAGAAGGGGAGGCTTCTTGGCATTGCGGGTAATCAGGCCGTGTTAGCCCTGCTAATTGATGGCGCGCCTAAAGGTTGCGAGCGTATCATTCGTACCGACTTCGAACGAAATTGGACTTCGTTGTCGGACGAGGCGCCGTCATGGGATCAGCTAATCATTCGCAAGCACCCGTCGCGAAAATGATGCTGGTGATATCGGGTCTGGACGGAAATCCAGGATTCTTCATGTTCGATTCCAACTCGAGGCGATTCGATGGTTTGGGCATTTGAGTGTCTCACTGTTACACAACCCGTAGAGTCTCGAAAGCTAGATCGCTTCCTGGATCTGCACGGCGACACAGCGAGTTCAGACTATGAATGGAGGACGCTCTGCGCAGGTTTTCGCACGATACTTGAAGTTGATAAGCACTCGCCTGACTCCGATCAGGGGGCGAACCGATCGTCCAGAACTGTTTCTCCCTCTGCAAACTGCATCGTGCATCATTCGGTTCGTTCATCATCGGTATCACGCCGGATTACATCGTGCATGTCAGGCAGGATATCCTGGACGAGGCCGACGGGCCGATGCTGAAGCATGGATTGCAAGGGATGGACGGGACGAAGATTATTCTGCCACGGAATGAGCGACTTCAGCCCGATAAGAGCTTCCTCGAAAAACGGTACGTGAACTTTCGACAGGCAGGATAGTCTTGAAAATCAGTTGCTTGCCGAAGGAAGGTCTTGCGGAACTCTCTTGATTGCTAATTTCTCGCCAGGTGAACCCCATGTCCAAGAGACGCAAAACCGCACACCGGACGGAAAGCGGGAGCGGGGATAGATTCGACAACCTCAAAGTTGGCGACACCATCAGTGCCGGAGATATCCTCGGGTCCGTTCAGCAGTCACAGAGCCTCCCGCCTGTCGGCTGGCTCCGTGGTCCTCGAAGTCCGTTCGGATTTGATGTGTTGAATTAGCGCTGATCCCGACGTCGCAGAAACTTTTCTCAGACGAAGAAATTCCGACGGTCGAGAGTTTATCGGGAAATTGCCTGACCGCCCGATTTGGCAGGATATATCGTGGGAGTTCCCCCTCCTGGGCGTCGTGTTGAAAGATGGTCCGCTCTTCCTCGCCCAACAAATGGAGGACAAGTGGGATATCTTCCGCCATGGCGAGTTCATTTATTTTGCCCGAAGTTGGACGGGCAACCTCGTCCATGTCGCCCGCAGTGCGGAACGCCCCGGTTTGCTGCTCATCAATTCGGTCGCTACGGGTTCGGAACACATTGATGAGCGGGATCAAACCTTCTTTATTAGAGAGGTTTTCTTTCTCGTTGTCAGTCATATCCTCGGCACGATCTACCCACATCCGATCCCGCTCTACCGCGGCGACGCCGACGAGTCGATACTCCAGTTCTCCTTCTCGGAGTTCGGGAGAAGAGGTCTGTATGCCACTCTTGCCGGCGCACCAGAAGAGGTAGTATGATTCATCAATTCGATCTCTATCGGTCGTTGGATGAATCCGGAAAGTACGACATCCTCACCTGCACCTGCGGCGTCGCGGAGTGCGCGCGCGTGCGGCCGATACGAGTCAGCCTCACGAAGGAATTCGTAAAATGGACCACCTACGAGCCGGGCGCTGGCTGAGGCCGTGACCGCAGGATCTATCGAAGGCTGGTGGGAAGAAACGGGATGTGGTGGAAAAGTCAATCGCCAAGCTCGTCCACTGAGGCTTCATGTTTGACAATTTGGGATGTTAATAGTAAACTCATTATCAGATGTTACCAAAATGTCAAATCCCGTTGCTCTCAGCACTTCTTGGCCCTTTTCGCCCTGAGCGCTAAACGAGGTGTGTGCCCTCGCCGCGCAACAGCTTGTGTATCTTCCCGCGTCAATGCCTCCCGCCATTCAAATTGTTCACCAAATCCAACGGAGACACGGGCCATGAATGGCGACCTGAAAATCATATCACCTCATGGTGGGTACCAAAAACTGAAGTCGTACCAGATGGCCGAAATTGTCTACGATGCGACCGTGAAATTCTGTGGCCGCTTCATAGACAGGCGTTCCAGGACCGTGGACCAGATGGTCCAGGCAGCACGAAGCGGCAAACAAAATATTGCCGAAGGCAGCATGGCCTCGGGGACTTCCAAGAAGACCGAATTGAAGCTTGTGAGGGTGGCGCGGGGGAAAGAAATCAGCTGCTCCGCCAACTCGAAAAGAAATTCCTTGAGGAAGGCGGCTTTACCGAACGCCTCTATGGAGCCCGAACTCAGGCGCGCTTCAAACTTTAGCCATGCCAATGCCGACAAAACTCCGAAATGCGAAAGTCGATTCGCCTCTGAACACCCTTCGTCAAAGGGTCAATCGGTTTTCTGAGAAGCGCGACTGGTCCCAGTTCCACACCCCGAAAAACCTCGCTATGGCTCTGAGCGTCGAGGCGTCGGAAATCGTGGAGTTGTTCCAGTGGCTGACGGCCGAGGAATCGCAATCGCTCTCCGCCGCGAAACGACAGGCCCTCGAAGAGGAGATCGGCGATGTGATGATCTACCTTATCAACCTGGCCGACAAATTCGGCATCGATCCGCTCCGCGCGGCGGAGAAGAAGCTCGCCATCAATGCGAAGAAGTATCCGGCTAAGCTGGTGAAAGGCAAGGCCAAGAAGTACACGGAGTACTGAGGCGGGAAGGAGAATGATTGAAAATGGAGGATGGAAGATCGAGGATGGAGAATGGTAAGGGAGAAGAGGAGAAGGGGAGAAGGGGAGAACGGGGGAACGGAAGAACGGGGGAAGGGAAGATCGGGGACAGTGGGATTTTGGCAGGGCAAACCGATGGCGTCACGCGAAATTCGCAATTATCAATTTCTGCCCCCTGAAGCCTGACGCCTGACCCTTGACCCCTAACTACCGTCTACGTCCTACTTCATACTCCTGCCAACCGCGATAGTCGCACAAGAAGATAGCCGCCTCTCGCTGACGGAACTGCTGCTACAACTTGGCAATTGGGTTCCACACAGGCATCCTCCCTCGCGATCTTCCTCGCACGTCCGGGCACGACATATTCCAGTCAAGAATCGGTAATTCTCATTGTCGTGCGCCGGGAATTGTAATTGCCGCTGGACAGATGGGCCAATGAGCGGAGTCGTCGTTCGGCCACTGCCTGCGCTCCTGCCAACCGGGGATTCGGAATGATCCAAAATACAACTTGACTTCAGAGATTGCCCTTCGTATATTAAATCGACCAAAACGACTATATCATATAATAAGACTTTCTCGACCGATGACCTATCTCTCGACGCAGGAAGTAGCCGGCTTGATCAACGTGACGGTAACAACAGTCAAGCGCTGGGCAGATGAGGGGAAGATCCCTTGTCACAAGACCCTTGGCGGGCATCGCAAGTTCCTCATGAAAGAAATTGTTCAATTCGCTGAAGACAATGCCTATCCGCTGAGCAGTACCGCTGCCCTCCCACTTGCCAAACGCGAAGCCCGGGCGCTTGATTTCGCCATTCAGACACTGGACTATGCCAGACTGGCCCGTTTGTTCTACGTTGACGCCGTCCGGGCGGAAAGGCAGGGTATCTATGACCTGCTCTCGTATCTCTACAAACAGCACATAGCCCTTCCTGTCCTTGCGGATGATGTTGTGCGCCCGGCCATGGCCTGCATTGGCGAAGAATGGCGCTCAGGCAAGCTCGACGTGGACAGGGAACATCTCGCATCCAACGCCGTACTCGAAGCCCTGGTCCAACTGAACCCGGAACTTCATCGCAAACCATCTCACGGTCTGTCCGCAGTGTGCGCGTGCGCAGAGGGAAACCACCACGAACTGGGACTACGATTGCTCGCATACGCCCTGGAGACGGAAGGATGGAAGGTGCGCTACCTTGGCGCCAATACACCGTTTCTGACTCTTCGATCCCTTATCAAGCGCTCGCGGCCAAACCTGATCTGCGTATCGGCAACGAACGTCGAGGACACCATCGATCGCAGGAGTGAATTCCAGTCCACCGGCAAGGCCGCGCGAGCGATCAAAGCTACGTATCTCGTCGGTGGTTTGATCTCCGGCAGTTATTCCATCGACGACCTCCAATGCGATTATCTCACCGATTCGATTCGCGAAGCTGTTGGGTTCCTGAAAGACCGCTTCCAGCTGAAACCGGGTCCCAAAAAACGCGTTAGGCGGAACAATCCATGAAGGATCAGAACATCCATACAATCACACGACAGCAATCACTCAGAAGACCTCTCCGTGAAGTCTTCGCTTTCTTTTCGCGGCCGGAGAACCTCGGGCTCTTGACTCCACCCAACCTGAGATTTCAGATACTTACTCCGGTGCCGATCGCGATGAAGGATGGCGCACTCATCGACTATGTGATTAGACTGTACGGCAAACGTCTGCGCTGGACAACGTTGATTACCGAATTCGATCCACCGCACAACTTTGCGGACGTGCAACTGCGCGGCCCCTATGCGTACTGGCATCACTTCCATTCATTTGCTGAAACGGATGAGGGGACGATGATGACCGATGAAGTACACTACGCCATGCCCTTCGGAGTTCTCGGAGAGTTGGCGCATGAACTGATCGTGAAGCATCAATTGAAGAGGATATTTGATTTTCGCGAACAGCAGATTGAGGCACTGATTCGTCCGCCTGACTCCGCCCGGCAGGAAGAGACGCTTGTCGTTGAATTCCACAAATGAGTGAGAGAACCTGAAACAATCGACCACAATCGTGATGAGGCTGACAAAGGAGAAGTCCTTCGTGGTCCTGAGTCAGGGTATGACACCGCGCGATCTCGCTCTTGCGCTCGCCCCGACCTATTCACTCCCGCTGCTCATGGACATGCTAGGTATCATCACGCTTGAGGAACACCCGAGGTCAGCACCGTGACGGAGAACACTCAATCGGGAACCTTGAAGGTATGTCATGGTCACTCCGTTGCGCATCCAGTTCATTCTCATCTTTATGAATGTCATCGTCTCCTCACAACCATCAAAAGCAGGGAAAGCCGGTATCGTATGCGCAACAGGATATTCTCAACATTGCTTGGTTCGTTGATTGCGTTTGGACTTCTGGACGCTCAGGAGCAAACAAAAACCAGCGCGCTCGTCGGAAGAGTATTCGACAAGGAGACAAGCGAGCCGATCGTCGGAGCGAATGTGGTTGTCGTCGGAACCACCCTGGGGGCTTCAACAGATGAAGAAGGCGAGTTCCGCATCAACCGCGTGCCAATCGGGTTCTACGCGCTGAGGATATCGTCCATTGGGTACATCCCGTTTACGAAAAGCGATGTCGTGGTTTCGAGCTCCAAACCAACTGAGCTTCTCATCCCGCTCGTGGAGACCAGCATACAAGTGGAAGGCGTTGAGGTGGATGCCGCGTATTTCCAGAAACTGCCGGAGACCCCGCTGAGCACGTTTGCCCAATCCAACGAAGAAATCCGTCGGCTTCCCGGTGGTCTGGAGGATGTCGTCCGGGCGATTTCTATCCTTCCCGGTGTCGCACAAGTGGATGCCGGTCGGAACGATTTGATTGTCCGAGGCGGAGCGCCATCGGAGAACCTCTTTGTCATTGATAACATCGAAGTGCCGAACATCAATCATTTCGGTACTCAGGGAGCGACCGGCGGGCCGCTCAGCTACGTAAACCTTGATTATGTCGAGAGCACGTCATTCTCGACGGGAGGCTTCGGCGTGCAGTACGGAGATAAGTTGTCGTCGGTGTTGAGGATCAATCTACGAGAAGGGAGAAAAGATCGTCTGGGGGGGAAAGCCACAATCTCTGCGAGTCAGTTCGGGTTCAACCTGGAGGGACCGACCGGCCAAACCGGCAACTTCGTCTTCTCAGCGCGGAGGAGCTATCTGGACTTCTTTTTCAAGGCGGCGGGATTCGGGTTCGTTCCGGAATACTGGGATTTCCTTGCAAAGGCAGAATATCACTTCGGCAAGAGCGACAGGCTCACCGTACTCGCTGTTGCAGCGCTGGACGACGTGAAGTTCATCAATGATTCCCAGCAACAACGATTCGACAATTCAAGAATCATGGGCGATAATCAAAACCAGATTGTCGGTGGTGCATCATGGGAGCATCTTGTCGAAAACGGTCTCCTGACGGTTTCCCTGGGGCAATCCTATGTTGAGTATCGCTATGGACAATCGGACTCGATACTTGTCCCCATCTTCAAGAACAACTCCAATCAGTATGAGTCGTCGTTGCGCACCGACTTCCTGTTCCATGCAACGAAATCGACGGAGATTTCCGTGGGGGTGATCGCGAAAATGCCCAGGTTTTCCAGCGATGTCAAACTCCGGCCATTCGTTACCTCTTACGGAGACTCACTTCAGGTCAATGCATCCTTCAGGAGTTCTGCATTCAAAGGAGCAGCCTATGCCCAGGTCTCTCACAATCTCGGATCAGCAAGGATGACCCTGGGGGGACGTATTGACTACTTCAATCTGATCAACGCGAAGTTTTCTTTTTCACCGAGGTTCGCTGTCACTGTTCCTCTTGTCGAGGGCCTGAATCTGAATGCGAGCGCCGGGAAATACTATCAAGCTCCATCGTACATTTGGCTTGTCTCAAATCCGGTGAACCGGGATCTCAAATTCGTTGGGGCAAACCAGTACATCATCGGCGCTGATGCCATTGTCCGTCCAGATACCAGGGTGAGTCTTGAAGGCTACGTGAAGGACTACTTCGATTACCCGACGAGCCTGCTTCGTCCGTATTTGGTGCTGGCAAACACGGGCGCTGGGTTTGGTGGGTCAGAAGATGGCTATGCGTCATTCGGTCTTGATCCACTCGTGAGCAAAGGAACGGGGCAATCCCACGGCGTGGAACTTCTCGTCCAGAAGAAACTCTCCGACATACCGTGCTACGGTACGCTAAGCATCAGTTATAACGTCTCCCACTTCACGGCGCTCGACGGGATTACTCGCGCGTCGAATTGGGACCAGCGCTGGATCGTCAATGTCGGCGGCGGCTACAAGTTCAACGAAGCGTGGGAAGTGAGCATGAAGTTCCGCTACACCACGGGCCGGCCGTACACTCCGTACAATTCAGACGGCACACAGGATCCAGGATCATACAACACCGCTCGTGTCGTGCCCAATCACCGCATGGATGTTCGCGCTGACCGCCGATGGTCGTTCAACGACTGGACGCTTATCACCTATATCGACATTCAGAACATCTACAATCGGAAGCCTGTTGACGTCCCGACATACAATGCGCAGACAAACCAGATCGAGCAATATGGATCCATCGGAATCCTGCCATCGATCGGCGTTAGCGCTGAGTTCTAGTCGCGCTGTGTCGCTGAATGATTCACAAGCCTCGAGGGGTTGTCAATGGTTGTTCCAGTGGTGATCGGTTATACCGTCCTGGCCGTTCTGATGACGGTCATCTGGCTGGAGTTCCGGAGGATCAACAACGCCGCCATCGTGGACGTTGGGTGGGGAGGCGGGTTCGTCATACTCGGGATACTCTACGCAGCTCTGGGGGAAGGACTGTTGGAGCGCAGGATTCTCGTGGGCGCGTTGATGATACTCTGGGGAGCGAGACTCGCCTGGCATCTCTTGCAGGACCGCGTCCTCTCCGGCAAGCCGGAGGACGGCCGCTATCAGGAAATTCGGGCACGATGGAAGGATCGGATCAACACCAAATTCTTCTTCTTCCAGTCCCAGGCCCTGCTCGTCGTTCTCTTTTCAATCCCCATGCTGCTTGTCGCCTCAAACAAAGCATCGACAATTGGTGGACTCGAATGGTTTTGCGTTGTCATTTGGCTTGTTGGTGTTGTCGGCGAGTCCGCTGCCGATGCTCAGCTGAAGAAATTCAAGGACGATCCGGCGAACAAGGGAAAGACCTGTCAGGCAGGACTCTGGAGATATTCACGTCATCCCAACTACCTTTTGGAATGGGTAATCTGGATCTCCTTTTCCTTGCTCGCCCTTGGGGCACCGTATGGATGGATTGGGCTCCTCTCCCCCATCGGTATGCTCTACATCCTCCTGCGCGTGACGGGGGTATCTCTTACGGAGGAGCACGCGCTCCGAACCCGCGGCGAAGAATACCGAAAGTACCAGCAGGCCACGAGCATATTCATCCCCCTCCCGCAGAGAGACCGAAGAAGGGAAGTTTCGGGATGAACCTCGATCGCCTGCTTGAAAAGAATATTCTTCCTGACCAATATCAGCGCGCACTACGATTTAAGCAATGAATTCTTCCGCATGTTTCTCGATCCGGGCATGACGTACTCATCCGCATATTTCGCTGCCCCGGGTCTGACTCTGGAGCAGGCGCAAACAGAGAAGTACGATCGCCTCTGCCGGCAGCTGCAGCTGCAATCGAAGGACCATGTGCTTGACATTGGCAGTGGCTGGGGTGGCTTTGCGATCCATCCGCGAGGAAGTACGGTTGCCGCGTCACCACGGTCACGGTTTCGCAGAAGCAGTTCCAGTACACCCGGGAAAGGATTCGTCTCGAAAGCCTGGAAGATCGGGTTGAGATCCGTTTTCAAGACTACCGCAGCATCACCGGCTCCTATGACAAGATCGTCTCGATTGAAATGCTCGAGGCCGTCGGCCACCGTCATGTGGAGACGTTCTTCGCCAAGTGTCATGAGGTTCTCAAGAAGGACGGACTGCTCGGTCTGCAGGTGATCGCTGCGCCCGATTCGCGGTATGACTCATTGAGAAAAGGGGTCGACTGGATCCAGAAGCACATTTTTCCAGGGTCGCTTCTCCCATCGATTGCACGTATCAACAGAGCGATCAACCGCACCGGGGATATGTCGCTACATGACATCAAGGATCTGGGGTTGCACTACCGAGGACGTTACAGCAGTGGCGCGACAATTTCAATCGCAATTGCGATACGATCCGTGATCTTGGATTTGACGAGAGGTTCAGGCGTAAATGGAATTACTATTTCAGCTACTGCGAGGCTGCATTCGCAATGCGAAACATCAGTGTTATGCAAATAGTCTACGCGCGACCGAACAATGCGCTCCTCCGACGCCCGACATACGACATAGAATGCCGGTAATCGAAGGGAACATCCACAAGACAATGATGCGGCGGAATGGAAAACAGAGCGATTGATCTTCCATGCCGGGCTGTGGCCCGGCTTCACACAGTGCTCATACTCCTTGTTCTTGTCATCCCGACTAATGCCATGGCAATTGAAGAACCCAAATACACGGTTATCAAGAAAGACCACGACTTCGAGGTCCGATTGTACGAGCCCACGATTGTGGCTGAAACGGTCGTCGATACTTCGGACTTCGACGAAGCTTCGAACGAAGGATTCCGGCGGCTGGCCGGCTACATCTTCGGCGGGAACAAAGTGCGGCAGAAGATCACCATGACCTCACCCGTCACAACTGAGCAATCTCAGAAGATTGCAATGACTGCGCCGGTTGAATCTGAACAGCTGGGCGGATCCGTAAGAGTGGCTTTCACAATGCCGTCTGGGTGCACGCTGGAAGCACTCCCCGTTCCAAACGATTCCAGGGTGATCCTGCGCCAGAAGCCCCAGAGGAAGTTCGCCGCGATCAGATTCTCCGGCCGATGGACGGAGGAAAATTTCCGTGAGCACACGGACGATTTGACGACCTGGATCCGGAAGGAGGGATTGAAGATATCGGGAGCGCCGATTGTTGCGCGTTACAACCCCCCATTTGTTCCGTCATTCCTTCGCCGAAATGAAATTCTCATGCCCGTGGAATGAACTCTTGGCGGGCAAATGCCGCGTCTGTGTAGTCTCTTGTGAGGAAGGAGGAATGAATCTTGAATGAGCCTCAGTATATCCCCGGCGCGTGCAACATCGGTCCGGCGGAAATCGAAGCGAGGAAGCGTTTCGGCTGGACAGGACTTGCTCTTACAGCTTTGCTCTGGGCACTATTCGCCTGCTTTCATGCCGGGCGATCCTGGTTTTTGCTGCTCTTCTTCCCTTCCGCCATTTCTGCCGTAGGATTCATCCAGGGAGCAATGCACTTTTGCGCAGCCTATGGAATCAGGAGCGTTTTCAACGTGGCTTCGGAGGTCGGAAGAACAGATACGGTATTGCAGGCGGAGTTTCGAGCTCTGGACAAAAAGAAGGCGATGCAAATACTTGGATTGTCGGCGATGATTGGACTGTTGGTCGCATTCGTCGCCTATATCTTCAACTGAACACCGGATCATCGGAAGCCCTCGGCTGGAGGGCTGTGCGCAACCAGGAATTCGGAATAGGCAATGGCCATTCACCGGGCGCACCCACGGCTGACGGACCAGCGGCTCCGACTTGGCAATTGGAAATTCCGAATTTGGAATTTCCTATTGGCAACTGGCTATTCCTAATTGCGTTTCTGACCTGGCTGGGTCTTTCGAGCGTTGGTCACCGGAGGAGCGCCTCGATCTCCGGCATCGCTCCTTCCGCCGCTTCGTAGCCGCATTGGATGATGTCGGCCCCTTTGTAGAATTCCAGCATGTCATACTCTTCGATCCTGGGCGATATCAGGATGTCCGGCTGTGCTTGCTTCAGATGCTGCTGGATGAGATTGTGTGAACTGATCGCGATCGACTGCAGCGATACCCGCAGCGCCGTCGGCACATACTCCTCACGTCTGCTCTTCGCTGCGCGCGGCGGAATCTTCAGCGTCCCCTTCAGTGAGGAATACCCGCGCCTGGACAATTCGATGAACCAGGACGGCATCGTCTTCTTCCTGCGGTAATCTTTCTTCTGCATGTACTTCTGAATTCGTTTCCGAATTCTCTCCGGGTTGGGCGACACATTCACGGCTATGCAACGCTGCGGGTGCAATCGATGGGCGACACTGACGGGAAGAGGATTGCACAACCCACCGTCCACGAAATACCGGCCCGCAAAGTACGCCGGCTGGAACAACCCGGGAAATGTACAGCTTGCGAGTATGGCATCGGCCAGAACGCCTCTGTCAAACACGAATTCCTCTCCGGTGATGAGATCCGTCGACACCGCGCGGAATGTAACCGGCAACTTCTCGATGCGTTTCTCGCCCACCAGTCTGGCGATGTAGCGTCTAGCCCGTGTGCTATCAACAATTGCCGACGAAGAGAACCCCGGCATGAAGATCTTGACCACGGCAAGTCGATCCAGTGAACGAACGATGTCTTCCATCGTCCCGGCATCCATGCCTGAAGCGTAGAGTCCCCCGATGAACGCTCCGATACTCGTCCCGACGATGGCATGAATGGCGATGTGGTGTTCTTCTAAACATTTGAGAACGCCGATATGGGCAAGTCCTCGGGCTCCGCCGCTGCCGAGGACGAGGGCGATTGAGTTTTCAAGACGATCCATCCCTCAATATACGCATTGGATCGGTCACGAAGGGGGACGGTTTCGCGGCATTCGGTGTGAGATCTCGCCGCCATCATGCGCAGCAAATCACACAGGGACAGACTCTTCGGCCAGTCTCTTGACACAAGAAAAGGAGCGCAGTATATTCTGGATGTAACGTCGTAATTTACCGCCACTTGCCGCGACGGAAAACAATGTGCTAAAGGCGAAACGATAACAGTTAACCCTCGCCTGAAGCGGGGGTTATTTTTTATCTCACGAGCACCATCGCCTTCGTATCAGTGAAGTTGCCTGCCGGAAAGCGCCCACTTGCCATCGGCAATGCCTTGATATTGCACCCTCGGCCTGCTACCTTTTTCTCATTCATTGCAGCGCATCGGAGGTCTTATTATGTTTCTCATCGTCGCCGGTCTCGTCGTCTCCTTCATCGGGGCAATCATTTCGACGCTCTCATCGGACAGCAAAACGCCGATCAAGGTCGCCCTCACCATCATCACGCTGGTCGGCGGCATCGTGGCCTATGTGTCCGCTCGAAATGAGCAGAAGTCCGCGGAAGAACGCGAACAGCAGGCAAAACAACGGGCAGTGCATGCGGAAGAGGAGCTCGCCCGGCTGACAAGCACGCTCGATCTCGTGCGGTTTACCGTGGGCGATCTTGCGAAACTCAATGACCTGTCGGGCGGAGCACAATACTACGTCAGAATTGCGGCGGACAATTCTCGCGAACGATTGGAAAAGTTCCTGGACAGAATTGAGAACCAGTTCAAAGGGGCACGCTCAAGCGGACTCGTGGCGATCCGGGATCCACGGAAAGGATCCACGCTCTATGAGCTCGTGTTCGGTCAGCATCTTGATCTCGCCTCGGCAGAGGTGTTCCACCGCCTTGCAACGTCGCACAAGTTCGCGCCGGAAGGAGACGTTGCTGCCATTAGGGCAGAGTGAGAAACTCAATCGGCGATGGTCAATGGACAACAGTCGATAGCAAACGAATGAGGGCTACAAATGAAACAGGTATTCCCCAGCGTCCTTCTCATTGCATTGGCCCAGTTTGCATTTTCTCAAACACCACCCTCCACGGAGATTGCAGGCAAGATCATCGGGGTGACGGAGCAGCACATCAAGATCGGGGACGACGAGGTCCCTGTCTCCGCAGACGGATCATTCCACTTCAAATCGACAGCGCCATATCCGAACTTCGTTGATGTCCAATACGGCACGATGTCGTGGGCTGTCTACCTGGAGCCGGGGAAGCGTCTCGAACTGCAGGTGAACTCCTCCAATCTGTCAAGCCTGGAGTATCGCGGCGAGCTTGCCGGGGCCAACGCCTGCTTGAAGGACATCAGTCTGCTGACGCCGGGGACAAACAGGTTCTTCGCGGACAACTGGGTCAGGATCCATTCTCAGGATGAGATGGCCTTCATCGCGCTGATTGATTCGTTCAAAAACGAGTATCGAGGAACCGTCAAGGCGTATCAAAATGAACATGGCAATATTCCCGGCCCGTTTGTCGAGCTTCTGAATGCCGATATTGATTTCGGGTTCAATGCTCTCGTCGTTGATTTTCCTGCGCTCCATCAACGGTTCACCGGCAGGCAAAGCACGCTTTCGCGGCAGGGGATGGACTACCTCGCTTCTTCGCATTTGGATGATGCGACCGTGATGCATCTCTCGAGCTATCAGAAATACGGCAAGGAATGGATAGACTACAATGCGGACATCCTCGTCGGAAAGAATACCGAACAGAAACACTACAACCTGAAGAAGATGGACGTGTTGCCTGCAGTACTTTCATCGACCTTCAAAAATACGACGCTACGGGATTTCTGGTTCTCGGAATACCTGCGTGAGCAGATCGAAAACACCGGGATCGCGAACAGCGAATCGTACGTGAAAGAGTTCGACCGTGTATGTGAGACTGCTGCTTTCAGACAGAAGGTCGATACCATCTACACGTCGTACGCGCAGGCTGAGAAGGACCATGTGGTGAGGAATTTCAAGAGCGTGAACGGCTTCGTATTGAACGCGCACATTTTTTATCCTGCCGACTTCAAGCCGGGACAGAAACGACCGGCGATGGTGATCTTCCACGGTGGCGGATTCGTTTTGGGAAATCCATCATGGGCCTACGGGAAGGCAAGGCATTATGCAAGCAAGGGGATGATTGCCGTTGCGGCACAGTACAGACTCTGTAATTTCAAGGACATCACGCCGATCGAGGCAATCGAGGACGCGAAAGATCTGATGCGGTGGTTGCGGGCGAATGCGGATTCGCTGGGAATTGTCGCCGATAAGATCGCGGCGTCAGGATGGTCGATGGGAGCACAATTATGCGTGTCGCTCGCCGTGTTCGCGGATACCGTTCCGGGGACCGCGATCTCGTGTTCGCCCAATGCGTTGTTGTTGACCTCCCCCGGCTCCAACGCGCGGGGATGGTTCACCGAGTTGCTTAATGGCGCAAAGGTCAATCCTCAGGACTATTCACCCGTGGACCACATCAAGCCCGGGCTGCCGCCGGCGATCATTCTTCAGGGTCGGGACGATTCCGTCACGCCATTGCAGGACGTTCAGCTGTTCCATGACGCGCTGGTCTCCGCCGGGAATTCGTGTGAGATGTGGATCTACGAGCATGTCGGTCATCTCTTCACACCGACGTCACTTGGCGACAGCGGTTGGCCGCGACCGGATCCGGAGGTCCAGAGGAAGGCGGACGAAAAGTCCGATGCATTCCTGTCGAGGCTTGGATACACAAACAACTAAACGGCTGGGCTTGAAAAGACGCAATGAGGAACTCGGAATAGGGAATGGCCATCTTGTAGTTCGGAACTTCTAATTTCCAACCACCAGGCACACCCACGGTTGCCGGAACAGCGGCTCCGACTTGGCAATTGGAAGTTCCGAATTTGGAATTTCACGTTGGCAACTGCCAATTCCTCATTGCGTTTCTAACGCTGGAAGGCGGTGCGCAACTAGGAATTCGGAATAGGCAATGGCCATTTTGTAATTCGGAACTTCTAATTTCCAACCACAGGGAACACCCAGGTTGTCGGAACAGCGGGTCCGACTTAGCAATTGGCAGTTCCGAATTAGGGATTTCATATTGGCAACTGCCAATTCCTCATTGCGTTTCTATCCCGGTAGGCTGTGCGCAACTAGGAATTCTGAATGAGCAATGGCCATTTTGTAGTTCGGAACTTCTAATTTCCAACCACCAGGCACCCCCACAGTCGACGGAACAGCGGCTCCGACTTGGCAATTGGAAGTTCCGAATTTGGAATTTCACGTTGGCAACTGCCAATTCCTCATTGCGTTTCTATCCCGGTAGGCTGTGCGCAACTAGGAATTCGGAATAGGCAATGGCCATCTTGTAGTTCGGAACTTCTAATTTCCAACCACCAGGCACACCCACGGTTGCCGGAACAGCGGCTCCGACTTGGCAATTGGAAGTTCCGAATTTGGAATTTCACGTTGGCAACTGCCAATTCCTCATTGCGTTTCTATCGAGGATCTACCGTTCCGCAGCGTCCTGAGACTCACCGCTAAGATACGGCAGAGCTCTTCTGTCTCCTGCAGCAAAGGCGCGAGAAGGGCGTCTGGTGCCATCCCGCGACGGCTTACCATCTGAAGCCAATTGAGCGTCTCTTTGAGTTCTTTAAAGACGATGCCCAGCTTGTGAACAAAATCTTTCCGACTCTCTGCCGCACGTGCCTCGGCATAATTCGACGACGGCGACGTGCCCGATCGCATCAGCTGATCACTAATGTGTCTGCACGTTGATGTCTTCGGCAGCCGTTCGCAAAGCTCCATTATCGACACGCCGAGCTCGAGCAGCCGCGCCTGTATGTTGTCGCCTTTCGCCACCTATAAGTAATACTGTGGAGACGCGGTTTTTCCGAAGCGGCGAGCAGATATTCTGGTGGGGCTGTCTCTCTCTGCCGAAACGGCGGCTCCCACTTGGAAATTGGAAGTTCTGAATGTGGAATTTCACACTGGCAACTGCCAATTCCAGGTTGCGTTTCTATCCCGGTAGGCTGTGCGCAACTAGGAATTCTGAATAGGCAATGGCCATTTTGTAATTCGGAACTTCTAATTTCCAACCACCAGGCACCCCCACAGTCGACGGAACAGCGGCTCCGACTTGGCAATTGGAAGTTCCGAATTTGGAATTTCACGTTGGCAACTGCCAATTCCTCATTGCGTTTCTATCCCGGTAGGCTGTGCGCAACTAGGAATTCGGAATAGGCAATGGCCATCTTGTAGTTCGGAACTTCTAATTTCCAACCACCAGGCACCCCCACGGTTGCCGGACCAGCGGCCCCGACTTGGCAATTGTAAGTTCCGAATTTCAAGTTTCACATTGGCGACTGCCAATTCCTAGTTGCGTTTCTACCTCGCGCACGTTTCCCCCTCCCCTTAATAGGCTTGGCATTGTGCAGGGGAGGGGGACAGGGGGAGAGGTTCGGAAAGGAGCCGCCTCTCGCCGACGATCAAGCGGCTCCGACTTGGCAATTGTAAGTTCCGAATTTCAAGTTTCACATTGGACACTGCCAATTCCAAGTTGCGTTTCTGACCCGAATCGCCAGCCGGGACAGGCGGGGGGGTGATCCCCCAGACCGAGATGGGCCGAGCCGATGGCTATTCTGGGTCAATCGGAACAAAGTTCCGCCCTGGAGGTGTTCAGAGTGCCAGACGCGTGCCCGATCGGTATGGAATGGTCCGGGCCTCCCAACAATCAGTGAAGATCGGAAAGGAAGTGTCTATGGCCTCACAAATCTGGACGTATGAATCGCTTGCGCAGGCGAGCAGCCAGGAACTGGAGACTATCCTCCGAACAGGGACAGCCCCCGATCTGGAACAACTCAACGGCTATATCTATTGCGGCTGGAACCATGAATGGATCGGCAACCTCTCGGGGAAGAAGTTTAAGAAGGGGTTCATGAAGAAGGACGGAGGGAATTTTGGATATAACGAAACCGTGATCCAGGATAGAGACGGGTTCCGCGGTGAATGGAAACAGAACATCCCCGCCGGCGGCAAACCGTTTCAGCTCGGGTATTTCCGGACATCCTATGTTCGCGATGAGCCCCCGATCAACATCGCCGCGCCGTACACCCAGCTCGGCTTCTTCGATTACGATATCCCGCACATGCACAAGTGGTACCTGAGTTTCTTCAAGGTCATCCGCGACTTCGTTGTGCTGCCGAACCCCGGGGACAATTCCCTGCTTCTGTGCAAGGCATACCTGCGCGTGTTCCCGTTTCTGAACATCTTCTACTGCTACTTCCAGCTCGGACACAGAGAGCCGATAAAATACAAACCGTGGTAGGCGGAGGAGATCCCCATGCTCACAGTTCAGGAAAAAAGGCTTCGGACGTATCTGTCCTTCCTCCTCGCAGTGTACGGTGCGGGGCTCGTGCTCTGTTGTGTGTGGTATGGTGGCAGGGAGATGGGGGACGCCGGACTCACGGTCGTGGTGATGACCGGCGTCTGCGTCGCACTCGTCGTGAAGTTGCTCATGTGTTGGTATGCAATTGCAGATCTGAGAAGATGGACGTTGCTCGTGAGGCTTCTTGTCTGGAGTTCTTTCTTCTCGGCCGCGCTCGGTGCGATCGTCCTCGTCACAACGAGCATTAGCGGATCCGTCGCATTGCTGGGGAATACCTTTCGGTGGGAAATCGTCGCAGTGGTTCTCCCATCGCTCAGTGTCCTCAATGTGATTGCCCTTGCTCTCTTGCTCAAGTCCGCTGACCGCGCGCGGTACGGACTGAAGTACTTTACGTCGGTGCAATTCCGAACGCTTGCCGCCCTGGCGGAGGTCATCATCTACGGAGAACACGAACTCCTCACGAGTGAGGAGGTTGCTCAAAACGTCGACTCGTATTTCAAGAGTTTCGAGGCGAAGTCGAAGTGGACGATGGCGTTGGTGATATCAGGACTGTATTTCTATCCGCTCCTGTCGCTCCTGCCGCCGCTGCCGTATCTCTCCCCGGAGCGCAGGCACACATTTCTGAAGAGCCGATTTTACCGGGATGTTGAAGCCCGCCGCATGCCGGAATTCTGGCGGGTCATTGTCCAGGGAATGATCCGGATCGCAAAGCAGATGTGCTATATCGGTTACTATAATGACAAGAGGACGTTTGCATCGGTCGGATACGTTCCATTTTCCGAACGACCCGATGCCGCGAATCGTCTGAAGCAGGGAGCGCCGAAGGAGTCTCGTCCCTTGCATGTGAAATCAGAGAAGGATGTGCAGGGACAGACCATCGAAGGGGACGTTGTCGTCATCGGCTCCGGGGCGGGGGCGTCCATCCTCGCAAAGGGTCTTGTCGAATCAGGCCGGAAGGTGTTGATGATCGAACGGGGCAACTATGAACGGCCTGAGACGTTTAACGAGAACGAGATGGAGATGGTCTCCAGACTCTTCCAGGACGGCGCAATTCAGGCGGCAAGAGACTTTCGGTTTACCGTCTTCCAGGGGAGCTGTGTCGGCGGGTCGACTGTGGTCAATAATGCTGTCTGTTTCAAAATTCCGGAGGAGGTTCTCGACAGGTGGATCGATCCTCAAGGCCTCAACACGGGGCTGGACAAGCGGGGAGTCATGGCTTCCATGGATCGGGCCTGGGAGATGATCGGGACCGAGCATATGGATGAACAGGCGGTCAGGCTAAACCCCGGCGGCTATCTCTTTAAGAAGGGGTGCCAGAAACTGGGACTTGACAAGCCGCCCACGCTCGTGGATTCCGTCAATGCGAATATTTCAGGGTGCGCGGGTTGCGGGTATTGCAACATCGGATGCAAATACGATCGCAAGCTATCGATGCTCGTCTCCATCCTCCCGGGGATCCAGTCGAAGTTCGGCAACGACAGCCTTGAAATCGTGGCAGGGTGCGAGGCCGTGAAGCTGATCAAGACCGGAGGGCGGATCACGGGGGTGGAGTGCGAGTTTGGAAACGGCAGACGGATAACCGCCCGGGGGAAGACGTTTGTCGTTGCGGCGGGTGCTGTATCCTCGAGCATTCTCCTCCTGAAATCCAAACTGGGGATCCGGAACGCCGGAAAGAACCTCTCGTTCAACGTCGGTTCTCAATTGACCGCAGCGTTTCCAAACAAGATTGACTCCTATGACGGCCTCCAGATTTCGCACTTCCTGAAAATCTCACCCAATCCAGGATATGTGATGGAATCGTGGTTCAACCCTCCCATGTTTCAGTCAACGGCGATGCCCGGCTGGTTTGAAGATCACTTCAACAACATGAAGAGATATGATCGGCTGGCCTGTGTCGGCATACTTGTCGGGTCTGAGTCCAACGCCGAGGCGAGGGTCGGGGGACTGACGCGCCGGGAGATCAGGTACACGCCGACACAAAAAGACTTCAAGACGTTGTTGAAAGGACTGGAATTGTCGGGCGAGATTATGTTCGCTGCAGGTGCCGAATCGGTAATGCCGAACAGTTTTAAGTACTACGAATTCAAGAACACGCAGGATCTCAGGAGGCTCTCTGAGGTCATCAAAGATCCAAGCGAAATCACTCTTGGTACGGGCCATCCGCAGGGAGGGAACATCATCGGGAGTTCACGCGATACAGGCGTTGTCAATGCGGAATTCAAGGTCTTCGATTTTGACAACCTCTACGTGTGCGACGCAAGCGTGTTTCCCACAAGTCTCGGGGTCAATCCGCAGCTCACGGTCATGGGGCTGGCGGATTACGCTGTGCAGTTCGTGAAGGAAAACAACGGGTAAGAGTCCTGCGGGACCTGCCATCGAAGTGTAATGTTCAACCAGGTGTGTCGCACGAAACAACTTGCGTTTCTAACAAGCCCGGAGCCGACGAGTGCCGTGCGAGCAGTCACCCGTAGTTCGACCAAATACTCCCCTCCCCTTACTACGCCGAAACAGGTGCAGGGGAGGGGGTAGGGGGAGAGGTTCATTGCGTTTCTACTGCGCCTTAAGCCTCTTCAGTGCCTCGATCCCTCCCTGGTTGTTCGGGTTCAGTTGAAGGGACTTTTCGTAGTTCTTGATCGCACGTTCCTTGTCGCCCGCAGCAGCGTAGGCTTCGCCGAGGCTATCGTACACGTTGAAGGACTCCGGGAACGCCTCCACGTTCATCGCAAAGACCGCGGTCGCTTCCTGAAGCTTCTTCGCCCAGAGATACTGGTATCCGAGTTCGTTCATCTCCCCTTCGGAAAGATTGTACTCTGCCATGTTTCCCCGCAATGCTTTGAATGTCGCGCGAGCAGCGGCTATCCCGGCCGAATCGATCGTCTCCCGCACCGCGTCCGAAATCTGCCACTTGAGTCCCGCTTGCAGACGCGAGAGCAACAGCGCGTTGCACTTCTCGACCGATGTCGGCTGAATGCTCTGGTAATCGGGATGGTCGGAGTTCGCAAGATTCGCGACGACCCATTCCCCCTGCGGATCGCACACAACGAAGTGCACAAATCCCTGCTGCCAGTGCTCCGGATTGAAGACGTAGTCGGCGTAGAGCGTGTACTCGCCTTTCGGCGAAAATCCTCTTGCGTGATCCCGGAATTCCCGTGCAAGATCCCAGAGGACCTTCATTTCGTTCGGGTCGGCATGCGATGATTTCAGCAAGATGGATTCCGTCGCCGGCACGGCCTTGCACACGCCGGCATCAGTGATCATCCTGGCCAACGCCGCCGCACCCGCTGCATCGGTAGAGTCGCCTCTCCGCAGTGGAAACACTCTCAGCGTGAGGCTCTTCCGTGCTCCCCGCATCTCCTTGACACGTGGGGAAAGCGCGGCGAGTTCGCTCTGAGGAGGAAGCCCGCTTCGTTCCTGCATGAGCTGCGCCATCTTGCCCGGTTTGGCTGCCTTCGCAGTCTCTTCGGTGAGGCCCATGTGCGGTCCCAGACGTCTGACCAGGAACATGGAAAACCCCATCGGGTCGGGCGGCTGGATTGCTTTGAATGCTTCGTCCTTGGAGCCAACTTCGTCGGTCCATACGACACCGCCATTCTTGTCGACCACGATCGCCCGTATCCCGTCAAACCCCGTCTGCGGGCTGCCGGTATACTCAACGTACAAGGCATACTCGGTCGTGATCGGGTTCTTCGCAATGAAATCGCCGAAGGCGCGGGAAAGTTGAGCCATTGCGACCTTCCCCTCGGATGTGAACGCTTCTTGCCCAATTTCGATGGATTTGTGCCCCTGCTGTTCGAATAAAAGTCCCACAACTTCGGACACGCGCCCATCCGGGTGTCCGAACAAAATTGTGGGAACGATGGTCAACGATGCATCCGGCCCCCTGGACTTCATGAGAGCGAGCCTCGATTGTTGATCCGTCGGTGCACCGGGCTTCTGTGGCGTGATCTGCGTTAGCGCCGCCCCCAGTGCAAAGACCGAAAAGAGGATCACTTCGAGTATGAGGCTCCGGAGAGTGTGTGGCATGGCAAATCTCCTTTCTTCCATGTAACTGCGTAGAAATATGCCGTCAACAACGAAGCGAGATTGGACAAAGGCCTGCCAGCGGCAGTACTTCTCTAAGGCGATGGCAAGGTACGATCACCGCCTGCGTGATCTGTCATGGATATGTCAGACAATCGTCAAGGATGGATCGCCGGTCGACGATTCCCCCTTGCGCACAATCCTCTTATCCGGCATATTGTCGATCACGCAAGACAGAGGGAAAGGTCTTTTCTCAATTCCTGGCCCCTGACTCCTGATCCCCGACCTCTAAACGGAGCTTCCATGACATCAACGAGCACAACTTCTCCGCCGATTGTCCTCATCTCCGGCTCAACCGATGGCCTTGGCAGGCTTGTCACGAAGCACCTCGCCGCGCAAGGCGCAACGCTTCTCCTTCATGGCAGGAATGACGAAAAGGGGAAGGCGCTTCTTGAAGATCTCCGCCGCGAATATCCGTCCGCACGGCTGAGTTATTACAACGCGGATTATTCCTCGCTGCAGGAGGTGAAGGCACTGGCTGATGAGATTGTGAAAAACGAAAGGCGCATCGATGTCCTGATCAACAATGTGGGGATCGGACGAGGCAAAGACACACACCGGCGCGAAGTCAGCAAGGATGGCTACGAACTCCGTTTTGCCGTCAACTACCTCGCGCATGTCCTCCTGACGGAAAGGCTGCTCCCGCTGCTCCCCTCGAATACAGGGAATATCATCAACGTCGCCTCGGTCGGACAGGAGACAATTGACTTCACGAATGTGATGCTCGAAAAGAAGTACGAGGGCTTCTTCGCGTACAGGCAGAGCAAGACGGCACTCATCATGTACACGTTTGACCTGGCAGAACGGCTGAGGGAGTCCGGCATCAGGGTGAACGCCGTCCATCCTGCTTCACTGATGAATACAAAGATGGTGATCGAGGAGTGGGACTATACGCTCACCACTGTCGAGCAGGGTGCAGAAGCGGTTGAGAGCCTGCTAACGGTCCGCACCTCAGGGGAATACTACGACGGGAAACACATCGCTAAAGCCATCAGGCAAGCATACGATCCAGCAGCCAGGGACAGTCTCAAGAAACTGACCTGGAAATTGTTGGGCCGATATCTCTGAGGCAGAATCGCGAACTTCAATTTGTGCTCCACCGACGGCGACTCTAATCGGTGGATGCAATAAAGATCTGACCCCGCTTCTCTCAGCCCCGCCAATGCGTCGCGCCAGGTAGCTCGATCGCTCCCGCCTCATGAACCAAGCACAAGAAGCAATCGCCGGTCGAGTCCTCCCCGCGCTTTATTCTCTACTCGAAGCCTTCGTAATATCTGTTAATCTGAGAGTGCATCGGATTGATTCCAGCAAGTTGTGATTGCGATCACCATGACTGTTTTCCCCCGGCTCTACCTTAACCCCACTTAGTCATTGATGTACGCGCCCGGAGAGCTGACATTTCCGGGAAGGTCGATCTTTCAAATCCGCTGCCTCGTTTTCCTGTGTCAAGGGAAGATGAGGCAGAAGAATTTTCGGCGGGGGAGCTCGCCGGGAAGCAATGAGTTATTTTCAATCAACGAGGTTCTTCCCCACGCAACAGAATCAAAGGAGCAATTATGCGATTTGTCACCCTGACGTTCTCCCTGATGGTAACGCTTCTCGTGCTCGTTGGAAACAGCTTCGCGCAAATCCCGAATCCCGGATTCGAGAGCTGGTCGAACGGCGACCCCAATGGCTGGGATACAGGCAATGGCCTCTACACGTTTGTGACCCAATCGAATTCCGCGCACGGCGGTACTTCCGCGGCTCAGGGTTACGTGGTGAATATGAACGGAATAAGTATGTCGCGGTCACTGATAAACGTTGACAATAACGGTGTCGGCTTTCCGGTTTCCCAGCGATATGGCGAGCTCCGTGGATTCTATAAGTTCAACTCTGTCAGTTCCGACATTTTCTATGCGAATTACCTTGCGCAGCTGGGTACTTCGGGCGTTGGTGCCGGCACGTTCGCGGAGATGTCGACGCAATCGACATTCAAAGAGTTCGTCGCTCAGGTCTATTACCCAGGCAGCGATGTTCCTGACAACGGGATGATTACCTTTAGTATCACCGGTCTCGGCGGCTTGCCGCACGTCGGATCGTATTTTGTCGTCGATGATCTTTCCTTCTCATCGACAAGTGCCGTTGCTGATCGACCGAGCGGCCATCCGAAAGCGTTCGGCCTCGAACAAAATTACCCGAACCCGTTCAATCCGACGACGAGCATCGTCTACGATATTCCCACGCAGTCGCACGTCACGCTGACCGTCTTTGACCAGTTGGGCCGTGCAGTCGCAACGGTGGTGGATGACGTCCAGCCTGCTGGACGATACAAGGCGGTGTTCGATGCCACGGGTCTTGCCTCGGGCATGTACCTCTACCGGATCCAGGCAGGGAGCTTTGTCCAGGCACGCAGGTGTCTGTTGGTCAAATAGCGCCCCCTGGCCGCAGGGCAGGAGGGACGATGGTAATCCTGTTGTCCCTCCTGCTCCGCAGGTTGCGTCGATTATTTCCTCAGATTCTGCACTACGGATTGCAATTTTCCTTCCGATTCACAACCTTGCCTTCGCCATCCAACCTCTCCGGAGAATCCCCATGGACAAACCCATGCATCGCCGTGATTTCATGAAGCGCGCTCTCGTCGCCGGTGCCGGCATCGTCGCAGGTCCATCGGTGTCGAGAATGCTCAACGCGCACGTTCTCCCGTCCACGAATCCGCCGGCACCCTACGAGCTCTGCTCCGTCGCCGGTGACACCTATTTCGAAAACACGATGAAGGCCGTCGATGCTCTGGGCGGGATGCAGCGGTTCGTGAAGAAGGACACAACGGTCGGGATCCTCATCAACTCGCCGTTCGACGGGAGAGGCGCTCATGTCAATCCCGATATCCCGCTTTCCGTTGTGAAGATGTGCCTGGACGCCGGGGCGAAACAGATCTATACACTTCACGAAACCGGTTCGCGGTACTGGAGACGAAGTGCGTTCTATGACAAGCTGAAGCCGGAAATCGACCGGCTGCAATTCTCTGACGACTATACCGAGGTGCAGATCGAGAAAGGAAAGGCGCTGAAGAAGGCGGAGATCTCGCGGATGCTTCTCGCGTGCGATGTGTTCATCAATATCCCCATCATGAAGGACCACGAAGGGACCCGGTACAGCTGCAACATGAAAAACATGATGGGGGCCTGCTCATCCTCCTCCTGCCGTGCCTTCCACTTCGGGGATTCGTCGGTCCTCAATATGATCAAAGGGTACTACAGTAATGTCGAGCTCCTGTCGCAATCCATCGCCGACGTGAACCTTGTCCGTCGGCCGACCCTTAGCATCGTCGATGCCACGGAAATCCTTGCCAGCAACGGCCCGAGCGGACCGGGCGATATCCGGAAACCGAGAGAGGTGATCGCTTCGACGGACTGTGTCGCCGCAGATATGTACGCAACCCGCCATCTCGGGCTCGATTGGCAGGATCTTCTGGTGATCCGCTATGCACATGACCATGGGTACGGCCCGAAAACGCTGAAGGAAATTGCCATACGCACTATTTGATCTTCAATCAACGGGGAGTGCTGCTGCTCTCTGTGCTGCTTGCGGGAGCATTCTCTCCGGTGTTTTCGCAGCGAATTGCAGAGGCACCGCCTGGTCTTCTTCCTGCCCATGACGAGATCGCCGGTCTGACTGCTGCCGACACGGCGAGGATCTTCCGGGGGGAAGAGCTCTACCGGCATATCGACGGCGGTGCGGACCTTTTCTTCGAGTACGGCTTCAAAGAGGTCGTGGTCCAGGACTACGACCAGCCGGTCCCGCTCAACTGCGAAATCTACGAGATGAGCGACCCGGCCGCGGCCTATGGGATCTATTCTGTTCGTTCAGGGGCGGATGCCGCTCCTTTGAATATCGGCGACGGCGGAGGGCGCACTTCGTATTATATCATGTTCTGGAAAGGCCCTTATTATGTGACTGTCGCGGGATCGGACACCACACAAGCGTCGCAGAACATGCTTGAGAGGATCGCGCGAAGTGTCGATCGAAAAATTGCCCGGCATTCTTCCGTCCCCGCAATTGTGCAACTGCTGCCGGAAGAAGGCCTGATAACGAAGAGATACTTCCGCGGAATCCTGGGCCTCTCGTCATCGTACATCTTCGATACAAAAGACATCTTTCGTGCTCTTGAAGGGGCCACGGGTGTATACAACACTCACGTGATCATGCTCTTTGGCTATCACGATTCGACTGATGCGAAGGCCGCATGCGCGCGTGTCGATAGCAGTCTGTTCGTGAATGTGCGGTTCAGGGAACTTCGAAGGTCCAATGGGTTATCGTTCGTGAAGGACAGGGGAGACCACGTCCTTTGTTTTGGCAGGCGAGGGAGTATCCTGATCGTTGCTCTTGGCAGGGACGAACGAGGGGCCGAAGAGGCGTGGAGAGATATTCGAACCAGATAATCGTGTGCGCGGCGCACATCATATCCTTGTGAAGGAACTCCTTGCATGAATCATCTACTCGTAGCGTTTGGCCTCTGGGTTGCCTGGATGTGCGCCCCGACAGGAGGAGAGCAGGCAACGGAACTGAAGGTCGTCCCGTCCATCGACGTGCAGAAATACAGCGGGCGCTGGTTCGAAATCGCGCGCCTGCCGAACAGATTTCAATCAGATTGTGCTGGTGATGTCGTCGCAACGTACACCCTGGATGGGAATGAATTCATTGTGGTGAATCGTTGCCGAAAGGTAAACGGCGAGATGATTGAATCCACCGGACGGGCACGCCGGTCGTCGGATGACGCTCCGAACTCGAAGCTGGAAGTGCGGTTCGCCCCCGCGTTTCTCTCGTTCCTCCCGTTTGTCTGGGGCAAGTATTGGATCATCGATCTTGCCCCGGATTACAGCTATGCCGTCATCGGCGAACCAAAGCGCGAATTTCTCTGGATTCTCGCCCGGACACGCACGCTGCCGGAGACGACATTGCACGACATCCTCGAACGCATCACCGGGCAAGGGTACGATATCAAGAATCTCATCTATACGAAACAGGATGAAAGAGAATGACGACAATCGCAGCAATGAGGCGTGCATTCCCGTCCCTCTTTTGATGCCCGTTACCCTTGACAGTAACCCTTGACTTTAGTATGATGACTCGAGGAACATCAACACGCTGCAATCGGACTTTGTGAATGTCGAGGAAGAAGGCTTGAGGCGGAGACAGATACTCCAGTCCGGTGATTTCTCCCGTCGTGGCTCATTGCGTTACTCTGCATCGACCAAGAAGTTTCCCCTCTCGTTTCTTTTCGCGCCATCTTCCGATTTATCCCGTGGCAACTCTCTTGTAAGTCTTGCCTCCCTGAAGCCGAAAAGTAATTCCGGCATCAGGATTCATCTTTTTCCTTGGGAGGTCGGTTTCGATGACGGACCCGGTGCTGTTGCTTTCAACCGAAGGAATGATCGTTGACCTGAATCGCGCCGCTGCAACGGTTTTCGGCGTCTCCCAGAATTCACTCCGCGGCAACCTTCTCTCGAAATTCCTCGTTTCAACGAACGGCTCTTCAAAGGAAAGCATCGCATCCACCCTTGCTGCGATGCATGGAAATCGCGAAAGTTCCACACTGACCGTTTCGCTAAAAAACAATGATGGTCCTGAACTTCCTGCGGAGCTCTCGCTGTTTCATATGCCGGGGAACGATAACTCGACTTTCCTGGGCATTCTTCATATTCCGACATTGACCATCGAAGATTCTGAGCGCCTCCGCCGATTGTCGGCGATCATCGACGCGTCGAACGACGCTGTCTTGAGCAAAACCCTTGACGGGACGATCACAAGCTGGAGTGGCGGCGCGGAACGCATGTTCGGATATTCTTCCCAGGAAGTGATCGGAAAGAACGTCACTCTTCTTTTCCCGCCGGATCGTGCCCGGGAGGAACAAGAGCTCCTCAAGAGGCTCGCCAGAGGCGAAGAGATCGATCATTATGAAACCGTGCGGAAGCGGAAGGACGGCTCGCTCGTCGATGTTTCTGTGTCGATTTCACCCATCAAGGACGCATCGGGAATGGTGATTGGGGCGACGAAGATCGCCCGGGACATTACCAATCAGAAGAGAGCGGAAAAGGCTCTTCGCAGGGCCAACGAGAAGTTTCGTTCCACGCTCGAGAATCTGCTGGAAGGGTGCCAGATCGTCGATTTCGATTACACCTACATCTTTGTGAACAATTCCGCGGCACAGCAGGGGAAGCGCGATGTTCAGGAGCTGCTCGGACGGACCATGAGTGAGGTGTATCCTGACATCGAGCAAACCCCAATGTTCCGTGCGCTCAAGAAATGCATGGAGGCGCGCGTGCCGGCCAGAATGCGGAATGAATTCACTTTCCCTGACGGCTCTCAGGGGTGGTTCGACCTTCGCATGGAACCCGTCCCCGAGGGTGTCTTCATCCTCTCCGATGACGTCACGAATGAGCACCGGATGGACGAGGAACTTCGCGTCTACCGCGAGCACCTCGAGGAACTCGTCCGGGAACGGACTGCGCAACTCGAATCGGTCAATAAGGAACTCGAGGCATTTTCGTATTCCGTTTCCCACGATCTTCGCGCTCCACTCCGTCATATCGATGGCTTCGCCGGTCTGCTTGTCAAACAGACGGAGCGGTCGTTGGACGAAGAGGCGAAACGTTTCGTGAAAATCATCGCGGACTCCGCGAAGCGCATGGGCGGTCTCATCGACGAGCTCCTGGTCTTTTCGAGGATGGGAAGGGCGGCGATGCAGAAAGCCGATGTCGATATGGGACTGTTGGTGGAGACGACCATCCGCGGGCTGCAATGGGAACGCGATGGGAGAAGGATCGAATGGATCGTCGACCCCTTGCCCCGCGTTACCGGAGATCCCTCAATGCTCAAGCTGGTCCTCGAAAATCTCCTCGGGAACGCCATCAAGTATACCGGTCCGCGCGAGAAGGCGGAAATCCGCATCGGTGTCGCCCCTTCACCCGAGGAAACCGTTTTCTACGTCCACGATAACGGCGTCGGATTCGACATGAAATACGTCGACAAATTGTTCGGGGTATTCCAACGACTGCACAGCACCGCGGAATTCGAAGGATCCGGGATCGGGCTCGCCAATGTTCGCCGCATCGTCAGCCGGCATGGGGGGAGGACCTGGGCTGAGGGCGAGGTCGGGAACGGCGCGACGTTCTTCTTCAGCCTTCCGAATCATGACGAAAGGGACGCATGATCGGACTGCGCTCCATCCTTCTGGCGGAAGACAGTCCTCAGGATACGGAATTGACCCTGGCCGCCCTTTCGGAGCATAATCTCGCAAATGACGTCGTCGTTGTCCGCGATGGCGTTGAGGCCCTCGAATTCCTGCGCCGCACCGGCAAGTTCGGTTCACGCCCGGAGGGCCACCCCGCCGTCATTCTCCTCGATTTGAACATGCCGCGCATCGACGGACTTCAGGTGCTCAGAGAGATCAAGGGGGATGCCGGGCTCAGGATGATCCCCATCGTCGTCCTGACGTCGTCGCGCGAAGAGAAGGATCTGGTGGAAAGCTACAAACTGGGAGTGAATGCCTACGTCGTGAAACCCGTCGATTTTCAACAGTTCGTTCACGCTGTCAAACAGCTCGGCGTTTTCTGGGCAGTGATTAATGAACCACCTCCAAGGGCGACAGCCCCGACACAGTAAGGAGGGGCGCGAAGGCGAAATGATCCCGGGTTGCGGGGGAAGGACCGTTTGTCCATGAAGTCCGACTTGCGGATTCTCCACCTTGAGGACAACCCCGTCGATGCGGAGTTGATCCGGTCGCTTCTCGACAAAGAAGGCATTCCAGCGGTTGTTCATCGCGTAGAGACCGAGGAGGCATTTCGTTCCGCACTGAACCCCGCGTCGCTTGACCTGATCCTATCCGACCTTTCCCTTCCGAGTTTCGACGGCTTGGCCGCGCTTGCGATTGCGCGGAAGGGTGTCCCGGACATCCCGTTCCTCTTCGTATCGGGAACGATGGGCGAAGATGCCGCGATCACCAGTCTGGTCAACGGGGCGACGGATTATGTTCTCAAGGGCAAGTTGGACCGTCTGGCGCCGGCAGTCCGCCGTGCCATTGCTGAAGTCGAGGAGACGCAACGCCGGAAGCGCGCGGAGGAGGCGCTCCGGGAAAGCGAACTCTCGTTCCGCCTGCTCTTCATGAGCAACCCGCAACCGATGTGGGTCTATGAGCGGCGCTCCCTGCGATTTCTCGAAGTCAACGCTGCCGCGACGACGCAATACGGTTACACGCGCGATGAGTTTCTCCGGATGAAGATCAACGATATCCGTCCCCCCGAAGAAATTCCGCGGCTCATGGCCGACCTGGCGAAGTCCCGCGACGCCATTGATCGAACCAGGCACTGGCTGCATCGCTTGAAGGACGGGACGATCATTGAGGTGGATATTATCTCCCATCTCCTCGTGTTCGCGGGGAAAGAGGCGTCACTTGTGGTGGCCCAGAATGTCACAGAACAACTGAAAGCCCAGCGCGCCTCCGCATTGTTCAGGGCACTGATCGACAGCGCAACCGATTCGATCGAGGTCATGGACCCGAAGACCGGCCGGCTCCTCGATGTGAACCAGAGGGAATGTCAGGAGCTTGGTTACGAAAGGAAAGAGCTGTTGTCGATGACAGTGTTCGACATCTCGCCGACGGTCGAACCGACGGAGTTCTTCAAGGGCGAAAGCCGTTTCTCCCAGGCCAATCCCCGGGGGATGATCATCCAGGGGATGCATCGACGGAAGGATGGTTCCACGTTTCCCGTGGAAGTGAATCTCAATTACCTGGTGCTCGATCAACCGTACATTGTCGCCGTGTCGCGGGACATTACGGAGCGCGTGAAGAAGGAGGCGGAATTGCGGGCCTCGCTTTCCGAGAAGGACCTTCTCCTGAAAGAGATCCATCATCGGGTGAAAAACAATTTGCAGATTGTTTCCAGCCTGTTGAATCTTCAGGTTCCCAGGATTACGGACCCCGAAGCGAAAGCGGTCTTCAAGGAAAGCATGGCGCGGATCCGATCGATCGCGCTGGTCCACGATAAATTGTATCGTTCAGGAAATCTCGCCCACGTCGACATGCGGAACTTCCTGGCATCGCTGCTCGAGGAGTTGCTGAAGACGTACGGCCGGGAGGGAATAACGGGAACGGTCGAAGGCGAACCCATCGTCGTCGGGATCGACATCGCCATCCCGTGCGGTCTGATTGCGAACGAATTGGTCGTCAATGCGCTTCTCCATGCGTTCTCCGGACGGCAACAGGGGAAGCTGGTTATTTCCTTTGACCGGGTGAACGAGACTTCGCTCTCAATGTTCGTTCAGGATGACGGTATCGGGGTCAAAGGAGGGGAAGCCGCACGGGGCTCGGAATCCTCCGGGCTGGGTCTGGTCATGACGCTCGTGGAACAAATCGGTGGCACCCTGCACATCGAGGAAGAGAACGGGATGCGGACGGTTGTGGCATTCCCCGGATGAACGATCGCGCCGGCCTGCAAGCAGCATCAAGCCGGAGAGGGTATTGCACAGGAGGGTAGTGTGAAGAACAGTCCCGTGTTGCGGATCCTTCACCTCGAAGACGATCTTCGGGACGGAGAGCTCGTCCGAACGCTCCTCGAAGGGGGAGGCATTTCCGCGGAATTGCTCCGGGTGGATTCGCGCGATGCGTTTCAAAGCGCGTTAACGCGCGACCGGTTCGATCTGATCATTTCGGATTTCACCCTTCCGGCCTTCGACGGCAAATCAGCGCTTGCCATGGCCAGAGAGCTCGCGCCGGACACCCCCTTTATCTTCGTTTCCGGAACCATGGGCGAGGATGCGGCGATTACCAGCCTCAGGAACGGGGCGACCGATTATGTGCTCAAACACCGGATCGATCGATTTGTGCCGGCTGTCCGAAGGACCTTGAAAGAAATGGAGGAACGAAAGAACCGGAAGAATGCTGAAGAGCAGCTTCGCGAAAGCGAACAGATGTTCCGGCTCATCGCAGAAAATGCGACGGATCTCATCGTGGTCCTGGACCTGGATGGTCGCAGAGTCTATAATAGCCCGTCCTACAAATCCATTCTGGGAGATCCCGTCGACCTCCGGGGAACGGATTCCTTTCGCGAAATTCACCCGGAAGACCGTGAACGGATCCGGGAGGTGTTCCGCCGGACGGTGGAAACGGGGATCGGGGAACGGGCGGAGTTTCGCTTCATCGGCAAGGGGGGCAAGATACGGGCGATTGAATCGCAGGGGAGTCTTGTCCGGGATGAAGCCGGGAGACCGGAAAAAGTGGTCGTCGTGTCGCGCGACGTGACGGAGCGGAAGAAGCTCGAGGACGAACTCCGGCAGTCCCAGAAGATGGAAAGCCTCGGGACCCTCGCGGCGGGGATCGCACACGATTTCAACAACATCCTCGGGATCATCATGGGACACTTCAGTCTCCTGAAGAAGAAGATCGGGGATCAACCGGACATTGTCCAGAACAGCGAGGCGATCTTCACGGCCGTCGATCGCGGGGCCGCTCTCGTGCGGCAGATCATGACGTACGCGCGGAACACGGAGGCGGCCTTCGAACCCATGGTGATCGACGAGGTCATCCGGGAACTCCTGGCAATGTTCACGGGGACGATTCCGAAGACCATTGCCTTCGATGTCGAATTGGAAAGCCCGCCGACGTTGATCCTCGGCGATCGAACGCAGCTCCATCAGGCGTTGCTCAACCTCTGCGTCAACGCACGTGACGCGATGCCGGCCGGCGGGCGAATCACGCATTTCGTCACAACGGGTATCGGCGGAAATGGCCGGCCGAAGCGAATCGCCCGGCGGACAGCAAGAGTACCTTTGCGTCCGCGTGGCCGATACCGGCTCCGGCATCGATGAGGTCACCCGTTCCCGGATCTTTGAACCTTTCTTTACCACCAAGGGGAGGGACAAAGGAACCGGTCTTGGTCTCTCCGTCGTCTACGGCATCGTGAAGGCCCACCGCGGGTTCATCGACGTGCAGAGCCAGATCGGCATCGGCACGACGTTTCTTATCTACCTCCCGCTGCCGGATTCGGGGCCTGCGGCGAACGACACCGGGAAAGCGCGACACGCCTCCGGCACGGACACGCCAACGATCCTTCTGATCGAGGACGAGGACTCGATGAGAGAATTGCTGGAAGAGATCTTCGGAGAAGCGGGCTATCACGTCCTCTCTGCAAGCAATGGCGTTGATGCAATCCGCATGTTCCAGGCACACTCGACCGACATCGCTGCGGTGGTATCGGATTTCGGGCTGCCCGGTCTCGACGGCATGTCCTTGTTCATGAAACTGCGGCAGATTAACCGGAACGTCCGGGTCGTCTTTACGAGCGGATACATTGACTCGGACCAGTCGCATGAACTATTTGCGCTCGGCGTGGCCGAGATCATTCCCAAACCCTTTGACCCCAATAAGGTGGTGCAGAAAGTCGATGAACTGCTGCAGAGAGGAAAACCGAATGGCGGGGAGTGAAATCCTCGCCGGACGAATCCGCGAGATGTTCGCCCGCGTCCCCGGAGTCAACAAGAGAAAATGTCCAGTGGCGTGACGTTCATGGTTCACACCAGGATGTGCGTGAGTGTCCGAGGCCATGACATCATGCGCAGGATTGATCCGGCACTTCATGGCACCGCAGTCGCGCGCGAAGGATGCAAAACGATGGCGATGCATGGTCGTGCATGATCCGCCTGCGTGGGGATTTCGATTGTTCATTGTGAATTGGCTCACATTTCTGGTCATGTGGACAGAGATCGCCCAATACGGATATCGTCGTCCCCTTTTATTCCTTCCGATCCCTGCACTTCTGTCCCTCCGTTGTGAAGAATTTTCTGAGAAGATGGAGTCAGGAATACAAATTCACCCATCTGTGGGATTACCCATCACCCCAGATTTGTGAATTCCATTACTCCGATCCCGATTCTTCTTTAAGGATCGCGATGAGAGTTCTCAAATCCCCCTTAGCTCGCTCCTGCCGTCAAGTCCTCATCGAAGTGTAGATATTCCCATCACACAATGGCATTCCTTTTGGTCATCTGAAGAGACCAACGATTCCATCAACACTAAACCAGCGGGGTCCAGATGAAGCGTTTGCTCACAGTGATGTTGTCGATGGCGTTTCTCGCGTCGATGTTATCCGCTCAGGAAAAGCACGGGAAGGCCGATGCCGAGGCAATGGTGAAGAAAGCCGTCTCGTACCTCAAGGCCAACGGCAAGGAGAAGGCGTTTGCCGAGTTCTGCAACCAGAAGGGGAAGTTTGTCGACGGCGACCTGTACATCTTCGTCTATGACATGAACGGTCAGTGCCTGGCCCACGGGGGGAACCCGAAAATGGTCGGCAAAGATCTGATTGAACTGAAAGATGCCGACGGCAAAGCGTTTGTCAAAGAGCGCATTGAGCTGGCGCAGCAGAAGGGGAGCGCCTGGCAAAACTACAAATGGACCAATCCGGTCAGCAAGCGCATTGAAGAAAAGACGGCGTTCATCGAGAAGGTGGATGACTGTATCATCGGATGCGGCGCATACAAATGAGGGTCGTTCACCATCTCACGTTGCTCTACAGGAGGAGGACAGCGGTATGAAGCACTTCGTCGTATTTGTCGTCGCCTCAGCGATCGGCTTGCAGCTCAGCCAGGCGCAGGAAGCGAAACCCAAAGCCGAACAAATCGCAGTGGCTTCGAACGCACTCGCGGTCGGAGATTCCGCAGCACCGATGCCTTCGACCGCGCCGGATGGCGCGAAGCGCGAGGGGACACAGCAGGGACAGGCAATGCAATCGCCGATTTCTCTTCCTGACCGGTCGGTTCTCCGGATTTCGTTCCAGGAGCGGTTCCGCATTGAATCAACGGACAACGCAACCACGCTGTCCTCCGCCGCAAACGGCGGGAGTTCCTATTCCCGGTATCGGAGTCTGCTGCAGTTCCAGTATCTCCCAATGGAAGAGCTGCAGGCGACGGTCAGGTTCGGGAACGAATTCCGGTACTATTTTGCGCCGACGAACAAAGGGTTCAGCAGCAATGAGATCTTCATCGACCAACTGTTCGCCAAGTGGAACATGAAGTCGTTGTTCCCGGCAACGCTCACGTTCGGGCGGCAGGAGATGGCCTTCGGCGAGGGCTTCCTTGTCTCCGATGGCACACCGCTTGACGGTACCCGGACGATGTACTTTGATGCCGCCCGGGTGGATGTCACCGTCGCTCCGCAAAACGTCGTCAGTGCATTTGCGATGTTTGTACCGCGGATGGATCGCGTGCTTCCGATCGTCCACGATCAGATGCAGGTCCTGGCAGACGGTGGTGAGGGAGGCGCGGGTGCCTACTATGCGGGCGACTTCGGGTCAACGTCTCTTCAGGCGTACGCTCTTCACAAAGAGAACTATACGAGCCTGGACCGGCCGGTCCGCTCGCACATGAATGCTCTTGGCGGTCGAGTGAGACTGGATCTGTTCCCGGGTCTGCGATTCACCGGAGAGGGCGCGTACGAGTTTGGGGTCTATGGAAATGAGAAGTCGACCGGTGTCGGCGGCTATTCGTACGTGGACTACAGGACCGGCGCGAAAGGCTTCGTGCCTTCCATGGTGACGTTCACTGCCGTGTATCTGAGCGGAGACAAGCCCGGAACCACGACACGCGAAGGATGGGACCCCCTGTGGGGACGTTCGCCGAAATGGAACAACCTCTATTACTATTCCTTCACGAAAGAGGCCGGCGTTGGCTTCTGGACCAATTACTTTTCGGTCGGACCCAGCGTCACCTTTGGATTTTCGAAAGACGTGAGTGGCGTGTTCGGCTTCTATCATCTCTCCGCTCCGGTCGCGCCCGTCACGGCCAAATTCCCCGGAGGGACAGGGAAGGACCGCGGGAATCTCTTCACGAGCCGCATCAACTACACCCTGAATGAAACGTTCAGCGGCCACTTCATTTGGGAACGGCTGCAGCCCGGAAGCTTCTATTTCAAGGATGCAAGCGTTTCCACCTGGATGAGAATCGAGCTCCAGGCGAGCATTTAAGCAGGCTCTCACAGGACGTTTGGCAAAAAGGACTTTCTCATGAAGACGTTTATACAAAACCTGCGCCTCGCACGGAAGATGATCATCGCCCCCGGAGTGATGATGGTGTTCCTGATCCTTTTCGCAGTGGGCAGCTATGTCGGATTGCGAAAACAGCAGGACGCGCTGGAGTTCTTCGTCAATGACGAGCTCCGGTCATCCGTGATGATCGATCGGGCTTCGCAGGACATCGCGGAAGCGCAGGGTAACATCTACAAGATGATCACGTGGGGTCAGGCCGGCTTCGATCAGGCGAAGGTCGAAGCCGTGGGGAAAGTCCAGTTTGCAAACATCGATTCGGCGATCATTCTCTTGAAGGTCCTCGCAGATTCAACCGTCGAGCCGCTCTTGAAAGAGAAGTACACCGTCGCCGTGGAGAACGCCGAGAAGTACAGGAAGACCATCGCGACGGTGGTCGACCTTGGCAGCGTTGATTTGAATTCGGCAACGATGGCCATGGTGACCGCTGAGGAGCGCTTTGATGTCCTCTCGGCGAAGCTGAAGGAGGCGCGGGATATTGAAGCCGCCACCAGTCGCGACGCCTATGCCGCTGCGACCGCGGGATACCACGAAGCGCTCTGGATGTTTCTAATCATCCTGGCCCTTGCCCTCTCGTTGTCCGCAGCGATAACCTTCTGGATCACAAAAATCATCAACGACCCGCTCCAGGCGGTGAACCGCATCCTCGGGCGGGTTGCTGATGGCAACGTCGCACTGAAAGACAACGCGCAGCGGATCGCGGACGGCGACGCGTCCGCAGTGTTCACGCTTGAGCCGGAGGAAGTCGCGATCCATCAGAACGATGAAGTCGGCCTTCTGGCGGAGTCGACGCGCAAAATCGTGGCCTCTCAGGGCGAGCTGGCAGATGCGTTCAAGAGGGTCGCCCAGACCCTCGACGCCCTGATGAAGGAAACGTCGTTGCTTGCCGCTTCGGCCGTCAACGGGGAACTGGCTGCACGCGGGGAAGAGCAGAAGTTCAAGGGCGGGTACCGGGCGATCGTCAAAGGCGTGAACGACACGCTGGATGCGGTCATCGGGCCCCTGAACGTGGCAGCCCAGTACGTCGACGCGATCAGCAAAGGGAACATCCCGGAGAAGATCGTGCAGGAGTATAAGGGCGATTTCAACACGATCAAGACCAACCTGAACCTGTGCATCGACGCCGTCAACGCGCTCGTGCAGGACGCCCAGATGCTCGCGGGAGCCGCCATTGCCGGGGACTTCGAACGGCGTGCCGACGATGCGAAACACCGGGGCGACTTCGCCAAGGTCGTTACCGGAGTGAACAGAACGCTCGACGTTGTTGTCGACAAAGTGTTCTGGTACGAAGCGCTGCTGGATAATATCCCGTGGCCGATATCCGTAACGGACATGGACATGAACTGGACGTTCGTGAACCGGACGGTGGAGCAATTCCTGAACATCAAGAGGAAAGATGTCCTCGGTCATCAGTGCAGCGAATGGAAGGCGGGCATCTGCAAGACCGAGAATTGCGGGATCGCGGGTCTCCGCCGGAACATCCTGCAGACCAAATTCGCGCAACAGGGAATGGACTTCCAGGTCGACACGAGTTACATCCTGAACCGCAAGGGCGAGAAGGTCGGCCATATCGAAGTGGTGCAGGACATCACGTCGCGCGAACGCGCCACGCAATACCAGGCCCGCGAAGTCGAGCGGCTGGAATCGAATCTGAGGAAGCTGGCAACCGGAGATCTCTCCCTCGACTTGGCGCTCGGGGAGGCGGATCAGTACACGAAGACGGTGCGCTCCGATTTCGAGCGCATTGCCGGGAGCCTTGCCGAGGTGAAGCGGGCGGTTGGGTCGCTGATCGACGATGCCGTGATGCTCTCCCGTTCGGCCGTGGAAGGAAAGCTCTCGACGCGTGCCGACATGGCGAAGCACCAGGGCGATTATCGGAAGATCATTTCCGGGGTCAATGAAACGCTGGACGCGATCATTAAACCGATCCAGGACAGCGCGGCGGTCCTTCAAGACATGGCCAGGGGAAACCTCGCCGTGCGCCTGCAGGCCGAGTATCAGGGGGATCACCGGCTCATCAAAGATGCCATCAATCAGGTCGGCGCATCGCTGGACAATGCGCTTCGCGAAGTCTGGGAAGCGGTGAGCGCGACCGCGAGTGCGTCGAACCAGATCAGCGCGAGCACGGAGGAAATGGCTGCGGGGGCCCAGGAGCAAACCAGCCAGGCATCGCAGGTCGCCAGCGCCGTCGAAGAGATGACAAAGACCATCCTGGAAAACTCGCAGAACGCCTCCGCGACGGCGAATGTCGCGAAACAGGCGAAAACCAGCGCCGAATCGGGCGGAGCGATCGTCAGCGAAACCGTCTCGGGGATGCGGCGCATCGCCGCCGTCGTCGAGCAGTCCGCACTGACCGTCAAGGAGCTCGGGAAATCATCCGACCAGATCGGAGAGATTGTGACGGTCATCGACGACATCGCAGACCAGACGAACCTGCTTGCCCTGAACGCCGCCATCGAGGCGGCGCGCGCGGGAGACCAGGGAAGAGGGTTCGCCGTCGTCGCGGACGAAGTCCGGAAACTCGCGGAACGGACGACCAAGGCGACGAAGGAAATCGCCGAGATGATTCGGAAGATCCAGACCGACACCCAGGGTGCGGTCAAGTCGATGGAGGAGGGGACGAAACAGGTCGACGCCGGGATTCATCTCGCGGACCAGGCCGGGACCTCGCTCCAGGAAATCGTCCATGTCAGTCAACGGGTCACCGACATGGTCATGCAAATCGCCGTGGCGAGCGAACAGCAGTCGTCCGCCTCCGAGCAGATATCGAAAAACGTCGAAGCGATCTCCAGCGTGACGAACCAGACGGCGGGTGGGACGCAGCAGATTGCGCGCGCCGCCAACGATCTGAATGCGTTGACGGAGAACCTGCAACGGCTGATCGGGAGATTCCAGTTGTCCGGTGAACACGGGGCGGCGCAGGACGCCGGGAAGGAAGGCCGGAGTTCGATCGCCGTACGCGCCAATGGAAAACTCGTGCGGCATTGAGGAATGAGCTTTGTCGGGTCGTGAAGAACGCCTCTCTTCGTCGCATGCGATGGAGGGAGGCGTCTTGTCTATGAACGGCCCTCCGGCTCGAGGGCGCGGCGATTTCCAAATGAGTGCGATCCATCGTATATTCCCCCATGGACAGAGAACAGCTCCGGAGACGAGCGGAATTCGTCGTGAGCGTGCCGCGGGTAATCGCCCGAGCGCTTGTGCGATACGACTGGCAGTTTCTGGAAATCGGCAAGCGTTTTTTTATGGCATTCCGGGAGCGGTTTCTCCCCGAGGAGGCATTTGAAAAAGGCCTCCTGAATCCACGCACCCCTGAGGGCGCGGCGCAATCATCTGTGAGCCGCAGTCAAATGGTGGAGATTCAGCGTCGACTGAATCCGATGGAATGGGAGCCCCTCCTGTACGACAAGGGGATCTTCTATCGTCACTGCCTGGCGGAACATGTCCCCGTGCCGCGACTTTACGCTCTCTATTTCCGTACTGTTGCCGGGTGGACGGCAGGGGGACGATGTCCGGAGAATGCATGCGCATGGGAGGAGTTCCTCCTGCGGGAGTGCCCGGCTGAATTCGTCGTGAAGCCCTGCCGGTCCGAATACGGGGCTGGCATCATGGTGGTGAGAAGAGAGGGCGACGCTTTTATCGATCAGATGGGAACGGTGATGGAGGCCGGAGCACTCATCCGTCGGCTGGCGGAAGATCAGGAGTTCTCGTCGTTTGTCATTCAGGAGCGGATTCACAATCATCCGACGCTCGCGCATCTCGCAAGCGGAGAAGGGGTCCACTCATTTCGAATGGTCACGTACACCGATTCTGCCGGCGAAGCGACGGTGGTCGCCGCCGACATGAAGCTCATCGTGGGAAAGAACATCGTTTCCAACCTCGCGCACGGCTTCAACAGGAACCTGATTGCCGATATCGATCGGACGACCGGAACGATAAAATCCGCGCTCGAAGTGAATACATCCCATGGAGGGTACCGGGCGGTCTCCCGTCATCCCGATTCAAATATTGCCCTCGAAGGGTTTCCGATTCCCCACTGGGAGGCGATCATGGACCTTGCGATTCGGGGAGCGTCGGTTTTCCGTCCCGTTCGGACCATCGGATGGGACATTGCCCTCAGCGATCGCGGCCCCCTGATCATGGAGGGGAACATCTGGTACGATCCGTCCCTCGCCGTATTCCTTTCCGATTATTGGGCTGTCGGGTTCAAATAACCCCAGCCGCTATTTCAGGATGCCCTTCAGGGCTTTGTTCAACGCTCCCTTTTTCTCATTCGTCAGCCGATCAGTAAGCTCTTTCTTCTTCGCGTCCAGGGATGCCGTTTCCTTGTCAAGCACACCTTTGACGCCGGACAATTGCTGCTCGATCGCATCTTTTTTCTTCCCGTAGAAGTCGTCGAATTCCTTCCGCTTCGCCGCAATCGTCGCATCGAGCTTTGACTTCAGGTCGTTTTGGAGTTTGGTAAACTCCGCGCCAAGCACCCCTTTGACCTTGTCCGCGATCTGATCGTCGAGATCGGTCGCCAGTGCCATGTCGACGTTCCCGGCAGTGTTCCATAGCCTCAGCGTCACGGTGAATCGCGCGATCGAGGCCAGGACATCGCGGACGATCGACTCAATCTTGTTCCGGGGATCCCCATCGAAATGCACGCGCATGTCGGTCATGGTCATCGACACGTTCATGTCGAAGGCATTGCCGGGAACAGACACTTTAACGGAAGAGGTCATCCGGGCATTGGTGATTTTCGCCGGCAGGAAGCTCGGGCTTCCGATCGGAAACTCCGCAATCGGGACCCCGGTAAGCGATGCGGTGTACTCGTCGAACGGAACGTCTTTCGTCCTGTCGAACAGGGCATGCAGCGTCATCGCGCGTGCCCCGGCCTGAGACCCTTCCAGAGCGACCGTGAGCGGGACGCGAGTCACGGATTGATCGTCGGTGACATTGTCCACTTCTCCCCTGGCGCGGATGAAGTCGGTGCGGGAGGCGCTATCCGTTCCTCCGGAAAGGAGGATCTTCTGGATCCAGAATTTCGGATACGCGCGACCCTCCGGGAATCGGATATCCTGTCCCTTCATCCTCGGCGGGTCGGGATCCTTGGCTTGTTCCCCGTGCTTCGGAATGTGGGCCCTCGCGACATCGATCCAGTGAAGATAGAAGAGCGCCCGGTCGTACATTTCTTTTCCGATCAGCAAGCGTGCAATTCCCATGGTATTCAGATCCGGAAGATGCGCCATGCTCTGAAGATGGCGGAGATCTTCCTTCGCGACATCGTTCAAGGTCGAAACGGATCCGGAGATCTTTGTGATGTCGCCTTCGACCGAGGCTTTGCGGCTGTCGAAGGTGTCCGATACCTCCTTGACCGTCTTGACGGCGTTGTCCACAGTGGCGATCGCCGCCATGATATTGTCCACACCTTTGAGCTGGGAGGGATTGATCGCCTTGACGGCGGCTTCGACATCCGCGAGTTTCTTCTTGCTGCCCTCGAAGTCGGCCGAGACCGCGTCCCATTGTTTCGATGCAGCGAGCGTCTGAGCACGGAGGGTGTCGATCCGCTTCAGCGTCTGGATATCGAGGGCTTTGACGAGGCTGTCGACGTTCAGTCCGGCCTTGAACATCGCGGGATTGACGGGGAGGCTCTCTTCGATGTTCTTTCCAAGTGCGGCGCTGGCGGTTTCCACGAACGTCGGCCCGCCTGTCCCCGTACGCTCAGAGGGATGCTTGGGAGCCGGAAGGGAACCGTCCGTCGTCCTCCTGGTGCCGAGGATGAAGTTGTTCACCTCCATCGATTCGATGATGTACTTTCCCCGCAAGAGCTGCCCGAAGTTGAGCGCGAACTTCACCGTTCCCGTTTCGAAGAGGTTGCGCCATGCATCGTTGGCATCGGCGACCTGCATGTGGTCCCAGCGGATGCCGATGGGCGACAGGCTGACAGAGAGGTGATCGATTTCGACCTTCGCACCCGTGATCGATTCCCCGGCGAGTTCGATGCCGGACTCGATCCAGCGGTCGATGAACAGGTAGACGACGATGGAGCAGATCACGATGGGGATGAGGACGAAATAGACGAATTTCTTCCGCATGGGCTTATCCCCTCCAATCGCGAATGCGGCGATAGTAATTTACCAGCTTGCTCCTATCGATGATCTGGTAGATCTTCCACTTTTCGAACCGCGAGTGGATATGGGTCCGGTAGGCAACGACAGCCCGTTTCATGCCGACATAGACGGGGAGAAAGAATACGAGCGCGAACAGGAAACTCCCCATCACCACGGTATTGTTGAACCGCGTCAAGGGTGCGATCGGCGCATTGTAGAGCGCCGTCCAGAGCCCCTGGAGGAAATCAAGGCGGACAAGGACGACAAAGCCCAGCGAGTGAAACAGCGGATCGATAAGATACGCGACGAGCTTGCAGAGCGTCAGGGCAAGAAGCGCAGCCGCGATGTTGACATCGAGGACCAGAATGACCAGCCAGACGATGAGGCCCTGAAGGGTGAGCATGGGAGAGAAGCCGAGAAGCGTCCCGAGCGCAAACCCCCCGGCGACCTGGGCGGGTGTTTGTTCCTCGCGGAAGATGTTGATGAAGCTCTTGACGATGTTGAACCAGAACATGGAGGGCTCCGGAGGATGGGGCGGAGATTTTTCGAGCCAAAGGCTGGAGGTAAAGTAGCCGATCCCACGGACTTTATCAATCTTCATATCCTTTATCTTCCCGTATCACTTTTATCACATTGATAAATCGTCGCCATTGCCGGACAAGGATACCTGCTCTTAAATCGCCGTGGAAAGCAATTCGCAGAGGCAAAAGTTGGCACTTCCTATGCATATCTATAGGATTTCCCCTCACGGTGTTGATTCCGCCGCCCCTGTCCCAGAGGAGGATCCGCAGTGACCCGACTACAGGTGATTCGATTGTCCGTGTCCCTTACGCTCATGGTGGGAGTGCCGCTGATGGTTCAATCCACAACCCTTGTCCCCGCTAACAGTCCGTACATCCAGTATTTCGGCCGTTGGGATATGACGGACCCGCTGCATCCGCGGTTTTCCTGGCCGGGAGTCTACATCCAGGTGGAATTCAGCGGCACGAGCATCGGCGTGAACCTGAACGATCATACGAATTACTACAACGTCTCTGTCGACGGCCAATTCCGCCAGGTGTTCCATGGGACAAAGGCAGGCGATGCTGACTACACACTTGTCAGCGGCCTGGAGAATGCGCGCCACGCTCTGAGATTCAGCAGGCGGAACATCACGTTCGACGAGATCTACACCTTCGGAGGATTTGTTCTCGACAGCGGCGCCACCTTGTTGCCGCCGTCGCCGAAGCCGGAAAGGAAGATCGAATTCATCGGCGATTCGTTCACCGCAGCGGAAAGCGACGAGGCAACGGCGCCGCAATTGCCGTGGGAGGAGCGATTCCCCGTGACGAACATCGACAAGGGATTCGCCGTGCTGATCGCCCAACATTTCAACGCGCAGTATACGACCACGTGCCGATCGGGAAGCGGGATGGTGTGTGACTGGCAGGGAAACAGAAACCAGTCCATTCCCATCCGCTTCGACCGGACCCTCATGGATACAAACCAACCGAAGTGGGACTATTCACGATGGGTGCCGGATGTGGTGGTCATCTGTCTTGGATTGAACGACTATTCAGGACTCAAAGACTCGACCGGAAATGTCTCCGCCGCGAACTCGGAGCTCTTCCGGAAGACCTACCACGAATTTGTCGCCACGGTGCGCTCTGTCTATCCGAAGGTAAAGATCGTCGCCGTCGCGGTCTTTCCTCCGTGGATCCGGGAAAATGTTCAACAGGTCGTCGATGAAGAACGGAATGCGGGGAGGAGCGACATCGTTTACGCAACGTTTGATGAGTTCCCCGGCGGGTACGTCGCAAACGGTCATCCGACGGTGGAAACACACCGGAAGATGGCCGACCAACTCATTGCACAACTGGAATCCTTCGACCTGTTATGAAATCATCCATCCCCTGGTTCTGCGGCCTTCTCCTTCTCCTCCCGTCGATTGCCCCGGGAGCGGTGACATTGATCGATCCCCCGCGACACGGCCGGCAGTATGAGACGATGACATTTCGGTTCAGACAGAACCTGCATTTTGCGAACCCCTTCGACCTCGAAACCAACAGGGTCGAGCTGAAAATCCTGCAACCCGATTATACTTCGCGCGTCCTTTCGTTTTTCTACAACGGCCTCACACGGGACAGCGTTGAGCTGTGGGAAGCACGGTATGCGCCGGCTGAAGCCGGCCGCTACCGGTTCACCATCCTGATTAATGGTGTGATGCAATCCGAGATCGAAGTTCCGGTCGCACAGAACCCGGAGAAAAACCTGGGCGGACTTCGCCTCTCCGGCCGATTCGGCGCCTTCGCGTACGAGAGCGGAGAACCGTTCCGTGGAATCGGGATGAATCTCTGCTGGACAAATGACTATGCGTACTATTTCAAGAAGATGCAGGCCTCAGGCATCAACGTCACACGTATCTGGATGTGCCCGTGGAACCTGTCGTTTGAATGGCAGGAGACGGGGTTGGGCCGGTACAGCCTTGCCTCGGCGGCCCGGCTGGATACGATCCTTGATCTTGCGAAACACTACGGGATCTTTGTGATCCTCTGCATGGACTACCACGGCGTGGCGCGGAAGGGAATGGGTTACTTCCGGGAAAATCGCTGGCCGTCCAACCCGTACAACAAGGCGAACGGGGGACCTTGCGTCTCAGCAGCCGATCTCTTCACGAACGCCGAGGCGAAGGAGCTGTTCAAACGAAAGTATAAGTACATCGTTGCTCGCTTCGGCCACAGCGCGCAAATTGCTGCCTGGGAATTCTACAATGAAACGGACCTCATGGCAGGCACGGCGATCGCCGAAAACCGCTGGCATGTCGAGATGGGGGAGTTTGTGCACTCGGTCGATGTCCACGGACGACTTGTCTCCACAAGTTCCACCCGTTCCTTCCCGGAAAAGGTCGTCGACGCGTTCAAATCGCCGGCGATGGACTTTGTGATGTTTCATCAATACAATACACTGGATTTCGCTCCCTACATCGTGGAGTTGCACGAAGCATCGACCGAATACTACCGGAAGCCGGTGGTCCTTGCGGAGTTCGGAGTGGAGTATCGCGGCGGCGACAAGACTTTCCAGGTCGACTCGCAGTTTGTCGGGCTTCATAATGGCCTCTGGGCCGGCTGGTTCAGCGAAACTCCGGTGGTCCCGATGAGTTGGTGGTGGGACAGCTACATTGACCGGTACAATTTGTGGCGGGAGTACGAGAGTCTGTCCCGGTTTGCCGGCGCGATGGAGTTCAGTTCCCGTCATCTCACGTTCGCAACCTTGCCGGCGGAAGGCGGCGGGGAAGGCCCGTCCGAGTCTCCTCGTTGCATGGCCCGGTGCATCTACAGCGGCGATCAGTGCGCCCTCTGGTTCAAGAACGATGCGTACCAGTGGGACCTGGTGAACAACGGTGATCGCCCGAAAGAGATCGCCGGTTTTTCCCAAAGGGTTCCGGACGTCGTCCCCGGCCGATACACAATCCGATGGTACAATCCACAGACAGGGCATTTCTTCGGATCCGACCAGGTTGCGAACGTCGGAACGGACGGGGCGCTGGTGATGAGCGTCCCGGCATTCACGGACGATGTTGCCTGTCTGATTCAACCGCAACGATGAGAGCAACTCCCCGAAGTCCGAACCACGATCGAGAGGATGTTCATGAACAATCGCTGGGTGCCGTTTCATGTTCTTCTGTACGCTTTTGCCGGTGCAATGGCGGCGGGGCAACCGATCATGACGAACGTTGACGCGTTCCAACCCAGGCCGACGGCGCAGGCCGATGCCATGGCGGATTCTCTCCTCAAACAGATGACGCTTGAGGAAAAGATCGCCTTCGTCGGCGGTGACAGGGGGTTCTTTCTGCGGCCGATTCCGCGCCTTGGGTTGCGTGAAGTGTACATGACCGACGCGACCGAAGGCGTGCACATCCGGGACAACTTCCGCAATGCCGATCTCACGCCCTACCAGCTTGAACGGTCGACGGCATTTCCCTGCCCCCTTTGCCTTGCCGCCACATGGGATCCTGGTCTCGCCCATCAGTACGCGCAGGCCATCGGAGAGGAGTGCCGGGCCGGGGGGATCGGCATCCTTCTCGGGCCGGGCATGAACACGTACCGGGTATCGCAATGCGGCAGGAATTTTGAGTACTTTGGCGAAGACCCGTATCTCCGCGCAAGGATCATCGAGGAATATGTCCGGGGAGTTCAAAGTACCGGGACAATCGCGACGCTCAAGCATTTCGTAGCGAACAATTCGGAATTCTACCGACGGCGGAGCAACTCCATCATCGATGACCGTGCACTCCACGAGATTTACCTGCCGGCATTCGAGGCGGGCGTGAATGCCGGGGCGAAAGCGGTGATGACTTCCTACAACCTGCTGAACGGCGAATGGTGCGGGCAAAGTGCAACGGTCATTCACGATGTTTTGAGAGGCCAGCTCGGATTCGAGTGGCTGGTCATGACGGACTGGTCGTCAGTCTATGATGGAGAGAAGGTCGTCAGGTCGGGTCAGGACCTCGAGATGCCGCGCGCAGAAGCGCTGAAGGATCTGCCCACCCTTGTCGACAAGGGAACGGTGAAGGTCGCCGATATCGACCGAATGGTCAAGACCATTTTGAAGACGTATTTTGCCATGCGGCTTGACGAACGGACGAAGGACCCGTCGCTGTATGCGCGGTTCGGCCAGCATGAACAGGTCGCCCTGCAAACGGCGCGGGAGGGGATTGTGCTTCTGAAGAACGAAGGCGGGATTCTTCCCCTCGCGACGGATGCGAAGAATATCCTCCTGACCGGGTCGTTCGTCGACACGCTCGCGGCCGGCGGGGGGTCCGCCGCGGTCAAAGGCTATGCTATCCGGTTGATGCTCGACGAGTTCAGGAAGACGTATGGCGACGCAGTGACGTTCGTCAGGAACCCGACGGTCGAACAAATCAAGCGCGCGAACGTCGTCATCTGCAACGTCGGGACACGCGACAGCGAAGGCTGGGACCGCCCCTTTGCACTGCCGGACGACCAGGAATCCTGCGTCGTCTCGTGCGTTGAGAATAATCCGAACACGATTGTCGTTGTGACCTCTGGAAGCGGGATCAGGATGACGGCCTGGAATGCGAAAGCAAAGGCGATCATCTATGCATGGTACGTCGGGCAAAACGGGAACACGGCACTTGCCGAGATCGTCTCCGGGAAGGTCAACCCCTCCGGCAAGCTTCCGATGACGATTGAGCGGGAGTTCCAGGACTCGCCGGCCTCAGGCTATCTCCCGGCGGGAGAATCGCTCTACGCCGGGTGGCCGAACGAGCGGGAACGCGTCCATCCGGTGTTCGATGTTCAGTACGCGGAAGGGGTTTTTGTCGGCTATCGATGGTATGAAAAGCAGAAGATCGCCCCGTTATACCCGTTCGGCTTCGGGCTGTCGTATTCCGCCTTCGCGTATTCTCATCTGGAGGTATCGAAGGAGGAGATTGCGCCGGACGATTCCGTCACGGTGAGCTTTGTCGTGAACAACACGGGGAAGCGGGCGGGCACCGAAGTCGCGCAATTATATGTCGAAGCGGTTGGCAGCGCGGTCCCGCGTCCGCCGAAAGAGCTCAAGGGATTTCAGCGCATCGCGTTGAACCCGGGGGAGGAGAAAACGGTCGCGATCACGCTCGGGCGGCGCGCCTTCGCCTACTGGAGCACGGAAAGGAAATCCTGGGTAGTCGAGAAGGGCCGGTATGTGATACATGTCGGCTCGTCGTCGGCGGATGTCAAGCTTTCAAAAACCATTGAGTTGCAGTGAACAGTCGGGTCGTCGCACATCTCTCTTGAAGCAAAGGAGCACGCATGCGTCTTCTTCAACGAATTTCCATCGTCGGCGCCGTTCTGCTCGCGGTTCCGCCTGTCTTCGCGCAACCGCCGCAGAGAGTCCCCTACAATCACCAGCAGCTGTTCCTCAACGGGGCCAACCTGGCGTGGTTGAGCTTCGCGAATGATATCGGCCCGGGTCAGACCGACACCGCGACGCTCGGCACGATCCTTCTTCAAATGCACGATCACGGCGGGAATGCTCTCCGGTGGTGGCTGCACACCAACGGCACCGGGACGCCGCAGTACAACGACACCGGACTGGTGATCGGCCCCGGGACCAACGCGATCGCGAACCTGCGACATTCTCTCGATATCGCATGGCAGCGCGAAGTCGGCGTCGTGCTTTGTCTCTGGTCGTTCGACATGTTGCGGAGCAATCTCGATCCGACGGTGCTGAACAACAACGTTCTGCTCCTGAACGATACGAACTACACACGCGCCTATATCGACAACGCCCTCATTCCGATGGTCGACTCGCTGAAAGGTCACCCTGCAATTATCGGATGGGAGATCTTCAATGAACCGGAAGGGATGAGCAACGAATTTGGCTGGAGCGGGATCAATCACGTGCCCATGGCGACGATCCAGCGGTTCATCAACCTGTGCGCCGGAGCGATCCATCGGACGGACACCACGGCACTTGTGACCAGCGGATCGTGGAGCTTCAAGGCGCTCACGGATGTCCCGGTGGCAATGGTGCAGAGCAAAGGATCGAATGCTCCGCCCCTCACGGCGATGGAGCAACAGGCCCTTGCGGCAAGGATCAAAGCCCGATATGATCTGCCGATGACGACGGACCAGATCATCCGGCACCTTGAAGAAGTGGCGGGCCTCAACAACTTCAACTACTACGCCGACGATCGTCTCGTCGCGGCCGGAGGAGATCCGGACGGCAAGCTCGATTTCTACTCCGTCCATTACTACTATGGAATCGACCCGTCGCACCCGACTTCAATTTCGCCGTTCAATCATCCGATGCTCACGTGGGGGCTGTTGAAGCCGCTTGTCGTGGCGGAGTTCGCCATGGGCGACAGCGCGAAGCTCGGGTTGGGCAGAGCGGCGATGTTCGACACGCTCTATCATACCGGATACGCGGGGGCCCTTCCGTGGTCCTGGACCGATCCTGCATTCTCGTCGCAATCGGATATGCTTGCGGGTATGCAGTACATGTGGAACAACCATCGCGCAGACGTCGATGTCCAGGGCGTTGGTCAATACTGGCCGAACATCAGCATTGTCAGTCCGCCGAACGATACGACGTTTGCCGACAGTGCATCCGTTCCTGTCGTCGCGGCGGTCTCCGACAGCGGAGGCCGCGTGGTGTCCGTGAAGTTCTATGCGGACACCCTGTTGATCGGAGAGGCGGTGTCCACCCCGTTCACAATCACCTGGGGGCATCCGCCCGCAGGACAATATTCGTTGACCGCCGTTGCCGTCGACAGCGTGGGTCACTTCCGGACCTCGAATGCGGTTCGCATTACCGTCGGGATTCCCCCGATGACCAAGCTCGAGGCTGAAGGGGCGGCGCGATCGGGCTCGGGGATGACAATCAAGAGCGATGCCTCGGCGAGCGGGGGCTCGTATGTCGACATGGCGACCCAAACAGGGACGGTAACGTGGACGTTTTCCAATGTCAACGCGGCGGGTCCATACCCGATCGCATTCGGGTTCAAACTGGCCTACGCGTCGCCGAAAGACCAGTATGTGAATGTGAACGGCGTTCGCGCGGATACGGTGGATTTCGCGGCTGCCTCAGGGAGCACCTGGCTCCAGAAGACGATTACGGTGAACCTGAACCATGGGACCAATACGGTCCAGATGGAGTTGTACTGGGGATGGATGTATCTCGACTACCTGGCCGTTCCGACGAACGTCCTGACCTCGGTCGCGGGCCGGTCCGAAGGGGCGCCGATTGCCTTTGGGCTGGATCAGAACTATCCGAATCCGTTTAATCCGAAAACAGTGATCAGTGGACAGTGGACAGTGAACAGTGATGTTCGGCTGGAAGTATTCGACATCCTCGGTCGCAAAGTGGCAACCCTCGCCAATGGCAGTTACCCCTCGGGGAAATATACGTTTGTCTTTGACGGGACGAACCTTGCTAGTGGCGTGTACTTTTATAGACTCACCGCAGGCTCGTACTCTGGTATGCGGAAGATGCTATTGATCCGCTGAAAGAGACCAGCCTACAGAGAGCAGCCGACAGCGGACAGCTGACAGTGGACAGTCAGGCGTGATCCATGAGGATCGTTCCTGCTGTCTGCTGCCACGCGATTGAATTCCATCTTCACGCCTCACCAGCGCCATGCTAATATTGCGCAGCTGGCCGTTCTCCCTCTTCCCCCCTGATGTCCCCGTGCAGTGCCCCGCATCGACTTCACCAAATCGCCCATAGCAGCAATTAAAGTGGCTCAAATCCGTGTGGTTACCGAAAGTCGTTAATTTCCAACAAATTTCCGTGAATTGACCCCGTGGCATGGGATTTGCAAAATTTCTTTGTATTTGCATATCCGAGGCGCTGGGTATTCCAGCGAATTCAAGTCCGTTTTCTCAGGAAAGAGTCGCTCATGAAGCTGACAATTCGCGTTCTTCGTCTTGTGAAGGCTATCGAGAAGAGCATCCTCTGGAAGTTCATGACCCCCGCTTTGCTGATTATCGCTCTGGTCATGCTCGTCGCGGGTTGGTTGCTTTCGGACTACATCGAGAATTCGCTCAAGAGGCAAGCCGAAGATCAGATCGATGCAGAGCTTCGATTGAGCGAGTCCATCCTGAACACATCGAACATGTTGCTCGATGAGCAGATTCATTCCGGGCTGCATGTTCTTCAGAGCGAAGCACAGCGCATTGGCCCGCCCTCCCTCGGTCCGACTGTGCAGGTTGGCAGCGAGCTCGTTCCGAATCTTCTGCTTGGCGGAAAACCTCAGGCGAACAATTTTGTCCTGGTCGACAAGGTCAAATCGCTCATGGGCGGCTCTGCAACGCTTTTCGTCCGAAGGGGAATGGACTTTATCCGTTTGTCGACCAACGTTCAGAAGAACGACGGCAGTCGCGCGATCGGGACCAAGCTCGACCCCACGGGAAAAGCGATCGCCGCCATCAATGAGGGGCGGGAGTATTTTGGGATTGCGGATATCCTCGGGCAGGCTTCGATCACGGGATATTCCCCTATGCGCGATGCCCAGGGGCGGACCATCGGCGTATGGTTTACCGGTTTTCCGATCTCCACGCTGAAATCGTTGGAGGAAACTGTCGCGAAGGCGCACGTCCTGGAATCAGGATTTGTCGCGGTATTGGATGATAAAGGCAAGATCCGGTTCAAGTCAGACCGTGTGTCCGACGAAACGGCTGCAGCGATCATCGGGAAAACGGATCCCGCACTTTCCTCGCAGTGGGTGGTCACGTCGCGGCCGTTTTCTCCGTGGGGATACACGGTGGTTGCGGCGCACAGGCCGGGGGAAATCGCCGCACACGTGCGTCAGAGTGAATTTGTCGTCCTCGCCATAGCGCTTTTCGCGGGATCTCTTCTGGGCGGTGTGATTTTCTTCATCACGAAACGCCTCATCGCGATTCCCATGAATCGTGCGGCGACAATGATGCGTGAGATCGGGAAGGGGCACCTCAAGTTGCGACTCTCCACAGGCACGTCCGATGAAATCGGAGTCCTGAGCAACGCGATGGACGCGTTTGCCGAAGATCTGCAGCAGGGCGTGGTGAAAACGCTGCGCGACGTGGCTGCAGGGGATTTGTCGGGAAGCATTGCCGTTCAGGACCACGATGATGAGATCCGGCCCGCGTTAAACAGCGTCGTTCGATCGCTGAACGGTCTGGTCTCGGAGGCATCGGCGCTCTCCCGCAATGCCGTCTCGGGCAACCTCGCGGCGCGGGGGAACCCGGACAATTTCAAGGGTGGTTACCGGGAGATCATCAGCGGATTCAACGAAACGCTCGACGCGGTGATCGGTCCGTTGAACACCGCCGCGACGTACGTCGAACGGATCAGTAAGGGTGAAATCCCGCCGAAGATCAAGGACGACTTTAAGGGGGATTTCAACACGATCAAGTCCAACCTGAACCAGTGCATCGAGGGACTGGGCGGACTTGTCGAATCGAATGCCGTCCTCCAAAAAGTTGCGATGAACGATCTGACCGGCAAGGTGGAAGGGGAGTATGTCGGAATCTTTGCCGAAGTAGCAGGTGCCACGAATCTTGTGCGGGAACGGCTTCTGCGCATGGTGGAAATCGCGAATAACACCGCGGCGGGAAATTACGCCGACGAGCTGCGAAAACTCAAAAGCATCGGACGGCACTCGGCCAACGACGCTCTCGTCCCTGCGTTCATCAGGATGATGGAGGCGATCGACCGCCTGGTGACCGACACGCAAATCCTTTCGCGGGCGGGGACGGAAGGGCGACTTCAAACGCGGGCGGACGTTTCCCGGCACGAAGGAGAGTACCGCAAGGTGGTCCAGGGTGTCAATGATACCCTCGATGCCGTTATCGGGCCCTTGAACATGGCGGCGAAATACGTCGAGAGCATCAGCAGGGGAGAAATCCCTCCGGCGATCACCGAGCAGTTCAACGGGGACTTCAATACCATCAAGGCAAATCTGAACACGTGCATCATCGCCATCACGCGCCTGGTCGAAGACTCCCGCCTCCTGTCCCGGGCCGCCGTCGAAGGGCGAGTTGCAACCCGCGCGGATGCCACACGACATCTTGGCGAATTTCAGGCGATCGTCGTGGGAGTGAATGAGACGCTTGACACGCTGCTGCGTCCGATTGAAGAGGGGTCGCGGGTTCTGGCGGAAATGGCCGGGGGAGATCTCACGGCACGGGTTTCCGGAGAGTACTCCGGCGACCATCAGAAGCTGAAGGCAAGCATCAACACGGTTGCCGAGTCGCTCCAACGCGCATTAGCGGATGTCTCCGGCGCTGTCGGGGCGACGTCGAGCGCGGCGACCCAGATCAGCTCGAGCACCGAGGAACTCGCGGCCGGGGCGATGGAGCAGACGAGCCAGACGCAGGAAGTGGTCAATGCGGTCGAAGAAATGTCCAAGACCATCCTGGAGAATTCGAAGAATGCCCGGGAGGCCGCGGTGACCGCAAAACGCTCGCGCGAATCGGTGGAGCACGGCGAAAAAGTGGTCGAGGAAACCATCACCCGAATGAAGAGAATCGGCCAGGTCGTCGCCCATTCGGCGCAAACAGTTAAGGAGCTCGGGGTATCCAGCAATCAAATCGGCGAAATCGTCAGCGTCATTGACGACATCGCCGATCAAACCAACCTGCTCGCACTCAATGCGGCGATCGAAGCCGCGCGGGCGGGAGACCAGGGACGGGGCTTCGCGGTGGTGGCCGATGAAGTCCGGAAGCTCTCAGAGCGGACGACGAAGGCGACCAAGGAGATCGCTACGATGATCAAGCGCATCCAGACCGATACCGCGGGCGCAGTCGCGTCGATGATGGAAGGGACGAAAGAAGTCGAAACCGGCATCATGCTCGCCGACAAATCCGGCGAGTCGCTTCGCGAAATTGTTGACGTGATCGAACGCGTGACGGACATGGTAACGCAGATCGCCGCCGCAAGCGAGCAACAATCGAAGGGAAGCGAAATCATCAGCCAGAACGTGGAAGCCATCAGTTCGGTCACCGCGCAGGCAGCCACCGGGACACAGCAGATCGCCCGGGCGGCGGAAGACCTGAACCGCCTGACGGAGAACCTGGAAACCCTCGTCAGCAAGTTCACGATTGCTGAAGGCCCGGCGCGCTCCTCGCCCCATGCCTTGCCGTCGCCCGAGAAGGGGCGTCCGGCGGTGAGGGCGAACGGAAGCTTGCCGCCGATGTCCGTCGAGAGGGAGCGCTAACGCGACTTGTCCGGGTACGGCGGGTGGCCTGGCAACTCTCTCGGCATCTTCGCGATTTCGGCCTTGATGAGTTCGATCGCTTTGTCGAGCTGCTGGTCGTCGCCGGCGTATTCTTTCGCCGGATCGTTGTCGACCACGTAGTCAGGATCGACGCCGTGGCCTTCCATGATCCACTCTTTTCCTTCCGTGTCGTACCGCGAGAATTCCGGCCTGTTCAGATAACCGCCGTCAAGCAACGGAAGCGTGCCCCGTATTCCGACGACTCCTCCCCACGTCCTCTTTCCGACAAGCGGACCGAGATGGTATTTCTTGAAGCGATAGGCGACGATATCGCCGTCCGACGCCGAAAACTCGTCGATGAGCATGACTTTCGGACCGAGAAGCATTCCCGTCGGGTCCAGCGACGGCGCGGTGTTCCGCGCGATGTCGATCATCGCAAGCTGTCTCCCCAGCCGTTCGATAATCTGCGGTGAGACGTTGCCGCCGCCGTTGCCGCGCACGTCGACGATCAGGCCGTTCTTGCCGAGTTGCGGATAATAATACTTGACGAAATCATTCAACCCGACCGAACCCATGTCCGGAATATGAACGTATCCCACGCGTCCGTCAGTCGCCTTCGTGACCTTCTCGATATTCTCCTCGACCCACTTGTAGTAGTAGAGGTCCTGCTCATCCCCCGTGGGGACCACGACCGTCTCGTGGCTGCCCTCGTCCTTCGGCTGGGCGTTCACGCGGAGCGTGACCTGCTTTCCCGCCGTGTTCACCAGCGATGCATAGATGTCCGGCATGCGGTTGGTCGGCATGCCGTTCACAGCCAGGATGTAGTCGCCGGCCTTGACGTTGACGCCCATTTCGGTCAGGGGCGAACGGAGCGACGGATCCCAGTTCTGGCCCTTGAGGATTTCCGCGATCCGATAGTAACCCGAAGCCGGGTCGCGATCAAGCTTTGCGCCGAGAAGTCCCATCGGGATCCGCTGGGGTTTGGGATAGTCTCCTCCCCCGACGTACGAATGGCCGCTGTTGAGCTCCGCGATCATCTCGCCGATAATATAGGTCAGGTCTGTGCGGTGGTTGACATACGGAAGAAGCGCGGCGTACTTTTTCCCGATCGCATCCCAATTCACCCCGTGCATATGCGGATCGAAATAGAAATCCCGCATCTGACGCCAGCACTCGTGGAAGATCTGGTTCCACTCCGCGTGGAGGTCGAGGTTGACCTTCATGTCGCCGAGATTCAACGGCTCCTTGATTTCGACGCGTGATGAGGGGAGGTCGATGATCGCGTAGCTTTTTGCCTGGTTGACGAGCATCTTCTTCCCGTCGGCCGAAATCTCGAATCCGTTGATCTCTCCGAGCTCGGTTTCCTTCTGCTTGTCGAGTTCGTAGAGGAACAGTTTCGGCTTTTCGTCTTTGCTTCCGTTCCTGATGTAGTACACTTTGTCGCCGACCACCTGGATGTTCCGATACGACGCGGGGGTGATCGGAAGGGATCCGATGCGCGTTTGGATGCCTCCGGTATCGACAGCGACCGTGATCGTCTTCACTTTCTCCTTCTCTTTTTTCTCGTCCGGTTTTTCGGGCTTCTTCTCCGCCGTCGCGATTTTCACTTCGTCGCTTTTCGGCGCAAAAGGAGAGGGGACGCTTTTGGCAAGTGCGACGAAATAGATTTTCGCGAGATCGCGATAGATGTGGTTCCACTCAAGCTGGCCGTAGGTCGGATTGAAACTCCGGTCCGAGACGAAGAAAAGGAATTTCCCGTCGGAACTGAACGCGGGGGCAGAAGAATCGAACCATCCATCGGTGACGTCAACGGTGGCGCCGCTCTCGACCGAATACAATTCGATCTTGGTCATGACTTTTTCTTCCGGACGCGCGTAGGCGATCCACTTGCTGTCCGGCGACCAGCAGTAGTCGGAGAACTCCCAGGCGGTTGCCTGCGCGACGAGGGTCACCTTCTTCGATTCAACGTCGACGAATTGGAGGCGGAGTTTCTTGTCCGCCCAGAGCAGTTTCTTGCTGTCCGGCGACCAGTAGATCTGATACTTGTACGTATCGGCGCCTTCGGTGATCTGTCGCGCTGTGCCGCTGCCGTCCTGGGGCGCAATCCAAATTTCATCCTCGCCGGTTGCATCCGAAATGTACGCGATCCATCGACCGTCCGGGGACCACTTTGAGTCGCGTTCGTGAACGCCGGGCGTGGCAGTGAGATTGCGCGTATTGCCGTACTTCACAGGAACCGTAAACACATCGCCGCGAGCGCCGAAGAGAGCACGATTGCCGTCGGGAGCGATTTCGTAGTTGGTGATCTCGTTGCTCACGTCGCGCCAGCCGCCGCGACCGGAGTCGAAGTCTTCATCGATCGAGATCGGGACTTTCTGTGCCTGTTGCGTTGCGAAATCAAAGCGATAAAGGTAGCCCCCGTTCTCGAAGACGATGGCGCTGTCTCCCATCGACGGAAACTTGATGTCGAAATCGACGAAATCCGTGAGTTTCGTCGTCGCCGTCGTCCCGAGATCGTACACGTACAGGTTCATCCGCTTGTTGGTGTCGCGATCCGAGACGAAGTAGATCTTGTTCCCGTTCCACATCGGGAACACATCCTGTGCGGGGTTGTTGGTGATGTCGGTCGTTGTCTTGGACTGGAAGTCGTAGATCCAGAGATCATCCGCCTGTCCTCCACGGTACCGTTTCCACGTCCGGAATTCCCTGAACACGCGGTTGTACGCCATCCTCTTGCCGTCGGGGGAGAACGAACACCACGCTCCCCGCGGCAACGGAATTTGCACCGATGGTCCGCCTTCGGAGGGCACGACGAAAAGCTGACCCTTGAAGTCGTTCCATTCAATGCCGCGCGATCGATACACGATGTGCGAATCGTCCTGCCAGGTCATCACAATATTGTTCGGTCCCATCCGGTCGGAGACATCGTCCCGCCCGATCGTCGCGGTGTAGGTCAGACGCTTCGGAACCCCCCCCGCCGCCGGCATCGCGTACACCTCCGTGTTTCCGTCATATTGCGCCGTAAATGCAATGGTCTTCCCATCGGGAGAAAATCTGGGGAAGACCTCAAACCCGACGTCGTTGGTCAGTTTTCTTGCAACGCCGCCGTGGGACGGAACGGTGTACAGATTGCCGGCATACGTGAAGGCGATCTGCTGACCATGAATGGCCGGGAACCTGAGCAGGCGGGCTTCCTGTTGCGCGAAGAGAGGGGAGCAGGCAAGCTGCAGGACGAGGAGGAGCAACAGGGGACGGGAGTGGCGCATGGTAGAGATACCGGATGTGAGACAGGCGTTTGCTGAGGAGTACATACTACTAAAACCCGATCACCGGTTCCACTATTTTTTCCGCTTTCCTTCCCCGTCACACCTGCGGTCTCACCAACGGTCTGACGAACGCATTGCGGATCGCTCTGGCTTTGTCGGCATTTCCTGCCGCCGCGCAGGCCTCAGAGAGCCGGCACAGATTCAGGATGTTCCGGAGGTTCGACGGTTCGAGTTCCGATACCTCGGTGTCGGACTTTTTCCGCGCCCTTGCTTCGAATTTCGTCGAGCATGCTTCGGCTGAAGCAAGGTCGTTTTTCCTCGGAACGACCTTGGTCATCGTATTCTCCTTTCTTGAGCAGGAGCTCGTTCGGGATAAAGGTGAAGCACTGCTTGAACAACTTTTCGTCTCGCATGTTGGATCTCGTTCCAGAAATTTGTCTCGCTCTCCGACTCTTTTTCCGCCAGTCACCTTAGGAAATGTACCACGGATTGTCATCTATCACCGATGACAAAATCCATACCAACCGGCAATCGACCAGCGCCTGTAGAATGGGTGATGGCGGCCGCGGGATGATCTCTGGATTGGAGAATTCCGGAAGTCGACCTCTTGAGGCGTAGAACCGACCATATTGACGAATGCCTGGATTAGCGCGAATGGCTTGGAATCATCGAAAATCACGGGTCGGGGCTTGCACAACTCGTGTCCATTTTTTATATTAGGTGTCCTTCGACGATCGTCGTTGGCTCTATTGAATTCCTTTGTTTTCCCTCTGTTCATACCTTTCGGGCTATTGAAGGCTCGTTTGCACTGCGGAAGTGGCGAAATTGGCAGACGCACCATCTTGAGGGGGTGGCGCCCACAAGGCATGCGGGTTCAAGTCCCGCCTTCCGCACTCGCTGTATGATGTCGAGTTTGAAAGCGTGCGTTCGGCGGGCAAGCCCGCCTTCCGCACAGAGTGTTCTTAAATTGCGCAGTCGAAGGTTATTTCTTCGGCGCCCACAAGGCATGCGGGTTTCCGTCCCGCGAAGCGGGACGGGATCTCGTCCCGATCCCTTGATCGTGGGGATCGGGACGGACAAGTCCCGCCTTCCGCACTCGCTGTACGATGTCGAGTTTGAAAGCGTGCGTTCGGCGGGCAAGCCCGCCTTCCGCACAGAGTGTTCTTAAATTGCGCAGTCGAAGGTTATTTCTTCGGCGCCCACAAGGCATGCGGGTTTCCGTCCCGCGAAGCGGGACGGGATCTCGTCCCGATCCCTTGATCGTGGGGATCGGGACGGACAAGTCCCGCCTTCCGCACTCGTTGTATGATGTCGAGTTTGAAAGCGTGCGTTCGGCGGGCAAGCCCGCCTTCCGCACAACGCGTTGTTCAGCGGCGCCCCGAGCGACGTCCCGCTTTCGGGGACGGAGTCGAGGGGCTGGCTTGCCGTATGTGCGTTTGGCGGGCAGGAACCGCATAAAATTCTGCCTAAAAATAGATTGATTTTCTTCGCGGCGAAAGCTATATTCCGCCGTCATTCCTGGAAAGCAACCGCAATGGTACCACGCATTACCGGTGTCGCGTTCTTGCTGGTTGTCCTCGGAGGCATCGCAGTCTGCGGCGTTGTCCGCGACGGGAGTCTGAGCGCTGAATCCCAGTCGAACGGGGTTTCCATCCGCTGGACCAGCGACAATGAAGCTGGCGTCGCTGCCTACCGGATCGAACGATCCGCTTCCGATGGGAGTTTCCTCATGCTCGTGGATAGATACGCCGCCAAAGGGAGCGGCCAGTCGTACTTGTTCGTCGACGACACAGCGTTCCGTACGACGGACTCGTTCTATCGCTATCGCATCACCCCCGTCGATGGCACCGGCAGCCAGGTCGGGCCGGAACAGTATTATACCCAGCTCATCTCGAGAAACGTCAGCAGCGTCAAACGGACGTGGGGGAGTATCAAGGCGATGTTCCGTTGAACCATCGAGGGGGCACCGTGAACGTTGTTCGCTCGGTCATCGGGCGATACGCAAGTGTCGCCCTTTTTTGTTCCTTCGTATGAACCGTCTCACCAAGCCGCTGGTCCTTGCCTCCCGGTCGCCCCGGCGCCTCCACCTTCTCAGGCAAATCGGGTTCGAGCCCGCGGTTGTTCCGTGCGACATCCCCGAGGATTTTCTTCCTGATCAATCGCCGGCGGAAAATGCCATGCGGCTTGCCGCCGAAAAGGCAATGACCGTGGCCCGGGTCACGGCAAACGGATGCGTCATCGGGGCGGACACAATTGTGTCGATCGACGGCCTGATGCTGGGAAAACCGGTCGACGCGGAGGACGCGGCGCGCATGCTGATGCGCTTGAGCGGGCGCGCGCATCGCGTGCACACCGGATTCTCGCTTGTCGACTGTCCCTCGGGAACGTCGATGATCGGCGTCGAAGAAACGGTGGTTCATTTTCGCGAACTTCCGGAAGAAGAAGTCCTCGACTATGTCAGGGGCGGATCACCGATGGACAAGGCCGGAGCCTACGGCATCCAGGACGACTACGGGGCGGTGTTTGTGAAGCGCGTTGAAGGGTGTTATTATAATGTGGTCGGACTTCCGCTGTCGGCACTCTATACGTCACTCGTTCGTCTGGGCGTGGTCACGCTCCAGGGAAAGGACTCAGGGCAATGAAACGACCGATCCGTGTGCTCATCGCAAAGGTGGGACTCGACGGGCACGACAGGGGAGCGAAAGTGGTTGCGGCCGCGCTGCGCGATGCGGGGATGGAAGTGATTTACACCGGTCTCCGGAAAACGCCGGAAGTCATCGTCCACGCGGCGATCCAGGAAGATGTCGATGCGATCGGCGTCTCGATCCTCAGCGGCGCTCACATGACGATCTTCCCAAAGATTCTCTCGATCATGAAGGCGGAAGGCCTGAAGGATGTCATCCTGTTCGGCGGAGGGATCATCCCCGACAAGGATATCGACGAGTTGAAACGACTCGGCGTCGGAGACCTCTTTACGCCGGGGACGTCAACGCAGACAATTGTCGAGTATCTGCGACGCGTCGTCGAGGGGAAGGCAAAAAATGAGACTTCGTTGACGGAATGATTACTTCTGCTTTACTTGTTCCGTCTCGGTCTTACTGACGTTCACCGCTTGAAGACCCTTCGCTCCTTCTTCTACTTCAAACCCCACCTGCTGTCCCTGCTTCAGCGTCTTGTAGCCATCGCCAAGGATGGACTTGAAATGCACGAAGAGATCCTCGCCGTTCGCCCTTGTGATGAAACCGTATCCCTTCGCGTTGTTGAACCACTTCACAGTGCCAGTCTCCATCGTAGAGTTCCTTCAGTGCGGAAAAGATATGGGGACTTCGATCTTCGTGGCTTGGCGGAAACGGGCACGCACTGACGACCCTTATCCCAACAAGAGTGCGCGTCAAGCTGGTCGCAAAAATAATGAAAATCGCAGGGAAAGTCAAGCTTTACTACGATAATGCGCAAGCAAATTAGCAGATTTCCTGTTCATGTGGACAAAAATATACTATGATAATCAGAGTCTTCAATGGACGTAGAGCATCGGGTGGAGAGCTACCGGTCACAATGCGTTTCGTGGCGCTCGGGGTGAACAAAGAAGAGGGGCCGTTGTCTTGCGGGCTCTACGGTGCCGCCTCCGGAGGCGTGTCGTCGCTGGGCGGCAGCTCGCCGCCGACTTCGGAGACAAGCAGGCCAACCTTCGTCGCGTCGAAGGGGAATAGTCCTTCCGCGGCGAACACCTCGCTAAAATCCTGGGGGCGGAACAGATCCTTGAATTTCGACGCGAACTCGTCGAGGCGCTGGAGATAAAATGCGGAGTTCTCATCCGGGAAGTTGGGATTCCATTCGTCGACCGACCGGCAATTGTCGAACACCCGGACGTTCGCGTCGGACCCCGTGATGTAATACGCTATCCGGCTGCCGGGTTTCAGTTCCTTCCCCGAAGCGATCGCGACTTCGTATGCCGCGCTCCGATTGCGTTTCCCTCCCCGGACTTCTTCGATGTAGACTGCGAGCGGATCGCGCAACACTTCACTGCGGGCAAGGTCACGCACATCGAGCGCCCGCATCGCGATCTTATTGGAGAGGTCGAGGTAGAGCCGGTGCAGCGCGGCAATGTCTTCCTTGAGCAACAGGGCGATCGCGTCCCGGACAAACGTCCGACCGAACGCCTCCATGCTTCGCGAGATCAGCGAGGAGCCTTTGATCGTAATCCTGCCGTCAGGTTCGAGGAGGGCGTAATTCTTCTTCCGGTAGCTGAGCATTTTCGGATACATGCCATTGAAGGCGACCGTGATCCCGCGCGGCATGCGTGCGGATATCGACCCCACATGCGCCCGCGCCTGCACTTCGGATTCGGTCCCCGGCGGCGGGAGATACAGCACGCCATCCGTGTCGACCTCGATGACGGTTCCGCCGTCTTCGCGGATCTTCTGGATCATTGAGCGGAGAATGACCTGCCCGGCCTTCGTCACACTGTCGGCAGACGCATAATCGTTGAAGAGGGCGCGGCTGTACCCGAGGTAGCCATAGAAGGAATTGATCAGGATCTTGAAGGACGTTTGCACCGCGTCGAGGCGAGACCGCTCCTTCGCGATCTTTGCCGACTGCATGGCGCGCTTGGCGTCAATGCGCATCGCGGTGAGTTCTTCGAGAAGCTGCAGGAAAATCCCTCCATGGTCCGTCGCAGGTTCAATCCGCTGCGACAGCATAATGGCGGGGTACAGGGATTCGACATCCGCATGGACGACGGGCCCGATGAGGCCGGTGAGGAACAGATCGGTGTACCCCCCCGTCGTCTGTGTCCCCGCTTCGGGGCGGGGAAGCGCGCGGCGCGCATGAAGATAGGCGCGGAGAAGGAGCATTTCGATCTTCGCCGCCGAGCCGCCCCGAATCACGTTCCCGAGAGTCAGCGGGACGATCCGCGAGAGGTAAAACGCGCTTCCCGCCAGGTGCGTTGACAGGGCCCCTGTTTCGCGCACATCGTCCAGGGCATACGCGAGGAGCGTTTGAGGATCATTGTCCCAGTACCACGCGATCTTGTCGCCCTCGACGTACGTCCGGGAATCCGACGCGAGGCCGAAAAACCGGGCCGCATATTTCAACCCATAGCTTTCCATGGAGTGCTTCGCGGCGTCGTAGTTCTGGACGAGGAGGTAGGTGTCGACAACGTGCCTGCCGGCGATTTCCACGAGGGTGACTTCCTCAGTCTCGGCCCCCGAGCCGCGTCCAATCAGCGCGGGCTCGCTTCCGTCCCGACCGATGGGGAGCGTCATTCCGTGGAGACCGCAGCGTGTCATGATGTAGGGGAGATCGAACCCGAGAATATTGTGTCCTTCGATGATGTCCGGGTCGCGTTCCCGGATGACGGTGATGAGCTCGCGAAGCATTGCCTCTTCGTTCTTCCGCCGTCCATCGATGACATGCTCCCAGCCGCGAGCGTCCGACAGCGAGATGACGATGATCCTGTCCCCGGGGACGCGCGCATTGCTGAACCGGTGGGGGCCGGAAGTATACGTCTCGATATCGAGCTGCATCCTGACGAGGTCGTCAAAGTCCACCCCTTTGAACAGCGTGAATCCGCTCTGCATGAGGAACTGCGTCGTGGGATCGGGCAGAAGGTGGAGCTGCTCCACATCGGCATACGACGATGCACGCGCAAATTCCATCCGCGTGGATTCCTCCATGACAATGCGGACGGCTTCCCACATCGAGGCCCAGTCCTCGAAGACGCAGAGATACCGGTAGAACCCGCTGCCGGTGAGCTCTTTCAACCAATGCTTGCGGCCGAAGCGTTTGATCAGGTTGCTGTCGGAGAGATGGAAGAAGGGGTAGAAGCGTTCGTCCTGAACACGGATGCCCGAGGACTCGCGGAAGTAGAGCCTCATCAGGCCTTCACCGTGCCGGTGAAGGCCTACGAGGCGAGCGGCGGAATTCGATCCTGAAAGAAGTGTGGACATGGAGGGACCATCGTTCAATCAGCCCCACGCCTACTTCTTCACGAAATTCTGAATGAAGGGCGCAATCAAGTCGATGGGAATCGGGAAGATCGTTGTCGAGTTCTTCTCGGACGCGATTTCCGTCAGTGTCTGGAGATACCGGAGCTGCAACGCCATCGGATGCTTTTCGATGATGGTCGACGCGTCCGCCAGTTTCTGACTTGCCTGGAACTCGCCTTCGGCGTGGATGATCTTCGCGCGTCGTTCCCGTTCCGCCTCGGCCTGCTTGGCCATCGCGCGCTGCATCTCGACCGGCAGGTCGATCTGCTTCACTTCGACATTGGAGATCTTGATTCCCCAGGGCTCCGTGTGGAGATCGATGACCTTCTGAAGGTCGGCATTGATTTTGTCGCGTTCGGCGAGAAGCTCGTCGAGCGACGACTGTCCAAGAATGCTTCTCAGCGTCGTTTGGGAAAGCTGTGACGTCGCGAAGAGATAATTCTCGACCTCGACAATCGCCTTGTTCGGATCAACGACTCTGAAGTAGACGACCGCATTCACCTTGACCGAAACATTATCGCGCGTGATGACGTCCTGCGGCGGGATGTCCATGACCACCGTCCTCAGGCTCACGCGTGTGATCCTGTCAACGATCGGGATCAGAAAGATGATGCCCGGCCCTTTGAGTCCAACAAGACGTCCAAGGCGGAAGATGACGCCGCGCTCGTACTCCGGAAGGATGCGGACGGCATTGGAGAGGATGATGACGCCGAAAATCACCGCAAGAACAATGAGAACAGTGAACGCTTCCATAGTCGCTCCGTTGGTTATGCAGCAGTGGTAAGAAGTCAGCCTTTTCGGACGCGAAGGAGGAGTCCTTCGACGGCGGTGATGATGACCCGGTCTCCGCGTCCGATGTTCCCTTCGGATGCCAGTGCGCGCCACAACTCCCCGCGCACCCGCACGGTTCCTTCCGGCGTCAGGTCGGTCGTTGCCAGTCCCGATTCTCCCAGCATCCCTTCAAGCCCGGTGGTCGGCTTCCGTTGCTGTGCCTTGACGCCCATGCCGATCGCAAAGAGGAAGAAGAACGCCGTGAATCCGACGGCGCCGAGGATGACGGTCCACGAGAGGGAGACCATGTCCAGCGACGATTCCGGACTGATCAGCATGACGGAGCCAAGAAGCAGGGAGACGATTCCCCCGATGGCGAGGAGTCCATGCGTCGCCACTTTCAGTTCGACGATAAACAGGATGACACCGAAGATCATGAGTGCGAGGCCCGCATAATTCACCGGAAGGGTGTGGAGAGAATAAAACGCCAGGATCAGGGAGATGACCCCGACCACCCCGGGAAGGATCGCGCCCGGGTTGTACAGCTCGAAGAGGATGCCGAACACGCCGAGCAGGAAGAAAATGTAGGCGATATTCGGGTCGCTCAGAATATCGAGGAGCTTGTTCTTGGTTCCCATTTCCCGCTCCACGATGCGCGCGTCGCGGGTCTTCAGGACCACCTGCGTTCCGCCGAGATCCACCGACCTGCCGTCGAGGCTGTCCAGCAGGGCACGGACGGTCGGTGCGATGACGTCGATGACGGAATCCTTCAGTGCCTCAGTTTCGGTGATCGAAATGCTTTTCCGCACGGCGTCCTCGGCCCAGCGGACATTCCGGTGCCGGTTTTCGCTGATGGTCCGGATGAAGGCCGCGGCGTCGTTGGTCGCCTTTTCATTCATGATGGAATCCGGCTCCGCCCCCTGCATCCCGACCGGATGGGCGGCGCCGATATTCGTGCCCGGCGCCATGGCCGCGATGTGCGCCGCAAGCGTCACGAACACGCCGGCGGACGCGGCCTGCGCCCCGGACGGCGATACGTACACAATGACCGGGATGGGCGAGGTCAGGAGCGAGGAGACGATGACACGGGTGGATTTGAGCAGCCCGCCCGGCGTGTTGAGCCTGACGATAAGACACTCGGCACCGTCGCGATGGGCGGCGTCAATTTCAGCCCCGATGTATTCGGCGATGGCGGGATTAATGGTCGCGTCAATCGTGATGACGTTGACGGTCTGCGCAGGGGACACGGAAAAACACGCACACAGGAGGATGGCGAGTGAAAGACGCATGGAGTGATTCCCGGAGGACAGAGGCAAGATAGAGAGGACTCGACTCGGATGCAAGGGGATGCACACGGCGAGGAAACGGGCAACGTGAACAACGCGGAGAGGGTGGGATTCGAACCCACGATACCCTTACGAGTATACCACCTTTCCAGGGTGGCCAGTTCAACCGCTCCTGCACCTCTCCAGACAGGCGGACTTCCAGTGCGGTTCAAAAGTGAAACAAATATACGGTGAACACGCGGAAAATGCAATCATGTCCTCCGCCAGTGTTTGAAGGTGTAATGCGGTTGGTGTATATTGAACAGCAAACCTGCCTCTGAACCATTCTTGATCACCTCGTGGTGAGCACTTCATTGAAGACGATGTTGAAGGATCGCATTCGATCGTTGCCATTTCTCGTCTTCCCCATCACCCTCTACATGATTTGTGCCGGGAGTCTCTTCCTTTCGTATCTCCCCCCCCAAACCGATGAAGAGCTGTACTCGGAGCCGGCGATGAACCTGGCGACTGAGGGAAAAATGGTCTCGCATATTGTGGTTGGGATGGCCGATGGGGTGTACTGGCAACCGCCGCTTTATACCTGGGTCCTGGCGGGTGTCGTGAAAACGTTCGGATTTACGCTCGTCGTCATTCGGGTATTTTCGATGCTCCTTGGTGTGCTGGCGTTGATCTTGACCTATCTTGTCGGGCAGCGCTTTGTCGGCGTAGGAGAAGCCCGGATCGCTGTCTGGCTCCTGTCGTTCGATCCGTACTTTGTGATCTATTCAAAACTCGGGCGGGTCGACATTTTTTGCCTCGTGTTGATCCTGTCCACACTGTATTTCGCCCTGAAGGCCTCGCAGAGAAATTCGCTGTGGCGATGGGTTGTCGCCGGGATCGCCTCTGCGTTATCAGTCCTAAGCCATCCTCTGGGCCTTGCTGCCCCAGCCACGGTGCTTGCCTGGCTCGCGTTCAGGAAAACTGAACCCGATCCCTTCCGATTTCGGAACATTGCGGCGTTTTGCGTGCCGCTCTTCTTTGGCCTGGGAGTCTGGGGCATGCATGTTTTCTCCAACGTCCCTGCATTCATTGAGCAGATGTCGTATCAATTTGGAAGGAAGAACTGGAGCACCGCTGAATCGTTGGAGACGATGTTCACCAGGTTCAGGTATCTTCCCCTCCTCGGGTTGGCGACCGTTGGCTCCGTCGCTGCGGCAATAGCACTCCTCCTCCGGCGGTGGCGTGAAGGCGTTCCTTCGACTCTTCTGGCGATACTCGCCTGTGTGCTGACCTGCACCATCGCGATGACCTATGAGCATGCCTATCAGCTGTTGCTGCAACCCGTTGTGCTTCTGATCGTCGCGGGAACGCTTCAAAACGGTGCATGGAGAATCCACTGGCGCGCACAGAAGGTCGCTCGGGTTCTTACCGCTGCGCTGGCCCTCAATTTTGTCGTGTACCTCGGGGCCCTCTACGCCGGAATCGACCGAATGAACCGTGAACATGCCGCGGCGATTGAAGGTCTCTTTGCGCGGGTCTCCGTCACATTGCCGGTCGGCTGCAGGGTGCTTGCCCTTGGCTCTCCGAGTTTGTTCTGGCAGCTTCGTGCAGAACGAACGGATGTCGGATTCCTTACGGACGTCTTTCTTTCGGATGAGAAGGGGAGAGAAGCACTTCGGTCGGTCGAGAGAATCGTCATGACACGATCGTTCGATCCGTCCGAAGACGATGCGTGGCATGCCAATGCGTTCAAGCGGCTGGAGGATTTGGCCGGGGCGGGTGGGCGGCGCATCGTCAAGATTGCAAGCGTTGGCAGACGAGAACGGTTCGCCTACAGCGCAGTCGTTTACAGCGTCATGGAGGACAGTAGTGCGTATCGTCCACGTCCATAGCGACTGCACCCGTTCGAGAGGGATTCCGCGCGCAGCGGTGGCAGTCGCGGAAGGGTGCGCCCGACGCGGCCACGAGGTTCACTACCTGCATGCGTACCGGAGCGACATCACTTCCACGGAGATTTCCCTCCACAGACTCCGGGTGTTCACCCGACCGCACTTCATCGAGTTCCTGCATTTTGCGAACGCAAGCAGCAAGGCCTGCGTTCGATTGTCCCCCGATATTATTCATACACACGGCGAGGTCCCGTTCGGCGACGTCGTGACTGCGCAGAGTTGTCATGCGCGTGCGTTGGCCGTGCGATCGGCTCTGGAACCCGATCGATCGATGCGAAACCGCGGCATCGTGGACGCCCTCCGACTCCGGAACGAACGGAAGTTGTTTCGCGATGGCCCCTGCAAGCAGATCATCGCGGTCTCGCCGGGAGTGCAGCGCGAAATCCGGGAGGAGTACGGAGTCCCGGCTGAAAGGATCAGCGTGATACCGAATGGAGTGGATTTGGACGCGTTCGATCCCCGAAGCAAAGTCAACGATCGCCTTGAGGTGAGGAATAAACTTGAAATCCCTTCCGATGCGTTCGTCCTCCTCCTGGTCGCGAATGAGTTCCGGCGGAAAGGAGTGCACATCATTGTCGATGCACTCGGCCGACTGCGCCGGCGGAACCTCTGGCTGATCGTCTCGGGGGAGGATGATCCGACGTTATTCCGGAACCAGGCCGGGCGTCTCGGGTTGGGGTCCCGCGTTCGTTTCCTGCCAAGTCAACGCGCGGTCGAGCGACTCTACTTTGCCGCCGACCTCTTCGTCATGCCCTCGTATTATGAAGCGTTCTCTCTGGCAACCGTGGAAGCCGCTGCGGCGGGTCTTCCGCTTCTGGTCACCCGAGTCAATGGAACCGAGGAACTTGTCGTCGACGGGGTCAACGGCGCATTTGTTCAACGCGATGCCGATGATGTTGCAGCAAAGATCGGAGATCTCCTGGACGATTCGGAACGTCTTTCGGCAATGGGCGAGAACTCCCGGAAACGTGCGGAAGCGTATGCCTGGCCCCTGATCGTCGACCGGGTCCTCTCTGTCTACCGTCGCCTGACGGGGAAGGGGACATGAAATCTCCGCGCGAGGTTGCGACTTCCCTGGTCTGGAATTACGCCGGAAGGATTCTCGACTCTGCGGGAATGTATGTGGTCGGCATCGTCATCGCCCGCTCCCTGGACGTCCGCGAATACGGTCTGTACGCGCTGTTCTTGAGCGGGATGCAGATGGTTCTTGCCCTGAGTTCCGTGGGGATGGAAGTATCGCTCAATCGTTTCCTTCCGGGATTGGTTGTGGAAAACCGTTCTCCTGCGATCCGGTATCTTGTCAGAAATGCCGCAGTGGGACGAGTCCTTCTCGCCTGCATCGCCGCGGGTGTTGTCGCGGCAGTGCTGAATGTCGCCGGGCATCAGGGGAGTGCCGCCCTCGCCCTCATCGCGTTCTCCCTGTTTGCCGTCATGCGATCCGTCATCCCTCTCCTGGCCATGAGCATGGTCGCGCAGCTCCGGACGCGGACCCCGGCGACGATCTCGATTTTCGTGCGGATCACCGATATTGTCGTGATCGGGTCCCTGGCCGCGGCCGGAGGGACTTTCGCTCAGTATGTCATCGTTCTCGCATGCACGTCGGCTCTGCACGTGGTCGCCCTGCTGTTGTTCCTCCGACCATCGATAGCGGGACCCGTGGAAGCGATTCCCATCCGGCCGATTCTCACCTTCGGGGCAATCTTCTGGATCAACGTCATCGTGGATTTTGTTCTCGGCCGGTATGGCGATGTCGTCCTGTTGGGGATCCTCGGTCCGGACAAGAACCAGACCGGGCTTTATGAGGTCGGTGCGGGATTGGTGCAGGCAGCCGGAATCGTCCTGACCACGGGGATGGGCGGCATCAACCTCGCCCTTTTTTCCGAGATTGCCCGCCAACCGGGAGGCGACGGCAGTCGGATGAAAGAATTCTATCGGGCGGTCGTCCGGATCTCCTCGGCCCTTACCCTCCCGCTCATGGTTTTCCTGCTCGCGGACGGTGAGACGGTGATCCGTGGTTTGTACACCGATCGATTCATGGGCGCATTGTTTGTTGTGCGCGCGTTCGCCGGGGTGAGAATTCTGGGACGGCTTTTTGGGGGAGGGGAGAATACCGAAGCACTTCTTGCCCTGGGCAAGGTCGGCCTCGTGAGCACGATCGGTGCCGTCGCTGCAGGAGTGAATCTCATCGGCGACATCCTTCTCATTCCAGTCTATGGAGCCGAAGGAGCCGTGTTCGCCACCTCCACCGCCTATGTGTTGGTGACGTGTTGCACATACTTTTTTGTCCGGCGGCATGTGGGCGCACGGTTGCAGCCCGCTCCGTATCTGCGCCTCCTGGCCGGGTCGGCCGTCGGAGCACTGGCCTTGCTTGCCGTGCCCGCACTGGAGAGCCACGTTGCCCTGGCCACGCACATGGTCCTGTTCGTCGGTGTCACACTGGGGTCTTGGGCACTGCTCAAGCCGTTCCGACCTTCCGATATCGAAATCATCGGGCAGGTGAACCGTTCCCTGGGTTCTCTGCTGCGGTCATTGAGTCCACGAGTGTCCTGATGCCACGCCTCCTTATCATCGATCATAACGCGGTCTCTAAATCGGGGCGCACTCTGTATGCCGCCATTCATCAGTCAGGAATTGCGGACGTTGTCATCGTCGCTCCGCGAATTTGGCGTGAGATGGGGATGGTCCAGAAGTTCGAACGATCGGAGGGCGGACCCCCGGTTCATCCTCTCGAGGTCCACTTCGGTGGGAAACACCAGAGGGTCATGTACCGCGGTCTCATCCCGGTCCTCAAGGCAACCGCCCCCGACATCGTTCTCTGCAACGCAGAGCCGGAAAATTTCCTTGCGTACCAGATCGTTCACGCTCGCAAGGAGCTCGGGGCGGCTTTCAAAATCGCATTGATCTCCTGGCGCAATATCGATTATCGGAATGTGGGGTATCCATACAAGTTGTCCCTGCTTCACAGGATGATTGAGGAGCGCGTCCTGCCATGTATCGATGCGATCATCACTCATACGTCGGACGCGAGAGCCATCTACGAGAAATATGGCTATCATCATGTTACCCCGATTCCTCCCGCAGTGGATAGTGGAGCTTTCAGTCCTGGACTTGAATCCGTCGAATGGAGCCGATCAACGAGTACCATCGGGTTTGCCGGAAGGTTCACCGCACTCAAAGGGGGAGATCTCCTGTTGCAGGCCCTGCCATCGCTCCCGCAAAATTGTGAACTCCTCATGATCGGGAGCGGCGAATGCGAACAAGAGTGGAGGGCGCTCGCACGGTCGAACGGCGTCTCAGAAAGGGTGCACTGGAAGGGAAACGTTCCCCACGACCTCATGCCCGCCGTATTGCGGTCTCTTGATATTCTTGTTTTGCCTTCGAGGACGGGGAAATTGTGGAAGGAGCAGTTCGGCCGGATCCTCATTGAGGCAATGGCATGCGGCGTTGCCGTTGTTGGCTCGTCATCCGGAGAGATCCCCCGCGTGATCGGAATCGACGAATCGGTGTTTCCCGAAGGCGACGTGGAAGCGCTTGGCACAACTCTCCGCACACTCATTGAAGACCGGCGCCTCAGGGATGGCCTCGCGCAGGAAGGCCTCGACCGGATCGCGTCAACATTCAGCGTCGATGCAGTCATCCCACTGTATAGGAATCTCGTGACGCGTCTTGCGGGGACCCGGTCATGAAAATCGTGTTTGATGCCAGCTATTGTCATCGTGAGGCCACCGGGATCGGTCGCGGCCGGATCAATTTGTTGAAGGCGCTCCTTTCGCTCGATCGGGAAAATGAATATGTGATCCACGGGTGGTCCCGCTCGCTGGACATGACGGGCCTCTCCTCGTTGCGCGGGGTCCGTGCTCACACGGATTTGCATCGAATCCCGGGTCCCGTGAAGCGATTCTATTGGAACCGCCTCCGCCACCCGGCGCTCGAGCGGATCATCGGTCCGTTTGATATTTTCGATTCCTCCGATCCTTTTTCTCCTCCGACCCGGCATCGGCGCGTTCTTACACTTCACGACCTCATCTCCTTTGATCATCCAGAGTGGTTCGAGTCCAGAGTCGTCAGCCGGCACGGCGCACTTCTCCGTTCTCTCGCGGTTTCCGACGCCATTGTCGTTCCTTCGCGAGCGACGTATGATCGGCTCGCGCGCTTTGATAAACGGCTGGGGGAGAAGGCCACCATCATCCCTTCAACAGCCGATCCCTCGTGTGTACCGGCTGATGCTTCAACGTCGGACGAAGAAGTAATTCGCCGGTATGGCATTCGCACACCCTTCATCCTTTTTGTGGGAACCATTGAGCCCCGCAAAAACGTGAACAACCTTCTTGCCGCGTTCAGCGAATATTCCCAATCGCACTCCGGAGTGACACTCGCTATCGCAGGGAAGCCGGGATGGAAAACCACGTCGCTGGCAAGAGAGATCAAGGAAACATCCCGAAATGCATCCGTTCGCGTCCTCGGCTTCGTTCCCCAATCGGACATCACGTCATTCTACAGGGAGGCGGAGGTGTTCGCGTATCCTTCCCTCGAGGAAGGCTTCGGGCTGCCCGTTCTGGAAGCGCTCAGTTGCGGCGCAGTGGTCGTAACCTCGGACGTTCCTGCACTCTCCGAACTCTGCGCCGGATCCGCAATTCTCGTCGACCCGCATCGTCCCGACGCGATAGCGGAAGGATTGTCCAGAGGGACGGATGACAGTGCGCTCCGGGCTTCTTTGCGAAGACAAGCCCTCGACGTGGCCGCACGATACGATGCACGCTATTCAGCGCGGAAATTGCTCGATCTCTATGCCACTCTTCTCTGATCCTTCGTATCAGCCCCGCCGGGTGTGTATTTCTTAAAGCGATTCTTGAAACTCTGTCTGACTATCGCTATATATTGAGAAATTTAGCCTTTTTACCGGCGGCGGCCTGCAGGACCGACACACGTGTCCGCGGGGAACTCATTGAGGTGGTGAATGGATCGGTGCAATGTTCTTGCGCGTTGCTGAGTGGTCGTTCAGTGTTCGGCGCAGGAAACCCGCACCGCCGACGCCAGGAGGCAACGGGCGGGATTCCGTTCTTCTGGTGGAACTCACACGGCTGGGAGACGTTCTTACCGCCCTCCCGGCGGTAAACGCCATCCGGCGGGCCTATCCGCAGGCGGACGTGCATTGGATTGTCCGGGAAACGTATGTCGGATTTCTCCGCCTCGTGAATCCCGGCATCACGATTCACGGGATTTCGGAATCTTCTTCTCTCCTGGCGATCATCCAGGCGTTGCGCATTTCCCGCCAAACCCCGTGGAGCCTCACCTGCAGTCTCGGCCCTGGAAGGTTGAATGGCATTGTCGCCTTGCTGAGCGGCGCAAATGCCGTGGCCGGCTTTTTGGAATGTTCGGGCTCGAAGACGCCGTTCCTTCGCGCCAACGCGGTCAGCGCACTAGGACTTGGGAGTCCCAGGCACGTCATGTATGCAAAAGAACCTCTCGCCGGACGCTCGCTCAAGGTGTGCGAAGTTCTCGGCATTCCGATGACGCCCGGAGTGGAGTCTTTTGCGTCACAGAATATGCGATCGCTGGTTCTTCCCCAGCGCGAGAGTGATGCGGAGCGAAACGCAGTGATTGTCCTCCATCCTTTCGCGGGGTGGAAGTTCCGGATGTGGGGAGCGGAACGATGGGTCGCTGTCGCACGGAGGCTGACAGAGAACTCCAGACGGACTGTTGTCGTTCTCGGCCAGGCGCGGGAAGCCGCCGGGCTCGAAGCGTACAGGGAGATGGCCTCAGCCGTCGCGGGGGTGACGATCGTCGAAGTCCGCGACCTGATGGAAGCGGCAAGAGTCATCGCAGGTGCCGATCTCTTCATCGGCTGCGATTCCGGACCGCTGCATCTCGCCACGTTTCTCGGCGTGCAGTCGATCGGTCTCTACGGTCCGGCGGAACCGTCGTTGACCCGACCAACAGGGAGCCCGGCTGTTCTTTTCCACGGTCTGTATCATCGTGTCGACTGTTCGCCGTGTCAGCAACGTCACTGCATCCGTCCTCATGACTCCTGCATGACGCTCATAGGCGTTGATGAAGTCGTGAACGTCGCGCAATCCATCCTTGGATCCATTCACGAGACCATGGCCTCCTCCCATGACTGAGTGCGTGGACGTTCTCGGGATTCGCGTCGATGTGATCGACGACAAAGGACTCAACGAAAAGATCGCCCGGGTGATCGACGAAGGAGGACACACCTACTTCGCGAACGTCAATATTCACGCCGTCAACATCGCCCAGAAGGATTCGGTGTTCCGGGAATTTCTCAACGCCGCCCCGCTGGTGTACTGTGACGGAGAAGGAGTCCGCCTCGGTGCGAAGATCCTCGGGGTCGCGCTTCCTCCGCGCATTGTCCTGACCTATTGGATCTGGGATCTTTGCGCGATGTGTGAACAGCGGGGGTACTCCATTTATCTCCTGGGAGGAAGAAACGAAGCCGTGCAGAAGGCCTCGGAGAATCTGCGACGGACATTTCCCGGATTGAGGATCGCCGGAACGCAACACGGGTACTTCACGAAGACGGGCGGGGAGAGCGATCGCGTTGTTGAAGAGGTCGCCAGGGCTCGCCCCAATATTTTGTTCGTCTGTTTCGGCATGCCGCTCCAGGAACACTGGGTTCGGGTGAACCTTTCCCGTCTGAATGCCAACATGGTCCTTTTCGGCGGATCCACCATCGACTATGCCGCAAATCTCAAACGGGTCGCCCCCGTCTGGATGCGGTCGATCGGAATGGAGTGGCTGTTCCGCCTCCTGCAGGAGCCGCGCCGCCTCTGGAAACGCTACCTTGTCGGAAATCCCCTCTTCATCGGAAAAGTGATCGCGCAACGTCTCCTCCGTTCGGGGTCGGCCGTATGAGCGCTGCCATACGGAATAGCATCCTGGCCACGATCTGCATGATCGCCGGGCAGACTGGATGGAGCGTTCCCGCCGCTCACACACGACCGTTCACGCTGGCCTCCGCGACTGCAGGAGGTTGGACCATTGTCTATGAGTCCAGCGTGCGCCCTTCAGGGTCGATCATGATCAACGGCGAGCGGTACCTGCATTATGAATCGGCGGGGGGGGCGCCGGCTTCTGAAGGAACGCCCGCCCTTCCCATCGATGTCGCCAATCTCGGCGTCCCCGCAGGCGCAACGCTGGATGTCGAGTTGAAGGATGTCATCTACGAAACAGAACGCGACCAGCGCGTTGCTCCGTATCCCTCGTTCCGCCTCGACGACAATCATGAGGCGATCGCCCGGTACCAACCGGATCCGGCGACATACCAGCAGAACGCATTTCTCCCGGCGGCCCCGGCAACGGCGGGAGCGCCGTTTCTGTTCCGGCAACAGGTCCTTTGCCCGGTCCGCATCGCGCCTCTCCAGTACAATCCCGCGCAACATCTTCTCCGTCGGATCGTCCGGGCCACAATCGTGATCCGACTCCGCGCGCCGCAAGGCTTCGCGAGAGTGTCTGCTCCGGCTTTGCAGGATCCTCTTTTCGAAGGGACGTACAAAGAACTCATTCTCAATTATGATCAGGCAAAACAGTGGCGCGAAACGCCCGTCACGCGTCCTTCCGCGGCGCTGACAGATTCCACAAGAGCATGGTTCGATCCCCTCGCGCCGTATGTCAAGATGGGGGTTGTGCAGGACGGCTGGTACCGTATTCCGCGACAGGCGCTCATTTCGATTGGTGTGACTCCCGATCTCCCCTCGGCCCGTCTGTTTCAACGGGGGCGGGAAATCCCCGCAATCGTCGAGGGAGATAGCGTCATCAGCTTTTTCGCCCTGCGGAACCGCGGCGACTCGACGTACTCTGATTTTTTCAGTGACACGAGCTATGTGTGGATGACCTGGGGCGGGACGCCCGGACTCCGCTTTGTCAACGCGGCGGGCGCTGCGTCTGTCCAACACACTCTCACGTCGGCCAACACCACGGTCCACTTCGAGCAAAATACAGACTACTATGTGGGGACCGGGTACGACGAGATTACGAATACATTTGACGTGCCGGGCGAGGGATGGGTCTGGGAATACTATTACCCCGGGTCGGTGTACGACCATCCCTTCGCGATCGACAACGTCGACACCTCCGTCGTGAAAACCGCCACGGTATCGGCACGTCTGTACAGCACGACGTCGCATGCGTCAACGCCGGACCATAGTGCGGCATTCACTCTCAACGGCGCGTCCATCGGGCAGGTCTCCTTCAACGGGCGGACCGGCGCCTGGCCGTCGTTCACCGTGTCCGCCGGTCTTCTCTCCAATTCCAATGTCCTTCGTCTTCAGTCCATTCCCACAGCGACGACCGTCAATCAATTTTATCTGGACTGGTTTGAGATCGGGTACCGGAGGAAGCTCGTGGCCGTCAATGATGGCCTCCAGTTCGCGGTTGTCGGCGCAGAGGCGCGGCCGTCGTCACGATTCCGCGTGTCGGGTTTTTCGACCGCCGATGTTTTGATTGTGGATCTGTCGAACAGCAGGGTGGTGGCGCCCGATTCCATTGTTAGTGAGACCGGCGGGAGTTTCGCCGTCGTGTTCAGCGACACGCTCACGAATGACCGCTCGTACCTGGTGACATCGCGGGTAGCGGCGCGCCTCCCGGTGTCGTTGACGCGAAAACAGTTCGTCGACCTTCGCTCGCTTCCCGGCGCCGACTACATTGTCCTGACCCACCCGCTTTTCCGGTCTGCCGCGAACCAACTCGCTGCCCAGCGACACTCGACCCGCGGGATTCGCACCCAGGTCGTGGACATCACCGATGTGTATGATGAGTTCAACTACGGCATCATCAACCCCTTTGCCATCAAACGCTTCCTTCAGTACGCCTATCAGCAATGGCCCGGTCCCGCGCCGTCGAACCTCGTCATCATGGGTGACGCATCATGGGATCCGCATCACTACATGGCCGCCTCGGTGATGAACGATTACATCCCGGCCTTCGGGGTCCCGTCGAGCGACAACTGGTACGCCTGCTTCGATTCCGTCTCTCCGTTTATTCCCTCGATGAACATCGGCCGTCTGCCGGTCATGGATTCGGTCCAGGCAATGAATGTCGTGTCGAAGGTCATCGGGTACGACGCGACGCCGCCGGGGGAATGGGACAAGCGGATGCTGTTCATGACGGCGGGCGGGGACACTTCCGAGAACCTTTCGTTTGCACAGACCTCGGACTATGTCATCGCCAACTACACCGCCCCTGCGCCGCTCGGGGCGGAGAATATCCGCGCATACAAAATGTCCCCCGCGATCATCGACGGGTCGATGCGGCCGATGCTGATGCAAACCTTCAACGACGGCATTTCGCTCGTTTCGTTCCTCGGACATTCGGGAGGGCGAATCTGGGGTCTGGACGCCGGCTCCCCCTACAGTCTGCAAAACACGAATGGGCAGCTCCCGTTCATCGTCTCCGTCAGCTGCAACGTCGGCGGCTTTGCGACCCCGACGGGGATGGTGCTGGCCGAGGACTATATTCTGGCAGACCATCGCGGCGCCATCGGAGTGTGGGCGTCCGCTTCCCTCGGGTATCCTTCGTACGGCACGCTCCTGCTCGAGGATTTTCTCGGAGAGATGACGCAGGCCGCACGGGCGCTTGGCGCGGCGACGACCTCGTCGCGGGTCCTTCTCTGGGAACAGGGAGGCAACAACTATATCACCCTTGCGCATCAGTATCTGACGCCGCTCCTGGGAGATCCTTTGAGCCAGTTCGCCGTTCCGGTGAAGCCCGACCTTTCGCTTCAAACAAGCGATCTCGAGACGGATCCTGCGCAACCCACGACGGCCGATTCGGCCATCGCCCTCACCATCCGCGTGAGAAATTTCGGGACTGTCCCGTCGGCACCGGGTACGCTGAGCATCTCCGACACATACAACGGCCATACGATCCCGGTAGCGTCGAACCTCGCCGTCGGACCCGTCTTCTACGTTGATTCCATCCGCACCTCCTGGCACCAGGGTGGCAATGCCGGACAGCACACGCTCGGAATTTCGGTTGTGCTTCCGGATTCCATCTCGGAAGTCAGTACCGCAAACAACACGTTATCGCTTGCCCGTTATGTTTACGCCAATTCACTCCAGGCGATTCGCCCGCTCGACGCGCAAGTGGTTGCGCCGGGTCCTGTGCGGCTCGTCGTCGCATCACAGGCGGGTCTTTCGTCGACCGGAATCTCATACACGTTCGAACTCGACACAGTGCCAACGTTCGATTCTCCGTTCCACGTCGTCTCTCCCGCCGTCCCCCCGAAGCCGGTGTCAGGCGAATGGACCACGCCATCCCTTCCCTCCGGCGGAACATTTTATTGGCGGTCACGGACGATGAGTCCTTCGGGGAACGGACGATGGATGAATGCGAGTTTTTCGACGGAAGCACAGACTCCGCTCCCGCCGCTCGTTCGCTGGCGCCAGCAGCGACAGGATCAGTTTGCGTCAAACACCATCGTCAACGCCGCGCCGACGGATTCCGGGGTCACAATCGCCGGGGGCCCCGCAACGCTGATCCGTTGCCGGTCATTGGGAAACCTCGCGAACGCCGACAAGGATTACTATACCGTTATTCAAGTCGGCCTCGATGTCATCTCGGGCCTCTGGTGGAATATCGGCAACAGCTATATGGTTGTTCAGGTCAGCAGTTTTGACGGGTCGTACATTTTCCGATCATTTGACCTCTCTTCAAACCCCGCGCTTGCGGACAGTATGGCCTCGTTCCTCACGACGATGCCGGCCGGATCCTACGTCGGGATGGTCGCCATGGCGAATGGACAAACGAACGTCGACGAGACACTCTACTCCGCCATCGAAGGGCTCGGCAGCACGAAGATTCGACAACTGCAGAATGGTCAAGCGTGGGCGTTGATCGCGCGGAAAGGGTTCCCGGGCGAGACGATGGAAGCGTTCCAGACAGACTCCGTGGTTATCGCCAAACAGCTGCCGACATTCTACGGGCGGGGAGGAGGGACGGTGGAATCGCCTTTGCTTCCGGTTCCCGTCCGATGGCAGTCGTTCCAATGGCAGACGTCGACCGCTGCCGGTCTGACTTCCCTTCGCGGCTGGATGATCGGGATTCACAAGGCGGGAGGCATCGACACGCTCAGGGTCTTCACGGGCGACAGTGCGAGCGTGGACCTGCGCAACATCAATACATTTTCGACAGACTACGCCGGATTCAAGTTCGGAGCGTCCCTGTTCACAAACGAGTCCGCGATCACGCCCCGGCTGATTTCCTGGTCGGCGGATTTTACCCCGACGGCAGAACTCGCCCTTCAGACGTTGAACCCGGGAGGCGACCTTATTGTCCCGCGGGGAACCCCTGTGCAGATTCCGATGAACGTCTACAATATCGGGTATCGAAGAACCGACAGCATCATGCTGCAGGTCGGGATTTATGATCAGCAGAACCGTCTCCTCCCGCTCTTTGCCGTTCCCGGTGGAGGTGTTTCTGTCGACAGTCTGCGGCCAGTGTCCGTGACCGTTCCGACCTCCGGCCTCTCGCGACATGTATCGCTCGAACTGACGGTTGCTCCGGCGGATTCATCGGGCGATCTTTTCGCGGGGAACAACAGTGTCGCTTATGGATTCACCGTCACGGGCGCGCCCCTCGGAACGGTCGATATCTTCGCCGACGGTGTCGGGCTGATGGACGGCGACTACGTTGCGACCCGACCGAAACTCGTGGTTCGCCCGAGACTGGCGGGACCTTCCACATCCGGCGTGATGGAAGGGACACTCCTTGTGGACGGCATCCCGATCGACGGTCCGCGCCCCGTCTCCGACGGCGAGGTGAACTTCTCCCCGCAGCTCGACCCCGGGAATCACGTGTTGAAGGTGCAGTTGCTGGACCGGAATCCGAACACACTGGCCGACACGCTCCAGCGCGTGCTGGATGTCACCGTCTCGGACGAAACGCGATTGCTGCAGGTCTACAATTTCCCGAATCCGTTTTCAACAAGGACCGAATTTACGTTTGTGCTCGCAGGGAGCGTCAATCCGGACGGGGCGAGGATCAGGATCTACACCGTCGCCGGAAGGAAGATCCGGGACATCGCGCTCCAGGGCGGACAGGTGGTCATCGGGTACAACAAAATTTCCTGGGACGGGAGAGACCAGGACGGCGACACTATTGCCAACGGCGTATATTTTTACCAGATTGAAGTATCTCTCGGCGGCAAGACGGCAAGCGTGCTGGGGAAATTGGCGAAAGTGCGATGATTCCCGGCAGCCGGGTTACGTCGCTCTTTCAATTGCATCCCTGAAACCTGAAGCGAAATGATCGTCACAAAATTTGGCGGCACATCCGTGGAAAATGCCGCGGCGATGCGGAATGTCGCCGCGATAGTCCGTGAGCGCGCGCCGCGCGGTGTGGTCGTGGTGTCTTCCGCGTGCGCGGGGGTCACAAACACGCTTCTGACCCTTGCCCGGACGGCGATCACTGACGTCGACCGGAGTCTGGCCCTCGTGGAAGGCCTGCGTGCGCGACACCGTGGAACGATCGGGGACCTGTTTGGCGGACCTCTTCGTGTGCGGTTGGAGTCGGACCTGGACGCAATGATGAACGAACTCCGCGATCTGGCGAAGAGCATCGCGATCCTCGGGGAATTGACGAACCGGTCGTTGGATACCTTCGCGTCGTTCGGTGAACGGCTTGCCACGATGATCCTGACCGAATTCATGAAGACGCAGGGGATGAAAGTCGTCCATGTCAGTGCGCGTGAGGTGATCAAGACGACCGACGATTACACGCGCGCGATCCCCCTGTTGGAGGAGATCGTCCCGCTCGCGCAGCGTCGCATCGGCGAAGAGCTGAAGAACGGTAACGTGGTCGTGACGGAGGGTTTTCTCGGGTCGACGCTCGGCGGGATCCCGACCACCATTGGCAGGGGAGGATCGGATTTTTCCGCGGCGATCCTTGGGGCAGCGCTCGATGCGGAAGAGATTCAGATCTGGACCGATGTCGACGGCATGATGACCTCGGACCCGTCGATCATCCCGTCGGCGTTGTTGATACCGGAGATGACGTTCCGTGAAGCGGCAGAGCTCGCGTATTTTGGCGCGAAGGTCCTGCACCCCTCCACGATCATTCCGGCGGTGAAGAAGAACATTCCTGTCCGTATCCTGAATTCCAAACGGCCCAGCGTCGAGGGAACGGTGATTGTCGCCGTGCCGCAACAAACGTATCCCCGCCCGGTTAAAGCCATTGCGCACAAGCGCAATATCACGATGGTCACAATTATTTCCACGCGCATGCTGATGATGCATGGTTTCCTTGAGCGTGTTTTTGAGATTTTTGCCAGGCATGAACGGAGCGTGGACGTCATTGCGACGTCGGAAGTGAGCATTTCGCTCACCCTGGACTCTGAGGAAGGCTTGGAAGTTGTCCTGGAAGAGCTTCGGGAGGTGGCAGATGTCGAGGTTCAACGGAACAAAGCGATTTTCTGTATCGTTGGAGAGAATCTGAGGAGAACGAAGGGGATTTTGCCTTCCCTTTTTGCTACATTGGAATCGCATGGCATAGAAGTTGCGATGGTTTCACTGGGGGCATCGGAAATTAATGTTACCGTCGTCGTGGATGGGCAGCAGGCGGACCTTGCTGCTTCCGTGCTCCACAAGGCGTTTTGCGAGCAATTATCATGAGGGCAGGAATGGCGAAATTGCACTTGAGCGTGGTGGCGATCGGCATACTCGCGATGGTTCTCTCAGGTTGTACCACGACCCGGAACTCTCAGGGTATGGATCCCGGGAAATCCTTCACGCCCGGGCATCTGTCCGGGGGTGCCGACACGGCGGACCCGTCCGACTCGCTCCTGGCGGGCGGCAACGATTCGACCTCGCAGGACCCCGAGCCGATTGTCAGCGATTCCCTCATCAGTACGATGCTCGAAAATGTCCGGGTGCATTATGTGACCGCCCTCAACGCGCAGGACGCGGGCGACTCCGTTCTGTCGGCAAGCCAGTTTGAAACCTCGATCGAAATTCTCAACGAGCTCAGCTATGTCCCGGACATCGAAAACAACAGGGACTTCAATGACCTGAGCAAGGCGGTCGTCGAAGATTATCAGCAGTACATCTCGAAAGTGGACAGCCTGGGATCGCAGGCATCGATCTTCGCCCTGCGGGCCAAGCTGGATCAGTATGTCGAAAGTAATGAGGCGGATACAACCGTCGCACCGACGGAAGTGATCCGGACCACCGGCGTGCCGCTGGTCATGAACGACATCGTCCAGCGGAACATCTCGTTCTTCGAAGGACGCGGGCGGAGCCACATGGAACGCTGGCTCGCGGAATCGGGAAAATATTTCCCGATGATGCGGAGAATCCTCGCGGAAGAAGGCGTGCCGCAGGATCTCGTCTATCTCACCATGGTCGAGAGCGGCGTCAATCCGCTTGCCCGGTCGTGGGCCAAGGCCGTCGGCATGTGGCAGTTCGTGAAAGGAACCGGACGCCTCTACGGTTTGCGTGGGGATTACTGGTACGACCAGCGACGAAACATCGAGATGGCGACCCGCGCCGCGGCCCGGCATATGAGAGACCTCTACGATCAGTTCGGCGACTGGTATCTCGTCCTCGCGTCGTATAATGCCGGCGCAGGAAGAGTCTATCGCGCGATTCGTCGTTCCGGCGGTGAAACAGACTTCTGGAAGATCCGCCGCAAGCTTCCGAGGGAAACGAGGAATTACGTGCCGGAGTTTATCGCCGCTTCGTTGATCGCGATGCATCCCGAGCAATACGGGTTTGAGGGGATCACGCCGGAAGCGCCGCTGAACTATGAGACCGTGGAAGTGAAGGATTGTGTCGACCTGGAAATCCTCGCCCGGTGCGCGTCGACGGATGTGGAGACGATTCGTGAATTGAACCCTGAACTTGTGCAGTGGACGACGCCCCCCCGGTCCTCGGGTTACCGGCTCCGCATCCCCGTGGGCGCCTCCGAAGCGTTCAAGGCGCGCTATGCACAGATCCCCGATGACCAGAAACGAGATTACATCGTTCACACGATCCGCCGCGGGGAGACCCTGTCGAGCATCGCAAAGCATTTCGGCGTGCCGCAATCGGCGATTGCGCAGGTCAACCGGCTGTACGGATACCGGCGACTGCCGCGCGGAAGGGCGATTCTGATTCCCGTGCTGAAGGGATCGGAACGGCTTGCACAACTCGCCCGGGCGCAAAGCCCGCTCGACATCGATCGTTCCGGATCGGTTCAGAATCGGAGCTCGCAACGCGACAGGACAAGGTTTGAGCGAGCGATTGCGCAGGGGAAGATGGCCGGATCGTCCGACTCGCAGAATGACAAACGGGGCACCGTGCGCTACCGGATCAGAAGGGGAGAGACGCTGAGCGAAATTGCGATGAAATTCAGGGTGCGACAGATCGATATCCGGAACTGGAACAATATTCCCTTTGGGCGTAAGATCATTGCCGGGAAGACCCTGATCATCCACCGGGGCGCTGAGTCGCAGACGATTGCGGCTGACGACGAGCCGATGGCCGAGGCGGTTGCGCCGGCAGTGGGCAGCACAGGGAACCAGGCAAGGATTGACGATTCGAAGGATGCCCCGGACAAGACGATCCGGTATGTGGTCAAACGGGGGGAGACGCTTTGGGATATCGCCCGTGCGCACAACACGCAGCTGGAACAAATTAAGGCCCAGAACGGTATATCTACTAGCAGGATCTACGCCGGGCAGGTACTGTTTATCCCGGTTAGTACGCGGTAGCGAAACGAGTATGGAGTAAGGAGTAAGAAGTAGGCAGAAAGCGGGAGGCAGTGAAGGCGGGGACATCTACTTCCTTCCTGCCTGATTCCTTAGTTTGGAACGCAGTTAAACCTTTTGTATGTTACACTGTCGAATCTGTAAACCAGTTGCCGCTTCCACCATCCTACCTTGCAAGGATCGGAATTCCGGTCCTACATCGCAGAGCGGTTATCACCCAACACATCAACAAAAGGGCCGTCAAGCGGCCCATCGCGTTTGTCTCACGTGATTGTGAGGAGACTCATTATGCTACGTCTTCGATTTATCCTGCCTCTCCTGGGGTGTGGACTGCTTCTGACGGGGTGCTATTCCGGGATGTATATGCATCGATCGTCGTGGGCCCACCAGGAGAGAGACAGCGTTGCTGTCATGACCAATCAGGACGTCATTACGATGACGAAGTCAGGTGTCAAGGAATCGGTGATCCTGAATCTTCTGAAGCGATCCGCGCCCGAATTTCAGTTGAATCGGGACGATGTCATCGCGTTGTCGGATTCGGGCGTCACAGAGAAGGTCATCAATGCGATGATCAAAGCGCAGGATGAAGGTCCTGCGGCGGAATCCACCTATCGCTCCTCCGACTATCCGTATTATTCCTCGTGGTCGGCTGGGTATCCCTGGTGGTACTGGGGATACGCGTGGGATCCGTGGTTCTATTATCCGAGCGGATACTACTCCTGGTACCGGCCGCACTACTATAATGGATTTCACAACTACGGTTTCCATGGGCACGGGTTCTCCGGACATTCGTACGCGCCGCGCGGGAGTGTTTCGGGCGGGTCGTACGGCGGCGGCGCGAGGAGTGGCGGGCACCGGCGGTGACCTGGCAGTCCGGCGTTTGATGCACGAAAGAAGCCGAAGATCGCTAAGAGTAGGACGTCATACTTCATGCTCATTGTTCTTCCAGACCCGTTATTGTGAGGAGGTGATGGCGAAGTTCGTGGGTTGGTTCTCGAAGCGATCGCGGTCCGCGCGTGATCGTGTGATTCTTATCGTATCCGCAATCATCGTCTTCTTCGTTTCCGCGAGTGTCCACGCCACGGATGCGATCATCGCCTGGCTGTACCGGCATAACACCTGGCGTCTGAATGAGCTGGTGACGGTATCGATCTTTCTTGTCTTGGCTTCGGTGGTCTACGTCTGGAGGCGCCACCGCGAATATGTCGAGGAGGTGGAACGTCGGAAGGAAGCGGAGGCGGAGCGCGAAGAACTTATCGCGCAGTTGCAGCGTGATGTGGACGATTTCCCTGCGCAGGTCACGCTGCTTCCGATTTGCGTCTCGTGCAAGCGGGTGCGCGACCGGAGGGGGTCCTGGCGGTCGATCGAGGTCTATCTCGCCTCACGGTTTCACATCAAGCCGGACCCGGGGCTCTGTCCGGATTGTGCGAAGGTCGAACTTTCCCGCGCCAATATGATCATCACCCCTTCTGGAAGCGGGCACATTCTCAAGCCGCTTCTCCATCCCCCTTCAAGACCGTAGAGTTCTTTCCCCTGCATTCCGCGTAATCAGCATTCCTGCGGCCTCGTTCGAGACGGAGTAGACCGGGAGATCGTGATCAACGGGATCTCTCGAAGCACGATCACAGTCCGCTGCCGGGGAGCATATCGTGGACCGCGGAAATCCCGTCGTGCCGCTCGGAGCGCGGGACATCAACAAAGTGATGCTGCGTAGTGGAGGCACTGTAATCGGCCCAGGTGCTCCAACTGCCGTTGCCTTTCGGGATTTGGTAGATCACACACGTCTGCTCATGAGCAAGGGTGACCGAAAAGAGATATTGATCTTCCTGATTATTGAAGATCACGGTATACTGCTCATGGGTTGATTCGTCCGTGCCTTTCCACACTCCCTTGGATTCGCGTTTGAGGGGAGAGGCGCTAAACACCTTGTTGCCCGAGGAATCATAGGCGAAGAAGGACTTCTGGTCTTCCGTGATGCCGACAACGGCGTTCGATTTGTATTGAGCCTGACAATTGGTGGCAGTACTCCGAACGACGGCTTCAGAGACCCGGTATGCTCCGACTCCCTGGTCCTGATTATTTGCGCAACCGCCGAGCATCACGCCAAGAACAACCGATGCGAATACGAACAAGCGATGTGATAACATGGAGTTTCCCCTTCGTCCTGAAGTCAGACGGCAAGGTTAGTAGTCGGTTCCCCACACCTGCTCGCCAACAAAAGCATGACCATCTTCTCCAGCGTGTGGTACATCATTCATGCCAGTTACGTCAGGCACAATTTGGACAAGAATCGCGGCGTCGATTCACAGGCGGGGGTCGTTTTTACGTCTCGCGGAAAATCTGTCAAAGGGCATTCGGTTTTCGCTGCAAAACCATTGCGAATGTGTCGGGGCTCATCGCTCCACCCCGAATTCAGAAGTCTGCCAATCGCTCAGTGTCTCTCGCAAGATTCTTCGTGATTGGCATCGGGGCACAGGACATGTTCGGGATCCCGTTCAGGCCTTGCGGCTGCGCTGGCGCGTGCGTTTGTATTATTGGGTCAAAGGCGGTCGACACTCGGCGTTGCATTCCTTGGCGTGGTTTCGTATCTTGATCCCGTCGTAGAAATTTCGACCAATACCCGGAGAGGTGGGTGAGTGGCCGAAACCAGCGGTTTGCTAAACCGCCGTAGGGGGTCAACCTCTACCGAGAGTTCGAATCTCTCCCTCTCCG
>CAWESL010000015.1:0-194861 GCA_963811705.1 Ignavibacteriota bacterium
GCAGGTCAATCACGACATGTTGAGCCACATATCGCCGGCTGCAACATCATTGCAGAATGATGAAGCGCCTTTCACATTCGACCCTGCGATGCCAACAAGATGTGAAGAGGTGGGGAGCGATGAAGTTTCCGCGACGATTAACTCTTTCTCTAATATAATCATCACATTCTGGTGTCGCTGCGGAAACTCTTCTGAAGAAAAACTACAACCGATCATGAACAATGTCAAGACATTGTTCGATGATCGATGAGTGGATAAGGCAATTAGCAGATAAAATAAAAGATGACAAATGAAGTCGGTGATGTGGGTCATGCTTCGTTGTAAGGAGCACGATGTTGAAAAGGTGTTTTCATCCTCTCAACCTCTCCTCCCCTGCCTGCCGACAGGCGTCCCCCTCCCCTTAATACGCTGTATCAGGTGCAGGGGAGGGGGGTAGGGGGAGAGGTTCAGAAAGTCCAGCTAATGCTGCAAGCTCAACTTTGATACATCCTCGGCAGGTTCGCCGTTCCTTCCCACCTTGAGTTCGAGCGTCGCATCACCCGTCTTGTTGAAGTACAACACTTCGATCGCGTGCTCTCCTTCCGAGAGCGCGCAGTATGCCGCCTTCTCCACCGTCCCGTGCAATCCATCATTGTCGATCGCCGTCTTCCCGTCGATGATCAGTCTGCTGCCATCGTCCGACCCGAGGATGAATCGATAGACGGCGGTCGAAGGTATCTTGATGTACACCGCTGAACCGCACGCCGTAGTGCTCGTCCCTCTTCTTCATCCGGAGGTTCAACGACTCGGTAACGCCGGATCCAACCGGCTCGAGCTTCGCAAAGTCCGGAAGTAGCGTCCCAGTCTCCCTCATAATACGAATACGCAAGTCCGGCGAGCGACGATGCCGGGGTCACTGCGGGTTGAGGCGAAACTTTTGTGAACGTCCCCTCCGCGACGGTGCTCACGGGTCGACCGTGGAAGAACGAGCGCGCCTTTACCGTCGCCGTTGAAGAAAGCGAAAACGGTCCGCGGTACACCGGAGCGTTTTCGCCGGGATCCGTCCCGTCAATTGTGTAATGGATGATATAGGCGGGGTCGGCGGTATTGATTGTCACGGCAGTGTTGTCGAGAAACATCGGCGGCTCGACAGGGATCGAAGGCGGACGGAAGACCAGGACATTCCCCGGGAAATCGAGCGCGACCACGGCGTCGATCGATGAGGGCGATGTCGCGGGAAGTCGAACCACCGCCGAATCGCCGCTCGTCGTCAAGGGAAGCGTGGATCGCGCGGAGGAGAGAAGGACGGCGCTGTCCGGCAGCGTTCCCAGGCCGTTGATCACCAGGTTCCCGTCGGCCGGCCAATCGAAGAGATGAAGATAGAGCCGCGTTCCGCCGGACGGAAGTCGCTTCTCTGTGCACCGTCCCCACGGCGTTGCGGCGAACGGCGAAGCGGTCGTGCCGTAAATCGATTCGCTGTTCACGTCCATCCACGCGCCGATCTGTTTCAACCGTTCAACGCTTGCTTCGGGGATTTCTCCGAGCGACGTGGGACCGACATTGAGGAGGAAATTTCCGCCCTTCGAGGCGATGTCCACGAGGTCGCGCACCAGCGTCTTCGTCGATTTCCAGTTGGTGTCCTTCGCGTTGAAGCCCCAGTTGTTGTTCATCGTCATGCACGATTCCCAATCGACGCCCGGCAGGCCGGTCGACGGGATCTCCTGTTCGGGCGTTCCGAAGTCGCCGGCCGCTCCTTCGTAGCCGCTCATCCCCGCCATGCTGCCGTTCCGTCCCTTGCCGACACGGTTGTTGATGATGATGTTCGGCTGGAGTGAACGCACATAGTTGTACAGGTCGTGCCCTTCCTCTTCGGTCCATTCGGGAATCCAGTCGCCGTCGAACCAGAGAACGCCGATCGGGCCGTAGTGGGTAAGGAGCTCCTTTAGCTCGGGCTTCAGGTACTCTTCGCGATACTTCGGGAAGCGGTCGCCCTTCGCGTCGGGCTCATGCCAGTCGAGGATGGAGTGATAGAAGCAGAGGCGGATCCCTTCCTGTTTGCATGCCGCCGCGAGTTCTTTGAGAACGTCGTGATGGTACGGCGTCCGCTTCATGATATCGTAGTCGGTGACCTTCGAGTCCCACATGCAGAACCCGTCGTGGTGTTTCGAGGTGATGACGATGTATTTCATCCCTGCCGCCTTGGCGAGTTTCACCCAGGCGAGGGCATCGAACTTGACCGGATTGAACTGTGCCGCATATTTCTCATAGACCGGGATCGGGACTTTGGCGTTGTACATGTACCATTCTCCCTGTGCCGGCACGGAATAGATGCCCCAGTGGATGAACAGGCCGAACCGCGCATCGCGCCACCAGGACATGCGGGCGTTGTGCTGGGCGGGAGTTTCGGGAGGGAGCTGGGAGAAGGCGGCAGATGAGGAAATGAGCAGCGTGGCAATCGTAAGAATGAATTGATGGCGCATAGCGACCTCGATTTTGGGAATGCACAAAGCACGAACTGTAGGACGGTTCGCCAACCGCCAAAAAGATGGCGGTCAAGGAACCGTCCACTTTTCAATTCCCGAATGCCGAATTGGTCGGGTCAGCGACCGGACCTACAGGAACAACCGCCAGAGCATTGTCGATGAAAATACCACAAGAAACAACATCCCCAAAATGCGAACGCCCCTCAAGGGGGCGTCGCGTTGTTTGTCTCTCCGGAGCGGTCGTGTGAATGCAGCACGGCACAGCTGCTACCCGGTGAAATAAAGATAGCCGCCGAGGATGCCGCCCAGGACGATAATGGACACAACAACTTCACGCCAATCCCAACTCGCCAACGACTCCGACTTGTGGATGTCGGTGCGGGTGCCGAACGAGAGATTGGAGATCCTTGCGTAATCCGGTTTTTCGGTCATGTAGCTCACACCGACCATGATGAGCGCCGAGATAATCGTAATCAGAATGCTGAAGTACTGGAAATTGATGTTGTTGATGATCCACAAGAATGAGCCTTCCGTGTAACCCGTCCCTTCAATCGTGACGGGGGTGTCGACGAGCATCCGGAAAAGTCCCAGGCCGAAACCGATGACCATCGCCCAAAAACATCCCTTGGCGTTGAGCCGTTTCCAGAACACTCCGAAAAAGAACACAACGAAAATGGGGGGAGCGAGGTACCCCTGCACGGCCTGGAGATAATTGTAGAGCCCTGTCGCACCTCGTACCACCGGGATCCACGCCATCGCGATGAGGACCATGACGGTCGTGGCGATTCTTCCCATCCGGACAAGCTCACCCTGGCTTGCCTTCGGACGAACCTTCTGGTAGATGTCGACGGTGAAGAGCGTGGAGCACGCATTGAACACGCCGGCGAGCGATCCCATCAACGCCGAGAGGAGTCCCGCGACCACAATGCCGCGGAGTCCGGTCGGCAGGAGATATTGAACGAGGAGGGGGAACGCTGCTTGTGCGTGCGACGTCGCCTTGCCCGTTGCAGGGTCATAGACAATTTCCAGTCCGGGAACTTTGCCGCTCTTGGCGAGCGCAAAACAGATCAGACCCGGAATGATGAAGAGATAGACGGGGAACATCTTGAGCACGGCTGCAAAGATACTTCCGCGCCGGGCGACCTTTTCATTGGGCGCGCCCAATGCACGCTGAACAATATACTGGTCCGTGCACCAGTACCACAGACCGATCACCGGAGCGCAGATCGCCATGCCAAGCCACGGGTAATTGTTGTTGAAGTACCACGCCTGTTTTACCAGGGCTCCCGAAGAGTTCGTTTCCATCACCGGCAACCAGGTGCTCTCCACCCCCGGCGGTGTCAGCGGTTTCCAGAGGTTGAACATGTCCGAACCGCACAGTCTTCGCAGTTCGCCCCATCCGCCCAACGTGGCCAATCCATAGATCGTCAGAAGAGCAGATCCGAAAATCAGGACCGTCACCTGAATCGCATCGTTGTACGCGACTGCCCGCATGCCCCCCAGCGCGGTGTAGAGTCCGGTCAGGAGGATGACCAGCACGGAACCGATCCAGAAGCTGTCCACCACATGCCCTGCGACCGTGAACTGCATTTCCGGAAGGAGGGTGCTGAACACGACACCGCCGGCGAAGATGCCGACGGCGATCTTGGAGACAATGAAGGTAACGATTGAGACGATGGAGAGCACATACCGTGAGCTCGTTGAGAACCGCCGTTCAAGAAACTCCGGCATGGTAAACACCAGCGAACGCGCATAGAACGGAACGAAGACCCATGCGAGCACGAGGAGACACCATGCGTGAAACTCGTAATGCGCCATCGCAACGCCGTCCTTTGCGCCCGAGCCGGCGAGGCCGACGATATGCTCTGAGCCGATGTTGGACGCGAAGATCGAAGCGCCGATGATCCACCAGCTGAGGTTTCGGCCGGCAAGGAAGTAGTCTGCGGCGTTCTTCTTCCCCTTCCGCACAACCCACCAGGCTACACCCGCCAACACACAAAAATAGATCCCGATCGCAAGCCAATCGAGGATTTGGAGCGTGCCCATGTCTTGGATCTCCTTATCTATTTTGTTGAGGAATGCATCATGGTCGTTTAGGAAGATACTCCGTGTACAAGCCCCGTCTGCGTGAAGCGCAAGCTGAGGCCCGGCCCATGAAAGAGAAAGTCCATGCGGCCGGAGTGAATTGGAGAAGGTAATTAATCACTTTGTAAAAGGAAACAATCGGGTCTTTTTTTTGCGTTAACGTACACGCTTGTGTCTCAGCAAATCGCTCTGTATCTTTGCCAAGGGCTCCTGAAAATGCACCGGTTCGGGTCCCACGTCTCCCACTCACAAAGCCTTCGACTCCTATGCGCACGTACCCTTATAGATCGCACCATTGTGACCAGTGGTCGGTGACCAGTGTCCAGTCTCAAGGAACACGTCCCCCCCTTTTCCCCATCTCCCGTTCCCCCTTTCCCCCCGTCTCTTTGCTGCTCCTTGCCGCGCTCCTGCTGCTCGCCGGCTCAGTCACAGCCCAGACTCGCGTCGTCATCAACGCCGATCTGGGCCGCGACACGATCAGCCGTTACATCTACGGCACGTTTTCCGAGCATCTCGGACACTGCATCTACGGCGGTTTCTATGTGGGAGAGGGAAACACGAAGATCCCCAACACCCGCGGGATCAGGACCGATATCGTCAATGCCTTCCGCGAAATCAAGCTCCCGCTCCTTCGATGGCCGGGGGGATGTTTCGCGGACATCTACCACTGGAGAGACGGCATCGGACCAAAGGACAAACGTCAGCCCGTGGTGAACGTCTGGTGGGGCAATACCGTCGAGGACAACAGCTTCGGGACGGATGAGTTCATGGACCTCTGCCAGCAGATCGGCTGCGACCCGTACTTCTCGGGCAACGTCGGAAGCGGGAGCGTGCAGGAACTCGCGGAGTGGGTGCAGTATTTGAACGGTCCTGAGGCCGGCCCCATGGGGAAGTTGCGTGCAGCGTTCGGTCATCCGAAGCCGTATGATGTCCGCTTTTGGGGCGTCGGGAACGAGTCGTGGGGTTGCGGCGGGAGCATGACGGCCGAGTACTACGCGAACCTCTACAAGCGGTATGCGACGTTCATGGCGAACATCTTCGCCCCATCCGGGCTTTATCGTATTGCCGTCGGTCCCGGTGGCGACGATTATCACTGGACGGACGTCATGATGCGTGATGTGCCGCCCGGACTCATGGAAGGGTTGTCGCTTCATCATTACGCGGTGATCGATTGGGCGCACAAGGGTCCGGCGACGGAGTTCAGCGAGAAGCAGTACTTCACCACAATGCAGAAAGCGTTGCTGATCGATGAGTACATCCAGAAGCACTCGACGATCATGGACAAGTATGATCCGCAACGCAGGGTCGGACTGATCGTGGATGAGTGGGGCGGATGGTACGATGTGGAGCCGGGGACGAACCCCGGGTTCCTGTTCCAGCAGAACTCGATGCGCGACGCGATGCTTGCGGGCGTCTCGTTGAACATTTTCAACAACCACTGCGCGCGTGTGAAGGGCGCGGCGATCGCCCAGGCGGTCAACGTGCTGCAGGCGCTCGCGCTCACGCAGGACGAGAAGCTCGTTCTCACTCCCACCTATTGGGTCTTCGATCTCTATAAAGAACATCACGACGCCCTGATGCTGCCGGTCGACGTTCAGAGCGCAACGTACACCCTCGACGGTGGGAGCCTTCCGGCCGTATCGGTATCGGCGTCACGGTCGAAGGACGGCGCGATGCATATATCTCTGGTCAACATCGACGCCGATCACGCGCAGGAGGTGACCATCGACCTGCGGGGAACGAGCGCGTCGAAGATCGCGGGGCGGATTCTCGTGTCGAAGAAGATCCAGGACTACAACAGCTTCGACGATCCCGGGAAGATCAAGCCGGCGGAGTTCAACGGCGCCAAACTTTCAGGATCGACGGTCAGCCTGAAGATGCCGGCGGCTTCAGTGGTGGTGCTGGAGGTGCGAACCGCGGGAGTGGGAGAGGGGGGGAAGGGGAGATAGGGGGAAAAGCATGATGGCTTCAATACACGATATTGCCCGAAAGGCACGCATATCGATCGGCACCGTCGACCGCGTCCTGCACAATCGCGGAAGAGTGTCGAAAGAGACCCACGCGAAGGTGATGACGATCGTCGCGCGCCTCGGGTACAAGCCGAACATCTACGCGCGGAATCTTTCGCTCGGACGGTCGTTCACGTTCGGCGTCCTCATGCCCGGGCGTTCGCAGGACGGCAGCTACTGGGGACTTCCGCTGCGCGGGATCAAGAGAGCGGAGGAGGAGCTGCATCCGTACAAGGTCCAGGTGCGCATCTTCCACTACGACCGCTACTCCGAGAAATCGTTCTGTGCCGCCGCGCGCCGATGCGCGAGCGCGATGGTGGACGGCTTGCTGCTCGCGCCGGTGGTCCAGGGCGTTGCCTGCGAAGTGTTGTCGACCCTCTTCTCCGAGGTCCCGTATGTGTTCTTCGATTCCAGCGTGCCGGACACGCATCCGCTTTCGACCGTCTGGCAGGATCCGCGACAGAGCGGCGTCCTCGCCGGGAACCTGATGCGCATGCTTCTCCCTGCGGGAGGCCGGATCGCCGCAGTCAAGGTGACCCCCGCCGACAATCACATCGAGGCGCGCGTGCGCGGATTTCTCGAGGCCTTCGACGGGACGTCGCGCTACGACATCGAGATCCTGGAAGCCGACAGCGAGAACAGCAGGCTTCTCTCGCGGTCAATCCCATCGCAGATCCTCGGCAGCAGGAAACAGTATCGCGGCGCATTTGTCTCGAACGCCTGGGCGCATCCGCTGGCGCGGTATTTTCTCCGGCATCACGGGCGGAAGCATGTCGCGCTCATCGGATATGATCTCATCCCGGAGAATCGCATGTGCCTCGAGAAGGGAGGGATCGACATGCTGATCAGTCAACGTCCGGCGATGCAGGGATATCTGGGGATCATCGCGCTCTACCGGAGCGTCCTCCTCCGCGAACGCGTGGCAAAGGATTTCACGGTGCCGCTGGATATCGTCACGAGGGACAGCTACAGGTATTACAAGGACTGAGTAAGGGGAGTAGGAGGGTTGCGGGACCGTAGAACGGCTGATGTAATCGGGTCAGGCGATCCGAATCCGAAAATTCCAAACCAAAATCGAAAATTGCCAATGACAAATCCCCAAGCTACGTGCTCGGTCTCGACTACGGCACTGACTCCGTTCGCTGTGTTCTCGTCAATGCAGCCGACGGCACGGAGGCGGGGAGCGCAGTGTACGCGTATCCCCGCTGGGCCGCAGGAAAATATTGCGACGCGGAGATGAACAGGTTCAGGCAGCATCCGCTTGATTACCTCGAGGGACTCGAAGCGACGGTGAAGAGCGTTCTTGCGGGTGCGCCTCCCGGGACGGCGGCGCTCGTCCGCGGCATCGCCGTCGATACGACCGGCTCGACACCGGTGGCCGTCGACAGGAACGGAACCCCGCTGGCGCTCCTTCCGGAATTCGCGGACGACCCGAACGGGATGTTCATCCTGTGGAAGGATCACACGGCGGTCAACGAGGCCGCACTGATCAATGAGGTCGCAAAAACCTGGGGCGGCGAGGACTTCACGAAGTATGAGGGGGCGGTCTATTCGTCGGAGTGGTTCTGGGCAAAGATCCTCCACGTCATCCGGGAAGATCCAAGGGTGCGCCGCGCGGCATTTTCCTGGGTCGAGCATTGCGATTGGATCCCCGCTGTGCTGACAGGAAATCGCGACCCGCTTACGATGAAGAGAAGCCGGTGCGCGGCGGGCCACAAGGCGATGTGGCACCCGGCGTTTCGTGGACTTCCTTCCAAGGATTTTCTGAAACGGCTCGACATCCATCTGGACGATTTGCGTGATCGTTTGTATGTGGATACGTCGACCAGCGATCAACCTGCCGGGAACCTTTGCGCCGAATGGGCGACGAAGCTTGGGCTTTCCACTGACGTCGTTGTTGCGGTCGGCGCATTCGACGCGCACATGGGCGCCGTGGGAGGAGAAATCGCGCCGTATACCCTGACGAAGATTATGGGCACGTCCACGTGCGATATGATCGTGGCGCCGGCGACGGATATGGAAGGAAAACTCGTCCGGGGAATTTGCGGCCAGGTCGACGGGTCGATTATACCCGGGATGCTCGGGATGGAAGCCGGGCAATCCGCTTTCGGCGACGTCTATGCGTGGTTCAAAGATCTTCTCCTCTGGCCCGTGGAGCAACTGGTCGCCCGCTCGAACGTTCTCGACGAGGTCGCGAAGAAGAAACTGATCGACGAAACTTCGGCCACGCTGCTGGAGGAACTGACCGGGCAGGCGGCGCGGTTGCCTGTCGACACGACCGGCGTCCTCGCGCTGGATTGGCTCAACGGCCGCCGGACGCCGGATGCGAACCAATTGCTCAAGGGCGCGATTACCGGTTTGAATCTCGCGAGCGATGCGCCGAAGATCTTCAGGGCGCTGATCGAAGCGACGGCATTCGGGGCGAGAGCGATCGCGGAACGCTTCCGGTCCGAAGGCGTGCGTATCGATGCAGTCACGGCCCTGGGCGGCGTGGCAAAAAAGTCGCCCGCGGTAATGCAAATCGTCTGCGATGTCATGAATATGCCGATCCGCGTGCCCCGGTCGGAACAGACCTGCGCGCTCGGCGCGGCGATGTTTGCGGCGGTCGCCGCCGGCATTCACCCGACCGTCGGGGAGGCAATGCGGGCGATGGGGAGCGGCATGGAACACGAATACCGGCCGGACCCCGCGCGTGCACGGCAGTACGATGTCCTCTACGAGCGCTACCGGGAGCTGGCGACGTTCATTGAATCGGAAACGATGAAAGTGAAGGTGAACGCATGAGCGCATTTGCAGGATTGAAAGAGCTTGCCTGGACGTACAACCTTGCTCTTGTCCGCCAGGGCCTCGTGAAACAGACCTTCGGGAACCTGAGCGTCATCGATCGGGAACATGGCGCCGTCGCGATCAAGCCCAGCGGCGTGGCGTACGACGTCTTGAAGCCGGAGGATATCGTCGTCGTCGATCTGCAAAATACGGTGATCGAGGGCTCGATGCGCCCGTCGTCGGATACGAAGACGCACACGTATCTCTATCGCCATTTTCCGGGGATCGCGTCCGTCGTCCACACCCACTCGACGTACGCCGTCGCATGGGCCCAGGCGATGAAGCCGGTGCCGATCCTCGGGACGACGCATGCCGATTACCTGCCGGAGGATGTTCCCTGCACGAAGATCATGAGCGACCGTGCGATCAAAAAGGATTACGAAGAGGAGACCGGCGCGCAGATCGTGCAGACGTTCGCGCGACGTTCGTATGCCGATGTTCCGATGGTGCTCGTTGCCGCCCATGGTCCGTTCGCCTGGGGAACGTCTCCCGAGCACGCGGTGCATCATGCGGTGATACTGGAGGAACTGGCGCGGATGGCGTATCTCACGCTGCAGATCAACCCGAAAGCGGCACGACTCAAGAAGACGCTGGTGGAGAAGCATTACAAGAGAAAGCACGGCGCGAAAGCATATTATGGGCAAACAAGTTGAACTCACCCCCTCTCCCCCTCCCCCCTTCGCGTGAAGGTCAGAGGGGGGCGACGGGGGATGAGTTCTACTTGGCGGCAAGCTGTGTTAACCATGTTCTGTATCGTGTCTGCACCTCCGCCGACGGGCTTTCGTGTCCTTTTCCTCCTTCCCGGTGATACTCCACAATCGCCCCGACCTGACGGAGATCGGCGACGAGGCGGTCGGTCTCTTCGACGGGACAGTTTCTGTCTCTCCCGCCATGAAAGATGAACATCCTCATCCCTTTGAACGGCGCGAGAGCCGCGGGATCGGTGAAATCAGGGAAACCGGCCCCGAGCCAGCGGGTGGCGAGGTTGGGCGATCCGGAGAACACCGCAAGAGCGCGAAACCTGCGCGGCATCGCGACGAAGGTGCGATAGACGCCGTAGCCTCCCATCGAGAATCCGCTGAGGATAATCCGCGTCGTGTCGATCGTGTAGTTCCGGCAGACGTCGTCGATGGCTTCACGGATATCGTCCTGTGCATAGTCGGTGGTATAGGCATTCGACGTGCCGCGGCCGAACGGCGCGAGCCGGATGAAGCCGTCGTCGATGGTGTCACGATCGAAGATCCCCTGGTCATCCTCGCCGCTCCCGTGAAGATACACAAGCAGCGGCGCCGGTGTTGTCGATGAATAGGAGCGGGGGATCCTGACGGAATACGGTTGCAGCGTGCCGTCCAGGTCCGATCGGTAGGCGCGGCGAAACGCCCCGGTCTGATGTGCAAGCGCGTCGTCACCCCGTTGCGCACCTTCGAGCAGCGAACTGAGCAGGACGATACGGCCGAGAGCTCCCCGCCCGGTGTCGTAGCTCTTCAATGCCTCAAATTCCGTCGCGAGCTGTTCGAGAAGAAACTGCAGGGTGTTGGCGGAGCCGGAGCTGAGCAATGCACGCGCACGATCGAGTTGCGCCGCCCATGCAGCGCGATCAAAGCGGGGGAGCACGGTCAGCGGAGACTCCCCTGCGATTGGAGGAACGCGGCCCGACCATCGGACGGAATATGTCCCGGGCAGCAGCGTGACCGGTCCGATCGCGACGCGTTCATGGTTCGGCGGAGGCGGGAGGAGCACGTTCACGTTGCGGGTCAGGCAGACCGTCGAGTCGTTGTTGACGATCTCGAACCGCAACGGTTCTGCATGATGCGAAGGCGCAATGCCGGCCACGATCGCCCGCAGGGTATCGAGGGGAAAGAGATGGTTCGCCGAGAGGGCCACGGCCAATGCCGGGTGTGCATCCCTTCCCGGCGGCGCGAATCGCAGCGACGAGGAGAGCCGGGGGTGCTGTTCCGATTGAATCTGCTCATCGAGCACAACAAAATGATAGGCCTTCTCTTTGTCCCCCGATGCTTCGACGAGGCAGAGGTTAAATCCGATCGAGTCGAGGAGCCACGGATGATAGGGTGGGATGGATCGCCACGGCAGAAAGAGCTCGAACATGCTCGAAGCCCCTTGCATCCCGGCTGCAAGCTCCGTCAACTTGAGCGGGGTGAAGGCGAGATCGACATTCCGGTACCACACGAAGGCTTTTCGTCTTGTAGAGTCAAGCGGGGAAAAAGCGAGAACGAGGAATTCGCGTGTTGAGGGTTCTCCCGGGGTGGGAATCGCCAGGACCAGATGGAATCCGTCGCCGTTCTGATAGGCGCGATCGCGGGAGACCAGTCGATCTTTGAAAATTTCTATCGCGAGATACAACCCTTCACCGGTGTAGCCGAGTCTATAGGAACAAGGATGGACCGCGGCACCCGGGGAGGTTGTCTCGACGGTGTCGAAGCTCCTTTGCGGGAGCGCACGGCATTCCGGATCGAGCGAACCGTCGATGACGGGCTTCGCCGAAAGGAAGTCCACCGGCTGCAGGGGTCGGGTCTCGATGCCCGGCGCTTCCTGAGAGTACGCGAACGAACAAAAGAGGGCGGGCAGGAGAAGCGTACCAAGGGCGCTGCGAATATTCCGGGTTTTCATGATGGAAAGGAGCCAGGCTGGTTGATAGGCAAGCGGTGAACGCGGTTCACACTGACATATTTACGTTTTTCCTTGATTTTTGATACAGAGACGTCGCAGCGAGTTTGAAACCCCGTCACATTCGTCTAAATCTCATGATGCTCTTGAGTCTGAATCCTATTTGATGTTAATTGGTTGGATTGTACAACTAATAGCCCCACCAACTGAATTTTCATAAATTCGCATCGGAATGCCAGAGCCCGCCATCGATTCGACCGAACAAACAATCCGCCCCAAGCTATGGGTGCCGACGCTGTACTTCGCCGAAGGACTGCCGTTCGTCGCCATCGCCGTCGTATCCACGCTCATGTTCAAGAGCATGGGAATCAGCGACGCGCAGATCGCGATGTGGACGTCGATTGTGATGATCCCCTGGACGCTCAAGCCGCTCTGGGGACCAGTGCTCGAGATGTTCAAGACGAAGAAGTACTTCGTCGTCGCGACGCAATTTCTCGGGGGCGTCTGTTTCGGACTGGTGGCCCTGACGCTTCCCCTTCCCGATTTCTTCCGCTATTCGCTCGCGTTGCTCGCCGTCATCGCCTTCAACGGCGCGACGCACGACATCGCGGCCGACGGCGTTTACATCAACGTCCTCTCCGAAAAGCTCCAGGCCCGGTACGTCGGATGGCAGGGGGCCGCCTACAACATTGCGAAGATCTTCTCGCAGGGGCTCCTCGTCTATATCGCCGGGCAGCTCGAAACCAGCATCGGGGTCGTCCACGCCTGGATGGCGGTGATGATCTCGTTCGGCGTCATTCTCGTCGCGCTCAGCTTCTACCACGCGCGCGTCCTGCCCTCCGGCGGTGCGGCAAGCAACGTGCGATCGCTCAAGGAGGGGTTTGCGAATTTCTGGGACGTGGTGCGCACCTTCTTCGAGAAGCGCTACATCCTCTGGGGCATCGCCTTCATCGTGCTCTACCGGTTTGCGGAAGGACAGGCGATCAAGATCGTGCCGCTCTTCTTCAAGGCGGCGCGGGAACATGGCGGCCTCGGCCTCTCGACCTCGGAGATCGGCATCGTGTACGGGACGTTCGGCGCGGCGGCGTTCGTCCTCGGCTCCATCATCGCCGGCTACTTCACGGCCGGCCGCGGTCTCCGGAAATCGCTCTTCGTCCTCTGCTGCTTTTTCAACATCCCGTTCGTCGTGTACGCGTTCCTCGCCATCACCATGCCGACCAGTCTCATCGTCATCGGCACGGCGGTGGTCTTCGAGTATTTCGGCTACGGCTTCGGGTTTGTCGGCCTGATCCTCTTCATGATGCAGCAGATCGCGCCCGGGAAATACAAGATGGCGCATTACGCCTTTGCCACCGCAATCATGAACCTCGGCATCAACATCCCCTCCATGCTCAGCGGGTTCGTCAGTGACTGGCTCGGCTACCGCGGCTTCTTCATCTGGGTGATGATCGCGACCATCCCGTCGTTTCTCATGACGTGGTTCGTTCCGTTCCGCGAGACGGAATCGCAGGACGCCAACCCCGCACCGGGCGAAGCATGAAACCACTCCTCGTGACGGCACTGCTCTCGCTGGCATGTGTGCGCGTTGCCTCGGCCCAGCCGCCGCAAAAAGAAATCATCGGATATTTCCCTTCGTGGAAATGGCATGCGACGGACGTCCGCCTTCGGCCGTCCGCCATTCCCTATGAAAAATTGACCGCGGTCAATTATGCCTTCTTCGCGCCGCGGGCTGACGGAAGCATTGCGGGGATCGACTCCACCGGCGATGCGCTCTATCTCCGGTGCGGCGGCGATTCCGACCTCGTCTCGCTCGCACACCGCAAAAACGTGAAGGTGTTGCTCTCCATCGGCGGCTGGGAGGATTCGGACAATTTCCCGCGCGTGGCGTCGTCCGACACGCTCCGCGCGGCCTTCGCTCATGCGTGCGTCGATGCGATGCGGCAATTTCGATTCGACGGCATCGACATCGACTGGGAATTTCCGGGGCTGCCGGACCACCACGGGACTCCGGCCGATTCCCACAACTATACCATGCTCCTCCGGGCATTGCGCGACTCCGTGGATGGCTACGGCCGCTCGATCGCAAGACGCTGTCTCCTCACGGCCGCGCTCCCCGCAGGCCCGGTCCTCGCGGGCAACTTCGAAATGCCGGAAGTCAACGGCCTCCTGGATCTGCTGAACATCATGACGTATGACTTTTCGGGCTCGTGGGACCCCCTGGCATATTACAACAGCCCGCTCTACGCGCCGGCCGGCATCGACAGCACGCGGTCGGTCGCAGGCGCATTTTCGCTGTACCACACGACCCTGAACGTCCCCGCGGACAAGATCACGCTCGGCGTGCCGTTCTACGGGCACACATTCACGAACTGCTCCGCTCCTTTCACTCCCCACGGCGCCGCCGACACGGTGCATTTCTCAAAGAGGGGCGCGTTCTACTCGGCGATTGTCGGCGTGATGTCCCATTGCATCAGACACTGGGATGAACGGGCGCAGGTCCCGTACCTGACCTGTCCGGACTGGAACCTGCTGATCTCCTACGATGACGAACAATCCGTCCGCGCGAAGGCGGACTACGTCCTCGCGAACAATGCGCGCGGCGTGATCATCTGGGAATTGACCGGCGACGTGATGCCGGACGGAACGACGCCGCTGCTGGATGTGCTTGCCGCGACGCTGGGCGGCGACAAAGATCATTAGCCGACCGATGACGGCGATCCATTGACTTTCGACCATTGATTCTTAAACGGAGTTCCCCATGCGGTACGGCCACTTTGATGACGAGAACCAGGAATATGTCGTCGATCGACCCGACGTTCCTGTCTCGTGGACAAACTATCTCGGTGTCAAAGATCTTTGCACTGTTGTGTCGCAGAACGCCGGCGGCTACGCATTCTACAAAAGCGCCGAGCATCACCGGATCACGCGCTTCCGGCAGAACGGGATTCCGCTCGACCGCCCGGGGCATTACGTCTATGTCCGCGACGACGACACGGGGGAATTCTGGTCGATCTCCTGGCAGCCGGTCGGGAAGGAGCTGACGAAAGCGAAGTATGAATGCCGCCACGGACTCTCGTACTCCCGTTTCCGGTGCGAGTACAATGACGTTCAGGCGGATCAATTGCTTTTCATTCCGGTTGAGGACGACGTCGAGCTCTGGGATGTCAGGCTTCGCAACGCGGGGGCGCGCCCGCGAAAGCTGAGCGTCTTCGCCTATCTCGAATTCTCGTTTCACCACATCGAGATCGACAACCAGAATCTGCAGATGTCGCTGTACGCGAGCGGATCGAATTACGCCGACGGGATCATCGAATACGATTTCTTCTATGAACCGTGGACCTACCATTACTTTGCCGTCAGCGTTTCGCCGGACAGTTTCGACAGTGTTCGCGACACGTTTGTCGGACCCTACCGGACGGAGACGGATCCGCTGGCCGTCGCGAACGGCGTCTGCAGCAACAGCGTTGAGCTCGGCGGAAATCACTGCGGCGCCCTTCACAAGCGGGTTGTCCTGCAGCCCGGAGAGGAATCGCGGCTGGTGTTCATGCTCGGCCCCGGTCCGCGGGGCGTCGGCAAAACGATGCGGACGAAATACAGCGACCCCCGGACGGTCGATGCGGCGTTCGTGCAGCTGAAGGAGTACTGGAAGGCGAAGCGGTCGATGTTCCAGTGTGCGACGCCGAACCCCGGCATGAATTCGATGGTCAACACCTGGACGCTCTACCAGTCGGAGACCTGCGTCGTCTGGTCGAGGTTTGCGTCGTTCGTCGAAGTCGGAGGCAGGACCGGTCTCGGGTACCGCGACACTTCCCAGGATGTCATGGCGGTCCCGCATACGAATCCTGCGAAGGTGAAACAACGGCTGCTGGAACTGCTCCACGGTCAGGTGAGCCAGGGATACGGGCTCCACCTGTTCGACCCCGACGTGTTTGCTCCGCGGGAAGACAAACTCCCCGGGGTCAAACTGCCGACGGTCGTCCCGACGCCGAGCGCCGCCGATATCATCCACGGGCTGGACGACACCTGTTCCGACGATGCACTCTGGATCATCCCCTCGATCTGCGAGTATGTCAAGGAGACCGGCGAGGTCGGCTTTCTGGATCACACGGTCCCGTTCGCCGACAAAGGCGAGGCCACCGTCTACGAACACATGAAACGCTCGCTGAACTTCTCGGCGGAGCAAATCGGCCGGACGGGGATCTGCAAAGGGTTGCGCGCCGACTGGAACGACTGTCTGAACCTTGGCGGCGGCGAGAGTGCGATGGTGTCGTTCCTGCACCACTGGGCGCTGACGCATTTCATCGAAGCGGCGGAGTATCTCGGGCGGAAGGACGACGTCAAGAGCTATTCCGCGATGGCCGCGCAAGTGCGCAGCGCGTGCGAGAAGGAGCTCTGGGACGGGGAATGGTACATCAGGGGAATCACGAAGAAGGGCGAGAAGATCGGCTCGCACAAGAACAGCCGAAGGGAAGATCTTTCTTGAGAGCAACAGTTGGGCGGTGACGTCGGACGCGGTTTCCCGTGAGCGGGGAACCCAGTGCATGGACGCCGTGTACAAGCACCTCTTCTCGAAGTACGGCATCCATCTCGTCTGGCCGACGTTTTCGAAACCCGATGATGATATCGGCTACATCACGCGCGTCTACAAGGGGATCAAGGAGAACGGGGCGATCTTCAGTCATTCCAACCCCTGGGCCATCGTCGCCGAGTGCAAGCTCGGACGCGGCAACCGGGCGATGGAGTTCTACAATTCCCAGCTTCCGTACCATCAGAACGACATCATTGAGATCCGGCAATCGGAACCGTACTCGTATTGTCAATTCATCATGGGGAGGGACCACACGGCATTCGGGCGGGCGCGTCATCCGTGGCTCACGGGGAGCGCCGGATGGGCGTACATTGCAGCGACACATTGGATCCTCGGGGTCAGGCCCGGGTTCAACGGGCTGGTGGTCGATCCGTGCATTCCCGCCGAGTGGAAGGAATTCAGCGTCGAGCGACGTTGGCGTGGGGCGGACTATGCAATCACGGTGAAGAATCCAAAGGGGGTGCAGAAGGGGGTCTCGTCGGTAGCGCTCAACGGCAAGGCGTCGACGATGCCGCTTCCGGTACAGGAGGCGGGGACGAAGAATGCAGTTGTTGTGACCATGGGTTGAAAAAAATGTGGTTGCCTAGGCAACCATGTTTTCGACCGACCAAAAACATGGCAGCCTAAGCAACCATCTTTTCCGGGGCAAAAACCTCATTTTGAGGCCGCCAACAAAGGAGAAAAAATAAGGCTGCCTAAGCAACCATGTATTTGACCCACCAAAAACATGGCAGCCTAGGCAACCATCTTTTTGACCGACCAGGCTCCCTCCGCCCCCTTTTTTTCAGCCCTACGCCTGGCGGATCTTCTCATCTTTATTGTATCCCCGCTCGCCGAACGGCTGCAGCTTTTCGATCCAGATCTGCTCGAGGAGCGTGAGTTCATCCTTGACATCGAAATTCGGGTCGTCGGTCTGTTTCACCTCTTCAAGAATTTCGAAGACGAAGTTGTCAGGGCCGTAACTGTTCCAGTCCTTCTGAAGCGCTTCGTTGCGATGGCTGCCGTTCGACAGCATGAACTTATGACTATTGAGCGGCCCCTCGAGATTCAGACTGCTGCCCAGAAGAATCTTTCCGTTGGCAGTGTTCTTTACCTGGAATACTCCTGCGGGTTTCCTGCGCTCTTTGTATTCTCGTTTGATGTCTTTGAACGATTTCATTTCCATTCTCCTGTGTGAGAAAATGTACGCTCCATGGATGGGAGAAACAAGATCATGGTGAGACATCGGTTTAAGCCCGACTGTCCAATCCGGCTTCTCGCGATCGCGATGTTCACGGCGATGGCTGCATTGCCGGCCGTCGCGCAGTACAACGTCATCGGCTACTATCCCACCTGGCTCAACGGAACGATTCCCGCCAGTCAGGTGCGATGGAGCGTTCTCACGCACATCAACCATGCGTTCGCCTGGCCGCTGGCCAATGCCACGATCACTTCGGACCAAATCCCGGTCGATACCGCCATCATCAACACCGCGCACCGCGCAGGGAGGAAGATCCTGATTTCGTTGGGCGGGGCGGGGCAAAGCGGCGCGTTTGCCGGGATCGCTGCCGATTCAGCGATGAGGGCAGCCTTCGCGGCGAATCTCCTGACGTACGTCACCGTGCATCACTACGACGGTGCCGATCTCGATTGGGAATCGCCTGTCTCTTCGGCAGACAGGGCGAATGAAGTCGCGCTTGTGCGGACGATTCGCACGACGTTCAACACCGTGAATACCCCGTTGCTCCTCACGATGGCGGTTGGCCCGACGGGATACTCCGGCCAATGGCACGACTTCACGTCGTTGATGCAATACGTCGACTGGTTCAATGCGATGACGTATGATTTCCACGGGAGCTGGTCCACCCACTCCGGGCACAATGCGCCGTTGTACGCGCCGTCGTCGGACTACGACGGGTCGGTGGACCAGGGGATCTTCTATCTTCAGCGGACGCGCGGCATTTCGACGTCGCAACTGGTGCTCGGGCTTCCGTTCTACGGTCAGAAGTTCACCTCTTCGGCGCTGTATGGATCGAGCACTGGCGCGACGGCGATCCTCTATAGCGGCGTCGTCCCTCTTTTGTCGCAAGGGTGGAACAGAGTCTGGGACGCCGTCTCTCGCGTCCCGTATCTCACCGGGCCGTCGAATAACGGGATCGTTTCCTACGACGATTCCCTCTCGATCACCCTGAAATGCGAGTATGCAACGTCGCACGGTCTCGCGGGCGTGATGATCTGGGCGCTGGGGGAAGACATGATCGCGGGAAAACAGCCGCTGATGGATGCCGTGGAGAACGCCATGTCCGGAGCGACCGCCATCGCGACACGGCAATCGGACATCGTACCGGTGACGGCGGCGTTGGAGCAGAACTATCCGAACCCGTTCAATCCGACAACAGTTATCAGCGGACAGTGGACAGCGGACAGTTGGGTGCGGCTCGTGATCTATGATGTTCTTGGAAGAGAAGTAGCTGTTCTCGCCAGAGGTCGTTATCCGGCTGGCAAATACGAATTCACATTTGATGGAAGGAACCTCTCGAGCGGTGTATATTTCTATCGCTTGATGGCAGGGAATTACTCGGCGGTGCGCAAAATGAGCTTAATAAAGTAAAGTCGACAGCAGCCACTAATCGACAATCAGTAATCTCTGTCGGCTGTCCGCTGAACGCTGTCTGCTGTAATGAAGTCGCTGTCTTGGCGAACGGTCGATATCCAGCAGGGAGATACTCGTTTGCGTTCGACGGAGAGCAACTGGCAAGCGGCGTATACTTCTATCGCTTGACGGCCGGGACATATTCCGCGGTTCGCAACATGCTCTTAGTTCGTTGACGGCATTGCGCTTTTCTCCACTTATCTCATAGTCTCGGAGTCTGCACAGAGTTCCAACGTCCCTGAGCCCACTGAAGCCGTGACCTAAGAATTCTGAATTCTTCGTTCTTAATTCTTAATTCCTCCGGCCCCCCATCTCCCCCTCCCATTTTGGGCGGGCAATTTCTCAGCGATGAAGGAGATGATCCTGCTGAAGTCGCCGGCTCCATTCAAACTTGAACTTTTCCGGCCTTTCGCGTATCTTCTCAACACGATTTCAGAGGGGAAATAGTGAGAAAAGACCTCGCCCGCTCTTGCAACCCAAAATCTAAAATCTAAATTCAAAAATCTCAAATGTTCCTGCGGGGCTAGTTGATCGGTCCAACGCGAGCTTCCCAAGCTTGAAAGACGGGTTCGACCCCCGTGCCCCGCTCCAGAACCAGCGACTTAGCGACGCCCGCTAGGTCGCTGGCGTTTTGCACCAAGGGCTCTCATGAAACACACTCTTGCACTTCTCATGCTTGCCGCTGCATCGATCGGTCCGACCTCCCGCGGGCTGGCCTCCGACAAGCCTGATACCGGCTTCGTCGTGGCCGCCTATTGGTCGGGCCGCGATACCGACGTCAATCGGTTTCCGATCGGCGAATTGACGCACATCAATTTCAGTTTCGTTCGCCTTCACGATGGCCGCGTGGGCCTCCGGGGGAGCAGGGACAGCAGCGCCCTTGCCCGGCTTGTATCGCTCAAGCAAAAGTATCCGGGATTGAAGGTGTCGGTTTCGTTGGGCGGGTGGGGAGGATGCGAAACGTGTTCGGATGTCTTCGCGAGCGATGCGGGCCGCGATGCCTTCGCGCTTTCCGTCAAGGCGCTGTTGGACCGCTTCGGCCTCGACGGCATCGACCTTGATTGGGAGTATCCCGCCATCGAGGGGTATCCGGGGCACCGGTACGCGCCGGAGGACCGGCACAATTTCACGCTTCTTGTTCAAAACCTTCGCCGAGTCCTCGGAGACAGTGCCGAGATCACGTTTGCCGCCGGCGCCTTTCCGGAGTACCTTGCGCAGGCGGTGGAATGGAGCGAAGTCATGCCCGTCGTTGACAGGGTCTATCTGATGACCTACGATCTTGTCAACGGCTACAGCACGGTCACCGGCAATCATACACCGCTCTTTTCCACATCGTCGCAGATCGCCTCTGCCGACAATGCCGTGCGATACCTCGATTCGCTCGGCGTTCCGCGGCAGAAGATCGTTCTCGGGGCCGCATTCTACGCGCGGATCTGGGGTGATGTCGCGGATACCAATAACGGCCTCTACCAGAACGGCAGGTTCACCAACTTCGTGAGTTTCAAGGAGCTGGAATCATATTGGAAACGCCATCCCGGGTTTGAAGCATTCTGGGATTCGACCGCCTCCGCTCCCTATCGGTATAATCCCCGCGAGAAACTCTTCGCGACATTTGATGATCAACGCTCCGTGTCCCTCAAGACCCGCTACGCACTTGCGCACGGACTTGGCGGGATCATGTTCTGGGAGCTGAACGGCGATGCCCCGCGAGACGGTCTCCTTGATGCGATCGATTCCACTCGCAGAAGCGCGAGCACTGTTCCGCCGAAGAGTACGAAGTAGGCGGAAAGCGATAGCTGTTGTTGCGACCTCTCGAAGTCTCACGGTCTCATAGTTTCCAGGTTCGAACTCAATAGTCACTTGTCAATTGACAATCGACAAGTGACAATTGGTCTCCCCATCCCCCCCCCTTCCCATGTGCGGGGATAACGACCCGAAGTGCGGGAGAGTGGTGATCCAGCACATCGACGCTTGTCCGACCATTTCCATCCGCATGGAACGGCGAATGCGATCCTTTTTCCCACTCTTTTTGTTCTGATGATGGCACGGGACTTGACCATCAGGGGCTCGGCATCAACAGTTCAATCATCTATTAAAGAGGGGATTAGCACGATGAGGACATCCTACCGATTCATTCTGCTTGCGGTCGCGATGGGATTGGCAGTGGCGACGTACGCCCAGCCTCCTGTCGTCATTCCGCCGACGCCGACCGGTGTTCAGGCGTCTTTTGAATTGCGGGGTTTGTATTCCTTCGTCCATGTGAAGTGGGACGCGCCGATGGGGGGATGGATGTTCCGCGTCTACCGGTCGATGGATGATACGACATCGTTTGCCCCGCTCACGGTGACCAACGCGCGGGCGTTTGACGATTATCTTGTTACCCCGGGCCACACCTACTACTATTATGTCGTCTCGTTTGCGTTGATGGGTGGGGGAACCCTGGTCAGCCCGGCGAGCGAGATAGTGAAGATCACCATCGGTCCGGGATCCGCGAGGCCGCACGGTGTCGTTGAAGGAACCGTGACCGACAGCGTCTCCGGAATGCCGTTGCCGTTTGTCCGGGTCTTCTTCTATCGCTTCCTCCCGATGTCCATGCGCGCGAGCTTCCCGATTTTCCCGGTGCCGCCGGCAGTGTGGACGGATTCCCTGGGACACTATAAGGCGACCCTTGATACGGGCATGTATTTCATTCACGCCGTGCCGTGGCGCGCCAGTGATACCGCGATGCAGTACATCCCGGAATGGTACGACAATGCGCTGACGATCGACAAGGCAACAAGAGTCGATGTCGCAGACAGCGCAACTTTCACCGCGGACTTCGCTCTTGAGAGTGTCGCGCCGATCGTGAAAGTCCACCTGAGCGGAACAGTCCGTGATTCCGCGGGGAATCCACTGAATCACGCGACCGTGGTGGTCCTCCGCTCGATCCAGGACCTTCGCACCGACATCGCTTCGGGGAACATGCAGCCCGATGACGCCGCCGGCATCGACATCGATGACTGCGGCTACATGCGCGGCGTGGTCTGGGTCGGCCAAACCGATACCCTCGGGAACTACCAGGCGACCGTCGTCGCCGGAAGGCCGTACATCGTAGCGGCGATCAAGAAGTTCTATCAGGTCCAGTTCTTCGACATGAAGAATTCTCCGAGCGAGGCGGACATCCTGACGCTCGACGGCGACACGACAGGGATCGATTTCGCGCTGAACCTGATCCCCGTCATTAATAACAGCGTTGCCGGAATGGTGAAAGACTCGACGGGCATGGGCGTCCAATCGCGCATCGTGCTGATCCCGTTGCGTCCGCAGCCTGCCGCATTGTCTGTGCGGTTCACAAATACCGATTCCACCGGCGCATACATCTTCGGCCATGTCCACGGCGGAAAGTATATCGCGCTGGCGATACCGTACGACAATTTCGCCCCGGCGTTCTACAAAGCGGGCGCGTTTGGCGTCATCCACTGGAAGGATGCGGATACGATCACGGTCGCCGGAACAGTGACCGGCATCGATATCGGTGTGGTCCCGGTGACGACGAACGGCGTTGTGACCGTCCACGGCCGACTCCTGACCAGCAATGCTGTTGCGCTGGAAGGGGCGAACGTGTTCCTGCTTGACGGTCAGGGTGCCATCGCCGGATACGGGATGTCCGATGGAAACGGCATGTTCAGCATCTCCATGGTCTCATCGGGAAGCTACACGCTCGTCGCCGACAAACAGGGATATACGTCGTCGTCGACCTCCGTCCCGGTGAGCGGCTCCACGTACAGCGTCCCCGTATCGGATGTCACGCTGAGCCCCGAATCGCCGACAAGCGTTTCGTTGCCGACAGGCACGCCGATGTCGTATCAGCTCGACCAGAACTATCCCAATCCGTTCAACCCGACGACGGTGATTCAGTACTCGCTGCCGCAGGCCTCGAACGTGACGTTGCGTGTGTTCAACATTCTCGGCCAGGAGGTGGCGACGCTGGTGAATGCGGTTGAGCCGGCAGGGACGCACCGCGCGATCGTTGACGGGAAGGGTCTTGCTTCGGGCGTGTATATCTATCGTCTGCAGGCGGGAACGTTCACCGACGTGAAGCGGATGGTGCTCTTAAAATAAGTGGACAGTGGACAGTGAACAGTAGACAGTGATTCTTCATTGCTGGTGGGAGACGCAAGGCGGGCGCCGTAACAGGGCCCGCCTTGTTTCTTTTTATCTCCCCCTCTCCCTCTCCCCCCATCCCCCTCCGTCCTGCCCAAACGGGTGATGCCCTCGCCTTCTTGCATTCGTACATTAGAGTCAATTCAATGCAAGGAGATGCAAATCATGAGTAAGACAGAGACACCACTCACGGGGTTCTCGGACGGCATCGCAACGCTCGTCGCCGGAGTGAGCCCGTCCGTGGTCGCAGTGCAGGCGCGTCGTTCGTTCTATTCCAGCGGAGTGCTCTGGAAAGACGGTGTCGTCGTTTCGTCCGCCCACACGATCCGCAGAGAGGAAGACATCGGTCTGACGTTGGCCGATGGCATCACCGCGAAAGGGAAACTTGTGGGGAAAGACCCCGGGACGGATCTCGCCGTCCTTTCCTTTGAGCCGGCCACGGGGCCTGCCGTGGACAATGCAGGAAACGACGGCGTCCGCATCGGCGACGTCGCACTGATCGTCGGTCGCTCTCCGAATAGCGGCCCCAATGCCAGTTTCGGAATCGTGAGCGCGGTCTCGGGACCGTGGCGAACCTGGAGAGGAGGCCAGCTTGACCGGTACATCAGGCTGGACGCGACGCTGTTTGCCGGCTCTTCCGGCGGCGCAGTGCTCGATCAGAACGGGCGGGTCCTTGGCATCGCGACAAACGCCCTGTCCCGTGTCGCGGGTCTTGCCGTGCCCGCTTCGACGGTGAATCGCGTGGTGGATGTCATTCTCAAGAAGGGCTCGGTGCCGACGGCGTATCTCGGCGTCGGGCTTCATCCTGTTCCGGTCCCGGAATCGCTTCAACAAAAACTTTCGATCACGAACACGCAGGGGCTGATGATTCTCGCGGTCGACAGCGGCGGACCCGCCGAGTCGGCAGGGATCCTGATCGGCGACATCGTGATTGCCGTGGAAGGCACCGCCATCGACGATATCGATCACGTCCAATCGATTCTCAGCCCGGACAGGATCGGGAAGAACATCCGGTTCCAGATTGTGCGCGGAGGCGAACTGAAGGAACTCATGGTCACCCCCGGAGAGCGGAGATCGTCGCGATGATTGCCCATGAAGGGTTCGTCGTTCCTGCGTCAAAGGTCCAGGTGCAATTGTGGAAAGGACAGATACGCGAAGGGCGTGTGGTCGCAAGCGGAGGCGGGATCGATCCCGCGCTCCTTACGGTTTCTCCGGGAGAATTCGTCATCGCCGCCGGGAACCCTTTCGGGTTTATGGGTGCTGTAACTACGGGGGCGGTCACGCGCATCGGTTCCGTCCGGGGCCTGGGTGATACCGCGTATGTCCAGACCGCAATCCGGTTGGCACCGGGGAACTCCGGCGGTCCGCTCGCCAATACAGCGGGGGAAATCAACGGAGGGTGATCGGGTGATAACAATGCAGTTCGTCAGAGGGGACCGAAGCCACAGGCGCAGCGTTTCTATCGTGTTGCATTCCCGGCGGAACCGGGCGGCATGATCCGCGTGCGCATCGATGCCGGGCAGCCGTTCGCGCGGGCGGCAGTTGCCCGTCTGCTCTCCGGCGACGACAACTTCGACGTCGTCGCCCCTGCCGGCGCCTCTTCGATGGGCCGCATGCCGGAGGGACAATCGTGGGAACCGGACATCGTCATCGCCGTCGCCGATGCGGAGAACGATTGGGAGTCGGTGATGGACCACGCAGGAGCGGCCGAGGTGTTGCTTCTTGTTGACGACCCGTCGGCGCAGGACTGGGACGAAGCGATGCGATCCGGCGTGCACGGCGTTCTCCCGCTGGATACCGACCACGATATGCTGGCCGCGGCGCTCACGGCACTCTCGCAGGGGCTCAGCGTGTTTCCATCGGTGATTGGCGAGCAGGCCGGTCAGATCAGGAAGGGCTCAACAGCCGATGGCACGGCCGATGCATTGACATCGCGCGAAAACGAAGTGCTCGTGCTTCTGGCCGAGGGACTGCCGAACAAAATCATCGCAGAACGCCTCGGCATCTCCGATCACACGGTCAAATTTCACGTGGCCTCGATTCTCGGAAAGCTCGGCGCGGCGAGCAGAACGGAGGCAGTAACAACGGCGATCCGGCAAGGTCTGATCATGATATAGCGAAGGGATGCGATCACTTCAGCAAAACCAATGAACGTGTCTCCACCGTCCTGCCCGCTGTCATCCGGCAGTAGTACACTCCGGTCGCCAGATTCCTTCCATCGAATTGCACGGTGTACGTTCCCGCCGTTTTCACGCCGTCAACAAGAACCTTGACTTCCCTCCCCAGAACGTCATAGACCGCCAGCCGTATCTGACCGGCCGTCAACCCCCAATCGTTGACCGCATTGATCTTGAATTGGATAACGGTCGACGAATTGAACGGGTTCGGGTAGGATCCCTGGAGAGTGGCATAACGCGGCAGGGTGTCCTGGGGAACCTCTTCTGCGACGGAGGTGACGACGTACGATTGCTTGAGCGCCCGGATGCGTTGATATGCTTCATCGATCCTGGCGGCCGAAATCGTCCCGGATTGAACGCAGGCTTCGATGGTGTCGACCAGCTGACGGCAGAGCGACGCGCCATTGTGAAGGTCGTTGACGTAAAGAAGAATGTCCACGCCGGCATTGATTGCGTGAACGGCGGTTTCGCCGAACCCGAAGTTGTCGGTGATCGCCTTCATATTATAGAAGTCATCCGAGATCACCACCCCCTGGTATCCGAGGGAGTCGCGCAGGAGCCCCGTGACGGTATTGCGTGAAAGAGACGAGGGGTAAATGCTGTCGATCCGTGCGTTGAAAAGGTGCCCGACCATGATCATATCGACGCTGTTCGACGCGAGAAGCATGGAGTAGGGCACGAGCTCCGAATCCGCCCAGGTGTTCGTGATGTCGGGGAGGGTGAGATGAGAATCCGTCCCCGCGCTGCCATGACCGGGAAAATGCTTGAAACACGTCGCGAGGTGCCTCGCGTGGAATGCGTCAACGAACCGCTGCACGTGGGACCCGACCGTGACAGGATTCGAGGAGAAACTCCTTCCGTAGGCGCCGATTGCCGGACTGTTGGGATTGACATTCACGTCGGCCACCGGCGCCAGGTCGACGCTGAAACCCGCATCGGCCATCCATCCCGCCATCCGCGCAGCTTGCGCGTAGGTTGAATCGGTCGATCGGAACACCGATCCCGTCTGATACGCCGTGTATGTCCTCGTGTACCCGTTGTTTTGGTTCAGTCGCGCGACCAGTCCGCCCTCTTCGTCCGTGGAGATCAACGGCGGCGTGAGCGCGTTCGCGTCAATTGATGCGGTCAACTGTTTGATCTGTTGCGGCGAGAGGCAGTTTCCCCCCATGAGGATCACGCCGCCGAGATTACGGGAAGAGAGATCGGTCTTGATCGTGTCATCCAGCGTCGAGCCGGGGAAACCCAGCATGAGCATCTGACCGATCTTGTCGCGCAACGTTTGCGCGTGCAGCCCGACCGTTGCGAGCGAAACGGCGGCGAACAGCACGATAATGGAACGGGAGACGGTCATCAGGCGCATTGGGAATCCGGGATGCAGAAAAGGAATGAACGGTGGGGAAGGATACTCCAACATACGAAGGATGCCGGTCGGAATCAATTTCAGGATTCGCACCGGAACATTTCGTACCTTTCACCGGTCTCTCTTCCGCGAATCCCTCACTCATGTGACAACACGACCATGCAATCCCGTCGACTCTTTCCTGCGGCTGCAATGTTTTGCGCATTAACCGGCATGATGAACGGCCAAACGCTTCTCTCGCGCCCTCCGGCGATCCCGTTGATCGCCACGGATCCGTACTTCAGCATCTGGTCGTTCTCCGATCATCCCGGAAATGACTACACGCGTCATTGGACCGGCAAGACCATGTCGGTCTGTTCGATGGTGCGGATCGATGGGGCAGGATACCGGCTGGTCGGGAAGAACGTAGAATCCCTTCCCGTGCTTCCGCTCGTCTCAACCGCGCTCTCGCCGACGCAAACGGTGTACCGGTTCGAGGGCGCCGGGGTCGCGGTGGTCATGACGTTCACTGTGCCGCTCCTGCCCGACTCGCTGGACCTGCTCTCAAGTTCGGTCGGCTACGTCACCGTGTCGGCGTCGTCGATTGATTCCCGTACGCACCGTGTCGAGTTGTATATCGATCACTCTGCGGAGCTCTGCCTCGATAACCCGGGGCAAAGCGTTGCCTGGGGGAGGGTGCAGATCGAAGGGCTCGATGTCCTTCAGATGGGATCACAGGAGCAGCCGGTGCTCAAAAAGAAAGGCGATGACCTCCGGATCGACTGGGGGCACATTTGCTTCGTCTCGGGGAAAGACCAGAACGCCCTGAGTTGCATAACGTCTGCAGACAACGCGCGGCAGGCGTTTCTTCAGCGCGGCACGCTCCCGGCCTCGGACGATCTGAACATGCCCCGTGCGGGAAATGACGATTGGCCGGTCTCGGCGTTCGTCTTCGATCTCGGCCCCGTCGAGAAATCGTCGAAGCAGGTCTTCGTCATGCTCGCGTACGACGACGGCTACGCCATCGAGTTTTTTCATCGCGCGCTGCCGTCGTACTGGAGACGCGATGGGGAGGCCATGAGTGAACGTCTCCGCGCCATGGCTGCGGCGCACGACCGGCTTCTCGCTTCCTGTGACGCGTTCGATCGCCGGTTGACAACGGCTCTGACAGCACAGGGCGGACCGGAGTACGCCGCGATATGCGCCCTTGCCTATCGTCAGGTGTTCGCCGCGCACAAGCTTGTCGCCGATATCGATGGAACGCCGATGCTCTTTCCGAAGGAGAATTTCAGCAACGGCTGCATCAGCACCGTCGACGTGATCTATCCTTCCGCCCCGTTCTTCCTCTACTTCAATCCCGCGTTGCTCAAGGCGTTGCTTACGCCGGTCTTCCGGTATGCCGAGATGCCGCGGTGGAAATTTCCGTTTGCGCCGCACGATCTCGGCACGTATCCCAAGGCGAATGGTCAGGTCTACGGCGGCGGGGAAAAGGATGAATCGGATCAGATGCCCGTGGAAGAGTCGGGAAACATGCTGATCCTGACGTATGCCTTCTGTCGGGAGGAGAAAAGCCCGGCGTTCGCCCTCAAGCACTGGGAATGTCTCTCGAAGTGGGCCCGCTATCTGGAAGCGAAAGGCCTCGATCCGGAGAACCAGCTCTGCACCGATGATTTCACCGGGCACCTCGCGCACAATACGAATCTGTCGATCAAGGCGATTGTCGGACTCGGATGCTACGGCAGGCTCTGTGCTATGGTCGGAAAACCGGACGAGGCAAAACGGTATCACACGATCGCCCGGAATTTTGCCGCGCAATGGGAATCGATGGCGAGCGACGGCGATCACTACCGGCTTGCCTTCGACCGGCCGGGAACATGGAGCATGAAGTACAACCTGGTCTGGGATACGCTTCTGGACCTCGGGCTCTTTCCTTCCGACGTGCGCACCAGGGAGCTTGCCTATTATCGCAGCAAGATGAATACCTACGGCCTGCCGCTCGATAACCGCGCAGACTTCACAAAACCCGAGTGGATGATCTGGACGGCCACGATGGCGAAAGACCGTGAAGAGTTTGTGTCGTACGTTCGTCCCATCGTCGCATACCTGAACGCGACACCGGACCGGGTACCGTTTTCCGACTGGTACGAAACGAAAACTGCCCGGAAGGATGCGTTTCAGGCGAGAAGTGTCCTTGGCGGGCTTTTCATCAAGATGCTCGAGAAAAGCGGAAGCACCCCGAGGTGACGCCCGGCGTCCCTTCTTCGTGGCCGGTTGATAAGTTCTTACCGGCTTTGTATCATTGCAGAAAGGTGATTCACGCCGCCACCCATGACCCGACCCCTCCGGCGCCTGCGCCGGCTCATACCTCTTAAGGCTCTCGGACTGGCCTTTGTGTTCGGCCTCTTCGCAGTTACCGTGATCGCGGTCGGGCTGACCCTCCATATCCCGACGACGCCGATTACGACGGACGTCGGCGGCGTCTTCGCCACGATGGGTTCGGCACTGACCGGTCCGGTGGGAGGCTCGTTGATCGGCCTCATGACCGGCCTGATGGAGCCGAATCCCGAGCTGCGGTTGTTTGTCACGATCGACAAGATCCTGGCCGGGATATGGATGGGGTCGCTGTACTGGATCGTCCTGCGGAGGTTCCGCGGATCCAGCGTCCGCTTCTTTGTTGCATGGGTCGTCCTCGTGTTCGGGTATTACTATGTCGCCCGGATCCCCGCCTTCATCGGCCTCAAGTTTTTCTTTCCCGCCTCGTTCCATACGCTCGCAGGGGGGGATCCGCTCGTCCCGGATACTCTCGCCGCGGTGGATTCGGCCTTGTTCGAAGAAGCGTTGATCGTCGCGCTCATCAGCGGGATCGCTCTTACGGTGTTCCCTTCGGCGATTCGCATGCCGGTGTGGCGATCCGCGCTGGACTACAAGCGGTATCTCGACCTCCGTCCCCGTCCGCCGGCCGGATCGAAATTTCCGCGGTCCCTCTCGATTCGTCTCTCGATCTGGCTGTTGCTCCTTTCCCTTCTCCCGGTGATGGTGTTGAGCGTCTTCGTCTGGGACGATGTTACCCGGCTCGTGTATCAACAGGCGGCCGGGACGGACGGGATGCTCGCCGCCGACCTTTCGGCAATGGTGGCCGGCGCGCCACCGCACAACATGCCGGGAATGCTCAGGCCGTTTATCGGACAGGGCGGACGCACGATCTGGTTTGTCGATGCCGCCGGAACGATCCGGTATCACCCCGATTCCACGCTCATCGGGCAGTCGGCGTTTCAATTCCTTGATTCGTCGATCGTCAGACAAGTGATGGGCGCGGAAAGCGGATCTGCGCTCGACGGCCGCGCCGACGCCGCCATCGGGTTTCACCGCATCGGGGACAGCGGATGGACTCTGGTCGTCGTCGACCCGAGCCGCATTCTGGATCTGTCGCTGCATGCGTTTCACCGGAGCTCCTATCTCCGGCTCGGCGCGAGCATGGTGCTCATCAGCATCATCGGCGGGGTCATCATGCTGATCCTTGTCGAAATGCCGATGAAACGGCTTACAAAAGTCACGACGCAAATCGGGAAGGGTAATCTCTCGGTCAAGGTGCGCGAATCGGATCTCGACGATGAGATCGCCGTCCTGGGGAACCGGTTCAATGCCATGGTCAAGAACCTCCGTTCATTGCGGGACGGCTTGGAGAGTGAAATCGGATTCCGGCGGGGTGTCGAAACCCGCCTCCGGGAGAGCGAGGGAAAATACCGGACGATCATTGAACAGTCGTCCGAAGGCATCATCCTCGTCGACTCCGATGGCACGGTGATCGAATGCAACCGCGCGAGCGAGAAAATTCTCGGCATCCCGCGGTCCGATCTGGTCGGGAAGAGGACCTGGGAGATTTTCCGGCAACTGAACGCAGCAGCCGGCAAAGACGAGAACAGCGTTAACATGTTCCGCGACGCCACCCTCGAAATGACGCAGGGCGAGTCCGCCCGGTACGAAGGCGCGTCGGAGATCGCGTTCGAACGGTCCGATGGGAAAACGATGGTGCTCCAGCAGACCATCTTCCCGATCCGGCGTGAAGGGGGCAACCGCATCGGCGTCATTCTTCAGGATATCACCGGCCGGAAGGAGAATGAAGAGGCGGTCCGGAGATCGGAGGAAAAGTTCTCCCGGGTGTTCCACACCACGCCGGATTCCATCACGATCACGCGACTCTCCGACGGTAAATATATCGACATCAATGAAGGATTCACCGCCATTACGGGATTCAGTCGGGAGGAGGTGATCGGAAGAACCTCGCGGGAACTGAAGGTCTGGGTCGACGACTCCGACCGCCAGAGGCTTGTCTCTGCGCTACGACAGACGGGAGAAGTCGCCGGTCTCGACGGCAGATTCAGGATGAAGGATGGCTCGGCGGTCTTTGCCCTGTTGTCGGCGAGGATCATCTCCCTTGACGGGGAAGACTGCCTTCTCCTGATCGCCCGGGATGTCACCGAGCGACGCAAAGCGGAAGAAGCGCTGCGCGAAAGTGAAGAGCGGTTCCGGAGCGTCTTCGAACACGCCGCCGTGGGGATTTGTTATGCTTCACTCGAAGGGAAACTTCTGCGCGTCAATCATGCCTTGTGCAAAATCACCGGTTACGGCGACTCCGAACTCGCCGGAATGAGTCTGGCCGACTTCTCTGCAGGCGAAGAGTCGGCCGGGGATCTCGAACGCGTGGTGTCCGTCCTGCGTGACGGTATTCCAAGTTTCACGATGACACAACAGTACTTGCACAAATCGGGCCGTGCCATCTGGGTGAACGTGACGATGTCGCTGATTCGTGACACGACCGGCAAGCCTCTGTCGTTTATCGGCATCCTTGAAAATATCACCGAACGAAAGAAGGCGGAAGAGGAGATCGAACGCTCGCTCCGCGAAAAGGAACTGCTCCTGAAGGAGATCCATCACCGGGTCAAGAACAATCTGCAGATCATCTCCAGCTTGCTGAATTTGCAGTCGGAGGCGATCCGGGATTCGGAAGACCGCTCGCTGTTCCGGGACAGCCAGGACCGGATCCGTACGATGGCGCTCATCCATGAAAAGCTCTACCAGACAGACGACTTCTCCCACGTGGACTTTCAGGAGTATCTGAAAAGTCTGTTGTCGTCCCTGTTCCGTTCGTACCGGCTCCCGCTGGTGACATGCGAGGAACAGATTGAAGACATCCGTTTAAACATCGACGCAGCCATTCCCTGCGGACTGATTGTCAACGAATTGGTGACCAATGCATTGAAGCACGCTTTTCCGGAAGGGCAGAAAGGGCAGGTGCGAGTCTCGTTCTTCCGGGACAACGGCGGACAACTCGTGCTGGAAGTCAGCGACAACGGGGTGGGAATGCGGCCGATGCAGGAACGGGAGAGGAAGGATCAACTCGGTCTCGAGCTTGTCTCCATTCTGACGAAACAAATCGGAGGGCAACTTGCCATCCGACACGAAGAGGGGACAACGTTTCAGATTTCGTTCTCCCAGGACGAACCTGATCCCTCGCAAAACCCCGGTTAGAGCCGGGTCCAGCCATCCACCAGTCAATGGACGCGATAGGCCTGCGCGGTGATGTATGGAGAAAAAAGTTCCGGTTTGCCCGGGGGCGCAATCTCGAATCGAATCCCGAGCGTATCGGCGGCGACGACAGTATATGTCAGACGGAATCGCGGCCCTGCCATCGCACTGTCGCTGACAAACACAATGCTCTTTGACGGCCCCAGATTCACCCGGTAGCTGATGACATGCCCCTCGTTGTCAAAGTACATTGCTTTCGTCTCGCCAGCGGGATCCGCCTCCCCTTCCCTGCCATTGGCCCAGCATGAAATCATAATCGCTCCACGGTGAATGACTGCCGTTCGTCTGGGCGAGGCCGGAGGCGGTTCCTATTCCCATAAAGAGACAAATCACTGCAAATCGTCGCATTGGTACTCTCCGTTTCTATTCAGGCGACAAATTGCCGATAATTCCTTCAAATGTAAATGGAGGAGAGTCTGGCGTCGTCGTATTGATGTGGCCGGCGGGGAATTTTCCCGGCAGGAACTTTTTGATCCAAATTTGTGTAGTAGAGTTGTTCCCGCGTTATCCACGATATTCTGATCGCTCATGAACCGTCTCGCCCTACAACGCTCGCCATGGTGGATCATCGCCTCATGGCTCATCGTTGTTACCCTGACAGCCGATGCGATCAATTTAGACGACCTGGTTCCCGGCGTGTACGTCGCTCACGACGAGGTCGAAGCCTCCAGTCTGATTTCGGGTCTTTCGGTCACCCGTCCCGGAGTCGCTCCTGCGCGGCATCTCCCGTCGAAGTTCTCTCAAACCCGATCGCGCGCGCACAACGGGTCAGGCAAGGCGGCGCGGATCGTTTTTGACGAGGACAGTCCTTCCGAAGCTGCGAAACCCATCGAGATTTCCCTTCATCCCATCAACATCAATCCGGATGAACAGGCCGCTCTGGTTGTCCGCGGCGGCCCGGAAAACCCGTTGCATCATCTGCATTGTATCCTTCTGATTTGACATCCCCGTTCTCTTCTCGCGTGGTACTCCTTTAGTCAAACGTTGGAGGGTCTCAATGACCTTGCGCAAGATCTTCATCGCTCTTGCGATCCTCCAGCCATTGGCGGTCTCCTGGAACGTCTTCGCGCAGCGCAATGTCGCACTTGACACAAGTGTGTCGGCAGGCGTGAATCCTGGCCGGCTCGCGATCGTCGGCGCCATCACAGGGGCAACCGTGGTTGGAGTGCATCTCTATCAACAGCAGGCGTGGTGGCAGGGACCAAGAGCGCCGTTCCGGTTCGAGAACGATTGGGATTATGCCATGAATGTGGACAAACAAGGCCACGCTTACGGCGCGTATCTCCTGTCGCATCTCTTCGGCTATGCGATGCGCTGGAGCGGCGAGGATCAGCCGTCAAGCGCGCTTTACGGTTCGCTGTTCGGGCTTGGCTATCAATTATATGTCGAAGTGGAGGACGGGTTCCACAAGGATTACGGGTTCAGTCCGGGGGACGCGATTTCGGACGTCGCCGGTGCGTCCGTTCCCCTGCTGCAGGAAACCTTTCCCGTGCTCAAATCCTTCGCGCTGAAATGGAGCTACTACCCCAGCAAGGAATATCTCGACGCGCTGAAACAACAACAGTCGCGGGTCTTCATCGACGACTACGAGGGGCAGATCTACTGGTACTCCTGGACGCCACGCGCCGCGTTCGACGGACCGTCGCTCTCCTGGCTCCCCGAGTGGCTGGGGGTGTCGGTCGGGTTTGGCGCGCGTCAACTCTACGATCCGTCGCTGCGTCATCGCATCGTCGCGGTGACTCTGGATGTCAGCCTGTCGCGTATTCACACGGGGAGTGATTTCGTCAACGCCGTGCTGACCGCCCTCGACCATATCCACGTCCCGTCGCCGGGATTCATCGTCGAGCGCGGCGTGGTAACCTTCGGAATCATCTACTGATGAAACGCCTCCTGACACTGATGCTCTTCGGAACGACCTTGCTGTTCAACGAGAACGCTGTCGGTGCAGAGAGGGACACCGCGACCGTGTGGATCCCGGGAGTGTTGTTCTCCTTCGGCACGACCGACGGATTCATCGTGAACAATGGCAACGTCCTCTCGGTATGGCTGGGAGCCGGATACGATCTCTCTCCCTCGTGGCGAGTCTCGGCGCTCTTTTCGACCGGGCATCATCACATCGACCCTGCGGCGGGCCGGCCTGTTTCCGGGACGCTTCTGCTCGGAGCGGGCACGCTGGAGATTCTCTACATCATGCAGAGCAATGCGCCAATCGCCCCCTTTGCAGGCGTCGGCGCAGGCATTGCAACGATTCTCGACCCTCAGAGCCGCGGGTACAACGGCTGGATGGCCGATATCAGGGCCGGTGTTGAATGGCGACCCTCTGCCGCGTTCAGCGTGGATGGATTTCTCGGGTGGAATGCATGGACGTGGCAGAACGGCGTCGGGGACAATGTCGCTCCGTTTGAACCATTTCATGTCGGCGACGTCTCGCTGGGTATCAGCATGATTTTCCACCCTGTGTTTCACCGTCAACGGCTGTGATCACAAAACGTGTAATCAAGAAATCATCGATGCCATGAGTTCACTCTGTGAATGGTCCGGTCGAAGGCGAGTCGTGTCGCTGGTCGTTCTGGCCTTCGCCGTTCTGAGCGGTGCAACTGCCCGGAACTCAACCGACACTGTCCGACTGTCCATCAATGACGCCGAGACCCGATTTCTGCACGGCAACCTCCAGCTTCTTGCCGCGCGGCTGGGGATCGAAGGGGCACGGGCGCAGGTGCTGCAGGCGGGGCTGTGGAACAACCCCAATCTTGCGTTCGAGCAGAACATCTACAATCCGGAGACCCAGCGCTACTTTGACTTTACGAAGGACGGGAACAGCGAATTGCAGATCCAACAGCTGGTCCTCCTTGCGGGCAAACGCGGAGAGCAGGTCCGTCTTGCGCAGGCCAATGTTTCCCTCTCGGAAACGTCCTTCCTGGACCTCCTCCGTTCATTGAAGCTGCAATTGCGCACCGACCTCAATGATCTCTATTACCTTCGTCAATCCGTCGCATTCTATGACGAAAGCCTCGCTGCGTTGACGAGCACCATAACGACGGCGACGCGCATGTACGAGGGCAGGACGCTGCTCCTCGCCGAACTTCTCCGCCTGAAGTCTCTGTATTTCTCGCTCGCGAACGAGCGGCTCGGCCTGGTCATGCAGATGGAAGGGATTCAGCAAGACCTGAAGATCCTCCTTCGTGATACTTCCGCACAGACCCCGGTCTATCTGCCGCGGATCGATACCGCACGGGCCGGGTTCGAACAGATCTCGCTCGATTCGGCGCTTGTCCTGGCAACGCAGTCCCGCCCCGACCTCAGGGTCGCTGCAGCCACGGTCTCGCTCGACGAAGCGAATCTCTCTCTGCAGAAATCGCTTGCCGTTCCCGATCTCACCGTTGCCGGAAGGTGGTCCCGCGCCGGGAGCTACATTCCGGATTACTTCGCCGTGAGCGTCGCCATCGATCTCCCCCTGTTCAACAGGAACCAGGGAAATATCCTTGCGGCGGAACGGACGCTGGACGCTGATCGTGCGAACCTTCAGGCCGCCCGGCTGCGCGTGGAGAAGGATGTCGATCTTGCGTATAAGAAAGCGCTGGAATCGGACAGGCTGCTCGGGTCCTCCAGCAGATCGTTCGCGACAGAATATGCCACACTCGTCGGCGGGATGATTTCCAATTACCAGAAACGGTACATCAACATTCTCGAGTTTGCAGACTTCTTCGAGTCATACCGTACCAGCATGATGCAGATGTATCAGCTGCAGAACAATCGGCTCGATGCCCTGGAAGCGCTGAACTATGCGGTTGGTATGGACCTGGTGAAGCCCTAAGGGATCGGAAAGGAAGAACTATGCGCTTACAACAGATGACAGGGCTGGTCGTGATGCTTTCTGTCGTTGCTCTCTCCTGGAACGGATGCACGGACAAGAGCTCGGCGGACCAGCAATCGTCCAAGCCGCTTGTTGCGCGGGTGACGAACGACGGGGAAACCATCACATTCCCGGACGGATGCCCCGGTCTCGAGCAAATCCAATCGCAGGTGGTCAAACGCCAAACCGCGATTGTGAGTGTGCTCGCTCCGTCCCGGGTTGTCGCGAGCATTCGGTACATCGGGGCATCGGGCGAGCGGGCGGTCCTCTTCGATTCGCCGGATGTCACCACGCTCTACTCGCAGTTCCGGCAGGCGCGGACAAACGTTCAAAAGACGGAGTTGAATCTGCGTCGCGTCAACGACATGTATGCGACGCAGGGAGCGACGGCGCGGGACGTGACTGAGGCGCAGACCGATGCGGCGAATGCACGGGCAGGCATGGCGGAGGCGGAAGGGAAACTTCTCGCTCTGGGCTTCAATCCGAACGAACTTGACAAGGCCGCACCCGGGACCATCTGGCTCATTTCCGACGTCAACGACACCCAGCTCGGCGATGTTCAGCAGGGCGAAGACGTCGACATCTACTTCAACGCGTTTCCGGAGAAGAAATTTCCCGGCCGGGCGGTGGCCATTGGCGGAGTCCTTGATCCGACGACGCGGACGGTCAAGGTTCGGGTGGAGGCCAGTAACCCGGCCGGGTTGTTTCTCCCCGGAATGTTCGCACGCGTGGATTACGGCGATCCGGTAAACAACGTGATTGTCGTTCCGGTGTCGGCTATCGTCACGGTCGAAGGGAATGACTATGTGTTCGTCGAGACAGCACCGCACGTGTTCGAACGGCGGGAGATCAGCACCCGTTACCCCAGCAAGACGAGCGTGGTCGTCCTGACGGGCGTCAACGCGGGCGATCACGTCGTGGTCGCAGGTGCGATGCTCCTGAAAGGTCTCAGTTTTGGTTATTGATCGGAGATGCAAATGATCAGGTTCGTCGTCCTCTGCCTTGTCGTCGCGGAGTTGATGCTCCGCGCCCCTGCGGCGGTCGCCGGGGAAAGCGATTCGCTTGAGACTCGTGCCCCGCGGGTCTCGTACTTGTTCGGTCCCGTGGTCGGCGTGCCGAGCGGCGTGGCGCTCATGGGCGGGATTATCGCACCCCCGCTTTCAGTCAGACTGTCCGGCGGATACTGGGGGAGCGATTGGAACGGGCTCCAGGCGGATGTGGGGTGGGTCTTTGATGCGGAAGGGCTACTCACCCAGGGAATCTTCGTGGTCGCAGGGACGTTTCGCGTCAACCCGCGACTCCTGACCGATCAAGGGATGCTGGTCAAGTCGGTGCGTCAGGACCGGTACGTCGGTCTCGCGTACGAAGTCGACTATTCCGGGTTCTTTCTTCAGGCGGGACTTGCGAAGGGGCGCGGAGATTATCCCAATCCCGAGGTGCTGCTTCAGGCCGGGTACCTGATTTCACTACGGTAAAAGGAGACTCATGATCCAGGTTCAGGTGTTCTTCGACGAAGATGATCGTTACGAAGAGGCGCCGATGTACGAATATCTGATGCGCTACCTCATCCATCACGACATCCGGGGCGCCACCTTGATTTCCGCCATGGGCGGGTTTGGAGCGAAGCATCACCTCCATTTCCCGCGGAAGCTGGGGACGGCGGATGAAGGGCCGCTTCTGTTACTGTTCATCGACACCGAGGAAAAAGTCCGAAGAGTCCTCCCGCACCTGAAGGTCGTTCTCCAGCAGGGACTCATCGTTATGACGACCGTGGAGGTGGTATGATCATGAAGGAGCATGCGCTATGGCCCGATGGCTGTTGATCCTTGCATCCGTGACCAGTTTGGTCATCGCCGTGACCTGTGCAGGGGCACAGACGCGATCATCGGATTTTGTCGGGACCGGGGATCTGCGCACCGATCTTTTCGGCTTCACGGAATTGCAGGGGCTGTCCCACTCCTGGCATGGCGACAGCACGCTGGCGCCGGCAACCGAACGGAAGTCCCCCATTCTTGCTGCCGGTCTCTCGCTCGTGGTGCCGGGGGCGGGGGAATTCTACAGCGGGACATATTGGAAAGCCGCCCTGTTCTTTGCTGCCGAAGCCGCGTTGTGGAGTCTGGCGTATTCCTACAACAAACGCGGCGACCGGGGAACTGACGCATTTAATACCTTTGCCGACACGCACTGGAGTGTCGTGCGCTATATCGACTATACGCTGAAGAACCTTGTGCCATCCGGTTCGCAATACAATCTCTGGAAGAGCGGGGGTCCGCCTCCATCGACCGTGCCGGATCCATGGGACTATGTCAACTGGAGCGAATTGAACAGGATGGAACACGATGTCTCAGCGACTTCGGAAGGGTCGTTCTATTCTCACACGCTCCCGGTCCACGGCGACCAGCAATACTATGAAGAGATCGGGAAATACGAGCAGTTCAATTCCGGGTGGGACGATGTGAGCCCGAACCTGCCGCCGGACTATGCGACGATCAAGGCGAATGAGTCCGCGAACGCTCTCTCGTACACCTATCAGCGGGCGCAGGCGAACGGATTTTACACGAAGGCAGCGACGTTCGTCGCCGTCGCCCTGGTGAACCACCTGGTGAGCGCCATCGATGCGGCGTTCTCCGCCTCGGCCTATAACCACGCAATCCGTGCCGAGGTCGGCGTGCAGACAGTGCCCGACGGGCTCGGCTCGGTTTCAGTGCCGGTCGTTACGATTCTTGTCAACTTCTGATTGTCCAACAACTCCAGAAAGGAACTTCGTCATGGGAAATATCGGCGTCCCGGAACTGCTCGTCATTCTTTTCATGATCCTCATTTTCTTCGGTCCCAAGAAGATCCCCGAGATTGCCCAGGGCCTCGGGAAAGGGATCCGCGAATTCAGGAAGGCCGCCCGGGAGCTCGATACAGAGTTGAAGAAGGATGACAAGGACTGAAACGCAAAACACGCACGACGCTGAAAGAGAATCCTCTCCGCTATGATACGTCGACTTCTTTCGTTTGCCCTGAATCAGCGCTTCGGGACGCTGGCGTTTACGCTAATCCTGATCGTGGTTGGTGTCTGGTCCTGGATCAACCTCAAGAAAGAAGCGTATCCCGACGTCGGCGACACCCAGGTCACCGTGATCACGCAATTCCCGGGACGCGCCGCCACCGAGGTGGAGCAGCAGATCACGCTCCCGCTCGAGCGCGCGCTCAACGGCGTCCCACGGGTGATCACCCGACGGTCCAAGACCATTTTCGGGCTGTCGGTCATCCAGCTCACGTTCGAGGACGGTGTCGACGACTACTTCGCCCGTCAGCGGGTGCTGGAGAAGCTCAACGACGCGGTTCTTCCCGACGGCGTCACTCCCACACTCGGCCCGTTGACCGGACCGGTCGATGAAATCTTCCGGTATGTGATCGAGGGGACGAACAGCTACACGCCGATGCAGCTGCGCACGCTTCAGGACTGGGTGATTGTTCCACGACTGCTCCAGGTGCCCGGCATCGCCGACGTCATCAATTTCGGCGGACTCGTCAAGCAGTACCACGTGATCACGTCTCCGGACAGGCTGCTGCGGTACAATCTTACCATCCAGAGTGTCATCGACGCGATCACCGCGAACAACATCAACACCGGCGGGAACATCATCAACCGCGGTGGGCAGGGCTTCATCGTCAGGGAAGTCGGCGCGATCCGGACAAAGGACGACCTGGGGTCGATCGTCGTCGCGTCGTACAACGGCGTGCCGGTGTTCGTTCGCGATCTCGGGAGTGTCGAGGAGTATCCGCTTCCGCCGACGGGAATCCTCGGGTATACCATCCGCACCGGCGACTCGAGCTTCATCGACGTCAACTCCGGCGTCCAGGGACTCGTGGCAATGCGTCGCGGAGAGAATCCTTCCGATGTCGTCGATCGGCTCAAGGACCGCGTGAAGGAAATCAACGACAACGATCTTCCGCCCGGGGTCCGTCTCCGCATCACCTACGACCGGAGCGATCTGGTCAACCATACGATCGATACCGTCTCCCGCACGCTCTTCGAGGGATTTTCGATCGTCATCATCGTGCTGATGTTCTTCATGGGAAGCGTCCGTTCGGCCCTGGTCGTGGCGACAACAATCCCGATCGCGATGCTGTTCGCCTTCACGATGACAAAACTGACCGGAATACCGGCGAACCTCCTGTCGCTCGGTGCGGTGGATTTCGGCATCATCGTGGACGGCGCCGTCGTGATGGTCGAGAATATCATGCGGAGATACAGTCATGCGACGACAGAGGAAAAACAGCAGGGGATCGTCCGGTTTACCCTGAGTGCCGCGCAGGAAGTGGGACGGGAGATTTTCTTCTCCATTGCCATCATCATCCTCGCCTATCTTCCCATTTTTTCCTTTCAGCGAGTCGAGGGCAAGTTGTTCTCGCCGATGGCGTATACGCTCGCGTTCGCTGTCACGGGTTCGATGATTCTTGCGCTGACGACGATCCCCGTTCTCATGACGTTCATTTACCGCAGGCACTTCTCTGCCGACCGTGCCGGCCCGCTGGAGTGGAAAAACCCGGTCTACGTCTGGCTGGAGAAGGCCTATGCGCGACTCATCAGTATCCTGGCGCCAAAGGCCCGTTGGGCAGTGCCGGCAATTTTCGGCATCGTCGTCATCGTCATCGTCGCGGGCATGCATGTCATCGGCACCGAATTCCTGCCCGAGCTGGATGAAGGCGCCATGAACATTCGGTGCTTCTTCCCCGTGGGCATCTCCCTCGATGAGGCGGCGAAGTATGTTCCGACGATCAGGCATGTCATCTTCCGGCACAAGGAAGTGAATGTCGTGATCTCGCAACTCGGCCGCAATGACGACGGGACGGACCCCTACGGGCCGAACAGACTGGAGATCCTCGTCGGGCTCAAGGACTATTCCCAGTGGAAAAGGGACATCACCAAAGCCCAGTTGTTGAAGGAAGTGCGGAGCGAGCTCGAGTCTGCGGTCCCGGGTGCGTTGTTCTCGTTCTCGCAGCCGATCCTGGACAATGTGACGGAAGCGGTGACGGGAAGCGTCGCGGACCTTGCCATCCTCATCAGCGGCGATGATCTCACCCTGATGCGCCAAAAAGCCGATTCGATCCTCGATGTCATCAAGACCGTCCGTGGGGCGACGGAGTACGGCATCGAACAGGAGGGGAACCAGGCCCAACTTGTCGTCGAGATCAACCGGGCCGCCGCAGCACGGTTCGGGATCAACGTGAGCGATATCCAGCGAATGATCGAAGCGGCGATTGGCGGCAAACCGATCGGGCAATTGTACGACGGTGTCGGGCGATTCGACATTGTGGTCCGGTACGCCTCGTTGTACCGCTCCTCCATCGGAGCAATCCAGAACCTGTTGGTGCCTGCCCCCGGGGGGAGCCGCGTTCCGTTGTCGGAACTTGCCACGATCCGCCTCACGGATGGACCCACCGTCATTCAGCGGGAGGATGGGAAACGCCAGATCTCCGTGCGGACCAATATCCGTGGGAGGGACCAGGCCGGGTTCGTTGCCGAAGCGCAAGAGAAGGTCATGCGCGCGATCTCCCTTCCGCGGAACTATACGCTGGACTGGGGCGGACAGTTCGAAAACCTCTCCCGTGCCGCGGCGCGTCTCGAGATCGTCATTCCCCTGACCATCGGCATCATCTTCCTGATACTCTTCTCGATGTACAAAAGCGTCAGGAATGTGATGGTCGCGATGTCCATCATCCCTTTCGGGGTGATGGGCGGGCTCATCGCCCTCTTGGTCCGGGGGTACAGTTTCAACGTGTCGGCCGGCGTCGGGTTCATCTCGCTGTTCGGGATCTCCATCATGAACGGGGTTCTGTACGTTTCCCGCGCGAATCGTTTGCGGGAAGACGAAGGGATGGAACTCGATGAGGCGGTGCAACGCGCGGCCGTCATTCAGCTCCGGCCTCTCATGATGACGATGATCCTCGCGATCTTCGGATTGATCCCCGCAGCCCGGGCGACGGGAATCGGTTCGGACGTTCAACGGCCTCTTGCAACGGTGATTGTGGGCGGGCTGCTCTCGGCATTGGTCCTCAGTCTGATTGTCCTTCCGCCCCTTTATCTTCTGGTGGAACGGTGGGGGCACAGGAGGAGGACACCGTCCGCATTGTAACTCAAGGCACGAACGCGGAGCACGTGTGTGCTGTTGTTAGAAAAGGTGGCCCTCGAGGATGGCTTGGAGGAGTTGTCCCAAAAACCTACGATTATTCGCCTTTATCGCAGAATGATGACTTCCGCGCTTGCAATTTCTATGAGTTTTTCAGAGTATGACTGACCCTCGGCGCATGTTACAAGCCATCATACTGCATGGGCCGAACGCGCCGCAATCCGTCGCAGGCCGGCCTTTTCCCTTCGTCCGTGAGATGGGTCGTCGTTCCGAATCCCTACAGGTAGTGCTGTTCATGACCGGATCTCTGCGAAAGAACGTTTCCCACAGCCTGAATTTGTGTCTCGGTACGATGATCCTGCTCATCGCCGTCGGACCTGACGCGTTGAGCTTCCACGCCGATTCCCTTTCCGTCGCATCGTCAACCGCCCGTCGTGACACTTCCGTGCAATCCTTGCGCTGGTACAGTATGTTCACCAATATCCCGTCCGATTGGACGCGATTTGCGGAGCGCACATTTCGGTCGGAGAACCTCTCGGGCATTGTCGGCATGACCGTTCTGACCGTGGGTTTGATCGTGGCCGATGACGAAACCTGGACGCTTTCCGATCGCTGGTACAAAGGGCACACCGCCACCGCCGAAGTGAGCGACTTCTTCGAATACCTGGGTGACGGGCGGCCGCAATTCGGACTGGCGGCTGCCTTCGGGGCATATGGTGCGATCGCCGGCGACATTCGTGCCCTCCGGACGGCGAGCCAGCTTGTTGAGGTCATTCTCGCGTGTGGCACTGTGGTCCAGGTGCTGAAGCACGTCACCGGGAGGGAGAGCCCGTTTGTGTCGACTGTTCCGGGCGGACGCTGGGATTTCTTCCCGAATCAGATTGAATACCACAAGCACGTGCCGCGGTTCGATGCATTTCCCTCCGGGCACATTGCGACGGCGCTGGCGACGGTGACGGTCATCGCGGAAAATTATCCTGAATGGAAATGGGTCAGGCCGGTGGGGTATTCGATCTGCGCGCTGATCGGGATCAGCATGGCGAACACCGGGATTCACTGGTACAGCGACTACCCGCTCGGGCTTTTTCTCGGGTATACCTTCGGCATGATTGTCTCGCATCCAGACGGGTTGGAGGGAGAGCGACGGGCGGCGGACAGTCGTGTCTCGATTGAGCCGAGTTCGACGATGAACGGCCCTGCGATCGGTCTTGTTGTACGGTTCTGATATGGAATCTCCACAGACGAAAGGTAGCCAGGTGCGGACTTCACATTGCTCGCGACGAGGGCAGATCGGTCAGGCTGCGGGGGAAACGCTCGTGGTTCTTTCAGCGTTTCTCGCGCTCGTTCGTCCTGCATTGCATGCTCAGGACCTCCTTTCGTCCTCCGCGTATCGGCCCGGACCCGAACGGCAGCTCTATGCGGACATTGATTCAATTGTTTCGGTGCATCCTCTGTTGGTCGGAGAGCCGCGTTCTGCCAAGCCGACGTATTCCTGGTCCAGTCCGATCACCAATCTGCCGGTCGACTGGATTGCCGCGGGAAGCGAGGTGATGAACGCAAAGAGCGTCCCCACATTTCTTGCGGTCGGCGCAACCACCGGCGCTCTTCTGCTCACGGACCACGCCACCTACCGGCTTTCGAGAACTTTTTACCAGGAACATTCGTTTGTTCAGCATATGAGTGATGCGCTCGTTTATGTCGGAGAAGGTTCGACGCATTTGGGCATCGCGGCAGGATTCGGCCTGTATGGATTCCTGGCAGACGACAATCGCGCAATGGAGACAGGGGGGCAGATCGTCGAGGCACTGGTGGCAACCGGAATTACCGTCCAACTGCTGAAGCGCATCAGCGGTCGTGAAAGTCCGCAGACGGCGTTGCACGGAACCAGCCGTTGGCGTCCCTTCCCGAGTCTCGCAGGCTATCAACGGAATCAACCGAAGTACTATTCATTTCCTTCGGGCCACATCGCGACCACCATGGCAACGCTCACGGTCATTGCGGAAAACTACCCCGATGCGCACTGGATCCGGCCGGTCGGGTACGGAGTGCTCGCCGCGGTGGGGGTCAGCCTCGTGAATGTCCGTTATCACTGGTTCAGCGATTTGCCGCTCGGATTATTGCTGGGGTATGGTTTCGGAGAACTTGCCTCGCATCATTCCACGCGCGACAACAGCGCTGACCCGGAGTCGGAGTCACACGTGATCGTTCACCCGACAGTCGGACACGACGGCGCCGGTCTTGCCGTCGCGTGGTCGTTCTGAACATGCACCATAACCACTACAGCGAAAACCTACGACGATAGAAAGGATGCAATACGGATGAACAGGCGCATACTCACACCAGCACTTATTCTTGCCGTGGCCCTGGTTCTTGCCGGCTGCAGCAAGAAGAGTGACAGCGGCTACAACTCGGCGCTGCTCGGTCAAAACAACGGCACGGTGGCCGGTTTGAAGTGGGGAGTCCCGAACCGCTGGCTCGTTGAAGGGCAGCGACCCATGCGTGCGGCGACATACAATGTCCCGGCATCGGAAGGCGACAGTGAAGCGGCCGAATGTGCCGTGTTCTATTTCGGTAACGACCAGGGCGGCACGATCGACGCGAACATCGATCGGTGGGTCGGTCAATTCGAACAGGCAAGCGCCCCTGATCGCGGATCGAAGGACGTGAGCGGGATGAAGGTGACGACCGTCGCTATCTCGGGCACCTACCTTGCGCCAAGCGGACCAATGATGATGCCGACAGGAAAAAAGGACAACTATAAGTTGCTGGGTGCAATCATCCAGGGTCCCCAGGGATCGGTGTTCTTCAAGCTGACCGGTCCCATGAAATCCGTGGACGCCTCAAGCGCTGAGTTCGATGCGTTGATCGGTTCCATCCGGAAGGAGTAACCGGTCGGCCGCGACCCATCGAAGGGAGCGAGGAATGCCGCCGTGGTGTCGCGCGGTTTCCCGCTCCCTTTTCAGTTCCTGTCGCCTATGTCCGGTGTGCCGCCGTCTCCTCGATGCGTTCGAGAAGGGCAAAATCCTTTTCCGTAATCCCCCCCGCAGAGTGCGTGGCAAGATCGATCGTCACTCTATTAAAGACATTCGTCCATTCCGGGTGATGGTTCATGGACTCGGCGATCAGCGCGACCGCGGTCATGAACCCGAACGCCTCCGGAAACGTCCCGAAGGTGAACTCCTTGTGGAGCTTTCCCCCCTTCACCTCCCATCCCTTCGCCGTCGAAAGACGCCGTGAAAGGTCGTCTCGTTCCAGAACCTTCGTGTCAGCCATTCGGTCCTCCTTTCCTGTGAGGAACCTGCAGGCATCGCCAAAGGTTCCGGAACGGTTTGGTTGATTCTCGATGAAAGAAAGTGTACTTTTTCCGGTGCCTGCCTTCGCTGTCCCTGCGTACCCTTGATGTCTTGCTGCGATGACCAAAGGAGATGACATGCCCGAAGAAGGTGTCAGAGCCCAGATCATGCCGGCGCCTCCGCCCAAGAAATGGATCGATAATATCGCCGCGGTTTCGAGTGCGCTGATAGCGATCGGTACGCTTCTGAACTGGTTTTTCGGGAGGGAAAGCTCGTTTCCCAAGTGGTTCTTCTACGTCCTCACCCTCCTTATCCTTGTCATCCTGTTCAAGTATTTCGAGGAATCGATCAAACGGTTCTTCGCTGCGATTGCTGTGAGGAGCTACATTCGCGAGGCGCACTTCAAACTCCTCGACAACCTGCAGCGGTTCAGCGAGCTCGTATCGCAGCGGAGCGATGACTCCATCGTCCATGTGATCGAGACCATCGGCACGCGACGTGGGAGGGCGCTGGTCGACAAGGACCTGTATCCTTATGCCGACCAGCTTGTCCAGAATATCCTGCTCAAGCTTTCGGAATCCGGCAAAAGCCTGTCTGCCGGAGAATTCAAAGGCGTGTTGAACGATCTCAGCACCCTTATCCGGTTCTGCACGTTCTTCTATTTCAAAAAGCCCTTCCATTCCCAGGATACCGGCGATCTTACCAAGGATGAGATGAAAGAGCTGGAGTTTGCACGGGAGAATTTCGCCGACTTCCTCCGCCGGTATCAGATTTTCTTTGATGAAGTCAGCGGCAGACTCGGCTCGACCACAAGGGCGCATTTCGAGATCCCGAAACCGGTGTCCCCGAGGGCATGACCAGCGGAGGATTAGCGTGACCGACGCTCGGATCCAGGTGTTTCCCACCGCTGCGGCATTGTCCGTCGGCGCCGCGGAGAAGATCGCAACGGCGCTCTCGGCGGCCCATGTGCTGGGCGGAGTGGTCTCGCTTGTTCTGTCCGGTGGATCCACTCCCCGTGGGGTGTATGAGACGCTCGCGACGGCAGCGTACCAGAAGCGCATCGATTGGGCCCGCCTCCACATCTTCTGGGGCGACGAACGATGTGTGCCACCGGATTCTCCCGAGAGTAATTTCCGGATGGCGAATCAGGCATTCCTTCACAAGGTTCCTCTTCCGGCACACCACATCCACCGGATTCGGGGCGAGCTTCCTCCGGCGGAAGCGGCGCGAGCGTACGAAATGGAGCTGCGGAACGTCTTCGGCATCGCGAAAAAGGAAACCCCCCGCTTATCTCTGGTGTTGCTCGGCATAGGGGAAGACGGGCATACGGCGTCATTGTTCCCGGGGACCCCGGCGCTCGATGAAGAACGCCGCTTGATGACCGAAGTGCATGTCGAACGCCTCAACGCATGGCGAGTCTCGATGACGATCCCGCTTCTGGCTCGTGCGGGGACGATTCTGTTTCTCGTATCGGGCCCGGCAAAAGCCTCCATTGTTTCTTCCGTCCTCCGCAAGGCTGGCGCTGAATTCCCTGCGGCACACGTCGCACAACGGGCCGGCAACGTTCAGTGGTACCTCGATCGCGACGCGGCATCAATCCTCGAAGATTCGGAGCATGCATGATTCTCGCAGGTGACATCGGCGGTACGAAAACCAACCTGGCGTATTTCGACGTCGAGAATGGAAAACTCGTCGTGAAGCAGACGAAGAGCTACCCCAGCCAGGAATATCCGTCGCTCAGCGCCATCCTCGCAAAGTTTCGGCGCGAGTATCCCGCGGACATTGCCGGAGCGGCGTTCGGAATTGCCGGGCCAATCGTCGATGGGCATTGTCATCTCACCAATATCGGATGGGACATCGACACCGTTGCCCTTCGGCGGGAATATGCAGTTGGACGCCGTCGAGTTGATCAACGATCTCCAGGCGACGGGATATGGAACACTCCATCTCGCTGAACACGAGCGCGTGACGCTGCAAAAAGGTCTCCCGCAGCCGAAGGGTTCGATCGCCGTCATTGCGGCCGGCACGGGACTTGGTGAAGGCGCGCTGATCTGGGATGGAAATCATTATCGTGCCATCGCCTCGGAAGGCGGCCACGCCGACTTCTCACCGAGGAACGATTTGGAAGCATCTCTTCTGCATTTTCTTGCAGGCAAGTTCGGCCATGTCAGTTGGGAGCGTGTTCTCTCCGGGCCCGGCTTGTTCTCGATTTACGAATTCTTCTCCCAGCGTTCACCGTCTCCTTCCCCTTCGTGGTTGACCGACGCCATCGCGGCCGGCGACCCGGCGGCGGTCGTTTCCAAAGCGGCGTTGGAGGGAAAGGACGCCACTTGTGTCGAGGCGCTCGACCTGTTTGTGTCGCTGTACGGATCGGAGAGCGGAAACCTTGCCCTCAAAATGCTGGCCACCGGAGGCGTGTTTGTCGGCGGCGGGATCGCACCGAAGATTCTCCCAAAAATTAAGACCGGACTGTTCGTGCGTAATTTTTACGCAAAAGGACGGCTCGATGCCATGCTCCAGGAAATGCCCGTCCATGTTGTGTTGAATGACAGGATCGCCCTGTTCGGAGCAGCCCACGTCGCTCGCACCCTGACCGAATCGTGACGGCGGTCACATCTCTACGGAACCCCGCGTAAATCCACCCCACGGGTGGCTCTCCCCGGATCGTCCGGGCATGGACGAAACTCTCCCGTCCCCTCCAGTGTTGTCAAATTGCCCGGCAAGCCATCGGGGAGGATCTGCCGTGGCTTTCTGTCCCGCCGTCCAATTACACTCCTGGTCAATTTATTCGAGAGGGGGCTCCATGCGAAAGTCATTTCGTTACGGTCTCTTGCTGCTTGCGTGCTCGCTGCTGTCTTTGTCCGTTGAGGCGCGGGCACAATCAAGAGTGAGCTCGCCGGTCGTGGAGCGAACCTGGGGGCAAATGGTGCTCAATGACATGCTGCTACATTCCGAGGTGCTGCAGAAGTCCATGGTCTCTCCGGGACGCGTGACGCCGCAGTCCCTCGGAGCCTCGCCGGCCTTTGTCCCTGCGACGCTCGCCGCCGTTGCGCCCGGCCGGCAAAATGCCGTGTCGGCGACACCGTCACCGGCTGTGGATTTCGATGCACTCTCGGACAATACCCATGTGATCCCTCCTGATACCTACGGCGCCGTCGGACCTTCGCACATTGTGACCATGCTCAATAGCCAGGTTCGCGTTCAGGCAAAGGACGGTTCGGAGGTCAGTACGGTGACGCTGGCTTCGTTCTGGTCGGCCGGCGTTGGGAGCTCGAATCTCTCCGATCCGCATGTGCTGTATGATGTCCAGAGCGGCAGATGGATTGCTTCGATTACGATCGATCCGGATACGAATACTTCGAGGATCGGCGTGGCCGTGAGCGAGACCAACGACCCGACCCAGTCATGGAGGTTCTTGACGTACATGTCTCCGGACACGACGGTTTTCCCGGATTACCCGGCTCTCGGGTTCAACAACAAATGGATTGTGGTGTCAGCCAATATCTTCAAGACGACAGCCCACGGGGGGACGTTTCAAGGCGCGGGCTTCTGGGCGATTGACAAAAACGCTGCCGAGGCAACGTCCGGGATCGTCTCCGCGACGCGGTTCAATCCCGGTTATGACGGCACCAACCACGGGTTCACGGAACAGCCGATGATTTGCTACGATCCCTGCGATACCCTCTGGTTCATGGAATCCGGGGCCTATGTCAGCGGTACAACGCAACTGATCCGCATCTCCTACCTGTCCGGGACGACCTCTTCGCCAACCTGGAATGCCGACGCCCTGTCGCCCTTCTCCGGCGGCTTCTTCCCGGTGAACAACAATTATAAGGCGCTGCCGAACGGGGCGACGCAAAAAGGCAGTACGCACCGGATCGACAATGGCGATGCCCGGGCGTGCGGCGCGGTCTATCGCAACGGGAATGTCTGGTTCGCTCACAGCGGAGGTCTGCCGTCAACAGGAACGGTGAACAGGACTGCCGTCTTCTGGTATCAGATCAATCCGCGATCGTCAAGCCCCATCGTTCAATCGGGGGTGGTGGATCCCGGCGCGAACTCTCACATCATGTATCCGTCGATCGCCGTGAACAAGCTCAACAGCGCATGCATCGGGTTCACGCACTCGGACACCTCCCGATACGCCGAGGCGGCCTATACGATTCGTCAGGCGGGAGACCCTGCGGGAACGACACAGGGGATTGCACTCCTGAAAGCCGGTCAGGGTGCGTATTACAAGACCTTTGGCGGCGGGCGGAACCGCTGGGGCGACTTCAGTAATACGGTGGTCGATCCGTCCGACAGCCTTGCCTTCTGGACGATTCAGGAATACGCCGGCACGCCGGTCGGGAATGTGAGCACGGACGGAAGCGGGCGATGGGCGACCCACTGGGGAAAGATCGCCGTCGATGTTCCCCTGGCGGTTCAACTCACGAGCTTCTCGGGAGCACTGGCGGCAAACGGGTCAGTGCATATCACCTGGGCGACGGCAAGTGAAATCAACTGCTATGGATTCACTGTTGCGCGAAGCGCGAATACGACGGACAACTTCGTTGAGGTACCAAACGGATTCGTCGCGGGACATGGAACGACTGCTGAGCCGCACACCTATGCGTTCACGGATACTCCCCCGACCCCGGGGAAGTACTATTACCGTCTGACGGAGACTGATTTGAAGGGCAACACCCAATCGTTCGAACCCATCCTCGTGGACGGCCTGACCGGAGTCGCATCGTCGAACGTGCCGGATCAGACTGCCCTGTTCCAGAATTACCCGAACCCGTTCAATCCGACAACAGTGATCAGCGGACAGTGGACAGCGGACAGTTTTGTGCGGCTTGCGGTGTACGATGTGTTGGGCCGAGAGGTGGCTGTCTTGGCGAACGGCAGATTTGCAGCCGGAAGATACTCCTTTGCGTTCGACGGAGCGAACCTGGCAAGCGGGGTGTACATTTATCGATTGACGGCAGGGACATTTACCGCGGTTCGGAGGATGCTCCTGGTTCGTTGACGGGGGCACGTTTTTTTCCTTGAACGAAGAATTCTGAATTCTTCATTCTTAACACCTCCGGCAATGAACAGTTGTCAGTGGAAGATGTTGGTTTTCGATCTTCATGAGCTTTTTGGGTATCATGGGGGGGAGCGCCAGGTCTGGTGCCCGTTGTGCCACAACACGGAGTGCTCTGATCCCAATGTCGAAGATCTCAGGCGGTGATCCGGAGTCGTACGCAAAGATTCTCTTCAGAAGAGAGGGGGGAGGGAACAAGACGTTCTACGTAACGGCCGACCCATCCCTGCAACAGCTCTCGTTCGATGTGGTCAGGTATAACTTTAAAGAGACGTCGTATGTGTTCCGGCGATCGTCACAGGAGATGCAGGACGTGTTCGGAGTGGTCGCTTCGATACTTTCGGGTCGGACCGCCCTTTCCGGCATGCTCGCCCCGGTTGCGAAGCCCACGGGCACGTGGGTGCATCTTTTCGCTGTGACAACGCAGGGCTCGATGGTGGAGATCACCGACCGCAAACTCTGCGAGCGGCTGATGTCCCTCGAAACGTTCGTTGAAGCCGAGAGCGGGGATTTTCCGGTTGCACGATGAACACAGGCAGGAACGAACGGAAAAGCCCGGTGATGGAAGATCGCCGGGCTTTTTCGTGATGGTCTTGGGGAGGCTACTTCGCGGTCTTTGCGCCGACTGTGAAGTCAAGCTGCTTCAGCGTATTCCCTCCGGCATCGGAGACGGTGACAGACCATGACCCTGCAATTGCCGCCGTCTTATACGCCCAGGTGTGATACGTCGGGCCGCCGACCTTCAGGGTGGTGGCATAGCTCTTCTCGCCATTCTTCCATGTTACCGTGATGTCATCAGCGGGGCCCCCCTTCAGCTCGAGCCAGAGATAGACTTTCTGGTTCAGGTCAAAGGTGGTCGCTTCTCCCGCGAGCTGCCGATTTTCCACGGAGGTCCCGAGTTTCGCCTCGGAAACAGTCAACGTTCCCGCCACTTTTTCCTTCGGCGCTGATGCCTCTTTTCCCTGGGTCAATGCCGGCTGCGACGCCAGCGCAATTGCGACCACCGCAAATGCCATGATTCTGTGTATCATGATGATCCTCCTTAATGACGGTAGGAATGTAGGGATCTTTGGGTTCATGGGAAAGGGGGTCAATACCGCGACAGGAGGTTCGACCAAGCGAATTCGGCGAATCTTTTGTATATTAAAGATTAGAGTTTTTGACAGCCCTGACCACCAGCCTTAGCAACCCATGAACAATCGCCTTCTGTATCGCATCGTCGGCTTCGGTGTCTTACTCTTGTCGCTCGCTCAGTATATTTCCACGGTCCAGCCTTCCGTTTCGTTCTGGGACCCGGGCGAGCTTTCCGCCGCGGCATACCTTCTCCAGGTACCGCATCCGCCGGGTGGACCGTTGTTCTTGCTCGTGGGACGGTTCTTCTACCTCCTTCCATTCCCGGGGAATCTCGGGTTGCGGATGAACATGGTGTCGACCTTCTCCGCGGCCTTTTCCGTGTTCTTCCTGTATCTCGTCGCCGTGAAGCTGATCAAACTGTACAAGGGTGGATCGTTCAGGAACCCGATGGACGAAGTCGGCACGATTGTCGCGGCGGCGATCGGCGCGCTTTCGTTGTCCGTGTGCGACACCTTCTGGTTCAGCGCCGTGGAGGCGAACTACTTTTCGGCAAGCACGCTACTCTACTCCGCCATGATATGGCTGATGCTCGTCTGGGATGAGAATCAGGCGAAACCCGGGAGCGGACGGTACCTGTTGATGATCGCCTTTCTCGCCGGGCTCTCCCCCGGGGTCCATCTGATGAGCGTGGTTGCCGTCATGCCCGTGGTCATGATGGTGGCGTTCCGGTGGAGCAATGCCGAAGAAGGCGCCTGCAAGAAGTCGGCATACGTGTTCCTCGGCCACGTGGCCCTGCTCCTGATCACCGCGCTGGTCATGTGGAATGCCCAGACATCCTCGACCCCTCCCGATGCCGATGCGGCACATGCTTATGATGTCCAGTTCATCTGGATCATGCTCGGCATCAGCGCGGCGTACGTTGCGTTGTTCCGGCGGCATGTGTTCACGCGGAATTCCTTTTATCTCCCGGTTGTTGCCGGCGGCATCGGGCTCGCCCTTGTGTACCCCGGCGTCGTCAAAGAGTTGCCCGCGTTCCTTCGATTGGTGGCCGACGACAACGCCGAAATCGGATTGGTGGTGGTCATTCTGATCGTGGCGGTTCTCGGCTGGGTTGCGTACTGGGCGGCCAAGAACCTTCGACGGACCCTTCACCTCGCCTCGCTGTCCGTCATGCTGGCCATCCTGGGATTCTCGATCTATGCGATGATCATCATTCGCGCGAACCATCATCCGCCGATGAACGAAAATTCTCCGGGGACCTTCAGTTCGCTGCTCACGTATCTCAACCGCGAGCAGTACGGTGACTTCCCGATCTTCAAGCGCCGCTGGAACGGGGACGGGATGCACGATCCCACGTTCAAGGATTATTCCAGCGATCTCGATTTCTTTGTCCGGTACCAGATGAACCACATGTATCACCGGTATCTGCTGTTCAATTTTATGGGGAGAGTGTCCGACGATCAGGATGCGAGCGCAGACTTCTCCGGCTACTTTGCGATCCCGCTGCTCATCGCGGTCTTCGGTCTTTACTCCCATTTCAAAAACGACTGGAAGCGCGCGTCCATCTTTCTTATTCTCTTCGTGCTGATGGGGCACATGATCGCCTTCTACCAGAATCAGCAGGAACCGCAGCCGCGCGAGAGGGATTACTTCTACGCGGGGGCGTATTTTGTCGTCTCGCTCTGGATCGCGCTCGGGATGAAAGGGATCTTTGACCTGATCGAGCAGAAGGCTGCCGGCATGGCCAAGCCGGCGATGATCGGAGCGGCCGTCCTCGGGTTCGTGTTCATCCCCGGACGGATGTTCCAGGTCAATTATCCGACGCATGACCGGTCGAACAATTGGGTTCCCTGGGATCTTGCGTACAACATGCTCCAGACATGCGACAAGGACGCCATCCTCTTTACGTACGGCGATAATGATACTTTTCCGCTCTGGTATCTCCAGGATGTGGAAGGGGTGCGGCGCGATGTCCGGGTTGTCAATCTGAGCCTCGGCAATACCCCCTGGTACATCCAGCAAATGAAAGACAAGCCGTACTACGCTGATGCGAAGGCGGTTCCGATCAGCATGTCCGACAAGCGCATTCAAACGCTGGGCGGCCTGGAGCCCTGGCGGGCCCGGACGATCGACCTGCCGGTGCCGCAAAGTGTCTTCGCCCAGTACGGAGTGACCGATACGTCGATCACGAATCGGGGGAAAATCTCCTGGGTGATGCGTCCCCCGCTGCAATTCGGACAGACGGGAGCAGTGCGGACGCAGGACCTTCTCGTCCTCGATGTCATTCAATCGACCCGTTGGACGCGGCCGATCTATTTCGCGTCGACGTGCGACCCCAACAGCAGAATCAGCATCGATGAGTATCTCTGGTTCGAAGGCATGGCCTGGAAACTTGAGCCGAAGAAGTCGTCCTCCGCGAACATGGGGACCAACGCCGCCAAACTGGACTCCGAGCTGTTCAACGAGCCGCAAGGGTTCTCGAAGACACCGGCCATCGGGTATAAGTTCCGTGGACTCGCGGATCCGAAGGTATTCCTCGACGAGAACGCCCTGCGGATGGTGCAGAACTACCGGTCGTCCTTCCTCCAGCTCGCGATGTACTACGCGGGCGTCGGCAACAACAGCGAGCGCGGTGCCACCGTCCTCGACAGGATGCAGCATCTCATGCCGCTGACAAAGTATCCTCTTCCCTTCGAGATGCTGGCGCAGATGACGTTCCTCTACAATCACTTCGGGAAGACGCAGGAGTTTCACCAGCTTGCCGACGAAGTCGAGCGAATGGCGCGGGCGAGAATTCAGTCAGGACAGGTGGACATGAATTCGATGTACAACCCGTACTCCATCCTCCTGCAGCTGTACGACAGCGAGAAGGACAACGTGAAGACGCTGGGCTTGCTCCACGAGCTTGAAGTCCTCTATCCGAACGATCCCTCGCTGAAGGCACGCGTGCAAGAAGTCGAGGCACAGGTAAAGGCGCGAGACAGTCTCGCGAAGGGCAAGGAGTAGGACGACCGTCCTTCTCCTCCGAGGCGCTCGGGCGAACAGTGTTGGGGGGCACGTGTGGGGTGGGGAAGAGTTCCATGAATGATCCCAAGCTCCGGGGTGCGCCGCTCCCCGGAGCTTTTTCTTGGAATGAATGTAAACGGAGGGCCCGCGGGAATTGTCCAATAGATCCTGTGGAGACCGCCAGGGCTCTGTGGGCGGTATGCGATACCGGTTGCGATTACCGGCGGGGAGTGGAAATTGATTTTCCCTCGCTGCCTTGCTACATTATAAATTCTGGTTTTTGCCGCAAATTCTCGGAGGGTGAATGACGTACGACATCAGGGCAATCAATGAGAAGATCCAACGCGAAAGCGCGTTCATCGATTTGCTCCAACTGGAAATGGGGAAGGTGATCGTCGGGCAGAAGCAAATGGTCGAGCGCCTCCTCGTTGGTCTGCTTGCGAACGGGCATATCCTTCTCGAAGGGGTCCCCGGACTTGCCAAGACGCTCGCGATCAAGACCCTTGCCTCCGCGGTGCAGGCGAAGTTCCACCGCATCCAGTTCACCCCCGATCTTCTCCCCGCCGACCTCGTCGGCACGATGATTTACAATCAGAAAGACGGGTCCTTTCAAACAAAGAAGGGACCGGTGTTCGCGAACTTCATCCTCGCCGACGAAATCAACCGTTCCCCGGCGAAAGTCCAGAGCGCACTCCTCGAAGCCATGCAGGAACGACAAGTCACGATCGGGGAAGAAACCTTCAAGCTCCCCGAACCGTTCCTGGTCCTTGCCACACAGAACCCGATCGAGCAGGAAGGGACCTATCCGCTGCCCGAGGCCCAGGTCGACCGGTTCATGCTGAAGGTGAAAATCGGCTATCCCACCAAGGAAGAAGAGCTCCAGATCATGCGGGCGAACGTCAAGGACGGGATGGCGACGGTCCGCGGCGTCGTGAGCAGTGCGGATATTCTGCGGGCGCGGTCGGTCATCAGTGAGATTTACATGGACGAGAAGATCGAGCGCTATATCCTCGACATCGTGTTCGCCACGCGGGTACCCAAGCAGTATAATCTCAACAACCTCGCGTCGTTGATCAGTTATGGCGCCTCTCCCCGTGCGTCGATCAACCTCGCGCTCGGCGCGAAAGCCTACGCGTTCATCAAGCGCCGCGGGTACGTCGTGCCGGAGGACGTCCGCGCGATCAGTCTGGATGTGCTGCGTCATCGCGTGGCCGTGACCTACGAAGCCGAAGCGGAGGAAGTCACGGCGGAGCAGGTGGTCCAGGAGGTGCTGAACAAGATTGAAGTGCCGTGATGGCATACATCCCAATCGACAATAGTCAGTGGACAATTAGCGTCCTACTCCTAGCCGAATGACGAAGTAATGGAAACGCGCGAAGTTCTCAAAAAAGTCCGGCAGATCGAAATCAAGACCCGGGGTCTGGTCAATCAGATCTTCTCGGGTGAGTATCACTCCGTCTTCAAGGGGCGGGGGATGGAGTTCTCCGAGGTGCGCGAGTATCAGTTCGGTGACGATATCCGGCAGATCGACTGGAACGTTTCCGCACGGTTCGACCGCCCGTTCGTGAAAGTGTTTGAAGAAGAGCGTGAGCTCACCGTGATGCTGCTCGTGGACCTGAGTGCGTCGGGCGACTTTGGCTCCGCGACGCAGCTGAAGAACGAAATTGCTGCGGAGATCTGCGCCGTGCTCGCCTTCTCGGCGATCAAGAACAATGACAAGGTCGGGCTGATCATGTTCACCGACCGGATCGAGAAGTTTGTCCCTCCCAAGAAGGGGCGCGCACACATTCTCCGGATCATCCGCGAGCTGCTCTCGCCGTCCGTCGGGGGAACCGGCACAAGCATCCGCGGCGCGCTCGAGTATTTCAATCATGTCAGCAAGAAACGGACGATCGCGTTTCTGATCTCCGACTTCATCGACGAAGGGTACGACAAGATCCTCGGGATTGTCGCGAGGAAGCACGACGTGATCGCCGTGCAGGTCAGCGACCCCCGCGAAGAGACGCTCCCGGAAGTGGGGATGGTCTTTGTCCGCGATGCGGAATCGGGCCGTCATCGCTGGGTGGACTCGGGTCATCGTGCGACGCGGAACGCCTTCAAGAAATACTGGGAAGAGCGCCGCGCCGCGCAAAAGACCCTGTTCGTCCGTTCCCGGGTCGATGCCATCCCCATTCGAGTCGACCGGCCATACATCAAACCGATCGTGGATTTCTTCCGACTACGCGAAAAACGAATGTGATGGCTCAACGCATTTTCGGCGTTCTTACGGCGTTCGTCGTCTCGGCTACGGCGCTCGCGCAAGGCTCGGGCGTGACTGCCCATGCCTGGGTGGACTCGACGAACTTTCAGGTCGGCGACGCAATCACCATCCACGTGATCGTTTCGCATCCACGCGGCGTCGCCATCCAGCCCCCGGCCGGAGACTCCCTCGGACCGCTGGTCGTCCTCCAGCATACGCCCGTCACGCATCAGAACGATTCGACGGCGATGACAGGTCTGGTGGTCGCCTATTACGATTCCGGGAGTGTGACCGTCCCGCCCGTGCTTGTCCCGTATGCCGTGCCGGGAGATACGACCGGACGCTTTGCACCGACGAACCCGTTGACGATTGCCGTCCATACCGTGGCGGTCGACACGAGCAAAGCGTTCAGGGACCTGAAGCCGCCGATGTCGATACCGATCACGCTTGCCGAGATCGCGCTGTACGCGGGGATCGCGATTGTCGCGGCCGCCCTGGCGTATCTGGCCTACCGCTACTGGAAGAAACGCAAAGAACGGCTCGCAGGCATCCAGCCGGAATTGCCCGCACGGCCTGCCGACATCCTTGCGCTCGAGGAACTCGGCGCGCTGAAGGAGAAGAAACTCTGGCAGCAGGGGAAGGTCAAGGAGTATTATTCCGAAGCGACGGAAATCATCCGGCGGTATTTCGAACGGCGATACGCCGTCAGGGCGCTGGAAGAAACCACGGATGAAATTCTTGGCGCGCTCAAGGGCGTCTCCGCTCCCCCGAAAGCCCTGGAATGTGCCATGAAGATGCTGCAACTGGCGGACCTCGTCAAGTTCGCGAAGTTCACGCCGGGCATCCCCGACCACGAAGAGTTGATGACGCTCGCGTACGATATTATCGAACATACGAAACCGGTGATCATGTCGCCGGTGGTCAACACCGATGCCAATGCTGGGTCCTAACGTTCATTTCGCGAGTCCGTCCTTCCTGTACGGATTGCTGCTCATCCCGCTCCTCATCGCCTGGTACATGCGGCGAAACCAGGAGGACGTGGCGGATCTCCGCTACTCCACCCTCAGCCCGTTCGCGGGTCTCCGGCCGACGCTGAAAGAGCGCCTTCACCATCTGCCGTTCATTCTTCGCCTCGGCGTCATCATCTTCCTGATCGTGGCCCTTGCCCGTCCGCAAACGTCGTCGTCAGCGGAAAACGTCTACACCGAGGGGATTGATATCGTCCTCCTGCTCGACATTTCGGGGAGCATGCTCGCGGAAGACTTCACCCCGAACCGGATCGAAGCGGCAAAACAGGTGGCGCAGGACTTTATCGACGGCCGGCAGCACGACCGGATCGGCCTTGTGATCTTCGCGGGACAGAGCTTCACGCAGTGCCCGATGACGCTGGACTACCACGTGTTGAAGAACCTGCTCCGCCAGGTGAAGCCGGGCATGGTCGAGGACGGCACCGCCATCGGGATGGCGATCGCGCAGGGGGTGAACCGCCTCAAGGACAGCAAAGCCAAAAGCAAGGTCATGATTCTCCTGACCGACGGTGTCAACAACCGCGGGGAGATCGATCCGATCACGGCAGCCCAGATCGCGCAGACGTTCGGCATCCGGATCTATACCATCGGCGTCGGGACGATCGGCGAAGCGCCGTATCCCGTGCAAACGCCGTTCGGCATCCGGTACCAGAATATGCAGGTGGACGTCGACGAGAAGACCCTGCAGCAGATCGCTACCATGACGGACGGGGAATACTTCCGGGCGACGAACAACCGGACCCTGCGGCAGATCTACAACGAGATCGACAAGTTGGAGAAGACCAGGATTGAAGTCCGCCAGTACCGCTCGTATACCGAGTTGTTTCCCTTCTGGGCCGGGTTGGGCCTGATCCTGGCCGTGGCGGAGTTTTCCGTTCGCGGGACACTGCTCCGGAAGATACCATAGACCGATGATCCGATTCGCACATCCTGAATATCTTTACCTGATGGGGCTCGTCCCGGTCATGATCGCGGCATTCTGGTTGTTCAGCAGGATGCGCGTGGCGGCAAGCAAGCGGTTCGGCACGGCGACGATCTTCGAACGGCTCGCAGAACGGACCAGCGGCGTCCGGAGGACGGTGAAATTCGTTCTCCTGGCCGGCGCGGTCGCCCTGGTCTCCATCGGCCTCGCCAACCCGCAAATCGGAACGCGGCTTGAAGAGGTGAAACAGGAAGGGGTGGACATCTACATCGCACTTGACGTCTCCCTGAGCATGAAAGCGGAGGACATCAAGCCGAACCGCCTGGAAAAAGCGAAGCTCGAGCTCCGCAATCTGATCGGGCGTCTTGCGGGCGACAGGGTCGGACTCGTCGTGTTCGCGGGCGAAGCGTTCACGCAATTTCCCCTGACCACGGATTACAGCGCCGCAAACATGTTTGTCGATATCATCGATGTGAACAGCGTTCCTGTCCCGGGGACCGCGATCGGCGACGCCATTGAACGCGCCCTCGAGTCGTATGACTTCAAGGACCCGACGACGAAAGTCCTCGTGATCATGACCGACGGCGAAAACACGGAAGGCGACGCCATCGAGGCTGCGCAGGAGGCGGCGAAGAAAGGGGTGCTGATCTACACGATCGGGCTCGGTTCGCCGACGGGCGCCCCGATTCCCGTGTACAACAGTGCGGGGCAGCAGATCGACTTCAAGCGCGACCGAAGCGGCAACGTGGTTGTCACCAAACTCGACGAAGCGGGATTGGAACATATTGCGGAGATCGGACACGGGAAGTACTTCCGCGGAACGAATTCCCAGGACGAGCTCGATGAGATCTACAAGAGCATCAACGCGCTTCAGAAACGCGAGTTCGGCGTGAAGCAGTTCACCGATTACGAGTCGCGCTACCAGTGGTTTCTCTTTCCGGCGATCCTGCTGCTGGTGATCGAAGTGCTGGTGTCGGAGAAAGCGGCGCTCTGGCTTCGTCGCTGGAACCCGCTGCGGAGAGAAGAGGAGGAAGCGACATGACCCGAAGCATCGTCATCGCGCTGTGCGTCTTTACGGCGCAACTCGGATTTGCACAGTCGGTCCGATCGCTCGTCAACGGCGGGAACGATCTGTACCACGAGAAGAAATTCTCCGATGCCGAGGTGAACTACCGCAAGGCCCTTCAGCAAGAGAAGGACCTGGTCCAGGGACACTTCAACCTCGGCAATGCCCTGGCAAAGCAGGGGAAAAATGAGGAGGCGGCCAGGGAGTTTTCCGCGGCCGCCGAGAAATCGCAGCTCCGGGAGACGAAGGAGTCCGCGTACTACAATATCGGGAATACGCAGATGGCCGCCCAACAATATGGCGACGCCATCCGCTCCTATGTCGAAGCCCTCAAGATCGATCCGAAGGACGAAGAGGCGAAATACAATCTCTCGTATGCCCTCGAGAAACTCCGGCAACAGCAACAACAGCAAAAGCAAAACCAGCAGAACAAGCCGAACAAGGACGAAAAAGACAAGAATAAGCAGAAGAACCAGGATCAGAACAAGGACCAGAACAAGCAAAAAAACGACCAGAAACAGCAGCCGAAGGATCAACAGGCGAACCGTCAGCAGCAGGAAAAGCGCATGTCGAAATCGGACGCCGAGCGGATCCTCGACGTACTCCGGAATAGTGAAAAGGACGTTCAGAAAAAACTGCATACCCGCCCGGCCGAGCGGCCGACGACGGACAAGGATTGGTAACGCATGACCAGGAATCGCTTTATCGTTCGTGTCGTCGCCGCCGCCTTCCTGGTGCTCGGGTCCGGCACTCTTCTTGCCCAGGAAGCGACGTTCCAGGCGAGTGTCGACAAGAACCCTGTCGGCGTCGGGGACCAACTCACGCTCTCATTCGCCCTGAACGGTGGCGGAGTGAACGGCGGGGAGAACATGAAACTCCCCGACCTGGGCAAATTCCGGATGCTCTCGGGGCCGAACCAGTCGACCAATATGCAGTGGGTCAACGGCAAGATGTCGTCTTCGGTCACGTACAGCTATGTCCTTCAGCCGAAGGAAATCGGGAAAATCACGATCGGCCCCGCGTCGATTGTCGCCGGGGGAAAAACGCTGGAGAGCAATGCCATCGTGCTGGACGTCGTGAAATCCGCGCCGAAACCCAAACAGGCTCCCGCGCAGGACGTCAGCGGGCAGATTGCGGACAACTTGTTCGTCAAAGCCGTGGTCAGCAAGACCCGCGCCATCCAGGGCGATCAGATCAATCTGACATTCAAGTTGTATACGCGGCTCACGGTGCTGAACTATGCCGTCGAGAAAACGCCGACCATGACCGGATTCTGGGGCGAAGACGTTGAGACGCCGAAGGACATCCAGCTCGCCACGGAAACCGTCAACGGGAAACAATACCGTGTCGGGATCATCAAGAAGATGGCCTTGTTTGCGACGCAATCGGGGACGCTGGAGATCAGCCCGATGCAGGTCCAGACGCAGATCCAGGTTCCGGCTCCGCGGTCGCTCGATCCGTTCGACGCGTTTTTCCGCGACCCGTTCGGGCGAACGACCAACTATACGGCGCAGAGCGAGCCGGTGAAGATCACGATCGAGCCTCTTCCGTCGGGCGCGCCCCCCGATTTCAAAGGCGCCGTCGGCCAATTCGCGATGAGCACGACGCTCGATAAGCGATCGACGAAGACCAACGAGCCGGTGTCGTTCAAGGTGACGATTTCCGGAACGGGCAACATCAAACTCCTTGAAGCCCCTTCGTTGGAACTTCCGTCCGATTTCGAGCAATACAGCCCAAAGATCACGGACAACATCAACCGGCAGGGCGATCGCATCAGCGGGAGCAAGGTGTTTGAGTACCTTCTCATTCCGCGGTACCCGGGGCTGAAGATCATCAAACCGCTGACCTTCTCCTACTTCGATCTCGCAAAACGGGAATACGTCCGGCTCCGCTCGCCTGAGGTGGAGTTGAACGTGGAGCAGGGGACGAGCTCCCCGCAGCCCCTTGCTGTCGGATCGAACAGGGAAGATGTCCGGCTGCTCAATCAGGACATCCGCTTCATCAAAGTGCGCGACACGGGATTCCGGCGTCAGGGTGAATTCCTGTACAACACGCCAATGTTCGTCGCCCTCTGGGTCCTGCCGCTCGCCGGACTCGCGGGCTCCGTGCTGTACACGCGCAACCGCCGGGCCATCATCGAAGACGTGGCAGGATACCGAAACAGGAAGGCCATCGGCGTGGCCCGGAAACGCCTGAAGGTCGCGGAACGCCTGATCAAAGATCTCTCGCCGAAAGCGGGTGCGACCGCCGCGACCGGACCTCGGTTCTATTCGGAAGTCTCCGGCGCGCTCTGGCAATACCTCGGCGACAAGCTCTCGATTCCGCAGGCGGAGTTTTCCGTTGAACGCGCAACCGGCTCGCTCGACGAGCACGGCGCCCCGGCAGAAACGATCGGCGCGCTGAAATCGCTTCTGGAAACGTGCGACCTCGTGCGCTTCGCCCCCGGAAATGTCGATCGGGCCGAAATGCAGCGGACCTATGACGAAGCGAGCCGCATCATTGTGGAACTCGAACAGAAGCTGAAATTCTCATGAATCGAATCCGGTGGCTCCTGACTTTCCTGGTCATTCTCTCCGTCTCGGGGTTCGGACAAACGCCCGAACAGCTCTTCGGCGAAGGGAATCAAGCGTATCAGAAGGGGGACCTTGCGAAGGCGACGGAGTTGTACGAGTCGATCCTCCACAATGGCTATGTGAACAGCGATCTCTACTATAATCTCGGCAACGCGTATTACAAGCAAGGGAACATCGCCAGGGCGATTCTGAACTACGAACGGGCCGCCCGCCTCACTCCCGGCGACGACGATCTCCGCCATAATCTCCAGCTTGCCAATCAGATGATCACCGACAGGATCGACCCGACGCCGCGGCTGTTCGTCTGGGATTGGTGGACGTCCATCAAGAACTGGCTGCCGTTTGAAACGCTGACGTGGCTGCTCTTCGTCGCCGTCACCCTCGTCGCGACGTCAATCTCCCTGGTGATCGCCGGTCGCTCCTATCGCATGCGCCGCATCGCCTTGTTGTCGGCCCTCGTGGAAGGCCTGCTTCTCCTCCTTGTCGGAGCGATCTTTGCGGGGCGCTACTCGGATGTGCACCGGGCCGACGAGGCCATCGTTGTAACGGCGGTGGTGAACGTCAAGAATTCGCCTGACGCGCGAAGCAGTGACGCCTTCGTCATCCATGCAGGCCTTAAAGTGCAACTGACCGATTATCTTGGAAATTGGACCAAGGTAAGGCTGGCTGACGGCAAGGTCGGCTGGTTGGAGGGAAAAGATCTCGAAGCTATCTGAAGTTTTAAGGCGCCAGATTGGCGGGATTTCTTACGCCTCTCCCTGCCCGTCGATGGCCCCCTTTTTTGCGATTCCGCCCTGAATTTTCCGACTCCCTTTGTTGTTTTATTATTATCGCTTGAAATTCCAGGAATCTTGTTTATACTTTGAGTCGACAAGCTGGCGCACCGTTTCCCAGGGTGGATCGAAGGGGTCCGCTGCTGCCGCCCACTGGCGTGAAATCACGGATTTGAGTTCTTCAGTGTGAATATGGATGTTGGTAAGAAACCTTGCGTGAGGACGGTTTTGCCGGTATCCCGGTTGTCGTGAAGGCATCGGCAGAAGACGGGATATCCATTGAAGATCGGCGTCGCACAGGACGACACCGTGGAAAAGCAAGGAAGACTCTCCGCGTCGCTGGGCGTTGCCGCAAAATTTCTTTCCGTTAAGTGCCAGGTCCGATATCCCTTCGATTGTCACCGTCGTCGCCTTCACGAGGTGTGCGAACGCGCGCCGGAACGACTCCATGATCGCGCGGTTCGTCGACTCGATCGTCGAGAATTCCTTCGCGGCGGCGTAGGGGAGCACAAGCGTATAGTTCAGGCATCCCGGCATCTGGACAACAGTACCACCGCCCGTGCATCGACGGAGTACCGGGATGTGAAGCGATCGACAGATGTCGGTCTGCACCTCGCGATCGACGATGTTGGTGTATCCGACGACGACAAAAGTGCTGTCGGGAACCCAGAACCGGAGTATGCCGGGACCGCCGTTGCGCTCGCAGGCAAGAAAGAGCGCCTCGTCGCAGGCGAGATTTTCCTCGGGAGAGCGCAGCGAAAGGTCAAGGATGCGGGGAGGGGGATTCAGGTGGACCATCGGTGCGCGCGGTATTCCAATGATTTTCCAAGTGAGGCAACGTGGAACAGGAACATACTGAACATCTGACTGTGCCGCAAGACGGCGATACAAAGGATCGCTGGATCGAGAGTCTTGAGTTCGTCATCGAGACTGTGCTGCGGGATCGCGAGAGCGCACAGGTCCCGTTGCTGCTGGAGCGGCTGGTCACCCGGCTTCGCGAATCGGGTGTTCCGATTCCCACGACGGTCAGCACACCGTACGTTAACACCATTCCGCCCGACCGGGAGCCGCCATACCCCGGGAACAGGGAGATCGAGCGCCGCATCAAGAGTTATACCCGGTGGAACGCGATGGCCATGGTGGTTGCGGCGAATCGTCTGCACAGCGGATTGGGCGGCCATATTTCCACGTTCGCATCGTCGGCGACGCTGTATGATGTTGCCTTCAATCACTTCCTCCGCGGAGGCGAAGGAGAACACCCCGGAGACCTCGTGTACTTTCAGGGGCATGCCGTCCCGGGCATTTACGCGCGAGCATTTCTCGAAGGACGACTCGATGCAGCGCGCCTGCACAATTTCCGCCAGGATCTCGCGGCGGGCGGCGGGCTTTCCTCGTATCCGCACCCGTACCTGATGCCCGACTTCTGGCAATTTCCCACGGTCTCCATGGGCCTCGGCCCGATCATGTCGATCTACCAGGCGCGGTTCAGCAGATACCTCCGCGCGCGGGGATTGAAGACCGGCGACGAACCGAAAGTGTGGGCGTTCGTCGGCGACGGTGAATCCGACGAGCCGGAAACGCTCGGCGCCTTGACGGTCGCAAGCCGCGAGCAGCTCGACAATCTCATCTGGGTGGTGAACTGCAATTTGCAGCGGCTCGACGGACCGGTCCGTGGAAACGGTAAGATCATCCAGGAACTTGAGATGCTCTTCCGCGGTGCCGGATGGAACGTCATCAAGGTCATCTGGGGTTCGGATTGGGATCCCCTGTTCGCCGCGGACAAGAAAGGGTTGCTGTTGAAACGGATGGAGGAAGCGGTCGACGGCGACTACCAGAAATATTCCGTTGCTCCGGGGAGCTATACCCGGAAGCATTTCTTCGGGAAATACCCGGAGCTGTTCGAGATGGTGAACCACCTCACGGATGCGCAGATCTCGAAGATGCTTCGGGGCGGACATGATCCGAAGAAAGTGTATGCGGCGTACAAGGCCGCGATGGAGCACACGGGATCGCCCACGGTGATCCTCGCGAAGACGATCAAGGGATACGGTCTGGGCGAGGCGGGAGAAGGCCGGAATGTCACGCATCAGCAGAAGAAACTGAACGAAAAGGAATTGCGGGAATTCCGTTTGCGGTTCGGCATCCCGATCAGCGATGAAGAGATCGCCGAAACACCGTTTTACCGGCCTGCCCCCGAAAGCGAGGAGACGCAATATCTACTTGCCCGTCGGAAAGAACTGGGCGGAGCGCTTCCCAGGAGAGTGCCGTCGACCGAGCGTCTGACCGTGCCGCCGCTCGCCGCGTTTTCCGAGTTTCTGCGTGGGTCCGAACGGTTCGAGGTGTCCACGACAATGGCATTTGTGCGGATGCTGAGCATGCTTCTCCGGAACAAGGAGATCGGGAAACGGATTGTTCCGATCATCCCTGACGAAGCCCGCACGTTCGGCATGGACCCGCTGTTCCGGGAGATCGGCATCTATTCGTCCAAGGGACAGCTCTACGAACCGGTCGACAAAGAATCGCTTCTCTATTATAATGAGACAAAGGAAGGACAGATCCTCGAAGAGGGGATCACGGAAGCCGGCGCGATGTCGTCCTGGATCGCCGCGGCAACCTCCTATGCGACGCATGGTGTCCCGATGATCCCCTTCTACATCTACTACTCCATGTTTGGATTTCAGCGTACCGGCGATCTGATGTGGGCGGCGGGGGACATCAAAGCGAAAGGATTTCTTCTGGGCGGGACCGCGGGCCGGACGACATTGAACGGCGAAGGGCTCCAGCACGAGGACGGCCACAGTCACCTGCTTGCCAGCACCATCCCGACCATTCTGAGCTACGACCCCGCATGGGCGTATGAAGTCGCCGTCATCATCCAGGACGGACTGCGCCGGATGTATGGGGAAGGTCAGGATCTGTTCTACTATCTCACGCTCTACAACGAAAACTATCCGATGCCTCCGATGCCCAAAGGCGTGGAGGAGGGGATTCTGAAGGGGCTCTACAAATTCTCCGAAGGCGCTGCGGACATGAAGTTGAAGGCACACATTCTCGGGAGCGGCCCGATCCTCCGGTTTGCCGTTGCAGCGCAGAAAATTCTCGCCGAACGGTACAACGTTTCGGCCGATGTCTGGAGCGCAACGAGCTACAAAACCCTCCGCGCCGATGCGGTGCTCAAGCGGCGCTGGAACATGCTCCACCCCACGCAGCCGCCGCAAGCATCGTACCTGGAAACGCTTCTTTCAAAGGAGCAGGGAGTCTTCGTCGCGGTGTCGGACTACATGAAACTTGTCCCGGATCAGATCGCGCCGTGGGTGCCGGGCGGCCTGACGACGCTGGGGACGGACGGATTCGGGCGGAGCGACACGCGTTCCCAGCTGCGAAGATTTTTTGAAATCGACACGGAGTCCATCGTGGTCGGGACGCTGTATGCCCTTGCTGAAAAAGGACAGGTCAAGCGCCAGGCGGTGGAGAAGGCCATCAAGGAACTCGGCGTCGATCCGGAGAAACCCTATCCGGAAATTCACTAAGCACCGTCCGCTGCATTGAATGACTCAGGAGAGACTATCGCATGGATGTGAAACTCCCACGACTTGGAGAAGGCGCAGACTCCGGAACCGTTGCAAGCGTCTTCGTGCACGTTGGCGACAAAGTCAACAAGGACCAGCCGGTTCTCGAGCTCGAGAGCGACAAGGCGGTCGCATCGATTCCGTCGCCGTCCGCCGGGACGGTGACGAAGATCCACGTCAAGGAAGGCGACCTGATCAAAGTCGGCCAGCTGATTGTGTCGCTGGACGAGGGAAGCACGCCGGAGCCGGTCGTCAGTCACAAACGCGAAGAGATCGAGGAGCCGGAGATCTCGGTGGCGCCTTCCGGGACGCTGGTCGGGCCGTCGAATACGCCGATCCCGATGACGCAGCACCCCGTCGAAGAACGTCCGACGATGATGTCGGGAATCCTGCCGTCGCCGAGCGCACTGCCTCCGGCGGCGTCACCCACCATCCGAAAGATCGCCCGCGACCTGGGCATCGATCTTCGCCGTGTCCGCGGGACCGAGCGCGGCGGCCGGATTGTCATCGGCGACTTGCGCACGTATATTGCCCTCCTGCAGGAAATCGCCGGCCGGGCACAGGGTGCGCCGACGACGGAACAAGTATCGCCCCCGTCCGCCCCGACGGTGCAGCCGGTCGACTTTTCGAAGTGGGGGCCGGTCCATACGGAGAAACTGTCCACGCTGCGGCGCACGATCAGCACGCGGATGACGGATGCCTGGACGGCGATCCCGCATGTCACGCAGTTCGATCAGGTGGACATCACGGACCTTCTCGCGTTGCAGAAAAAATACGCCGCGGCGTATGAGAAGAAGAAGGCGCGGCTGACCCTGACGCCCCTGTTGCTCAAGGCGCTGGCAGGCGTGATCAAAAAGCACCCGAAATTCAACGCGAGCCTTGACGAGCTCAACGGCCAGCTCGTGTTCAAGGACTATTTCCATTGCGGCATCGCGGTGGATACCGAGCTGGGGTTAATCGTTCCGGTGATCCGCGACGTCGATAAAAAGCCGCTATTGGATCTGGCGCTCGAATTGCAGGACCTGGCCGTCAGGACGCGCGAGCGAAAGGTCGGATTGAACGAGATGGCCGGCGGTACCTTTACGATTTCCAACCAGGGCGGAATCGGAAGCGGGCATTTTACGCCGATCATCAATCGCCCCGAAGTTGCGATCCTCGGCGTGGCCCGCGCGACCGAACAGATGGTGTTCCGGAAGACGAAGTTCGTTCGCCGCACCATCCTCCCGGTCAGCCTTTCCTACGACCATCGGGTGATCGACGGGGCCGACGCCGCGCGGTTCATGGTTGATTTCGTCGCGACGCTCGAGCGCTTGGGCGAAAAAGAAATCAAGCTTTGACACGTTCCCAATTCATGACATCAGGAAAAGCCGGTAAGCGAGGTATCCAGTGAAAGCAACGAAGACGGACATTGTCGTAGTCGGTGCGGGACCCGGCGGCTATGCTGCGGCGTTTTACGCGGCCGAGCTGGGCAAAAGCGTCGTTATGGTGGAAATGGACAAACGCCTTGGCGGCGTCTGCCTGAACCGCGGATGCATTCCATCGAAAGCGCTGCTGCACGCGTCCAAATTGATCAAGGAAGCGGAAGAGTCGGGGTTTCGCGGGATCGAATTCGAAAAACCGAAGATCAACCTCAGGCAAATGCGCGAGTGGAAGGAATCGATTCTCGCGAAGCTCGCCCAGGGCGTCGCGGATCTCGCGAAGAAGCGTGGCGTGACCGTGATCTATGGCCGCGGGTATTTCGAGGATTCGAAAACCCTTCGTGTCGAAACCTCCGGCGGACAAACCTACTTCACCTATGACCAGGCCATCATTGCGACGGGATCGCTCGCCGCGATGCCGGCGGCGTTCGATCTCGGCAACCCCCGGATCATGACGTCGACGGAGGCGCTGGAGATCGAGGATGTGCCGGAGCGAATGCTGATCGTCGGCGGCGGGTACATCGGAATGGAACTGGGCACCGTCTACCAGACGCTCGGCAGTACCATCGTGCTCGTGGAAGCCCTCGGCACAATATTGCAGGGAGCCGACGCAGATCTCGTCCGCCCCGTTCTCCGGTATGTCGAGAAGAATTTCGAAGAAGTGCGGACGAATGCCAAGGTGCTGAAGATGGCGACGAGCGGGAAACAGATCAAGGTCACGATCGAACACAACGGTCAGACGAAGGATGAACTGTACGACCGCGTGCTCGTGTCCGTCGGCCGGACGCCGAACAGCCGGAACCTCGGCCTGGAGAACACGAAGGTGACGCTTGATGAAAAGGGGTTCGTCAAAGTGAATGATCGGCAACAGACGGACGATGCTTCAATCTACGCCATCGGCGATGTCGCGGGGGGAGTGCTTCTCGCGCACAAGGCCTCGAAGGAGGCCCGGGTGGCGGTCGAGGTGATCTGCGGAGAGATGAGTCAATTCAAAGACATCGTCATCCCTGCAGTGGTGTTTACCGATCCCGAGATTGCGTGGTGCGGTTTGACGGAAGCGGAAGCGAAGGAGAAGGGGATCGAGGTGCAGACGGCAAAGTTCCCGTGGTCGGCGTCGGGGCGGGCGTTGAGTTTCGACCGGACCGAAGGGATGACCAAGCTGATCATCGATCCGCAAACCGAACGGCTCCTGGGAGTGGGGATCGTGGGTGTCGGCGCGGGAGACCTTATCAGTGAGGCGGTTGTTGCCATCGAGCTGGGAGCCACGGCGCGTGACCTAGCCGAGTCCGTCCATCCGCATCCCACCCTGTCCGAAACGCTGAGCGAAGCTGCCGAAGTGTTCTACGGTGTTTCGACACACATGTATTCACGGCGCAAGGCGAAACAGGAACCGGCACTCTGACGGGTGCCGAATCATGCACTGTGGGACCGCCCGCCCGACACCTTCACCGCTCTGCGAGCGCCTGCTCCACCGCCTGAACAATGTCGGCCGAAAGCGGTTCGACGTTCGGCGCAAAGCGCGCGAGAAGTTCACCGTTGCGCCCCACAAGAAACTTCTGAAAGTTCCACTCGATCTCTCCGCTGAACTTCGGGTCGGTTTCTTTTTCTGTGAGGAACCGGTAGAGCGGATGTTTGTCCTTCCCCCGCACAGAAATCTTCGAGAACATGTCGAACGTTACCCCGTACTTCGCAGTGCAGAACGATTTGATCTCCTGATCCGTGCCTGGCTCCTGGCTGAGGAAGTTGTTTGCCGGGAACCCGAGGATCACCAATCCCTTCTCCTTGTATTTCTGATAGAGTGACTCAAGTCCCTGGTACTGCGGGGTGAATCCGCAGCGTGAAGCAACATTCACGATGAGAACCACCTTCCCCTTGTACGTGGAGAGAGGGATATCCCTCCCGTCGATATTCTTCATCGTAAAATCAAGCACAGACTTCGCCGTCACCGGCGCTCCAGCGAACGCCGGCGTGATGACCTCGGCGAGAATAGTCGGGAGCAAGAGAATTGTACGGAGAATGTTCATTATGGTCTCTTTGCGAGGAGAATTATCAGATAAAGCTCGTGGGTCTGTTAGATTAACATTTCATGAAAATTGGAAGTTCCACTTGACTTTTTGACTTCTTCTCGTGAACTTCCCCTTGCGAAGCGCATTGAGGTCGTAACTGCGGGTTTTTCTCGTGATGTAGCTCTCATTAGTCGTTGATAATGGAGAGGAGGCGGAGATGCAGAAAACCACGCGATCAATGCGGCGGGCTGTCTTGTCCAAGCTGTTCGAGCATCTGAAGGAAAACTACGGTCTCGATTGGTCTGATGAGATCTTCGACGACAATCGGCTCTCGGTCCACCAGTTAGATGCCGTGCTCGCGTTCAAGAGTGATTTTGTTCTGGACGAATTGTGTTCAGCGCTGAATCGACTCGAGGAGGGGACGTACGGTGTTTGTATTCGGTGCAAGCGTGCTATTGACGAAGAAGTTCTTGATGACGATCCAATTCAGAGACTCTGCCCAACATGTGCGATGAGCTTCATGCACATTGCGGCGGAGGACCTGGGGCCGCATATCCCTGCAGTGCATTGACATGAGATGTGCCGTCTCGCCCACACACGGGCAGTTGGTTGTTTGAAGGAAGACGGGACGGCACCTGGACCGGCCGCAGGATAATATCGGGACAGGGTCCTTCCGGAATATCCACAGGACATTTACAGAAATCGAATCGCGCCTGACGATCTATACCGTCGTTATGGAGCGATTCTTTTTTTTTGCCTCGGGCGGGAATCCCCTCTGTGCACTTTTGTGCGCATTCGCATACTCTATTGGACGGTCCTCGGGGAAAGGGCTTACTTTTTCCTTTATTTTGGCGTAGATTGATGGCACGGGGATTGGGGCGGAAGAGAGCGTGGTCATTCCATTGATTGGTCAGAGGTGGACAATGAGACGGCTCGGATTCCTTTTGATGTTGGCGGCATTGGTGAGCGTGCCCGCATTCGCGAACCCTCCGGACGGTGATGTTTCGTTCGGCATGTTCTATTCATCGTTGAACCCCTATGGTGATTGGCTTCATGTCAGCGGAGGTGTGTATGCGTGGAAACCGTACAACGTCCAGGAAGGATGGAGACCGTACACGAACGGGCGTTGGGTCTGGACGGACGACGGGTGGTACTGGGCATCGGATGAGCCCTGGGGCTGGGCGGCGTTCCACTACGGCCGTTGGTATTTTGACGACAACTACGGCTGGGTCTGGATCCCGGGCTATGAATGGGCGCCCGCGTGGGTTGAGTGGCGATACGGAGAAGGGTGTGTCGGCTGGGCTCCGCTAAGCCCGTACGCGGTCTTCAGTGTCGGCTGGGGCGTGCACTACGAGGAACATTGGGCGACACCGGCGTCGTACTGGTCCTTTGTCGATTGTCGTTATATCAACCGCCCCGGGATTCGCGACTATGTCTACCGCTCCGGTGACAATTCCCGATGGATCGGGAGGACGCGGGGGGCCGGAAGCGTGACGGTCGAGGGGACGCGAATTCTGACGCGCGGGCCGGCGCGGGATTACGTGGAGCGGACAGGGAATATCCGCATCCAGCGGACGGATCTGGTGACAAGAACAGAGATGGGGAGAGAACGCTTTATTCGGGGGCCCGAGGGGAGAGAGCGCATCGAAGTGTATCGACCGCGGATCATCAATGGTGGCGCGCGAGGTGAAATCGCCCGACCGTCGCGTGTGCAGGAGATCAACCGGCCGTTCTCTCTCGACGTCCGGCGGACGGACATCGAGTTGCGCGACCGCGGGAGAACACCAACCCGCGACTTCAATGGCACGGACGAGTACCGCAGAAGGCAATTCGAGTCACGCCGCTCCGACGACCAGAACGTCATGCCCCCCCCTTCGATCGGTAACCGTGATGGCTCACGTCAGGGCGGGGAGAGGCAGATCCAGCGTACGCCGGAGCGAAGGGAGCAGCCCGTCCAACGGCAGACCCGGATTGAGCGGAGAACGGATCGACCGGATCGTCAGGTCGTGCGTCCGGAAAGCAAGTCGCAATCGCCGCGCAATGAGGGAAGCCGGGAGCGGACAGGTCGTCGTCGGTAACGGTTGCCTTGCCCCGACCGACAGTCAAAAGGGAGCGTCGCTATGCAAGTCCGGAAGCAATTGCTCGTGATCGGCGATCGGATTCTCCTGCAGCTGGACGACGAAAGCGAGAGAACGAAGTCGGGCCTCTACCTCCCTCCCTCCGTACGGGAGAAGGAAAAAGTCGCCGCCGGAAAAGTCTTCAAAGTGGGACCGGGGTTTGCGATTCCGAATCCGAACTACAACGATGATGAGCCATGGTCGGCTCCCAAAGACCCGATCCGGTATATTCCCCTTCAGGTCCGGGAAGGCGATTACGCGGTGTTCCTTCGCGAACAGGCGATCGAAGTGGAATTTGAAGGGAAGAAATACTACATCGTGAATCAGGCTGCAGTGTTGATGGTGGAACGGAGCGAGCTGAGAGAGGAATGATAAGTTCCCTCGCCCCCTCTCCGGAAACACGAGAGGGGGAACGAAGGAACGAACGGGAACCTACGCGACCGTGATTTCTTTCGACAGGTAGACATCCTGGATGGCATTCAACAGCTTTGCCCCTTCCGCCATCGGACGCTGAAACGCTTTCCGTCCGCTGATCAGACCCATCCCTCCTGCGCGTTTGTTGATGACGGCAGTCTTGACCGCTTCGGCGAGATCGCTTTCACCCGAAGAAGCCCCTCCGGAATTGATCAGTCCCGCCCGGCCCATGTAGCAATTCGCGACCTGATACCGTGTAAGATCAATTGGATTGTCCGAGGTCAGATCGGTATACACCTTCTTGTGCGTTTTGCCGAAATTCAGCGCGGTGAATCCGCCGTTGTTTTCCGGAAGCTTCTGCTTAATGATATCCGCCTGAATGGTAACCCCGAGGTGGTTGGCCTGACCGGTCAGGTCGGCCGACACGTGATAATCTTTTTCCTTCGTCTTGAAAGCACTGTTCCTCGTGTAGCACCAGAGCACCGTCGCCATCCCCTTTTCGTGAGCATAGGCGAAGGCCTTTGCGACTTCCTGAATCTGCCGTTTTGATTCTGCGGACCCGAAGTAAATTGTCGCGCCGACCGCGACCGCTCCCATGTCCCACGCCTGGTCGATCGTCCCGAACATGATCTGATCGTACGTGTTGGGATACGTGAGAAACTCGTTGTGATTGAACTTTACCAGGAACGGAATCTTGTGGGCATATTTCCGGGCAACGCTTCCGAGGACGCCGAACGTGGAAGCGACGGCATTACAGCCGCCCTCGATGGCAAGTTTCACGATGTTTTCGGGGTCAAAATACGCAGGATTCGGAGCGAACGATGCCCCGGCGGAGTGTTCGATCCCCTGGTCGACCGGTAGAATAGAGACATATCCGGTTCCAGCGAGGCGTCCGGTGTTGAAGAGGGATTGCAGGCTCCGCAGGACCATGGGACGGCGGTCAGACGGGACAAATATACGGTCGACAAAGTCGGGTCCGGGAACGTGAATGGTTTCCTTGGGGATCCCCTTGCAGTGGTGGTCAAGAAGACTGCGGGCATCGGCACCAAGGAGGGACTCGATTTCCTTCAGTGTCATCTTAGATTCTCCTGTTAAGATACGGTTCTAGGCGAGGGTGAAACTACGAATCTTTCTAATATACAGAAAACCCAAGGAAAGGGAAAGAAATCGGGGAAGGGGAAAAGGCGTTTCGGGGGCTCACCCCTTGATTTTCTTCTTGTCGGAACCTATCTTTTTTCGTAGCCCTTGTCCACCGCTTCTTTTGCCCTTAATGGTATTCCGTTGCTGTATCAGAGTTGTTCCCCTGTTCGCGAACGCTCGCAACAACGGCGGGTGCGGGAGATTGTTGCGCTGTCGGTAGCCTATTAAGACGCAATGAGCTCGGTGCCCCGCGGGGCGCATTGCCGTACGCGTTCAGGTCAACCTCTTACAGCAAAGGAACAATCCGATGGAGACAGGAGTAGTAAAGTGGTTCAACGCTACAAAAGGATTTGGCTTTATCCAGCGGTCTTCGGGTGAGGATGTGTTCGTGCATTACAAGGCGATCAACGGAGAAGGCTATCGGACACTCAACGAAGGCGATAAGGTTCAGTTCGAAGTGGAGAATGGTCCCAAAGGTCTTCAGGCGCACAACGTCAGCAAGGTCTAAGGGCTGAACTCAAGGTCCGATCCGGGCGTGATCGGGAGCTGCCTCGACCTGGACGTGAGAGGCGCAGCGACCCCTTCCGACGGCGGATTGCGTACAAGCGATGTTGCTGCGTCACCGCGTCGCAGCGAAAGAATTTGCGAGGAGATTCGTCCGGCGAAAAACCGGACCCCCCGGCCTGTCACGGCCGGGGTATTTTTTTTCTAAGGACAGCGTGTGAACATCAAGATTGCACTTCTGACAGATCCCGGCCCGCTCAACGGCCGCGATCACGTGACGGCAGACATCGTGGTGCTTCCTGAACTGGTGGACGGCGGGTATGCGGCCCTCGGACGCGGGGAGGGTTCGCACAGCGAACGCGATCGGTATCTTGAAACGTTCCGTGAATCGACGGCAAAGAAGAACGCTGTGGTCGTGGCGGGATCGGTCCGGCTCAAAGGACGGGGTACCGCGTATACAAACACATCGCTTGCATTCCAGCGCGGGAAGAGCGTTCATCGTTATGACAAAATCCATCTGTTCCGTCCCACGGGAGACCACCAGTATTTCGTCCCGGGTCGCAGGGCGGAGGTCTTCCGCGTGACAATCGGCCACTCCCGGCTGCGCATCGGTGTCATCATCTGCTTCGACCTCCGCTTTCCCGAGCTTGCGCGCTCGCTCGCCTTCCGTGGTATGGATCTCCTGATCGTTCCCGCACGCTGGCCCGCACAACGGGCCGAAGCATGGAAAACGTTGCTGCGCGCACGCGCAATTGAAAACCAGGTGTTCGTGGCGGGGTGTAACGCCTCCGGTCCGGAGGGAGGACCATCGTTTGTCTTTGGCCCGAACGGCGCTCCCGTGCCGGCAGTTGTTCGAGGAGAAAGAGCTGCCGCGAAAACGTATTCTCTCGACCTCAACGAGATCACGAAGGCAAAACGGCTGTACAACAGCATTCAAGAAGCGCGATGGCGGAAGAGAGGATAGGGGGAGATGGGGGGAAAGAAGAATTAAGAACTGAGAATTGAGAATTCAGAATTCTTAGTTCTGTCAGCGTATAAGAATGAGCTCGGAGATTATCGACCTGGGAGACTTTGAGACTACGGAAATTGGAAGCGCTATCTTCCTACTGCATACTTCCTAGGTCCTACTCATGCTTCTTTGTGTGTATATTCTCCTGACGCGACCGTATGAATGCCGCCGCGCACTTTGTAGTCCGCTTCAACCTTCATCCATTTCGGATTCGCGCAGCGGACGAGGTCGTCGAGGACGCGGTTCACGAGATGTTCCTGGTAGATGCCGACGTTACGATAGGAGAAGAGGTAATATTTCAATGACCGGAGCTCGATGATCGCGGGCCCCGGCGTGTAGTGAATCTTGATCGTCGCGAAATCCGGAAGTCCGGAGTACGGGCAGACGGCCGTAAATTCATCCGTGTCGATGTCGACAATAATGTCTTTCCCCGGGTACTCGTAGGGAAATGTCTCGAGCACGGAAGTGTCGACTGCAGAGAGGTCCTGGGTATCGTATCTTTTGTCAAGCGCTTCGGTCATTCCGGTCTTTTCGTCCTGTATGCCATGAGGTTCAAATCATGTCAATATACAAGCTTGCGAAGGAAAATCAAAAGCGGCTCCTGCTGCCTTCACTTCTCGCGACGATGGTCTTGTCCTTGTTGACCGCCGGTTGCGGGCACTCATCGGGGATCACGGTCGAACCAATCGAGAAAGGATGGATCAACCGATCCGTTCTTCAGGGACCACCGCACCAGGAGTTCCAGTTCGGGTACGACACGACGTCAGTCCAGGCGCCGATGATCACAATGTTGCGGAACGTGGACAAGGGGATTTCGACGATCGTTTTCCTCGGGACCTGGTGTCCGGACAGCCGCCGGAACGTTCCGCATTTCCTGAAAGTTGCGGACGAAGCTGGAATTCCCCCGGACAGCATCAGACTGTATTGTGTGGACCGGACCAAGAAATCCGATGACGGCCTGACAGCGTCCTACGATATTCAGAGAGTGCCGACGTTCATTTTTATGAAGGGAGGAAAAGAAATCGGCCGGATCGTCGAGTCGCCCGAGCTGTCGATTGAACAGGACATGGTGAGGATTTTCGTTTCGGCGGCCGCGACACCGTAGCGCCGGTTCATTGACATTCGGTGCGAATTTGAGTACATTTTCACGATTTGTCAACTTCGTCATTCACGCGTTTCAGCTATTGAAGTCGTATGCCTTCGGACGATCGGACGAGGCAAACCGACGATGCACGGCAGAAGCTGCTGCAGGAGATCAAGAGGCGGGCGGAAGAGGCCGAGCTCCGACGCCTCGAAGAGGAAGAACGATCTCCGCTGGAGCCGTCTGCGCGTCATCGGCCGCAGCCCCCCCAACCAACAACACCGCCCATTCCGACGCCCGGAATTATTCCTCCGGTCGCCAGGGAATCCGACGCCCGTCTTTCACGCCTCCGTGAAGAATTTTCGCGCATGATCGATCTGCGCGACCCCGTCGCCGCCGCGCACGCCCTGGAAGAGTGCCGTTCGTTGAACGTGGACACGAGCGAGATCACGGCAATGCGCATCATGCTGGATCGCCTCGAAGAAGAGCTTCAGCAGCTGGCGATGCCGGCAGCGCTCGATCCTCCCCCGACCGCTGAGCCTGAATTGCCCGCGCCCGTTGAGCCAGAACCCTCTGCGCCCGTGGAACCTGAAATTCCGGTCTCCCCCGCGATTGATGCGCGTCAGATCGCCGATCTGTTGCAACAGGCGGAGTTCAACTATCAGCACGAGCGATATGCGGAAGCGGTAGAGATTCTCGAGAACGTTCTTTCGGCGGATCCGAATAACCCGGATGCCCAGAATCTTCGCCGTGCAGTCGCGCGCGCCATCGAGCTTTCGGAGCGGATTGCAAGCGAGGATGCCCGGTCGCGAGAGTCGCTGTTGTCCGTGCCGGCACCGTCGAAGCCGGGCCAGCCCCCCGTCTCCGATGTCGAAGTGTGGGGCTCATCGGTCAAGCCTCTCGACACGATGGGGTTCGACACCTTACCGGAGCAGGAAGGGCTCATGCCGGCTCCGAAACCCTCGATGGGATCCCGGCTCATCCCCAGGCTTGCCGGCATTGGCCGTTTCCTGAGACCTCTTGCGCTGATCGTGCTGGTGGCCGTGGCAGCCATCGGGGTCTATTTTCTCGTGCGCGCGCTCTCTTCGACAGTTGTTCCCACGCAGACGTCTCTCCTTATTCTCCCTGCGGTCTCGACGGGAGGCGACCCGGCGTTTGCCCAGATCACCGAAGGATTTTCCGACGATGTGGTTCGCAAATTAGGCCTGGTGTCCGACCTCCGTATCGTCGCTCCCGTTTCGGCGGCGGCGGCGGGTATGTCGTCGTGGTCTCCTCCACAAGCGGCGCGCGCAGTGAAAGCGGGACTCTGCCTGGCGTGGAACATGTCCATCGACGTGTCCGTCATCCATATCCAGCAGGCCCTGTACGATTCGACATCGACGAATCCGATCTGGAGCAAAAAGGTTGACGTTCCCGTGGGTGATCTTTCGGTGCAACGTTCCGAGATCCTCGGGAGTCTCATCGCCGCCGTGAACGTCCACACGAGCGAAGAAGAACAGGTCGCACTGCATAAGATTCCGACAACGCGAAGTGACGCGTATGACGCGTATCTCCACGGCAGGGCGATCCTGCGCCATCCGGACGCGTATCCCATTTCCGCCGCCGTGGCCGAATTCGAGCAGGCGATCGCTCTCGACTCTCTGTTCGGCGAAGCGTATGCGTCACTCGGGTGGGCGCGCGTACTCGCTCTCGAACACGGCGACACAACGGAAGTCAATACCGACAAGGCTGTCTATTGCGTCCAGCGCGCGGTGGCGCTGGGCTTCAGAAATGCGGAGGCGTTCCGGACCTGGGGTGCGCTCGAGCGCCACGACGGACAGATCCTCAAGGCCGGCGAACGCTTCGATGAAGCAGTCCAGATTGCGCCCAGCGATGCCGAAGCGCGGCGACGGCTGGCCCAGGTGCAAATAATGCGGGGGCAGCTTGACGCGGCCATTGCATCGGCGCAGCGCGCATTGAAAGACGATCCGTTGAACGTGGACTCTTACACGCTTCTCGGTCTCCTCCAGGAATACTCCGCGATCGCCAACAATGAGAATAAGGATGATTTTACTGCTGCGCTCGCGACATTGCGTGCCGGCGAGAAGTATGCAAAGGACGGGAGCGACTACGGCAGCACGTATCTTGCCCCGCTCTGGTGGTATCTCCAAAATCCGGACGATGCGATTGCCATCCTTTCGGACAATCTGGCTCGGACCCGCGAGAGCTATGACGGGTTATACCTGCTCGGTCGCGTGCAGCAGGCCGCGGGCCGGCCAAAACAGGAGTGGCAGAATATCCTTTCGCGCTCGAAAGCGACGCTCCAGGATCACCTCAAGGGATCACCGTCGAACCCGGTTCTTCTTTCGTGGCTCAGTCTCGTTGATACGCGGCTGGGTGAATTCAAGGAGGCGGTTGCCGCATCAAAGCGGGCGCTCGAACAGGGTTCACAGAACCCCGTTGTTCTCTACAACACCGCCCGGATGTACGCGCTCCAACGTAATGGGAAGTCCGCAACGGAGTATCTCCGGAGAGCGGCCGACCGTGACTACGATCTCGTTGCGTTGCTGGATATGGATCTTTTCAATCTCCACGGCGAGCCCGAGTATCTGAAATCCGCCATCCGCTAATCCTTCCCCCCGGCAGCGGGGCCGGCGTCGCCTCCATGACCCGTTTCGTTGACAAAGAACACATCAATGGATATATTCCGATGGTGAAGAACACCCGCGGTTCGATTCGTGCACGCAACGACGAAAGGTAGAGGATTCGGGCTTGGCTGAACTTGATGACGCGACTCGACAAGAGCAGCGAAAAAAGGCCGGCGATTTCTTGAAGATGGCCGACAAGCTTTTTAAGAACGGCGACCTGTCGGGCGCGACCCGCCTCGTTGAGATGGCCGTTGCCGTCGATCCGCAGAACCCGTATGTCAATGCCTACGCAGAACGTCTCAAACTGGCTGTAACCTCTGCGAGTCCTTCCGCATCCGGCACCGCGCCTTTGCCGCCTGCGCCCCGCGCGTCCGGAACGCGGCCGTCCCCGGCCTCCCCGACGGCGTCGGGAACACGGCCAACGCCCTCCGCGTCGCCGACGGAATCGGGAACCCGCCCTCCGGTCTCAAAGTCTCCGGTTCCCGTTCCGCCCCCCGCTCCCGCCCCTCCACAGCAGCATGTCCTGCCGCCGAATGCGCATGGGAGTGCCCTCGACCATGAAATGCGGCGCAACGCGGAAGTCGAAGGCCGCCGCATGGCCCGCGAGGATGAGATCAGGAATAAAGTGGAGGATGAATACCGGCCGAAACTTGAAGAAGCCGTGAAGGCTGTCGAAGAGCAGCGCCGGCTTCTTGTCGAGGAAAAACGGTATCGTGCTGAAGTTGAAACCGAATACCGGAACCTGATGTCAACGCGCGAGGCCCAGCTGAAGGACGAACTCGCCCAGCAACTGGCACTCGAACGCCGGCGGCTGGAAACGGAGTTTGCCTCGCGCTTGCAGGTCGAGAAGGCCACCGTCGAGGAGGTCACGGGTCGCCGCAAAGCCCAGGAAGAACGTGCACGGGCGCTCGAGGAAAGCCGGCGCATGATCGACGCAGAACGGATCCGCCTCGAACGTGAAATGGAAACCCGTCTGGCCGAGGAACGTGCGCGGCTGCAACAGCTCAGGGTCCAGGAAGAGACCGCTGCAACGGAACGGCGAAAGGCCACGGAGCAGCAACTGCATCAATTGCAGGAAGATCTCCACAGGAAAATGCAGCAGGAGTTGAATGCGACGCGTGAGCGGCTGGAGGACGAATCGCGGCGCCAGCTTTCTTCGGAACACCGGCGGCTCGAAGAAGCGCGTTCCCGTGAACAGGCGGAGATCAAGGAAACCCAACGGCAATTCGAGGACGATACGCGGCGCCGCATGGAGGATGAACTTGCCCAACGGCTCGTGAGGGAACGTTCGAACCTGGAAGCGGAAACGCGACGGCAGCTCGACATCGAGCGCGCGAAAATCGAGGAAGACGCATTCCGGCGCGCCGAGGAAGACGCAACGGCCCGGATGGAAAAACAGGACCGGATCGCGTCCGAACTTCGAGCGAAGGCGGAAGAAGAGCGTAAACGCCAGGAGGAGGAACAGGACCGCAAACTGCACCAGGAGGCTGAGGAAACCCGGCGGTACGAAGAAGCGGTGCGCCAGGCGATCGAAGAAGGTCAGCGCGTGGCACACGGAAAGAAAGTGCGCATTCATCTGGACCAGGCGCTGCTCGCGCTCGACGGTCACAACTACGACGATGCGCTTCAGGAAATCACGCGCGCCCTTCGCGTTGACCCGACCAACCCTGAGGGGCTCAGTCTGGAGAAGCGGGTGTACGCGGAACGCGACGAGGCGGGCCGGACAAAGGACCTGCAGGAACGGCGTGCGAAGCAGCGGGAGAGACTCGAGGAACTTCAACGACGTCTCGAAGAGCAGGCGAAGCGCGATGCCGAGGAGCAGAAACAGCGCGCGATCCGTGAGGCAAAGATCGCGTCCTCGCTGCGCAAGGTCAGGGAATTGCAGCGGAACGGCCAGCTGGACGGAGCCGTCTCCGAACTGAACACCCTCTACACGATCGATCCCGGAAACGTCACCGGCCGGGAAATTGAAATGGAGATCGTTGCGACGCAGCATTCCCGCGAACGCGCGGAGGAGCTGTCGGAACAACGCTCCGCCGAGAACGAGTCGTGGCGGCGCGAAGAGGAAGGACGTGCGATGGAACGGCAGGCCGATCGCGAGCGCCTGAAACAGGATGCTGCGGAGTCCTGCCGCAGCATGTTGAAGCAGGCTTGGGTGAACGGAACGCCTCCAAGCGATGAACGGGCGATGATCGAAGTCATCCGGCTGTCGCTTGGCATTTCCGACGACGAACGCGATGCGCTTGAGCGGGAGATCCGCGCCGAGTGCTATGCCGACGCGTTCCGTTCCGCACAGCAGCATGGCATTCTCAGGGAGAACGACGAACGCTCCCTCGAACCGCTGCGTCAGGTCTTCGGCATCGACACCTCCGAGGCCCGGCAGATCGAGTCCAGCGTCCTTCGCGACGCGGCAACAAAGACGTCCTCCACACGAGAATAAGCGCTGCTCCCCGTCACGCTTTCCCCCTGCTGAACCGGCGTGCGAGGTTCCGCCGGTACAGGATGGCCCCCCACCACACGCCGTTCGAAACGAGAAGATTGAAGAGAAGGTAGTGAGGAAGGGCGCCGAAGAGGGTGAACGCCGCGAGCACGGCGTTCTCCGTTCCCAATCCCAATAACCCCGACCACCGAATTCCTTTCCTGTCGCCGTACCACGACGCTTCATCCACGACCTGGCCGCGTTTCGACCACCGATCGATCCGTATCATCATCCTGTCCTGCCAACCATAGAAAAAAAGAAACCCCCGCTGCAGCCGGAGTGTCCATCGATCCTGCTCGAGGTCCTCGGGCCTGATCTCCTCCGTTGTGCGATTCCCTGCATAGGCGTTCTGCAGGTGCAGGAACGACGTCTGGTAAAAGACATGATAGGATACGCGGAGCGTGAGGCAGGTGAACGCCGCTGCGGAGAAGAGAAGCCAGAACGGAAGAGCCCCCTGGCGACCGAGGGAAAAGCCGATCGCGCCGAAGATCGCGATGTTGACGACGATGTCGCCGATCGAATCGAGGAAACGTCCCAGTCTGCTGAACTGCTTCCGGGCCCGGGCAAGCTGCCCGTCGGCGGAATCGAGGATGTCCTTGACGATCAGGAGCAACCCTGCGAGGGGAGCAAATGCGGATGAGCCTTCGAAAAACGCGAAGGCGCTGCAAAGACCCGCCAGGAGTGCTGCGATGGTGATCTGATTCGGCGTGATGCGTGTCGGGTAGGACCAACGGACCACGATGCCGGCCAGCGGTCGAATGACATGGCGATTAATCAGTTCGTCCGCTACGTCGGACTTCGTTGACTGCGTGTACGAATATGGCTCCGGTTCGGTCATAACCCCGTCGTGATCGCCAGATTGGCGGCAGCCGCAAGATCTTGAGGCGTATCGATCTCCATGCACGGCAGCCCTTGCGTCGAAACAGCGGCGATTCTCGAGCCGTTCTGAATGATTTCCTGAAAGGACGCCTCATAGAACTCGTCGTGAACCCTTCGGCGGCTGAGTGTCGCGAACAGCCTGCGGGCCGTGCCGGCGCTGAATTTCTCGATGCCGATCGACTCCCCGGCGGCCCGCACCGCATCCACCTGCTTTCCAATCTCAAGAACATACCCGCCGTCGAGGATCACTTTGATTTCTTCAGCGCCGAGGTCGCAGTCCTCCCGGATGAGAAGTGCGTCCGGGAGGGATGAGGAAAGAAGAAGAGCCAGGAGCCGGGGATCGAAGAGGATGTCGGAATCGAGAACAAGAATATCGCTGTTCTGAATGGCGGTTAGTGCCAGCCAGAGCGAGGCGTTGTTGTTCGTCGATGCGAAGTCGGGATTGTTTACGAAGCGTACCGGCATCGACAAGCACATCGACCGGACCGAGTCCTCGATCATTGCGCGGAGATGGCCCGTGACGATAACGCAGTCGGAAATCCCGGACGACTGAAGAGCCCTGAGTGTCCTTGGGAGAAGACCCTCCGGGCCGACGGGGAGGAGGCACTTGGGGCAGGAGTCCGTAAGAGGCCGGAGCCGCGCGCCGACGCCGGCAGCGAGAACGATCCCGGTCATGGAGTCGGAATCTTCTCGGGAGCAAGGAGCGGCAGGTGAAGAGAACCGGTGGCGACCTCTCGAAAGGCGTCTCTGACGGCGGCGTTCTGCTCCCGGGTGCCGATGGTGATGCGAATGCAATCCTCCAGTCCCGGATCATCCAGAAACTTCACGATGACGCCCCGTTGCTCGAGGCCCTCTTTGAGAGGCGTCCGCAGATGTCGCGGATAGCGGACGAGGAGAAAATTCGCTTCGGACGGGAAGGGGAAAAACCCTTGAATCCGGCCGAGATCATGGATGTACCGGTGCAGATCCTCACGCATCGCCTGCGCGATCGACGCATAGTAGCCGGGCTCGTCAAGCGCGGCCAGGGCGATCCGTTCGGAGAGCTGATTGAACCCGAGATAGCGCGCGCTGAAGGCGATCAGCTGTCGCACATCGTTCCCGACGAACGCATACCCGATCCGCAAGCCTGCGAGAGCGTAGTACTTTGAAAACGTCCGGAGGATGACCAGCCGGCCGTGAAGCGCGAGAAGCTCCTCCGGATTGCCGCCGGTGTCATCGGTGAATCCAAAGTATGCCTGGTCGAGGACGATGACGGATTCCGTGCAATGTGCGACCACGCGCCGGAGTGCATCGGGAGGAATCGTGTTGCCGGTCGGGTTGTTTGGCGAGGCGATCAGGATGACGTTCGGTCGGTGGCGATCATACAGGGCGAGGATTTCATCAACATCATGCTCGAATCGCCCATTCCGTTCGCGGACGGCATAGTGGATCTCGTGGCCGAAGACTTCCTTCGCCACGGACTTGTAGTACCACCAGGATTGACTCGGGAGAAGGATCGCTTCACCCTGGTGGAGATAGCAGTGGACCACCTGCTTCAGCATATCCTCGCTGCCGTAGCTCAACAGCACCCGCTCTTCGGGAATGTGACATTCGGCGCCGAGGCGTGCTGAGAGGTCGCTCTTTCTGCCGCCGGCATACGCGCGAGAGTAGAGACTGAGTTGCTCGAGGTTCGCCTTCCGAAGTGCGTCGTAGCATCCGGGAGCAGGACCATACTGGTTCTCGTTTCTATCGAGGAGGATTTTTGTCATAGCTCGGTTCCAGTGTCGATTGCCGGCCCTCCGCATCACGAGGGTCCTGATCAGTGGCGGCCGCACGGGTTGAACGTGCCACCCTTCTATCGATCCGGTGCTGCCATGTGAGCAGAAACAGCATGTAGAGCGTTCCGGGGATCGCCGCCGCCCAGCAAAAAATATCGGGACGGCCGAAGAGGGCGGCGATGATAAGGCCGCTCCGGTTCGTCGTTGGGCCCAGGAGGGTCCACCACCGCATGGCTCCGAGGTTGGCCGCCCGGTAACGATCCACCGGGATGACGGGGCCGGCATTCTCGGAGACCTGCAGTTGTCCCTGAAATGTCATGTAGCTCAAATAGAGCCGCAATGCGATGCGCTTTCCGAACCATACCCCCGTATCGTTTTCCAGAACGGAACGCGCCCGCGCGAGTTCGCTCGCAAGTTGATTTTCTTTTCCTCGGACAGCGGCAATATACGATTGCTGGTGAGAGTCGAAGACGATCGCGTGGAGCGCCGAGGTGACTCCTCCGGCGACCGCCAGCCACCAGTACGAGGGATTCCCGGTAAGCGACGACAGGCCGAGACCAACGCCGGCAAAAATCGCAACGCTGGTCACCCAGTCGGCGATGCCATCCACAAGGCGGCCGAACGGTGTGCCGCTCTTCTGCAGCCGCGCGAGCATTCCATCCGCGCAGTCGAAAACATTCGCCAGCGCATACCAGAGCGCCGCGTAGAAAAACCAGGAGGCTGTTCCCTGCGCGAAGCACCAGGCGGAAATCAGGCCGGCAAGGAGGGAAACCCCTGTGACCTGGTTCGGCGTGATTGGCAGGCGGTAGATCGTCTTTACCACCAGGAATGCGGCGGGTCGGTAGAAGAAAAGATCCAGAAGTTCTTCCACTTCGGCCAACTTCAGAGAATTTTTGTACTCGGTAAGGAGAGACATAGGGAGGTTGATCCTCAAGTTAGGCCTTTTTCCCAAATACGCAAGGAGCCGTATTTACTAGGTGCGAGAAAATGGCTATATTGGACTGATGCATTGAAAACCTTCTTCATTTCGAAAGGGAATCGTACACGACATCATGGCAGCGCACAAACTACGCAGAATCGGAATATTGACAGGAGGAGGGGATTGTCCCGGACTGAATGCTGTTATCCGGAGCGTCGCCAAGCCCGCAATGGCGCACTTTGGGACAAAGGTCATCGGCATTCAGGACGGATACGAAGGGTTTGTCGAGGGCAGAGCCCACGAGCTCACGCCGATCGATGTCCTGGGGATCATCAATCAGGGTGGAACCATCCTCGGAACGTCGAACAAGGGAGACCCGTTCCATTTCCCGATGGGGGAACGCGGGAATATCCGGATCATCGACGCGTCGGATCAGGTGCTGGCACACTACCGGAACTGGCAGCTTGACTGTCTGATCGCCATCGGCGGCGACGGCACCATGACCATTGCCCATAAGCTCTCCGAGATGGGGCTGAATGTTATCGGCGTGCCCAAGACCATTGATAACGACCTCGACGCGACCGACATCACGTTCGGTCACGATTCAGCGCGTGCCGTTGCGACGGAAGCGATCGATCGATTGCAGACCACGGCCTCGGCCCATCATCGGGTCATCGTTGTGGAAACGATGGGCCGCTATGCCGGTTGGATCGCGCTCGGCTCCGGCGTTGCCGGAGGAGCGGACATCATCCTGATCCCCGAGATCCCATTCTCATGGGACAAGATTTTCGAATCCGTCCTCAAGAGAAGCAAGGGAGCGAAGTTCAGCATCGTGTGCGTTGCTGAGGGCGCCAGGCCGAAGGACGGCCAGATTTCCGTCAAGGAGATGGACATCAAACGGACGGATCCCGTGAGGCTCGGCGGCATTGGCGAACTGGTCGCGAAGAGAATCGAGGACGAAACCGGCCTCGAAACCCGCGTCACAGTTCTCGGCCATGTGCAACGGGGTGGCAGCCCGACCCCGTACGATCGGATTCTTGCGACACGGTTCGGGACTGTCGCGCTTCAGGCCGCCTCGAACGGCGAGTTCGGGGTGATGACGAGTCTCCAGCGTGATGAGGTCTGTACGGTCACCCTCAAGGACGCAATCGGAAAGCAGCGGGTGGTCCCGATGGACTCACAACTCCTCTTTGCAGCGCGCGCTGTCGGGACGTGTATCGGAGATTGATCTTCCCTGCCCAGCGGTTCTTGTCACGGCGGCACTTCGGGGCCGCCGTTTTTGTTTCTTGCTTCCTATCTAAAGACGGAATTTTCCGTCGTGCCAGTGACGCACCATCTCCATCCAGAACAGCAGCCCGCGCCATTCGCCGTACTTTGCATAGTGGCGTTCGATCACACGATCGCTCACTTTCCGCCCCTTCCTGTGAAGATGGGAGAACTGGCTCCGGACCCATGAATCGAGTGCGAGAGAATCATGTCGGCCGAGGAGGCGGAGCATGTTCCCGACCGCATAGGGACCCATGCCTTTGACCGTGCGGATCTCTTCTTCAAGTTCCGGTGTGGACTTCTTCGACCCTCGCCAATTCTCCGGCCGCAGCGTTCCCGAAGCGACATTCACGGCAAGTTCCCTGATGTACGGTGCTCGGTAGCCGGTCTTGCACCGTTCTCGCAATTCGCGCTCACTCAAGGCGGCGATGGCGGCGGGCGACGGGAAGGTGTAGTGGATGCCATCGTCCGAGCGGCCGGCATGTCGCGCCAGGTTGGTGACCATGATGGTGGTCAGCGCCCAGGTGCAGTTCGTGGTGCAAATGATCTTCACGGCATCTTCGAACACGGTCGGGCACCGGAGCATTCTTCCTCCGCCGGATTTCGGGATCCAGCGATATTCCGGAAACCCCGACGCGAACCGGTAGAACGGCGTGAGGTCAAAATCCAATTCCAGACACGTTGCGACCGATGTGCGGATCTCGCGTCTGGCCTCCAGCGTGAGGGGGTGCTGCGATACAGCGGTGATCACGACGCCGTCTGTCCCGGCCCGGAGCGTGCAGTCGACTATCGAAGTGTCATAGAGCCCGAACGTCCGGGAAAGGGTTCGACGGTCGCGATCGCAGGAGAACGGGGGAAGGGAACACCACCCATGGCTGAACGCCGTTCGCCAGAAATTGAACGTGCGGGGAGTGCGGAGCCGGAGAGTGGAAGTGTGCATGCGGAAATGGATCGCCGGTTAAAATTTGCTGACGAGCTCCTCGTTCGTGGCGTATTTCTCCGTCAGGCGGAGAGCGGCCAGAAGGGCCTCGCGGGGATTCAATCGCGAAAGAGAACGACGCAAATTCTGGTGACGTCCCGCCTCGGCACCGAAGAGGATCTCTTCCCTTCGGGTCCCCGAAAGTGACAGGTTCATCGCGGGGAAGAGCCGCTCCTCGGCCAATTTCCGATCCAGGACCAGCTCCATGTTCCCCGTTCCCTTGAACTCCTGGAAGATGAGTTCGTCCATCCTCGAGTTCGTTTCGATCAGGGCGGTGGCGATGATGGTGAGCGAACCTCCGCCTTCCAACTTTCGTGCCGCGCCGAAGATTCGTTTCGGAATTTCCAGGGCCCGCGCGTCGACTCCGCCCGACATGGTCCTGCCGCTCCCGCGCTGATGAATATTGAACGCCCGTCCGAGCCGGGTCAAAGAATCAAGAAGGAGCACGACGTCGCGGCCCGTTTCCACCTTCCGTTTCGCATATTCCAGCACGAGCTGCGCGAGCCGCACCTGGTTTCCCCTCTCGGTGTCGCTTGAGCTCCCGAATACTTCGCCCCGGATCGCCCGTTTCATTTCCGTCAATTCTTCCGGGCGTTCATCCACAAGAAGGACAATGAGATCCACGTCGCTATTGAACGTACTGATGGCGTGAGCGAGCTGCTGCAGGAGGATGGTCTTTCCTGCCTTCGGGGGAGAGACAATGAGGGCGCGCTGTCCCTTCCCGATCGGACAAAACAGACTCACGAGGCGCATGGCCACGTCGCAGCCGGGTCCGTCGAGGCGCAGAGCTTCCTGCGGGGAGATGGGTTCGTGGTTGCTCAGATCGGCGAACCGTTTCCAGGCTTCGGGGGCGACCCCGTTGACCCGGGCAATGCTCCGGACGTGCGGGCTCTTGCCATGGCGCTCCTCGGCTTCCCCCTCGAGGTAGACTCCTTCGCGAAGAGTAAATCGGTCGACGAACGTTGAGGAAACAAAAGGGTCGCCGGGTTTGCTTGCAATGGTCAGGGATCGCGTCCGCACAAATCCGGTCCGTCCCCCTTCGAGCTCGAGTATTCCCTGAAATGTCATTTCACCTTATTCGTGGTTCAAGTCGGCACTGCACTTCGACGCAACAGAGCGCGCCGGGCCCCTAATCGCCGCGGAACATCGGGTCCCAGGGCGGCAAGGTGGTTGCCTTCTGGTTGAGGACGGCCAGCACGTCCTTCGGAAGGTATTTCTTGTTGATGACGGCGATCTGCACATACTTGTCGAACCAGCCGTCGGTCATGCGAAGGTATCCCTTTTTCCCCGCCTTCTCTCCCCAGGAATTCTCCACGAGCCATTTCCGCGGTTGTCCTGCCACGGTGTCGACTCCCGTCAGCACCATGTTATGGTTTGGGATGCTCTGATATGTTTCAAAGAGGTCCTTGCGGGACATCGTGAAATCCATCCCATAGAGGGAATGGAAATCGTACACATCGGTTGCGAGCGTCCCGGTTTCGATATTGGCTTCCTGTCCGACATCGCAGCCAAACCAGACCGGCTCATTGTGGAGGATCGTTGTCAGCGTCATGTTCTTCAGGACATCGAGCGGCACATTGATGAAAAACATCGCCGGACGGTCCTCGACCGCCTTATCCAATTCGATCTCGTACTTGGCATAAAACGGCAACGTCGGAATGGAATAGAGGGCAACGTCGTCGTCTAAACTGATGTCGACGAACTGTTTGAAGAATTCCTGCGGCGTATAGTCGTGCCGAGGACTCATCGACTTGTCGGATTTTTCATACCGCCAGGAGAAGTGCTCCGGCGGGACGCCGAAATTGAGCGCAAGAATCTTGTAAACGTCCTTCAACGCCAGCGTCCTCAGGTCGGCGATCTCGCGTTCGTCCTTCGCCGCGCGAATGCGGAGGCCATATTGCCGCAGACGCATGCCGAGGACGCGGTTGACCTGGCCGGAGTTCGAGGAACTGAACGTCTCCGGCATGACCTCTTTCGGGACGAGACCGTATTTCTTTATTAACTCAATGAAGCCAAGCCAGTTTCCCCCGTCCTGGACCGGCTGACGGAAGAGGAATTCGATGGTCCGATCAGTGACCGGGCGATCCCGGAGGCGGGCGATTGCCTCGAGATAGACGTTGGCCTTTTCCAGCTTGTCGTAGAAGAAAATATAGCTCTCCGAGAATTCGATGTCGGAGATGCCCAGTGACTTTCTCGCGGCCGGGCGGAGCGTGTTCAGTCCCGAAAACATCCAGCATCGTCCGCTGGATTTCTGGTCGGTAACGTTTTCATCCTTGAGACGGTTGGTAAAATATTCGTCGATTTGATTGACGCGATCCCGGTTCAATGCGAGTTTGGCGCCGTCGTTCTGGGAGAGTGCGTTATAGGCAGCGCGGAAGGCGTTGTCGTTCGGGCAACTCGCACGGAGTTGTCCGAGAAGCGAGGATGATATTCCGGTGGTGTCCTGTGCCGGTGACCGGCCGATGAGACAGCACACCGCTCCCAGCAGGAGAACGATTGTTCTGGACAAGCTGCAATACTGCATGGGTTTTTCCTCCCGTGTCCTTACGCAAAGAACGCTATGACGGAGCTTTCATTCCCATTGCCGCCCACTGTTCGCGGGATGGGCCGTACATACCCGGCACCCGCAACCCGGCCTGCCGCATGAGGACGGTCATTTGTGCTCGATGATGAATCTGGTGGAAGACGAGGGATGCGAGGGTCTCGCTTCTCTTCCATTGTTCGCCGTACATGTCGTCCGCGATCATCAGCGATGCATCGGTCCACTGCGAGCGTACGGCCACCAGAAGCTCTTCGGCTACCTTGTTGTACGCATCGAAGATTTCCTTTGCCCTGGCGGGAGGGGCGTGCTCATCGCCCGGCATGGTAATCGCCAATCCTGTTTTCGTCATCATCTCAGGAATCGTCGTCACGATGTGCCAGGCCAGTATGCCGATCGTCCGGCCGTTCGGTTCCACTGCCTGCGAAAGACTCTTGTCCGAAATATGTTTGAGGATTTTCTGCGTGGACTCGAACTCACGGGACCAGACGTGAATGAAATCATCAATGGTACGAAACATAATTTGCCTCGATGGACAATGAACAGTACAGGAAACAACCCTCGTCCTTTAGTCTTTCGACTGCGGGAGATCTCCTGGAAACGCCTCGCCGCCGAATTCGGTCCCGCTGAAGAGCGATTGCAGGTTGAAGGCGGCGGGACTCCCTTTCAGGGCAAGCGAGACATACTTCCGGGCAAGCGCGTCTTTCCCCGCTCCGAGAATCGTGCTGATCAGTCCCAGGGCTTCTGCATATTCGCCGCTCGGAAGCTCACGCAGGATGTGCGTCCAGATCGATTCCTCGAGGACATTGAACGCCGATTGCACTTCCCAGAGATCGTATCCGGCGCTGAACCGTTCGACCGCAATGGACTCGGCGTGCGTGACCATCGGCGTCAAATTCCGGTCCTTGATTCCCCGGACGATGAGGGTGAACAGGGCCTTGAGGCGCTGGTGAAGGTGGTCCGAACCCGCCTGATCATAATGTCGTGCATGGACTTTCTGCATTCCTTCCATCGCGGAGGAGAGGATGCTCGGTCCCTGATTGTGCAAGAGCTCGAAAAGTTGCATGGGAAGGGCCTCAGAGATCGGAGAAAAGAGAGACAATGGTCAGTTGCCGCCGAAAGTGAACAACGGTCACGCTTTTGCATCTCCGGTGATCACCGCGTGGATCTTCTGCATGGTTGTCCAGTTGCGGATCGTTGCTCTTACGCCAAAATGCTTTTCGATCACGGCGCTGGGATCGAGGACAGAGCGGCCGGTTCTCCGGCGAAGAATGACCGCAAATCTCCCGGTCACCACGGCCACTCTCACCTGCCAGTCGTCGCCCGGCTTTTCGATGATCGGCAAGTGTGGCGCGCGCAACGGCGACCCCGCCAGGACGCCGACACAGGGGACATAGTCTTTTCCGGCAGGGGCGTCGTCGAACGGTTTCTTCCGCATAAAGGCGAGAAGATCGTCACCGCTGACGATATTCAGATCTGTGTCGAACGACAATTGCTTCCGGAATGCGGCGCGGATCGCGCTCTCGGAGATCTTCTTCCGGATGACAAAGGTGCCCGCGGCACCGATGTTAACCGGATCGAGTGCGGAAAGATTCCGGGCGACGGCGCTCGGCTGAAAAACCTGGTGGCCTCCGACGTTCGCGGCACGGATGAACACGACGTGAGACATCAATCGAACTCTACCCTTGGTTTCGTCTGATCCGGTCCGATGCGACCGGCGGCGATGTCGGCATTGAAGAAATTCTCTCCATGGACAGGGCTGCCCGCCGCGCGTCGCAGCATTGCGAGCTGGCCGACATGCGTGAGAGCATCGGCGATCGGTCCCTGGAAAAGTCTCTCGACATCATTGCCGAGCGGGAGGTCGGACGCAAGATAATCGTCAAACCGATGAAGCCCCGCGAAAAACCTGGCGACTTCCAGGTCCCACTCCAGCGGGTGCGAGTCGTGCCAGACAGGCGTCCCTTTCGCCAGCGACAGGGCCCAGTCGAGAAGGTCGCCAATGTGAGCAAGGATCTCTGCGGGAGTCCTGGAAGTGGCAGCGATCCTGAACGTTGAAAAGTCCTGGGGGGTGCCCATCAGCGTCTTCCCTCCGCGATAGGCGAGTGTCGCGACCGCGTGGCGCAACACTGCGCGCTTGACCTGTACGTCTGCATTCATAAGGGGTTCAGTCGCACGAATGCGGCCGATGGACGGAGCACAAGCCGGTCTTGCGGGAGGTTCACACTACAATATAGAAGGAAATCTGCAATAGTGAAATGGGAGTCCAAAACTTCACGGCGTCGTTCTCCAGTCAAGAAACAGCGTCCGGGTTGCCGGCTGACAGCGGGGGCAAAAGAAGACATCGTGGCCGTGCACGCCCTCGCGTCGTATTTTGGTTCCGCAGCGCGGACAAGGGTCGCCGTGACGGTTCCTGACGCGCATATGCTCGCGCACTTTGACGTTGATCGGCTGCGCTGCGGCGCGGACCTGTTCGGCGCCCCACTGCATGACCGAGCCGATCGCGTCGAACAATCGCCGGGCATCGTCGGCGGCAAGACGCGACACCATGGTCTTCGGGTGAATGCCGGCCTCAAAGAGGATTTCGTCAGCGTAGGCGTTGCCGATGCTGCTCAGGACGGTGTGGTCATTGATCATCACGCGGACTTGTTTCCGCCGATGTCGGTCGAGCAGAATTGTGAATGCCTCAAAGGTGAAGGACGACCCGAGGATGTCAAGCCCTTGTGATGCATAACCCGGAATCTGAGCGAATTGGCTCGTCGAGACAATGTACGCTTTGGACATCAGCTGGTCGTCGCACAGATTGAGTGCGGAGCCATTCGTAAATTTCAGGGCGAGGCAAAGATGTCCCGCTGCTTTTGCCCCCGCGGCCTGATATTGCAGTCGCCCGGAAAGCATGAGGTTGATAACCAGATCGATATCGGGCGAAAACGAGAATCGGAGAAACGGGCCGTGAATTTCCACGGAGGCGAAGCATTTCCCAGAGAGAGCGGTCGAAGGGGGCAGGTCGAGCGTATTTCGGAGGACTATCGGCTTGAACACCGCGAAGGTGTCCACCGTCGAATCGACAGCCGCTCTATCGAGATGGCTTTTTATGTAAAGAAGGTCGGGTAACTCGGGCATGACGTGAACAGGACTTATCGAAGAAATATGCGAAAATTGGAGGTGAAATGCTGATATCCCCTAGCCGGTGCCAGACACCCAAGCCAGACACAAGTGCCAGACACCCAAGCCAGACACAAGTGCCAGACATCTATGCCAGACACGAATGCCAGACACCCAAGCCAGACACAAGTGCCAGACATCTATGCCAGACACGAATGCCAGACACCCAAGCCAGACACAAGTGCCAGACATCTATGCCAGACACGAATGCCAGACACCCAAGCCAGACACAAGTGCCAGACATCCAAGCCAGACACAAGTGCCAGACACCCAAGCCAGACACAAGTGCCAGACACCCAAGCCAGACACAAGTGCCAGACACCTATGCCAGACATAAATGCCAGACACAGAAGCCTGTCCCGGCGGCGTTTGGAATATTCCCCCCGGACTCCTATATTGTCCCAGTTTCCGTTAGGGGTGTCCCGAATCGACAATCTCGGGACTGAGATCACACCCTGGAACCTGATCTGGGTCATGCCAGCGTAGGGAAAACGGAGGACGAACGCAGTCCGGCGACTCTTCCCCCAACCGCTTCGGCATGAACCCGAAGCGATTTTCATTCTGTGGAGGGGTCATGAAATTGCGGAGAATTTGCATCACGGTCGCCTCGATCGCCACAACCGTCGCGTTTGTCCCGCCGAGTTCGGCCCAGGAAAAACCGGACACAGTCTACCTTCTCCCCCCTGTTATCGTCACGGCGACTCAGGCTCATGAGCGCGAAACGCCGGTGACCTTCACCGACCTCAAAGCGTCCGAGATCCGCGATCGCTATTCCATGCAGGATGTCCCGGTCCTTCTTTCTGAACTTCCTTCGATCACCACGTACTCGGAAAACGGCAACGGCATCGGATACAATTATGTCAACCTCCGAGGGTTCGACCAACGCCGCATTTCGGTCATGGTCAACGGCATCCCGCAAAACGATCCGGAAGATCACAATGTCTACTGGATTGATTTCCCCGACCTCATGGCGAGCACCGATCTGATCCAGGTCCAGCGCGGCGCGGGAAGCGCATTCTACGGCCCCGCCGCGATCGGCGGGTCCATCAATCTCATCACCAATCCGTTCAACGGCGTTCCAGGGATCACGCTCGAATCCGATTTCGGGTTTCAACAATACGCCGACAGCAGCCGATCGCTCCCGCTCACGACGAAGAAATTCGGCGTGTCGTTCACATCGGGGTCCCTTGGCGGACATTACCGGTTTTACGGACACCTGGGAACGATTACCAGCGACGGCTATCGACAGGGTTCGTGGGTGAATTTGAATTCGTACTTCTTCGGCGCGCTGAGAGTCGACGGCTCCATGACAACGCGATTTGACTTCTACGGCGGACCGCTTCAGGACGGCCTGGCCTATACCGGTCTCGCGAAGTTTGCGAACAACGACCCCATCCTGCGCAGGCAGAACCTTACGGGATGGGAATCGACATCGGACGGTCTTCACTATTCCTCCGTGACCTATCGACGCCCCCAGGAGGCCGAGGCGTTTTCTCAACCGCATTACGAGCTGATGCACGACTGGAAAGTCTCTCCGACAGTCACTCTCTCGAATACGCTCTTTTACTATACCGGTGACGGCTATTTCGACTATGACGCCTCCTGGGCAGACACTTCGATGCTCCGCTTGGGCTCGGCGTACGGATACCCGACGACCGGAAATCCCGCCAATGCAATTGTTCGCGGTTATGTCGGAAATGCCCAATGGGGATGGCTGCCCCGAATTGAGATTGACCATGGGACAGGTCTTCTGACGCTCGGTGCCGAACTGCGTTTTCATCGGTCGACCCATTGGGGAAAGATCGTCTATGCCGAGAACCTCCCGCCGGACTTCAACCCCGACTATCATTTTTACGAGTACAATGGCGTCCGCAATATCGGATCGATCTACGGAAATGAATTGTACCACTGGAATGAAGCGGTAAGTCTGATGGGAAGTGTCCAGGCGGTATGGAACAGCTACGGAATCCGGAATGAAAAATTCCTCGGCAACACGTTTACCGTGCCCTACTTCTTTGTGAACCCCCGGTTGGGGATCAATTATAATGTGAGCGACAGGGTGTCGGCCCACCTTTCGACCGCGTATACGTCGAGGGAACCGACGATGCGCGACCTCTACGCCGGCGAAGACGCCTACTTCGGCGCGACTCCGGAGTTCCAGGCGGACACTTCCGGAGGCGTGGTCCGGTATGACTTCTCAAAACCGATCGCCAAACCGGAAGAGCTTCTGGATCTCGAACTGGGGGCACAATATTCCTCGGCCTGGCTGTTCGGCAGTCTGAACCTTTACTGGATGGAGTTCACCAACGAACTCGTGAAAAGCGGGAGGGTGGATATCTTCGGCCAGCCTGTCACCGGGAACGCGCAGCGCTCGCGGCATGTCGGCGTCGAGCTGGAGACGAACATCAGGATCGTTGACGGGCTCTCCCTCATGGGAAATGCCACATGGTCGACGAATCGTCTGATCCACTACGCGATGGTTGGCGATGACGGCCTGATGCACACCCTCGACGGCAATCCCATCGCCGGGTTTCCGGATTTCCTGACGAACCTCCGCCTCACATGGCGTGACAGCAGCTGGTCCGCCGCGTTCGTGATGAAATATGTCGGCCCGTTCTTCACGGACAATTTCAAGAACGACGACAACCGGAACGATGCGTTCACGGTCTGCAATGTCGAACTGTTGTATCGCGTCCCGGTGTTCTTCGACACAGCGCTCGAAGTGCGTGCGGAAGCACGGAACATCTTCAACAGGTTATATACGCTGAGCGGCGAAGGAAACACCTTTTTCCCCGCAGCGGAACGAAATTTCCTGATTGGCATGCGGCTCACAATATAGCGGAGTGTCCGGATGACCTCGCCTCGTTTGTCCGTGTTTCTGCTGTGTAACGGAATCCCGCCGGCGCAGAAGCTTTGTCGGCGGCTGGTTCGCGAACACGATCTCTTCCTTTGCGCTGACGGGGGGGCGAACGCGGCGCGTGCCATGGGACTTGTCCCGGATGTCGTCATTGGCGACCTTGATTCCATCACCGCGCAAACGCTCAAGGCATTCGCAGCATCGCTGGTCCTTCGCGTTGCGCGACAGGACAACACCGACATGGAGAAGGCCCTTGACTTTTGCGTTGATCAGAAAGTCAAGCGCGTCACGCTCGCAGGCATCACAGGGGGGCGGATGGACATGACGCTGGGAAATCTGACGACGGTCTGGAAGTACGCCGGCCGGCTCACCATCTCCCTCGCCGGCGATGGATGGGTTGGGTTCCCGATCACGGGGGCAATGCGGTTTGCCGCCCCGAGAGGGTCCACCGTGAGCCTTCTCCCGTTCGGAAGGTTGCGGGGCGTGACACTCAGGGGGCTCCGCTACCCCTTGCACGACGCGACGATTGCCGCGGGCGATGTCGCGGTCAGCAATACGGCGACCTCCCGAACGTTCGGCATCCGCATCGACCACGGCAAAGCGCTGGTCATCGTTCTCCACGAGCAGGCCATGCGCCTCGCATAACTGGATCAGGTTCTCCCGGAGACCCCCGGATGCACGTCGCCCTTTCCTTTGTCGATAATGCAATCATCGCCCTCTATTTCGGCGCAGTCCTCCTCGTGGGATTTCTCACGGCGCGACGCCAGCGGCAGGAAACCGTGGAATATCTTCTTGCCGGGCGGATGTTGACGACGCCGGTCTTCGTCATGACACTGGTCTCTTCGTGGTATGGCGGAATCCTCGGCGTGGGAGAGTTCTCCTACCGGTACGGCATCTCGAACTGGGTGGTGCAGGGCGTTCCGTATTACATCTTCGCGTTCATCTTCGCGTTTCTTCTTGCGGGAAAGATCCGCGCGACCGATTTCGCGACCATACCCGACAAGCTGCATGCATCGTACGGTCGGCCCACGGCGATTCTTGGCGCGGTGCTCACGTTCCTGCTCATGACGCCGGCACCGTACATCCTCATGACCGCGGTGCTGCTCGAGCTTCTCACCGGCTGGAGTTTTCTTCTGTGCGTCATCCTGGGAACGCTCGCGGCGACGGCGTACCTCTACGCCGGAGGATTCCGTTCGGATGTCAACACGGACGTTCTTGAATTCTTTCTGATGTTCGTCGGGTTCGCGGTCATCCTTCCGTATGCGCACGACAAGTTCGGCGGTTTTGCCTTTATCAAGGACCATGTCCCACCGCTCCATCTGACATGGAACGGAGGGAATTCGATCCAGTTTGTGGTTGTCTGGTTCTTTATTGCCCTGTGGACTCTTGTCGATCCTTCTTTCCATCAACGCTGCTATGCCGCGAAAAGCCCGCAGGTCGCGAAGCGCGGCATCCTCTGGTCCATCGTCTTCTGGTTTATTTTCGACGCGATGACGGCAACGGCGGGCTTGTATGCGCGCGCAGCCATCCCGAATCTCGCCCAGCCCGTCATGGCGTATCCCGCGCTGGCCGAGCTGGTGCTTCCGCCGATCGCGAAGGGCTTGTTCTACGTCGGGATGTTTGCGACGATCATGTCGACGCTGAACACCTTGATGTTTGTTTCAGCGACGACGCTCGGTCGCGATATTGTCTGGCGATTGAAAGGCCGTCAGGGGAACGATGTCGGGTGGACAAAGGCGGGGCTGCTGATCGCCGGGGCGATTTCGATTCTTCTCGCCCTCGCCATTCCGTCCGTGATCAAACTCTGGTACACGATCGGCACCGTGATCATTCCGGGCCTGCTGGTGCCGCTCGTGACCGCGTATTTCCCGAGGCTTACGGTACGGCCACGCTTCGCGTTCGCGGCGATGGCGGCAGGGTGGATGGTATCGCTCGGGTGGATGATTGCCGGTTGGTCACAACAACTCGGCGCTTCGGAGTACTACCCGCTCGGTATCGAGCCGATGTATCCGGGGCTCATGGCCTCGATAGCGGTGTGGTTGTGCGGAAGGCCGGCGTGGCGTGGCAGCTCGGGGAGTAAACAGGAGGAAGAAGCGGGACTGAGGACATGAGAAGGAATCCGTGGAGGTCACCGTCCCCCCATCCCCCTCAGACTTTCATTTGATACTGCTGTATCTTCGTATAGAGCGTCTTCAGGCTTATCCCGAGCACTTTGGCGGTCTCGGCTTTTGCTCCCCGGAAGCTGCGCAGCACCCCCTCGATATGGAGGCGTTCGATTTCCTTCAACGGGATTGCGGTACCGATCTTTTCTTCGCCGCGGGCGGACGTAGGGAGCGACATTGGCGCGTTGGGAAGGGAGAGATCCTGCGGTTCGATCACATGATTGCGACAGAGAATGGCCGCGCGCTCGATCACGTTTTCCAGTTCGCGGATGTTTCCGGGCCAGTCGTACCCCATCAGCACTTCCATCGCCGAGGCGGAGATCGAGGTCTCCACTTTGGTCTTCATGCGGCTGCCGAGAAATGACGCGACGAGAAGCGGAATATCCTCGCGGCGTTGCCGGAGGGTCGGCAGTTCGACGGTGATCACGTTGAGACGGTAGAGAAGATCTTCGCGGAATTTCCCTTCGCGTACTTGCTCTTTCAGGTTCTTGTTCGTTGCAGAAAGAATTCTGCAGTCTGCATGCAGCGTCGTGTTCCCACCGACGCGCCGGAATTCCCCCGTCTGGATGAAGCGCAGAATCTTCGGCTGAATGATCTGGCTGATGTCGCCGATTTCGTCGAGGAACAGCGTGCCGTTGTTCGCGATTTCGACGATGCCCTGTTTCATCGCGCGCGCGTCGGTGAATGCCCCCTTTTCGTGGCCGAAGAGCTCCGATTCGATGAGCGTATCGGGAATGGAAGCGCAGTTCAGCGCGACGAACGGCTGATCCTTGCGTTCGCTGCGCTGATAAATGAAGTTGGCGATAAGTTCTTTCCCTGTGCCGCTCGGTCCCTGGATCAGGACGGTGGACTCCGTCGGCGCGACTTTGGCGGCAATCTCGAGGACGCGGTGGAAGGCTTCGCTGTCGCCGACCATCTCGTTGCTCCCCTGGAGCTTCTCGATCACTCCCTTCATCACGGTGTTATCGATCAACAGCTGCCGGCGTTCCAGCGCCCGTTGGATCGAGGCAAGGAGCTCATCGTGCGTCGTGGGCTTCGTAATGTAATCGTAGGCACCCATCCTGATGCATTCCACGGCGGTACGCACATCGGTAACCCCTGTCAGCATCACGACTTCAACAGAGGGGAAGTTCGCCTTGATGAATTTCAGGACTTCGCTGCCGTCCACCTTGGGCATCATGAGGTCGCAGAGCACGACATCATACAATTTCGTCTGCACGGCATTGATGGCAGAGACACCATCGACAGCAGTATCGACAATGTATCCCGCCCGGGCAAGGAGGGAGGAGAGCATGTAGCGGAACGCTTCTTCGTCATCAACGACGAGAATTGTAGCGTCCTTCTTCGCCATAATAGGCTCGAGGATGTTGCACCGATCGAGAGGAGTTGACCTCTGTGTGCCGTTATCATAGACAATTGGAAGCACAAAGTCAACCTGTTTGCTTTTTAGCACGCTTGTTGTATATTTGGCATAATTACAAACCAACCCGTGTCGCGATCGGATATCCGCCGGTGATTCACGATCCGTCCGACACGACAGACATTCCTCGACATGAAAATCTCCGAAAAAGTTCTCCGGGCCGCCCCGAAAGTTCTTCTTCACGACCATCTCGACGGAGGAGTCCGTCCGGGCACCATCGTCGAACTCGCACGCGGGATGAAATACAAGAAGCTCCCGACTGAAGATCCCGATAAACTGGCGGACTGGTTTCACCGCGGCGCCCAGCGCGGAAGCCTCCCGTTATATCTCGAAGGGTTTGCACACACGACGGCGGTCATGCAGAACGCCGAAGCACTCGAGCGCATCGCCTACGAGATGATGGAGGACATGTACAATGACGGTGTCGTCTACGTCGAGACGCGATTCGCTCCCGTGTTTCACACCGACGGAGGACTCCACTGGGATGAAGTCGTCAATGCCGTGCTTGACGGGCTGGAACGCGGGAAAAAGGACTTCGACGTCGAATTCGGTCTGATTATCTGCGCCATGCGCAATATGAACCTCTCCCAGGAGATGGCGGAGCTGGCAGTCGATTTTCGCGAACGCGGTGTTGTCGGGTTCGACCTTGCCGGGGAAGAAGGCGGCTTCCCCCCGAAGAAACACGTCGACGCTTTTCACTACATCCAGCGCGAGAACTTCAACATTACGATTCACGCCGGTGAGGCATTCGGCAAGGAGAGCATCTGGCAGGCGATCCAATGGTGCGGCGCGCACCGGATCGGCCATGCCACCCGGTTGATCGAGGATATCGGACTGGATCCGCACGACCCGGGAAGAATCGTGAAGATGGGGTACCTGGCACAGTACATCCTTGACAAGCGCATTCCCCTCGAAATCTGTCTGACCAGCAACGTGGACACGGGCGCCGTCAAGTCGATCGAAGAACACCCCTTCGGGCTGTATTTTCGGTACCGGTTCAGGGTGACGTTGAATACGGATGACCGGCTGATGAGCGCCACCACGATGACGAACGAGTTCAGGATCGCGCACCAGACATTCGGATTGAGTCTCGACGATCTGGAAAAGGTGACGATCAATTCGATGAAGAGCGCGTTCATTCCATATAACAGGCGGATCAAGATCATCTACGACGTCATCAAGCCGGGCTATGCGAAGGTCCGCGCCCCACGCCGAAAGATGGAGAAGAGCGCTCGCGGCGGAGCGCGCTGAGCAACCGGTCGTGAATCCGTCAGGGAGGGAGCAGACGTGCCAGGATCGCAGGGTGATGCGCTTGTGTTGACTGTCGTCCGCCACGCGGAAGCGGCAGGGATCAGCAGCGGCATCAATTCCGATTCAGAACGCCCGTTGACGGCGCGGGGAATGACCGATGCGCTTGCGATCGGAAGAATGATTGCGCTCCTCGACCATGCGCCAACCCTGGTCATGACCAGCCCTCTCCTGCGCGCCGTTCAGACCGGTGCCGCAATCGCGGGGAGTATCGACCCGTCGATGGTGTCGTCAGTCAATCCCTCGCTCGCTCCCGGCTTTGAACCCCGGCCATTCTATGAAGAGTTGCTCGCGCTGCGCCGGTCGGGACAAAAGAGCGTCCTGGCGGTAGGCCATCAGCCGGATCTCGGAGAGTTCATTTCGTATGTCATCGCGGGGCACGGAACGAGTTCTCTCGGATTGGTGCCGGGGACGGCAGCACGTCTGTCGATCCGTTTCTCGGGGCCGCATCCGGAAGGGATCCTCCAATGGTTGCTCCCTCCGGAAGCGGCCCGCGCCTTTCTCTCAGTCCGACCAACAGCTCCGGCAAGGCCATGAATCTGCTGACGATACGGATCGACAAACCCGAGGAGATGAATTTCATTCTCGGGCATGCTCATTTCATCAAAACCGTTGAAGATCTGTATGAAGCGATCGTGCAGACGGCCCCCGCCATGAAGTTCGGCATTGCGTTTTGCGAGGCCTCGGGCCCGTCGCTCGTCCGCAGGGCCGGAAACGACCAGCGACTAAGCGATCTCGCATCAAAGAACGCTCTTGCCCTCGGCGCCGGGCACTCGTTCATCATCTTCATGGAAGAAGGATTCCCGATTAACATCCTGAATACCATCAAGCAGGTCCCGGAAGTCTGTCGCGTCTTTTGCGCCACGGCAAACCCGACGGAAGTCGTTCTTGCGGAAACGGAGCAGGGGCGGGCGATCCTCGGCGTTGTCGACGGCGTGCGTACGAAGGGGATCGAGGGAGAGGAAGACATTCGCACGCGAAAGGCGTTTCTGCGGAAAATCGGATATAAGTTCTGACCGTTGAACGCTGATCGCGAACACAGTTCGCTGAATCATGAAATCACATTCTCGCATGGAGGCAACGATGAAATCCTCTGGTGTAACGCTGCTGGTCATCGCCGGATTGCTGTTCACGGGTTCGCTGTTCGCGCCGACTTCCGCCGACGCGCAAAAGAAACCGAAGGCAAAGGCTTCCGTGCAAAAGGAAAAACCGAAGGAAGCGGAAGAGGAAGCAACCGAGGCGGAGCATCCGGCGCCGCAGGTGCAGCCCGCAACATCGATCTCGGGTGGGGTGCTGGACATTATGAAGAAATTTGTCGGCCAGAAGACCAACCTCGGGGTTCTGAAGAAGGTGAACAGGGAGTATGTCGAGTTCGACGATGATAACACCGTACTCACCGTCCCGATGCCGAGCGTGCAATCGCTAAAGCAGGTGACGGAGAAGGATGAAAACGACAGCACCATTGTCCGTCTTGAAGTCCGCCTCACGGCAAAAGACTGAGCCATGCGGGGTCTTCACTCTGCAGTCTGCCTTGTCCTGACCGTGTGCCTTTCCGCGTCGATTCCCTGCACGGCGCAGACGCCTGCGGATCCGTTGCTTCAGGAGGCCAGGGTGCTTGCGCACCGGTTGCTGATCGTCGACACGCACATCGACCTTCCCGATCTGCTCCACAACTCCGGGGCTGATCTTTCCCGGCGTGCGCCGGGGGAGTTCGATATTCCACGGGCACAGGCCGGCGGGCTGGGACTTCCTTTCATGGCGATCTATGTGCCCTCCCGGCTCGAAGGGACGGGCAGGGCGAGACCGTATGCGGATTCGCTGATTGATTATGTCGAGGGCATTGCCCGACGCTGGCCGGACGCTTTTGTCCGGGTGAATTCTCCCGGGGATGTGCGGCGGGAGGAAGGAAAAGGCCGGATCCTCCTTGCGATGGGAATGGAAAACGGAGCCCCCATCGAAGGCGACCTCTCGCGGATCTCTTATTTCTACAGCCGGGGGATTCGCTACATCACGCTTGCGCACGCTCTCTGGAACCATCTCTCGGACGCCGCCTTCGACAGTGTCCGGCATTGGCATGGTCTCAGCCCTTTCGGTCGCGCAGCCGTTCTTGAAATGAATCGCGTGGGGATCATGGTGGACGTTTCGCATCTTACGGACAGCGCCTTCGAAGACGTCCTCCGGACTTCAAAGGCGCCCGTCATTGCTTCCCACTCCGCCTGCCGGTCCTTTACTCCCGGGTGGGAGCGGAATATGACTGATGCGATGATCCGGGAGCTGGCGGCCGCCGGCGGCGTGATCCAGATGAATTTCGGCTCATCATTTCTCCGCATGGATGTGCGCGTCGCGATGAAACGGGAATCGGCGGCAGTCGACAGCGATCTTGCCGCCCGCGGCGCTGCGCGCGATTCGGCTTCGCTGGCACAAGCTCTCGCCCGGTATCGTGCCATTCATCCTCCTCTCTATGCGACAGTCTCCGATCTGGCGGACCACTTCGATCACGTGGTCCGGCTGGTGGGGATCGATCATGTCGGCATCGGCTCCGATTTCGACGGACTGGACGACGAACTTCCGATCGGGCTGAAGGATGTCTCGATGTATCCGAACCTTCTCGCCGAGCTCCTGCGCCGGGGGTACACGCCGGCAGACCTTGACAAGATCTGCTCGGGCAATCTCCTGCGCGTGTGGACGGACGTCGAACGCGTCGCGCACAACCTTCAACAGTAACAGCCCTCGTTCCCAAGGCCGTCAATGAAAACCCTCGGTACCGCTCCCGCAAAACCCATCCGCGCCCCGCGGGGAACCGCGCTTTCCTGCAAAGGGTGGATCCAGGAAGCCGCGATGCGGATGTTAATGAACAATCTTGATCCAGAAGTCGGAGAGAACCCCGACCAACTCATCGTGTACGGCGGAACAGGCAAGGCGGCGCGCAACTGGGAATGTTACGACGCAATCATTCGTTCTCTGCGGCAACTGGAGAACGACGAGACGCTGCTTGTGCAGTCCGGCAAACCTGTGGGAATCTTCCAAACCCACACGAACGCGCCGCGAGTCCTGATCTCGAATGCGATGCTGGTGCCGAGGTGGGCGACGTGGGATGAATTCCGCAGGCTCGAAGCGTTGGGCTTGACGATGTACGGCCAGATGACGGCAGGGAGCTGGATATACATCGGAACGCAAGGTATTCTGCAGGGGACCTACGAAACGTTTGCCGCAGTCGCCGACAAATACTTTCAGGGATCGCTTGCCGGCCGCCTCCTGGTGACTGCCGGGCTCGGCGGGATGGGAGGCGCCCAGCCGCTCGCTGCCACGATGAACGGGGCAGTCTGCCTTGCAGTGGAAGTCGACCGGTCGAGGATCGAGAAACGATTGAACACCGGGTACGTGGACACGATGACGGAATCGATCGACGACGCTCTCGCGATCATTCGAAGCGCAAGGGAAAACAAAACAGCGAAGTCGATCGCTCTTCTGGGCAATGCAGCCGAAGTCCTCCCCGAACTCTTGCGCCGAAACGTGCCGATCGATATTGTGACAGACCAGACTTCTGCCCACGATACGCTCAACGGCTATGTTCCCGCGCACATGCCGTACCAGGAAGCGATCGCCCTCCGCGCCATGGACCCTCAGGAATACGTGCGTCGGGCGAGAACTTCCATTTGTGAGCATGTCCGTGCCATGGTGGAACTCATGAACCGTGGCGCAGTCACGTTCGACTACGGCAACAACATTCGCGGTGAGGCGCAAGCCGGCGGTGTTGAGAATGCCTTCGACATCCCCGGCTTCGTTCCGGAATATATTCGCCCGCTCTTCTGTGACGGCAAAGGGCCGTTCCGGTGGGTGGCACTCTCGGGCGATCCTGAGGACATACTCCGGACCGACCGTGCGGTTCTGGAGACGTTCCCGGGGAATGCTGCCCTCTGCCGGTGGATCGAAAAGGCGCAGAAGCAGGTGCACTTCCAGGGGCTCCCGGCGAGGATATGCTGGCTCGGCTACGGTGAGCGCGCAAAAATGGGAACGATCTTCAACGACCTGGTTGCGCGCGGTGAAGTCCGGGCGCCGATTGTGATCGGGAGGGATCATCTTGATTGCGGATCCGTCGCATCGCCGAATCGCGAGACGGAGAAGATGCAGGATGGCAGCGATGCCATCGCCGACTGGCCGATCCTGAATGCGCTCCTCAACGCCACCGGCGGTGCAAGCTGGGTGAGCGTCCACCATGGCGGCGGAGTCGGTATGGGGCTTTCGATTCACGCCGGAATGGTCGTCGTTGCCGACGGAACCCCGGAAGCCGCCGTTCGGTTGAAAAGAGTTTTGACGTACGACCCCGGCATGGGGATCATCCGGCATGCGGATGCGGGGTATGACCGTGCCGTACAGAACGCGCGGACGCTTGGCGTGCGGGTGCCGATGCTCGAATCTCCGTCGCGTTCCTAACTTCTCCAAAGCTCACCACGTACCATCTTCCAGGAGGGTATTATGCATAGTTTTGGCCACATCGAAATACCGACCACCAACCTGAAACGTGCGGTGAAGTTCTTCACGACGGTGTTCGGATGGGAGTGCAAAGAGTATCCGGAAATGAAATATGTGATCGTGAAAACCGGGGCTGAACCCGGCGGCGGAATCATGCTGGTGAAGAAGATGCCAAAGAAGGGACAGGTAAACGTCTATATTAATGTCGAAGACATTGACGCGAAGTTGAAAGAAATCAAAAAGGCCCGGGGGAAGGTGACATTGAAACGGACGCCGGTCAGCGACATGGGATTCTTTGCGACGTTCCTGACACCGGACGGGTGTTCTCTTTATTTGTGGGAGCCCGCGATGAAGAAGGAAGCGGTTGCCCCGGCGGCCGGTGAACCAGCGCCGGCGATGTAGCGCGCGGAGAGAGATGGCACACGAAAAGAGAACCCCTGCCCCGACCGGCCTTTGCGACCGCTGCATCTATCAGATGGTCGTGAAGAGCGGCCGGGGCAGTATCTTTCTTCTCTGTCAACGATCGCAGTCCGATCCCACGTTTGAGAAGTATCCCCGGCTGCCGGTCATGGAATGCCGTGGGTATGTTCCGTTTTCGGGCGATTCCGGCGAGACTGAGAAGTAACAAGGGCGAAGTGTTTCTCGTATATTTGAAATGCCCGTTCCCGGGGATCGACAGAATCCATTGCCAGGCATTTCGCGTGAGCCGTTTCCGCAGCCGCGAATGATGCATCGGCCGGGGCCTCGGGCCGGCGACCCTTTTCACACTGACTCAACGATTAGTCGATGATTGATCCGCTGAAATTCCGCCGTCTGCTCGTCAACATTCTCAAGATCGTCGCGATCATCGAGCTGGTCACCGCATTTACGCAGGGCATGACCGGAAGCGGCTGGAGCCGGTTCGGGCTTGACCTGGTGGTCGCCGGCGTCCTCTATATCGCATGGGAGAGGATCGTTCAGAACCTCGCGCAGCGGAAAGAGTCATACCGCAAGCGACTACAGTCGACGCCGCAACAAATCTCCATCCGCGAAGCGCTGATGTTCTCCTTGCTGGCGTCGGACGAGATCTATCTTGGCATCCCCAAGGATCGGCACCGGCTGGTGGTCATCTCGTACACGCTGATTGCGCTCGGCCTCGTGGCCGGGTTCGTCAAGATCGGTCCCGGGTTTATGCCGTTGGTCTTATCCGGAGCGCTCCTGCTTGGCGGTGTGAATCTTCTGGTCTGGATCGTTTCGCTCGAGCGAGGGGAGAAAGAGACGCTGCAAACAGAGTTGAAACTCGCGCACGATGTTCAGATGTCCCTGATGCCGCGGGAGGAGCCGAAGATACCGGACTACGACGTCGCCGGGGTATCCTTGCCTGCGCAGGAAGTCGGGGGCGATTCCTACGACTATGCGCAGCTTGGCCGGTCGGGGGAGCAATTTGGATTTGCAGTCCTGGATGTCTCGGGAAAAGGTCTCCAGGCGGCAATGTCTGCAGTGTATACAAGCGGAGCATTTGCGAGCGAGGCGAAAATTTCCTCATCTCCCGCCGCCATCCTTACCCGGCTCAACCGAGCGGTCTATCAGCATTCGAAACGGGGAAACTTTGTCGCGTTTGTGCTTGCCTCACTTGACGGGGAATCCGGGCGTGTGGTCTTTGCGAATGCAGGCCAGACACGGCCGATCCTGATCGCGGACGGGAGGGTGGAAACACTGTGTTCGAACGGTGCGCATTTCCCTCTCGGGATGCAGCCGGACGCGACCTACGAAGAGCGGGAGGTCGTTCTTGCTCCAGGAGACAGCATCATCTTCATCACGGACGGATTCACCGATGCCATGAACGGCCAGCAGGAGCTCTTCGGGCTGGAACGGATCGAGCGATTGCTTTCACTCCCCGAACTCAAGACTTCCACTGCAAAGAAGACGATCGATACGTTGATGGACGACATCCGGCTGTTTGCCGGTGCAAATCCTCAACACGATGATATGACGGCAGTTGTTGTGAAGAGGTTGGGCGACAGCTGAAACAGCGGCGCAGGGCGGTTGCGGTTCGATCCTGATCTTCAATCCCGGCAAATGTCCGTCCTTTCGCATTCGCTCCCCAGTATGCATTCGGAGATCAACGCTCGCCATCGGCGCTCGTCTTCCGCCAGAATGAACCTGCGGAGGTGAAGATCATAGGACCGGCTCAGATATGACGAACGACACCATCAGCCTCATCGCGAATCTCGCGCTGACGCTCTCGTTCATCGTCGCGCTCGTCTTCGGCGTCGTGCAAATCCGAGCGGCGGCACGCGATCGACGTGAGCGACTGGCGCTCGAAGCACTCCACAACTTCCAGACGCGGGAGTTTGTCGAGCTTCTGCAGTATGTCAATGCCCATCAACTGCCGACAACGTTTCAGGCGATGCGGTCGTTGCCGGCGACCGATCAGACTTTTCTGATCCAATTTGCTCAGGAAATGGAGACGCTCGGGATCCTTGTCGCAGAGCGGTTCATCACGCTGGATATTGTCGACAAGACCCTGGGCTCTTTCGTTGTCACATCCTGGAAGAAGTACAAGCCGATGATTCTGGACATGCGCGACACTCAACAGGATCCTTTCGCCAGCGAATACTTTCAGTGGCTGGCCGATCGCATTGACGAACGGATGCGGGATCACCCGCGTCGGCCGTTCCACGAACGCGGAGCGAGATGAGCCGGGAAAACTTGGTTGCTTAGGCTGCCTTGTTTCTTGCGGCCCGAAAAAGTGGTTGCCTAAGCTGCCATGTCTTGGCGCCTGCAACCCTTTGATCAGAGGCAGCCTAAACGGCCATATTTTTTTCTGAAGGAGAGTCCCGCAGTCGTATTTTATTTCCCCTCTCGTCCGGCTGTAACAAAAGTCGTCGTGCGTCGTCCTAAAGATCACCATCATGAGGACGACAATGAAGACCGTATTTGGCTTTGGAGAACGCGTCGAGGGGTATACGATTCCCGTTTTGAATGAACGTGAAATTCGTGCATCGGCAGGAATCCTTTTTCTGTCAATGTTCACATCCATCCTCGTGGTCATCTTCAAAGAGGATTTCCTGTACATTAAATATGTCATCACGTTGTTCCTGACGGATTTCCTTATCCGAGTGTTCCTCAGCCCCAGATTCTCCCCCACACTGATTCTCGGACGATTGATCGTCGGAAACCAAATTCCCGAATATGTCGGCGCCGCACAGAAGAAATTCGCGTGGACCATTGGACTCATCTTGTCGACGATCGTCTTCGCGCTTCTCGTCGTGGCCAACGGCTACAGTCCGATTACGGGTATCATCTGCCTGATCTGCCTTGTGTTTCTCTTCTTTGAATCTGCGTTCGGGATCTGTCTTGGGTGCAAATTCTATCCGATGTTCTACAAAAAACAGGCCCAGTACTGCCCCGGCGAAGTCTGTGATACGAAAGCGAAACGGGAGATCCAGAAGACCTCCACCGCACAGCTCCTCGTCGTCTTCGGATTTGTCGCCTATTTCGCTCTCACCGCCACACTCTTCGATGAACACCTTCACGAGAAGCCGTCTGACATGTTCGGGATCGCCGGCTCAACCCGGTCAAAATGACCACCGCGCACCCCCTTGAGAGATGATATTCATTGACCCGTTTCAAGCGACGAGCCGAAGCGCTTGATCGCCCCACGATCTTCTTCGAGTCTTCGGTGCAGGCATGGGAACTCTCCTGCCGGGAAATGAGTCTGACACAAGTGTCTGGCACATGTGTCTGGCACAAGAGTCTGGCACATGTGTCTGGCACAAGAGTCTGACACAAGTGTCTGGCACGTGTGCCAGACTATTGAAAAAGTCAACACCTCCCCTGCCTGCGTCGCTCGTCCCTCAGGGATATCCTGGCTCCTGAAACCCCGGGGCAACAACACAATTCAGCCGCCATTGAATCGCCGGGAAACACCGGCAAAGGCACAATGAAGAAAATCATTCCGGATTGCATCGTGAAGTGCGCGCTGCACGGAAGGCATCTCGCGGCGCGGGGGGACCAGCCATGATTTTGCGATCACGAGTCGTCGACCAACTGTTGATTGTCATCGCGTTCATCTTCGGCGCAGGGTCGATTCTCCTTCTGATTTTTGCAGGAGGGTCGGGATACATCCGCTTTGGATGGACGGAGACCGAGATTCTCCTCTGGGACGCGTTGCTTTCTCTTCTATTCTTCGTTCAACACAGTGGCATGGTCCGGAAGGCCTTTCGGACTCGGTTGACCGCGCATTTCGCTGGTGAATACCACGGGGTCATCTACACCATCGGATCGGGAATCGCCCTCTCGATTGTTGCAATATTCTGGCAGCACTCAGAAATCATGCTGGTGCGCCTCGAGGGCGTTGCCCGTTTCATCGCGATCGGCTGTTCCCTTGTTGCAGTTCTTGTCTTTTCGTTGAGCATCTATGCACTCCGCTCATTCGATCCGCTCGGCGTGGGTCCCATCCGGGCTCGCTTACGCTCGATGGACCATCAGCCGGGCCCCTTCGTCGTTCGCGGTCCATACCGGTGGGTCCGGCATCCATTGTATGCATGCGTCATCGTATTGTTTTGGGCCAACCCGGTCGTGACTGCCGATCGATTGCTCTTCGATCTCCTCTGGACGATCTGGATTGTGATCGGTGCCCATCTGGAAGAACGGGATCTTATCCGGGAGTTCGGTCAGACCTACGTGGACTATCAACGATCGGTGCCGATGCTTTTCCCCTGGCATAAATGAATCATTCCCCGATGTTCACAAGCTATCGATTGCCTGCGTCAGCCGCGCGAAGTCCACCGGCTTTTGCAGAAATGCATCGACTCCCGCCGCAAGGATATCGCCGGGCGAGTAGAACTGCGCGTAGGCGGTGATCATCATGACGGGAACGCCCGGGTAGTCCTTCTTTACCCTCTTGGTGAGCTCGATGCCGTTCATCCGGGGCATGTCGAGATCGACAATCGCCATCTGAAACGAGGCGAGCGCAAATTTCTCGATCGCTTCCTGCCCGTCCGAGGCTTCAGTCACAACAAATCCCTTCCGCTCCAGGATGGCCTTGATGACAGCGCGGAATTCTTCATTGTCATCGACGATCAGTATCTTCGAACCGGGTCTCATGCAATGCTCAGGAATGTGCCGTATGCAATGATCGCTTCTTCCAGAAAAGGTAGACGGGAATGCCAATCAGGAGAAAGAGCATTCCCGCGCCGGATTCCGCGGGCTTGTTGATCAGTGTGTTGATGACAAACCAGGCGGCGCCGGCCGTGAACAAAAGCGGCGTGAACGGGTACAGGATCGTCCGGTAGGGGCGCGGAGTGTCGGCCTGTTTTTTCCGCAAAAGCATCACCGCCGCACCCGTCAGTCCGTAGAAAATCCAGTCGGTAAAGACAACGTACGAAATCAGATTCTCGAACGTCCCCCAGAAGACGATAAGTACAATCGCCCAGACGGACTGGGTGATGATTGCCACTGCCGGCGTCCCGAATTTCGGATGCAGCCGCGACACCGGTTCAAAGAAGAGTCCATCCAGCGCCATCGCGTAATAGATCCGCGGGGCGGTGAGAGTATAGATCCCGGTGGTCCCGAAGGTGGAGATGAACACCGCAACGGCGATCGCCACGCCGCCGCCCGTCCCGAGCGCGCGTTCCATCGCGTCGGACGCCAGTTGGTGCGACGACGCAATTTCCGGACCGGTGAGCAACAGCATGTACGCAACGACCGTGAGAATGTAGACCAGCGTAATGGTCAGTGCGGCGATGATCATTGCGCGGGGAATATTGCGCTGCGGGTTCTTCACTTCGGCGCCGGTGAACGTCGCGTGCTGCCAGCCGCCAATCGACCAGAATACCCCAACAAGGGCGAGCGCGAGCGATGTACTGAGCCCCCCCGGGGGGATCGCGAACGGCGCCGACGTGTTGATGTGGGATGTGGAACCCAGAAGAAACCCGACCGCAATCAACCCGGCGATCCCCAGGAGCTTCAATGCGGTAAAGATATCCGAGAAGACGCCGCCAATCTTCACGCCGAGAACGTTGATAATCGTCAACACCACGACACCGAGAATGGCGAACGCCGTGGTGCCTGCTGCACCGAGCGGTATGATGTATCCCAGGTAGGTGGCGAACGCATACCCGAGGGCGGCGATGCTGCCGGTGTTTGTCACGAGAAACTCGGACCAGCCGAACAGGAACGCAACCAGTCCGCCGTAGGTCTCCTTCAGGAAGACGTAGATCCCGCCTGCTTTTGGCATCATGGCGCCGAGCTCGGAGAAACTCAGCGCACCGAAGATCGCCATGAGCCCGCCGATCAGCCACGCGACGATAATCCAGCCCGGCGATACGAGCGTTCGCGAGATCAGCGCAGGAGTGAGAAAGATGCCCGATCCGATGGTCGATCCGATCGATATCATCGTCAGATCGAAAAGCGTCAGCTCACGTCGGAGTGATGCCATAGGAAGGCGCTATCGAAGTTATTGGAGTGCTTCCCGGGTCGCTTCGACGGCCAGGGCCATGTCGGAAGCGGAACAATAGAAGTGCGGAGAATAACGCAGCTGTCCTTCACGCAGAGCGATCGTGACCTTGCGTTCGAGCATCCGCGTGAAAACCTGTTTTGCATCCACCTTCTCCGGAAGCGCCACCGTTACGATGCCGGCGCGTTCATCATCCGGATACTTCGTCACGATCTTCAGGTGCGGGAGAGAGGCAAGACCATCCCGGAGCGCAGCGGTAATCCCGAGGAGATGTTCCTCGATACGCGCGGGCCCGAATTCGATGAGCGTCCCGAGCGCGGCATGCAGTCCCCACAAACTCGGCATCGTCAGGCTTCCCCCTTCATACCGGCGGGCCGACGATGCAAGCGCCTGATCAAAATCATGAAATCTCCACGGGTCTTCCACGCTGAGCCATCCGAGGTGCTTCTGCCCGATTTGTGATTGCAGCGCCTCGGTGAGATAGAGGAAGCCTGATCCGTGCGGAGCCATCTGCCATTTCTGAGCACCCGCGAAGAGGGCATCGATCTTCATTCGCTGCACGTCGATCTGGACGGCCCCGACGGCCTGGATGCCGTCGACGGCGAAGACAATCCCTTTGTTCCTGCAAAGCGCACCGAGGGACTCGAGGTCGGCTCGGTAGCCCGAGAGAAATTGCACTGCGCTCAGCGCAAGCACGCGCGTCCGGGGGTGGAGGTTCTTTGAGATCTGTTCGGCGGTCACCCGCCCTTCGTCAGCTTCGAGGAAGTCGACTTCGACGCCCAGGCGTTTGAGGTTGAGATAGGGATAGACATTCGCCGGGAATTCGATGGTATTCAGGAGAACATGATCCCCGGATTTCCAGTCGAGCCCCGACGCCACGATATTGATTGCTTCCGACGTATTCACCTGGAACGCGATCCGGTCGTCCGATTCGGCGTTGATCAGCTGCCGGACCAGTGATCGGCACTCGGCGACCATCTGAATATCGGTCGAGTACGTATCGATGGCTCCGACGGAACGATCCCGAAGGTGACGGTTGACGGCGTCGATCACGCGTCGCGAAAGGGGGCTCGTCCCGGCGTGGTTGAGGTACACATGACCCTGGGTCAGATGGGGGAAAAGATCCCGTGCGCGTTCAAGGGTCGCGGGAGGCAGGTATTCAGGCATGGGATTCGAAGAGTTGGTGTTGTTGTCGGCCCGGACTTAGGAAAAGAATAATATCTTGAAAATCACCTGAGATGCAAGATCCGGCGGGTCTTGCTTTCCGGCGCCCCCATCTCTATATTCCTCAGGCGTTCCCCCCAAACACAACATTGAGGCCCCTATGGCGCGCGCTCCCCGACGTAAGTCGACCCGCAAAGCAGCTCGTCGTAAGTCTCCCCCGGCTGCCCCCAAAAAAGTGATACGCGGATACGGATGGGTCCCGGATCTCCCCGACCAGCGGGACTTCCTTTATCGATCGATCAGGGTCGTCCCTCCGGTAATGCCGCATCAAGTGGATCTCCGGCCGTCCTGCTCGCCGGTCGAAAACCAGGGAAACCTGGGGAGCTGTACGGCGAATGCACTTGTCGGAGCTCTGGAATTCCTGGAGAACAAAAACAAGAAGCCCTTCGTCGATCTCAGCAGACTGTTCATCTATTATAATGAGAGAGTGATCGAGCATTCGGTGAAGACCGACTCGGGAGCGATGCTTCGCGATGGCATCAAGACGCTCGCCAAGCAGGGCGTGTGCCGGGAAAAAATCTGGCCCTATGTCGTGAGCAAGTTCGCCGTCAAGCCGGTCGCCAAGTGCTACAAAGAGGCTGCTTCACATACGATCACATCGTACCATCGCATCCTCACCCAGGATGAAATGCTTGAATGTCTCGCGGAAGGCTACCCGTTCGTGTTTGGGTTTACGGTCTACGAAAGCTTCGAATCTCCCGAGGTTGCACAAACCGGAATCGTGCAGATGCCGCAATCGGGGGAAAGGGTCATGGGCGGTCATGCCGTCCTCGCCGTCGGGTACGACGATGGAGGAAAGAGATTCATCGTCCGCAATTCCTGGGGTCCTGACTGGGGCATGAGCGGCTATTTCTCGATGCCGTTCGAGTATCTTTCGGACAGGAACTTGTCGGATGATTTTTGGACCATCCGCGCGGGAGAAAACATCTGACGCCGGTTGAACCTCCCCGCGAGTGCCATTCCACCTCATTTCCCCGAATCCCGCAGGCGCGGGATGAAGGCAAAATCACGGTTGGTGATAGTTGGAGGGGCACGAGTTCCTCGCCCGGTCTCCCGCTCCCCCGTTCTCCCTTCTGCGCGATGGGAGGAACGGGAGAGCGGGTGATGGGGAGAAGGGGCGGACCGGGTTGCGTTCCCGATTGATTTCCGTTCAGGGGCACTTTGTTCTCCATTCTTCCGATTACGAAAAGCAGAAAACAAAGGACGCTGTTGCTTGGGGCGATCGTCTGCCTGTCGCCGGCGATTGTCTTTCTCGTGCTCACCCTCCTGTTTCCGCTCCCGCGCACCAAGGGGTATTCGCTCACGGTCGAAGACCGTCAGGGCCGCTTGCTGGGAGCCTTCCTTGCAGACGATGGACGATGGAGACTCAGGACGGATCCGGGCGAAATTCCTGAACGCCTCAAGCGCATTCTTCTTCTTCGCGAAGACCGGTGGTTCTACTACCATTTCGGCGTCAACCCTCTCGCGCTGCTCCGTGCCGTGTGGCAGAATGCCCGGAGCGGCCGAAGGATTTCGGGCGGGTCGACGATCACGATGCAGATCGCGCGCATGATGGAACCGAAACCGCGAACCATAGGGGCGAAAATGTTCGAGGCGTTCCGGGCCGTGCAACTCGAGATGAAATATTCGAAGAAGGAATTACTCGAGATGTACTTGTCGATGGTCCCGCTCGGCGGGAACATCGAGGGACTGAAGTCCGCCTCGTTGCTCTACTACCAGACGCCGCCGGAACGGCTGAACATTGCACGGCTGTTCGACCTGATGCTCATCCCGCGCGATCCCAACGGGTTGCAGCCCGACAAAAATCCTGACCGGCTCCTCGCGGAACGGAGGCGCCAGGCGCAACGATGGATCGCGCGAGGGTTCCTGAGTCGCGAGGATTCGATCGTCATCTGGACAACGCCTGCTGCGGTGCAGCGGATCACCCCTCCGATGCTGGCTCCACACTACTGCTTCCGCGTCAAGAATCTCGTCAGGAGGGGAGGCGATGTCCGTGGCGCGCTTGATCTCGACGTGCAGCGGACGGTGGAACGCCTCTTGTCGGCGCAACTCCGGATCTGGAGTGCGAAGGGGGTGCACAACGGTGCGGCGATCGTTGTCGACAATCGGAACCGGGATGTCCTGGCCTACGCGGGCTCCGGCGATTTCGGGGACTCGCTCGCAAGCGGCCAGGTGGACGCCGTTCGTGCGCTGCGTTCCCCCGGCTCCACGCTCAAGCCCTTTCTCTACGCGATGCTGATGGATGCAGGAAGCCTCACCCCGAAGACCAGGCTTCTTGATGTCCCGTACGACGCCGAGGGCTTCACGGCGGAGAACTACGACGGGACGTATTCGGGCCCTGTGTTTGCGGATGATGCGTTGCGCCGTTCGCTGAACGTCCCGATGATACGCCTGCTGAAACAGGCGGGGACCACGCCCTTCCTGCAATTCGTCGTCAAAGCAGGAGTCGCCTCGCTCCAGGATCAGAAGCAGAAGCTCGGCTTGAGCATGATCCTCGGCGGCTGCGGCGTGACGCTCGAAGAGCTGACTGACGCGTACTCCTCGTTCCCCAACAGCGGAAGGTTCCTTCCTCTCCGGTACATCCGCGATGGGGAAAGCGACAGCGGTGTTTCCCGCCAGGCATTTTCCCCGTCGTCGGCCTACATGGTGACATCGATTTTGACGGGACTCAACAGGCCGGATCTTCCGAGCGGGTTCGAATCTTCCGTATCGCTCCCGGCCGTCGCGTTCAAGACCGGAACCAGTTATGGCCGTCGCGACGCCTGGTCGGTCGGCTACACTGCCCGGTACACGGTCGGAGTGTGGATGGGCAACGCGGACAACACCGGCAATCCCGATCTCATGGGCGGCAGGACCGCAGCCCCTCTTTTATTTGACATCCTGACGAGCATTACCCGGACGGGAGAAAAGAGCATCCTTCCGCTGCCCGACGACATTTCGCTCCGCGATGTGTGCACGGAGAGCGGGAAGGATCCCACTCCCCGGTGTGCCCACCGCATCGAAGATTTTTATTCGGTCACTCGAACGTCGCGAGCCCCATGCGATATGTGCCGCGAATATCTTGTCTCGCCGGACGGAACGCTCTCCTACTGTCCGTCATGTGTGGGAACGCATGCGTACCGGGTCGCGACGATCGTGACCTATCCTCCGGAACTCCTTGAGTTTTGGAAGAGAAGCAACGTCACCTATGCTGCAGCGCCGCCGCACAACCCGTTTTGCACCACCGTGTCCGCCGGTGACGGACCGACGATCGTCAGCCCGTCCGATGCGATGACCTATTATCTTGTATCGAAGAAGCAGGAGCTCTGCCTCCAGGCGACACCGCTCGTGGATGTTACGACGCATGCCTGGTATCTTGACGACCGATATCTCGGCACAGTCCGGGCGGGGGTCCGGTGGCTGATCCACATCGGCGGCGGGGAGCATGTGGTCTGTTGTGTCGATGACAAGGGCCGGGCCTCGAAGACGCGGTTCCGGGTGGTGATGACAGGGTAAGCAGTTTACGACGCGGTTCACGAATTCATCCAGTACCTCTCAGGTGACCAATGCGCGCCAACCGAACAGCCTCGATCGCTCTCATCCTGTGCCTGATTGCACTTTCCTGCTCGACCCAGGATGCGACAAAGCTCAGAATCACATCACCGCTCCCGTCGGGGATCGTCGCCCGCGACACCGTCCTCGGATTCACCTTTTCGCGAGGGATGGTTTCTCCCGACTCGTTGAACACCTGGACCATGTCGCCCCTGGTGGAATTCAGTCCCGCAATCCCCGGGAAATTCGTGTGGCAGGATACGACGAAACTGCTTTTCAGTCCCGACGGTCCTCTGCCGGGTGATGCGAAAATCACCGGTCGGTTCAACAAACCGCTGCTGATCGCCCTTGCGAAGGCATCAGGATTTTCGGGGCCTGAGGAATTTCAGATATCGACGATGCCCTTTACGCTCCGCGGAGCGGAGTTTTTTTACGACCGATTGTCGGAAACGCGCCAGGTCGGCATCAAGGCGAACCTGGAGTTCAGCTACGCCGTGAACCCCCAGGATTTGCCGGGAAAGCTCACGGTCACCGTCGACGGAACGACCCAGCAGGGAATTCGTGTCATGACCACGGAGCGGAACCGGGTGATCCCGGTCGAGCTCGGCACCGTCGCGCAACTGGACAAGGACAGGAAGATCAGCGTTGCAATCGCTCCGGATCTTCAATCGCCGGAGACGAACACCCGGATCACGCAGGAAAAGCCGTTTGAGTTTACTCTCCCCGCGCTGGGAGAACTGAAAATCTACGGGCACGAGGCGGGGTTCGATGGTGTTGACGGTTACATCATTGTGAGAACCTCGCAGGAAGTCGACGCGTCGACGGTGAAATCGTTCGTCCGGATCGAGCCAAACGTGGATTTCTCCGTCTCGGCCGCCGGTTCATCGTTCACGTTGCGGGGCAAATTCCAGCCCGGAACGACGATGAAAATGACGATTGCGGCGGGGCTCCAAAGCTATTTGGGCGGGAAGACGCAGAACCCGTATGAAGCGGACGTCTTCATCGGAAGCATCCCACCATCGTTCCGTTTCGGATCGGAGTCGGGTGTGTATATGCTTCTCGGAGGGGAAAAGAAACTTGAAATTGTCACTGTGAACCTCCCGAAACTCCTGGTGAAAGTCAGCCAGGTCTTTCAGAACAATCTTGTCTACTTCATTCAGAACGGCCGATACTACGACTACGATTATTCCGACGACGAAAGCGACGACTCGCCCGGTTCGGGGAGGAAGTACCGTTACTACGTCGGCAACTATGGCCGGTTGCTCTCGGTGGATACGCTGACGATTGCCGGACCGGACAACCAGCAAGTCTCCTCCTACGTGAATCTGGATCCCTACATGCACACCGGGTACAAGGGGTTTTACCTGGTGGAAATCTCCAACCCGGCCCAGTCGTGGCGGTCCACATCGAAGCTCGTCTCGGTCTCGGATCTCGCCATCATCACGAAGCGGAGTCCGGATGGCGCGATGGTGTTCCTGACCAGCCTGGAGACTGCGAAGCCCGTCCCGGGCGCCCTCGTGTCGATGGTTTCGACCAACAATCAGGTGGTGGTCTCCGGCAAGACCGATGGGGACGGCGTCGCCCGATTTACGGACCTGCAGGCGAAGTCCAAGGATTTTCCTTTGCAGCTCGTGACGGCGGAACTCGACAACGATTTCAATTTCCTGACATTCGACGACTACCGCGTTGAGACCTCGCGCTTCGACGTGGGAGGCAAGCGCGACAACCTGACGGTATACGACGCGCTGCTGTACGGCGACCGCAATCTCTACCGTCCGGGAGAAACCGTCGTCGCGAGCGGAATCGTTCGCAATCTCACCGAGTCCCTTCCCGCCGCCATGCCGGTCCGGCTGAAAATCATCAGCCCGCGCGGGAGCACGATCGGCGACCAGCAACTGGCGCTGAATGCCGACGGATCGTTTGAGACGACGTTCCCGACGCGGCCGTCGTCGCTCACCGGGGAGTACCACTTCGAGCTCTATGCAGGGAACGGAACGTATCTGGCGTCATACAAGGCAAGCGTCGAAGAGTTCATGCCCGACCGGCTCCGCGTGAACCTGACGCCGTCGAGCGATCGTGCGAAGGCGGGAGAATCAATTCAGTATCTGCTCTCGGCGCGCAATTTCTTCGGCCCACCCGCGGCAGGGAAATCGTGGCAGTTTGAGGGGTCGTTCGATCCCATCCCGTTCGTTTCGAAAGCGTATCCGTCATTCCGTTTTTCGAACGACGCTGTCAAGCCGACGGCGATGCAGCCGGTCATGGAAGAAGGGAAGACCGATCAGAACGGCGGCGCTTCGTTCGCGGTCGCGGTACCGGGGGACCTTCAGACGCAGGGCATGGTTCGCCTTCGGGGGAAGGTGGCCGTGTTCGACGAGTCCGGCAGACCGGTCTATCAAGGCGCGCAGACGCTGCTCGATCCGCGCTCGTTCTATCTTGGCGTGAGGAATACGAGTCCGTATTATGTCAGCCCCGGCGTGCCGCAGAAGATCCAGATTGTGGCCGTTGACCCGAACGACAAGCCGATCAACGGATTTCGGGCAAGGATCAGCGTCATCCGTTATGAATGGCATTCCGTACTCCGGCAGTATGGGAATGACAAAACACTGCGCTACGTCTCCGAGCGGCGCGAGATTCCGGAGCGGAACGATGTGGTCACCGTGACCGACGGACCGGCGGATTTCTCGTATTCGGTGCCGCGATCGGGCGAATACGTCGTGCGCGTATCCAAGGACGGGGACGCGGGGTTCAACGAATTTCGTTTCTACTCGTATAGCTGGGGCTCCAACGATATCACCTCGTTCCAGGTGGATCCGGAGGCCCGCGTGGATATCGTTCTCGACAAAGCGGTGTACGCGCCGGGAGACAAGGCGCATATCCTCTTTCAGACGCCGTTCCCGGGAACGATGCTGGTCACCATCGAGAGAAACGGTGTGATGAATTACCGGTATCTCGAGGTCGTGAACAACGCGGCCTCGATGGACCTCCCCGTGGAAGAAAAGTACCTTCCGAATGTCTATGTCAGCGCGGTCCTTTTCCGCAAGATCAAGGAGCTGGACATACCGTTGATGGCCGGCCATGGCTTTGTTCCGCTCATGGTGGAAAAGAAATTCAACAAACTCGAACTGGCAATCAACGCGCCGGCATCGATCCGGCCGCGGACGAAACAAACCATCACGATTTCGGTCTCCGGCGAAAAGAACGTCGCGCTGACCCTGGCCGCCGTCGATGAGGGGATTCTTCAGATGAAGAACTATAAGACTCCCGATCCGTACGGCTATTTCTATGCAAGGAAGGCGCTGCAGACCGAGACCTACGACTTCTTCCGGGACCTCATTCCCGAGGCAAAAAAGCTGGTCAGCAGCACCGGTGGGAGCGATGCAGAACTGGGGAGACACGTCAATCCCTTGAGCGTCCAACGCGTAAAGCCGGTTGCGTTTTGGTCAGGGATCAAGCACACCAATTCCTCGGGCGAAGTGCAGGTCGAACTTGACATCCCCGACTTCAACGGGGAGCTTCGTCTCATGGCCGTGGCATACAAGGGAGACCGGTTTGGATCCGCGCAGCAGGCGATGACGGTCGCCGATCCGGTCGTCATCACGCCGGCACTCCCGAGGTTCCTGAGTCCGGGTGATTCGGTCTCGATGGCCATCACCGCGTTCAATACGACTGCGCGCGCAGTGGATCTCCGCTTCGCAGTCCGCACCGAAGGCGGCGTCATGCTGACGGTTCCACCGCCGTCGCTCGCGGTCGGACCCAACCAGGAGCAATTTACCCTCGCGGGCTTGCGCGCGACGCAGCGGCTCGGGAAGGCCTCGGTCATCGTCACCGACCTCGTCGCCGGAAGGGGAGATCGAATCGCGAACAGATCTTCCCGTCCGTCCTTCGTCGCCGATCGTCACGGAAACGGTCACGGGGGCAATCGATGCCGGCCGGTCGGTGCAGCAGCAGGTTCCGGATGTCTATTATCCCGAGGGGCGAAGGGCCTATGTGACCATCAGTCCGTTCCCCGTCGCGAACTTCGCGGGGCGACTGAAAGAGCTCGTCGGCTATCCGTACGGATGTCTGGAACAGATTGTCTCCCGGGCGTTCCCGCAAATCTATCTCCGCGATATCGCGGCGATCATGGCTCCTTCCGCACTGGCGAATGGGAGCCCGGTGTATTTCGTCAATGAAGCGATCGGCATCCTCGGAACGCTGCAGGCGCCCGATGGCACCTTTGTCTATTGGCCGGGAGGATCGTACAGCAACGACTGGGCGACCGTGTATGCAACGCATTTTCTCGTTGAGGCGAGAAAAGCCGGATATGCCGTTCCGGACGGCATGCTAAAATCGGCCCTCGGGGCCATCGCCGCACAGGCCCGAAGCCGCAAGGTCATGGACTATTACTACTGGTCACAGGGGAAGGTCATCGCCAGAAGAATTGCCGACAAGAGCGCAATCTATGCGCTGTACGTCCTCGCGGCGGCGTCCGCGCCCGATCGTTCGCTGATGGACTTCTACCGTGGCGATCAAGCACTCCTCACGCTCGATACGCGGGCAATGCTGGCTGCCGCGTATGCGCTCAGCGGGGATCGTCGCACGTACGGTGAACTGATGCCTGACGCATTCACGGTGGAACAGGCGTCCCGGACAACAGGCGGATATTTCGATTCGCCGGTTCGTTCGAACGCCATCATTCTGAACATGCTGCTGGAAACCGACCTGAACAACGTCAACATCCCGCGCTACATGGACTATCTCTCGCAACGCTACAAAGAGGACCACTGGTTCAGCACGCAGGATGACGCCTTCACGCTCCTCGCGTTCGGCAAGGCGGCGAGAATGGCTTCCGCCGCGAAAATCACAGGGTCGGTGAACGCGGGGGCGAAGGAATATTCCTACAAGGGCGGAAGCCAGCGGTTCGATATTGATCCGTTCGGAAACTCGGTCACGATTTCCATCCAGGGCGAAGGCCGTGCGTACTATTCCATCGTCACCGAAGGCATCCGCACGGACGGACAGGTGAAGCTGGAGGACCGGAATCTGCAGGTGCGACGGGAATTTCTGGACAGGTCCGGGAATGCGTTGAATGTCGCATCCGTCAAACAGAACGACCTCGTGATCGTCCGGGTGCGGCTCACCTCTTCAATCGACATGCTGGAGAACGTTGCGATCAGCGATCTGCTCCCCGCGGGTTTTGAACTCGAGAATCCCCGGTTGACGGAGATGACCGCGTATCCCTTTGTGAAGGATGCCGCGACGCCCGAATATCTGGACGTTCGCGACGATAGGATCAATTTCTTCACGAGCTTTCATCCGGGCGGGAACAAACAACAGCTGTTCTATTATGCCATGCGAGCCGTCTCGCCGGGCAGGTTCGTCTATGCTCCGATCGTGGCCGAAGCGATGTACAATGGCGAGTATCACTCCGTGAGCGGTGGAGGAACGGTGACGGTCGGAAGGTAATGCGGATTGGCGATGAGCAGGACGCGAGACGTGCGGCACAAAACAAAACGGCACGGTACTTCCGCCTTGCGTCCTGCGTCGTCTTCCTGGCGGTCGTGGAGTGCAGTCTGAGTCTGAACACGTGGTCATTCGGAATGAGGGACTATGGCTGAAGAAGAAATGGATCGCACTGAGAGGCGGAGGTTGCGTCGCGCATCACGTCGCGGCCGCGGCACCGGAGGCATTGCGCTCATTGTCCTCGGGGCATTGCTCCTGCTGCACAATTTCTATCCCTGGTTCCGGTTTGAGGATTACTGGCCCGTCATCCTGATTGTCATCGGGATCGCGTTGATCGCGCGGTCCCGCCACTGAACGTTTCGCCGGCCGGGGGGACACTTCGGGCGGCATTCACCATCAGGCGTACATACCCATGTCACCACTTCGACTGTTCCTGAGCTCCCTGCTCATCGGGCTCGGGGTGTTCCTGCTCCTCGATCGGTTCGGCTTATCGCCTGGGCAATGGCTTCAAATCGGAAATCTCTGGCCCATCGCGTTAGTTGTTCTCGGCGTCTGGGTCCTGGACAGGGGACACAAACTCGGAAAGGTCCCCGTTGTGCTGCTCGGGCTGATCTGTGCATCCTTTGTCGGCATCTTCATTGATTGGTTATCCGGAGAAGGGGCGAACCAGGGCGAATACCCGCACAACGCAACGGTCTTCACTCGACCCATGAACGATTCGACGCACAGAGGGTCGTTCCGGCTCGAAGCGGGGGCGGGAACCTATATTGTTGACGGTCCGACGGATCGTCTGATCGATGCCGTCGTCCATGCAAGCTCCGGCCATTTCGTCCTGGACGCCGAGAGAATCGAGCAGAGCGAGGACCTTCACCTGGTTCAGGAGGGGGGGCGGTCGACATGGTTGTTCAGCCGGTGGGGGAACCGCGTCCGGGCGAAGTTCAATCCCGACATCCCGTGGGACTTCGGGTTTTCAACGGGAGCGTCACGCCTGGATCTTGATCTTTCCGCGTTTCACGTCGAGCGGGTTTCGATAGAGTCTGGCGCTTCGGAGATCCGGCTCCGTCTCGGCGACAAGTCTCCGGACACGCGTTGTTCCATCACGGCCGGGGCGTCATCCATCCGGGTCTTCGTACCGCAATCCACGGCGTGCGAGATCGAAGCGGACACGCCGCTTTCGCACAAGAATTTCAAGGGCTTTGTCAGAACACCGGAAGGAAGGTACCGAACGGAAAACTTCTCGACGGCAGAGAACAGAGTGTTCATCAGTATCCAGGCGGGAGTCTCGAGCCTGTCGGTAAGCAGATATTAGGGGTGTTTCTCTTCAAAGACGCCCAGCTTCTTGTTCTTCTTCACATTATCCCAGGTGAACGGTCTCCCGTTCATCGCGATATAGACGCCGTGCGGCAATGACTGGGCGAACGCGAGCGCGCTCCCCAGATTGAAAAATCCGTCCGAGCTCCCGAACTTGTACGGGATCATTGCGCCCGTGAGGACGATCGTCTTTGCGATCGCCGATTGCCCGAGCAGTCGGGCCGTGATTTCCATGGTATCCGTCCCGTGGGTGATCACGATGCGATCCTCGGCGCAGCTTTTGCACGCGTGCAGGATGTGGTCGCGGTCTTTGTCGGTCATCTCCAGGCTGTCGATCATCATCAACGTCGTCACCGCCACGACGACTTTGTTCCGTGCGAGCGTCAGCATTTCGGGGACATGGGTCTGCTTGAAGAACAGCGTCCCCTCGAGCTCGTTGTATTCTTTGTCGAAGGTCCCTCCGGTAACAATCACACGCACCGACATAGTCTTGTCTCACCAATCATGATGTGTTCTTACTGTGAAAGCTCTTTCAATCGCTCCTTCGCTTTCTCCGCGTTTGCCCCTTCCGGCGCCCCCTCAAGAAACTTCTTATAGTACGTGACCGCGTTCTCCTTTTGACCTTTTGAATCGTACGACCGTGCGGCCCCGAACAACGAGGAGGAGAAAGTCGGGTTCATCGTGAGCGCTTTCAGGTAGTTGGTCAGCGCGGCGTCGATGTCTCCCTTCGCCGTATACCCATCCGCCAGACTGTCGTAGCTGTTTGCATCCTGCGGGAACCGCTTCGCGTACTGGGTGAACTGGGCGATGGCGTCGTCGGGACGTTGCAGCGTAAGGTAGAGATAGCCGAGGAGGTTATAGGCCGACGATTTCGAGGGATCGGCCTGAATGGCCGCGAGATATTCCCGTTCGGCGGCGACATAGTCTTTTTCATAGGCGGCGATCTGTCCCATTGCCACGCGGCCGGCATACGCGTTGCGCGTGAGGAGTTCCGCGGCGTGCTCCTTTGCTTTGGAGACACTCCCGCCGGCAATCCCCGGCGCCATCAGGTAGTAATTGATGAGGCCTGTCCGGTACGAGACATTCTCGGGTGCGAGTTCCACCGCGCGCAGAAATTCGTTCTTCACCTTCCCCGCGTACGAGAGCTTCGAAAAGATGCTGGCGCGTTGTGCCTGGACGCCGTAGATTCTCCCGAGCGTAAAATGGTATTCCGCATTGTTGGGGGCAAGCCCGACCGCCTTCTCGAGATTCTCCTCCGCGCCGTCGTACTCGCGAAATTGTTCTGCCAGGAGTCTTCCGAGCAGGAAACAGGCATCGCCGTTGGACTGATCAGCCGCGACGATCGCCTCGAGCGCCGACTTCGCCTCGTCATATCGTCGCGCATCGAGGAGCCTTGTCGCCTCGGCGACGGTCCCCTGCGCAAAGGCACTACCGGCAAGAAGCACAAGAGCAAGGAAGAATGATTTCATGGCGTCTCCAGGGACATGGAAGATTCCTGCAACGGACCTGACGACGGAAGCTCACTTCGACTCCTCGTACTTCACCTTGAATCCCTTGGTCATCCAGCCGCGCGCCAGGAAGAGGCCGAGGGGCGTCATGACCGCGATGATTCCGTAGATCAGCCACATGGTTTCCGTGTGTAATTCCGAAGCCGGCACGCCGGCCGGGCAGAACTTCTCGAGGAACCATCCCGAATAAAGACTCACGATGACCTTTGTCAGGAACCAGGGGAATTGACCGATGCCCATGTAGATGCCGGTCATCTCTTTGGGTGCAATTTCCGCGACCCACTGAAGGAATCGTGCCGACCAGATCGCCTCACCGAGCGTCATGAGGATCAGAAACGCGAACAACGTGATGATATTCGGCCCGAGGGTCAGGAGAAACGTCGGCGCTCCCATGACGAAGGTGCCGATGATCATCATCGTATAGGTGTTGCGCTTCGCGGTCAGCGCGGTCATCACCGGTGTCAGAACGAAGATCAGCAGTGGGCTGAAGTTCACGAAGAATTCGTAGTTGTCGCTCACAACGCCGGTAAACGCCCTGCTGCAATACTGCGGAAGCGTCAGCCAGTTGTGGGCGAACAGCGTCTGGACGGGGATCAAAATGAAGATGAAATAGAGAAACCGGAAGTCTTTCAGCGGGAAATGTTCCAGATAGAATTTGATCCGCTCGGTGATCGGTTTTTCCTTTTCGACGGGTGCCTGAGACTCTTCGACCGTCATCGACTGGCTTCGTGCCGTCTGCATCGCCTTCTTGGTCAGAAGAAGCACAATGACGGCGATGCCGAGGGCGGTCAGGGCCACGTAGACCCAGAACACGCCCGGGATGCCGAATTCGCGGCGGACCGGCGGCGAAATCAGCCCGGGGAGAAACCCGCCGAGATTCATGAGCGCATAGAGCATGGCATAGCCCATGGCAGCCGTTTTCGGCGTCGTGAAGAGTCTGACTGCCGCGTAACACGCGGGCTGGTAGATTCCGTACCCGAGGACAATCCAGAGGATCCCCGCCATTGCCATGAGGTGCGGGCCCGACCACATTCCCCGGGCGGCAGAAACCCCCGGGCTGACGGTGAGCAGGATTCTGCCGACGAGCATGAGCGCAAGGGAGAGAATCAACGCGCGTCGGGGACCCACGAGATCAACGGTTGCGCCCAGGAGAAGCATGGCCAGCGTGATTCCTGCCGTGAGCACGCCGACCATATGTCCCGCATCGACATCGGAGAGCCCGATATAGTCGTTGAAGAAAATCGCCAGCAGCCCTACCACGCCGAAATACGTCAGCCCTTCCAGCACGTACGAGATGTTGATTGCCGTCAACGCGCGCGAGGAATGAAAGAGATCGACAAACGGTTGCTTCAGTTCATTGATTGTCTGGGTGACGACCGACGGCTCGTGACCTGCAGGGGGAACGGATTGAGGTTCTTGCATATCGTGAGGGCGGAGAGTGATGGTTCCGGAAATGTAACATAAAGTGTACGCACCACTTCCGCGAATTGCAATATTGGCGGGAGAAATCGCAGGAGGGAATTTGGAATTGGTTACAGGCGTATGTACATTGCGTGCACCGCAGATCCCACCATGGGCTTTTCCATCCTCGATTACTGCATCGTCGGTGTGTACCTCCTCGGAGTGACTGTCGCAGGAATGTACCTCTCCGGAAGGCAACACACGGCGCTGGATTACTTCCTCGGCGGGAGATCCCTCTCCTGGTGGCTCGTCGGCTTTTCCATTGCTGCGGGTGAAACCAGCGCGCTGACAGTCATCAGCGTGCCAGGGATCGCCTATGCGGGAACCATGCACTTTCTCCAGCTGGTGTTCGGGTACTTCATCGGCCGGATGGTGGTAAGCCTCGTGTTCATCCCGGCGTACTACCGGGGGGAGCTTGAGACGGCGTATGATTTTCTCGGCAAACGTTTCGGGATTTCTCTCCGAAGGTTTTCTTCTTCGGTGTTCATTGTGACGCGCGTCCTTGCTTCGGGGGTGCGACTCTTCGCGACGGCGATTCCGATTCACATGATCACCGGGATGAGCTACATGAACAGCATCCTGTTGATCGGCCTGTTCACGCTGCTCTACACTGCCGTCGGTGGTCTCCGCGCGGTGGTCACAATGGACGTCGTCCAACTTGCCATTTACCTGACGGGCGCGGTGGCGGCGTTTGTGTTGATCCTCGTCAGGGTCCCCGGGGGATGGGGAGGAATTCTTGCGTCCGTGGGAAGCGGCAAGCTGGAAATCTTCGATCTCACGTCGGGCGGCTCATGGTCTGCCTTCTTCAGCAACCCGTACACGCTTGCCGGAGGCGTGCTCGGCGGCGCGTTCCTTTCGATGGCTTCGCACGGGACCGATCAACTGATCGTCCAACGCCTTCTGGCGTGCTCCTCCAGAAAGGCGAGCCAGAAGGCGTTGATGCTCGATGCGACGGTGATCGTTCTGCAATTCGCCTTTTTCCTCGTCCTCGGAATCGGGGTGTATGCGTACTACCACGGGGCGTCGGTCGCGCAGCTCGGGTTGTCGTCATCGGATGAAGTATTTCCTTATTTTGTCATTCACGAGCTCCCATTCGGTCTCGCCGGTCTCATGGTCGCGGGGATCGTGGCATCGGCCATGGGGACGTTGTCCACCTCGATCACCGCGCTTGCCTCCTCGACCTACCTCGACATCGTCAAACCGCTGCGCCATGGGGCTCCTGCCCCCTCCGGAGTGGAAATGCGATGGTCGCGGGGGCTCACGCTGTTCTGGGGGCTTGCGTTGATTGGCGGCGCGATGATGTTCACCAACACGAAGGACCCCGTTGTCGAACTGGGGCTAAGCATTGCGTCCTTCACATATGGCGCACTCCTCGGAGCGTTCTTCCTCGGGCTGCTGTTCAGGCGCACGGACACTCTTGACGCCTTTGCGGGATTTCTCGCATCGATCCTCGCCATGACGGTGATTCTTCGTTACACGTCGATCGCCTATACGTGGCATACGGTTATCGGCTGTTCGGTCGCACTTCTGGTCGGAAACCTGCGGCCTTTGTGGAAAAGGTTTGGCCCGGCGGGAAACTGAATTTCGAATCTTGTACATTACAATCCTATGACTGGAACGACATCGCAGGAACTCTCTCTCAATGTGGGGATTCTCGAAGGCGAGCGGATTACACTCGCGTTTGAGGGATCATTCTATGTGGAAGGGAGCGGGCGATCCTTCTCCGGACAGGCCGTGGCGCACGTCGATGCCGACGGCGCCGTGCTCGGAACGGAGGCCGGCGTCGTTGTGCACGCGAAGGAGATCACGCTTGTCCCCGCGGACCCGCAGAAGAGCTCGTTCCTGATTTACGATGTTGTCATCGGAAAAGAATTTCACTGGGAGCGGAAGGAGCATCAGCGGTTCCGCGGATCGCTGCGGCTGTTGCGATCGGGACGGAATGTTGTCGCCGTGAACATCATCGGCATTGAAGAGTATCTGAATAGTGTCATCTCATCGGAAATGAGCGCTGAAGGTCCGCTCGAATTCCTGAAAGCGCACGCGATTGCATCGCGAAGCTGGCTCCTCGCGCAGATCCAACTCTCCCGGGAGCTGAAATCCGGCAAGGCGAGCAGGCCTCCGTCGTTTTTTCACGAGCCGGGGCGGATGATCCGCTGGTACGACCGGGAGGATCACGCGTTATTCGATGTTTGCGCCGACGACCATTGTCAACGGTACCAGGGAATCACGAAGGCGTATACGCCGGCTGTTGCACAGGCCGTCGAAGCGACGCGCGGTCTCGCATTGCTGCATGAAGGCCGGGTGTGCGATGCGCGCTTTTCCAAATCGTGCGGCGGGATCTCGGAGCTGTATGAAAGTGCGTGGGACCCGGAGCACCACGGCTACCTCGTCCCGGTCCGCGATGCTCCCGGTGAGCCGCTGCCCGATCTCACGAAGGAAAACGAGGCGGCATCATGGATTCGATCGACGCCGACCGCGTATTGCCGGCTTGAAGATCCGTCGCTCTTTCACCGGATTCTCCCGCAGGTCGATCAGGAAACGACGGACTCGTACCGATGGCGGGTGGAATTGCCGCAGGACGAAATCTCGGGGCGCATTCACGAGAAAACAGGAATTGATTTCGGGAACATCATCGCTCTTACGCCTGCCCGTCGCGGTCCGTCGGGCCGCATCATCGAGCTCCTGGTGACCGGCACAAAGACCTCCTTAACGGTCGGGAAAGAACTGGAGATCCGGAGAATATTGTCGGCGTCCCATCTCCGCAGCTCTGCCTTTGTTGTGGATGCCGAGGGGGCGCCCGGAGAGGTGCCGGCGAAATTTGTCCTCACGGGAGCGGGCTGGGGACATGGTGTGGGTCTTTGCCAGATCGGGGCAGGGGCGATGGGCGATCGCGGATTCACCGCAGAACAAATTCTCACTCACTATTTCCCAGGTGCGCGGATTGAACGTCTCTACCAATAGTGTGTCCGGCTCCACCACATGATACGAGACCGCCTTATTTCCGAAACGGATCTCCGCGACTATCTCCCGGGCCGCACGCTCGCCGGCGAGCTGCAGGCGCTGCAGCTGCAGCAACAGGCGACGTGGGAGCTTGCCCGATTGGGCTTCAAGAGCCTCGAAAGTGTCAGGGTGAAGTCGTTCGATTTCAATGTCGCCCGGTGGCGGGTCCAGTTCAACCCCGGGCGCATGAAATCGACAACGGCGAAAGTCGACGAATCCTCGATCCGGGCGCGCCCCTGTTTTCTGTGTCACGACAATCTCCCGCCGGAGCAGCGGGGGATCTTGCATCGCGAAGAATTCCTCATCCTGGTCAATCCGTATCCGATCCTCCCGGAACATTTTACGATCGCCCATGTCGATCATCGCCCGCAGCGAATTCTTGCCGGTCTGGAGTCGTTTCTCGGCCTTGCGGCGGACCTTTCCCCGGAATTCCTCGTCCTCTACAACGGGCCGCGTTGCGGAGCCTCCGCTCCCGATCACCTGCATTTCCAGGCCGGGACGCGGACGTTTCTTCCGATCGTCGAGGATTACCTCAATGTGTGTGCGAGGGGTGGCAGGTTGCTGGTGGACAACGGGGACGTCAAAATTATCAGCGTCGACCGCTATCTCCCCTCCTTTCTTGCGCTTGAATCGGCGTCAAGCAAAGCGATGGCCGAAGCATTCGAGGCGATCTATCGCGTGTTCCAGAGTGTCGGAGGGTCCAACGACGAACCGATGCTGAACCTGCTCTGCTGGGTGGACGAGGGGGTGTGGCGCCTTGTCCTGTTTCTCCGGTCCAAACACCGGCCCGACCGCTATTTCGCGGGTCCCCCTGGACGTATCCTGATGAGCCCGGCGGCAATCGACCTCGGGGGAGTGGGCGTCATTCCGGTGGAAGATGATTTTGACCGCATCGACGGCGACATCCTGAAGGAAATCATCGAAGAAGTCTCCCTGTCGGCGGAACTCTTTCGTGACGTCACGGGCGCGATTGCCGAAGTCATGAGCCGCTGAAACCCGCAGCAGAGTGCAGTCACCGATAAAGGTAGTAACGCTTAGCGTTCGCTTTGAACTCCGGGACCCCATCGTTCAGCAATGTTTCGATGTCATCGACGGCGAACCGCTTCGCGAACGCTTCGCGGATTTCGCTGCTGCCGACGACCTGATCGAACATGCGCCAACGACTGCTGTCAGTCCCGAACAGGTTGTGATCGGGAGCCTGAGCGTGAATGGCCTCCATGATCCGGAATTGCAGGATGATCAACGAGGGAGTTGCAGGTCCGCGAAGATACAGTTGCACGCCATGGAGTTCCTTCCGGGCATCCCGGCCATAAAACGGGCGATAGGTGATCGGCCGGAAAAGAACCCCGGGGATCTTCCGGTCGTTCAAATTCGTCGCGAGACGCTCTGCGTCGATCCACGGCGCTCCCACGAGCCGGAAGGGGAGCGTGTAACCGACGCCCTCGGACAACGTCCCGAGTTCTCCCAGAATGCCTGTCGCGACATAGTACAGCGCGCCGTCCTCAAACGGAACATGCGGGGAGGTCGGCACCCACGGCAGACCGGTCTCCGCATACACCATCGAACGTTTCCAACCCTTCATCGGGACTACAACGAGCGAGCATTGGACGCCGGCGGACAGCAGCCGTTCCCCGTTCAGGTACTGCGCGAGTTCGCCGGTGGTGAAACCGTACACGTACGGTATCGGATACGGGCTGACGAACGAAGTGAACCCGGGTTTCACGATGGCACCCTCGATTCGTGTACCGCCTATGGGGTCGGGTCGATCGAGGACCACAAAGGGAATGCCTTTCGCCGCCGCCGCTTCCATGCATTGCCCGAGCGTGCTGATAAATGTGTAAGAGCGGACGCCGATATCCTGAATGTCGTACACCAGGACGTCCACATCCTTCAGCATTTCCGGCGTCGGTTTGTGAATGTTTCCGTAGAGCGAATACACCGGAACGCCGGTGACCGGATCAAGGGCAGACGCGACGGTTTCCCCCGCCGCCGCGTCTCCTCGTACGCCATGCTCCGGACCGAAAAGGGCGACAAGCTTGACTCCCGGCGCCTTGAGGAGAATATCGATGGTCGACGTGAGATGCGCGTCCACGCCGGTGGGATTCGTGATAAGCCCGACCCGTTTTCCCTGAAGGATATCGAATCCGCGTTCCCGGAGCACATCGATCCCTGGTAGGACGGATTGTCCGAAAAGTCGGCCGGCGGCAATGACGAGGGCGACGGTCAATGCCGTGATCAGACGCGACGGAGAACACGTGGGCATGAAGCCTCCTGGGTGACTGTGCGATGAAAAGAAACTACGGATGGTTACAGCGAATTGCAATCACAAGCAATGACGACAACGAAAATCTCTCTCGGCATTGACGGCGGCGGGACGAAGACAACATGCCTTGCCGTCGACAGCGCCGGGGTCGAGCTCGCGCGGCGGGTCTCGAGTGCGACGAATCCCAACGTCGTCACTCTGGCGGTTTCCGCGAAGACGCTGGAGAATCTCATTCTGGAGACCTGCCGGGAAATCGGTTGCTCGACCGGTGATGTTCAAAGCGCCGTCCTGGGGCTGGCCGGGGCGGGGAGCAGGGAAAACAGGGAGTTCCTCATCGATCATCTCCGACAACATTTCGGGGAAAGCTTTCCTGTCCGGATCGAGACCGATGCCCGTATTGCTCTTGAGGGCGCTCTCGGCGGGGGGCCGGGGATCATCGTGATCGCAGGGACCGGTTCAGCGATTATGGCGAAGACCCCGAAGGGAGAGGTCTTTCTGGTCGGCGGATGGGGTCGGGCTTTGGGAGATGAAGGAAGTGGCTTTTCGCTCGGCGTGGAGGCGGCAAAAGCGTTTACAAGACTTGTGGACGGGCTCGCCGAATCACCGAGGATGAACCGGCTTTTCGCCGAGCGTCTGGGCTGGACGACGCGCGACCATCTGATCGCGGCGGTCTACAAGGAGAAAATCGAATTCTCGACGCTCGCCCCGCTCGTGCTTGAACTTGCCGCGAAGGGCGATGCCAGCGCGCTGGAGATCTTGTATCGGGGGGCGCAGGCGTTGACGGAACAGATCCTCGCCGCCCGAACGAGAGTAGGCATGACGCCGGTTCGCGTTGCCACGCTCGGTGGCCTGATCGACAAACCGACGGTGTACCGCGATGTCCTGATCGCGACGTTACATGACGCCGATCCGACCATCGACGTCTGCATGCCGGAACGGAGCGCGGTTGAAGGCGCAACGATGATGGCGATGAGTGGGTGTTGATGGACACACGGACGACTGTGAGACCATGAGACCATTTCTCTTCAGCTGTGTCGGGTTGCTGTTTGTCGGCCTGTCGTGCGGCGGCGGACAGGGTTCGGTTGCGACGAGCGATTCGTCTGATTCGCGACAGGGGCAACGGCGCAGCACGGTCAGTCAGCCGTGGGCGGACAGCGTTCTTGCGACGATGTCGCTGGGCGAGAAGATCGGCCAGATGGTGATGGTGACAGCGCCCGCGGTGTTTCTCAACGATAGCAGCTTTGAAATGGACAGGCTCCGGTCGCTGGTGCGCACACACGGCGTCGGCGGCGTGGCAATCCTCCACGGGACGGTGCTCGGCGCAGCGGCGATGGCGAACCGCCTGCAGGCGTTGACCCGGTTCCCCCTGCTCATTTCCGCCGATCTCGAACACGGTCTCGCCATGCGCTATGCCCGGGGGACGGACTTCCCCGATGCGATGGCCTTCGGAGCCACCGGGGATCCGGAACTTGCCTATGAGGCAGGGAGGATCACCGCGGTCGAGGGGCGCGCGGTGGGAGTGGCAATGAATCTTGCTCCCGTCGCTGACGTCAACACCAATCCGGAAAATCCCGTCATCAATACGCGATCCTATGGCGGCGACCCCATGCTCGTGAGCGAAATGGTCGCAGCGTTCGTCCGGGGAACGAGCGACGGCGGGATGCTTGCGACCGTCAAGCATTATCCCGGGCATGGATCGACACGCGAGGACTCTCATCTGGTGCTCCCCGTCGTGACCCGCGACTGGAGGACCATCGACAGCGTGGATCTCGCACCATTCCGCGCCGCAATTGCAAGCGGGTGTGGGGCAGTGATGGTGGGGCACATTGCCGTCCCTGCGATCGATCCTTCGGGTCTTCCGGCGTCGCTTTCGGAGAAGATGATTACCGGCGTTCTCCGCACTGCGCTGCATTTCCAGGGGCTGATCATCACGGACGCCATGGGGATGGCCGGTGCCCGGGTGGTGCCCCCGGATCGCGCGGCAGTGATGGCTGTGAAAGCGGGTGTGGACATCCTTCTTCTCACGACGGACGAGTATCTGGTTCTCCGGGCGCTTCGTGATGCTGTCCATGACGGGGAGATCAGCGTCGCGCGCATCGATTCCTCCGTTCGGCGGATCCTCCTCGCCAAGGAGCGTCTCGGCCTTTTCCGGCAACGCATGGTCCCCGAAGAGAACGCCATTGCACGCATCGCCTCTCCCTCGCATTGGAATGCTGCCCGGCGCACGGCGAAGCGCGCCGTGACCCTGCTCAGGAACGAGGGCGGCCTTCTCCCGCTTCACCCTTCTCCGAAGAGAATTCTCTCGTTGATTCTGACAGACTCGGAAGAACGCCGGGCGGAAATCGAACGGCCCGGTTCATTCGGGTTCGAAGAACCGACCGGCGCCTACTTTGTGCAATTGCTCCGCCGACGTCATCTGGAAGTATCGTCGGTGCGGCTCTCGCCGGCGAGCAGCGCCGAGGAAATGGATAATGCCCTCGCGAGGCTGCGTCGGGCCGACCTCGCAATAGTCTCGCTCTTCATCGGCGTCCACACGTCGTCGGGCGTGATCGGCATCCCGGGTCATTTCGCATCGTTTGTCCGGAGCGCGAACGCTGTGACGACACCGGTGGTACTCGTGGGGTTCGGCGACCCTTACGCCGTCACCGCGTGGCGGACCGCAGGGGCGGTCGTCTGCGCATACTCCGATGCCGAAGCCGAACAAGAGGCCGTCGCGGCGTGTCTCACCGGCGATCAACCCATCCACGGCCGCTTGCCGGTCAGTCTGTCACCGCAATATCCGGTCGGGTTCGGCATCCCGCTCGAGCGAGAGCAGATCGGCGTGGGCGACACGCTGGCCCGCGCGATTGCGTCCCCGGGGTTTGCTGCGGTGGATACCCTGATGGCGGACGCCGTGCGGGACTCCGTCTTTCCCGGCGCGCAACTTCTCGTTGTGAAGGACAACAGGGTGGTGTTCGATTCCTGTTTCGGACGGTTCACCTATGATCCGCACTCGCCGGCCGTGGACGATTCGACCATCTACGATCTTGCGTCGCTGACGAAGGTCATTGCAACCACGACAGCAACAATGCGGTTGTACGACGAGGGGATGATCGACCTTGATGCTCCGGTCGGGCATTATCTCCAGCAATTCGAGATTGGGGAGAAACGCGCGATCACCATTCGAGAACTCCTTCTCCATCGGTCGGGCTTTCCGCCGTTTCGAAAACTCTGGACATTCGCGACTTCGCCCACGAGCGCGCTCGACTCTGTCTATGCCACACCGTTGGTTGCCGCGCCGGGAGATTCGACAATCTACAGCGACTTCAACATGATCACCCTCGGGGCAGTCGTTGAGCATGTCGCGCGCCTGCCGCTGGACGACTATGTCCGCGCTGCGATCTTTCAGCCGCTGGGAATGATGCACACCTGCTTCAACCCTCCTCCGGCATTGCAGCGCCATGCGGCTCCGACAGAGTACGATTCCTTGTGGCGAAAACGTCAGATCGCCGGGACGGTGCACGATGAGAACGCGTGGCTGCTTGGCGGCGTCGCGGGACATGCCGGCTTGTTCTCGACGTCTTCGGACCTTGCGCGCTTCGCATTGATGATGATGAATGGCGGACGGGCGTATGGTCACGAAATCTTCTCCGCTGCAACGTATGATGTATTTCTCGGGACGACGGCAGGTTCGACCGACCGATGGATGGGGTGGGACAAGAAATCACCCGAGGGGTCGTCGGCCGGTTCGCTGCTGTCCAATGATGCGTTCGGCCATACCGGCTTCACCGGGACATCGATCTGGATCGATCCTCGCGAACACATTGCCGTCATCCTTCTTACCAACCGTGTCTTCCCCACCAGATCCAACCTCCGGATTCTCCATTTTCGCCCGATCATTCATGATGCCGTTGTCCGAGCGTTGAGGAATGCAACTCCCTTTGGACAGAAGAATTTACAATGATACTATCGGGCCAACATCGCATCATCGACTGCCTGGCGGGATAAAATTCCTGTAACGCCAGTCTCTCGGGTTGTTCGCAATTCGGGCGTTTTTTTGCGAGAGAGCGTGGCAATTGAAGTGAGATTTCCCCATTCCTTGTCTTTCTGAGGCAAAGAAGACAACATTCAGGCGGCTCCATATCCGGATGAAACAAGAGCGGCGGATTTCGTGTTGATAATATTGGAGGGAAATAGAATGAATGACCCGAATGACCCGGAAGTGTCCAGAGATGTGGATGCGTTGATCGGAGATTTGGCAAGCGAAGATCATCTGACACGCCACAAAGCGAGGAGAGGGCTCACGAGGTTAGGGACGGATGTCGTGCCGCAGCTCCGGGACGTGTTACGATCTCCCTCAGAGCGTGTCCGATGGGAGGCGACGAAAGTCCTGGGGACGATCGGTGGAGAGCAGGCGCTGGAAGCCCTAGCGATGGCGCTTCCGGATGCGAGTCATGATGTGCGGTGGGCAGCGGTTGAGGGTCTGATCGAGGGCCGGGAGGATGCCTATCATCCCGTGCTTCATCAACTGGTTGTCCATTCTTCGAACGTCGGCGTTCGCGAGGCGGCGTCTCATATTCTGAGCCACGCCGTGCGCGATGAAGAGTCGACGTTTCTGCGGCCGGTGCTCAGAGCGTTGAGGGGAAGAGCTCCAGTCTTTGAGGTTTCCCTTGCTGCGTATCAGGCGCTGACGACGTACCATCGGACGCAGGCAAGACTCGATTCTGCAGGGCTGCGGAAGACGGGGAAAAGCTCGGTGGAAAAGCCGAGCTAAACCGCGAGGAAAACGGATCCGCATGCCGAAGGCGTGTGTTGCATCAACGCCGACGGGTTATTATATTCCGGAAACAACAGTCCAGGTGTCCCGCATCAAAGCGGGATGAAAAGGGAATCCGGTGCGATGCCGGAACTGCCCCGCAACTGTAATTGGCAGAAGGTTTGCGCTCCACTGTGAAGGCCTCTTCACGGGAAGGAATGCGAAGACATCACCGCCAAGAGTCAGGAGACCTGCCCGGACACATCTCCAATCACCTTCGAGGGAAGGATATGGGTCCGAATTGTTATCTCCCGTTCTGCCCCTGGCTGCGATCATCGGTCAGGGGTTTTTCAATTCTCCTTTTCACGCTCTTCTCGATCGCCTCCCCGTCTTCCGCACACGTTCGCCGCGGCATCGTCGTCAACGCCAGTTCGGGCACCCCGCTCGCCGGCGTCGTGATTCGGGTGGTCCCGGGAGGACGCGTTTCTCTCTCGGGCAATCATGGCGAGTTTGAAGTTACTCTGCCGGATTCAATCTCCGCGATTGTGGAATTCCGGCGGATGGGATTTGCACCGGTGGACGTCCCGTTGGAACCCTCCGATAGCAGTGCGGCTCCCATGCGGGTTCGGCTTGCGGAGGCCGTCTATTCCGTTGATCCGGTCGTCACGACCGCGACCCGGGAAGCGGCAACGGTGGACGACGTCCCGTTCTCGATCGCCGCGGTCTCTGCATCCGATCTCAGGATGCGCTCCTCGGAAAACCTTGGGGAATTGCTGGAATATATTCCCGGAATTCTTCTGCAATCGTATGGCGGGTTGGGGGACATCCAGACACTCTCCATCCGCGGCTCCACTGCCAATCAGGTCCTGATCCTGCTGGACGGACAGCGCCTCGGCTCTGCGCAATCGGGTGAGATCGACTTGAGTACGCTGCCGCTGGAATCCGTCCAACGGATCGAAGTCGTCCGCGGCGGAGCTTCGGCGCAATATGGTGCGGATGCGATGGGCGGCGTCGTGAATATCATCACCGGCTCGCCAACGCTGTCGGGCGGCTCAAGTCTCTCCGCAGGGACGAGCATTGGCTCGTTCGGTACACGCGGCGCGCATATCGGCGGTTCGTTCGGTCTGGGGAGAATGTTCTCGTCGTTTGCCTATCGCTATCTTCAGAGCGACAATACGTACTCCTTCGTAGGCCTCGATGGGAAGGAAACTCCACGACAGAACGCCGATCTTCTGTCGCATGTGCTCACGGGAAGAGTGGAATCGCGTCTGGACGAGGAAGGCGGCCGCGTTCTTCTCAACGTCGAATATCTCCACCAGGAATCGGGGGATCCGGGTTCGATCACCTATCCTCTTGCGCACGCCCGCAAACTGTCGAGGAATGTTCTGGGGAACCTCACTGTGGAACAACCGTTCGGGGCGCATCTCGCAAGCATTCAGGGCTACCTCCAGGTGCTTCGCTTCGGCTACACGGATCCCGACAGCTATGTTCCGACGAACGCCGACAACCGGAACACGGCGGCAGGCGTCGAAGTCAATGACAACCTCGTGTTCTCGACACGGGTGACCGTCAGCGGCGGCTATAGTTTTCGGTCCGACCGGTACACAGGGAATTCGTTGTCGGGAGAGCCGTCGCGGACGACGAACGGGCTTTTTGTGCAGGGTGATATCCGACCGTTGGCGTTCGACGAACCATCGACATTCTCGCTATCGTTTGTTCCCGCAATCCGCTGGGATCATTCATCGGACTTCGGGGGATCGCTCAGCCCGAAATTCGGACTGACGGCGTCGGTAAAGTCGGCGGTACGCGTCACAATAAAAGCGAACGCGGGACGGTCGTTCCGCGCTCCCACGTTCAACGATCTCTATTGGCCCTCCGATGGATACACGATCGGAAATCCGGCGCTCACTCCGGAGAAATCGACGGATCTCGATGCTGGAGTCGTGTTGTCGGTGCCGGGCGATGCGCAGATCCACGGCGGGCTGACATATTACGCGAACGATGTCCGCGATCTGATCCTCTGGCAGGCGAATCCGTCCGGGATCTGGACTCCGACAAATGTCGGTCGGGCGGTTCTTCACGGTCTGGAGACGGAAGTGTCCGCGAGTCTCATCCCCGGCGTGTTTCGCCTTGCGTGGGCGTTGACCACCATCGAAGCGTTGAACCGGACCAATGATCCTGCGGTCAGCGGCAAGGTCCTGCCGTATCAACCATCGGCCACAAACAAATTCAGCGCACGCATCACTTCCGGTCCGCTCGAGGTGGTTGCCGATCTCGTTTCGCTCTCCCGGAGATATACCGACGCCGCCAACACGACCTCGCTCCCGGCGGTGCATACGCTTGACGTGTCCGTCGGGTACCGGGTCCCTTTGGGTGACGGCGGCTTGAATTTCATCCTCTCGGGAAAGAACCTGGAAAACGTCCGATATCAACTCATCGAGGATTACCCGCTGCCGGGCCGGCAACTGAGGCTGACAATCGACTATCTGGCGAAGCTGTAGGGGGGTGTTGCAGGCTATGCACAGAAACGGCGTGGATCGATACAGAGCATCGTTCCACGCCGCTCACATGCAAGGGAGAATCCGTCAGTGGCTGAGGCTCCCCGGGTTTGCGTCGGTGACATCGTAGTTCTCCGGGTAGGGCGTCACGTCGTTGATCCAGGAAAGCGATGAAAAAGCCGGTGCCTCGGCGGCCGCCTTGGGCACTGCGTACTCGTTGTAGTACCACGCGGCCATCCGTTGGACTTTCTCCGAAGGATCAAATTTCGCGGTGCGCATCACCGCATATTCCCCCCGCTCATCATGGATCTTGCTGAGGGCCAGCGCTGCCACAATCCTCTCCTCCTCGCAGCCGTTGTGAAGCATCGCCATGAGTGGAATGACCGATTTGCTTGTCCCCACCTCCGCGAGAATCGAAGCGGCGCTGAGCCTGAGCCCCAGATTGTCGGTGGCAACCCCAACCAGGAGATTTTGTTCGGCGAGCGGCTGATTATAAGGTTTCGAGGATGGATCGGCCGCATAGCCGAGAAGAGTTGACGTTGCGATGAGAATCGCAACCGGAACGAAGCGCTTGAGCGACTTCATTGTATATCCTCCTCTCGAAAACGTGAGAACCGGTACGCAGAACTACCTCAACTACACGTCAGCATACGACCCGCCTCTTTTCAAGTTGCGCGAAAATCGGCACTTGGCCCCTCATTGCTGCGAACTGCTGCATCGGTGCGACGAACTGCATGCGGCGGGCGTTGAAACCTGGACACGGTCCTTCCGTATACACCTGTATGCCAATCCTGATCCCCCACTGAGTTCCACGTGCTGAGTGATCGTCGTATGCAGGATGCCCTCCTGGTGAAGCATCGGGGACGAACGCTGATCCTCCGTCCCACGGATATCCAATGGATCTCGGCTGAAGGCGATTACGTCGAGATTAATTCCACTGGTCGAAAATTTCTTTTGCGGGACCGCATCAGCAGACTCGAGCGGGAATTTGCCCCCGGAGCGTTTCTTCGCATCCATCGGTCGCTTCTCGTCAACCGTCTGAATGTCAAAGAGCTCGAGCCGCGCCCGTTCGGCGAGTGCGTCGTGATTCTTGACAGCGGCATCCGGCTTCCCATGTCACGTTCGAGGAAGACCGACATCCTGAAACTCCTCCAGGAAGCCCCGCTCGCGCCCCGGCAGTCTCCGCCGTTGCTCCACTTCATCGCGACGATTGCTTTTTTGCTGACAGTCGTCTGGTCTTCGGGGCTTGCGCAACCGTCCGCGATCCAATCGCTGCTTGCAACAGAGCAGGCGTTTGCCGATCACGCGACCGCACTCTCTGCGGACTCGGCATTCCGGACGTACATTGCGCCGGACGGCGTTCTCTTGCGGCCCGATCCGGTCAACGGTGCCGCATGGCTTCGCGCGCATCCTTCGCCGACCCTCATGCTCCGCTGGAGACCTGCGGTGGGAGTCGTTTCATTGGCGGGAGACCTGGGCTTTACGACGGGGCCGTTCGAAGACTGGGAGACCGATGATACGACGAAGACGGTCTACCACGGGGAATTCATGACGGCATGGAAACGTCAGGCCGATGGGACATGGCGTTTCGTTTTTGATTTTGGGGCGGCGCACCGGGAGAACACGTGGAAGGATCCCGCCACCGTGCGCACGATTTCTTCTGAACTGTCACCAGGGACCTTCTTTGACACCGTCGGTGCCCGGGCGAAATTTCTTCGCGCCCACGATGGCAGTGGTGTGAATCTCTCCTCGCAAATTCGTCTCCTCAGGCCGGATTCTCTTCCGATAACCGATCTGTCTCACGCAACCGCTCTTCTGGCGCATGAATCGATCATTGTGGCCCGAACCCCACTCTTTGCCGACATTGCGCGCTCCGGGGACCTTGCATATACCTACGGCTCATTTACCGTTCCGGGGGAAGACGGGGGGGCGAAACACGGATACTATTTTTCCATCTGGACGCAGAATCCCCGCCACACATGGGATTTGCTCTGGGATGTCCTCGGCAGGGCACGGTAGGGGTTTTGCCTTTCATTTCCCTTCTTGATACATTCAGAGAACGCTGACACACGAGCCTGACTCGATTCGAGGCGCTGCAGGCTCCGGTGGTTCTCCCCACGCCTGAGATGTTCATTCCATTCCGTCCGTCCCCCTTGGTCGGCACCTTGAGACAATCCATACCCATAGTCATCGCCGCATTCCTTGTCATCGTTTTCGTTTCGGTTTTCCTGCTGGAACGGCTCGGTGGCTTTTCCAACGCCTCTGACGGTGTCGTCCGTGTCTATTACGCGGACAACATCTCGCCTTCCCATCAATGGATCATCGACGAATTCAACCGTCTCCACCGCGGGCGCATCGAGGTCATACCGGTCAATCTCCCCTTTGAAAAATTTTCGACGAACGAGCGGAAGGAACTTCTTGCGCGGTCGCTGCGGAACAAAAGCGACCGGCTTGACATTTTTGCCGTCGACCTGATCTGGGTGCCGCGCTTTTCGCGATGGTGTGAGCGGCTCGACGGTCTGGTCTCGCCCGAGCTCCGCAACCACATCATCCCCCAGGCGCAGGAGTCGTGCATCTTCGACAGCGCCCTTGTCGCGCTCCCCGTGTATCTCGACGTCGGTCTGCTCTATTATAGGAGAGATCTCTTCCGGGCGCTTCCCCAGGGAGCGCAGCTGGGAAAGGAACTCCGCGCGTCCATGACCTGGGACCGGTTCGATTCGCTCGGAAAAATCGTGGCGAAGAGCGGTCGGCCGTTTTACCTGTTCCAGGCGAACGACTTTGAAGGGCTGACGTGCAGCTATTTTGAAATGATCGCGGGGCAGGACCGGGAATTCTTCCATCGGCGTCCGCTTGATTTCGAATCGCCTGTTGCGCGGAAGGCGTTGCACATGCTTGTGAATTTTGTCCGGAAGGACGGCATCACACCGTCGGCGGTCACGGAGTTCGATGAGATCCGGAGTTACACCTACGCGATGAACCACGACGCGTATTGCGTGCGCGGATGGCCAAACTTCATCGAGAGCTTCCAATCCGGAAATCTCGCTCAGCCGAAGGTGGATTCCCTTGAGCGCGCCCCGCTCCCGCATTTTCCCGGCAAAAATTCCGTGACGGTGTTTGGCGGATGGAACCTCATGATCTCCCAGTACAGTACGAGGAAGAAGGAAGCAATGGAGTTTGCCGCCTTCATTCAACGGAAGGATGTTCAGGAGAAACTCTTTGAGATCGGCGGCTATATCCCCACCACAACCGATGTCTATGCCGACACGGCGTACCTTGCCCTGCACCCGACATTGCGGTTTTACCGGGACCTGATCGCGGACGGCTTCCACCGTCCGGCGCTCGTCGACTACACAAAGATGTCCGACATCATTTCGCGTGCGGTCCACCGGGCCATCAAGGGGGAACTCGAGCCCGATTCCGCCCTGCGGGAGGCGACGCGTGACATACGCAAAGCCGGAGCGACGGAATGACGGAGCCCAACCATCCGCCGGGAGCCCCGGGCTCATGGGGCAAGGGTTTCCTCGAGCACGTGAAGGCCCACCAATTCAACCTGAAGCATGTCACGGTGCTCTTCATTGTCCTGCTCGTCTTCCAGCTCGTTGTCTCCGTCCTTCACAAAACGTCGCTTTCGAAGTTCCTGGGCAGGACGCAGGAATGGTATCAACAGGATTCCGCGGAGCGTCTCGCCAATCTGACCACCACCTCCCTGGAATTGCTGCTGGAAGGACACGAGGGAAAGCCGGCCATGTCCGTCCGCGATACGCGGAAACTCGTTCAGGGTTTGAACATCATCCTGAATCAGCAGCTTCTGAACCAGAACGTCAAAGAAGTCTGCGTGATCGTCCCGACCGACAGCGGTGTGGCGGCGATCGACGACGGAAACGTTCTCTTTTCCTACATGTTCGAAGGCAATCGATTCCCGCAGGGATCGAACAACGCCCATCTCCAGGCCATCGCCCTGTACCAGACTCTCAGCAACGACCTCAAGCGGACCGAGCAGATCCGGAGCGTTCTCGAGGGAAAACAGACCTTTCATGTCTTTGTCCCCTTCGTCCCCCGTGGTGAATTCATGGGAGCGGTCTACATGCGGAACACTCCCGATTTCACCTTCATCTCCCGCGAGGTCATTACCAACTACGATGAGATCTCCCTGACGTTCTCCGCGCTGATCCTTTTCGGCCTGCTTGCGATGTTCTTCATCTCGTCGTACACGCTCAAACAGCGCAACGACACGCTCCAGCTGCTCTTTCAAAAAGAGAAAGAGCATCTCGCCGAACAGATCCACTTCGAAAAGGAATTGCTCTTCACGAAGAGGATTTATCACACGCATCACAAAGCCGAGAAGATCATGGGGTTCATCAAGGACGATCTCCGTGCTCTCGCGCCTGTGAATATGGACGAGGTGAAGCACCGGGTAACCAAGTATTCGAATTTTATCGCGCGCGTCATCTACGATATGAAATGGTTCGATCCGCCCCTCCAGACCATCCGGGGACCGCTGTTTAGCACGAACGTCAACGACGTCATACGCTTCCTGATCAGCAATATTTTCCAGCGTGTGACGAAGGCTCCGGGGGGGGTGCGGTTTGTGTTGTCGCTTGCGGACGACGTTCCCCCCGTTCATATCAATGAGTTCGTTGTGTGGGAAACGTTCGAACCGATCATCCAGAACTGCGTCGAACACAGCGGCGTCGTTGATCTCGTGGTCTCGATTACGACCAGCTACGATGCGGCGAGCGCCACGGCTGGCGTGGTCATCCGGGATAACGGCGTCGGTCTCCCGCCCGGTTTGCTCGTGAAGAACGAGGCGGGGGTCCGTCGGGTGTTCCTGGAGAGCGTTTCGACAAAATCTGCCGACGGTCGCCACTCCGGCTACGGGTGCTACCTTGCGCACGAAATCGCGACGCAGCGTTGCGGGTGGCAGCTTGATGCCGAGAACGAGCCGGACGGGGGAGCCCGGTTCACGTTCACCATTCCCTACGGTCCCCTGGGCCGGAACACCGAGGCCGCTGCCGCGGCGCTCCACACCGAGGAATCCGGCAACGCCGTCCTTCCCCGGTGACGCGCGGCGACTGGCAGGTCCTCCGAAGCGTCACCCGATACACATTTCCGGACATTCACCATGCTTGATGGCGAGCGGATACGCATCCTGTTGATCGAAGATGAGGAGTTCGATGTGCGGCGGGTCATTAATACGCTGAAGCCATTTGCCGACCGGATTCAGATCTCCGATACCGTCTCCAACGGAAACGACGCATTGGACCTGCTCAAGAACGGGAAGGACCGCTACGATCTGGTGATCATGGATTTCCAGATCGCCGGCGGACTCATGGGTGAACTGTTGATCAGGGAAATCAAGCGGATTGACGCATCACTCCAGATTATCGTGATCACGAAGATGACGATTAACATCACCGACTTTGACTTTGCGAATCGGTTGATGCAGGCGGGGGCGTTCTGGTATTGCACCAAGTATCCCGGGGACATCGAGGACCAGATTTATCAGCCCACGGACTTCATTCTGAGCATTGTCAACGCGTTCCGCAAGAGGCAACTCGAACGGGAACAGATCCGGTCCAAGAAGCGCTTTGCGCAGACCATTCAGGGAATTCTTGCCGGAAAGCAGATTCTCGGCAGTTCGAGGGTGATCGAAGACCTGCGGCGGGAAATGCAAAAGTGCATGGAAACCTCGGCGCCCGTGCTGATTTCGGGGGCGTCGGGAACGGGCAAGGAGCTCGTTGCCCTGAACATCCACTATTCGGGCGGAAGGCGATTCGAAAACTTCGTCCCAGTCAATTGCGGAAGTCTTCCTCAGGAGCTGATCGAAAGCGAACTGTTCGGCTATGAAAAGGGCGCATTTACCGGCGCCAACCAACGGAAGCTCGGGCTTTTCGAAGTCGCAAACCACGGGACGCTCTTCCTCGATGAGATTGCCGAGATGCCCTCTCCTGCTCAGGTCAAGCTTCTCCGCGTGCTGCAGGAAGGTGAAATCGAAAAGATCGGAAGAACGGAAAAAATCAAGGTGGATGTTCGCATTATTGCCGCCACCAACAAGGATCTCTTCCAGGAGGTCGAACGGGGTCGATTCCGGGAAGATCTCTTTTATCGGCTCAACGTGCTGCCCGTCCGCGTCCCTCCACTGCGGGAGCGGCGAGAAGATATCCGGGTGCTGGTGACCAATTTCATGCTCCAATTCTCCGCGGAAATGAACCGGACGTCACCCGCGTTCGACGACGAAGCAATGCGCCTGCTTGAGCAACAGGACTGGCCGGGCAACGTGCGGGAGCTGAAGAACGTTCTCCAGCGACTGGCGTTCGACGGGGGGAGCGTCATTACCGCGGCGCAGACTGAAGTCGCGCTCGGCAAACGGGTGAGGGGACCGGCGGATGAGAATCGTTTCCTGATCGACGTCCAGCCCGGGGAGTCGATTCCATCGTGGCGGCAAATGGAACATCTGGTGCGCGAAAAGTATTTTCGTTTCATTCGCGATCAATCGTCGTCGGATGCCGAAGCGGCGAAGAAACTCGGTTTGGCGCCGCCGAACTATCACAGGATGTGCAAAGAGTTGGGACTGAAATAAGGCGCGTCATCGGTGGTCAGAGGATCGACCACCGTCCTGCGACTCTTGATCCTTTCCCGGGTATCATCGTTTGGAGAACAGGTATGAAATTCACCCATGCATTGACGCTCATCGCTCTTCTCGCTGTCAGCCGACCGCTCGACGCTGTTGCGCAGAAACCGTACCGTGGCGCGGAGTACCGCACGATCGGGACGATGACCTACGGAAGGTTTGAAATCCGCATGCGCTCGGCGCCGGTCTCCGGGATGCTGTCGTCCTTCTTCACCTATTATGATTCTGCCTCTCCATGGAATGAGATCGACGTTGAGACCATGGGGAGGTACTCAAACGAAATCCAGTTCAATACCATCGTTCCCACGCAGGCGGACAACCATGTCCAGCGACAGGTCGTTCCCTTCAATCCGCACGCAGGGTTCCACGTGATCGGGATCGAATGGACTCCTGATTATGTCGCCTGGCGCGTGGATGGAGAAGAAGTCTATCGCCAGACCGGGAGTCATATCGCACTTCTCACCAAACCGCAGAAGGTCATGATGAACGTCTGGCAGCCGTCTGCAGTGGATTGGGCGGGGACCTTTTCTGCGAGTCAGCTTCCGGTCTATGCATACTACGACTGGGTAAAATACTCTTCCTACACTCCCGGGACCGGAGACAATTTCACGCTTCAATGGACCGACGACTTCACATCGCATGACGCGTTGCGGTGGCAGAAGGCGACGCATACCTGGGACGGAAACAACGCACAGTTTGTCGCGGAGAATGCCGTCATCCAGGGCGGATACCTTATCCTCTGCCTCACCAGCAACACTACCAGCGGATATGCCGGCGGGTCGATCGCGGACCAGGACCTCGATCCGCCATACGTCATATGGGCCAGAGGTTACGATTCGACGCTCGTTGTTCGCTTCTCCGAACCCGTCAGCGCGGCGTCGGCGGAGATTGCGGCGAATTATTTCGGCGGCGGTCTCATCTACAAGAGCGCAAAACTCAGGACGGATCAACGCACGGTGGATGTGGCAGTCTCGGGGATCGACCTCACTTCACCCTTCATTCTTTTCGCTCAGAACGTCCAGGATCGGGCACCGTCTCCCAATACGATGAGCCTCAACCATGTCCGGGTGACCATGCCGCTGAGATTCCCCATTCGCATCGACGTCGGCGGTCAGGGGAGTGCCGGATCTCTGCCGGACTCGACCTGGGCGGAGTGGAAAGAGTACGGAGGAATCGGAGGGACTCAGGTTTCCGTGTCCGGTTCATCTCCTATTGCCGGGACCACGGAGCCGGATCTCTACCGGTCGCTTGTTCATGGACTCGCAGGCTACAACGTGAGAGTGCCGAACGGGACATACAACGTTACACTGAAAATGATGGAAGATCGGTATGCAACAGCAGGGAAGCGGCTCTTCAGCGCGAAGATCGATGGGGCGCAACTGTTCACGGACCTTGACATCTTTCAGCAGGCAGGATTCCTCTCCGCGTATGATGTAGTGGCTCCGTCCGTCATTGTCTCCAACAATGTCATTAATATCTGGATGGGTGCCTCTGTCGATTCGACAACATTGAGCGGCATCAGCATCGAACGCGTCTCGGGCCCGACCGGCTTGCGTCAGTCGTCGGAAGGTGTGCCGCCAATGGGTTTTTCCGTCTATCCGAACCCCTACAACGGATCGTCCGTGATCCGTTTTTCGCTACCGGCGACCGGCGGTGTCGCGCTCCAAGTGCATGATACGCTTGGCAGACAAGTCGGCATGATGGATCTCGGCATCATGAGAGCGGGTACGCACGAATATCGGTGGACCAACGATAGATTAGCAAGCGGCTCCTATTTCCTTACCCTTCATCAAGACGGACGAAGTCTCACGCACCGGATTATCGTCATGCGATAACGATTTGATAACGCCTCCGTTATCAAGACGATAACTCCCCGATCTCGAACCAGGCAGAACGCCTCCCCTCGCGACAGAATTGCCATTTCTGTGTTGGCACACCAGTTGTACTGACCTCACCGGCGCGACTATCCGTCCCCTGTTCATGCGCCAACCTTCTTGAGTTCGGCAGAAGAGTCCGTCGACACATTGTCGAAGCAGAAGTCTTCTGACGATCTCACCGTGTACCTGTTCGCTCTCTACGTCGTCTATCATCAGCGGGCTCCGCATGACGCCTCGATACCGCCTGCTTTACGGTATTTCGATGTTGCTCTCCTCCGCCGTGTCGTTTTCCCAGATCGGCACGCTTCCCCCGACGTTCGAGGTACAATCGATCGTTCAGGTCGCTGTTCCTTATCAGAACGGCATGCCGGTCCCCTCTTTTGAGAAGCAGCACCGTCCCGCCCTGGACCTGAGCGGCACGTGGCGCAAGCAGCGGTTCGCAGCGAACCATGATCTCTCGCTCGGGCTGAGAGACTCCGCCGGTTACGCCGCTCTTCTTTCTGAGGCGGCGGGCCGGACACTCCCGGGACTCGATGACAGCGCCTGGCCCATCAAGGTATTGCCGGCCGTCGAGAACACAATGAACGGCGTCGACGTGCGGCCCGAAGATTATGAAGATGGAGTCTTCTACCGCCGATCCTTTACCCTCGCTGACTCGCTCCAGGGGAGATTTGCGCGGCTGAATTTCTATGCTGTCAACTATGTCGCGGACGTCTGGCTCAACGGGCATTACCTTGGCTATCATGAGGGTGGGTACACATCGTTCTCCTTCGATGCGACGCCGGCGTTGCGGTTCGACTCGGCGAACGTCATCGTAGTGCGGGTCGACAATCCTCCGTGGGGCTCGCGGAGCGATATCGTGCCGTACGGCAACCAGAACCACAAACCCGATTGGTTCAATTATACCGGCATCATCCACGACGTCTACCTGGAATTTTCGAATCTCATCTCCATCGCGCGGACCGAGGTCGTTCCCGTTTCGATCGACGGCCGGATCAGCGTCACGTCGGCCATCTGGAACCGCTCCGGCGCGCAGTTCACCGGTTCCGTGGCCTTCGAAGTTTATGAGGCGCGGGTCGATTCCACGACGATCCGGGCCGAATCGCCCGCAGATTTGATTGGTGCGCCGGTGACAAGCCTCCCGGCCCTGGTAACCATTGACACGAACAGCACACCCACAGTCGTCGCATCGCTGACGATCCCTTCACCAAAACTCTGGTCACCCAAGCATCCCTCGCTCTACATCATGCGGGTCGTGCTCAAGAACGGCGCGGCGGTTGTGGACGAACAGTGCGTTCAATTCGGCGTCAGGATCCTATCGACCCACGGGAATACGCTGTTGCTGAATGGGAAGCCGATGTTCTTCCCCGGAATTGCCCGTCACGAAGATCACTATCGGTACGGACGCAGCCTCCCGGACTCCATCATTTATTCGGACCTGCTGAAGGTGGTCGACCTCAATGCGACATTTCTCCGGACGGCCCATTACCCCAATCATCCTTTCACGTATCTCCTGGCCGACCGTCTCGGCATTGCAACGCTCGAAGAGATTCCCGTCTGGTGGTTCGACGAAGCCGATGCGTGGGCGAACCAGGATCAGCACCGCCACATTCACGAGCAGATGTGGCGCGAAATGGTGTTTCGCGATCGCAACCGGCCGAGCATCCTTTTCTGGAGCACCTGCAACGAATGTCTCGATCAGACGAACCGGGGCGCCTTCATTCAGCGTCTGAACACGGAGTTGGACACGCAGTATCCCGACGGCCGGTTCGTCACGCAATCGGCGGCCGCTGACCGGCCGGGCCCGGCGGACCCGACGCAGGCGTTCTGCGACGTGGCGGGGTGGACGATGTATTTCGGCATCTTCTACGGGACCTCGAACTTTGGCGGGACGGTTCAGTTCCTGCTGAACGCACTGGTGAACCTTCCGGCGAAACCGATCATCGACACGGAGTTCGGTTACTGGTCGACGGAAAATCTCGGTTCCGCGAGCCAGCAGTCGCTGGTGTTCGACAACACCTTCAATGCCTTCAACCAGTTCGTCGCCGTCGACAGCAACGGGGTTTATCGACCGGGGATGCCTCTCGCCGCATCGACCTGGTGGTGCATCTTCGACTGGTGCACGATCCAGCAGCCGAGCGGTGCGCAAACGATGGGCGTCTATAAGATGGACCACTCCACAATCAAGCCCGTCGCCACGCACATCAGGAATGCATACCGCGCCTACAAGACCGCGAGCGAAACCGCAGTGCTCGGTGTCGAACCCGCCGCGACGGCGCCGCGCACGTTTGCGCTGGAGCAGAACTTTCCGAATCCGTTTAATCCGACAACAGTCATCAGTGGACAGTTGTCAGAAGACCGTTGGGTCAGTCTCGTCGTCTACGATGTTCTCGGCCGCAACGTCGCAACGCTGGCAAACGGTAGACTCCACGCAGGAGCATTTTCGTACACGTTCGATGCCAGTCGACTTTCCAGCGGCGTGTATTACTATCGACTCACTGCGGGCAACGTTGTCTCAACCAAAGCGATGGTGCTTGTCCGATGACAGGGATCAACTCACAAGAACCATCCCACACGAATCACTGTCGTTGAACTGAGATCGCTGCCAAAGAGAGTCGGCAGTCTACGGTTCACTTTCCACTTCACAAGGCAGCAGCAAGGCGAACCCCTGGAACCCTTGGGACGCACATACGAAGGCATCATCGTTCTCCTCTCCCTTCTGATCGCGGTGGGATTCGGACTCGCGGCCGTGCGCCTTCCTCTTCGACGGACGCCGACGGAGTATTTCCTCGGTGGTCGTTCCCTGGGGGCGGCGACGATCGGCCTGACGCTGTTTGCGGGGTCGTTGTGGAATCTGCTCCCCATCGGACTGTTCACCGGGACGGTCGGGACATCACTGCTCATCCTCGCTTTCGCGTTTGGCTTCGGGCTGTTGTTGCTCGGCGTTCTGTATGCGAAGCTCTTTCGAGGCGACATCCTTTTTTCCGTTCCGGAAATCCTGGAACGCCGGATGGGAAGGAACGTCGGGTTGGTGATGGGAATCCTCTATACGATCCTCCTGCTCTGTGTGCGGATACCGCTCTCGATTTTTCTGGGAACGCGTCTTCTCGAATCAACTGCCGGCTGGGAGCCGTTGTCGACCGGTCTGCTCATGGTCGTTTTGCCGGGCCTCCTCGCGGTTTCCGGGGGGTTCCCCGCCGTGATCGCGGCCCAGCGGGTTCAGGCGCTCGTTGCGATTGTCGGCATCGTGGTTGTGGCGATGATACGGGTTCCTCTCACTTCGCTGGTGATCCCCTTCAAACAGGCGGGGGCGGTGGATTCCCTGATTCCCTTCATCCTGGCGATGGCGATGCTTGGCGTGTGGCACGGCTGTCTTGATCAATCGGCCGCCCAGCGTGTCTTCGCTTCGGGTTCAACAGGCGCCGTCAGGAAGGGGACAATGGCGGCTGCGGTCCTCCTCATCGCAGCGGTCGTTGCGCTGGTCAGCGACGGCCACCGCGGCCTGATCGAGATCGATCTGAGCCGGGCCGGCGTCGCGCGCGGCAGTCTCGGCGCCGCAATCCTCGCGCTTGCCATGGCGTCACTGTCGTCGGATTTCATGTCGATCTCGACGGTCATGACGATGGATGCCTTCCGGCGGTTTCGCTCGTCGGTGGACAACGCCGGACTGGTCCTGATCGGACGGATCTCGGTGACGCTGGTCGTGCTCGTATCGATCCTCGCCGTGTCCACGCTTCTCCTCGCAGAAGGGGCGTTGGTGATGACCACCGTGCACGCGACTATGCTTCTCGTCGCCCCCATCGTCGCCGTCGCCGTGCTGGGACTCTTCTGGTCGAAGGTGCGGGCCATTGCAGCGATCGCTGCGGTCGGCGCAGGGTGGTTGCTTGTGGGCGGATATTTCTCCGTTGTCGCCGCCACCGGGGCGGATTGGGAGACTTCGGCGGTCCTGCCGCTGGGATTGTTCTTTGTCGTGGGGCTCATCTGCCTGGTGGTGAGCCTTCTTCTCGGCCGGCGTGTTGTGCCCGTGGAGGGCACGGCGTCGGTGCTCGAAAAACATCTGGACGTTGGAAAGCCATGAAGCGTTCTTGGTCGACATGCATTTTGGCTGCGCTCACCATCGCAGGATGCAGCACGCACGAACCCCCGAAAGACGCCGTTGCCGTCGTCGGCGACCGGGTCATCGAAGTCAAGGAATTAAACCGGTCGTACGTCCTGCATCCGGCGTGGAAGCGAGGCGAGACGGAGATCCAGTCGCACCTTGCCCAAACGCGTGCCTTGGTCACGCAAAAGCTCTACGCGCAGGAGGCGGAAAAGCTCGGGTTGGAACGCGACAGCGCAATGCGCGGCTATCTGACCTTCTTGAAGGAGAAGGAGATGATCAAGGGCCTGTACCGGCGCGAGGTGCGGGGGCGTGTGCGGATCACGGAGGGCGAGGAACGTCGGCTGTACGGATGGATGAAGAAGAGCGTGGACTACGAATACGTTTTCGCCCGCGACTCGGCCCGGTGTCTCTCTTGCCTCGAACAATTCCGGACGCACGGCGTCTCCGGCGTCGCGGTCCCGCGGGATTCATCGATCCGTGTCGGGACGGAAACGGCGGCAAAAGTCGGATCCGTTCCGCGGGAGCTTGAGCAATTCCTGTTCACCAGCGGCGTCGACGCGGTCTCGCGTCCGATTCGCTCCGGCGGCGGCTTTGCCATGGTGAAACTCGTCGGCGGGACGGAGGAGAAATTCCTTTCGGAAAACGACTTTGCATCGCAAAAGGAAAAGATCGACAAGCTCATTGCGGACCGTCAATCGGACTCGATTGCGAGCCACTACATCGCAACGATGATGCGGGACAAGGACCTCCGGCTCAATCCGGGTGTCTTCTGGCAGGTGGCGGAATACTTCTGGCAACGCGTCAAGGAATCGCACGTCGACCCGATGAACATGCAGAACGTCTACGTGACCGGCGACGAAATCCAGCTTCTCGCCGTCGACCTCAATGCCATCGGCGGTCAAACGGTGGCCACGCACCGTGACGGCAACCTCACCGTCAGAGAACTGATTGCAGCGCTCGCAACGATGCCCGGTTCGCTGCGTCCTCGCGTGCGCTCGCCACAGAATCTGAAGGACGCCATCGGTGGGATCGTGAGGAACCAGTATCTTCTGAAAGAAGCAGCGCGCCAGGGATTTGCCGAAGACCCCGATGTCCTCTACGAATACGCGCTGCAACGCGACGAAACCCTCGCGAACGCCTACTACACATCGCGTCGCGGAGCAATTCCCGTGACGCCGGAAGAGGTTGAACGGTTCAAAAAGCACTCTCCTGTTTCGGAAGAGCAGGTGTTCTTCAAGTTCAACATGACAAGCCTCGCCCGGGATGCGAAAGCAGACAGCATCCTGGCGACGGAACTGCCCGCCCTCGAGGGGCAGTACCGCGTCGCGATCGACACGGCCAGGGTCCGGGCGCTTCTGAAGACGCCGGACGCCGTGATCCACGACAGCCCGATCCCGGTGTATATCCGCGAGATCTTTCTGTAGTTCGAAGCACGCGCAATCCACGAATCCACCCACTTTACCGGGGAGAATGCGATGAGGCCGTTCCTATAACCATTTGCTGTGCCGCTGGTGTGCAGAATTCTTTCTCCTTGAATTCCAGGGGTTTCCCTCGGGAAGCCCGGTGTTTCATCCACTAAGGAGGTTCAGACATGCGACTCAAACTATTTGTTGGCGCGCTCATCGCGACAACGATGTCTGTCTTCGCACAAACGACGATAGACAGTTTCGATACCCCGAGACCGGATACCGTATATCGGAATCTGATCGAAGGGAGCACCATCAATATCTTCACCTCCGATAGCCTCGATCGCGTTGGCGGGTCAGGGTCATCGTTGCAGCAACAAATCATGCTCGCGTCCACCCATGCGTGGGGCACGTACGCCATGATCGGCATGGACTATGCCACCCTGCAGGACTGGAGCTCGAGTGACTCGTTGAGTTTTTGGATGAAAGTCACAAAGGCTCCCGCCGCTCCGTTGAACATCGTCTTCCGTATCCATCTTCTCGATCAAATCGAAGCGGGTGGGACGATCGAAGAGCTCATCTATGAGCACCCCTACCTTCTCGACAACGTCAACGCAGACTGGGTCAACGTCAGAGTACCGTTGACCGCACGCGTGAGCACGGGTGCTGAGTCGCCGGACACGACAGGATTTATCCACGCGCCGACCAGTTGGAACATGCCGGCGAACAACAGCATCCTCGATATGGACAAGATTGCCGGATTCCGGTTTGTTGCGGTCTCCACGACCATCGACGCCGATTCTCTGACGGTCAAGTTCGACAACTTCACGCGGTTTGGACATCGCGCGTCGCCGGTGGTCATGTTTACCGGCAAGGACTTCACGTCGACCTTTACGAGTTGGACCTGGGGAAACTCTGCCCTCTCCGTGGTTCCCGGAGCGAGCTTTGTCCCGAACGGCAGTGCAATCAAATGGGTCCAGGGTGATCAATATGGAAATGGCTGGACGGGCTGGGGCGGCGACATCGTTCCGCCGGTCGACATGATCGGGGCATGGGCCGTGGACAGCGTGAAGTTCTATATGAAGTGCGACACCGGCACCGGGGCGATGCGCGTCCAATTCGAATCGGCCAACGGAAAACGGGGAACGGTGTTCCCCCCCATTGCCGATACGATGTGGCATGCGTACTCGTTCTCGCTGAAAGACATGGTCATCCAGGATGGTGCCGCAGCGTTTGATTCCGGCGCGGTCACGAAATTCAATCTTATGGCCGAAGCGTCAGGCAAGGTTGGGAAGGTGGTTTATGTCACCAATCTTTGGACCGGCAATCCGACCATCGACGCCATACCGCCGAATCCGCCGACAAACCTTCTTGCGTACGGATCCAACTACATTAACCTGATTACGTGGAGCGACACGCCCGGCGAGCCGGGAGCGAAATACAATGTGTATTTCTCCGAAAAGGCCTGGACGGACCTTGCCGATCCGACGGTGGAAGATCTCCCGCCGTACGACATCGCGACTGCGACGCAGATGGCAAACCATGTCCTGCGTGCACCAAAGATCGACCAGAACCTCACGTATTACTATGGCGCGACCGCGAAAGACGCAGCAGGCAATGTCAGCACGCCGGCCGTGATGTCATCTTCGGTAACGTCGCTTGCAAAGGGCGTGCCGACCATTTCGAAAGTTCCGCCGACGACCTTCACGGCCGACGGTGATCTCGCCGAGTGGTCCGGCATCACCCCGATCATCCTCTCGAAGGACAACGGGACTGCGCATGCCGCCACGAACACGACGATCACCAACGACGCCGATCTCTCCGTCAAGGCGTACATCGCATTCGATGCCGACAACCTGTATGTGGCGTTCGATGTTACGGACGATGTCGTCAGTGCCGATACCACCGGGACCGACTACTAGTGGGATTGCCCCGATCTTTTCATCGGACTCTACGACTGGAGGGGCAAGCACCACCATGGTTACACCGGCGGCGCGACCCCCGATTATCATCTCCGGTTCTCGATCAACAGGATCCGGATCGACAACGACGGTGGTGCGACGGTGATGACCCCCGGCGCGAACTATGCCTGGATCCAGAAGGGCTTGCTCCCCGGATACGTTGTGGAAGCGAAGATTCCTCTGACGACGCTCGCCGCCGCTCTCCCGGCCCGCCACGATGTGGTCTTCTCGTGGAAGGAAGGGATGCGGATCCCCATCGACTTCTCGATCAATGACAATGACGCGGTGGCCAGCAACACGCGCGAGGGCATTCTGTGCTATTCCGTCCTCAACAACGACAACTCCTGGTCGGACATGTTCTACTGGACCCACACCTGGATCGGCGAGCTCATGAGTCCGAACAGCGTGAGCCAGAACGGGAACACTCCGCTCGTGTACGCGCTCGATCAGAACTACCCGAACCCGTTCAACCCCGGCACGATGATCCGCTACAGCCTGGCCAAGTCCGGCCCGGTCAGCGTGAAGGTGTACGACGTGCTCGGGCGTGAAGTCGCCACGCTGGTGAACGGTGAAGTCCAGAGTGCCGGACCTCACCAGACCGCCTTCAATTCCTCGAATATGCGGGGCGGGCTCTCCAGCGGCGTGTATTTCTATCGGATTGAATCCGGTTCGTTCCACGATGTGAAGAAAATGGCCCTCGTGAAGTAGTCGGCAGGAACGACGAAGGCCGAACCATGATGGCAGGTTCGTCCGATGCGCGGAGGCGGTACGCCGTATCGCCTCCCGCACCGGCCGGACCGACTGCCGTCCCCGTTTTCCGATTCGATTTCAATTGAAAGGAAGAATGCCGTGAAGCCGTGTCCCGATGCATCGCGCAGACTGGCGCTCGTCGCCGCAGCGCTGGTGCTCTTCGCCGGGTTGACCATTGCGGGCCAGACCGGCAAAATCGCCGGTCACATTCTTGACAGTCACACAAAAGAGCCGCTTCCCGGCGCGAGCGTGGTGATCGATGGGACGAAACTCGGGACAGCAGCAAATGTCGACGGGTACTTCTTTATCAACAACATCCCCCCGGGGACGTATTCCGTCTCCGTGAGCCTGGTGGGCTATCAACGGACGGTCATCCGGAACGTGGAAGTCAAGATCGATCTGACCACCGACCTTGACGTCAGGATGAACTCTTCCGCCGTCGACGTCGCCGAGATTGTCATCACCGCCGAGCGACCGCTCGTACAGAAAGACCTCACGTCGACATCCGTCACGGTCTCCTCCGATGACATCAAGATGATGCCGGTCGAAAACGTCGATCAGGTGATCAATTTGCAGGCCGGGGTTATCGGCGGCCACTTCCGCGGCGGCCGGAGCGACGAAGTGCTGTATTTGGTCGACGGTGTATCGGTGACGGACCCGTACAACAACGGCCGGGGGCTCACCGTGGAGAATTCGTCGATCAGCCAGATGGAAGTCATCAGCGGCGCGTTCAACGCGGAATACGGACAGGCGATGTCCGGCGTCGTGAATATCGTGACGCAGGAGGGCTCGTCGAGTTATCACGGATCGTTGTCCGGATACGTCGGCGACTTTGTTACCACGCACACGGACGTCTTCGAACATCTGGACCACTACTCGGTTCCGCGGACGCGCGATCTGGAAGGCACGCTGAGCGGGCCGCTGCTGCTCGACGGTCTGACATTTTTCGCGGCAGGGAGGTATCTGAACGAGGAAGGGTACCTGTACGGCCAGCGGGTGTATAACACGTACGACAACCTTGCGTACTTCCCGAGCGGTGACGGGTCATTTGTTTCGATGAACCCGAGCGAACGCGCTTCCGGGACGGGGAAAGTCGCCTATGCATTTTCGAATATGAAAGTCACCCTGTCCGGGAACTACGAACACTCCTGGAACAAATACTACGATCAATCCTACAAGTGGGTGCCGGATGGCGTGATGAACCACTACCATACCGGCCAGATGTACAATTTCCAGTTCACGCATGCCGTGACCCAGAGTACATTCTACACATTGAAATACGCCTACAACTATTTCGATTATCGCGGCTACCTCTATGCGAATCCTTACGATCCGCGGTATGTCGATCCCGATCGCGGCGATCCCCAGTCAAACTATACCTTCCGCTCCGGCGGCAACTACGCCAACCGGTATGAGCGCAGCACGCGCACGCATCTTCTTCAATGGGCTCTCACCTCGCAGGTGTCCCAGGAACACAAGATCGGCGCGGGAGTGGAGGCGGATCTCTACCGGCTCTACAGCCACGGGTACAACATGGTGAACCTCACCGCCGGCGTGTACGATACCCTGGGAAATCCGGTCTTCACGCTCGGATATCCGAATCTCGGCGCCATCGGCAACCAGGCGTACCTGATGAAACCGGTCCAACTGTCGGCGTACGTGCAGGACAAGATGGAATACGACATTATGATCATCAACGCCGGCATACGGTTCGACTATTTTAATCCGGCGGCTTCGTACCCGGCGGACCTGAAGAACCCGACGAACAACACGACGTTCCCCGGCGCCGGCGTGTCCAGGAGGGCGTCGAAGAAATATCAGCTCAGCCCCCGGCTCGGCGTTTCGTTCCCGATCACCGATCAGGGGATCGTCCACTTCTCGTACGGACACTTCTTCCAGATTCCGGGATACGACAATCTCTATACAAATTCCGACTACCTGGTTTCTTCCGCGGGCTCGCTTTCCACGATCACGGGGAATCCCGATCTGGATGCCCAGCGCACCGTCAGCTATGAAATCGGCCTCCAGCAGGTCCTGTTCGACGTCCTCTCGGTCGATGCGTCCGTTTACTATCGCGACATTCGGAATTATTTGGGGATGGAAATCATCCAGACCTACGACGGGCGCGAATATGCCCGGTACATCAACCGTGATTACGCCAACGTGCGCGGTGTCGTCCTTTCCGTCGAGCGGCGGATGGCGAACTATTTCAGCATCAAGGCGGACTATACGTTCCAGATCGCCGAAGGCAATTCCTCCGATCCGAGGACGGTGTTCTACAACAATCAGACAAGTCCTCCTGTCGAGACCCCGAAGACGGTCGTTCCGCTCGACTGGGATCAACGCCACACGCTCAATCTGATCGCGACCGTCGGCAAGCCGGGCGATTGGACAACGAGCCTGATCTTTCAGTACGGGTCGGCGTACCCCTACACCGAAGATGTCCGCACGTCGCAGGGACTCCGGTTTGAGAACGGCGGGCGCAAGCCGGCGTTCTTCAACCTCGATCTTCGGGCGGAAAAGTCCTTCCCGTTGCTCGGCGTCAACGTCAACGCATTCATGCTCGTGTACAACCTCCTCGATATCAAAAACGAGCTGAACGTCAACGCGAGCACGGGCCGGGCGAATCTCGACATCTTCACCTCCCTCGGGGGAGTGATCCACGGGTTGAACACCGTGGACCAGTATTTGAACGACCCGACTTCCTTCTCCGCACCGCGTGAGGTGCGCTTCGGTCTGTCTGTGGAGTTCTGAGCCATGAAAGAAAATCCTATGAAACGAATCCTCGCTGTCCTCCTTGTTTCCATGTTCGCGGGCGTTGCAGGCGCATACGGTCAGGTCAGTACGTCAACGCAGTTGTACCGCAACGACGCAAAAGGAGACTATCAGTATCAACGGAAAGGCGTGATGGACGGGAATCGTATCCGGACCATCTATTTCAATACGACCGAGGTTGCGCACTGGCCGGACGGCATGGGCGGTGAGTGGCCCAAAGGGTCGGGACACAATTATATCGACGGCCTCACCGTGCTGATCGGTGCGAAGGTCTATCTCCCGAACGGCCGGGTCATTACTCCGATCGAGGCCCACTACCGGGAAGAGTTCGACTACGATCCTCTCCGCGGACCCCAGTATCCGTGGGACCTCGAGCCGGTTCCCGGATACATCAATGAATCCGCGAAGGAGCCCAAGCCGGCAGTGAACGTTGATTCGTCCTCCTGGCCGGCGCACTGGCCCGTTGCACTGCGAGCCGACGGCCGGACGACTCCCGCCTGGGACGGGTACTGGTACGGGTATTTCGGCCGCGGCGTGATGAATGCCGACTTCGAAACCTTTTTTGTGGTCGACGATTCAAAAGACAAGGAATTTACACGGCCGCCCTATAGTTACTTCCCGATTGCAGCTGATTCTGATCGGGGAGGGCTGGGGATCCGCGTCGAGGTCCGCGGGTTCCAATGGACCCACGTCCTGGCCGAAGACTGCATTTTCTGGCACTACGACATCGTCAACATTTCGGATCATGACTACGACTCGTGCGCCTTCGGGTTCTATTCGGACCCGGGGGTCGGCAGTTTCCAGAACTCGACGCCTGCGAACAGCGCCTACTACAGCACGACGCTTGACCTGTGCTACTCCTGGGCGGAAGGCGGCGTGGGCTATCCCGACAACTGGAAAACGGGATACTATGGATACGCCTATCTCGAAAGCCCCGGGAACCCGTGGGATGGAATTGACAATGATGAAGACGGAATGGTCGACGAGACGCGTGACAACAATATCGACGATAATCACAACTGGGTTCCCTACACGGATTTGAACGGCAACGGCAAATGGGATGTCGGCGAGCCGCTGAATGACGATGTCGGCGCCGATGGCGTCGGGCCGTTTGATCTGCAGTATACGGGACCGGACGAAGGGGAAGCCGACGGCAAGCCGACTCACGGCGAGCCGAACTTCGACGAGACGGACAAGGACGAATCGGATCAGATCGGTCTGACTGCGGTCGCCCTCAATGTCCTGGGCGACAAGGGACCCACCGGCGTCTGGCCGAAGAACGACGATGTCATGTGGAAGCGGATGAACAATGCGTTCGTCGATACGCTGGTACAAAACAGCAATATCGGAATCGTCTTCGCCTCCGGAACGTTCCCGCTGAAAACCGGGCACCGCGAACGATTCTCGATGGCGTTGATCAACGGAATGGATCTCGACGCGCTCGTCTTCAACAAGATCACGGTGCAAAACATCTATAACGCGAACTACAATTTTTCCAAGCCCCCGTATACGCCGCGCGTCAATGCCGTGGCGGGCGACCACAAGGTCTATCTGTACTGGGATGCCAGGGCAGAGCTGTCGCGCGATCCGTTCCTTGGCAACAAGTATGACTTCGAAGGGTACCTCGTGTACCGGAGTCAGGACGCCGAGTTCAACGACATCAAATTAATCACCGATTCGCAGGGGAACCAACGGTACTGGGAACCGATCGCCCAGTTCGACCTGAAGGACAGTATCGCCGGACCCGACCCCGTCGGGATCAACGGTGCCCGGTTCTGGCGCGGATCGAATACCGGCCTCCAGCACTCGTACGTGGATACGACAGTGGAGAACGGCGTGCGGTACTACTATGCCGTCGTCTCCTACGACATGGGTGATCCGAACAAGGGAATCACCGGTCTCCAACCGACAGAGTCGCCGAAGATCATCACCGAGGACTTCGCCGGGAACCTGAAGTTCATCGACATCAATTGCGCGATCCTCACTCCGAATGCGGCATCGGCCGGCTACGTGCCGCCGCAAATCGAAGGGACGCTCTCGAAAGTGACGCAGGGCATCGGCACCGGATCGATCCATCTCGATGTGCTTGACCCCGGCGCGATCAAGGATGCGACGACCTACCGCCTGATCTTTGATGCCGCCGGCGCGATTCCCAAGTACGCCACGACCGCCTACAGTCTCGTCCGGATCAACACGTCCGGTTCGACGGATACTCTGCTGGGACATGTCAGCAGCACGTTTTTCGGCCCATCGGTCTTCAGCACGCCCTTCGACGGCATGACGATGACGTATAAGAACGACACGTCGGTATCCGTGGTCGATACCTCTGCCGGTTGGCTCGTGGGCCAGCCCGGAGTCTTCATCCGTCCGATGCGGGACAATCTGAACATCGCGAGGGATGTGGCATGGCCGGGGGACTATGAGCTCCGCTGGTACGGCACGATCGTGGACACCGCGGCATTCGATGCTCCGCCGCGGTTCCCCAAGATCGGGGCGAACTTCCACATTACCAACGTGACGAGCGGAACAACGGCGAAGTTCATCATCGATGACGCGGACCGGAGCGGGACTTTGAGCTTTGGCGACACGATCCGGATTGTCGAAGGGTACGTGAACCAGAACACCTATTTCCTGACGTACATGCTGACGTGGGACCGGGGTCCGGGAATCAATCCCCAACCCCCGCAGGATGGCGACCGGTTCGTGTTCAGGACGCGCAAGCCATTCGCGCAGGGAGACTATTTCGAGTTCCGGACGCATGAGGCGCATGTGGATCCCGCGCTGGGAAAAGACCAGCTCAGCAGGATCGATGTCGTCCCGAACCCGTATGTCGCAGCCGCATCGTGGGAACGGAAGACGCTCTTCTCCACGGGGCGGGGTGATCGGAAGATCGAATTCATTCACCTGCCCGCCCAATGTACCATCCGGATCTTTACGGTGGCGGGGTATCTGGTGAAGACTCTCGTCAAGGACTCGAACGCAGCGGATGGTTCCATGCCGTGGGATCTCGTGACGGACGATGGCATGAACCTCGCCTACGGACTCTACCTCTATCACGTTGATGCCCCGGGCATCGGCGTGCATATTGGAAAGTTTGCCGTCATCAACTAAACCACAACGGTGACAACGCACATGAAAACGATCGTCTATGCCCTTCTCCTCACGATCCTTGGAGGAGGGGTGGCCGCTGCACAGAATTTCAAAAGCGATGTGTCGAAGAAAGGAACAACGGCGGCGGCGTTCCTTTCGATCAGCCAGGGTGCGCGGGCCGCATCGATGGGGAGCGCCTTTGTGGCGGTGGCGGACGACTGGTCCGCGCTCTACTGGAACCCGGCGGGCATCGCCTCACTGGGGAACGGGGTGATGTTCGACCACACGGTCTGGATCGCCGACATCGGATACAATTTCATCGGCGGTTCCATCAGCCTGGGGAGTCTCGGAAGTCTCGGGATGAGCATCACCTCCTCGAGCATCAGCGACATGAAAGTGACCACCGTGACGCAGCCTGACGGGACAGGCGAAGTGTTCAACGTCTCTCAGGCGGAATTCAGCATCGCGTACGCCTTGAAGCTCACGGACAACTTCGCCATCGGGTTCAATCCGAAGTATGTCTACGAACGGATCTGGAAGATGGACGCGGCCGCGCTCGCGATCGACGTCGGGATGAAGTACAATACGCCGTTCAAGGGGATCGTCCTGGGGATGTCCATTTCCAACTTCGGGCAAAAAATGCACATGACGGGACAAAACGCCGTCGTGCTGTACGACTCCGATCCTTCGAGTTCGGGCAACAATGGCCGTATTCCCGCGGAGCTCTCCACGGGCGAATGGTCGCTCCCCCTCAACTTCCGCGTCGGCGTGGCATATCAGCCCGACCTGGGGGAGATGAACAAGCTGACGGTCGCCGTCGACGCGATGCATCCCAGCGATGACTACGAAAGCGTCAATGTCGGGGGAGAATACACGTTTGACGACCTCATCTCTTTTCGCGGAGGGTATAAGGCGCTCTTCTTGAAAGAGTCAGAAGAATCCTTTACACTAGGTGTCGGCGTCAAGCAACGGATTCTCGGCAATATCGTGCTGATGGCCGACTACAGCTATCTGGATTTCGGCAGACTGACAAGCGTCCACAAAATCACGATCGGAATGGGCTTTTAGCGACTTCCGAATCCCGTGGGGCCGCCTCGTCGTACACGCAAGGCGGCCTTTTTCTTCCATCACAGACCAATCGAAACCCTTGAAACACTCTCTCAGCCTCCTTCTTTCCGGCGTATTGATCGTCGCTTCCGGAGCGATGCGCGCACAGACGATACCCTCGGAAGGTCCCGAAGCCGATCGGCGGACGGAACATTCCATTGATTCCATCCTGGCAACGCTGACATTGGACGAGAAGATCGGCCAACTTGTCCAGTACACGGGCGGCTGGGATACCGGGCCCGCGGGTCGGCGCATCAACAGCGAACAGCGTACTCTGATCCGCGAAGGCGCCACGGGCTCGCTTCTGAACGTGTTCGGGAGCGAAACGACCAAAGAGCTGCAACGGATTGCCGTGGAACAATCGCGCGCGAAGATCCCGCTGCTGTTCGGACTCGACGTCGTGCATGGGTTCAAGACCACTTTTCCCATTCCGCTCGGTGAGGCCGCAACATGGGATCCGGACATTGTCCAGCGTTCCGCCCGCATCCAGGCGATCGAGGCGTCTGCAGCAGGAATCCACTGGACGTTCGCCCCGATGGTCGACATCGCGCGAGACCCCCGGTGGGGCAGGATTGCGGAAGGATCCGGCGAAGATCCGTATCTGGGGTCCGTCATGGCGGTCGCACACGTCCGGGGCTTCCAGGGAAAGAGCCTGCTTGACCCGACATCGATCATCGCCTGTCCGAAGCATTTCGCCGCGTACGGCGCGGCCGAGGGCGGACGGGACTACAATACGGCGGAAGTCTCCGACCGCACTCTTCGCGATGTCTACCTCCCGCCGTTTAAAGCCGCGATCGAGGCGGGAGCGGGAACGATCATGGCCTCGTTCAACGAGATTGACGGCGTGCCAAGCTCAGGAAATCCGTACCTCCTGAAGGAAATCCTCAGGCGCGAATGGAAATTCAACGGGTTTGTCGTCAGCGATTGGAATTCGATCGGTGAACTGATCCCGCATGGATTTGCGGCGAACCCGAAACAGGCGGCGGAACGTGCGATCAATGCCGGTCTCGACATGGATATGATGTCGGGGTGTTATCGTGACAACCTCGCTGCGCTGGTCAAAGAAGGCAAGGTCAGCATGGCGACAATCGACGATGCCGTCCGGGGAATCCTGCGTCTCAAATTCCGGCTGGGTCTGTTCGCCGACCCGTACCGGGCGACCACTCTCGCACGGGAGCAATCGTCGACGCTCACCCCGGAACATCTTGCCGCGGCCCGTGAAGAGGCGCGGGAGTCGATCGTTCTGCTGAGAAATGAGGGACGCGTCCTCCCGTTGTCGAAGAACCTTAAGACTCTTGCCGTCATCGGTCCGCTCGCAACGAGTCAGGGCAATCCGCTCGGACCGTGGGCTGGTCCCGCCGATACCTCGACTGTCGTGAGTCTGCTCGAGGGTGTGCGTCGGGCGCTTCCCGGAGTCAAGGTGGCGTATGCCCTTGGTTGCGGCGTGAACGATACGGTCACCTCGGGCATTGCCGCTGCAGTCGCTGCAGCGCAAAACGCCGATGCGGTTATTCTCTCGGTCGGGGAATCGCGCGACATGAGCGGAGAGGCGTCCTGTCGTTCGCAGCTCGGACTTCCGGGCGTGCAGGAATCTCTGGTTCGCGCCGTTCAGGCAACGGGCCGCCCCGTGGTCCTGGTGCTGATGAACGGGCGACCGCTTGCCCTTCCCTGGGAAGCGGAACACGTGCCGGCGATTCTCGAAACGTGGTTTCTCGGCGCAGAGACGGGCAATGCGATCGCCGATATCGTGTTCGGCGATTTCTCCCCCTCCGGAAAACTCCCGGTAACGTTCCCGCGCGCGACAGGCCAGGTGCCGATCTATTATGATCACAAGAACACCGGACGTCCAGCGAGCGACAGCGATCACTTTACGTCGAAGTATCTCGACCTTCCTTCCACGCCGCAGTATCCGTTCGGATACGGGTTGTCCTATACATCGTTTACCTATTCCGGTCTCAATGTGAAAGCACCCGTCCTTGGGCTGAACGATACGCTGTTCGTCAGCGCGGACGTGAAGAATTCGGGTGATCGTGATGGCGTTGAAGTCGTCCAGCTCTACGTTCGCGATGAATTCGCGAGCGTGACCCGCCCGGTAAAGGAACTGAAGGCATTTCGCCGGGTGAGCATCGCGAAAGGGGCCACGGCGAACGTCTCGTTCGCCGTTCCGGTATCGGCGCTTGCGTTTACCGGATTTGACAATCGATTCGCGGTTGAACCGGGTCAGTTCAAAGTATGGATTGCGCCGAATTCCGCGCAAGGACTGGAGGGTTCATTTGCAGTCGTCGCGAAATGAGCTTCCAGAATCCATGAGACACAGCATTTCCTCACTGACGATTCTTCTTGGTGTCCTGGTGATTGCCTTCGGGTGCAAAAAGGACAGCCCCGTCGACCCGCCCGCGACGAGCGATTCCACCTCGATTGCCGGGTACACGCTGGTCTGGCACGATGAGTTCGATGGTCCATCCATCGACACCACCGTCTGGAACTACGAAGTCAACGGGAGCGGCGGGGGAAACAACGAGCTGCAATACTACACCCACGAGGCACGCAACGCGTTTATTGAGAACGGCGCGCTCGTCATCCAGGCCCTCAAGGAGCAATACAACGGGAAGGCCTACACTTCCGCGAGGTTGAATTCTTCCGGCACCCGGGATTGGCTCTACGGCCGCGTTGTTGCACGTGCCCGGCTCCCGGAAGGGCGGGGGCTCTGGCCTGCGATCTGGATGCTCCCGACCGACTGGGTCTACGGGGGCTGGCCCTACAGCGGCGAAATCGACATTATGGAACTGCTCGGCCAGGAACCGGGGAAGATCTACGGGACCGTTCACTGGGGCACGGCGACAGAGCCCCATCTTTACGTGGGCGGGACCTACACGCTTTCGGCGGGCAGGAAGTTCTCGGAAGGCTATCACCTCTTTTCGTTGGAATGGACGCCCGATTCGTTGAAGTGGTTTGTCGACGGGCAGCAGTACTTCTCCGTATCCAGCGGCCCGCCGTTCGATCAACGCTTCCACATGATCCTCAACGTTGCGGTGGGCGGGAACTGGCCGGGATCGCCGGACGCCTCGACGGTATTTCCTCAATACATGATGATTGATTACATTAGAGTCTATGCGAAGAACGCATGAGAGTGCCAATTCATTGTTGACCCACGTCGGAGCTCTGACACGATGGCAACTGCACCAGCACCAACCGCTTCTCGAACGAACGTCGCTCAGCCAGGCCGAAGCTACGGCTTCGAGCTGACGGTCCTCACGTCGCTGTTTTTCATGTGGGGATTCATCACCTGCCTGAACGACATTCTCATCCCGCATCTGAAGCGCGCATTCGACCTGAACTATGTCGAGACGATGCTCATCCAGTTCACGTTCTTTACTGCGTACTTTGTGATGTCGCTTCCCTCCGGGACGATCGTCGAGAAAGTCGGTTACAAACGGGGAATCGTCATCGGGCTTGCAACCGCGGGATTGGGATGTCTCCTGTTTTATCCGGCGGCGGGAACGCGATCCTATCCGCTTTTTCTGAGTGCCTTCTTCGTCCTTGCGTCAGGCATCACGCTTCTGCAGGTCGCAGCGAACCCGTACGTCTCGATCCTCGGGGCGCCGTCGACCGCCTCAAGCCGGCTCAATCTCACCCAGGCGTTCAATTCGCTGGGGACGACCATTGCACCGGTCATCGGATCCATCCTGATCCTTTCCACTGCGAACCTGACAACAACGGAGTTCGGGCATCTCGGCGTCGATCAACAGGCAGCATACAAGATCGCCGAAGCGTCGTCCGTCCAGGTGCCGTATCTCGTCCTGATGGCCGCACTCTTTCTCATCGCCGCCCTCTTTGCGGTCATCAAGCTCCCGGTGATCGAAGCGAGTACGTCGGTAAACGCGACTGGCGCTTCGTACGACACCGTGCACAAGAGCGCATGGGGTTATCGCCATCTCGTCCTTGGCGCGATCGGAATCTTCGTGTATGTCGGAGCGGAGGTCTCGATCGGCAGTTTCCTGGTCAATTATCTGAGCCAGCCCTTCATTGCGAATCTCAAGGAAGCGGATGCAGGAAAATTCGTTTCCCTGTATTGGGGCGGGGCGATGATCGGGCGCTTCTTCGGATCGATCACGCTTGCAGAAATGAAATCTGCGCGTCGCAATGCCCTGATGGCGTTCGTGTTCGTCTTTGCCGTCGCCCTTGGATATTATATCACGCGAGACTGGTCCGAAACCGGGGTGTACCTGGCATTCGTCGCTGTCAACCTTGTGGTGTTCCTGGTGGGCGCCGGGAAGCCGGGGAAGACGCTTGCGTATCTCGCCTTTGGCGCTTCGGCGCTCGTGGTCCTGACGATGGTGTTCTCAGGAAGCCCGGCCATGTGGACGGTGCTTGCGGTGGGCTTGTTCAATTCGATCATGTTCCCGGTGATCTTCACGCTGGCGATCGAACAACTCGGCCGGCATACCGGACAGGGGTCGGGCATTCTCTGCATGGCGATCGTGGGAGGAGCTCTGATTCCGGTTGCCCAGGGGTACTTTGCCGACACCATCGGCATTCACCATGCGTTTTTCCTGCCGGTGATCTGCTATCTTTACATTGCATACTACGGGCTTAAAGGCCATGTGCCCGTCATTGCTTAGGCGCGAAATTCCCAATCCGATGGTCTGTCCCAATCTCAAAGCGACGGAGAGACACCCATGACGTTTTCCAGAGCGCTCTGTCTGCTGACCGGAGTCCTCGCCGGATGCCTGCTCGGCATCCAGTCGCGGGCGCAAGGTCAGATGCAATCGGGAGGAAACGATGATCCCCGGATCGGCCGTCTTCTCTCGCAACTCACGCTTGAAGAAAAGATCTCGCTCCTCGGCGGAACCGGATTTGAAACGAAGGCGGTTCCGCGGTTGGGCATCCCTCCGCTCAACATGACCGATGGGCCGGTCGGCGTCCGGTGGGAAAAAACCAGCGCGTTCCCCGTCAGCATCATGATGGCTGCGTCGTGGGATCCCGCCCTGATTCACAAGCTCGGTGTTGCGCTCGGGCAGGAAGCCAAGGCGCGCGGGCGCCATATGCTGCTGGGGCCGTGTGTGAACATCCACCGGCAGCCGTTCGGCGGGAGGAACTTCGAGAGCTTCGGCGAAGACCCCTACCTTGCCGCCCGGATGGCGGCCTCGTACGTCCAGGGTGTCCAGAGCGAAAGAGTGGTCGCGACGACGAAGCACTTCGCGTGCAACAATCAGGAAACCGAACGGGACTTCACCAACGTCACCGTCTCCGAACGGGCGCTGCGTGAAATCTATCTTCCCGCATTCGAAGCGGCGGTGACTGAAGGCGGCTCGATGTCTGTGATGTCGGCCTACAACAAAGTCAACGGACTCTGGTGCAGCGAAAACCCGCACCTGTTGAACGACATTCTCAAAGGCGACTGGGGATTCAAGGGTTTTGTCGTGTCGGATTGGGGAGCCGTCCATCACACCGTCCCGACAGCGAATGCGGGGCTCGACGTCGAGATGCCGACCGGAGACTATCTGAATGCCGACAGTCTTCTGCCGGCAATCCGGGCCGGTCTTGTCACCGAAGCCACTCTCGACGACAAGGTCCGCAGGCTGCTGCGGACAATGGTGTGGGCGGGGTTGTTCGACGGCGCGGAACGTGACAGCGGATCGATGAATACTCCGGATCACAAAGCGATCGCCCTCGACGTTGCGCGGGAAGGGATCGTCCTCCTCAAGAATGAGAATCACCTTCTCCCTCTCGACCGGGCTTCTCTCAAGACGCTTGCGGTCATCGGACCGAATGCGGCGCATGCAAGGCCGGGCGGCGGCGGGAGCTCCGAAGTGAACCCGATCTACGCTGTCTCCCCGCTCGACGGCCTCAGGGCGAAACTGGGGAACAGCATCGCGATACGCTATGCGCAGGGTTGCACCATTGAAGGTGACATGGTGATCCTTGACGCCGCGTCTCTTCTCACTTCCGGAGCACCAGGCGCCGAACGCGGATTAAAGGGGGAATATTTTTCCAACAGAAATCTCGAAGGGAAGCCCGTTGTCACGAGAGTCGACAAGAGTCTCGATTTCGAATGGGGAAACGGGAGTCCTGATCCTTCGATACCGAACGACAACTTTTCCGCGCGTTGGACGGGCAAGCTTGTTGCTCCCAAAACAGGGAATTATATTCTGACCACGACCAGCGACGACGGCGTGCGGTTGTACTTCGACGGGAAGCTTGTGATTGACGATTGGACCGATCACGCGACTGTCGCAAATCGCTGCCCCGTGACACTCGTGGCAGGACAGCTCTACGACGTCACAATCGAATATTACGAACACGCGGGCGGGGCGAACATGCGGTTCGGTTGGACGACCACCGGAGCCGAATTGTTGTCGGATGCCGTTGCGGCGGCAAAGGGGGCGGATGCGGTGATCCTCGCGGCGGGCCTGAACGACCAGTTCGAAAGTGAAGGGTTCGACCGGAAGACGCTCGATCTTCCCGGCGAACAACTCGCCCTCCTCAAAGCGATCGTCGCCGTGAACAAGAACGTCATTGTCGTCCTGAATTCCGGCGCACCGATTCGGGTTGAGGATTGGATTTCTCAAGTTCCTTCGCTGATCGAGATGTGGTACCCTGGTGAGGAAGGCGGCACTGCGCTTGCCGATGTACTCTTCGGCGATGTCAACCCTTCGGGGAGACTCCCCATGACCTTCCTTCGCCGATGGGAAGACTCCCCCGCCTATGGCAACTTCCCCGGGAAAGGTGCGGTTGACTACGCGGAGGGGATATTTGTGGGATATCGCTATTTCGACGAAAAGAAGCTTGACGTTTCTTTCCCGTTCGGGTACGGCCTCTCCTATACAACGTTTGCATACTCCAATATCAAGCTGTCGTCAGCGGCCGGAGGTCGACCGTTTTCCGGCGTGGTCTCCGTCGATATTACGAACACGGGGAAACGCGCCGGCGCCGAAGTCGCGCAACTCTACATCCGTCAGGTTACGCCGAGCGTCCCGCGTCCTCCCGACGAGCTCAAGGGATTTGTGAGAGTGGTGCTCGATCCGGGTGCCACGAAGACCGTTGAGTTTCCGTTAAATGATCGGTCGCTTGCATACTATGATTCCGCAAAGAAAGCGTGGGTGGTTGATCCGGGCAGCTACGATGTCCTTGTCGGAAGCTCGTCGCGGTCGATGCTGCAAAAGACGACAATCGCCGTCCGCTGAGAGGACCACATGATGGTCCGTGACATGGTTGGAGGATGTCTCGTCGCGGCCAGTCTTCTGGCCTCGCCCGCACTCGGCCAGAACGCGGCAAAGGGATATGTGCATGTCAGCGGCAGAGATCTGGTGGCACCGGATGGTCGTCCGGTCCTTCTCCGGGGCATCAACCTCGGGAACTGGCTGGTGCCGGAAGGATACATGTTCAAGTTCCAGAAGGGGGCGGAGTCGCCGCGGAAAATTCAAGAGGTCTTCTCCGAGCTTGTCGGGCCGGAAGATGCCGAGGCGTTCTGGAGCGATTATCGCGACAGCTACATCACCCGCGACGATATCCGGTTCATCAAACAGAGCGGATTGAATTCGATCCGGGTCCCCTTCAATTTCCGTCTCTTTACAACGGAGGGACGTTCCGGGGTTTGGAATGAAGCGGGATTCGCGCTGCTTCAACGACTCGTCGAGTGGTGCAGCGCCGAGGGACTCTGGGTCATCCTGGACATGCATTGCGCGCCGGGCGGACAAACCGGAGACAATATTGACGACAGCTGGGGCTATCCCTGGTTGTTTCGGAGCCCGGGTCTCCAGGAACAGACGATCGCGCTGTGGACCAGGATCGCACGGCAGTTCAGAAACGAACGAACGGTTATCGGCTACGATCTCTTGAACGAGCCGATCGCGACGTACTTCGATACGACTGCGCTGAACGGGGAGCTCGAACCATTTTACAAACGCGCAGTCGAAGCGATCCGCGGCGTCGACCCCAACCACGTGATTTTCCTGGCCGGTTCGCAGTGGGATACAAACTTCCGTATCTTTGGACCGCCGTTCTCCCGGGGATTGGCCTACACCTTCCACCGGTACTGGTGTGATACGACGGAACGGGAGATCCGGGATTATGTGGAGTTCCGGGACCGCTACAATGTTCCGCTCTGGATGGGAGAATCGGGCGAAAACACCGACGCGTGGATCTCCTCATTCCGGGGGATCCTCGAGCGGGACTCCATCGGCTGGTGTTTCTGGCCTTATAAGAAACCCGAAGCGAAGAGTTGTCTCGTGACCTTTTCGTTGCCGGATGGATATTCCGCGATCGTCAAATTCGCGGAGTCGCCAAGGGCGGATTACGGGCAGATCAGGGATGCGATGCCCGACCGGGAAAGCATCCGCAGGGTGCTCCGCGAGTACCTTGTACAGTGCCGTTTTGATCACTGCTCGATCAATGCGGGCTATGCACGGGCGCTGGGACTCACGCTCCCCGGATCACGATAAGCGATAGCCCGCGTTGCGACCCTGAACGTCGGGCACAAAATACAACGTGGGTCGACTTGTTCAGTCGACCCACGTCCGGTGAGCAGGTGCTCTCCCACCAGGGAATCCTCAGCGCTCTTGCTCCGGCATCACGTTCCCTCCTTCACGAAGTTCCTCCGCTTCGGCCGTGATCCATCACGGTGTGCGCACAGGATTCCGCCTCTCTCCGACCTGCTCTCCATGATCCTCATCCTTCGATCGCGACGAAGAATGTGTTCTCACCCCGTTTCACGAGGAGGGCCGCCGCGTCATCCTTGCCGAGCTTGCTCAACTGTGACTCGAATTCCCCGGCGCTTTTCACTTCGTGACGGTTGACCTCCTTGATCACATCCCCTTTCTGCAATCCGGCATCTTCGGCCGGACTCCCCGGAGTGACGCCGGTGACCACGACGCCCTTATCCGTCTTGACGCCCATCTGTGCGGCAAGATCCTTGTTCAGCGTTTCGACCGATAGCCCGAGCTTCTTGCTTGTCTGGGAATCGTTGTTCTCTTCAGAGCCGCCCGCAGCAACGGTGGATGGCCGTTCCGCGAGTGTTATGGTGAAGTCCATCGGTTTTCCATCCCGCAGGACCTTCAGTTCGGCTTTCGACTTCGGTGGTGCCTGGGCGACGAGCATGCTGAGCTGATCGCGGTTCAGGATCTTCTTTCCGTTGAATTCCGTGACGATGTCGCCGATCTTCATGCCGGCCTTTTCCGCAGGGCCGTCGGACTGGATCCCCCCGATCAGGGCACCCTCGGTACTCTTGAGGTCGAAGGACTTGGCGAGGTTCTCGCTGACATCCTGGATTGTGACACCGAGGTATCCGCGTTCGACTTTGCCATGCGCAATCAGGGAGTGCATGATGTTCTTTGCCATGTTGATCGGGACGGCGAACCCGATCCCCACGTTTCCGGCGCCGTTGGGACTGTAGATCGCGGTGTTGATGCCGATGACGTTCCCGTCCAGATCGGCGAGGGCGCCGCCGCTGTTCCCGGGGTTGATCGATGCGTCGGTCTGGATATAGTCCTCATATTGCGCGAGGTTCATCGACGAGCGCCCCTTGGCGCTGATGATGCCTGCCGTGACAGTATGCGAAAGATTGAACGGATTGCCCACGGCGATGACCCATTGGCCGATCCGTGCGCTGTCGGAGTTGCCGAGCGATGCCATCGGCAGGTCTTTCGCATCGATCTTGATCACCGCCACGTCGCTCTGCGGATCGCGCCCCACGACTTTCGCGCTGAAGCTCTTGTCGTTTTCCAGCTTCACCGTGAGTTCGTCCGCGCCGTCGACGACGTGATTGTTGGTGAGGATGTACCCGTCGCTCGAGACGATGACGCCGGACCCCAGAGAGCGGATCGTCTGACTCTGTTCACCGCCCCTCGGCATGCCGAAGAACCGGCGCATCATGTCGTCGCCGAACATGTCGGAAAAGGGATCTTTGATCTTCTTGACGGACTTTGTCGAAATCGACACGATGCTCGGGTTCACCCTGGCCGCCGCCGATTCGAAGGCAACGCTGAAGGCATTCAGCAGGTCTTTGCCCTGCGGAGTGATGACGGGAATGGATGAGGCAGTGAGCGGCTCGTCCGACTCGTGCCGGCTGGCACCGAGGCTCGTCATAAAGAAGATGCCTCCGGCAAAGCCGACAACAAGAACCAGGGCCACCACAAGAGATAACCTCCGTGGATGTTTCATACGATCACCTCAAGAAAATGGATAATACCCATTGTTAGAGAAAAAACACCCTTATGATCACGAGGAGGACGACGGCGGCAAGCGCGAGGCCGAGGATGCCGATCAACGCCTTCGTTGATCGGATGGTGATATCCTTCTCTTCTTTGCCTTTCTTCTCCATGGCATCGCCGTCTTTCATAGCTGAATAATGGTACGAAGCGGGGATGACAAGCAGATGAAGAGGAGATTACAGATTTGTCATGGAAGGGTGGAGGGGCGGGTCAGGCGGATTGTTTCGGGCTCACCGGCAGGATTACCGTAAACACCGAACCGTTCGCCGGCGAACTTTCAACGGCAATCGAGCCCTTATGGGCGTCGACGATCCACTTGGCAATGGCGAGGCCGAGGCCGGAACCGCCCTTGGCGCGCGAGCGCGCTTCATCGACCCGGTAGAACCGTTCAAAGATCCGTTGAATATGCTCCGGCGCGATGCCGATGCCGGAATCCGCGATCGAGATCCGCGCTTCGCCGTTTCTGACAATGGAGGAGATGGTCATGGATCCTTTGGCGTCCGTATACTGCACGGCGTTGTTCACGAGGATCCGGAACAGCTGGCGCAGCCGGAGTTCGTCACCCGTAACAGTGGCCGGTTCATTGACGCGAAGCTCGACCACGAGCTCCTTCCCGGTCGAGAGAATCTGGGCGTCGTCAAGTATGTCGTTCACGAGCGGCTCGAGCTCCACCGGCTTATGATCGATCGTGATCTGTGCCGAGTCGGCTTTGGCGAGAGTCAGAAGATCATCGACGATATGCGACAGCCGCACCGTTTCATCAAGGTAGGTGGCGGCAAGCGCCTGGATTTCCTCCTGCGTCAACGGATGGGTGAGCGCAAGTTCCGATTCCCCTTTCAGGATCGTGAGCGGCGTCTTCAGTTCGTGTGCGACACTCAGGGAAAATTCCCGCGTTTCGGCAAACGACTTCTGGAGCCGGGCGAACATCCGGTTGATCGTGGAGATGAGATTCCCGAACTCGTCGGGCACTTCGCGTTCGGGAATCCGCTGATCAAGGTGCTGAGCGGAAATCTTGTTCGCGAGAGCGGCGATCTGGCTCACGGGGTGGAGGATCATGCCCGCCATGAACCATCCGCCGGAAATGGAGACAAACAAAACGACGGGGACGAGAAAGGCGAATATCGACATGAGGTGCTTCATGACCGTCGTCATTTCCTGGTCGCTGTAGGCGATCTGGACGACGAACGGGTCGGTCCGTCGCGATGCCACGCGGAGCGTCTCGCCGCGTGCCGCGCGAATGGTCTGCACAACGGTCTGTTCAGGAGGCAGCGCAAGTGCGGAGATCAGGCCGGTGACCCCCTGCGGCGATTGATACAGGACCTTGCCGGCGATCGTCGTGAGGCGAACGAAGTAGTTTCTCGGGTTCTCCTGGTAATGGGCGGTAATCTGGTCCTCGATATTGCTGGAAAGCGCGTCGAAAGGGGCGAAGAAATCGAATCGGTTCCGCTCCAGGTCGACCATGCGGGAGACCCAGTCCACTTCCTCCAGAAGGTTGCGCTCGAGCTCCGCCTCTTCCATGTGCCGGAGGTACAGATAGACCCCCGCGCCGAAGATCGCGAACGCTGCCAGCAGGAGGACCGAATACCAGAAGGTCAGAACGAACCGTGTCGATCTAAATTGAGGGGGAATCCGCATCGACCTCCTCTTTCATGACGTATCCAACGCCGCGCACTGTGTGGATCAGTTTGAGATCACTTCCGTCGTCGATCTTCCGTCGCAATCGATTGATAAGGACATCCACGATATTCGTGTCGCTGTCGAAATGCATATCCCAGATGTGCTCGGTCAGAATAACCCGCGAGAGCACCCGTCCTTTGTTGCGGAGAAGATACTCCAGGAGTTGAAATTCCTTGTTGGTCAATGTGATGTCGCGGTCCCCACGACGGACTTTCCGGCTGAGCGAATCGATACGCAGGTCGGCGATCATGAGCGAAGGGTTTGCGCCATCGGCGCTTGCCCGTCGGAGGAGCGCGCGGACGCGCGCGAGGACTTCGGAAAATGCGAACGGCTTTGGAAGGTAATCATCGGCGCCGAGATTGAGCCCTTCCACTCTGTGCTCCAGCTCGTTCCGGGCGGTCAGCATCAGAACGGGGGTTTTCACCCCTTCGGCGCGGAGGTCGCGAAGAATCGACAGACCGTCCTTGCCCGGCAGCATCACGTCGAGGATGATTGCATCATATGTTTCGCCCAGGCCCATCGCGTAACCGTTGTTGCCGTTGAGCGCGATGTCCACTGCGAATGCCTCCGCCTCAAATCCTTTCTGGAGAAACGTCGCGACGCGATGCTCGTCTTCGACAATAAGGATCCTCATGAAAGGAATATAGCGGATTGGCGGAGAGGATTCAACGGGAACACGAGGATTGGGCGATGGGGGGAAGGGGGGGGAATGGGGGACTCTGGGATTGTGGGACCGGAAGACTGAGCGGCGGGAATTCCGCAGGGATCCTACTTCTCGAGGATCATTTTGCGCGTACTCCTGATCGCGCCGTCTGTGAGTACGGAGAAATATACCCCGCTCGGAAGTCTGCTTCCGTCAAACGTAAACGAGTATCTCCCTGCTGGATATCGACCGTTCGCCAAGACAGCAACCTCTCTGCCTAAGACATCGTACACCGCAAGCCGCACAAAACGGTCCACTGTCCACTGTCCACTGATCACTGTTGTCGGATTAAACGGGTTCGGATAATTCTGTTCCAGCCGGACGTCGGTTGCGGGAGATGCGTTTCCGGCGAGCCCCGTGGTTCCGCGCACGCTCACTTCGACGGACTCCGAATAATGGAATGACCCGTCGAGATCGACCTGCTTGAGGCGGTACTGGTAGACGCCTGCGGCGGCAGGGCGATCATCAAATTCATAGTTGTGAACCACAAGCGAGTTCAGCGCACCCGGCGTGAACGATCCGTCAAGGTCGTCAAATGCCCCTTCGGTGCCGGCTCTTCGCTGCACCGAGAAGCCATAGTTCTGAATTTCCGACTGTGTCGTCCACCGGATCGAAACCCTCGGCCCGGGAAGAACAATCGACGCGGTGAGCGACGAGAGTTGCACCGGGAGGGGGATCGAAGAGGAGCCGTCGATGCTGGTCTTCGGATCGCCCACGATGACATCCATCCATGAGAGATAAACGGAGGATTGATAGTAACTCTCCGCGAGGTTGTAGCCGCCGGTATATTCGTCGAAGAGGATGCTCGTAACCGCCATCGCGCTCGAGAATGGTTCGTAGACATACCCTTTGGCCCCGGACACTCCTTCGGAGACGAGGTCGGCGATCAGAGACTGGCCGTACACCGGGGGATTGGAGAACGAGCGCGCAGAAGTCGAAACATATGTTTCGGCGATTGCGCCCGGCGCCCAGCTATTGTGGGGTTTCGCGTACTGGGTGAAATCGTGTGCGTAGTGATCATTGCTTCCCCAGCTCGTGTACCCCAGCACGTCTGTGGAATAGGTGACATAGACGGAATCGGCGTTAAGCCTGACGTTCTTCCCTTTGCCGCTGAGTTGCGATGCCGCGTCCGACAAATACGAATTGAGATAGGGCACGCTCGAATTCCATACAGGATCCTGGTCGAAGACGAAGAGTGACGATTTGTCCGGAGACATTCCCGGATGTGCCCGGTCGATGAGGCTGTAGACGTCTTCCAGCGAATACCCGTCCAGCCGGGTCACGAGAAAGATCCCGAAGGCGGCCTGCGAAAAATGACTGCCGGCATTGTAGTACGGCGAGATGATCCTCCCGGCTCCGCCGATGCTGGTGCGGTAAGACCCGGGGAGTAACGACAGTTCGCTTTCGACAGAGGCGGAAGCCGATGAAGTCGAAAACGGTTCACTCCCGTTTTGCTCGCGGTTGACTTTGAGGGGAAGCCCTTTTGTCGTTACCAGATAATTGATTGCCACCGTCAGGTTGTGCGAGCCCAGGTAGGTTTCGATTTGCGATCGCAACGAACAGAAGGTCGCGTCGTCGATGATTTCCTGATCCGGGACGCTGACATAAATCATGTTCACCGCAGGGATCCCACGGGCCGATTGAAAATACGCGCCGATCGCTTTCGACGTTGCGCTGTTGGTGTTGACGATGACGGCGACATCATCATAGGTCACAGCGGCGCCGGCGACTCCCGTGAACAGAAATACGGAAATCACGGTAACGAAAGCGATGGATCGAACCGTAGGCATGCACTCCTCTGCACATTCGCGTGAATGAAGTTCAGCAGCCATGCCAAACGTGCCGGCATCCGGCGACGCGAACGCCAACGATTGCGGGGTGCAATACAGGTCAGATCGCCAACATCGGGGAGCGGAGAGTCATGCAGAGAGATGGGTATCGCCGGAGAACGGAATTTCTTACACGGGGGGTGGGCGATGATTCTACAATACGTGTGCGCCCGCTCACACGATTATCGTTTCTCTCCTTGTATTTCGATTCAAAAGTGGCATCTTAGGAGCTTTGGAATGTCATTTCTCCTTCTTATTATATCGTTAAGCGTAATTTCGGGCACCAACCACCGTTTGCACAGCCACCGATATTCCTACAAGACACTCTTCTCCCCTTCGCGGGGGATTCTGTATCGAACGAGATCCCAGCGACTCGCCCTTGTGAAAGGAGCTTGGCATGGAAGGCAATGAAAAAGACAACAAGATCAAAGAACTTACGGATAAAGTCGAATTCCTGAGCAGCATCATCATTAAGGCACACAGGTATGCGACCACCGATCCGGAGGTCGCCCTCACGCAGGCAAGGAAATCCGCGGAGGCGATATGCAGGAACATCTTCTCTGCCGAAATCGGAGAGCCGGGGAAGATCATGCTGGATGAGCTGATCAAGAAACTCGCCGAGCGCAAGCTCCTTCCGACGAAGATCCTGGTTCCGCTCGGAACCATCCAGGCCTATGGCAACTACGGCACGCACGCGCAATCGGCGTCGGAAAATATCGACTTCAACTACATCACGCCGTGCCTTTCCGCCCTTGCCCAAGTCTCCAGCTGGTATTTCACCGAGTACCTCAAAACCGACGTTCCTGCCGATCTCGCCGCAGAAGAACGCGATACGAGAGAGACGAAGAGTGCAGGTCCAACTCCGGGAAAAGCCGAGAGAGGGGGGACGGTTGCGTCCACTGCCCGTGGCCCCGTCACGGCTCCAGCGAAAAAGAACAATGCCCTTTGGATCGGGCTCGGCGTAGGAGTGGTGGTGATCGTTGTGGCGATTGTCCTGTTGACCGGCAATGAAAAATCCGACGCGACAAAAGGAGCGGCAACCGCTGACTCGACGAAAAGCGTAGCCGTCACTCCGACAGTCCAACCACCGAAAGACAGCGTGGCAACACCGACCCAGAAACCGGAAGAGTTGTCTTCAGCAAAAGGTGAGGCGGCGCGGGAGAAAGAACCTGTAACCAAAGGGACGCCGGGCGGAGCCGCTGCCGCCCGCACGCCAACTTCCCCCGGGGCTAACGCCGTGAAAGAGAAGCCGAACACCACTGCTCAAACCACTCAACCGACGCCGACGGCGGACGTCGACCCGACAATTCTCAAGGATGTTCCGGCGGTGTACCCGGCATCGATGCAGGGTTCGCATGTCGACGGAGAAGTGCGCGTTCGCATCTACGTCGATGCCAACGGAAATCCCACGGAGGCCAGGATCCTCTCGTACGATGACGAGAGATTTCAGCAGGCCGCAATTGACGCAGCGATGCACTACAAATTCAGTCCGGGGCTCGCAGCCGGAAAGCCGGTCCCCGCGTGGGCCACGGTGCGGGTTCAGTTCAAGTCCAAGTGACAACAACTCTATTCTCGGGAGGATGCCCCATGAAGCGTAGAATGATCACGATGATGGCTGTTCTCATGCTTGCGGGATGCACGTCGTTATTTGCCCAATCGGTTGCGCATGGGCAGTTTACCGCGGGGCCTGAGACCGAAGGGTGGACGCTGAACGACGGGACCGGTCAACGGTCGGTTCAGATTATGGTCCTCTTCGACAAACCGTTCGAGTCGGCGCCGACCGTTACGCTCGGGATCACCGGGTTCGATATCTCAAATGAAAAAGGGGTGCGGCTCTCGGTGAAGGTCGAGAAGGTCACGATTGCGGGCTTTGTCATTCGTGTCACCACTTGGGCCGATTCAAAGATCTTCGGCGTGAACGGGGACTGGTTTGCCATCGGCAAATAGACCCACAGGAGACCCTTTTCTTGCGCGTACTTCCTCAATCGTTCGCATACCTGACGTTTCCATTTCTCTTCGATGAAGCGGAGTTTGAGGGGTTGAAAACCTCCGCCGACATTTCGGTGTGGGCGTCGGACAAGAAACGCATCGAAGTCTGGAAAGAAGAGGCCTTCGGGGAGGAGGACCTCCTCCCCTACGTGCAGCGGTATCTCAACCCGCCGCCGGGCGTCCCACCCACGGCATGCGTTTGGACGATGAAGGGAGACGCGCTGCAGTCGACCGAGGGGCTGGGCACAAAAGGGTCATGGTATCTTCACACCCCGAAGCACGACATCCGGTTTGAAATCCGCGGCATCGATCTCTTGATCTTCAGGGCTGGCATCGGGTTCCTTTCTTTCAACGTGCGATGCTTTTCGGAGACCGAAGAGGATTGGATGGATTTTCTCCACTTTGGCCGTTACATCAACCGGAAACATGGCGTTGCGCTCCGCCTCGAGCGCAAAACCGGAAAAGATCAAACTTCTCCATTCTTCCCGGGGCCTGCAGGGGGGACGGCGGCGCATCCGGACGGCACGGGGACGATGCTGGAAGTGATCTCCGGCATTCTGAATTCGATCAAGGACGTGCAGCCCGGCTGGTGGCGCGAAGTGTTTGTCTCCGGACAGATGCTTCCCTATGCGGCGATGTTTGCGGATCAGATGAACGACGACGACACGAGGCTTCTTCTGTTCCGCATGCGGCATTTCTTCGGCATGCAACAGCTCATGCGGCCGTCGCCGGAGGACCTTGCATTCAACAATCCCACCCTGCTTCCGTATTCCGAAGGACAATGGTTTGTCTTTTCCCTCGACGGCACGGCGTTCGTTGCCGTGAACCCTCCCGACACCGTGTTTCTGAAACAGACGATGCCCGATCATCTGCGGGACAGGTATTTTCTTCTGTTCCTTATTGTGCTCCACCAGCGGTTCGTTTTGATGGATCTGTCGGACCGTGTCGCGCACGAGTGGCTGCATGGAGATGAACTTGCGAGAGCATCCGCCTTTGAACAGATCCGGGATGCCCTGCTGAAGTTCACCGCCCGGGGCTATTTCTCCCAGGTCATGCAGACCGAGCATCATCATGCGGTCTACCGGCGTTGGCAGGAGACGTTTCAGGTGGAGCTGCTCTATCGCGAGGTAAGTGACGAAGTGCGCGAGATGCATGGAAACCTGATGCTGCGGCGGACGGAAAAACTTCAGGAGCTTGCGGAGACACAACGCAGGCACGATGAACAGGAGGCTAAGCAGCGGGAGGAACAGGAACGACGGGTCGAGAAATGGTTTTCGCGCATCACCTTCCTTCTCGGTGGGCCCGCCGTTGTTCTTGGGTTTCTTCAAACCGAGGCAGCCGTGGGACTGCCGCTCAGCATTGCAGCTGCCATCGGCGCGGTTCTTGTCGGCGCTTTGGCGATGTATCTCAAGGAGCGCTATTTCCCCTGAAGAACTGCGGCGGGCCGGAGTCGGAAACGTCTACGAGGCGATTGCGAGCGGGATCCCGTCGCGAACGGGCTGTGCGAGAATGGTCGGGAGGTGTGCCGGGGCCGACCGAAACTCACTCGTGAGTTCGCCTCTCTCGACGGAGATGAAATTCACAGAGAGTTCGCCCGTCGCCGGGCCCATCACGCTCCCGGCCGCATTGACGAAGCGAATCCCTTTCCGAACGTAGGATGCGTTCACGTGATGATGGCCGTGGAGGACCATGGCAATGTTCTCTTCCGCGAAGAATTTGTCCAGTCTCTTCTTCTTCCAGAGCTTCATCGTCTGCTGCTCGAGATTTCCCCAGATCCCCCCGAATCCCCCGGCGGCCGGAACATCCGGCTTGTTGAAATGATGATGAATCAGGACAATCCGGGCCATGGAGTTACCGGCGTTCGATGACAGCAACCTCCCGGCAGCTTCAATCTGGCTCTTCGGAATCTGGCCATTGGAGCCCACGGGATTCTTGAGAACCGAGTAGGGCGCAACGGAATTCATCCCGAGGAAGACCACGGGGCCGGCCCTCTTCACAAACGGATAGGTAAGTTCCGGTCCTTCCCACTGAGAATTCTGAAAGAGTTCACCAAAGTAAGTCGAAAACAATTTCAGGGATCGCTGGATGTCCGTCCTGCGGCACCGCGAAGGGAACTCCAGCACGTCCTCTGCCGTGTGCACTCCGCCGAAAATGTCGTGATTGCCGGGGATCACCGTCGTCCGTTCCGGGTCAAGGAATCCGTACGACGAGAGAAGCGACCGGACCATCTCGAACTCCATCGGTTGTGCGTTCGCGGCGAGGTCGCCGGTGATGACCAAGTGATCGACTCCCCGCCTGGCGATGAACTCGAGAAGCCGTTTGACGCGACGGATGTTCTGTCTGCGGAATTCTGAACTGAGATGAAGATCTGAAATGTGGGCGATCAAATATCCCCTGATCATGCAGCCTTTCGTCTCCGCTTCGAGAGCGCGGTCCTGTATTCGTGAATGACGGTGTGATAGTCGGCGAACAGTTCGTCGAAAATGCGTTCCCAGGTCTGCTGCCGTGCAAAGCGCAACGCCTGGTCTGCAAGCTCCGCACGCTTTCCGGGGTTATCGAGGAGCAAGACGAGCTTCTCTGCAAGATCCTGTGCGTCCCCCGGATCCGCCAGCAGTCCTGTCACCCCCGGCTGGATGATCCCCCGGGCTCCGCCGGCATTCGCACAGACGGGCGCAATGCCCGAGGCCATCGCCTCCAGCGTGACGTTCCCGAACGTTTCGGTCGTCGAGGGCATGACAAAGACGTCGCTCGAGGCATAGGCGGTTGCGAGTGCTTCCCCGGAACGGTACCCGAGGAAGCGGGCGCCGGGCATCATTTGTTCGAGCTCACCCCTGATGGGGCCGTCGCCGACAATGGCAAAGACCACATCGCTTCGACGGGCACGAATGCGTGCATAAGCCTCGGCGAGGACGCGAAGGTTCTTTTCCCATACGAGCCGGCCGACAAAAAGGACGACATTCCGTCCGGCAGAGCCGAGGGATTCTCTCCATTCCATCGACCGGAAGTTCGGATGGAACGCTTCCGTGTCGACGCCGTGAGGGAGAAAGTAGGTGTTATGGATGCCGTGCTGCATGAGTTCGTCGACAATTGGACGCGACGGCACGTAAAGACGTTGGCAACTGTTGTAGAGGCCGCGGAGATAATTCCAGCCCATGCCTTCGAGCGGCTTGATCTTGTAATAGCTCGCGTAACTCGGGAAATGCGTGTGATACGTCGCAACAGCAGGAATTCCGTGCATCGCAGCGTACCGGACGGCTGCGTGGCCGAGGGTACACGGGCTGTTGATATGAATCAAATCCGGTTTGAAATTCCTGAGCTGGGAGGCAAAAGCAGAATGGCTGGGAAGGGCGAGGCGGTACTCCTTGTGAAGCGGGAAAACGACGGAAGGTACCCGTACCATCGGTACGGGTTGCTCTTCTGGCGCGGGGATGAGCGGAGAGAAAAAGATCGAGGAGACATCCCGCTCTCGGAGAGTTTCCGCGAGTCGGTAGAGGACCCGCGTAACTCCGTCATGACCCGGCTTCATCGTGCCGGCGAAATACGCAACCCGCAACTGCCGTTCAGGTTCTTTCATTGCATTCCCCTTTCGCGGTTATACTATCGGCATACTGCCTGAAATGCCCGATCACATCCGACTCCGACATCCGCCGTCGCGCTAATGCGGTACGGCCCTGATGTGATGTCGGTGCCCCGGAAGTCCGCGAAGAGCTAGTAGCAAAAGCCCGAGAATGAAGTACCCTGAAGTTTTCATAGGAATGCTCCCGTCGGATGAGGTCTGTTCGCATGCACCAAAATAGCGAATTCGCGTGACCCCAGTGTTACGGGAACGTTGCCAGATTGTTAAGGAATCGCACCCTGTTGCACTACGTGATCCAAATCCCCACCTTTGTGCATCCCCAATCCGGCCCCATGGCAAAGAACCCACGGCTTGAAGATAAACGCTTCACCCGCTCCGGATGTTCCCAGGATCGATGTTCATCAATCCCAGTCTTCACCCGGTCGCTCCTATGAAAATCTCGAATTTCCTGGTCCGGCGTCTTGCCACACTCCTGAGAATTCCTGATGACAGCATCAGGATGCTCCTCGCTGCAAGCGATCTCAGCGGACTGGAACGAAAATCTTTGCCCAGCGAACTCATCCCGTTGAATTCCATTCAGATCAGCCGGGGCGTTCTGAATTATGTCGTGATGCAGGGATTGCATGGCTGGGTGTTTCCGTACGCCTTTGAACATCAGCTGAATCCCGACGATCCGTGTTTTGTCCCCAGGGCGCATCTGAGCGTCGCAATGAACGTCACTCGGAGAAACTGGACCGGGATCGGAAATCCTGATTCCGAGATCGAGCCGATCGTCGATCCGCGAGGACTTCTGACCTTTGCTCCGAATGGATGGTCGCTGGATTTTTGGTTTCGCCTGGATCATGCAACGTTTTTCGCTTCTCGACTCGAGAATGTTCAGCAACGGCTTGTCAACGGCGATCCCATCGTCGAGACGACAATGACCATCAACGACATCACAATCATCCTGACTGCCTACACCTCTCGGGATTTGACGTTTTGTCAGGTGGATGTCGATCGAAGGAATTCTCCGGTAAAGAACCTCGATCTCATTGCGGCGGTCCGGCCGTTCAATCCTGAGGGGGCGAGTCTTATCCATACCTTATCGTACGAAAATACCGCTCGTGCGTTGCAGGTCAATGACGGGAAGTTTCTGCGTTTTTCGCGGAACCCGTCTCGCGTCGTCCTTTCGACGTTTGATGACGGCGATGTTGCACAACTTCTTCAGCGGGAGAATCCGGAATCGGACGCCAGCGTTGTTAACTGCAGCGTGGGACTTGCGACCGGCGCGCTTGTCTTTCCCATCACTGAAATTGAGGAGAGTCCCTCGCTCATTGTGACGTGGACCACGGGGATCGCCCAGCCGACAGAATATGTCACCATTGCCGATGAACAGAAGCGCTGGGTGGAGTATCGCCAGGAAGCCATGACCCTTGATACCCCGGACGCAAACCTCAATGTGTTGTTTCGCGCCTCACTGTCGACGGTCCTCCAGCTGACCGATTCAGATTCGATTAGTCCTGGACCGTTCACCTATCACCAGTTCTGGTTCCGCGATGCCGCCGCGATGTTGCTCGCGCTGGACAGAGCCGGGTGCACAAGCTATGCGGGCAAGGTCATTGCTGCGTTTCCGCGGCGGCAGGAGCGGTCAGGCTACTACCGGTCGCAACAGGGAGAGTGGGATTCCAACGGCCAGGCGTTGTGGACGATCGGGCAACATGCCGTTCATTCCGACACCGGCGCCGATCTGCTTGACCGTCTCTTCGATTCGATGCATCGGGGCGTTGACTGGTTGCGCCGAAAGAGGGTTCGGGCAGACGACACGGACAAGGACGCGGTGATCGGACTTCTCCCCGCAGGGTTGAGTGCCGAACATCTTGGGTTGGCCGACTTCTACTACTGGGACGATTTCTGGGCGCTTGCGGGGATTCGCTCCTTCGCGAGGATCTGCAAGGATCTCGGGAAGGAAGCGGAATACACATCGGCTTTCCTGCTCGCAGAGGAATTGCAGGCCGACATGGATCGGGCATTGCGATTTTCTACGACGATAGTGGGACGGAGCGCCATCCCTGCAGGACCACTTCGGGGGCTGGACTCCGGCATGATCGGATCTCTCGCAGCCTTGTATCCGTTGCAAATTATCTCGCCCGCTGACGAGCGAATGAAGGACACGCTCGACGTGATCATGTCACGCTTCTTCCGTGGGGGAATGTTCTTTCAGGATTTCGTCCATTCGGGCCTCAACACCTACTTGACGCTCCAAGTCGCCCATGCCCTCCTCTACCGGGGAGAACGACTGAGCTTTCTCGACATGTTCCGCCATGTTGTGTCACGTGCCTCGTCCACGTATGCATATCCGGAGGCGATCAATCCTAAAACCGGAGGGGGAATTATGGGCGATGGCCACCACGGCTGGACATCGGCGGAGATGGTGCTGATTCTTCGGGAAATGTTCGTCTACGAGCAGTGGAATCCATCGTATGAGTCTCGCACTCTGATCCTGCTTGCCGGGATACCGGGGGAATGGTTTACCGACGGCGCCAGTTTTCAGGTGACCGATGTACCGGCGTCCGTCGGCAAGGTGTCCATCGTTGTTGAAGTCAGCGGGGAGTCCGTGAAAGTTGCGATCCGGCGTGGTTCCCAGGAACGGATGCAACCATGTTCCTGTGACATTTGTTTTCCCTTTAGGATCACCGCGGTGAAGGCGCGCCGCCGGGAGAACGAAGGGTTGCGGTTTACCGTTGAGGGAGCGGTGGTGCGACTCGAGCTGCCTGAAGGTGATTCCATCATTGAGGTTCGAACGAAGGAAACCGGTTACTTGTCCATCAGTACAGTGAACGACATTGACGAAAGGGCGTCATGAGACGGTGTTTGCACGTGGGGGTCAACTTGCTGGGGTTGACACTCCTTCTCTCCTTTGCAGCGCGGGCAGACGGGGAATCCCAGAATCCGTCATTTCCGGGTGATGCAGCGTTTCGTCAAATGGATTATGCCCTCGCGATGCGTTCGTACGATTCCGTGGCATCCGCTCAACCGCGCAATGCCGGGGCGTTCTGGCGCCTGGCGCGTGTGGAGGTTTGCATTGGGGACACTGTGTCCGGAGCCGACCAGGAACCGTATTTCCGTGCAGCAGCGGACTTCGCAAGGAAGTGCATCGCCGTGGATTCAACGATTTCCGAGGGGCACAGCTGGCTGGCAGCCGCCTTGGGAAACCTCGCCATGTATGAGGGGAGTAAAAAGAAAGTCGAGCTCTGTGAGACCATAAAGAATGAGCTTGACGAGGCGCTGCGGCTCAATCCTGACGATGACCTCGCCTATTCGATTCTGGGTTCCTTCTATCGGGCACTGGGGAATATCAGTTGGATCGAGCGAACGCTCGCGAACATTCTGTATGGCTCGATACCTCCCGGGGGGTATGCAGAAGGGGAAATTGCGCTGAAAAAGGCCATCGCTCTTGCTCCCGAGGTTGTGCGGCACCATTTTGAACTTGGCAGGCTCTACGATGACTGGGGGAAACATGCCGAAGCCTTGGCGGAATTCGCGATTGCTGCTCGATGTCCTCTGATGACGATTCGGGATCGGGCAACACGGGAGAGAGCGAGGGAGATTGTGGCAAAGCAATGAACAGGGGAGAGGGGACGGTGGGCAGAGGAAAGCAACCAGCAAACGAAAGTCCTTAGTGCCGGTCTGTCTCTTCAAGAGGTATGATCGGCGGTTTTCGAAATACGCCTTCGCCGAGGATGAACCACTGGATGGGGAACCCTCCTTCATGGGTGATCACAAGCCCGACGTTTTCCGCGGTCAAGGGTATCGTGAACACCCGGTCAATCTCCACGAAATCGCCGGGCGCCAGCAACGTGTCGAATCGAGCAATCGTTGGATCCAGAGAAGGATCATACCGATTATTGTCCTGATCGATAAGATACACAGTCACCCCCCGCTCCCGCTGCGATACTCTTCCTGCTTTGCTGGATACTCGGAATCCCACGCGGTATGACTTGTTCAAAGGGGACGAGACGAGAGTCACCGTGTCGGCCGAAATGCACCAATCGTCGAAACATTGGGGCCGGCCGATGCGGAGGATATCGCGGGGGAGGACAATGGACACGAGAGTCACAACGAGAAGATAGAGGCCGGCAGAGACTCCGATGCGGCGGAGAGTGCGCTTCGCCCGATCGCGGTGTCGAAGAACCAATTGGACCGATGCCGTCATCAGACTCACGACGGCCGCCAGCACCGCCAGGATGAACAGGAGATCGAAGAGCGTCATTAACGAAGCCAGGAGAATGAGAGCAACGAGAACGGATCAGTGCCGATCGAATCGTCGGGACGTCAGCCATGCGAAGACCGTGCTGACGAGCATCACCAGCAGAAGACGAAAAATGAAGTTGATCTAGACGTCGCTAACGGAATGCGAATGATGATCGATGTCGATGAAGGCGTACACGGAATAGCCAAGAGCGGCGGCGGCCATCAACCAGCCGGGAAAAGAGGCGGGGAGAAAAAAGATCCCGCGCAGCACAAACCAGGGAAAGCGCATTTGATATCTCCTAAAGGACGAGCAGAAGAGCATAGACTGCGATTGAGAGGGCAAGAAGAGCGAGCACGGCGTTGAGCCGCGAAACATGTACGGCAATGAACGAGTGCCTGGACGCTGGGTCCTTTTTGATCCTGACGGATGAAACAACGACCGTCAACAGACCAATGAGCGGCAGGAGGCAGAAGAGCACGATCGCCATCGGTTGACCGAGGGAGAGACGGACCTGGGCCATCGACGATTGGAACGGGAGTCTACTCTGGTAAAGCGTTTTCATCAGGGCGCAGGCGAAGACATACATCGGGAGCGCGACGATCCGAATCAACAGTGCGCTCGAGCGGGGTTGCGAGAACAGCTCCCGCATGACTGTGTCCTGGTGTTTGAGCGGTGGAATTTCCGGGACGCGAAGATCGCCGAACTCCTCCGTCATGGTATTGCCGTTCATTCAGATTTCTCCCCCCTTGCCGAGTGGTGCAGCCATGCTTCGCGCAACCGGGCCGTTCCTCGGGAAAGGATGGACTTCACGGTTCCGTCCGGCATCCCAAGGATCTCACCGATCTCTGCGAGGCTTTTTCGCTCAAAATGCCGGAGCGCCATTACCGCCTGATGGCGAGCAGGGAACTGTTCGATGGTTCTTCTCAACCAGAGAAACTGCTCATGGTGGTGCATCTCGGTTTCGAGCGCTTCGCGGTCCTCTTCGAGACTTGAAGCGAGAGCGGCGTCGACCTTCGCATCGACAATACGGATCTCCAGTCGGAATCGCCGGTGGCGATAATGTGCCGCCAGTTCGTTCGTGGCGATGCGATAGAGCCAGGAGGAGAGCCGGACCTCGCGCCATTCGAAGTGTGGGAAGGCACGCAATGCCTTCTCGAACGTGATCGATGCAACATCTGCGGCGGTCTCCCCATTCGCTGTTCGTCGAAGTGCATAGCCGAAGATCGGCGCATAATACTTCCGAAAAATCTCGCTGAACAGCCGCGGATCCGCTTTTGCCGCCTGGTAGAGGGTCAAGTCCGCATCGACGGTTTCCAGCATTTGGTTGCCACCCATGGTAGTACAATACGCAAAGGGGGAAAAGGTTGCATTTTCATGTGCCAGACATGTATGCCAGACACAAGTGTCAGACACATGTGTCAGGCACGTCTGTCTGGCACAAGTGTCTGGCATGTATGCCAGACTATACCAATACCGAAAATTGGATGGAGCCAATATTTTATAAATGGCTATTGATTTGCCGTTCATCCTTCATTAATTTTAAATTGGTTGGTTCCAATTGGCATTCGAGGTTGGAAAGGCATGAACATATCGATCGACAAGGGCGGATCTTCTCCACTCTACCGTCAGATCCACAAACAGATCCGTGAGATGATCCTTGCGGGTGAACTTCCCACGGGGTATCGCCTTCCTCCGGAGCGTCGCCTGGCAGAGTCGCTGGGGATTGCACGGACGACCGTCATCAATGCCTACGAGGAACTAAAGTCGGAGGGTCTTGTTGATGCCCGCGTCGGGCACGGCACGGTCGTCACGCCCTCCAACCAGCCGTACCCGAGTGTCTCCGAGAATCGTGCCATCAGCTGGTCGCATTATTTCCGCGATGAAGGCCTGCGTCCGCCCGACCCCCTTGTGCGCAATCTTCTTGAATCGGCATCGCGTCCGGATGTGATCTCCTTTGCCATTGGTCTGCCGTCGCCGACCGACCTCCCTCTTGCGCTCTACGAGGCAACATCGTGTGCAGTTCTTTCGGAGCACGGACCGCGGGCGCTCCTGCAGACACCGACGGAAGGCCACATGCCTCTCCGTGACACTGTGAGTCGCTGGCTGACGAACCGCGGGATCGCTTGCACTCCGGAAGAAATCCTGGTCCTCTCCGGCTCCCAACAAGGGCTGCATCTGTCGGCACGGGTATTTCTCAACCCGGGTGATACCGTCATCGTGGAGGCGCCGACGTACTTTGGCGCGATGGAAGCGTTCCGACGGGCGGGCGTCAGACTTCTTGCGATCCCAACGGACGACGACGGGATGCAGGTCGATATTCTCGCCTCGCTCCTTCGCCATCACCGCCCGAAGCTCATCTACGTTCAACCGTCGTTTCAAAATCCGTCGGGCGTTGTCCTCAGTCTCGAACGGAGACATCAGCTTCTCCAGCTCGCAGGACGGTACGGCATCCCGATCCTCGAAGACGACACCTACTCCGAACTTCGATATGAAGGGGCATCACTGCCGTCGTTGAAGGGAATGGACACGGTGGGGCTCGTGATGACGCTCGGGACGTTCTCGAAAATCCTCTTTCCCGGCCTCCGCCTCGGGTGGCTCGCCGCCCCGCGTCCGGTGATCCGACAATTTGCGCTTGCCAAGCAGATCGAAGACCTGCACGCAGGGACGCCGGCGCAGATGGCTGTCGAACGGATGATCCGGAACGGCGATCTTGACGCGCATGTCGCAACGATGCGCTCCGTCTACCGATCGCGGCGCGATCGGATGCTCGCGGCACTGGAGCGTCATGCCGTCGAAGGGATGACCTGGCGCAGGCCCGACGGGGGGTTCTATGTCTGGTGCGGCCTGCCGCGCATGGTGGACCGGACACGGCTCAGCGAACGCGCCGCCGAAGAGCGCGTCAGCTTTCTTCCGTCGTACCCGTGCTTCACCGATCAGCCTCCGGCAACACACATACGGTTGAATTACTCATTCCCCGCGATCGATGCCATCGAGGACGGGATCGCGCGCCTGATGCGCGCCATGCAATCGTCGCTCACGTCATACGAACAGGTCCTGGAACGCACGCCGTCCGCAACCGGACCGCTGGTTTGATCGACGGAACCACTCATCCATTCTCACGCAAAGGAGCGCGGCAATGGACATACGCTTCGCCGCCCGCATGCAGGTTCTCAAGGCCTCGGATATCCGCGAGATCCTGAAGATCACGCAGAACCGCGACATCATCTCGTTCGCCGGCGGGTTGCCTGCCCCCGAACTCTTTCCCACCGAGGCGCTCGCAGAACTCTCTTCGAAGATCATGCGCGAGCACGGTGCGACGGCGCTGCAATACTCTCCGTCTGAAGGGTATCTGCCGCTCCGCACTAAAATCGCGAAACGGATGAATGCAGTCTGGCAGACCGCCCTCACGCCGGACGAGATCCTGATCACCACCGGGTCGCAACAGGGGCTCGATCTCACGGGAAAACTCTTCCTTGATGAAGGCGATGCGATCCTGTGCGAGAGTCCCAGTTACCTCGGCGCGATCATGTCCTTCAATGCGTTCGGACCGCGGTGGATCGAGATCTCCACCGATGAGAACGGCATGCACATGGCGTCGGTGGAGAGCGCGCTGCGCAACGAGAAACGGGTCAAGTTCATCTATACCATCCCCAGCTTTCAGAATCCCTCCGGAAGGACGTGGTCGATGGAACGGCGGAGAGGTCTGGTGCAACTGGCGGCGCGCTACGGCGTGCCAATCATCGAAGACAATCCGTACGGCGAGCTCTGTTTCGACGGCGAGACCCCCGGGATGATGCAGGCGATGGATCCTTCCGGGCTGGTGATATCGCTCGGCACATTTTCGAAAATCTTCTGCCCGGGGTTGCGGGTCGCATGGATCGCGGCGACAAAGGACATTATCAGCAAGTACGTGATTCTCAAGCAAGGGGCGGACCTTCACTCGTCGACCTTTGACCAAATGCTGACTGATGCGTATCTTGAGCATCACGACATCGACAAGGACCTGATCACCAAACGGCGTGTGTACATGGAGCGACGCAACGCCATGGTCCGCGCCCTTGAACGGGAGATGCCGGCCGGCGTGAGCTTTACCAGACCGCGGGGGGGATTGTTCCTCTGGGCGGTAATGCCCGAGGAGATCGACTCGCGGGTGTTGCTGCACCGCTGCCTCGAGCACGGGGTGGCGTTTGTCCCGGGAGCGACGTTCTTTCCTTCGAATGAGCGAAAGAATACAATGCGCCTGAACTATTCCAACATGCCGGTCGATCGCATTGAAGAAGGGATCCGGAGGCTTGCAGCGGAAATCAAAGCCATGATGCGCGACCAGGCGGGCCGGAATGTCGCGCCCCGGGTGGCGCAACCCGCGTAGACAAAACCGGCGCGGAATACGACTTACGTGAAGGGATGGAATGGTTCGGACGATCGAGCAGGAGAGAAATGATCCCTATGCCGCACTCCGCTATCCTGAATTCCGCAATTTCACGATTGCGTCGTTCCTCTTCACCGTCGCCCTGCTGATCCAGGAAGTCGTCCTCGGCTATGAACTGTACACCATTACCAGGGATCCGCTCGCGCTGGGACTGACGGGTTTGGCGGAGGCGGTCCCCTTCATCGGCCTTTCGTTGTACGGCGGTCATCTTGCAGACCGGCTGAGCAAACGCAAAATCATCCTCCGGAGCGTTGGGGTCATTTCCGCGGGCTCCGTCGGACTCTTCGTTGTGGCGCACGGAACTGCCACCGCTGCGGCGTCGCCCACGCTTCTGGTCGGCGTGATTTACGGATCGGTCTTCCTCATCGGGCTCAGCAGGGCCTTTCAGTCGCCGGCGGCGTCCTCCCTCCGGTCATTCCTTGTTCCTGTCCACGTCTTCGAAAATGCCGCCACCTGGAGCAGCTCGTCGTTCCAGGTCGGGGCGATCGTCGGTCCGGCGATCGGCGGTTTTCTCTATGCGGCGGTCGGGTTCACTCCCACTCTTCTCATTGTCGTCGTCTTGATGATTGTCACCTGGCTCCTGTATACACGCGTTGGCGAACACCGGGCGCTCGAAGCCAGGCCGACCGGCGATCTGATCCGCAGCGTGAAAGAGGGCGTCCGTTTCGTCTGGCGAACAAAGATCATTCTCTACGCGATCTCGCTTGACCTGTTCTCGGTCCTCTTTGGTGGAGTCGTAGCCATCCTCCCGATCTACGCGCAGGATATCCTGAATGTGGGATCCGAAGGACTCGGACTCCTGCGTGCGGCGGGCTCCGTCGGCGCGGTGGTCACAATTCTCATCCTTCAGCGTGTTTCACCCATGCGGCATGCGTGGCGAAACCTCCTCATCGCTGTGACCGGCTTCGGGATCACGATTGTGACGTTCGCGCTCTCGCACTCAATGGTTCTCTCGGTGGTGGCATTGGCGCTCAGCGGTGCCTTCGACAGTGTCAGCGTCGTCATCCGCCAGACGCTGCTGCAACTCCAGACCCCGGATGCAATGCGCGGGAGGGTCATGGCAGTCAACGGCATCTTTATCTCGTCTTCGAATGAGCTGGGGGCGTTCGAATCAGGTTCTGCGGCGAAACTGATGGGCGTGGTTCCCTCCGCAGTGTTTGGCGGCGTGATGACGCTCGTGATTGTGTGGTGGGTCAGAGTGAAGACGTCGTCCCTGCTCTCGATGCGGCTCGACATGCGCGCGGCCGAACCTGCGCGCGCGGGGAAGACGGATCGCTAACCGATGCGCAGGGAGGTCATGGAGAGCGACCCCAAGACGACGCGGTCGTTAAAAAATCGAACCTCTTCGTCCGGCTGCTTCAATGCGAGGACGTAGAGGAGCGGCAGGTAATGATCCGGTGTCGGCACCGCCAGGGCAGCGCCTTTGCCGTAGGAAGGATAGTCGATGAGCGCCCGGTGATCGTTCCTGAGGATCGCATCCTTGAACGTTTCGTTCATCTCCCGGGCCCAATCGAATTCCCCTTCGGGGTTTTCCCAATCCAGCATGCGGAGGTTGTGTACAATGTCACCGCTCCCAATAATCAGGATTCCTTTCGAGCGGAGGCGGCCCAATTCCCGTCCGATCGCATAATGCCACGAGGGTGGCCTCGTCATGTCCAGGCTGAGCTGGACGACCGGGACATCCGCGCGGGGATACATGGCCTTCAGGACGCTCCAACACCCGTGGTCGAAACCCCAGCTGGAATCAAGATTGACCGACGTATCGGTGATGAGATTTCGGGTTTCTTGGGCGAGAACCGGATGTCCGGGTGCCGGGTATTCGACGGCAAAGAGTGCATCCGGAAAGCCGTAGAAGTCGTGGATGGTTCGGGGCTTTTCCGCACCGGTGACGAATGATCCCTCTGTTTGCCAGTGCGCGGAGACGCAGAGCACGGCAGCCGGTTGCGGAAGCTCCCGCGCGATCGCACTCCAGCCATGGGAGAACTCATTCTCTTCGATCGCGTTCATCGGATTTCCATGGCCGATGAAGAGCAAGGGAGCGGTCCCGTTCCCAATCGGCAGCTCCTCCGTCATTTTCCGAAGCGCATGAAGATCGCTCATGAGGGATTCAGCCTATTCCTTAATCGCCCACATTCTTCTTCAGCCATCGATTTGCTTCTGCAGGGCCGCGTCCGAACCAGCCTGGGGCTAAGGTCAGCACATAGAGGATATCGTTCTCGCCAAGCAAGCCTTTTACTTTCTTGTAGATCGATTCCGCGGAGTCCCCGCTTTCCACCGCAAAACATGTCTCGGTGATTTCGACACTCGACGAGAGCTTTCTCAGCTCGTCCTTGATATCGAAACGCTTATCCGATGTTTCAAGTTCGATGCTGACAAGGTAGCTTGCCATGACGGCTCCGGATTGTGGGATAAAGGCAAAATGGTGCCTCTAATGTACAATAGTTGGGAGGATTTTGCCAGAGAGTACCTCCATCGCGCCCTTCGATCGAAAGCGGCGCTCTCCCATCGCGTCTCCATCGTCCACGCGAAGCCGAACGCGCCGATTTGCACCAGAGGCCATTCCATGGGCGATCGATGTGTTTCTTTTGCCGTCAGGCTCCTGACGCGACCGCCGGCGAATCCCTGCTTCGGATACGACAATCCGCGCTCCTCTCGTATCGTCTTGTCTCCGTTCGCAAAAGATCCCTGAGAGTTGTGCGTCACCACAAAGTGTGGTACTTTCAGGTATCCTCCATGGGGCAACGGGGTGATCCGAATCGCCGATGCAATCGCACGCTTCTGCAGCCCAATGAATATTCTCCAAGCCATTGGCAATACTTCGCTGGTCCGACTTCGCACGATCGTTCCCGAAAGATGCGCGAACGTTTTCGCGAAACTTGAGTGGGAAAACCCTGCCGGCAGCATCAAGGACCGGATGGCACTTGCGGTGCTCTCGCGCGCGGAAGACGACGGTCGATTGAAGCGCGGAGACACCGTTCTCGAGTACACCGGAGGGAGCACCGGCACATCGTCCGGAGCAAATGTCATTGCTGCAACCATGGTTGCGGAACGGCTGGGACCGGGGGGCCAACGTCGTGACGCTCATGGTTGACTCTGGCCTAAAATACCTGAGCACTGACGTGTTTAGCCGGTCCCGGACCACCGATCGATGACGGCAGATCCTGGGGCACGACGGCGCATGAAACAAATTCGGATCAACGCGGTTTCGCGAGGAAACGTGATGTGATTATTATCGAGACCGAACGCCTTATTCTTCGGACCTGGAAGGAGTCCGATCTCCTGTCCTTCGTAGAGATGAATCAGGATCCCCGCGTCATGGAATTCTTTCCGCGGCCGCTTTCGAAGCAAGAATCTCTGGGATTGTACACCAGGATTTCGGCATATATCGAAAAGCGCGGGTTTGGATTGTTTGCAGTTGAGACGAAGGAGGGTGAGGAATTCATTGGATTTGTCGGTTTGAGTGAGCCGACATTCACCGCTGACTTTACACCGTGCGTCGAAATCGGATGGCGCCTGCATTGGCG
>CAWESL010000016.1:0-35495 GCA_963811705.1 Ignavibacteriota bacterium
CGACCGTGATACGTTATGCCCTTCCTCGGCGCTCCCAAGTTACGTTAGACGTGTTTAACAATCTGGGGCAGAAAATCGCCACTCTCGTGGACGGGGAGGTCAGTGCAGGAACACACGAGGCCAGGTTCGAGGCGAGAGGATTGGCCAGCGGAGTCTACTTCTACCGTATCCAAGCGGGAGAGTTCATTCAAACGAAATCGCTGCTATTGCTGAAGTAGCTCGAGTTCGGTATTCACCGCCGACAGACTCGAAAAGCAAGGAAATGCTCTCCATTTTTGCGATGGGGGGCATTTCTTATTTTCCTCACCGTCGGATTGTGCCTGCCCGCCTCTGTTGAGTCAAATGTGCAGGCGGGAATTCCGCCGCTGTCTGCCCTTGACATTTGCGATTCACCGCCTTATCTTTGCGATGAAGTGGATTTAGCCTCTGGCTATCTGTACTTCGAGGTCGCCGCTATGGACCCTGTTCTCGTATCCTGCATTAGAGCCCGATCTGACAACCCCTTGATGTGAACGGCTATTTTCGCATTCCGCCTCTGGACACCTTTTTTTTCCAGCAATTTCAAGTGTAACCTGACGACGCGGTCCAATTGCCGCTTCACTGCTGTTCAAAGAAGTCACAAACCACTCCTTTCAGGCAACGATGTGCGAGCCGCGTCACGGTTCGAGCGTTGCGTGCACCGGCGTACCCTGATTCGATTCGCCATCCTCGATTCGATTCAGCGTCTATGACCGCGTGAACTGAAGAACTCAAGTCACCGCTGCGAACAATACCTTGATAGGAGGAATGGTTATGGCAAATCGAGTGATAATGAAGTCCATGCTCTGGCCAATTCTCGTGTGCTGGATATACATGTGCATTCCGTCGTACCTATTTGCGCAGTTGAGAGATAATTACACCCTCGGTACCACTGCCAGGACCTACCAAAGGTTTTTTGGTGACTATAGCTGGCCGAGTCAGTCATCGGGCGTATTCACAGGGACGTTCACGAATCCAAACGCGTTCTCCAGCAGCTACGATTTCTTCCACGGATTCGGTTACACGAAGCACATCGATGTCTGCATTCCGTATACTGACCAATGTATCTATTCTCACGACTACGGCGCCACGATAAACTGGGATTTCAATGCGACAGGACCCATCAAATACACGTACAATATTCCATTCGAAGTGAGTTTCTCCATGCCCACAACGGTCTTCCCGGGTCAACGTATCTATTTGACTCCAACGTTTACGTGGGCGAGCCAGGGACAAAATCCCGGCATTTCGACGACACAAGATTATGAATATTCCCATGTCACTTCTGCCTGGATGGATGCCCCCTTCGATGGGCTCGACGACCTGTCTATAAGGTTCACTCAATATGCCACGAAGGCGAACCTCGATCTGGAATTTCCAGTGCTTCCGTTTCTCCCCTCAGTTCCTCTGAATGTTGATCTGACCTGCTACCCGTTCAATACAGGGGGTGGAAGCTGGAATGGTTCGTACACGAAACTGGGAGGAACAGGAACGCTGCCGAATTCGGGAGCAATTGCGTTCAACCTTCAACCGACTGAAATCTACGTCGGCGCACCGGCGTCGATTTCGCCAAGTGCCTGGAGGCAGGGACACGAACTCTTTGAGCTTACGGCGTCAGTACTTCTCATGATTCCGACTCCTGCCACAGTTGCAGCAGGGGCTGCGCTGGATTTCGTTAGGGCCGCGGGCGATTTCGAGCTCCGGACGGAACTTGACGGATCCATAGCCCGACAGGATGTGATCGGGATGATGATCTCGGACCTGCCGTATGTCGACGTTCCAACCTCATTGACCGCAGGCGACTCCTGGACTTTCAGTGAAATTCCCGTCGCAGTGAAATACAAAGTCTACGGTTGGAGCTCCTTCTGGTTTCCGATGGGCTACAACATCACATTCGACATGGTTGGCATTGATCCGAAACAAATCTTACACGAAGACCTCCTCTGGGTGGCGGCAGGGGGTGCTACGACTGAATGGATCGACCAGGAAGGCGTTTTCAAAATCACAGGCCGTGTGCCCGTAGTCAAGCGGGACCAGTATCCGGATCGACTTCGCCTTGATGCAACGCAGAGGCTGGATTCGACTGCTCAGCCGAATAGGACCCGCATGTCATTTCAAAGCGTCCCGGGTGGGGTTCACCTCTCGGACAGCCGGGCTTTGCTAAAGAAGGTTCATATCTCGGAAAGGGTCTATCTCCCGCAGCCGACAGTCGCGCAAGGCAAACCAGCGCTCCATCACTATACCGTTATCCTCGGGGCAACGCCCTCTGGAAGAGCGACCAGAGTAATCGAAGCGCTGCGCACGAAGGGGATCAAGGGGTTTGCAGTTCCTTTGACTGGCTCCGCCAACAAGTTGCTCACCCTCGGCTCGTTTTCGGATGAGAAGCAAGCCAAGACACTTGCCGGGATGATGAAAGAAATCTTCAATCTCGACGGAGTGGTGACAAAAACGACGGTTCAACCCCACTATACCCCCCTGGGAGAAGAGATTGTGGCGAGGATTCGGAAATAGATCGACGACGGATTGTGAGTCGCAGAGTGCATCCCGAAAAGGAAGGGCCTGCAAATTGGCAGGCTCTTTCTGCCCGCCGATCGGCCAGAGTGGCCGGGATACGCGTCATCTATCCGCAACGGGAGATACCCGAAGGGGAGCGTGACCGCAGTGTATTCGGCGTGCGTGAATCGGCATTCGGCGAAGGGTAGATAGAACTTGTTAGAAGTGTTTTGTACCTTCTTGGTTCACAATCAGCAGGACACACAGTTGAAACGAACACTGCGGGTCCCGATAGGCTCATTGAAACCGCAGACTATGGATGCCAGCACTCTCACTCCTACGCAAACGGCGAGGTTGAGATTGCTTTTTGAATTGGAACATGAATTGGGGCTGGCGGATTCCTTCGAACAATTGAGGAAAAAGAAACGTGATCCACACCGAACAGCGATCTCGCAATAATCAGGTCAATGGCTGGCTTCTTCTTGGGGGTCTGCTTGTCATCTTGAGTTTTGATGCCAGGTGCTTCGGTCAGACGTTGAACGACAGTCTTCTGATCAATCAAACGCTCCAACGGTACAATGGTTATGTCGTGAAGATGGATCATGACAGTATCGCAATGCTCTTTTCCAAAGACGGAGAAATGGTTGGCACAGGGAACAAGCCGGTTGTTGGACCAGAAGCCATACGGTCATTCTTGAGATCATTCAGTTCCTATCATGTTATCCGAAACGGCATGAATGCCGATAGCCTGGTCATCAGTCGAGATAGCGCAACCCAGACAGGGACGTACGCGCAACAAGTTCAAATACCTTCAGGCGACACAGTCGATGTGCATGGGAGATTCGAAATTCACTGGATACGCGGTCCGGCAGGTGGATGGAGTATTCGACGTATGGCGACAAGGCCTTAGTAGACTGATTTAACCTACCAACAACTGTTTGACGTCAATTATAGTGCCCGGCTGACGTCAATGAGAATTGCCGATTCGTAATCGATGTTTGTCGTAGACTGTCGAGGGCCATTTCATTCCCCAGGAAAGCTCAAAAGTATTCTCCGGCGTCGCCTTATAGGGCTCCTCCTGTGCAATCCGGTCTCCTTGATAGTCCAACCACTCCAAACCGATCTCAAACTCAAGATCATCGTGGACATTTGGGCAAAGTTACAGCCGCATCCTGTATTTGGTATCATGTCCGGCGGCCAAGTGAACTACCACCGACGAAGAGCCCGTGGCTTCTGAAAAGACGATGATTCCAGCTTTTGCGCGCTTACGAACTCACCCCCTGACCCCCTCTCTTGGAAAGAGAGGGGGAACGTTGCAGGCGCTACAGAAAATGACGCTCACCCCCCTTCTCATTTCAAGAGAAGGGGGACGGGGGGATGAGTTCTTGAGCGTGCCGAACTTTTTCCCCGCCATTAGCGTTCAATTCAAACTCTCACCGTCAAAGGAGCCTTCGCATGATTCAGCCCCGGTTCGCTGTTTTTGCGCTTGTGATCGTGTCTGCCGCCGTGGTGTCGACCGCCCTCAGTCAAGGACGTCCTGACCCAGCTGTGGTTATCGCTTCTCAGCGCGAGGCTATGACTCAACTTAAGTTCATGGATGGAATGTGGCGGGGAACAGCGTGGACTCTTCTCCCGTCAGGCCAGAAACACACGATTACGCAAACGGAGCGCATTGGACCGTTCCTCGACAGCTCCGTCAAGGTTATCGAAGGGCGGGGATACGAGCCGGATGGCAAGGTGACATTCAACGCCTTTGGGACAATTTCCTTCAACCCTTCATCGCGTACGTATACGTTACATTCCTACGCACAAGGCAATGTCGGAGACTTCGTCCTCACGCCATCTGCCGATGGATACGTCTGGGAGATACCCGCCGGTCCGATGACGATGCGCTATACGGCGGTGATCAAAGATGGCACGTGGCAGGAAGTCGGCGACCGCGTCATGCCGGGGAAAGACCCGATGCGCTTCTTCGAGATGGACCTTAAGAGAATCGGCGATACGGACTGGCCGGCGGCGGGCGGCGTTGCACCGAAATAGCGTGGATGGCAATGAGTAGGAAGTAAGACGTATGAAGTAGGAAGAAAACATGTGCAGGGTTCGCTGAGAAGCGGACCCTTTTTCTTTATATATTTCAACTCAGGTCTTTTCCCCTGATGTGACTCCGCAACGAGGAAGAATCCTATGAACTCCGATGGTTTGTTCAGTGAACTCAAGATTCGCAGCGTAACCTTTCGAAACAGAATCGGCGTCAGCCCGATGTGCCAGTATTCGAGTCCGGATGGCAGCGTCACCGAGTGGCACGTCGTCCACCTCGGCAGCCGGGCGGTTGGCGGTGCCGGGACGGTGATCGTCGAAGCTACCGCCGTTCTTCCCGAAGGACGGATCTCTCCGGCCGATCTCGGCATCTGGAGCGATGACCATATCGAGGGTTTCTCGCGCATTGCGCATTTTGTATCGTCGCAGGGCGCAGTGCCCGGAATTCAACTGGCTCATGCCGGGCGGAAAGCGAGTACCCCCGTACCCTGGACCGGGAAGAAATCCCTTCCAGAACAGGAGGGAGGATGGCAGATCGTTGCTCCGAGTCCGATTCCGTTTGCCGAAGGATACGGGACGCCTCGAGAAATGAGCAAGGCCGATATCGAGCATGTCATTGCCGGCTTCGTTGACGCTGCACGGCGAGCGAGAGAGGCAAGGTTTCAACTGGTCGAACTGCATGCCGCACATGGATATCTTCTCCATCAGTTTCTTGTCGCCTCTGACGAACAAGCGGACGGATGAATACGGCGGACCGTTCGAGAATCGCATCCGGCTCGTGAAGAAAGTGGTCAGCGCAGTTCGGAATGAGTGGCCGGAGGAGTTGCCGTTGTTCGTTCGCATTTCGGCGTCCGACTGGGCCGAAGGCGGGTGGGAGATCGAACAGTCTGTGGCGCTCGCAAAGGAACTGAAACCGATCGGGGTCGATCTGATCGATACCTCCTCGGGAGGACTTGTGCCGTACGCAAAGGTTCCTGTTGGACCGCTGTACCAGGTCCCGTTCGCCAAACGGATCCGCCAGGAAGCTGGAATCGCGACGGCGGCAGTGGGATTGATTCGCCATGCTGAGGAGGCGGACAGCATCATCAAAAACGAGGATGCCGACATCGTCCTGCTTGCACGCGAGTTTCTCCGTGATCCGTATTGGGCCCAGCATGCGGCAAGGAAGTTGGGAGCAGCACCGTTGCACCCCGTGCAATATGCCCGTGCCGCAGACTAGCCGGTCTGTATTCAAATTTGGATGGATTTACGATGTACATAGTAAGGGAGATGTTGATAGATGATGAGTTGGTGTTAGTGTGTTGAAATGTATTGATAATATGTGTGAAAATTGAAAAAAAAAAAAAAAAAAAAAAAAAAAAAAAAAAAAAAAAAAAAAAAAAAAAAAAAAAAAAAAAAAAAAAAAAAAAAAAAAAAAAAAAAAAAAAAAAAAAAAAAAAAAAAAAAAAAAAAAAAAAAAAAAAAAAAAAAAAAAAAAAAAAAAAAAAAAAAAAAAAAAAAAAGGGGGGAAGCACGTCATTCCACACCCCTTCTTTCGTTTACGTCATCTTTCGTCCGTCATTCTTCCGAGCGCCCGCTTCACGTAACTTTCTGAGCGCCCGGCAATCCGGGACACGCGTCATTCATTCACAAAGGGAAATGCACGAAAGGGAACGAGATCGCAATGTATTCGACTTGCGTCCAGCGGCATTCGGCGAAGGGTAGATAGAACTTGTTAGAAGTGTTTTGTACCTTCTTGGTTCACAATCAGCAAGACACACAGTTGAAACGAACACTGCGGGTCCCCATAGGCTCATTGAAACCGCAGACTATGGATGCCAGCACTCTCACTCCTACGCAAACGGCGAGGTTGAGATTGCTTTTTGAATTGGAACATGAATTGGGGCTGGCGGATTCCTTCGAACAATTGAGGAAAAAGAAACGTGATCCACACCGAACAGCGATCTCGCAATAATCAGGTCAATGGCTGGCTTCTTCTTGGGGGTCTGCTTGTCATCTTGAGTCTTGATGCCAGGTGCTTCGGTCAGACGTTGAACGACAGTCTTCTGATCAATCAAACGCTCCAACGGTACAATGGTTATGTCGTGAAGATGGATCATGACAGTATCGCAATGCTCTTTTCCAAAGACGGAGAAATGGTTGGCACAGGGAACAAGCCGGTTGTTGGACCAGAAGCCATACGGTCATTCTTGAGATCATTCAGTTCCTATCATGTTATCCGAAACGGCATGAATGCCGATAGCCTGGTCATCAGTCGAGATAGCGCAACCCAGACAGGGACGTACGCGCAACAAGTTCAAATACCTTCAGGCGACACAGTCGATGTGCATGGGAGATTCGAAATTCACTGGATACACGGTCCGGCAGGTGGATGGAGTATTCGACGTATGGCGACGAGGCCTTAGTAGACTGATTTAACCTACCAACAACTGTTTGACGTCAATTATAGTGCCCGGCTGACTTCAATGAGAATTGCCGATTCGTAATCGATGTTTGTCGTAGACTGTCGAGGGCCATTTCATTCCCCAGGAAAGCTCAAAAGTATTCTCCGGCGTCGCCTTATAGGGCTCCTCCTGTGTAATCCGGTCTCCTTGACAGTCCAACCACTCCAAACCGATCTCAAACTCAAGATCATCGTGGACATTTGGGGAAAGTTACAGCCGCATCCTGTATTTGGTATCATGTCCGGCGGCCAAGTGAACTACCACCGACGAAGAGCCCGTGGCTTCTGAAAAGACGATGATTCCAGCTTTTGCGCGCTTACGAACTCACCCCCTGACCCCCTCTCTTGGAAAGAGAGGGGGAACGTTGCAGGCGCTACAGAAAATGACGCTCACCCCCCTTCTCATTTCAAGAGAAGGGGGACGGGGGGATGAGTTCTTGAGCGTGCCGAACTTTTTCCCCGCCATTAGCGTTTAATTCAAACTCTCACCGTCAAAGGAGCCTTCGCATGATTCAGCCCCGGTTCGCTGTTTTTGCGCTTGTGATCGTGTCTGCCGCCGTGGTGTCGACCGCCCTCAGTCAAGGACGTCCTGACCCAGCTGTGGTTATCGCTTCTCAGCGCGAGGCTATGACTCAACTTAAGTTCATGGATGGAATGTGGCGGGGAACAGCGTGGACTCTTCTCCCGTCAGGCCAGAAACACACGATTACGCAAACGGAGCGCATTGGACCGTTCCTCGACAGCTCCGTCAAGGTTATCGAAGGGCGGGGATACGAGCCGGATGGCAAGGTGACATTCAACGCCTTTGGGACAATTTCCTTCAACCCTTCATCGCGTACGTATACGTTACATTCCTACGCACAAGGCAATGTCGGAGACTTCGTCCTCACGCCATCTGCCGATGGATACGTCTGGGAGATTCCTGCCGGTCCGATGACGATGCGCTATACGGCGGTGATCAAAGATGGCACGTGGCAGGAAGTCGGCGACCGCGTCATGCCGGGGAAAGACCCGGTGCGCTTCTTCGAGATGGACCTTAAGAGAATCGGCGATACGGACTGGCCGGCGGCGGGCGGCGTTGCACCGAAATAGCGTGGATGGCAATGAGTAGGAAGTAAGACGTATGAAGTAGGAAGAAAACATGTGCAGGGTTCGCTGAGAAGCGGACCCTTTTTCTTTATATATTGTCTCACACAACTACTAATAGACGTCGTTTGCATTGATGTGACCCTGTTACCAGGAAGAATCCCATGAACCCCGATGGTTTGTTTAGCCAACTCAAGATCCGCGGCGTAACGTTCCGCAACCGAATCGGCGTCAGCCCGATGTGCCAGTATTCGAGTCCGGATGGCAGCGTCACCGAGTGGCACGTCGTCCACCTCGGCAGCCGGGCCGTCGGCGGTGCAGGGGCGGTAATCGTTGAAGCGACGGCCGTTGTTCCCGAAGGACGGATCTCTCCGGCCGATCTCGGCATCTGGAGCGATGACCATATCGAGGGCTTCTCGCGTATTACGCGTTTCGTGTCGTCGCAGGGCGCTGTTCCCGGAATTCAACTGGCTCATGCCGGGCGGAAAGCGAGTACCCCCGTACCCTGGACCGGGAAGAAATCCCTTCCAGAACAGGAGGGAGGATGGCAGATCGTTGCTCCGAGTCCGATTCCGTTTGCCGAAGGATACGGGACGCCTCGAGAAATGAGCAAGACCGATATCGAGCGTGTCATTGCCGCGTTCGTCGACGCTGCACGGCGCGCAAGAGAAGCGAAGTTCCATTTGATCGAATTGCATGCGGCGCATGGCTACCTTCTGCATCAATTTCTTTCGCCGCTGTCAAACAAGCGGACCGACGAATACGGTGGACCTTTCGAGAATCGCATCCGGCTCTTAAAGAAAGTGGTCAGCGCGTCAGGAATCAATGGCCGGAGGAGTTGCCGTTCTTCGTTCGCATTTCGGCGTCGGATTGGGCTGAAGGCGGATGGGAGATCGAACAGTCAGTGGCCCTCGCAAAGGAACTGAAGCCGATCGGGGTCGATCTGATCGATACCTCCTCGGGAGGACTTGTGCCGTACGCAAAGGTTCCTGTTGGACCGCTGTACCAGGTCCCGTTTGCCAAACGGATCCGCAAGGAAGCTGGAATCGCGACGGCGGCAGTGGGATTGATTCGCCATGCTGAGGAGGCGGACAGCATCATCAAAAACGATGATGCCGACATCGTCCTGCTTGCACGCGAGTTTCTCCGTGATCCTTACTGGGCTCAGCATGCAGCAAGAAAGCTTGGGGCAGCACCGTTGCACCCCGTGCAATATGCCCGTGCCGCAGATTAGGCCGGTCTCCCGTTATTTCAGCAACAGCAATTTTCGGATGGCAACTTCGCGCATGCCCCGCCCGTCCACGGGAGATGCCTCGATACGATAGATGTAGACCCCGCTGGCGTATCCAGCCGCGTTGAAATGCACCTGATGACTCCCCGCCGGCAACACCTCATCCGCAAGTGTGACCACGCGCTGTCCCAAGACGTTGAACACCTGAAGTGAAATCCGGGAGGTCGCCGGAAGATCAAACCGGATTGTGGTCATCGGATTGAAGGGATTGGGATACGCCGGATACAGTGTGAATTGTTTTGGTGCCTGATTCGCGCCACGAACGCTGGTAAACGTCCCGCCATACGCGACAGCCGGCGCCCAGCCGATGTTGTTGTTCTCATGCACTTCGTTCGATACCGCGTTGTCGGGATCGATGACGGCATAGATCCGATCCGTCAACAGGTCTTCCGAAGCCGGAATCACCCAGGGGATCAGGACCGCCCTCCAGGCGCGTGGCGCAATCGTCGTGTCGATGACCACCTGCCCGAGCAGTGTTCCGCCGGCCGAGGGATCCCCTTTGTAGACCTTCACCGTAAACGGCGTCGTAACCGGGGCGAGACCATAGTTGTGCACCCGCGCATAAATCCCCACGGTATCGCCGACCTGGGGAAACGGCGACGAGAGGAAAATGTCTCGCGTGCGCTGCACGTAAGTCGGATCGTTGTTGGGAAGGGAAAGCCCCTTCTGCGGGTCATACCGCCAGGGAAGGCTGAAGGCGAGATCCGGTTTTCCTCCGTAGCGCGCCTGCCAGAAGGAATTTGCGCCCGTCGGGAGCGGCGAGACTTTGTAGTCCAACGCCAGCGCCCCGTAGGATGTCCAATACGCGTACGGCTTCACGTAGTACGTCCCGGATGCGCCCCATTGACCGCTGAGATGACCGAGGTCGCTCTCCACCTGAAGCGAGTGTCCCACGCTGACGGTCTGTGTCGTGATCTGACCTGCATTATAATGTCCGCTGACTCCCACCTCGACCCCGACGGGGAAGGACACCGATGCTTCCACCGAAACCCCTTCTCCCACACTCACGCCGGTCCCGACAGAACCAATTGAACCGATCGTGAGTCCGACCTCAAGGCCTGCATCCCAGCTCGATTGGATATGGTTTTCCTGGAAGGTGCTCGATTGCAGCGAGACGAAACTGCTTCCCGTCCCCCCGACGGTCTGCTCCGGAAAGTTCGTGATGACCCGCGCCGTGTCCCGCCCGGCGTCGACGGGGTAGGAGAGGACATTCCCGATCTCATGGTCCGGCCGGAAAAGGTTGCCGATGACATCGTCATCCTTGCTTTCAATCCAGAGCGGACGGGGAGTGCCGGGGATGGAAACAAGGAAATGTCCGATCGGTGCGGGATCGGTCCCGCGGTACACCGGATATTCGTAGAAGTCAATGTCATATACGTTCGCATAGAGCCAGTCGTCGCCCGCTGCGATCCTTCCGGTGGTAATGGTTAACGTCGACGATGACGATTGACTCCTGCTGAATGCATTGCCATAGGTGGCATCGATCCGGCTCGACCCCGCCGGCGTTTGGACGAACACCGATGCGTCTCCGCCCCAATCCTCATGCGTCTCCGTGGTGATCGTCGTGTCCACCGTCGTAGACTGGACATAGGAGGACGAAAATCCGCACGATTGCCCGGGGAAGCATCCGCTGAGGTCCGCGACGGTCGTATCAAAAATATCGTAGTGCGTCGGCGGTGAATAGAGGACGACGCTCGGCTGCATGACGTTGTTTTTTCGGTAATGGACGGGCTCGCCCAGCCACTCCCGGTCGCCGTCGAAATCTCCCAGGCCGATGGCGATGTTCCTGCTGCCGTTAGTGGAAGGGATGACTTCTTCTCCCCCGCGTCGGCCCTTCAGGGTGACATTCGTGAGAGTGGAATCCACACTGTACACATGAATGTCGAATGACTGCGGAAACGATTGTGTGACGTCGTAATAGCTGTCGACAATGACGATTTCATCGCGACCGTCGGCGTCCATATCTCCGACGGCCACATCGCTCGCGGCGAGGTTGACAAATGTAATCGACGGGCTGACTCCGGCTTTCAGAGCCGGAACGAGGTTTGGACCAACGCTGAAAATCGCGAGCGCGCCACCTCCCGGCGAAATCACCACCTTGTCTCGGCCGTCGTTGTTCAAATCTCCCGCGCGCACGGTCAGTTGGCCGTTCTGATGACCGGAAATGACGCTGTCTCCCGGGACAATGCTGTTCAGGCCGTTCTGGACATCCAGCAATCGGACGAACGTGTCCGGGCCAGACTGACTCCGACGGAAGGAGACGCCGGCGGCCAGCTCCTGCGCAGCGTCGTTGTCGAAATCACCGCTGGCTCCGGAGACTTTGACGCTGGATATCGAATAGCCGGGATTTTGCATCAGCTCTTTCGATCCTTTCGGTACAAATTGGCCCTGATCGTCCACCGTGTAGAGCTTCACGTTGAACGACCAGTCGGATCCGGCACCGGGCTTGATCCAGAGGAGTGCCAGGTCTGCGAATCCATCGCCATCGAAGTCCCCGGCGACAATATCCCAACCATCGAGATTCGTGGATGGCGGCATGGCGTGCTCATCGTTGATGCTCCCGGCCGGTTGGGGGACCAGGGTCGAACCGTTGAACGAGTACAGCTGGAGATGGATGGTGGTATCCGATCCTTCGTAGGCCAGGACGAATTCGTCCTTGTGATCACCGAAGTAGTCGCCTGCGACGACACGGATCTTCGGAGAAGTCCCGAACGGGGCGAGCCCGGGAACGGTCAGGTGGTCCGCGGTGGACCAGGAGAGAGTCCCTGCCTGGACGTCCGGAACGGCAACAGTCACGGTGTGCCCCGGCCCTTCCCATGCGGCGACGAAGTCTTTCACGGCGCCGCCACGGAAGTTCCCTGCGGCAACGGCCATTCCTTTGTTCCCGGCAAGAGCGGAATCGATGTGTTCGGGCTCTCGCACGAGACTTGAATCGACTCCGCCTGCGGGAGCCAGATCATAGATCCTCTGGTAGCAGGACTGCGTCGAAGATGACGCTCCCTCCCCCCAGATCATCACCAGTTCCTGGGAATTTATCAGGTCTCTCACTCTTGCAAGACGGTCGTGATAGCCCGCATGTTGCGCAAAAGCCTGGACCAGAGAAATCGGGATGAGTAGAAACAGAACGGCGGAGCGGCGTGAGGAATTCTCCATTGCGTGCTCTCCTTTCGCGATGTTCGAAAAAATCAGCGGTCCCGGAAAGCGGCATGGCGTCGCACACCGGAGCGAGTCACAGCGTCTGTCAACGGCAGAGAGGCGCTTTCGAGGTAGGATAATGCGCCTGGAACCGACCTCTGGATCGCCCCGCTTGGCGAACGAGAGTCAATGACCGTCTATACGCGACAGTTAGGAATGTTCGGTGGGCCGGATACATACCAGGTCAGAAGAATGCGCCTTTGAGAGTAACAACGATGATTCTGCTCCCCAGGTTCCCCGGTTCTCGTGCTCCCTGTTGGCAAGCGTCATGATTATTTGCTACGTTAGTCACACTATCTGATGGCACGGACTATGACTTCGCCTCGAACGGAAATCGCCTCTCCCGATCGGATGAGTATCCCAACGCCTTTGCTTCGAGTTGTGCGCCGGGATTGCGAGGTTGTCACCCTGCAGGACTCTGAGCGCTGATGGCACGTCATCATTCGCACGTCGTATCGTTGGAGAAACAGCTCTTTATAACGCTGTTTCTGAACCTTCTCATTACCATCCTGGAGGTCGTCGGTGGAATCGTCTCCGGGAGTCTTTCCCTCCTTTCTGACGCTGTTCATAATTTCAGCGACGGCGTCGCCATTGTCGTCAGCTTCATTGCCCTGCGCCTGAGCAAGAAGCCGCGGACGCTGAAATACACCTTTGGCCTCAAGCGCGCGGAAATTCTGGCCGCCGTCATCAATGCGAGCACGCTGATCATCATCAGTTTCTTCCTGATCAGGGAAGCCGTGGAACGCTTCGCGGAGCCAACTCCAGTCGCGGGCGGCCTGATGTTTGCCGTCGCGGTCGTGGGCCTTCTCGCGAACGCAGCCGGAACGCTGCTTCTCAAAAAAGGGGCGGCTGACAATCTCAACATTCGCGCCACGTATATTCACCTGCTCGGCGATGCGGTATCCAGTTCTGCTGTCATCATCGGCGCCATCTTCATCATGGTCTTCCATGTCTCCTGGGTCGATCCGCTGTTGACGATCCTCATCTCCCTCTACATCCTCAAAGAGACCTATCAGATTGTCAAGCAATTGGTTGATGTCATCATGATGTCGTCGCCGCCTGAGATTGATCTCACTGTCGTGCAAAAGGCCGTCGAAGCAGTCCCCGGTGTGAAGAACATTCATCATGTCCACATCTGGCGACTGAACGACTCGGACATTCACTTCGAAGCGCATGTCGATGTCGATGATTTGCCGGTGAGCGGAACGGAGAAGATCCGAGAAGAGATCGAGCGATGCCTGCACGACGCGTACGACATCACGCATACGACGTTGCAGTTCGAGTGTGACTCCTGCAAGACAAAACGTCTTGTCTGATGGGCGGATGGAGCCAATTGCGCGGTTTCCTCTCCCTCGATTCCCCCTCGGGGAAGTGAAGTGTTTTTCGGAGGATCCCTTTCATGGCGTTGAACAAGCGAACACTGGGCAACCAGGGACTGGAAGTGTCGTCGGTCGGTCTCGGCTGCATGGGCATGAGCCAGTCCTACGGCCCGGCGGATGAACGTGAATCGATCGCGACCCTGTATCGTGCGATCGAACTCGGATGCACCTTCCTCGATACGGCCGAGGTCTACGGTCCTTTTACCAATGAAGAGCTGCTGGGCAGGGCGTTGAAAGGACGGCGTGGCCAGGTCGTTCTCGCCACGAAATTCGGATTCCGCATCAAGGACGGAAGACAGGAGGGGACGGAAAGAGATAGCCGGCCTGAACACATCCGCGAAGCCGTGGAGGGGTCGCTCCGGCGGCTCGGTACCGACCACGTCGACCTTCTCTATCAACACCGCATCGATCCGGCCGTGCCGATCGAGGATGTCGCCGGCACCGTGGGCGATCTCGTGAAAGCCGGAAAGGCACGATTCTTCGGTCTCTCTGAGGCAGGCATTGCAAATATCCGCCGCGCCCATACGGTCTTTCCTGTCTCCGCACTGCAAAGTGAATACTCGTTGTGGGAGCGGAATCTGGAAGGGGAGATCATTCCCGTGTTGCGTGAGCTGGGAATCGGGCTTGTACCGTTCAGCCCGCTGGGCCGTGGCTTTTTGACCGGAGCGGTGAAGCGCGCGGAAGAGTATCCCGCCGGCGATTTCCGGCGAAACGATCCACGCTATCAGGGGGAGAATTTCGACGCCAACGTCAACGCCGCACAGACGGTCCGCGATATCGCCGCCGCGAAACATGCAAAGCCCGGACAAATTGCTCTCGCCTGGCTCCTGCACAAAGGGGTTGACATCGTCCCGATCCCCGGGACAAAACGCAGGACGTATCTCGAGGAAAATATCGCCGCGGAGGCCATCCGGCTGGATACCGCCGAGTTGAAGGCCCTCGACGATGCGCTCGCGCCGGAGAGGATCTCGGGGAAACGCTACTCGGATCGGATGATGGCGACGATTGATAGGTGAGGGTCAGGGGACAGGGATCAGGGGACAGCAGCGCCGATGACACTGTTCCTCCTGCCGTACCTTCCGATGCCGATCCGCAGAAGAATGAACATGAGGACATATCCCCCCATTTCGAGCGTGCGGTGCAGTGTGACGGAATCGACGCGCGTCCACCAGCCGCCGTAGAATTGCGCGATCTCTTCGGTTGAAAGCCCCGGTCCTCCCGCGATTTCGGGAATCCGATTAAAGGCAAGAAGGACGGCGAGCATCAAGACAACTTCAGCCCAATGGATTCTGGCTCGGAGCAGGCCGGCAAGGACAAGCACCAGCACCGGCAGCGTGTACGCGACGAAGATCATGATGTTGGTCCCCCCGAAGAGCGCGAAGAACAACACCAGCAGGACGTGGAGGAGACAAAGGGCACGGATAGGCGGGAGGCCCTGCCATACTTGCTTCATCCGTCCGGGCGTCGCAAGCAAAAGGACGGGGAGCCAATATGAGACGAAGGCGAATCCGAGATTGACCGATCTGTTGAGGGTCGGCGCACCGGAAAGGAAGTACCGCAGGTTCTCGAAGTAGCCATAATGCGAGGGTGCCGAGAAGTTCCACCGGAGGTTTGCGCCATAGCCCGTCGAGACAGGGATAGCCAGGCGGGGGACCACAAAACAGACTGCCATGAGGCAAACGGTGGCAATGCCCCAGAGCAGCGGCGAAGTCGATCGTGTCCTCCAGTATTCCGTGATCTTCCCCGCGAACAACAGCACACCGGGGATGAGGAGGAACTCCTTGAAGAACAGTCCGATGCACGATATCAGGAGACATGCGCCGTAGCGCCTCGCCACAAGCGCCCAGACGGAGACAGTGATAAGGAGAAGTCCCTGCGCATCGACCATGGTCGGCGCGGCGAGCGCGAATTTCACGTTGAAGAGCGAGAACGCGACGGTTCCGGCGATGGCCAGCGCGTTGATCATTGAAGCGCCGGCGGATCTTGCCAGCAGATAAGAAACGGAGGTGGTGCCCCAGGCGGCCAGGAAGGCCAGGAGCGAAAACGATGCGAGGACGCTAAGCGGAGTGGCAAGAGAGAGCAGACGCGCGAGGAGCGGCGTGCCGAACCGGTACGCGAAGGGCGCGGCAAGGTTGGGATTGTTGCCCAGTCCCTGTTCGGCGACATTCACATAGGAAACGCTGTCGGCCGATGGCGGCGTCGTGACGGTGGTGCAATCGATGGCCCCCACGAGCAGGAGCGAGACGATCACACCGGCTACCGCGTCATGATCCGCAAGCCAATGCCAGAGTCTGTCGAGCATTGATGGGCGCGTGTCCATCTCCTGGCCGGTCCTATTTCGCCGTTACGCCGACCGTCAGTCCCATCATCATATCTTCGATGGAGTAGACGTACTGCACGAACTTCGCTTCGCGTTTCACCTTGCGCGTTTTGTCGAACGGAAGGTCGATCGGAATCTTATGAACGATCTTTCCCGGGTTCGCCTGCATGATGTAAATATCCGTGCCGAGATAGACCGCCTCCGGGATGTCGTGCGTGACGAAGACAATCGTCGTCGCGGTGTTGACCTTCCACAACCGCTCCCAGATCCCGAGCAGCATGTCCTGCATTCGCAGGCGGGTGTTCACGTCAAGCGCGCCGAACGGCTCGTCCATTAAAAGCAAATTGGGATTGGAGACGAGGCTCCGCGCGATGGCCACGCGCTGCAGCTGACCCCCCGAGAGAAGAGGATACTGCGCGTACTTGTTCGCGTGCTCTTCGAGGTCACAGATCTTGATGAACTCCATCGCCCGCTCGACACGTTCCTTCTTCGCGACCCCTTTGATCGCCAGGGCGAGACTCACGTTCTCGACCACCGTCAGCCATGGAAACGAGCTGTATTGCTGAAATACCATACCGACATGATCGTCTTCTTTGCGCGGCTTGCCATAGAGAAAGATCTCGCCTTCCGACGGATTTTGCAGCCCCGCGATGTACCGGAGCACCGTGGATTTCCCGCAGCCCGAAGGACCGAGCAGGCAGGCGAACTGGCCCTTGTTCGGCACGTCTTCGATCAGCAGATTCAGATCGCTGATCACGGTTTTCTTCTTCCCGTCGTCCGCATACCATTGACCGATGTTCCTGAGCTCGATGACATCCGGATAGGCGGTGTTCACCATCTTGACGGCGTCCATTAGTCGGCCTCCTTCGCATATTTGAAGCCGAAGACGCGCCGGTCAAGCCAGAGGAAGATCTTGTCCTGGGCGATCCCGATGAGGATGATGACGAAGAGGACCGCGAACACTTTGTCGAGCCTGCTCTGGCGTGCCGACCGGAAAATCAATGCCCCCAGCCCCCCCTCGTTGTTGACCATCTCCGCAACGATGATGTATGTCCAGGAGATCGCCGTCAGGACCCGGATATCGTCGGACAACTTCGACAATACCCCCGGGATGAAGACGCGGCGAATCACCTGCCACCGCGAGGCCCCGAGTGTTTCGGCCGTTTGCACCCACACTTCGTCCACCTCTTTCACGCGCTGCACCACGACGGGGAGGAGATACACAAAAATGCCGAAGGCGAGGAACTGCACTTTCATGTTCAAATAGATCCCGAACCATGCTATGAACAGACCGGTCACCGCGGTGAGAGGGATGTACCGAATTGCGTCGACGTAGCGATTGAGCACAGCGCCGACGGGGGTGAACAGGCCGATCAGCAATCCAAGGGGGATGGAAATCAGGATCGCCTGAAAATACCCAAGCAGATTAATCTTGATGGAAAAGAAGGCGTTCTTGATGAGAAAGTCCTCGAAGTGCAGCTGCGGGAACGCCGAGAGGACGATCAGGGGAGACGGAAGGATGGCAGGGGAATCGATCTTCATTGCCACCACCTGCCAGAGGGCCAGGAACCCGATGAGCCCGGCGATTTCCAGCAAGAGCTGCTGCTGTTTGGGCATCGGGCCCCGCAACTCGAATATGCTCATACGTGCTCCGAATGGCTCGATTCAAATTGCCCCGTTGAGCGTTGAACCCAACGGGGCAGTGGTCCAAAAGAACAAATATCGTGGCGAACGGTATCTACTCGGGGAGCAGCTCGAAGTCGGTCCTTCGATTGCGCTGACGACCGTCCGCGCTTCCGTTATCGGCGACCGGTTTGTCCGGGCCGTTGCCGACGACCACAAAGCGGTTCAGGTCGAAGTGATGCTCCGTCGAAAGATAGTTCGCGACAACCTTCGCCCGCCGGAGCGAAAGGGCCTTGTTCATCTCCGCCGAACCAACGTTGTCGGTGTTCCCTTCGATCCGGATCCGTGCCTTCGCAAAACCGGCGGCAAGATCGACGAAGTTGTGATCAATGATGTACTTCGCATTGTCATCCAGCGTCGCAGACCCGGACGGGAAGACGATCGTCAGCTTCTTGGTGCTGATGGGCTCCGCGGTTGCCATCGCGGGGGTCGGCTTTGAGAAGCGGGCTTCGCCTTCTGCCATTTGCGCGTCTCCCGTCAGCTGAAGTTCTCTGATCAGCGATGGGTCGGCAATGGTTCTCCATGGCGGGACGGAACCTTCGACGTATGGCTTGCCGGACTTGTCCTTCGTCTTGGCGAACTCGACAGCCATCTTGCCGTAGAGTTTTTCCCCTCCGACGCCGGTATACTTCCCGTCAAGATCGAAGAAGTTGACGTTATCACCGTAGGTCGCGAGGCGGGCGTTGTCAATGGCGGTGGCGCAGAAGTCGACCGGCTGATTGAATCCGGCCGCCAGCAGGTTCGCCGCAGTGGCTTTCGCTGCACTGCTCGTGTTGATCTCGCCGTTCCCCTTGAGCACGCCCGCAAGAAATGCTTTCAGGGCGTCGCGCTTTTTGTCAATGGTCGCCTGTTTGACCAGCCAGACGTCCGCAATGATATGCGTGGCGGTTTTCGTGTTGACGAGCACCTTGCTCCCCGGAACCTTCGCGATGCAGTCCATGTCGTCCGGGGACCAGACCACCGCCGCGTCCACCTGCTGTTTCTTGAACAGGTCGGCGGCATCGATGCCGTTGGCGACTTCGACGATCTCCACATCGTCCCACCGGACTTCACCCGCGTCCATGAGCCACAGGAGCAGGGTATGGGACGGGGTCATTGGCGCCACGGCGATTTTCTTGCCTTTGAGGTCGCTTGCCTGATTGATGCCGCGACGGACGACGATCGCGTCGCCGCCCCGGCTCCAGTCGATCTGCCCGATCACTTTCGGCTGGAACTCCTTGAGGCCGTTGACTTCGGTCGTGAAGGCGTCGATGGTGCAGAACCCGAGCACGTCGATGTCGCCGCTCTTCCAGGCCTCGCGGCTCGCGTTGAAATCATCGATCAGTTTGAATTCGACAAGTTGCCCGGACTCCGTGTAATACCGGCTCTCTTTCGAGGCGGCAAAGCCGTTGTTGAAATACACGCCGCCCGCGAACCCGCCCCAGGTGTTGATCCCCACGACAAGTTTTCCGGAGTGGTCGCCGGACGACTCCCTGCCCGAGGTCCCGGTCGTCGTTTCGGACGGCACGATCTTTCCCGCGATGTCCGGATTCTTGCGCAGGAAATACAACGCGCCGATCGCGAGACCGACGATCAGGATGCCTAAGACGAACTTCGAAAATGGTGTGAGCTGTGACATTGTCAGAATCCTTCCGTTATTGATTCAGCATCGACTTGTACTGGTTATCGTCTGAGCTCCCTGCCTTGGGAACCTGCACTTTCTGCGCGCCGGGGGCTGCTCCGGGGACATTCGAGGCCTGACCGTCGGTCAACAGCATCGGGACTCCCTCTTTTTCCCACTTCTCGAGGAGCTTCATCCCCTTCTCCTCGAAGGCGCCATTCTGGAGATCGATCGCCTGCATGATCTCCGACGATTCTTCGACGAATCGTTCCATCGCACCGGCCTTCATGCTGATGTCGTTCTGGATCGCTTCCATTGCCTGGTCGAAGAGGACTTTCTTGTCGGGATCGCCCGTCAGGATGCTCATCGCAGACTTGAAGGCGTTGAATCCCGTGCGGATCACTTCGCGTTCCTGTTTGATGTTCTCGACCTGGTTCTGATAATCCATAATCACCACGGCCGCGCCCTTCTTCATTTTGTCGAGGATGCGGTAGAGGGTTTCGAGTTTCGCCAGGAGGTTCTGGAACTTTTGGATGCGCGCATCGAGCCGGCCGGCCTGGTTCGTGTAAACCATGATCTGGGAGTTGTCCAGCCCCTGCTTCTTGCCGGTCTTCGCAAGGTTGAGCTGTTCTTCCATCTCCTCCTTCGCCTTGTCGATGGCGTCGCTGAGTTTTCTGCGGGCTCCTGCCAGCGTCTGAATCTTCTCCTCGAGACTCTCAAGTTGCTTTTTCAAATGCGCGACGTAGGTCTCGATGATGGCCACCGGATCCAGTTGAATAAACAGACCGGTGATCCCGCGCATGATCGACTTGTACAGGTACCAGGCAAGGTTGCGCACCTGGGGATCGAGGATCATGAACACGATCACGAACAGGACCACACCGAGAAGCGTCAGCTGGATGAGATTCTTCGTCATCTCGATGAGATAGGGGAGGAGTTTGTACAAGACATAGAGGAGGCCTCCGCCGATGCCGATTGCAAAGAGCATCCCGACTTTGCCTTCTTTCCGGCTCCAGAACGACTTGACATTCTGTGTCGAAATTGTCGCAGGTAATAGCCCGTCGGCCATGGTACGATTCCTTTATGATTTTTTCTTTTCGGATTTCGCCGGTTGCGCTGCAAGTTCCTGACTCAGGTACGTCTTGATCTTTGCCTCGTCACCCTGGAGGCGCTGGCGCAATGCGTTGTAGGCAGTCGTAAAGCCTGCCTTTCGCTGGTTCAGTCGCGCATTGATCTCCGAGAGTTCCCCCTGGAGCTTGGTGATCTTCTGCTGGTTCAGATTGATGGCCGCGGTGAGCTTTTGAATCTCGGCCGAGTGGTCGTCGTTTTCATCGGTGATCTGTTTGACCTGCCGTTCCTTCTGCATCACGGTGTCGTTCACCGTCGATCGCAGGGCTTCCTCGAACTTGTCCTTCTCCCCGTCGAGAATCCCCTGATAGTAATCGAAGGAATCGATGAGTTGGCGCAAATCGCACCCGACGCTTTGCAGCGTCGCATATGCCGCCTTGTATTTCGTCGCCTCGTCCATGGGGAGCGTATCCATGTTCTTCAGCGATTTCGCGAAATCGAGATAGTCCTGCTGGCTGGGGAGGTTGGCCTTCTCGAGCGCCGCTTCGAGTTGTTGGATGAACATCGCTGAATCTGCATCACTGACCGGCGGCGGCGCTACGTATGTCGGCGCAGAGGCATTGGAGGCGGAGGAAGCTGTTGTCGAGCTGTCGTCCGGTGATTTCGCATCGGGCTGCGGCTTTATCCAAAGGTCCTTGAATTTCATAGGCACACTCCATGGCAGAGTCCTGGTGTGGCAGATTTCACCAGTGCAAGACAAGCAATAAAGAACGGGTCGGCGTGAAGCGTTTACAGGGTTGCGTGAACGACGGACGTGGAAAAAACAGCATGGAAAGAGTTGATCATTATTATACGGGGCGAAAACCTTAATGTCAATCAGATGAAAAGGAAGAAAATTGTGTGAATAAGCTTGATTTTCACTTCTTGGCCTTCGATATTTGTCCACCTCGATGTCTGTGCGGCAGGGCAGGTTTATAATGGCTTCATTCTCGACATCACTCCTTTCAAGTCCCACACCCGGTTTCGGCAGACCGCTTCCTTTCCTTCCACATCAAGGTTCAATCATGCGAAGACTGACTGCCTCGCTGTTGCTCTCCGTCATGTTGGCCGGAGCGCTCGCCGTCGGCACCGGGATGGCAAATTCCCCGGCCGACGTCCGGGGCATGTATGTCATCGTTCTCGACTACATCTTCTCTTCGCCACAGGGAGTTCAGGCGCAGTCAGCGCTCAAGGTACCCGGCGTGGACGGCATGACCCTCGTCGCCGGATGGAACTCGATCGAACCTTCACGCGGAGAGTTTGATTGGCGCACGCTGGACAAATGGATCGGGTTCTCGGATTCTCTGGGAAAGAAGATTACCTTGGTGATCAAAGCCGGGAGCGAAATTCCCTCGTGGGTATTCCAACCGCCGCCGGCGGGCGGCGGAGCCGTACCTCTCAACTTCAGGGTTTCGCCGCATGAGGGGAAGACCGGCGTGTGCGATACGGAGACAATCGCTGCCCCGTGGGACCCGGCATACCTGGCGCAATGGGATTCCATGCTGATCGCCGTGGCGGCACATCTCAGGAGCCAGGGGACTTACGGCGCGATCACATCGCTGCGCCTGACCGGAATCAACCGCACCTCCGATGAACTGCGGCTGCCTGCGGAGACCGCCGCCTCGACGGGCTTGCCTTGCGTCAGCGACGCGATCACAACCTGGCAAACAGCGGACTACCGTCCTTCACGACTGCTGCAGGCATGGGACGCCGTCACCACTTCGTTCATGAAATCGTTCCCCGACAAAGCGTTCTGTGTCGCCATCATCCCCAATCCACCCCAAATCCCGTTCCCGCCGATTGCCGACGATGGGACGGTCATTACCGATTCCCTGCCCGACCAGAATCAACCGCTCCTTGCTCTTGCCGCGCAGAAATTCCCGGGCCGGCTCGTCGTGCAGTTCAATTTTCTTCTCAATGGCACGCCGGCAAATCCTTTTGTCGTGCAGGCTGCGCAAACGCTCGGCACCATGTGTGGATTTCAAACCAACAACTTCTACAGTCTCACCGATTCGGGAGCAGCATGCGGCGGTACGCCGGACCATCCCTCTCCCTGTTCCTCGCAGCAATATCTCTCCCAGCTGGAAACAGGGATCTCTCCGCTCGGACAGAGTTACAGCCTACGCTCGCAGTACATCGAAATCTGGCCCATCAACGCGAACGCATTTCCCGAAGACATCCTCCAGGCACACCAGGAATTGTTCGCCACTCCTCCCGCCCCGGATGTCAATATCGTCCTCGGGACTCCGCAGCAACTCTTTCATGCAGGTTCCGCAGATGCGATGGGGATGACCGGGGTCCCGGATATGCATACGGCCATTGTGTTGCAACCAGATTCGTCGTATCGCGTCTGGATCGCGGGGCGATTTCTTTCTGACAGCATCGAGGGGGCGACAGGCCTGGTCACCACGAAAGACTTCCTGTCATATTCGCCGGTCGGCAACCCCACCACGGCGCAAGTCGTTCTTGGTCCAAGCTGCCGGCCGGGATCGATCGCCTGCTGGAACAACGTCGACGCCGACTACGCGGGAGCCGATCTCGTCTTCCCGGCAAGAAACGGCAACGATCTTCTCATGCTGTACCATGCGCAGACAAAATATTACGGGGTCCGCCCGCCCGACCGGCAAACCGATCCTTCGTGGTGTGTCATCGGACTCGCACGATCAACGGATAACGGAGTGACGTGGACACGTCAAGGAGCCGTGGTCTCCGGGACCGACCCGAAACCCGATACAATTCCTTCCGGTGGGATTCTGGGTGTCGTCGAGCCAGGAGCCATCGTGGCGAACGGGTTCATTTACGCATTCTATGCCTACTTCCCGACCCCCGGGTTCGCCGACGCGGGGCCTCCAACCATACAAGTCGCCCGTGCGCCCGTGGCGAGTGACGGTGCGCCTGGCAGCTGGACGAAATACTACGCGGGCTCTTTCGGATCCCAGCCCGGATTGGGTGGGCTCGGCTCGCAGGTGGTGCCGACTGTCCTGACGGACTTGCGACCGGCTCAGCCCTGGCCCGTCTTTAGCAGCTACCTCAACGCCTATGTTCTTTTGTTTCTCTGTGATGGCGGATGGTATTTTTCGACTTCCACGGATCTTGTCACCTGGTCTCCGCCGAAGCAATTCTTCGCAGCGCCGTCGAGCGAGTTCACACCGGGTCAACCGACGGATGAGAATGTGATCATGGTAACGCCGGGGAATCCCGGCCAGGTGATCGGCCAGACGGGATATGTCCTTTACGCGCATACGCCGTCATGGGGGAGCGTACCGCATGAGCTCTGGATGCGGCCGTTCACGTTCAACACGACGACGACGGATGTCCCGAACGCAGGGGAACAAAATCCGCAGGGCTTTGCACTGATGCAGAACTATCCGAATCCGTTTAATCCGAAAACAGTAATCAGCGGATCCGTCCCGCCGATGGCGGGACGAGACCTCGTCTCGAACAATGTTCGAGACGGGCAGTGGACAGCGGACAGTCAGATGCGGCTGGTGGTGTATGATTTGTTGGGCAGGGAAGTGGCAGTCGTGGCAGACGGCAGATATCCGGCAGGGAAATACTCGTTTACATTCGACGGAAGGAACCTGGCAAGTGGAGTATACTTCTATCGCTTGACTGCAGGGGCATTTTCCGCTGTTCGAAAGATGCTTCTCGTGCGTTGACGGTATTGCGCTTTTCTCCACTTGTCTCATAGTCTCGGAATCTCACAGAGTCCCAAAGTCCCTGAGCCCTCTAAAGCTGACTGAACTAAGAATTCTGAATTCTTCATTCTTCATTCTTAATTCCTCCGGCCCCCCCTCCCCCCATCTCTCTCTCGGCGGGGCATGTGCGCTGGAATATGCGCAGGTGTGCATAAACAGACAGTTCCTCTGTCGGAATTGTCGACAACTTCCTCTGCGGCGGTGAAAGGTCGTTCGGTCGGGGTGTCGTACTGAGGATTCTCATGTCATGAGCTGGACAAATCATGGCAGTTTTTGGCACAGAGGCGGAGATTCAACAAATATCACGAAGCAGGTGGATATATTCCCCACTTCCGTTGTGCTTGAGCACGATAGTTGCATCCTTAATATGAGTTTACCAGGTAGTTTCAGCACTTCGTTGAAGGCAAAGAAATGACCACACCGGATTATGTAAAGATCCTCAAGCTTGACAAGCTTGCCATGAGATCAAAGACACACACAGAATTTCTCAAAGCTGTGTTAGGACGCGAACAATACGCGCGAAACCTCGGCGTCGAGGGGGATTTCTCATTCTTTGTGGAGAGGGCCTGGATGCTCTTTGGGACGGGGAAGTAAGTCAACGAATTCCAAGCAATGAACAATGAAGCCCCGGGTCGCCATTTCGCGATCAGGGGCTCCTTTGCATCAAAGCGGTTTAATGCCAGGGCTCGTCACCCGAGGGACCATAGATCGAAGGGACCTTCGCTCCGACCAACCGCAGGTAGATGGAGAACTGGCCGCGATGGTGAATGCTGTCATGCAGGGTCATCCAGAGCATCTCAGCTTTCCGGATATCGGCCATTTGCTTTGGTCCAATCGCTGTGGTAATGTTCGAATTCCAATCGGCCTCTGACATTCCCCGCACTTTGGTTTCCATCTCTTTGAATTTCATTTCGTATGCCTTCAGCAAATCCCCGTACGCAGCGAAGGCGGTGGGGGGTGTCCCAAATTCAATCTTCCCTTTGACCACACCGTCGACGAGGCCCAGTTCCTGGATGAATACCCCGGCGAGCTCTTTGACGCTTCTTGCTTTCGCCGCTGCGGGTCTGAAATCCGCTTTGTCCGCGGGCATCTGTTTCAAGACCTTCATTGTTATACCGAACTCCCGCTGCCAGGTGTTCAGGAACATCTCTTTTTCCGTCATGTCTGCCTCTCCATTTGTTTGGTGTTACCGTTGACTATTGACTATTCTCCGTTGCCCATTGACTATTAGGATTTCCTCTTTGCAAGGTATTTCTTCCAGGGCTTCCAGTAAAACTTGGTCCACCCCGGTTTGATCCCGGCATACTGGTCGTCCGGCACATTGGCGTGGATCATCGTCACCTTTCCTCCTTTTCCATCCTTCTCGAAAACAAGAGTAAAGAGCGAGTCCGGCTGATTCTTCTTCCAGTCGGTTGCCCGCCAGGTCTGAACAATGACCTGGTTCCGGACCGTTGCGAGGGTCGTCCCGAACAAGAATCCGTCGAATGCCTGCCATTTCCCTCCGGGCTTCATGTTCATTTTGGATTTTCCGCCGATTGCCGCCGTATGCTTCTTCGAATCGGCATAGAGAGAATAGAGGACTGCAGGGGATGCGTTGAATCTGACTGTTTGAATGATGGTTTTTGGCATGATGGACCTCGCGATTGTAGGAGCGGTTCAGAAATCTCACCCACCGTTGACCGGCCAGTGGTGCTGTCCTTTGCTATGATGACGAATGGCGGGCAGGGAAAGGGACAACCATGCTGCCGGTCAACGGCCATGATTCCGTGAGAGTATGAAGTAGGACGTATGAATTAGGAAGATAGCGTTGCCGGAATTCTCATCGAATCATTTCAAAAGAAGCATCGTCCGTGCCGCTGTGAAATTGCCCAAAGTCAACCGATAGAAATACACCCCGCTTGCAAGGCTGCCCCCGTCGAAAGAGAACGAATATTTTCCAGCGGGGAACCGACCATTTGCCAAGAGCGCGACTTCCCTTCCCAGGGCGTCGTATACTGTCAGCCGCACCCAACTGTCTACTGTCCACTGTCCACTGATCACTGTGTTGGGATTGAAGGGGTTCGGGTAATTCTGGTCCAATGTGTACCGGCCGATCGTTACGGTGCGACCGGCTACGGATGTCGTCTGGGAAAACAATTCGTTGTGCGCCTCCAGGATCACGCCGGGCATGGCGTTGACGTTCGGTGCAAACACTTCGATGTACTGGGCCCGCAGACTGTCGCTCGGTCCTTTGGGGTAGATGCCCGTTTGTAGCTCGTTGAGATAGGTTGAGTCGGTACACAACATCGTGTCCTTCCGGCCGTCCCCACACGCAGCCCCTTTTCCCGTCGGGAATGCAATATCCTGATTCGTCTGAAATGCGATCATTGTATGAAGGCTCTCGGCGGAAGCGATAGTTTCAGCTTGCGCGGGGACGTTCGGATAAAGCGTGTTATTCTGGATCACCAGATGTCCGGGGAATTTCCCGGCTGCGAGCTGGAGGAGTGGGAAGTTCTGGTTTGGAACCTGGCCCTTTATAATAGAGTCGTTGTCTGCGATCGCTGGAAATGGGTGCGCGCTTGCAATAATCGCGACACTGAATGATTTGTCTGGAAAGTAGCGTTTGAACGAACTCGTGATGGAATCCCATGCGATCAGGATCCTGGAAGGGCGATATCCGGCTGCCTGCCAGATGGCGACGTTGTTCGTGGAGCAGGGGGGGCCGGATGTTTCAGAAGGCAAATGCAATTCATCAGAATCCTTGTTGATGCCTGTCAACCTGAGAAGAACGACGTTATCATACATCCCGATGTTCTTGAGGTGTGTGGATACGGAATCAAGCAAATCATCCCACTGGGCAAGAAAACCAACATCCCAGGGAGCTGCAAGCGTATCCTGGAGGCACGTCGTATCCGTCGGTCTGCGTGTGAAGGAAAAATCCAACTGCACAAGACCTGCCCCTTCAGGAGAAGGGAGGAAAAGCCATGCCGGCGTATCGTACATGGCCGGAATCGAAAGCTCGATCTTCTTTCCCGCGGAAACTGCAGTATGAATCCAGGTGTCGAACACAGTCCACGCGAATTTGCCTTTCGCGGGTTCGATGTATTTCCAGCCCGCCACGAGTGTAAAACCATCAACTCCAGGGACATGCATCGATTGGGCAAGGGCCAAGGAGTCAGCCGTCGGCTCGTTGAAGATTCTGCTGTCGACATAGATCCCGCGCAGATCGCCTGAACCAGGAGGCGATAGCGGGGATGCCCATGAGGAAGGCAGAAAGATAAGGAAGTCCAGACTAAGCGTTGCGGCGGCGAGAGCAATGACGGAGAGGTGGAGCTTCATAGAGACCTTCCTCGCACAGGTCAACAGGGGCGGCCCATAGGCCTTGAAACACTCTAACATACGCCCCCCTCCCGACGTTCCCCAACCGTTCTCGCTTCCTTTCCCCTCGCGGGTGGTCATCTCCCCTTGATTCTTCCTCCTTTCACGAATACATTATGACCTTCAGGTTTGTACCGCCATCCGGGTCAGAGCAATCATTGATCGTTCAACATCATGCGGAGTTGATACTATGAGGGCTCTTTTACTCTGTGCTTCACTTGCGTTTCTTGCGTGTCAGGATGCAAAGGTTGTGGGTACCCCGGCGCACGGATGGCCGTCGGGCCTGCCGGTGTACGATCATGTTGTGATCGTGATCGAAGAGAACAAGTATCCTGAACAAGTCGTGGGGAATGAAGCGGCACCGTACATCAACAGCGTTCTTGCTGCCCAGGGAGCGTCGTTGACGCAGATGTTTGCCGAAGAACACAACAGCGAAGGGAACTACTTCTGGCTCTTCTCGGGGAGCAACCAGGGCGTGGGGTTTCAGGATGTGATCCCCGATGAAAAGAATTCTTCGACATATCCTTTTTCCGCAAGCAATCTCGGAGAACAGCTCTTGCGGAAGGGTCTGACCTTCAAGGGGTACTCGGAAGATCTTCCGGAAATCGGGAACACGGTGGCTCACTCCGGGAATTACGCGCGGAAGCATGTCCCGTGGATCAGTTTCGGGAACATCCCGAACGGGAGTTCGGCGGACTCATCCTGCAATCTCCCATTCGCGCAGTTCCCGCAGGATTTTTCAACGCTGCCGACGGTGGCGATTGTCGTTCCGAACCTCATCAATGATATGCATGATCCGCCGAAGGATATCGCGGCGAGCGTCAGAAACGGCGATGCGTGGCTGGCAAAGAACATCGGCCCGTACTACGAGTGGGCGAAAACGCACAACAGTCTCGTTGATCGTCACGTTCGATGAAAACGCGGATTCCTCGGGATACACGGGGCTGACCGACCCCGCGAGCGAACAGCGTGACATCAAGAACAGGATTCCGACAATCCTCGCGGGAGCGCACGTCAGGCACGCAAGCTTCGCCGAGGGGAGAGGCGTGACGCACGTGAACCTCCTGCGGACGCTCGAGGCGATGTACGGCCTTGAACCTTCCGGAGGGCAGCAGCCGAACGCCGACCGATTTGGGATTTCCGCCGATAGTCTCATCACGGACGTCTTCGAGCAGTGAAAAGAGCCTGATGCATCAATTCCACCGCACCTTCTCAATCCTGAAAGAGAGTACCAACGTGAAATTGCTCTTCTCCTTCTTCGTGATGGGATTCGTCGTGCTGGGAGCGTCTGTGGAACAATCGTTCGGCCAGGCCGAGCTGGCCGCCTGGGGGAACCTGAACGGCATTCGTATCGAAGGCCAGCTGATGAACGTGCCGACGAGCATCTGTCTGATCGGCCCTTCGATGGCGGAAATCGCCAGGTCGGAGAAGGAAAAGCAGCGCCCGATCTACAAACGGGAAGGGAACCGGCAGATTGTGACGACGGAAATTTCGAAGTTCCTGTTTACCGTGACGGTGAACGATACGGGAACCGGACGCGCGGGCATGAACGTCAAGACCACTGCCGTCGAAGACACAACTCTGAGCGGGGTGTTCCTCTGCTTTGAGCTTCCCGTGGAGCAGTATCCGGACGCCGAGATCAAGCTCATCGATTCCGCTGCATCGAACATGGAACCTGTCCCGCTTTTCCCGAAGAGGGTGGGTCGGATGCCCGCGGGATTCCCGATCCGGAATTTCCTCGTGCAGGCGTCCGTCAAAGGCTTCCGCGTTGCGTCCAAGGAACAGAACCTCGAGGTCCGGTCCGAGCAACCTGTCGAGCTCCTCTTTCAAAAAGCCAATCCGCGGTTCGGCAATCCGAATCCTCAACTGTATCTTCAACTTATGCCCGGGCGGGATACGAACGGCCAGGTTTCCGACAAGACGTTTCAGATCAAGGTCTCCGGCAAAATCGACCGGACGCCGGTGCACATCGCGATCGACCCGGAGAGAGCGGGGAGGGCGTTCGACGGGCTCGGCGGCAATTTCCGTCTTCAGAACGGAAAGCTGGATCCGCTCGTCATCGACTACTGTTTGAACAATCTGAACGTGCGGTGGGCGCGCGTCGAGATGCCGTGGCGCAGCTGGCATGCGATCGAAAGCCGCGATCCGCTCGAGACGGCGCGGGCCGGCAAGCTTGACCCGGCTGTCCGGAGCGCGATGGAGATGACGCAGAAACTGGCCCGGCGGCACATTCCGATCATTGTGAGCGCCTGGTATCCTCCGGTCTGGGCGATTCTCGGCGAACCCAACTTCAGGAACGAAAATGGGATCTTCGGCAATCCGCTCAATCCGCGCAAGATGCGGAGCATCATCAGGTCGATCGGCGATTATTTTGTGTACCTGAAGGAGGCCTATGGCGTCGAGCCGGACCTCTTTTCGTTCAATGAATCCGACCTCGGGATCAATGTCCGGATGACGGGGGAGGAACATGCCGGCTTCATCAAGAAGCTCGGTGCATTCCTCGCTTCGAAGGAGCTCTCGACGAAGATGCTTCTCGGAGACAACTCCGACGCGACGACGATCGATTTCATCCAGCCGGCGCTGGACGATCCTGCGACGCACCAGTACATCGGCGCAATATCGTTCCACGCGTGGCGCGGGTGCGACAACTGGACGCTCCGGAACTGGGCGGACGCCTCGCGCGAACTGAACGTGCCGCTCCTGATCGGGGAAGGGGGAACCGATGCGCAGGCGCATCAATATCCGGATGTGTTTCAGGAACCGGCATTCGCGCAGGACGAGATTGACATCTATGTGCGGGCGTGCGATGTTGCTCACGTCCGGTCGATCCTGCAATGGCAACTCACCTCCGACTATTCGTTGCTTATCGGCGGGGGAGTCGGGGGAGTGGAGGGACCGTTGCGCCCGACGCAGCGTTTCTGGAACATGAAGCAACTCGGCCTGGTGGCGCCCGGCTCGTTCATTCTTCCGACGCGGTGCGACAACGAAGCCGTCAGCTGCGCGGCGTTCGGCGACATCGCAGACAGCGCCTACACGGTTGACCTGGTCAACAAGGGGGCCTCGCGATCCGTCGTGCTGCGCGGAATCCCGGCGAGCGTCAAGGAATTTCGGATGTATGTGACTGACCAGAAGCAGGGAATGAAAGACGAGAGGCGGGTGAGTGTTTCGGACGGAGAGGCGAAGTTTACGCTGGAGGAGTTCGGGTTTACGACGCTCGTCAGCGCGCGGTAGAGTTGTGATGGAGTCTCAAGAGACAGTGGTCGATGGATCCGATAAGCGGGAAGAACTCGGGGCTTGATCAACACGGTGAAATTCGCATTATTGAGATCGTGAAGAACGACTACCCAGCCAAAAAGAGGGCGCGGGGGGGTTCGACTTATGAAGTGAGGGACGGAAAGAAAGAAGTTGCGTGAAACAGAGGATACATTAAGGATCAAGGGGCAGTTTATGAAAATCACTGATATGAAACCTTCACAACTCCCTGGAAACACCAAGGCGTTCTTCAAAGTCGAAACCGAAGACGGCTTCGTGATCGATGGATTCAAAGTGATGAATGGCAAGAACGGCCTCTTCGTCAGTCCGCCGAGCAGGAAGGCCGGCGAGAAGTTCTACGACACCGTGACGATGCCGCGCGAGGTGAAAACGTCGCTCACCGAAATGGCCCTGCGCGAGTACGGAACGCTGCCGAATGCGCAGGCGTCGGGAGCAGAGCCGCCGGCGGGGGAATACTATCCTCCTCCTGAGAAGGATCTTCCGTTCTAACATGAGATGGGGGGAGTGGGAGAGAGGGGGACGAGGAACCACCGTTCATCTCGATCAACTGATTTAGTTGAATCGTCTATATTCAACCATATCGGTTGATTCGCCCTCCGCCGTTGTATCGTTTTCTGCCTGTATTCGGCATATTCAACCATAATAGTTGACTTTTACATTTTCAACTGTTATGGTTGAGTAGAGGCGGGAAGAAGATGAACTACATCGTCGTCATCGGGGACATCGTCGCATCGCGGAAGGTTGCCCAGCGGGCTCGCCTTCAGCGTGATCTCAAAGGCGTCCTCGAAACGTTGAACAAGGAAAACAACCGTTCCGTGGTGTCGCCGTACACCATCACGCTCGGGGACGAGTTCCAGGCCGTCTTCACGGGGACCGACTCCCTCTTCCGTCACACAATGGAGATCCTGCTCGCGCTTCATCCGGTGAAGGCGCGCTTCTCGTTCGGCATCGGCGCGATCGCAACGCCAATCAACCGGAAGCAGGCCATCGGGATGGACGGGGCGGCATTTCACCAGGCCAGGCAGGCGCTGGAGAAGCTCAAGAAAAGCCGTTCGCTCTATGCGGTCGCGGGACTTCGGGGTCCTGTGGGCGGGCTGACGGAACAGAGTCTCGACCTGGTTTCTCACTTCTCGCGTCACTGGCGACGAAGCCGGCTCCAGGTTTTCGCGATGCTTACCCGGCAGCTCCCGGTGAAGGACATTGCCGCATCGGCGCGCATGACCGACAAGGCGGTCTACAAGACGATCGACGCCGGCGCATTGCGGACCATTCTTTCCATCTTTCGTCAGGTTTCCGCCGCCATGAACGAAGAGCTCGCGCGCAAATGAACCAGCAATTCTTTCATCTCCTCAACTTCGTTCTCGTCTCGCGTCTCGTGTACGTCTTCGAGGACGCGCCGATCTCCCGCCGGCGGTTTCTGGCCATGGTGCTGATTCAAGTCGTCGGATTGCTCTCGTTCGAGATCAGCATCACGTGGGGAGTGCTCCTGGTCCTGATGATCGGGCAGGCGATTCTGTTCCAACGGTACGAAACCCGGTCGGGCGGCTCGGAAGGGAACCGGTCGTTCTCACTTCTCATAACCATCGTCCTGCTCAGCGTTTTCTTCTCCCCGGCGCTCTGCATTCCGTTCAATCCGGCGCCCTTCGGAGCGATCGATCGGTTGGGGGAGTACACGATTCTCCTTCTTCCCTTCAGGGCGATCCGGTGGGAACACGCGGGGGTCGTCGTCATGGGTTTTCTTCTGGTGTTGAACGAAGCGAACCTTTTTCTTCGAAGCCAGTTGCGCAGACTCAACCTTGCCCCCCGGCACAACGAAAACGCGGAGGAGGCGAACGACGGCCTGAGCGAAGGGGAATACAACACCGGCCGGATCATCGGCATGCTGGAGCGGGCGATTATTTTTGTCGCGGTGTTGAACAACGAAGTAACGGCAATCGGGTTGGTCCTGGCGGCGAAAGCCTTCACGCGGTTCAAGGAGTTCGAGAGCCGCCGGTTTGCGGAATACGTGCTGATCGGGACACTGCTGTCTGCGTTTATTGCGGTGTTCGTTGCAATGATTGTGAGAGGGATTGTCGGTGGGTGATCGTATCAGTGTATTTCCAGAAACGACTTCAATTCCCTGATCATCCCCTCATCGGTCTTCGGCTGCTCTAATTTCGGATCAAGAAGCAGGAGGCGTTTCGCGAGCGTCGCCATATCCCATTTGTACACGACGGCTTTGTCCCGCGCATACGCGTCGCAGGTGGGGTTGCTCTTGCAGGTGCTGAGCTCAATAATATATGATTCCAGGCTTGACCGTACCTGTTGTTCGCCAATTTGTTCAATGGCGCGCTGGAGACGCCTGACGTAGGTTTCCAAGATATTTCCTCGATGCTCATCTACATGGTACTCGAACTCTCCGACGAACGCAAGTGGCGTTGGTTGTCCTCTCCCTCCGGCCCGGCCCCCTCGTGAAGTGTGCACTGACAATTGATATTTGACGACAGATTCCGTAAAAAATGGGTCCCGGCAGGTGTCTCATTTCCGACTCCTCATGCATTATTAGGGTGAAGATCACCCAACAACAATAATGAACGGAGTACGCGTCATGGAACCAAGGATGAACGTGGTGGAAAAAGGGCAGGGGGCAATCAAGGCGATGTATCACCTTGGATCATATCTTGGGAAATCGTCAATCGAGCAGCCACTTCTGGACCTTATCGATTTTCGCGTTTCACAGATCAACGGATGTGCCTACTGTCTGGACATGCATTCGAAGGACTTGCGCGCAATCGGCGAAACCGAACAGCGTCTCTATCTCCTCAACGCCTGGCGGGAAGCGCCGTTTTACAGCGACCGTGAACGCGCGGCACTCGCGTGGTCGGAAGCGGTGACGAAGCTCGAAGGAGGACAGGTGTCCGACGAGGTCTACCGTCATGCCCGCAGTCAGTTCAGCGAGGAGGAGTTGATCGACCTGACACTCGCAGTAGCGGCGATCAACAGCTGGAACCGCCTCAACATCGCGTTTCGCAACACGGCGGGGAGTTACCAGACCACGCGACACGCCGTGCAGGCGCAAGAAGCATAACGCATCACAGAATTCGATGAAAGGAATACGCATCATGAAAGAATTCATGTATCTCTTCCGTCAGCCGAGCTTCGACAACAGCAAGGTTTCCCCGAAAGAAATGGAAGCCCTCACGAAGAAGTGGCAGGCCTGGGTTGGCGGGATCGCCTCGCAGGGAAAACTGAGCAGCAACGGGAACCGCCTTGCGCCGGAAGGCAAGGTCCTCAAGCCGGGTGGCGTCGTGACCGACGGACCGTTCGTCGAGATTCGGGAGCGGCTGGGAGGTGCCATCATTGTCAAGGCGGAGAACATCGAAGAGGCGACGACATTGGCGCACGGCTGTCCGGCACTCGATATGGGCGGCAGCGTGGAAATCCGGCCGATCATGGCCTGACTCCGTTCTCATGACAGAAGAACTCGTATCGCTGAAGCATCTGTTCCAAAAGGAATTCTCCCGGATGGTCGCCGTCATCAGCAGGCGCTTCGGCCTGACGCAGATCGAGGCGGCGGAAGACATCGTAAGCGAGACGTTCCTGCAGGCGGCGGAGAACTGGGGGATGAAAGGAATGCCCCCGAACCCGACGGCATGGCTCTATGCCGTTGCGAAGCAAAAAGCCCTCGAGCAATTCCGCCGGCGGAAGATCTTTGAACATACCGTTCTGCCCGAACTGCAGTCGCGCGCAGACCTGGAAGACGAACCGTTGAATTTCTCCGAAGAGAACATTCGGGACAGCCAGCTTCAGATGATGTTCGCGATCTGCACGCCCGCGATTGCCAGCGAAGCGCAGATCGCGCTGGCGTTGCGCATCCTTTGCGGGTTCGGCATCGATGAGATCGCGGAGGCATTCTTCACGTCGAAGGAAACCATCAACAAGCGCCTGTTCAGGGCGAAAGAGAAGCTGCGCGCGGAGCAGGTCCCGATGGAACTCCCCCCGGAGCAGGAGATCGAGGCGCGCCTGGACACCGTCCTCCACATCATCTATCTCCTTTTTAGCGAGGGGTACTATTCGAAGACCCAGGACCAGATACTGCGGAAGGACCTGTGCGCCGAGGCGTTGCGACTCGGCGTCATGCTCACCGAATACGAGCGCACCGATCAGCCGAAGACCAATGCGCTGGTCGCCCTGATGTGCTTCCACGCGTCCCGGTTTCAGGCGCGGCAGGCGGGAGAGGGGCGCTGATTCTCTACGATCAGCAGAACGATGCCTTGTGGGACACGGAACTCATCCGTCGCGGCCGGCATTATCTTGACCGGTCGCTTCGCGGGGATACCGTCAGTTCGTACCATTGGGAGGCGAGAATAGCGTCCTGGCATTGCATTAAAGAGGACACGAAAGAGAAATGGGATGACATTCTGGCGTCATATGATCGCCTGCTGCAGACAAACTATTCGCCAGGCGTTGCGCTGAACAGGATCTACGCCTTCTACAAAGTGCACGGACCGTACGCGGCCCTTCGGGAGGCCGAAG
>CAWESL010000017.1:0-162798 GCA_963811705.1 Ignavibacteriota bacterium
CTCAAACGCGAATGATGGTCCTAGCTCGCTAATGAATGCCCGCCTAACAAGCGGCCCGTCCCGATCAGAGATCGGGACGAGGTCTTCGACTGGAGCTGACGGAAGTACCCTGGTCGGAAAGTGGCTGGCGTGAAACGAGTTCAAGATCCGAAACAACGATGAAGCTGACTTCTCAACGTACCCTGATTGAATAGTGTAGCTCTTTCCGCCGCAGCTCCCGCTCAATGGAAATTCGAATGAGCGGGATCCTCGATCCGACCACAACTTAACGGAGGATCGTTAAGTTGTGTCGAATCGGGCCGCGGCCGTTAGGGGACGGGTAGCGACCTTTTTGCAGGTAACCTGTCTTCGTGGACGTATTACAATGCAACTCAGACTGTCGGGGTGGAACGTTTTCTGCGCATAATTGGAACACCATTCGACACGAACCCATCATTCTGAATGGCCAGCCGCGCCCGAGCTACGCGGCGTCTTCCACAGTCAGGAGGCAACAATGCGAAATCTGTTTTGGCTGCTTCCCATTTTAGCAATCCTAGGACTATCGATTGAATCCTGCAGTAGTCCGACCGACTCCCCGACTACTCTAACATACGAAGACGTTTTCCCGCTATCCGTTGGTCGGCAATTCACATATTCGTACTTCTCACACGTCCTTGAACGTGATGGCTATCCCCTGCACGCATATCTTGATTCGGGATGGGTGGCTTATCGCATCGTGGACTCAGTTGTGTTAGTGCAGGGTTCCGCTAAACAGTGGGCGGTTGAAGAGACCCGGCATTTGTTGCACAAGGAGTATAGTTTCCCGGACGGAGTAACCGCGCAACTGATATACTCCCAATGGCAAGATACAACAGAAACGATTTCCGTATTGGAACAACTTGATGACCTACATGAGATCATTAGCATGGGTCTTGTGTGGAATTTCCCTCTTAGCGACTCATTGGGCAGTCCGGCGACCTGGATCCAGACATTTCGGTGCAATAGATATGCGGACAGTGCCCCCGTCAAGTTCATTGCGTACCATTCAGTTTCCTCGGACGCTGTGGTGGTGAACGACACAGTTAGTCTAGAAATCGGGGTGGGTCTCACCTCGCGGATGTACCACCAGGACGGTTGGGCAATGAGCGCCTGGAATATCACTTTGATGATCCAATTGATTCCCAATTCTGATGGTTTCCGGCGCCCATGAGGGAGACGCGGTCAGAGCGATCAAATCGAGTAGAGCATGTCCGTCATTCACGAGGCGATTAAGCCGCCCCCTAACAAGCGGCCCGCCAAAAGGTGAAGCATGGCGGGTAAACTGGAGCTGACGGTAGGATGGGGGTCGGAAAACGGCTGGCGTGAAACGAGTTCAAGAATGGAAACAACGAAATGGCTGAGATCTCAACGTACCCTGATTCAATAGTGTATCCCTATCCGCCGCGGCCGTTAGGCGGTTGCGCCGAGTGACGTGTGCAGGAATTCTGGTGAGAAGTCCGCTCCATTGTCCCAGACGATTGTGTGGAGTTCGGGGTGGACTCTAAATCTGCGGAAAGTGTCCAAGTCTTTGAGGGGTTCGAACACGGGACCCCAAAGTTGATTTTTGAGATCGACCTCACCATCTGAACCATCGCTGAATTTCAACCAGATGGTGTACTGTTCGACATATCGTGCATCGACGATTCTTGGAATCATATCGCTACTCCAATGGTGAAATCGGCTTCAATGGCTTCCGCTCCTCCGCGAGCTTCCAATTCTCCAATAGTTCGGCCTTGTGGAGATCAAGCCACTCAAACACGTGGCCGAGTGCGCGCTTGGGGAATTGACCTGAGACTAAGCCGGAATCGATCGCGACAGTAATTTCGTATTCTCCATACTTCGCGTGGAAGTGTGGTGGAACATGATCTTGGTAGAAGATCGCAATGATAATTCCTAGAAATCTGCTTACCTCGGGCATGCCTGAAAGTACCAGAATTCTCCCTCATGCGCAACCGCCTAACAAGCGGCCCGCCAAAAGGTGAAGCATGGCGGGTAAACTGGAGCTGACGGAAGGACCTTTCAACAGAAGTGGCCGGCGTGAAACGAGTCCAAGATCCGAAACAACGTTACGGCGAAGATCACAAAGTACCCTGATTCAATAGTGTATGTCTATCCGCCGCAGCCCGCCACAAAGATGGCGGGCAAACTCAGTCCGTCTCGTCCTTCGGACGAGACGAGACCTCGTCCCGACTCTTGTCGGGACGGGCCGCGGCCGTTAGGTGGCGCCGCACACAACGAGTATAGCAAGGAGTTACGCGTGCTCAATGGTAGAATGTTCGCTGTCCTGGTGGCTGCTCTCATCTTGGTCCAGACTAGAAGTGAAGCCCAAGTCGACATTTCGTTCACTTCGGTGCGAGCCGGCGCAATCAGAACTCAATCCCTTGATTTCCAAGGGGAAGGTTATCTTTGGTCCTTCTACCCCGAACTTCAGGTTGGTGGTCAGTTGTTCCGGCCGTACCTATTCTGGGCAGCAACTTGGGGCTACTGGTCAGACGGCATAAATGAGCCCCTTCCCATTTACGATTTCGTTACGTACTCACAACGCGGCCACATTCTCACGGCACGTATTGGCGTGCGTCCACGGGTGCTCGCGCCGCATCTACCTATACCAATAAGCTTCTTTGTGGGAGTTGCCCAACACATTTCGTGGACCACGTACATTGGGGGCACTGACCTCGGTGGCCATCACGGTACAAATTCTACGGATCGGACCACCTCCGGGTTATTCGGTCTTGACATTTCAGTGCCGATCGTTGCTCACCTCAATTTGGATGCCGAAGGTCTTCAGTTCGTTCCTTTCGGCAACAATCCGATAGATTATGTCCAGAAGAACCGCCGTGCATTCACACTCGGCATAACAGTACTATTCTAATAATTCGGTAGTGGCGCCACCTAACAAGCGGCCCGCCAAAAGGTGAAGCATGGCGGGTAAACTGGAGCTGACGGAAGTACGGTGGTCGGGAAGTGGCTGGCGTGAAACGTGTTCAGGAGACGAAATAACGTTAACACAAGTTCTCAACGTACCCTTCTCTAAACAGTGTCACTGTTTCCGCCGCAGCCCGCCACAAAGATGGCGGGTAAACTCAATCCGTTAGGCCGTGCAACCCTAGCGCAGAAGCCGTTCTTGGAGGATCGTCTCGATGTCACGGCGGCCGTCCAGCACGCAATGCACGCAGACGGTCGTTGATTCGAGGGAGTAAATGATGCGGTGGTGTGTGTAGTGCAGTTCCCGGAACTCCGTCACACCAATCTCGAAGAGTTCCGTAGGAATGTTGCCGCGCAGGGGGAGTTTCCGGAGCTTCAGACACGTTCGTCGCATGGCGGCGAACAATCGGTCTGCTCTTTCCACAGAATCGTTCACCGCAACGAACGCGTAGATGTCGAAGAGGTCGTCCTCGGCATCTTGGTCGAAGATCACGTCATACTTCTTCATGCTTGAACGCCGCGATGCGCTTGTCAAGCGAACCGAACACGTTGTCCATAGATTTCGACTTCCCGCGCCGGATGTTTTGCTTGCTCCGCGAGAGGATCTTCAGGAGTGCGAGTGTTTCCTGCATGCGCTCATACGAGCGGATATCCTGGACGACGACCTTCGCCTCGCCATTGAGGGTCACGACGAGTGTCTGCCGGGTGTTGGTGATGTCCCGGATGAGCTCCGAGGCATGCGCCTTAAGGTAGCTGATGGGTTTGACGGCCGTGCTCAATTTCATGGACGCCTCAATAGAAGGTGACTACAATATGGTCTAGATTCTGGTCATTGTCAAGTTGCGCGGCCTAACAAGCGTTTGCACCTGACGGAGGGACGCGGAATCAGCAATGGCCGGCTTGAAGCGACGCAAAAGCCGAATCAGCGTATCGTCCAAATTCTCAATGTACCCTTGCAGTGAAGTGGAAGTTGGTTCCCCCGCAGGTCGCGCGCAATGGAAATACAAGTAGCGGGATCCTCGATTTGACGACGACTTAGCTGAGAAACGCTAAGTCGTGTCAAATCGGGATGAAACGTGGCCGATAGACGGCAACCACTTGATGTTACGCCCCTAAGTCGGCACATCGGATGTCGGCAGAAATGTCAATATCGACGAACCCATCATCTATTCCATCTTCGTCGCGATCCACCATGTAGTGCCCCCAGGATCCTTTACGGCACCACGTTTGTCTGCGTCGCCTCTCTGTACTGGCTCTTGAACTGAAATTGCGCCTGTTTTCAGTGCTCGCTTATAAGTCTCGTCTACATTTGAAACGTACACATGCACATGGGACGGTATTGGCGGCCAACCCTCTGCCCCATCCGTTAACATGATTACCGTGTCGTCCAGTCGCACCTCTGCGTGAATGAGTGATCCTCCTGGGCCAGGCACCTCGCGCAGTCTGACCCCATCAAATGCTTCGAGAAGAAATTTGATCGTACGACTCGCTCCGTCAACGATCAAGTAAGGGGAGACACTAGAATACCCCTCAGGCTTGTGGCGGACGTTCATGGCTCCTCCGTATATTGTTCCTGGCGATAGGATATCGAGTTCATTTCTTAGAACGCGGCAACTACAAAAAGAATTCCGTCGAAAATGTTCGCTTGACATTTCAGCCGTCTCTCGGTTGCCGCCTAACTAGCGGCCCGCCAAAAGGTGAAGCATGGCGGGTAAACTCAGTCCGTCTCGTCCTTCGGACGAGACGAGACCTCGTCCCGACTCTTGTCGGGACGGGCCGCGGCCGTTGGGGCGCAAGCCAGGGGATAGAAGCATGCGCATCTTCATTTGTCTTCTTGCTACACTAGTGTTTGCGCCTCGACATCTGGTCGCGCAGGACCTTTTTGTTCTAGCCAAAGTTGGTCAGTCTTCATACGGATCACTGTATCTGGGAATTTTGCCTGGAGGAGGTGCTGATAATGAGTGGAGGTCTGGTCCGTTGGTCAGTGCCGGTATCCGAGTACGAAAGAGCGAAAGTTTTGCGGTCGACGCCCTACTTGCGTACTCAATTCACCGACCAAGGAACGGTCAATGGGACAACCTTTTCTCGAGCAATCCAAGGAATACACTGGTCGATTTGACCGTCCTTGGGCGCTCATCACTGCGGATAGTCGGCCCAGTGCATTGTTCGTTCCTATACGGGTTGGGGTTGTCATACCAACATAAAGATGGACTCGGACTACCGGAATCGGGGTCCAACGTACCGTCGAGCAATGCACTAACCGGGGTCGTTACTCTCGGCGCTGGTTTGGATGTCCGTGCTCCTTCCAGTGTTGAATTCTCTATCGAGGGCAGTCTGCTATGTCGTCAGTATATCACACCCGCCATTCTATTTGGCGTGGCATATCTATTGTGATGGAATTTGGAGCTTGCGCCCTAACAAGCGGCGCGCCAAAAGGTGAAGCATGGCGGGTAGACTGGAGCCCGCCAAGATGATGGTGGGCGGGCTGACGGAAGTACCTTTTGGGGAAAACGGCTGGCGTGAAACGAGTTCAAGAATCGAAACAACGGTACGGCGAAGATCTCAACGTACCCTGATGTAATAGTGTAACCCTTACCGCCGCAGCCCGCCACAAAGATGGCGGGTAAACTCAGTCCGTCTCGTCCTTCGGACGAGACGAGACCTCGTCCCGACTCTTGTCGGGACGGGCCGCGGCCGTTAGGCGGCCTGCCAATGCCCGATTCACTCAGAGGAGACGGAGGTAGTCTCTGGCTCCGTGGATGATGCGATGCACGAGCACAGTCTGTCCTTCGAGGGTGTAGAAGGCAAGGTAATCTCCAATGACCACGTGCCGGTATCCCATGCGAACAAGTTCCTCGTCGTTGGGGATTCGTCCGAGGTGAGGTTGCCGGGTCAGGAGTTGAAGGTTCTTCTCAATCCGGGTCAGTATCAGTTCCGCAACCTTGAGATTCTCTGAGGCAATATACTCGTAGATCTCCGAAAGGTCGTCCTCGGCCGCGCGGAGAAGATGGATGGTAAATCTAGGCTTTGTCACGGATCCTCTTACGGAGGTCGCTGACGACATCGGAAAGAGGTCTTCCACGATCTCCCGAAGCCTTCTGAGCTTGGGCAACAGCGAGCTTCCGGTACAGGTCCATTCTCCGTTGCATGTCGGCGTAGTGCGCGATCGACATCAAGACCATGTCGCCTTCACCGTTCTTGGTAATGAAAATGGGCTCCTTGCTTTCACGGGCAAGCTTCGAGATTCGTTTGGACTTGTTCCGCAGATCGGAGATCGGTTTGATAATTGGCATGATCCCTCCTTTGATGTATCAATATTATGACATTAAAACGATACAGTCAAGAGGGGCAGGCCGCCTAACAAGCGACCCGTCAAAAGGTGAAGCATGGCGGGTAAACTGGAGCCCGCCAAGAAGATGGCGGGCGGGCTGACGGAAGGACCCTTTGGGGAATACGGCCGGCGTGAAACAAGTTCAAGAAACGAAACAACGGTAAAGCGAAGATCTCAACGTACCCGAATTCAATAGTGTATCGATTTCCGCCGCTGCCCGCCACAAAGATGGCGGGTACACTCAGTCCGTCTCGCCCTTCGGACGAGACGAGACCTCGTCCCGACTCTTGTCGGGACGGGCCGCGGCCGTTAGGCGGCGACGTATCAGGTTGGATCATGAAGGTGAATCCGATGCGTGCGAATGTTGGCGTCTTGGTCTGTGTCTTGGTCGCGTTGCAGTCGTGCAAGGACAACCCAACGGCCATCCCTGAGGAATCGAAGGCTATCCTCTCTGCTCTGTCTCGAGATCTTCCGGCGAGTCAACTCATGCAGTTGGAGGGGATCACCTCGCTGCACTATGTCCTGTACGATTCTAGTGCCGGGTTCTCGGGCGGAGGAGACTCTTCCTTCATCCCGCTTGACGAGTACTTTATCGACTCGAGCCACGTCAAGAACATCCAATACTTTGGTGCCAATCATTACTGGTACGTGAGCGTGTACGACTCGCAGAGAGACACGGCCTGGTACTATCAGTCTGGTCAAGTGACATGCATGCAGCTTCCAAGCGTAGCAGCTGTGGTCCAGCAGAGTATCCAAGCAGCATTGGGTTCAATGCTAAGACTTTCTTCCCAATATCTGCGTTCCGAGTACATTGACGGCAAGCTGTGCGACCTCTTTGCGGACTCACTCGGAAACCAAGAATGGGTCTGGAGAGATCATAGGCTGCCAATACAGGAAAGGGTTCTCGGTTCCCTTCAGATTAGCACGACTCGCAAGGTGATCCTGGAGATCAACACGACGATTCCTGACTCAGTATTTGAACCACCTAAATAATCTATCTGCTCGACCCCGATGCCTCTAACGATTGAAAAAGGCGGCTCACATCCATGAACGTCGCTGCCTACCAAGCGGCCCGCCAAAAGGTGAAGCATGGCGGGTAGACTGGAGCCCGCCAAGAAGATGGCGGGCGGGCTGACGGAAGGACCTTTTGGGGAATACGGCTGGCGTGAAACGAGTTCAAGAGTGGAAACAACGGGAAAGCTTACTTCTCAACGTACCCTGATTCAATAGTGTATCTAATTCCGCCGCAGCCCGCCACAAAGATGGCGGGTACACTCGGTCCGTCTCGTCCTTCGGACGAGACGAGACCTCGTCCCGACTCTTGTCGGGACGGGCCGCGGCCGTTAGGCGGCGCCCGCATTTGGCCCATTCACAGGAGATTGCAGCATGGCAAGACTCGTCTACGGACTAAACCAGTCTCTCGATGGCTACGTCGACCACATGAAGCTTGGCCCGCCCGTGCCCGCAGCCTTCCGTCACTTCCTCGAGCTGGTGCGTGGCGTGACGGGCCTCATCTACGGCCGACGGATGTACGAGATCATGCGCTACTGGGACGAAGATCTTCCTGATTGGGACGCGGAGGACCGCGACTTCGCGTCGGCGTGGCGGAGCCAGCCGAAGTGGGTCGTGTCGCATTCCCTGGAGTCAGTTGGCCCCAACGCCACGCTTATCTCGGATGACTTTGAGAAGATGATACGCAGGCTGAAGGTCGAGCTGGCTGGCGAGATTCACGTTGGCGGGCCAGTTCTGGCGCACAGCCTGACCGAGGCCGGTCTGATCGATGAGTATCGACTTTACCTCCGCCCCGTCGTGCTTGGTGGTGGCGCGCCATTTTTCGCCGGCCCCCGGCCACCGCTCCACTTGGTGGCCAGTGATTTGATCGTCGATGACTTGATTCGGTTGACTTACATTCCTGCTTAATCGCCCGACTCGCCCGACAGACTGCGCTCGGAAACTCAAACGAGACACTTCCGAGATGTCTGCGCGCTGCGTGACACATCATTCTGCGCGGACACTTGGACGCGGATTCCGGACGGGCGCGCCTAACAGGCGGCCCGCCAAAAGGTGAAGCATGGCGGGTAAACTCAGTCCGTCTCGTCCTTCGGACGAGACGAGACCTCGTCCCGACTCTTGTCGGGACGGGCCGCGGCCGTTAGGGCGCAGCCAGAGAATCGACGTACAAACTTGTTGGCACTTCAAGTCGGGAGGTCCCATGTCATCAATCAAACGCCAACGCTTCTTCACGCTTGTGGGGATTCTCCTTCTAACTGAACCTGCCGTTGGGGGATCCCATCAAGAGAATCAAGAGGCTTTGGATTCGACGAAATTCAGAATCCTACAGGCAAACAGCGTCACGGTCAAGGTAAATGGCGACGGCTCTCTTGGGGATGTCGAATACGGCGGCGAAGGCGCCTGGCTCTTTGACACCACTGTAATTCCCGTCTATGGAGTCCCGCGCGCTCCCATTGTCTACGATCACGGTCCCTGGATCATTGGGAAGGTGAACGGCACTCCTGCTGCCGGAATCTCCTACTGGGGAACTTCGTTCGCTCCTGGTCCCGTCATCGATGGCCAGGCCGCCCTGAAGGTGCGCCCTCAAGACTCTTTGCGCTACCACCCCTACCGGATTAACGCCCAATCGAGTCCCTCTGAGGCGGATTATACCACCTGGCCTTCTGATCTAGGCGCACCAGTGGACCCGTCGGGTGCACCACGGGTGCTCGGAGATGAGATGGTATGGTCAGTATTCAATGCAGCCGACACCGCGGCCTATCCCTCCGATTGGGCACCGGGTCCCTTGGTTCATCTGCCCGTGGAAATCCGACAATCGATGTATGCACATGCCAGCGCGCCGACGGACACAACGCTCCTTGCACACGCGGTCTTGCTGGAGTGGACCATAATCAACAAAGGAAGCGCCCTGATCGAATCTTGCTTCGTAGGGCTGTGGACGGATATCGATTTCGATGATATGGAAAACAATTTCCCTGCGGTGGATACTACGTTGAATCTTGGTTATTGCTGGGATGGGCCTCAAAGCTGGAGTCTGAATCCCTATGCCGTAGGCTATGTGCTGCTCAATGGCCCGATTGTTCCCGATCAAAATGCCACTGCCAATGTTCGCGGAATCATCAAGCCGGGGTTCAGAAATCTCCCACTCTCTTCATTCTACGGAATCATCATGGATGTCGGTCCTGTCGATTGGTTTGTTACGGGACCAACGTCCATTGTTTCCGCTTGGAATGTTGCTCGGGGATACGACAAGACCGGAGGAGTAATTATCGACTCAGTGTCAAATGCCCCGACCCGTTTCCCGTACAGCGGCGATCCCATCACGGGGACAGGATGGGTCTACAACGAGGCCTACCGGAAAGGAAGCGAAGGCTTTCTAATGTTTACGGGCCCGTTCAATTTTGCCCCCGGGGATACGCAGTGGGTGATGCTTGCACTTGTTCCTGCTCGGGGAAGCGATAGGCTGCAAAGTATTGCGGACCTTCGGGCAGACGCATATCGATTGCGATCGATGGGTTATGAAGAGGTCGTCAAGCAGACCACCCTCTCCCTTCCCCTACGGATATCTTATCCGACATCACCATCGCTCTTTCAGAACTACCCCAATCCCTTTAATCCCACGACGACGATCAGGTATTTCTTGCCTTCTCGAACTTCAGTGACTGTAGGCGTTTTTTCCTTACTAGGGCAGCAGGTAATGACGTTGCAGGATGGGGTACAGCAAGCTGGATACCATGAGATCAGATTCGACGCGAGGGATCTTTCAACTGGGGTCTACCTTTGCCGATTCGCGACTCCGTATTTTGTCCAGACAATGAAGCTGTTATTGCTTAGGTGATCATTCATGACTCAAAGTCTCTGTGAATTGTGTTCTTGTTGCTGCGCCCTAACACGCGTTTGCACCTGACGGAAGGCCGCACACTACAGACGAGACGGGCGTGAAGCGGAGCAAGAGCGGAAACAACGAATGGTCAGTATCTGAACGTACCCTTGCGGTGAGTGGAAGTTGGTTCCGCCGCAGGTTCCGCGCAATGGAAATCCAAGTAGCGGGATCCTCGATTTGACGACGACTTGGCTGAGAAACGCTAAGTCGTGTCAAATCGGGATGAAACGCGGCCGTTAGGCCGCGGGCATTCGACGCTTACGTGGCCGTCTACGGAGTTCGGAGACCTTCTCGGCAAGGAGCATCTTCATCATCGACTGGTATGGGACGTCAGCCTGGTTCGCAATGATTCGTATATGTGCCAAGAGCGATTCGGGTAACCGAATCGAGATAATCCGGCTGGTGGGCTTGAGGTTTGGGAAGGAAGCTCGGGCAGCGCTCGAAGGGTCAAAGTAGTCGGAGATGTCATGCTTTGCCCAGAACTTGCGTTCGGCATCCTCTGAGGCAAATTTAGGGATTCTTTTCAAGCGCTTCATCGTAGATTCTCCGTTCCTTCTTTGACATATCGCCCGCCGATATCACGCGGATGCGGGTCTTCCGGACGGTGAACACAATCACGAGTCGTCGCTCTGCAAGCGTCCGTCCGAGGAGCGCGAGACGAGTCTCGATCTGAGAGTGTTGCGGATCCGGTAACAAGACGATCGGTTCATTGAAAAAGGCTTCTTCTGCCTCAGTCCAGTGAACCTTATGTCGTTTCCAGTTCTTGTCGCGATTTCCGTCGTCCCATTCGAAACCATCCAATGATAGGAGATCGATCATCTTTGAGCCATTGTCCGCATATATGTGTAATATATACAGCTCCCGGCCTCATGTCAAGTCCTACTGGCCGCCTAACAAGCGGCCCGCCAAAAGGTGAAGCATGGTGGGTAAACTGGAGCCCGCCAAGAAGACGGCGGGCGGGCTGACGGACGGACCCTCCATCAAAAGTGGCTGGCGTGAAACGATTTCAAGAATCGAAACAACGGATCCTCTAAGTTCTCAACGTCCCGTGATTCCAGAAAGGACCAGTCTCCGCCGCCGCTTCCGCTCATTGGATCATCATGCGAGCGGAATCCTCGATTCGACAACAACTTAACTGGGAGACGTTCGGTTGTGTCGAATCGGGCCGCGGCCGTTAGGCGGTTTCACTTGGGCGATTTCCATATGCCAACTCTAACATATCCTCATTCCAACCGGAGCAGTTTCATGAAACGTATACTGACATTTGTGAGCATAGTCATGGTTTCGACGTCAACGTACTGCCAGACAGATGGTCAATATTTGAAGTCGAAAGCTCTTCAATTTAGCTTTAATGGTCTGAATCTCTCGTCCTTTGGGGGAGGCGTCGGAGGCAAAATCTGGATAGACGATCGCAACGCTCTCTCGCTTGCCATAGGTGGAACCCATAGTTACGACAACTCGGACGCAAATCCTCTACAAACTGGTCAAACCAATTCTCAATCGTTTGTTCAACTTCAATTTGGCGTCGAACTGCATTCCTTCCTCTCAAACGAGTTCTCTCCCTACGTTATCGGAGCCATTTTTGGGAGGTACGAAAGCCGGAATTCCAAGGCAACCTACCCTTGGACTTCGACTTCTCAGGAATCAAAATACAGATCTACCAACATTGGCCTCCTGGTCGGTTTTGGGGCTGAGTACTGGATCAGTAACAGAATGTCACTTTCCGGTCAGCAAACATTCCAATTCAGCTACGGAATCGGGAGCCAAGAAGACATCTCCTCCGTGGATACCAAGCAGAACACTCACGGGCTTGACGTCGGACTCGGGACTTCTTCTTTAATCCTCTCTGTCTATTTTTAGGGTAGGCCGCCTAACAAGCGGCCCGTCAAAAGGTGAAGCATGGCGGGTAAACTGGAGCCCGCCAAGAAGATGGCGGGCGGGCTGACGGAAGGACCCTTTGGGGAATACGGCCGGCGTGAAACAAGTTCAAGAAACGAAACAACGGTAAAGCGAAGATCTCAACGTACTCTAATTCAATAGTGTATCGATTCCCGCCGCTGCCCGCCACAAAGATGGCGGGTAAACTCAGTCCGTCTCGTCCTTCGGACGAGACGAGACCTCGTCCCGACTCTTGTCGGGACGGGCCGCGGCCGTTAGGCCGCACGCCCAGAAAGACACTCATGCAAACTATCCGGAAGTTCATGCTTTCATCTCCCACATGGGTGATCTTCGGACTCATGGTCGTGGGACCTTTGGTATCCTTGCTGGTTCGTGGAAAGGCGAGTGACTCGTACTATTCACATTCAGCATTCGCTTTCTCAGCTGCCTGCGTTGCACTGTGGTACATCACAACAATCACGGCCGCCAACCGTACCCGGTCGCTATTCAAGCCGTGGACGGTCGTGTTGTGTGGGTTAATCCTTGTGTGCTACGTGACTTTGCCGTTGTGTCGCGAAATCCTCTCGGGATTTCAGATCATTGATAGCGCGGGGCACAGTACAGATGTCGCCTCAACCGTGGTGATTGTGTGGAGTCTAGCCGCCAGTGTCGGAGTGCTCGTCGTGGCATTCATCGCTTCGAAGTCGCTTTGTACGTCGAGTGCTGTGGAAAAGCCGAGAATCGGGGACATCATCATCGTGTTTCTAGCGTTCACGCTCTATCCACTGGGCGTGTGGTTCCTTCAACCGAAGCTGACTGAGCTTCACAGGCGTGCGGCCTAACAATCGGCCCGCCCGACCGCATGGGAGATCATCTATGGTCAGGCGGGCGGGCTGACGGAAGGAAGCGTCAACAAGAGTGGCCGGCGTGAAACGAGTTCAAGAGATGAAACAACGGTGGGGCGTACTTCTCAACGTGCCATCATTCAATAGTGTATCCAATTCCGCCTCGTCCCGACACTGTCGGGACGGGTCGCGGCCGTTAGGCGGCAACTCAAACGTGGCCGGACGATGCGTATTCCAATTCTCTTTGTGACCTACCTGCTTGTCGTCGCGGAGTCACTCGCGACGGAATCGGACAGTTCCCGTTTCGGGTACCTGTCCGTTCACACCGGTGGCTTCTTTGCAGCGCGTCCGGGATTCGGCGACACTTACGGGTCGATCGTCTCCTTTGCCGTCGGGGGCCAAGTCGCCCTACCACTATCTCGACAGTTTCAGTTGATCGGTGCCGTGACCTACATTTCGAATACCGGATCGCCACTGAGAACTTTGAGTTCATTTGTACCCGGATCAGGGTACAGTGGCGTGGGGCAGGCTCGAGAGGGTACAATCGGACTCCGGCAACTTCTGATTAATGCCGGGACTGAGATTCGGTTCATCTTGTCAGAGCAGTGGACATTCTTCGCAAGTGGGGGACTGACCTTCTGCAGAACTGTCGAGGCGCTCAGTTCGCCGCCTCCCGGGGCTTCTGATCAAACGGCGAACGGGTCCATTTCTCCATTGCAGGAGTGGATTGTTGGAATATTTCTCGGACCGACGCTAGAGTTCAAGTTTGCCGATAGCCCGTGGGCGCTCGCTATAGCTGCGACATACAATGTATCGGGGGTCGATCTTCTGGAGATCACTGGACAGAAGCTCGGGCTTAGTTCAACCTTTGCTGTCCGGTACTATTTCCCATTCAACGACCGCCGGAAGCGGTAGCTAGCGAGTTCCCGCCTCACCGCATGGGAGATCATCTATGGTCAGGCGAGCGGGCTGACGGAAGGAAAGTGGTTCGAAAGCGGCTACCGTGAAGCGAAGTGAAAGTATCGAAACAACGTTTCTTTGGAAATCTCAACGTACCTTAATCAAAGAGTGAATCCAATTCCGCCGGAGCCCCTCGACTCGGCCCGCAAGAAGAACGCGGGCCTCGCTCGGGACAGTGAGCGAGCGACAACCGCGATAGTACCAGGGGAGCAAATCGAAGCCTTCCAGTCCCCTCTGGGTTCGACCCTGAGCCAAGTCGAAGGGTCGAACCGCTCAACCGGGAACGTTAGGCGGCTCGCGCATCCCGACAAGATCCTTTGAAGTGAACGCACATGAACATTGCAGACTACATTGTAATTGTCTTCGGGTTTCTCCTCTTGGTCTTGATTCTCCTTGAACTCAGACACAAGGTTCTTGTGGGAAGGTTGCAGGAACCCACTCAAGCTGATGCAATCTTCTGGAAGTGGGGGATCTTCTACTTCAATCCGGCAGATCCTCGGATTGTCGTTCCCAAAAGGATTCCTTCCCTTGGCTGGACACTCAATTTCGCGCAACCGATCTCGTATGCGTTCTTTGTGACCCTGATACTTATTGTGTTGCTCAGTCGAGCGCTTTAATGAACAGCTGGTGCTCACCGCCAACAAGCTCCCCATCCCGATCGGAGATCGGGACGGGGTCTTCGACTGGAGCCCGCCCGAATGACCGAACCGTACGGCTTAGCTTCTCGTTCGGTCGCCAGGGCGCCATGCGATCTGGCGGAGGCGGGCCGTTAGGCGGCGCTGTCCAGAAAGCGAGACATCATTGAATGCCCGCGAGCGGATGGCAATCCGCTTGAAAGAAAGACTTAGACTATGACCAATATCAGCTCCTTCTTTAGACAATCATTCGCAATCATCTTCCTGTTGGCAACATGGTCAGTTCCTGCGCAAACCCAGGAAACCGATATCGCCTCGTCGTTTCCAGATTCGTCAACGCCGTTTCATCCGCTTCAAATCGGCAACGCCTGGGTTTATTCCCACCATGAGGCATGGCAGCAGTACTCTCAATTTAAGGGCTACAAAACAAGTCAAGTTATCGGTGACACGCTGCTCGGTGGCAGGATATACTCTGTCCTCCAAGATCGTCTGCTGTATGCCGGCACGACCTCATATGAATATTTAAGGTTCGATAGCGGGAGCGCCAACGTCTATATGTTTGAAGGAAATGGATCAGAGCATCTGTACGACAGCCTGTCGTGTGCGACATGCAACGATCCGACGAAAAAGATTGCGATCGTGAGCAACATCGCTGACACGGTCTTCGGCATGACACTCCCAACTCGGACTGTCTATTATTCACCGGTCATAGACGGTGCCTATGATTACAAATTTGCCTACGGCATCGGGCTTGTTGAGTCCGGGAGCGATGATGGTAATGGCTATACCACGAACGACTCAGTGGTTTATGCGCTGGTAAAGGGGCACGCATACGGAGCCAATCCGCTTCCGCGACTCGTGGATTCTCTGGCCCAGTATTATCCCATGCACCTTGGAGATCAGTGGACCTATAGGCGAGTGGTTTCGAGCGCGACAGTTCATGACACCGTGCACTTGTTGGTCAAAATCACGGGTGACACCGTTCTTGGTACGACACACTTTGCGGTTTTTCATCAGACGAATTTGCGAACCGATGAGATGCTTGCGTTTTTTCAACGTTTCGACAGCTCCAACGGGACGTTAATTCGAAACGGCAGCGTGGAAGATAACGTGTTTGTCGATAAACCATTGGCGTTGTTTCAAGATGAATCCCTTCAATTGCTTCACGTAGCTCCAGATTCTGTTTTGGGGTTGAAGACGTTGGCACGAAGCATAAGTGCGTGGATGAATCCTGGCTGGTTTGGGAAGCGGGAGTACGCCTTTGGATTGGGTCTGGTACGATCCAGCTATCAAAGAACCCAGGATTCCTCGGAAACTTGTGAGCTTGTGCAGGCCTCCATTCAAGGCAAAGAGTTCGGGACATCCGCTGTCCCGAAAGCCCGCGGAGCCCTTCCCAGGTTCACTCAGCTCCTTCAGAACTATCCAAATCCATTCAATCCGAGTACCACCATTCGCTTCATATTGCCCTATGCTGCGCACGTCAAGATTGAACTTTCTAATGTCCTCGGAGAGGATGTAGCAACCCTGGTAGAGAAAAGATTTCTTGCGGGGACTTACGCCGTGAAATGGGAGGCACGGAATCTCCCGAGTGGGGTATACTTATGCAGACTAATAACCGATAAGGGGGTGGAGACGATGAAGCTATTGTTGCTTCGTTGAATCAGGAAGGTTCCAATACATCATCATCCCAATTCACCAACAAGTCTTCGAGGCGATGAGTATGGTATCCAACGCTTTATTCCCCAGGAGCGGCTTTAAGGAATCCATCACGCTCTTTCTTCATACAGGAGTCCTTCTCTTTGCTCTTGCCGGCATGCCCCGGGTCTTTGCGCAGCCGACAGTACCGGCGCCGCTGGCAAACACTCCTCCGATGGGTTGGAACAGCTGGGATTCCTATGGCACTGCCGTGAACGAGGATCAGGTGAAGGCGACCGCGGAGGCAATGGCTCGTCACCTTGCGCCCTTCGGGTACCAGTATGTTGTTGTGGATATCCAGTGGTACCAGCCGACGGCCCGGGGACACGACTATATCCCCGGGGCCCCACTGACGATGGACGGTTACGGCCGGCTGGTTCCCGCCGCAACGAAGTTTCCTTCATCAGCGAACGGTGCCGGCTTCAAGCCCCTTGCCGATTACGTCCATGCCCTCGGTCTCAAATTCGGCATTCATATTATGCGCGGAATTCCCCGCCAGGCAGTCCAAGAGAATACGCCGATAGTGGGGACACCGTACCGCGCTGTCGACATCGCGGACACCGCCAATCGGTGCGTCTGGAACCCGGACATGTGGGGTATCGATGTGCGAAAACCGGGTGGGCAGGAGTACTACGATGCAATCGCGCAACTGTACGCCTCCTGGGGGGTCGACTTTGTGAAAGCCGACGACATGGGAAGCCACCGATTCCAGCCCCGCGAAATTCGCGCATTGCGTCGGGCCCTTGACCAGACCGGCAGGCCTATCGTGCTGAGCATTTCGCCCGGGCCCGCGCCTCTCGATGCTGCAGCATTCCTCGCGCAACACGCTCAAATGTGGCGCATCTCGGATGACTTCTGGGACGACTGGAAGCTCGTGCGCCGACAATTCGACTATGCTCGCGATTGGGCCCGGTTCGTAGGCGATAACAGCGCGTGGCCCGACGCCGACATGCTCCCCCTCGGCAGGCTGCGGCTCACAGATTCGGCGGGGCGGGGAACCCCGACACGGCTTTCTCCCGACGAGCAGCGGACGGTGATGACCCTCTGGTGCATCTTTCGATCGCCGCTTATTATGGGCGGGGACTTACTCACTCTCGACACGGCGACCCTCGCCCTCCTAACCAATCGTGGAGTGCTGGATGTAAACCAGCGAGGCCAGCATCCCCGCCAGGTGCTTGAGAGGCCTGGGCTGCGCGTTTGGCGTTCCAGCATCCCGGGAAGCACGGATCGATACCTCGCAGTATTCAATCTCGATTCCGAGGTCCGACGAATCACCTTAACCTGGAAGGAAGTCAAAATCGGAAAGGGTCCGCACCAGGTACTGGATCTGTGGAGCCGTCGTTCGCTGGGAGACGCCGAGCAACTCGATGTCAGACTTGTCCAGCACGGTAGTGCACTCTTTCGTATCAGCAATCCATGATGGCGGCGCAATCAAGCACGGAGTTGGCCTATCGAGGACCATTGGCTGCTCTTGCCTCTCGCACCAATGTCCCATCACCACAATGGGTTCACGCTAAGTTCCCAGGAGGCAGTCCTATGCAAGATGATAGCGGCGCGCCGAAATCGAAGATTGTCATCTTCATCATCGTTGGGTTTGCGGGTTTCACTTTTGGCGCCTACCTTTTATGGGACATTCTTGACTTTGCTTCGGTGGCGGAGGAGGGGGAAGGAAAGATCCTCTCGAGAAATGCATCGAGTTTTGTGATTCAGTATAGTGTTAACGGTCAGACCTTTGCCATTACCGAAGCGTTACCAAGTACAAAGGGCATGAGTGGTCTCGAACGTTCTCGACTTCAGCCGGGGACGACGGTGGCCATTTTCTATGAGCCTCAGTCCCCCGGTACGGCCCGATGGAATGCGCAACGAAATTGGATCTTCCCGCTCTGTGTCATCGCAGTTTCTGTCCTGTGTGGTTTTGTGGGATTCTTTCCGGATCGCGCAAGGAGGCCGTTTGGCAGTCGAAATGCGATGGCACGATGAAGGAAAGGTTCCAGAAACCCGGTGTTGAAGCACGAGGAATAAACATCAGGCACCGGGACGCGAATCATCTGGGCTCGCACCGGGAGTCACGTCGGTCGGCCCGACAACCAACTCCGCATTCTGTCAGAATGGGGATGACCTCCGCGGCCGGCAACGGAATAGAGACCTGCGGCAAAGAAGACCACAAAATGAGGCGTCAGCATGGACTTCCAGGACCAACAAATTCTGTCGCAATATCTTCAATCAGGCGAACACCTCTTGTGGACAGGTCGCCCGCTGACCGGGTTCCTCCTGCGAAGGGCTGACGTTTTCAAAATTCCCTTTAGCATACTCTGGGGAGGGATTGCCTTTGCGTGGGAAATCATAGCGTATTCCCTGGACGCACCGCTGTTCTTCCTTTTGTTTGGGGTGCCTTTTGTCCTCGTCGGAGTCTACATCATCGCCGGCAGATTCTTCGTCGATATGCTTCGACGAAGCAAGACGATCTACGGTTTGACCGACCAACGGGTCTTGATCCATTCCGGCATCGTACATCAGACGCTGGATGCGCTTCCGGTACGGGCTCTGCCTGAGACAACGCTTTCGGTTCGCCCCGACGGACGGGGGACGATTACCTTCGGTCCGACGAACATTCTTGCTGAAATGAAATTCTCTATCGCGTGGAGGGGGGATAAACGAGTTACCGTGCCGATGTTTGAACTCATCGAGAACGCTTCCGCGGTTTACCAAAAGCTGGGAGGACTGCTATGCAAACAAGAGGATGGCGAAAGTCTGCCTTTCGATCCGACGTTAGAATCTTCAATCCACCAAGAAAACACACAATAATCCAGCCACCCGTCTACTTTCGTTAGTATCGATGACCGGTCGGGCGACCATGCGCATCGTCGAAGCCGGCATCGTGAAATCCCGGCAGAGCAGGAGGTTCTGGTGCTTCGGCTTCTGGGTAGCAATCGGAACAACCCCTTTGTGGCAAAGCCGGCCAAGAACCTGCCAAAAGTATGGAAAAAAAGGCGGATTCGCTTGACTTCTGCCTTGTAGAGCGCTAAATTAGGCCAGTGAATTAGCATCGAATCGTGCTGAACGGAATCCCCACCCTCCCTTTCTCGCAGGAGATGTGATCATGCCGCGTATTAACTTGAAAGATCAGGATCCGCTTCCTCCCTCTTCATCTCCGAACGATTCGTCGGGGGGCACGCCACCAATACCGGATGGATTTGGAGAGGAACCCAACAAGAAGACTCCCTGGCTTATTTTCGTTGCGCTGTTTTTGGTTGCCGCTGTCGCGGTAGTCTTCTTGAATCAGAAGAATATCATCCATCTTTGGGGGCGCAGGCCACCGCCGGTCATGGAAGCCCTTCCCGAACCTGCGCCGATGACGCCAAACGATTCGGCTGCGATGGCGGTTTCCGCTCCAAGCAGCACGCCTTCGGAATCGGCGACGAAGACGCCTCCGGCAACAATGAAAGCGACCCCGGAAAGATCTTCGCCGGCGGTTCGCGAGCAGTCGGGTTCGTCATCTCTTTCTGCTGCACCCGCCGGCTCGTCCACGGGAGGCTATGCCGTTCAAGTCTCTTCATGGCCGGGCAAGAGCCGGGCTGATGCGATTGCTGCTGAGCTGGCTGACAAGGGCTTTCGCGCCTATGTGTTCGACGGTTTGGTGAACGGGGTGACCTGGTACAGGGTGCGGGTGGGGAATTTCGCAACGTCGAGAGAGGCGAACAGCACAGTGTCGGCTCTTGAGGAAAAGGGGTATGCGGGGGGGATTGTAGTGCGAGCAGGCAAGTAATGAAATTGTTGAAGGGGTGACCGGTCGGTCACCCCAGGATTTTTCCGGGGTTCAGGATCCCGGCGGGGTCAAATATCTTCTTGATTTCCGCCATAAGCCGCCGTTCCGTCTCTCCGATGGCAAGGGAGAGATACCTGCGTTGTGAGTAACCGATTCCGTGTTCGCCGGAGATGGTCCCCCCGAGGGAGACCGTGAGCCGGAAGATCTCCCGGATCGCCTCGTCAAGCTGCTTGTCCCACACCTCATCCGCAAGATTGCCCTTCAGAATGTTTACGTGGCAGTTCCCGTCCCCTGCATGGCCGTAGCAAATGGCGGTGATACCGTACCGACCGCAGATTTCCTTGACGCCGTGAACAAGCCTCGGGAGTTCTGCCCGGGGGACGACAGTGTCTTCTTCCTTGTATGCCGAGATTGATTTGACCGCTTCCCCGATGCTCCGCCTCAAGGCCCAGATGTCGGCCACCTTCACCGGATCGTCCGCAAGAACGACATCCTGCGCGCCGAACTTTTCCACCACTTCCGCAATTGTCCCCAGTTGTTCCATGAGAAGTTCTTCATGATTCCCATCGACTTCGATCAGTAACTGCGCACCGGCGTTTCCGTTGGGCCAGTTCTTCTTGAGCTTTTCCTCCGCCGCCTTCACGGCGGCATGTTCCATGAACTCCAGAGCGGAAGGCGTAATGCCGCTCTGGAAGATCGCTGCGACCGCCGAGGCGGCGGACTCCAGCGTGTCGAAAGGCACCAGCACGAGTCGCCGGAGGCGGGGGAGAGGAATCAACTTCACGCGAATTTTCGTGATGATGGCGAGCGTTCCTTCGCTCCCGACGAGAAGTTGCGTGAGATTATATCCGGTGGAATTCTTCAGCACGCCTGCGCCGGTGTGGATGATCTCTCCGCTCGGAAGGACCGCTTCGAGCGCAAGGATGTAGTCTCTCGTGACACCGTACTTCACCGCTCTCGGGCCGCCTGCGTTCTCAGAGAGATTTCCTCCAAGATGACTTGTCCCGCGTGATGAAGGGTCGGGGGGATAGAACAGTCCCAGCTTTTCGACTTCTTCCTGCAACCGTTGAGTGGTGACTCCGGGCTCTGCCTCCGCCTGAAAATTCTGAGCATCGATGGTAAGGATCTTGTCAAACCGTTCCATTGAAAGACAGATCCCGCCATGAATCGGAAGGGCGCCGCCGGACAGTCCCGTTCCTCCTCCCCGCGGGGTCACCGGAACGCCCGCGGCGGTCGCGATCTTCATAATGGCAGAGATCTCCCCCGGGGTTTGGGGTTTGACGACGACATCGGGGGGGAACACATAGTCCTCTGTCTCGTCCTGGCCATACAAGACAAGGGCGTCGTGATCTACGATGACCCGTTCGCGGCCGAGCAACGAAGTCAGCGCGGCGACAAGCTCGGGGAGTCGTTTCGTTGGTTCTACCATGCGCACCGTAGGGTCTCGTTTAGTCGGGCTCGCCGGACCCGGGCTGTTCCGGAAACAGCTCGAATTCCATGTAGCGTTGTTGATCGAGATACGTCTTCGCCGCTTCCTGCACGATCGTGGGGGAGAGGCTTTGGATCAGAGAACTGTACGTGAGAATCTGGGCCGGATCGATGTCATTCTGCAGACAGAATTGGAGGGCACTGAGCCAGAAACCGTTCTGCTTCAGATTGACCTCGCGCTCGCGCAGGCTCATTTCCCGGACCTTCTCGACGGTCGAAGAGTCGGGGGGAAAACGCTGGAGGGAATCGATGGCACTGAATGTCGCGCGGGTGAGTTCCTTCACCCGATCGGGGGCGCAACCGAAGGAGATGGAGAACTGGTAGCGTTGTTCCGGAAAGTGAATGGGCACCCCACTCACGCGCACGCCGTACGTTCCCCCTTTGTCCTCGCGAAGGTTCTCCCGGAGTCTGATCGTCAACACTTGCCCGAGAGCATCAAGGGCAAACCGGTTTTCGCGGCTCCAGACAAACGGCCCGGTGAACACGATGCGGACCTGGCTCTTCGGCTCAATCCCGCGGTGTACCGTCTTCTTCACTACGCCGTCGGGCGGCCTGATCCCGAGGTCGCGCCAGTGCTCCTGCCGCGCATCGGAGGGAAGCGTCGCGACGTAGGTCGTCAGCAACGATTCGATCGATGCAATGGTGAAGTTGCCCACGAAGACAAACGTAAATTCTCCCGCATTGGAGAACCGGTCGCGATAGATCGCGAGCGACTTTTTCAGGTTCAGCTCGTTCAACATGGGAATATTGAACGGGCGGCGCCGGTAGTTGTATTGCGATGCAGTGACCTGCATTGTGTCGTCAAATGCTGATTCGGGACGGGCGCTTCTGTTCTCGAGGTATGCGCGCGTCCGCGCAAGGTACGACAGAAACGCAGTCGAGTCCGCCCGGGGCGCCGTAAAGTAGAGATAGATGAGTTGAAACAACGTTGGCAGATCTTTCGGAGAAGCGCTTCCGCCGAGGCCCTGTGTAAGCTCGCTGATGAAGGGCGAGACCTCGGCGATTGTTCCGGCGAGCTTTTTGTCGAGTGCAGTCCGGTCGAATGATCCCAGCCCGGACTCCTGAAGCACGCCGCACGCGGTCACTGCCGCGATGTAGTCGGAATCGGGGACGAGCGAGCTCCCTCCGTCGCTGAACGCGCTGAAGAGCACTTCATCGTTCTTGAACTCTGTCGGTTTCAGTATGACTTTTACGCCGTTCGAGAGGCTCAACTCCGTAATCCCGACATCCTTCCGCTCGACTTCCTTCCTCACCGTGCCGTGTGCAGGGGCTGATGGAAGAAGCGGGGCTGTCGTGACGACGTCCTGGTAGGGAGCGACGTCGGCGTGGTCGACCTCGTTGAGGATCTGTGCAAGCGCGGTGGTGTCGGGAATCGTCGAAGCGGATTTTTCCGGGGCGCTGATGGTGATCACCCGGTTTTGTTTTTCAATCCACTTGGAGCCGAGCGTGTTGACTTCCGAAAGCGCAATCCCGGGAAGGAAACGTTTGTAGAGCTCGTATTCATAGCTGATCCCCGGAACGGGTTCATCGGTCAGGAAGTGCCGGATCAGCTCATCCGCGAGCCCGCTGGACTCCGTCTTCGTGCGTTCGTTGTATGCTGTTTCAATCCCGCGGAGAAGATCACTCTTCGTGCGATCGAGTTCGGTCTGGGTGAATCCGTATTTCAGGATACGCGCCGCCTCGGTGATGATGGCCTTCAGCCCCCGGCCAATTCCTCCGTCTTTCACCGCTGCTCCGAGGGTGAATGCGTCCTTGGTTCGTACAAGCCTTCCGCCGCCGCCATACGCATAGAGAAACGGGGGATCGGCTTTTCGTGCAAGTTCCTGCAAGCGCTCGTTCATCATCTGATTGAACAACGATTCGACGAGGGAACGCCGGTAGTCCCGGGCGAGCGTGTCGGACTCGATCGGCTGCAGGTAATAGACGTTGATCGATGTCGTCGTCGCCTCGGGATCCGTAGCAATGGCATACAACGTCGAGGTGTGATCCGGAACCGGGAAAAGCCGCCGTGGGCGCTCCTGGGTTCGGGCCGGAATGGCAGAAAAGTTCTTTATGATCAGCTTTTCAATCGCGGATTTGTCGAAGTCGCCGACGGCAACGACCGCCATAAGATCGGGACGATACCAGTCGCGATAGAAACGGCGGAGCGTCGGATGATCGACATTGCGAATAATCTCAGGCTTGCCGATCGGCAGGCGCACGGCATATTGCGAGCCCTGGAAAATCACGGGAAATTGCTTGTCGCGCATTCTGGCCCCCGCACCCCTGCCGAGACGCCACTCCTCCAGGATCACACCGCGTTCTTTGTCGATCTCGGTGTCGCTGAATGACACCTCGTGCGCCCAATCGCCGAGAATCTCGAAAGCCGTCCCGAGAATCGACGGCGTGTCCGTCGGAACCTGGAGCATGTAGACCGTTTCGTCGAAACTCGTGTAGGCGTTCAGATCGGGCCCGAAGCGAACACCCACGGATTCCAGGTAATCGATCAGATCGTTCTTCGCGAAGTGCTTGGTGCCGTTGAACGCCATATGCTCGACGAAATGGGCGAGCCCCTGCTGGTCATTGTCCTCCAGGATCGATCCCGCATTCACGACCAGCCGCAATTCCGCCCTCTTCTCCGGCTTATGATTGGTCCGAATAAAATAGGTGAGTCCGTTGGGAAGGTGCCCGACGGTCACCGACGTGTCGAGCGGAAGCGGCGAGGAAAGGGGGATGGTCGCTGCCGACTGACCCAGCGCGTTGAAGACGGGGATGCTGAAGAGCGCTGCAAGCAGCGTAAGTGGAATCATCAACGAGGTTTTCATGTCATTCGTCCCTGCGGATTGGCTTTATCGGTCCTGGAATCGCAGCGTCAGGAAAGTTGTTTGAGGTTGTTCAGCAATTTCTCAAGGTTTCGCTCGAACGACGTCTGCTTTTCTCTCTCCTTCTCAACAATTTCGCGGGGCGCCCGGTTCGTGAAACTCGGATTCTCGAGCTTCGTCGTAACCGCCTTGAGGAGGCCGGAGAGGCGGTCCACCTCGCGTTCGATTCGCGCGCGTTCGACATCGAGGTCAATGAGGTCCTCGAGCGGCACAAAGAATTCTTCCCCGTCCACGACAGCGGTTGCCGAGTGTTTCACGTGCTGTCCGGCCGTGATGAACGAAAGTTCCGATACCTTCGCAAGGCGACGGAGATAGCCTTCGTACCGGGTGAAAAGTTCCTGAGGATGAGCCGGACTCGAACGGGTGACAAGGGTAATCTCCCTGGACGGAGGGATCCCCATCTCGCTGCGGATTTGCCGGACCGCCTCAATCGCCCGTTGAAAGAAATCCATCTCGCGTTCCACCGCCGGATCGATGAGCGATTGATCGGCCGGGGATTGCCCCGAATGCATGATGGACGCGCCTTCGGCCCGCGGCCGCGTGTGTTGCCAGAGCTCTTCGGTCACGAACGGCATCAATGGATGAAGAAGGCGGAGGGAGGCATCGAAGATATCGAGCGCCCGGGTCATCACCGAGCGTTTGACCTCTGCCGGCTCGTCGCCGTAGAAGCGCGATTTCGCCATCTCGACATACCAGTCACAGAAGTCATGCCAGAAGAACCGATAAATGGCCTTCGAGACCTTGTTGATCTCATAGATGTCGAGCGCCTGGTCCACTTCGAGAATTGCCGAATGGAGTCGTGAAAGGATCCACCGGTCAGCGAGATCCTGATGATCGAGATTGAATTCCGTCGGCCCGCCCAGATCTCCGAGCTCCGCGCGGTTCATCAGGAGGAATCGTCCGGCGTTCCAGATCTTATTGGCGAAGTTCCGCCCGATCTCATTCTTCTCCCTGGAATAAAGAATGTCCTGTCCCAGAGGGGCAAGAAAGAGAATGGTAAAGCGTACGGCATCGGCGCCGTACTCCTCGATGAGCTGCAACGGTTCCGGCGAGTTCCCGAGAGACTTCGACATCTTCCGCCCCTTCTCGTCTCTGACCAGCGACGTGAAATAGACGTCGTGAAAAGGGATGTTCGCCTTCAGCTCCCTGCTGCCTGTGAACCGGGGTCCAAAATGCAGCCCGGCCATGATCATGCGCGCGACCCAGAAGAAAATGATGTCCGGCGCCGTAACGAGCAGATTGGTTGGATAGAAGTACCGCAGGTCATCCTTTTTTCCAGTCTTGGACTCGAGCGGCCAGTCGTGCACCGAGAACGGCCAGAGCCACGACGAAAACCAGGTATCAAGAACGTCTTCGTCCTGTCGCAATGCGTCGCCACCGCAGTGTGGGCACCGAACCGGCGTCGTCCGGCTGACGATCGGTTTCGAACATTCCGGCGTCCGGTGGTCAATCGCTTCACAGTACCAGACCGGAATGCGATGCCCCCACCAGAGTTGACGCGAAATGCACCAGTCGCGGATGTTGGTCATCCAGTTTGCATACACCTTGGTCCAACGATCGGGGAAGAACCGGATGGTTCCCTCCTGGACGACGCGGAGAGCCGGCTCGGCGAGTGGCTGCATTTTTACGAACCACTGATCGGAGAGGAACGGCTCGATGACTGTGTCGCACCGATAGCATTTCCCGATGGTATTCGTGTAGGCGTCCGTCTTCGTCAGATAACCCTTCGTCTCAAGATCCGCCACCACGCGTTTGCGTGCCTCGTACCGGTCGAGATTGCGATACGGCTCCGGCACCGCATCGGTGGTCCTGGCCGACACGTCGAAGATCATGATCTGAGGGAGGTTGTGCCGTTGTCCGATCCAGTAGTCATTCGGATCGTGCGCCGGCGTGACCTTGACGGCCCCCGTCCCAAAGGTCGCATCGACGAAATCGTCCGCGATGATGGGAATGACACGGTCGGTGAGCGGGAGCTCCGCCATTGTTCCGACGAGGTGGGAGTACCGCTCGTCCTTGGGGTTGACCGCGATCGCGGTGTCCCCGAGCATCGTCTCGGGACGCGTCGTTGCGACGGTGAGAGACTCGTTCGTCCCCCGGATCGGGTACCGGATGTACCACAGTTTTCCCTGCTGTTCAGAGTAGCTGACCTCATCATCGCTGATCGCCGTGTGGTCTTTGGGGCACCAGTTGACAATATACTTCCCCCGATAGACAAGCCCCTCCTCGTACAGGCTGACGAACACCTCCCGGACAGCGTTCGAAAGCGTCTCGTCCATCGTGAATTTCTCACGCTCCCAGTCGCACGACGATCCGAGGGTCCGAAGTTGCTTGATGATCACATCGCCGTATTGTTTTTTCCATTCCCAGACGCGTTCGACGAACTTTTCTCTTCCGAGATCATGACGCGTCTTTCCCTCTTTTCCGAGCGAGCGTTCGACGACATTTTGCGTGGCGATGCCCGCGTGATCAGTCCCCGGAATCCAGCATGCTTCGAACCCGATCATCCGTTTGTACCGGATGAACGCATCCTGAAGGGTATTGTTGAGAATGTGCCCCATGTGAAGCACGCCGGTTACATTTGGCGGGGGAATGACGATCGCATACGCCGGCTTCGACGGATTGACGTGTGCGTGAAAGAGTCCATTCTTCTCCCAATAGGAATACCACTTTCTTTCAACGTCTGCAGGCTCGTACGTTTTTGCAAGAGCAACAGGTTCGCTCACAGGACTGCTCCATGATGGATTCGAAGGATAGCCGTCTCCCGGTCCGACCGATCGAGCCCGGCTTTTGGGCTGGGCCGAATGACACTTCAGCGCACCGTGAACTGCCGTTCGACCGTGCGGGAATTGCCTGCCCGGTCGCTGCAACGTATCAACAATCGGTGGGAACCACGTTCAAGCGGAGCGCTGGATTGGTACTGGACACGACGGTGTTCGCCGTCGATGTCGGGGATGACTGGCGTGCTGTCAATGTACAGTTTCACGCTCTCATATTCAACGCCGGACAGGTTGTCCCTGATGCGGAACCTGATCACCACCGACCGGTGTCCGGGCACGTTTACCGAAAGCCGGCTGATGGAAGGCGGGGCTTCGTCGGTCCGAACGCTGAGCATGCCAAGCGTTTGCGTGAGGCGCCCCTGAAGAACTCCGCCGTCGCCGGCGGAACGTTTCTCCAGAAAATGGAGGGCCGATCGATTCCGAAAATAAAGCGCCGAGTGCTCCGGTGAAGAATCCGAACGAAGGCGCACCCGCAAGCCGTCGCGAAGGATTGTCAACCGTGGTGAGAACGCATACGAGGGTTCTTCACCACCATTGATCTTCTGGACCTGTAGGAAGAGTGGCGAAAAGACGGCCTCGGAATCGTATTGGACCTCAAGGCGACCGTCATCGAATGCGTAGGTTCCGTTCGTGCCGGGAAGAATGGGGTACAGCGCGATCGAATCCGTCGCGGTGGCAGTTGATCCATTGACTTCTGCGCGCACGACAATGCGGCGAACACCCGCAGTCTCCGGGTTCAAATGGATGGATCCCTGATAGGCGTCAACGTCGTCAGGATAGAGCGGGCAGGAGCGGGTTGAACCCCCCTCTTCGAGATTCGCTGTCGGAGAGATGGTGAAGATCCCCTGGCAACGAACATTGATTCGAAGAATGTCATTCGCAGTGGCGAAAGAGACCGTCAGCCGTGCAGGGAGGATGTGAGGTACCTCCAGACAGAAAATCCTGGGAATTGACCGTTCTCCCGATCGCCCGACCGCACTGATCTTGGCGGCCTCATAGCCACTTCGGGGGAGGACGACCGTCAGGTCTCGCCGATCCCCTTTTCCCGAGAGTGGTAGGGAACGACGCGTCCAACGGCCGGACACACTGAGGAGTTCCTCCTCCAAATGATTCACGGCAGACGGATCCGGAATGTGAACGGCGACGGAGTCCCCCTGCCGATCGGCGACAAGCATCGGCACCCTGGCGATGATCAACGTCCCGTCGAGATCCGCTTTGTTCCCGACGAAGTCCTCGGAGATAATCTTCAAATGATGCGGCCCCGGAGCAAGAAGTCCGGGGCCAACAGTTCCTCCTCCCGTCCGGGCCGGACGATAGAAAGGGAGAGCACCGGGGATCTCCTCGTAGAGCTTCTCGAATCTTCCTGTCCTTTGGTCCACCAGGTTCCAGTCATACGCGGCCCCGACAAGTTGGGCATACCGGAGCGGCGCTCGATCGTGCACACAGTCCATCCAGAGCATGCCGTCGATGAGGAGCCGGATGCGATAAACACCCCGATGGAAACGCCCGTCATCTGTCGGATCGTGCGTGTCGATGGCAAAGCCCGATCGTTCCGTAACGAGAATAGGATGGGGGAGGGTATAGGCGCCCGGGGCTCTACGACGGAGCGAAAAGACGCGCGTCTTCTCCTCCGCGGCCCCCTGCGGGAGTTCTTCAAGAGGGATGACGGCAAGCTTTGCCATGGCCGGGGCGACATGATCCGGCGCATGGAGGTTAGGACAGAGCAGCGGATTGATCGGTTCCTGTTGTGGATCTCGGATCTCAATGTGCAGGTGCGGCGTTCCGATTCCCGTGTCGCCGGTGAAGGCGATAACATCTCCTTTCTTCACCGGGAATTCTTGCGGGCTGAAATCGAGATCGATCGGGTATTGCCCGAGCCGGGACTGTTCACGTTCAACCCGTCGCTCAAGATCCGCGGCGAATCGACTCAAGTGGGCGTACGCTGTCGTATAGCCGTCGGCATGCTGGACGAAGAGGATCTTTCCGTAGCCATTCGGGTAGATGCGGATCCGTCGGACGAAGCCGTCCCGCATTGCGAAGACCTTGTAGCCGGTGACGTCGCCGGTGCTGATGTCGATCCCGGCATGGAAGTGCATGGGGCGGTATTCGGCAAAGACGGACGTGACATTCCTCCCGGCGTCGGTCGGCCAGACGTAATCCTTCAGATCAGTGGATGTCAGAATGGAATCGGAGAGGTGAGTTTTTGGAGTTCCGGGGAGAGTGGTAAGAGTGGAATGGGGTGTGGCGAAGGCAACGAGAAGCGTCCATCCGAGGTATGGCAGCCACTGCGTTGAACCTCGAGCCGTCCTTCGTATTGCGTTCCTTCGTTGGCTCTTCACGGCTGGCGGGCTGACGGCGATCGCTTACGCTCCGAATCGTTCCATCACGGTCGGCTGGAGGGTCGTTTGCTGATCTGCATGCTGCCGGGCAATGATCTCTCGCGCCAGTGTTCGATACGATGTGGATCCCCGGGAGGCGGAATTGTAAAGCAATGCCGGTTTCCCGTAGAAGCTTGCCTCGCTCAACGTTTCGCTCCGGGGGATCATTGTCGATAGGATATGACGTCGGTAGCGCGACGAGAGCTCGCGAAGCGTGATTTCCGTGACGCGCGTGTTTGGCTCATGCATGGTGATCACAATACCTTCAACAGCGATCGTGCGACTGGTGTTTTCGCGCATCCAGTCCAGATACGTGAAGAGCTTGTCGATGGCGTCGAGGCTGAAATGACCCGGGCGGATGGGTATCAACACCGAGTCCGCGGCGGCAAGTGCCGCAGTGGAGAGACCGCGGAGCGTCGGAGGGCAATCGATCAGGATATAGTCATAACGATCTCCCACCCCATGCATCATGCTGCGAAGGATCGTACGGTTGTCGGCCAGTTTTGCAAGACGTTCTTCATTTTGCAGATTGCGGACATTGCAGGGGACGAAATCCAGACCCGCAAGTTCCGTGTGATGGATTGCCGCAGGGAAAGCCGCCACGAAGTTCAAAACATCGAAGAGCCCGGTAGAAACCGTACTCGGAGTAAACCCGAGCGCGACTCCGGATGAACCGATCGGATCGATATCGACGAGGAGCGTCCGCGCTCCTTCGGCTGCAAAGCTTGCTGCGAGGTTAACGGCGGTGGTGGTCTTGCCAACACCGCCCTTGGGGAGGGCAACCGCGATAGTACGAGCCATAGTAAGAGTTATCGAGAGATACCAATCCACTACCGGCGCCTGAGGGAGGCGCCGCCCTTTGCACATTCTGATTCTCTAGTGCTCGACATCCACATCCGCATCCAGGGAAGCGATCGCCCCCAGTTCCGCGTGAAGGTGATCGCCGGGGTGGACCTCGCCGACTCCTTCCGGCGTTCCGGTGAACACCAGGTCGCCTTCCTCAAGCGTGAACACCGTGGAAAGGAATTCAATTGTCCTGTCGATGGGGAAAATCATCGACCCCGTATTGCACTGCTGGCGAATCGTCCCGTTGACGGCGAGCGACATTGATAGATTCTGCGGATCGGCCACCGCTTGTCGCGGCGCGAATTCCGATACCGGCGCAGAAGTGTCGAATCCTTTTGCGATGGTCCAGGGAAGCCCCTTTCTCTTTGCTTCACTCTGAACGTCACGCAACGTCATGTCCAAGCCGACTGCGTAGCCCGAGATGTGTTCCATGGCACGCTCGCGGGCGATGTGCCGTCCTTCTTTTCCGATCATCACCACGAGCTCCACTTCGTGGTGCAACTCGCGCGAAAATTTCGGAAGAATGATTGTAGAACCAGATGATAGGAGGGCAGTTGACGGCTTGAGAAACACGACCGGCGATTCGGGGATTTCCGCCTTCATCTCTTCGGCATGTGCCCGGTAGTTTCTCCCCAGGCACATGATCTTACCGACCCGTATCGGCGAACGGTGATCCTTGAGTCTGACCGTCGTCATTGTACAATCGATTCCAATATAGGTTGCACTTCAATATCATGCAAGTCCTGATTGGCCAAAAGCATACTATTAGACAGATCAATATTGTGCAAGAGGCGTGCCGAAGAAACTCCTTGTTTGTCAGGGGGTTGAGAGGCCCCCGCCCTGTATTTTCTACCATCAGATGTAGTAACACCAATCTTCGGGAACCGTTCCTGATCTTGCAATTCCCTGCATTAGTCCATACTTTCTCACGACCAATTGAAAGGCGAGCTTGTGCCCACCACATATGCTGAGGCGGGGGTTAACATTGAGCAGGGAAATCGATTTGTCAGAGAAATCAAGAAGAGCGTCCGTTCCACGTTCGTTCCTCAGGTAATTGGCGATATCGGGGCGTTTGGAGGGTTTTTTGACGCTCGATTCGGATCGATGCGGCACCCTGTTCTTGTCTCGAGTATCGATGGCGTCGGTACAAAGCTCAAAGTTGCCGAATTAATGGATCGATATGACACGATCGGTCAGGATTTGGTTAATCATTGCGTCAACGATATCCTCGTGTGCGGTGCCCGCCCGCTCTACTTCCTGGACTACTTTGCCACAGCGACTCTGCACGTGGAGGTCGCCGCTGCCGTGATCAAGGGGATGGCACAAGCCTGTCGAGAAAACGGTTGTGCCTTGATCGGGGGAGAGACCGCCGAAATGCCCGGACTCTATCACGGCAATGACTTCGACCTGGCAGGAACAATCGTCGGCGTCGTTGAAAAATCTGAAATCGTCAGCGGGAGGAAGATTCGGAAAGGGGATGTTCTCATCGGCTTGCGCTCGTCAGGCCTCCATACCAACGGCTATTCGCTCGCCCGGGCGATCCTGCTGAAAGAGCTGACGGTCAGGACTTTCGTCGATGAATTGCAGCAGACCATCGGTCAGGCCCTTCTGAGCGTTCACCGATCGTACTCCCGGGTCATCACACCAATCCTCCGCCGCATTCCCATCCATGGCCTGTCCCATATCACTGGCGGAGGGATCGTTGGAAACACAAACCGGGTTCTTCCGAGAGGCCGCTCATTGAAAATCGATTGGGATGCATGGTCACGACCTCCGATTTTCGGTCTTATCCAGCGTCTCGGTGAGGTTCCCGAAGAGGATATGAGGAAAACATTCAACCTCGGGATCGGCTTGATCGCGATCGTCGGGAAGGATCACGCGGACCGGATGGTGCGGAACCTGAAGAAAAGAGGAGAAGAAGGAATTCTCCTTGGAGAAGTCGCATAGAAGCAAAAAATCAGTCTAATGGATGCTCGTATCTCGCATCGCAGCGCTCACGTCATTCATGACGGACCGCCACTCGGCAGGCGTTTCGTTGATTCGCTGAGTAGCCGCGATCATTTCCTCTCCGGTCACACCAGACGCCAGGAGGATGGAGTCTGCGGTTCTCCTTGCTGCAGAGGTGTCGACACCCGGCGAGTGAACACTGACCGCCTTCTTCGTCAGGATGGCGTAGACTCGGGCGAATTTGTGATCGTCGAGAGTCTTCACCTTGGGGCGGGGTGAGCAGGACGCGACGAAGAGCAGGAGCAGGATCGGGAGGGTTCGACGGACGTTCATACGGAGAATGATAGCGTTATCTCCTTAGGAATGCAATTGTTGACATTCTGGCCGATGATCCCTATATTAATAAGCTGTCTTCACTAACCACCTCATTTTCTTTCACTTAGACGAATTCTCATGCCTTCGACCTCAGATTTCAGGCCGGGACTGGTCATTAAGTACAACAACGAACTCTGGACGGTTGTCGAGTTTCAACACGTGAATCCCGGCAACTGGCGGGCGTTCGTGAGGACGAAGCTCAAGAACATTGTCAGCGGGAAGGTGATTGAGAACAGGTTCCGGGCGGGCGAGGCCATCGAGATCATTAAGATCGAACGAAAAGAGTATCAGTTCCTATATCGGGATGGGACGGGCTGTGTCTTTATGGACAAAGAGAATTATGAGCAGTTATCCGTCGCGGAGGAACAGTTAGGCCAAGGTGCGAAGTTTTTGAAAGATGGCGAAGGAGTAGACATCCTTTTTAACGGGACGGAAATCACCGGTATCGAGCTTCCCATCACCGTTGATCTTCAGGTAAAAGAGACCGTTCCCGGGGTGCGCGGCGACAGTGCTAATTCCGGGACGAAGCCAGCCACTGTGGAGACAGGGGCGACTGTCAACGTTCCATTGTTCATTAATGAGGGTGATCTCATCCGGATTGACACCCGTAGCGGAGACTATATCGAACGGGTGAAAGCATAGGTTCACAGGGAGACCACATGGACCTTATCTATGTCAGGAAGCTGATCAAGCTGCTTTCGGAAAGCGCTGTTGATGAGATTGAGATCGAGGAAGAGGGGAAGAAGATTCGAGTCGTCAAACACAGCGGTGCCGTCGTGTCCGGCGCACCGGTGTATGGCCAGGTTCCGATGACGTATCAGCCAATGAACGGACCCACGACGTTTTCGTCTCCGTCCGCCCTGCCGGCCATGCAGTCCGAAGTCCCGCCTTTTGCTCCCGCCCCCCCTGAGAGTTCAAAATATCGTGAGATCAAGTCCCCGATCGTCGGGACGTTTTACCGGTCGCCGGCACCCGACGCCGCCCCCTTTGTTCAGATCGGCACTTCCGTTTCGCCGGGGACCGTGCTGTGCATCGTCGAGGCGATGAAATTAATGAACGAGATCGAAAGCGACATCACGGGGAAGATCGTCAAGATTATGGTCGAAAACGGTCAACCGGTCGAATACGATCAAACCCTCTTCCTCGTCGAAGCCGCCTGACGCGTCGACAACTCCGGAGTCCCTTCGTGTTCAACAAGATCCTCATTGCCAACCGAGGTGAGATTGCTCTCCGCGTTATTCGCGTCTGCAAACAGTTCGGCATCAAGACTGTTGCGGTCTACTCGAAGGCCGACCGCGACTCGCTGCATGTCCGATTTGCCGATGAAGCAGTCTGCATCGGTCCACCTCCGAGCAAAGAGAGCTACCTCAAGATCCCTCGCATCATCGCGGCGGCGGAAATCACGAACGCCGACGCGATTCATCCGGGCTACGGTTTTCTGGCGGAGAACGCAAGCTTCGCCGAGATCTGCTCGTCCTCGGGGATGAAGTTCATCGGCCCGACGCCCGAGATGATCAGGACGATGGGTGATAAGGCGCTTGCGAAAGAGACGATGAAGAAGGCCGGCGTGCCCGTGGTCCCGGGGAGTGAGGGCGTCGTGAAAAGCGTTGGCGAGGCGGGGGAAATCGGAAAGGCGATCGGATTCCCCGTGATCATCAAGGCCGTCGCAGGCGGGGGAGGGCGCGGAATGCGGATCGTACGGGAAGAGTCGGAGGTGGAGATCGCGTTCAAGACCGCGCAGCACGAAGCGGAGCAGGGGTTCGGCAACCCGGACGTGTACATTGAGAAGTATATCGAAAATCCTCGCCACGTCGAGATTCAGGTGTTTGGTGATCAGCACGGCAATGTCGTGCATTTCGGCGAACGCGATTGTTCCGTGCAGCGTCGGCATCAAAAATTGATCGAGGAGTCTCCCTCGCCCGTTGTCGATGAAGAACTCCGGACACAGATGGGAGATGCCGCGATCAAAGGATGTAAGGCCGTCAATTACGAAAACGCAGGAACGATCGAGTTCCTTGTCGACAAGAACAGGAATTTCTATTTCATGGAGATGAATACGCGGATTCAGGTCGAGCACCCTGTGACCGAACAGGTGACCGGGCACGACCTGATCAAACTCCAGTTGCGGGTCGCCGCGGGGGAGAAACTTCCCAAGCGGAAGATTCAGTCGCGTGGACATGCGATCGAGTGCCGGATCAATGCGGAGGACCCTGCGAACGGATTTCGCCCTTCGCCAGGGAAGATCACGGACTTCCACATGCCCGGAGGTTTCGGCGTACGGGTCGACACGCACGCGTACGCCGGGTATGTCGTGCCGCCCTATTACGATTCCCTGATCGCCAAGCTCATTGCGTATGCCCTGACCCGTGAAGGAGCCATCCAGAAAATGGCCGGCGCGCTCGAGGAGTTCACGATCGAAGGGATAAAGACGACGGTCCCGTTCCACCAGCAAGTCATGCGCGATGAACGGTTTCGCACGGCGAATTTCGATACAAGCTTCCTTGACGGGTTCGAATTTCAGGCTGAACCGGAGGACGGTACCCGTTTGTGATGTTGCAGCATTGAACACTTGAAAGGCCCACCAATGAATTTTCCTGAGACGTTGAAGTACACGAAGGATCACGAGTGGTTGCTCGTGAATGGCGATACCGGGACTGTCGGCATTACCGACCATGCCCAGGGGGAATTGGGCGATGTTGTGTTCGTGGAGTTGCCTGCCGCGGGGAAGGCGTTGAAGCAGCACGAGTCCTTCGGGACGATCGAAGCGGTGAAAGCCGTTTCTGATTTGTTCTCTCCCGTCTCCGGCACTGTCCTTGAAGTGAATGCAGGCCTTCAGGCCAATCCTGAACTCGTCAACCAGGATCCGTACGGCAAGGGATGGATGCTGAAGATCAAGATCGCGAATCCGAAAGAAGTATCGGACCTCCTCTCTGTGGCCGATTACAAGGCCCTGGTTGGAAAATAGTCCGTACCATCCATCTCGATCGGTGCCGGGCGCCCGGGTTGTTCCGGGCGCCTTTTTATTGTTTGGTCTTGACAAAGAGCCATCCTGGATGTATATTAGAAACCAAGAAAACGCCATGAGTTTCCGAAGAACGGCTTGTGGCTTCTTTTTTGACCGAGTGGAAACTTAGGAAACTTTGATGGTTCCCGTCGAGACAATCAATGAGGAGGAGTTGAGAGGGCGAATCCTTCTGCATGCCCGGAGCAGGTTCCTGGAGGAAGGCTTCGTCAGCGTTTCCGTCGACGATCTGTGCAGTGATCTGGGAATCAGCAAGAAGACGTTTTACAGAATCTTCCCATCGAAAGACGACCTTCTCCATCAGGAAGCGGACTGGCTCATGGGCGAGGCCCACGCATTTGTGTCGGGGCTTCTTCAGAGCGACAAGGGGTTTGCGGAGAAAGCGCTTGCCCTCTCCACTGGCGTTGCGACCAGCGCTTCGAAAGTCAGCAGAACCCTCATTCGCGATATGCAGCGTCACGCGCCGGACATCTGGAAACGGATCGAAGAGTTCCGCCTGAAGACCCTGCAGATCAGTTTTTCCCAACTCATCGAACAAGGGGTGCGGGAAGGGTATGTTCGAACGGACCTCAATCTCCGGATTTTCATGCTGGCCTATATTGCCGCAATCGGTCAGGTCATGACCCCGACAGTACTCTCCGTGGAACCGTTTTCTCCGAACGAGGCAATTCGGGACATCTTCGGGATTTTTTTCCAGGGAGTCTTGACTGAACGGGGACGAACCCTGATCATTCCTTTCGATCAACTTCAACTCACGAAAAACAAGTAGAGTGCCTCATGACGAACGACGCGCGTACCGCCATCCTTCACTTCCTGCATTTCATCCAACGATCGCTTCCAGGGTGGATGATGCTCCTTCTCGCAGGGATGCTCACCATCGCCGGCTGCTCGGGGAACGGGGCCAAATCGATCGACGCGTCCGGGACGATCGAAGGGACCGACGTGGACGTCGGAATGGAAGCGGCCGGGCGTGTGACCTCGGTTCGTGTCGATGAAGGATCCCGCGTCGTGCCCGGGGACACATTGCTCACGGTCGACGATTCGGACTATCAAATCCAGCTCCGCCAGGCGATCGCCAATCTTGAATCATTCGAGGCGCAGTACCGACTCGCCAAGGAGGGGTCGCGTCAGGAGGACATTATCCAGGCGAAAGCGGTGTACGATGCGGCGGATGCCGATTATCAACGAATGAAGGGGCTGCTCCAGACGCAGACGGTGACGCAAAAGCAGTACGACGACGCCTATGCCCGCTATGTCGCGGCACAGCAAACGTACGAGAAGGTCCGCCGCGGCCTGCGTCCTGAGGAAATCACCAACGCACGCGTCCGGTGCGACTATGCCGCGGCACAGGTCGACCTCCTCAGAAAAAAAGTCCGGGATTGCGTTCTGCTCTCCCCGACGACCGGGATCGTGACGCTCCGCTCCATCGAACCCGGCGAGCTGGTGGCCATCGGCTCGAATGTCCTCCGGATTACGGACCTCGACCGCGTTGACCTGATGATTTATGTCAATGAGGAAGAGCTTGCAAAGATCACGCTCGGGCAGAACGCGACAGTTTCGGTCGATGGTTACCCGGGCCGGACATTCGACGGGAAGGTGGTCTACATGGCTCCCTCGGCCGAATTTACTCCGAAGAACATTCAGACCAAGGAAGAACGGACGAAGCTCGTCTTCGGCGTCAAGATCGAAATTCAGAATCGCGACGGTGCCTTGAAGCCCGGCCTTCCGGCCGATGCCGCCCTGGCAATCGAAGGGAAGAAGGGGTGATATGGAAACGATTATCGCGACGCATCAGTTGTCCCGCGTGTTTGGCGATGTCCGCGCCGTCGAGGACGTGAATCTCGAAGTGCGTGAGGGAGAGATGTTCGGACTTGTCGGCCCTGACGGCTCGGGAAAGACGACCGCCATTCGTCTGCTCTGTGGCATCCTGAGCCCCACGTCGGGTACCGCGACAGTGCTGGGGCACGACATCGTCAGGGAGCCCGAAGCGGTGAAGCGCGAAATCGGCTACCTCTCGCAGCGATTCTCTCTTTACGGCGATCTCAGCGTCGACGAGAACATCGAGTTCTTTGCGGAAATCAACGGCGTCTTCGATTTCAAGGAGCGAAGGGAAGAGCTCCTTGCATTCACACGGCTGACCCCGTTTCGCACCAGACTGGCGGAACGCCTGTCCGGTGGGATGAAACAAAAGCTGGCCCTCGCCTGCACGCTGATCCACAAACCGAGACTCATCTTCCTGGATGAGCCGACGACAGGAGTGGACCCGGTTTCGCGACGTGACTTTTGGAAAATCCTCCAGAGTTTACTCGTGGAAGGGATCTCCATCGTGATGAGCACGCCCTATCTCGATGAAGCGGAGCGTTGTTCTCGTGTCGGGCTGATGAATCGGGGGCGAATTCTCAGGGTCGATACGCCCGACGGCCTCCGGTCGGAAATGAAGGAGCAGGTCGTGGAGGTCGTCCTTGACCAGGTGAGAAAGGGATTTCGGATCCTGCGCGACCAGCCCGGTTTGAGAGAGGTTCAGGCGTTCGGCGACCGGATCAACGTGATGGTACCCGATCCGAAGCACGCCCTGCCGCAAATTCAGGCCGCCCTCACCGGCAACGGGATCACGGTCCGGAGCATGCGCACGATCACTCCTTCTCTTGAAAATGTGTTCATCTCTTTGCTCACTCATACTCACGACGGAGCCACGGCATGAAGCGCGCGTCCTTGTTGCCGGTCGTTCTCTTATTCTCTCTTGCCATCGGGGCGTACGCCCAGCAAGATGGGAGCCTGACCATCGAAGAGGCAATTCGCTTCGGCCGGGAACACTCCCATCTTCTCAAAGCCTCGGCCGCCAAGGCAGAGGGAGCCGAGGCGAAAGCCCACGAGGCGGGAAGCGCACTCCTCCCCGCAGTGAAAATCGACGGTGCATACCGCAGGCTCAGCAACGTTCCGCCATTCGCGGTTGCGCTCCCGTTCCCGGGGTTTGCGCCGATCGTGATCGCACCAAATATCCCCGATAGCTATCAGCTCCACGCGACCATTCAGCAACCGTTGTTCACCGGGTTCCGGCTTTCCAGCAACGCACGCGCGGCCCGGTTGCTCGCCGAAGCGGGGGCCTTCGACACGCGCAACGACGAAGCCGACCTCGTGGTGAACATCGCTACCGCATACTGGACGCTCTATCAGGCGCGCGAAGTCAAGAGTGCCCTGCAGGATAACGTCACCCGTCTCGAAAGCTACGAGCGAGACACCAGGAATCTGCTCGGGGCCGGGCTTGCGACGCGCAACGATCTCCTCCGGATCCAGGTCCAGCTGCAGAACGCCCGCCTCTCGCTGATCGATGCAGAGAACGATGAACAGGTATCGCAAATGAACCTGAATATCGCAATCGGAAGGCCCGCGGAAACTCCGGTTGTCATCGCCTCGACGCCGGCTCCGACGGACACTGGCGCAGCTCCGCCGGGTTCAGTGGATCAAGCGCTTGCGGCAAGGTCCGATGTTGCGGCGTTGGACGCGCGCGTTCAGGCCTCACAAGCTGCCCTGAGTGCGGCACGTGGAGGGTACTTCCCGCAGATCGCGTTCTCGGCAAATTATTATTACAGCAAGCCGAACCAGCGGTACTTCCCCCCCTCGAACCAGTGGAAGGACAGCTGGGACCTCGGCATTCAGTTCCAAATGGATGTGTGGAACTGGGGGGCCACGGCAGCCCAGACGGAGCAGGCGGAGGCGGCATTGCGCGCGAATCAGGAGATGCTGGCGCAAATGCAACAGGCGGTATCGCTTGACGTCCGGCGCGCGATTCTCTCGGCAAAACGCGCAGGGGAGAAGGTGGATGTTGCCCACCTGGGAGTGAGTCAGGCCGAAGAGAATTCAAAGATGTTGTCCGACAAGTACCACTCAGGCCTGGCGACTTCGACCGAACTTCTCGATGCGAACGTCGCGCTGGTCCAGGCGAAGACATCGCTCAGTGCCGCGTTGGTGGAGCAGGCAATTGCCACCGTCCGGCTCGAGAAATCGCTTGGCCGGATTCCGTAGAGGAGACGAATGGAAACATCAGAACATGCCATCGAGGTTAAAGGGCTCACCAAGATGTTCGGGCATTTCACGGCGGTTGACCAACTCTCGTTCACGGTAAAACGGGGTGAGATCTTCGGGTTCCTCGGTGCCAACGGCGCCGGGAAATCCACGACGATCAGAATGCTGTGCGGTCTCCTGATTCCCACATCAGGCTCGGCACGTGTCGGCCAGTTTGACGTGGCGTCCCAGACAGAAGAGGTCAAACGATCGATAGGATACATGTCGCAGCGATTTTCGCTGTATGACGATCTCACGGTCGAACAAAACATCAGGTTCTATGGGGGTGTGTACGGTCTTGAAGGAGAGAAGCTGGAGGAGCGGATGGCGTGGGTCCTCACCATGGCCGATCTGAAAGGGAGGGAAGGGAGTCTGACCGGGACATTGTCGGGAGGTTGGAAGCAGCGTCTCGCGCTGGGGTGTGCGATCCTTCACGAACCGCCGATTGTCTTCCTCGACGAACCGACCGGCGGCGTGGACCCGATCTCCCGCCGCAATTTCTGGGAGCTTATCAACGAATTGTCGTCGCAGGGAACAACGATTCTCGTCACAACGCACTTCCTGGACGAAGCAGAATACTGCAATCATATTATCCTGATCAACGCCGGGCGGCTGATTGCAGCAGGCAGCCCGAACGAGCTCAAGGCGCAGCATATCACGCACCCGATCCTCGAAGTCCGGTGCAACAACGTGGTCGACGCTCTCGATGCAGTCCGGAACGAACCCTGGGCGCTTGAGACTTCAGTCTTCGGCACGACCCTGCACGTCATGGTGGAGGAGGAACAGCGGGGGAAAGAGTCGATGACGCGACTGCTCGGAAGTCGCGGGATCTCGATCTCCCGGATGGAGAGGATCATGCCTTCGTTGGAAGACGTTTTCCTCTACCTCCTTGAACACGATACTCACGGTTCCACGGTGTAAAGGCCCGATCGCATGTCGATAGCCCGTTCGCTCAAACCGATCATCGTCAAAGAGTTCCGGCAAATCCGCCGGGACCCGACTTCATTGGGAATGTTGCTTGCCCTGCCGGCGGTCCTCATCGTTGTCGTCGGGTACGCATTGAATTTCGACGTGAAGCACATCCCGTTGCTCATTTTCGACCAGAGCATGACGCCTGAAAGTCGTCTCTACCTCGATCAGTTCCGGCATACGGAGTATTTCGACCTGGTGGAGGACGTTCATTCCTACCGACGAATTGAAGACCTCTTTCTGAACGGGGACGCAAAGGCCGCCGTGGTTGTTCCCACGGACTTCGCCCGGGACTTGCTTGCGGGGCGAAACACTCCGGTGCAGATCCTTGTGGACGGTTCGGATGCGAACAGCGCAGGTCAGGCGCTGAATTATGCCGCAGGAATGACGATGGCGTATTCCACGTCGGTGATCACGCAGGCGTTCGAACTCAGAGGAAAAACGCTTCTTGCGCCCATTCAGTTCGAGCCGCGGATATGGTACAACCCGGACCTGCGGTCTTCGGAGTTTCTCATCCCCGGGCTCATCGGGTTCATTATCGTCCTGACATCGGTTGTCTCGACGTCGATGACGGTGGTGCGCGAGAAGGAACGCGGGACCATGGAGCAGATCATGGTCTCGCCGCTCCGGCCGGTTCAGGTCATTCTGGGAAAGACCATCCCGTATGTCGGCATCACGCTCGCGGCCTCGACCCTCATCATCATTCTCGGCTACTTCCTTTTCGCCATCCCGATTCACGGAAGCCTGCTGCTGCTGTACGCGGCGTTGCTGATTGTCACTCTGGGGGGACTTGGTCAGGGGCTTCTGATCTCGACCGTGACGGATTCGCAGCAGGTCGCCTTCATGATTTCGGTCTTTAGCTCGCTTCTTCCCTCGATGCTCCTTTCCGGATTCGTGTTTCCGATTGCGAGCATGCCGATTGTGCTTCAGGTGCTGTCCAACCTGGCCGTGAACAAGTTCTTCCTCGTTGCGGTTCGCGGCCTGATGCTCAAAGGGGTCGGATTCCTGGACATCTGGCAGCAATTCCTCTGGATGTCGCTGTTTGCGGCCGTGATGTTGGGCGTCAGCACCATACGCATGCGAAAGCGGAGTGTGTGATGAAACGATCCCTTCATGTCATACGCGAGATGATCCGCAAGGAGTTCTACCAACTGCGACACGATCCGAGGATGCTGGGGGTTTCGATTGTGGCGCCCGTCCTTCAGGTGTTGCTCCTTGGCTATGCTGCGACGACCGATATCAAAAACAGCACGATGGTCGTCTGCGATCTCGATCACACGCAGGAAAGCCGGGAGATGATCCAGGATTTCACGAATTCCGGCTACTTTATTGCCCGCTACAGTGTCGCGTCTCCGGGTGATGTGGATCAGCACATCGAACAGGCGAAGGCAAATATCGGTCTGGTGGTACCGAACGGATTCGGTCGCGATCTTCTCGCGCACCGGCCGGCCGGGCTTCAAGTCATCCTCGATGGGGCCGACGCGAACACGGCGAACATCCTCCTGGGTTATGCGACGCAGATCGTATCGACCCGTTCGGAGGAGATCCTTGCGCACTATGCGTCGTTTGTCCGTGGGGTCCGCGTGGGACGCATTATTCCCGAGCCCCGGGTCTGGTTCAATCCCGACCTGAAGAGCGCCAACTACATGGTCCCCGGCGTTGTCGCTCTTGTGCTCATGATTATCACGATGACGCTGACATCGCTCGGCATTGTGAAGGAGAAGGAAATCGGCACCCTGGAACAATTGATGGTCACCCCCATCCGCTCGTACGAACTCATTCTCGGCAAACTGGTGCCGTTCATCATCATCGGGTTTGTCGACATGACGATTGTGCTCGGACTTGCGCGGTTCTGGTTCGGCGTGCCGCTGGTCGGGAGCGTCGCCCTCCTGTTCGCCTTGAGCGCGCTGTTCATTCTGACGACACTCGGCCTGGGGCTCTTCATTTCGACTATCGCAAAATCCCAGCAACAGGCGATGTTGATCGCGCAGTTTTTCTTCTTCATGCCGTTCATGTTTCTCTCGGGGTTCGTCGTCCCCATTGCAAACATGCCCATGATTATTCAATACGCGTCCTACTTGATTCCGCTGCGATATTTTCTTGAAATTGTGAGAGGGATCTTTCTGAAAGGCACAGGCGTCGCCGAACTGTGGCCGCAGGCTCTTGCCCTTGCGGCATTTGGCGCGACAATCCTCACTCTTTCGATCTTCAGGTTCCGTAAAACGCTGGAATAGTCGGGAGACAATCGATGACCATCCGGATTCTTGTCATTCTCGCTTTGGTTCCCGTCATCACGAACGCGGCGCTTCCGCCTGGAACGCAGGGGCACCCATTGACGATCGTGGCCCTCGGTGACGCCGGGAACCGTGGCTCCGTTCTCCGCGGCAATGCAGCGCTCCTGACGGCGATGTTGACCGGTGAAAACGACGGAGGCGTTCCCAGCGCGACAATCTTTCTCGGATCCGACTTCGGTGAAACGGGCCTCAATGTTCCGGAGTCGTCCGTCGAGGGGGAAGTCGACGCGACCCTCGGCTTCTTCCGGACTGTACTCCGTCGCCTCGGCCGCGAAAACATCCATGGGATTCCGGGCGAAACGGAATACTATTCACAGAAAGGCGTTGAAACGACGGCACTGTTCGGATTGATTTCACTTTCCCGGTGGCCTGTCGGTGTCTCCGATCTCGGCGTCATCCGTGCGGGTCGAAGAGCAGAGTGGACGTACCACGGGCACTTTCCTTCCTCGGCAACGTATGCCACGGACGACGGCACATCGGATTCTGTCCAGATCGTCTTTCTGGACACCGGTCTCCTCCTGCGAACCCGTCCGGCGACCTGGATTCCGGTATTGGACAGCCTGCGCAGATTGCTCGAGGGCGCAAAAGCCCGCCCGGGGATTCGCTGGCATATCCTGTGTACACACCACCCGTTCGTTTCCCATGGTGAGCACGGTGGGTACACACAGTGGAATGAGGATGACAGCACCGTTTCGTACATGACCGGATGCGACAAGGACACGAACGCCTTCCGGTTCGTTCACAACTGGCTCGATCCGGAGGACCTCTGCACGGATCGGTACCATGCGTATACGGATTCCGTGGAATCCATCCTCGCCTCCGCCGGCATTCCGTTCCAGGTCCAGCTCTCTTCGCATGATCAGAGCCTGCAACTGATCGATCGAAACCCGCAGAACGGCAACCCCCGCATCCAAATTATCTCCGGGTGCGGCTCAGGCGCCGGGTTGGCAAGGATTGGTCCCTGGTCTGCTGCCCGGAAGGAAAACCAGGGACTCTCTGAGACAGGATTCGTTCAACTCCGCTGGCAGGGAGGAGCGATTCTTGTTACATTCTTCAACCAGCGGAACGGCGACAGGATCGACATGGGGAACGGGACGACGACGTTCCGGATCGATACGGAAGGAACGCTGACCGCATTCAAAAGATTACAATGAGGAGGAAGGATGACGAAGAGTCCGCTTGCGGATCAGGATTTGTTTCCGCCCTTCGAAGGTTTCCCGAAAGAAGGGGTCGGGTTCATGACGCGTTTGAAGAAAAACAACAACAGGCCGTGGTTCCAGAAACACAAGACTGAATATGAGGAGAGCGTGCGTTTTCCGATGCAGTGTCTCATCGCATCGCTCGCACAACAGATGACGGAAGTGGCGCCCGAGTTCAGCTTCGACCCCAAACACTCGATCTTTCGGATTTACCGGGACGTCCGGTTCAGCAATAACAAGGCCCCGTACAAAACGAACGTCGCTGCAAGTTTCGAATTACGCGGGAAGAAGAATCCGACGCAAACGCCGGGGTTCTACCTCGGGATAGAACCGGGTGAGATTTTTGTGGGGGGAGGACTCTATATGCCGACGGGGCCGCAGCTGAAAGCGATACGCTCATCACTGGCGCAACGTTCGCAGGAATTTCTTGACCTGGTGGGGGACCGATCGTTTAAGCGTCGGTTCGGAGGAATCCTGGGCGAGAAGCTGCAAAAGGCGCCCCTTGGCTATCCGAAGGATCACCCGATGATCGAGTATCTCCGGTTCAAGCAGTGGTTCATCGGAGTCGAGTGGGGGCACACCGAAAGCTATTCGCCGAAGTTTGTTGACCGCGTGGCCGCCGTCTTCGCCGACGCAATGCCGTTCATGCGGTGGTTGCTCCGGGCGTCCGCGTAAATGCGAGCGCCCTCAGCCCGCGCGGAGCGCATTCAGGATGCTCATTCGGGAAGCGCGCACTGCAGGGAGAAACCCTCCGACAAGCCCCATCACGAGCGAGAACACCAGCGTGATCACCACGATCAACGGTGTCAGCGCAAAGCTGAAAGCGATCTCCGTGAACGTGCCGAAATTGATCATTGACACGGAGAAGAACTGGAGGAGCGAGGCGAGGACGAGACCGGACCCTCCTCCGATCAGCGAGAGGGCCAGGGCTTCCAGGAGGAACGCGCTCAGAATGCTGGTGCGACGGAATCCGAGTGCGCGCATTGTCCCGATTTCCATGGTCCTGTTGGCCACGGCCGCGTACATCGTGATCATCGCTCCGATCATTGCGCCGAAGCTGAAGATCACGGTGACGGCGATCCCGAGGACGCGGATAAACGTCGCCATCAATTCCGATTGTTCTTCGTAAAACTGCTTTTCCCGCTTTACCTCCAGGGTTTGAAGACGATTGTCGGTCTCAAACGCTTTCGCATATTCCTGGAAGCGATCCTTGTCTGCCAGGCGGACGGTCAGACTCGAAAACGCGGAACGGTTGAAAGCCTCTCCGAGCTGGTCGGCATCGCCCCAGATTTCCGAATCGAATCCGCTTCCCCCCGCCTCAAACGTCCCCACGATGGTCCATTGGTCGCCGCCGAATTTCACCGCTTCGCCCAGGCTCGCGTTCTTGAACCGTTTCGCGATGGAGGAACCGACGATGACCTCCCGCGCCCCAATCCTGAACATCCTTCCTGAAACAAGTTTGACTTGCGGCCGGATCTGAAACGCTTCCGGGGAGACGCCGCGGACCGTGACGTTTGCGACGCCCGGCTTGTCGTTATATTCGAGATTGATGATGACGACGATTTCGCGGGACACGAGCGGCTTTCCGTCGGCGGTCTTCGCCACTTCCGGGAGCGTTGACGCGATGGCGGCCTGGTCGCGATCGATGATACTGCTGATCTCGGCGTTCGCGGATTTCCGGAGGATGATGACATTGTCGTCCGATCCCGTATCCACCATCGCGCGTTGCAGTCCCCGCGCCATCATGAGGACGGCCGCAAAGACGAAGACCACGAGCGCGACGCCGATCATCGTCAGCGTGGTGGTCAGCTTGCGGGTCCCGATTGAGCGAAATGAATATTTCAGCGGTACTTTCATTGCGTTTCCTGTCAGGCCAATTGCCGCAGCCCGTCAACGATGCGAGTATTGAGGGCGCGGAGAATGGGGAACAACGAGGCGAGCACGCCCACCATGATGGCGGCTGTGAACGCGAGGATCACTGTCGTGGGTTCCAACTCGAACACCGGGAACCACCCCTTCGGCATGGCTTCCGCGAACCCTGCTGTCATGGGAAAGGACAGCATCATACCGACGAAACCGCCGATGCCGGCGATGAGGAGCGATTCACCCGCAATGAGCCCGACGATATGCGAGCCGCGGAAGCCGAGGGTTTTCAGCACGGCATATTCGCGGATGCGTTCCCTCGCCGCCATGATCATGGTGTTGCCGAGGACCAGCATGATAATTCCGATGATCACAAACGATATGACGTTCATTGCCGTCAGGATCGCACTGGCGGACGCCAGGAAATCCTGCTGAAAGGCTCGCTCGGTTTCCGTTTTGGTTTCTGCCCGGGAGTTGGCGAACAATCCGTCGATCGCCTGCGAAATCCTCGCTGCATCCGCGGCATCATGGATCTTCACGATATACCATCCGACATCGCCTGCGCGCGTGGGTGACTCCTGCCGCATCCGTTCATCGATGTATTTCCAATGGAAGAGCATATTCGAGGGGTCGGTCACCTTGTCGCGCGGGGTATAGATCCCCCGAACGACGAACTCCCACTGTCCGGGGTAGATATCGCCTTCCATCGTCATGAGGTCGCCGAGCTTCAGGTGAAACCGGTCGGCGAGCTGAGAACCGATAATGCATGCGTTCCGTTCTTTTTTGAACTGGGCAAGCTGATCGGGCGGTACAAGCAATTCCGGGTACACCTGGAAGTAGGTGTCGGCATCCACAGCGAGACGGGCAAAGAACTGGTTCTTGTCGATGTACACTCCGCCGAACCAATTCGCCCAGCTTACCATATCGACCCCGGGGAGGTTGCGGATCCGCTCAGCGTACGCCTCCGGGAGCGGAAAAATGAAGGAGACCGCCTGTCTGACGATCAACCGGTTTGCGGCGGAGCTCTCCACTCCGGAGTTCCAAGCCGTAACGACCGTCCTGAGAAGACAGAACGCCAGGACGGCAATCGCAATTCCCAGCACGGTCAGCGAAGACCGGAGTTTGTGCCGGAGCATGTTCTTGTACACCAGTTTGAGCACGCGCATAGATGTCGCTCCTCGGCGTCATGGCAAGTCGGGGTCGTCCCGTCGTGCGCGCTACGCCGAAAGTTCTCCTTTGTCGAGGTGACGGACGGTGTGAGCCTTTTCGGCAGCCCGCGGGTCGTGGGTGACCATGATGATCGTCTTCGAATACTCCTGGTTGAGCCGACCGAGCAGCGTCATGATGTCGGCGGCGGAGATTCTGTCGAGATCCCCTGTGGGCTCATCGGCAACGATAATGGCGGGATCGGTGACGATCGCCCGGGCGATCGCAACGCGCTGTTCCTGTCCGCCCGAGAGTTGCTTTGGATAGTGCTTCATCCTGTCCGCGAGGCCCACAAGTTCGAGCGCCGCGCTCACATGTTCCCGCTTCTCCTGCTTGCTGAGCTTTGTCAGGAGGAGGGGGAGTTCGACGTTCTCGTACGCCGTGAGGACCGGGAGCAGATTATAGAATTGAAAGACAAAACCGATGTTGCGTGACCGCCACTGGGCGAGGCCCGATTCGCCGAGCGAACCGATGTCAACGCCGCCGACCAGGATGCGTCCGGACGACGGTCTGTCGATGCCGGCGATCAGGTTCAGCAGGGTCGTTTTTCCCGATCCCGACGGACCCATCAATGCGAGGAATTCGCCCTTCGGAACGTCGAGCGTGATGTCGTTCAATACCGGGATCACCAGGCTGTCCCGATGATACGATTTCGAGACCCCCTTGAGGGCGATAATCGCTTCCCTCACCTGCGATGCAACGGCGGTTGGAGTTGTCATGCCACCTGTTGAGTTTGTTGTCGTCGATGCTATTGGTTTTTCTGGACGACGCTGGCGCCGTCTTTCAGATTGTCACCGGGGTTCAGGACGACGTGGTCCGACGTCGTGACACCCTGTGTGATTTCAATTCTATTCTCAAGCGTCCGGCCAGTCGCCACACTCCGCTCGGACGCTTTCCCACCCTGGGCGATAAACACACATGGCGATCCATTCCGGCGTACGATCGCTGACTGCGGGAGCGACAGGAACGGCGGTCCGCCCGCAAGAGTATCGCCGCCGGCGCCGAGGAAGGTGACTTTCGCGCTCATTTCGGGAAGGACCTGGTTGTCCTTCTTCAAGAAGGCAATCTTCGTGAGAACCGTTGCCTTCGACCGGTCAGCCGTCGGGACGATCTTGTGGACGATTCCCCTGTAGGTTTTGGACGGGTAGGCATCGAGCACGATCTCGCAGGGTTGTCCGACGCTGACGCGCATGATGTTCGATTCCGAAACATCCGCCTCCACCTGCAATGACGACATGTCGGCCATCGTGACGACCGCGCCTCTGGAATTCGCTGCTGCGGCGAACGGTGCCATGACCTCCCCGATGTCGGCGTCCTTCGTGAGGACGGTTCCGTCGAACGGGGCGCGGATGCGGGTGGCCTCAACAGCGACTTCGGCTTCTTTGACCGCCGCCTCCGCCGAGATGATCGATGCGTGAACGCGGTCGTCGGTTGCCTGTGCCGCATCCAAGTCCGCCTGCGACACCAGCCCGCGGTCAAAGAGCTGCTTCGTCCGCGCAAGCGTGCGCGACGCATCGTTGGCGTCGGCCTTTGCCACTGCGAGGTCTGCGCGCATTCTGTCCAACGTCGCCAGAACATCGCTGTCCTCGAGGCGCGCGATAATTTCACCCTTCCTGACAACGTCGCCTTCCTCGACGCCGAGGTAGACGAGTCGACCCGTCCCTTTGGATGCGACGGCGGCTTTCTTCTGTGCGACGACGTAACCGTTCGCGGTGAGGACGGCGTTCGCCTGACCCGGGTAGGTGAGCGTCGGAGTTCCGATCTCGACTTCCACCGGCCCCTTGAACACTCCCATCATCGCAACAATGATTGCCGCAAGCACGACGACGCCTCCCAGCGTTCCCCAGAGCTTCCAGGAGAAATGGTGTTCGGGCTTCTCTGCCGGCGCAGGATCACGATCGATTCTCAAGCGTGAGATGTCGTGTTGATTGATATTCTCATTCATCGGTGTCAGAGGCTCAGCCGCGTTGCGTGGTTTCCGGGGAAGGGTTCGAACTTATTGCGTCGAGTCGGGCTTCTCAATCGACTTATCATATGCCCATGCAATATACGGGAGTTGCATGATGGTTCTGTCCAGGATCGGCTTCTTGGGAGCCGTAACTCTGGAAAACCGAACAATGCCCGTTTCCGGTTCGACCTTTTTGATGGGTGGAACATATTGTGGCGAATTGAATATTGGCTCGCCTTCCTCCCTTGTCACAATGTAGGTCGCGCCGTCCGGATCGTCGTGTGTCGGGGGAACTGAATAGACCGAATAAATCCCCGTCCACAATGCGAAAGCCATCCAAAAGACGCCGGCAAGGAGGACGATAACGAGGAAGCCAATGAGTTTTTTCAGCATGGGGTCGGAGGGCTAAGAAAACTCAATATCGACACAAAATACTGAATTCGCAAGACTTTCCCTCGCCGACCCCCAACATTGGTGGAGTGGCCGATGCTCGGGCTCCCTACGGTCGTGCTGAAGGGGACGTTCCAATCGTCTGGACGATTGCGTCGCCCCGTAGTACGGAAATAAACAATGAAACCCAACCCCCCATAAACGCGAGTCCCCCGAACGGCGTGAAGTACCCCCACCAGGTGTAGCCGGTCAGTGCGAGGGCATAGAGACTCCCGCAAAAGAGGATGACTCCTGCCAGAAAAAAGCCGATCGCATACCGGATTGTCCGAAGGGATCCGGCACTCAATCGGATCATCAGGCCTGCGACGATCAAGGCGAATGCATGATAGACCTGATACCGGACCCCCGTCTCGAAGACCTCGAGCATCTCACGCCCGAGCATGGAACGCAGGCCGTGTGCTGCGAACGCGCCGAAGGCGACTCCCAGACACGCGAATGCCGATCCCAGCAGCAGGCCTGTTCGAGAGAAGCGTTCGGTACGCAGGTCTCGTTCTCCGGCCTGACCTGCCGGCAGGCCGGCGACCTGATCCTGCCTCGAAAGCTCCATATTCATTCCGGGATTAGAACTCTGCGATCTGAATTGCTGTTCAGAGATTGAACAGTAGATCTCCGGCAATTCGTTCCTTTTTGAAACATTTCCGACATATTCCCAGATTTCTTGCCTAACCAAATCACCTTCGATCACGGAGGCTTCCATGGCGGACAGCAAACCATCCCCGTCGCAAACCCTTCACGGTGAAGTATACTATCCGAGTCCTGAAATCATCAGTCAAGCGAATGTCCCCGACCCCTTTTCAGTGATGAAGGATGCGGCAAACGACCTCGAAGGGTATTGGGCCAGGCGGGCGGAGGAACTCGAATGGTACAAAAAATGGGATACCGTCATCGATGAGTCGAACAAGCCTTTCTTCAAATGGTTTGTCGGCGGGAAAACGAACGTGGTGTTAAATGCTCTCGACCGCCATGTGAAGACCTGGCGAAGGAACAAGCTCGCTTTGATCTGGGAAGGCGAGCGGGGCGCACTGCGCACGTTCTCGTATCATGCGCTCAATCGGGAAGTCTGCAAGTTTGCCAACGTACTGAAGAGCATGGGCGTGTCGAAAGGCGATCGGGTGACGATCTACATGCCGAGGATTCCCGAGACGGTCATTGCCATGCTCGCGACAGTGAAAATCGGCGCGATCCATTCGGTTGTCTATGGCGGATTCTCCGTCGAAGCGCTCCACAGCAGAATCGAAGACAGCGAATCCCGCGTGATTGTGACCGCTGATGGCGGTTATATGAACGGGAAGATCGTTGACCTGAAGAACACGGTCGACGAGGCGCTTCAACGGAGCGCGGCGCCCGAAAACGTCGTCGTGGTAAAGCATCTCGGCAAGGAAGTCAACATGGAAGCGGGCAGGGACTACTGGTATCATGAACTCATGACTCTGCCTCTGACACGCAATTCGATGAAATGCGAGACGGAGGTGATGGACGCGGAAGATCCGCTCTTCATCCTCTATACCTCCGGTACGACGGGCCGACCGAAGGCGATTCTTCACACTCACGGCGGATATCAGGTGGGGGTGTACGCGACGTTTAAGGATGTCTTCGACATCAAGGAAGAGGACCGCTGGTGGTGTACTGCTGATCCGGGGTGGATCACGGGTCATTCGTACATCGTTTATGCCCCGCTCATCGCCGGGGCGACATCGATCATGTACGAGGGTGCCCCGACTTACCCGTTCCCGGACCGATGGTGGACGATCGTTGAAAAGTACGGCGTGACCATCCTGTATTCCACCCCGACCGCGATCCGGGGACTGATGCGGTTCGGTGCGTCCTGGCCGAACCGGCACGACCTTTCGTCGCTCCGCCTTCTCGGGTCCGTCGGGGAACCCATCAACCCGGAGGCGTGGCGTTGGTATCACAAGAACATCGGAAAAGAGAAGTGCCCGATCATGGACACATGGTGGCAAACGGAAACGGGGATGTTCATGATCGCTCCGACGCCTGCCCAGCCGCTGAAACCGGGATCGGGGGGGCGGCCGTACTTCGGGGTCGAAGCGGATGTCGTGGACGAAGATGGGAAACCGGTCAAACCCGGCGACGAGGGATTTCTTGTACTGAAAAAACCGTGGCCGGCGATGTTGCGGACGATCTACAAGGACCCCGATCGATACGTCAAAACCTACTGGGACAAATACAAAGGGATGTATCTTGCCGGTGATTCGGCGCGCAAGGATGAGGACGGTTACTTTTGGGTCATCGGTCGGGTCGACGATGTGATCAAGGTCAGCGGATACCGCCTGGGGACAGCCGAGCTCGAATCAGCGCTCGTGAGCCATCCGGCGGTCGCTGAAGCGGCCGTCATCGGACTGCCGCATGAGATCAAGGGAGTTGCCATTCATGCGTACGTGATTCTTCGGGCAGGCCACGAAGCGAGTGAGGGACTGGTGGAAGAGTTAAAGCACCATATCGCGCACGAGGTCGGACCGATTGCGAAGCCCGAGAAGATCGAGTTTGTTCCGTCGCTCCCGAAAACGCGAAGTGGGAAGATCATGCGCCGCGTCCTGAAGGCGCGGGCGCTGGGGATGAACGAAGGGGATCTCAGTACGCTGGAGGAATGAGCCTTAGGCCGGTTTGAAGAGGATCCCCTTGTTCTTTTGCCCGTTGATTTTTGCCACGATGGTTTTATCGAATTGCAGGTGGCGGGTGAATTTCAGTTGTTCGGCCGATCGCTGCAGACCCAGCCACTCCCAGTCGATGAAGCCGATCCGCTCGTCTTCGTTGACGGTGAAATACCCGACCTGGAACGACGTGATGTTCTGAAAGAAATGCGACCCCTGCGAGGGGGTCACATGGAAATCCTTGAACCCCGATTCGACGATCACTGCCGCCCCGGCGATCTGATCCCAGGTCACCGGGATTCCCAGCCACGGATCAAGACTACCCCAACGACCCACGCCGATCAGCACGTACGGTCTGCGGGCCGAAAGCAATTTCGTGTTTAACCGGCTCACCTCTGCCGCGACAGCATGGCTCTTTGACCTGTCGAACGATTGCATGTCCACGACCACCGCGTCGTGGATCCCTCCGATCACACCGTTCCCGAGGACTTGAGTGCTCTGGCAGATGACAGCCGAGCGCTGGATGTTGTCCAGCTCCAGCTCTTCGAACTCCGTGCTGAAAACCAGCGGTCGCAGCTGCAGCAATGCGAACTCTTTCGGCTGATCCGGCGGCACGTTCATGTTCACCGCCCATTCGATCTCGACCGCCGTTCCCATCCCGGACGATCCGACGTTGAGCATGAGGTCCAGAATCTCCGGGAGCGGAAAGACGTTGTGCTTGAGGATCGGGGCGAAGGTGACGACGCGTTTCCCGGGTCGGGAAATCCCGTCGTACACCATGTCGTTTTCCGGGGAGTATGTCGAGGCGACGGTCGCGAGCGATTGATCGCGTTCGGCATCGTCGATCGGGAATCGTTGGAGGAGATTTTCCGGATTGATGTCCGGATGATGTTCAAGACTTCCCGCCATGTTGAGCGCGTAGAAATCTGTTTGCGTTGACCGCATGGTCTCGCGCGCTGTCGAGAACTGGAGAAGATGCTTCGGATAGCGCGGGCAGAAGCGGACTGCGTTACCGCCGTCCACCACCGTTTTCCCGAGACCAAGAGCGGCCAGGACGATCCCATCCGTTCCTTTTTGCGGCGGGACAGGGTAGAAGTTATGTGACTTTGCCACGCCGGAAAAATCCGGGTAGTACCTTCCGTTGCGGGGCGCCCCGACCATGCGCTGGATGATCACGGCCATCTTCTCCTCTTCGAGACGGTAGGAGGTGGCTTTCATGTAGTCGCGGGCGGAGCGGGAATAGGTGGAAGCGTAAACGAGTTTGATGCAGCGCAGGAGCTGGAGCAGGCGTTCGTCCGGGTTCGGGTCGTTGTTCGCGATCATATAGGTTTCGTACACGCCTGCAAACGGCTGGTACTGCGAGTCCTCCAGCAGGCTCGACGATCGCACGGCGAGGGGCTCCCGGATCAGATCCAGGAATTCCGAGAGACGGTGGAGGACATCGATCGGGAACTGTGCTGCGTCCAGAAAACGCCGAATCAGTTCGTCGTCGTCCGGAGGATTGAACGCGAACGCTTCAAGCCCGTTGTCTTGAAGAAACCTGTCGAACACGTCGGTGGCAAGAACGACGGCGGACGGCACGAAGATTTCGACGCCCGGAAATTTCTCCCGGAGGTCGTAGGCGCTGATGAGCTGGTTGGTGAATCCGAGGCCGCGGGCTTTTCCTCCGAGGGATCCGCTGCCAATGCGCGCAAAACTGTTGGCGGGATCGAACATGGATCGGCTGAATTCGGAGATCACGCCGCGCTGCTGCAATTCCTGATAGCCGCGGAGGGAGTTGATCAGGACATCCCGCAGGTCGGCGACGGACCGGAACTCGCTGACCCGCCGGGGGCGGAGGCTGTGAGCCAGCGAGAATTCGGTGCGGGCCTTCAGCCAGTTGGAAAAATGGTTGTTGCCGGCGTGGTACAGGACGGACTCGTCGGGAACGATTTCGAGCTGCCGTTCAAGTTCTTTCAGGTTTGTCGCTCGCCCGACTTCCCGCCCGTCCGGCGTCCGGAATATGAAATCGCCGAAGCCAAGGTTGTTCAGGATGAATTCCCGCACTTCGTGCAGCAATCGGGGCGAGCCCTTCTGCACGAAGGAAATCCCCAGCTCTTTCGCGCGTTGGGCGAACTCGGTGTTGCTGGACTGCAACAGGATCGGAATGTCGGCGTGGAGCGCACGGATGGCATTCGCGAAATTGATCCCTCCTTCAGGGTCCTTGATCCCCAATCGCATAAAGTTGATGTCGGAGATCACTCCGAGAACCGTCTCCTGATACTTCTCGAAGTAGTTCCAGGCCTGCTCGTAGTTGGTACACAACAGAATCTTCGGCCGTGCCCGCAATCGCAGGAGCTTGTGCGTGAGATTGACCCCTTCCAGGACCAGACGTTGCGACTGATTCAGGATCTCCGTGTAGATGATCGGCAGATATGAAGAATAGAATTTGACGTTGTCTTCGACGAGGATGATCGATTGGACCCCGACGGTCTTCGTATCAAATTCGACGTTCAGCTTGTCTTCGACGCTTTTGATGATGGCGATGAGGAGCCGGAAATCACCCTGCCAGATGAAGATCTGTTCGAAGATCGACGTGTCGAAATTGGCGACGATGTCCTTCTTCTCCCGGTTGTCGTAGGCCAGGAGGATGATGGGCATATTGAATCCCGCTTCGCGAACCATCTGGGCGAACCGGATCACGTGCATGTCTTCGATATGGAGCGTCGTGATAATCAGGTCAAAGGCGCTGTCGGAGGCGAGTTCGAGGGCTTCTTCGCCCGTGGTCACGTGGGTGATCTCGGGAGGATAGCTCAGATTCAGGTTGTGCGATTCCTGACGGATGAGGTCGTAGAGGCGCCCGTCTTCTTCAAACAGGTAGTTGTCGTAGAGACTCGAGACCAGGAGGATATCCCTGATCTTGTGGGGCATCAGCTTTTGGAAGCTCTGGATGCGTGTGGTGTGATACGTCAGAATATCGCGGGGATCAATGGAGCGCATGGCAGGATTCCGTTGGTTCTTTGGAACATACGAATCCCGCTGTCAAGGGTCAATTATTCCGGGAGGGGAGAAATGACGACGGCCGCCACCCGAAACGGTGACGGCCGTCGATTCGCGCTTCAGGCACGGCGATCAGACGAGGCCCTGATCGAGCATGGCGTTGGCGACCTTCAGGAACCCGCCGATGTTGGCCCCATTGACATAGTTGCCCGGGGTTCCGTATTTCTCAGCCGTTTCGATGCAGGTCTGATGGATGTTCTTCATGATCTGGTGCAGACGCTGGTCGACTTCCTCCTTCGGCCAGGGAAGCCGCATGCTGTTTTGACTCATTTCGAGTCCGGACGTCGCGACACCTCCCGCGTTCGATGCTTTTCCCGGCGAGTAGAGGACGTGGGCATCGAGGAGGATCTTGACGCCGTCGAGAGTCGTCGGCATGTTGGCCCCTTCGCAGACGCAAACGCACCCGTTCTTCAGGAGCTCGCGGGCATCGTTGGCATCAAGCTCATTTTGCGTGGCGCACGGAAGCGCCACGTCGGCCTTGATTCCCCATGCGCGCGCACCGGGGTAGAATTTCACTTTGAACTTGTCGGCGAAATCCTGGACCCGATCTCGTGCGCTGGCGCGCATCTCAAGCATGTAGTCGATCTTCTCAGCATTCAACCCGGAGGGATCGTGGATGAACCCATCGGGGCCGGAAAGGGTGACCACTTTTCCGCCGAGCTCGGTGGCCTTCATCGCGGCACCCCACGCCACATTCCCGAACCCGGAGACCGCAACGGTCTTCCCATCGAACGACATCCCTTTCGTCTTGAGCATCTCCTGGGCAAAGTAGACGACGCCGAAGCCGGTCGCTTCGGGCCGGATGAGCGAGCCGCCCCAGTTCAGGCCTTTGCCGGTCAGGACGCCCGAGAACTCTTTCGTCAACCGCTTGTATTGCCCGAAGAGGAAACCGATTTCGCGGGCACCGACGCCGATGTCGCCTGCCGGGACGTCGATGTCCGGCCCCACGTGCCGGTATAACTCGGTCATGAAGCTCTGGCAAAACCGCATGACCTCCATATCGCTTTTGCCTTTCGGGTCGAAGTCGGAACCGCCTTTGCCGCCACCCATCGGAAGCGAAGTGAGGCTGTTCTTGAAGACTTGTTCGAACGCGAGGAACTTCAGGATGCCGAGGGTGACCGACGGATGGAATCGCAGGCCCCCTTTGTAGGGTCCGATCATATTGTTCATCTGGATCCGGAACCCGCGGTTGATGTGAAATTCGCCCTGATCGTCAATCCACGGCACGCGGAACATGATCACGCGATCCGGTTCTACCATGCGTTCCAGGATCTTTGCTGTCCGATATTCGGGGTGCCTCTGGAGAACGATATCAAGCGACTCGGCAACTTCCTGCACCGCCTGGTGGAATTCCGGCTCGGCAGGGTTCTTTGCCTTCACATATGCCAAAACGCTGTTGACATACTCCGACATATGAAACCTCTCTGTTGTCAGATAATGACTCGGTCTTCTCCGCGATGCTCTCGCGGGGATTCGACCTGGACATCATGTTTTCGGAGGCAGTAATAGCATTCAACGTGCCAAAGGAACTGAGAAACCCGGTGGAGCTCGGCGGGCCGAACTGGGCTTTAAATGATTTAAAGTTGGTTTCAAATTTCTCCCACCACAGATTTCTCCCGCATCACGGTTTTGAAGCAGAGATGTTTCCAAAATTGAGGAAATCATAATCCATTTATCGGAAAACAGGCAGCGACTCACGATTCCAAGTCTGTCACCATCACTGTAGCAAAGTGCAACCATTGGTGCTGCACTCTTCATCAGTATTGTAAGATTGGACAGTATAAAGACTTATGAAGGTATTTGTCTAACATACCGAAATTCTCTGTTGCAATTATCAACATAAAACGAAAAATGCTGATTTCAACAGATTCCAAGAAATTTGGATCAATCATTGCAAGTGTATTCGCTGAAACGGATTAGATCCACTCCGAGAATGGTTGCACGATTCTCCTTCTTTGGCAGGGATATTGGAAGATATCACAACAGATTGCAGATCAGTCAGCACCTACCAAGAAGGGAAGCAAACCATGTCTGCCATACTCGCAATACTTACGGCGGCAATCCTGATCGTGATCGGTGTCCTTCGCGCGAAAGAGTCCCGAAAGAAGACAGTTCCCGTCATCGTCAGGCGATACCATCATCGCGGGCATTCGTGGATGCGTGAAACCGAAGACGGCGAAGTAATCGTCGGCATTGATGATTTCGCGCAGTCGCTTATCGGGTCGGTCGATGAAGTGCGCTTGCCACGACTTCTCCGTCGTGTCAGGCAGGGAGGCATCGCCTTTGAGGTTCGCCATGGAAAGCGCATCGTGCCGATCATGAGCCCCGTGGAAGGGAGGATCGTCGCGAAAAACGAAATGCTGAAATCGAACCCCTCGCTCCTGAACACCTCACCGTACGGCGACGGATGGCTTGTGCGGATCAAACCACGCCAGCTCCAGCGGCAGGTCGGCAACCTGTTCAGCGGAAAGGCATCCCAGCAGTGGCTGGATGCAGCGCGCGCCCGTCTGCACCAGGTCTTCGCCGGCACGCCGGCCTTGATGTATCAGGACGGCGGGGAATTGATCCGGAATCTTTCGGACAAGTGTTCGGACCCCGAGTGGAATGCGCTTGTGAATGAGTTCTTTGTGTGTGATACCAAATCCGATGCCCAACGATAACGGAGAACGCTCATGACTGTCTTACTCGTCCTCTTTACGCTCGTCGTGTTCCTCACGGCAGACCATTTTGTGCAACGCGCGAGAGCGCACAAGGTTCTGGAGGCGGTTCGCAGCCGGGTCGCCTCGATGGCCGAATCACTGAAACAGATTCCCGCAGGAGTGGAGTTGGCGATCAATCACACCTGGATGAAGAAGGAACACGGATCAATCGTGACCATCGGATTTGACGAATTCATCGCCCGGTTCTTCGGGAGAGTGGACCGGATCGTCCTCCCGGTCCTCGGAGAGATGGCGGAGAATCTCTTCCTGACCGACGGCGAACGGACGCTTCCGCTTCTCTGCCCCGTGCGCGGCCGCGTCGTCGCGGTGAACCCCCAGGTGTTGCGGGATCCTTCGCTGGCCTATGCCGATCCCTATGGCAATGGATGGCTGGTCCAGATTGAGGTGCCGTCACACCAGAATTTCCACGCCCCGATCGTGCAGTCGGCCACCGCTTGGTTGCGGGAGCAGATTTCCTCCGCACGCGAGTTTTTGGTCGGCCATGCGGGAGCGCAGAACTACGCGCTCATGCAGGATGGCGGCGCCATTGTCGACGGTGTCCTGAAGATGTATGACAACGCCGTCTGGGCAGAATTCGGGCGGACGTTCCTTGCATTGCCGGCCGAGCCAGCGCCGGCGAAAGAAGCATCCGGCATGTAACGCATCCTCCTCTTAATGGAAGCAAGGAGATTCATTCCATGGTGAAGTCAAAAGGATTACTCATCGACGTAACGAAGTGCATCGGGTGCCGCCAGTGCGCGGCCGCCTGTGCCGAGCAGAACCATCTGCCGGCGGAGGATGCGCAGGAACTTTCGGCAACACACTATACCGTTGTGCAGGGAATCAACAACGATCAGGCGTATGTCCGCCGGCTCTGCATGCATTGCGTGACGCCGACGTGCGTCTCCGCATGCCTCGTCGGAGCGTTTTCCAAGGCCGAAACGGGCGCCGTCCTCTACGATGAATCCAAATGCATCGGCTGCCGGTATTGCATGCAGGCTTGCCCGTTTGAAGTCCCGCGCTATGAATGGGGGAGTCTTGCACCCAAAATCCGGAAGTGCGTCATGTGCTACGACAGGGTCGCCGCGGGCGGACAGACGGCTTGCGCGGAGGCGTGCCCCACGGGTGCAACGGCGTTCGGCGACCGGGACGACCTGATCAAGGAAGCCCGGAAGCGCATCGACGAAAACCCCGGGCAGTATATCGATCATATCTACGGCCTCACGGAGGTGGGTGGAACATCGGTGATGTACCTCTCGAACATCCCCTTCGACCAGCTCGGCCTCCCGATGAACATCCCGAACGAGCCGATCCCGGAATTATCCTGGCGCGTCCTGTCACAGATCCCGAAATACACGGTCGCAGCAAGTGTCGTCCTCTTCGGCGTCCGATGGATAACCGCGCGGCGTTCGGAAGTCGCACGGTTCGAAGAAGAGGAACGGAAAAGAAAACTCGAACAGAACGCATCCCGGTGAAAGGCGCATGCAATGAAATTCCTACAAACATTCCACTGGACATTCTGGAAGGTCGTCGCCGCTGTTCTCATGGTCGTCGGACTCGTCGCCGCAGTTGACCGGTACGCGTTCGGCCTTGGCGCGACCACCAATCTCAAAGACACGTTTCCGTGGGGCATCTGGATCGGGATCGATATCCTGGTCGGCGTCGGTCTGGCGGCGGGCGGATTCACGGTCGCCGCAACGGTCTACCTCTTTAATCTCGAACGCTTTCGCCCGATCCTGCGTCCGACCATTCTTACCGCTTTCCTCGGCTATGTGCTCGTGATCTGCGGGCTCATGGCGGACCTCGGTCGACCGTGGGCCATCTGGCACGCGATGATCATGTGGAACCCGCACTCGGTCATGTTCGAGGTTGCGTGGTGCGTGATGCTCTATACCACGGTGCTCGCGCTCGAATTCAGCCCGGTCGTTCTGGAAAAGTTCAAGCTGCACGCCGCGTTGAAGGTCATGAAAACCATCACGATCCCCCTGGTGGTCCTCGGGGTCGTGCTTTCCACGCTGCACCAGTCGTCGCTCGGATCGCTGTTCCTCATTATCCCGGGACGAATGCACCCGCTCTGGTATTCCAACGTCATCCCGTTCCTGTTCTTCATCTCCTGCGTCGGCGCAGGTCTGGCGATGACGATCTTCGAATCGTTCCTTTCCTCACGCAGCTTCGGCCGCGAAGTCGAGCTCCCGCTTCTTGTCGACCTCGCGCGAGTCCTGGTCGTTGTCCTGGCCCTCTTCTTCACGGTCCGGGTTCAGGACCTGATCAACCGGAATGCGCTGCAGTATGTCTTCGATGGGTCGTATCAGAGTTACCTGTTCCTTCTTGAAATTTCCCTTGGGGTGATCATCCCCTTCGCCCTCCTGCTGATCCCGAAAATCCGGACCTCCAAGACCGGCCTGTTCTATTCCGCCGTTCTTGTTCTCCTCGGGTTCGTCGCAAACCGGATGAACACCGCCATCACCAGTATGGAACATTGGCCAAGCCGGACGTACATCCCGAGCTGGCAGGAGTTGGGAATCACGATGGGTCTGGGTGCGACAGGGTTCGTGGCGTTCACGGTCATTGCCAAATACTTCAAGGTCTTCGGAGAGCATCCTCACACCGGTCAGGAAGAAGTGCAGGATCAGGACAGCGTGCCGCTCCGCGCAGTTGCCATGAAGTAGTCGGCATTGCTATTGCACAGACGTGAGTCAAGCAGGCAGGGCACCTTCTCGCAGATGCTCTGCCTGCTTGCGTTTTTGTCCGGAATGAGGGAGAAAGCCAACATGCGAAAAAATGCAACACTCGTTCCCACCTATGAGAATCTGCCACAAATCCCTGCGTGGAACCCCTTCGAAAGGGAGTTCCTTCGCCATATCGCGATGGGATAGAAGGGTTTCCGGCTGGCACGGTTTGTGAAAGTGCCGAGACGGCCATGCTACGCAATTTCTCAAAACTCCCCCGGATCACACGGACCATCGCGTTCAAACTTTTCCTTGTGATCACGCTTGCCCAGACGCTGACGCTTCTGGTTCTCACGATTGTGACCATCAGGGTTCAGGAGAAGAACCTGATGGACAGCGTCCAGATGAGCGGCCAGCGCGTCAGCGACGTGATCGCGCGATCGATGCGTTACAGCATGCTCTTAAACCGGCGGGAGGATGTCCACGAGATCGTCTCTTCCGTCGGCGGTCACGAGGGCATCGAAGACATCCGCATCTACAATAAGCAGGGCGAAGTGGTGTTCGGAACCCGGAGCAGCGACATTCACACGAAGGTCGACGCCCATGCCGAGGCATGCGTCAGTTGCCATAACGGAAATGGCCTCGACCATCCGTATCACGTTGCCGAGACGCTCTCCCGCATCTTTACGAACGCCGAAGGGAAGAGGGTCCTCGGTCTCATAACGCCGATCCGCAACGAGCCGCAATGTGCGAATGCCGACTGCCACGCCCATCCTCCGGAAAAAACGATCCTCGGCGTCCTGGACGTCAAGATGTCGCTGACGGCGATCGACGGGCAGCTCGCCGATCAACGGAAGACGCTTCTGAGCATTTCTGTTGCCACCGTGCTCATGATCGGACTCCTCTCGGGGATTTTCATCTGGCTGGTGGTGCGTCGGCCGGTCAAACGCCTCATGGTCGGCATGGACCGGGTCTCGACGGGCGACCTCGGCCATCACCTCACGTCCAAATCGCGTGACGAACTGGGACAACTCGCGGCGAAGTTCAATGCGATGATCGACGAACTCGACCGCGCACGTGCAGAGATCACCGGATGGTCGCAAACACTCGAGGCGAAAGTGCGTGAAAAGACGGCTGACCTCGAGAAGGTGCACCGGCAGATGGTCAGAGTGGAGAAGATGGCCTCTCTCGGAAACCTGGCGTCCAGCGTCGCACACGAATTGAACAACCCGCTGGAAGGCATCCTGACCTTCGCCCGACTCCTGGTGAAACGCATACGCAAGACGTCCCTTCCCCCGGAGGAGGTTTCCTCCTATTGCAGCGACCTCACCCTCGTCGCTGACGAGGCGCAACGATGTGGCAACATCGTAAAAAATCTTCTCCTGTTTGCGCGACAGGGCGGCGCCACGTTCCAAACCATCCAACTCAAAACAATTGTCGACCGCTGCATTCTCCTGTTAAACCATCATGCGCAAATGCGGCAAATCGCGCTCCTGTCCGGGATCGAGGGGAGCGATTCTCTTGAATGTGATCCCAACCAGATTCAGCAAACGTTCATCGCATTGATTATGAATGCCATTGAAGCGATGGCGGGGGCGAATCAGGCAGGCGGAGCAGTTCGGATCTCCGCCGTCCGGGAAGGGGACGCCATGGCGATCCGCGTGTCGGACAACGGTCCCGGAATGACGGACGAAGTGAAAGCGCATATCTTTGAACCGTTCTTTACGACAAAATCCGAAGGGAAGGGTGTCGGGCTCGGCCTCGCCATCGTCTTCGGCATTGTGGAACGCCATCACGGGTCGATCGAAGTGGAGTCCGGCGTGGGGAACGGTACGACCTTTACCATGATCCTGCCGTTGAAACAGCCTCCGCAGACAGACACCCGTCCTGCGAAGACCGCCTACGAAGGAATACGCCAATGAAAAAGAATGACGTCGGAATTCTGGTTGTCGACGACGAATTGATTGTCCGGGAGTCCCTGACGAAGTGGTTTCTCGAAGACGGGTTCCGCGCGGAGTCCGCCGAAAATGCGGCGGCAGCCCTCAAAAAACTCCAGTCGTCGCAATGGACGATCCTCCTTGTCGATATCAAAATGCCCGGCATGGACGGCATCGAACTCTTGCAGCGCGTCCGGGAGATCGACAAGAACATCGTCGTCATCATCATCACGGCGTTTGCTTCCGTCGACACCGCGGTCAAGGCGCTGAAGGAGGGGGCGTATGACTACATTACCAAACCGATCGATCCCGACTACCTCGACCACATCGTGGAGAAGGCCCTCAAGCAGCAGGAACTTCTGGTGGAAAATCAGCAACTGAAGAACCGCGTCTCGGAGATGACGGAAGAAACCGAAATCATCGGAGACTCGGACGAAATGAAGCACGTCATGGAACTCGTCCGGACGGTTGCCGCCGCCGACACGACGGTCATGGTCCGCGGCGAAAGCGGGACGGGGAAGGAACTGGTCGCGAAGTCCATTCATAACCTTAGCGGGAGGCGGTATTTTCCGCTGGTGACCGTGAACTGCGGCGGAATGACGGAGTCGTTGCTGGAGAGCGAATTGTTCGGGCACGAGCGGGGGGCATTCACCGGAGCCCAGTACCGGCGCAAAGGCAAAGTCGAGCTTGCCGATGGAGGCACCCTCTTTCTCGACGAGATCGGGAACATCGATGCCAAGACCCAGATGGACCTGCTCCGGGTCATCGAAACGAAACAGTTCATGCGCGTGGGCGGAAGTGAGACCGTTCATTCGGACTTCCGCATCATCTGCGCGACCAACAGGGATCTGGAAAAAGCCGTCAAGGAAGGGGCGTTCCGCGAAGATCTGTACTATCGTCTCAACGTCTTCACGATCGAGCTGCCGCCGCTCCGCGCCCGGCGCGGAGACATCGCAAAACTTGCGCACTTCTTTCTGGAACGATACGCCAAGGCGATGAACAAGGAAGTGACGGGCTTCACTCCGGAAGCCATGTATGCACTGAAGGCGTACGACTGGCCCGGCAATGTCCGGGAACTGGAAAATGCGATTGAACGCGCGATGGTCGTGGCTCCGTCCACGATGATCGATCGGTGCCATCTCCCCGTCCAGGCGGCGGTGTCCACGACGGCGGAAGGGAAACGCATTGAAGATGTGGAGCACAGGCATATCGAAGCGATTCTCCGCGAAACGGGGTGGAACATCAGCCGGAGCGCTTCGATCCTGGATATCGATCGCGTGACGTTGTATCACAAAATCGAGAAATACGGCCTGAAGCGTTCGCCGTGAACCCGATCCTTCTTCTCCCACTCGGGGGTGCGGATCGCAGCATCGTGTCCGCACTGTGCCGTCCTCTTCGGGAGGTCACGGGAAGAGACGTTCTTCTCCGTGAAGCGGAAGTCGAACTTTCGCGTTTCTTTGATGATCAGCGCCTGCAATACAATTCCTCCAGCATCATCGCCCATCTCACTTCCGTGTACGCCTCCTTGCTCCGGCCCGGTGAGCATGAGCCGCTCCTCCTTGGAGTCGCAAGCGACGATCTCTGCATTCCCATTCTGACCTTTGTGTTCGGCGAGGCCCAGTTGAACGGCCTCGTCGGTGTTGTCTCGTATCATCGGCTCCAGAATGAAATGTACGGTCTTCCTCCCAATGCCGGTCTCATGCATGCGCGACTCCTGAAAGAAGCGCTCCATGAACTGGGGCACTTGTACGGCCTCGTTCACTGCTCTTCGTTGGATTGTGTTATGCACATATCGACGTACGTCGAGGACATCGATACCAAACCGGCGGGGTTTTGTGCGACATGCGGAGAGGCGATCCGGTCGAATCCCGACCATCGATAGCCGAAGGACGCTCGTCGAGTGTCGAGCGGACCTAACGGATCCGATAGCCTGCGGTCGTATCTCCGACGGAGACGAGAACGCTGTCGTCCGTGATCCAGCGGGTGACGGGAGTGAGGCGCAGGAAGGCAGAATCCCGGTGCGGGAGAGTCACCGTGAGATGAACGGTGGCGGTGTCAGTGGCTTTTTGTGGGAACAGTGCGTCGGATCGACCGAGGGCTTTGAACCGATGCTGAGGTGCTCCTTCAAGCACCAACGTGACCGCGACCGTACGGGCGCCGGCACGTTGCCCGGCATCGCGGAACGGCGCATTCGCCGCAGCTCGATCGCTTCCTGCGTTGGTTTTGCTGAGTTCGTTGGCCACCTCGGCCTGAGAACCGATCACTTCTTTTGACTCTTCAGCGATGGCGGGCCGGGGCGCCCGTCGGTCTGCCTGATCAGCTAAGCCCGGAGCCACTCCTTTGACTCCAGCGGCGTTGTCCGGCGGTAATTCCGCCCGATCCCAGGGGGCGGGTTCTGCTCGCAAGTCCTTCTTCACCTGAGGAGAAGCGCCCATGGTTTGCCGCGGACTTTCCTGCGGGAGGACCTGCGGCTCCTGCGAGAGCGTCCGGGCGGCCTGCTCCGTGACCGGATTCTCCGCACCATGATGAAGGAAGAGCCATCGTCCCGCAATTCCGAACCCGAGCAGGATCACGACCGTTGCTGCAATTCCGAAGATCCGCGGCCAGGGAGTGCCGATGTGCAGTGTGGATTCGTCCGCGACGATGCCTGCGCGGAGACGTTCTTTGCCTGCATCGCGTCCGGTTCTACGGATTGCCGCGAGGAGTCGCCGCTCGGATGCGACGGCCTCCGCGCAACGACGGCAGGAGCGCAGATGCTCTTCAATCGCGTCCGACGCAGTTCTGCCGAGATGACCGAGGAGATACTCTTCGATGCGCTCCGGTTGATCGGCGATATGGGAACCGGCGTCATTCATGCCTGCATCATAACGGTTTCGAGCGCTTTCTTGCACTGGTACTTCTTCGACTTCACGGTGTCAGCATTCGCAAAGCCCATCATTCGTGCAATCTCCTCCATCGAGCGCTCTTCATAGTAATAGAGGAGGAGAAGGGTTCGACAAGGGTCGCCGAGGCTCTTCAGCGAGGAGGCGAGACGCGCGGTCTCCTCATCCTGCATGAGATCCTCGAGCGGCGATCGATCGCCGTCCGCCAGCGCGTCGAACGCGATTGGATCTCCCGGGATCTCCCGGCGCTTGCGTGCGAGTCGACGAAGCCAGATATTCTTGGCGACAGCCACGACAAATGTCTCCAGTTTCGCAGCGTGCTCATAGGACCCGCTCCGGATTCGTTCCCACAGGATGACGACCGCTTCCTGCAGGAGATCCTCCGCGTCATCCTGCGTCCCGCTGTTGCGAAGGACGTAATTCCGAACCGGGTTCCGGCACTGTTTGTACAACAGGACGAGGCCGCGTTCGTCACCCCGTTGGAGCATCTCCAGAATTGCCCCATCCGTGGGCAGGAAGTGAAGTTCCGCGGCCATTTACCTTTTACTGGTTGATGATATAAAAAGGCAGAAGGTGAACGGGGTCAACGTACGAAGATCCCCCTACGATTTCAACGAGAAAGGCGCATCCATGAAATACAGCGGCGGTTTGTCGAAGGTGATTGTTCCCATCGTTGCGGTGGCCGGAATCGCCGCCGCGGCATTCGGACAGGCGGCGTCGTCAACAGGGGACCGGACGTCGGTGGATCTTACGATCTACAATCAAAATCTCTCTCTCGTGCGGGAGGAGAGGACGATCAATTTTTCGAAAGGGACCGGAACAATCGTCATCCCCGATATTCCTGCGACGATCGACGGGACCTCGGTGCATTTCCAGAGTCTCACCGATCCGGGCGGTGTGCAGGTGCTTGAGCAAAGCTATCAGTATGACCTTGTTCATGAAGCAAAGATCCTCGAGAAATATCTCGGGAAGGAAGTGGAATTTGTGCGGGTCGATCCGGAAACCAAGAAACAATACTCCGTAAAAGGGAAGCTCCTTGCCACGGGGTATCGGCAACAGGGGCAGATGGGTGGGAGGGAGAACTACACGGGGACCGGCGGAATGATTGCAGAGATCAATGGGAAGATCGAGATCAATCCCGTCGGGGAATTGGTCCTCCCGTCTCTCCCGGAGGGACTGATCCTGAAGCCGCAATTACAGTGGCTGGTCTCCAGTACGCGGAGCGGCCAGCAACGAACCGAGATCAGCTATCTTGCAGGGCAGCTTTCATGGACGGCGAATTACGTGGCATTGCTCGGCAAGGATGCAACGAAGCTCGATCTGACGGCTTGGGTCACCATCAACAACTACTCCGGCACGACCTTCAACGATGCCGGACTCAAGCTGGTTGCGGGGGACGTGAATATTGTGCAAAATGCCATGGTCTCGGGTGCGGCGTTGCGCAAAGGGGTGGAACTTGCGGAATCCATTGCGCCGCAGTTTAAGCAGACGGACCTCTTCGAGTACAAGCTGTACACGCTTCAGCGCCGGACGGATATTAACGACCAGGAGACGAAGCAGATCGAGTTCGCTTCCGGCACCGGCGTCTCGTCGAAGAAAGTGTTCATCTATGACGGTATGGGTGACCAGTGGCGATACTATAACAACAATTACTCGTATCGCTCGCAGCAGAGCTTCGGACAACAATCCAACACGAAGGTCGGAACGTTCGTGACGTTCAAGAACGACGAGAAGTCAGGTCTGGGCATTCCGTTGCCGAAGGGGAAGGTCCGTGTCTATCAACGTGATGCCGACGGGAAAGAGCAGTTCATCGGGGAGGACGAAATCGACCACACTCCGAAAAACGAAGAAGTCCGACTGTACCTCGGGAACGCCTTTGATATCGTCGGCGAACGCGTGCAGAAAGATTTCAAATCGCTCGCTTCAGGGCATGTGATTGAGGAAACGATCGAAGTCAAGGTCCGGAACCACAAGGCAGAACCCGTCGAGGTGCAGGTGTATGAACACCCGTGGCGCTGGAGTCAATGGGAGATCGTGAAGAGCAATGCGGAGTATGAGAAGGTTGATCAATCGACGCTGAAGTTCCCGGTTAAGATCGGCAAGGACGGCGAGGCGGCGCTCAGCTACACGATCAGGTATAGCTGGTAGAGGCAAAGAAAAGGAGCGCAAGCGAGGTGCTATTGCTGTTTCGTCCCCGTGCTGTCCGGTCCCGTCGAAGGCGGTACGGGTCTGGGAGGCACGGGTGGCGGATTCTTAAACACCCGCTCCGGCACCGCCCAGGCATCGGGAAAGCCCTTCGAGGCGAGGAGTCGTGCGAAGCGGTCGGCTTCGAAGCGTGAAGGGAAATTTCCCGCGCGAAGTTTGTACACCGGCGGATCGAATTCCACGTAGAACCATTCGGCGGGAAACGCATCTTCGAGCATCGTCTTCCGTGTCGACATCTCGTCGATGTCCGTGGTCGCAAGAAGTTGGACCCTGTATCCGGGGATCATTTCCGGAGTCGCCCCTGCGGTATCGAGCGCATTGATACCCGAGAGATGACTTCGGTCCGCCGGGTTCCGGGACGCCTGGCTTTCCGGATCATGGTCCGACGGAGCAAATGTGCGCTCATAGCGTTCAGCTTCGGAACCCGCGTTCCCCGTCGAAGGCCGTGTCGCAGAGGTTTCTTTCGATCCCGAACACCCTGCCAGGAAGACCACGAAAGCCGCCAGGAAATATTTCATCAACGTTCCTTCCCCCTGTCGATTACCCACGCGTCGTCGAACTCCCCAGGATAAGCTTTTGTGATCTTGTTCTTGAAGGACAAGGCGTCACGAATCGTGCGGAACCCGCAGACGCGCACCCGGTAAACGGAGAGCTTCTCAAAATACTGACTGGTGGTGGGCATATGGAAGCGATCCTTGGTGAGAGATTCGAGTGCGGTCGCATGCGCGGCTTTGTGGAACGCGCCCACCTGAACGCAATACGCCCCGTCAAAACTTGGCGCTGCTCTCGGCGCGGGTTCCGGCTCCTGAATCGCCTGATGGATGGTGGCGATTGTGTCGGTACGCGTTTCGACGCCGACCGGGGACTGTGTCTGCGCCGGTGGGGGAGACGGGGGAGGCGCCTGGCTTTCCGTCGATGTCTCCTCCTGAGTCGCATTCTCCGACGACCCGCAGCCTGAAGCGATGATTCCACAGAGCAGGAGGCAGGCGATGGTCAACGATGATTTCATGCGTTACCTCTCTGTGGTGTCGTGAGGCGACGGGGTTCACACGGCCTGTTCCGTTTTCGGGTCGAAGAAATGGAGCTTCGAGGTATCGACGTACAACGTGCAGGTCGTCCCGACTTTGGGTGGTATTTCCGCGGCGATCCGGGCAACATAGTTCGTGCCGGAGCCGGTGGAGAAATAAATGAAGATCTCGTTCCCCACGGGCTCCACGACCTCGACGTACGCCTCGAGCGTCCCGACCGATGGTGCGTCGACAGGCTGATGCATGGAAAGGTGCTCCGGGCGAATGCCGAGTGTTACACCTCCATTTTCGAGCGTCTGCACTGTGCGTGAAAAGCCCGACGGAACCTCGAGGGTCAGCGCCGTTCCCTCCTGCTGAAACTGGATCCGTCCGTTCGCATGCAACGACCCGGTGAGGAAGTTCATCGTGGGGCTTCCGATGAATCCTGCCACAAATTTGTTGACCGGATGGTGGTAGATATTCAGGGGCGTATCCACCTGTTGAACGATCCCGTCACGAAGGACCACGATCCTGTCCCCCATCGACATGGCCTCGATCTGATCGTGGGTCACATAAATCATCGTGGTCTGGAGCTGATGGTGGAGGCGTGAGATCTCGGTTCGCATTTGGACCCGGAGATTGGCGTCCAGATTGCTCAGGGGTTCGTCAAACAGGAACGCTTTCGGTTGACGGACGATGGCACGTCCGAGCGCCACGCGCTGCCGTTGACCTCCCGAAAGAGCCTTGGGTTTTCGTTCGAGAAACGGTTCGATGCCGAGGATCTTCGCGGCATGGTGGACGCGCTCGTCGATCTCCTTCTTCTCAACCTTTCTGAGTTTGAGGCCGAACGCCAGATTTTCGTAGACCGTCATGTGCGGATAGAGCGCATAGTTTTGAAACACCATCGCGATATCCCTGTCTTTCGGCGCCACCTCGTTGACGATCTTGCCGCCGATGGCGATCGTTCCTCCGGTGACGTCTTCAAGCCCGGCGATCATCCGCAGGACAGTCGATTTCCCGCAGCCTGACGGACCGACCAGAACAAGGAACTCTTTGTCCTGGATCGACACGCTGACGTCGTTGACGGCGGTGACTTTGTTGTCATACGTCTTGAAAACGTGGTCAAGAATGACGTCGGCCATGGTGAGAGCTTTCCAAGGGAAAAAGGGGGGTGAACAAAAGCCATTATTGAAGAAATATAGACAGAGGGGGCGGGAAAGTCAATGCGAGGAAGCGCTGGCGATCCCTGCGCGATGCTTCACGCCGGAGGCCACCGCCGACCAGCCGTCACCGTTCCAATACCGGGTGCGACGGGCAAGTTGGAGGAGATAATCGTCCGAAAGCGGGGAAGAGATCTTCCCCTGTTCGAAGAGTTGCCGATGGACATCGATGAGCGCGTCATTCGGTTTGATTTCCAGGACGCGCATCGAGGTATCGAAGATCGCATTGTAACCCAGCCGGCGGCCGTTCGGTTTCGCGGCATCGTCTCCACCGACAAACGCATCGAACAGCGATGCGGAGAGACGTCTCACGTTGAACACCATCATCCGCGTCGAGGTTGCCAGGGCGGCGTCCGGCAGCGGAAGTGACAAGTAATACTGTTCGGCTTCGCTTGTCGGCATGCCGAACCCCTGTGAGGCCGAGGATTCGGTGATGCCGGTGATTCGTTGCGGGTCGATGATGTCGATGACTGCCGCCCCCATTTGGGTGTAGTCGTCCACATCGTTCAGACCGAACAACATGACCATTTCTCTTCCGGAGGGGGTGAAGCGGACCGTGTCCATCTGCACCGTCCCGAAGTGCCAGAGGAGTCCGAGCACATTGCCCTTCATGTCCGATCGCTGGATCGCCATCGGGGATCGTCCGTTCGTATACGCGGACAGGAGTTCCGTGGCGTCTGTCCCCGCGTAGTCTGAAATCAGGACGCTCCGCGCCTCCATCGGCGCATCGTACGTTCTCCCGCGGAACGCGAGCCTTCCGTCGGGGCTTGGCAAGGACAGCAGTTCCTCCCCTTCGCCGTTGAGAAACCGGATTGTGCTGGGGTTCGTGTCCCACGCACGTTTTCCGAATTTCATCGAAGTGATGACGACGTTGTTCACACTTCCCAGGGGGTGAGCGACGAGAATCTGGCTTTTGACGAATTCAATATTGTAGGCAGTGTCAGGCGTGTTGATGACCCTCCATGGCGTCACGAGGATCGGTTGGTCCTTCGCGTTATACAATGCGACCAGACCGTCTTTTGTGTTCAGGGTGGCATAGACGGGGTTCTTGTCGAGGCTCGGACGGGCGAAGAACATCGTGGCGAGGACGGCGATGGTGACCGCGCCGAATGCGGATGCGCCGCTTGCGAAAGGGTGATGGCGGCCGAGGGCCATCAGTTTTCCCCCGAATGAGGAGGGATGCTTCCTCCGGCTCGGCTCGAGAATTTGCCTGGAGTTCCTCTGGAGCAGTTCCCGCTGGGTGATCAGGGCCCGCGTCGTCGCCGGATCTGTACGGTTCTCCAGGACCAGTCCGGCCGACGCCTTTTCGTAAAACACGCGAATTTCAGCTGCGAGGGCGTTGCACGTCTCGCAGTGCTCAAGATGTCCTGAGATCTCATGCACCTGATGGCGGATTTCGGGTGCGTTCAAGACATATTGTTCGATTGCAAATTCTGTGGGGTGTTCCATCTCTCTAATTAAGGGATTCCTTACAATCCTCGGTCTCTGCGGAAACCCGTGTGAATTTCTAAATGAACGCCTTCGACAAGTCGGATTTTGCTCTCTTTCGGACGAGTTTTACAAGATACTCCATCGTATTCCGATGATTGGAGCGGTAGTCCGTTTCTGTCAATGCAGGGATCTCGACTCGTAGCAGACGAAAGAGCGAATCCCCATTGGTGCTTTCCGACCAATCTGCGGTAATGCTTTCCGCGATCGCGCGAAAGTATGCCTCGAAGGTTTGTTGATCGACCCCGTTCCCCCCCACATACCGGGATTTCATCTGTGCTTTGATGGTGTTGCATGCATCCATGGTGATCTTACGGACATCCTGGGTCCAGAGAGCGTGGTCCTGAAGCTGTGTCAGGTCATCCCCGATCGACCTTCTCGAAGAGAGCTGGTCTCTCCATGTCAGCGCGAGTGGAAGCAACGGAACGATCCTGCAGAACTCTGTCTGGCCCCGAAGGTACGCAGAGAGGCCAGAGAGCATGGATGGTATATGGTCGTCGGCAAGAGGCAGGCCGGCGAGCAATTGCGCCAGAGATTCCCGCTGGAGCATCGGCTTGTTCAACAGCGAATCACATCGGGTGGGAGTGAGGACCGTGTCCCCGAACCTGTCGCTTTCCACGAATTCCCCCGTAACGTTAATGCCCAATTTGATATTGCGGAGGATCTTGCCGAGGGAAGGGTCCAGTTCATTATAGGCGCGGAACAATCCATGTTTGACCTTGGAAAAGACGAGGCGGCGGAGGAGGATGAGGGTTTCCTCCTCGGAGGCGCCGTCGAGGTCGACGCAGTTGAAATAGGTTTCCATCTGGATCGGGATCCCGTTGTCATCAAGCCGGAAGAGATCGGCGATGCAATCCACGGCGAGGTCACGGAGTAACATCTGAAACAGCGTGCGGCTGAGCTGGCCGGACGCGGCTTTGCGCTCGAGGTGGGTGAGGGCGATGGCGATGCAGACGCTGACGAACTGGTTGAATGCCTGTGGGCGTGCCCCATCGCGGAGGATTGCGCGCAATAATTCCTTGATAGGAAGCAGGCGTTGTTCCATCGACGTCAATGGGAGAAGAGCGTGAAGAGCAAGCAAAAAAGGGGAGATGATAGTTCCGGTGAGATTCGGAACCGCATTTGTAATGTAACACTTCTCTGGTAACATGCAAACTGAGAGCGGTGATGGGGCTCACAGACGGGGGGAAGGGGGAAAAGCAGATTTTTCGGGGGGGGGGATGAATCACAGGTCGATGTCGCGAGGCGGGTCGAGCAGTTCTCCGATGGCAAGGAGCCACGGATGGAAGGGGGAAACTGGAACATAAGAAGTTCTACTGACACGGGGGCATTCTTGAAGTTCAACTCGGATATCTCAGGAGGTTCGTGGAAACCGTCCAGGCTCTTCAACGCCGGCGTTTGTCGAATTTGGAAAAAGAAATTGATTTTTGTCCTTGACAAAGCACTTTCGTTCCAGTATATTTGGAAGCGCTTCCACGAACAACGAGTTTTTCACCACAGAAAATTGCTCCCCCGATGGGCGTTACGATCTACGACCTCGCTCGCGAAGCGAACGTCGGAATAGGGACGGTCTCCCGCTGTCTGAACAATCACCCCAGTGTCGCGCCCGAAACGCGCGCACGGGTGCTCGCCGTTATGAAGCGGCTGAATTACCACCCCCACACCTACGCTCAACGGCTTGCTTCAAAGAGATCCAACACCATCTCCTGTATCATCCCCTTCTTCACGAATTATTTCTTCGTCCAGGTTCTCCAGGGAGTTCAGGATAAGGCCGGAGAACTGGGGATCGACCTCATTCTCTATGGCGTCAACCACCCCGAGCAAGCGGACCACTATCTCCGCAGGTCGCTGAACCGCGGCCACGTGGACGGGGTCATGTTTTTCTCGATGAAGTTTCCTGAGAACTTCGTCGCACGCTTCCAGCAGATGCAGCTCCCGCTGGTTCTCGTTGACACGATGCATCCGCAGTTCGACTCGATCCGCGTCGAGAACCGCGAGGGCGCGTTGATGGCCGTGCGCCATCTTATCGGTCTCGGGCACCGGAATATCGCCATGATCAATGCCAGCCTGCAGACACAGCCCGCACAGGCCAGACTCGAAGGCTATCGTGCCGCGCTGGAAGAAGCTGATCTGGGTTTTGATCAGGAGCGTGTCTTCATCTCCACCATCGGGAAACAAGACGGGTTCAACCGCGAGGCCGGTCGCGCTTCCATGGTGGAGCTTCTCCGATCACCGAAGAACCGCCGCGAAATTACTGCGGTGTTCGTTGCGAGCGACGTCCAGGCCATCGGCGTTCTTGAGGTCGCGCGCGAAATGGGAGTGCGGGTGCCCGAAGAAATGGCGGTGGTGGGGTTTGACGATATCGAGCTCGCCACGCACTCGGGGCTGACGACCATGCGCCAGCCGATGCACGAGATGGGAGAGCTGGCCCTCGAAAAATTGATGGCCAGAGTCAAGGATCCGCAATCCCGTCCGACCTTGACGAGCTTCATGCCCGAACTTGTTGTACGAACATCCTGCGGTGCCAAGATTGCGACAGCCGACGTTCCTGTCGTCGCACCCAATCAAGACTGAAGAAAGGATTTTCTTTTCGACCGTTCCATTACGACTTCGTCCGGCGCTCATCGTTCGCTGTTCCTGCCAAACGTCCTCGCCTTGATCGGTCCCGCGCACTCTGTTCTGCTAAGGAGCATTTCATGACTACAATCCGTGCAGCGGCATGCTGCGTTCTCCTTGTCCTCGGTGCGGCCGCGGCTGTCGCCGGAACAACCGGAAAAATTACCGGCATCGTCAAGGACGCCCAGACCGGCGAGACTGTCGTCGGTGCCAGTGTCCTCCTCGAGGGCACCTCTCAGGGCGCTGCGACGAATATCGACGGGTACTACGTGATCCTGAATGTCACCCCCGGGAAGTACACGGTCGTGGTATCGGCCGTCGGGTACAACAAGAAGACGATCACCGACGTCGCGGTTTCCATCGACCTGACGACGACCATCGACGTCACCCTCACGTCGACCGTCGTGCAGATGGGCGAAGAGATCGTGACAACGGCGACGCGGCCGATGGTGACAAAAGACCTGACGGCGACTACGGCAATCGTCAGCGGAGACCAGATCCGCGCGCTGCCGGTCACTGAAGTGTCGCAGGTTCTCAATCTCCAGGCGGGCTTTGTCAACGGCAGCCTGCGTGGCGGCCGGCAGGGGGAGGTGGCATACTGGATCGACGGCGTGCCCGTTTCCGACGCGTACGACCGGTCGTCGCTCGTGGAGATCAACAAGAATGCGATCGAGGAAATGCAGGCCATCTCCGGCGCGTTCAATGCGGAATACGGCGAAGCGATGGGCGGCGTGGTCAACATCGCGACAAAAGAGGGGTCGGACAAATTTACAGGGTCTCTCGATACGTACTTCGGCGGCTATCTCCCGAACGCAAACAACAAGACGCTGTTTCCGGGGAACGACAACTTCCGTCCGACGTCGATCCGGGATTACGAGGCAAGCCTCAGCGGACCCGTTGTCGGCAACAGTCTCACGTTCTTTGCCAATGGGCGGTATTATTACGGCGACGGGTATCTGTACGGGTTCAACCGATTCAACCCCTATAATATCGCCTATACCGATTCGGTGGGTAACTATCATCTCACCCGCGATGCGAGCGGGAAAGGGGACAGTTCCCGGGTCCCGATGAATTCCTCGGAACGAAAATACGGCCAGGCCAAGCTGACCTGGCGCATCTCGCCGACGATGAAGCTGACCGGAAACATGATCTATGATTGGAACAAGTATCGCTCCTACAACCGGAGCTATTATTACGATCCGAATGGCTACGGCTTCGATCACAACCTGACCAACACGTTCATCCTCCAGTGGAACCATGTGATCAACGACCGGACATTCTATAACATTAATGCTTCCTATTACTGGCGGGACTATCATTATTCGCTTTACGACGACCTGCAGGATCCACGCTATGTCCATCCCAACGTCAGCGCGACATATGACGGCTACAGTTTCCAGACGGGTGGAACTGATCTTCGCTATACGCATCGAAAGACCTCGACGCTCCTCGCGAAGGGTGACATCACGAGCCAGGTTTCCGAAACGCATCTTCTGAAAATGGGTGCGGAATTCCAACAGTTCAAGCTGAACTTCGAAAACCTCAATCTTATTCCTTCGCTTGGCCAGACATCGTTCACGCCGGCGACCAGCAGCCCGTTCATCACGACTCAGATTCCGGATATTTCAACGGCGGGGCACGATACCTATGAACGGAAGCCCTACGAGTTTTCGGCCTATGTTCAGGATAAAATGGAATTCAAGGATTTTATCGTCAATATCGGCATCCGGTTCGACTACTTTCAGCCGCAGGCGAACGTGCTGAACGACGCCCATCCCAATCCGAGCGATCCCCTCTACTATACGTATACTGTCGACGATCCCAACATCTTCAACCCTTTGAAGCCCAACAACAGGTTCTTCGATTACAACGGGAACGGCGTTCAGGATCCGGGCGAACCGAACAAGACGGTTGCCGACCGGATGGCGTACTGGTACAGAAAGGCGTCGGCGAAATGGCAGATCAGCCCGCGGCTCGGATTCTCTTTCCCGATCACAGCGCGGGGCGTCGTGCATTTCTCGTACGGGCACTTCTTCCAAATCCCCCGCTTTGAATATCTCTACGACAACCCGTTCTTCAAAGTCGGCCAGGGGACGTCCAATATCATTGGTAACGCCGATCTCAGCGCCGAGCAGACGATCAACGGCGAACTCGGCGTGCAACAACAGCTGACCGACGACATCTCGGCCGATCTGACCGGCTATCTGCGTGACATTCGGAACCTCAGCTCGACGCGCGGGCAGCTTCTCTCGACGTACGGCGGGGCAGTCCAGTTTGCGCGCTACGTCAACAGCGACTTCGGCCTCGTGAAGGGAATCGTGTTGACGGTGGTGAAACGGTTCTCCAGCGGCATCCGGGCGACCCTGGACTACACGTATCAGGTGGCCCGGGGGACCAATTCGGATCCGAACGCCGCCTTCAACGCGGCGCTCGGGGGACAGCAACCGGAAGTGTTCCTCACCCCGCTCGATTGGGACCAGCGTCATACGTTGAACGTCACCGTCTCGTACAACGAAAAGAACTGGGGCGTCAGCGTCATCGGGAAATACGGCAGCGGCTCCCCGTACACGCCGCGCGCGCAAACGGATGTGACATCACTCCTGACGAACAGTCAGCTGAAACCGTCCTACCTCGATGTTGATCTGAACGCCACCTATGAGGTCCCGATCGACAAGACGCGCTTCGTGGTCTTTGTCCGCGTGATCAATCTTTTTGACATCATGAACGAGGTGAACGTGTTCAACGATTCGGGGAGGGCAGGATTCACCATCGATGAAACAACGGCTATCGCGAATAATCCGCACCAATATGTCAACAGCATCGGACAGTGGTTCACGATCCCCACGAATTACTCCGAACCGCGTCGCATTGAATTTGGCATGAATCTGGAGTTTTAAATGAAGCACACTGCTCGCAACATTTTCTTCGCCTGTGCGTTCGCAACGATCCTTCCGACGTTGCTCATCGCTCAGGGATCGACTCCGTACGAGACCGTCGGTCTGATGAACGGCAATCAGGTCCGGACAATCTTCGGCAACTGGGGCGTCATCGGTCAGCCTGCCCAGTACGGTCACCGCGGGGCGTGGAAAAACGACAACAACGGGTACCTGGGAGACGTCAGCCCGCTCGTCGGCGCCGAAGTCAAATGGCAGGGACAAACCTGGCACGCTGTTGTCACGTGTCCGGTGAACCGTCCGTCGATTGCGCCGTACAACTACGATCCGAAAAACAACGCGCACTACTGGACGTGGGAACCGGTCAGCGGATACTTTAACCAGAACAACCCGGATCCCACGTTCAAAGTCGCGATGAGCAACAAGCCGATCACGTGGCCGGCGTTTTGGCCCGACAAGCTGAGTGACCTGACAGACCCGGGATGGCGCGGTTCGTGGAACGGCTACTTCGGAAAGAAGATCAGTGCGGACCTCGAAACGTTTTTCGTCATGGATGATCAGTCGTACGAAAAATTCAACGTCGCTTCGAACAACGCCCTCGGTGTGGCGTTCAAGCCCGATTCGACGGACCTGACGCGAAACGGCCTCGCACTCCGCATGAGCGTAAGAGCAATGCAATGGTCGCAATTTCTTGCCAAAGACAACATCTTCTGGCTCTATGAGATCACCAATACCGGGACAACGACGTACGACCGCGCCGTGTTTGGAATGCTCGTGGGAACCTATGTCGGTGTCACGTCAACCGAAGACTATCATGAATATGCCGACGACTGGTCATTCTATGATGTGACGAACAACATCACCTACACCGGTGATTTCGGACGCCAGATTGCTGATCCCCTCTGGGTGGGACCGGTCGGGATGGTCGGCTACGCGTTCCTCGAAAGCCCGGGAAATCCGTACGACGGGATCGACAATGACGGCGATGCCGACTCTTCGACCGTGGGTCTGACGGCACCGCAATTCACCCAGACCAGCTTTGATTCGGTCACCCTGATGCCCGGACAGCAGATCGTGCTGATCAACGATGACTTCAGCCGTCAACTGTATACCCTCCCGAATCAGGACTCGGTCCAGGTGCACACCCTTGGTCTTACGACCTGGATCAAGCCGGGAATCACAAAAGTTGCTGAAGGGAACGTTATTCGTCAGACGGTGGGGGCGACGCAAGTCGAGGCGATCAACCCGAATGCGTACGACGGCGTGGACAACAACTTCAATGGTCTGATCGATGAGAACTATTATGTGCATTATCATCAGATCAAGTGGCCCAACAACGATCACACCCAGATCCCGCTGATCGACATCCTGCGGCCGGTCCGTCATATCGACTACGTCGCGAATTTGGGGACGAGCCCCTACAGCATGATCGACGAACGGCGCGACGACAGGATCGACAACAACCGCGACTGGGACATCGTCCATGACGACGTCGGGCGCGATGGGATACCGAACACCGGCGATTTCGGGGAGGGCGACGGGTTGCCGACATCGGGCTACGACAACAACGGCCATGATACGGGATTGCCGGGCGAACCGCACGTCGACAAGACGGACGTCCGCGAGTCGGACCAGATCGGGCTGACAAGTTTCTTCTACTTCACCCCCGCGTCGCAAATCTCGCTCGGCGACGATGAAGGACTCTGGAATCAGCTGAAGCCGGGATTCTTCTCCGTGCCGAAATCCATCCAGAACAACAGGCCTGTAAACGGCGAAGATGGCGACTTTACGTATGGCTCGGGGTTCTTTCCTCTTCTTGCGAAAGAAACGGAAAGGTTCTCCCTGGCACTCGTGTACGGCGGTGGAAACGGGGGAAGCGTGGACAATGACATTGCCGACCTCTTAAAGAACAAGAAGACGGTTCAGAAGATCTACGATGCAAACTATCAGTTCCCGACTCCTCCCGACCGCCCGACGTTGACCGCGGTCCCCGGAGATCATAAGGTCACGTTGTATTGGGACCGGAAATCAGAGGCGAGCGTCGACCCCGTCCTCTTGACGCATGATTTCGAGGGGTACAAGATCTACAAATCGACAAGCCCGGATTTCTCGGACATCTTCACGATCACTGACGGTTCCGGCGTTGCGCAGGGGTACCGTCCCCTCGAACAGTACGACCTCATCGACTCCGTCAACGGATATTTCCCGGCCACCGGGGAGCTGTTCCAAAATATCTCGGGGTATTCTTACTACCTCGGCAGCGACAACGGTTTACAGCACAGTTTTGTTGACACCGATGTCAAGAACGGACAGCGCTACTTTTACGCGGTGGTTGCCTATGACCGGGGCGATGCGACGTTAGGCATTCTTCCCTCGGAGAACAAGTTTACCGTTTCCATCCTCCCGAACGGCACGATCGTGTATGATCCAAACGTCGCTGTCGTAACCCCGAACGCTCCGGTCGCAGGCTACGTTGCACCGGACCCGTTGGCACCGATTGTCCACGTGAAATCCTACGGGACCGGTTCCGCCTCGTATCAGGTCCTGAATCCCTCCGCGGTCAATGGACATGCATACCAGGTCGAATTCCTTGATACGCAGGTGGACGGCGTTGATAACAACGGGAACGGACTTGTCGATGCCGCAGATTCGACCGAATGGGACCGAAGGACCTCCTTCTACTCCGTCCGTGACCTTCAGACAGTGTCGGAACAAATCACCGGGGAAGACACGACGATCGTGCATCTTCAACGACAGCATCTGATCGGCTCGAGCGTTGCGGTTGTCAACGCCCAGGGGACAACCCTGAATCCTATCGCCTATATTCTGGACACGCTCCATGGCAACATCCGGGGAACCAGCCCGGGAACATTCCCGAAGGGAGAATATACGGTCAGCTATCAGTACTTCCCCGTGTATCGCAGTCCGAACATCCAGGGGACGCCGTTCCTCTCCGACAGCAAGGATGCAGACGCGTTTGACGGGGTTTCGCTCCTCTTCAAGAACAACTGGAGCGTTTCCGTGGATACAAGTGTGGGGACCGGTTCGCGCTGGGTCGGAAGGCTTGGGTACGCCTGGGGCATGACACCTCTCGCAACGCAGGATCCCGGCCCTCCAGTGCGCTATTTCAACGGCTATCGGCGTCCTGCGAATTATCGGGTCGAATTCAGCGATCACGTTGTCGATACATCCTATGCCGATCCCGATTTGTATCCGTTCTCGGCGCCCGTCAATTTCCGGATCTACAATGAGACCGACAGCGTGTATGTCAAGTTCATCTTTGTCGATGCGGTCGGAAACGGTGTCCTCTCTCCGAAAGACGAACTGGTGTTCGTCGAACAATCGCCGAACGGAAAGCTGCACTGGACCTGGGACGTGAATTTCACGGCTCAGGATCCTGTCAAGCATCCGGATTCTGTCATTGCATTCACGACCGGCGATACCCTGAAACTTCGCACCAAGCGGCCGTTCCGACAGGGAGACGTCTTCCAGTTTGCGACCGTGAAACCGTCCATCGATGAGGCGGTGGCAGCACAGTCCGTCTATCGCGTCCGTGCCGTCCCGAATCCATACGTCACCGCCTCTTCGTTCGAGCTTCCGTTGAATCCCGGAGTAACGAGCGGTCGCGGGGAACGGAAGATCGATTTCATCCATGTCCCACGGAACGCCACAATCAGGATCTTCACGGCACGCGGTGATTACATCGTAACCCTGCAGCATGACAGCGGCATGGACGACGGAACCGTCTCCTGGAACCTCAAGACCGCTGAGAACCTGGATATTGCCTTCGGCGTCTATTTCTACGTCGTCGAGTCTCCGGTCGGGACAACCACCGGCAAGCTTGCGATCATCAAATGATGGTGACTACCGCTATGAAATCGATCATGATACGAACAGTGGCCCTCATCGCTCTCGCGTTTTGCCTGAGCACCGGAGGGTACAGCCAGTCCAAAGTCGGCACGACTGCGGCGCAGTTTCTCGGCATCTCGGTCGGACCGCGGGCGATCGCCATGGGAGGGGCCTACGTTGCATCGAGCTTCGACGTTACCTCCCTGTACTGGAATCCGGGTGCCTTCATCCAGGCCTCCAAGAACCAATTTGTGTTCGCCAACACCAACTGGCTTGTCGGGACGAAGTTCCGCTGGTTCGGACTGATGGTGGATGTGGACGCCGATGATGCCATCGGTGTGAGCGTGACCCAGCTCGATTACGGTTCGGAGGAGATCACCACGGTCGACAATCCCGATGGAACGGGGCAGTACTGGGACGCGCAGGACCTTGCGGTGGGCGTCTCCTACAGCCGAAGGCTGACCGATCGTTTTTCGATCGGCGGATCCGCAAAATATGTGACCCAGAACATCTGGAATGAGTCGGCGTCGAATATCACGTTCGATCTCGGGCTTCTCTTCGTTACCGACTTCAACGGTCTGCGCCTCGGAATGTCGATGTCGAATTTTGGAGGGGACATGACGCTGAGCGGGAGGGACCTGCTGAACAAGATCGACATTGATCCCTTGAATCCAGGGGGGAACAAGAATCTGGTCGGCGACCTGAAGACCGATTCGTGGCCGATGCCGCTCTTGTTCCGGGTGGGCGTTGCGATGGATGCGATAAAGACCGATGACTTTCGGCTCACCGTGGCTGCAGACGCCCTTCGTCCGAGCGATAATAATATCTCAGGAAATCTCGGCGCGGAAATCGGCTACATGGAAACGTTCTTTGTCAGGGGCGGGTTCCAATCCCTTGTGGGATCCGAACCTGCATTCAACAAGACCAATCAGCAACAGGGACTCTCGCTCGGGGCCGGCGTTTCCTACCAGATCCCCGGCGTCGTCGCGCTGCAGGTCGACTACGCCTGGACCAAATTCGGCGTCTTCGGCAATCTCAGCACGATCGGTCTTGCGATCGGCTTCTAAGACAGATACGCAACGTTCACTTTCTGAAAGGAGCGAATCACCCAACGTCGCAGGTTGTCGTACGGTATTACCATTGACACCATCCACTATCCGTGCTGTAATGTTACAATCATTTTTCGAGGAGGATTTATGAAGAGGTACCTACTCTTTCTGAGCGTGGCGGTCCTGGCAGTGTTGTTGATTCTGCCGGGCGCGACCTACGCGCAGAAGCGCAATGTCACGTTCCTGGTAAACACGGCGACCGTGCCCGACACGATCTACGCGAATGCCAACGTGGTCCTGACGGGCGCTGCGGGTGCAGATACTGCCGGTTCGGCAGTCCTGACAAACTGGGGATCCGGAGCCGTCCTGACAAATGTCGGTGGCGACTACTGGAAAACCACCCTGCAATTCAATCAGGGCGACACGCTGGCATACAAGATCCGCATCGGCAGCGGAGGCTGGGAAGAGAACACCATTGAAGGCAACGGGAACAGAGATGTGATTGTCCCGAGCAACGACACGACGCTTCTCCTCCAATTTTGGAACAACGGTCATTTCCCGAGCGGGAAGAACATCACGGAATATGCTCTCCCGTATGTTCCCGCGTCGACGGACACATTCCTGAATGTGTATGTACGAGTGAATGTTCAGGGTGTCTCCGACAACGCGCTCTATGGTTGGACGGCACCAGATGTCGATTCGGTCGGCATTCTCGGCGGTGGAACGGGTGTGTCCGCGGGTCAGGGTGCCAACCTCGACTGGGGGACCCCGCTGTACTTGACTCGTGAGACTGCACCGACGAACAGCGCGGGCGCCTTCGCGATCGCGCCGGGCGGATTCTATCACGGTGTGTTGCATATCAAGAAGGACTCCGTGACTGCCGGGCAGGACGTCGCGTATAAGTTCCGCCTCGGCTCGAACTGGAGCTATGGTGCGACGCAGCGCTCCGAACAACTCGCCAACCCGCCGTATCCGGGGGGGAACAGGCATTTCACCATTCCCGCCGGTAAGAAAGACACCACCTTGCAGTGGGTGTTCTTCGGCGATGTGAAGCCGAGCGGCAGGACCAACGCCGACACCGTGACGTTCACATGGCGTGTAGACATGACCGCGGCCCGCAACAAGGCCAGCTTTAACATCGGCGACACGGTGGAAGTGCAATCGGGTTGGTTCAATACGGCCGATTCGGTCCGCACAACGATCCTTGCCCGCGTTGGCTTGACCAACATCTATAGCGGTCAGGCGACGATGATCACGTCGTTGAACAAGCAGATGGACTACCAGTACTATCTCCACAAAAACGGGCAGGACATCCGCGAAGTGTTCTATAACTTCCAGTATGCGGGCGACATCAATTCGGAAAATGAACGCCGGCAATACGCGCCGCTGACGAAGAACGTCACCGTGCTGGATACGATTTCCGGACTCACCTCCGGCCGCAGACAGCCTTACTTCCAGAACCTCCGGAACCTCGCGCACAACATGACGGTGACGTGGACCGTTGACATGCGTCCCGCCTACTACCAGATTTGGGCAGGGGACACGCTGAAAGCCGGTCAGGGTACGGCGACGGTGATCAAAGTCGACAGCATCAAGGCCTGGGGTGTGGCAATCAACGGCCCTGCGACTGGCGGACCGAACGGCCCTCTGGCCACGGACTGGGCGACATGGAGTTCCCTTATTGCGACGGATACCAGCGCTCGCAAAATGTGGGATGATGGAACGCATGGCGATAAAACCGCCGGCGACACCACCTATTCAGTGATCTTCCATTATACCACGCTGAACACGGTGGGCCAGGTCTACAAGTTCGGCATCCAGGGTTCCGACAACGAAGGCGGATTCGGAAACAACCACGTTGAGAACATCAGCGATGTTGACACCGTGTTCACCGTCGCCACGGATTGGGGCAGCATCGATCCCAATTTCTATAGCGCCTGGGATTTCAATCTCCACAGACCGAAGAGCACGACGGGCATCACCACGCTCGGAGGACTGCCCCTCGTCTACAAGCTCGAGCAGAATTATCCGAATCCCTTCAATCCCTCGACCAAGATTGAATTCGCAATTCCGAAGCAATCCAATGTCGAGATGAAGGTATTCAACGTACTGGGGCAGGAGGTCGCGACGCTGGTGCATGAGACCCTCGGCGCCGGCAACCATGTTGTGACCTTCGACGCGAAGAACCTCGCCAGCGGTTTGTACTTCTACCGCATCACCGCCGGTCAGTTCACGAGCGTCAAGAAGATGATGCTCCTGAAGTAAACAGCAGGGTGCAGTAACGCTTCATCGGTATGAAAGGCGAGTCTGCGAAAGCAGGCTCGCCTTTCGTTTGGCAAGACGGGCGGTCATCCCTTCGTCGTCTGGAGAATCTTCAGGCGAAGCATGGCGGCCGCACGGTAGTTGGGATCGAAACGAAGGGATTGCTCGACGAGGTGCAGCGCCTCGTTGTAGTCGTTGCGGTTTGCGGCGATAGCGGAAAGGCCGTAATAGGCAGAAGCGCGGAGGGCGCCCGGGACGCTCACACCGTGATCGGCGAGATCAATCGCCGCGCGGAGATGTCGCTCGGCTTCGGAAAATTCGCCGTCGTTGACCAGCAAGAGGCCAAGTTCCACGTGTGCGAACGGGTAGGCAGGATTTGTCGCAATGACCGATCGGTACTGTTCCTCGGCGTCTTGGAGCAATCCCTGGTTGCGCAACAGGTTTGCGAGCAGGTACCGTACCGCGTACGCCCGTGGGTACTCCTCCAGGATGGCTTCGTACGATGCGCGCGCTTCGGCCGCCTGTCCGTGCGATGCGAACCACTCCGCAGAGCGCAAATTGCCCTCATTCCACGAGAGTCGGTTACTGTAGACTTCCACGGCAATGCGTTTCAAGGCAGTGTCGGCCCGGTCGAAAGAGACCGTTTGCGTCGTGAAGCGTTCAAACGGCCAGCGCCCGGTGAGGGCGTGTACGGAGATATCGCCGATGGCCAGGTCCAGCCAGCTGATGCTCAAACGATGAACATCAAACGGCAACCGTGCCGAAAACGAGCTGTCGGGATTTTGGGAAGGGACGATCCGCAGCTCGAGAAGCTTTTTCAAAAAGAGGTCTGCGATATCATAGTATCCCTCGGCCCGGGGATGGAGATGCTCCCAGAAGAGTCCATAACCCGGGATATGGCCGGGACTCAGTGAGTCAAACAGATGGACTGTTGAGTAGCATGGGGTTCCTGTCCGGAGACAGACAGAATCAATCGTTGCATTGATAACGGAAGGCGCCCGGAACGTCAGGAGATCCTCATCTCGTGCGCGATCAAGAAAAGGTCGGGCGCGCGTTGAATCACCTTCGCGGAGAAAAAACGATCCGATAGAGTACTCCAGCAGGGCATTCGACGTGTCCCTCGAATGCCATTCCAACAATGTGTCGATCGGGAGAGGTGAACGATCGGAAGGCAGGGACGCCTCCAGTCTGTCGTTGTACCAGGCGGACTCTGAAGCGAAAGGGGGGAAGACGAGGTTCGAGGCGATATCGCTGACGATGACCGGTATCCGCGATGCCTTGTAGAAATTCAGAATCCCCTGAAGATTGTGGTCAAAGTTGCGGACGATCCGCCGCTCTTGACGGGATCCGGATCGCACATGAGATCCCTCCGAGACCTGGCGCATGAGGTTCTGCTCCGCGGAGGGATTGTGTGACAGCCAGTGTGAGCGAAGCCAGTGTTGGATGAAGTGGATAATCCTGAAATCCCGCGCGGCGTATTTCATCCGCGTCAGGAACGGCCATGTGCGTTCGAGCCAGGAGGCCCCGACGCCATCAGGGCCATAGAACTCGTTGTGCCCGGTGTAGATAACCACCGCGTCGGGCTTGAGCTCGAGCGTCTGCGGAATGAAATCGGCGATGACATTGGTATTGATGGCCGATGCCCCGAGATTGATCACGGTGATCTCACGGCGCGGGTAGAGATGGCGAAGCTGTTTCTGCAAAATCGCCGGAATGCTTGCGTCGTTCTGATACGGAGTGCCGAACATCGACGATTCTCCGATACAGAGCAGGCGAAATTCGGCGGAGTCCTTCTGGGCGCGGACGATCGTCGGCTTCAATTCGGGGATCAGGGGGCTGTTTGCCGGGAAGTACTTTTCGAGATACGAGCGGTTCACACGCAACCACTGCTGCCCATCGTAGGCGTAAGGCGTGACAAGATGGGCGAACGAGTTGTCGCCGAACACCCGCAGCGCTACTTCGGCGAGGCCGGCGAGGAGGAGAAGGAGCACGGCAGGCGTGACGCTGAAGAGCAACGCCTTGCGTCTCGAAAACGGGATATCCTGAACCGGAGGACGTGTCATACGGTGATCGGAGAGTCCTGCACAACGATTGCGAGTACAAAAGGTAACGAGAAGATCTGCTGTTCGCAAGAGTGCGATTTGCCCCGAGGGTAATCTTCCCGTAGATTAACACGACGACTCCTTCAAGGACACGCTTATGCTACCGTTCCAATCGCGTGCGGTTCTCCTCCTTTTCCTTCTGCTTCCTCTTGCCGGGAAGTCGCAGGAGCCAACGATTCATCCGTCAAAGGACCTCGTCCTTGGGAAGGCGGGGAATCGTTTCATTTCGGAAGAGGAATTCGTGAGGAGATTTGAATTGCTGCCGGGTCTTTACAGGCAGAAGGCGGGGCGGCTTGACGAAGAAAAGCTCATCGTGATGTATTCTCTGATCGCAGAGAAACTCCTCGCCCAGGAGGCGGAGGATCGCGGGATCGCGACGGATACTGCCACCGTTCAGGGCCTTCATCATCTCGAAGAACTGCTTGCGCGGGACGACCTTTATCGGAAAGAAGTGGCGGGAAAAGTTACTGTCACGCCCCGGGAATTGAATGCCGGGCTCCATGACGCCGTGAGAAAACTCTTTGTGCGTTATCTCTTCTTTCCTCACCGGGAAGATGCGCAGTTTGTCGCCTCGCAGATCAAGGGGAGAAGCCTCCGGACGTTCACCGTCGATTCGAGTATTCAATCGTTGAAGGACACTGTGACCATTGAATATGGAAACGCGGAACCCGAAATCGAAAAGGCGGCTTTTGCGCTGAAGCGGGGGGAGGTTTCTCCTGTGATTGAATCGTCGAAAGGGTTCGTCATACTCCAGCTTGCCGGAGAGGGTCCCGATGCCCGGTACATGGGGATGCAGCCGGAGGTCCGTGAAGAGAGAGTGCAGGCGCACATCCGGGCCGTCAAGGAAGAGGCCCGGCTCCGCGAGTTTCTCCGGGGGTTTCTCCCCGGTCACACGGGGTACGCGGTGGGTCCGAGGATCAAAGATGTCGCGCTGGCATCAAGCCTGTTTCTTTCCCGATCACCGGGGGATTCGACCTACCATTTTGTTCCCGGCGCGAAAGATTCTCTTCTTGCCCGGCTCGCGGGAGCATTGGATGACACCTTCATGGTCGCGGGGACCAGGGTCTATACCGTACGAGAAACCGTCGGGATGCTCGTGGACAGGGACTTTGCCTGCGAATCCAACAACCCACTTGCGGTCGCAGGGGCGATGAACGAAGAATGCCGGGTATGGGTCCAGCAGGAGATCCTCGGGCAGGAAGCCCTGCGCCAGGGGCTTGACCGAAGCCGCGAAGTGCAATCGCAGATGGCAGAGTGGAAGGATTCTTATCTGGCCCAACGGATGCGGGAAGACATTGAGTCGCATGTTGCGCTTACGGATGCGGATGTGTACAAGTATCTCCAGCAATACGGCGAACCGTTGCCCACACCACGGGTCAGGATCCGGCAACTCACGACGGCGACTATCGAGCAGATGCGTCAGGCGATGGGTGCACTCGACCGGGGGATGCCGTTCGCGCAGGTTATTCGAACCTATTCGAGCGTCCCGGACGAACGGGAGCACGAAGGTCTGTCGGAGTTTTTCCCCATCACACAAAGACCTCCAATCGGCGACATTGCCTCGCAGATGGTTCCCGGCCAATTCTACGGCCCCGTTCCGGAACGGCAAGGGGTGGTTCTTTTCCAGCTTGTGGCGCGGCAGGACTCGGTGGCGAGAGATTCCGTTCTTGAGAAACGGAAAGAGCAGACAGCAGGTGACCTGCGTCGCTTGTTGGAGGATGACGCAGTCGAAAAGTTCATCGCGCAGGCAGCGGCGAAACGTGGATACTCGATTTTTGGCGACCGCCTGCATGCGATCAATGTTTCGCCGATTCCGATGATGACATTTCGCGTGCTCGGATTTGGAGGGCGTCTGTTTGCGGCTCCGCTGCTTCCGAGGTTGTATACCTGGGTGACAAAGCAAGTTCCGAAGCCTGCGGTCGCGCCGTGATGGAACCGTGGCACGATCATCGATGCGCACTATGGTGGCTGCGTCCGGGCCTGCAGTTGCGAAAGCAGCGCGCGCGCTTCGCGGTTTCGTGGATCGAGACGAAGGACGGTGTTCAACTCCAGGGTGCATGCCTGCCACTCCGCGAGCTTCATGAGCGCAAGGGCGCGGGCATAATGAGTCTGCACTTCGATCGAAAATGGCGGTGAAAGACCCAGGGCTATCCGGTATTGTGCCTCGGCCGCGGCGTACTTGCCTTCGGCCAGGAGCAGGTCCCCAAGCATCTTCCCGGCCTCCGCATCGGGAGCATTGCGCATGGAAAGCTCAAGCGCCTCCGTTGCGACACCGTATAACCCTGCGCCCAGCGCAAACCGCGCCCATTGCTTGTAGGCATTCCCGTCGCGCAGATAGGTAAGCGCCACGGTGCGCATTTCGGCGGCGGCGGCTCCCAACTCCCGTCTCCGGGCATAATAGCGTGCCGCCTCTTCATGGGCATCCCTCCAGCTCCATCGGCCTCGGGTAACATTTTCCGCGATCATCCCGAGAGTATCGGTTTGCGCAATGTCCTCAACGGGGCGATCCTTCTCCGTAAACGGCCATCCTGCCGTTACAATTTCCGTCTTCCTTCGGCCGATGCGTTCATCGAGCGGAGTGACGATTCGTTCCGCCCAGAGCGTCTCCGCTTCGACTGTATCTCTGGCCCGCCATTCATTCCTTGAGACGAGGATTCCGTTCGCTTCCATGCAGGCGATGATTGCGCGAGCAATAAGGAATTGACCGTACACCGTTGGGTGCAGGTGTTCGGTGACCAACGTATGTCCGATCAGCCCGCGGGGAGAAGACGCCGCGAAAACGGATTCGACGTCGGCGACATACGCTTGTCCAGCGAGCGCGCGGATGACGTTGTTCAGGTCGCCCGGTGCGCGGAAGCGAACGGGGTCTTTGTCTCGTGCCTCCCGATACTCGAATGCAGCCTGAACGCTCATGCCGAGGGAATCGTAATCGCGTGCGAGAAGAAAGTGCGCAAGGGCGTAGTCCGAATCAACCGCGACGGAGTGTTGGAATGCCTGGAGCGAGCCGGCGATGTTGCCGTCCGCAAAGAGTCTCCGACCTGTTGCGATCCCTGCGTCGAACGACTTCCGAGCAGTAGAATCCAACGTCTCCCGGTGGAGCGATGCGAACGGCGCGAGATCACGCAGATTTGAAACTTGGGTGCAGAGAATGAGCGGCACCCTCGCTTTGCGACACGATGCGCTCAGGTCGCGGAGGTTGGCGGTGAACGTCTCGATCCCCGCTTGATAGAGAGGACTTCCAAAGGGGATCATCGTGCCACGCGCCATCTTCTCCATCATTGTTGATCGATCAAGATTGGGGTCGGATCGGTGAAGGAGAGCGAGCATGGCGTGAAAGCCGTCACGCAAGAGCACAAACGTTCTGAATCGCAGGAGGTGGAGATACAGCTGAACCATCCACCGCGATCTTCCGACACTTTCCCGTGAAGCGACTCCCAGGGCACCGTAGAACTCGTTGTGGCCGTCATACACGACGATCGCGTCCGGTTGATACCGGAGGACTTCGGATGCTTCATCGAGCACCGTGAAGGAATTTGTGGCCGTCATCCCGAGATTGACGACTTCGATGTTCCGGCCGGGAAAGGAATGGAGCAGAGCATTCCGGAGGAACGAGGAGAAGGCGGCATTATACCAGAACGGATACCCGACCGTCGTTGATTCCCCAAGGCAGAAGAGTCTTACGGTCCCGGGGGGTTTTTCTGCCAGGAAAGCGTCAGGGCTGGCTCCGGGTTGAAAGTCCGTTTGAGAGAAATAGCGGCCCTTCACGCCGGGGTTCATCGTCAGCACTGTCGCCGAGTTGAGACGCGTTTCGCGGAACAGTCGCAGAGTGTCACCATACCCGGCAAGGCGCAAGACGAGTTCCAGCAAAACGAAAAACAATACCGGCACGGCCATCGTAAAGGCCGCAAAAAGTCTTTTGCGCGAAGAGGGAAAGGTCGGATATGTGAAATGCCGGGTCATCAGCTGGTGAAATATAGCGATAATGGAAGAATATGGCACTTCGCGTCTGACGGTTCCAACGCGTTGACCATGAATTGAATTACGCTTCGAAAAGCATCACTGCGAAAAAGAGCATCCGCCTCCGTTTTAATGGCGGTGATTATTCTTGGTCGGAGGATGATCCACATGTTTTGTTATTGAGGACTCAGTTCTGCAAATGACGTTCGGTGACCTCGATGAGTTGACGAATTTCCGCGACCTGGGCGTTTGTTGAGGCGAGACGAGCTGCCTGCTGGAACAACTGCATGGCTCCCGGATAGTCTTTCTCTATCGCGTGCAGGCTGCCTGCTGTGCGGGCTGCGCCGTAGGTCGGTTCGATGGCGAGCGCTCGCTCGAACGCCGCGGTTGCATTCCTGTAGTCCTTCAACGCAACGCAGATTTCTCCAAGGCGCAGGAAAGGAGATGCGCTATACGGGATCTGGTTGGACACGGCACGATATTCCTTCTCTGCGTTCGGAAGATCCCCTTTCCCCGCGAAATGCTCCGCGGCTTCGACATGCCCGCGTTCCCAGGACAATTCACCGCTGATCATCCGGTCCGCGATCAGGTTCAGGGCTGCGTCGTTGCTCTCCGGACCCGCATCAACCTTGAAGGGCGACCGGAAGGGCCACCGGGAGGTCAACGAGGAGATGCGCTTGGCTGCCGCCAGGAGGTCGAGATCCGTGAGCGAGCGTCGTTTCCAGAGCGTGGTGTCGGCAATGGTGTCGCGTTGCTCCCAGACGGCTCCGGGCGCAATGAGCCCGGAATTCCTGATCGATTCCGCATAGAACTTCGCCATGAGAAATGCGCCCGGCGCGGTCGGATGGAGATGCTCAAGAATGAGCGTCCGCCCGATCAGGGAGTCCGGACAGTAACGCCGAAAGTCCTGCTCCAAATCGATCGTCATCACCCGGGGCGGGCTGTCAAGAGCCATGATTGCATTGTTGAAATCACTGGACGTTCGGAACCGGAGCCGGTCAAAATCCCTGGCGAGGGCGTATGTCCGCTCGGCATCTCCGTATCGGTGGAGCGAGTCCAGCATGCGCCCGCGGAGATAATAGATATCAGCCCGTGTCGAATCCAGGGCGAGTGCAGAATCGAGGGGAGAGATGGCCGAGAGGAATCGATGTTCCTCAGCGAGCGCCCTGCTGCGTGCGTACAGTGCCTCCACCTGGGTTCGGGACGAAGGAGGAAGCCGGGCGCTTGAACCGGGGACAAACGGCGGAAGATCCCTGAGGTCCGAAACCTGGGTGCCGAAGACAATTGGCACGTTGTGTTCGCGGCACATGGTGGCGAGTTCGCGGAGGTTCGCCTCGAACGAATGCAGAGCTGTCAAATAGTCTGGAGACCAGCGTTCAACCTCTTTCCCGATCGCCAGCCGTTCCATCATCGTTCCCTCATCGAGGTCGGAGGATGGATGGAGCATTGAACCAATCCACACCGAGAGATCTCTCAATGCGACAAACGTCCGCCAATGAAGGAGGGAGAGATAGAGCTCCACCACCCACCGCGGTTTCGCCACGGATTCCCGGGAGGCGACGCCGAGCGCGCCGTAGAATTCATTGTGCCCATCGTAGACAACAATGAGATCCGGGGCGTACCGGAACAGTTCACGGCCGATATCGAGCGTCGTGAAGCTGTTCGTGGCCGTCATGCCGAGGTTGATGACTTCGATCTTCCATTCGGGAAACAGTGCGGAAAGGCGTTCTTTCAGGAAGGTTGGAAACGATCCCTGATAGCCATAGGGGAAGCCGACCGTTGTGGAGCCTCCAAGGCAAAAGATGCGGAAGGTGTTCGCCGGTTTTGGCATTGTAAAAGCATCCATCGAGGTCGCCGGGCTGAAATCGACCTTCGAGAAGTAGCGCATTTTGACATCGGGATTCATGACAAAGTACTTCGTCCCGGCGATCTCCATGGTTGTGAAGAGAGAGAGGTCCGGGCTGAGGTGAAGAATTCGGAGCGCCCCCTCCACCGTGAAGACCAGCACGATCGGGAACAGGAGGGTGATCGTCCAGAGCTTTTTTTGGGATAACAATGGTCGGGGAACCCGAGGTGTGGTATTTTTTCCGCGTTTCATGCGGCAGAGGCGCCTCTTCGTCACAGGTGAGATGGCAATATAGGAGGAAGAACCGAAATACGCATCTTCCACGGCGTTTTTTATGAAAGCTGCCGGTGAAAAGCCAAAAATCCCTTGACATTGAAAGAATTAATGCCGAATATTCGTGGAAGCGCTTCCAATCAAGAATTCACGCCTGTTCTGAATTATCCTGCGACGTTTCCCCTCGATGATGCAACCCTTGGTCTCTTTGCTCCATGATGAAGCGGAGTATCTATGAAATGGCTTATCAGCATTGCGATTGTGCTGGTCGTTCTTTGCGTTCCGGCAAGAGGGCAGGATTCGGTGGATGTCACATTCCGGTACATGAAAGGGAGCGGACCAACGGTGTTTCTCGTGGGTGAGTTCAACTTGCCAAACCCCTGGACAAACTCTGAATTGCCGATGACGTTCAATGGTGTGGATGCCTGGACAAGGACGAAACGTCTGCGCCTTGGGGGCAATCCCAATCCACCCGCCAATGGTGTGCCCGGTGCATGGCAGTACAAGTTCTACTATGCCGGTGTCACCGATTGGCCGAACGACCCGCTGAACGCGCACACCAATAGTCTCGATAACAACAACACCTACCTTTATACCAAAGACCCGACGATCTACCAGCTTCTTCCAAACCAGCGACAACCGCTTGTGTCGACAAGTACCCCCACCGTTTCAGCATACATTTTCCCGAAAGTCGGCGCGGTGGTTGATTCAAGCGCGATTTCCGTTACCATCGACAGCACGGTATTCTCACCCTTGCCGTCCGCATACAATTCTGCTACGCAGCAATTCTCCTGGACGGTACCCGAACCGCTGCCCAACGGCCCGCATCGGTTGATTTTGACAGCGCACTCGACCGCTGGTGGTGTCAACGCGGACACCGTGACATTTTCAACGCAGGCAGGCTACGTGCGTTTCCTGACGGAAAGCGGTTATGCAACGCTGAACCCTCTCCGACTCCTGCACGGGTTGGTGCAAGACACGACGGTGCATACCGTCACCATCGTCCGGAACGGATCCGATACACTTTACGTCACTTGCGCAGGCGGTTCCTTCTCCGTGACCGATACCCTCAAAGAAGGGGTCAACACGTACCGCGCGTTTGCGGATTCAGCGGGGTCGCTCGTCCATTCCGACTCAGCTTCGTTCACCTATATCATCAACCATGCTCCGAACGCCCTCATAACCGTGAGCGACGCTGGTCCCTCGTTCCAACTTTCCGCCGCGGGAAGCACTGATCCGGATTCCGGACAGACAGGCACGCTTTCCTATGTCTGGTCGGAAGACGCGTCCAATCCCTCGCTGCTTGGCGGCATCAACGGCATGACAACCCCGACACTCATGGTGTCGAAGCCGGCCGTACCGGGTGAATATTTCTTCGGACTTATCGCCAAGGACGTTGACGGCCATTCCGATACCACGCGGACGTATGTCGTCTTCAATGCCGACAAGAATATTCTCACTTCAACGTACCGCACCAATCCTCCATGGGCTCAAAAGGGGAGAATCTATTTCCTCTTCCCGAAGTCAATGTCGACGGCCGGCACCATCAGCGAATCGACAAAGCGCCTCCAGTACATCCACGATCTGGGTTTCTCCATTATCTGGATGATGCCCGTTATGAAAAATGCCTATCCCATTGACAACAACTTCGGCCCAGGGTACAACATCGTCGACTTCTATAATGTCGCTCCCGAGTACGGCACGAATCAGGACTTCAAGAACTTCGTTACTCAGGCACACGCGCTCGGGATGAAGGTGATTCTCGATGTTACGCCGAACCATTCCAGCAAATTCCACCCTTGGTCGTTGGACGCGCACGCGTTCGGTGTCGATTCCCGCTATTGGACATGGTATGAGCACCGGATGATCACGTCCAATACGAACGGACTCGGCGACTGTCTGGATGCATCCGGCTTCAACTATTATTGCGGGTTCAGCGATCAGCTCATGAACCTGAACTGGTCCGATCCCGACATGCGCGCGGAGATGATCAACGTCTACAGATACTGGATCACACAGTTTGGCATTGATGGCTACCGGTTCGACGTGTACTGGGGACCCCACCGCCGCTACGGGGAACAATTTATGGGCATTCCGGTGCGAACGGCGCTGAAACATCTTAAGCCCGACATTCTCCTGCTCGGCGAAGATGACGGGACCGGGAGCGGGACCGAGACCATCTACGCCGACTATGGCGGGGCATACCCCGGCGGGCTCGATGCGTCGTATGATTTCAAACTCTACTTCAATCAGTTTTCCACGTTCTACAATAATGCCGTCGGCACTGCGTTCAACAATCTACAGACTGAAATCGATAACGGTGGGTACTACCCCGGCCCCGACGCCTTGTACATGCGCTTCCTCGAATCGCAGGATCAGGACCGGATCGCCTATCTGTATTCCAACAACGGCGCGCTCAGTGCGACAGAGTCATTTTTGCGGACAATGCCGATGGCAAGTGTTCTCTTCACCATTCCCGGGCTCCCCATGGTGTGGAACGGTCAAGAAGTCGGGATGGGCTATGGACTTTCCGGTTCGAAAGAGAGCCGCGACCGCAGTGTGATCAACTGGAACTCCGCGGGGGGCGCACTGTTGATCCCCCATTATCAGAAGTTGGCGACGCTGCGCGGAGCGTTCCCCGCGTTCACCCAGCATAAGCGCGATACGAATGGCGATGGAAGCGTCAACGCTTCTGATTCGTCGGACTTCGTCAGAGTGACTTCAAACACGAGTCTGGCGTATGCATTTTCGCGGCCGTACCCGGACCAGAACGGACTGACGGTGGTCAATGGCGCGGGCAACCCGATTGCGGCCGTTCTTGATCTGAGGACGGCGAATTTGAAATTCAGCGGATCTCCCGACTCAGTGTATGCCAACGATCTGTATGGCAACTCTCACGTGCGCATCGCGTCCGCAGACTTCTCGTCGTTCAACGTCAATCTTCCTGCCTATGGGACGGCGATCTATACGATCTCGACGACATTCGACACGCTTTCCCTTGCGCAGTTGCCGACTTCGGTCGGATCCCCGATGATGGCGCCAATGGATTTTCGCCTGATGCAGAATTACCCGAACCCGTTCAACCCGGCGACGATCATTCGATACACCATCGCAGGGGGCAGGAATCAGGCGTCAGGGCCCTCTGATGTTCGGCTGGTGGTCTATGATGTGCTGGGGCGGCAGGTGGCTGTCTTAGTCGATGCAGTTCAGCAGGCGGGGACTTACGACGTAAAATTCGATGGGACGAGACTGGCGAGCGGGATCTACTTCTACCGCCTCACGGCAGGAGCATTTTCCTCTGCCATGAAGATGATTCTGACCAAATGAATCAGAGAGAGTGTCCACGTATGCATGCTCCGTCTCCTGCATTCCTCCCTCTCGGGACAATGGTGATTGTCGTTCTGCTTGCCGTTGGTATAGGGAAGTCTCAGCCGATGGATGTCTACCCGCCGGCTCCTGACCGGAAACCGCTCTATCTGAACATTATCTGGCACCAGCACCAGCCACTGTATGTAAATCCGGAAAAGGACCAGCTCACCGGTCCCTGGGTGCGCACACACGCCACCAAGGACTACTATGACATGGCTGCGATGCTGAGGGATTATCCAGACATCCATTGCACCATTAACCTGAGCTCATCGCTCCTCAACCAGCTCCGCTCGTACTATGTCGATCGGCTCGGACCGTTTATCGATACCAAGCTGAACGAGATGGATGTCGCAGGGTTTCTCCGCCGCTGGAAAGGCAAGACGGATCCCTGGATCGACCTGATGCTGAAGAATAGCTCGGCGTTCGATTCAACCGACATCGACTACCTGTATCGAAACCCCTGGAATGCCTTCAGCATCAGCCCGATACAGATCTCCCGGTTTCCCGAGTACGAAGCTCTCCAGCGCAAACTTCGGGCGTCTCCGGCCGGCTCCCGGACCGTGTTCACGGATCAGGAGATGCGGTCCACGAAATTCTGGTTTTACCTGGCGAATTTTGATCCGGACTTTCTGCGTGGTCCGGTGACAATGCCCGATGGCAGCACCTGCGATCTATCGTCGTATGTCGAGTTCCGGCACGACGGCAAATGTTATCTGAGGCATCCGGTCACGGAGAGAGATTGTGTCCGGATGATCATCGAGGCGTACAAAGTGATGGCGTCGGTGATTCCCATCCACCGTGATCTCCGGCTGGATCTCAAGAAGCATGCCGGTCAAATCGAGATCGTGACGACGCCGTATTATCACCCCATCCTCCCGCTGATCTACAACACTGACCTTGCGCGCGAATGTCAGCCGAGGGATACCTTGCCAGCGCGGTTTGCCTTTCCCGGCGACGCCGAAGCTCAGGTTGCAAAAGCTGTGGCGATGTACCGTGAAGTCTTCGGCGCTTCACCGGCAGGGATGTGGCCCGCGGAAGGATCCGTTGCGCAATCGGTTCTCCCGATCTTCGCGTCCAACAATATTGCATGGATCGCCAGCGATGTGAAGGTGCTCACGCGATCCAATCCACCGGATCAGCCGAACACCACGCCGTATCGATTCCCCGCGGGTCAAGGAGGGGAATCGGATACGTCGGCGTGGATGGTCCTGGTTTTCAGGGACACGGAACTCTCGGACAGGATCGGGTTCAAGTACCAGGACTACGAAGGGGAAACTGCGGCGGAAGATTTCATCCAGACAATCCTGGCAAGAGCTCCCCGGGTGGGACAACCTGATGGGATGCTGACGATAATCCTCGATGGAGAAAATGCCTGGGAGTGGTACAAGAAAGACATGGATGGAAAAGCGTTCCTCCACGCGTTTTACCGCAAGCTCAGCGTCCTGGCAAAGGAAAATCGTGTCATAACCGTGACGACGTCAGAATACATTGCTGGAAATCCTCAACGCAACGTTCCGGCGCACCCGGTATCTTCGCTGCCGTCCATGAAACGACTCTGGTCAGGGTCCTGGATCAACGCCAATTTTGACACCTGGATCGGTGAACGCGAAGAGAACACCGCCTGGGCGTACCTTCTCACGGTACGGAATGCTCTCGCCGCATCCGGCATCCGTCAGCCGGACCCATGGAAGGAAGCCCCGCGGGAGAATACGAAGGCGTGGTATGGCTGGAAGGCGTGGGAGGAGATGTATGCTGCGGAAGGATCCGACTGGTTCTGGTGGTATGGCGATGACCAGACGGCGCCCGGCGGGGACAAACCGTTCGATCTGGGTTATCTCACCCACCTGAAGAATGTGTACGCGTTCGCGGCAAAGGCCGGCGCCCGAATGGTTTGGCCGAACCTCCAGCCGATCATCCGGGATTCTGTGCACGCAACAACCACGAAGAACGACAATGATCACGGCGTCATGGCAAAATAACTGATGTCGCCGGACATTCACGAGGAAGACCATCACATACTCCGTTCGCCACCATGAATGACACCCGAACAACACAGCCTTCCGCGCTCACGCAACTTGAAGACGCCCTGATGCGCAGAGCTTCTTCAGAAAAGGGAAAGACCAAGGTCCCCTACGTCGTTCCCTCGCTCTGGATCGGTCCGTCATGCCGGGCGCCCCTCAGCGCGGTTGAGCCGGCGGAATTCTATCTGGGGATCGTCAGGGAAATCCTGAAAGTCCATCCTCCCGCCGCCGCACCGAATATGGGCGGAGAATGGAGCCGAAACGCTGTCATCTACAATATGTTCCTTCGGACGGCCGCCGCCGTCGATCATAATGGGAATGGAAAGCTAGATCTCCCCCTCAACGAACGCGGGTACCGGGAGACCGGGACATTTCTCAAAGGCATCGCCATGCTCCCGTACATCAAGAAGCTGGGGGCGACAGTGATACACCTGCTGCCGATCACTGCAATCGGGCAGGATGGCAACAAGGGGACACTCGGGTCGCCGTACGCCATACGCAATCCGTACGCGATTGACGAAGGACTCTCCGAGCCGGTTCTCGGCCTGGATGTGAAGACGGAGTTCAAGGCATTCGTCGAAGCGGCACACAGGATGGGGTTCCGGATCGTTGTCGAATTTGTCTTCCGGACAGCCGCGAAGGACGGCGACTGGGTCAAAGAGCACCCCGACTGGTTCTACTGGATCCGCGAAGAGATTCCGCTTCGCAAGGGCGGTGAAGCAAGCGAGGATAAATACGGATCGCCGCTCTTTACGCCGGAGGAACTGGGGAGGATCCATGATGCCGTGAACGGAGGACGATTTGGTGAACTCCCCCCGCCGCACGCCACGTATCGCCGGTTCTTTACGGAGCCCCCGGGGCATGGTCACGTCAAACATGTTGGCGGCCGATACATTGGGACAACTTCGGGAGGAGAGCGCGTCAAGATCCCCGGCGCGTTCGCCGACTGGCCGCCTGATGACAACCAACCGCCCTGGAATGACGTCACCTACCTGAAAATGTATGATCATCCCGATTTCAATTACATCGGATACAACACGATCCGGATGTATGACACGCGTCTTGCACGGGAAGAGCACATCAACCGGCTGTTGTGGGATTCGATCGCGGGGATTGTGCCGTACTACCAAAATGAATTCGGCATTGACGGTGTCATGATCGACATGGGACACGCCCTCCCGATGAGTCTGAAGGCACGCATGGTGAAATCGGCCCGGGAAATCAATCCGGATTTCGCATTCTGGGACGAGAATTTCGCGATTACCCGGAAGAGCAGGGAGGAGGGGTACAACGCCGTCTTCGGATATCTCTGGCATGTTCAGCACATCCCGCAACAGATGAGGGAGTTCCTCTGGCGTCTCCACAACGAGACGTTCCCGATCCCGTTCTTCGCGACGGCCGAGAACCACAACACACACCGCGCGGCCGACCGCCCGGGCGGGGTGGCGTTTTCGCGATGGTCGTTGATCGTGAATCTGTTTCTGCCCGCAATCCCGTTCATTCACTCCGGATTCGAGCTCGGAGAGGAGTACCCGATCAATACCGGCCTTGATTTCTCCAGTGAAGAGCTTCAACGCCTCCCCTCGGAACAACTCCCGCTGTTCAGCGAATACGGCTACGACTGGACGAGGAAGACCCAGTTCAGCGAGTTTGTCGCAAAGGCCGTAAGCATTCGCGGCCGATATCACTCCCTCGTCGTGAACCCGCACCACGAAACGTTCCGCATGCTCGAGCAACACAATCACGCGGTGATCGCCTACGCGCGCGTCCCGCCGTCGGGCGGGCCGAAGATCGCTGTCATCGCCAACGGCAATTGCCAGGGCGAGGAGTCCGCGGTTGTTCCGCTCGGGGCGTCCGGCCCTGCCATCAACGATCTGCTTACCGGCAGAGCGCTTGAGGTCAACGAGGGGGTGATCCATGTTGTTCTTCAACCCGGGGAATCGGTGGTCGTCGAATACTAAAGGAACTTCTCATGCGCAATTTCCAGGAACGACGGACCAACGCCTTTTACGCGTTTCTCAGTCTCCCCGCGACGGCGATGGGCTTCGCGCTGTCGATTCAGATCTCGGCGCTGAGCTGGCTGCTGACGACCCAGCTGCATCTCGATATTCATGAGGTGGGGATTGTCTGGGCGGCAGGGCCGCTGGCGGGGATCGTCGGTCAGGTCATTGTCGGATTCATCAGCGACCGCGTCTGGTTCTGGGGAGGAAGGAGGAGACCGTTCATCGTCGTCGGCGGAATCCTTGCTTCTCTCATGCTCCTTGCCCTTCCGAACATCCAGGTCATTTACGACACGCTCGGCATCGGGAGTCTGATCGTCGTCGCGACGGTCATCGCGCTGACCCTGGATCTCGCGATCAACATCAGTTTTAATCCCACGCGTTCGATCATCGCAGACGTGACTCCTGAAGGAGATCCGCGGACGAAGGGATACACGTGGATGCAGACGATCTCTGGTTTCTTCGGCGTCCTTGCATACGTTATCGGAGCGGTTGCAGGCAACTTCGCGTTGATTTCGTTTGGCGTCGTTCTTGTTTTTCTGTTTTCGGTGATCCCGGTCTTCTTCATCGCGGAGCCGCGGGATCTCGTTGCTCCTGCGAAGAGCGGGGGGGAGCCCGCCGACAAAGCGATAAAGACGGAATGGGGCCAGCTGATGCGCATCTATTTCGCGCACGGGCTTTCATGGGTTGGGGTGCAAACCATGTTCGTTTATATCATTGCGTTCGTCCAGCAGCGGATGCCGTTTGGTGAGGGGGCGGACGCCGCACAACACACGGGGCAGGTGATCTCGATTTCCTTTGCAATTCTGAACACGGTTGGATTTCTCCTCCCGGCTCCCGTCCTCGAGCCTTTGGCGGTGCGGTTCGGCCGGGTTCGCGTGCATATGGCCGCCGTCGCCGTCATGGCGGTCGGGTATCTCGGTGTGGTGCTTGCCGGTTCGACTCCGATGGCGCTGTACATCCTGATGGCGGTCCTCGGAGTGGGCTGGGCGTCAATCGTCTCGTTGCCGTTCGCGATCATGACAGAGAAGGTGGAGAAATCGCGCATGGGGTTTTTCATGGGGATCTTCAACCTCTCCGTTGTCATACCACAGTTATTCGTGAGTCTCATGCTCGGCGCTGTCATTCATGCCGCTCCGGACAAAGCGATCATCTTTGTGATCAGCGCGATCACGCTCGCCGCGTCCGCCGCGCTCTGGCTCCTTGTCCGTGAGTCCCCCCGAAAAGGTGCTTCATGACCCTCCCGCGTCTCTCGGTTCGACAGATCTGGAATATGAGTTTCGGTTTTCTCGGAATTCAATTCGGGTTCGCCCTCCAAAACGCCAACGTCAGCAGGATCTTTGAAACCCTCGGCGCGCAGATCGACGCCATTCCCATTCTCTGGATCGCAGCGCCGACCACGGGGCTGATTGTCCAGCCGATCATCGGATACATGAGCGACAGGACGTGGGGGAGGCTGGGAAGGAGAAGGCCGTATTTTCTTTCGGGGGCGATCCTCGCCACGACCGCGCTCTTCGTCATGCCGAATTCTCCTGCGCTCTGGTTTGCCGCTATGATGCTCTGGGTCATGGACGCTTCGATCAACATTTCGATGGAACCCTTCCGGGCGCTGGTGGCCGATCTTCTTCCCTCGGAGCAGCGCACGACGGGGTTCGCGGCGCAAAGTTTCTTCATCGGGATCGGCGCGGTGATTGCGTCGGCCTTTCCGTACCTCCTGACAAATCTCTTCGGCGTTCCCAACACGGCACCCAAGGGGGCGATTCCACCGTCCGTGGTCTATTCCTTTTACGCCGGCGGACTGGCGTTCATCGGTGCCGTCGGCTGGACGGTCTTCAAGACGAAGGAGTATCCACCGGAAGATCTCGAAGCGTTCAGGAGGAAGAAGGAAGAGCACCGGGGGTTTGGTGTTGCGGCCAGGGAAATTGTGTCAAATCTCCGACACATGCCGAAGACGATGGTGGAACTCGCGTTCGTCCAGTTCTTCTCGTGGTTCGCGTTGTTTTGCATGTGGATCTACACGACCGGAGCAATTACGTCGCACATTTACCATGCAACGGATCCGACCTCATCGGCGTTCAACGAAGGGGCAGACTGGGTCGGGGTGCTCTTTGCGGTCTACAACGGGCTTGCCGCGATCGCCGCGTTCTTCATCCCGATGCTTGCGAGGAAGACGAGCCGGAAGATCGCGCACATGGTGAGTCTTTTCATGGGGGGGCTGGGGCTGGCATCGATGGCGGTGATTTCCGACCCGCACCTGCTCATTCTCTCGATGATCGGGGTGGGAATTGCCTGGGCGAGCATTCTTTCGATGCCGTATGCGATCCTTGCGGGGGCGTTGCCGAAGGAGAAAATGGGCGTCTACATGGGGATATTCAACTTCTTTATCGTGATCCCCCAGATTGCCGCTGCCGGAATTCTCGGGTCGTTGATGCGTTCGGTTCTTGGGAATGACGCGATGAACGCGATTCTGTTGGGCGGACTGTCGCTTGTCGTGGCAGGGGTGGCGACGTTGTTGGTGAACGATATTGACGATGGAACCCCTACTCCTTCGAATATCCGTAAGCCAGAAATCCGCCATCCACGCTGAGACATTGCCCTGTAATGTACGACGAGGCCGGCATCGCGAGAAACGCGACCGCGTTTGCCACCTCGCCGGGCTCTCCTACCCGTTTCATCGGGGTGCGGTCCAGGATCCTCTGCATGATTGCGGGATCCGAGAGGAGGGGCTCCACCAGCGGCGTCCGGATGTACCACGGGGCAACGGCGTTGACCCGTATCCCGTCCCGGGCCCATTCAACCGCCAGATATCGGGTGAGTTGTATGACTGCGGCTTTTGCCATCGCGTACGGGGCCCCTGTTCCCACGGAGGTCATCCCCGCCACGGAGACGATGTTCACCACACTCGCCTGATTCGCGAATGCGAGGACGGGGTGAAGCTTCCGGGTGAGCTCGAGAGCGGGGAGCATGTTCGTCCTGATGAGGAGATCAATCTCCTCCGTGCTCAGCTCCTTCGTTGCCTTCCTGATGTTCGTCCCGGCGTTATTGACAAGAATGTCGAGTGGCTTCGAACCCATGCGCTTGACGATTGTCGCAATTCCTTCGGTCGAGCTCACGTCTGCCGCAATTCCCTCAAGGTCAAAGCCCGCTCCTTGCACGACCGTTCTCTCACGATCGATCCCGTCGGGACTGCGTGCAACGATGGTGACATTCGCGCCGAGTTGCAGCAGCTCTTCGACAATTGCCTGACCGATCCCCCGCGTTCCGCCGGTGACCAAAGCACGCTTCCCATGAAGATTCCACGCTGAACGATCATTCATCGCGTCTTCACCTGCAATGTATCATACACGTTGCTGTCGACCGGCCGGGTCTTCCCTCCGCCGTGCCATTCGCCTCTCTCGGGCTCGACCGAACGGAACTCGCCGATGCCGGCTCCTCCGTGATCGTCCTGACCTCCGACGAGAACCGTGTACCGCCAATTGTCGCTCGGAGCGCCGAGGTATTTCAGAGGGATGGCAAAGGATACCGTTCCTGCCGCGCGATCACCCAGTGGATTCGCAGTGTCCGCGTCCACCGGGGCATAGGCGGCGAGAGTTGTTCCCGAAGCATCTTCGACCTTGATCCCTCCGCCGATCAGAACCAGTCGTTCATAGCCGAATCCGGGAGGGAGCATGTACTGTGCATTCGCCGGGACATCCCGCCGACCGGAGCCGGGCTCACTGTCTTCGTCGATTGCAATCGCGGCAAACGTGAGTTGAAAGCCATACTCGGGATGCCACCCCGGATCAGAAAGCGATCGGAATTTGAGGACGAAATATGCATTTGCAGAGTCTGCGCTGACGGTGAATCGCACCAGATCAAACGAACCGGGCGCGAATACAGGATTGAGCGGATAGGTGTAATGGTTGTCCCCGATATCGTCGTGTGACGGGTCGGCAACGTCGAGGAGAAGCTTCGCCACTGGATTTGTCGCTTTGATCGTGGCGTTGGCAAGCAACGGATAGTCGGGCCCCCGCAAGGCCCGCAGGTTCGGTCGAATCGTCGGCGTGGCGAACGGCAAGGGTCCAAGAAGAGAATCCGGAATTGCCGACTCCGCCGCCCATGTCGATGCCGAGATCCTGCCTTTTGAGGCCTTGACCCGGACGGTGGTCGATGCATAATTGATCGTGACTGTCCTTCCGGGTGGGAGGACAAACATTGTCCGGGTGAATCCATCGCCGTTCGATGGAAGAACCACGGTCGCGGCGAGCGTGTCTCGGAGATCCCGCGTGTCGAATCTGATGACTTTACTCCCCGGGCGCGTGTCCAGGCTGACGGCGATTGCCCCGCGACGCAGGGGGAGCCGTGCGTGCACCGTCGCGATCGAGGCGGGAAGATGCGGGTGAAGGGTGACAGTCTTCGAAAACTCGTCAACGGTGATGCCGAGATAGTCGTCGTAGAAATTGCGGATGAATTCTGCAAGATTCCAGGCCTGCGACACCGTCCCCGAAAGTTGCGGTTCCTGTTCGCCGGGACGCGGGATGGCGTCAAGAAGCTCTGATTGAGTCCCCACGCATCCCCGGTCGAGGATCTGATGAATCGAATTTCTCGTGAGCCGGAATGCCGTTCGTGCCCGATCGGCACGACAGAGCTCCGAAATCAGCGGACCCTGGAGCCAGGTCCAGACCGTTCCATTGTGATAGGCAGCGTCTTTCGGATAATACGGCTCATAGCGGTGGTAGGGATGGAAATTTCCGTCGTCCTGCGAAAGCGACGCGACACCATATTCGTACGTCAGCCTGGTCGTCACCGTCCGAAGCATCCTTGCCCTTGTTGCCTCATCCAGCAATGGTGCGCAGAATATCTGATTCGGCCGCAATTGACGGTCAGGCGTTCCATCCGGCAGCAGATGATCAACGACAATGCCTTCGGATCGGCGAACGAAATAGCGATCGAAATTCTGCACGCAGCGTTGACGCAGCGCCTTCCACCGGCTTTCCAGATCTGAATGGCCCGTCTGATGAGCAAACCATGCGGCCGCCTCGAGTTGATCCGCCCACAGGGCCTGGATATCATTTGCGCGGTTTCCGCGCGGGCTCCACGGGCCATTGGGCCCCACGGCGTCCATCCATGTTTCAGCGTCTCCATGAACAAGAAACCCGAGCGAATCGGTGTGATAGCGAATTGTCCCCTCGGTCGCCCGTTGAATTACCGGATAGATTGCGGCGATGAATGATGAGTCGCCTGAACGCTCGACATATTCCTTCGCCGCTGTCACAAACCGCGGTGTGCCGTCGGCGGTGTTGTAAGCCTTCTCTGTCGTCGTGACAAGATTCGGGATCCTGCCGAAGTTTGTTGACGATGTATCCGTGTTTTGGAAAGCCGCGAACGACTGCAGAATCTGACGGGCGTCGGAATATCGGCCGGTAACAAGCGTGGCGCCGGGGAGAGCAATGAAGGTGTCCCGACCCCAATAGTTGTTGAACCAGGGCAACCCCGCGAATATCCCGTGGGTTCCCTGATTCATCATGAGTGCATCGAGAGAGAGCTTCGCCCAGGCAAGCGCCTTGTCGAATCGCGGATCGTCCGTGTCGACAAGCGAAGCCGACAACAGGCGCTCCATCCGTTGCCGGCGTGACTGCGCAAGGAGCGTTAAGGCAAGACGGGTTTTTGTGATCAACGCTCGCGCCGCGCCGAGATCATCGCCGACAGCGACGAGGATCGACGGATGATTGGACGAATCGATCCTTAGCGATGATGGTGCGTAATGGCTGCGCCTCGTTTGCGGCCCGCCGACGCTCGCCGGACTGAACGACCGGCACGCAAGCCAGACGGGATAATTCTCCGTCGAACTCCGGCGTCCATGATGGGCATTGGCAATGAAGAGCACTCCTGAGGAGTCGATCGTTCGATAATCCGATGAGTCGAGCCCGTCGGATCTCCACGGGACAAACTCGACGGTTTTGGGACGACCAGGAATGTCAAGGGCAATACTGAGAAGGGGAAGGGAATCGAGAAGGCGGACATCCTCGACGATGCCTCCCGGATATGTTCTGCGAAGGAAATCCGGATACACGGCGACGCGTGCCGTGCGACGATCCAGCAGGCTCCCGTTAATGATCAGATCGTAGTCGTCGAGGAATTTGTGACCGAACACGTTGAACCCCTCCCAGCTCTCCCGTGCCTGGGCATTGGTCTCCCCGTAAAAGAACGCATTCTCTTTGTTCGTGTAGATGACGGGTCGCGATCTGCCGGAGACGACGATCCGGAGCGAATCAAGGTTCGTCTGCGACAAGAGTGTTGCTGGAGAACAAAGCAGGAAGCAGAAGGCAAGGATGAAGGTCCGCATCACTGATGACCCCAAAAGAACGTGAGGAAAGTGGCAATTCGGGCTCGCCAGTTCGCCCAATTATGCCCTTCGGGATATTCTGCATACGAATACACGTATCCCTTCTGTTGCAGGGCGGCACGCATCGCACGGGATTCCTTTTGAGCGTCCCGAAGAACACCGGTATCGAGGTAGATCCGAACCGGCTCGCGTAAACCCTGTCGGACCATCGTAATGATTGAGTCGTTCTTCCACCAGTACGATGGAGACTGCGCGGCGCAAAGGCCGAAGACGTCAGGACGCCGAAGCGCTGCGTATGTCGCGATGAGTCCCCCCATCGATGCTCCGGATATCGCGACGCTGTCGGGAGCTGTGGCGATCGGATACTTCTTGCGAACCAAGGGAAGGACCTCGTCAGCAAGGAATGAGACGAATTCATCGTTCATCGCATATTCGGACATTCTCTTGTTTGAGGAGGGATCCTCAGGGTTCGTCCGCGGATCGACAAAGAGGGCGAACACCCTCGGGATGCGCCGCTCCGCGATCAGATTGTCAAGGACGGCATTCATTCGACCCAGGGTGAGAAATTCGCCGCCGTCGGTCACCACAATTGTCGGGTACGATCCTTTTCCCCGATCCACTTCAGCGGGCCGGTAGACATAGACGGGATGCGTAAACCCCAGGATGTTGCTCGCGACATGAAGGGTATCGATCATTCCGTGGGGCACGCCCTTGAAGTCGACGATGTCGCGAGGGCTTGTATAGCCGGCCATTCTGATTTCGGAATTCTCGCCGAAGCCTCCGACAACACGCCGGGGGTTGAGGGGATCAAGAATCCAGGAGGAGTCGACGACGAGTTTGTACTCTAATCGTGCGGCAGGAGGCGTGGACATCACAAGATACCAGAGCCGCCGATTCTCCACAGGATGGAGAGGATCATTTGAGGGAGACCAACCGTTGAAGTCGCCCGCGACGGAGACATGCCGGGCTTCGCCACGATACACGAAGACGACCGTCGAATCCCCGGCGATCGCTGTATTGCTCCGTTCTGCACTGGAGAGAAGCGTATCCAGAATTGCGCCAATGCGGACACGATTCGTATCGCTGCGAATCATGGCAACCGAGGAACGAATCAATGCCGGGGGGAAAGCCGGCTGGTCTAAAGGTGGCTGAGTCCACCCCTTGCTGACCGGGCAGATCAGAAAGACAACGCACGCGGCAAAACATTTGAAGCTCAGGCGCCTGGTCACCGGTCAACGATGGAAGATGAGAGGAATGAGGAAGTACGCAGCGCTCATCCCGGCAATAATAAGGCAGATCATCCCGCCGAACGCCCAGAAGAACATTTTAAGGTCACCGTCCCTCTCGCCGGCGACTCGGAGAGACTTCCGAAAACAGAGGACAACGCCCGTCGACCCCAGGAGAAACAGTGGGGCGAAGACAAAGAAGAGAATGCGATCAAGTCCGGCCATAGAATCCTCCCTCGTAATATACGAAAAGTGACATGAAAAGTGGCAGTTGCGCACCCGGCAGGCGCCGACGATCGTATTGCAGTTCTTCCTTCGATATGGTATCTTTTTGTCTATCTTCCACTCGTGGTACCCGAAACCCATGCCGCGTTCCCTCCGCCCTGGCGTTCTCATTGTCGAGGATGAAGAAGAACTTCTCTCGCTGGTCTCTCGGATATTCGAGAGCGAGGATTATAAAATATTTCAGGCACGGGACGGCGCTGCCGCGATTGAAATTTATCGCAGGCACCAGGAGGCGATCGACGTCGTGCTAACAGATCTTGGGTTGCCTGGAGTCGGCGGTGCGGATGTTATTGCCGCGATCAGAGGCCTGAACTCGTCGGTCAAGATTGTCGGCCTCAGCGGATATGGCGGGGGCGAAAGCCGCATGGTCGCCTTGGCAGCAGGTGCGGATATGTTTTGCGAAAAGCCGTTTGCGGTCGATGAGCTCCTCGAATCAATTCGAAGGTTGTTAAGCCCCGATGAAAACCGCGACTGAATACCTCTGGTTTCAGACCAAAAATCACCGGGAGTACATCAATATCACCCGTCAGGTCGGCGAAATGGTCGCCCGCAGCGGGATCCGGGAAGGAATGGTGCTCGTCTCGGCAATGCACATCACCGCCGGCGTCTACGTTAACGATGCCGAAGACGGACTGATCAAGGATATTGACGAATGGCTGGAACATCTTGCCCCCTTCAATTCCGATTACCGGCATCACCGGACCGGCGAAACGAACGGCGATTCTCATCTCAAAAGCCTTCTCATCCATCATGAAATCATCGTCCCGGTGACCGACGGCAAGCTTGATTTCGGTCCCTGGCAACAAATCTACTACGCCGAGTTCGACGGCCAGAGGCGAAAACGACTGGTGGTCAAAATCATGGGCGAATAGCCCTCCCTCACCAACGAAAGAAGTTCTTCTATGAGACCGTACGTTGTCCTTCTTCTCTGCATCCTTCTTGCCGGGACCGCACTGAGCCAGACACTGGCCCCGTCGGAACAGTTTCGCATATCGATCGATCTTGCGCGCTTCCGTGGCGCAGATGATTCCACCGGTCTGACGGAAGTCTATTATTCAATTCCTCAGCGGAGTCTGACCTATCGATCGGATTCAAGCGGATTGGGAGGAGGGATGGATCTCATGGCGACGGTCACCCGGGGAGACTCGGTCGTGTTTCAAGATCGCTGGCTTGTTCCGAGCGTGATCCGCGATTCAACGACCCTTCTCCGGGGATTGAACCTGGTCGGTGTCTGTCAGGTTCCCTTGCGTCGGGGAGAGTACCTGTTGAAGGTTGTCGGGCGCGACAAGTACAACCCCGCCCGGCGTGACAGTGCGGGCGTGCGGTTCACCATGAGCCCCGCCGGCGCCGACCGCGTGTTGCTGAGCGACATCGAGCTTGCATCGATCGTCAGGAAATCCTCGCAGCACTCACCATTTTATAAGAACACTCTTGAGGTCATTCCGAATGTCGGAGGCTTGTACAGTGCAGACCAGCCCTGCTATTTCTATGCCGAGGCTTACAATCTTCTGTTCGCATCAGACACAAGCGACTTCATCGTGCGGAGCGTCGTGAACGACGCCATCGGCCGGGAGAAATTCACGCGCGACAGGATCAAGAAGCGGATAGGGGAGTCTCTGGTGATTGTCGATCAGCTGCCGCTGGCCGAACTGCGCACCGGCACGTATTCACTCACCCTCTCCGTGTTGGACACGGCAAAGAAACTTGTTGCCGCGACGACCCGGAAGTTCTTCGTTCTGAACGAGAAATTGGGTACGGATTCCACGATGCTGGCGTCGGGCTCAACGGTGCCACTCGCCGTGTATGCCTCGATGACCGAGGCTGAGCTGGATGAAGAATTCAAGGAAGCGCGCTACGAAGCCACCGACACGGAGCAGGCCCAATACAAGCTCCTGAAAGGCGTCGATGCCAAGCGGGCATTCCTGAGCGGGTTCTGGCGAAGACGACCGGTGGGGTTCCGCGAAGAGTATATGGCAAGAGTCGCCTACGCGAACGCCAACTTTCATAGCATGGGCACTGCCGGTTACCGGTGCGATCGGGGGAGAGTCTACATCGTGTATGGACCGCCGGACGACAACGAGCGTCATCCCAGCGAATCGGATTCGCGGGCGTATGAGATCTGGTCCTATCACAGTATCCAGGGTGGCGTGATCTTTGTCTTCGTCCAGCGCAATACGACGGGGGAATACGACCTCGTGCACTCGACGGACCGGAACGAATTGCACGACGACAATTGGCAGAGGTTCTTGAATCCTGACTCCGATCAGAACCAGATCTATATGAATAATCCGCAGTATTAGCCCCTTCCCGACACGAAGAAATGTCGGAGGGAGGATGTTGCGTACGTGCAATGGCTGGGCGGACCGGAATATCCCGCCATCGAAATGCGATCCTGACGTGAGCAGGGTTTTCCCGGGCCCGACTCGTCCAAAACCCCGCATGGTGCGGGGTTTTTGGCAAGGAGCAAGTAAGCATGTCTGACGCGGTCGGAACGAAACGACGCTTCCTCAAAACGTGGACGGAGTATCTCGGCTTTCTTCTCGTCCGTTCGCTCGGCGGCATCCTCCCGTATCGTTGGGCCGGTGCCATGGGAAGCTTCCTCGGCGGCATGATCTTTCGTCTTACGCCGATCAGGAAGCGCGTCACGCTGGACAATCTGAGGAACGCATTTCCCGATCTCACGGAGGGTGAACGGAGGAGGATCGCCGTGGGTGCCTTCAGGAACTATGGGCGATCGATCCTCGAAATGCTCTGGGAATGGTCGGCCTCCTCCGATGCCATCCGATCGAAGATTCACATGGTGAATGCCGATCTGGCCTCACGGGCGCTCAACCGCAAGCGCGGCGTCGTGATGCTCTCCGCGCATTTTGGCTCGTGGGAATTCCTCCTCGCGAGCTCGTATTTCGCGCTCACTGTGCCCATGACGGTGATCGTCCAGCGGCAACGCAACAGAAAGATCGACGCGATCGTGGATCGCCACCGGTCCCGATTCGACGCGCATACGGTCAGCATGGGACAGTCTATTCGGGAAGCCCTCCGGACACTGAAGGAGAAGGGGGTGGTGTTCCTTCTCGGTGATCAGAGCGGATCAAAGGAATCGGTGTACATTCCGTTCTTCGGGAGGCCGGCCGCGACGCATCGCGGCGCTGCTGCGTTTGTCTTGAAAACCGGCGCCGCGCTGGTGATGCAGTTCCTGGTGCGACGATCGGACGGCGACTACGATGCGTATTTTGAAGAAATCGATCACTCCGATCTGCGCGGATCCAGCGAGGAGAATATCGTCGAACTCACCCGCCGCCACACTTCGATGCTCGAACGATATATCCGGTCCCATCCCGACCATTGGCTCTGGATGCATAAGCGCTGGAAACATACTGCGTTCTATGAAGCCCACGCGGAGAACCGTCAACAGGCATCCACCCAGGCACCGGCATGATCCCTCCACGGGTCGTCGTATTCCAGACCGCGTTCCTCGGCGATGTGATCCTGACGCTCCCCCTGGCTTCCGCGCTTCGCCGGTCGTCAGCGGAGACCCGCGTTGCGATGGTGACGACACCTGCCGCTGCCGCCGTTGTCGAAGACCACGAAGACGTCGCCCTGGTGATTCCCTATGACAAGCATGGAAGCGATCGCGGACTGGCGGGCGCGATGCGGATCATCAGGAGCCTCCGTGCATGGGGGGCGGATCTCGCTCTCGTTCCTCACCGATCGCTCCGCAGTGCGATAATTGTCCGGCTCGCGGGCATACCGCGACGAATCGGCTTTTCCACGTCAGCGGGCAGGGCGCTCTTCACCGACAAGGTGCTCTACCGCCGCGCGGCACATGAAATTGACCGAAACCTCGATCTGCTGATTCCCCTCGGCCTAAGGCCGGCAGATCGTATTCTTCCGACCCTTCGCGCGAACGTCCGCGACCAGGAAATTGTTGATCATCTGATACGAAAATATGCGGGCGTGGACCAGCCCGCCCTGATCGCTGTGGCGCCGGGCTCTGTCTGGGCGACGAAACGTTGGACGAAGGAGGGATTTATCGCTGTTTGCAGGGAGTTCGCGGGTCGCAAGCAATTTGTGGCGCTTGTGGGAGGCGCAATGGACAGAGAGTTATGCGATGCGATCGCCGTGCAGGGAGGAAACAACGTCGTATCCTTTGCCGGAGAACTTACGCTGAAACAATCTGCTGCGTTGATCGGCCGGAGTCAGGTGCTTCTGACGAATGACAGTGCGCCCGAGCATCTGGCGCTCGCGGTAGGAACGCCGGTCGTGGCAATTTTCGGGCCGACCGTTCCTGCGTTCGGGTTCGCTCCGGTCGGCCGCTATGACGAAGTTGTCGAGTACATGGGTCTGACGTGCAGGCCATGCGGGATCCATGGAGGCGATGTGTGTCCCATCGGCACCCTTGATTGCATGAAACTTCTTCCGCCACAACAAGTGATCAGCGCGATCGATCGCGTGATCAACCGTAGCAAGCACAGTGTCTAAACGACTCATCCTTGATTTCGAAAATCCCGACAGCCGGACTCTCTCGATTGCTGTGGCGACACTGCAACGGGGCGGGCTCCTCGTGTATCCCACCGACACCGTGTACGGAATCGGCGTCGACCCGCTGAATGCAGAAGCCCTTGAACGGCTCCGCGCTGCAAAACACCGACTGGAGCAAAAACCGATCCTGTTGATTGCTCATTCCATCGATGCCGCATCGACGGCTGTTGATCGGTTTACCGCCGCGGCGTTGACGCTGGCGAACGCGTTCTGGCCGGGACCGCTGACACTGATCCTTCCGGCCCGATCCAGTCTTCCGGTGCAAGTAACGCAAAATTCCGGCACGGTTGGAGTGCGAATTCCTTCGAGCCCAACCTGCCTGCTACTTGCTGAACTGTTCGGCGGACCTGTTACCTCGACGAGTGCCAATGTGGCCGGCGAACCGACCCCGGGAACCGTCGACGAGATTGAAACGATGCTCGGAGAATCCATCGACCTCTATCTTGATGCCGGCCCCCTGGCGAACCGCAAGCCTTCAACGATCGTCGACATGACAATCGATCCCCCGCGCATCCTCCGCGACGGGGCGGTCTCGCGAGAACTCCTGACCGCTGTTAATCCCGATATCCGGTGACGCATGATGAGACGCTTGATCAATAACGGACTGTTTCTTCTCTGTGTCTTCCTCGTGCCTCGAACGCTCCCGGCGCAATCCGAGGCGATCGAGCGAGGACAGGCCTTTCTCGACTTGTCGAATGATTTTGTTATTATGGACCTGTCGGCTCATCCTGATGATGAGGATGGCGCCACCCTTGCCTTCTATCGCATGAAATTCGGCGTGTCGACCTACTCCGTTCTGTTCACCAGGGGGGAGGGCGGACAAAATGAAAAAGGGCCCGAACTCTATGAACAACTTGGAGTGATCCGCTCTGAGGAAACGCGACGAGCAGGCGCTCTCCTCGGAACCAACGTCGTATTTCTTGATTTCCTCGATTTCGGATTCTCGAAGACCGCGACTGAAGCGTTCCATGTCTGGGGCGGCCAGATGGAAGCGCTCCGCAGACTTGTGTACGTGATCAGAAAATACAAACCCGACATTCTTTTCACCAATCACAACACCATCGACGGTCACGGGCATCATCAGGCCGTGGCCATTACCGCGATCGCGGCGTTTGACGCCGCCGCCGACTCGACGATGTTTCCGGAACAGCTCCGGGAACCCGGGGTCAGCCTCTGGCAACCGCGGAAGCTCTTTTTCCGGGCGTTCGGAAGGATGGAAGGGAGCGCCGATGTGTCGAATCATATCCTTGACATCGATTCCCTCAGAGGGATTGCCTACCTGGACATTGCCTCCCAGGCGCTCCGGCAACACCGGACGCAAGGCATGGATCGGGCCAACCTCCGCGCATTCTCCCGGGGAAGAAGCCTGTACAAGCTCATGCGATCGAACAGCATCTACGAGGCTGACAGCACGAGTTTTCTCTCCGGGATCGACCTGTGGCGGGATCCGTCCATCGCTTTTCTCCGGCCGCTTCGAACGGAACTCTCCTCGCTTAATCCCGGGATGCCCAATGCGCTTCTGGTGGAACGTGCCGCGGCAGAGGAGAAGAAGGTGGACTCGTTGCTGAATTGCTGCTCCGACTCGCCTCTCGCCGCGAGACTCCTTGCCCATTGGAAAGACTGTCTGAATCGCATCGTGTCCACATCGTGCGGGATATCCATCGCGGCGCACCTGCGGGACTCGATCGTCGTCCCGACACAAGAGACGCTCTGTGACGTTGCTGCGACAGCGACGCACTGCGCGCTTCACGTCGAGGCATGGCGGTTCGCTCTGCCGCCGCACTGGACCTGGTATCCGCAAACGGGCGGGAAAGCGTACGTGATCCATATCGGCGATGATGCCAGCCCGACCGTCCCCCGGGACATCTATCAGTATCACTCGCTGGGACGCCATCAGGAAATCATCGCGATTGCGCGATGCGAGATTGATGGTCGAACGATGGATCTCTCGGTCCCGGTGCAATTCGATGTCGCCCCACGCCAATCAATCAGGATTCCTGCGCCCTCGCTGGCGTTTGTTCCGGGCCGCACGCCGGTGCCGCTCGAAATACCTTGGGATGTCGAGAATTGGCAGCCGCGAACGTACGACGGTCCTCTCGCGATCGTCGGTGAACAAGGGTGGAAATCCGGGCCCCTCTCACTCTCGATGGCGGGGGAGTACGATGAGAAAAAAGGAACGATTGCGTTGGACCCGCCCGCCCGCGTCGAAGCGGGAGACTATCCGTTTGTTCTCCGTACGACCATTGCGCAAGCCGCATTTACGGTTCACGTGATCGACGCCCGGGTGGCGCCGGATGTCTCTGTGGGCATCATTGAAAGCTATGACAACACGCTGGAATCCGCCGCGCGGATTCTTCGAGTGCCCGCGACGCCGATCGACGATTCCACGCTGGCAAACGGCGACCTCTCGCGTTTCTCAACAATCATTGTGGACATCCGCGCCTATCTCGTGAGGAATGTCCTGAAGTCATCATATGAAAGACTGCTCAAATTCGTGAAGCAAGGGGGGACATTGATCGTGATGTATCAGCGCGATCAGGAATGGAGACCCGAGTACGCTCCATATCCCTTCACGATTTCGCGCCGAAGGGTGACGCACGAAGACGCGCCGGTTACCATTCTCGCGCCGAAAGACCCGCTTCTGAATTCGCCGAACATCATCGGCAATCAGGACTGGGCGAACTGGAAACAGGAAAGGGGTCTCTATTTCCCCGCAGATGTTCCGGGTGAATATACCCGAATTCTCTCGTGCGCCGATCCCGATGAAGAACCGCTTTCGACCGGGTATTTGCGGGCATCATACGGAAACGGAGAGTACGTTTATACTTCCTATGTTTGGTATCGTCAGCTCAAAGAAGGGAACGCCGGGGCCTTCCGCTGCTTCGCGAATATGCTATCGCTGAAGGGGAGAGGATCCCGACCGTGAAGATCGGCGCTCTGATATTGATTCCCGCTCTCATCATCGTGGGATGTTCCCGCGGCCCGCAGAAAACGCCGCTTCTGGTCTATTCCCCTCATGGCAAAGATCTTCTTTCAACGTTCAAACGTGAATTCGAAAACGCACATCCCGATGTCGAGGTCCAATGGCTCGATATGGGGGCGCAGGACGTTTATGAGCGAATCAGGACAGAGCGGAACAACCCGCAAGCCGACGTTTGGTGGGGCGGACCGATGACCACGTTCGAACGGGCCGCTGCGGAAAGTCTCCTGACGGCGTATCGCCCAACATGGGCGGAGTCCATTCCGTCCGCAGCGAAAAGCAATGGCGATTTCTGGTACGGCACCTTCTATACGCCGGAAGTCATCATGTTCAACAAGAACATGCTGCCGGACAGCGCGGCGCCTTCCGATTGGGACCAGCTTCTTGATCCCCGCTGGCGTGGGAGGATCATTCTTCGATCCCCGCCCGCTTCCGGGACGATGCGGGTGATTTTCTGTTCCATCATCCAGTGCGAGATCGCACGGACGGGTGACAGTACCGCCGGATTTCTCTGGCTCAGGAAGCTCGACAGAAACACGAAGACGTACGTCGCCGATCCGACGCAGTTGTATCTTCGCATTGCCCGCGAAGAAGCCCCGCTGTCGGTATGGGACATGCCGGACGTCGAGCTTCAGATCCACCGAAACGCCGATCCGTTCGCCTATCATCTGCCGGCGAGCGGAACCCCCGTTCTCGTTGAGGGTATCGCCATCGTCCGCGGAGCTCCGCACGCGGCACTGGCGAAGGAGTTCTATGAGTTCGTGACCTCCAAGACAAGCATCCTCGAGCAGGCGCGACAATTCTATCGCGTTCCTGTTCGATCGGACATCCCCCCCGACAGTCTCCCCGACTGGATCAGGGAACATCCCTGGAAACCGATGCCGGTGGATTGGCGTGAACTCTCCAACCATGAAGAACAATGGATGCAGTACTGGGACGACCATGTGAAGGGTACGGGGAATTCTTTGACCGCGATTCCATAGCCGATGGCCGGGCTCATCCTTCAGGACATCCGGAAAGTCTTTGGCCCTCTCGAGGCCTTGCGGGGCGTCAGTCTGACGATTGAATCCGGGGAGTTCTTTTCCGTCCTTGGTCCCTCCGGCTGCGGGAAGACCACGCTCCTCCGCATGATTGCAGGATTTGAGAAACTCTCCAGTGGCTCCATTCTTCTCGATGGCCGCGACATCACCGGACTTCCCCCGCAGGATCGACACATTGGAATGGTGTTCCAGAATTACGCCCTGTTCCCGCATATGACGGTCGTCGAGAACATTGCCTACGGCTTGAAGATGCGGAAGATGCGAAAAGAAGAGATCCGCACCCGTGTCGACCAGGCTTTGGGTTCTGTCGGACTCGACTCAAAGGCCGGGACGCCGGTGCCCTATTTGAGCGGCGGTGAACAACAACGCGTGGCACTCGCCAGGGCGATGGTCCTCGAGCCGCAAGTACTTTTGTGCGACGAGCCGCTGAGCAATCTCGACCTCGCTCTCCGAATGCAAATGCGTGCAGAAATCCGTTCGCTGCAGCGCCGGACCGGCATTACCACGGTCTACGTGACCCACGATCAGACAGAGGCAATGGGGCTCTCCGATCATGTCGCGGTCTTGCGCGATGGGAATCTTGAGCAAGCGGGATCCCCGGAAGAAGTGTATCGCAATCCGGCAACCCCGTTTGTCGCCGGGTTCCTCGGGTCAGCGAACATTGTTGATGGAGCATGGGATGATCAGGGGCGGGTGTTCACCGGCGGTGGCCTCAGCATTGTTCTCCCCGGGACCCCATCGTCTGCCAGAGGGAAGAAGGGAGTCGTTGCAGTGAAGCCGGAGGCAATACGGCTAAGTCCGGCCGCAGGTACTTCCCGGAATGCAGGAGTCCTTGAGGACCGGGAGTATCTGGGATTCGTCTCGACTGCGGTGGTTCGAGTGGGAGAAATGCGACTGCATGTTACAGCACTGAGCAGCGAGTGGACGCGGAATTGGCGTCCTGGAGACAAGGTCGGCGTGGAAGTCGATTGGGATGGCTGTCGCGATTTCACGAAGGAGTGATGATGAACCGGCGCTCCTGGTCATGGATCCTGCCCTCGCTGCTTTTCCTTTTTTTTGTCGGCTATGTCCTCTATCCGCTACTTTCGCTCAGTCATCAGGCATTCGGCGCCGGATGGTCGTTCGCATCGGGAAACGGTGCCGCCGGGGGTCTCCTCGGGAAAAGCACGATCGAGGCCGCGCTCAATTCAATTCTTGTTTCGGTCCTCTCCGTAATATTCGGCGGGATCGTCGGCGTGGTCCTTGCCGTTACGCTTACCCAGTTCAATTTTCCGTTTCGCCGTCTCCTCGCATTGCTTGCGGTTGTCCCCGTTGCCCTTCCTCCTCTCGTCGGTGTCGTCGCGTTCATGTTTGTATTCGGAGAAACGGGGATCCTTCCACGGTTTCTCTCATTTGTGACGGGGCTCCCGGCTTCGACATTGAGCATCGACGGTCTCCCTGCGATTGTGGCTGTTCACGTCTACTCATTCAATGCGTTTTACTATCTCTTCGCCTCTGCTGCTTTCGATCAGGTGGACGGATCGCTTGTTGAAGCCGCAACAAATCTTGGCGCCGGCCCCGGCAGAGTATTCAGGACCATTTTGCTTCCCGAACTTCGGCCGGCGCTTCTTGGCGCTTCGATATTGACGTTTCTTTCGAGTATGGCGTCATTTTCCGCGCCGTTGCTCTTTGCGGGCTCGCATCGGTATCTGACGCTGGAAATTTTCATGGCGAAGACCAATGGCGAACTCGCACTTGCCTCCCGCCAAGCCATTCTGCTGCTTGCAGTGTCGTTGCTCTGTTTCGTCGTCCTCAACATTGTTGCAGGCTCGTCGATCGCCATGCGGAGGGCGAAGGGATCTTCGAGACGGGCGGAGTGGAAGGTCGGCTCACTTGGTCGAAAGATCTTGGTCGGCATCACCGCCCTCATCGCAGGCATCGAGTTTCTGCCGCTGGCGGTGATCATTCTCGTCTCGTTTGCGCGTGAAGGGTCATGGACGACCCAACTGGTTCCGCAGAGCTATTCATTCGGCAATTATTCCCGTTTGCTCTCGGACGCGTCGGTGTTCGAACCGATCGGGAACAGCCTGACGATGAGTCTGATCGGCCTAGGAGGAGCGCTGGTCATCGGCGGCCTCTCGGCTTACCTGACGACTAAAGGAGTCTTCCGATCGGTCCGGAAGGGGGCAGATGTCGTCCTCAGCATCCCGTACGCCATTCCCGGGACCGTGCTGGCCATCGGGCTGATCCTTGCCTTCAACCGCCCGACAGTCCTCACAGGAATGAGCGTCCTTGTCGGGACGTTTTGGATTCTTCCTCTTGCGTACATGCTTCGCACCTATCCGCTGATGATGCGTTCCATTTCTTCATCCCTACAACAAATTGACGACGGCCTTCTTGAGGCGGCCTCGTCTCTCGGCGCGTCTGCTTGGCGGCGCCTGAGAACCGTCGTTCTTCCCCTTGCGCTGCCGGGGATCATAGCCGGGTCGATGCTGACTCTGATCACCCTGATTGGAGAATTCGTGGCTTCGATTTTGCTGTATACGTACAGCAACCGGCCAATTGCGGTGGAAATCCTCGCTCAGGTTCGTTCGTACAGCTTTGGACAGGCATCCGCATATTGCGTTCTGGTTCTCCTTTTGATTCTCGGGGTCGTAGGAATGGGAGAGGCGTTTCGCCGCAGATCCGGAACCTAGGGGATTTTCGCCCCATTTCTTGTATTAATTTGCATTGTTTTGTATCTTTCCCTGCTTGGATTTGGCCGGAAATAAACGGCAGATATTGATTACCCCACCCGTTTCATCCTGCCGATGAGGTAAGCCGAATGTTACCCCGGAGGACGCAAGATTCTGCCAGCGTTGACATCGGCAGAAATCTCCGCAGGAGTAGGGTTTGGCTGAGCCGTTACATCGCGAGGCGATTGAAGGACTGCGCCCGTAGCTCAATTGGATAGAGCGTTGGCCTCCGGAGCCAAAGGTTTCGGGTTCGACTCCCGACGGGCGCACTGCACGACAATCTACCGTTCCATTCATCCATCTGGAGTCTGTTGAGTCCATGTTAACTCCGAAGAAGAAGCTTTCGAAAAGAGAGTTGAAACAAGATACCCTCGTCACCTCGTATGTCAAGGTCACGACGTTCTATGAGACAAACCGGCGGATGATCAGCATTGTCACGGGTGCGGTGATCGTCCTGGCCATTGCGCTCATCATCTATGGCCGGAACCGTGCCGCGAGCAACGTCGGTGCGTCGACTGCAATCGGAAGCGTCTACCAGCTCTTCGACAGCGGCCAGTACCAGTTGGCGATCGATGGAATCCCGGAACGAAACGTCAAGGGGTTGAGGTCGATCGTTGATGACTACGGCAATTCCAACGCGGGGGACATCGCACGGTTCTATCTCGCCAACGCGTACTATGCCCTTGGGAAATATCAAGACGCCCTGGACCAGTTCAAGAAGTTCAGTCCAACCGACGAGACGCTGGATATCTCCAGACTCTCCGGGATCGGGTGTTGCTACGAAGGGCTGGGGATGCACAAAGACGCCGCAGAGTATTTCGAAAAAGCGGCGGACAAGGATCCCAAGGATGCCGGATGTGCGGAGAATATGAGTAACGCCGCGAGGAACTTCGCGGCAGCCGGGCAAAAGGACGAGGCGTTAACCCTGCTGAAGAAACTCAAGAAGGATTTTCCCGCGACGTCATACGGGAGAGACGCTGACAGGGAAATCGCCGCGCTTTCGCTGTAATCCGGAGAGCGGGCCTAACCATCACTTTTTTCCAGACGCAAGAGTCGTGATCAAGCTCCGACGATTCCTATATATCGGCGGCGCTTTCCTGCTGCTTCTCGTCAAGTTTACGATCGACGTGATCAGCAAGAATGTCGAGCTGGAAGTAGGCGGGCTGACGCTCATTCGTGAAGCGGCGGTGGCGGGGGCGTTTCTTCTCATCGGGTTGACGATGTTCGGGTCTGCCAAGAGTCGGGAGCAGACTCCGATGCGGCGGCTTGGCGTCCTGCTCGTGGCGGCATACGGGCTCTCATTTCTCGGCATCGCCTTCAACGCCATTTCGATTCAGGGATTCGACCGCAAGAATCTCTCGCTCCTTCCCCTCGACTATCCCACGATGTTCCTGGCATCGATTGTCTCGGTGCTGTTCGGCGTTTTTTCCCTGCTCTCGCTGAAGTTTCTGAAGGACCTCATTTTTTACCAGCGGCGCAGGGGGACCCAGAGGAACTTCGTCCTACTGGTCAGCGCGGTGGTGTTCGCGGCGGGTTCGGTGGTGATGCTCAGGCCGCTGGACAGCAGCATTGTGACCTCCATCCTTCTTGCCGTGACGGTCGTGTTCGCGGTGATGAATTCCTTCCGTCTCCCCTGGATCGTTTACCTTTCCAAGCGGGAGAAGTTGATCGCGCTTGTGTATGGTTTTCTTCTCTTCGTCGCGTTTACCGGCATGGACGTCGCGCTGGTGACGGATTCGAATCTTCGCCGATCGTTGCTGTACTACTCGTATCCTTTGCGTGAATGGGTCCAGCTCTGCATCCTGACGGGAAACATCTACTTCGGAATGACCTTTGTTTCGACCCTCTTTCATCTCCCGACCGCTGAGGCCTTCGAACGCAAGCGCTCTGAAGTGACATCGCTCCACAACCTCAGCCGGCTCATTACCCGGGTTCTCGATTTCAAGGAACTGACCGAAACAGTGACCTCGATGACGCAGCAGGTTTGTGAAGCAAAGAGCTGCTGGCTCGAGTTGATCCAGACCGAACCGGGGACAGGATTGGAACAGGAGGCAAGCAGCGAACAACCGTTGCGCGTGACCATCGTCGCACAGATGAACATCTCGCCGGAAGAGATCGAGCAACTCCACGGAAGTCCTCCCAGTCTGCTCCGCCAGGAAGTCTTTGCGCGGCGCGGACCGATGGTCGTCGATGATGTGCAGCGTGATAAACGGTTTCAACATCTGAAGAAAACCAAAGGCCCGGTTGCGAGCATCGTCGTGATGCCGTTGATCTCCCACAGCGGCCTGATCGGCCTCCTGTACGCGACGAAAGGGACCGCCTACGGGTTCCTGAAAGACGATATCGACGTGATCGCAGCATTTGCCGATCAGGCTGCGATCGCCCTGGAGAATTCGCGCTTGATTCATGAATCCATCGAGCGCGAACGCATGATCAGAGAGATGATGCTCGCGCAGGAAATGCAGCGCAAGCTTCTTCCTCAAACCGTGCCGGTTCATGTGTCGTTCGAAATCGATGCCCATTCAACACCGGCATTTGAGGTCGGCGGTGACTACTATGACTTTGTCGAATTAAGCGGAGACAGGCTGGGGATCGTTGTCGGGGATGTGTCCGGAAAGGGGGTCCCGGCGGCATTCTATATGTCGGAGGTCAAGGGAATTTTTCAGTCCCTGAGCACGCACTACCCGTCCCCGCGGGATCTCCTCATCCGCGCGAACGAGATCCTTGCAGGAAGCGTGGATCGTCGGTCGTTTGTGAGCCTTCTCTTTGCGGTGGTGGAGCTTCGCACGGGAAGAATGACGATGGCGCGTGCCGGTCACTGTCCACTTCTGTTCGCTTCGGATGTATCGGTCGAATACATCCGGTCCGGCGGGATGGGCCTCGGCCTCAGCCGCGAGAGTGTGTTTAGTGAATCCCTGGAAGAGCATTCGATGGTGCTCAGCCCCGGGGATGTGTGTGTCTTCTATACGGATGGCGTTCCCGAGGCTATGCACGAAAACGAGGAATTCGGTTACGAGCGACTGCTCTCGGTCGCAAGAGATTCGTACACCGGCACTGCCCCTGAAATCAAGAATGCCGTCCTCTCATCACTGCAAGGTTTTGTGCGAAACACGATGAATCATGACGATATTACTCTCGTTGTCCTCAAATGGAAAGGATGTGAAAGGAGTCCAGCATGAGTGATTTTAAGGTCGCCCTGCGGGAGCAAAACAGCATCAATGTCCTGGAGCTGAAGGGCTATTTGGACGCCCATACCGCGCCGAAGCTCGAGGAGGCTCTCCAGAACCTTCTCAGCTCCTCGCGTTATAATATTGTGATCAATTGCCGGGATCTCTCGTATATAAGTAGTGCGGGACTGGGAGTCTTTATGGCGTTCATTGAGGAGGTGCGTAAGAACAACGGTGACATCAAGTTGACGAACATGTCTCCCAAAGTGTACAACGTGTTCGACCTCCTGGGTTTTCCGTTGCTCTATGAGATCTTCAAGGAAGAACAGGAGGCGATTACCCGGTTCTTCGACAAGGGAAAAGCGACTCCCATCACGCCACGATGATATCACCGTCCTACGGATCAACTCGAGTGAAGACCGATACAATTCACATAGAAAGCAGGACGGAACGGCTGAACATCGTCCGGGAATTTGTCTCGGACGCAGCCCGACGTGTCGGGTTCTCGGACGAAGAAGTCGGCAAGATTGCGCTTGCCGTCGATGAAGCGTGTACGAACATCATCAAGCACGCCTACAAGTTCGACCCGAACCAGGATATCGCCGTGAGCGTCGCGACGGAAAACCAATTGTTCGTCGTCCGCATTCGCGACCATGGTCGCACGTTCGACCCTACGTCCGTCCAGCCACCAAACATGAAAGAATACCTGACCCACTTCCGACGCGGTGGGCTCGGCGTCCATTTGATGCGTTCCTTGATGGACAAGGTGGAATATTCCATCGTTCCCGGCACGACGAATGAAGTCCGCCTCACGAAAAACCTCCCTCACTGACGTCCCCCGATCGAAGGCCGGGTTGCCGAAACCTCTCGACACATCGTACGAGAGCCACTTCGATCACCAGGCGCTGTTCGAATTCAGCACCGTCATCAATTCCTCCCTGGATCACGAGTTTATTCTCAGCCACATCCTCCTGACGCTGATGGGGAAGCTCCTCGCGCCGCGGGGGATGGTTCTCCAGGCGGCACCCGATGTGGCACGGACGTATACCATCGAAAAGGTGAAGGGATTCGATTCCAGCGTGCAGGGAAAACAGCTTGTCATTCCACGCATGCCGCACGCTCTCACGTTCCTCGGGAGGTCGAAAGGGAAGAACCAGCCGTGGATGGAAGAGCTCGAAGCCCTTGGCGTCAGCATCGTCCTGCCGCTCCTGATGGCGCAGAGACCGATTGGTGCCCTGGCGTTCAGTGAACGGTTCTCGAGCAGATCGCTCCTGGCGCGGGAAAAAACCTACCTCCGATCGCTGGCGAATATTTCCGCCACAGCGATTGAGAAGGCAAGAACCATCGACGCCCTCCAGGTGGTAAACCGGAAACTCGATCGGAAGATCCAGGAGTTGAACACGTTGTTCGACCTCGGCAAGGAGTTCGGGTCGCTGCTCGATCCTGAAAAGCTTGTTCGACTGCTGGTATTTTCGATCCTCGGTCAGATCGGCGTGAACCGGTACCTGCTCGGCCTCCGGGAAGGCGCCGATATGAATATTGCGGCGTCGAAAACCGACGGTCCGGCACCGCAGGGAGAACTGCTGAATTTGCTTTCGGGCGTCAAGAGCGCGTGTCCCCTCGCGAACGTCCCGATCCGATCCGCCATGGATCCGCGTCCGGTGCTGCTTGGACTCGGCCTGCACATCGTGGTTCCCATGCAATTGCAGGGAGAAACGCGCGGCGTCCTGCTCCTTGGAGAAAAACTCAACAGGGAAGAGTACACCGGTGCGGATCTCGAGTATCTTGCCTCGCTGGCGAATCTCGCAATCATTTCGATCGAAAACGCGCGGCTCTTTCAGGAAGCGCTCGAGAAACAGAAGCTCGAGAATGAGTTGATGATCGCACGGGATATTCAGAAGGGCCTGCTCCCGAGCGTCATCCCGCATCTCGACCGCCTGGATATTGCCGCTACCAACATCAGCTCCAAGCAGGTGGGGGGCGACTATTATGACGTCGTGGAGATGACCGAAGGACGGCACATTATTGCGATCGGCGACGTCTCCGGCAAAGGGACCCCCGCGGCGCTGCTGATGGCGAATTTGCAGGCGACGATTCGCGCGCTGGTGCCGCTGGACCTTTCCCTGGGAGAACTCACCGGCCGCGTCAACGATCTCCTCTGTCAGAATACCGGCGGCAACCGATTTGTGACCTTCTTCTGGGGATACGTCAATGTTGAGGCAACCAGTCTCACCTACGTCAACGCGGGTCACAACTATCCCTATCTGCTCCACGCCGAGGGATCGATTGATCGTCTGGACAAGGGCGGAATGATCCTGGGCATCCTCCCCACTGTGCGGCCGTATGAAATGGCGACGATCCCTCTCCGGGACGGCGATCTGCTCGTCCTGTTTACCGACGGCGTAAGCGAGGCAATGAATCGGGTATCGGAAGAGTTTGGAGAGGATCGGCTCGAGCAGGTGATCCGCGATCATTCACAGAAGTCCGCCGCCGAACTCATTGCGGAGATCCATCGCCATATCCAGGAATTCACGACAGGCGCTCCGCAGTCGGACGATATCACGATGATGGTGATCAAGGTACGGCGGTGAGTAGGCAGTTTACAGTAAGAAGTAGGCAGAAAACTATTGCTGTTGTTGGTTCGTCCCCAGGTCCCACAGACCCAAGGTCCCAAGTATCAAGGTCCACCCAGTTGGCAGTTGCCAACTGACAATCGACAAGTGACAATCGTCAAGTGACAATTGTTCTCCCCCCCTTCTCCCTTGCTCCCTTATTGCTTCTCCCTCGCTTTCTCCCTAAATTCTGTTATTGCGAACTGCACGCGCACGTCTTTCACAACAGAAGCCCGATGCCCCCCCGCTCGTCAACGGCTGTCAGACTTTCCCAAAGCGCGCTCCGGAAGCACTTTGATGGATTTGTGAGGAGCATGCGCGGGCGAGCCCCGGAAACGCGCGGGACGTACGAGCGTGCCTTGCGGGAATTTCTCCGGTGGCACAAGACGGATAGAAAGTGCCGGTTTGTGACGAACGATATCCTCCGCTACAAGAGCCATCTTCTCGACGAGAAACAGCTTTCACAGGTTTCCGTCTCGACCTATTTGACATCCGTCCGACAGTTTTGCGATTTCCTGATGCACAAGGGAATCCTCAGAGAGAACCCGGCACGGACGGTGGGCGGGTCAGGAAGACCGACCGCGCATTCGCGTCAGACGCTGACGGCGGAGGAGGTCAGGGCCGTGCTTGACGCAGTCTATCCCGGCGATGAGCTCGGGCTTCGAGACCTTGCATTCATCAAGCTCATGGTGTTGTGTGGGCTTTCGGAGATCGAGATCATCCGCGCGAATGCCGAAGACCTGCTCCTCAAGGATGGCGACTCAACGCTTCGCGTGCAGGGAAAAGGCAGGCTGTCAAAGGACGCCGTGGTCCAGATTCCGCCGAACGTGCGCACCGTCCTCGAGCAATATCTCTCCGTCCGCGGGATCCCGTCGCCGCGCGATCCGCTCTTTGCGAGTGCAGGGAACAGGACGCGCGGTGAACGCATGACCACGCGTGGCGTGCGGGAACGCGTTAATCATTATCTGGAAGTCGCCGGTGTGAAGAAGGGCCGGCTCCGTCAGGTGACGCCGTATTCACTGCGCCACACCGCGGCGGCGCTGATGGCGGAAGCGGGCGCGACCGCAGATGAAATTCGGAACCGGATGCGGTTGGGAAGCGTGATGACGGCATTGCTGTATCTCAACAAGGTCCGGGATGGAGAAGGCGGGAAGGCGAATGGCGAGAAGGCGCGCAAGGACGAAGAAACTACCTCGTAACGAAATCTTAGCATCCCATGGGTTACCCTTTTCAGACAATTGAGCCGAAGTGGCAGCGGTATTGGGAAGAGCACGAGACCTTCCGTGTGAAGAATCACCCCGCGGGCCCCAAAGCGTACATCCTCGATATGTATCCCTATCCGAGCGGTGCGGGTCTGCACGTCGGTCATCCGGAAGGTTACACGGCAACGGACATCCTCTCCCGCTACAAGCGCATGCGGGGATTCTCTGTCCTTCACCCGATGGGATGGGATGCCTTTGGCCTCCCCGCGGAACGCTACGCGATGCAGACGAATATCCATCCCAGGATCACTACCGAGAAGAACATCGAGACCTTCCGCCGCCAGATCAAGATGCTCGGGCTCAGCTACGATTGGTCACGCGAAATCAATACGACGGACCCGGACTATTATCGGTGGACGCAGTGGATCTTCCTCAAGATCTATCATTCCTGGTACGATCGTCGGACGGAGAAAGCGCGCCCGATCGATACTCTCGTCCAGGAGCTCTCGCAGTACGGCACGTCAAAGATCCCCGATTGTCCACCCCTCAGCGCTTCCGATTGGAACGCTTTATCGCGCAAAGGGAAGCATGACTTCCTCGCGTTGTTCCGGCTCGTCTACGTCGCCGAAGTGCCGGTGAACTGGTGTGCCGCCCTCGGGACGGTCCTTGCGAACGAAGAGGTGGCGGAGTGGACGGACAAAGGGTACGCGGTCGAACGTCGTCCTATGAGACAATGGATGATGCGCATTACCGCGTACGCCGAACGCCTGCTCAAGGATCTTGCGGAGCTGGACTGGCCCGCATCGACGGTCGAACAGCAACGGAACTGGATCGGACGCTCCGAGGGCGCCGAAATTCACTTCCCGATACCATCGACGGACCGGCAGTTGACGGTCTTCACGACACGCCCCGATACGATCTTCGGGGCAACCTACATGGTGCTGGCCCCGGAACATCCTGCTGTTGATCTCCTCACCGTTCCGGACCGACGAAACGCGGTCGACGAATACCGGAGCGAGGCCCGGATGAAGAGCGACCTCGACCGTGGGATCGACGCCGAGAAAACCGGCGTTTTCACGGGCGGCGCGGTGATCAATCCCGCGACCGGAAAAGAAATCCCTGTCTGGATCGCGGACTATGTGTTGATGGGGTACGGGACGGGTGCGATTATGGCTGTGCCCGGGCACGACGAGAGGGATTTTGCTTTTGCGAAGAAATTCGGATTGCCGATTGTCCAGGTCGTTTCAGGAGGGAGTGTTGATGACGCGGCGTGGACAGGCGATGGAACAGGCATCAACTCGGCGAATTCCGATGTATCGTTGAACGGCCTTGCGACGCCGGAAGCAAAAGACCGGATCGTTGCGTGGTTGGGCGATCGGGGCCTCGGGAAAAGAGCCGTTCAATTCAAATTGCGGGATTGGCTCTTTTCAAGACAGCGGTACTGGGGAGAACCGATTCCGATCATCCATCGCGAAGACGGAACAATGGAGTCCGTCCCGGAGACTGAGTTGCCGTTGCTTCTGCCCGACCTCAAGAAGTTTCAACCGAGCGGGACCACGGAATCTCCCCTCGCTCTGGCCACCGATTGGATCAATGTCGTGGACCCACGGACGGGATTGCATGGAAGGCGGGAAACCAACACGATGCCCCAGTGGGCGGGATCGTGCTGGTACTATTTGCGGTTTCTGGATCCCTCCAACGCGGCCGCCTTCTGCGACCCCGCGGTGGAAAGGGAGTGGATGCCCGTGGACCTGTACATCGGCGGATCCGAACATACCGTGCTTCACCTGATGTATTCTCGGTTCTGGCACAAGGTCCTGTACGATCTCGGCTTCGTAAGCACGAAGGAGCCATTCCTCAAGCTCCGGCATCAGGGGATCATCCTCGGTGAGGATTCCCGAAAGATGTCGAAATCCCGCGGCAATGTGGTGAACCCGGACGAAGTCGTGCGTCAGTACGGCGCCGATGCGATGCGTTTGTTCGAAATGTTCATGGGGCCCCTCGAAGAAATGAAGCCGTGGAGCACAAGGAATGTTGAAGGAGTCTCCCGGTTTCTCAACAGAGTCTGGCGCCTTTACGTCGATGATGCCGGGGTTCTGGACGCGCAGGTTCGTGATTGCGCTGTACCGGACGACGTCGAACGCGAGTATCACACCACGGTCAAAAAAGTGGGCGAGGATGTCGAGTCGCTCCGCTTTAATACGGCCATCAGTCAGATGATGATCTTCGTCAACACCGTGATGCAGCATCCGGAACGGCCGCGCCAGGTGCTTGAGCCGTTTGTGAAGATCCTCTCTCCGTTTGCGCCGCACCTCGCCGAAGAGCTCTGGTCAGTGCTGGGTCACGCAACGTCGCTGGCCTATGAACCGTGGCCGTCGTTCGATCCGGCAAAACTTGTCGCCACGTCGGTGGAAATCGTGGTTCAGGTGAACGGGAAGGTCCGTGGCCGTTTGAACGTTCCGCCGGGAACCGATGAGGGCGCGCTGGATCGTATTGCGCGCACCGATGACAATGTCAGGAAGCATCTTGACGGGAAGACCGTGGTCAAGGCGATCATCGTGAAAGACAAACTCGTCAACCTCGTAGTCCGCTGACGGCATGGGACGACTCTCGGTAGTTCTCACGACCCTGAACGAAGAGCGCAATATCGACCGCTGCCTGGGGAGCGTACAGTGGGCCGACGAGATTGTGGTTGTCGACTCGTTCAGCTGGGACAAGACCGTCGAACACGCCCGCCGCTTCACGCAGAAGGTCTATCAGCATGAATACCCGGGCTCGAGCAGACAGGTTGAGCGCGCGATCCAGTACGCGACGGGGGAGTGGGTCTTCATTATCGACGCCGACGAGGAGATGACGCGGGAACTCGGCGACGAAATCCGCGCGACGTTGCAGGCGGGGACCGATCTCGCCGGGTTCGAGATTCTCCGGAAGCCGTACGCGTTCGGAAAATGGATCGAGCACGGTGGATGGTATCCGGACTATCAGTTTCGTCTTTTCCGGAAAGGTGCGTACCGTGCAGAACATCAGGAAGTTCACGGAGGATTCAGGACGGAAGGCCGTCGCGGGCGGTTGAAGGGTCTTCTTCTGCACCACACGTATCCCACGATCTACTCGTACGTGGAGAAGATGAATGACTATACCTCGCTTCAGGTTTCGAACAAATTGAATGCGAACCCGGATCTTTCCGTTCGCTGGCACAAGATCCTTCTGAGTCCTCTTTCGCATTTTCTCAGGATGTTTCTCTCGAACAAGGGCTACAAGGACGGCATGCATGGGTTCATCCTCGCTCTCCTCGACGCCACCTATTCGATGTTGCTGTACGCCAAGATCTGGGAGTACCGGGAGCGGTCGAAGGAAGGGAAAGCCGGGATTCCCCCAATTACCAACGTGCAACTGAATGCGCTGAAGCACAAACAATGAGCCTTGCCCGCAGGATTCTCTTCTACGTCAAGCCCTACCGAGGAATGCTTGTGCTCTCGGTGATCTCCTCGGTGTTTTTTTCGATCTTCAGCGGGCTTTCCATCTATTTGACGATTCCGCTTCTTGAAACACTCTTCCAGGGACCGGAAAGTGCGGTCGGGGTGGCAAGTGCGGTCCCTTCCATCCTCCCGGGATGGTTGGTGACCCTGAAAGTGACGCTTGCCGGCTGGTTTCAGACAATCATGTTCACCGGCGATCCTTCCTCATCGCTCCGGAACATTTGCGTCGTCATGGTGCTGGCCTTCCTAATGAAGAATCTCGCCGCATACTTCCAATCCAACCTTATGGTGGCTGTCGAGCAGGGGTTGGTGAAAGATCTCCGCAACGATCTCTATAAGCATATTCACGAGCTCCCGCTCAGCTATTTTTCCAACGAGCGGACGGGCAATCTGATTTCACGCGTGATGAATGACGTCCCGATCATCAATTCCGGGATCTCTGCGACTTTTCATACCCTCGTGATGCAGCCGTTGCTCATCCTCGTGTATCTGACGATCGCCGTGATGCTGAGCTGGAAACTCACGCTGCTCGCGTTCATCGTGTTTCCCGTCGCGCTCCTCGTGATCTCCTCGGTCGGACGAAGGGTGCACAGGGAGAGCGGACTCATTCAACAGAAGCTCGCGGATCTCACCTCCATCCTCCAGGAAACGATCTCCGGGGTAAAAGTGGTGAAGGCGTTCGGAATGGAAAACTTCGAGAACCGGAAGTTCGCCGGCGAAGGACTCCGTCTTCTCCGGACCGTGATGGGCGTGACGAAAATCCGCAATCTCGCGTCGCCGACAACGGAATTTCTCAGTGCCGCGGCCGGGGGCGTCATCGTGTGGTACGGAGGGATGCAGGTGCTTTCGCAAGGGGCGATGAAGGGGAGCGAGTTCCTCGGTTTCTTGTTCGCGATTTTTCAGCTCATGCCTCCGATCAAGGAACTCAGCAATATCAACAACCGATTCCAGGAAGCCACCGCGGCGGGAAAACGCGTCTTCGAAATTCTCGATACGGAACCGAACATCAAGAATGCTCCCAACGCCGTCGCGGTCGGGGAATTCTCACAGGCGATCGAATTCCACAACGTCAGTTTTCAGTACGGCGACGGCGATCCGGTGCTCGAACACATCAACCTGACAATCCGGAAGGGCGAAGTGGTCGCGGTCGTCGGCCCGAGCGGCGCGGGGAAATCCACGCTCGTCGATCTCGTGCCGCGGTTTTACGACCCGACGGGCGGAAGCATTACCCTGGACGGCGTGGACCTTCGATCCATCGAGATTCGTTCTCTGCGGGACAAAATCGGCATTGTCACGCAGGAGACGATCCTGTTCAACGACAGTGTCCGGAACAACATTGCGTACGGGCTTGACGAATGTCCGATCGAAACCATCATCGCCGCCGCACGGGCGGCGAATGCGCACGCGTTCATTTCCGAAATGCCCAACGGGTATGAATCGCTGATCGGGGAACGGGGCGTCAAGATCTCCGGCGGGGAGCGCCAGCGCCTGGCACTTGCCCGGGCCATCCTGAAGAATCCACCGCTCCTGATCCTCGATGAAGCGACATCATCGCTGGACACCGAGTCGGAAATTCTCGTGCAGGAGGCGATCGAGCATCTCATGGCGGGGCGCACCTCCATTGTCATCGCGCACAGGCTTTCGACGGTCCAGCATGCGGACAGAATCGTGGTGGTGGAAAACGGGAAGATCGTCGAAACCGGAAAACACGCCGATTTGCTTGAACACGAAAGCGGTCTGTATCGGAAACTCTATGACCTTCAGTTCCGTCTCTGAGCCGGTGGACAGCCATACCGGCGCCCCGGTCTTTCGTTCCCCCGCATCCCTGACGCTCTTCCGGGTGATGCTCGGGGCCTTCTATTGTTTTCTGGTTTCAGAATTCTTTTCGATTGCGGTGAACTCGATCGCCCTTGGCGTGATGGCCATCTGCTGGCTGCTGATCACGGTGGTGGAGCGACGCGTATTTGTTCGCCGGACGCCGTTTGACTGGTTGTTCCTCGCCTATCTGGTGGTTCAAGTCCTCGCAACCATCTTCTCGCAGGATGTTGCCCAGTCGATACTATTTTCGAAACGCCTTCTCCTGATCGGGATCGTCTATTTCATTGCGACGTGGATCTCCACGGAGACCCTTGCCAGGAGAACGGTTGTTGTCCTTCTCGGTGCGGCGGTCGTTGTCGCGCTGGTTGGGCTGGCGAAGCTCCTTCTTTCGCGGCCCGGAGAAATCGTGAGACTCGGTATCTTCCAATTCTATATGACGACGTCCGAGCTCATGATGATCGCGTTTCTCCTGATCCTTCCTTTCGCGGTGATTCCCCGGGTGCCCGCGAAAATTCGCCTGATCGCCGCCATTGCGCTGGTCCCGGTCCTGGTTGCACTGTACGCGACCGTGACGCGGGGGCCGTTCGTCGCCGCCGTCATCGGCGCATTGCTCATCACCCTCATCGCCAACCGCAAGTTTTTGGTCGTCCTCGTCGCAGGGATCGTGCTGATGCTGGTTTTCGCGTCGCCGTATGTCATGGGGCGTCTCGAAAGCATTACGAACATCCATCACCACGACAACATGACCCGGCTCATGCTCTGGCGCATCGGCTTGGAGAGCTTCAGAGAACATCCGATCCTCGGAGTCGGCGATATCGACCTCGGCCAACTCATCGGTCAGCATATGCGGCCCGACGACCCCATTGAGCGTCTCGGGCACATGCACAACATTATCATGCAGTTTCTGGTGACGCACGGCGCGCTCGGGCTGACCGTCATTCTCCTGCTCTTTACGTCGATCGTTATTGCGGAGAGTCGCATCTTCCGCCGCGTTCAATCCCATTGGTTTGCCGCGGCGGTCACGCTGGGCTCCATTGCCGTCTTCGCAGGGTTTCAGATTGCCGGACTGACCGACTGGACGTTCGGCGACCAGGAGGTGGTCATTCTTTTCTGGATCAGCGTCGGGTTGGCCCTGTCGACCAACAGATTTGTTCCCGAAGAACCAGGCCTCTGACCATGGCGACCCTCACGGTGGTGACGCTGACACTGAACGAAGAACGCAACATCGCCGAGTGCCTTGAAAGCGTTCGATGGGCGGATCAGATCATCGTCGTGGATTCCGGGAGCGCGGATCAGACGGTCGCGCTCGCCCGCCGCTATACGAACGACATCATCAGTATCGAGTGGAAGGGATATGGCCAGGCGCGAAACGCGGCGCTCGATCAGGCCCGCGGCGATTGGATTCTCTGGCTCGATGCGGACGAACGTGTTCCCGGTGAGCTCGCGGAAGAAATTCGGAAGACCATCCGCGACGACCCGCCCTCGGTTGCGGGATACGATGTTGCCCGGAGAGCGTATTTCCTTGGCAAGTGGATCCGCCATTGCGGCTGGTATCCGGGACGCATTGTCCGATTGTTCCGTCGCGGGAGTGCCCGGTTCAGCGAAACCAGAGTCCACGAACAGTTGACGCTGCAAGGTTCCCTGGGGCATCTCCGGAATGATCTTACGCACTTCACCGACGGCGATCTGGATCACTACTTTAAGAAGTTCAACGCGTACACGAGCCTGGCAGCAGACGATCTTCGGGCCGCGGGCCGTTCGGCCCGCCTTGCAGACCTGATTGTCAGGCCGCCCTTCATGTTCTTCAAAATGTATGTTCTCCGTCTGGGGTTTCTTGACGGTATCCATGGTCTGATTCTTTGTGTCGTCTCTTCGACCTATGTGTTTGTGAAATATGCAAAACTATGGGATCTGGCACGTTCATCCCGCTGAAAGGGCCAACGGCATGGAACACACCGAAAAGCAACGATTTCTTTTCATGCAACTCGTCTTTTCCCTCCACTCCGCAACGATGCAACAATTGGGGAAGGTGAAGAACCCCCTCTCGGATACGATCGAACGCGACTTGCAGGGTGCCCAGGGGTCAATCGACATGCTGGAGATGATCCGGGACAAGACCAAGGGGAATCTCTCCAGTGATGAAGAGAAATTTCTGACGCAGATCCTGCACGAGCTTCGGCTCAACTATGTGGATGAAGCTGCGAAGCCGGAGCCACCGCCGTCTCACGACAACGCCCCAAGCGGCGATACGCAATCATGAAGCTCGCCATCAGCGGGAATATCTCCAAACCCGGACTTCGCAAGGCCGTCGGGACATTTGCCCGTGCGTTGGACGCAATGGGCATTGCCTACGTCATTGACCGGCGCATCGCTGACCTCCTCGCCGTCGTCGACGAGATCGTTCCCGAAAGTCATGTCTGCGAGTCCGCCGTCACTTTTGTCGGGGCAGACATTCTTGTCGCATTTGGCGGAGATGGAACGATTCTGGCGGCGGCGAGAGAAGTTGGGGAGCGCGGGACGCCGATTCTGGGGGTCAACCTCGGGAAGCTGGGATTTCTTGCAGAAGTGACACCGGAGGAGTTGCCGACAGCAATTCGCGATCTGGTGGCCGGACGCTACCGGGTCGAGGAGCGTCTGGTGCTTCAAGCGACGTCCCCTTCAACCCCTGGGAGGACATTCAACGCGGTCAACGACATCGTGGTGGATAAATCACGATCGTCACGCGTGATCGATGTCGAAACGCATATTGACGGCGATTACGCCGTCACATATCGGGGAGACGGTCTCATCATCTCCACCCCGACCGGTTCCACGGCCTATGCGCTTTCGAACGGCGGCCCGATCGTAACGCCCGGAAGTCGCGTCTTCGGAATAACCCCGATCTCTCCGCATACTCTGAGCGCCCGTCCGCTGGTCGTTCCTGAGACCAGCCTGGTAAAGGTGATCGTCCAATCCGCAAGCGATGAAGTGCTGATTTCCGTCGACGGACAAACCCAGGTCCCCCTGCGGCCTCCCATCGAACTGAATGTCAGGAAAGCCGCTTTCCCCGTCCGGCTCGTCAAACGTCCTGACAAATCGTACTTTGATGTGCTCCGGGCGAAGCTCCATTGGGGACGAAATCCAAGAAGCCGATAATCGGCGAGAGAGCAGAGAGAAAGGGGGATGGGGAGATCGGGAGAGGGGGAGACTCGGGGAGTGTAAGACCATGAGACTGCGAGAGAAAAGCGAACCGCTTTCTTCCGACGCCCCCCTTTATACTGCTGGCAGATCTCTGCGTGAGCCCGGCGCGATTCGCAATAATCAATTTCTGTCCCCTAACCCCTGAAGCTTGAGCCCTAGTTGTTCTTCGCGCCTTCCACGATCCACGCTCTGATGCCGTTGATCTGATTATCGTTGAGTTGATTTGTCGTCGGCGGCATGCGTTGGCCGACACTTCCCTGGATGCGAAGGACGAGATTGCTCTGATCGGGTTTGCCGGCGACGACAATACCGGGGAGCTGGAACATCAGGTTCGCGTAGCTCGTGAGGTGCAAGACGCTTTCCGTACTCCCGTCGTCGTGACAACCCACGAGGGAACACGCCTGGTTGAACAGCGGCTGAACTTGCCGCGAATAACTGATATTGTTCGGCGGGAAAAAGATATTCGACGGGCTCTGGCCGTTTGCGAGACCCGGATTCACGTCTTTGCACCCACCGGCGAGAAGGACCAATAGCCCGCCGCACACAATCTTCGTCGTCTTCACACCAGCACCTCTCCACCCTTCTTCTGATAATCACAATACAGCAATCCGTAGAGATACGCGGAAACAAGGTAGACGTAAAACAATGTAAACAAGACCCCGACGACCACTCCGATAATCCCGATCGCTCCAAGAGAGTGAATTCCGACTGCCAGCAGAGCCACCACGACGGTGCTTTCCCAGTTCAATTTGAAGGCGCGAAGGATCGCTCTCAGATCGAGGGCTTCCGAAATCTTCCCGTGCGCTGCGAATCGAAAGGCGATAATAGGGGAAAGCAACGAGAGGAGCACGCCGTACGGTGCAGCCAGGAGGGCAAATGCGAAAAGGTAGATCGAAGCGACCACTGCTGTCGCGGCCGAGGTCTCATTCAACGCTGCGAGCGCTATAAGGACGACCAGGGGCAGAGATAGAAGAACGACAGGCAGAAGATAAAGGACCCAGACCACGAAATATTTCACGCCCATGATAAATTTCACACCCAGATCGGTCCAGGCCGGAAGGGGGTACTGTTCCTTACGCATGACCCGTTGCGTCAGCTCGACGAAGTATCCCGCCAGGACAAAGAATCCTAATCCTGTAACACAGAGGAGAACGACGAGAGCTCCGATCACGAATTTCACGCCCCAATCGGGGTCCTTGAACGGAGCGCTGAATGCCGTACCGATGTCATTCATGGTAGAACCTCCGAGACGTTTTACACCTTAGAGGTACGAATCACTTCAACCGATGGTGGTATCAAGAAGGACGATATGGGCGACTGGCAGGTGTAGGCTTGTCGAATTAAGAACGAAGAATTCAGAATTCTTAATTCGGCCCTCTCTTCGGTCGAGCCGAAGAGAGGGCCGTGGAGCTGAGGGGGATCGAACCCCTGACCTCGTGAATGCCATTCACGCGCTCTCCCAACTGAGCTACAGCCCCGATTGGATGCACTCAAAGTACGAAAACTGAAGGCAAAATTCAATCACGAATTCCCAAACTGCGAGGAGGAGGCAAATTGCGGCCCTTCCGGAGGCGGTGCGGGAACCCTGTCCGGTGGGCGGCGAAATGCATTTCAACGAGCGAATCCGTATCATAATGCATTCAGAACAAACTCCGTTCTTTTTATGAATACCCTGCGCCCTTACCTCCGGCGGTATTGGAAGCTGATTCTGCTTGCGCTCATTCTCGCGGCGGTAAATATTGTCTTCTCTCTCCTCGATCCGCTGATTTTCCGGCAAGTTATCGACCGCTATGCCACTCGATTCAAAGAATACACGACGGCTCAGTTCTTCCGGGGCGTGTCTCTCCTGCTCCTTGCCGCCGTCGGTGTGGCGTTCGTGTCGCGGGTGGCAAAGAACTTTCAGGATTACTATATCAACGTCATCACCCAGCGTCTTGGCGCGCAGATGTATGCCGACGGGTTGGCGCACTCCCTGCAGTTGCCCTACGCGCGCTTTGAGGATCAGCGAAGCGGGGAATCCCTCGGGAAACTGCAAAAGGTCCGCTCCGACGTCGAACGGCTCGTTTCTGTCTCGATCAATATCCTCTTCACGACGCTGATCGGCGTCATCTTCGTCATGATCTATGGGTTCACCGTCCACTGGATTATCGTCCCTGCGTTCTTTGCGACGGTCCCGCTTCTCGGCGTGCTCAGCTCGGTTCTCAGCAAAAAGATCAAAGCAATCCAGAAAACGATCGTCACGGAAACGACAGCCCTTGCCGGCTCGACAACCGAATCGTTGCGGAACATCGAGCTCGTGAAGAGCCTGGGTCTTGCCGGCCAGGAGGTGCGCCGTCTGAACGCAACGACGGAGAAGATCCTCGCCCTGGAGTTGAAGAAAGTGCGCTACGTCCGAAAGCTCAGCTTCATCCAGGGATCATCCGTGAACCTTCTCCGTACCAGCATCCTCTTCCTCATGCTCTACCTGATCTTCGCGCAGATGATTACCGTCGGCCAGTTCTTCTCGCTGTTCATCTATTCGTTCTTTATTTTCGGACCCCTTCAGGAGATCGGGAATGTCGTGAATATCTATCGCGAGGCGGAGGTGTCCCTGAATACGTTTGCCGAGATCCTGAAGATCCCCGTTGAAACGAAGCCCGAATCTCCCGTCCCGGTGGGCAAGCTTACACGGCTGACGTTCGACGATGTCTCGTTCCGTCATCAATCGTCCACCCGCTACGCACTCCAGGGTGTCTCATTTGAAGTCCGAGGAGGCGAGACGATTGCGTTTGTCGGGCCGTCGGGGGCGGGGAAAAGCACGCTTGTGAAGATCCTTCTCGGGTTGTATCATCCTGAGAAGGGATCGGTTTTGTACAATGGCAATCCCGAGGATACGATCGACCTCGAAGCATTCCGGGAACGCATCGGGATTGTAACCCAGGAGACACAGCTCTTTGCCGGGACCATCCGGGAAAACCTCCTGTTCGTGAACCCCGGAGCGACCGATACCGAATGCCTCGACGTGCTGCACAAGGCGGCGTGCGATTCACTCCTCGCGCGGGCGGAGAACGGCCTCGATACCGTGATCGGCGAAGGAGGAGTGAAAGTCTCCGGTGGAGAAAAGCAGCGGCTGGCAATTGCCCGGGCGTTGCTCCGTCATCCGGAACTTCTTGTCTTTGATGAGGCGACGTCCTCGCTCGATTCGCTGACGGAAAGCGGAATCACCGATACGATCCGGGTTGTCTCCGATGATGAAGCGGTGATCACGATTCTCATCGCGCACCGGCTCTCGACAATCCTCCATGCCGATCGCATCTATGTGCTGGAGAAAGGGTCCATCGTCGAACAGGGAGGGCACGAACAGCTCGTCGAGCTCAAAGGCCTCTATTATGCAATGTGGCGGCAACAAGTCGGTGAGCGGATTGACGGTGAAGCGGGTGCGGTTGCCGCGTAATGGGTGCCCAGACGCCCGTTGCTCTCCCTGATCGAAAAACCCCAAGGATCGCATGGAAAATCGGCTGATTCATGAGAAGAGTCCGTATCTTCTCCAGCACGCGCACAACCCCGTCGAGTGGTTTCCTTGGGGTGAGGAGGCCTTTCAGAAGGCGCGCTCGGAAGACAAGCCGGTCTTTCTTTCCATCGGGTACTCGACCTGCCACTGGTGCCACGTGATGGAACATGAATCGTTCGAGAATGATGGCATCGCAGGCATCCTGAATTCCCGCTTCGTGCCGGTGAAGGTCGACAGGGAAGAACGACCGGACATCGATCGCATCTACATGACCTCCCTCCAGGCGATGGGCGAATCGGGCGGTTGGCCGCTCACGATGTTTCTCACCCCGACACTGAAGCCGTTTTACGGAGGCACATACTTTCCTCCCGAGCAGCGGTACGGCAGGATCGGACTGGCCGAACTGCTGGGACGGATCTCGGACGTCTGGACCTCGGAACGAAACAAGGTTGAGGAGTCCGCGGGGACGCTTGCCGCATTCCTCGACGACGCGTCGCATTCCATCCGCGGGAAATCGCTCCCCGCCCTCGAGGTCCTCGATCGTTGTTTCGAGCAATTGCATTCGACGTTTGATCAGACCAATGCCGGGTTCGGGAACGGCGCAAAATTCCCTCGCCCCGTCACGCTGGAATTTCTTCTCCGCTACTATCACCGCACCGGCGTGCAGGAAGCGGTCGTGATGGCAGAGAAGACGCTTGATGCCATGGCCACCGGCGGCATTCGCGATTTTCTGGGCGGAGGATTTCACCGCTACACGGTGGATCCGGAATGGAGAGTTCCGCATTTCGAAAAGATGCTGTACGATCAGGCCCAGCTGGTCAGCGTGTTCCTGAACGGCTATCTGGTGACGCGAAAACAGGCCTACGCCGATGTCATTCGCTCATCGGTCGGCTATCTCCTGCGGGATCTCCGGCACCCTGCAGGCGGCTTCTTTTCTGCCGAAGATGCCGACAGTCCGAAGCCCGATGCCCCGGAAGAGAAGGGAGAGGGCGCCTTCTATCTCTGGACGAAGCAAGAGGTGGTGGATGTGCTGGGGGAAAAGGAAGGAAGAGTGTTTGCGCTCCGGTATGGCGTGGATGACGAAGGAAACGCTTCAGTCGATCCGCATCATGAGTTTGCAGGGAAAAATATCCTGCATATCTCCGACGACGCCGGATCGCTTTCGAAGGTCCTGCATTTGCCTGAGCCCGCGCTGGAAGACCTGCTCTCCCGGAGTCGGGAGAAGCTGTTTGCGCGGCGATTGGAACGACCCCGACCGTTCCGGGACGAGAAGATTCTCACGGCGTGGAACGGTCTTGTCATCGGCGCCCTTGCCAGGGCAGGGAGTGCCCTGTTGGATCGAACCATGCTGGACGCTGCAGAATCGGCCGCGGAGTTTGTTCTGAACCATCTCCGGGACAAGGCGTCGGGCTCTCTCCTCCGGCGATTCAGTGACGGCGAAGCACGGTTCGAGGCCCATCTCGAGGACTACGCGTTCTTTGTTCAGGGGGTTCTCGACCTCTTTGAGTCGACAGGCAACGCACGGTGGCTCGCCATCGCGAAAGACCTGACCGGGCGGATGATCGCGCTTTTTCTCGACAATGATTCGGGGGGATTTTTCGAAACCGCGACGGGGGATGGCTCGGTGATTGCACGGCTCAAAGAGCACTATGACGGTGCGGAACCAAGCGGCAATTCCGTCGCAATACTGAACCTCCTCCGTCTCGCGACGCTGGTCGGCCTCCCCGATTGGCGGGATGTGGCCGAACGGGCCCTCATGGCGTTTTCGACGGTGCTCGACCAGCAGCCCGTCGCGATGCCCAACATGGCATCCGCGCTGGATCGATTCTTCGGGCCGGCGACAGAGATCGTTCTTGTTGGACCCCGCGAAGAGTGCAGCGACACGATTGCTTGAGCACGAGATCCGCTCACGCTATCTTCCTCGCGCCGTGGTCGTCCCCTTGGACCATGCGAACCAAACCGGGAGCGACGAACTCAATGTCCTCGTCCACGGGATGACTGTGGTCAACGGTCAGCCCGCGGCCTACGTCTGTGAGAATTTCGCCTGTAAGCTTCCTGTCACATCGGTGGCGGAGTTGGCGTCGGTCCTCGACGGCCTTCGGAGCGGGTGACGCGATCGCGATGACGTTCAGTGGTCAGGACGCTGGAGAGTCCACCCCGGCTTTCGCTTTTTCAGGAGCAGTCCTGCCTGGCCGGTCTGGAGCATTCGCGAGGCCTCCTGCGCAAATCGTTCCGCCTGCTCTCGATCGAGAAACCAGTCGGAAGAAATCCGCCGCTTGCGGAAGAACGACCTCTTGTTGACGCGGACGATCCACGGGGAGCCGAGTCCATCTCCCTGATCGACACTGATGGAATAGCCGCTGGGGGCCGGGATGATCATAGGGGTGAGGGAAGTGTCTCGATGATTGTCTGAACATACGGAGAACCGCGATGAGATTCAAACGACGTGCAGGTGCGGAACCGTCAGCGGTTGCGGAGCCCGGCGGGGCCAAAAACGAAATCCGGATCACCCGATCCGTATCGGTGCCGTACTCCGCCTTGAAATTCCATTTTACGAGATCGTCGGGACCGGGAGGTCAAAATGTGAACAAAGTGGCGACCAAGGTCGAGATCCTCTTTGATCCGACCACGATGAAAGGACTTACCGATGTTCACCGGGAGCGGCTGAACGCGGGATTGGCGCATCGTCTGGACAGCCGCGGGATTCTGCACGTCGTCGTCGACACATCACGAAGCCAGTGGACCAACCGGGAAGGCGCTGTCACGAAACTGATCGCGCTCCTGCGCGAGGCGCTTCAGGAGCGAAAATCGCGCCGTCCAACCTCCCCCTCGGCCGGGTCCCGCGTCCATCGTGCCTTTGCGAAGGTGCGGAGAAGCAAAGTCAAGAAACTCAGGAAGCGTGTTTCCAACGACGATTGAGAGTCGCTTCAAGCGCGCCTCCCGGCGCGGTTTCGATTTGACGGAATTCTCTGTATATTATCGTCGTACTGCCTTCTGTTCTTCTCTTCATTCATCGTTCCCCCAATGGTCAGGACCGTTCATGCGCCTCGATAGCATTCTCCACGCCTTGTTGCCCAAAGACGAAAAGTTCTTTGAGTTCTTTGAAAGAGATGTCGAGAACCTTCTCAACGCAGCGACCCTCTTCCGGGACCTGATGGCCCAGGACATGTCGAAGGACGAACGCGCGCAAAAAATCCGCAGGATCGAAGAGTTGGAACACAAGGGGGACGAAATCACCCATTCCATCTTCTCCGCACTCGCCGGAACTTTCATAACTCCGTTCGACAGAGAGGATATCCATGAACTGGCCTCGAAGCTTGACGATATTCTGGACTATCTTCAGGGAGCCGCCGGGAGGATCATCCTGTATCGCGTGGAACACCTGAGCGAAGATCATGAGCAACTGGCATCGATGATCTACAATCAGGTGGTGGAATTGCACACCGCCATTCCGCTCCTCAGGGATTTCCATCATGTGGAGAAGATTAGTGAATGCCTGGTGCGCATCAACAGCATCGAGAACGAGGCCGATGACCTCTTCGAACGGGCTATTGCCCGCCTGTTCGATACGTGTACCGATCCGATCCTTCTCATCAAGACGAAGGAGCTGTTGGTCAGTCTTGAGACAGCCACCGACCAGTGTGAGGACGCAGCCAACGTCATTGAGTCCATCATGGTGAAGAACGCCTGACGACTTCCTCCCAATAATCATCCGGATCCTTTCCGATGCTTTCCCTTGTCATCACGATCATTCTGGTTGCGCTGATTTTCGATTTTCTGAACGGATTTCACGATGCGGCGAACTCCATCGCAACCATTGTTTCGACCCGGGTTCTCACGCCGCGATCGGCGGTTATCTGGGCGGCATTCTTCAATCTCGTGGCCGCCGTCGTGTTCGATGTGAACATCGCAAACACGATGGGGAAGGGGCTGATTGAACTCGCTGTCGTGAACGAATATGTCATTCTCGGAGGACTTCTCGGTGCAATTGCGTGGAATCTCATCACATGGTATTATGGACTGCCGTCGAGCTCGTCGCACGCGTTGATGGGAGGGTATGCAGGCGCTGCCATCGCGAAGGCGGGGTTTAGTGCAGTCATTTATTCAGCGTGGTGGAAGACCATGCTCTTCATCGTGCTGGCTCCGCTTATTGGCATGTTGCTGGGGTACCTGCTTCAGGTGATAGTCCTCTGGTTCGTCCGCAGGATGTCGTATTCGCGCGTTGACAGATCCTTTCGCCGTCTTCAGCTTCTCTCAGCGGCTCTCTATAGTCTCGGCCATGGAACGAACGACGCGCAAAAAACGATGGGCATCATCACGGGACTCCTCGTGACTGCCGGCTTTTTGCCATTCTTCCACGTTCCGTTTTGGGTCGTGCTCCTTTCTCATTTTGCGATCGCCATGGGAACCCTGTTCGGCGGGTGGAGAATCGTCAAAACGATGGGTTCCAAAATCACGAAATTGAAACCATCAGACGGTTTTTGCGCAGAAACGGCAGGGGGAGTAACCCTTCTCCTTACCGCGTATTGGGGGATTGCCGTAAGCACGACGCACACCATTGCCGGGGCGATCATGGGAGTGGGAGCAACAAAGCGGCTATCGGCAGTGCGATGGGGGGTGGCTGGACGCATGATTTGGGCCTGGATTTTCACAATTCCTGCTTCGGCCATCATTGCCGCATTGGCGTTCCTTTTGGTAGAAATGATCCGCAATTTGCTCCGTTGACTTGCTTTTTTCGAATCGAATTATTATACTCAGGGCGGTAACAGTACGCCGTTGTTGAGCTTTTGCACCCCGGTTCGGGGCGTGTTGTATGGTGTTATCCAAAAGACCGCATCAGAACCGTTGAAGCCGCGACATGGGCAGTGTTACGTCCTGGGCGGCTTTTCGTGTTTTAAGGCACACCTCGCGCTGTATACCGCGTGTCCGCGGCATCGACTTAAGTCGAGCGGATCTTTTGTTCACCATATGAAAGGCACGTCCAATGGAAACGGGCGTCGTAAAATGGTTCAACGCATCCAAGGGTTTCGGTTTCATCAAGCGTGAGACCGGCGAAGATGTGTTTGTGCACTTCAAGGCCATCGTTGGCAGCGGCTACAAGAGCCTCAACGAAGGTGACAAAGTGCAGTTCGAAGTCCAAAAAGGCCCCAAGGGTCTTCAGGCAGCAAACGTGACTGTCATCTAACAGGACATCACATTTGACCCGTTGCTCCAATTCTTCCTTGCACCCGACAATTCTCCCAATGAGATTTCTCGATCATCGTGCACACGTTCATCATCACCATCACCATGGCGATGATGCCGCGTTGTCTCCTGGTCGAATGAAGGCGTGCTGAACGAGTTCAGCAACATTGTGAAAAGCCCTTCTTGGAAAACCAGGAGGGGCTTTTCGATTTTATGAAAGGAGCAGACGGCGGACCGCAAACAGCAGACAGAACACGAACATCTGTCCGCTGTCCGCTGTCGGCTGTCAACTGACATGCACCACAACAACACCATCGGCCTTCCTTCAGGATTCCGTGACGTCCTCTTCGACGAGGCACGCGCGCGGCGACGAATCGAATCGGTGTTCGCAAGCGTCTTTGCGGAACACGAATTTCGCGAGATCGTCCCCTCTGGTGTGGAATTCCTCGACGTGTACGCGCGGGGCAATCAAAGCGTCAAAGACCTGACGTTCAAATTCCTCGATCGCGACGACAATCTGCTCTCGTTGCGGGCTGACTTCACGCCGGCGATCGCGCGCATCGTCGCCGCAGGTGCGCTGGGCGACGACCTGCCTCACCGGCTTTGGTACGCCGGAAGCGTCTATCGCAAGGCGGATCTTCACCGCGGAACGTTCCACGAATTCCGACAAATGGGGGCCGAGCTGATCGGCCTGGAATCCCTCGAAGGGGATGTCGAAATCCTCCGGACTGCTCTCGCATGCCTCGACGCGGCGGGGATGAACGACGTCCAGCTGCACGTCAATCATGCGGGCGTCTTTCGCGGGCTGATCGGGAGCCTCGGATTGACCGGCGACGGGCTGAAGAGTATCAAGACGGAGATCGACCACAAGGACATGCGACGGGTCGCGGCCCGCCTCGAGCGACAGGGGGTCGACATCCGGGTCCGCGAACAGCTGGAGGCCGTCTGCCGGTGCGTCGGCGGGAAGGACATTCTCGCCGCAACGGCCGCGGTGATCCACAACGAGGAGACGAATCGGGCGATTGATACGCTCATGCGCGTATCGGACGGTCTTTCCCGCTGGAGCGATCGCATGATATTTGACCTTACGGAAATTGATGAGATGGAATACTACACCGGAATCATGTTCGCGTTCTTCTCGCCGCGTCTCTCGAGCGAACTCGGAAGCGGCGGACGGTATGATGCGCTGCTGCAGGAATTCGGCCGCGGGCTTCCCGCGGTCGGGTTCTCGTTTGCGGTGGACGGATTGGCGGAGCTACTATGAACGGGAAACTCCTCATCGCCCTGCCGAAGGGACGGGTGTATGACCCCGCCCTTGCCCTTCTCGCACAGGCCGGGATTGTCGTTGACCCGACGGCCCAGGCGTCGCGCGCCCTGATCTTCGAGGACACGGCCGGCCGCTACCAGTTCGTGGCGCTAAAGCCCGTCGACATTCCCGTGTATGTCGAATCCGGAGTGATCGATGCGGGGATCGTGGGCAGCGATATTCTGCGGGAGGGCGACAGCGATGTGAATGAACCGCTCGACCTCCAAATCGGGAAATGCCGGCTTGCGGTCGCGGGCCCCGATGGGAAGTCAGTGTCGTATCACCACAACATCCGTGTGGCGACGAAGTATCCCCGGACGGCGAACAGGTTCTTCCAGGCGCGGAACGCCCATGTGCACATCGTCCGTCTGGAAGGGTCCGTCGAAATCGCCCCCCTCCTCGGGCTCGCGGACGTTATCGTGGATCTCGTCGAAACAGGGAGAACCCTCCGGGAGAACGGCATGAGCATCATCGAGGAAGTCGCCGCCGTGAGTTCGAAACTCATCGTGAACCGCACCGCCATGAAGATGAAGGCGTCGGCGGTCAGTACCCTCATCGCGGACCTTGACAGGATCGTCTATGCGAACTCTTGAATATGGGAAGGACCGGAGCGCGTTCGACGAGATCCTCGCGCGCAGGCAGGGCGAACAGGAGAGTGTGGACGCCGCGGTGCGGGAAGTTCTCGAGGACGTCCGGCGGCGCAAGGACGAGGCCCTGATAGCCTATGCGATGAAGTTCGATGGGTGCCCGCTCAATGCAGACATGCTTCGCGTGCAAGACAGCGAAATACGCGAAGCATACCGCCGCGTCGGGGCAGAGTATCTTCCGGCGTTGCGGAGGGCAATCCGCAATGTGACCGCGTTCCATCGACGACAGGTGCCGAAGTCATGGACGTTCAAAAAGCAGGGTGCCTGGATACAACAGCGTTATCTTCCGATCGACCGTGTCGGCATCTATGTCCCCGGGGGAAAGGGAGCATATCTTTCCACTGTCGTGATGAATGCCGTTCCTGCCGCCGTTGCGGGAGTGAAGGAAATTGCGATGGTGTCGCCCGCCGGTCCCACGAGGGCGATTGCGCCTGAGGTTCTCGTCGCGGCCGCCGAATCAGGCGTGACGGAGATCTACCGGGTTGGGGGAGCCCAGGCAATTGCCGCGCTGGCATACGGTACGGAGACGATCCGGGCGGTTGACAAAATCACGGGCCCCGGAAACGCGTATGTGGCTTCGGCGAAGAAACAGGTCTTCGGCGTCGTTGGGATCGACATGATCGCGGGACCCACGGAAGTCGTGATCGTTGCCGATGAACATGCGCCGCTGTCATTCGTTGCGGCGGATATCATTGCGCAGGCGGAACACGATGAACGTGCGACCGCCCTGTGCATCACCACCTCCCGAAAACTCGTGCAGTCGCTCAACGCGGAACTCGAACGCCAATTGGCGAGCGCGCCACGGCGGACGATCGCGGCGGAGTCCATCGAGCGGAACGGCGCCGCCATCCTTGTGCGGTCTTTGCAGGAGGCGCAGGTTCTCGTCAACCGGTTCGCACCCGAGCATCTGGAGGTGCTCGTCCGATCGGCGGCGGCATTTGCCCGTGGGATCCGTCATGCAGGATCGATCTTTCTCGGGAACTGGTCCATGGAGGCGCTCGGCGACTACGCCGCGGGACCGAACCACACGCTTCCGACGTCCGGCACGGCGAGATTCAGCTCGCCGCTGGGGGTTCATGATTTTGTGAAGTTCTCGAATGTCATTCAATTCAGTCGGACCGCGTCGAAGCGTCTTGCACCGATCGTAGAGCTGTTGGCCGGGGCGGAAGGTTTCCCGGGGCATGCAGCTTCAGCGAAGCTGAGGAGGACAACCCGATGAGTACACTGCTCAGGGAGGAAATTGAATCCCTTTCGGAATACACGCTGAAGCAGCACCCTTACAAAATCAAGCTCAACCAGAACGAGAATCCCTTTGAGCTGGCTGACGATATCAAGCGGGAGATTGTGAGCCGCATTTCGGCGCAAAAGTGGTCACGGTATCCGCCATTTGTTCCACAGGTCCAGTTAAAAGCCCTGGCCCGATTCATCAAATGGGATAGCGACGGAATTCTCCTTGGCAACGGCTCGAATGAGCTCCTTCAGCTGATCTTCATGGCTGTTCTTGAACGCGGACGGTCGGTTGTGATTTCCCAACCGACATTCACCCTGTACGACATCCTGGCGCGCGGCCTGGCCGCGGACGTCTGCAACGTCCTGATGAACGAGGATCTGACCTTTGATGTCAGTCGGATTATTGCGGCCGCAAAAGAATCACACGCGGCGCTCATCGTGTTGTGTTCGCCGAACAACCCGACAGGGACGTTTCTCCCCCGTGCCGACGTCATCCGCATACTGGAAGGGACGGAATCCCTGGTCATCCTCGACGAGGCATATGTCCAGTTTGCTCCGGAGTCTCAACTTGAACTGCTGAAACGCTACGACCGGCTGGTGATTCTTCAGACGTTCTCCAAGGCCATGGGGGCGGCAGGATTGCGTCTCGGGTACGCGGCAATGGCGCCGGCGCTCGCACGAAATCTTAACAAGCTCAAGCTTCCCTACAACATCAACATCTTCTCACTGACGGCAATGGAGGTTTTTCTGGAACGATGGTCCACAATCAAGGCCTGGATCGATGTGCTGAAGAGGGAACGTTCCCGGGTCCATGCCCGTCTGCAGGAGTTCAAAGGAATCAGTGTGTATCCTTCCGCGGCGAATTTTCTTCTCATGGAGACACATGACAAATCTCCTGGAGAGGTCTTTTCCGGACTCCTTGAGCGCGGCATTCTGATTCGCGACGTCTCTAGCTATCCGCTTCTGAAGAACGCCATCCGTGTCACCATCGGAACACCGGAAGAGAATACTGCGTTCATTGAAGCCGTAAAGGAAATCTTATGACGAGGCAATCCGTTGTTCAAAGAACGACAAGCGAAACGACGATCGAGCTTTCGCTCACGCTCGATGGGACCGGGGCATACGAAATCAATACAGGGGTGGGATTCTTCGACCACATGCTGTCGCATATCGTGAGGCACGGGGGGATGGACGTCAGGCTTCGGGCAACCGGCGACCTGCATGTCGACGAGCATCATCTGGTCGAAGATGTCGGGCTTTGCCTTGGCAAAGCAATAGGGCAGGCGCTCGGAGAGAAACGGGGGATCGAGCGATTTGGGGAAGCATTTGTGACGATGGATGAGTCGCTTGCACGGACGGTCATTGATCTGAGCGGAAGAAGCAGCATGGTGTTCCTTGGGTCATTTGCGCGGGAAAACATCAACGGTTTTTCTCTCGAGATGGTGAGGGAATTCTTTCAGGCGGTCGCCAATGAAGGAAAGATGAATGTCCATATTGCTCTCCTCTATGGCGTCAACGCCCATCATCAAGCCGAGGCGATTTTCAAATCGTTCGGTCGCGCGTTGCGGATGGCGGTCAAGGAGACGGGCGGGACCGGGATTCCCTCCACCAAGGGGATGTTATGATAACGATTGTTGATTATGGGATGGGGAACCTCCGGAATGTGATGCGGGGACTTTCCGCGGCAGGGTTCGAGTCGGAAATTTCCTCTGATCGCGACACCATTCGGACCGCCCGGAAAATCATCCTTCCCGGCGTCGGTGCTTTTGGCGAAGCAATGAGACGGATCAACGATCTCCGGCTTCTCGAGGTGATCAAAGGTCGCGCCATGGACGGCATTCCGCTTCTTGGGATCTGTCTTGGGATGCAACTGCTCTTTGATGAAAGCGAGGAAAACCCGGGGGTTCCGGGGTTCGGGCTCATTAAAGGCCAGGTAAAGAAATTCTCTGAAGGTCTCAAGGTTCCCCATGTCGGGTGGAACGATGTTGCAAACGTGAGATCGTCGCCCCTTTTTGAAGAGGGCAGCAACGATACATTCTATTTTGTGCACTCATACTACGTCCCCCTGGGGAATCAGACGGTAGGGGAGTCCGAATACGGAACGGGCTTTTCCGCAGCGGTACAAGACGGGACCATCTTCGGCGTCCAATTTCACCCTGAGAAATCGCAGAACGCCGGACTCGCGTTGCTGAAACGTTTCGGCACCATGTAAGAACGATTCGTAGGTAGCAGCCATATTTCTTCCTACTCCCTACGTCATACTTCCTACTCACGGAATATACCTGACATGCGCCTAATGCCCGCAATCGATTTGAAGAACGGCAGATGTGTTCGGCTGGTCCAGGGGATGGACGATGCTGAGACGATCTATGGCGATGACCCGGTCGCGGTTGCGCGGGGGTGGGCTGATCAGGGCGCAGAGTGGCTGCATATCGTCAACCTCGACGGCGCGTTCGGAAGGGCGTCGGGCAATCCCGCGATCCTTCAACAGATTGTCCGGTCGCGGAGCGTGAAGATCGAATTTGGCGGAGGATTACGGACCGAGAGCGATGTCGACGACGCCCTGGCGATGGGTGTCGAAAAAGTCGTACTGGGAACGATGGCCTTCGACGATCGAGACGGCCTGGCGCGGATACTGAGGAAACACGGGGCGCGTCACGTCGTGATTGCTCTGGACACGAAGGGTGGCGTCGTGGCGACCAAAGGGTGGACCTCATCGTCGGGAGTCAATTTGGTTCAGGCAGCACAGGAATTCGAGAAGTCAGGAGTGCGGGAGGTGCTGTATACAGATGTGGAGCGGGACGGAATGCTTACCGGGCCGGACATGGCTGGCCTCGAAGCGCTTATTTCCGAGACGTCGCTTAACGTCATTGCTTCGGGCGGCATCGGGTCCCTGTCCGATTTAAGCATCCTCGGAACGCGTCAATGGGCCCAGCTGAGCGGAGTGATCGTCGGAAAGGCGTTGTATGAGCGGAAGTTCACATATGCAGAGGCTGTTCAGGCGCTGCAATCCCGGAGCTCGGGCGAAGAGCGAACGAATCTCGCGAAAGGCATTTGAACTTTATGCATCGCAAGAGAGTCATTCCCTGTCTCGACATCAAAGATGGGAAGGTTGTCAAGGGGGTCCATTTTGTGGACCTTGTTGAGATGGGGGAACCGGCGGCCCACGCCCGGTACTACGATCAGGAAGGGGCGGACGAACTGGTCATTCTGGATATCACGGCGTCGCACGAGGACCGAAAGAGCATTCTTGGCGTAGTTGAAGCGGTAGCAAACAGCGTTTTTATTCCGTTGACGGTGGGTGGGGGAATTGCGACAGACGATGATATCAGAGATTTGTTGAACGCTGGGGCCGACCGGGTTAGCGTGAACACACGGGCGGTTCAGCATCCGCAGCTGATCACGAAGGCGGCCGAACGATTTGGGAGCCAGTGCATCGTAGCTGCCGTTGATGTGCGTCGCCGTGAATCGAAGACCGGTTGGGATGTGTACATCTACGGCGGCAGGGAAAGAACCTCGCTTGACGGACTGGAATGGGTTGTCGAGGTCGAGCGTCTGGGGGCAGGCGAGATCCTCCTGACGAGCATGGACCGGGACGGGACCCAGGCGGGGTATGACATCGAATTGCTTCGCGAAGTCACCGGTCGGGTCGGGATTCCCGTCATCGCGTCGGGCGGTGCCGGGCGGTTGGAGCATTTTGCCGAGGCCTTCACAGCGGGGGGTGCTGATGCCATTCTTGCAGCGTCATTGTTTCACACGCGGGCATTAACCATCGGTCAGCTCAAACAATTTCTTACGTCGAAAGGAGTACCAGTCCGATGACCGGATTATTCGAGGGTTTGCATTATGATGCGAACGGATTGATTCCTGCAATCGTACAGGATGGAGAGACCGGCGAAGTGTTGATGCTCGCATACATGAACGAAGAGAGTCTTCTGAAGACGCTGAACACCGGCGAGACGCATTTCTGGAGCCGGAGCAGGGAAGAACTCTGGCACAAGGGGGCGACCTCGGGGAACATCCAAAAGGTACATCGCATCGTCCCGGATTGCGACGGCGACACGCTCCTCGTGCAGGTGGAACAAACGGGCGTGGCGTGCCATACGGGTCATCGCACCTGTTTTTACAGTCAGTCGCACAAAGACAGTACCGGCACACGCCCGATCTCGGACATTTTCGGCATTCTGATGCGGACCATTCGGCAGCGGTACGTCGAGATGCCCGAGGGTTCGTACACGACGTCGCTTTTCAGGGGCGGGCTGGATCGGATTCTTAAGAAAGTGGGAGAGGAAGCGACGGAGGTGGTGATCGGGGCGAAGAACCGGAACCGGGACGAGATTGCCTGGGAGGTGTCGGATCTTCTCTTTCACTTATTGGTGATGTTACAGGAGGAAGGTGTTCCGTTGCAGATGATTGCGGAGGAGTTGGAGAAGCGATTTCCGGAAAAGTCGAAGGAAGATTGACAAAGTCGGAAAGGATTGATATATTACCTCCTCTGACCACAGCATTTGCACGCTTTCTTGTGGTTGGAGAAGCGATTCCGCGATAGCTCCCCGCCAGACAGATGGCGGGTTCAATGGTAGAGGTCCGGCGGAAGAAGGTGTCATTCAACATGCGGCTGGTCCAGGCTTTTTTGGGATGCAGTCGGAAAAAGCAAATCAGATTCCGCGATAGCTCAATGGTAGAGTCCCGCCAAACACCGGCGGGATTTCGGGCCGCCTGTCGAAGCGCGGCCCTCAACATGCGGCTGGCCTGATTTGCGAAGGTGCAGTCGGACAAAGTGAATAGATTCCGCGATAGCTCAATGGTAGAGCATGCGGCTGTTAACCGCAGGGTTGCAGGTTCGAGTCCTGCTCGCGGAGCCAAGGGAACCAGGTGTGCGAACCTGTCGCGCCTGGTTTTCCTTTTTAAGGTCCTCCCAAGTCCGCTTCAGAGAACCGTTACCTCGGATCTTGATTTCAATCTCACCTTTATCCTCGCCCCGCCTAATGTAGGAGACTATCCCCGAGAAGAGGGCGTGGTTCAGCCTCCTCTTTTTCTCCAGAGGTAGATTCTGATAGACCTGAGAGAAATCTTCGAGATAGCCCCTCAGCAGATCGGGATTGAATTTCGCATCCTTGCTCTCCTCCAAGTCCTGCTCAGCCTTTTCGATCTCCGTTTGAAGAGACCTCTCATTCTGTTCGAGTTCGAGCAGCTTCCTTCCGAGTATGCGGGAGCCCTTCAGCTCTGCGTCTTCTGTTAGTCTTCGAGCAAGGGTCTCTGCCTGAGTTCGGATCTTCGCGAAACTTATCCTCATGTCCCTCAGTCTCGCACTTTCGTTCTCGATCTCGTCTCCAGCATTACCCTTCATGTGAGCCACGAGAGCGTTATAGAACTCGGTGTCAGAAACCATGTGCTGGACAATTTGCAGGACAAGACCTTCCAACGCCTCAGCCGGTAGATCTCGGGCCTGGCAATGGTCCTTTGTGTGATGGGCCGCCTTCGAGCATTTGTAATAGTAGTAACGCCTGCCTTGCTTTTTCTTGAAGGTGGATGAGCTCGATAGGTGACTTTCGCACAGACCACACATCGTTATCCCGAGCAAACTCAGTGGGGATTCAGCGTTCGGCATAACTCGATTATCAACGGCCGATTCATCCAGTCTCTTTTGGACTTTTGCAAAAAGGTCTTCTTCGATAATTCCATCATGTAATCCTTTGAATTTCTGATCCTTGAAGGATATCTGGCCGATATAGATGGTATTGCGAAGCATGTCTCGAACGGCTTGCTTCGTGAAAAGCCCAGCGCCAATATGAGACCCATCCCTTTTCACACGAGCTTTTGTCCTGTAACCTTCCGCGTTCAACCTTTTTGAGACTTCGTTGGTGGACGGTTCCTCCAGGTAGTAATTGAAGGCCCTCTTGACCAACTGCGCTTCAATCGTGTTCACAACAAGATGTTTATCTTTCACATCATACCCCAATGGTTCATGCCCACCGCCCCAGTATCCCTTCTGCGCCTGTGAGTACAGCTTTTCCCTGGTTCGTTCCGCAATCATGTCTCTCTCGAACTCTGCAAACGCAAGCAGGACATTGCGATTGAACCTGCCCATTGAAGACGTTGTGTCGATGTTTTGGGTAGCGAACACCACGTCGATATCATTATCAATGAGGAGTTCATTGATTTCGAAGAAATCTTTCATGCTTCGAGAGATGCGATCGATCTTCGTCGCTACCATCACATCGAATTTCTTCTCGCGAGCGGCAGCAATCAGTTCTTGGAGCGCGGGCCTTTCCGTCGTTGTTCCAGTTCGGGTGTCCGTGTAGACTTTAAAGATTTCCCATCCCTTTTCTCGGCAGTGAGCCTGAAGGTAGTCCCGTTGACTTTCGAGAGAGCTGTACTCGCCTTGCCCTTGGTTGAATGTTGAGACGCGACAGTAAATTGCGGCTCTCCTTGTCAATGCGGATTTCTTAGAAGGTCGGTTCATTTGTACATCCTATGAGGTCGTTATGCCACATTGCCACTTTATCGCATTACGGATGACAACCCGCATTTGAGCGAGTCCATCGCAGATTCTTTTGTCCAGCCAATCACCGCGACACCGCGACATCGCGACATCGCCTATTTCCGCTTAAGGGACCAGGTGCCCTTGGGTTTTGTAAGCGACCGTGCTCCCAAAGCCTTCAGATCGCGTTGAATTGTCCGTTTATCGACCGGGTCTCCCTCCATTCGTTCAGCAAGAAGTTGGACGACCTGTTCATTATCGAACCGCTGGCCACGAAAGGCTGACTCCAAGATCTCACGTCTCTTCTCTACGTCAGTGATGCTGGGCTTGTCTTCTGAGACGTCCTCGAGCCGAATGCTCTTGATGAAATTGACCTTGTCCTGAACGAATCTCAGGGCGTAGTCTGCGTATTCGGTGGAGGCAACCTCAGAGGCATTCCCGGTCGAAACGGCTTTGGTCAACTTCAAGGCTGATCTTACGATTCGAAGCCTCATATCCTCCACAAGACTCTGAAGCTCTGGCGGGACAGTTGCCAGCATTGTTTCTACTTCCGCTTCGATGTGCTTTCCTACGTCTTCTGGAATTGTGACGCCTATGTATTGGTCCTTGAGGAAGGCAACGAGATACTTCAGTCGTAGCTCCCACGGATCTGCTCGATCTGGCCTTCTGCCCCCCATCGATTTGTAGCCCTGAGTCATTTGTTCTGCGGTTTTCCTTGATCGTTTTTCGTCTCTCGGAATCTCTACAATGTAGTCGAATCGAGCAAGCATGTTGACCGGAATATCGATGTCGGTGAATGAATTGTACTCACCATCTGGGTGAATCTGGCTGTACCTGTTCATGTCCAGAAGAAGCGATGTTTCCGTGGGGTGGACAGTCTCGGCAGTTGTGCTTTCAACGATTTGACCTTCTTCCATCATTCGAACGAACACCCCGCACAAGTCTCTCCGTGCCTGTCCTCTGACATCGTGAAACTCTTGGATGCAGACTACTCCGCCACTGTTCGAAGGTAGGATGCCGGGCTCGCTCACGTTTTTCCTTGATCCCGCCTTCACTGTTCCTACGAGCCCCGCTACTGTTACTTTCCGCCCGCTCGAGCTGATCTCCTGTCCAACGGCGTTCAACACCAGTGCGGCCTTCGTCAGATACGATTTCCCAACGTTTGGCGGCCCAATGACCAAGCCGTGCAGCTTGTCAATGCGCTCGCTCCATCCTTGCGAGAGAGCTTGCAGGATGACAAACTCCAGGGCCCTCTCGAGTTCATGAGCTTCGTGCAAGGCCTGGATTCCGAGCTGCTGAGCAGCTTCCTCCTTGATGTAGTTGATGACGCCGAACGGTTCCGGGTGTGCATTCAGGACCATGATAGGGTGATCCTTCGGGACACCGAAACGTTTCCCGTCGATCACAATTCCGAAGCCGGTATCGGCTTCCTCTTCAGGAGACCACGGCACGAGGTCAAGCTGGTTGACGTTGAGGCTGATGTCATGCAGATAGAACCGTGGTTTAGGTCTGTTGGTTTTTGTTTTTTTCTTTGGGTAAAGGGGAACGATTGCGCCAAGAAAAGTGCACCGCGTGCGGCTCCTATGCAAGCCGTTGATGTCGACACCAACACAGTTGGCTTGGATGTCAAGGGTTTCGATTGCCGTGCCCTTCCCGTCTGTTATCTCTATCCCCACGATGCTCGTCGTGCCGTTGTTGAGCTCGAAGGATGTAATCGGATTTACCCGAGTCACTCTGCCGATGAATCTCACCGGAGTGAAGTAGCGATCCGCTTTGAGAAGTTCACTCAGAGACTTGGCCTCAAGGCTATCCCATCTGTCTCGGATGTGCAGGGCAGTAGCTTTGCTCCCTTCGACTGGCACTTCCTCAACGGTGGACATTGTCCGAAGTTCGTCGACGACGTCTTCAAAAGAATCCAGAGGAACATAGTCGTCATATTCCCCAAGGATCTTAGTGATCACCTCGTAGTTCTGGGGGGCGATCGAAATCCAATATGGGTTTTCCTCTATTTTCTCGTCCATTCCATTTGTCTCACGAGGGACGGGCTCAGGCTGTTTAATTCCCGGGGCGTCAACTTCTGGAGTAGGTTCTGGTTTGCCGGGAATGGGTTCAAATACAGTATTACCGAGTTCTTCTTCTTTGCTCATATGTAGGCTCTCCCAGAGCTCAGGGGTCTCAGATCCGAGAGCGATTGGAATTTTCCGGATGGATTTGATCTCAGCGATAAGCGCAGAATACAGGGCTATGCGGATCTCAGGTTCATATCGGTTCTTTGTGTCCGGCCTTTCAGGCGGCGCAAGTCGATGGACGGGGTCGAAAAGCTTCGTGTCGGGGTAGTGCAGCCTAATCATCGCTTTCAACACGTCCGCATAACGCACGCCACCAAGAATCACTTTTCTGATTCGGGAAGGATCCAATTCTGATAGTGCCCTGCGAATGAGCAGCCTGTATTCATCAAGGTAATTCTCGTACGTGAGCAACGGCTCGAGCACGATACTCAGTGGGTAGCTGACGCGTTTCGACACATCGTTTACAGAAAAGTTTCAACACATTGTTTACACTTCGTATATTCCCTTTCAACCTCGAAGGGAACAGCAATGACTAAAAAAAAGGACCCACGAAGCCAGAAGAAATCGATCTGCGAAAGCGCTGCGTAGAGCTGTTTCATCAAGGGTGCTCACCGACGACAATTCGGGGGTTGTTACGTCGGAGTCGGCCTTGGGTGTACAAGTGGATCGAACGCTCTCAAGGAGATGACCCGGAATGGTATCTCGATGAGTCTCGCACACCCAAACGGAACGCGAACAAACTCGATCACAAGCTAGAGACGGTGATCGTCCAAACCCGAGAGGAACTGGTTCGTCGGGACAAGCCAGAGACGCGGTACGCGTATCACGGAGCCGTGGCGATACACCAACGTCTGGACCAGTTAGGCTATCGTCTCAAGCCTCACCCGTCCACGATCAACCGTGTTCTCAAACGCAACGATCTTATTGACCCACGCCAGGCGTCTGTCGATCCGACGGAACCCAAGGTCTACTACCCGGACATCCGGCCCGATCATCCGGGGCAGCTTCATGAACTGGATCTGGTCACGCCGCGCTATATCAGCGGGTACGGACGGGTCATCTCCGTGAACCGCGTGGATGTCTTTTCCAGCGAGGCCAATCTTGACCAGTTTTTGTCCAAGGCAGCCGAGAGCATCATTCAATTTGTAATAAATGACTGGAAAGAATACGCGAAACCCAGTTTTCTCAAGATCGACAACGAGTCGAGCTTCCGCGGCAGCCTCTACCACCCACGGACCTTCGGCAAGCTCACACGGTTCTGTCTGAACTTTGGCGTTCAGATGATCTTTATTCCGTTCAGCGAGCCCTGGCGCAATCCCTACGTGGAGAGCTTCAACGGCCGCTTCAACGACCAAGTATGGCTTTCACAGAAAATACGAAACCTCGAGCACTTGAAGGAAGAATCGCGATGCTTCCGTGACCAGCATAACAACTACCAACGCTACAAAAAAGACCAGTTTGGAAAACAGCAATCCCGTAGTTTTACGCTCAGCCGCTTCCCGAAGCGATTCGCGTTTGATCCGTCGATCGAACTGCCCATCACTCCGGGAAAGATCCACTTCATCCGATGGGTCAACGAGAAGGGCTACATCAGCATCCTCAACGAATCCTTCTTTGTTGACAAGAATCTCTGTTGTGAATATGTCTGGTCGACCATCGACACCGCCAAGCAAACACTGACCATGTACTACAAAGCCTCGGAGAGGGCACCTCGGTTGCAAGTCAAAACCATCGAGTATAAACTCCGTGAACCGGTCAAGGTCAAAAGACCCCCCAATCACTTCTTCTAAGTGTAAACGATGTGTTGAGACAACTAAGACCCTTAATAGTGTAAACGATGTGTCGAGACTTGACAGGTAGCCTTTTGCTTCTTGGATACGGCGCGCTGTGTGGAGCCGTTCCTCGAGACTCGCGGTGCCGTGCTCGAATTCATTTATAGCGTGCTCGGTGTTCAGCGTGATATTGAAACGGACCCGATCCTGCCCATCATACCGGAGGAACCCGTCGACGAAGTTTGATCTGGAACGGATCGTGATCTTGAATCGCGGATACCTCTCGATCATCCGCATCAAGAAGGCGCTGTTGTCGGTGAGATGGTCGACCGCAAGAAAGTCGTTGAATTCTGATGCCGAAAGAGTCAAGGGGTACTTGAGATTCTCGCTGTACCAGTGCTCGATAGTCGCACGGTCCCTTCGAAAGACCGCTGGGTCGACAGTGTATGAATGGTTGTCGATGCTGAGCTGCTTAGCGATATTCTCCTGCGCGAGGTAGTAGCGATCCACAGCTTCGTCATCGCGCCGCACGCGAGCATCGAAGTACAACTCCCTGATCCAATCAGCCGTTTCTTTAAATCGATCGGGGAGCTTGTTCAACCGATAGGCAAAGTAGTCCGATAGGTGTGTCCACAATGTGAGGATGGCAGCATGGGCGGCCGGAGATGCCGCGATCTCGTGCTCGGCCCTTTCGAGGTTCGTGTAGAAATAGTGCTCAGGGGTCTGATTTGTCTGGAGGTAGCAGAACTCGCAGCTGTTCGCGCACATCCACGAGAGATTCAGGACCGTGGTAAGCGACTCGACGATATTGCCAGGGGAATCGAATGTCCGGATGAAGTCTTCGGATCGCTCCGAGATGATCGCCGATTCCTTCATGTACAGGAACTTCTCGCGAGGCGTGTCAACAGGGTAGACGAAGTCCGCAGTGTTCAGATACTCAATTGCGATATCAGGATTGAAGGTCCGCGCTCTGGCGATGATCTCCTGTGTGATCTTGGAGTGCCTCGATTGGGGTTTGACGAGAAGACGCTTTGGAGTGAACAGGCTCATGGCTTCTATGACTGGTGACCTACAGGTGACAATCGCTCGGTACTTCGCGAGGCATTCTTCCCAGAAGATAGCGCGGAAAAACGCCACGAGCAAGCGCAAGAGGTGGATTCTTCAGTGGCTGCCAAAAGGAAGTCTATCTCATGAATATTCCACACGGGCTCGTTGCGCATCACATCAACCCTTGACACTGGACAAAGAATAGGCGACATTCACGCATCGGAGGAGATGTTCCAACCGAAGAGTGGCGTGACTTGATGGGTCTGCGAGGGATTCACGTTGCTCTTCTTTTGCTCACCCCTGCGTATCCCGCATTGAATCGTTCTTCGATTGTACTCCTCTCCATGAAAATTTGGAGGTAGATTACAATGCATACCATAGTGGAGTCCTGGGCCTTCCTGAAGAAACACTATTTTGGTGTATGCTATACCGTCATGCTGGGGGTGACGATATGTTGTTGGCTGGGCGGCCAGAATCCGTTCCCAATCGATGAAAAAACACCAGTGTTGAAGGGAGATTCTGTTTCACTACCCCTAGGCCAAGTGCAAGAACACAATTCCCAACTTCTCCACCATATGGAAGTCGGCGAAACGATTCTTGGAAACTTGCGTGTTTCGAGGGCTAACACACGTATGCAGGTCCGATTGTTCTATGCCGCCATATTGACTGGGCTTATCGCGCTGTTTCTAAGGCATGCACAAGATCCCAGACCATCGGGTTTGCTTGTCTGTTTTATCGTACTCGGAATGTACGGACTCGACATACAATTCGCTGACTTCGATAAGCGAGACACGACTGCGAGCGTTGCGAGGGGGAAGGAAATAAGAAAGCTGGTCAATCTTCCTCCGGCAAATACGATATGGTACTCTCTGGAAGATTCTACACTGTGGGCGCAGATTGAAGCTGCTAGAATCAATAGTCTTCAAAGAAAAGTGGGCAATTCTGTCCGGCCAAACTTTGAACAGAGTGTCTTTTACATCTTCCCTTTGATTCTCTCTTGTGCGATTCCTCTTTTCGTATTGCGAAGGAGGGGATTGACTTCATCTTCTGGACTGAGGCGATTGGACAACTCAGTTGAAAGGAGCAACACAATGACTACCCTCGAAGCAACGGTTGAAATTGCAAAAACAGCGCTTGGAATCGGAGGGAGTGCTGGCACGCAGAGCAATATAAAAGTTATCACCGATGACAAGATACGGCCCATGTTCTTGAAAGGTATTTCTGAAATCCACAAGAAGCTGGAAGAACTGGATGCCGACAAGTTGAAGCGGTAATCACTGGGGTGAAACAGAGCAGATATGCTCGGGAAATTTCTTCTGATGATTTGCCGCATTTCTTCATAACATTCCCCAAGAGGCTATCCCATGAGCATCGTGTGTAAACACGAGCAAATTATTGCCGACTATAGACAGATCAAGGTTTCGGGTGAGTCGATAAAGAAGGACATAGAAGTACCTTTAACCATTATCAAGTGCCTAGATTGTGGAATTGTATTCAGAGTCCTTACGCAGAGTGAATACAAGCCGTTGGGATAGCTGAGCCATTCGGGTATCTTGTTTTTTCTTTTTGTATCTATCGCCCGGTTTTTAGAACAGAACAGCCCCTCGGGAATTCTCCTTTGGGGCTGTCGCATTTACTGGCTCCCAGGCCGACATATCGGCACAGGCCCTATGGTAGAGAATCGCATCGGACGTCGGAAACGAAGTACCCAAAAAACGACCTCTGGAGATCTTCTCTAACCGATATCATCCCTCGGAAACACACAAGGGCGAGAGCCAGATTGGATTTCATTGGAGCAGGAAGAACCAGTAGCCTTGCTCCGCGGTACTAAGTAACGAGGAAGCCAATCCCCGCTGGTTCCCGTTGTGTACTTAGGATATCAAGCCTTGTTTCTTCCAAACATCTCTATAGAATGTGGCAACCTTCTGTATCTGTGGATCATCAGTTTTCTCAAAGGCATTCAATATTGTCTGAGGATTGTGCCTGAGAAGTAACTTCATCCTTCCGTCATTCTTGACCCCCCATACTTCATAGAGGTCGTCGTTTGGTGGTGCCATACGGTTAATGATAACATCACCTGGATTGGTTCCTGGTGGAGCAGGTTTCCACTCACCCCAATTTTCACCAGGTGGTGGTTCGATACGGATTTGTTTCATGTAAGAGAATATAGCAAACACCCTGCCAGTCTCATGGGGTTCATGTAGAGCATCCAGGCGCGAACATTGGTATGGTGATAGGTAATTTGTACCGAGACGGGATCGGGAGAGACCGGGGAGGATGGACTGTGGATCCGGTGATTATTGATATTCTGGAAATTCTCAAGAGATGAAGACAATTTCGCGGGGGGAGGCGTTGGACCAATCCGGACTGCCAAGGTCCTCTTGACGCTCACCCAAGCTGTCACGTTGAAATCAGCGCGCTTAGTACTCTCAATAGAATTCTCTTTTCCTCGGGAGCGAACGTGGTCCGTTTGGATCTGGCCAACACCCTCCGAATTTCTTCCAGGATTTCTGCCACATCATTGCTCGGAGCTTGCTCTCCAGACGGTTCCAGAGTAATTCGCTTTTGCACGGGATCGAACGTCACGTTGTAGCGGCACCCCTCCGCCAAGGACCTGATAGTCTCTCGTCTCACTGGTCTTCGATGAGGACCTGGTTTCTTCTTCAGTATAGAATAGAGAGTCGTAGGATGAAGGCCGCTTCGCTCGGCCAGTTCGAAGATCGATATGCCTTCGGCTGCAGCGAGCCGCTGGATCAGGCGCTGGACGCCTAAAATGTCGTCGTTTTCGGTAATTTTGGTCATTTGAGTGACTCCATGCGATCAGTCTAAATATATATGATTATAGTTGATCTTAATCAAGAAATTTCGTATCATACTTTTGCCGCCGAACGCAGTTGAGCGGCGATATGCATTTAACTTTGGATACAGATGTAGACGCGACGCTTTCCTTTTTCCCCGCCGTTGTTTCCCCAGCTGAACTTCCTGAGTTGAATCCCAAAATGTGAGTGCGCTAGAGTCGAGAGTTACTCGAGATAGCGCGACAGCTCGCAACGTGCCTCCTGCAAAGTGCCGGACCCGTGCTTGGTTGTGATCAAATGAATATTTGAATATGGGTAAAGGTGGCATAGGTTTAACGCGACACAAATGGAATCCAGTCACTGGATGCACGAAATATTCTGAAGGCTGCGCGCACTGTTACGCCCTCGACAGAATCATTCCGAAGTTACAGGAGAGCAGTCCGAAGTACCGAAACGGCAGTGCGGTAACCTGTCACGAGGATCTGCTCAATGTTCCGAAAGGGATAAAGGAACCCACGACGTTCTTCGTAAACGGAATGGCCGATGTGTTCCATGATAGAGTGCCATTCAGCTTTCTGGAGGAGATGTTCCGAGTTATGAACGAGACGAGTCGGCATATGTATTATGTTCAGACGAAACGTGTGCCTCGACTGTTGGAGCTCGCTCCCCGTTTGAAGTGGACACCGAACATCTGGATCGGGATTACTGTTGAGGGTCGGAAATACGTGTGGAGAATTGATGAGTTGAGAAATGTCCCCGCCCGCCGGAAATATGTGATGAATGAACCTCTTCTCGACGACCTCGGCAAATTGGATTTGACGGGCATCGACCTCGTGCTGGTAGGCGGGGAATCAGGAATAGGCTTTCGTCCGATGGACATTTCGTGGGCAAGAAATATCCGAGATCAATGCATCGAGCAGGGTGTGATGTTTAACTTCATGCAATATGCGGCCATAGACCCGGTCCCAGTCGGCAGGTTGCTGGATGGGAAACTGTGGACTGATGTGCCCCGTCATGAAAATCCCGATCAGCTGAGCCTGTTTGAAAGCGACGATTGTGTCAAGCAACGCGCGCGTAGGTCATCAACTATGGCCCCTACAAAGGAGATATGAACATATGTACGCAACGAATGATTTGTACCTTACCGCTTACCTCGTCGCGCGAGGAAGCAAGCTGGATTCGTTCTGCCGTGATAACGGGCGGACGACATTCCGGTTGAATGAAAACGATAGTCTGGATGAAATGATCCGTGACTACTACGCCGACTGTGGCCTGGTATCAGGCCTTCGGCTTACGAACTCTATCAAGAACTTGAAGAACCTGCTCTATTCGAATATGAATGAAAATGGACAACGAAACAATCACAACACAGGAGCCAGCAAGTAATGTAGTTGCTGCTATAAATGACCAGACATTGTCTGGGATCCTCGATTCACATATCATCTCCAACGACGATCGGGATGGCGATAGCGTTGCCGATACTTCGAAAGGGTCCCCTCAGCATGTTGATCCTGCGATATTCGACTCCACACAATGTAGTATGCAGAGCACTCTTAGGTGAGCGATTTTCCACAAAGCCCCTTTCGTGGGTCATCGATGAGATGCGTTCCTCCGGCATCTGACCAACAAGATCGATACGGTTAGGTCCGAAGCTGACAAAAAGAAGAAGCCCGAAGCGGCCCTTCTTCCCTATTTCACATTCGCGCATTTCAGCGAGAACAAGAGGGACAAGGTTCATTCAAGTCGACGAAATTCATCCTCATTGACATCGACCATGTCGCATATCGCCTCAAGGATCTCGTGGAGAAGTTCAGGACATAGTCGGATTCCTTTTGTTTTTGTTTCTCCGTTTGGAGATGGTTTGAAGGTTGTATTCGCACTGTGAGAATTCATCACCGACAATCCGACGTATCAAAGGGGATACAAACATTTCCAGGGTTTGATGAAGGAATGGATGCAGTTGAACCGGATACTCGACAATCGATGCCCCCCACTGCTGTTTCTTGTCTCTGATGCTCATTTGCATGTCATTTGGCAGCCGATCTCCTGATCTCCCTGCGATTGAGCTGAATGTCATTCAGCTTCCGGCAAAGGAGAGGGAACATAGTGGATCTGCTCATTCTTATGGGAGGAGTCGCCGAATCTGGTCGGCATCTGGCACCAACACGGCTCGCTTCCTTCTACAAGAATAAGGGGTGGACTACCTCGCAACCTTTGCGACGATGAAGTCATGGAACCAGATCAGCAAGCCTCCATTGGACGAAGCAGAGTTGGAGAAAACGATCTACAATGTTTTCAAGCGCGATAACTACGGAACCAGAGACAGAGTCCTCCCGAAGGAAAGAAAGATGTGGACAGGCGAAGAGTTGGGGGATTTTGCCGAGAACCATCCATTGGTGGAGCTTGTCGAAGGTGTTCTTTCCCGATGAAGCAGTGTATATGCTCGCCGGACAGGACAAGTAGGGGAAATCGATCCTGGCGATGAATCTCGCGCTATCCGTTGCGGGGACAAAAGATCACTTCCTGTCGTAGCACATTATGAAACACGGTCCCGTCGTGTATTTCAACAACGAGC
>CAWESL010000018.1:0-39953 GCA_963811705.1 Ignavibacteriota bacterium
CAGGGGCAACCGGAAATCCTCCTCGATCGATCGCGTCGTCGATCCCCCCAACCTGGCCCTACCGTTGCGATACCACCACCGCGTCTTCCCGCGGGGGCATGGTCGTCTGCGACGCTGCGCTCGCAACTGATGTCGGGTGCCGGATCCTCCGCGAAGGAGGAAACGCCATCGATGCCGCCGTCGGTACTGCCTTCGCCCTCGCCGTCGTGTTTCCCGCCGCGGGAAACATCGGCGGAGGAGGATTTCTTGTCGCACGGTTCGCAGACGGATCGCGCGCCGCGCTCGACTTCCGCGAGACGGCTCCCCACGCGGCGTCACGGACGATGTACCTCGACGCCCTCGGCAACAGCACCGACCGGTCACTCACCGGCGGTCTTGCATCAGGCGTGCCGGGAAGCGTCGCGGGCCTCTGGGAAGCACACAGAAAATTCGGGTCTCTCCCCTGGAAACAGATTCTCGACCCGGCAATTGGACTCGCGGAGAACGGGTTCATCGTCGATGCGCGGTTCACCGCAACGGTCAGAGACGATTCTGCCCGACTCGTTCACGATCCTGCCTCGAGAATGTTGTTTCTCCCCGAAGGGAGTCCCGTCACAACGGGATCGCTCTGGCGCAACCCTGCTCTCGCGCGGGTGCTCCGGAGCATCGCCGGCGAAGGCCCGGCCGGGTTCTATTCCGGCACGACGGCAGAACGCATCGTTCAGACAATGCAGACCCATGGCGGCATCATCACCCGCGACGACCTCGCCCGCTACGTCGCGCGCTGGCGACCGCCGATCAGCTTCGCGTACCGTGGCGATACGGTGATCAGCATGCCCCTCCCGTCATCCGGTGGTGTCACCCTCGCCCTCATTGCAAACATCGTCAGCGGGTTCGATCTCGCCCGTCTCGGATGGCACTCCCCGATCGCCATTCATCTTGTCGCCGAATCAATGCGACGAGCGTTCGCCGACCGCAACAGTTCGCTCGGCGATCCGGAGTTCGTCCGTGTTCCGCTGGACACGCTCCTCTCGGAGACGTACGCTGCCCGCCAACGTGCCACGATTGCCCCCGACCATGCCACCCCCTCGTCATCGGTGACGCCGTTCCGCGAAGGCAACAATACGACACACCTCTCCGTCGTGGACAGCGCCGGAAACGCCGTCGCACTCACGACGACTCTCAACTTACTGTACGGTTCCGCTGTCACGGTAGACGGAGGGGGCTTCCTGCTCAATGACGAGATGGACGACTTCGCCACGAAACCCGGCAGCCCGAATGTGTTCGGTCTCGTCCAGGGCGATGCCAATGCCATTGCCCCGGGCAAACGCATCCTCTCCTCCATGACTCCGACCATCGTCGTCGACACGAAAGGCCGGACACTTCTTGTCACCGGCGCGAGCGGCGGGCCAAGAATCATCTCCGCCGTGTTTCAGGTGATCTCCAACATCGTCGACTACGGCTTCTCCCCCGTCCAGGCGATCAACGCTCCACGCTTCCATCACCAGCATCTCCCGGACAGAATCTACCTCGAAGAACCCGGATTTTCCATGTCCGTCATTGATTCTCTCCGCCTCCTCGGTCACATGACCGAACCGACATCCCACGTCGGCGACGCTCCTTCAATCTTCCGACAGTACGGCAAATGGTGGGGGATGGCGGATCCACGCGGTGGCGGAAACGCACGAGGCGAGTGAGGGGGGAGAGGGAGCGGGAGAGCGGGAGAGTGGGGGAGTGGGGGAGTGGGGGACTGAGAGACGCGGAGACTCCGAGACGCAACATCAACCGCCGGTGATATCTGCCTACTGCTTACTCTTCACGAGCTTTTTTATCAACTGAATCTGTCCCGCATGATACAGATCGTGGGCCGCGATGCCGAGAATCATCGCCTGCATCGACCTGCGGCTCCCCTTCGGAATGACGTCCAGGGTTTCCGGGTCGTAGTGTGCGATTGCTTCACGAAGGGTCCGATGCACTTCGTCGAGGAGCCGGAGATCCTCAGCCCATGCCTTGTCATCCACCGTTCTGCGTTCCGGTCGGACAAACCAATTCGATCCTTTGCGCGGGAAACTTCCCTTCGCTTCTCCCAGGATCTTTCGCCGGACAACATACTTCCAGTAGCTGCAATGCACGGCAACTTCCCAGATATTGTGCCTTTCGCGGGATGGGCGGCGGGAAGCCTGGAGAGCGGTCACACCTTTCAACGAGCCGCGCAGATTGGTGCCGTGCCAGGAGGACAGGTTGTAGGCGCGATCGAAGGATTCGAGAAGAAGGGTAATGCGGGAATCCATAGGTGCTCCGGTGCTGTATGCGCTAAATTCGGTTTCCTGCCCCCCGGCGTATCCCCCACTGCTTGAGCCGTTCCACCATGGATTGGTCTGTCAGATCGTAGTGAATCGGCGTAACGGAGATGAAGTTTTCCCTGATCGCCACCTGGTCTGTCTCCGGGTCGGTGTCGGTAATGTTCATCTTGCCGGTCAACCAGTAATATTCCCTGTTCGCCGGGTCGCGCCGGACATCGAAGGTATCATCCCACGATGACCTCCCCTGCTTGGTGATCTTCACCCCACGGATGCTCTCTTCCGGGACGGCAGGAACGTTGACGTTCAGGAGCGTTCCGGCAGGCAGACCCTTCGCATGGACGAGTTCAGCAAGCTCACGGGCGAACCGGGCTGCCGGACCGAAGTCCGCCTCGTCATAGGTCGTCAGTGAGACCGCGATGGACGGGATCCCCAGGATCGTCCCTTCCGTCGCCGCCGAGACCGTTCCGGAATAGAGGATGTTGATCGCGGTGTTCGAGCCGTGATTGATGCCGGAGATCAGGAGGTCGACGGGCTCTTTCAAGAGACATCGGACAGCCAGCTTCACGGCATCAGCAGGAGTTCCCTTCACTGCATATCCGAAGAGCACGCCGTTTTTCTGAAACGGAATCGCCCGCAACGGGTATTGCATGGTAATCGCATGGCCGACTGCGCTTTGCTGGCGGTCAGGCGCAACAACGATCACCTCTCCGATCGTCCGGAGTTCCTGCGTCAGAGCGTAAATCCCCTGGGCATCGATTCCGTCGTCATTTGAAACAAGAATACGCATGAATGGTCGTCAGGCTATCCGCGGGAAACACGGGGCACCACAACAGGAACGTGGACTGGTCTGCAGGCAGACATACACCATGGTACGAAAAGGCCGGCCGACTCTCAAGCAGCTACCGGTGGTCACACAAATCAAAGAGCGTCAGGACATACGCACCTGATCCGAAGCCGACCATCGGAATGGAACCGTCATATCTGCCGTTCTCCCGGTTCAGCAATTCGGGAATGAGATTGAAATTCTTCGATGCATGGGCGGTCACCCAATCGAGGAACCATCGCGCCTCCTGCTTTCTTCCGAACGCATTCAGGGCCGAGGCCGTGCGAAGATCGAGCAGGAGCCATTCACCGGTTTCATATGCATCGCCCAGATTGATCCTCGAGAATCCTCGCGTCGGACTGTCGATCCTCAGAGATTTTTCGTACGCGGCGTAATTCGATTCAAACAGGATCCGATCCGGCAGCAGGTTCAAGGAAAACGCCTCGATGGTGCCGCCGTCGAAGTAATCGTACTTCTCGGGGTCGTTTGCCTCGGCATTGCCTTTCACAAGGCGACCATCGACCACGAAGTTCCGGCGAATGCCATCGACCAGATCCTGCGCGGATTGGAGATAGTGTTCTCCTTCGGTCGTTCCGAAGCGTTCGCATAGTTCGCCATAATCCCGCAGGCCGGCCGCGCACACGATCGATGTCCACGCAAACGTCTTCCCCGGCAGGTGTCTTTCCCATGGCCCCGAATCGCTTCGGATCACGCCGGCGGAGGTGACACAGTGAAGGATCGCATCCGCCACCGTTGATGCGACCTCCGCCTGCCTGCTTCTGAAAAAGAGGGAATCGCCGCTCCGCTGGACATAGTCGCTGAACGCAGACAGAAACATCCCGAACCCGTCCAGTTCGATATTCGGCCCGTCATCGTTGAAATCCGATTCCTCCCTCCCGCCTCCAAAATACCGGCATACGGAAATCTGATAGGGGACTCCGACACCATAATCTTTCTTGTCGTTGAAGACGTAATGGATGTAACCGCCGGAAGGAGCATCCAGCATAAAGGCGAGATACTTCTTCGCCTCGGCGAACATACCGAGTCTGTTGAGTGCACGGACGGCATACATACCGTCGCGGACCCACGCAATGTTCCAATCGCCGGGCGGCAATGAGGCCATGATTTCCCCCCTCCCGCCCGCGGGGATTTCACGATCGCCGACCTGCGCCATCTTCAGGACGGAAATCGATTGCTCAAGCACGTTGCGTTCAACCGGGGAAATGCCCTCCGGGATGCGCGCTCGGGCAATGACGGAGCGCATCCACGCGACCTCGTCCTCCACCAGGCGCCCCCTGCCATCGACGATCGCGCGCTTTGCCCGCTCAACGACGCTCCTGTCCGTTTGAAGCGAATCGATGTACCCGAACAGAAAGTACTTCCGTGTCAGTCCCGCAGGAAGCTTCACACTGACCGAATCAACGAGAAGTTGAGTCTCCGTCGTTGCCCAGGACATGCTGGTGTTGCGCACTCTTGTGCCGGGCCCGGAGATCGCTGCACAAAAGATCTTCTCGCCGGTCGTAAAGGGACAGAACAGCGCAACAGTCACACCGGCCCCCTGACACTGAATGACGTGAGTGTTTTGGAGATAGGCCGCGCCGGTGAGCCCTCCCGGGACGATGGGCGTTACGCGCAAGGCAAACGGCCTGACATACCGCGCGGAATCGTACGCCTGGAAAATATGCGGTCGTACGGACTCGACATACCCGCGCCGTTCATCAAAGACCGCTGCGACAAGCCCGTTCGTCGTGGTGAGGCGATTCCATGTGCGGCGAATGAGCGTGGGAGACTCGTAATCCCGACGGTAATCTTCCGGCGACGAGATGCCGATCGGCCCCGCGACAATTCCTCCGGGTCCCATCATGTCATTGACCCGGACGGCGAGGACGTTCTCGCGTTTCAGCAATCCTTGCGGGATCGGATAGCGCCGCTGGAGGCTATAGGCAGTAACCGGGTGGGGAGGAAATTCCCCCATTCCCCCAATGCGTTTGCCGTTAATGTAGGTTTCATCGGCGTCATCGACGCGCCCGAGGAGGAGCACCATCGACTTGCCGACATAGCGTTCGGGGACCTGGAAATGGACCCGGTACCAGGCAATGCCGTCATACCCGTCGTATCCTTCGCGCTCCCACCAATCGGGGACATCGAGCATTCCCCAGCCCGCTTCGCCGGCGCCGGGTGATGCATAGGAGGAATCATCTCCCGTCCGGAAATGCCATCGTTCCGGGAGAAGAATCGTTTGACCGCGAACGGGCAGCGCGAGAAGGAGGCAGGCGGACAGGAGTGCGAGGGCCAATGTTGTTGTGCCATGATGCCGCGGGACGAGGGAGGTGTCGGTCATGCGGTGCGGCTCCTTGGAGATCAGTAGCTTTCCTTCGACGTGGGAAAACTCTTCGCTTTGACGTCGGCGATGTATTGCCGGAAAGCCGTGCGCATGTCATCGGCAAGGTGGGCATACCGGCGGAGAAACCTGGGGTTAAACTCCTCTGTGAGACCGAGCATATCATAGACGACGAGGACCTGCCCGTCGCAGTGCGGACCAGCGCCGATTCCGATCGTCGGGACCGTTACCGTGGCGGTGACTTCTTTTGCCAGGGGGGCCGGGATCTTCTCGAGGACGATGGCGAACACGCCGGCCTCGGAAAGGGTCTTCGCATCGTCGATCAACTGTCGGGCTTCTTCGGACTCCTGGGCTCGCACCTCGTAGGTGCCGAACCGGTTGATGGACTGCGGCGTGAGGCCAAGGTGCCCCATGACGGGGATCCCGATCGTCACAAGGTGGCGCACAATTTCCGCAAGGTACCCTCCGCCTTCGAGTTTTACCGCTCCCACGCCCACCTCTTTCATTACCCGGCCGCAATTCCGTACCGCGTCATCGATACTCGTCTGGTAGGACATGAATGGCATGTCCACCACGATCAGCGCGTGATGGACCGCGCGCTTCACCGCCTTGGCATGGTAGATCATGTCGTCGACGGTGACCGGCAGCGTTGTTTCATGGCCCTGGACGACGTTGCCCAGCGTATCGCCGACAAGAATGACGTCGACGCCCACCTGATCGAGGTACTTTGCGACGAGGTAGTCATACGCGGTCAGCATGGCGATCTTCTCGCCTGTTGACTTCATCGTCTGTATGCGCTTGGTGGTCATCACCCGCCGCTTTGTCGGGGCGGTGGGGTCGGGGTCCGCATTGAAGAATTCAGGCATGGGTCGATCCCAGTTCGTTCATGAAAGTTGTGTTGGTGTGAAAGGTGATGCGCCATTCCCGCGCGAACCCCTGCTGCACGGCCTCCGCGAGGAGCGGGATGTCGATCGGCTGTCCGAGGATCCGGGTAAGATCGACGGTGTGGTCATGGAGGATTCGACGGACTTCGGAGACCGCAGCAGGATCGGTGGATTGGAGATACTCCGGAAGCGTCAAATGGGCAGGGCCACAGAGAATGGATCCGTGCTGCAGCACGACATCGCGCTCCCCGCCGGTAAACCTGCGTTGTGCGCTCCCGACGAGTTTCTTCCCGTGCGACTCGATCTCGTAGCGTGCGGAACTGGCGAAGCAGGGAATGGATGCGGTCTTGCGGTATTCGGCGCGGAAATCCGGCTGGGACTTTTGCAGCGCCACCTCAACGCCGAAGAGCGAGAGTCCCGCGACGAGCGCCCGGCTGATATCGTTGTAGACATCGAGCACGCTTCTTCGTCCGGCAGGCATCACAACGCAGTATGTCAGCTCTTCCGCATGGAGAATTGCTCGCCCGCCGGTCGGGCGGCGGACGATATCGATGCCGGCCGCAGCGCACCGGAGCAGATCGAGGTCGTCTTTTTCCTGATGATGACCGAGCGAGATCGCCCACGGTTTCCACCCGTAGAGCCGAAGAACCGGGGGCATCTCGGGATCGTCCTGCATGCGGCGGGCTAAGAGTTCATCGAGCGCCATGTTCTGCGCCCCGCTCTCCACACTGTATCCGAGCAGCAGCCAACCATCCGAGGCCATGTCAACGAACGCTCTCTGTGCCGAGGGTTCGGCGGAGTTTCATGCGCGGGCGCGGGGCGCACCGATCACCCCCCGCTGGCTTCCAGCAATGAATTCGACGACCTGTTGCACTTCTTTGAACGCCATGAGATGTTCGCTCGACGTGATCCTTGCAACGGCCTGTGAGACGTTCAGTTTCGACCGGTAGATCAGCGTATACGCCTCATCAAGGGCGCGGATCGCTTCGGGAGCGAACCCCCGCCGCCGCAACCCGATGGAATTCAAACCTTCAAAGCAAAGGGGTGCGCCTCCCGCGAGCACGAAGGGCGGCACGTCCTTGGGAACGCGGAGCCCTCCCCCGATCATCGCATGCCGGCCGATGTGGACAAACTGATGCACCGGCGTAATCCCGCCGATGATCACCCAATCTTCCACGGTGATATGACCCGCGAGCATTGCGGCATTCGACATGATGATATGATCTCCCAGGACGCAGTCGTGCGCCACGTGGGTCAGGGCCATCAGGTAATTGTCGCTTCCGATGATCGTCCGCCCTTCCTCACCGGTCCCGCGGTGAAGAACGGCATACTCGCGGATTTCCGTCCGGTCGCCGATTTCGCAGGTGGTGGGCTCGTCGGCATATTTGAGATCCTGCGGCGCGTGTCCGACAATTGCCCCGTGATGGATTTTGCACGCCTTGCCGATTCGCGCCCCGCGGCCGATCAGCGCATTTGCCGCGATAGTCGTCCCTTCACCGATGATGGCTCCCGCTTCGATGGTGGTAAACGGCCCGACACTGACGCCGTCGGCAAGTTCGGCTTTTGGGCTGACGTTGGCCCGGGGATCGATGCTGGTCATGTGATCGTAGTTGTGAAATGATTTCTGCCTACTCCCTACTGCGTACTGCCTACGCCGGGCACTTTTCCTATTGCCGTCCGTCTGTCGGGCGTTCGATGATCGACGCCATCAAATCCGCCTCTGCGACCAGATTCCCGTCCACAAACGCTTTTCCCGACATTGTGCAGATCTTGCTTTTCCTTTGCGTCATCTTCAATTCGAACACGAGCTGATCGCCCGGCGTCACCGGCTTCCGGAATTTTGCATTATTGATGGCCATGAAATAGACCAGCTTCCCCTCCGGGTTCTCGATGCCGTTCAGCAGCATGATCCCGCCGGTCTGCGCCATCGCTTCAAGAATGAGGACGCCCGGCATGACCGGCTGCCCGGGGAAGTGCCCCTCGAAAAAGGGCTCGTTCACAGTCACGTTCTTCACGCCGACAATCGACTCGTCCATCTTGAATTCGATAATCTTATCGATGAGGAGAAACGGAAACCGGTGCGGAAGGATTCGCTTGATCGCGTTGATGTCAAAGACCACGCCCTCTTTCCGTTCATGCTGGTACTTCCGGACGAGTTTCTTCTGTTCGTAGAGGCGTCGGATCTTCCGGGCGAACTCGATATTGCTCGCGTGGCCCGGTCGCGCCGCGAGGATTTGCGCCTTCAGGGGGACGCCGATCAACGCAAGGTCCCCCATGACGTCGAGGAGCTTGTGGCGTGCAGGTTCATTCGGGAAATGCAATTTGCGATTGTTGATCACGCCGTTCGACCCGAGGATCACCGAGTCCTTGATGCCCAGTTTTTCGCTGATGCGCTTGATTTCGGGCGCGGGAAGGTCGCGATCGACGATGACGATCGCATTATCCAGATTTCCTCCCCGGATGAGTCCGGCGCTGTGCAGCATCTCGACTTCGTGCAGGAAGCAGAAGGTGCGGCAGGGGGCGAATTCGGAGACAAACTCCTTTTCGAGATCGAACAGTCCGGTGTGCTGGCTTCCGAGCGCGGGATTTTCATAGTCGACGAGCACGGTAATCCGGTAGTCATCGGTCGGGAGCGCGACGATTTCGACCTTCTTCGCCTCGTTGCGATAGTGGACAGTCTGATCGATGATCAGATAGTCTTTGGGCGCCTCCTGGATCTCAAATCCTGCCGGCAGGAGACAGTCCACGTAGGGCTTGGCACTCCCATCGCCGATCGGCGGTTCGTTGTTGTCGAGCTCGATCAGAATGTTGTCGATCTGAAGTCCGACAAGTGCCGCCATGACATGCTCCACGGTGTGGACCCGCGCCGTTCCGAGCTCGATCGTCGTTCCGCGCGAGATATCGACCACGTGGTCGACATCAGCGGGGACTTCCGGCTCCCCGGCAAGGTCGATCCGTCGCCACCGCACGCCATAATTCTCCGGCGCCGGCTTGAACGTCATGGTGCAAATGTTTCCGGTGTGCAGTCCAACGCCGCTCATGGAAACGGACTGCTTGATGGTGCGCTGCTGAACGAGCATGGCGATGAGAATAGAATGAGAGTGAGGAATTTGAAACAGAGAATCGGATCAGCGAAGCAAGACTGCGTCACGGCACCGGAGGCTCGGCGCTCTCAATGCGACGTCGGAGTTCATCCACCTCGTGCTGCAACTTTCTTATCGTCTCAAGAAGCTCCGGGAGTTGCGTGATGGCCCCCTGGATTCTGAATGCCTCGCGCTGCGGGACCGCGGGAAAACCAAAGATCGTCGTATTGGGCTTGGTCACCGATCGATGGACCCCCGATTGCGCGCCGATTTTCGTTCCGTCGGCAATCTCCAGGTGACCGGTGAAGCCCACCTGCCCGCCGATCATCACGTTCCTGCCGATCCTGGTGCTCCCCGAGATGCCGGCCTGCGCCGCGCTCACCGTGTTCTCACCGATCACAACGTTATGGGCGACCTGGATAAGATTGTCGAGCTTCGTTCCCTTTTTGATTCGCGTTTCGCCAAGGGTCGCGCGGTCAATCGTGGTGTTCGCCCCGATCTCAACATCATCTTCGATCACAACGATCCCGACTTGCGGAATTTTTTCGTACGTCCCGTCGCCCTGGGGAGCGAATCCGAATCCATCGCCACCGATCACCGCACCGGGCTGCAATATCACACGGTCGCCGAGAACGCAATGTTCCCGGACGACGACATTGGCGTAAAGGATGCAGTCACGGCCTACCGAAACACCGTCCCCGAGGACGACGCCGGGGCCGAGCATGCTCCGGTCACCGATCCGGCACCCCGGGCCAACGACGGCAGCCGGAGCGATTCGCGCCCCGTCTCCCACAACGGCGGTCTTGTCGATGACCGCGGACGGATGGATCCCGGGTTGCACCGGCGGGCCGGGGGGATGAAACGCCACAACGGCATGAACAAACGAGGCGTAGGGATCATCAACCCGCAGAAGCGCCAATTCGGCCGCAGATCTTCCGGCAGGCAGGACGATGGTTTTCCCGACAATGACGGCCGATGCGCGGGTCTCTCCGAGATAGCGGGCATATTTGGGATTCGCGAGGAACGTGAGATCGCCCTCGACGGCCTCTTCAATCTTCGCCACCCGCACGATATCGCGCTCGGGGTCTCCGACAAGCTCAGCCTTCAACAGTATTGCGATGTCGCGGAGTTTCACGCGTGTGCCCCTGGCAGTCGCGTTCAGGCTACTTGCCGAATGCCTGCATGCGTTGAATCACTTTTGCGGTGAGGTCGTTCTTGTCGTTCGCGTAGACAAGCAGCACCTGCCCGCTCTTGTCGAATATATAGTCGTAGCCGTCTTCCTTCGCGATATCCTCCAGGACCTGGAAGATCTTGTTCTGGATCGGCTTCATGATCTCGTTCTGTTTCTGAAAGAGCTCGCCATTCTGTCCGAACTTTTTGTTCCGGTAATCCTGGATGGATTGATCAAGGGCGCGGAGTTCCTTTTCCTGATCCGCCCTCGCGGCTTCGGTCAGAATCAGTTTCTTCTTGTCGTACTCGTCATACTTCCGTTTCCAGTCCGCCTGCATCTTCTGGAGCTCGCCCTCCCACTGGGCGACAAATCCGTCGAGCGTCTTTTGTGCGTCGATCGCCTCCGGAAGGGTCTGCATGATCGATTCAGAATTGATGTGGCCGATCTTTTGCTGGGCGTGCGCCGAACAAACGATCGCAAAACCTACAGCGATGAGACCGAGTGTGCGTTTCATTGCGTTTCTCCAATGGAGCAAAAAAAACCTCGTCGACCTCGCCGCGCCAGTGTCGCCGGATTGCATCGGCAGCGGGGGGTCTCTCAAGAACACGAAGCGACCGGGCAGACCCCGCCCAATCGCTTTCGTCTTCCCATCATCAAACGTTCCTGTCAGCCCTCGTCGGGATTATCGTCCGCGAATCAAGTTGTCGAGGACGCGATTGGTCAGATCATTTTTCGGATCGGCATACAGAACGATGTTGACCTGATCATTCTGATCAAGGATGAAACTGTACTTCTCCGCCTTCGCGATCCGTTCGATGGCTTTGAGGACTTTGTCCTTCACCGGGGTAAAGATTTTCTCCCGCGCCTGTGCGAGCTCCTGGTCTTTCCCCTGCGCAAAGTCCCGGGCCTTCACCTGAAGATCCTGGATCTCCTGTTGTGCCGCGCGTTTGGAGGCGTCGTTCAGGAGCGCCTCACGCTTCTGGTAATCGTCGTATTTATCCTGGATCTGTTTCTGCATCATCTGCAGGGAGTCCTGAATCGGCTTTGCATACGATTCGAGCTTCTTGGCTGCATCGCGGGCTTCCGGAAGCTGATCGAGGATTTTTGCTGAGTTGACATATCCGATTTTTTGGACCTGACCGAATGCCACCGCACCGACCAACACAAGCAGAAGACAAGAGAAAGCGATGTTCTTCACAATGACCTCATTGAAATGGATATGGAAGAGTCGGTTACATTAGAATCCGCGGCCGAAGACAAAATGGAAATGCCAGCCGTCCGGTTTCCCATCCCTCGGGGAAACATCGTCGAATCCATAGCCTTCGTCAAACCCGATCAGACCGATCGGGTTGATCTGAATGCGCGCGCCCAGTCCGGCCGACCGTTTAAGATCGAAGAAATTCGCGGTGGCAGGAGACGCGTAGACATTCCCTCCCTCGGCGAAGGCCAGCAGATAGATCGGGATCGGATTGATCGAAACCGCGAAACGGAGCTCCAACGTCTGTTTGGACATTGCCCGTCCTGCGACGATCGAACTCCCGGGGAGAATCGGGCCGACGCTCTGATCGGCATATCCCCGCAGCGGCGTCGTGTTGACGTAGCCCAGTCCCGTTCCGCCCATCGAGTAGTAATCGATCGGGGAAATGTTGCCGCTCCCGCTTCCCAGCGGTGTGATCGAGCCGTACATCGAACTCAGATAGAGGGCAAACTTGCGACTGTCAAACAACGGAATGTACCAGTCGGACTGGAAGCCCCACTTCACGAACTCCACGTTTCCCGGAAGGAACGGACCGCCGGACAACTGGAACGATAGCGAAACGTTGGAGCCCTCCGTCGGGAAGATCGGATTGTCGGTGCTGTTGCGCGAAATGACTTGCGTCACGCTCACCTGGGTCGTCACCCCTTCCGGATAGTAACCCAACCCGTTCCGGACATCGTTTCTCTGGCCGGTCAGGATCCAGTCGCCGCGGAAATAGTCGTCGGGCCAGCGGAATCGCCGTCCCACCCGGATCGACCCGCCGAGCATTTCCAGATCGAAATTGTAACTTTGCCGGGTATCGAAGAGACTCACCCCGAGCAGGGTCGGCGTGTCGAACAGCCAGGGTTCGGTGAACCCGAGGCTGAAGGTCCGGTAGATGGACGTCGCGCCGAATTCCCACTGGAAATTCAGGATCTGTCCGGCACCGCCCGACAGCGGGTCGCTGATGGAAAAGTTGTTGATCGTAAATCCCAGCGCGCCGGTCACGCCGAATGCGCCGCTGTAGCCGACCGACGCATTGATATTATCGCTCGATTTTTCCTCGACTTCATACGTCAGATCCACCGTCTTGTCGTCGACCATCTGATAGTCCGGCTTCAGCTTCTCCGGGTTGAAGTAGTTCAGCTGCTGCAACTGCCGGAGACTTCGCATGATCGCAGCACGGCTGAAATAGTCTCCCGGCCGCGTGTACAATTCCCGGCGAATGACTTTTTCCTGCGTCTTGGTGTTCCCCTTGATCGCCACGTGACCGATTCTGAACTGATTCATCTCGTACACATTGATCTGGATGTCGACGCTGTCGTTCCCCACCCGCGTCTCCACCGGGTCGAGATTGAACCGCAGGTAGCCGTTGTCGAGATACAAGGACGCGACATCCGACTGGGTGTCATTCCCGCGGAGATTCTTTTCGAGCTTGTCCGCATTGTAGACCTCCCCTTCCCTGACGCCGAGCCGGTCGTTGAGGACCGCATTGGAATAGACGGTATTCCCCTGCCAGGTAATATGCCGGATGAAGTACTGGACCCCTTCGCGGACTTTGATGAGGATGTTCATGTTTTCTTTGTTCGCGGAGTACGAGATCGAGTCGCCGAGAATCTCCGCGTCCCGATAGCCGTTCTTCCGGTAGAACTGCAGGATCAGGTCCTTATCCTCGCCGAATTTCTTCCGGTCGAACTTCGCGGACGACCAGAACTTCCACCAGTGTTTTTCCGACGTGTTATCCATCGCCCCGCGCAAATCGCCGTCGGTAAATGCGTGATTGCCGCTGAACGTGATATTGTCCACCTGCACTTCCGGCCCCTCGTCGATATCGACATTGACAATGATCCGGTTGCTCGTGGAGTCAGTCGGTTCGGTCGTCACCCGTGACCTCTGCGAGCAGGTAGCCATCCTTCTCGTAGAGCTTCTTGATTTCGCGCCGGATGACCACCAGTTCGTCCGAAGGAACGACCTGACCCCGGACGAGGTTCAGCTTTTTCATGATGTCGTCTTCGCTGACCTCATGCCGGCCGGTGTAGACGATCTTTTCAAACCGGGGAAGCTCGTGGACTTTGATCGAGAGATAGACGCCATCGGCGATCCGCCGGTCGATGTCAACCTGGATATCGTCAAAAATCTTCAGGGACCAGAGTTTTCGAATAGCCTGGCCGACCTGGTCTCCGGGAACGGTGATATTGTCGCCGGCCTTCAACCCCGAGTTCGCAATGATCGCGGCGGGGTCAGCCAGCGTGTTCCCCTCGATGGAGATTCCGAGGATCTTGAGGACTTCTTGTTGAGGTTGGGTGCGTTGTGCGTCCGCTCTGGAGAGGGTGCAAAGTGCCAGCGCTACGGCTGCCGACACGAGCAGAAGCTGTTTCATATTAGGGTCCCGTCACACTCTTGATAAACCGTTGGAGCGCGCCACCGGATGTTTCCTGGGCGCGCAGTTGTTCACTGACCATTCCGAAGCGGCGCTCGCGCCGGCGGTAGTCCGTGATCGCGGCGTACAGCTCATCCCTCCGGAAACTCGGCCAGTGCTTTTGGGTGATGAAGATCTCCGTGTACGCCAACTGCCAAAGCAGGAAATTGCTGATGCGGAATTCCCCGCTCGTCCGTATCAAGAGGTCGGGATCTGGTACTCCGTTCGTGGAAAGATACGATGATATTGTCGCGTCCGAGATGGAGCCGGGATGGAGTTTCCCCGCCGCCACGTCCTCGGCCATGTGGCGGAAGGCCCTCGTCAGATCCCATCGCCCGCTGTAGCTGAGCGCGAGGATCAGCGTCAGACCCGTATTGTTCTTTGTCTTTTCAATGTCGTCGAGCAACTCCTGTCGAACTTCCGATGGGAGCGCGTCGATGTCGCCGATCGCGCGAATCCTCACATTGTTGGTGTGGAGCCGATCAGTCTCATCCTGGAGCGCCTTCAGCAGGAGGCGCATCAACAGGGAAATTTCGTCCTTCGGCCGCTTCCAGTTCTCGGTGGAAAACGCGTACAGGGTGAGATACTGCACGCCAAGCTGACCGCATGCCTCCACCGATGTCGCGGACCGACTCCACGCCTTCCGTGTGCCCGGCGATGCGCGGGAGTCCCCTGAGCTTGGCCCACCGGCCGTTGCCATCCATGATAATGGCGATGTGCCGCGGAATCTCTCCCGAGGTCTTTAAGGCATCCTGAACGCTTTTGTCGTCGGGAGCAGTACGGTCGGACAGCATTCCCACAGGCAGGGATCTCCCCTCAGCCGGATATTTCCATAAAAAAGTATAATGGAATACTATTGTACGCCATTCCGCTCAGAAAGTCAAGAAATGAGGACGGCCGCCGCGTTGACAATCCACGCGCAATAGAGTATATTTTGACACTATTCTCTGCGAAATCAACGAAACACTCCATTGCGAAAGAACTCCCATGGGCGGCATCCCGAATATGGCGGGCATGATGAAACAAGTGCAGAAGATGCAGGAAAAAATCGCTCAGGTCCAGGCTTCCCTCGAGACCAAAACGATGGTCGGGGAATCCGGCGGAGGGATGGTGAAAGCCACCGTCAATGGAAAACAGCAGGTCGTTCAATTGCACATTGACAAAGAAGTGGTAAATCCTGCCGATGTGGAAATGCTCGAGGACTTGATCATCGCTGCCGTGAACAAAGGAATCGAGGAATCAAACAAGATGGCGCAGGACGAGATGGCGAAAGCGACCAATGGGCTTCTCCCGAACATTCCGGGGCTGAACCTCCCTGGCATGTAACCGCTCACACCCGGATTCTGCAACCGTTTCACCGACACCACTCGGCCACCCGGCGTCCACGACTGCCTTCTTATGCTCCATACGTCAGAATCCTTGCAGCAGCTGATCGACGAATTCGCCGGCTTCCCGGGAATCGGCCGGAAGACGGCCCAGCGCCTCGCCCTCCACGTGCTGAAGCTCCCGCGCGAAGAAGTTGCCAGGATGGCGAACGCCCTGATCGCCGTGAAGGAGAAAATCCGCCACTGCTCCGTCTGTTCCAATATCACCGAACAGGACCCCTGCGTTATTTGCTCCAGTACGAAACGGGACCGGTCCCTGATCTGTGTCGTGGAAGAGCCGAATGACGTGATCGCGCTCGAAAAGACAAACGAATACCGTGGTCTCTATCACGTTCTCGGAGGCTCCCTCTCCCCTCTGGACGGGATCGGACCGGAGCAACTTCGCATCAAGGAACTGCTTTCCCGGATTTCGGCAGAGGTCGGGGAGACCATCCTTGCGATGAACCCCAACGTCGAGGGCGAAGCAACAACCATCTACCTGACGAGACTCCTGAAGCCTCTCGGGGTAAAAGTCTCCCGGTTGGCGCGAGGACTCCCTGTCGGCGGCGACCTGGAATTCTCCGATGAGGCCACATTGACCAGGGCATTGGAAGGACGGATTGTGCTGTGAGCGCGATGCGCTGGAGTACCCGAAGCGTGGCATCACGCATCCCCGTGGCCGCCCTCATCATGTTGACCTCCTGCGGTCTCTTTCAGACCCGGACGCCTGAAGCGCCGACACAACCAAGCGATACCTTTGTTCCTGCGACGGACCCGGACGCCGTGGTGCAGAATCTGCAGAGCGCCATCGCGGAAAAAAATTCCGTCAACTACCAGCGGTGTTTTCCGGACCCCGCGCATACGAAGCAACCGTATGCGTTTTTCCCTTCCGCGACGGCTGCGGCGACGTACGCGGGAGTGTTTGCCAATTGGACCGTCGACGACGAGCGGCAGTACTTCCAGAACCTGGTCGCGCGCACGGCCGGGAAGCCGTCGGCATTCTCCAACCTGGTGCTGGCGCACAAGACGATCATTCTCTCAGGGGACTCCACCGTCGTCTCCTACGACTACACGTTCACCTTCGAGCACAATGACCCGAGTTTCCCGACGGTGGCGACCGGCACGATGCAGCTCGTGCTCGGTCCGGACAATACCAACGCCTGGGTCATCTACCGCTGGACGGACTACAAGACCACAAGCGACGTGACGTGGAGCCATTTCAAAGGGAAGTTTTCCAACTGAATGAACCGCAGTCGGTTTGCACGACGTTACCCGTGGGGGACGAGCTCCGCAGCACTTCCCGTGGGCATCCTCGTCCTGCTCGCCGCGCTGATCGCCGGTGCATGCGTCAATCCCTTTGCGCCGGGAATCGACAGCACTCCGGCCCAGTCGACCTGCGACCCGAAGACGATCGACGGCATCTTTCGCTGCTTCCAGGCCTCGTATACCTTCCGGGACACGACGGTCTACGGCCAGCTTCTTGACGACAACTTCGTCTTTGTGTACCGGAACTACGATCTCGGCGTCGACATCAGCTGGGGACGCGAAGAGGACATGCGGTCGACGTACGGCCTCTTTCAGAACGCCCAAAAGCTCGACCTGATCTGGAACAACATCATTTCGTCGACGAGCGACTCCAACGAGGTGAACGTGGTCCGGGGATTCAACCTCACCATCGTCTTCAACCCGAGCGATGTGGAGTATGTCAACGGCTATGCGAACCTCATCTTCCAGCGGCAGCGCGTTACCGATCCCTGGAAAATCACCCGCTGGCGGGACGAATCCAATTATTGAAGACGTGCACTGCGGACGAGACTGCCCCGCGCCAAACTCCAAAATCCAATCTCCGGGCATGCAATGAGCATTTCGTACACACTGCGTGAGAGCTTTTCCGGTTTCCGCCGCGCCCGATTGTCATTCGCCTTCGCGGTCTTCACCCTCTGGATTGCCCTGGTCCTGCTGGGGTTGTTCGTCATCTTCAGCGTGAACACTCAGCGACTGATGAACGCGCTCAAGGCGCGCTTCGAAATGGAGGCGTTCCTGCAGCAACCGCTGAACACGGAAGATCTTCACCGCATCGAGCGGACCGTGAGCGCCACTCCCGGCGTGGATTCCATCCACTTCATCTCGAAGGACGAAGCCGCGCGGATTTTCGAACAGGAATCGGGTGAAAACGTGCTCCACGTCCTGAATTTCAACCCGCTTCCACCGTCGATCAAAATCTATCTGAAAAACGAGTACACCACCGCCGCCCGGGCACAGGACCTTTACGTCCGGTTCTCATCGATCGCCGGCATTGACACCGTCCGTTATCGCCGTGCGCTGCTCGAGATTGTCGAAGCACGCACTTCCGTGATCGACCGCATTACCCTGGGGGTCGGCTCCTTTATCACGCTCTCGGCGATCCTGCTCGTCGCCAATACGATCCGCCTCGCCATCTATGCGAAGCGGCATATCATCCGGACCATGGAGCTTGTCGGCGCCACGGCGATGTTTATCCGCTGGCCGTTTCTGATTGAAGGGATCGTGCAGGGGTTTATCGGAGGACTGCTGGCATCGGGAGTCCTGTATCTTGCGATCGAACGTTTCACCCGTTACCTGTCCGAGGACGTTGCCATGTTTGTCCACATGCCGGTCTGGTTCTACGCCTCCGTGGTGGCGGGCGGCGTCCTGCTCGGCCTGGTCGGCAGCATCGTTTCCGTCACGCGTTTCCTCGGGCGCAACTTGAATCGATAACGACGAATTCGTACATTGCCATGTCTCCTCAGGCGTTCTTCCTTCAGCGCTTCGCATTCCTTCACTTCCCAGACGAATTCCATGCGAAAGAAACAATCCTTCTTTGCTTCGTCGGTCGGGCGTAAGCTCATCGTCGGTCTTTCGGGGTTCTTCCTCTGCCTGTTTCTGGTCTTTCATCTTACCGCGAACCTGTTCCTGTTCAAAGCAGACGGCGGGAAATTGTTCGACACGTACGCCGAGTTCCTCGCCACCTACCCCCTCCTGCGCCCCGTCGAGATTGTTCTCTTCCTGCTGTTCTTCGTCCACGCAGTGTATGCGGTGTGGCTCTGGTTCATCAACCGCGCAGCACGGCCGGAACGGTACGAGGTCAAACACGGCGAAGATGTCAGCACACTCAGCTCACGCATCATGATCATTACGGCAATTGCGGTCCTGGCGTTTCTCGTCATCCATATCAATACGTTCTTCATCCAGTCCCGGTTCGTCGACGGAGACAACGGTCCGACGATGTACGACCGCGTGGCCTCCGCGTTTGCGCAACCCGTCTCCGCCCTCTTCTACGTGGTCGCCCTGGTGTTTCTCGCGTTGCATCTGCGGCACGGCTTTCAATCGGCGTTTCAGACGTTCGGCCTGCGCAACTCGAAGTACCTCAAGCTGATCGAAGGAATCGCCGTCATCTTCTGGCTCCTGATTCCCCTCGGCTTCGCCCTCATGCCGCTCTATTTTCTTTTCCGTGCTCACTAAGGGGTGCTACCAATGACACTCGATTCCAGAATACCGGAAGGACCGATCGAACAGAAGTGGGATCACCATCGCTTCGCCATGAAGCTCGTCAATCCCACCAACCGGCGGAAATACACCGTGATCGTGGTGGGGACGGGGCTTGCAGGAGCGTCCGCGGCGGCGTCGCTGGGAGAGCTCGGCTACAATGTCGTCGCGCTCAGTTATCATGAATCTCCCCGTCGGGCACACAGCATCGCCGCCCAGGGAGGCATCAATGCGCCGAAGAACTACACGAACGACGGTGACAGCGTCTTCCGGCTCTTTTACGACACGGTGAAGGGAGGCGACTACCGGGCGCGTGAAGCGAACGTCTACCGGCTTGCCCAGGTGTCGGGAAACATCATCGATCAATGCGTCGCCCAGGGGGTGCCATTTGCCCGCGAGTACGGCGGCCTTCTCGATAACCGGTCGTTCGGCGGCGCGCAGGTCTCGCGGACATTTTACGCGCGGGGGCAGACGGGACAGCAGCTTCTGCTGGGAGCGTACTCGGCGCTCTCGCGGCAGATGGGACTCGGCACGGTGAAGTTCCACCCGCGAAGGGAACTTCTGGACGTGGTCGTCGTCAACGGCCAGGCGCGCGGCATCGTCGCCCGCAATCTGGTCACCGGCGAGATCGAAACCTACGCCGGACACGCCGTGGTGCTGGCGACGGGCGGCTATGCGAACACGTTCTACCTGTCCACGATGGCGAAAGCAAGCAACGCGACGGCAATCTGGCGGGCGCACAAGCGCGGAGCGTTTTTTGCCAACCCCTGCTTTACGCAGATCCACCCGACCTGTATTCCGCAGGGCGGAGAATACCAGTCGAAGCTGACGCTCATGAGCGAATCGCTCCGAAACGACGGGCGGATCTGGGTTCCCAAAAATCCCGGTGACAAGCGGCAACCCGATGAGATTCCGGAGAATGAACGCGACTACTACCTCGAACGTCAGTATCCTTCGTTTGGAAACCTTGTCCCCCGCGATGTCGCCTCGCGCCGCGCCAAGGAAATGTGTGACAAAGGGTTCGGGGTCGGCTCCACCGGGAAGGCCGTCTACCTCGACTTCTCGGACGCGATCAACCGCATCGGAAAGGACGCAATCGAGGAGAAGTACGGCAACCTCTTTGAAATGTATCACGAGATAACGGCGGAAGATCCGTACACGACGCCGATGCGAATCTATCCCGCGGTCCACTATACGATGGGCGGGCTTTGGGTGGATTACAATCTCATGAGCAATCTCCCCGGCCTGTTCGTCCTCGGCGAAGCGAATTTCTCCGACCACGGCGCGAACCGGCTCGGCGCAAGCGCACTGATGCAGGGGCTCGCGGATGGCTACTTCATCGCCCCGTATACCATCGGGGACTACCTCAGTTCAGCGGCGCCCCCGCCCGTAAAAGGGGATGAACCGCCGTTCGCGGCGGTGCAGAAAGATGTCTCCGATCGGGTGCAGAAGCTTCTGGCGATTCAGGGGAAACGCACCGTGGACGAATTCCACCGGGCGCTCGGCAAAATCATGTGGGACAATGTCGGGATGGGGCGCAATGCGCAGGGTCTCAAGAAAGCGATTGACGCGATACAGTCGATCCGTGAGGAATTCTGGAACGACGTGAAAGTCGTCGGCTCACGCGAGTCCTTCAACAACGACCTCGAGCGCGCGGGTCGCGTGGCGGACTTCCTGGAAGTCGGTGAGCTGATCGCGCGCGATGCGCTGCATCGCGACGAATCCTGCGGGGGACATTTCCGCGAGGAACATCAGACGCCGGACGGCGAGGCAAAGCGCAACGACAAGAAGTTTTCGTACGTCGCTGCATGGGAATCCAAAGGGGAGGTGGGCAAATCGGTTCTCCATAAGGAGCCCCTCGCCTTTGAATACGTGAAACCTTCGCAGAGGAGCTACAAGTAATGAACTTCACGCTCAAGATTTGGCGCCAGCCCTCCGGCGATGTCCGCGGAGACTTCGAGGTCTATTCCGCGAGCAACATCTCGCCGGATGCCTCATTTCTGGAAATGCTCGACGTTGTCAACGAGAACCTGATCCGACAGGGCGAGGACCCCATCGCGTTCGACCATGACTGTCGCGAGGGCATCTGTGGGAGCTGCGGGCTGATGATCAACGGCCGGGCCCATGGCCCCATGCGCGGCGTCGCCACCTGCGAGCTCCGCATGCGCAATTTTCGCGATGATCAGACGATCGTCGTCGAGCCGTGGCGTGCGAGGGCATTCCCCGTGATCAAAGACCTCGTCGTCGATCGGACGGCATTCGACAGGATCATCCAGGCCGGCGGGTTTATCACCGTGAAGACCGGCTCTGCACCCGACGCCAACGCCATTCTGGTTCCGAAAGATCGTGCCGAGGAAGCGTTCGATGCCGCGGCGTGCATCGGCTGCGGCGCGTGTGTCGCGACATGCAAGAACGCTTCGGCCATGCTCTTCGTCGCTGCCAAGGTATCGCACCTGGCTCTCCTGCCGCAAGGCGAACCGGAACGCAAGGATCGGGTCGAGAAGATGTTGGCGCAAATGGACGCCGAGGGGTTCGGCGCCTGCTCCAATACCTATGCGTGTGAGGCGGAATGCCCGAAGCAGATCTCCGTGTCCACGATCGCGCGCCTCAACGTCGAGTACATGCGGTCGAAGCTCGTCTGAACCATGTCGGAGCCGGGTGGCTTGCGCTCGGTCTCGCGGTGGTTGCGGGCGTAAGCATTCCAATGCTCGGCGCCGGCTACGGCGCGGACCCGGACGCCTGGCTTGTCGCGCAGTCGGCCGAAACGCTGTGGAAGACGGGCCACTATCTTGCGTCGCGCCTTCCCGGCTACCCGTTACACGAAATCATCAGCGCACCGCTCGTGGGACTCGGCGGATGCGTCGCGTCGAATGCGGGGACGCTGGCCGTAGCGCTCTTCCTCACGTTCCTCTGGTATCGGCTGTCAATCGATCTTGGCAAGAATCCCATCCCCCTGTTTCTCTCGCTCGTCTGTGCGCCGATCGTCCTGACCAATGCAGCGACGACGATGGATTACCTCTGGTCTCTTGCCTTCATCCTCGCTGCGTTGGTCGCCGCCCGGAATCGGCGCTCAATCCTCTCCGGAATTTGCACCGGGGTTGCTGCAGGCTTCCGACTTTCAAATCTCACGCTTGCGATCCCCCTGTTCATCTATCTCGCGCTCGACGGAGAACGCAAGGAGACGGTGCGTTACCTTGTCGCCACTGGCGTGACGGCTATCCTCGTGACCCTGCCGCTCATGCTGACGTATGGCGGGCCGTTCCACTGGTTTGCAGCGACCTGCATCGCCATGAGCGACATCCATCCGCAGCCCGCCGCACGCATGGACGATTTCATCTATCGTTCGGTGTATGCCCTGGGACCGCTTGCGTTCATTGCGATCTCCTGGGTGCTCTGGAAAGGAAGGGCCAGGATCCGGGAGGCGTGGCACGAGAAAGACCCTCTCATGGTGGCCTCGTCCGTCGCAGTCGGGATCCTGGCCGTCCAGTTCTTTGCGCTTCCGCTGGAACGTTCCTATCTCCTCCCTGCAATCCCCTTCCTTCTGCTTCTTGTCGACCGTGTGTCGTCGGCCCGGCTATCGCTCGTGGTGCTGTTGTGCATCGTGAGCATGAATCTGGTGAACCCGGACATCACTGTCCACGCATCCAATCGTCCCGCATTCTCTCCTGCCCTTCGCGAGGGGAGAATTGCGGAATCGTGGCAGGAGCGACAGGCAATGATGGTTCTCCAGCAGAAGCTGCATAACGCAAGCCCATAGTCTCACAGTCCTATCTTCTTCTGGCTCAAGGTTCTTGAGGCTGACCGAACTAAGAATTCTAAATTCATCATTCTTAGCTCTTAATTCTTCTGCACTCCCCCGTCTCCCCTTCTCCCTTTCCCCCCTTCTCCCCCTCCCGTTCCGCCCCACTTGTCGATTGTCAGTTGTCAGTTGACAGTTGACAATTGACAAGTGCCAATTGTTTCCCTCCCCAATAACCAGTACCTTTACCCAAATCCCTCAGTCGACCTGACTACCGATTGCATCACTATGCACAAGCTGAGAAGACTGTATTTGTTCCTGGCGTTTCTCGTCGTTCTCCCGGTCCTGGCTCCGGGACAGGATTCAAAGGAAAACGGTGATTTCAAACTTGCCATCAATCTTTTCAATGACGGCCTGTTCGATCTGGCCGCGGAGCAACTGCGACAATTCGTCGCGGCATATCCGAACACCTCGCAGGGGATCGAAGCCCGGTTTTATCTGGGCCTGACGCAGATGAAACTGAAGCGCTACGAAGATGCGAGGATCACCTTTCAGACATTCGCGCTGACCTATCAGGATAACCCCCGGGCCCCGGAGGCATGGTACAACACGGGCGACGCGTATGCTGCGATGAACAACTACAAGGAAGCCGCCCAGGCGTACGAGCGGGTCAAGGTATTTCACCCGAAGAGCAAGCCTGCTCCTGACGCCCTGCTGCAGGCGGCCAAATACTTCATCCTCGCCGGCCAACGCGATGATGCGCGAAGGGATCTCCGCGTCATCCTCCAGGAATACCCCGCAAGCCCGGCGGTTCTCAAGGCCCGCACACAGCTCGGGAAGATGTACTTTGAAGACGGGAACATCGACCAGGCACAAACGGAGCTTCGCCGCGTGATCGATGGAGATCCGTCGCCCGAGGCGAAAGCCCAGGCGCTCCTCATCCTCGGCAACATCAACGCCGCCACCCGGAAATTCGACCAGGCACAGTCAAACTACCAGGAGATCATCACAAAGTACAAGAACTCCACGGCGGTCCAGGGGGCCTATGTCAATTTCGGCAGATTGCTGGCCGACAACGGCAAGTATGCGGATGCAGAAGACAACTTCAAGAAGGCGCTGTCGTTGAAGGGCGCTTCTGATTCCACGCTCCTCCGCGATGCGATGCTGGGCGTGGCGGAATCCCAGTCCGCGCAAAAGGACTACCAGAACGCGTTGAAATCCTATCAGCGGTTCCTCGCGGCGTTCCCGTCGGAAGAGAGGACGCCCGATGCGCTCTGGTCGCTCGCCCTGACGGCCAGCCGGGCCCGCCGGTACGACGTGTCCGATGATGCATGCCAGAGGCTCCTTCATGCGGCGAAGACAGATCTCCTTCGCAACCGCGCTATCATCAGACTCGCGCACAATGCGGAGGAGCGGAAGAACGTGCAGGCCGCGATCAAGGACTATCTCTCCTTCGTGGACCAGAATCCCGACCATCCTTCGGCGGCGACAGTGCTGTATCACGTCGGACGGCTGTACGACACGGAACTCAACGACTATCGGAAGGCCGCGGTCGACTACGAAAACGTCTATTCCCGCTATCCTCGCTCACCCCTTGCGGATGATGCCCTCTGGTCTGCCGGGCATTGCTACGAACGCCTGAAGGACTACGGCAGGGCCCTCATGATGTTCCGCGAACTGCTCGATCACTATCCCGCCTCCGATTCCAGCGAGGCCGCTTCACGCAAGATCGATTCCATCGAGATCTTCGAGGCAAAAGACAAAGACGCCGGCCTTGAACGTCTGGCGTTGCTGGTGGGGGACGTCGTCGCCGAAAAGGACAAGGTCGGACTGAGCTACCGGTTGGGCGATATCTATTTTCATGATTTGAAGAACTATGAGGCTGCGGAGGTCCAGTTCTCGAATGCCATTAACAGCGGGATGACTGACGCACGGTTCGTCGACGCCCTGTATTTTCGCGCGCGATCGTACGAATATCTGACAAGGAAGGACGAAAAATATCGGGCGAAGGCGATCAGCGCTTATCAGACCTTTGTCCAGACCTACAAAAACGATCCGCGGGCCAGACAATGTGCCCTTTCACTTTTCTTCCTCATGGCGACGTCTCCCGCCGCAGCACAGGAAGCGCTCGCACAGGCCGGCGACACTCAACGGCTCGATACGATGCTCTATCATACCGGCGTCCTTCTGGAGGATGCCGATAGTCTCGTAAGCGCATTGGCGGTGTTTAAGCAAGTTATGACCTCTTACCCCGCTTCACCGTCGGGCATTGACGCCCGGTTTCATGAAGCCGTGTTGTACGGGAAAGAGGGCCTTGTCGACTCGATGCTTGCCTACGGAAAGCAATACCTCGATCTCGAGGCTGATGGAAGATTTTGTGCGGTCCTTCTTCATGATATGGCGATGGCGGAAGCCCAGCGGGGGAAATTTGCAGAGGCCGCCGGCCTGTACCGGCGTCTCGGCGAAGACTTCGGCTATGCGTCCGTTGCCGGCGACGCACAATCCAACCTTGCGGCATCGCTCATGTCGGCCGGCAATGCCGACGATGCGCTCAGTCTTTACCAAGACCTCGTTCGCCAGGAGGAAGAGGACCCGCTCAACGATCAGGGGCCCGACATCAGCCTTCTGCTCGGCCTGGCGCGTGCGGAACAGATCGCCGGAAAAAATACCGACGCAAAGGGACACCTGTTTGAAATCCTCGCGCGCGGACCGGAGGGCACAGTGGCCGGACAGGCCTACATGCTGCTTGGCATGATCGCGAAGAGCGAAGGCACTCCGGATGCGGCGACCGCCTACTTCAAACAGGCGGAGAAGGTTTCACCCGGCATCGCCGCGACGAAAGACGTCGCCATGCTGATGTTTGAAACCGGCAACTATGCCGACGCGATCCGGCAGTTTGCGAGTCTTGCGCACGACGCGCAAGATGATGCAGACCGACGTTTCTACGACGCCCATGGTATCATCGCACGGCTCAGGAACGACGATCTCGCAGGGGCCGACCGTGACATTGCCCTGTTCAAGTCGAAGTACGACAAAACCGACGAAGAACTCGCCTCCTTCGAACTCGAACGCGGGAACTACTATTTCCGGAAAGAACAATACGCCGAAGCACAGAAGGCGTTTGCGGAAGTCGCGAAGAAATTCGATGAAACGACTTCTGCTCCGACCGCCCGGTATTGGATCGGGAAGACCCAGCAGGCGTTGGGGAACAACCAGGAGGCGATCAACACGCTGGAGGAACTGATCAAGGATCACCCCGACGCCCAGATCATACCCCGGGCCCACTTCGCTCTGGGTCTACTCTACTACGATGGGGAAAAATGGCCACTCTCAATCCAGAATTATCGCGTCGTCGTCGACGACCCGAAGCCGGATTCATCCCTTCTGCCGTTCGCGATCAGCAATCTTATCGAAACGTATAAAGCGGCCGGCGTCTATGATGCAGCCCTTGCCCTGACGCGACGATATCTTGAGCTGTATCCGAATAATGACGACAGCTTCGACAAGAAGATCGACATCGGCATCCTGTACGATCGCCTCGGCTATTACGACCAGGCGGTCCTTCAGCTCCAGGGGCTGCTCGATCAGGCCGGGAGCGACCTCGAAGGGGAAATCCGCTACTATATCGCCGAGGCGAACTACAACAAGGGGGACTATCAACAGGCTATCCTCGATTTTCTCAAGGTGCCCTACCTCGTGACAAAGAAGGGAAAAATCGACTGGACCGCGAATTCCTTGTACATGTCGGGTCAGTCGTACGAGAAAATGGGTCGCTACGATCAGGCGCTTCTCATGTACAAGCAAATCATCGATCGACAGGGGATTGATGAAACGTTCAAAACGGCAGCGAGGAAAGAAATCGACAGGGTAAAACTCGTCCTTCAGAAGACACCGAGTCCGCAATGATTGAACAGTATATCGATCGCATATGCAGCACGCTTCAGGACCGGCTGGACGAAAGCGGCGGGATTGCCGTTCATGCGTTGCGGCCGCTCCTTCCGGCCGACGCACTGGCATGGTGCAAAGCCGATGCGACCGAGCAATTGATGAGTGAATGGGAAGGAAAAGGTCCGACGTCGCGCATCTTCAATGCCAATCCGGAGAATCCGCGCGTCGTCCGCGCGGCCGTCTCTTCGCTCGTCCCATTCTTCGTGTATGAAGGTCCCTCCGCGATGGCAGCCGTGCGGGGAGCGCTCACATTCGCAGCGCACTACGCATGCAAGCCGAGGGAGACGTTGGCGCACCAGGTGTTCAGGGACGCCCCAACCGTCACGGGAGACATGCTGAAAATCCGGCTTTCTGCGGTGGTCGAATACCGCTATCTGCCGTCGCTGCTCGCACGGAATCTTGGCTCCCGCCAGCAGATTTTCCGGGAACAGTTTGAGGATTCCGCCGCGGCCATCGACGATGCCGCCATGCGTCAGCACAATCCAGAGGAGTTCGCGCGCCTGATGCTTCCGATCGCACGGTGGTCGGCGCTGGCCGGCGGAGATCCGCAGGGCGTCCCGGTGGACGCGCTCCTGGACTTCCTGGCCGACAAACGGTTGCAGGTCCTCCGCGATTACGTCGCGTCGATCGCGCGGATCAGGTCGCGCACGTCCATGGACTTTCAGGAAATCGCCACGCTGGTCCGCGACATCGAGGTGCGTGACCTCACACATTTGAAAGGCGTTCCCGCCCCGAGTACCCCCGCGTCGGGCGACGAAGTCCTCCCTGCTCAGGCCCCGGAGCCCGACATCGCGCCGGGAATGGAAACGTCGATAGAAACGCAAACGCAACCCGACTTCCCAACGGAGATGCTCCCGTCGCAGCAACCGGAAGAGATCCAGCCGATCGAGACGGAGATTCTCTCTGGCGTTGCCTCGACCCCCTCTGCGGAGCCTGAACACGAGCCGGTCGAACCCGTTGGCCCTGCCGCCTTCCCACCCCGGACATTTGCTCCCGAGATGCGGGCAAGTTTATCGAACTCCCTCTTCCATGGCAACGTCGCGTACTTCGACGTCACGGTCAACGAATTGAGCCACTTACAGAATTGGCGCGAAGCCGCGACATATCTTACCGACTTACTGGAGATCAACCGCCTCAACCCGTACGCGGCGGACGTCATGCAGTTCACCGACGCCATCAGGCGATGGTTTGTCAGGGATGAGGAGGAGACACCCTCATGAGGTTCGTCGATATTGCGCAGATCAGCGTCAAGGCCGGTCATGGTGGAGTCGGGTGTGTGAGTTTCCGCAGGGAGAAGTTCGTCCCCAAAGGTGGTCCAGATGGGGGCGACGGCGGACGCGGGGGATCCATCATTCTCCGGGCAAACCGGCACCTGACGACGCTGCTCGACTATCACTACAAGAACCTCTACAAAGCACGCCGGGGCGAACATGGTCTCGGCTCACGAAAGACGGGAAGAAGTGCCGAGGACATCGTGTTGGAGGTTCCCGTTGGGACGATTCTTCGGGTTGCCGGCAACGGCACCCCGGTCGCCGATCTTCTTGAACATGGGCAGGAGGTGATCGTCGCACGCGGTGGACGTGGCGGGCGGGGGAATGCCGCGTTCGCCACTTCAACCAATCAGGCCCCGCGTCAATATGAAATGGGAGAAGACGGCGAAGAAGCAGAGCTTGAACTGGAGCTGAAACTCCTCGCCGACGTGGGACTCGTCGGGCTTCCGAACGCCGGTAAATCGACGTTGATCTCGGTGATTTCGGCCGCCCGTCCCAAAATCGCCGACTACCCATTCACGACGCTCGTGCCCAATCTCGGTATTGTGAAATTGGGAGAAGGCGCCGCGTTCGTCGTCGCCGACATCCCCGGGCTGATCGAGGGCGCGCACACAGGGAAGGGTCTCGGCGTCCAATTCCTCCGGCATATCGAACGCACCCGTGTCCTGTTGTTTCTTCTCGATGCCACGAACCCTGATCCAAAGGCGGATTACGACATCCTTGTCCACGAACTGAAGGAGTTCAACCCGGCACTCCTGAAGAAGCCCCGGCTCGTGGCGTTGACCAAAATGGATGCCATCGACGACGCGGGGAGAAAACACCTTTCCTCGCTCCGGTTCGGCCGGACCGCCCTGCATCGCATCTCTGCTCCGACCGGTGAAGGAATCAGCGATCTCATCGCCGCTCTGGGTGCAAAACTCTCGGGGCAAAAATCCCGCGCGAAGAAGGTTCCCTCCCGGTAATCCCCTTCCCGGAGAGCGCCAGGCCTGTTGGCGTGGTCCTTTTCATGCAATCTTCACATTGGGGGCGTACATTGTCCTGATCATGAGGATCCTATTAATAGAGGACGACGAGCGCGTTGCCAAAGCAATCGCCAAGAACCTGAAGGCGGAGACCTATGCCGTCGATTTTGCGCCTGATGGGATGACCGGCGAAGAGCTTGCCAAGATCAACCCGTATGACGTGATCGTCCTGGACCGCATGCTGCCGCGCCAAAACGGACTGACAACCTGCTCTCATCTTCGCCGCGACGGCGTCCTTACGCCAATCCTGATGTTGACGGCGCTGGGCGAGGTGGAAGACCGGATCGAAGGGTTGGACAGCGGGGCGGACGATTATCTCCCGAAACCGTTTCACAGCGGGGAGCTGCTGGCCCGCATCCGCTCACTCGCCCGACGCCAGACCGATGTTCGCTCCGCCGTCATCGAACGGTTCGGACTGCGACTCGATACCAACACCCACGAAGTCCGCCGCAACGGGGTCGAGATTCCTTTGACAGCCAAGGAATTTGCGCTGCTCGAGCTGTTTATGATGAACCCCGACCGCATTCTCTCCCGCGAGACCATCTCCGAACACGTCTGGGACATGAATTTCGAACCGCGGAGCAATGTGATTGAATCGTTTGTCAAATTCCTACGGCAGAAGATCGACCGTGACTTCGATGTTCCGCTGATTCACACCATCCGGGGGGTAGGGTACATCTTCTCCGACCGTCGTCCCTGAACCCATGCTCACCATCAAAATCCGCATCATCCTGGCCTACACAGTGCTTTTCGGCGTGGTCCTGGGGCTGTTTGGGTGGGTGATCTACGACGCGGTGCGTGACGAACAGATGTCGAAGCTCCGGGCCCGCATCGAAAATCACGTGGGGAAGCTCCACTCGGAAATCGAAGAACAATGCACAGAGCATTTGTTCCCGGTACGGAAGGACCTGGACGATATCCGCACCGAAGGCCTGACGCGGGTGCACTACCGGGTGCTTGACACAACGGGGAGGGCCGTTCTCGATGATTCTTTGCTGGCAATGTCATCGGGCCATCTGCCTTCCGTGTCGCCTGCCGGGCGGGCACAAAGGATGGTGTTCTCTCTCGGCGGATCGGAATATCTCTGCCTCCGGGTCCCGCTCGACGTCGAAGACCGGTTCACCTACATCCTGGAGATCGCAGCCCCCATGGATGGGATCGAACAGGATCTCGCCCGCCTTCGTCTGCTGCTCTTCACCGCGATCCCCTTCCTGCTCGCGGTGACCGGGTTCGCCGCGTACCTCATTACCCGATCGGCCTTCCGGCCCCTGACCGCCATGGTGGACACCGCCAGGAAAATCACTGCCAGCACTCTGCATCGGCGGCTCGACGTCCCCCGCGCACACGACGAGGTCCAGGAGCTCGCGCGCACATTTAACACCATGATGGAACGTCTCGAGGTCGCGTTCCGGACGCAGCGGCAGTTCGTGGCCGACGCCTCGCACGAGTTTCAGACCCCGCTGACCGTCATGCGTAGCGAGCTCGAGTTCGCCCAACGATCCATCGATCACGACCTCGTCCAGGAAAGCGTTGCCACCTGTCTCTCCGAAGTGGACCACCTTTCATCGATGGCGGCAAACCTATTGATCCTCGCACGGCTGGATGCCGCCGCGATTCAGCTCCAATGCGTGCCAGTCCGGCTTGACGAGCTCGTGGTGGAATGCCTGCACCTCCTGAAGGGCGCCGCGGAACGGAAACATCTCCGGTTCGATGTGCACATTGAACATCCCGTGGAAGTCGATGCTGACCCTGCACGCATGAAGAGTGTTCTGCTCAACGTTCTTGACAACGCCGTCAAGTACTCCAAGAACGGGGGTGGAATCACGTGCACGCTCTCCCGTGTCGATGACGCTGCAATCCTCGACGTGACCGACGGCGGCATCGGCATCGCCGCCGAAGATCTCCCGCGGGTGTTTCAACGATTTTACCAATCGGATGAGGCACGCGCGCTCGGGCGGGGAACCGGCCTGGGGCTCGCGATCGTGGAGGGGATTATGCGACTCCATGGAGGATCGGCCTCCATCGCCAGTCAGCGGGGTGCCGGGACGACTCTCACCCTCCGCCTTCCCGTTCCCGGCGTCCCTTCCCGGTAGCGCAGGGAACATGGAGAATTTCGCCGGCACCACGGATCGCGACGGGGCACTCCTGCACCCGGAGCCTATTTGATTCTTTTCAGGAATACATAAAGCGTCGGCAGCTCGAAGAGCAACAGGAAGCTCGAAAGAAGGAATCCGCCGATGACGGCGACGGCCAACGGTTGCTGCATCTGCGCTCCTGCGCCAATGCCCAGCGCCAGGGGCATCAATGCGAACACTGCGGCAAACGTCGTCATCAAGATCGGCCGCGCTCTCACTCTGCACGCCTCGATGATTGAATCAACCGTATAGCCCTTCTTCCCGCCGATTTCCTGGATCATGTGAACAATGAAGACACCGTTCTCATGAACGATCCCGACCATCATGATCATTCCCACAAAGCTGGAGATGTTGAATGTTATCCCTGTGATCACCAGCGCAAGAAGCACCCCGAAGAGCGATGTGAGGTTCGTTGCAAACACCGCGACGGGTATTGAAAAACTCTCGAACTCGATGATCATCAGCGCGATCACGAGGAGGGACGCTGCTATAAGCACATACAGGAGACTGAGGAACGATTCCTGCTGACTCTGATATTGGCCGCCGAAGGTGTAGGTGACGCCCTGGGGAATAACCAGCTTGGCCTGGAGCACCCTCTTGATATCGGCAATCGTCGTCCCGAGATCCCGTCCTGCGATTCGTGCACTCACGGGGACCATCATTTTGAGATTTTCCCTGTCCACCTCGCTCTGCCCCTTCAGCACCTCGACGCGGGCGACAGTGTTCAGCGGCACGTAGAATCCGCCGGCCGATTTCAGCCGCACCCCCTCGATCTCCTGCAACGTCGTGTGGAATTGGTCAGGATAGCGGGTGCGGACCCCGATCAGTTTCTCTCCCTTGAGAACATACGTATCCGCACTCCCCTCCATGACTGTTTTCAGTTGTGATTGAACATCGGCCATCGAGAGGCCGGCTCTCGCCGTCAACACCGGATCAGGATGGATGACGATCGAAGGGCCGCTGATGACGATGCCGTTGAACACATCCACCACTCCGGGGATCTTCTGAAGGAGATCGGCAATTTCGCCTGCCTTCTTCTCAATCACGTCCTGCGTCGGTCCAAACACTTTGATCACAATCGGCGCGGGCTCGGTGGTGAGATCGCCGATCAGATCCTGCATGGCCTGCATGAAATCAATCCGTAGCGCCGGCTCGGTTGATTCGACCTTTTGCCGCACATCATCGATGATCTCGAACACCGTGCGGGAGCGCTTGTCTTTCAGACGAATGAGGAAGTCCCCGGTGTTGGGTTCCGTGATGAAGAATCCCATCTGCGTTCCGGTCCTCCGCGAATACGAATCGACTTCCGGAATCGCCATGATGATCTTTTCAACGTGTGTCAACATTCTGTTTGTCTCGTCCAGCGACGTCCCGGGAGGCGACGTATAGTCCAGGACGAATGACCCTTCATCCATTTTCGGCATGAAATCACTGCCGATGGTGGAATACAGCAGAAACGTTCCTCCGAGGACAATAACCGCGAACACCGGTCCGAGGTAGCTTCTTCTCAGGAGGATTCGCAGTGCGGCATTGTAGGCCCGGGAGATCGTGTGTTTGGACCGTTCTTCTCTGGCGACTTCCAGCGCGACGTCCTTCTCACGGATAAACAGCTCGGAAAGAAGCGGCACGAAGGTCAAAGAATAGACCATGGACACACCGAGCGCAATCGCCATCGTCACTGCCAGGGGTTTGAAGAACGCGCCGGTCACGCCGTAGAGAAATGCGAACGGGACGAACACGATAATGGAGGCGAAGCTTGAGCCGAAGATCGCCGGGAGAAGTTCCCGCATCGATTCCGCAATGGCCCGTCGGATGTTCTCCCGTTGATAGCGCATGTTTCGGAAGATGTTCTCGATCATGACGACGTTGTCGTCGATAACGAGTCCGACGCCGGCGGCAATCCCCCCCAGCGTCATGATGTTCAGGGAATAACCGATCGCATAGAGCAGAAGAGCGGTCGTGGCAAAGACCGCCGGGACCGTGATGACGGCGACCGATCCGATGTGCACGCTCCGGAGAAATACAAAAATCACCAGGATCGCGAGGAAGATCCCTATCACGATCGAGTCTCTGGCGCTTCCAATCGAACTGCTGATGAAGTCTCCCTGGTCATAGAAATACTTGATCCGGACTCCGGGAGGGATGACCTGTTTCAGATTGGCAAGTTCTGCCCGCACCTGTTCACCGATCGCCACCGTGTTCCCGCCCGGCTGACGGATCACGTTGATGAGCACCGACTGCTTTCCGTCAGCGGTCACGCGGATATACTCGATCTTCTCGGAAGGTTGCACGGTCGCCACATCATTGACCGTAATCGGCGTGCCATTTTTGAAGTCCACGACCGTCTTCCGGATCGCATCAAGGCCAGGGTAGAGACCATCGACGAGGCTCAGGTAGATCTGGTAATTCCGTTCGACAAGGCCGGTGGAGGAGACGAAATTTGTTTTGGTGATTGCGGAGGAAACGTCATCAACGCTCAGCCCATAGCCTTGAAGCTTCTGCGGATCGACCGTCACAAGGAATTCCCGCTGTTTGCCCCCCACCACCATGACCTCCGCGATCCCGCTGATCCTGACAAGTGCCGGGCGGATCGTGTAGAAGGCAAGATCACGTAACTGGACCAGATCCAGCGAATCGGAAGTCAGACTGAATCCCTCAACGGGAAATACCGTTGCGTTCATTCTCTCGATATCGATGGACACCGTCGGCGGCAGTTGATTCCGGATGCTCGCAACTTTCCCCTGGATGAGCTGAAGAGCCTGGATAATGTCCGTGCCCCAGGCGAAGTTCACGGAAATTTCTGAAGAACCGCGACTCGTGGCGGATTGCACACGGACCACGCCGGGGATTGCGCGGGCGGCTTCCTCCAGCGGGCGCGTCACTTCAATCATCATCCGGTCTGCCGGTTCTTCCCCGTTGTCCGCGATCATGACGATGCGCGGGAAATCGATGTTCGGGAAGAGGGAGATCGGCATCTGAAAGAGTGCGACGATGCCGCCGATGCTCAGGACGGCGGCAAGAAAGAACACCGCTTTTCGGTGCGCGGAAATAATTTCGTAGAGTCTCATCTATTCGGCGTGTTCGTTCCTGGGAGTAACCGTGACCTGGGTGGAATCCGGCAGGCCGTACCCTCCGACCGTCGCCACAACGTCACCCGGCCGAAGCCCGGCGGTAATCTCGACGTGCGAGGTGTCGGAGACCCCGACGGACACCCGGGTGATGAGGGCAAGGGAATCACCCTGGATACGCCACACCTCATACTGATCCAGCTCGTCATCATGAAACACCGCGGATTTTGGCACGAGGAGCACGGCACGATACTGCGCGACCTTGATTTGGACGTTGCCGAACGTTCCTGCGGTTACGAGCGAAGGAATTGCTCCGAGACTGATTCGCACCTGGACACTCTGGCTGCCAGGATCCGTCGTCGGATTGATCGCCTGAACGGTTCCCCGCACCGGGGGAACATGCAAGGCGGGAATGGCCACGGTGGCCTGTTGGCCGATCTTGATCAACGTCACGCTGTTGACGGGAATAGTTGCAATGAAGTATTCCGTCTTGGGGTCGATAATCTCGACAAGATCGCTTCCCTGGGTGACAAGTTCTCCTTCGGTCACAAAGCGGTGGACGATCGCACCGTCGAAGGGGGCGGCGATCCTCGCAACAGCCGCCGTCTTTTGCGCCAACTGCACGGCGGCTTCGGCACGGGTGCGTTCGGCCTCCGTCGCAGCCTGGCTGAGCAACTGCTCAGCCCCTGCGATGGCCGCACTCGATTCCTGCGAGAGAATCATCGCCAGGGTCTGGCCTTTGCGCACCGCATCTCCCTCAAGAACAAGGACCTTCTCGACCCTGCCGGGGATGGTCGATTTCACTTTCTCATCGCGCAGGACCTGGAACGATCCGGTGGCATGGACGAGGTCATCGATCGTCCCCGGCGTCGCCGAAGCGACTTCCACAGTCGCACGGGGCCGGACTTCCGCATCACTCTCGTCATTGTTCGAATTGCAGCCGGCAAGCACCGAGGCGCACACGACACACGTCAGAACGGTGGATCGTTTGATGGTCATTCCTGATGGACTCCGGAATAATTAAGTCTGCTCAACTTTATAATGCCCGTCTCCCGTTGATATCGTGCCTCCTCGATCGCGAGCCGGATCTGGTTCACCATGCGGATGGCATCCAGGACTTCGAGGCTCAAGCCGCTCCCCCCGGCATAGCGGGCCTTCGAGAGGAGAAGGTTTTGCGTTGCCGCAACAAGGTTGTGCTCCAGCGCGGCAATCCCGGATTTCGCCCGCTCGACGGAATTGCGCGTGGTGACGAAGTCAAGCTCGAGCGTGCTCCGGGCGTAGTCACCCTGAAGCGAAAGACTCTTCGCCGTGGCTTCGGCCGCACGATAGGAATTCTCGATGGATCCAAAGGTCAGCAGCGGTAAGGACACCGAGAGTCCCAGAGACGCTCCAAAAACATTCGGAAGACCGGGCCGGATATTTGGCAGGGACGTTAATGCCCCGGCATCGGCGCCGATGGAGATGGTGGGCCGCAACTTCGCGCCAACGATCTGCGCATCGAGCTCCGCTTGCTTGAGCTGGAGACTTTGCGATGCCAGGTCGATGTTCCGACTTGCGGAAAAGGTGGTGTCGTAGGCGGGCAGTTGGAGTACCGTATCGACGTCCGTCACGTCGACCATCGGCAACCCTGCAGTCTGCGCAAGCGACAGCAGAGCGTTCCGGTACGCGGTTTTCCGGGCATCAACATCGATCATGACGTTGTTCAACTCGACCGTCGTCTTGAGCACGTCAATTTCGTCCCCCTGACCTGCGGCGTGGAGTTGCGTGACCAGTTGAAGGTAGTCACGGACTTGATCGAAATCCTGTTCGACCACCTCCAGCTCCCGCTTCTCCTTCACTGCCGCCGCAAAGGCCGCTGACACAGAGAAGATGACATCCGCTTTCGTTCGATCCTGGTTCAACGATCCCGCATCGACGCCAATCCCGGCTTTTTGGATTTCGTACGATCGGGCACCGCCGTCATAGATCAGGTAGGAGGCCGTGATCTGGGCGCCGAGTTCGCCGCCATTCGTCACGGCTTCGTCGTAACCGGGTGCCGCGAGGAAATGCGATGCCACCCCGATCTGTGGATAGTACGCCTGCTGAACGGCCTGGCTTCCGTAGAGAGCGGACGCTCTGGCCTGTTCCGCTGAACTCAGCAACGGGTGGCTTTTGAGTGCAGCATCCAGATACTCAGACAAGGAAAGCGGTTTGACCTGTGCAGAGAGCTGCACGCTTCCAATGAAGAGAAGGATCACTACAAGCGTCCGACGTGTCCGCGCAAATTCCATAGGCGATGTACATACCGGTCGATAGTGGATTTCGGAAGTGAGGGAGCAGCCGGCGGAAGGCGCGGGGATGAGACCCGCGCCAACGCCGAGGCCTTCGGGGCGGCAGGCACAGTATAGGCCAATATTCATCGCCATTCAAGAGCCCGCGAAAGGGCGGACAGTGCGGGAATTCACGCAGACCTATTTCGCCAGTTCCAGGAGAACGAATGTGTTCGGCACCATCGGCGGTCGCGGCCGTGGGTGCTCCGCCGTGGGTTTGGGGGCTTCACCAAATTGCGCCGTGACCGTGAACAACGCGTGTGTCTTTGTGTCAATCTCCATGGTCCGCGCCCGCGGCTCCGTTTTCGCGTTTTCCACGACAACGAATTTGTCCGGAGTCTCTTCATGGATCACCGTGATGGTCCCTTCACCATTGGAGCTGAAGACCATATGGGTCTCCGGATCGAATTTGCATGCATCGGGACCCTCCCCGATCGGCACTGTCGTCACGACCTTCTGGCTCTCCGGATCGGAGACAACCATCATACCGTTTTCGCATACGGAGAACAGGCGGTGGTTGGCCACATCCATCGCCAAACCTGAGGGCGATTCTCCGGGAGCAAGGGACCACCGGGCAACGACTCGATGTCCCTTCGCGTCAATACAGGCGATTTCGCTCTTGTCCTCGATGTTGACATAGACGTGTCCCTGAAGGTCCGTCACGGCAAATTCAGGTTTCCCGCCCAGAGCAATCGTCGCCAGGGTGTCCCCCGTCGACGGGTCCAGAACCGTTGCATCTGCGCTGCGTCCGTTGAACGTGAACACCTTCTTCGAGAACGGATCATAAAGAATGGCATCAGGATTCTTGCCGGTCACAGGAACTTCCTTGATGACGTTCAGCGACTTCAGATCGAAAATCGTCACTGTCGATGAGCGTCCGTTACTCGTGAACCCATGATTGAACTCGGGCGCAACCGCGACGCCATGCACGCCGTCGGTGTGCGGGATGTCGCCAACGACCTTGAGATCGTCCATGTTCACGACGACGACATGATCGCCGTGCGACAAATACAGCTGGCGTGCCGGACTGTCCGCGAAAAGATAATCCCAGAATCCGTCGCCACCGATCATGGTTTTCTTGATAACGTGGTAGCCGGTGTTCTCTTGTGCCCAGGCTATCGCGGTTCCGACCATCAGAAGCACTATTACAGTACGCAGAGCTTTCATAGGGACCTCCGTGAAAGTGGTGAACGATCAGAGCGGATTATGCTGAGGGCGGAGCTTCCGCGACTCTGATTTATTTGAAGATTCTAAGGTAGCAAGAAAAGATGAAAGGGAAGTGAAAATCGCATCATGTGAGGAATGAACCCTCCAGGATAGGCGACTGGCAATGGCACAGGAATCATGCTTAATTTACAGGCAGTTCAAACGCGGAATTCTGGCGGTGAAGGCCGAGAATCTCCCGACCGACATTTAGGGAATCACGGAGGCCGGTTCGCTGTTTTGTTCATAGCAACAATGCCCGGCGGGCGGTAGATCAGGAAGATCGTTTAAATCCGGGCATCATTACGTCGCTGAAGGAAGGGGGGACAATGAGATTTTCCTTTTTCATCCTGTTTGCCTTCTCACTTCTGCTGTTTCAAGGTTGCGCAACCGTCTTCAAGGGTTACTACAGCTCTGTCGAATTGGAGAATGCCCCCGATTCTCTCCAGGTCTTCACTGCCGATGGCGTGGAATTGCCCGTGACGAAGGCACCCGTGCGTGTTCAATCGGGGTACAGCGGTCTGTATGATACGCGATTTCCGGTATATGCCGATACCCTCGTCTCTTTTGTAGCACTCCGATCGAAGTATGATTATGTCCTCATCCTGAAACATGCAGGTCAGGAACGAAGGGTCCTGGCATACGGGAAAATCGGCGCCGGATGGCTCGCCTTGAACACGGTCCTCGGTCTCTTGCCGGCGGCCGTCGATGCCCTTACGGGCGACTGGAACTACTTTGCGCCGATCAACGCAAAGTTCTAGGGGGTACTGCTCTCTCACCGGAAATCAGCGGCACAAAAACCAATGCGCAAATTCACTTTCATTGCATGCTCCTTCCTTACATTGGGGCTCGGCGCATGCTCAAAGCCCCCGCAGACTGACTATTTTTCCGGCCAGTGGGCCGCAGTCAACACACCCCTCTATCTGAATATCCACGGTGATTCCCTCTCCTTCATCGGCCACGTGCCGCCGACCGACTGGAGCGACTATCGCGCGAACCCTTCGCCGCAGGACCCTCACAGCTGGACGGGGCCGTTCTTTCAACCTCCCAGCGCTTCGTTCGGATTCACCCTCGGAAAGTCCGGCGAGCTTGTCCTCCATCTCTACCATAACCTCCTGGATACGCTCGGGGTAGCGACGCGGGATCAGGACACGCTGTTCCTGCGACGGAGAAACGAGCCGCACGAGATCCGACTGATCCACCTGCACGCAGACACGTCCATCCACCTCAGGAAGATCCAATTCTCGGTCTCCGACAGTCCGGGCGATACTCCCGACTACGATCTGGAATTGCGTGAAGGCTCGATGATCGTTGCCATCCACAGCACCGTTCGCAACGGCCAGACGCCCGGGCCAGCCGCGTTCTATGCCGGCACATTCGCTCGGGAGGCGTTCCAACGCTGCGAGAAGATTATTCGGGAGACAGACGCAGGCCTGCCCAAATCCAGATTCGAACGATTCATACAGGCAGATCCCGGCTCGCCGGTATACGCCCTCACTGTGGATTACAACGATTCCTCATACACGGTGCTTGCCGACGCACACCAATTTCCTTCCGAGCTTCTCCCTTTGATTCCGTATCTATCTTCCCCTGAGGGGCGCTTAACGCTTACCCCAATGGATACAACCGTCGAATTCCGGAGCAGGATTCGCCTGCATCCCCGTTCGGGCGATTCTCAGGCGAATCGTGGAAAGGCGATACCAGACAAATCGATCGTCATAGATCCGGGCGGGATGTTCTAAGGTCCGGGAATGAGGAACCAGATGACAACGATCGTGGTCTATCGGACATCCTTCGTGTGGGAACTCGACATCGTGCGAGAAGGGTTATCGAGGGCGGATCTGCCGTACATTGTCCAGACGGAAAGCTTCAGTGGAATGACTACCAGTCTCGATGTATCGCCTGCGCAAGGATTTGGTACGCGCTGGCTCGTCCTGGTACCGGACCAGATGCAAAGTCAGGCAGAAAAGGTCATCGCGTCGCTTCACGTCAGCCTGGACTCTGAGGCGACGTCCTTCCCCTCGATGAACCCGCGAGCGATGAGAACGTCGCTCTGGATTGCGGGGATAATTGTGGTGGCGTTGATGGTCTTCATGGCCTGGACCTACGTCGGCCGATAGCGGGCGTCGTGCCTCATCCTCTCCAAGTCT
>CAWESL010000019.1:0-129981 GCA_963811705.1 Ignavibacteriota bacterium
TCGTCTGATAAATGAGATAGATGATCGTCGCCGCGCTTGCAAAGACGGCGAACACGTCCCGGATCGTCCCGCCGATATCGACCGGAGGCGTCTCCTTCTCCTGCGGCACTTTCTCCACGTAAATCGACGAACCTTCCGGGACCCCAGGGTTCTGTCGGAACAGCCCGAAATTCACCCGCCGCGACTCGCCCGTCGGCTTCATCAGGATCGCGTAACTCGCGCTGTCTGTCCTGCCACCGGCACGATCGATGTAATCACCAACATCGTCGCCTTCAATGTACGAAAGCAGTCCGGGACGGTTCACTTCTCCCGTCACAAACACCGTCCGCGGCTTCGTCGGAACATGAATGCTGTCCCCACCCTGCAAAATGATGTCGTGGCTCTCATCCCCCTTCATCGCCAGTGAAAGATCGACGAGAACCCGCTTGTCGCGACGAATCAACTGCGCGCCGCTCAGGAAACTCGTCGTCGTCGGCCCGCCCGCACGCTGCAGCAGACTCGAAAGCCGCTCGCCACGCTCTTTCAACGCGTACACGCCGGGATACGTGTAATCACCCGTGATCGTCACCCTGCGCACTTCTTCGAATTTCGGGTTCGGACGAATGAATATCTGGTCACGATGCTGCAGAAGAAATGTGTCCGCCTCGCCGACTGTCATGGTGTCAAACGTCACGGGAATCTCCGGATGCAAAATCAACACGAGCGAGTCGCCGGCCAATCCACCCGGCGGAATTCGCGAGACTTCCGCTTCCAGCCGCTCCGCACCTTCGGTGTATCCGCCCGCTTGAAGGATCAACTCTCGCAATGTCAGACTGTCCAGGAAAGGATACTTTCCCGGCTTCTGAATTTGTCCGTAGATCGTGACAAACCGCTTCTTCACTTCTGTGTTTTCCGTCGAAAAGACCAGAAGCGAATCCCGGTTCGCCAGCACGATGTCGGGGGACCGCGAGTCGAGAATCTCGCCCAACGGGACTTCCATGACCCACTGCGTAATGTCGTCCGGGTTGAACCGGATGAGCTGCCCCTCGCCGGTGTACGCCTTCGGGTCGATGCCGCCTGCCGCTTCAATCAGGCCGCGAACAGTTTTGACTTTCTCGATCTCGAACCGCCCCGGCCGACGAACCGCCCCGGAGACGGCGACGACGTTCTTTCGCATCTCCAGAATCGAGAAAACGGTGACCAAGTCCTGGTCATACAGGTCGACATCCTTCCCTTCATTGACCACCTTTCGGAGATCGACGTCCATCACTTGCCGCTCCGGCTGATCGGGCTTGCGGTCCTTGAAGGGGACTATCCTGTCGATTTGCGCCCGTTCAATGTATGCGGTACTCAGTACTCCCCCGGCAAAGTGGAGGAGTTTCGCGAGCCCTTCGCCTGGGAGAAGCTCGTAGACCGCCGGCGTCCGGACCTCCTTGGCTATGCCCACGGTCTTGCCCCGGGGCGGTACGTATACGATGTCGTTGTCCTGGACGCGAAGGTCGTTCGTGACGCTCTCGCCGGTCAAATACGCGTACATGTCGACGTCCGCGATGACTTTCCCGTTCCGGAGTACCCTGACATCCCTCAGGCTACCATCGATCGTCGGACCGCCGACGCTGTAAAGAACATTAAATACCGTCGCATAACTGCTTACGGTGTAAGCACCTGGCTTCTCCACCTCGCCCATTACAAAGACACGTTTCGGACGGAGACGAGCAATCGTGACATCAAGCCAAACGGAAGGGGGCTGAGCCATCAACCCCGAATACGACCGCGACATCTCCTTCTTAATGGTCTGCGTCGCCCTGTCGAGCGTGAGCCCGGATACCAGGATCTGGCCAATCGTGGGGATGAAGATCCTCCCCTCCTTATCCACCGTGAGCTCCTGCCGGATCTCCACCTGCCCCCAGACGGTGATGCGCAGAATGTCTCCGGGACCAACGATATACTCGGGATCTACCGGTCCTGCTGCCGTCGGCTCGAAGGCGGCAGGCACCTCGCCAAAGATGTTATAGCCGAAGTATTCAAGTCCTCCCAACCCCTTGGGCCGTGGCTTTCGTGCGGTTGTCTTGACCGCCAACGACTCGGGTTTGGCGATCGCCAGACTGTCTACAGCAGATGTCTCCTGTTTCTGCTGAGTCGTTCCCTGCCCGGATCGCTGTTGTTGGAGTTGCAGAAAGGTTTTCAGGTCGATCCCCATCTCCTTCGCCTTCTGCTCTGCATCGGCCATCGTCATTCCCATTGCCTTCAACTGCGCTTCAATCTCCTGGGGGCTCATGGACTGAAGCCGCTGAGATGCTGCGGCTTGTGATTGGGTCTCGTCCTGGGCCTGCGCCGGACGTCGAAAAGGAGAGAGCCGCGCAAAGAAGAAGGGAAAGGAAGACTACAATTGGGCTTCGGAGTGTCGTATCCATCGTCGTGGACACCTGCCTCGAGGTGAGGAATGGGGATCTCTGCCGCATTGGAAGGTTCTAATATGCGAGGATCGAGGCAGACATGCAAGATATCGGGGCACCCAGAGGCCGGCAAAACGCCCGCCGCGGCATCAGGGTCGCACCTGCCAATCAGGCAGAGCTACTCATGACGTTCGGCGCGGAGATCATCGACGATCACGCCTGCGAGCGCGCGACAGAGTGCCGGGCCATAATGGGTGAAATCGACGTAGCAACCGGGGCATGCACGGTCTGCCGTGGAGATGTCGTGGAATCCCGGCAACTGGTGAGAAGCAATCGCGGTGCGAACCGTATCGAGCAGGGCGACGCAATACTGGTATCGCACATCGTCCCGGAATTTCCCGGGATCGCGGTGAAAGGGGTTCTGCGGTGAAAGGTTCCCGAGCGGCTGGAGATAGACGCTGTAGCGGAAATTGAACGCCACGGACAAGCGGCGAAGGAAGGCGTCGTTCTTTGTATAGTATTCGATGATCTTCCGCTTATAGGCTTCAATATTCTTCATCGCTGCGTCGTAGTCCTCGCCCTCTCTCGTCGTCATGAGATAGTCGAGCACCGGATTCTCGTGATACAGCGCATCCGGATTGTCGAGATCGGTTTCGTGATTGGGATCCGGGGCCCCCGCCTTCTTCGCCTCCGCATTATCCATCAGCGAAAAGAGGTAATCGAACACCGGAATCTTCCGGACGATGAACTGGCGGTCGGGATCGATGACACTTTCGATGTTCGATCGGTATCGATACGCATCGTACGACCGGCATGGCATCTCTTCGGGCTTGAAGTTCATCTGATTCATCTCGGTGATGTCATTCAACCCGTCAATAAAGATCACGTGCGAAGGCCGGTACCCTTTCTTCAACAGCAGGAGCAGCTTCTCGATCTCGAGGTTCTGATCGTAGGCCTGAACCCCGAAGTTCACATACACCGCCGGAGAATCGAGCGCGTTGAGGTTTGCCGCGATGGTCTCGTTGTCGGCGACGCCGTGCCCGAAGGTGGTGGAGCCGCCGAAGACCCATGTCGCGCCATTGATCTTCTCCCTGGCGTTCGAAGCGTTGACGTATTTCGTGTAGCGCATGTTCTCGAAGCCGACGTTGTAGTCCTCGGAGACAATCGGATGCTCCATGAACTCGAGGGTCGGATGCGCGGTGATGTTCGGCGGATGCTCGCGCAGGAGTATCTCGTGATCCGAAAGGCCGGGATACAGTGTATGAAAGAGCCCGGGATCTCTCGCCAGCAATTCCTGGACCGGAATGTAGTTCAGCGGAAGGACGGGATCCCTCGGGCGAAGCCAGACGACGAGAAGGTTCAGGACGACAAAGCCGAGGAAGGTATTCAAAAACAACAGGGCGAGATTGCCGTAGGCCCTGCCGATGTTCGAAGTCCGGAGAACAGGCCAGTGCCTGCGCACGATGAGCCACACGCCGGCGGCAATGCAGGCGACCTCGAACAGGACGATAAGAAACTTTGAGGTCCTGGTGAGGATGCCATCCGGACTGAACCATTTCGCCAGCGTGAAGGGATTGGCGGCGATCCCGATCACGATCACCAGTGCGCCGACGACGACGAACCATCGCCCCTGGCGCCAGCCAGGCCGGGAATCAGACTGCTTCATCGTATTCCTGTGTCAGAATCTACTCTCATGCCCGCCCGACGAGGATGGAGCATGGAAAGCATGCAGCCTTTAGTCGCCGGGTTCAAGGTCCTTGAAGCTGACAGAACTAAGAATTCTGAATTCTTCATTCTTCATTCTTAATTCCTCCGGCCTCGTCTCCCCTTCTCCCCATCTCCCCTTCTCCCGTTCCCCCCTTCCCGTTTCTCAAAAGAGTCTTTCATACCTCTCACGACTGAACGGCTTCTGCGCCTTCGGTATCCAGTACGTCGGCAGCGGCACGATCAAGCTTGAGCTTCAGCGCATCGCGCCTCATCAATCGCATGACGATGCTCCCCGGTGTGAGAATGATATAGAAAAACAGGCCGAGGATGATGCGGGTGTTGATCCACCCGAGGACGAACGCAAATTTCATCCAGCCGATATAGAACGGGCGCAGGACCGGCGTCAGCGTCAGTCCCGTAATGAGGAAGAACGCGGCAGCACCAAGCGTCCACGGCAACGCTCCGGGGTGTCCGCGATACAGGAGCAGGCCCGTGAGCGCAAGGCAGACCACGGTGAAAAGGAGTCCGAATTTCCGGACGGCCTTCGATGAGGTATCGACCTTGTCAGTCAAGTTCAAACTCCTTTTTCCAGTTCGTGTCGCCGACGAGTTCTTTCTGATCGCGTTTCGCGATCACGTGGCTCCCCATCACGAGGTAGTCCATGTTCGTGCGCATAAAACATTTGTACGCCTCCCCGGGCCGGCAGACGATGGGCTCCCCGCGGACGTTGAACGACGTGTTGATGATGACCGGACACCCGGTGCGACGGTGGAATTCCTTGATCAGATCGTAGTAGAGCGGATTGGTCTCGTGATGCACCGTCTGAATCCTCGCAGAGTAGTCAATATGGGTCACGGCGGGGATTTCCGAACGGACGACGTTGAGCTTTTCGATCCCGAACAGCTTTTCCTGCTCGACGGACATCGGGATGCACCGCGCCTGCGGCACCCGCGCGACCAGGAGCATGTACGGGCTCTCGCGGTCGAGCTCGAAATACTCGCCGACATGGTCGATCAGCACCGACGGCGCGAACGGGCGGAACGACTCGCGGAACTTGATCTTCAGGTTCATGATCGACTGCATCTTCTGGGAACGGGCATCACCGATGATGCTCCGCGATCCGAGGGCCCGCGGCCCGAATTCCATCCGACCCTGGAACCAGCCGATGACGTTTTCCGAGGCAATCAACTCTGCGACTTCTCCGATGAGTTCGTCGCGGCCGAGCTTTCGCGACGGGATGCCGTTCTCCGTGAGAAATGCCTCGATCGCATCGTCGTCGAACTCCGGCCCGAGATACGATCCCTGTTGCGAGTCGTGAATCCCGTCTGCCTCCCGCGGATTGCCGAGATACATGTGCCATGTGAGAAGCGCAGCGCCCAGCGCACCGCCGGCGTCGCCCGCTGCGGGCTGGATCCAGATTCCTTTGAACGGTCCGTCGCGCAGGAGTCTGCCGTTGCCGACGCAGTTGAGTGCGACACCGCCTGCGAGCACGAGGTTCTCTTCGCCGGTCGCCTTGTGCACATGCCGCGCCATGCGCAGCATGATTTCTTCCGTCACCTCCTGGAGCGATCGTGCAAGGTCCATCTCCCGCTGCGTCAGTTTCGACTCCCCTTCACGGGGCGGGCCGCCGAACAGCGCATCGAATTTCCTGTTTGTCATCCGGAGACCGGCACAGTAGTCGAAGTACTCCATGTTCATCCTGAACGACCCGTCCTCTTTCAGGTCGATCAAGTGATCGTAAATGGTCTGGACGTACTTCGGTTCTCCGTAGGGCGCGAGCCCCATGACCTTGTACTCTGCGGAGTTGACCTTGAACCCGGTGAAGTACGTAAAGGCGGAGTAGAGCAATCCCAGCGAGTGGGGAAAATTCATCTCTCCCTGGATCGTCACCATGTTGTCACGGCCGACCCCGTAGCTCGTCGTCGCCCACTCTCCGACTCCGTCCATCGTCAGGAACGCTGCGTGCTTGAAGGGCGAGGCGAAGAACGCCGACGCCGCATGGGATTCATGGTGCTCCGGATACAGAATCATGCCGTCGTACCCGAGCTTGTCGTGGATGAGTGACGGGATCCAGAGTTTTTCCTTCAGCCAGAGGGGCATCGCCATCAGGAACGAGGTGATGCCGACCGGCGCGTAGGCAAGATACGTTTCGAGGATGCGCTCGAATTTGAGAAGGGGTTTGTCGTAGAAAGCGACGTAGTCCAGCTGCTCGACGGTGATCCCGCCGGCCTTCAGACAATAGTCGATCGCATTCGACGGAAAACCGAAATCGTGCTTTTTGCGGGTGAAGCGTTCCTCCTGCGCAGCGGCAATGACCTTGCCGTCGGTGATCAGCGCAGCAGCGGAATCATGATAGAAGCAGGAGATGCCGAGGACGTACATGGGCGGGACTTGGGGACTATGGGATTTTGCGAAGCCGACAGCAGACAGTCAACTCTCCATCGTGAACTTCAGTCCGAAGTCTGCTGTGTGCTGTCCGCTGAAACGAAAGATAACGAATGAAGAGATTTCTTCCTACGTCCTGCTATGTACAAAATCAATTGGCTGAGTGCATGTGGACAGTTTTTCCCTCTCCGTCGTGTGATGATGCAGACGGCTTGGATTTGTAGGTTAATCTCTACAGGACGCTAACGACGTCAGCCTGCTATTCGAGTCACTGGGACTCATGCCCAGGCCACAGGTGGTTCATCCGAGGCGTCGCACCCTGTATACTGAGGGTGGAAGGCAACACACTACGTGAACGTGTATTCGACACAAGGACGTAACCGTTGCCCTTCGCATCCTCGAGGAACAAAGCTTTCAACTATGCCGTCAGTGTGCAGCATGAAGTTCAGGTTGATACGACCGGTTGTCCAGCAGGAGCCGTCGTGCAGTGAGTGCCAGACGACGCGCGATTGCCACGATAGCGCGTTTGCCGCCGATGTGTGCTTGCAGATGGTCGTACCGTTGACGCAGCGTAGCATCTTTCGCGATCGCTCGCCAGGAACACTCGACAAGCATGCCGCGTAAGGCCGCTTTCCCTGTGCGTGTGATATGGCCAAAGCGCACGTGTTCGCCGCTGGAGTCCTGACTCGGTGTCAGGCCCAAATACGCGGCCAAGGCTTTCGCTGTACGGAAGCGAGCGACATCCTGGAGTTCCAACAGGAACTCCATTGCCAGGATCATCCCCACACCGGGGAGGCTGTGCAAGAGCGCAACCCGCGCGCGATATGGTTCGGTCGCGGCCAGTTGCTCCAGCAACGCTGTCTGCTTGTGGATCAGATCCGTCAACTGGTCGTATTCGATGAGTAGCTGCTGAAAGCTCGCGTCCAGCCAGTGATCGTACAGTTTGAGCAGACCCAAGTTGACGCGATAGCGTGCCGTCCATTTCCCCTTTGGGGAGGCGATGGAGATACCGTACGTGCTCAGCACCGACTTGATACGACACTGGACGCGCTTGCGGTCGCCGATCAATTGCCGCCGTCGCCGGCTCACTTCGCGAGCCGAACGTTCAGCAGGTGTCGGCACATACACACGCTTGAGCTCACCGTTGGCCAGACACTTGGCCAGCTTGCGCGAGTCCTTTTTGTCGGTCTTGACCCGATTGCCGCGTGCTTCCGGGATCAGGCTGGGCGGTGTCACGATGCATTCGATCCCACGATCAACCAAATAGTCGTGCAGCCAATACCCAAAATAGCCTGCTTCGTACACCACCTCGATTGGGTGTGCCAGGTACGGCCGCAGGAACTTCAGCAACCCGTCGCAACTCGCCGGCATGGTCGTCGTTGCGATCTCGACGTCACGCGTTCGTACCGTCACCGTCCAGCTCTTCTTGTGCATGTCGATACCGACAAACAAGCGCTGGAGTTTGTCCAAAATAACTCTGATCTTAGGCATCAGAGCCTCCTGAGTACAGTGGTGGTTTTTGTTGGTACTGCGAACATCCCAACTTACCACACACACTCGTGAGGCTCAACTATTTTGTAACATAGCCACTACTTCCTTCGTCTTACTCCACGCAACCAGGGTCAACCCAAGCGCATCGTTAAGCCCGCGCTGACGAACGCAACCGTCAACGCGGGCTCGGGGCGGCGACCACGCCGATATCGACTTCGAATGAAGGGGTTCGAAAGTCTGATCAATGATTGGTCAAACGGCGTACCGAGAGCGTCACAAGGAAGATTATGAGGAATATGATGTGAATTCGATGTTTTCTATGGCAGGATTTACCGATGTGTGTAGAAATTTCGCGATAGGTGCACGAAAAGCGGCGATCAAAAGCGTGCGAACGTCACGAGATATTGGGGCCGTGGAGTATCAAAACCCTTCATACGTCTTACTTCCTGCTCTTGGCTTTATCCACAACAGTTCTGCACCCGAACACCCTTCCCGCGGTCTTGCTGTGATTCGCCGTGACGGTAACGCTGATGGTCGATTTCGAACCGAGAAGCTTTGTCGGGACCGGATACTCGACGTCATAAAACTTTCCCGTCTCTCCCCCCTTCCAGTGGACAGTGGTCAGGAGCTTGCCGTCGACGAGGAGGTCAAAAATCCGGTCCTTATCGTCGCCGATGTAGGTGAGCAGCAGCGCATTGCGGACGCCGCGCTTCACCTTCATGTCGAACGAGAAGGAATTTCCCCGGCGCGCCTCTCGTCCTTTGCGTCCCATGGCGGCGTCCACGTACGACTGCTCGGTCGCCTTCAGGTGGTGATCGCGTTCCGGTTGCATCTCGCCGATTCTGAATTCATCGATTGTCCGACTCTCGATCGCCTTCTCCCGCGCCTTCGCGGCACGATACTCCTTCTGACGCGCCGCCCACATCGGTTCCGTGAAGCGATCGAAGTACACACTATAATATTGATCGACGGTCTCATAGAGAGGTTTGAGGATGGGATTCGTCGGACGGGCGGAACCGTTGAAGACGAACGTAAGCGGCTGACCGGGAACCTTTCTGAGCAAACTGCTCGCTGCTTGATCGTTTGAGACGATGACCGGCGTTCCGTACACCGGGTCTGGCATCGCTGTGCCCAATTGCGCCGCAAGGACAATCGGCCCGTAGAAGAACGCAATCCGGTTTGGATTGTCGGGCATGCTTTCGGTCCGCAGGCTCATCCGGGTCACGATCACAACTCTCTCGTTCGGGTTCCAGGTCCTGGTCACCGGCCGATACCCTTCTCTCGTCCTGCTCGAGCTCTCGCGTTTGCCGTCAACACTGATCTGCATATCCCCTGCCCATTCCGGTTCTCTCACGTACAGCGTAAACCGCGACGGCGCCTGCATGGAGAATGTCAGGACCGTGGAATCCGATTCTGGAAACGTCGTCTCTTGCCGGACCACGATCCCCTTCTCCTTCCAGCGGAGCTCGGAGGGGATGAGAAGATTGAGATACAATCCGCCATCCGCCGCCGCGTAATAGATCCCTTCGCCGTACGTCGCGTGGTTCTCCATCCCCGTCCCGACGCAGCAGGTGAACGTGTTGAACCGGTCGCTGAACTCTTTCTTTGCTCCCATCCGCAGCGGCAGGAAATAGCACATCATCCCGTCCGACGGATTCTGTGAAGCGAGGATGTCGTTATACAGCGCACGCTCATAGTAGTCTGCGGCCACGCGCGCGGGCTCCCAGCAGAAAAGATGCCTCGTGAGTTTCAGCAGGTTGTACGTGCAGCACGTTTCGCAGGTGTTATCAGTCAACCGATCGTTCAGTTTCGCAGCGGGCCCGCAATACTCGTAATTGCCGATGCCGCCGATCACGTACGATTGCGTGAAGACCATCCTTTGCCAGAAATACGCTGCAATGTCGCCGTCGCTCTTCGCCCCTCCCAATTCGAACTCGCGCGCGGCGCCGATCGCTTTCGGGATGTTGGTATTCGCATGCCGTCCCGGCATCGGGTCCTGAAAATTGGCGAGCGAGTCCATGACCGCCGCGTCACGGAACTTGTACGAAAGATCGAAGTATTTCCTGTCGCCGGTAATCGCATAGAGGTTCGCGAGCACTTCGTTCATGCCGCCGTATTCACAGGCCAGCATCTTCTGACGCTGCTCTTCGGTGAGTCCATCCACGATCCCCGCTGCCCAATCCGCCATCCCCCTGACAACGCGCAATGCCGTGTCATTGCCGCAGTACAGGTATGCGTCCACAAGCCCGGCCATGACCTTGTGCACCGTATACCAGGGCGACCAGGCCCCGTTCAGGTCGAATCCCGACGAACGAATGTCGCCCCGCGCCACTCGTGCGAACACGGTGTCTTCGTTCGGGATCGCGCCGACGTAGCCGGATTTCCGCGCTTGCTGGCACCGCTCAAGTTCAACCGTGATGTAGTCGACCCGACGTTTGAACTCCGGGTTTCCGGTCGATGCATACATCATGGAACAGGCCGACAGGTAATGTCCGAGCGTATGGCCTGAAAGGCCCTCGCTTTCCCATCCGCCGTACACTTCCCCTTTCGGCGGAAGGCCGGCATTGACATCGAACCGATGCAACAATCTGTCCGGCTCGATCTCCAGCAGATAGGCCGAGTCCCTGCGCATCGCGTTCCTGAACGGACTCCCCTCGAGGAGTGTCACATCGGCCAGGTCAAAGGCAAACGCCTTCATCGGAACGACGGGGCCGATAGCGACCCGCGGATTCGATTGCTCGGGGACGTAGGATTGCGCCTGCGCAAGGCACGCGCTCAGAAGAAGGATAATGCAGAAGAGAGAGTGTTTCATAGGTTCCGAACTCAACCCCCTCACTCCCCCTTCTCTTCACAAGAAAGGGGGACGGGGGGATGAGTTCATTGAATAAGCCACTTATACAACCCGCTCGAATTTTCTTTCGGCAGCACGATCTGTAGCCTAACCGCTTTGGCAGTCACCGGCTCAAAGGAGACTGTGCAGAGGCTATCCTTGGCGATTTCATACGCCGTCGTGTTCTTCACCGGCACCCATCGATCGCCGCTCCGGTACAGGATCGTCCACGAAGACGGAAGCCTGCATCCGCCGTCCGGACTGTCATCGAACCAGAAAACCTTTGCGTGCGAGATCTGCTCTCCGGCAGGAAAATCATACTGGATCCATTCCGTCGTGTCCTTGCGCGGCCACCAGTTGAAATTCGTCATTGCCGGGTCGTTGGAGTTCGCAGGCGCGTAGAGGGTGTTGACAACGGAAAGCGATGAACGAGGGTGCAACGCTGAAACCTTGCTTTTCGATGCCAGCGTCGGTTGCGGAACGGGAATCGTGGACGATGCCGACGTCCCGAACCAGATGTTCATCTCGCACGAACCGCGGTTCGCCCACGCGTAGTACGGGATCGCCATGAACGGCTGCTCCCGTTCCTCCACTCCCCCGTTTTCCTTTTCATACGTTCCGACCGCATTGCCTCTGATCGCTACCACTCCATTCAGGAGATTCGGCTCGAACGTCGCGGTGAGCGACGCGCGATCATTGAGGACAAGATTCAAGACCCTCTCGTCCGGATTATCCACACCCTCGGCGCAGTACACGAGCGGACCGCGCTGCAAGGCAACTCTCCCCCTGTCAGCCGCGACCCTCGGGTTCGCCATGACACGCCGGATCGGCATCGGGAGATCGAGGGTGATCTGATCGCCCTGTCGCCACTCCCGATCAAGCGCCGCATAGCCGTGAGCGATGGTCAACGGTTGCTTCACACCGTTCACCGCGAGCGACACGCTCCCGCTCTGATGGTCGCTGAACTCGTACAGGTCACCGGGAATCGGCCGGTCGATCGCCCACCCGGGGATTCGGACCATGACTTGAAACCGCGCGCTCGTGGCCGGCGAGAGTGCGATGACCACGTGGCCATCCCACGGGTAGTCGGTCGTCTGCCGGACGGCGACATGCCCGCCCTGGACAACCGCATCGGCAGAATCCTGAACGAACAGATTCACGTAGAGCCGGTCCCCCTGTTCCGCGTAGACATATCCGGGGATCGACGGGAGAAGCCTGGTGATATTGGTCGGACAGCAGGCGCACCCGAACCACGCGGATCGCGATTGCTGACCCATCGAGGCCAGGGTATTCGGGTAGAAGAAGTGATCGCCCGAGAGGGAGACGCCCGAGAGCAGCGCGTTGTACAGCACCCGCTCGAGCACATCGAAGTACTTGGCGTCGCCATGCAGAAGAAACATGCGGTAATTCCAGAACACGTCGGCGATCGATGCGCAGGTCTCGCAGTAGGCCGACATGTTGGGCAAATCGTACGGCGGGCCGAATCCCTCGTTGCCGCCGCTGGCACCGGTTCCGCCGGTGATGTACATCTTCCGGTGAACCACGTCGTCCCACAGCGTATCCAGCGCGTGGACATAGTCCTTCAGACCCATCATCGCCGCGACATCCGCCGCGCCGGAGTACATGTACTCGGCACGCACGGCGTGTCCGACTGCGGAATCCTGCTTGACGAACGGCTCATGGTTCTGTGCATATTCGCCGAGCTCAGGGTTGTGTCCGCGCATATCGATGAAGAACTTCGCAAGCTTCAGGTATCGTTCATCCCCCGTGACACGGTAAAGCTTCACCAGCCCCATTTCGATGACTTGGTGCCCCGGCGCTTTTTCGATCTTACCCCATCCGAAGTCATGGTCGACGAGGTTCGCGTTTTTGATGGCCACATCCAGGAGAGCCCTCTTTCCCGTCGCCTGGTAATAGGCAACAGCCGCTTCGTACAGATGTCCGGCGTCGTAGAGCTCGTGGCTGAGTTTGTCCTCATTCTCCCAACGGTGCATTCCCGCCCAGGGATGGGGATGCTCCGGGTCGATCGTCCGGTTCGTGTAGAGATAGCCGTCCGGCTCCTGCGCTGCGGCGATGATCCTGATGAGGCTGTCCACATACGCTTCGAGATGCGGATCCGGCATGAGCTGAAGCGCATAGCTCGCCGCCTCGATATTCTTATAGACGTCGGAATCGTCGAATGGATAAAGGGTCCGGAATTTCCCTTTCATCAGTCTGGCCGCGATCCGGAAATTGTCGATCCGGCCGGTCTCCTCCGCTTTTTCAAAGGCGATCGGGATGGTGATCGTCTTGTCTTTCACGAGACGGGGAGACCAGAAACTGTCGTCGAGGCGCACGCTCGTGAACGGTACCGGCGTGATCGGGTAGTCGAGGTGCTGGGCAATTGCGGTGTAGAAATCCGACGACCAACAAGGGGCAGAGAAGAAGCTGCGAGCAGCGCATAGGAAGATACTCCACGTGACAAAAAACAGAATTCCGCTGGGGAACGGAGGAGTGATCGAACTCTTATGCTACTGCGTCTGTGCGAGAGAAGCAAGTCCTCGAAATGCCGATCGTGTACCAATGCGCGAGAGAACCAGGAGCGTTCGGCTCTTCGTTGCCGAATTACCGTATCGTCTCCTTCACCGCACCAGCATCATCCTCTTCGATTCCGTGAAGGTCCCCGCGTTGAGGCGGTAGAGGTATTCTCCGCTTGGCAGATCACGCGCGTGGAATTGGACCTGGTGCGTTCCGGCAGGAAGTTCTTCGTTCACCACCTCGCGAATGCGCTGACCGAGAATGTTATAGACCACCAGAGAGACGCGGCTGTGAAGAGGAAGACTAAACCGGATCGTCGTGGTGGGGTTGAAGGGATTCGGCCAGTTCTGTTCCAACCCGAACGACGTGGGCAGCGCTCCGGACTCGTCGATCGCGAAAAGCGACAGCGGCATCGAAACGGCGACATCCTCCCCCTCCTTCATCACAGAGCTGAGGAGATTCGCACCCAGGCCGTCCGACACGCGGAGGGTGATGCCTTTGAGGTTTGTCGCACGCACTTCGAGTGGATACGTTGCGGAATGCACCACGATCTCATGCGAGTGTCCCATCGCCTCGATGTAGGTGTCTCCTCGGAATCGAACGTCGAAGACGCCGGTCGGCGGCAGCGGCGGCAGAGCCGAGAATTGCGGCATGCGTTGCTGGTCCGTCAAATGCAGCACCATCCTGTGACCACCCGCATCGCGAACATCGATATGAATCCATGATTCGTCGATGACCGACTGGCGGATCCGGCCAAGGCCCGTCTCCGCGGGTATCCGAAGCTCTCCAACCGCCGATGTCTTCACCCAGTACGCTTTACCGCTCTCGAGCACCGACGCGATTGCATACCCATTGGCAAATCCGTAAAACGGCGAAGTGATGATTCCGGATGGGTCCGACAAGATTGCATCGGTGGCCACCGCGGATTCAAGCGGGCCGATGATGTTCCATCCTTCCTTCACGGGGATTCTTCGAATGCTCGGCTGCGTTCCGGAGACAGCCACCGTGCCGGCGGAGGGGAATTTCAACCAATACCCCGTCCCGGGTTGGAGTTGCGCCGCGACCTCATAGCTTCCATCGAATGCGTACGCCGGCGACGTTGCTCCGGGAAAGAGGGCACTCACTCGTGAGTCAACCGCAATCAGCGGAACCGAGATCAGATTCCACCCGCTCTCGACAGGAACGTTCGCCGAGGCGCTGTCCGGGTAAGAATACGGCTCGTTGACCCGGTGCCAGTCATCCTCTGTCTGCCCGTTGTAATCCCTTCGAAGATACTGGGTCAACAGGACCGTTCTTGGGAATTCGTAGATCGGCTTCAGCTGAGCTGAGCCGTCAGTCTTCCATTCAAAGATCGGGATGTCATAGGGATTCAGAAAATTGGACAGCCCCCGCTCCCTGGCGATGTGAAACAGTCCGAAGTCGCCGGGCTCGTGTCCGCCAAGCCAGTGTCCCACGATGTCGACATGAAAGGCATTCTTCCCGAAGATGACCATGTTCGTCATGTGGTCCACCGCCTCGCCCTCGGGTCCGGGCCCCGCCGTGAACGCCCCTTCCCTGCCGTAGATCGCTTCGATAATGTGGAGCCCCGCGTGCGTGACCGAGTTATTGTCGATGCATCGGGCCGCCCAGGTCTCCTGCCAGAGTCCTCCACTGCTCCCCGGCCGGTCCCAACGCGGGATCTGTGCCAGATAGTGTCGCGTGTAATCCGCGAGAATCCGTTCTTGTGCGCCGGGCTGGATATCGCCCGCGGCAATGCCCATGTCGGACCCGTAGGGGGTGCAATGTGTGACGTACCGTGAAGCGTCTGCACCCTGGAGGTTTTTCGCACACAACGTCATCCCCATGGAATGCGTCTTGAACTTGGCGATGTTCAGAAGAAACGTCTCAGGATCGTTGACCGGCCAGAGGAAGGGAATCCGCTTGAACCACGTTCCCTCCGGCACATCAATCCATTGAATATCGCTTTCGGGGATCGTGCCGATCGGAGCGCTCAGATCCCGGAGATCCGCTCCGGTCCGCGTCGCCATATCCGTATAACCGCTGTTGACGAATTGATCGGGGCTGTTCACCTCGCGAATATAGAACTGGCTCCCGGCCATTCCAAGACTTTTGAGACTCTCAATCACCCCCTCGACAAAGTACGCATCGGTGACGATTCCCATGTATTCCGGCAGCGGCGCCGGCATCATCGCGATATTCGGTTTGATCGCGACCCGGGAGGTCACGGGAACGCCGGGAACCGACATCGGCACAAACACCGAGCTCCCGAAACTCAATCCGGTCTGTTTTTTCGCGGCAGAATTCGTCTTGACGTCGACGGTGGTGAGCAAGATGAACACCGCGTCGGGGTTTGCTTCGATGAACGGATGGACACCGAAATACGGCGACGTGTCATTTGCAGCCCGGCTGAAGGCGTCCTTCGGTTTCAAGGCAAACGCCGCAGCGCCGGCTGCGAACGAACTGAGAAATTTCCGGCGATCGAGCATAGGCGTGCTTTCTCATCGCAGAGGATTCGTGGACACGGAACCCTGCTGCGTGCCATCGGGGACTGCAATATCGGAGTGTGAGAATCGAACAGTAAATCGGGGAGATCGGGTGAAGCACATCAAAACACAAAGGACCTATGAGGGCGGGCAAGCAAGGTCCCTCTCACAGGTCTCAATCCAATCGAATCCAGCGTTGTGGCTGGTCCTCAACACACTGAATCGTGGGACCTCTTCGCCGTACGATAGTGATAATGTACAATAAACTCTCGAACAATCCACAAACCCGGGGTGCAGACACACTGTCGGGAATTTGGAGAATAGCCTTCAATACCCAATAGTACAACTCCCCGGCGAAAAAGAAATGACCGGGATCACACCGCGTTCTTGCCAGGGAACAGCCGAGTGTCAGGACATTCATTTCAGCAACACCATGGCGCGGCTCGTCGAGTACCCTCCCGCCGTCAGCCGGGTGATATAGACGCCGCTCGCAAATCCGGTCCCGTCAAAGCTCGCCTGGTACATTCCCAGATTTCTCTTCTCGTTCACCAGCAACGCCACCTCCCGTCCGAGGAGATCGTAAACCGCGAGTCGGACCTCGCTGTTGCGCGTAATGGCATATTGAATCACCGTCGACGCATTGAACGGGTTCGGGAAGTTCGGAAGAAGCATTGGTGACGGCGAATAGATCGGAACCGGTGGTGGAACGACAGCGAGCGGGGAAGCGAGCTCGTCGTAAGTCATGCCCCGCAGTCGCCATGCGCGACTTCGCAGCATCGTAAGACTGGCCATCGGATCACCCGCATTCGCAGGAACAAGGGCGGTGAGCATCCACTGCGAATCGCCAGGGGCAAAATTGAAGGGTCCGCAAAACATGAGGAATCCCTCTTCCCCCTTACGGTCGTGTTGATTGTAGACCCACCCCGAGCGAGTGACTGGATCACCGCTGTATGGAAAACGGGTGGGTTGGTGTGTCACGGAATCGAGAATGACGTTCCCGACCCGGTCGTATCCACGGGCCACGTTCCACGCTTCCGTCAAGGAGTAGGGTCCTCCCGTAAACCATGTCACGGGTCCTCCGCTGAAGATGATTCCGTAGAAGGACGAAAGGGGAAGGTTTTTGAAACCCGTCGCGGGACGACCGAAGCGAAGAGCCGAGGATTCCGGATCGGGGACGGCCGGACCGTAAAGCAAGGTGTATCCCACGGCGAACGGCTCCATCGGATTCGGATTTCCATCCCAGCAGTATCCCAATTGAACCGACGTATCGACTCCGGGGAAATTTTCCTCGGCACCGTCGAAATCGATGTCGGTCCAGAGTCCCACGTAGCAGGACTCGATGGCGGTCGCGCCTTTGTTGTAGAACCTCCAGTCGAGGAAAGCGCAGTTGGCAAGAAGCGAAGTGTCATCCCCGGCGTGCTCAAACACCGATTGCCGAACCTCGACCGGCAATTGCACGGAATGCGAGACCGGCCACCAACCGGAGAAGCGGGAGGAATCGCCGCCGTTGAACACACTCCACACCATGCCGTCGCCGTACGTCAACGCTCTCCCCGCAGAATCCACGGGCGCGCCGATGTCGAATGGCCACGCCGTGAGATCCGGACTTCCGTTTCGCGCGTCCCCCGGGAACAGCCGATACGGGTGATATCGGGACGAGTCGTACGGGGGTATCCACGTTGCCGGCCGACCGTCAATGATCGGCCCGGGCGCGAAGGAGGATTGCCAGTAGACAACGGAAGCAAACGGTTGGCCGTTGACTTTTCCGATGATCCAGGGTCCGTGGTCGAAGACAATCCCGGCAGGATACAGGGACCGCCCCTGATAGAACCAGTGCGATCCGGCGTTCATAAAATCGCTGTTGAGATCGAGGTGACCCGTGCTGTTGATGTTCAAAGCGATCCGGTTGGCATCGAGGACTCGTACCGTCACGACCGTGCTATCGACCGATGGCTTTCGTATTCCCTGCTCCGCTGGAGGCGGGGCCATCGACAACACGGAGAATATGATGGCAGTGAAAGGTGTCATGTGGTCGTCTGCGTGGTCTGGTGCCCGGCCTTGTTTCTCCCAACGATCCAAAGCAGAAGCGCAACAATTGCCAGCAGCGGAAAAACCATCACACTTCCTTCGGGTCCGGTTGCTCCGCCGCTCCAGAGGATGTTTCCCTGCGGATGAACGGCGAAGAGATGGCCGTCCAAAACCCTTCCGCTGTCCGACGTCCCCCAGAAATACGACTCCGACCAGTCCCACGCGGCATGAAATCCGATTGCCCACCAGAGCGTTTTGAAAGACCAAAGACTGACACAGAACACAAATCCCACAAGTGCGGCGGCGACGATGCCGACCGGCGACTCCCCCGGATTGAGCAGATGGATGCAACCGAATAACGACGAAAGGATGACGGCGCTCCACCAGAACCCGATGCCCCGGGTCAACGTCGCCTGGAGGTACCCCCGCATGAGATACTCTTCATAGAGCCCGACCAGCAGGAACACTCCTCCCCAACTCAGGGCGTACTGCACCGCGTTCCATCCATGCGTACTCTGGCCGTCGAGAACCAGAAACCCGCCGAATGACAGCGCCCCAACGAGCACGGACAGGGCGACGATGCCCGAAAGTACGCCGAGAAGAAAATGCAAAGGACGGCGATTTCCTTCGAGCCCGTAGGCAATGAGCGACTTGTGTTCGATGCGCGTCATGATCATCGAGGCGCTCAACAGTCCCAAAAGACCGGCCAGTTCTCCGCCGCCGACCGGCATGGGACTCGCATCGTTGAGCGAGAATCCGGACGTCTCGAGGAAATATTTCACCGGGAAGAAGAAGACGGCGGTCATGACTCCCAGGATGACAGCGAATACTCCGATGCTCCATCCCGCCCGTATCCCCTCTTTCCCGAGGAAGATGCGGCGGACCAATGTCGGAGAGACAGTTTCGTTTTCCATTGTTGGCGGCTTTTACGTGCGACATTGTGCCAGGAGACTTAAAGTGACTTCCCGTTCCAGCGACAGTAAAACGAGCAATACTCTACTCTGTTTCCATCCGGAAGGCGTCTCCGCCATCCGTGATGTACCCAACGACATCCCTCTTTACTCCCATGTGAAGAACTCCCTCGATCCGTCCAGTCTCCATTTCTCGGGAACGGCACGTTGCGTCCAGTCAAGCGGTTCGCCGAGCGGCAGTTCTCGCGAAGCGTACGAAAAGGCCTCTTTGATCGCGTCCTTCTGCACTTTGCCGACGGCTTTCGGCTGGGCCGAAATGAACAGCGGAACTCCGCACTTCGCGACCAGCCGCATCCAGCGTTTATTCAGATCCCACGGGATCTTCTCCGTCAACCCGACGCAATCGGGGTCAGCGGCATAAAAGATGCCGTGTTGAACGCCGCGGAATGCCAGGGCATTCACCCCCATCTTGCGCGTCCTCGACCACTGAACGCCGGACGTGTCGTCGCCGATCCGGTTGAGCTCGAACAACCCTGCCGAAAGATGGCTGAAGGTGTTGCAGCTGAGGACATAGGTGTCTCCGGCGCCCTCTCGAACTGCGTTGTAGAGGTCGAGAACGATCTCGGCATTCGTCTTCGAGCGATCATTCATGTTCCAGCCTGCCGGCGTCATCGCCCCCGCCTTCACCATTTCGAACCCCCACCTTCCCATAATATCGAACGAGGTATAGTCGAACTTCACGAGCTCATAGCCCCATTGCACATACCGTCGCATGAGTCCTTTCACTCGTTCGAGATTTTCCGGGATCGACGGATCCAGGACCGGCTTGTTTTTCTCCCTGCCCCTGACAAGCGGGAGCATGAGAGAATCGGAGTCGTGCTCGTTCCCGCACAGCGGGCGGGTCCAGATCCCGGGGCGCATCCCCATTTTCCTGATCTTCCCGGCAAGCGAGCTCATGTCCGGGAAGAGAGCGTTGGACTCTCCCATGTTGTCGCTCCAGGAAATGTCATCGGGCGCGGCGGTCGACGGCTTGAACCACCCGGCATCAATAACGGAGAAGGGACGATTGCTCAACCCATCCGCCATGGGGACCATCAACCCGGTATGCTCGAGGATAAGCTTCTCCGAATTCCTTCCATAGGTAAAGTACCAGTCGTTGATGCCATAGACAGGCCTCTTCGGCATGTGCGGCTGCTTGCACATCATCGCCATGAACCGGCGGGCAAACTCGAATGGGGTTTCCCCGAACGTGCTCTCCATTGTCACGACTGTTGCGGCCCGAAGGACTCGGGCGCCAAGGTGCACGCCTTGTCCACCGTTTCGTGTGTCGAGCGTCAGCCGCAGTTCCCGATCCCCCCGCTGCCAGGAGCAGAACGTTTTTGCTCCGGTTCTGACTCCGCATCCGATCGTCGATCTGTCGTTCATCTCCAGAAAATACCACGGGAGGATTTCCACCCCGACGAGACGATGCCAGGAAACGTCCCCATAGGTCCGTTCCCAGTGATCATTCAAGACAACCGCAGAACGATCCACCGGCAATTTCCAGTGGAGGGTCACCTCCGCAATACTCGAGGACGGACCTTCGACGGTAACGGTAATCCCCTGCGCGTCATCCTTGATCTTGACCGCAACGTCGCCATGGATCCAGGTTTGACCGGCATTCGCGGACATCGACACCGGTTGACCATTGATGATCGCCGTAGCGCTGTCTGGCAGTCTCAACACGCGCGCCCTTCCGGGAAGCACTCCTGCCGGCATCCCGGGGTACGCGAGCAGCGAAACCAGCGACGCGCCGGTCGTTCGAAGAAAATTCCGTCGGTTCATGACACTCCCTGGATGGTATTCGAAGGCGCGACAAAGGGTGCGACGACTCCGTGTGCTCCTAAAACTTCAGTCTGCGATAGAAGATCCTCTTGGCCACCTCCGCGGTGAGGATATAGCCGAGAACGATCAACCCGATCGAGAGAAAGTACCAGATCGGCAGCGAACAGAATCCAAAGATCTCGCCCAAAGGCGTGAAGGGAAGAACCACTGTTGCGACGACAACACACAGGGTCGTCGCCAAGAGATATTTTCCCGGCGTACTTTTGAAAAACGGTTTGCGACTTCGAATGACGAGGACGATCAGCGCTGCAGACACAACGGACTCCAGGTACCATCCTGTTCTGAACTGCTCCTGAGTGGCATGAAGGATGAGAAGAAGCGCGCCAAACGTGAGATAGTCAAACACGGAACTTATCAGACCGAACGTCATCATGAAACGACGAATCACTCCGATGTTCCAGCGTCGCGGGTGATCGACCATTTCCACATCCACTCTGTCCGTTGCAATCGTCATCTCGGGAAAATCGGTCATCAGGTTGGTCAGCAGGATTTGTTTCGGCAAGAGAGGAAGAAACGGAAGGAACAGCGATGCTCCGGCCATGCTGAACATGTTCCCGAAATTCGCACTGGTCGCCATGAACACATACTTCAGCGTGTTGGCAAACGTGGTCCGTCCTTCGCGCACTCCCTCGACCAGGACGCCGAGACCCTTTTCGAGCAATACGATATCCGCCGCATCCTTCGCGACATCGACTGCACTCTCGACCGATATTCCGACGTCGGCCGCGTGCAGTGCCGATGCATCATTGATACCGTCTCCCATATAGCCGACGACATTTCCGGCCTTCCGGAGAGCGAGGATAATGCGCTCCTTTTGATTCGGTTCAATTTCCGCAAAAACATCCACACCCGCCACCTGTTGGAGCAGCGCGCCATCACTCATTTCGTGAAGATCCGGACCTGTGACAATCTTCGTGTTTGGTAATCCCATCTGTTGCCCGACATTGGCCGCGACCAACCGGTTGTCGCCGGTGATAACCTTGAGGGAGACACCGAGGTTTTTCAGGCTGGCGATGGTTTCGACGATATCGGCCTTGGGAGGATCCGACAGAACCAGAAATCCCGCGAAGATCATTCCCGTTTCGTCATCCTTCGTTATGTGCGACGAGGACCCCAGATTCTTGTAGGCGATGCCCAGCGTACGATATCCGCTCCTGCTAAACTCCTCAAACTTCTGCTGGATTCGATCCGCCACCGACGCGATGGCGACGATGGTTCCACCGTCGGATTCCGCCGATGAACAGACCTGAAGGACATTCAGAAGCGCTCCCTTGGTCATCATGCTGTGAACACCGTCGTGCAAAACGAGAATGCTCAGTCTCTTGCGCAGGAAATCATACGGGATTTCGTCCTTCTTCTCGTACCCTGTGATGTCAAGCGTTCGATGGTCGCGAATCGCACTATCGATGGGGTTCGCAAAGCCGGTTTCGTATGAAGCATTGATGTACGCAAGAAGAAAGACCTGATCGCTCGACGCGCCGTCAAGCCTCGAGGTGGACTGGACATGGACAGTCCCTTCGGTCAGCGTCCCGGTCTTATCGGAGCATATGACGTTCATGCTTCCGAAATTCTCGATCGAAGCGAGCCGTTTGACAATCACCTTTGCCAGCGCCATGCGTTTCGCCCCGTGCGAAAGATTGATGCTGATGATCGCCGGAAGCAGTTGGGGCGTCAGCCCAACGGCGAGCGCAAGGGAGAACAAGAATGAATCCAGCATGGGGCGCGCCAGATACACATTGACCGCAAAGATGGCCACCACCAATACAAGCGTTACTTCCACCAGGAAGTAGCCGAACCGGCGAATGCCATGTTCAAAATCGGTCTCCTGGGGCCTCAACCGTAATCGGTCCGACACTTTCCCGAACTCGGTTTCCCGCCCCGTGCGAATGACGAGTGCCCTGGCGGTGCCGCTCACGACGTGGGTCCCCATCCAGAGAGCATTTGACCGCTGGCCGAGCGCGGTTTCCGCGGGCAAGACTGCCTGCGCTTTTTCGACGGGGAACGTTTCACCGGTCAGCGTCGCTTCATCAACGAAGAGATCCTTCGATTCCTGGAGCAGACAGTCGCCCGGGACAACATCTCCGGCGTTGAGGATCACGAGATCTCCCGGCACAATCTGTTCGATCGGGATCTCTCGGGGGGTGCCATCACGGAGCACAGCAGCCTTGATTTGCACGATCGCAAGCAGTTTCTCCACAGCGTTCGACGCGCTATGCTCCTGCCAAAACCCGAGGAGACCGCTGACGAGAACGATGGCAAGAATAATCGTGGCGTCCGCCGGGTCGTTCACGGCGAAGGAGAGACCGGTCGCGAAGAGGAGAATGAGGATGATGGGGCTTTTGAATTGACCGAGCAACAACGTCAAAGGACCCGATCGCTTCTGGGGCTTGAGCGAATTCGCGCCATAGCGCGCCAGTCGCTCTCCGGCCTCCTGGCTGCTTAATCCATCCTTCCCCGTCTGAAGGTGTTGCTGCATCTCGGAAGAGGATGTGCTCCAGAAGGCCGTGGGAACCTGTTCCATTCGGTATTCCTATTGTGGAGATGCTCGAGAGCGAGCGGCGGGTCTCGCACCTCTGCTTTGCCACCCGCTCATACGGTGAGAGCAACTGCCTGGTGCTGAAATTAGCGCATTGCGTGAGTAGAATCAACGGGAAGGACAGGATCTTGCGACAAGGGACGAACATAAAAAAGGCACTTCCCCGGCTGTTGTGTGTCATACGTGTCCGGAAAAGCGCCGCAACTGAAGAAGAGGTTAATCCTGTGAGATGATACGCGGGTCAGATCGCCATCGTGTCGCCGGCCCGGGAACCGATACTCCCATTTCTCGAATTGATCACCTCGTCGACGTCTCGACGACCTCGATGCGCTAATTCATAAACATAACCAGCGTATTCTCCAATGAAGAGTCTTTTTGCGCATTCTTGTGCGGCTGCCAACCCAGGAGTATTGCAGGAAGCGGGACAAATACTATGCATCCGATTTTTGTGACCGTCCCGATTTTCTTTTGCAGAGGGTCGTACGAAGCCGAACAAAATCTGCTATTATGGAAGGTTGACGGGCGATCAACATTTTTGAGATTGCGTCGAGGCAATCCTTTCACCCCTTTCTTAGTATCACGGAAATACGACGTGATTCGTGACATTGCTGTCGTTGAGAGTAATTCATACATTTTGGAGAAATGGAATCCCTTCGGCAATGAGCCCCCACACACCCGGTGCAATGGATGTAACGCTCCTCCTCGAAGAGGCTCGATCAGGCAATGAAGATGCTCTGCATCAGCTTGTCCCGCTGGTCTATGACGAGTTGCGGCGCATTGCGTCTGCAAACCTGCGTTCGGCGGGGCCGGGTCAAACGATGCTGACGACCGATCTCGTCCACGAATCCTTCCTAAAACTTCTTGGAAGCAGAAATATCTCGTGGCAAAACCGGCTCCATTTTTTTTGCATTGCTGCGACTTCGATGCGGCAGATTCTTGTTGACCATGCGCGTGCCCGTCATGCCGGCAAGCGCGGCGGACACCGTGTTCGTGTTCCGCTCGAAGAAGGTCTTCCCACCGGCGACGAATACCTTGACGACATCGCGGAGCTTGACGAGGCCCTGTCTGCACTTGAGAAGGCGGATGCCCGCTCGGCACGCATCGTCGAGTTACGATATTTCGCCGGGATGACCAATGAAGAAATTGCGGAGCTCCTCAGCATTTCGGTCAGGACAGTCATCCGTGATTGGGAATTCGCCCGCGCATGGCTCTTTCGATTCCTCAATGACCAACGGATCGCCTAAACGTGGGAGCGGAACGACTCAAACAACTTTTCGCGGAAGCTCTCTCGTTGTCAGAAGAGGCGCGTGCCTCCTTTCTTGCCGGCCTTCGCTCTGAAGATCCCGGCCTCGCCGCCGACATCCTCTCGCTTCTTGCAGCCCGCGCCAGCGCAGGGTCATTTCTCGCGGAATCCTCACGATCGTCGATCCTCCGTCATCTCGAAGAGCAGAGCTCGCGCATTGGTCCATATCACATCATTCGTTTGCTCGGCAGGGGCGGCATGGGGGAAGTGTACGAGGCAGTCCGCGAAGGCGCAGGGACGAACGATCACGTGGCACTCAAGGTGGTGCGGCTGGAGGCGTTGTCTCCGGAATTGATCCGGCGGTTCAACCTTGAGCGTCGGGCACTCGCCCGGCTGGATCATCCGAACATTGCGAGGCTCGTTGACGGTGGGACAACGGCGGAGGGGATGCCCTATCTGGCAATGGAATTTGTGGAAGGCGAACGGATCGACGATTTCTGCAACCATCAGAATTTCACCATTGAACAACGACTGAGACTTTTTCTCACCGTGTGCGTGGCCGTCCAGTACGCTCACGGGCGCCTGATTGTGCATCGTGATCTGAAACCCAATAATATTCTCGTCACGCCCGAAGGTTCGCCGAAGCTCCTGGATTTCGGCATTGCGAAGCTGCTTGCCGGCGAGTACGATACGCCATCGACGGACGAAACTCGGACACGCACCTATATTTTTACCCCTGAATTCGCAAGTCCGGAGCAAGTCGCCGGAAAAGAGATCACGACCTCAAGCGATGTCTACTCGCTTGGCGTGCTTCTCTATGTGCTTCTCACCGGACAGCGGCCCTATGACACGTCCGGGACAAAGCCGAATGACGTTCCCGCCGCACTCCAGGATCTCGAACCGCCAAGACCGAGCAGCAAAGAGATTCACATTGAGTGCGCGGAGGGGTCGGACCGTGTCCGGAAGCGTCTGAAGGGTGAGCTCGACACAATTGTACTGGCTGCGTTAGAAAAAGATCCCTTACGGCGATTCATCTCTGTCGAACAATTTGCCGAAGATATCCGGCGGCATCTCTCTCACCTCCCCATTCAAGCACGTCCTGCATCCGTCGGCCGTCGCGTCGCCAAGTTCGTGAGGCGCAATCGTCTCCTGGCGGGCACCGCCGTGCTGCTCCTGCTCGGTCTCGTTGCAGGGCTCGCGATCACGGTGTATCAGGTGCGCCAAGCGGAAGCAGAAAAAGCGCGGGCGGAAAGCATCAATGCTTTTTTGCAGCAGATGCTCACGTACTCCAATCCAATGCAGGACATCCCGGGCGCGTCGCGGACTTCCACGGTCATGCAGGACGTCCTCGACGATGCGACGAAGAGACTCGAGAGCGATGAATTCACCCGGCAGCCCGAGGTGCGCGTGCAGCTGGAACGCATCCTCGGCAACGCGTACGGACACCAGGGTCGGTATGACCGGATGTACGAACATTTCCACAAGTACTTCCAACTCCTCAAGGGACAGTCAAGAACCAACGACGAACAATCGCTCGACACGCTGGCCCTCTGGGCAATGGAACTTTTCTCGAGAGGAAAGCTGCCGCAATCGGAAACCCTCTTCCGGCGGGCCATCCCGGATATGCGGGCCGCGTTCACCAATGGGAGGATGGATGCCAAGGTGTTTGCTTCTGCCCTCAACGACTTTGGTTACTTGCGGCGGACGCAGGGTGATTCGAAAGAAGCGGAGGCATTGTTTCGTGAAGTGTTGGATTTGAGTCCGCAATTCTCAAGCGATTCCCGTTTTGTCATTAGTGTGACTCGCGCGACGCTTGCGTCGGTGCTCGCGGACCAGGGAAGGTTTCATGAAGCGGTGCAGATGGCGGCGGAAGCCGTGGTGGAGAGCCGTCACAAGGGAATCGCTTCGACTCCCGATTTCGGCTTCGTGTTGACGGTCTATGGAGGTTTTCTCACCGAAGAAGGCAAGTATGCGGAAGCAGACTCTGTGCTCACGGAAGCCGCGCAAATCTTTCAACGACTGATTTCTCCCACAAGTCTCTGGACCGCCGATAACGAGAGGAACCAGGCCGCTCTCTCCTATCAGATCGGCAGATATGACGATGCCCTGGCGAAATCGAGGGAAGTGTTGCACATCTACCGCGAAAACTTCGGGACGCACTACGACAATTATCCCACAGCGCTGACGATCGAAGGTCTGTGCCTGGTTCGCCTTGGCCGGCCCGCTGAAGGGGAACGCGTGCTTCGGGACGCTGTGGCGCTACGGACGGAACTCTTGCCACGCGGACATTTCTTTACCGCGCTCGCACAGAGTGCACTCGGCGAGTGCCTCATGCGCCAGCACCGATTTCCCGAGGCCGAGTCTCTCCTGGTTCACAGCTACAACGATCTGCTCCGCGCGCAGGGACCGGACAATCCGAGAACGGCACTGGCAAAACTCCGGGCGCGAAATCTCTTTCTCGCATGGAAACGCCCCGGGGATGCGGCGAGGTTTGGAGAGGTTCTCCCTGCTCCTCATTGACATTCAGCCGGCGCTCGGTTCTCCCTCCCGCCTCGAGCAACGGCCCCATTTCACCTGCCGTACGTTTCTCTTCCGACATGACTCCCCCAAGCCACTCTGAAATGGCCGGATATTGCATTTCTTCGGTTTTCTTCGCTTGCTGTTCGTAATCCTCCTGCTCCGCAGCGCGACTATTGTAGTTTCCACTTTTGTGTCGCCCTTGAACAATATCTGTCATTGGTGAAGCGAACCACACATGAGATACAAGAAATCCATCATCGCCGCAATTTCGCTGGTTGTCCTGTACGCGGTCATAGGATTTTTTGTCGTTCCCCCGGTGATCACGCCGAAGCTCATCCGGGCACTCGAAGAGTACACCCATCGCGATGTTCAGCTGGGAGCAGTCCATGTCAACCCGTTCGCGCTCTCCATCACCCTTGAGGACTTTTCCCTGCACGACCGCGACGGAGCACCTCTGATATCATTTCACCGGCTGTACGTGAATTATGAAATCCGTTCGCTGTTCGAAAACGCCTACGTCTTTTCAGAATTCCGCCTCGACTCGCCCTACGTCGCCATTCGCGTCCTCCACGACGGGAAGTTCAGTATCCATGATCTTCTCGCACAACAATCTCCCGATACAACAACGCGGTCGAGTGAGACGAAGAATCTTGCCATCGACGACCTCACGATTACCCGGGGGACAATCGTCTACCAGGACCTTTCGAAACCGGTCCCGCTGACCAAAACCATCGACTCCCTTGATTTCTCGCTCAAGAATTTCACCACAACGCCGCAGAAAGGGGGACAATACGAATTCGAGGCCGTCACGCGTCAGGACGAGAAACTCCATTGGCGTGGAGACCTTTCAGTTGTGCCGCCACACTCATCGGGACGTATCGAAATCAGCGGCCTCCGTGTGAGCACCTTGTGGGAGTTCATGCGGGACCGCCTGAATTTTACGACACCTTCCGGGACGATCACGTTCGGCGGAGAGTACCGGTTCGATCTCTCGAGGGATACTGCGCGTTTTTCGTTAAATGACGGAAGAGTGGATCTCAGAGGACTCGTCATTGCAGACCCTGCGGACAGCCTCCCGCCGGTATCCGTTCCGGACTTGCATGCGATCGGCATCGCCATGGAGTATCCGCAAAATGCGGTGACCATCGACACTCTCCGCGGCGATGGAGTCGATCTCAGGACGGCATATCTTGCTGACGGAACAATGACCATTCAGCGACTCTTGGCTCCGCGTCCGGACCCGCGTGACACGATGCCTTCCACGATGAGCGTCGTTCTGAAAGCCGTGGCAATCAAGAATCTTTCATTCACATTTACCGACAAATCCCAGACCCCGTACGCTCCCGTGTCGCTCTCGAATGTCAATCTGGCGATGAATAATTTCACCTATGGAATTCCGGGAACGGCTACACTCGAAGGGACGGGGGTACTCAACGGCGGCGGGATGTTTGGCGTATCCGGGGACCTTTCCCTGGACCCTCGAAAAGCAGACCTCGATTTGCGGCTGTCGAAGTCTCCCCTCCCGGCGCTCCAGCCATACGTCTCCCGCTACAGCCGCGCGCAACTTCGGGCCGGGACCTATTCTCTTCAGGGAAAGTTAACCTACGCCGTTCGACGAGCCGTGATGTCGCTTTCCTTTCAGGGGGGAATCACCTCTGATGGCGGCCGGATCGACGACCCGGTGCTGCACGAAGATCTTACACGATGGAACCATCTCGAGATCCGAAAGGTGGACTACAAGAACAACCCGGGAATGTTGACGATCGCCGAGATTGTCGCGCAGCAGCCCTATGCGCGCGTCGTTGTGAGTCCGGACCGTTCCACCACGATCCAGCACGTGATGGGGCAGGAGGCCGACTCCGCGGCGAAGCGGGCCGGTGATACCGTTCTGACAGCGAGACTCTTGCCCAAACAGAAAGACTCCACGCATCAAACCCTGACGAAGATCGGTGCCATCACCGTCGTTGACGGTTCCATGAACTTCAGCGATCTGTCCCTTTCCCCGAACTTCGCCATCAGTGTTGAGCAACTGAATGGAACGATCAAAGGACTTTCTTCCGAAGAGCTCACGAAGGCAGACGTCGATCTCCGGGGCAAAGTCGACAAGTATGCCCCCGCGATCATCAAGGGGAGCATCAACCCTCTCACGGAAAACGCCTTCACCGATATTCAGTTGAAGTTCGACGGGATAGAACTCACGTCGTTTACGCCGTACTTCAGCAAGTTCGCCGGGTACAAAATCGAACAGGGCAAGCTGAGCCTGGACCTCCACTACAAGCTGAACAAGCGATTTCTCGAAGCGGAGAACAAAGTCGTTTTGAACCAACTCACACTCGGCGACAAGGTGGCAAGCCCTGATGCGACGAGTCTGCCGGTGAAACTGGCCATTGCGCTCCTGAAGGATTCGAAGGGAGTGATCGATCTCGATATTCCCGTCAGCGGAAGCCTTGACGATCCGGAATTCAGCTTCTTCCCCATTATCCTGAAAGCCGCACTGAATCTTCTCTGGAAGATCGTCACCGCGCCGTTCGCGCTGCTGGGTTCGTTGTTTGGAGGGAGCGGAGACGACCTGCAGTATGTCGCATTTGTTCCCGGTCAGGATTCGTTGACACAGGACCAACACGCAAAGTTGGAAACCGTGGCAAAAGGATTGCAGCAACGTCCGGCACTACAACTTCAGATCAGGGGCAATGCGAGCATGAGTGTCGATCGCGATGCACTCGCGGAGAAAGCGATCCTGAAAGAGATCACACCGGCGGGCAACAATGCGGTTGCGAAAAGAAATGAGCGGGCAGTGCTTGCCCTGTACACGAAAACGTTCAACGAAGACCCGGGCAAACTCCTCCCTGAAAAAGGCACTCCGGAAGACGGCCGGGATTCCCTCGTTGCCAGGGCAGCCTGGCAACGGCTCGTGGACTCGGTTCACGTGAGCGACGACGACCTCCGATCACTGGCACAGCACCGAGTCGCGTCCATCATGGAGTATCTCACGACCAAAGGGACCATCGACCCCGCCCGGATTTTCCAGCAGGAGGTGGATACGAATGTCGGTCCAACCGATGGGAAAGTGCGAACTACCTTGACGTTGACCGCCCAGTAAACATTGTAGGAATTACCTACAGCCTCCTGCCACTATTACGTGTTACTTTGGCAGAAAGTCGCATCATCATGATCATGGGGGACCGCCATTTACACACCTCGCTTGCACATTCCCCGATAGTGCTTTATGTTACAATTGACAATCCCTGTGAGACGATCCACATCATTGCGAGAGACTCCGTTCCCCGATCTCCTACTCGGGCAGGAGGTGTTTCATGAAGTCCATGCCATCCATCGGCATTGTCATCTGGATCCTCACCTCCCCCCTGTTGTCCACCGCTCAGACTGTCACATCTGATGCGGACAATGCCGCTCTGAGTCCTGTCACGCAACGCCTCGAGCAACCGGGTTCCATCATCCTGAAAGGTGGCGCCTTTTCGGCATCACCCCTGATCGATTCGCTCGGCAACGTGGAAGTCGGGACCACACACGCCGATAGCGTGACAGTTTCGAATACCGCGGCGACCACGCTCACGATCTCATCTGTCTCTTCGACCAATCCACAATTTTCTGTGGCACCAACCTCTGCCACGCTCCTGGCGCACGCAAGCCGCAAGTTCCAGATTTCGTTCAGACCGACATCGACCGGCGCTCAGATGTCGTCCATCATTTTTAAACACAGTGCTACGACCTCACCCGATACCGTGCAGGCGCTGGGAACGGGAACCGCTCCAACCTTCACGGTCAATCGCGCGGCGCTGGTGTACGGTTTTGTCACGATTGGATCGGCAACCACGGACAGCGTGGCAGTCAGGAACGGAGGAGATGCATCGCTGGTCATCACCGGCATAACTTCATCGAACGCGAGCTTCACGGTGAGCCCGATCAGCGGGACGCTGCTGCCGGGCGAAACAAAGACCTTCAGGATCACATTCGCTCCCCCGGTCGCCGGACTTCAAACCGGCAATATCGTGTTCGTTCACAATGGGCTTCGGACCAGGGACACGGTAACCGTGAACGGTTCCGGAACGGCCTTCTCAAGCAACCGAAGAACCGTCCCGTTTGGGATCGTCCCGATCGGAAGCAGCGCCGTGGATAGTGTCACCATCACCAATAAGGGACCGGCAGCGCTCACGATCAGCAGCGTCGCCTCGACCAATGGAAGCTTTGCGGTCAATCCTTCCGCCGCGTCGATCCCGTCCGGCGCGCAGAAGACGTTCACCGTTACCTTTACGCCCGCAGACACTCTGCCGACGACAGGCTTTCTCATCTTCGTGCACTCATCGTCAAGTTCCCCGGATTCGATCACGATGACCGGCACCGGGAAGGCAACACAACCCCGGTTCAGCGTCGGCCGGCGGACCATCCCCTTTGACACCGTTCTCGTCGGCAAATCCAGATCCGACAGTGTCGTCGTGACCAACACCGGTTCGCGATCGCTTGTCATCAGCAGCATCCTGTCGACCAACGGCGTTTTCGTTGTGAGTCCTCACAGTGCTACCCTTCTGCCGTCCGGGTCCGCGGTACTATTCATCATCTTCACACCATTGAATCCCGGGTCCCAGTCGGGCGGCATCGTGTTCACGCATAATGCGCCGGGTTCCCCTGATACCGTCTCCGTCAGCGGTTTTGGCGCCGCGCCGGGCTTCGCCCTGAACAGGAAGACCGTCACCTTTGGCAAGGTGTCGGTCGGCACGCAGAGAGTCGACAGCGTCGTTGTCACCAACACCGGGACGGTTCCCCTGGTGATCAGCAGCGTGATGTCAACCAACGCCGCGTTTACGGTCAATCCTACGAACGCCACCATTCAGCCGGCGCTTTCGCAGGCGATCAGATTCACGTTCGCCCCCACTGACACGACGCCTCAATCGGGCAGCATCGTGTTCACGCATAATGCGCCGGGTTCCCCTGATACCGTCTCCGTCAGCGGTTTTGGCGCCGCGCCGGGCTTCGCCCTGAACAGGAAGACCGTCGCCTTTGGCGAGGTGCCGGTCGGCACGCAGAGAGTCGACAGCGTCGTTGTCACCAACACCGGGACGGTTCCCCTGGTGATCAGCAGTGTGATGTCAACCAACGCCGCGTTTACGGTCAATCCTACGAACGCCACCATTCAGCCGGCGCTTTCGCAGACGATCCGAATCACGTTCGCCCCCGCTGACACGACGCCTCAATTGGGGAGCATTGTTTTCGCGCACACGGCCTCCGGGCCGCCCGACACCGTCACCGTGAGTGGAGTTGGCGCCGCACCGGGCTTCACCCTGAACAGGAAGACCGTCGCCTTTGGCGAGGTGCCGGTCGGCACGCAGAGAGTCGACAGCGTCGTTGTCACCAACACCGGGACGGTTCCCCTGGTGATCAGCAGCGTGATGTCAACCAACGCCGCGTTTACGGTCAATCCTACGAACGCCACAATTCAGCCGGCGCTTTCGCAGACGATCCGAATCACGTTCGCCCCCGCTGACACGACACCTCAATCAGGGAGCATTGTTTTCGCGCACACGGCCTCCGGGCCGCCCGACACCGTCACCGTGAATGGTGTTGGGGCGGTGGCGGGGTTCTCGTTGGACAAAAAGACCTTCGCGTTCGGCTCCGTGGCGGTCGGCAGCTCAAGGCTCGACAGCGTCATCGCGACAAACACGGGAACCGCCCCGCTTGTCATCAGCAACGTTATGTCCACAAGCACGCCGTTCACGGTACAGCCGAATAATGCCGTCATCCCGCCGGCGCACTCCCAGGCCTTTGATATCACCTTCGCTCCCACGGATACAGTGCCTCATTCGGCCGGGATCATCTTCACGCATGATGCTCCCGGGCTCCACGACACTGTGGCCGTCAGCGGCGCAGGGACGCACACTGCATTTTCCGTCAATCGAACAAGCGTCGCATTTGGGTACGTGACGATTGGCGGCCAGAAGGCCGATAGCGTCGTCGTCACAAATATGGGCAGTACATCGTTGCGCATCAGCGACGTGAAGTCTGACAACGCCATGTTCACCGTACTCCCTGACAGCGTGACGCTTCCCCCCGGGGTCTCGCAGACCTATCGGCTCCTCTTCACGCCATCCGCCACGACACCGCAGGTGGGGCACGTCGTGTTCACACACAACGCTGCAAGTTCGCCCGACACCGTCACGCTGAGCGGAACCGGAACCGTTGCCGTGTTTTCCCTTGACAGAAGGTCTGTTTCGTTCGGAGAAGTGCCGGTAGGCAAGGCGGCGCAGGACAGCGTCGTGGTGACCAATAATGGGGCATCCACCCTCCTGATAACGAACGTCGCCTCGACAAACGGGACATTTGCCGTCACTCCGGCGACCGCATCGGTACCCGTCGGCGACCACGCGACATTTTTGATCGCATTCACTCCGACGAATACGACGGCCTTGAGTGCATATATCGTTTTCACGCACATTGCCGTGAGCTCCCCGGACACCGTTCGGGTGAGCGGGACCGGAACCCAGGCGGCAATCTCGTTCAATAAGAGAAGTATCGCGTTCGGCTTCGTTGTCCTCGGCGGAAGCAAGGTCGATAGCACCATTGTCACCAACACGGGCACAACCCCCCTCATCATATCCAGCGTCCTCTCCACGAACCCCGTCTTCACAGTAAATCCGGTGAGCGCCGCCGTCACACCCGGTACGACAAAAACGTTCATCCTCCAATGCGCTCCGAAGGATACGAATCCCCAGACGGGCACGATTGTCTTCAATCACAACGGACTGAGCGGGCACGATACGATAACGGCGAGCGCAACCGGTCTTGCTCCGCTTTCTCCACCGGACCTCCTTGCCCCCTCCAACGGTTCCGTGGACCTGGCCCTCCCCCTTGCTTTGAGCTGGTCCAATGTATCCGCTGCGACGGGGTACTCGGTGCAAGTGGCGACGGACTCCATGTTCTCGGTGATTGTCCTGGACGATCAATCCGTCGTGGGACCCGGGAGACAGGTAAACGGACTTCCGTACAATACTCGCTTCTACTGGCGGGTCAGCACCCGGAACGTTGCTGGCTCCGGCCCGTGGTCACCGTCAAGGACGATGAGAACGTTGTCTTCGGCGCATCTCTCAGGAACGCTATCCTTCTCGGGCGATTTGAGTTCGGACTCGTACCAGATGTTCGGTCTCCCCGGCATCGGGAACAGGAGCGTTGGAAGCATCCTCCCCGGCGCGCAAAACATCGACTGGAGGATCCTCCGGGATACGGGAAGAGACACGACCTACCCCGCCTTTTACCAGGATCTTACCGCGGATTCAGTTCTCAGGACGGGAGAAGGGTATTGGCTCCTGGCAAAGCGGAACCTGGATATTTCGCGTACTGATACTCTTGCTCCGCTTGCGGATGACGGGACTTTTCCCATCGCCGTGCATCAGGGATGGAACATCATCAGCAATCCTTTCACGGTAAGCGTCCTGCGTTCGGCCGTACTCGCACAGAACGGCCTTCCGGGGGAATCACTCTTCTGGGAACACGACGGGACGACGACTTCCTCGAGTGGAACGACGCTTGATCCGTTCAAGGGCTACTACTTCTTCAATGATTCAGCACGCGTGACGTCGCTGAACATCCCTTACCCGTTCACAACGACGGTCGCCAAAGTTGCGGATGCCCAGAGCTATGCCTGGCGCGTTGAGCTCGTGTTCAACGTCGGCAAATCCGTCGACAAGGACAATTACATCGGCGTTGCCTCGCAGGCAACCCCCGGAAGGAACGCTCTCGATCAACGTGAACCACCGATCTTCTTCAACAATCCCTTTCTCTATTTTCCGCATCCCGAGTGGGACGCCAAGAACCCGCGCTTTGCTTCCGACTTCAGGTCGGAAGTGGAACCGGGACAGACGTGGCATTTCGAAGTGTGGAATCCGCGGGGAGGAACGGGGACCATAACATTTCTGGGGGTGGAGACGATCCCGCAAGGGTACGGCGCGGTCCTGATCAATGCCCTGAATACTTCCCCCGTGGACCTCCGGCGCGACGCCGTGTACTCATTCCCGGCCCTCTCGAATCGGATGCAATTCACGCTGCTCATCGGGACGGAAGCATACATTCGCAGCGAGACGTCGAAACTTGTTCCCGGGACGTTCGCGCTGGAGCAGAACTATCCGAACCCGTTTAATCCAAAAACAGTGATCAGTGGACAGTGGACAGTGAACAGTGATGTTCGGCTGGAAGTATTCGACATCCTCGGTCGCAAAGTGGCAACCCTCGCCAATGGCAGTTACCCCTCGGGGAAATATACGTTTGTCTTTGACGGGACGAACCTTGCTAGTGGCGTGTACTTTTATAGACTCACCGCAGGCTCGTACTCTGGAATGCGGAAGATGTTGTTGATCCGGTGAGAAAGAGCAGCCTACAGAGAGCAGCGGACAGCGGACAGTCATCGGCCATTCTTTTCGCACTGATGAATGCTCATCATCAAGCAGACTTCTGCAGGATCACCAGCGACAGATCATCCGTCCTCCTGGCCTCCCCTTCAAACGCGGAAACCGAAGCAAGAATCCTCTCTCCAAACGCCTGCGCCGCGGTGAAGCGGCATTGACGGCAGAGGACTTTGAATCGGTCTATTCCATAAAACTCTCCTGCCTCGCTCTGTGCTTCGGTGAGCCCATCGGAGTAGATCACCAGGCACTGTCCATTGCTCAACGTGAGATCGCGGGCTTCGAACACGGTATCGTTGGAGAGGCCGAGTGCGGCATTCCCCTTGGGAAGTTCCGTCACACCGTCCGGCGAAACAACGACCGGCGGCATATGGCCGGCGTTGACATAACGAATCTGTCCCGTCGCAGGTTCGATTCTGGCAAAAAGCAGGGAGGCAAATTTCCCCGGAATCCCGTCGCGGATGAGAATGGCATTCAGTTTCGAAGTCAGGTCGCTCAGCGATTCAAAATCCGGCGCGAGCGCACGAAGCGTCGATTGGATCTTCACCATAAGAAGGGCGGCCCCGAGACCTTTTCCGGCGACGTCACCGATGGCAAACCCGAACCGGTCCCCGGGCAGCCGGAGGAAATCCACCAGGTCGCCGCCGACTTCGTTCGCCGAGCGCGTAAAGAGCCACACGTTCCATCCCGGGACATGCGGAGAAGAATCAGGACTCATGGCACGCTGGACGGCACGGCCGGATTCCAGTTCGGAGTGCGCGAGCAGTTTGTCCTTCAATTCCAGGATGATGACCAGGAGAAGACACATCGCCCCGACGGTTTTGTACTGCAACATCACCTGGCGGTCCGTCCCCAGAATAGAAACCTCGGTAAAGATCAGGAAGAGACCGACCACGACCAGAATCCGCCTGAACGAGGTCAGGCGAAAGAGGGAATTCTTCACGACCCACCAGGCGAGCACAAGCCAGCGCCCGACCCTTCCCTTCCGTTTGAGCTGGTCCCGCTCCTCCTCGCTGAGATAGAACTCTTCGATCTCCTTCGCCTCATGTTTGACGTCGGAGAAGAGTCCACCGTGCGTAATGTCGTCCCGGAGAGTCGAAAACAGTCGGGGGGAGGTACGTCCGCTTTGTGTCATTGGTACATCATTATACAGCGATTGCGGGTCAGATGTTGCAGCGACGGAAGATCGCGGGCTGCCGGCATCGTGCTATTCCATCATCGTGATTTGCCAGAGATCCTTGCGCCGATTATGGAGGAACGGGAGCAAGGCAAGCTTGCCGGTCTTCCCGATACTCTTCTCCAAATAGTGGATCTCGGCGAACCGCTCTTTCAGCTCCGCGTCAGCCGGCACTTCGAATCCCGCATCCCGCATGATCATGACACCTTTTGCATGAATGGACAATTCGATATGGAGCCGCAGATAGCACAGCATGTCCGCAACGGTCTCGCCCGGGAAACGATCCTGCAGCGACTGAAGATAGGCCCCGATTTTTGTCTCACTCAGGGATCCGGTGTTGATCATCGCCAGGAGCGACTGATCACTGTCAAACCCCACGCCCAACCAGGTTCTCGTCGCACGCTCGCTTCGCCTGAACACCGCCAGGATCACCAGGGGAAGCAGAATCATGATGACAAGCGTTGAGAGCAAGGGATTGAGGATGAACTGGTTGAAGAATGAATGCACGAGCACGGCGACACACAGGCCCGGAAGAAACCGGATGATCATCCGGCGGTTCGCCCGATCGATCATTTCCTTGCTGATGACGCCTACGATCGAGGTTGCGCCGCCGTGCATGAGCGCCGTCCCGAATCCGCGGATCACCCAGAGGTACAGGCTTGCATCGGGGCGGAGATGGTAGTAATAGAGGTTTTCCACCAGGGCAAAGCCCGCGCCGATCGCAAATCCCCTGATGGCCGCGTCCACGGGAAATCCGATCTTGTTGCGCTTGAAGAGGAAGATTAAATAGACCGCTTTCAGTGACTCTTCACACAGCGGAGAGACCAGGTGCGTATACATGGCCCAGTCTGCATGCAGGACGCCGATGAGCCAGTCGTTGACGTACATCGCCGCGATCGCCGTGACTCCGCCTGCCAGTATCGTCGTGAGAACCGCCGGCATGCCGATCAATTTGTAGCTGTCCAGGTAGACCAATGCGGCCAGAAAAAGGAGGACTGGAGTCAGCCCGAGGAAAATGCCCATGGCTTCTGGAACTAGAGAAGTTTCAAGGAGATCATCAGCTCATGCTCAGACCGCTGCGATCGTTGCGCACCGATGGCGTACCCGAACGACAACGTTGAGGAGAGTCCGCTGAAGAGGACGAGGTTGAAGTCGGTCTGCAGCCCGACATCCACAGCCGTCTGCTGCACGGACGCTTCATCGATGTTGGTCATGAGCGTCGAGGCAACAATGGCAACGCGCGCCCAGGTACAGTACAAATTGGGGATGCCGAAATGCCGGAAGCGCGCTGGAGGTAAGTCCAGTTCCAACATCACCTTCCCGAAATCCGTCCCGCCGATGGCGTTCAAGCCAAAACCCGGGAGGCTGTAGTATTCCCGGTAGCGGCGAACGTCCTGGTGGTCCACCCAGTTGTTGCCAAAGCCTCCAAAATAGAAATTCGCCGACGGCTCCGCACGATGCGAGGGGGAATATCCGGCAGCCGTCCTGATCCAGAGCGACGTGTGATCGAGGACCAGCGGCAGACCGTAATCGAGCGTCGCGTAAAACTGTGGATACAGTTTCGCGAGGAGCAGCGTCGAGCGATTCGCGAGTGTCACCGCAATCCCCCGTTCATAGTCCACCGCCCCCATCGAACGCAGCAAAAAGGAGTAGCTCAATGATCCGTTGAACATGTAAAAATGGTCATAGGACGTCGCAATATTCTGGTAGTCGGGCAGCCGTTCGAGCCCCCAGAACGCATCCACCCCCAAACGGTATTCGAAGGATTCCGGACGCTCGTACAAGAGAAAGTCACGGAAGGCAACACCCGCCGAGTAGCCTTTGCGACTCGTTTTCGTCGGACCGAAAAGGTCATAGAAATCCGTTTGATTGACCGAGGCCGAGAGGTTCCAATTCCGGACATCGTAGGCAAGGGAACCATGAAAGCGTTCATCCTTCGCAAGGCCGCGCGACGGCGTGTACAGACCGGTCATCGTCAGTCGATGAAGGAAGAGCGGGTCCTGCATGTTGATTCTCGCCCCGATGCCCGCAAAGACCTTGTATCCCTCGACAACGGGATACCCCGAAGCGATGGAGAAGTCCTCCCACCCATCGTAGGGACCCTCATGGGTAACCAGTGAATCGATATTGACGGCGCTGGGAGGGGGAAGTTTCCAGTGTTCCAGTACGGGGTTCTTTTCCACGACATCGAAGCCGAGGTAATGGACAGCACTCACATCTTCGCGCGTTTCGTTCCGGATCATGACGGGGAGAAACCCCTTCCCGGTGTATCGGAACACAAAAAGCGAGTCGTTCGCGAGGGGGAGCGGCCGGAAGAATCCTGTTTCGGTATTAGTGACCCACGACATCGTCCGGTGTTGGATGTCGTATCGCACCACGTTCGAGACCCCCGTGAGATAGGTCGTTCCGAAGAGAGAGTTGCCGTCATCAGCGTAGACAAAATTCATGGGGGAATTGTTCTCGAATTCGTAAAGCACCTCATAGCTCCCGGTCCCCTGCAGGAGGGAATCGATCGACATCCGGATCAGGCGCTGCCTCCCGTTCACCTCGATCGTCGAGGCAACCAGCGACCTTCCGTCGGGAGACACATCGATGTCGTAGACGTCCTTTCCATAATCGATGGTCATCACGTCTTCCCATTGTGTGAAGGGAGGCACCATGCGTACGATCTTCGAGAACCCGTTCTGATGTTGAACGCCCCAGAGACTCCGATCCGCGCGGTCGAAGGCAAGGTCGCCGATGCGGCAATTCCTGAGGAGGAGACGCGTCGTTCCGGTCCGCACATCGACGACGTTCACATCCCGCCACGAGGTGCTGTTGTGGGTCGTGTAGAACAACGATCCGGTTGAGGGATCATACGCCGTCGAGCAGACATAGTACATCGCCGGGGAAAGGACATCGCACACGGTTTTGACACCGCCCGTCCGGAGATCGACCGCGACGAGTCTGGCAAGACGGCCGGGAAGATTCGAGGCGACGAAGACCTTGCCGAGAGAGGAATCGTAGAACGCGCGTGAGACCGCTCCGAGCGAGTGTGCGGTAACCGGGCGGTACTGCGTTAGCGGGTACTGTCGGAGCGAGTCGAGATTCGCCCGCTGCCATCGGTGTTCCCATGCGATCCAGCGCGACCATTCATCGTCGATGGTTCTTCCATACACGTTTTCGAACTGCGACGCAAAGTAGCGGCTCGACCCGTCCGTTCGATCCACCCATTGCACGAGCTTGTCGGTACCGTATTGATCAGCGAGGTAGCTCAGGAAACGTGTTCCGTAGAGGTAGGAATTCGCGCCAATCTGAAAATCGATCGTTGTCCCTTCGGACTCCAAGCCGACGTTGTCATAGAAGTAGCTGCTGTCATTGACCATGGTCCGGAACACCATCTCGTCATAGCCGCCCTGTGCCCTGCCGATTCCCCCCGACATCCAGGTTTCCATGAACACCGCGATTCCCTCATGGAACCATCGTGGCGAATACCACCGGGGACTGGTGAGATAGCTATAGAACATCGACATGGGGTTCTCGGTCGTCGGCGAGACTTTTCCAAGGAAGCAAGACCGGAAGAACCGGTCGACGCCCGCAGTGTTATCGGTGGCGATGACGTGCATCAGCTCGTGACTCATCAGCCACTGCATCCTCTCATTTGCCGGGCGCGTCTCGTAGACGTAGTCGAAGGGTTCCATGCAAATGGAGATGTAGTCCCAGGGAATGGTCGAAGTGCCGCCCGAACCATAATCGTCCTGGTCATGCATCACCAGGGTCACTTTTTCCCCGGGAACGTAATGGTACAATCGCTCGTGAAACTCCAGGGCATTCTCAAAGCATCGGGCGAGATGACGGACGATATAGTCCTGGTGCTGCAGGTAGATGAGGCGGAGATCCCTGGTTTCCAATTGCTGGAATTGAGCGAAGAGAGGACTGACGGAGAGTGCCACCACCACCACGAGGACCGGAAGACGCCTGGAAGATATTGTCATGCCAGCAGCAAGAAGGTTTGAGGGTTCACCGGATCAAAGGCAACGTCTGCTCTGAATAGGAATAGGCGGAGGCCGCTCTGCGCCTCCGCCTAAAGGCGGGTCATCGACACGACATGGGGAACCTTTCGGTCGCGACTCCCGGCTAATCGCCAAGATGCGCTGTCGCATCCAGCCGTGTTGCCGCATCCAGTTTGGAAAATGCATCAAGACGCGCGGCGGCATCCAGTTGCGAGTAGGCATTGAGCTGCGCCGTTGCATCCAGTTTTGAGAACGCCTCCAACTGTGATGCGGCGTTCAATGTGGAATATGCCTGCAACTGGCTTGCAGCATCGAGTTTGGAATATGCATCCAGCCTTGATGCCATGCCGAGCTTTTCATACGCGGCAAGTTGGGTGGCGGCATCCAGCTTCGAAAACGCGTCCAACTTGTCGGCGGCTTCGAGTTTCGAGTCGGAGTAGTACTTCGTGTAGGCGTCGAGCTGCGCCTGCTGCCCGAGCTTTGCATAGGCATCGAGCCTCGCCGCGGCGTCCAGTTTCTCGAAGGCGTCGAGTTTACTCTGCGCGGCAAGCTTCGAATAGGCATCCAGTTTGCTCTGCGCATCAAGTTTCGAAAATGCATCCAGCCTGGCTGCGGATCCGAGCTTCGCGTACGCTGCCAATTGAGCGGCGGCATCGAGTTTCGAATACGCACCGAGAGCGGCGTTGGCGTCCAGCTTGCTAAACGCATCCAGGCGGGCGGTCGCGTCGAGCGCCTGGTACGCGGAGAGCTGTGCGGCCGCATCCAGCTTGGAGAAGGCGGCCAGCTGCGCTGCCGCATCCAGCTTCGCGAAGGCATCGAGCTTTGCCGCGGCATCCAGTTTCGAATACGCGGCGAGCTGCGCAGTCGCATCGAGCTTTGAAAATGCATCAAGCGCCGCAGCGGCGTCGAGCTTCGCCGATGCATCATATTTGGCGTAGGCGTCGAGCCTCGCCTGCTGACCGAGTTTCGCATATGCGTCAAGTTGGGCAGCGGCGTCGAGTTTCGAGAAGGCGTCCAATCTCGCGGACGACCCCAGGCTCGAGTAGGCTGCCAGCCGCGCTTCCGCAGGGACATGCCCCATCGCATCGGCGATGACCCGGGTCTTCGCGGTCTGTCCCGCCAGGATGACATCCCGATCGCTCATTTGCTCGGACCGGTATTTCTGCACCGCGCCAATGGTCCCGGAGACGTCTTCCTTCGGAGCCGGTGGGTAGAAGAAGGAGAAGTAGATCACGCCAGCAAGCGCGACGATGACCCCGCCAATGATCAGGGCCTGCTTCGGCCGCTTGGTGCCGTCCACGGGTTTGCCCTCCATAACGATTCTCCTATGAAGAATATGAAATGCCTGGCATGTGGCTTTAGTTGAAATACTCTCGTTGCCTGCAAAAGTTGGTTAATCTCCCCGCTTCCGGAAGACTTTCCTGTGCTGGTTCCGCGGGAGATCCCGATCCGTCACGGCAAAATGCTCCCAAAACAGCTGTCATTCAGACGAAATGAGAACCGTGCGATCGAGTAACACCATTCCATCGCCGTTCAGAATTCTGATCCGCACATCCTGTTTCTCAGGCGTGGTCCTTCTGAAAGATGCGGTGAAACGCAAGGGAGACGAGGCCGCATATTGGATCTGCCCCGCTTCGGCCTGCACTGTCGCGGGAGATCCATCCCGGGGTTGAATTCCCACAAATGCCAGACCCGCCGGATCATAGGAAATCAGAGTCCGCAAGGATCCTCCCTGCCGCAGGAAAAGCTCGACAGACGAGAGAGTCTGGCGGCTCGAAAACGAAAGGGTACCCTCAAGTCCGTTTCCGGATAATTCCATTCGTTGCATACCCGCCAGCGAAGAGATCCCCGTGGGGGAAGCCAACGTCCCAACCAAATCTCCTTCGCTGGCGGTAGAACGCTTGACAACGACCTCCGCACCGGCCAGGAGCAGAATTCCCGCAAGCATTCCGACTGCGAAGACCAAACCCTGTCGTTTCATGAGAAACAGCCAAACCCCCTTTATCGTCCCGGGCAAGGAGGGCGCGCCGGTCGGTCGCGAGGCCCTCTCGACCTTTCGCATGATGGCCTGCTTGAGTGCAATGGGTGGTTCAACAGGAGCGGACACGCCAAAAGCCTCGTCCATGCGCCGGAGGTCGGCATAGAGATGCGCAATTTCGGGATCGGCGGCCATCATGCCCTTGAGCCTCAGCCGTTCGTTGTGCGTCGCAACGCCATCGATCTCCCTGTTTATGAGGTCTACAATTCTTGTCTTCCTCATCGCTCCCCCACGCCGTTTTTGTACAGCGCGATTCTCATGAGTTGTCGGGCGCTGAATAGCCGCGATTTCACTTTTTTCTCCGTGATCGACAGCATGCGGGCAATTTCAAAGTATGAGAACCCTTCGATGTGCTTCAACACGACGACGGCCCGCTGTTCATCGGTCAATGCCTCGAGCGCTTTCTGAACGTTTCCCGCGCTCTCCCTCGCCTCCATGCTTTCATCCTCCTCTGCCGGCAACTGTCCGACTTCTTCGACGCTGACCAGTTGCTTCCTGTGACGCAGAAAGCTCAGCGATTCATTCATGGTAATCCGGTAGAGCCAGCTGAAGAATTTGAATCGCTGATCGTACGACTGAAGGTTCTCAAACGCCTTCAGGAATGCGTTCTGTGTTACATCCGCTGCCTCGTCCTGATCTCTCACCATCCGGAGAGCGAGGTTGAACACGGGTTTTTGATAGCGGTCCACAAGCTTTTCAAAAGCCTTCAGATTTCCTGCGATGGTCTGCTGGACAAGCGCCCCGTCGTCCGTCTCAATCATTGGAAATACGCCGAAGGCTCCGAAAAGTTGGTCACGATGACTCTTCGATTTGGAAAATGAGATCGAACCGTGCGATGCGGAAGATGTCTCTCACGAGCTTGTTCATTCTCGTGAGGATCAGTTCATTTCCTGTTCGGCGCAACCGCTTTTGGGTCTTCAGAAGCAAACCGAGCCCGGCGCTGGATATGTAATCCAGGCCCCCGAAGTCGATTTTCGTGGTCGCTTCAATTTTATCGAGGACGGCGGCGGCGGTCTCTGTCTGCGAAGCGTCCAATCGCCCTACGAGCGCAACGCTTTGATCGCCATTGACCGCTATCGTGAACATCTACGTCTCCAGGTTCTTGATGAGTGTTATGGAGTTGAGACCATTTGCATGAGAAGAGTGCAGCTCATCCATTAACGTCCGTACAAGATGAATGCCGAGGCCTCCCACCTTGCGGTCCTCGAGCGGAAGGGATGTCTCAGCTTGCGGCACCTGCGCGGGATCAAACGGGGCATCCGTGGTGTCGATCAATTCGACAACCAGTCTGCGCGACTCCCGTCGGATCGAGATCATGACATCGACGCCTGCTCCCCTGCCATATTTCACCATATTGGTAAAGAGCTCTTCGATGGAAAGCTCTACGGCAAAGGATACGTCTCTGGAGACTTTCAAGTCACCCAGCGCCGCGCCGACGAAGGAAAAGATCTCGTCAAGAGATGCAAAATCTTTGGGGAAGTGCGATTGCGGCATCCCTATCTTGGCGGTTAGGGTCGTCAACAAGCCTGATTCCGGGGCGCAAGCCGGGGTTCGGGTTCAAGCGCCGGACTGAAATCACTGCATCTGACTTTTCGATGTCTTCATTGGTCTCATCAAATGACACGTACGCTCGATGAGCCAATTCCGCTTTCAGGCGCCCGAAGAGGAGCGCGACTCACAGCAGGGTCTGGTTGCGGGTGTAAAGGGCCGGATGCAATCGTAACGCCAGGCAAAGGCACCTGGTTCCGTACAGTTGAAGAATATGCGCCAAATTTGCCGCGGAGGGAAAAAGGAGGCCGTTTGAACGGATTAATGCCGGCTAAGGCGAAGGGATTCCGCCGATCCGATGAAATGCGCCATGGCCGGAATTTCGACCCGGGATCGTCATCGTCCTGCTCCTGATCATGCCTCTGAGGATCATCGGAGCCAGTGTCTGTATGCCGGGGACTGACCGGACCGCAGCCGCCGGTTCGCTGTTCGGTGAGATTCGAGAGTTCATTCCCCAACTCTGCCCGTTCACGGACCCGTAGGCCATCTGAATGCGGTACGCTCCATAGACAGTAATATATTCCCGGGCGATATCGGAAGGTCCTTTGGCGAGCCAGGAGTCTGTCGCATACTGTAAAACGCCATTAATTGTGCCAATGGACTGAAGCACCCTGCAATCCGTAAATGTCCCGAACGGCAAGGAAACCGTCGTGGTATCGACGAGCGTCTCCTGATCCATCAGAACGTAGTGTGCTCCCTGATACGTGAATGTCGTTTGCATCAAGTACGGGGTGCGTCCAACCATTGTGTCGGGCAAGGACGCAAGGACCGAATCGAACAGCACGATGTCTGCGCCATACGTCCCAAAACCTGAATACCCGTCGGGTCCGTAAAGGTTCTCGTTCCCGGCATCATCGAGGGTGATCGTGTATTGCGTGCCGTTGATGATGGTGTCTCCATAGAACTGATCCCACGAACTGTCCGACCAGACTTTGAAATACGAGGAATCAAGCGACACGCCATAGCCCACGACGGACAATGGCACTGCAGGTCCCAGCGGGATAGTTGGCGCAGTCGGTTCCGTGGGAGCAGGCGTAGAATTGCAGGCTTCGAGGAGTACCGAAAGACAAAGGAACACCGCACAGAGCACGGGTCTCATATCACTACCTAAACGGATGCTTGTATCCATTCGTTCCTGTGACAGTCTGTCGAGCCAGCGGGTTTAACAAGGCAGGATTCCAGCCGGGAATCAGCTCTTCGATAGCCGCAGCACTCCGTCATTGACGACGCCGATCCTGCTGCAAAAAGCCCGGGCAGTCTCCCGGTCATGAGTAATATAGATGAGGGTGAGGTCCAGGCGACGGCGCAAGGTTTCGATGAGAGAAAGGACACTGGATGCTGTGATGGGGTCAAGTGCCGCGGTGGGTTCATCAAGGATCAGAAGCGGCGCGCCGGATGCCAATGAGCGCATCAACGCCGCGCGCTGTCGCTGCCCTCCGCTGAGTTCATGAGGATACCGATCGAGGATTGACGGCCGAAGGTCCACGGCATCGAGCAACTCATCGATTCGTTGCCTTCGTTGGTCCGCCGTCAGGGGTTCCGCGCACGGCGTAAACCCTTCCTCAATTGCGGGGAGGATTTTCATTTTGGGATCCAGGGAGAGACTCGTCGCCTGGAAAAGGAGCTGGATCCGCGGATCAGGGACTCTTCGCCGTCGCTGGGGCCAGAGGGTCTTCCCGGCAAATCGTATCATGCCGCGGTCAGGTTCCTGAAGCCCTGCGATGCATCGTGCAATGGTCGACTTTCCCGAACCACTTGGACCGAGCAATCCGAAGTTTTCTCCCTTTTCGAGAGAGAAAGTGACATCGCGCAGAACGGGCCTGGCTTGCTCTCCGCCGAACATGCTGCGACCCGGACGGAGCGAACATGCGAGATGCTCTACTTCCAGAAGAAACATCGCACCTCCCGATCCGTGCCCGTCCCCTCGAGTTGGGGTTCGAGTGTCCAGCATTTTTCCTTCGCCTTCGCACACCGCCCTGCGAAGACACAACAACTGCTGAAGGAGTCTGGAGCATCCGACATTCTCCCGACCGGGGACGGCGCATTGACTTTATGAAGTCCATTCCCCTCCTGTGACACGCCCAGAAAATCCCGGACGTAGGGATGGAGCGGCGTTGTAAGGACCTGGTCGGCCGGCCCGGACTCCACAATCATTCCCCGGAGCAGGACCATGATGCGATGTCCCAGAGCACGGGCCACCGCGATGTCGTGTGTGGTGACGATCATCGCCATCGACCCTTCCCTCCGCCGTCGCAGCAGCAGGTCCAGGATCGTTCCCCTCGTTTCTTCGTCGACGGCACTTGTGGGTTCATCGGCAATCAGCAACGCCGGAGCCGGAAGAAGTGCCATGGCGATCATCACTCTCTGCGCCATGCCGATACTGAGCTGATGAGGAAACGAGCGAAGGACGGTCGTCGGGTCGGGAATGCCGACGTCGGCGAGGACCTCCTTGAACCTGTCAATGCCCGGTTTGTTCCGGACGTCGGCCAGAGCCATCTGCGAAGCGATCGTCGTCACAGGGTTCAGCGCCTTCCCGGGTTCCTGAAAGACATAGCGAATGGCTTGGCGCCGCACCTTCCTCAGTTCTTCTTCGGGAACATCGAGGAGGCGGCGTTCCTCGAACACCACTTCCCCCGTTATCCGAAACGGATTCTTCTCGGGGAAGAGCCGAGTCAATGCCCGTGTCAGGATGGTCTTGCCGCCTCCGCTCTCACCGAGCACAATGAGGCATTCGCCACGCTGGACAGAGAACGATGCATCGCTAACGATCCGGGGACGTTGCCCATGATTGGTGCGGACGACAGAGAGGTTCCGGACTTCAAGGAAGGACGGCATAGGGGCGCGGGGGGTTCCTCCGTTTCGATGCGTCAAAGTATCCAAATCACACTTCAGTGTCAATCCTCGTCCCGGGTTCAAATACTCGCGGGGCCGCCTTGACAAGATCGTGGTGCGTGGCTACATTGAGTCGACCATCGCCGTCCACCGTCAACGTCAGGGAATTCCCGGGATGACACCGACACTCAGGTGCTTGATTTTCTGCACGCTCATCCTCGTCCTCGCCGGTTGCGGCAAGGACGGGCACAACAAGTCCGCCGACCAGCAACGGCCGGTCGTCATCGCGATCGAAGGCGATGTCGATAGTTTCAATCCTCTCTTTGCAGAGGACGTGACAGCGGGAGAAATCAATGATCTGTTCTTCCCGGGATTGGTGGGATCGACATTCGACACCACGGCGGGAATGCTGAAGTACACGCCGTTGCTCGCACGCTCTTGGGAATTCGAAAATCAGCATCGGGACCTGATCTTTCATCTGAAGAGCGGAGTGCGCTGGTCCGACGGCCTGCCCGTCACCGCGCGCGATGTCCAGGCCTCGTATCGCCTGTACGGCGATCCTGCACTCGGGAGCGTGAGACAATCGGCCGTTCAGAACCTGCAGACTTGGAACGGAAAACCGGACATCGGGCGGAGCGTCCAGCCGATCGATGATTCGACGGTCGTTTTCCATTTCGCCCGTGCCTATCCCTCTCAGCTTTTCGATGCCGGGCTCCCGATTCTCCCTGCGCATGTGTTGGATACCATTCCTGCGAAGGAGCTGCGGGCACATTCCTTCAATCGGAACCCGATCGTCTCCGGTCCGTTTATGTTAAAGGAGTGGACCCCGCTCGAAGGCATTGTCCTTGCCTCGAACCCGACCTCCACTCTTCCCTTTCCGGCAAAACTGTCGCAACTTGTCTTTCGTGTACTCCCGGACTATCGCACCCGGGTGTCACAATTGATGGCGGGCGAGGTCGATGTTGTCACGGGACTGCGCCCCGAAGATGCGTCGACCATCGCCGCTTCCGGAGCGCCCGTGCGGATCGTCTCTTCTCCGGGACGGGACTACGATTTTCTCGGGTGGAACAACATCGACCCGATTGCCTACAACGCCTCCGGGGGCAAACGGATTCAACCGCATCCCCTTTTTGGTTCGGCACGCGTCCGCCGCGCATTGACAATGGCCATCGACCGCCAACAGCTCGTGAGCGCGTACCTCGCCGGACACGGGTCGGTGGCCGTGGGAGGCATCTCGCCGGTGTTCCGGTGGGCATATAATGACACGCTCAAACCGCTGCCGTATGACCCCGTTCGCGCAGCGAAGCTCCTGGAAGAAGACGGCTGGAGGGATAGCGATGGAGACGGGATCCTGGACAAAGACGGGAGAAAATTTTCGTTTTCTCTGAAAATCCCAGCCGGGAATCAAATGCGCATTTCCGTTGCAACGGCGATCCAGCAGGAACTCCGTGCCGTGAAGATCGATATGGCCATCGAGCAGGTTGAACGAGGAACCTTCTGGGATAACCTTACCGCCCGGAAATATGATGCCTGCCTGGCCGGTTTCAGCGTTCCGCTCCAGCTGCAGCTCGACGATCTCTGGGGTTCCGATCTCGCACAGTATCCGTTCAATGTCACCGGATTTCGCAATGCCCGGGTCGACGCGATTCTCGCCGCAACCAAGAAATTCCAAAGCGAGGTCGACACCGCGCCGTTGTGGAAAGAGTTCCAGGGCATTCTCAACGACGAGCAACCCTGCACCATGCTCTACTGGATTGATGCAATCACCGGCGTCAACACGCGTGTCGCGGGAACCCACATAGGGCTTCTTGGCACGACGCAAGAGGCATGCGAGTGGCATCTGGAGCCCGACGAACGTGTCGCGTCCCGCTAAGAACTCCTTTGCCAGGTTCGTCCTGCACCGGGTTCTTCAACTGTTCCCACTGTTGTTCGGGTTGGTGACGCTCGTCTTTTTCCTCTCCCGCCTTCTCCCGGGTGATGCCGCGACGCTTTATCTCTCTCCAACGGTCTCTCAGGCAGCGGCCGACCGTCTCCGGTCCCAATTCGGTTTGGATCAGCCGTTGTTGGCCCAGTATGTCCATTGGCTGGGCGAACTCCTGAAAGGGAACCTCGGCGTTTCGTTCGCCTATAACGCGCCGGTCGTGGATATTCTGGCAAGAGTCTTTCCGAACACCCTTCTGCTCGGGATCCCTGCGCTTTTCCTGGAGACCTATTTCGCGATCATTCTTGTGTCCATCGCCAAGCGCAGACCGGGAACGCGACTGGATCGCTGGATCGCGCGCGGAACGCTCGTCGTGTATGCGCTGCCGACGTTCTGGGTCGGCATGCTCTTCATCACGCTGTTCTCCTTCGCCCTCGGTCTCTTCCCCTCTTCAAGCATGGGGTCGCCGGGCGCGACATTCACCTGGAGTTTAAATTCTTTCGCTGACTTGCTGCGCCATGGAACACTTCCGGTCCTGACGCTCGCCCTCCCAGGCGCCGCTGGGCTGGCCCGGTATCTCGCTTCGACTGTCGATGAAACTCAGGATCAGGAATTTGTTCTCGCCGCGAGGGCAATGGGCCTCAAACCGCGCGTTGTCTTTCGCCGGTATGTTCTCCGGAATTCTCTCGGTCCGATAATATCGATGATCGGTTTGGAGATCGGTTCGCTCCTGACCGGCGTTCTTGTCACGGAAACACTTTTTGCATGGCCCGGCATGGGGCGACTCATTGTCGCTTCTGTCTTTGCCAGGGATTATCCTCTCATCCTGGGTTGCACATTGCTGGGAGGTTTTGTCGTGGTCTTAGGCAACCTCCTGGCCGATATTATACACGCGTTGATCGATCCGAGGATTCGAAGCTTATGAGCCGGCGTCTCCCATATCCGTATCTGGTCGGAGCGCTAATCGTGCTCATTGCGATCACCATTGTTCGGTGGGATCTCATTTGGAAAAGCACGGGCACTTTGGCCATCGGGATCGTATTTGCGGTTCTCCACCCGGGGCTCCCGGGAGCGATCGAGCCCATTCGTCTCGCTGAATTCTGGGTGGCATCTTTGATTTGGTGGGTTTCTCTCGCGTTTCTCATCAATTCTCTCGTGCGACGATTGGTGTCTCGCCGTAGCGAATTCTTGGAACTTCCACGAGAACAAACCCAAGGAGCGGGCTCATTTTCTGTACTTTTCGTGCTCGCCTTCATTTCTTTTACGACGCCATTCTTCACTCCAGCCCCACCGAACAGTCAGGGAGACCTCGCCAACACACGCCTTTTGCGCCCTTTGGCACAAGGAGTGCTATTTGAATACCCCGTGAAGGGTGCCGTTTTGGCTCCCGAAGGGCTGAGAGGTTGGTACATCGAGGCAACCCAATGGTTGCTGTCCAATCGTTCTGTTGCGTCCGGCAAAGAGGAATCGAATATCCGGGGAGCCCCTTCCGGCGGACAGCCAGGCGGGAGATTCGTTTTCCTTTTCGGTACCGATGACAATGGGCGAGATGTATTGAGCCGGGTCATCGCCGGGACAAGAGTCTCGCTGGGGATCGGCGTGGTCGCATCGGTTCTCTCGCTTGTGCTCGGCGTGCTGATCGGATTCACGGCAGGCATGGGAGCCCGTTCTGTTGATTTCGTTCTGATGCGACTCACGGATCTGGCCCTGGCCGTCCCCGGACTCTTTCTTGCCATCGGGCTCATGGCGTTTCTGGGTCAGTCGTTGATGACGCTTGTTGCCGTTCTCGTCTTCACCGGATGGATGTCTGCCGCGCGGGTGATCCGCGGCGAAGTGTTGGGATTGCGCGAGAAGGAGTACATCCTCACGGCCCGGCTCCTCGGCGTCTCAACATGGCGCATTGTGGTTCGCCACATGCTTCCCAACCTGGCGCCGGTGCTGGTCAGTGTTGGCGTTCTGCAATTCGCCAACGTCGTACTCGCTGAGGCTGCGCTGGGATTCCTCGGGTTGGGAGTTCAGCCCCCGACGGCGACGTGGGGCAACATGATGGGCGAGGCGATGGGAACGCTGCAGGGGGGGTGGTGGGTCGGGTTGTTTCCCGGCGCTTTTCTCGCGAGCGTCCTCGTCGCGGCGCACGAACTGGCCGACGGCAGCAGTACGCGTGAACCAGGAGATGTCAGAGGCAGGCATGATCAATCATCGATACAGGATCATCAATGAACTCGGAGCGGGCGGTTCCGGGAAGGTGTTCCTTGTCGAAGATGTTCTGTGGAATCATGCGCCGCGCGCATTAAAAGTCCTCACCCATGTGACGGACGCCGCTCCGAAGGAGAACGATCCTTTTCTCACGGAGACTTCGATCCTTCTCTCGCTTCATCATCCCCATCTTGTCACCCTCTACGATTTCGATGTTATCCGGCAGGATCCCTCGGCGACGCTTTCGGGATGTCCCTTCATCCTGATGGAATACGTCAAAGGATCCGACGCCCTCGCCTGGTCACGAACGCTTGGACCCGGACGGAACCGCGCCAAGGGGATACGGGGATTGTTCGCGCAAGCCCTTTCCGTCCTTGCGTATGTTCATGCCCATGGCATCATTCACTCGGATATCAAGCCGCAAAATCTCCTCGTGGCGGGAGACGGCACGGGAAGGCCGTCCCCGGTCTTGAAGCTCACCGACTTCGGCTTCAGCCGCAGGGCAGGCGCCTCACCCGACGCCCCTGCGAGAGGCACGCTTGACTACAATGCGCCTGAAGTCCTCCGGGGTGAACGGGTGGACCAGCGAATCGACTTGTATTCGGTCGGCGCGACATTTTATCATCTTGTCGAAGGACATTGCCCGTTCGAAGCAGAGGACCCCGTAACGCTCGTGAAGAAGATCCTCGCAGACGAGCCACTTTTTTCGAGCCCCCATTGGGAAGATATCCCCGCGGTGCGCAGCACCGTGGAAGCCTTGCTGAAGAAGAACCCTGCCGATCGTCCCCCGACGGCCCACGCAGCACTCTCGATTCTCGGCGAGAGGACGCTCGACCTCCAGGATTCCGGCGACGGGCATCAATTCGTCGCCCCGTTCGTGGGGCGAGAATCCGAGCTTCAGCACATCCGCGGAGTCGTCCGAAAGGAAGAGGCCTCTCACGGCGACGCGCATCCGACGGCGATCCTTCTCGTTGGTTCTGAGGGAATGGGAAAATCGCGCCTCGTGGACGAAGTCGTCCACCTCGCACGTGTCGGCGGGCTGCGGGTATTTTCTGCATCAGCGGTCAGCGGCGGCATTCCGTATTCGAGCGTGAGGCCTCTGTTGCGGATGTTGAACCTGGAAGTCGGTTCGTTCGCGGAGTTCCGGGGCGCCCCTTTGCCTGAGGGGTCCCGGTTCATCGAAAAATATCTGGCGGTTTCCACGGCGGCCATTGAGAGCGACGACGGCTACCGCGCGCGCGATCGGGATGCCACGGCGGAGGTTCTGGCCCGTTATATCATCGATTGTGCATCGCTGATTCCGCTTATGCTTGTCGCCGAGAATCTGGACGGCATGGACGAGAATTCCGTCCAGGTCTTTCAGACGGTGGCCCGCGATATGCCGCCGGGGAGAGCGGTCATTGTTGCCTCGTCCGCGGTGGATTCCGTCTGGTCGCTTTCTGCACCCCAACTGGACCAGATCCCCCTGCCCGATCTGGCTGTCGGCGATGTCGTGCACCTGACGCAAGCGCTCCTTGGTGAGGGTCAGGCCATGGAAAAGCTCGGAACGAGACTATACGAGGTCCTTGGAGGAATGCCGATCGTGGTCCTCGAGGCGCTCCGCGCGATCCATGATTCGGTGAACGCAGAGTACCTCGGTGGGAATATCGAAACGGCGCTGGAGCTCATCGACAGAGTCATCCCCCGGGACGCCGATCAGCTTCTCGTGAACCGCTTCAGCAAGCTCGCACCGGAAAAGAGGATTGTCTTTGCCTTCCTCTGCTGTTTCGTGAATCCCGTTCCGGTCGCGTTGCTGGAACGGTATCTGCCGTTTCATCCTGCAAGAATCCGCTCCGCTGTCCAATCCCTGGACGCCGCCGGTCTCACCGCAATGACGGAGGGCGAGACCCGCGTTTCCGTGCGCATGGCTCGGTTGAAGCGGATCGTCTACGAATCGCTCGGGCCTGTTCGCGCCCCCCTTCACGCGATGATCGCACATGCGATGTCTTCCTCCACCGTGGATCTTTCGATCGCCGAGCTTCAGGAGATCGCGCACCATTGCGCGAAGATGGGTGAACCCGGAAGAGCCTCGGAGTATCTGGAGCAGGCCGCGTTGCGCGTGCTCGCCCTGCAAGGGCATCAACTCGCCCTTGACCTGTTCGCGCGGGCGATGGAAGCGGCGCAAGCACTCGGGGACCCGGATCGCGTCCTGTCTCTTCAGTGTCAGAAAGTCGAGGCCCTGCTCCAGGCCGGAAGAACCAAGGAAGCGATCGAGCTCGGGACATCGATCCTGACAAATTCCCCCCCTCCCGACGATTGCCGCCGCCGTTTGCTTCGTGTGGTCAGCGTGGGGCGTTCGCGCCTCGGCGATTTCGAACTGGCAAAAGAAGGATTCCGGCAATTGCTCGAGGGCCTGGAGGATGCGAGTGAACGGGCGGAGCTGAAACAAGAGCTGGTGAATATCGAAATCAATCTCGGCGGCTTCAAAAACGCAGAAGAAACGTGCCACGCGCAATTGGAAATCGCGGAAGAGCTTGACCGCGACGAGCTGAAAGGCGCCATCCTGACCGACCTGGGCATTGCGACGTTTCTTCAGGGACGGTATGATGATGCGGCCAGGCACTTCCGGTATGCCCTGGGGATGTACGAATCCCTTGGGGACGAGGCACACGTGGTCAGTGCCATCACCAACGTCGGCAACGCGTTGAATGCGCGCGGAGATTCCGCCGCCGCCATCGAACAATGGCGCAGGGCGCTCGAATACGCTGTCGAACGGGGAACCCTCAGCCAGCAGGCGAAAATTCAAAACAACCTCGGCATTGCCTACTTCAATCTCGGCCGGCACGCCGAAGCCCGCGCAAGTTACCTGCAATCCCGGGAGACATTCCAGCGCCTCGGGATGAAGGGAGAGCTGACCTACACGCTGACAAACCTGGGCGAAGTCATGCTGGCGGACGGCGACTACGGCGGCGCGTTCGCGACCTGGACGGAAGCGCTGGCGCTGTATGACATGATGGCCGACGTCCGCGGACTTGTGGAAACGGAGCTTCAACTTGCTGAACTTCACCTGATCCTGGGGGTCCCGAGCGAATCGGAGCGCCTTCTCGAAGAAGCACACCGATACGTGGAAGCCGAAGGAGTCGAGCCTTTCCGAGGAGCCTGGAAATTCTGGTGTGGAATGGTGGACGCAAATAAGGGAGATCACGCAAGCGCCCTCCCCCTGCTCCGTGAAGCCCATGCGTTGTTCGTCTCTTCGGGAGAAGATCGGAAGGCATCACGTTGCCTCGTGGCAATCGCCGAATGTCTGGCACGGTCCGGCGAGCCCCAACCCGCAATTGAACAGCTCCAGAGCATTCTCGTCAGGCCGGAGCGGGAAACCGCCCCCCTGTTGCGGGCGGAAGTCCGCTACCTGCTCGGCTTCGCCGAGCGAGAATCTCCCGGAAGTACGGAGGAACGGCCGCTGACACATTTCAAAAAGGGGATGCAACTGGTGGAGAAGGAGCCGATCGGTGAAGTGACCTGGAAGCTGACCTATGCCCTGGCGCGGGAGTATTTCGAACGCGGACAGCGCGAACGGGCGCGCCAGAATCTCGTGGTGACAAAAAAGGTCCTGACGCATTTCGTCTCCTCTCTCCCCTCCGAGGGGCTTCGCTCGAGCTATCTCGCAGCGGAGGGACGAGCCCAGGTGCTTGCGAATATTGAACGCCATTTCCGAAATTGAGCGCATGACCATCAACGGGAAACATCCCCAGGCGAAGCCGCCAACGTTCACGCTCCTGCTGTGCGGGGGGAGAGAAATGCTGCTTGAAGTGCGGCGCTCCATCCCGGTCATTGAAGATCTTCACCTTCAGTTTGCTTCGTCTGCCGGATTCCTCGCCAGCCGTGCGATCTTTCGTCCGCCCAGCGCTGTCCTGCTCGATGTCACCCGCGAAGTGACCCATTCGACAAAGGAAATCATCAAGGAATTCACAACGAAGTTCCCGAGTGTCTCCATCATGGCCGTCGCGAAAGAGCGCGATCACGTCCTTGCGGTCGATCTCGTGAAATCCGGAGTTGCCGCGTTTTTCTGCCTTCCCCGTGACAAGAGGCGCCTCTCCGATTTTGTCGTCCAGATCCGGAATGAATGGCTCTCGGGACAACGGAGGACGGAGTTTGTCGAGCTTCAGAGGAAGGTGTACGATTTCCGCCATATTATCGGCCGCTCCGTGGCCCTTCAGCAGACGATTGACCGGGCACATAAGGTGATCGCGAGCAACACGAACACCGTGCTGATCACCGGCGAGACCGGGACCGGCAAAGAACTCCTTGCCCGCGCGATTCACTTCAACAGTCGAACGAAGCATTGCCCCTTCGTGGATATCGCCTGCTCCGCGTTGCCGGAGACGCTGCTGGAGTCGGAGCTCTTCGGCTACGAAAAGGGAGCGTTCACCGATGCGAAAGACCGAAAAATCGGACTGTTCGAAATGGCCGGGGAAGGAACGATCTTCCTTGACGAAATCGGGGATATTTCGCTCACGATGCAGTCCAAGCTCCTGAAGGTGATCGAGGACAGGGTGATGCGCAGAATCGGAGGCACGCGTAACATTCCCGTCAAGGCCCGCATCGTCGCGGCGACCAGTGCCGACCTGGAAACGAAAATGCGGTCGGGAGAATTCCGCAAGGACCTGTATCACCGACTGAAGATCCTCCCCCTGGAAATGCCGCCGATCCGCGAGCGAAAGGAGGACATTCCCATGCTTGTCGAGGCGTTTCTGCCTGAGTTCACCGCCGAATACGGCAAGCACATCAAAGGCATTACTCCTGAGACGATGAACATGATCATGGAGAGAGAATGGGAAGGGAACGTGCGGGAGCTCAAACATGCGATCGAGCGTGCAGTTCTCCTCGAAGAAGGCGAATGGATCACGGAAGACGATTTCGAAGTCCGCAAACACCGAAGAGCGGACCACGGTGGCGCTACAGCCACGCCATCCAGACCGGTTTCCCGCGATGGGACAAGCACGCTGACCCTGCTGATCCCCAGGAATAATGCGACGATCGGCAACGTTCAGCTGCTCCTGGCTCAAAAAGTGCTCGAGGAGACGAAAGGGAACAAAGTCGCGGCCGCACGAATTCTGGGCGTTTCACGCCCGCGTCTCGACCGCATCCTGCGGAACGGAAGCGTGGACGACGACTGATGTAACAAATCGTTACGCCCGTGTAATGCACCGTTACATCGTGTGTCCCTGCGCACCACGGAACAGACCACGCATTCACCCATCACTCTTCCCTGCATCCGCAGTATCTCCCTCCCACGGTTGATTTTCCCGGTTCCCTGACGATTCTACACACTGGCATGGAAATCGCTCCTCCATCATCAGGAATTCTCAGTACTGTTGTCCAAACAAATCGATAGGGGATGAATCAATGACCAGTGCAAGGATAGCACAAACACTCGGCATGATGCTCTTGGGGTTGGTCCTCATTTCCGGGTGCGCTGATAATTCACCCGTTGCACCGGTGAGTGAGCAGAGTGGACCGTCGGCCCGCGGGATGTACGTCACGACAACCTGCGGCGCAATGTTGAATGGAACCATGACTTCGGGTTCGAGCGCCACGTCGACAGACTGCTCACAGGTAACAAGTATCACCGCCGTCGTCTGGCCGGTCCCGAACCAGCCCACGGATGTCCTCAAGGATTCCGTGTACGTCACGCCGAGCAGCAGCGGGACCGTCAAGGTCAAGTGGAGCAACTGGGATCCTTCCCACAACAAACTCTCCACCGTTTCGTTCACGCTGAAGATTCCTGCGGGCGCCGTCGCGTCCCCCAAGACCATTTCCATCACCGTGGATAAGAACGCTCCGCAGATCACCGCGGAATTCGGACCGAGCGGACTGGTCTTCTTGAAACCGGCCCTCCTCGATGTGTCGGCGTCCGGACTTGACCTTTCGGCGTCCAGCGCCACGAGCCACATCGACCTCTGGTACGTCAACAACACCGGCTGGGTCGGCACCATGCAATACAGCAGGTTCCTGTTCAGTCCGTTGCGCGGCTCGCTGATCGCACAAGACGTACAGATTCCGCATTTCTCGCGCTACTGTTTCGGAAGGTAAGGCAGCATTCAACCGTCTTTCCAACACCTGACAACATCGAAGCCGCGTCCATGGCAACGTTACAGGCAAAAGACCAGATCATCAACGTTGTAAAGCGGCATTGTGGAAGCCGCAATGTCACAGGACTCGTGAAGGACATGCAGAAAGTGCAATACTTCCAACAGGCATCGTTCGGGAATTCCCGCGACACGCGGCGCGTGGCGAATCACGCCGGCACAGTCACGGACAACGAATATCTTAATCAACTCATTACGCTTTGCCAGACGGCCCTGCCGGGAGAAGCAGTCCCGCCGGTGCTCCTGGAAATCGGGGACATCTTCAAAACGACAGGCGATACCCAACGGGCCGTCGAGATGTACTCCCTCGTCCTCTCCATGGAGGAGAAGACCGCAAAACCCAGGCGCCAGAGCGTCAATCGCGCCGAAGCACTTCTCCGGAGAGGAGAGGTGCACTCCAGCCTCGGTCAATGGAAGGAATCCCGCGCGGATCTTGTGCGCAGCCGGTCGATGTTCACCTCGATGAAAGAGAGGGTTTCAGTCGGGCGCGTCGACAACATCCTCGGCACCAATTATGCCGAACAAGGGAACCTCACGCTGGCGCGGAAATTCTTTCAAAAGGCCTATTCTGTGTTTGAAGAATCCGATCAGAAGGAGCTGACGGGAACCGCCCTGATGAACCTTGGAATTCTGCTGAACATCCGCGGGGAGTACGCCGAGGCGCTCGGACACTATCGCCGTGCTCTCTCCTATTTCGAATACCTCGGCGATGTCCGCCGCCTTGCGCAACTCCACCATAACATCGGTATGTCCCACCTGCAGCGGGGCATGAACACTGACGCCATCAAGGAATTCAACCTTTCCTATTTTCTCGGAACAAAAAAGGATCTTCTCCCCGTTATGGCGACGGCCGTTTTCGGCAAGGCGAACGCGTACTACCGGTCGTCGGACCTCGCCCTCGCCCTCAAGCTTGTCAGCCAGGCGATCGGACTCTTCGAACGATGTGGCGACCGGCTCGGGCAGGCGGACAGCTACAAACTCAAGGGGATGATCAGCCGGGACCTGAAGGCGTACGCCCTGGCGTCGTCGTATTTCCAGACAAGCCTGCGATTGAACAGGGAACTGAACAACAAACTGAATGCCGCCGAAACGAGTTTTGAATTGGGCGCGATGGAGCGGAAATGCCGGAAGACGTCCGCCGCTCTCGACGCGTATACGGCGGCATTGACGCTCTTCCAGGAAGTCGGTGCCTCCGAGGAGGCCAGGAAAGTCCAGAAAGAGATCCACTCACTCGTGACGAGACACCATGAACTTTGAAGAGCTGCTGGCAGAACCTGAACTCGGAGACCATCATATCGAGACCATTCTCACGGTGGTGAGAAAGATCAACACCTCCCTGGTTCTTTCCGACGTGCTGACGCTGGTGCTCGATGAAGCGATCCGGATCACCTCCGCCGAACGGGGATTCCTGATGCTTGCCAATCAGGATCATCACCTGGACTTTACGCTCGGTCGGACCGCCTCCGGCGCGGCGATCAATGCGTCAGACTTCCGCGTCAGCTCCACAGTCCTGAACGATGTCTATTCCACCGGCGAGTCTCTCTGCATCGAGAGCGCCCTTCAGGACGCGCGCTTCGAACGCAAAGAAAGCGTGATGGACCTTGAGCTGCAGACCATCCTGTGCAGCCCGCTGCGCACAACCGATGAGACCATCGGCGTCATCTACGTGGACAGCAAGTTCATCCAGCCCGTCGACCGGGCAGAGGTCCTCAGTCTGTTCGAGATCCTCGCCGGGCAGGCCGCGATCGCGATCAAGAACGCGCGCCTGTTCGAGAACCTTCAAAAGGCGTATCAGGATCTCGGCGCGGCGAACGATCAGATCGTGAAATTCGAGCGGATGGCGACGAAAGGCGAAATGATCGCCGAATTCAGCCATGAGTTGAAGAACATGGTCACCATCCTGGTCATGAGCCATGAACTTCTCGGCAGACGGCTGACCAACGTTCCCGATGAGAAGGCGCACGAATTTCTCCTGCAGGCGAAAAAGAGCGCCGACAGGATCCGCGGTTTCACCGAGGCGCTCCAATCACGGGAGCAGGCAAAAGGCAACATGGTGCGCCAGGACCCCAACCGCGTGATTCAGGAGTTCGTCGATTTTGTCCGTGTCCTCCCCCGTTTCCGGCCGTGCAAGATCACCGTGATTGCGGGGCAGGCAATCCCCGAAGCGACCCTCGACGTCGACCAGATTCATCAGGTGCTGTTGAACCTGATGATGAATGCCGTGCAGGCGCGCCCCGATGCGACGATTGTCGTGTCGAGCTCGCACGATCCGGGCGACGGGATGGTGACGATCTCCGTCAGCGACAATGGGCCGGGGATCGACGAGGAGATCCAGAAGAAACTCTTCAAGGAAAAAGTGACCACGAAACCTGATGGGCACGGCTACGGTCTCCGCGTCTGTGATCAGGTCCTCGCGCATCACGGCGGGTCGATCTCCGTCCGATCCCGACTGCACGAGGGGACGACGTTTGCGCTGAAGCTCCCCATGGCACATTGAGGACCCATGACCTCCCGCACGCATGAACGTTCAAAGCTTTCGATGATCGCGGCAACCCGCGCGTTTCGTCTCGCGTACGGAGGAGACACGAAAGCCGGAACCATGGGTCGGCACAATCAGGACCGCATCGAGATCCGCCATCCCGAAGCGCCCATGGCCGATCAGAAAGGATCGCTACTTCTTGTTGCGGATGGTCTGGGCGGATATGCCGGCGGAGAGGTGGCGAGCAGGATGGTGTGCGATGAACTCCCGCGACTCTACTATGCGGGCACCGCCGCTGATTGTCGATCAAATCTCTGTCATGCCGTTCAGGAAATGAACGACATCCTGTTCGCCGCCAGCTCCGCTTCGGGTGAGGCGCACGGGATGTGCACGACCCTCGTTGCAGCCGCGGTCAGCGGCGACTCCGTTGTCATCGTCCATGTCGGGGACAGCAAGGGATTTCTCTTTCGCGACGGCACGATCACTTTTGCGACCACTGATCATTGCGTTCGCGTCCCGAATTTCGACTCCGAGGAAAAGCGATTTCTCACCCAGTCACTTGGTGCGCAACCGCACATCGAGCCTTCTTGCGTTGAGCTTCGGTTGAAGGACGGGGATATTCTGCTCCTCTGCACGGACGGTCTCTCGGATTCGCTTTCCCTCGAGGAGATCATCGACAAGAGCATGGCGGTCGATCCCGCCACGGCGGCGTCAAACCTCGTTACCGCGGCGCAGGACCAGGGAGGGACGGACGACGTCAGCGTGATCGTCGCCCGCGTGTCGGCGAGAGAACCCGTGGAACTCAGAGACTGACGGGAGCGCGTCAGTCGTCCGACAACTCTCTTTCGAAGATGTTCGATTCATCCCCCACCTCAGGAACAAATCCCTTCTTCATCGGTTTCTTCCATGCGAGCACAATAAGCGGGAGCGCCGCAAGCGACACTATCGCTCCAACCCTCCATAGGCTCTTCAATAACGTCGCATTCACCATATTCCAGGTCCTTCCGAGTTCAGTCTGATGGTCATGTCGTTCGCGCCTCGCTTATCCCAATGCGCAATCGTAAATCTCTCACTACAGGGAAATGATTTCTCAACCGTAAAGGAATAGCCCGTTCGGACGAAAGAGGAGCTAATCATCTGCCCGCGACAGCGTGCTGCACGTGCTCCGCTCATGGCGTCTCTCCTCGTCCACTTTCTGCTTTCACGATGGAGCGAACTCTCTTCCCCTCCCATTGGCCGATTGGTATTGGACGCTCCCTTCGCTACACTGAGTGCAGCAGATGTCGCGATAGGTACAACCAACACAAAAGGAATGCGTATGAAATACTCCCATAGAATCGCCAGTGGTCTCATACTCGCGATTGCCCTTCTGTTGTCCGGCACACCAGCCACCATCTGATCCATCATCCCCGGAGTCGACACCATGATCGTGTGTTCTTCCGGACACACGCACCCGTCGTCCGAGAACGTAAAGAACATCGTGGTCATCCTCGCGACGTGAAAGTCAAAGTGATCCATGAACGAACCAAGCGCGAGAACAAGGAGCACTTTGCACGGACCCCCTCCGAAGGTTACCCTGGATGCTCCGTTATTCTGTCACTGCTTCAGTCGCCGTGAAAGGACGACCACAAATGACAACATCGAAGTTTCGTCTCTCTTTCCTGTGTGCTCTCGTGTGCGCAGGTCTTGCAGTCGTCTTCATGAGCTGCGCCCCGATGGGGACCATGAATGGCACTGTCGGCATGAATATCGGCGATCAGCCAGTATGGGGACCGACCGGATACGATCAGGTCGAGTATTACTCTATTCCGGACATCGACTCGTACTACTCAGTGTCTGAACACCAGTATATCTATAGAAACGGATCCACATGGGAACATAGTGCGTCGCTGCCTTCCCGCTACAATACCTACGACCCCTACCATTCCTACAAAGTCGTCATCAATGAGGACAAGCCGTATCACAACAACGCCATCCATCAGTCGCAGTATGGACAATTCAAGAGCGTGAAGGATCAGCCGGTGATTCGCGACAGCCATGACAAGAAGTACTTCGTGAACAAGGACCATCCTGAACATGCTCAATGGGCAAAAGAGCAGAAGCATTGACCAGCGGATGCGTCATCGTGAATTGATGGAAGAAGGACCCGAACAACCGCGGCAGACCGACAACGGTCTGCCGCTTTCTTGTGCATTCGAAATGAACTCAGGCCTGGGAAATGGTTCGCGAGAGTCGATTGGCAGGTGTTTTAGTCGCCCTGATCTTCTTCCAAGTCGTTGTGATCGTCTCCCCCCAGGCTGTAGAAGTTATTCTCTTCGTCCTCGTTCCCATTCTTCTCCTGATCGTCATCCAGCTCCGAGCCAGGAACGTCTAAATCATCGCCCGATTGGTCTTCCTGAAAGTCCTTCTCGTTGTTCTTCTCAAGCCCGGAAATCTCATTTGATGCTTTCGATTGGGAAGGATCCTCGGGATTGATGTCTGTCTCCTCCTTCGATCTATTGAAAATATCTTCCCCGGCGGGGTAGAGCGGGTATCCCGGCATATCGGTCTTCGCTCTTGTGTCCGCCCCGGGTGGAGGTTGGCCGGCGTTATGGGTTCGTGTTTTCATGTCTCTCCTGCACTCCGATATGTGAGATGGTTCAAGGTCGATGGGCTGTCACCGTTACGACCAGAGTCATCCAGCCCGGCCGATCTGCGTTGTGGCGTACGTTTGCGCCTGATGAAGTATACCAGACTGGCATGTAGGCAGAATCGGCTAAAAGGATGAAAGAGGAGCTAATCCCCCGCATGGCACGATCAGGGCAGTGCACTGCACACTGGGAGGAGGCGATTCTCGAAGGGCGCTGGCGTAAAGGCGTGGTTAATTCCATTTCCGTTCTTTCGGTCGATTGGATCCCGACGTATTCATCGATACACTCCGAATATCTTTGGCCAGAGGAAGGCAGCCCCGTAGGCTGACCATAGACAATCCTTCTGGCTCCCAGTGTGATACGGAGGAACATCGATGAACCAACGGAGCATCACTGCGACTTTTGCCGTGTTGTTGGCGTGGGGTCTTTCGGTCCCGGCTCTCCAGGCCCAGCAAGGTCAGACCACCATAGGGAACGCAGAGGTTGTGTATGTTCAGGGAAGCGATGTCGTCGTGAGGTTGGCCAACGGAGAAGTCAGGCAACTTGAGTTTCCGGATAGTTCCCGGTTTGTCGTTGACGGCAGGCAGCTGACTGTCCATGAACTGAAACAGGGAATGACGTTGGGGGAACCCAGGACGACAGTCGTTCCTTCCCGGTCGGTTGACACCGTGGAAACGATGCAGGTCGGCACAGTATGGAAGACCATCGGAAATACCATCATCATCAAGACCACGGACGGCGTCAACAAGCTGTACCGCGTTCCCTCCGGGAGCAGGGTCACCATCGACGGGAAAGAAATATCGCTTGAAGGCTTGCGGGAAGGCGACAACATCACTGCCACTATCGTGAAATTGACTCCTCCGCCGGAGGCCAGCAACGTTCCCCCGCACATTCGCCACACTCCCGCAACACCGCCCCAGGTCGGTATGTTGTTGATTGACGAAGGCGCGAAGCCCGCGGAGTCTCACGGAATGAAGCTGGAAACAACCATCGTTATTCTTGTGGTTGTCCTGCTGGTGGCGGGCTTTTTCATTCTACGGGAATTCAGACGGAGGCGAAAGGGATGATCCAGGGAACGTGCCATGGGGTCCGGCGCTGAGCAACAAAGCGGGTTCGTGAGCAGATGAGCAGTGCTCGCCTGATGGCGACTCCTGCTCGTCACTCACCATTTCCGAAGAGTGACCATGCCCGATCCACAAAAAACGGAAAGCTCCCTTCCACGCCCAGGTTCCTGGCATATTGAAGGCGCCCCTTCACGACTTTGAGAAAGTCCGAATGCGTGGTTGAACTCAATGCAAGTTTGTCGAGCTTGAGGATTTTCACATAGTCCGGCGTTGTCATTATTTCTTCTTTCGTGTTTGACCGCGATAACAATGATAGCGTGGTGTTGACTCTTCGTCCTTACGCCGTCTTTGATTTGCGGCCGAGTCCCACCATTCCCGCAACGATCGCCACTCCTCCTCCAACCAATAACCACAGCGACTTGTCCGTGGCGGAGCCGCTGAAGAATCGTGAAATGTCAGAACTCGTTGAATTGTAGGCATCGATCCCCAGGATCAGAAGAAGAATGCCGCCCGCAAGAAATGCGAGTGCGATGACTTTGCTCATAGACCCTCCTCTTTGCCGTGTGCTCCACGGCTTCCCACTTAATGCGTCACGCGATTTTTCGCCCGCTGATGATTTGATACAATATGGCGATGACCGCAAGTACGAGAAGAATGTGAATAAACCCACCCATGGTGTAGGACGTAACGAGCCCTAAGACCCACAGGATGACGAGAACCACAGCGATCGTAAATAACATGGTGAATGCCTTTCTAAGGATATTTGACGATGGGAAATGCGATACTGCACACGCTTCTTTGAAGACCATTCAGTGTCTCGCCGGGACAATTACCGGTGCCGCAAGCTCATCGCAATGGGCTGTCGGTTCTAAACACAAAGAAAGATACGGGAGAGAATGGCAGAATGAATCGGCTGAAAGGATGAAAGAGAGGTTAACCCCTTGAAAAGGGATTTGCAATTCCTCGCGGGACCGGTAAGAAGAAACGGAGGGAGAGAGATGACTCTGCATTGGGGGAACCCGTTGGCAGGGTTCAGCCCTCTTTGTTGCTGAGAGAGTAGGTCGCGATCTCGAGACGACTATGCAGGGCCATTTTTTCCAGGATGTTATGGATATGACTCTTTACGGTGTACGTCGAGAGATTAAGTCGCTGGGCGATCTCCTTGTTCGTCAATCCCTCTGAGACAAGAACAATGATTTCGCGTTCACGATTCGAAATCCGTGACGCGTCGATCAGGCTCCTTTTCCCTGTGCGCAGAGCATGGTCGATGACATAAGTGAAAAGAGACTCTGTCAACAGGGGTGGGATGATCTCAATCCCTCGCAGGACGGCACGGATGGTCGCAAGGATATCCGGGACTGTTGCATTCTTCAGGACGAACCCTGCCGCCCCCGCTTCGACAAACTCGATGACATCCCCCTGTGATGGAATAAGACCCATCCCGATGACTCGCGTCTGGGGTAATTCCTCTCTCAACGTCGATACTATCTGCAGTCCGTTTTCATCGCGCAAGCCCAGATCGATCAGTACCACCTGGGGCTTCAACCTTCGCACCTGATCCAAAGTATTGTGATTGCCTCCCGTTGCACCAACAACCTTGAGATCCGGTTGCTTGTTGATGAGGGCTCTCACACCGTCGCGCAAAAAGCGGTTGTCCTCAATAAGAAAGATGGTTGCCTTTCTCATTCCCTGGCTCCTTCGATTGGACACGAACGAGTGTACTCAACTCGGGAGGTTCCATACCCTGCAATATAAGAGGATGTTTCCGTCTTGACAATACGCCCCACCGTAGAAGGGGCATTTGTCCTTGAGTCGACTGGCGATTTCTCTGATCAATGGTGGTCAATTGCTCTCGCCCTTAAAGCGTTCTTCAAGGTGCCAGGGCAAAAACAAAAGGCCTCTGCCCCTCGTGCAGGGCAGATGGCATTTCGGCGAATGGAGTTAACTACTTTTTCGTTCCATCGGTCGATTGGAACGAGGGATCAACAATGATACCATACTTCACATATCACCGATCTCCATGCGGGCCATCGTATTGACGAAGCACGAACAGAAGCATCAAATCCTGACCCTTGTTCTTTCGGTTTTCCTGACAGGGGCGCTCTGCTCATCCTGTACTCAGGAACAGGTGTTCGGTGATTCTCGCGAAAGCGTTGCGGAAACGGGGGTGGATTCCGTCGGGGCCGTACCATGGGATGCACAACCTTCGACTCCGGTAAACTCTCTTGACCGCGGGGTACTCGAACCGGCTGGTGAGCGCAAGCAGCACTCTGCTCAAACGCTTGATCCCTCAACAAAGCGATGCATCAGGATCTATGGCCCCATGATCAAACGCTATTCTTCGCAGTACGGTCTCGATTGGAGGCTGGTCATGGCCATAATGAAACAGGAATCAATGTATTCCAGCAATGCCGAGAGCCGGATGGGGGCGGTCGGCCTTATGCAGCTGATGCCTCGGACGAGTGAGACACTGGCCAAGACTCTGGACCTTGGAGATCTCACCCATCCGGAACAAAACATCCAGGCGGGAGTCTTCTACCTGCGGAAATTGTTCAATCTGTTTGAAGGGGCTGATGAGACTGACCGGCTGAAGCTTACGCTTGCGGCGTACAACGCCGGATTCTCCCGAGTCCATGATGCGCAGGACCTGGCCCGGCATTTGAACTACGAGCCGACGCATTGGGAGGCGGTAAAAAATGCGCTTCCCCTTCTCTCAAGACAGTATGGCAATCTTCACAGAGCCATTTGGGGTCAAGACCGACCGAAATCCGGATGGTTTCGCAATCCCCGTGAGACTCTTCAGTACGTTGACGCAGTCATGATCAACTACGACGCCTTGCGTTTGACGCTGAACTAGGCGATGTCTCATGGGACCATTGAAGATTCAGGGACCTTGACCTTCGCACACCGTGTGGCGTCAAGAGGTTTGATGAGTCCACGTTGGACAATTGTTCAAACGGAAAGGGATACAACGATGAACGCAGGAAAGGTAATCGTGGGTGCCGTGATCGCGGTAGCCGCAGGCGCAGTCCTCGGTATGCTGTTCGCGCCGGAAAAAGGATCCGCCGCAAGGAGACATTTGTCGAAACAGGGTTCTCGATATATCGACGCCGTCAAGAATACCGCGGGTGAATATGTCGACACAATCGAGAACACACTGGACAGTGCGCGGGAGAAAGCCGTCGGCATCACCGATAAAGTGAAGGATGCGGTGGACACGTTGGCCGGCCGCGAACCCCAGAAGCAGCCCCGCCGGGCCTGAACAGATGGGTCGCGGGGTTTCACCGCATTCGACTCTGCATTTCTCTCAGGAATTCTTTTTGGCAACCTGGCCGCAAGAAAAGCAGCCATGCTCGACCCTATTGAATCTCTGGCCCGGGAAGAGGAACTTCATTCGATGAGAAAGAACACGTCCAACACGCAACCAACCCAAGGTCATCGAGACCTCCCTCCAGGCGACTCTGAGAAGACCGCTACCGAATCGATGTGGCGCAGATTCTTCACAAAAGTCGCTTCGATGACGTTGTTTACGCTCCGTTTCTTCAGAGAGGTGCTGCGCCCGCCCTATGAATTCAATGAGCTGATCAAGCAATCGTTTCTGATCGGCTACAAATCGTTGCCATTGATCGCCATTACGGGGTTCATCATCGGGCTTGTCCTGACCATTCAGTCGCGGCCCACGTTGATGAAATTCGGCGCCGCCTCATGGCTGCCTGCAATGGTCGCGGTGTCGATCATACGGGAAATCGGACCGGTGATCACCGCGCTCATCTTCGCCGGCAAAGTCGGATCCGGAATCGGCGCCGAGCTTGCGTCAATGAACGTCACCGAACAAATCGACGCTATGCAGGTTTCAGGGACAAACCCGTTCAAGTACCTGGTGGTCACACGCGTTCTTTCCGCGACATTGATGCTGCCGCTCCTGGTGATCCTGGCGGACGCGATCGGCCTCTTCGGGTCGTATGTCGGAGTGAATCTGCGGGGCGATGTCAGCACCCACCTGTATTGGTCGCAGGTGTTTCAAAGCCTCGAATTCAAGGATCTTCTCCCGGCCTTCCTGAAAACCTTCTTCTTCGGCTTTGCTGTCGGACTGGTAGCAAGCTTTGAGGGATACAATTCCAACAGGGGAACGGAAGGCGTTGGCAAGGCGGCGAACTCTGCCGTCGTCTTTGCCTCGTTGATGGTCTTCCTGATCGACATGATCGCAGTACAATTGACAAGCCTGTTTTTCAACTAAATCGAACCCTCAGATTCATGACAGCGAGCACAGCGCCTCTCGAACCAATTCAGGACGAGACCCACAAGGGGCCGATCGTCGAGATGCACCATGTGAAGAAATCGTTTGGGAAGAATCATGTGCTCCGAGACATCGAACTGGTGCTGCAAAGAGGCGAGAACCTTGTCATCCTTGGAAAATCAGGGACCGGCAAGTCTGTTCTCATCAAATGTATCGTCGGATTGGTCGATCCTGACGAAGGGACGCTCCTGATTTTTGGTCGTGACGTCTCCGGCCTCAATGGCAAAGAGCTGCTGGAGCTGCGCAAGAAGATAGGATTCCTTTTTCAGAACGGCGCCTTATACGATTCCATGTCGGTAAGGGAGAATCTCGAATTTCCCCTGAAGCGGCAACCCCGATCCGCCGCGGGAGAAGATACGGATGTGCTCGTCAAGGAAGCGCTCCAGAACGTTGGACTGGCAGAAGCAATCGACAAGATCCCCTCTGAACTTTCCGGCGGCATGCGCAAACGACTGGGATTGGCCCGCACGCTGATCTTGAAGCCGCAAATCATGTTGTACGATGAACCCACGGCGGGGTTGGATCCGATAACATCAAAGGAAATCAGCAGTCTCATTGTGGACGTGCAACGACAATACGCAACATCGTCGATCATTATTACCCACGATATCGAATGCGCCCGGCGCACAGCCAATCGGATCGTCGTGATCAAAGAAGGGCTCTGCGTTGCCGAAGGATCTTTTGACGAACTTAAGGACTCTCCCGATGCCTGGATACGATCATTCTTTCAGTAATACCCTCAACACATCTTACGACAAAAGCGTATGAACAATACTACGGGCTATAGAATACGGCTGGGAATGTTTGTGACTCTCGGGCTGGCGGTACTCATTGGCGGCGTGTATTTCATCGGAGATAAGGAGCAGTTATTCCGAAAGACATTCCACGTCACCGGAGTGTTCAGAGATGTTTCCGGACTTCAGGCGGGAAACAACGTGCGGTTCGCAGGAATCAATGTTGGCACGGTGGACAACATCAGGATTGTCAGCGATTCCACCGTCCGGGTTGATATCGTCATCAGTGAGAAGACCCGCCAATTCATTAAGAAGGATGCGGTTGCGAGTATCGGCTCCGACGGCCTCATGGGCAATAGGATCCTGATTCTCAGCCCCGGGGCCGGGGGAAAAACAGAGGTCCAAGATAACGATACGATTGGTACGGTTCCGCCGGCCAACATGGACGAGATCCTGACGTCTCTCAAAACCACCATCGATAACACCTCCCATATTACGAGTGACTTGGCCAGAATCACAGGCAGTATCCAGGCGGGGAAGGGAACGATCGGCAGATTGCTGATGAGTCAGGCCGATGCACAAAGAATTGATTCCATCCTGGTGAATCTGAAAGAGGGCTCAGCGGGATTCAGGAAACTGACCGAGAAGGCAAAATCGAGTTGGCTGTTGTGGGGCTTTTAGCACGCAACCAGCGGAAAATCTACCATCGACATGAGGATCCTCGCGCTCAATCCGTGGCAGCAGTTCGGAAACTGAGCCAACCGTCAGGCGGCCCTCATCGAAGTCATCCGAACGATCAACCCCGATCGTGAGGCGTTTCATGAATCTTTTCGATCGGCACGGAGCGCATGGAGGTTTCGCAATGAACATTACCGCGTGCCATAAAGACTTTGACGAACCCTTTCAGGGGGTCTGGGCCAGCGATCATTTTGGCCTGGTCGCCGGCCTCACGTTGTCCTGAGCATGAATGATCGTCCCTGCAATCTTCTTTCTTCTTACTTCTTCCTTCCTCCGTCCCCCATCGTCCTCCCGGCATGCCAAGACGTTTGCCGGTTGACGAACTTCTCAAGTGTGACTTGAAGTTTGTCGCCCTTCAGATCATCTCCCATCGCGAGGATGGTCCCCTCCGGACCAACAAGCAGGGCGAACGGCATGCACCACGCCCCAAACGACCATTTTATCGATCCCGATGCTTGCTCGCTCACGAGGGCGTTGCCCCATGGCATGGGCTGCCCGGTGTTCTGGAACCGTGCGACAGCAGCCGCGGAATCATCTTCGGATATGCTGAGGATCGTAAATCCCCGCTCGCTGAATCGCTCATAAGCGTCGCGGAGATACGGAAGTTGCGCGACACACGGGCTGCACCAGGTTGCCCAGAACTCCACGAGGCAGAACGATCCCTTAATGCTCCTTTCCGAAACCCGTTTGTCCGCATTGTTGAGGAGGGGCAATTCGAAATGCGGCACTTGATCGCCGACATGGCACACCGGTACGCGCGGGCGTGCATTCATTGACCCATCGTTCTCTGGGAGTGTCTCACCCTTTTCTCCAAGGGCGTGCCGTTCGCTGTTGTACATGTAGTGTGCAAATGCCGCGCTCGGATGCTGCGCAATGATGTCGTTGATGCACTGAAGGGGATCCGAACGATAGGAAATGCAGGCCACCTGTGCGAGATTGAAGTGGTATACCCAGGCGGGAGACGCCGGCGGAATCTCGATGATCCACTTCCGGATGCTGTCTGCCGATGTCGCCGGGGATCCATTCCAGTGAAGTTCGATATACTGCATGATCAATTCGTGGCGGAGAACGGGCTCTTGTTCGGTTCGAAGCGCCTCCTGGACTGTCCGGGTTTCTGCGCCGAGATCAATCGTCCCTCTTTCGAAGAGCTCCAGGCGCCGGGTGGAATTCAGGTGCAGCAAGGCGAATCTTGACTCCGGCGAAGATGGATGCGCTATCGCAATGTCGGCTGTCTCATGACGATGGGAAACACGACTCAACGCGACATTAAGCCTCATCGTGGCGGACGTGTCGCACAGGAGGGCAATGTCCAGCGGCCGGTAATGAGGGGCGCTAAATCGGAGGATCAGCGCCCCCGCGTGATCCGACGTAAGAGCAAAGGACCCATCGCCGGAGGCAACACCGCGGGAGTAGACGACATCACCCGCCCCCTCTTTGATAACGACACGCGCGGAGTCGAGATCGACGGCGTCCAATCCATGAAACTTGCCGGAAACCGTCACTTGGGCGAAGCCCCCCGAAGCAACGATGAACATGATACAGAAGACTCTTCTCAGGATACCCATTCTGTCACTCTTGATATGAAATCGATCCAGCGCCGTTCATTTTCTAAAGTCGTGGACCGACCATACTCAAGGACAATTCCTATGCCGGGGCAACGGTGCCGATTCCGAGGGTAATGGGCAGAAATCTGTGTCAGGACATCGGGCTATTTTCGCACATTTGGTTATTTATGGTCGTCGATCGATTTGCCGGAGTCTCGAATCCGAACAGGAAGGAGTACGGGTCGAATCGTCAATTGGCATACAAGCGACTCGCAATGCTGAGATTCGATGCGGGAGTTTTTCCGATCACGCCGTGGGTGCGATTGCGCACTCTTGCGGATTGACATTCGACGCGTTTGGGAGTATTTTCTGGCACCGGAACAGACACTGCGAAGGGAAATCCAAAGCGATGCGGCACACCGATCAACCCTGGTACCAGATCGAGAACATCGATGACATCGATTCGCCATCGCTGATCATCTATCCGGACCGCGTCCTCGCGAACATCAGAACCGCGACGAGCATGGTCGGCGACGTTTCCTTGTTGCGTCCTCACGTAAAAACACACAAGTCCGTCGATGCCGCAAAGCTTCAACTCTCCGAGGGAATCACCAAATTCAAGTGTGCGACGATCGCGGAGGCGGAAATGCTCGCGCTCGCCGGGGCGACCGATGTTCTCCTGTCCTATCAGCCCGTGGGGCCAAAAGTCCAACGGCTTCGCGCCCTCACGCGCAAGTATCCCCGCACCGTCTTTGCCTGCCTGGTGGACGATGCCGTCGCAGCGCAATCACTTGCAGGAAAATTCCAGGATGAGCCCCAACCGCTGGCGGTCTTCCTTGATCTGAATGTCGGGATGAATCGCACCGGCATTTTTCCCGGCGAGGCGGCAGTGCGACTGTTCCACGCAGTTGCCTCAATGAAAGGCCTTCGACCGGCAGGTCTTCACGCTTATGACGGGCATATCCGTGACCAAGACCCGCTGGTTCGAAGGCAACGCTGCAACGATGCGTTCGCTCCGGTCCTGACGATGCAGAAGGAACTCTCCGGCGAGGGACATGGCGATCTTCGCATCGTGGCTGGCGGGTCTCCGAGCTTTCCGATTCACGCCCGGGAGGCGGGAGTCGAATGCAGCCCCGGGACATTCATCTACTGGGACAAAGAGTACCTTGACGGGCTTCCGGATCAGGCGTTCCTCCCCGCCGCCCTCGTCGTCACCAGGGTTGTTTCACGTCCGACGACACGAACGATCTGCGTCGACCTCGGACACAAATCGATTGCGTCCGAGAAGGATATTCAACATCGTGTTTGGTTCTTGAATCTCCCCGGGTGCCAAGCCGTCTCTCAAAGCGAAGAACATCTTCTCCTGCAAGTTGCCGACTCCGGCGCATATTCCGTGGGCGATGTCTTTTATGGTCTCCCCTACCATATCTGTCCGACCTGCGCGCTGTACGAACGCGCGGCAACAGTCGTGGACCACAAGGCCGAAGGAGAATGGACCATGATCGCCCGCGACCGCATGATCCACACATGACGCCACGATTTCCTGTTGCAGACAACGATTGAGGATTCCATGAACAACCCAGAACCGACGCCCGATCCATTATCGGGACGACGTGCCGACTTTCCATCATTGCAGAGAACCCATAACGGCCTGCCGCTCGCCTACCTCGACGGCCCTGCCGGAACTCAAGTCCCCCAACCGGTGATCGACGCCATCGCGGCGTACTACACCACGTGTAATGCGAACACGCATGGTCAATTTCCCGCGGCCATCGAGACGGACCGGATGCTCGAAGAGACGCGCAAAACCGTGGCGACGTTCCTCGGAGCGCCGGATTCGACGACGATTTCCTTCGGCGCGAACATGACCACGTTGAACTTCTCACTGAGCCGGGCGATCGGGCGTATGCTTCGATCCGGCGACGAGGTGGTCATCACCGCGCTCGATCATGAAGGCAACCGGGGACCATGGCTGGGGTTGCGAGATCAGGGGATTGTCGTCCGGGAGGTGGCCGTCCGACAGGACGCAACTCTCGACTATGACGACTTTGCAGGCAAGATCAACGGCCGCACGAAACTCGTGGCAATGGGCCTCGCCTCCAATGCCTTCGGCACCGTCAACGATCTTCCCCGGATACGCGAAATGACTGCACGGTATGGGGCGCTCCTGTCGGCCGATGCCGTCCACTATGCCCCGCACTTTCCCATCGAAGTGCAGAAACTTGACGTGGACTTTCTCCTGTGCTCGGCATACAAGTTCTACGGCCCCCACGTCGGGATCCTCTATGCACGGAAGGGATTGTTGGATCGCTTGGAGACTGACCGTCTGCGCACGCAGGATCAGCAGGCCCCATACCGAATTGAGACGGGAACCTTGAACCATGCCGCGATCGCCGGCGTCCGGGCTGCAGTCGACTATATTGCTCAACTCGGACATGGAAGTGACGTCCGTGCGAGCATCGTTGACGGAATGGAACAGCTTGGACGCCATGAACGTGCTCTTGGTACAATGCTCTACGAAGGACTCAAGGCAATTCCCGGCGTGACGGTCTTTGGACCTTCGTTCGAGGTGGCGAAGCGCGCGCCCACGGTATCATTCACCGTCGGCAGTCTGACGGCCGCTGAGGTGAGCAGGCATCTCGCCGATCAGGCCCTCTGCACCTGGGATGGACACTTCTATGCCATCCGGCCGATTGAAGTTCTCGGGCTTTTGGAACGCGGCGGTGTGACGCGCGTGGGAGTCTCCCTCTATACCGAGCGCCGGGAAATCGCCCGCCTTTGTGAAGCGGTGAAAGACATCTCCGGGAGACTGAACGATTGACGATCCCGGCCAGTGCCAAGCTTGCCGGTGAGGGGCCTCGCCATCAGCTGCTTGAAGCTACGGCTTGTCATCCGTAAGTTTCCCTGTGGCCGGGAGGCCGTTTCTCGGGAATCCTCACTGTTCCCCGGGGATCCCTCCGACTCCATGCACCATGAACTTCAAGGCGACAATGAAACCCTGGTTCTTGCTCACTTTCGCGCTCCCCGCGTTGTTCCTTCTCTCCATTTCGTGCAAGTCCGATGACGCCAGTACGAGCCCGCAGGGATCGGGCGGCCCCTCGTTCGAATTCTGGCTCACCAACGCCGACAAGTCTGTCCTCTTTGAAAAGCAGAACACCTCTCAGCCGATCGCCGTCAATGGCGCCGATCCTCAGATTCACGTTGATAAAACCGTCACCGGACAAACCATGGAGGGATTCGGCTGCGCTCTCACGGGAGCAAGCGCGCAATTAATTGACGGCATGGGGGGCGCGGACCAGGATGCCCTCCTCCGAGAGTTGTTCGCGACCGATGGCACGAATATCGGGATCAGCTATCTGAGGATCAGCATCGGCTCGTCCGATTTGAACGATCATGTCTTCTCCTATGATGACATGCCTCCCGGCTCGACTGACACGGCGCTGACGAACTTCTCGCTCGATCCGGACCGGACAGCACTGATTCCGGTGTTGACGAAGATCCTCGCCATCAACCCCGATCTCAAGATCCTGGGGTCGCCCTGGTCTCCTCCCCCCTGGATGAAAACCAACGGCAATTCCATCGGCGGGAGTCTCAAACCGGAGTACTATGGCGTCTATGCGAAATATTTTGTGAGATATATTCAGGGGATGAAAAGCGAGGGCATCCGCATCGATGCCATCACCGTTCAAAATGAGCCGCTCTACGGGGGGAATAACCCGAGCATGGTCATGCAGGCATCCGAGGAGGCGCTCTTCATAAAAAACTCTCTCGGTCCCGCTTTTGCCTCGGCAGGCATCGACACAAAAATCATCATTTATGATCACAATGCCGACAGGACGGACTACCCGATGTCGATCCTGGGCGATCCCTCCGCGAGCGCGTACATCGATGGCTCCGCGTTTCACCTGTATGCGGGATCCATCAATGATCTCACCAGGGTGCACGATGCGTATCCGGCAAAGAACCTCTACTTCACGGAATACTGGGTCGGTGCGCCGGGCAACTTCGCATCCGATTTCCCCTGGCACATCAAGAACCTGATCATCGGCGGACCAAACAACTGGTGCCGCAATGTTCTGGAGTGGAATCTCGCATCCGATCCGACGCAAAGCATTCATACTCCCGGAGGATGCTCGCAATGCCTCGGCGCCGTCACCATGAGCGGCAATGCGGTCATCCGCAATCCGGCGTACTATATTCTCGCCCATGCCGCGAAGTTCGTCCGACCGGGGTCGGTGCGCATCAACTCGATTGGGCCAATCACCCTGCCCAACGTCGCATTCGAACGGCCCGATGGCAAACTGGTGCTTGTCGTCCTCAACGACCGCCAGGTCGGCCAGACATTTACCATTGTCTCCGGGTCGACCACAATCGCTGCCCGGTTAAACCCCGGCTCGGCAGGAACGTATGTGTGGTGAGGGGCGCTACCTCTGCTGATTGAGCCGGTTGAGCCAAAGTCGCAGGCTCTGCGTCCATGAGGCGACATGAGGGTTGTTGAGTCCCAGACCAAACCCATGCCCCCCTTCGGAAAGAATATGCAACTCAGCCGATATCTTCTTGCTCCGTAACGCCTTGTACATGAGCAGAGAATTTTCCGCGGGGACAGTGACATCATCATCGGCAAGAACGAGAAATGAAGGCGGTGTGTCGTCGCGAACCTGCAGTTCGCTGGAGAACGACCTCGCCAGCTTTTCATCGGGATTTTTTCCGAGCAGCGCATCCCGCGATCCGCGATGCATCGACGAATCGACAAACGATATCACGGGGTAGACGAGGACCATGAAATCCGGACGGCAACTCTGCCGTTCTATTGAATCGCCGGATGCCGGATTCCCGTAGTCAAAATGCGTTCCCAGGTTCGACGCCAGGTGTCCGCCGGCGGAAAATCCCATGATGCCGATCTTACGCTGGTCGATGTTCCAATTTGCCGCGTTGGATCGTACCAGGCGCATTGCTCGCTGAGCATCCTGCAGAGGGACTTCGTAAGGTTTGATCCAGTTTCCGGACGTCGGAAGACGATACTTGAGCACGACGCCGGCGATCCCGATCGAATTGAGGTAGCGGGCAATGTCCGTCCCTTCCAGATCATAGGCGAGGATCCAATAGCCGCCGCCGGGACAGATGACGACTGCCTGGCCCGTGGCAAACCTCTTGCTGGGGAGATAGACCGCAATGTCGGGTGTCTGCACGTTGCGGATGCGCGTAATGTCCGTCTTCTCCGCCTGTTCCTTCCCGCCCGGACTCTGCATATTCGGAATGGGACCGTTGTACAGCGGCAGGACGTATTCCTGTCCGTAAGAAATGGAAGCTGCGAGAAGAACACCCATGAGAAGAGAGATGGACCGTCGAAGATTTGTCACGTGCCCGGCTCCTGAGTTGTGAAGAGAATGCATCTGCAGTCTGATATTATCGGCGTTCTCCCGGAACGATCTCCCCTTCCGAACCATGCGAGAGAGATGCATCACGTTTCTTCCCCATGGCATTCTTCGCGGATCGGGACGATGTGGATCTGCTAAGGATGGCGACATTGAACACCTGTCGATGTCGAGTGAGGAACATACCCCTTTCGCCAAAGCGTGTCAACACATCGATATCTCTTCGCGTTGGGAAAACGCCGCACACCGATCAGGCGAGCTTCTCGCGGAAATATTTCCCGTTGGCAATCAGGATTCCCACCAATACCAATCCCGCTCCCATCAACACCGGAGCCCCGAGACGTTCTCCCAGCACGACCGCTCCCAGGAGTATCGCCACGATCGGGTTGATGAACGTCGTGAGCGAGAGATAGACGGCTTCCATCCTTTTCAGCAGCCAGTAGTATGTAACAAATGCTACCACCGAACCGAAGACCGCGAGGTAAAGAATGGACCATACCGCAGTCATGCTCCAGCGGATCCCTTCCCACTGTTCCGTGGCAAGGCTGAGGGAGAGCAGGCACGCCGCACCGATCGACATGCCGATCATGTTCAACACGAACGGATTGATGGCCTGGCCGAATCGTTTGGTGAACACCAGCACATAGGCCTGCAGGAACGTGCCGAGCACGATGGCTCCCATGCCATACGCAGCGGATGGACTGGCGGGGGCGATATCCCCCCAGAAGATCACGACGATCCCGGCGAAGCCAACGATGATTCCTGTTCCTTTGAACCTATCGATCGATTCGGTACTGTGCAGGAGATGCGAGAAGAGGGCGACCCAGAAGGGAAATGCAGCGAACAGGATGCTCGCCAGTGCGCTCGGGATGAATTGTTCCGCCCAATAGACCAGCGCAAACGAAATGCCGAATGTCAGGATGCCGACGGCTCCATAGACCCGCAGCGCCTCCCGGGTCCATTGGATGGTGAGATTGCGGGCCCGAACGATGGCGTAAAGGATGCACACGGCGATGACGAATCGCACTCCCGCGGCGAGGAACGGAGGGATGATCCCGACGCCGATCTTGATGGCGAGCCACGTCGAACCCCAGACCGTCGAGACGACCAGGAATCCGATCGCGATCTTGAGACGCTCCCCTTTCACTGACTGTCCCCCCATCGCGTGAGGCATCGCTTAACCCCCTCCGGCAGAGCGCATGTCGCGCAGAGTACATCCACCCCCCTTCCGTGGTCCATCGTAGCCAAATGTGTCTTCTCTTTTGTGTATTGCGAATGGTGAACGACCAACCGGATGAACAGCGATGCCGTCCAACAACGTGGCCGGTACACGGTACAGAGATCGGGGAATATTCGCAAGAGGAAGTCCGCGCAGGCCGTGGGCGACCGCTGGGCACTGCTGATCCTTCGGGACATCGTAATCCGGGGAAAAAGGACTTGCGGAGAGTTCCTCCAATCAGAAGAGCGCTTTGCCACCAAATCCAACTGCTACCTCACGAGCAAGAGCGATCTCGTCTGAACAACACTCCCCGCCTGGATCCGGTACAGGTAAACGCCGCTCGGGAGATTCGTGCCGTCGAATTGCACTTCATGATATCCCGGGACGACTTCTCCGTCGACAAGTTGACCGACGCGTTCGCCCAACAAATTGAAGACGGTAATTCGCACTGTCGATCGCACGGGGACCCCGAACCGGATCGTCGTCGTCGGATTAAACGGATTGGGATAGTTCCCCACCAGACAGAACGTCAAAGGAATTCCAAGGTCCAGGTCCGCCACACCGGTCGCCGGTTCGAAGGCCGCACTCTCCGCTATGACGCTGTCCATGGTTAGTACTGCCGCTGTATCGGCTCCGTTGTAGGAGCCCAAACCCGTTCCCGTCCAATGAACGAACCTCCACCCAGGGTTCGGTGTGGCGGAGATCCGAATCGCTGCCCCTCCGTTGAACCATCCGCTCGCCGGCTTAACCGTGCCTCCCGCGCCGGCAGTCATCGTCAGGTAATACGATGTGTCAAACGTGGCAGTGTACGTGGTCGGGGCGCCAGGGGCGGTGACTCCATGAGCGACTGCTCCGCTGTCATTCCAGGATGCCCATACAAAATGCACTCCCGGCGATCCGGATTGCACAGCCGTCGTCCCGAGGGAGTGTGCCGACCCGATCGTCCAGATGAAGTTCGCAGGCGCGGTATACGTTGAGTCGTCGACCGTGATCGAACGGCCGGCGGGATCTGATTGCACGGACACCGCCACGGACGTCGGAACAAGTGGGCCGACGATAAACGTCGGAATTGATCCCCAGGCGCCCCCCTCGGTAACGACTGCTGAACCATCCACCAGGGTTACCGCTGCCGCGACATGATAGTATTGACCGGTATCGGGCGGAGTGTACTCAAACTGGAACGTATCTCTCACCCCCGAGGCGACGATATGGTGAGCGCTTTCCTGCTGGAACATATATCCCGGGATCTTGTCACGATCCAGCGTCAATCTGCACCGCACTTGCTGCGACCGGCTCCACACTCCGCCGGGATTTGTGACTTCGACGGCAAGCGTGAGCGGTGTTCCAAGCGATACGGTGCCGGCGATCAGTTGTGAAGAATTCTTGTCGTATACTTTGATGTCCGATGTCACGGGTACGTTTCTGGCAAACACAACCGAAGTCGTCCCCCCACCGATGACGCCGATTCCGCCCATCACCCCCCAGAATTCGTTCCCGTAGATTTTTTCAGGATTCGAAATCAGAGCGAATACCTTGATGAAATAGCCCGTGTCTGCCGCAACGTCTGTGAAATGCGCCATTCCCAGAGAGTCGCACATGACGGAATCGACCACAGTGCCGCTCTTGTTGAACAGATCCACCCTGTTGGCCTTCCCAGCGGCGCCATAGAACTCGATGCTCCGGACTTCGACAACAAGAGTGCCGGTGATCGGCCCGGGCGTGCCCATTCCACTGACACGGAGAAAGACCGTGGCCGCACCAGCGGAGGAATGAGAAATGCTGTCGTCATACTCCCGCATCTGTGCAGGGTGAAACCGGACGAAGACCGTGCCGCCGGCCGGTACAATCAGGAGCGAATCGACAAAGCCGACGATGCTGTCGGGCGAAATCTCAAAGCCCGGGGGGGCTTTCACCGCAATCGCGGCCGTGAGATTCTCTCCGATCACGTGGTATGATTGTGACGACGAATACCCGGAAACGGGAACGGAGCCGAAAGTCAACGGGACCGTGGGAAGGACAATGGTCGGTGCGGCCTGCGTTGTGAAGGTCCAGACCGGGGACCATGCGCCCGCCGCCCCAGTGTCGGTCGAATTCATCCGCCAATAATATTTCGTCTGGTATCCCAGGCTGCTGATCTCTTCAACCGTATCTGTGAGTCCCGCCTGATCAAAGTCGCACGTGGCAAAACCCTCGTCACGGGATACCTGCAGGCGGTAACTGAGTGCTCCGTGTATCGGGAGCCATGACGCTACGACAGGCACTGCGACATTCACTGATCCATTTGCCGGACGGACCAGAAGAGGTGGAAACGTCATCCGGAGCCTGAAGGGCCACGCGGGACTGGTCGCGCTCCAGCCGTCGCTGTCCCGTGCCCGGACTCGCCAGTAGAACAGTCCTCCGTCATTCAGAAATCCCTCGACTGCAACCGCCGTATCCGTCCCGACACTCGCATCATAGTACAGATCTGTGAAGGCCAGATCTCGTGACACCGTGAGCCGATATTCCACTGCCCCCGCCACTGTATGCCAGGTAAATGGTATCGAACCCCCGTTCACCACCGCCCCGTCCTCTGGGGCGAGGAGGGTGACTTGCGCGGTGCTTCCTGAAATGGTAAAACTCGTAAATCCATAAATCCCCCACGGGGCGCCCGATTTCAATGGGTGCCAGCGATACCAATGCGTCGAGACATCCCACGTATCATGGATGCCGTATGTGCTGTCCGATTCATCGTATCCGATCCCCGTCACGAAGTGATCCGTCAGCCCATCGCCGTCCGAATCGACAAGGAGGACGACGGGTCTCCCCTGGTCTATCTCCGCCCGGTACGCGTCCCAGGTTGTTGCATTGAAGTAATAATCCTTGCTCGTCCCCACATACCCGGGATGTTTCCACGAGACATATTCCACCCATGATCGGCCGACATCGATGAACCAGCTCCATCCATAATAATTGTACCGGGAGCTCCACGAAGTATTCATGAAGTCGGCGATGGAATTCGAGGAATGCGCTCCCCCGAGCGTCGATTTGTCGGAGAGGAGCGTTGGTGCATGATCAAGCGGAAGGGAGTAGTCCTGGTAGTGCTCGGGGGAGGCCACCGCACTATCGACGCTGCTGTTCTGGTAGGTGCTGTTTCCTCCGATCAGACCGGGGTACCCGTGGGTATTCCAGTAGCCGAGGACCATGCCCACTGACGTCGGACCACACCCGTTGTACCAATTGTATGCCGGGACTTCAGGGATCACCACTTGCGAGGCGAGGGAGGCAAGATATCCGGAAGAAATCGAAGTCGGGCGCCTTGGGCCACTGGTGCTCTGTTGCGCGAATGCGTTTCCGAAGAACAGGATGCTCAGGAGAGCAAGGATCAGTGATCTTCGTGATTTCATGAAATATCCTTTCTGAATCACGACCTGTCCCGTCCACATCGGTACCAGAGACCATCGGCCGACTCTGAAATGTAGACCGCATGCACGGTATAGTCAAGGACAACGGGTGACCAAAGGCCTCTTCTTATCTGTGAATTCGCTGATATGCAAGGGTGGGACGCGCAGACGAACAGTCAACGCGCGCAACGAGCGTATCGCCGGTAGGAAAAAGCAGCGGCGGCGAGAAGTTGTCCGCTACCATCAGTCGGTAGCCGAGCTCTTCATCGTCGCCGCGTCAAGGACATCGGACGAGTTGATGCTACGATTTGATGATATCGAAACGGTCGAGGTTCATGACTTTGGTCCACGCCGCGACAAAATCTCTCAGGAATTTCTCATGGGAGTCCGCGCATCCGTAGACCTCCGCCAGGGCGCGAAGTTGGGAGTTGGATCCGAAGATCAGATCCACACGCGTCCCGATCCACTTCACTTCGCCTGTCTTGCTGTCACGCCCTTCGAATTCGTCACGGGCATCCGATGTCGCCTTCCACGTTGTCCCCATGTCGAGAAGGTTGACGAAGAAGTCGTTCGTCAGCGCCTCCGGCCGGTTCGTGAAGACGCCGTGCCGGGACTGTCCGAAGTTGGTGTTCAGGACACGCATGCCGCCCAAAAGGACCGTCATCTCGGGTGCGGTCAGCGTCAGTAATTGTGCCCGATCGATCAGCAGCTCTTCGGCCGATACCGGAAATTTGGCTTTGAGGTAATTGCGGAAGCCATCCGCGACCGGTTCGAGGACGGCGATGGAATCCACGTCGGTTTGCTGCTGCAACGCGTCCATACGTCCCGGTGTGAACGGCACCGTAACGTTTCGCCCGGCATTCTTTGCGCCCTTCTCGACGCCTGCACAACCGGCGAGAACGATCATGTCGGCGAGAGAAACTTTCTTCCCGCCGGACTGGGCGCTGTTGAACGCGCTCTGGATCCCCTCCAGGGTTTTCAGAACTTTTGCCAGTCGGTCCGGCTGGTTGACCTTCCAGTCCTTTTGCGGTGCAAGACGAAGGCGGGCACCGTTCGCGCCGCCGCGCTTATCGGAGCCGCGGAATGTCGACGCCGACGCCCAGGCCGTTGAAACCAATTCCGACACAGACAGCCCCGACGCCAGGACCTTCTCTTTGAGCGATGCAATGTCCTTCTCATCGATCAGCTTGTGATTGACGGCCGGAATGGGATCCTGCCAGATGAGCTCCTCCGCAGGAACCTCAGGGCCAAGATAGCGTGCGCGCGGACCCATGTCACGGTGCGTCAGCTTGAACCAGGCGCGGGCGAACGCGTCCGCGAACTGGTCCGGGTGCGCCATGAATCGCCGCGAGATCTTCTCATAGACGGGGTCAAACCGCAGAGAGAGGTCGGTGGTCAGCATCGATGGCGCAATACGCTTTGAGCGGTCGTGTGCGGCCGGCACCGAACCCGCACCTGCTTCACCTTTTGGCTTCCACTGGTGTGCCCCGGCCGGACTCTTCGTCAATTCCCACTCAAAGCCGAAAAGGTTTTCGAAAAAGTTATTGCTCCACTTCGTCGGCGTGGTAGTCCAGGTGACTTCCAGTCCACTGGAAATCGCATCACCGCCCTTGCCGGAGCCAAAGCTGCTTTTCCAGCCGAGCCCCTGCTCCTCGATGCCGGCGGCTTCGGGTTCGGGCCCCACATGTTTTGCATCGCCGGCGCCGTGCGTTTTGCCGAACGTGTGCCCCCCCGCAATGAGCGCAACGGTCTCTTCGTCGTTCATCGCCATGCGGGCAAAGGTCTCGCGGATGTCCCGTGCCGCGGCGATCGGATCCGGATTGCCGTTCGGGCCTTCCGGATTGACGTAAATCAGACCCATCTGCACGGCAGCGAGAGGATTTTCGAGATCCCGGTTACCGGAGTAGCGCTTGTCCGCCAGCCACTTGTCTTCGGCGCCCCAATAGACATCGTGTTCCGGCTCCCAGATGTCCTCACGCCCCCCGCCGAAACCAAACGTCTTGAACCCCATCGATTCGAGCGCAACGTTGCCCGCGAGAATCATCAGGTCGGCCCAGGATATTTTCCTGCCATATTTCTGCTTGACCGGCCAGAGAAGCCTGCGTGCCTTGTCGAGGTTGACATTGTCAGGCCAGCTGTTGAGGGGAGCAAACCGCTGGTTACCGTGCCCCGCACCGCCGCGACCGTCGCCGGTACGGTACGTGCCGGCGCTGTGCCATGCCATGCGAATGAAGAGTGGTCCGTAATGTCCAAAGTCCGCCGGCCACCACTCCTGCGAGGCGGTCATGATCGCCAGGAGATCCTTCTTCACGGCTGCCAGATCCAGACTCTTGAACTCTTGCGCGTAATTGAAATCCCCGCCCATGGGGTTGGACTTCGAGGAATGTTGGTGCAGAATATCGAGTGGCAGCTGGTTTGGCCACCAATCCTGATTCGACGGGCCTTTACTTGCCGTTACAGGGCACTTGCTAGCTTCATTCATCGTGAAAACTCCTTTCCTATTGGATTGTTAATCAACACCACAATGCATAGGAGTAGTTCACCGCCTTTCCAGGAGGCCAGGATTCAAACGTCGGTGGACCCGCCAAGGCATAAAGCACTGGCAAAAACCCTGAACCCCGACGCCCCTGCCTGACGGCAGGCAGGTGAAGCCTGACGCCTGCTTCTCAGAACTGATAGCCGATCAGGTTCCAGTACCAGAGGAACCAGACAAACGCCACGCCGCCGACCGCAGTCAGGAGACCCACCACTGCTGACCGCGCGCGTTCTCCCGTCTTCGCAACACGTCGCACGATGTACCGCCAGAGCAATGACCCGAGCAGTCCCGCCACAAAGAGAATCCCCAGGAGCGCAATGGACTGTACGGCATAGACCGACCAGTGCATCCCATGGGCGAATCCCAACGCGAATTCCTCCTGCGGAATAACAAATCCCATCACGACTCCTATTCCCAGGAAATACAAGAGGAATATGGACGCCGTCATCTGCGAGAACCAGCGGACAGGATCACTCTGCAGGCCGGAGGGTTTTGGCATCTTCCTGATCTTCCGGATGATCGGGAGCGCGATGGACACAAAGAAAAACAAGAGCAGGCAAACGCCAACCAGGCTGCGCTGGAACATCGTCGTCTCATACCAGGAGATCTTTTCAAAGGCAGTCGTGCCGTTCGTGAAGAGGTGCGTGATCGTTCCGGATGCATCCCGCCGGAAGGCGCAAAGGTAGCGGTCATCGATCGACTGGAACAAGCATGGCTGGATCTGGACCATCCGGCGTGGCTTGCCAAAGAAGGTGTTCATCAGAATCATCCCTTCCCCGTTTTGCCCGATAACCATATCCTCGCCACTCATGCCCAACAGTATGCCCATCTTCTCGACACTGTTGTGCGCATACCGGGAAAACCGGTACGTCCCCGCAAACTCCGCAATGTCGCTATCATACTGCGGAAGTGTCGTCAACGGATATTTCATACTATCCTGCGGCGCATCGGGAATGAACCGATCAAGGAGCGAGCGACTCACCTGGTCGAGCAGCGCACCATCCATGATGTTACACGCAACAAAGAAACCGATGCGGCTTTCCGGACAGAGACAGAGTCTGCTGCCGACTCCGGTATACCCTCCGTCATGCATGAGGATCGTTTGTGACCTGGCGGGGAGGATCCCAAAACCGTACCCGACGCCATGTTCCAATTCTGCACGATGAGTGAATTGGACGGTGTGCATCGCCCTGGCGCCCTCTTCGCTTAATATCCTCCTCTCTCCATACCGTCCGAGTTGGAGGTGGGCGATCATGAACTTCGCCATGTCTCTGCCGGTCGAAAGCATCTGTCCGCCGGGATAGTCATTGATGAAGTCAAACGGGAGGTGATGATAAGCCGCTCCAGCATGGGAGTAGCATTGCGCCAACAACGGCGTGAGGTCCGGTCGAAGCCGGTAGTCGCTTCTTTCCATCCCGAGGGGTTCCAGAATGTTCTGGCGAACATACGCGGCATAGTCCTCATGCGCGACTTCTTCCACCACAAAGCCCGCTAACGCGTTGGAGAAATTCGAATAGGTGTACACTTCACCCGCCGGACAGATCCTCCGCGGAAGGCGCGTCGCGAGAAAGTCACCCAGGGGGATCTGTTGTTCCTGCGTCCACGCTGACTTCCCTATGGACCGGTCGTCGAATCCGGCAGTATGGGTCAAAAGATGGTGGAGCGTGATCGGCGACCCAGGCCAATTCTCAACCTTGAACCGGGTGAGATACGCGTTAATGTCCTGGTGCATGTCGAGCGCTCCCCTCTCGACGAGTTGCATCACAGCCGTCGCGGTAAAGAGTTTCGAGACCGACGCAATCCGTATGACGGTGCTGTCCGGATCGAACGGGATCTTACGCTCGACATCGGCGTAGCCATACCCTTTTGCCAGCACGATGTCGCCGTCATGGACGATCGCAATGACCATTCCGGGGATGTGATATTTCGCCAATCCCGGAACGATAAGAGAATCAAGGAGATGCACCAGTGAGGCCGAATCCATGGGCGCTGATGCTGGCTTCATAGATTGTGGATTCTGAAGTCCGCCAGTGTTACCGGCCAGGAGCCGAGAGGACCAGAGAGCAGAAAAGCACAAGGCCAGGATCACGGCAGCCACGGAGAACGCTGGAGCGCGATGGGATTTCATAGGAGTTGTCAGGCTTTGGGGGGCAGGAGGAATCCTGCGGCAATATAAGCGGAATTCTCGGAGGAACCAAGGTTCGTTCAGGTTCCCATCAAGGACACAAATGCAAAGGGGTGCTCTCTCGTCTGTACGACGAGCGGTGAATCTGATCGAGTTATGCGGAGGATCGCGGAGCCGCTTTCGCCAGGGCGAGGATGGCACCGGCGAACAGGAGCGTGTCGGCGAAGTAGTTGATCCCGACTATCTGGACTCCGGTCTGCGGGTCGGAGAGAGCCATAATCAAGACGGGACCATAGATGACGAGGACCAACAGCACAATCCAACCGCCGACGCAGGTTGCCACCATCCGCGTCGCTTTGTTAAGGAGAACGCTTCCCCCTGCAACAAGAAGGGCTGCGCCCGTCAGGTAATCAATGAGCTCGCGACCCGGAATCCATGTCGGCATCTCCTTCTTGAGCGGAACGCCGGGGAGTCCCGTCGCGTGCAGAAAATGCTCGACGCCAAATACAATCATGGCCATCGTGACCAGCACCCGCCCCACGTTGAGCAGCGTGCTCTTGCTTTTTCCGTGCCATCCGTCGATGGAAGTTCCCGCAAGAATCCAGGCGGCGCCGCCGAACGACATCTCGCGGAAGACGATCGTCCAGATAATCCTGTCGTTCGGGCTGGACAACGCCCCGGGAAAATGGATCATCGCGACAAACAAAAACATCATGATGCCGAAGAGCAGACCGGACCATCGGACCCAAATCCCGGTGGCGATGCTCACGGACGCGGCGATCAACGCAACGCCGACGAAATATGACCAGAACAAACGCCATGGCATATACTCCGGCACAAGGTCCCGGACGAACTCGGGTCCGAAAAGATGGAGAGCACCGAACACCGCCAGCGGGATGGCGAAGCACACATTGGTGAGGGCCGCGATCCTGTCAAGGCCGCGGGCCTTGCCGATCTCCTTCATGGAGGCCCACACTCCGATCACGAGGAGTGCGATGCCGGCGGAGCACATTGCAGCCGCGGTGTGAGAGATTTCGAAGATGGTGGCAAGCATGGGAGTCTGACCTCAGACACAATTGACAACATCTTCGGGCCGCAGGGAGTTTCCGGAAGCCGCATGGATGGTTTTATTGGGACTGATGGACTCGTCATCCATGACACAAAGGCCCGGAACCTGCTGGAGATCCCGGGCCTTCTTCTTCACTGAACGTTGCTGATCAACGCAAGAGGAGCAATTTCCGTGTCTGCATGAAGCTGCCCGCGGTCAACCGATAGAAATAGACGCCTGATGCCAGATGGGTTCCATCGAATTTCACCTGGTGGTAACCCGATCCCATTCTCTCATTCACGAGTACCGCCACCCTCCGGCCCAGAATGTCATAGACGCTCAGGTCCACGTTCACCGGCGTTGACACCCCGAACCTGATCGTGGTGACCGGGTTGAACGGATTGGGAAAGTTTTGCTCGAGCGAGAACGCCTGTGGGGCCACATCCGGCGGGACTGCGGAGACTGTCCCAGTAAACTCGTACACATCGGACGATGTCAGCGGCTTCACAGTGCTCAAGAGAAATTGATCGCCGGCCACTGGCACGACGTCTCCCGCCTGCCCGACAAATATCAATGACCAGGCCGGCACGAGACCCGCTGTGCCATTGGAATCAAGGATATCAATCCTGACGTCGGGCCCGATCGTGCTGTCGCCGTTGGCATCGTAGTAGACAACAGCGGCCTTCCGATTGATCGTCACATTCCAGACGAGAAACTTCAGTGGAGCGGCCACCGGCCCAAATCCCCCGATCGATGTATCCACGACGCTGGAAAACAAGGTGATGCGGTAGTCATTGAAATTGGCTTTCCCGTTGGTCGGAACGCGAATAGTCGGCCTCAGCGTTGAAGCCCCCTTGGTCCAGCGTGTGCTGTCGGCAATGACGCTCGGCACCGTCACATCGGCAATCACAAGACGGATGCCGTCAAAGAGAGGTCCTTCCTTCACGCCGTCCATTTCCGTGGCATGTTGGACAACCGAGGCGCCGCGGTCTAAATCCCGCACCGCATACTGTTTGAGAGCGGAGGATGTGTCATCGAATGTCACGCGGTAGTGATGCCCGGTAAGCGCCGAAGGAGTGACCACATGAACCATCACTGTTCCCGCTGATGGTCCCGCCGTGCGTGTGACGGCCGTGCCGGGCAACCGGTGAGTGACCTTCGGAAATGTGTAACTCTTCGCCTGTGCAGTCATGGACCCGTTATCGACAGTCAGCGCGAGGACCGCCTGATTGCTGTTGGCGAGAGGGCCGAGGCCGATCCGCCTCACCTGGGGCGCGGGATTCGTGGCGGCCGCGAACGAGTCGACTCGGGCGAAGGTCGAACCGCTATCGCTGCTGTACTGGACCAGGGTACCGAGCACGGATCCTGCGGGATCGCCGGTGAGGATGCTCAAGTCGAGCGAGTCCTGCTGAATGGCAAGGCCGGTAGTGAACACATCATTGAGCAGCCTGACGAACGGCGGAACGTTCTGTGTATTGTGAACGGCGAAATACGAGGAGCGGTCGCTCCCGATGATGAACCCTTCTCCGGTCTTCAGAAACACCTTGATGGATCCGAACGCACAGTCCGGCACAAGGGCGCTGTTCCAGACGAATGACCCCGTGTTGGGAACGTTCGCAACGGGTTGCCAGGACGTCCCAGCGTCGGGGGAAAACCAGATTTCCACGCTGTCCCCTGTTGTCGAGCTCCAACTTATGGTCGCGTTGCCGCTGAGCATGGCATAGGATTTCAGACTGGTGAGCGCTACCGATCCCGGCCGCTTCTTATACTTGTCAAACAACCAGGCAGGGAGATACGGATAGTTGCTGGTGGTGCCCCAGATGCCATAAGTATGGCCGAAGTTCTTGATCTCCGTGAAGAAGAGATCCTCGTGGCTTCTCACCGCCATGGCGATGGCGCTGTCCGGAAGTCCAGAGCAATCCAGGTTGTGGCAATTCGTGTAGACCGCCGATCGGCCAAGGGCGCGGAGCGAATCAACTAACGCGCGCGAATATTGGACGGGGACCAGCGCGTCAACTGTACCGTGGAAGTCCCAGATGGGCACATCCGCACACAAGTAGGCGAATGCCGGATTCGCAGCCCCGCTCATTGGGACACCTGCGGCGAAACGATTGGGAAACCGCATAATGACTTCCCACGTTCCGTTTCCGCCCATTGAGAAACCCGTGACATAGATCCGGTTGGTATCGATCGAGAATTCCCGGATAAGGGAGTCCAGAATGTCGATCGCGGTCGCAAGCTCGGGACGAATTGGGGATGTGGGGTCCGAAGTACTCCATCCGCCGGTCATCGGGCACTGAGGAGCCACGACAAAACAGGGATGCTGCAGCTGAGCGAGAGAATCCGCCCAGCAAGTGGCGAACCGCGTCTGCGTAATCTGCGTGTTGTTGTCTGTTCCCCGCTCTCCGGCACTGTGGAGCGCGAACATGATGGGGTACTTCTTCGCGCTTGAATACCCGTCAGGAATGAACAGTCGATACGGGAGAGTTGTCCCGTTGAACGTGTGAGAACGGTAGACAAACTTATTTGCGATTGCGGGTTGTGCGCAGAGAGTACCCTGCAACAGGACCGCGCAGAGAACGAGCATCAGGAAATATCTCATAGAGTCCTCATTCAAATTCAATCTTTGGTCCAAAGGTGTTGCCTGCTCAGGTAGCCAACGTTGGTGAATAGCACTGCCCTGTCAATGACAAAAGCCCATTCATCAATCACGATGAAAGGGCTTCATTTCAATGAGCACCTGGGTTCTCAGCCAAAACGATTTTCGCACTCCCGTGCGATATATTCGGCTGTCGTCTCTTGAAAATTACCCTTACCCCAGAAGCATGTCAAGGAACTGTGCGCTTGATACAGTCAAAGATCCAGACATCAGAAATCCCGATGCCGGATTTTAAGTAGCGGATGGCTGTCGAGACCATCATCTACAGACGAGTGGAAGGTACATGAGAAGTTAGCGTTAATAAACGGTAGAATTCTTGCCCATGAAGGGTTATTCTCCGCGTAGTTCAGGAGGCCGATTTGAACCCCGAGGAGATTCTCGGTGTGATTGAAGATGCCGATAACAAGACCCCGCTACACACCGAACGTTCGGTTGTAGCCGGCAACGGTGACACCAGTCAATTCAGTGGACTCTGTCCAGAGAACGGATCCATTCGCACCCGAAATCACCGGTGCCTTTAATCTGTAGCCGTCGAAGTTGACACCGGTCATGACGCCTTGCGAGACCAGTTCGATCGAGAGTCCCGTTCACCCGATTGGAATGTCCATCGCGCCAGGCAAATCGAATCCCGGTCATGTCCTGTCCATTCCCAAAGCTGAAGCCCGTCTTTCCGAGTGTAAGGTCAAGGGAGCTGGACTGACTGAAGGCCGTAGCCGCGGAGAGGAGGCAAATACAGACCAACCGGATTGTTCACATGGAATCTGTCCTCTTTGGCAGTCGGAAGGGAAGGTGGGACCCCCTATGATACGCCGTAGACCGTAAAGTGTTGCGCCACAATTGGAAACGTTGTTTCTTGTTGAGAGAATTTCCGCGCAGTTCCCCTTGACATTTGATGAAAACCAGATTATATCAAGTTCAACAAATATTCCTACTCCGATGAAAATGAAGACACAACTCTTCTTGTTTGCAGGATTGCTATTCGCAGCGATGAATGCCTTCTCCCAAGATACAACCTTCTACGTATTCCTCTGTTTTGGACAGTCGAACATGGAGGGCTTCCCCGGGGTTGAGCCGCAGGACACAACGGTGGATAGTCGTTTCCAGGTTCTGGCTGCGGTTGATTTTCCCACGATGGGCAGAAAAGAAGGGAATTGGTATCCTGCTGTCCCTCCACTGTGCAGGAGCACCACGGGTCTTTGTCCCGCCGACTATTTTGGCAGAACGTTGGTTGCCAATCTTCCGAAGACCATCAGGGTCGGTATTGTCAATGTCTCCGTTGCCGGGTGCAAGATTGAACTCTTCGACAAAGCCAACTATGAGTCGTACGCTTCAACGGCGCCAACGTGGATGAAGCCCATCATCGAAGGCTACGGCGGAAATCCGTATGCCCGTCTCGTTGAGATGGGCAGGCTGGCCCAGAAAGACGGTGTGATCAAGGGAATTCTGTTGCATCAGGGAGAGTCAAACCCGAATGACAAAGAGTGGCCGTCGAAGGTCAAAGCGATCTATGACAACCTTATCAAGGACCTGAATCTCAAGTCCGAAGAAGTGCCGCTGCTTGCCGGAGAGCTCGTCAATGCCGATCAGAGCGGCGCGTGTGCGGCCATGAATACGGTCATTGACGAACTGCCGAAAACGATTCCCAATGCTCACGTCATATCCTCGAAGGGCTGCACAAGTCGTCCTGACCATCTGCATTTCAATGCGGCTGGGTACAGAGAGCTGGGGAAGCGCTACGGGTTGATGATGCTTTCGCTATTGGGTTATGCAGGCGACGGAGCACAGTAGATCGTCTTACCGAACCAAGAGCATCGACTTGGTAGTCGTGAAGCTGCCCGCAGTCAGGCGATAAAAGTAGACGCCGCTCGCGAGATTGCGGGCGTTGAATTGCACGGAGTGGTAGCCGGCTTCGATATCGCAGTTTACCAGTTCCGCAACTTCTTGACCGAGCGTGTTAGAGACGGTCAATAGCACATGTGAACGATGTGCGACCGCGTAACGGATGGTCGTTGTGGGGTTGAAGGGATTGGGATAGTTCTGGTGCAGCCCGAACACGGTGGGGATTCCATTGGCGATGTCGACCCCAAGGTACATCGTCCGGAACTTCCCCACTTCACTGTAGTGCCCCCAGCCGCTGGCATTCTGAGCTCGCACACGCCAGAAATGCCACATGTTGTTCCCGAGCCGACGGACAACCAGTGTGGTATCAGACACGTTGGTGTCTACGGAGCAGGATGTGAACAGGGAATCGAAAGCGCAATCGACCTCGTACCTCTCCACGGCTGGAGTTCCTCGCATCCATTCCAGCCGAACGCTGTCCGAGGATACGACGCTGTTGTGCGACGGGAAGCAGAGCGTTAAGGGTTCGGGAACGGGAAGCGTAGACGAAAAGAGCGTGAGCCACGTATTTCCAAAGCATGTGACGGGGAGACTATCCAGCAGGCAATCCACATGGGAGCGGCCTTTGTAGATGCCGGTGTCTCGAGGCGTGAACAAGAACGCACGCTGGATTTCCGTCCCGGCGTCCATTGACGCGAACACCGTCGAGTCCGCGAAATCGTACGGCGCGGTCGTATCCCGGTCGACGTGCAGGCTGAAGGCCACGGCCTGGTTTCGTGCTCCAGGATCCGCCGGGTTCTTCACGTCCAGAACCAACCGCAGCGGGGTGCCGACGGCGAGGGCTCCGGTAATCTCCTTGCCAGAGGACGTGTCAAGGATTTTGGTCCACCTCACGTAGGGAGCGTTCCTCTTGAACGACTCCCTGGTCGTTTGCTCGTGGGAGACTCCAACACTATCCTTCTGACCCCAGTACTCCTCCCCGCGAGGTGTCTGGAGACTGTACCACACGCGATACCGGTAGCTCCGAGGCGCCTTGAGATTCTCGAAGAACGCCGTTGAATTTGTGTCGGTCGTGCCGGTGGCAACCAGGACGCCTGTAGTGTCATAGAGCCGGACGATGCCTTCCGTCGCGATCGGACTCCAGTCCTCCGCATTGACGACTGTGATTGCGAGCGCGCCAGTTTGGGGGCCCATGGTTGTCAAGCTAAGCGCTTTTGTCGCCGAGGAGTCTGCAGCATCGGCAACCTTCACAGTGAACGTTGAGGTTCCCGTAGAATCGGGGGTCCCTGCCAGATTTCCGTCACTGGCGAGCACGAGCCCGTGCGGTAACGAGCCTCCAGCGACAGACCAGGAATAGGGTGGCATTCCCCCCGCAGCGCTCAGCGACGAAGCGTAGGTGCTCCCCACGGTTCCAGGGGGCAATGGCGAGCTGCTTGTAATGACTAAAGGATGAGGTGCTACGTCGACAAGGAAAGCCCATGCAGAGCCATCGCATCCAACAACCCTGTCGTCGACCGGATAGATCCGTAAGCCGGCGTTGTATCGATACAGGCCGCTCCCCATCGGGCGGAAATAGGACGACATCGTGTTTGACGTCCCCCGTATAGCACTCAAGGTTCCCGAGACCGTATCGTCGTAAGGATACATCTCGTCGCGGTCTATCAAAGCTCCCACAAATATCACGGGCCAATTCAGCGAACCCGGATTATTCGGGTTCTTCACAGTGATTTCAATCTTCAGGGGAGTTCCCACTGCGACCGCGGACGTGACCTTCTGATTTGATGACGAGTCGTATACCAGGACATCGGTGACGTAAGGGGTATTCCGAATGAACGATTCGTTGGTCGTCTGTCCCGACAGGATTGTGACCGCAGTTTTCCGTCCCCAGTATTCTTCTCCCCAGTATTTTGCTGGTACAGAATTGTACCGCACATCGTACCAGAAGTTGACTCCTGCAGGAACGCTGTCGAATACCGCTGGAGAACCTGTCGTCGTGTTCCGGCCTGCGACGAGTTGTCCATTCACCCCATACAGTTCCACTGTCGCCGTTCCGACCATTGGCCAGCCTTCCGCATTACTCACCGACACGGCCAGCGATCCAGGCGGGACTTCGTTCACGGTGAGCATGAGCGCATTTGAGGTGTCGCCCCCGGTGTTCACAACGGTTATAGGGTACACCCCGGGAATCGCGAGGTCCCGGGACGTTATGACCGCCTGAAGATGAGTGGCACTGAGAAATGTGGTCTTCTTCCCGACCCCATTAAATTGTACCACTGACGAAGCAATGAAGTTCTCTCCCCATGCATCGATCGTATCGGCAGGGCCGCCTGCATTGATATGCGTCGGTGATATGCTCGAGAGTAACGGGGCAGTCCCGACAGAGACGCGAAACGTGATCGATGGGCCCAGCGCACCCACGTCCGAGATGTTGAGGCCACCGGGGGTGCCGTCTGATAAAAAGCTTGAAGGGTTCGTTTCGTCATTGATCGAAGTTCTCCCCTCGGTACTCGATAACCCTGCAAGGTAGATTTCACCAGTCGCGCTTGTGGTTCCGCCGGGGCGGTAGATATACACTTCATGCGGCAGAGACAGATCGCCAACACCAGCAGGATTAATCCGATATATGATGAGTCCTTCACCGGGCAAGGTCCAGTCGAATATGCCGGTCCTGCGTCTGTATTCCAGGACGAAATACTCTCCTGATGAATTCGGCGATGCGATACGGAAGCAATTGTTCGACCCGTTTGTGGTGGGGTTGAGAGTGTATGACCCACTGGCGGAAATCTCGGGTATCGAGGAGATCCACTTCAGGTATTTGTATTTCAAGTAGGTGCTGGGATGCTGTGGAGGATTGTTCGTCTCTGCCATCAGATCCCAGACTCCTACGGGGTTAATCCGATATGAATACTCGTAGAGGTCAGGTGCACCGAGGCTGTGCATCATCTCATGACATAACACGCCCTCCCGTGCTTCAGACTCGACCTGGAGATTATAGCTCGCGACCTTTTTGCCTGCAATGATGTGTTCTTCGTCTGATATCATTGACCCCGCATGCGGCCAGAGGATCGTCCCCCACACGGTGGGTGATCCCCTCACAATGAAACAGATATTGTCCACGTATCCATCATTGTTATCATCGACTATGAGATTGTTGGGAACCTGATCAGCAATGGCGTCAACCGACCGGCGAAGCAGTGTCTGTTCACGAATTCCCTGGTTTTCACCCGTGTAACCAAGGGGGTTTGTGCTACTGTACGGCGTGTAATATGCGCGGGGTTCGGAATCCTGATACGACAAGACCGTGGCACCTGTCGAAATCGGATAGAAGGTCGAGGATACGTCAAGAGCCCCGTACGAAACTTCCCGAAAGTAGTTATGGAGCGAACTGACCCCTTCGTCCGAGGCATTGAACATTTCACTGTACTCGGCTGGTGATGCCGCAAATTCCTCCTGATCACTGAAACGGATGAAGATGACGATATTGCTGATTGTGCCTGTCGTGGGCGCTTTACTCACTCGTACAGGATACTTGGAGAGGATTGTTGTTCGTTTTTTGGCCCATTGCTCAGGTGCGATGTTGGCGCCGGGAATCAGACCCGCACGTGCGGGGTCATCCCTGCCGGGCAAGAACGATGTTGGGGTGAGCTGGCCGACTTTAAGCGTGGCGAAGACGTAGTATCTTGAGGCGTCATCTTGTATGATGGTATAATTGTTCTCGTCATGAAGCCAGCTGTGAAACTCATCGCCGGTGGCAAAGCAGTGGACCAATGTGCCGTTAGGTTGCTGCACCGTCACCGGGATCCTGTGTAAGTAGCCGGCATGGCCTGCAGTTATCCACAGAATCATCAGAAGGGAGTAGATTGAACAATGCAGGAGTCTCATGGAATGACCTCCCTTGGAGTCAACGCGACGGTCCATTGTCAGCGTACTGCTAGTCTCGAACGCTGGCTTGGCATTTTGGACAGTCGGGATAAGTCGAACGACTTGCGGGCGTGCAAAGCATGTGAAATCGTCGGATGGTCACAGATTTCGTCTCCCACGTATTGTCCGCATTGAGAATACTAAATGCAACCTCGTAAGCGCTGAACTTGCCACAGCATGCCGACATCACAAAGGTTCACATTATATCATCCTCCCAACATGACGGATGTGCGGAAAAGTCACCCAGAATTTCCTCCCCGCAGGTCAACAAATATTGGATAATTCGAGAGGATCAGATAAACAGACGACCCGCCATCATCGTGCCATCCAAGCATTCCTTAACAAAGACCCACGACTGCATTCAGAATTCCCCCCGGCGTATGCGCCTAAACTCAATCCCGCCGAACACATCTGGAATCGAGCCGACTTTGCTCTCTCCAATACCGTTTCCGCCAGCCAGTCACATCTCCACAGCCGACTCCACAGGATCACTCGCAAGCTCCGAAGTTCCCAGAAACGACTCTGGGCGTGTATGCATGCAAGTCGATTGTCTTGGAGACGACGATTCGCCGTTCCTTTACTTATGCGAAGCTCAATAATTGCCATCACTCTCGCAAACCATTTCGGTGTTACAAATATTTCGTGTACGTGCCAGATGTCTGGTCTGCGCGATAGGGTTGTAACGATCGCTCCTGCAAAAATGGCGCTTGTGTTGCTAGATATCACATCGATCTTTTCTTTCCTTACTATCGGTATTAGAGCAGAACAACTTGTCACCACACTCCAGAGACGATCCAGCACCCCCGTGAATTTAGCGTATCTGCGCCGGAACACTCCCATGTCGAAGATGGTAATTTTCGCGCCACAATTATGCAATACGGAATCAGGAGGCCCATTTTCCGGCAGCACAACGTGACAGGGATATCCCTTCAATCGTATTCTGAACCACGATCGAAAGAACCTTCCCTGAACCATAAAGATCTGAGCCACTGTGAAGAATAATATTGACTTCTTCCTCACCCTCTCCTCCTGCACACCACCACTTGATTGATATTAAACATCTTTTGCGCAAGTCGCACCAACTTGTGTGATACGAGATCTGAGCTTCGACAAATCGTCGCGAATGATTCCGTATGACCCTCTAGTCGGTGATGCACAATTTCAAAACCTTCGTCCGTGAGTAGACGAGAAAGACCTGGTTTCGAAAAAACAATCGTATGTTCGAGACCGTCTACAATTGATGGTACGTGTAATGACAGAAAGGACAACACGCGATGGAAACCGTAGACAGGCGCGTCGATGTTCGGAGTCCCGATAAAACAAATGCCATTCGGTTTCAAAACTCTCCGAATCTCCGCAAGCAACACATGTGGGTCGCGAACGTGTTCGATCACATGATAGAGGAGAACGAAATCAAAACTGCCACTCAAGAATTTGGCCTCGTGAAGATTGCCTTGAACGAATTTAGCGTTTGGCAGCAGGCCTTTGCAGAATTGTATGGCGTCTGGATCGTACTCAGTTCCAGCAACCTCAAAACCTAAAAGCGAAGCCAGGACCAATGCTCGTCCCAATCCGCATCCAATGTCGAGGAAATTCCCAGTCGATTTCGGAATAGAGTAGTATTTCCGAAAGTATTCCAGTTCGCGCTCTGTTCGTGATCGATCTTGGCCTTTCAATTGGGCCACAAAATCTGTCAAATGTTGCTTTGTCTGACCCTCACCGAATCGTCCTTTATCATAATACGAACTATAGAATCCAGACAATTCTTTTTCAGTCGCCATGGGGTTCGCGAAGACCACGCCACATGTTCTGCATTGTGTACGCGATAGATGCGGATAGCCTGGTCGAAATGTCATCGAAAACGGAATTAAGTCGTTACCTCTGCAGACCGGACAAGGAACTATTTCTGGCATGACCTCCCCCGTACATGATGTGAATCTGTTAACTACTCCTTCGATTTTCCTTCATTTGAAAGTCGTCACTGGTTGGCTGACCTCAGGATGGCGCCTTCTCGAGGTCGAAGGTTTAGCAGGCTGTTGAACAACCCTTCGAAATAGTTTTCCACATGTGTCGGATCGTCACGTTGATCTATTGTGTTTGCAGATCAACTTTCATGACGTGGTCCAGACACCATGCGTGGTGAACAAGAGAAGCAACCTGTGCTTTTTAGTTAAGTGTTACAAGAAGACCGAATCCCTCAGAACCATCCGTTGGGACAGTTGCGCACACTGATCGATCCGATTCGTGCAGAGCTCTCGAGCCGCCTTGAGGCGTTCTATTCCGACACTGGTCGGCCGTCGATCGCGCCGGAATACTTGTTGCGTGCCATGGCAAGCGTGTCGAAGAAACATCTGGCTGGCTGAACACCATCGGACCGATGCGTATAACACCTACAAAAGCCTTCGACGAGGCGGCTGGAAGTTCGCCTTTGTCAACGCTGTCTACTCTCTCTTGACAATCAAGAGCATATTGAGTCTCTCAGCATGAGCGCAACGCTATTGAGCGGCTGCCGCGAGGAAAGGCAAGGCGCACAAGAACAATACAATCTCAAAACTCTCTCCGATGAAAACGCAGACTCTTCAACTCGGTTGTCGACGACCTGCCAGAGGTCACCACACATTGACAGAAAGATTACGGAGCTAGCCAAAGAAGTGTTTTTCGGGTCTGGTGCTGAATGGGGACGTTCTATAGCATAGTAGTTGCAGTCGAATATCGTTGCGGAAAGCACAGAAATATGATCAGAGAATGCAGGAGAGCCGACTGGGGAATTACCGCTATTCATACATCTGCTACGCATGGCGTCACAACGATATCTTCGAAGTGACGCTTGCTGGGGGAACAAGGTAAGCCCGAAGGACAAACAATTATGCAGTAGCAGGAGCTACGTTATGGTGCTTTCCACCATACGAGCAACCGAACTCTCCATCCATCCTCCATCCGAAATCTGCCGCTAGCGCGCGCTAATCTTCAGTTTCGCGCCTGAATTCTCGCTCGAATTGAAAAGAGGAACGGGACATTCTCAAGCGCTCGGAGATTTCGCGACTGTTGCAGCGGATCCAGCCAATATGAAGAACCAAATCCGTCCCGCCTTCGGCGGGCCCCTCCAGTCCGAGGACTTCACCAATCCGCGTGAACCATGGTCTCAGGTCAGGATTCCATATGTTTGCCAAGGTTGACTTTAAGTGCTCGATCTCTATATTGCGAATGTCCGTAGCGCGTTCGAACTCCTGCTCAATGAGTGAAAACCTTCCTCTTCCATCTCCTGAGACCCTCCATGCCTGTTAGATCCTTCACCCGGATTATTCTCCTGTCTCTTGTTGCCGCTGCATCTGCCCTGCCTGCCGTCGCCCAGGAGTTCGAGAGTTTTGCCACACGGCAGGATAGTCTCTTTCTCCGGGCGTACGACCGGCGTGACGTGAAGACATACGGTGTTCTCTTGGACGAGATGATAGACCGATACAATAGACTTGACAGCAATGAACAAAAACGGGTTTCCGGTTTTCTGAGCACCGCGTACTACAATTTCGCCTGTACGTACGCCATGACCGGCAATACGACAGCCGCAATCGAGTATCTGCAGAAGGCGGTGGGAGTCGGCTACACCAACTACAAGCATCTTCTTGAGGACAGCGACCTGCTTTCTCTGCACAACAGTCCCGACTTCATCGCTCTGCATGCAAGCCTACGGAATGAATTCGACTACCGGGCAATTCTTGGGCGCGCCCGCGCATACGACACCCTGGATACCCGGCCGTTTCCTGCGTTCACATATGAATCAAAGGACGATCCGAACCTCGCCGCCCTGAGGCGGGGGATGCGGCTTGATTCCATCGCGGGAACCTGCAGCGACGTATTGCAGATCCTCTCGCTCATGCACTGGGTCCACAACCTGATCCCCCATGACGGCGACAAGAACAATCCACCAGAGATGAATGCCATAAGCTTGATCAAGGCGTGCGCACAAGAACAGCGGGGTCTCAACTGCCGGGGCCTGGCAACGGTCTTGAACGAGTGCTATCTTTCGTTGGGATTCGCTTCACGGTTCGTTACATGCCTTCCGAAAGACAGCCTTGGGATTGATCAGGACTGTCATGTCATCAACATGGTGTACGCCCCTTCTCTCAAGAAATGGATCTGGATCGACCCGACCAACAATGTCTACGTGATGAACGAGAAAGGCGAATTACTGGGGATTGAAGAGGTGCGCGATCGCATCATCACCGGGTCTCCGCTGATTCTGAATCCTGATGCTAACTGGAACAATCGTCAGCCCGTGACTGCTGCATATTATTTGGGCACATACATGGCGAAGAATCTGTACCGGCTCGAGTGCCCCGTCAATAGCACATACAATCTTGAAACTCACGCAGACAGCAAGACTGTCAGTTATGTTGAACTCCTTCCTCTTGAGTACTTCTCCCAGAAACCCGACGTCATTTCGAGAAAGGGTGTATCAAACGGTCTTCTTGAATACAAGACAAATAACTCAAAGGCTTTCTGGCAAGCCCCCCTGCGGTGAATCCCGCATGCCCGCCTAACACCCGCGGCTGGACTGCCGCGGCACTTCGCTAAATTCACGGCAAGGGTCAAACGATTCTGGTGACAAAGCTAGATTCGTTTTTTGAACTCGCTTAACGCTGGCCTTATTTGTCGAAGCATCCGCCAGTTGGCCGATTGTAAGGATGCGTAACTATGATGGAAAATGAAATTCAACAATCTGAGCTGGATTCTGATCATAGTCGGTATTCCGAATCCAAACTGGCTTTGCGCGAAAGTAGGCAATGCCGGGCAAATGTTCGCGCTCCCGCCCGTCCGGAAATCGTTTGAAGTAAAGAGCGTTCAGACGTCTGAGATCGGCACCAACTGGCTCGTCGGCTATCCCTTCGATTTGAACAGCGCGCTCATCGCCAGGGATCTGACCGCCAACTACCAGTGCAACAAGGGGATTGTGTCTGAGATTGCCCACTTTCCTTGAGGCGACAACAGTGTCGAAGAAGATTTCAAAGGCATCGGATACTACGAATCCCACAATTGCCGCTTGGGGTCGCCCCTGAGAAGAGACGCTCGCTTGGACGGCAAACGAATGTTCACGCACGAAATTGAGCACGTCGACTCGGGTCACTGCACTGGCTCGGAAGGTTGATGCATCGTTGAGCGCCACCTAACGTCCACGTTTCATCTGCACGGAATACGCTTCCACCATTTCGCAATGATCAGGGGCGACAACGTTTCACCGTTGTTTCGATACTTGAAGTCGACACCGGCCACTTTTGTACACGGTACCTTACGTCAGCTCCAGCCGCACCTTAGGCAGCCACACGCCACTAGTCGATCAGTACACCCGCAGCTTGAAGTGCAACATGAATTCGTTTATCTGGCCTTCTTTCTGGTTGCCGTGACGGTTGTGAGTAATTCAGCTTGTAAGGCGACCTGGAACCAATGGCGATATAGGGACCTGGCGGCGACAATGATGAGAACGGCGAATTGAATTCCCCAAGGTATATTCGTGCATCGCCTATGGTGATAACAAATGGTACGTCTCTCGATCTTCGACTCACGGTGATAATAGCCTTGAAAAGAGAATCCGGCTGGGGCTTGAGAACAAATGTATGCGTTGACCAGGAATACGTCTTGATGTCGCGGGCTGTGAAAACCGGCTCTCGCGCGAGAGCCAAGCTATCGACACTTACATTGAGTATTTGGAACGTGGCGATTGTTGAGTCACGCAGCAGATAGAATGCAAAGCCCGAGTCCGATATTCCCGAAGTTTTCAGGCTGGGCTGGCACTGCAAGCACGAATTGAAAAACATGACTGAGGCGAGAGCGAGCAGGCTCATTTGTGTTCCTTTCACAACAAAGTGTGCCCGCCTAACACCCACGGCTGAGCTGCGGCGGAAATTGGTCCTTTGATTGAGGCACGGTAAGTTGAGATCTTCGCCGCACCGTTGTTTCGTTTCTTGAAGTCGTTTCACGCTGGCCACTTCTGATGGAGGGCCCTTCCGTCAGCTCCAGCCGCTTGCTAGTTGGCATCCACACTCACTCCGAGAGGGGTGGCAATTGAATATTAGGTATCAGTTCGACAATTCGACTTCGAATCGTCATGAGATTCTTCTTGGAAATATGACTGATGATTTCGCGACGCCGATACAAAAGACCATTTCCCAAATGAAGTTTGTAGTTGTTCTGGTAATTATGTGCATGCGGATTTGAAGGAAATCCATCTGAATCCGCCAAATGAATAGTCCAGATCTCTCCTTGCATTCGAACTTGTGCTTTCTCGAAGTAGCTCGGAACTCCATTTGGCAGAATGGTCACGTTGAACGCGATAATCCCTAAGCAGGGTGGTGTTGACATCCGCCTTCGGACCGCGTTTGCCATTTCGCCAGCATTTAACTCTCTGAAGAATACCTCTGTTGGGGTATCTGACACTTCAAAGAAATCGATCAGACACCGATAGATATCATTCGGTTTCAGTTCTATTCCGTCAGACTGCTTCAGAATGGAGACCGCCTTGATCGCTTCGGCCTGGAATTTGAGCAACAATTGTTGTCTGTCCATGATCGCCCACTAGGACGCCGCTTAACGGCCGCGTTTCACCTGCGGCGGAACTACTCGCAGGACCTCGCTGTGTACCTATCACGAAGCTGAGTGGCTCCTCTGACTACTTCACCAACAGAAGCGATTTCGTCTGAACGAAACTTCCTGCTTCTATCCGATACAGGTAAACACCGCTTGAAAGTGTCGATCCGTCAAATCGGACGTCATGATAACCCGCGCTTACTTCACCGTCGACCAGCAGTCCGAGAAGCTCACCCAGCACATTGTAGACCGTAATGCGCACCGTCGATTGCTTCGAAACGCCAAATCGAATCGTCGTCGTGGGATTGAACGGGTTCGGATAATTCCCGTCCAGGGTAAATGTGGAAGGGATTCCAAGGCCGAGATCGGTAATGCCGGTAGCCGGCTCGAACGCGGCAGTTTCCGTAATCACGCTATCCATTACGATTGTGGCGGCTGTGTCTGTGCCACTGTATGAGCCTTTCCCGACTCCGATCCATTGGCTCAACCTCCATCCTGTGTTTGGCCGAGCCACAATTCGAACGTGCGTCCCGCTTGTGAACCATCCGCTCGATGGGTCGACCGATCCACCGTTGCCGGAAGACATTGTTACGTAGTACGATGTATCAAACAAGGCAGCGTACGTCGTGCTCTGCGGTGGTGTCGTTACTTGATGGGAAAGGGAATCCCCATCGCTCCAATGCAACCAAGTATGCTTCGTACCGAATTGCGTCAACTGAGGGCTTGTCGTCCCGATCCTGTGCGACGAGCCAATCACCGACACGAAGCTGTGCGGGGCAGAATACGTGGAGTCGTCGACGGTGAACACGCACGATTCCGGTTTGGATTGAACTGTAATCAACACAGTTGATGGTGGTGGCGGATCCACAATGAATGTCGGTATCGAGCCCCAAGTCCCACCTTCCGTAACGATTGAGTTTACTCCTTGCTCTACAAGTGCGCCCGCTACGTGGAAATACTTACCCGAATCAGGTGCGGTGAGAACAAAGTTGAATGTGTCTTTTGTCCCAACAGCCATGAGACGCACGGTGGATGTATCCTGGAAATCATAGCCCGCCTGCTTATCCCTATCGAGCGTCAATGCACATCTCACTGATTGGGGAACGCTCCCCTGCTCGTTCGGGTTTGTGATTTCGACAGAGACCTTAATCGGAGTTCCGAATGGGATATTTCCGGTCACAACTTCATTCGTACTGTTATTGAAAACTAGGATGTTGGAAGTATATGGTGCGTTTCTCATGAATGTAACTGCTGTCGTTTCTGCGCCCGCAATGCCAAGACCCTTTCTCTCACCCCAGTATTCGTTGCCGTAGATTTTCGATGGAGAGGAAGGAACTGTGTTCACTCGAATCGAATATCCTGTGTCCGCTCTAACATCGTCGAACTCCACTGACCCTGAAGAGTCGCACGTCTCACTCCGAAGAAGTTGGCCACTACTAGCCATAAGGCTCACGCTAGTCCTTGCATCCACGGGGCCATAACCAGGCACATTTTGAATGGTAACGCGGATCGATCCGGCTCGAGGCGAAAGGGAGTCTATTATTTCCCTCAACGAGCGTTTCCACACCCCGTTCCCGTCGACCGCCACAATCACATTCGAGTCGACAATCGCGAGGGTAGCTACCGCCGCTTGAGGCAATCCTTGACGTATCGAAGACCATTCCGTGCTTCCTTTCAAAGAGCAATATATGTCTCCGTCAGACGTCCGTGCAAAGATAGCAGTACCGCAACAGCTGTCACTTGTAGTCGCAAGGGTCACAATTGAACTGTCCGTCAATCCGGAGTTGGCTGCACTCCATGTTGTTCCGTCGTTTGTTGATCGAAAGACACCCATATCCCCTCCGGAATACAGAGTGGAACCTACCTCGACCATACCACCAAAGTTCGAGAATGGTACATCAGCGGTAAGCCACGTGTTCCCTTCGTTCGTTGAAACGAAGACCGCACCGCTCATTGCGTAGAGTTTGCCACCACATCGCGCCAGATTATTGACTTTCATATATGGCAAGCCGGTATTCACTTCAGCCCAAGTTGCCCCGTCATCAGTCGATCGAATCACGCCATTATAGGAGGTACCCGCCCAAAGTGATTGACCGGATATGATGATTGGGCCAACTGCACCTCCGTCTGGCCAATGATCTAGAGATAAGCCGGTCGTGAAATCCGACCAGGTTTCCCCACTGTCAATAGAGACATATAGACCGTCCCAAGCACCTACAAAACTTCGTGTCCGGGACACGGCGAGCGATGTAACTGAGTAATATCCATTTGTATGTGTAGGCAGAACATATTGAATTAATCCGCGATTGGCTGGGTGCCAGACTGAACCCATGTTCGTAGATATGAAAAGTCCAAAGTAATTTGATCCGGCGTAAAGGATTTTCCCGCTGCCAGCTATACACGATGCACCTGGTATCGTACCCCCAACCCCTCGCCAGCGCCAATGGTGCCCCGAATCCGTCGATTGGAAGACCCCCCCAGCAGTCCCTGCGTAGACTGTCGTGGTATCAGAACCGATGGACGGAAAGGAAAGACTATAGACGTATCCAGTCCCGCCGCCAATGCTTACTGTACTCCAATTCGTCCCACCGTCTGTCGATACTAGAATACTTCCTTTATTAGTTCCAGCAACAATGGTGTTTCTTGAGACCGCGAAACTTGATACGCCCGAGCCATATCCGTAAAGGTCTGCAAGACCTACAAGAGACCAGCTTCCGTTAGAATCAGACCAGCGAAAAATACCGCCGTATCCAGACGCGTACAAAGTTGTGTCATATCCCAAATTAGGTGAAACGACGAGGCTGCTCATGTACCCTGTTGGCAAGCCTGCATTTACCGCGTTCCAGCTTGCGCCAAAATCGTAGGAGAGAAAGACCCCATTCATCTTTGTGGCTGCAAATATTTTATTCCCGATGCAGACAATTGAGTAGACGGTAGTATCGATCAATCCGCTGTCTGATTGAGCCCAGGTCTCGCCAGCATTTGTAGAGACATATATCCCACCCGCGCTCGTCCCCGCGAAATATCTCGACCCGCACGAAGCAAGGGTCAAAACGAGATTGTTTGTCAATCCGGAATTACTCTCATGCCAGTGAGCACCCTGGTCAGAAGAAAGAAGCACTCCACCTCCGTTTGTCCCGGCCATAAGTAGTGTCCCGCCACTGGCATTCTCAGTTGAGAGGAGACAAAGGACATTCGAGTTCGTCGATCCGAGACTCACAGTAGTCCATGTCGCGCCATTGTCGGTCGATCGCGAAACGCGACCCATGTTCAGGCCAACGAAAAGATCACTCCCGTCCGATCCATTCGGCACCGAGATTATCGTATATGGGACGCCTCCTCCTGATCCGCTAATATTCTCCCATTGACAAAATGAAGAGCTCGAAAACACAAAACCGATTGCAAGAAGCAACAGTATTCTGCTGGTAGAGGTCATGAGTTCCCTTCGAGGTACTACGAAGACGAAGTCGCGGAGATAGTCGACGTTTGGGTTTGATCCGCATATTCGGAAGACCCGAAATGGCAAAAGCCCATCCATCAAACACTAGACGAATGGGCTTCTCAATGAGCATGGGGAATCACCAGCCGATACGCCTCTCCCACACTCATGCTAAGGTTTCGGCTGCCGCCTTGATGAAATTACTTCTTTCCTTAAGCCATGTCAAGGAATTGCACCAGATGTCACAGATAAACATTGAAACATGTGAAATCCTGATGCCGGAATGTGCGTGATGCTTCACCGCAGAGCCCTCGCTCGGCTCAAATAACAGAAAAGGCCCGGAAGCCCGGGCCTTGGTGGCGAAACGATGGGAGTCACCTCACAAGCAACAATTTCTTCGTCTCCACGAACGAGCCGGCCTGCAATCGGTAGAAGTAGACGCCGCTGGCGAGGCGTGAGCCCTCGAATTGGACCTCGTACGATCCTGCGTTCTCCCTCCGGTTCACCAGTACAGACACCTCGCGACCAAGTATGTCGAGCACGCTCAACCTTACCTCGGAGGAGTTCGGCAACTCGTACGTGATGGTCGTGCTCGGGTTGAAGGGGTTGGGGTAGTTCTGCACGAGAGCCAGCCGCAGCGGAATAGGCTCACCCTTCTCTGCAAACCCTATTGCACCTCGAGTGAATATCCAAGCCGCTCCTATCCCGTTACCATCGCCAGGCTCCCCAATAATAGCGGTATTTCCGTCCGCTGAAATGGAGACCGAACTGCCAAAGTTGGCACGATCCACACCTGTTCCCGTGATCTTTTTTCCCTGCTGGGCCCAAACATTGCCGCGCCTGTTGAATACCCACGCTGCACCTGCTCCGGCGTTGTCCCCATATCCCCCCACGATGGCTGTATTTCCATCTGCAGAAAGCGAAACAGAACAACCTAGGTAGGCACCACCGACAGCGTCAGTCCCCAGGAGTTTCGCGTCCTGCTGGCCCCAGGTACCATTGACGCGAATATATACCCAAACGGCCCCTTTCCCAGAGTCATCTGCATAACCACCTACTACCGCTGTATTCCCATCAGCAGAGAGAGCTATTGAACAACCGAAATCGGAGATCAAGACTCGTCCGGTTCCAATGAGTTTATCACTCTGTTGAGTCCACACACCATCACTGCGATGATAAATCCAAATTGCACCCGCCCAGCCGCCGTCGATTGGGCCGCCAACGATCGCTGTGTTCCCGTCAGCTGAAAGCGCTACCGAAGAGCCTTGATTGGAGCTATATATATTCGAACCTCCTATGGATCCAGTGCCCACGAGTTTTCTGCCTTGTTGACTCCAAACCCCGTTGGTACGAGTATACACCCAAGCTGCGCCGACGTTGGAGCTGTCCTGAGGACCGCCCACTATGGCCGTATTCCCATCAGCAGAAAGAGCTACAGCGACCCCCTGATTATCGACTCCCACAGCTCCTCCGCCAACTAGTTTCTTCCCTTGCTGGTTCCATACGCCATTTGTCTTCGCGAATACCCAAGCAGCTCCCATATGGGAACTATCCTGAGAGCCGCCGATCATTACCGTGGTGCCATCAGCGGAGATGGCGACTGATACACCTTGCCAAGCGTCGCCAACACTTCCACTGCCAACGAGTTTCCCTCCTTGCTGAGTCCATATCCCGTTTTCATTCCGGAAGACCCACGCCGCGCCTTCTCCCGAGCCGTCCAAATAACCTCCAACAATCGCAGTGTTCCCGTCAGCCGAGATAGCAACGGAATATCCTTGGAGCGACTTCCCCGTTGCATTGCTACCGGTTAGCGATGACCCCCAAGGACCGAACTGCGCTTGGACTGGGATCACGACTGAGAATTCGAGGAGACAAATCACTAAGAGCTCAGACGATACATTTTTCAGATTCATTCGATCCTTGCCGAGGCTATCACTGATAAATAATTATCAAACCATAAATCGTGGTTTCTGCCGAGGTCCTTGGTCAATATCTCGTTTCAATGCGTTGAGTAGACGCTGGCTCAAGAGCACGCCCCTGCATAAGCTCAGGACATTGATGGTCCGAAGGTTCAACTAATCGCCGGGAAACGACAAAGCCCATCCATCAAGCACTCTGACGAATGGGCTTCTCAATGAGCATGGTTATCCCCCCAGCCGAAACGCTCCTCCCACACTCACACTAAGTTTTCGGCTGCCCCCTCGATGAAATTACTTCTTTCCTTAGGCCATGTCAAGGAATTGCGCCTGTCGTGGCTAATAAAGATCAAAAGATGTGAAATCCTGATACCATCGTGCGCGTGACGATTCGATGCAGAGCCATGCCTTCGCCACAAATAACAGAAAAGGCCCGGAAGCCCGGGCCTTCGAGTTATTACGATGGAAGCGCTCACCTCACGAGCAATAGCTTCTTCGTCTCCACGAACGATCCGGCTTGGAGGCGATAGAAGTAGACGCCGCTCGCAAGATTCCTGGCGTCGAATTGGACTTCGTGATAGCCGGCTTCGATGTCTCCGTTGATGAGCTCGGCGACTCTCTGCCCGAGCGTGTTGTGTTGTAGACAGAAAGCAATAAGGGAAAGGCCTGTCCAATCACAGCTAGGCCAAGAGAGGGCAATTGGATGGACCCGATCAGACTCGATGCCGAATTCGAGTCTTTCGAGACGTCTATTCAACGTCAAGTATCTGAGACTGGTAAAATGCAAAAGTCAGGTGCTAACCATAGCTAGGGGGCAGGAAGTGAAATCCTACTCACAAGCAGGATCAAAGCTCCTAAGAGGATCTTTCGATCGTCTTCTTCGGGATTGTATCGCACACTTGTGAGGGTCGATATTGAATACTGCAACTTTGTGCCATGGATCGCTAAGTCTTCATCGTTCCGATCATACTCTATTGACAACAGCCGGAACATTGGGTGATCGTTGCTTGTCCAGTCAACTACATGCAACGACCCAGCGATGCCTTTCACCATGAAGCTCTCATCAATTGATACAAGTAGAGAGGCTTCTTCAAACGAATTGTACTTTACCATGTTTTGCGATATCAAAGGATTCGGTGCCACTGGTTAGAATCATTCTGCCCTTTCGAGCATGATGCCCTTTTACACTTTGGAGCTTGCACAGAAAGAACTTCAATATGACCTGATTATGCCTCCGTTGACCACCGTAGATCTTGATCGAGATGAGTGGTCTGGCAGGGTAGCTACGTTTGTCGAAAGGATAGCTCGACTTGTCTGTGCCGGGAGGGTCGCATGGATCATACAGAGTGCCGGACACAGCAAGCCAACAGAAACACGGAGACAAGAGGTTATTGAATCCACGAGCTCGAGAAAAGCCGATCTGACTCCTGAAGTCCAATTCCATAAATCTGCAGATAGATACCTCAGCAATGGACTCTACTTGTGTCCGTCGGCCGGCACAAGAACACTTCCATTTCTGGTGACAAAACAAGCATTGCCTTCCTCATTTTGAGACGCCGGCCTTCTTCGAGTATGTGCCGGAAGATTTTGAGCGACAAATCACAATGCCCCGAGTAGTGTACAATTGCGATACAGAACTAACGATGCCCTCCTTAGGCTGACTCTTTATTAGATCACTCGAACGAGGTGGCCTTCTTAATTCAGAACTCATGCCTGCAGAACCTACAGATCTTTGCCTCCGCTTTAACCATCTCAGCGCACTGAGGGCACTTCTTTTCTGTCGCTACTGCAATTGGCTGAAGTGCAACATCCGGCCGTGGAGTATCGCAGATTTTATAGGTTCCATTCACCAAGACCTTCCTTGTACAACGACTCACAGCGTAGGAGTAATCCATACCACATCGGGGACAAACCCAGTTGGTCCGGCTTGCGTTGAGTCTGTCATCATTATTATTACTAACAACGGACGCAAGTATGACACCAATGATTCCAAGTAATAGTCCACCGAAGAACCATACCGCGACGTTGAGACCCCTCGAGTTTGCGATCATGGCCGATGCTATGCCGCAAAGGATGCAGATGATTATCAGTAGCTCCATAAGTCACCTCCATGGTGCCGATTCGTACGAGTTATTTCCACGGCAATTTTACTTGAAGAGCCTTGCCAACGCACTCAACGATCTAACTGGATCCCAGTGACTACTCGCAGTCAAATGTCATTGCCTCCCCTTCCGCAACGTAGGGAAGGAGGCCTTTGTCAAGGATTTGTAACCTATCCATCATCATTCATGCCATCGGCGCCATGGGCAATTCTTGAGATAATCGGGCATCTTCCAGAAGCAAAGGGTGTATTTCTTACTCTTGTGTGATCTTTTCATCGCACAATGAGCGGCAAGACGCTGAATGGGCGTTTCTTTGGCCTGGGAGTAACTACACGATTTGTCCTGGGTGCCACTGGGTTCTACCCCTAACGTCACATAGCGTCGTGATTTGTCCGAGCTTCGAGTGTCCAACGAAAAGAGGCGAAAGCGATGGTTTCCTGTGCGAAGATCTCATGGAACGTTGGGGGGTGCAAATGGGCGCTGCCCTGGGAATCGCTGACAGATCACCTCTTCCACGATGGGAGCTCTAGCCGGTGAAGCGGTCTCCCTCGAATATCATCGGATCTTCAAATGAGAAACGCGAGCACAGTCATGGCAGCAATCGAAGAGAGGAATAGGTGAATAGCGGAGGTATGAAGAACCAGGAAGTCATACATAGAAGACACGAAATTAAGACTGAGGCTTTGCATCACAGCTTTGCCGACGATCATCGCCGTGCCACTTCTTCCGCCCCATCGTGGGGCACGGTAGTTGCAATGCCGGAGACCCTCGTGAGCTCATCATACGAAGCATTTAACCCCGCGCAGATCCGACGGAATTCTTCCACGCCGTCGGGCAACAGCGTCTGTTCGATCACCTTAACGGCGTCCGCCAAATCATAGATCAGTCGCAGGAGCATCACAGCAGCTTCATACTGCCCAGAGTTTTCTTTGAGACGGGATTTCCAATAGGATAACCGCGCGTCAGCATACTCGACAAGGCTGCGCGGATACTGAAAGTCATGCGCACGATCCTCCTGACTCGTATACCGGTTGGTCTTCTCCAGCCAGACCGAGGCATTGGCATGCGACAGGTGATGGATGCAGCAGGGGGAATCGGGCGGCAGCGTCTGGATACGGTCACTCTTGAGGAGGACCCCGCCGTGGACGGTCTCCCTGAACTCGAGAGCTCCCCGTCGAAAGAATCGGTTGTGGTACTCCGGCCAATGGTATGCGTTTTCGCTATGACGGCCAAGAATATAATGCCGCATCGGGATCGCAAGAATGTCGCAATCCAGGCCGGTCGCTTTTGTGCGCATAAATTCAATCCCGGCAGGCGAGAAGCATTCATCTCCGTCGAGAAAGATGATCGCATCATGGATGCATCGCGCGAAGGCTTCCTTGCGAGTGGCTTCAACGGTCGGTGACCATGGGACAGTGAGAAACTCGTCGGCATAGCGCCGGCAGATCGCGTCGGATCCATCGGTGGACGATTTGTCGATGACAACGAGCTGATCTACGAATCGGAGGGACCGCAGTGCCGTTTCGACGATATCACCGTTGTTGTAATTGATCAGGAACGCAGAGATTGACGGCATACGCACTTTCCCGTACCATGTAGTCCTCGAAAGATACTGAATTCTTCTAATAATCCTATCTTGGCAGAGGTTAATTTCTCCCTTCTGGGATCGGCGCGACGAGTCCCCGGATGATCCTAGATCGGAGACCCCTCATCTTGCTTGGTGGTGGAGGCAACAATCGAAGAAACCAATCAGGCAAATGGGCCGAGTTGGAAGCTCACCTACTGCCTCTTGTTCAGTCAGATGCCGCCCACATCAAGGGAGTGCTCCACTCCCGCAGCAAGTTTCACACGTTCGCTCCCTTTTGGTATTGAACATCTCCAGCCATAGCTGTTGGTATCCGCTGCTCTACTTAGTAACCAACATAGCCATCCAATCGACGCACGATTTTTGTCTCTGGCGTAACGCAATCGCCGATTCTGCGTCATGATTCTCGCTCCATGTTTCAGCGCAACGGGATGTTTTTTGACAATTGGATTTTGTCCGGTTGTGCGATGGGATTCTGGGTTGCCAAGAAATGGGTCCCGTCTGTGTCTATGGTCGGATGAAAGAAAGAAGAGGGCCCGGTGATTGCCAGACCCCGAGGAGATCCCATCAGTCCCACCACAAGAATATCATCGGAGGAATGTTCTTGAACTTTCCCCCGAATTCCTGTCCAGCTTGGATTTTTATCGAATCACAAGAGAAGAAGTGCTTGCCGAGGATCGATATCGTCTTCTTAAGATCAGAATCTTGGATATCAGCCCCGTTTTTTTCGAGCGCGTAGATCGTGGGAATGGAGAAGTGGGTGACGCCGCTTATGTCAAGCTCTAGAAGTTCAGCGGTCCAGATTTCCGGTTTGGTTTTGAAGAGTCTGACTACTGTCTTGGGATCAGGTCCCGCATTGTGAGCCATTACCAGACCTTTCTTTATTAAGCCCGTCAGAATCTTGAGGTCGGCTTTCATGACTTATTGTCCCATAGTGGCGGATGATTACCGAGCTGTAGTCGTTGGTGCACAACATCATTGATGCACTTGAATCAGCGATCCTCTGGCAGCCCACAAAAAATGCAGTGTTTGTGCCCTGGATCATCGGATTCGTCATAGATGCAGTTCCCGATGGGTGACGGGAGACAACCACAAATGGTCCTCCTCCCTAGGCTGAGCCGATCTGAAATTGCATGCTTTGCAGCTGGGCTATTAAAAAACCTTGGATCGGTTTTCAGGAAATATTTGACTGTTTGAATATCGGTGGAGAGTATAGTGGGTAACACCAGACTGACTTTCGCGAGTTGCTGGTAGACCTCCCTGCAATATGAATCGATGACAGTGCTAAAGCTGGCATAGCCATTGCCCCCCGTAAAGGAATCCGCGATCCAGGCTACTTCGTTTGTGGAAGCATCACACAAGGTTGTTCGCACTTGAGCCCATGGCTTCTCGATCGTTCCGCCTCCGAGCAGTGTGGTCACTGACGTCCAACGATCCGCGGCAGTATTGTGGGAGGTCTTTGTTACTGCTTGGGTGGGAGGGATGTATATCTTCTCAACTCCAGTTTCACCGACATCCACAACTAGGTAGGCGTCAAATTGATATTTGAGCAACGTGTCTCTCATTTGTTCTTCCGAAAACTTTCTCGTCGGAGAAAACAAACGTATGGCTTCCTCGGCGGATAAGTGCTTCTCAGTGAAGGCCTGGACGAGGTGAGATTCCAACCATAGCCTTTGGGAAAGATTGTTTGATCTGGCGACAACCAGAAGATTGGCAAAATTCTTGTTGCGGTAGGATGGATCTACGAATGATGTCATGCTCGTGGACGCGCATCCTGAAATAATGACGCATAAAAGACCTATCAAGAACCCTTTCATTTTTCCCTCCCGAGACATATCACTGGGATCAGGCCAACTCACCGATTATCAGCCAGCGCACAATATTCGTAGCTTGGCTCTCTCTCGAACCATACGCCATTGAATTCGTAGACCCCCTCGACAAGATCGGAAAGAGAGCCCTTCGTCAAAGATCTGCCCCCTATCGCTCATCATCTATGCCAGCTTCAGCACGGTCAATTAGAACGAGAATTGAGGCTTTGCGACACAGGAAAGAGAAGTTTTTTACCCATCTGTGTAAATCTATCTGACAGAGATGGCATCCCTGACATAGTGATTCGAACCAGGTGGGAGCTCGACTGAAGCAAGAAAGGCCCGGCGAGCCGAGCCTTGAACGTACCCTGCAGTGAAAGAGTCACCGCACGAGCATCAATTTCTTCGTCTCCGTGTACGTCCCGGCCTGCAGGCGATAGAAGTAGACGCCGCTGGCGAGATTGTGGGCGTCGAAACGAACTTCGTGATAGCCGGCTTCGATGTCATCATTCACAAGTTCAGCGACTTTCTGGCCGAGAGTGTTGTAAACGGTCAGGAAAACGTGTGAGGGATGTGGGAGACCGTAGCGGATGGTAGTTGTCGGGTTGAAGGGGTTGGGGTAAGCGCGGAAAGTCCGAAATGAAGAGATGGCACTTCCAGCCCAACATGCGCTACCAGCTGCCCTTGTCATACCGTTGGGCACTACTCCCAAAATCAACTGAGTATGGAATTATTCCTGAAGAGGATTTCGATGCCATTGCTTTTCCCGAAAAGTCCTAAACCTCGTTCGAGTAACAACTTTGTGATCATGGTCGTTGCATGACCAACTACAGGACTGAGCGTCTGCACTCTTTCCTTCATCTTACAATCTTATGTTTCCACGAGTAACCGTTGTCTGTGGAGATATACATATTGTCAAAACCAGAAGAGCAAAAGACGGCATGCCGCAGCCGATCCGTCCAGAGATATGCTCCCACCAAGTCGCCTGTGCCTAAAATCCCACTGCTAGTCCAGTTTCGTCCACGGTCTTCAGATCGAGTCAGCACCCATGTTTCGCCGGGAACGCCATCAGAATAATTGGTCGTAGCGAAACCTACTTGAATGATCGAGCCATCTCCACAAACGGAAGTTTGAAATTCTGAAGTTCGTGCTTTGTGTGGTACCTCCTCCCAGGTTTTTCCGTCATCAGCCGAATAGTAGTAGAAGTTTGTATAATTCCCCGAACTTGAAACATAGGATCTGGCCATGTTAAATGCCACGATTTCTCGTCTTCCCAAAAACGCAATGCTACTGATCTCACGAATGCTCAATAGTTGCCACGTCAAACCCTCGTCTTGAGAACGGTACACGTTTCGCTCCCCTTCCAGATGAGAAAAAGAGGATCTGACTTGAATTCGAGCAAAGAGGGTCCCCTCGGGATCGATTTGAAGTGTCAGAATCTTTTCTGCTTCAAGCTTTGTAAGAATCCATGACTTTCCGCAATCAGTCGATTTCCAGACTCTATCCTTTCCACCGCTAGCAGTAATGCCATAAATTAAGGACTCCGAGGCAGAGGCAATCATAAAGTTTGCAAAAGAGCGTGTGGGCGCTTTGGAAGGAGGATAGAACCTGTGCCAAGATTGGCCGCCATGACTAAAGTAGTAGTTGAACCCTTGAGTGATTTTATAGATTGAATCGACCAAAGATGCTGAGTCCGTTGCCATGCAATAGGCAATGAGATTATCGTGCCCCGAATCAAAGATGAACCCTGCATCTCCCATCCCCGGAGGAAAACCGTGTTTATTATCGAGGGAGATCTTGTTCCAGCTGTCGCCAAGATTCTCGGAAGAAAACAAACCATAGTTCGTAGCTGCGAAGACCTCACCATTGGTAGCCACTACTGCTGAAGTAACGAGGATGCTTGAGTCAGTTTGCCCGCCTTGGAGCTGAGAAGGTTGTGGAGAGGGAGAGTTATCCTGACGAGCGAGGACGGTGAGAATAATCAGAACGATTACTCCAGTGGCTACCACGAACCACAAGATGCGCAGATTCGAACGCGAGTGCATTTGAACGTCCCTTTTCGGTTCTGGAACAGCAAACACTTGGAATGGACAACCTCACTACTCACGCTGACTCCATCTTTCGTGAATTATTCTACCGCACTTTGGACAGATCATGGCGACTATTTCCTTTGCTTGGAATCTCAGTTTGATTGGCACTTGATCTCACGTGGATCAACATCAGGGGCTAGTTGGTTAATCGCAATACGTGTTTTCGAATCGATCCCAGAACATCCTCTGGTCTAAAGGCCACAATGATATAATCCAATGCACCGCGAGCATATGCCTCTGCCTTTGTCTTCTCATCAGCAAGCCCAGATATGACAACTACTTTCATTTCAGGAAATGTGTTCTTGATGTTGGTTAAAAGGGTCAATCCATTCATGCGCGGCATCATTATGTCCGTCGCAACCAGATCAAACTGGGACACTTGCAGCATGCGAAGAGCTTCATCACCATCGCCAGCGGCTGCTGCAATGTACTCTTCGCTTCGAAGCAGGTCGACAATCAAGTCCCGCACCCCCGGCTCATCATCGACAACAAGTACTCGATGGTGGCGAGGTCGCCCCCCATTCACAGTCTCCCTTTGACCAGCCCCCTCCTCCGTTGAAATTCTTGGAGCTGGGTCTTCCAACGCTAGAGTTTCGCACACACAGTGAGAGTCAAGTAGTCTGCGTGCTTCTTCCGAACCCAATTCCACCGCTGTTCTAACATCCTCCCATGCCTTCGCTTCGTTGCCCAAGACTCCAAAGGCACACCCACGGTTTAGGAATGCGTTCGCATGACGTGGATCAAGTTCGATTGCTCTGGTGAAGTCCTCGATTGCCCCCTCGTTATCATCGATGGCACGTTTCGCAATTCCACGGGAGTAATGGGCATCCACAGACTTCGGATTCAGTTCGATCGCCTTTGTGAAGTCAGCGAGTGACCCATCACTATCTTTGGGTTCAATGTGATAGCGCGCAATCGCCCGATTGTAGTAGGCATCAAAGTAGAACGGATTATTGTCGAGAGCTAGTGTGTACGACGCTACGGCACCTCGCCAGTCTCCGGCCGCTTGTTTCGATAACGCTGCGGCAAAGAAAGTTGCTCCAGGAGCGAAAGATTTATCCAATGATGTGCGACGTCTCCGTGTCCACGAGGGGTCTAAGCCCGTCAATCGAATCGCCCAAGCAATGCCAAACCCAATACCTAGTGGGCACCAAGAATCCAGTAAGTTGGACGTCAATGCTGCCGCACCGAATGTGAGAGCCGCCAACAATATGCCGATGTGCTTCGATTTCGCGTACGAGAAGACCAGGCCGAAGAACAAGAAGACAAAGGCAATTTGGAATATATTGAGAATTAACGCCATAGGTGTTGCTTTCTCAGCTCTGAATCCGCCTCGATGGAATTGTGTTGCATGGATTTTCGCTTGTCAATGGCATCACTCATTTGTTCGATTCCAGCTTTCGTGACTCGCCAACCATTATGTCGATGCGGTCGAGAGCTATGGTCGTACACTTTCCCGCCAGATGCCCTCCTGAGGGAATTTGCTCATGGCGTATGGGACCATTCTACTAGCAGCATACAAGACATCCCGTGTACTTCCATCGCTTGTGCAATCTGCAGACCAGATAGCTTGCTTATCGCCGTCGTTGACAAAACAGATTATCTTGACAGATCGCGAATAGTAGGTATCTGTTTCAACCTGCTGTGTTACGTTCTCCCATTTCTTGGTCTTGATATTATAATCGCCCGTACGATGCGAATTTGTTTCTTGCTTCGTGTCCATCCCGAATTCTACCGAGAAGACGAAACTAGCGTCTTCGATTCCAGATTTCTTCCACCCCTTGCCTCGCAATGTAGTGTCGATTAGATATTGCAGCTTTCTCTCGATAACCGGATCTCGATTGAGCGTGTCTGACCTGAATGAGTATGTTGAAGGTCCCATTGACACTGATGAGAATGGATCAGATCTCGCTGCCACTTCAAATACGAGTCGTGTGCAACCTGAGAAAGTCAGGATAAGGGCCGCGGAGAAAATTGCTTTCAAGAATGAAAAAGGAATCATATTTGGACTCCTCGACAGTCAACTTGACCTTGAATCCGAGATTTGAGATGGGCTTCGCGTGATGCATCTTCTATTGGCCGATTCAGATATCGTCTCTTACAAAATGCCCACGTTCTAATTTCCACTGGCTCCAGCCATATGCACTACCACATTGCGCTCAGTTCTTCGAAGCCTCGATCAGAACAATCGAAGATTTGTATGACTGCATCAATTCCGCGGCACTGAGATTTTGCAGTGACGTACTCGTTACAAATCTGTTGTCACGGGGCAGACGTTGCAACAGGTTTCCCAAATAGTTGATCTTCACGGCAAAGTTGACGTTTTGCGGAATCGTCCCCTGCTGAGCGATGAAGTACGCATTGTTTGCAGTCGACGTTACTATCCCAACGACTTCGCCATGGACGTTGAAAAGCGGGCCCCCGCTATTCCCTGGTTGGATCGGCACGCTCATTTGCATCATGCGAGGATCATCACCGAAGCCAACCGTACTGTTTATGATCCCCTCGCTGATCCGGGGCCGGCGTCCAAGTTCTGCGGTGAGAGGGTATCCAACTGTGAAGACCTTATCGCCATCCTTCACGTTTCTGACATCACCGACGTCGAGAGGCTTCGATTGAGCGAGCACCAATTTGCTCGAAACGTCGTCCTTGATTACCAAGCGTAAAAGGGCGAGATCGTTGACTTGGTCCTTCATAACCAAAGTGGCAGGAAAGCGGTTGCCATTTAGGTCGATTGTGATCTCCACTGCATCCGCTACCACATGATAATTCGTTGCGATGACATCGCTGGTAATGAAGAAACCTGTCCCAGTTGCCAAGATTGTGCGTGATCTAGAAATTGAGGGAGTTGGAGCCTCCTTGGTCGGATAAAGCCGAATGAGCGTGGTCTTCTCCTCGGTCCCATAGTAACCAGTGGGCAAGAACATTTCGATCATGTTCTCGTTGGGCATTGTAGCTGTCGTGCCTTGACTCGACTTGTCGCCCATGAAGTACATTACAGAGTAGACGTATGGGGAGACAGACGGTTTGAACAATACCTTTGTCTCTCCGACTTTCCAACCGTCCGTGTTGGATTCGGTCAGCACTCCGATGTATTGATACTGCGGATATTCCGGAAGGATCTTCTTTACCACTGCGATCTCATAGGTGTTATTCTCCCATGCCCATATGCCTTCAATAAGATCGAGTGTCCTACCAGAGAATTGACTGGCGATGATACTATCTCGAGAAATCCTACCGAAAGGAGAAGGCCGGTCAGCTCGATAATAGGGGTTGCATCCTGTGATCAACGCTACGACAATCAGAGACGCAAAGACTGCTGGGGTCCTGGTCAATTTCTTCATGGTTCCCTCACTGATCTCTGGACAAGACCGTTTGGGCCAATGTCGTGTTGGGGAAATCAGAATACGGCCCATGTTGACTGGTCGATCTTGCCCTCGACTCAGGTGAAGACTCCGGAGAATCGGTCACGTGTGAGCCGCCGATATCGTTCAAAGCCACCTCAAATACGGTTCAGGTCTGCGAAGCGTCCACCCGCCAATCCAGGGATCGAGTTAAGGGTCCCCAGAAGAACGTCAGACAAAACATTTACGACGATCGACGAAATCAGCTCTCTCGACTAGTATGCGGCCTCGTACCTCCCTAGGTACTCGGCATCAATTAGGGGAACGGTGAGGTTCCAGCCTGCGACCGATTGATAGGAGTAGCTGCCTCGAACCGTACCACAGATCCAGACAAGATTATTCTCTATGAAATCCGTTTCGTGAGGATAGTATACCATTACTTGGTCGTCCCAGAACCCTAGATACTGTTGTGTGACGTTCACCTGAATAGTTGCGCCCGACTCATCCTCTTTAATGTTGAAGATCTTCCCCAGGAAGACCACAAATTCACCCTTATACTTATCCGGGTTCTTTGACAACATTGCATAACTGATTCTTGAAGCCTTGCGTTTGTACTCTGCAATTCTCTCGGCGTTCGTGGCTTCACGTACAAATAGAACCGTCCTAGTAATTTGGCTCCCATCCTTCCCCTGGATCACAAAAGGGACCTCATTTGAGCCAATGGGAAGGCCACTCAGCGAAATCTCATAGGATCCGTCTGCCGTGAGCGGCACGGGCATGCTATACAATAGCACTCGATCAATCAACGCTCTTGGATTTACCCGAACTTTCAATCTTACGATTGCCCCCGTGTACGTAACTTCCTCCGTGCTAGATCCAATTACATTCTTCCCAAAGGCGTGGAGCTCTAGCTCAGGTTTGGGGAACTGAAAAGTAATGTCAGCATACCCCTCCCAAATCGAATGCCCTTCTGTCCGAAAGAGAAGACTGAAACGACGGGTGAGCGTCTGAATAGCAAGTGGGTTGACGCCGGAGAAAGTAAGCTCCAGCGACGGGCTACCGTCTGATTCAGCCTTGACTGGTTCTCCATCCGCAATTACCTCGACTCCTCGCTCGATTTGGAAGTCTACCAGAAACCACCACTTCCCATCCTGAGCGACATGGAAGGATGAGTTGAGTGGATCAAGACCGAATTGGAAATTGGGCCGGTTGTCTATCTGTATGGTCTGAGAAGTGCGGTTTCCTCCACGATTCAAGTTTACTTCGATCGTATCCAATGACAATGCAAGCGTTCGGGCTGGAATCAGGAACTCCAGTTCACTTGTGTTATCCGCTACTCGTCTAACTCCGGCGCAGTCTACGCTAACACCAGGATCTGTTTTGATTTTTACGACATACGATACAGAGGTATCAAGGACTCTTCTGCTTACGGTGGACGAAAAAGAGGGAGGCCAGCTGGGCCGAAGAAGGAAATAGGCCAACATACAGAGGCAGGCGAGTCCAATGAACCCTACTGTCACAGCCCGCCATGTCAACCGTGGTTTCGGACCAATACTCTTCCTATCGACCTTTGTATTGCCACTAGATTGGACATCGGTGTTGTGCGTGCTAGAGATGAGGCCTCTCCGTTTGAGCTCTTCCTTAACAAGTCCAATTTCTACTTTAGAAAACTCATCTGGCTTCGTCTCAAGAATGTGGTATAATTCCCCTTCCGACATTCGGGCAATGAATTTCGATGAATTGAATGCGATCGCCATCTCAGCAGCTCCCGTGAACAGTCATCTAGTTAAGAAGCCATAAGACCCGATCTCAAGGGACTTAATGCCTTTGTCGCCTATTGTCACTATAAGCCTGCTCCTCGCCAATCGTTGTATGTTGGACTTAATGCCTTTGTCGCCTATTGTCACTATAAGCCTGCTCCCTCGCCAATCGGATCGAGGAGCCCTGCCAGTGTCATAGATCCGTCACCTATCCTTCATCATTCATGCCAGTTTCAGCACGGGCAATTCAAACGAGAATTGAGGCTTTGCGTTACAGGAAAGCGAAGTTTTTACCCGTCTGTGTAAATCTATCTGACAGAGATGGCCTCCCCGACATGATGATTCGATCCAGGGGAGAGCTCGACTGAAACTAGCAAGGCCCGGACGAGCCGAGCCTTGGTTGCAATACGATGAGAGTCACCGCACAAGCAAAAGCTTTTTCGTCTCCACGAACGATCCGGCCTGGAGGCGATAGTAGTAGACGCCGCTGGCGAGATTGCGGGCGTCGAATTGGACGGAGTGATAGCCTGCATCGATGTCGCCGTTCACGAGCTCGGTAACTTTCTGGCCGAGGGTGTTGTAGATCGTCAGGAGGACGTGCGAGCGTTGGGGGAGGCCGTAGCGGATGGTTGTGCTGGGGTTGAAGGGGTTGGGGTAGTTTTGAAACACTTCCATCGTTCTGGGTAAGGGATTGAAATTAGGGGCTATCTTCGTAACCAGACTACTTTGCGCTCCCGTGCGCCTATTATTTCCCTGAAACGTTCCCCAGATATTTAATGGATTGCTCGCGGCCTTGGGAAGAATTTTCTTTACGTTTGAGCTGTCTACAATCGCAACGATGGTCTTTCCCTCAGTCCCGAAAATCAATCGTCCGTCTTGAAATAGCAAGCCACCGTAGACGGGCGATTGTGCATTGAAATACCATTCTACCTTAGCGCTCGAGTCGATGGCAAACACTTGGCCGACACTATTCGCAAGAAAAATAGTGCCCGACTCGGAAATTGAGGGAGTAGTGAGAATGGAATGCTTTGTATCAAATGTCCATACCAAATGACCTGTCTTCACATCTATCGCATACAACTTCCCATCCATTGAGCCCGAATAGAGAACACCCCGGCCGTCAATCACAGGCTCCGGAAAAATTGATCCCTCAGTTTCTAGAGACCACCCTTTTGCCAATCCTCCCGCGGTTAACACTTGGACTAGCATGCCTTCTTTTGTTCCGAAGTAGAGATTCCCTTCGCCATCGACTGCTGGCGAGGTTGTGATACTATCCCCCAGACTTAATGACCAAGTGGCCTTTGTGGGCTTGGGGTCCGCGTTGAGATCGATCCCGTAAACTATCCCCGAAATCGTCCCAAAGTACAGCCGATGATCCCCGGTGATAACGGCAGATGACTGGACCGGCGAATTCACGAAGAAGTTCCAATCGACACGGCCGGTTAAGTAATTAATCCCGAAGAAATTGCGATTCGAGACGCCGAAGTAGAGGCGATCCAGAACAGTATCAATGGCTGGAGTAGCTGAAGCTTCTCCACCCAGCGGAATAGCAGGCCAAGCAGGGGCACCGCCCATTGTGAAAGCGTAGAGGTTGCGGTCTGATGAACCTATATATATGGTACCATCTTCACTTATTGAACTCGACGACCTGATGTTTCCTCCAACCTGCAAACTGAATCTTAAGTCGCCATTTGGTTCCATGATATAGATTGCATCGCTATCAGCAATTGCACATAATGAACCATCAGAAGCAGTACTCAATCCGGTCCGGATTGAACCTCCAACCGATTTGGACATTGACGGAGTGCTTTTGATTTGAGCGGTTCCTATGCCTGACACTGGTAGGTAGGCGATGGGCATAGCTGGATCATTCGAGATTAGAGTCAGAGTATCAACTACGCCTGCCGGAGCTTGGGGGGTGAAGTTATAAAGAATGGTCCTGGAACTGGAACCGTTCATCGTATCCGGCCAGCCAGCCACAACGAATGACTTCGTCTTGAACGTGGCACTGCTTAGCAGCAATGGGTAGAGGCCGGCATTTCGAACCTCCGCCGAGTCAGAATAGGAAGATCCAGCTTTGACCACGCCCGAGTAGACAGAGGGTCGGGGAAACTCCAATTTTGGCGTCGGTGAAACCTTGCTAACGAAGATGTTACAGGAGGCTCCGGTCTTCAATGTATCCCCAAAGGCCTCTAGAGTATCACTCTTGAAGAATCCGCATATGATAGGGCATCCTGTTGGATCGAACGCGATTCCACGAATATCATCCGATCCTTTACCACCTATTACGTCCGCAAAGTTAGTGTTTCCGCTATTTGACAACTGAACGAATAAACCATCCCGCTCACTTCTCGATTTTACGATCTTAGTGTCGAATGTATACTGCTTTCCTGATGAGGTATCCCTGTCCGTGTAGAAGTAACCAACGACATTTACGTTCTGAGAACGATCTATAGCGAGACTAAATGCCGATGATTCATCACCCAAAGTTTCTCCACTTTTTCCCCAAATGGCTGCCCCGTTGGGATCCAGTTTCAATACTAGTAATCTCCAACTACCCAAATTCGGTAATGAAACGTTCCCCAACGAGAACCCTGAGCCAGCGTACACGCCCGCTACGAAGACATTTTCAGACTGGTCAAGGGCAACTGAAGTCAAGAATGAATCTCCGGTCCCGTTTCCACCACCCGTAGCCCAGATAAGGGCACCGACCGAGTCATATTTGGCAATGAAGGCTCCCCAACTCACAGGCATATAACTGAGTAACCTTGAGCCGAACGACATGCTCGGCCCTTGAAATTGACCGCACACCACACAATTGCTGGACTCGTCAATGGTACACCCGCCCACCATACATTGTCCGGAGCTGATCTCAGCAGTTTGCGCCCACATAATGTGGCCATTCTTGTCTATGGACAGCACTGCGAGAACTGCAACGCCATTATTCTGACTTTGGATTTTGATCGAATCAAGTATAAGAGTTCCGTTTACTGCAACATTCAAGAGCAATCTCCCCGATTTATTGGCAGCCAAACTCCAGCCGTTTTGACAACCCCCACCGTTTGTTGATTTAGCCCAAATGAGGTTTCCTGAGGAATCCAGCTTTGTTATGAAGGTCGCGGCCGGACTGCAAGGCTCGGGTCCTTCATCCGAAACGAACGTCGTGGAATCAATTCGAAGAATTACATAGGAACCTGCGAGATAAATATTCGACGAACTGTCAATTGCGATGTTCAACTGGTTGAGGTTTATATCACTTGGGCAGTCCTTCACCCAGAGGATTTCACCGGTCGGACTCACTTTAAACAAAATGAGGTCTCGTGTCCCTGATTTCGTGATGGTCCTCGAACCTATCGTTATCATCATTGTGTCGAAATATCCAACCACGAAGGTGCACCCACTTTCAGAAACGACTAAGTGGGCGTCAGCAATTCCGCCGACACCAAATAACCAGCTGTCATTGTCCGCTTGCGCAAGATCACATCCGCCAAGAAGGACGAAGACTACAAGCAACAATATTCGTCTCATATCAAGTGTTCCAGAATATGACTGGGTGTCAACTCCAAGACACACGAATCTGGATCCTCAAGATAGTCAGGCCGTTTCAGATAGGTGAACCCCAAAATGATCTATGCTGTCGGAAATGAGTTAACGCCCAACTATCCGTCGTCTGTGCTAGAGTGATTTCACCAAGAATCGCCTCCTGAACAAAAGATCCCCGTTCGCAATCTTCTCGAAGATTGAGGATGCAACAAGAACTAAGTTGAAAGAGCGTGAATTCAATTGCCTGATAAACATTAACCGTGCCATTCGCAAAACCACAAATAACTGGAGTAATTGAACCCCCGTTGGCAAGAGAAGGGAGGGTTATTGGCCATCTGTGTGGCTTTCGAAAGGTCAATAGGCTTAAATGCGGTACGATTAAAGCCTCAATTTCTAGGTGGGCTAATGCTCAGGTTGTTGGCGGTAGGTTTGGAATCCTGTCCAGATCATGGAAGGTCCACGTTAAGCAAGTTTCTTTCTGTGATTTCTATTGTAGTCTGATTGACTACCGATGTTCAACGTCAACTATAATTACCGGTCAGCGACAACTATAATTACCGATGTGAATCAATCGTCGGGATTTTATCCTCATCAGGAATTCGGTATATCCTCCGATCACTTCGTGCGTTCGCCCAATTGTCCAGAAGGCTTGATGGCAGTGTTCGACAAGAAATAATCGTGCGGCGGCTGGTGGTATCCGACCCAAAGGATCGTCTCATATCTCGACAGAAGCTCCGAGTCGTTGTAGCTATAGATATCCGGCACATACCAGACTCTAATCATATCCGCGTATCCGAGGCCGAACTGAGCCAGGATCGCTCCTTGATGAGATTCTTCCATGCAAACGATCAGGTGTGCCCACGAGAGCAAGTTCTGAGACAGACATTTTGCATCTGGCCAGAAACCTTCACGCGTTTCTTGTACCCGCCTTGGATCACTCCCGCAGCTGTCGAAATCGTGAAGGGGGAATACCCGAGAGAAGTACTCCTGAGCGGTACGAGATCTATCTCTATTAGCTGTGCCGAAGAAGATAATCCTCATGTCAGGCTTTGGATTGTTTATTCAAGTGCACCGGTCGTGCATTTTGTGTCATTCGACGATGAACCCATTCGCAACATCAGGTGCCTATGCACCCGCGAGCGCCAAAACCCCACCTCGACTTTCCCAATGAAGCTCATTGTTGATGTCTACCCTTTGTTAAAGGCCATGATAGAAGTGGCCCTTGCGATAATTTGCACAGATTGTCGTCACGTTGCTAGCAACGCCATTATTGCATCCGCGGGAGACCCGCATTCAGGAATAATCAACTCACCCCAAGGTGCGAGACTGAAGATGAAACTTACGATGAAAGATTAGGAACCAGTGTATGAGAAATGCGGTGATTCAAATCGATATCACATACTATTGGCTCTCCACAAGTGCACATTCTCTGAGTTGCTCTATGATTCAATCGAATCGCTTCAACCTGGCCACATTGACGGCACATTATCCGGATAATATTCCTTTCAGAATCGTGTCTCTCTATTCGCCTCATCCATTCTACAAGTTCAATCATATCAACAAGCTGGATAGACAATGACTTAGCATAAGCTCTTGCTCTATCGGCGAAACTACTCGTTGTGAAGAACATTCCAGCGTCAGCATTGGCATCGATCATCGAGGAGTGAAATTTCTGGATCAAAGGTCGTCCAATCTTTCGATTTGCTGCGTAGTGCTTACACTCATATGCGAACACCCTACCATTGATCTTGGCAATTCCATCACGTCCTCTATCGTTCGTGCGCCCCGTCTTCTTTACGGCATACCCCGTCCTCTGCAACATATCAGCAATGGCATCTTCGAACTCTGACGCTGTAAGGGCGCGAAGATAGTCAACATTCGAGAGCATGTACTGTTGAAATCGGTTGGCCTCTTCCCGCTCCAATTTGTCCGCTGCCTCTGCAATCAGTCGGAGCCGTTCTGCTTCCTGTTGGCGCTTCTGCTGTGTAAGTTGTTGTTTCTCAACTAACAATCTCATCCTTTCGAATTCGAGCACACACTCCGGGCATGGAACAGCGCGGCGCACGCCATGCGGACACTGGGAGGTGCGTCTCTTGACTGCTTTCGTGAATCGAATTGCAAAAGGCGCAACTATGATCAACAGCAAGATGCCAACCCAAACTCGCCATACGTGGTCGGCAGTCACAATCCAAGCCACGAACAGTGTATTCATGCACCCGACGAAGTAGGTTCCTGCGATCAGGAAGAAGATTATCGCAGAAAGCGTCTGTTTGATTCTCATTTTGGACATGCGACTACCATGCTCCCCGTCGGACATGAATCTGTACCACGGAACAACCATTTGACGCCGATCCTCTGGCCCGCGGCATCAGAGCTACCTTGAAGGTTTATTGGTCGAGTTGCTAGAGCCCTTCTGTTCGATCTTCAAACGTTCCAAGTACGCGCCGATGTAAGGGTTGTAGGGGTCATATTGTAGACCAATCTCCGCGATGTCGATCGCCGATCGCAACTTGCCCTGCTTGTGAAGCTTGTCGCTCAGCTTCAGACACTCAACAGCATGACTCCGTTCCTCCGTCGTGACACCGTCGTCAAATCCCGATGCGAAGAGCTTCTCCAACGCTTCAGCCGCGTCGTTGGCGTCCGGCCCATCAAGAGTGATCGTTAGCGATGAGCCGTGCCCTGCCGCAAGCGACATCACTCCTATGATTTCCTTTGCATCCGCTTTGAAGTCTTCTTTATCAATCGAAATCGCCGATTGAAAACGACTCGCGGTTCGAACGAGGAACGCTCCTTCCCGCGTCGCGATCCCTTCCTTGTTCCGGACTTCGACCGACATCTGACGATGGATTGAACTGAGAGGCGCGGACCACGTTCCTTCGATGTCATCACCTGAGTCCTGGCCGTGGGCGAAAAGCTTTTTTATCGACGCTGCTACGCTGCAAGCCGGCGCAGGGTATGCGATAAACTCTTCAATTCCTTGTCGAATGAGCTCGTGTGAGAAGTCGGGGGGATAGTAATGCGCGACTACCATTACCTTGGGCTGAGGAGTCCTGCCCTTCGCGCACAAGACCATCTGCGGGATATAGTCCGGGGAGAGACCGAAGTCTGTGAGGATGATCGCATCATATCCGCAATTCCACAAGGCCGTTACTACTGCCTGAACGTCTTCTGTCGGGCTGAGGACATCGAGTTGCAACCAGTCCTGGTGGAACGCGTCCTTTAGTTGACTGGTTGCCACATTTGCCGGATTTGCCAAGAGAAGAATCCTCGTCCTCTCTTTTGCCGGTGGGTTCACGCCGCCCATTCTAGTCGTCGACATGGTTTCTTGTACCTCTCCGACCCTAGTTAGCGATCTTCAGCCAGCCCACAGAAAATACAGTGCTTGTGTCCTGGGTCTTCGGATTCGTCATAGACGCAGTTTCCGATAGGAGAACTGGGGCAGAGAAGTATCTTCCTCCTTCCAAGGGCGAGACGATCTGAATCAACATGCCTTGCCGCTGGACTTCCAAGAAATTTCGCATCATGCCTCAGAATGTATTTGACCGTCAGAATGTCGTTGGAATGCCGGGGGGAAAAAACCAAATTGGCGGTTAAGAGCCGATCGAAAACCTCTCTACAATACGAATTAATCACGGTGTTAAAACTGGAATATCCGTTGCCTCCTGTATATGAATCCGCGATCCAGGCCACTTCGTTTGTGGACGCATCACACAGAGTTGTTCTCACCTGAGCCCATGGCTTTTCGATAGTTCCTCCTCCGAGCAGCGTGGTCACGGACGTCCAACGATCTGCGGCGGCATTGTGGGAGGTCTTTGTTACTGCCTGCGTAGGGGGAATATAGATGCTTTCAACTCCTGTTTCTCCGACATCCACAACAAGGTAGGCGTCATACCCATAGTGGAGCATTGTATCTCTCATCTGTTCTTCAGAAAATTTCCTCGTTGGAGGTAATAGAAGAACACTTTCCTTGGCATCCACTTTCTGGATGGTGAATGCTTGAGCGAGATGAGATTCAAGCCAAAGCCTTTGGGTAAGATTGTTTGTTCTAGCAACTATTAGAAGCTTTTGGAAAGTCGTGTTTCGGTACGCGGGATCTACGAATGATGTCATCTCAGTGGATGCACATCCTGACATTGCGACACAGAAAAGACCAATCAGTAATTTCTTCATGCCTCTTCTCCTGAAATGTATCAAGGGGATTGACCCTGCATCTGATCTCAAGCTTGCGAACAGCACCCGCACTCAAGCTCTATCTCGAACCACATCCCCTTCGCTGACGAATCTATCGATTGCCATTTACGGCGACAAAATCAGGAGCCCCGTGCAACGTCCCATCATTTGCAGACGCTGACTTGTCTCTCGCATCGCCATCGAAGCGCCACAGCCCAACCAGCCCCGACTCATCGCCAGCAAGTCGTGAGTGCATCGCGGAGCTGATCTGATTTGGCGTACGGGCCACATTCCAAATCCTCACCTCGTCAATCTGTCCATCGAAGAAGTCGCTGTGCTCGGTGTTGTTCCAAGCATATGCACCAATAGATATGTTCTCATCGTATTGTGCTGTGCTGACGGTTCCTGACGCTGAGATGGTCGTATCGACGACACCATTGATGAGGATGGATTCCGTAGAGCCATCATAGCTGAACGTGACTATTGCGAGAGAGATTCGTCGAAACCAACGCACGACCACTCGGTCAAGTTGCCCTTATAGTCACGAATCCTAATGAATAGAAGTGTAACAACGGTATATTCCCTTACCTCGCCATAGTCGCTTGTCTTAATGCGTATGGGAGCGTAGGGGGCTCCATGCCATTCGCCATACAGCTCCTCGGACGATGATTGAAATGTGCTGTAAGGTGAACCCAAGATCGAGGTTACTTCGTCGAGGGATTTGCTCTGGAATCTCTCTGAATTTATTCCATCGACTTTGACTTGTTCTTTGACTTGTTCTTTGGGACGATTTGAATGATGAGGAACCGCATGTAATGTGACCACGACTGCAATAATCGCAGGCAGGCTCAATAGACCAATGACCTTTGCGAAAGCTCTTGAACTATTGGACATGACGATCCCCTTGCTCGATGTATTCCCTAATTGAGATTGTGGTCGATAACTAGCTGGCTTCAAAGATCTGTAACCTATCCCTCATCATTCATGCCATCAGCGCCATGGGCGATTCGTGAGAGAATCGAGCATATCCCAGAGGGCATGAGGTGTATTTCTTACCCGTGTGTGAACATTTCAAGGCCGAAAAGAACGACAGGGGGTTGAATGGACGGTTCTTTGGGCAGGGAAGTAACTACACATTTTGTCCTGGGTGCGACTGGATTCTGCCCCTAGCATTCACGTAGCGTCGTGATTTATCAGAGCTTCGAGGGGACAACGAAAAGGGCGAAGGCGATGGTTTCCTGTGCGAAGATCTCATGGAACGTGGGGGGTGCAAATGGGCGCTGCTCTGGGAATCGCTGACAAATCACTTCTTCCACGATGAGAGCTCTAACCGGTGAAGCGGTCTCCCTCGAATATCATCGGATCTTCAAATGAGAAACGCGAGCACAGTCACGGCAGCAATCGAAGGGAGGAATAGGTGAATAGCGGAGGTATGAAGAACCAGGAAGTCATACATGGAAGACACGAAATTAAGACTGAGGCTTTGTATCACGGCTTTGCCGACGGTCCGGTGGTTCTCCCACTTCTTCCGCGCCGTCGTGGGGCACGGTTGTTGCAATGCCGGAGACCCTCGTGAGCTCATCATACGAAGCATTCAACTCCGCGCAGATCCGACGGAATTCTTCCACGCCGTCGGGCAACAGCGTCTGTTCGATCACCTTAACGGCGTCCGCCAAATCATAGATCAGTCGCAGGAGCATCACCGCAGCTTCATACTGCCCAGAGTTTTCTTTGAGACGGGATTTCCAATAGGATAACCGCGCGTCAGCATACTCGACAAGGCTGCGCGGATACTGAAAGTCATGCGCACGATCCTCCTGACTCGTATACCGGTTGGTCTTCTCCAGCCAGACCGAGGCATTGGCATGCGACAGGTGATGGATGCAGCAGGGGGAATCGGGCGGTAGCATCTGGATACGGTTACTTTTGAGGAGGACCCCGCCGTGGACGGTTTCCCTGAACTCGAGCGCTCCCCGTCGAAAGAATCGGTTGTGATACTCCGGCCAATGGTATGCGTTTTCGCTATGACGGCCGAGAATATAATGCCGCATCGGGATCGCAAGGATGTCGCAATCCAGGCCGGTCGCTTTTGTGCGCATAAATTCAATCCCGGCAGGCGAGAAGCATTCATCTCCATCGAGAAAGATGATCGCATCATGGATGCATCGCGCGAAGGCTTCCTTGCGAGTGGCTTCAACGGTCGGTGACCACGGGACAGTGAGAAACTCGTCGGCATAGCGCCGGCAGATCGCGTCGGATCCATCGGTGGACGATTTGTCGATGACAACGAGCTGATCTACGAATCGGAGGGACCGCAGTGCCGTTTCGACGATATCACCGTTGTTGTAATTGATCAGGAACGCAGAGATTGACGGCATACGCACTTTCCCGTACCATATGGTCCTCGAAAGATACTGAATTCTTCTAATAATCCTATCTTGGCAGAGGTTAATTTCTCCCTTCTGGGATCGGCGCGACGAGTCCCCGGATGATCCTAGATCGGAGAGCCCTCATCTTGCCTGGTGGTGGAGGCAGCAATCGAAGAAACCAATCAGGCAAATGGGTCAAGTTGGAAACTCACCTACTGCCTCTTGTTCAGTCAGATGCCGCCCACATCAAGGGAGTGCTCCACTCCCGTAGCAAGTTTCACACGTTCGCTCCCTTTTGGTATTGAACATCTCCAGCCATAGTTGTAGGTATCCGCTGCTCTACTTAGTAACCAACATTTCCATCCAATCAACGCCTGATATCCGGCTCTGGCGTAACGCATTCGCCAGTTCTGCGCCCGGAACATCACTTGAGGTGAGCGTATAAAAGGGATGTTTTTGGCCCGTGGATTTTGATCAGACAAAGCGAGGGGATCCAGCCAAAATAAAAAAATAGTACTCGTTGCCGGCTTCGCCCGAA
>CAWESL010000020.1:0-12706 GCA_963811705.1 Ignavibacteriota bacterium
CGCTGTTGTGATTATTTCGTTGTCCATTGTCATTCATATTCGAATAGAGCAGGTTCTTCAAGTTCTTGATAGAGTTCGTCAGCCGAAGGCCTGAGACCAGGCCACAGTCGGCGTAGTAGTCGCGGATCATCTCATCCAGACTACCATTTTCGTTCAACTGGAATGTCGTCCTCCCGTTATCGCGGAAGAACGATTCCAACTTGCTTCCTCGTGCTACGAGGTAAGCGGTAAGGTACAAATCATTCGTTGCGTACATATTCTTCTCCTTTTCAAACGGCCACATCGCACAGAATGCTCGCGGCGTAACTTACATTATTGCTTTCAGCGAACAGGCTCAATTGCGGATTCAAGTCTGGTTTTTCTTTCCATTCTTTGCCGTCGAGGTCCGACCCTAAGACTCGAGGATGCACCCCGGCATATTGCTTAAAGAAGAATTTTGCAGCCTGAGCGACACATTGATCACGCAATTCTCGGACCCAATCTGTCTCCATCGGTCTGAATCCGGCACCTGATTCTCCCCCAACTACAACCCAATGAATTCCGTTCAGATCGATCTTCCCTATTCTGCCAAGAAGAGGCTCAAACGAAATCCAACGTACCTTTGCCGGAACGGATCGAAGATCGTCGACACGATCTAAATGATTCGCGTCTTCAACAGTAACACCCGCCCATATGTTGTCGGTCCACATTAAACTCGGCGCGACAGACGCAAGGATCCCGGATCGCTTTGTAAGAATTTGGAACTGATGCTGGGGACATTCGTTCATCGTGTGGAACACCCTACGGATGAATTCTAACGGCACATCCTTGTGAAATAGATCCGACATGGAATTAACGAACACCATACGACCTTTTCGCCAGTGCCGAGGTACGTTCAAGAGATCTGGATGAAGCGAGAGATTGAAGCCGTTCCGATAGCGGGGATTCTTTGCTGCCTGAAGGCGGTTGGCCATTATAGCGGCGTAGCAGTTTGTACAACCTTGACTGATCTTTGTGCATCCTGTCAGAGGATTCCAAGTTGACTCAGTCCACGAGATTCCTGTTTTGCTGTTCACATGATTGTTTTGGTTTACACTCTAGTACGCATACAACTTCTTGCGAGCTGTCAGCGCTTCTCGAGTATCTCTCGACGCAAGCGTTCTCGCATTTGCGAATTCAACTCAGGAAGATCAGCTGGGGAAACAACGGCGGGGAAACAAAGCAGGCGTCGTATCTACATCTATATCCAAGGCTAAATCCGTATCGCCGCTCAACTGCGTTCGGCGGCAAAAGTATGATACGAAATTTCTTGATTAAGATCAACTATAATCATATATATTTAGACTGATCGCATGGAGTCACTCAAATGACCAAAATTACCGAAAACGACGACATTTCAGGCGTCCAGCGCCTCATCCAAAAGCTCGCCGCAGCCGAAGGCATATCGATCTTCGAACTGGCCGAGCGAAGCGGCCTTCATCCGACCACGTTGTACTCGATCTTGAAGAAGAAGCCGGGCTCCCATCGAAGACCTGTCAGACGAGAAACGATCAGGGCTCTGGCGGAGGGATGCTGCTACAACGTGACATTCGATCCCGTGCATAAGCGAATCACGCTGGAACCGTCCGGAGATCAAGCTCCGAGGAATGATGTCGAGGAACTCTTGGAGGGCATGAGAATGATCCTGGCAAGATCTTCGAAGAAGAAGTATTCCCCTGAGGAGATGAAAAGGACATTGGAGGTGGTAAAGATCCTTGTATCATAAGCCAGGGAATTACACCTGAGCTGCAATCTTGACTGCTTAGATGCCATAGATGAAAATCACTTTAGTCTACCGTGGAAGAGCACTCAAAACTCAATGCTTTTTATACCGAACTGTAATCCTCTAAGCATCTAAGCATCGTTGCAGGCTACTGAGTCATTCCTGCTTCTCTCTCCAGCAACAAGACAGCCCCAGAGGAGAAATCCCGAGGGGCTGTTCTGTATCGACTTCCGCGAAAGGTCCTTCATTCTGGGTGTTTCCGGGTTCCCGCAAATCTAGTGAGCCTATGGGCTGTTGGTCTCCGCGGACGAATATACTCCATGTCGCGATGTCGCGGTGTCGCGAATTTGCATCCAAATTGCTGGAGAATTCACATTACGTGATAAGGACGAACTCACCGCGTGGCCCCGCACTCAGTTCTTTCCGAAATCTATCTTGATCATGTCGACAGTGGAGTGCAGAGTCTCCGGCGACAAGCGTGCGTAGTATTTCTGTGTGAGAGTGACTGAGGAATGACCAAGGAGTTTGCTCACCGCGTAAATCGAGGCACCATCTATCACCAACCAGGACGCGAAGCTACTTCTCAGGTTGTGCCAGTGTAGTCCTTTTTCCCGGAGACCCGCTTTCCTAACATAGAATCGAAAGAGCTCGGTCACCCAATTGGGCCAGAGCCGGTTCCCTCCTTTGTGAAATACGTACTGGCAGCCTGGAAGTCTTTCCTGCCGAGTGATCACCGCCATCGCCACAGAAGATAGCGGGACCATCCGAGACTTGTTTCCCTTCACCTTGAAATCCTGGCAGCTTTGGATCGTCATCACTTGCCGGTCGAGGTCAATATCAGACCAGTGAAGATTGATCAACTCCCCGCGTCGAATTCCAGTCGAGACCGCAAAAACAATCGCGTCTTGTAGCCATGCCTCCTCAACGAGCGACAACAGATTCACGAATTCGGCCTTTGTGAAGTACTTCGGGGGGGCTTCTACAACCCTTATGTTCTTCATCTCAGCAAACGGAGAGGTCGTTAAATATTTCCAGGAAACAGCTCTATTCATAATCGCTTTAAGAGCTCGTTGCTCCATGTTCAGGGTGGTGGTGGACACTCGCCCCGATCTCATCGCTGTGTATTCATCCCAGATCTTCGCTGAGACGTCTTCGAGCAGTTGCGAACCTGCTATTCCGGAAACCCGCTTGCTCACCAATGCGTAGAGCTCCCAGGTCTTCTTGTGATAAGTGGATCGAGCAAACTTGAGAAACTCGGCGAGAAAAGTTTCGAGACTTCGATGGACGTGAGTCCGCCGTTTCGGAAGGAGATCCAACGTACGCAGAACCTTCAGAGCTTCAAGCTTGCCGACGCAGCCTGTTGATTTCCAGTGGCGCTTGCCACCGAGGCTGTAAACGGCATACCAGATTCTGTTAGAACGTCGAAAGAGGGAGATCGAGGAGTCGGCCATGGTAACCGTATTTCCATGGCGACGCTGTTAGCAGTTTTGTTAGCAGGGAAGAAAAAATCGGTCAGATAGAGTCAGATTCTGCACATTCCTCCTGCGTGACAGGCAGGCGCTCTAACCAAGCTGAGCTACTACCCCGGGTGACGCTGTACGGGGAAAATTAATTATACAAAAAACGCCCATGGAAGTCAATGCGAAATCCGAATCCCGACTCCGAGCCTCAATCCCACACCGATCGACGACCGACCGCTCCGAGATCATTCTGAAGGGGAATTGCCCAGAACTACGAACCGATATCAGGCGAGCCTCTGCATCGTCTCCCCGGAGACCTCCATTTCCGGGAAACGTCCAACCCTCCCGGAACCGCATGGCCGAAATTGTCGTTTCTTCGTCATATGAGACATTCGAACAAACTCGTATTATGACCCAGGAGGCTGGACCATGGAGCGCAAACGTGTGGGATTTCTCGGGTACGAGGGAGTCATGGCGCTCGACCTCGCAGGGCCGATCGATGCGTTTACCAGCGCCACACTGGATGGGATCGATGGCAAACCCGAGAGTTGCTACGACGTCTTCATCGTTGGCCTGAATAAGAAACCTTTTGCATCGGAGTCGGGAATTGTCTTCACCCCCCATGCGACGATTCACGACGTTCGCAAGTTGGACACACTGATTATCCCCGGCGGAAAAGGGTTGCGTGCGCCGGCCGTTCAGCGGAAGGCGGCAGCATGGATCGCAAGCCGCGCCAAGGGGATCCGACGCGTTGCGTCCGTATGCACCGGGATCTATGCGCTGGCAGCCACGGGACTGCTCGACGATCGACGCGTTACCACGCACTGGCGGTTCGCACGGGATGTCGCAAGCCGCTTCCCCCGGCTCAACGTTGACCCCGACGCCATATACCTCAAGGACGGCCCCTACTATACCTGCGCGGGCGTCACGTCAGGGATCGATCTCTCTCTCGCCCTCATTGAAGAGGACTTCGGTCCGCGCGTGGCCCTTGCCGTCGCGCGCGAGCTCGTCGTGTATCTCAAGCGACCCGGCGGACAGGAACAGTTCTCGGAACCTCTGCAATTCCAGACTGCGTCGAGCGACCGCCTGGCCGATCTCGCCGCTTGGATCGAAGGACACCTGCGCGATGATCTCTCCGTCCCCGTGTTGGCTGAGCGGGCTTGTCTGAGTACGCGGCACTTCAACCGACGGTTCAAGGATGCCTTCGGCCGCACGCCCGCCTCCTTTGTCGAGATTGTCCGACTGGGCCAGGCGCGCGAACGCCTGACCATACCGGCACAGTCCATCGAGAATGTGGCACGATCCGTTGGATTTGCAAGCCCCGATGCGTTTCGAAGAGCATTCGAGCGCCGGTTCGGAATCAAACCGACGACCTATCGGAAGCTCTTCCATCTCCAATCACGCGACATGCTTGACGGGATCAGGCCGGCGTTAAAAAAACTGGGTTGAAACGATTCACGACCGCATAGGAGGAACCGATGCAAATGCCAAAGAGCTGTTGTATCATCCTGGAATGGATGCGTTTCATCCTCTCCGTTCTCATTCTCGTTCCTCTTGCCGGAATCGAGATGGGCCGGGCACAGACCACGCCAGAACGCTATGTGTGCTCGCCCTGCGGTCTTCCGTGCGATGCAAAATTCTTCGACAAGCCCGGGAACTGCCCGGCGTGCGGCATGCCGCTGGTGACAGAGGAAGAGGCGAAGGCGGCAACAGCAAAAGCCGAACCGACCAAAAAAGTGGCGATCCTCATCTTCGACGGAGTCGAGATCATCGATTTCACAGGGCCGTACGAAGTATTCGGCGCCGCCAATTTCGATGTGTATACGGTCGCCCGAACAAAGAAGCCGATCACGACCGCGATGGGGATGACCGTGACACCGAAGTTCTCCTTTGAAGACGTGCCGTTGCCGGATGTCCTCGTGGTTCCGGGCGGTGGGGTGAAAGCAACCCAGGAAGATTCCATAACACTCAAGTGGATCGTCGATGAATCGGCGAAGATCGGTCATACGATGTCAGTATGCAACGGCGCCTTTCTCCTCGCCAGCGCAGGGCTTCTCGATGGCCTCTCAGCGACGACGACATACCACAATATTCCTCGACTCAGGGACCAATTCCCAAAGATCCACGTGGTAGACAACCAGCGATATGTTGACAACGGGAAGATCATCACCGCCGCCGGGCTTTCGGCCGGAATCGATGGAGCACTCCACGTTCTTGAAGTGTTGATGGGAAAGGGTTATGCGCAAATGATTGCCCTCGGAGAAGAATACGAATGGAAGCCGCGAGGTGCATTTGTCCGAGCATCTCTGGCAGACAAGATGATTCCTGATGTGCATATCGCGGAAGTCACCGGTCGCTGGGACCTCGCCAGCACAGAAGGCGGAACCGATCACTGGCAACGCGTCTTCAAGGGAACCTCAGACAAGAGCGCGAAAGAGATCCTGGCGCTTCTTGGTGATGCCTATGCAAGGAGCGGGAATTGGCAAAAGGAGGGAACCGGCGACGATGGGCGGACCAGGTGGAAGGTTAAGGGGAGCAATGGCGAATATTGGACCGGGGAAGTGACGATTCGGACGGATCCCGTGAATAGGCATCTCTATACGGTTATCGTGAAGGTGGTCAAGGGTGTGTAGTTATTCAAGGAAGGGCGTCGATAAACCCAGACCACGATGCCGCACGTCTGGCCGTCGCGTGCGAAGGTGTCCGCACGTTTGCACCGCCGGCGAAGCATCTTGTCCGCAGCTCCAGGTTCCTCCGGTTGCATCTGGCATGCTCTGCGCTGACCCATTCAAACGACCACTACGCCAGAGGGTTGTCTGCCTCAGGTTGAGCGGGATCGTCTCTCCAGCGGCTATGCATGCAGCGCCTTTCGTAGTCGGGCGCAAGGCCGTTCGACAAAGAAGTACGAGGCGGTTGCATAGGCAAGTGAAACCAAGCCAGCGGCAATCGCGACAGGTCCCGGAGTGAGGTTGGGAGCGTACATTCTCACAATATCAATCGCCCAGAAATGTATGAGATACAGCGTGTAGGAAAGAACTCCCAAGGCCCGCATGGGGGGAATGTCGAGCCACCGAAACAACGGCCACTGGGGATGGGCAATCACGAGAAAGAAAAGCGGGAAAAGGGCGATCCCCTGAAGCGTGTAGCGAATGGACTCCCGAAATTCATCGGATCGGTACAAGAAGGTGAACAGCAGCAATGCGACTGCTCCGCCGAGCAACAGAAGATCCGCAAATGTGCTGCGAGCGGAAATCCGGTCGATCACCGGGTTGCGCGTCACGGCGAGAATTGAACCGAAAAGAATGGAATCGATTCTTGTATCGGAGGCCATGAAGGTGCGGTTCTCGGGTGCATGAAAAACAAAAACCAGGATGCTGCGCCAGATAAGGACAACCGCACAGAGGGAGACGAGTGCGGCAAATCGGCCTCGTGGCGTGAAATACTTCATCAGAATGAGGAACAACAGGGGAAACAGAAGATAATAGTGTTCTTCGACAGCGAGAGACCAGAGAACGTGCGTGCCCGGGAGAGTCGTCACGGCCGAATGCAAAATGATCTGGTAGTTCGTGAAATGAAGCAATTGGACGATCACCGCCGAAGTGTCCACCGTTGCCCGCATGGGCCCGAGGATCGTGAGCAACAGGATGAACAGAATCGTCATGTACATCGGGGGAAAAATCCTGAGGACACGGCGAAGGTAGAACTTGCGAAAACTTATGGTGCCGTCTGTTTCGAATTCACGCCGTAAGAGCGTGGTGATCAGATAGCCACTCAGGAAAAAGAAGACTGTGACCGCGAACCCACCCGGGAAAATCCTGTCCAGACCTGCATGCGAGATGAGCACGAGAAGGAACGCCAGGGCACGGATCCCATCGAGGCCGGGAATATGAATGGTTCTCTTTGCTGCAGGGACAGCAATTGTCTGCGGCGCAATTGTCTCTGAGGGGAGGGTTTCCGGTAGAAGGGTGACGTCGTTCATATGTCCCATGGACTCACCTGAAATAATTGGCCCGGGGGAGGCGGTCGATCATAGGATCGGGGGTTGCTGCATCGGAGCCAAGAGGAGGGCGTGCAGCGATCACTAGCAATATAAGGAACGGCTTTTCAGGGAACAATCGTCGCCATCATAGATTCCATTAGGCGTGAGGCACATCACGTTTATCTCGCGGGGTCCCTTCGGCACCGAGTCAAATTGGCGAATCAGGTGAAATTGAGAAAGGTGATAGCGTCAGTCTCCATTGACGATGCCGGTGATGTCTCATGTGCGCAGGTTGATCCGGAGAACATTGTATGTGATTTTAGTTTTCCCGATATTTACCGCAATGCTTCCCCGAACGATGCACGCTTTGCCGCAAGTCTGCCTGTTTACCACGGTGTTCTTTTCTTCCCTCGTCTTCGCGTCATGTGGTCCCAAAGGTAACGATCCTGAAGCTCGAAGCGCCGGAAGATCTGTGGCGCTCACAGTAAACGGGATTGTTGTCAGGCCTCAATCGCTCGACAATATCGTCCGCTCATCCGGTACCGTTCTCGCATCGGAATCGGTGGACCTGGTCGCGGAGTCCGCCGGGCGGATCGAGAGGATCGCGTTCCGGGAAGGGGGCCACGTCAAAAAAAACGATCTCCTGGTACAGATCAATGACGACGATCTGCAGGCGCAGCTGAAGAAGGTGGAGCTGCAAATCCAGCTCAATGCCGATCAGGCGGAACGGCAGCGATTGCTCTATGCGAAGAATGCGATCAGCAAAGAGCAGTACGAAATCTCGCTGAACCAGGTCAATACGCTTAAAGCCGACCGGGATAATCTCATTGCCGGGGTGCGAAAGAGAGTGATCCGGGCCCCCTTCGACGGAATCGTCGGTCTGCGCGACGTCAGCGAAGGCGGGTATGTCACGCCGGCCACGCGTATCGCCTCTCTCCAAAAGGTCAACCCGCTCAAAGTGGACTTCGCGATCCCGGAGAAATATGCCGGCCTGGTCGGCCCCGGGGACCGAGTTTCCTTCAGCAACGAAGAGCGAAAGGTCAAGCTCGTGGGGACGATCTACGCCGTCGAGCCGAAAATCGATCCCGCGACCGGAACGCTGCAGCTCAGGGCGCTATGCGACAACCGCTGGGAGAAAGTGTTTCCCGGCGCTTTTGTCGAAATCGAACTCCACCTCAAACAAATCACCGATGCGTTGCTTGTTCCGACAAGCGCAGTGATCCCTGTCCTGAAGGGCCAGACCGTGCTTGTGCAGCGGAACGGTGTCGCGGCGGCAATTCCGGTGAAGACAGGCATCCGAACGCCTTCGTCCGTGCAAATCACCGAGGGGCTCGCCGTCGGCGATACGGTGATCACGAGCGGCATCATGCAGATTCGTCCTGGCGTCCCGGTCCAGGTCGTCGTGCAGTAAATTCACTTTCCCCCGGAATGGTCAACCCTCTTTCCGCATGAGTCTTGCCTCGATAAGTATCAAACGCCCCGTTCTGGCGATCGTCATGTCCCTTGCGATCATGTTGTTTGGGGTCATCAGTTTCAAGTTCCTCGGCATTCGCGAATATCCCGCCATCGATCCCCCCATTATCAGTGTCCGGACAAACTACACCGGCGCGAATGCGGGCGTCGTAGAGTCGCAGATCACCGAACCGCTCGAGAAGGCGCTGAACGGGATTCCCGGCGTGCGGATAATCTCATCGAGCAGCAGTCAGGGATCGAGCAATATTACCGTCGAATTCAATCTCGACGTCGACCTGGAAGCGGGCGCCAATGACGTGCGTGACAAAGTGTCTGCGGCAGCCCGGTCGCTCCCGCAGGACATCGACGCGCCACCCGTCGTCACGAAGGCCGATGCGAACGCCGATGCGATCATCTCGCTGACGCTTCAAAGTCCCACGAAAAGCCAGCTCGAGCTGAGCGATTATGCGGAGAATGTGATTGCCCAGAATCTGCAGACGATCCCGGGCGTGAGCGCAACGCAGATCCAGGGGCAAAAACGCTATGCCATGCGCTTGTGGATGGAACCGCTGAAGCTCGCGGCGTACGGTCTGACCCCGCTGGATGTCATGAATGCCTTGACCGAGGAGAATGTTGATCTTCCGTCCGGCAAAATCGTCGGAAACCAGACGGAGCTGACTGTCAACACGCGTGGTCGCCTCGCGACGGTGGAGGAGTTCAACAACCTGATTGTGAAGGCAGAGGGAAAGAACACTGTGCGCTTTCGCGATATCGGCTTCGCGAACCTCGGTCCGGAAAACGAGGAGACGATCCTGAAGCAATCGGGTGAGCCGATGGTGGGCGTGTGGATCGTGCCGCAGCCGGGGAGCAACTATATTGATATCGCCGACGAATTCTACAGGCGACTCGAGCAGATCAAGAAGGACCTCCCGTCGGACTATACGCTGAATGTCGCCATCGACAACACCCGGTTTATTCGTCAGTCGGTGAAGGAGGTTGAAGAAACCATCCTGATCGCCATCCTCCTGGTCATCCTCATCATCTTTCTGTTTTTCCGCGACTGGATCATCGCGTTCCGCCCCCTCATCGATATCCCGGTGTCGCTTATCGGCGCATTTTTTATCATGTACCTGATGGGGTTCACCATCAATATCCTTACGCTCCTGGCGATCGTGCTGGCGACCGGATTGGTCGTTGATGACGGCATCGTCGTAACCGAGAACATCTTCAAGAAAGTGGAGCAGGGGATGTCGCCGATGGAAGCGGCGTTCGCGGGATCCAAGGAAATCTTCTTCGCGGTGATTTCCACATCGATCACGCTCGCGGCAGTGTTCCTCCCGATCATTTTCCTGGAAGGTTTTGTGGGGAGGCTCTTCCGCGAATTCGGCGTGATCATTGCCGGGGCGGTTTTGATTTCCGCGTTCGTCTCCCTCTCCCTGACGCCGATGCTGAATGCACGGATGATCCGCAAACGACGGAAGCATAGCCGGTTCTACGAGGTGACAGAACGGTATTTCGAGAAGATCAACAGGACCTACGAACGTCTGCTCGCCCGGTTCCTGCGACGGCGATCACGCGCAATCGTCATCATTCTCGCGTCCCTGGGACTCATAGTGCTTTTCATGAGGCTCTTGCAGACAGAACTGGCGCCGCTGGATGACCGAAGCTATCTGCGGATGAATGTGACTGCGCCGGAAGGGGCTTCGTTCGAGTACACCGACGCGTTTATGGACCGGTTGTCGACGTTTGTGACGGACTCCCTGCCGGAACGGCGGGTCAGCCTGAGTGTTACCGCACCGGGCTACGGGGGCGGCGCCGTAAACGCCGGCAGCATTCGACTTTTGCTTTCCGATCCGTCGATGCGCCGCCGTTCGCAACAGGAAATCGCCGACTATCTTACCGCCAAGAGCCGGACCATGACCGAGGCACGGGTCTTTGTCAATCAGGAACAGACAATCTCGGCGAGCGGGGGAGGAGGGCGGAGCGGTATGCCGGTCCAGTTCGTGCTCCAGAATCAGAACTTTGAGAGGATTCGACAAGTCCTTCCACAATTCATGGACGAGGTGGGAAGAAGCAGCGTGTTTCTCACGTCGGACGTCAACCTCAAATTCAACAAGCCTCAGATCGATCTGACGATTGAACGCGACAGGGCGCGGAGTCTCGGCGTGTCGGTGATGGACATTGCCCAGACGCTGCAGCTCGCGTTCAGCGGAGTCCGGTTCTCTTACTTCGAAATGAATGGTTTCCAGTACCAGGTCATCGGCCAGGTCGACCGCGAGAATCGCGACGAGCCACTCGATTTGAAGTCGCTCTACATTCGCAACAACCGCGGGCGGCTGGTTCAGCTGGACAACTTGGTCCAACTAAACGAGGCAAGTGCGCCGCCGCAGCTCTACCATTTTAATCGATTCAAATCGGCGACGGTGAGTGCCGGACTGGCACCCGGAAGGACCATCGGCGACGGGATCGCGGAAATGAACCGTATCGCCAAAACGGTTCTGGATCCGTCCTTTACCAGCGCGCTTTCCGGTCCGTCGCGGGACTATTCAGAAAGCACGTCGAATATCGTCTTCGCTTTTCTGCTGGCGCTCGTCCTCATTTATCTCGTCCTTGCCGCACAGTTCGAGAGCTTCCGGGATCCGCTGACCATTATGCTCACCGTTCCGCTTGCGCTTTCGGGGGCATTGCTCTCGCTGTGGCTTTTCGGCAAGACGCTGAACATCTTCAGTGAGATTGGCATCATCATGCTCGTCGGCCTTGTGACAAAGAACGGCATCTTGATCGTCGAATTTGCGAACCAGCAAAAAGAGAAGGGGAAGCGTCTCCTCGAATCCGCAACCTTTGCGGCAACCGCACGCTTTCGCCCGATCCTGATGACAAGTCTCGCGACCATGCTCGGTGCTCTCCCCATCGCGCTTGCCCTCGGTGGCAGCGCTATGAGCCGCGTGTCGATGGGGATCGTCGTCATCGGGGGGCTGCTCTTCTCGCTCGTTTTAACGCTTTTCGTCATACCGGCGATGTACACACTTATTTCCTCCGAAAAGACGAATGTCGACCCCTGAAATCAGAATACTGAGATCTGAAATTTGATTCGGCAATTCAAGGTGTTGGTATGTCGAGACAGGATGACGATCACAAGAAGAAGAAGCGTCGCCTGTCAACGTTCCAAAAGCATTTTCCGAACGGCAGAATATGACCCAGCCGTCAAGTGATAGAAGTATACTCCGCTTGCCAGATTCTTTCCGTCGAACGTAAACGAGTATCTCCCTGCTGGGTATCTACCGTTCGCCAAAACAGCCACCTCTCTGCCCAAGAGATCGTACACCGCAAGCCGCACAACACTGTTCACTGTCCACTGTCCACTGACAACTGTTGTTGGATTGAACGGGTTGGGATAATTCTGTTCAAGGGCAAACCGTCGAGGGGTGCCGTCGCTTCCGGCAAGAGGCAGGGGCACGGAAGTCACAAGAGTGTCCAGGTACTGGCGGTATGATGGAGACCAGGACAACCCGTCGTACACGTCCCAATTGATCGACCAGGTCATGACCCCTCTGAAGTGATTGTAGCCCTGCGGTGATGCAATCGCATAGGCCCCGCCAAATGTCCTTCCGGTATAAAGATAATCGAGTGCATTGCGGACCAGTGGAAACGGCATGAAGCCACTCCCCGCCGCATCAGTGGTGGCGGGGAGGCCGATCAGGACTTTGTCCGCGCCAAGACCGGGGAAAGGAATTTTGGCCGTGAACGCCTCCACCGTGAATCCGGAGATCAACATGTCCGCCATGGCCACAAGGAAATCTGATGTCCCGGGTTGATAGATCACGCCATCGCGTCCGTACATTGATCCGGTATTGTAGTCTTGCACATGGATGTAGGTGAATTGATCCTTCAGGGCATAAATGAGCGGGAGATACGCGCCGTAAATTCCACTGTACGCGACATAACCTCCCTGGACGCCCGCAGTTTCAGGAGCCGCGCTAAGGATGAGGCCGCCGGGAAAATTTGTCAGCACCTGAGAAATGGCGTTGATAAGATTGACGATGGTGGGCGTCGTGGGTTTTCGGAAATCGGTAT
>CAWESL010000021.1:0-293823 GCA_963811705.1 Ignavibacteriota bacterium
CCGGCAAGCCGAGATACATCAGATAGATCCCGTAGATTCCCGCCAGGGCCGCGATGATGCCGAGGGCGGGAACGATGTTGAGGACGCCGGCAATCCACCCCGGGGTATACGAAAAGGCGACCAGTTGAACAGCCCTTCCGAGGTTCTTTTCGGACCCGAAATTCGGCGCAAGGAAATCTATCACATAGGCGGTGAGGAATACCGCGACGATCACGACAACAAATGTCACTACGGCTGTCGCGATCAGGTACGCGGCGGAGAAGAGGTGCCCGAATAGCATGCCCCCGAGGATAGTGGCGACGGCGGGAATCAGCGCGAGGGGAACCACATAGCCGGTGATGATCTGCTGAATGTTCGGCGTCTCCCCTGCAATGACAGGCCATTCCGTTTTGGGTGTCATAATGATATTCTTCGCACGATCAACGAGATTCATGTGACCTCCGATGATGGGATGGGAAAACAGACCGTTGCTTCAACGGCGGTGATTGTTCATGACATTGGGAAGTTCAGCGAAGAAATGCAGCGACGTCTTGATGCCTCCATAGAAGTGACTGAGACTGATGAATTCATCGGGCGCGTGGGCGTTCTCGTCGGGCTGGCCGAATCCGAGGAGCACCGTGTCCGCCCCGAGCACCTTCTTGAATTGCACGACGATCGGAATCGAGCCGCCCTCCCGCTGATAGAGCGCCTTCTTCCCGAACCCTTCCTGCAGCGCGGCAACCGCCGCCTTTACGCCGGGGCTGTCGATCGGGGTGATGGCAGGCTCGCCGCCATGAAGCGATTGGACGGAGACTTGCACCGTCCGGGGAGCGATCTTCTTGATGTGCCGTTCGAAGAGCTTCGCAATCTTGTCCGACCGCTGATCCGGGACCAGGCGCATGGAGATTTTCGCCGATGCCTTTGAAGGCAGCACGGTCTTCGCGCCGTCCCCGATGAACCCTCCCCAGATCCCGTTGCATTCGAGCGTCGGCCTCGCCCAGACGCGTTCCAGCGTCGTGAAGCCCTTTTCACCGTACAGCTCCCGGACGCCGAGCTCCCGGGCGTACTTCTTGTCGCTGTGGGGAAGTTTCTTGTAGGCGTCGCGCTCCTTCCTGGTCAGCGCACGCACATCATCATAGAAGCCGGGGATCGTCACCCGACCGTTCTTGTCGTGCAGTTGCGCGATGATTTCGGCGAGCGCCTGGATGGGATTATGCACCGTCCCGCCGAAGGACCCGGAATGCAGGTCTTTATTCGGCCCGATCAGATCGACCTGCATGTACGCCAGCCCGCGCAGGCCGTAGCAGATGGAGGGAAGATTTTCGCCGAACATCGCCGAGTCGGAGATGAGCACGAGATCGGACTTCAACATCTCTTTTTCGCGTTCGACGAACGGATCGAGGTGCTCGCTGCCGATCTCCTCTTCCCCTTCCACAATCATCTTGAGGTTGATGGGGAGTGAACCGACGTTCCGCAGGTACGCTTCAATGCTCTTGACGTGGATGAAGACCTGTCCCTTGTCATCGGCGGTTCCGCGTCCGTACAACCGGTTGTCTCTGACAGTGGCTTCGAAAGGCGGGGAGGTCCAGAGATCGAGGGGTTCTGCCGGCTGGACATCGTAGTGGCCGTAGAGCAGAATTGTCGGTGCCCCTTCGGCGTGGAGCCAGTCGGCATACACCAGAGGATGACCTCCGGTCGGCATGACCTGCACATGTTCCATTCCGATCGATCGCAAATGATCCGCCAGCCAGTCTGCAGCCCTCCGAATATCGCCCGAGCTCTCGCCCGCGGTGCTCACGCTGGGAATCGCGAGCCATTGGCGAAGTTCGTTGAGATATCGTTCTTTGTTGGATTCAACGTACGAGAGAATTGCTTCCATGAGGGTCTCACGAAGTGGGGGGTCACATTGAACCTGTGCAATATACAGAACCGCAAACACGGGGTCAACGGCATATTGCATGAGAAACGTCAATTGCCGTACTTCTACGACAAGCCGATCAGGAGGCCGCGATGCACATTCCCATCAATGATGGCACGCTGTACGTCGAACAGTCCGGCGCCGCTTCCGGGCCCGACGTCGTGTTTTTGCACGGGTTCCCCTTCAGCCACGCCATGTGGGACGACCAGGTCCAGGCACTCGGGAAGACGTACCGGGTGACCACCTACGACATCCGCGGCCATGGGCTGAGCGATGTCGGCGACGGGCAATACAGCGTCGAACGGCACGTCGACGACCTCTTCGCCCTCCTCACGTCGTTGAACATAGCGAAACCCGTAATCGTCGGGTTGTCGATGGGGGGATATATTGCGCTTCGCGCGCTCGAGCGCGACCAGCGCCGATTCTCCGCGGCCGTGCTCTGCGACACCCGGAGTGAAGCCGATACGAATGAAGCGAAGATCAACCGATTCAACGCTGTGGGCGCCGTTAAGCGGATTGGATCAGAAGCTTATGGAAAGGAGTTCGCGAAAGCGGTGTTCGCCCCCGGCGCTGATCAGCGCGTCCCCGCAGCTGTTCAGAAGATCGTTTCCATCATCAGCCATACGCCGCCACTGAGCATCGCCGGGACGCAACTGGCCCTCGCCACGAGGACCGACACCACGGCATCACTCTCCTCCCTCACGCTCCCCGTCCTGATTCTCGTCGGCGAACATGACCGGATCACTCCTGTCGCAGCGGCCGAGGCAATGCACACGCGCATACCCGGCTCGACGATGGCGGTCGTCCCTCAGGCAGGTCACCTGAGCAATATGGAGAACCCGGGATTTTTCAATGAGCATTTGATGACATTCCTGGCAGGATCAACCCAATGACCGGAAGGAAGCAATCGGAAAGTCCCACAGTCTCAACGGCTCAGGTTCTGACTCACTTGTCAGTTGTCAACTGACAATTGACAAGTGACAATTGGTATCCCCTCTTCTCAGAAAAGCGTATAGATGAATGGCGCAAGCGCCGAGCCCTGCGTGAAGACGATGAGCAGTCCGAGCAGCAGCAGAATTGCAAAGATCGGGCCGAGCCACCACTTCTTCCGGACTTTCATGAAATCCCAGAGCTCACCGACAATCGAGAGTTTCGATGATCGTTTCACGGGTCTCCTTTCGAGGCGGTCGGTAATTACTCCTGAAACACCTTGATGTACTGGACAACCTGTTCACATTCTTCGATGGTCTCCGGCTGTTTCGTCGCCCCCTTCGCGCGCGCGAGCGCGTGATATTCCTGGAGACTCCGGACTGTGAACGTCTGGTTCTTCATCCGTTCGATGCTCTTCGCCGCCGAGGCCGCGGCCGAGAGCGTCGTGATAAACGGGACCTTGTATTCGTACGCCGCTCTTCCGATCGCGTGCTCATCTTTGCGCGAGACCTGGCCAAGCGGCGTGTTGATGATCAGCTGCACCCACCCGTTCTGGATGACGTCGATGATGTTGAGCGTCCCCTGGCTCGCCTTCAGGACGGTGCGGCTCGGAATCCCTTTGGTCTTGAGGAAATTCGTCGTCCCTTCCGTGGCAATGATGTTGAATCCCAGGCGGACAAAACTCTTGACCACGGCGACCGCCCGGTCATTCTTGTCATTGTCGTTCAGGCTGACGAATACCGTCCCGGTCTTCGGCAGTGAACTCCCCGCGCCGATTTGCGATTTGGCGAAGGAAAGTCCAAAGTTGTCGGCGATCCCCATGACCTCGCCGGTGGAGTGCATCTCCGGTCCGAGGAAATGCCGAGCGGTGGGAAACTTCGTGAACGGAAACACCGACTCTTTGACAGCCACATGCTGCGCCCAGCCATAGCCCTTGACGTCAAGGTCCTTGAGCGTCCGCCCGGCCATCACCTTCGCGGCAATCTTCGCCAGAGGGACACCCGTCGCCTTGCTGACAAACGGAACGGTCCTCGACGCGCGGGGATTGACTTCGAGCACGTAAATCACGCCCCCCTGCATCGCGTACTGCACATTGACGAGTCCCACCACGTTCAGCGCAAGCGCCAGCCGGCGGGTGTAGCCGATCAGGGTGTGCAACTGCTGGGCGTTGACCGCGTACGGCGGCAGGGCGCAGGCGCTGTCGCCGGAATGCACTCCGGCCTCTTCGATATGCTGCATCACCCCGCCGATAAAGACGTCCTTTCCGTCGCTCACCGCGTCGACATCGAACTCAAAAGCATCTTCCAGAAAGCGGTCGATCAGAACCGGGTGGTCTTCGGAGACGTTGACGGCCTTGGCCATGTACTCTTTGAGGCCCCGATCGTCGTAGCAGATCTCCATCGCGCGCCCGCCCAGGACGTATGACGGTCGAACCAGGACGGGATACCCGATTTTCGCCGTGATTTGCAGGGCCGTCGGCAGATCAAAGGCGGTGCCGTATTCCGGGCACGGAATTTTCAGTTCGTCCAGAAGATGGCCGAAGCGCTTCCGGTCCTCTGCGAGATCGATCCCTTCGGGAGACGTCCCGAGGATCCGCACACCCTGCGCTTCGAGGGCCTTCGCGAGCTTCAGCGGTGTCTGCCCCCCGAAACTCACAATGACGCCCAACGGCTTCTCCTGCTCACAGATGTTCATGACATCTTCAAACGTCAAAGGCTCGAAATAGAGTTTGTCGGTGGTGTCGTAGTCAGTGGAGACGGTCTCCGGGTTGCAGTTGACCATGATGGTCTCGAACCCTTCCTCCGCCAACCCCATGACACCATGGACACAGCAATAATCGAATTCAATCCCCTGGCCGATCCGGTTCGGCCCGCCGCCGAGAATGATGACTTTCTTCCGCTCCGAACGCACGGATTCGTTTTCGGTGTCGTAGGAAGAATAGTGATACGGCGTTTGCGCCGCGAACTCGGCGGCACAGGTGTCGACGGTCTTGAACACCGGCCGGATTCCCATCTGTTCCCGGCGCGACCGGACCCCGAGTTCGTTCGTGTTCCACAGGTAGGCAAGCTGCCGATCGGAGAAGCCGAACTGCTTCGCCTTCAGCAGGAGCGCCGGGTCGGGGTCCTTCGACGCGCGCAGCTCGGATTCGAGCGCGACTATCTGTTCGATGTTGGACAGGAACCAGGGGTCGATCTTGGTGATTTCGAACAGTTCATCGGTCGTCATGCCGAGCTGCATCCCGTAGCGAAGATAGAAGATGTTATCGGCATGCGGCCGCGCAAGATGTTCCCGCACCGTCTTCTTCCATTTCTCCCTTCCCCGCGCGTCAAGCGAGGCAACATCGAAGGCGTCTTTTCCATCGGCACCGAGTCCGTAGCGCCCCTGTTCCAGGGAGCGGAGGACCTTTTGCAGTGCCTCTTTGAACGTTCGACCGAATGCCATCGCTTCGCCGACGGATTTCATCTGAACGCCGAGGGTCTCGTCGACGCCCCGGAACTTCTCGAAATCCCAGCGGGGGAACTTGACAACGGTATAGTCGATCGTTGGTTCGAAACAGGCCGGTGTCAGCTTCGTGATGTCGTTCGGGATCTCGTCAAGCGTGTAGCCGACCGCGAGTTTTGCGGCGATCTTCGCGATGGGAAATCCCGTGGCCTTGGAGGCGAGCGCCGATGAGCGTGAGACGCGGGGGTTCATCTCGATGACCAGCGAGCGCCCGGTGCGCGGGTCGACGGCGAACTGAATGTTCGACCCACCGGTCTCGACGCCGATGGCCCGGATGACTTTGATCGAATCGTCACGGAGACGCTGGTATTCCTTGTCCGTGAGCGTCTGCGCAGGAGCCACCGTGATCGAGTCGCCGGTATGGACGCCCATCGGATCGAAGTTTTCGATGGAACAGATAATCACGACGTTGTCTTTGACGTCGCGCATGACTTCAAGTTCATATTCCTTCCATCCGATCACCGATTCCTCGAGGAGCACTTCGTGGATCGGGCTTGCCTCGAGGCCGTGCCGGGCCGCATCGTCGAATTCATCCCGTGAAAATGCCGTCCCTCCGCCTGTCCCTCCGAGCGTGAAGGAGGGGCGGATGATGATCGGGAATCCGATCTTCTCCATCACTTCGTAGGCTTCTTCCATTGTCCGGACAAAGCCTCCCCGGGGACTCTGCAACCCCGCGGCATCCATCGTCGCCTTGAACAGCTCGCGGTCCTCGGCCCTCCGGATGGCATCGAGTTTGGCGCCGATGAGCTCGACGCCATACTTCTCCAGGATGCCGCGTTCGGCGAGCGCCACCGCAGTGTTCAGCGCCGTTTGCCCTCCCATCGTCGGGAGGATGGCATCCGGTCGTTCGCGTTCGATGACACGTTCAACAAATTCCGGCGTGATCGGTTCAATGTAGGTCCTGTCGGCAAGCTCGGGATCGGTCATGATCGTCGCCGGGTTGCTGTTGATGAGGATGATGCGATACCCATCCTCACGAAGGACTTTACATGCCTGAGTTCCGGAATAATCGAATTCACAGGCCTGGCCGATGACAATCGGCCCTGAGCCTATGATAAGGATGGAGCGAAGGTCGGTGCGTTTGGGCACGCTGTGTGTTGATCCGATGAGTGGGGAAAAATATTCAACCTTAAATATACAAAGAAGGTGGGAGAACAAAAAGGGAACCCGCCCCTTGAATGTTCCCGGAGAATCTGAGAGATTCCCGTCATGAAAACCCTCCGTTCGAAATCGCCGGCATCTCGGAAGCAGGCCGGCACACCCGCAGCATCACTGCCGCAATACTGCGACTATTCCTGCCCACATGCAACGTTCGCACCGGCGGAGACGGTCGGCGCATGCCGCCGCGAAGCGGCAGTGTACTGCGCGCTTCTCCGGCGATACAACAACAAGAACGCAGCCTGCCTCGTCCGACAGGAGAACACAAGCCGGCAATGAGTAGGAAGTACGACGTAGGAAGTAGGAAGAAAGCTCTTGCGACGTACAATGCAGTCTCTGCAACCAGTGCAGCATTTTTCTTCCTACGTCTTACGTCCTACATCCTACTCTATCCCTCTCCTCCGCCCGTCAACAGCACCCATAGCTCGGTGGATCGATTTTTCCAGTCTCTACGGCGACCACATTTCCGTGCACCCGATATTCCCCTTTCACCAGCACCCGGTACCAACGCCGCGCGGCTTCGATCAATACCACCACCGCGCAGACCATGATCACGACCGTCATCGCAATGTTGATGGCGCCTTCGAACCCCTTTCCCGCGATGCTCATCAGAGGGATGAAATTATCCGTGATGTTGAGCCATCCGGCGGACAGGGTCGTTGCAGCGACGAACACCATCGGAACAAACGTCACCCACGCGTACCGCGCTTTCCCGGCGTTGATGATCGCGCTGGTGGCCACCGCGAGGGCAACGGCGGCGAGAAGCTGATTCGCCGTGCCGAACATCGGCCAGATGGTACTGATGCTGCCTGTCCAGATGAAGTAGGCCCACGAGAAGACGACCAGCGTCGTCGCGATGATGTTTCCCGGGAGCCAGTTCGGGTTTTCGAATCTCCTCCAGATCCGTCCGCCGAACTCCTGCACGACGAACCGCGCAACCCGCGTTCCGGCGTCGATTGTCGTCAGGATAAAGAGGGCCTCGAACATGATGGCAAAGTGATACCAGAACGCCATCAGCCGTGTCAGACCGGGAATCCCGTTGAAGATCTGCGCGAACCCGACGGCCAGCGATACTGCGCCTCCCGGTCGGCCGGCCACCGTCTCCCCAACCTCCTTCGAAAGCTCCGTCAGATTTACGGTCGACATCCCCAGGGCGGCGAATTTTGCTGGCGCCAGATTGATGGCGAAATAGTCGCCGGGATGCAGTGCGCATGCGGCAATCAGGGCGATGACACCGACAAGCCCTTCCATCAACATCGCCCCGTATCCGATGAACCTCGCATCCGTCTCCTTGTTGATCATCTTTGGAGTCGTTCCGGAAGAGACGAGAGCGTGGAATCCGGAGATCGCTCCGCAGGCGATCGTCACAAACAAGTACGGGAAGAGCTTGCCGCTGAAGATCGGCCCGCCCCCATTCACATAGGCCGTCACCGCGGGCATCTTCAGATCCGGATGAACCACGATGACACCGACGACCAGGAGAAAAATCGTTCCGAGTTTCATGTACGAGCTGAGATAGTCCCGTGGAACGAGAAGAAGCCAGACCGGCAGGACCGAGGCGACGAAACCGTAAATCGCCATGGCGATGATGATCCCCTCGCGGGAAAGGGTGAACCACCCCGCAAACGGCGAGCCCGGAATCAGACTTCCCAGCAGGACGACCGTCACCACGAGGACCACACCAATGACGCTCGCTTCGACGATCTTCCCGGGCCGGAGGCGGTACATCCAGAAGCCGACAAGCAGAGCGATCGGGATCGTCATCGCGATGGTGAACGTTCCCCAGGAACTTTCGTAGAGGGCGTTCACAACAGCGAGGCCGAGGCCCGCGAGCGCGATCACGAGAATGATCAGGATCGCGATCGACCCGATGAGGCCGGCGAGGGGGCTGATTTCGTTCCGTGCGATATCCGCCAGCGACCGCCCGTTTCTCCGGATGGACGCGACCAGGATCGTGAAGTCGTGCACCGCCCCGGCAAGAACCACGCCGATGACAAGCCACAGAAACCCCGGGAGAAACCCGAACTGGGCCGCGAGGACCGGACCGATGAGCGGTCCTGCACCGGCGATCGCAGCAAAGTGGTGCCCGAAGAGCACCCACTTGTTCGTCGGCTCAAAATTCTGCCTGTCGCGCAGTCGATGCGCCGGGGTGATACGAAGATCGTCAAGCGTGACGACTTTCGCAGCGATAAACGCGCTGTAATAGCGATAGGCAATCACCATCACGCATAACGCAATCAGGATAAGCGGTAACGCGTTCATTCCCGAGTCCTTTAGAGATTGATCGCATCCTTGAAGTGTGTGATTTCGGGTTGTCCTTTGGTGAGAAGCACCGCCACAACATCGAAGCGGCAGACCTGCTCGTCGATGTCCCGCTCTGCGAGATACGCTTTTGCAGATCTCCGCATCCTCCCTTGTTTGCGCGCGGTGATCGCGCATTCGGGGGGCCCGAAGTACAGGTTCTCCCGGGTTTTCACCTCACAGAAGACCAGCTCCCCGCCGTCATCCAGCAGAATGTCGATCTCTCCGCCCGATGTCTCGAGGTTTCTCGCGATGATTTGCATCCCCCGGAGTTCGAGATAGTGCGCTGCGATCTCCTCACCAATGATCCCGATGAGCGTGTTATGGTTCATCGGTTTGCGCTCGCATTTGCCCATGGATCCTCCTCTGATCATGCGGGAGGTTCAGAAGCAACGGCGGGTTGGTGCAGATTCACGGTCCTTCTTCGCGGAGTCGGATGGACCGGAGAAACGACCGTCGATGGATGGCACACTCTCCGAGATCACCGAGCGCGCGAAGATGCTGCGGGGTACCATAGCCCTTATGACGAGCGAAGCCATAACCCGGGTACACGCGATCGTACTCGATCATGAGCCGGTCCCGCCACACCTTTGCCAGAATGGAGGCGGCAGCGATCGAAAAGCAAAGCGCATCGCCATCGACGATCGTCGTGAAGGCGTATTGGTCTGACCGGAACCGATTTCCGTCGATCAACACGTGATCCGGGCGGAACGGAAGGGCTGCGAGGGCGCGGTGCATCGCTTCGAAGGTCGCGTTGAGGATGTTGACCCGGTCGATGGTTTCATGGTCGACGGCCCCGATCCCGTACGCAAGCGCCTCGCGGGTGATCACCGCGTAGAGTTCCTCGCGCCGCTTCGGGGAAATTTTCTTCGAATCGTCGACACCCGGGATCACCGTTCCCGGCGGGAACACCGCCGCTGCGGCGACCACCGGACCCGCAAGAGGCCCCCTGCCGGCTTCATCAACACCGGCCACGCGCTTGCAGCCAAGTTCATGCAGGTGCCGCTCGTACTCAGAATTCATTCAGGATATTGACGTGGATTTTCGCCGTACTGAACGTGTCGCCCTGCCCGAGGGCGAAACTGACTCCGATGTTCCCGAGTGCGGTGTCCACCCGGATACCCAGCCCGTAGCCGTACTTCAGCGCCTCCGCGGACGGAACGGCCTGGATTTCATCGGCCGGTCTCGAATAATAGCCCGTGTCAAAAAACAGGAAGAGATAGGATCTCCTCTCGAGGATGAAACGGTATTCGGTGTTTGTCCAGGCGACTTCGGCGCCGAGGAACTGATTTTCCCGGTAGCCGCGCAACGTCGTCGCGCCACCAAACCGGAACATGTCGCTCTCCCCGATGTTGCCACCGCGAACGTCGTACCCGTGCAGGCCGAACGCGAGCACTTGCCGCCGGAGGATCTGAAGGTAGAGGTTCACGTCGAGGGTGATCCGCTGAAGGGTCGACGACCCTCCGCCGAGACCGGACACTACGGAAGCGGTCGCATGTTTCCTGCCGAAGGAATACGTGACCCCGTAGCGCGCCCCGGAAACGGGGTTGATGGGATCGCTCCGCGTATCGTATTGGAGATCGGCACCGAAGGAGAGCGTGGAGCTGCCGGGAATCGGGCTCTGGTACGCGGAGTCGGACGAGGGAATCACCTGCTGGGAGCTGATCGACAATCCTGCCGTCAGATTCTCCGCCGGCATCGCCTCAACCCGCGCGTCAAGCGTTCGCTGGACATAACTTGAGTCCTGCTGCCTCTGGAGAAATCCTCCGTCGATGTTGAACGGGAGCCCCATCACCCAGGGTTCCATATACCGTGCTTGAATTTCTTCCGAACGGAGATCCTCTTTCTGCCAGCGCAGCTGCAATTTCCTCCCCGTCCCGAACAAGTTCCGCATGGATACGGAGGCAAGGCCGGTCACGTATCCGGTTTGTCCCGCACTCGCCGGTATGTACCCGATGATGCCGTCGAAGCTGTTGGTGGAACCCTCCTGCACTCTGATCAACAGTCCGTCATGCTGGTCACGCCGGTAAAGCACCGGCTCGTCGACCGAAGAGAAGATGTTGAGCTTCAGGAGGTTTCTTCTGAGGGCTTCGACCTTTACGGGATCGTAGGGATCGCCGGAGGCGATTCGCGCTTCCCGGAGGATGACGGCGGTCTGCGTTTCCTTGTTTCCTTCGACCCGCATTTCATCGATGGTGACCTTCGGTCCCTCATCGACAACGACGCCGACCTCGACGGTGTCTTCGGTCTCCCCCGGACGGGCGCGGAGCGATTCCACCGAGCAGCGCGCGAAGGGGTGGGCGGCCTTCTCATACCGTGCGAGCAGGGCATCGATATCACGTTCGAGAAGGGGCGGCGAAAGAGGATCCCCTTCGCGGGAGGAGAATTCGGCGGCCACATCTCCGGGGAACATCGTCACCCCCCGGACCTGGAGCACACCGATAATACTGCGTCTTCCTTCCATGACCTCCAGTCCGAGAGCGATTGCCGTGCTGTCTGCGAAAACCGTGCTGTCGTTAAGGCTCACGCTCGCCGCCAGATACCCCTTTTCCCGGTAGGCATCTTCGAGGTTTGCGATATCCGAGCGAAGCAGGGCGGGCGAGTAAACACCCCCCGGACGGGATGCAAAGGTGGATAGGATCTCCCGCGTCGACAGGACGTGATTGCCGGTGATCCGCACGGTGCGGATCTTCGGAGGCGTCCCGGCGATGGAACACGCGGCGACCGCAGCGGTGAGAAGGACGATCAGCACAGTACGCGCGGACGGTGCAACGCGCCTACTTCCACTGGGAGTAACGGTAGATATCCGAAAGAGGGGTAACAAGTCGATAGTCCCCAAAACCCGTTTCATCCACGAACACGCAGGTTTGATTGATCTCATCGTACGACCAGACTTCGTACGGCTTCGAATCCATGTCGAACGGATGCCGGTCCACGTTACTGGGGGGGCCCAGGATGATATAGACCAAACCCATGTCGGACTTCCACCCTGCCCGGTAGTGCGAGAAGTGTTTATTGGCGAAATCGACCCGGCTGTAGAACTCTTCCATTCTCTCGTTGCGCGGCGTGTTCGGATTCGGATCCCGTTTCTTCCAAAACGCCAGGAACAGCCGTTGCTTCTCTTCCGTCGTCTTCGCCTCCTTCAAGGAGTCGTACTCGGCATCCCGCGCAATGTACTTCAACTGATCGATGGCGAGATCCAGACTGCTGACGCTCATCGGCATCCCGCGCCATCGAATGACAAACGTCCGGGCCACTTCCGAGAGAACGTTCGATTCCCGGACGCCCGACGCGACGACCATCAGCTTGTAATCGCCGACGACGAGCGCCGAGTCGTCGATCTGCATGAACATTGCGGTCCGGCCGGAATCGACGAACACCAGCGTATCGACCTTGACCATCTCGCGGTTCTTCTCATCGAGAACGGTGGCGGCGAGGCGGATGCTGTCCGGCAGGCCGCGGTTGTACACCTCATAGAAGATGTGGAAGGCGTTAGGGATGAGCCCCATGTTCGCACTGACGCTCGGAACGATGTGCTTGACCCCGTCCTTCTCGACAAGCCTGCTTAACAGCATGATGCTACTCAGGCAGACGCCGGGCTTGAAATATGACGGTACAAGGAAGCTCCGCTGGATCTTCTTGTTCTTTTTTGTGTCGCTGTCGCGAACCTGGATCGAGAGACTGTATTTCCCCGGATTAACGGAAAAGGACCGCTCGGAAATCTTGGCGGCGCCCCCCGCCACGGTTTGATCGAACGCCAGGCCGGCAATCTTCTCCGTCCAGGACTGTTCACTCACGGTGGTGTTTGCGGAGTCGAAGAGGGAGGCCGTCACCTCATAGGACGCACCGTAGGTCTCTCCCTGTTTGACGAACGAGAGACCTTCGAAGCCGACCTGAAGAAAGACATCGATGCGGGTCTTCCCGGAGTCCCGGGCAGCAAAGGTGAGGGCTTCGACGATGAAGGCGGGTTCTTCGCCCGAGTCCGACCTGTTCGAGGGGTCATCCTGCGCATGCAACGGCATGCTTCCGAACAGCGCCGCTGCGGCGAAACACAGGGTGCGGCGTATCATGAGGGCCTCTGGATGATGACGTCAATGGGTCCGTGCAACACGATTGTCCGGCCGCCTCACCGAACGTCCGGCAGGGATCGGTCGACGAGTGTTCCATAGAGATCATATTCTGTCGCGTCGTCGATGCGGACGTCGCAAAGTTCACCGGCCCCAACAGCACCTCCGGACGAGACATAGACCTCATTGTCGATTTCGGGTGCGTCGCGCTCGGTGCGGCCGACGGCCTGTCCGTCCTCAACGCGATCGATCAGCACCCGTTGCGTCGTTCCGATCAGTGCGGCGTTCTTCGCATCGGAGATCTCCCGCTGGAGTTCCATGACCAGCGTCAACCGGCGCTGTTTCTCTTCCGGGGGAACGGGATCACCGAGAGGATACGCGGTGGTTCCCTCTTCATGGGAATAGCTGAAGACCCCGAGGCGGTCAAATTTCTGTTCCCGGACGAACGCAAGCAGCTCCTCGAACTCCTTCACTCCCTCTCCCGGATATCCGACGATGAGCGTCGTGCGCAGGGCGATGTCCGGCACACGCGCGCGGACCGTGTCGAGGAGCTCCTGGAGCGCGCGGTGCGTAATGCCGCGGCGCATCGATCGGAGCACGGCATCGGAAGCGTGCTGGACGGGGATGTCGAGATACCGGCAGACAGCGGGGTTCCGCGACATCACCTCAAGCACCCCCTTCGGGAACTTGGCGGGGTAGGCATACATCAGCCGTACCCATGCAATGCCCGGGATCCCGCCAAGCCGGTCAAGCAGTTCAGGCAGGCGCCTCTCTCCGTACAGGTCGAGTCCATAGTACGTTGTGTCCTGCGCGATCACCACGAGTTCCCGGACGCCTTTCGAAGCGAGCAACGTCGCTTCGGCAACGATGGTTTCGAGGGGAGTGCTCGCATGCTTTCCCCGCATCAAGGGGATCGCGCAAAAGGAACATGGGTTGTCGCACCCTTCAGAAATCTTGAGATAGGCAAAATGGGAGGGCGTGGAAAGCTCCCGCTCTCCGAGGAGATCGCGTTGGAGATCACCGCCAAGCTCGTGAAGGATGTCGGCCAGGTCGTTCGAACCGAAAAACCTGTCCACCTCCGGGATCTCCTTCGAGAGATCCACTTTGTACCGCTGGGAGAGGCATCCCATGGCGTACACTTTTTTCAGCTTTCCGGCATCCTTCCGGCGGACCTGTTGGATGATCGCGTCGATCGATTCCTGCTTTGCCGCATCGATGAACCCGCAGGTGTTGATCACGGCGATGTCGGCATCCTCGAGGGTTGGCGCGATGACGACCGCGTTTAAGCGCAGCTGTGCCAGAAGCCGTTCGGAGTCGACCGTGTTCTTCGCGCACCCCATGGTAATGAGGTGCACTGCGCCTTTTCTCCGTCCTCGCACGTTCCTCCTCTCCATCGGTCAAAAGACCACGAAATCAAGGTAGACAAAAATCAGCGGTGCGACAAACAGCAGACTGTCAAACCGGTCAAGCACCCCACCGTGACCCGGTATCAACGCGGAAGAATCCTTGACGCCGGCGTCGCGTTTCAGGAGCGATTCCACGAGATCTCCCAGCTGGCCGAAGACCCCGATGATCGTCCCGCACACCAGGGCGCTGACAAGGGTCAAATACGGCAGGAGGGAACGTGCCGCAAGAAAAACCAGCACGGCCGCAACGAACCCTGCAATCGCACCCTCCCAGCTCTTATTGGGGCTCACGCGCGGGAACAGTTTATGCCTCCCCCAGGCCCTGCCCACAAAGTATGCGGCCGAATCGCAAACCCAGATGGCGACAAACACCGCGAGGACGGTCAATCCTCCCCAGCGATAGACGGTGTCGACGACTCCCTGAGGGACGTCGGGTCCGTACACGGGAAAGTACGCCGAGATCGGAAAGTCACCGGGAACGAACAGCTCCCGGAGGCCGATGAGGGATCCAAAGAACAGGGAAACATATCCGACGCCTGCGAACGTCGCCGCAATGTTGCCAATCGCTCCCGGCTTGTTGCGGAACAGTTCCACGAGGAGAAGCAGCGGGAGGAAGACCAGGGAGAGGATCAGCAGCGCCTGGGACATGCTCGGGAGCGGCACCGACATTCCATGCGCGTGAAGGAGGGTCAGGAGAAGCATCTGCAACCGGCTGTGGAAAAACGTCAAGGTCACGCAAAGTCCGAACACGATTCCCGTCCCCACTTGTGGTGCCATCCCCTTCGCGCGTGCAAGCCGATAGAATTCGTGCAGCGCAAGGGATGCGATCAGGAGCACAAAGCCGACAAACCAGAAGTCACCTTCCATTGTTGCCGCGACAATCAAGGGAATCGCGACAAGCGCGACGAGCACACGAACGGCAAGATTGCTCATGCTGTTCGACCCTCAGAGAGCCGGATCGAACCCCGCCGGCACTGATCCCGGGAGGAAGTATCGAGGATGGAGGAGAGGTCGGCCGGAGGTCTATTCCTGATCATCGGTCACCCTCATAAAGTAGTAAGTGGACGCCACAAAAACCACAAAGAACACCGCGGTATTGGCGAGCAACAGCGGACCGGTGATCTGGGATCCGGGGGACAATGCGATGAAATCGTCGGGCACTGCCATGAACGCCGCAGCGCACGCGAGGAAATTATTGAAAAAGTGGACGGAAACAGAGATCGCCAGGTTGCGCGAACGATACACGAGGTACCCGAAATACGCGCCAAGGAGGACGAGTGGTACGACGCTGATGGGATTCAGATGATAGGCGCCGAAGATGATGCCGGTCGTAATGGCCGCACGCATGCCGCCCGTGCTTTCGCCGACACTTTTCTGAACCAGCCCCCGGAATAGAAACTCCTCCGCAATCGCGGGCACCAGCGCGACCGTCACCACGACGACGAGGAACTCGGAGGGACTCTTCGACGTGACGAGGATCCGGTAGGTCTCTTCATAGAGTCCTTTGACAAGATCCACGACTTCCCTGAGCTTCGGCGGGAGAGGGATGGAATCCTGAATGATCATGTACGCCTGAAGCAATTGCTGCAACGCGAACACCCCCATGACGGACAGCACGGTCTGGCGAACGCCGGGCCAACGGAACGGAAACGCCGTTCCCAACCTTCCGTACCGGAGCCGGCCGAGGATGATCGTGGGAAGCAGGATAAACAACAGCTGACTGAACACCGTCGCCCAACGAATAAAGTCCGCGTTCTCCTGCGTCACTTTCCCCCCTGAAAGCAGGAGCGTTACGCCGCCGCCGACAATCTGGTAGAGAATGAAAACGATGACGAGCGCAAGTGTCGCGAAGGCAATCGGGTGCATCCGCTGCCAGATCGAGCGCGAATCGTGCGGGGGCTCCGCCTGGGGGAACTCGCCTGGTTGTTCGGCCGGCGCCGGCGTGAGGGACGCGTTCATCGTTCGAGCTCCGAGAGGATCATGGCGGCAAGCAGCGGGATCATGATTTCGTGATGACCGATGAAGGAAAATCCCTTTCCTCCATTCAACGTCGGCCGGATTTTGACATTCATGGTCGGCCGGTAATGCACAAACATGTCGAAGACGCCGGTGGTAAACCCCCGGGCATCGGCCCCGAGATTTCGCGCCACCGTCAACGCCTTCAAAAACACTTCGGGGAGAATAACCGCGGACCCGATATTCAAAACCACACCGCCTCCCACGAGCCCCGTGCAGGTCTGTGCCAGGCACCGGAAATCCCGCATCGAGAGTTCCCCCGTCGCGGCGCCGTCCATGCTTGGTTGCTGGTGCGTGATGTCGGTCCCGAGCGCAGCATGAACAGTGACGGGGATCTGTTTCCTGACGCAGCAGGCGAGGATGCTCTGGTCGATGCCGGGTGCGCGGTCCTTGAGAAGTCGGTTCCCGAGCGCTTCACCGTACCCAAGATCCGCGAGGCGACGGCGGTATGCGCGCGTGAGCGTGCGATTGATGAACTCCCCCGTCTCCCGGGCCATGCCGAACGTTCCGTCGGCCAGATTGGCGGCGACGTCTTCGGATGTCTTCCCCCACATGGCCGCCTCCACGTCGTGAATCGCAGCCGCGCTGTTCATTGCGACATGCGTTATCACCCCGCGGTCGATCAGGTCGATCACGATCGGGCCCAGCCCGACTTTGACGACGTGGGCTCCCATCATCCAGATCACCGGTTTGCCTGTCGCTCGCGACCGGAGCATGTCCGCGACGATCGTCCGGAGATCCTGCGCGACGAGGAGTTCCGGAAGGGATCGGACAAATCCCCGGAAGGAATCCCCGGAAGCGTCAAACGCTGGGGCAAATTGCGCCGACGACACTTTGCTCTCGCGTGCAGCGATCGGAATCGTCTTGACGCGACGGAGATTGACCCGCTTGTGCTGTTTCATGGTGTTGGATGTGCTATTTCAATCGTGCGCGGAGCGGACCGGCGAGTCCGGAATATGAACGCAACTCCGTATCGATCGATCCGATGACCACCTTCGTATTCACGCGGATGGGAACTTTGAGATCATCGTCCGTGAGCCAGATGACGATGCGTCCTTCGCTCTTGAACAGACCGCCCTCTTTCACCAGCGGTTCGACGACGATTGTGTTGAACGTGCCGGCCGTGACTTCAAGCTCCTGCCTCCCCAGAATCCTTACGCCCAGATCGTACGTGGTGTCTTTGTAGAAATTGTGAAGGGTGAAGATGTCGCCGGTCTTTGCATCGTGAAGATCGAGAACCCGGAAGTAATAAAAAGCCGACATGATATCGTGCACGTACGGAGGGATGGGGTGCTGGCCCTCGGTCGTTCGTGCGATGTGGTTCACCTGGTCGAAATCAGCGCTGAAGTCGCGCGCATACGATCCTTCGCGGACATGCTGTTCGAACCGTAGTGGTGCGATCGACTGAACGTCGATGAACGTCAGATAGTGATCATCCACCTTGTACACCCACGAAAAACTGGGGAGGGAATTGACATTGAACTCAACGCGATAACAGCGGCGCCCCATGATCTCGGCGTACGAAGGGATGGCCATCACCGCTTCGCCGGCGGTAATGAACCCATAACTCACATCGAACGTCAAACGTTCGCCGACTCCGAACGCATGGTTTTCCAGCGTCCGGTATTCGAACGGGGGCTCCACCGGCGTCTTCCGCGTCGTATCGGCGGCCTGCGGCGCGGGTGCTGCTGCGGAACTGTCCTGCCGCTGCTCGGTCGGGGCGGTGGTTTTTGCAGCCTTCGCCGACTTCAGAGTCTTTGAGGTCGTCGACGGTGTTTTTGCTTTGGGCGATCCCTTTGTGCGCTCCTGCGCCGTCAGGCTGACGCCTGACAACGTGAACGAGAGAAGCAGCGCGGCAAGACAGAGTGTGCCGTGGATGCGGTTGTTCATGTGGCGTTCGTTCCCTTCCCCGGGGACGTCGTTCTGAGGAGTTCGCTGGCGACATCCACGACCTGATTGATCGGAATGGAGAGCATGCAGGCGCAATGACCGCTCCCCACGCAACGATCGCAATTGTCGGGGCCCGTGCCGCTCAACGAAACCGACCTCCCGCCATAGGGGCCCCACCGGGCTGCGCTCATCGGCCTGACCGGCGGATAGAGTCCGATAACCGGAGTGCCCAGAGCGTTCGCAAGATGGAGGGGCCCGGTGGAGTTTGCGATGAACAACGATGCGCGCTCGAGCAGCGCCGCCAGGGAGGCGAGCGCAAGATGGCCGACCAGGGATATGAACGGTGGGCAACTTCGGTCAAGAACACGGCGCAGCGTCCGCTCTTCGGAGGGCATGCCGGTGACGACAACACGCACGTCGTTGAGCGCTGCGAGACGCAGACCCACCTCCCGAAATCGATCAGGAGGCCATTCCCGCGCCGATCCGCCGCTGGCCGGGTGAAGGACTACAACCTGATGCCGATCGTCCACGCCGAAGGAGCCGAGAATGGACCGCATCTCCCGCTTCGTCCTGTCGGCAACGGCGATGCCGTAGTCGGGCGGAAACGATCGGTCCGGCGTGATCCCCAGGGGCGCCAGCAGATTGCGATTAAAGTCGAGTTCATGGCGGTGCGCAGTCTTCCGGTGCTCGAACACCCGGTGCGTCAAGAGACCGGAGTACCAGCGGTACCCGGTCCCGACCCTGACCGGAATGCGCGCGGTCGCGGCAAGAAGGGCGTTGCGCAGCGTGGGACGGACGACAATCGCGGCGTCGAAATGCTTTTCGTGGATCTCCCTGCGAAGAGCCTGAAACGACCTCGGGGCTCCGCGGTCATCGTCCTCCCAGAGGACCTCGTCGACAAACGTGTTTCCCAGGACCACCGGTCGGACATAGTTGCGGACAAGCATGCTGATTCGCGCCTCAGGCAGCGCGTTGCGAAGGGTCGAACAGACAGGAAGTGTGAGGATGACGTCGCCCAGGCGATCGGTCCGAATGACAAGGATTTTGCGCAGCGTCTGATTCATCCGGCGCAGAGGGCTACGGGGAGTGAATGGAGGATTTCATTGCGCATTGCTGCAATATAGGGGAAAAGCGGCGGAGAATCCACCGCGCCGCGGTGACGGACCAGGCGCGAAGGTCCGACTTATGACGCGTGAGGAAATCCACGCGTCAGCAGTCCCAGCCGATCGTCCTGCAGGCGCCGCAGTTCCTGGTACGCTTCGTCGGTCTTTCCTCCACCCGCTCCCGCATCGTTGAAACGGCGGCGGGCGTCATCGATCTGTTGATCAAGAACGCGTATCCGCATCGCAACGATTGCGTCCTCGGCGAGCTTCCACGGATCAGGCGCCTCCGGGATCCCGCCTGCCTCCGCCCAGCGCGGAGCAATGTCGTACCGCAGCATCAGGAGTCGTGAGGCGAATCGCCGCAGGTTGTCATCGTTCAACTCGTCGAGAAAGCCGCTGGGTTCAAAATGCCCTCCCCGGTCGACGAGTCCGGCAAGGTGTTCCGCCACCCCCCGCGCGTCGGGATGGAGGAACATCGCCGGGTCGACGTAGGTAAAGACGAAGCGTATGATTTCATCCCCCTGGTCGAGCATCACCTTCAGAATGTCCCGCTCAGCCGCCGGCGCGTCACGGACGGTTGGCGTGGAAGGTGCCGGGAGCCCACCGCGGCGCCCGTCTCCGGTGGCGGGCTCGCGGGCGGGTTTTCCCAGGAGTGCGTCGAGTTCCCTCCGGATGACCCCTTCGGGCAGAGCGTAGGTCGCAGCAATTTGTTGCAGGTAGACGTTTCTCAGGAGTTCGTCGCGCATCCGCGAAAGCGTTCCGACAATGGAGCGAATTGCACGCGTCCTTCCTTCCGCGGTCGCCAGCATGCCCATGCGCCGGAAGTACTCCGTTTTGAAATCGAGAAACGAAACCGCGTGATCGATCAGGTCTTGGAACGCATCCCCCCCGGATTTCCGAACAAACGAATCCGGGTCTTCTCCCTCGGGGAGCTCGGTGACGCGGACTTCCAGTCCTTGTTCGATCACGAGATCGACGCCGCGCATCATCGCCTTTGAGCCGGCCGAATCCGCGTCATAGACCAGCACGATCGTGTGCGTGTAGCGGTTCAACAGCCGTATCTGCTCGACGGTCAGCGCCGTTCCGCTGGACGCGACAATGTTATGGATCCCCGCCTGCGAGGCGGTAATCAGATCGGCGTACCCTTCCACCAACACCGCGTAGTCTTTTTCCCGGATCGCTTCCTTGCCGTGCGAAAGACCGTAGAGCGCGCGGCTCTTAATGTAGATGGGGGTCTCCGGAGAGTTGAGATACTTCGCCATCTTGTCATCGTCCCGCAGTTTTCGCGCTCCGAAGGCGATGACTTTGCCGCTCGGCGAAAAGATCGGGAACATCGCCCGGCCCCGGAACCGGTCATAGTACCCCGACCCCTCCTCCCGCTTCAGAATCAATCCCGCCCGCTCCAGGAGATCCGTCTCGACCTTTTCCTTTGCAGCGTAGCGAAGCAGGCCATCCCACGCCTGCAACGAATACCCCAGCCCGAACCGTTTGATTGTCTCGTCGGCGAACCCTCGCTTGCGGAAGTACTCCCGTCCGATCGCTCCTTCATTTGATGAGACCAGCATGTCGTGGTAAAAGAGGGCTGCAGTCCTCACCACTTGCACAAGGACATCCTGCTCGCCGGACTGGGCCTGTGCCGCGGAGCTCTCATCCGGGAGAGCGATGCCCGCCCGTTCGGCGAGGGCGCGGACCGCCTCGATGAACGAGAGCTTGTCATGCTGCATGAGGAAGGTGATGACATTCCCCCCCTGTCCGCAACCGAAACAATAATACATCTGCTTTTCCGCGCTGACGCTGAAGGAGGGGGTCTTTTCCTGATGAAAGGGACAGAGGCCGGTGTAATTTTTTCCGCGTTTTTTCAGCGCCACATACGCCGAAATCACGTCCACAATGTCGGTGGCGCTGCGTACTTCATCGATTTTTTCGTCGGGGATGCGCATGGCTTGGCTGCTAATTTAGCAAAGTACATACTAGGCTGCGAAGAGGCAAGGAGAAGAGGAGAGGGGGGGAGAAGGGGGATACCAATTGTCACTTGTCGATTATCAGTTGACAACTGACAAGTGAGTGAGAACCTGAGCCGTTGAGACTGTGGGACTCGGGGACGGGGGGACGAAGGCACTCAGCAGCCTCCCTCTGCCTACTGCCTACGGCATACTCCCGGCCAATCCCAGATTCGTTTTTGCCGTCTTGAGACATTCTCCGGAAAGGATTATCTTGTCCACAGTTCAGCCAAACTGCGGAGCAGCCCCATGCGCATCCTCGCTGTCGAAGACGAACCCGAGTATCTGGAAATGTTGCAGGAAGTGATGAGCAGTCTGGGACACACGATCGTGATCGCGCCGAACGGTCGCGAAGGGCTGGAGGAGCTCGAAAAACAGACAATCGATGTGGTGGTCTCGGACGTGCGCATGCCCGAGATGAGCGGGGTGGAATTTCACCGGCGCCTGCGGGAGCGACCGGAGCACCGGAACACTCCCTTCATCTTCCTCACCGGGGTCGACGACCTCACCGAAGTCCGCGCCGCATGCAAGACCGACGCGGACCTTCTCCTGCAAAAACCTTTCCCGATCGACAAACTGCTCAAGATGTTTTCGGGAAAGATGAAGTAACGGTCACACCTTGGCTTTGTCCGGTTCGTAGATCTTTGCCGGGCGCGCCTTCTTCCGGGTGTAGCGCTTTTCGATCGTTTGCGCTTCCGTCTTCGGCGTCTCTTCGACGTCGGGATAGACGTAGATATCGTACTTGTAATTCCGGAGGATGATCTGGTTCCCGTTTCTGCCGAGGACGTATTGCGGAAGGAGCGGGATCTTGCCCCCACCCCCGGGAGCGTCGATCACGAACGAAGGGATTGCCAGTCCCGACGTGTGGCCGCGCAATTTGTCCATGATCTCAAGCCCCTTGCTTACCGGCGTCCGGAAATGATTCGCGCCTTTGGTGATGTCGGCCTGGTACAGGTAGTACGGCCGCACGCGCATGGCAAGCAGTTTCCTGACGAGCTCGAGCATGACGTCGGGATCGTCGTTCACGCCCTTCATGAGGACCGTCTGGTTCCCCACCGGGATACCGCCGTCGGCGAGCATCTCGCACGCGCGCTTTGCTTCCGGCGTGCATTCCCAGGGGTGGTTAAAATGCGTGTTGACGTAAATCGGATGATACTTCCGCAACATCTTCACGAGCTTGGGCGTGATGCGTTGCGGAAGGACGCACGGCATCTTTGTTCCGAGCCGGATAATCTCGACGTGTGGAATTGCCCGGAGTCCGCTGATGATCTTCTCCAGCATGAAGTCCGTCAACATCAGCGGATCGCCGCCGGAGAGAATAATGTCGCGCACCTCCGGGTGCGCGGCAACGTAGTCGATGCCGTCCTGGATATACTTCATGTTGATCTTGGACGAATCGCCGACTTTGCGTTTCCGGGTGCAGAAGCGGCAGTACATCGAGCACTGGCTCGTCGTCAGGAACAGGACGCGGTCGGGATATCGGTGCACGATGCTCGGGACCGGGCTATGGGAATCCTCGGCAAGGGGATCCTCCGGAAGTCCGTCCTCCTCGAGTTCCTTCCCGTCCGGGATGCATTGCAGCCAGATCGGATCGCCGGGTGTTCGGATCAGGCTCAGGTAGTATGGATTGATGCGGATATGGAACAGCTTGTTCAAGCGGTCGGCGAGATCCTTGTCAAAGCCGAAGCGTTCCACAAGATCCTTCCCGCTATCAACACTCTTGCGCAGCATTTCTTGCCAGAGTTCCATACGAGCCTTTGATCCTCCGATTATTGTGAGACATATTTTCCGAAGACAACAAGATCATCGTCGCGCCGGTAGTAGCCGGCGATGCGCGCGAGCTCGGCATACCCGTTCGAAAGATAGAACCGTCGTGTCGGTTCATAGGAAGGCCGCGAAGAGGTCTCCACGATGATCAATCGCCCCTGCCGGCCTCTCGCAAACTCTTCTGCATGGCGCATCAACCGCGAACCGAATCCCCGGCCGTGCAGCGCCGGATCCACTGCGATCCAGTACAGATCAAAGGTCCCCACCGTCGCCGGCGTCGGTCCGACGCAATAGTACCCCGTGACGCGGGTCCCTTCTTCACACACGTTGATAACGTAATCCCGTTGCGCCGGCTGTTCGAGCACGATGTCGATCAACTCCAGGGCGATGGCCAGCTCCTCGTCGTTGAAGACCCCGGTCGCCCGGAGAATCGCGAGGAGCGGTGCGCGGTCGGACGGATCGACGGGCCGGATACGGACGTCGGTGTCCCTGGCGGTGTCAGGCGCGGATGCGTTCAAACGTACTTTCGACAATTTTGCCGATCGCTTCGGGATAGGTGTACCCCTGGGTTCGCGCCGAACGGGCGAACCCCGCATCGTCGGAGATGTCCGGGTTCGGGTTGACTTCCAGGACATACGGGACACCGCTCTTCGAAAGGCGGAAATCGATCCGGGCATAGTCCCTGCACCCGATGAGATGGAAACACCGGAGCGCGGTGGCCTTAATCTCCGCCTCCACTTTCGCCGGGATTTGAGCCGGGCATACGCCTTTCGTCCCGCTGTAGGCGATGGTCCCGTGCATCCATTTCGCTTCGTAGGTGACGATCTTCCGCATGGTCCCCGTCAAACCCGAGAAATCGATTTCGCTGATGGGGAGAGCCATGGGCCGGCGCGATCCGAGAATGGCGACGTTCATCTCACGTCCGTCGATGTACTCTTCCACGAGCGCGGGCTGGTCATACTCTTCGATGATGTATTGGACCCGCCGGCGGAGTTCAGAGACCGTCTCGACGACCGAGGCGTCTTCGATCCCGACGCTTGCATCCTCCGAAGAGGGTTTTACGATCAGCGGGAACGGGAGATCGGGCGCGGTGATCTTGTCACCCGCGCGGTAGACATGGAAGCCCGGCGTTCGAATGCCATGATAGCCGAGAAGTTCTTTGACACGCGGCTTGTGCAGCGCGAGGCCGAGCGCAAGCGGTCCCGCACCCGTGTAGGGGATCTTCATCAGTTCGTACAGCCCGGCGACATGCATCTCCTGGATGGCCTGGTTCTCCACGCACTCCACGAGATTGAAGATGAGGTCCGGCGGGTCGTTCTTCAGATAGTCGATCAGCCGGAACACATTGCCGTCGACATTGAAGGTGGTCGTCTTGTACCCGATGGAGTTGAGAGCGTCCTTGATGTCGTCCATCTCTTCGACAACGCCGACCTCCGAGAGGTCGATCATCTCCTGCATCGACATTTTGTCCTTGCGTTGCGACGTCGACCGTTTCGCCAGCGTTCCGCTCTCGGTGATCGCCAGCCGCCCTCGTTCCTCATCAGTCGTTACCGGCTGATTATAGAGGATGGAGACTTTTGTCTTTCTCGCCATACGCTACTTTCTACTATAATTCGCAGATAACATCAACTCGCGATTCTTTCGCGATCCGGCTCGGGAGCGCGGAGCCGGCACCGTTGCAGCGCCACGTCAAGAACTGAATTGATGAGTTGACTGTACGACATCCCGGCGGCACGCGCCGCCTTGGGAAAACAGGAATTGTCTTCGGGCCGGGGAAGGATCCCCGGCAAGGGGTTGATCTCGAGGATGTGCGGCCGCCCGTCCGCATCAAGCCGGACGTCGATCCGCGACCAGTCCCGGCAACCGAGATGGCGATAGGCACCGAGGCAGGCGTCCTCGATCTGTGTCCGCAGCGCATCGTCGATGCGTGCCGGGCAGGCGAAAATCTCGAGCGGGTTGTCCGCCTGGTCCCAGATCCATTTCGCCTCGTAAGAATAAATCGGATTCACGCCTTCCGGAAGAGCATCGAACGAGATCTCGACGATCGGAAGCGCTTTCGCTTCCGCGCCGTTTCCCAGGATGGCAACCGTGAACTCCCGTCCCGGGAGGAACTCTTCGACGAGCGCGGGCTGCGCGTACACCTCGAGAACGGTGAGGACTTCGCGCTCCAACGCTTCCGCCGACCGCACGACGCAGGAATCGTAGATCCCCTTACTCGAACCCTCGTGAAGCGGCTTGACGATCGCCGGAAAATTCGGGCGGAGATGCCGCAGCTCTTCCCTGGACGTCACCAGCGTGAACGGCGCCGTCGGTATCCCGTGATACGAGAGAATCTCTTTCGTCCGTGCCTTGTCCAGACAGAGCGCGAGCGTGAGCGGATCGGAGCCGAGATAGGGAATGCGGAGGAACTCGAGCATCGCCGGGATCTGCGCCTCGCGCGACACGCCGTGCAGACCCTCGGCGATGTTGAACACAAACATCGGCCGGAGCTTCCGGAGTTTTTCGAACGCGAACTCGTCCGCCTCGATCATCTCCACCAGGTATCGCTCCTCGAGCGCGACGCGAACGGCATGAATCGTCTCATGCGTGTCCCACTCCGCGAAGATGTCGTTGATGCGACCGGGCCTGTCGGGGTTGCTGACGGCGGCTGGAACAGCCTGACCTACGGGAGCAATCGAGGGAGGGGTGAGATGATCGGAAGTGCTATCCGAATCGACTTTCTCGTTGTACACCAGAGCAAGTGAAGCGGAAGAGCGGGATGAATGTGGTACAGATGCGTCCAGAAACTCTCCGAGTTGTTCGACAGGCACACTCCTTGTACGGAAATATAAGCATTTTCATTTGTCTGTCAAGAAAAAAGTGAGATTTCACGAAAGAAAATCAAGGTCGTCTCGACCGCGCTCTTCTGCCATAACGGACATTCACTCGATCTCCGAGTGTCCGTTATCCTGCAGCGATGCGTGACGACGCCTCGGCAAAACTCTCGCGAATGATTTTCCGCAATGATGCGTGACGGGAATCCTCGAGCAGGGGATCGCGATCGATCAGCGCGAAGGCGTCGTTGCGCGCGACGTCGAGAATTTCCGTGTCGGTGAGAATGTTGGCGACTTTGAATTCGGGGATGCCGCTCTGGCGCGTTCCAAAATAATCTCCCGGTCCGCGCAACTGCAGGTCCATCTCCGCGATCGCGAACCCGTCCGTGGTCGCGGCCATCGACGCAAGCCGGCGTTCCGCCAGTCTCCGTTCCTCCAGCAGTGCCGGGGCATCACGCCGCACCCGCCCGCTGCGCTGGGCGATCCAACGCTTGGTCAGCAGGATACAATACGATTGCTCCGCACCCCGTCCCACTCTCCCGCGCAACTGATGGAGCTGCGACAGTCCGAACCGTTCGGCGTCCTCCACGACCATCACCGTGGCGTTCGCGACATCGATGCCGACCTCGATCACGGTCGTGGCGACCAGGATGTCGTATTCCCGCTCCTTGAACATCTTCATCACGCCGTCCTTCTCCGCCGACGGCATCCGGCCGTGCAGAAGACCGAGACGGAACTCCGGGAAAACGTCGTGTTGCAGGTGCCGCAGGAACGTGGTGGCCGCTTTCAACTCCAGCGACTCCGAATCCTCGATCAGCGGATAGACAAAGTAGGCCTGCCGCCCCTTGGCGATCTGGGTGCGGACAAATGCGTACACCTCCTGCCGGGTATCGTCGTCGCGCACCATCGTCTGAATCCGCTGGCGGTTCTTGGGCATTTCATCGATGATCGACACATCGAGGTCGCCGTACAGCGTCAACGAGAGTGTGCGCGGAATCGGCGTCGCGGTCATCACCAGGACGTCCGGATTCGTCCCTTTCGCGCGGAGGGCCGCGCGCTGGAGCACGCCGAAGCGGTGCTGCTCGTCGATGATGATGAACCCGAGGCGCGCGAACGCGACGCCCTTCTCGAGGAGCGCATGCGTCCCCACGACGATGTCCGCCCGTCCTTCGCGCACGTCTTCGAGGATCTCCCGGCGGAGACCGGCGCGCTGCGCCCCGACAAGGAGGCGCACGTTCACCGGCAGGGTTCCCAGCAACGTCGTGAGCGTGGAAAAGTGCTGCTCCGCCAGCACTTCCGTGGGCGCGAGAAACGCGGACTGATAGCCGTTATCCGCAGCGACCAGCATGGCGAGCAGCGCGACCACGGTCTTCCCGCTCCCGACATCACCCTGCAGAAGGCGGTTCATCGGATGATCCGTGGCCATGTCGGCAGTGATTTCTCTGACCACGCGGACCTGCGCACGCGTGAGGTCAAACGGGAGGGAATCGACGAGCTGCCGCGCCTTCGGACTCCGTGTCGCGAAGGCAATGCCGCTATGGTCCTCCTTCCGTTCTCTCCTCTTCAGCGCAAGCTTCAGTTGAAACAGAAAGAACTCCTGGTACTTCAGACGGCGGAGTGACGGCGCGAGATCGGCCGTGGACTTCGGCATATGCACGCACTGGAGCGCCTCGGCGAGAGGAAGCAGGGCCCTCGTGCTCAGGACCTCGGGGGGAAGGATCTCCCGAATCCGATCATGGTATGATTCGAGAGCACGATGAATCGCGCGCCGGAACCCGGCGCTGTCAAGTCCGACCCGCGCGAGCTCCTGCCCGGAGGGATACAACGGAACAAGGCCCCCGGTGTTGAACGTCTTGCTCCAATCCACGTCGTCGTACTTGTCCCCATCATCCTTCTCCCCGGCCGTGTCCGATTCTCTGATCTTGTCGATGTCGGGGTGGACAAACTGGAGGATCCCGCCGTAGAACGTGGGCTGGCCTGACACCGCGAGAAGTTCCCCGATGCGGAACGCCGCCTTCCAGTATTGAACGCCGCCGAACCAGACGCACTGCACCGTTCCGGTCTGATCGCCCAGGACAAGGATGAGTCGCGCCTTCCCGCCGACGCCGATGACGCGAAACGACCGGACATCCCCCACGATCGTCACGTCCCGCCGCGGATCGGCGGGATTGTCCTGAACTGCCGGCGAGCCTTTGATCCCGGAAACCACTTTCCGCAACTCCCCGATCTTGACGACCTCCGTGCGGTCGAGGTAGCGGCGCGGGACATGAAACAGGAGATCCCCCAGCGTCCGGATGCCGTACGTGTCGAGCGCTGCGGCACGCTTCGGACCGATCCCTTTCAGATATTGGATCGGCTGCATGAGGACATCGGAAGAGGGCGGCAGGGTTGGAGGCATGGTGGAAGATACCGTACAGCGGAAGGAGTTTCAAGCCCGGTCCGGGTCCCGCAGAGGTCCCGAAGAGGCTCACCGTATATTGTCTCTTTCCCTCAAAGGTCTTATCTTGCCGACGTGGTTTTTGCCCCGACGGCCTGCACTCTAGTTCGGCCGGTTCTCTGTGATCATGGACGATTGAGCCTGTAACATTCGAGGATTTGTCTTGGAACTATCGCTGTCCGCCTTCTTGCCACAAATCCCAAGCCTCGAAGAAATCGTCCTCTGGGGTGGATACGCAGGGATGTTCCTGATTGTCTTCGCCGAAACCGGCCTCCTCATCGGCTTCTTCCTCCCGGGCGATTCCATGCTTGTCACCGCAGGCCTCCTCATCGCCAGCGGCCGCGTTCCCATGGATATTACACTCCTCACGATTCTCCTCTGTGTTGCCGCGATCAGCGGCGATGCGACGGGATACTGGATCGGACTGAGAACGGGGCATGCACTGTACAACCGCGCCGAAAGCAGGTTTTTCCACCGAGAGCATCTTCTCAAGACCAGGGAGTTCTACGAAAAGTACGGCGGCATTACGATCATCCTCGCCCGGTTTATGCCGTTCGCAAGGACCTTTGCGCCGGTCGTCGCGGGAATCGGGGAGATGACGTACCGTCGGTTTGCGCTCTTTAATATCGTCGGAGGGGTCGGCTGGGTGGTCAGCATGACCCTGATCGGATACTATCTTGGCCGTTTGGTTCCGGGGATCGAACACAACGTCGAGTATATCATCGCCGCCGTCATCCTGGTGTCGATCCTGCCGTTGATCGTTAAATACATCCAACACCGGATGCGCAAACAACCCGGGGTATAAATCCAGAATCACGCCGCAGCCGCATTCAACAAGGAGAGGTCTATGGGAAATCCGCTCTTCGCGCGAAAACCCCTTGAGCTGTTGCTGGAAGAGATGAAAGGTGAAAACAGGCTCAGAAGAGTCCTCGGTCCTGTGACGCTGACCAGTCTGGGTGTCGGTGCGGTGATTGGAACCGGCATCTTCGTGCTCACCGGGGTGGCGGCAGTCGATAAGGCAGGGCCGGGTGTGATCCTCTCGTTTGTCATGTCCGGCATCGCCTGTATTTTCGCTGCGCTCTGCTATGCAGAGTTCGCTTCGATGGCACCCGTGGCCGGTTCCGCGTACACGTACGCCTATGCAACGCTCGGCGAGCTGTTCGCCTGGATCATCGGATGGGACCTCGTGCTGGAATATGCGGTCGGTTCCTCCACCGTCGCCCATGGGTGGTCCGCCCATTTTCAAGACCTTCTTAAAAGTTTTGGGATTCTGATCCCGTCGGCGTTCTCGGGGGCGCCGTTCGATTTCGACACCGGCACGCAGAGATTTTTCTCCACGGGGGCGTATTTCGACGTCGCAGCGATCGTCATTACGTTCATCATCACGGCGGTCCTGGTGAAGGGGATCAAGGAAAGTGCCCGGTTCAACGCCGGCATGGTTGCTGTGAAGATCGCCATCGTGCTGTTCGTCATCGTCGCCGGGGCGTTCTACGTCAACCCGGCCAATTGGACGCCGTTTGCGCCGTACGGATACACCGGAATCAGCTTCTTCGGGCATACCCTCTTCGGACAGACGGGACAGGCAGGCGCGCCGCTCGGGATCCTCGCCGGCGCCGCGATCATTTTCTTTGCCTATATCGGATTCGATTCAGTCTCGACCCATGCGGAAGAAGCAAAGAAACCTCAGCGCGACGTCCCGATCGGGATCATCGCCTCGTTGATTATTTGCACGGTGTTGTACGTCGCGGTGTCCGCGGTCCTCACCGGCATGATCCCCTATTACAAGATCAACATCAATGCGCCCGTCTCCGACGCGTTCGCGCAGGTCGGCCTGCCGTGGGCGCAGCGACTCATCGACCTCGGCGCGATCACAGGGATCACCTCGGTCCTTCTCGTCATGATGCTCAGCCAGCCGCGGGTTCTCCTGGCGATGGCACGCGACGGCCTGGTTCCGACATCGTTCTTCGGGGCCATCCATTCAAAGTTCCGCACGCCGTACAAGTCCACCATTCTGACGGGTGTATTTGTCGCTCTGATGTCCGCACTTCTTCCGCTCCGGTTCCTCGCGGAGCTCACGAACATCGGCACGCTGCTCGCGTTCGTCATCGTCTGCTCGGCGGTCCTGATCATGCGACGGACGCACCCGAACGCCGAGCGACCATTCCGCGCGCCTCTGGTCCCGCTTGTTCCCATCCTGGGAATTCTCTCCTGCCTTCTCCTTATGTTTTCGCTGCCGGTGGAAAACTGGTGGCGGCTGATTGTCTGGCTGCTCATCGGGTTCGGCATCTATTTCAGCTATGGACGCCGTCACAGCGTGATGGCCAAGCTTCGCGCGGAAGAGGCGAGAAAGACAGCGTAACAGATCTCCGGAGGCACGGTGGCCGACGATCACGGGCACGAATTTCGGCGGGAATTGCGGGTGCTGGACTCGACCATGCTGGTCATGGGGTCGATGATCGGGTCGGGGATCTTCATCGTCAGCGCTGACATTGCGCGAACGGTCGGCAGTCCGGGACTCCTTCTTCTGGTGTGGCTGATCACGGGGCTGGTGACAATCACCGCGGCGCTCAGCTACGGCGAACTTGCCGGCATGATGCCCCACGCGGGCGGGCAATATGTTTATCTGCGCGAAGCGTACAATCCCCTCGTCGGATTTCTCTACGGGTGGACGCTGTTCCTCGTGATCCAATCGGGGACCATCGCAGCCGTCGCCGTGGCGTTTGCGAAGTTCACCGCTCTCCTCCTTCCCTCGCTCGGCGAAACCACGGTGATCCTGACGGTGCTTAACCATCCTGTTACCGCCGCACAGCTCGTCGCCATCGGGACCATCCTCATCCTCACCGGGATCAACCTGAACGGAATCCACGGCGGGCGGCTTGTTCAGAACGTGTTTACGATCGCGAAAACGTCGGCATTGTTCGGGCTCATTGTGGTTGGTCTCCTGGTTGCCTGGAATCACAACGCCTTTGCGGTGAATTTCTCGCGTTTCTGGGAAGCCTCCTGGACACAGGTGTCGCACGGCGTGGTGTCTGTCCTGCCGCTCACAGGATTCGGCATTGTCACCGCAATCGGCGCGGCGATGGTGGGATCGTTGTTTTCCAGCGATGCCTGGAACAACATAACGTTCACCGCGGCCGAAGTTGTCAATCCCCGCCGGACGATACCGATCAGCCTGGCGGTTGGCACGGCGGTCGTGACGCTTCTCTACATCCTGGCGAACGTCTCCTATATTGCGCTCCTTCCGTTCTGGGGGAGCCCCGACGGAAACGACGTGCTGGCACGGGGCATTCAATTCGCTTCTTCGGACCGCGTGGGTACCGCGGCGGCGTGGATGATGTTCGGGCCGCCGGCCGCAATCCTGATGGCAGCCCTCATCATGGTATCGACCTTCGGTTGCAACAACGGGTTGATCCTCGCGGGCGCACGGGTCCAGTACGCGATGGCGAAGGACGGGCTCTTCTTCCGGAAAACCGGATCGCTCAACCGTCACGGTGTTCCCGGCGTGGCCCTGGCACTCCAGGCGATCTGGGCATCCCTCCTCTGTCTTTCAGGAACGTACAGCGACCTCCTTGATTACGTGGTATTCGCGGTCCTCGTTTTTTACGCCCTCACGGTCGCGGGGATCTTCGTTCTGCGCAGGCGGCGCCCCGAAGCGGAGAGACCGTACCGGGCATTCGGATTCCCGGTCGTGCCTGGATTGTATGTCCTCGCGGCGCTTGCGATCGCGCTGGACCTCCTGCTCGTCAAACCCGCATACACCTGGCCGGGTGTTGTCATCGTCCTGCTTGGCATCCCCGTCTACGTTGTCCGGGAATATTTCCGCAGGAAATCCGCCGGGCGGTAGTGCAAAAAACAACCTTCCTTTCCCCCGTTTCTTAATGCCTTTAAGGTTTTTTTTTCGTAACGTGCAGTATTGTGACGGCGGGTTCCGTTGGAACCCTCTTGGATCCACCAGGCCGTCATCCTTCACCGTCTGTTCTCACCCAAATACACAATCATAATTCAGGTCAGAAAGGAGCAAGCCGGCTCCCATGGAACTTTCTCTGATCTTTGGTATCAGTATCTTGGGATTGCTGTTTGCCCTGTACCTCGTCCGCGACGTTATGCGGCGGGATACCGGAACACAACGAATGCGCGAAATTTCCGATGCAATTAAATCCGGAGCTGAAGCATTTTTGCGCCGTCAAAACAGGACGATCCTGACACTGGCGTTTGCCCTGGCATGTCTCATCTTCATCCTGTACGCGTTCGTACGGGCGCACAATGAAAACGACCCCGTCGCCGACACAACGTCGCTGGCGTTCTGGACGACGCTCTCGTTCATATTCGGAGCGGTATGTTCGGTCGCCGCGGGGTATATGGGAATGTGGGTGGCGATCCGGTCGAATATCCGTTCGGCCGCGGGCGCAATGAAGAGCATGAACAACGCTCTCCAGCCTGCCCTTCGCGGAGGCGCCGTGTCGGGCTTCTTCGTGGTCGCGCTCAGCCTTCTGGGTGTCGCCGGCCTCTTTGCGCTGGTGAACGCTTCAGGCGCAACACACGACGTCGCGAAGATCCCGTTGTTGATTGTCGGGTACGGCTTCGGGGCGAGCTTTGTCGCCCTCTTCGCCCAGCTCGGTGGCGGGATCTACACCAAGGCGGCTGATGTGGGCGCCGACCTGGTCGGGAAAGTGGAGGCAGGAATCCCGGAAGACGATCCCGCGGAATCCCGCCGTCATCGCCGACCTGGTGGGAGACAACGTCGGGGATTGCGCAGGACGCGGAGCGGACCTGTTTGAATCCACCGCCGCCGAGAATATCGGCGCCATGATCCTTGCGGCAGGACTCTACACGTCCAACAAGACCGTGTTCGGAGAAACCGGCCTTATCAGTATCCTCCTGTTCCCGCTGGTCGCGCGTGCCTTTGGTATCATTGCGTCGATCATCGGGATTCTCTCGGTCCGCGTCAAGGAATCCGAAGATCCGATGAAAGCGCTCAATCGCGGGTACTACGTGACCGCGGTCTTCGCCATGATCGGCTTCTTCATCGCTTCCCGGTGGATTTTCGGGGCCGAGTACTATTTGAATTTCTTCTTCTGCGGATTGGTCGGCGTCGCCACGTCCATCGCATTCGTGGTCATCACGCAGTACTACACGGAATACAGCTATCGCCCGGTCAGATCGATCGCGACGGCGTCTCAAACCGGTCCTGCCACCAACATCATCGCGGGCCTCGCCGTCGGTATGGAGTCCACAGGGTACCCTGTGCTCGTCATTGCCGCAGCAATCATCGGGGCCTATGTCCTCGGTGACCATTCCGGCCTCGCGAATGCGGGACTGTTCGGCACGGCGGTCGCCACCATGGGAATGCTCTCCACAGCGGCGTTTATCCTCGCAATGGACACGTTCGGTCCGATCACGGACAACGCGGGCGGCATCGTGGAGATGAGCCAGCAACCGGCCGAGATCCGTGAAAAGACGGACCGGCTGGATTCCGTCGGCAACACAACCAAAGCTCTGACCAAGGGGTACGCGGTGGGATCGGCTGCGCTTGCCGCGTTTCTTCTGTTCAGTGCCTATATCGATGAAGTGAAGAACTACTGGCCGGGGTTCTCGGGTATCATTAACCTGAACAAGCCCGAAGTGTTCGTCGGCGCGATGTTCGGCGCCATGCTCGTATTTCTCTTTTCATCCATGGCGATCCGCGCTGTCGGGCGGGCAGCCTACGCCATCATCAACAATGTCCGCGATCAGTTCAAGAACAATCCCGGCATCATGCAGGGCACGTCGAAGCCGGATTACGGCCAGTGCGTCGATATTGCGACGAAAGCAGCGTTGCGGGAGATGGTCATGCCCGGATTGCTCGTCGTCGGGATGCCGGTGGCAGTCGGCCTTGCGTTCAAGTGGCTCTTCAACGTCCTTGGACATCCTGTGTCAGGGGCAAGCGGCGCTGAAGTTGTCGGCGGGTTGCTGATGGTCGGCACCATTGTCGGGATTCTCATGGCGTTGTTCATGAACAACGGGGGCGGCGCATGGGACAACGCGAAGAAGTTTATCGAGACCGGACAGCTCGGGGGAAAACGGTCCGATACCCACAAGGCCGCAGTGGTCGGCGATACCGTCGGCGATCCGTTTAAGGACACTGCGGGACCGTCGCTCCACGTGCTGGTGAAACTGCTCAGCACCATCACCCTGGTTCTGGCTCCGCTGTTTATCTGATGAACAGATCCCGAGCAGGGATCCTGCAGGTGTGAATGACGCCTTCTTCGACTCTTGTCGGGGAAGGCGTCGTTTTTTTGGCGTTCTCCATGGGGCGAAACTCCGCCCGTCGCGAGAATGTTTCAAAGAGGACAGGGACTGCAAACATCGAAAGGAAGGTCTACAGTGACAACACGGAAGCTCGGAAGAAGCGGTCTGACGGTATCCTCCCTCGGCCTCGGGTGTATGGGGATGTCGGAGTTCTACAGCGGCAGGGACGATGCGGAGGCAGTGGCGACAATCCATCGCGCTCTCGATCTTGGCATCACGCTCCTCGACACCGCCGATATGTACGGTCCGCACATCAACGAGGAACTCGTCGGGAAAGCGATCGCCGGTCGCCGCCAGCATGTTCGCATCGCCACGAAATTCGGCATCGTGCGCGATCCGACCAATCCCAAAGGGCGCGGCGTGAGCGGCAAACCGGAATACGTTCGGACGTCATGCGAGGGAAGCCTGAAGCGTCTTGGGGTCGATGTCATCGACCTGTACTACCTGCACCGGGTGGACCCTGCGACACCGATTGAAGAGACCGTCGGCGCGATGGCGGACCTCGTGCGCGAAGGAAAAATACGGTACCTCGGGCTCTCGGAGGCGGGACCGAAAACCCTTCGCCGGGCAGCCGCCGTTCATCCCATAGCGGCCCTGCAAACCGAATATTCTCTCTGGTCGCGCGAGCCGGAGGACGAGATCCTCGAGACCTGCCGCGAACTGGGGATCGGCTTCGTGGCCTATAGCCCGCTCGGACGGGGGTTTCTCACCGGACGGTTCCGGTCGATCGACGACCTTCCTGCCGACGACTACCGCAGGAATTCCCCCCGCTTCAAAGGCGAAAACTTTACCAAGAACCTGGATCTTGTCCGGAAGATCAACGAACTCGCGAGGGAGAAATCGTGCACGCCGTCCCAACTTGCGCTGGCCTGGGTGCTGGCCCAGGGACCGGACATTGTCCCCATTCCTGGGACTAAGAAGAGAGCATACCTTGAGGAGAATTGCGGAGCGGTCGAGGTGCAACTGACACGAGACGATCTCACCCGCATCGAATCCGCGGCGCCGCGAGGGGTGGCCGCCGGAGCACGATACCCCGAAAACATGATGGGGCTGATCAACGGATGAGCTACATCTCCCCTTTCGGGTCCCGCGTCATCAGATCGTAGCAGGCGACAAGGGGATCCTTGTCCTGGAAGAGAATTTTGTGGACCTCGGTCACGATCGGGACTTCGACGCCTGTCCGCGTCGCCAGGTCGAAGGCGGATTGCGCCGTGGCGATGCCCTCGGCAACCATCACCATTTTGCTGAGGATCTCCGAGAGCTTTCGTCCCTTCCCGATCTCCACGCCGACATAACGGTTCCGGCTATGACGGCTCATGCAGGTCACCATCAGGTCCCCGATGCCCGACAGGCCGGAAAACGTCCGGACATGCGCACCGAGGGCGACCCCGAGCCGCGCGATCTCCGCGATGCCTCGCGTCATCACGGCAGCTTTCGTGTTGTCACCCAATTGCGCGCCGTCGATGATTCCCGCGGCGATCGCGATGACGTTTTTCAATGACCCGCCCAGTTCGACACCGCGAACATCGTTGGAAACGTAGACCCGGAAATACGGGAGCATAAACGCATCCTGGACGAGACGGGCGGTGGTGAGGCTCGTCGATGCCGCCACGACGGTTGTCGGGATCTTCTTGCTCACCTCCTCCGCATGGCTTGGACCGGAGAGCGTGACGATGTGGTCGCGAGGAAGTTTGGGGACTACCTGACCGAGTACTTCCGACATCGTCATCAGCGTACCGTTTTCAATCCCCTTGGCGACGTTGACAAAAATCGTCTTTGCGAAATCGAGATCGCAGAGCGGTGCAACTACGCCACGCAGATATTGCGATGGGACCGCGGCAACGATGAGATCACTTTCCCGCACGGCCTGGTGCAGGTCGGCGGTGATGGCCACGCGATCGGGAATGGGGATGTCGGGGAGAAAGTCGGGATTCAACCGCGTCGCACGCATCTGCTCGGCCTGCGGAGGAGAGTAACTCCAGAGGATCACCTCATGAAGATGTTCGGCAAGCAGGATGGCAAGGGTGGTCCCCCAGGAACCAGCCCCTAAGACGGAAACGCGCATGGAAGAAGAGATTTCTGCGGACGGTTCTCAGGTACCAGCGGTCGACGGAGCATCGCGCTTGCGTGAAAATCGCATGCGGTTCTCCGTCCCTTTGAGAAGTCGTTTGATATTTGTCCGGTGCGTATAGATGATGAGAAGGGAAATCGCAATGCTGAAAAAGATCAGCGTGTGATACCCTTCGATATCGACAAGGAAGAGATTCTGCCGGGCGAACATCGTCAGCGGAAAGGCGACCGCGGCGCTCAGCGACCCCAGCGAAACATAATGGCTTGCAAGCAGCACAATGGCGAAGACGCCGAAAGAGACGGCGACCTCGACAGGTGCAATGCCGATAAGCATGCCGCCTGCTGTGGCGATTCCCTTTCCTCCGCGGAAGCCGGCAAAAAGAGTCCACACATGCCCCAGGATTGCGGCGCAACCGGCAATGATCTGGACGACGGTGAAATCATCAAACGGTGTTTTATTTTCGAATGGGATTGATCCGTACATCATCCGTGCAATGATCATGGTCGAAAGGAGCCCCTTCGCCATATCCATAAGAATGACGGACACTCCGAGCTTCCACCCGAGGACGCGGATGACGTTTGTTCCCCCTGCATTCCCGCTGCCATGTTGGCGAATATCGATTCCCCGGCTCACCCGTGCAACGATGATGCTCGTCGGAATCGATCCAATCAAATAACTCAGGACTGCAATGATCGCAACGGGAAGCATTCACACCTCACTATAAGAAAAAGCAAACATTAGTAAACCTACGAATTGGCCCAACCAATAGCAAGAGGTGGAATTCCATCTGGAATCGCAATCAACGAACGCCGTTCGAAATTGCCGCTTTTCCCAGCCAGAGCTTCGGACCTACTTTCACTTCCAAGCCCCACGCTCACAGGCTTCCACGCGGATATCGGAGTGGTGACACTGCGAAGATCTTCCAGACGGGAATCACATCCGGCCCGTTCGTCGGGCAGACCCGTCGGAGCCATTTCCCGGGCTGTTTTCGTCGGGTCGGGTTCGACGGGACTATGAAGAGACCATCTTAGTCACTGGTCACTGTCCCCTATTCATACCTCACCGCTTCCATCGGCTCTAATCTCGATGCTTTGATCGCCGGATAGACACCGAAAAAAATTCCGATCAGGAGTGAGCTTCCGATGGCGGCAAAGGGAGGTGGACGGGAAGAAACCGGCGATATGACGATCCCACGGGCTAGCTGCGATAACATCCCGATCGCCGGAATAAGCATTCACATGAATCGGAAAGAACCGATGTCACCCAAGATTATCGAGGCGTTTCCGTTGAGGGACAATATTCCGCCGAGTGGGGCTCGGAGCGTCTTCGAAAGGCCAACAGTCGGTATCCTTTGCTGATAGTCACTATTCACAAATACCGGACCCGCTCTTGCTCAAATCCCCCATAGTGGTGAAATGAAACGTTTGGAAAGTCAGTCTATCAGAACATCACATTCAATCCAATGCGACCTATTGTTGAAAGACCATAGTAGCTACCGTCAAAATTCGGATCGTCCCCTACCGAGATCCCGACCTCTCCAAAGACCCCGAAATGAGGCCCTAGCCAGTATGCTCCTCCCGCCAATCCCTCAAAGCTCAGGCGTCGGAGAATCGCCGTTGCGATCGTAGGCCCCGAAAAATCGCTGCTCGTCGTACCAGTATCTTGCGCCACCACCGACAAAAGGGTGGAATTTCGTCGATACAATAGTCGAGTCCAATTGAAAAATCAGATCTAGTCCAACGGTAGTTGTCAAATGAGATACTATGATGAGAGAACTATTGTTCCACGAGGTATTGGTTACTCCCACTGCGGGTCGCAGTGTGATTGATGGAGATACCTTTACATTCATGCCAATGTTGACGGCATCACCATAGTAGACATTAACTCCGAAGTCGGAATCTTGGGACATGACGGAGTTTGGCAACGTAAAGAGAGCTGCACTGAACACGAGCAAGCCGAGAGATTTCATGTGATTCCTCGTTTGTTGGAGACAGGATCAAGATTGCGTGTTCTTGAAGAACTTCATGGATTGGCGATTTCGACATTCATGGAAGCAGACGCCTCATTGCCCGCAGCATCCCAAGCCGTGACTGTAATCGTGTACGATCCGTTCGGAAATCGAACGCGAGAACCTCATATGTTTGCGTTCCGCCTCCGGAGATAGAGTACTTGGCTCCTGTTATCGCCAGACGGTCGCCAAACCGACCAAGGAGCGGATCGTGTGAATGAGCATATTCTCCCACTTCCCGCATTCCAACGACGATATCGACATCCCCCGATAATATCATTTTCCCGTCGGACTGAGCCTGTATTCGGTCGTTGGAATTGTTGCGGAAGAAATAAAAGAGTGTGTCGATAATCGGCGCCTCGACATCCCGGTACTCGAAGAAACTCTCAAATGTTGCAGGATCGGCCTCTTGGGGATTGGAATTCCAGCCTTGACCCGCGATGCACCTTTGCAGGTGCACATGGTCAAGTCCGTCGAAGGACTCGTCGCCGATGTACTGGCCTTGTGAAACTTGCTGCCCCGCTCGAACCCGGCAGTTCGTAACATGTCCATAAGCCCAGTCTACGCGTTCCGTCGCATACCGCTCTGGGCTGTTGGAGATCGTGATGGACCCATCTGACGCGCTCGCAACATAACCGGGTTCAAGTGCAAAGAGCTTCATTCCCTTTCGGGGGACAACGATATCGAGCCCGTTGTGGAGTTCATCTTCGGTCGCAGTGTCAGCAGCACTGTTGCCGCCCTGAAACTCCCCGCAGTTGTTGATTATCCAAAGGCTGTCAATACTCTTTTCGTATTGCTCCTGGGTGAGTTCAGGAGAGAGATGTGGCCATGGCAATTTCCCCGGCGGAAGTTTGAATTTGTACTCCACTATTGCCGGCGGCGGTATGACGGGGGGATCCTTCATGCACGATGCTAGACCGAGCAGGGACCCACCCATGATCACCTTCGCGACGTGCGATCGAAGATTAATCATACTCTTCGCTTTTGAAGTCCTCACCAAATGCAGGAATTCGAACCTGGTGCACTCAAGAGCAGAGTTGCCGCCGAAAAGGACGAGGTCATTTCGGAGATAATTTCGAACGAACACTCGAACGGGAATTTGAATCAAAAGAGCGGGGTCCTGTCAGACGCGGCTAAGTGCAGCCTAGGTCGGCCGCGAAGTGAACGAATGAATATAGCCCGCCCGCGCAAGTCAAGAACTTTTCGTTATCATTTGCGGTATGCCTCTCGAGCTGCTGCTCAGCTTCTGTACTCGGCGAGTCCCAACCCCGTCTCGCGTCGAAAGGCCCGGCTGGCATTTGAGAGCCACTTGTAACCTGCCAAAGATGCAAGCTCTTTGCAGGAAAGACACGATGTCTCGAGAGCCCGCTTCATCGTTTCAATTTGACGCTCACGAATGAAAAGCGAAATGGGTTTGCCGACCTCACGCCTGAATTCGCTGCGCAATGTCTCCGGGCAAACGCCGAGGCGTGCTGCAATCTTCTTGAGCGATGGATGATCCCGAAGGTTCGATGCGATGAGCGAAATGGCCTCGGCAACCCGAGTGTCCGAATGTCGCTTTTGTGCGTGGATCGTTGGCATGAGTAGGCCCAATGTACTGTTGAGAAATCCAGGGCATATCCCCATGCACGTAAATATCCGAACAACCCTCTGATCTGGAGAAACGGGGCGATAGAGAGAGGAGGATCTGATAGGACTGACAACAATTCTATTAATGCTGGGGGCGACGGCGATGAATGGGATGGCCTACGACCGAGGGTGGACTCTTAGCGGTGAGAATCTCGACAGCATTGGCGGAGAGGAATCACCTGAATCCTAAAGGAGATATTCTTTCGGGAAATGGATGTCGTTGCCGGGCAAGAGCGACGAGTGGAGAGCTATTCACGGTTAACGTGCGAGTCTTCGCGCGACGTGTAAATCGTGCAGCGTGGTGATCTTCATGTTCTGATCAAATCCGCGCACAATCTTCACTGTGTGGTGAAGGCGCAAGACGAGTGAAGCGTCATCGGTACCACGAAATCCCGACTTCCGCGCCGACCGGAAGGCGCTGACGATCAACTCCCGACGGAACCCCTGGGGCGTTTGCGCAAGCCAGCACGTGGAACGATCGATCACGCCATCGATCATGGCGCGTCGTCCTTCGTGCAGGAGCGTGTCCCTCGCCGGGACTGCAGCGACTGCGGCCCCATGACGCGACGCTGCCCGCACTACACGCGAAATGAAATCCGCGGAGACAAACGGCCGAACCGCATCATGAATCAGCACGATGCGCGCGTCCGAGGCTTAGAGATTGCAATGCGTTCCAGACGGACCCCTGTCGATCCCTCCCCCCGACGACAACGGCTGTTGCCGCCCTGAGCTTTTTGCGTCCGATCATGCGTCGTACGCGATCCACATATTCAGGCGCGCAGGCAATGACGATTTCCACAACAAGCGGATGGATGCTGAACGCTGCTAGCGTGTGCTCAAGGATCGATGTGCATCCCCGAGTCGCAGAAACTGCTTGGGGAGTTTTCCTCCGAGTCGTGTCCCCCGCCCTCCTGCCGGAATGACGACTGCTGTCCGGAGGGCTCGCGAGACGATGGTGTCATGGGGTTGTGAGCCGGAAGGTCGCGGCGCCCGAAGTACTCGATTTGGAAGGTGAACTCCGGGAATTCCTTCGGCAGTCGGATCATGCTGTACACCATGACGCCGATGGAGAACCGGTCGAGCCACGAAGAAAGGGGCCAACCGAAGTGCACGATGATCTGCCGGTCGGCAAGTTCGTACCGGAGGACGAGCAACAGTGCCGTAATGGCTTCAAACAGCGACCCGGTGTTGGCGAAGCGGTAGTGATTCGGCGCCATACGTTCGGGGATGCCAGCGCGAGGAGAATAGAAACTCACATACGCAGCAGCCGTGTCGGGCGTGCTCCCCGTTTCAAACGGCCGCTTGAAGTAGACATGGAGCGGCGCCTCGGCAGGGTTTTCTCCCAGCAGGAAGATCATCTGGAGAGGGCTATCCGTCTGAGCGCGCTGCACATTTTCCGGGGCGCGGTTTCGGGCGACACGAATCCCGATAATGAGGAAGAAGACCGTCGCCGTCGCCCAGAGCGCAAGGCCGTAGGGCTTCGTGATCGAGAGGTACACCAGACAGGAAAGCAGGATCACAAAGACAATGAACGTCCCGGCGCGCGACGTGTGATAATCCCGGATTTCCTTCGTTCCCGTGAAATACCGATAGTAGAGGAGACTCCCCATATTGATCGTGAAGCTCGCGACCAGCCCGAGCGCATACATTTCCGCGAGGATCTTCTGGCTTCCGCCCGTGAGAATGATGATGACGGAGTAGAACACCGCGCTCAACAGGTGAATCCGGTAGAGCGATTGCCTCGCGTTCGTCTTGATGATCCAGTGGAAATTATACCGGTGGGCGACGCGTTCCATCAACTCGCTCGACGCGACGAAGGCCGTATTGACCGCCATGATGAGGGCGATGCTCGCCGTGATCCCGACGATGACGCCGAACGGGATACCGTTGAGGTGCACCGCATACACCGTAAGCAGATCGGTCTCATGTTCGTGCACATTCAGGCCGGAACTGAGAACGAGCGCGGAGATCAGCGGCGTGAAGATGCCGATCGTCAGGGCGAGGAAGACGTACGCCCGGCCGATATCGCGCCAGGACTTCACCAGTCCTGCCGTCTGTACCACGGATTCGATCCCGGAATACGCCAGGATACAACTGGCGACGCCGACGATAATGAGACCGTACCCGCCGAATATTCCGTGGGCGTAGGAGGCGGCCCCGGCGTCATTGAAACTCTGACCGATGGTGGACCAGGAAGCTGCGCTCGTTCCGATTAACGCCGACGCGAGGAAGGTCAGGAGGACGAGCGCGACGCCGAAGAAAATGCCAAACGTCACCCGGGCGTTCTCCTTGACGCCGAGAATGTTCAGACCGGCGATCGCCCACACAATCCCCAGATCAATGAAGAACTTCGTTGCATCGGTAAGCGGCGTGAGCGTGAGGCCATTCTCGACGGCGCTGACCGTCGAAATACACGCCGTCAGCACGTAGTCGACCATGATGGAGGCGACAGCAACAAACGAGAGGGTGGGACCCAGGACCAGGTAGGAAAAAGAATAGACGCCGCCGCCGCGGATTCCGTGGTGTTCCAGGATTTCGGCGATCTCCACCATTCGCGTGGACAGGAAGCGCATCAGGAGCGATGTGATCGCGATGAAGGCGATCGCATGCATCCCGATGAAACGGAAGGCCTCGCTGGGGGCGTAGAAGATCGACGTCAGCTCGTCCATCAACGTGATCACGGCAATGGACAGCCATGTCAGCCACCAGCGGCCGTCGCCGAAATACGCCAGGAGGTTCTTTTTGCGGAAAAGCCAGACGAACACACCGACCGTGGCGAGGTTGACTGCCACGAGGATCAGCAGTTTCATGAGAGCCCGGTCGGTAGTGTTGTCCTAGAGTAAAAGGGTCGCGTCGCCATAACTGAAGAAGCGGTATCCTTCTTTGATCGCCTTCTTGTACGCTTTCATCACGAGGTCCCGGCCGCCGAACGCAGACGCCATCATCAGCAGGGTCGATTCCGGCATATGAAAATTCGTGATCAATTTGTCCGCAATCTTGAAGTCATACGGCGGAAAGATGAACTTGTCCGTCCATCCCCGGTTCGGCTTCAGGTGGCCGTCCGTCGTCACGCTTGACTCGACGGCGCGGCAGGTGCTCGTCCCGCAGATGAAGACGTTGCCGCGGCTGTCGATCGTTTTGTTGACGACGTTCGACGTTTCCTCGGGAATTTCGTAGTACTCTGAATCCATTTTGTGTTTGGTGAGGTCTTCGACCTCGACGGGGCGGAACGAGCCGAGTCCGATATGCAGGATCACCGGGACGATCCGGACGCCTTTCCGCTTCAGGGTCGCAAGCAGCTTCTTGGTGAAATGCAGACCGGCAGTCGGCGCCGCGACCGCGCCGAGGCGTTCTGCAAACACGGTCTGGTACGTCTCCTTGTCCTTTTCCGTCGCGTCCCGTTTGATGTAATACGGAAGCGGCATTTTCCCGATCCGCTCGATGATCTTGAAAAAATCTCCGGTGATATTGAACCGGACGGTCCGCCCGCGCGACGTGGTATTGTCGATCACCTCGCACCACAACCGGCCTTCATCAAAAAAGATCTTGTTGCCGATGCGGACTTTTCTGGCCGGATCGACAATCACATCCCAGATATTTTCTTCCTTGTTCAACTCGCGGAGGAGAAACACCTCGATCCGTGCGTTCGTCTTTTCCTTGCGGCCCATCAGGCGGGCAGGAAAGACCCTGGTTTCATTGATCACCAGACAATCCCCCTTCTTGAAGAACTGGGTGATCTCGGAAAATTTCATTCCCGTAATGGACCCATCGGCCCTGTTGATGACCATCAGGCGGGCGCTGTCGCGCGGATTGGCCGGATACTTGGCGATGAGGTTCCGTGGGAGCGGATACCGGAAATCAGACAACTTCATAGGAGGACTCCTTGTTAAGAATCGCGATAACGTTCGCGTAACAGTCGACCGGGCATGGCTGTCGGACAGGGTTCCCATCGTCCATGCCGGCACATCGCCGGCATGGACGCTGTGGAAATGACGCTCCCTGCCTGGGACAACCCGCGTCTCAGGGACCGTGGGTTAGCGACGACGCTTGGCTGCGGACTTCTTCGTCGCTTTACGCGCCGGTTTCGCAGAGCGCTTCGGAGCGGCTTTCTTCGCCGCCGGAGCTCCATCCGCGAGAGCCGCCTGTGCCGCGGCGAGTCGCGCGATCGGGACCCGGAACGGTGAACAGGAGACGTAATTCATGCCGACACGATGGCAGAATCCCACCGAGTTCGGTTCGCCGCCATGTTCGCCGCAAATCCCGATTTTCAGCTTGGGTCGGGTGGCACGGCCCCGCTCGATCGCAATCCGAACGAGCTGACCGACGCCTTCCTGATCGAGCACCTGGAACGGATCCACCGGAAGGATCTTCTTCTCGACGTAATCCGGCACGAACCCTCCGATATCGTCGCGGGAGAACCCGAACCCCATTTGCGTGAGGTCGTTGGTCCCGAACGAGAAGAACTCCGCCGCTTCCGCGATCTTGTCCGCGGTAATCGCCGCCCGCGGGACCTCGATCATGGTACCGTACAGATAGTCGATCTTCTTGACGCCGTACTTCGCGCAGACATCGGCGTAAATGGCGTCAACGATCTGCCGCTGGTGCACCAGCTCCGTCTTCAAGCCGACCACCGGAACCATGATCTCGGGAAGGGCCTTCTTTCCTTCCTGGACAAGTTCCACGGCGGACTCGAAAATCGCGCGGACCTGCATCTCGGTGATCTCGGGATAGGTGATCCCGAGACGAACGCCGCGATGGCCCATCATCGGATTGTTCTCGTGCAAGGCATCGGCGCGCTTGGTGAATTCTTCGGCCGAGATGCCGAGCGACTGGGCGAGCTTCGCCCGTTCGTCAGCCCGCTGCGGCACGAACTCGTGCAACGGCGGATCGAGAAGCCGGATGGTCACCGGAAGCCCGTCCATGACCGCCATGGTGTCCTTGATGTCTTTCTTCACGTACGGGTAGAGCTCCGCGAGCGCGGCCCGTCGTTCCGCTTCTTTTGTTGCCACGATCATTTTTCGGAGAAGGAAGAGCGGCTGCTCGGAATTCTTTCCGTAGAACATGTGCTCCGTCCGGAACAGCCCGATGCCTTCGGCGCCGAAACCTCTCGCCTTCATCGCATCGTCCGGTGTGTCCGCATTGGTCCGAACGCCGATCTTGCGGAACTTGTCGACGATCTTCATGTACTCGACAAACCGCGGGTTCTCCGTCGAACTGACCATCGGAAGCTTGCCTGCATACACGCGGCCCCGCGTGCCGTTCAGCGTGATCTGGTCGCCTTCGCGGTACACTTTGCCGTCCACGCTCATCGTCTTCGTATGGACATCGATATGCAGCGCACTTGCCCCGACGATGCAGCACTTTCCCCAACCGCGTGCGACAAGCGCTGCATGGCTGGTCATTCCGCCCCGGGCGGTGAGAATGCCTTCCGCCGCACGCATGCCTTCCACATCCTCCGGATTCGTCTCCTCGCGAACGAGGATGACCTTCTTTCCGGTCTTTGCCCATTCCACGGCGTCATTCGCGGTGAAGACGATCTGACCGTTCGCTCCTCCGGGACCGGCAGGTAAACCGGCTGCGATCGAGCTCCCCGATTTTTCCGCGGCGGGATCGACAATGGGATGCAGGAGTTCGTCGAGCTGATCGGGGGACACGCGTTTGACCGCTTCCTTTTCGTCGATCAGGCGTTCATCCAGCATATCCATGGCCATGTTGAGCGCCGCAGTGCCGGTCCGTTTCCCGACGCGGCATTGCAGCATCCACAGGCGTCCTTCCTGTATCGTGAATTCGATATCCTGCATGTCCTTGAAGTGCTTTTCCAGCCTCAGGCGGATACGGTCGAGTTCGCCGTACACCTTGGTCATCGAGGTCTCGAGCGAAGGAAGATCGCGCGACTGATCGCCCTTGGTTGCTTCATTGAGCGGAAGGGGTGTCCGGATTCCCGCGACGACGTCCTCGCCTTGCGCATTGGTCAGCCATTCGCCATAGAATTTGTTTTCCCCGGTCGCCGGATTGCGGCTGAAGGCCACTCCGGTCGCAGAGGTCTCTCCCATGTTCCCGAAGACCATGGCCTGGACATTGACCGCGGTGCCCCACTCGTCCGGGATATGTTCGATGCGACGATAGGAGACCGCCCGTTTCCCGTTCCACGATGAGAAGACCGCACCGATGCCGCCCCAGAGCTGTTCCTTTGGATTGTCCGGGAATTCCTTCCCCAGAACTTCGCGAACACGCGCCTTAAATCGGTCGCAAAGGACCTTGAGGTCGTCCGCCGGAATGTCCGCGTCAGACTTGAACCCCTTTGCATTCTTCAGTTCGCCGAGCATCTTGTCAAGCTGAACCCGGATCCCCTTCCCCTCTGCCGGCTCGACACCGGCGGCCTTCTCCATCACGACATCGGAGTACATCATGATCAGCCGCCGATAGGCATCCCAGACAAAGCGATCGTTCTTGGTCTTGGCGATAAGGCCGGGGATGGTCGCCGTGCAAAGACCGACATTCAGGACTGTTTCCATCATGCCGGGCATCGATTTGCGCGCGCCGGAGCGCACCGAAACGAGAAGAGGATTCTTGGGGTCACCGAACTTCATCCCCATCAGCGATTCGACCCTCTTCAGCGCCGTTTCCCCTTCCTTCTTCAGTGTCGCAGGATATGTTTGCTTGTGCTGATAATAGTACGTGCAGACTTCCGTGGTAATCGTGAATCCGGCGGGAACCGGAATGCCCAATAACGCCATCTCGGCAAGGTTCGCTCCCTTGCCTCCAAGCAGGTTTTTCATATCCGACCTGCCGTCACTCTTCCCCTTCCCGAAGAAATAAACGTCTTTCCGCATAATCAGTCCTTCAGTCTATGATGATTCGATGGTCTGTTGGTACGTCGTGAGTTGTAGATGAATGTTTCGCTGCCTCAGCCGCGGATCTCTGCCGTAAAGCATTCAAGCAACTGCCGGGAGAATGGGCTGTTGCCATCCCTCATTCGCTCGGGGTGCCACTGCACTCCAAGAAGAAACGGCAGACCGTCGGTCCGATCAAGTTCAATTCCTTCGGCCACTCCGTCGTGCGCCCTCGCCGAAATGCGGAGACCCAATCCCGGCTGGTCGATGGATTGATGGTGAAACGTGTTGGCATCGCCGTTCGTTGTCCCGAGCACAGACGCAAGAAATGATCCGCGATCGACACTGACCGGGTGGAGCGGCTGCACAGGATCGCCGATGCGGTGGTCCCGGAACCCTGCCTTCTCAATATCCGGGAGGAGGGACCCTCCGAAGGCGACGTTCAGAAGCTGGGAACCCCGGCAGATGCCGAGAATGGGAATCCGGTGAGTTCTCGCGCGTTCGACCAGGTCGAGCTCAAAGTGATCCCTCGATTCGTCGACTTCGGTGCAGATGCCGATGGCCTCCGGCTGATTGTAGAACCGTGGATGAACGTCTCCACCTCCCGAAAGGACGAGCGCATCGCACTGCGACAACAGTCGTTCGTTCTGCAGACTGTACGAGAGCATCGCGATGTCGACATCTTCTCCTCCCCGTCGGAGCCACGCGACGTAGAACTCGAGCCGCGATCGATCGCTCATCGGATCGGTAAGTCCAATTAGCATTGCTGTGTTTCTCCTGCCACCGTTGCTGCAAGGGCCCGGGTCAAGAACGATTCTCCCTCGAATATATCCGCCCTGACACGATACACCAGAAACGCCATCGTCCCCCCTCTCACGATCTTCTCGATCTCCGTCGTCCGTAACCGCATTGCGTCTTTCTCCGTCGTGGCGATAAACCCGGCGCCCGCCGCCCCGGCCGCGGAGATAACCGACCGGACTTCCGCCACGGTGTATCGATGATGGTCTTCAAACACCGTCCGCGCCACCACGCGACACCCCGATTCCCGGACGGTGGCTGCAAACCCCTCCGGATCGCCTATGCCGCTCATGAGATACGCGTTCGTGCCGCTTTGATCGTGGACCGGGGTTCCCGTCCGGAAGTCGACGATCGCATCAAGCACAGGTTTGAATCCGAACACCGGCGCATGGCTGCGCGTCTGAAGCCGGCGCCCGATTTCCTTCACTTCTCCGGGACCCTGCACTTTGGACACTCCCACGAGGCCGGCCCGTCCGATCCCGGAGAGCGGCTCGCGGCGAAGCCCTGCCGGGAGCATCGGTTCGAGAAGCAGGTCGGTTCGACCGTCGACGACCAGAATATCCAGATCCCGGCACAGCGCCCGGTGTTGGAATCCATCGTCCACCACGATCACTTCCGCACCCAATTCGCGCACCGCAATTTCTGCGGCGATTGTCCGACGTTCGGCCACGACGATGATGGTTTCCCGGAGTTGCAGGGCGAGCATCGCTGCTTCATCGCCTGCATCTTCCTCACCGATCACCGTGCCGTCTCCTCGCGCGACGATCAGGGGTCCATTCGACCTGCGCCCGTATCCCCTGCTCACAATGCCGACCTTCTTCCCGCCGGCGTGAAGGCGTCGCGCAATCTCGGCGACGAGCGGGGTTTTCCCGGTCCCCCCCGCCGTCATGTTGCCGACGGAAATCACGGGCACACCGACGGACGTACTGCCGAAAATCCCGATCTCAAAGCATCGGTTGCGAACCGCCATCGCCCCTCCGTACAACCACGCCGCGGGAAGGAGGATCGGATGCGGCCGCATCGCGCTCATTGCAGTGCGCCTACTTCGCTCAGTCGCCGCTCCACGCTCTTCAACTTGTCGTCAAAGTGATACGTCTGATACAACTTGCGGAGCAGCTGGAGAATCGCAATCCGGTCATCGGTCAGCCTCTTCACTGCATCGCGGTCGTTTGACGCAACGGCCAACCGTGCGTCGACGGCGCTCAGCCCTGCCTCGAGTGTACGCTGAGCGGTTTGATCGCGATCGACCTTCATGTAGGCACGACCGAGCTGCCGGTAGTAGCCGCCGAGATAGGGCGATTGTTTGAATTTCTCAATTGCTTCCTTCTGCGTCCTGACGACGTTTTGGTATTCGCCCACGCCGAAATATGCCAACCCGAGGTTATAGTACTGGCGTTCGAAGGGAAACCGGTCGGCACTCTTCCTTGCATATTTCAAAAACCCACGGTCGTCGCCGAGTGTGACGGAGATCTCGCACAGGCGCTCGTACACTCCTTCGTCGGGAGTCCCCAACTCTTCCACCCGGGCCAGGTAGTTGCGTGAATCCCGGAGATTTCTGGTTCGGGTCTTTGACCCTTCGGCACGATCCGCGATCGCCAGTTCATAATGCAGCATGCCCAGATCGGCAAGGGCATCCACAAATGACGAATCCATGCTCACGACGTTGCTCAGGACGACTTCGGCGCTATCGTAGCTCCGCGTCATATAGAGCCGATGGCCTTCCTGATAGAGCTGATCGCGAGACGCGGACATTCCGGTCTCGTTGCGCGTGCCAGGAGACGGTCCGCAGGACACGATCAGAACTGCGGGAATCGCAACTGCAAGAAGCCCCAGAATCTGGGCGATCGAACCGCCTCGCTGGTTTCGACGTCGTAGAAATCCTGTCATTGCGTTTCGATCCAAATCACGATGTGTGGACAAACGAAAGTACCGACGCTGCAACCCGATCCGACGCGCCCGGACCGCCCAGGCGTTCCCGGATGACTCCGAGTTCACGGCGCATTGTCTGCGCTTTCGCGGTGTTCACAATAAGCTGCGACACCTCTTCAAAGAGCCTCGTCGGTGTAAGGTCACCCTGGAGAAGTTCGGGGGTGATCTGCTTCCCCGCGACGATGTTCGCGAGGCCGATATTGGGGACGTCGACCAGCATCCTTCCGATCTGGTACGTTACGGGCGATGTCTTATACACAATCACCATCGGGGTCCCGAACCAACCCGTCTCCAGCGTCGCGGTGCCCGACGTGACAATGGCGACGTCGGCATGGTTCATAAGATCGTACGTCGCATGTTCGATCGCCACGATGGCATGTTCTTTCAGAGGATACTTCCCGAGGACTTCCAGGCCGAGGTTCGGCGCGACGCCGACCGCCGCCTGCACGCCGAACGCGTGCACAAGCCGACCGGCGGCCTCAATCATCACCGGGAAGATCTTTTCGATTTCCTGCCTCCGGCTCCCCGGAAGCAGTGCCACGAGCTTCTGCGTCGGATCCAACCCGTGTGCCGCAAAGAAATCCTTCCTGGTTGTCGTACTTGAAATCCGTTCGACCACCGGGTGTCCGACGAACTCCACCGGGATCCCCGCGCTGCGATAAATCTCCACCTCGAACGGGAACACCACCTTCATCGCCGAGACTACGCCGCGCATTTTCTTCACGCGACCTCTGTGCCATGCCCACACCTGGGGACTGATGTAGTAAATGACCGGGACGCCGGAGCCTGCCAGCGTCTTCGCGAACCGCAGGTTGAAGCCGGGATAATCGATCAGGACGGCAACATCAGGTCTCCGCGTCTTGATGGTGGCCGTCAGGGTGTCGCGCAATTCCCTCACCGTGCGGAGGTTCTTCAGCACCTCCACGAAACCCATGAACGCAAGTTTGTCGATATGGAAAAGAACGTCCATCCCTTCATCGCGCATGCGATCGCCCCCCACGCCAAAGAGATCGAGATCGGGTCGCCGATGTTTCAGCGCCCGGACAACCCCTGCGCCGTGGAGATCGCCGGACGCCTCGCCGGCGATGAGAAGAATGCGTCCCGGCATCGGCCCTCAGCGGAGGACATAAATGATGATGATGGCGACGGTCACGAGGCCGATCGCCTGGAGCGTGCGGCGTTCCGAATCCAGACCTTCACGGATGTCGGCCGATTTCGGCGGCGGTTGTGCCGGACGGTACGGCGGAATTCTGGGCACAAAGCGCTTTACGTTTCCGCAATACACGCCATACTCCTGTCCGAACCGGTTGCGGAGATATTCTTCCTCGTCCGTGATGATCAGCGAGTACTGAAGAAAGAACCACAGCACCGCGATCACCGGAAGCCAGGGAAACAGCGCCATCGACATTATGCCGACGCCCAGGTAGACGAGCATGTTCCCGACATACAGGGGGTTGCGCACATAGCCGAAGGGACCCGTCATGATCAGATAGGTTCCCCCGACCGTTCCCGTCGTCCTTGTCTCCGCTCCCGCGATGGATACCCCCCAGAACCGTATGCATTCTCCGAGGACGACCACGGCAAAGCCCGTCGCGATGCTCGTGATCGTTGGTTGCGCAAAGACGACCATGAGGATCAAAAACGGGATCGGAGTGTAGCTCCGAATGCTGAACATGATCTTCCGGATATTCACCGTTCCCTTCCGTACGGACATCGGTTCATTCTGCGATAAACGCCGCCGCCCTGCGGAGGGCTGCGCTCCGGCGGGGACGAAGGTGCTTTCGCGTAAGCAGCTTCGCGACGCCGATCCTGACTTCCTCGAACGTGCGGTACGGCAAGTAGCTGATGTTTTCGCGCTGACAATGTGACTGCAGCGCATCTTTGGCGAACACCATGTCGGCGTACGCCGCGGGACAACGGTCCGAATACCCCTCCCCCACGTACACGAGAAAATCCGCTTCGCCCGACCGGCTCAGCATGATATTCCGTTTACAGCAGGCGCAGCGATCGCAGTCGGCGTTCCCTGCGGGAAAGTCAATCTCGAACCGCACCGATCCGCCGTCATTCCCCGGGACCATCGTCAGGATATTCGAGACCCGGTCGATCCCGCGCATCCCTTCACGCGCGAGCATGCGATCGATGTAATAATCCATGCCGTCGCTCAAGATGCAAAGCGGCAGCCCGCGTTCCGCACAAAACTCGACGAAGCCCTTGAATCCCGGGTCGAGCCGTTGTTCATCCAACACCCGATCGACCTCCTCTTTCACAACGCTTCCACACGCGGCGGCTTTCCTCCGAAAGCATTCGCGCGCGGAAATCTCCTCCGCATAGTAGGCATCGATCGCGGCGTCCACGGCCGGGCCGCCGAAATGCCGGAACAGCGTATTGCCTCCATCGCCGATCGTGATCGTCCCGTCAAAGTCGGCAAAGATCTTCATCGCCACGAGTTACCCCGCCGCGAGCGCCGCCGAAGCGGCAGTGCCTGATTGATTGAAGCGGACCGTGACAATTTTCGAAACGCCTTCCTCCTCCATGGTGATGCCATACAGGGCGTTGGCAGCTTCCATTGTCCGCTTATTGTGCGTCACGACGATAAACTGTGTATTGTTCGAAAATTTTCTCAGGATGCGCGTGAACCGGTCGATGTTGGCATCGTCAAGCGGGGCATCCACTTCGTCCAGGATGCAGAACGGGCTCGGCTTCACCAGATAGATCGCGAACAGCAACGCGATCGCCGTGAGCGTCTTCTCGCCGCCGGACAGGAGATCGATCGACGTCGGGCGCTTCCCCCGCGGCTTGGCGATGATCTCGATCCGTGCTTCGAGGGGATCGACGTTCTCTTCCAGCCGCAGATCGCATTCATCGCCCGGCTCGAAGAGACTTTTGAACGTCTCGATGAAGTTCGTTCGGATCTTCGCGAAGGTATCGAGGAAGAGGTTCTGTGCAGTCTGATTGATCTCGTCGATCGTCGCCAGCAGGTTCTTTTCGGCCTCCTGCAGATCGGTACGCTGGGTGTTCATCGTTTCCCAGCGCTGCTTCTCTTCCGCATACTCTTCAAACGCGGCGAAATTGATATTCCCGAGCCCTTTGATCTTCTCCCGGAGTGCGGGAATTTCCTCCCGGAGGGAGGCAAAATCGACAAACTCGTCGGCGGAATATTCTTTCCTGATGAGCGTCAATTCGAATTCATCATGCGCGCGCTGCAAGAGCTGTTCCACCTTCGCGCGAAGATCGTGGACCTGCAATTCGTGCGCATGCAGGACCTGCAGGGATTCGTCATGGCTTCGCCGCTGGTCCTTGATCCCGAGTTCGACACGGTGAATTTCATCCCGCGCGACCATCGCGGCCGCCTCGGCGTCATTCCGCCGCGCCTCCAGCGACGCGAGCTCTTTGCGCAAGAGATCAAGGTGATCGTTATATCCTCCGATCTCCTCTTCGAGGATTCGGATGGAATCCGTCGCCTGCGCCATTTCTTTGTCATGTTCTGCGATTGCGGCCTGCAGGACGGCGATGGATTCTTCCGCCCTCCGCTCCTCGGTCCGTGCATTTTCAAGATCGTTTGCACAGCGGACAATTTCGAGTCCGAATTCCTGGAGCTGTTCCGACCGCTCATTCCACTCCTTCTCCAGAAGGGCAAGTTCGTTCCCGAGCCCCCCCTGTTCCCGCTCGACCTGTTCTTTCTCGCCGCGGACGTCCTCGATCATCGGCGAGGAGCGTTCCATTTCCATCCGCAGGGCGTCCGATTCGTCTCCGACGCGTACGAGTTCTTCCCGGGCACCGTCAATAATGTCCGCGGCCCGCTTCTTTTCAAATTGGACCTGGGCGATCCGCATTTCGACGGCGTTCATTTCCTTTTCGACCTTCTTCACGACTTCACCCAGAGCCTTCAGGTCAATCGCCTCCAACTCCCGCTGTGCATTCGCCTGTTGCGTCACAAAGGACTCGACCGATTTGCCGAGGTCCTCGCCCCGGGCCAGCAGTTCACGGATTTGCTCCCGCTTGCCGATCATGCCGCCTTCGTCCTGACGCCTGCTGCCCCCGCGACGGATTCCCGACCCCGCTTCGATCTCGCCGTTGATGGTCACGCAACGGATTCCGGCATATTGTGCGGAGACCCTCTGCGCCGTCTTGACATCCTCGACGATGAGGATCCGGTCGAGCAGATAGCCGAACAACTGCGCGAACGCCGGGTCGAACGACGCGTTCTGTACCGCCCACCCCACGATGCCTGTCCCCTTCATGACGGGGAGCGAGGTTTCGACGACGGGAACGCGGTCAAGGCAGACGAACGTCGCTTTTCCGCGGTCCTCCTCGGTGAGCATGGCGACGGCGTTTTCCACCTCGGCGGCATTCGACGCCACGACATACCCGGCAAATTCTCCGAGACCGGCCTCGATTGCCGGGCGGAGGCGCTCATCGGCATGGACGGCATCGGCGACGGTCAGGGCGCGCGCACGCTTCCATTGCGGCTTGGTGGCGAGGAAGCGCACGCCTTCTGCGAGCCCCTCGTTCCGATCGATCAGCCCCTGCAGGAATTCAGCGCGGGCCCTGCACTGGTCAACCTGCGAACGGGTTTCAAGGGTCGCACGCTGCAGCTCTTCGATCTGCGCGGCGATGGTGTTCCGATTTTTTTCGGCATCGTAGTAGCCGGACTCCGCTTCGCTGAACGACCGGCGGAGGCGCCGGTCCTCTTCCATCAGCTCGCTGACGAGGCCATCCAGGCGCTTCAGCTCGTGCTCGTACTTCTCGATCTCGTCATGTGCGCGGTTCCGTCGGCTTTCGAGATCTGCCGCCCGGTTCCGCCTGCGATCCTGCTCCGCTTCGAGTTCCGCGAGACGGCGGACGATGGCGATGGTTTTCTCATTCAGCTCCTGCTGCGACCGGGCGCGGGCATCAAGAACGCGTTCGAATGAGCGCTGCTCCTCCTGCTTGCTCTGCTGGAGGGCGGTCTTCGACTGTGTCGATCGATCCAGGTCCTCGATCTTTGACCGGGACAATGCCCGGGACACCGTCGTCTGTTCGATTTCAAGAACGTGCGCCTCGCGCTCCCGGACAAGCCGCTGGAGCGTTGCGCGCAGACTGTTGATCCGTTCGGAGGCGATCGCCGCGTTCTGTTCGACCTGGTGCGTCTTCTCGCGTTGCTCGCTGACATCCCGCTGCGCCTCGGCCAGCGTCTTCTCTTCTTCCAGGAGTGTCCGGCGCAACGCGTCAAGACGGTTCTCTCCGGAGGAGAGATCAACATCGAGTCGCGATCGGTCGCTCTGCATGGCGCCGAGTTGCACATCGAGCGAGGCGATCCGTTCGAGCAACTGGACGTATTCGCGCTCCATCAGGTCGACTTCCAGCGTCTTCAGTCGCTCTTTCAACGCGTTGAATTGTTCGGCCTTCTTCGCCTGCCGCTCGAGGGCGTTGACCGCCTTCTGGACTTCCGCAACAATATCGTTGACGCGCTGGAGGTCCGCCCGGACGTCTTCCAGTTTCCGGTACGCCGCCTTCCTCCGGTGCTTGTATTTTGTGACCCCGGCCGCCTCTTCGAACAGACGGCGTCGTTCTTCGGCTTTGTCGCTCAGAATCACTTCGATCATCTTCAATTCGATCACCGAGTAGGCATCGGCGCCCATTCCGGTGTCCATAAAGAGATCGAGGATATCCTTCAGCCGGCAGGGGACCTTGTTCAGCAGGTACTCGCTTTCCCCGGAGCGGTAGACCCGACGGCCGACGGTCACCTGGGTATATTCCGACGGCAGGATGCCCTTGTTGTTCTCGATCACCAGGGACGCCTCCGCCATTCCGAGCGGCTTTCTCCCCTTGGTCCCGTTGAAGATCACATCTTCCATCTTGTCACTTCGCAGCGCGCTGTAGCGCTGTTCGCCGAGGACCCACCGGATGGCATCGACGATATTCGTCTTGCCGCATCCGTTCGGCCCGACGATCGCAGAGATCCCGCTGTCGAAAACGAGATTGACCTTCTGCGCGAAGGACTTGAACCCGAGCACTTCAAGTTTGGAAAGATACATGGGACGTCATCCACCCACTACACTGTCCGGGTAGCAGCATGATACAGAAAGCGCGCGTATTCCGGCAGCGACTGTCCGGAGTAGAACGCAACATAGAATCCGGCAAACACCGCGAGGCAAAACAGGAAGCCGAGAAGATACATCCGTGCCGGGCGGACATCAAAGACGATCGCCAGGCCTTTGATCAGCCGCAGCGCCGCCCAGACAAACATGAGCACGAAGAATACGCTGATCGGCAGAACGTAGATCGTGCTGTCCATGACCCGGTAGGCAATCATCCCGAACGGGATGAACAGCAGCAGGGGCGCGGTCGACCAGAACGACACCGCCAGCGCCTGCGATGCTGAGATCCGCTGTCGGAAAAACATCCGGAGCAGGAGAATACCTCCGGTCAAGAGAAACAAACCGAGAAACGCTCCTGCCGCCACGAGTCCGATGGCAAGGAGAGGATCCCAGATCACCCTGACGACCGCGGCTTTCAGCGGATCGAGGATGAGGAGAATCGAAAGGGCACGATCGGCCACCGGATTTTCCCGGAAGTGAAATGCCAGACTTGAAACCATGAGGCCAACGCCGGCGGCCGTTCCCAGGCCGAGCAGAAACGTACTCGTCATCGCAACGCCGTGCTGGTCCCTGATATCGGCGAAGAAGTTATAGCCGCTCAGGAGGGAACGGTTCAGGTTTTCGTGGAACCGCCGGTTCCTGTTATACAGGTAGACGATGCCGACGAGGAACGCAAACCCCGACAGGACGTAGACGATGGGGGCTTTGTTGCTGTAGGAGCCGAGCGGGAGCGCCGCGAATTTTTCGCCGTGCATCGCGGCGCGGACCGCCTCAAACGCCAGGCGTTTCTCGCGATTGCCGTTCACCAGGCCCATGCTTTCAAGCCACGGATCGCCGGAATGGACGGTGAGCGATGCGCGGGCGCTTTGCCAATCGTTGAACGAAGAGAGGATCCCGCCGTCGAAATTCGTGGCCTTCAGAATGTCGAATCGCTGAAGGTAAAACCGCGCCTGACTTTCCTGGGAAAACGGATCGTTCGATCCTTTCCTGTTGCCTTCCTGCACTTCCGACCCGAACCATGCGACGATGACGGGCTTTCCCGCGTTTGCGCTCTTCCATGCGTCGAGCTCGGCCCGGAACGCCTTCACGTCCGTCGTGTGAATCTTCACTGCCGCAATGTCCATCAATCCGGTGCAAAGGTCGGGCGTCATCAGGTTCGTCGGGGAGTAGAGATACCGGGAATCGAGGGAGCGCGCGAGCGCCACCAGGTCCGACAATCCGTCACGTGTCGCCGGATCGGAGACGTCAAGGCCATCACCGATCCCCCAGCAGATGACCGAGGGATGGTTGATATTTTGCTGGATCATCTCGCGCAGCCCGTTGGCCGCAAGCTCATGAAACGGAGTGTCTCCGATGATCGGACCGGGGACTCCGGACAGGGGGAGATCCACCAGCGCGAAGAGTCCGTAGCGGTCGCACAAATCGAGCATATAGGGGTGCGGAGGATGACCGGCAAATCGGATGGCGTTCGCGCCGAGGGTCTTGATCAGCGCGACGTCTTTCTCCATCTGCTCAAACGAAAGAGCGCTCCCATAGGCAGGATGATCTTCGTTCCATATCACGCCCTTCAGAACAATGCGCGAGCCGCCGACGAGAAAATTCCCTTTCTGAATGCTGAAGTCGCGCAAACCCCAGGAGACGTCATAGACGTCAATGGGTGCGGGATCACCGTGGAGGGGAATGAGGCTGCAGCGGACAGTGTACAATTCGGGGTTATCCGGAGACCACGCGCGCAATCCCTGCACCGGCACGACGAGCGTCTGTTGCACCGACCCGCCCTGTCCCCCTTCCACGGTCTGGACCGTGCTCCTCCCGATGATCACTCCCGTCACTCTGTCGTAGACTTCCGCGATGCACCCCAGCGACTTTTCCGGTACGGTGGCATTATCGCGATCGATCGTCACGCGCACCTGCAACCGAACGGCACCGTTTCTTTCATCGATTTCCGGCCCCACGACCGCGTCGCGGATCGACGTCTCGGGGATACCAAGAAGGTACACATCGCGCGTGATGCCCCCGTAATTCCGTCCAATCGCGGGATACGGCTGGACCGGGAACGTTCGACGCGGGTCGAGGATGTTGGAGACCACCACGCGAATCACATTCTCCGACTCGGATTGAAGGCAATGGGCGGGTATGGGCTGGTCGATGGCCGTGTAACCACCTGCATGCTCCGCAATCAAATCATTATTGATGGTGACATCGGCATACTGACTGATGCCGAGGCCGACGAAGCGGAAGCGATACTTTGCTATGACATCCTCCGAGAGATGGAGCCTCCGCTGGAAGACCACCTTCCCCTGGAAATCATAGGCGCTGGGAACCGGCACGGTCCCGGAGGCACCCCCTTCGATTGCATACGACCACTCCCCGTTGAGATCGATCCGAAGCCGCGTCGGAGATTCTCCGGGCAAGCTGTTCTGAGGCGCCGGTGGTCGGACCCCGGCGTTCGTGAGAAAGCGCAACTCCTTTGCCGGCGATGCAGACAGAGCCAGCATATTCAAGGAGAGAAGAAGGATGATACAGACTGCCCGGGAGGGAAAAATCGTTCGTCCGCCGGATATGAGGGATGTTCCTACCAATTCGTGTCAGGACCTTGAAGGAGAGGAGACTTCATCTTTGGAATATAATCACAAAAGCCTCTGAATGCAATGGAAAATCAATGATTTCGAGCCAAAACGAACAAACCGCCTGCCAGAGTTCATTCTCCGACAGGCGGCTGATTGACACGGGTATGAGGGTTTCAGCTCGTCTTTGCTCCGCGGATGATCGCCCCGAACGAGTCTGGTTTGAGGCATGCACCTCCCACCAGCGCCCCATCAATGTCCTTTTGACGCAGCAAATCGGCCGCGTTGTCAGGCTTCACGCTCCCTCCATATTGAATGACCAGCCCTTCGGCAACGGGGGCGGAGAACTGTTTCGCGACCAATGATCGGATCAACGCATGGACCTCCTGCGCCTGTTCCGGAGTTGCATTTCTCCCGGTGCCAATTGCCCAGACGGGCTCGTAGGCGATGACGACTTTTTGCATATCAGCCGAACTCAGCCCTGCGAGCACGCCCTGAATTTGCGTGGTGATCACCTTCGGCATGACACCTTCCTCGCGCTCCTTCAATGTTTCCCCGACGCAAATGATCGGGACCAAGCCGTTGGCAAGGGCCTTCTTCGCCTTCGCGTTGACCTTCTCATTCGTTTCGCCGAAGTATTGCCTCCGTTCCGAATGCCCGAGGATCACATGCGTGCACCCCGCAGAGCGGAGCATCTTCCAGGAAATTTCGCCCGTGTACGCTCCTTCATCCTGATCGGACATATTCTGCGCGCCGAGCTGAACCGTCGATCCCTTGAGCAGCGACGCGGCAAGGGCGAGCGACGTAAAGGGGGGAAACACAGCAACACGAACGCCTTCGGGAAACGCGTGGGATTCATTCAGAATGCCCTTGATGAGTTGTTCGCTCTCTTCCAGGGTTTTGAACATTTTCCAGTTGCCGGCAATGAACTTTGGTCTCATGGGTGGTCTGTTCCAGGTTGTTGGATCTCAGGCACGCTTTCGTTGCCCGAGTTTTTGTCGCAGCAATTCGTTGATGACCTTCGGATTCCCCTTCCCCTTCATCCACCGCATCGTCTCGCCGACAAAGAAGCCGAAGACCTTCTCACTCCCTTCGAGGAATTTCGTGACCTGCAGCTCGTTGGCTGCGAGCACGGCGTCGATCGCGCCGGCGATCGCATCGCGGTCCGAAACCTGGAGGAGCCCGCGTTCGGTCACGATCAATTTCGGATCGTCGGACACTTCCAGCATCACGTCGAATACCTGTTTCGCAATCGTTCCGCTAATTGTCCCGTCCTGAATCAGGCCCAGCAGCGCGGCAAGCCGTACAGGCTCTATCGGCAACTCCTTCAGCGGGATCTTCCTGTCGCGGACCACGCGAAGGACATCGGTCATGACCCAATTGCTTGCGGCTTTTGCGTTTTCCGCGGCGTTGGTGTGCGCTCCCTGTTCGAGGGCGGCGACCACCGATTCGAAATAGTCCGCAATCTCCCGCTCGGTTGTCAGGAGGTCGGCGTCATACGGCGGCAGTCCGAACTGCTCCACAAATCTGTCGCGCCTGTGCGCTGGCAACTCCGGGAGTTGTGACCGGACGCGGGCAATCCACGGTTCATCAACGAGAACGGGAACGAGGTCCGGGTCGGGAAAATACCGGTAATCGTGCGCCTCTTCCTTGCTGCGCATCGGTACGGCAACATTGTGGTCGGCGTCCCACAACAATGTTTCCTGTTGAACCTTCCCGCCATCTTCGAGGAGCTGGATCTGTCGATCGATCTCATACCGAAGCGCCCGCTCGACGTTCCGGAACGAATTCATGTTCTTGACTTCCGTCTTGGTGCCGAGCCGGGTTTCCCCTTCGAGCCGGACGGAGACATTCGCGTCGCAGCGGAGGCTCCCCTCCTCCATATTTCCGTCGCAGATCCCGAGGTACGTGACGATTTGCCGGATGCGCGTGAGGTACGCATGCGCCTCAGCGGGAGAACGGAGATCCGGCTCGCTGACAATTTCGATGAGCGGCACGCCGCAACGGTTCACATCGACGAGCGTGTCCACATCCAGGTCATGAATCAACTTCCCGGCGTCCTCCTCCATATGAATCCGCGTTATGCCGATGTTCTTGCGAAGCTCTCCTTCGAGCTCGATTTGCAGGACGCCGTTTGCACAGATCGGCTCCTCGTACTGGGAGATCTGATACCCCTTCGGGAGATCAGGATAGAAGTAATTCTTCCGTGCAAAAACAGAGCGGGGAGCGATGGTGCAGTCGGTGGCCAGCCCCATCCGGAGGATGAATTCCACGAGGTTGCGATTCAAAACGGGAAGGGTTCCGGGCATTCCCAGGCAGACAGGACAGACATTAGAATTCGGTTCGTTCCCGAACGTGGCCGAGCAGCCGCAAAATGCTTTTGAAGCGGTGAGGAGCTGGGCGTGCACCTCGAGTCCGATGACCGGTTCATACCGGGAGTCAGGCCTCATGGAGCTGGGGCTCGCCCGATATCGCGGCGGTGACTTTTTCCGCAGCGTCCTTGAAACTCGTCGCCACGAGGAAGTTCATGCCGGAGGTCCGCAGAATTTCCGCGGCGAGTTCGGCGTTCGTTCCCGCGAGGCGGATGACCACCGGGACCTTGACATCAACCCGTTTTGCCGCCTCGACGACGCCGTTGGCGACCCGGTCGCAACGGACGATCCCGCCGAAGATGTTGATCAGCACCGCTTTGACATGGGGGTCGGAGAGGATGATTTTGAATCCGGCCGACGTTGTTTCAACGCTTGCGCCGCCGCCGACATCAAGAAAGTTCGCCGGCGCTCCGCCCGCGAGCTTGATAAGATCCATCGTCGCCATCGCCAACCCTGCCCCGTTGACCATGCACCCGACATTGCCGTCGAGCTTGATGTAGTTGAGGTTCGACTTTGACGCCTCGATCTCCAGCGGATCCTCTTCGTTCAGATCCCGCAATGCCGCAAGTTCGGGATGACGCTCAAGGGCATTGTCGTCGAAATTGATCTTCGCATCGAGAGCGATGACCGCACCCTCTGCGGTGACGACGAGAGGATTGATTTCGGCAAGCGAACAATCCATGGAGTCGTAGGCATGGTACAATGCGGTCAGGAATTTTACGCCGTTCTTGAAGGCATCGCCCGTGAGCCCGAGCCCGAAGGCCAGCGCCCGGGCCTGGTATGGTTGGAATCCGAGCCCGCGATCGACGGACACCTTGAGAATTTTCTCGGGAGACTCCGCGGCAACTTTTTCGATTTCCACCCCTCCTTCGGTCGACGCCATGACGACGTTGCGCGAGGTCACACGGTCCAACGTGATGCCGACATACAATTCACGGGCGATCGTGACCCCCTGCTCTACGAGCAGCCGCTGAACTCTCCGCCCTTCCGGGCCGGTCTGGTGCGTGACCAGGGTCATTCCGAGCATCGAAGTCGCAAGCGTCCGCACCTCGTCAAAGCTCTTCGCGAGTTTGACCCCGCCCCCTTTTCCGCGGCCGCCCGCGTGGATCTGCGCCTTCACGACCCACACCGATCCGCCGATCTCCCCGGCGGCTTTTACGGCTTCGTCCGGTGAGAACGCGACCATGCCCGATGGGACCGCCACCGCGAACTTCCGAAGGATTTCTTTTGCCTGATGCTCGTGTACTTTCATGGATGCTCCGGATGCTCAGTCCGACATAACGCAGTCACTTCTTGACCTTCTCCGCAATCGATTTCGCCTGGAGGAAAAGGAGCAGGTAATCGCGGCCTCCTGCCTTCGAGTCCGTACCGCTCATGTTGAAGCCGCCGAACGGATGGACACCGACCAGCGCACCCGTGCACTTGCGGTTGATGTAGAGGTTCCCGACGAAGAAGTCCCCTTCAGCCTGGCGAAGGTGCTTCTTGTTCTTCGAATAGACGGCGCCGGTGAGTCCGAACTCCGTGTTGTTCGCGATCTGAAGCGCGTCCTGATAATCCTTCGCTTTGATGACCGCGAGGACCGGACCGAAAATTTCTTCCTGGGCAATCGTCGCGTCCGGGCGAACGTCGGCAATCACGGTCGGGCGAAGGAAATACCCGCCGTCGGCCGCAGTTGAACCGCCCGCGACAACGCGCCCGCCTTCCTGCACCGCCTTCTGAATGTAAGCGAGGATCTTCTCCTGCGAGGATGCATTCACGACCGGGCCCATGTAGTTCGCGTTGTCGGCGGCATCGCCCACCGCCAGCGCCTCGACCTTCTTCGCAAGCGTTGCAACGAAAGCATCATAGGCCTTCTCATGGACGATCGCGCGCGAGCAGGCAGAACATTTCTGTCCCTGGAAACCGAACGCGGAAACCATGACGCCGTGGGCCGCCTCATCGAGATCGACCCCCTCGTCCACCACAATCGAATCCTTGCCTCCCATCTCCGCGATAACCCGCTTGAGCCAGATCTGACCCGGCTGGACCTTCGCGGCGACCTCGTTGATGTGAATGCCCACTTCCTTCGACCCGGTAAACGACACGAAGCGTGTCTTCGGATGCATGACGAGCGTGTCGCCGACCGCCCCGCCCGGACCCGTGACAAAGTTGACGACGCCCGGAGGCAGACCGGCTTCCTTCAGGACTTCCATGAACATCCATCCGGTCAGGGGGGAATCGGAAGACGGTTTCAGCACGACCGTATTGCCGGTGACGATCGCGGCAGACGTCATGCCGGCGAGGATGGCGAGCGGAAAATTCCAGGGAGGAATGACAACGCCGACACCGAGGGGGAGGTAGACGAGTTTGCCGCGTTCCCCTTTTGATTTTTCCACCGGGAATTCTCGTCCGTACCGGAGCGCCTCGCGGCCGTAGAATTCCAGGAAGTCGATCGCCTCTGCAACGTCAGCATCCGCTTCGGGCCACGTCTTCCCGACCTCAAGGACCTCGACGGCGTTGAGTTCGAATCGGCGCCGGCGCATAATCTTCGCGGCCTTGAAGAGAAACTGGGCACGTTTCTCGGCCGGGACCATCTTCCACCGCTCAAACCTCTCGAGGGCGACCGCGATCGCTTTTTGCGCGACCGCAGCATCGCCCCGCTGAAAAACACCCACGACTTCCGTTGCACGCGAGGGATTGTACGAGTTGAATTTCTGATCCGTCCGGATCTGCTCCGCCCCGATCACGATCGGGTATTCCTTCCCGAGCGACGCGCGGAGCACGGCAATCGCGGACCCCTGTTTTCTTGCGTTCGCGGGATTTGAAAAGTCGACGTACGTCTCATTTTTGAATTTCGGAATTGCCATAGAAACCTCGATCAACGGGGATGGGTGGGTTCAAAAAAGTAGCGAAAAATGAGGCGAGAAACAACCGATTCAGTCCTGCGTGTCACCCTTCCCTCGACCGGGCAGCGTCGCCATCGCAGCTTCGAGCGTGTTCTTCATCAGCATCGCGATCGTCATCAGCCCCACGCCGCCGGGGACGGGGGTAATGGCCGAGGCAATCTCCACCGCCGAGTCGAAGTCGACGTCGCCGACCAGACGCGAGCCGGATTTCGTCAAGGCATCGGGGATGCGGTTGATTCCGACGTCGATGACCACGCATCCCGGTTTCAAGGAATCGCCGGTGATCGATCGCGGTTTCCCGATTGCTGCAACAAGGATGTCCGCTTCGCGGAGATAGGGACGGAGGTCTTTTGCTCCCGTGTGGGCAATCGTGACCACCGCGTTCGCCCCCCGCTGCTTTTGCATCAGAATGCTTGCGACGGGTTTCCCCACAATGTTGCTCCTGCCGACCACCACCACGTGCTTGCCGCCCGGATCGATTCCACTTCTGAGGAGAAGCTCATGGATGCCGGCCGGCGTGCACGGGCGCAGGCATGGTTCTCCAAGAAGCAATCGTCCGACGTTCACCGGATGGAACCCGTCGACGTCTTTCCGGGGATCGATCGCTTCGATGATCCGCTGCTCATGCAGGTGCGCCGGGAGGGGAAGCTGAACCAGGATGCCATGGATGCGCTTGTCGCGGTTGAACTGCGCGATAAGTTCGAGAATGGACGCCTCGGAGGCATCGTTCGGAAGGGTTTCGGTGACGGAATAATAGCCCAGCTCAGCGCAGGCTCTCCCCTTCGAGCGGACATACACCTGGGAAGACGGGTTGTCGCCGACCAGAACAAAGGCAAGGCCCGGAGTAATGCCGTGGTCGCGCTGAAGCGACTCGGCGCCCGCGCGGACTTCCTTCTTGATCTGATCGGCAATGACCCTGCCGTCGATAATTTTCGCGCTCATTGCATGGCCGTGCATGTGGGGGGGGAATCGATCAACGCTTATCAACCGAACGCGGGGAAAACGAAGCTCTCCATTTTTTCCGACCGGCCGCTTTCGCGATCCACACGCAGAAACACCCCCGCGATCCTTACGTCGTGCGAGGCGACTTCGTACTTATGCGGCGTGGAAAGCATGAGCCGGCGGATTGCCAGGTCTTTCTTCATTCCGAGAACGGAATCATACGGACCGGTCATGCCGACGTCCGTCTGGAAGGCGGTTCCGCGTGGAAGAATGCGTCCATCGGCCGTCGGTGTGTGCGTGTGGGTGCCCAGGACGGCGGAGACCTTACCGTCCAGGTGCCATCCCATCGCCATTTTTTCTGCAGTGGCGTCGGCATGAAAATCGACGACAATCACATTGGTTTCCTCGTGGATCTTCGCCAGGACCCAATCGGCGGTTTTGAATGGATCGTCGATCGCCTGCATATACACGCGCCCCTGCAGGTTGAGGACGGCGGCTTTCCCTTTCTCGCCGAGGTCGATCACGACATATCCATTGCCGCCGTTCTCCTTCGGGTAATTCATCGGCCGGAGGATCCGCCGGTCGCCGCCGAGGACCTTCCGGCTGTCCCACCGGTCCCAGACATGATTCCCGGTGGAGATCACATGGGTCCCCAGCTCGAAGATTTTTTTGGCGTGCTCTTCGGAGATTCCTTTCCCGTCCGTGACGTTTTCGCCGTTCACGATCAGGAAATCGATCTCATACTTCTTTACGTAGTTGGGAATGAGGGTCGAGGCGAGTTCCAGCCCGGGCGAGCCGACGACGTCACCAATGAAGAGGATATTCAGGTGTGAAGGCATGGAGAAAATTCCGATCAGGTTTCAGGGTGAAAGCGCTCCACCTCTTCCACGATGACGTCGACAATCTCCGATTCCTTCACACGACGGATCACTTCCCCCTTGCGATAGAGGATTGCCACTCCTTTGCCGGCCGCTATGCCGATGTCGGCTTCGCTCGCTTCGCCGGGGCCGTTGACGACGCACCCCAGGACGGCGATTTTCACCGGCTTCTTGACGCCATGGAGACGTTCCTCGAGCTCCCGCATGATGCCGAACAAATCGACTTCCAGCCTGCCGCAGGTCGGGCAGGCAATCAACTCGACATTCCGCGACGCAAGCCCGAGGGAGCGAAGAATTTCCTTCCCGACTTCGACCTCTTTTGACGGCTCATCGGTCAGCGACACTCTGATGGTATCGCCGATCCCTTCCGCAAGAAGAGTTCCGATGCCGATTGCAGACTTAATCGTGCCGGGCCGCGTCGGCCCCGCTTCGGTGACTCCGAGGTGAAGAGGAATATCCGTTCGCGCCGCCACAAGCCGGTAGGCTTCGATCATCAGCCGGACATCCGTGGATTTCACCGAGATGATGACATCCCGGAATCCGAACTCGTCGCAGATTGCGACGTGGCGCATCGCGCTCTCGTACAGCGCTTCTGCCGTTGGATACCCGTGCTTCTCGAGGATGTCCTCCTCGAGGGAGCCCGAGTTGACGCCGATTCTGATCGGGATCCCCTTGTCCTTCGCGGCGGAAAGCACCTGATGGATCCGGTCACGGCTCCCGATGTTCCCCGGGTTCAGACGGACCTTCGCGACGTTCCCTTCGATCGCTTTCAACGCAAAGACATGGTTGAAGTGGATGTCGGCGACCACGGGGATGGGCGATTGTCTGACGATCGCCCCGATGGCCTCTGCGGCCTCTTTATCGTTTACGGTTACACGGACAATATCGCAACCGGCATCAGTCGCCTGCACGATCTGTCGCACAGTCGCTTCGACGTCCGCAGTCTTCGTCTTGGTCATCGTCTGGACGGAAATCGGGGCGCCCCCGCCGACTTTGATGCCGCCGATGCTCACCTGCCGCGTCATGCGGCGCGTGCTTGCATAGGGTGAGGTCGGGAGGGGCGAGGGAGTCGCCTCGGTTTCGTTCACGGCCGGAATCTCGATGTTCATCGTTGCTGCACGACTCTCACGCTTCTGCAGGTCTCCGGAGCGCGCGACCGCCGTCCTTTTCGTTAGTGAATCTTCTTGCTCGCCTCAAAAAGAAGGCGCTTCTCTTCCTCGGTCAGACTCTGATACCCGCCCTTGCTGATCTTGTCCAGAATTGCGTCGACGACTTCCTGACTCACTTCCTGCTTGTCGTCCATCTGCTTTCCCGTCGTGATGTCGTAGAACTTCGCAGGGCGGGTTTCTGCCTTGGGCGTGTGCAGCGATCGCCACGAATCTTTTGTCACCGGCCGGAGAGCGTTGAACCATCGACGGAACGGGAGCAGGTTCATTTCGTTAAGCAGGTAGACGAAGCCGACCGCAGCGCCGCCGAGATGCGCAAAGTGTGCGATCCCGTCGGTCGTTCCAGTAACGCCGTAGAACAGTTCGAGTCCGATATAGACGGCGATGAAATACTTTGCCTTAACTGGCAGAAGGAAATAGAGGTAGATTGGCCGGTCCGGGAACAACATTCCGAACGCGATCAGGACGCCGAACACTGCGCCGGACGCGCCGATGGTCGGCGCGGCCTGGCCCACGAGGGGAGCAACGAGAAGGTTCGCGATCCCCGCGCCGAGGCCGCAAATGAAATAATAGATGATGAACTTGCGTGAACCCCAGGTGTTTTCAAGCTCCATCCCAAACATCCAGAGGGCCAGCATGTTGAAGAACAGATGCCATATCCCGCCGTGAATGAACATATAGGTGACCAGCTGCCACGGCCAGAAATTCGTGCCGAGCGGCCACAACGCGAGATATTCCTGGAAAATCGAAAAAATGGGAACACCGGCGACGGTAAACGGCGCCAGAAGGACGTCCAGGACAAACCAGATCGCGACGTTGCTGATGAGCAGCGCTTTGATCATCGGGGGAAAGAAACTAAACCCGCCAAACAGGCTTGGCCGATAGTATGGGCCTGTTCCTTGCCCGTACGCTGCCATACAGATCCTCCTGGACTCCGAATTCCATCAAGAGCAACGGGCGGGCACAAGCCCGCCCATTATGCGTCTATTTCCTAAAACATCCGGGAAGCGATGAAGGTTCACCGCATGTCGAGGGCCGCAAGACCTGGCAGCGACTTCCCCTCAAGGAACTCAAGCGATGCACCGCCGCCCGTCGAGACGTGCGATATTTCCTTGTCGAACCCCGCCTGCGCCACAGCGGCGGCAGAATCTCCGCCTCCGACGATCGTCGTTGCGCCGCCTTTCGTCGCCTCCACCAGAAGCCGCGCAACTTCGAGTGTCCCGTTTGCGAAGTTCGGCATTTCGAACACGCCCATGGGACCGTTCCAAACGATCGTCTTCGCCTTTCGCAGCTCCATGTTGATGATCTTCACCGTTTCCGGTCCGATGTCCAGGCCGCGCCATCCGTCGGGGATCTTGGTGACCGGGACGACTTTTCGTTGTGCCAGGTTATCGAACTTATCCGCGATCACGCAGTCAACAGGAAGGATCAGCCGTTTGTTCTTCGCTCTTGCCCCGTCGAGAATTTCCTTGGCGAGGGGCACCTTTTCGCGCTCCACGAGAGAATCCCCGATCTTGTACCCTTCGGCCTCGAAGAACGTGAAGGCCATTCCCCCGCCGACGACCAGCACGTCGACTTTGGTGAGAAGGTTCTGAATCACATCGATCTTTCCGGAGATCTTTGCGCCGCCCAGGATCGCGACATACGGCCGCGTCGGGTTGCTCACGGCGCGCGTCAGATAGTCGATCTCCTTTTTCATCAAGTATCCGGCGACCGCCGGCTTCAGGAAGTGCGTAATGCCCTCCGTCGAGGCGTGCGCACGGTGCGCCGTCCCGAAGGCGTCATTGACGTAGAGATCGCCGAGTGACGCGAGTTCCTTCGAGAAGGCTTCGTCGTTCTTCTCTTCCTCGGCGTGAAAGCGCAGGTTTTCCAGGAGCAACACTTCGCCCGGCTTCAGCGCTTTCACCGCTTCCACTGCGGGTGCTCCGATGCAGTCTTTTGCGAACTTCACCGGGAGGGAGAGAAGTTCTGCGAGATGGTCGGCCACGGGTTTCAGAGAAAACTCCGCCGTCGGCTTTCCTTTCGGCCGGCCGAGGTGGCTCATCAAAATTGCCGCGCCGCCATCCTTGAGAATTTTCCTGATCGTCGGAAGCGCCTCGACGATGCGCTTGTCATCGGAAACTTTCAGGTCCGACGTCATCGGGACGTTGAAGTCGACGCGGACGAGAACCTTCTTTCCCCGAAGCACGACATCATCTACTGTCAGCGTTTGCATAGTGTCAGTTCTCCGGTATCAAACTAAAACGGCTGCCGTTCCCCGCGGTTGGCGGTAAGCAACGGCAGCCGCGTGTGAGTGCTGGTGCCATCAGGCAAGTTTTTTCAGGAGGTCGACCACACGGCAGGAGAAACCCCACTCGTTGTCGTACCATCCAAACACCTTGACCGTGGTCCCCTGGGCCATCGTAAGCTTCGAGTCGAATATGCAGGAATGCTCGTTCCCGATGATGTCCGACGACACAAGCTCCTCTTCGGAATATTCGAGAATGCCCTTCATCGGACCGTTCCCGGCCTTCTTCATCGCCTCGTTGATCTGCTCTTTGGTCGCCGGCTTCTTCAACTCTGCGACGAAATCCGTGATCGAAGCGTCGGGCGTGGGAACGCGGAGCGAGAAGCCGTCCAATTTCCCCTTGAGTTCCGGGATGACCTTACCGACCGTCCGGGCTGCACCGGTCGTGGTCGGAATGATGGAAAGCGCGGCCGCCCGGGCGCGACGGAGATCTTTGTGCGGCAGATCGAGAAGCCGCTGATCGTTGGTGTACGAATGGATCGTGGTCATGAAACCATGATCGACGCCGAACGACTCGTTCAGAACTTTGACCATCGGGGCCAGACAGTTGGTCGTGCACGAAGCGTTCGAAACGAACTGTTCCTTTCCGGTGAGCACCGCGTCGTTCACACCGAGCACGACGGTAGCGTCAAGCTCGTCTTTCGCCGGCGCCGTCAGAAGGACCTTCTTTGCGCCCGCGGCAATGTGCAACTGGAGCTTCTCACGGCTGGTGAAGATCCCGGTGCCTTCGACCACGATGCTGACGCCAAGATCCTTCCAGGGAAGCTTCGACGGATCCTTTTCAGCAAGCACTTTGTAGCGTTTTCCATTGACCACAATGGAATCGCCGTCCGCTTTCACATCACCCGGAAACGTTCCATGAACGGAATCATACTTCAGGAGATAGGCAAGGGTCTTCGCATCGGTAATGTCGTTGATTGCTGCGACGTCGAATTCTTTCCCCTGCTCGAGCAAACGCCGGAACACAAGCCGCCCGATGCGTCCGAAACCGTTAAGTCCGAGGGTTACTGCCATGGGATTCCTCCAATTTAGTCAGATGTGCCATTGTCAGGGATTACGAAACGAGGGAAATTTCTTGAAAATCAACGAAAGTTACCAAGAAACACCAGCATTGTCAAGCAAACCCTGTCGATCGCATTCCGGGAGTTGAGGAAGTCCTCCGTTTCCCTATATTAGGGATGCTCTCACGAGGAAATTGAATGGATCCTGATAACCCTGTACGAACGTTGGCACCGCTCACGGCACCCCTGCTCTTTATTGGGGACCTCCACGGCAATCTGCCGTTCCTCAAGAAAGTGCTCGAGCAGTATCCCGATCATCGAAAAATCTTTCTTGGCGACTTCGTCGATTCCCGTCTGCACACGCGGGACGAAGAACTCGAGTGTCTCTCGACGGCGCTCACGCTCGTCGAGGAGCAAAAGGCGCGTGCGCTGTTCGGCAATCACGAATGGAGCTACCTCGAGCCGTCCATGCGCTGCTCGGGGTATGAACAATCGTTCGACCAACGGATCGCTGCATACAAGCCCCGCATGCGGGAGCTCCTGGAACATTTTCTCTGGCTTCCCGAACAACGGATCCTGGTGACACACGCAGGACTGTCTTTCGCAATCTGGCAGGAGTGCGGATTCACCGACGACAATTTCGCCGGAAAACTCGGCGAGTGGTCGCTTCTCCCGATCCAGGAGACTCCGGCCGGGTGGATAGGAATGCCGCGAGGCGGCATCGACCGCGTCGGAGGAATCTACTGGTGTGACTGGTATTCCGAATTCCTGCCGATCCCGGGACTGTCGCAGATCCTCGGGCACACGGCGGCACTCTCTGTGCAGGAGCAACTGCTTCCATCCGAGCAGGGCATCCGTCAACGCGGGAGCAACTACAATATCGACTGTCTCACACGTACATGGGAAATTCTTGAGTTGACGGAAACGGGAAACCTGCGGAGGATCACGGTAGCGGCCTAAGGGGGAGGGAGCTGTCAAACGTTCATACGACCGATATTGCGGAACCATTATCCATCGGCACACGCTCACTCCTCCTTCGCACCACATACTCCTCGCCGGTTGCCTCTTTCTTTCGGTTCGTCTCTACTGAGCGAGTGCTGCCGCGCAGGCGATGATGGCAGCAACGTCTGCCTCACGGAGCGTCATCGCACACGATCGAATAGTTGCGCCGGTCGTGATCACGTCATCGACCAGCAGGATGGTTTTCCCGCCGAGCACGGATGATGGTCCGCCTGCCAGTGTGAACACCCCCTCCACGTTTTTGGCCCGTTGCGCACTGTCGAGCGTCGTCTGCGACCGCGTGTACACGGCACGGCGCACAGCATGCGGGAGCACGGGAACTCCCAGGACCCTCGACATCCCTTTCCCGAGGTAATACGACTGATTGTATCCGCGTTCACGAAGCTTCGAACGATGGAGAGGAACCGGCACGATGACGGTCCTACCGGACGCCGCGCTCGCGACGATTCCTCTCGCGATTTCCATCCCCATCATGGTTCCGATCCGAGTCATGCCGTTGTATTTCAGTTGATGCATGAGTTGCTGGAGCGGACCCTCCTTCTCAAAGTAATACGGCGCCACCAGGCGGTCCAGACACCCGTCTGCCGTGAGGAAGCTCCTGGTCTGTTCGTACACCGCGTCACCATCGTGAACACAATGAAGAGCCTGGTGACACCGCAGGCAGAGGCCGCCCGAATGCAGGGCGATTGGAGTTTTGCAGGAAAGACAGGTGGGGGGAAAAAGGAAGGAAACAAACGGATCGGTAAGAGACCAGAAATTTTGTCGACGGCGCGGTGTGACAGGCATGATGGCTCCGGAAATTCGCCCCTCCTCTTTGTATACTGCGAGAAGCGCGATTTTCCGAACGACCCTTCAGCTTTTTTTTGCCCCGCGGCTCTTCCCGGAATCCTCGAGTTTTTCGATCTCATCCCGCAACGCGGCAGCGCGTTCGAATTCGAGATCGCGGGCGGCATTGTCCATCTCCGTCTTCAACTCCGACAGGAGGTCGGCTTTCTGTTCCGGGGTCAGATACCGGATCACGCTTTCGTTAATCTGCGGCATCCGCTGCCGGTCCCTGCGGGCATCGCGTGCCGCCTTGACATCTGCGACGGCGGTTGCCGCGAGGACTTCCTCGACGGACTTATAGACGGTCGTGGGAGCGATATGATGCTCGCTATTGTAGGCCAACTGCTTCTCACGACGCCGGTTCGTTTCATCGAGCATCCGTTGCATGGACCCGGTCACGGTATCGGCGTACAGGATGACCAGACCGTTGACATTGCGGGCGGTACGCCCTGCCGTCTGTATCAGTGACCGCTCCGACCGCAGGAACCCCTCTTTGTCCGCATCGAGTATCGCCACCAGCGACACTTCGGGAAGATCCAGCCCCTCGCGCAAGAGGTTCACCCCGACCAGAACATCGAAATCGCCCAAGCGAAGGTCGCGCAGGATCTCGACCCGTTCCAGGGCGTCAACTTCCGAATGAATGTACCGGACCCTCACGGTGATGTCCTCGAGATATTCCGTGAGGTCTTCCGCCATTCGCTTCGTGAGCGTCGTAACGAGTGTCCGTTCCTGTCGCACCGCCCGATTGCGGATCTCGGCGATCAAATCGTCGATCTGATTTTTGACGGGCCGGATTTCCACGATCGGATCGACGAGTCCAGTCGGCCTGATGACCTGCTCAACCACGACTCCCTTGCTCTTTTCAAGTTCATAGTCTGCAGGTGTGGCACTCACGAAAATCACCTGTTTGACCAGCGTCTCCCATTCGTTGAAGGTGAGCGGACGGTTGTCCAGTGCCGACGGGAGTCGGAAGCCATGCTCCACCAGCGTGAGTTTCCGGGACCGGTCCCCATGCCACATCCCTGCGATCTGGGGGACGGTGACGTGCGACTCGTCGATCACGAGGAGATAGTCTTCCGGGAAATAGTCGAAGAGGCAGGCGGGACGGGAGCCGGGAGGGCGCTGGGCGAGGTGGCGCGAGTAGTTTTCAATTCCGGAACAGTAGCCAACCTCCCGCATCATTTCGAGGTCGAATCGGGTCCGCTGCTCAAGGCGCTGGGCTTCCACCAGTTTGTTCGCGGAGCGCAACTCCGCGAGACGTTGTTCGAGTTCTTCTTCGATCCCTTTATAGGCGCGGTCCAGCGTGGCCCGCGAGGTGACGAACTGCTTCGCGGGGTAGATCACTTCGTACTCTGTTTCGCCGAGGACTTTCCCGTCCAGCCGGTTGATGTACGAAATGCGTTCGATTTCGTCGCCGAAGAATTCGATCCGCACTGCTTCGTCGGTCTCGTACGCGGGGATGACTTCCACCACATCCCCGCGGACCCTCATGGTGCCGCGGACGAAATCAAAATCGTTTCGGGTATAGAAAATATTCAGGAGCTTCCGGAGAAGCGCGTTGCGTTCGATGCGCTCCCCCTTCCGGATCACGACGATCTGGCTCGCCCATTCGTCCGGTGCGCCGATGCCATAAATACAGCTGACCGACGCCACGACGATCACATTTTTCGCCCCGCTCAACAGCGCGCTGGTTGCACGAAGCCTGAGCCGGTCGATTTCATCATTGATCGAGGCGTCCTTTGCAATATACGTGTCGGTCTGCGGGACGTACGCTTCCGGCTGGTAGTAATCGTAGTAGGAGATGAAGAACTCGACGCGGTCTTTCGGAAAGAACCTCCGGAACTCTGCGTAGAGTTGCGCGGCAAGGGTCTTGTTGTGGGACATGACCAGCACGGGTTTCTCGATCGCCGCAATGACGTTCGAGACCGTGAAAGTCTTCCCGCTCCCCGTGACACCGAGGAGGGTCTGGTATTGGTCTCCGCGCCGGAGTCCTTCGGTTAACTCCCGAATGGCCTCCGGCTGGTCGCCTGCCGGCTTCAGGTCGGAAACGAGATTAAAGACGCCCAATTATTCGTACCTAAGTGCCTCGATGGGACTCAGACTTGCGGCCTTTCTGGCCGGATAGAAACCGAAGAACATGCCGACCGCCGCCGAGAATGCGAAAGAGATGCCGACGGAGGAACTCGAAACAAACACGGGCCAACCCGCCAGACGGGAGATCAATCCTGAACTCACCCATCCGATGGCGATCCCGACCAGCCCGCCCAGGACGCTCAACATGATCGCCTCGATGAGGAACTGCTGAAGAATGTCCGCCCTGCGCGCCCCGATCGACATCCTGATCCCGATTTCCCTTGTCCGCTCGGTCACCGAGACGAGCATGATATTCATGATCCCGATGCCCCCGACCACCAGGGAAACCGAGGCAATACTCGCCAGGAGCATCGTCATGATGGATGACGTGGATGTCGCCGCCGTGGCAATGTCGGACTGATTCCGGATCGTAAAATCGTTCTCCTGCCAGTCCTGCAGCCGGTGCCGCACCCGGAGCAGGTCGGTAATTTCAGACTGTGCCTCGGGGATCTGATTGAACGTGACTGCGGACACGAGGAGCGACGGAACGAAATCGATCCCCTGGATCTTCTTCTCGACCGTGGAGAACGGCGCGATGATGATGTCGTCCTGGTCCATTCCCATTGCATTCTGACCCTTCTTCGCCAACACGCCGAGGATCTTAAAAGGGAGTTTCGAAATACGGATGGTCTGCCCCACGGGATCTTCGCCGGGGAAAAGGTTGTCGACAACGGTTTGGCCGATCACGCACACTTTCGTCGCACCGCGATCGTCCTGGTCGGTAAAAATATCGCCGGAGGAGAGTTTCCAGTCGCGGATCTTGAAGAAATCCGTCCACCCCCCCTGGATCGCCGTGCTCCAGTTCAGGCTCCCGGCAACGATCTGCCTGTTGACGCGTGTGCTCGGCGTGATCGCGGCGACCGCCGGGCATTGATCGCGGATGGCGGCGACGTCGTCGAGGGTCAGCGTTTGAGCCGCGCCCGCGCCGGAACTGATGCCGCCGAAATTTGTCGCGCTCGGAAAAACGATGAGAACGTTCGTCCCGAGCGAGGCAATCTGATCCTGCACGGCACGCTGCGCTCCCTGTCCGACGGCAACCATCGCGATCACCGCGCCGACGCCGATGATAATTCCGAGCATCGTCAGGACCGCGCGCGTCTTGTGCCGGAGCAGGGAGTATACCGCGATGGACAACGTTTCAAGAATTCGCATGGCTAGAACCTTCCTCTCGGGCCTCCCATCCGCTGCGGACCGAACGGATTTTGCGCCGACTGAGGACCGTTCTGCGATTCCAGGGCGCCGACTATGATCTGATCGCCGGGTTTCAGATCCCCCTGCATCACCTCGACGTACCGAGCATTCTGGATTCCCTTCGTGATGGCGATCGGGGCCGGTTTTCCGTTCCGGAGGACCCAGACACGCCCATGGGTCGCTTTCACTTGAACGGCAGGTTGCGCGAGCGGATTGATGGTGCTCCCCTGTGCCGGACCTTGCTGGCCCCCGCGTTTCCAGTTCCCCCGTTCACCGCGACCGGCCTGTCGTTCACCCATCGCCGCGGGTCGCGCGCTTGTGTCCGTGGACGCTTTCTGTCCCGCGGGCTGCATGGTCTCACGCTCCGCCCCGGGAGGAGTGAAGCGTGTGGCGAGAACGGGAACCCGCAAGACATCGTGTCTTTCGTCCACCATAATCGAAACCGTTGCCGTCATGCCCGGCATCAGTTTGAGATCGGGGTTTGCCACGTCGATGATCACCGTGTAGTTCACAACGTTCTGCGTGATCGTCGGCGACAGGCGCACTTGCGCAACGGTCCCGTGAAAATCCATGTCGGGATATGCATCGACATGAAACGTCACGTCCTGTCCCTGCCGGACATTCCCGATGTCCGCCTCATCGATCGCCGCCTGAACCTGCATCTTGCGAAGGTCGTTGGCAATTGCATACAGCGTCGGTGCCTGGAGACTCGCCGCCACGGTTTGTCCGACGTCAACGTTGCGCGAGATCACGACGCCGCTGATCGGCGACGTGATCGTCGCATATTGAAGGTTGATGATTGCACGATCATATTGCGCTTTCGCCGACTCGAGTCCCGCTTTCGCCTGTTCTTCCGCGGTGAGGGCCGCATCGTAATCGGATTGAGCGACGAGGTTCTTCGCGAACAGGTCCTTCGTTCGCCGGAACGTCCTCTCGGCATCGTTGAGCGTGGCCTGAGCGCGGTCCTGCTGCGCTTTCATGTCGTTCACATTGGCCTGCAACGATGTTGGGTCAAGTTGTGCGAGCAACTGACCCCGACGGACCACCGTATTGAAATCCGCATAAAGCTTGGCAATCGTCCCGGAGACCTGCGATCCGACCTGGACAGTCGTATCGGCACTCAACGTCCCCGTCGCCGTAATGGTGATTTCCACATCACCGCGGTCGACCTTGTCAAACCGGTAGGTGACCTTGTCCGAAGAGGTCCCCAGCGCCAAAAACGCCACGGCACCGATCGCCACCACGGCGCCGGCGATCAGGAGCCACATTGTTCGTTTCGATTTCATTGATTTCCAGAGATGCTATGTGGTCAATGCGCGGGGTGACCGCAGCCAATTCCGCCCGCCTGTTTACCCTTGGACACAGTTCGATTTAGGGGAGTTTAACGATTCGTCCCGGGATATGCGTTTTCCGCTGCTAAGATAGCAATTGGGGTCAGGAAAACCAAGGATTCCGGCGAAGTCTCTTTCTTGAGGGGAGGATCCGGGAGTACGGGCCAGAAGGCCGGGATGCACACCGGCCTGAGAGCGGGAGAGAACACCATCACCCCCAGGCCGACATGCGGTCGCCTGAACGGCAGACTGGAAACGGCTTAATGGACAAGTTGCTGCTGGAATTCGATGCCGACGCTTTTCAGAAACTCGAACGGCAGCTCGCCGCCGGCGAAGATGAACACGTAATCGTTCTTCAGCGTCAGGACTTCGTCGGGGGTTTTAATGCGCACTTCGTGTTCAAGGATTTCCTCGACTTCGGAATTCATCAAGGCATTGATCCCGCCGGATTTCAGATAGGTTTGAAGGCGTTCCATGTTTCTCGCCTTGATTCTCTGAAACTCCGGTTTTCGGTACGAGAGCGTCACCGTGTTTGTCTTCTGGAGGGCGAGGCCCATGGCCGCTTCAACTGCCGAATCCCCGCCGCCGATGATCAGGACATGGCTGCTTTGATACGATTCCGCATCCATAAGACGGTATGTCACTTTCCCAAGCTGCTCCCCCGGAACACCGAGCTTTCGCGGCGTCCCCCGTCTGCCAAGTGCGAGCACGATGTGCCTGGCCTGATAGTGCCCCTTCGCCGAGTCGATTTCGAAAAGATTCTCTTTCTGGCGAATCGCCGTCACCTTTTCCTCCGTGTGCACACGGAGTTCGGTCTTCTCGACGATTTCGGTCCAGGCCTGGAGGAGCGTCTCCTTCGTTGTTTCTGAGAGCTTGAGTCTTCCCCAGAGCGGAAGTTCAACGGGCGACGTCATGACGATTTTTTGTCGGGGGTATTGGAGGATAGTCCCGCCTGTTCCACCCTGTTCGAGAACAAGATAGTTCAAGCCCTCCTCCTTCGCGCCGAGTGCCGCGGCGATCCCTGCCGGCCCCGCGCCGACGATTGCGACGTCGTAAGCGCCGTCCGGAGTCTTGATCCCGCCGTTGCGGGTCCGGGCCGCGATCGTCTCGACCACGGACTTCCCCTGCAACACGGCGTTCTTGATCAATCCGATTCCCCCCAACTCGCCTGCGATGAAGATATTGGGCACAGAGGTCTCGTAGTCGCTCGTCAGGATCGGAAGATCAGCACTCTTGCCGGGGGAGGCCATCAGCATGGTGATCCCGCCAACGGGGCACGCCTCCGCGCAAACACCGTGGCCGACACACCTCGCCCCGTGCACCAGGGTTGCTTTCCCGTCGATGACCCCGATGACATCACCCTCGGGGCAGGCAGAGACGCATCCACCGCAGCCAATACACACCAGGGCATCGATGTGTGGATGCATCGTCACCGCGGCTTGCAGACCGGAGATTTTGAGCTCTTCAAACCGCTTGGCTGCTGCGCGGTCCCGCCGCCGAATTTTTATGGCGTACGGGACAACCGTCACCAGGATGATGACTGCGCTAATGGCAATGGTCAAAACACTGTCTTCAGACATACCGGCAATTGTCATGAGTTCAAGTCCCCCCAGACCTGGTACAACCTACTGAGAATCACCTAAAAACGCATCCCCAATTCGAAGAAGATGCGCTGCGAATCCAACGTCGTATCCCAAACCTGGTCAAAACTCACCATGCTGTACCACTTCCGCGTGATGCTCCAGTTGACCATCCCGGTCAGCGTCGTGGTTTTGTACCCCTGCGGGGTACCCACAATATCATAAACGTATTGATCGAGCCGGGCGTTCAATGAAATTGATCCGCCGATCCAGAAATCAGCGTCGGCGGAAATATCGCGGCCGTCGGTATATGCTCCGAGAATCCTTGAATACCGCGCCCCGAGGCTGAGTGGAGTCCCCAGGATACTGTAGGATCGAAGCGATCCACTCAAGGATCGGGAATCACGAGTATCCGCAGTTTTTGCCCTGTAGGTCCCGTCAAATGATGCAGTGAGTCGGAGCGGGAGCCGAAACGATACGCCGCCCCGGAATCCTTGCTGGAGATCCCGATTGATCAGAGAGTCGGCAATCGACCTCATCGTATCGAAGAGATAGATGGCTCGCGTGGCATCGTAACCGCCGTTGATCGTCAACCAATCGGTTGGAAAATAGGAGACAGAGGCGAACGTGTTGGTGAGATTGAACGCGCCGCTCTTGATGCCGTTGTTGATGGTGTGAAGGTCGATTTCCGAACTCTCGTACAGCATCAACGACGTGCCGAGGTGCGATGATCCCTGGAGGTAGAGGAAATCGCGGTCGAACTTCCCGTCATGCAGCTGTTGCCCGTAGGCGAGTGTGAGGTCGGTCCGGTTGGCGAAGATGTCTCCCCATCCATAGTTCGCGAAGACGATCCCCCGCTGCTGGGTAAGATCAAGACTGGAATTTGTATAGTCCGGTTGTGTTCCGAGGAGCGCACCGGCGGTAAAATTCCCCTCCTTCAGATAGACCTGCGCACCGTCGACCTGTCCGAGGCCTCCTGCATACCGGGACGTCAATCGTCCGGCGTCGAAACCCACCCCCTCGCCGGGAGCCGAAGAAATCTGCATCTGGTAGAGGCGCATCTTCATCCGCGGGCCTGTGCCATAGAACCCATACTGCGGGGAGAAGTCGTAGTAGCTTCGACCGTAGAACGTGAAGGTGTAGTTCGATCCGAACAGTCTCTGCGAGCTCAATTGCAGCAGGAGCGATGGCTGAGAGAAGTTCATCGTTCCCTTCAGCTGTCCAGCCCCCACATATTGGACGGCAACTCGCCCGTGGATCGCGGACAAATCCGGCCCTTTGGCTGCGGAGGAGACAAGAAATTTCCCGGTCCCGGCCTGTGCGCCGCGGGTGGTGTCGGTCGTCGACACGCCGGCCGTTTCCTGCTCCGGCGCGGGTTTCGTGATCGGACGGAGAACGAATATGCTGTCCCCGACAGCGATCTCGCCGGTCTTCCAGGCATAGGGCGCCGATGAGGAACCGCTGGATATTGCGGCGATGATCAGCGTAATGCGGTGCGACGGTTTGTGGAGGACGATGACGGTATCCCCGGCCGCAAGTCCTGCCGTCGTCCCGGCGTTCATGTACACTGTTCCCGAGGAGAGATATGTGACCGCCGCAGGAAACGGATAGAGCCGTTCCTGCGCACGGCTGCTCGTCATCGCGAGAGCGCCGAAGAAAACAAGGACGATGAGTTTCGATGTGAATGAACGCATTGGTGTTATCCCCCTCTTCCGCTCGGATGGCAGCTATAGCAGGCGGTGGCGACGTACTGATAACCGCTGACCCTCGTGTGGTTCGAGTTCGTCGAGGCCTGCGGGTGGCAATTCCCGCTCATGCAGGTGAACTGCGAGTAGTCGCTCGCGTTCGGATGGCATGTCGAACATGTCCCGCCCGAATTTCCGTGCGTCTGCGGGAACCAGGTATGGTTGAACGTCGCCCCGGTCCAGGCAGTCGTCGTGTGGCAGGTCGCACAGGTCGTTGGGAATCCCGCCGTCGAGTGCACGGGGTTGTTCGTTGCGTTGTAGTCCGCCGTATGACAGCTGTAGCAATCGGTTGCCTGTGCAGACCACGGCGAGACCGTGTGGCAGGCCGTGCACGGTGTCACCGACGCATGGGCACCCGTCAGCGGGAATTGTGTGGTGCTGTGGCTGAACGTCGATGGTTGCCAGGCGGTCGTGTTGTGACACGTGGTGCAGGTGTTCGAAAATCCTGCCGTCACGTGGGTCGGATTCGTCGTGGTGTTGAAATCCGCCTGGTGGCATCCGACGCACGTCGTCGGCAGCGTCGTGAAGTTATTGTTCGTGTGGCAGGTCGCACAGGGAACGGCGGCATGCGCGCCGGTCAACGGGAACGACGTCGTCGAGTGGTCGAACGACGCAGGTTGCCATGCCGTCGTCGTGTGGCAGGTCGTGCAGTCGGTCGGGAATCCGGTGTGCGGCGGGTTGTTCGTCGCATTGAAGTCCGCCTGGTGGCAGTTCACGCAGGTTGTCGACTGCGCGGACCATGGCGACACCGTGTGACACGCGGTGCAGGGCGTGACGGTCGCATGCGCACCCGTCAACGGGAACTTCGTCGTACTGTGGTTGAATGTTGACGGCTGCCATGCCGTGGTGGTATGACATGTCGTGCAGTCATTCGAGAATCCCGCCGCGCTGTGCGGCGGACTGGACGCCGTGTTGAAGTTCGACTGGTGACAGCTGATGCAGGTCGACGGCAACGATGCGGTAAAATTGTTGTTGACATGGCAGGCCGTACACGGCGTCACTGTCGCATGGGCGCCCGTCAACGGGAACGACGTGGTCGAGTGGTCAAACGTCGCCGGCTGCCACGCCGTGGTCGTGTGGCAGGTCGTGCAGTCGGTGGAGAACCCCGTGTGCGGCGGATTTGTCGCCGTGTTGAAGTTCGCCTGGTGACAATTTACGCACGTCGTCGACTGCGCGGACCACGGCGTTACCGTGTGGCAGGATGTGCACGGCGTCACCGCCGCATGCGCACCTGTCAACGGGAACTTCGTCGTGCTGTGGTTGAATGTCGACGGTTGCCATGCGGTGGTGGTATGACATGTCGTACAGTCATTCGAGAATCCCGCCGCGCTGTGCGGCGGACTGGACGCCGTATTGAAGTTCGCCTGATGACAGCTGACGCATGCCGTTGAGGTGTTGGTGAAGTTGTTATTGGTGTGGCATGCCGTGCACGGCGTCACCGTCGCATGCGCACCCGTCAAGGCAAACCCGATTGTCGCGTGATTAAAGGACGCCGGCTGCCAGGCGGTCGTGGTATGACACGTGGTGCAATCGGTGGAGAACCCCGTGTGCGGCGGATTTGTCGCCGTGTTGAAGTTCGCCTGGTGGCAGTTTACACAGGTCGTCGACTGCGCGGACCACGGCGTGACCGTGTGGCAGGAGGTGCACGGCGCCACCGCCGCATGCGCACCTGTCAACGGGAACTTCGTCGTGCTGTGGTTGAACGTCGACGGTTGCCATGCGGTGGTGGTATGGCATGTCGTACAGTCATTTGAGAATCCCGCCGCACTGTGCGGCGGATTGGTTGCCGTCGTGAGATTCGCTTGGTGGCAGCTCACACAGGCCGTCGAAGTGTTGGTGAAATTGTTGTTGGTGTGGCATGCCGTGCACGGCGTCACCGTCGCATGCGCACCCGTCAAGGCAAACCCGATTGTCGCGTGATTAAAGGACGCCGGCTGCCAGGCGGTCGTGGTATGACACGTGGTGCAATCGTTTGAGAATCCGGTGTGCGGCGGGTTTGTCGCCGTGTTGAAGTTCGCCTGGTGGCAGTTTACACAGGTCGTCGACTGCGCGGACCACGGCGTCACCGTGTGGCAGGATGTGCACGGCGTTACCGCCGCATGCGCACCCGTCAACGGGAAATGCGTCGCGTTGTGGTTGAAGGTCGATGGCTGCCACACGGTCGTGTTGTGGCAGGTCGAGCAATCGCTGGAAAACCCTGCCGCACTGTGCGGCGGATTGACCGCGGCATTGAAGTTCGCCTGATGGCAACTGACGCATGCGGTCGATGTGTTGGCGAAATTATTGCCGGTATGGCAGGCCGTGCAGGGTGTTACCGAGGCATGGGCCCCGGTCAACGCGAAGCCGATGGATGCATGGTCAAACGTTGCGGGTTGCCACGACGTTACCGTGTGACAGGTGGTGCAGTCGGTCGAAAATCCCTTGTGGGAAGGGTTCGTTGCAGCGTTAAACTGCGCCTGATGACAGCTGATGCAGGTCGTTGTCTGCGCGGTCCACGGTGTGACAGTGTGGCACGCCGTGCACGGTGACACGGCGGCATGTGCGCCTGTCAGCGGAAACTTTGTCGCATTGTGGTTAAAGGTTGATTGTTGATAGGAGATTGAATTGTGGCACGTCGTGCAGTCCGTCGAGAATCCGGCCGCAACATGGTTGGGTGTGGCGGCGCTCACAAACTGCGCATGGTGGCACGCGTCGCATTGCGTGCTGACCTTCCGGAATTGTCCTCCCCCCGTATGACACTGGATGCAGGGGGTCGAAACATGCGCGCCGACCAGCGCAAAGCCCGTTGACGCATGGTCGAAATTCGCCGGCCATGCCGCGGCGCTCGGCGAGTGACACGCAATGCAGTTCGTCCCGAGGCCGGATGCCCGGTGCGGCGGGGCCGATGTCGATTCATATTCCGTGCGGTGGCATCCGTAGCAGTCGACCGGGACGTTGACAAACTCGAACTTCTGCTCGTTGGTATGGCAGGCCTGGCACGGGGCCGTCATGTGCGCGCCGAGGAGAGAGAAACGCGTCTGTGCATGACGCTGGCGCATGTCCGGGACAAGCCACGATTTGGTCGTGTGGCACCGCTCGCAGAGCGCGCCCAATTCGCCGCGATGAACGTCCTGGTGACAGCTCGCGCATTGGGTGGGGGTTTTCACAAAGAGCAGGCTCCTGTGGCACTGATCGCAGGGGACATTCTTGTGCTGATCCCGCAGGGCAAATCCCGTGCTGTCATGGTCGAACAGCAACGGCGAGCGCACTTCTTTCCACGTTGTCGTGGTGTGACACCGCATGCACGCGATCGGGAGATCGCCATGCGGCGACGTCTGAGCTGCTGAAGGTGTTGCGCGCAGAACGACCAAGAGGAGCAACGCCACCGTTGTGCGGGCGTATCGTATCATGGCGCTATCTGAGGTTTGAGATAAGTGGAGAACATCGATTCCTTAACCACCCCGACCATTGGGATGGCAGCTATAACAGGCCGTCGCGACATATTGATAACCGTTGACTCCGGTATGACGCGAGTTTGTCGTCGACTGCGGATGGCAACTTCCGCTCATGCACGTGAACTGCGAATAGTCACTGGCGTTCAGATGGCATGTGGAGCACGTTCCTCCCGCATTCCCATGGCTCGTCGGGAACCAGGTGTGGTTGAACGTCGCTCCCGTCCATGCCGTCGTCGTATGGCAGGTGGCGCAAGTCGTGGGAAATCCCGCCGTCGAGTGTACCGGATTGTTCGTGTTGTTGTAATCCGACGTATGACAACTGTAGCAATTCGTCGATTGCGAAGACCAGGGGGAAACCGTATGACACGCGGTGCAGGGCGTCACCGACGCATGGGCGCCGGTCAAGGCGAACTGCGTCGTCCCGTGGTTGAAGGTTGACGGCGACCAGGCAGTGGTGGTGTGGCATGTCGTGCAATCGCTGGAAAACCCTGCCGCGGCATGGGGCGGGGTGGCCGCGGCGTTGAAGTCCGCCTGGTGGCAGCCAACGCACGCCGTTGGCGCCGAGGTGAAATTGTTGTTTGCATGGCACGATGTGCACGGGACGGAAGCGTGGGCACCCGTCAGGGGGAACGACGATTTTGCATGATCGAACGTTGCGGGTTGCCAGGCACTCGTGGAATGGCAGGTCGTGCAGTCCGTCGAGAACCCTGTATGCGGCGGATTGGTGGTCGCGTTGTAATTCCGTTGGTGGCATCCCACGCAGGTCGTCGGGGCGGACGCATACGGCATTGTGGTATGACAGCTCGCGCACACGACGCCGATATGAGCACCGGTCAGAGGGAAATTTGTCTTGCTGTGGTCGAACGTTGCGGGCTGCCACGCAAGCGAGGTATGGCAGCTCTGGCAGTCCTTGGAAAATCCCTGTGCGGTGTGCGATGGGTTCGACGTGGCCAGGAACTGGGCATCGTGGCAGTTGTCGCACTGCGTCGGCGTGTTCTTGAACCGCCCGCCGGCGTGACATTGGGTACAGGGCGTGGTTGCATGCGCGCCGATCAGGGCGAATCCCGTGGTGCTGTGATCGAACCCCGTCGGCCATCCGAGCGCTGTGGGGGTGTGGCACTGGATACAGTTCGTCCCGAGCCCTGCCGCGCGGTGCGCAGGGGCGGTCGTCGCATCGTAGTCCGCACGGTGACATCCATAGCAATCGACGGGGATGTTCACAAACTCAAACTTCTGCTGGTTCACATGGCACCCCTGGCACGGCACCGTCATGTGCGGCCCCATGAGTGGAAATCGCGTCTGGACATGCCGCTGACGCATATCGGGGACCAGCCACGATTTTGACGAATGGCAGCGTTCGCACTGGACGCCGAGCTCGCCCCGGTGAACATCCTGATGGCAGTTCGCGCAACGGGTCGGCGCCTTGGCGAACACGAGGGCCTTGTGGCACTGGATGCAGGGGACGCCGGCGTGCTGGTCCCTGAGCGGGAAACCCGTGCTGTCGTGATCATACGCCAGGGGCGAACGGACAGGTTTCCATGCCGTGGTCGTGTGACATTGCGTACACGCAATTCGAAGATCACCATGGGGCGAGGTCTGCGCTTGCGATATGCTGAAATTCACCAGCACCGCGATGGGAAGCGCGATGATGATAGGAAGGGTCTTCATCGGCAGAATTCCTGAAGGGAGGAAGCCCCCGTCTGTAGGTAGTGGAATGTCAACCCAGATCACCCCTTCTGTTACGACATTGAGAGCGTGCATCAGCCTTAAAGTTCTCTCGTCCTTCCCAATCCGCACAATATACCAACCGAACATCCGCAGGCTTTCCCCCTAATTCACTTTGGACGACTGCGTCGTGCTTTTCGAACCGTGACACCCTTCGCACGTTATCGGGATCCCGGTGTATTGCCGGACGATTTTTCCACCGACAGTTTTCGCGGGATGACATTGGTTGCAGGAGACATGCTTGTGCTTGCCGTCCAACGGGAATCGTGTTCCGGCGTGGGAGAAAAACGCGGGTTTCCACTTCTCGACGGAATGGCAAGTCTCACATCCCTTCGCCATCCTTCCGTTGAATTCCCCCCGATGGACATCCTCATGACATTCAGTGCATTTGTCGAAGCCCGTTCGCAGGAAGATCATTTTGGCCTTGCCGCCGGCGGCCCCCGATGGGTGACAGCGGAAACACGGGACGGCGCGATGGGCGCCCCTGAGCGGAAACGCCGTCTTCTGATGGCGCGCGAGGGAGAATGTCGACGGCGCGTAGCCATCGACGGTATGACAGCTCTCGCACGCGCCCCGGTCTTTCTCCCGGGCGAATTGGTTGTTATGGGGATCGCGGTGACAATCCGTACAGCGCGTGAAATGTCCAATCCGGAACGGCCCCCGGTCGCCCTTCCGCACGGAGGATTCGCGAACACGCGATCCATGACACGATTCGCACCGGACACGCCGGTGTTGACCAAGGAGCGGGTAGCGCGTCATGGAATGATCGAAGTTCCGTGTTGCGCCTTCGATCCACCCGTTCGTGGTATGACACCGTTCGCAGGAACCCTTGAATCGTCCCGCGTGCGGGTCCTGGTGGCACGAGGTGCACGAAGCGTGGGCGATGCCGACAAACTTCATGGCCTCCGTCTTGCCCGTGGAGGAAGGATGGCATTTGACGCAGTCCACCGTGACGTGACGACCGGTCAGCGGGTACTTCGTCTGGTCGTGGGAAAACGCATCAACCGGCGTCCAGTGGACTTGATCGTGGCAGCGTGTGCACGCGGCACCGAGCTGGCCCCGGTGCGGGTCCTGGTGGCATCCCAGACACTCCCGGGGCAGCCCGAGATAGGTTGTCTTCTTCCGTTCGTCGGACTTGAGAAGCATGTCCTTCGCCTTCACAAGTTCTTTCTTGTGGCAATTGCGGCAGCTGATGGATGCGTGCTTTCCAATGAGAGGAAATTGCACCTGGTCATGCCGGAATGCCCGGGGATCGAATCGTTCCATCGGAAAGTCTCGACCATGGTGCTCTTTGTGGCATTCAATGCACTGCCGGCCGGAGAGCGTGCCATGAAACCCGGTCCCCGCGCGCATGCGGGTATCGATTTCGGTATGGCAATGAAGGCAGTTGGAGTTGGAAATGCTTTTGCCGAGGGTGTGGCACGCCGTGCAGTGCTCAATCCCCTCAAGCGACACATGAGCCGAGGAAAGAGCACCCGGTGAAATTTGCGCAGGTGACCTCATCACGAACACGCCCAACAGCATAGCTGCTCCCCCCAGAAGCCGAGTCCGACGGATCATCGACATCCCCCTGGATCCGCGAGATCAGAAAATCCACGTATAGCCGAAAGCGACAGCAACCCCGATGTGAATGAAGAGAATCACGAACATCACGAGCGCAAACGGAAGGTGGATCACATGCCAGTAATAAAAGAGCTGGCGAAACTTCTGGAGAAACGCGATCCGCCGGGTGAGCGAAATCCTTCGCATCGCCAGCTTGCGCATCCTGTGGGCCGCCCCCCGTGGCAGCCGTGTCTGGCCGATCGTACTATAGACCCGCCGGAACTTGAGGCGCCGGGTGAGGTCGTTGATGACGAAAAAATTCAGGATCTGGACCAGCGACATTTTCGTGACTTCCTTCGGCGGGAGCGCGAGAGAGTCTATCCATTGAACGATCCCCGGGCTGACGCCGAACTGCGATTGCAGCCGTTCCCCGAGCGCCGCATTTTCCTTCTCCAACTCCGCGACGGAAAGCTCGTTTCCCTGGATCCCTTTCGGGATCTGCACGTAGAGATACCGTCCGACGACCCCGCTCAGGACGACTGCCGTCATGCTCCAGAAGCTAACAGCGACGAGCCCCCCGAACTTGAAGGACGTGTGGAACAGCACGAGCGCCGGTCCCAGGAGGCAAAGAAAAATGTGGAACTCCAGGTAGTACTTGATCTTGCCGGTATTCGCGAACCGGCGCATTCTCTTCCTGCCGGAATAAATGATCACGCCCAGCGTGATCATCATGGATCCGATAATGCCGTACGCATGGCCGTAGAGGCCTGTCGGCTTGAGGAGATCGTAGTCCGCCTGAAAAGGCCTCTCCTCCATCGGAGTCATATAATAGGAGTAGCCTGTCTTCGCGACCTGAAAAGTGATCGCGAGACCGACGATCAAAAGAAATATGGTATAGGCCAGGTGGATTCTTTTTGACATCGCAATGGCTAATATATGATGAAAAAACTCACAATCAAGTAAAAAATTCCAAATAGGTAAAGTTTTGCGATATTCCAGATACCAATAGAAAGACACTAATTTCGACTCTTCTTGAACGAAGAATATCGAACCATAGAATGGCTTCCTAACGGACGCTGGTCAGCGCGGGCAGTTTGGCTGCAAAAGCTGAAGGATCCCCCGAACAGCTGGAAGTAGTGAGATTTGGGCCCCCCCAATCGCCTTCCAGAACACAGCTTCGCTCAAAAAAGTGCCTGAGTCTCCTGGAAAATCTCACGAGTCCGCCCACCGCATGAGACGTGACCATAATCACAACCATCGTGCCAATACATGACAAGCCAAATCCGGCTTTGTTTGCATCATCCTCGTGTCAAAGCCTGTCCGCGAGAAGAATATTCGACAATTTGGATCATGTTTCGTTGCCGGCACGGATTGTTTCGAGTCCGTGCGCGTGGGGGCCTTTCTCACGGCGCGCAAGAAGCTGGGAGAAAATGAGCGCGCTGAAGCCCAGGACGGTGAAAATTTGCATCCCGAGCCGGTATCCATCCGGGTTGCTCGCGCTCGCGAGAGAATAGTCGTTCGCCCATCCGATGAGCAGGTTGAATCCGGCAAGTCCGACGTTCTGACACAGGGTCATCAGGCCGTACGCGGTGCCCAGTCGTTCTTGTCCGACAAGATAGGCGACGGAGGGCCACATGATTGCCGGGATAAGTGAGAACGCAATGCCCATCACTGCCATCGGGATGTACAATGAGACATGCGTGTACGCCATGACGAGATAGACCGGAATAAGCAGGAACGATCCGAACACCATCATCGTCGCCCGTTTCCCGACTTTGTCCGCGAGAATGCCGAACAGCGGTGTCGCAATCATCGCGAACAACGTGAGCATGCTCGAAAGGAATCCGCCGGTCTCGCGTGTGACCCCGTGCGCTTCCATGAAGAACTTCACGGCGAAGGTTTGAAACGGGAAGATCCCGGAGTAAAACGTCACACAAAGCGCGACGATGTACCAGTAGGATGTCCCGAAACTAAACAGGTCGCGGAACTTCACTTTGTCCGTCTGACCGGCCACACCCAGCGCAAAGGCTTTCGATCCTCGTGATTCCAGGATCCAGTAGAGCCCCGCTCCCACCATGCAGATGACGCCAAAGATCGAAGCGATCATCAGGGGCGTTTGCCAGTGAAGGTACGCCCCCGCCGCCCATGTCGGAGAATTGAGCGCAGCGAACGACCCGAGCCGTGCCAGGGTCAGATTCAATCCGAACGCGAAACTCAGCTCCTTTCCTCTGAACCACTTCGCAATCGCGGTGGTGACGGCGACGATGAGCGATTCCGCCCCCAGGCCGAAGATCAGCCGGCCCGTGGCCATCACCCAGAGGGTCCCGGTGGACATCGTGACCACGGAACCGATCAGGCAGACGAACGCGAATAACGCGGTGGAGATCTTCGTTCCGATCCGGTCGATGATGATCCCGCCGATGAGGACCATCACGATATTCGGGATGCTGTAGATGGCGTTGAGCAGTCCGATATCCGAGTCGGAAAAACCCAGCTGTCGCGTCAGGACGTCCGCGAGGGGACTGATGCTGTCATAGATATAGTAGTTGCCGAACATCGCCAGACTCACGAGAACGAGAACGAGCCAGCGGTACCAGCGAGGGGGCGGCGGAAGCGTCTGCGCAACTGCAGGGGTTTGCATGGTGACCGGATCCGGGTTTTGAATGGTGATCGCCGAAAACAGGCGGGGCACTTCCTGCAGGAGGAGAACCCTCAGCGCATCGGAAGTGCCCCGTCAACCTCTCCTTTGTCTCTTTAGTTCACGTTCTTGAGAATCCCGAGGAGATAATTCCAGAAGCGATCCACGGTATCGATATAGATCTTCTCGTCCGGCGAATGAACGCCTTCAAGCGTGGGACCGAACGAGAGCATATCCATCCCGGGATACCGTTCACCGATAATGCCGCACTCCAGTCCCGCGTGGATCGCCTTCACCTCCGGGTCCTTCCCGTACAATTGGCGGTACGTCGAACGCGCCACCTTCAGAATCGGGGAGTCCATGTTCGGCTTCCAGCCGGGATACCCGTCGGACGCACGCACGTCGGCCCCACCCAGGGCAAAGACTGCCGACACCGACTGCGCAATCTCTTTGATCTCGGAGGCCACCGAACTGCGCTGGCTCGTCGCGAGCGAGATGTCCTTCTTCCCCGTGTGGATGACGGCCACATTTGTTGACGTTTCGACGAGCCCCGGTATGTCGGCGGACATCTTCGTGACGCCATGCGGCAGAGCGGCTATCGTCTGGAGGAGTTTCTTCTGGGTCCCCTTCTTGATGATTTTCACCTTCTTCACCGTATGTTCCTGCAGCGATACGGCGAGGTCCGGTTCCACCGTGGCAAGCTCTGCTTTCGCGATTCCTCCCCACTCAACGACGAGTTCCAGAACAACATCCCACTTCGCCTTTGGCAGGACGACGACCGCCTGCGCTTCGCGCGGGATCGCATTGTGCTTGTTTCCTCCGTCGATCGACGAGACGCGGACGCCGAGTTCGGAAAGCGCGGTGAGCACCCGTCCGATGATCTTGATGGCATTGCCCCGACCTTTGTCGATCTCCAGTCCCGAGTGTCCGCCCCGCAAGCCGGTCACCCGCAGGAGCGCGACAGTGGACTTTGGCGGCATGGGATCAAGGTCGAGCTTCCAGGTCCCGATCGTGTCCCGGCCGCCCGAACATCCGACATACAACGCGCCCTCTTCTTCCGAGTCGAGATTCAGGAGCGTCTTCCCTTGCAGGAATCCGGGTTCGAGATTTGCCGCCCCCGTCAACCCCGTCTCCTCGTCGATCGTGAAAAGAAACTCGAGCGGGCCATGCTGCAGCGAGCGATCTTCCATGATGGCGAGGTTCGTTGCCACCGCGATGCCATTGTCCGCGCCCAGCGTGGTCCCGTTGGCCATCAGGAGATTTCCTTTCCGGACCAGTTCGATCGGGTCCCTGGTGAAGTCGTGGACCTTGTCGTTATTCTTTTCACACACCATGTCGAGATGCCCCTGCAGGACAACGAGAGGTTTCCTCTCGTGTCCGGACGAAGCGGGCTTCCTGACAACGACGTTTCCCAGCTTGTCGGCTTTCACGTCCAGGCCGAGACCTTTCGCCGTCTTGACGACGAATTGCGAAATCGCGGCTTCATTTTTTGACCCTCTCGGAATCTGGGAGATCGCCGCAAAGTACTTCCACACCAGTCCGGGCTTCAGGCCTTCGATGGCATTCGACATACGTTTCTCCTGTTGTGCAGCATTCTTACATCACGGCCGTTGGCGGCGCAGGTTCATCGGGAGACCCGGCTTTCCGCAACGGAACAAAAATCAGGTATGATGCCAGGATCGCAAAGACGACGAGGGCGAGCCATGGTGCGACGCCATCAAAGCCCGCGATCGCCCAGAATTTGTTGTTGTCCCGGAGACCGACGACCACCGCCACGAACAGTCCGATCAGGGCTTCGCCGGCGATCAAACCGGACGCGGCGAGAATCCCGGCGTTTTCCACCCGTGCTTTCTGCGCATCGTTGTATGCACGACGCTTCACCAGACGTTCCACGACGGCACGGATGAGTCCGCCGACAAAGATGGCGAACGTCGTCTCCAGCGGAAGATACATTCCGACCGCGAAGAGCATCGGGCTCTTGACGCGGATCATAATCAACGAGATCCCCATCGCGATGCCAACGAGGACAAGAGGCCAGGCCATTTCCCCACCGACGATTCCACTGGAAAGCGCAGCCATGAGTCCCGCCTGCGGTGCGGAAAGATTCGGGGATCCGAATCCCCCGATGCCCTTCCCGAGCTGGGCAACATCGGACGTGTGCAACATATAGAGCGGCCAGAACAGGAACAATCCGGCGACCACAACGCCGATGATGTCCCCGACCTGCATCTTCCACGGCGTGCCCCGCAAAATATGCCCGACCTTGAGATCCTGCAGCATCTCACCGGCGACGGCTGCGGAAACACAGCCGACGGCCGCAACGCCGAGGGCCGCCATCACCCCCTTGGCCCCCATCATCCCTGCCACCACCATCGTCAACGCTGCGACAATTGTTGTCGCCAGCGTCAGGCCGGAAATCGGGTTGTTGGAGGAACCGATCATGCCGACCAGGTTGCCCGAAACCGCGGCAAAGAAAAAGCCGGTCACCAGAATGACGATGGCCGCGAGGATCGCCGCGACAATTGCGCCGGTGAAGTACATGTAGAGACCGACCATCAGCGCCAGAACGACCACGATGCCGGCGAGGACGACCTTAAACGGGAGGTCCCGCTGCGTGCGCTCTGTTGCCTCCGACGCGCCCGCCGTCTTCCGGACATCGGCGATTCCGCGCTTGATCCCGAGGATCAGATTCTTCCGCATTTTCCAGAGCGTGAAGCATGCACCGACCAGCATCCCGCCGACGGCGATCGGCCGGACGATGAAGCGATACACATCGGACGTCAGGTGCGCCCACTGCTCAGAACCGCCTCCTCCGTAGGAGCCGATCATCGATGGCCCGATGAAATAGACGAGGAGCGGAACGAAGAGACCCCACGCAAGCAACCCTCCCGCAAAATTCAAGGCGCCAAGCTCTGCGCCGATGATATACCCGACGCCGAGATACGCCGGAGTGGCGGCAGGCCACGTGAACGTCGAGATGCCGCCGGCCTGGACTTTCTTGTCGCCGGAGAAGCGGACGAAGCCGTCCACCAGTTTGCCAATGCTGATCTGGAACCGGTTGATGGCCTGATAGAACCCGAACCCGTCATACGTGTCGGGATCCGATCGGCCGAGGATCTTGATCAGGGCGCCGACGCCCATGGCGCGGAAGAGCTGCATGGCGGCGCTTGCCCCACGCTGCCCTGCCTTGTGGATTTCGCTGGCTGCCACCGATTCCGGGAACGGGAGCGATTCGTCCTCGACCATGACACGACGGAGGATCGTCACAAACAGGATTCCGAGAATGCCCCCCAAAATCATCATCGACGAGGAGAGAAGGTATTCCTCCCAGAGGTTTCCCGTTTGAAAATCCCAGTAGCCCAGCATGACGAACGCCGGGATGGTGAACACGGCCCCGGCGGCGACCGATTCGCCGATCGAGCCGACCGTTCGGGCAAAGTTTTCCTCGAGCAACGAGCCCTTGAAGAGCCGGAGAACGGCCATGCCGATCACGGCGGCGGGATACGTGGCCGCAATCGTCATCCCCGCCTTCAGCCCGAGATAGGCATTCGCCGCCCCGAGGACAACACACATGACAAGGCCGATGAGAAGAGCGCGGAGGGTGAACTCCTTCACATCAGTCTGGCCCGGGATCGCTTGACGGCTTGTGGTGTCAGCCATAGTGGCTCCTTTGGAGTGAAAGAAAATCTCCCACGGCAACGCCCCTGTGTCGAATGCCGCCGACCGTGGAGGGGATCAGCGCGCCGGCGAACCTGCCGACACCGCGCACTACCGATTGTTTTTGAAGATCGCCTTGAAAACGTACCCGGCAATTTCCGGATTCTCCTTGAACCGGCGGGTGGAGTACCCGTACCAGTGCTCGCCAAACGGAACATACAGCCGCACTTTGTGCCCCTCGGCGACCAGTCGCTTGCGAAGTTCGGGTCTGACGCCGAGGAGCATCTGGAACTCATACATGCTTTTCGCGAGGCCCAGATCTCTGATCATGTGCGTCGCCGCATCGACGAGGACGGTATCGTGCGTTGCAATGCCGACGTACGATCCCCCTTCCAGCATCCGGCGCAGAACGCCAACATAATTCCGTTGAATCTCCTCTCGTCCTTTGAACGCGATCTCTTCCGGCTCGCGGTAGATCCCCTTGCAAAGGCGGAAGTTGATCTTGTCGGCGATCATTGCCGCGGCGTCCGCTTCGGTCCTCCGGAGGTATGCCTGAAGAACAATGCCCGTCTTGGGAAACTCTTTGTGCAGCGTCCGGAAGATTGCGATCGTGTCCGTCGTGCAAGTGTGGTCTTCCATGTCAAACCGGACGAAGATGTCGTGGACGGCCGCCACCTTCAGGATTTCACGAACGTTTTCCCTGCAAAATGCTTGTTCGAGTTTGAGTCCGAGAGAGGTCAGTTTAATGGAGAGATTCGAATCAAGGTGCTCCCGCACGATTGACTGGAGAACGTCGATCGAACGGTTGCGGGAGTCAATGGCCTCTTCTTTTGTAAAGATGTCTTCGCCGAGGACATCCAGCGTAGCACTGACTCCTTCGGAATTCAATTGACGCACCGTGCGAACGGCGTCGGCAAGCGTTTCTCCGGCAATGTATCGGTTGGCAAAATAGCGAACCATCGGCCGTGGCACCATGGGAATCGTCGCCACGACCAATCTATTGAGAAGGTGCATGAGAGACCATCAGGAGAGAAAGAGCAGGATATGGACCGTTGCCTTTGTTATCAGGACCGGCAGGAATGATTTGCAATGGGCAAAATATACCGATGGGTGGCGTGAAAATCAACCGAGAACCACTCTGACGATCCACACTGCAGCCAGCATTCCAACGGCGTCCGCAATCAGTCCTGTCGGGACAGCATGCCGTGTATTCTTCACGCCGACGGCTCCGAAATATACCGCGAGAACATAGAACGTCGTTTCGGAGCTCCCATACATCGTCGAGACAAGGACCCCGATCAGCGAATCTGGCCCGTGGACCTTCATTAATTCGGTCATAATCCCAAGGGATGCGCTTCCGGACAATGGGCGCATGATGGCCATGGGAAGAGTCTCCGGCGGCATGCCGATGAGATTTGTCACCGGCGCGAGGATGCCGACCAGCACATCCATCGCCCCGCTCGCCCGGAATATCCCGATTGCCACCAGCATGGCAACGAGATAAGGGATGATCCGCAACGCCGTCCCGAATCCCTCTTTCGCTCCCTCAACGAACTGCTCGTAGACCTTGACCTTTTTTAACGCCCCCCAGACCAGAAACACCACGATGACGAGGGGGATGACGGCGACAGCGATGACATTGATGGCCGTACGGAAGATGTCACTCATGGGGCACCTCCATCGCCTTGCGGTATCGAGGAAGCCGTTCCAGGACCTTCGACGCAAGGATCCCGGCGATGGTTGCGCAGCCGGCCCCCACAATGGATGTTCCGATGATAATTCCCGGGTTCCCCGATCCCGCCGCCGATCGGACTGCCAGGGCGGTCGCAGGGATAAGAATCAGCCCCCCGGTGTTGATTGCGAGAAACGTCACCATCGCATTCGTCGCCGTGCCGACCTTGGGGTTGAGTTTGTCCAGCTCTTCCATCGCCTTGAGCCCCAGTGGCGTGGCAGCGTTGCTCAAGCCGAGCATGTTGGCCGCGATGTTCATAATCATCGCGCTGACAGCAGGATGATCCGGCGGCACGTCAGGGAAAATCCTCCGCATCACCGGCGAGAGGAGGCGCGCGACGACCCGAAGGACACCCGCCTCTTCGGCAACTTTCATGATCCCAAGCCAGAAGGCCATGACACCGATCAGACCGAGGGCGATCGTCACAGCAATGCCGGCGTAGTCGAACGCCGCCTGTGTCACTGCCCGGAGGCGCACAAATCGTATGGGCTCAAGCATGAAGCGGAGGTGTGCGACGCTCCGTGCCGTATCCCATTGCATCGACTGAATCGCACCTTCGAGTCTGTTTGCGGTCGACGAGGATTTCCCCATATCCTGCCAGATCGAGGGCGAGGAGCCGTCGAGAAGGAGCGAAAGCTGTGCCGAACCGCGTGTCGTGTCGACGATCGAATTTTGTCTGACGCTGTCGGGAGCAAATGACGTTTGATAGAACGACCGGAATGCCCCGCCGTCGATCAGCAGTGTCCCTTCCCACGTTGACCGGAGCGGGGTCGGCTGCTTTGCCGGGATGAAGTCGCCTTCCAGCACCTGGCCGTTCCGGTATGGGTTGACGATTTCGTTGCGAACATCGATACCGACCGCGGTCAGGACGCCGATGGCGATCAGTGCGAGCCAGATGTGATTCAACATTGCCAATCCTTAGCAGAACGTCAGTCGTAAATCCGACATCGCATCAATCAGAGCTGCAAAGTGTTTGCAGAAAGAAGTGTGCAGTAAGCAGAACGCCCCCCGGTCTCCCATTCTCTCCATTTCCCCTTCGTCCAGCGCTCTTAGAAACTGAAGCGCAGTGTAAGCCTCGGTTGCATGGCGCCGCGCAGTGCGAGGCTTCCCCCGACATCGAAACCGAAGAGGCTCGCATCCACATAGGCGTCAGCGAGATTCACGACGTAGAGAATCAGATAGTACCATGCAAAAGAATCGCGCTGATCATTGTAGAATTCACGCAAGCTGAGCTTGTATGCATAGGTCACGTCGCTGGTGCCGTTATTTGCCCTGAGATACGTTGACGCATCATTCCGTGCGCTGATATAGCGCCGGTTGTTCGTCAGCCACTCCGACACGAAATAGATGGCGAGACCGGTCACGATCGGGACCTTCCAATACGATTCATTGTAGAATTGGCCCGCGCCGGGGATCACGGCCGAGAGGAGCATGGCCGTGCCGGGAGATTTTCCCTTGAACGGGATGGCGTTGAGCGAATCGTGATGGAGAGGGGAAGGCGCGGCGACGCGGAGAGTGTCACCGGTAAAACGGAAGTGCTTTCCGGTTGTGTCGATACCCGGTTCTTGCGCCGACCCCACGAACGCACGGAGGAGGACCAGGCCGGCGATGGCGCAGCACCGAATGAGGCCCACGGTCGTTATCCCTTGAGGGTGACGGCGACGACTTCGATCTCAACGCGGACATCGCGCGGAAGCCGGGCGACCTGCACCGTGCTTCGCGCCGGCGGAACCGCGGGGAAGAATGTCGCGTAGACCTCATTCATCGCCGCAAAGTCGTTCATGTCGGCGAGGAAGACGGTGGTTTTGACTGCCAGCGCCAGGCTGCTTCCGGCCGCCTCAAGGACCGCCTCGAGGTTCTTCATCACCCGATCGGTCTGCTCTTTGATGGTATCGCCGACGATCGTACCGGTCGCGGGATCGATCGGGATCTGCCCCGAGGTATAGACGAATCCGTTTGCGGTCCGGATTGCCTGGCTGTACGGTCCGATCGCGGCCGGCGCCGCGATCGTGGAGATGACGACACGTGAGTCCGGGAGAGCCATAGTTATTCGATTTCCGAGAAGAGATCGAGCAGACGATCAAGATCGTCCGCCGAATAGTATTCAATCACAATTTCTCCGCGCCCGCCCTGCCCCGGTCGAACGCTGACTTTCGTTCCGAGGGCCTGCCGGATTTTTTCTTCGATGCCGGAGACGGAACTGGAGATCCGCCCGCTTCCGCCTCGTTCCTCCCCGGGCCCACGGCGCTTGACGCCATGACCCGCCTTGCGGACGAGGTCTTCCACTGCGCGGACCGAAAGTTCGCGCGAGAGCGTCCTCCGGAAGATGCTCATCTGGAGCCGTTCGTCGTCGATGCCGAGCAATGCCCGCGCGTGCCCCCCGCTGAGATCGCCCTTGCGGACGGCGCTCTGGATGGGTTCGGGGAGTTTCAGGAGACGGAGGAAATTGGTGACGGTCGACCGGTCCTTCCCCACTTTTTTCGAGACCAGTTCCTGGCTCAGGCCGCAGTCATCGATCAGCCGGCGATACGACGTCGCAATCTCGATCGGGTTGAGGTCCTCGCGCTGAAGATTCTCGATCAATGCGAGTTCCAGCATCTCCTCGTCGTCCTTGACCCGAATGACGAACGCCGGGACCTGTTTGAGGCCCGCATCCCGCGCAGCGCGAACTCTGCGCTCGCCGGAGATCAGCTGATAGCCGTCCGGCGTCCGCCGCACGGTGACCGGCTGGATGATTCCTTTTTCGAGGATGGAATTGGTGAGGTCCAGGAGCGACGCGGGATCGAACTCGGTGCGGGGTTGGTAGGGATTCCGTTCGATCCTGCCCAGATCGATCATCACCACGACGTCGACGCTCTGGTTGTCGTCCTGCCGCGCATTCGATCGTTCCGCGGCCGGGCGTTGTTCACCCGGGATGAGGGACGCCAGCCCCCGGCCCAAAACCGATTTGCCTGCTGTGGCCATGGGGAGGAACCTACGCTGTGGTCACCTGGTGGTTATTGTTCACAAGGACTTCCTGGGCAAGGTCCATGTAGTTGCGCGTCCCTGTCGACATCGCATCGTAGAGAATGATCGGCTTTCCGAAACTCGGCGCCTCACTCAGGCGCACATTGCGGGAGACGATCGCCCGGAACACTTTGTCGCCAAAATACTGTCTGACTTCATTGATGATCTGATTCGAAAGCCGGAGCCGCGTGTCGTACATCGTGAGCAGCACCCCTTCGATATCCAACTTCTCGTTGAGCTGCTTCTTTACCATATTCACGGTATTGAGCAGCTGACCCAGTCCTTCGAGCGCAAAGTATTCGCATTGGACGGGAATCAGGACGGAATCTGCGGCCGTGAGGGCGTTCAGGGTCAGGAGGCCGAGCGACGGAGGACAATCGATGAGGATGAAATCGAACATGTCGCGGATCGGATCAAGCGCGGATTTCATTCTCCGCTCGCGATCCTCCAGGGGAACAAGTTCCACTTCCGCCCCCACGAGGTTGATGTGTGAAGGGATCATCGAAAGGAACGGCATCTGTGTCTGGTGGATCGCTTCCGTCGCAGGCAGGGATCCGAGGAGAACTTCATAAATGCTCTTCCCTTCGGTGTTCCGGTCCAGCCCGGTACCGCTGGTCGCGTTGGCCTGAGGATCAGTATCGACAAGGAGGGTGCGTTTTTCGGCAGCGGCGATGCAGGCGGCGAGGTTGACTGCAGTGGTTGTTTTTCCGACGCCGCCCTTCTGATTTGCGATCGTAATGATTTTCGACACTACAATCCTTTAAAGAGGAACCCCGTGAAACATCGTGAAACGCTTGACAGTCAGGAAGATAGCGGATTCGCGGACGGGATGCAACCGATCGCCAGGGTGGACATTGATGGGGAAAAAGGGGATTCCGGGGCCTGTGGCCCAGGAGCCTAAAGAGGATCACACAGTCTTCTGCCTACTGCTTTCTGCCTAGTACTGCTTACTGCTTTCTGCCTACTGCTCATCGCCCACTGCTCCCTGCCTACAGTCCTGTCCGCTTCTCACTCTGTTCATCTGCCGTCCCTTACGTGGCCCGGCTCTCCCCCTCCGCGCTGTGGTGCTTGACCACCCGCGCTTCCGCCACGAAGATCACCTCTTCGGCAATGTTGGTGGCGAGGTCCGCCACGCGTTCCAGGTTCCGGCTCACGCGAATGATGTCGAGGGCCTGGTACAGATATTCGGTGTGCTGCCGGATGAAGTCCGCCATTTCATCGACCGTCTTCCTGTTCAGGTCGTCAATCTCATCGTCATTCCGGAGTACGTTCCGGGCAAGGGTGGCATCGGAATGCACGAAGGCATCGATCGCTTCCCGGAGCATCGTTTTCGTGACGACTGCCATCCTCGGAATATCGACAGGGCGTTCAATCGCCTCGCGTGCGGAATACTGGAGGGCGGACTCCGCAATATTCACGGCATGGTCGCCGATGCGTTCCAGATCATTGTTGATCTTCTGGGCAGCGAGGATGAACCGGAGATCACTTGCCACCGGTTGTTGAAGCGCCAGCGTATCGACGACGGCATTGTCGATCTCCATCTCGAGATGATTGATGGCCTCGTCGGCTTCGATGACTTCACGAGCGCAGTGCGCGTCGCGCTCGAGCAATGCACGGATGGACTCCGCGATGGCCTCCTCGGCCAGGCTCCCCATGCGGATGAGTCTAGCCTTGAGCGATTCGAGTTCCTGGACAAAGTGTCGTTGCATGCACGTTCAGATTTGTTGATGGCAAGGAAACAAATGGTTTTCGGACTCACTTGCAAGCAGGGTTCACACGGGTGAGGTCCCCGCATTGTGTTTCACGAGACGGGCTTCGACGAGGAAGATGACGTCCTCCGCGATATTCGTCGCGTGGTCAGCCAGGCGTTCGAGATGATGTGTGAGAATGACCATCTGGGCACCGGGATCGATCAGGAGCCGGTCCTCCCGCATCGCGGAAACCACATCGTCGTAGATCTCCCATCCCAACTTGTCGACCACATCATCGCTGGCAAGCACGCGTGACGCCTGAGAGGCATTCCCGTTGATAAACGCATCGAGACTGTCGCGCACCATAATTCTGCCGATTTGCGCCATCTCTTCGAGGCGGGTCCGGTGGACGAACGCCAGAAACGGGTTCAGGGTTGATGCGCGTTCGGCCAGGTTCACCGCGATGTCGCCGATCCGCTCAAGCTGGGTGTTGATTTGGAGGCCTGCCATCAAGAACCGGAGATCGATCGCCACCGGCTGTGTCAGGGCGAGGAGCGCCTGGCATTGGCGATCGATTTTCGTATCGAACGCGTCGACGCTGGTGTCGCCTGCGATGACCTCACGAATCAAATCCCGGCGCCCCCCAAACAGCGCTTCGCACGCCTTCTCAAGCTGAACATCGACAAGTGCGCCCATCGCGATGAGGTTGTTCCGGAGTTCGGTCAACTCCTGCTCAAAATGTCGTTCCATAACTCGCGCTTCCCCTGCCATACCCGCTCCTATCCGAATCGTCCGGTAATGTAGTCTTCCGTCTGCTTCTTTTCCGGCGTCGTGAACATCTTCTTCGTCTGATCGTACTCGATCAATTCCCCCAGATAGAAGAACGCCGTTAAGTCGCTGACGCGCGCCGCCTGCTGCATGTTGTGCGTCACGATGACAATGGTGAACGTCTTTTTGAGTTCGTAAATCAGCTCTTCGATTTTCGCGGTCGAGATCGGATCCAGTGCGCTCGCGGGTTCATCCATCAGGACAACCTCGGGACTGACGGCGATCGTCCGTGCAATGCACAGACGCTGCTGTTGTCCTCCCGAAAGGCTCGCCCCGGATTTGCCGAGCGAGTCTTTAACTTCGTCCCAGAGAGCGGCCCGGAGAAGGCTCTGTTCCACGATCTCTTTGAGTTTCTTCCTGTCCCGCATGCCGTTGAAGCGCAGCCCTGCCGCAACATTATCGAAGATCGACATGGTCGGAAACGGATTGGGCTTTTGAAACACCATCCCAACCCTGCGGCGCAGAATCACCGGGTCTTCATCCATGACATTCGTGCCGTCGAGAAGAATCTCTCCCGACATTGTTCCGGCAGCGACCTCGTGCATGCGATTGAGGCAGCGCAGGAACGTCGACTTCCCGCAGCCCGATGGGCCGATGATCGCGACGACCCGGTTGGACTCAATGTCGATCGTCACATTCTTCAGTGCATGGGTTTTGCCGAAATAGGCGTTCAGCCCGCGCGAAGAGAGTTTGACCGCCGTCGGAAACTTCACTTCTGGTGGGGGTGTCAAAGGTGTCGGTTTCGTCATTGAGGCGCTCGGGGCGCCGTTCAGTTCAATGTTCTTCATAGCGGCGTCGGGTTGCGATGCGGAAAATGAGACTCAGGAGAAAGATCAGAGCGATCAGGACGAAGGAGGCCGCCCACGCCTGCCGGACCCAATCGTCGAATGCCGATTTTTCGTAATCGTAGATAAACACGGTCAATGATGCAATGGGGTTCATGATCGAAGTCGACCAAAACCGGTTTCCGAGTGCTGTGAAGAGCAACGGTGCCGTCTCGCCTGCCGCGCGCGCGATGGACAGCAGGATTCCCGTGGTGATCCCGGTCAGGGCCGTCGGGAAGACAATGCGCATCGTGGTTTTCCAACGCGGGATCCCGAGCGCGAGCCCCGCCTCGCGGAAGGATTGCGGCACGAGCTTCATCATCTCCTCCGTCGTCCGCGTCACCGTCGGAATCATCAAAATGGCCAGGGCAACCCCGCCGGCAAGCGCGGAAAAATGCTTCATGGGCAAGACGACGAGAATGTAGGCGACGACGCCAACCACGATTGACGGGACCCCGCTCAAAACGTCGGTGAAGAACCGGACCAGCGCGCCGAACGCCGTATGACCGAATTCGGCGAGGTAGATGCCCGAAAGAATACCGACGGGCAGCCCAAACAGCGCGCCGAGACCGATGAGGATTCCGGTTCCCACAATTGCATTCGCCATCCCACCGCCGGACTCCCCCACCGGTTTTGGCATTTGGAGGAAGAAATCCAGATTCAACGATCCGATTCCCTGCCGCAGGGTGTAGATGAAGATCAGGACAAGCGGCGTCAAGGCAATGAGGACGCATACCGTGGCAAACACCACCATTGCGGCGTTCTTCGATTTCCGCCAATAGTATTTCGCGCCGTATCCCGGTTTCATGAAGAGGCGAACCTTTTTGTCGTGCTCCACACGATCAATCGCGCCAGTCCGTTCAGGATTATCGTGACGCCGAAGAGAATCAGCGCAACTTCGATCAGCGCATTCGTATAGATATCGGACGTCGCTTCTGCAAATTCATTGGCGATCACGCTCGCCATCGAAGCGGCGGGACTAAAGAGGGACGAAGCGATTTCCGGGCGATTGCCGATCACCATCGTGACCGCCATCGTCTCGCCGATGGCCCTGCCGAACCCGAGCAGCGTCGCGCCGAGAATTCCTGACCGCGCGCTCAAGAGCATGACCCGCGTCGTTTCCCATCGGGTCGCCCCCAGTCCCAGGGCGGCTTCCCGCTGCAGCGTCGGGATGGCTTTCATGACATCGCGGGAAATGGAGGTGATGATCGGAAGAATCATGATGGCGAGAATGATGCCCGCCGCCAGCATGCTGAAACCGTACGCCGGACCCTGGAACAATGGGAGCGTCCCGAAATACTTCTTCAACAAGGGCATGACCGAGGAACGCAACCAGGGGACCATCACGAACACGCCCCACAACCCGTAGACGATGCTCGGGATCGCCGCAAGCAGTTCGACAAGAAACGACAACGGCTGTTCGAGCCACTTTGGAGCCAGCTCGGACAGGAATACGGCCACACCCAGGCTCAGGGGGAGCGCGATCACGAGAGCAAGGATGGAGGAAACCACGGTGCCGTAAATATAGGGAAGCGCACCGAACTCTTTCTGGACGGGATCCCATGTCTGGTTGACCAGGAAGGACCAGCCGAACTTCTGGATGGACAAACTGGAACCCTTGTACATCTCGAACGCCATGATGAAGACAAGGGAAAAGACGAACAGAGCAAAAAAACCCGTGAGGTTGCGGAAGACAAAATCGCCCACATTGTGGACACGCTTGAGCCGGGAGCGCCGGTTGGGAGAAGCGCGAAAGGGGGCCGGCCAACTCCGGTCCCCTGCTCGCGTGCGCCGCTCCATCTCTCGTGTTGATGGAGACGTTACTTTTTGCACGTTGGTGCCATGTTACTTGATGTCCATGGTTTCAATTTTCTTGATGCAGAGAGTCGCGACGGTCTTCGGAAGCGGGGCGTAGTACAGTTCCTTCGCGTAGGACTGCCCATCGGTCATCGCCCACTTCACAAAAGTCTGAATCTCCTTAGCCTTCGCCTGATCCTTCATATCCTTATAGATGAGGAGCCACGTGAAACCACAGATCGGATACGACGCTTTGCCATCCGCATCGGTGATCATGACCCGGAGGTCTGCAGGCATCGATTTTGCGGCACCCGACGCCGCCGCGGAAACGGCTTCGAACGTGGGCTCAACATACTCCCCGGCCTTGTTTCGGAGATCGGCATACGGCAGGTTGTTCTGAACGGCATACGCAAGTTCGACATAGCCGAGGGCACCTTCCGATTGCTTAACGAGCCCCGCGACGCCTTCGTTCCCCTTGCCTCCAAGCCCGACCGGCCAATTGACCGAGGTTCCCTTCCCGACTTTGTCCGCCCATGCTTTGCTCACCTTGCAGAGATAGTCGGTGAAGATATTTGTCGTGCCGCTTCCATCGGACCGGTGCGCCACAAGGATGTCGCCACCCGGGAGGTTGAGCCCTTTGTTAATCGCGGTAATCCTGGGGTCATTCCATTTCGTGATATCGCCAAGGTAGATTCCCGCGAGGACATCCTGTGAAAGGCGAAGGCCCTTACCCACCCCGGGGATGTTATAGGTCAATACGACCGCTCCCATGACCGTGGGGATGTGCAGAACCGGGGACCCCTGCTTCTCTTTGATTTCATTCAGCTGCTGATCCGAAAGGAATGCGTCGGATGCGCCAAAGTCGACCGTCCCTTCCGTGACCTGCTTGATGCCCCCGCCGGATCCGATGGACGCATAGTTGAATTCGATCCCGGTCTTGGCATGGTAGACATCGAACCACTTCGAGTAGATCACGTACGGGAATGTTGCACCCGCGCCATTGAGCTTCGTCTGCGACAATCCGAACTGGCTGACCAGGGAAAGCCCGATCACCGCCAACATGATACGCATCGGTATCCTCATAATACCCCTCCTATGGAATAGAATATATGAAAAGGATCAATCATCGTCATGTACTGAGCTAAAAACTAAATGAGAACGTTACTCGCCCGGTGATCGATGTATCAAACGACGGTCCATTGGGGATTGATTCGTAGGATTCGATCTGGACGTTCGGGATAATGGCAACACCTTTCGCGGGTTTGCAGGCCAGCCCAAGAATGATATAATTTCTGCTATCTCCCTTCTCGGCATCGTTGCTCCCGGTTCTCGGGTCATACATATCATAGCGCGCGAGAAGCGAGAGGCCGGGGTTGAAATTCAGCCACGCCCAGAAGGACAATCCCATTGCGCTCAACCCTTTGAGCGAAGGGGGATTCGACGGGTCGGCATAGGCGTCCGACGTCGACTGCAGGAATCCTTCTGCTCCAACGGCAAAGCTCTCGGCATTGTAGTTCAGGAACAGCGCGCCTGTCGTCGTGCCATGGCCCACCGTGGCCCTCGGCGCAGTCGTGCTCGTCGGATCGTTGACCGGGGCTGCAGGCCGGAAATCACCGTAAAGCGTCGCCTGAAATTCCTTCGAAGGTTTCAACTGGAACATCAGAGAATACAGGTTGTATTTATCGTTCTGACTTTGACTCGCCGCCGGGCTGAGATCCTTGGGGTTCGAACCAGCCCCGGGGTTCGCGACCATCGCCCAATAGTTGAACACGCCTGCATCATCCAGCTTTCCTTTCAGGGCCACGCCAAGACCGCGCGACGGGACGATGCCGCGAAGGTCCATGATGGTCTTCTCAACGTTGCGATAGCTCCATGCTGTCTCGGAAACATCGAACGCCGACGTCGGCTGAATACCAAAGATGAGGTCGCTTCCGGAGAAGACTCCCTTCCAGCGCAACCATGCATCCTTCACATAGGCGGCCAGCTTCTTGTCGGTTGTCGTGGCACCGGTCGGACCGCCGCTCCCGTCCATTTCGAGCCGGAAGCGCATGGCGAACTGTTCGTTGATGTCATAGTCGTACGAAAAGTTGATGCGGCGAATGACGAATCCCTGCATGCTCTTCGCACCACCGGTCGCTGCGGCAGGAAGGTTTGCTTTTGAGAAATTTGAATCCCGGGCGGCGTTGTAGAAGTAGTCGCCGAACACGATTCCACTGAATTTCCCCTGGCTGAACGCCGAAGCGGAAATCAGCGAACCAGCAAGCAGCATCGCTAACCAAACACGTTTCATGGAAATCCTTTCAGGTGATTGTTGGTGGTGCTTTTTTGCCCATCGCATAGCGACGTCATATCAGAGAGATGATTTGAGCGACGGAGCCGGGACCGTAGTTGTTTTGGCACTCGGCTATTGGAGGACACATCGGTGTCCTGACCCTGCGAGAGTGCGACAAATATACCTTCCGACCGTTTCCTCATCATTATGCCAGTGTTACCAAACTGTTACGTCCGAAAATCGTGAGGCCCCGCCGCAGGGGTCAGGTTCTGCGGCAAGGGCCTCGATCCCCCACAAGAGAATGTGGGGAAGGTAAGGATCAATGGACATGGACAATGGACATTGACAAATTCAACGACGGTGATTATCGAACGAGGGCGAGTGCGATCCCGGATGAAACGATCCCTAACACGGCTCCTACGATGACATCGCTGGGATAATGGACGCCCAGATAGACACGCGACACGCCAATGGAGAGCGCGAGCGGGAGCATGAGAACCAGGAGGACCGGATGCCATGCGGAGAGAATCGTCGTCATCACGAATGCGGCTGCCGTGTGCCCCGAAGGAAACGAGAATTCGTCCGGCGGGACTACAAGCATGGTGACCCCCGGAAGCGATGCAAATGGCCGGAGCCGGGAGACAACGCGCTTGATGAAACCGTAGAGTGAGAGCTCGATCGCAAAGGCAACCGACAGGGCAACAAGCATTGTCGGACCGTTGGGGCCGACCAACCCTGCGACGATCCCCATTCCCATCCAGACGTAGCCGTCGCCGATTTTGGTCAGTGCCTTCATGACCCGGTTGAAGGACCTCCTCCGTCGATCATACAACCACATGACACTCGCCGCATCCCAATGGACCACACGTTCGATCACGTCGTGCCTATCCTTACGTATGGACCAAAGATAAGAAACGATTGTTACCCGAGAGTAACGCCGGTGTTACGGTAAGGTTATGTTGCGAACACCGGTGGGAAACGGGGAGCGGGAGATGGGGGGAGAAGAAATAAGAACTAAGAATTAAGAATTCAGAATTCTTAGTTCATTTAGCCTCAAAGCACTTGAGCCCGGAGAGCATCGGACTCTGGGACTTTGGGAGTACAGACGCCCGGCAATTTCTCTTCTAATGAAGCACGCTGTTGTCGCCGAAACGATAGCCTCTCAGGAACTCTTCTGCGGTCATACGCTTGCGGCCCTCCTGTTGAAGCTCGAGAACCTTCAATCGCCCGGAGGAACAGTTAACCAGGAGAGTGTCCCCTTCCCTTCGGAAAGTCCCGGGGACGCCGGCGCTCTCGTCATGCAGGGCCGTCTTGAAGATTCTCAGGAGCGTCTCACCGAGCATGGTCCATGCCCCGGGAGAAGGCGAAAGGCCCCGGATGAAATTCCGAACACGTTCAGGCTCTGCATCCCATGGAATCCGGCAATCATCCTTGAAAATCTTTGGTGCCTTCGATACGAGACGGGGGTCTTGCGAGACGACATGGATGTCGCCGGACTCGATGGCCTGCACGGTCGCCAGCACCACCCCGGCGCCGATCTGCGCAAGTCGATCATGCAAGACGCCGGCGTCCTCGTCCGGGCCGATCGGCGTCCGCTCCTGGAGGATGATGCCTCCAGTGTCCACTCGATCCTCCAGGAAAAAGGTCGAGACCCCGGTCTCCGCGTCACCGTTGATGATCGCCCAGTTGATCGGCGCGGCGCCACGGTAGCGAGGAAGGAGCGATGCATGCAAATTGAATGCGCCGAGACGCGGTATCGTGAAGATCGACGGTGGAAGGATGCGGAAGGCAACGACGGCAAGAAGGTCGGGTTGAAGCGCCCGGATGCTGCGTTCGAACGCGGGGTCGGTCAACATTTCCGGCTGCAATACCGGGATGGCGTGACGCGCTGCGACCTCCTTGACCGGCGTGCCGGACACCATCCGTCCGCGTCCGCGTGGTTTGTCCGGGCCGGTGACAACGCCGACAACGGGATAGCCCGCAGCAATGAGGCCTTCCAGACTCGGCACAGCGAAGTCCGGCGTCCCCATGAATATGACTCGGAGGGATGGCACGAAGGCCGTCGAGGGAATGTTAATCGTTCAAAACGCGGGGAGCGTTGGGATCCCGGGGAACTTCAATCGCGCCGAGGGCCGGATAGGTCACGGTCGCCTCCCCGTTCTTGATCTTGTTCAGCCTTCCGCGGAGGAGTTTTCGTCTGACGATACTCAAGTGGTCAAAAAAGAGCACGCCGTTAAGATGATCGAATTCGTGCAGGACGACGCGCGCGAGCATTCCGGCGGTGTCGAGTTCCTGTTCCCTGAATTCAAGGTCCCGGTACCGGACGACAATGCGTTCGGCGCGTACGACGTTCTCCCTCAGGTCCGGGATGCTGAGGCACCCTTCTTCCATCGATACCGATCCTTCTTCCTGGACGATTTCCGGATTCACGAGGATCAGCGGCTGTGTGGTTTTGTCCTCGACGGCTTCGGCCGCATCGATGACGAGCATCCGCTGGAGTGACCCCACCTGGTTGGCGGCGAGCCCGATCCCGCACGCGTTCCGCATGGTCTCAATCATGTCGTTCGCAAGGGTAACAAGCTGCTCTTCAGGCTTGCGGGCGGGTTTCGCCCTCTTCCGGAGTATGGGATGGTCGTAAATGTAAATTGGGAGAAAGGCCACTCGGGAATCCTTGACAACAGCGCTTACGGGAGAACCCGTCGTGCGCCCGCATAACGGTCTTTATAGTATTTGCTTTCGAGCGAGGAAAACGTCACGCCGCCACTCACGCTGGCATGTGCGAAGATATCATTCTCGACAAATATCCCGACATGGGACACCCGTCGACCCCTGGTGTGAAAGAACACCAGGTCGCCGAACCGGAGATCGTTCTTCACCACCTTCGTCCCCACCCGGTATTGCTCGCTGGCCGACCGCGGCAGAGACACCTTCGCTGCACCGGCGATGATCCGCGCGGTGAACGCAGAGCAGTCGATGCCGGACCGCGACGTTCCTCCGTACCGGTAGGGAACCTTGAGGAATGAGATGATCTCCAGCAACATCTTGTCCCGGCTGACGCCCGCCGGCGTATCGTCAACCACCTCTCTCGGAGAGCGGCTGAGGTATTCGGCCTCCGTTGTCAGGTCGACCTTCCGGTCGTCATCCCTGGCGATCTCTTCCGCCATCGCCGTGGAATCGGCCGGACTGTCCCATTCCTCGTCGGCGGTATCGGCCGTTTCCTTCTCGGAACGGAAGCGGGGTGCGGTCGTGGAACACGCTGCCGCAAGGAACGAAAGCGCCAGCAGACCACCCGCCATCCCGAACCGGAGCATCGCACGGTTCCGTGCGTCTGTGTTCCGGGCGAAATGCATTCAACCGAGATACGATCGCAGTTGTTTGCTCCTCGAGGCGTGCCGCAGCCTCCTGATCGCCTTTTCCTTGATCTGGCGGACGCGCTCCCGCGTCAGTTTGAACCGTTCGCCGATCTCTTCGAGCGTGAGCGAATGTTCGCGCCCGAGTCCGAAATACAGTCGGATGACCTCGGCCTCCCTGTCGCTCAGGGTCGAAAGCGCCCGCTCCACTTCCTTGCTCAGGGATTCCTTCATGAGCTCGTTATCGGGCGCGGGTTGACGCTCATCCTGGATGACATCCAGCAACCGGTTGTCCTCACCCTGTGCGAAAGGTGCGTCCATCGACAGATGGCGGCCGGAAATCTTGAGGGTATCCGAGACCTCGAACAGCGACATGTCGAGTTCTTCCGCCAGTTCGCTCGCGCTGGGCTCGCGCTCAAACTCCTGTTCGAGGGAGCTGAACGCTTTCCCGATTTTGTTCAGTGCGCCGACCCTGTTCAACGGGAGCCGGACGATGCGGGATTGCTCTGCGAGCGCCTGAAGAATCGACTGGCGAATCCACCACACGGCGTAACTGATGAATTTGAAACCACGCGTTTCGTCGAACCGCTTGGCCGCCTTGATCAAACCGAGGTTCCCCTCGTTGATCAGGTCGCCCAGGGAAAGCCCCTGGTTCTGGTATTGCTTCGCTACGCTGACGACGAATCGAAGATTTGCCTTGGTGAGCTTCTCGAGCGCCCGCTGATCGCCCTTCTTGATCCTCCGGGCAAGATCAATCTCCTCCTCGGACTTTAAGAGATCAACCTTGCCGATCTCCTGCAGATACTTGTCGAGAGACTGGCTTTCCCGATTCGTATACTGCTTGGTAATTTTGACCATCCATCACCTCGATGAGACACGTTCAGAATTATGAGGAGGCAACTTCAACGTTCCGGGATCGACGACGTTGAGACCGGGAAAGCGCCCAAAGTCCCTCCCCATCCACGTCAACAACGGGAGGCGGCTTTCCTGACAGATCCCCGCGATGAACCCCGCTACGAGGTCCCGGCTGTCGGCCCGGGCTACAGCTTCCGCAATGCGTTGCACACTCTTTCCATTCACCCCAAGAATTTTCAGGACCGCAAGGGTGTCTTCCACCGCCTGTCGTTCCTCGTGCGATTGCACGACCGAAAAAAGCGCGGTCGCCTGGAACACCGTGGTATAACAAAAGTACGTTCCCAGGGCCCGACGAAAAAACGACGGATGGTCTTGGGTCGTGAGATGTTCCAGGAGCACATCTGTATGCACAACAATCTTCGGCGGAGTCAGGGTTCTCTCTCCCGGGCCTTCCCTGAAAATCTCGCGGGAAACGAAGTTCCAAGGAGTTTCCCTTCGGCAGCAAACGCCCTGTACACGTCCTCTTCGTTCGCGGCCTGCAACTTCGAGACCGCATCAACCTCTTCGTTTGTCACCCCCCGGGCAAGCAGATCCGCCATCGGATTCACTCCCGACAGACGCACGTGGAGGGTACCGAACCGGGCGGGAAGACGGGTCAGAACACTTTCCGGAATCGGGATCCGACCTCCCTCTTCGATCTCCCCGTCGAAATCGACAATCCACCGATCGCCACTCATGCACCCGCCACGGTTAAGAAACTTTCCCCGGCAAGCCTGTTCTCCAGGGAGAAAAAATCTGCAATCGTCTTTCCCAGGTCAGCGAAGGATTTTCGAACTCCCAGCGGTTGTCCCTTTCGCCCCTTCCTATACCAAAGAACCGGAACATATTCCCGGGAATGATCGGTGCTTGGTCCGACCGGATCGTTCCCGTGATCCGCGGTCACGGCCAAGACATCCCCTTCACGAAGAGTCCCGAGGATGCGCGGGAGCGCCGCGTCGAACGCACGAAGGCAACCGGCGAAACCCACGGGGTCATTCCTGTGCCCGAACAGCATGTCGAAATCGACGAGGTTCGCGAAGAGAAGTCCGTGGTGCATCACCGACGATTCACGGACGATATGGTCAATCCCCTCGGCGTTGCTCTCCTGGTGGAACACGCGGCCCAATCCACGGCCAGCAAACAGGTCGTCGATCTTCCCGATCCCAACGGTCGGGATCCCGTTCGCCATGGCAAGATCCAGAATCGTCTCACCCCGCGGCTGCAGGGAGAAATCCCTCCGGTGGGGTGTCCGAACGTACCCTCCTGTCGACGTTCCGATGAAGGGCCGTGCGATGACACGTCCGACCGCATGGCGTCCGACGCAGACAGCACTCCTGGTCGTCGCGCACATTGCGTAGAGCCCCTCCAGCGGAAGGACCGCTTCGTGCGCGGCGATTTGGAACACCGAGTCGGCTGAAGTATAGACGATTGGATACCCTGTACGAACGTGCTCGTCGCCCAACTCCTGGATAATAACGGTCCCCGAGGCCGGGATGTTGCCCAGGACACCGCGGGCTCCGGTCGCCTGAATGAACCGTTCGATCAGATCGGAAGGAAATCCGCCGGGATATGTCGGGAACTCTTCTTGCACCACAAGGCCACCCAGCTCCCAGTGTCCGGTCGTGCTATCTTTCCCTTTCGACCGGCACGCCATCTTCCCGTAACATGCGAGTGCCGCCGTCGCCGGCGGAACTCCGTCAATTGGGACAATATTGCCCAGCCCGAGCATTGCGAGGTTCGGAAGACTCAATCCTCCCGTCGCACCGGCAATGTGGGCAAGCGTATTGCTCCCTCTGTCACCGTACACTTCCGCATCCGGAAGCTCCCCCGCTCCGACACCATCAAGGACGATCAGAACAACCTTGTGTTCAGCCGACGTGTTCGCCTCTTCCTGATCTGTGAGTACGGACAAATCCCGGAAAAGTTCTTACGCGTAGATTTCCTTCTCGTTGCATTTGCAGAGCTGAACGCGGTGTTCATTGAACTTCCATCCGGAACCTGCCCTTTCGGACGAGACGAGCTTGATCGGCTGGTAAATCGTTCCGCAGACGGGGCATTTTGCCCCTTTCATCTGCGCTGCTTTTGTCGCCTTATCTGCAAAGGATTGTGTCTTCGCCATACTGCCACCTTTCGCCGTGTATATCTATATAGGATGAATCATATTCGATGCGAGGGTCAACCATGAGTGCTCGCGCAGTCAGTAGACCCGCACGAGGTTTCCCCCGTGTTCCAGTGCCTTGCTCAGGACATGACGCGTTCCTTCCGCCAGGTCGTCGACCAGCATCCCTTCCATCAGGCCGCAAATGCCAACGCTGATGGTGGTCGAAAACGATCGCTCGCCGGACACCACGACCTGACCGGCCACCTGTTTTCGGACTTTCTCAGCCCAAAGGTACGCATCGCTCGCCGGGGTGCCGATCAGCAGAATATTCAACCGTGTTTCGGATTCCCGACCGACGACATCGTATGATCGGAGATTGGAGCGCACGATCCCTGAAACGGCGTTGATTATCGCTTCACTTGCGCCGGTCCCGTATCGCTGAAGCTGATCTTCAGGATGATCGAGCGCGATTGAGACCAGGCTCAGTTCCGCCCCGAGTTCGGAAGCCCGCTGGACTTCTTCGCTCAATCTCCGCCGGAAATGTTTGGCAGTCAGGGCTCCCGTTCCGTGGTCGATCGGAACATGTTCCTTGATCACGCCGTTCAGATAGACGGCCTCGAGCATTGCGGCCGCATTCTGCACCAGACGGAACATCGTTTCCGTTTCGTTCTTCTGAAAGTTCCCCGTCCTTCGGCTTTCAAGATAGAGCGCTCCATAGCAGCGATTGAACGAACTGATGGGGATGCACAACGCCGACCCTTCCACCGGGTGCGGCTCGGCAGCATGAAATCGCGGTTTGGGCTCGGCACCGAGATCATCAACCACCCGTATGCTGTTCGAGAGGATCACATCCCCCACGATGCTGGTCTGTCCCTCAACCGTCTCGCCGGCATTGACAAAGGGCTGGACCCCCTTGTTCCGCACCCGCTGGATCGTCCAACCGTCTTTCGCTTCATCGTACAGGGTAAGCGTCAGACATTCCCATGTTGCGAGCCTGTTCGCCTCGTCCATGAGCGCTTCCAGGACGCCGTCTTCCGTCGGCCCCGTACCGATCCGGTCATGCATCCTGCGGATCGACGTGAGCAGTTCCGCGTCGAGGAGGAGATCGTATTTGTCGGTGTAACTCTTGATGAGGACCGAAATCAGTTTGGTGAACCGGCCGAGCACCACCAGCGTCTCATCCCCGAACTGATCTTCTGCGAGACTATCGACCACCAGGACTCCGACCGGTGAAACCTCGGTTCCCCCGTTTGAGTAATAGACGGGAACACAGACAGCGGAGTGAACGCCGGCCGTCGACTCGTAATACGGGAGAAGCTCCATCTCGGATGCAGGATTCACCGCCCCGACCATTTCAGGCTTTCCGGAGAGGCCGACCTTGCTCACCAGGTCATCACCCATCGGGAACCTTCGTGTCTTCATGAACAGTGTATCGCCGCTCGCCATCGATTCCAGCACCATCTCCTTCTTGTCGCCATTCGCCCAGAAATACACCACCGAGTGCGCGAAGAAGACATCCTTCACGACCAGAAGAACCTTGTCGAGCAACGAATGGAATTCGCTCCGGGGCTCGACATCCGTATACAGGGTCTCAGTCTCAAAATCGAAAAAGTCAGGGATGTCCAACTGTCTTGCCCGATGGCTCCTGGCTTCCTTCGGTGCCGGGCGTGCCGTCTTCATCGACGGGACGACTTCCGGATCGTTTTTTTCGGCCGGCGAAACCTGGATGACGCTCCCCGCCCGATAATCGTCGAACAGCAAGGTTCCCGATGCCGCCGGAGGCGATGCCGGTGAATCGGCCGTCCCCTCGTCACTCACGCCATCAATCGTCAACGATGCTCTCTCTTGCTCTGGTTTTTTCAAGACCGCATAGGCAATTGTGGCCACGAGAAACACGATCCCGGAGATTTCCAGGATCGTCGACTTTGCGACCATCCCTGCGACGAGAAGAGCCATTGATACGCCTCCCGCCAGCACGATGTACGGCCAAAGCCACTCGATTCGAAGGGATTTCAGAATTCCCAAATCATCGTCCATGGCCCACCTTCACGAAGGTTATGGGGTTCAACGAGCTCGGACTTCGGCTATAGCCATTGTTTTAATACCGGAGTTTCGGACAACTTCGCAGGTACACAACTTCAAGATAGTCAAAAATTTACGAAAATCCCCTTGAAAAGTCAAGCAAATTGACTGGAGAACCCGGCTATCTTATTGTCCGCCAACGACTTTTCACGGTACCGGGATGCTGACGGTTCGCTTGGGAAAATGGCAGAAAATGGAGCGTGAGTCATTTCTCATCAGTGATAGAGCATGTATCGATGTGAGCGTTCGGAGAAATCCCGCGAGGATTTTCTCCATTCCGCCTGTATCCTTTGAAATGCAGCCTCGTCATCCACAGACCGGAGCAGAGTTTGTGTCCCTGCCAAACGGTTCAGACCGGCTTTCCGGATCACCAGGGAATCGCCTGCCATTCTTGCGAGCGCTTGAAGAAGAAGGACGGCGCATTCGGCGGGTTTGTAGGTCGTGGCAGAATCAACGCGCAGTCGAACGCCACGGCATTCCGATCCGGAGTATTTCGAAGACCGTGGGGTGAAGCTCGCCGGTTCCCAGCGTATCGCAGGACAGGTCCTGTTCATCGTCGAAGCAAGTATCTCTCCATTGATAAATGGCGCCCCGATGATTTCAAACGGCGTGGAAGTCCCTCTTCCCTCGGAGATATTTGTCGCCTCCAGAAAGCAGGTCACCGGATACGCGAGGCAGGTCTGCGGCGTCGGAATGTTCGGCGAAGGAGGAATCCACGGCAACCCGGTCTCCCCCCAGCGCATCGACCGTTTCCATCCTTGCATGGGAATCACCGTCAGATCGGCTCTGATCCCGCCGTGCAACCAGTGCTCCCCATTGATCATCCCGGCAAGTTCGCCGCACGTCAGCCCATAGACGACCGGAATCGGCATCATCCCCACAAACGATCGGAGCGAGTCTTCCATCACCGGGCCATCGACAAGGACGCCCCCCAGCGGATCCGGCCGGTCGAGAACGATGACGGGGATGTGATGCTCCGCCGCCGCTTCCATCACGAGCGCCATTGTGCTGATGTACGTATAGAATCGCGCCCCGACGTCCTGAATGTCGTACACCACCAGATCGACCTGAGAGAGCATCGCTCCCGTTGGTTTCGTCGTGCGGCCGTACAGCGAATAGACGCGGACGTGCGTCCGTTGGTCGACCGTATCGTTCACCTTTTCCCCCGGAGCTGCCTCGCCGCGAATCCCGTGCTCCGGCCCGAAGAGCGCAGTCACCGTGACGCCGCGTGCCATGAGGGCATCAACGAGAAATTCGCCGGACCGGAGGCGGCCCGTTTGATTCGCGACGATCCCGACGCGTTTCCCGACGAGCATGTCGAGATGGGAACGCAGAAGAACGTCGGCACCGGTGAGTACCTGCGCATGCAGCATGAACGGAGCAAGGAAAAACAGGAGGAGGGTGACCTTGAGGTTACGCAATGATCCCCTTTCCTTTCGCGATCGACCAGGCGGCGATCGTCATCCCGTCCCAGAGCGAGCCATCAGCAATATGGCGCTCGATGTCCTCAGCACTCCATGCAAGCAACTCGAATTCTTCTGTTGCATCAGGCTCACCGCCGACATGCCGGAGACCCCGGGCCAAATAGACCTGGCAGATCTCATCCGTCACGCCATTGTAGGGATTGAACATCCCTGCCGCGACAAGGGAACCGGCTTCGTAACCCGTTTCTTCCCGCAGTTCATGCCGCGCGGTCTCATCGTAGCTTGAACCATCCTTGACGCTTCCGCAAGGGAACTCGACGCTTTCCCGATCCGCGAGGTAGCGATACTGATTCACCAGGACGATGCGGCCATCAGGGAGAAACGGGATGATCAGGGATGATCCATTCGTGTGAACAAAGTGATATTCACCCCGGTGTCCGTCCGGCAATTGGAACGTGTTCAGCCGGTACGACCACCAGGGGTTCGTGACACGAACAGTCCGCGTCAGTGTCGACCACTTCCGAAGAGCCATTCTGAGGAACCCCATCGAATCAGGGACAGGAAGGGCCGGCGGGATGCATCCTGGGGCCCTCGGTGAGAACGGAGCGGTTGCTTACCGCATGCCGACGATTTCTCGCTCAGGGAAAAAGTATGCGATTTCGATGCGGCCGTTTTCCGGCGAGTCGGAGCCGTGCACGATATTTTCTCCCTTGCTGGCGGCGAACTCCTTCCGGATGGTGCCGGCGGCAGCATCCTTCGGGTCTGTGGCGCCAATGAGCGCACGGAAATCAGCGACGGCGTTTTCTTTTTCAAGGGCGATGGGGAGGCAGGGGCCCGAGCTCATGAAGGTCACGAGATCATCAAAAAACGGACGGCCTTTGTGCACTGCGTAAAACCCTCCGGCGGTCTGGCCGGAGAGCCGGACCATCTTCATGGAGAGAATAGTGAAGCCGGCGGCTTCGATCCGGGCAAGCACCTTGCCCATGAGGTGGCGTTTGACACAATCAGGTTTCAGGATTGCGAGGGTTCGTTCTGTCATGGGAAGATCCAGGCTCCGACAATGGTTTTACTGTGAGTATGTAGCATGAAGTAGGTAGGAGGCAGAAATCTTGACGGCTCACGATCTTCGTTTGCGTCGCAACGCCGACTTCGCCGGCTTGCGCGTGCTCACCCGTTTCGGCCGGGAAGCAGGCTTGCGCGCCGAGTGACGTTTGTGGCGCAACGTGAGGATCCGGTCCATGGTTTCGCCGAGCAACGCGGGATCTTCGACGACGTGAATCCCTGCCGCACGAAGGGCGTCCATTTTCTCCCGCGCGGTTCCTTTGCCCCCGGAGATGATGGCTCCGGCGTGTCCCATCCGCCTTCCCGGAGGAGCCGTCTGACCCGCGATGAACCCGACCACAGGTTTCTTCACATGGCCTTTGATGAACGCGGCCGCTTCTTCTTCCGCCGAGCCGCCGATCTCGCCGATCATAATGATCGCTTCCGTCCCGGGGTCGTCATTGAACAGTTTGATGGCATCCAGGAAGCGCGTCCCGATCACCGGGTCGCCTCCGATGCCGATGCAGGTGGATTGACCGATCCCCCGTTCCGTCAACTGCCAGACCGCTTCGTAGGTGAGCGTCCCACTCCGCGAGACGACGCCGACCTTCCCGGGTTTGTGAATGAACCCGGGCATGATGCCGATCTTACAGAGCCCCGGAGAAATAATGCCTGGACAGTTCGGGCCGATCAGGCGGACCCCTTTCGCCATGACTTTCTCATAGGCGCGGAGCATATCGCGCGTCGGGATCCCCTCGGTGATGCAGACCACGAGCTCGACGCCGGCGTCGGCCGACTCCAGGATGGCGTCGGCAGCATACAATGCTGGGACAAAGATCACGGAGGCGTTGGCGCCCGTTGCAGCGACCGCATCCGCGACCGTATTGAAGACCGGGACCGGATGGGTGAAACGATCCCTGTCATTTCCGGAGTATTCCGTCCCACCCTTTCCCGGGGTCACGCCGGCGACGACCGTGGTCCCGTACTCGATCATTTGCCGGGTGTGGAATGTCCCTTCTCCCCCGGTGATCCCCTGAACGACGAGGCGTGTCTTCTTGTCGATAAGTATGCTCATGGGCGTTTGGACTGTTCAATGATGTTGATGTTCGAGGAAATCCGCAACGCGGAGGATGGTCGACTCGTCGAATTGCTTCCCGAGAATCTGCGCCCCGATCGGCAATCCCGCAGCGTCGGTCCCCGCGGGGACGCTGATGCCGGGAATACCGGCGAGGTTTGCCGACACGGTGTAGACATCCGAAAGGTACATGGCGAGCGGGTCGTCGATCTTTTCGCCGAACCGGAATGCGGTCGTCGGCGCGGTTGGCAGCAGCAGACAATCGACTTTGACGAATGCGTCGAGAAAATCTTTCTGGATCAGTCGCCGGACCTTCTGCGCCTTCCGATAGTACGCGTCGTAGTAGCCGGCCGACAGAACGTAGGTTCCCAGCATGATCCGGCGTTTTGTCTCCGCACCGAAGCCCTCGCTCCGCGACCGGATATAATTCTCCGTCAGCGTGCGCGCGTCGTTGGATCGGTATCCGTACCGTGCACCGTCGTAGCGGGCAAGGTTCGACGAAGCCTCCGCCGTCATCAGGATATAATACGCCGAGATCACATAGTCCGAATGCGGCAGGGAAACCTCTTCCATGACCGCTCCCCCGTCGCGCAGATTCTCCATCGTCCGCTCGAGTGCGGCACGGATCTCCGGTTGCAGTCCTTCGGTGAACGCTTCCTTCGGCACGCCGACACGCGTCCCGCGGACATCGCGTCGCAAAGCGGAGAGATAGTCCGGCACCGGAACCTCCGCCGACGTGGAGTCCGCCGGATCGTGCCCCGCCAGAACCTGCAGCACGCGCGCCACATCCTCGGTGGAGTTCGCAAAGGGGCCGACCTGGTCGAAGGACGAAGAAAGCGCGACCAGTCCGAAACGGGAGACCCGGCCGTAGGTTGGCTTCAGCCCGACGACGCCGCAGAACGACGCCGGCTGCCGGATAGAGCCGCCGGTATCGCTGCCGAGCGCCGTGTGCGCCATTCCAGCCGCGACCGCCGCGGCTGATCCGCCGCTCGACCCGCCCGGGACGCGTGATGGGTCTGCGGGGTTGAGAACCGGCCCGAAGGCGGAGTTCTCTGTGGACGAGCCCATGGCGAACTCATCGAGGTTCGTCTTTCCGATGATGACCGCATCGGCGGCCTGCAGGCGCTGGACCACCGTCGCATCGTAGAGCGAGATGAATCCCTCGAGCATCCTGGACCCGCAACTCACCTGCTCGCCCTTCATGCAGAGCACATCCTTGACGGCGACAACCATCCCCGCCAGAGGGCCGGCGTTTCCCGCGGCGATCTTCCGATCGATCGAACGCGCGCTTGTGATCGCCTTGTCCTGAAAAACAGAAAGGAAAGCGTTGATGCGCTTTCCTTTCTCAATGGCGCCCAGATAGGATTCCGTGACGCGCTCGACAGAGGTGTCGCCGTGCGCCAGCGCCTCCCGCGTTTCAGAAAATGTAGTATGTCGCGTCACTGCTGCTGTCGGTCGCTTAGGGTTTGGTCGCGTTTTCGATGTCTTTTTTTACGCTGTCCATGGCCTTCCGAAGCTCGCGCATCCCCTTCCCGATATTGCGTCCGATTTCAGGAATCTTGTTCGGGCCAAAGAACAGGAATATCAGGAACAAGACCACCAGCAGCTCGCCACCACCAATATTCTCGAACATAACCCTCCTCCTCCCGGAAAGTTCTACGACGAGGATTTCTCTTCAATGCGTCGTGAATCCTTCGGGCGCGGCGCATGCGCTTCATCATCCTCGTTCAGTTCCCGGGATGCCTTTCGGAACTCCCGGATCCCTTTTCCCAGTCCCTGAGCAAGTTCGGGGATCTTCTTTGATCCAAAAAGCACAAGCACGATCAAGGCAATGACGAGAAGCTCCGGCATTCCAATATTACCCATGATGTTCTCTCCTTCCGCCACCAGCGGCATAATATACATCCCCCGTCAGCTCCACGGACTCTCCAGTGGTGCGGGAGATAAAGTCTTTGATCATTGAATGAAAAATCTTCTGCCCGTCCGTATGACCAAGCAGGGGATCCGACGCCCGTTCGGGATGGGGCATCAAGCCGAGCACGTTCCCCTGTTCATTGACAATCCCCGCGATGTTCTCCATCGAACCGTTCGGGTTGCTCTCCGGGGTGACATTTCCCGACGCATCGCAATACCGGAAAACGATCTGGCCTCGCTCATGAAGTCGATCCAGGGTTTCCCGATCGGTGAAATAATTTCCGTCGCCGTGCGCGACCGGAATGTTGAGGACTTCGCCGGGAGCGCATGCCCGGGTGAACCTTGTTGCGGTCGTTTCGACCCGCAAGGAAACGTATTTGCAGACAAAGCGCAGCGAGGCGTTCCGCAGCAACACGCCGGGAAGAAGGCCGCTCTCCAGCAGAATCTGGAACCCGTTGCAGATCCCGAGCACCGTGCCGCCCGATTCGGCGAACCGGACGACCTCCTTCATCACGGGAGAAAACCGTGCAATTGCTCCGCAGCGAAGATAGTCACCGTACGAAAATCCCCCCGGAAGAATAATGACATCCGCCCCCCGGAGGTCCGCTTCTTTATGCCAGAGGAACACGGCTTCCTGTCCCAGAATCGTTTTCGACGCATAGTAGGCATCATGGTCGCAGTTCGATCCCGGAAACACCACCACGCCGAATTTCACCGGCCCTGCCGCCATCACACTTCCTCCACCTCGATCGTATAGTCCTCCATCACGGGATTGGCGAGCAACCGACGGCAAACCTCGTCGGTCGCCGAGCGCGCCTTGTCCGCCGTCGGCTCATCGATCATCATCTCGACATACTTCCCCATGCGGACGTCATGAACGCTGCGCACACCCATCGTGTCGATGGCATGGCGGACCGCCTTCCCCTGAGGGTCAAGAATCGAAGGGCGAAGCGTGATCCGGATCCGTGAACGGTACATCCTTCGCATCTCCTCGGTGTTATGGTTCGAGCCGTGTCGGCTCGACCGCTTCTTCGTCAAACTTCTCTTCATGCTTCAAATGGCGTTTCGTGGCGATGGCTGCGTGGCGGACGATCCCGAACGCGATGAAGAGCACGAACATGGGGAAGATCGCATACCCCCGGGAGACCACGCCGACGATCACCGCGGCGGCGAAGGCGATAAACTTCCACGGTTCTTTCCGGAAGGCGCGCTTCGACGGTCGCGGCAGCGTTTCGTACTTGACTTTGCTCACCATCAAGAGCGCCAGGACGACGACGAGCCATGGCAAGATCATCGCCGCGACCGGTTCCAGCCCATTCTCGTCCGAGTGATAATTCAGGACGAAGGCCGCGATCGTGATCGCGCTGGCCGGAATGGGAAGTCCCGTGAAATGGTCCTTGTCGAATCCGACGAGCTGCACGTTGAACCGGGCGAGGCGGAGACCCCCGAGAATCATCAGCAGGGAACTGATCAGAATGTCGATGCCGCGCGGTTCATGCGCCTGCTGGACGAACAGCTGGAAGACGATGAATGCGGGAGCCGCCCCGAACGAGACTACATCCGACAGCGAATCGATCTCGACACCGAACTGCGAAGCCGACTTCGTGATGCGCGCCATCACGCCGTCAAGGGAATCGAACAACGCCGCCAGCACAATGAACCAGCACGCGGCGGTGAACTCCAACCGGCTGGCATGAATGATCGCCATGAATCCACTGAACATGTTCAGGACGGTGAACAGGCTCGGGACAACGGCGCGCGTAATTCTCATGGGAGGAACCTCTGTCGCATTAGTGCCTCCGGCTCATGACACCACCGCCAACACTGTCTCCCCTGCGACCGTCTTCTCTCCGACATGCACGGTAATCTTCGCACCCCGGGGAACGAGCACATCCACCCTCGATCCAAATTTGATCATTCCAAAACGCCTGCCCGCGATTGCCGTGTCACCCACGTGCAAATCCGCCACGATGCGTCTCGCGACGAAGCCCGCGATCTGCTTGAAGAGAACTTTCATGTGCGCGTTCTCTACTCCGATAAGCGTGCGTTCGTTGCGGGTCGAAGACTTTTCTTCATACGCAACAAGGTACTCGCCGGGGATATGCCGGAAGAAGGTAACGGTGCCTGAGATCGGGAAACGATTGACATGGACATTGAGAGGAGACATGAAGATCGACACCTGCGTCCCCTCTCCCTTGAGGAATTCATCGTCCTGGACCGGCTGAACCAGCACCACTTCACCGTCGGCGGGGGAAATCACCAGATTGTCGCCCTGCGGCGTCGTGCGATCAGGATCCCGGAAAAACCAAAAGGTAAAGGCAAGGGCTGCGGCGGAGAAAAGGACGACGGCAACGCGGAGCGGTTCCCATTTCAGGAACAAAAGTGCGGCCGTCGAGACCGCAATTGCGATCAACACGGCCGCCAAAAGTACATCCAGTCCATACCGCGTAAACAATTACGACCGTCTCCGCAAGGCTTCGGAATCCTGACAGCAATACGGTATAATACGAATCATGTGCCAGAAAGTCAACGAATTGGCAGATTCGTCATTTCATGTGGAACTCGATCCTCCGGTTCTGTGCCCTACCCAAAACCGTCGTATTTGGTGCGATCGGGTCACTTGCGCCAAATCCTTGTGCTGTCAGGCGCAACGAGCTGATACCATGATCGACAAGCCACGTTTTGACTACTTCCGCCCTTCTGCGGGAAAGCGAAAGATTTGTTGAGGCCCTCCCGATGTTGTCGGTATATCCGGCAATTTCGACCACCGCATCGGAATTGTCCTGCAACGCCTGAAGCACCCGACTCAATGTCGCTTCTGACGAGAGCGTCAGCCTCGCCGTTCCTGACTCAAAATTGACTCCCTCCAATAAGAGGCTCTTCCCCTTTTCGAGTCGTATCCTTCCTTCCGACCTGTCATCCCTCGGGTCGAGGGGGTTGGTCCCGCGTCGTACCTCTTCGCCGTCGGGTACCCCGCCGCCATCCGTGTCCGCTTTGAGAGGATCAGTCTTGTATTTTCGGACTTCGTCGCTGTCCGTCAAGCCATCGCCGTCCGTATCCTTCTTGAGAGGATCCGTATGGTAGATCTTCACTTCCTCCCAATCCGAAAGCCCGTCGCCGTCGGTATCAACTTTAAGCGGATCTGTGTGATAGATCAAAACCTCTTCACCGTCCGAGAGACCATCGCCATCGGTGTCCGACTTCAACGGATCGGTGTGATATTTCAGGATTTCGTCACCGTCCGAGAGACCATCGCCATCCGTATCCGATTTCAGAGGATCGGTATGATACTTCAGCACCTCGTCACCGTCTGAGAGCCCATCGCCGTCAGTGTCGATCTTGAGGGGATTGGTCTTGTAGATCTTGACTTCTTGACCATCCGTCAAGCCATCATGGTCAGTGTCGGGATTGAGCGGGTTGGTCCCGAGGCGGCGTTCTTCCACATTCGATAAACCGTCGGCGTCATCGTCGTCGTTGTCTCGATTGCCGAAGTAGAAATTGAAGCCGACTCGTGCGGTGAACGCTATCAGCGGTGAACCGGAACGTTGGATATCGAGCCGGGAATCTGCGATATGCGTCCCCACCTCCCCCACAAATGACGTCTGACGCCCGGTGAACGCCTCGACGCCGATCGCGACGGGGATCACAAAGGAATACTTGAACTTATTGCTGGGAACGAAATCGTTCACATTGGCGCGACGCTGATACATCATGGCGCCGATTCCCACGCTCATGTAGGGCGAAACCGGGTCGTCGGTAAAGGCATACGACAACGTTGCTGCTGCGGGAAACGCAAGGAATTTCAGGTAGTCATATGTAATGGGATACACGTCTGAGATCTTCGGTGTCGAAAGGCCGGACTTCAGTTCTTCGAATCCAGCCTGGAAACCGAGTGTCAGTCGTCCGCCCGTACGAAAACGGAGCATGACATCTGCGCCGGCGCCGACCTTCTTCTGGTCGTACTTCGAATTCCACAGAGAAGCTCCACCCCGAATACCAAACGACCAGCTCCCCGCATCCTTCTGGGCATAGAGAAGAGTAAGCGGAGAAGTGATCAGCAAGGCGATGAGAAATATTCGCAAACGAGACATGGGGAGTTCCTTGGAAAATGTCGCATGGACAGAGAGGAAGTAAGACACGTGAAGCTACTTCTTTTCGCAAGGAAATGCAATATCAAACGATTCTTACGCCGACCTTGCTTCCGGAAGAATAGTCCAAAACACCGCAGATTCGGTAAAGAACCCTCCCGGGAGACGCAAGTCGAATCGTAGAGGCAGCCCCAGGTCGCTTAAACAAAAGGGGTTAGGCCGCCTTTTGAGTAGTTCTCGAGGATCGAACTATGCCGATGACAAGCCCGATGAGTGCCCCTGCGATGAAAATAAGGAGGAACTGGACTGCCCGGATGTTGTCGAACCCCTCGGTTCGACTGACCATGAACAGGCAAATAAAGCAGAGTACTGATAGCGATGAAACGCGGCGGAGGATTTTACGGTCCATGGCGGCAATGGGGTTGTGATAGATGATGGGTCAATCCTATTCATTTTCGGATGGAGTGTCAAGCTGCTAGGCTGAGCACTCTTCCAGGCAAAGGAACAAACCCGCCCCCCGTGCAACGGAGCGGGTCTGCAGAATACACGACGATATAAATCAAACGAAGAACGCTCTACTTTGCAGAGTTAAGGACCATTATCTCCGGCTTTCCTATTACTCCGGCTTTTTCCATTACCTCCTTCAGTTTCGGGCTGGAGGTGAATGCGGCTGCAGCCGCTGCTGTCGGAAATTCTCCGATGACGCTGACCTGGTTGGGGTTGTTTACGTCGGCATATACGCCCCACACTTTGAACCCTCCACTCTTACGGTTCGGTTCGTCAGCGTCGTACGCCTTTCGCCACGTGGCATAGTCTTTTACTTCGTGGGTAATCACAACAACGACTTTCCCTGCCTTGGCAGGTTTCATCATCGTATCCTGGGCGGAAGCGCCCACGGCAAGGCTGAGCATCAAAGCCACAGCGAGAAAAAGCGATCGGGCCATTTTGGCCTCCTTGTGATGGTTTGAGTGAGTAGACCAGGGAGGACCACAGGATGGGGCACCCGGAGAGAAACTCGCACGAAAAGCCGACGTCGATCTTCAGATAATTCGCATGGGCCTGGCCGGGCTTATAACTCGGCGAGAACGCTGAAGGTTCCACTTCGCGGAAGATCGTTTCGCTCGCGGACGTTGATGGTCCCCTTCTCCTCTCCCCTGCACGCATCCCCGCGCTTATGCCCCGCTGGAAGGGAGATGGGGAGAGCGGGAGAGCGCGAGACAAGGCATGCTTCTTTCACTATCGAACCAAGAGCATTCTCCGAACCGCGGAAAATGACCCTGCCGTCAAGTGATAGAAGTATACTCCGCTTGCGAGATTTCTTCCGTCGAAGCTGAACGAGTATTTCCCTGCTGGATATCGACCGTTCGCCAGCGTTGCAACCTCCCGTCCCAACATATCATACACCACGAGCCGCACCTCACTGTCTACTGTCCACTGACCACTGATCACTGTCTTCGGATTGAACGGGTTCGGGTAGTTCTGATCCAAGAAAAACATTAGGGGCACCGAGACTTCGGGCACACCGGTTGTTGCAGACGACGCTCGAAGGGTAATGCCCGAAGGATAGAACACGGAGTCGGCGGGTTCGTCACCCAGAAGTGTGAGCGGGTTGGAACCGTTGAGACTCGCTTTACGAATCTTCCCGTGCCCGTTTCCCCCGAGTTCGGTCCAGTAGAGCATACTGTCCTTGGGGATCAATGACCAGATATTGCGGAGAAGCGGGACCCGAGACCAGCGTCGTTATTGATGTACCGTCCAGTCTTGCACATCGGATAGCATGTGCGTTGGCTTCGCTCCAATAAATCGTTCCCCCGGTAATGTCGAGCGCGATGCCCACGGGTCCTGAAAGCCCCGTCAGAAAATTCCCCGGATTCAAACCGTCCATTGTTGACTTGCGAATCACGCCGGTCCCGAAATCGGCCCAGTACATGATGTTGGCTCCAGGATCGAGGGCGATACCCCTCAGATTCTGCGGACCGTTCGGGGGATCGCTGACAAGGAGTTCCTCGCCGCTGCCGTCCAGATTTGCGCGACGAACGCTGCATCCATCAGCGATGCGCGATGTGGTCCAGTAAACTTTCCCTGCATTCGTATCGAGCGCCACTCCCTGGAATGAAGATTCCGCTCCACCATTCGGCAGCGTATCGAAACGGGAGAACGATTCGGAGGCTTCAGAGATATGGGCCCGGTTGTAGGCGCCGGACGTCCAGAAGAGCCGCGAGAGCGATTCGTTGAGCGCAATTCCGTGCGGTAGTGATGCGGATTGAAGCGACGATGTCGTGAGCCCGGTTCCGGAAGTGGTCATCATCCGTAACTTCGGCAAAGGATCCGTCGCCTGGACCCAGTAGAGCCGTTGTCCAACGGCCGTCTCCGTGCAGGCCAGGCCAACCGCTGCGACGGCCAGCAAAAGTCCAATCCGCTTCACGATGTCCATCGCAATCACTCCGTCCAGTCGTAGAAATATTTGAAGAGGATTGCCACTGCACGAGAGCATCAGTTCCTCGAAGGAAAGACCCCCTGCGTCGCGATAATATATTTGAGCCCGAGGAAAGGTTGAAGATTGTTGTGCGGCAGGTTCCCTCCAGCGATTCCCACAGCGTTCGCGGAGCCCGCCGCATTCGCCGAGGAGGAATACACCGGAATGCCGGCGGCAATTCGTGCCGGAAAATTCCCCAGCGGATGCGGGGTCATCGCTTCTCCGCTGTCCGCCATCAGTGCGTGTGTATGTGAAGGCATTTCCGCAATCGTCAACAGATGGGTCGACTCACCCCCCACTTCGCCTTCGATGTAGTTGGAACGTCCCGGCCCCTGTCCGGCGCCGATCGGAACACGGTCATTGAGGTCCGGGAGAGCGAACGTTGATTTGCCGTCTCCACCATACGTTGTTCCGAGCAGCGAGAAGAGGGCGGTGTTTTGTGAAATAGAAAGGAGCTGGCCATTGCAGTCGGCAAACCCTTTCGGGGCGAAGTTGTACGGGACAAGATAAATCTCGCCAAGAATTGCCTGACTTCTGGCCGGAGTCGCGCCACCGATGATCAATCCCAGGAACACCAGGAAAAGCGATACCGTCGCCCGCTTCGCCCGTTTCATTTTCCGTGCGCTCGCGCCTTCCCTCTTCGCTGTCATGCATGCCTCCCGTGGTTATCAGTTGCGCGATGGAAAAATCCCCTGCAGGGCAATAATATAGTGCACAACGATGAACGGCATTCTGTTTTCATGGGGTTGACCCTTGCCAGTGAAAGCGACGGTTGCGGGGTTCATCAGGACCGTGGGATGGGCACCATACCGGGCGGCACCGCCCGGATCCCGTGCAAAGACAGAAGAGTCCGGTGAAGCAGAGCCGGCGACGACGGTACCGACGTTGAGCTGATGCGTATGTGCCGGCATTTCGCTGACCGAAAGGGCGTGCGCCTCCTCTCCCCCCATTTCGCCAAGCGAGATGAGGGAAGCCGCGTCGACTGCCACACGTCCCCGCAGGTCCGGCAAAGCAAACGTCGTCCTTCCATCACCCCCATACGTTGTGCCAAGCAGGGAGAAGAGCGCCTGGTTCTGGTTGATCTGCATGAGCTGTCCATTGCACTCTGCGAAGCCCTTTGGTGCAAAATCGAAGGCGACCGCGAAGATTTGTCCGAGATACGGTTGCGTGGCATTCTGTGCCTGCACCGAAGGCGGTGCCAGAAAAGCACAAGCAAGGGCTGTCAGGCATGCACCGGCGATTGTTGTGTGCGCGTTCTCCGGATCGATCAGGAGCATTGGGAATCCTTTTGAGTGGCATCGGTGCGGATCATGGCAGTGGGGTCCGGCAGACCAATTAATTCTGCGAAGGGTAGACGCCCTGAACGGCGATGATATACTCGATCACGAGGTAGGGTTTCATATTATTGTGCGGCATGTTTCCTCCGGTGCTCGAGAGCGATGCGTTCCGCATCATCACCACAGGATTCGGTCCAAACGACGGGACCCCATCGGGAGCGTCGGCCGGCAGCAGGCCGGTGGGTGTATCCGAGCTTCCGGAAAGAGAGTCTGCAAAAAGCGCGTGGGAATGGGGCGGCAATTGATCCGGGGTCAGGGTCACCGCTTCCGCGCCGCCCGTTTCGCCGATGATGTAGTTCGACAATCCCGGCCCTTGACCGGCGCTGACAATCACTCTCCCGCGCAGGTCCGGAAGCGCAAAGGTCTGCACCCCGTCTCCCCCGTATGTCGTCCCGATGAGGGTGAAGAGCGGGGAATATTCTGAGATGGGGAGAAGTTGACCTTCACAGAACATCCAACCCACGGGGGCGAAATTACCCGCGAACATTTCGATCTGTCCAAGAAAGGGAGTCTGGGCTCTTGCGCTCCCCGCGTTCAACGCAAGGATGGCACAGAGGACGCTCAGGGCGGTTCGCAACAGGGGGAACCCTCTTGGGGAAGGGACGAATCTGTGTTCGCGTCGAAGGGGGGAGGAGGAAGAATTGTTCGTCATTGCACTCTCGATCATGGGCCGGCTCGAATCTCGGGGGGCGACAGCTACCGAATCAACGCCTCCTCGCCGTCCGGTGGTTCCGTGAAACGGCAGTTCTTGCCGCAACGCTGGAGTTCTGGGGCCATGACGAGCCTGACCACCGCCCGATTGGAAAGAAACTCCGCAGGTCCAATCAGGTCAATGGTTGACGATGAAACGGCGCCGATGCGGAGAAGTAACGGGGGCAGACTTCGTTGACAGTTTCAACGAAATTGATTAGATTAACTGAACTTTGCATCATTGCCCCGTCGTCTAATGGCAAGACGGCAGACTCTGGATCTGCTTATCGAGGTTCGAATCCTTGCGGGGCAGCGAGAAATTTTAAAATTTAGATTTTAGATTTTAAAATTCTTAAGGCGGAGCGGCTAGTTTCTGCAGAATGAATTGAGAGCTGCGGCGACTGAGAATTAGCTGGTCGCAACTTTCCGATGCCGCTTTTCCAAAAATCTAAAACGCAAAATCTAAAATTCCGGGGCCTTATCGTCTAACGGTTAGGACGGAGCCCTCTCAAGGCTCAAATACGGGTTCGATTCCCGTTAAGGCTACTTCCATTCCGACCGAACTTAGCGAGCCGCCTAAGGCGGCGAGGCTAAGTTCGTTGTCGGAATGAGAATCCCGCGAGCGTAGCGAGCGGGATATCCCGACACCTTTTCCCCCCTCCTGTTTTCCTCGCACCAAATCCAAAAACCTGGCATAGAGGTTCTCCGCCTTCGTCTGGAAAACGACTCCGGCGGACTTCGGATTCCCGTTAAGGCTACTTCCATTCCGACCGAACTTAGCGAGCCGCCGAAGGCGGCGAGGCTAAGTTCGTTGTCGGAATGAGAATCCCGCGAGCGTAGCGAGCGGGATATCCCGACACCTTTTCCCCCCTCCTGTTTTCCTCGCACGAGATCCAAAAACCTGGCATAGAGGTTCTCCGCCTTCGTCTGGAAAACGACTCCGGCGGACTTCGGATTCCCGTTAAGGCTACTTCCATTCCGACCGAACTTAGCGAGCCGCCGAAGGCGGCGAGGCTAAGTTCGTTGTCGGAATGAGAATCCCGCGAGCGTAGCGAGCGGGATATCCCGACACCTTTTCCCCCCTCCTGTTTTCCTCGCACCAAATCCAAAAACCTGGCATAGAGGTTCTCCCCCTTCGTCTGGAAAACGACTCCGGCGGACTTCGGATTCCCGTTAAGGCTACTTCCATTCCGACCGAACTTAGCGAGCCGCCGAAGGCGGCGAGGCTAAGTTCGTTGTCGGAATGAGAATCCCGCGAGCGTAGCGAGCGGGATATCCCGACACCTTTTCCCCCCTCCTGTTTTCCTCGCACCAGATCCAAAAACCTGGCATAGAGGTTCTCCGCCTTCGTCTGGAAAACGACTCCGGCGGACTTCGGATTCCCGTTAAGGCTACTTCCATTCCGACCGAACTTAGCGAGCCGCCGAAGGCGGCGAGGCTAAGTTCGTTGTCGGAATGAGAATCCCGCGAGCGTAGCGAGCGGGATATCCCGACACCTTTTCCCCCCTCCTGTTTTCCTCGCACCAGATCCAAAAACCTGGCATAGAGGTTCTCCGCCTTCGTCTGGAAAACGACTCCGGCGGACTTCGGATTCCCGTTAAGGCTATACCCCTTCAGTCCATCGCCGCAATTTTCACTCCCGCCTGTCCTTTCCTCTTCCGGTAAAACAAAATCGGGACCACGCAGAAAAGGGTGATGATCGCCGCGACCAAAAAGTCATCGTCGACGGCCGAGACAAATGCCTGCAGCTGCAGATGATAGTCGAGCAAAGCACCTGCCCGCATCGTGGACGTCGCAACATTCCCCCCCATCGCGTTCTGGGCAAACCGGGTCAAGCCGAGGAGGACGGTCTTTGCTTCGGGTGAAGCGGCCGCGACGGACTCTCCATAGATGCTCGTGTGAAACGAGGTCCGCATCGTGAGAAGCGTTCCCATGATCGCCACGCCGAACGACCCGCCGATCTGTCGAAGGACATTGAACAGGCCCGACGCCTGCGCCATTTTTTCCCTGGGGATATCCGAGAGCGAAAGGGTGCTGAGCGGGGCGAAGATGAATCCCATCCCCACACCCCGGATATAGAGCGAGAGCATGATCGTCGACGTTTCCGAGAACAGCGAGAGCGTTCGGTTGACAAAAAGACTGAGGGACATCATGATGATCCCGAAGAAGGCGAGATACTTCGGATTCACCTTGTCGGAAAGCTTTCCGGCCACCGGACCACTGACGGCCATGATCAGACCGATCGGCAGGAAAAGCGAACCGGCTTGGTACGCCGTGTACCCGAGCGCATTCTGCAAATAGAGCGGGAGCAGGAACGTGCTCCCGAACATCCCCATTCCAAAAATGAAAAGGATCAGGTTCCCCATCCCGAAGTTGTAATGCTTCAAAAGGGAGAGGTCGACCAGCGGATAACGTATGGTCAGCTCGATGATAAGGAATACGATCAGCGCCACGATCGCGATGGCGAAGCACGACAGGATGAGCGGGGAAGTCCAGCCGCCCGTATTCCAGTCTGCATTCCCGTCGGAGAACGCGATGAGAAGAAAGGTCAGGAAGGTCGCGACAGACACGAAGCCGGCGAAGTCAAACGGCGACTTGGTCGCAGTCCTGTATTCACGCTGGATGACATACGTCGCGAAGACTCCCAGAATGCCCACCGGGACGTTGATATCGAAAATGGAATGCCACGCGAAATTGTCGATCAGGTAGCCGCCGAGCGTCGGTCCAAGAGAGACCGAGGCTGCGGCGGAAACAGTCCAGAAGCCCAATGCCGCTCCGCGTTTTTCGGGGGGAAACTCTCTCGTGATGATCGCCATCCCCACCGGCATCAGCAGGCCGCCGCCCAATCCCTGCACAACGCGGAACAGGACCAGCGCGACTTCACTCCATGCGAGCGAACAGAGAAGCGAGCCCAGCGTGAACAAGGCGAGTCCGAGCGCGTAGGTGCGCTTGTGTCCAAAATGATCTGCGACCCAACCGGATGTCGGAATGGCGATCGCGAAGGCGAGCAAATAGCCCGTGGCGACCCATTTCACTTCGTCCACGCCGATGCCGAACGTGGCCATGATTTTCGCGAGCGACACATCGACGATCGTCGCATCGAGAACGACCATGAACGTTCCCATCATCACGTTGGCAAGCACCAGCCATTTGTAGCTGGGATGCGATTTGTCCAGGAGCGAATTCGGGCTGCCGTTTAATCCGTTCCCGTTGAAAAGCGTTTGTTTCATGCTGCCCCTTCGACCTTCCATTCAGGCATGATTACCTCTCACGTAAAACGCGCGGACTGTCGCTGCGGTTCCTCTTCGCCCGAATGGAGTTCCATTGCCAGCCGGAATGGCCCGACCGCCTTTTCCCGATCCCCCCCGCACAGAACGAAAACCTGCAGAACGGTGTTTAAAAAGCAACCTCCGTCGCCGACAATTCACCACCACTGGAGCGCGCATGTCCATCCGACCGATCAAACGCCTCATCAAATCAAAGCCAACGCTGGAAGGCGCAGGCGTGCACCTGCGGCGCGCCTTCGGTTTCGGCAACACGACAGAATTCGACCCGTTTCTTCTTCTTGACGACTTCCGGAACGACATCCCCGAAGACTATCTGGCCGGCTTCCCCTGGCATCCGCACCGGGGAATCGAAACCATCACCTACGTTCTTGCAGGAACGGTGGATCACGGGTGACAGCATGGGGAATCGGGGCACGATCGCCTCAGGCGACGTCCAGTGGATGACGGCAGGAAGAGGCATCATCCATCAGGAGATGCCGAAAGGCGATCCTGCCGGACGGATGCACGGGTTTCAGTTGTGGGCGAATCTCCCGTCATCGTTGAAAATGACGGAGCCGCGGTATCAGGAAGTCAAATCGGAGGAAGTGCCTGAAGTGACCGAGGATGACGGAACGCGTGCGAGAATTGTCTGCGGATCGTTTTGGGGAAAGAAGGGACCGGTGGAAGGAATCGCAGCCGACCCTGTCTATATCGACGTCTCTGTCCCTCCGCGGAAGAGACGATCGCTCCCGGTCGAGACAACGCGCCATGCGTTCGCGTACGTGTTCGCCGGTTCGGGAAAATTCTGCAATGCGTCGGCTCCGCTTTCGGTTCCGACCGAGGCCGTCGGGTGGTCGGATACGGCACCACCCACCGAGGCCGATAATCGATCGTTGATTCTCTTCGACAGCGGCGACGAGGTCGTCGTTCAGGCGGGTGAAGAAGGGATCCGGTTCCTCCTCGTTTCCGGCAAACCCCTCGAGGAGCCGGTCGCATGGTACGGGCCGATCGTGATGAACACGCAGGACCAGCTCCGTCAGGCGTTCGAGGAGCTGCAGGAAGGAACATTCCTCAACAAAAAAAATCGATAGACAATAGTCATTGGAGAATGGACGATAGTCAACCGCGGTTGCTTCTGACGATCATCTACTGAGTGTTGTCTTTTGGTTCAGTGAATTGCGGCCGGTTCTTTGCTTGCTTTCGTAAACGAGAGACCCACCACCATCGCCGCGAGGACGGCGTACGCGAGCGCAAATTGATACGGCACCGCGCGAGCCAGTCCGGTGAGCGTCCACGGAAGATACATCACTCCATCCGGCGACGAGGAGTGAATGACGCCGAAAAACGTCAACACCGCAAGGACTGCCAGATAGGCCGCCGAGCGGATCAGCCGCCGATCGATCATCTCCGCAGTGAATGCCCCCCACAGCATACCCGTCACAATAAAGCCATTGCCGAGCGCCACCGTCACGAGCATTTCCGGTAATGCCCTTCCGGGAAGAGTAAGGAGCTGTTGAAAAACCGCAGGAGGGACAATGTCCGGGGTGCCATACTTGATCGCAAGCAAACGCGCCACCGTGGGGAAAAATGCAAACGCCACCGCCGGCGCGTGACGCGCGGGGCATGCCTGGAATGACTGCACCATAATGTCGATGGCGACGAACACCAGAATCGGGGCGAGGACCGCCCGTGGAATCAGCTCGATGATGAAAGAGACAAACCCGAGCACTCCTCCCAAACCGATGAAGACCCCTGTCAAGAGCGTATACCCCGCACGCGATCCCATCCGCTTGTACGCCGGTTGTCCGATATACGGCGTCGATTGCGCAACGCCGCCGGTCACACCTGCAAGCAAGGTGGCAAATGCCTCGGCCAGAAGAATGTCGCGCGTCCTGTAATCATCGCCCGCAACGCGGGCACTCTCCGTAGTATTGATCCCCCCGACAACAGTAAGAATTCCGAACGGTATGGCGATCGGAAGGTACTTGAGCGCCGGGACGATCCCCTGAAGAAAATCCAGCGTGGGAATGGGAACCCCGACGTGAAGATCGATGGGAGGTGCTCCGGCAAACGTCCCGCCAATGATCCCCGAGGGACCGAGAAGATAATAAAGCGCAGTCCCGATGGCCACCGAACCGAGGACACCGGGTAACCGTCCGGGAAGCTTGATCGACGCGACGAGCGAATAAAAGACCAGCCCGAGGGCGACGAGCCCGACCACCGGCATCCCGAAGATATCCAGCAGCGGTATCGTGCCGATCAACGCGAGCCCGATGCCCGCCAGCGACCCCAGGAGTCCCGCCTGCGGCACGATCTTCTGTACCCATCCGCCGATGAATGAAAAAATCACCTTGACGATGCCGATCATGACCATGGTCGCCATGCCGATATACCAGGTCATCATCGCGGCATCGCGCTCGTTCATCCCCCCGGCCTTTAATCCGACAAACGCGGGCCCGAGGACCACCAGCGCGATCCCGATCGTCGACGGTGTATCCAGGCCGAGCGGCATGGCCGTGACCGTCTGGCTTCCCGTCTTCTTCGCAAGCCGGAAGGCCATCCAGGTATAAACGAGATCGCCGAAGAGCACGCCGAACGCGGTTCCGGGAAACATGCGGCCGTACACGATGTCGGCCGGATACTTGAAGACAAAGATGAGGATGCCCGCGAGGAACGAGAGGACCGTGACGTTGTCGATCATCAACCCGAAAAAGCCGTTGAGATCACCGAGAACAAACCAGCGGTATTTTTTCATAGTCGGGTTTGGTCAGGAGGACGTGAGAGACCTGTGGGCATCTTAAGCAAGGATTCCGGCGATCGCTGCCGTCATCCAGGTCGCGATCGTTCCGCCGATCACGGCTTTCATTCCGAATTTCGCGATGTCGGAGCGCCGGTTTTCGGCAAGGGGACTGAGCCCGCCGATCTGGATTGCGATGGAGCTGAAGTTTGCAAACCCTGCAAGCGCATACGTGGCAATGACGATGGCTTTGCTGGAGAGCTGCCCCGCGCCGACCATGTCCGCCATGCGAAGATAGGCCACGAATTCATTCAGGACAAGCTTGATGCCCATGAGGCTCCCGACGTTCAGGGCGTCCTTCCACGGTACGCCGATGGCAAACGCGATGAACTGAAACACCAGGCCGAACAAGAGCTCAAGGGAAAGCGGTTGTCCGAAGTTTGTCTGACAGGCTGCGTTCAGACCGCTGACGTTGCCGAACCAGCCAAGGACGAAGTTGATCAACGCGATCAGGGCGATAAACGCCAGGAGCATTCCCGCGACGTTCAAGGCGAGTCGCACGCCGTCTCCCGCTCCTCCCGCGGCCGCTTCGATGACGTTGGAATACGTCTTCTCGAGTTTCACCTTGACGGTCCCCATTGTCTTCGGCTCTTCGCTCTCGGGCAGGATCATCTTCGCGACGACCATGGTGGCCGGGCCGGCCATGATGCATGCCGCGAGCAGGTTCCCGGCAAACTGGATCTGCGCCTGGTCCAGCGGAACAGACTGCGATTTGGTCAGCGCCACCGCAAGCATCTGCACGTACGCCGCAAGCACGCCCCCGGCAATGTGGGCCATACCGCTTGTCATCACCGTATACAATTCGGATTGCGTGAGCGACGAAAGATAGGGTCTGATCACGAGCGGCGCTTCGGTTTGTCCGATGAAGGTGTTCGCCGCCACGTCGAGCGATTCCGCGCCGGACGTCTTCAGAAGCCGGGCCATCACCCAGGCAATCCCCTGCACGACACGCTGCATGACCCCCAGATAATACAGCACCGCCATCAGCGAGGCGAAGAAGATGATGGTCGGCAGGACCTGGAACGCGAAGAAGAACCCGAGGCTCCCCTCCCCCGATCCCTTTGCCAGATTCCCAAAAACAAACTGTGCTCCGTCGCCGGCAAACCCGAAGAGGAACACGAAGAATTTGCTGATGGCATTGAAGATCTCCCGACCGATGTCTGTCCGCACGACGAGGAACGCAAAGACGAACTGCATCGCGATGCCCGTCAGCACAAGACGCCAGCGGATTGCTTTCCGGTTGGACGAAAGCAGGAATGCGAGGAACGTCACGACCACCAGACCGATGATGCCCCGAACGATATCCATAAGGCGCTACCCGTTGTTGAACGTGACACCTTCCAAGCGGCCGACGACCGCAGTGGCAAGACAGTTACCGACCAGGTTGATCGCGGTCCGGCCCATGTCGAGAATTTCATCCACGCCGAGGATCACCGCGACACCCTCGAGGGGAAGACCGTGAGCCGCCAGCGTCCCCGCCAGGATCACCAGCGAGGCCCGTGGGACCCCTGCCACCCCTTTGCTCGTCAACATCAGCGTGAAGAGCATCAGCACCTGGGATTCGATCGGCATGGCGACCCCGGCGGCCTGTGCGACAAAAATCGCCGCGAGGGAAAGATACAGCGTGCTCCCATCCAGGTTAAAACTGTAGCCCGTCGGGAGAACGAAAGCCACAATCCTCCTCGGGACTCCGAACGCCTCCATGTTCTCGAAGGCCAGCGGAAGCGCCGCTTCGGAGCTTGTCGTCGAGAACGCAATGATCGCCGGCTCTTTCACGGCGTTGAAGAATTTCCGAAGGGGGATGCCGGCGAGGATCACGATCGGAAGGAGCACCAGGAGAATGAACGCCGCCAGTGCGAGGTAAAGGGTGAGGATCAGCAGACCGAGATTGACGAGGACGCCGAGGCCGCGGTGCCCGACGGTGAAGGCAATCGCAGCGCCCACACCGATCGGGGCATAGCGCATGACGATGCCGGTCATCTTGAACATCGCCGACGCGATCCCGTCGAAAAACGAAAGGACCGGTTTTCTGCGCTCTTCAGGCACGAGCGCCAACGCGATGCCGAAGATCGTGGCGAACACGACAATCTGAAGAACCTCGCCGTTCGCCATCGCCTCGATAATGCTTTGCGGAACAATGTGCGATACGATCTCCGACACGGTTTGTTGTTTCGCGACAATATCGGTGGATTGCACGGCCGCCTGGAGGTTCACGCCGTCACCCGGACGGATGACGTTCACTGCCACGAGACCGATGATCAGGGCGAGCGTCGTCACAATCTCAAAGTAGATCAGGGCTTTGATGCCCATGCGTCCCACCTGTTTGAGATCGCCATGACCGGCAATACCGACGACGAGGGTCGAGAAGATCAGCGGCGCAATCAGGCTTCTGATGAGCCGGATGAAAATTGTGCTCAGCGGCCGGAGCGAAATTGCGAGGTCAGGAGCATACCAGCCGACCAGCAGGCCGATGCCCATCCCGACAAAAATCAATTGGGTGAGAGAGGGTCGGAATCGCACGCACGCTCAGGAAGATGAAGCGGTTGACGGACGGAAATTCGAAGAGGCAAGATACCGAGGATTTCTGATTAGCGCAAGCGAAGCTCCACCGCTCATTTATACTTGACGGAACACCCGTATGCCCTGCTCGAGCTCAGGGGGACCGGCTTCCCGGCGAGCGCGGCATCAAGAACCTCACGCACGAAATTGTGCGCGCGCGGAATGTCTGCAACGTCGGTCGAAGGAATATCGTCGATCCCGCCTTCGTACAGGAGGATTCCCTTCGGATCGATGACCGCCATCGTCGGGGTCGATTTTGCGCCGTAGCGCTGTCCGACGTCGCCGCTGGCATCGACAAGATAGTCCGTCGGGACGGCTTTCATGGCGGCGATGCGTTCCGCGAGTTCCGAACCCTGGTAGTACCCCTGTCGGCCCGGCGCCGACGAGCAGATCGAAAGCCACACGACGCCCTTTGCCGTGTAGGCCTTCTGCAGCGCCTGCATGTTTCCGCTCCGGTACTGTTTGCCGACGAACGGACACTCGTAGTTCACCCATTCAAGCACGACATACTTTCCCCGAAAGTCGCTCAGGGAGAGATCCTTCCCTTTGCTGTTGACAAGCTGAAATCCCGGAGCGGGTTTTCCGGGCTCGGCTTCGGATCGCTTCGCCGCGGCGAACACAAGGGACGCAGACGCAAGCGTCAGTGCAGCCACGACGATCGTTCGCGTCACGGCGACGCGCACGGAAGACACCATTGGATTCACACCGTTCATGACTCCTCCTCTTGCTCTCGGGCTCTTTTCAATGAACGTTCGCAGCATGGCTCAAGGTTCCGGCATGCATGAGCCATTCGCAACAGCGGTGAGGACCGCGTCAATCCTGTTGTGAGCCGACGAGCGCCTTTACCACCTTCACTGCGATTTCCGTTCCAATTCGCGCCTGGGCCTCCAACGTCGACCCCCCCACATGCGGTGAAACGCTCACGCGCGGGTGGTTGATCAGGGCCATTTCGGCTTCTGTCGGCGGTTCATGTTCGAACACATCAAGCCCGGCGCCGGCCACCGTGCCATTGTTGAGCCCCTCCAGAAGCGCGGCCTGGTCGACGACCCCGCCTCGAGCACAGTTGATGATGACGACCCCCTTCTTCATCATCGCGAACTCTTTCTTTCCGATGACGGGGCCGCGCCCTTTGTCCAGAGGAATATGCAGGGTGATGAAGTCAGAGGAGGAGAGGAGCCGTTCTTTCGTCGTAATCTCGACGAAGAATTCCATCGGGGTGAACGGAGGATCATAGGCCAGAACCTTCATGCCAAGAGCAAGGGCGCGACGAGCGACTTCCTTGCCGATATTGCCCAGACCGATGACGCCGAGAGTCTTGCCGAACACCTCAAAGCCTTTGGAGTACTCCTTCTTCGGCCATTTCCCCTGGCGCATTTCCATCGAGCTCAGGTTCAGGAACCGGCTGACGGCGAGCAGATGTCCGATCGTCAGCTCCGCGACAGAGATCGCCGATGCCGCAGGCGTGTTAAGAACGAGGATGTGCTTCTCCTTCGCGTGTGCAACATCGATGGTGTCGACCCCGACACCCCCGCGCGCGATGACCTTCAGATTTGTTCCCGCGTCGATGACGTCCTTCGTGACTTTTGTCGCAGAGCGGACCAGAATGCAGTCATACGCTCCGATTTTCGTCAGCAGCTGTTCCGGTGTCAATGTCAGTTGGTCGACAGTCAGTCCGGCATCAAGAAGAATCTTTGCGCCATCGGCGGAGATGCCATCGGTAACGAGGACCTTCATAGAAACCTCCGTAATCTGGGTGAGTGATACAAAGATACGGAATGTTGTCACGAGGGACAAGCTGAGCGGGAGAAGCGCGAGGAGATGGGGAGATGGGGAGATGTCTGTCAGTCAGGGGGTGAGATAAAGCGGTGGAAGCACAATTCGAAGCTGCCGGGATTCTTCGTACTCGGGGCCAGAACCATCACCGGAAGTCCTCCTTCGTCTTCACACTGGTGAATCCAACGAAAGACGAATTCGTCTTCGGTTTTCAGCACGCGGAGCGACGAGCGAATCTCGTCCACCGTCCAGAATTCCACTTTCACCTCGGCTGAACCGGAAGGGGTCCCCGGCGAAAGAATGACGATCGCTCCCCGGCCATGTTGCCGGAGTTCGTTATTCCAGGCTGAAGCAAAGAGAACGGCATCATGCCGGATGTAGTCGACGATCTCGTCGATGTCCATCATTGGATCCATCACCTTCGTGGTCCCTGGGTGTATGACGAGAGAAGCCCGATGCCATGCAGCGGCGCTGAAAGCGAATTACGGGACGGATGGGATGCCTGTATGGTACAGGCACGGATAGCGATCGTCGCTACATCGGGGAATGGATCCCGTGCCGAACGCCCGACAAGTCTCTAACGTGCAATGGCTCTCATAACAGGGGGAGGTAAGAGCCTGATCCGTCTTTTGCACCGCCGGGTCGAAAGCCCTCCGCAGAACACTCAGCATTCACGGAAGACTTGACATATTTGATACAAATTCAATGCCGAGACAATATCATGAATCCGGCCTGAAATGGGTGTTTCCGGGAATGATGTATGCGCCGGATTCCTAAGAGCGGGAGCGGCGGGAGCAGAAATGGGACTGCGGGTCTTGAAAAAGGAAGCATCAACCAGCCGGATCACAAAAGCTCTCTTTCGTAAAACTCGCGGAACGTCGCCCGGATCCTGTCCCGCGTTGCGCGAAAGATCGCCAGTCGTTCGCTCTCGGAACCGCGAGCGTTTCCCGGATCCTCAAACCCGAAGTGCCGCCGGTTCCGCACAGTCCCGGAAAACACCGGACAGGTTTCCCGGGCATGATCGCACACGGTCACGACGAAATCGAACGATTGCGACACAACCTCGTCGACATTCCGCGGTCGGGCATTCCTGAGTGATACGCCGGCCTCTTCCATAACCTGCATCGTCAATGGGGAGACCGCAATGGCAGGTTCGGTGCCGGCCGAAGAAACCTCGAGCCAGGGGTCAAACGACCGGAGGAATGCCGCCGCCATCTGACTCCGGCAGGCGTTGCCCGTGCACAGAATGAGGACACGCTGACCGATCGCACGGCGCATGACGGTTGCGGTCGACGGACATGCACCCGTGAACTCCAGAGATCGTGTCACCTCACCACGGACAGATTCCTTTTGCACGACACGGAACCCTTTTCGGGCGAAGTATGGTGATGCCGTCGTCGTCAGCAATACGACTTCTGAAACTCCCCTGTTGTGCGCTTCCGTCATCATGGCATCGTACAATGCGCCTCCGATGCCTGTTGAGCGCAGCGCGGTCGTGACGACCAGCGAACGGAGCAAACCTGTTCGTCCGTACAACTCCATGCCGATCGCACCAACGATGCCGCCCTGCCGATCGGCAACAAGAAACGCCGGGAAATGTTCCTTCACCCCGGCGAGGGGGAGCGATGCCGTCGAGAGAAGCGCTTCCACAGCCTGCAGGTCAGCCGGCCGTGAGAGTCGAATGGTTATTGAAGAAGGGATTTCGGCGTATGCGCTCATGGCGCCTTCGGCTCCTTTGATTTTTCTCCAAGCACCGTGATGCTCCATACCGAGAAGCGACTGCCCTGATCCTTCGTCAGGGATTCTTCCGGGAGCGGAACAAGCTTCTCGCGCTTTACCGCGATGGTCACGAAACCCGCCTGACGGATCTTTTCAAGGTAGTCCTCCTTCTGCAGCGCGCCGGAGACGCAGCCGGCATACATCGCGATGTCGGCGGCGATCGAAGGCGGGAGTTCGCCGGTGAGGACGATATCGGAAATCGAGAAGTGGCCGCCCGGCTTGAGAACGCGGTAGATTTCCGCGAACGCTTTCTCCTTATTGGGGACAAGGTTCAGGACGCAATTGCTGATGACGACATCGATGCTGTCGGGTTCAACGGGCATCTCCTCGATTTCGCCCAGCCGGAATTCGACATTCGTGTAACCGAGTTTTGCCTTGTTGGCGTTCGCCTTCCGGATCATTTCCTCGGTCATGTCGAGTCCGATAACCCGCCCGGCATTCCCGACGAGGTGTCGTGCGACGAAGACGTCATTCCCGGCGCCGGACCCGAGATCGAGGACCGTATCCCCGTCCTTCATTCCTGCGATATCGACAGGGATTCCGCAACCAAGTCCAAGATCGGCGGAGGGAACATACCCCGGAAGTTTCGCGTAGTCGGCCGACAGCTCGATGTTGTCGCTCTCGCAGCCGCAGGGGGTACTGCCGCAACAGCCCGAAGCGCTGCGGGGAGGACCCTGGACGGCGATTTCCGCGTAATGTTTCCGGACGTTTTCTTTGATCTCTGAGCCCGACATGGTCTTGCCCTTTCGTTGTGGGGAGTCAGCAGCATTCCTCGTGCGTCGCTTCGCGCAGGAGTTCGACGAACGCGTTCAGCATGGCGCCGAATTTCTGGACGGCCTTTGCATCCAGACAATAGCAGGATCGCGGTCCCTCGATTTCACCGGTGATCAGGCCCGCTTCCCGCAACGCCTTGAGATGTTGGGACACCGTCGACTGCGCGAGGGGGAGCACATCGACGAGATCTCCACAGATGCACTGTTTCTTGCTGGCGAGCGTCCGGAGGATCATCACGCGCGCCGGATGAGCGATGGCTTTCGCAAAATCCGCCAGTGATTGGTCAGCGGGTTTAAATTCTTCTGCCTTGCTGTACGCCATGGGGTCCACCCGGTTGTTGTATCGTTTAACGTAAATATACGATTAAATGTTTCACAGTCAAGCCCCGGGATTATCACACTCTGTGCGAACAAGGTCATGGCGAAAGGGAAGTTCAGGCGTTGGTTGGGGCTGGGGAACGGGGATAGCGTGGGTTGAACACGAAGACGTGGTTATTCACTCCCGGGATTCGTACATTGCTCCTTCTTTCTGAAGGAGCGTAGCGCATGGGCTTTCCTACTCCGTTTTACCGCTGGCGCCCCCATCCCTGGCATGGTCTGGAACTCGGGCCAAACCCGCCGGAGGTGGTGCACGCGTTTATCGAGATCACCCCGTTCGACGGGATAAAGTATGAGGTGGACAAGACAACGGGGTATCTTCGTGTTGACAGGCCGCAGAGGACATCGTCTCTCCCGCCGTCGCTATACGGCTTCATCCCCCGGACCTACTGCGCCACCCGCGTCGGCGCCCTCTCGCCTGTCGTCAAAAAGGGGGACGGCGACCCGCTGGACATCTGCGTCCTGAGTGAACGTCCGATCAGTCGATCCGAAGTCATCCTCAACGCCCGCGTCATCGGCGGGATCCATATGATCGACCACGGCGAGGCGGACGACAAGATTATCGCCGTTCTGCAGAACGACTCCGTCTGGGGCGGGGCCAAATCCATTGCGGATATTCCTCCGGTATGGATCGAGAGGTTGCGGCACTATTTTGCGACCTACAAAATGGTCCCTCCTGCTCCCGACGAAGTCTTCATCGAACGGGTGTATGATGTCGACCATGCACGACGCGTTGTTCAGGCGGCTCATGAGGACTATGACGAGGTGTTTGGACAGTAGACTGCATTTGGCGAAGCGCCTCCCCCACCGGGGAGGGCCGAACGACCGGAATCAAAAGAAAAGGCCTTCTGCGCAAGAAGGCCTTTTCTCATTTCACGACGACACACTCATGGTCAAATGTCCGTCTTGAGATAATAAGGGAGACTCTTTCTGAGCTTCTCCCGCTGTGCCTTGTATTCGAGCTCTCTCTTCTTGCAACGAGGACATCGATACGCACCACTTGGCCCTTGGAATTCGTTCCCGCAGAAGCGGCAAACGTTCTGGACTTCCTTTTTCACGACAGCCTCCTTTTGAGGAGTTGATTTGACGGTACCCGGCAGATAAGTATTATACTATACTAACACGAAAGAGTTCCACAAAATGCCCTGGCATTCTCATGTTGATGCCGGAAATGGCAGGTAAATCGAGGCCTTGGATTACAAATTTTCAATAATCCTGTGTGTTACGCTGTTATTGCGGCCCGCTGCAGATCTGTGGTCCTCTTGGTTCCCGCATTTGACACCAAATGCGCACTGAGGGTTTGGTGGCCAGCAATGAATATACAAAATTCCTGTGTAAAAAGCAATAACGGACACTCACAAAATTAAAAAAAAAGAGGGGTGAGAAGGGGGGAGAGACTCGAAAGCTTGGACCTCGGGGGCGAGAGCAGTCAGTTGCTAAGAGCGGCCTGCAGGCTGATTCCTGTGTCGGGAGAAAAGCCCATCAAACGATCAGATTAATTCAGTGCCCTTCGATCGGAAGCCTGCCCGCTCGATCTCTTTATGAGCCATCAAATTGATGGCGCCCTCCACGTCCCTGCATGTCAGTGCGTGATGTCGGTATGTTCGGTTTTCCGAAAATCCCGATAGCTTACGCCCATTGCGTCAAACCGTTTGTACTGATTGAGCACCCGCCCCAGAAATTCCGCGTAGTTCTTTCGCGCGGGAGGAGTCCATACGTCTTCCGCGAGGGCGAGCATCCTCGGAAGAAGCATGTACTCGGCATGGACCGGCGTGGGAATGTATTCGGACCAGAGATTCGCTTGCGCTCCGAGGATATGGCGCTGTTCGTCGGCAGTGAGTCCCGGTGGCATGACGTTGTAGGCGTAGACCGTGTCCAGCGGAAGAAATCCCCCGCCCGCGAGAGGTTCTCCGGATTTTGACTGATAATAATCGAAGTAGCAATACTTCGTCGGCGACATGACAACATCATGTCCTTGATTTGCGGCAGCGATCCCTCCTTCCGTGCCACGCCAGGACATCACGGTGGCATCCGGCGCAAGTCCGCCCTGCAGAATCTCATCCCACCCGATCAGCCGCTTCCCGATGCTGTTAAGGTGCTTCTCAATCCTTTTGATGAAGTAGCTCTGCAACTCCTCTTCGTTCTTCAATCCTTCCGCCTTGATCCTTCCCTGACATTTCGGACACTTCTTCCAGTTCGTCTTATCCGCCTCGTCCCCGCCGATATGGATGTACGGACAGGGAAAAAGCGAGGCCACCTCATCGAGGACATCATCGAGAAGCACAAACGTACTGTCGTTCCCCGCGCAGAAAATGCTGGCGTTCGGCCAGTAGCCTCCGGGAAGAACGGTGAACGGTCCGCCGGTGCACGAATACTGGGGGTATGCGGCGAGGGCATCCACCGAGTGTGCAGGCATTTCGATTTCCGGGACGACAGTCACGAATTGATCGGCGGCATAGGCCACGACCTCTCTCACGTCTTCCTGGGTGTAGTAACCCCCGTAGGTTGCGACCTCGCCGGGCTGCTGTTGCTGCCGCTGCGACCACGGCTGGTCTTCCCGGTCGACACGCCAGGCGCCCACACTCGTGAGTTTCGGATATTTCTTGACCTCGATCCGCCACCCGTTGTCGTCGGTCAAGTGCCAGTGGAAAACATTCATCTTGTACATCGCGAGGAGATCGATGTAATGTTTGACAAACTCTTTCGGGAAAAAGTGCCGGGAGACATCGAGATGCACGCCCCTCCAGGAGAACCGCGGGGCGTCGACAATCGAGACGCAGGGAAGGTCGACCCATCGCTGCAATACCGGGTAACGGGATACGATTGCGGGCGGCAACAGCTGCAGGAGCGTTTGCACCCCGTAGAACAATCCCGCCGGCTTCGCGGCGACGAGTCTGACGGCCGATCCGGTCACGGAGAGCCGGTACCCTTCCGGCGAAATCGAATTCGCCGTCGAAGAGTCAAGCGTAAAGACGATGGCATCGGAATCCGTCGGTTCACCCTCGGCGATCACCGGACGGACGGCAAACGACCGACCGATGATATCGAGCAACCGACCCGCAATCTTCCGCACATCGGCATTGCCTGCAGGGACAAAGATCTTCGTCGAAGGAGAAAGACGGAATGTCCCCGGCGCGGTCGTGAGCGACGACGGCATGGGAACAACGGAGATCGGCGGCTCTTTCACAAGTTCCTCTTTGGTGACCTCGGCGGTGGGGCGACACCCCGCGATGATCAAAAGCGCCGACAACCCAATGAACCCTCCCACGCCGGCGATGATGGTGGATCTCTTGTTCTGTTCCGTAGTCATGGTGGTTGCGCTGTGGATGTTAGTGTGGTGCGGAGACGCGGAGCAGCGCCGCGCCGTGTCGCCCCACCGGTGTCGTGTATGCTTCAGAAAAATCCCCGAGGTCCTTTTGTCTCCACAGATCGCGGACGCGGTGCATTCCCGTGATGCCGAGTTCCTTCCAGTCGACCGTGATGGTCGTTTTCTGGGATCCGCGGTTGAACAACCCGATGGCCATCGAGCCATCGGACAACGGCTTGACCCAGACCTCCGCATCTCCCTGCTTTGCGATGCGACGTCCCTGAACACCGAGCGCATCCTGATCAACATCCAGGACCTCATCGTTGCTCAACAGTCCGTAGGTGAATGCGTCGAGCCGGGTCATGTCGCAGCCGATGAGCATCGGCGCCGAAAGCAGGGACCAGAGAGTGATGTGCGTGATCTGTTCTTCCGGTGTCAACCGTGTCGGGTGCAATTGCGGACCCCAGCCCACCCAGCCGACGACAAGCATGTCCGGATCGTTCCAGCGTCCCGGCCCTGCAAAGCGCTCATGACCGTTCTGTCCGAACCCGATGCTCGACATGCTCTGCCAGGTGTCGGTAATGTCTCCCGTCGTCCGCCAGCAATTGCCGCCGACGGAATCCCCCCATTCCCATACCTGCTTCATCCCGTATTGGCAGAGACTGAAGACGATGTCCCGGTTCACGGAGTCCAGGGCACGACGCATGATCTTGTACGGCAATTCGTATCCCGCGCGGGAGGTGTCGCGGTTGATATCGCCGTACGAGCACCAGTCGTATTTCAGATAGTCGACACCCCATTCTGCATACTGTCGGGCATCGTCATTTTCATGCTGATAGCTGCCGGTGTAGCCTGCGCAGGTCAACGGACCCGGGGAGGAGTAGATGCCGAGTTTGAGTCCTTTGTTATGAATGTACTCCGAAAGTCCCGGCATATTCGGGAACTTCGCATTCGGGTTGATCCGCCCGCTCGTGTTTCGCGGAATTCCCATGGTCTGCGGGTCGCTCGAACCGGGGCGGACCATCCAGCAATCATCGATATTGATGTACGTCCATCCGTGGTTGGCAAGTCCGCTGGAAACCATGGCATCGGCAGCGCTCCGGACCTTCTCCTGGTCGACGGCTGATGCGAAGCAATTCCAGCTGTTCCATCCGAGCGGCGGTGTGAGCGCAATCCGGTCCCCGACGACGATATCAAAATCCTTCATCGCAGACCCGAGAGCGTTCGTCGCTTTGAAAACAACCTTATAGTCTCCGCGCGTGCTGATACTCCCCGTGATTTGTCCGGTGGTCGTATCCAGGAGGAGGCCGCCTGGAAGCCCGTGCACAAAGAAGGTCATCGGCCGGTTCCCGGTGGCAGGGATCCGGTAAAAAAATGGATGCCCCGGCCGGACGCCGAAGACTGCCGGGCCATGAATGCCCGGTTCGGGGGACTCCTTCGGTGTGAGATGGGCATACTGATCATACTCCTTGCGCCTGGCTTCGATATACTGCTCACGGACACGGGCGAGATCGGAAGCGGTCTTCACGACAGGTTGTGGGCCGACCGTCATGCCGATCTCGGCGGCCGTTCGGACGAACGCCGACCAATATCTTCTCCCGAGTTCCGCGACGTCCCCCGCCGCCCATTCCGCATCCCAGATGCTGTCCGCACGTTCCCAGTACATTTCGCGCAACGTCTCAGTTGCCGGAAAGTCCTTCTCCACGCGTTCCCAGAGGCCATCTTTGTTCGGACCGAGGAGTGAAAAGTAAAATGCTGTCGGGCCTCCGCCGTTGCTGATTTTCATCAGCAAAATATTTCTTCCCTTTCGCAACCGCGCCGTCGCAGTATCCTGGTTCGGTTCGCACCCCCGAGAGGCGCTGTCCTGCAGGATGAGGCCGGCGTTGACCCAGACCTGGATGCCGTCGTCGCTCCCGAGATAGAGTGTCAGCACCGTATCGCGCGGGACGTTGATCGTTCGTGTCAGGTACGATGCACACCACGGCGCAGGAAGGAGATCCGTCACTCTTCCGCTCTGCCAGTCCGCGCGTTTCATCCATTTCAATGCACCGTACCGGCGATCAAGGTTGACGGCAACTTCCGGAGGAAAGACTTCGTGAAAAGGATCGTCATGGCTGCTTATGAACGGACCGATGACATACCACGGACCCATTCTTGCCCTCTCCCAGTGCTGCATCGCAGTAACCATCCGGTGCAGGGAATCGGCAGAACGTCGGACCGTCTCCTGCCAGGTGCTTTCCCTGACGTAGGGTGAAACGCCCTGTGCAACCGCAAGCTGGCAGAGAAGTGTCATGACTGCGAGGAAGGATTTCATGGGATGTCGTCCAATGGTGTCGGATCAGGGAAGGCCGTTACAACTGAGCCTGGGTAAAGAGCGCCGTCACTTCGTGAGGAGAAAGAACACGGATCTTCTTCTTATTCCGCGGCTCCTTCAGGAACCGATAGATCAACTTATAGCTGTCATAATCGAAGCGCTCGAGTCCCGGGATGATCTCCTGGAAACCCTCGTCGGAATGCCGTGCAGAGAGGAGGAGACACCAATGGTCGACAAGAAACGTTTCTCCGCCGCCGTCTTCATTGTGTTCCGTGATGAGGATCGCTCCCCGGTACGGCCAGGCCTGGATTTTTCGCCTGGCAAACGCCTCTTCGAACCGGGCATTATACGATCGCGGATCTTCTTCGCCCACGCATGCTCCCCGACAGCGGTGCAGCTGGTACTGAAAGCATGCGTCCTTTGTTTTTTCGAGGCCGAGAAGCTTCAGACAGAGTTCAGACTCTTTTGAAAGACCGGCGAGATATTCGCGCGCTTGCGCCCGGTGTTTGAAGACTGTCAAAATGGAATCGAGTTCCGCCGCTTCGATATGGTCCCGGGCCTCGATCGTTGCCGTGGCGTACCCGGCGGCATTCATTTCGCGGAGCAGGACGATCAACTCCCGTTTCTTTCTCGCCGCGCGATTGAAGACGGGTCGAAGTTCCTTGATGAGCCGTGACTCGAGCAGCAGGGCGCCGAGTTCGCCCGACGTCAGGCGTGCTTCGACGCGATGGGTTTGTTGCAGAAGCTGCATCCCCTTCGCCTCCGCGCCGGTCATGCTGAAGTGCGACTGCACGCGCCGCCGGATATTGACGCTCTTCCCGACGTAAAGCAGTTCTTCGTTTGCCCCGTAGAAAAGATAGACGCCGGTCCCTTCCGGCAACGATCGGACCATTTCCTTCGACAGGTTCGGCGGCGCGTTCTCCCCGGCCACCGTGCGAAACGCGTCAGCGAACGTCTCCGCGCCCACTGCCGTTTGCGCATACCGGAGGAATTGCCACAACGCTTTTGCGTCGTCAAGCGCTCTGTGCCTCCGCGGACAGTCGAGATCGTGCCGGGCGATCAAACTGCTGAGATCATGATGCAAGAAGTCGGGGAACAACCGTTTGGAAAGAGCGACGGTATCCAGGCAGCGTGCGGAAAACGGACGACCGACTCGCCGGAATTCGTTCCGGATGAAGGCATAGTCGAATTTTGCGTTGTGCGCGACGAAGAGCGCCCCGTCAAGAACCGTGCGGAGGCGCGCGGCAATCCCGCCAAACTGCGGCGCGGAAGAAAGCTCCGACGCCTTGATGCCGGTGACGAGCTCGACCTCGGGCTGGATCGGGCGTTCAGGATTGACGAGCGAGTGAAAGGTCCGCTTGATTTCCCCTCCTTCAATCCGCAGGACACCGATCTCGATGATGCGGCCGTACACGGGGCTCGCGTGCGTCGTCTCGGTGTCGACAATGGCGAGGACTCCAGTTGAAAGCCCGACGCCCTTCTTTTTCATTGTCCTTCCACCCAACAACGGGAATCTTCCGTTTCATGGACCACGATCTGTCCCATGCGGGCGGTCGCCCTATAGCCGCCGGGCCGGGGAAGGATTGTGAAGCGCATTCCCTCGAATTCCGCGGCAATGCCCAATTCTTCAAGGGAGCCCGCATACCGGCCATGCTCCGCACGGAAGCCCTTTTCGGCTTTGTACAGGCGATACAACGCCAGCCTGGCAGGCCACGAAGGATCGTTGTGAAAGGAATCGTTCCCCGGGCTCGATGTCGAGAACTGCACATACCCCCACAACTCCGGCTGGTGCATATCGACGACCCATTGCGGAGACCACACCCAGTTGTCTTCCCGCAGGCCGGGCACCTTCTGATAGTGGTCGTGAACGATATCAGTCTTCCACTCGACCCGGGAAAAATTGATCCGCCATTGGTCGCCGTTTTCCGGAGGCGCCGATCGGTGGGCATATTGCGCCAGCGCTTTCCAGGGCATCGCGATCTCCACCGTCCATCCGGTGTCCGTATCCCCGGGATGGTTGATGGTCCCCTGGACCTTGACCGCGGTCCTGAGTCCTTCGATGTTCCATTCGTTGTGCGCTGAGCCGGAATCCCGATACGGTTTCGGCAGAAAGAGATCCCACACCGTGTTCAGCGCATTCATCTCAAACTCATAATACTCATGGTTGTCGCTGTTGGGATCGATGAACACCTCGAAGTCGTTGTCATAGAAGATGACGGTATCGCGCCTGGTCAGCGTCGCCCAGACATCGGGCTCTTGGATTTCCGCCGCGATATAGAGCGCATTGTCGTCCCACGCCATTTTCGCGCGCGTGCGGAACCGCGGCATCGGCTTCAGGTCCCCCTCGATATCGACAAAGTCATCGGTCCATGCGGCACCTTGCCACGCAGGATCCGTCAAGTCCCCGTCGATCACGATGGGGACCGGAGTCTTGTACGCAACATAGCCACGTGGTTGCGGCGGGTCATTTCCGGTTTGAACGGCCGACGCCGGGTCGCACCCCGCGACGAACGTTGTCAGCAACAGGATTGCAGGGATCGTCACCTTCACCGTGCTCCTCGTCATTCGTCCTTCCGAAAGATTGCCGTGATGTGTGGATTCGCGTCCGGATTCCCGTCAGCGCGGCGGCAGCGTCGGCGGCATGGCAGAGGGCGCGCTTCCCCACTGTTTGTTCGGTTTCGGACCCATCACCAGCGCGAGGGTACCACCCTTGAGCATCGTGCTGTGGGTGAACCAGGGCTCGTTAAGAGGCTTGCCGTTCAACGTCGCGGACTGAATATAGTAATTCGTGTCTGAAAGATTTTTTGCCTCAACGGTGAACGTCTTGCCATGGCCGACCGTGAGAACCGCGCGGCTGACCATCGGGCTGCCGATGGCGTACACGCCCCCGATGGGAGTCACCGGATAGAATCCGAGCGCGCTGAACAGATACCATGCGGACATTTGCCCGCAATCCTCGTTCCCGCACAACCCTGCGACGCCCGTTTTGTAGAATTCCGTCATGATTCGGTGGACGATGTTCTGCGTCTTCCAGGGATTTCCATCATAGTCATAGAGGTAGGCGATGTGATGACTCGGCTCGTTCCCCTGCGCATACAGGCCGATAAGGCCCGACACATCGGGCGGCGCTCCGGTATCGTCGAGATCAGAACTCTGGTTGAAGAGCGAATCGAGTTTGACATCGAATTTCTCTCTTCCGCCGAGCAACCCGATCAGCCCCTTCACATCCTCCGGAACGAGCCAGAGATATTGCCACGCGTTCCCCTCGGTATATTCCGGTTGTTTCTCGGTCGAGAACCGCGGATTGAACGGCGTAACCCACGACCCGTCAAGGTTCCTTCCCCTGAAAAATCCCGTTGAGGGATCGAAGAGGTTGCGATAACCCTCCGCGCGACGGTCATAGGTCGCAGCAATGTCCTTCTTCCCCATCGCTTTTGCCAGCGTCGCGATGGAAAAATCATCGATGGCGTATTCGAGCGACTTGGACACGGACTCACGATCCTTGTCAGCCGGGACGTAGCCCACGGCTTTCGTGGGTCGGACAACGACATTGTCTGCAAGGGCCGGCGCCCGTCCCACCTCGATGCGAACCGGAAGCGAAGTCTCGCGGGTTACCTCAGGCACCGGGAGATAGAGCGTGGACTGTCCCGGCACAACGGTGGCCTTCAACGGGTCGACTCCCTCAGCGAGGACCGTCGCCGTTGTCGTAGGGCCAAGGTGTTCAACATCGACGCGAAGAAGCTGCATCGACTGTTCGCCGCGGTGAACGAGGCCGTATTCGTTGCGGACGCGGAAGCATTCCGTCAACGGGTGCTTGAACGTCATCACCCAGTCCCCGCTCTCCGCGTTTTCCCCCTGATGCGAAGCGTCACCGGTTTGCCGGCGGGGGCAAGATCGGCGGGAAGCGTGAGAAGAGCATTCCCGAACAGATCGCCGAAGTCATCGACGGACTGTGCGGCGAACGAAAGTCGCGACCCGTGGATGCCGTCGACCGTCCAGGTTCTTTCGGCCGGGCTGACCGCACTGTGAAACGTCAGAAGAGAATCACCGTTCACTGAAAGGATGAAGGCGTGCGATCCCTTCGCGGATCCGACACCGGCCATCCAGACAAACGCGCGCGTCGTCCCGCCGGCGTGTTCCGGAACCGGCGTCGTCGACCATTCGATCGAGTGTTTGCCGTCCGAAGCGCGGACGATCTGCGCCTGCTGGACGGTCGGGTCGCTGGAGTGATACTCGATGGAGTCGCCGGATATCGCGGCAGCAAATCCCGAAAGGACGAGCGCACCGTCGGCCCCGTCGCTTCCTGCTGCCGGCTTCGATTCCTGGTTGATGCGTTTGAGGATCGATTCCGGCGCATCGGTGGAGTAATACCGGAGTCCGCGGTGGTCCCGCGTCGACGTCTTCACCATCGCTGCAAGGGCCGCGTTCGCGTCGAATCCCCTGAAGCCTTTGAGATACGCATCGACAAGTGGCGGGACGGAATGATAGCCGACCATGCAGTTTGTTTCATTCGACGCAAGCGGCCAGACCGGGAGATAGCCGCTCTCCTTCGCAAACGCGATCATCGACTGCATCATCCCGTTGACGCGTTCCGGCTGGAGGATCGTGTACAGCGGGTGGGCTGCCCGGTACGTGTCCCACAATGAATAGGTCGAGTAGTACGGGGACCCCTGCATCCGGTGGTTCTTTCCGTCTGCACCCCGATAGGTCCCGTCCACGCCGCTGAATTCGGTGGGCGCGAGGAACGCATGGTACATCGCCGTGTAGAAGACGGTCTTTGTTTCCCTGTCCGGGGTCTCGATCTTCACTTTCTCCAATTCCTTCTCCCAGGCGGCAAGGGCAGCAGAGCGCACGGCGTCGAAGTCCCATCCGGGAATCTCCGCATCGAGATTTTTCAGGGCATCACGTTCGGACGCCGACGATACTCCCACCTTCACCAGAAGTGGTTCCGCCGGCCGGGAGAGACCGAACTGAAACACCGCGCGGACCCCGGTTCCCTTCGCCGATGGGACGGAACGATACGCCATCCCGCTGTCGGCAAGCAGCGCGTCGACGAAGGGTCGGGAGAACTTCGCTGCAAAGAAAATCCTCTGGTCCGGCGCCCATCCGTTCGAGAACCTGTACCCGGTCACTTCGGTCGCGCTGACAACCTTCAGGTGCGTGTCGGTCGCATTGTCTTCCTGTCCGCGCATCAGGTTCACCAGCAACGAACAGGAATCCGCGGCCGGAAAGGTATAGCGGTGAAACCCTGCATGATCCGTCGCTGTCAACTCGACAAGAATGTTTTCATCGTCGAGTATGACGCGATAGTATCCCGGTTGCGCGTGTTCCTCCTTGTGGGAGAACTTCGATCCCCGAGATTCTTCCAGGGCCCGGAGGGACGTTCCGGGCATCAGACTGATATCGCCGAGATCTGCACACCCCGTTCCGCTCAAATGCGTATGGCTGAAGCCGACGATCACCGAATCGGAGTAGTGATACCCCGAACACCAGTCCCACCCGACGCGGCCATTGTCCGGGCTCAACTGCACCATGCCAAACGGAACAGTGGCTCCGGGGTAGGTGTGTCCATGGCCGCCGGTCCCGAGGAAGGGGTCGACGTACGAGGTAAGGTCGCCCTTCGACGATTGAGACGAGGCCAACGACACGAAGACCAACGCCGCTGCGGCAACAACAGCGAACTGGCGCATACGCAGACTCCTGACAGAGATTAATGTGACGATTCCGACCAGACGAAATCGCCGTGAGCAACGCTCCAATCATACCCGAAGAACCCCGCGCAGACGAGGCCCTGTTCACCCGCCGTGACAACGTTCGACCGCAGGACAAGAAGATCCGGGATCCCCAGGTAGGAATTGAAATACGGCACGCGGTTCAGCAAGCGCAAGCCTTCCGGCCCCGTGGCGCTGACGACCCCGACCGACAACATCGGCGATCCTTTTCGCGGGCGAAGAAACAACACGCAGAGGTCGTCGCCGCTGAAGCGTTTCCCGGAGATGTCGACCGCATTCTTGCGGACGACGACGGGAGAATCCTCGAGCAGCGCCTTCCACATGCTGTTGGTCGACGCGTTCCCGTAGACGATGACGTTGCGATCCCGGATCATGGCCTCGGTACAATTGCGGTCTGCCACCGCATCGAAGGAGCCGTTTCCCTGATACCAGAACTTCTCTTCATCGTACCGCACGCGGTCGAGAACGAGTGCGTTTTCTTCGGCCGTGCCATGGGTCCCGTAGACAAGGAGGACGTGATTTCTGAACGCATCTTTGAAAGGCCCGTTCCGTTCCGGCGTTTTTGAATCAGGGTCGGGCGCGCCGGAAATATTCCATCGCCCTTCGTTGTTTCTCAACCACACCATTGTCGTTCCGCCCGTCGGACCCCGCACATCCAGCTGTAACCCATCGATGGTGAAATGGACCGAGTCGCCGGGGGGGAGGACTTTGGTGTCGATCCCCAAACCAAGAATGTTCTTCGTGGATCCGGAGAATCGCCGCAGACCGGGATCGAACTGGAGCCGGACACTGCTCATCTGGAGCGCGCGGAGTTGTGTCGCGACGGTCACCCAGCGATACCGCGATGACACGCCCGGGTTCGCGGTCACGAAATGGACTTCGCGGGTCTCCTCATCCGACGGCCTTCGATGGCGTGCAAAGTAATCCATCATGGGCGCCCAGTCGACGCAGTCGGCGCCGGGCTCCGGCGATTCATCCCACCAATGACCTTCTTTCGGTTGTTCGTGGAAGATGTAATCGTGCAGGACGCCTTTGATGCGGTCGAGCATAAGATACGATTCGCGGATGGGCACATTGTCGTCATCGGCACCGTGGAGGATGTACAGTCCTTCACCCAGAAAATTCGTGACAAACTCCGGCGTCTCACTCGTCCCGAGGGCACGGCGGAGCATCCGGTCGCCCTCGCTCGTGTCCGGACGTTGACCGCGGATGCGATAGGACCAATAGGTGATCCAGCCCGCGCTGGGACCGACGGCCGCGAACAGGTCGGGATAAAGCGAACCGATCTGCCACGCACCGTGTCCGCCCATGGAGTGCCCGGTGAGATAGATCCTGGTCGTATCGATCCGGTATTCGCGCAAAACCCTATTGAGGACCTCCAATGCGTCCATGCGTCCCCAGTCTTCCCAGTTGAAACCGTAGGGCCGCCGGTTTGTCGGAGCGACGATCGTCGCCCACGGTTTCTGCTCGTAGGCAGCCGCCTGCCCTGACGCTTCCACTCCGGCACCGTGCAGGGTAAGGATGAGCGCCTTGGGGGTTGCGGAATCGCCCGTGGAAGGCGCGACGGCGAAGTACTGGACGCTGCCGTCGATTCCGCTCACAAATGTTTCGCGTTTGACATTCTTGGGACCGACAATATGCACCGGGATGCTCGCGGTATCGATGGTGTTGCCTTCCCGGACGAGCGCGAGATGCATGAGCACGGATTTCCCCTGACCTCCCGGGATCCGGATGGGGAAGCCCTCTTTGCGCGTCGACATGGGCAGAATCGGCGGGATCGCCTGTTCGGCCGCCGTGCCTCCGACCTCGTAACGGATACGAAGTCCTTCGAGGGAAGTCTTCGTCGCGTTGATCACGGGGAGCGCCATGAAGGCGGAAAGAGATTCTCCGGCAACCATGTCAGGCATCGTGACATCGTGAATGTTGAATTGCACCGGCTTCCCGGCAGGTGCCAATACGGCTTTGAAGCGTCCTCGCCCGCAAAAGAAGAGGAGATCGTTTCTCCCCTTTCGCAATTCAACAGGAAGAATCGAATAGTCGAAGCGTGTTTCCCATGCCTCGTACGTTTCTTTCTCCGCATACGGGTTGCCGGGCCTTGGAACACCGTTGACATAGACGATGTCGTGCCCCATCCCCTTGAGGAGCATGACCGTGCTCTGCGGTTCGTCGACGGTCGCATACACATACGCCGCATCGTTGAACAACGAATCTGCGAACCAGCCGTCCGCTCCCGCCGTCACTTCCACCCAGCGGGCTTCGCCATCATCGAACTGAACGCTCTGTCCGGCGCTCGGGCGTTTCCATGTGTCCTTGACGATCATCGCTTCGACAGGATTCGGCGACAGGGGGGAATTCCGGAACCCCCGCGGGATTTTCAAAACGAGCGCGGAGGTAACCGTCTGCGCGAAGGCGTTGTGAACGGAACAGGAATACAGCAGCGCCGCGGAAATCGCGAAGAGCAGGAACAATCGCTTTGTCATTCTCCGACCCCGAGTGTAGGTGATGTCGCGGTCCCCGTCAAAATTCTTTCGCCAGCAACTTCGGGCGTTCGCGATGCAGGCGGAGGATCAGCTCCCCGAACAGCGTGTTCGCCCAGGCGAACCAGGACCGTGTATAGTTCTCCGGATTGTCTTTGTGAAAACTCTCGTGCATGAAACCGGTGCCGGCGTGGGTCGCACGCAGGGTCCTCAGACACTCAACAATTTCCGCATCGTCATCGGAGGTCATCGCCCGCATGATGATCGAGAGCGGCCAGATCATGTCGAGTCCGACATGCGGTCCGCCGATGCCGACGGCGGCCTTCCCCCGGAAGAAATACGGGTTGTCGTCGCTCAACACAAACGCGCGCGTCGCCCGGTAACGCGGATCGTCCGTCCGGCATGCACCAAGATACGGCAGGGAGAGAAGACCGGGAATGTTCGCATCGTCCATGAACAAGTGATTGCCAAATCCGTCGACCTCCATGGGAAAGAGCGTTCCATACGAGCCGTGGGCAACCGTGGCGTAGTGCGCGATTGCATGTTCGACCTCGTCAGCAAGGGAACGACATTCACCGGCAAAATCCTTCCCCCGCAACTCCGTTTCGACGATCTCGGCCAGCTGTCGCAATGCGGTAACGGCGAAGAAGTTCGACGGGATAAGCAATGGATAGATGCACGCATCGTCGGAGGGACGAAACCCCGAGTTGATCAGTCCCACCGGCCGTGTCGGATTTCCGTAGCCGCCGAGGGGGAGAGTATCGTACCAGACCGTGGTTCGGCGCTGGAAATGATACGGCCCCTTTCCGGTTTTTCGTTGTTGCTCCTTGAACGTCCGCACGACGGCGTTCATCGCGTTGCGCCAGGTTTCGTCAAACGGGGAGGCGTCTCCCGTCTGCTTCCAGTAGCCGTACGACAGTCGAATGGGATAACAGAGCGAATCGATTTCCCATTTTCGTTCGTGCAGCTCGGGTTTCATTTCGGTAAGATCGTCCTTCCACTCGCTCCCCGTCGGCCCATCATTGAAGGCATTCGCGTACGGATCGATATTGATGCACCGTGCCTGGCGTCGGATCACGCCGGAGAGCAGAAGCTGCAGGGGTTTGTCGTCCTTCGCAAGTCCGAGATACGGCCAGACCTGCGCCGACGAATCCCGCAGCCACATGGCGTTGATATCGCCGGTGATGACGAAGGTATCGGGTGTTCCATCCAACGTTGTGAAGGTTACCGTCGTGTCCAGGGTGTTGGGATAACAGTTGCCAAACATCCACGCAAGTTCGGGATCGGCGATATCGCGGGTCACGGCGTCAATCGTCGCATCAACCGCTGCACTGCGGAAACGTCGTTTTTCCGGCGGTGGGCGCCGGCTCGTGAAGTCTGCGCCTCCGAAGGCGCTGATCGCGCGCGTACCGCCGAAGGCAAGCGTCGCCATGAGACCGCCGGTTGCCCTGAGCGCGTCGCGGCGCGAGAGTCGCATCGAAGACGGGATCTGTGGGGATTTCGAGCGCATGGTCGAGACCATTTACTGAAGTGAGACTATAATGTGCCGGCTCATCTGCATTGTCGGAGGCGGTAGCACGAACGAAGAAGGAGGGAGTGCCAGGGATCTGTGTCACAAGATAGCGAGAAAGATCGATCGTCTCAAGCACTTTCCCACCTGATTTCCAATTGAGTTTCAATCGCTTTTCAACGATCTTGCAGGAAGCACCCCGGGTTCTTCCCCACGACGGTCAAGGAAATTGCATGCGGCGTCTCTGCTTGTTCATTCTCGGATTGATTCTTGTCGGGTCATCATCCGTTCGTCTCTTCGGTCAGCTTGTCGGAACAGTCCCGCCGGATGAGGTCCTGGCCCGCGTCGGTCCGAAAGTCGTGACGGCGGAGGAATTCCTCGAACGCCTTGAACTGATGCCGTGGAGGGATAAGGAGCTTGTCGCGCTCCACGATTCGTTGAAGGCAGAAGCACTCCGGTCGCTTGTGGCAGAAAAGCTTCTCGCTCTCGAGGCGGAGGAACGCGGCATCGGAACGGACGAACGGACAACTGCGATGTTGGGCGGCGTCAATCGCATGCTGACAAAGGATAAACTCTACACGGAAGAGGTCGTCAACAAAAGTGTCATAACGGATGCGGAAATTGAACGGGGACTCACCCGCTATCCGTGGACATTGATTGTCAAGGGCTATTCATTTCCCGATCGCGGGAGTGCAGCCCGATTTGCTGCGCTCTGCCGCAAGGCAGGGGACCTTGACAGCGCGGTCGCCGCGTTCGGGTATACGGCACTCAAGAGTACCGATACGATCAGGGCGAGCTACAGCGATTTGTATCCCGCCTATGAAGATGCCATTTATTCGCAGCACCGACCGGGGATGACCGGGCCCGCATTCTCTCCCTCCGAAGGATGGGCGGTCTTTCGCGTCCTCGATCGCCAGAAGAACCCCGTTTGGGCAACACAGAATCCGACGGATGTCCGCATAGAAGTCAAGCGCAAGGCGAAGGCAAGAATCGAGCGGGAACGTGCGCTGACGTTTGCGCGGGAGTATCTTCAACATCGTCCGATGCATATCGACTCGGTACTGTTCGCGGTCGTTGCGGACAGCGTCGTGAATATCGTCCGGAGTGATACGAGTGCGATGGCACACCGCCTCTCAAATTACGTCGACGTGTTGCGCAGCAAGCTCGGGGACCGTCTCCACCTCCCCTTTGCACGCGGAGGGGGGTCGGTCTGGACGCTCGAAGAAGTCCTTGAGAGTCTCCGGTATTATCCCGGCGAATTCCCGCCGCAACGGAATCCGCGTGTTATCGTCTATGCGCTCAACAGATTTGTCATGGAAGCCGTCGAAGGAGAGATGTTGGCGGCAGAAGGAAAACGCCTCGGACTGGACAGGAGCCATGCCGTCCGGCTACAAATGGGGATTTGGGAAGACGCCTGGAAAGGGTTGGCGATGGGCCGGGATGTGGTTCGTCAGGCCCTGATGCAGGAGGGGGACGGCAGGCCATCGTCCGACAGCGCCGCGATCGCACAAGCAACGAGGCTCACCAATGTGATGAACCAGCACATCGCGTCCCTGGCACAGAAGTACGGCGTGGAATTGTTCGAACAGAAACTCAGAGCGATTCCGATCAGCAAATTCAGTATGGTGACAAAACACAATATCGGTTTCGGAGGGGTTCTCCTGGCAGTGCCGATGATTATCCCGGATTGGGGATGGATTTCACGTCTGTCGTCCCCCGTCGTTGCCCCGTAGCGACCGTTGCAGCGTTATACCGCTAGCCCATCATTCCGAGCCCTTTGGATCCCATCGATCCAATTCCGGTTCGATGCGCGAACGCAATGAAGTCGGGATTTCCCGAGATGGTGATCGGACAAAGAAAGGCTTGGACTTCGGCCGGACTTTCCGGGGAAGCCTGAAGATGCACCACTTTCATCACTCCCTCTCCCCCGCCGCGATGAGCAACGTAGTCAACATCAACCTTTGCCTCAAATTCGTTGTCCTCCGGAGGCGGCCCCCCGACGGCATTTTCAAACCTCGCCAACAAATCCGACTTGATCGCACTCCCCAGCAACGGGCTGTCCGCCTTGAGCCAACTTCCTGATTCGTCCCGGACTGCGGCTGGGGAGAGCATTCGGAAACGCATTGAGCGTGACCACGACGGCTCTTCGATCTTCTCCACTTTTTCCACCACGAGATCATCACCTTCGATGCCGATTCCTGCGTGTTTTCCCACGATTGAATCCCACGGGGACTGCTGGTCGGGACCGGGATTACAAAGACCCACATAAATGTGCGCAACGGGGGAAAACAACCGGATTGTGGATGATCGGTGGCTGACGATTTTGGATTTCACGATGATACGAGAAAAGACAAACCCGCCGAGTTCAGGCCGCTCCAATATTTCCGAAAACCACGATTCAACGGATGATGCCAATTGCGTGTTATAGCTGAGCATCACCCGCGTTTTTTGTGATGTCGTTCTAAAAGTGATTTTGATGCGCATCGATACGAGGAAAGCTCTTTTCTATATAATACTCGCAACTTGGCGCCGCTCCGAAAGAAAATCATACTTTTTTTGTCTTTGGCTGGAACGGGGGTGGGGGGAAGGGGGAAGGGAGAATGAGTGCAGAAACAGAACAGTGGACAGCCGGCGCGACCAATGAGAATTTGTCGCTCCGATGTCCACTGTCCAAGTGTCCTATTCCCAGACCACCGGTCATTGTTGGCTCATTAATGACCTCCGGCGGCCGACCACCTTCATTTGAGAAGGGTCATCTTCATTGTTGCCACCTCGCCGGACGATTCCAAACGGGCAAGATAGATTCCCGAAGAGAGTCTGGCTGCATCAAAGCGAAGAGCGTACCGTACGCCCGCCTGGGCGTCTTCATTAAACAACTCCCCCACCTCCTGGCCGAGTGTATTGTACACCCGGAGCGTCGCGGTCCCGGATTGTTTCACGGTGAAGGCGATCATCGTCGAAGGGTTGAAGGGATTGGGATAGTTCTGCTGCAACGAGAACTCCTTCGCGATAGTGTTTTGCGCTGCAATCGCCGTAGGATCCTCGGCCACGTTGAACACTTCGCTGTAATGAACAGACCCGATTAAATCGATCTGTTTGATCCGGTATTGATACGCCACTCCCGCCGCTGCAGAGCCATCAATATAGGAATACTCATGCGATTCCACTGTTGTTCCGTGCCCCTTCTCGAAGCTCCCGGGCAATTCCGCAAACTCCGTGTTGCTCCCGCTTCTTCGCTCCACGGCAAAGCCGTAATTGTCTATTTCTGATGCGGTGTTCCATGTGATTTGCACGGAATGCATGGACGTGAAGACAGCGTCAACATTCACGAGCTGAACCGGCAGCGGCGTGCTGTCTGAATTCCTCGGATTGGGAGCGACAAGGGTGAAATCACTATAGTTGTTGTCCGAATCCTGCACATACCCTTCAAAGACCCTGCGTTCGAGCGCATGAGTTCCGTCGGTGAACAAATACGAGGGGCTTCCCTCAAAACAGTTGGTCCAGAGGAAGCCTCCATAAGAGACTTTGTCGAGAAGTCCGGTCGTAACATTGCAGCTGATCGGGTTGTTGGGATTTACGGAGTACAGCATGACAACGCCCACTGCGTCATCCCCGGAATTCCCTCCGGGAAGAGCGACATTCCCAGCATCGAAATCCTGGGTGGTCAGGTCAGTACCGAGATTGGAAGGAGATCCCGCAAAGCGGATCAAGTAGAAGCCCTTCGACGGGATGGTGACCGCAGGAACTGTGACCGTTGTATGCGATCCGCTATAGAAGCCGACGAAGAGGTAAACATTAGGGTAGGCGACGGCCACCGAGGACGTGTTGATCAACTCCACGTAGTCGTATTTGTAACCGAGCGCGCTCTGCCCCCCTCCGCCGTAAACCTGGTTGATGATGAGCTGCCCCACAACTTCAGATGGCAACAAGGCACAGGCAAGAGTGAGGAGTATCAGGTCAGACAAACGTCGTAACAATATCCCTTTCATCGTCAACTCCCTTCAAATGAGACAAAGTACACTTCGACAACTGTGCATCGAAGCACCGCATGAACCCGCGAAGATGGAGACGGTCAGATGTTCACACATCGTTCCCCGAACGGAAACACGATATTGATGAGTCCTTATGGACCACCAGGGCAATTGACTGAATGCTATCCGGATATCGTTGAACTATTGGTGCGTAATGTGTCGGATCCGCCGAGGGGTCATTGGCGGCATGGAGATTTGTAGCTGTAATCTACCGCGAGAGAGAGGGGAAGTCAAGCATAAGCGCCTGAAAAGGGTGCGGGGAAACACAAATTGTGACCGGCAACACGAAATCGATTGTAGAGAAGGAAGAAAAAGATTTGACAGTCCGCTTTCCACTACATAAATCTGCGAATACAATAATCTGGGGGCAGAGCCCCGACGCCAGAAGCTCATTGAAACACGTCGGGGTCTCCCCCAGATACCGGTCGGATTCGCTTATTACCTCAGAAGAATCATTGACGTCGATCGCACGAGGGTCACTCCATCAACGTCCGCCTCCAACCGGCAGACATAAAATCCCGAAGACTGGTGCGAGCCATCGAAACGAACCTTGTACGTCCCCGACGGAACGTACCCGTTCAAAAGGTCCACAACCGGCCTCCCCAGCACATCGAATACCCGGAGGCGGACAAACGCCATTCCCCTGCTCCCCTGTGGAACAATGCATGTGATTGTGGAGGCCGGATTGAAGGGGTTCGGTGAGCAGCACAAGTGCAGGGCTGGGCGGGCGAGGATCATCGCCACGCCGTTCGTGGATGCGACGCTGATCGATTCCGTCAGTCGATTGCTTCCGTCCAGATCCACCTGCTTGAGACGGTAACGGCACGCCGCGTTCCCCCCGGTATCGATGAAATGATAGTCATGCCGCTCGATGGAAGTTCCGAAACCCGACTGGAAGCTTTCGGAGAGTTCAACAAACCCGGAATCGATCATCGATCTCCGCAGGACGAAGAACCCGAAATTGTTCAATTCACTGTACGTCGTCCAGGAGATCCTGACGCCGCCTTCCTTCAGCGCGACAGCTTCAAGGGAAGCGAGCTGAATGGACAACGGAGTGTTTGCGGAGTTCCGGGGGTGTGGAGGTGCGGAGACGAAGTCCGTTGCGTTATCGCCTTCTGATGCCATGCCGCTGTCTTTCCTGACAGCGGCGGTGGTATTGGATGTGCCCGGAGCTGTTCCCGAGCCTTTGAAACAAGACGCACTCCCCCATCCAACGAAGTCGACGATGTGCGATGACGAAGGGCAAGAGCCGGAAAGCTGCACGGCGCTGTCAAGCAGTGCCAGTTTGCCGGAACTCGCGCTCATCCCGAATGCGCCGCTGTCGTCCGCAGCAGGAAGCGGGTCACCGCCCGAGGTTCCGCCGGGCAGGCAGATCAGAAACCAATGCCGCGGCATGATAATCCCGGTCAGCGCCGCTGACTGCCACGACGAACCCGACGCTGAAGCATACTGGACTGTCCATCCCTCGATGGAAACAGGTATTTCTCCCTGATTAAAGAGTTCTACGAAGTCGTTCCTCAACGGTGACCCTGAATTCCCACCCCCTCCGAACAACTGGCTCATGACGACCTGGGACCGGGCAAAAGAGAACAAGACCAGGGTTGAAAGAGCGCACGCGAAGAATATTGCGTTCAACGATTGTCGAACGGTATGCATGGCGAATCCTCCTCGATGAATGTGATTCATCGCGGGAGCAGCGGGCACGCGGGATTGGACGAAAGAGTCTGCGGCGGGTATGCGGGGGGATTCTCAATATCGAAAGCCGGCCCGAGAATTTCAAGCCTATGCCGAGAATTTGGACTGTCGGCTTCATCACCAGGCCGAACGATTGGATTTTCTCCGGTGACCGCTCTATATTGCTGCATCGGATTCCCAGTCGCCCACACACTGCCAACCTGCATATGCCTTCCGTCGATCTGCACCGAAGAATTCTGCGACGATCTTTATTCATGGGCCTGGCATGTCTCGCGCTTTCCTCCTGCGACACTTCGGGGAGCGGCCCGGATACGAGCGGCCTTCATGTCATCGCCGACAACGGTCGCTGGGGCTACGTCGACAGCAAGGGGGCTGTCGCGATTCAGCCGCAATTCGACGGGGCGGCCGATTTTTCCGAGGATCTCGCCGCCGTGCGGATCGGGAACACGTTCGGTTACATCGGAACGGATGGGAAGATTTCCATCAATCCCCAATTTGAACGGGCGGGACGGTTCTCGCAAGCACTCGCAGCGGTGCGATCCGGTGGAAAGTTCGGGTTCATTGATCCCCAGGGAAGCATCATCATCAACCCGCAATTCGACGAGACGGGTGAATTCTCTGAAGACGTCTGCCGGGTCCGGACCGGGACCAAATGGGGGTTCGTGGACAAGGACGGCAAGATGGTCATCAACCCGATCTTCGACGGGGCGCTCGAGTTTGCCCAGGGTCTGGCCGGGGTCAGGGTCGGTTCTCAGTGGGGGTTCATCGATCACGACGGCAAGATGCAGATCAATCCTCAATTCTCATCCGTACGGTCGTTTTCGCACGACCTGGCAGCCGTGCGGATGAATCAGCGCTGGGGGTTCATCGGAACCGACGGTAAGACCAGAATCCCCCCCCAATTCGCACAGGCGAATTCGTTCTCGGAAGATCTTGCCGCCGTGAAGGTCAGCACAAAGTGGGGGTACATCGGACCCGACGGGAAGATGGCAATTACACCGCAGTACACTTCAGCCGGGGATTTTTCCGCAGGCCGGGCATCTGCGCGCGTTGGGAACAAATTCGGCTATATTGACCGAACAGGCGCCATCGTCATTACGCCTCAATTTGACGAAGCACAGATCTTCAATGCCGGGATTGCGGCCGTTCGATCGGGCTCCCGACGCGGGTATGTGAACGGCGCCGGCAACTATGTCTGGGGACCCGTTGCCTCCGGGTCGCCTCCGGCCGAGGAAAGCGGCGACGAGGAGGAGAATCCATTGTTCGCCCGCTGAGTTGGCGCGGTCTCCGGCCATCCTGCAGGGTCACAAGGCGCCGCCGACTGCTTGCGCAGGTCGTCGAAAATGATTATGTTGTGGCACCTGTGCGGATTGATCGCACAGGACACGTGTGACAGTCTCGCTCTTCAATATCGCAAGTACTCATCAGGGGGACAACGTCAGATCATCTTCTGGCGCGCCAGTCACTGCGTCCTTCCATTCACGAATCCGGACCACACCAGAGCACGCTCAACCCTTCCCAATCTCCCACAAGAGCCAGAACCCATCGTTGGGAACGCCTCGCTCTTGCGGGGCGAGCTTCTCCCATGTCGGGTCTCCGGTGAGGAGACGATCACGGTGATGCGGCGGAGAATCGTTCGGGAAAAAGTGGTCCAGGCTCTGTACGCATTCGAGATCAGTGGCGATCCCGTCGAACATGTCATCAAGCATGTCCTCGCCGGTCTCGACACCAACAGGACCGCCCACGAGTTTGCGAGCAAGCTGGTTGTCCAGACCATCGCGCACACCAACGACATCGACCAGATCATTGGGCTGCACGTCACCAATTGGGACTTCAAGCGTATCGCGGTACTCGACCGGCTCATTCTACGGATGGCCATTTGCGAGCTGATGTATTTCAAAGAAATCCCTCCGAAGGTGTCGGTGAATGAGGCGATCGAACTGGCAAAGCTCTTCAGCACATCACGCAGCGGGCAGTTCGTCAACGGAATTCTGGACGCGATTCTCAATGAGATGAAATCTTCGGGATCCATGCCGAAGACCGGCCGGGGGCTCTTCGACGGCGAGCCGCGGAAGTCCAAGAAGACGATCCTGAAACATAACTGATCACCCTCTCCCTGCATGTCCGACACCCGTACCGAGTCCCGCCCGCCTCACGCCCCGGGCGCGTCGCGCGGACGCATCTTCGCCTGGACGCTGTTCGATTTCGCGAACACGGCATTCTCGGTGATCGTCGTGACCGTCATTTACTCCCGCTACTTCACGAACCATGTTGCAGGGGGAAGGCGGTGGTTATGGGGACTGGCCATGAGCCTGTCGATGATCTTTGCGGCGATACTCTCTCCCCCGCTCGGTGCCGCTGCTGATTTTTCCCGGAACCGCAAACGATTCCTTCTCGTGTTCACGCTCGCCTCCGTGATTTGCACCGCCCTGATGTTCTTCGTGCAGGAAGGGATGGTGCTCACCGGGATCCTCCTGTTCGTTGTCGCGAACATCGGGTTCGAAGGCGGACTGGTATTTTATGATGCGTTTCTCCCGGGACTCACGGCGAGGAATTCCTATGGCAGGGTCTCGGGGTACGGTTTCGCGATGGGATACGTCGGAGCTCTCGCGGTCCTGGTGATTGTGTTGTTCATGCTTCCCGCGCAATCGGATCCGACGTATCTCTTTCACGTCCGTCTGTCGTTTGTCGTGGCGGCGGGGTTCTTCCTCGCGTTCTCTCTGCCCATCTTTCTATTCGTCCACGAGCCGCCTCTTGCGGGAACACCTCCCGCCTCGTTTGTCCGCGCGGGCATGGCGCGTTCGGCTTCCACCTTCCGGGCGTTGTTCGTCCAGAAGGAACACCCGTCGATCGCGCGGTTTCTCGTCGCGTTCTTCCTGTACAACGACGGGATTCTCACGGTCATCGCCTTCGCGGCGATCTTCGCCGCGGACATTCTTCACATGAACGACCGGGACATCGTTATTTTCTTTGCGGTGGTCCAGACGAGCGCGATCATCGGTTCCGTCGTGTTTGGCGTCGTAACGGACAAGATCGGGCCGAAGAAGACAATTTCCATCACGCTGGTCGTTTGGATAGCGATTTCCGTGGGTGCGGCCTTCGTCAACAGCGTGGAAGTCTTTTATATAGTGGCGTTGGCGGCCGGCGTGGCCATCGGGTCCTCCCAATCAGCAAGCAGAAGCTTCATGGCACTTCTTACGCCAAAAAGTCATGAAGCGGAGTACTTTGGCTTTTATGACGGCCTTTGCGGGAAAGCGTCGGCAGTTGTCGGTCCCCTTGTGTACGGTGTCGTGTCAGACCTCACCAACGAACGGATTGCGGCGGCCGCGATTGGACTTTTTTTCGCAGTTGGATTGTTTATCCTTCAGGGGGTTGAACCCCAACAGGAGAGTTCCGCGGTCTGAACCGCGGTTTGTTTTGATTGCCGCCCGATTTTTTGATACATTCTATGATCCTCTTGCCGATTAGACAGGTTCCATCGCTCACGATTTTGCACACTGCTCCCCCATGGCCAGCTACTTTATCTCCGATATTCATCTCGGACTCGGTTCGTACCAGGAAGAGAAACAAAAAGAGAATCGCCTGCTGGCATTCCTCCGTGCAATTCAGCCGACCACCGAGCGCCTCTTTATCGTAGGAGACCTATTCGACTTTTGGTTCGAATACAGGACAGTTATTCCTAAGGGATTTCATCGGACGCTGGCGCTCTTGCAGGATTTTACGGAGCACGGCATTGCGGTGGAATATCTTCTCGGAAACCACGACTACTGGATGGACGATTTTTTCGAGAAGGAAATCGGGATCACGATCCGCCCGAAACCTTACGAAACCATTCTGGACGGTAAACGTGTGTTCCTGCACCATGGCGACGGTCTCGCAACGCACGATCTCGGGTACAAGTTGATCAAGCCGGTCTTGCGTAACAAGCTTGGGATTTTTGCGTACCGATGGTTGCACCCCGATCTTGGCGTGAAACTCGCCCACCGGTCCTCGCGCAGCAGCCGGACCTATACCTCGCACAAGGATTTCGGCGAAGAGGAAGGGATGAAAGCGTTTGCCGCCCGGATGATCGATCAGGGCATTGATGTCGTGGTCATGGGCCACCGGCATCAGCCGACGCTGATGCATATCGGCGACGGAACGTATGTCAATCTCGGCGACTGGATTTCCCACGCGACCTTTGGTCGCTTTGCGCTCGGCCAGATGCGCCTGGAGACGTGGAACGGAAAGACAGAGTAGGGCATGATGGAGACACCAGACCAACCAACGCAGGAACCCGAAGCGACGCCTCCCCCTCCCCCCGCGCCAACACCCGCTGCCGTCACTCCTGCTCCGGGCAAACGAATGCGTTTGACTCCCCGGGGAAGATCGCTGATTGTCCTCGGTGTCTTTCTGGCGCTGGTCACGACCTACAGCATCTATCTCATCTCCGGCCTCCCTTCGCTGGAGCGGATTGAAAATCCAAAGGCGGAACTCGCGACGAAGGTGTATTCCGCCGACGGCGAGGTGCTCGACATGTTCTACATCAAGAACCGGTCGCATCTCTCGTTCTCTGAAATCCCCAAGCCCGTGATCAACGCGCTCATCGCCACCGAAGACAAGGACTTTTACAGCCATTGGGGAGTGGATCTTCCCCGTTTCGGCAAGGCCATGATCAAGAACGTGCTGTTCCGTGCTCACGAAGGGGCAAGCACGATCACGATGCAACTCTCGCGGAATCTGTATCTCGGTCACAACGACCGGACGATTTTCGACACCATGACGAGGAAGATCCGCGAGTTCCTCACGGCCATTCAGCTCGAACGGTCGTTCACGAAGGACGAAATCCTCGAGTTTTACCTCAACGTCGTCTACTTTGGACGGGGCGCATACGGAATCCAGGCCGCCTCCCAGGTGTATTTCGGAAAAGACCCTGCAGACCTCTCGCTGGGTGAAATCGCGACCCTCATCGGCCTGGTGAAGGGACCGGCATACTACGATCCCCTCGTCCATCCCGATCGTGCGCTGGCGCGGAGAAACATCGTCCTCGCGCAGATGGCGAAGTACGATTACATCGCGCCGTTCGAGGAAGAATCCGCAAAAGCCGAGCCGATTCAATTGCGCTCGCCCGAGGAAATGTCGTCGACCGGCATCGCGCCGCATTTTGTCGAGTACATCCGACGGCAGTTGATGCAGAAGGCGGAGAAGTACGGGTTTGATCTGTACCGCGACGGGCTGACGGTCTACACGACACTTGACAGCCGGATGCAAAAGGCCGCGAACCGGGCGGTGGAGGAACATCTCGCCATCTATCAGCCGCTGTTCGACAAGCAATGGAATTGGGGAAAGCAACGCGAGGTCCTGACCCAGGTCATCGATCAGACGATCCAAAATTCGCCCGAGTACCGCAAGGCGACGTCCGCCCATGTGCGCGACAGCATCTCGGCCGCCTATCGCCATGATCAGGCATGGATCGATTCGCTGGAACATGTCGCGCAAACCATCGATGTGGGGTTCGTGGCCATCGATCCGAAAAACGGCCACATCCTCGCCATGGTCGGCGGCTCGGACTTCCGGCAATTCAAGTACGGGCTCAATCATGTCACCCAGATCAAACGCCAACCCGGTTCAGCGTTTAAGCCGTTCGTCTACACTGTTGCGATCGACAACGGGTATGCCCCGTCGTACGAAATCCTCAACCAACCCGTCACCCTGAACATGGCGGACGGAACCGAATGGAAGCCCTCGAACTTTGACGGCGATTTTGGGGGGATGACCACCATTCGCGAGGCGGTGAAGCACTCGATCAACCTCGTCGCCATTCGTGCGGTGGTGGAAAACATAGCACCGGTCACGCAGGTCATCGACTACGCCCATCGGATGGGGATTTCCGGGTATCTCCCCCCCTACGCGTCACTCGCGCTCGGCACCGGCGTCGTCTCCCCTCTCGAACTCACCAGCGCATACGGAGTGTTTGCCAACCACGGCATTCACGTCGACCCGATCTCGATTCTGAAAATCGAAGACAAGGACGGGAACGTCATCGAAGAAAACACCCCCTCCCAACGCGAGGTCCTGTCGGATGAGACCGCGTTCATCATGACCACCATGCTCGAAGGAGTCGTGAACGGCGGCACCGGAGCGCACGTGCGCGATTACTTCCAGCTTCCTGCCGCAGGAAAGACGGGGACAACCGAAGACTATGCCGACGCCTGGTTCGTCGGGTATACGCCGCAGATCGTCGCAGGGGCATGGGTCGGATTCGACAACAACTCCGTGCATTTCACCAATTGGGACGGCCAGGGAGGAAGGGCCGCCGCACCGATCTGGGGCCGTTTCATGAAGTATGTATATGACGATCCCTCCATCGGGATGTCGCTGGAGTACTTCCAGAAGCCCGAGAAGGTCCTGGAGGAGAAAATCTGTACGGAAACGAAGAAGCTCGCCACTCCGTATTGTCCTCAAACAATGACGGAGTACTTCACCGAGAAAACCCTTCCCGGCAAGTGTACCAAACACGCCTCTGCACGTTGGCAGGAGGGAGTTGATGACGGAGGGACGATCAGTTTTTGAGTCAGCGAGTAAACCCGTCGCGTGTTGTTCGTGTCTACCATTGGGAACCCGTGTTTTGCTTTCCCCGCCTCGCGGGGCAAAGTCTTCCGCTGTTGAACTATCGAGGAATCCGTGACCTTTACAGCTCTGGGTCTTCACGATCAATTGATCGAGGGCGTCGTGGCGGCCGGCATGACTGAGCCAACGACGATCCAATCCCTTGCGATCCCGCCTGCCCTTGAGGGCAAAGACGTTTTTGGCCGGGCGCAGGGCAGCGCGGGAAAAATCGAGGCGTACATTTTCCCCCTCCTCGAATTTCTCTCGCGCTCCGCGGGGAAGGGCGAGGAATGGGTCCCTCCCCTGGCGCTCATCCTGTCGCCGACAAGAAAATCCGTTCAGGAAATCCAGGCCGCAACGCTCCGCTACGGGAAGTACCTTTCCATCCGCGTTGTCGGCGTGTTCGGCGGGACAGACATCGACAAGCAAACACGGCTCTTGAAGAGAAGGACGGAAGTGGTGGTCGCAACGCCGGGACGACTCGTCGACCATATCGGGCGCGGCACGGTGGATCTTTCGCACATCGGGTTCCTGGCGATCGACGAGGTGGACAAGATGGCCGAGCTCGGATTGACGGCCGACCTCACGACTATTGTCAACGCTCTGCCGTCAACACGGCAATCGATGCTCTTTTCCGGGGTTCTGACAACGGAAATCACCTCGCTGGCAGGGACAATTCTACGGGAGCCGGTCACTGTCGACGCGGGGGAAGCCACAGTCTCCGCACCGTCGGTGCACGAGCGGGTCGTGGCCACGCGGCGAGAAGCTCGGATGCGGACATTGCTTCACCTCCTTGAATCGGAGGCCATGCAGCGGGTCGTCATCCTCTCCCAGAAGGAGTATGAAGCCGAGAGAATCCTTCGGGCGTTGAAGGGCAAGGGGATTGCGTCTCGGGCGATCAGGAGCGACTGGAGCGGCGATGAGAAGACGCTCGCGGTCAACGAACTGCGGGATGGTGCGGTGCGTGCATTTGTCGGAACCACGGAGGCCTCCCGTGCTCTTGCGGGAGAGGTGATCGCCCATGTCATCCATTTTGATTTTCCGCAGCAACATGGGCACGATCGATCCCACCGGACATCGCGACCCAACGGCGGGATTTCAGGCGCAGACACGGTTTCGTTCGTCCTTGATCGTGACCGGATGCCGCCACAGCGGTCCGATCGGCTACAGGGTCGAACCATCCAGCCGGCAACGCATGGTAGAGAGACAAACCGGAGTACCCAGAGGCGGAGTGGAGTGAGCAACAATCACGAGGGGAGGAGAGTTATGGCGGAGCACACGGTGAAGCAGTTCGAGAAACCCACCAAGGCAACGAAACGGCGGAAGAAAAGCACAATTGTCTTTGCCCGACGGAAAAAGCCGCTGAAGAAGTTGGAGACGTTTTCCTCAGATCATAGCGGGGCCGGCTGGTAACCCAGCCGACCCAGCCCTCTCAGTCAACCATCGCTTCCCAATCGATCGAATCGTCCGATTCGGCCGCAACCGGCCGGACTGCTGGTTTCTTGCGATCACTGAAAATGAGCAAAGGGATCGTCGCCAAAGCCAGGAGTGTTGCCATTTTCCAGAACCGCATAGCGGGTGCCCCCAGAAGATGAATGTGTTCGGTGAACCTTCCTTTGGAATATACGGAATGTCGCCGGCGAAGTTGTGACTCGAAGCACACATTAAGGGAAAATAATGATGCGCTTCATTCTGTCCCCCAGGACTTGTTCGCCGACGGCCCCATCCTGAACACAATCGTTCCACCGCCCTTCACCACCTCGAACGGTAGTCGTGTTGAGTCCCATCGCTTGCCGTTCACGGTCATCGACTGAATGTAGACATTCTGATCGGAAAGGTTTTCGGCGATCATCGTGAACGTCCTGCCGTTCGACAGATGCATCTCCGCCCTGGGCACGCTGGGGCTTCCGATCACGTACTCGTCGGAGCCCGGGCACACCGGGTAGAATCCAAGCGCCGTGAAGAGATACCACGCCGACATCTGCCCGCAATCGTCGTTGCCACAGAGGGATCCCGGAGCATTTCCGTACTGGGTCGTCATAACCTCATGCAGGCGCGATTGCGCCTTCCATGGTTGGCCGGCGAGGGAATACAGGTAAATAATGTGATGGCTCGGTTCGTTTCCGTGCCAGTATTCCCCGATGATGCCTTTAATATCCCCGACACCGCGCGTGCTGTCGCTCGCCCGCAGCTGGAACAGCGAATCGAGTTTCGTGCAAAAACGCTCCCTGCCGCCCATCAGGGCGATCAACCCCGGCACGTCCTGCGGGACATACCAGCTGTACTGCCAGCTTGTTCCCTCTGTAAAGTCACCTCCTTCAACATATAGATGCGGGTCGAACGGGACATGCCAGTTCCCGTGTGAATCTCTTCCCCGCATCAGGCCGTAAGAGGGATCGAACAGGTTTCGATAGTTCTGCGAACGCTTCATAAAGTACGCGTAATCTTCGTTCTTCCCCAGACGCTTCGCCATCTGCGCCACGCACCAGTCGTCGTACGCATATTCGAGCGTCTTCGAGACCGATTCGTTTTCCCGGTCAAACGGCACCCATCCCAATTTCACGTACGTCATGACATTATCGTAATGAGGATTCATCGCCGTCGTCTTTACCGCGTCATACGCACGCAACGCATCAAACCCGCCGACACCCTTCAGGAACGCATCGACGATCACCGGCACCGCGTGATATCCGATCATGCACCAGGTTTCGTTTCCCTGCAGCGACCAGACCGGCAACAAATGTTCGACGCTCTGATCATAATGCGCGAGCATGCTATTGATCATGTCCGCGTCGCGCGACGACTGGATAAGCGCAAGAAGAGGGTGCTCTGCCCGGTAGGTGTCCCAGAGCGAGAAAATGGCATAGTTCGTAAATCCCTCAGCATGATGGACGTTGTGATCAAGGCCGAAGTACTCGCCGGAGACGTCTTCATACAAGCAGGGGGCCAGAAAGGAGTGATACATCGACGTGTAAAACGTCTCCTTCTGTTTTTTCGATCCCTGGATCACGATCTTGCGCAGCTCCGTTTCCCATGCCCGGCGGGTTTGCGACCGGACCTTGTCGAAATTCCAATCGGGAATCTCCGCATCCAGATTCCGCAGCGCATTCTCCGCGCTTGTCGCCGAAATCCCGATCTTCACCGTGATGACGTCCTGGGCGCGCGTGCGGTACTGTGCCAGGAATTGCAGGTTCTTCCCTGCTGCTTCCGAAGCGCTGCGGAAACGGTATCCATTGTAGATGACCGCCTTTCCGTCGCTCATGATTCGGAAATCATCGAACGGCCGTGAATACCGTGCGGCGAAATAGAGCGGCCTGTCCTTTGCCCAGCCATTGACATTGTGAAATCCGGTGATCGTGGAGTCGTTTTCCACACGCAGTCGCGACCAGACGACGTTCCACCGCAGGACGTGGGTCAGGTCCGTGAGGATGAACGCGCTGTCGCTCGCAGGAAACGTCATCCGTATCATCCCCGACCGCGGTGCCGCGGTGAGCTCGACGTTGATGCCGGAATCCTTCAGCCGCACGCGGTAGTAACCTGGAGAGGCCTCTTCATCGGTGTGGGAATAGCGCGCGCGGTAGCCGGAATCCGGGGCGGTCTTCGGGCCCGGCACCAGTTTCGGCGTCCCGAGGACGGGGAGAAAGAGAAAATCGCCGAGATCCGGAATACCGGTGCCGTTTAAATGGGTCAGACTGAACCCGATAATGGAGCTGTCCGAGTATTCGTATCCGGACGCTGTCTCCCAGAGTTCCATGTCCGTATCGGGCCCGATCTGCATCATGCCGAAGGGCGCCGAAGGCCCGGGGAACGTGTTGCCGTCTCCGTTTGTCCCGACAAAAGGCCGGACATAATCCGTGAGCGACTCCATCGTCTTGTCCGGAGCCGCGACTGCGGGTTGACCCCACGACGGTCGGCACCACAGCAGCATCATGACACACAGAACAATGACATGCATAAAGCGGAAGGGCGTGCGGTTCATGCTCGTATCCTGAAAGAGATGGAAATCAAGTTCGCGATAGTCCGGGGCATAATCAACTGAAGGAGCTGGTCATCGCAGCCATTTTCTCAATGCAGAGCGGATTGTGTCCTGCTCTTCAACAGTCAGGTCCGCGATCCGTGTGCGATGCGACCCGCCCTCTTTCACAAACTTCATCGCGTTCGTTTTGCCGGAGAGCTCCATCGCTGTTGCACCCCATAAATCGTTCCCCCCATAAATGTAGATGATATTGTTCCCATGGTCGCGAAGCCAGGTATAGACGTTGTACATCACCGATGGATCAAATTTCAACTCCGTGTTTTTCGGCGCCAGGATGCTGTTGGTGGGGTCCTTGACCGCGGTCAACAGCCCCTTGAAGTCCGTGATGTCGTAACCGTAGTAGCCGATCTCCGTATAGGCCTGGTACTGGAAGGGTTCAAATGCTTTGATCCCCTGGTCGGCGTAGTAGAAGATGGGAGAGACGCGTTGCAGGTAGTTCATCATGGTGTCTGCCGGCGCGTCGGGCGGCGGGATGTCAGCCGCCGAACTGCCATACTGCCAAAAGGCGGGAGCGTAGTCGAGTACGCAGTATTCATACGCCATCGCTTTCCCGATAGAGAACGTGAAATGATGTCGTGCGGCCACGGAGTCCAGCAGCGGGAGCATTTCCTTTTCACGCTTCAGCATGACGATCTGGAACGCTTTCACCGTTGATCGTTCCGCCGCAGATCCCACGGTCCGGAGAAATTTCAGAATGCGCGGGTCCTCCTGCGTCAGGTTGACGGGTGCGACGTACGGGACGCTCGCATCGACGTCATCGGGATAATAGTACCGGTAGAAAAGCGTGGTTTGCCCACCTTTGCTCGTTCCGCTGCTTACCCACTTCCCCTTGTAGATCGTCTTCAGCATGGTGGTGATGTGGTGCAGATCGTCTGCGGCCTGCCTTGTGGTAAGATACTTCCATACGAGGGTGTCCGGCACCGATTTCCCAAAGAAGCGGTGTTCAACGACAACCTGGTTGCACTTCAGGAGACTCGTGAGCTCTCGTGGTTGTCCTCCTCCCCGTGCAGCATAGCCCTCCGTTTCCAGCAGAACCGGCTTCTGATCGTCGCAATGAGCGACATAGACGGATTGGAGAAACGAAGGACCATCCGGCTTTGTGCGATCGAGTGGCTGCCGCACGCGCAGCGCGAATCCGGCGTGGAAAAGCGAATCCACGGCCATCGCAGTCACGCTTACGACGTCAGGAAGAGACCGGAGTTTCGCCTCAAGTCCGTCATTCTGCCCGAACGCACTCGAGACAAGCAGGGCGGCCGCGATACACATTGTTCGAACCATCAAGGAATCTCCTATGGGAGAACGGGGGATGGAATCCCGGAGGGAAATTGCCGCAGGACACGCGACCATTCAGAGGGATACGGTGAAAAGATACTTTCGAAAAGATTCGGAATCAAACTGACTGGCGTCTACAGCAGCCGCTCCTTCAGCACCCTGGCGACGGCACCACTCCTGCTGTGGACCTGGAGTTTTGTATAGATGTTTCTGATGTGGGTATCGATTGAGATTTCAGAGGTCCGCGTTCAGCGATCATTGTTCGTCTCTTGCATCGATTTCCCTCTTCCGCTAACGGATGAACAATAATGCCCCAAGACCCGCCAATCTGGAACGTTCGGGCCCGTGACGTTGTATAACAACTATACGCGACCGAATTCGATAGCGTTGACCGGAAGTTTCCTGACCTCCCTATTCGAGAGCATTCCCTGATGACAGAGTCTTCTGTCGACACCGACAAAATCCAGGTCCTTCTTGACGAGAATCGGCGCCTGAAGCATGCTGTTCAGGAGCTTTCCATCCTGAACGACCTCGCCCGGGCCATTGGCGGATCGCTGGATCCCCAGGAGATCATCAACACCATTATCCGTCGGTCTTTGCGCGCGATCAACGCGGAGCAAGGCGTCATTACCCTCGTTGACCAGGCTGCCAACGATCCGATGCGGACGCTCGTCCGCGCAATGGTGAGTTCCACGGATCATGGCGAGTTCCATCTGACGCAATCCCTACTCGGGTGGATGCATCTCAATCGAAAGCCCCTTCTCGTCAATGCGCCTCGCACCGATGAACGATTTCGCGGCGTCAAGTGGGACGACTCGATCACCTCGCTTGTCTGCGTTCCCATGATGGTCAAGTCGGAACTGCGAGGTGTGATCACTGCCTACAACAAGAAGGGTGGGGACGGTTTCACCGAGGATGAGCAGCGGTTGTTGTCGATTATCGCCGCGCAATCGGCGCAGGTCGTGGAAAACGCAAGGCTCTACGAGCGGGAGCTCCAATTGCAGAAGATGCAGGAGGAGATCCGTCTCGCGTCAAAGATCCAGAATGAACTCCTGCCGAAGGCCGCCCCGGAAACCCCCGGCTACGAGATTGCCGGGAAGAGCATTCCGGCACAGGTTGTCGGAGGCGACTATTTTGATTTCATCCCGATGAACGATCACCGGCTTGCCATTTGTGTCGGGGACGTTTCGGGAAAAGGCCTCCCTGCGTCTCTCCTGATGGCCAATACCCAGGCAACGTTGCGCGGTCAGACACTGGTCAACTCCACCGCATGCGAATGCATCGCGCGATCAAACAAGCTGTTGTTCGAAAGCACCAGCCCCGACAAATTTGTGACGATGTTTTACAGCACCCTCGACTTCTCAACGCATCAACTGACGTATTCCAACGCAGGCCACGACATCCCCTACCTGCTGTCGGCCACAGCACCAGTCCGACGGCTGGATGTCGGCGGCGTCCCTTTGAGCATGCTGGAACATTTCCCCTTTCAGGAAGAAACCATTCCCTTACAGCCCGGCGATATGCTTGTGATCTGCTCGGACGGCATCGCTGAAGCCATGGATGTCAACCAGGTACAATTTTCGGAGGATCGGCTCACGGACCTCCTGCACCGCCTGTACTCCTCCACGGCCACTCACGTCATTGATGGGATCGTCAGCGCAGTACGGGAGCACACTGGATCATCCCCTCAGACGGACGATATGACCATCGTGGTCGTGAAACGGAATCCGTCCTGACCGACAGTCCCGGGACGCTCATTCCCCCGGGCGGGCCTACGATAAGGAGACATTCTCATGCACATGCGGTTGCTGCAGTTCGAGGTGGCCCAGGGAGCAGTTCCGCCATTGCGCGAGTTGTATACTCACCGAATCATCCCTGCATTGCAGGATGTTGCGGGTTGCCGCTATGCGGGGTTGACGCAAAGTGTTCATCATCCCGAGCAATGCATCTCCCTGACCCTCTGGGATTCGCAGGAAGAAGCCTTGGCCTATGAGCAGAAAGGAACATATCAACGGCTGATTGACGAAGCGCGGCCTTACCTCTCTGCATCATCCGAATATACGACGCGACTCTCAGAGAATCTTACGCTTGAGTATGTTCCTCTGCCGATCGAGCCCCTCGTCCGGGGATACCCAGTGGCGGAGCGGAGCGAGAATGCCGAACCGGGGAAGGAACACACCAGCGCGATGTGGGTGAGAATTGTCTCTCTCAAGATTCTTCCTGGGAAGTTGACCGAATTCAGGCGCCTCTATGTTGAGCAGACCATTCCGGTCCTACGGACGGTAAAAGGTTCCAGGCACGTCTATCTGCTGGAAAGCGACGATCATTCCCACGAGGTCCTCTCGGTCACAACGTGGGAAAGCAAACAGGACGCCGAGGACTACGAAAAGAGCGGCCTCTTTGACCAACTGCTCGACGGTCAAAAGCACCTCCTTTCCAGTCTGTATCAGTGGAAACACGGCCTCGGCAAGGTACAGGCCAGCCTCTCGGCAACGAGCGAAGATGTCATGGTTGAACACTACACGGTTTTGACCGGGAAGAATCTCAAGTAAGGAACTGCATGATCGGCTCGATGATTTCTCAGTATCGCATTCTTGAAGAGTTGGGACGCGGCGGCATGGGTGTCGTTTACAAGGCCGAAGATACCAAACTCAAGCGGATCGTCGCACTGAAATTTCTGCCGGAGCACGCCGCGGCGCAGGACGAGGACCGACAACGATTTCTCCAGGAAGCACAGGCCGCCTCCGCACTGAATCATCCGAACGTTTGCACGATCTTCGATATCCAGGAGTTCAACGGACAAACGTTCATCGTCATGGAATATATCGAGGGGAAGACTCTTCGTGATGCAAAATCATCCCTGAACCTTAAACAGGTGGTGGACGTCGCAGTCCAGATTGCGGAAGGATTGGCAGCCGCACATGCGAAGGGAATCATCCACCGGGACATCAAGACCGACAACATCATGGTACGGCCCGATGGACGGGTCCAGATTATGGACTTCGGGCTGGCAAAGCTGCAGGGCGTCTCCGCCATCAGCAAAGCGGGGAGCACGATTGGCACGACGGCGTACATGTCTCCTGAGCAAATCCAGGGTGTCGAGGCCGACCATCGGGCGGACATCTTCGCACTCGGAGTCGTGGTCTACGAACTGCTGACGGGGCAGCTCCCGTTCAAAGGGGCGCACGAGGCAGCGGTGATGTACGAGATCGTCAATGTCGACCCGCCGTCAGTCCGTGCCGAGAAGCCCGACATCGAACCCGACCTTGAACGGATCGTGATGAAATGCCTGGAGAAGGATCGGGAGGACCGCTATCAATCCGCCCGCGAAGTAGCCGTCGATCTCAAGCGCTTCAAGAGGGATTCCGACGGTAAGCGCCATCACACCGGGATCCGAGAACTCCCCCCGCCTCCTCCCATCAACGTCCGCAATGGCAAAAGCTCGCTGTTGGAGCAATTGTAGTCCTGGCTGGCCTTGCCGCTGTTCTCTGGTATTCGAACCGAAGTCAGGGGGCAGCGCTGGATTCGCTCGCAGTGCTTCCCTTCGATAATGCCGGTGGCGATCAATCGATGGAATATATGAGCGACGGAATCACAGAGAGCATCATCAACAGTCTCACAAAAATCCCAAACCTTCGCGTCGTTCCACGAAGCACGGCGTTTCATTTCAAAGGCGCAGATCCGCAGGAAGCAGGGACAAAACTCAAGGTGCATGCGGTGCTCGCAGGCAGGATCACGCGACAAGGCGACGACCTCATTGTTCAGGTCGACCTTGTGGACGTGGAAAAGCAATCTCAATTGTGGGGACAACAATATCGGCGCAGCACCAAGGACCTTCTCGCGCTTCAGGAGGAGATCACCAATGAAACATCCGATCGACTCCGACTCGGCCTTAGCGGTGACGTCAAGAAGAACGTGTCCAAACGATATACCGACAATGCCGATGCGTACAGGCTGTATCTCCAGGGTCGATACTATTGGAACAAGAGGCGGGCGGTGGAGATTCTGAAAGCGATCGATTGCTTCAATCAGGCGATCGCCATCGATCCGTCGTACGCGTTGGCGTATGTCGGCCTTGCCGATTGCTATGCAATCGAGGAACAGTATGTCGGAACACCGCTGAGGGAGACAAATCCGAAAGTGATTGCTGCCGCATCACGCGCACTGGAGATCGACAATACCCTTGCGGAAGCACACACGGCCATCGCATTCGCCGACGAAGGGAACTGGAATTGGGAGGGGTCAGAGAAGGAATACAAGACATCGCTCGCGCTCAATCCCAATTATCCTACGACATACCACTGGTATTCTATCCTCTTGCACACGCTCGGCCGTCACGAAGAAGCGCGTCGGGCAATCAAGAAAGCCCAGGATCTCGACCCGCTCTCCCCTGTTATCGGTCTCAATGTGGCGATCGCCGATGAATTTGACAAGAAGTATGAGGACGCTCTGCGCGAGATGAACGAGGTGATCGCGATCGATTCATCCTTTAGTCCGGCGTACTACCGACAGTCAATACCCCTGGTGAAGCTCGGGCGGTTGCAGGATGCAGTCGCCGTATGCGAGAAGGGCGTCAAAGCCTCAGCACGGTCCTCCGAATCGTTGTCGTTTCTCGGATATTGTTCGGCGCTTCTGGGAAAGCGTGATGTCGCGAACGGGATTGCACGCGAACTCGAGCAACGCTACGCGGCCCGAGGGTGCACCGGGTATAACATCGCATTGGTATACGCAGGTCTGCACGATGACACAAATGTCTTTAAGTGGTTGGATGTCGATTTCCAAAACCACGCAGGATCGCTGATCTGGCTCCCGCAGGACGAAGTGTGGGATGCGTACAGGTCTGATCCACGATTCGTCGATCTCATGAAGAAGGTCGGGCTCGCCAAATGATCGGTCAAACAATTTCCCATTACCAGATCCTGGAAGAGTTGGGCCGCGGCGGAATGGGCGTTGTCTACAAGGCGCAGGACACAAACCTCGAACGGTTCGTCGCATTGAAGTTCCTGCCTCCCGACCTGTCGACGTCCGAAGTCGAGAGAGCACGTTTTCTTCAGGAGGCGAAGGCGGTCGGCTCTTTGTCCCATCCCAATATTTGCACCATCTACGGCATTGAGGAGGAAGCTGAACAGTCCTTCATCGTCATGGAGTTCGTCGAAGGAAGGACGCTGAAGGAACTGCAGAAGAACATCCCGATGAAGCAGGCCGTGGAGATCGGGATACAGGTTGCCGATGGACTTGCCGCCGCCCATGAAAAGGGAATCGTACACAGAGACATCAAACCGGACAATATCATGATCCGGAAGGATGGCCGCGTGCAGATCATGGATTTCGGGCTGGCGAAATTCAAGGGGGTTTCAACACTCACGAAGGCCGGGAGCACGGTAGGGACCGTGGGGTATATGTCTCCCGAGCAGATCCAGGGTCAGGAGACCGATCATCGGACGGATATCTTCTCTCTCGGCGTTGTCCTCTACGAGCTGTTTTCCGGGGACCCTCCGTTCAGAGGATATCACGAGACGGCGATCACATACGAGATTGTGAACGTCGATCCCACTTCTCTTTCCGTCCTCAAGCCCGAGATCAGCCCTGAACTCGATGCGATCGTCCTCGAATGTCTCGAGAAAGAACCGTCTGAACGATATCAATCGGTCGCAGAAGTCGGGAAGGACTTGCGACGATTCAAGCGGGAATCGGGACGCCACGCACAATCCCGCACCATGCCGGCGACACCTGGACGCAAGGCGTCCATGGCAGTGCCCGGAAAGAGGTTCCGCAAAGATGCTCGAGCCTGGCGCTTTCTCCCATGGATTCTTGCAGGTGTCTGCATCGTGGGAGTCACGGCCGTCGCTTTTGTCTACAGGGGATTCACGTCGCCGGATCGGACGACAATTCGTGCGTACCTTCCCCTGTCGGGCAAATTGGTTTTTGGCATGTACGGGGATGATTCTGGACCGGCAACGCTCTCACCCGACGGACGGCACCTCGCGTTTGGCGCAACAGATTCTACCGGCATCATCGCGCTTTTTGTTTGGGACCTGGATGCTCCATCGCCACGACGTCTTGCGGGAACAGAGGGAGCGCTCTATCCGTTCTGGTCCCCGAACAGTCAGTTCCTCGGTTTCTTCATCCAGGGCAAACTCGAGCGGATTGATGCATCCGGCGGCGAGCCGTTCATGATTTGTGACGCAAAGAACTCGCGTGGCGGGACATGGAATGCTGCGGATCAGATCATCTTTGCTCCCAGTCCGGGCGATCCCCTCTACATCGTTTCCGCTGCGGGAGGGGTGCCGATCCCCGTCACAAAATTTGACATGAGCCAGAATGTTAACTCCCACCGCTGGCCTTGGTTTCTTCCGGACGGGAAGCACTTTCTCTATTATTCTCGCACGACCGCCTCCGGCGCCGCCAACGAGGGCGATGCGATCTGTGTTGGATCGATCGACGGAAGAGAAACACGCGTTCTCGTCCATGCGTCCTCCAATGCGCTCTATGCTTCAGGGTACCTGCTGTACACACGCAACAATGCCCTCGTTGCCCAGGCGTTCGATCCGGGTTCTTGCGAATTGAAGGGGGATACCTATACCATCGCCGAAGGTGTTGCCTTCGATGAATGGACCATCCATTCTCTTTTTACCGCCTCACAGAACGGCATCCTCGTCTATCAGACCGGCAACGCACACCTCGATTCCCGGCTCGTGTTCCTGAATCGGAACGGAACCCCTGATCGCACTATCGGTGATCGCGTGGAGTTTCTTCAGCCCCGCATTGCTCCTGATGGAAAACAAGTCGCCACCGACTCCTATGATCTTCGTTCGCACAACATCGACATCTGGATTTACGATACAGAGCACGGCGCCAAAACGCGCTTCACCTTCGCGCCCGGAAGCGAGCAATACCCGGTCTGGTCGGCCGATGGCCGCCAGGTGTATTTCATGGCAAACCCGGAAGGATCGATTGATCTCTATCAGAAGGCGTCCAGCGGTGCGGGACACGATCAACTTGTTCTTCGCACTCCCGGCGAGAAGATTCCTCTTGATATGTCACATGACGGAAAATACCTTCTCTACCAGATGTTCGGCGGGCCGCGAACCCGGTGGGACCTTTGGGTGATGCCGGTTGAGTCCTCACCGGCCGACTCGACGCACGGCTCGACTCCCTATCTTCATTCGGAGTTCAATGAGACGGACGGTCGCTTCTCACCCGACGGCCGCTGGATTGCGTACACGTCCGATGAATCGGGGCAGAACGAGGTGTACATTGGCACGAGTACCGCGGCGGGCGGCCGATGGCAGGTGTCAACATCCGGCGGAAGAGGTCCCCGATGGCGACAGGATGGGAAGGAACTCTATTTTCTGAGTCCGGAGAAAAATATCATGGCGGCGACGATCACCGTTGAGAATTCCTCGATCACAGTCAGCAATATCCACATGCTCTTCGAAGCCCCCCATATCACGATGCGGATCCTTCCCAGCTACGATGTCTCTCCTGACGGAAATCGTTTCCTCATCAATATGCAGTCGGAAAATCAAAACCAGACGGCGTTGTCCCTTTGCATCAATTGGGATGCTGCCATGAAGAAGCAGTGATTGACGTATGATCGGTTCCACCATATTGCACTACCGCATCCGCGAAGAGCTCGGACGAGGAGGCATGGGAGCGGTGTACAAGGCGGAAGATCTCCGCCTTGGCCGTTTGGTCGCGCTGAAGTTCCTCCCACCCGAGTTCCGTTCCGACGATGTTGCGCGTAAGCGCTTCCTGCGGGAAGCACAGGCGGCGTCGGTGCTCGCCCATCCGAACATTTGCGTCATTCACGGGATCGAAGAGTTTGAAGGCGATCCTTTCATTGTCATGGAATTTGTCGAGGGGATGACCCTCGAGGAAAAGGCGCGCTCGACTCCCCCCGACGTTCCGCAGGTGATATCGTGGGCCCACCAGATTCTCACGGGACTTGCCTTTGCGCATTCCAAGGGGATCGTCCACCGCGACATCAAACCGCGGAACATCATGATTCGTGACGACGGCCGGGTCCAGATCATGGACTTCGGGCTGGCGGTCCAGCACGGGGCGTCGCGCCTCAGCACCGCTGGCCAGATTCTGGGGACGGTGTCCTATATGCCGCCGGAACAGGTCGGCGGTGGCGACGTGGATGCCCGGGCTGACCTCTATGCATGCGGGGTTGTCCTCTACGAACTCCTGACGGGCAGGCTTCCGTTTTCCGGCGCGCATGAGGCAGCGGTGCTGTACGAAATTATCAATGTTGAACCCCCCTCCATCCTTTCGCTGAGACCTGATCTTCCTCCTCCCCTCGACTATGCCGTGATGAAGTGCCTGGAAAAATCGCCCGTCAAGCGATTCCAGTCCGCGGAGGACCTCGCCACGGCTCTTACTTCGCTCGACCTGCAGGTTCCCCCCGTCAGTGTTCCTCCACGAAAAGAACCGGAACCCCGTGATACCAATGCGCGCACCCTGAAACCTGAAAGACGCGGGTGGCGACGCTACGGGATTGCCTTGGCCGCGGTGATCCTAGTCGGGATCGCCACATGGTGGATGATCTCGCTGCTTGGCGGCAACAACAATCAGATTCGATCCCTTGCCATACTTCCGCTCAAGAATGAAGCGTCCGATTCCGGTCTGGTCTATTTGAGTGATGGTCTGACAGAGAGCATTATCAACAAGTTGTCGGGGCAGGCAACAATGAAGGTGATGTCGTGGAACGCGGTCTCCCACTACAAAGACAGGAATGTCGATCCTCAAGCGGTCGGGAAAACGCTGGGCGTGCGCGCAGTCCTCGCCGGACAGCTCATGCTGCACGAGGACGTTGTCGAGGTGCATGTGGAATTGCTCGACACGCGCGACAACACCGAAATCTGGGGTGACCAGTTCATTCGAAAGCAGGAACAGCTCTTCGCTCTTCAAGAGGACGTCGCAAAAGACATCGTTGCCCGGATGCGTCTTCGACTCACTTCGGAGGAGACGGCACGCATCGGGCAGACCCAAACCGACAACGCGGAGGCCTATCAACTTTATTTGAAGGGACGATATTATTGGAATCGTAGGACGGAAAAAGATCTGAAGGAAAGCATACGCTATTTTGAAGAAGCCATCACCCTTGACCCGCGCTACGCGCAAGCCTATTCCGGACTCGCGTCAGTCTATATTGTTATGACGTCCTGGGACATCATCGACCCGGAGGAAGGTGTCAAGATGGCAGAAGGGAATGTCCGAAAAGCCCTCGAGCTTGACGACAAACTCGGGGAGGCCTACTCCATCCGTGCTGGGCTGAAGGACTTCTCGTACGATCGATTGGGTGCCCTGGAGGACTACAAAAAGTCCATCGAACTCAATCCGAACGACGGCACGCTGTATCAGTGGTATGCGGAGGCTCTCGCGGGCCTCCGACGATTTGACGATTCGTTCGTGATGATCCGCAGAGCCCGGGAGCTGGATCCGCTCTCCCTCATGGTGACCGCAGTTGCGGCCGTCTTCTCAGCGAACGATCGCCGCTTTGACGAAGCGATTGAATACGGCAAACAGACGAATGCCATGGACCCGCACGCGTCGCTTGGGTATCTTGCGCTCGGTCTGGCGTACACGAGGGCGGGCCAGGGTGACAGGGCTATTGCACCTCTCGAGCACGGCGTCGCCCTGTCGGACAGTGAAGAAACGCTTCTCAGCTGGCTCGGCTGCGCCTATGCAGAAGCGGGAAGAAACGCCGAGGCAAGACGTGTGGCGGATATTCTCGATCGAAAAGCCAAGGACCGGTTTGTTTCCCCCTTCTTGAGGGCCCTGGTCTACACGACGCTGGGAGACCATGAGAAGGCGATCGCGCTCCTTCGTGAAGGGGTCCGAAAGCATGACGGATGGATGGGTCAGACCTACGAAGAAATCATGCTCGACCCGCTTCGATCGGATCCCCGCTACACGGAAATCGTAAGGTCCCTTGGTCTCATGCAGTAGAGTGATCGTCAGGCCGCCGAGGAAGCCGTCCCACACGAGATCTATTTCGGGTCACCCGCTACATCTGCGACCGCCTTCACGACGATGTCGAGATCGTTGATCCCCCTGAATCCGCTGAATCCCACAGAGAGCACAGTATCCGTCCCGCGAGGGTCACGGGCTGACCTCCCTCCCATCCGATGAGATCGGGCTTCGACAATGCCGTAGGTGCTCTCGTCGAATTCGCCGTTGAAAAGCTTCTTCTCATATTCGCCGGTCTTCATGCCGGTGATCCACACCTGGCTCGCCTTGGTCCATGCGAGACGGAAAAACTCCCGCCCGCGGACTTTGTTTGAGCCCCAGATCTTGCCGTGAATGTTTCCTTCCTGGTCAATGATGCATACCGCAACATTGCCTCCCGCAAAGGCATCAGCGGGATTCGAGGAGTATCCGGGGATCCGTTGTCCGATAGCGTTGATGATCTTGCTGATTATTTCCTCCGTCGTTTTTCCGATCATAACGAAAGCCTTCCATGGTGGTTCGAGTCTCTGGGTAGCGGCAACCCGCGATTTCGTCTTGAGGAACACCGCGCCGTCCGAGACTAAGATAACCTGTCCTTAACGGTTTTCCAAAGTCTGATTGTTTGGTTGATTGGTTGCCAATCACTGCGTATTTCTTGAATTTCGATGAAAGGACGTTTACCTTTCTCCTGCTTCCCGCACGTTCCGCACACAACCTCCACTGGACACCCATGAAGTCTCTCATCGTACTCGCCGCGTGCCTTCTCGGAGTAGCAACGGCTGCATACGGGCAGGCGAATTTTCCGACGTACTATTCGGCATCGGACCTGACGTTCACCTCTCCGGGGGCGATGAAATTCGGGTTGTACGGATATGACAATCCGGCCGTCTTGAGATATTTGCACCAGCCCGATCTGCAATTCAGCTGGACTGATGCGACAGGCAAATGGAATGATTTCAACAGGTGGGGCCTGTTTTTCGGCACGCCGAATCTAGGCTTCGGTGCTGTAAAGACCAAGCTCGGGACCGCGTCGCTCACCGATTACCGGGTCTCGGTCGGCTTCGGAGACAGAGGTGCGGCGTTCGGTCTCGCATACAGTTTTGCGGGAGGCGACAAGTCTGCATTCCATCGAAGTAACGCCTTGACGCTCGGCACGCTTGTACGGCCTGACCCGTATGTCTCGGTCGGGCTGGTCGGGAGCGTCGGTACAGACGGAGGGAATACGGAAGGTGCCGCTGACCTAGCCATCCGGCCGTTCGGGAATGAATGGCTGACGGCGTTCGCCGACTACGGCATGCAAACGAAGCAGTCGTGGACGACGGGGAATTGGAGCGTCGGAGCCGCCGTCGAGGCGTTGCCAGGCATCCGCATCACCGGGCGCTATTTCGATACCCATGCATTCGCCGTGGGATTGTCGTTCAGCCTCGGCACGGTCGGGCTTGCGGGACAATCGACCTGGGACAAGAACTCCAACCACAGCTACAACACGTATGCGGTCCGTGTCGGCGCCAACGACCGGACGGTTCTCGCCCCCATGTCCCGGAACTCCCGGTATGCCGATCTGAACCTTCTCGGTCCGATGAAATACCAGCGGTTCATATTCTTCGACAATGCCAACACTCTCGCCAAGGTGCTCGAGACGCTGCAGGCGGCCAAAGACGACGAGACTGTTGCGGGGATCGCCATCAATACTTCGGGAATGAACATTGGGCGGGAAATGCTCTGGGAGATCCGCGAGAGGCTGCGGGATTTCAAATCGACCGGAAAGAAGGTGGTTGTCTTCATCGACCGGGCGTCGATGGACGTCTACGATTTCGCCTCGATTGCGGACAAGATTGTGCTTGACCCTGCGGGTCTCATTGGACTGCCGGGGTATGCATCGGGAAGGACGTTTTTCAAAGGGACGCTGGACAAAATCGGGATTGGCTTCGACGAATGGCGCTTCTTCAAATACAAATCCGCCAACGAATATCTTTCACGCGATAAGATGTCGGATGCGGATCGGGAGCAACGGCAAAAGCTCCTTGACGATGAGTATGCGCGGGTGCGGCAGGACATCTGCGACGCGCGTCATCTCTCCCCCACAGTGTTTGACACCCTCGTGAATGAGAACGCGCTGTTCCTCCCGCAGGATGCAATCGCGAAAGGACTTGTCGATACGCTGGGCCGTTGGGAAGAGGTGAAGGCGATGGTGAACAGGCTCGAGGGACATACCATGCCGATGATCGGTCCTGCCGAATTGGCGCAGTTCACTCGACCGTTCGACGATCATTGGGGAGAGCCGCCCCATATCGCGGTCATCTACGCTCTTGGTGCGTGTGCGATGGATGAAGGGATCAGGGCTCGGACACTCTCGCAGATCGTCGACGCCGCAGGAAGCAACCCGAACATCAAAGCCATCGTCCTCCGGGTCGACTCCCCCGGCGGCGATGGACTCGCCTCCGACTACGTGGCCGAAGCGATGAAACGCGCCAAAAAGAACAAGCCCGTCATCGTTTCGCAGGGATATGTCGCAGCATCCGGGGGGTACTGGTTATCGATGTACGCGGACACGATCGTCGCCGCGCCGAATTCGATCACCGGGTCCATCGGCGTCATCGGCGGCTGGTTCTACAACAAGGATCTGAAAGAGAAACTCGGGATCTCGACGGATGTCGTCACGGTCGGGAAACATGCCGATCTCGGATTCGGCTTCACGCTCCCGTTCATCGGGGCGGGACTGCCTGATCGGAATCTTTCCGACGACGAACGCGCGAAGATGGAGCGAGCGATCCGGGAATTCTACAGAGAGTTTGTGCAGAAGGTGGCCGACGGCCGGCATTCGACATTCGAGAAAATCGAGCCGCTCGCACAGGGGCACGTCTATTCCGGCATTGACGGCAAGGCGCTCGGGCTGGTCGACGTTCTCGGCGGGATGAAAGACGCGATCGACATCGCGAAAGCAAGGGCGGGCATTGCTCCATCGGAACAGGTGTCGATCGACGAACTCCCTGAGCCAGGATGGATTGATTTCTCGATGTTCATGCCCCGCTTCTTCGGGCTGGAGGAAAGCATGCTTCACGATCCGGTCCTGGAACAGTTGAAGTTCCGGCTCGAGCATAACGGGTTGCCGATGCCCATGCTCCCGCTTGATGACGTGGACCTCACCGCTCCGACGGAGTAATTGACACGGTCCAGGTCGCCGTACCATGGCGGGGAACCTCCACGGTGTAGACGACAGGGCTGCGCAAGTCAACAGCCGTTGCCCCGCTTTCCTGTCGGATATGGTTCGAGGTGACGACGGACGATTTCCGGACAGTCCGGAAATATGGGATCACCTGCGATCGTCGGACCGAGCGATCAGCAACACACTCGACTGTTCGTGCGATCCAGTCGATCGAGACATGGGTCGCGCCCGGGAAACCGAATTCCACAAAGCCGATGTCGCCGTGTTCAAGATTTTGCCCGGGGAGGAGATTGCCCAGTGCAATGACGCGGAAATGCGCCTTAACGAAGGCGGGGGTGAAGAGCGCCAGCAGGTCGTTCTTCTGCAGAACCCCTTTCCAACGACGGAGCGCGGATGGGGAGTTATCGGCGTACAAGACCGTGGCACCGGCGTAATCGCCATTGAAGGCCCCATACTCCTGCAAGGCTTTTGCGATGACCTTGCACGCCGGGGTCAGCGGGAGGGTATCGACGTCGATGGATGGATCAAGCTGGATCCGGCCGCCCATGGGGATACCAAACCTGTTGTTCATTTCCATGAACGTCGCCTGAGCGGTGCTCGCAGGGGGAATGAAAAATTCCGACCTCCCTCTTTGATAGGCGAAAACGAGTGCATGTTCGATCCTGCCCGCAGCGATCTCCTCCGGCATGATGAGTCCCGCAATTAACGGGAACCCGCCTGCACGCGAACGGTGCGCATCAAATTCATGCTCCTGATCGAACCACGGACGTTCAACCCCTGAACTCCGCAAGTCGGTCACCGCGCCGAGTCCTGTCGTCCAATCCCCCCTGGAATTTTTCCTGGCCGCCCACATGTCCCATTCCAACATCGCGGCCGTGTCCAGGATGCACATGTGATTGTCGCTGGACTCCCCGACGGGAGGAGAAGCAATGAAATCCGGCAACACGGGAATATGGTTCGGCTCCGCGAATCCTTTTCCGTAAATGCCGGGCCGCGAGTTGATCACGTTGACCTTTGGCACCGAATCAGCCTTGACGTAGTACACGGGAATCGACCAGTCATCCATATTGATGACGAAGTCCCCTTTGGCGAGATCTTCAATCAGTGCAGCGGATTGAGGATCAGTCTTTGCATCACGAGGGATCCTCTGATTCCAGGGGCTATCGGCGCTAAACGGGCGCCAGACGGACTGCGCGGTCCCAGGGTCGACGAAGGAGAGCATCAGGATAGCACCAAGAAGCACACGTGACACCACGATGGGACCGGGTCGCGCGGAAATCCTCCTGGAATAAGCGGGAAGAGTCTCCGGCGGAAGAAGTGCTGGACATTCATTTGATTGATCAGAGTCGGCATCAACGTAGGTCATGTCAATATCTCCATTCGAGAGGATGAGGAACAAGACAAAAGGTACCTTGTTCCCTCCGCTTCTTCAAGGGGCCTTCAACCGGCATGCCCTCCCCTCGCGGCTGGAGATTGCCTCTCAGTCGTCGAACGACTATCTTTCGTTCATCCGTTGTTCGATAATGCACCTTGAGCTGGAGGGGATTCCGTGCGGTATGTGGGCGTGTTGATACTTTCCCTCGCATTCATTTCCTGCAAGGGGTCTCTCATCCAGCCGGGAGTCCCTTCGGACTCCATCGTTCTCGCCGTGACTGTCACACCTTCCCCCCCTGCACTCTCGAGTGTCGACACCATCCACGCTGCAGCATTCAACCAGGGGACGACCACCGGATACTACCTCGATGGGTGCGGGGCAGGGCTGACCCTTCAGCTCATCGACCCTGATTCCGTTACCGTGTATCTTTCCAACCCACGACTACGACCCCTGTGTCCCGTGTTCCCCGCTCCGCTCCCGCCTGGCCAATCTATCGCTGCATCCTGGCAATTCACCGGGACATTGTTCGATTCCACCGGCGCCCAATTCCCCGCTAAGAGCGGCACATACTTCGCAAGCGTGGGTCTGTTCGTCGGCAAAACAGGTCAACCCACGCCCGATACTTTGCTCATGCAGAGCGTTTCATTCCAATGGAAAGCCCAATAGGCAATGCAGGAAACTTGTTGTCCCACGACCTGTGCAACCCAACGACAGCAAAAAGCCTCCTCACCGCAGTTGGGAGGAGGCTTTCTTTGAAACATGCATCCCTGTCCCTGAACCCCGGAACGACATCAGTCCATGGCGCTTACCCGTTGAAGATCGACAATCATATCTCCCTGCTCATCGACATGAAATGCCGGTGCAAATCGGCGGCCACGGACGACCTCGTCGTGACCATAAGAGTAGCGCGCGTGAACGGTCTGACGAAAGGTATCGTCATATCCCTTCACCAGGACGAGGACTTCCGCCTGGGAGGCGGCGAGGGCTTCTGCGCTGACACCATACAGCGGGGTTCCCGGTTTGATCAGGTGAACGATCGTCCAAGTCAAAGGCAGGAAGAGCACCGATGGCACTTCCAGTTCGAGGACGTCATACTTGCGTACCGGTTTTCCCTCTTGAAGAACCACGGTCATCAACAGCAGCCGGACCTCGACTTCCACGAGCGCCGTACTCCTCCTGTTCGCCATGCGGAACATCAGCGCGTCCGAGCTCTTGTGCTGCGTGATCACCATGGACTCGCTGAACACCAGCCGCGCACTTGCGCGTGAGAAGCGACCGTAGAGAACGCCGGTGGCGATGGCAAAACTCATGAAGCCGACCAGGGCTTCGAACGAAGCGACCGCATTCGCCGCGATGCCGGTGGGCGCGATGGTACCATAACCGACGGTAGTAAATGTCTGGGTGCTGAAGAAGAAGGCACTGAGGAACGAACGGAGGTAGGTCGAGCTGTCCGCCCCCGCGAGATTTGAGACTCCGACAAAAAGATAGAGGGTCCCGAACGCCGCGTTGAACGCGACATATCCCAGAAACAAAATCGCGACGAACGTCGGCCAGGTGATGGAGACCAGAAATTGATAAATGTGGAGGTCATGAATGCGGGTCCCCCGACGTTTCACATTGAATGATCCGTCTTTGTTGATGGTTCGCCGCAGTGGACCGGTATATGATCGGGTGAAGCCTGGATCGAAGGTGTTTTCAGCCATTTCCGGAAGTCTCACGAGAATTGGGTGAGGAAAGCCTGCAACGACGGAGGATTTCCATGGTCATCCCCAGCGTCGTCAGAACCTTACCCTAGTTAACTTCCGAATCGTGCCGAAAGGTTCCGTCCGTCACTCTGCCGGACCCTAGCGGACCAGGAGCATCTTTCGGATCCCAGTGAACTCCCGAGTTTGCATCCGACAGAAATACTCGCCACTCGCAAGGTCCCGGGCGTGAAATTTGACCCGGTGCGTTCCCGCGGACATCTCCTCGTTCACGAGCTCGCGGACAGTCTGGCCAATGGCATTGAACACGACAAGCGAAACACGACAGTGCACCGGGAGGCTGAACTCGATCGTCGTGCTCGGATTGAAGGGGTTCGGCCAGTTCTGGTGAAGTTCGTACGCGAGGGGGAGGGTCCCTGCCTCCTGAAGGAGTATCAGCGGAAGCGCGAGCGAGACGTTCACGGGTTTGTCTTCCTGCAGTTCGGCATTCAGGAGATTGGCCCGCATTCCGTCGAGTACCCTAAGTGTCATCCCCTGGAGATTCGTCGCCCGAATTTCGACAGGATACTTCGCTCCGTTCAGCATGATCGCGTGTTCAGCCCCTGTCCCCTCGACATATCGATCCCCCCGGAAACGTACATCGAACGTCCCCGACGGAGGAGTGGGCGGAAGACTCGTCGACGACGGCAACTGTTCTCGCTCCGCAAGATGGAGGATCGCATGATGGCCATCCGCATCGAGAAGCTCGAGGTGCATCCATTGTAACTCGTCCGGCGGTGTCTGAAGACGACCCAGCGGAGCGTCGCCCGCAACGAGAAGCTCCCCTGCTTGCGAACATTGCGCCCAGTACGCCTTGCCAGAGTGGAGCATGGTCGCGGGTTCGTATCCTGCGCCATAGCCGAAGAACGGAGAGACAAGAATTCCGGGAGGATTCGACGCGAGTGCACCCGGGGAAAGATCAGATTCGAACGGGCCGATCATATTCCATCCTGCCCTCAGTGGTATGCGTCTGATGTTCACGCGCACACCCGAAATGGCAATGCTCTCGTCGTTCGGAAACTTCAGCCAGTAACCTGACCCCGCCAGCATCTCCGAGGTCGACTGGTATCCGCCGTTGTAGGCATATGCTTCCGAGGTCGCCTGCGGAAAGAGCGCGGAGACTTTAGTTTCCGACGACAGGAGCGGCAGCGAAATCAGATTCCATCCAGATTGAACGGTGACCGAGCCGGTCACATGATCGGGGTATCCGTACGGTTCATTGACAAGGTGCCAGGCGTCTTCCGATTGACCTGCATAGTCCCGGCACAAGTACTGGGTTCGCAATCCATATCGGGGAAACTCGCGGAGTTGTCTTTGAGAGGACGTTCCATCGTTGTACCATTCGAAGAGGGGAACATCCTCGGGGTTCAGAACATTCGACAGCCCGCGTTCGAGAGCCAGGTGAAACAGGCCGAAGTTTCCGGGATTGTGTCCGCCAAGCCAATGGCCGATGATGTCGACATGGAAGGGATTTTTGCCGAAGATAATCATGTTCGTCATGGTGTCGATCCCGAGCCCGTCAGGCCCCGGGCCTTCCATGAATGGTCCCTCACGGCCGTAAATCCCTTCTATAATATTCAGCGCCGGCTTGAGAACGGAATGGTTGTCGAGACAACGCGTCGCCCAGGTCTCCTGCCAGAGTCCTCCGTCGGTCCCCGGTCGATCCCATCGTGGGATCCCCGCCAAAAGGTGGCGGCTGTAGTTGGCGAGAATCCGGTCCTTCGCACCATCGCGAACGTCATCCGGGTTGATCTCCATATCGGCGATGTACGGAGTGCAGTGTGCGCTATAGGGTGCAGCGATTGTCCCCTGGAGGTTCTTGGCGCACAGGCTCATTCCCATCGTGTGGGTTTTGTACTTCGCAATGTTGAGAAGCAGCGAGTCCGGAGCATTCACCGGCCACAGGTATGGGATTCGCTTGAACCATGTCCCTTCCGGTACATCCTCCCACTGGAGGTCGGACGGGGAGATGTATTCGATGGGCCGATTCAGGTCGCGCAGGTCGACCCCCGTGCGCGCCGCCATGTCCAAATACCCGCTGTTCGCGAAGTCGGTAGTTCCGCTGATCTCCCTCACGAACATTTGATTTCCGGCAAGGCCGATGTTTTTCAGGCTCTCGATTATTCCTTCCACAAAATACACGTCTGTCACGATACCCATGTACCGCTGGTCCGCATTCGGCATCATGGCGATATTCGGCTTCATGACGACACGTGACGTCATGGGAAAGCCGGGGGCAGTCATCGGCTGGAAGACGGAACTCCCGAAGAACGCGCCGACCTGCTTTTTTGCCTCCGAGTTTGTCTTCACATCCACTGCGGTCCGGAGGATAAAGACCGCATCCGGGTTCGCCTCAATCGTGGGGTGAATCCCGAAATAGGCTGAGCCGCTCTGTGTCGAGCGGCCAAAGAGCTGATCCGGCCTGACTGCAAATGCCGCAGTGCCGGCAGCGACTGATTTCAGGAATTTTCGACGATCGATCATAACTCACTCCTTCGTCAGCAATCCTCATTATCCCCGCGCTCATGCCCCGCCGAGGCGGAAAGCATGGGACTTTGGGACTATGAGACTTTGGGACGAAATGCGGATAGCCGACTGTCGTCAGCAGAAAGATCACCGTGGATGACCGTCGGCAGTCGACTGTCCGCAGTCGGCCGCTCCCTTTCAGCGGGTCAGAAGCATCTTCCGAACCGCGGAGAATGACCCCGCAGTCAATCGATAAAAGTACACTCCACTTGCCAGGTTCGCTCCGTCGAACGTAAACGAGTATCTTCCTGCCGGATATCTGCCGTTGGCTAGAACAGCCACCTCTCTGCCCAATACATCATACACCGCTAGCCGCACCCTACTGTCTACTGTCCACTGCCCGTCTCGAACTGGGTTCGAGACGAGGTCTCGTCCCGCCATAGGCGGGACGGATACCCTGATCACTGTCTTCGGATTGAACGGATTCGGGTAATTCTGCTCCATGGAAAACCCCGCCGCCATCATGGGTGATTGCGAGGAAATCCCGGTCACCGACTCCTGAGGCAATGTCGCCCACGGAGAAATCGCCGTGGAATCCTTGGTTGTCAGGTAGACGATTCTTCCGCTTTTCCGATCCCATTCCGGTCGGAATGCATCAAAGAACGGTTCCGTAACGAAGCCCCAGACTCCTGTCGAAGGATCCAAAATGCTGATCCTCCAGCTTTCCGAAAACAGGCTGAAGCAAATCCTTTTCCCGTTGGGCGACCACCGGGCATGACGCAGAGGTCCCGGTCCGACGAACTCCACCTGCAGGTCTGATCCGTCTCTTCGAATGGTGAACAGCGTATCGTTCCGATTGAAAAGGATGCGATCGCTCCCGTCTGCTGTCCAATCAGGTTCGGCATCACAGGAGAGAAGCGGGATGGAAATGGTGGACATCGTCTCGCCGGACTCCGTAAGAAACCGTATTGAACGTCTGCCGGAAACTACAACAGACGCAACAAGGGCTTCACCGGTTGGATAGCGGCTGAAGGATTCGAGGGTACTGTCTCCGCCATATCGCTTCAGGAGGACGTCCTGCCGAGTTGCGGTGGAGTATGAGCGAAGATCGCATGCGCCGTCGCGATCGGTCAAGTAGAGTACTTGCGTCATCCCTGAGTATCGACATACGGGATTCCAATTTCCCCGGACTCCCCCGACAGAAACGATGGAATCGCAATCACTCCTCACCCACGAGGGAGAAAACCCGTCGATATGGATCGTGGTATGGCGTTTGCCCGCTCCATCGCACGACGTATAGAGGACGCGACCTTCCGCCGAATCAAGCAAAACGCCGGTAATCTCCGTCCTTGGAGCGAAGAGGCGAACACAGCCGTCACTACCGGGAGAGTGTTCAATGTTGTTGAAGAATTCTTTTCCAAGAACTGTGTCCGTCTGTCCGACGGTCACCACGCGATCACCGCTCGGCGATCCGGGACGGACAAGACCTTCCCAACCCGAATTGGATCCCTGGGGCGAACTGATCCAGTATTTGTAAGGCGTCGTCGATCCGGTCCGAACCTTCATCGAAGCGGAATACAGACCGTTGCCAAGCGCCTGCACGCATCTCCCGGAACTGTCGATAGCAAAGCGAACCATTGCTGAATCCCGGTCAGGGCGAAACACGTTTCGCTCCTCATACACAGAGAGGTCCAGACGAAACGTTATGGAGACTGAATCCAGGCTGGTCCAGACCGGCCCTATGATATTCGAATTAGCACTCGCCACGTCCCGACTGTTGACCGCACGAACGCGATAGTAGTAGACGTGCACTGGCAGGAGATTGGCGACCGGCATTGAGGTGAGAGATCCCGTGTTGAGACCCGCAAATCCATCGACAAACTGCGAGAACAGACTGTCTTGAGATACATCCAGCCTGTAACTTGAAGCGCCGAAAACACTATCCCAGCTGGCGGTAAAGCGCGTGGTTTGGATCGCGCTCGCCGGCTTTGCAACGGGTGACTCAGGTGCAGTGACAAACGTGCTGTCTGCGCCATAGGCAGTGCCGACGGCGTTTGTCGCGTACGCGCGCTCGTGATACATTATGCCGGCCTGCAATCCGCTCAGTACCGTGGTGAACATCCCGGTGCCGGACTGATCGATCGAATGATGACCCTCGATTGTTGGGTTGAGGGCCGTCCCCCAGCAGAGCCCTCGCGCTGTTACCGGAGATGATCCGTCAGTGATCACCTCGCCTCCGGATCCGGCTTCAGTGGCACCGACGGACGTCACAGCTCCCGTGCGCACAGACGGGAGATCGATCCCTGTCCCGGTAACCAGAAGGTACGTCGTAGCGGCTCCATTGGACTTGTGAATGATGCTGTCTTGCAGCAATCCCGGAACGGTCGGATGGAACCGGAGATGGAGGATTGTCGAAGAGACACTTCCTCCAATTGGTGAGATGGACACCGAATCGGTGAACGACGTATCGTTCAGTGAAAGCTCAAACCCCGGCGGGCTCTTGGCAACGATGTCGGCGGTGAGGTTCTTTCCTGAAACCAGATAGAATTGCGAGGGGGAGACAGTCCCAAGGCGGGTGCTTTCAAAATGCATCGGTTCAAAGTTCGAGATCGCGACAATCGGGCTTGAAAGCGCATAGGACACCGTGAGCTTCAACGTCGGGTAGGCAAACGGATCGGCGATGGTAAAACTCCCCGTTCCGGTCATGGGAACGTCGACGAGGCTGCCCACGATGACGTCCTGCAACCGTCCGGCGACACCGAGCGGGAGCTGCCAGGCAATGGTTATGCTGGTTCCCAATCCGACCTGATATTTCACCTCATAGACGCGATGCGCAACATCAGTAATTACGCCGAAACGGTAATCGCGTATCGATCCCTCGCCCAGGGTAACGCCAATATCGTCGCCGACAAAACGGGCGTCGAACACCATCGACGGCGGTGACGGTGGAAGTTCTTTCTCTCCAAGAGCTGCATCAAGAGAATCCGTGGCCGCTGGATCGATTCCAAAATGGAGTTGACGGCTTCCTCCCGCATTGTCCTGCACAGTGAGTAGCAGATCAAGCTGGGGTGTCTGCGCGATCGCGAACGACGCACACAGAATCAGCAGCGAACTAACTGCGCGAAACGGCTTCATGGCCGCAGCTCCGGTATCGTGGCGACTCATCCGAATACCAGGACGGACGGGTCGATGCTTCGATCGATCGGATAAGAACGTCAGAAAGTTCGGGCGTTCGTCACAATGATGAAATGAAAGGGCAATGCCTTCTTTCGTCAGTCTCGTTGAGCACGGGACGAAAAAGTCATTGAAAGAAAAATGTGTGCGGGGAGAAGAATGAACGGATTTCGATGCTGATGAGCACGGGAATTCGCGAGGCCGCGAAAGACACCACCCACATGCCTGATCAAAGGTTTTCGGGAGTCCTCAACGCAACGTAGTCACTTTCCTTTCCGATGTCAAGCCGGTGTGACAGCGAGCACGGATCTGTTGAATGTGCGAAACCGGATTTCTGAGAATACGGAGGGTGACCCGTATTGACCACGTGACGAATCTACTGTCTGAAAATTTTCGCGGGGTGAAATCCATCATCATTGACAACATTGCCGACAAAACTCCTCCGCGCTCGCGCCTCCGCGCGAAGGGGAGAAAGGGAGAGTATGTGACGTTGGGACTTTGGGTCGAAAAGGAGCGGATAGCCTACAGTAGTCAGCCGACCGTAGACAGTACTATAAGGATGCTCGATGCCTGTCCGCTGTAGGCTGGTCTTTTCTAGCGAAGCAAAAGCATCCTCCGAACCGCGGAGAATGACCCTGCAGTCAAGCGATAGAAGTACACCCCACTTGCCAGGTTCGCTCCGTCGAACGTAAATGAAAACCTTCATCCCGCGCTCATGCCCCGCCGAGGGGGAGAACGGGAGACTATGAGAGGGGGAGACTTGGAGAAGGGGAGAAAAAGCGTGATACCGTCAGCGTATCAACAACATCTTCCGCATTGCAGAGTACGAGCCTGCGGTGAGTCTATAAAAGTACACGCCACTAGCAAAGTTCGTCCCGTCAAAGACAAACGTATATTTCCCCGAGGGGTAACTGCCATTGGCGAGGGTTGTCACTTTGCGACCGAGGATGTCGAATACTTCCAGCCGAACATCACTTTCCCCTGTCCACTGCCCCCTGATCACTGTTTTCGGATTGAACGGGTTCGGGTAATTCTGCTCGAGAGCAAAGCGTTCTGGAAGGTCACGGTTTGCGGCAACCCCCGTGGTCGTTGTAGGAAGTGTGATCTCCCAGAGCTTTGGTGAGGCATTGTTTGATTGCAAGCTGGTCTCCACCACAAAGAGGGTGTCATGGACAATTTCGATACCAAGCGGTGAATTCAAGCCCGATACCACCCGCCTGACGCGAGCGGTGTAGCTGCTGTCGCCGTGCTTCGTCAAGGCGATGGCGATCACATCAGCACTGGTATCGCCGAGCGCGGCGGTCAGGGCACCGTTCTCGTAACTGATGACGAAGGCGTTCCCCTTCAAATCTCCTCCAAGGAGAGAGTCTCTGTCAAAAACGATGCCGTCGGGAGATCGATGCGGGGTAAACGTCGGAATCACGGTACCAAGATCGCTGGCATCCATTACCGCGCCGGTGACGGTGTCCCGGAATTTGTCAGCGTCGGGACCTGAACTGAGAACCGGGTCGGTGAACACAATGCTGTCCGGCCTCGGTGGATACGTGGAGTCGTTGCTGAATGTCGCATAGAGATTTCCCCCGCCCCAGGCTAACGGGCTAAGCAGTTTGTCCGCGTGCGGGTCGTAAGGTGTGAATTGCTGCGGCGTCCAATCGCGTCCGATTCGCCAGGGGAAGCCGTAGTGGCGCCCTTCTCGCAGCCAGTTCATCTCCTCCGGATCGTCCCGGTCCCCGGAGTTTTGGACGTCAAAAAGATCACCGTTTCCCGAGTAGGCATAGTCGAACGAGTTCCGAATCCCTTCCGCGAACAGGTACCCATTCGAACGGAGCCACTCCCTGTCATCCTGCAGAAGAATATTCTGGCCATTGACCGGGATTTTCAGGATGATCGATGTAAGCCCAACCTCACGAAATCCGTCGTGTGCCTCCCCATGGTCCGTCGCGGCGCCACTATTCACATAGAGGGAATCACCGGTGGGGTTGAGGATCATTCCGCTCATCCGGTGATTGTAAATGTTGCCATAGTGGTACGGGACTGTCCGGGCTATAACAGACCAGACCCGTTGCTCACTCCCGGGGACAGTGGGAACACCCTTCACAATCATTGCGGTCCCGATCGGTCCTGTCGAGTCGTTCCCCACGAGGTACATCGTCCCGTCCCGTCCAAAGGTCATTCCCCATGGTGCGTTGAGTCCATGATCCGAGGTCTGGTAGACAGTCGTCAGCGTTGCCGTGTTCCCTGCACTGATGGTGACGCGTTTTACAAGTCCGGAGATCTGTAGAACGTAAAGATTCCCCGAGGCCGGGTCGCGTCGGATGCGTACGGTGTTTTGCCCCACGATTCCAATTTGTTGTATCGTGACCCCCGGCATCCGCGGCTTGGGCTGCGCGATCACGAGGGCATTGAGGACCAGAGAAACAAGAACCAACAGCATCAGTCGGGCTCGAAGAGCATGCAGTGTCATCAAAGACCTCTCGTTCCGGAAAAGTTGAATTGCATTTTTTACAACATGATCCCATCTCCGGTCGTTCCCGACGCGGAGAAATCCGCCTGGCATTGGGCCGAACTCGTCTTGTTCTTCACCGGACTCTTCACGATCTTGAAGAGAGCTCGCTGCAGAGTACCCCTTCGCCCGACACACAAGGCGGACACACGCACAGCATCCTCCCTTGTCCCAAGATGAAATCCGCAGAAATTGATGTACCGACTCTTTCATCACAGGAGACCCCATGCAACTTCGTACAACCTACCCCGCAATCCTCCTTGCCATACTGCTGTGCACCGTGACCGACGCACTCGCGCAATCAGTTCGCCTGGTGCGTCAAAAGACGCTGAATGGAATCGTCGAGGGCGTCGTGAGTCCGGACGACAAGGTCCGAACCTTCAAAGGAATACCGTATGCGGCTCCCCCGGTCGGACCGTTGCGCTGGAAGCCGCCTCAGCCGGCGCCTTCATGGACGGGCATCCGAAAAACCGTCGGCTATCCGCCCCGCGCCATGCAAGGACACATTTACGACGATATGGTATTCTACGACAACGGCCCGAGCGAGGATTGTCTTTACCTCAACCTCTGGATGCCTGAACACCATTCTGCCGCCAAGCTGCCGGTCATGGTCTGGATTCATGGCGGGGGATTCATTGCGGGATCCTCTTCGGAGCCGCGTCAGGACGGGGGGAACCTTTCGAAGAAAGGTGTTCTGGTGGTCAGTCTCACCTATCGCCTGGGGATCTTCGGGTTCCTCGCACTCCCGGAACTCACCAGAGAGTCGAAACATCATGCCTCGGGAAATTACGGGTTGCTTGACCAGATCGCCGCGCTTCGGTGGGTAAAAAAGAACATCGCGACGTTCGGCGGTGACCCGGACAACGTTACGATCTTCGGCGAATCGGCAGGATCGTTTTCGGTGAGCGCCTTGATGGCGTCAGCCGCTTGCGAAGGGACTTTTCCAACGTGCGATCGGTGAAAGCGGCGCATTCATCAGCAGCGGAAAGCCGCTGCGTTCACTCGCGGAAGCCGAAAGCACAGCAGTCGCATTTGGAGAGTCGTCGTTCGGGACCTCCTCCCTTGATTCCCTTCGGGCAATTCCTGCGCAGACGCTGCTCGACGCCGCGATGAAGATACCGTGGTACTCGTTTGGTCCGATCGTCGACGGCTACTGCATTCCTTCAGATACGCGTTCGATCTATGCCTCCGGAAAGCAAGCGCATGTCCCGCTGCTTGCCGGATGGAATAGGGATGAGGGAAGCTATCAATCGTTCTTCGATCAGAATGAACCTGCCACCATCGAGAACTATGTTGAGCGTGCACGGTCGCGCTTCGGCGGCGATGCAGACACGTTTCTGCGATTGTATCCGGCTTCGACCGAGACGGAAATGAAACGGTCCGCACAGGACTTTGCCGGTGATGAGTTTATTGCATTCGCGACGTGGAAATGGATCGACCTTCAGCACGAGACCGCGAAATCTCCGGTCTTCCGGTATGAGTTCGATGAAACGCTGCCTCTCCCTGCGGACGCGAAACCGGGCGATGAACCCCGGGCTCCCCATGCTTCTGACATCGAATTCGTGTTCCAGGTGCTTTCGTCAAAGGACCTTCCCTGGAGACCGGATGATTACGCTGTCTCGGATCTCATGTCCTCGTACTGGACGAATTTCGCGAAGACCGGAGACCCGAACGGCCCCGGTCTTCCGCACTGGCCGGAGTATTCCGACAAGAGCGGATACCCAGTGATGCACCTGAACGCCAAATCTGCTGCCACTCCCGATGTTCACCGGGAAAGGTACAAATTTCTCGATCGTCTCTATTCGACTCCGTAGTGCATGTGATCGCTGAGACTCAAGAGGGGCAAGACCGGGAGACTGGGTCGAGCCCCTCAAGTGTAAGAAAACCCCCAAATACCCTCCGCAAAATCCATTCTTCCTCGCCGTGCGCGCTGTCGATTGGAGACTCCTTGATTCGACTATTCAGTGGACAGGGTCGGAAATAGATCTGTATCGGGTCTCTGACACACATTTCAAAACACACGTGGGAGGAATGAGTCATGCAACATCGTGAAGCGGCTGTTTCGAAAAAGGGTCTTCGGACCGGCCAGGTTCTTACCGCTCTGGCGGTCATATTCTTGCTGTTCGACAGCATTACAAAATTGCTCCGCGTCGACGCCGTTGTGAAGGCATCCGCGCAACTCGGCTATTCATCGAACCAGGTCTTCGCCATTGGTGCCATTCTGCTCGCTTGCATCGCGCTCTATGTCATTCCGCGTACCGCCGTGTTGGGAGCCGTCGTGCTTACAGGCTATCTCGGTGGTGCAGTCGAGGCGAACTTTCACGCCGGGACGCCCGCGTTCAGCAACGCACTCTTTCCCATCTACTTCGCCGTCATTATGTGGGGCGGGATTTACCTCAGGGAACGAAGGCTTCGGGACCTGGTTCCATTTCGGAAAACCGGCGGAAAAGAAGCCGTGCAAGTTGCACACGCCAGGATGGTTGCATAATCGCAAACGAATCCTAATTGTGATCCCTCCAGTCTGGAGCCAAATGCCCCTCTTCGCGGGGCATTTGCTGTTATGGTTGTCGATTGACGGTACAAACCCTCATCTTCGTTTCGATCTCCTTCCTTTTCCCGAAAAACATCGTCGCTTTCCATGGCCGGAATGCGATACTGTCCCCGGTACGGATCAATTCTCCCACGATCAGCTTTCGTCTTATCCGTTATTTCCGTAAACTCTGAACAGTCCCTGTTCTTGACGCCCCGGGACTGATCCACGTCGAACGAATGAAAGATCATGACTATCATGGATACGCAGCCGCTCTACGATGCAATCCTGAACGGAAACCACAAAGTTGCCCGACAGTTCACCGAGACCGCGATCGCACAGGGGACGGACCCCCAGCTTCTCGTGGACGAGGTAATGATCCCGGCGATGAACGAAGTCGGTCGTCGCTTTGAGGTGAGCGAATATTTCGTCCCCGAACTCCTTATTGCCGCCCGTGCGATGAAGGCATCACTTGAGCTACTCCGTCCGTTGCTGGCGGCGAAAGGCACGGAACTGCGTGGTCGCGTGGTGATCGGGACCGTTCAGGGTGACCTTCACGACATCGGGAAGAACCTGGTGGGCGCGATGCTCGAAGGAGCGGGGTTCGAAGTGATCGACCTCGGTGTCGATGTCCCGCCCGAGAAATTCGTCGCGGAAGCACGCAGCGCGCACGCTTCGATCGTCGGGCTCTCGGCGCTCCTCACGACCACAATGCCGACCATGCGTTCCGTCGTCAAGGCATTCGCGGATGCCGGCGTCCGCAACGAAATCAAAATCATGATCGGCGGCGCGCCGACCACGCAGAAGTTCGCCGACGAGATCGGCGCGGATGGATACAGCAGGAATGCCACCGGCGCAGTTGCCCTGGCCCGGTCGCTCGTCGGAGTCACATCATGAACACGACGACAACGATCGCCCGACTCCTTTCCCGCGGCACTGTTCTGACGGATGGTGCATGGGGGACACAACTCGCCGCCGCCGGGCTCCCCGCCGGTCAGGTGCCGGACCTGTGGAATCTCTCCAACCCTGCAAAGGTTGAGGCGGTCGCCCGGCAGTATGTCGATGCGGGCAGCCATGTCATTCTCACCAACACCTTCCGGTCAAACCGGATCGCTCTCGGCCACCGCGGAGTGCAGCAGGATATCCCGGCGTTGAACGCGGCAGGCGTGCAGATTTCCCGCTCCGCCGCCCGTGGCAAAGCCGCCGTCTTCGCATCGATCGGACCCAGCGGAAAAATGCTGATGACCGGCGACGTAACTCCGGAACTTCTCGATACTGCGTTCAGTGAACAGTCCACAGCCCTCGCTGGTGCCGGGGCGGATGCGCTGGTCATCGAGACGATGTCCGACCTCGACGAGGCGACGATCGCCGTACGGGCGGCGAAGCGGACCGGCCTGCCAGTTGTGGCAAGCATGGTTTTCGATTCGGGACGCGACAAGACGCAGACGATGATGGGCGTGACGCCGGAAGACGCTGCGGCCGCCCTCAGCGAAGCCGGGGCCGACGTGATCGGCGCAAATTGCGGTCTCGGGATCGAGCACTACCTTGTGATCTGTCAACGCCTGAAGAAAGCCACGCATCTCCCGATCTGGATCAAAGCGAATGCGGGCCTGCCGCAGCTCGTCGAGGGTGCAGTGACATATGACATTACGCCGGAACACTACGCGGCCACGGCGATGGAGATCCAATCCGCCGGTGCAGACTTCATCGGAGGCTGCTGCGGAACGACGCCCGCGTTCATCTCCGCAATCGCCGCACGTCTTGCTGCCCTGCGCGAGGCACAGGATGTGTCAAAGGTGAGATGAAGTCCACCGCAACACTCACCCTTACGCCGCTTCGCGTTCACATCGAAGCACCGATCGGCACGCCTCTTCATTCGTTGCTATTCAGTCACGGCATCGAATTCCCCTGCGGGGGAAAGGGTGCGTGCCGGGGTTGCCGGGTCAGGGTCCTCGAAGGATCACTCCCTGTCACCCTTGCCCAGGAATCGATCCTCTCCAAAGAGGAATTGGACAACGGGTGGCGCCTCGCCTGCCAGAGCACACTCGAATCCGATCTTCTCCTTGATGTGGCGCAATGGGAAACGCCATGCCTTTCCGACGAGTCCGCTTTCGATTTCTCGCCGCGGGACGGCTTCGGCGTCGCTGTGGATGTGGGAACGACAACGATTGTCGCTCAGCTGCTCGATCTCCACGCCGGGACAGTTCTTGCGGTCCAGTCCGGTCTCAACCAGCAGGCGATCCACGGCGCGGACATCATGACGCGCATCGATGCCGCTGTGAACCGGGGGCGCGCCGAAGAGTTGACAACAATCATCCGCTGGCAGATTGGGGCAATGATCCGCGCGCTCGTTCAGTCGGCCGGCGCCGACCCCGGCCGGATCTCCGACGTTGTTCTTGTCGGCAACTCCGTGATGCACCATCTGTTCGGCGACCTGGAGTGTGCCCCGCTCTCCCGTTATCCCTTTGCACCACTGCATCTCGAAGCACTGGAGTTCGTTCCCCCGGATTTGTCCTGGACCTTCGCAGACCATACGCGGGTGAGATTCCTCCCCTTGCTCGGCGGTTTCGTCGGGAGTGATATCCTTGCGGGAATTCTCGCGACGGACATGCATGAATGTCAGAGCCCCGTATGCCTGATCGACCTGGGAACAAACGGCGAGGTCGTGATCGGCACCCAACGGGAGCTCGTGTGCTGTTCCACCGCAGCGGGCCCGGCGTTCGAAGGAGCACGGATCTCGATGGGGATGCGCGCGGCGACAGGCGCGATCGCCGGCGTGACGTACGACGGATCCAAATTGCACTATGACGTCATCGGCGAGGGTGAGCCACGCGGCATCTGCGGAAGCGGTCTCGTCGATGCAGCCGCGGTGCTCCTCGACCGGGGGGACATCACGCCGAGCGGGCTTTTTGCGGAGAAAGCGGCGACGATCAGCCTCGTCGGTGACGTCGTCCTGACCCAGGCCGACGTCCGTGAGCTTCAACTGGCGAAGGGGGCTATTTCCGCAGGGGTTCGGATTCTTTGCGAGGAAGCAGGCATCATGCCCGATGCGCTCGGGACTGTCTACCTCGGCGGCGCTTTCGGCAACTACGTGAACCGCCTCAGCGCCAGACGCATCGGCCTCATAGATTTCCCTCCGGCACGCGTCGTCCCGTCAGGGAACACGGCGCTGCGAGGGGCCAAGCGGGCCCTTTTTGCTGACCCGCAGCTATTCGATACCATCGCGCATCGCGTCCGGCATATTTCCTTGCACGCGCATCCTCAATTTATGGAATACTACGTTCAGGCAATGACGTTCCCTGATCGTTCGCAGTGTGCTGTTTTTGACAATGCTGCACAATAATACCGGACACGTGGGACGATTTAAGACCCTCATAGAACGTTCGCAATGCTGCATTCCGTTTCCTATTGCGACATACCCTGCGGTAACACTCACGCGCGCGACCGTAACGCAACTGGTGACGGACGCACGAGTCCAGAGCGACGCCCAGCTGGCCCTGCAGCGCCGGCTCGGGAGCGACGTGCTTTTGACATGCATGGATTTGAGCGTCGAGGCAGAGACATTCGGGGCCGAGGTCCGGTTCTCCGAATCGGAAGTCCCCTCCGTCATTGGACGATCGGTGACGTCACCGGAAGGAATCGAACACCTTGCATATGCTTCGCCCGGACATGGAAGGACGGCCGTATACCTGGAGACGGTCCGCCGACTGCGGGAGAATTCGGAAGGGCGTCCGGTGCTGGCGGGGATGATCGGACCGTTCTCCCTCGCCGGCAGATTGTTCGGGGTGAGCGAGTGCCTCCTGGCTACGGCAACCGAGCCGGAACTTGTCGAGGCGCTGCTGGATCGGACGACGGCGTTTCTGCTTCTGTATGCGAAGGCGTTAAAAGCTGCCGGAGCGGACGGGGTGCTCATTGCGGAACCGACGGCGGGCCTGTTGTCGCCGAAAGCGCTCGGAAGATTCTCTTCGGCACGGATCAAGCAGATCATCGAAGGGGTCGAAGACGCGACCTTCGATGTCATCCTCCACAATTGCGGGGCGTCAGCGCCTCATCTGGAGTTCCTCGAGCAATCCGGCGCCGGCGTGTTTCATTTCGGCGCCCCGATGGATATGCTCGCCGCTCTCCGGAAACTCTCCGGCCATGCCATCGTGTGCGGAAACCTCGATCCGGCCTCCGTGTTTGTCCAGTCTCCTGTGAGTGAGATACCACGGAAGACGAAGGAGCTCCTTCACGAAACACGCGCCTTCCCGCACTTTGTGCCGTCCTCGGGATGCGATATCCCGGCAGCGACGCCGATCGAGAACATTGAAGCGTTTTGTTGTGAAGTGAGAAGAGGCAGATCAATCGATTCCCGGTGAATGAATCGGGGAATTCAAAGCTCCTAGAGTTGCAGCAGTTCCAACACCTTGTACATGATCACTGCCGGCCAAAAGAGCGCCTTGAAGAAGCCGAGGACGCCAACCCAGAATGATGTCGCGTGCCCGATGAAGTAGATTGCCGCGCCGATAAACGCCATTCCATAGATTCCCCCGAAAAAGCCGTTATCTTTCATTCCGTTTCTCCCACGATGAGTCTGTGTCCTCGAATTATCCTGTGATGTCATCGATATCTCCTCCGGTGTGGTACGAATCACCAACTTCGAAACCTCTCCCTCGCACTCCCGTCAGCCTGGTTAGCGACACTTGATCACCGCCCCGTCAGAAGGCGGTGAAATATCCAGAGATTCCTATGCCGATGTCCTCCATACGTCATCTCCTCTTCGGCGACAAATGTCGTTCCCCCATCATCCAGCCGATATCTGACGATATTCGTTCCCCGCTCTTCTGCCCGGCGGAGTTCGGAGTCAAACACCAAGACCTCTGCGTCCCAGAACATTCTGGCATGGATTTCCACGTCATCACGATTGAATGCTACCTCCGTGGCATCCGTCGTCAGATCAATCGAGAACGTATCGTCGGTGCTCCCGAGTCTATGCGTCCGTTCAAGATGGAAATTCGGTTCCCGGTGTTCAATAACGAACGTCGTTGAATCGGGTGACGGAATTTCCAAACGACTTCTCTCCCTGTTGAAGATCCATACCCCGCTGAAATCCGGTTTGTCCGTGTGAGAAACCATGGCATTGCCCCTGTGCCGGGAAACACGAGCGCGCCGCGTCGTCCGGGGACACCCATGCTCAATACTTCGTTCCCTTCAAACCAAATACTCCTCGTTGTCGGATCGTCACAACTGTTTCCGAAGGGACTTGAGTTCCTGCCGGCGCTTCTCCGTCGTCCTGGGGTACGCCATCTTCAAATCCTTCAACGTGTCCAGCACGATCTGGGAGACTATCAGCCGCGCATTCTCTTTGTCATCCGCAGGGATGACGTACCAGGGCGCGTGCCGGGTGCTGGTTGCGGCAAGACATTGTTCGTATGCCTCCATGTACTGCTTCCAGTACTGCCGCTCGCGGATGTCTGAGATGCTGAATTTCCAGTTCTTCTCGGGTTCGTCGATCCGCGCAAGGAAACGATTGCGCTGCTCCTCCTTCGACAGGTGCAGAAAGAACTTGATGATCCGTGTGCCGTTGCGGTGGAGATGTTCCTCCAGGTCGGCTATGGAACGATATCGCTCCCTCCAGAACGATTTCTCTGTAGCATGCTCCGCGGGGATCCCCTGAGCGTTGAGCAGCTCCGGATGGACGCGTACGACGAGGACCTCCTCATAATACGAACGATTGAAGATGCCGATCCTCCCGCGTTCCGGCAAGCGACAAGTCGTGCGCCAGAGGAAGTCATGCCCCAGTTCCTCGGCACTCGGTTGCTTGAAGCTGAATACCTCGCATCCCTGCGGATTGACTCCGCTCAACACATGCCGCACGGTTCCGTCCTTCCCACTGGCGTCCATTCCCTGAAAGATCAGAAGCAGGGCATGGCGGTTCGAGGCATACAGCAGATACTGCTGTGAACTCAGCTTCTCAACGTGCTCCTCCAGGAGCTCCTGGTACCGCTTCTTCGACTTGAACAGCGGTTTCGTGCTCGTCGGCCATTGCCTAAGACTGACGTCCGCTCCAGGCCGCACCCGGAACTCCTTTACATTGATCTTCATCTGTCATCCTTTCTGTATCATCAACCGTGTCGTTCGTGCTTTTGGCTCGTTCCCCTGTCAGACGGCATGGGCACGTCGGTGGGTTCATCATCAATTGTCCCTCGCTACGCCGGCGTCACTGCATTGCGTGGGGCAAGGGAATGGATGAACGCCTCCGCAGCCTGGACACCGAGTCCCATTCCAAGCCCGATAAAGAACCCGTCGAGAAAATTCTCGCGAAAAACAACCGCGGGTAACGCTTCTGTCTGTCGGAGAATTCCGACGATCAGCGTGAGCAAAACAAACATGACACCGTAGACGATGCCGACAACCGCGAATCTCCCCCAATGGAACGGGGCTAGTTTCCGCTCAAACAGAAATGCAAGCCAAACAATAGGAAGGTTGACTCCGAACGACCAGATCACGGCGTTAAACGTCGGGATCCAGACGCTGGCGACAATAAACTGGACTGCGCTGATACAAACAGCGGCAGTAATGGTATTGGAGAGTCCGCGCAAGTGATAAATGGAAAAAATGAACGCGCCGCTCGCGCCGAAGGCGAGAAATGCGAAATCGGGACCTGACGGGGAAAATACATCGGTCCCGTGCATCATCAGTCCGACGGTCACGCTGCCCGCCACTCCGATGATCGTAATCACCATGATCTTCCATAATTGAGACACGAGGTTTTTCATAACGGTCTCCCAGGAAATACGCGGTGTGCCCTAACCACCAACAGAGCGCCCCGACACAGCGGAGCGCGCGGTGATGTCTACCATGATAGGGCTATTGTTGAAGGTGAGGGACGTGCTGCGCGCTTATCCTCCCCTTCGCTGCAAGTGCCAGAGCTCCGACTCCAACCAACAGGCCTGCCAGAACGAGGAGCACCCTCACAATCGGTATGAACATAAAGATCTGAACGATAAGCAGTCCAAGCGCCACTGCGCCAAAAAGTGACCAACCCTTCTTCCCTTCGAGGCCGAAAAGCCTCGATCCAAGAGCAATCCCGATTACCATTTGCGATGCATAGAGAACCCAGAGATAGAGGAGAAACAAGAATACTCCGACTGGAATCCCGACCACCGTGATGCATAGGATGAGCGCAAGGACAGGCGTCATGATCAATACGACGAACCCCCAAAGAACACTTTGACCCGGCTGCTCCAGGAGAATCGATCCTGGAGAAGTGAGATGCCCCGGCAGGAGAAATGAAAGGACGAGAGCGGTGGCAAAGAGGGTCAGGCTAAAGAAGACCTGGAACCAGAAAAATCCTTTTTGCATCCCCAGAATGTATGTCGGGGCCTCCCCCTTCCTAAAGTCGACGCGCGTGTTCCCCGTGACGGTCCCGGGTTCGACGGACACTTTGGCCGTGTCGTCTGTCAGGACAGAGAGGTTACCTCCCACATGTGCTCCCTGAAAAGTCTTGAACCGATCGCCCTCGAAGTCCAGGTTCCCCTTGATAGTACCGGTCAATTCAACGTCGCGGCCCATGATTCTCGCTTCGTGCTCCACTGTACCGTTGACCTGAATGTTGCCCCCGGCAGCAAGGAGGTTCTCACCGACCGTCGCGTCTTTTCCGATGATCACCGAGCCCCCTGCAGCGGTGATACTTTTGCCGGTCTTCCCCGTGATCCGAACGGTCGCCCCGGCCGCAATGATCCTGTCTGTTACTGTCCCGCTGACATTCACTTCTCCGCCGGCGACGACCAGCTGACCGTTGATTGTGCCTTCCACTTCAACAAGGCCCCCTGCCACATACACATCACCGTTGACGGTCCCCTGAAGAGACACCTGATTTGCTCCGGCGAAGTACCATCCTTCGTGGACTGCCCCTGCCGGCAGGACGATTCTCTTTTGGGTGGATTGTTCCGCCCCCCCGGTACCGAGTGAAAATGCGAGTGCCCCTATTGCGATGATGACTATGAAGAGAATGGCGGGAGTTTTCATGGTGGACCTCTAGATGAAGGTGGGTAAACGCAAGATACTTCTGACGAAGGAGGATTACAAGCAACGACCCTTTTTCTTCATCGGCCGCTCCGCTCAAATGCGAGTCCTGTTGAAAATAGCAGAAAACAACAGCCAACGACGGCGATAGACACCGGAAGAGATGCCCTTCGATGCGAGAAGGCTATGTTCCTATGCCGCGGTCAATATCGCGGATAGGCTGAATGGCAATCGTGGACCCGGATGAATGGCAAAGCCGGCGGTCTGTGCGATTCCCTTGGTGATTTCAAACTCTTTTCTCGAGACGTGAAAGAGTCTCGGTTCGACGACAAGAATTTGACCCGTATTCTTCAGAATGCTCCTTAACTCACGGAATAGGCGCTGTTTGTCAGGAACTTCATGAACCATGTAGAAGGCCAGCCCGAAGTCAATGCTCTCCGTTACATTGATACGGTCTTTCTCAGCCCGGACAAGGTGAATCCTCTCCTCCAGTTCCGTCCCCCGGATCTTGTCACGGAATTTCTTGAGCATTCCTTCCTGGAGATCGGCGGAAATCACCTTCCCGCCGCGCCCGACCATCTCTGCCATTTCAATCGAGAAGAAGCCGGGGCCGCAGCCGATATCAAGAACGGTCATTCCTTCCTTGATGTAGGGGGAAAGAATCTTCCTGGGATTTTGCAGCCAGAGTCTCAATCTGCTGTCCAGGGAGTTCGCAAGCTCAACAGGGCAAACACGGTTTCGATCTTCGTCCATGATATCTCCTATAGGTGACGGGGTAGTTCAAGGGTAGAGATCGGCAAAACGATCATCGCCAGGATCCTTGTTCCAGTGGTATTCGATTTCCAGACATATCTGTGTGGCAACATCCTGACCCATCTGATCAGCGACAAAACCCAGCGCCATATCGATTCCTGCACTGACACCGGAGCTCGAGTAGAAGCAGCCGTCCTTCACCCAACGTGCTTTCTTGATCCACTGTACCTGGGGAGCAACCTTGCCCGTCCAGTGAAACGCGCGCTTGTTCGTCGTCGCCCTCCTCCCGTCCAGAAGGCCAGTTTTCGAAAAGAGGACTGATCCGGTGCACACGGTGAGGACGAACTCCGCGCGTGATGCGAGCCCCTTCAGTGCATCGATAAAGTCCGCGTCACCGATCAAAGGCCGCGTTCCCATTCCGCCGGGCACAAAAAGGACATAGTCTGTCGTTCGAACATCAGAGAAGGGTTTGGTAACGACGGGAACGTTGTGCGAACTGACAACCGCGCCGCCAAGGGGCGAGTAGAACCGGGGATCGAACTGTTCTTTCAGCCGACCGAGGACTTCGATGGGGCCAAAGACATCCAGGGTTTCAAAGTCATCGAATAAAACGGTGACGATTTCTTTCATGAGATACGTGGGCTCGAATGGGACGCGACAAGGCAGTACGACCGCGACACGTTACAAGCGAGGAGCGATGGCCTGCATCGCCTCGGCGGAGGTCTGAACGGGTACAATCTCGAACTCAACGAGGTCCTTCCAGCGATCGATCCACTGTTCGAAGAGCTCCTCGTGAACGGTCTTCATAAGCTGAAAGCAACGGCTGAATTTGAAGTCCACCCAACTTGAGACATACTCGAGGCCGCTCCGGCATCATTCTCCCTTCCCTCTTCGCCCGACGATAGATCTCGATTGCACCGGGTGTTCTTGTAAGTTTCGATGACCATATAGAGCATGGCTTGCGTCCTGATGTTCACTCCAAACTCCAACCTCCAAATTCCAAAATCGGAAAAGCCCTTCCGTCGGAATACCGGCGAATGGGCTTCCTAATGAGCACGAGACAAGAAAGAAATTAGCATTATCCTCGGAGCATGTCAAGGAAGTCTGGAATCCGCCGCCGACAAAGAAGTTGATAGAATGAAGGAAACAAACGATATTGTTCAACAAGCCTTCTTACGAGCCGCCCGAATTACGATCCAACCCGGCGCTTAGACATACCCGCCAAGGCGCATCGCTCCCGGAAACAATGGCACAATCGAGGCGAACATGAAATCGATGGCAATCCTGATCTGCGCGTTTAGTATGCTCAGCCCTCTCTCATTCGCACAAGAACAAAACATCGAACGAATAAACAATGGGGTGATTGTACACACCCCCGGCATGATGGTGAAAGCTCAATTCTACACTGAGAACATCCTGAGAATTGAGAAATGGCCACCAGGAAGCAGCGACAAAAAGCGCAGCCTGTCGGTGATCGTGGATCGACCGCTGACGGCAAAAGTCGGAATTCAAACGCGAGCAAACGATCTCCTGCTTTCATCACGGTACATGGAGGCAGCCGTCTCGCTCACTACAGGCGATATTGCATTTACCCGAAGGGGTTCGTCGGGGAAAGGCAACGAAGAACGGCGGATCCTCACTGAAGAGCATCACCAGTTCACACCTGTCGTCTACGGCGCCGATTCTTCCTATACGATCTCACAGGACTTCCGGCTCACTCCGGGCGAAGGCATCTATGGTCTCGGCGCAGATCAACACGGCTACATGAACTACCGCGGCGATACGGTAACGCTCGTACAAACGAACACGAATGCCATATCCCCATTTCTGATTTCGACGATGAACTATGGAATCCTCTGGGACAACTACTCAAAGACCGTTCTTCGCGATGATGGGAAAAGTATCATGACCCTCTGGTCCGACGTCGGGGACAATATTGATTACTATCTGATCGCCGGGGACGCCATGGACTCGGTGATCGTCGGCTACAGAGTACTCACCGGTCAAGCTCCGATGTATGGCAAGTGGGCGTACGGCTACTGGCAAAGCAAAGAGCACTACAAAACCCAGGATGAAGTGCTGGCCATCGCGAGGAAGTACCGTGAACTGGGGATGCCGATTGACAATATTGTCCAGGACTGGGACTACTGGAACGGCGCAAAGAATTGGAGCGGGATGTTTTTTGACAAGACCCTGTTCCCGCAACCCGAATCCATGCTCGACAGTCTGCACCGGATGCATTTCCATTTCATGATTTCCGTCTGGCCGGCGCTCGGACCGAATACAGCAATCTACAAAGACATGGAGAAACGGGGTTTCCTCTACCCTCCCGTCGGATGGGGTGGATTCAAATACTACGACGCCTACAATCCCGACGCGAACGCACTATACTGGAAATACCTGAGGGACGGATTGCTGACGAAAGGCGTCGACGCCTGGTGGATTGATTCGCCGGAACCTGACCTCATCAATGCGAATACGGTCGGATCGACCGAATACGAAATGAAACGCGTCGGCAACAACCACCTTGGTTCGTGGGCACGCTACCTTAACGCATTCTCCCTCGCCATGACGGATGATTTGTATTCCCACTATAGAAAAGAGTATTCCGACAAAAGATTCTACATCCTGACGAGATCGACCTACGCCGGTCAGCAACGCAATGCGGCGACGACCTGGACGGGGGACATCGGGGCAAACTGGAAGATCTATCGCGACCAGATCTCGGCAGGCATCAACCACTGCATGGCAGGGATTCCCTACTACACGTTCGATATCGGAGCATTCGTCCTCGGGGCGTATGGGGGCGTGTTCAGTCGAGGAGGAAAGGACCCCGCATATCAGGAGTTCTATGCACGGATGTTTCAGTTCGGCGCATTCAGCCCGATCTTCCGCGCGCACGGTTCGGAGACTCCACGGGAGATATGGGAATTCGGAGAATTCACGAAGCCAATGGTGAGATTCGACAACCTCCGGTACCGGCTGCTTCCGTATATCTACTCGCTTGCATGGAAGGTCATGAGCCAGGGGTATACGATCATGCGCGGACTCCCCATGGATTTCGAATCGGACAAGAAGACCTATGACCTCGACAACCAGTTTATGTTCGGCCCGTCGATCATGGTGACCCCGGTGACACATTGGATGTATTATCGCCCGCCGGAACAGAGTATCCTCATCGGGCCGGAGTTCTTCACAACAGCCGACAATAAAGCCGGAATCCTTGCGACGTACTGCAGCGACAGCAAACACGGTAACGTCACGAAACAGGAAATCGAGCCGGACGTCAACATCAATTGGTATTCCACAGGAAGGCCGGCGTACGTTACAGATTCCAGCTTCTCCATCCGTTGGGAGGGAAAGCTCCTTCCGCAGGAGACGGGCAAATACCAGTTCCACATGCGCAGCTACGATGCAAAACGGATCATCCTCGACGGTAACGTGCTGCCGATCGTCTACACGAGCGTCGAGCAGTATACCGACACGATTCAATTGACGGCAGGAAGAGCCTACAGTTTTGTGCTCGAAACAGAAAACGCCACTCCCGGCGCGGCGCACATGGAGCTGTACTGGAAGACACCGACAATTTTTGCAGAAGAACAACGCCACGAAGACAGACCGAAGACCGAGAAGGTGTATCTGCCTGAGAGCAAGGGCTGGTATGACTTCTGGACGGGGAAGAACTATCGCGGCGGTCAGGAAGTGATGGCTGATGCGCCGATCGACAAGATTCCGTTGTTCGTCAAAGCAGGATCGATCATTCCGATGGGGCCATTCGTTCACTACGCGACGGAACATCCCGAAGGACCGATCGAGCTGCGCATCTATGCAGGCGCCAATGCCAGCTTCACGCTCTACGAAGATGAGAACGACAATTACAACTACGAACGGGGAGTGTACTCCACCATCGACTTGTCGTGGAATGAGTCCACACGTTCGCTCACGATCGGCGCACGACATGGATCCTTCCCCGGCATGCAGAAGGAAAGGTCCTTCAATATCGTGATCGTCTCCGGGGAGCGTGGAACAGGAGTGGATACAACGGAGAAGGCAGATAAGACAGTGGCTTACACAGGCACGCCAATGGTCGTGTCATTCGATGCATCGTCGAAATAACCGGGAGGAACGGCGAGAATCGTCCTATTCTTCAGGGACGGACGGGCGCGATGGAGCCGGTTCAACATGCAACGTCAATACGGCCTCTTGCAATCCGTCCGCCGAGGCCTTCACCGTCAACACGCCGGACTGTTTTTTCGATTGCACGATAACCTGGGCCAACCCGTTGAACACCCGGCGCTTCCATTGCGGCGCCGGATCAATGGTCTGAACTAAACCCGGATCCGTATTCGGTTCGTCCCATTGGTTTGCCTTCCTGAACCGCTGCCCCACGACAGCGTAGACATTTGTTCCGCGATGAAGAATGTCATGGTCGAGCCGGATCGCTTGGTTTGGGGCGTCGCGTTTGATGTTTGCCACAAGCAAATGGCCGTTGACATACACCGACTGGTTCTCCACAATACTCTTGGTAAAGAGGTGTACGTCAGTTTCGTTCGTGAGATCTGACAATTCGAACGACCCGCGAATAACGAGAAGCGTGTCAACATACAGGCGCCAATCATCGCCGCGCTTCGATCTTAGTGCCGGCTTCCAGGTCGAATCATTGAACCCGGCGGCGACTTCGGGCCGATCGCGAAGATTGTCCACGGCCAGTTCTTTCAGGTGCTCGATCTTCGAGGTCTTTACGGTCTCAAAGTATTTGTCCGGCTCGTGACTCGAAGGGTCTCCGTTGCCGACACCGATGATTCTCCCCGGACCATCCACCGAGAAGCGGACCGTGCTGCCATCGTCCGACACGATCTTCCCGTGCTGATCCACTACCTCAACCGAAATTGCTGACACATCTTCGCCATCGCCTCGCAAGTCGTTTCGATCAGAAAGAAGCCGAATGGATTTTGCTGCTCCAGCCGCGTGCACCGTATCCTCAAGAATCACAGCACCATCCTTGTAGCCACGCGCGGTCAGGACGCCGGGCTGATATTTCACCAGCCATTCCAAATGACCGTTGTGGGGCATTTCCTTCTTACCGAGACTCTTCTCGTCAAGAAGCAGTTCCACCTGGCCGCAATTGCTGTACACCGTGACCTTGGATTCCTCCCCCTGACGCCCTTTCGAATTCCAGTCAGGAACAATGTGCAGCACGTGGTCCTTACCCCACCAGGATTCCAGGTAATAGAAAATGTCTTTCGGAAAGCCGCACTGATCAAGGATTCCGAACTGCGATCCGACGGCGGGCCAGTCAAACGGATTCATTTCCCCACGATAGTCAAATCCCGTCCAGTAGAACAGGCCGGACAGGAAGGGTCGGGCGGCATAAAACTTCCAGCCACTCTCGGTCCCCACGTTTTCACGGGTCGTGGGCGCCATATGAGCCTTTGACGCGTCCGTGATGTAGATCCCCCGTGTCCCGATCGTATTACTCTCTTCTGTCCCAATGCCCGCCTGCCAGGGGAATTTCTTGTGATGTTCGTCGATGTTGCCCTGATGGATATAGTTGTACCCCATGACCTGCATGACCATCCCCGTGCCGTCATCCCATCCACCGCTGATCGCAGTCGTGATGGCACGCGAGGAATCAAGCCGTTGTGCGAACGCCTGCATCGTGGCTCCGATCCGCGCCCCTTTCACATTGCCCTCAATCGCCCATTCTTCATTGCCGAGCGACCAGAGGACAACGCTCGGATGGTTCCGGTCGCGTTTCATGAAGCGCTCAAGACAATCACGATGTTCCTGGTTCGTCCCCATCAGACGATTCTCATCGAGGACAAGCATTCCCAGGCGGTCGCAGGCGTCGAGCAGTTCGGGCGTGGGGGGATTGTGGGCGGTACGGATCGCGTTACTCCCCATCTGCTTCAGTCGTCTGACGCGGAACTCCTGCAGCGCGTCGGGAAGAGCGATGCCGACCCCGGCATGATCCTGATGGTCAGCCGTTCCAAGGATCTCCAGACGCTTCCCGTTCAAGAAGAAACCTTCGTTCGGGTCGAAGCGAACCGTTCGAATTCCAAAGCGCGTTTCATAGGAATCGGTGACCTTCCCGCCGGAGCGAACCGTGGTCTTGATCGTATGAAGATACGGAGTCTCGAGAGTCCAGACTTTTGGATGAACGACGTTGAATTCGGTGCGGTATTCTTCCTGATTGCCCGCCTTGAGTACAAGGCTCTTGGTGGCGCCGGAGGCAATCGTGTTGCCCGATGGATCAATCACAGCCTGCTCAAGATCAAAAGTCGCGTCGGCGGTTGATGCATTGTCAAGGGTCGTCCTCACCGTGACCGCTGCACCATCGTTTCCGATCTCTGTCGTCACGAAGGTACCGTCCTTCACAACATGGAGCGGCGAGACCTTCGTGAGCCAGACATGTCGATAGATGCCGGCGCCTTCGTAGAACCACCCTTCTTCCATGGTCGCGTCGACGCGCACGGCAACCACATTATCGCCGCCGTAGTTCAGATAGTCGGTGATGTCATAGCTGAACCCTGCATAGCCGCTATGCTCAGTGCCGAGATAGAAGCCATTGACCCAGACGATGGAGTTACGGAAGACGCCGTCGAATTCGAGTGCAATGCGCCGGCCAAGATCCGATTCCGGGATTGAGAACTTCTTCCGATACCAGCCCACGCTGTTTTCGGGAAAATTCCGACCGATGGCCTTATACCCATGGCTGAATCCCCCGCGATTGTCAAAAGGCAGCTCGACACACCAATCGTGCGGCAGGTCGAGGACGCGCCAGCCGCGATCATCAAAATCCTTCGCCGCGGCGCCGTCGCCGTAGCCGGCTTTCGCGAAATACGAGAAATACCCGCTCCCGTTGTCGAAATCTTTCTTAGTATCGTAGGCATGGCCCAGCGCGAACCGCCAGCCGAAATCCATCAGGAGTTTTTCTCTTCCGGCCGAGACCTGGGGCGCTTGTCCGGGTGCCGGGCAGACCGCCAGAACGAGGGAAAAAACAACCATTAAGATCACATTGGTCTTCATCGGGATTTTCTCGTTTTCTTCATTTGAGCACTACGAGCGGATATTCCCTTTCCCCCGGACCACCCACTTGTAGCTCGTCAACTCTCGCAATCCCATAGGCCCGCGTGCGTGCAGTTTCTGCGTGCTGATGCCGATTTCCGCCCCGAGTCCGAACTCGAATCCATCCGTGAACCGTGTCGAGGCATTGACATACACCGCCGCTGAATCCACTTCGTTGAGGAATCTCTCCGCGTTGCGTGAAGAAGCGGTAACAATAGCATCGCTATGGTGCGAGCCGTAGGTGTTGATGTGATCGATAGCCATATCGACATCATCGACCACGCGGAGCGCGATGATCAGCGCGAGGTATTCCTGTCTCCAGTCCGTTTCATTCGCGGCAATGATATCCGGAACAAGGGCGCGGGAATGTTCATCGCCCCGCACCTCGACGCCGGCCTCGCGCAACTGTTGGACGATGCGCGGGACAAAGGTCGCCGCCACGCGCTTGTGCACCAGGAGTTTCTCGGCGGCATTGCACACCGAGGGGCGTTGGGTCTTCGCGTTGACGACAATCGCCGCTGCCATCGACAGGTTTGCGGACGCATCCACGAACACGTGGCAGTTGCCGTCGCCGTGCGCAATCACCGGCACAAGCGAATGCTCGCGGATGTAGCTGATGAGATCCTTGCCGCCCCGGGGAATCACCACATCGAGGGAGTCGGACTGGCGGATCATCGCCAAGACATCGGCCCGGTCGGTGGAATCGATGAAGGAGACGCTGTCAGGAGAGAGGCCCACATCACCCAGGGCCTGTTGAAGCAGGGCGACGAGGCTGCGGTTTGTCGTGATCGCCTCCGACCCTCCGCGCAGGAGGACGGCATTCCCCGCCTTCAAGCAGAGTGCCGCCGCATCGACCGTGACGTTGGGTCGGGCTTCGTAAATGATCCCAACCGTTCCGAGTGGCACCCGGACCTTTTCGATCCGGAGTCCGCCGGGTCGTTTGACCCGATCCAGCACTTCGCCGACAGGGTCGGGCAGGGCCATGACCTGCCGAACACCCGAAATCATTTGGCGATACCGCTGCGGGGTAAATGTCAGGCGATCGAGCAGGACCGGCGAGAGCCCGGCGGTCCTCGCCTGTTCGACCTCCTCATGGTTGATGGTGAGAAGGCGTTCTTCATTCGCACGCAGTGATGACGCGATCCCCCGCAAAAGCCGGTTGCGTGTCGCGGTCGTGGTTCGTGACAATGCCGCGCCGGCCACGCGGACAGCGCGTCCCAGGGCCTCCACACTCTCTACACTCATAAATCCATCTCCAGGATGGCAAGATTGTCTTTGTGAATGATCTCGACGGGTCTCTCGGTGCCAAGGATCGCACGCATCGCCGTTGTGTTCATCCCCTTGACCTTCGTCAGTTCCTGGGAGGAAAGGGACACAATCCCGCGGGCGATCTCCCGCCCTTCAGCATTTTGCAGCGACACCGTATCCCCCCGCTGAAATATCCCGGTCACGCCGGTGATCCCGCCCGGGAGAAGGCTGGAATGGCGATGAAGGATGGCGGAGACGGCACCGTCATCGATGACAATTTCCCCGCGCGTGTGTGCGACGAAGCCTATCCAGTGTTTTCTCACGTTCAACCGGGAATGCGCAGGAAGAAAAAGCGTTCCCCGGAAGGTCCCCGACACAATTTCCTCGAGAACGTGCGGCCGCGATCCATTGGCGATGATCATGGCGATACCCGCGGTGGAGCAGGTCCGCGCCGCCTGAAGCTTTGTAATCATCCCTCCGGTGCCTTTGTCCGATCCTGACTGGCGTGCCAGTCGTTCAATCGCGGGAGTGACTTTTTCGACAATGGGGATAAGGGTCGCGTGCGGATTGCGGGATGGGTCGTCGGAGTATAATCCGTCGACGTCGCTCAGCAGGATCAGGAGTTCCGCCCCGACGAGCTGGGCCACGAATGCGGAGAGGTTGTCGTTGTCGCCCAGCCTGATCTCGTCAATGGCGACCGTATCGTTTTCGTTGATGACCGGGACGACGCCGTGGGAAAACAGGGTGGAGAACGTTCGTCGCGCATTCAGGTAGCGGGTGCGGACGGCGAAATCGTCACGGGTGAGGAGAACCTGGCCGATCGTCCGTCCCCGGTTTCGGAACGCGCGTTCATACGCCGCCATCAGAAGGGGCTGACCGACTGCCGCGGTTGCCTGTTTCTCCGGGATCGACTGCGGGCGTTCGCGCAGTCTAAGGGCCGCGACGCCGGCGCTGATGGCGCCTGAGCTGACAAGTGCAACGTGCGTCCCGATCTCACAGAGACGGCTGATGGATTCTGCGTATTCTTCGATCCGGGATGCGTTGATCCCCGTCGAACCGCTGGTGAGAAGTGCCGTTCCTACCTTGATGACGATCCGACGGGGATATCGGGCGTCTGCGTGAGAAGGGTGCATTGTTCAAGTATAGAACAACCGGCGACGAAATCAAGGATTACATCCCCTTTTAGAATGAGGTTCGCCGTGCTCGCAGGTGGGTTCATCTTCCACGGTGGCGCTACAGCCTGGTCCCGATATTTGCCCTCCAGGAATGACTCCAAAGCTTCGCATAACCATAGTCATAGAACGAGCGTGAATCGCCTGCGTAGCATAGTTCAAGAAAGACACTCCTGCCGAGGATCTGGGTGAAATCAAACCCTACCCCCAGACTATAGCCCAGTTGAATCCGGGTCACATTGTCATTGAACGAAAGCACATTGGAGACTTCCAGAAGATAGCTCAGTGTCGGCCTGACGTCCGCGTAGACAACCAAGTCTCCGACAGGTAACTTTGGTTGTGCGGCCACGCTGAAGACCAGATATTGAAGACTTATTTCCGACGTATAGGTCGCCACTGCCCCCGTCCCGTCAGGATTAGACGGTGTACTATACGAAATCTGACTTGTCCACCGACCCCCCGCCCGCAAAAAGGTGAGATCGGTCTGTAGAGCGAACTCCGGCGAGTTCAAGATATCCGCATAGAGTCCAATCGAAGGGTTGAAAACATATTTCCACTGCGGCAAGGCAAGAGAGATCGAGCTGCCGAAGTAGTTGGCAGGAGCAATATCGGAGAACGAAAGTGTGCTCATGCTGGTCCCGAATTTGAGACCGACACTCTTGATGAACTGTGCGTGTGATAGAAGGGGGCTGAGAAGAATAATTGCCGCCAGGATGAGAAGTCTCATTGCCTTCATACGATCTCCGGTTTGCTTTCACAGCCACACCGCGGGCCCGCGAATCGATCACCGAGCCCATGGCGTCGGATGGCACAGAAATGAATGACTCCGGTTGTTCTTATTTCACCAACAAGAGTGTCTTCGTTTGAACAAAACTTCCCGCCTGCACCCGATAGAGATAGACACCGCTTGAGAGACGCGATCCATCGAAGCGCACTTCATGGTATCCCGGTCCGACCTCGCCGTCCACCAGCATGCCGACCAGTTCACCCTGGATAGTGAAGACGGCAATCCTGACGGCCGAGCGCTTCGGAACGCCGAAGCGAATCGTGGTCGTCGGGTTGAACGGGTTCGGATAGTTGCCGTTGAGGATGTACGTCGATGGAATACCGAGCGCGAGATCGGCAATGCCGGTTGCCGGTTCGAAGATGGCACTCTCTGTAATCACACTGTCCATGGTGATGCTTGCGGATGTATCGCTCCCGGTATAGGAGCCCTTCCCCACCCCTGTCCATCCCGTAAGTTTCCATCCGGCGCTGGGCCTCGCCGTGATCGTCACCATTTCCCCGTTCTTGAACCATCCGCTCGATGGTTCGACCACTCCTCCGTTCCCCGCATGGGTTGTGAGGTAGTAGGAGGTGTCGAAGAACGCCGTGTACGTCGAATTCCCCGCCGGTGTCATGATGGAATGTGACATCGAGTCGCTGTCGCTCCAGTGGCTCCAGGTATATTGCATCCCCGGGTGGACGGCTTGCGTCGACGGGGCACCGATCCTGTGAGTCGCCCCGGTCGGCCAGACGAACCACATTCTCTCCGTGTATGTTGAATCGTCTACGATGAACGAACACCCGTGCGGCATGGTTTGAACGTTGATCAAGGCAGTCGACGGAATCGGAGGATCCACAATGAACGTAGGGAGAGTTTCCCATCTTCCACCCTCTGTTTGAATGTCAACTCCATTCGAGCTTATCTGGGAACCTGCCACATGAAAGTAACTTCCTGAATCGGGTGGCGCCAAATCGAAAGTGAATGTTCTTCTTGTCCCTATTCCCATGGCCTGTGCAGTCGAAGTCTCTTGAAAGTCGTAGGCCGGTTGTTTATCACGATCGAGTGTGAGGTTGCACTTGACAGATTGTTCAACACTACCTGGTGCATTGATGTTGATGATGTCTATTGACACGAGGAGCGGAGTTCCAAAGGGAATATGTCCCGTGAGGAGTTGGTTGGTGTTCTTAGCGTAGATCTTGAGGTCAGTTGTGTACGGCGCGTTTCGCGGGAATTCTTCCTGCGTGATTACACCTCCAACTACAGTAAAACCACTTCTTGACCCCCAATATTCATTGCCATAGATCTTCAATGGATTTGACGTGATGTAGTTCACTTGAACCGAATACCCTGTATCAGCTGGAATCCCCAAGAAAGTTGCGATAGGAAGGGAATTGATATCAAGATTAGTAGAATCGGTGTTTTGTGTCTGAACGAGCACTTGATGTTTGTTGTAGAGAGATACTCTCGCATCATTTCCGACGATACCATATCCTGAGATGTTCCGCACGGAGATCAGGAATGTGCCGACTGATTGATTAGCAGCTGCATCAATCCATTGACCATAGATATTTGCATCCACATCTCGACCTTCGTTCTCCTGCCAGACCGCAAACGGCCGTCCGACATTGTTAGGAGAAACAACGACTTGATTCTGCGCTGCAGTATCACTTCCTACGGCAATCCCATTTGCCAACCACTGCGCATTACCATTCCCATCAAGCAGCTGAGCATACAAATGATTCTTGTTGCCAAAAGGCCAGTACGAATGATTCTTGTTACCAAAAGTAATAAAAACACTGTCTGATGATGGACAACTCATTCCAACAATCCCTGTAACGCTATCATTCAAGCAAACTGGAATGCCATTGTTAGTCCAAGGAAGGTCTCCTTCAAGGTTAACGCGAGCTGCAAAAAGGTCTGCATCGGTGCCATCGCGAAAATCACGCCAAGTAATAAATAGACCGCCGGCAGGATTAGGCGAGATTACGGGCTGTGCTTGGCTACGATAGGGGTTTGAGTCGTTCCCTCCAATATTACAAACGGTTTTACCACTTTCTCCCCAATGCAAAGTTCCTGTGCTATCAATCCATTGAACAGCAAGAACCCCAGTTGAAGGTGATGTCCAGTAGACATAACAAACATAGCTTCCTCCGGCTAGATCCGAGCAGTTGCTATACTCTGACGTGAGAACGTTCAAGACAGATTTGGAAACCAAACCCGCTGAATCAACTCGAGCTACTCCAATGTGCGTTGGATCGGGAGCCCCATTGTCGTGGGGATCCATATAGGTCCAACTAATAATGGCCTCACCTTGGCCATCAGATAGTATGCGGCCTCGGCTGAGCGATAATGGATAAGAATTGCTTGCGATGCTCACTCCGTTTCCCACACCACCCCATAGAACTGTTCCTGCATTGTTGATGTGTCCAACGTAGATATCATAGTGAGTAAAATTGCTTGATCCCCAGAAGTACTCGTAGACAAGAAAATATGCGCCATTTGTCCCATCCAGGGCTACACCGCTTATTTTTCTTGAAGGACTGGAAATACTTGTTCCCCCAGCGTGGTCCACTACAATTACCCCTTTGTCGTCCCAAAGAAGATTGCCATTTCCATCCATTCTTTGAGCAGAAAAATATGCTGTATACGGCCCAAAACCCGGGTTGGATGCACTGACAACATCATTCGCCCAGACAATAATAGCCCCGCCGTTGTTGTCCGAGACAATTTGAGAAGAATGTTGTATTGTGGTGTCTAAGCTCACCCTTACTCCTCCTCCAGTCCATAGCTCCATCCCCGTTGCATCGATCCGTTGCGCATAGATCTTCGGGATGCCATCACGATGGTCCTCCCACGCCACAATGAAACCACCTGCACCATCGCTGACCATCACTGGAGTGATTTGGTCACCCGTTTGCGTGCAGATGGGAATGTCGGCTACGACATCAGCCTGCAATAATTTCTTCAAGTTTTTCTGACCGAACGACGAGAGGTTGATCGTTACGAGAGCAAGAAGAAGGAGAATATGTATTCGCATGGGTATCTCCTGCCAACGGGCATTATGGCATCGGGGAGAATGGGGTTCAAGCCCAAAATCTAAAATCTAAACTCTAAAATTTAAAATGGAAAAAGCCTATCCATCGTTGCTGCATGACGGACAGGCTTCTCAAAGAGCATGGGGGTTTCGGAGGGCACGAATGTCTCCTTCCCACAAACCCATGCTAGTGTTTCGGAGGTCCTCTAGTAGAAAGTACTGTTTCCCTTTTCTAGTGTCAAATCGAAGTCCAGACGACGCTACAAATCAGAGAATTCCCGCGTTCTCGAGGCGATTCTCGCAGGTGGTGAACTACTACTGCAGACGAACCGACGAGATTGTCAGCTTGAAGCCATCCAGATCACGCAACCGGAAGACGCGCGCACCCCATGGCATGTCGGCGGGTTCCGTATCAAGTATTCCACCATGGGCTTTGATCCGGTCCGCGATCTCGTCGATATTCTGTTCGGTGGTCAGTCGGATCGAGAACCCTTCGCCCTTGACCCGTTCCCATCCCTTGGCTCCGTCATCCTGATTGATCGAAATCCGTACGTCACCGGCTTTCAGGGCCACGCCTCTGAGTACACCGTCCCGCTCCAACTTGCGGTCGATGCCAAACCCCATGACATCGAGGTACCAGGCAAGACTCTTCTGGAGATCCTTTACTGTCAACGAAACGGCAAGGTCCAGACAGCGCAGAGACTCCGGCTCGGACCTGTTTGTTGCGTTGCCAGGAACTGTTGAACTGGTGCTCATGCATTCTCCTTGTTTAGATGCACTCTCGCTTGTGTGCTTCTCGTGTTTTTCGTATCGTCACCGCATGCCTCGTGAAGAGAAAACCTCACCGAATCGATGGGTCGAAGAGTTTGCCGACGCCATGTTCCGCTATGCCCTAGTGCGGATCAACAACCGGGAAACTGCGCGCGATCTGGTTCAGGAGACGTTTCTCTCTGCTCTTCAGAATGTCGGTTCTTTCAAAGGTGAAAGCTCGGAAAAAACCTGGTTATACGCCATCCTCAAGAACAAAATCGTGGACCACTACCGGAAGGGCGCGCGCGATGCGAGCCCGTTCTTGGCGGGGGATGGGGAGGAATCCGATCTCGATCGGTATTTCGGCGAAGACGGTGAGTGGCAAAAGCAGGCAAGTCCAACAGACTGGGGCGGGGGCCCGCATGACGATTTTCGATCAAAAGAGTTTCACGACATCATCCATCGATGCCTTGGCACGCTGAAGGAGCAATGGCGTATGATCTTTACGTTGAAATATCTCGAGGAACTCGAGTCCGAAGAGATCTGTAAGGAATTGGGGGTTTCTCCGTCTAACTATTGGGTGATCATGCACCGGGCGAAACTGATGCTCCGACGGTGTGTCGAGAAGAATTGGCTTCAGGCTTGACAACAAGATGACAATCATACCCTGCAAAGAAGCAACATTCCTTATTTCCAAACGCCAGGAGGGCGGACTCTCGTTGCGAGAGCGGTATCATTTGTTCGTGCACCTTATCATCTGCGAATTCTGCCGGAGATTCCGGAAACAGACTGCTCTCATCGTACGTGAGATCAGTGGCATTCAATCCGACGAACGTCTCACCCCGGACGAGAAACGGAGAATGCAGGATCTGTTGAATCCCACCTGACCCTCATCTTCGTCCAATATCCCTCCGACTTTTCCCCCTTGCTGAACGTTAATGCAACAGACTCTACAGGTCAAAATTCCAGTCGACAAAAATAGTTGTTTTGGGCTGTAAGGTTTCCGGCCGGCGGACGTCCAACCCTGTGTAGAGAATATAATTCGCCATAAGCGTCAGAAAGGAAGGGATTTGAGAAGATGGTCGTTCTCCTTGGTTTTGCGTTCCTCGCCGGGCTGGTAACGATTCTTGCACCATGTATCTGGCCGATTTTGCCCATTGTTCTCTCCTCATCGGCTGTCGGTGAGGGAAACCGGAGACCGCTCGGAATCACCCTCGGCCTCATGACAAGCTTTGGGGTTTTCACACTCTCGGTTTCGTACCTGGTGAAGATTTTCCATTTCAACCCGGAGACCCTGCGGATTGCCGCGATCGTCATCATCGGCCTTCTGGGACTCGCGCTCGCAATCCCTCGCCTTTCGGTGCTCCTCGAAGGCTTCATCAGCCGGCTCAGCAGCTCCGTCGGCAGCGGTTCGAAGGAAGGGACGGGATTTCTCGCGGCGTTCGTCACGGGGCTCTCGCTCGGCCTTGTTTGGTCACCCTGCGCCGGGCCGATCCTGGCCGCCATCGCGACCCTTGCCGCTACAGGCAGGGTGTCGTTTGAAACCATCCTCGTAACAGGTGCCTATCTGGTCGGCGTCGGCATCCCGCTGTTCGCAATCGCCTATGGAGGCAGACGCCTCGTGACCCGGACGCGCTTCCTCTCCCGATATACGGCGAGGATACAGCAGGTCTTCGGCATCGTAATGGTCCTGAGCGCCATCGCCATCTTTACAAACTACGATCGATTGCTGCAGGCAAAAGTCCTTGATGCGTTCCCCTTGTTGAACCAGACACTCAACGGTTTCGAAAGCAGCAAGGAGGTCTCGACACAACTCGATATCCTGAAAGGTCACGCGAACACTCCGCTCACGCCGGTCGTAGATGAGCATGCCCACTTTAACGCCGCTTCCCCGGCTCCCGATCTCGTTGGTGTAACGCGTTGGCTCAATACGTCATCCCCATTGTCCATCAAGGAGCTGAAGGGTAAAGTGGTCCTCGTCGACTTCTGGACGTACACCTGCATCAATTGCATCAGGACTCTTCCGCACGTCGAAACGTGGTACGAAAAGTACAAAGACCTCGGATTTGTCGTGATCGGCGTGCACACGCCGGAATTCCAGTTCGAACACAACGCCGACAATGTTCTCGACGCCTTACACCGCTATCACATCACCTATCCAGTCGCGCAGGACAACGACTATGCGACATGGACGGCCTTCAACAACGAGTACTGGCCCGCGGAATACCTCATTGACGCGAACGGGATTGTGCGCCGGACGCATTTCGGCGAGGGTGAATACGACGTGATGGAGATGGCGATCAGAGACCTTCTTTCGGAAAGTGGTCATCCGCCCACAGGGTCCATCGCTCCCCTGCCCGACACGACCCCCGAAGGAGCGCAGTCGCCTGAGACCTACCTTGGTGCCGACCGGATGGAGTACTTCGTCGATGGAGGGCACGTTGGGATCGGCGCGCGAATGTTTATTTCGCCGGAACATCTGCGACTGAATTCATTCTCCTTCGGCGGGGATTGGGTGGTGAACAAGGAGGATGCTGTCGCCGGGAGAGACGCGTCACTCTCCTATCGGTTCCACGCGACGAAGGTGTTTCTCGTTCTGCGGCCGGGGAGGACGCAGGACCCCCAGAGCATCAGCGTTACCCTGGATGGCAAGCCGGTTGAGTCTGGAAGCGAGGGGAGCGACGTCCAAAACGGGAGGATCGCCGTCAATGCCGACAAGCTCTACAACCTGATTGATCTCCACGGAAAGGCGGGCGATCATCTCCTCAAGCTGCAATTCGAATCGCCGGGGATCGAAGCATTTGCCTTTACGTTCGGGTGAGCGAGGGAACGACGCCTCTCAGTCGAACACCACGGTCTTCCTCCCGTGCACGAGGACGCGGTCTTCGAGATGCAGCCGCAACGCCCGGGCAAGGACGAGGCGCTCGAGGTCTCTCCCTTTCCGTATCAGGTCTTCAAGGGAATCCTTATGGGAAATGCGGATGATATCCTGTTCGATGATGGGTCCCTCATCGAGCACATCGGTCGCATAGTGACTTGTGGCGCCGATAATTTTCACTCCGCGGTCATAGGCCTGTCCGTAGGGATTCCCCCCGGCGAAAGCCGGCAGGAAGGAGTGGTGGATATTGACGATGCGTTGCGGATAGCCGCGGACAAACTCTGGTGAGAGGATCTGCATGTAGCGGGCAAGGATGATCGTGTCGACCTTTTCGTCCTTGAGCAGCTCGAGTTCCTTCGCTTCCTGCGACCTTCTGTTCTCCTCGTTGATGGGAAAGACATGAAAAGGAATATGATAGCGTTCAGCGAGGTATCCGGCGTCAGGGTGATTCGATACGATGAACGCGACCTCTGCGTGGAATTCGCCGAGTTCCCGGCGCCAGAGGATTTCCTGGAGGCAATGGTCATGCTGCGACACAAAGATCGCGAGCCGTCGCCGCTCATTTCCCATGCGTATCGACCATTGTGCTCCGCATTCGGTTGCAAGCGGGAGGATCATGTCATGGAGTCCTCCGGGAGCCACGGTGAAATCACTCATATCCCAGGCGACACGGAGGAAGAACATCTTCTCCTGACGGTCCACGTGTTCATCCAGATCAAGGATATTTCCGCCGTGTTCGAACAGGAACTGGGCCACGAGCGAAACGAGGCCCTTTCTGTCCGGGCTTGACCATAGGAGCACTGCCGTAGGTTTCTCCGGAGACACGGATTGTTCCTTTCGCGAGGAATGTTCATAGACGTCTGCTCTTATTCAAGATAGCAGAGGAATTTTCTAATGCCACCGGAATGGGAGAAGGGGATGGGGGCAGGCTCAGAGGACACGCCAATTTCCCCGAACCCCGCGAAGGATCATGAACGAAGCCGCGAAGAGCAAGAGTGGTGAGGAGTACGCACCCGGGAGTATGCGCCAAAAGTACAACGAGCCCAGGAGATGCCCCAGCGCGTTGAGAATCATCAACACGCCGAGAGCGATCGCCGCTCGCCGCATCGTACTTCCGCCACGGCCGACAAGGCCTGTCATTCCAACGCACAGGAGGATTCCGGCGATCAGTCCTCCGAGCCAGACTTCAAAAGAAAATGTCGGGGCAGGGAAAAAGCCAAGGCGCTCACGAAGCGCTGCCACCGAACTGTTATAGAACGGCAGGAATCCTGTCATGGCCTCGTCGAAGACATGCACGGCGATGGCAAGTCATCATCAGAAGCCATGCAGACACATTTCGATCGGCGAGATGCATCTGATTTTGTACGCTCTCATGCTTTGATGTTGGATTCACACTCGCCCATCAATCAGACTCTCTGACGAATGGGCATCTCAATGAGCATAGGGGAAGGGAAATTGCCCTTTTCCTCGAAGCATGTCAAGGACCCGTGCCTTTTCACCCGGGTCCCCGTACGAGTGATGCCGTGACATGCAGTCCGCCGCCTTCGAGGATCATCGTGCGGACGATGTTCGTGGAGTCGCGAGGGAACCGGCAGGAAAAATCCATTCCCCCATAATTCAAAAGGAAGAATGAAGTCGGGGAGTCCGGCAGGACTTCCAGTTTTCCTCCGTCATTGAACTGGCAATAGAGCTGTTGAGCCCCGGCGGTGATGGTGATCGTTTGGTGAGCAAGGATCTCCGGCGTATCGACGACAAAACGTCCGCAGTAATCCGGGTACGTTGCCGCAACGAAAGTGGTATCCCGCCGTGCAGACTTCTTGGCCGAAAGCGCGAAACGGGCCCGATACTCGAACGATGCAGCTGCATTGGTCCTGGGAAACAGGTCCGGTATATTGTAGACATGCTCACCTTTTGCCAGTTCCTTCCGAATGTCGAACACGACCACGTTTTCGAAGTTGTGGAAATGATACAGGTACACCAGCCCCCGCGTGAGATCTGCGATATAGGAATAGAGTGTGACATCCTCTCCTTCCGAGTGCGTGGCATCGAGAACGCGTCGTACATCCTCCAGGCGGGGATCGTGGGTTTCCGCAAGCATCTTTGAGGCTATGCGATACCGCTCACATTCGTAGCCGTTCCCCGCGGGGAATTGGGATTGCCGGAAGTTGGTGATGATCTGGTATCCTCCCGTTATTGGAAGGGTCGTGTCGGCTTCGATAATGACCGAGTTGCCCATTCGATCTCCGAACATCCACTGATATCTCGTCATTTGCGTCCGGCTATACCGACGCAACATCCCAAGCACGTCATCGACTGTTGCACATTCGGCCAAAAGTTTGTCCTGCAAATCGCCCGGATAGATGTCTCGATGGTCGGGGGCGACTTCCCGGGAGGGAAGTCCGAATGCGTCAAACCAGAGCCCCTTCTCGTTCACTCCCCCCTGTGCAGAAAGATCATTGTAACCGACGCACATTCGTCCATAGGTCTTGCCCTTGCCTGGGACGAACCAGACTTTCGTTTCTGGATTTGCACCATCCTCGTTGTTCCCGATCAGGACGCCGTGGTTCGTCCGTGTGTACAACCCCGTACAGGCGTCCAGGTCTCTCGGACCGCAGAGCATGATCATCAAGGCTGCCATACCCGGCAAACCAAAGTGTCGCATTGCTTTCATTGATTTCTCCTATACGCGTGTGTATGCATGTGTCGTTCGCTCATGCGAATTGAGGCACATCCTGCGATCAGATCCCTCCTCAAAGCCGGGGAAAGGTCTCATCGATCCGCCGACAATGTGTCGATGGACTAACGCTCACGAATCTTCGCCTGTGCGTCAGCAACGTCCGACTGCTGCTTCACCAGGTCTTGTTGGCAGGAGACATATCGATCCTGTTTCTTCAGGCTCTTCAACTGCAGATCGAGCACGTTCATCTCCAATTCGCTGATGGCCTTGTCGACAAGAGCGAGGGATGCCGGCGCATTTCCGGATTTCGCCGTTGCGGAACGTTCCTGACGTTTCTCAGCCAGGGCCGACTCCGTCTCATACGCGCTCACTGCCACGTCGGCATAGTCAATGACCGCCTGTGCGGCGTCCATTTCGAGTGAGTGCATTTTCTTTTGCTCCTTCAGAAGATCGAGGATCTTCTCCACGCCCGCGATCTGGGCCTTCAGGGCTGCGAACTCCACGTCCTTCTTTTCCTTGTCGGCGGCGTCTTGCCACGCTTCAAGGGTATCGATTTCCTTCTTCTTGGCATCGATCTGCGTCTCGAGTTTCTGCACCGCATCGGTTGCCGTCTGGAGCGACGCTTTCGCACGAGCACGAGTGGCCTGAACGACATCGATGTCTCTCTTTATATCTTCGACAGGTCTGGGAGTAACAACCACAGCAAAGGTATCTACCTGGGAAACTGCCCCGACTGGGACAGCCTGAGAAGAGGCAGTGTTGGCAGAGAGGACAATCATTGCCGCCAACGCCAGATTCTGTATTGACATCCGTAGACAATTCGTAGGCATGAGGAGAGCCTCCGGGCAAGAATTGTTGAGATGAGGGGTGGACTATACCGGGCATCTGGAGAGCATAATCATACCGGCAACAAAGTAGCAAAATGCCGGGGATTCAACAATAGGAGATCAGATTAATCGCACGCGTGAGTTGAACTCCACGAAACTCCTTCGATGACGCACCAACCGAGAGGGTGCAACCCTCGAGCGAATGGCGAGCCGGGCCAGAGACAATTCACCCGCATTTCGTGGGGATGGCTAGACATCGATGCAGATAACGTACTTCATGCCTCATGGTAGACATGAATATCAGATAATGCATACCGATCATCCACCTCGTAGTTGGACACATACAAGAGAGATATCGTCTGTTTGTTCTGTTCCTTTCGCAAAACTGTTGACTGCAGAAAGGACTTCTTCGCAGACGCGGCGTGAGGAGCCAGTGGCATCGGCGAACGCCTTCGCCAGACGTTCAGCCCCGAACTGTTCATCATGTGCGTTGGTCGCTTCGAGAATTCCATCGGTATACAGCAACAGGGAAGTCCCTGGCAAAACACGACACTCGTCAGAAATGAAAGTGGCGCCTTCCTTCATTCCGAGACCGATGTTCACCGTTCGAAGTTCCCGGATGTCGTTGCCGCTCAATGTTCTCACGAGAATCGGAGGATGGCCGGCGGTCGCATATCGCATGATCCCGGTCGACGGATCGATAAGGAGATACGCGAATGTCACAAACAGCTTTGCCGTAGACACTTCAAGGATCGTACGATTCAAGTTCTGAAGAGCATCCACCGGTACCCTGTTGTTCTGCAGTTGCGACCGGAAAGCACTCTTCGTCATTGCGGCAAGGATCCCCGCACCAACTCCATGGCCTGCCACGTCTGCAATTGCCACCGCAACTTCCGGACCCGAGAGCTCTACAATGTCGAAAAAATCCCCCCCGACTTCGGTTGCCGGGACCGTCGCACCACTTACCTCGGCATATCCCGTTTCGTGCGTTGTCAACGGAAGAAGCGACTGTTGAATCTCCCGGGCAATAGACACCTCCGTCTCAAGCCGTGTACGTTGCTCCAGTTCTTTGCTGATGACACGAATGAACATGGCATATCCCGAAGCGATCAACGCAATTGCGAGCGCTCCCAATATCGAGCGTTGCGTGTAGATCGCATTGAGATCTTCTTCGCTCAACGTTTCCGTGGACACGTTCGCCCGCGACGTTCGGGCCTTCACCCCACCGAGTTCGACACGCAAACCCCGATCATCATAGTTGAAACTCATTTCCCCTGAATTCAGCACCGAGACGGATGTCCAGACAATCACGCTGAGCGCCACCATCCACCATCCCTTTCGTGCGAAATAGATGATGCTTGCAGCCATGCCACCGCTCGCGACCGTCTGAATAAGGATGAAACGCCATGGGACAACCCGTAAGTGCGACTCCATCAGCGTGCTCAGGGGACCGATGACACCGAACACCAGGAACACCGCGAGGGCCAGCTGACGCGTGGCCGAGGGCTTCATCGCTTTCCAGAGAGGGAACGCCTTCCGGCCTTTCGCCATACTGTACCACCCTTCCAGCTATTCCGAATCTGTTCGCAGTAAATGTCCCTGACAGCTCGAGAGAAAGAGACGCGGTGCGCTTCCACCTTGTCACCGTTGCGTCAGTTTTCTGGACTTCCATGCGGTGATCTTGGGATCGAACTCAGCACAGACTGCTTTGATAGTTCTTATACGGTTCAGTGTTCGAATTGTGTCGTGGAACGTCGTCCTGGCTATCCATTGCGACGATACAGAAGAAATCCGGCCTCATGCTGCAGATCGAGAACATAGCAATCCCCTCGTTCTTGGATCAGGGGAAACACAAGCAAAATATCTCCAGACCCCGCTGCAACAAAGATAATCCCGAAAACCATAAGTTGAGGATTGACGAGGACCACGGAAAGAATGATGGGAACAAGTCCAAGAACGACAGTCGGTGCAAGGGCAGCGACGACATATTGGACCAGAAGAATCGGTTCCGAACAATGGCAATACGGGGTCACGTATTTCATGAGTATGCCAAACGAGATTGCCTTCCATCTATTTTTCGCGTAGAGCGAAAAGAATATTCCATGAATCAGTTCATGGGCAAAAATCCCGACGATAATCAGAATCAGCAGAATGATATTTGAAAGTAGTCCAACACCGAAGAAGCTCTTGAGAAGATCAGCGGTACCAATGTTCGCTCGCAATGCATAGAGCGCCAGAGAAGGAACAGCCACAACGGCCAATACCAGGACCGCAAAACAATTGGCGAGGATGAGGTTGATGGTGAGCTTCGTCGGCGAATAGTCTACCATCTGAGGCGTATTCTCTGGGCTCATGGCGGCGATTCCTTGGAAGAATTCGTGCGGCAGGATTCAACGCGATAAAGGGGCAATATATCGAATGCGGGCGTGAAAAACGCGGGGGTTCATCGCGGTCAAAGGTCCTTGTCCATTCCTGACTGAGCAAGGGATCATTCTATCGGGAGAGGAGGTTCCAATTCGGACCATCCAACCGATGAACAGTGCTCCAAGGAGTCGGGGGCCTGTCCCCCCAATTCCCAGGAGCATCCCCACCACGAGTCCAAAGCCAAGGAAGAGGTATCGCTAGTCGTTGTCATCCGCGTGATGTGAGTGCTTGACGGCCGTCCGGTCCGGGAACGCAAATGAGGTCTTTCCAACATGTCGCTGGTTCCATTCTTCCCAGGAATTGCTCCCGACGTCTTTGCACGCAATCGGCGCAATGATCAATGCCAGCCATATGAGATGGAACCGTTTCACGATCACCTCCAAGATCACAGCCGGAAGTTCCCCGGAGTTGTTGGCTGCCGAACGGCCGCGGCAAAGGCCCGTCGCGAAAACAGGAAAGCCCGTCCATTATCGCTACGACAATGAACGGGCTTTCAAGGAACGGCACAAAGAAAGCTACATCGCCTCAGCGAGATAATCAAGAAAACGCATCATCAATGATTCGAAACATTTCGGTAGGCACCGTGATAGGAACAATCGTAATGCCATTGAGCGAGACAATTCACAGCAGAGTCCTGCCTTCGGCACTAACAAAAAAGGGGTGGACAAACCGAGCCTCACCGCACGAGCAACAACTTCTTCGTCTCCACGAACGAGCCGGCCTGAATCCTATAGTAGTACACCCCCGTGGCCAGTCGTGAGCCATCGAATTTCACGTCATGGTAGCCCGGTTCGACGAATCCATTTACGAGCGTTGCTACGCGTTGACCGAACAGTGTATGCACGGAAAGAGTTACCATCGATCGGGACGGGATTCCGAATCGAATTGTCGTCGCCGGATTAAACGGATTCGGGTAATTCCCGACCAGACAATACGTGAATGGTATTCCAAGATCCAGATCCGCCACGCCGTTTGCCGGCTCGAAGGTCGCACCTTCCGTGATAACGCTGTCCATTGACAGAACTGCCGCAGTATCGGCTCCACTGTACGAGCCTGGCCCTATTCCCGTCCAGCGAACAAATCTCCACCCCACGGTCGGGATGGCGGAAATACGAACCTCTGTTCCAAAGCTGACCCATCCGCTCGCCGGAATGACCGCTCCTCCCGCGCCGGCAACCATTGTCAGATAATACGAGGTGTCAAATGTGGCTACGTAAGTGGTTGGGACACTGGACGCGGTAACGCCATGAGCGACTGCTCCGCTATCATTCCAACGTGCCCATAGAAAACGCTCGCCAAGCTGTCCGAATTGCACGGTCGCTACCTCGAGTTTGTGCCCGGAGCCGATCGTCCAAATGAAGTTCGCGGGGGCAGTGTACGATGAGTCGTCGACAATGATCGACCGGCCGCTAGGAACCGTTTGTACTGTTACCGCTACAGTCGTCGGGACAAGAGGATCGACGATGAAGATAGGCACTGAACCCCACGCGCCACCATCGGTCACCAGCAATGCACCGCCGACAAGAGCATCAACGCCTCCCACATGATAGTAATGACCGGTATCGGGGGGAGTGTACTCAAACTGGATTGTATCTTTGGCACCCGCAGCGAGAATATGTTGAGAGCTTTCCTGCTGGAACATATATCCCGGGATCTTGTCCCTATCCAACGTCAATCCACAGTGCACGTACTGCGACTGGCTCCACGCACCGCCCGGATTTGTGACTTCAACAGCAATCTTGAGCGGTGTACCGAGCGGAACGTTGCCGGCGATGAGCTGTGAAGAATTCCCGTTGTACACTTTGATGTTTGACATAACAGGGGCGTTCCGGATGAACTGTACCGAGGTCGTCCCCCCGCCACTGACGCCGACGCCTCCCATCGATCCCCAGTATTCATTGCCGTATATCTTTGAAGGGTCCGATACTGAGCAGAACACCTTGATGGAATATCCTGTGTCCGCCGCAACGTTGGTGAACCGTGCGGTTCGCAGAGAGTCACACATGGTGGAATCAACGCCATTCCCGCCATTATTAAGCAGTACCACGCGGTTCGACTTCCCCGCGGTCCCATGAAACTCAATGCTCCGGACCTCAACGATCAGAGTGCCGGTGTTCGGACCGGTGAATCCTATTCCGCTCACACCCAGAAATGCTGTGGTGGCACCAATGGTTGAATGGGAGACGCTGTCCGCATACGTCCGTGCCTGGGTAGGATGGAACCGCACGAAGATCGTATCTCCCGTGGGGGGAACCACGAGCGAGTCGCCGAAACCGGTCACGCTGTCCGGAGACAGTTCGAAGCACGCCGGGGCTTTAATCGTGATGTCGGTCGAGAGGTTTTGACCTGTTACGCTGTACGGTTGTGAAGCGGAGTACCCATTCATCGGCACCGATCCAAAACTTAGCGCGGTTTGCGAAAGCGTAATCATTGGACGTGATGCCGTGGTAAAACTCCAGGGCGTTGACCAAGACCCTGTCCCCCTTGCATCATTCGAGTTCACCCGCCAATAGTATTTGGTACTGGTCGCCAGCCCACTGACAACTTTCATCGTATCTGTCAGGCCAACGTCTTCGAAGACTGGGATCGCAAAAGCCTGATCCTTTGATACTTGAAGTCCGTAGCTTGACACTTCCGTCACGGATTTCCAGCGAAGTGTTGGTGGAACTGTGATTGCCACCGATCCATTTGCGGGACTCAAAAGAACCGGCTGTGCTGGATATGACTCCACGTGCCGGAACGACCACGCAGACCCATAAGCACCCCAGCCGCTGCTGTCGCGTGCCCGGACTCGCCAGTAGTAAGACGCGGAGTTGTTCATGAAGTCATTGACGGTGACCGCAGTATCTGTTCCGACACTTGCATCGTAGAACAGATCTGAGAAACTGATATTTCGAGATATTGTCAACCAATACTCATTTGCCCTTTCCGCGCGATGCCAGGTAAAACCTATCGACACACCACCGAGCACAGACCCATCCTGAGGAGCAAGAAGGGTGACAATCGTTGTATTTCGAGAAATATCAAAGCTCGTGAACCCTAAAACGCCCCAGGGAATGCCTGCCGTCATGCGAATCCAGGGGTACCAATGCGTTGAAACATCCCATGTGTCATGGACACCATAGGTGCTGTCCACTTCATCATATCCTATGCCTGTAACAAAATGATCGGATACCCCATCCCCGTCCGAATCGACAAGTAAGACCACGGGTTTCCCCTGATCGATCTGCTCCTTGTACGCATTCCAAGCTCCTGCATTGAAGATATGATCCTTGCTCGTGGCAACATACTCTGGACGCTTCCATGACACGTATTGGACCCAGGACGGACCGACGTCGCCAAACCAACTCCAGCCATAATAATTGTACCGTGAGCTCCAAGAGGTATTCATGAAGTCGGCGATGGAATTCGAAGGATGGGCTCCGCCGAGAGTCGACTTGTCGGGAAGGAGATTTGGTGCGTAGTCAATCGGGAGTGAGTAATCTTGGTAATGCTCAGGGGAAGCAACCGCACTGTCGACGCTTTCGTTTTGGTACGTACTGTTTCCGCCGATGAGACCTGGGTACCCGTGCGTGTTCCAGTACCCGAGTACCATTCCTACCGATGTGGGACCGCAACCGCGGTACCAGTTGTATGCGGGAACATTGGGGATAGTCACCTGAGAGGAGACAGATAGAAGGGATCCGATGCGAGTATACGTTGGCCGCCTGGGGCCAGTCGTGCTTTGTTGGGCGAAAGTGTTTGCGAGGCAAACAACGCTCAGGAGAGCAAAGGTCAGTGATCCTCGTGATTTCATAGGATTCCCTTACTGAATCACGATCTGTCCCGTTTATGTCGCTACCCGGTTCCTGCTACGTGAGAATTCCACATATCTACTGTGGTCGAGGCAGTTCGTCCCGGAATTTCCCCCTCATGAGTTGAGATGCCGTCGCCGGCCGCGACAGTCCGCAGAGGGGCGAAGTCCTGCCGCTGTTTTGTTGCACCCACAGAGCAGAGGCAAAGGGACAGACCAGAATGATGGCGGATGCCATCGGGCAACTTCCCTGTACGAATATACCTCGGCTGAAAAGCAGTGTCGATATGACGGAGCAGCATTGTGCTTCTGGCATGATTCGCACACACAAAAAGACGGTGGAAGCTGGGATCGATGGAGGATCGAAGATCGAGAAACAACTGGGAGAGTACCCCCGATTGGATTTTCCATTTTTTAGGGGTCCGTAGCTGTTCTGACATACCCAGAACCGATTGCAGATCCATCAAATCCTTTGACGATTAGCCATGACGCTAGTACCAATTCATTCAATCCAATTGGGAGGCTCATGACGAGACCCAACACGGAAAAGGCAGAAGTCAGGTCGAACATGACGAACAAGCCAAGTGCAAGATGCAGCGCAGCTCCAACAAAGCCCCAACCTGATAGCCATCGAGGAATGAGTCTTGATCGATACAGTAGATAATAGAATATCAGAGCACCCAGCCCAAAAACGAGCATCGTATTCACCTGACTCAAATCGCCCGCTTTTCGAATTGAATTGCCAAGAGTTTGAATAAAGGATGCAGCCGGATCTCCAGCCTTCATATATTCCCGACTCAAGCTTAACAGTAATAGCCAGCTGATCACAATAACAATATAGGTAACGGCCTCAAGCACCCTAAAAACAACATACCCAAGAGCAAAGATCTCGTTCTGTTTCTTAAAGATTGGATACATCATAACTGGAACCATGACGAGTGCGAAGCCCATAACAAGCATGAGGCACGCTCCCAGTGTTATTTGGTTTCCATTCGCAGCAACCCTGATGAGATAATCCGGCGTGTTCAATAGAGGACCTGCAAGGGTGGCTGCGAGAACGCCCGCAACCCATCCAATCAAAAACAATACACCCACGATTGTCGCGGTTTTGTGTTGTGACACACAGACGATCCCATTTGACATTTTGAATCCTTCCAGTCCATCGAATAAGTAGAAATGACCTATCCTAGGCTAAGCCCCCTAGGGCCAACGACCACCTGCGGACGAAAGAACGGTTTCTGCACTCTCGACAGTTCGGGACTGAACATAGCGAAAATGGCAAAGCCCATCCATCACACTTCGACGAATGGGCTTTTCAATGAACATGGGCAATGCGAGCCGAAACGCTCCTCCCACATTCAGACTAGGGTTTCGGCTGCCCCCTCGATGAACTTACTTCTTTCCTTAGGCCATGTCAAGGAAATGCGTCGGTCTTTACTGATAAAGATCAAAAGATGTGAAATCCTGATACCATCTTGCAGGATGAATGACTGAAGTGTACTGCCGTCGGCTCAAATAACAGAAAAGGCCCGGACGAGCCGAGCCTCACCTCACGAGCAGAAGCTTCTTCGTCTCCACGAACGATCCGGCTTGCAAGCGATAGAAGTAGACGCCGCTGGCGAGATTTGTGGCGTTGAATTGGACTTCGTGGTAGCCAGCGTCGACATCGTTGTTCACGAGTTCGACCACCCGTTGACCGAGGGTGTTGAAGATGGTGAGGAGAATGTGAGAGCGATGAGGGAGACTGTAACGGATGGTTGTCGTCGGGTTGAAGGGGTTGGGGAAGTTTTGAGACAGTGTGAACGTCGTGCCCGGGACGTCGCCTTTCGCAACCCCTGTAACCAGCGCATGATAGAAGTACGCCGTTGTGCCCAAGAAATTAGGAAGGGTAATAACATCCCCGCTTGCTGTTACAATTTCTGCTGCGAAGGACGGCTCATGCGTGTTCACCAAGGTGTCAAGATTCCCATTCGCGTCGTAGACGAACCAAACATCGTCACCATATTTCAGAATCTTGCCGAAGCTGTCGTATGTGAAGAACGAGTCATAGTAGAATCCCCAGGTTGAATCAGACTTATTGAAATTGAACGATTCGCTTTTCTTCGTGACTCTGCCGGCTTCATCAAATGTGAGCGAGTCGTCAGAAACATTAGAGAGAATTCCGGCATTCGACTGCTGGGTTGTATAGTGAATATGTCCCGAGGTGTCGTACCAGTAAAGCGTCCGGTTGTAATTGGTTGAGTCTGGCCCCATTGACGACCGGGAAAAGATGAGTCTATTCTGTGCGTCGAATTGTCGACAAGTATAGTTCGTATCCGTCCCGGGAACGATTACCGAATCGAGAATCGGATTGCCGGACCCGTCGTACACATAGCGCTCAATGCGGTAAGCTCCACTGGGACTCGCAAAGACTCTTGAACTCAACCGACCATCACTTGTATACCGAAGATTGCAGAACGTGGAGTCGGGGACCCACAGACTGTCAATCCAGAACGCGTACGCGATGGAATCGACGGCCCCCTTCTCGTTGTAGAAATATTCGCTGCGACGAGGTCGGTATCTGATGTATGTAAAGCGCCCAACAACGTACATCTCTGGTCGCGCGTAGAGGTTGCTGTCGCTTACCAGCTTCCCTTGTTCATTGTACTTGAAACCGTAGCTCTTATAGGATTGCACGTGCACGGGGTCCATGACATAACTGGCACTGTCGAGAACGAAGCCCTCCTGAACCAGACAGGCATTGCTCAACATACTTCCAGCCCCCGTTAGCCTGTACCCAAAGGAACTCTTCTGTCCATAGCTGACAGCACAGAAGAGTAACACCGAGAGGAATACTGAAACCACTTTCATTTGGTGTCTCCTGCATCTGATTGTCGAAAAATCTCTGCCATCGCCGATCTATGGCAGCATCTTGCATGGCACCAAGTCGATTCCTGATTGATCCGATCACCCGATCTATTTCAAGATCATCAGCCTTTTCGTGTCCTGGTACGTCCCGGCCTGCAGGCGATAGAAGTAGATTCCGCTTGCGAGCTTTCGGCTGTCGAGTCTCGCCCGGTATGTCCCGGGGGATTGTTGCGCATGGACGAGCTCTGCCACTTGTCGCCCGAGAATATCGTACACCACCAGCCGTACCTCACTGAATCCCGACGCCTGACCCCTTACCCCTGCTATAGTGTACTCAATGGTCGTGCTGGGATTACACGGATTCGGGTAATTCTGAAACAATACAAAAGATTTGTCCGGTCCTTCATGGTTCTCAACGCCCGTCACAAGTTGACGATAGTAAAGCTTGTTCATCGAATAGTATTGCGGGAAAGTGATGTCGTTCCCATACGCGTCGATGAAATGGGCTCCCAAGAAATACGGGGCCCCCGGTTGCAGACAAACCAGCGTATCGAGATTCCCATCCGGAGTGTATGTATAACTGTTCTCGGCACCGTTTATGCCATAGGTCACTATTCTGCCGTTCTCATCATAGTTGAAGGAGATCAGGCTGCAGGGTCCCCAGTCTGCTAGGTCAGGCACCCAATTGGAACATGTGCTGTCCCTGATTAATCTGCCTGATTCGTCGAATGTCAGGTAGGTATAGTCAACATTCGAAATTGAACTGTCGCTGTTGTGGGCCCAGGTAGCAGAGTGCACGATTCCTGATGAATCATAATCGTACACCGTCCAGTTGTAATTATAATTTAGGTGGGATGACCAGCGGACCAGGCTGAGTCTATTTTGGGAATCATATTCTCGGTAAGTATAGGTCGTAGCTTGTCCGTGTGCATACGTCGTATCGCCGATCAACTTTCCTGTTCCATCATAGACGTAGTTGGTGATAACCGGATAACCATAAAGTTGATCATATGGATTCCTCTTCGAAATCAGCTTTCCGTCGCTGGAATAGATGAATTTCCAGCCAGCCGGGTCGTCTTCCCATACACTATCGACCCAGAACGCCCTCGCAATCGAATCGATAGCTCCTCTCTCGTTGTAGAGGTAGGAATCGCGACCAGGCCGATGTTTGTAGAGGGTAAAACGACCAGACTTGTAAGGATCTAAGCGATAGAACAGGTTGCTATCGCTCACCAGCCTTCCTTTTTCGTCGTACAGGAATCCATAGGTTGTCTTCGTATTCCCTGAGATATTTGTGGCGCTATCGAGGACGAACCCATCACGAATGAGAAATGCGTTGCTGAAGATGCCTCCCTGCCCAATAGTGCTGTACCCGTAGGGGATCTGCTGTCCATAACCAAGGGACGAAAGGGCCAAACTGAGCAGGAGAATTGAAACCGCTTTCATCTTTCGAACCTCCAATTTTCCCTAAAAGAATTCCGGAGAACGAACGTCGCCGCGAGCTGTAAGACCGTAACGAGTTCAAGAGTAACCACACAAAAGGAAAAGCCGCTCATCATGACTTCGTTGATGAACGGCTTCAATGTCAATGAGCATGGGGGATCAGCAGCCGAATCCCCGTCGCACACCCATTCGAATGTTCGGTTGTCACCTCTTGGAAATTACCCTTTTCCTTCAAGCATGTCAAGAAACTGTGACGGCGGTCACTGACTGCGATGGAAACATGTGAAATCCTGATGCCATGAGGCGAGAGCTCGCTTGAATACATAAATCAGGTGTGGTAACTTCACAGCAATCTACAACATCCCGGGATTGGACAATTTCGGCCATGTCAAGAAGTCGCCGTTGGGAGTTAATCGGAAGTTATTGTGTGATGGATCATCTCGGAAGCTCACGGATGGACAGGCGCCTGAGCATCGATTCGGACGATTCAAAGTACAAGCACATTGGCCAAGAGCACGACGGACAGTCCGGATTCAACTACTTCGGGGCAAGGTACTGCGATGCGAAAACAGGAAGATGGCTTGGCCCGGATTGGCTTGAAGAATACTATCCTGATTTAACACCATACTGCTATTCTAGAGACAACCCGATCGTCTATGTCGACCCTGACGGCGAAAGCTATGTGCGCTACGACATTGGGAACCAAGTCTTGGTCTTTTACTCTCGGACAGGCAAAGAGATTTTCCGGGCACCAGCCAGCAACTTCGGCGACAGCGGAAGCTTAGGAGCCCTGAGACATGGTCATCTTGCGAAGACACGATATGAATTCCAGAGTCGGTGGGCTCCTTTTCACCACACGAAGAAGGGCCTAGATACGGAGAATGGCCCTTTTGGGCCTTATGGAATCTTCAAGTTAAAGGCCTTCTATCTCCGAGGCGATCGTATAAAGCACAAGGATGTGGGGATACATTCAGGGAGAGCCAACGATAAGGGGTGGCGGCACGTAACACATGGGTGCATCCGAACGACCGACGAAATGATGAGACAAATGGTCCATACGGCTGCCGAAGATCCACTGGACGACCTACAGATTTGGGACGGTAGATCAATCGACAGTCCACCTTCGAATCAGAAGGGGGGCCCGGGCCCAGGGTCTGATCCAAACGATATTCCGCCGTTTACTCCAATACCTTTACCTTCGGTTGATCCACCGATCGCTGGGTACCATGATTTCTGAGACATTCACACATGAAGAGGACTCTGACAATGCGAAGACAAAGAGAGGTTCTTGCGCTGGCTCTTGCCCTGATCCTCGTAGATGTATCGGAATCGATTTGCCAGACCAGTGATTCATTGGCAAATGAATTACGGCTGCAAGAAACCGGGATAGCAGAATTGTTGAAGGCATCTTCAATTGATTCCCTCACAGCTGTGATGAATCGATTTCCCTATCGAGATCCAGTTGTCAAGATCATCTATTCGGCCAGACGGCTATCATTTTCGGCTCGCCCTGCAAATGAACTGGGGTTGCTCGACGCTCTCCCAACTTCGCCGATAGAGGCAGACTACTTCTTATGGCTTTGTGGAAGAGTGTTCAAAGACTCCTTGCTAAATGACCAGGTGGAGCAACTTGCATCAGATGTGATTGATGATGCAGCAAAGTGTACTCTGAAGCATCGTAGATATATCCAGAAGTTATTCCGCTTTGGTGCTTCACTGGGAGAAGGTTACATGTCGGAGGAGTTCGGAGACCAAGCATGCTGGGTTTGTGAACAGGATTGCGTGTGGTACTTTCGTGAACTGGAAAAGGCAAGCGACGTCGTGGCAAAGGAGATTGTTTCGATGATGCGTACTGGACCCTCACTGGACGGATGTGTAAAGAAACATCGAAAGGAAATAAATTCGAAACTACTGGATCTACTGCTATCGGATCCTGAATGATGGAGTGTGGGAAAAGGATGTTTCGATCTCGATCGAGTGGAAATTGAAAAGGGTAGTTCCGTTCTTAGTTCATATTGAAAGTAGCATGCGAGGACGTTTATGAAGGGTGTGAGTTAGGCGACTTGAGTCTTCTGTTTCGAGTAATCATCTACGGAATCGGTAGATAGCTGCTTGTGTTCGCATCTTTCAAAGCGACGGAACTTTTTGTCGGTTCTGAAGAGACTTGCTGCCACCCAACGCTCGACATGCATCCCACTGCGCTAACACTTCACGTGCGACGGAGATGTCGGACACTGTTGTTTGCCAACTCGACGATGTCGATACCTTTCAGGTAGAGGGTATAGATACCCAACTTCCAACAAATGCTCGAGGAAAACGACCAATTTCCACTTGCCTCCGTACAGAAATAGAGCGGGGAAACTCACGGCCCTATTTCTTCACACTTCGAGAGGAGATTCTCTTTGAAGTATGGAATCCCCACCCGCAGGATTAAGAGGGTGGGGTATCGTATCAGTTCTTCGAATAGTCTTGATCATCCGTTCAGTACACCGTCACCTTCGGTCCGATCTCTTGGATATGCTGATCTACTTCTGCCTCTAAAGCATTCATATCGGATAGAATCTTATCCGCCTTGTCTCCCCCAACCTGGTCGACTTGGTCGAGATTTTCTCGATTGAAGTTTCCCAATATTTGATTTCTATATTTTGCATTCTGCAAACTTCGCAGAACAGCTTTAGCTTTTGACGTCATGTTCTTGCTCCCTTTGTTTTTCATTCCATCGGTCATAAGCCCTCCTGTTCTATGGAGGGCTCTTTCGGGTCAATCGCTTAGTTATCCGACGAGGATCCGCCACTCTCGTTCGAGGGCAGAATTATACTCTCGGTCGGAATCATGATCACGTAGGATTCCGGCGGTTTACCATTCCACGCGAGTAGACTCATAGGAGGCGGTGTTGTCTAGAGAAAACGTTCTTGATTCTCCGTTGGACTTTATCGAAACTGATAAATAGATTTGACTGTTTCATCCTTCCAGTGTCAGAGTATCTCCTTCATAAGAACAGTAAGCATCCCATGCACAGCATTAACCCAGATTATCCATTATCTCGCGATCGCACAAACTAATTCGAATCTACTGGGAGAAATCAATGAAAGTTGTCGGATTTCTTGTCGCGATGCAAATTGCCGGGTGTGGTTTCGCCCGCGAAGGATTCCTTACGACCGACTATCAACTCGGTTTAGAGAAAACGGTGACAGTCGGTAGTACGATGACAACAATAGTTTCCGGAACTAAGAATTCGGTATACGGTACTGTCATCGACATGTTCACTCAAGAACTTATATACGGAGGCGTAGCCAGCGGCATCGTGAAGATCTCTTATCGCGAATTCTCCAACAACAAAGCGCGCCCTGCATTATACCAAGATCTCCAGTATGACCTGAGTCAGTCAAGTGTTATTGCCTTCCGTGATATGAGAATTCAAATCGACAATGCGTCAAATTCAACAATTACATTTCGAGTATTAGACGGTCCCACGAGCCGTTTACCGAGCGCGACCAATAGCCAGGCAAGGGAAGTGACTGCAAAGGATACCGTCGGGATCGTCGTGGATCGAAGGACCGTGACATTAGTGCTTCCCGGAACAGCTTCAGCGAATGCAGGAATCCGCCAAGGAGACGTGCTTGTGTCAGTGAATAGAATAGACCTTACGGGGGAAAATGAACACGACCTTAGGGTCATAAATGGGATACATGGGGAGAACAATGATTTCGAGATCGAACGCGGCGGGGAGACTATTCACTTCACAATTGCCCACCGAGAATAAGGAATCTCAATGCTTGGGTGATTGCGAAAGAGGAAAGGGTGGTGGTGCAAAAAGGAAAGCCCAGCCACTTGCGACCGGGCTCTCTATATAAAGGTGCATCATTTCCTTCTGAACCCCTACAACTACCTCGGAAATCAAGCTTTACTTTTTCAGCGGTTTTTCTTACAATATCCTTTCAAGACTGCATCGCACTGTATGATACTCTTTACCAAACCTTATCAAATCCTTACATATCATCGTCGGAATTTGGAATATTTCGGTTCTGACGTGTCGAAAATAGATTGAATTTGACGCGCGGGCAGACAAAATTGGTCCGTCTCGCCGCCTCCACGGGGAAATAGCGAGGAGTCGGCGGCCCGCCGAGACGTAGCTTGGTTTCTGCTCTGCTGATTGGAGTTGAGTTGCTCGGTTAGCGAAATTGGCAGATCCCGCTTCATAAGTTGAAAAAGCTGAAGTTTATTCAAGAGAGCAGAACGAATTGAACTTCGCGGGACAGGCGCGCTCGCTTCAGGAGCTAGCGGCTTCAAGGTTCAGGGCGCAGGAACGTTCTTTCTCATCGAATTTAAAATTTAAACTCTAAAATTTAAAATTTTCCTGCCCGGGTGGCGAAATTGGCAGATCCCGCTTCGTGAGTTGGAAAGGCTGAAGCATATTCAAGAGGGCTGAGAGAATTGAACTTCGCGGGACAGGCGCGCTAGCTCTAGGAGCTAGTGGCCGCAAGGTTCAGGGCGTAGGATCATTCTTTCACATCAAATTTAAAATCTAAACTCTAAAATTTAAAATTTTCCTGCCCGGGTGGCGAAATTGGCAGACGCGCTAGCTTCAGGAGCTAGTGGCCGTGAGGTCGTGCAGGTTCAAGTCCTGTCCCGGGCACAGCTACTCTGCGAAGGGATATCGGAGATTCCGGTGTCCCTTTCGCGTTTTCTATGGCTCCGATCAATTCTCCGGCTGGACCGCCCAATTTGGGCATCGGGCGGAAGTAGCATCGAGCCACATTTGCACTCCGATCAACTACGATGTTCTTCAAACACTTTTGAATTATCTCCTTTTGCTTTGACCTGCCCCCCGAAAAGTGATCCAAGCAGAAGTTCTGGATTTTTGTATCTTGGATCCGAAAGGAGATCGTGATGGGTAAGCAACGACATACGGCGGAGCAGATTATCGGCAAACTTCGCGAGGCAGAAGTGCTCCAGGGGAAAGGGCTAGCGATGGAAGAGATCTTGCGCCAGTTGGGTGTGAGTGATGCCACGTATTACAAGTGGCGGAAAGAGTACGGAGGACTTCGCATTGATCAGGCCAAACGGCTGAAGGAACTGGAACAGGAGAACAGTCGATTGCGGAAGGTGGTGTCGGATCTGACGATCGACAATTCGATCTTGAAGGAGGCGGCCCGGGGAAACTTCTGAGCCCGGTCAAACGCCGCCGGGCGGCAGAAAACATCCAGGCGAGCTTACAGCTGTCCGAACGTCGCGTGTGCCGCGTTTTGGAACAGCCACGATCGACGCAGCGACGCGCACAGGTGGTCAAGGCAGATGAAGAGGCATTGCGGGACCAGGTCGTTGCTCTGGCTTGCGAGTATGGCCGCTACGGCTATCGGCGGATCACGTCCATGCTCCGTCGGGACGGCTGGAGAGTGAACCACAAGCGGGTGGAGCGTCTGTGGCGCCAGGAAGGGCTCAAAGTACCTCAGAGACAGCCCAAACGCAGCCGCTTGTGGCTGAACGATGGCTCCTGTGTCCGGCTGCGTCCGCAGTGCCGGAACCACGTCTGGAGTTACGATTTTGTGTCGGAGCGGACCAGCGACGGGAGACCATTACGCATGCTGAACATCATCGATGAGTATAGCCGGGAGTGCCTGAGGATCCGGATCGACCGACAGATTAAGGCGGCAGACGTGCTTTACGAGTTGTCCGAGTTGTTCGTCGAACGACGGAGCTCCAGACTACCTGCGTTCCGACAACGGATCCGAGTTCACGGCCGACTTAGTCCGACAATGGTTACAGCGACTGGGCGTCAAGACTCTGTTTATCGAGCCCGGCAGTCCATGGGAAAACGGCTACATCGAATCCTTCAACGGAAAACTGAGAGACGAACTGCTGAACGGAGAAATCTTCGACACAATCCTTGAGGCAAGAGTCATCACTGAAGCATGGAGAAAACAGTACAACACAGTGAGACCACACAGCTCGTTAGGATACAAAGCACCAGCACCAGAAGCATACCTCCCGCGAAAGGTGGCCAATGCCTAAGCGGGAGAATAACTAACTTCACATTGGCTTCAGTCCTGGGGGCTGGTCATACATTCTGCGCAACCCCCTACCAAGAGTCTGTTCTGGGAGAATGTTGCTTTTTGAGCTATAGGGCCGCAACCCAACGATGGTAGTCACATTTCGTACATCCCAGCCTTCCTTGAGCATGAGTACCGACACAATAGCCTTGTACGGGTTTTCCATCCGGTCAACATGATTTGCGGCTTCCCGCAACTTCTCGAGTTCATCCTTGTTCTTTCCACTGACGCTCTCGGATATCTCACCGTTGTTCTTCGTGTGGATCACAAGCACTGCATTTGCAAGATCGGGATATGTTCTCTCCAGATACGCAGCGACCTCGTCGCAGTTCTTGGTGTCGTCTGTCATCACAAAGAGCACGGCCTTCTTGCCGAGTGTTTGATGCTCGTCAAAGACCTTCTTCCATTCAAGATATCCAAGATGGATGTAGTCCTCATACTTCTCGGTGAACTTGGAGCTTTTCTTCTCGACCAGCTTCGCCCTGCTCGGTACATCCGGCAGAATTGGATGCTTCACGACATCCTGATGTATCGCCTCGACAAGCGGATAATCAGAGATCGTTTGCACGAAGATCGCTCCGTTGTTGTGCTTCGGGGTAGCGGTTACGTCAACCTGTATCGCAAGTTCGCTTCCTTTCAGCTTCAGACGATTGTGGATATCTTCTATCGACTTAAACCATGCGAGGTTCTCATCATGAATGTGGTGGGCTTCATCGTTTAGGATGGCGAGTTCATCAACGTCCCGGACAACGTCGCTCAGGTTTACCTTGGAATCCGTCGTTGCACCAACAGGTTTTTTTCCCAGGAAGTAGTCGCTCAAGTCGTCGTCGTTTGCCGTTGCTTCGGCCGGATGCGTATCATACACACGATGGATGTTTGTCAGGAAGATGTTGCCAGTTTTGCGCACAACGCCGACCTCATCCTGGATGTGCAGCGTCATCTGAAAATCATCCTGCCAGTCCAGACCTTCGTATCCATTATCGGGGAGAACAGGGTCTTTGAAGAAGATTTTCAGTCCATCGAAGTCGGCACGAATCCGATCAAGAACGATGATGTTGGGAGTGATAACGAGGAAATTGCGGGCAAGAGTGGAGTCGGTTTCGTACAACTTATGAAAGTAGCTCCAAGCCAGAACAAGACTGAGGACCTTGGTCTTTCCGCTCCCTGTTGCCATCTTCACGACGAAGCGTTTCCATGACTCAGGAAACATCCCCGCAGAGACTGCCCCTGAGCTATCGAACCGCAGAAGGTCATATTTGTCCTTCACACCCGCGACTTCGTGCAGGAAGACGATGGTCTCGACTGCCTCACGTTGCGCGAAATAGTATTGGAAGTCGAACGTTATGCCATCGGGGGCGAGCGTCGGATGCTCTTTCTGAAACCACCAGCGCAACAAGGCGAGACTGGTGGCGCTTGTTCCTTCATAACCTGATTCTCGCCATTCTTTGACCTTCCTCCGAAGGGTCGTCACAAGCGGGGGAAGCAGCTTCTCGTAGCCTTGCTCGCGTAACGCTTCATCCGCCGGGAACCAGCGGATGTCGGGCTCGAGGATTGCGTAGGGTGATTTGGGGAAATCGGGGTGGAGTGCCATTGTCCTTCAGAATTTCCAGTCTTCCTTTACCAAGAATCCTTCCAGCTTCACACATTCAATCTTGAAATGCTCACATATGTTTGGTATTCGAGCGCCATGATCGGGTTTCTCCTCTTCTGTAATAACACAGGCCTCTTTGACCTTTGCTTTCGCAATGATGAACGGATCGGCAAAAAAGCCACCTTGAAGGAGCTTCTTTCTGTCAAGATTTTGCCGAAAGTGTGGAACTGAATAGATTTCACTGATGAATGCTAATTCTTCCACGGTCGGATCTTCAAAGAAATCAGAATTATGTGCCCTCAACTGTTCAATAACTGCCTTGTCAAATCTCGACTCCAACTCGAACCGTGCCTCTCGAACCGATACGACCCTCGCGCTATCTATCATCTCATCCAACCTTTCCCAAAAGCTTGGAAATCGGTCGCGGTAGTAGTGATTCAGGACGTTTGATAAGGAATTTGTGTCGATCACGTATGTCACAACCTACCGCCCTCCATGACCACATGCTCAAAGGTCGGCAAGTTGCGTACCTTAAGGTTCAAGTATTCTGCAACGTTGTCAATTGTAATTTTACTCTGGTAGTATTTGCCATACACAAGATTGATATACTTCTCGCCCAAATATGTCTTCTGGCTGTAGTAGAAACTACCACCAGATTCTTCGCCTCTTTTGTTCTTCGCTTGTTCAGCCCACTTCGCCGCCATCTCTTCGTAGAATTGTGCATCCACTACCCCCCGGTCGAGGTAGTTGCGGAGAATAACTTCACGGCTCACGGAAAAGTGATCCGCAAGTTTCTGGAAGTGGGCCTCTGAAATCTTCGGCTCAAAAGAATCAAACACTTCTGGTGGCACGAGACACTCATTAGCAAACCGGTTGCAGCCCACTTCGACGTCAAGGTAGTATCCGCTGTATGACCGCACAGCTTCCCGGCTTCTAAAGTCAATGCCCCCCGAGCGATACAGGAGATGTCCCAACTCGTGAAAGAGAGTGAACGCTTGACGTGTGTGGGGCATGCTGTTGTTGATTAAGATAATAGGATACTTCACGTCGTACAGGCAAAACCCTGAGTAGTCGTCGTTGCGAAAACCATCCTTGAAAACGAATACTCCGCCCTCCTCTAGCGCTTCCCGCCATTTCTTGAATGCGGTTTCTGCAGATCTCCATGTGGATTGTTCCTCGATCGAGATGCCGAGAGCTTTCCGGATCTCTTTCGTGATCGATGCAAACTGAGATTTCTCATTAAGCTCGAAGGAGTCTAGGAGCGACGGCTTGACCGGCTTCTCCTGCTCATACAATTCTTCAAGATAAATTTGGAATAGCTTTGCCTTTCGGTACAGCTTGATCATTTCAGGCGGCAGCTCAGCTACAACCGTATCGGGTAAGGTCCGGAACGCTGTCTTCGGACTCTCCTCCTTTGGAACGTCTGGAAAAAAGAATACAGCCACAGGGCGCTTGTATATCTCATGAGCCAACCTCTCAAGTTGCGGGTAGCTAGGCGAGGACTCACCTCGTTCCCACCCGATGATCTCATCCACGCCCCTGCTCATTCGTTTGGCAACGTCCTCATGTGAAAGTCCAATGGAGGTTCTTGCCCAAACCATAACTGCGATGTTGATCGGCAGTTTCTCTTTCATGTCCCCACCTCCACCACTCTCATAGTATCATTCCCGAAAATATCCACAACCTTCACGGCTACCTTGTAGCGCCCCTTTTTGCCGTATTCGTGGTAGGCGCTCGTGAGTTCGAGCTTTCGGTCCTTCTTCGTGCGGAAGCTTTGCCATTCGTTCTCAAAGATATAGTCGCCCGTCCAGACTTCTTCGTATTCGACAACACCGGCAGTCTCATCCAACGGAAGCTGCTCACCGGGATTCACGTTGGCAGGCAGGGATTCCTCACGCTGCTTTCTCACACGAATGATCTCTTTCTTGCTCTCGTAGTCAAAGTCCACCGACCAGTAGTCGATCCAATCGGTCCATTTCTTGGTGAGCGTTTCGCGCTTGATGATGCCGTTCTTGTCCTTGGTTACCTTGATGATCCGACCGTTCTCCACAACGATTTTGCTGCTGCCGTTCTTGAGGCTTTCCTCAGCGTGCGCAATGGTGTCTTGATTATAATACACCGAGAAATCTGTAAGCTCTACCGCAATTGCCGCCTGATGTCCTTTTTTCTCCTTGTAAAGCGGTTTGACTTCCACGTAGCTGACATCGTGGAAGACCACCTGGTTCTTCTCCACTGCACGCTTATCAAAGACTTCGCGAGGGATATACTTGAGCGCAAGGTCAATGCCTTTGTTCTTAGCCTCGTCCTGTGCGTTGGGCGCAAGCCCCATCTCAAATTCGAATGCGAGGATATCGACTTTTGTAATATATTTCTGCCGGCATTCGTTCACGACCTCTTCCACAAACAACCGCGTAACCGGCAGATTGATGGGCCCGACGGTTACCATCCGGTTGTTTTTCTTGCCATGAAACGTCTTGAACCCCTCAACGCGCTCTGCCCGGTACGCACGCAGGATGAGGTCGAGGAATTCGTTTTCTCGCTGTGCGATCTGTTTCTGCTTCTCTTCATCCCTCAAATTAGCGTTGATACCGATATAGTGCTGTCGCTCGTATTTGCCTAGATTGAGAATTTCAAACGCCCTGTACGGTTTGTTCGCGCTCTTGAGTTCCCTCTGAACGCCGATCAAACGTTTGCGTGCGATATGTACTCCGAATTTGCCTAAGTCTGAACCTATCCACTTGCGCCCCAGTTTTTCGGCGACGGCCAGTGTGGTACCTGAACCGCAAAAGAAATCAGCAACAAGATTTCGTTCATTGGAAGATGTTTCAATAATCCTCTTCAACAGCTCTTCCGGTTTCTGCGTCGGATAGTCCAGTCGCTCAGGAGAGAACGTTCCGATTACGGAGATGTCATTCCACAGGTTGTCGATACTTGTTCCCTTGTCCTCATTGAAGTAATGTTTATACACAGGGTATTTGGAGGTAGGGATTATTTTCGCTTCTCCCGATTCGATCAACTTCTTCAATCGGTCTTCGGAATACGTCTTCATCGGATTCCATTTGAAACGGCGCCCTTGCTCGTCGACTTTGTCGTACCTTCTAACCGCACTTTCGTTATAGGGACGGAACTGTTTATTGAAAACTGGTCGATCTCCCCTCGAATACCAAAGTATTGAATCGGTATTACTGGGAAGTTTATTTGAGATAGCCTTGCTGCTTCCCGCGTTAAACGTCCTTTTCCAGATTATCTCAGACTTGTAATTCTGTGAGTCAAATATCTCATCTAGGACTATCCGTATGTACGAATTCAGCCGATAGTCGCAGTGGACGTATATGCTTCCATCATCCGCAAGCAAATCACGCATCAGGGACAGGCGCTCGTAGATCATTGATATGAAACTGTCAGCGCCTTTGCCCCACGTGTCGCGGTAGGCAAGCTCCTCCAGCACGCTAGGCTCTTTGGTGAACTGCTCGTCGCCTATCTCAATGTTCATCGAGAAGTCCGCACCCACATCAAACGGCGGGTCGATGTAAATGAGCTTGATCCCCCCTTGCTCTTCGATTTCTTTGCGCAACGGACCGTTCTTCAGGCTGCTGAGAATGAGTTTGTTGTCGCCCCAGATCAACTTGTTGGTCCACCCTTTCAACTGCCGTCCACGGTTGTCGAGCGAGAATAGCTCAGTCTGGAGCTTCACATCTTCTTCGGCGCGCGGCTCGTCAATCTGCTCGACGATCTGGAACGGAAGCACGACATTCGTCACTTCGTTTGTTTTACCGTTCCACACCAATTCCACCTCACGCTTGTCGCCAAAGAGAAGGAAACGATAGTGGTCGGGGAGGGGTTTGCCCGCTTCGAGGTAACGGTTAATGTCGCGGATTTCGTTGAGGGTGAGCTTCATAGTTTAGGAGTGTAAGTCTGGCCATTGCGGCTGCTTTTTGCGCAGCTTCGACAGAGTCATGGTCGAATCGAGATTTTACTTGCCCACCGAGCTTATTCAGTACCCTTCCCTTGACGGACTCAGGAAGGTACCGGCTGGCGGTCCCGTGGAAGATCTGAGAGAAAGCAACAAACCCGTTGGCGCCATCAAATCCGGAAATTCACCATCCAACGGGTTCAATTGTCAAACAACGGAAATTCGTGCTCACAGAGGTCGTTCTGGTCGATGCTAGTTTCCAAGGAATCTACCCGAAATCCGCAGGAAATGCAATCTGGAAGGGGGCTCAATTGAGGCCCAAACATTCCAAACAAAAAAATAGGATCTACTTCCCGTCGACCTTGGTACAGCCGTCCCCCCCTCCTCGAATTTGATTCCTCTCCATAAGTCGTAGCGTCACTACTGAGAGAATCTTCTGTTACAGTGCCAGCGATTCGGCTTACTGTACCGAAATACCCCGACCAAGGCCAACGCGCTGACAAGCGAATTGTTTTTCGATAGTCTAAACGTTACAATGATTCGCTCACTTACTGAGCGTGTTCTCCTATTACTCGCCGACACCACGCGATGGCCCCAAGCTTTCATAATGTCCTCAACAAACTTCGCGAGTTTACAATATGAAACTCTACTTAAAGAATTGGCATCGGCTACTGAGGGAAGAATTGCCACGAACACACACGCTGAGAATCGTTTCTCCTTTTGTATCCGAACAGAGTTTAAGGACACTCCAAAGCCTCTTTGATTTCAAGAACTTCGAATTGATCACCCGGTTCAACATGCGTGACTTTGCTGTCGGCGTTTCAAGCCTTGACGGACTATTTTCTGCTGTTGAAGGTGGAGCCAAAGTCTATGGGATCTCTGGACTTCACAGCAAGGTGTACATATTCGACGATAGGGCTGCCATCATCACATCAGCAAACTTGACGCCAGGCGGATTACAGTTCAATTACGAATGTGGGTTGTTCGTTACCGACAAAGATACCCTCAAGGAAGTTCTTGCGTATTTCGAAAGTCTAAAACAAATCGGGGGAGACCCACTCACTCTTGACATGTGCGAAAAGTGGAGAAATGACCTCCCGAGTAAAATCATTCAGAATGCCCGATCCTCATCTCTGCCTGACTATGGCGGGACTGAGGCGATTGTCGACAAATCAAAATCATACTACATCAAGTTCTTTGGTACTTCGCACGGCAGAAAAGAGCTTACTTTCACGGTCAAAGAAGAAATCGACAGAGCCCTGTGTCACTATGCCTGCGGCTTCTCTGAAAACAAGAAACCCAGGCAAATCAAAGATGGGGATATAATCTACATGGCCAGATTGACCACGCATCCGAATGACTATGCCATCTTTGGGAAAGCCGAAGCAATACGGTATGTCGATGATAGGGACCGAGCAACAAAGAATGAGATAGCACAAAGAGACTGGAAAAAGCAGTGGCCAATTTATCTGAGAGTTAGAAATCCAGTCTTCATCGACGGAACGCTTGGAGACTGTATTTTCCTTGGTGATCTGATCAAGGCTTTGGATTACAACAGCTTTCCTTCTACATTCAAACGATATAAGAAAGGAGAGAAGAGCATTAATCCGAAGATGTCACTTGCGCAGAGAGCGTCGATTGAACTAACTAAAGATGCCGTTGACTGGTTGGAGCCAAGATTCCAAAGCGCGCTAAATAGCCCTGGAAAAGTTCCTGAGCAATATTGGCGAAGCTTGCCACAATCAGATACAGATATTTCCTCATGGAAAAAGCCTCGCCGCCGAACCCGTTAGCATTTGCAGAAAGAGAGTACTCCTCTTACGCCATATCAGAAAGGCAGGAGAATTGGCCCAGCCAAGGGTGCTCCACAAGGACACAATTAATACTCTCTTTAGTCAGGTTCTTCACAATCGCCCTGTGAGTTCATCCTCCAACTTCTTGTTCTCCTTTTCCAATGGCTTCGGCTTTTCCGCACTTGTCTTCTGAAGCTCCTCCATCGGTGTTCCTTTCTCTATCAATCCTGTCGTGTTTCTAGGTCCGCGGTGTTTTCTTCAGTACCTACAAGTACAACTTCAGGAGAATGTGAAGTGATTGTCCTGCGCGCAAAAGTACGAAGTTGGGACACCAATAGGGCCTAAAAACAAAAACACAAAAAAATCTCAGAATCCGATTTTCTCCCTGGAAATCCGCTCGGACCCACCTTCGATGTTTCGGTCCGAGCTTGTTCGAGCAGGTAGGTACTTAGGATACTTCAGTAAGCAGGAGGTAGCGTTGAGGCTCTGAATGGGTCCTACATATTTCAGGTCCTCTTTGAGTCGCCTCCACCTCCCGGATCTGCCGCCCGATCGGATCCAATTTCTCCTCTCTCAACTTCCGCAACGCCGCAACATCTGTACCTTTTTGCATCATCTCGATCATACTTCTCACTCCGCGATACTCCCGCCGCAGCTTGTCTAGTCGCGTTTGAAGCTCCTCTTTCGTGTTCATGGTAGCCTCCCTGTAGCTCTCAGGACAATACGACATTTTTGTCGCATTGGCAAACAGCCTCTGGAAATATGGTATAAGAAGGTAGATGTACATCTACCACTCACAAGGAGGACTCATGTCAGAATCCAATGCAGTGTACAGCACAATGGTACGTTCTGGTCGAACGACGTATTTCATCGATGTCCGCGAAGCCAAGAACGGCAACAAGTACATCTCCATCTCGGAGACCAAGATCGACGCCGACGACAAGCGCCAGAGATCGACTATCCGAGTTTTCGGTGAGTCGGTTGAGCAGTTTTCTCAAGCGATCACGAGGCAACTGTTGCCGCCCGTCAATAGGAGGATCCATGCACATCGAAAAGAAATACCGTCTGGAGAAGGCTGTCAGCGCCGATGAGTCCCGAAAGAATCTCCAGAACATCTGGGTGTCGCAACGCCACGCACTGGCAACTGACGGGAAGATTCTTGCGCTCGTTCCGATCATTTCGGAAAAGGATGATGAAGCAGGCTGGATGTCTCCGGACGCGCTGAAGCTTGGCAGGAAAGTCTCTCCCAAGGGCATCGATGCTCTTCATATCGGATTAAACGGAACACAAATCCTTCCCGATGGGACAATTCTCAAGAGACCATCTGAAATAATGCCACCACGCATCCTGCAGATCCTTATGGCCGCTCATCGCAAACGTTCATACCGGCTCGGCCTAAATGCGGCCTACCTCAAATCACTGTCCGAGGCGATGGGGTGTGAAGAGATCGTTCTGGAAATCGGTAAGCCTGATGAGGCAATCCTCGTCAAACCACTTCATCCGGATGGTTCGATAGCCGGTCTCATAATGCCGATCAAAATCAACGAGAAAAGGAGATAGAATGAGCAACACGAACATGGTCTATATGCCAAAGCCGGCGTGGCAGGAAGTCGGGGTGAAACTTCCGAAGCTCATGACGAGTTCCGAGGCAATGGAGAACGCAGGACTCGACTACAAAGTCGAGAAGCGACCATTGTACACTCTGGGAGAGCGTAACCGGCTGATTCCAGTCGAACACTCTTTTGCGACCGTTCGAACCGATACTTCACTCCCGCTCGGGATCGTCGGCGATCGCTACACGGTGCTTCAGAATACCTCAGCCTTCGAGTTCTTTGATACACTCGTGGGCAAAGGCGAAGCGATCTATGAAACCGCAGGCGTTATTGGTCGTGGTGAACGTGTCTGGTTGCTCGCAAAGATGCCAGGCTACATCAAGATCGGTCGCAAGGATATCGTGAACAAATACGTTCTTCTCACAAACACGTTCAACGGCACTTCCACGGTCGTCGCGTGCATCACTCCGATCAGGGTGGTTTGCCAGAACACATTGAATGTGGCGCTGCGGAACTCAAAAGAGCAAGTGAGAATTCGCCACACGCCGAACGCGACGGAGAAGCTTCAGGAAGCACAGCGAATTCTTGGGCTCACAAACGCTTTGTATTCTGAGCTTGAGACAATTTTCAATCGGATGCAACTTCGCAAGGTCTCCGGGAAAGAGCTACTGGACTACGTTAAGAAGCTCGTGCCCGATAATGAACAGGTCCAGAAATATAACACCCGGACCGAGAACATCCGAGAGAAGATCCTCGACCTGTATGAGAGCGGTGAAGGTGCAGAACTAACCCGGGGGACGGCATTCGGGCTGGTGAATGCAGTCTCCGAGCTGACTGATCATGTGCAGTTCGCGAACAATCCCGAAAAAAGACTCAAGTATGTCTGGTTTGGCTCCGGTGCTGAACTGAAGGAAAAGGCTTTCAGCCAGGCACTCGCGTTTCTGAACTAACGGAACATTCCTAACTCACCAGAATGGGCTCGCTTGTCTCGGGAGCCCATCTTTTTTTCAAGGAGGGAGAAACGCATGATTCGCATGGAATGCACAACGGGCGGGCAAAACAAGTTCTACGAATTCCACCTCTTGAAAAGCGAAGGTCGAATCACCGTGAAGGGTCTGTTCGGCGCTATCGGCCGTGCTCCTCAAGAAACCCTGATTTACGACGGCGACTGTGAGGAAGAGGCCGCCCGCGAAATGCAGAGGAAGCTGATCGAAAAGCGAAAGAAGGGCTATGTTCAGGTCGGGGATCCTGAAGCTGTTCCACCTCTCCCCGAGCAAAACACGAAAGACCTCCCGATCATCTGGCCAATGAGCGCTCAAGGAGTAAAGAACGAAGTGCATTTCCAACAGCTTATGGATGATCCGCGCTATCTTTGCCAGGAAAAGCTCGACGGAATGCGGGCGATCGTTCATGTAACAGTTGACGGCCTTCGGATCTTTTCCCGTTCAGCCGGCGTGAGTGATCCCTCGCGACCACTGGAGAAGACTTCGTCGGTTCTGCATTTGGCACAGCTCGGATTCCCCCGACTCACAGGAACAATTCTTGACGCAGAGATCCTGGCAGACGGGTTGAACTCTGCTGAACTTGCGGGAAGTGTGCACAGGAAGAATGGTTCAAACGGACTGGTGAAAATCTTCGTCTTCGACATTCTGTCCTTTTGTGGTACTACCTTATCGAATGTCACCCTGTCCCGTCGTCTCCTTTGGTTACTCTCTATCAGGAATCATGTCGAATCAGAGTACCTCAAGATCCTGAGATGGGAGACCGAGCCACATACCAAGAAGGCTCTCTTCGAAGAGGTGAAGCGACGAGGAGGTGAAGGAGTGATGTTCAAACGCCTCGATGGCATCTACGTTCAGGGCGGTCGCCCTTCGGACAACTGGTACAAGGCGAAGAAGTCCGCGACATTCGACTGCGTCATCGTGGGATTCACCAAGGGTAAAGGGAAATTCAACACCCGGATTGGCGCTGTCATCTTCGGTCAATATGTGAAGAGTGGTAGCTCCTGGACCCTTCAGGAAATCGGCCAGGCCTCCGGGATGACTGACGATGAACGCCGAAGAATGAGCGAACACCCTTCGGAGTACATCGGCAAAGTGGTTGTCATCAAAGGCCAGGAACGATTGAAGTCTGGTGCGATCAGGCATCCCCAGTTCCAGTGCCTCAGGTCCGATAAGGACGCCAAAGAGTGCCGATGGTACGAGAGTGAGCAGTAGAGTAATTTTTGTCGAATATCCTGGCGGGAGGGGACAGACAATCAGGCACCGCCGATTCTGATCACAAAAGCCGGTTCGATGTCACGGGCCGGCTCTTCAATCAAGGAGATATCATGAACAAGAAAACATTGGCCATCATCATTACAACAGCTGAAGCTATGATCATCGCATTGAAGGAGATCCTCTTCCACAAAAAGGGAACATGAACATGCCACCGACCTTCCTTGAGGAATTGCTTAGAGACGCAGAGACGAAGGAGGCGAACGAGAAGATCGTTGTCGATAGACTCAGGGCGGATCAGCTTCTGGCTGCAATCGCGACACTGGAAGCGCAAATGACCGAGGTCAACGAACTCGTCGAAAAGGAGATCAGCTTGCTTGAGGAATACCGTTCAAAAGAACTATCGCGGGTCGACAAACAACTGTCGTGGTTGACTTTTCAGCTGGAGCAGTATATGAGGTCGACAGCCGAGAAGACAATCCGACTCCCGCACGGCGTCGTCAAACTCCGGAAGTGTCGCGATCGAATCGTCATCGCCGAGATGGACAAGTTTCTCGAACGAGCCGGCGTGCGGGGACTATTGAAGCAGGTGCCGGAATCGTTTGTCCCAGATATGCAGGCCATTTCTGAGTACCACAAGAAGACCAAGGCTGTTCCCGATGGTTGTCAACTAATCCCGGGAGACAGCAAGTTTTCGTATTCAACAACGACGGAGGAAGAGAACGATGGAACAGAGCCAGACCAAACAGAACGGGCGGCCTAAGCTCGAACTTGATCTCAATCAAAGCGTCATTCTGACCCTGCTGAAAGACAAGCCCTATTCGGGAGAATCGGCCTTCGGTAAATACTTTCTGTACAGCGTCAAGGATTCTGCCGGGGTCGAATACAGCTTCTTCGCGCCTGACGACATCCACGAAAAGCTCGTTCAATCGTCGCTGAAAAGCGGTGATCAATTCAAGCTGATCAAGAAGGCCGTTCAGAACGGGAAGAAGGTATCCAGTAGGCTCGCAATAGAACTGGTCATCCAACCGCCGAATTTAGAGAAGAAGAATGAAGTTCAGGAGGTGAAACCAGAAGATGGGTATCGTCAGCTGATGGAGCAATCGTTGAAGGATGCCCTTGAGGCAACGAAGGCAGTGAACACGGTGCAGTGGGATGTGGACTCGATCAGGTCGATAGCGCTCACGATTTTTATTCAACGGGCTCGCGCATGATATGACAATGCCCCAGGACATCGGGGCATTTTGTTTATGTTGTCGAGTTGTGATCCCAGACAGTCTTTGCATTCAGTCAAGCCACAACCCAGACATTCGCCGCAAGAGTTCGATTCCGGTCCCAATTACATGAGGGTTCTCTTCAAGTGCCTGGTGTAGTATCACAGGGCTTGATATCCGGTCGGAAAGTGCGTTCGAGCACTTACAATCCATGACTTTCGTGAGTTCCGCTCTCCAAGCATGCCCCCTACTTGTTGAGCAGGGATGCCGAGTGCTTCGCCAACGACACCGTAGGTTGCTCGGATTCTCACTTCATTCAGAAAGTCAATGACCTTTTCGATCATAATTCGAACCTCCCATTCCTTGAATTCGGCTGGAAGAGAAAGCAAAGAATCCTTCCACAGCACGTTACGAGTCAGGACCAGAGACATCATTTCATCGTTGGCGCAAACCACTGCAATCAGTTCAAGTTGAGATCCAACGAGGGCAGTTTGAACCGTATCAATCACGATCTGTTGAGCATTTCCCATTGCGTGTGCTGTAGGTTGAGAGTTGTACGATTACAGGTTGATCTATTGGACGAACGTCTGACTTGAGAATCTCCAGATCGCTCAGGATACATATTGCCGCCGATACTGTATGCTTGCCCGGATCCATCACGATCAAACTTGTACGGATCAAAAGATATGAACAGAAGACCGCCCGATCTGGGTAAACTCCTGCTGAATCGCTCCCTCCAATCACCTTGGTATATCTCGACCCCATTGTTTCTTGAATCGCCTTTCATTCGCTCTCGCCACGAGCTGAGCTCATCAGCGGTCTCCTGATCCTTTTCGCAGAGAACAAGGTTCCAAGGGTTCGGCCAGGTCTTCGTCAGAAACACAGCACTGTTGGGATACCCACCATCCAGCGATGGCTCAAGCTCAAACCATGTCTTCTCGTACGTCGAGCGTTGTCCCGGCAGATGGCCCCGAACCGCGTCAAACATCCATGACGTCAGGTCCGGAGCGTGTCGCTCTCGAGCTATCGGAGCCATGCTGTGTGCGTCTACGAATTCTATGCTTCGCGCGTGTGGTTCAGATGCTTTTAGTATTTCATTGAGTACCCAGTGTTGCAGTAGGTTGCCGAGATTACCACGGTAAGTGGGCATTGGATGTAGTATCGAGAATCAAAATGAAAGTGCGAGCCGGAGAGACACTTGTTGCTTCCCTGAACTTCCATTGAAGCAACTAATCGTTCGGCCTATTCTTCAATAAAAAAATCACTGTCGACACGCTTCACTTCGTAGTTCGCGACAGGAGTGACTCCAAGATTGTTGTCGATCATGTCTGTGCTCTGATTCTGGTAACCCCCCAACAGATTGTAAGTGAAGTCCCGCCTTCTACAGCTTACCGTGGATACTGCGTCGATGTAATGTGCACAGAGAAATCGCCGCTGGCTACACCCACGGTACTTGGTAGTATGCTGCCCAATTCCAGTACTAACGATTTCTTCATTAAGACAAACGGTACTCAAGGCAGGCCTTAATCCAATATTGGATACTATTCAACGAAGAATCTTAAAAGCAAGCGAATTGTTCTCGTCGTTGCAGAAATCACAGTAAGAGGAAAGGAATGCGATAGGTTGAGTTTGATCATCTCGAGATCGATAGAATCCTACATACTTGTGGCACTGCATGTTGTCATATTCCGCAAACACTAAGCCCTTGATGTAGTCATGCCCATGCAGAATGCCGTTTGAGGTAAGGTGACCACTAATATTCTCTTTGCCTTCAAATTCAATCGGCGCAAATATACATTCACCTGCATTGCCGAATGCGACATTCCAGAGGATTCCACTTGCGATGCACGGTAGAGATTTATCCACGTATAGGGCGATTGCATTCTCATCCCAGCTACACGGTTGCGGCAACTGCTTAAGGTCTACAAGCAACAGAGTTTCTCCTTGTTGATATTGAGCTTCCTTGATATTGTTTTCAATTTTCGAAATGAGGATTTCGATCAAATCTTTTCTGCTCGGTGATTTCCCCCTGTTAAGGTATGGCATTATCACCGCCTCTGATTGGGCAACCTGCCGACCATCATTGAGTTGTGATTCGACTGAAATCAACGCGCCGAGCTGACTCTGTTGAGCGGAATTATAGTTCAAAGCTCCATCCGAAAAAGACAGAGCTTTCACTTCAAGGTAGATCTCAAATGTCGGCTTTGGTTCGTTGTGTTCGACCTTGAAATCAGGTGTGGGTGATGAACCCTCCGGAACCTTTGTTACAGCATCGAATTTCTCTTTAAGTGTTACGTAGGTAAGAGCTTCGGTGTATTCTTCGTAAGCTGAGTTGTACCTTGGATCATATTGTACGCCCACCGACGACAGGTAGCGTAAACACGCTTTAATCTTGTCCTTGATAAATGAGTCGGATGCGGCCAATGAATCGAGTTTCTTGCATTCTGCCAAATCAAATGCATCAAGAACAGGATTACCCGTAATGCCTGAGGTTACCTGCTTCAATGCGAGTATTCTGGGATGGAGTATCTCCATTAATTTGGCCTTGAATTGTCCGTTCAAATGAATCTTCCATTCAATCAGTGAATGTTCAACAACTCTCGGATAAAGACCAATTATAGCCAATATGTTCGTAAGGATAAATAATTGACACTCATGCGCGTTCGTGGCCGCCCATGCGGGAGGTGCCTGCAACTGGTTCACATCGACAACCCATTGCCTAGGTCGAGCCAGTTATGACGTTTGGCATCCTCAAGTACGCCTGATAGTTTGTCGATGACTTCAACATATAGCTTCGCCCTTCAATCACAAAGCCATCCAAATTGTGCTCTATCGTATAGGCCGAGAGATCGGCTATGTTGTTTATGAATCCCCTTCCTTTGAAATTCAGGGAGGTATTGCACAAGACACCGTAACCGGTACGTGCCTTGAATGCCATAAGCAGCTCATGCAAATGGCTGTTAGTCACAGAGGACACCGTTTGAATGCGCGCCGTCCCATTGACATGGGTCACCGCAGCTAGCGCATCCGTAGAAACGAGATGCGTGTAAAGCATAAATGGGCTCGGGTGATTGCAGCCAAACCAGCTTGCAGCATCTTCTTCGAGGCAAACGGGCGCAATCGGACGAAATTGTTCGCGCTGCTTAATCTCATTCAGCCGCACCCTAGTGCTATCCTGGAATGGCGAAGCAAGAATCGAACGATTTCCCAACGCGCGTGGTCCGATTTCGTATTTTCCATTTACCCATCCGATGATCAGGTTGCTAGCCAGCATGTCGGCAATCACTGCGTAGTTCGTTTCGTACTCATCAAATAAAGATGCATCGAATGCGTCATTGGCTATAAACTCAAGACCCGAGTAGACATTCCAATCTATCTTTGGGTTCCCTGTAAAATAGAACTGCGCGTCAATCGCCGTGCCGATCGCCGAGCCTGAATCGTTGGCAACAGGCGGCACGAATACCTCTGAAAAGAGATTGGTCTCCCTCCACTTCGTGTTCCAGTCACAATTTAGTCCGCACCCCCCAGTGATCAGCAACGGCATGCCTCTCTTCATATTCGACTTGGCAAATTGATAAAAACGATCGAATATTCTGTTGCTGACAATACCTGCGAAGTTACGAAACTCCGGATCATCCAGCCCTACGTTGTAGTATCGGCAATGCCTTAAGACCTCACACTCCTTCGGCTTGAGGTGCAGGCAATCCTGCATTAGAAACGCGATTATTTTCTCCTCTTCATCCGAAGGCTTGCTTCGCTTCGAAAATGAAGCCAAAGCCATGAGCTTTCCCGCGTCAGAAAATCGGGAGAATTCTGCAACACTCTTATCAAAGGTCGGGTCTGCCAAGCCATAGAGCAGGGCATAACGATGTCCAGGTTCAGGCATGACATCGGCGAGCTTTGTCAAGTTCAACTCGGAATCGATTTTGTAGAATGAGCCGATCACTCCTTCCCAAAGCAACGCATAGCACGGAGTGCCCTTGGGCAGATTCGACATGCCAAAGGCACAGAGAAGATGGGAACGTTCGTGGGAAGATGAGAAGTATTCAACCGTCTTCCCCAATAGGCGTTTTTGACCAACTATAATGTCGCTGTTACTGACGCCATGGTATCCAGCAAGAAAGTGCTGCTCAGACAGATGCGTGTCGCTAGGCCACCAGCCACCTCTACAAAGCACGTCGGGAACTTCTTTGAGTTCACCGAGAACGCTGAACACATCCGGAATGGACAGTGGTGAGTGTCGATAACGGGAGTGTTTCTCAGCCTCAATTGAGGCTACTAAATGTCCGTCCTCAAGATAAGCGAATGCGCCATCGTGGCCCGGATTGAATGATAGAATTTTCATTGTGCTAGCTGACTCGAGTTAAAACTATCCAGCCTAACTTGACTGGCGTAGATCATCAGACCCGGGCGAGGAAATAACGGAATTCGCCTCCAGAGCGATCGATCCTACTATTGTGGTTGCTGGGAGCCGTCGATTGTTGATTCGCCCGGCAAGTTGGGTAGAGCGAGATGGCCAACTGTTGACATGCAGCGTCATTGGAAGGTGCGGGATTGGCGTCGGATCCCAGATCGCGCGCCTATGGACCAGATTATCGTCAACTAACCAGCGGATCTCGCACGGGCTCCATTCAATTGCGAAGCGGTGGCTTGCTTTGGATGCGTCAAACCCGAGTTCAATATAGCTTGGAGCACCTCTATAGCCATAGTCAAAGTTTGCTCCTTCGCCACCTGGGTTGTAGAAGACATTGACCAAGAGGCGGTCTGGTCGATTCCCCGCGATCTCGATATCTATTTCCTGTCGTGGTGAGTTACGGTGGAGAAAGAATCCGGTGACCACCCCGGGCACATTTGACGCTTGGATGGTCGCTTCGAATTTTCCGAACAAGTATTGGTCCCGACTGCATAACGAAGCAGCGGTATAGTCTCGAACGCCTAGGGGTTCCCTTTTAACGGAAAGCGCAGCCCCGATTCCAGAACTGAACTCGACGTTTGAAGGGCGAAACAACGCCAAATTGTCCGTGAAAGTGTCGCTTCTTAGAAGCCAGCGTCTCGTGTCGAGACATTCCAAACAGTCGGTGATTCTAACGAACGTTCCAGTGGCCGTCTGCCCATCCTCTGTCGGGACAGAGCTAATGCCTTGCCACCACTTACGGGGCTCAACTACCCATGGCGAATTATCATGCCTAGGGCTTTTGCATTTTGGGACTTGGTCCGCTTCAATGGCTCCGTCGAGAATTGGTCTTTGACCAAGGTCCTTCAGCACAGGGTAGGAGCAGGTGGGCGGCGCACATCTGAGGTGTTCGCAAACGACTTGCCATTTATTCGGTTCCTCTGAATGAAGCACAGCGATGTCGGCACCATTGAGGTCGTCCTCAACACTGAGGAAAGTGCCATCTGCAGTGATGTCCTTGGCTGCGGTAAGAATAAACTTTGCCTTCGGGTAGCGACTCCGGAGTTCCCTGACTTTTGCGTCCAAAGATCCTATGTTTACATATGCGTCAAAAACCCGATCGCCTCTTCCCTCAAGAAGCCGTTCCAGCTCAGAAGCGGGTAATGCTTGGAGATCACTGCAGCATCTGTATCCTAGCATGGACAAAGCCATTGCAAGCGATGAATGGCCGGAGCCTTCAGGCCCAAAAGCAAACACTGGATGCTCAGTTGGACGGATGTTAAATAGGGATGCTCCTTCACTAGTGATCGCGCCAATTGTAGTGAGAGTGGGAAGTATTGAATATGAGTTGGTGGATTTGGCGTCGCGTCGTTGGCTAATAAGAGACCGTTTAGTCGCGCGTACATCCAGGACTTGGAACTGGTGATTTATCCAGAGGTCAATGGGGCCACGACAAGGAAGTAGTCGAAGGAGTTTCTCAGCACCCTTGCGCGAAAGAACATATCCGGACAGATGCCAGAGCCCGCGCACTGGGCGGAATACGTTACTTGAAAGAAAGGTTTTTGGCGCACCGTGCTTCACTTCGAGATACGACACATAAAGAACGTCGAATCTGCCTTTCTTATAATATTCGGCCACGACTTCGTCCCACGCTTGGTCCAGATATCCTGCAAACCCGAAATGAAACCATACATCGTCTTCAAGGATAAGTACGTACTCATGATTACTCGCCGCAACCTGCCTCCAAACATTGATGTGTGATCGAGCGACTGCAATCTCAGCTCGACTCATTCGAATCGGGGTATTTAGTTCGAGACGCGTGGGAAGAACTAAAGGTTGGGGTTCTACAAAAAGCTGATCTCCAAGCGTATAAAATGGATCAACGTCGGCATCCTTGGGTGGCTCCTGCGAGAATTCATTGGCATCGACGGCGACATGCCGCTCAGTCAGGTTCAAGAGTTCAGCTCCCGACGAGTCCAATATGTGCCTGAGCTCTTGCTCCATCTTGGACCAGCGACCCGGTTCACGATCGAGGTTGATGACATAGACCTTCTCAATCCCAGGGCCTTTCGTCTGCTCCGTTGGACACCGAATGCTCGACACTTCTGCCTCGGCAGGAGCCTCCGAAGAGCCAGCCAGAATCGGAAAACGTAACTGAAAGCTGCTAGTGGAGGGCGCGCTAAGTTCATAGCTCTCCGCCCGCCATGAGGCCCGATACGCTTGCTGATTCGAAAGCCTCCAGTTTCTCTTATCACTCCGGTAACTGAGCGGCCACTTGCTCGTGGAAGTCTTCTCCCAATCGTGCACAACGAGCAGCACTTCCTCCGGGCAGCTTTCATCAGCAACCACTTCGAATACGGATCTGGTGAGGTTGCCGGGGCCAGTGGTTGCCTGGACTTCGGGCAACCCGCCTTTCGATTCTTGCTCAAGGGATGTCGTAGCGTTCAGCAGTGCACGCTCTATAATAGGATGATTGCGAACTGCGATCAAAGGGGTAGTATTGAAGTAGAAAATCCAGCTCAATTCGTTTGCCCCCGGATTGACAAAAACTGAGGGCGGAACCATCTGAGCTGTCGCAATGTCGTAGCAGAACGGTTGAAGCTTCAACCGCCCATCTGTGAAGAGGTGATCGATTGTCGTTCCGTGATAGACGTCGTCAGCGTCAATATAAAAGCCCCCCTCTACGAAGATGTAGGAGTAACGGAAGTAGTCTGACTTCATTGAAGGGTGATAGCACTTGTCAAAGGCTTTCTCATATCTCGAACCCAAGTGGATCCGGATAAATTTCCTCGCGGTGCTCTCGTCGAAAACCTGAAGCTCGAATCCGGACCGTTCGAGTTTCTTCCACGACTCCATGCACTCCCTAACATCCTCGGGCAATCGGCCAAGATCATCCCAAAACTGCACTATGCGTCTGGGAGGTGTGGCTAGGTGCGCTGCGGGCGCCCGGACTGGATCACTGGAGCGTTGTACCAACTCCCGGACGAAATTGGAGCGAGCACGGTCATCCTTTCCTAGGGGATCCTTTTCACTAGATTCGTGCACATTCATGTGGTTGTTCATTTTATGGGCGGCCATGACGCATAACTACTGTAACATTGCATTGCGTGTTTGACCCTGGCTTCGATCTAAACCCACATCAGAGTGCGCACTTCCCGATTGTGGGCGAGAACGACAAACGCCTCCCCTCATCCCCAAGGGCGAAAGAGGCGTTTCCACTACCAACTAAGCTCTTCCGAGAATTTACTTCAGCATACAGAGATTGTCAATTGACGAAATACAACAGCAATTTGTTTTGGCCATTATACTTCGGAAGTGATGTGGTTTCTAACGCCTTTCCGGCAATCCGCAAAAGATACAATGCATGTGGCCTGGATCATCAGAATTGTCGTAGACACAATACCCGATCGGGGAAGTAGGACATTCGTATTGATGTGTCGTTCCGAGTTCGAGTGAATCCGAACCTGCATGTTTGAAAGCCGGAGTTCCGTAGAATTTGGGGTCTGTCTGAAGCGCATCGCGAACCCGTTGTATTTCGGAGCTGACATGTTGATGTGGTCGTGTTGGTCGTGCTTGAACAAGACCGGCCTTGTTCAGTTGCTCCAAAACTTTGCCACAATATGAATCGATTACAGTGCTAAAACTTGCTAGACCATTACCACCGGTAAAAGAATCAGCAATCCAAACCACGGCATTTGTCGATGCCTCGATCATCGTAGTTCTTACTTTCGCCCAAGGTTTATCAATGGATCCACCTCCGATAATCGTTGTAGTAGATGTCCAGCGATTAGTGGTGTTGTGCGTGGTTTGAGTAACAGCTTGCGTAGGCGGGATATAAATGGACTCAACTCCAGTCTCTCCGACATCTATCACGATATAGGCATCAAATCTGTGCAAGAGCAATGAATCCCTCATTTGCTCGTCAGTAAACGTCCGCGTCGGAGGGAAGAGAAGAATGCCTTCTTTGGCGGGGATTCTATTTTCAGTAAACTCCTGGACGAGATTGGATTCGAGCCAAAGTCGCGTCGAGAGGTTGTTGGATCGCGCTATGACTAAGAGATGATGAAATGTCGATCCTTTGAAAGCAGGATCTGTGAACGATGTCATGTTGGTTGAGGCACATCCAAAAAAGGTCAAAAGAGAAAGACCGAACAGAAGTTGTCTCACGATTTCTCCTCGGATTCGAATGTAGATGCATCCCTGATACTGCTAACTTCATTCATGTCTGTAGAACATCTTGGGTATTCCAACGGTCGCGTAACGCATGCAGCGGAACCACCTCTCACTCCTCCCACAGGGTACGTTGAGATGTTTGCTGTCCGTTGTTTCCGCCTTGAACACGATTCACGGCAGGCACTTCTGAACACGCTCTCTTCCGTCAGGTGCAAACGGATGTTTGGTTGTGCCCGCGAACCGTTGAAGCTCTCAACAAAAAACGGCTACGATTGTAGGATGGTAAGCCTCCCTCGAATAGCGTAGCCGCAGAGGAGCCCGATTCCGAAGCCCTGCAATGTGTTGTTCACGTAAAGTCCCGTACTGCCGATCCCGAGAACTCGGGCGCTCGGCATCACATAATCAGAGAGAAATATGAACAAGACGAGGAGGGCCCATACGAGAGGGTTCTTCGGAGGAGCAATCTTTCTCGAAAGGAAGTAGCCGAGTACACAAAAGAGCGACGATGTGAGAATGCGCATGAGAAGTTCTGCGTTGTCCATGGATGCCTCTCCGGATTGGGAATGACAATGAGGACGAACTATCAACATACGATGTATTGAAGCAGAAGACCGTCGTCTGGAGGACGCGATCTTGGGGGCAGCAACCTAACGGCCGCGTTTCACCTGCCGCGGAAAGGGCTCTTTGGAAGTTACGTCCATTTGGCTTTTGCAGGAACCACAACGTGCCCGCCAAAGCCTAACGATTACAGATTTCGAGATAAAATCCTGCCCTCGCTCAACGATGTTCTCTCGGCGGACAGCACAATAGGCGATCGCCTACTGGCTGCTATTCGACCTGTGTGCGGTACCAACAACAACCGCTCGAGGGAATCTCTATCTCTTGACTTTGACCTTCTATAGAGTGTTAGTCGCAGGCAAATTTCTATTTCGATGATGTTTTGCGGCACGGAGCAACTAAAAGGTCTCGAACACAGAAAGGTGCCTGATGCGTCGAAGAGATTCTGGTTCTGTTTTGTTACTTGGTCTTTCGCGCTATTACAACTGCGTCCGCTACTGCCCAAATCCAGAAGATTATGCTCCACAGTGACGCGACATCATGCACCACTCGTGGGATCCAGTAGGTCCATAATGTTCTCGCATCTGGGGCTCCCATTGGGATGACGGGATTCGCCATCGCAATGAGAGGCAATATGATGATATTTAAATTCGCGATGACTATGGCAGCGGCGATAGTGGCTCCGCCTTTGGTGGATTCGCCAGCATACATCTGGCCTAAGCCTGGAGCGAACAATGACAATATTCCAGCAATGATTGGGTTATGTCGCATGGTTGTTCCTTTCTGAATGCTTGTGGTAAGTAGCCAGCAATGGTCCGCACCGATTCGGCAGTATGAGCTCCTTACTCCCAAGCATAGGCATCAATGATTTTTTGGAGGATTTGATGCACTAACACAAGGGTTGATTCGGAAATATCGACTCCATAGCATTTGCCATCATTGCCAGTGATCTCAAAAGGACTTTCGTTGAATGAGCCAAGAACGATGACCCAAGATGAAATCGGTTTCCCTTTTTTGGTCAGTGCTCTACCACGATCTTCAATATGCGCAGCAGAATCCCGTATATGCCGAAGATTGCCGAATTTCAAACGGTAGTCAGATATTGGCTCTCGGAGTGCATCTGGGGCCTGGGAGTGTTTGCCAAGCACTTTCAGTATTTTCGAAATGGAATCAAGTGAATAGACAAATGATCTAGCGTACACGCTTCTAAGGGAAGCGGAATATTTCGATTGAGTAGAAGTAAGATAAGCATTGTCCAATGTGATTGGCTCAAACAATGAGCAAGCGGCAACCGCACATGTGAATTCGTGCTCCACCAAAGATAGTAGGTGAAATGTTTCAAATGCCAACTCACGATCGGCACCACTTATCCAGTGCCCAGGATAGATTAGGTCAAATCTCTCGCAGTTGGATATGGTCATGATCTGTAGGTAATGTTGCCTAACGGCCGCGGCTGAGCTGCGGCGGATACACGTCCTGTGTTTGAGGCAGGGTCCGTTGAGAACTTAGGCGTACCATTGTTTCGAATCTTGAGCTCGTCTCTCCCCGGCCACTTCTGATCGCCCTTGACTCCGTCAGCTCCGGATGCTTGTTAGGGCACCGATTTCTTTGCTGAGAAGACCAGACTTGTTTGTGAGGCAAAGAAACGGAATGGCGTCATAGAATAACAACATCCAGATGGATGCGTGAGGTGACTGCGTTAACAAGTGACAACTGTATGAAAACACGCGTTTGCCAATCTGGGTTCGATCGATGGAAAGCAAGTATTCAAAAACTTCACCGTTGAGCTGGCTGACTTTGTCTGGCAACTCGACTGCAACATCGCACTCTTTTGGGAGAATTGTGTTCGTGCTTTTCCAATAAAGTCCTCGGACTATTCTGGTGATTACGGACTTGATTCTCTGGACGTCGGTGCCTTTGAACTCGTACGCCGGAAAGTGGCCCAAATAAATCCCGCCCGTTGTGTGGATAGGAATCTGGGTGAGTTGGTTCCGAATCTTGTCCCAGAAAGCTCGCTGATGGGGATTGTTGAGTGACCGCCGGATCTTACCTTCAAACAGTCTCCGAGCTTCTGGGTGTGAGCCAGCTCCAGCGAGCGTGGAGACAATGTTCCGAAAGTATTCATCGTCTTCACTTGCGCCATTGTTGCAGGCCGCGCAGCTAGGTACTGAAATAAGATCCTGACGGACGTCGGGTAGAAATAATCCTCTTGGCGGTATGTGGTCAGATGTTGTTGCGTCTTTGTCTCCGCAGAGTACACACTTATCGGAACCAATGGGGATCATGGTAGCAAATCCGGGTCGGCGGCCTAACGCGCGCATTCACCTGCGGCGGAACCACCTTCCACTCACCGCAAGGCTACATTGAGATATTCGCTGTCCGTTGTTTCTGCCTTGAACTCGTCTTACGACAGCCATAGATGCAGCAGGCTGACTCCGTCAGGTGCAAACGCTTGTTAGGCCACGCGAGTTTACCCGAACAATTCTCGAACGCGAACGAAGGGGTTTCCAGTCTCCGCGGCGTAACGGACCTTTCGTGCAAGAACCTCATGTAGAGACAGCTTCTTTTCCAGCATTTCATACAGATCAAATCCATCAATGCAGATGACTCGCTTCCCTCTACCAAACGCCTCGAGTCCTTCCTCGCTGAACCCACTGTGGCTAACGAATAGGCCCCGGGACCATGCCGCCTTATCCTCTACCTTCGCATTGAAGGAGCGTAGGTCAGATCCTCCAACGGGCGCTCCAAGCCACTTAGCTTCGAGCAGGTAGGTTTCTCCAGCCAGCTCAAAGCTGCCGTCAATTTGCTCGCCGATCAGTCGGAATGACGAACGTGCCGCAAGGCCATTTGCATCAAACAGATTCTTCAGAAATCGCTCAAAAGCGAAACCGCGAGGCTGAGGTTCCAACTTGCCTACCTCCATTAACTCGTTCTTGAGTAAATCAGTCTTTGAATCTTCCACATGGAGACTATATGTTGGGGAGGTGACGGGTCTTGGCTGGGTCTGGCCAGAAAGCCGAGCGAGCAACTTGCGGAATTCATCCGGCGCATCCGGAATTTGCTCCTCGATATTCCCCCGGCGTCGGCTCGTCTCTCGGTACTCCCAAAGTGCGGTGAGAGTTCTGAGCCGCTGTTCGACACTGCTAGTTTTCAGAAAATACCGAAGGCGCTTGGCCTTGCTCGTTCCCTCAGCCTGGTACTTTGGGTCGTCTATTCTGATGCCGAGGTCGGCCTCGAAAAACTCAGCGAAGGTGCGGTCGGTGAAATCGAGAACGTATCCTCCGCCCATTCCGAAGATGTCGTCGATGAGACGCATGTCGATTGATCGGATGGGGGGTGGTGTAGTCATTGAGGATCTCCGCGGATTACTCCTCGTGGGATAAGTCGTGACTCGCTCAGCCTAACGAACGCGACTGAGCAGCAGCACAATCATGTTCAATAAACGACAAACGCCTCCCTCATCCCCACGGACGAAAAGAGGCGTTCCCACGACTCAGTTACTCGTGAAGAAATTCACCCCTTGTCCACGCTGATGTAATTCTGGATCAGATGATATTTCCAGGCACGACTCGAATGCCGCCACAAACTCCCTGGGCCGAAATGGCACATCAAAGTAGTAATCCGCGCCAGCCCTTATCAGCTGTTCGCAAGTCGGGACTCCCGACAATCCTATTATCGGCACACGAAATGTTTGACTGATTCGAGAGACAAATGCTACGGCTCGACGGATCCGGACTTCTGGCGGCATGTTCCCAGTTGGAAACACCATACAGTTCACGAACGGTACAAAGACGTCAACCCGTTCGGCCGCAAGGTAACTAGCGATCATCCCGGAACGCCTGATTCCGCGCAGCTTAATGGTGTATCGATCTCCATATTCCCCTGAAATGATATATCGGAGTAGATCGCAAAATGGATCGTCCGTGTCTTCGCCACCTATAAGGACGCTAATCGTTTGAATCACAGTATTCTCACGTCGGGGTTTTGTGGTTTGGCGTGCTCAGCACTGCTGCCGTCAATCCCAAAAGCTTTTTGATCGCCACATCGGCTGACCGCACGATGCACGTTGGTACCAAGCGTCGGTTGGTAAGGAATATCAAGGAACGGTATGATGCAAGCTGGCTCTGCAGTTAACAGTGGAAGGAGTCTTACCTTTTGATTTGTTCCTTTGGAAAGGGGTTGGCAGGATCTTCCCAGATCAAGTTGCGCCATTCGATCAGGAGGCTTGCCACCTTTTCGTTGTGTGAATGGTCGACTGGCACCATCATTTGCTTCTCCATGATTTCGGCTAAGCGGGACTCTATCTTGTCAGGTTCCGCCTTCCCACGAACAAGCTCGAACACTTGCGGCAGATAGTCCTGGTACTCGTCTCTTGTCGTCGGATTGTCTGAAATTCCAATGGGATCCCAAATGTAGTACAGGACCTCGTCGCACCGTTTGTACAACTCAGCCTCTTGTGGAGTTAGTTTGACATTCATGATCGCTCCTCACCATTGCCTGTGGGAAATGAATCCTGGCGTATGCGTTTTGCTTGCGAAGCCATATAATTAATTCAATTGCAACAATCTCTCCATCAATCGAATAAAGAGCTTGCCGAGGCAGTGTCCGCACAAGTATAAGAGAAAGATACTTCAGGGGATCGGGATTGTCAACGCGTGGAGCTGAAGCACCAATAGCTCTGCTCACCTGGACCAATAGAGACACTTCGCCTCCATACTGTCTCGTTTCGTCGAATGAGTTAATCATATCCGGGCCCTAGGATCATTTCGCAGGGGAAGGTTGTCTTCGTTGCTTCACCCCATGGTTCATTTTTTGAGACTAAACACGCTCACTTTCAATCCATCTCTCAGGTCGCTGTCTCCGTTTGTGAGAGGAACCGCGTCAATTCGTTCGGATTGCTATCTCCAGCAATATCAAATCCATGTTTTGTTCCCACCTCCTCAGGTAACCCCGTTAGAATTCAATCAAGCTAAAAGTCGACGCTACTGATTTCGGTCTCGGCACGCGATTCCCCAACCATAGGCACCCGCCGATTACGTTGGTGATCCGCCTAATTGATTGTCTTTTCGCGACTTGGCTTCTGCATCTTTAAGAGAGCACTTGGCGACTCTTTTTGACCGTTAGGTGATCCATGGTCGATACTTCTTGACCGATTGGTGATTGTTTGCGCATCGAATATCATCTCCCGGAAATTCTTTGGGGCTGATATTTCATCTGCACGTGATCAAAGGATATCGGAAAAGACTCCTCGACAATCGGAAAAGGAGGCTTGTGTGGGTATTGCTCAGAGCACCGAAGCTGAGGACCATTCCAATATGTTCTCTTAAGGCAATCGCTGCTATGTTACTTGAACTCGTTTCACGCCAGCCGTTTTCCCCGCAGGGTACTTCCGTCAGCTCCAGCCGCTTTATGGGGCAACCCCCTCGAACGAAATATCAAACTCATCCTGAGAAAGGCTGGACTTCATTGCGATTGCGCGGGAACACTTTGCGGCGACGATTGACACAATAGCATCTCTATGTTCAATCGAAATCGAAGGTCCCAGCAGGACCGTCGAGAGAGACTGATACGGGAAGTCTGCGGTAAACACTGGGGCTCCGGCTTCATCAAAAATACCCGTGTCTCTTAGTTGCTCGGCGGACCTCAATAGCCGGTATTCCTCTTCGTATTGCCACGATAGGCTCTTTGTCGCCAATATTCGAGTCGCTAGTTCGAATCGCTCCTTCGGTGTCTCAGGAAATGATGTAAGCTGCAAAGCGGACCGCGACTGCGAGTATGCTACCTTAATGCAACCCGTGAAGAATGGCTGGGTGCTGTCAAAACCAAGTGCGACGCCTCGATAGGAGTCAGCATAGTGTGCCCAAAGCAGCGGATGCCTATTGTTGCCAGCAAGGCTGAGAACGCACAAATTGTTCGCCAACAAGATCCGGATGGATTCCGCAATTCTCGGCACTAGTTCTTCCTGGGAAGACTTCAGCACAAGTTTTACGAACTCCTTGAGATTGATTCCCTTAGCCTTGAGTTCCAGATCAATCTCTTTTTGGGCGACTGACTTGAAGGAATCAAAGGTCATAGTCAATCGCAGCGGCTCGGCAAGTTGGTTGTACATCCGACGGAGGGTGTCATCAGCAACTTGTTGGAACAGTGCATCTGTATCGAGAATAGATTCGACTATCCGTTGTACGAAGTCGTTTGTGATAAAGCCACGGACTTGAGGATAAGATTCGAAGGGGTCGTTCATCCGAGCGAGTTGAGTGAACCTGATAGTGCCCTCAGCTAAAATTGACAAGGCTCGAGAAGCTCCTACGAATTTGAATAGGGTCATCGAAGTGCGTCTTTCTTGGTTGCCCCCTAACGGCCGCGGCTGAGCTGCGGCGGATGGTGTTCCCGCCATAGTTACTGAATCCTCATGGGCATGTCGTCGAGAAAGCTTTCCGAGTGATCTGCTGCCCACCAGACTCAAACTCTGTGCCGTACTGCCAAGGTGAAATCAAATTTCGGGACACCCAACCCAATCCCGCCTCTGACAATCCGATCCTATCCGTCCTTCGGTAAGCGCGCCTATGAAGTTGACGATTCATCCGAAGGTCTGCTTCTTAGTCGGGTTAGTCTGGCGCGATCACGCTTCACGTCGTCTTGCCACATTCGATTTGTTGAATCCAGAGACGCAAGCAGTGAGGAGATTCCGAAACCCTCCTCAGCAAGCTGCACGGCTTCCGGAAGCTTGTTCAGACTCTCCAAGATATCAGCCAATCTACTCAGGGCGAAGGCTACATCGCGTTGCCAGTCTGTGTTGGATGGGTCAACCTTCGACAAATGACGAGCATTAGACAAGGCCATCCCGTACCTTTCCTTCGCTCCCTCTAAATCTCCCCTGCCCTTCCGAGTGTCTCCAATTCTCGCGTGGAGCAAAGTGAAGTCGCGACGCCATACCATATTTGATGGGCTCAGATCAGACATCTTCTGCGCTATTGTCAAGCTAATGTGATACGCTCTTTCCGCATCCGGCATCTTCCGCTGCTCTTTCAGGGTGTCACCTACTCTCCCATAGGATACACAGAGGTCCCTTTGCCATTCTGCGTTTTCAGGATTGGATTCGGCCAGCCGTCGCGCAATTGCTAAGCCTTGCTCGCGACTCGCTAACGCTTCCGACAGATTGCCCTGCAGTTCCTGTATGTCACCGACTCTTCCGTGGCAGGTCTCTTTATCCCGCTGCCAGACCATGTTTGATGGATCAAGTGCTGCTAGAGTACTGAAAATCGCTAGTCCCTCAAGATTGGCAGCCAATGCCCCCGGCCAATCGCCTTGGAGCTTCAGTACGTCGGCCACTTTTCCACAACTCACAGCAAGATCCCTCTTCCATATGCTGTTTGATTGGTCACCGGCTGTCAACTTGCGACGGATCAACTGGCTTTCGCGATAGGAAGTGAGTGCTTTAGAGAGCTCTCCTTGCAAAATGAACACATCGGCCAGGTAGTCGTGGGCCATACTGAGGTGGCGTTGATACTCCCTATTCCGGGGATCGGCATTGACCAATCTGTCTCTGATAGCCAAGCTCTCCTGGAATGCCTCTAGCGCTCCTGGGAGATCGCCAGTCTCCTTGAGCGCGCCACCGACTCTTGCGTAGGCTATGCTCAAGTTCTCTTGGTAGTCGGTTACTGAAGGATCCGCCTCCGCGATCGCCCTTATGAGTTCCAGGCTTTTCTGAAACGCTGCAAGCATCCCTTTCAAATCTCCTTGGAAGCGTAGTAACTCCCCGAGCTCGACATAACCCACGGCCATATCCCCCTGCAGCATATGGTTCTTGGGATCGAGTCTGAATAGCCTTTCTTTGATTTCAAGGCTTTGCTTATGTGCTGCCTGCGCCTCTAAAAGGGCGCCTTGAAACACCAGCACACGACCCACCTTGCTGTGGTACACTCCGAGGTCGCGCAGCAGCTGAATGTTCGCAGGTTCGGAATCCACCAACTTCTGGATGGAGTGCAGCGCCTTTCGATGTGCGGCAAGCGCTGCTGGCAGATCACCTTGGAGTTCCAAAACATCGCCTCGAAGGGAAATTGACGCGCATGCCTCTCGAATCCATCTCGATTTCTGCTGGTCGGGAGATGGTATTCGTCCCAACCAGTCGTCAAACGCATCGAGAGAAAGGTTAGCAAGAGCCAGACTCCCCAACTCCATTGATCGATTGTAGACGTGGTAGAGCACGTATCTTGCAAGAGGTTCCCAGAGTCTCTGATCGAAGTCTGCACGAAGTAAAGCTGCAGAGTGTACCAACACCGAGGTCGGGGAGGAGAGATGTTCATCCATCTGACCGACCGAAAATGCCGCAGCGAGCTCAATTTGGAGCCAGCGGGAGAGGCGCTCGCGGACTAAATGGTCGGAATCTGATTCGCGGCGCGCGAAGCGGTAGGAAAGGACATGGGAGAACTGAAAATAAGCGGCGGATTCGGTCCTTCGCATAAATCCAGATTGAACCAGACGTTTAAGCGATGCCCGAACAGCTCCATGAAGATTTTCTTCGTTTAGAGCAAGACCTGCTTCGATGGCATCGGCTGGAAACGGTCCATGTGCCAACAAGGCGGCGGCGGACATTGCCTGCCTTGATACGTGGTCAAGACTTCGACAACTTCGATCGAATAGCCATTCCAACGTGTGTTCAGACCGAATCGGGTCGGTCAACTTTGGGAGGTGACTCCCCTTCCATTCTCGAATAAGTACGCTCGGATCTTCTTCTTCGCGAGCGATCAGATTCCCCGCCCAATTCAGAGCGAGTGGGTGACCTTCCAGAAGATTCAGTACTGCCGCTCGCACTTCGGGGCTAATATGGCCTTGGGTCAGCGAATCGAGCAATCTGCCTGCGTCTTCGTCGCTAAGAGCCTCCTTGATGTTCACAGTTTCTTGAGGCGCGACCTGATCGCTGAGCCGTGTAAGCAAGAGCCATCGATTCTCCGGTGACAAAACGGTGAGAATATCATGGATCCACGGTCGTCCATCCCTTCCGTTCGCTTCTTCCCCTCCTTCCAGGATTACCAGAACCTGCCGACCACGACATGCCTCCGTTGCGCGACTCTTGGCAGGATATTTCTCGGCGAATCCGAGACCCGCAAGTTTGTTGGCAATTGTGTTCCACACAGATTCAGCCCGACCGTGAAAGGAATATAGGTCGATGTACACAAGACCATCTGGGAACGGAATTCCATGCGGCCTCTCAGGAGATTCGGCGACAACATTTCGTAATGCTTCGGCTGCCAAGGCAGTTTTGCCGAAACCAGGTGGGCCGACCACTCCAGTGTTCCGTCCTGCGAGCAGGCGCTCCGTGAGAGTTGCGAGCTCGAAACTCCGACCATAAAATTTCTCAGCCGTGGGTGGAAACTCTTTCGGGACTCGTAGACGGTCTTTGTTCGTAGTTACAGCAAGAACTCCGTCAAGAAATTCGCGGATTGAGGTCTGCGAGGGAGGAGACAATATAGTCGGAACGGAAGGCTGGCCTAGCGGAGAGGAAAGGACGTGGTCGCGAAGCAAGCGGCAGGCTGAAATGTACACTTGGGCGTTGCGCGTTGAGGGTTTGGCAATCGAAAAATGATCCTCATCCAACCCGACCGGGTCTGCGCCCACACCCGGATTGGCAGCATCGGCGCTTACAACCTTGAATATACTCCTGATGCCCCGGAGCTCATAGTAGCTGGCAGTCTGGACACCCTTTGCCTGGGCGTAGTGGCGATACCAGTTATATAAAACACGCAGATGTGGATCATGTGCCCGCAGATCCTCGATAATTACCGTTGCACCAAATATCCTTCGGAACTTCGATATCACCGATGCCCAAGTGGATCCGGTGTGGGGAGTGGATAGGAAGAGAACCGCGCGGCAATTGCGGGCTATTAGTCCCTTCTTCTCCTCAACACAGCCATCGGAGAAATGCAGGACCTGCTTGATCAACAAGCCCCCTTGACTGTGGCATATGAACAGGATTGAGCGCTCCCCAATCCCATTTTGTGCTAGAAGGTCGAGAACTTGCACAGCCCGATCTGGTAACGACATCGTGTATCCCGAATCTCGCCACTTCCTGGATAGCCAGCCAAGAATTCTGGTCCACACCGATGGACTTGACGGGTATCCGAGGGTCCAGACTCCGATATTGGGAAACTCATCTCCCAGCCACTGCGCCCACCACGATGACTGATCATTCCTATTTCGCCAGGTGGAAATAGGGTTTCCGCCAAGGCCGTGCACGAACACCACGTCTGCGAAACGAGATTCATCATCACAACCCTTGATCTTGTAGAGTCCACTCACCTTGAAAGGCCTTGTGATCTGAGAGACACAATGCGAATTACGATTCCCATCAAAACTGTGTGGCACTGCTTTGCGCTATAGCGGCCAAGTTTCACCAACAGCGGACACACGTCCATTCCATCAGGTGGACTCTCTGGTAACCCCCTCAGTGAAACAGCTTCTTGATCCGGTTGAGCATGTGCGTTTGCTGTCTCCGGATTTTTCGAAGGACATTCGTTACGTCGGCATCATGATTGAATTTTCCCGCAACCAAGTACCCAGGCGGTTCGGCCACGCGCAGAAGAAGGGACTCAATATCTTTCAAGTAACTGACTCGAGCGATTCTGAAGGTCTCGAATCGATCCCACTTGTTCCCGTGTTTGTCTCTCGTATGGCTGTGGAGACGCCAGAAAAATCTTTGGCTAATCCAATGTAGTAGAGTCTCTTGCGTTGATATAACTAGTAAAGACCGGAATAACCGCGCACCAAACCCCACAACTCTTCTCGAAAAGTCGGATCGAAGAGTAGCTACCGAGGCAGCTGTCGCGAAACACCCTTGATCAATCCCCCCTTGGTTGGCTTTCGCCTGATCTTTACGGCTTTCCCCTTCTTCATCGCATAACTCCGTTGTTCAAAGACAATTTGAGCCCGTCGAACTGCGAGCACATGGATAGGACGTTCAAAAGAACAAAGCCCTTCCATCAACACTCTGACGAATGGGCTTCTCAATGAGCATGGTTATCCCCCCAGCCGAAACGCTCCTCCCACATTCAGACTAGGGTTTCGGCTGCCCCCTCGATGAACTTACTTCTTTCCTTAGGCCATGTCAAGGAAATGCGTCGGTCTTTACTGATAAAGATCAAAAGATGTGAAATCCTGATACCATCTTGCAGCATGAATGACTGAAGAGTACTGCCGTCGGCTCAAATAACAGAAAAGGCCCGGACGAGCCGAGCCAAGGTGACGAAACGATGGGAGTCACCTCACGAGCAAAAGCTTCCTCGTCTCCACGTAGGATCCGGCTTGGAGTCGATAGAAGTAAACCCCGCTCGAGAGATTGCGGGCGTCGAATGTCACCTCGTGGTAGCCAGCTACCATGTCACCGTTCGCGAGTTCGGCAACCCTCTGGCCGAGAGTGTTGTAGACGGAGAGCAGAACGTGCGAGCGATGAGGGATTCCGTAGCGGATCGTCGTGGTGGGATTGAACGGGTTCGGGTAATTTTGCATCAGGCTGAACGCGATGGGGTTCTCTGTGCTACGCGGGACTGCGGTGAGGCTGTTGAGCGCCGCCGAAACATTGATCTTGCCGTTTCCCCATATGTTGTTTGGCACGCTTCCGGTAAAACCGTCCGCCGTCGCACTATGAGCGATCGTCGTATAAAGATCCTGAGGCGACAACGTCGGCGCTTTGTCCAACAAAAGCGTCGCGCCTCCCGATGCGACCGGCGTGGCCATGCTCGTCCCCTGCATGACGACATACGATGTATCCCTGCCGGCAGATCCCATCGTTGTCACCCAAAAATTGTCGGGCGTCGTGATCACGTGGCGGTCCCTCAAAGAGATGAGAGCCGTCCCCGGCGCAGCGATGTCCGGCTTTATTGCCCCATCGACTCTTGGGCCCCGACTCGAGAAGGGAGCAATGTCTCCGACCGACGTGCCGCTGACGCTTGTGAAATGATACGAGAAGCCGTCGTACGCCGTCCAATCCTTCCTCGATACAAATGCGCCAACGGCAATGGCGTGGTCCGCCGTCGCAGGTTCATCGATGGTGTAGTTTGGATCAGGCGCGGCGAACGACACCTTGTGATCATCCCAGTCCTCGTAAATATGGTACGTCACCGCCGCAGAGGAGTGGTTTACCACTTTGAGAAAGTATGTCCCGTTTCCTGGCGGCAAAAAGCCGGCGATCTGTGAAAACTGCGAACTCGTACCGCGAACGCTGGAGGTCGCAGGAAGGGGTACGGAGGTAATGGGCTGTTGAGATCCGTCAAAGTAGCGGAGATTGAGGGAAGCCTGACTCCCACCCTGCTGCGCTCTCCAGACCAGATTGAATTGGAGCTTGGTCCCATTTGTCACAGCTCCAGCGACGTCGACTTCGATGAATCCTGTAGAGTCGGACCCGGTCAGCGTCCCGGAATAGTGTCTCGCCGACGTTCCTTCATTGCCCGCCGCGATAAAGAATGCGACCCCTTTCGCGTAGACGGCGTCGACCGCCTGATCTTCCGCATCGGAGCCGTCATGATACGTGTCCCATCCGCCGTAACTCATGGAAAGAACGTTCGCGTGAAACGTGTCCACCGCCGCATTCATCGCCGCGATATCTCCCGCGGTCTGGGAGTCTCCAGTGGTATCGTTGCCGATCTTCAAAAAGACGAGACTTGCGCCGGGCGCCATCCCTTTGAAGGATCCCCCGCCGTTGTTCGTATTCGAAGACGAGAGCACCCCTCTCCCCAGGATGGTCTCGGTAACGTGGGTACCATGCCCCGTGACGTGATTCAGCACTGATGTTCCGATGGAGTTGGGAAATTGTGAATAATCTCTGGCTTGAATGCCTGCGGGAAGATCGGCGTTTGGCGGATCGGTATCGAGACCTGAATCAAGGATTCCCACCTTCACCCCGGTTCCCGTCCACCCTTGTGCCCATACAGAATCGGCGCCAATCATCCGGGCCGCCACATTGTTCCTTGGAGATCGCGAGAACTCGGCCGTTTCCATCTTCGTCACGAAGGCAAGCGACAGGGTGTTGATAAACTGTTCCACCGGCATTGTTGCGACAACAAACCCATAGGGATGCATCCCCACGGGCGGGATCCATGTTTCCCAGTAGCACCGTATGCCAAGGGCCGCCAGCGAATCCTTCTGAAGTTCACCAGGATGATCCTGGAAATAGAGGAGAACTGTTGTCGTGGCAGCGTCGGCGGAGAGCAGGGCATCCTTCACCATCATACTCTTTTCGCTGACCTTCTGCAGAAGCCTTCCGCTGAGGACCTTGGAACTGAGTCCGACCGGGACGCTGACGATCTCTGCTTGTCGCACCGGTACGCCTGCTCGTGCGCAGAGAACTCCAAGAGTCATAAACACCACAGGGACTATCCGGAGAAGGCGCATATGTTCTCGTCGATATTGGTGGTCGAAACCTTGATAGCACAAACGTCATCGCTGAGGTGACTTCGTGGTATTGCTCTCGATCGATTGCACCGACGGCAGTCGGACAATACGCTTCAGCTCGGGAATGCTCACGCGCGCAATGATCATCTCTCCGGCCACCGCGTCGACGGTCGTACCGGTGGATCGGATCTCGTAAGGATTCGACCCATGAATCAGCACAACGATCTTCTGCGCGCCAGGTGCTTCCTTCGACGTCACCAGCACCTGTAGACGCGCATCCAGTTTTCGGAGCTCGGCCTGGGTGAGAGCACCCTCCTCTCCGCACCTTGTAAGGAGCACGGAAAGCACTAAAAGAGGCATGGCGCGGATGACGATGGATCTTACCATGTTGAAAGAACACCTCGAAACTGCGTCATGTTTCATCGTCCACGAAGAATGGGGAACTTCCCGAAAAGGCTTCTGGTTACATGCTTAAGACATGAACCTTTCGACCTCCCGGCGCGTCGCTCTCTTTCTGATGGCGACCTATGTTCCCCTGAGCCTTTCCCTCGGGCTTTTGCACACGGACGAGGATCCGGCTCATGGGTCCGCTCGGGTCGAAATTCATAATCCTTCGTCGGGCGTCGCGGCCCGCGCGGAGGAGTCAGGGCCCTGCATCGCCTGCCTGCTCATTTCGGGACATCTCGTTCAACACGACGCGATTCTCCCGCACGTTATCGCCACCCGGTATTTTGCCTTTGACCGTACACCCGCTCCGCCATCGCTAACTCCCGAATCCCCATCCGCGCGCGCCCCTCCTGTTTCTCACTCTTTGTAAGCCATCACGTTCATTGTCCTCTCGTTGTGTAGCTGTTCTTCTCTCGAGTCCGGGGGGAAGGACCATGGAATTGTGACGGTTTGTCCCCAGTCTGGACACCCCGCAATTCCCCTCGGTTGAATTCGAGGTCGAACGAACAGATCGGATGACCGAGGAACGCATGGCTCTCCGCCGTGTCCATCACCGTTGCACTTGACGACAACCGCCAATATGGGATCAAACTCATGAAATCTCAAGTGGTCCTTTTCCTTGCATTCCTCTGTTCCTGTGTTTGTGTTCCGTCTGCCTGGTCGGGGGAAGCGTCCAAAGCCCCTGCAGCCGAACCCACCGTCCAGGTGCGCATCACAGTGACGGACGCAGACCAGAAATTTCCCATCGAACTCGCCCATGTGCTCCTCCGCAGGGACGGAAGAATCGTCGCACAGGACGCTACAAACCCCGCCGGTCTCATTCGTTTCCGCGATATCGCCCCGGGGAAATATGTTGTTGCAGGATGGTTCGTCGGTTACAAAACATACTTCGACACCATTGACATTACCCTGCAACATTCCGCGTTCGCCATCGCTCTGCATCCTGAGGGCACAACGGCGCAGGAAGTCGAAGTGATCGGCAAACAAGAGCTCGCCGTTTCGCACATTGATCCGAGGACGGGAAATCAAGTCTTCGAAGCGGAGACATACCATGTACCTCCGACGGCGAGGATGACGAATCTTATCCAGGAGAACCTGCTGGGGGCGGTGCGTGCGCCGACGGGCGAAGTGCACATCCGCGGACAGCATGGAGAATTCACGTACTACATTGACGGGCTGCCGGTTCCCCTCGGGGTGTTCGGCGGGTTGAATGAAGTTGTCGATCCGAAGGTCATCGAGCGCACGACATTTATCACGGGAGGATTTCCTGCGGAGTATGGCGGCCAGATGGCGGCGATCGTCGATCTGAATAATCGCGTCCCGACTGGCAGCTTTCATCTCGATGCATCGACGTACGGAGGCAGTTACCTCGTCTTCAACGGTGCAAAAGGATCTCCCGGCGATACCCTCGGCTCGCACGTGGGCCCATTCCGCGCGCTGAATTCGAACGGCCAACAACTCTCCATCAGCGACCATCTTGGCAACCTGGGCTTCTTCGTTTCCGGGTCACGGCAAGAGACAGACCGCCGAATCGACCCCCCAATCGCCGCGCTCTTTCACGATCACGGCTTTGACTATTTCCTGTACGGCAAGTTTGACTATATCCTGAGCGACGTCGACTATCTGACGGCCAACATCAACTTCGGTGAGACCTACACCCAGGTTCCGTATGATTCCGTTGAGCAGATCGCTTCTGATCTGCAGAAGACCACGAACGGCTTCCAGACGCTCTCGTATTTCCGAACGCTCAACGCGGACGTCGATCAGGAATCGAATTTCTTCGTCGGGGGATACGCCCGGGAGGGAGGACTTGTCTACACGCCGGGGAGCATCGACCCGCCGAACTTTCAATTTGCCGGTGACACCGTCGATAACTACCTATTGGCGGAGGACAGGAGTTTTACAACACTCGGCCTCCGATCGACCTTTGACAAGAGGCTTTCTCACGAGTTCATGTATAAATTGGGACTCAATTTCAGTAGCACAAAAGGGACAGAGAATTTCACCTCGACGGATTCATCGGGATCACCCGGCCCATCCATCGTCACGAACTTTGCGGGATCTGACTTCGGCATCTTTGCCGAAACAGAATGGCATCCTCTCGAGTGGACTTCCTTCGAAGTCGGCGTCAGGTATGACCAGCACATTGCACCCGCGATGTCATTGCAAAGCCAGGTGAGCCCAAGGATTCGATGGAACTTCTTCATTGATGAAGCCAATTCCGCCTACCTGTACTTTGGACGGCTCTTCATGCCGACAAATGTCGAGGGACTCCGATCAATTGCGCTGAATGTCAGTACCTCTCTCACTCCGACTCTGCCTGAGCGGGATAACTTTTACGAAGCTGTCTATACGCACACGTTCCCGAACGGCCTGAGTGCGAAACTCGCATCCTTCTACAAGTACGCAACGCCCGGTGTCGATGACCAGACGGTGGGAAACAGCGCGATCAAGACTCCGGTGAACATTGAAACTGTCAGGACCACCGGGGTTGAACTCGGGCTGTCGTTCAACAGCGAGGAAACACCGCTCTCCGGCTACATCAATAGTTCAATCATCCATGCCTATGGATCGGGGCTGGTGAGCGGCGGTTTTCTTAACTTCGACGATGATGGGCCGGCGACAGATCTGGATCACGACCAGCGACTCTCGATCGTCGCGGATGTAAATTATCAGCCGAGAGACTGGTTCGTCAACCTGAAGGCAATCTATGGCTCAGGGCTTGCGAACGGAAACCCCGATGGCGTCGCGTATAGCACAGGCCTCTTTGATTTCAACACGGCGACCCACACTGCGCCTTCTTGGATTCTCAACCTCGGATTCGGGTATACATTTCACTTCGATGGGGGAGTGACTCTCGACCCGTCGCTGTATATTACCAACCTGCTCGACCATGATCACCTGATCAAAGGAGCGTATTTCAGCGGTGCGAGTTGGGAAGAACGACGGAATGTGATTCTCAAAATCTCTGTTCACGTCTAATGACGATGGAAACTCTTCGCGCACGCCCTGACGGCTCCTGCGGGATCCCCAAACGGTGTTCGGGGATCCCCGGTGACAACTTTTCGGCTTTCTGTTGTTTTGTCCGTGGTGAGTCGGGAGGCTGAGATGATTTCTTTTCTCCGTGAGAACAAATCCGACGTGATTCGCCTGGCAGTGATGTCGCTGGCGGTCATCCTCAGTTGGAGCGGATTATGGAAGTTGTTCCTCCCGTTTGATGCCGTTGCACTCGGGACAACCCTCATCGGCGGATTTCCGATGCTCCAGGAAGCCTACAGGTCGGTCCGCGAACGGCGGATGACCATGGAATTGTCGATGTTCCTCGCAGTGACCGCGACCCTGGCAATCGGGCAATTCTCGACGGGGTTGGTGATAACGACGTTTGTCATGTTTGCCGAAATGTTGGAGCACCACACGGTCGAACGCGGGCGCAGCATGATCAAGACACTTGTGGATATCCTCCCCCGGACAATTACCATCCTTCGCGACGGTGTGGACTTCGAGATCGATGCTGCGGATCTCACACTCGAACATATCGTGGTTGTCAAGCCCGGCGCCAGGATCCCGGTTGACGGTACGGTTGTGAAAGGCATTTCGACGGTCGATCAATCATCGATTACCGGTGAACCTCTTCCTGCCGAGAAATCAGCAGGGAGCAGCGTCTTTGCCGGTTCAATAAATCATCTGGGAGTCCTCGAAGTCCAGCCCGAGCGCATCGGCAAGAACACGACCTTCGGAAGAATTATGGAAGTTATTGAGCGGGCGGAGCAATCGAAAGCCCCAATTCAAAAGATTGCGGACACGCTCGCGGCTCGCCTGGTGTATTTGGCTTTTGGCGCCGCCATTCTGACGTTCCTGGTTTCGCATAATGTCGTCTCGGCAATTTCTGCGCTTGTTGTGGCGGGCGCATGCGGGGTGGCAGCCGGGACCCCGCTTGCGATTCTCGCGGGGATCGGCAGAACGGCGAAGGAGGGTATTATCGTCAAGGGTGGGGTCTACATTGAAAAACTTGGAAAAGTGGACACCGTTGTTTTGGACAAAACGGGAACCCTCACATTGGGGATCCCTCGCGTCATACGAATACACGCCGTCAATGGCGCGAGCTGCGAGAGAGTCTTGGCGCTCGCAGCAATTGCCGAAAAGCGGTCTGAACATCCGTATGGCCGGGCGATTGTGATCAAGGCAGCAGAAGAAAATATCGCGGTCGGCCCGTCATCCGACGTGCGATATCTCCCCGGACAAGGAATTATCTGTCACGCGAATGGTGATGAAATAGCCGTCGGAAACGCAACGCTCATGAGGGCCAAGTCGATTCTCGTCGACACGACAAATGCCGAAGCCGGCTTGAACGAGAACAGTGCTGATCGATCCTCCGTCTTCGTCTCAACGAACGGACGGATGGTTGGCGTGATCGAGTTCGCCGATGTTCTCCGAGGCGAGGCCATACAGGCGGTCAAGGAATTCAAGCAGGCAGGTTGTCGTCTGATTCTCCTGACCGGAGATTCCAGAAATGCCGCTGACAACACCGCGAGAACGCTCGGCGTGGACGAGGTCTTTGCTGATATGCTCCCGGAGCAGAAACTCGACAAAATACGTGAACTCAATCGCGAAGGGAACACGGTCGCGATGATCGGTGATGGCATCAATGATGCGCCCGCACTCATTGAAGCGAGTGTGGGAATCGCCATGGGCAGTGGTACGGAAATCGCGCTCGAATGCGCAGACATGTCGTTGACGACGAACAATCTCATGAAGGTCGTCTCTGCACTCAGAATCAGCCGACAGTGCCTGCGCGTGATCTTCTTCAATTTCTGGGGGACGATTGCCGTTGACACCGTGGGTGTTACCCTTGCCTTCTTCGGCTATCTCACTCCCCTCCTTGCGGCCTCGATTCACGTTGTTTCTGAACTCGGGTTCATTTTGAATTCCGCTAGGCTATTGCGAAGGTGAGTCCCTGCAAGAATCCATTGATGTATCAGGAAATCCTCACCTCGATTTCATGTCCCCTGCGGAATACAGCCGGACGCAGTGTCAAGCAGAAGACCTAAGAACGATGCGTCCTTCAATCGCGAGTCGAAGCGTACGGCAACGCGCCGCTCAATCCACTTGACGGTACAATAGATTATCCGCAAGAACGGAACCATCGTTGCACCGTCGGAGAGCGGGACGAGAAATAGTCCCTTTTCGTTCCATCCAGTGATATTCAACTTCTGTTTATCCCTGCAATCCTGAAGGGCTTTGCTACCGCACGATTGTACGGCTCGTGGATCGAGCCCTCCGCACTGCAACGGATCCGTCCTCTGCAAAGGAACAACGCACCCCCCCCTCGGTGAGACGGGCACGTGCCCAATCATTAGAAAGCCAAGGACCAGTGCGCCGCCGACGCGAAAGGAGTATAGGCTTGAAGCATCGAAAAAGCGTCGCAACTAACCTCGCAGCCGGGGTGCCCCCGGGTAGCTCCAGGGAAGAACAGCAAAAGCCAGTAATACAAAGCAAAAATCAACAACTAAGCCCTCAAACGAGAGGGGAAACCATCGGTAAATATAGTTGTCGCTGACCGGTAATAATGTTGACGTTGAACACCTTGGGATATCTCGTGCACAAATCAGAGTTGTTCCCCAAGTCGATGGGAGTGGTGCTTATAGTCGGGGGCGCATGCTACATCGTGGGCATGCTCGCGGTATTCTTGGTTCCTGACTTCGGTGAAAAGATCAACGTCATCATTACCATACCGTCAGCAATTGCGGAAGTCTGGATGGTCCTTTACCTGCTATTGATCGGCGTGAGGACCGTGAAGGCCAGTAACCAGAATTTGACCGAAGCTCAGTAATGCACTGCTCGCCACCAGTTTGTCCCACGTATTGTGAACCACGCTTTATTCGAGCCCGCGTTCGATTTCCTCGATATTAACGGGCCTGTTTCTCGACTGCCACCCGTCTTTGCAGCGTACAAAAGTGTACTTTTCTGACACCCCCAATTATTTGGGGCACTTCGAGGGGAACCAGCCAAAACAAAAAAATAGTACTCGTTGCCGGCTTCGCCCGCCTTCGAGGACGTCTCCGGGTAACAGGGGAGGGGCTTTTAGGCTTCTGGGGATTTAGTTTTTTTTTATTTTTTTATTGTTACACCGGTTACGCGTGTTACGCGTATTTGGCACACCTTACCTTTTAGAGATGAGCTCTTCTATAGGAGAACATAAGAGAGTACATCATCCAATACTAAGGTATATCTAATATCGCGTAACTCGTGTAACATTGTCAGGAATCCTTCAATCTGTTCTATTCTCAGGGAATTCTGGTTACATCACTCTTGTAACTCGAACGTAACATCCGTAACTCCGAATCCTTCCAGATCTATCCCGGCAGCTTTCGCTTTCTCGATGTCGATGCAGAGGGACCGCTGTTTCTTCCCATCGAAGTCCACCGGATGACTCACGCTCAGGACGTACTCGCATTCTTTGAACAGCTTCAAATACGATTCCTTGTCCAACAGGTCGCCCTCGTACTTCGTCCTCTGGGCGTACTCCTTGAACTCGGGGAACACCTTGTTGAACCGGATGGCGATCGCAGGTTTCTTCTTGATCTCAGCTCTCGTCCACCAAGGCATCTGCTTCACCAATGGCTCGTATCCGGCGACTGAGCTCGTGATCTGCTTTTCGTTCTTCTGCCACATGATGCCGAGCTCCTCAATGAATTGATCTACCGACGACCGAACAGCCCCTGAATCTGTTCCGGTGATTTCCCTCAGTTGATCGTCAAGGAAGTGTATTCGGCTCGATCTTTGGCATCACAAGTCCGCAGTGCGTCGCGTATTCCTGAAAGAGGGTCAGTCCCAGGAGCATGACAGCGAGGTTGTTCACGATGCGAGGTGCCACAGCTTTCGACGTCGAAGAACTCCTCGATATATCTTCTTGCCACGACGCAAGAGTCCCAGGGATATCCTGCGACAGGCAGAACTGGATGTATCGAGGCATGAAACCCTCGAGCGGGAAGATCCAATATTCTCCGGAATGCGTCTCGCATCTCTTGTTCTTCTTTACAGCATCATTGAATCGGATCATCAAGACTCGTTCACGGATTGCCGGCTGGTTGATGTTCCACTCACCGAGGACAGCCATTGGGGCGAGGAGCTCATATTCGATGGTCGTCTGATCTTCTCTTCCTTTTTGTTCAAGCTCACCGTCGTATATCTCCCGAATGTACCGGAGGAGACTATCAATAGATTCGTCCTTCAGATCGGACTCCTTGAACTCGTCATAAAACTGCGGAATCCCATTTGTGGCCGAGAGGTTTTTCAACATCGGGAATGCCTTCATGTCACACTTGTTCGGAACAGGATTCTTGTACCCGGCCAGCCGCATAAGCATCTTCGCTGTGCTGGTCTTCCCACTCCCCGGACCTCCGTGCATCAGAACCGATGGGAACGCTCCCATGGTTGAGCGGACTATCTCTTTGACTGGTGTCGCGAAAAACCATCCCAGGAGAGGCAGCAAGACCTTCCGTTCGTTGATCTCGAGAATATCGGTATACAGATTTCTGACGAGGTCCAAGATGTTCGACATCTGCCAGCTTCGGATACGAGATCTTATGGTAAAATGCACCAGTTCCTTTTTGGTAAGGGACGATCGAAGGTTCGTCAGAGATCCTCTCTGCAGTGATGTTCAGTCCTTCAGATACCCACATCCCCTTGTGGAGGCCGATGACACTCGTGCCGGACTTCCGTACCGGTACTCGCGAGCTGATATACGCACAGAGTGCCTGCAGGTCATTGTCTGATCCAACACATACACAATCCTGATGTCCTATTGCCTTCAGGAGCTTCTGTTTGCTGTGCCAGTCGGAGCTTTCGAGCTCGATCCCCTGGTACTCGAACCCCTGAGAGCTCTTGACGTCGCAAATCAGGCAGTCATTATCCTCGAGCACAAGGAGTTCTTTGGGATAGATCACGAACGAGGTGACCATAACATCTCCGGTGCCGTTCTTTCCGCTGCTTATCTTGTAATGGCAGTTGTTCCGTTCGATGAATTTTACAGGAAGGACTTTCGAGGAGTCATCGTACCGATTGAACATGTCGTTCACCGTCTCAACCAGCTTCTGATCCGAATGAGGGGGTTCATTTCCCTTGTTCCACACTCGGATGAATTCGAGCGTCAATTCACGATCAAAGCCCTTGTTGATGTACATGCCGATCAATTTCGTCATGCTGTCGGTGCGTCCACCGGGCGTCGTCCCCTGCAGGGCCCTTTTTATCGAATCCCCGGCTTGTGTCTTCGCCTGAACGACCGGCAAGGGATTGGATGGCTCTATCGACACGCGAACCGCAGACTCGTTCACATAGATGTCTGGATCGTATGATAGGAAACAGGCTCTGGCAACATCATTTATGTCGTCTGTTTCAACTCCATATCGACTCCTTTACAAGTGCACGGAAGTGTTGGTAGACCCTCTTGTATTCCGCCTCAGAGGTAATATCCCGGTCAAGTGCGAAGACCACCTTCAGGCCCTCACCGCTGGGTGTAACGAACAGCATAAATACTTCCGGGTCTTGGCGCATCTGTTCACGGAGTGCATCGAGCCTATCCGAGATATGGTCCAAGTCCATGAGGACAAATCGTACGTCCCGAAAGTATTGGGATTGCCTGATGCCATTCTCAAAATGAAGGAAGGTGAAATACGGAAGAAGTTGCTTCTTCAGTTCTCGACGTTCATCGTCGGATGAAGCTGCGCGCACTCTCGCAATGCTTGTCTGAAGGTATGCAGAAGTACGGATCTCTTGGACTACAGAAGAAAGAGGTCTAAGGCTGGCCTTCGAATCCTTCTTTTTGTTTACGCGGGTGTCGTATGTAACGAGGATTGAATCGAGGATCCCAGGCATTGCCTGGTCATTTACGGCAACGATTACATTATTTTGTTGCTCTTGCTCTATTGGACATGTTGTCATTTGTAGTTGTTGTGGTTGTATACATAACGCTCTTCAAATTCCGGAATGCATTCGCGTAGGACACTGGATTAACGAGTGCGCGAAAGCCATAAAAATCATCGACCAGCTGATGAAGCCTGGAAGAATCCGTAAACATGAAAGTACTCACGCCAGAAGATCTCGCGTGAGCCTGAAGAGCTAGTCCGCTGGATACCAAGTAGGCAGCGAGCGGAAAGTCTTTTGTGGAATAAGTTTTCATAGTTGTGTTTTCAGTTGAATTGTATTGCAGGGCGGGAACGTTCAGCTCCTCCCACTACCCTTCTGCACGTGCCGAACCGTTTATTTTCGGTGGGCGGTTCTTGTTGTCTCAATCGTACGTCGTCACCTTCAATGGGTTCTTAGGGTATCATAATCATCTTCTCAGACACTGTCGGTAACGTCACGTCTGAGTTACGTTACTTTCTTCCTTACTTCTTCCTGAGCTGCCGCTTGGGATCCAACGGCATTTCCTTCACAATCCACCATGGATTACCTATATCATCGATTGACTTCGCAGAGCCGATAGTTCCTGTCCCGGGCACTGAAAAGCAAAACGCCACCCGATTTCTCGGTGGCGTTTTGCTTTTCACTGTTCCCACGACGCACTCGATGGTCCTGCTGAGCGCCACCTCCGTGTGGCGCGAAGTCCCGCCCGGTTGAGGGGCGGGATCCCGGGCACCGGCGACTAGTTCCGAGCCCCTCGACTCCTCTGAGTGAGGCCATAGATGTCGCTCGGGGCGAAATCGCAGCCCGGTGTTTGGCCGGATGTTTGTGCAGGATTCCGGGCACTTTTAAGTTCAGCCACCGTTGTCACTTACGATTATAGCCGGTTCTTCCAGTAGTTTCTTCTCTCCCATCCTGCTTCCTGGAACCATTCCTCCCAAGTGCATCGAGACTCTGGGTCACGTTGCGCATGAGACTGTTATAAGGTTTTGCCACGAAGTGCGGGCATGCCGTCGTTGACATTCCATCTTGCCCTTCCTACCTTCTATTGCTCTCCTCATCTGAGCCGCATCTCCGTTCTGCCCCATACTTTTCCCCCTTTTCTCCCACGCATGTGAGCCCCGGATGTGTGAGAACAAACATACATATTGGGACATTGCTGGAGTTCTCCGGTCTGGCGCGATCGCATTGGGCTTGCTTGTTCTGAGTCTTGGTAACCTCTTCGCGCAGGAGAAGCTCCTCCCCGTCTTCGACTTCAGACGCCTGACCACTGCCGATGGACTTCCCAGCAACAAGATGCGTTCAAACGTCGTTCGTGACCGCCAGGGCTTCATCTGGTTTGGGACCGTGAACGGTCTTGCACGATATGATGGCTACGCATGCAAAATCTACCCCGAATTTAGTTTCACGAACGACGCTCTGATTCTTCACGTTGATACAAAGGGGCGTCTTTGGGTTGGCACATTTGGAGCCGGCCTCAGTCTGTACGATCCGGGGAGCGACCGATTCGTCAATTTCTTCCCCCGGCAAAATGATAGCTCGTCGCTGCAAGGGCTGAATGTCAATACCATCTCCGAAGACAATTCTGGGATTCTCTGGCTTGTGGGAGACCGCCAACCGGGCATCGTGTGGCTTGATCTCGGGACAGCCACGAACGAGACAAATGCCGATAGTGTGGCATGTCACGCCCGATTCCACAATATGTGCCATGAAGGTTTCAGGGATGGGGTGTGGAACGTGGACAAATGGGATGATACTTGTGCTTTGGTCACGACTGTACACGGATTGTTCATCTGTAATCGGAAGACCAACGCCATATCGGTTCCCGTGTTCCCTCCCGTGTCGGGGCTGAACCTTGATACTGTCTTCGTTACGAGTCTGTTCTGGGAAACGCCACAGAGACTTTGGATCGGCACTCTTGTACACGGGCTGTATCTGTTTGATCGAGCCAGCGGCGCTCTGACGGCGTATCATAAACGGCCAGCAACGGCAGGCAGAACGAGAGACGACCATATCCAGGGACTTCAGGGCGATCGAAGCGGCAGATTGTGGATATATTGTGACACCACGGTAGATTTCTTCGATCCATCCTCAGGGGCCTACCAGGACTATTTGTTCTCTTCCGCTGGGCCCGGCAGATCGACGTATACAAGGATGTCAGTTGATAGCACAGGCATACTCTGGATACCCACGGCAGATGACGGCTTGTACTTCTTGCCACCTGCATCATTCCGATTCCCCCGGCATGCACTCAAGGGGACTTCCGGACGACCGAAAGAAATGGAAACGATCGACCGCTGGAGTGATGGCTCATACTGGATCGGGGTCGAAGGAAAAGTGGCGAGGGTCCGACTCGAAAACCTGAGCGTTCTCGAGACCGTGGATCTGTTCAAGGGAGAAAAGAGTGAGTCCGATCGCGCCGGTGTCTCGACTTCGTACGACGATGGGAAGGGAATGCTCTGGTACGGGACGTCGGGACTTGGTCTCTATCGATTCGAACCGAAAACAGGTCGAGTGAAGAACTTTCGGTCTCCGACTCAATCGGCAGGACCATGGTTAAGTCCTACTGCTCTGAGTATCATTGGCGTGGGTCGTGATTCTCTTTGGATTGCAGCCGGCGAGGATGGAATTCTGAGCTTTGATACCCGTAGCAGCATCTATTCTGAAGTACAGCATACTCGAGGCGGGAATGCGGTACACATTCTGAAAGACCGTGAAGGCAAGATCTGGATATCAGATGAAGCCCGAGGCCTGTTTGTGTTTGACCCATCAATCGCCGCGTGGGAACACTATAGGTACAATCCGAGCGATCCCGTGTCGATCAGGAATTCTGATCACCATAACATCTACCAGGATCCCCAGGGGAGAATATGGATTGGATGCGACACTCTTGATCTCTGGGAGCCGGTGACTAGATCCTTCAGACACTTCCCGAATCCCGCCTTTGGAGATGTCACTTATGCAAAACCACTTGGAAGCGATAAGAGAGGAAGGTTGTGGGTTCAGTACCAGGACAAGGGGCTTGCTATACTTGACCCGACCGGGGGGAAGTTCGCCAATTTTGATTATTCCGACGGCGTTGTTGGCCCCATTGCAATGTCGTCACTTCCGGATGGAAGAGTAATACTTGTAGGATATGGCGGCATGAACATTGTCGATCCCGACAGCGTGTTCAAGTCACAGCCTCCACCGCCGCTCGTCATCACGAAGGTTCTCTTAAATGACAGCTTGGATGTTCCATTACAGAAAATAACGTCCCGACCAGGAAATGATCTTTCGCTTGGCGC
>CAWESL010000022.1:0-210889 GCA_963811705.1 Ignavibacteriota bacterium
GTGGGACGGTTCGCCTGAACCGTCTAACTTCGCGGAGTTGGTCGCATCCCGGACGGGACTCTACATTTTAGATTTTAGAGTTTCAATTTTAGATTTGTGGGACGGTTCGCCTGAACCGTCTAACTTCGCGGAGTTGGTCGCATCCCGGACGGGACTCTACATTTTAGATTTTAGAGTTTCAATTTTAGATTTGTGGGACGGTTCGCCTGAACCGTCTAACTTCGCGGAGTTGGTCGCATCCCGGACGGGACTCTACATTTTAGATTTTAGAGTTTCAATTTTAGATTTGTGGGACGGTTCGCCTGAACCGTCTAACTTCGCGGAGTTGGCCGCATCCCGGACGGGACTCTACATTTTAGATTTTAGAGTTTCAATTTTAGATTTGTGGGACGGTTCGCCTGAACCGTCTAACTTCGCGGAGTTGGTCGCATCCCGGACGGGACTGTACTTTTTAGATTTTAGAGTTTCAATTTTAGATTTGTGGGACGGTTCGCCTGAACCGTCTAACTTCGCGGAGTTGGTCGCATCCCGGACGGGACTGTACTTTTTAGATTTTAGAGTTTCAATTTTAGATTTGTGGGACGGTTCGCCTGAACCGTCTAACTTCGCGGAGTTGGCCGCATCCCGGACGGGACTCTACATTTTAGATTTTAGAGTTCCAATTTTAGATTTGTGGGACGGTTCGCCTGAACCGTCTAACTTCGCGGAGTTGGTCGCATCCCGGACGGGACTTTACATTTTAGATTTTAGAGTTTCAATTTTAGATTTGTGGGACGAGTCGCAAAAGGAATGACGGCAAACTCGCCAGAGCCGGCTAACTTCGCAGATCAAGGCCGTTCTAACCAGCGAGGGATTGACCTTTGCGGATGAAGCGTGTGGATGCTGATTGGTTATTTTCGAGTCCGTCCCGAACAACGGGCCGGGACTCTAAAAATGACGACGACTTAGCTTCGCCCCTTCGGGTCTGCTCAGTCATGTTATTTTCGAGTCCGTCCCGAACAACGGGACGGGACTCTAAAAATGACGACGACTTAGCTTCGCCCCTTCGGGTCTGCTCAGTCGTGTGAACGCCAGGGGGTTATTTTCGAGTCCGTCCCGAAAAACGGGACGGGACTCTAAAAATGACGACGACTTAGCTTCGCCCCTGCGGGTCTGCTAAGTCGTGTGAACGCCAGGGGGTTATTTTCGAGTCCGTCCCGAAAAACGGGACGGGACTCTAAAAATGACGACGACTTAGCTTCGCCCCTCCGGGGCTGCTAAGTCGTGTGAACGCAAGGGGGTTATTTTCGAGTCCGTCCCGAAAAACGGGACGGGACTCTAAAAATGACGACGACTTAGCTTCGCCCCTTCGGGTCTCGCTAAGTCGTGTCATTTTTGAGCTGGCGGGCGGATTTGAACCGTCGACCTGCTGATTACGAATCAGCTGCTCTACCAGCTGAGCTACGCCAGCGATTTTGACAAAATGTCACACGGATGGAACCGTGAATTTGACTCTGAAATATACGAAGAGCAACTGAGTATTGCAAAACTTCCACTCCTCCGGGAGAGCAGACCCACAATCTGGTTGTTTAACCAGAGCCGATTCCACTCCCCCTCCGGACGTGCACAGGCTACCGCGACTAAGCAATTCTCTCGCGCAATCTTTCGAGCAGCGCGTCAACCGATGGGATCGTCGGGGGATAAAGTCTACAGGCTGGCTGCCCTGCAATCGATGGAAATTCCATTCCGAACAGGTCAATCCCATCCACAAGAATTGTGGCGGGGCCCGTATCCTGAGCGAGGGTCACCTGCATGACAAAGATGTTCGAGATCCAATGCGACAGGAGTGGCAGTCACGCCGAGCTCTCGAAGAGCTTCATCCAGCCGTTGGCGAAGCATCGGGGCATGCGGACAGCCCGCAAAAGAGAGGAATTCAACACGCATGATGATTCAAATCAATCCTTTCGTAGTGCAGGAATCGCACTCGAACTGCAGTGTCGTATGATTGATGTCGTACGTGTCGTGCAGGCGTCGCTCAATCTGCTCCCTGATTCCGGCTGTGCGACTTACCGGCAGATCATCAACATCGATGTGCGCTTCGAAGTGAATGTCGGCATCGTTCATTTTCCAGAGATGGACGTGGTGAATATTCTTCACGCTCGGTACGGACTCAATTGCCCGCTGCACGTCGTTCAAGTCAATATCGGCGGGCGACGACATCATGATGACGTCCACAGACTCCTTCACAATCTCGTAGGTCTCTTTGAGGATATACAGCGAGATGAGGATCGTTAGCGCCGGATCGATCCACGTAACATTCCAGATCATAATGAACCCTGCACCGATGATGACTGCAAGACTTGATACAGCGTCGCTGAGGAGATGGAAGTAGGCGGCTCGAATGTTGATGTTTTGATCCGAACCTTTCTTGAGCAGGACAGTGCCAATGACATTTGCAAGAAGCCCCACAATCGCAACACCGAGCATCAGAGGACCGGTGATGGCCGAGGGATGTGAGAACCTCCCGATTGCTTCCTTGATCAGGAAAGAAACTGATGATGATCAGGGTGCTCGCATTGATGACAGCCGCCAGGATTTCCGCGCGCTTGAGGCCAAACGTGTATTTGAGGGTACGCGGCTTCTTGCTCAGCCGTATTGCTATGTAGCTGACGATGATGGCGATCCCATCGCTGAAATTATGAATCGCATCGGAGAGGAGCGAAAGACTCCCGGAAACAATCCCACCAATAACTTCAAGGACGGTGATGAGAAAGTTCAACACCATGGTCACAAAGAGGTTTTTCGCCAATTTGCCGTCGGCAAGGATCTGAGAATGATGATGTGCCATTTGATTGTTCGTTCTCGAAAGATGTGCATTCTGTGTGGAATGTGAAAGCTCGGATGTGCCTGTCGTTGATCGGCTCCATTTCTCATAGAGCGTACGTCACGCCTGAAATCGGCGAGACCGCCTCAGGTCATCGCGGAACGGAAACAAGAAAATGAGACCTGAGGCAGCCTCTCACTCTTCATGGTTTGCCGGCGCAATCGATGCAGACTTTCTTGTCTCCCCTGATCCGCCCGTATTGCATAACGGTCATCTCACCGCATTCCTCGCACACAAACCCGTCGAAGCTGTGCGGACCTTCGTGGAGATCGTAGTCGAAGACTTTGGAAATGTTCAGCAACTTGTCGTCCGGTGCGCTCATGACATTCTTGATCAGAGGGTCGACCACGGCATCCGGAACTTTGCTGGCGGGGATGTCCTTTTCCCGATAGTCCTTAAAGAACGATGTCTGCTTGTTCGAGAGCATCGCTTCGGCTTTGGGCGTCACGCGGACGGCTTTGCCGGATTTCCTGTCCACGAGGGTGACTGCCCACTTCCCCTTCTGTGTCTTCTTGATGTTCCCCTTCCCGAAGGTCGTGCCCATGATCACCTGTAAGCCGTCGGCGTAACAGGTTGCACAGTGGTCTTCGCCGAGATCAACGAAGGCGACGATCTGGCCATCTTTCGCCCGTTCGACGCCGAGTGCATTCATTGCCGCTGCGCCAACGCGGAGTCCCATCGGCATCGCAGGACACTTGTGACCGTGAAACTTCTGCCCGAATTCGAGCCATTCTGCTGGTTGTGTCATTGTTGTTCCTTTTTCAATGGATGAAGAGCTGGACCTGAAGCGTGAAGGCGTACTGGTTTGCGCCAGGGAGGAATTGTGCCCGGACGACCCCTTGCGTTTTAAACCTGTTCGCCGCGAAAAAGTGATTCCACCCAAGACCGTACCACGCTGCATTACTGGACTTGGGATCGAGGTCAACAAACTGCTCGACCAGTCCGACAATCTCATTGGTGCGACAGGGTGAGACGGTCCCGAGGACGTAGTACCCGTAGGCCTTTTGCGCGCCGAGGTGCGCTTCGAGGTATTCGGACTGCAGGCTCCACAACGATGAGGAGATTTCGAGTTCGCCTCCCCATCGCACATCCTTTCCCGTAAAGGGAACGGAAGTGCCGAAGATTTTTTTGAAGATCAGCCCGCTCTTGTCCCGGTACGAAAAGGACATGCCCACATGGAAGCGGAGGCTGTCAGAGAGCATCAACGAAAGCGCCGGCCGTGCTACATACAGGAGTTGCCGGTCGTTGTTCATGCACTGGTTTCCGCCGTTCCCGTTGAATGCCCCGACGCTCACCTGCACGTCTGCAATGGGACGGACGGTGAACTCGGCGCCGATATCCCTCGCATACGTTTCGGCGGCAGGCGTGAGGGCGTCAACCGCAAGCGCACGTTCCACTACAGGCATGGCTGCATCAGGTTGCAGACGCTGAAGAGAGAACCCCGGGACGAACTGTCCGGCTCGAACGGAGATATCTGCAAGGCGGTACTCGGCATACACATCCTGCAACGTGAACGTGCCGGCATTCTGCCACCGGAAGATCGCCTGCATACGTCCAGAGAGGTTCGTGTCGAACGGCGCGATGCTCGTGGCATAGAGCTTTGCCCTTCGGACGGAGAATCCGGTCGAACTCTGAAAATCCGACGAGAATCGTGTCTGAAGGTAGCCGCCCCAGGTCGCCTGAGCGTGGACGAGCGAAGGAGACGCGACAGAAGCGGCGAGGACGATCAAAAGCGCGACGGTGCGAATCAAACTGTTCATACCAGCCCTCGCACCATATTTGCAGCAATCCCGAGCAGGACGATGCCGATGATCAACTTCACCTGACGTCCCTTCAGCTTGTCCACCATGAGCCAGGACCCGACTGCAGCGCCACCAGCCGAACCGGCAACGGTCCAGCCCAGTAAGCCGTAGTCCATGCCGGCAAGAGACATGTGCCCGAGGAATCCGGTCAATGAGGAGAAAATCACCACGAACGAAGTGGTGGCAGATGCTTTTTTCGGATCGAAGCCCAGGGCGACCAGTGCCGGCACCACGATATTGCCTCCACCTACCCCCAACAATCCTCCGAGAAAACCGGCCAGACTCCCTACTCCCATCCCCACCCAGATGAGCGAACGTAAGGTTGCTGAGGTCTCCCTTGCTCTTGGTTTGTAGAAAAGCATCATTGCCGCGGCAAAGATGAGAAAGCCGACAAAGAGCCAGAGCAGCACTTGTCGATCGAGACCCTGGCTGACCCACGCACCGACAGGGGAGAGGATCGAAGCGACGATAAGAATGGGGATCGCGACTCTCCACACCACAAGGCCGTTTCGAACAAACTTCACCGAAGCAACAGACATGGCGACGGCATTCAGGAGCAATGCGGTGGCCATGGCAGTATGGACTTCGATTCCAAGGGCAAGAAAGATGGGAATGAGGATAAAGGCGGCCCCCACTCCGGCGATGGTCAACAATGCCGTGAATATGAGCGTAATGATACCTGCTAGAATGGCCATGGGCAGATCCCTCAGACTAATGCTCGTACAATCGACAGAATTCCGATGGAGATAAGATAGTAATCAGTTACATACTTTATTCGACAAAAAAACTACTTTTTGGCCAAAATTCGGGTGAACAGCCCCAGCATACGCTCGCAGAACCGATCGCGGGTGACCATGTCAGTCTGCAAAATCAGTTCAATATTTAACGTGATCGGTATGCCCATGTAGAGCATTGCGACGTTCTCTACTTCTGTCGAGGGGTCCCAAATGCCCTCACTAATTCCCTCGTGGACGATCCTGCTGACATACCCTTTTTGCGTCAGAAGAATGTCCCGCAACCCAAGCTTCAATTTGGAATCGTTTAAGTGCGCCGCCTCGGAGAATAAGAGCATCGTAATGCCCTTGTTCTCAATTAAGTAGTCAATATGAAGACAAAGGAACTCCTTGAGCTTTGCATCGGCTTTGAGGCCCGAGTAGACTATTTTCTCCTGTTCGCCGACGAGATCGTTCTTCACATCTTCCAAGATTGAGAGCATGATCTCTTTTTTCGAGGAAAAATGCCGGAACAGAGCCCCCTCCGTGAAACCAATATGAGCGGCCAGGTTTCGGGTGGAAAGCCTGCCGATTCCTTCCGTTGAAATAATCTCGAGAACGGCCTTCTTGATTTGTTCTTGCCTAGTTTCCGTGTCCAATCTTTCCACCAGAGGGCCTCTTTTGATTAGTAATCGTTTACTTATATTATATAAAACAAAAATCCGCTTGTCAAGTATTTTCTTGGGTTATTTTCGGTTTGAGTGAACGCCGCTCGGTTCCCCTCTTCATTGATGCGAGGCTGATTCACGAATCGCTATACCGTCGACACATGGTAACGCTTCTTCAACGACAGGGCCACGTTCACCAACCCGATGAGCACAGGCACTTCCACCAGCGGCCCGATCACGGTTGCGAATGCCTGCCCTGAATTGATCCCGAACACCGAGACCGCAACAGCGATCGCCAGCTCGAAGTCATTGCTCCCGGCCGTGAATGCAACCGTCGTTGCCTGCTCATACGTGGATTTCATCTTCTTCGCGATAAAGAATGTGACAAAGAACATGACTGCGAAGTAAATGCTGTAAGGAATCGCGGCGCGGACCACCTCCATCGGCAGTTCAACGATTGTTTCGCCTTTCAGTGAAAACATCACCAGGATCGTGAAGAGAAGAGCAACGGGTGTGAGGACGGAAATCTTTGGAGCAAACGAACTGTGATACCAGGCTTTATCCCGAAGGCGAATCAGGAGCGCGCGGGTGAGTATGCCGCCGACAAATGGTATTCCCAGGTAGATCAACACGGTGAACGCAATTTCGCGGATCGATACTTCGACGAGCGCGCCTTGAATGCCGAACAGGGGTGGCAGAACCGTAATAAAGATGTATGCGTACACAGAATAGAGAAACACCTGGAATACCGCATTGAAAGCCACCAGTCCGGCAGCAAGCTCAGAATCCCCCTTCGCGAGGTCGTTCCACACCAGCACCATTGCTATGCACCGAGCAAGGCCCACGAGGATCACGCCGACCATTAATTCGGGTTTGTCCGGAAGGAACACCAGTGCAAGAACGAACATGACCAGCGGACCGATAACCCAGTTTTGAAACAGGGAAAGAAAGAGAAGACGCATATTCCGGAAGACCTTCGGCAGTTCCTCGTACTTGACCTTCGCCAGCGGCGGATACATCATCAGAATCAGTCCGATGGCAATCGGGATGTTGGTCGTCCCCACGGAAAACCTGTCCCAAAAGGCGGACACGCCGGGTATGGCATAGCCAAGGAGAACGCCGACCAGCATCGTCAAGAATATCCAGAGCGTCAGATACCGGTCAATGAACGAGAGTTGCTTATTGATTCCCGCCATGGGTGGACTTTCCTTGATTGCTGAAGGTTGACTTTTCGCGCTGGAGTTTTTGATGAAACGTTGAGAATTCCTGCCTGATCTCATCCCGCACCCTTCTGAAGACTGCGAGCACTTCATCGTCTGTCCCCCGTGCCTCTGCAGGGTCATCGAATCCGACGTGCAACCGCTTTTTCACCATTCCGACAAAGACAGGACAGGTTTCTTTTGCGTTGTCACAAACGGTAATGACATAGTCGAACGACTGCTTGATGAATTCATCGACGCTCTTGGGGAACGACCGGGTTAGATCAATGCCCACTTCCTTCATCACCGCAATGGCCACGGGGTGGACGCGAAGAGCGGGCTGGGTGCCCGCGGAGTGTACCTCCAGCGTTGGATCGAAGGACTTCAGAAAACCTTCCGCCATCTGGCTTCGGCAGGAGTTGCCGGTACACAAGATGAGTATTCTTTGCATCCCCTTCCTTCCTGATTTGTCTTCGCTCAGCGTGGTCATCAATGGGCAGAAGGCATCCGTCGGCATCGGTCACGGCCTTTTGATGACCGCACTCTGGACACGTAATCACAGAGACAAGCTCGTTCGCTACTTTTCCATTACATCGCTTTAGTTGACTTTGCCGCAGCAGTTGTGTTTACCTCTGTAAACAGCTCATCAGCCGCACGTTCGACCATCGCAAGCCCCTTGATTTCCGTTTCAAGAAGCGGCATGATCGCTACCGGCAGCTGAAATCGATCTCGGATTTCTCTCAAGTATTTTTCCTGCATCGCCTGCCGGCGAGTGAAGTACTCATTCGTGCAGTATTCGGGCAAGAGAACCTGATTCGCCACGATGAACTGCGTCGGAATTCCTGCCGCTTGCAGATCGAGCACGGCACGATAGGCTTCCACCACCGGGGTCGATTCCGGGTAGACCACGAAGGCGAACACCGATCGATCGGGATCTTTCATCCGCGCAATGATGCGTTCGAATCGCTGCTGTGTCTCTGACTTTGCTGCGGCGCCTTTGTCGGTTGTTGTCACCATCAAGCTCACCTGATCGCTGTAGTCAAACGGAAGCTCTAACAGTCGCAACGTGTGCCCCGTTGGAGCTGTATCGAACACGACAACGTCGAAATCATCACTTTCCACATAGTGCATGAACTTGTCGAACGCTGCCATCTCTTCGGTGCAGGGAGACTCGAGCTCCTCCCGAATCGCCAGAAGCATGTCTGCGGAATACTTGGACTGCGCTTCAGTGAGAATGCGTTGCTTGTACTCTTCCGTCGCTTTGCGCTGGTCGATGATCGTCGCAAAGAGGTTCTTGACGCTCGTGACGGGCTGGATGGTGTCTCCGACATGCTGTGAAAGCACCTCGCCAATGTGTGATGCCGGATCTGTCGTCAACAGAAGGGTTCTGTAACCCTCCGATGCAAGCTGAAACGCTGCGGCGCACGATACCGTGGTCTTGCCAACGCCACCCTTTCCTGTGAAGAAGAGCGCTTTTGTCTGCCCGTTGGGTCGCATAATCTCAAGAATGTCGTCGGCAACAGGACGTGCATGATCTCCGGGAACGATGGTTGCAGAACTCTGCAGACGATACGAAGCGGTTTCGCCGTTCGCAGGAAACAGATCGTGCGCAATGTTGCGCAGAGCAGTCAGCCCCTTGATTTCTCCGTCACGCTGCAGCATGCGGCGTTGTGGGACGGGCAAGAGTTTGGTGATTTCCGCAAGATGCTCGTGTTGCATCTCGAACCGTTTCCCGAAGAAGGGGTGCTCACAAACCTCTTCCGGGAGGATACCGTTCACGACCAGCTCAATCTTCTTCACGCCAATGGTTGTCAATTCCTCCGACGAACGCTTCGTTTCAAACAACGATGTCGCTTCGGGCTGCAACACGAAGATGAACGTGGTACGCTCCGGATCGCCGAGAAGTCGGGTTGCTTCATCATACTTCTTCTTGTTCTCCTGAATCGACGTCACCGGACCGATGCACGTGTTGCCGCCTCCTTTTGCACTCTCTTCAATGTGCTTGCTCCAGTCAACAGGGAGCTCGAGCAAACGGATTGTGTGTCCTGTGGGAGCCGTATCGAAAATCACCACATCATACGGCTCACCTTTGCCTTCCTTTTCCGCGACCATGAAATCAACGAACCGGTCGAACGAAGCAATTTCTGTCGTGCAAGGCGAATTGAATTGTTCCTCCAGCACCTTCATTACATCAATCGGCATGACCGCACGCATAGGCGCAAGGATGTGTTCCCGGTATTCCTGCGTGGCTATGTCGGGATCGATCTCCATGCCCCATAGATTCGGAATGCCGAGCGGAGTGATCTTGTGGCCGATTTCGGTCTCAAAGACATCGGCGAGGTTGGAAGCGGGATCGGTTGTAATAATCAGTGTTTTTAGACCTTGCTCGGCATGATGGACCGCCGTTGCACATGCCATCGTGGTCTTTCCCACTCCTCCCTTGCCGGAGAAAAAGAGATATTTAGTTCGTTGCATCTGTTCGTTCCCCGATCATCAATTTCAGTTCCTCATATGACGGGTACGCCTGTTGTTTGATCACCTCTCCGTTGACGGTGGTGATCGGCAAGATCGCCACACCATTACTTTTCAGCAACGCAAGAACGTTTGGCGTCTGCATGAATATCGGGCCTTGCTGACTCAGCAGGTATCGTTCGATGGTGATCTTCCCGTCAAACTCTTTCTTAAGTTTCAAGACCGCCTCGTTGATATCCAGAAGGGCAGGGTCGATCGAAGGCCCGCACAACCCGCTGGGACAGCACATGGGTGGATCGAAAATCTCGATTTTTACTTGCGTCGACTGTTCGAACTGCATACAGAACCCCTCCCTTTAAATGATCAACAACACGTATTCGGACCGGCCTCTCGCTCTATGTGGAGAAGGAACTTCTGAACGACTTCTGCAAAACGATGAATTGTTTTCTTGTTGACGGAATAGCACGACATGGAGCCTTGTTGCGTGCGTGTAACCAACCCCGAGTTGACCAGGACTGCCAGGTGTTGTGAGACTGTGGCCTGCGCAAGGGGAAGCTCAGCGACAAACTCAGCACAACTGCACCCTTGACGCTGGCGAGTTTCAGCAGGATTGCCACTCGGGCGGGATGCGAGATACTCTTCGCCAGCGTCGCCATCTCTCTCGCCGGTCCGTCAAACAGTTTGTCTTTATGAAAAGACACAATGCTGCATCCTTTCGCTCGAAGTAGTGTCCCCCATGGCGCCCCTCAGCCGCAGCACGATCGTGGTGCCGCCGCCGCGAAATCAAATCCCAACTCTTCGCTCAAGGCCCGGTTACATTCCTGAAGCGCAGCCACCATCTGCTGTCGTGCGACGATGTAATGAACGGTGGCCGGTTGTTTATTCAGATTGCTCTGCAATGCCCGCAGCTCATCGATTTCATCTTGTGTCAGCGTGCCTGCCGTCTGTTTCGACTGCAATTCCGTTGACCGGTTGTTAAACTGTTTTCGAATCTCTCGGAGTTCGGGGTCGCCCTGAAACAGCTTTTGGGCTTTACGAAACCTTTCAAACTCTTCCGAGACTTGCAGAGTTCTGACAAACGTCTCGGCCGCATCCTGAAGTGTCGTGTCGAGCATAGTGCCTCCGTATCATCCACAGCATCCGCTTTTCGGTTTCGTCACTCCGGCAAAATCGAGATTCAGTCGCTCGCTGATAGACTCGTTGAGTTCCCTGAGCAGAGCGATCAGCTTCTCCTGCGTGTCGAAGTACCCCATGAGAGTCTGATTCGCCTCAAGGGTCTTCTGCAAATCCTCCAGCTTGCGTGTCTCCTCAGCGCCGTCATTGCCGAGGTGCTGCATCAGTTGAACTGCGCGTTGTGCATCCTGATATTCTTGCAGCAGCTCCTGAGCCTGGGTGTCGTTCCGGTAGCGGTGCTCCGCCTGGGTGAATGCCTGGTATTCCGTCGTGGCGACGATGGTCGCGCCGAGCAGTTTCCCAATGTTGGTCGGATTGATCACCCGGCTGTCCGCCTGCCCTGGGGTCTCGTGGGTCATTGATTGATCTCTGATGGGGGTGCTGGTTCTTGCATTTGCGTTCGATGTACCTCGAGTGCATTCTCCGCTCCGAGAGCTTTCCACCCGCTTGAATAAGTCTTCCGTCCACGGGACAAAGGGGGGAGACTCTCCCTCTTGAAGCAGTTTCACAATAGTATCGAATCCGAACGACTCGGGGGAAAGAGTTCGATGTACACAGTTTTCACATGTTCGCCAAATCTCGACTGGAGGCGCCGTCCGATCATGGTTGCTGCCGCCTTCCATGTCTTGTGTGGTTCACATGCCGCAATTGGCAAGCCAAAGATGTGAACTGTGGTCACCGTGGCCCTCAGCAACAGTTGCCACCGCCACAGCAACTTGAACCTTCGCCAGAGTTCCGCGCACCTGCGTGCCTGACAGGATGGAGAACCCGCCGAAGACCTGTTCGACCTGTCGCTCCCGCACTGCTCACAGGTGATCGAATGCTCTTTCTTGTTCTTTCTGTTGACGGTGAGGAGAATTCGAAAGTGTACCCACATTCGCGGCAAAGAAATTGTATTCGGATGTGTATCTCTCTTATGAAGTTGGAGTTTAGTTAGCGGAGGAGCTCACCGGCAAGGCGGCATATCTATCCTTGATCGGACGTTCTTTCAGCGCTTTTGAAAGCTCGATGGCCTCCTCGATCTCTTCAAGGGTACAGCCTGCCCTCAGAGCCTCAGCGAAATGATGCCGGAGGCACGGGAGGCAATTCCCACCGATCGAAGCTCCGATCGCAATCAATTCCCGTTGCTGCTCAGGGAGTCTGACAATTGGGGCCATGATCAATTCAACTCCAGAGCCGCAGGAATAATTCGCGGCTTGAGCACTGTGAACGTCGTGCAGCACCCGCGCTTGATGTTCTGAGCGAGCAATTTCACATCGCGTTGCGCAACGGGATTGGCCCTGACCCCAACGGCAATGGCCTGCAACAGCTTTTTCTGGTCTTCATTTCTCGGCTCCGACAGTGAATAGAGCATCCACAATCCCTGTTTGCGGTCATTCACCAACCCGGCACGCCTCAGAAAGGCAAGATGCCTGGACACCTTCGTCTGTGTGAACCCGAGCGTCGTTTCTATATCGCAGACGCAGAGCTCACCGGCCGAAAGCAGGATATTGTAAATTCTCAGTCGAGATTCGTCCGAAAGCGTCTTGAATATCATTGCCAGGTTTTTCACGAAGGGTTCCTTATATGCAGATAGGCGAATATATATATTCGCTTAGACAAATACAAGCGGGCGGCAACATTCTGAAACCACGGCCAAGAACATCCCTGTGGCGGAGTGAGAGAGTGTCCAATTCACCTGTCCCTCAGGAGGTGATTTGCCTATCGCCTGCGGCGATCTTTTCGATAGCGCGTGCGAAGACGTTTGTGAAGAGTGCGGTGGCTTGCTCCTCCTCCAACGTGTGAGTCCCGATCATCAACTTCAATTCCTCCGGCTCTCGGCGCGTCTCCTGAACAAGCCGTGCAAGACTGGAAGGATCTATGTTGCCCCAACGGCTGTGAGCGCCGTCAACGCATTCATGTCCTTCTCTTCAATCCGGATTGCGTTTCCGAAAACGCCCAGAAGGGCTGTAATGATCGCAGCCCGCTCCTCGCTCGCATGGTTTACCGAGCACATACGGGTTAGCGCCGAAGCCGACGAGTGGTAGTATTTCTCCATTCGAGAGAACCGGTCGTCGTAGCTGTCGCTGGGCTGCTCACGGTCTGACGTCCACCAGAACGAAGTCTCGGGGGCGCACGCGCTCAACTGCATCATTGGGGATTTTCCAATTGCCTTATCTGTTGTGCACTATAACCCAAAGCCTTGAAGTCCATTGCACCGTGATTCGAGTGGCAGGAGTTGCAGGAGAGTCCAACTTTCCCAATTCCGTGGTTCACGGAAATGTAGGAAACACCAGGTACTTGCATAGCCATCCACTCGCCGCTCCACTTGAGCCCCATCGCCTCGTACGGTTTCATACCGGCATCAAGCGCGGCTTTCACATCGCCGGTCTTGTTGTAGACTTCCCTATTCGGAGCCAGTAACAAGGGGAACTCAGCCATCTGAGGATTCTCTTTGAGAAATGCCATCCCCGGCGCTTGCCACATTTTCAGTCTCTTATCGAACAGCATGCCTTGAATGAGTCCGCGGACAGGGAAAATTTTGGCCCCTTCTGTTTTCATGTTCGCTGTTTCGAAAGCCATCCAGCTCTGTGCGTCTTTGTTCTTGCCATCGTTTGCGACTCGCCAGATATATGTCGGGTAACCCTGAGAGATGGTGTCTGTGGGAACGTAGCTTCCAGGGAGAGAGGGAATTCTGTCGTACCTGGAAAGAGCGCTGTATTTTCCGTGAATATCATCTCTCACCGGTTTGCCCCAATTGTCGTACACAATTCCACTCACCCGGGCAATGTGGCAAGTCTGACACGCAAGCTTCGCCGTATGGTCGTTCAGAACTTCAGCCTTCCTCCCCCGGTGCGGGCTATCGCCATGGCACTTCGTGCACGTCACTGCTACGTCCGGCATATCGTTGGCGACCATGTCGGATTCCTCCTGACCTTTTGCGATTTTATGATGCTCGGTCTCGTAACACGTCACGCAGCCGAGTCCGGCCCGGGCATGCACATCGTTTTCGGAAGTGTATGGTGTGCCTCGTTTGTAATCATCCGAGAAAGCATGCTCGTGGCATCTGAGACAGGACTCGTTGGTGGGGGTCTTCGTAATGCTGAGCGCCGCTTTCATGGACCAGTCCTCTCCCCAGTGTGTGCCGGTCGAATCCGTCACAAGTGTTGCTCGTTTTTTCCAATCGTAATCCTTCGCGTGGCACACAAGGCAGTCCACCGTGTTCAATTCAGCTTCAGTATAGTGCTTCCCGGGCATCGGCGGCGAGGTCAATGAGCCGATATGACACAAGCCGCAGCCCGATGCCTGCACAGTAGCTCTTCCGTTCGTGGATGCGGTCCAATTTGCAGGAATGGTCGAACCGGCCAGCGCGCACTCTCTGTTTGCCATTCCCCACCAGGTGCTATCCGGCAAGCCCTGGACATTGTTCACCGGAGAAGCAAGATTCCAATGCACGGTATTGACGATTTCATTCAGCGCGTCTTCATGGCATTCCGTACAACTTTGTGCTCCCTGGTATCCGCTCTCTTTGATGACATCGTTGCCGGGATGCACCCACTTTTGCAGCATTCTGGAACTTTGCTGCGACTGTGCATGTCCCGCAAGACCCAGAAACAAACCGAGAATTATGATAAACGATTTCATTGGGAGATAGTCCTTTCTATTCCGAGTGAAGCCTGGTTGATGACAGACCATCTGTTCTTGTAGACGCGAAACACTCTGCTCAAACATCCCTTGACTTCTGCACGTCCATCCCATCCGCCTGATTGAGCCAACCCCATGGCTGCCGCCTTCGTCCGTTGCATGCGCTCTAACAATCTCCTCTAGGCGCGGGAAAGCAATCATAAGTTATGCAAAGGTTCAGAAAGCCGGTCCCGCTGACAACTTTCAATGAGTGACAATGTGATCGGAACAGACCACTTTGAAGACTACCGAGGATTCCGAGGATGCTCGTCTCTCATCGAAAGAACGCTTTCACCACGTATTGCAGAACCATACGATGAGTATTAAAGAACGATCCGTTCAGTGCAATGGCATGCCGCATAATATCGATGAACCGGTTGCGGTCACTATAGAAAAGAGGAAGAACAATGTGTTCCAACTTCTCGTAGAGCGACGCGGCATCGCAGGCAGACCGGTCCCCTCCCCCGTCGACCGGGTTGCACCCTTCGCCCATCGCCCAACCTGTCACCCCCTCGATGCAGCCCTCAATCCACCAGCCATCAAGCACGCTGAGACTGGGCACGCCGTTGAGCGCGGCCTTCATACCACTGGTGCCGGAAGCTTCGAGCGGGGGCTGTGGGGTATTCAGCCAAATATCGACGCCCGCAGTCAGCAGCTTTCCCACTTCCAGGTCGTAGTTGGGAAGGTAGGCAATCTTGATGTGATCTTTGAGCAACTCTTTTGCGTGAAAGATCCGCTTGATGAGTTCTTTGCCCTCCCCGTCGTTAGGGTGAGCCTTCCCCGCGTACACGATCTGGAATTTCCCCACCGTCGCGGCGATCGCCTTGAGCCGCTCGATATCGTGGAAGAGCAGATCGGCGCGCTTGTATGCCGCAGCACGACGTGCGAAACCAAGCGTCATGACATTGATATCCAGGCCAGAGTTGGATTCGTGGTTGACGTAATCAACGAGCGCTTTTTTCGCCTGCAGGTGCGCATCCCACACTTCCTGTGCTGGAATGCTCAGGGCATAGCGCAAGCTGAAGTTGTCCGCCCGCCAGTCGGGGATGTGCAGGTCGAATAGCTTCTGCATTGCCGGGGCGGCCCAGGTGGCAGCGTGGACACCGTTCGTAATCGCATCGATCCGGTACTGGGCGAACATATGGCGCGACACTTCACCGTGTTTCTTGGCGACGCCATTGACGTAGTGGCTAAGGTTGAGGGCGAGATACGTCATGTTGAGACTCCCCTCACAGCAGAACACGTCGTGCATCGCCTCGATTTCGGTGTGTCCAACGACGCTGGTGACCATTTCAAGGGGGAATTGGTCGTGCCCCGCGGGGACGGGCGTGTGAGTTGTGAACACGCATTGCTCGCGCACATGGTCGATATCATCTTGTGTGAACGTGGTACGCCCAGCCTGGTGCGCATGTTCATCGAGCAAGGCAACGGTGAGAAGACTCGCATGGCCCTCATTCATATGGTAACGCTGCAGCTGGTCGTACCCCAATGCCCGGAGCATCTTGATTCCCCCGATGCCGAGGATGACTTCCTGGCAGAGTCGGTAGTGCAGATCGCCGCCGTACAGGTAGTGTGTCAGCGTGCGGTCCCATTCGCCGTTCTCGGGCAGATCGGCGTCAAGCAGATACACGGGGACAATGAAGCCGTCGTAGCCCCGCACATCGTATTTCCAGGCTCGCAATTGCACAGTCCGCCCTTCGATGGTCACTGACGCCCGGGCCGGCATCTCTGTGAGAAAATCCTCCACGATCCATTCGGTCGGCTCTTCTGTCTGCCAGCCGCTCTGATCGAGCTTCTGGTAGAAGAACCCCTTCCGATGCAGGAGAGTCACGGCGAGGAGCGGGACTTTGCGGTCTGCGGCGGCCCGGATGGTGTCCCCGGCGAGTACACCGAGTCCTCCGCTATAGGTCGGGATATCGGCTTGGAGCGCAATCTCCATTGAAAAATAGGCAACCAGTCTTTTGTCGGTCATTGGGTTTCATCCTGCATAGGTCGCCCATCACGGGCGACTGTGGCGTCAACAACATCCTCTTCCCACGCGCGTCGGACGAGATCTACAAGATACCTTTCAAGAGCGGCGCGAAGAAGGTGGCTCTCACAGCTTTCGCTAAAGCTTCGGCTGATCGAGTCGACGAGATTCAGGGCCTCCGCCTCGGAATCGGCGGATTTGATGCGTTCTTGAACCCCGACAGAGTATTTCCGCAGGATGGCGTGCTGCCTCCTGATGGCTTTGAACGGGCCGAACACAATTTCGTCACTCTCCTGAATATTCATCGCGATACCCCGGACTGTCACCCATGATGGAAGGACCTGTTCTCACCTCTCTCAACGCCCATTTGTTGTCAAGGGGAATGCAAACATTAGGGCATTACAGTGGAGCCTGCGCGAATTCTTTCCCTTCAATTTGCACCTTTTTTATTCTTCGTCCACTCTCTTCACCGCTGATTCGGAGTTGACGCGGGAGTCCTGCCGTCAACCATGTAGGCGTACATCGGGACAAATATCAACGTCAACAGCGTGCCGACGAGCAAACCGCCGATCGCAACATCCGCCAGCGGGCTCAGGCGTTCAAGCCCGACTGCTTGTTCAAGCGCAATGGGAATCATTCCGGCGATCGTACCAAAGGCAGTCATCATGACCGGTCGGAAACGTACACGGACGCTCTCCATGGCGCTCTCAAACGGAGTTTCTCCATTGTCACGATTTTTTTGATAGAAATCGATAAGCAAGACGGCATTCTTGATGATGATGCCAAAAAGCAAAAGGATTCCGAGAAGGCTCGGCATGCAACTTGGTTTGTGGAAAAGCAGCATACCCCAGGCAGCCCCGATCATCGAGAGGGGCAGGACAAGAATCATAATGAGGGCCATTTTGACTGAGCGATAGATGGAAATAAGCACCATCGTCAAGAGGAAGATCCCCAAGCCAATCGCTTTTATCATACGGGCGAAACTGTCATTGATCTGAGCGATATCGCCTTCCTGGGAGATTATCACATCGTCACTCTTCTTGATCGTCGAAAGTGCGCTCTCAGCATCATCGGTGATATGGGACACCGGTCTATCCGAACGGTAGCCGTTGATGTCGACGCTGTAGAGCATTCGATCCCGCTCGATTTTTGCGAAGGTCAGTCCTCTTGAGATTGTCGCAAGCTGTTCAAGCGGTACATCGCCCATCGCGGTGTGGATCGGCAGGAGTCTCAAGGTTTGTTCGTTCTGGCTGAATTTCCCTTTGAAGTACAAGGTCACCGGCTGCGTGTTCAATGACTGCAAATTCGCATTCAGACCGACCACCTGACCCTTTGCAAGGATCTGCGAGGCAATTTCGAAGGGGGTCACGCCGTAGCTCAATGCCTTGTTCTCGTCAATGCTCAGCGCGATTTCCGTAAAGTCCTTGTCCCAGCTCGTGGACACCGACGTCAGTCCTTTCACGTTTGCCAGCACATCCTTCACTTGCTGAGCTTTCTCCGCTAGGCCATCCACGTACGGTGACTTCAGCCTCACGTCCAATGTCGCCTTAATGGTCGACAGGGCGGTGGCCCCAAAGTCATAGACATCGTTTTTCTTCAGCCCTTCGAGGCGTGACAGTTTCTCGCGCATCGTATCTTCGATGGCCCACATACTTTGTTTGCGACTGAATCGATCGACGCAATTCACCGTGATGGTCGCTTCCGTCGGCAGATTACCGCTCCCCAGACTCAGGACGCCCACTTCATTCCCGAATGCCACCGAGCTCATTTGCGCCCACGATTGCTGATGCAGCCACTGCAGAAACGGTTCCAGTTTCACTTCCGCACTGTTCACGGTTTCATTGGAGCTGAACATCACCTGCGCTTTGATGATGCCGGTATCCATCGGAGGCATCGCATCTTTCCCTATCGTCGGCAGAATTGACCGGACGCTCACCAGGAGCAGGAGCGCAACACCAGCGGAGAGTACCGTGCGGCGAAGAATCCTGCGCTTGCCGTTTGAAAACACAATCACACTGACATAGGACTCCACCAGCCGACCGATCGTTTTCTTGTACAGACGATCAAACCACAACTCCACTGTTGTCTTCTTGTGTCCTTTCCGGTAAAACAACTCGAGCAGCCTCGGAATGAAGGTGATCGAGAGAAAGAACGAGATCAGGAGCGCGGTGATGAGCGTGATAATAAGCGGCTTGAATATCTTCTCCGGGAATCCGCCAACAAACATCAGGGGGAAAAGAATCGCTATGGTCGCTACCGTCCCTGACCAAATTGGACCGATCACCTCTTTTGTTCCCGTGCTGATGGCTGTATGCAAGTCCTCGTGCAATTCGCTTAGATGCCGCTCGATATTCTCCGATACCACGACCGCATCGTCCGTCAACAAACCCAACGCGAGGATGATCGCGGTGTAGATAACAATATTGAGCCCTCCCCCCGTGAGCCAGATAACGGCCATTGTGGAGAAAAACACCATAGGAATGGTTATTGCAGCGGCCGCAATGGCCCTGAAGTTTCCGATAAAAAAAAGAATGACGAGCAGGGTATAGAATATGGCATCGCGAAGAGCCACAAGCATGTTGTCATTCGCCAGCTCGATGAGATTTCGCTGGGTATCGGAGATCTCGAAATTGAAACCTGGATACCGGGCCTCCAGGTTCTTCATCTCTTCCCTGGCCGCATTGCTCACGCTCAGCACGCTGCCGCCCGGTGCCCGCTGGATCGCCAATGCGATGGCAGGTTTTCCGTTGCCGATATATCCGGTTGTCCGTTTCTTGAACCCCCACTCGACATTGGCAACATCACCCAGCCGAACGTTCGGCATGATGGTGATCTGTTTCAGCTTCTCCACCTCATCTTTCTCGCCGTAGAAGGTGATCGTGTAGAAACTGTTCTCACCCTTCACGAACCCGATCGGCATGTCGTGGTTGAGGGTCTGCAGCACCTTCCCGATCTTCTCGAAGTCGACATTATACCGTTTTGCTTTGAACGGATCGACTTCGACATTGATGGAGCTTTCATAGCCGCCGAACACTTCGACATTGCCGATATCCGGATTGCTGAGCAGAGAGGGTTTGATGAACCCATCCACCATTTTGCGAATGTCGGCGAGCGTCACGCTGTCGCTCTTCGGAGACACGGCGATGACATCGACGGGGAGCGTAAAATCGCCGGCAGTGTAAATGGCCGGATTCGCGTCCGGGGGGAGATTTCCCTTCGCAATCGAGAGAGCATTCGCAACATCGACGGCTGCCGCATCAAGGCCTTTCTCGTACTTGAATTCCGCCTTGACAATGGAGAAGTTCGCGACGTTCACCGAGCTGACTTCGGACAGGAGCCCGAGGCGCGCGATTTCCTGCTCGATCGGCTTCGAAACGGTATTTGCCGCTACCTGTGCGGTGGCACCCGGAACTTTCGTTATCACGATCACCTGGGGAGGGGTCGAATCGGGAAAAAGGTTCTTGGGAAGCGTTACCAGAGCAATGACCCCCATGACAAAGAAACCGAAGATGAGGGAATACAGGAGATACGGGCGTTCGTAGAAATAGTCGAACATGATTTAGTCCTCTTTCGCCTTTAATGGAGCACCCGATAAGAGCTTGAGAAGGATATCCTGCTTCTCCACCACAATGTCTTTCCCCGCAAGGTCAGCATTGCTGACCACCGCACCGTCCTCTCCTGTTTGGAGAATGTCTATTTGCCTGGCCACCGCTCTCTCACCCTGCTTCTCGAACACATAACTCTTGCCAGAGCGATTCAATATGGCGTCAAACGGAAGTTTAATTGCTTTCCCCTTGAACACTTCAACATCAACCTCTACCCGCTCGCCGCTCATCAGGCGGAGCCCGTCAATATACACCTTGTATTCAGCAAGGCTGTTGAACGTGCTCTTCAGCGGGATTGCGGCATAACTCGTGTCGTTCATCACGACTCCAACGACGTTGACTTCGGCAGGGACGCTGAGCTTGAGGTACGAACCGTTCGCGGCGCTGATCACCGCAATCGGCTGCCCGGGCATCGCCATATCGCCGACATTGGCCATCGTGCGTGAGAGCATCCCCGACGTGGGCGCCTGGATGATGGCATAGGTGAGTGTATTGGTGAGGTCGTTGAGACTCTGCTTCAGGGCCTCGAGCCTCGATTCCGCCTCGGCGATCTTGCTCTCCTCCATTTCCGATTGCTCGAGAGAAGCCCCCTTCACCGCAAGAAGTTCCTGCGTCCTTTTGTGCGTGGCCGACAGGTTTTTCAGTGCTATGGTTTGGGCGTCCAGCTGGGCCTTGACACTCTGGCGGCCGCCCTCGATGCTCGTATTATCGAGTTTCGCAATGACGTCCCCCTTTTTCACCGGGTTGCCGCTTGGCCTCAGAAATTCGATGCGGGCCCCCACCTTAGTGGCAAGGATCACGTCCTGGTCGTTCTGCACCTGGGCCAGATACGGCAAGGTCAGTGTCACGGATTTCAATTCCGGTTTCATGGTGGACACTTCGATCGCATACGAGAGTGCTGACGGTGCCATCGCATCTCTCATCCGGGCCACGCGCACGGCGGCAACGCCGGCAGCCACCAGGACGATGCCTGCGACTATTCCAATGGTCGTTGTTCTTGTCATTTCACTATCTCCTCGATATTGTTCCCAAAGATGACGGCAAGCTTGACGAGTGTCTGCCATTGCTGGGCCTGGCCCTTGAAGAGCTTTGACTGTTCAAGGACAACGTCGTCCTCATATTTAAGATAATCCTCAGTCGACATACGATCCGACTCGTAACTCACCTTCGCAATCGCGAGAAGGTCTTCTTTTTCTTTGACGCTGGCCGTGTAAAGTTCAAGTGATTGGTTCAACAAGACCAGGCTTTTCTGGAGCTGCTGTGCCTGCGACGTCAGTTCCAGCGTCATCCTGTCGAGCTCGTTTTCCGAAGCCTCGACGTCGGCGCTGGTTTTGGCGATCTGAGAGTACTGATCCATCGCAAATATCGGGAGTTTGACGACCAGACCGATCGTATAGTAGTCGTTTGCGACATGGGCGCCGTTATTGTAGGCGTCTGCAAAATTCCTGCTGTAGCTTCCCTGCACCGCCACCATCGGCCAGAGCTTCTGCTTCTCGATCGTTAATCCAAGCCTGTCCGCCTCGACCTTTTTGCGCAGCGGATCCAGGGCCCTGAATTGCCCCTCCTGGTAGGTGCCAACCTGTTCCAACGGAACGGGATCGGTCAATCGCATTCCGGTGAGCGTTTGAATTGTCGAAAGGACGTCTTCGCGCTGCACGGCAAGGTCGTTGTTGAGAATTTCGACTTGATGGATTCCGTTATCGATATTGAGGAGGGCGGATTCAGGAGTGCGGCCGTTACGGACTTTCATAACGATGAACTCCCGTGTCTTCATCAAGGAGTTCTTTTTCTGTTCCAATGCCCGCTGTAACGCCTGCATAAACAGGAGGTTCGCGTCGGCACTCACGACGACCGCTTCGTTCTTCAGAAGATTGATATACTTCTGATCCTCTGCGGAATGGTACATCATCCTTGCCTTCGCTGCCGCGCTGAAGATCGATGGAACAAAGATGGGCATGGACACAGTCGCTCCGATCCTCGAGATCCGCTCGCTGAACGGCTGAGCTTCGGCATGACGCTGGACCATCGCCAGGAGATCGTTGGGGGGCACCGGGACCATGCTCGTGGGGATGGACGCGTAATCGTATCTTCCAAAGAGGTCGACGTTCGGGTAGAGCTTGCTGTACGCGATGCTCTTTCCTGAGGACGATTGCTCAATCCGTATATCGTCGCTCATCGCAACCGGGTGCGACTTCAGGGAGTCAAAGAGCTCCCGGATATTCTGGACCGTCTGAGCGGAGAGGAACGCCGGGAAGAGAAGGAGCAGCAGTGCCTGCTTAATCATGTTCTTGGGTCCTGTTGTTGACTAAAGCGCTTTCTGATTCAAGCGTAATCAGTATTCACTTACTCACTTTATTTGGCAAAAAATGGGTTTTTCCAATAAAACTCACACAATATCTACTCCCTCTGCAATCATTGGCAAATGCACAACTGGGAGGTCGATTTGTGCTACCCATTTGCTGTCCTGGAAGAAGATCCGTATAGATATGTTAGTGAATACTTACTTAATATAAACACTGCCATTCCCTTTGTCAAGAGCTGTCAAAACTTTTTTTTCATCCCTGCCGGATGGTCCTCTCACAACTCCTTTTTCGGAACCCTATGGAGAAAGTCTCGATATTCTATCGGCTCTTCGCGCCGACCTGACCAGACAAGCTTCTCACGCCGTCTTTGTCCTTCCAATACGTAATGTCGGGACAGCCATCGCACATACTTTGATCACCACTCGGCAGGAGATCAACCGGTTGGATGATCATGATGGACTGCATATACGCCTTCTTGAAGAGGCGGATGGGGTTTGCAAGGACGTACGCGAGATAACGCCGCAACGCCGCTTTCATCCCCCGATCAAACGGGCGAGGCACAACAGGGTCAACCTCCCCAGGCTGAGTGGCGCCGGAGAGGCATACGACAGGTACTTGTCCTTCTGGTAATGATACCGCGTCATCACGAGCTCCATGAATTTCTTGCCGGCGTATCCGAACACACGATTCTTGTTTCCAATCCGTTCCGTCAAGAGCCATTTGTAATGGTCAGGACGGTGGGTGCCGTCAAGATACGCGGCGGGGGCAAACCCGGGATACTTCTCTCTCATCTTCTTCACGACATCCGGGGCCATGAGATCCACCACCTCTTCCTTCTCGGAATGGTAGTGAATATCGTCCCACACAATCTGCTTGTCGCCGGCGTAGAAGTTGAAGGGGGAATCTGGTGTGATATACCGAAAGAGGATAAAGACCATGGTATGGACAATGTCGATGAGTTCCTGCGCCCATTCCACCAGCGTTGGGACGGACTGCCGCGTGTCGGCATACACTGTCGAATTGAACGAGCAGGCAATCCCTCCCCCGGCAGCCAGCATTTCCGGGTAATGAAGCCTCAACGCGTTCAGCTCGAGTTCGTTCTTCCCGACCCATTGCGCTTCTCTGCCGCGACCCTGTTTGCTGTCGGCATGGAAGGTAAAGCCGAACACACCGGCTTTTTTCAACCGCCGGAGCAGATCGCTGGTGAGGGCAATGCCGTTCGTGTTGATGATCGGTTTCAGCCCCCTGGCTTTGATCTGTCCGACCAGGTCGATGATCTAAGGGTACAGCAACGGGTCACCGCCTGCAATGGAAATGCAATCGGACTTTCTCAGGGTTTGGATGACGTCGAGTTCATGTTTGACCTCGTCCAGGGACTTATGTGAATTCTTGACGTTTTTACGGTAACATCCATAGCAGCTCAAATTACACTGAGCAGTGGGCTCCAGTCACGTGATGCCGTTGTCCGGCACAGTCCAGGGTAAGCGGTAAAGAACATCAAGACTGATGGAGGGTTGTTCCATTGTATCCTCACGTAGTGAAGAACTGCTCATGCGCGTCGCGATAGATACGATCCGGTGTCATGCCCGCTTCATCCGATCATCCCCCGTATCCCGAACAGGGAATGCACATCACCTTTCCGTCCTTCTTGCGCAGATACCGATCGAAAACGTACTCCCCGCACACCTCGCACTTCGCCTTGTTAAACGAGCCGGGAACTTTCTTGTGCTGGAAATCGGGTAACAGCTTGAGCGTGAACATTTCTACGTCGGTTGCATTGAGGACGACATTGATGATTTCTAAGCGAACAGGCTCCGGGATCTGTGACGGTTCAATCCCCTTCTTCCGATAGTCGAAGAACTCGTACTTGCCGAGAGCGTCGGTGAATTCGGGCTTGACGGCAATTCGGACAGCGCCTTTAGTCGGTGTCCAGAGCGTGGCTGCGAGCTTGCCGAAGTTCTGTCGTTCAATCATGAGCTTGCCGTACGTGCATCCGGTGGAAGCTTGCAGACCATCCATCATGCAGGTCTGTGGATGGCCGACCCCAAGCTCGGAGAACATGAAATAGTCATGATCCTGCGCTCTCGGCACGCCAAGCGTCTTCAGCATGAGTGAACCCATCCGGTATCCGATGGGCATGAACGGACAACGGTGTCCGTGAAACTCAAACGTCCACTCTGGAAGTGCAAACATTGTTGAGTCCTTTCGCTTTCAATGTCAGAACGTTGCGCCGTACAGTTTTGGAAACTCGTTCATGAATGTCGTGAATGCTTCTCCCGCCTTCTGCGAATCCCCGTTGCTCGCTGCCTCCGTCCACTGTCCGTACGCAGCCATCAACGGTTTCTGGATGTCGGCGAGTTTTATGTTGTTGGGCTGCGCAAGTTGATGTTGGATGTTATCGTGTAGTTTCGCAAGCGTCACCACGTGGCTCTTCGCGCCCTGGAGGTTGCCTGCATTTACCATGTCCTCCCCGTTCTTCACTTCCATGCGGAGGCTGAACAACATGTCCGTCAAGGTGAGGCGCCCATTCGTCTTGTGCATCTTGCCGAACGTCATGCAGAACTGACCGCAATATTTTTGTGCCAACCGGTACTCTTTTCTCTCGACCCTTTCCCGGACGATGCGAATGTTGTCCGCCAGATCCTCAAAGTAGGTCTTCCATAATGGGTCGGCTGCATACTCCTTCGGTGGGTTGTTGAGGTATTTTTCTGAGATGGGCTTCAGTTCGTTGTCGAGTTCTCCAAGACTGGCAAGCATCTTCTGCTGGTCGAACGTCTTCATGTCCCGCATCATGCCGCAAGTCATGACTGCTTTCTTGTGCCATGGGTGAACGTCGTTGTCAAAACTGCTCTGTTGTGAGAAACCAACGCTCGAAAGAATCGACGCGCCGAGGAAGAGGGAGAAAATGGCGTGTTTCATGAAACTTGCTCCTGTGTTTGTGATAGTGCTTTCCGATGTTCAAATATGAGATACAACGCCGGCAAAAACAGGAAGATCAGCAGCAGTCCAAAGATCAATCCACCGATGACGGCAATTGCCATTGGCTTTAACAACTCGGTTCCCTCACCAAGACTTAATGCAAGCGGAAGAAGCCCGAAGATGCCCACGACATCCGTCATCAGAATGGGCCGCAGGCGAACCGTGGCAGCTGTGACAATCGCTTCCTGCAGTCCAATCCCCTTGCGGCGAAGATCGTCGATGAAGGTAATCAGGATGACTCCCTGGTTCACCTCGATACCGGCGAGAATGATGAAGCCGATCATGACCGTCACGCCAATGGCCTGGTTTGTGAGCCAGAGGGCGAGCGAAACGCCGATGAGCGACAGAGGGACGCGGATCAGGATCAGAAATGGCTTGATGAAATCCTCAAAGTTCACGACGAGCACCACGTACGCGAAGAACATCGCGATCGCTAGAATGAGGATCATCGCCTTCATATTCTCCGTGAGCATTTGCGACTGTCCTCCGTAGCGAACCGTGTAGCCGGGGGGAAGGGGAAAATCTGCCAACACCTGCTGCACCTTCGCCGTCGCCTCTCCCACAGTGCCTGCACCTACGGTTGCCGTCGCTTTGATCATTCGGGCTTGGTCTTTCCGATCAATTTCCAGCGGTCCCGATGCCTGTTGCACCGTTGCAACATCCCGAAGGAACACCATCCCGCCGTTTGGTGCGAACAAAACGATGTCTTCGATGTCCTTCTTGCTCGTTACATCCCGTTCATTCAAGACGGCGCGTATGGGATAGTAGTAACCTTCTTCCTTGTACCGCGTCGGCACGACGCCATCCACCATGGACTTTACGGTGGTCGCAACTAGGTTGACGCTGAGCCCAAGATCCATCGCCCGTTTTCTGTTCACCATCACCTGATACTCCGGCTTGGTGATGTCAATCGACACATCGATATTCGTGAGAGCGGGAAGCGACTTCATGCGCCCGGCGACTCCGGCAGCTGTTTCATACAGGTGTTCCATTGTTTCGGTGCGCGGAGCGAGAAGCTCCACTTCGATATCGAAGTCACCGATGCTCCGCAGGCCCTTGAGCTTTGTATGGAAGACCTTGATCTTGGCCCCGGGTGCCTTCACCTGCTGCTGGATCGCGGGTCCGAGTCGCTTAACGTACGCCTCTGTGGTCGTCGTGCGCTTCGACGGAGACACAAGCTGGATATCGACTTCGCCTTCGTTTGCCAGTTCGTAGGTAACGAGACCGATGACCTTTGCTCCTGAGAGCACTGAATACCGCTGGAGGGCCGGCTGCTTCTGAACAATTTCCGCAACTTGTCCGAGCACGCGGTCCGTCTGCTCAACCGAGGTTCCCGTGGGCATTTTGAGCTTCACGGTAATCAATCCATCGTCGGCGGGCGGAAGAAACTCGGAGCCCAACGAAAGCAAAAAGAACACGCCGACCGCAAACAGGGCAAGCACAGTCCCCATGACGACCCATCGAAACCGGAGCGACCACGCAAGCACGGGACGATACGCGGCTGTAATCTTCTTCATCGTCGCTTCAGCCATTCGACCTGCCAATCCGAGCTTTGTCGGGACAAGGATCCCTTCCGGGAACAACAGTGCGGTCAGGGAAGGCGTCACTGTGAGTGCCACCACCAACGAAAGAATGATCGTTATGGCAACAGTGATGATCAGCTCCTGGAAGAGGAGAGAGACGAGTCCCGAGATAAGCAGGAACGGGAGGAACAGCGCGATGAACGTGAGCGTTGCCGTGAGTACTGCCCCGGAGACCTGAGTTGCGCCCGTCTGAACAGGTGTACGTTCCTCCGGCTCTTCGGTCTGGAGCCGCGTGATGTTTTCGAGAACGACCACGGCGTTATCCAACAGCACCGTGATGGCAACGACGAGGCCGCCCAGCGAGAGAATGTTGATGGAATAGCCCAATACCCTCATCAGGAAGAACGTCCCCAGAAGGGTGACAGGCAACGTGAGGGCGATAATCACCACTCTTCGCCACCCGGTGAGAAAGAACGCAGTCACAAGAACGACCAGGACGGCGGCAATGAGTGCGGCATCGCGAACGCCAGACACCGATGCACGGATGTAGTCTGCCTGATCATAGATGACTTCCATCCTGACATCTGGTGGTAGCACATGCTGCAATTCCTTGATGCGTGTCTGCACACGATCCGACACTTCGACGGTGTTGGCTCCCGCCTGCTTGAAGATCGAGAGCTTCACTCCTTCGGTATTGGCGAGCTTTGTCTTCACGCGTTGCACCGCATAGGCATCACTCACCGTCGCAATATCCTTCAACCTGACCGTCGATCCTGTCTTGTTCGTCTGAAGGATCACATCCTCGATGTCGCTGACCCGCTGAAATTCACCAACAGTGCGCGCAATGAAATCCTTCCGTTCGGAGGTCACCCTTCCCCCTAACAACTCGATGTTCTCATCGCGCAACCGCTGCAACACTCGGTCAATGGTGATGCCGTACCCCTGGAGTTTCTCGGGATGGAGGAGAACGCGAATTTCCCTTTTCAACCCTCCCGACACGTCCGTGCCCGCCGTGCCGGAGACGGAGACAAACTGATCCTGAAGATAGTTCTCCACCCAGGTTCGCAGTTTGACGAGGTTCATGTTCTCGGAGGTGACCAGAAGATCCATCACAGGCAATTGTGACGGGTCCGCTTTGATGATCAACGGCTCCTCGGCGTCCTTGGGAAGTTGGTTCCGGACCAACCCCATCTTTGCCAGGACATCCTGATACGCGATATCCCGGTCGGCGCGGTAATCAAAATTGACCATCAGGCTGTACAGTCCCTCGGTAGACTGCGACTCCAGGTAGTCGAGATCGTCCACGGTTGCCATCTTCCGTTCGATGACGCTGGCGATATTGTCCTCAATCTCTTCCGGTGTGGCCCCGCGCCAGGTGACGTACACTTTCACGAGCGGATAGGTGATGTCCGGCAGCAGGTTGGTGGGTAGCTGGCTGTAGCCAAGAATACCCACCACGGCGATGGCCGTCATCAGAATGATCGTTGCAGCCGGGCGTTTGATTGCTGTGACTGAAAGTTTCATTGCCCACCTTCCCGCACAGTCACTTTCCCGTTCTCCGGTTTCTGCTTCGGCCCCTGGACCTTCACCGGCATACCCTCTTTCAGCAATTCCTGACCCATGACAACCACCCGGTAACCCGGCTGAAGGCCGCTCGTAATCTCAGTTTCAGTTTTCGTGACGATTCCAGTGGTGATCCCTCTTCGCGAGCAGTGCTATCCTCAGCAATAAAGACGATCGTTTGCCCGTCCGCCTTCGTCATAAAAGCGTCACCGGGAATGGCAATGGCTTTCTCCCGACGCTCTGTCACGATGGTCACCGTTGCAAACATGCCGGGCTTGAGTCTGCCCGATCTGTCCATGACGCGAACCTCGACATCGCCCGTTCGCGTCGCTGGATTCACCTGGGGACTGACGAGCGAGATCGTCCCGACGAATTGCTGCTCCGGAAACGCATCCACGCGAACGGCGAGCTTCTGCCCGGGTTTGAGTATGGGAAGAAGAAGCTCGGAAACGGCAGTCCGGATGATCAGCGAATTCATGTCGGCCACCGTCAGAAGGAGCTGCTTGGCACTGACCACCGTTCCGACCTCAATTGGCTTTTCTATCACACGACCCGCAATCGGCGAAACGATGGGTGTTCCGAGGAACAGACGTTCAGCATACTCGCGGTCTTCCGTGGCACGTCGGAGTTCCCCATTGCTTCCTGCCTGTAACTTCACGCGTTCCAATCTTGCCTGTGTCTCTCCCTGCAATGCAAGCCGGTCAGCGGAGCTCAAGATGCCGATCACTTGATTCTTTTGAACGAAGTCGTTTTCCTTTACGTGCAATTCTTCAATAGCTCCGTCAGTCGGGGCAGTGATTTTTGCCGAGATTTTGGGTTCGATAGTCCCGACGATGTCGAGCGTTGACTGGAGTATGTGACGGTTCACTTCCACGACCTGCACAAGGACAGGCTTCGGTGGTGTCGCTTTCTGCGATTGCGCATCATCGTGACGGCATCCCGCCAACACGGCAATGATCAGCAACACCAGGACGCTCTCCGTGACGATCCTTGACGTTCTCATTGTTTCAACCTGTCTATTCTTGAAACGGTCTCTCGGTGTTTCCGAGATTGTAATTCAATTCTGCAACAGCAGCGGCGTAATCCGTGAGAACCTGGACGAAGCTGATTCTTGCATTGGTCAACACCGTCTCCGCGTCCAGGACATCCAAATTCGAACCCTTGCCCGTTCGATACTTCAAGCCCGCCACTTTCTCTGTTTCCTCTGCCAGCCGCACAATTCCCTCAGCGCTGCGAACGCGGCTGCGAGTATCGTCAAGGTTCGTCACCGATGTTCGCACCGCTACGCGAAGTCTCTGGCGGATCCCCTCACCGGTCGACCGGGAAGCTTCAGTTCGTGCTTCGGCCTGTTCTACCGCTGCCTTCGTTGCACCCCCCTGAAAAATTGGGAACGACACGCCAACGCCCACGTTCCAGTTCTTGTTACCGGGCAAAACGCGGCTATCCTCCCAGTTATAGCTGCCACGCACAAAGGCCGACGGAAAGTAGTCTGTCCGCGCAAGCTCCGTTTCCTGAGTACGGCCTTCAACGTCAAGCTGTGCCCGCCGGATGTCGGGATGAAGAGCGAGAAGAGAGAGAAGCGAATCCGTTCCAACAGGCGCCGTTTGTTCATGCTCCCACAACGCTTCCGCAAAGTCGACGCTCGTGAAGTCATACACCGTATCAAGACCCATCGTGCCGAACAATTCCTGCCGCCGGACGGCGACCGCGTTCTGCGCCTTGACAAGCTCCTCCCGTGCAAGGGCGAGCTGTATCTGGGCCTTGAGAACGTCGAGTTGCGAGACCTTGCCGGACCGGTACAGTAACTCGGCGGTTGTTGAATGGTCGCGAAGGTTGTCAATCGCGAGTTGCTGCACATTGACGATGCGTTCGGCTTTCAAGACCAGAAGATACGCTCGGGCAACCGAGAACACGATACTCTGCCGGAACCGCTCACGATTGATGGTTTCTATATCAAGAAGATTGCGTGCGAGATCAGATAGAATGGAGGTACGGCCGCCGTTGTAGAGAAGTTGTTGAACCGTGAACTCCGCGTAAACGTCGTTCAACGAATTGCCCAGGAAGATTTTCTTGTTGGGCAACACCTAATCCTATAGTGTGTAGGACGTGTTGAAATTGAGCTGAGGAAGATAGCCACCCGTGGCTTGATCGACCCGGTATTCCGCTGCCTGCACGAGAGCATCCGACGCGTTCAGTCCCGGATGCAACCTCAGGGCAGTCGTTATCGCGCTGTACAGCGGAAGGATATATTCTCTGGATGCCAGTTGGGCTTCAGCCAACGGTTGCAGCAAACCGACACACAGGAATGTCAAAACGGCAACGAAAGATTTCACGGTGCCTTCTCTTTGGTCGAGTCTCATAGTTGCGGAACCTCACTTAGGCAACCCGCGGGTCTTTCACAGCACAGAAGACGTTTGAACGAGCCGTCGAATCACGTTAAGGAGACCTGAGACTACTAGTCGTTCTCCGAAGTAACTTAGAAGGACAGGAAACCTGGTGCAAACTGGAGATGTCCTTTCAGAGTAGGGATCTACAGTGTGAAGTTCACGATATCAATAGATCTTCAGACTATGGCGTCGTAGAGCTGGGTCAGGAATTTCTTCTCGCCAAACTGACCGGCAACCTCCACCTTGACACGGCGGTTTGCCTTCGCAAGCTCTGCTTACGCCGCTGTGCGTTCCCTCTGCATCTGAATCTTCTCGCGCTTTTCTTTTGCTTCCTTCTTCACGATGTTGAAAATACGGTGCTCTTTCTCGACTTTCCAGATCAGATCGCGACCGGGGAACGAAATTGCTTACACCGGACATACGGTATTGCAGGTGGAACAACCAACCATACAGTTGAAGGGTCTCTCGACAATCTCGATCCGATTCTCCTCGTAGCGCTCGAACACTTCTCTGCCACAGCTCAGATAGCATAAATCGCATCCGATGCAGGCATCATCGTCAATCGTGGGAAACCATGGTACTTCTAGTCTTGGCACACCGTGCCAGACTTGACTGCTCAGATCCTTTGCTATTATCTACTTTTCCATATTAGTGTCTATGACAGAATGGTGAGTGTTACACCTCGCTCAGGACGATGTATGGCACGCAGGCTCTAAACTATCCGGCGTGCCGTGAGTACTTTGGGCGGAGTTCGCCTAGCACCTTCACTAACTCGTCTTTCGAAGGGAAGTGAATTGCCTCCTTAGGACACTGCAATTGGCAGGAACTGCACCCCACAACGCAGTTGAAGGGAGCGACGACTTTCGTCTCGATATCGTCCAGTGCAAACACGCCGTTGCTGCAGAAGTCGATGCACGTGCCGCAATTGTCGCAGAGATCCTGGTTGATCACCGGAAACCATGGGATCTCTTCGCGCGGTATGTTCATGTATTTTCCGGGCACACTCGACCTCCCCAAGGGCCTTCTTGATGTCCTCAAAAGCGGCCGCCGTGTCCTTGAAAGACAGGCATGTGGGCTTCCATCGGTTGTCCATCGGAATCCCTGCCCGCTGGAACTCGTCCCGGAGAAGTTTCTTCTGTTTCTACACCTTGCAGGAAGGGGTGATGTATGACACGCTGTCTTTGAGCAGATCTTACATCAGATTCTAGCCGTTCTCTTCGCAAAGACGCGGGTGCATCAGCAGGTAGTCGTGCGGCAATTCCGTGCGAACGGCTCGCAGAGCTCGCCAAAGTTGATGTCCTTCATGCTGGGATATGAAAAACTGCAGGTACACATGAGAATCGCTTTTTTCATAATTTCCTCCGTTTTCGTAATTGGAAGCATCATCGCCGCGCGGGCTTAATCGTCTCGGGATGCCCTTCCGGTCCAGATGGTCGCTCCCGCGCGATGAGATCTATCGCTCGCGACAGAGTCTGTATTCCTGCAACGGGGCTTCCGTGCAGCGCTATTCATCCCCGGGCGGGATATAGTACCAGAAACACCTGATCCATTGCAGCAGGTGGTTCTTCAATAGCTAGTCGGATTAGTAAGAGACGATGATTGTCAAATAGCTATGCCCAAAATGCCGTATAGACAAAGTATATACCGCCCACGATCACAAGCACCCCAGCGCTGCGTTTCAGCCACGTCGCGCCCTTCGACTGTTCGGTCCAGTCGAGATACTTCTGGACCGTTCCCGCAGCACCTCCGGCCCCCACGATCACCCCACAATGACCGACGCCGAACGCCGCGATAAGTGAAAGCCCTTTGAGCATGCTTGTTGTCGCCACGCTGAATACAACCCCGAGAACAGGCGCCATGTACGCGAATGTGCAGGGGCCAAGTCCTATGCCGAAGATCAGTCCCAGAAGGAACGCCCCCTTCCATCCTCTCGCAATCGACGTCCGGGGAATGATCCCGTTCCAGGAGAGTTTCAACACGTCCAGCAGATACAGTCCGACCACAAAGAACACGGCGGCGACGATGACATTGCCCCACACGCCGACGTCTCCCATCATACGGCCAGCGGATGCAGTAATGAGTCCCACCAGGCCGATCGTGATGAGGATCCCGACGCCGAACACAAAAGAGAGCCAGTACGAGCGATCCACCCCTTCCCGTCCTTGACTGCTGATGTACCCGATCACGAGAGGAATACTCGAAAGATGGCACGGGCTGAGAAGAATGCTGATGACACCCCACCCCAGGGCCGCGACGAGCGCGATCTCGAACTGTTGACTCATGGCATTCGTGAGCCATGTGAAGAGCGCCTCAAGCATCGGTCATTCCCCCTGACTGACTTTCAACCCGCGTTTCTGGAGGAGTTTGTGGATCTCTGCCTCGGGGTAGTACCCTTCGTGCCGGGCAAATTCGTTCCCGCTTTCGTCGAGGAAGACCTGCGTGGGAATGACGCGTATCCCATACTGCTCCGCATACTTGCGCTGATCGGGTTTCCAGACATCATGAAAGACTACGTTGACCTGCTTCCCGTATTTCCCCTCGATCGCCTTCATGACCGGCTGCATCTGTCGACACGGAATGCAGTTTACCGAGCCGAGTTCGATGAAGGTGACGGCGGGCTTCACTGCGGCGACAGTCCCCTTCGATTGTGGCGCGGGTTTGACCGATTGTGCCCATACAATTGCTGTGGTAATGGATCCGAGACTGACAGCGAGGATCAGGAGAAATTTACCGGGTTTCATTGTGTTGTTCCTTTATCCATGCGAGAAGTTGTGAGTCTTTCGGCACCGTCCCAACGCTTTTCATCACACCATCGATCACCAGACCGGGCGTCGCCATGATGCCGTACTTCATGATTTCCCGTATATCGGTGACCTTTTCAATCTCTGCTGGCAAATGATGCTCTTCCACCAATTGTCGGATCCGCGCTTCGAGCGATTTGCATTTCGCGCAGCCTGTGCCAAGAATACGAATTGTCATCGATCCTCTGTACTAAAGATTACATTAAAGATATATTTATGATAATGATGTTGTGGTGACTACGTTGAAAAGATAGATGAGTGGCAGCTTCAGCACTTTAGGAGGATGATCGTCTCTGGGATGAGAGCTAGATGACTGCCATCATAAATGAGAGAGTTGTGCAGAGCGAAGCACTCTTCTCAAGCAAGGCATGGACGATGGGGATAATGCCGGCAGCATCGATACAGGGGCACGCCGATGAGAACAGCTACAGGAACTGACCACCACGCGGATTTTCCCATCAGGCCGGCCATGAAGTTCTCTGGCACGTGCGTGAATGACGGCACCGACGCCAATACCGACGAAAATATATAGCCACACCTTCTAGACGATTTCTTTTACGGCATCGTATCCTGCCTGAATGCGATCCCTGAACGATGGGACAGTCCTCCAGGGTTTGCATTGTCGGGTGAACCTGAAAAACCCACCCCTCGACGAAGCGCTCGACCTTCAAACGGCCGATGACGTACCCCGCGGAAATCGCAATCAGTAATCCGGTGCCGACATACAACAGCGCCGTCTCCCAGCCGAAGAGGCCGAACAGGAGGACCACCGCGATCTCGTTGATCATGGGAGCTGCAACGAGGAACGAAAATGTGACGCCGAGGGGAACAGCTGACTACACGAAACCGAGGAAGAGCGGAATAGCCGAACAAGAACAGAACGGCGTAACGATGCCGAGCATGCTTGAGAGGAGGTTCCAGAGGAAGAGGGATTTCCCGCGAGAATTCTACGTGTGCGTTCGGGGGAAAAGAAGGTGCGGACGATCCGACACCGAAAACTACAAGCGTAAGCAAGAGGAGCACCTTGGGGGTCTCGAAAACGAAGAATCGGACAGCTTCCTCAGGTGTTCGCCCGGAGGAAGTCCGGACAGGGGATGACGATTCTGCAATGGATTGAATGGCAATATAGAGGACAATCCAGAGAGGCAGAAACGCAACAAACGTCTCGATAGGATAACGCTCAATCAACTTATTCATTGTAGGCTCCGATTGGTACGAAGAATTTCCTTCAGCTTGTCGACAGAAGGCACCAGTCTGAGAACACGATGTACTAGTAGATCACTAATGCGGAGTCGCATAATCCCATAGGAAGCAATCAGTCGATAATCTTCAACCTTTTCTAAGACAGCATTCAGATTCAAATCCTTTAATGATTATATAGTAAGAATTTAGAGAGTTATGAAATTGATGAATGGGATATATTGTCATCGTCGCACCTCCTCGCCTATCTGTAATATTCCATTCCTACGCTTCTTCAAGCGCGTCAACTTTCGCTTCGACGCTTTGCTTCGCCACAGTAGCGGCGAGATCGAGAATCTTCAGTATTCTCTCATCAGCGATTTTGAAGTTGACCCGCAAACCATCCTTCCATGACAGGAGCACGCCTGCCTGCACGAGAATCTTGAGATGGCGGGAAAGGTTCGATTGCTCCAGGTCCAGGGCGGGGGCAAGCTCACAGTTGCACTTGACCCCGTGCCGCAACTGTTCAAGAATGCGAATGCGGTTCGGGTGAGCAATCGCGGCGAGGATTTCGGCTTTCGCGTCGACGGCCGTACGTGGAACTATCATGGCACTATCCTTCATCGACTTTGACTGTATGAGTATATGTTCATGAAGTATGCCAGTGCGAATTCGCCCAGTGGAGGCGTGTTTCCGGTTGAAAGCGGGAGACCGTTCTCAGTTCTGGTAGGGGGCTTCTTAGGCGTTAGAACGGCGAAGGCCCATCGAAGAAGGCAACGACGACGACTGTGTCGTTGCACAAATGATTCCGGGGTTTCTTTTGCGGACCTGCTTGACAATGATCGGCACCGGGGATCTCTTGGTATGAGCATACGCCCATAACTGTACCATGGCCAGACCAAAACGGTTCAGACATCTCACACGCATCCCTCCAGTCGCCCGCTTTCTGCCGGACGGACGCCCGGACGGGGAATCGTTCTGTTCGTCCCTTCGAATCGAGGAACTGGAGGCCATGCGGCTGATCGACCTCGAGGGATTAAGCCAGGTAGCAACGGCACAAAGGATGGCGATATCGCGGCAAACCGTAGGTCGGATTCTCGCCAGCGGACGCCGTACCGTCACGAACGCTCTGGCCCTCGGCAACGGAATTTCCATCACGGGCGGGGCCTATCGCTACGAGGAGGGCGGGCAGCTGACCTGTCCCCATTGTCGCCATCGCCAGCCTATCGTGCCGGCGATCAGGCGGACCGTACCCTGCAGAAGATGTTGCCGCCCGGTCCAAACATATCAGGACATACCAACTCACCAACAAGACACAGAGGTTCTCATGGAACTGAAGAATGCAAAGATCGCAATTGCCAGTGACGTCAGCAAGAATGTGTCGTCGCATTTCGGTCGTGCACCATTTTATGCAGTGCTGACCATGAAGGAAGGCGAAGTCGCTGGACGCGAACAGCGCCCAAAGACGGCTCCGCAAGGATCAGGCGGCCCGCATGTGCATGCGGAAGACCGCGCTCCGCACTCCGCGCATCACAGCGCAATGGTGGAACCTATTCTGGACTGCCAGGTGGTCATTGCCCGCGGGATGGGCGACGGAGCCTATATCCATCTCACGGGGGCGGGTCTGGCGGTGATCCTTTCAGAGCTGCACTCCGTCGATGATATTGCCATGGCTGTCCGATCGGGTTCACTGGAGCACCAGCCGCAGCGGCTTCACCAACACGGCCACGTGGGGTAACGCTGCAATTCTGATCTCGCTGTTCAGCCGCCGCGGTGAAGGAGTACGTCGCTCAAGCCCTCCTCATAATAGACAATCGCCGGTTCTGTGTATGAATCGGCGACTGTCGATGCGCACATACCAGCAGTTCTACCAGCTGGGCGACGCCAGCGATCCTGTGAAATGTCAAATGTCCGGGATAGCCGAGTGGACATCGAAATATTCAGGATGAGTGCCTCTGGCGACACCCGCGGCGTTGGGAGGCATGCCTGATTCGAAGACTCGCCGTGACGCGCTACTCGTCTTTCGGGGTGGGTGGACCGGGCCTGAGCCCGGAGGTGAGAAAGTGAATCGCCTCTTCAGCGCTGGTGAAGAGACTGACATCCAATCCGGCATTCTTTGCTACAGTTTCCATGAAGTCGTGCGAATGGTCGTCCGGACTTACCAGAGTGGCTACGCGCGCATGCTTGTCAATCCCTTCCATCGTCCGCATATCCATGTACGCGAATTGGTAATTCTCCGTGTTGAACTCAACATTTCTTGCTTCCGTTGCATCGACGAGATAGCGCCTGATCCCCAGTTGCTTGCCAAGGCTGTGCGCTTCAAGATTCATTCGCATTGCCGATTGGCGAGTAATGTCTCCCCGGACTTTCAGGATGATGTACTTGCCATCCTTCGCGGGTGTGATCGTATACTCCATCCTTGGCCTCCTGCCAGTCGAAGCCCGACTCTTCGGAAGATGTCCCCCCTTCCTCAGCGCTGCTGCATGGAAATTTAGATATTCCTTCGGAGAAGAGCAATTCGCTTGTGCACCCGGTCTCGTCCTTTTCGTGTCCAATCACCGGAGCACAGGATTGGCCACGCGAGGCGTTGTTTTTTCGAAAACTCCGCAATACCTTGGTTCGCATCATCTGTCCAATCGGATCCTTCTCCGATGGACCCGAACGGATGCTCCCAGGTGCATTTTCTCAATACCTCTCAGTGAACTATGCGACGACTTCTTGCTTGCATGCTCCTCCTCGCCGTTGCCTCGGCGTATTCTCAGGGCGAACACCATCCGCTCCTGCCGCTCGGATCTCCGGCTCCGGATTTTGTGCTGCCCGGCGTCGACGGACGGACGTACGCGCTCAAGGACTTTTCCGACGCAAGGATCCTTGTGGTGATTTTTACCTGCAATCACTGTCCCACCGCTCAGGCCTACGAGGGACGCATCCACCGGCTGGTCGCAGAGTACCGGCCACGCGGGGTCGCGTTCGTTGCGATCAATCCAAACCATGCGGAATCTGTCCGCCTTGATGAGCAGGGGTACACGGACCTCGACGACACATTCGCTTCGATGATCATCCGCGCCGCCGACCGTCACTTCAATCTCCCCTATCTCGACGACGGCCCCACCGAGACGGTTGCAGCCCAATTCGGACCGGCAGCAACCCCCCACGTCTTTATCTTCGATGCCGCACGCCGTCTCCAGTTTCGAGGCCGGATCGACGATTCCGAACGGGAAGACCTCGTGAAACACCACGATACGCGCGATGCTCTCGACGCTCTTCTGGCCGACAAGGAGCCGGCGGTGAAGGAAACAATGGTCTTCGGCTGCTCAATCAAATGGGCGGAAAAAGCCGAATCCAATGCCGCATGGCTGGAGAAGGTCCGAAAGGAGAAAGTGACGGTCGAACCCGCCTCTGCCGCTGCGCTCAAGGAACTCCGGGCAAATAAATCCGGAAAGGTCCGGGTCATCAACATCTGGGCGACGTGGTGCGGACCGTGCGTGTCGGAATTCAACGATCTGATCGAAACCAACCTCTGCTACCGAAACAGGGATTTCGAACTGGTCACAGTCGCTGCACAGTTCCCGGACGAGAAGGCAAAGGTCCTCCGATTCCTCCAGGACCATCATGCATCCACGCGCAATCTCATCTTCGGAGAGGATGAGAAATACAAACTCATGGCCGCGATCGATCCCCAATGGACGGGCGCGCTGCCTCACACGCTTGTCATCGGCCTTGATGGGAAGATCCTCTACAGCGAAACTGGCGAGCTCGATTTCCTTAAGCTCCGGAGGGTGATCGTCCCGGCGCTGAATGGCGTGACACCGTGGCCGGGGCTGAGTCCGATAAAATAGAAAGTTGATCGCCACCCGCCACACCCATCGAATCTGTGCGTGAGACAATCCGCCGAAGAGTCGTTTATTCCCCCGCCACCCGCAATGTTGTTCCGTGGACGACGAGCGTGTCGCCCGATCGGAGGTGCCTTCGGTCGGAACCCTCCGGTTCCAGGCTGACAACGTTGAGACTGTTGTCCGGATTCCAGCCTCGCGCAGTCAGATCAAGCGGCATGCGGTAGTGAGTCAGGTTCTTCGTGGTATCCGCGACAGGCATGACACATTCATAGACCGGGGTCCCTTCCGGGCCATCGTCAAGAGTGTACGCGAACGTCACAAAACGACCATCGTCGGAATATTGTCGGTGATAAACGATGACATCCCTGTCTGAAAGATACAGACGTTGCTCACCAAAGAGGTTCAGCGTCGCGAGAGTGAGAAGATTGATTGCCAGCGGCAACGACGACAGCAGAAGGCCAAACTTCCTGACTCTCCAAAAAAGAAAGACGACAGAGCCCAGCGAAAATACCGCAAGCGACAAGAGCAAGAGGACATAGATCGCACCGATGAAGAAGGTCCCCCGTGGCTGGAATACGACCTTGATCAGGACCAACGCAACGAAGAGAAGTGCGCTGCCGAACAACAGGGTTGCCGTGTCCGGTGAGTAGACGTCGTCGGATTCCCAGTCTATGCGCCTGAACCAGTTGCCGCCTCTATGTTCCACGGATATCAAATGAACTCCTGACTATGAACGCAACGCCCGCCTTCGATTTCACCATCCGGCCGTCAGGTGGTTCACCACCTTTGCCCGAATGCTGTCCGGGAGCGTCATGTGCCCCACACTATCCAGAATCCTCTCCCGGTATCCCGTGAACGCTTTCATCTCTTCGACCGCCGTCTTCGGGAAGATCGTCATCCTGTCTCCCGTTTGCGCGGCGTGAATGAGCACGTCCGGCGACCATTCCTTTGGCCACTGACTGTTCAAGATCGGCATTGCACGTTTCATGCGTGCGATTTTTCCCGGGAGACCGTCGATCATCGAGCGATCGCTCCCCTGCGCCCCGTACACTTCCACCGATACCTTGCTCCCGGCGGCATACTCCGGCGTGAGGATCTTTACGGTTGTATGGTCCCCGTCATACCGCCAGCCGACGCTTTTTTCGTCGTGCGTGAAATCGAGCCGCTTCCCGTTCACCTCCACCCGTTCAGGCGGAAACGCGGAAAGCAATTCGATGTGGAAGCTCCGCTCCTTCAACATCCCCGGGTAGCCGCCACGAACGGGACCAATGGCAACCGTTTCGCGTCCATCTCCCGCCTTGCGATACGAGACAGGGAGCCACGTCCCCACGCCGCGCTTGTAGGCAGTGTCGTTCCCCTCATCCTCATAGATTTCCGTCGAGCCGGAATCACCGGGTGCAATCGCCAGAATCAACGGGTCGACTGGCTTCTCGCCGGTGTGCAGCATCTTCGGCTCCATGGGAATGATCGCTCCCGATCGGAGAAAGACAGGAACCTCGTCCAGGGCGTAGTAGCGCGTCACCGTTGCCGGGCCGCGCAGCATCGTTCCGGTGTACCATTCCAACCATTCCCCGGGCGGCAACCAGATTGTCTGACCGGCGACGAGGGAGTCCTTTGCGATGGGCGACGCGACCGGCGCGACGAGCATCTGGCTCCCGAAAAGGTATTCCTGCGGCGATCTGTATGCCGCATCGAGCTCGGGATAGTCATAGTACAGGGGATGACAAATGGACACCCCTGTGTCGTATGCGCGGCGCGACTCCGTATAGATGTAAGGGATCAGTGCGTAGCGCAGGAGAAATGCATCGCGCATGCGAAGAAAATCATCGATCGGATACGCCCAGATCCGCCGTTCCGCGTTGGGGTTTTTCGTCGTGTGGGTGCGGAGGATCGGGCTGAATACGCCGAACTGGATCCAGCGGGTGTACATCTCGGGTGAAATGACTCCGGTGATATGCCCGCCGATATCATGGCTCCAATAGCCGAACCCGACATTCGCCGCCGTCGCCGTGAAGTACGGCTGGAACGCCAGGGACGGCCAGACCGAAATAACATCTCCGGAGAAACCGATTTCGTACCGGTGATTTCCCAATCCCCCCCACCGGTGGAACAGCAGCGGCCGCGCCTTCCCCTCACGCTCCATGTCCGTGAAGAACACATAGTTCAACCACCACGTCGGCGTGACACCCGGGATCGGGGTGGTGCTCCACTGCTGCCAATCGAGCCAAAAGAAATCGATCCCTTCCTTTTGAAGGCCGTGCATGACGATATCCATATAGTTCGTCGCGAACGTCTTGTTGGTAATATCAAACGGGACATACTTCTTCGTCGATGGATCGATCCCCATCGCCTTTGCCATGGCGGGATAAACCTCTTCGTGCGGCTGGATGCCGGAGGCGGGGTGAATGTTCACCGTGGTCTGGAGCCCCTGCTTCCTGCACCACGCAAGAAATCCCAGCGGATCCGGAAAGTAGTTTCTGTCCCACGTGTACCCCGTCCAACCCAATCTCTCCCCCGCCTGATCGCGCACGTCCTTGCTCCATCGCATATCGAACGTCAGGTGCCAATCCATGTCGATGACGAGAACGTCCAGTGGAACATCGTGCATATGAAATTGCCGGACCAGATCCTTGAATTCTTCGTCCGTGTACGCCCAGTAGCGCGACCACCATGTGCCGAACGCAAACCGGGGCGGCATGGGGATCTTCCCGGCAACCCTTGTGAAGTCAGACAATTCTTTGCGGTACCCATGGCCATAACCGAAAAAGTACAGGTCCTGCCCGCCGGTATCCTGTCGCGCCATCACCCAGGGCCAGGAGGAATTGTCGAGCAGCGGGCGTCGACTGTCATCCACCACCGTCCATCCGTCCCGTGAGAGAAGGCCGTCTTCCAGCGGCGTTGCCCCTTCCACGCCGTCAAGCGTCCGGGTCGTCCCCTTCAGATTCCCGCTGTCCTGCATCCCCGGGCTCCACAACCGCATCCCGCCGTTCATCGAGAACCGGACCTCCAGATCGCTGTCGCTGAATCTTCCTTGTGCCGGGATGTAGCGGATCTCCAGGGAATCCGTCCGTATCACCACAGTGTCGCCTGCCGCTGATCGCACGAAATGCGGTACCGGCATCTTCCGATTGACGAAGACGAACGATGCGTAATCGACAAACTTCTTGTCGCGAGACCATTCGAGACGGACAAGTTGCGGCGTGAGGATCGTGAACCGGGCATTCCCCACGCTCACAACGGCATGCGGGTCGGCGACCGGGTCGTTGCCTTCCGCGTGAACACCGGCAACGGCAACCAGACCAACAATGAAGGACATCGCAGAACGGAGAAGACACATGAATCACCTCGTTATTGCAGTTGAGAACTCCAAAGCCGGATCATTAATCGGCGGACGAGGAGACGGGTCGCTGAGGAATGGGCAGAACCGAAACCCCGATCAAGAACGACCGGACGCCGTTCAGAAAGTTGTCGTCATCGACAAGGATGCAATCCGTATGACCACCATGCAGGGAGAGGAAAGATTTTGGAGGAGCGGCGGCATCAAAAAGCAGTCGACCCTGGGCAAACGGGATGCTCTTATCATCCACCGCGTGAATGAAAAGCTTGGGGATCGTCAGGGCCCCGACCCTGCCGATCGAGTTGAATCGGTAGTGGGCGAGGAGCTTCACAGGAAGCAGCGGATAAAGTTGCTGTTCCCGATCGACCATCGATGTGAACGCGCCTTCCACGATCAGACACGCGGCATCAAGGTGTCCGACGAGATCGATCGCGACAGCGGCGCCGAGCGAATGTCCGTAAACGATGATATGGTGCGGCGGAACCCGCAGGACGTCCGTCAGATAGTCCGCCATTGCGTCGGCATCCAGCGAAAGCCCCTCCTCGTCCGGGTGCCCGTCGCTCTCTCCGAATCCCCGGTAATCTCCCGCAAAGACGTTGACGCCGAGCCGTTCGAGCTGTCGGTAGCGATCGACGCAATCCGAGATGTTCCCTGCATTGCCGTGTAGATAGAGAACCCAGATGCCGCTGGAGTCTCCCCGGGGACAGCGCATCTCCCATGCGACCAGGCGAACATTGTCTGCCGTCTGCACCTCAACGCGGTTATACGAAAAATCCGGAGTGTTTTCCGGACGGACAATCGTCCGCGTAGGGTGGAGCACGAGCCTCTGTTCGTTGATCACAAACCACATCCCCATCCCGCTGTACCCGAGAACAAGGACGACGATGAAAATCCAGAATATCCGGGGAAGAAGACGGCGGAAAGCACGACCCGGCCGACGATCAGCGCTGACCATGGTGATCCGCGGAGGTGATTGGAAGAAGTTCTGCCATCCGCGAGAGCAACGGAGCGATTTCCCTGTCCCAGAATTTCCAATTGTGCTTTCCGGGAACTTCGTGATACTCGTAGGCAATGCCCTTCGCGCGGAGCGAGTCGGTCCAGAGGCGGTGATACGGGAGAAACGCTCGGAATTCATCCTGAATCCCGACGGTCGCATAAAAATACGGCGCCTCCGGCGCGGGAATGCGATGCGTCAGGGCGACGACATCATGCGCCAGGCAGGAATCTTCCGGACCGAAAAGGCCCGCATCTTCCGGCCTGATCCCGGGACGGCCATCGGCGATATCGCGTGGCAACGAGATCGCAGAACTCAGTCCACCCGCAAAACGAAACAACCCGGGATGCCGGAGGGCAAGCATGAATGCACCGTAGCCACCCATCGAGAGACCGGCAATCGCGCGACGGGTCGTATCGATCGCATACCGTGATTCGACCGTATCGCGAAGGTCGTTGATCACGAAGTCCTCGAACCGGTCGTGCGAATTCGCGGCCGAGTTCAGATACCAGGAATTTCCGGCGTCGGGCAGCACGACAATGAGTTCATAGTCGGAGGCGTGAATCTGAATATGACCTTTCTCGCTCCAATCGAGGTAGGATCCCCAGAGCCCATGAAGCAGGTAGAGAATCGGGTATTTCTTCTGTGGAGAGTAGTCTGCAGGGAGGACGACGGCAAAGTGCTGGATGTGACCCAGATCCGGTGCAAAGAGGCTGTCTTCCTTTATCACCGACTGAGCGGGGGAAAAGGCGGGCAGGAGCGCCAAAAGCATGATCGATGCCGTGCCGTTCTTTCGTGCGGCAAAACGATCGCGACGAATGATCCGGAGCGACGACCGTCGATGGAGTCTTTGCACAAGGCGCAGGACCCCGTAGGAAACAAACGGTGCCACGAGAACGTCGACAGCGTAGTGGACATGCTGGAGGATCACTGCGATCCCGACACTGATCGTGCAAAACAAGAAGAGTGCTTTAAGCCTCTTCGTCTGGGCAGTAAGATAGAGCAAAAAGAGCGTCGACGTGTGTCCTGAAAAGAACAGATCCTTCGTCGGGGGCTTTCCGCTTCCGAAGAATTGGACGAGAGGGTCGTTCAAAGGAATCAGTCCTGCGGGAGGATCCAGAGGGAGAGCATACATCATCGCCACCCGTGCGGCGACCATAAGGATGTAGCCCTGCAGCGCGATGAGAAGGACCCGGGGGGAGCGGCCCAGCGTTGCAAATCCGACGATCAGACCGAGGTAGATCAGCGCGAAGGTGAACCAGGTCAGATCGATCGGGGGAATGCGCTGCAGAACAGGATCGCCAACAATGAAGCCCGGCCGGCCCTCCACAAACTCAAGAAAATGCGAGAGTCCCGCGAGTGTGCCGACAAGAAGAACAAGGGTCCAGATCAGTTGTCGTCTGAACGACCGATCCGTCAGTGCCTCCTGCCAGGCGGCGTAGACAGGAGAGTTCACGATAGAAGCGCTCTTGGGGGTCTGCACGAGTATGGTTTCTCGCAACCAAACTACCAAGACCTTCCGATAAAATCAATCCGGGCATCAGATATCGGGGTTCAGGGTTCACTCGCTCAGCTTGGACTATCGTCCCATCGTCATCCGATCTCACAGTCCCTGCGTCTCTTCGGTTCTCCCTGCGCTTCTGCTACGCTGCGCCCTCTTCCTGCACCGAAGCAGGCCGCCCCTTCCACGGAATCCGCGCAGCCCACGCAACGCGCCTGAACAACCCCGGGAGACTCGCGCGGAGTCCGTCGACGTACGTGTAGATCACCGGGATCAGAATGAGAGTAAGGAGGGTCGAACTGATGAGACCGCATACGACGACGACACCCATTCCCTGGCGCATTTCTGCGCCGGCACCCAGCGCCACGGCCAGCGGCATCATCCCGAACACCATCGTCGCCGTCGTCATGATGATGGGGCGCAGACGCGTCTTCCCTGCCTGCACGAGCGCGTCGTGCATCGACAGCCCGCGCGAACGGAGTGTGTTCGTAAAGTCCACCAGCAGGATGGCATTCTTGGTGACCAGTCCCATCAGCATGATGATCCCGATCATCGTGAACATGCTCAGCGTTTTGCCCGTCAGCGCCAGCCCGCCGAGTGCGCCGACAAGGGCAAGCGGCAGGGAGAACATGATCGTGAACGGATGGATATACGATTCAAACAGGCTGACCATGATGATGAAAACAAATAACACTGCGAGACTGAGGGCGATCGTCATGTCGCTGAACATGTCGCGCATGTTTTCCGTGTCGCCTCCGTAAAAGACCCGGATCCCGGAAGGAATTCCTTGCGCGTTGATCATCGTTTCCGCTTCCTGGGTGACCTGACCGAGCGGGACCTCACCGGAGAGGTTCGCCGCAACCGTGATCAATCGTTCCCGGTCCTTCCGCTGGATTTGCGAAGGTCCCAGGCCATAATAGATTGATGCCACCTGGCTCAGGCGAACGGGTTGCCCGTAATGATTCACCAGCGTGATATCGCCGACGTCCTGCGCCCGCGAACGGCTCTCCTTGTTCAGCACGACGCGCGTGTCGATTTCGGCGTCGCCCTCCTGATATTTCGTGGAAATGTCCCCTTCAAGTGCGGTCCGCACCGCCATGCCGACCTCTGCGAGGGTCAACCCCATCCGTGCAGTCTTGTCGCGGTCGATTTCGATTTTCACCTCCGGCTTCCCCTCTTCCCAGGAACTCGTCACATCGACTGTCCCCCTGGCCTTTGCAAGAATGTCGGCCACCCGTCCGGAGTACTTCACGACCTGGTCGAGATCCTGGCCGATGACTTCGATCTGCAGCGGCGCCATGTTCGCGGCCCCCCACATGCTGATCGTGTGAAAGCTGGTCTTCAATCCAGGGATCCTCGCCCCTTCCTCCTTGATGGCCATCATGATCTGTTGGGTGGAACGCGACCTCCGACGTTTGTCGATCAGTTTGATTTGCACCTGGCCGAGGTTTGACTGGTCGGAGTTCTTCCACTGGCTCTCCTGCCTGCCCGCAGTCGAGAGAAAGCGGTCCACTTCCGGCAGTGAGCCGACATAGGCTTCGATCTGGCGCACGGCCTGGTCGGTCTTCTCGGTCGTCGAGCCAAGCGGCATGTCGATGTTCACCGCGAATTCTCCGCGGTCCGAATCCGTCATGAACTCCGTGCCGATGAACCCGAGCGGGATCAATGCGATCGACCCTATCAAGAGGGCGGCGCTGATGGCAATGATGGTGATCCGGTGGCTCAGGGCCCATTGAAGGACCGCTTCGTAGCGTTCACCCAGCCGGGTTTGCCAATCGTCGAGCACGCGCACCACTCGCCCGAGCATGCTACCCTCTGCGTGATGCGTGATCCGCGACCATTTCGCGGCGAGCATCGGCGTCAGCGTGAAGGAAACAAAAAGCGAAAGCAGCGTGGAGACGACCACCGTAATGCCAAACTCGCTGAAAATGCGCCCGACCAGCCCGCCGACGAGGGAAATCGGCAGAAACACGACCACGTCCACCAGCGTGATTGCAATGGCGGCAAACCCGATCTCGCTCCGCCCCTCGATTGCGGCGTTCACCGGATCGCGTCCCTGCTCGAGGTGCCGGTGGATGTTCTCGAGCACCACGATCGAATCGTCCACCAGGATCCCGATCACCAGCGTCAGGGCCATCAACGACAACAGGTTGATCGTGAACCCGAACAGCCAGATGAAGAAGAGAGTCGAGATCAGCGACGTCGGAATGGCGAGCAGAACGATCAGCGAGTTGCGAAAACTGTGCAGGAACAAAAAAAGCACGATGGCGACCATCAGAATCGCCAGGAAGAGATCGCGCCGGACTTCGCGCAGCGAGTTCCGGGTAAACGTGGTGAGGTCCTGGGCAATGGTGAACTTCACGCGGTTGCCGTAGTCCGATTCGACCCTCGCCATCGCCGCCTGGAGCATGTCGCTTGTTTTCACGCTATTGGCATCCGATTGTTTCCGGATGAGCAGGGCGATGGACGACTCATTGTTGAGCCGGCTGAGCGTGTAGGTCTCCTTGCGGGAGTCCAGCACGGCGGCGATGTCCTTCAGGTACACCACGCCGTTCGCGTGCGACGCGATGACGACGTTTCGGATTTCGTCCAGCGAGCGGAATTTTCCCGCAATCCGGACGATGTACTCATGCACCGGCTCGTCGATCTTGCCGGTCGGGAAATCGAGGTTCTCGCGTTCCAGTGCCTGCGCGACCTGGAGAATCGAAATCCCGTACGCGTTGAGTTTCTGGTTGTCCACTTCGACACGGATTTCCCGCTCCTGTCCGCCCACCATCGTTACCGACGAAACCCCGTCAACCTGTTCCAGCTTCGGTTTGATCTTGTCTTTCACGAGTTGAAACAGTTCACGCGGCTCGTACTGTCCCGTCACGGAAACCCGGAGAATCGGGAACGAGTTCATGTCCGACTTGGCCACCTGCGGCTGTTTGCAGTCGTCAGGCAGTTTGTACCGCGCCGCGTCGACTGCCCGCTGCACGTCGTTGACCACCTGGTCCACGTCCGCAGAAAAAAGGAACTGCGCGATGACGACGGAGACACCCTCACTCGAATACGAACGGACGTTGTCCAGCTTGCTGACGCTGCTGATCGCCTCCTCAACCGGTTTCGACACCTGCGATTCCACTTCCTTCGGTCCGGCGCCCGGATAGATCGTGACCACGGAGACCATCGGCCAGTCCATTTTCGGCAGCAGGTCGACCCCCATGCGGGTGTAGCCGAAGACGCCGAGCACCGCGAGCGTCACAAAGATCATCGTCATGAACGACGGCCTGCGGATCGCAATTTCTGTAAGTTTCATCTGATCGTCCCGGAAGAATTCGTTTTACTTGACGAGAACCTTCGCACCGTCCTTCAGATCGTTTTGACCGAAGGTGACAATCGTGTCACCTTCCTTCACGCCGTCCAACACCTGGCACCTGTCCCCCGCACGGATTCCGATCCTGATCGGGCGCAACCGTGCAACGCCATTGTCCACCACGAACAGTTGCGGTGCCCGGTCCCCCGCGATGATCGCCTCGGAGGGAATCGTCAATGCCTTCGGAACGGCCCTGGTCGCAATCTCCACCCGGGCGAACATTCCCACTTTCAGGTCGAGGGCTTTCGTATTCTTCACAACAACCTCGACCGGATACGTGTGTCCCGTCGGTGACTCCGTCTTCGCGCCGACGGCAAGAACCGTCCCTTCCATGCGCAGGCCCGGGCGGGAATCGATCTGCACGACTGCCTGCTGCCGGGGAACGATCCGGCCGATGCTTTCCTCCGCGATGCCCAGCTTCACTTTTACTGTTGCAATGTCGACAACGTTTGCGATTTCGCGGCCCGGCGACACCATCTCGCCGATTTCAATCCGCTTGGAGGCGATGACCCCGCCGATCGGAGACTTGATTCGCGTGTCCGCCATTTGCCTCGCCGCCGCCCGCAGTCCCGCCTGCGCACCCTTGCGCTGGGCCTCGGCGGAATGGAATGCAAGACGGTTCGCTTCAAGCTCGGCGTCGGCAATGTCGTGGGATTGATACAGCGACTCCGCCCGTGCGTAGTCGTGCCGTGATTTCTCGTAATTGGTTTCCGCGGCAAGGGCCTGGGCTTTCGCCTGATCGAGCGCCACCCCTTTCAGTTCGTCGTCGACCAGGACAAGCGCGTCGCCGGTATGCACGACGTCGCCCAGATTAAACAGCACCTTCGTGACCCGGCCGGCCGTTTCCGAACTGACATTCACGTCCCGCAGGGCCGAGACAGTCCCGACGGCGTTGACGGTTTCCGTCAGAGGCCCGCTGGCCACGGTCGTGACTTCCACAGGCACCGCATCTGGCGCCCGCTCCGCCACTTTGGTTTGATCGGAACGGTTTGCAAACCCGACGATGATGATGATCACCGCAGCGGCGACAAACCATCCGAACCGTTTCTTGAAGAAGGTAACTGCTGACATGGCAAGACCTCTCGAGAGTTCGAAAGTGAAAGTATACGTTCGCGCTAACGTCGCAACGTCCCCATCGCCCGTCCAAGCTGGGTATCGGCGATCAGGAAGTCGTAGTACGCCGAGATATAGTCTGTCTTCGCGGAGGTCAACGCCGTCTGGACATCGATGAGGTCCACATTCGAAGCGCCGCCCATATCATAACGCCGGGTCACGGAATTCAGGACGTCGAGCGCTTCCTCCTGCGCCTTCCGCGCGGTTTGCATCCGTTGCTGTGCAGCCGCGAGGCTGAGGCGAGCGCTGGTCGCCGCCATCAGCAGTCCGCGGCGGAAACTCTCCACCTGCACTTCGGTCCGTTTATATTCGTAGCGCGCCTTTTCGAGATTCGTGATATCGCCAAATCCATTGAACAGCGGATAGCTGACAGTCAGGGCGAGGGCCCATGGCCGAATGCCGTCGAGCGCCAGCGTGCTATTCTTCTCCCACCCGTACTGGAACGCGGCATTGATGCGCGGCTTGAAGTTCACCCACGAATGTTCCACGTTCGCGTCCGCCAGTCGAAGGTTCGCATCCATGACCTGCATCGCGGGATGGTCGGCAAGGAACGCGGGATCAATTGCGGGGGTCGCCGGACTGCCGACGGGCGCGAGCACGACGGACGCGACAACGACAGACGAATCCGGCTGACCCACGGGTTCGAGGACAAACCGGCGCTCCAGCTCAACGCCCATGACGTCATTCAACTGGATCTTCGACATGGCAAGGCCGTTTTCCGCCGTGATCAGGATTCCCTGACTGGAAGCGTACGCCACCTCCCAGCGCAGCACGTCCGTCCGGGTCCGCTGGCCGAGCGCTTCACGCCTCTGCGTCATCTCGAGATAGCGCTTCGTGCGTTCTGCGGCTTCCCGGGCGAGCCCAACGAGTTCCTGGGCCTTCAGGACGGTGAAATAGGAGATCTTCGTCCGCGCGATGACGTCCTGCTCTGCATCGGCGAACGAGGATTGGCTTCGGTCCTCCGTCGCATTGGCCGCCGCCAAACCGGCGATCTCCGCGCCGCCGTTATAGACCGGCTGGACGATCGTGATGTCCGTGGAGTATGTATCCCGGTAGGCAAAGGGCCTGAGATCAGTCAGCATCGACGGGGGAATGCCCATCGGGCCCGCAACGGCTTTGATGAAATCGACCGCGGCGTTTGCACGGGCCAGGGTCTGTTCATCGATTCTCGTCACGCCGCCGGACAGTTCCACTTTTGGGAGGAAGCGTGAGACGGCGTTCAATGTCCCCCAGTGCGATGCGGACACGTCGTGCCTCGCGCTGATGAGAAAGCGGTTCTGCCCGAGAGCGGTGGTCACTGCGAGATCCAGGGAAAGCGGCTCCTGGGCAATCGCTGTTCCTGCCGAGAGCACGCCGATCGTGATCACTTGCGAAAGGAAGTTCATCGTCATTCGATTGGTGAAACATCAGTTCTTCACCGCAAAACTCCCCTGCTCGAAGAGCCCCTTCATCTTCTTCTTGCCCTTCTCCGTCAGCATCCCCTCCACGAGAAGGCGGTTCGACTTCTGGAGAAGTTCCTCAAGATTGATCTGCAGTTCGTTCAGCCAGCCGTTTTCGTCCTGATCCATCAGCCGCATGAGACTGTCGGAGTTCGCCCAAAGCATCACGCTGGCTTCGATCGCTCTAACGTCGTTCCGGATCACTCCCTCATCCAATGCCTTCTGCACGACGCCCGAGACGATATCCCAGATCGTCCTGTTCGAGAGATTGCACTGCTCGGTCATCTCACCGGAAATTTGCGACTGCATCTCCTTGTTGCCGAGGAAATACGACATCCGGTAATAGTTTCTGTGCTGCATAAAATACGTGTAGTACGCATTCCCGAGGTTCTCCATCAGTTTGAGCGGTGGCTCACCGGTAGCGGTGGCCTCCTTGAACATTCGGGCGAGAATGTCCCAGCCGCGGAGCGCAACGGCGATATAGAGATCTTCCTTGCTCTTGTAGTAAAGATACAGCGTCCCTTTGCTGAGCTCCGCACGTTCTGCGATTTCATCCATCGTGGCAACGACGAGGCCCTTCTCGAAAAAAACCTTCTCGGCGGCGCTGATGATTTCTTCCCTGCGTGCCCCCTTCTCTCGTTCTTTGCGCTCTTTGATGCCCATGCTTGCCTCAACCAATTATTATGACTATCAGTCATGTATTATACGATAATGTATTAACTGAATGATATTTTGTCAAGGCAATAAGCAGGAAATAATGACAGGCGACAAAACTATGACTGGCAGTCATTAATACGCGAAATGCAGGTCGAAGTTGCGTCCGGAACTTCCTTCCTCCAGAAGTGCATTGAATCTCCAGAAACATCAAATTACACGGGGCTCCAAGTCCCACTGCTGAAGGACGAATCCATGAAAGCCATCGCTGTCATCCCCGGGCAAAAGGGAATCCAGCTTGTCGAGCGCCCCGAACCCCGGGTCCAGGCCGCCGATGAAGTAAAACTCCGTGTGTTGCGGGTCGGGATCTGCGGCACGGACAGAGAAGAAGCCGCCGGCGGTCGGTCGAAACCGCCTGCAGGAAAAAACAGTCTCGTCATCGGACACGAGATGCTGGGACAGGTCGTGGAAATCGGGCAATCCGTTCACGAGGTGAAGGTCGGAGATCTGGCCTTGTTCACCGTGCGGCGGGGATGCGGACGGTGCACGGCCTGCAGCATGGACCGATTCGATATGTGCGAGACGGGCGAGTATGCGGAGCGCGGCATCTGGGGGCTTGACGGTTATGAAGCGGAGTACGCTCTCGACAAAGAGCGGTTCATTGTCAGGGTCCCCCGCGACCTCGAGCCGCTCGGTGTGCTGACCGAACCGACGTCCGTTGTCGAGAAGGCGGTGGACGAGGCCGTGCGAATCCAGAGCGCAAGACTTCCTGACGCTTACGCGTCTCCCGACTGGCTTCACGGTCGCCGTTGCCTCGTTGCCGGCCTGGGCCCGATCGGATTGCTCGGGGCGATGGTCCTTCAGCTCCGCGGCGCGGAGGTGTTCGGCCTTGACGTCGTCGATGCCTCCACCGCCCGACCCGTGTGGCTGACGGCAATCGGCGGGAAGTACATTGATGCCCGTTCCGTGCCCGCCGACAAAGTCGACGATGCCATCGGTCCGATGGACCTCATCCTCGAGGCCGCAGGCATTGTCTCCCTGGATTTTCAACTCCTCGACGCGTTGGCGATCAACGGCGTGCATGTCCTCACCGGAATCCCGGGTGGAGACCGGCCGGTCCAGATTTCGGGCGGCGAGCTCATGCGAAAGCTCGTCCTCAAAAACCAGGTGATGGTCGGGAGTGTGAACGCGGCGCGCGGCCATTTCCGCATGGCGGTCGACGATCTCTGGAACGCCGACCACCGCTGGCCGGGACATGTCAAGGAGCTCATCACCCATCGTCATCCGTCGCAGAATTCCGGAGCAGCGTTTGAAACCCACCCGGCGGACGAGATCAAGTCTGTTGTCGAATGGTCGTCCATGATATCATGAAAGGACCCAACGGTGAATGATGTTCCACGAATCGCGCCTGGCGGGCCCGGAATTCCCGGCCGCTGGACGTCGAGCGCAAAAAACGGCATTGGCACGGCTCTCAGCCCGGCAAGTCGTGTCTGGTTCACCCACAGCCACGGCATTCTCAACGAAGTGTATTTCCCCGACGTCGACCAGGCGTGCACGCGTAACATGGAGCTGCTCGTCACCAACGGCCGCGATTTCTTTTCGGAGGAGAAGCGGGATACGCGGTCAACAATCGTTGCCGCGGAAGGGAATCTCCCCTCGCATCACCTCAGGAATACGTGCCTGCAGAACAGATACACGATCGATAAAACGATCATCGCCGATCCTCTGCATGACGTGATCCTCCAGCGCATTCTTTTCAGCGCCACCGCAGGCCGGCCGGAGGAGTATCATCTGTACGCCCTGCTCGCACCGCATCTCGGGAATTTCGGCGCCGGCAACACCGCCTGGCTCTGCGAATATTCCGGGACCCCCATGCTTTGTGCGCAACGAAATGGTTCGGCACTCGCCCTGGCAAGCTCGACCGGATTTCTGAAACGCTCCGTCGGATACGTCGGAACTTCTGACGGGTGGCAGGATGTCGCCCGTCATTTCCAGATGACGTGGGAATACGATCGCGCCGAGGACGGCAATGTGGCGTTGATCGCAGAACTTGATCACCAGGCGCATGACGGCGCGGTCGTCCTCTCTCTCGGTTTCGGGGAGAACTGGGGCGAGGCATGCAGCAATGCGCTCGCGGGTCTCCGGCAGGATTTTGAAACGATTGCGAACGATTACCGGCAGCGTTGGCGAAACTGGCAGGAGACTCTGGCGCCGCTTCACGGGGAGACCAGCAGAACTGAGCACTTCTATCGCGTGAGTCTTTCAGCCCTCCGGGTGTGCGAATCCAAGATCCATCCGGGAGGGATCATCGCGAGCCTGTCCATCCCCTGGGGCTTTGCGAAGGGCGATGACGACCTCGGCGGATATCACCTGGTCTGGCCTCGCGACCTCGCTGAGGCAGCGGGAGCATTGCTCGCAGCCGGCTCAACAGAGGACATGCGGCGCGTCCTTGAGTATTTGCAGCAAACCCAGGCCGCGGACGGACATTGGCCGCAAAACATGTGGCTCGACGGGACGTCGTACTGGTCGGGCGTTCAGATGGACGAGACGGCATTCCCGATCTTGCTGGTCGATCTCGCAGCCCGGAACGGGTCACTCACCAACGACGAACTGGCCAGGTACTGGCCGGTCGTCCGGCGTGCCGCCTGCTATCTGATGATCAACGGCCCGGTGACACAGGAGGACCGCTGGGAGGAAGACGCCGGATTTTCTCCGTTCACGCTTGCGGTTGAAATTTCCGCTCTCCTGGCCGCCGCAAGCTTCGCGGAACGGTTCGAGGAACCCTTGCTCGAACAATACCTGAAGGAGACCGCGGACTACTGGAACGCAAACATCGAGCGGTGGACCTACGTCTCCTCGACGGAGCTGTCGCAGCGGTTCGGCGTGCCCGGGTATTACGTCCGGATCGCCCCCCCGGACGCAAGCGAAGCGTCATCTCCGGCAGGCGGGTTCGTCTCGATCAAGAACCGCCCACCGTCCGATTCCCTCGAGCCCGTCAAAGACATCGTCAGCCCGGACGCGCTTGCGCTGGTCCGGTTTGGGCTCCGTGCGCCGGACGATCTGCGGATCGTCAACACCGTGAAAGTCGTCGACGCGCTCTTGAAAATCGCGACCCCGACCGGGCCCGCATGGCACCGGTACAATGACGACGGCTACGGTGAACATGCAGACGGGTAACCGTTCGACGGCACGGGAATCGGCAGAGCCTGGCCGCTGATGGTTGGCGAGCGGGCACACTACGAGCTCGCCGCAGGAAGGGTCGATGTTGCCCGGCAGCTCCTCTCCACCATGGAATCCTTTGCCAATGATGGCGGAATGCTTCCGGAACAGATCTGGGATTCTCCGGATATCCCCGGGCGGGAATTGTATTTCGGCAAGCCTTCAGGTTCGGCAATGCCGTTGGCGTGGGCGCATGCTGAGTACGTCAAGCTGCTCCGGTCGTTGAAGGACGGCAGCGTGTTCGATATGCCGCCCCATGCGTATCAGCGCTATGTGGTCGACCGGACGGTTTCTGCGTTGGCCGTGTGGCGCTTCAATCTCAAGTGCACGGAGGTCCCGTCCGGCAAGACCCTTCGGCTCGAAGCCCTCACGCCCGCACTGGTGCATTGGAGCGCCGATCACTGGCAGCATGTCAGCGATGCTCCGACAGTCGATACGGGATTCGGTCTGCACGTTGTCGATCTCCCGACCGCCGCTCTCCCCGCGGGAACCGTGGTCCGGTTCACATTCTACTGGAAGAGTTCCGGGACATGGGAGGGAACGGACTTCGCCGTCGCAGTACGGTAAGAACACAAACGGTCCCGCCCTGCGAGGACGGGACCGCGCACAACGACACGACTGAATTTCTTACCAGATCTTCGCCCGTTCGTTCACCGGCCGGAACATCGGGTCACCTTCTTTCACGCCAAACGCCTTATAGAACGAATCCATGTTCACCACGGGACCGATGGTCCGGTACTTCCCGGGCGAATGGGGATCGATGATCAACCTGCGCCGGAGTTCTTCCGGCCGGTAGTTCGCCCGCCACATCTGCGCCCACGCGAGGAAGAATCGCTGGTCCGGCGTGAGACCGTCGATGAGTCCGGGGTTGTTCTTGGCGAGTGCCTTCTGCAGGGCATCGTACGCAATGGTCAGACCTCCGAGGTCGGCGATATTTTCGCCAAGCGTCAGTTTGCCGTTCAGATGCAGCGTGTCGATCGGGGTGAACGCATCGTATTCACGTTCGACGAATTGCGTCCGGGCCGTGAAGGCGATCTTGTCGACCGGGGTCCACCAGTCCTGGAGGTTCCCCTTCGCATCGAACTGACTCCCCTCGTCGTCGAAGCCGTGCGTCATCTCATGACCGATCACCGCGCCCATCCCACCGTAATTCACGGCGTCATCGGCGTTCGGATCGAAGAACGGCGGCTGCAGAATCCCGGCGGGAAACACGATCTCGTTCATCAACGGATTGTAATACGCGTTGACCGTCGGCGGCGTCATGCCCCACTCTGTTCGGTCGACCGGCTGCCCGATCTTCGCAAGATCGCGCTGGAACTCGAACGAGTCGGCGCGCATCACGTTGAACACGAGCGGACCGCGGTCGATGTCAAGTCCGGCGTAGCTCTTCCACTTGTCCGGATATCCGATTTTCACCTGGAAGGCGTCGAGCTTTCCGAGCGCCTTGTATTTTGTCTCGTCGCTCATCCATTGACGGGTCTTGATCCGTTCACGGAATGCGGCTTTCAGATTCTCCACCATCTCCAACGCACGCTGCTTCGCCTGCGGCGGGAAGTACTTCTGGACATACAACATCCCGAGCGCTTCGCCGATGCTTCCGTTGACCACGTTGAGGGCGAACTTCCACCGGGGACGCATTTCTTTGGCTCCCGTCAGGGTCTTGCCGTAGAAGGCAAAGTTCTCCGTGATGAAATTCTTGCTGAGCATCGGTGCCGCTTCATGAAGAATGTGCCACCGGAGGTACGTCTTCCAGTCGGCAAGCGGCCGGTCCTTTAGCATCGTGCTGACCGCTTTGAAGAAGTCCGGCTGTTCAACATTGAGCACTCCGGGAGACTTGGCGCCGATCTGCATGAAGTACGTCGACCACGGAAACGCGGGCGCGCTCTCTGCCAGATCGGCGAGTTTCATCTTGTGGTAGGTGGCGTTGGGGTCCCGGCGCTGAACCCGCGTCATCGACGCCTTTGCGAGCTCGGTCTCGATATCCATCACCGTCTTCGCCGAAACAGCCGCCTGCTCCGCCGTTGCACCTGCAAGTTCGAACATCTTCGCAACGTGCTTCACATATTCATCGCGTAATGTCCTGGAGTGATCGTCATCCTTCGTATAGTAGTCGCGGTCCGGGAGACCGAGGCCGCCCTGGGCAATTTGTGCGATGACATTGGTGCTTGCCTTCGCATCCTGTCCGACGTAGAATTGGAAAATCCCGCCGTACCCGTGCGCATGCAAATATCCGACGGTCGATGAGAGGTCGTTCAGGTTCTGGATTGCATCCACCTTTGCGAGAAGACTGGCAATGGGTGTAATCCCGTCCTGATCCGCCTGCACGGTGTCCATCGCGCTCGCATACAGGTCGCCGACCCGCTGGAGATTTGTCTCCTTTTGCGCGCCGGTATTCGCTTCGGCGTTCTCGAGGATCTCTCTGAGGTCTCGATAGTTCTTCTCCGTCAATTCCTCGAAACTCCCATATCTGCTGTACTCAGGCGGGACAGGATTTTTCGCAAGCCAACCGCCGTTGGCATATTCAAAAAAGTCCTTCGCCGGTGAAACGGAAGGATCCATATTCGCAGGATTGAGCCCGTGCAGGACCACCGTGTTCGGCTCATTCGGGGATCCTGCGCCAAGGAACAGGAATGTGACTCCTGCAATCGCAGCAAAGACCACGTTGCGTTTATTCATGTAGACGCTCCATAAGGGAAAATTTGCCGCCTCACAGTCCGATGAATACCCGGAATGCAGCGGTCGCCACGATTGTCAAGAGTACAAAGATGAAAAAACGATGGCAGTATGCGGGTTTTCAAGTCGGCTTTGGGAATGAACGGAAGCACTCTCGTCGCTTACCAAGGCGGCGTCAGAATTCTTTATACGGAGGGGAGGGCAGGAAGGTTTCAAACTAGAAGATATTTGGCAGCCCGCAAGCCGGGCTGCCCTCGAAGTCACTTTGAAAATATGTCGATAAGGAAATCCATTGGCCCGTCAGGCGATTTCCTATTGGAACGCCAATCATTGTAGCGATCTCGTGTGATCAGCCCAATGGGTCCCTGGTAAATCCCGCCGTGAAGCCGTCCATCCCATACCCGCACTGCGAGAATATTCTCTTCACCGACCTTCAGGAGTCCAACCGGAATCGTGTACGTTCTGAGCCAGGAATACTGGCGACCGGTTGGCCCGGGATTTCCGTCTGCGGGAATTGCGCCTGTTTTTCCGATGACTTGACCATTGAGGTAAGCCTCATCGTAATCATCAATTTTGCCCAGAAGGAATACCATGCGCTTTCCCTCGAACTTCGGGTCGACCTGGAAATGGAGTCTGTACCATCCGATGCCGTCGTACCCTTTGTACCCCTGAGTCTCCCAATAGGTTGGGACGTAGATTGTCCCCCATCCGCCATCATCGAAGCCCGGGGATTTCCACTCTGGCGAATCACCTTTTTGGAACTTCCACATACCGTCCAGGGAGGCATCCGGAAAAGGCGGGTTGCGAACTTCGTAAAGTCCTACCTCTCCGCCGGTGATTCCGCCGTTCATCTGATCGTCATAAACCCGCACCGCGATGACATTGTCGTCACCTTCATGAAGCAACCAGGCGGGGATTTGATATTCACGCTGAACGGAATACTCCGACTCATACGTCGGGGGAAACTGCCCGCAGAATCCAATAAAGCGACCATTGACGTACGTTTCATCCACATCGTCGACAGCACCGACCTTCAAAATGAGCATTTTGCCCTGGAGCCCCTTGGGAGCCTTAAAGTGCTTTCGGTACCAACCATAGCCGTCGTAGCCTGGATACCCCTGTTCCTCCCATGGAGAAGGGACGCGGATCGACTCCCAGGAATTATCGTTGAATTTCGGGTTGGCCCATGCCTTGTCGTCCCCCGCTTCAAACTTCCATTGTCCGCGCAGGTCCACCAGCCGCGAGATTTCCTGTGCCCGGACAGACTGTGCTCCGATCAGGAGGAAAAGGGCGCTTGCGAAGAGGATCGATTTCATGGTGGTGATCTCCGGAAGATAAAACGGCTCCGACATCATGTGCTTGCTTAATGTACGGAGCCGTTTCTCAGGAATTGTCATTCGCATATTGGTGGTTGTAATAAATTGTCAGTGTTTTGCCGAATAGCTCGGTCCGACCGGCCCAAAGCTCGCGTCGTGCAGCCGCATGGCGACCCTGGAGAACAACTTTTCCGGAGAATTGCAGCCGTCGCAGTCGCTGGGCGTGATCAATCCGGGGTTTTCCATGACGGCATTCGCGAGGAACGCTTCGTACCGCACCATTTGGGTCGACCCGTCGACGATCAGCTCCTTGATTTCGGATTTCGCTTTGTCCATTGCCAGACCGGGATTCGCCATCCGGATCTGGATCATGTGGGAAAGAGCCGACTCCACCACGCCTTCGTTCCGGTCAGACAGGCACCAGACCAGATTCTTGATGGCCCGATCGAAGGATACGGCCGCGTTTTTGTAATTGGCGGCGTTGTAGCGTGCTACTCCACCCGTGGGGGCGACCTGGGCAAATGCCAGGCTTGATGCTGCGAACATTGCGGCGAAGAACAGTTGGCGTTTCATGGTGTCTTCCTCCTTGCGTTGGTGGTTCAGATGGTTTCCGAATCTCTGTCGCTCGGTTTACCAAATGATACGGCACGCAATTGCGGAAGATGTGACGGAACCGTCAGGAGATGTAAAGGATTGTCACGGGATGAGCCGGTACCCCGCGCCGTGCACGGTGACAATATGGTGGGGATTCGAGGGATCGTGTTCGATTTTCTGTCTGAGTCGCACGATGAAATTATCGATCGTCCGCGTCGTCGGCATGGCATCGTACCCCCACACTTCATTGAGCAGAGTCTCCCGCGACACGTTTTGGTTCTTGTGACACCAGAGATATTTCAGGACTTCGAACTCCCTTGCCGTCAGCTGGACGTCCTTCCCGTCGCTCACCGCGGTATAGGACTCGAGGTTCGCGACCAACTTCCCGACGGTCACGATTTCTCCTCCTGCGGCGATGGAAGGATCCTTTCTTCGCAGCACCGCCTTGACACGCGCAAGGAGTTCGCGAAGGCTGAAAGGCTTCAGCACGTAATCGTCGGCACCCAGCTCGAGTCCCAGGACCCTGTCGATTTCTTCTCCCTTGGCGGTCAGCATGATAATCGGCGTCGTAATCCCGCGCTCCCTCGCCGACCGCAGGACGTCGAAGCCGGACATCGTGGGAAGCATGACATCCAGCAGCGCAAGGTCATACGAGCCGGTGGTGAGTTTTGCAAGGCCGTCTCCGCCGTCACCGGTGCCATCGACTTCGTACCCTTCAATCAGGAGATTGTCCTTCAAGCCTTCCCGCATCTTCGGCTCATCTTCGATAATCAGAATCGTCGACATGGTGTGTGAGACTCCTCATTGGTTACGTCGTTGAGATCCAGAGCGTAAAGAGACTCCCCTTGCCAGCGGTGCTCTCGACCGTTGCGCTACCGCCGTGGGCGTCCATGATGTTGCGGACAATGGCAAGGCCGACGCCGCTACCGCGTGCCCCTTCTCCCGGGCGCTCCGATGATCGGTAAAACATTTCGAAGATTTTATGAACGTCCTTCCGGGGGATTCCGACGCCATGGTCCTCGACCTGCACGAAGACACGGCTGTCGGTCTTCCCGGTCGAGACCTTAAGAAACTTCTCGGACCCGCCGTATTTCACGGCATTGTCAATCAGGTTCATCAGGGCCTCGCCGATCGCTTCACCGTCGATCTTGACCGCCGGGAGGGCCCCATCGAGGGCAGTCACCACATGGACGTTCTCGGAGCGAAGAAGTTCCCGCCAAACGTCGAGGGTATTTTTCACGACGCTGTTCAAATCCGATTCCCGCAGGGTGAACGGCATCCGACCTGCTTCCATGCGTGAAAAGTTCAGAATGTTGTTTACAAGACGGGAAAGCCTGGCGGTTTCTGAGACAATCGTCGAATAATACTCCTGCTTCTTCGCATCATTCGGGAGTCGGCCGAGCTCCAGGGTCTCGGCGTACATGCGAATCAGTGCCAGCGGGGTTCTGAGCTCATGCGACACATTGGAGACGAAGTCCGACTTCAGTTTTGCCAACTCACTTTCCCTCCGCACATTGCGGTAGGTCAGCCATGCACCGGTCAGGAGAAGCAGATCGAGGGCAACGATGATGACCAGCAACTGCCGGGAGCGGGAGGCTGCGAGATCTTCTGCAGAATCTCCGCGAAAACGTATGCCGACTTCCAGGTTCGGAAAGATCCAGAGCGCCCGTCGCCGGACAATCCTGTCCAGCCCTCCTTCTTCCGTCGCATACACGGCGTTGTCAGTCCCGTGGCGGAATACGGCCGCGATCAATTGGCTTCCGGCTGTCTCCAGAATGCGCGGGCCCAGGACTTCTCGTGAGAACTTCTCCGGTTCGATGAGGATTCCACCGAGGCCGTGGGACGCATCGGGAAACTCGACCGGGAACAAGAGCACCACTCGCATGTCTCCCGCGGCGCTGTCGAGCAATTGCGGCTGGAGCCGCGTGTACCCGGTTTGTCGAAGCTGGATCATTCGCGCAAGACCCGCCGATGCGCCTTTGAAGATTGCTCCCAGCCTCCCCTCATCCACGGACATGCCATGTCGCACCCGCGCGTCGACGAGCCGCCCGGACGAGTCGGCGAGAAACGCTCCATCCACCGACGGATGACGATCGAGTTGCAGCGCAAGGGCGGAATCGAGAGTGTTCCCGTCGAGCATCGCCCTGTTCATGGCCGATGCCCAGATGCTGACAAGGTCCCATGCGTACTGGTTCAACGATGTCAGGACGCCGTCGAGCTGCCGGTTGTAGGTATCGGAGAGAATCTTTTCCGTCGTGCTCATCGACGTGAGCTCGTAGACGGAGAACAACAGGACGGGAAGAATGATCAGAAGGGTCAGAATTCCGGCCAGCGGTCGACCCGCCGGTCTTCGTTTCTTGCGCCCGGAGCGTGTGTTCACCATGGACGTTCGTAGGAAACCTGGGTTCGCAGCCGGCTCACCAGCTCCCCGTCCGGTTGGTAGGGGCTCGAGGGTTGCCACTGCGGCATTGCCAGTCGAAGCGCGTCGCCGAACGGAACGCTGCGGAGTTTTCTGTTGAAGGCAGTAATCATCAGCGGTTCGAGGTTGAGAACATCGAGCGAATTGTACGCCAGGAGAGTCTCAAGCGCCCGGGAATTCTTTGACCGGCGGTATTCACGCCAGAGCAGAACCGCCATATACCCATCCACACCGTCAAGGTCCCCACGGTCGAGTCCGAGGTGGCGTTCGCATTTCTTGAGGCCGCCCTGCACTCCCACACTTTTGAGAATGTACCGGAGATCAAGGTGGACCGGTGAGAAGGTTTCTCCAAATTGCCGCTGGATGAATGGCAGATCGAAACTTTTGCCGTTGAACGTCACCAGCAGTTCCACTGAACGCATGTAGTCGGGAAACTGGTCAAGATTTCTCCCGTGGATGAAATGTTGCAGGTTCACCCCGTCGTACGCGACGATGGTCGTGATGTGATCGGTCCCCCGCCCCATCCCGGTTGTCTCGATATCCAGGTACACGACCTTGTCCCGGAAATGGCCGTAGAGCCGCCACAATTCCGAAGAAGGAAGGCGTTCCGCGAAGAACCGGATGTCGGCCGAGCGCATCGCGCCGCGCGACAGGGCAATGGTGTCGTGCAATGAGAGTCGAACACGAGGCTCAATCGTCGAACCGCGGTCCTCGCCCACGGCATCCCAGTCGCTGATCCCCGCATCCCAGATCTCCCGCTCCGACCGGACGCTGACTCCAGGGATATGACAGAAGGTATGCTGCAGCATCGTCACTGACCTTTGTCGAGTTCGGCGAGCCAGGATTTCGCAAAGGCGCGCCCCGCCTCCACGGTCGGTTTGCCTGCGCGGAAACACATCTTCCATTGGTCGGGTTTCGCCTCATAGTCGGGGTTGACGAACATCTTTGACGTTCCCAGGCCATCCTTCAACCTGGCATTGAAATCGACGTCGGCCGAGACCTCCAGGAATTTCCGGAGCCAGGCGCGAATCATCTCCTTGGGGGAATCGGGATAATCCTTTTCCCACTGCTCTACCTTTTTCTGATACTGCTCTTTCTGCATCTCGTAGCCTTGCTGCGACATCTCTTCCATCTGTTTCGAGAACATCGGGTTCGCCGGATCATCCAAAGCGGTACGCTGCTGTTTGAGCACATCGATGACGCCCTGGATCGTTTTCCGATTTTCATCGCTCAACGATTTCATGTTTTCCTCCGCTTCCTTGATGGACTTGTCAAGGCTCTCCTTCTGCTCCTTTTTCTGCTGATCCATCGACTTCGGGGGCTGCGGGGGTTCCGGCTTCATGGACAACCGATATTCCGCGTACTTCTTCGCGAAATCATCCGTCTTCGTATAATCGCGGGCGTAAGCGGCGATTTCCTTCACGATCCCGGCCCGGTCGCCTGTCGCCACCGATTTCAGCGTTCGCGGATCGGGGATGGAGAGATACATTCCGCGAAAGCTCGACCAGATGCAGTCACGCGCGACATCGTCAGAGATGTTCAGACGCCGCAAAACGTCGGCGCCCGTTCGATAGGCCTCCCGAAGTGCGACAAGAGGAAGGGCGAGGAGCACGAGAAGAAAAAGGATCGCTGAACGTCGCATGGGGAATCTCCCGGAGTAGCGTAGTTGGGCAGGAACGTCTATGTCATGCAGGATAAGATAGGGAAATTCTCTTTTCCAATCATTCTCATGTTGACGAATGGAGGAACGCACGCACGACCGCAAGAAACGCTTCAGGGGCGTCGGCGTGGACCCAGTGCCCGCTTCCGGTCACGGTTTCGAGCTGCGCATGGGGGAAGAGACTCACGATCAGCGGCCATTGTTCCTCACGAATGTATGCCGAATGCTCTGCCCGGATGAAAAGGGTCGCACCCGGATATCGCCGTCCGCCTTCGAGGGGAGCGGCGATCGCCTGCTTGTTTTTTTCGATCGCTTCGAGGTTCATCATCCAGTGGAACGCTCCGTTCCCCGCTCGCCGGAGATTGGTGAGGAGGAACGCCCGGACACGATCGTCGGGGATTCTTGTCCTGAGGAAGAGATCGATCGCCGCCCGGGAGGAGAACTCGGGGAGCCGGACGGACTCGAGGGAACGCAGGATTCCCTCGTGCTGCAGCGGATGTTCCCCGGGCGACATATCGACGATGATCAATTTCTGCACAAGCGCGGGGAATGAGAGGGCGACTTCCATCGCCGCCTTCCCCCCCATCGAGTGGCCAAGCAAATACACCGAAGGGAGCGACTCCTGTTTCAGAAATTCGACAACATCCCCTGCCATGGCGGGGTAGGTGTGGACAGGGTCGTGCGGGGAATGACCGTGATTGCGGAGATCCAGCGCATAGACCGCGAAGGAGTCGCTGAGCAGCTTCGCCAGACTGTTCCAGTTGTTCGATGTTCCGAACAGTCCGTGAAGGATGACCAGGGGGACTCCGGAGCCGGTCTTTCGAAAAAAGAGGCGCACGTCAATCCTGTTGTGCCCGACGGAGCGTTTCCTCAAGGATGCGCATGTTCTGCAGCCCGTTCGCCGCAGAAAGTTCCAGCTCCTTCCCATTGAGGATTGCCTCAGCGAAGAGATCCACCTCCCGGGTGTAGAGGTTTACGGGCGCGAACGAGTCCGAAACGAGATCCGCAGGCAGTTCGCCGCTTCCTGTCACAAGCGAAACGACGAGTTTCTCGTTGTTCGCAGTGAAATCCGGAAGCGCAATCACGGCGTCGCGGCAGACCACCTCCAGCGAGCGCCGTCGGGCCGACGCTTCATACGAACAGTACACCGAGGCGAGGGTCCCGCGAGAGAATTGCAGTGAGAGGTTTGCTGTAGACTCTGTCCGCACCGGCGTCGGCAGTGGTGAAAGATGGGCCCGGACCGACGTGACCTCGTCGCCGAGGACAAAGCGGAGGGTGTCGAGACAGTGCACGCCGATGTCAAAAAGCGGGCCGCCCCCTGCAACGCGTTTGTCCAGCAGCCATTCGCGGTGGGTTTGCCGTCCATCGTACGAAAAATCCGCCCGCGCAAAGGTCGCCGGTCCGTACTTCCCTGACGCGACGAGATCCCGCACCCGGCGGACAGCGGCTGAAAGCCGCACCATATGTCCGACGGAGAGCAGCACGGTGTTTTGACGACACGCGGTGATCATGCGCTCGGCTTCAGCGACGCTGAGCGCCATCGGTTTCTCGACAAGGACGTGTTTGCCGGCCTCCGCGGCCGCAATCGTTTCGGGGCAGTGCGCAGAGTTCGCGGAGACGATGAAGACCGCGTCGATGTCCGGCGACGCGACCAGGTCTTCCACCGACCCGAAGGCTAACGGAACGCCGGCTTCACGGGCCTTTTCCTTCGCAGCAGGCAGGGAGCGCTTCTGCAGACCGACAAGCTCGGCGAATCCCGACGTCTTGATCGCGGGCCCGATCGTCCGTTCCGCAAACCGGCCGTATCCGAGGATTCCGAACCTGACCCGCGATTTCATAAATGCCTATCGTTGATCGTCATCTAGCTGCTTCATGTCGGAGCCATCAGCCCACCGTCCCAAGGTCCCCGAGTCCCCCCTTCTCCCCCTCTTCCATTCCCCCCATCTCCCCGTCCCCGAGTTCCCCGTCTCATTTTGCCGCGCGTTGTGCCAGCTGTCGGTCCAGCATGAGCAACGACACGCCGCTTTCCCCGGCAACGTTCAGCATGTGCAGAATGTCGGACGCATTTTTCTCTTCTTCGACCTGTTCCTTCACAAACCACTGGAGCTCGATCTGCGTGGCGTGATCGTTCTCCTTGACCGCAAGGTCGTACAACTTGTTGATCGCGGCCGTGACCTTCTTCTCGTGGTCCAGCACCATGGTAAACAGGGCGCTGGGCGACGAGAATTCGACCGGCGGCTTTTCGACGGCTTCGAGGACGACGCGCCCGTTTCGCTCGCTGACATACCGGAACAGCTTAAGGGCGTGCTCCAATTCTTCCTGCCACTGGATCCGCAGCCACGTCGCTATTCCGGGGAGACTCTGACTCTCGCAAAATGCCGACATCGCGAGGTACAGATACGCGGAATCAATCTCATACTTCAGCTGCTGATTGATTGCTGATTGCATCGTGGCACTAAGCATCGCGGGCCCTTTCTCACGTTGATTAAAAGTTTCAGGATCTGACAAGTGCAATGTTGCACGGAGTAGGACGTATGACGAAGGACGTAGGAAGAAAACCGACACCATTCGCCTTCTTCCTACGTCGTACGTCCTCCTTCAAACTCCAGGCACTACTTCACGCTAAGCAGCTCCATCTCAAACACGAGCGTGGCGTTCGGCGGAATGACACCGCCCGCACCGCGCTCGCCGTATGCCAGATCCGACGGGATCCAGACCTGCCATTTGGAGCCGACGTTCATCATTTGAAGGGCCTCGTCCCATCCCTTGATCAGCGCACCGACCTGGAATGTGGCCGGTTGACCGTGCTTAAACGAACTGTCAAACTCCTCGCCGTTCAGGAGACTTCCGCGGTAGTTGACAGTGACGGTTTGATTGCCCTTCGGCTTCGCCCCGGTTCCGTTGGTGATCACCTTGTACTGCAGTCCATCCGGCAACGTCACGACACCGGGCTGCGTCTTGTTCTTCGCAAGAAACGCATCACCTTCGATCTTGTTCTTGTCGCTCTGTGCGCGCATCGTCGCCATTTGTTTCTCCATCATCTCGTTTTGAAACGCTTTCATCGTGGAGTCGCACGCTTGCGCAGTCATGATGCGCTTATTGCTGTCCACCGCGGCATCCTTCATCCCCGCCAACACGGCCTCGTAGTCCACATCGATCGAATCCTTGCTCAGATTGCGACCGATGTTCAACCCGATCCCGTAACTGACGGAGTCCTTTTTTGAGGCAAGCGTGGTCTTTGTTCCCTGATTCACACCCTGGCTCTGACACCCGATAACCCCCGCAATCATAAGAAATACAGCCATGAACTTCATAATATTCCTTTCGTGATGAAGAATGCTTGACTGTTTGATGGTGATACAACAATGGAGTATTACACGCCGTCAAAGACGTCGTTCAAGAGAGCTTTTGCCTCGTCGGCATCCTCGCTCTCCACGTACAGATCGACCCCGCGTGGCGTGCTCGCCATCGCGCCCGCGCCAAAGATGCCGGCGTCGGGGGACTGGATCACCGATTCGATCCCCTCCTGCCGCAAAGTCTGTTGCGCACGGTCCGCATACATCCTGTCGGGGAAATTCTTAATCATCACCAGTCCCATGGGCTCCCTCTCTTTCGCATCGTGTTCGACCCCCGTCCGCTCAATGCGGCACGGCCTGGAGCGGCTTGATGAGATACCGCTTGACCTTCTGGGTCGTCGTCTTTTCGAATTCCGCATCGCGGATGTAAAACTTCCGGATCTGTTTGAACGAGGGGAGCTCCCGGTTGATGCCCTCGATCTCGTCCGCCACCGTTTCGTGCATCATTTCGCGGGTGATCGGAAAGTCCTTGCGCTCCGAAAGTTCGATGAACGCCTCCGCGTCCACAACAATTTGCGCGGCGATGATCTCTCCAAGCTTCTTGTCTTCCTCGCCGAACACCAGCGATTCCAGAATGAACGGGCTCCGGTTCAAGAGGTCTTCGAGTTCTTCGGGATAAACGTTCTTTCCGCTCTTGGAGATGATTACGTTCTTCTTTCTGCCGGAGATGTGCAGAAAGCCATCCTCATCGATCAGCCCCAGGTCGCCGGTCTTGAACCATTCCCCTTCGAAGGTATCCTTCGTCGCCTGTTCATTTTTGTAATACCCGAGCATGACGCCGGGACCGTTGGCCCATATTTCGCCGACGCCATCGGCGTCTTTGTCGTGGATCGTCAGATGCGTCCCGGGAAGCGGGATGCCAGCGGAGTCGTCGCGGAAGTTCTCGATCTGATTGAGCGTCAGGATCGGCGAGGTCTCCGTCAGACCGTACCCCTGGAGGAAGTTGAAGCCGAACTCCCGGAGCCCCTTCGCGACGAGCGGATCCTGCGCGGCGCCGCCGGCAATAAACAACCGGATGCAGCCTCCGAACCGTTCATGAATTTCCTTGAACACCTGGCGCTTCGAGGCCTTCCATCCGATCACCTGGAGGACGTCGGTGGCTTTGATGACCGAGCCGATCAGGCGGGAGAGCATTTTCCGTTCGCTGATGCTCTTGTAAATCCTCTTGAACATCTTGTCGTAGAGCAGCGGCACCCCGAGAAGAATCGTTGCCCGGACCTGCTGGAGGTCCTCCACGACCGTCTTCAATGATTTCGCAAAATGGACGGACGACCCCTTGTAGAGCGGGCAGAGCAGACCGCAGGTGCACGCATAGGTGTGATGGATCGGGAGCACCATCAGAAACCGATCCTCTTCGCGAATGTCAACGTACTTGGTCATCGCCATCAGGTTGGAGGCGATGTTCCGCTGACTGAGCATGACGCCTTTCGCCCTGCCGAGAGAGCCGGAGGTATAGATGATTTCCGCCATTTCTTCCGGATTGATGTTGGGCAGGGACTCCACTTCACACCCCGGACTTTTCTGAATCAGTTCCATCATCGAAAGCATTTCGCCCGACGACGCTGCGGCATCCATGTTGATGTAGTGCCGGAGATTGTGAAGAGACCCGCGGCGTTCGTCGAAGATCGGCTCCAGCGGCTCGGAATAAATCACCGCCACGGAATCCGACTCATGGAGAATGTTCAGGACGTCATTGATGGGGAGATTGCGATCGATCGGGACGACGACATAATTGAAACACATCCCGGTCAAATAGGCGAGGCCCCACTGCACGCGGTTTTCGCTGATCACCGCGATGTGGCTCCGTTCTTTGATCCCGAGCTTCTGCAATGCAACGCCGAATTTCAGCGCCATCCGCAACAACGCGGAAAAGGTGAGGCGATTAACGGGCGTGTCTTTCAAATCCTCCATCGCCAGCTTCTCTCCGTGGACGCGCGCGGACCGCAGAACCATATCCTGGATCGAGGTTATGGTGGGGACGTCATAGAACACCGGTGTAATGCTCATGGGAGGCTCCGGCTGAGCGAAGGTGAAGGAACGGCAATGAACTGCGCGAATCGGTCGCTAATGATCGGCAGGCGTGGCGAACCGGGCCAGGTGTTCAGCCGAGCTCTTTTCGACTTCGGCATGAAGGCTGTTCCCGTGGGCGTCCATCGTGACGATGGCCGGAAAATCCTTGACGGTGATATGCCACATCGCCTCCGGAACGCCGAATTCAAGAAAATCGACGCCGTCGACCGCGGTGATGCACCGCGCATAATACTGCGCCGCCCCGCCGATCGCATTGAGATACACCGCGCCGTATTCCTTGAGCGCCGCCTGAGTCTTTTTCCCCATCCCGCCTTTGCCGATCACGGCACGAAGGCCGAACTTCCTGATGACGTCCGCCTGATACGGCTCCTCCCGGCTGCTCGTGGTCGGCCCGGCGGCGTTCATCGTCCATCCGTCGCCTTTCTTCAGCGCGACCGGACCGCAGTGATAGAGGGCCGCCCCCGCAAGATCCACGGGCGCGTCATGCGTTCCCAGGTAATGATGCAGCGTGTCGCGGCCGGTATGCATCGGGCCGCTCAGCAGGACCACGTCGCCGACTTTCAATTGCCGCACCTGTGTCTCCGAGAGCGGCGTCGTCAGACGGACTTCTCGACCGGTCAGCGGAAGCCGTTCCGACCGCGCCATCTTGATCGCCGGGGTGTCGTCCTTGTACAGCCATCGCTTGACGCTTCCGTTCCTGGCGTCGAGGACGACCCCGAGACGGCGGAATGCCCAGCAATCGTACGCCACGCTGACGAAGAAACTCGCCGGAAGGCGGTGGTACGATCCGATCTTGCAGCCGATCAGGGTCGCTTTCCCTCCGAACCCCATGGTCCCGATGCCGAGCGTGTTTGCATTTTGCATCACGTACTGTTCGACTTCGGCGAGCGCAGGGACCGGATTGATATCGTCCAGGGGCCGGAACAGCTGCTGCTTGGCGAAGGCGTATCCCGTCTGACGGTCTCCGCCGAGCGCGACGCCGAGGGCGCCGATGCTGCATCCGTGGCCCTGTGCCTGGTGCACGGCATCCAAGATGCACTTGCGAACACCGTCAAGATTTCGATCCGCCCTTCCGAGTTGTGGAAGCTCGACGGGGAGGGAATACTGGATGTTCTTGTTTTCGCACCCCCCGCCTTTCAGGATCAGTTTGATCTCGATCTCGTCGTTGTTCTCCCACTGCTCGAAATGCAGGACGGGCGTCCCTTCCCCGAGATTGTTCCCGCTGTTCTTTCCCGTGACAGAGTCGACGGAATTCGGCCTCAGGATCCCCTTCGTCGTCGCTTCGACGATGGCCTCACGAATGTCGTTCTTCATGAGGATCTGGTTCGCGCCGACCGGCGTCCGAATCTCAAATGTCGGCATGCCGGTGTCCTGACAGATCGGCGCGACGGTGTCGCAGGCCATGTCGATGTTGATGGCGATCGTGTCGAGCGCCAGCGCCGAGCGCGTTCCCTGTTCCTCGACGTCCATCGCCGCCTTGATTGCACGGCGGACATCGGGGGGGAGATTGGTCGATGTCTCCGTAATGAGGGCGAGAATGCTCTTCTTGAATTCCGTCATTGCTCCTCCGTTAAGCGCGGCCTCCGCCGGGAGCCATGCAAATCATGGCCCGGGAACGGCACGCATTAAACACTACGCGTAGACCGGGCGCGTCGCATAAGGGATCGGATCTTCGATGCCCGCCTGCTGAAATCCGCGCAGGCGCAACGCACAACTGTCACACACGCCGCACGCCGTCTCCTCGGACACGTAGCAGGACCAGGTCAGCGCGATGGGCGCGGAGAGCGCCACCGCTTTCCGAACGATGTCCGCCTTGCTTAGAGAAATCACCGGCGTAACAATGGAAAGGACCGTCGAAGGTTTCGTTCCTTCGCGAATGACCGCTTCGAAGGCATCGTAGAAGCTTCTTCGGCAGTCCGGGTACCCGGAGGAGTCTTCTTCGACCGCTCCCACGAAAATGGCCCGGGCCCCGAGGACCTCCGCCCAACTGACGGCGACGGAAAGGAAATTCGCGTTACGAAATGGAACGTACGAAGAAGGGATCCCCTTCGCCTGCAGGTCGGCGCGGGAGACCGGGATGGCGGCGTCGGTCAGACTCGATCCGCCGACCATCGCAAGATGTTCCATCGAGACGACCAGGCGCTGAACGGCACGGTAATGATCGGCGAGGTCGTGGAACGCCCGAAGTTCCCGCTTCTCCGTTCGCTGCCCGTAGTTCAAATGGAGCATCGCAAGGTCGTATTGCGACGCCGCAACCGCCGTGGTCACACAACTGTCCATCCCTCCGCTCGCCAAGACAACCGCGAGATCGCCGGCCATTACACGCCCCTCATCGTCGGTTCCCATATGTACTTGTGCATCTGAAGCTGCATCCGGACCTGGAGATCGAGCCCGAGCACCCACTCCGCGAGGAGGCGCGGCTCGAGTTCGCCGAACACCGGGGAGAAGAGCACCGTCACCCGCTCTGCCAGGCGATGTTCGCGCACACGTTCCACCGCCCAATCGAAATCTTCGCGTGTCCCCATGACAAACTTTACCTCGTCTCCGCGACGGAGATGCCCGGCATTGCCCCAGAGGTTCTTCTTCATCATCCCGCTGGAGGGACACTTGAAATCGACGATGCGCTTCACCCGCGGGTCAACGGCGTCGATCGCCAGGCTGCCGCCGGTCTCAAGCAGGACTTCGAAGCCACGATCGCAAAGCGCGGTCATGAGGGGATGCACGTCGGGCTGGGCAAGCGGCTCCCCGCCCGTCACCTCGACAAGGGTGGCAGGATGCCGCCGGATTTCCGCAATCACCTCCGCGACGTCTTTTGCTGTTCCTTCGTCGAATGCATACGCCGTGTCACAGTAAGAGCAGCGGAGATTGCAGTACGCCAGGCGGACAAACACGCAGGGTCGACCGGCATGCGTCGATTCGCCCTGGATGCTGTAGAATATTTCGTTGACGGTAAGCAGGAAAGGGTACCTTGAATCGAAAAGCTCTTCAAAGTACACAGAAGGGCAGGGAAAAGCAAGAAATGCCGGGGTGCTACGAGGCCTGGCGATGCCGGGAAAGCGCTTGAAGCACCGCAGTGACAACCACGTCGTTCTCGAACGGTTTCCTGATGAAATCCTCCACCCCCAGCTGCTCCCCCGCCGTCTCCACCTCTTTACTGATGTTGGCGACAAGGAAGATAAAGAGGGGGTCCGAATTTGCGCCATTGGATCGGAGATGTCGGAACAGGTCGAACCCCCGGGGACCATCGGCGAAATTCACTTCAGAAAGGACAACCGATGGTCGACAGAAGGAGAGCGCTGCCACCGCTTCTTCGAAGCCATCAGCTCCAAGGCAGGAAAAGCCGTAACTCTGCAGCGAATCGACGAGCCCGGTGAGGATTCGGGGATCCTGGTCGACCACCAGAATGATCTCCCCTCGCCGACCCGCCGCGATCCGGTTCTTGTCCGACCAATCCGGTTCCATCGTTTGGGAAAGGAGATTCACCCGCTCGGTGACGTGGTCGCGGAGCTGATTTGCCTCCTTGTTGGCGGGATCGAGCCGCCAGACTCCGTCGAGGGCACCCAGGGTCGCCTGGTATCGTGCTGAGAGAAAATATTCCGCAGCGCGTTCGAGATACAGTTCCACCTTCGCACGGACAAAGGTGTCACGTTGCGGAACATCGGAATCCGAAACCGGAACAATGCTTTCCATCGATACCCGACACAATTGAGGAAAGGTCAGAAGGTGTAGTATGATACACACATCTCTTTCCTTCGGCTGTGCCGATGATCACAAGAGTGGCCGGGGGGAGCATTTATCCTGAGATCGCCCCCGTTGCGAGGAGCGCCAGGAGAAGCGCGCCAAGGGCAATCCTGTACCAGACGAACACCATCGTGGTGTTCTTCATGAGGTACCGGAGCAACCATGCGATGGAAGCGTAGCCGGTCACCCCGGCGACGACGGTGGCGAGCGCCAGGTTCCCGATGCCGAACGAGAACACTCCCCCGTGGATCTTGGAAAGCTCATAGAGCCCGCTGGCTAACACGGCAGGGACGCTGAGAAGAAACGAGAACCGTGCGGCGGCCTCGCGCGTGAGCCCCAGAAAGAGACCGGCGGTAATCGTCGTTCCGGAACGCGACGATCCCGGGATCAATGCGCACGCTTGCGCGAAGCCGATGACGATTCCATCGATCCACGTGAAATGTTCCAGCGTCCGCGCATGTCGTGCAACGCGCTCCGCAATCCAGAGCAGAAGGGCGAGGACCACGAGACTGGCGGCGATCACCGGGATGCTCTTCGTGAACGCGCCCTCAATCACGTGACGGAGGGCGAGTCCGATGAACCCGACAGGCGCCGTGCCGATCACCACGTAGAACGCGAGGCGGGTCTGGGGGTTCCAGGCGGCCATGCCGCGAACAAGGGCCCCCGACATGGCGTCACGGATCGTCGAGACGATCATCGCGACGAGGTCGCGCCAGAAATAGACGATGACGGCCACCAGTGTTCCCAGTTGGATCACGGCGATGTATTCCGTCCAGAGCTCAGGGTGCGCCTTGTCGACAAGATGCAGTGCCTCCCCGGCCAGTGTAAGGTGTGCCGTGCTGGAGATCGGAAGAAATTCGGTCAACCCCTGGATAATACCGAGAAGCACCGCATGCACGATGTCCACAGGATCTCCTCAAAGATGATGATGATGGTGTTGAGCGTGAGCGTTGTGCAGAGCCTTCACAGCAACAAGCCGGCAATGACCTGCGCGATGATAATTTTGACGATCATGGAAAGTGGATAGACGGACGCGTACCAGACGTTGGGGGCGTTCGACGAGCTCCGCTCTCCCGCGTAGGCGAGACACGCCGGTTGCGTCTGGATGCCGGACATCAACCCCATCGCCGCCGGAAACGAGAGGCCCAGCACCCGGACCCCCACCAGCAGGACCGTGACCGTCACAGTCATCGTGACAACACCTCCGACGACAATCAGTTCCCACCCGCCGTGCATGATTGTCCGGATGAACCCATCTCCCGCCCGCAGACCGATTCCGCCGAGAAACAGGACAAGGCCGAATTGCCGCAGGCTTAAGTTCACGCCGTACGGCATTCCCCAGACCACCGGCCCGCTGCGCCGGATCCATCCCAGAACAAGCCCGACGATGAGGGGTCCGCCGGCAAACCCCAGCGTGAAGGTCGATCCGCCGGGAAGCGGAACGGGGATCATCCCGATCAGAATCCCGAGGAGCAGTCCGATGGAGACCGAAAGAAAATCCGCTTCGGAGGCGGTCTTCACCGAGTCTCCGAAGAATCGGCAGAGGCGTTCCACATTGCCTTTCCATGTCAGGACGCGTACGCGGTCGCCCCGTTCGAGCACGGTATTGCCCGAGGGAACGAAGTCCGTGTCTCCTCTTCGGATTCTCGTGATCGTCGCATCGAGAAGATCCTGAAGCTGAAGGTCTGCAATGCGCCGTCCCACGACCTTCCCGTCGGACACTTCGATCCGGCGAAAATCGAGTTCCGCACTTTCGTATTGAATTTCCCTGGCCGATTCCTTTCCGAACAGCGCGAGCGCCCGATCGTGGCCATCGGCGGTCGCGACCACGACGACGAAGTCGCCCCGTTCCAGCACCGTGTCGCCGTAGACCAGTGTGGTCGTTTCTCCTCGCCGAATCCGCGAAAGGAGAATCCCCTGGTTCTCCGAGCGGGAAAGCAGATCCGAAACCGGTACCGAAAGCGCTCCGGAATTCACGGCGACGTACGTGCGCGCCAGCACCCGGCTGGCGTTGGCATCATCCGTTTCTTCCGTCGACGACGAATCGGCCATTTTTGCACTCCCACGTCCGAACAGATAAAATCCGAGGAGGACGCCGATGACGCCAAAAGGATATGTCACGCTGTAGCCGATGACCGGCGCACTCAGGAGCGCATCAGGGTGTGCCACCCCACTATTCGATGCAAGGGCGTGTTTCACACTTTCGATGCTTGCCGCCAGCGCCGGGGTGTTGGTCAGCGAACCGGCGAAGACACCGGCCGCGAGTGCGCCGTTGAACATCCCGAGGGAGCGCCCGAGGATCACAATGCCGGCGGCAAGGCCGATGACACCACCGGCGAGCAGGTTGGCGCGCAACGCCCGACGGCCGAACGAAGAGAAGAACGTCGGGCCCGATTGCAGGCCGATCGTATACACAAAGAGGATCAAGCCAAGAACATAAAACAGGTCGGGCACCTTGAGCCGCGGATCGATCGCACCGAGCAGGATGCCGGTGAATAGCACCGCCGCCGGCCCCAGCGAGAAGCCTGCGACGCTGATATTGCCGAGGAGAAACCCGCCGCCGATAACGATGAACATGAGCACCAGCGGGTTTGCGGCGAGAAATTGAATGATGGTTTCCATGGAGTAATGGGAACGGGGCCTTCCTGGTCAGGTTGACGGTGGGGCGCAGAATTCCGTCAGGACACCAAATGTCGAACGCGGGTGAAGAAACGCAATCTCCATCCCCTCCGCCCCGCGTCGCGGATCGCGATCGATGAGCTCGACGCCTGCTGCGTGGGCGTCCGCGAGGGCGGTCTTGACATCGTCCACCGCAAAGGCAATGTGATGGATCCCCTCCCCCCGCTTCTCGATGAAGCGCGCGACCGGTCCGTCGGCGGTCGTCGATGCGAGCAGCTCGAACTTGGTCGCGCCCACCCGGAAGAACGCCGTCCGCACTTTCTGATCCGGGACCTCTTCAACGTCGTAGCACGTGAGACCGAGGGTCTTTTCGTAAAACGCGATTGCCGCACCGAGATCTCTCACGGCGATCCCGATATGTTCGATGTGTGAGATGTTCACGTCGATTCTTTCGAACGAGGTTCGTTATTCCTCAAGCCAACGGTACAGATCGATCTTAGGAGATCCGCCAATCATTCCGGATGAGTTCTACACGACAATCCGCTCGCGGTGTTCTCCCCACACCTTTCGCAGCGCATCACAGATCTCCCCGATGCTGGCGTACGCCCTGACGGCATCGAGGATCAGCGGCAGAAGATTCCCCTCGGACCCCGCGCCGGATTCGAGTGCCGCGAGGCAAACGCGGACCTTCCCGGTGTCACGTTCCGCGCGCACGCGGTTCAGGAACGCGACCTGTTCTTCCTGGACGCGGGGATCGAGGCGGAGCAGATTCTGCGGCGGAGGTTCGGTGATCTGATACTTGTTCACGCCGACGACCACCCGGATTCCTTCTTCGACCTCGCGCGCATAGCGATAGGCGGCCTTCTGAATTTCCGTCTGCACGTACCCCGCTTCGATCGCCGCAACCATGCCGCCCAAGCCGTCGATCGTCCGGACATACTCCTCGGCCTGCTTCTCGATCGAGTCGGTCATCGACTCGACGTAATAGGAGCCGGCGAGGGGATCGATCGTGGAGGCAACGCCGCTTTCGTACGCGACAATCTGCTGGGTGCGGAGCGCAACGCGGACGGATGCTTCCGTGGGAAGCGCAAGGGCTTCATCCTTCGAATTGGTATGCAACGACTGCGTCCCCCCCAGGACGGCCGCCAGCGCCTGGATCGTAACGCGCACGACGTTGTTTTCCGCCTGCTGCGCGGTGAGACTCGAACCGGCCGTTTGCGTATGGAATCGGAGCATCATCGACTTCGGGTGCTTCGCCTTGAATCGGTCCTTCATGATGCGCGCCCAGAGCCGGCGCGCAGCCCGGTATTTCGCCACCTCTTCGAGAAGGTCGTTATGCGCGTTGAAAAAGAACGAGAGTTGACCTGCAAACGAGTCCACATCCAGCCCGGCGGCGATCGCCGCTTCGACGTAGGCAATCCCGTCGGCCAGCGTGAAGCCGACCTCCTGGGATGCCGTCGACCCCGCTTCCCGGATGTGGTAGCCCGAAATCGAAATCGTGTTCCACCGGGGGACTTCCTGCGCACAATAGGAAAACAGGTCGGTGATGAGGCGCATCGACGGCCGCGGAGGGAAGATATACGTCCCGCGTGCGATGTATTCCTTCAGAATGTCATTCTGAACGGTTCCGCTGATCTTCGCTTTCCCGACGCCCTGCTTCTCTGCGACGGCGATGTACATCGCCAGGAGGATCGCGGCAGGTGCGTTGATCGTCATCGACGTTGAAACGCGGTCGAGGGGGATCTCGTTGAACAGGATCTCCATGTCCGCCAGCGTATCGATGGCCACCCCCACTTTGCCGACCTCGCCGTCCGCGATCGGGGCGTCGCTGTCATAGCCGATCTGCGTCGGGAGATCGAACGCCACGGAAAGACCGCTTTGTCCCTGATTGAGGAGGAAGCGGTAACGGGCATTCGATTCCTTCGCGGTCCCGAATCCGGCATACTGGCGCATGGTCCAGAGCCTGCCGCGGTACATCGTCGGCTGGATCCCCCGGGTAAACGGATACTCCCCCGGGAATCCGAGGCGGGTCGCCTCGTCGACCGTGCCGAGGTCGTGCGACGTGTAGAGGGGCTGTACGGGCTCGAAGGAAGCGGTGGTGAATGCGCGGAAACGCTCGGGGAACTTCCCAATGGTGCGGGCGTAGACATTTTCAAACCACCGCGAGAATGCCGACAGACTCTTATCCCCGGGCGATGGCGTTGCAGAATCCATGAATCCTCTTCCTCCGTTGCGTCTTACTCACGCCAGTTCGAGCAGGACCTGGCCTTTGGCGACCTGGCTCCCCGCCGTCACGTGGATTTTTTTTACTCTTCCTTCCTGCTCCGCCACGATATCGTTCTGCATTTTCATTGCTTCCAAGACGAGCAACGGATCGCCGCGAAGCACATGACTTCCGGGTTTCACGTGAATCCTGAGAATGAGCCCGGGGATGACGCAAATGACTTTGCGCGGGTCGTGCGGGACCCAGGGTTTTCGCTTCAGGAATTTCTTCGTGAGCGTGGTCTCGTACGACGTTTCCTGAATGGTCAGCGTCGTGAGCGTGGTCGATTCCGGTTCAACGTCGTTGAGCATCTCAGACCGGTGGGATGCCGTGTTTGCGGGACGGGCGGCATTCCGATTTGTTAATGGAAACCTGGATGGCGTGGATCAGAAACTTCCGCGTGTCGGACGGGCTGATGACCCCGTCGATGTGACCGGAGGCCGCCGCGACATACGGGTTGGCGAATTTTTCAGAATACTCCGCAACCCGCATCTTGCGCATCGCGATCGGATCGGCCGCATTCGCAATCTCCCCCTTGAAGATGATGTTCGCCGCGCCTTCGGGTCCCATGACGGCAATTTCCGCAGTCGGCCAGGCAAACACAAAGTCCGCACCAAGATGGCGCGAACACATTGCGATATATCCGCCGCCGTAGGCCTTGCGCAGAATGACGGTAATCTTCGGCACCGTCGCTTCGCTGAAGGCATAGAGGATTTTCGCTCCGTGCCGGATGACTCCGGCATGTTCCTGATCAACCCCGGGAAGGTATCCCGGAATGTCGACAAGGGTGACCAGAGGAATATTGAACGCATCGCAGAACCGGATGAAGCGGGCCGCCTTGTCGGAAGAGTCGACATCGAGTACGCCGGCGAGCACCAGCGGCTGATTTCCCACGACACCGACGGTCGCGCCGTTGAGCCGCATGAACCCCACCACGACATTCCGCGCCCAGTGCCGATGGACCTCAAAAAACACGGAGTTGTCCGCCACCGCCCGAACGATATCGCGCACGTCGTAGGGCTTCGTCGACTCCGTCGGGATGATGCGTTCAATGTCGTACTTCGGTTTGGGAGGCCGGGGGGGATACGGATCCGCCCTCCGGTTGTTGTTCCAGGGGATGAAGGAGAGAAGATCCTTGATCTGGTGAAAACATTCGAACTCGTTGGCCGACAGGAAGTGCGCGTTGCCGGTCGTCTCAGCGTGTACCCGCGCGCCGCCCAAATCCTCCATCGAAATCTCTTCTCCGAGCACGGTCCGGATGACTTCCGGCCCGGTGATGAACATCTTCGATATATTCTCGACGACGAAGACGAAGTCGGTGAGCGCCGGCGAATACACCGCGCCACCCGCACAGGGACCGAGAATCACCGACAGCTGCGGAATGATCCCTGACGCCAGTGTATTGCGGTAAAAGATTTCTCCGTATCCCGCGAGGGAATCGACGCCTTCCTGAATCCGGGCACCGCCGGAATCATTGATCCCGATCAGCGGCATGCCCATCTTCAGCGCATGGTCCATGATCTTGGTGATCTTTCGCGCGTGCATGAGCCCGAGCGAACCGCCGGCGACGGTAAAATCCTGGGCGAAGACCGCAACCGGTCTCCCCCCGATGCTCCCGGTTCCGGTGATGACGCCGTCGCCGGGCAACATTTTCCCGTCCATGTCGAAGTCCCTGCACCGGTGCTCAACAAACAGGTCGAACTCGTGAAACGAATGCGAGTCCAGCAGTGCGGTGATCCGGTCGCGCGCCGTGAGCTTCCCCATCGCCGTCTGTTTTTCAATCGCTTTCGCCCCTCCACCGCTCAGGAGCCGGTCTTTGCGTCGGAAAAATTCGGTGTGTCTGCTGGATGTTGCCACGGCGGGTCCAAAATAATGCTGGATAGGTGGTGGGTGACAGAAGATAGAGAAAAGATGGGAGAATTGGAAGAGAAGGAACTCCGCGGGGAAGTCCGGCCTTCACGACGGCAAGACATTCCGCAGTGCGGCACCCAACGTGGGAAAACGGAAACGAAACCCCTTTCGGAGAAGGACGCCGGGAACGACGTGCTGACTGACGAGGAGCATTTCCGCCATCTCCCCCAGCGCCATCGAAAGCAACCCTGCCGGAACACGCAGCATGGAGGGACGGCGGAGGACCTTCCCGAGGACATGCGCGAATTCATCCATTCTCACCGCTCCTGGCGCAACAACATTCAAGGGGCCATCAACCCCGTCCGCCCCAAGTGCGAAAACAATCGCGTCCACGACATCATCGATGTGAATCCACGGGAACCACTGCTTGCCGGATCCCAACGGACCGCCGAGGAACATGCTGTAGGGTAGAACCATTCTCCTCAGCGCCTCCGCATTCGGGGCAAGAACAACCGCAGTCCTCGGAAGAACAACGCGCATGCCGAATTGCCGGGCACGGAGCGCGGCGGTCTCCCAGCGTGCGCACAACGACGCAAGGAACCCACTCCCGGATGGACGGGACTCGGAGATCTCATCCTCCCCGCATTCTCCATAATACCCGACTGCGGAGGCATTGAGAAAGACCGATGGACGGGACGGGGCGTATTCCATCGCCTCGACAAGCGTCTCCGTCGTGACAAGGCGGCTCTCTTCAAGCTGCTGTTTTCTTCGCTGCGTCCATCGACCGCCGCCGATCGACATCCCGGCAAGATTCACGATCGCCCCTGCTGCACGGACTTCCTGCTGGATGCTATCCGCGTTCCGACCGTCCCACACGACATATCGCATTTCTCTGTCATTGCTTCCCGCAGGGATGCGGCGCGTGAGAATGGTAACGCGGTCACCTTTTGCCGTCAGCGCACGAATGAGGTGAGATCCGAGGAATCCGGTCCCACCGGCGATGAGGACGTTCATGAGTCCTTTCCTTTGCGCAACCGCGCGCCATCACAAGATCGTCGACGACGATTCAGCAGTCCAGACGAGGGATACGCACAGACCCATACGCACCCCGGGGGAGAGAGAACCATCGAGCGTCACGATGCGGCATGACGGGGATTACCACGAGGGGCGCGGTGAGAACATTTGATCGCGTGTCGGTCTTAAGAGACCGGACGTCCGCCGGGACTGACATTCAGGAACTGATCAAGATCGCGGGCGGTCGATGCAACGACGTCGAACCATTGATGCACGTTGGCCTGTTCCGCGGCAGCACGGCCGCCGAGAATGGCAATGGCTCCCGAATCTTTCGCTGAGGCCGCCAGCTCTTCGAGCATCGCGTGCCGGAAGTCCGGTCCGGAAGCGCAGGTGAGGGAGACGCAGACCGCTGTCGGGCGCATGGTTCGGACAGCCCGAACCAGGGCGATCAGCGGCGTCTGGGCACCGAGATAATGAACGCGCCATCCTTCAGCCTCGAACAGATAGCCGATGCAGCGAAGGCCGATTTCATGCGCTTCCTCGCCCAGGCAGGCAAGGAGCACGGAGCGTCCGTTCGGCTCTTTCAGATGAATTTGCGACTGAAGTCGCGCCAGCGCATCGAGAGTCTTATGCGACGCGAGATGTTCCTGTTCGATCCCGAGCGCGCCCTCTTCCCACCGACTGCCGATGTCGCGGAACCCCAGCCGGATAATATCGTCGTAGATCTGCCAGAGGGGAATCTTGTGTTCGTACAGATACGAGAGGTAGTGCAGGAGGCTGGAATCCGTGGGAGAGAGGAGGCGTTCGACGAACTCGCGGGAGAGTTTTCGCACATCACGTTCGAGGACGGCGAGTTGCAGTTTGGAAGATCCCTCCTCTTCCGGTGTCATCTCGAGCGCACCCAACGGCTCGATGTTGTTCTTCTCCGCAAACTCGATCACGTACTTGATCACGAATTTGCGATGCCCCCCGGGGGTCTTCTGGCACTTGAGCGCGCCTTCATCCGCCCAGCGTTTTACAGTGGTCTCCGTGACATTGAAAAGACGTGCAACGTCAGCCGTGGAGAGAACTGTCTTTTGCATCACTGCGCCCTGAGCCATTGAAACGGAGATTTCAACCGAATGTGTCGTGATGCGGCATTCACCGGAACTCGCCTCTACGACTGATTGCAGACGCACCCTCGCCGGAGCCGAACATGACTGGAAAGTCTCGTTTGGGAGAAGGAATTGAGGCAGCATTTCTCTAACATCCCCATCTCATGCGATGGTTCCACGGATGAAAGAATCCGTGGGTCCGGGCTGGCGTGGATAGCCTTATTCGTGCCGAAAGACGAGGGCCCCAAGTGGGGGGAGGGTTATCGCGATGGAATGATTCCGTCCGTGACAGGGAGAGGGTTCTGCGTAAACGTAGCCCGCGTTGCCCAGGTTGCTTCCCCCGTAAAGTTCGGCGTCGCTGTTGAGGATTTCGGCATACCCGCCGGGTTCGGGGACTCCGATGCGATACCCCATGCGGGGGACGGGTGTACAATTGAAGACACAGATGACGGAGGTCCCTGCGGCGGATTTCCGTTCGAAGGCAATCACGCTATTCGCGCTGTCCTGGAAATCGATCCAATCGAACCCCGTGTACTCGAAATCCACTTCGTGAAGTTCCCGGTGCGTCCGGTACGCCGCATTGAGGTCTTTCACCCAGCGTTGGATGCCCTGGTGTGGAGCGTACTGGAGAAGATGCCAGTCGAGACTGGTTTCGTGATTCCATTCGTTCCATTGCCCGAAATCGATCCCCATGAACAGGAGCTTCTTGCCGGGGAAGGCATACATCAACCCGAGAAGCAGCCGCATATTGGCGAACTTCTGCCAGTCGTCGCCCGGCATCTTGCCCAGCATCGATTGTTTACCGTGGACGACTTCGTCATGGGAGAAGGGCAGGACAAACTTCTCGTTGAACGCATAGAGAAGGGCGAAGGTCAGACTGCCCTGGTGGAACTTTCTGTGGATCGGGTCCTTTGAGAAGTACTCGATCATGTCGTGCATCCAGCCCATGTTCCATTTCAGATCGAATCCCAGACCGCCGTGGTCAAGAAGGTGCGACACGCCCGGCCATGCAGTGGATTCCTCGGCAACCAGAAGAAAACCGGGATACTGTTCGTGGACAATGCTATTCAGATACTTGATGAATTCGATGGCTTCCAGGTTCTCGCGGCCGCCGTACTGATTCGGGATCCACTCCCCTTCCTTGCGTGAGTAGTCGAGATAGAGCATCGATGCAACAGCGTCAATGCGCAGTCCGTCAATGTGATACTTCTTGCTCCAGAACAGCGCATTGCTGATCAGGAAGTTCTTGACCTCGTGCCGGCCGAAATTGAAAATGAAGGTCCCCCAGTCCTGATGTTCTCCCTGCTTCGGGTCCGAATGCTCGTACAGGTGAGACCCGTCGAAGTATCCCAGCGCATGAGCGTCCTTGGGAAAATGTGCTGGCACCCAGTCAAGGATCACGCCGATGTGGTGCTGGTGGAGGTGGTCGACAAGCGCCATGAAGTCCTGCGGCGTGCCGAACCGGCTCGTCGGCGCGAAATAGCCGGTAACCTGGTATCCCCAGGACGCATCGAGCGGATGTTCCATGACAGGAAGGAATTCCACATGGGTATATCCCATGTCAAGAACGTACGCTGTCAGTCGGTCGGCAAGCTCCCGGTAGGAGAGCCACTGGTTTCCTTCGTCGCGACGCCACGATCCAAGATGCACTTCGTAGACTGCGAGCGGCCGGTGCAGCGCGTCCCCGGTGCGCCGCTCTTCCATCCATTCCTGGTCGTGCCACTCATAGCCTCGGAGAAAATTCACGCGCGAGGCGGTGCGGGGGCGCACTTCCATTTCGACGCCGTACGGGTCCGATTTGTCATGGTAACTCCCGTTTGGTCCCTTGACCTCGAACTTGTACAGCTCCCCTTCCATGAGTCCGGGGATGAAAATTTCCCAGACGCCCGAAGAGCCGAGCGATCGCATCGCGTGAAAGCGCCTGTCCCACCCGTTGAACTCGCCGATCACGCTGACGCTCCCCGCGCTGGGCGCCCAGACGGCGAATTGCACGCCGCCGATCCCGTTCACGACGGCATAGTGTGCGCCAAGTTTTTCGTACGCTTCATGGTGATTGCCGGCATTGAACAGGTAGAGATCAAACTCGGTGAGGGTCGGGAGAAAGGCATACGAATCGTGAAAGCTGGTCGTCGATCCGTCTTCCATCCGCTTTTTGAGCTTGTAGGGAAAGACGTACCGCCGGTCTTCAAACACGCTTTCAAAGAAACCGTCCGGGTGGACACGGAGCATGGGATGCTCGACGATATCATGGGACGCCGTCTCTTCTGTTACCCATGCCTCTACCGCGCCCGGGAGGAAGGCCCGGACGACCACCGCGGGTTTTTCCCCCGCCCTCGTCAGCACGTGCGCACCGAGGACAACGTAGGGATCATGGTGGTTGCTATAGAGAATTCGGTAGACGTCGTCAATGGGGGCTGTCGTGTTCATGGTCACTTTGAAGAAACGTGAAAGGAAGGGGATCGCACCCTGCGTCTTTTGCCGTGATTTTGGCCGCTTCAATCCCTCTTCCGATGGCGCAATGTTTGTACCTCATCTGTCAAACATGGCGAGGGAACCGCGGGATCCAACAATGAACATACTGGTTGTTGACGACGAAGTTATCTATCTGGATCTTCTGGCGGAGATCCTGACACTGTACGGCCATTCAGTGTTCAAAGCGGCGACGGTGGATGCCGCACTTGAACATCTCCACGTCCAGCAAATCGATCTCATCATCTCCGATGTGAGCATGCCCGGCAAGAACGGCGTTTCGTTTCATGCGGAGGTCCGGGACGATTACCGGTTCCAGCGGCTGCCGTTTATCTGGAACACGGCGTATGTGGAGTTGCAGGAGCTTCTCGACCTCGTCGATCCCTCGGTGGACTTCAAGGTGGAGAAATCCAAAGGGCTCCCCACGTTGCTGCACCTTGTTTCCCGCGTTCAGGCAGCCAGGAAGATCGCCGCCACCGCGCCGCTTTCATAAGCCAGAAGCCTCCGATCCGGTGCGATGTCGTTCCGGGTGGGAACGCAGCCGGCGTTTGCCCTCCGGTCCTTTCCGCACCGGAGGGACCGTCGCGTGGTGAGAAGGTACGAAAACCCCTCCGAAGCGTCAAGGTACGTGCCTTGACAATCCTGACCCATTCTCCTATCATGCAGCACAGGCCCCCCTGCCGGATGTCAACGCGGCATTCGTCCGGGGAATCCCGACTGCGGCAGGAGAAATTCCTTGAAGGGGACCACGGAAAATCTTCAGCGGTTCTTCGAAACCGTCGCGAATCTCTCGTTCTGGCGCAGGCTCTTCGCCTGGAGACCGGTCCGCGCGCTCAGCTATGAGGCGTTCAAGGAGTTCGGACTCCTCCTTGAACCCGCTGATCGACGGGCGGAAGAATTCGAGCGGACGTCCGCCCGGCTTTCCCTGGCCGAAAATGAGCTTGGGCACGCGAAGGATCAGATTCGGTTTTATGAAAACGAACGGGGTGAGTCGCGCTCGACCGGCGAACAGCTGCGCGCAACGATTGGCTCCCTCAATCAGGAACTTGCGCTCCTGCGCGAACGCGATCAGCAGCGCGAATCGCAAACGCAAACAGCGGTGACCGCGCTCCGCGCCATCCAGGATCAGATTGCCGCAGATCGATCGGCGGAACTTGATACGCGGGAAGCGGAAGCGCGCGACCGCATCGAACGGATGAGGAAGACGTGGCGCGACCATGAGCAGCTCGTCCGCGAGCGAATCAAGCTTCTCTGCCAGCGACATACCGTGGAGTACGTCGACGTCGTCCCATTCCGCGGCTCACCCGACAACACCCTTCTCTTCGGCGACGACTATGTCGTCTTCGATGCAAAAAGCCCGGCCAACGACGACCTCCGGAATTTCCCGGCTTATCTCAAGTCGCAGGCGGAAGCTGCACGGAAATACGCGAAGGAAGAGAAGGTCCGAAGAGACGTCTACTTCGTCGTTCCTTCCCAGGCGCTCCCTTCCCTCCAGTCGTTTGTCTACAACTTCCAGGACCACGATGTCTTCATCGTCTCCGTCGATTCCCTGGAGCCGATCATCCTGTCGTTGCGGAGAATTCAGGATTACGCGCTGGCGGAGCAGCTCAACCCCGAAGACCGCGAGAATATCGTTCGCATCATCGCACGGTTCATGCATATGGCGAAACGTCGGGTCCAGGTCGACGCGTTCTTCAGCCGCCAGTTTCTCGATGCCTTGTCGGCCGCAGAAACGGAACTCGACGGTGAGTTGCTTTCGGAGATCCGGGACTCCGAACGGTCCCTGAAGTTGAACCCGCCCCAGGACCAGCGGACAAAACTCCTCACGCGTGAAGAATTGCAGGACCGGCAGGAACACATCGAAAGCGAGATCGCGTCTCGCGACATCCCCGGCACCCTCCCCCCGGCGTCGATCACCCCCAAGGCGAAGAGCGGAGAGAAATCACCGGCCCAAGAGTGAAAAGCGTGTTCTGAGCGTTCAGGAACGGCAAAGCCCCGACTCTGTTTCCAGAAGTCGGGGCTTTCGCACACCACGGCAAAACCCAATCAATTAAGAAGCGGTTTCTGCACTTTCAGGACATCGGAAATGGCCTGGACAAACGACTCCTTGGGGAGTGCGCCCATCGCCATCTGGGGCTTTCCTTCCTTTGGAATGAAAAGGATTGAAGGGATGCTGCGGATACCGAAGACGGAAGCGAGTTCCTGTTCCTTCTCCGTGTCTACTTTATAGATGTCGATTTGTCCCTTGAATTCTTTCCCGAGTTCCTCGAGCACCGGTGCAACCATTTTGCACGGTCCGCACCAGTCCGCATAGAAGTCCACGATCGCCGGGCGTTCACCGTTGAACTTCCATTCCTGGTTGTTTTCGTAATCGAACACTTTCTTCAAGAATGTGTCCTTCGTGAGATGCTCCATGTACTCCTCCTGCTGTTGGTGCGCCGTATTCGGCACGGTCTTCGGATTCTGCCCTTTGCGGCTGGAATCAGCCTCTTCCAGGGCGTTACCCTTTCTGCTAATAAGATGCACAGACTCATTGAAGGGGTCAGGGGCGTGCCAGGTGAAGACGGTTACGCGTATTTTGATATGAACTTCGCTTCGGAGAGTCCACTTCGCGATTCAGTGGATGTTCCAGTCCATCCGGGGCTCTCTTTTCAGAAGCGCAAGCTCCTGCTTTTGAAACAATGGCCAGCGGACAGTGAACAGCAGCCAGTCCCTTCGCCATCAACGGTCGATTGTGGACTGCCCACCGTCTCCTGTCCCCTGTCCACTGTTGACTGTCTACGATTAATGCGCCACCGCCGCTGCCGCCGCCTCATCCACGGCCTGCCGGAACTGCTCCACCGTCTCCCCGAACACCCGCACGGTGTTCCGCGTGCGCTTGTCGTCGGCGTCGACCTTGCTTTCGGAAATCGAAATGTATTTGGCCCCGTTCTTCGCTTCCCGCACGTCGACAAAATACGTCGTTCTGCCCGAGCGGACCATGGTGGAATAGAGCGCTCCATTATTGTCTGTCATACCGCCCTCCTGTGTGATGAGTTCTTGACGCGGGAGACCGAGCGAGACGGGGGCTACTATTAGTATACTGCGGAGGAGGGATTTTTCCGATGAGGAAGTGATGCGAGCGAAACTTTATTTTCGCGGGGGCGCCCGCAATCGACAACCGTGGGTCTAAGGGCCTTCTTCAGAAAGGAGAAGAGACAGGAATGCTTCAGCCACCGCTCCCAGCTCCAGTTCCCGGGGATGGATCGCCGAAAGCTGATCGTTTGCGGAGTGATGATAATCGAAATACCGCTGGCTTTCAACCACAAGCCCGAATCCAGGCACACCGGTCCGCACCATCGGCGTGATATCGACCCCGCCAAAACCGGGTCCCCATTCCGAGGCCTGAAGCGGGACAAAGAGCGGACTCCACCGGACTGCCTTTTGGATGAACGCCGAATCTCCTTCAAGCTCAAAGCCCGTCGGCGCAAACCCGCCGCGGTCGCTTTCGATGAGCGCAACATGATGTTCCGACTTCCGGGCCGGATTCTCGGCGTACCCGCGTCCGCCCTTGTTCCCATTCTCTTCATTCATGAATGCCACCGCACGGATCGTCCGCCTGGGGTGGATCCCGAGCGCATTGATCAGCCGGAGCGCCTCGATCGCCTGCACGCAGCCCGATCCGTCATCCACCGCGCCAACGCCTTTGTCCCAGCAATCAAGATGACCGCCGACCACGATGATGTCGCCGGGTTTCTCGCTTCCTACGATTTCTCCGAGGACATTGGCAGAAGGGCGCTTCGGGAAGCGTCCTGCAATCGAGGGCCATCCTCACTTTCAACGAAGGATCGCGTTTGATGCGTGCGCTCAAGGTATCCGCGTCAACGGTGCTGATTGCGGCGGCCGGCACCTTCACAACGCCATCGTCGTATCCCATGACACCGGTGTGCGGGACCTTGTCTTGTCGGAGGGTCATCGACCGCACGAGCGACGCGACGCCGCCGACGCGCCCGGCTTCAATCGCTCCCTCTCCACGCTGGTCCACGGCGCCTTCGTACGCCTCGAACGTGTTGACCTTCGTCGCATCCATCGGCCTGTTGAAGAAGATGATCTTCCCCTTTGCCTCCGGCCCGAGTGCCCGGGCCTCTTCACGGGAGTGAACCTCGATGACGCCGGCGGTGATCCCCTGCTTCGGCGTCGCAATGCTTCCACCGAGCGCACAGATGTTGAGAGCAAACGGACGGCGGCCGAGGATCTCCGCCTTTTCCATCGTGCCACGCACCCAATGCGGCACGGTCACGGTCTCACGACGAACGTTCTGGAAATGCAAACGCTGCATCATCGACTCGATCACCACGACAGCGTCGGCCGCGCCCTTCGAGCCGCTCAGTCGATGCGGCGCTTTGGTCACGAGTTCACGCAAAAGATCGTATGATGCCGTCGACCACATCCCTTCGCGAAGAAGTCCGCGGACCACCGGGTTCCACTGCGCCGTGTCCACCTGTTGCGAACCTGCAACAGATGTCCCGAACGCCGCGAGGGCAGCCAGAATACACCATTGCTTCCAGCGTGGTCGGAGCGCGTTGTGGTTACAGTCCATACCGCTTCTTGATGCCGGGAATGAGGTAGTCGTTGAACGCACGGTGGCAATCGTACGCAGGCAGGAAATCCCAGTCTCTCCGCGCCGCGTCGTCGTTCACGTCCATCGGCCAGGAGTCCACGATCGCCTGCCGCTTGTCGTCGGGGACGTAGTCGATCTGCGCACCCTTGAACGCCTTCACCGCCAGCTGCCGGATTTCTTCGGCCGGGAGACTGAAGGCGCCGATGTTGTAGACGTGTTGCGAAAGGCGGTCCTGCGGCGCTTCATGAAGCTTGAGGATCGCGGTGATCGCATCCGGCATGGCCATGAAGGGAATCTGCCGGTCTTCACGGACGAAACAGCTGTACGGCTTCCCCTTTGCGGCGGCGTGCAGCATCTCCGGAGCATAATCGCTCGTCCCTCCGGAGGGAACCGTCGTCGCACTGATCAGGCCGGGAAAACGGATCGCCCGGAAATCCACGCCGTCGCGCTTCTGATCGACGGCCAGCTGGCGATAATGGCTGGAATAATACCTGCCGAGATGTTCGCAGTAGAGCTTGTTGCAGCCGTACATTGTCACCGGCATGGTCCACTCATGTTCCTTCACCTTGCCGACGCGGGCCTTGGTCGCGAGATTCGGAAGGCCGTACGCAGCGATGGAACTCGGGAAGAGGAACTTCACGCGTAACCCGTGCCACTGCGCCTGCTCGATCGCGACATGAAGAAGCTGAATGGTGCCTTCGACATTGACACGATGGGCAGCCTCCGGCGTGAATTCCGCGCGCGTCGAGAGCAGGGCCGCGAGATGAAAGATCGAATGGATCTCGAACTCGCTCTGCAGCCGCTCAAGGAGTCGTTGGTCGAGAATATCCCCCGTAATCGTGGCGGCGCATTGGGCGGAGATGGCGGGATCGATCGGCCGGACGTCGATGGCGATAATGTGCGCGTTCCCCTCGCTGGCGATGCGCTCGATAAGACCGTGTCCCATCTCCCCGTTTGCGCCGGTGATCAGGATCGCCGGTTTCCGAATGTGGTCACTCATGGCGGGGCATCATGCTATTTCTTTCCGCCGCGGACCTGGTCCTTCACCCGCGAGCGTGCGCCGGGAGGGAGTTTCGGACGTTTTTCTTCCGGCGAGAGAAGATACTCGATCCATTCCGTCAGCTCTTCCACCCGGCTCCCCTTGCGCATAAATCCATCGCAACGGGGATTCTTCACGGCATCGAGGGTATGTTGATCATCGAAAGCGGAGACGAACAGGAAGGGAATGTTCTGATGCGTTGCCGATGCACGGACGGTGCGATGAAACTTGATGCCGTCCATCACCGGCATGTAAATATCCGAGATGATAAAATCGACCGGCCCCTCGTCAAGCTTGTGCAGGGCTTCCTCGCCGTTCGCCGCGAGGACTGCCTCATACCCTTTCGTCGACAGGACGCTGCGGAGGATAAGACGATAATCGGCTTCATCGTCGACTACCAGGATCCGTTTCATGGATGTGCCTAACGTGATATTGGAAGGACCGTTGCGGGCGTCTGAAAGATACTCAAGAATTCCTTCCCCATCAAGCGCTACCGGTGTTCCAGGACAACTCTCGGAACGCGGGCACCGATAAGGCAGGTCACTTCATAGGGGATCGTCTGCATGAGCTCCGCGATGTCCCAGGTACGGATCTCTTCGCTTCCCTCCCGGCCGATCAACGTCACGTGGTCACCTTCCTGGACGTTGCCGTCCATGCCAACATCGGCCATCATGTGGTCCATGCAAACCGTGCCTGCGACGGGAAACCGGCGGTCGTTGATGAGCACCGTTCCCTTGTTCGTGAGAAGGCGGGAATAACCGTCGGCGTAGCCGATGGGAATGGTCGCAATTCGTGTTTGCCGTGAAGCCGTATAGCGCCTACCGTAGGAGATCGTCGTCCCCGCGCTGACGGTCTTCACCTGAGTGACGACCGAACGCAACGAGAGAACGGGTTTGAGCACGGCTTCGCCCTGCATCCCGCGCCGGGGAACCGATCCATACAGCATCAGTCCGGGCCGGACCATGCTGAAGTGCGCTTCGGGAAACGCGAGGATGGCGCCGCTGTTCGCCATGTGCACGAGCGGCGGTGCGATGCCGGAAGACCGCAACGAGGATAGCACGGCGCGGAATCGGTCGAGCTGTTCGCGGGCAAACGCCTGATCCTCCGCCTCGGACGTTGCGAAGTGACTGTAGATGCTCTCGATGGCAAGGTTCGGCAATCGCGCAATGATGGGAATGGCGTCGGCTGCAGTCGCAGACGGGATACCCAGACGCCCCATTCCACTGTCGATCTTCACATGAACGCGAGCCGTTCTGTTCAGGCGCTTTGCCACGGCATCGATTCGCCGTGCCGTTTGCTCCGAAGTGACGGTCAGTTCACACTCTTCAATCAGGCAGCGCTCTTCGTGCTCCGGGGGGACGATTTCGAAAATGAGCGTGCGATGACGGATCCCGGCTTCACGAAGGGCAAAGGCCTCGGTCGACCGGGCGACGCCGAGCATTGCGGCCCCTTCTTCAATCGCCGCTCGCGAAAGCGGAACCATCCCGTGCCCGTATGCATTGGCTTTCACGATCGGCATGATGTTGACGCCGGAGCCGATCATGGAGCGGACGACACGAAAATTGCTTCGGAAGGCTTCGATATCGATCAGGGCGAGCGTGGGATGCGGAGGGGAAGGAGGCATGAGGAAATATCTTGAGATATTTTGGGGAAAGCAAGAAGACAGTGAACAGTGAACAGTGGACAGCGGACAGTGGCCGGTGGCCGGTGGCCAGCAACGTAAGGCCCGGCGAATGACGTGCTTTCTTCCTACGTCCTACGTCCTACGTCCTACGTCCTACGTCCTACGTCCTACGTCTTACGTCTTACTACTCTCTGCCGCCATCGCCGGTCATACGCCACTACTGCTCAGTTGCATCTCAGCCTCCCGCTGGCTACTTTTCCCCGAATTTCCTTCACGTATTTTCCAAAGGATCCTCCCATGGCCCGCTATTGGTTTCTTGCTGTTCTCGTTTTCGCACTGTGCACGACCGGCATCGCACAGAAACGCGCGCTCACGATTCGCGACCTGTATCATGTGAAGAGCGTCGATGATCCACAAATCTCTCCCAACAACGCGAAAATCCTGTTCACGCTCCACGAGGACTATCTCGAAAAAGGAAAAGGCAACACGGACGTTTACGAGATAAACAGCGACGGGACAGGCCTCCGGCAATTGACGGACAACCCCGCCAGCGACAATTCCCCGCGTTGGTCGTCCGACGGGAAGTCGGTCCTCTTTCTCTCCACGCGCACCGGGTCGGAGCAGGCCTGGCTCCTTCCCGCCGACGGCGGCGAAGCGAAACAGCTGACCGATTTTTCCATGGGCATCGGAAGCCCTCTCTGGCTCGCCGGCGACAAGACCTTCGTCTGCTCGACCGACGTCTTTCCGGAGTGCGGCGCGGACAACGACTGCAACAAGAAGAACAACGAAACGATGGCTGATGGCCCTCTCCAGGCGCACATGGCCGACCACCTCTTGTACCGGCACTGGACCTCGTGGAAGGACGGTACGCGGACGCATACCTTCGTGTACAACATCGTTTCCCGATCGCTCACCGATCTCACGCCGGGTGATTTCGATGCCCCATCCTTCTCGCTCGGAGGCGGAGGAACCGCGGTCTCCCCCGACGGCAAGGAGCTCTGCGTCGTCTCCAACCACGACCCGGTCGAAGCCAGAAGCACCAACGGCGATCTCTGGACGGTGCCGGTTGATGGCGGTCCGGCTGTGAACATCACGGCCGAGAACAAGGCGTTCGACGGGGATCCGCAATATTCACCGGATGGACGGTATATCGCTTATCGAACGCAGACAATCCCGGGCTATGAGTCGGATCTGTTTCGCATCGCGCTGTATGACCGTAAGACAGGCACCCACACGATCCTGACCGGGCAATTCGATAATTGGGTGGATCAAATCCAGTGGGCGCCGGATTCACGCAGCATCTACTTCCTCGCGGAGGTCAAGGGGCACGTCCCCCTTTACAATATCGACATTGCGTCCAGGAAGATCCGCCTCGTTCTTGACGCAAAAACGATCGATGCATTCGCCATCGCGCACAACGGCGAGTGGATCGCCATCGTCCGGCGATCGATCGCCGAACCTCGAGAACTGTGGAAAGTCCGTTCGGACGGCACACATCTTCAAGAGCTCACATTCTTCAACAAGCCGCTGCTCGATTCCGTCGATTTCCGACCGGCATCGGAACTCTGGATCCCCTCCCCGACAGGAAAAATGGTTCAGACGTTCATCATCACCCCGCACAATTTCGACCCCTCGAAGAAGTACCCCCTGATTCTGAACGTCCACGGTGGACCGCAGGGCCAGTGGGCGGATGGGTTCCGCGGAGACTGGCAGGTCTATCCGGGCGCCGGGTATGTCCTCGCATTCCCGAATCCGACCGGATCCACCGGCGAAGGTCAGGAGTATACCGCCGCCATTTCGAAGGACTGGGGGGGAAAGGTCTACGAGGATGTGATGGCCGTGACCGATTCGCTTGCAAAATTGCCGTACGTCGATGCACAGCGCATGGGCGCGATGGGTTGGTCGTTCGGCGGATACATGATGATGTGGTTGGAAGGTCATACCACGCGCTTCAAAGCGATCGCATGCATGATGGGGGTCTACGACCTCACGGCCATGCATGGGAGTACCGAAGAGCTCTGGTTTCCCGAATGGGAATTGGGCGGCGAACCGTGGAATTCCGATCTCTATACAAAGTGGTCCCCGAACCAGTTTGTGAAGGACTTCAAAACGCCGTGCATGGTGATCACCGGCGAGCGCGATTATCGTGTTCCCTACACGCAAAGCCTGGAATTTTTCACCGACCTGCAGTTAATGAACGTTCCATCCCGGCTGATCGTTTTTAAAAACGACGGTCATTGGCCGAATCCCGTCAAGTCGATGCCGTTCTATTATAACGCTCATCTCGACTGGTTTCACAAGTATCTCGGCGGCGGTCCCGCACCGTTCGACATGACGAAGATGTTGCGGAACCAGGCGTATTGAACCGCATGATGAAGCAGTATTTCTGGATGAAAGGATGACCGACTCGTGAAAATGCCGGACATCCCGATGACGACCGGAGTGCGATTTCTCAAATCCAACGGAATCGCCTTCACCCCGCATTTCTACGACTATGAGGAGCATGGGGGAACGCATCGCGCCTCGGTCGAGCTGGGTGTCGAGGAACATGCCGTCATCAAGACGCTCCTTTTCGCAACGAGCGACCGGCGGCCAATCATTGTCCTGATGCATGGCGACCGCGAGGTCTCCACGAAGCAGCTCGCACGGGCGCTCGATGTTCGATCAGTCGTGCCATGCGACATTCCAACCGCCCAACGTCTCACCGGCTACAGCGTTGGCGGGATCTCCCCTTTCGGCACCCGGACCACGCTCCCCGTGGTTGCCGAACGGACAATTTTTGACCTTCCCGAAGTGTTTATCAATGGGGGAAAGCGGGGGTTCCTGGTGACAATCGCCTCGGCGGCGATTGATCGTCTCTTCCATCCCCTGAAGGTCGATGTCGGTATCGTCGGACCCGGTTGAGCTTGACAGGCCCGACTTGTATATTTCACCGAAGGTGTCAGGGGGATGCGTATGACCGTGTACACAGCAACAACGGAAGACATCACCGTTCGAGTCCGACCGGTCTATCTCGACGGTCAATCGAGCGTCATTGAACGAAAGTTCGTATTCGCCTACTTCGTGCGGATCGAGAACAACGGTCCGGACAACGTCCAGTTGCTCCGCAGGCACTGGTTCATTCAAGAGGGGGCGGGCGAAGTGAAGGAGGTGGAGGGTGAAGGGGTTGTAGGAAGTCAGCCCACCATCGCGCCCGGGCACTGGCACGAGTACAACAGCTTCTGCGTCCTGGAATCGTTCGAAGGGTCAATGGAAGGGACGTACCTGATGCAGCGACCCGGCGGCGAACAATTTCATGTCACGATCCCGAAGTTCACCTTGCGGGCATTGGCAAATTGACGCAGACGATCCGGAACGCCGCGTGGATTCGGCGACAGGGAACCTTATGAGCAACAGAACACGCAAAATGCTTCGCGCCAAAATCCATCGTGCGACGGTGACAGATGCCGATCTGGATTATGAGGGAAGCCTGACAATCCCTCCGGAGCTCATGAAGCTCGCGGACATCAAGGAGTTCGAGGCGGTCAATGTCTGGGACGTGAACCGCGGGACCAGATTTGAGACTTATGCGATCACGGGAGAACCCAATTCCGGGAGGATCTGCGTCAACGGTGCCGCCGCACACCTCGCCTCACCCGGCGACCTGATCATCATCGCCTGCTTCGCAGAGGTTCCGGAATCCGAGGCATCGGAGGTCCGGCCGATTGTTGTCTTTGTCGACGAAAAGAACTGTGCGGTGCGGAGCGACGTCGAAATCCCGGGACCTCACCGGCGCGGCAATGACTGCTGATCGGAATGAAGCTCTATCCTGAGGATCTCCGGTCGGTTCCCTGTGCGGACGGGTGGTCCCCAGGTCCCCACGCCGCAGGACACATAAAACTGTGTCCCGCCTTTCCTGAGATACCCCCAGCTGACTTCGTAGATCGCCCTGGTGATCAGGTTAAAAGGCCACAACTGGCCGTGATGCGTGTGACCGGAAAGCTGCAGATCCACCCCCGCACGCACCGCCTCGTCAAGATGGAAGGGCTGATGATCCATCACGATCAACGGCCTCGCACGGTCCGTTCCGTTCAAGAGCTGGTCGAAACTTTTTCTCTTGATGCCGCTCATGTTCGAGCTGCGGTCCTCCCTGCCAACAAGAGTGACGCCGCACGGAAGCTCCACGACTTCATCCCGCAGGACTTTGATGCCGTGCTCGCGCAGATAACGTACCGCCGGTTCCACCCCGCCGATATACTCGTGATTCCCGGTGACGGCATAGACACCGAAACGCGCTTTGAGTCCCCGCAGCTTTTCTCCAAGGTTTCCGCGAATCACGGGCCCCAGGTCTTCATCGACAAGATCGCCCGGCAGGAGAATGAGATCGGCTCCCTGGGCATTCAGCGAATCGACGATGGCCTCGCATCGTTTCGGGCCGATGATCGTCCCCAGGTGAAGATCGGACGCTGCGGCGATGGTGAGGCCGGCTTCGGGAAGCGGTTTTGCGAGCGTGATGGTCAGCCGGCGCACCCGTGGATGACGCGCGTTCCAGTGGCCCGCGCCAAGGATCACACCCACCAGACCGATGGCACCGGCGAGGATCTCCCGGGAAAGGACGCTGCCGCCCCTGGCAATCCAGTCCCCAAGAGGCGCGATCACGAGGGCGAGTAGCCGGATGACGTCGATCGCAACACACGCAAGAAAAAAGTAAAGCATCGCTCCAAGCCAGAGCGAGCCCGTCCAGAGAAACGCCGACGAGACCACCGAGCTCCAGCGTCGTTCCAGGATCCTTCCCACGACAAATGTGGAGGCGAGGAAAAAGAATGCGGCGAAGTATGCCCATCGCAGCATGGGCAGGCCCCGGAGCGCCGCCCAACCGGTGAGATACACGTAGATATTAATGAGTGCGTAGATCGAGAAGAAAATGGTGAAGAAGGCAATCACCGCAGATCGCTTCATGACCGGGCAACCCCCGTTCCCGCAGTCGATCTCCCCATGGCCCGCGCCACCTTCGCAACTTCTGCCATCAGGATCGAGAAGACGTCGGGAGTGATGGATTGGTCTCCATCAGAGAGGGCTGCCTCCGGATCCGGGTGCACCTCGATCATGAGGCCGTCCGCACCGGCCGCAATTGCAGCCCTGCTCATCGGCAGGACGAGGTCGTGACGACCCGTGCCGTGACTCGGATCGACGAGGATCGGCAAGTGCGAGAGTTGCTTCACCGCGGGGACGATATTCAGGTCGAGCGTATTCCTTGAATACTCCACGAAGGTGCGGATGCCACGTTCGCAGAGAATGACTTGGGCATTGCCGCCCGAAAGGAGATATTCTGCGCTCATGAGAAATTCGTTGAACGTCGCCGAGAGTCCCCGCTTCAGGAGAATGGGTTTGCCGATCTTCGAGAGACTCAACAGGAGTTTTGTGTTCTGCATGTTCCGGGCGCCGACCTGAAGAAGATCGGCGTATTCTGCGACGACGTTCACCTCCGAGGATTCCATGACTTCCGTGACGATTCCGAGGCCGGTCTTTTCCCTTGCTTTCGCCAGGAGTTGCAGCCCTTTTTCGCCCAACCCCTGAAATGCGTACGGGCTTGTCCGCGGTTTGTACGCCCCTCCCCGGAGCAGCCGTCCGCCTGCCGCCTTCACTGCTTCCGCCGTCATCAGGAGTTGTTCCTCGCTCTCGACCGAACACGGCCCGGCAATGACAACGATTTCCTCTCCGCCGATCGGCACGCCGGCGACAGTAACGACGGTGTCCGAACCTTTGAACTCACGACTGGCGAGCTTGTACGGTTTGAGGATGGGGATGACGTCATCAACGTGCGCGATCGTGGCGAGTTGATCCCTGTCGATCAGACGCTCATCGCCGATCACCCCGATCACCGTCCGTTCCGTTCCCCGGACGACGTGCGGGGTGAGACCGAGTTCTTTGATGCGGAGCGAGACGTGATCGATGTCGGCATCTGTCGCCCGCGGCTTCATCACGATGATCATCGGAAGCTCCGGAAGATGCAATGAAAAACCCCGCCTGAAGGACGGGCGGGGTGTCTGTTGACGCACAAGCGTGAAACGCAGACCCTTCCTCAGCCCGGCGTTACCGGGTGAGTAAAGGATGACAAAACAGGAGCAGACAACGACGGGCTGCGATTCATGGAAAAGTATACGAAGTCCCTTCTTTACAAGCAAACTGTTTTTTTTGCAACCCTTGTCTTTTTTGCTTTTCTTTGCGTACGTTTCAGACGCGTCTTTCACGCAGGCGTCGTCCGGGCCTCGTTGCACCCTCCCGACTCGCCAATGGCTGCACTATTCCGAGGGCACTCGCAGCAGCCATCCTCACATTCCCCATTTACACAACCTCAAGAGGAGTTCCTATGAGTCTTGCACACCGACTCATGTTGACCTTCGCTCTGTCAGGAATCATGGCGGTCGCGGCGTTTGGGGGAGGATTCCAGCTGAACGAACATGGCGCCCGCGCCATGGCCCAAGCGGGAGCATTTGCAGCCCGTGCCTATGATCCGTCGGCGATGTACTTCAATCCCGCAGGTCTGGCCTGGCAGGATATGCCCGCGTTCTACGGGGGTGTGACGGCAATCATTCCGACCGTTTCGTTCTACGGACCCCTGCAAAACAATACGAATCAGAAGACCGAGTCCCCTGCCCAGTTTTTCAATCCCATCAACTTCTACCTGGCGTACCCGGCGTTGGACCGGCTTCACATGGGGGTGAGCGTCAACAACCCCTACGGGTTGGGAAGCAAATGGCCGGACAATTGGGTGGGTCGATATGTCACAACCAATGTGAACCTTCAGACGTACTTCTTCAACTACTCTCTTTCCTACAAGATCACCGACGATTTTGCCGTTGGCGGGGGATTTAGCTACGTCATCGGGAATGTGACGCTTGACCGGGCGGTCGCCATTCCTCTGACGGCTGTCGGTGGAGAGCCGCGTGCCCATCTCGATCTCTCCGGGACTGCCGCCGGCTGGAACGTCGGAGCCTTATACAAACTCACCCCGGAAATTTCCATCGGCGCCTCGTACCGGAGCTCGGTCACAATGGATGCGAGCGGAACGGCGGCATTCAATCCCGATTATGCAAACCTGCATCTGCCGCAGGGGGGCGTGACGGCATCCATTACGCTTCCGGCGACAGGGTACTTCGGCGTCGCCTACGATGTGACAAAAGACATTCAGGTCGAGGCGGACTATCAGTATATCGGCTGGTCGGCGTACGATCAGCTCGTGTTCAAATTCCAGGCGGACGGCTCTTCGGTGGTCCAGCCGAAGAACTACAAGGACACCTACATCCTCCGTATCGGGGGAGAGTATAAATTCAACGAAGACCTGAAGCTTCGGGCAGGGTACTATTACGATCATAGTCCGGTCGATGCCGCATATGTCGACCCCATGCTCCCCGACGCAAATCGTAATGGCCTCAACGTCGGTTTCGGTTACAACATCACGAAGAATTTCAACGTGGATGTTGCATACCTCTTCATTCTATTCGACGAGCGGAAGGCTGAAAACACCGTCATCAATTTCGACGGCACGTATCACACACGTGTCAACCTGATCGGTGTTGATCTCGGATACACCTTCTAACCCAGACCTGGAGAATGAGCATGACAACGAATCGAATCCTGGCGGTGTGTGCCGCCATTGCGATCGCAGCCGCCTCGATCCTGGGCTGCAAAGACAGCGCTCCCTCCGGACCGACTGCCGGACTTGGGACCCTCTCGGTGACCAAGTTTGTCTCGGTGGGGAACAGCATCACGGCCGGCTATCAATCGAACGGATGGTTTGAGTCCGGGCAAAAATACAGCTTCCCGAACCTGATGTCCCAGCAGCTGAACGCGAGCGGCGCATCGCTCTCGTTCGTCCAGCCGCTCTGGTCGGATCCGGGCACCCCGATTTCCGGGACGACCATCCCCTCGCGGTACCTGATCCTCAGCATGGCAGGGCCGGTCATCGGACCGAATCTGACCGCGACGGCAGGCTCGCCGGAAAATCTTACCTACGCCGCCCCGTACAACAATCTGGCGGTCCCGGGCGCCTTGCTGTACGATTTCTTGAATGCGGTTGATGCCAATACCTGCGCGTCCGCCGTGTTCGCTTCGTCCCCGAACCCGCTCTTCTCAAGCACCCTCCGGGGCCTCGGGAGCCAGTTCCAGCAAATGCGGGCCCTGCATCCCGACCTCGTAACCTTCTGGCTGGGAAACAACGATATCCTGGGATTTGCCACCAGCGGCGGTGCCACGATTTCCACCCCGGCATCATTGTTTGCCGGTTTGTATGCTGCGTCGCTTGATTCCCTGCGTGCCGCCGTTGGGGCCAACGCGACCATCGTCGTGGCCAATATCCCGGATGTCACCTCGATTCCTTTCTTCAAGACGATTCCCGCTCAGGGGCTCGTGCTCTCTGCCGCCGCCGCAACGCAGTTGAACGCGGCGACCGGCGGCGTGTTTAATTTCGTTGCCGGCGCGAACGGATTTCTCGCGTATACGGGTGTCGGCACCTCGGGCACGGTAAAGAAACTCACGGCGTCTGACTTTGTTCTCCTGACGTGCCCTCAGGACTCGCTGATAAAAGCCGGATGGGGATCATTGAAACCCATCCCCGGTCAGTATGTTCTTGACGCCGACGAAGCGGCATTTGCACGAAGCCAGGTTGCGGCGTACAACGCCTCGATTGCCAGCCTCGCAGCATCTCACAACGCAATCGTTGTGGACATCAACGCGCTTCTGGCGCAGATCGACGCGCAGGGTTATACTCCTCCCGGATCCTCGCTGAAGCTCACCTCCGCGTATGTCTCGGGCGGGGTTTTCAGTCTCGACGGCGTCCATCCAACACCGAAGGGGCAGGGCATCATCGCGAACGCTTTCTTGCGGGCGATCAACCTGAAGCTCGGCGGCAGCATTCCGTATATCGACATCAACGGGCTCCCGGGCATCCCGGCGCCGCTCTCCAAGTATACCATCGGCGGCAAGGAAGTCCCGTATTTCTCGCCTGATGCCTTCTCGAAAGAGCAGATGCTGCAGTGGTAAGCTTTTTAGGCCGAACCAAAATCAGCAAAGGGTCATCGGGGAATCCCCGGTGACCCTTTGTTGTAATGGTCTGTTAAGGAGCTACCCGCTTGACCGAAACAGCTGGGCAAGCATCCCTTGGTCCTGCGACGAACAGCTTGTACCAGTGCTCACTTATTTGATCAGCGTCATCTTCCGAACCGCTGTAAATCCCCCGCAATTCCGTTTGTCAAGGGAAACAGCTCGATGTCGCAATTTCTTAACACACTCATGTGCAATCATCGATGTCAAACACGAACAATCCTGAGACTATGCATCAGGATTTGACAAGTATCGAACGTTTCGTATGCGCCGACTCACTCATGCACGGCAGTGCCAACAAAAAAAAGGGTGCCTTCCGAGGCACCCTTTTCATTTCGCGAGTTCGCCTTCGCCTTAGCCGAAGAATTTCTTGACGGCGGAGACCACTCGTTCTTGTTCCCCTTCCGTAAGATCATTGAAGAACGGAAGACGGAGCAACCGGTCGCTGACACTTTCTGTTACGGGGCACATGCCCTCCTTCCCTCCGAACGTCCTCCCCATGTCCGACAGATGCAACGGCAGATAGTGGAAGACCGCCTGAACGCCGGCCGATTTCAGGTGGGCGATCAACGCCTGCCGGCGTTCCAGGGTTGGAACAAGGATGTAATAGAGATGATAGGGCTGCTCGCATCCCGGAGGCACCGTCGGAAGCTGCACCCCGTGCTCCTCGGCCCACCCGTCGAGGTGGTGCTGGTAGTATTCCCAGACCTTCCTCCGCTTCGCCTGAATCACATCCCGCTTTTCCAGTTGCGCGAGGAGAAATGCCGCGATGAGTTCTGACGGCAGATAGCTCGAGCCGACGTCGACCCAGGTGTATTTGTCGACCTGACCCCGGAAGAACCTGCTTCGATTCGTCCCCTTCTCCCGGATGATCTCGGCGCGCTCGAAATAGCGCGGGTCGTTGATGACGAGCGCACCCCCTTCTCCACAGATAATATTTTTCGTCTCGTGGAAACTCTGTGTTGCAAGTCCGCCGAAGGTCCCAAGCGTTTTTCCATACCCTCGCGCAAACAGTCCATGCGCGTTGTCTTCGATCACCTCGAGCCGATGCCGTGCTGCGATCTCCATGATACGATCCATCGCGCAGGACACGCCCGCGTAATGGACGGGCACGATTGCTCGCGTGCGGGGAGTGATCAACGGATCGAGCCGCGTCTCGTCGATATTCAGCGTATCGGGCCGGATGTCCGCGAAGACCGGCCTGGCGCCCCGGAGGACAAACGCGTTCAGCGTACTGACAAAGGTGAACGACGGGACGATGATCTCATCCCCCGGTTGCAGATCAAGAAGCAACGCCGCCATCTCGAGAGCATGGGTACAGGACGTCGTCAGGAGGACCTTCTTCGCCCCGAGGATCTCCTCCAGGAGGGCGTTGCAGCGCCTGGTAAACGATCCGTCTCCGGCGAGATGTCCGCTGAGGGCGGATTCACGTAGATAGACAAGCTCGTCGCCGACGATCGCCGGCTTGTTGAACGGTATGGAAGTCATGCGGATTGAATCACCGAAGTGCCATTGGAAATCGTACAAACATGCAGGTTCATTTCGCGACCAGTCGCATCGCGGTACGCCTCCGGGATCTCCATGGCAAATTCTTCCACGCAGTCTTCCCGGACGAGATTGATCGTGCATCCTCCAAACCCGCCCCCCATCAGTCGCGCGCCGAGGACGCCATCCACTGCCAGAGCGGCGTCGACCAGAGTATCGAGCTCTCTGCAACTCACCTGATACTGGTCGCGCAGTCCTGCGTGCGACTTCACGAGAAGCTCGCCGAAGCGTTCGACGTCGTTCCCGGCGAGCGCCTTCGACGCCTCGAGGACGCGGGCATTTTCTTCAACGACATAGGTGCAGCGTTGAAAGACCACCGGATCGAATTCGGATTGCATCGAACCGAGCATTTCGAGCGATGCGTCCCGCAATGCCCGGACATCGGGGAAGGAACGCCGAAGGACCTCCACGCCCTCTTCACACTGTTTGCGCCGGACATTATATTCGGAGCTTCCCAGTTCGTGGTGGACGAGGGAATCGCAGAGAAGTATCTTGAGGTCGGTTCGCGCAAAGGGGATTTCGCGCATCTCGAGCGAGCGGCAGTCGAGATTCAAGAGGACGTGTTCGCGGCCGAACAGGTTCGCGATCTGGTCCATGATCCCGCACCGGACGCCGACGAATTCATTTTCCGCCTTCTGACAGATCCGTGCCATCGTCAGGCGGTCGATCCCGAGATTGTACAGTGCATCGAGAACGGTCAGGAATCCGGCTTCCAGGGCTGCCGAGGAGGACATTCCGGCGCCGATCGGGATCGATCCGCCGAAGGCGAGATCCACACCGCCAGTTTTGTACCCCTGCTTTTCCGCCTGGTCCACCACTCCCAGAAGATAATCCGGCCAGCCGAGAGAAGAATGCGACAGGGTATCAAACGACCCCGTCTCTTCCTGGTGCAGGTCCACGGCAACGAAGTGGAACAGCCGGTCCTTCCTCGGAGCGGCGGCGAAATAGAGGGCCTTGTCGATGGCCGCGGGGAGGACGAATCCGTCGTTGTAGTCGGTGTGTTCGCCGATGAGGTTGATGCGTCCCGGTGATCGCACCACGAGCGGTTTCCCCTGAAAATGCCGCCCGAATGCGGCGACAATCGGCTCGGCGCCCCTCATCGTACGCTCCGGCGAGCCCCGAAGTAGAAGATCGCACCGGCGACCATCATGATCAGGCCCCACCACAAATCCGGATGCAACGAGAAAAGAACGGGAGGGTTTGCGGGCGGGTCGATGAAATGATAGATCCCGCTCGCAGCAATCACGACGCCGATCGTCATAAGGAGAAGACCGACAAGGTACCAGATGGACTTCATTTCTGAGGAGGATGTCGTCATGGCCGTTACCAGAACAGGATATTGAGAACGATGAAAATCACGATCGCAATCATTGCAATGAACGCCGGTCGTCGGTACACCGGGATATTCCCCTGGTCAGGCATCGGGGTCAGCCCCTTCACGAGCCCGACAAGTTCTTCGTCGGGCTTTTTCTTGGTGAACAGACTGATGACAATTGTCGAGCCGAAACAGATCAGCCATGCCCACCATGCCCGCCAGAAATTCGCCGCCATATCGCTCGTCGTCGATGAGAGCGTGAGCGATGCGGGATCAATCCACTGGAACTTCACGGCGAGGAACAGTGTAAATGACGAGCCCATCCCCGCAAGCAAGCCCCAAAACGCCCCGGCAGGGGTGATCCATCGAACGAACATCCCGAGCAGCATCGTCGCGAACAGCGGTGCGTTGACCCATGAGAAAATCGCCTGCATGTAATCCATGATGCTCGGGAAGCTCTTCGCCCAGTATGCAGTGATCAGGCTGAGGAAGACACCGACCACGGTCGCAACTCTTCCCATCCAGAGCAAGTTGCTGTCGGACGCGTCCTTCTTGATGACGGAGCGATAGATGTCGTACGTCCAGACAGTGTTGAAGGCGCTGATGTTTCCCGCCTGGCCCGCCATGAATCCGGCAAGGAGCGCCGTGACGCCCAACCCGATGAGCCCGTTGGGATAATATCGTGCGATGAGAAGCGGAAGGGCAGAGTCGTAATTGATGTGCCCTCCGTCATGAAGCAGGGCGAACCCGGACGAGGGATTCTGGGAGAGCACCAGTGCCACCAATCCGGGAACGATCACGAGGAACGGGATCCCCATTTTGAAGAACGACGCGGTGATCGGGGTCATCCGCGCCGACCGGAGGTCCTTCGCGGAAAAGGCGCGTTGCACCACAAGGAAGTCCGTCGTCCAATAGCCGAATGAGAGGACGAATCCGAGACCGAGAACGATCCCTCCCCACGACACCATCATGCCATTGTCTGCCGGATTGCCGGACGTTGACCAGAGGGTGCCGAACGCGTGCGGCACTTCCGCCATGAGCCGGTTCAGCCCTCCTACCTCAGCGAGGCCCAACGCCGCTACCAGGAACAATCCAAACCAGATCAGGAAGAACTGTATGATTTCCGTGAAGATGGCGGACATGAGGCCGCTCAGCGTGACGTAGAGGCCGACGGTTGCGGCCGAGACCCACATGCTGAGATCCCAGTGCCAGCCGAGAAACGTGTGGAGGACGAGTGCCATCGCATACAGGTTGATCCCCGAGACCAGCAGCGTCATGACGGCGAAGGCGAAGCCATTCAGGACACGGGTCTTCTCGTCAAACCGGAGCTTGAGGTATCCCGGGACGGAGTGGATTTTGCTGCTGAAGTAAAACGGCATCATAAAGATGCCGAGGAAGAGCATCGCCGGGATGGCCCCGATCCAGTAGAAATGTGCCACGTACATGCCGTACTTAAATGTGTTCCCGGTCATTCCGAGCAATTCCAGCGCGCCGAGATTCGCGGACAGGAACGCCAGGCCGGCAACCCAGGAACTGTTCTTCCTCCCTGCCATGAAGAAGTCTTCCTGACTCTTCGTGAACTTCTTCAAGTAGACACCGATTCCGAGAACAAAGCCGAAGTAGATGGCGATGATCAGCCAATCGACGAAGGACAAGTGTATGGTGGACATAGATCTCTGTCGGAGGATCGCAGGATGGCGAAACCTGCCCCGGAGGCGAAAACCAGACCCAAAGGGAAATTACCATCGGGAGGGACGTGGGTTCGGCTTCTGAGAGCAGATGGACGAGAAGAAAAGCAGCCCAATAGTAATACTTCAAAATCGAAAATGCAAACGATTGCAGAAGGAATTATCAATGCCTGTCTTCTAATCTGCGTGTCGTCGTTTCCGACACGAATGTCGTCAATTCCCACAAACTCTGGATGCCGGTTCAAATTCCTCTTCCCGGAGAACTTTTTCAACCTGTTGGAAACAAATGGATTGGACGGATTGGAATGGAATGATCGTCCTCCGGGCACGCTACGTGCACTCCATGGTCCGGGATCCGCAATATGCGGGATCTTCCTACTGAGATATCACTTCTCGAAAGGGGTCCAACAGTGATTACCAACGACTTTGAAACCTTCTGGCTGACGGCGACGAACGTCGTACTCGGTCTGGTGACTCTTGTCTGCTTTATCGTCCTCGCCCACGGACTGTTTCTTGAACTGAAAACGCGCCTGGCAACGCGACGTGCCCGGCTGGCGGTCACTTCCGACGATCACGCTTTCGTCGTGCCGATGCTCGGCGTGACCATGGCCGACGGCGGAGAACGGGTCGACAAGAAATCGACCGTTCCGACCAATGGCGAACACAAGAACGGAAATCCAGCGTAAGCATCAATGCCCACTGTGTCCCCCCTCATGGAATTACGGAGTCGGGAAGCGCAAATGTTCAGGGACACGATTTCCAGGACAATTCCACGAAACGTTCGGAGCGAGCCATGAGGTGTCCATTTCTTCGCGAGGCGCAGGTGAAGTCGTGCCAGGCCTCGACCATCAGGAAACAAATCGTGCGATCGGCGACGACGCTCAATGATGAACGCTGCGTGTCTGCAGAGTATGTCCACTGCGCCGCGGTCAAGCAATTGCACGAGGAACTCCCGTCGCAGACCCGCTGCCCGTTTCTTCAGGAGTCGCTCGTCCAATACTGTTCTGCTGCACCGATCGCAAAGTATATCCCATACAGCGATTCGACGCTCTCACGTTGCGGCGGGAGCCGGCACCGCTATTGTGATGTATTCCTCTCGGTGGCGCGTCCCTTGGGCGGGAAGACCGACCGGGCTCAGAGCGACGACGACGTCGCGATTCCCGACAACCTGTGCTATACGCGCAATCACCTCTGGATCGACCTTCACGACGACAATTCGTTCCAGATCGGGATTGACGCTCTGCTGGCGCGTGTCCTCGGCGAAATCGACTGTGTCACGTATTTGCCGCAAAAAGGTGCGGCGCTCCCGACCGTGGTCATGTCCGTCTACGGCCAGGACTATCACCTCGTCTTTCCCCTCCTCCTCAGGGCGAACGGGTTCAACACCAATCTTCGGATCAATCCGGCGCGGATTGTCCGTGACCCGTACGGCCTCGGTTGGGTGTTGGAAGGGACCGATGCCAGCCCGTTTGATCAAGACCTCCTGGCTTCCGACGCGGCGATCATGGATGCCCGCGCGGCACGCGCCTGGGCGCGCGCCGACCTGCAGCGGATTTCCGCGCTCGTCCACGAATATGCGGGGAACCAGGACCACCGCGGTGTCCAGGTCCTGAACGACGGAGGGACGGTGGGAAACGACGTCATGAAATTTCTCCCGCGCGAAGAAGCGCTGCAACTGTTCAATGAATTCTTTTCATCCTTTGCAAGCCACAGGAGTTAGAGTGAAGCACCAGGGCATCATCATGTTCGGCGGCGGATGCGCCGCAATGCTCGCGATCGGCTGGTTCGCGTTCCCCGCGATGCTGTATCAGAAGACCGAGCAGCCGATGCAATTCAGCCACAAGGTCCATACCGGAGAACAGGTCGGTCTGACCTGCGAAGACTGCCACAGCTTCCGCGCGGACGGAACCTTTGCGGGAATCCCCGCACTCGACAAATGCGCGGGTTGTCACAGCGCGCAGGTCTCGGATTCTCCCGAAGAAAAGATTCTCGTTGAAGAATACGTCGCGAAGAACAAGCCGATCCCCTGGCTTGTCTACGCGCGCCAGCCTCAGAACGCGTATTTTGCGCACGTGCAACATGTGAAGCTCGCCGCGATCCCCTGCGAGCGATGCCATGGACCGCACGGAACGTCGGACAGACTGCCGCCGTTCGAGCGGAATCGCATCAGCGGCTATAGCAGGGCGATCTGGGGCCCGAATATTTCCGGCATCAAATCGCATGAATGGGAAGGGATGAAAATGGATGATTGTTCCCGCTGCCATGAGGAACGAGGCGTGCGGGAAAGTTGTCTCGATTGCCACAAGTAGGATAATGGATCTCTCATGAAACTCACTCGACGCGATCTGCTTCGCTTCGCCGCAGGGTCGGCAGCAGGCATGATGTTTACGCCCATTCCCTGGAAAGTGCTCGACGATTCGGCGATCTGGACCCAGAACTGGCCCTGGATCCCGCAACCGTCGCGGGGCGAGGCGACACAGAAGTCTTCCGTCTGTACGCTCTGCGGCGCGGGGTGCGGAATACGCGCGCGCTGCATCGACGGCATGCCGGTGTCGGTCGCCGGAGCCCAAGACCATCCTCTGGGGTTCGGCACGCTTTGCGCAGCCGGCCTCGCCGCCCATCATCTTGCCTTTCATCCGCTGCGGGCCAGGTCGCCTCTCCAGCGCTCCCGGAGCCACGGCATCATCGCGTCGAACGCCGTGTCCGTCGACCAGGCCGTCGCGACCATCACCAATGCCCTCAACCGGAACGCGGTCGTGGCGGTGCTCGACCGCCGGCCGGGTAGGATGATCTCCCAGACCTATCGTCAATGGCTCGGATCTCTCCCCGCAGGCCTGTACGTTACTCCTCCCGCCACGGAAAACGGAACGCTCGAATCAATGCGGCGGGTCCTGAAGGGCTCGCCCGAGCTCGGATACGATTTTGAGCATGCCTCGTGCATCATCAGTTTCGGGACCCCGTTGTTCGACTGCTGGGGCTCGCCGGGACGGATGCTCCGCCTCCTTGACGCAAAACGCCTCAACGGCTCTCCGACTCTCGTCCAGATCGAGCACCGGTATTCCCGCACCGCGATGTTCGCGGACACCTGGGTTCCTGCTTTCCCCGGAACGGAGAAGGCGCTAGCGTTGTCCCTGCTGCACGTTCTGGTGCAGGACGGAAGGGCCGGTGCCGCAGGCAGCGATGCCGCTTGCGCATTCCTCGCAGGCGGAGACGAGGCGCTCGGCCGCAGCTCCCTCACCGCCTTCCGACCGGAGGTCGTGAGCAACGAAACCGGGATCGATGCCGACAGGATCGTCTCGATCGCGCGAATGATGGCCTCCAAGAAGCCGGCCATCGTCCTCGGTGGCGGAGACGCAGGCGCAGGACCGTTGGAAGATTCTCTCCAGCGCGCCATTGTCGCACTCAACCTCGCATTGGGCACCGTCGGCAGCGTCGGCGGAATCATCGTCCGACCGAAGGCACCGTGGGCCTCTGCCGGCACCACCCCGCTCGCCCCGTCGGTCTCGTTGACCGACGTGACCGACCACTCAATCGACGTGCTTATCATGGACGCGGCGGAAGACGGCTGCTGGCTCCCCTGGGGGATTATCGAACGGAAGCTCAAGGGTGACCATGCCCTGGTGGTGAGCCTCTCGCCGTTCAACGCCGGATTGGCCCGTCACGCCGACCTTATCATCCCGTCGCCCGCCCCCTCGAGCAATGGGAAGATGTTCCCACTCCATTCGGCGCACCGCAGACAAGTGTTGCAGTTGCAGCTCCGTTGATGGCCGCACCTGAAGGAACAACCAACGCCGCCGACGTCATACGGCGGCTCTCCTTGGGGACAGGTGCCGGCGTCGACGGGGCGGCTCCGCAGGAGTCAATAAAAGAGCGGATGAAGAGCGTCTTCGATCTCAAACGCGGGTATGTGCAAACGGGAAATACGCGGGCGATGGTCAGGGACCTGGCATCGGTCGAGGTGCTTGTGGACCAGCTCGGATCCGGCGGTGTCTGGTTTGATGACGCCCTTCCGGAAAAGCCGGCTTCGCAGACGGAGTTCCCTCCCGCAATCAGCGGTTCCGTCGACAGCAACAGCTCAAAGATCCTTGAGGCACGAAAAGGAAAAGGGCCATCGGTGATCCTGGTCCCCAGTGCGGTCAAAGGAATCGCGGGAACGGGACAGGCCTCGCCCGTTCTTTCCAAGATTCTCCAGGAGTCAACCCTTCGTCCCTACGGCACGCATTTGTTCGTAAACCCGACAACGTGCGACGGCGCGGGTCTTCACGACGGCGACCGGGTGTCCATCACGACACCGGCCGGTTCGGCAACGGCGACCGTCCACACGGATGCGACGGTCATGCCCGGCGTCGCGATCATCCCTGTCGGCCCGGATCCGGAAGCGGTCAATCAAAGCCCCGGCGGCGGCGAGTCGCTCCTTGCATGCTGTTCCGACAACCAGAATCATTGGCGATTGACGCCGGCAACAATGGGGAGAGCCTGATATGGAAGCGGTATCCAAAGAAGTACGCTATGGGATGTCGATTGACATCGACCGGTGCACAGGGTGCGGCGCATGCATGATCGCCTGCGCCGTGGAGAACAACATTGCGCCCGCCCATCAGGGGACAAGCGATCGGACGGGGACCACCTGGATCCGCGTCTACCGCGTCGATAATGATGAGCCGTTTCCCGAATCGCGAACGGCTTTTGTTCCGGTCCTTTGTCAGCAGTGCGACCATCACACACCGTGCGAATCGGTCTGTCCGCAGAAAGCCGTCGAGTATGATCGCGCGACGGGCATCGTCGGCCAGATCCCGGTACGGTGCCTCGGTTGCCGGTACTGCATGACCGCCTGTCCGTACCACGCGCGATATTTCAACTGGTGGGACCCGGTCTGGCCGGAAGGGATGGAGAAGACGTTAAACCCCGACGTCTCAACGAGGATGCGGGGCGTTGTCGAAAAATGCAATTTCTGTCACAGCCGGTATCACGCGGCGAAGGCAAAGGCGGCCCTCGAGGGTCGACGGGATCTCCAGCCCGGCGAATATCAGCCGGCGTGTGTGGAGGCCTGCCCCACACAAGCGATCACCTTCGGCGAACTCTCCGATCCCCACTCCGATGTCAAGAAGGCGACGCAGTCAAAAGAGAGTTTCCGTTTGCTCGAGAACCTTGGCACGGAACCGAAGGTCTACTATAAATCACGCGAACGCTGGGTCCGAACTGCCGCCGGCGGGAGCGTTCCGACATCTGCGAAGGAGCGCATTCATGGATAAGCAACTCATCCTCCGCGGGCTGCACCGGAGTTCGACACAACAGTTTCTTCGCTGGCTTCTTCCCTGGGTCGGTGTGCTTGCGTTCGGGCTGTACGGAACCTATTTGTGTCTCGCCGAAGGGTTGAACCAGACAAACATGGACAACCGGTTCGCGTTCGGGCTTTGGATTTTTCTTGATCTCACCGTCATCGCCCTCGGAGCGGGGGCGTTCTTCACGGGCTTCCTCCTCTATATTATGCGAAAGACCGAGCTCAAGGCGGTGATCAACAGCGCCGTGGTCCTCGGGTTCATCTGCTACAGCGGCGCCGTGGCGGTCCTCGGGATCGACGTCGGTCAGCCGCTGCGGGCGTGGTTCACCTTCTGGCACCCGAATGTGCATTCGATGCTCACGGAGGTGACGTTTTGCATCACCTGTTACCTGACGGTCCTGGCGATCGAATATGCACCGATCATCCTGAAGAACCGGAAGCTCAAACAAATCCCGTCGTTCATGGTCCTGGAATTCGAGCTCCACAAGGTCGTGATCGTTTTCGCCGCCGTCGGGACCTTCCTCTCGTTCTTCCATCAGGGATCCCTGGGAGGATTGTATGGCGTGCTCCAGGGACGACCGTTTGCATTTCGCGAGGGGTTTGCGATCTGGCCGTCGACGTTCTTCCTCTTCATCCTCTCTGCGGCAGCGTCCGGGCCGAGTTTTATCATTCTCACGACGGCTCTTGTCTCTGCGATTTCGCGGAAAAAGCTCGTGGCGCCGAATGTGATGCGGCTCCTCGGGAAGGTTTCCGGGACGCTCCTCCTGGTCTACGTGCTGTTCAAAACGGTCGATACGCTTGTCTGGATTAACAGAACGTCCCCGAATGCCGGCGTCCCGGCTGTGGATTACTTCCTGTGGCAGCCGTTCGGGAGCTGGATACTGTTTGCCGAAATCGTAGTCTTCGGTCTGATACCGGCGCTTCTCCTTCTCACAAAACGTGTGCAGGAACATCCGCGGTGGATCATCGTCGCGGCGTCCTTTGTCTGCGCGGGGATCATGCTGAACCGATTTGTTCTGACGATTCAAACGCTGGCGCTGCCGACCCTTCCGTTCGACACATTCATGTCGTACATGCCGAGCTGGCAGGAAGTGGCGGTGTTTCTTGCCGTGATCGCATACGGCGTGATAACGTACTCGATTTCGTTCCGCTATCTGCGACTGTTCCCGCAGGAACGGGAGTTGAACGCTGACGTTCAATCCACCGTTTCGCAGAAGCTCGCAGTGTAGCGGCGAGCGATCATCACTTACGGTCAAAGGAGATACCAATGTTTCCGGGCGTGTACGGATTCACCTGGGATGCGGGGAACGTGATCTTCCTCGGCATCTTCTTCACGGTCGCACTGATCATCGCGTCGACGGTAACCCTTGCCGCGCTCCGTTCGTGGCGCGATATCCGACAGGGGAAAGAAGAAGCGATCCAGTGGAAGGAGGATTTCCATGACCTTCCCGTATCCCTCCGGACCTGCAGGCATGAATTGACGGGCGAGCTCAAGGAGCGCACCTGCCCGAACGGCTTTGACTGCCGCGTCTGTACCGTGCATCCGACACTTGTCCAGGCGCGCCCCAACGGCGAAGAGAACGGACGGCTCTTTCACCGGGGACACACGTGGGTTCAACGGAGCGAGGACGGCAGCTACCTCGTCGGACTCGACGAGATTGGCAGGAAGCTGTTCGGAGATCCCGAGTCTCTTTCACTGCCCGCGCCCGGGAGCAGGCTGAGCGTGAACGGAAAGGCCTGGTCGATGAAAAGGGGCGGCATGACAGTCCGAGTCCTCTCCCCCCTCGACGGCGTCGTTCTGGAACGTGGCACCGCAGAGGGCGACTGGATCTTGAAGATCGGCGTTGAGGAGGGAAGCCCTGTCACGACCCATCTTCTGACCGGGCGCGAAGAAGAGGCATGGAGGACCCGCGAACTCGAGCGGCTGCAGTTCCTCCTTGGCGGATCGGCCGGACCGGCGCTCGCGGACGGCGGCGAGCTGATGGACGATCTGCCGAAGCGGTATCCTTCCGCGGACTGGGACAGCGTGTGGGGCGAAATGTTTCTTGAAGGATAGAAAAGACCCGGGACAACTCCAGGTGCCAGGACCAAAACCAATTGTCACTTGTCGATTGACAAGTGACAATTGATCATTGATATTTTTCCCGCCCTTTCCATTATGTTCCCTTCTCCCCTTCCCTCCAGTACGCCCCACCTCCGCCTTCTCGTTGCATCAGTCCGAAGTCCACCAACGCACGCCGGAGCAGAGCAGTATCGTCATTGTAGCGTTTGAGGATTCGGTTCACCTCTTTCTCGGTATATCGCACTCCCGGTTCGAACGATTTCAGGACGTACCGGACGAGGACGAGGAGTTTCTTTTCCTGCATGGGGAAGGCCTTAAACTTGCCCTCTTTCGTAAGAAAGGCGGAAAGGACCTTTTTGTCATACGACGAAACGTCGAGGTCCGACGCAAGCATCGGCAGGTCGTCCTTTTTGAGCATCCGTTTCGCCATCGCGGTGAGATGCTCTGGCCGCAACCTGTAGCTGCTATAGTAGCCTTCGGCGCGGGCATCGACCAGCTCCGCCTTCGCGAGGCGGGAGAGGTGATGCGACACGGTGGGTGCGCCGACATGCAGGATCGCCGCAAGCTCCTCAACGGTGTGCGGCTTCGACGCCAGCAACCCGATGATGCGCAACCGATTGGGATCTGCGAGGGCCTTGAAAAATAGAAGAAGTTCATCAACATCAGATTCGGGGCTCATACTCTCCTCATAGAATTATTTCGATCAATATAGAAATAATTCTATAGAATGTCAAGGCGAGGGTCAAGCAGCAGGGTTAGGGCGTCAGCGGTGAAGTCCGGGTCTCTTGAGATGCAGCGCGTTCCCCAAGCCGCTCACCCGAACTGCGCCAGAACCACACCGAGCAACGCAATCGTCCCGCCTATCACGAACGCGATGGTAACCCCCTGCCCGAGGAGAAGGACCATCATGATCGTGGTCAGGATGGGTTGCAGATTGGAAAACAGCGCCGCCTTCCCTGCTTCGATCCGCCCCAGCGCGAAGTACCAGAGGAAATAGGAGACCACGGAAGTGATGACCGCGAGATACAGGATCTGTCCCCAATCGCCGCCGGTGAGGGATTTGTATGGAAATGAGAGGGCCGGCCAGAGACCAATCGGCAGAAACATCACCGTCCCGACAATCAACGTGACCGAGCTTGCACCGACGGCGCCGTACCGCCGGATCAGCGTCTTCCCGAACACGCTGTAGAGCGCCCAGGCGACGACTGCGACGCCGATAAGAAGATTCCCGAACAGGAACTGCATACTGGCGCTCACCCCTCGTTCGAAAATCACGATGATCACACCGATGAAGCCAATAACAACGCCCAGGATCTTTCTCCCGGTCAATCGCTCGCCCAAGAACATTCGCGACAGCAGAAGAACGAGGATCGGGGTCGTCGCGTACAGCAGCGCAGCGTTCGATGGAATCGTGTAACGCATGCCGAACAGAAAGAAGAACTGGTTGATCGGGATGGCGAGGAAGGAGAGGAAGAGGACGAGTCGGCGATCTTCCTTCGCAATCGACGGAAATCCTCCGCGGGTCAGGAGAATGGCGGTCATGATGAAGGCGGAAATCAACGAGCGGACGAGCGTGAGGGAGAACGGATCCATCCGTCCCGCGATCACTTTTGCGACGATGTGCGTTCCACTGGAAAGGATCTGCTGAACAAAGAGGAGGAAATAGATGGCGGAAACGCCGCGACGGTCTACCGACTTTCGGATCGAGACGAAGGGATCCGGCATCAGGAGTGTCCCAACAGTGAACGATATGCCCTGGCAGTCAGCTCGGCGACCTTCGGCCACAAATAGTTGCGCCGGATATGCTCGCGCAGCGTACCCGACGCCTTCGCGTCAAGTGCCGCCGCAATTCCCTTCCTGATCCCCAGAACCGAGTCCGGCTCGACATACGTCGCCATCTCGCCGAAATACTCCCGCGTCCCGCCGTACGGCGTAATCACAATTTTTGCCCCGGCGAGACCCGCTTCGAGCGCCGCGATCCCCGGCGTTTCGAACAGCGATGGAAGGGCAAACACATCACATGCTGCATACGCTGAGGCAAGCATCGGCGAACTATTGTCGAGACCATCGATGAGCAGGATATGCTTGTGTTTCGCCGCCTCACGGACACAGGCATCGCCGTACGGACCGCGAATGATCCGCCCGATAATGACCGCCGGATGATCGATTGCGGCAAGGGCCTTGATCAGGTTCAACACATTCTTCCGGCCGTGGCCGATATGACCGACATTGAGAATAAAGCGTTCGAGACCGTAGGTCTTTTTGAAGAGCGTCGGATCGGCGCTTCCGAACCTCTCATCGACGCCGTTTGGAACCACCGCGATCGATTCCGGCCGGGCGCCGAACCCTTTTGCGACGAGGTCCCCTTCTGCCCGCGAATTCGGAAGAACCGCGTTCGCCCAGCGGACAATATCAGCCGTGAAGAGGTAGTCCGTCCAGAGGCCCAGTCCCGGCTTCTGCAGCAACCGGCCGAACCTGATCGCGTTCGCGATGAAGCCCGGGGAATGACGGCTGAAAACAATCGGCGATACCGCGAGCGGGAGGTTCAACGCGTGAATCTCCCGGGCCAGATGATAGGTCCCCACATTTGCGGCGAAAAGGTGGAAAAGATCGCATTCGCCGGGAACGAACGGTGCCCATGGATCGAAGAACCGCACCGTGACCCCAAACTGCGACAGGTGCTTCGCAGTATTGTGGAGTTGAGTATTCGGTCCGCCATGAAGGATCGAAATGGCCTGGTAGCCGGCGAGTACGACGTTCATTGCCGGAGCCTCCTCAGGAACAGTGTTGCGGTGACACCAAAGGCCGTTCGAAGATCAAATTCCCTGGACCGCCGTGCATCTTCGATGGAAAACGAATCGTCATCGGTCGGATATTTCCCATCGTTGCCCGGTTCACTTTCTCCCCCGATTGAGAGAAAGGAGCCTCCGGTCGGCGTCGTCACGCGCAGCCGGACCGGCGGATCGACCAGATCGGATTCACGTGTGCTGCTGCACACTCTCTTTCCGTCCCACGTCAGCGAAATCCCCTTCAGCGCGTCTTCCCGTCTCTGCCACCACCGCAGATAGTCCAGGAATCGGACCGGGATTGCTCCCCGACGGACGGCTTCGGTGACGACTTCCGCGATGACCCGGTGATTCCGGTGAACCGGATGATCGAGCAGGAAGACGGGCTCCTGGCGGGCCATCTTTCTCCGAATCACCGAAGCATAGTATGCGACCATCCGTTTCGGCGGGTACCCCGCTCTGCGGAGCGCCCCCGTGCTTATGGGATGAACGGGGATTTGCGGGGTAGCATAGCGCTTTGTCTTCGACCGGTACGAGAACGGAAAGCCGTCGTATCCCAGGGTGAATTCCGATGAATACGCAAGTTGGGAATCGTCGATCGCCTCCCCGAGCTCGGCGGTCCACTCTCCAAACGGGGCCGCATATCCTTTCGGCTGGATTCCTTCTTTCGCGAGGTGCGCCCGTGCCAGTCTGATGTCTGTCCTGAAATCGTCGACCGAGCGATAGACGACGTGCCGGTGGCAATGAATCCCGATCTCCTGGTCCTGAAGACCCCTGAAGACATCGAGGTACGTTCCGTGGCTTCCCGTATCGACGAACCAGGTAAACGGCGCACCCGATTCGCGTGAACAGCGGATAAAGTCTTCGATGTCGCCCCGGCTCGCTTTGTCGGAGTCGAGGCGCACGGCGAAGACGCCCGGCGCTTCGCCGGGGAATGGCCAGAGCCGCGCGTAGGGAAGACCCCGGCGGTGATGGAGAAATTCGAGGGCCTTGCCGATCAGGAAGGTCAGGTCTGCGCGCGATACCGACGAGACGAGCTCGAACGGCTGGCGATCAGCGTGCGAGGGAAACTGCCGATACCTCTTGGCAAACCCCTCCCAGACTTTCTGAAAATCGAATGGGAGGAGAACCGCCCACCCGCCTCCGACTTCACCGGCAAAGATTGCCGCGTCCCCCTGGTCCGTGCGCAGGACATTGGCCTCCCTGGGAATCACGCATTGGCCATCGAGATCCAGGAGGTCGCACCATCGATCACGCCGTTCGTCGACCAGATACCGGACATGCGACTTCCGTGTCGGCATGCCAATCGCCGGTGCGATATCGGCCGCCGCACCGATCACGGCGCCGCCGCGGGCAAGGACATCACGCAGCCCTTCGGCGTCTTCGCGGCTCAACCGGCCGTCGACCGCGAGAACACTCGCGCGAACAGGATCGAACACCGCGCCGTGCCCTTCGGACAACGGGACGCCGCATTGAATGAGAACCTGTTTCCAGGCCTCCGCCCCGTGAACCAGCGCACAATGAAGGATCATGTCAGTCTCTGGCGAAGGAAATGAACATCAGCGGTCGTCACTCCCCTGACGACCGGCACGCTGACGATAAATACGGCGATCCCGACAATCAGTTGGGCAATCAACGGCCACCCTCCCGTGAGCCAGAACGCGACCGCCGTCGTTCCCGCCGCAATCAGGTAGGACAGGAGGATGCGCTCGAGGGGCAGCGACAGGAACACGCTGACCTTTCTGGTCAACCCGATTACCATGACCAGCTCGCCGAGCGAAAGCGCAATACCGCTCCCGACGGTGCCCATGAGCAGCGTCAGGCCTGCGCACAGGACCACCAGCACCGCGGTGCCGTACGAAAGCGTGACCATGTACGCCTTCTCCTGATGCGTCGCAAACAACACCGTCATCATGACAGTACTGACGACAGTCAGACCGAAGTACGGCATCGCCGCGGCGACAACAGGTGCTGCCGCCGCATACCCGTTCCCGTACACGATCGACGTGAGCGTTCCGGCGAACGCCATGGCAAACAGCGTCACCGGGACGGCGATAAAGAGCACCATCTTCAACGCAATGGCGACGATCAGCTTGAAGTGTTCCGTCTCCGAGGCCCACCGCGACGCGACAGGGAGAAACAGAAGGTAGAACACGCGGTCGAGCATGAGCGCGAAGAAGACGAGTTTCATCGCGGATCCGAAGAGGCCCGCTTCCTTCGTCGTCAGGATCGCGCCGACGATCAGGACGGGCGCGTTCACAATTGTCTGCGCCAGAAGCGATGATCCTCCGAGCGGGAGACTTTCCCGGAGGATGACCCAGGCGCGCCCGGGGGAAATCAGCCGGAGTCGGTCGGCCTCCCACGTGCGCATAAACATGAACGTCACGGCCGTCATCACGGTGGCGCCGCCGGCGAACGCAACCGCGCTCCAGGGGGCGTCGGTCGGCTCACGCACAAGGAGAAGGACCAGGCCGAGGTATGCGACGTACATGGCGAGTCTGGCCACAGCCAGCTGTCCGATGGCGTTTTTCCCTTGCAGGAACCATTCCGGCGAGGCCGCCATCGGAACCGCCGCGCCGATAAACAGTGCGACGGTCAGCCAGTCTCTCGTAAACCCGAAGGCGGCAAGCGCGCCTGCGGCAAACAGCACCGTGCTCAGGCATGCGAGCGAGACACGCAACACCACGATTTCGCCGGCACGAATTCCCTCCAGCGTGGAAGACGAGGCAACGTGTCGTGTTCCAAACACGTTGAGCCCCGGACCCGAAAACAGGAACGCGTACCCGAGGATCGAAAGGCCGATGCTCATCAGGCCAAACGAGGACGGACCCAGCACGCGGGCCAGATAGGCAGTCACGAGAAACCCGAGCATGCGGCTCCCTGCATCCGATCCCGTCGCAGCCAGGACGTTTCTTGCCAGGGGCTTCATGCGGTTCGATCCAGAAGACCCTCAATGACGTCGCAGAGGCCCCGCTCTCTATTCTCCAATCCGAAGTCTGCAATGATTCTCTGGCGGGCCTCACGGCCTTTTGCCTCGGGCGAGATCATCGCCGTGCGGATCGCGTCCATGAGCCCGGAGATATCTCCGCGTCGCACCAGAAATCCCGTCTGCCCTATCGCCGTCGGAATACCGCCGACGATCGTGCCGACAGGAATGCACCCGCACAACATTGCCTCGCAAAGGGTGTTTGGAAGTCCTTCCGTGAATGAGGGCTGACAGTACACTTTCGCCCGGGCATATTCTGCAGCGAGTCGTCGGCGTGGGAGCAGAGGAAGAACCTCGACATTGCCCGGGACTCCGCCGGGCAGGTCGTCCAACAGGCGGCGCTCGACCCCGATCAGGCGGAATCGGACCCCCGGCATTTGTTGTGCCGCTTCCATCAGCACGTCGATCCCTTTGACCCTCAATCGCAGCGGCGTATCACAAGAGGCAACAGTAAGCACAACGGCATCCCGCTCGCCGCTGCCGGGCGGCCACTCGGCAGCATCATACCCCGTCGGAAGATACGTGATATTTCTTCCTTCATAAGCAGCAAGTTTCTTCGCCGCTTCGCCCAACGATGGATCAACGACGAGCAGCCGATCCGCCTTCCGGAATGCGTACCGCAACATGGGAACCCTCCAGGAGGAGAGCCAGATCCCATACCCGATCTCGCGCTCCCTGGCCGCGTCCACTCCCCCGATCACCACAACCGACGGTTTGTGCAACATATGCGCGAGCAGGGTATTCATTGCGGAATAGACGGACCCGAACCAGGTCAGGACGAGATCGCATCGAGCAATTGCGAAGAGGAGGGCAACGAGCGCCCCGGGTCCGCTCCGGATGACCGTCCGTAGATCGTAGTGACGGAGAAGCATCTTCTCGTCTTCAGCCACGAAAGGCGGGTACACCGTGGAGAACAGGACGATTCGTGCGGGACCACCCGCACCACTGCCCGGGCTAGCGCTCACGTTCAAGAAGCTGGACGGATTGTGGGGGGAAACAGACGGCCAGAACCTCTTCACCTGTCATCGGTCGAACGAGCGTCCGCGCGTAATCTGAAAGAACCGGTGAAGAGCTTCTGGGTTCAGATCTTCAGCAAAGATACTTGAAACGCGCGCGACAAGCAAATGCACCGTCAAGCAGCCGCAGACAGGACTGTCAGCGTCGCATCATTGGGATTTCTCGAAGACCAGCGATGCGGAATTCATGCAGTATCGGAGACCGGTCGGGGCAGGACCGTCGTCAAAAACATGACCAAGATGTGCGCCACATCTGCTGCAGACCACCTCGGTGCGTTCCATCGTAAGAGAGTTGTCCGAATCCAGGCGAACGTTTTCGGATGCAACGGGTTTCCAAAAACTCGGCCAGCCGGTTCCGGATTCAAATTTCGTGTCCGAGGAAAAGAGATCGTTTCCGCAACAGACGCACCGATAAATGCCGGTTTCGTGATTGTTCCAATATTTTCCTGTGAACGCTCGCTCGGTCCCCTTCTCCCGGGTGACATGATATTCCTCGGGGGTAAGACGTTTCTGCCACTCCTTGTCCGACATCGACACCTTCTGTTCCATCACGAACTTCCTCCTGTTCCAATCCAACACTCTGACACTGTCCGTTCGACCCTCTTTTGCGTCGGGATGCTGTCCGGAAAACGCGACAGGATCCCCCGGGCAGACGACGCCGACGGAACTCAAAACGACGGCCAAACATGCCAGATAAAGTGCTTTCAACGCAATGCTCCCGCTCTCACTCCATAAACACACGGGGGCAGTCCGGAGTTCTCCGGCCATCGCAACCTTCAGGCCCACAATTGCAGAACAGGAAAAGGCGAAGGAGAGAACACTCCGGAATGCGGTCTGAGAGGAAGAACGAACGCCCATCAGGCCGGTGCGTCGGCCTGCGGCGCATCGCCCTGCCCGACATCGGTGACGGTGCCCGGAGCCGCGGGGGACTGGCCATCGCGCGGCACCTCGGCCGACGGCGCTTCGCGATGTTCAGGCTTGGTGTCGACCAGTCCGACACGCACAGCCCTCCAGCCATGTTCGCCCCGGGCGCGGTTCATTTCCTTGACCGCAATTCCCCGAACGAGAGCGCCGCTCTGCATCGGCGTAACTTTCAGCAGGGCGCCGGGGACGAAGATGTCGGAAACGAATCCGATCGGGTCTTTCTCCGCTTTGACGATCAATTTCAACGAGCCGGAAAACTCGCGGGCGAACGATCGGTCAGGCACAAGTGTTGTCGGCTGCATCGAGACAGCTTCAAACCGGGATTGCTGCCCGGAGGCCAGATCCCGGACTCTGATCAGAACGGTTGTTCCCGGTTCCGGGAGATTTTTTTCCCAGGGAGAACGATGGTACCGGTATCGCGCGCTCCCATCGAGGCGGAACGTAATGAAACAACTCCGGGATTTCTGGTCGATGTTCGTCACAATGCCGACGTAGGTCGGATCTCCCTCGAACAGGAGATCGTCGGCTTTCCGCGCTTCGTCAATATAGAGGGGCGAGTTGTCGGACGAAGGGGCCTCGGCAAACCACTGCTCGGCTTCCCACGTCAAAAGCGCCGGAGAGATCCTGAGGTTCTTGCTGCGACGAACGGCAATTGCACGCGCGATTTCCGTCTTCGCTTCAGGGAGGCGGCCGAGGTTGATGAACGCTTTCGCCAGCAGCTCACGGATGCCGAGAAGAAAGACTTCGTCGTCCTTGAGAGAGATCACCTTGCACAAACAGGCGAGAGCCCTGCCATCGTCGTGCCCGAGGTAGGCTTCGCCGAGCACGGCCCATGCCCAGAATTCCGCCCGCTTGGCGACGACGACCTGTCGGACGAGTTCCTGCGCTTCGGCGGCCCGGCCGAGAATGATCAACAGCCGTCCCCGTTGGTACTTCAGCCAGAGGTTCTGCGGCTTTCGCAGGAGAAGTTGCTCCACGAGCGAAAGGGCCCAGGCGCCGTCATCCGACGCTCTGGTCTGTACCACGATTTTCGCGGCCGTCAGGACGACACGTTCCGCAAGACTCGGGAGTGGATAACCGTTCACTTCCTTCCCCTCGAAGTCCTCTGCCTGCATTCTTTCGGTCCCCACCGCCCTGACCAGGGGAACAAACCAGCTCCAACCGTCCTCCCCTTGAAGCTGGGACGTCACCCAGAGCATCGCCGAATGCAGTTTGTCCGGTCCCGGCACCAGCGGGATTGCCTGGAGATACACATCGATTAACATTCCCACTTCGTCTTCGGTGAGAAGGTGCCTTCGTGGATCCTCCTTCCAAGCCCTCAGGATCCTGTGGACAAGCCAGCCCGACGCATTCGCCGCCTTGTCCGTGTTGATGAAGTACTTCCCCATTTCCAGCACGCAGGCAGCGGCCGCAGTGATCGCGCTTTCCTCGATCAGACTCTTCGCTTTTTGATGGAGAGACCAGAAGTACTTTGCCCGGAGAGAGGGGTTGTCGGGCTCGTTGATCAGTTGATCGCGGAGATTATCGAGTCCGTCGGCTATGGGTAGTTCAGGTAGCGCCATGATGAATACGCCCGCCCAAGTTCGCCCTGGAAATCCCATTTCACAAACCACCCGTAATATCGAACGTAGAAACCGTTTCCGCAAGTCACTCCACGACGGAGCGGCCCGCGAAGACGTCCCGAGGTGAATCTCGCGAATCTGAGAGGATTTCGCCGGAAGGTGGACGGTTCGCCCGGGGCGGCGGGCTACGTCAAATTGATTCTTTCGCCCCCGAGCAGTCCGGCATGCGATGGGTAACACGTGAAGACGACGATCTGATGATGGCGCGAAAACTCCTGGAGAATGGACGCGGCAACGGTCTGGCGTTCCGGGTCAAGATTGACCAGAGGATCATCGAGGACGATAAATCCATCCCCCTCCTTTAAATAGATTTCCGCCATTGCGATGCGTATGGCAATCGCCAGAACATCGAGCGTCCCGCCAGAAAGTTGCGCAAGGGTAAGCTCATGTCCCCCCGTGTCGATGCGTTCAGGGAGTGCGCCCTGCATCCGGAGAGACCCGTGGCGTTCCAACGTCAGTCGGGTCAAGAGCTCTTCCGCCCTCCGGCGATAGGAGGTGAAAAGATTGTTGTCCAGGACTTTCAGCAGCCGATCAAGTTCAGATCGGATTCGCTGATATGCTCGCCCCTGTTCAAGGATCCTTTGAAATTCATCCTTCCTTCTTCGGCACACTTCATCAAGTTCTTTGCGGGTGCCCCCCGGGGCATTCTTTTCAAACTCCAGTCGCGCTTTCTGGATGTCGACGAGGCTTCTGAAGGCCCCGTCCATGTCCGCCTTTGCCTTTTCATACGCGGCGAGGAATGCCTCGGCGTCGGCGTATCCGGACGGGAGTGGCGTACTTGACGCCATTGTCTCCCTGGTCTTCTGTTCTTCGGTTTTACAGGCAGCAAACTTCGTGAGGAGGTTTTCCATACTACCATAGAGTTTCGTCCATGCATCACACTGCAGCTGAAGCGTGCGCTGTTCCGCACGCTTTGCCTCCCCCTCCCCCCTCATGACCAGGAGTTCCTTTGTGATTTCCTCTTCCTGCCTGGCGGGATTCGTTTGCCGGAGGGCTCGCACCTGTCCGGCAAGGGCCTCGAACGTTTGCTCGCCCAACGTTTCGGCGAGGACCCGCCGGCTGGTGTCCACTTTCGTCCGCTGTGCGTCGTACACCTTGAATGCCGCGATCGCGTCTTCGATCGTTTTTGATTTGACACGCTCGAGAAGCGAAACGAGACGTGCTTGCGTCTGGCCGCGTTGCCGCTCAAGGGTTTCCGCATCGTCATCTGCCGACCAGACTTCGAGTGTCATCGCCGGGTGTGTCAGGACAAGCTTCCCCGCGACAGTCGATTCGTAGACCTCGCCGGCCTTGAGCGAAATGGCCACGTCGTCCGTCCCCTGATGGACATGGAACTCCCCGGGGGACTTCGCCATGAGCCGCAGAGCGAGTTTCCGGGCGGAAATCCTGATCTCGATCTTCTGAAGTACGGCCAGTTCTTTGCGAAGTTCTTCGATCTGATCCGGCGTGATCGGGGAAAGCCCCTTCAGGATTTCTTCCTCCTCGAGGACGCGCAGATGAATTCGTTCCGCCTTCGCAAAGGCATCGCGGATCTTCTGCTGGCGTGTGCGCTCTCTCGCCTCGGAAAGCTCCTTTTCCACCTCCGCGTATCGGGCCAGGAGGGTCACGATCGATTGGGATGCGATCTCCAATTGTGCCTCCGCCTTCGGCCACTGTTCGATGGCCTCCCGCAGGTCGCGGAGTTCCTTTTCGCGGTCCTGGAGATCGCGTGTCAATGCCGATCGCCGGCGTGCATCCTCGGCTATCGCACTTTGGCCGGAGACGGTGCCGGACAACGCGGAATAGCGATCCTCTCCCTCCTTTTCTTTCGCGACAAATTCATCGAGCGTACGCTCATACCCATCGACTTCGCGAAATGCTCTCTCTGCGCGCGCGAAGTCGTAATACGCCGTGAGGATGGTGCCTGCCCCCTTTTCCCACGGATCGTCGATTCCCCGTCCCTTCTCGGGCGCATTATGCGCCGGGTCCCAACGGCCGAAATACTGAGCGATGTGGTCATCGAGACGTCTCCCGAACATGTCGATCGCGACGCCGTCGGAGGCATAGAGAGACTTCCGGAGCAGATCCGCGAACCCTCCCGTTCCGCTCCCCGCGTCTTCCTCCAGGTTCTCGATGGTCCGTGAGAGTGACGCCTGACTCACGCACAGGACATGCTCATATGTCCCTTCATGGGCACCCAGACACTCCTCGAGTATTTCTTGAATCCTGCCTTCGTCCGAAAGCTCACCCCCGTCGTCGAGGAAGAGACGCGACGCCAGACTCTTGGGTGCAATCCACGTGCGTTCGAGACGGAAGGTCTTCCCGCCGCAATGGAATTCAAGACTCGCGCGTGCCGTATTGCCTTGGCCGACAGGAAGATACGGGGCTATCAGCGACCGAAACCGGACTTGGGTCATCGGCGCACCGGCAAACAATACGCGCCGGAGTGCAGCCGCGAGCGTGGATTTGCCCGCCTCATTCGGTCCGAGAACCACGTTGAGCCCCGGGGCAAACTCCAGGTTCCTGTCGCGTCCCCCGGCGAACGGATTCAAGCCAAGGCGGCGCACGATCATTGTTGCGCCTCCCGGATCAGATCGTAGGCAAGATGCAACGCCTGATCATCCGCAGGCGATTCGGAAAGGGCAAGCAGGAGCTGGGAAGGGAGCGACCCGTTCGAAAAATGGCGTTGAATATAGTCCCGATCGATCTTGAGGGCAACGTCGTCTGCGGAAAGTTCACAATAGGCCAAGCGCTGTTCCAGGCGCGTTCGGAATTCCCCGACCAGAAGAAGCTCCTCCTCTGCGAGTCTCCCCCGGAGCGAGAGTTTCAACAGGCTCGATGGTCCATCCAGGGCGACGCATTCTTCTTCGATTCGACCGAGGTCCGCAGTGTCGGCCAGCGTCCGGGACCAGGTCAGGAAGCGGACCTTTCCCGTCCTGATCGATTCCATAAGGACATGTTTTGCATCGTCGATGGTGAGAAGCCACACGAACCCCTCATGGTCGCAGTCGAACCCGTCGGGCGTGTGCGTTGAAGGGAAATAGAACAGAGAGCCGTCCGGACGGGGAACGCGGGGATGGCGGACATGCGTGTGACCCAGAAGCCAGAAGTCGACACCCGCGGCACGGAGCTCGTCTTCGTGCATCGTGTAGTACTGATCGTCGGCGTCCGGCGATATCCCGGTCACACATCCGTGGGCGAGCCCGATGTTCAGGGCGTTCAGGTCTTTCCGCGCGCCCGCCACCCAGCCGATCGCGTTTTCCGAAGAGGTTTTCGAAGTGCACGGCCCGGGGAAGAGAACGATCGCGCGGTCCTCGATCGTCAGGCGGAGCGGTTCCGGCCGATCGAGGAGAAGAACTTCGCGGTCTCCGAACGCCTTTCGGAACTTTCCCCACAGCTTTCCCTCTCCTGCTTCGTAGAAGTCGTGATTTCCGGGAAGGATGACCAGGTGAAGACCGCCGAACCTTCGCAGGATCGTCGCGGCACGCTCGATATCGTCGCCGCGCACACCGACGCTGTCAAACAGGTCCCCGGCGACAACCAGGAGATGCGCACGGGATTGGTTCGCGATGGCCACCACCCGTTCCAGCGCTTCAAATCGTTCGTCGACGAGCATCTTCCGGACGCGCTCGGGATAGTGGCGACCGGTGAAGCGGAGCCCCAGATGATTGTCTGCCGTGTGGACGATGCGGAGTGGTGTCATGCCTTGCGAGAAATGCAATGGCGGGAAATATACGGAAGGCGGAGCTGAAAAGACAGGAGGTCGTGCCGTGGAGAACGACGCGCCGGGACCGTTAACGGCGGATGCCGTATTTCTTCAGCCGGTCGTAGAGCGTGGAACGATCGATGCCGAGCACGGAAGCCGCCTCCTTGATATTGCCGTTTGTGCGCTGAAGCGTCGAGACGATCGCCTGTCGTTCAAGATCGTCCAGGCTCATGTTCGTGGGGATGGCGAACTCGGGTTGGGCGGGGGCATTCCCGTTGCCGCCGCGGAGGAAGCTGAGATCGTCCGGCGTCAGGACGCGCGTGCGGCAGGTGACGATTCCGCGTTCGATCGCATTCCGGAGCTCCCGGACATTTCCCGGCCAGGGGTGGTCCAGCAGAAGCTTCATCGCGTCTTCCGTGATCTCTTGCACGTCTTTCCCGAGCTCGTGGGAAATATCTTCGAGAAAGTGATGGACGAGCAGCGGGATGTCTTCGGGCCGTTCCCTGAGCGGCGGGATCCTGATCGTGATCACATTCAGCCGGTAGTACAGGTCCTCCCGGAACTGTCCTTCGTGGACCGCCTTTTCGAGGTCGACGTTCGTCGCAGCGATCACGCGGACGTCGACGGCGATTTCTTCCGATCCCCCGACCCGGTAGAAGCTCTTTTCCTGCAGCACGCGCAGGAGGTCCCGTTGAAGCTTCGGGGAAATGTCGCCGATCTCGTCCAGGAACAGCGTTCCCTGGTCGGCGAGTTCGAATTTGCCTTTTTTCTGAGACGTTGCCCCGGTGAAGGATCCTTTCTCATGGCCGAAGAGTTCCGATTCCAGCAGTGTCTCGGCAAGCGCGGCGCAGGAGACACCCACGAACGGCTTGGGAAATCTGTCACCCGAATTGTGAATCGCCCGGGCAATCAGTTCCTTGCCCGTTCCGCTGTCCCCCTGGATCAGCACGGTGCTGCGCAGGCTTGACACGTCGCGGATCAGCTGGAAGATCTCCTGCATCTTCGCGTTCTTGCTCAGGATATCCTGGAAGCTGTACTGCTTGCTCAGCTTCTTCCGGAGGATGAAGTTCTCCCGTTGCAGGTTCTTGACCTTGATGATTCTGCCGACAAGCAGCGAAATCTCCTCGGGATTGCACGGCTTGACAATGTATTCCTGGGCTCCTTCCTTCATCGCCGTGATTGCCGTATCGACCGTGGCATACGCCGTGATAATGATGATCGAAGCTTCCGGATGCACTCTCCGGATCTCGAGCATCGTTTCGATCCCATCGATGCCCCCGGGCATCTTCAGGTCGACAAAATAGATGGCGAAGTCCTTTTCCTTCGCGAGCGCGATGCCGTCCCGTCCGGAAGCGGCCGTTTCGACGATATACCCGTCCTCCCGGAGCCATGCGGCAAGCGATTCGCGCATGACTTCTTCGTCGTCGATCACCAGGATAGGCCAATGTGTCGTCATCGTCGGTTCTCCATTTGTCCGTGGGCAAGGGCCCCGTGAAGCATCGTTTCGCAGCTCGCACAATAGTCGGAGCTCTTGTGATCGAGCAGCTGCACCGTAGTTGAGAGAGACATCGGGCAATCCTTGTCGAGGCAGTGAATAAGGCCGAACGTATGTCCGAGTTCGTGCAGGGTTTCCTTGACCACCCGCTCCCGCAGGACGTTCTCGTCTTCCCGCACCCCGTAAAACTCCTGGCGCAACCGGCCGAGCGAGAGCAGGGCCACTCGACCGTTCAGCTGCGCCTGCCCGAACACGAAGCTCAGCATGGGAATATACAGATCATACTGCGTGATGCCGAACATGCGAAACGCATCGCCGGGGCAGAGGGAAACCAGCATCTGCATGATCCGGCTGGAACTGTACTGCTGCCTTCCCTCGTCGAGCGCATCCCCGGGAACCGGGACCTCCGGAAGCATCGCCGCCTCGAGTTCAAACTCGCTCCGGACTAATCCGGCGATTGCCTCCGTAACCGACGGGCGTACGGGGCCCACCGGCTGAACATAGAGGGTCCTCACACGAGGAGCCCGGTTTCGAGATTCGGCGACGCCGTGGCGGGGTCGCCTTTCCCCCCGAGCGGCAGAGTGACGCGGAACTTCGTTCCTTTGCCGACGGTGCTCTCGACCTCGATGTCGCCTCCGTGGGCATTGATGACGCCATACACCACGGCAAGCCCGAGCCCGACCCCCTTTCCTTCTCCTTTCGTCGTAAAGAACGGATCGAAAATCTTCACCAGGTGCTCCGGGGGGATTCCCTCGCCGTCGTCCTCGACTTCCATGACGATGGAAGTGTGATCGTCACTCACCGCCGTGCCAACCCGGACAGATCCGCCCCCATTGACCGACGTGGCCTCTGCGGCATTCATCACCAGGTTCATGACCACCTGTTGGATCTGTGAGCTGTCGCAGCGCAGCACCGGGAGGTCTTCACGAAGGGACTCTTCCACCTTGACGTTTGCGAGGGAGAGTTTGTGCGAAACCAGAGACACGGTCGTCTTGATGATATTGTTGAGGTCGGCCATCGTCGTTTGCGGCTTCGATCGCCTCGAGAAGGCGAGAAGGTCGGAGACGATTCTCCCGACCCGGGAGGTCTCGTGAACGACCTGCGAGAGATATTTTCTGTACTCCGGAATCCGCTCGTGCGGAATACCGTCGTCTTTGAGGATCCGCTGCATCAACATGGCGAGATTCAGCACGCCCGACAGCGGGTTGTTGATCTCGTGGGCGACACTCGCCGACAACTGACCAAGGGATGCGAGGCGGTCGGTTTGCAGGAGCTTCTGGTGCGCCGCCTTCAGCTGCTGGGTGCGCTGTTCCACCTTTGTTTCAAGATCCGCAGTGAGCTTGTTCAGATCGTTCATGGCGCTCATCAACCGCTCCCGCATCACGTTGAACGAGTGGGAGAGTTCGCCGAGCTCCTGCGAGGTGTCGATGACGATCGGCGTGTCGAGTTGCATCGCAGCAACGGCACGCGTCCCGGCGATCAATTTCCTGATCGGCCGGCTGACAAAGTGACTCGTAAAAAGGAAGATCAACGCGCCCATCAGCACGACGCTGAGCACGGTCACTGCGACGGCCTGGCGTTCCAGGACGCCGATTTCCTCGTCGACGGGGCGAAGATCCAGCGAAACGTCAAGAACGCCGAGGACCGACTGGCGTTCTGGGTGGGCGTGACATTCGGATTGGCTGCACGCCGGCTCGTTATAGATCGGCGTGATGATGGCGAGTTTCCTGTTTCCGCCGCCGGTCTTCACGATTCTCGCCCGCGTCGGGGCGTCGACGCGAACCAGCGGCTCCAGGGAGGTATGGCAGAGTGCGCACGCTTCCGCTTTCTTGTCGACCGAAGTCTCGTCGTTCGAAGCGGTCGAGAACATCACCCGCCCTTCCTTGTTGAAGATCCGGATCCTCTCGATCCCCTGCTTCTCCGCGATCCTCTTCATCACTTCATAGGCCGCTTCGCGGTTGTCCGCCAGCATTGCGTGCCAGGTCGCGCCGGTAATGCTCTTCGAAAGCTGGTCCGCCCCGAGGATCATGGCCTGCAGGAGCTGCCGCTCTTGCTCACGTACCCTGACATAGCTGGAGATCCCTTCCACCACGACGATGATCACGGTGAGGGAAAGAATCAGCTTTGTGGCAAGTCTTCTCGGCATCATGTTCAATACTCGGCTTCGAGGCGATCGAAGTGGTCCCCCTTCGCGTGCGGGCAATCCTTTTTTCTCACAAAGGGAATCGAACGAGGGGTGATAATTGCCTGCGGCTATCGGGTGCGATGGGGAAGAACTGAACGGAACGGCCGATGACGGAAAATCCGGCGGCACCGCTGGCGAGTGGGAAAAACCAACACCGCCCACTTATCGTTATAAAGTAAACCAATTAGGACTAAGATACAATCGCGGATAAAGAGCGGAGAGTGAACACGGACAATGTGGCAGGATCCGGCGGCAAATACAGAGACTAAAGAAGCAGAAGTCTCGGGCGGAGCGGATTTCTGTTAGTGAAGCTTCACTTCAAGACGGATCTCCGTCCCGATCAACGCCCGCGAAACAGGACAATCCTTCTTCGCCGACTCTGCGAATTTCTGGAACTCCTGCAGCGTAATCCCGGGGACGTGCGCTTCACATTCCAGGGTGATGGAGGATATCGTGTATCCGCCATCTTTTTCTTCAAGAGAGACACGTCCGGTGGTGTTGATCCGTTCGGGAGCGTGCCCCGCCTTCGATAAAAGATGGGCAAGGGCCATGGAAAAGCACCCGGCATGGGCCGCCCCGATCAATTCTTCGGGACTGCCGCCGACTGTCTCTTGAAACCGTGATTTGTAGGTGAGGTCTCTTTTCGTTGTTTCACTGCCCAGCCGAAGAGCGCCTTTGCCTTCCCTCAGAGTTCCTTCCCATTCCGCGGAACCGTGGCGAACTGGCATCGTAATCCCCGATCATCCATTGTGTACCCAAAAAGGTATCGGATTTCGGGATTAACTGCAATCGCGCGCCGGAAAGTGACAAGAAGACTGCTACGTCGTGAAGCCCCGCAACTCCTGGTCCTCGGCACTTTGACGATAGACCGTGAGCGTCTCGCGTATTCCTTCTATCTGATCGACGATTTCCGCGTGTTCTTCAATCAACTCCTCAATGTGAAGGATCAACTCCATATCCTCGGCATCCGCCTGCAAGGCACTCAGGAACGATTGCGCAGATTCGAGAAAACGCTCCTGCGCTTCGAGCGAGACGCCAAGATTGATAAAGGCATTGTACCGCGCCGGATCGATCAGGATTGCGTCCCTGCAGTATCGCTCCGCCTCTTCGTAGTGCTCGAGATGGTTGAGGCAGCAACCCATGTTGTTGTGAATGAAGTACCAGGAACATTCGTTGGCGGGCTCGAGCATCATCGCATGTTTGTAGTGCTCTAATGCAGTCTCATATTCCCCGCATTGCTCCATCAGCTGTCCAAGAGAGAGGAGGCAAAAGGCCTTCTTCTCCGAGTCACTCGAGACCGCGACCAACCGTTCCATGTACGTTGCCGCCTTTTCGGGCTCTTCAAGGCGACTGTAATGTCTTGAAACCCTGAGAAGAGTATTTTCCAACTCGCTCTGGGCGTTTTTCATGGTCTGAAGAAGTGAATCCAAATCACTTCCGCCCCACTGGCTGAGCTTTCGCTCCGACCCTTTTTCGGTCTTTTGTCCCCGGCGTAACACGTTGTCCATCCATCCTTGAGTGTTGGTGGTATTTCCGATGTATGGATATTACCAAAGTACGTGCCATCACGATGCGGTGCCGAAACGAGGGTATCATGGCAAAATGCAACGATCCGGCGGGAAATGGAGGGAAAAAGTGGAGGGTGACGTCCACTGAATGTACAAATTACAACGACGGAGAAATTCTCCACGAGAAATTCCCGCCGATGCGAAACCCCTGCAAGACAGGGGGTGCATCATTTGCGAAACTTCGCCTTGAGGTCGTTCAGGGTAAACTGCTTTTTCTCCGATGCGGGTGCGGGCGCGCCCGTTTTCATGGAGAGGCTGATCCGGTTCAACTGTTCATTGACCTCCAACACCCGTACCGAAACGATCTGACCGACCTTGAGGACGCTCTTCGGATCGGCGACGTAACGGTCCGCCATCTGCGAGACGTGGACAAGGCCGTCTTGATGGACGCCGATATCGACAAATGCCCCGAAGTTCGCAACGTTCGTGACGACGCCTTCGAGGACCATTCCCGGGGCGAGATCCTTGAGTTCTTTGACTTCCTTCTTGAAGGTCGCATAACGAAATTCTTTTCGCGGGTCTCTTCCCGGTCTCTGCAATTCGGCGAGGATGTCGCGCAAGGTGGGCTCTCCGACACCATCCGCGATATACCGGCGAAGGTCGATCGACCCCAATTGCTCGGCTGCGCTTCCGAGTTGCTGGACGGACATTCCGAGGTCCGTAAGAATCTTCATTGCCAACGGATAGCTTTCCGGATGCACGGCGGAATTGTCGAGAGGATTCTCGCCGTCCCGGATGCGAAGAAATCCGGCTGCCTGCTCAAACGCCTTCTGACCGAGTTTCGGGACGTCGTTCAGCTCTTTGCGATTCCTGAACGGGCCGTGATTGTTGCGGTAGGCAACGATGTTCCTTGCGACGGTGCCGTTCACTCCCGCAACATAAGAAAGCAACTGCCGGGAGGCGGTATTGACATCCACGCCGACGTAGTTTACGCAGCTTTCGACGGTCTCTTCCAGTTTCTTCATCAGCAGATGTTGATCGACATCGTGCTGGTATTGGCCGACGCCGATCGATTTCGGGTCGATCTTCACCAGCTCCGCCAGCGGATCCTGCAGACGCCGGCCGATGCTCACGGCCCCTCGGATGGTCACGTCGAGGTCGGGGAATTCTTCGATCGCCGCATCGCTGGCGGAGTAGACCGATGCCCCTGATTCGTTGACGATCACGTTCAACGGTTTCGCGGGCATCGTCGCCAACGCTTCATCAAGGAACTCGGCGGTCTCGCGACTTGCGGTCCCATTGCCGATCGCGACAAGTTCAATCTTGTATTTCGCGATCAGTGCCGTCACGGTCGCGGCAGCTTTCGCCCTCGCCTCTGCGGATTGATGGGGATAGATCGTCTGATGCTCGAAAAGCTTTCCTGTGCGGTCAATCGCGACGACCTTGCAACCGGTTCTGAAACCGGGATCCACGCCCAACGTCGTCTTCGCACCGGCCGGCGGTGACAGCAACAGTTCCCGGAGGTTCGCCGCGAATGTGATCGCGGAGTCCAGATCGGCGGCTTCCTTTTTTACGAAGCGAACCTCGCCGATGAGCGTCGTTTTCATCAGACGGTCGAATGCGTCTCGGAGCATGGCTTCGTAGAATGTCCGCACCGCGGGAGCCCCCGCATGGATTTCCGGTGCGAGGATCGACCGGAGAACAAGTTCCGCATCAAAGTCAAGATCGAACGAAAGCACGCCCTCGTCTTCTCCGCGGCGCATCGCCAGCATCGTATGCGATTGGATATCCTTCACCGGCACGCGAAACTCTCTGTACATTTCAAATTTCGTCGACCCCGCCGGAAATTCTCCTTTCACGTTCGAGACAAACACGCCCTCCTTCAGGAGATAGGTCCGAATGGCCTGCCGGAGGTCCGCCCTGTCCGCGTACTCTTCCGCAAGGATGTCCGAAGCGCCGGCCAGGGCCTCGTCAATCGTCGCAACCCCCTTTTCCGCATCGATGAACGCTGACGCATCGACGGAAAGATCGGCATCGGTCGCAGCCGGGATGTTCTTCTCCCGGATCATCTCTGCGAGCGGGGCAAGTCCCCGTTCGCGCGCGACCGAGGCCCTGGTCCGTTTTTTCGGCCGGAACGGACGATAGAGGTCCTCGAGTTCCGTCTTTTGCATGGTCGCGACGATCTTCCCCCGCAACTCCTCCGTGAGTTGCCCCTGCTCTTCAATCGATTTGAGAATGGTCGACTTGCGCTCTTCGAGCTCCGTCAGATAATCGCAGCGATCGAAGACGTCGCGGAGTTGAATCTCATTCATCTCGCCGGTCTGTTCCTTCCGATAGCGGGCGATGAACGGGATCGTCCCTCCTTCCGACCTCAGCCGCAAGGCACTCTCAATCTGTGCCGGTTTGAGCGCCAGCTCGCCGGCAAGAATTTCATTTAGACTTTTCATGCAGCTCCATGACATTCTCCCTTGTCTCACTTCCCCCCACCATTTCATCCCCTTCGAAGAACCAAATCTAAAATCTGAAATCTGAAATCTGAAATCTAAAATCTAAAATTCAGAATCCTCCTCTGACCCATCCCGTCCCGCACATCGCTCGGAACGCGCACTCCGGGCAGACTTCCCCCAGATCCGGCGGCGGCTGGAACGGCGTGTCGGGATCGAGAATCTCTTTGAACAGCTTCGAAAACATACCCGTCATCTGCTTCCATGCCTGCTTCCGGTCCGCTCCTTCCGGGAACAGCGGGACTTCAAATGCGTCCTCGCGCAGCGATCCGAGAAATGCGTAGGCGGGGTCGATAGATCCGAAATCGTCCTGACCCTTTGTCGCCATCAGAAGATACAGAGGGAGTTGCGCCGAGCGCATTGCGTGCTGCCACGAGTCTCGATTCTCCGGACTGAGCTTCTCGACGTCCACACGATACGCGTCGCTCTTCCCCCCCTTCTTGTAGTCGATGATCACCCGCCGGCCGTCGCGGCGTTCGATGCGGTCGGCCCTCCCCCGCAGAAGCACTCCTTCGAATTCCCCCGCCAGTGGAATTTCGACTCCTTCCAGGGTTATCTGCCCGGCTGAAGCGATTTCTCGGCCGTACCACTGGAGATATCGCGACACTTGTTTCTCCATCTGGCTCCTCATCAATGTAATGGGGATCGGAGGAGCGACACCGAAATGATCGTTGAAGACGCGGTCCAGGGCAAGGCGGAGGTCCTCCGTCCGATCCCGGTCCGAAGAGATCGTACTGCCGACCGTTCTGATGTCGAGTTCACGCATGACTTCATGGAGGATTGTGCCGATCCCTCTCGCGTCGATTTCCGGATCGATATCGGGACGTTCGCGAAGTCCAAGCACGTGGGCATAGTAGAATTGCAGCGGACAGCGAAGATACGCATCCACGGCTGTCGCGCTAAAGCTCATCGCGCGGAGAATGGCCATGTCTTCGGTCGTCTTGACCAATGGGCCCGGTGTGGTGTTTGTCGCGCTGACTTCCATCGAGACCCGAATCGCGGGATCGGCGAGATTCAAGGCATTCTTCCGCTTCTCTTCCGACCAGACGAACCGCTCGATGAACCGGCTTCTCCGGACCGCTGCGCCTTCTTTGTAGAATAACGTGACATGCTCCGCACCGGCAAGAAGAACGGAAAAATAGTGGTCAATGGCTTCCTGTCGATCGGTCGGGAGGGGGAGTTTCAGAACGTTACGCACGGCGACCGGGAGAAGCGGATCCACATCGGGCGATCCGGGGAGCACATCATCGTTGACATCGAGAACGAAGACATGCTCGAATTTCAGGTTTCTCGTTTCCAGAAGCCCGAGCACCTGAAGACCCTGGACCGGCGTCCCGGGGAAAGGGACATTCACCTGTGCAAGCGTTCGGAGAATGAGCGGGCCAAAGGATGTGCCTTCGGCATCGGCGTACTGCGCGAGGCGCGAATTCCGAAGCGCATCAAGAGCGTCCATCATGGCGGCGACGAACCTTCGAAAGAGGCCGTGCAGCCGGGCAGCGCTATGGTCGTCGACATACGTGAGAATGTCGCGGAGCGCTTCCGCGAACGATCCCAGGGTCAGGGCCCGCATCGGCGCATGAAGAAAAACCTCATGGATCGTCGCAAGATGGTCCGCAATCGCCTCCGACGAGATCGACGGGTCTATGGCGCGCGACTGGGTTGCAACGCGCTCGTGCAGTTCCTTTGCCGTTTCGAGTCGCGAAAGCGCAAAAGACGGACTTCCGGAGAATCCCGCGAAGAGATCCTCAATCTCGTGGAACAGGATTCTCGTCGGCTCTGCATGGCCGTTCAACAGAAGGTTCTTGGTATAGGGATGAAGGACAAACCGGACATACTCCGGCACGGAGAACTGATCCCCTTCACGTGAATCGAGAAGACTGACAAGACTCTCCAGGAAACCGAAAGCCGGCGTCCGGCTTGCAGGGTATCCGAGGGAGACATTGAAATTCCCTTTGCTGACCAGCGGCAGCGTCCAATCCATGACGGGAAACAGGGCATCCGGCGACGGGAGAACGATCACCGTTCGCTCGTCCATCGGGGGGGCGTAACCCTGGGTCGACAGAAGACGGTTCAGGCCGAGAACTTCTCCGTGGGTTCCCTGGGCGCGCACATAGCGGATCGGAGGGAACTCAATCGCCGGACGATCTTCGATCTCTTCGAATCCGATCGCATCCATCCGGCGTTTCAGACCGGGTCCATCCTGGAAGAAGAAGGTCGTGCTCTCGTTCGTTTTCAGGTTCGCGATGAGAGTCTGTTCCACCGGGGTAAACGTGAAGAACCCGGCGACAAGAATGTGTTGAAAGGGGGGCGCGGTCAGTTCGCGGACCCGTTCGGCCACCATTCCCGCCTTCGAGGCGTAGGAGATGAACCCGTCGCTCGAGAGGCGGCGATAGAATATCTCATAGAGAGCGGCAAGCCGATCCGCAGAAGGAAAATCGCTCAACGGGAGCGCAGCTTTGAGCGTGCCCGGCGCGATGGTATGAAGTTTCAATTCCTCCAGCGCGTCGAACAATCGGAGACCAAGCGGGAAGAACGCCTCGAGGTGAACGAAACCGTCGCCTCCAATCCGGTCCGGCATCGCACAGTGCTCTTCGTAAAGAATCCCGATCGCGTCGAGCAGGGCGATGTCTGTGGCATCGAGGCGCAGGAGATCGCGATAGCAATAGTCAACATAGCTTTCGAGCGAAAAAATCCCCGGCGGGATGCAGGCTTTGCCGCGGCGTTGTGCGAGCGCCTTCCGAAGGAAATGCGCCGGGCGTTTTCCCTGGAACAGAATGGCATACGACGAATAATCCCCGCACTCGGCGGGCAGGCATTCCATGACGGCATCGATCAGGCTCTCGCGGGGCGAGAGAATGCGAATGGTGCTCATAACCGCGTGTCCCCCGCGCTCTCCGGCTCCACGACGACCGTCCGACGCCGGTCAATATACGCAAGGATCCCCCGGCAGACTTTTCCCGGATAGATGTCGGAGAGGATCTCCAGGTACCGCCCGATTTGCTCCCGGTGTGCAGCGTGAAACTGCTCTCCCCCGGTCTTGAAATCGATGACGGTGACTTCGTCTTCCTCAACCATCACCCGGTCCATGCGCTGGACCGCACCCGTTCTACTGAGAAATTCCTTTTCATTCATCACCGTCCGGTCGTTCTTCGGGGCGAACAGCGGGGCGACCCCGGAGGATCGGAGAAAAGCGACCAGCGTTGCTCCGGCTTCCGGGTGTTCCTGCACTCCAGGGTCGTTCTCGAGAAGGCCGGCGACGACCGATTCAGGATCGTCCTTGATGAATTCGATCCGCGAAAGAATCCTGTGGAGGAGATCTCCCCGTTGTGTTTCGATGAACCCGATCCTTTCCTGTTGCGCAGGCTCCTCCGGCAGTCGTTGTGTATGCATGACGGGGTCCAGTACAGGAGACGTCGTCGGCTCCTGCAGGAGCGTTGTCTCCAAAGGTCGGGTTTTGGGATCGCCGGCATCGGGGATCATGCTCGAGGGAAACTTGCGCTCCTCACCTTCGACGAGAACGACGAACAGCTCGTGCTGCGCCCGGGTCAACGCAACGTACAATCGGTTGAGGGCATCCGCCCGCTGCAGCAGAAGATCGCGATCGTAGATGTCCTGCAATGCCGGATGATGTGCCGCGTTTTGCTTCGTAACATGAAGAAACCGGATCTTCCCCTCGTCCTCGACCAATTTCATTGCGGTGGAGGGCCATCGCCCGTCCGTCAGGAGCACGATCAGGACGGGGAACTGCAATCCTTTCGCCTTGTGCACGGTCATGACCGTGACCGCATCGGGCTTCTTTTGCGATGACAGACTCCAGACGTCGTCCTCTTCCGCGCCCTCGTCCGCGACCGCCGCCTGCACGAGTTCTTTCAGGCTTATGGCTCCTTTGGTCTCGAGGTTTTTGACGGCGTCGAGCATTCCCGCCAGTGCTGTCTGCTCGGAGGGCGCGAGGGAAAAGACATCGAAGGCCTTGAAGATCTCGCACACGACGTCGTACGCGGGGAGATAGCCGACGCGCGCGAGCAGTTGCGAGAGGCCGCTCTCCCAGAGTGCGGGAAAGCGCGATCGGAATTCCGTATAGAGCGGCCTGAGCTTCCTGCGGCGGGCATCCGCAAGGAAACGCCGGACAGCGGAATCTTCCGTCCCGGCTGCGCTTCCGGACAATTTCGCCGCGTACCGGGCGAACAGGTCTCCCATGACAAACGCAGAGAACGCGAGGTCGTCGACCGGCGAGTCCAGCCAGGACATGAGACTGATCAGTTCCATGATGATCGGTCTCTTCCGGAGATCAAGGTTGCTGTAGGAAAGGAAATGGATCCCCGCCTTGTTCAGCCAGCCGCCGATCTCGAGGACCTGTTCATTCGTTTGGGCGAGAATCGCGATCGATCCCAGCGAGTGATTCCGCGTACGGGCGTTCTGGACCAGGTCGACGATGACATCTTCCTCCGTTCGTCCTTCCGTGGTTTTTACGACGCGGGTGACTTCGACATACCCTTTGCCGGATTTCTCCTCAATGGTCTTTTGTGCGCACCGGTCAAGACCGGTCAGGCGCGTCACTTCTGCGAAGTCCGGGTGTGCCCCGGTCAGCTGAAACACCTGCTCCACGAACCGGATGATCGCCTCATCGCTCCGATAGTTCGTGTCGAGCGAAGCGGTCAGACAAGCCTGAAAGTCGATCGTCTCTTCCCCGTTGAGAAGCCGGTGCATGATCTGCCAGTCCGCACCTCTGAAGGAGTAGATCGATTGCTTTGTGTCGCCGACGGCGTACAGCGACCCGTCCTCCGCGCACGCATTTTCGATGAGGATTTTCAGTGCGGACCACTGGATGGGGGACGTATCCTGAAATTCGTCGATCAGGAAATGATAGAGCCGGGTCCCGAGCGTGACATAAATGGCCGGGGCGGATCCGCCGGCCACCGATTTCCAGAGGAGCCGGTTGACATCATCGATCGAATACAATCCCCGTGCGCGCTTTGTCGCGTCGATGGTATCGGCCACGACGGAAAGCGCATGAACGAAGGGCCAATAATAGCTTGCCGCGTCCATGGCGGCGAGAGTCGCGCGTTCCCCGTTGAGCCGGTCGAACAACCGTTCGATCGCATCGCGCTGTGCCGGGGTCGCAGGATTGGTCTTCAGCAGGGCCCCTTCGCGGGGCGGCTCGCGAAGCGCTTTTCGCCAATCGTCGGAGAGGAGCCGCTCGAGATCGTCGGACACCACTTTTCTCGGTTTGAGCCCGCTCCCGCCGATCGCCGCCTTGAGCTCCGCGGAGGTGGAGCGGATGCGTTGGAGGGCCGCCTCAAACGCCGGCATCGGGTTCTCAGGGTCGAGATCTGCCGGTCGCGCGGCAATCTGGCGGAGAAGCGTCGCAGAGCCGCTTACGATGCGCGCGAACGGGTTCCAATCGAAGGCGGTTGCGTGGGACGATGTGTCGAGGAGATCCACGAGGCGCTGGAGGTCATCCGCTCCTCCGGGCCGCCGCGCCGCATCGCGGACGTAACGATCGAACGCCGCCTCGATGAGAGGAAGTTGAAGCTTGACCAGTTCGAAGTCCGGGGGCAATCCTGCCTCGAGCGCCGACGCCTTGAACGCCCGGGCGATAAAACTGTCGATTGTGCGCACCTGGAACTCGTCGTACCGGGCAAAGATCATGTCCACGAGCTCTCTGGCGCGATCCTGTGTTTCGTCGGAGGTGCCGGTGACGATCGATCGCAGGCGGTGCAAATGACCGGATTCCGGCTCCGCACCGAGGGCGGCTTCTTTCAGGAACTTCACGACGCGCTGCCGCATCTCTTCGGCGGCGGCATTGGTAAACGTCATTGCGATGATGTTCGGCAGGGAGGCATGCGGGACGAGCGGGGAGAGGAGGAACTGCGCCGTTCGCAGCGCGAGCGCGTAGGTCTTGCCCGAGCCCGCGGAGGCCGACACGACCATCGGGGAAGGAAAACGAATGTCAGAGTCGCGCGGCGTTGCGGAGGCCGCGGACGCTTGTGGAGTCTTCACGCTACCAGTCCCAGATTTCCGCTCCCAACCGTAGCAGCCGGTCATTCTCAGGACCGCCGAAGGTTAGGAGCCTTTTCCCGTGTTTGACAATCTCTCTCGCCAGACGTTCGGTCGCTCCTCCCGGGGAGGCATAAACGACGAGCACCACTTCAGAGAGCGACGCCACCAGAGCGTTGCGTCGCGCTGCAAGGGCCTCCGTCGATCGGCGAAGATCGCCGTCGATCCCGGAAACAATCGTCATGCGACCGTTCTGAATCAGCGGCTTCCAGGCGGTCGGGATGCGCATGCGGGCAATGCCGCGGGCCGGGCAGACAATGATGCTGGTCCGTCCGGGCAAAACGATATTGAGGCATTCCCGTTCCATCGGCGAATGAAAGCCCCCGGCGATTGCCCGGCTGGAAAGCTTCATCGTCACGGCCCAATCGTGCGCCTCGCGGACGAGGCGTCCCGGAATGCGCCGGGAACTTACAATGCCGATGGCGGAGTCGTTCAACAGCCCGACCCTGCCAACCACGCAAAGGTCGTCCGACAGCAGTGCATTCGGGGAGAGCAGCCGGCGTGGATAATCGGCGGACGACCGTGTCAACCCCCGGACGAGAATTTCTTCCGAGCCGCGCGAAACAGGATTCGATCTCATGGCCAGAGCCTCCAGATGAGGAACATGGCGGGAGATGGCTGTCACGACGACGACGGAAACGGGAAATTTCCGAACACCAAGGGCGGACGACTTCTTATTGCGGGGGGCTCCAGCCTTTGCGATGCCAGTTGACCAATTCCACCGTGACGCTTCCGATCAGGACCTTCAGCTTCCCTTTGATCGGCACGGCGGCGCTGTCATCGGAGAACCAACCGGTGAAGTCGCCGGTCATGCCGTAGATCCCGACCGCCGATGTGTTCCCGTCGATCTCGACCACTCTCACGGGGTTCTCCAACGCATCGATCGACTGCGTCGTAGCCTTCCGGTGGAATTCGAACGAGGTCTTCCCGAGTTTTCCGTAGAGGACCGTCGGGACGGTCAGGGTCGTATCGGTGTGAACGAACCTCCGCGGGAAATAGGCGATCGACAGGCCATCCAGGAATTCCCTGGACGGAAGATGAAGGGTATCCTTGACGACCCGGGTGGTCGGAGCGTCATTTGGCGAATGCATCTGGATCGTTTCGACGACGAGTTGTTTCTCCGGGAGATCGTACGCGTAGTCCAGGCCCTTCCACACGCTGTCCTCTTTCTCCATGGAAAGCGACGCGTGTGAGTAGAAGAGACTGTCCATCGTGGTATAATGGATCGAATGGAGATCGACAAACGGGACGTTCGGGTAGGTATCGATATGCGCTTCCGCCTTCCCCCCCGCCAGCGTCTGAACGCGGATCGTCCCCAGCTTGAACCAGGTCCAGCTCACTTCATACACAAACTCTTCGCCTGGCCGGGAAACCGACGTACCGAGAACCACCTCCGGAGCACGCCGGAACGCTGCAGAGACCATTGCCGCAACGCACACGAGGCCAAGGAAGAGAAGGAATATTCGGGACATGAACAGGGTGTCGGTTGTGTGGATCAATGATACGTCAAGGCGGGATGAGATTCAAGCGGGCAGCAGCGGTGCCGCACGCGAACATCAGAACGGGAAATCCTCCTGTGCGGCCGGTGCCGGCGCGATCTTCTTTTCTTCGGGTTTCTTCGCGACGGCATGGACACGGTTGGAGTTCACATAGATGGCTTTGAACGGTTTCGTGGGGCAGGCATGTTCGCAGGCGCCGCAGCCGATGCAGAACTCCTCGCGGACTTCAGGAATCACGAGCTTGTCCTGGAACTTCACCATCGTGACCGCCTTGGTCGGGCAGTGCTCGGAGCACGCGCCGCAGTCCGTATGCTCGGTATTGACAATGCAGTTGTCCTTCACAAACTTCGCAATGCCGAGTTGGGTCAGCTTCTTCTGTTCCTTCTCCAGTGACAGGATTGCTCCGGAGGGACAAACGTCGCCGCATGCCGTGCAATCGTAGTTGCAGTATCCCGACCGGAAATCCATCCTCGGCTGGAACACCCCGCCGACCCCGTATTCGAACAGCGAGGGTTGCAACACATTGGCGATGCATGCGCTGACGCAGAGATGGCACGCCGTGCACGTTGACGTGAAGTGATCAAGACTCTTTGCGCCGGGAGGGGCGACCGGCAGGGACGAACCGGTGGGAACCGTCGTCAGCTTTTTGGGGACGATCGTCTTCCCTTCGCCGGCGAACAGGAAGAACGCCATTGACGCGGAGGACCGCTGAAGGAACTTCCTTCGTCCCCGGTCGGAATGCACGGCTTCGGCCTGTCTCTTCCATGGCGAGGAAAAAAACATGTCGTCGCGCGGGCAAACGTCGAAGCAGTTGAAGCAGCCGACACACCGGTCAAAATCGACGGTCTTCTTCTTTCTGTCGATGCATCCGCTCTTGCAGGCCTTTTCGCAGAGTCCGCAACTGGTACAGTCCTCACTCGCAATGGCCACTTTGAACAGGGCAAACCGCGACACGAGACCCAGAAAGGCGCCAACCGGACAAATCAGATTGCAGTAAAGCCGGCCCCGGGTCCAAGAGAGCCAGACGACGATGCCGAGTGTCCCGGCCCCGATCAGAATTGCGGGGATGCTCTGCGGGGGGAGGTCAACGGGATTGATCCAATACAGGTTGAGCGATTCCGAGAGTCCGGCAAGGAGGTTGTTCGCACCGAAAACGAATGGCCGGACGAGATGAGTGAGAATGCGGCCGACACTGCTGAACGGGTCAAGCAGGTTGACAAGCAGCCGTCGATCCGGCGATGAGACTCAATGCGCTTGCTCCGAGAATCCCGAACCGCACGAGGTCGTGCCGCGGGCCCGACCGCTGAACGGATTTTTTGTTCACTTTCCGCGCGAACCAGGTAACGACGTCCTGAACGAGTCCGAGGGGACACACGAAGGAACAATAGACACGGCCCAGGAGGAGCGTTGCCAGAAGGACCACAATGAACCCTGCCGCGACAAGCGTCGGGAGGGTGAGAAATTTCATCAGGGAGGGGAGGAACTGCAGAAACGTGGACGCCGTCGAAAGCCCCGGAGCAACCACCCCTGCAAAGGCGAGGAACACGACGGCGATCAGCAGGCCCATTGCCAGGGACACTCCCAACCGCACTTTCTTCAATATGGACCTGCTGCGTGCCTGCACGAGCTCAGAGCTTTATCCGCTTGATCGACCCGGGATCCAGTTCCAACGACCCGAGACCCATCGATGCGGCAATCGAAAGGTAGCGAACATCCGCCGGTTCGACTCCGAACAGCTTCGCTGCCGCGACATCGGCAGCGAGAGGATCCGTCGAAAGAATCTGGGCTTTCATCTGTACAACATCCGCCGGCGACACGCCCCGGGGTCCGTTTTGCTTCATGACGTTGTAGGCGTCGACGATCACGAGATCGGGTTTCCGATAGAAGGCGAAGTCCGCTATGCACTGATGAAGATCGTTCTGATGCCATTCTCCCCTGTCCCATACGACACCCATAAGGTTCTTCATCCCGATGGTGACACGCGAAGCATGATGATGCTTCAGCACGGGGAGGTTGATGAAGACGTCGGCATGAAGCAACTGTTCGTGGACCTTGGCCTTGACCAGCCGCTGTGCTTTGGGGATCGTCACTTCCTGGTAATTCCCTTCGCTGTTCCCGCTTACGACCTTGGCTTTCGCATCGCTGGCGGCGCGCTCGATTCCGCTGTTCTTGTAGCACTGCGACCATGTATCGCACGTATGGTCGAACACAAACACTTCTTTCGCGCCTGCATTGTAGCAATGTTCCACGACGCGTTTTACAAGCATCGGATGCGTGTTGCCTGCCCGTTCGGGATCGACATCCCACCCGATATTGGGCTTTACCAGAACCCGCTGCCCCTTCTTGACAAAGGCACCCATCCCGCCGTAGGCTTCGATCGCCTTGTCGAACATCGCCGCCGGCTCACCCCCCTTGACGGCGACGAGTTGATACGCCGACTGCTTGTTCTGGAGCGGTGCCGCAAGAAGATCGGAATACTTTCCGAGTGCAAGCGCGGCCGCGCTTCCCCCGATGCCCTTGATGAGAAAATCGCGTCGTTTCATGCGTCGAGACTCCGATGGGTGAAGGATCTGCAATTAACCGAAAACGCCTCTCATGGTCGTCCCGCGAAGGGAGCAATCATCAGAGGCGTCTTGAGAAAGATCTGAAAAAAGGATGAAGAACCGCCAAAGTGCAAAATGCGGTTGATGCCCATCCGCCAATAAGTTAGTCGAGATTCACAGAAAATGCAACAGGAAATCAGGCATTTCCATCTCCGCCGGCGGGATTTGTGGTCTGAACGCCATCCTCGTGAAGCAGATAGACATCTTCCGGGTGAACCTGGCTATCGAAGATCTCTTCATTGTGGGAGATCACGAGAATGGCACTCCCCTCATTGAGGCGCCGACGCAGCATTTCGAGTACGCGGACCGAGGATTCGAAGTCCAAGCCGTTGAGCGGCTCATCCAGGATCAACAAATCGGTCTGAAGCGCAAGTCCGCGCAAAAGATTGAGGCGCTGTTTTTGACCGCCGCTCAGTCTCGAGACTTTCTTCCTGAATATTTCGCGAATGACCTCCGTTGAAAAGAGGTGCTCGAGAAACCCCGAAAGCGCCGATCGCGAATGCGGGAACGGCAGCGGGAGCCCGTGGAAAGAGCCGGCAACGGTCGATTGCGGATTCAATGCCTCGTCCGCATGTTGGAAGACCATCGTCATGCTTCGCCCCCAGATCCGCCGTCTCCAGAACTCCTCCGTGGACTTCTCGGAAAGAATCATCCCGTTGAATTCCATGCGGAACCGGTCCGCACGCAGAAGTCCCGTCATGACTTTCACCAGCGTTGTCTTGCCCATCCCGCTGGGCGCCTTCAGATACACCATCGAGCCTCTGCGCAGAACGAGCGGTGCCGGGGGATTGCCGCCGCTGTTCCGGGAAATCCGGAGATTGCGGCCGAAGATCGTAACGTCGGGCTCCACGGTTCCGATGACGCTCGTCATCGAAGCATTCGGCTTCGGCAGCGATTGCTCGCGCAGCCAACGAAGATAGGTCTCCGGCTCGAAGGGACGCAATGCGAGGTCCCCTTTGTTCAGGCAGAGTTCCTTGTAGGTCACCGAGGAGGCGAGGTCCGCATGCTTCCGGCGAATCATGCTGACCATCGAATAATCGTGACTGATTACGACGGCCGTAAACGGCTTTGTGCGAAAGCGCCTGAACAACATATCCAGGACGATATCGCGAAAGCGGTTATCGAGGCTGCCCGTCGGCTCGTCGAAAACGAACAAGGGGGGATCCGTTGCACCGCGCTCCGCAATCCACTGGTCGATCTTCTTGAAGGCCATTGCCAGCAGGACGCGCTGCTTCTCCCCGCCGCTCGGGCGAAACGGCTTCGGATAGACATCGAGAATGTCATCCGGCGCGGACGAAAGCGAGCCTGCCCACAGCTCGGCGAGGATTTCTGCTTCACCGGGATCACCTCCCAGCGTCCCCTCGCGGAGCTGTTCACCGATGGTGAGGAGCGGATGAAGGTGCGTCGACGGTTCCTGGAAGACGAAGAAGCCGCGTCTCAGGATTTCTTGCGTCGAAGGCGATTGAAGGTAGTCGTCCCCGGAGACCCCGTTCACCACAAACGTAAAATCGTCGGGCGAGAGCAAACCGTAGATCGCACGGTTGATCAGCGACTTGCCGATGCCTGATTCTCCAAAGAGGAACATGATCCCCCCCTGCCGGATCGCATAGCCGTCGATCGAAACGAGCGGGCGGCGTCCGACACCGACACGAACGGAAAATGTGAGGTCCGTGCCGTTCATAGCCGGTGTCTCCGAACGAACCCGCTCCCGATATTGTGGACGCACAGAAGCGTAAAGGTAATCGCGAACGCCACGCTCATCCCCTGCAGATGCCTGGTGAACAGCTCGGGAAGATACGACGGCGAGGTGAGCGCGGTGCCGATGGCGAGGATGTCCTGTTTGCTGTCCATGGTCGCGAGCAGCGAGCCGAGCGTCACGGGAAAGTTTGTGGCACTCACATCCGTCGACAGCCCGACGGAGAGGACAAAATCGATGCTGCACTGCAGAAAGACGGCCATCCCAAAAACGCCGATCATCACCTGAAGGAGGTGCGCCCTGCTGTTCTTCCACAGGATTTCGATATTGATGATTCTCGACTCCCGCACCCCGCTGCAAAGCATGGCCGGGTAGAAGTCGAGGGCGGCAAACTGGGAAATGCGCGAACGGATGAGGTCGGTCACATCATAAAAGACGACGCATGTGGTGATGAACGACATCCAGAACAACAGGGTGGAGGGGCCGAGACCGGCGCTCTGTTCGATGAGAAGCGTCAGGACGACATACCCGGCCAGCATTCCCACGATTTGCGGGACCGATCGAATCAGATTGAGGACGAACGCGCTGAAGAGATAGACCAGGCGATGGTTTCTGCGTTCGGCGAGAAACAACCACGTCCCGGAGATCCAACCGAAGAGCAGCGAGAACCCCACAACCAGCGCGCCTGCGAGCAGGGAGTTTTCCAGCGCGTTCAGAAACTGTCGGAGCGCGGGAGCGTTCAGGAAGAACAGGTCCCAGATCAGGAGCACTCCGAGTCCCCCGATCCAGAGGACTAACCAGAAGAGATCCGGCCAACGCGAGGCCAGCGCAAGAGGACCGCGTCCCCACCAGGGTAGGCGCTCATTCGACATTGGCGTACTTCCGTTGTTCCCTGTCCGAGCGGATATCGATCACCAGCGCGGTGACCTTGACGAGGAGGAACATGCCGAACAATATTGCGGCGACAATATCATAGCGCCGATACAAAATATTCTGAAGAAGGTCATACCCGAGGTGTCCCTGAATGTTCAGCGCCATTTCGATGATAATCAGCCCGGTGATCAGGAAGGCGGCATGCTCCTTCAGTGACGATCGATGCTGGAACTCCGCCTGCAGCGCGATATGGTGGAAGATGTGCCCCGGAGCTTCGCGGCGCGGGAAGAGAAGCGCACGGAACGGGATGCCGTTCGGAACCTTCCAGGCCCATTCGGTCGACAGGCTCTTGGCCACGGCCGTGTCCACGAAGCCTTCCCTGCTCGCTGCCCCGAGCAGCAAGGCGTAGCGTGCTGCATAGTTTACGAGCGCGCCATTGGTCAGGACTGCAAGAAGCAGGAGAAAGATCACGGAATTCAGGTCCATCCTCCCCTTCAGCGCATACGCGACGACATACGCAGGGGAATACAGGACAAACACCACCAGGAGAAGCACCAGCCCGTTCAGGAGGGCGAGGAGGAAACGGAACGGTGAGCGTGAACCGGCGAGGAGCAGGTTCCTGACGATCCGGACGCCGCTCGTCCCAGCACCCTGTTTACTCTCCACAAACCGATAGATTGCGAGGCCTCTGCCGCCAGCCGACGTCAGCACGAGCGCGCAGAGGAACACCGCGATGAACTGAAGGTACATGCCACCCAGACGCCAGATGTCGTCCAGCGAGAGGGTTCTGGCGACGCCGCTTTTGAACTCCGATCGCGTGAACTTTTCCATCCGGCGGGAGTCAATCGACGCGAGAAGCGAATCGCCGAGTCCCGTCCGCGCGGGATAGAAGGCACTCACCGTCTCGCGGAACAACTGCCGGTGGTACGCATCGGCATAGTCGACGGAATCCAACGCAAGGTACGGACGAACGGCTTCATCGCGGGCGGCCTCCTCCCGTGCCTGCCAGGAATTGTGCCAGCTCAGAACGGCGATGAAGATCGCGCCGACCAGGGCAATGCTCAATCCATGTTCCAGCGTGCGGGATTTCATGGGAGGTAGACGGCGATGCTCCCCGGCGACTCGACAAGACGTGCGCCCGTTCCGAGGAGCGCATTCTCCATGTCATTGTCGAGATACCGCGTACTCTGTTCGTACGAAACGCGGGAGTCGTGAAGTGCGCACCGGAGAAGACCCGGACGGATGCTGATGGTCCACTGTGGGACCGTGAGACGACGGCCGGTTTGACCGTTGAAGAGTTGATACAGCTGGCGCAGGACCGCATTCGTTTCATCGAGCTTAGCCCTGACGATCGCCTCGATCGACGTATCGGCCCCACCCGCGGGTCGCACCGCATCCTTCAGACGGCCGAGTAGCCCTTGTTGACCACGCTCCATCCACCCATACAAATCGATGGTGGCAAGCGGGTGGACATAGATCCTCCCCCGTTCTTCGAAGAACCGTTCGACAAGAGCCCCCGGTGCAATGCGCGTCCTGGAGCCGGACGCGTTCTCCACCGGCAGGGCGGAGGCGCCCGACACGCGCATCGTGTCGCCGATCCAGGACGCTCCGCGGACGATCCGCACTCCCGCATCCTGCGGAAGCCCCCCCCGGCTGTCATTCAACAGGTAAAACGGCACGCCGCCACATTGGACTTCCACGCACGACGTAAAGCCGTCGGAAAGCGTCGCATGCTCGTTCACGACGACAATGGGGGCGAACGGTTGGAGGATGTTCCGATCCTCCGCCGAGGCGGTCTGCTCATAGTGATTGAGGACCGTCAACCTCCCGGGGTGCTCCACGAGCAGAACATCGCGGCGCTGTCCCGGCGGTCCGCCATACACCGGGACAGCCGCCAGGACCCAGCACACCGCAATCACCCATTTCATTTCGTGCGTTCCCGCCACTTCTTGATGGTGGACAGCTGCGAGGCCACGCCATACAAATCGATGCTTCCGGCATCAAACTGCGTGCTGAAATAGGCCGTCGAGGGCATGGAGAACAACCATGCGCCGAGACACATCTGATGCTCGAGGTCGTCGATCCGGCGCGCATATTCCTGCTTGTCGCCGATCTGATGCGTGGACATGAAACCGTAGACATACTGAAGGAACGTATTGATATCGGCTGCCTCGGAGGGATCGGCCGAAGCGTCGAGACGGAAGAAATTCTTGTCGGCCCTGAACGACGCCGGATCGGCAGTGATGCCCCCCTTCCCGTCCGGGACCGTGAGGAGATTGATCTTGTAGGTTTCCAGGTCGGGGTCTCTCAGGAAGATCGAATAGAGGTCGAAAAGGAAATTGCTCCTGTACCCGCTCACGGCGACGAGAACGCCGTCGTAGTTGCCTTTGCGAAGTTCGTCATTGGAGACGGCCGTGACGTGGACCCTGCCCCGCGTGACCGACGGATCGTTGAGGATCGTTATGAGGTCCGAATATTCTTCGCGGAAGCCGGAGTTGATGGACGCCTGAATCTGCAGGGTGTCCGGGAGAATGCCCGGATTGGGCGAGGTCATGTCATCCAGCGGGACCACGACGCTATCCTCGACATAATACGACGACGACGGGAACACGCTCCTGTTCAGGTAGTCGTAATAATTGTCGCGGTTTCCTTTGTAATCCTGGATGTGGCGGGCCTGCGGAGTGCCGACTTTGAAGAAACGGTCGAGAATCAGCCGTCGGTCGAACAGGCGGCGTGCTTCACGCCGCTGGTCCCGCGTCAGCCGTGCCGTGTTGAAGAAGATCGCGAAGAACGTGTTGCTGATGTTGGATTTGACGAAAAACTTCGTCGAGTCTTCGAGGATCGGGGAAAGCGCGCCGAACGGCGTCTCCAACAGGACATTAATATTGTTGTTTTTGAGTTCCGTCGTATACGTGCTGTTGTCGACGAAGGGTGCGAGAAGAATATTGGGAATGATCGCGACGCCGTCCGGCGACCGGTAGTAGTTCGAGACGCCTTCCTTGGGAGGGAGCGCAAGATAGGACGCCGTGCCCACGCGGTAATTCGCGGCGTTCATGTCCGAACCGTCCGGGAGTATCTTGAAAGAAAGCACCTCCTTGATATCGCTCTCCTTCCAGATGCGGTCGCCGCGGAACTGCAGCCGGATTTGCTGGCTCATATCCGGGCCCTCGAACCCCCAGGTCGAAAGCGCCTGCGACACGAGGATAAAATCCGGCGAGAGGCTGCCGAGCTGCTGAATTCGCTTGAGGGTGAAGTTCAGGTCCGCCGCAGAAAAGAAATGATCGGTCGTTTTGGCGATCGTGTACTTATCATCCTTTGCGGTGACGATCCAGCTGTCGTGCCAGCGTTTCGCGTTTTTCAGCCGGATGGTGACGACGTTGTTTTGATCGATCCCGACAAGTTCTCCGAGGCCGTCTTCATACATGACGCCGCTCGGACCGGCGACGAGGTTGAAGAGGCCGTCGAATTCGACCTCGTCGAGCTTGTCGGCGAGGGAATTGGAGCTCGGCAAATGCGGATCGACCATGGGCTTCTGGTGCGCGATGAACGGGATGACGATCTCGCCGCTGAGGTCCGGTCGCGTCAGAAAATAGATCAGAACGGCGACGCCGACGACGACGACCCCGCCGGTCGCATACCAGTACCATGGCGTTCCGCGCTTTCCGACGGGTCGGTGGAGAGTAGCGTCGCCCGGAATGCTCGATGGGACGGGCGCCGGCTCTTGTTCTGGCTTTTGATCTTCCATAGCAATTTCATCCTCGAGAGGTTCGTTGAACGGATGTACAGTTGATGACGTCCCGCCGGCGGCGGTCAGTTTTTCCTGATGATCGGGACCTGCGCCATCGCGCTGATCTCAAAGACCTTGTACCCGGGATACTTGAAGCGAATCTCCAGAACGTTGTTCCCGTCCTTGTCCAACTCCACCGGGGAGATCTGCGATTCGTAGTTGTTGTCCGCGACGGGAGCGGTGATGCGGAAGCGGCCTTCATTTCTGATCGGCTTCCTGTTCAGCGTGATCTCCTGATACCATTGTTCCGTCCCCGCCTTGCGGGCAACGTCCTGGGGGAGTTTGATATTCACGTCGAACACGGGGAACTGCGCCTCCGACGGTATCCTCAAGCCGAGGCGGAAGAGATAGTCGTTGGTCCCGCGCGGGTTGGTGGTGACCGGGAACGCGAATAAGCGGCGATAGTCCTTCGCCTTCACGATCCATTTCGCCATCGTGGGATCGCATTCGTCGATCAATCCTTTCACCTGTTTATCGGTTCCGCGATAGTACTTTCCGTGTGCGACGATTGCCCGTGCCTTGTCCACGCCGCGGTCGTTGATGTCCCGGATGAAACTCGCATAGATTGCCTTGATCGCAGTTTCAGGGAACTGGACATATTTCATCCCGTCCAGGTAGTCGCTGATTTCCTTGCGCTTCCGATCCAGGTCGCCCGGTCCGATGGAACTGTAGGTCAATTGATACACCGGCGTGAAGACCGAATCCTGGTAGAGCATCGGCACATTGTCAATGGTCGTTTCGTTCGCTTTTGCGAATTGATCCACCCGTTGCTGCGAGGCGAGCTTGACGCCATCGAACAGGTCCCGTTCAAACTTCCTGATGATCTGTCCCCGTTGCTCGGCGAGCGATGCCGCAGAGGTGAATGTGGCGGCATCGGAAAGCTGCCGAAGGCCGGTCTCGGACGCTCCCCACATGTGCGCGGAAAGGAGGCCGGCTGTTTGCGCGGCACCCTGATACATGACCTCCTCGTCACGGCTCTGTCGCGCCGTTGCCGCGATTTCCTGGGTCATCTGCACGGCACAGGCATAGTTTCCGTACCGGTCCATGCGTCCGGCTGCTGCGTCCGGAATGGACTGTTTGATCCGCCCGGCCGTTCCCGCCTGCGCAGTGAAGAACTGTTCCCCGGCGGTGGGAAGGCTCTTTGTGAGCTCGCGATCAAGGTCGCGCAGTTTCACCCGTGCGCCCGCCAGTGCGTCGCTTTCGCTGTTGAATTCCTGGATGAACCGCGCGAGCCCGGTCAGTTCGCGGGGCATCGGTTTCCCCACGCCGCTGTACAAGGCGGAAACTGCGTCGGCGTTGAGGACCGGCGCGATCCGGCTAACGTCGGACTTTGCACTCAGGAGACGATCGAAATACGGCGCGACTTCATCAAGCCGGTTTCCCATCTCAGAGCGCAACCGTTGCGCCGCGCCTGACGGAAAGTCCCTGGCGTGATTCATGTGGTCGGCGAGCGTCGGCACGGCGTCCAGGAACGCTGCGACATCGCCTGCCGTCTCGCGATCGATCTTGATCACCGAAAGGACGCGTGCATAATTTTGCTGGAAGTCGACCTCATCGTCGAGTTTCCCCTTCAATTCAACGTATTGCTTGTACGCCGTGTCCTGCGAAGCGGCGATATCCTCGGGAAACACTGCGGCGAGGGAATTCAACTCCGCCGAGAGCTTCCGCAATTGCTCCGTGTGGGGCTGGAGGGACGAGAGATCCCGGCCGGCATTGATCGTGTTGAGATCGGATGTCGCGGTGATCCCCTCGTATGCCGAGCGGTCGACTCGATTCGATCGCAAAGTCGCCGCGTAGCCCGCATAGCGCACTTCGAACGTGTAGCGCCACTCGGGGACGTAACGGTAGTGAAGGATCAGCTGGATATCGCTGTAGACCGAATCGATCAACCAGTAGAAGAGCGGTACACCGGGATCGACGGCGTACACGTACGTGCTGTCGTCAGTGGCGGTTTCGTTGGCGATCGGCGTGTACGGCTCTTCCTTCCCTTCGAACTCGCGTGTGAGAAATGCGTGCAGGGATGGCTTGGCCGGCGCGGTGAGGACGAGCTTGAAGTGATCTTTCATCGGCCGGGGAAACTTGATAAAATATTTCTTCCCGGCGTCAAGCTCGAAGTTGTTCTTTCCATTCTTCAATTCGATGTACCCGCGTTCCGCGGGCATGATCGGGGGATCCGGCTGCAGTTCCTTGTATGCCGCGCATCCTCCGAGAAGAAATGCAAAAAGGACCGCCATGCTTCGTAGCTTCATGAGATTCTCCATTCAGGCAGTAGGGGAAGGGAAACATCATTACCGCATTGCATTTCAGCGAATCAACCACGCTCTCGGGAACCCTGCAGCATTGCCGTTTTCAGCCGGGCGAACTCCGTTTCCATGTGCCGCGCCAGCCGGGCAATTTCCGCAGGTGTGGCCACGAGCGACAGTTCCTGTAGCCGGGTGCAGACATCGCTGAGGAGCGTGCCGCCGACATTCGCGGCACCCCCTTTCACCCGGTGTGCGATCGCCCTGACGGTTTCGCGATCGTTTCCGGCCACCGCCTTCGCCAGGAGGGTCAGTTGCCCGGGGACATCGTTGACGAATTCCCGGATCACCGCCTGGAACAGCGCGTCATCGTGCAGCACGCGTTTGCGGAATCCCTCCTTGTCCCAGACAACCGATGCTTCGGCAGGGACAGGGGCCGCATCCTCTTCGTCCACGCGGCCGGCATTGTCCGGCAGCCACCGATCGAGCGTGCGTTCCAGGACGGTCGGTTCGACGGGCTTGGGAAGATAATCATTCATCCCCGCCTCGATGCATTGTTCGCGATCGCCACGCATGGCGTTCGCCGTCATCGCGACAATCGGCACGTCCGGGTCCAGCACCACGCCGGCGCCCTTTCTGATGCGCCGGGTCGCTTCGTACCCGTCGAGTTCCGGCATCTGGCAGTCCATGAGAACTAGGTCGTAACGGTTTGCCGCCAGTGCGCTCAGCGCCTCGTGACCGTTGGCAACGGAATCGACGGAGAAGCCGAGCTTCTCGAGCATCTTCCGTGCGACGAGCCGGTTCGTCGGATTGTCCTCCGCCAGAAGAACGCGGGCACTCCGCCTTCGTTGCGCATCATGCCCGGGGTGTCCGCCTCCCGGCACATCGTGCAGGGGGAATTCTCCCTCGAGCTTCACGACCGCTTCGGCGACGATCCGGCTAAAGACGTCGCGCCGCACCGGCTTCGCAACGAACGCCGAGAATCCCCGCTCCACCAACGCCGCAAACGAAGGACGGGATTTCAGCGAGCTCATGAGAAGAAGGCGCGTCGCGTTGATTGCCGGATCTTCATGGATCCTTGCGGCAAGCTCGAAACCGTCGGTTCCGGGCATCTCCCTGTCGATCGCTGCAACAAGAAACGGGTCGTTCTCCCGGGCGCCGCTACGAAGGAGTTCCAGGCCCGTCAACGCGTCGGACGCCTCCGCGCATCGGCAACCTGCATGCGTCAATACTGACTGCAGTGCCCGCCGGCTCTCCGCGTTGTCATCCACCACCAGGACCCTGGCATTTTTCATTCGCGCGTCCGGATCTCCGTGCGGCGCTGGCGGCGCCGGTCGACGCTCCAGGGTCGCGGTAAACCAGAACGTCGAGCCTTCCCCGGGAGCGCTTTCAACGCCGATATCCCCTCCCATCATTTCCGCCAGCTGCCGGGAAATTGAGAGCCCGAGTCCAGTCCCCCCATATTTCCGCGATGTGGAGCTGTCACCCTGCGTAAAAGGGGTAAAGAGTGCGCCCACTTTTTCCGGAGTGATCCCGATCCCGGTATCCCTCACTTCGAAGCGCACCGTCACCCGGTTCTCGTTCACGACGTCGGAACGAACCCGGAACACGATCTGGCCGCTGTGAGTGAATTTCACGGCGTTCCCGCCGAGGTTCAACAGGATCTGTCGCAATCTCCCCGGATCGCCGCGGAGCGCTGTGGGAATCTCCTCATCGATCGCCACGACGAACTCCAGCCCCTTCTCTGCCGCGCGCAAGGCGACGAGCTCAGCCGTTTCTTCCACCACCGTACGCAGGTCAAGATCAAGATGTTCCAGCTCGAACTTCTTTGCTTCGATCTTGGAAAAGTCCAGGATATCGTTGATCAAGGCGAGAAGGGCTTCTCCGCTGGAGCGGACGATTTCCACAAACTGCCGCTGCTCCTCCGACAGTCGTGTTTCCAACAGCAAGCCGGCCATACCGATGATGCCGTTCATCGGGGTGCGGATTTCGTGGCTCATGTTCGCGAGGAATTCGCTCTTTGCCTGGTTTGCCGAATCGGCACGCTCCTTTTCGATCGCAAGCTGTTCCAGAAGGCGCGCCATTTCGACCGCGCTGGCGGCCTCCGAATCTCTCGCCGCCTCGATATCGCCAAGATACCGTTCGATCTCCGCTTCATCATGCAGCCGGTCGGTAATGTCCTCGACGGTGAGGAGAAGCAGGGCGCTCGCCTGCTCGATGATCGGAGCCGCATGGACCTGCACGTCACGGACGCCACCGCCGGAGACCTTCTGCCGGGTGCGGATTTTTCCCGCCGGAAGAAATGCTGGTCCGGTCAGTCGCTGCAGCGTGCGATCGGCAGCGTCCGCATCGAGCGCGGGCAGGGAGAGTTCGCGAAAGGCGCTCTTCGCAATGCCGTAGTAAGTCTCCGCCGATTTGTTCGAACGGATCACACGTCCGGTGCGCGGTTCCATGAGCAGCATCACCGTCGGGTGGTTCTCAAACATGGACTCCAGAAGAATCTGCCCCTCGCGAAGGGCCTCTTCCGCGCGTTTCTGTTCGGTGAGGTCGATCAGGACGACGAGGTACGAAGCCGCGCCATCGTAGGAAATCGGCGTGCTCTTCACAAGGACGTGTCGGACCTCGCGGGATTTCCTGACAAAGTCGACGGCGTAGTCGCCGGTTTCCTCTCCCCGCTCCCGCGCAGCGAATGCCGCTGCAACACGCGTTCGTGACTCCACCGTCAGAAAATCCGTGACCGGTCGGCCGACCATTTCCTCGACCGTATACCCCGATTGACGGAGTCCGGGCTCGTTGATGTACCGGATGATTCCGCCGTTGTGAATCAATACGACATCAGGGGAATTCCTGACAATGGCCGCATAGCGCTCTTCGCTGCTGCGGACCTCTTCTTCCATTCGTCGGCGGGCGGTAATATCAATCAACGTCCAGACAATCCCGGAAGAGGGATTGAGGGGATCCAGAGCGGATCCGGAAAGAGAGTACCATGTTTCCGTGCCGTCTTTCCGGGAGAGCGGAAGTTCGACTGTCACGGGGCCGGAAGATCCGGCTTCCTCCTGATGGCGAAGGAACTGATCGAACGACGCTCCGGGGGCCAGGAGCTTCCGCCCGTTGAGAGCGAGCATTTCCGCGCGGGTGTAGCCGAGATCCTTGCAGGCGCGCGGACTCGCGCCGAGGATGGTTCCCTCCAGGGAACACAAGAGGATTCCGATTGCGCTGTTTTCGAGCAACGCCTGTTGCGTTTGTTCCGGTGTCATTTTTGGGGTCATGGCAACCGGGAGCGCCTCTGCAATCTGTGGTCGGTGGCGCTCATCTCCGCTGCTCCTGGATATACCGGGCGGCTCTGCGAACCATGCTCCGGGAAGAAATTCTTGGTGCGAGACTGAGGAGATAATTCACCATGCCGTGGATGCGGACGGCCTTCCCCGCCATCAGAGCACGGAACGCATCGGCCGCGACCTCTTCGGGAGATGGCAACTTCCGCCCTTTCACCAGCCGGCTCTCCCGTATTTCCGCCACTTCCTGGAAGCGCGTCTTGACGGGTCCCGGACAGTACGCCGTCACACTTACGCCGGTGCCTTCGAGCTCATTGGCTATGGCTTCGGAAAAATGCAGAACGTAGGCCTTCGATGCGTAGTAGACGCCCATCAGGGGGCCGGGCTGGAACGCCGCGGTCGATGCAATGTTCAGAATTCTTCCCTCCCTCCTGGACACCATCCCAGGAAGAAAAAAACGGGTCAGTGCCGTCAACGACACGATATTGACTTCGATCATCTTGCGCGTCTTCCGCCAATCGGCGGCGTAGAACGGTCCGTAATCGCCGAACCCGGCATTGTTCACGAGGACGTCGACGACTCGCCCGTCGCGCGAGGTGTCGCGAAAGATTTCCTCCGCCGAACTCTCCTGGGAAAGGTCTTTGAGAATGATATCGACGGCGCAGCCGTAGGTTTCCCGAAGTGAACGTGCGATGACCTGCAACGGTTGTTCCGATCGGGCAACGAGTATCACGTTGAAATCGTGTGAGGCAAACTCTTTTGCCAGAGCTTCCCCGATCCCTGATGACGCGCCGGTGATCAGAGCTGTCCGAGCCATTGCTGCTTCCCCTCGCGTTGTAACAATATTGTACACGCAGGCGTTTCGCTCGCAAAAAAATGTGGATAAGTTGGGTCAGAATCAAGCGAGGAGGGTGGAATTGGGCGTGCAGGTCGGTTCTGGCCCGCCCGAGCGAACGACAATTTCCAGGCTGCAAGTTCGGTCGTACGGGTGGGCGAACTGACCTCCATGAGTTACTTGATGCCCAGTTCTTTGCACATCCGATAAAAGTTCGACGGCGCGATCCCCAGTTTTTCCGCCGCGTTCGAGTCGGAACTCGAAATGCTCCGCACATACTTGAAGTAGCGCAACCGGAAGAGCCGCTCCATTTCGCGCAACGGCAGCACCTGCCCGCTCACCATGTCCTCGAATGCCGTCGCGTCCTTCGCCATGATCTGGTTCTTGAGAATCATCGGATCGCTGACATCCTTCGCCGTGATCCTGTCTCCGCAGTTCAGGACCAGACGCTGGACGACATTGCGCAGCTCGCGCACGTTGCCCGGCCACTTGTAGTTGAGGAGGATTTCGCGGGCGCCGTCTTCCACTTCGGGGACGCGGATGCCGAGATCGCTGCTGAAGTACCCGAGGAAGTGATCGAACAGGAGAAGAATGTCATTGCCCCGTTGGCGGAGCGGGACAACGTCGAGCGGGACGACGTTGAGCCGGTAGAAAAGATCCTCGCGGAACCGGCCTTCGTTCACTTCGTTGGAGAGGTTCTTGTTGGTCGCCGCGATGATCCGGACGTTGACCGAAAGACTGCCGGTCCTGCCGATTTTTTCAATTTCGCCGTCCTGGATCACGCGCAGGAGCTTGACCTGCGCGGACAGGGAGAGCTCGGCAACTTCGTCCAGAAAAACCGTGCCGTTGTTCGCCACTTCGAAAAGGCCGGACTTGTTCCCGGTGGCTCCTGTGAAGGACCCCCGCTCGTAGCCGAAGAGCTCGCTTTCGATCAGCTCCTGCGGGATGCTCCCGCAATTGATGCAGATGAAATTCTCGTACCGGCGTTTGCTCTTCAGGTGAATATTCCACGCCACGAGCTCCTTGCCCGTTCCCGAATTGCCGGTGATCAGGATATTGGCTTCGCTCTTCGCATATTTCTCCATGGCCTCGCGGAGCTGGACCATCGGCCGGGATTCTCCGATGATCTTTTTCGACTCGAGCATCGCCGCGATGTTCTGCATCAACCGCTTGTCGGATTTCAGTTTCTGTTTCTCGAGACGCTTCTTTTCATACGCGTTGAAGATCCCGAGGAGAAGGTCGGTGGGTTGATAGATGTATTCCTCGATGTTCCCGGGATACTTCGTGCAGTACCAGAATGCCCCGGCTTTGAGGAGATTGTTCGCGAAGTCGAAGTCGGTGATGTTGATCGTCATTTTGGTGATGACGATGATCTGGATGAACGGGTCGACGTCCTTGATCATCTTGATCAGTTCTTCGCCCTTCAATCCGCCGGATATCTGGTAGTCCAGGATGACGACGTCAAACGCATCGGGCCTGCCTTTCACGAGTTCGAGCGCGGCAAGGCCGTTGGAGACGACATCGGTGATCTGGATCCTGGAGGCGAAGAACCGCACCGTATTGCGCACGCGGGCGACATCGAATTCTTCGTCCTCCACCAGGAGGATGGAGATTGGAGCATTGGTGCTCATGACTTTCCCTTTATCGCGATAGTGAAGCGGCATCCCCCGCTGTCAAGATTCTCCGCATCCATTTCCCATCCGCACTTCCCGACGGCGAGCTGATACGCGATATAACATCCGTACCCGGAGTGCGAGTCCAGCCCGGTCTTGGTGGTCTCCCGTTCCAGGAACAGGCGTTTGATCCCCCTCAGGCTCGGCGCCAGCAGCTCGTCTTTGATCCCCTCGCCGTCGTCCTCGATGACGATGCACGACGCCCCCGTGCCGGGGTCATGGGCGGTCCGGACACGGATGGTGACGAACGACTTCCCTCCGTGATCGATGCTGTTCTGGATCAGGGGTTCGAGAATTTCCCAGACGATGAATTCGTTGATGTTGACCGGCGGAATGGTCGGATCGAGCTGCAGCGCGATCTCGAACATCTCGTTCTTCGAGGAGATCCGGAGAAACACATTCTTCACGATGAAATCGATGACGGTATTGACGTTCGTCTGGAAAATCGGGTTGACGATCGTGTTGATGTTCTGGTCGTACCATTTCATGTCGTAAATGATGCGCGAAATGAAATTTGAGTACGTGATCACCCGCCGTTTCAGCTCATCAAGGTTCCCCGCGGTCATCCGCCGGACGTCCTGCTTGATGAACCCCATGATCTTCTCGGCCTTGTGGTGCGTGTGGTAGATGCGCTTGGTGAACAGCGATTCCTTTTCCAGCTGGATCTGTTTTTCCAGCGCCAGTTCATGCTCGACGAACAACCGTTGCTGCGCATCGTCGCGCTCCTTCACCGTCCGCGACGAGACCAGGAAGATCCCGATCAGGCCGACGAAAATCAGCGCCGAAAATATCAGGGACACCTGGTTGAAGTTCGATTTGACCTCCTCGGTCAGGAAGCCGAAATCCGGTCTCATCCGCATATACAGGGCGCCGATGTACTCGCCGTTCGGGACGAACGGGACGAGGACGTCGAACTTCTCCTGCCCTTCAACCCTGCTCAGCACCTTTTCCCGGTAGCGCAGGTCGTTCTGCACCGAGTGGAAGAACCGCACCCCCGGGGACCGGGAGGTGTCCGGCAACGTGGGTGCCAGGTGACCGCGGAGAAACGACTGCAGGGCCTGGCCGTTCGTGATCACATACGTCCCCTCTCCCTGCTGGAGAATCAGGGCGATATCCTCCACGCTGCGCTGGATCATCTGCTGCTTGAGAAAGACGTTCAGCGAATACACAATCGGGTTGTTGATCGTATCCTGCTGGTAGCTGAGGCGCTGCTGATTCTGAAACAGCAGCTCGAGGCTGGCCGACGTGATGATGGCAATGCGTTCAGCGTAGTACTTCTGGAACCAGCTTTTCGTCCCGTTGAGAAAATTGTCGAGCAGCGAAGTCTGAAAAAAACCCAGGATGATCTGGAAGGCAATGAGGATGGTTACCAGGACAATGATATGCCTGATCTCAAATCGGTACCGCCGGAGCCTGGCCCGGAGTTGGTCGGAGACGCCCATGGGAGAAGAATGATCGACACGTTAACGGCCGCCGGCGGCGATGCGTTCAGAGCGGATGAGTGAGCTGATTGCATTGAGTGCGCTATCGACGGAGATCTTGTCCTGGAGGGCCAGCGAAATGTAGTGCGCCATGATCTCCGAGTACTTCGTGTAGTCCCGTGCCGATGGGCGCTGCACGCCGGTACTCATGAGATGTTTCATTTCGGTGATCTCCGGGTACTTTGCAAGATAGGAAGGATCATCGTAAAAAGCTTTGATGACCGGATAGTAACTGCTCTTCTCGTAGAACACCTCCTGCGATTTGGCGGTCAGAAGGTATTTGATGAATTCGACGATCTCTTTCTTTTTCGTGCTGCCGGTGGGGATCATCAGGTTCCATCCGCCGACCACCGAGGCGGGGACGCCGTCAGCGGGATGCGGGAGCGGGACCTTCTTCAGATACATCTCCTTCTTTGGGTCCACCGGCGTGCTCCGGAAATCTTCGTCATAGCTGGTCCACCCGCGGATGAAGAGGGCGTCGTTTTGAATGAAATATTTGTAGCTGGGGACCTCGGTAAATTCCGTCACCTGCGGAGGCGACACGTGGTCCTTGTTGATCATGTTCACGAGAATCCGTAGCGCTTCCCTCGCCGATTTGGTATTGAAGTCGAACCCGTGCAGGGTGAAATACGACGGCTCGAGGCTCAGGAGGGTTTCCATGTAGATGCAGATCAGCCCCTCGTATTCCGCGCCGGGGAAGATATAGTACGGCTTCTTCCACCCGATTTTCTCTCTCCATGCCGCAAATTCCCCCCAGGTCATGTCCTTCTTCAGGGCGCGGAGGAATTGTTCCCCCCGGGCAGCTTCTGCAGCAAATCGTCACGGTAGTACATGACGCCCTGGACGCGGAACAGCGGCAGCGCCACGAGTTGCCCGTCGCTGTAGCAGGAATACAACGTCGCCGGCACGAGACGGTCCAGCTCCTCCTTGCTGAAATATTGTCCGAGGGGTTCACACCACCGGGCGAAGCGTTCGGACCAGATCACATCGACGGAGAGCAGATCGATCCCGTCGCCCTCGCCGCGAAGGGAGCGCGCAAGGATCTCTTTTCGCTCGTTGGTGCTGAAGTCAGGGTTGGGAAAGTCAATCGGAACTATCTGGACCTTGCCGGCATGCTCGCGGTTGTAACGGTCGATCAGGATCCGGTGTGCTTCGGTGATACGATCGGCGAAATAGATTTCCGTGATCCCCGTTGACCCCCTGCTGATGATGAAGTAGTAGGGGACGAGGTAGAGCAGGGCGAGGAGGACGAGGAAGGTGATTCCCCAGTGCGGCTTCAGCCAGGTCAGAAATCGATGAATGGCTCTCCGCATCAGAAGGCGTGCATAGTGAGTGACCGACAGCGTAATGTTGGAATCCATACCAATCTCGGAAGGTCGGACCTCATTTGCAACGGCGGGATCGTCGAGTGATAGCAGAGGTGGCCGACGAAAACGCCGGCCACCTCGCAGATGCACGCTTCCATGAGTTGAAGCGGGTTACTTCAGCAGTACCATCTTCTTCGACATGACATAATTCCCGGCTTCGAGGCGATAGAAATACACGCCCGAGGCAAGGTTCATCGCGTTGAATTCGACGATGTGGGAGCCCGCATCCATCCGGCTGTCAACAAGCGTCATGACCTTCTGACCGAGGACATTGTACACAATCAGCTTCGTGTTCGCAGCCTTGCCGATCGTGAATTGAATCCTCGTCGTCGGGTTGAACGGGTTCGGATAGTTCTGCGACAGTGAGAAGGTGCCCGGAACCTGACCGGGTTCCACGGCGCCGACCACTTCGCGGATGATCTGGACATAGTCGATGTTCGCATTCGCACCACCCAGCGTGAGGGTGTGGTTTCCCGCACTCAGGGCAATGACGCCGGACATGACATCGGATCCCGTCGAGTCCGATTTCGCGGTGAGGACCGGGCTATCAAGAAGCGTCGAGCCTTCCTTGATCTGGACCGTCAGGGGGGTCGTCCCCGGGTTATAGTAGAAGATCCGCACGTGGTAATTCCCGGTCACGCCGATCGGAATATTGAACGAGACAGTTCCGGTTGCACCCAGGATGACGGACTTGAAGAGCGACGGAATCCACTTTGCGCCTTCGCCCATCGGTGTCACGATGGAGGAAGTGGCATCGGGAGCCCGCAGTGCGATCACCGGATTCTGCACCGTCTGACCCACCGGGACAACGGTTCCCGGAGCGATAAGATCAATCCCTGCGAAGTTCTGATATCCCCACGAGGGAGTAATCTTGATGGTGTTGTGGCCGGTGACAAAGTGGAAATTCGCTGTATCCGCAGCAAGGATGGAATCTTTCGGATAGTAATACCAGTTCCAGCTATTGTCATCGAGCGTCATCCCCGGACCATGCGTGCCCGGCGTGCCTGCGGCCAGTTGCGACGAGGTGAATTCCAGCTCGCCCCAGCCGTAGTTGTCATGGATCTCATTGCCATTGATGAAGAAATGTTCTCCGCGCTGAGAATTGCCGCGCAGGTGACTCCAGATGTTCATCCCGTAATTCCCGCCGGCGGCCAGGTTGAAGTCCCACTGGATGAATCCGCCGTTTTGCATATAGAAGTACGAGAAACCCGAGAACACGTTGACCGCCGCAGTTCCTGCGACCGTACCGTACTCCGCCTCATAGGTCGAGTCGACCTTGAAGTTGATGACCTGGCCGGCAAGACCTTCGATGGCGGAGACATAGCTGGCTTTGTTTGCGTTGAACGTCGCCTTCTGGGTCGGGAACCAGTTCAGGTCGCCGATCGGCAGGCCGTCGGTCCCTGCGGTCATGAGGTTGGATTGCGTGTACGAGAAATTCTCCGGCAGCGGCCACGCTTCATTGGACGGATTTCCGTCTTGCTTGTAGAAATACGGCGTGGCATTCGAGATTCCGGCACGCAGCATCGTGATGTTCGACCACATCGAGTCGAACATCGATGAATTCGCAACGCCGGTCTTCCATGCCGGGTCGTTAAGCGGATACGACATGCCCGTCGGGACACTGCCCAGCCACACGGTGTCCGTCGTTCCAGCGTGGCCGACGTTCATGTGCGCGGTGTAGAGGTCAAGAAAATCGAGCTTGGTCACCGGGTCGATGAAATAGGCGCGGTGGATCGTGTCGCCATACGCGGTGAGGAACTTCGGATCGAGATAGGCATAGCACTTCGCGACAACAATGCGGCGTCCTTCTTCCGGTCCATAGACGGACGGCAATGCCCCGATGGTGAACAGTCCGGCATTGGTTTGCCGGGGATCGCGGCCGGAAGTCTGGAGGTCCGAGGCGCCTTCACCGTGCCACCAGCCGTCGATGATGAGGTTGTTGGCAAAGTAGGCGTTGCGGAACCAGTTGCCGGTATTGATGCCGCGACCGTTGTTCACGATCGTGTTGTGGTTGAAGCGAATGTACTTGGCCGCTCCCCCTTCAAGCTGGAAGGGTGTGAACTCGATGTTGAAGAACGTGTTGTTTTCCACGATCACCGAGTCCTGGTCCGCCCAAATGGAAATGGCGCGGCCTTCCCACTGCTGGGTGCTCGGCGAGCCGATCAGATTGCGGAACTTGTTGTTCGTGTAGACGATCTCATTGTTCGTCGCCGTAAAGGCAATCACGGCAAAGTTGCTCTGCTCGATGATGCAATTGTCAACGAGGAACCGGCTGTTGCTTGCATCAATCTGAATCGGTTGATAAGACGTCTGCACACCCTGGGAGTTCGTCCGTCCGGTGATGTACAGGTTCTGGAGCGTGACGTCCGTCAGACCCGTGATCAGGCGCGTGTCTGCGGCAGTATTGTCGCTCCGAAGATCCGTGAGCTGCAACTGCGCGGGGAAATTGCTGGCATCGCCCATGGTGTACGGCTGTCCGACAAGCCTCAACGGGAACGGGGTGCCGCTTTTGTCCTTGTTCTCGATACGATCGGATTCCCAGTAGATGCCGTTGAGTTGAAGAAGGTAGACGCGATTCAAGTTCGCGCGCGTACCGTCCGATGCGGTATCGCCATACACCGCATTGCGCAGTGCATTGATGATCGGCAGATGGGTTCCCGAGTCCTGCCAATCGACGTACATGGTATCTCCATGAACGACAGTCTGCGCCGGAGCGTTCTGACACGGCACGAGAACCGCCCCGACAAAGAGTGCCAGGAGAATGATATACCAAGAGGCCTTCATAGAGTTGCTCCTTGTGTATTGTTGATGATTGCTCAACGTGGGCTGCGTGTTTATCATACTGCCATACCAAAAACTACAGGTTCAGCCGGATCCCCAGATCGATGGTCAGCCCATAGTATTCGAGGGCGGTGTCGTTGATCTGCCGGAACCCGAGCACGCTTTCGTCGTGCCTGTTATTCAGGTTGTTGAAATTGGCGTAGACCTGGATCGCATCGCCGATTTTCTGGCGCACCGCGAGGTCCCACCGGCCATACGCAACGGTAAACGCGTCCAGGACAGGCGTCGCACCGAGGCTGGAGAGCTTGTCGGACTGGTACAAATACGAGACGCGGATTGAGAATCCCTCGTAGTCATAGCCGAGGGTTGCATTCATGATATGCGACGGCTGATCGGGCATCCGTTGCGCACGTGTCGTGTCGATGAGCTGAAGTCGCGTGATGTAGGTTCGCGGAGGAATATACGTAGTGATCGCCGCTGTCCGGAATTGCTCCGCGTTGATCGATGAAGAAATGTACGTCCAGTTCAGATTGAAGATCAGCCCCTGAAGGAACGACGGCAGGTACCAGAAGTGCGTCTGCCAATCCAACTCGATCCCGCGATACTGCGCCGCCGTCGGGTTGTTCAGATAGGTGTCCACTTGCGGTGCACTCCCGAGCCACGACCGCGGGATGTTCAGTCCGGCCGGGACAAGCTTCGCCACCGCCGTATCCATTCGCGGGATCGAGGCAAAGACAATCAGGTCTTCGATCTTCTTGTAAAACGGCGAGATCGTCAGGAATCCGATATACTTCTCATGGACCGACACCGAGATGTCGAGGTTCTTTGCCCGGGAATCGCGCAAATCCGCGTTGGCCGCCTGGACGTAGGACTGGTACGTATTGATGTGGGTAATCGGCGCATATTGCGAATAATCCGGCCGTGTGACTGTCTCTGTCGCGGCAAGGCGAATCATGAGCCAGTCGAACGGCTGGTACTTCAGATGGACCATCGGGAGGAGGAAATTGTTCGACCGCACGTTGGAATTGTGCTGGAGGTCTCCCGGCGCCTGCTGGTTGTTCCCGTTGGTGATCACTTCACGGAAACTCTGGCCGTGGTACAGGGTATAGTCCGCATCGTACCGCACGCCCCCGATCAGGGTGATCGTCGGCCCGATGTTCAACTCACCCATGAGATACGCGGCATGGTACCGTTCCACACCGTCGTAGTCGCTCCCGAGGGAGCCGATCGAGTAATGTTGCCAGTCGTTGGAAGGAAGGGAGCGGAGCGCGTTGGTCAGCTTCTGCATGAGATCGAGGCTGTACACCATCCCCATCCGGTAACTCCCGTCGAGAAAATTCGAGCGGCCGAAATTGTCGATGAACCGGGAAATCGGCCAGACGTGCTTGCCCGAAATCAGCGTCGAGTCCGCGGTGACGTTGAAGTCGTTCGGGTACATGGCGCTCGCGCGCTTGATCAGATCGGACACCGGCCCGGTCCAGCTCCCGCCGTACTGCAGGTTGCCGCAGCCGTACTGCTCCTGGTCGAAAAGCCGGTCCAACCACTTCGCCTTGCCCCCGGCTTTGACATACCCGGAGAGCGCATCGGTGAGCTGGAACGGAACCTGCACGTTGAATTGAACGGACTTTTGTTTTTCGAACAAGGTCGTGCTGTACTGGAAGATCTGCGACAGACCGGTAATGGAGGTGTCAACGGTTTCGAGTCTCCACGCATTGACGAGGGGCGTCGATGCATCCGGCGTACCGGTCTTGGCCTGATTCTCCTGCGCGAACTGATACTGATAATCCGTCGGATCATCGGTCTCCGAACCCGTCGCGGCCCCGCTCACGTCGTATTTGATCCACCCGAAATCCTGCTTGAACCCGAGACCACCCACGAAGATCGAATTCTTCGTAACGTTTTTTTCCAGACCGTAGTAATGACTATTGTGCGTGAAGTCCATCTGGTCCGAACGGTACGTTCCGTCGTTCGTCGCGCGGCTGTAGAAAATATTCGCCGTGACCTTTCCGTCCGGCACGACGTAGTCCCCCAGCAGACTCCCGCCCACCCGGCTCTTGAAGACATCGTTCGCCCGGAGGGTAAAATTGTCGACGACAATGTCCGAAAGAGTCTGCACGGCGGCCTGGTTCCGGTACGCGGCGCTGAGCTGGTCTGCACTGCGGTTGTTGCGGTCCGCATTGATGGAGGCGATGAGGCCGAGATCCCCGTTAAAGAATCTGTTGCTCCCCCCGAGGACGACATTATAGTTGCCGGTATACTTTTGGAGTTGATTGTATCCCCCTTGCAGCATCGCGTTCCCCTGCAGTCCCTCGGGCGCTTCCTTCAGGCGGAGGTCAATCGTCCCCCCCAGGGCATCGGCATCCATATCCGGCGTTGGCGCTTTTTTCAATTCGATGCCATCGAGAATATTGGATGACACCAGCGAGAGGTCCACGCTCCGGTCATCGTTGTTCGTGGCCGGAAGTTCGACGCCGTTCACCGTCACGGTGTTGTACTTGGGAGCAAGACCGCGGATCGCGACGGCCGTTGCCTCGCCGCCGTACCGGTCGATGGAGACGCCGGGCAGGCGTCCGATCGATTCTGCGGCATTGACATCAGGGAGTTCTTTAATGCGGGCGGCGGAGACGACGTTGGCAATGGTGTTCGAGGCGAGTTGCTGGTTGATCGCGGCGTTCTGTCCCTGCGCCTGCGCGGTGACCACGACCGTCTCGCCGGTGATCGCCTGCGCGGAGAGGCGGAAGTCGATCTGCAGGACATCGTTCGCCGATACCGTGACGTTTCGCGTGACGGTTGCGTAACCCACATACGCCACGCGCAGTGTCTGCGCACCGCTGGGGACGGTGTTGAGGGCGAACTTCCCGTCGAGATCGCTTACCGTCCCGATCGCCGTCCCGACCACGATAATGTTCGCATACGGAAGCGGATCTCCGGTCTCCTTGTCAAATATCCGACCCTTCACGCTGCCCGGTTCCTGGGCCATCATCGGCCTGACGGCCAGGATCAGCACAGTCATCATCGAACACAAAAGCCTGCAACTCGACCAGAGGAAATTGGTAGCAACGGATTTTCTCATAGGGATGCCTGAATGAGTTAATGCTGAAAGGCTGCAACGGGGGTTGAGTTACGCAAGAGAGTCCTTAGTCCCGGCGAATCGGCCCGTGCAGGACGCAGAGTTTGACGAATGGCAACCACCCGCGAGCTGCCGGAGAAGAAGAGAAAAGACAGTTTAGTAGAAATCAAGGCAGCAATCTGGATGCCAAGGTTCGACCGCTTTGCCGCCGCGGAACTATCGAAAAACTGTCCAAATACGAAAGCAGGGCCCGGCCTTCGTCGCCCTGCCTCCCGAAGATACTATTGAGATAATAAAGGTAGATCAAAATGATAAAGGGGGGTTCGACAGCGCTCATTCGCCCTAATCGCCGACCTTCCCGTGTAAGGCCGCCTTGAAGAATTCGCCCTCTTCCGTCAACGCAAATGTATCCCACGAGGTCAACATCCGCGGGCCCCACTCCGGATCGTAGACCCAGCACATCCAACTCATCCCTTTGCTCTCAAGGTACCGGACAATCGCCTTCCCATATGCGCCGTTGTCCTTCATCCCTTCGTGCCCGAGCGTGAAGCCGAACTCCGTGGCAAACACGGGATAGCGCTCCGCTGCGAAGCCGAAATCCTCTTCCCACTTCGGCTCATACGGCGGGGTGCGCTTGTGCGGATAGGGATGCGTTACATACCCGATGCCCTCCCGCTGGACGGGCTCGATATTCAACGGCGTGAGATCGTATGCCCAATCGAGTCCCGCAACGAGTTCAATGGTGAGCGGATCGTACGCACGAATCAGGTCGATGATCTTCTCGTTGATTGCCCTCCATTCGCTCCAGGACATGCTCCCGAGCTGGCCGCGATAGAGCGTCGGCTCATTGAACAATTCGTAGAAGGCAACCGTGTTGTGCCCGTGATAATGCCGCGCGACCGTACGCCAGAACTCATACGTCTCGCGTTGGGTGGTATTGTACATCGGGTCCTGGAACAATTCCATCCCGAGGTTTCCGATGGAATGCCAATCGATGACCACGTACATCCCCAGCTCCGTGCACCAGGCGACTGCCTGATCGAGGAGCTCAAGATATTTCCGCGGCGTCCGTTCGCGCCACGAAACTGGATGGACGGGAATCCGGACGATCATTGTCCCCATCTCCTGCACGTGGACGAACAGGGACCTGTTCCAATGCCCCTCGTTCTCAATCTTGTCGGGATCGGCGATGGCGAGTCCACGAAAGAGCACGGTGTCCCCGTGCGGGTTCACAAACCGTGCTCCCTTCACCGCGATGCGCGGGAGCTTCGTTGCACTCGCATCGTCCAGCGGACTGCCGATGTTCTGTTCATTCCACCAGGCATGATACTTTGGCGGCTTTTGTTCCGGCTGCGCAGGCAGTGGAAGGACAACCATGAAGGTCAACATCATGAGGCCAAGAAGTTTCATCGGGATACCTCCTATGATTCCGTTAACCGGCGTTCGCTCAAGATCGAGACCCGGCATCCATGTCCATTGACGAGTGTCCACTGACTATTGTCCATTGGTCTTCTGAACCGGCCAGCTGTCCGTCCTGAACGACGGCGCCGGAAGTCCGTCCCTGTTGAAGAGGGTCCCCTTCGATGTATCGGTGAACGCGTAGCGCACGGCAAGGGGACGCTGGACTGCAGGGTTGAACAGTTGCATTCGATTGTTGAGGAGTCGGACCGAGGCAGGATGAAAGATGGAATCTGCTCCGGCAATCTCGAACCCGTTTCCGTTCGTGGTATCCCGCAGGAACAACCCGCTCCGGGCGTGGTCGAACCGGATCTCGACGGCGTTCTTCGTCCGGCTCACGTTCACGGGGAGGGGGCCCGAATACTCAAGTTTCTTCCCGTACGTTTTCGCGAGCGCCCATCGCGCAAGCCTTGCCCCGACATCCTGCTTGTCGCTCGGATGAATATTCCGGGGATTCCCGATGTCGACAGTTACGGCCATGCCGGTATTCTTCAAGGCGAGGGTCTTCAACTGGGCCTCGCGAAGCAGCTCTGAGTGCGATGTGCCGCCGTACGCATAGGGAGCGATCTGCACGTAGTAGAACGGGAGATCCGGCGCATGGAAGACATCCCTCCAGTTCCTGATCATCGCCGGGAACAGTCTGGCGTACAAACCGGGATTCGAGACATTCGATTCCCCCTGGTACCAGATCACACCCCGGAGGGAAAAGGGAACGAGGGGGAGAATCATTCCCTGATACAATGAAGACGGCGTGGAGGAACTGATGTCGATCGGAAGCGCGGGCCTGGTGAAATACCGATCGCCGGAAACGCCGAACACATAGAACTTGCCGTTGACCAGATCTGCCACCGGGAGATACCGCCAGGGACCTTGCAGACCGATGATGGAATCAGAACCGATCGGATGGATGCACATGCGCTGCCCGTTCCCCCAGATTCCGCCACCTCCCTGAATATCGAGCACGCGGACGGCGATGTGAAGAACCGTATCCCGAACCAGTGCCGGCGGAAGTGTGTACGTACGATTCAAACTGTAATAGCCTTCGGTTTCGTACCCCCCGACATGCGTCCCGTTGACGTACGTCATATCCATATCGTCGATCGGGCCAAGCTCGAGCGTCAGTTCCTTCCCGACCCAGGTTCTCGGGATCTCGACGGTCCTGCGAAACCAGACCGCCCCGTCAAAGTTGCCCATCTCCGTGCTTTCCCACAGCGTCGGGAGATTCATCGTGTGCCAGAGACTGTCGGGGAAATTCGAAGTTGAACAGGAATCGTCATTGAATTCCAATCCCACCCACCGCGTCGGAGAGATGCTCCCCTTCATATCGATCACCGGAAATTGCGAAAGCCAGTGCTCGAAGACGCCGATGCTGTCTCTTGCCGCGGTCATCTTTGAGACGACAGTATCGAACTCCACAAAATGCGCGAGCGTATCGATGCCGGTCCAGGCTTCCGCGGGAGTTCCTCCCCAGCTCGAATGGATGAGGCCGATCGGGACATGCAGTTGCTGGTACAGGTCCCGCCCAAAAAAATACGCGGCTGCGCTGAAGCCCGGGACCGTCGATGGGGAGCATTCCACCCACCGGCCGTTGCAGGTTGCGAGGGGGAGGAGCGACGCGGCGCGCTGCACGGTAAACAACCGGATGTCGCTGAAGGTCGCGTTGCGAATCTCCCGCGCGGCGCTGTCGACAAACGTATTCGGTGGCCACCCCTGCAGCGGCATCTCCATGTTTGACTGCCCGGAGCAGAGCCAGACCTCCCCGCACATGACATTCTTCAGCGTGACGAGGGAATCGCCGAGGACAATTTCCAGAGTAAACGGGCCTCCTGCCTTGGGAGTCGGGAGCCCGATCTCCCAGTGGCCGGTTGAATCCACCGTTGCCACGGCCGCATTCCCCCACGATGCCCGCAGGGAAATCTCCGCCCCGGGCGATCCGGTTCCCCAGACCGGCACAGTCCGCTGTTGTTGCAAAACCATATTGTCGGTGAAGAGCGACGCAATGCGGTTCTTTGCGGGGACAGCGACGGCGACAGCGGAACAGAAGATCAGCGTAGCCGCAAAGAGGAAGGCAGGACGAATCATGGATGGCCTCGTGCGCGAGAGAGTTGAAGTGGATTGAAAACAAATCTCTTGCCACTGTGGATTGGGCAAGAGTGCTGAACCATGAGGGACTTCAGGAGAAGGACGATTATCAATAGTATAACCTTTTATTAGAGTAATAAAGAGAATTCAAAAATTCTACCCGCACAGTTGGATATTTGTTCGGCACACGATGAAACTCCGGATGGCATTGTTTGTGAAGGAGGGAGAGCGAAATCTCCCCCTCCAATTGAAACGAAATTGAAAAGGATCACATGCAGATAGACGTCATCGACCTGAGCATCATCCTCGCCTATTTTGCAGTCATCATCATCCTGGGCATTCTCGTTTCGAAACGGGCGATCAAGGACATCAACTCCTATTTTCTCGGGAGTAATTCCCTTCCGTGGTGGATGCTCGGCGTGTCGAACGCTTCCGGAATGTTCGATATCGCCGGCACGATGTGGCTCGTCTATACGCTCTTTGTCTACGGTTTGAAGGGGGTCTGGCTTCCGTGGCTCTGGCCGGTATTCAACCAGATATTTTTGATGGTGTTCCTTTCCATCTGGTTGCGGCGTTCGGGGGTGATGACCGGGGCAGAATGGATCAAGACACGGTTCGGGAACAGCCAGGGCGCGAGACTCGCCCACATCGTGGTGGTCATTTTCGCGCTGGTCAGCGTCACCGGCTTCATGGCCTATGCCTTTCAGGGGATCGGGAAGTTTGCGAAGATCTTCTTCCCGTGGGACCTCTCCCCCAATACCTATGCCGTCATTCTGATGAGCCTGACGGCGATCTACGCCATTAAAGGCGGCATGATGAGCGTCGTCATAACGGAGTTTCTGCAGTTTATCGTCCTCACCATCGCCTCCGTCGCCGTCGGCATCATTGCGATGCTCGCAGTTTCCCCCGCCACGCTGAATGCCTGCATCCCTCCGGGATGGAAAGACATCTTTTTCGGATGGTCGCTCAACCTGAACTGGACCGGCCTGATCGACGCGGTCAACACGAAGATTCAGAGTGACGGCTACAGTCTCTTCACGATTTTTTTCATGATGCTCATGTTCAAGGGATTCCTCGTGAGTCTGGCGGGGCCCGCGCCGAACTACGACATGCAGCGGGTCCTGGCGACGCGCTCGCCCAAAGACGCGGCGAAGATGAGCTGGTTCGTCAATATCGTGCTGTTCTTCCCCCGATACATGATGATCGCCGGCCTGACCGTCCTTGCCCTGGTGTACTTCAGTCCGCAGCTCAACGCGATGGGGCCCGCGATCGATTTCGAGACGATCCTCCCGCTCGCCTTGAAGAATCTCGTCCCCGTCGGATGGGTGGGACTGATCCTCGCCGGGCTCATCGCGGCGTTCATGTCCAACTACGCTGCAACCATCAACGCCGCTCCTGCGTATGTGGTGAATGACATCTACAAACGGTTCATCAACCCGAACGATCATCCGAAGAAATACGTCACCATGAGCTACATCGTGTCGATTGCGTTCGTCCTGCTGGGATTCGCGATCGGCCTGGTGGTCACCTCCGTAAACGAAATCATGCAGTGGATTGTCAACGCGCTCTGGGGCGGGTACACGGCTGCAAACGTCCTCAAATGGTACTGGTGGCGCTTGAACGGGTACGGCTATTTCTGGGGGATGCTGACCGGAATCCTCGCGGCGCTGGTGATTCCGTTGTTCATGCCCGGCCTTACCGCGATCTACGCGTTCCCGTACATCCTCGCCGTCTCCACCGCCGGATGCATCCTGGGAAGTTTTCTCACGGCGCCCGAAGACGACGAGACGCTCGAGAAGTTCTACATGCGCGTGCGGCCGTGGGGTTTCTGGAAGCCGGTCCTCGCGAAGGTGCAGAAGAAATATCCGGCGTTTGAACGGAACAAGAACTTCAAACGCGACATGTTCAATGTCCTCGTCGGCATCGTCTGGCAAACGTCCATCGTCGCGACGCCGATCTTCCTGGTCATCCAGGAGCCCGGCTCACTGGCAATCTCCCTGACCGTGCTCGTTGCCACATCGGTCACTCTGAAGCTCACATGGTGGAACAAATTGGATGAACTCAGCGCGGAACTCCCTGCCGCGATGACGACGCGTTCCCCGGAAATCGCCGGGGCTCCCATTACCTTTGCAGGTGCAGACAAATGAAACGTCCGGAATTCAACAGGCGACTCAAAGCGCTCATGACCAAACATGAGGCGCTCATCAGACGCCCCAACCGCAAAGCCGAAGGGGGCAACGGCGTGTTTGCGCGGTATGTGCACCCCGTCGTCACCGCCGGGCACACTCCCCTGTCTTGGCGATATGATTTCAACTTCGATACGAACCCCTTCCTGATGGAGCGGATGGGGATCAATGCCGCGTTCAACGCCGGGGCGATCGAGCATGACGGCAAGATCCTCCTGTTCGTCCGGGTGGAAGGGGCGGACCGGAAATCCTTTTTCGCGGTCGCGGAATCGCGAAGCGGCACCGACAAGTTCCGGTTCTGGGACTACCCTGTCGTCATGCCGGAGACCGGGGATCCGGACATCAACGTGTACGACCTGCGCGTCGTCAGGCATGAAGACGGCTGGTTCTACGGACTTTTCTGCAGCGAACGGAAGGATCCCAGCGCGCCCCGCGGCGATCTCTCTTCCGCGACGGCACAGGGCGGGATTGCGCGAACGAAAGACTTCAAGACCTGGGAACGGCTCCCCGATCTGCGGACGAAGTCCCCGCAACAGCGCAACGTCGTCCTCCATCCCGAGTTCTACCACGGGAAATACGGCTTCTATACGCGGCCGCAAGACGGCTTCATCGAGGCCGGTTCGGGCGGCGGAATCGGATGGGGAGTCTCGGAGTCAATGAACCCCGCCGTCATCGATCATGAGCTGATTATCGACGACCGGCTGTATCATACGATCAAAGAGGTGAAGAACGGCCTCGGACCATCGCCGATCAAGACGCCGAAGGGCTGGCTGCAACTCGCGCACGGCGTACGGAACACGGCTGCGGGGCTCCGGTATGTGTTGTATCTCTTCCTGACCGACTTGAAGGAACCCTGCCGGGTGATTGCACAACCCGCGGGGTACTTCCTCGCCCCGGAGGGAACGGAACGTGTCGGCGATGTATCGAACGTGGTGTTCAGCAACGGCTGGGTCGCGCGCGCGAACGGCGATGTCCTGATCTATTATGCATCTTCGGATACGCGCATGCACGTCGCGACTTCGACGGTCGATCGGCTTCTGGACTATGTGCAGCACACGCCGGAAGACCCGCTGCGAAGCGCGGCATGCGTGCAACAGCGCATCGGCCTCATCGGGAAGAATGTAAAGCTCTCAGCGGATTGAGTACCTCCTCCCACCTGCGACAGCAGCGCGGGTAACAGAGCAGGCAGGGGCCTCTGGTGGATGGGCGCCCTGCCTGTTTTTTTATTCTGTCCTGGAGGTCTGGAGGGAAACGCTTTCGGCCACTTCCTTCCAATGGTCGACGAAGGAAGTAAGTTCCGCCTTCTTCGGCTCAAACCCTTCGCCTGCGCCGCGGGGCGGAGCATCGGAGAGAAGAGCGATGCAGTTCATCAGCGCCCTGCCCGTGTGGTACGTGCACTTCCACATGTGGCTCTTGGGACCGTCCTGGAACTGCGGTTGGTAATCGATCCCCCCTTCAAACCAGTCGCCGCGCTGGTGATCGATGATGTAGGTTTCGACATACGACCATTGACGGCGGAAGTACTCCTCGTACGGCCCCTCGGGAAAGATCCGGGAAAACAGAAGCAGGGCATTCAACGCTTCCGCCTGGGCCCACCAGTTTTTCGTGCGATGGATCACCGTACACGTCTCGTCGCCGTTGAAATAATAGGAGCCGTCCCAGAATCCTCCGCGTTCGGCGTCCCAACCGTTTGCCAGCGCATGGTCCAGCATCCCTTTCGCCACGACGAGGGTCCGGACATCGTTTTCAATCCCCAGGGCGTGGGACGCCTCGAGCATCAGGAACGCAGTTTCGTAGTCGTGGCCGAAGGAGACGTGATCGAGACCGAAGTTCGCTTCGCGAACGGCAGGTTCCGCGTCGCGGAAGGAAAGCGGCGTCCAATCCGGGGAGAAGAACAGCTGCAGATAGCCCTTGGGATGGACCATGGTGTCGCGGATCAGCGTCAGGACCGCGTGCAGCTGCGCCCGCAAGCCTTCGTCCTTCCAGACGTGGTAGAGCTCCGTATACGCCTCAAGAAGATGAATGGAGGAATTCTGATCCTTATAGCCGACTTCATTGGAATCCGAAGCGATCGAGACGTACGGGTCATTCAAACTGAAGGGGCGACCCTGCCGGGTGAGGAACTGGAAATAACCCCTGTACACGGGATCGTACGCATGGTCTTCGATCCAATGATAGGCGCGTTGGGCGGTCGCAAGAACGGACGGCTCCCCCGTCTGCGCATAGAGGGCTGCGAGGGCATAGACAGCGAAGGCTTCGCCGTATGTCCGCTTTTCGTCTCTCCAACCCCGAACATCCGTCGGGCCTCCGGACCGGCTTCGAATCTGATAGAAGCCGCCATAGGTATGGTCCCACATCACATCGCGAAGAAACCGAAAACCGTGACGTCCGACTTCTTCATAGAAGCCCCGCTCGGGGAGGAACGACGCGGCCTTCGACACGGTCCAGATGTGCCGTGCCTGTGAAACGATCATCTTCTCCTGTTCGACGGGAAGGGTCCAATCCTTTGTAACGTTGGTGAAGTAGCCGCCGCATTCTCTGTCAACAACCAGTGGGTACCATCGTCGGAGGATCCCATCGTTGAGAAGAGAGAACATTTTTTCACCGAGTTGCGGATCTGTCTTCATGACTTGGTTGCTTTCATCATGGAAGCATACGGAAGCACTGTCGACGCAGAAGCAGAGGGAATCCGGAAGAGAGTGAGCAAGTATCGTGCTAACATTCGTGCGCACTCTCCTGCGGTTTTCGATCAAAACGCCGGACCGTTCCTCTATTCTTTTGATAAGATTTATTATTTTGATAATTGCCTCACGGCGTTTTTGTTCAACTTCGTCGCCGTCCGGCAGATCGTCTCGTGGCATCTTCTTTGAAGGAAGTTCCACGAATCACCTCCCGAACCCATTCACCGGAACCCTCTCCATGAACACGCCGATGCGAAATCTCCTGCTTCTTCTCCTCGTCTTCGCCGCCGTCCCGAACCTCGAAGCACAATTCAAGAACTTCGTGACCGCTCGCGGCGACAGTCTCATGGACGGCGACACGACGTTTCGTTTCATCTCGTTCAACATCCCGAATCTCGCCTACGTGGAGGACAACTACACGTTTGCCGAGCCGAACCCGTGGCGCCCCGCGGACGAGTTCGAGATCACGGATGCCCTGGAGGCGATCCATCAGATCGGAGGGAAGGTCGTGCGCATGTACACGCCATCCGTGCGCAAGGAAATGGACGACTCCTCCATCGTCCGGCACGTCCTCGGTCCGGGCCAATTCGACGAGGAGGCGTTTCGCGCGTACGACAAGGTCCTCGAGGTCGCCAACAAGATCGGGGTGCGGGTGATCATTCCCTTCCTCGACAACTGGTGGTGGTGGGGAGGCCCGAAAGAGTATGCGCGGTTCAGAGGGAAACAGGCGTCGGAGTTCTGGACGGATTCACTCCTGATCGCAGACTACAAGAAGACCGTCGAGCATATTGTCAACCGCGTCAACACGTACACCGGGATCCCGTACAAGGACGACAAAGCGATCCTTTGCTGGGAAACCGGGAACGAACTCGAGTGCCCGACATCGTGGAATATCGCCATGGCGGCATATGTCAAGAGCCTCGATCGGAATCACCTCGTCATGGCGGGCTCGTTCGAGAAGCTGATCTCGGAAGACTACCTTGCCGACACGAACATCGACATTGTGCAGACCCATCATTATGACCGTCCCGACCGGATTCTCGATTACGTCATCGTGAATCGCGCGCTGGCGAAGACACGGAAGCCCTACATCGTCGGCGAGTTCGGCTTCATCCCCACCGCGGACATGCGGACGATCCTCGACACTGTGATCGCCGACGGGACGACCGGGATCATGGTCTGGAGCATGCGTCCGCACGACAGGGACGGCGGATTTTACTATCACCAGAACGCGTATCGCTGGCCGGGGTTTCCCTCGGGAAGCGCGTGGGACGAGATGGCCGTCGACTCTCTCTTCCACGTGAAGGCATGCGCGATCACGGGGGTGACCCCGACGTCGCTCCCGGTCCCGGCACCTCCGGTGCTCCTTCCGATCGCAACGCCGTTCAAGATCTCATGGCGCGGTTCGACCGGCGCGCAGTCGTATGTCATCGAGCGAAAAGAAGAAGGGCGGGATACGTCATGGCGCGTCATTGCAGCAAACGCAAGCGACGCCGTCGCGCGCTATGTGCCGCTGTTCGAGGATACGTCAGCCGTGGTGGGGCGTTCCTACGATTATCGGGTCCGGGCGCAAAACACGAGCGGGATTTCGGAGCCGTCGCCCGCGGTGGGTCCGGTCGCAGTATCGTACCGGCTCCTTGTCGATGAGATGCAGGACAGCAGTCTCTGGTATGCGCACAGCGGCGCGATGCGTTTCCTGACGATGCAGGACCTCGTGAAAGCGAAGGAAGACGCGAACCGGGTGGTCGGCGCGGACGGAAATTTCATCGTGTACCGGTTGGGCGATTCCATCGCAAGCGTGACCGTCGAGGCGTATGCCACGTCGCGCGACAGCGCGCTCGCCATGCAGATCTCCTCGGGCCCGACGCCGGATGCGATGACGGTGAGAGAAGTCCAGCGCGCGATCCATCCGAATTTGCCGAACGAATACGGTTTCTACTGCCCGGTGTTATTCACCTGCACCGGGTTTTCGCCTGCGGATCGCTATGTAAAAATCTCCCTGGTTGACGATAGTCAGGTCGCCAGGATCGAAATCGCGTATGGCCGTCAGGGCGGTTCACCGCTTCCGGCCAGCCGGAGCGGGGGGGAATAGATTGTGCTTTTCCACGCGCAGGGCGCCGACGTTCAGCGTCGCACGTTTGCCGTTGCGCAGGTATATGGGAGCGGCGTTGGAGGCACTTGGCGCCGCTCCCCCGTGAAAGCCGTCGACATCAAGACCGTCGAAATCTTCGACCTGGAGCGCGTGCGTAAAGAAGGGTTGTGTGACGCTGTCCCACCGGACGGTCACGTCGCGCAATCGAAGGTCCTGCACGTATTGCGCGTAGATCCCCGGGATGTCGTGAGCAAAGAGCTGCAGCTTCGGATCCAGCACCGGTCGCAGATCGAAATTTCCCCCCGCCACGGCACTGAACGGGCTCTCGGCAACCTCCATCCTGACATCATCGAAGGAAACGTCTTTGATGATGTTATCGCTGCTCCCGTAGATCAGGATTCCCGCCTCACCTTTGCAGACAATCCCCCGGAACCGAATGTTCCGAATTTCGCCGAGACGAACGTCCTTCGTTAAACGGACGGCCGAAAGATGGATCGGTTCGCCGTTCCCCCACCAGTCGCCCGAATGCAGCCGCGTCTGGATCACGATATTTTCAAAGAGGACGTTTTCAATTCCCCCCGCGTCTCTCGCGAACAGTCCGATCCCGCGGTGCGAGCCGGTGATGGTGATGTTCGAGAAGACAAAATTCCGCATCGGGTTCTGGTCGAATCCGCCGATCCGGATGCCGCTCGAACGGGAGACGAGCGTGCAGTTCGACACGGTCACATTTTCGCAGGGATGCTTCAAGTACTGATATCCCGGGAGGTCGAAATGGTGGTCATACCCGGTGACCACGAGCGCGTCATCGCCGGTCTCAATGACACAGTCATCGACACGAACATTGCGGCACGATGTGAAATCGACGCCGTCGTTGTTCGGGACCATCAGGTTCCCGGTGATCGTTGCCCCCGTCAGGAGCACGTCCTCGCAGTCCGCAAAGTGGAGGGTCCAGAAGGGAGAGTTCGTGATCTTCACATCGCGCACCTGGACGTAGCGGCAATTCGAAAAGATGATCATCTGGAACGGCCTGTCCTTCGGCCAGACGGGACCGTCGCCGAGCCCGGAATCTACCTTGCGGAAATTGTCCTTCTGCCGCGTATACTGCACCGGGGCGCCGGTCATCACCTTCGCGCGCGAGAAATCCATAAAGGTATCGCCATTGCCGTCGATCGTCCCTTCGCCTTCGATGGCGACGTCGTGAACGTCTTGTGTGAACATCAGTCCGACGCGTTTTCCTCCCAACACATAATCCTCCAGTCTGGCGCTCCCCTTGATCGTCGCGCCGTTGTCAAGGTGCAGCGTCACATTGCTCTTTAACGAAAAAGTCCCCGAGACGAACACGCCGGGCGGGACATCCACCGTCCCCCCGCCCTTCGCGGCAACGGAGTCGATCGCTCTCTGGATTGCCACGGTGTTCAGGGTTATGCCGTCCCCGACGGCCCCCGCCGCCACAATGCTTACGCGTGATGGCTGCGCTGTGGCGGCATGCAGTGCGATGAGCAGCGACGCAACGACGATGCGGGAGTTCATGGCCTGCCCTCCGTGAGAAGCTCATCCCTCGTGCTGAGGTTGAGCATCGTGAACGCATGTGCCTGGAGTATTGCCAGCGTCGAGTGGTCGCCGAGGAAGATCGAGTTGAACCCCTGGGGTTCCTGCGGCGGATCACCGACGAACGGGTCGCCCGGCCGCCAGACATTGTCCGGATGGACACCATGGCCTTCGCCACCCCATGTCCAGATGTTCGTTCCGGCCATCGGCGATCCAGTGCTGGCCGAATCATAGACCGTCTGCAGGAGCATGGCAAAGTAGTGATCGCGCGCCGTGGACGGACTTCCGGCCGCGCACCGGGCGCTGTCGCGCGACATACCGAACTCTTCCATGACGAGAGGTTTGTTCAGGCGCCGGGCAAGGGCGATGTGTTCCTGCAGATAGGCTTCCGCCTTTTGTTCGGACGCGGGAAGGGTCTCGCTGAAGCGATCGGGATCGAACCAGCCCCAGTTCTTCGGCCAGAGATGCATCGTCAGATAATCGATGTATTGCGAACTGTGCGCCTTCAAGAAACACTCTTCAGACATCAGCATGCCGACCGTCCCCTCGCTCCCCGTCGAAACGAGATGGTTCGTATCGAGGAGATGAATAAGGTGCGCGGTGCTGTCGACCCACCGGTAGAAGAACGGTAACATGGCATCCGCCCGTTCTCCGCCCCGTCCAGGCCGCGGCTCGTTTGCCAGCTGCCAGGCCATGATGGTGGGATCCTGCGCGTACAGCCGTCCGTTCACCGTGTTCCGCCGTTCAATCACTCTCCGAAGATAAGCGTCGTAGAGCGACACTGCCCGAGGCTTTGCGTAGAACGTCGCAGAGGTATCCATGAACGCAGTCCAGCCGCCTGGAGAATTCTCGGGATCTGCGACGGCGGTGGTGGTATCGGCCCACGCAACATACTGCGCCATCCCCCCCGACCATTCCCAGTAATTGTTCAGGTAGATCACGGCCTCCATGTTGCGTTTCGCCATCTCCGCGAGAAGGAAGTCCAACCCCTTGAGCAGATCTTCATCCAGGACTCCCGGCGCCTTCTGAATTGCAGGCCGGACGGAGTGTTTGATGGCGGATTCCTCCGAGGCCCCGAGGACGCGGAGGTTCGACAGTCCCAACGCCTTCAATGAGTCCAGCTCCCTGATCAGCCGCGGACGATCGCCGGTCGGACCCGACGAACCCAGGTAGCAGCCGTACCACATGTTGACACCGGCGTAGAAGTACGGATGACCTCCACGGACGAAATGCGAACCCTGAACCCGGATGAACGGCTGATGCGAATCCGCGGCGCCAAACGGAAGACACCCCTGCAACCAGATCAATGAGACAACGGCAAGACCGGCGATGATGGATCGACGCATGGGATCGACTTTGATGTGAGAGGAAGAGAATTGATACATCGACGGCGACCCTTTGTGGCTACGAGCGGCAGGCCAGATGAGAACCGACGATGTCAATGAACCGCTCGAAGCCGTCGCCGAACAACGGTATGGACAGGAACTCCGTCATGACGGCCCGATCGCGCCAGTTGTATTCGGGGATGGCGAAAGGGTTCTCGTGGATGCCGAGCGAGAGCTCTTCGACGCGGATGGGAATATCCCGATGAATTCCCTGGAGCGCATTATGGACGGCGCCGGAGGGAAAAACGCAATCGTTCGAATTGACGATGCCGACAACCCGCGGGGCGATTTGGCGCAGCCTCGGATCGAGTTTTCCCCGGTCGGGCATCAGTCCGCAGAAACAGTTGAACCATTGTCCCTCATGGTGTTCTTCCATCCAATGGAGGAGCCGCGGTCCGGAGAGTTTCCTGCGATGCTTCACAAACATATTCATGAGCGCGATCTCCGCGGCCTGGTCCACAATCAGCGGTGACGAAAGGTTGACGTCGCGGACCATGGACCCTGAGGAAAAGATCACCGCGCGGCTGTCAGAAAACAGCCCCTCCGGGTTGTCCAGCATCAACATGAGGGCCACATACCCTCCGGCGGAGAACCCGATGAAGTCGATGACCGCATCCTCCGTGAAGTGGGGATGCCGCCCCTGCCGGATGGCGCGGACAAGATCGACGATGTCCCAGAAGGATTGTATCGCCCCCCAGATGAAACGTTCCGGATGCGTGCCCAGTCGATGACTGATGACGGCGTTGAATCGATGCACGTTTTCGTTGCCGGCGATGGCTTTCCGCGACTCGAGGTTCGCCTGTTGCTCCTGCGCCCAGCGCGGGCTGACGCGGTTGATGTGGAAGGTCATCGGAAACAGGATGACGGGTTCCTGCAGACTGTTCCACGTGTGGAACGCCCAGGGGATGTACTTGCTGAACGATCGCTCGTTCAAGCCATGGAGAATGACGACCCCGCGTTTGTGCCTTCGCCGGGTGCCATGTCTCCTCGCTTCCCGGACGAGCGGGTAACGAAACGCCTTGTTCTGTTCGATGCGCACGTCTTCCGGAGAATGGACAGTGCGTTCAGCGGCGAAATCCACCCCGTGATCGTCGCACCGGTAGGCGTCGCTGCCGAGAAGATGGGCGCTGCGTTGACTCTCGAACGAGAGGTGAAACAGATCGACGCCGGCGTCGGGAATCGCAATGGGGATATCATCGGTCCATTCGGTCGCGTGCCGGAACCGGTGCGAGATGACGCGATAATCAGGATGAATCATGAAGAAGACGTGAACGATTGGGGAGTGGAACAATGATCACACGCGACGGCAACCGTTCAGAACGACCCCTTGACGGTTCGCTTGATCTTCTCCGCCGCGTCCTGAAGTACTTTCGACACCGATTGAAGGTCTTCGGAAATCTGAGGGCCGAGCGTGGTCTTGATATGGTCTTTTTCGAGTTCAAGGATAAACACCGCCAACCGCCGTCGTTCGTCTGCGGGGAGGTCCTTCACCGCTGCTTTGATTTCTTCGAGGTTCATGGTGAGCCGGTCCTTGGGTTCGGAATCGTGAACTGTTGTGTAATGTACCTTCCCGGCTCTGCATATTCAAGAGCCCTTGACATTCTCTCAGGTGCACAGTACATTCTCTCGCTTTGCCGTTCTTCATGCTCAACGCCTTTCTGTCGACCCGATAGTAGGCGTTTTTTGTTTCTCACCCCACTGCTAAGGAGCACTACGATGCAAGATAAGAGAGCTGACTTGGCTGGACCGGGAATAGGCGATTACAATGAATTGGAGAAGATCCTCCCTTCGGACTACCGCTCACTGCTGTCGCTCAAGGAGACCCAGAAGGCGATCTATGAAGTCAAAGAATACATCGAAGATCATCTTTGCAAAGCGCTCAACCTGATGATGGTCCAGGTCCCGCTCATCGTCGATGTCGAGAGCGGCGTGAATGATCTGTTGGACCGGGACGGCTCACGGACGCCGATTCAATTTCATATATCCAACGACCGGGACCTGCATCCGCTCGACGCGCAGGTCGTTCAGGCCGCGACAAAGTGGAAACGCGTCGCCCTGAAGGAGCTCGGGTTCAAGGTCGGCGAAGGGCTCTGCACCGATATGCGCGCCGTCCGCAAGGACTATTTCCTCGACCATGACCACAGCGCGTATGTCGATCAGTGGGACTGGGAGCGGGCGATCACGGCGAAGCAACGCAACCTGAAGTTCCTCGAAGAGATCGTCGGGAAAATCTGGAAAGTTCTAAAAGGCGCGGAACGGCATGTGCAGAAGACATACCCGAAACTCAAATCCAAAAAGTATCCAAACCTTCCGGACGAGTTGACCTTCCTCCATGCGGAAGACATTCTTGACATGTTCCCGGATCTCCCGAGGAAAGCGCGCGAAACCGAGATCCTGAAAAAGTATCCGGCCGTGTTCATCATCGGCATCGGGTGGCCGCTAAGGGACGGTTATCCGCACGAGAACCGCGCTGCGGACTACGACGACTGGGTGACCGAAACGAAGTCGAAGGCGGGACAGCCCATGCACGGACTGAACGGCGATATCCTGGTGTGGAACCATGTCACCCAACGACGCCATGAGCTCACATCGATGGGCATTCGCGTCGATGCCGACACGTTGCGGAAGCAGCTTGAAATGTCGGGTCAGACCGACTTCCTGAAGCTTCCCTACCACCAGGGAATCGTGACGGGCCAACTGCCGCTCAGCATCGGCGGGGGGATCGGGCAATCCCGGACCTCCATGCTGCTCCTGAAGAAGGCCCATCTGGGCGAAGTGAGCGTGACCGTGTGGCCGAAGGTGCTCAAAGAGATGTGCCACACGAAGAACATTCACGTGCTCGAATAGAAGAAGCTCTCCCGGGGAGGGATCGAGGGACCGATAGTCTCGTCCCGCCATGGGCGGAACGGATCAACTGACTATCGTCCATTGGTCCTTACCCTTTTATGAATTTGCTCCCCTTTGTCCCGCACACCGGACACTCCTCGGGTGCTTTCCCGAACTCAATGTACCCGCAGACGGGGCAGAGGAAGAATTCTGTTGCCTGCAGATCCTTCCCGCTTTTCACCGCCTCGATCGCCAGCTTGTAGAGTTTTGCGTGCACCGCCTCCGCCGCGACGGCATAGGAGAACATCCTGTGCGCCTTGTGCGCGTCTTTTGCAGCCTGTTCGACCATCGGAGGATACATGGTCTTGTATTCATACGTCTCCCCCTCAACCGCGCCTTCGAGGTTCTGCAGCGTCGATCCCACCCCATCGAGGGCTTTCAAATGCCCGTCGGCGTGGATCTTTTCGGCTTCCGCCGTGAGGCGGAACAACCTTGCGATCGTCGCGAAGCCTTCATGCTCAGCCTTTTTCGCGAAAGCGGTGTACTTTTGAAATGCCTGGCTTTCGCCGGCAAATGCCTCTTTCAAGTTGTCGAGTGTCGTCGCCATGGTGATTTCCTGCAGGAGGTGAGAGTGGAAGAACTGGATCAACGTCACAAACAAGCAAAAAATCATGAGAAGGGCAACGGAACAACGATGCCGGAGACTCGTACAAGAGAGAATATCACAAGACCGCCCGGGCCATGAACACAGAGCGTGACGACGATAAAGCATTTCGAAGCAGAACAGAATCCTGGTTGCACGACTGTCTACGAGGCTGGAGTGCCGCGCCGACAGGTTTCCCGGATGATCTGGATCGGTTCACCGATGAAGAGCGGGATGTTCGCGAGCGGGAGATCGAGCGTTCCACGAGCCGCGTCACCGCCGTGTACGAACGCCGGAGCCGTTTGTCGCAGGCCGAACGCGCGGAGTTCCGTGACCGGATGCGTAGCGCCCTTCTTGGTTCACTGCTTCGCTCGATCGACGCCGAGACCGACCTCTTTCTGAAGGAGTGTGAACGCACCGCCCATGAGTTTGTCGATGCGGCCAACGCGTTCGATTCCGCGTTGCCCATGGAAGAGGTGCACCAGGCGCTGAGAAACCAGTGGGTATTCAACAGCATCCAGCAATTGCTTCATCTCCCCGTGACGATGACCCGGTCGTCATTCGCCTACAGCATGCTCTATCCGTTCACCGACAATATGATCGACGGGGCGAAGTTGCGGCGAGAGACCCTCGATGCGTTCATGGCCTGGCTTTCGGAACGTTTGGCGGGACGGCCCGCCGGATCCAACGGTCACGGGTTTGAACAGGTCGACAAGCTCATCGCCTTGATCGAACACGAATTCCCGCGAACGGATTTCCCGATGGTGCACCAGAGTCTGCGGGCGATTCATGAAGCACAGAAGCGGGGACTCCTGCTCCGCGGGGGAAGGATTACGGGGAACGAGACGGAGCTTCTGGCAATCACGTTCATGAAAGGCGGGACATCCGTCCTTGTCGACGGCGCCCTGATCGCCGGAAGCATGGACGATGCCCTCGCGAAGAGGGTCTTCCTTTACGGCGTCGCGCTTCAGATGATCGACGACCTTCAGGATTTTGAGGAGGATCAACGGGAGGCATCGTCGACCAGTTTCACGCGCGCAGCCGGGCGAGGAGACCTGGAGGGGACGGTGAATCAGCTCCTGCACTTCATCCAGACAACGTTGACGCAGGGACTCCCGTCATCGGGAGAATCCGGTCAGCCGCTTCCCGGGCTCGTCACGCGCAGCTGCATCTTCCTTGCCCTTGAGGCCATTGCGCGGCAGCGACATTTTTTCCAGCCGTCCTATCTCTCGCAGATACAGGAATACATGCCGCTCCGCATCGAATATCTTGCCTCTGCCAAGGCGCGGATGACGGCCATAGCGACGCGGATGCAATCCCGATCCGTCCCTGCATTTCGCACCTTTCCCTCGACCTTTGCCCCGGGGTTCGAGTAGTTCTCATCAGCGTTTCGATCGCGTTGCCTTTCCCCGGGTTGTCCTTCCCTTCCGCTGCGCCGGCTTCCTTGCCGAACCCCTTCGCTTCACAATGCTCTTGCTCTTCTTCTTCGTTCCCGTGTCGCCGCGGACCTTCCGAAGCTGATCACGGACGTACGACTGAAAATCGTCGCCCAGAAGATTCTGCGGACCCCAGATCGGGAACGTGATCGAGTGGATGCCGATGAGCGGCGCCCGGTGGTGCACGTCGCAAAGGACCCAGAGATTGTCGCCGTCATGATCGACCCAATCGCGGACCTGCTGTTCGGTGAAAGGCGTTTTGTAATCCTCCCGGTCGGGATGGGCGCGCGCAAGACTGGGGAGAATCATCGTGTTGAATTTCTTTGTGTCGATCGCATTCGCCAGTGCCCACTCGATGATCCGGTGATGCGTTTCCATCTGCCGGGCGCTATAGGGATTCAACTCAAAGGTCAAGAGAAGGAAAAAACAGACCCCTAATTCATTTTTTGACAACGACTTACACAATTCTGCCGCCCCGGCTGACCCGGGACTGGGCGACAATCCCCCAAAAAAAGTCACGAGAAAATCTCCAGATTGGCGGATTGGACGGGTATATACGGAGTGAGGCGCCCTGCCGGGTTCGCGCAAATCCACGATGGCGGAAGAAGAACGGGGGCGAGGAGCGAAGGAGATGAATGCAGCTCATGTTGCCTGGGGGAACACCACCAAGGACAGAAGGATGAAGAATCACGCGAATGTGTCTCGAGACGGCATCACCGGGTTCATCAACGCATTCAGTGAATTGATCTCCGTTTACCGGACCCGTCAGTTGAAGATCTGGGGCGTGCAGGATTTCATCAAGCAGTTTTCCGCGCTGCAGGCTCACTCCGATCCGGACGCCGAATCTCTCGTGGAGAAGATCCGCTTGGCGGAAAGGTTCTGCCAGGGGATCCGAAGAGAGCTCACCGAGGAAACCGGCTTGCTTGCCACCGCCGAGACTGAGCTGATGAAACTGAAAGAAATGGGTCGAAAATGAATAGACGTGCGCGCTGGCCCGGGCGGTTGTCATGGTCCGCCTCGGGCATTCTTGTTTTTGATTTCGTGGAGGACGACATGGGTTCCATTCCAACTCTTACAGAACTCGCGTCGGAATATTTTGCTGCGCGGTTATCTGCGCCCGGTAACGGTGTATTCCTACAATCAAAGTGTCCTGGTCGCCGTCCGCATCCTGGGAGACCGGCCGGTGGACAGCTATGGTGCCGACGACATTGAAACCTTCCGCAGGATTCTCGTCGAGGAAGGGAGGAGCGAGCATACCGCCGCGCGATTCCTCCGCGAGCTCTCGGCGATTTTTCAATTCGCCAAAGACGGTCGACATTACATCGCAGAGAATGTCGTCGAGAACCTGAAATTTCATCCCGCGGCCCCCGTCATCGAGCCGTTTCATGAAGACGAACTCAAGGCGTTCTTCGACCGCGCCTGGACACGAAAGAAGGCTGTCTACTATCAGGCGATGTTCCTCCTCCTTACCGGTTGTCGCTCGAACGAAAGCTGCACGTTACAGTTCGAACAGATCGATCCTGAGGCCGACGAGCTTCAGTGCCGCAATGAGCATCGCGGCCGACTCGAGTCGGTCCCGATCACACCGGTCCTCCGCGCGTTCTTAAAAGATCTCCCGCGCGATGACGATCCGTTTGTCTTCCATTACCGTTCCGTGCACGGACTCTATCGTGCGGTCAAGAATATCATTCGCGCCTGTGGCGCGCGCGAACAGCTCGCCGTTCACAGTTTCCGCGAAACGCTGGGGACGACGTCCCGTGAAGCCGGGGTCGACAAGAACATCATCAAATTCCTTACCCGTCCCCCTCAGTCGCAGGAGTCACTTCGACGTTTCCCGCGCAGGGAGGCCCAGCGGAGAGCACGAAGGCTGCAAACGTTGAGCGCTGTCCACTTTCACCTGATCCGCGGACTCCAGATGCAGAACGGATTCGGAAATGAGATCGGGATGCCCTGAGCTGGCCGCTGCGCTTTTGCAGGCCGGACTCACGCACGCGTGAAAGCGAGAGAGGGAGAGGGGGGGAGGGGGAGATGCGTGGACGAAGGCCCACCCGGAATGTTTCCCTTTGAGGTTCATCCATTCTCTCTGTACCATAGGAAGGTATCGTGTTGTCACTTCCACGAATGGATTCCTCCCCCATGCCCAAGAGGCTTTTGATTTTCTCGCTGACAATTCTCGCGCAGTGCGCTCAATCCGGTTGCACGACCGCTCATCTCACCTCTCAACCCTCCGGTCCCGGCCAACCCCGACACGTGGTCGATCTCGATTCCGGCTGGCAATGCATGAACGTCAGGCGGGTGACCGCGTCGGGCGAAGAGCTCTCCCATACGTCGTTTCCACTCACGGGCTGGCTTCCCGCAACAGTTCCGGGCACAGTGTTGACAACGCTGCTCAACAACAAACTGGTCCCCGATCCCTTTTACGGGATGAACAACGCGTCGATCCCCGACATCGCCGATTCAGGTCGCGACTACTACACCTACTGGTTTGTGAATGATTTCCCGGAACATGCTCCTCTTGGGAACACACAACTGTGGCTCTCCCTTCGCGGGGTGAACTACGGCTGCGACATCTTTCTGAACGGGCATCGGCTCAATCCCCGGACGCACTACGGAATGTATTTACGGCAGCGTTACAACATCACTCCCCTGATATCGAAGGATGGCAAGAACCGCCTTGCGGTCCTGGTGTTTCCTCCGGATCCCGTCGGCAACCCTAACGGAGGCCAGGGAGGCGACGGCACCATCGGCCGTAATGTCGCGAGCCAATATGTTGCCGGGTGGGATTGGATTCAGCCGATCCGGGACAGAAACACGGGGATCTGGGACCGCGTCACGATCGAGGAGACAAATACCATCCTTCTGTGCAATCCGCATGTCATCACCATGGTACCGGGCGTGCGATACCCCGAAGGGCCCCAGGCTCCCGCCCGCATCGAAGCAAGCACGGAAATCGACAATCCGACGGATGCGCCGGTCACGGGGACCGTGCGCTTCACCCTCGATGACCGGACCGTGAGCAAAGCGGTGGAGATTCAGCCACGCTCCTCGGTGAAGGTGAGCCTTCCCGAGCTCGGGATCGAGCACCCGCGCCTCTGGTGGCCGAACGGCTATGGTCCGCAGAGTCTTTACAAGGCCGAGTTCCGATTTGAGGGACAAGGGGACAGCATCGTCGATCAAACCACTCTCACCATCGGGATCCGCGAAATCCAAACCCGGTGGAACGCCACGACGAAAAGCCGCGAGGTCTGTGTCAACGGACAGCCCATCTTCATCAGGGGAGGCAACTGGATCGCCTCCGACGCCATGCTTCGCCTCTCGGCAGACCGCTATGATGCCGAAGTGCGGTTCCAGCGGGACATGAACCTCAACCTCATCAGGGTCTGGGGAGGCGGACTGACGGAGCGTCCGGAATTCTACGACGCCTGCGACAAGTACGGGCTCCTTGTCTTCCAGGACTTTTGGATATCGGGCGATTGCAACGGCAAATGGCTCGACCCGAAAAAGAAAGACGATCAATGGACGCGGCGCCGGTATCCCGATGACCACGCCCTGTTTCTTGCGTCTGTCGCGGACCAGGTCAAGATGCTGCGCAACCACCCTTCACTTGCCTTCTATTGCGGCGGCAATGAAATGCCCCCGCCGGAAGACATCCTGATGACCATGCAGGATTCTCTTCTTCCCGCCCTGGACGGAACGCGGTATTTCTTCACCTATTCCAATGCCGACAGCATGTCGTATAACTCGGCCGGCGGAAACGGCGACGGGACGTATCACCTTCAACCGAACGAATACTTCTGGGAACATCGCTCCTTCCCGTTCAACTCCGAGATCGGGTCGGTGGGTCTGGGCGATGAGGAATCGCTCGAACGATTCATCCCGCCGAAAGACCTGGTGATTCCCGAAGTCGCCGGGGGGAGGCTCGACTCCGTCTGGATGTACCACAAGTATCTTCCCTACGGGAATCAGATCGACGCCTACGGAACGCCGTCGACGCTGAAAGATTTTGCCGACAAAGCACAATTCATTAACTACGATCAATATCGCGCCCTCATCGAGGGGCACCTTTCGCACATGTGGGAGTGGTACACGGGCGTGATCATCTGGAAAACACAAAACCCCTGGACGGCGCTCCGCGGGCAGATGTACGACTGCTCCCTCGATCCGAATGCCGCCCTGTACGGATTGCATCACGCCGGCGAGCCGCTGCATGTCATGTGCAACCCGGTCGACGGGATGGTTTCGATCGTCAACAATACGTTTCGGCCGTACCACGATCTCATGGTGCAGGCGAGAGCGATCGGGATCGACGGCAAGGATTCCCTCCTGCTGCAATGGATCGTGGAAATCGGGCCGTCGACCGTTCAGAAGATCAACACCGTAAAAAAGGCCCTCGACCCGTTCGTCGCGGCCCGGGGAGGATTTCTCGATCTCCGGCTTATCGCATCGTCCATGAAGGTGCTCAGCGAAAATCTCTACTGGCTTCCGGATTCCCTGGGGAACTACACGGGGCTGAACCAGATGAAGGGCGCCGACATTCGGGCGGTTGTCCGGAAGAGCAAGGAGGGCGAGATTACCGTAAGCATCACGAACCCTGCAGGGGGGCCGCTGGCATTTTTCAACCGCATTTCGCTGGTCGATCGGGCGACAACGAAGCGGGTTCTCCCGGTCTTCTATAGCGACAACTATATTTCAGTGCTCCCCGGCGAGGAGCGGTCGATCGGGCTCGATTATCCCTCCTGGGTGAAGAGTGCGGATGTGGTGGTTTCGGTCAGAGGATGGAACGTAAAAGAGACGCTTCTCGGGATCCCGTAAGCAGGGACGTCGGGGGCGGGGAATCTTCCCTCCCACCCCGGTGTTGACAATGACGCGTCCGCCCGGACGGCAACTCCACCTCCATCATTCTCACCACACAAGGAGATACCCGATGACCGTCTTCCGCGTCAGCCACAGCGCAGTGATCTGCCTCCTTTTGACGGCGATCGTTCTCGTCCCGCTCATGTCTATAAACGCCGCCGAAAAGGCAAAGGGGACGCTTACGTACAAGGGTCCCAAGCAGACATTCAACGTTGCCCTAAAGCACGCCTACCTTGTAAAGGGTCCGGACACGTTCGACGCGACCAAGACCGTTCGCCGACTGATTCTCACGTCAAGCGACTTCTCCGCCGCGATCAAGGGGACGGACGCGTTGAACGGTTTTGACGGGAATTTGAAGGAAGGGATGATTGTTGAGCTTGCCGACGGTCCCCGGTTGAACTACTGGATCGTCTTGAACGACCAGCTCGTCCAGTATTCCGGGATGGCAGAGCCAGCGGCATTGAAGTCGACCGCCAACACCGTGGACCACCTTGCCGGGAAGCTTACCATCGACGATACGTCAGCCGGGGGGCCGAAGATCAACGTGGATTTCGACGCGCCGCTCTTGAAGACGTTCACCAAGGCGCGGTAAGCGGACCGCCGACAGGAACGAGGTCAAACAAAGAACCCTCGCTTCAGGCGGGGGTTTTTTGTTGGCATGTTCTCCCCCCGGTCGTGAGCGCCTCTCCTGTCAGGTCAATCGCCTCGTCCATCGAGCGCGAGGCGTAATCGGCGGGGAGGGGTACGCATCCGCACAGTCCGGCGAAATCTCAAGCGCCTTCCTCGCCAGCACAATGCCCTCCGCTGCCGTGGAGGCTTCCCGCGCACGATAGATCACATCCTGCGCGCGATCGACCGCCCGTTCATGCCGTCCCCCGCCCGGTACGCCTATCGACCCGACCAATTTCGAAAGGATCTCCTCCATCCCACCGGTCCAGAGTCACACCACAATTGGGAAATGGCAGTCCCGAATTAGTATCTGCGAGTTCCCAACGCCAATTCCTGGTTGCGTTTCTCACGTCATTTGTTCAACCTTGTCGCCATTTCATACGCCGACGCAGCTTCAGGAAACGGCGTAAGTGTATCGAGGAGAAGATCGTAAGTCCCCTTTTCCGATAGTTCGTTGGCAATTTTCTTGATGAGCGCCAACGTCGCTTTCATCACACTGGAACCCAGGCTTAACCGGGCCACACCTAAATCCTGCAGTTCACGAACTGAAGGAGGCAAGCCTGCCCGCATTCCAGGGTTTGCCAGAATATTGATCGGGGCATCAATTTCCTTGACCAGCGTGGCAATCGTTTCTCTTTCCCATACCGGCTGAACAAATATACAGTCTGCTCCTGCTTCCCTGTATTTGTTGCCACGCTTTATCGATTCAGACAATTTTTCCTGCTGCGAACCTGATGAAGTATAGAATGCATCGGTCCTCGTGTTAATGACCAAATGGAAGCCCAGCGAATCGGATAATGCCCGGATCGCTGAAATCCTCTCACAGAATTCCCCCTCGTCAACCAATACCGGATGCAAATCGCTACTGTCTTCGATGTTTATTCCAACAACTCCTGTCGCGATGATCTGTTTGACCGAATCCACTATCTCCTTGAGATTGTTTCCGTATCCGGCTTCGATATCCACGGTGACCGGAACGCGTACTGCGCTGACGATCCCCGTAATGACTTCAATCATCTCAGACAATTGAATGATCTGTCTGTCAGGATACCCTAACGAGGCAGCCACGCCCATGCTTGTAGTCGCGATTGCCTTATAGCCGCTTGCTTCTACGAGTTTGGAGCTTCCGATGTCCCACGAATTGAGCAGAACGAGAATGTCCTTGTCTTGATGATACTTCAAGAACAGTTCGGCCTTTTCTTTTTGGATACGGGAAACCATGATATCGTCCTTTGGAATTGTTTCACATGAGATGCGCCGGCATTGCCGAATCAAGGGTCTTTCAAATTCATAAATTCCCGGTTGTGATCGCAACGGAACCATCGCAATCTACGACAATGACGCCATTGGAGGCGACTGCGCTTTCCGTTACCTTGAACGCCGCCGGGATCGTGCCATGCATGAGCTCGCCGCAGTGACCGTCCCGTTTCCGGTCGCACTGATGACGCGAGGGCAATTCGTCGTTGCTATTCTTTGCCGACCGCATAGTTGATGGCAACCTCGCCATTGTGGAATATATGTGTCGACAGCGGTTGGAGCTTCCTTTTGTTCTTCAACTCCGTGAACAGGGGAATCCCCTTTCCGAAGAACACGGGATTAACGAAAATCCAGCATGCATCGATGAGATCGAGTCGCATCAGTTCTTGTGTGACGTTCGGACTCCCGAAAATCAGAATGTTCTTCCCCGATTGGTTCTTGATTTTCGTGACTTCATTCACGATATCACCGCGAACGATGATCGTGTTCTTTCGGTTCTCCCGACCGAGCGTTCTCGAAAAGACAATTTTCTGGGCCTTGTTGTACCAATGCGAGTAGGCTATCTCGCCCTTCGTGGCATTGGGTTTGCTTCCTGCCGTCGGCCAGCCGCCGTCCAGCCACTCATACGTGATCCGTCCGAACATTGCTGCGTCGGCATCCTCCGTCAGACCGCAGACGAACTGCAGGTTCTCTTCGCCAGCATCAAAGCCGTCGATTTCTCCTTTCGGTCCGGCAACAAAACCGTCCAAGGAAATATGAGCAACCAAGATGAGTCTTCTCATTGTGCCTCCCATTGCACTTCAGATTTCAGATGGGGCATTCCACAATGACGGCCAACTGCGGCAAGACCGCATCCTCAATATGCGTCTTTGCGCCATCGGAGTCCGCAATGCGTTCGGTTGCGCACTTCCGATTTTTCACTGCAGCGTCCCGGCTAAGAATACTGAAACCTCTCCCATCCCGCGGCAGGACGAAAGAGGTTCTTTCTTCTGCACGTTCCAGTCACCACGTCTCCTACTGGAGGATGTTCATCGAGAAAAGCTCAATAATACGGTCGACATGATAAATTGTCAAGCCCTAACGTGACGTCAATGGTCAAGACGGGAGCAAAGCCGGGCTCCGCCCGACATCTTGCGGCAGAGAGGTCAACACTCCCCCTCTCTTCATAAGTCGAAGACCCCGCCGCTTTCTGGCGGGAGAGGGGGACGGGGGGTGAGTTCCAACAATCTCGAAGGCGAGGCCCAATAATTCATCTTTCTGCGCTAATGCATTCCCCTTAGTTCTGCACGATATCGATGTCCGCGACCTTCCCGTCCGGATCCAGGTGGACCAGCAGGTTCCGGGCGCTGCCGCTTGTGGTCATCCGGTACAAACGGACACGGGTCACTTGAGCCCCGTGCCGATGAATCGACCGGCCGGCAACATTCTCCTCACCGAGGTACGTCAGCGCTTCCATCCCATCAAGGTCCCGGCTGTCCCATCCGACGAAATCTCGTTTCGTGCCCGGCGGGATATCCGGTGACTTCGCCAGTTCTTCCCCTCCTTTATGGATGGCGTGGAGAGCCGCGGTGATCCTTTCGGTGAGCTTCTGATCAGGATCGGCGAGAGACGCCTGAGTGCTGAGGAGCGGCGCCACACGCGCCGCCCAGAGTTGCTCCTGCCGATCGCCAATTCTGGCGCGAATACCGGTCACCGATCCAAGAGAATCGCGGTTGAACGTGAGGCTCATTCCTTCTTCGCTTGAATGGAAGTGCACGCTATCCATCGGCAGGTAGGTAACGTCGGGGAGGCCGTCCACCATTGCTTCCAGACCGGTGGCTTTGTGATTCACTGCCAGCGCGACCATGGAGTTTTCACGGACCTCGTAGTACCCTGCATACCGCGCGAGCAAAGCCGGCGCAAGAGGTACTCCGCGATCCATGTCGGATGGTTTGCCCTGGTCCGGCCAACCCCACAGCCGCCCGATGAACTCCTGGATCCGTCGCATGAAGTGCGAGTTGTCGTTCGCGTTAATCATGATGGCGACCCCGTCCCCGGACTCTGCATATGCAAAAAGCTGGGCATCGAACCCTTCATCCCGGCCGCCATGACTGAAACTCAACGTCTTCCCGCTCCCCTGCACGCCGATTCCGAGTCCGCTGCCGCCAGCCTGGACTGTAAGATACTGGCGCGCCATGGAGGGAGAGATCACACCGTGTCCCCGGCCGACATACGCGTCATGCACCTCAACGGCAAAACGGGCAAGATCGGTCGGTGTGGTCCACAAGCCCGCGGCAGCCATTTCCGGATACACATGCCAGCGCCCCTGCACGGGAGTGCGATCGGCATAGTAGCCGCCGGCCGTGAGCTTGGCCCGCGCCGGAGGTTGCGGCTGCTCATACGAGCTGTTCGTCATGCCGATCGGTGCGAGTACGGTCTGTTGCATGTATTGGGGGAACGGCATGCCGCTGCCATCGATGATCATCTGTTGCATCACGGTGAATCCACCGCCCGAATAGCGCCAGATCAACCCGGGAGTGGTGTCAACCCGAATTGGAGGAGTATTCGCGGGGGCTGCGCCGTCGAGCACCTGCACCAGCGTCGGCATCTGTTGAGCCACATCATAACCGGGAAAACCGTGAACGGTAAGTCCTGCATTGTGAGACAGGATCCTTCGGAGTGTAACCTTCTCCTTCACCGTAAATGCATTCTCGGGAACGTGCCAGCTTTTGAGCACGGCATTCACGTCTCCGTCCAGCGTCAGGCGACCCGCCTCCACGAGGTGAAGCGCGCCCAGGGCGGAGACCGGTTTGCTAATGGAGCCCGCCTGGAAGAGCGTCGTCGGCGTCACCGGTGCGCTGCTCCCATCATCGACCACGCCGTATCCGCGTGACACCACGATCCGACCGTCCTCGATGACCGCGAGCGAGAGGCCGCGAATGTGGCGTATCGCCATTTGTTCCTTGACGAAAGCGTCCAGGCTGTCGAGCCGGGAAGGTTGGGCAACGATGGGGAGAGTCTGCAGAACACCCAGGACGAAGAGGAATGCAAGTCGAACGAGTTTCATGGGATTTCCTTGACTATTTCTGAAGAGCACGTGGGAAACGTGAGATCCGACTCGCGCTATCGTAACCAGAGGCATATCTGCCTGCGACTAAAATTGACTCCACGTCAGCACGGCCATAGAGTCCATTCAGCGGCCTGACGGGTCCTTCATCGTGTGCCCACTGCGTGGACAGGTCACAGAAACGTGTCCACAAAATCGTGTTTCTTGGACACGTTGTAACGGCTGCGTCCGAAGCACCAGGTATAATCCGCACAAGGCAAACGGATACTCTATCCGTTTGCACTGAAGGTGTCCGTCAACACTTCTCCCGTTCAAAGGATTTGATTCGGATCTGAACTTGACACTTTCATCATCGTTCTCGCCTTTTTGATGATCCTTCTCGCGGCTACTCTCTCTTTTGACGGCCTTGCCATTGTCGTTGTTCTTGTTCTTGATCTTGCTCTTCTTCTTGTCCTTGGTCTTGTTCTTGGTCTTCTTCGTGTTCTTCCTTCCACGATTGACGTCGGCGCTGTGTCTGGCCACACTTCCGCTTATGGACGCGCCAGAGATTCGAAGATTCTCAGGATGGTGGGTGCGCGCCTTCGGTCTGACCCAAAACCGATCACAGCCTCGATTGCTTCTTGGAGTCCCGCCCCCTGACTCAGTTCGGCTACTCTCTCCTTCACAAACGCCCGCACCTCGCTGCTAGTTTGCATTACTTCAGCGAGAATCTCGTCGCGGTTGTCAAGAAGGTATACTACATCATCGAAGTCCCCGCTCAGGCGCAAATCGCCGCCGCGCGATTTAAGTGCCTCGAGTTTTGAGGCCAGAAAATACGGGGCCGAAAGTATGCGAATGGTCAATCCTGACTGAAGAGAATAGTCGACAGTTGACGCAAAACCTTTTGCTGACCATTGATTCGCGAATCCCAGGATATCGGGATCTGTTGGCATCACGTCAACTTGAATCCCATGATACATCCAGCGACAGACGGGAGCGCCTTTGGACGTGTCATGCTGGAAGCCAAGCGACTCAAGTTGCCGTTCCAGCTTGTCATATTTGATCCGTGACGAAATCTGAATCACGCAGTCCACATCGACGGAAGGACGAGGTGGGGGTGAAGCAGGTTTCGTTGCATAGAGTGCAGTGACCGCTCCGCCCACGAATACAACATCAGGAAGAAGTGCATCCAAGCCTTCGGCCACAATGATGAGTCGTTCAGTATTATCCTGTATCACTGCTGCCCTCTATTTTCAAGTTCCTTCATGGCCAGGGCTTTTTCCCTAGGATGGCCTACTCGAAGAGCGTCCGTCAGCGCGAGTAGCTCATACAGCTTGCGGTCCTGAAGTGCCGCTTTCGGGACAGAAGGAAAGAGAGGGCGTATCATCTGCCCTCGCTCTGTCCCCTCTTCATACGGCCATACGTAAGGACCTTCGGAACCCTGGACGATCTTGTCGCTGAGTGGTGGCGCAGAGTGTGCGGTGGGGATGCCGCGGACGAGCCCACCAGGTCGCTCAGGGAAGACATACTGGATACCATGCATGAGAAACTCGAGAAGTGCCTTCACATGCAAGTGTCGTTTGTCGTTACTTACAAGACCCGCCACCCTGCTCCGTTCAAGTGCCTGCGTGACCTCTGACTGGCTGATCCCCAACGACTGTGCAATGTCCACCATCCGCCAGGGTTTGTCTGCGAGGACAAACAACTTAAGGAGTATTACGACATCTTGTGGTCGCATTCCTCGGTGTTCTCTCATGACCATCTCCAGATTGCAGTGCATATCGCGATTTGCAAATCGCGATATGCAAATATCGCCATTCCCACCCCAATATGCAAGCGCAAGGTCCGGGCACACTCCCCCCTTTCCCATGTGAATTTGTTTTGATCCGTGAATGGAAAATGGAGGGTAGAGAATGGAAGATCGAGGATAAAGGCGCGTGGGGAGCTCTTTGAATTAAGAATCCTGAACTAAGAACTCAGAATTCTCAATTCGGTCCGTTCCGACGGAGTCGGAACGGACCGCGTGGACGGGGACGGAATCGAACCGCCGACACAAGGATTTTCAGTCCTTTGCTCTACCAACTGAGCTACCCGTCCCAAAATTTCTGAACTTAACGAGTCGCCGGAGGCGACAAAGTTAAGTTCATGAAATTTTGAGGATCTCGTCCCGCGTCAGCGGGACGAATCCGAAAACAACCCCAAAACAAATATCTTTAATTATACCAAAACTCAGCGAAAAATCCAAGACCCTACACCAGCTTCCCGTTCTTCTTCAACACTTCCCGCGAGATCACCACCTTCTGGATCTCGTTCGTTCCCTCGAAGATCCTGTTGATCCGCGCGTCACGATAAAACCGCTCGATCGGCAACTCGCGCGAGTACCCCATCCCTCCGTGGATCTGTACCGCCATGTCCGCCACTTTGCAGATCCCTTCCGAACAGGCAAGCTTCACCGTGGCCGACTGCCGCGAAATCGGCTTGCCGTCGTCATACAGAAACGCTGTCCGGTAGACGATCGACTCCATTTGGAAAATAATCGTCGCCATGTCGGCGAGCATGAACTGGATGGCTTCGAATTGCGCGATCGGGACGTCAAACTGCTTCCGCTCCTTCGCATATCGCGCCGACAGCTCCAACAGCTCCTTCGAGGCGCCGAGGCAGGCCGCACCGAGCCCCAGCCGACCGGCATCGAGCGTCCGCATCGCAATCAGGAACCCCCGCCCGTCTTCCCCGATCATGTTCTCCTGCGGGACACGAACATTGTCCAGCGTGATGGGATTCGTCACGCTCCCGCGGATTCCCATTTTCTTTTCCGGCGGACCCGCGATGAACCCCGGCGTCTTTGTCTCGACGACGAAATCCGGTGATCCCCTTCTCGGTCCGCGCGAACAGGGACACCACATCCGCGATCCCGCCGTTCGTGATCCACATCTTCTCGCCGTTGATCACCCATTCGTTCCCCTCTTTGTGCGCCTTCGTCCGGAGATTGAAGGAATCCGAACCCGCAAGCACTTCGGTAAGAGCGAACGCGCCGATGTATTTCCCCTCGGCCAACGGCACGAGGTATTTCCTCTTCAACTCTTCGCTTCCCCCGAGAAAGATGGCATTCGCGCCGATCGATTGGTGTGCGCCGATGAACGTCGCCGTCGACAGACACCCGCGACCGATCTCCTCCTGCATGAGGCAATACCCGACTTCCCCGAAGCCCCCCCCGCCGTATTCCTCGGGAAATGCCGCGCCGAGAAATCCGATGTCCTTGATCTTTTGTATCAACTCATCAGGAATGCGTTCATTTTTATCGATGTCATCTGCGCGCGGTTTGATTTCCTGGTTCACAAAATCTTTCGCCATCTCGCGAAGCATGAGTTGTTCAGCCGAAAATGCAAAGTCTGCCATAGCGAACGTCCTTGATCGGTTCTAGTGGGAGAATCAGTATCAGAGATTGTCGAAGAACAAGGTGGGTCGATCGGCTACTGAGAGCCGACAGTAGTCAGCGGACAGCAATGGGAAATTGTCAATGGTACCTGACTTTCGACTGTCTGCTGTCCGCTGTCTGCTTACTACAGTTCGGTAGCGCTTTTCTGCCCGATGTAACTGACGATGTCCTCGCCGCCGTCTACACCGAGCACATTGCCCGACAGCCAATGTGCGGATTCGTCGGCAAACAGCACAATCGCCTTGGCAATGTCTTCCGGAGTGGTAAGCCTGCCTCCGGGATTCTTTCGCCTCGCAACCTCGAGCATCTGCATCGACCCCGGGATCTTCCGCAACGCCGGCGTGTCGGTCACTCCCGCCATGACGGCGTTTGCCGTGATCCCGAAAGGTCCGAGTTCCGTGGCAAGCTGACGGATATGCGATTCCAACGAGGCCTTTGCGGCGGAGACTGCACCGTAGTTCGGGAGAGCAGTATGTCCACCGGAGCTGGTCATGGCGAAAATCCGGCCGCCGCGCTTGATGAGGCTTCGCCAGATCAATCCCTGCGTCCAGTAGACGAGACTGTTGGCCATGACGTCGAGCGTCATCTCCATCTGGGCCTGCGAAACGGCATCCTCGGGCTTTTTCGAGATGAACGGTTTCAACGTGCCGAATGCGAGTGAGTGCAGCAGGAGTCGAACGGTATCGTTCGACCCGGCGAAGCGCTCCTGAATTTCGTCCAGGGTTTCCGCCCGCTTGATGGCGTCGGCCGCGTTGATATTGAAAAAGACCGCTTCCCTGCCGGTGTGCTTGATCTCTTTGAGGATCTGCTGGACCGATCCCATTGTCGCCTGCCGGTCCAGATGGATGCCGAACACATTCATCCCGGCCCGGGCGAGCTCGATCGCAGCGGCCCCGCCGAACCCGCTCGAGGCACCAAGGATTAACGCCCATTCATTCGGTTTGAACCGCGGCTCTTGCTTCATGGCTCTCGTGGCTCTGATTATGCATTAAGATGGAACGTCTGAGAGAAAAATGGCTTCGTACAGCTTGGAGTAGGAAGTAGGACGTATGAAGTACGAAGAAAACGGAGCAAAGATTTCAAGCAGAGTCTTTCTTCCTACTTCTTACTTCCTACGTCCTACTCTTTGCTCTTTCAAACCCGATTCATTCTACCGTCACGCTTTTGGCCAGATTGCGTGGTTGGTCCACGTTGCACCCTCGCGCGACCGCAATGTAGTACGCCAGGAGCTGCAACGGGATCACATTGACAATCGGTCCGAAGAACCCATAGGTGCGAGGCACCCGGATCACGAATTCGGCGAGCTTGTCGATCTCCGTATCGTCTTCATTGGCGATCGCGATCACGCGGCCTTTCCGCGCGCGGACCTCCTGAATGTTGCTCAACACTTTGTCGTAGATCGCGTCCTTCGGGACGACGAAGACCACCGGCATGTGATCGTCGATCAACGCGATCGGGCCGTGCTTCATCTCGGCCGCCGGATAGCCTTCCGCATGGATGTAGGAAATTTCCTTCAGCTTCAACGCTCCTTCGAGCGCCACCGGGAAGTTCGCCCCCCGGCCGAGATAGAGGAAATTTTGGGTGTCCTTGAATTCGTTCGCGACCGCCTTGACGGTGTCGACATTCTGAAGGACCTGCGCGACCTTTTCCGGCAGGTTCGCGATTTCCCCCGTGAGCACTTTGGCGTCGGCCTTGCTCATCCCGCGGGCCCGTGCCAGCATGACCGTGATCAGCGAAAGCACGGTGAGCTGGGACGTGAAAGCCTTTGTGGAGGCAACACCGATTTCGGGGCCGGCATGGATGTACACGCCCCCGTCCGACTCGCGCGCGATGGAGCTTCCGACCACGTTCACGATGCCCAGCACCGTTGCGCCCTTCGCTTTCGCTTCGCGCAGCGCCGCAAGCGTATCAGCCGTCTCCCCGCTCTGCGAAATGCACAGCACAACATCATCCGGCTTGATCACGGGGTGGCGATACCGGAACTCCGAGGCGTACTCGACTTCGGCCGGGATCTTTGCGATCTCCTCAAGCATATACTCGCCGACCAGCCCCGCATGCCAGGACGTCCCGCAGGCGACAAGAATCACCCGGCGGGCGTTGATCAGCCTGTCGCGCACATCCCGCAATCCGCCGAGAACAACTTCCGCATCGTCCGCCATCAAGCGCCCGCGCATTGCGTTCCGGATCGTTTCCGGCTGCTCATGGATCTCTTTGAGCATGAAGTGGTCGAAGCCGCCGCGTTCGATCTGCGCAAGCTCGAACGTAATCTCTTCGATCTCCTTCTCGACCGCGATATCGTCGATCGTCATCGTCCGGAATCCATTTGCGGTGATTTCCGCGATCTCGCCGTCGGAGAGATAAACGACCTGACGGGTGTGATCGACCACCGCCGAGGCATCCGACGCAACAAAGTTCTCGCCATCGCCGACGCCGAGGATCAGCGGACTTCCTTTGCGTGCCGCTACAATTTTGTCCGGTTCGTGCGTGGAAATCACCACGAGCCCGTACGTACCTTCGACTTCCAGGAGCGCCAGACGCACTGCCGTGGTCAGGTCATGCACCTTCGCATACATTTCCTCGATCAGGTGGGCGAGGACTTCGGTGTCCGTCGCGCTGACGAACTTATGCCCTTGTTGCGAAAGCCTTTTCTTGATCGTCGCAAAGTTCTCGACGATCCCATTGTGGATCACCGCGATTTCATTCTTGCAGTCGAAATGCGGGTGAGCATTGATGTCGTTCGGTTCACCGTGCGTCGCCCACCGGGTATGGCCGATCCCCAGGGTGCTGTGAACGGAGCTGTTGGAAGTCTTAAGAGTCTTTGCAAGGTCGGCGATCTTCCCGGCCTGCTTCTTAATGAAGAACGAGCCGTCCTGTATGAGCGCGATCCCGGCAGAATCATATCCACGATATTCAAGTCGCCGCAGCCCCTCCAGCAGAATGGGAACGCAGTTTCGCGTGCCGATATACCCGACGATGCCGCACATAGGACTCCCTTGAATTCATGGAATGAGGCATTAAGATAGACAACTTGGGGAGGAAAATCAATGCAATTTGGCCTCAATTCGGCCGAAAAAGGCCAATGCAGGCCATCATCCGGCCCGAAGACGAGCCATCGCGCCTAAAGGAGTGGTATTCCGGTTCGTGAACCGTGCACGCCGGACTGACTTCAATGTTCTCTCTTTTGCACCCTGCCTTCAACATCTGGTCCACAATCGATCCTTTCAGATCCACAATCGGTGGCGATCCGCGTCTGACAAATCGTTCGTCGAACTTCCGAGCGACCTCTTCTCCGACTTCATAGCAACAGGCCCCGGCTCCCGGACCGACGTATGCGAGAATGTCTTCGGCACTCGCACCGAACTGTGCCGTCATCTCCCGGATGCCCGCTTGCGCGATCGCAGCGACAGTCCCCTTCCACCCGGAATGCACGGCGCCGACGGACATCGACCGCGGATCAAAGAACAGCACGGGGATGCAATCGGCGATTGTAATGCAGAGGAACAACCGGTTGCACGCCGTGATCAACCCGTCGCAGTCAGGATAGTGGCCGGGGTGATCGACCTTGAGAATGGTATTGCCGTGCACCTGGCCGGGGATGGCAAGCTCGTGCTCGACGATTCCGAGGGCGCCGAAGAATGCGTCGCGGTTCCGGCGCACCGCATCAGGATTGTCGCCGACATTGTAGGAGAGGTTCATCCCGAGAGGTTTGTCTGGCGGGACTCCGGCGCGGGTGCTGAGGCCCGCAATGACGGGGCGGCCGCGAAAGTTCTCCGGTCGGAGAATGTTCATGCCGGTTCCCCGTTTCCCCCGATCTCCTCATCCCGCTTCACAGGAATCCGGATGATCACCGATGTCCCGCGGCGGGGCTCGCTGGTTATTTCGATCGTCCCGTGAAGATCGTCGATCGTCTTCTTCACGATGGCCAGCCCGAGCCCCATCCCCTCCGTCTTCGTTGAAAAGTTCGGCTGGAACAATTTTGGTTTCACGTCGTCGGGGATACCCGGCCCGGAATCCTGAAACGTCACTTCGGCAATCTGTTCTTTCAGCCGGCTCGTGACCGTGATCCGCCCGGTGCTGTTCATCGCCTGGACTGCGTTTCGGAGAACGTTGATGAACGCCCGCCGGAGCTCCTCCGGGTCGGCAAGGATCTCCGGGAGCGGTTCTTCCAGTCCGACCTCAAAGGTCAGCCCGACCTCTTGTTCGAACAGCGCCACCGATTCTTTCACGACGTCATTGATGTTGCAGGGCACGTGTTGAGGCCGGGGCATGCGTCCGAAATGGGAAAACTCGGAGGCAATGCGACTCAGCGCGTCGATCTGATGAAGCAGTGTGCGCGTCACCTCCTCAAAGACTTCCCGGAACCCCTCCGCCCCTTCCCGGTAGACCATTCGCATATGCTGGACTGCGAGCCGCATCGGGGTAAGGGGGTTCTTGATCTCATGCGCCACTTGCCGCGCCATCTCCTTCCATGCCAGTTCCCGTTCCGCGCGGACGAGATTTTCCCTGCTTTCCTTCAGCTCGACTGCCATGCGTTCGAAGGAGCGGATCAGGTCGCCGATCTCTCCTTCTTCCGCGAAGTGCCCGAGATCCACATTCAGGTCGCCCTTCGCGATCCGCCCGGTTGCCTCGGTCAGTGCCTGAATGGGCGCGGCAATGCGTCCGGCAAAGAGGGCCGCAAGACCGATGAGACCGGCGAAGACGACGAAGTACACCGCAAAGAGAAAGGCGTTCCTCCCGGCCACTTCTTCGTTGAGTTCATCCATGCGATACAGCATCGGCACGGCAATCACCGCCTCCACAACGCCGTCATCGCTCATGACCGGGCGGTACCCGACAGCATACTCGTACACGCCGATCCGTTCGTTTTCCACAAAGAAGCGATTGCCGATGACGTACGACTGGAAGAATGCGTCGCCGTTCATCCGGCGGTCGAGGATTCCCGCATCAAAGAGCTCCGGTCTGCTCGTGATGACGAGGCGATCGCCTTCATAGATGTTGAAGTCCGTTCCGACATCCGCCGCGAGCTGTTCCGCTCCCACCGCTGCGCCCTCCGGAGCAAAATGCATCAGGGAGTCGGGTTGGGTCGGAATATTCTGTGCGATGGCCAGCGTGTAGTCGCTTAAGCGCGTGGAGGTCGCCGCCATGTGCCGCTCACGGGCATAATACCGGCTGTAGATCGTACTGACGGCAAGAGGGATGACCGCGGTGACAAGCAGAGCGCCAAGAAGCCGGCCGCGAAAGGTGAGCGCGAAGCTGCGGCCGACAAAACTCCGGATGCCGAAAGCAATCACGATGCCCGCCAGGACGATGGCGCCGCAAAAACCGAATAATCGCACGAGGCCGACCAGGTGCCACTCCACGCCCGGGTCCTGAACGGAGAGCGCCACGACATCGCTGTTGCTCCCGGGACGCCGGATGTAATATGATTCATAGCTGTCGCCACCGATGGTTTCGTCGGTCCAGACGGCCGGCATGGTGGCCAGGAGAGTGTCAATCGCGGCGGGCATCGGACGGCGGAAAGGGACATTCGGGTTGTTGCTCGAGAAAATCACGCCGTCATGATATTCGGACACGGTCACCGGCCTGTAGAACGAGCGCAGTCCTTCGGGCCCGGCCGGGCGAAGAACGCCGGGGTTTTCTCCGCGGAACAGCGATTGCGGCCCGGCCGCGACGAGGACCTTCGCATACCCGAGCAGCTCGCCTTTGAACCCGGTCACCGGACTCGTCCCGTAGTAGACGTGCAGGGCAGTAATGCCGCTCCCAATTTCACGAACTGCGACGACGCGCTTGCGGACCGGCGTAAACAGCGTATCCGACTCGAGCGCCCCCTGAATCTGGCTGCCGATGGCAAACCGGCTAATCGGCGTACCGGTGGTGTCTGTCAACTCGAAGAGCGAGGCGTACCCTTCCCGGCAGGCCAGGCTCTGGGCCCAACGAATAAAGGCAAGGCGATCGACAGAAACGCTGTCGCCGTCGACGATGCTTTCAACGGCGTCGTTGTTCGAGAGACCATCGAGCCCGTCATCGACGACGAGGGACAGCCAGCTGTCGATGGGTCGGATCGCTTCCCGGGCGAAGCTTTCGACACGATCGCGGTCCTTGTCCCGAATATTGAGATCGATCAGCGGATAATAGAGAAGGGCGGCTCCGAACAGCAAGGCAGATGCGCTCCGCACAGTCAGAATCTTCTTCCCCTGCGAACGCTGCTTCACTGCGACCCAGGCCGCGCCAACAATGAGACACGCGTAGAGCACACGGTGGACGGTGTCCATGAGCGGGGTTTCCTGGATCTGTCCGAACACCCAGGAGAACACGAGCAGGACCCCGAGCATGAGGACCCAATCCCGTCGATAATAGGTCAACCGGTTGAACATCAGCCGAAGCATCATCCAGACGCCTGCCGCTCCGACGACGACAAGACAGACCGCGGCTGCAAGCACATCGCCCATCATGACGCTGAGTTCCAGGCCCGGGAACACCTCGCGCGGGTCGTTCAGGTGGATGGTGGAGTCGAACACCACGCCGCGCGCAATCGCCCCGAAGCCGCGCAGCAGCCACAGGAGAAAGAAACCGATGAGCAGCGCGCCGATGATTCGCAGGAGCATCTCCGGCAGACTGCGTTGCCCGAGCGGTGCGGGCGATCCGAAGGGTTTCGCGTGAAAACAGACATACCAGAGGGAGAGGGCAAGTGCAGCCACGCTCAGCGTCATATCGCCGAGCGAGCGCGCAACGCCTCCGCCGAACTGGGACGCGAAGAGCGCGGGATTGAAGAGAGATCCAATGGGGACGATGCTCCCGACATCGAGGAAGAGGAGTGCAAATCGCACCCCCCAGATGATCCCGAGAACGCCGGGAATGCGGATGGCGGGCGACACTCCGGGGCGGTCGAACAGGCGCCAGAGGAGAAACCCGAGAACCAGAATCGCCGCAACAACGAACAGCGTCGTCGCGTTGTCGAACGGAAGCGCAAGGGAATCGAGAAACGCCGCACGCGGCGGCCGCAGCACATTCACGACGCCGACACGGCTGCTGTCGATCCCGAAGAGGACGGCGGATGCATACCGCCCGTCTTTCCGGGGTTGGGCATCCGGTGCGAAGTCAAAATCGATCGTTACCCCCAGGAGATGGGTCAGCGTCGTCGTGAGACCTTCGCGCCGGATATAGCGGTTGTTGAGCGGGTAGTTGACGTCGATCGTTCGCCGGACCATCACCGCGCCGAGAATGGAGCGTTCGGCCCGTACGGGAATGGTGACGAAGAGCTGGGAAGCGATCGGCGTCATCGTGACATACGACGTCATCTGGCCGTCCAGCGCGAGGCGTACTTCACGCGGATGACGGGCACCGCTCCTCCCTTCCCAACAGATCAGCGAACCATTCCGATCATAGACCTCGATGCCGACGTCCTGGTCCCGCGCCAGGTTGACAACTGATGGAAAGATCGCCGCGCGGGAGGTGTCACGCCGCGCCAGATATTCGATGACCGAGGATTGTCCGGCGGTTTCCGTGGCGACCCTGCGGGTGGAGCGCTGAATATCGGCGAAGGATTGGACGGCAGTCTGAAGGTACCCGGCACACCGTTCGTCAACAACGGCTTCAAAATTCTGATCGGCGTGACGAAGAACGGCCCACTCGATCGCCTGTGCGGCACCGATCAGGAGGAGAAGGAAGGCAAGAACCGCGTAACCGCGGGAAGTGCCCGACCATCGCGAACGCCATCGCAGGAGGAATTCGTTCACGCCAGAAGGAGCTCAATAAATGTTGATGCGGGAGATGACCCATCGGTCGCCCGAAAGTGAGAGGGCGACGTAGACCTGGACGTAATCTTTGCTCCCGCGGTAGAGGAGGTTTGCTCCGCCCGTCGCATACGGATTAGCATCCGATTCGCCGAACGTTGTAAAGGCGAGATTGGCAAGACGGCGGGACCGGAGATACGTATCGAGCAGGTAGTACGCTTGATGGGAGCTGAAATAGCCGTTTTCTCCCCCGCGAAGGTTCACCTGCACCTCCGGGGCAAAGACCCCGGAAAATCCGTTGACGTTCCCTGCACTGAGACCGCGTTCAATTTCCGAAAACACTTCACGATAGTGCTGTTTCGGGGGATCGGTCTTGTGGGACACGACCTGGGTTATGCGTGGTTGGGGAGAGCCGGCGAATCCGACGCTGGATTGCGCCGAGAAAGTTATGAGAGAACAGAGAGCGAGGACCCCGACAACAAGCACGCTTCTCCCGAAGGCTGAATGATCCATGGTCGATGCCGCGTGATTCGAAGCATTATTATACTCCACCCCGGCAAAAGATGCAATAGAATGAGCAATGGAGAAGGGGCCGCCCTTCCGGCCACCATCACCTCCGGAAGAGCGGCACACCGTTTCTCCATTGTCATTCTCAGGTCCAATGCCTCGGCGCCGCTTCACGCAGGCCTCTTCAGGACCGCCGGAGGGCGTTCGCCGGAACCGTGCTTGAGAATCGGCGTCAAACTCCGAACCTGATAGACCCAGTCAAACACGACATTCGAGCCTGAAAGGGACGACACACGGAATTTGGCATAATGGCCGTCCCAGGTATAGACGAAATACGTGTGCCCTGCCTGCAACACGACGTCATGTGTCCGAGACCATCCTCCCGAGGGAGCGGTGGAAATCTCCAGGACCGATTCCGTCGGTCCCATGTCTTCGATGTCGGTGTCGGTCCGCACGTTCATGAACAGCGTATCGCGATAGTTTTCGAAATACATGTCTGCATATTCGTCATCATAAGCGACAACCGCGCTCCGGGAAAAATCGTATCCGCTCCCCGCGGGACTCCGATGGACGTCCGCAAGGGAGACCCCGTAGCCCTCCGGCCGCGGGATGTCATAGGCCATGTCTCTGCTGAGCGCACTCTCGTTCCCGTCTTCATCAAACGCCGTGACGGCGTAGTAGTACACATTTCCGTTTACCGCTCCCCTGTCGACAAAATGCGGAACGCGCGTCGAACCGATCAGATCGTATCTACCGTCATAACTCGAACTCACAAAAACGTTGTACCCTGCGACATCGTGCTCGGGGTTCTTGTTCCAGAACAACTCGATGAAATTGTCGCCCGTTGCCGTCGAGAGCCCTGTGGGGGGTGCCGGCGGCCTGGTGTCCGGTGGAATCGCCGACTCGCAGCCGATGATCAAGAGACTCGTGAACGCGAGGAAAAAACTCAGTATGGCTTTCATGGGGCTCCTGCGGTATTCTGCCGAGAGGGAGAGGGCAAAAGCCGTGCCAACATGAGGAGGCGGGAAAAAATGAGAATGAGGTCGAAAAATCGGGCGGAGCAAACCTGTGAGCGACTACTCCGAAGGTCAGCGTCTAATTCAGCGGACAGCAGACAGTGGTCAGTGAACAGTGGCCAGTGGTCAGTCCATCTGCTATCGGTCCTCGTCCGGTTGCCCTACGCGTTTGCCCAATAGCTCTGCCCATGATTCAACACTGCGATCGGCTTGCCGAAAAGCCTGAAGCCGCCGAACGGCGTATTGCGCGCATGCGATTTGAACTGCGTGGGATCGACAATCCATCCCGCAGCGGGGTCAAAGATCGTGAGGTTGGCTTCTGCACCCTCGGCAATCCGGATCGGCGGTAGTCCGAGGAGCCGCCGCGGATTCGAAGAAAGTTTTTCCACCAGTTGAAAAAGCGTCAGAATATTCTTGCGCACCAGTTCCGTGACTGCAAGTCCGAGCGCCGTTTCCAAGCCGACGATGCCGAAGGGCGCGGTCTGAAACTCCACCTCCTTCTCGTCGAAAGAATGGGGCGCGTGGTCTGAGGCGATCACTTCGATGGTCCCGTCACGCAATCCCCCTTTGAGCGCTTCCCGGTCCTCTTCCGTTCTCAACGGAGGATTCATCTTGGTGTTGGTATCGTATGTTCGGACGGCTTCATCGGTCAAGGTGAAATGGTGAGGGGTGACCTCACACGAAACGGCGAGCCCCTTCTTCTTTGCCTCCCGGACCAGTTCAACCGTCGCGGCAGTGCTCACGTGAGCCACATGGTAGCGTCCTCGCGTGAACTCCGCGATGCGGATGTCCCGCGCGACCATGACATCCTCGGCAATGCCCGGCATGCCCGGCAGCCCGAGCTCCGTCGAAACGAACCCCTCATGCATCACCCCGCCCTTCGTCAGCAAAGGATCCTGGGCGTGCTGAATGACCGGACGCCCGTACATGGATCCGTACTCAAGCGCCCGGCGCAGCAGTTCCGGATTGAAGACCGGTTCGCCGTCGTCGGTATAGGCAACGACGCCCGCCCGGGCAAGCTCTGCAAGAGGTGCAAGCTGCTCCCCCTTCCTTCCGACGGTCACCGCGCCCACAGGGTGGACGTCGACGATCCCTCCAAGCGCAACGCGCGCCTTCGACTGAATGTACTGCACCACCGATTCATCGTCGATGGCGGGGTTGGTGTTCGGCATGCAGCAGACGGCGGTGAATCCGCCGGCCGCCGCTGCGGCGACCCCGCTGGCAATCGTCTCCTTGTGTTCAAATCCCGGTTCGCGGAGATGGACATGCATGTCGATGAAGCCGGGAGCGAGAATCTTCCCCTTCAGGTCGATCACCTGGGCGGAGGGCGCCGAAAGGTTGGGCCCGAGCTGGAAAATCGTGCCGTCCACGACATGAATGTCCATTGCGCCATCGTGTCCCGAAACGGGGTCGATGAGCGTTCCATGCTTGAGAAGAAATTGAGCCATGACTTCGACACGTCCTTCGTTTGGTCTGTTGCATCTGTCCGTGATCGGTAACCGCCATTCGTTACCGGGTGGAAAGAAGGTACAAGACTGCCATCCTGACCGCCACGCCGTTCAGAACCTGCTGGAGAATCACCGAGTGTTCGCCGTCGGCGACATCCGAGGTCAGTTCGACGTCTCGGTTGATCGGACCGGGGTGAAGGACCGTGATCGTCCGCCCCGCTTTTTCCAGTCGCCGCCGGGTGATGCCGTAAAAATTGTGGTACTCCCGGATGGACGGGAAGAGCCGTCCCGCATCGCGTTCGAGCTGAATGCGCAGGACGTTCAGCACGTCGACGTGCGGGAGGACATCATCGATGTGGTGATGCACCTCCACGCCCATCCGCTCGATCTCCCGGGGGATCATTGTCGCGGGACCACACACAGACACTCTCGCGCCCATGGTCCGGAGTCCATAGATGTTTGACCGTGCGACGCGGCTATGGGAAATGTCGCCGACGATGCAGACATGCAGTCCGTCGAGCCGCCCGAGCTTTTCCCGGATCGTGTACATGTCCAGCAGGGCCTGGGTGGGATGCTCGTGGCTCCCGTCGCCCGCATTGATCACGTGTCCCTCGATGACGCGCGACAGATAGTGCGACGCTCCCGCGGCACCATGCCGCATCACGACCATGTCGACCTTCATGGCTTCGATGTTGCGGGCGGTGTCTTTGAGTGTTTCTCCTTTGGCGACGGAGCTGCCCGAGGCCTGGAATCCGAGCACGTCGGCCGACAGCCGGCGCTCCGCAAGCTCGAACGAGAGCCGGGTGCGCGTCGAGCTCTCGAAGAACATGTTGGCGATCGTTTTGCCCTGCAACGGCGGGACCTTCTTGATCGGACGATCGAGGACTTCGCGGAACGAGACCGCGGTGTCGAGGATAAGCTGGATGTCCTGGCGCGGCATTCCGTCCAGACCCAAAAGATGTCGACTGGCTAATGGCATAGGCTCTTTCGTGTTAGCGTTCGTCTTCCGGATGCATCAGAAGCACGGCGTCCTCGCCGTCGACCTCTTTGACATGGACGCGGATGGACTCCCGGGACGACGTGGGGACATTTTTGCCGACATAATCGGCCCGGATCGGGAGCTGCCGGTGCCCGCGGTCCACGAGAACGGCGAGCTGAATTGTTTTCGGCCGGCCGATGTCGATCAGGGCGTCGAGCGCGGCGCGGATGGTCCGGCCGGTGTAGAGCACATCATCGATTAGGATCACGTTCCGGTCGTTCATATCGAACAGGATCTCCGTCGACTTCAGCTGCGGCTGTTCAAGCTTCCCGAGGAGGTCGTCGCGGTAGAGCGTGATATCGAGAGAGCCGGTCTTCAGGGAGAGCTGTTCCGATTGCTCGATCCGTGCGGCGATGCGTCGCGCAATGAACTCCCCCCGCGTGCGGATCCCCACGATGGCGATATCATGCGCGCCGTTATTGTGTTCGATGATTTCATGCGCCAGCCGCGTGAGGGTCCGTTCCACCCCGGCGGCGTCCATGATTTCCGCTTTCAGTTTGCGCACGGTGCTCCTTTCAGAAAATGAAAAGGCCTTCGCACCCGGTTACCGGGGTCGAAGGCCTATGCTCTGGAGAGAGAGTATGTTTGTTCATCGAATCCCTTGCCTGTCTCGCCGGACAGATTTAAAGGGTGAGTGGGCGATATAGGACTTGAACCTATGACCTCACGGATGTGAACCGTGCGCTCTGAACCAACTGAGCTAATCGCCCGTCATAGTAGGGTAAGAAAATCGGATCGGGAAATCAAGCCTGCCAAAGATGCCCGAAGCGCCGCGACACATGATCCCCGTTAGAACGGCAGCATCAGCTGATCCCCTTCCTTCGCTTCTCCCACCTTTGTTTTCTTTTCCCTGAGGATCTCCGCGGAGAACCCTTCCCGCCGGAGGTGTGCGCAAAATTCATTCACATATCCATGGTCAAGCGAGATCCGCTCTGCGCCGCTGTCGCGGACGGCCTGCATCAACCCCGGCCAGTCCGCATGGTCCGAGAGCGCAAATCCCTTCATCGACCGCTGGCGCGATTGCATCGCCACCCACCCGGAGACCGTGTAGACGGAAGCCGGGCCGATACTCCGGATCCAGGATTCGCGGAGCGCACCGGAAGGTGCAATGATCAGCCTCGAAGGCGTATGGTCTGCCAGCGTTGCCGCGCTCAGCGGGGTGGTAGCAGGGAGTACGAGTCCGGCTTTCGCGAGCGCATTGTTGATCGGTGTGATGGATCGGTGCACGAGGATCGCATCGACCCGGGGAGCCAGCAGATGGACAAGCCGCTGCGCTTTTCCCAATGCATACGCGGTGAGCACCGTCGTTGTCCCGCGATTGCAGTTCTCCGTGTAACAGGCCACCACGCGGTCGACGATGTCCGCCTGCCGTTCCCACCGAAACACCGGTACACCGAACGTGCACTCGCTGATGAACCAGTGGCACCGTTGCTGCTCGTAGGGTTCGCTGAGTCCATCATTCTCCAGCTTGTAATCACCGGTCGCGACGGCCACGAACCCATTCTGCTCGACCCGCACCTGCGCCGATCCCGGCACGTGCCCGGCGGGATGCAACGAGAGGCGAACGCCGTTGAGGTGGACGGGCGTTCCGTATTCCACGGCCTGCCCCTTGACCTCCGGATCGATCCGTTTCGTCATCACGGCAAGCGTCAGAGGATGCGCCATCACGGCGCGGTGACCCGCCCGCGCATGATCGCCGTGCGCGTGCGTAATGACCGCCCTGTTCACCGCACGATGAGGATCGATATAAAAATCCCCGGCGGGACAGTAGAGTCCGGCCGGGGTCATTTCAAGAATCGAAGAAGCGGACATCGCAGAACTCACATTCCCATTGCCCCGCTTGCCACGCCCACGCCGACGACGGCCGCGACAATGGCGCCGAGGATCAACGCGAGAATAAAATAGATGACGAGGAGCACGATGATCGCGACGACGAGATACACCACCACTTTGTCCGCAGGTGTTTTCATCAACA